>CAWFZI010000028.1:0-43159 GCA_963820295.1 uncultured Acidobacteriaceae bacterium | reverse complement strand
TTCCTGGCCATCGTGGGGGAGGAGCGGCCCGATTTTCGCACCATCAGCCTGTTTCGCAAGACCCACCTCGAGGCCTTCGCCGAGGTATTCGTCCAGGTCCTCCTTCTGGCGAAGGCGGCCGGCTTGGTCCGCCTGGGCACGATCGCCGTCGATGGGACCAAGGTCCAGGGCAACGCCTCGCGGCACAAGGCCATGAGCTATGGCTACATCACCCAGGAAGTCGGCCGGCTGCGGGCCGAGATCCAGGAGTTGCTCCAGCAGGCCCGGGACGTCGATGCCCAAGACGATGCGGCGTTGGGCTCGCGGCGGGGCGATGAGTTGCCCGAGGAATTGCGTCGGCGGGAGGACCGCCTGACGACGATTGAAGCGGCGATGAAGCGGCTGGAAGCCGAGGCGCGCCGCGGCTGACGCCGAACGGCAGCGGCGCGAGGACGCCGAAGCCCAGCGACAACGCACCGGGACGAAGCGTCGTGGTCGGGCGCCCGGTCCGATCGTGGAGACGCCCGCGGAGAAGGCCCAAATCAACTTCACCGAACCCGAGTTGTCGATCATGAAGACCGCCAACAAGGGGTGGGATTGTTGTGGCAACGCCCAGGCCAGCGTCGCTGACGGCTGCCAGATCATCCTGGCGTGCGAGGTGACGGCGGAGTGCAACGACAAGCGCCAGGCCGAGCCGATGGCGCAGGCCACCCGTGGCCAACTGGACCAGGCCGGGATGGCACCGGCTGCGGATGAGACCGGGGACCGGCCGCTGATCCCGGCGGTGTTGGACACGGGCTACTTCAGTGAGTCGGCGGTGGCGGCGCTGGAGCGTGCGGGTTTCGATCCCTACATCGCGACGGAGCGGCAGCGACACCACGGTGCGACCAGCGCCGCGGCGTCGGAGCCGGCGGTCGCGCCCGCGACAGCCAAGAGAAGATGCAGGCGAAGCTGAAGACGACCGCGGGCCGCGCCGTCTACGCACGGCGGAAGGCGATCGTCGAGCCGGTCTTCGGCCAGATCAAGGAGGCGCGGGGCTTTCGCCGGTTTCTGCTGCGTGGCCTGGACCAGATCCGCGGCGAATGGCGGTTGGTGTGCTTGACCCATAATTTGTTGAAAATTTGGCGTTATGGGAGTGGTTTTCTCCGTGGTTCACGCTGCGCTCTGATCAATTGATCAGAGCGGGCAAGAAAAGTCGAAAGGGCGGAGGCTGGACTAATTCTTGGACGGCCTCCTAGAAAACGCGGAGTTCAAGCAGCCAGAAACCTATGTTCCGCACATCTCGCGCGAATTACTCGCTGTAAGTTCTTGCAGCCCTTGAGATATCTGTGTCAATTTATGTATCTGACAATAGTAAAATACGTCCTTCGTAACTCCTTTGATCTCAATTACTTGCGGAAGATGTGCGGAACGTGGGCAGAAACGGTCCGAGCCTGCCGCCATGCGTGGCCAAGGAGGACGAATTCAGCGGGATCGAAGTGGATGCCCGGTCCAATTGACCTTTGACTTCTCCGATTCGCACCGTTCCGTCCAGGAGCGCCGAGAGCCATGCAATGAAGGCGATCGCTTCTTGACAGACTTCCAGTCGTTCATGATCGAACCAGCATTCTTTGGGCTAGTGCACGAGATCCGACTCTTAATCTTGATCGTGCTCTTGATCCTCTTCCTGGTCGTAATCTTCCTCCTGATCTTACTCTTCTTTGGAGACGTGTTGTGGCCTTTCTGCCGTCGGTCCTGTTTACCCTTAAATCGAAGGTTGACGGCACTCTGGTCTGAACTTCGGTTATGATTAGTGGACACAAGATCAGAAGCTTCTCCAGGGGTTGACCGATGTCCGACGCCAAACGACCGCTTGCCAAGGGACGTGGCTCTCAAATTAACCCCCCAAACCGGTTCGGCGGTCCACACCACGAGATCGACTTCGAGCATCTGGAACACGACACAGACTATCTGGAGAGCCTTCAGAAACCGGCGACTGAGTATATCCCTGACCGTACCAAGAGCATTGTCGCCGAGAATGACAGCCCCGACGTGGGGTTCAGGTATAGCATCAACCCATATCGTGGGTGCTCCCACGGTTGCAGCTATTGCTATGCCAGGCAGACCCACGAGTATCTTGGGTTCAACGCCGGTCTGGACTTCGAGACCAAGATCCTGGTCAAAGAAGACGCCCCCGAGTTGTTCAGGGAATTCCTGACTCGGAAGAACTGGGTGCCTGAACCGATAGCATTGTCCGGGGTCACCGACTGCTATCAGCCCGCTGAGCGCCAATTCGAACTGACCCGCCGGTGTCTGGAGGTGGCAGCGGAGTTCCAGCAACCGATGATCATCATCACCAAGAACGCCTTGGTGCTACGAGATCTCGACTTGCTTCGGGACTTGGCCTCGCAGAACTTGGTCCATGTGAACCTCAGCGTCACGACCCTCGATGCCGAGCTAGCCCGCTCGATGGAGCCACGCACCAGTACTCCAGTCAGCGAGGCTCCGGGCGATGAGGCTTCTCGCCGATGCGGGTATTCCGGTACGGGTGCTCTTGGCCCCGATCATCCCTGGGCTGAACGAAAACGAGATCCCAACCGTTCTTGCCGCCTCAAAGGAAGCCGGGGCAACGGGTGCCGGGTATGTCCTCCTGCGTCTTCCTCTGACTGTCGGTCCCGTTTTCTGGGAGTGGCTCGAACGGACGCATCCCAACCGCTTCCAACGAGTCCGCAGCCGAATACAACAAGCTCGTGGCGGAAAGTTCAATGATTCGGAGTTCGGAACTCGAATGAGCGGTACGGGCGAGATTTCGAGGCGAATCGCCGAGTCTCTTTTGCCTCTTCCGAAAGCGGCACGGTCTGGACCGCAACCTACCCCTCTTGGATTGCTCCCGGTTTCGGTCACCTCAGCCTAAAGCGGGGCAGCTTCATCTCTTCTGAGCATTTATTGAGGCTTGTTCACGCCCGCCCGATCCTGCTCGTCAGTTGTCAACGTGCCGAAGAATTCGGTGGTTCAGCAGTACCGCAAGCTGGTCCGGTTCCACGGTGCGGACTTGATGTTTACCGATGCGGCGATCAAGGAGATCGCCAGGACTGCCCTAAAGCAAGAAGCCTCGAGGACACGCACGTAAACGCTTGATGCAGGCGGCTTAGGGGCTAAGGAAGCGCTATTCAGTGACGACCCGTTTTCCCTTCCCTCACGTGGGCATGGGGTTCGAGCTTCCTTAGCGTTAGCTCGCACCCGTAGGGCGACAACGCCCTGCAGGATAGTTCGTTCGCTCGCACTTGTGTGGCTCGGTGATGAAGTGGAAGGAGAACGGTTCGGCGGTGGTGCTGAGTCTGCGGTCGCTGACCTATACGCCGGAGCGGTGGGATCAGTTCTGGTCGAAGCTCGATCGGTGGGGAACGCTCCATCAAGGCATCAGTCCAGATAATCGCCATCAAGTCAGGTGGATCGATGCTTTATAAGGCAGAAAATGGCAAGTCAACGAAAAATGCGTCTTCATGTTGATTTTTCACCTCGAATCGTATGGTAGACCCTTGCAAGCGAGTTTGACTCACGTCCACAATGAGTGAGATGCACTGCTCATGGTGGGTGGTGCACGGACGAGCGAATGCGACCATCAAGCGGAGGAAATTACCATGAGACGACAGATGTGGCGGTTCATTCTGGGGGCGGCGGTGCTCGGGTTGATGGCTGGAGCAGCGGCACCGGCGAGAGCGGGTCTAATCTCGACGTTCACCGCAGAAGGTACCTTCCAGGACGGGGCCACGCTCGGTGGTACCCTGACGATCGACACAACGACTGGAGTGGTAACTGCTGCGAACCTACTGGTCGGCGCCTGATTCATTGACCTTAGATACCGTCCAGGTCTCCTTTCCCGGCATTCTAGGTACTTACGAAATCATTGTAGGTGATACGGCGGCAGGGTTTCCATCTCTCGAGGTTTACTTGCCAACGTCGTCCTTGGTCGGCTATGCCGGGGGAATAATCCTTAGTACTACGAATCCGATCTATGGAACAGGCATTTCAGCGTTACAACTCGAAAACCCACCCCCCCCTCCGGATTATCTCACAACAGGCAGCCTTTCCGTCTCCGTCCCCGAACCCAATACCCTACTGCTGGCGTGTGTGGGCGGCGTCTGCGCCATCGCCTATGGTGTGGCCAATAAACGCAGGGCCGCACGGAACAACACAAGTGCAGCGTAAGACCGAACCACAAAGCGGAGCCAAGACCCGGCACAACGCAAGCCAGCCCAGCCAGGCCCCCGTCCGGCGAGACCGCTTCTTGCCCAGCGATGCCAGCATCTCACGTATGCCCCGATGTGGATCAGGTCCACACCTTGCTCATAAAGCTGGGACACCCGTTGGACGCACCGTTCTATCGTCTGCGGGGCGACCTCCAGCCCCGCAGGCGTGAATGCATAGCCCAGGAAGTCGAAGCCCCGGCTGATCCTGCCGATGAACGTCTTGTCGGGGTGCTGCTCGACGTGCAACTCCGCCAAGGTCTGGTTCACCAGCCGAATCGCCGCCCGGAGCTTCCAGCGGGTCGGGGCGAGGATCACCCAATCGTCCATGAACCGGGCATAAGCCAGCCCGGTCGTCTCCACCCGCTCATCCAGGAGTTTGAGGTAAAACGCCCCCATCAACGGCGAGAGCGGGCAGCCCAGCGAGATCCCCCGCTCCACGTCCTCGTAAAGCCCACCGTCGTAGATCGTCCGCCGCACATACTGCCGCAGCAGGTCGAGGACACGCTCGTCGGGCACGGCGTGCTCCAGCATGGCCGAGAAGGATGTCGTGGTCGATGCTGGCGTAATAGCTCTTCACGTCGGTGCGGAAGACGAACGTGTTGTCGGCGAGATGCTCGTGCACGAACCGGACGGCGGCCTTCGCCCCGCCCCGCCCTTGCAGGTGGTGGCAGTGGTGCGAGAGGTTTGGCAACCAATGGGCGGTGAGAACGAGGGCGGTCGCTTTCAGCACCAGGGCATCCAGGGCCGACCAGACCTCGATGGCTTCGTCACCGTGGTGGAAGCGGCGAACCGAACCGAGTCGATAGCCGCCTGCTCGCAACTTTGGTCTGACGGTGCGACGTGTTCCTGGTGCAGCTCCAGAGCAATGGCCACCCCCGGTACGTTTCCCGGGAGAATCTGTTACTTTATAGCCGACGAGTCAAGAGCCGAGATCAGCGGCCCGACGATTCGGGCTGGCTCGGACTGGACTGGGACGATGGGGCCACGGAATTCGCGGACGAGCGCCAGGTTGTTCGCGGTTACGCAACCTCCCGGAGCATCGTCGGCCATATACCGTGAACGGAGGGCGAGCGACTCCTCGAGCGCCGCCTCCGCCGGGGCGAGTCGCCCGGCATCGAACGACAGGCCGAAGTCATTCAGGCCAGTCGCAAGTCGTCCTCGCCGAAGCCGGTGCCGGCGGGATTTTCTCGATGCCTCTCGCCAGGAGCGCGGTCGCCCACGACGTAGAGTTCGTCACGGGTGAGAGCGATTGAGTCGGGGCCTGTGCAGTCCGAAGCCAGAGCGATGCTGCGCACCGGGCTGATGAAGTCGCCGCGGCGCCAAAGCTGGGTCACGGAGTTGGAGCCGAAGTTCGCGACTGCACCAAGATCGCCTTGAAATTGAAGAATGCCTGCATTCCCCGATGCTCCACCCTTGCCGTTGGTGGATATACTTTCGAGCGCAGTCAGAGACGGTGTGCCGCGCGTGTTCAGCTTGAACACGATCACAGAATTTTGACTACCATCGTTCGTGCTGGTAAGTATCAGGCTGCTCCGTTGCTCGCCCGACATTGTGGATGCACTGGCAAAGGCCAGGGCCGCAATCGCAATACCGATCCGCAAGAGAGAAAGTCTCTCGCACCGTCTAAACGCCATCAGGATCTCCTTTAGAGTTGCAATGGGGAAGCTCAGCCCACGGCCAAGATGTATCGGCCGGGCACATGAACCTGCGTCTGCTGAAGGAGAGTGTGCCAAGGCATGAAAGGTTACAAGACTTCGCAAGATCACGCGCAAGCATTGAGTTCGATGTGCGCGAGCGCTGAATCGAAACGCCCAAAGCTCGTTGTCAATGGTGGCCTCTGGTCTGTTGCCGGTCTCACTCGTCTGTGCGGTATGAGTTCACAGCTGAGGCGCAGGTTCAAGATCCATTCTCGGTTCGAGCCTTCGGTGGAGAACGCATATGACCGTTCTCTGTCCTGTGTCTATTGGCGCAGAATCCTAAACTCGCTCGTCGACGGCCGATTGGTAATGAAAAGTCGGCCAGTGTTCGCGAATTCTGAATCGGCCGGCGAGTCACAAACACATGGAGGAATGTGCGTTTGGCAGTCAAGATAGAGTCCTGTCGTTTTTAGGGACCCGATTATGGTTTGGGAACCTAGCTGCAACCATCAGAATTCTTTTCATTGTGATCTGCCACTCAGTGAATGGGTGGTGTCAATGCATTCCACGCTGCGTGGGAGTCCATATAGTCTCGCCAATGCGAGATCTTCCGGTTCTCGAGATGAATGATTGAGCAAAACCGATTGTTGTACTCTCGTCCTGTCGCGAGGACTGTTCCATGGACTTCATATTCGATGACAATGACACGGCCTGCGTCCGTTGAGTGGACAACCAAATTATCTGCGGATTGCAGTTCGATGATGCCGACGTAACCCTTGAAGGCATTCATCAAGTCGGTTCGTCCGCGAATGACGCGTGGCCAGCCGAGATCATAGAGGACCTCGTAGATGGTGTCGTCGCTGACGGTGTCAAAGAAGTGCTCGCCCTCCACAAGATCACCCAATGCACGTCGGACCAAACTGAAGTAGGGATCGGCTGCCTTATAGGCAGCGTATTTCCGAGTAGGCATTCTTGACTCTCCACTCACCTCACGATCTTCAATGAGGCGACTCTGAGCTGCTATTAAAGCATTGCACTTCCACATCAGTAGCGGGGGTGTCACACATCATAATTCTAAGAAGTGCGCTTCCTCCCCCACCGCAGATGCATTCCCGGAATCAAACACAGCAGCCTTCCCCATTGATCACGGATGAAGAAGCGTGTTTTTCAGGACAAATCTCAGCCATCGGTCGCTGCGTTTGCCAGCTCTTTGGCTGTTTTCCGGTGACCTGCTCTGTTCCCCGCTCGCAAGACATCGATCCTTCAGGCACTATCCAGCGTGTGGAGCCCCCCGGCTCGAACCACGGTGTCCAGGTACGCTAAAAACCAGGCGAAGAAAGACCCGCAAGTGAGACCAGTCGGACCCCGATCGTTATCATGACCGAGGAGGAATCATGAAGCTTCTTCTCACTTCAGCTGGCATCAGCAACGCGAGCATCCAGAATGCATTGGTCGACTTGCTCGGCAAGCCAATCGCGGAGGCGAGTGCGCTTTTCATCCCGACCGCGATCTACGCCTTTCCAAGTGAAAACCCCTTCCCCCACGGCACTGAAATCGCAGCCAGAATGATCCGCGGAACAATCGGTGACCCTTTCTGCAATTTGGGCTGGAAGTCTATCGGCGTGCTGGAACTCACCTCATTGCCAAGCATTCAGCGAGAGCGTTGGGTTCCGCGCCTCCAAGAGACTGACGTTCTTCTGGTCGGCGGCGGAGATTGCCAATATCTCTCCTACTGGATGCGGCAATCTGGACTAGCCGACCTCCTGCCCACGTTGCTGGACCGAATGGTTTACGCGGGAGTAAGCGCCGGCAGCATGATCATGACGCGCTTCGGAACAACCTACGGCGGTCATGCTTTGCCGACCGACACCGAAAAATCGCTGGGCTTGGTCAACATCGCGCTGCACCCACATCTCGATCACGAATGGTTTCCGGAGAATTCCCTCGCCAACCTGGAAAAATTGGCTGCCAACCTATCTGTGCCGTCCTACGCCATCGACGACCAAACCGCTCTGAAGGTGGTTGACGGCAACGTGGAAGTCATCTCGGAAGGTCATTGGAAGCTGTTCAAGGCATAAACGCTCACTCAAATGAACCTATGGCGAAAGATGTGTTCAAGAAACCCGCGGATATTCGTCAGTCTCGACAAGCGCACTATGGATAGGTTCGACTATGATGGCCTGTTAACTATAGTGCCAACTCTTTTCGGCCGACCTATCGATAGGTCGGAAGCCACTTATCGCTCCCCCAACGACCCGAGAGTGACATGTCTGAAATGCGGAACACAATCACGCGCAGGGACGTCCTGCAATGTGTGCCTTCTGTAACGGCACTACTGATCCCAGGGGCCTCTTGGGCACAGCAGTCGAAAAGCAAGTTGCCCAGCCATGCACACGGCGACCTCGATCTGCCAGTCCTCGCGCTACCCGATTTGGTCTTTGCCCTCGTAGGCGATTCAGTGGCAGAGCGCCTACAACTCAGGAGATCCGGGCGGACCTGGACGGGAAGCAATAGGGCCGCGGGCATCGAAGTGGATTTCGCCGCGACTGCCCGGCAGTCAGTGGTCTCCATTACCTCATCCACTTTGCTGATTCAGCGCATTCAACTGCGTTGGAAGAGGCGATTCGCAGAGGATGTGCTTGCTCTTGGGGACGCGTGGGAACGCAGCTACGGCGACCTGGAATGGCGACCGCTGCAAGCAGAACGTGTGTTGCCCTGGTATGCACTTCTTTACTCGCAAGGGCTTACCTCCGGTATGGGTATCAAGACCGGATCGGCTTCCTTTGCGTTTTGGCAAGTGGATCCATCTGGCATCTCGCTTTGGCTCGACGTCCGCAATGGTGGCAATGGCGTGTCGCTCGGGAACCGCACGCTTGAGGCGGCCACAATTGTGCAGTGCAAAGGAGTATTGCAAGAAAGCGCCTTTGCTGTGGCGCAACGCCTGTGCCGTGCAATGGCGGAAGGCACTCACGTGCCGACCAATCGAGCCGGCTTACCAACCGACGCCATCATCGGTAGCAACGATTGGTATTACGCCTACGGGCAAAACACGCACGACGGGATTTTGCGCGACGCGGACCTCGTCGCATCCCTTGTTCCCGCCGGCGGCATCAAGCCCTTCACGGTAATTGACGACGGATATCAGGACTCATCCCGATTTCCAAGCCTCCCCAGGCTCGCTTCTGCCATCCGCAGTCGCAACGTGATTCCGGGTTTGTGGATTCGGCCTTTGCGTGCGGCGCCGGGAACTCCTGCGAATCTGTTGCTGTCGGACTCTCGCTGGAGCGGATCCAGAAACGAGCAAGGGCCGGTCGCTTACGATCCGACAATTCCAGAGGCACTTCATGCCGCCGCATCGGTAGCAGCCCAGGCGTGCGAGTGGGGCTTTGAATTGATCAAGCATGACTTCACAACCTGGGAGTTGTTCGGACAATGGGGAAGTCAAATGGGCGCTTCTCCCGCACGAGGCAACTGGCACTTCAATGACCGTACAGTTACCAATGCCGAGATCGTGACCGCGCTCTATCGGCAACTCCGCGCGACCTGCGGGCCGAACCGCTTGATCCTCGGCTGCAACACCGTCGGACATCTTTCGGTTGGCCTTTTCGACGCGTCGCGAACGGGCGACGACGTAAGCGGAAAGGAATGGGAGAGAACCCGGCGGACCGGTGTGAACACTCTAGCATTTCGCGCGCCCCAACACAGGACCTTCTATTCCCTCGACGCAGATTGCGTCGCGATCACTCCCGATGTGCCCTGGGCCTTGAGTCGTCAGTGGCTCCGCGCGGTCGCAAACAGCGGAACCGTTCTTCTGATTTCACCGGATCCAAAGGCCATCGGCCATGAGCAGAAACAAGCGCTCCGTGAAGCTTTCGAATGCTGCCTCGCGAAACCGGCCAGCGAGCCGTTGGATTGGATGAACTCCCGCACACCTGCGTCCTGGCGATCCGCGGATGTGGCTCAGCATTACGACTGGATTCAAGAAGGGGGAGAAAGTCCTTTCCCCATCGGGATACAGCGTGGACCGGATTAAGTGATGGATTCGGATAACGGGCTAAGCGCTCTCATCCTTGGAGGCAAATATCAATGCACCCGTGGCTATTGGGTAACGAATCGGCGGTGATTAGAAGCGTAGGGACAGGCAGCTCAGACCGCCGTCCATCTTACGGAATTCCGACATATCTAAAACAAGCGGGCGGAAGCCGCGGGCTGCGAGCTCTGCCGTGAGGCGCGGAAAACCCGCGGCCACGAGAACATATTTGTTGATCCGGACGCAGTTGGCGCCGTAGGTCTCTTCGGCTGGGACGCGGATTAAGGAGAAATTCTGAAACTGGGGATTGGCAGCCATCTCTTCCATCACAACCAGCGTGTTGTCCCCGATGCAAGCGATGCCACTCTTGAGGTGAAGAATGCTGGTGATCGCGCGGACATCGATGGTCGATGACGTGTAGCCAAGATCCGCCAAATGCGCGGCAAGCTGGCGTGCCCCTTCTTCGTTGGTGCGGTGCGACAGGCCGATGAAGAAATGTTCGCCGGTTTCGCAGATGTCGCCGCCGTCTACGGTGCCTGGAGCGATGATCGAACGTGGCTTTGGATAGTAGGCAAGAATGGCCGATTGAATACTGTCGACTTCCCCTTCGCGGCTGGCTGCGCCTGGGCGCGTAAGGATGGCGCCGCGGGGGGTAAGGATCGAAGTGTCTTCGACGAACGTGGAGTCGGGAAAGCGCGGATCAGCCTCGAGCTTGGTGATGGTCAGACCGCACTCGACGAGTGCAGCGCAATAGCGGGTGTACTGCTGGAGCACAAGGTCAAAGCGCGGGGTCCCGAGCGAGACGGAGGTGAGGCCCTCTGCGAAGTTGGCGGCGGGGGTGCGAACGATGGCACGCGTGAACAAGATGAGTAAGTCCTTTTTGATGATCATTGCATACGCGGCCATCGTGGTGTTTTTGAATGCGGCGACAGATCAGGCGGCGCGGATCTTGCTTTGTTTCCACCTTATCCAGAGATATGAAGGGGCGGCGATGGCGAGAAGGACAAGCACGCGACCCGCGCTGATTGGATCATCATGGATGGCGGCGGCGAGAAATGCGAGCGAACCCAAAAGCACAGCCATGGTTGTAAACGGATATCCCGGCGCGCGAAACGGGCGCGCGAGAGCAGGCTCACGCACGCGAAGCACGATAACGGCGATGAAGCTGATGGAATAGAGCGCGGTTACAAGGATGGCTGCCATCGCAATAATGTCTTCGAAACGGCCCGAGACGACGAGGAAAGCCGCGGCAGCCGCGGAGATGAGCATAGCGACAACGGGAGTGCCGCCGCTATCGACGCGTGCGGCGCGTCTTGTAAACAGGCCGTCGCGACCGATGGCGAGCAGGATGCGCGGTGCGCCGAGGAGCACCGCGTTGACTAGGCTGAGCAGAGTGAGCAGGGCGAGAATGGTGACGAAGCGGCGGCCTGCGGAGTGGAAGACGATCTGCGCAGCGTCGGCTGCGGGAAGCTTGGAACCAGCCAGAGCGGGCACATGCAATACATGCAGGAAGGCCTGATTCAACAAGAGGAACAGTGCGAGGACCATCGCTACCCCACCGATCATGGCGCGGGGAAGATGCTTCTGGGCGTCCGTATCTTCTTCAGTGAAGTAGATGCCTTCGTACCAGCCGTCGTAGGCGACGACGATCGCGCGGAATGTGGCGACAAAGGGGATGAGTAGATGTGCAGGGCTAACTTGTATTGCCAGATTCGGGGAGGGCGCGGGTGAGCGGTGCAACAAGCAGACAACGGCGAGAATGAGAAATGTGAGAGCTGTGGCAGAGCTTGTGACTTTTTGAACAAGACTGGACAGGCGGAGGCCCAGCGCCTGCATGGCGCAGAACATAGAAAGAATTGAGATTGAGACAGGGACCTGGTGAGACGTGAGACCGGGCGCGAGGGCGGCGAGATATTCAGCGATGGTGACAGTGGCGTAGGCAATCACGGCACAATTGCTGAGCCAGTCGGCCCAGCCGACGGCGAAACCGATCCCGGGCCCGAAGGCGCGGCGCGCATAGACATAGAATCCACCGGCCGCAGGCATGGCAGCGCCTAGCTCAGCAACTGAGATGGCGCCCAGCATGGCGTAGACGCCGCCGGCGACCCACACAAACTGAATAAGCCAGAAGTCTGGCAACTGGGCAGCAATGGCGCCAGGAAGGCGCAGGATGCCAACGCCGACTGTGCCGCCGAATGTGACAGCAATGCCAAATCCTAGTCCGAGCATGCGAATGAGGGATGAGCGCGGAGCGGGCGTGGCAGGAAGAGCTGCTCTTGTGGGCATCTGGAGAGAATCTAACAGTTTTCAGGGGACGCTCAATAAGGAGCCGTCCGCCGCGATACGAGCTAAGAGCGCCATCTTGCCGTCTTCCAACTTCTACTAACGTCGCGTTAGTGGCTTCGCGAAAATGGGCTGTGTCCGTGGCAGGCAAAGCCACCCCGACCCATTGTCGCAAACTGATCGAGACGAGCACGCCTTATCGCCATCGGACAGATGGGTCGCGCACCACAGAATCAGCGAATCTCCACAGTGCTCAGCGAAATAGCCGGGAGTGAAATGCTTTCTGTCATACTCACTGGTTCTACCCTCCTCTACGTCAATCTGGAAGGCGCTCTCACGCGCGGCCAAAACCGAACAGGTGAGAGCGCCTCCATGAGCGACTTTGAACGTTATTGCCCGGGACCGTCTGGATCATTATCTGTAGGTGTCCCAGAGCGGCCCAGAGTTTTCGCTCGGAGAACTCCGCTCTCATCGATGGACCCGTTGATGACAACTTTGCGACCAATGACCGGATCGATGGCAGTCTGCTGTTTGTTAGCCTCGCTGAGGTCGACGGAGATAGTCTTACCCGTGCGGAGTTCTACGGTAATGTGGTCGCCATCGACGCCACGAATCGTGCCCCAGTAAAGATCGCCTTCTGGCAAAGAGCGTTTCATGTGCTCCGGCGGGGCTAGCTCAAGTGGTTCCGCACGCAATGGGAAGCCCCTTCGCACGGGAGAGCGCAGGCCGAAGATGCTGAGCCGCTTGAACCCAGGCACATAGAGTCTGCCGTTGGCGACGGTGGGAACCAGGTAGGCGAGGCCGCCGCTGTCAGAATGACTGCTCGGCCAAGTCCCAGCGTTTCCTTTCCATATCTGCGTGAGGTTCCCAGCTGATGCAGCAGCATCAAACGCGAAGGCTTCGATCTGCGTGCTGCCATTTGAAGGACGACCAACTGCCCAGATAATCGAAGTCCCAGGCGTGGTTCCCTTGGAAGAGACAGCGGTGAAGAAGCCGGCACCTCCGTCGCTTGGAAGGCCGTTGGCAATTCCATCCTGCTGCAAACTTGGAGATGCACCAGGATTGAACTTCCAGCTGATTGCGGAGCTCCCGCCACTCGTCACGACGCGTCCGATGCCGTCGGAGCCGTTGAAGAAAGACGGACCGCACCAACACCCCCCGACTGAGACGAATTTGGGAACGTCGGGAGTATTGAAGCCGCCCATGCTGTCGCGGTTCAGGATGAAGAGGCGCCCATCCTTACCGGCTGCGACGGCAAGGTGCGGTACGTTACCGGGCTGGTCGGGGAGGACCATCACGCCCCCGGACCCGTAATCGGTATCATCGTGATCCAGCTTGTTAACGTTGTTAGGCGTGAAGAGATCGAGAGGCTTGGTCAGATCGCTCCTCATTCGGATGACGCTCTCCTGTATATTCGTCACTCCGTCATAGGTTTTTTCATCCGAGTTCCCGGTGACGAAGAAGAGATCACCGGCAGTTCCGGCAGCGATCCCGTAGCCAGACATCCAGATGGAGGAAAGGAAAAAGGAACCTGGATCTGTTGCCTGGGTATCCGTCAGTTCGTTGGCGGGCAAAGGTGTATGCGTACTTGCACTCCACCCAAGCAGCCAGCCACGCGACGTGTTCGCATTCCAATCGCAGAAACTGCCGAACCCCGCATAAATAGTCCCGTTTGACTCAAGGAGTGCGGGACGCTGTCGCTGCGATTCAGGGTGGAACGGGAACGAGTTACCATTCGAGAAGGTGTGCGACGCAGTAATGGGGATCGGAGATCCCGCTTTGTCCTGGAGGGTACCGAGATCGAGTTCACGTAACTGGTACGTGGGCTTTCCATCGATCAGCGAATAAGCGATGACGTACATCGATCGGCGTTTGAGGTCTATGGTGGGGGTGCTGTTGATTCCGACGTTAGGGCCGCTATCCATACATCCAAGCGGACGCGGAACCGGTGGGCCTAAGCTGACGGTGTTGAGGATGGCACCTGACCAAGAGTCGACGGCATAGATGGTGTTGCTTTCTGTTTCGACGTAGACCACAGTGTGTACACCCTGCCCGGGAATGAGTTGATTGGTCACCACAAGTGGCTGGGTATCGATGCGATCGTCCATGGGCACTGTCGCGATCAATCCAAATGTCTGCGGCCGAACATTGGCGGTGGTCAACGTATTTTCGGATTGGTTCCAACCCGTGCGCTCGTTGTTATTGTGATAGGTGACAACATTTGTGCAGCCGACAATAACTTTGTTTGAGAAAACGAAATTGCTGCCAATGTACTCGACTACCTGGACAGTATTCCCTTGCTTGAAAGCGTTGGGCGGAGCGAGATCGAGAGGCGCATCGCCGGGAGCAGCACCTCCGTAGCCGACCACTATGTTGTTGATCAGCAAGACAAGGACGGCGTTGATGGTACTGTCACGCACGAATGCGGCGGGCTGACCCGGGCAGATCGGGCCGACGAGGACTGGCGTCGGGATATGCGTAGTGGGCGTTAAGGGGGGCGACTTGGGGCTATGGTGGCACAAACTCTGCTCAGCGGTCACGCCGGGAGATGCTTTGATCGGCGGAGATACGCCCATCCAATTTGTTTCTCCGGTTGCACCGCCGGAGCCGATAACACCTGGCTGAAAGGCTTCGAGGATCGCACCAGTGTAGAGATCGTGCGCGGTGATGGCGTCGTTGCCGACAATCGGCGTGTCAAGGACGGGCGCCTTCACCGGAGCAGGCTCGGATGGAACCGTCACTCCCGGAGCGGGGCTGCTTTTCACACCCGTGCAGGCGCTCTGAACCGCGGATATCTGATGACCTTTGACGAGAGGAGAGGTGCCCACAGGGTCCCAATCGCTTCCCCAGAGATTGGGAGTAGCACCGTGTCCGATCGCGGAGGAGAGTGTGAGGTCATTGACCTCGACTTGGACGCCGGGAACGAGATTATGCACTGGGACTACCCGCCCGCACTCATTGATCTTGGAATCGATGGTGGGGGTCGGTAGACTCGAAGGCATTTTGCCGACGGTCATCGGCGCTGATTTTGCACTTGTGACGCCGTTTACCTGCTGGGTGGCCGTGATGCTGTCTCCGACGCTTAGCGTCACGGTGAGGGGAACGTCAGCGAAACCAAACTGGGTGGCGAATGGACCGCCGATCAGCGTGCCGCTGCGAAAGACTTTTAAGGTAGCGTGCGGAATGAAGGAGTCCACGTAAACGCTTTTAGAGCACTCATTCGTGTTTTCGACGTGCGGCGGAGAAAGATTGACGCCCTTGGGCCCTCGGATCGGCCAGCGATCGTTGATCCGAATCTGGGCGGAGGCTTGTACGCAGAAAATAAGAGACGCGGCACAGAGTAAAAGGTAGACGGTCCGGCGCTGCAAAACCGGGCACTCGCGGCCGGAACTGATCGATTGATGTGGCGCGTGGACTGGAGCGTGAAGCGCACGAATGGGCGCGCAGGTATCTGCATGTGACGTACGTGGCATGGAGACCTCCTCCGGTATGGGCCGGCATTGTTGTGCTTAGTAGTGAATCCAGAATGAGCAACGTTTCAGATTTTGAGAAGATCGCCGCTCGGCTCTCCCAGGCGGTCTGACTCGGCGCGATCGGAACTCAGGTGCAAGAACTTACGGAAAGGAAACGCTCTGAAAGATGCTCATCTCCATCCGGCACAGGTATCCAACCCCATTGAGACACTGCGAGTGTCGACAAATACGCATGATGCTGAGCCGAGGCATCGGAAAAGGGACGCGGGCGGGTATTCCTTGAACTCGAACCCCTGGTGCAGTACAGAATGCTGAAGTACTGATATTCTGCCTAGGCTCAAGGGTTGGTTTGAGCGCATACTCGGTGCAGTCCTAACTAAAGGCGAAATGATATGCGAACCGTGATCATTGATGACAATCCGGAGCACGTTCGGGTCGCTGCCCGCATAGCACGCACTGCGGGGTTTGAAGATGTCGAGACGTTCAATTCTTTAAGAGCCGCTATCGAGCGAATTGAGCAGGGTCTCAGTGGAACAAAACCCCTTCCAGATGCCATCATCCTAGACCTCAATCTAGGACACGAGAACGGCTACGAGGCTCTACGCCACTGGCGTGATACTTGGGAGAACTCGGCGATGCGGATGGTTGTCTGGAGTGCACTTGCTGAGCACAATCAAGAGCTGTGCGCGCTCTTTCATGTCGATGCATTCGTGTCCAAATGGAAGGGCGAGGCCGCACTCCAGAAAGCGCTGCGAGAGGTCAACGGGACGAGTCCGGTGAATCTCTAGGGCACGGCTTCGAAAACCGGGCACGGTGGCACCCGATAGTGTGGCAAGGCCGCCGTTAAGGTCGACGACCACGATTGCCAAAGCACTTGGTTCACTGTATTAGGCCGAAAAGCGGACCATAGATGCGGACTATAGATATAGATCAGGAGACTTTCGTCCAGTCCAGGATCACCTTCCCTGTTTCGCCAGAGATCATGGCATCGAATCCGAGCTGGAACTGGTCATACGGGAAGCGATGGGTGATGATCGGTGCGATATCCATCCCTGATTCGAGCATGACGGACATCTTGTACCAGGTCTCGTACATTTCGCGCCCGTAGATTCCCTTGATGGTGATCATGTTGAAGATTACTGGCCGCCAGTCCATAGGCGACTCCTTTGCAGGAATGCCGAGGGCTGCAATCTTGCCGCCATGGCTCATGTTGGCGATCATGTCGCGCAGGGCCTGCGGGTTCCCTGACATCTCGAGGCCCACGTCGAAGCCTTCGGTCATGCCGAGCTTCTTTTGCACTTCGGCGAGCGAGATCTCCGTGGGATTGATGGCAAGTGTTGCACCCATCTTTCGCGCGAGGTTGAGGCGGAAGGGATTCAGGTCGGTAATGACAACGTGACGGGCGCCGGCATGGCGCACCACCGGAATGGCCATGATGCCGATAGGGCCAGCTCCGGTGATGAGGACATCTTCGCCGAGCACGGGAAACGAAAGCGCGGTGTGCACCGCATTGCCGAAGGGGTCGAAGATGGCAGCGACTTCCTGATTAATACCGGGGTTATGTCGCCAGATATTCGTCATGGGCAGTGCGATGAACTCAGCAAACGCCCCCGCTCGATTGACGCCAACTCCTTGCGTGGTGATGCAGAGATGGCGGCGGCCGGCGAGGCAGTTACGACAGCGGCCACAGACGACGTGGCCTTCTCCGCTGACGATGTCGCCGGGATGAAAGTCGTTGACGTTGGAGCCGACCTCAACAATTTCTCCGACAAATTCATGACCGATGGTGAGAGGAACGTTGATGGTTTTCTGGGCCCACTCATCCCACGAGAATATGTGCACGTCGGTTCCACAGATGCCGGTGTAGCGCACGCGGATCAGCACGTCATTAATGCCGATCGACGGCTTGGGAACATCCTCGAGCCACAGTCCGCGTTCTGCCCTGCTTTTGACCAAAGCCTTCACGTACCATCTCCCTTTTCCAAATGTTCATTCTATGCGCAAGCTACTGCGCCCCGGACCCCACCGTGGGATGCGTTGACTCGGCATCCAACAACGGAGAAGCGGAGGAATTGGATGGAAAAGACGAAGCAGACTCATTCGCAGCCGGGCGGCCTGGTTGCGGAAAAGCCGAAGCCGGACGACGGGATGGTGAATGACTCGCTGGGTACCGTGAACATCGCCGACTCAACAGGCTCCGATCCCGAAAAAGAAACGGGCGACGCCAAGAGCCAGAACAAGAACACGCGAGAAGACTAGCTATTTCAATGGTTTAAATCAAAACTTGATGAACGAGAGCGGGGCCGCCGGCACTCCGCTCTCGTTCGGTGTGGCGTTGTCGAAATATCCAGAACCGGGTCGAGCTTGGGCTTTGTAGATAAATATGAGCGCTAGACACTCAAATATTCACAGTGACCCCCTTGACAAGTCTCGATCTGCTGCCTATCTTTAGCAATTGGAAGGCATGACTGCTAGCGCATGATGAGCAGGAGTGCTACGCCGCTGGGCGGTCCAGGAAGTCTCGGGAACGTCGCAGCAGATCCATTTCATCGATTCCAATCCATCAACCAATCCGCGGACGGGGCTCAACTCTGCCCGCCTGTGAAGGAGAAAAGAAGTTATGGCAGCAACCACTGTGACAACCACCTTCACCCCGTTGCACGATCGAATTCTTGTCCGCCGTGTCGAAGAAGGCGAGACAATTCGCGGGGGCATCATCATTCCCGATAGCGCCAAAGAGAAGCCGCAGGAAGGCGAAGTGATCTCTGTGGGCAAGGGCAAGTCGAACGACGAAGGCAAAGTCTTCCCCCTCGATGTGAAGGCTGGCGACAAAATTCTTTTCGGCAAGTACTCGGGCACCGAGATCAAGATCGACGGCGAAGAGTTCCTGATCATGCGCGAGGAAGAAGTCCTCGGCATCGTCAAGAAGTAGTTCTGGCCGGACGGGCAATCGCGCGCTGAGGCGCGCAACCTAAATTCTAAGCATCGACAACAGACTGAGGAGATTTTGGAATGGCAAAGCAAATTCTGCACGGTGAAGATTCCCGGCAAGCGATTCTGCGCGGCGTGAACACGCTGGCGGACGCGGTGAAGGCGACGCTCGGGCCAAAGGGCCGGAACGTTGTAATCGAAAAGAAATTCGGTTCGCCCACCATCACCAAGGACGGCGTGACGGTGGCCAAGGAAATCGACCTGAAGGATCCGCTGGAAAACGTAGGCGCACAGTTGGTGCGTGAAGTTGCTTCGAAGACCTCGGACGTCGCCGGCGACGGCACAACGACCGCAACCGTGTTGGCGCAGTCGATCTTCCGCGAAGGCGTGAAGACGGTGGCTGCGGGCGCGAACCCGACAGCGTTGAAGCGCGGCATCGACAAGGCCGTGACGACGATCATCGGCACCCGCGATAAGGACGGCAAGTGGACCGAGGGCGGCGCCCTTGGCAAGCTGTCGAAGCCTGTCGATGAGGGTTCTGTTGCTCAGGTTGGCGCGATCTCTGCCAACGGCGACCAGGAGATTGGCGACATCATCGCGCACGCCGTCAAGGTTGTGGGCAAGGATGGCGTGATCACGATCGAAGAGTCTAAGACGATGCACACGGGCTTGGAGACAGTCGACGGCATGCAGTTTGACCGCGGCTACCTGAGCCCCTACTTCGTGACCGACGCGGAGCGCCTTGAAGTGGTTCTGGACGATCCGTACATCCTGATCTACGAGAAGAAGATCAGCGCGATGAAGGATCTGCTTCCCCTGCTCGAGCAGGTTGCTCGTGGCGGCAAGCCGCTGTTGATTATTGCTGAGGACGTCGAAGGCGAAGCCCTCGCGACCCTCGTGGTGAATAAGCTGCGTGGCACGCTGAACGTTGCGGCTGTCAAGGCTCCTGGCTTCGGCGATCGCCGCAAAGCGATCCTGGGCGACATCGCGATCCTCACCGGTGGCAAGGCCATCACCGAAGATCTGGGCATCAAGCTGGAAGGCGTGAAGCTCGAGGATCTCGGCCGTGCGAAGCGCGTCACGATCGACAAGGACAACACGACCATCGTGGACGGCGCCGGCAAGTCGACCGACATCGAAGGCCGCGTGAAGGAAATCCGTTCGCAGATCGATAAGTCGACCTCGGACTATGACAAGGAAAAGCTGCAGGAGCGGTTGGCCAAGCTGGTGGGCGGCGTTGCCATCATCAAGGTTGGCGCGGCAACCGAGACCGAGCTGAAGGAGAAGAAGGCCCGCGTTGAGGATGCTCTGCACGCGACCCGTGCGGCAGTTGAGGAAGGCATCGTCCCGGGCGGCGGCGTCGCGCTGGTTCGCGCAATCCCCTCAGTCCAGGAACTGATCAAGAAGCTCGAAGGCGACGAGAAGATCGGCGCACAGATCGTGCTTCGCTCGCTCGAAGAGCCGCTTCGGCAGATTGTTGCCAATGCCGGCGAAGAAGGCGCAGTTGTAGTGGCCAAAGTGCTCGAGTCGAAGGAACCGCACTTCGGATACAACGCTGCAACCGGCGTGTTCGAGAACCTGGTGAAAGCTGGCGTGATCGACCCGACCAAGGTGACGCGCACTGCCCTGCAGAACGCGGCTTCGATCGCCGGTCTGCTGCTCACCACCGAAGCACTGGTGGTTGAAATCCCCGAGCAGAAGGCTGCTCCGGCGGGTGGCGGCCACGGTGGCGGCATGGACGGCATGTACTAGTCCTTCGCGGACGGCGAACTGCGCCTTCGGCGCAAAAACAAAAGCCCTCAGCTTCGGCTGGGGGCTTTTTGTGTCCGGGTGTTCAATCAAACGAGGCCATGCAATATTGCGGCGGGCGCAAGCATGCAGGAGACGCCCGGCGAACCGGCAGCCTAGGATGCGATCGCGGTTACGTTGGACTGTGGGCGCACACTAGCAACGGGTTTAGGACCGAGCGGACGCAGCCAGCCGGCAGCCAGCCAGGCTTGGGGTACGGAAAACTCCGAGGACCCGCAGTCCAGGCAAATCTGGATATCCGGCGAAGGGCTCATTGGCGGGTGACTAAGGGTTCGCGGAATATTCCGAAATAAGCGAACCTCTGCTGGAACAACCGAAAGACTGCCAGAACCGCATTTGGAGCAAACCATCCGTTACACCTCGTAAGTCCTTACATATATGTGGGAAAGCAAAATGTAGCGTATGTTTTGTCCAAAAGCAACGGAATTAGTGCAGAACACCTTACCTTGGGAATAAATTCATCTCGTTTTCCAAAGTTGGCATGGGGATCGGAAGCGGACGGAACCGGTAAAGCAAGACCCCGATTTCGATTCCGCCGCGACCGCTAGTGGGCTCAGTGTGCCTTTTCTCTTCCCCATTGCAGGCGAACACCAACGCGCACCGCAGTCGGCAGACTCACGTAGCCCAGGGGGGCGATGTGTTGATTGTTGGCCAGGTTCTCGATGCGGCCGTAGACCCCAAGCAGCGGCATAATCTGATAGCTGCCGCCAATGTCCAGCCGGGCAAATCCCGGGTCCAGGTTGTGGTTCGGAAGAAGCAGACTGTTTCCGCCGTTAATGTCGTAGCCGCCTAAGAAGTCGGAGTCATCGGCGCGGCTGGCAAAGGACGCAGTGAAAAGCGCTGCCAGCTTCTTGTCCGAATAAGTTGCAGTGAAGAAGCCGGTATGCGGCGGCCGACGGAAGGGACGCGCACCCTGAAGCGGCGAATCCGCCCCTACTGGAATTCCGTTGAAGGTGGGAACCGGGCCGAGCAGCGCCACATCGGCCGTTGCAAAGGAGCGCTGGATCACAGCATCGAGGTACGTATACCCCCCTCGAAGAAAGATACTGTGCCCGATACCGCCTTCGACCGTGGTTTCGACACCGAGTGCGCGAAATGCCTCCGTGTTGAGGCTCTGCTCGTATGCGAAGTTGGCTTGCAGAAATTGCGCAAGCTGGTTCTGTTCTGCGGGCGTGAGGTTGGGGAGAAGCTGAGGAATCAGATCCACGCCGACGTATTCAATCTGTCGCCCGAATTGATTGTGAAAAAAAGTGGTACGAAAGATGATGCGTCGGCTGAGAAAGGCTTGTTCGACCCCACCTTCATACGTTCGGACTGTGGGTGCAGACAGGGGTGTGATGCCGAGTTGCTGAATCGTCGATTCCCCACCGTTCGACTGAAGGAAGTTATAGAGCGAGTAGAACTGATCAGTGAGCGACGGCTCGCGCACCGCATCGCCATAGTTGAACAGAATGCGTGTGCCGCTGAAAACGCCGTCGCGCGGCTTCAGTGCGTAGAAAGATGCACCCGCGCGCGGCGTAGTCTGCGTGCCAAAGAGCGAGTACCGTTCGAGGTCGCCTCCCAGTGTGTAGAAGAAGCGGCTCTTGAAGTCGCCGTGGACCGCGGCGCGGTAATCGTAGTTGCTGCGTTCGACTGGAGCGTAGTAGGAGCTTCCTGGTTCCGCGCCGCGTTCGTCGTCATATTGAAACCCGATTTGCGCCACAAGATGAGGTGTAACCGTGTAATCGCCCTGATAGACGAGCTCGTCGCGATTGGAGACGATCTGGTTTTCCTGCGGATATGTGCCGCCGAAATCCAGCAGGACCGGGCCGGTAACCGAGTAGCCGTTGGCGCCCGTGATGGTTACGGGAATGCCAAAGCTGTCGCCGTACTGGTCGAAAAGCCCGGAGCCAGTCTGGGACCAGTGATGATACTGCTCGCGCTTGCGCGCCAAACCATAGCGAACGGTGTTGTGGAAAGAGGCAGTTGTCTGGTTGTCGACTGAGCCGCTCAAGAACAGGTCTTGATCTTTTTCAGTTGCGTTGTTGGCAAGGTGATAGAACTGCCATGCTCCCGGAACTCCGGTGGCATCGATGCCGTAGTGGACCGTTCCGCGCAACTGCGTCGACCCGGTGGGCTGCCAGCCGAAGTTTCCCGCAGCGGTACCGACGTGAAACTGACTCAGCGGAAGACTATTGTCGGTTTGAAGCCAGCTGAAGTCACCGAGGTAGTCGAATTTGTTATGTGCGCCGGCAAGCTCCAGGTCGTCCTGCGCGGTCAGGTAGTTGCCGACGTCGCCATGAAAAATCACCGAGGGAAAACTGGTGGTGCCATGCGGCGTAGTAAGGCGCACAACCCCGGCCTCGGCATCCGCTCCATAGAGGCTTGAGTCGGGACCGCGATATACCTCCGCGCGCTCAATGGCCGTAGTCGCCAGCGGGCCGAAGTCGAATCGAGCTCCCAGGTCGCCGGCACTGACGCCGTCAATCAGGATTTTGTTGGAATCGGAATCGCCGCCGCGAATGAAGAGGGACGCCTGAGCGCCGATTTGCCCCGTCTGCGCTACCGAAGTACCCGGCATGAGACGAAGGGCATTCACGAGGTCGTCGTGCGCACCAACCTCGGTAGGCCCAAGAACACTGATCGCGGACCCTGTTTGAGGCGTCGGAGTCGGAATGCCATTGGCCGTGACCACGATGGACTCGCGGACCCACGCGGGCTCCAGAACCAGATTACGTTCAAGGCGATTGAAGCGCGCCGCGTAGAAGCCGGGTGTCTCGAGCTGGCGAAAGCCCTTCGCGGAGATAACGAGATAGAAGCGGCCTTGTTCACCGGTGGTGATTTGAAATGCGCCATCCGATCCGCAAACGGATGAGGTAACGACAGCTCCGTTGCGCACCAATAAGACGGTTGCGCCGGCGACGCGTGCCCCGGAAGCATCTGTAACCTTGCCGTGAATTTCAGCGGCGCGCGAGCTGACACAGGCGAAAAGGAACAGGCACGCGGCAAGGCCACGCGCACAAAGACTCAGCAATCGGAAAGGGAGTGTCATCGAGCTCCTTCGTTCCCCTCGGAACGCAAGCGGGTTGGGGGCGCCGAGGACCGGTCTCCTGACTTACGCCTTCGCCGGCACCTTCCCAGAGCTACAGGCTCCAGTGGTTTAGCTTGACGCCGAAAAAGGACGTCAAAGCCGGCTTCCTGCCCTGGCCGCACTGACGCGGATCAAGGCTGGGGCGCTCACAGTTGCGGGGCAGTGGCGGAATTTCACCGCCTTCCCGTGCATCCTGGCGATTGCCGTGGTGGATGGGCCGCTCTTTTGAAGCAGCAGGAAGGACATGGAACGAACTTCCATGTCATCAATGGTTATAAACCGGAGGGGGTCTTCCGTCAAAGAAAACTCCCGATTGCGCCCATCCCTGAAGGCAACGAAGCAGTATCACTATTTCTGCAATTCTCGATTCCCATAGAGAAACGATCAGAAGAGCAGTGCATTCTCTCTGCGCACCTTCCACTTGGCTGCTACCATAGTGCGAAACTCGCAACTGGCGAAGGCGCGGTCTTCCACTTCTTCAGCGTGGTCAGGACCTCAGCCGCAACTTCAATTTCTTAGCGATCGATGGACCGCGATGAATCGATCCGGTTCCAGTGCAATGAATCAGAAGGTCCCACGCCCAGTTGCGCGTATTGGAATCACTGAACGGAGAAATCTCAATGGCGCTCTTTCGCACTCGCCTTGCACTCCTGTGCACTTTGCTCCTCTCCCTCTCGGCCCTCGAGCTATCGTCCCAGCCATCCAGCCCCAGCCCCTTGCTGCTGCGCAACCCTTCCCTGTCGCAGGATAAGATCGCCTTTCTTTATGCCGACGATATCTGGGTAGTCAGCAGGCAAGGCGGAGACGCGCAGAGGCTCACCTCAAATGGGCACGTGGTCGCCGGGCCCTATTTCTCTCCCGATGGATCGCAGATTGCATATTCCGCGCATCTCGAGAGCAACACCGACGTATACGTCATCGATTCAAACGGCGGCGTTCCACGTCGGATCACATGGCATCCGGCCGGCTCGGAGATTGCAGGCTGGAGCCGCGATGGAAAAAGCGTGCTCGTGGCCAGCAGTTCGCTCAGCTATCGGCATTTCCTCAAGCTGTTCCTGGTTCACGCCGATGGTTCTGGAATGCCTGAGGCGTTGCCGCTGCCTGCAGCCTCACAGGGCTCGTTCTCCCCGGATGGCCAATCGATCGCGTACAACCCTGTGACCAGGTGGCAGGAAGCATGGAAGAGATACGTCGGTGGGCAAACCACTCCTATCTGGCTCGTCAACCTCAAATCGCTCGATCTGATCAGGATTCCGCGTGAGAATTCGAACGACTCCAATCCAATCTGGGTTGGGAATTCCATTTACTTTTTGTCGGATCGGAGCGGGCCTGTTTCGCTCTTCCGGTACGACATCGATTCCAAACAAGTGTCCCCGGTGGTTCCCAATAACGGGCTCGATCTGAAAACAGCGCAGGCCGGCCCGGGAGGCATCGTCTACGAACAGTTCGGTGCAATCCATTTGCTTGATACATCAAACAACGCCGACCATGTCGTACCAATTGAGATCCACGGCGAACTGCCCAACCTGCAGCCGCACCTGGCCATTGTTCGTCCCGATGAAATTCGTTCAGGCAGCATCTCGCCGACAGGAGCCCGTGCCGTGTTCGAAGCGCACGGTGAAATCTTTACCGTGCCTGCGGAGAAAGGCGACACCCGCAACCTGACCAATACTCCGGGGGCAGCCGAGCGCGATCCCTCGTGGAGTCCGGACGGCAAGACCATCGCCTATTTTTCTGACGCCACGGGAGAATACAAGCTTTACTTGCGCGACCAGACTGGCTTCAAGGAACCGACAGTGATCGATCTTGGCCCCGAGCCGAGCTATTTCTATGGGCCGAAATGGTCTCCTGACTCCAAGCACATCGCGTATTCAGACAAGCACAATCGCTTATGGCTGGTGGATGTGCCTTCCGGCAAGCCAGTGCTGATCGATCAATCGATCTACAGTAGTTTTTCGACCAGATTCAACCAGGCGTGGTCTCCCGATTCGAAGTGGATTACCTATCAGCGCGATCTGAATAACCAGCTCGATGCCATCTTCCTCTACTCGCTCGACACCCACAAATCCACACAGGTGACGGACGGCATGAGCGATGCAACCAATCCCGTCTTCGACCAGAACGGAAAATTCCTTTACTTCCTCGCCTCCACCAATGACGGCCCCTCGAATGCCGGCATCGACCTTTCTTCTTTGGACCGCGGTGTATCGAACGCGCCGTATGTGGTGGTGCTTGCCAAAGACGGAGCCTCTCCCATCCCGCCCGAAAGCGATGACGAGAAAGCGAAGGAAGAGAAAAAGCCTGACGCGGATAAGACCGCAGTCGAGGCAAAGAAGGATGCAAAGCCCGCGGCCAAAGAAGAAAAGAAGACAGACGATAAGGACAAGAAGGACGCAGACAAAGACGCGGACAAGGCCGTCGTGGTTACCATCGACCTTGAAAGAATCGGCGACCGCATTCTTTCCTTGCCTATTCCTTCCCGCAATTATGGCAACCTCTACGCGGGCAAAACGGGGATCCTCTTTCTTACGGAAGGCCTTCCACTCGGCCGCTCCTCAGATGAAAGCGGCGGTCCGGACATTCAGGCGCTTTGGAAATTCACCCTCGAGAAACGCGAGCCGCAGACGGTTCTCAACAAGCTGGATAGTTTCGAGATTTCCGCAGATGGCGCCAAGGTTCTCTACGGTCGCAAAGGCAGCTTGGCGATCGCGTCGGCCGACGATCTGAAACCTGGAAACGATAACCCTGGAAAACCGCTCAACATGGGCGAGATGCGAACCAAAATCGATCCACGTGCGGAGTGGCGGCAAATCTATCACGAGACTTGGCGCATTGAGCGCGACTTTCTCTATGACCCAAACACCCACGGCTTGAGCATCGACAAGGCCGAAGCCCGCTACAAGCCGTATCTGGACAATCTCGCATCGCGCTCAGAGTTCACTTATCTGTCAACCGAGATGCTCGGCGAAATCACCATCGGCCACATGTTCGTGAATGGACCGCACAGTCCTGACAGTGGACCAAAGACGGGCCTCCTCGGCGCAGACTACACCATCGACAATGGGCGCTATCGCATTGCGAAGATTCTCGGCGGACAGAATTGGACGCCCGGACTCGCTTCTCCCCTGACGCTGCCCGGCGTCTACGTGAAAGAGGGTGAATATCTGCTTGCGGTCAACGGACATGAGCTGAAAGCCGCCGACAATCTGTATCAAGCTTTCGACGGCACGGCCGGAAAGCAGACCGTGTTACGCGTAGCGCCCAACGCCGACGGCAAAGATGCGCGCGAGGTAACCACGGTTCCGATTGACGACGAAGATGGATTGCGGAACCTGGACTGGGTCGAATCGAACCGCCGCAAGGTCGATCAACTTTCCGCGGGCAAAGTCGCCTACGTCTACATGCCGAATACGGCGGGTGCAGGTTATGACAGCTTCAATCGCTACTTCTACGCACAGCTCGATAAACAGGCACTCGTCCTCGACGAGCGTTGGAACGAAGGAGGCTTTATCGCCGACTATGTCGTCGACGTACTAAAGCGCTTTCCACTGTCCGGCGCAAAGGAACGAGATGGCAAACCAATGCATGATCCCGTCGGCGCCATCTTCGGTCCCAAGGCTATGCTGATTAACCAAAACTCCGGTTCGGGCGGAGACGCGATGCCGTGGTATTTCCGCAAGGCCGGTATTGGGAAACTGGTCGGAACGCGCACGTGGGGCGGTTTGGTTGGCATCGGCGGCTTCCCTCCCCTGATTGACGGAGGCCGGGTCATGGCTCCTCGCTATGCCATCTACGGTCTGCACGGCGACTGGGAAGTAGAAAACCGCGGCATTCCGCCGGATGTCATGGTCGAACTCCTGCCGAAAGATGCTGCCGCAGGACACGACGAGCAACTCGAAACAGGCGTCAAGATGGTGCTCGATGAGCTGAAGGCAAATCCAATCCCCGAGATTCCGATTCCGCCCTATCCCAATTACCACAAGAACGATGGGCTCGGAAGGGATTAGTCGCACTCGGATAGCAGAATCCAGCGGGAATGTGCGGCTTCAATTTCAGTGAGTCGAAGCCGCACGCCACACCCCGCTTCCTTCGAAGGAGTAACTCCACCGCGGCTCCGACTCGGACAGCGGGCTGCATGCCCCCCCTTACAATCGCCCTATGCACGATGTTGTGGTGTATTCGCGCAAGGGATGTCACCTCTGCGATGTGGTCAAGGAGACTCTTGCGCAAGCCAAGGACGATGCTGCGTTTGAATGGCGTGAGGTCGACATCGACGGCGATGCGCAGCTGCGAGAGAAGTACAACGAAGAGGTCCCCGTAGTGTTCATCGATGGACGAAAAGCGTTCAAGTACCACATGGATCGGCAGCAGTTTCTTCGGGCCCTGACGGCAAGAACGCAGCCCCAGCAACCAGCGTCGTAGCCGCGCGCGGCGTGCCTGGACAAATCTCCAGACCTCCAGTTGCACCGACGGATTAATACCGATCCCTCCGCAGTCGGTAAAGTCAAAACAAAGTCAATAATTGGGTTGCCCGCAGAGATTAGGGCCATCCGCAAATTTGGAAGCGGGAGTGAAGCGGCACAATCGGTGGCTCAGCCGCGCGCTAAAGCCAAGGTTGGAGCCCTGAATAGCCCCGATGTCACTCTCACGGATTTCCGTCTGCCTGGCACCAGCACAATGCTCTGATCGCGATTCGCGGAGAGAATCCGCATATCCAGTTCGCTCAAACTTCGGCGATGTCCTTCCTAAAACGGGTAGTGTCGTTCGCCGGTCTGAATCGTGATCCATCGAAGGGTTGTGAATTCATCGATAGCTGCCTTGCCGCCGAATCGGCCGTAGCCCGACGCCTTGACTCCGCCGAAAGGCATCTGCGGCTCGTCATGAACCGTCGGTCCGTTGATGTGGCAGATTCCGCTCTCTATTCTCCGCGCCACTTGCCACGCGCGCGCGATGTTCCGGCTGAACACCGCAGCCGACAATCCATATTCCGTATCGTTCGCAACGCGAAGAGCCTCTTCGTCTCCCTTCACACGCACGATCGTAACCACTGGTCCGAACGACTCCTCAGCATATATCCGCATCGCCGGAGTCACTCCATCAATGACCGTCGCCTCCGATCAGCGTCCGATCTTGCTTCCCACCGGCCGTCACCGTCGCGCCCTTACCGGTAGCATCCTCGATAAGCTCGGTCACGCGCGCAGCAGACTTCGAGATCCACCATCGCTCCGAGAACGGTTGGTCCGAGCGAAGGATCCTGCACGAGCAAACCTGCAGCTTTCTTCGATAGCTTGGTCACAAACTCATCCGCCACCTTCTCGTCCACGACAATCCGTCTCAGTCGACATGCAGATCTGTCCCTGGTTCATGAACGCACCGAATGCCGCCGCATTCACGGCTGCGTCGATATCTGCGTCATCCAATACAACGAGCGGAGCTTTTCCTCCCAGTTCCAGAAGCACCGGCTTCAAGTGACGCGCCGCCCGTTCTGCCACAATGCGCCCAACGCGCGTAGATCCAGTAAAGTTGACGTGCCGGACGGCCGGATGATCGATTAACGCAGCGACAACTTCAGCCGCATCTCCGGGAGCATTCGTAATCACGTTGCAGACACCTGCCGGAATCCCCGCTTCAAGCAACGCCGCCCCGATCAGCCTGTGCACGGCGGGACATGCTTCCGAAGCCTTGAATACCATCGTGTTTCCGCACGCCAGTGGCATGGCAATTGCCCGCACCCCCAGAATCACCGGCGCGTTCCACGGAGCAATTCCCACACAAACCCCAAGCGGCTGCCGAATTGCCAAGGCGAGGTTTTCAGGTACATCGCTGGGAATTACGTCGCCCGTGATCTGCGAGGTCATCGAGGCCGCTTCGCGCAGAATTCCAGCCGCAAACGCAACGTTGAATCCTGCCCACGCCCCCGTCGCACCTGTCTCGGCAATCATGTAGTCGATGAAATCCTTCTGGTGCGCCATCAGCTTTTCCGCCGACTTCAGCAGCAGCTCACGCCGGCGGCTGGGTCCCATTTGCGGCCCACTCCGGAAATGCTTTCGCCGCCGACTCAACCGCCATCGTCACATCCGCAGCTCTTTGCGGCTGCCGCTTTGCTTGCGGGGGATCCCTTGATTGGATCGATGCGTTCGAAAGAGCCGCCATCCTGCGCAGCAGCCGATCTTCCGTCAATCAGAAGTGCAACCTCATTCATGAGAATTCAGCCTCTCGGTTCCGAAAATTTATCAGGGCCTCTGTTGACCGATATCAACGCATCCAATGCCAGCGCCCCATGTCCCTTCGAATAGACAACCAGCGGATTGACATCGACCTCGGCAATTTCCCCACACGACAGCATCAACCTGCCAATCGTCTCCACCGCAGCCGCGACCGCGGCAACATCCACCTCCGGCGCACCACGAAAACCCTTCAACAGTGCGGAGCAGCGCAGCGTCCGTAACTCCTGCTCAATCTCTTCGCGCGACAGGTCCGCAGGCATCAACCGCACATCCCCAATCGCCTCTGCCAGCACGCCCCCGAATCCTGCTATCAGAACAGGACCCCACTGCGGGTCTCGCTTCGCGCCCACGATGAGTTCGATCCCCTTCTTCCCCATCCGTTCCACCAGCACACCATCCAGCGCCATCGTCGGTCGTGCGGTGGCCACGTTTTTGATAAGGGTCGACCACCCTTCACGCAGCTCTGCCTCCGAGCGGATTCCAAGCACCACTCCGCCGACATCGCTTTTGTGCGGCAAATCCGGGGACTGTGCCTTCAGCACCACTGGGTAACCAATTTCGCCAGCAATTTGAATGGCTTCCCGCTCCGTAGCTGCGACTTTTCCGTCTGGAATCGCAATTCCAATCTGCTTGAGGAGTTTCTTGCTTCCGGCTTCAGATAACAGACCTGCCCGCAATGGCGAAATCTCTCGGCACCTTGCCTGGTCAACCTCTCGGCTACCCGCCTTCAGTACTCGGCGAGTGATAAGCCCAAGTGCCCGGAGCGCACGCTCCGGCGAAGGAAAGCAGGCGACCCCGAGATCTCGTAGTTCCTTGAGCTCGGGAAAATCGAATGGCGCCCCCTCATCGAGTGCCGCGAAGATCACCGGCTTTCGCGGCTTGAGTAAGTTGATCGCGTTCACGATCGGCGGAAGCTTTAGCCGAGTCGTCGTTGGATCAGTGAGAATGATCCCCAGCATCACGCTTCCAAATTCTTCGTTCTCCAGAATCGGTGGCAGCGTGCGACGATAAAGATCCGGATCCACGAGCCCCTGTGCGGTAAGATCCAATGGATTCGACGGCGGTATGAACGCCGGAAGAGCCTTTCGCAGCGCCTGTTCGCAGCTCATGGACAAGGCCGGCAGCTTCAGTCCAATCTGATCGCAAAGGTCCAGCGTATGCGCCTTGAATGCGCCGGACTCAGTGAATACAGCTGCCCCTCCCCTTGGCAGGTCCTGACAACGCACAAGAATCTGCACAACATCGACCAACTCTTCCAGGCTCTCAACGTGAATGACACCTTCATGAGTGACCAGCGTGTGCATTACCGCATAGTCGCCGGCAATCGCACCCGTGTGTGTAGCAGCGGAAACCCTGGCCGCATTGCTGCGCCCCGGATGCAGTAAGACGATGAACTTCCCCGCGTCTCTTGCGCGGCGCGCCAGCTCAAGAAACCGCTTCGGTTCCCGGAACTGCTCCACCACCAACGCAAACACGCGCGTGCCTGCGTCGCCTAGAAGATGCTCAACAAAGTCCTCGATGCCCGTGGCCGCCTCATTGCCCGTCGATACCGAATACGTTAGCGGGATCCTATGGTGCCGCATATTCACCGCGATGACCGCGGCGAGGGCTCCGCTCTGCGAAAGAATTGCTGCGCCAGGACGATCTGTCTCTGTTTGCGGCGGGGTCACGACAAACGTCAGCGGAATCCCATCCACGTAATTCACCATGCCCAGGCAATTCGGGCCCTCGAGCACCATCTGGTGCTCCCGCGCAATCCGCGCCAGCTCCTCTTGCGCGGCACGCCCCTCCTCGCCCGCCTCCGCAAAACCAGCCGAAAACACAATCGCGCTCCCGACCCTCTTCTCTGCACAACTCTTCACCGAAGCAAGAACCGCCGACACTGGAATCGCGAGCACAGCGCAGTCGATTCCGTCGGGGAGTTCTTCAACGCTGCTCAGGCACTCTCTTCCATGGATCGTCGGTCGCTTCGGATTGATGAGATGAAGCTCTCCTCGGAAGGCTGCCGTCTCCAGGTTCAGGAGCACACTCTCGCCCAGCGACCCAGGCGTTGCCGATGCGCCGACAATCGCAATGGAGCGCGGTCGCAACAGCCTTTCCATTTGCGAACCCTTCTGTTGTGCTTCCTTCGAGCAAATCAGGTTTTCATCTGCGCACTCAACGGCGGTAGCCCTCCAGCCCGGGCTTGATGCTCTTCTCATCCAGGAACTGCTTCAGCCCCTTCTCCCGCCCATGTTCTGGATCCCTTAACTGTGCCTGGTCCAGCTTCGCGTAGAGGTAGTCCTCGCTTTGCTCCCATGTCAGTTCCCGGCAACGTTTGAATCCGTGCTTGGCCGCGCGCAGCACCACTGGATTCTTGGCGGCGAGTTTGCGCGCCAGCGCGATCGTCTCGTCGCGAAGCTGTTCGAGCGGAACGGCCTTATTCACCAGTCCCATCTCGGCTGCCTGCCGCCCCGTAAACGTCTCGCCCGTCATGATGTATTCGAGCGCCTTCCGTTGCCCTACCGTATCCGCCAGCGCCTTACTCACGAGGTTTCCGGGCGGAATCCCCCAGTTAATCTCCGACAGTCCAAATACCGCGGTCTCAGAAGCGATGGCGAGATCGCACGCGACGAGTGGCGAGAATCCGCCGCCAAAGCACCATCCGTTGACCATCGCAATCGTGGGCTTGGCGTACATCCGCAGCAGTTTCCATTGCCACGTCGACGCTTCGCGCCGCACTCGCTCTTGCACGATTTCCGGGGACTGGTCCACCTCTCGGAAGTACTCCTTCAGATCCATCCCGGCAGTCCACGACTCGCCTGCTCCAGTCAACACCAGCACTTTCACGTCCGCGTCGAGCTCCAGAGTCTCCAGTACGTCGCGCATTTCGCGATTTAGCGTTGGGCTCATCGCGTTGCGCTTCTCCGGCCGGTTGAGCGTTACCCAACCGATCCCTTCGTCCACCTCGACACGCACCGTGGTCCATCGCCCTTCGTAGCTCGCCATTTTGTTGCCTCTCTCTCTATCCCGGTTTTGAGTTACTCCGGCTAAACCCCATTGAGGGGGAGCCCCACATAGTTCTCCGCAAGCGAAGTGGCTGCGGCCCGCGACGCCACAACATACTCCAGTTCTGCAATCTGCCGCTTGTGGTCGAACGCGGACTCGCTTTCGAACCGGTGCAGCAGCGAGGTCATCCACCACGAGAAACGCTGCGCCTTCCAGATCCGGCCGAGACAAGTCTCCGAATAACGCTCCAGCCCTTGGCTGGCTCCATCGCGATAATGCGCACCCAGTGCTTCGGCCAAGTGGTACACATCCGCGAACGCCAGGTTCATGCCTTTTGCGCCGGTTGGCGGAACAATATGCGCCGCGTCTCCTGCGAGGAACAGCCGTCCGAATTGCAGCGGCTCGACGACAAAGCTGCGCATGCCCGTCACGCCCTTTTGCAGGATGCACCCCTCAGTCGGACGCCACCCGTCAGAGCAGGCCAGCCTCGTTTGCAATTCGTTCCAGATCCGATCATCGCTCCACTGCGCAATGTCTTCGTCAGGCGCGCACTGAAGATATAACCGCGTGATCGCGCGGCGAACGCATGCTGTAGAGTGCGAAGCCACGGTCATGATGCATGTAGACCAACTCCTCCTGCGATGGCGCCGCCTCGGCCAGGATCCCGAGCCAGGCAAAGGGATAAGAGCGCTCGTACATGCTCAAAGCGCCTTCTGGAATCGCCTCGCGGGAAACTCCATGAAAGCCGTCGCAGCCAGCAATGTAGTCGCAGCTGAATCTCATCCACCTGGCCATCCTTGCTTACGAGAATGCGCGGAGTTTCGGTCGCAATTCCTTCGAGCGAAACATCTCCGCACTCAAAGCGCAGATCGCCGCCGTCGGCGATGCGCCTCGCAATCAAATCTCTTACGACCTCCTGCTGGCCGTAGACGGTGACGCACTTGCCGGTCAGTTCCACAAACGGAATGCGGTGCCGCACTCCATTCAAACCGAGTTCGATTCCTTCATGCCGAAGCCCCTCGCGGTCGAGACGTGCCCCTACCCCTGCGTCGCGCAACATCTGCACGCTTGTATGCTCAAGGACCCCGGCCCGCACTCGCCCCTCGCAATATGCGCGCGACCTCGCTTCCAGCACGATGGAATGGATTCCCTTGAGATGCAGCAGATGCGAGAGCATCAGCCCGGCAGGACCCGCTCCTACGATGCCGACTTGTGTCTCGATCCGCGCCATGCTTGACCTGTCACTTGCCTGGTTGTTGCTGATCCAGGATTTCCTTCGCCGCGTGGAAAGCGGAATTCGCAGCCGGTACGCCGCAATAGATAGCGCAATGCAACAGCACTTCCCGAATCTCTTCAGGCGTGACTCCATTGTTCGCGGCCGCACGCAGATGCAGGCGCAGCTCGTCGCCGCGATTCAATGCGACCATCAGGCCGATCGTCAACAAACTGCGCGTGTGACGTGATAGCCCCGGCCGCTCCCATATTTCGCCCCACGCGTAACGCGTAATCAGATCCTGAAACTCCGCATCCAAATCGCCCTTCAAAGCCTCCGCACGATCCACGTGCGCATTCCCAAGTACCTCTCGCCGCACCTGCATCCCAGCCTCATGCCTCTCTCGTTCATCCATTGGGACTCTCCACCGTTTCCAGGAACCTAACAACTTCTGCTCCAAATTCCTCCGCACGCTCCCATGCCGAGAGATGGGACGCTTCAAGCTCCACGTACTTCGAGGCACGCAGGGCCTGATGGATCGCGAGCCCTTCCGAAGCGGGCGTTGCAGGATCGTGTCTTCCCGCAATCACAAGGGATGGAGCCAGGATGTCGGCGATTCCGTCTCTCAGATCGGTCATTCGCAAAACGTTGCAGCACCACGAGTAGCCTGCCGGATGAGTCGTCGCAATCATCTCCTGGATCATCTTCATCTCATCGGTGTGCTCCTCGCGATAGCTGTCCGTAAACCATCGCGTCAGCGTGCTCTCGGCGAGCTTCGCCATTCCCGACCTCTTCACCATCGCAATCCGCTCGTCCCAGCTCGATTGCGTGCCGATTCGCGCTGCAGTATTCGCCAGAACCAGTCGCTTCACTCGTCGCGGTGCATGGATGCCTAGCCACATGGCTACCATGCCACCCAGAGACAGACCACAGAAATTCGCGCGCTTCACCCCAAGTGAGTCCAGCAGAGCCAGAACGTCGCGTCCAAGATCCATAATCGTGTACGGCCCGGGCGGCACGCTGCTCCTTCCATGTCCCCGCGTATCAAACCGAATCACGCGATACCTGCAATCAAAGAACGGCAGAACCTTGTCCCACATGCGCAGGTCGGATCCAAGAGAATTTGCGAGCACGAGCACATCGCCCTGCTCCTTGCCACTCAGCTCGTAATAAAGTTGACCTGGGGAATTCTCAACCTCCGGCATCCGGCTCTCCCAAAAGGCCTGCGATAAATCGCCCTGCGCTACCAAGGTATCGACGCGGCTCCATCAAGGTATCAATCTGCTTCGCGCTCAATTGGGCAGTCACCTCAGGCATGCTCTTTAAGACAGACCCCAGATGCAGCTTCTCTTCAGTCGCGCGTTTCACAGCGGCGCGCAGAAGATCGTGCGCTACCGGGCGCCCAATTTTCGGCGCAAGCGCAGTGCCCACTGCCTCGGCCATGCTGATCCCGAGCAAAGCCTCAAAATTGGCTTGCATTCGATCCGCATTGACCACCAGTCCCTCTGCGATCTCGATCGCATACCCAAGAGCCGCCGCCGTTAACCGAAACGCCTCCGGCACTGTCTCCCATTCCGCCTGCCACAACCCGAGCCCTCGCTCGTGCTCCTGCGGCATTGCATGCAGCATCGTCACAACCAGACCAGGCATCCTCTCATGTGCTGCGATGACTGCCGCGCATGCCACTGGATTGCGTTTATGCGGCATCGTCGACGATCCGCCGCGACCCTCGCCGCCTCCCTCCGAAGCCTCTCCGATTTCCGACTGCATCAATAGCGCAATATCGCGTGCAAACTTCCCAAGTGAGCCGGTGAGATTCGCCAAGACCTCCACCATCTCCACCAGGCCATCGCGCTGCGTGTGCCAGGGAATCTCGGGTTCGCGCAATTCAAGCACGCGCGCCAACTCAGCAGAAACACGCCCGCCCGAAGTACCAAGCACTGCTAACGTGCCTACTGCTCCCCCAAATTGGAGAACGATTGCTCTTGCAACGGCGGCCTCGATCCGCGTCACGATGTCTGCGCACTGCCGCCAGGGTGCCCGCTATCTTCAGTCCCAGCGTCGTCGGCGGCCCAGCCTGCAACCAGGTTCTTCCCGTGATTAGGGTTTCGCGATGCGCCCGCACCTGCAGCGCCAGAGCCGCATCCAGCCTTGCGATCACGCTCGTCAGCAGCCTAAAGCCTTCACGGATTTGCAGCACCAGTGCCGTATCCAGCACATCCTGGCTCGTCGCCCCCAGGTGAATCGCGCGCGCCGCTGGCTCATTGTGTGCCTTCACCGCTGAAGTCAATTGCTTAATGAACGGGATCGCAACGTTGCCGTCATCGCGCGCCTCGCGCTTCAGCTGATTCACGTCAACGAAACCGGCGTCGAGCAATGACTTCAGCTCCGCGCCGGATCCCGCCTCCGCCAAGCCTTCCTTTTCAAGCGCGCAGGTCAATGCCCACTCGAATCGCATCATCGCGCGCAGCTGTTCCTGCTCTGAAAACACGCGCGTCATCTCAGGCGTCGAAAACAGGAACGAATTGAGGTCGTTGCTCATATCGGCTATCTCTTTACCAGGCAAAGAACACTGTTTCGTCGGTGCCCTGCAGAATCACGTTCCAGCGATACACATTTGCACCATCGCACTTCGCAACGAGCGTGGTGCGCCGCTCCGCAGGGACCCCCAGCAGTACAGGATCGATCTCGTTTCCGGTTTCGTCTTCCAGGTAGATCCGCGAAATCAGATGCCGCAGGAGCCCACGTGCAAAGATCAGCACCAACAAGTGAGGCGCCATGCATTCTTCCATCCTCCAGTCGACCCGCGATAGGTCTCTCGATCCAAGTGACAAAGTGCCCGTTCTCATCCGTGGCTGTGCGCCGAAATCCAGCCGGAATCCCATGCTCTCGCGCGCCAGCCCAGCCATTCTTCATATTGCTTGGGCTCCAGAACTCCAGCATCGCATCGGAAACCGGTGATCCTTCTCGATCCAGCACTCTCCCTCGAATCTCGATTGCACCCTCGGCGCCTGTATCCACCTCGGCCATTCGATCGGTCAGGAAATCCAACCCTATCCTGAAGTAGGGGCCTACCGTCTGCGAGCTCGAGGGAATCCATTTCTCCGTCACCGCGCCACCTCGAACGGCGTCTCGCCGCGCCCGCGCAGCACGATATCGAACATGTATGCCAGTGCGTAGTTGGGCTCCGCGCGCTCCATATCCAGCCTCGACACCAGCCGCATGCGCGCCGCCTCGTCCGGAATGCTGTTGAAGATCGGGTCGAGCGGCTGCAGCGGATCACCCGGAAAATACATCTGCGTCACCAGCCGCGACAGAATCCCAGCGCCGAAAAGCGAGAAGTGAATGTGCGCCGGTCGCCACGCGTTGTAGTGGTTGCCCCACGGATACGGCCCGGGCTTGATCGTCTTGAAACAGTAGTAACCGTTTTCATCTGTCAGTATTCGCCCGGCTCCGCTGAAATTGGGATCGAGCGGCGCATCGTGCCCGTCCACCTTGTGCCGATACCTGCCGGCTGCATTCGCTTGCCACACCTCCACCAGCGCTCCACGCACGGGCCGTCCATCTTCATCGAGCACGCGCCCATGCACGAAGATGCGCTCCCCGACCGGGTCGTCCTTCGTGCTGCGCTGTCAGATCGTTGTCATGCTGGCAAATTAGGCCGTGCCCGAACACCGGACCTGTCTTCTCGGTCAACGTCTTCGGAAGCATCACCAGCGGCATTCGCGGCGATCGCGCGACGCTCGAAGCGTACGGCGGAAACAGATACTCCGGTTGGGTTCCGGGCACCGCCATCTCAACAATCGGAACATCGCTCAATGCTCCTCCTTCATACCTTCTCGACCGCCATCGCAATCCCCTGGCCCACCCCAATGCACATCGTCGCCAGCGCCAGCTTCCCACCGAAACGCTCCAGTTGATGCACTGCCGTCATCACCAGACGGGCACCGCTCATCCCCAGCGGATGTCCCAGGGCAATTGCCCCTCCCGTCGCATTCACGTGCTCCGCGTCTTCAGGCAGACCCAGTTGCTTGAGGCAGGCGAGCGACTGGCTTGCGAATGCCTCGTTCAACTGAATCCAATCGAATTCGCCGATTTCCATACCCAACCGCGCCAGCAGCTTTCTGGTTGCGGGCACGGGACCAATTCCCATCACCCGCGGCGGCACGCCCGCGGTCGCCATTCCCAGAAAGCGCGCGCGCGCCCGTAGTCCGTGCTTTGCAATCGCTTCTTCTGAAGCAACGAGCATTGCCGCTGCTCCGTCATTTACCCCAGACGCATTTCCCGCCGTCACCGTCCCACCGGGTGAAAGCGGATTCAGCGCTGCCAACCTCTCCATCGTCGTGTCCGGTCGCGGATGTTCATCGCGGGCAACTATTGTCGTTCCCTTCTTGCCTCCCACATCCACCGGCACGATCTCTTCGTCGAAGAAGCCTTCGTTCATAGCGCGGGCGGCGCGCATCTGGCTGCGAAATGCAAAGGCATCCTGCGCCGTGCGTTCTACTCCGCACTCTCGCGCAACATTCTCGCCTGTCTCCGGCATCGAATCCGTTCCGTACATTTCCCGCATCCTCGGATTCACAAACCGCCATCCGATGGTCGTGTCGTAGATCTCCGCGGAGCGCTGAAATGCGGCTTCTGCCTTCCCCATGACAAAAGGAGCCCGCGACATCGACTCCACCCCGCCGGCGATCACCAGTTCCGCCTCTCCACAAGCAATCGCGCGCGCCGCGGCACCTACTGCATCCATTCCGGACCCGCACAGCCGATTCACCGTCGTCCCCGAAATTGACTCTGGAAGACCCGCCAACAGCAGTGCCATCCTCGCAACATTGCGGTTGTCTTCTCCCGCCTGGTTCGCGCATCCCAGCATCACATCATCCAGAGCTTCCCAATCCGCGCTCGCATTTCTTCGCACCAGCTCACGAATTGGAGCCGCGGCCAAATCATCGGCCCGCACACTCGACAGCGCGCCCCCATAGCGCCCGATAGGCGTTCGAACCGCATCGCACAGGAACACCGGCCTCACGCTGCATCCTCCTGAACACCATGCGCCGCTGCCGTGCGCGCCTTCAAGTCTCGCAGCACCTCGAAGTTCTTCGGCTCGCGGCCCCTCGGTTTCACCACAATTCTCAGCAAAACGAATCTGCCAACCTGTACTCGCCACGATCGTCTCTCGATCCACTCCCGGATGAATGCTGGCCACCTTTAGTTCGCGTGTTCTCTGATCGGGCCGCAGGATGCAAAGATCGGTAATCACTGCCACCGGTCCTTTCCCAGTCAGCCCTGCACGCTCGCGGGAATCTTCTCCCGTCAGAAACCCTACCGAGGTCACGAAATCCAGCTTCTCAACCAAGCGTCTTCTTTGACTGCTTCACAATAATCATCACTTCTCTTGCCGAGGAACTGATCTCCGGCGCGCCTCCCGCTCCCGGCAGCCGCACCTTCGGCTTCGCATACGAACCGATGACCGTCGTGTTAATGTTCGCGAACCGGTCCAGTTGCGCCGCGCCAAGAAATCCCACATCGATGCGACCGCCCTGCAACCAGTAACGGAAGATCTCCGGCGTCGAGACCACCGTATCTGCCGTCTCCGCCAGATTCCCGTCTCCAATGGACAGTGGCAGCACCGGCGGTTTCGCACCAATCGGTCCGGACTCGTATACCAGAACCGCATCCGGCGCATGCGTCAGCCGTGCCAGGTTCGCCGCCGTCGAGGGCAGTCCAATCCCCACGAAACATACAGTCCCGTTTCGCAGCATCCGCGCCGCCGACACGGTCATCATCTCGTCCCGCGTGTAATCGACATTCACTCATACACCGCCTGCGATTGCGATTCACCAAACACGGCCAGATACTCTGCGAAGTTCTCGGTGCTGAGAATGTGTTTTTCAATCCATGCCTGAAACGTCTCCCGTTCACGCGAAATCCGGTCCCACGCGCGATAGAACACGTTATCTCGCTCGTAGTAGCCATGCGCATACGAGGGTGTGGCCCCTCGCGGCACCTCGCAAACAGCGCTGACAACCCAACCAGGCAAAATGCATGCATTCGGCGCAGCATCCAGGCGCTCCACCCGTTCCTCCACCGTTACGATCACCCGCCTGGCCGCGAGCGCTGCCTCCTTCTGCACCCCGAGAATTCCCCACAGCAAGAACGTTCCCCTTCCAGTCCGCCTTCTGGGCGTGAATCACGGTCACATCTGGTCTCACCGCCGGCGTGGCCGCTAGCACCTCGCCCGTAAAGGGGCATGTGACACTGCGAATCTTGTCGTTTACACGCGCGAAGTCCGAGCCGGTGTATCCGCGCAGAACCGCAAAAGGCAGATTCGATGCGCCCGCCACGTACGCATTCGCCATATCGCTGTGGCTCCGCTCTTCAATTTCCAGCGGACGCGGCCAATCATTCTCTACCGCATCGCGAAATCGGTGCAGTGACCCAACCCCGGGATTCCCTCCCCATGAAAATGTCAGCCTTTTCGCGCATCCAGCCCCGATCAGCTGGTCGTAGATCAGATCGGGTGTCATCCGAATCAGAGAAAGCTCTCGCCGCCTCTGCCGAATAATCTCGTGTCCCGCCGCGAATGGAATGAGATGCGTGAATCCCTCCATCGCGATGCTGTCCCCATCGTGGACATGCGCCGCGACTGCCTCGGCTAGACTGAGCCACTCCGCCATTCGATCTCCAGGAACTCGCATTATTGCGCGGTTCGCTACAGTTGTACAAGATGTGCGATAATCGCCCCTCAAAGAAGAGCTCTTTCACTCCGATGCCCACCGCCACACACCATTCCGCTCCAGTCGCCGTCGACAGCAGCTCCGAGTTTTCCCCCTACGCCGGAAACCCTGACTTCGTGCTCTCTCTGGCGCGCGGCCTCCGCGTCATCGAGAGCTTCGAAGGCCATCAAGACGGACGCAGCATCGTCGAAATCGCTCACTCCACTGGCCTCTCCCGCGCCGCCGTCCGACGCCTCCTTCACACACTCGAACTCCTCGGCTATGTCGAGCGCTCCCGGCAGGTCCACCGACTGAAGTCTCAAGTGCTGCGCCTCGGATTTTCCTTCCTCTCATCGTCCTCGGTGGTTGAAGCGGCGCGCCCCATCCTCGAGCAGATCACGGAACAAATCCACGAGTCATCCTCCATGAGCATGCTCGACGGCGATCAGATCGTGTATGTCGCTCGATCCGCTGCCAGCCGTATCCTGGCCGCTGGCCTCTCGGTTGGTAGCCGGCTGCCCGCCTACTGCACGTCGATGGGCCGCGTGCTCCTCTCTGCGTTGCCCGACGACCAGCTCAATGCCTATTTCAAACTGCTCAAGCCGAGATCCTATACCCCAAAGACAGTCACCCTCGTTTCGCAGATTAAGAAAGCAGTCCTCCGGGTACGCAGAGACGGCTACGCCATCGTTGACGAGGAACTCGAGTCCGGGCTTCGCTCCATCGCTGTCCCCGTCTCCACGCGCACCAACCAGGTCGTAGCGGCAATCAACGTCGGCACACACATCTCCCGCGTCGATCGCGCTACACTTCTCCAGGAGTGCCTGCCTGCACTGCAGGCTGGAGCCCGCTCTCTTCGTAGTGTTCTGATTTGACCTGCAAGGCATCGAAAATCGTCTGCCATCAAAAGGAGAATTCCATGCCATCGTCGTATCGCGCCGACCACGTCGGCAGCTTACTTCGTCCCCACGAACTACTCGAAGCACGTCGCGCGCAGCGACCCCACACGGAGCTCCAGGCGATCGAAGATCGTGAAATTCTTAGGGTCCTCCAGCGTCAGAAGGAAATCGGTTTCGATGTCTTCACTGACGGCGAATTTCGCCGTACGAACTTTATGAGCGATTTCACCGACGCTGTCCAAGGCTTCGACTTCGGCGACGCCGTGTCTCGCAATTGGTCCGACGACGCTCAAAAAGACCAGCCAGCCGCAACCGGCCGTCAGCAGCATCAATGGCGTCGTGACCTCAACGCTTCGTCAACGCCAGCCTCTCACCGGCCCGGAACTCCCATTTCTTCGAGAGCACTCTCCGGGCCCCATTAAGATCACCTTGCCCAGCGCGACTCAATTCCCCGCCATCTCTTTCAAGTACGGCATCACCGATCGCATCTATCACGATCCCTATGCCCTGCTCAAAGCCATCACCGAGATCATGGTCGCTGACATCCGCGAGCTGGCCAGGAGCGGAATCTCCTATCTCCAGATCGATGCGCCCCGCTACAGCTATTATCTTGATTCGAAGTGGACATCCTGGATGGAGAAAGAGCTTCGTGTCGATCCCGCACAGATGCTCACGGCCTCACTGAACGCCGACAACGCTTGCTTTGCAGCCGCGCACCAAGCCGGCGTCACTCTCGCCATCCATCTCTGCCGCGGCAATAATCGCAGCCATTGGTACGCTCAAGGCGGGTATGACGCTATCGCGGAGCGCCTCTTCCATGAACTCGCGGTCGATCGATTTCTCCTCGAATACGATGACGAGCGCTCCGGCACCTTCGAGCCTCTCCGTCTTGTCCCCAAAGGGAAAACGGTCGTTCTGGGCCTTGTCAGTTCAAAACGTTCCGAGCTCGAAAGCAAGAACGATCTCGTTCGCCGCATCAACGAAGCGTCCCGCTTTCTTCCCCTCGAGCAGCTGGCTATCAGCCCGCAATGTGGGTTCGCCTCCACGATGGAAGGCAATCTTTTAACCGAAGACCAACAATGGGCCAAGCTTCAGGTCGTCGTGGAAACTGCGCGCGAGGTCTGGAGATAGGCGAGGGATCAGGACAAAACGCCATGACCTCCAACACGCGAAGTTGCGCTCGCACTTCGCGTCGACGTCGGGCCTCCTCTCGAGATTGGTGGGCGTCCGCGCCGATCTGACTATCGGCTGGAATTTCATGACCTGTCGTCGGGTGAGAATCGGAGCCGGATCTCTAATAAATCGCCCTTCCCGGCGTTCCTGGGCATTCTTCTGCGCCTGCTCGAATGCGCTGACTAGTTCGTCCAGGTGTGAACGGTCTGCATCTGTCATCGCAATAACTTCAAGTTCCGTGCATTGAGCACTTCGCTGAGTTGAAGTTTTCCTTGTAAGCTTCTATTTGATTTGTGGCGGGTGGCCCACATTTGAATTAGCGATATCGCGTGGGTGCCCCACCTTCGAGCGTTTTGTGTTCGGAGGGCGGGAGAGCACTGACTCAAACTGGGCGCTACATTTGCCCACCTTGAGCCTGAGTTTCAAGTTGAGGTTTCGATTGGAGTGGTGCCCAGAGGGGGACTTGAACCCCCACGGCCTTGCGGCCTGCGGATTTTAAGTC
>CAWFZI010000027.1:0-254352 GCA_963820295.1 uncultured Acidobacteriaceae bacterium | reverse complement strand
TCCCCTCAAATCAAGCACCTGCGGTGCGGCTAACTGCGCCTTTGGCGCCTCTGCGCTCACTTCCGCGATTGCCGAATCCACAAGGGACTCCAGCGTCTCGTCGCGATGTAACTGCGCGGCTGGGAACTCTGCCCGCAGGTTCTCCTCAGCCTCAGCGCGCGTCGAAGCCAGCGAAAGCCAGCATAGGCCGCGGTCTGTCGCCGCGACAGTCATCCAGCCGAAGGGAGTGTGCGCCGCGCACCAGCCAATGCGCTCTCCCTTGCCCCCTTTCGCAAAACGCACCGGGGTCATGCCGAGCTGCGAGCCTTCGTAGGCGCGGCTGGACGAGCCAAAACCTGCTTCATAAATTGCGTCGGTCACTTTGCTTCCCTGACGAAGGGAGTTGCGCAGACTGCCTGCGCGCAACGCGCGCTGATACTGCAGCGGGCTGACGCCCATCTTCTTCTTGAAGAGCCTTTGCACGGTGAATGGGCTCAGCTCGGCGATGCGGCCCAGTTCTTCGAGGCGCACCGGGCGATCGGCGTTGCGCTCGATGTAGGCACGAACTTCGTCCAGGGGCCTGCTGCATGCAATGCCAGGAGTGCAGCGTTTGCAGGGACGAAATCCAGCCGCCTGCGCCTCGGCTGCCGTCGCGAAGAAACGGACATTCGCGCGGAGCGGTCGGCGGCTTGTGCAGCTCGGCCTGCAGAAGACCCCGGTCGTGGTCACCGCGTAGAAAAATGCCGCGGAGGCGTCGCGTTGCAGCAGTTGCTGCCATGCGGTCTCGGTGTCGATTGGCGGAAGCGGTGGCACTGTCATCACGGATTGGGTGCTGGTGCTCATAAAAGGAGTGTCTCCCCACTGGCGTTTTGCTGCACTCCGATTCTTGCGCGCAATTCTGATTATCTTCGGGTAAGGCTAAGCGGACCTACCCCGCAGCACTTTTTCTGCGCGGCGTAAGTCTTCCTCCGTGTCCACGCCGATCGTGTCGGCAGGAGCTTCGGCAACGTAAATGCCGATGCCATTTTCGAGGAGTCGGAGTTGCTCCAGCCGCTCGAGCGTTTCCAACGGCGAGGGCGGCAGTGCGGCGAATCGCTCCAGGGCAGCCTTGCGATAGGCATAGATACCAAGATGCTTACGATACCCGGTAAATCCAGTCGCATCGCGATCGACGGGGATTGTGGCCCGCGAGAAATACAAGGCCCGTCCATCGAGCGCGGTAACAACTTTGACGGCGTTGGGATTGGCGAACTCCTGCGGCGCACACGGCACGGCGAGGGTCGCCACATCGACTTCGGGCCGATCAAACAACGCAAGCAGAGGCCCGAAAAAATCTGCCGTCAGCGTCGGTTCGTCGCCCTGGATATTGACGTAGATATCCGCATCAATCTGGCGTGCCACTTCCCTCACCCGGTCAGACCCGCTTGCGCACTCCGGCGAAGTCATGGCGGAAGGGATGCCGCAACTACGGCAAACCTCAGCCACCTCCTCTGAATCGGTCGCGACGATGACGGGGTCCATCAAGCCGCTGGATTGGGCGGCGCGCCACACCCACTCCACCATTGGCTTGCCGGCGACCTCGCGGAGCACCTTGCGGCTAAGCCGCGTGGACCCGAGCCGCGCCGGAATCACCCCAGCAATTCGTACTGTTCCCATTCCCGCAAGTCTACAACCCGCTCCGTGGGGGCAAGGCGCGCCTTCGGCCCACTGCTGGGGGCTGGACGCGCCTTTCGGCGCCATTCTCGACGGGGTCAGGGCTACTGCTCTTGCGCAGAACTCGCCTCAAGGTTGAATTCCTGATGAGCGGCACGAATGGCGCCGAAAGGCGCGTCCGCTCCATGCAATGGTGGGTTTGACCGTAAATGTAAGCGCCCGTATCATTAAGAGTGGTGCAACCGCACGGTTGCACCCTCCTCCCGGCGGAGTAGCTCAGATGGTTAGAGCGTGGGATTCATAACCCCAAGGTCGACGGTTCGATCCCGTCCTCCGCCACCAAAGAACCGAAAGCCTCTCCCCCTCGCCGAACGATACGAGAAAAGGTCCAGAGCCTTCTGTCGGGTGCCCGACAGAAACCATAAGACTCCGTTTGCAGAATGCGCTGGTTGGAGCGTTCGCCGAACAAGCAATGAGGGAAAGATGGGACCCCGCCGCCGGATCGCCTTTGTCGTCGATGACGAAGACCTCATCGCATCCACCCTTGAACTCATTCTCATCAGCCAGGGTTTTGACGCGCGCTCGTTCGTCGATCCTGTCGATGCCTTGAGGGCCGCACAGACCGTATCTCCTGTCCTGTTGCTCACGGATGTTGTTATGCCGAAGATGAACGGGATTGAACTCGCCAACCAGATCCGACTGCTATGCCCCAATTGCCGAGTACTGCTTTCATCCGGTCAAGGTTCGACGAATGAATTGCTTGCAGCGGCGAGTTTGCAGGGCCACCATTTCGAAATACTGGCAAAACCCGTCCATCCCGAGTTGCTGCTCGAAAAAATCAGACTCCTCTTTGGAGATTGACCCGTGGCCAGTTCTAGTGATGGTCCTCATGCTGGTGGCGCCACTCCCAATAGGACTTCTGGTCCGCCTCGTTTCGTCTTCTGAAGTCCATGTGGTCGCGATGGGTGTCGTGTTCCCACTGGCCGTAGTAGACGGTTTCGCCGTTCCAGGAATGGCGGTCGTGGTAGTAGGGATCGTAATAGCCGGCATGTACCGTGCATCCGGAGATGAGCAACGGGACTGAAAGAGCCGCCGCGAGCAGCGGCAGGGTCAAGCTACCTCGAAGTGTTTGCATACGGTATCGTTCCTCCTTGCAGCAAACCGCAGCTATATTGGATGCATACGCGGGGAGTGCCGTGATCGTGCGCCGCAGGAATAGCTGCGGGCGCGGCAGAGCCGCCGCCCCAAACAAATCACTCCCAAAATGAGCAAAAGGATGAAGCCTGGCGTGATGCATGTGAAAGAGCATTCCCTTCAGCTGGGAGAGCGGTTTGTTCGTGCCGTGGACTACGCCCGCCATTTGCACATCGAGCGGCGCAAAGGATCGGAGATTCCGGCCATGGCGCATCTCCTCGGAGTGGCATCCCTGGTGATCGGCGAGGCAGGCCATGTGCCCTTCCCGGTCACTGAAGACATGGTGATCGCTGCGCTTCTGCATGACGCAGTCGAGGACCACGGCGGGAAACCGCGGCTCGAAGACATCCGCTACAACTTCGGAGCGGAGGTGGCGCGGATGGTCGAAGGTCTCTCCGACACCCTCGTTCAAGACTCCCATCAGAAAGAGCCGTGGGAGGAGCGCAAGGAAACCTACGTTGTTCGTCTAAGGCGCGAGCCTGCCGACGTGCAGTTGATCTCCGCTGCCGACAAGCTCTACAACGCACGCACGATCCTCGACGACTACCGGGAGATCGGTTCGGAGGTGTGGACCCGCTTCAATCGCGGCCGCGACCTGCAACTGTGGTACTTCAATTCCCTTTTGGCCGTATTCAAGGCTTCCGGAACCAACCGGATTGTTGAGGAGCTGGAAAGGGTGACCGCGGACCTGAGCAGGCTCAGCACGCCTGAATGTGCGCCAAAAGCCTCTCAAAAGCCCAAATCGACAAGTAAATCAGGAGCTGCGGGGGCCGGCCGCCGGGCATGATTCCGGCAACCTCCGGGCGGAGCACACGTTACCAGCAGATGCCCGGCATACCCACCCTTGCGGTATCATTGCGTCTATAGAATGTGCGCGGTTCTTCCCCAAGGGACCGCCCCGGTGGTGTTTGTGTCCCGATCGTTTCAACGTCTTGTCTTCATCCTCAGCGTGGCAGTTTTCGCTGCCCTCGGTCTTGGTTTCGGTCTTGGCCAATTTGGCTTCTTTGGCGTCCACGCCGGTGGCGAAGAGGATGGCGCCTATCGACAGATGCATGTCTACGCTGAAGTTCTGAAGCGAGTTCAGAGCGACTACGTGACCGAGCCCAACATCGGCAACGTCACCACGGGTGCGCTTCATGGGCTCCTGGAGTCGCTTGACGCTGACTCCAGCTATTTGACGCCGGCAGAATACAAGATTTACAAGGACCGCCCCGCATCCGGCGTGGCACAGATTGGCGTTACGGTCTCCAAGCGCTTTGGCTACGCCACCATCGTGAGCGTTGCGCCCGGTTCACCTGCCGACAAGGAACACCTGGCGGACGGGGATGTGATCGAATCAATCGGCGATCAGTCGACCCGCGAATTATCGCTCGCCGTGATCCGCCTGATGCTTGAAGGAAAACCTGGGACGACAATCGCAGTATCGGTGGTGCGGCCGCGCAAGCCAGACCCGGATAAGCTCACCCTCACGCGCACCATCACCCAGCCGCCCGCGCTCGGCGATCAGCAGTACGAAAACTCCACCATTCTCTATCTGAAGCCCGGAATCCTCAACTCTGCGCGGGTGGACGAGATTGCCGGCAAGCTGAAATCGGCCGGAAAGAATCACAAGGTGCTTCTGGATCTCAGGGACTGCTCTGCCGGCGACTCCGCAGAAGGAATTCGCCTGGCCAACTTTTTCATCAACCAGGGAACCTTGGCGACGCTGGAAGGCCAGAAGTTCTCAACCCAGACGTTTACTGCAGATCCTTCGAAGTTCATCACCTCTGCGCCAGTGGCAGTGCTGGTGAATCGTGGCACTTACGGCGCAGCTGAGCTGACTGCGGATGCGATTGAAGGCGCCAAGCGCGGAGACGTGGTGGGCGAGCGGACCTTCGGCGAAGGTTCGGTGCAGAAGACGATCGAACTGCCTGACGGCGCGGCGCTGATGCTGACCGTCGCCAAGTACGAGGGGCCTGACGGAAAGAAGATTCAGGACGATGCCGTGACTCCCACGGTGCAGGTGGGCCAGGCTGCGGAAGACGACCTTGGCGATGGAACCAACCCACCCAAGAGCGACGAGCCGCTGAACAAAGCACTCGATCTGCTCAAATCCAAAAACGGATAAAGGGCGCGGGGCTCTCCCAGCGTGCAAGCGCTGGTGCACGTGTGTCGACAACGACGTTTTCTCGTCTGCTGGCGTGCTAGCCTTGAGCTGGAAGGCTCCTCGATCGCATCGCGTTAGTTCACGCAATCGGCATTGCGGTGCGACGCGATCGCAGGGATGCCCATGAGGCCGAATCTCTTGGCTGCCACACACAATCAGCCCCCATTGCGCGGCACGGGCCGGTACCATCGCCTCGATCCGGACCCTGCGCCTGCCGTACGGCACCGCAAAGTCGCGGGCAAGCTGGCCTTCGCCGCACTCTTTCTGCTGGCCATCATCACGGGCAGCCTTGCCGGCGCAATGCTGGTGTACTCAGTCGATCTTCCGCAAATCCAGGACTTGGAACGGTATCGCCCCTCGACGACCACGGATGTCTTCGACCGAAACGGCCATCTGATCGGTTCGTTTGCACTGCAGCGTCGCATTGTCGTCAACTACGACGACTTCGCACCAGTGCTGCGTCAGGCCGTCATTTCAATTGAAGACAAGAGCTTTGAATCGCATTGGGGCATCAATGTAATGCGCATCGCCGGCGCGCTGGTGCACGACCTGCGCAGCCATGGACGCGCGCAAGGCGCATCGACCCTCACCATGCAGTTGGCGCGCAACCTGTTTTTGTCGTCGGAGCGTACCGCAACACGAAAGCTGCAGGAGGCGTATCTTGCCATCCAGATCGAGCGCGCCTTCACCAAGCAGCAGATCTTTACTCTCTACGGCAACCAGATTTACCTGGGCAGCGGCATGTATGGGTTTGAGGCCGCGTCTGAGTTTTATTTCTCCAAGCATGCCAGGGATCTGAATCTCACTGAAGCCGCGCTGCTGGCCGGTTTACCCAAAGCACCCTATGCCTATTCGCCGCTCGTGTCGCCGGAAAAAGCACTGCGCCGCCGCAACCTCGTCATCAGCGAGATGGAGTCAGATGGGGTAATTACCCATCAGCAAGCCGAAGAGGCCCGCCAGTCGCCTCTCGGCCTGAAGATTTCGCAGCCCGACGCCTCCGTAGCGCCATGGTTCCAGGAAGAAGTGCGCCGTGAACTTGAGAAGCGATTCGGCACCGACGAGGTTCATGAAGACGGCCTGCGCATTGAAACAACCCTGGACCTGAATCTGCAGCAAACGGCGAATCGTGCGGTGCTGGACGGCCTTGCCGCCTATGAGCGACGCCACGGATGGAAAGGCAAGCTCGAAAATGTGCTCGCAGGCGGCCAGACGATTGCGCAGTACCGCCACCCTGACTGGGCCGATGCAAGCGGCCCCGGCGATTATGTGCATGCGGTCGTTACGCGCGCCACGCCTCTCGAAATCGATGCCCGCATTGGTGACGGCAAGGTTCAACTGCAACAGGCCGACTGGCTCTGGACCGGACAACGTCTCGGCGACGCGCTCGTAAAGCCCGGCGACATCATCTATCTCCATCTGACCAGCAGCGGAGGAGGAGACGTGCTGCACGCGACCCTGGAGCAGGACTCGGGGGTACAGGGCGCGTTGATGGCCATCGATAACATGAGCGGCGATGTTCTGGCCATGGTGGGTGGGCGCGACTTCGCGCTTTCGCAGTTCAATCGCGCCACACAAGCCGAACGTCAGACTGGTTCAAGTTTCAAGCCCTACGTATACACGGCAGCTATTGAAGACGGCGCCAAGCCCACCGACATCGTCGTCGATGCACCCACAAGCTTCGGCAGCTATACGCCGCACAACTACGAAAACAACTTCAAGGGGCCGATGACGCTGATCGACGCGTTTGCCGAATCGCGCAATGTTCCAGCGGTGAAGCTGGCTGCGCGTGTCGGCATTCACAAGGTCATCGAAATGGTGCATCAGTTTGGTGTCACGTCCGAGATTCCACCGTATTTGCCGGTGGCTCTGGGCGCGGCAGAAATCTCGCTGGAGCAGCAGGTAGACTCCTACTCCGTCTTCCCGAACGACGGAATTCGTGTAACCCCAAGGCTGCTGCGCAAGGTAGAGAATCGCGACGGCATCACGCTCTGGCAAGATCGGCCGGAGATCAGTTCCGTCATCTCGCAACAGACGGCGCGCAGCATGATGACCCTGCTGCGCGCCGTCACCGTCCACGGAACCGGCGCCGCAGTGGCGGAGTTGAACCATCCGCTCGGAGGCAAAACCGGAACCACGAGCGACTTCACGGACGCCTGGTTCCTGGGCTTTTCGCCTTCTGTCACCTGCGGCGTCTGGGTTGGCTACGATAGCCGGCAATCGCTGGGCGAGAAGGAAACTGGCGCGCGCGCCGCCCTTCCCATCTGGATCGCATTTATGCGCGCCGCGATCCAAGGCAAGAACGACGAGCAATTCCTCGGCGATCAATCAGAGGTTCCAATGGATCAGGCGAACCTCGCACCCAGGCAACCAGCCGTGCCTGTGGTCAGCGTGCGGCAGAAGCCGCGGTCGCCCTCGCCACCGCCTGCATAATTCTCTGATTTAGATTCGTAGTTAACAGCGGTCGAGCAGCCGGAAATAGCGCTTCGTCCGCGCGACATCCTTGAAGATCTGCGCCTTCAGCGCTTCCGGCGAAGGCCATTCGATCTCCGGTCGCAGACGCAACAGAAACTCCAGTTCCAGCGGCGTCTCTTCGCCGATTTCAATCGGTTCGAAGTTGAGGATGTGCGTTTCCACACCGAAGCCAACACCCTCGAAGGTCGGCCGATTGCCCACGTTGGTCACTGCCTCAAAACAGCGTCCGCCAATCGTCAGCCGCGTTGCATACACGCCGAAGGCGGGCAACAGGTCATGATATGGCGCCAGATTTACGGTGGGCACCAGCAGACGTGTTCCAACGCCGCGGCCACGGGCTTGCGTCGATCGCACACAGAAAGGGCGGCCCAGCATCCAGCGTGCCCGCTTCACATCGCCAGCCGCAACGGCCGCGCGGACTGCGGAACTCGAAACATCGAGCCCATGGACACGGATGGCACGCTGAACGTGAACCTCAATCCCAAATTCCAAGCCGAATGTCTTCAGCTCTTGCACGCCGGCCTCCGCGTGGTACCCGAAGCGAAAGTTGCCGCCTTCGTGGATTGAGCAGACATGCAGGGTAGCAACCAGCACGCGCTCGACAAATTCCCGCGCGCGCATCCGGGCAAGCTGTTCGTCGAAGGGCAGCACCAGCACAGCATCCACACCGGTCGCCACGAGTAGTTTGATCCGCTCGGGGATAGGTGTCAGCAAACGGGGAGCAACTGCCGGCCGCAGAAATTGCTCCGGATGCGGATCGAAGGTGATTGCCATTGCCTGCAAGCCCAGTGCACGGGCCTGTGCAACGGCGGCGGAAAGAATGGCGCGATGACCGCGATGCACGCCGTCAAAATTCCCGATTGCAACGACGGATCGGCCGATATCCGTGGGAACCTCGTCCAGCGCTCGGTACACGGGGATCGCCTTCGCCGGTTCGTGCGGCGTCGGACCAACGGACGTGATAGGGTCGGGCGTCGTCATAGGATCACAGGGAACGAGAGCCCGTCGTGGGCCAATGCCATCCCTTTAGGAAGGGAGCGGTTGGTCTCCGCGTGCGGCAGATCGTGCGCGATATGGGTAAACCACGTCTGGCGAGCGCCGATGCGCTCGGCCCACGCAATGGCCTGGGGCAGGGTCGCATGGCTGGGATGCGGCTTGTGTCGCAACGCGGAAAGAATGACGCAATCGAGTCCTTCAAGAAGAGCAAAGCTGGGCTCGGGTATTTCGCTGACATCCGTGAGATAGGCCGTGCGCCCGAAACGAAACCCAACAATATTCTGCCTTCCGTGCAATACTGGCACCGAGCGAAATTCAACTCCATGCACGGTCACCGCATCGGCCAGACGCTCAATTTCCACCCGTGCGCGGTTGGGGTAGGTCGCAGCCGGAGAAAAAGTGTAGTCATAAATACGACGCAGTGTTTCGGCCGTATCGTCCGCGGCGTACAAGGGTATGGGCGCACCTTCGCGTGCAGCTACAAAACTGAGCGGGCGCAGGTCATCCATTCCCAGGATGTGATCAGCGTGATTATGCGTGTACAAAACAGCATCGACACGGCGTAACCCGCATCGCAGGGCCTGTTCGCGAAAGTCCGGGCCCGTATCGATGATCGCGACGCGCTCGGCGCCTGCGCTATGCCAGCGCACCAAGATGGAAGGCCGCAGCCGCCGGTCATTCGGATCCGAGGACATGCAGACCGCGCAGGCACATCCCAGGGTCGGAACGCCCATGGAGGTCCCTGTGCCTAAAAATGTGAGCAGCCCCTCCATGACGGAATCAGCGCTTGCCTGGAGGAGGCGGTGGGACACTCTGCATTGAGATCATGTTCGTCAGTTCGAGAAACGCCATCCGGACGTCGAAGAGCACGGTCTGCATCGTGCGATCTTCCAGCTCATTCAGATTGCCCTTGGTTTTTTCAGCGAGCACGGCAATCATATCGATGGTCTGCCGCGCGCCCATGATGTCGACCCGGGGACGCTGGCCTTCCTGCGTTCCCGCGCCCATCTGGATCATCGCGGAAAGATAAAGCTGCTGCAGCAGATGCTCAAAGCCCACCGGCGGCTGCGCGCCTGCGCCGGGATTCTGTGCGCGCACCAGATCTTCAATCCGCTGCGCCGAGGCATCGTAGGCCGCCTTTTGCTGCGCGCTCTCTTCCGCGCTGGGAGCAGCCGGCATCTCGCCGCTCAACTCCTCTTCCGTTTCGGGCGCTTTGGGGGCAGGGCTCGGCTCGGCGACTACGAGTCTTGGCCCGGCAGCAGGTTCGGCGGGCGCGCTTACAGGCTCCGGCTGCGGGTGCGTGTGCTCTTCTTCCGCCTTCATCTTGCGGCGGTCAATCACTTCAAACTTCGGCGTATCGCTCATAGCTCGTCATTTCCAGTAATGGTGGAATTAAAGTGTTGGCGGCGAATTCAAAACGCGGGCCGATCCGCTCGCGGCCCCAGCGCCATAGGTCAATGGCTCATTGTGCGCTTCTGCCTCAGCTCGAATCATGCCAATCGCGAAAAGGCGCTTCCCGGCACTCAATGGGAGGTATGCCGCACTGGTGATCTGTCCCGCCTGCGCATCGCCGATGGTCAGCTCGGCGCCTGCGACCGGCGGAGGCCCGTCCAGTTCAAGCGAACGAAGATGCTTGTGCACGTTGCCGCGGGAACGGATGCGCTCTACGATCTCCTGGCCAAGATAACAGCCCTTGTTGAAGTGCAGCGCGCGCATCTGCGAGGTTTCCTGCGGCAGATCGCGTTCGGCCATGTCAACTCCGTAGGCCGGTATGCCCTCTGCAACACGAAATGCTTCGAGCATTGCGGAGCCCACCGGGCTTGCACCTGCTGTAGTCAACATCCGCCATAGCCGAGTGATGCCGGTAACAGGCGTCCAAATCTCGTAGTGCTTAGCCAGCACACCGTGGCAGCGCGCAATGCGCAGGTCGAGGCCATTCCACTCGATGCGGGTTTGCGTCATCGGCGCTGCAAGCACCGGAAGCCCCATGCGCTCCAGCACAGCGCCGGCTTGAGGACCGGTCACCCCGAGGGCGGTTTCAGCGGCCGGCTCGTGCCCCAAGGGAACGAGCTCGACATCGTCCATGATGATGAAGTGCTCGAGGTGCGCCATCAGCCGCGCATATTGGTCGGCCGCAATTTCCAGTTCGAGCGCGTCGTCTTCACGCCAGACCGTCAGGTCTCCCTGGATGCGTCCTTGCGCGTTTAGCACCAGGTTCCACGCGCCGCCATGGGGATCGAGATCGCGAACCATGTTCGTGACCATGCCGCTCAGCCAGCGAAAACGATCTTCGCCGCGCACCGCAACCCGGCGCAGCCATCCCAGATCGTGCGCCGCCGCACCCGCCGTGAGTGCCGCTGTTTCTGCTTCAGGAGCGTCCAACTCCTGGGGTGTTTGCACGCATCGATACTCGACGAGCCGGGGTGACTTGGCCGCAGCGGTCAAAAAGACGGCAAGCGGCGTTGCTGCAACATTCGTGGCAAGGGCCGAATCAGTCATAGGGGGAGTACTTTCGCGCGCCAATGTCCACTTTTCCTGGTGAAAGTTCGCATCGAGCCGCATCCTGATTATAGCCTTCAAAGTGGACGCTTCGCCTGCGGCCCCGGAAACCGAGAACACAAGGAGAACGCATGAGCTGGAGCTCGAACCTGGAGCTGAAGTGGTTGAGTATCTGCACTTTGGGGATCGGCCTGGCATGTACCGGCATTTCCGCGCCTGCTACCTGCGCGGCAGCAGAGGCCGCGCCCATCGCTGCCGCGCAGTCCGCGGCACCTGCCTCACCGGGATCAAAGCCTGATTCAAATTCTGGCTCAAAGGCGAAGGACCAGCCCAAAGCAGAGTCGCACATCACTCCGGATGAGGCGAAGCAGCTCTTCGCGCTCGTCGATCAGCTGCTCAAATTCTCCTCCGATGAAACCGGCCTACCCATCAAGAGCGACGTTAAGCGCCAGATGACTACGCGCGCTGCAGTCGAGAGCTATCTGACCGAGAAGTTTAATGAAGACGACGACTCCCGGCGCATGCAGCGCAGCGAGATCGTGCTCAAAAAATTCGGCATGCTCGACCGCGATTTCGATCTCAAGCCTTTTCTGCTGTCGCTGCTCAAAGAGCAGATTGAGGCCTACTACGATCCAAAAGAAAAGACCGTCAATCTTCTGGACTGGGTCACGGTGGATGAGCAGAAGCCGGTGCTGGCGCACGAGCTGACCCACGCCCTGCAGGATCAGCACGTCAATCTTGAGAAGTGGAGCGACCAGACCCCACCCGACGTCTCCCTCACCTCGAGCGACGATACGGCTCACCTGGCCAAGGATGAGATGGACACCGCACGCGAAGCCGTCACCGAAGGCCAGGCAACCGCGGTGATGATGGACAACATTCTCAAGCCGATGGGGCACAGCCTTCTGAAGGATCCCGAGGTTGTCGAGGTCATCAAGCAGCAGATGAATGGCACGGGAGACTCGCCTGTCCTGGCTCGCGCTCCCTTGCTGCTCTCCGAGTCACTGATGTTTCCCTACCGCGAAGGACTCAGCTTCGAGCAGGACATCTGGATGGATCAGGGGCAGGCAGCAGCCTTTCCTGGAGCGCTCGATCGGCCGCCAACATCCTCATGGGAGATCATGAATCCGCGCGAGTACGAGAAAGGACACGTTCCCACTGTCCCGCTTCTGCCGGATATTCATCCCCTCGTCGACGCGGTCTATCGGCCCTATGACATTGGCCAGGTCGGCCAGCTCGACGTCCACATTCTTACCGGCATCTTTGGCGGCGAAACGGCTGCGCGCGATCTGACTCCCGCATGGAACGGCGGCGTCTACTGGGCCGGCCAGTTGCGCAATGCCGTCCCAGCCGACAAAGCTTCGACCAAGTCCATCGCGCTCCTCTATCTCTCGTCGTGGAAGTCCAGCGCATCTGCACGCGCATTCGCAACTTTGTATGCGGCGGAGCTCGGGCGCAAGTACTCGGGGCTGAAAGCCAGGCCTGCCCACGATCCCGGTGACGGAAGCGAAGAACAGGTATACGACACAAATGAAGGCCCGGTGGTCATTACGACCCGCGGTAAAATGGTTTTCGTCTCCGAGAGCTTCGATCTGGCGCTGGCCCGGCGGCTAAGTTCCATGATCCTTAACGCGCAGGGGGCGGGCGAAATGAAGATGGCGAGCAGGGAAGCGTCGCCTTCGTTCCGCCCTGCCGCCCTGGAATCGACGCGCAGTACGGACGGGCAGGCATTCGTTCCCCGCGAACCGCTGACCGGCAGCCTGGTTCGATTTCTTTCCAATTGCGGCGCGATGAAATTCGCAGTCGACGCTGCGGTGCGAGCCGGCCGCTAGCGGTCTGCCCCTTTAGCCTAGGCCGGGCTCTTGTTCACCAGGTACTCGTTGACGAGCTCGGTCACCAGGACAGCGGTTGGCACCGACACCATCGCCCCCACAACTCCCGCCAGCTCGGAGCCGAGAAACAACGCAACCAGGATGGAAATTCCTGGTAAGCCAACCCTGTTCTTCATAATGCGCGGCGTCAGGTAGGAGTTCTCGACCTGCAGGTAGATGGCGTAGAAAATCGCGACGCCCAGCACGCGACCCCAGGAATCAATCGCGGCCACCAGCAAAGCAAGGGCGATGCACACGGCCGCGCCGAGAATCGGTATTCCGTTCAGCAACCCGGTGAGCGCGCCCAGCGCATAGGCGTACCGCACGTGGAGAGAGAGATAGACAATCGTGCTGGTCAGTCCAAGAATGAGCATCAGCGCTCCCTGACCAAGCAGCCACTTGCCCATGCGCACCTCGGCCCGCTGCAGAGTCAGATCGAGACGATCACGGCTCTTGGGTGGAAAGAACGAGAGAAACCAGCGATAGGCCAGATCGCCCTCGAGAATGAAATACGAGGTGAGAATCAGGCCCGTGATTACGCTGAAGAGCTTGCCCGCCCAATCCTTAATCGACACCAGAAGATAGGTTGCCATGCTGCTGGCAAAGGTTTGAAGATGCGAATTCAGATCATCGGTATTGATCTGGTCGGCGAAGGGAATGCGATTGAGCTTCTCCAGCAGGGCAGGAGCCCGCTCGGGTGCTTCCTTTGAAAACTCCTGAAGATCCCGGACCACGGGGGGCAAGGCAAGGAAGCAGAACGCGACGACGATGCCAAGAATCGCCAGCGGCAAAATCAGCACCGCAATTCCCTTGAAGGGTCGCCAGCGGCGAATGTGCACCTTGGAGACCGCCTGCACAATCGGGGCGAATACGACAGCGAACAGAGCGCTGACATAGAGAATGAGCAGAACGCCGTGTACAAGCCAGGCCAGATAGCAGGCCAGACCGAGCGCAAAAATAAAAACGATGTCGCCGCGGATATTCCGGCGTTCGGGAGTGGTTTCAGTCATCCTTGGGATATCGATCTGCCGGTACAGAGCCACCGGCAGATCGAATCAGCCTTTCTTACCTACTGGTCCCCGCTCAGAATCGACCCGACGATGCCACCCAGCAGCGCCCCACCGGCAGCGGGAGCCACTTGCCGGCTCTCCGTCCGCGGCAGGTACTCACTGATCTGATGCGCCAAACGGGAAATAGGCAATGTCTGCAGCCACACTGTCCCCGGACCCACCAAAACGGCGAGAAATAGACCGTCCCCGCCGAAGATCATATTTCGGATTCCCGGCACTGTCGTGATCTGGAACGATACCGAGGCTTGAAAGGCGCCCACGTGGCCGGGATGCACCCGCAGCATTTCACCAGGCGCCAGGTTCTTCATGATCAATTCGCCCGAAAGCTCCAGCCAGGCCATCCCTGCACCGCTGAGCTTCTGCAATAAAAACCCGTCGCCGCCAAAGATGCCTGCACCCAGCGACTGCTGAAAACCGACGCCGATATTCACCTGCGGCGTGGCGCAAAGAAACCCGTGCCGATGCACCAGGTATTCCTGCCCAGGGCCCACCTGCACGGGGACGATGTGTCCGGGCACCTTGGTTGCAAACGAAACCTCTCCGGGATACTGGTACGCGCGGTACTCGGTCATGAAGATGCTGCCGCCGCCTGCCACACGCTTCAGGATGCCGAACAGGCCTCCGCCGCCGCCCATCTGCGTATGCGTTGTCATCTGGATCGATGCGGTCATCCACGAAAGCTCGCCGCTCTCGGAAAACACGCTCTCATTCGGGTCAAGCTGCACATCGAGCACCGGCATCGTGGTGCCCTGAATCCGTGTCTGCATTTGGGGAGATTCCTCCTGTTGACGGCAGTGTACAGGCTGCCCTCGAAACTGCGCAGAATTAAAATTGCCGCCTGCAACGCAATCTGCAATAGATAGTGCGGCGTGGCCCTACCACGTTTCAAACGTAATCTGGCTGCCGCCGGTTCCCTTGCCCAGCAAAATAGAGTGGCGATGAAAATGCCGATCGTCCTTCTGCGGAAAATCGTTTCTGTAATGCGCGCCGCGGCTCTCGGTTCGCGCCAATGCAGAGCAGAGAATCGCCTCGGCCACCGTGCATAAGGCCTCGGCCTCCAGAAACCGGCGCCCCGCATGCTTTTCCTGCAGCTGCCTCACTTTGTCCCGAATTGCCTGCTGCGCGCGAAGTCCATCGCGCAGAGACGGCCCTTCCCGCAAGAGCCCCGCATGTGTCCACATATTCTGCTGCAGCCTGGCGATTTCCGCCTCAAGCTTTTCTTCTTCAATCGAGCCGAGAGGCTTGCCACGATCGCCACCGGGCTCCAGATGCCCCTCGACGAGAAGCAACCCGTCTTCAAGCATGGCCTTCGCTGCACGCGCCCCAAACACCAGCCCTTCAAGCAGCGAATTGGATGCCAGCCGGTTGGCTCCATGCACGCCCGTGCAGGCTGCCTCGCCCGCAGCGTACAAGCCGCTGAGGCTGGTCCGGCCGGTCACGTCCGTTCGTATCCCACCCATCAGGTAGTGGGCCGCGGGCCGCACCGGCACCAGGTCCCGCGCAAGATCGAGCCCATAGCGCGCGAGAAACGCGCTGATCCCGGGAAAGCGTCGATGCAAATCCACGCCCGTGACATGCCGCATATCGAGGTACACCGAATGCACGTCACCGGGCCGGTCACCCATCCCTTCGCGCGTGATGGCACGCGCCACCACGTCGCGCGGAGCCAGTTCCAGCAGCGGATGATATCGCTCCATGAAGCGCTCGCCGCGATCGTTGCGCAGATACGCGCCCTCGCCGCGCAGAGCCTCCGACAGCAGAAAGCGCGGTGCGCCGGCCAGCGAAAATGCCGTCGGATGAAACTGGTAGAACTCCATATCGGCCAGTTCCGCGCCCGCCTTCCATGCCAGGGCAATGCCATCTCCGGTCGCGACCGCGGGATTGGTGGTGTCGCTGTACACCTGCCCAGCCCCGCCTGCAGCAATCAGCACCGACCTCGCCAGAACCCGCTCCAAGCAGTTGTCGCGATCGAGCAAATCGACGCCGGCCACGCGCCCGTCGACGGCCACAAGCCCGATGACGGTAGTCCACTCAGCAAATCGAATCCGCTTGTGAGCCTTGGCAAATTCCACCAGTGAGCGGCTGATTTCCGCGCCGGTCGCATCGCCATTTGCATGCAGAATCCGCGCCATCGAGTGGGCGCCTTCGCGGGTGCGCACCAAGGCGCCGGATTCGCGATCGAAGCGCGTCCCCCACTCGATCAGCTCCTCAACGCGGAGCGGCCCTTCTTCCACGAGCACCTTTGCAGCCGGCTCAAAGACCAGCCCATCGCCCGCCATCATTGTGTCTTTCAGGTGCAGGGCGACATCTTCTTCGCCCTCCATGGCCACGGCGATTCCACCCTGCGCGTAGTGGGTGTTCGATTCCGCCACTGCCTCTTTCGTGACAACAAGAACCTCACCGTGTTCGGCAAGCTCAATCGCGGCGCGCAGTCCTGCAACGCCCGCGCCCATCACCACAAAATCGACATCCGAGCCCAACCCCATAACTTTCGAGGCTATCATTTGACGGGTAAGCTAAAGTTGGAACGGCCGGCAATCGGAGAGCCGAAGCGGAGACCGGGATTGATCGTACGCGAACGACGAAGCCGACCTGCTCCCTTTCGCGACCGCGTGGTCACTGCGGCGCCACCATGGATGCGGCCTTTTCTCGCACTCGAATGGGTGTGGGAATGGATTGCGTTCCTGCTCAGCAACTGGACCTTTCTCGAAGTCCTCGAGTACCTTGGCTCCTTCTCGGTGCTGGTGGCGGTCATCCTCTACTTTTCCGAGTCCGGCGATCGCGTCAAACAGCGCCACTACCAGGCCTGGCAAGTGATCAACACCGCGCAGGGCAAGGGCGGCAGCGGCGGAAGAATCGAAGCATTGCAGGAGCTGAACTCCGACCAGGTGCCCTTGGTTGGAGTTGATGTGTCCTCCGCATTCCTTCAGGGGATCCACCTTCGCCGCGCAGACCTTTTGCGCTCCAACTTCAGCGCGGCCGACCTGCGCAGAAGCGAACTGAGCGGCTGCGACTTTACTCTCGCCAACCTGACCTCTGCCAATTTTCGCGGCGCCCATCTGGATCGTGCCGTGCTCGTGCAGGCCGACCTGCGCAACGCTGATTTGAACGGCGCCAGCCTTGCCGGTGCGGACCTTACAGGAACCACCCTCGACGACGCCGATCTACGCAGCGCGGACCTCGCCAACGCACGATGGCAGGGCCTCAAAAGCGTCGCAGGTGCGAATCTGGCAAACGTCCGGAACGCACCCGCGGGATTCCTCGACTGGGCAATGAAGAATGGCGCCGTCAGCCATCCAGACGCAGATCAATAAACCTCACCGGTTAAGTCGTGGCCAATTGCCCGATCAGGTATTCGCGCGCATGGCCGGTTGGCGATTCAGAAATCTTGACGCGCAGATTACCGCCCGCATCGCACGTGTATTCTTCGCGGACTGTCAGGCCGTTCGGCGCAGGCAGAGCCTTCACCGGCTCCGCCCCTAAGTCCGGCCGTCCCCACAACTGGGGATCGAAGGGAAACTGAATCTGCTCCCAATTGGTGATTTCGCCAACCGGCTGGCCCTCCTCACTCAGTTGCGAACACTCCAGATAGCGAAAATGGCCAATGTTGTGTACCGGCTGGTAGATGCGTTCATACCGTAAGGGCGGCTCATCCGGCGCAGGCAGACGAACGCCGCGCGCAAAAATCAGATCGAAAACGATCGTTCCGCCCGAATCAGCTTCACGCCAGATACCAAAGTTATGCGTGAACTTCTCCTGCAGCGGACCAAACGCAGCGGCCGCCCGAATCGCCAGCCCGACTGCGCTTGCCGAGCGCATGTACGCAGACCGCTTTACCTTGCGTCCAAATGTTTCGCGCAGCACACGCGCCACGGCGGGCAGTTCCGACCCGCCTCCAGTCACGTACAGCGTGTCGAGCTCGGCCTCGCCGTAATTCTTCAGCAGCCTTTCCACAACTTCCTTAGTCGCTTCAATCAGCGGACGGCATCGCTCGTAGTACACGTCCACAGGAATCGTGACTTCCTTAAGCCCCGGCCGCACCCGGTCAAAATCGATCGTTACTTTCCGCGTGTTGGGATTCAGCGACTCTTTCTTCTCGCGGCACTCATCGAGTAGTCTTCTCCGCTCGAATGGTGTGAAGGGCGGATTGGGCCCCGCGATCACGATCGCGATGTGAGCAAGAATGTCGTCGAAATCGTCGCCGCCCAGGTCGGCGATTCCATCCGAAGCCTCAACAATGTTCTCGTCCGCACCGAGCGTGACCAGTGAAACATCGAAGGTCCCGCCACCCAGGTCATAAACCAGCAGCCCGCTCCCTGATTTACTTCTTTGATCCGCACTGCGATACGCAAATTCGATCGCCGCCGCCGAAGGCTCGTTCACAACGCCCAGCACAGTGAACCCCGCCAGCTGCGCCGCCTCTTCGGTCAAGAAGCGCTGATTGCTGTGCGCATTCGCAGGAACACCCACCATGGCTTGCAGAGGTTCGTCCGGGCTGGCGCCGAGGTTTGAGTGCTCCATCAATTGCGTATGCAGAGCCCTCATCATCTCGGCCATCACGACCCGCAGAGGAATCGATTTCCCCGCAACCTGCACTTCAGTATGCGGACCGGCCGTACGCATCGACCTTTTGAGCGAACGCACGACCGTCCAGCTTTCCTGGTCCTGCACGGCCACCGCATCCCAGCCGTAGATGCGCTCTCCATCCTTCGCCGCCAGCACGGGAGGAAACCAATCCCGCATCTGGCCGTCCGGTGCTTCAAAATGTACAAGCGGATAATTGCCGCGGTCGGCAGCCGCAACGACAACACGCGTAGTTCCAAAATCGATTCCAATACGCATGCCCTCAGTCTACCGCGCAGACGATTTCAAATCCTGTAAAGTCATGCACAGTCCAAATCCTTTAAAATGAGGCTGCGTGCAAATCATTCGTGTTGAGACCCCCTCGGCGAAGTACGAGGTGTGTGCCGGCAGCGGACTTCTCCAGTCGCTCGCGCCCCGCATTCACCGCATCACCGGCCGTGCGCCCAGCCGCACCTTTGTTCTCACATCGCCCCCTATCTGGGCACTCTGGGGCGCGACTTTCCTCTCTTCTTTTGCGGAACCGCCTATCGTGCTCTTTCTCGCCCCCGGCGAACCGCACAAGACCATGGCCAACGTGGAACGCATGCTCCGGCAGATGGTTGCCGCCGGAGGCGATCGCGGCTCCCTGCTCATCGCCCTCGGCGGGGGCATCGTCGGCGACGTCGGCGGATTTGTCGCGGCTATCTTCATGCGCGGCATTCCCTACGTACAGGTCCCCACTACGTTCCTCGCACAGGTCGACTCCTCGGTCGGCGGCAAGACCGGCGTCAACTTGCCCGAGGGAAAAAACCTCGTCGGCAGCTTTCATCACCCGCTGGCCGTCTTCGCCGACACCGAGGTGCTCGGCACGCTGCCCGACCGCGAACTGCGCGCAGGACTGATGGAAAGCATCAAGGCCGGCATCATTCGCGATCGCGCCCTGGTGCGTTTGATGGAAGAGAGCGCCGGCGAAATCCTGGCGGGCAATCCAAAGGCGCTCGAAAAAGTGATCGCGGCATCCATCCGCATCAAGGCAAAGGTGGTCGGGCGCGACGAGCGCGAGAGCGGCCTGCGCATGATTCTCAACCTGGGCCACACGGTGGGCCACGCCATCGAGCAGGCCACTCGCTACAAGGTCCTGCTGCATGGAGAAGCCGTTGGCTGGGGCATGATTGCGGCTCTCGCCATTGCCAGGCGTCGCGGCACAATCTCAACCCAGCAGTTGCAGCGGCTTGAAGATCTGATCCATCTCTATGGGCCACTGCCCGCGCTCAAACTGCGGCCGGCCAAGCTGCTGGCGGCCACTGGCGCAGACAAAAAGAACATCGGCGGCGTGCGCCGGTTCGTCCTGCCTATCGGCATTGGCGATGCAGGCGTGGTGGAAGATGTAACAGCTGCCGAGTTGGAAGCTGCTATCGGGTACATGCTCGCGCAGGCACGGGAACCGGGCCGCTGATGCCCACTGCAGGGGCACGGCCCGAAGGCGTTCAGGACGAAGCAGCCGCGGCACAAACCGTGCGCGCCATGTTCGACTCCATTGCGCCGCGCTACGATCTGCTGAACCACGTTCTCTCCGCGAACATCGATCGCCTCTGGTGGAACAAGGCCGCGCGACGTTTTCATGCCGTGCTTGCGAATCCCGATGCCGCCGTCATGGATATTTGCTGCGGCACCGGAGACATGACCCTCGCCCTGCTCCGCCATCGGCCAAACAATGCGCGCCCCATTCTTGCCGCGGATTTCTCCCACGGCATGTTGCGCCGTGGCTCTGAGAAATTCGCGAAGCTGGGCAGCGCGGCGGTCCTGCCCGTCGAAGCCGATGCCCTGCACCTGCCGCTGCGTTCGGCGTCTCTCGACCTGATCGTCACGGCATTCGGCTTTCGCAATCTCGCCAACTACGATGCGGGCCTGCGCGAGTTTCACCGTGTTCTCAAGCCCGGAGGACAACTCGGGATTCTCGAATTCAGTGAGCCCGGCGGCTTAATCGGAAAAGCCTATTCCATCTATTTCCGCCGCATCCTGCCGCGCATCGGGCGCTTGGTGGTTGGCGCGGACGGACCCTACGCGTATCTGCCCGCTTCTGTCGGTAGCTTCCCTGCTCCGCCGGAACTGCTCGCCCGGATGAACGCAAATCATTTCTCCGACGTACGTTGGAGCCCTTACACCTTCGGCATCGCCGGCTTGTATACCGCCACGCGCAGCGAGTAGCCTGAATCTGACCACACGCTTCGGAGAATCGCGCCATGTTTGCCTACAGCCAATGGAAGCACGACGATGTCTACGAAGGAACCACCGAAAGCGGGAACACCATTGTCTTCGATGCGGATTCCGCGCACATTCACGGACCGAGCCCGATGGAAGGCGTCCTGATGTCCCTCTGCAGCTGCACCTCCGTTGATGTGGTCAGCATCCTTAAGAAGAAGCGCCAGGCGTTGACCGGGCTTCGCGTCACAGCAAAAGCCACGCAGGCTCCCGCGCCGCCACGCGTCTTCACCCATATCAAGCTCACGTATGCGGTGAGCGGCAAGCAGCTCAGCCGCAAAGCCGTTGAAGATGCCGTGGCGCTGTCGAAGAACAAGTACTGCTCTGTCTCTCTGATGTTGTCCAAAGCAATGCCGATCGAGTACGAGATCGTCTACCCCGACGGAGAGCCCGAGCCATGAGCGGACACTTTCTTCTCCGCTTCTTTAGGATCGCTTCGCTCACCATGCTGCTGGTGGCGGTTGCACTGCTCTCGGCCATCACCACCATGCACTTCGCCATTCACGGTGCTGAAGTGCAGGTGCCTTCGCTTAAGGGCATGACCGTTGCAGATGCGCGTAGCCAGGCCGCGGGCATGGGCCTGAACCTCAACGTCGACAACCGCTACTACTCCGGAGACGTCGCCGCAGGCCACATCCTCACGCAGTCACCCGCGCCCGGAACCGTCGTTCGCCGCGAATGGCACGTACGTGTGGCCGAGAGCCTGGGCCCGCAGAGAGTCGACGTGCCGAATACGATTGGCGTGGATCAACGCGTAGCCGCGTTTGAGCTTCGGCGCGCCGGACTCGATGCCGGCACCATCGCCAAACTACCCGACGATGCAGTTGAGCCCGGCACGGTGATTGCGCAGGACCCGCCGCCGCACGCACAAGGCATCGAGCGCCCCAGCGTCAACCTGTTGATCGCAGCGCCCGGCGATGAATCGCCCGATGGCTACGTGATGCCCGATGTAACGGGGCTGCCTGTCGTGAGCGTGCAAGCGCAGTTAGCCCAGGTCGGTATCAAGACGGCGGCCCCGGTCTTCATCGATGTGCCCATCTCCCCCGTGGGCACCGGAAATACGCCACCCGCGCCGCCGGTTGCTCCCGGTTCTGTCATCGCCCAAGACCCTCAGGCCGGAGCGCGCGTCGACCTGGCCACCGAAGTTAAGCTGGTCGTCGCCAAGTAGCTCGCACCAATGCTGTAGTCCACAACATCCAATCATAAAGATGACTCAGGAAAACGAAGCTTCAAAAGCAGGCTCTGTTCGCGACTTCTCGCACGCATGGCGAGCCCTGCGGCATCGCAACTTCCGGCTCTTCTTCGGAGGCCAGAGCATCTCGCTTATCGGTACGTGGATGACGCGCGTAGCCACATCGTGGCTCGTCTACCGCCTCACCAAATCTTCCCTGCTCCTCGGCACCGTCAGCTTCGCCGGCCAGATACCGACCTTCCTGCTGGCGCCGCTGGCCGGCGTTCTTGTCGACCGCATCGACCGCCGCAAAGTCCTTGTGTGGACCCAGTCTCTGGCAATGGTCCAGTCGCTCGCGCTGGCTTGGCTCACGCTCACCCACCGCATCACCATCACTGAAGTGCTCATCCTCAGCGCGATGCAAGGCGTCATCAATGCCTTCGACATGCCCGGTCGACAGTCGTTCATGGTGCAGATGGTGGAGGAGCGGGCCGATCTCTCCAATGCCATCGCCATCAACTCGTCCATGGTCGAATGCGGCGCGGCTGCTCGGCCCTTCACTGGCCGGCCTCCTGATTGCCGCCACCAACGAGGGCTGGTGCTTCCTCGTCGATGGCGTCAGCTACGTTGCGGTGATCGCTTCGCTGGTGATGATGCGCGTTCCCCAATCGTCGGATGCCAGAGCCACTACCTCCATGGTCGAGCAGTTGCGCGAAGGCTGGACCTACGTTGCCGGTTTCATGCCCATCCGCACCATTCTGCTGCTCTTCGCGCTCCTTAGCCTCATGGGATGGCCTTTCATGGTGCTCATGCCCATCTTCGCGGCGCAGGTACTGCACGGCGGTCCGCACACGCTCGGCTTTCTTATGGGTGCTGTGGGCGTGGGCTCGCTTGTCTCCGCGCTGAGCCTCGTGATGCGCCGTTCCGTGCGCGGGCTTGTGCGCATGATCCCGATCGCGGCAGCCGTCTTCGGGACCGGGCTTATCTGCTTTGGCATGTCGACAAAACTTTGGCTCTCGATGCTCCTCATGCTCCTCACCGGCTTCGGCATGATGCAGGGCCTCACTTCGAGCAACACCATCATTCAAACGCTGGTGGATGAGAAAATGCGCGGCCGCGTCATGAGCTACTACACCATGGCCTTTGTCGGCATGGCCCCATTCGGCAGCTTGCTCGCCGGCACCCTCGCTCATGCTATCGGCGCGCCACGGACGGTCATTGTCAGCGGCGTCGCCTGTATCCTGGGCGGGCTCTGGTTCTGGACACAGATTCCGAGCCTGCGCCGCGACATGCGCCCCATCTACGAGCGGCTCGGCATTGTCCGGCCGCGGCCTTTGGTCGAAGAAGCTGCCGAGAACTAGGACCCTACCCTGCCCTTGTACGATGTCTGAGACAGCAGAGGACACGCCGCAATGGGATGGAACGAAGACCTGGAACGAATTGAACTACAACAGCGCGAACTCGTGCTGCCGCGGCTCGATCCCGGGATTGCATGGGAGCTTGGTTCGCGGCTGCGTACTATGGCAGCGGAGCGCAAGCTCGCCGTCGTGATCGATGTGCGCCGCTTCGGCCAGCCCCTCTTTTACGCGGCCATGGAAGGAACCACGCCCGACAACGTGGAGTGGGTGCGGCGCAAGAGTAACGTCGTCGCACGCTTTCATCAAAGCTCGTATGCAATCGGCTTGAAAGAGAAGATCAAGAACGAGACGATCCAGGAGATGCAGGGATTGCCGATCGCCGACTACGCGACCCACGGCGGTTCGTTTCCGCTGGCTGTTGCAGCAGGGGGCATCGTAGGCAGTGTGACCGTCTCCGGTCTTCCGCAGCGCGCCGATCACGAGCTGGTCATTGAGGCGCTCTGCGGATTGCTCGGTCGCGACTACGAGGCGCTACGGCTTCCCAAAGCAGGATGAGGCCCTTCAGTCCTGCGCAAGCAGCGCGATAAAGAACCCATCCGTGCCGAAGGTGCCCGGCATGAGACTCAGGTACCCCTCGGGTGTGGCGCAGATTTCAAGCTTCTTCGCAGCGCCCGCGATCAGTATCCGCGCGGCTTCGAGTGCCACGAGCCTTTCCTGGATCGGATACACCTTCACCTCAGGCATCCCGCGAAGCACGTCCTCGACAACCTGTTGGTCCTCTTCCGGTTCAAGAGAGCACGTGGAATAGAGGACATGCCCGCCGGATCGCACCGCACGCAATGACGCGCCGAGAATCGCGATTTGTCTCTCGGCCTGTCGCGGCAAATCGTCTAGCCGTAGCCTGTAGCGAATCTCCGGATTGCGCCCCAGCGTGCCCGTCCCGCTACACGGCACATCGGCGAGAACAACATCGTAGGCCCCATCCTCCGAAATCTTCGCCGCATCCCTCAGCCGGCACTCCACGCGTTCTGCGAATGGAACCAACCGCTCCCGCAATCGCGCAAGCCGCTGCGCACTGGCCTCGCAGGCAACGATCCGCGCTTCCGGATTGCGGTCCGCAAGAATCATTGTCTTGCCGCCAGGCGCCGCGCAGGCGTCGAGTATTCGCTTGCCCGCTTTGAAGGCAGCAATCTCCGCCACCAGCTGTGAGCCCTCGTCTTGAAAACGCACGCGCCCTTCGCGGAAAGCGCTGGACGCCATAACCTCGCCGCTCACCACCGTCCGCGCTGCACGAAGCAGCTGACCCGGGCCTAGAACGATGCCGTCCCGCCGAAGCTCATCTTCCACGCTCGGCTCGGCAAGTCGAACGGTTGTCGGCGGCTCCGCCTGTCCCCACGTACAGATAGCATTTGCTCCTTCATTCCCGTAGACGCGATTCCAGCGCTCAACCATCCATGCCGGATAGGCGTCCCTGACATCGCAAGCGCCTTCGCCAGACTCCCTGCCAACCGCCAGCTTCCGCAACACCGCATTCACCATGCGCGAGGCAAAGCCATGTCCCGCGTGCTTCGCCAGCTCCACGCTCTCGTCGATTGCGGCATGCGCGGGAATGCGATCGAGATGCAGAAGCTGAAATGCACCCAGGCGTAGCGCGATCCGGACCTCTGGATCGAGTCGCGCATTAGGCCGGCTCAGGAATGCGCGGATTCGCTTATCCAGAGCAATCTGCCAGCGCAGCACACCGAGCACCAACGTCGTGGCCAAATGCCGGTCAGCCACTGAAAGCTCCGATGCGTGCTTACCGCGCAGCAGGTCGTCGGAGTGCGCCTTGGCCCGCTCCACTGTCAGCAGAATTTCAAAAGCGACTTTGCGCGCGGGAGAAACGGCGGCCATTGAGTTAACCCAGCCGCGTGCCCGGAACAGGATGCGTTCCGCGCAAAAACTCAGCTGCAGTCATGCTGCGTTTACCTTCAGGTTGAAGCTCACGAATTTCGAGCAAGGTGCCGTGGGCACACCCGAGGAAAAGACAACCGGAGGCGAGTTGCATCTGTCCGGGCTCAAGGGTGGGAAGGTCATTCGGGTGGGGCGGCGGAGCAACAAGCAGGCGCGTGAAGGCGAGCTTACGTCCGTCGATGGTTGCGAAAGCTCCCGGCCAGGGCTGAAATCCACGCCACCGGTTATACAGCTCGGTCGCAGTATAGGCTGCGAAATTCATCCGCCCATCTTCGCGAGTTAACAGCGGCGCGAGTGTAGCAAGCGCGTGGTCCTGCGCTCTGGGCTGTACGCTCCCGTCGGCCAATCTGGCCAGCGTTTCCACCATCAGCGGAGCTCCCTGTGCCGCTAGGATCTCGAACAGATCTGCCGCTGTCTGCTCTGGCCCGATGGGAGTTTCCTGCTGCAGCAGCATGGGCCCGGTGTCCAGTCCCTCTTCGAGAAGCATTGTCGTATTGCCGGTCACGGTTTCGCCCAACGCAACCGCCCATTGAATCGGCGCCGCGCCTCGATACTTCGGCAGCAGCGAGCCATGCAGGTTGATGCACCCGAATCGCGGAAGAGCCAGCATCCACGGGGGAATAATGCGGCCATACGCAACGACAACAATCGCGTCCGGAGCGATCTCTTCAAGACGTGTACGAAACTCAACGTTGTTGCGAATTTTTTCAGGCTGCGTCACCGGCAGGCCCGCAGCAAAGGCCACGCGCTTCACCGGAGTCGGCTCGATAATCTGCTTGCGTCCCACCGGGCGATCGGGCTGCGTGACGACCAGAGCGATCTCGTGACCAGCGGCCTGCAGCGCCTGCAGTGCAGGCACCGCGAACTGCGGAGTTCCGCAGAAGACCAGCTTCACGGCTTTACCATGTGCCTTCGCGCTGCATCTTGCGAATCTTGCGCAGATTCAAATCGCGCTTCAGCGCGCTCATCCTGAAGATGAACAGCATCCCGTCGAGATGATCGATCTCGTGCTGAAACGCGCGCGACAGCAGTTCCTCGCCGTCCATCTCGAACCATTTGCCCTTCTCATCCTGCGCACGAATGCGGACCTTCGCCGCGCGCGCAATCTTCTCGCGAATCTCAGGAAAGCTCAGGCAGCCTTCTTCTTCGTATTGCTTGCCCTCGCGCGAGATGATTTCGGGATTAATCAGCACCAGCTTTTTCGATGGGTCTTTCCCCGCGCCCAGGTCAATCACTGTAACCCGCTTGGCCACGCCCACCTGCTGTGCCGCCAGGCCAATGCCCTGCGAGGCATACATGGTCTCAAACATGTCCGCAACAAGCTTGCGCAGCTCGACGTCGAATTCGGTCACCGGCTCCCCTGGCTGCTGCAAAACGGGGTCGGGGTATTTCACGATCTTGAGAATCATTGCTTCTTCTAATAACTCCGTATCTGTTCGATGTAGCCCTTGAAATTTCTTTTCATCTCGAGGGCCGAGTCGCCGCCGAACTTCTCGTGTGCCAGACCGGCCAGCGTCATCGCCACCATCGATTCTGCGGCTACTCCGGCTGCCGGCACCACGCAAATATCGCTGCGCTCGTAGCTTGCGCTGGTTGCCTCGCGGGTGTCAAAGCGAACCGACTCAAGTGGCCGCCGCAGCGTGGAAATCGGCTTCAGGTATCCGCGCACAACAATGTCTTCGCCGTTTGAAACGCCGCCTTCAATTCCGCCGGCGTTGTTCCGCTCGCGCGTAAAACGCGTCGGCTTGCCCGTATCTTCGGCTGCGTAGTGGATCGCATCATGCACGGCGGAACCGAAGGACTCGGCCGCCACCACGCCACGCCCAATCTCGACACCTTTCACCGCTTGCAAGCTCATCACCGACCATGCAAGCAGCCCATCCAAACGCTCATCCCACGTGGCGTAGGTGCCGAGGCCGGCGGGGACGCTGTGCGCCACCACCTCAAACACGCCGCCCACGGTATCGCCGGTGCGCGAAGCATGTTCCACTTCTTCTTTCATGCGCGCTTCGGTCGGCGCATCCACGCAGCTCAACAGGATCTCGTCTCGAGCGGCGACCGCGGCTATCTCGTCCCAGCTAGCGGCCCGCTCCAGTTCCACGCGGCCTACGCGAATCACATGGCTGGCAATCTCGATCCCAATCTCGCGAAGCAGCAACTTGGCAAACGCCCCTGCGGCAACCCGCGCGGTCGACTCGCGCGCCGAAGCCCGTTCCAGCACATAGCGCGCATCGGGAAAGTTGTATTTGAGCGCTCCGGCCAGATCGGCATGTCCCGGCCGCGGAGAAGCTACCGCCTGGTGTTTCGCCGGATCTCCCGCGTCTACCGGCAGCTTCTCTTCCCAGTTCTTCCAGTCGCGGTTCACAATCTCGATCGCCACTGGCGAGCCAATGGTCTTACCGTGACGGACGCCGCTGAGAATGTGGACTTTATCTGTCTCGATCTTCATGCGGCCACCGCGCCCATAGCCCTGCTGCCGCCGCCACAACTCGCGGTTCACAAAGTCGAGATCGACCGGCAACCCAGCCGGCAGCCCGGAGACCAGGGCGATCAAAGCCTCGCCGTGCGATTCCCCGGCTGTCGAAAAACGGATCATATCTTCTTGATTGTAATGGAACAGAGAACAGCAAGACAGAGAAGCAGCGAAACAGTGGCAGAGCGCGCAAGACCTACTTCGGTGAGCCTGAAAGCGAACGGTTCATGGTGAACCGAGGTGCAAGCTCGCGATTGTGAACAAGCCTGCAAAATTTTGGTTCACTCTTTCTCTCTTTCTCTGTTTCACTGTCCGCATGACCTACTTCCTCTTCAAGTCCGAGCCCGATGTCTACTCCTTCGACGATCTCCTACGCGATAAGGAGACAGTGTGGGATGGCGTGACCAACCCGACAGCCGTCAAGCACCTGCGCGAGATGAAGCCCGGCACGCACTGGATCTTCTATCACACCGGAGACGCGCGCACCGCCGTCGGTACGGGCTCAGTGGTCAGCGTGGACCCGTCCAATCCCAAAGTCCCTGTGGTTCGCGTAAAGGCCGGCAAGCCCCTCAAGACGCCCAAGACCCTGGCGGCCATCAAGGCCGAAAAGCTCTTCGCCGATTCCGCCCTGGTTAAGATTGGCCGTCTCTCCGTCGTGCCGCTGACTAAAGAGCAGTGGGACTGGTTTATTGCATGAGCCTCCGCTTCGTGGTAAGATTTCCTTGTTTCCTTTAATCAGGGAATCGTACTGGAATGAGGGCCTATGCTGGCCAAAATGACGATCAAAAATCAACTCACGCTTCCCAAGGCGGTCGTCACCCGCTTTAAGGGTGTGGAGTACTTCGACGTGAGCACGGATGGAGAATCCATCACGCTGCGCCCATTAGTGCGAAGCAAAGCCGATGAGGTGCGAGAGCATCTCGCGCAGCTTGGAATTACCGAGCAGGATGTGAAGGACGCGGTCGCTTGGGCACGCCGCACGGAGTGACAAAACCGCAAATCCCTCGGGTCGTCTTCGACACAAATAGCGTCGTTTCTGCTCTCGTATTTACCGGCGGGCGCCTGGCATGGTTGCGCTCTCATTGGCGCGATGGTGGTTGTGTCCCGCTTATCTCACGCTCGACTGCCACGGAGTTAATTCGCGTTCTTGCGTATGCGAAATTCCGGCTTTCCGAGGAACGCAGCCTGGAGCTTCAAGGCGATTATTTTCCTTACTGCAGCAACATCGAACCCAGTGAACGATGTCCTATCTCCTGCCGCGACGGGAACGATCAACCATTGCTCGATCTGGCCCAATGCGGCAAAGCCGACCTGCTCGTGACCGGCGATGAGGATTTGTTGGTGTTGGCTGGACAAACAGCATTTGTCATCGAGCCGCCGGACGCCTACCGTCTCCGGATGTTCCGGACCGACTAGGTACGATACGCGATACCGAGCCATTGGAGATTGTGGTCTCGAATATCGGACCGGAATAAAGAACAAAGAATCACGTTCTCTAAAGAACAACTTCGGCGCCGTTGCTTCCTGGGCTCCCGCGATGGTCTCATCGCCACGATGAGAAACTCCTACACATTCTCCGGTCCTAGAACGAGCATCTCTCTATTCCTTCCCCTCCAGCCACGCGATGGTATTCAGCAACTGCCGCTGATCCAGCGACCATACCCTTCCAGTTAGCTCGTCGCCCGGCTTGCCTTCGCGGGCGCACTTCTCAAACTCATTGGCCACGGCTTGCATCTTCGCATCCAGATCGTCGAGAAAATTCAGCACCAGCGCTTCGGGAATCATGGGCAGCTTCGGCGAGCCGAACTCAAGCTTCCCATGATGCGACAGGATCATGTGTTCCACCAGCGTCTTCAGGCGCGGCGGAAAGTCCGGCAAACCAGCCATCGCCTTCTGCACCATCTCAAGCCCCATCTGGATATGCCCGAGAAGCGTTCCTTCGATGGTGTACTCAAAGCCCACGTCCCACGCCAGCTCGCGCACCTTCCCGATATCGTGCAGAATCACGCCCGTAAGTACCAGGTCGCGCTGCAGAATCGGATAATGCGGCACCACGCGATCGGCCAGCTTCAGCAGGCTCACCACATGCTCCAGCAGGCCACCAAGCCATGCATGATGCAGCTGCCGCGCCGCCGGAGCCTCGCGATACGCCTGCGCAAGTTCAGGATCGCTGAGGATCGTCGTCAGCAGCAGCTTCAAATGCGGCTCGGTGAAGCTCTCCACGAAGCCCATCAGGTCGCGCCACAGCTGATCGACGTCGTAAGTGGTTGCCGGCATCAGGTCGGCCTTATCCACTTCGCCTGCAGCCGCACGGCGGATCTGATCCACCTTCATCTGCATCCGGTCATCGAACTTCGAGACGCATCCGCGCACTTTTACGATGTCGCCGCGCTCCACGTCTTTGGAGATGCGCGGATCGCCTGGCTCCCAGACGCGGGCCTCCATTTGGCCGGTCTTGTCGCAAAAGATCAGGCTGAGATAGGGTTTGTTGGTTTTGGTGCTGCGTGTCTGCTTCGAGAGCAACAGGAAAAACCCGTCGAACATTCGCTGTTCTTCAAAGGCCGCAAGGTCTGCAACGTAAATATCCTTCATCCTGCACGCAAGCTTAACGCACGGCTCCGGGTTCTGCCGAAAGCCGCGGCCATCAAAACGAAACCGGGCCCGGAATCGAACTTCCGGACCCGGCGATGTTTCACGATTACTGCGCGATCAGGGTTGCGGGGCGGGCGCCTGCTGCGCCGGGGCAGGTGCTCCCGGAACCGGAGGAACAGGCGTGGGCTGCATCGGAGTTGTGTCTTCCGTTTTCTTGCGCTCGCTCAGCCGCGTCTTCTCACCCGTGGTGGCAGTGCCCTTCTTCTTCTTGGCCTTCTGATCGCCGTTGAGGCCGAGCGGAGCGGATTGCGTCTGCCGATCGGCGATCTCGGCCGCATCCGGACCCTGCGGGGTCATCGCGTTCCTTTGTTGTTGCACCGTCTTCTTAGGACGCTTCGGCTGCTTGGCACGGTCGCTGAAGCGCGTCTTCGGCTTCGGCGCCTCGGTGGCCTCAAGCGGATTTTCGGGTTCGTTGGCCGCTGAAGCTGTCGCCTCAACTCCCGCACCCGCATCCTCGGTCTGGCTTGAAGGCGTCGAGGGTAACGTCTTGGTGGGCGCCTTGCCAAAACGAATCTTCTCTTTCTTGCCGGGCTTCAGCTGAGCCTGCTCTTCTTTAGCTGCCTTTTTCTTTCCCTTGACGGCGGTGGGTGCCGAAGCCGGAGCGGTTGCTTCCTCTTGAGCCACCGGCTTCGATTTCTGCCGGAATGTATGCGTCGTCTCGCGGAACCGAGTCCGCTCAACCTTCTTCTTCTTCTTGGGCGAAGGCGGAGTATAGGCCGAGTACGCAATCGGGAAGATCTGCTTGTTCGGGCTCGCACCCGTATCCACGTATCCCGTCTTGACCTCAATCGATGCATCGTCCCGCATCTTGGTCAAATAATCGCGAATTGCCGGTTCCATCCGGCTCATGTAGTAGTTCTGCTCCACATCCTGTTCCACATCTTTGAACGCGGGAATGCCGCCTTGCGTGTGGTTGATCACTTTCAAGATGACGAAACCTTGCTTGGTCCGAATCGGCGCAGTGAATTCGCCTGTCTTCAGGGGAAACGTTGCATTCTCGAAGACCGGGTTCAACTGACCGCGCTTGTAGGTGCCCAGGTCGCCGCCGGTCGCCGCCGTTGTGCCGCTGCTTGAGGAGCGTGCCAGTTGGGCAAAGTCTCCGCCTGCGCGCAGCTTCGCTTCGATCTCGTCGGCCTTCGCTTGCGCATCGGCCGTTTTCGCCGGATCCTCTTCTGCCGAGTCGGAGCTGCCGGTCGGAATCAGAATTTCCGACAGCTTCACGCTTTCCTGCTGGGCGTATTCCTGCTTGTGCGCGTCAAAATAACGCTGCACCTCGCCCGGTGTGATGTTGATCCGGCGCCCAACTTCCTGGCGCATCACTTCCTGGGTGACGATCTGGTTGCGGATGTTGGCTTTGAAATCCTCGTAGCTCACGCCCTGGTCCCGAGCGGCCTTCTCCAGGTCTTCGAGCGACGACAGGTTGTACTGCTTGCGGATATCGTTCAGCTTGTTCACCAGCTCGGTTTCGCCCGTGACGCCCAGCTCTTTCCCTTTCGAAAGCCACAGTTGCTGGTCGATCAGGTTGCGTAACAGGTCCTTGTGCGCCTCAGAGATCTGCTGCATGGACGCACCGCGCTGCCGGGCTTCCTGGTCCGTCTCCTGCATGGCGCGCTGATAGTCCGTGCTCGAAATGATTTGGTCGTTGACCCGCGCGATGATCTCCTCGACCGTCACGCCTCCATACGGGCTTGCGGGAGCCGATGTACGCGCCTGGGCGAAAAGAGAGCCTGCGGGCAGCATTGTCGCCAGAACGAATGCCGCGGAAATGCGAAGGATACTTAGAGTCATAGTCAGGAACGGGACAGGCGGCAATCGATTGTCCCCTGAACCATAGACGTTATTGTAAATGCCCCGATAGCAAGACCCGAGGGCAAGTCAGGTACGTGGCCGAAGCATTGTGATAAACCCTCGCCGCAATCTGTGCCGTCCCCGGCCTATAACCGCTTTAAGCGCCGCTGAAAACGCGCCGGTGCACCCCTTTCGAAAGTCACTCGCTACCCCATGGAACGGTCGTTTCGTCAAATCACCGAGTGGTATACTTCATCCCAAGACTGCCTTGCGCGGCTCCGTCTCGACGCCTGTCGCACCTGCTGTCCGGAGGTTCCTCCCGTCTATGACTCCCCGCGCCCGCAGGGCTGTTTTCACCCTGGCTCTTTTCTTCTCCGTCTGCGCGATCGTCGGCAGTGTCATGCAGCGCAAAGTCGGCGCTCAATCCTCGCAGGATGAAAGCCAGATTCGCGACAGCCTCAAGACCTTCACCGACGTCTACGCCATCGTAGAGAAGAATTACGCCGAGCCCATCAACGGCGACAAAGCCGACAGCGCCATCTACGACGGCGCCATCCCCGGCATGTTGCGCGTGCTCGACCCCCACTCCAATTTCTACGACCCCAAGTCCTACGCCAAGATGCGCGAAGATCAGCGCGGTCACTATTACGGCGTGGGCATGGTCATCCAGCAGCAGGCGAACAAGGTGTACGTGATCACCCCGTACGAGAACACGCCTTCATTCCGCGCCGGTATCCGGCCCGGCGACGTGATCTCTGCCATCGATGGCAAATCAGCCGACGGCATGACCTCCGACCTCGTCGCCAAAGCCCTCAAGGGACCCAAGGGGACCCACGTACAGGTCACCATGATTCGCGAGGGCCAGGCCAAGCCGCTGGTCTTCGACCTGGTGCGCGATGAGATTCCCCACCCCTCCGTCGATCTGGCCTATGAGATTCGGCCCGGTGTGGGCTACGTTCATCTCACCCAGTTCCAGGAAACCACCGCGCAGGAAGTTCTCGACGCTGTCGACGGCTTTCAGAATCTGCACGGGCTTGTCCTCGATCTCCGCAACAACCCCGGAGGTCTGCTGAGCCAGGCCGTGGAAGTTTGCGATCACCTGCTATCCAAAGGACAGACCATCGTCTCGCAGCGCGGCCGGGCGTATCCCGACCAGGTCTACACCGCCAGCCACGGGAACGACGGCAAGACCTTCCCCATCGTCGTGCTGGTCAATCGCAATACCGCCTCGGCGGCTGAAATTGTCTCCGGCGCCTTGCAGGATCACGACCGCGCGTTGATCGTGGGCGAAACCACCTTCGGCAAGGGTCTGGTGCAGACCGTGTATAACCTCAGCGAAAATACCGGCCTCGCGCTCACCACCTATCACTACTACACGCCCTCGGGTCGGCTCATCCAGCGCAACTACACGGGCGTCTCGCTGTACGACTACTACTACAATCATGCCGGTGCATCGGCCCCCGACTCCACCAACCGCGAAGTCAAAATGACTGACTCGGGACGCACCGTCTATGGCGGCGGCGGCATCACGCCCGACGAAAAGATCGAGCCCCCCAAGAGCAACGACTTCCAGGACCAGCTCATCTACAAGGCCGCGTTCTTTCACTTTGCATCCCACTATCTCGCCAATCGCTCAGTCGATAAGAACTTCCAGGTCGACGACGCAGTCATGGCCGACTTCAAGCAGTTCCTGACCGCGCAAAACATTTCCTATACGGACGCCGACATCAACGGCGTCTCCGATTGGATCAAGGTCAGCATCCGGCAATACATCATGACCAGCCAGTTCGGCCAGTTGCAGGGTCTGCGCGCCATGGCCGATTGGGATCCCATGATCCAAAAGGCCATCACCTTCCTGCCGGAGGCTCAGGCGCTCGAAGATACCGCGCACAAAGTGCTCGCGCAAAAGGCCGAGGCACGCATCAATGCCGGCCAGAGCCCGACCCAACCGTAGCTTTCTCAGCAGTTGCGTACAAAGGAACGGCATCCGGTGACGGGTGCCGTTCCTGTTTGTACGCGCGGTCACAGCGATCTGCCTCCTGGGCTCCTAGGATGGGAACCGTTTGGAGGAAACCAGTTGCCTACCATTCCAGCGCAAGATGCCACCACTGTCGCCAATCTCCTCTCCGCTTTTGCGGGGGAATCGAATGCAAACGCTAAATATGTCGCATTTGCAGCCAAAGCCGATGCCGATGGGTGGCATGGCGCCGCGAGTCTGTTCCGGGCAGCCGCACAGGCCGAGCAGATTCACGCAGCCAATCATGCCCGGGTCATTCGACAGATGGGCGGCGATGCTGCCTGCGAAATTCAACCAGTAAAGGTGAAAAGCACCCTCGAGAATCTGAAGACCGCGCTTGCCGGCGAGCAGCATGAAATCGATGTCATGTACCCCGGCTTCATCCAGGAGGCCGAAGGCCATTCCAGCACCGCGGCGATCCGCACCTTCACCTGGGCCATGGAGGCGGAGAAGTCCCACGCCCGCATCTATGCCGAAGCCATTCAACTGGTCGCAGCGGGGAAGAAGGGCGCATGGGTGGGCGCAGCCCGCGACTTCTACGTCTGCACCGCCTGTGGATACACGTCGGAAACACCCGAGGAGCACGAGCGCTGCCCTGTCTGCAATCTTTCCTGGGAGAAGTTCGACGTCATCCGCTAGGCGCCTCTGTGCCCTCTCTGTGTCCCATCCTTTCGCCTTTCTCGTGGCGAAAGGGTGGGAGCGCACTACAAAGGGCAAACAAGCGCCGTCAAGTTAACGCTGGCTCGCCTCTCCGGACGCGACCCTCGTGTTGAACTCTGCCGACCGGTTGCGGGCAACGCTCAGCGTCTCCCACCGATCGCAGGCAAAATGCTTTGCCAGCAGCACAATCTGCCCCACGTGGTGTGGATAGTGCGCCAGCTGCCGGTTGATCGCCTGCATCACTGAGTGCGCTTCACCCCGAATCGTAACCCGTCGGCCTAAATCTGCGTCCGTCAGTGGCTCGATAGCTTCGAACAACCGCCTCCAGCCATCCTCCCACTCGGCCACGAGCGCCACGCGCGTCGCCGGCGGATCGACAAATTCGCTGTCCCGATTGCGGTCCGGCTTCTCGCCATCCGTCGTCAAAAAGTCGGTCCATCGCGAACGCATATTGCCGGCCATGTGCTTCACCAGGATCGCAATTGAATTGGCCTCCGCATCGAGCGGCTCAAAAAGCTGCTCATCGCTTACCTGAGCCATCGCTCGCTCGGCCAGTTTCTTGTAATACCGGAACACCGCAACCGCGTCTTCGACATACGACGTTGTGAATTCAAGAGCCATGCCCCACAGTGTAAAGTCGTTTACACCGAACGGGGAATACCCGTCGAGAACATCGTCATGCTAGGCTGTCCGCAACCATTCCACCATCGGCAGCCGTCGCATTCCGAAGCGCGCGTGCCCTCGGCGGTCAATACTTTAATCCGTGGGAGGACGCGCGTTGTTCACCCGCAGCAAAATCGCAATTCCATGCGCTGTCGTGCTTCTTCTGTTGGTGGGCTTCGTTGCGGGTTTTCGCACCTGCCTGCATGCAAGAGACACATACCCTCCCCTTTCCCGCGCGCAAGAACTCGCGCAGCCCGGAAATGCACCTCCTGCCGTCCGCACCGCGATTGTGGAGAGACTCCATGTGTTCCAGCAGGGCTACACCCGCCGCGACCCGAATCAGATTGACGCTTTCGCGCGCGACCTCTTCCCCAGCGATGACGACATTCTGATTCTTGGAACCGAAGGTGGCACCGAAGAATGGGTGCGAGGTGGAGCCGCTTCGAGGAAATTTGTCGCGGACGACTGGCGCGGCTGGGGCGATCTGCATCTTGACGTCGATCGCGCTCTTGTGGGGTCGTCGGATTCGGCCGCCTGGGTGGCAACCATCGGCAGCGTCGATTGGAAAAAGAGGAAGCGCCCGATTCGGTTCACCGCCGTACTCGCGCGTGAGGGAGACCGCTGGGTCTTCCGGCAGATGCACTTTCAATGGGATGACAAAGACCCATCGGCCTCGGACCTTCTTCGCTCACGCACCTACCTGGGCGTTCTGCCCGGCGCGATTCACTAATAACGGCCTTACGGCTCGTCCGCGTAAATCTCCACCTGGACCTTGCCGCCCTCGCTCTGCCGCGCCCGATACATCCCCGGCGTGTTGAAGCTCCACGCCATCTGGCCGTCCGGCGTCAGGGCAATCACGCCCCCATCGCCGTGCAGCGCCTCCAGTTCTTTATGGATCACCTCATCGGCAGCCTTCTGCACCGGCATCCCTCTGAAGTACACAAGATTGCAGACCTCGCGCGCCACGCCCAGCCGGATGAAGTATTCACCCGTACCCGTTGCCGACACCGCGCACGAACGATTCGAGGCATACGTCCCCGCACCAATGATCGGTGAGTCGCCGACCCTACCCCATTGCTTGGCTTGTGTACCTCCCGTCGACGTGCCAGCCGCGATGTTCCCTTTCTTGTCGAGCGCAACCACACCGACCGTGCCGAACTTATGCGCGTCCGGCGGTTCGAGCATCGACACTGGCTGCAAAGGCGCAGGCGGAGCACCCGCAGGCCGCGCCGGGATGGGCAGATTCTCTTCCTTCAGTTGCTTCACCAGCGATTGCCAGCGCCGTTCGGTGAAAAAGAAACTCGGGTCCACCTGCTCAAGGCCCACATGCCCGGCAAAAGCATCGGCTCCGGCGCCCATCAACATCACATGTGGAGACTTCTCCATCACAGCGCGCGCCAGGCTGATCGGATGCCGCGTCCGTGTCACACCCGCCACAGCGCCGGCGTTCAGCGTTGCGCCGTCCATGATCGCTGAATCCAGTTCGTTCTTCCCCTCGGCCGTGAAAACCGCCCCGCGTCCAGCATTGAACAGGGGATTGTCTTCCAGAATCCTGATCGCCGTTTCAATCGCATCTAGAGACGACCCGCCCTGGTCCAGCACCTTAGCGCCCGCGCCCAGTGCTTCTGTGAGCGAAGCTCTGTACGCCGCCTCGGTCTTCGGATCCATCGTTGCGCGCTCAATCACGCCCGCGCCGCCATGCAGCACGATGGCCCAGCGATGCGGAGACTGCTGTGCCCACCCGCTCATTCCTGCCACTCCTAAAAGCACCGCAACGGCGCTCCGCCTCCAGCTCGTATGTCTCACATACACTCCGGCGCCGCAATCGATGCGAACCTCGCGGCAGAATATAGCCATCCTATTGCCGAGCACATCAACTCGCCAAAAAGAAAAAGGGCGCAGCAGCCGAAGCCGCCGCGCCCTTGTGTTCTGGATGCAGTTTAGAAGAAGAACTTACCCGACAACTGCAGTTGGCGCGGGCCATACAGGCCGTTGCTTGTGGAGCTGACCACGCCGAACGCGCTGATGCCGGTTCCTGTGAAGGGAGAGATGCAGCCCTGCACCGCGGAGCCTGTCGGAGCCGCACCATTGCTATTGCACGTGGTCGACGTTGCCGTCGCCGCTGCGTACTGCGAGTGCGTGGTGTTGACGCTGGTGATGATCCTGCGGTTGAGCAAATTGAAGGCCTCACCCACGAGCTGGAATTTATATCTCTCGAAAATCCGGAAATCGCGCGTCACGCGGAAGTCGACGTTGTTGAATCCCGGCATCTTGATGCTGTTGCGTCCGATTTGCGGAGGACGGCCCGTCGTCGGAAGACCGGAACCCGAGCTCATTGCGCCGCCGAAGATACCTCCATCGGCGCCGTAGCTCGTGGCGCTGGTCGATCCGCTGTAAACCGTACCGCTCATGCCCAGGAAGATCGGCTGACCACCCGACGCAATCTCATCGCCCGAGAACGTGAAGTCGTCGAGAAGCGTGCGAACGATCTTGTTGTCCATCATGATGTGCGGCTGGTACGAGAAGCTGACCGTGAAGCGATTGCGGATGTCGATGTCCGACAGCCCGTTCTCGCCACGGATGTGATTCGGATCGAGCGGCACATCGCCACCGTAGAAGGTGCCGTTGTTGCCCTGCACCTGCCCGGTATCCGAAGCGTGCGACCATGTGTAGTTGGCCAGCACTTCGAGACCCTGTGCCATCGGACGGCGCGCAGTCACAGCCAGCGAGTTGTACCAGGTGTTGGCCACGCTGAAACCGGTGTTGTACGTGGCGAGCGCTGTGTTGCGGCGGTCTGTCGGACGGTAGACCGGAACCGTCAGCTGCTTGATCAGGTTGTTGTTCGCATCGAGCACGTTGTAGCTGCGCTCGCCGCTTGGCTTCTGGCCAACCAGGTTGGCATCCACAAACACCGGCAGGCGCATGCCGCGCGTACCAACATAGCCGACCGTGAGAGACATCTTGCCCGGCAGCGACTGCTCGATCGAGAGATCAGCCTCGTGCGCGAACGGAGGAGCGAAGTTGGGATCCAGTCCGTGGAAGCTCTGAGACCCAAGCTTGGTGGGACCAGCCACACCGGGAGTGGCTCCACCAGCTGGGTGTAACGCTCCGGAGAGAGAGGGGCCGGTAGGCAGGATTGGCACGTTCGGATACTGCAGAAAGTTGGACGTATTGGGAACCGTGGCGCAGGTCGTTCCCGCCCCGGCCCCGCCGCTGTTCTTGCAACCCGAATAGTTGTAGTTGATCTGGACAACGCCGTTCTCTACGCGCATGGCATAGTAGGTGCTGCCCTGGTTCAATGCAGAGAACAAGCCGTAGCCGCCGCGCACCACGGTGCCGCCGCTCGGATAGGGCTGCCATGAGAAACCCACGCGCGGCTGTACTCGATCGGTTACGTTCTTGATGGTCTTGCTGTATTGAGTCGAAATCGGCGGGTAGTTGTTGTTGATGAGTCCTGGCGCCGGTGTGAGCTGCACATCGTACCGAACACCCGCGGTCACCGTGAAAGTCGGGCTCACCTTCCAGGTGTCTTCAGCGAAGCCATCCAGCATCTTCATCCAGAAATCGTCCTTGCCCTGGGTGCCGGCCTTGGTGTTCACCACATCGGCCGTCTGGACAAAGCTGTTGTAGTGGTAGCCGGCATACGGATCGGTGTTGCCCGTCTGTCCCTGGAAAGCGTCGAAGATCCAATCCTGGAAATTGGCAACCGTTGTCGATTCGCCGTAGCTGTAAATACCGCCGCCCTGGAAGAGGTTGATCATCACTTCGTGGACGATGTTGGCATCGCCGCCGAACTTGAAGCTGTGGCGGCCATGGGTCTTCGAGAAGACATCGGTCACCTGGGTACGGTGCTCGTCCGGCTCCGCGACGCGCGGTAAGGCGTTGGGCATACCAAAAGTCACAACCCCGGTAGCAACGCTCGGCCCCGGCGCATTGGCTCCGGCGGTTTCCAAATCGCGGCCATATTGCAGGTGAACCTGGTTCACCGCGGTGTCCGAGATAACGGTCGTCAGACCGCCAACCAGGAAGCGTTCGTGATAGCTGGTGGGTGCGTTGGTGCTGGGCGAGCTATTGGTGAAGGTGTTCGCCGGGCTGTAGCCGTAGGTGCTGTCAAAGTTCGCGTAGTTGAAGTCCGCAAACGCGTCGTTCTTGTCGTTGATGTGGTAATCGATGCGCGGGAAAAAGAGGTTCTGCTTGGCGAAGCGTCCCGGGGGCGTGTCACCTGGCCCAACGTTTGCCACCGTCATCAGGAAGTTGATGCCCGCCTGGCACTGCGCGTCGGTGACGTAGTAGTGCGGCTTGGTCGCATTAAACGCGCCATAGGACGCATTCGAGGCGGTCGGGCACTGGTTCGGCGTCACCAGCGTGGAGTTCCCCTTCACCGTCGGATCGTAGGTCCCGCTCGGCGTCAGAGAAAGCTGGTTCGAGTCGGAGTAGAGCACGCGGCCCACGCGGCGGAAGCCGTCATACGTAAAGAAGTAGAAAAGCCGGTCCTTGATGAAGGGCCCACCCACGCTGCCGCCGAAACCCTGCTGCTGGTGAATTGGCTGCGTCAGAAGAAACGGCGTTGCGCCATTATGAAGCGCCTGGTATTTGCTGTAAGGGTCCAGCGCGTTCAGATCGGGATACCGCAACGAATAGAACAGGTCGCCATGCATGGTGTTGGTGCCGGACTTGGTGATGGCGTTCACCTGGCCACCGGCCGCCTGACCGAATTCAACCGAGTAGTTGGACGTTTCCGCCTGGAATTCCTTGATCGAATCCAGCGAATAGACATAAGGTGCGCCGCTCGAACGACCACGGGCCTCAGAGAACAGCATCTGGTTGTTGTTGGCGCCGTCGACGTAGTTCTGGTTGTACAACCCGCTGATGCCATGGAAGCTGATGAGGCCGGTTCCGCCGTCCTGCACAACGTTGGGCGTCAACAAAACAAAGTCGCTCCAGTTGCGCGCGGCCACAGGGAGATTCTGCAGAAGCTCGTTGTCCAGCACCTGCGAAACTTCGGTCTTTTGCGGATCGAGAAGCGGTGTCTCGCTGGTCACTTCGACTGTCGTAGTAGCCGATTGCACGGTCAGCGCAAGGTTGATTGTCAGCGTCTGGCCGACAAGCAGCGTAAGCCCCTTCGCTTCGACTGCGCCAAATCCGCTGGCCTTGGCATTCACCACGTAATGGCCTGGCTGCAGAAAGGGGGCCGAATACAAACCCGCGGAATCTGTCGTATAGGTGTGCGCCACGCCGGTATCGCTGTTCGTCACCGTAATCGATGCGCCCGCAACCGCCGCCTGGCTGGTGTCTGTCACCGCGCCGTTGATGTTTCCGGCGCCCGCTGTCTGTGCCGATAAAGGATGGTTCATCAGTGCGAGCAACGCCAGGAGTAGAAGGCAATAATGCGCAGTGCTCAAACTGCGGCAACAAATATTGCGAAAAATCTGGGTAAGGTTCATTGCGTTTGGTTCTCCTCAAAAAAGAAGCTTGTACAGTGGTCTGTCATGAACTAAACAGGGTTCTCGTGCGACCCTCGCTTGGGTCGTGTCCAGAAGAAAGGACTAGAATTTGCGCCTGTTGCTCAGCAGCGGATCGGTTCGGTGGTCTTAATCAGATGAGATGGATTGCAGGTGAAGCCAGTCAAAAAAAAGGAAAAGCGACGCAATAAACGTTTGATTTCGTTACGGGATTATTTCAATCGTATATTGACTTGGCGTTAAAAGCGAGACGAGTTTACCGCTGAATGAGCATGGTCCTGTGAATATTATCGATCTATGTCCTTCAAATGGATCTTCTTCTCCCTGTTCTTTCTGGGCATTTCCGATACCGCCCTGCTGGCTGCCCCACGACGGATTCCGGTCAAAGTCGTCGTAGTGGCGATGTTCGAAATCGGACAGGACACCGGCGATCAGCCCGGCGAACTGCAGTATTGGGTCGAGCGCGATCACCTCGACCGCGTCTATCCCCTGGCCGCCGGCTACCACGCCGTGCGCATGAACGACCGCGGCGAAATGGCCGTGCTCACCGGACAGGGCACCGCCCATGCAACCGCGACCATCATGGCCCTTGGTCTCGACCCGCGCTTCGACCTCAGCCACGCTTATTGGATCATTGCCGGAATTGCCGGCGGCTCCCCTGACCGCATCTCCCTCGGCTCGGCGGCCTGGGCTCGCTGGGTCGTCGATGGGGACTTGGGTTACGAAATCGATGCGCGCGAAATCCCCACTGGCTGGTCTACAGGCTACCTCCCTCTCCGCAAAGGCGCGCCTTTTGAGCAGCCGGCCGCGCCTCTTGAAGGCCAGGTCTTCGCGCTCAATCCAGCACTCACCGACTGGGCGTTTCATCTCACGCGCGACCTGAAGCTCGCTGATCCAGAAAAACTCCAGCAGATCCGGACAGGATTCGACGGAGACGCTGCGCAGCGGCCGCCCTTCGTCACCATAGGCGACGAAGTCTCTTCTTCCACCTACTGGCATGGCAAGCTTCTGGACGCCTGGGCTAAAGAATGGGTTCCGTATTTCACCGGAGGCCAGGGTCAATTCGCAACCACTGCGATGGAAGACACCGGCACGCTTCTCTCCATCAAGTACCTCGCCGCAGACGGCCGTGTCGACGCGCAGCGGGTCCTGGTCCTGCGAACCGTCAGCAACTACGATCAGCAGCCGCGCGGCATGAGCGCCGCCGAAAGCCTCGCCCGCCAGCGCATCGGGGCTTATAGCGCCTATCTGCCCTCACTCGAGGCGGCGTACACCGTGGGCCACACCGTGGTAAACGAGTTGCTCACCCACTGGCCGCAATACGAGAAGGCCCTGCCCGCCAAGTAACGGTGGGCCTATCCATCATCGGACGTTAGCCGCAACAAGACAGACGAAAGCAACCGTCAGCGCTGCGACCCGCGCCCTATGCATCGCGTCCCACGTATGGTGGGCGCGCCGCGACTCAGCGACAAACGATTGCGGATCCAGTTTGGCCATTCGATTGTTGATTGGCACAAGAAAGAGCAGCGTTAGGACGATCACCGCTGCCCAGATTGCATTCGCGATCAGAAGCAGATCGGCATGCATTTCTCTGCGCTCAACTACCCACACGCAGCCGAGAAGTACCTGGCACCCGACATACCAGAACGGCATGACCGTCCCCAGCATGCGTGCAAACATGCGAATTGCCGTCGCCTGCGCGAACTCATCGAGCTTCCACAGCACAGGATTCACGAAGGCTGAGACCGAAAATTCAGTGCCGATCAGCAGCGCCAGAGAGACGATCGCAAAAATGTTGAGAAGGGTAACCATGATCAACTCCTGGGCATCTGACGCGCGTCCACCTCGCCCTGACTCAAGAATCGGTACTGACAAATCTGTCAGTTCAGCGTCCATCCAATGAAAGGGAGGCGCATGCCCGTTTCCAAAAAAGAGATTTCCCCCTGCCCTATCGATGCCATGCTCTCAATCATCGACGGACGGTGGAAAGGCACCATCCTCTGGCGTCTTTGCGACGGGCCAATGCGCACCAGCGAGCTGCGCCGCAGCATTCCTGAAATCACTGAAAGAATGCTCATCCGGCACCTGCAGGAACTGGTGCGCGACGGAATCCTCCTCCGGAGCGCTAGAAGAACCATCCCCCCTTGTGTGCACTATTCGATTTCGCCGTATGGATGGACCCTCGTTCCGGTCCTGGAGACCATCTGCGCCTGGGGAAGACTTCACCTGAAGCGAAAGAGGGCCGAGTGATTGAGCCAATCCGACCGAGCAGGCGTTCCACCCGAAGCTTGGCGGAACCGGCCCCGACAAGGGACAATGCTTGCGTCCCGCAAATCATACCCTGCATTGCGCGCCAGATTCGCTCTGCCGCACTTGATGCATGGTGAAGGAAGAGTCCATGCACTCCGTCTGGTTCGGCGAATATCTCGGCACCCTTGTTCTTGTCCTGCTTGGCAACGGCGTTAACGCTAACGTCACCCTTCGCAAAACCTACGCGTCCGATGCCGGCTGGATGGTCGTCGCCTCAGGATGGGCACTCGCGGTGCTCTGCGGGGTACTCGTCGCGCAGGCTCTCGGAAGTCCCGGCGCACACCTCAACCCCGCCATCTCGTTAGCTGCCGCAGTCAACAGCGGCGACTACTCGCACCTGCTCAGCTTCTGGTCCGCGCAAATGCTTGGCGCCATGACAGGCGCCGCGCTGATGGCTCTCCATTTCGCACCGCACTGGAGCCAGACCCCCGACAAGGCCGCCAAGCTAGGTATCTTCTGCACCGGCCCTGCCATCAACAGCCCGCTCGCCAATCTCGCCAGCGAAATCATCGGCACCATGGTGCTGGTCATTGTAGCGGGCGCAATCTTCTCGCACGGCGTCTCCGTAACCGGTCCTGCGGCCGGGCTCGGTCCATGGCTCGTTGCCAGTCTTGTGTGGGGCATCGGGCTCTCGCTCGGTGGAACCACAGGGTACGCCATTAATCCGGCGCGCGACCTGGGCCCTCGCCTCGTCCATGCCATCCTCCCGATCCCAGGGAAAGGCGGCTCAAACTGGCGCTACGCTCCCATCCCCGTCGTCGGCGATTTCATCGGAGCAGCACTCGCCGGTCTGTTCCTTCACTACGCGCACCTTTAGGCCTCTGTCTTTGACAAGATCCGTGCCCCATCCATTTTGCCTTCTTCCTGGCGAAAGGGTGGGCGTGCAAAACCCACGGACCTGAACCTAAGAAACCTCGATCATGATCTTCGTGAAGCGCGCCGGCTCGCGGCTCCATGCCTCCAGGATCGCCGCTGCCTCTTCGATTGGCACCATGTGCGTCACCGCCTCCTCCACCGGAAACCGGCCCGCCTCCAGCATGCGAATCACATCGCGGAAATCCTCCGGCTGTGCATTGCGCGATCCAAGAATGTCGAGCTCCTTCTGGACAAAGAGCCGCGTTTCATACGCCACCTGCTCCTTGGCATACCCGATGTAGACCACCCGGCCGGTGAACGACACCTCTTCAACCGCCGCACGAAACGTCTGCGGCAGCCCGATCGCCTCAATGACAACATCTGGACCGTGGCCGCCGGTCAACTCCGCAAGTTGGGCGTGCAAGTCGCCTTCCGCGGTGTTGATGGTGTGCAGTGCGCCGGCCTTGCGGGCGGTCTCAAGCTTGGCGTCATCCAGATCGATTCCAATCACAGTCGCTCCGCGAAACGCCGCACCTGCAACTGCGCCCAGCCCAACCCCTCCGCACCCAAACACCGCCACCGTGTCTCCGGCTGTCGCGCGTCCCCGTGACGCTGCATGAAAACCAACTGTAAGCGGCTCCACCAGGCAAAGCTCCTTCAACGTCAGATTGGCGCGGAACAACCGTGACGCAGGCACCGCAAGCCATTCCGTCAATGCGCCATCGCGCTGCACGCCGAGCGTCTGGTTAAATTCGCAGGCATTCGGGCGCCCGCGCAAACACGACGCGCACTTCCCGCAATTTGAATAAGGCGAAAGAGTCACCGCAGTTCCCGCAGGCCACTCTGGAAGTAGCGGATTCGTCTCCGCAATCGTTGCCGCAACCTCGTGCCCCGGTATTCGCGGAAAGCTCACCAGGGGATTGCGCCCGCGATACGAGTTCAGATCGCTTCCGCAGAGCCCCACCTTGCGCACCTGCAGCAGGACTTCACCTTCACCGGCGCGCACCAGTTCCGGCACTTCCTTCACTGCCGCCTGCCCGGGACCCTGCAACACGACCGCTCTCATGGCTGTTTCTCCTGATCAAATCGTTGCGAAGCTCCGATCATAGCCCAGCACACGGCTGTTCGCCTGGGGCGCGCCGCTGTATTCTGTGCAGTGACATCGCTCCACGCACAAACATATGAATGATTCCGTACTGCAAATCGATCCTCGCGATAACGTAATCGTTGCCCTCAAGCCGCTCAGAGGTGGAACCGTCATCCATTTAGGCGACCGGTCCTGCACCGTCATTGACGACATTCCCGTCAAGCACAAGCTGGCCATCACAGACCTGGCGCCCGGCGACCTGATCTATCTCTATGGCATGGTCGTTGGCGAGGCCACCAAGGTCATTCCTCGCGGAGGCATCATCTCTACGCGGACTGTGCGCCACCGCGCCGGTGCATACACGGCGGTGCGCACTCCTGCCTCATTCCCACTGGCCGATCCCACTCCCTGGAGAATGCGCACCTTCAACGGCTACCGCCGCGCCGATGGTCAGGTGGGCACGCGCAACTACTGGATCGTTCTGCCCCTCGTCTTCTGCGAGAACCGAAATGTCGAACGCATGCGAGAAGCCCTCGAAGCGGAACTCGGCTACGGCGATTCGCAAAACAGCTACCGCAGCCATGTCCGCAAACTCATCAAGCGGCAGGCAAGCGGCGACAAGCTGCGCGCCGAAGATCTTGCGCAGGAGCGCGCCGAGCGCATCTTCCCCAACATCGATGGCATCCGCTTCCTCACCCATCAGGGCGGCTGCGGAGGCACGCGCCAGGATGCGCAGGCTCTCTGCGGGCTGCTGGCCGGCTACATTCACCACCCCAACGTTGCCGGCGCCACCGTCCTCAGCCTCGGATGCCAGAATGCCCAGGCCGAACTGCTGCTTGATGAACTGCGCACGCGCGACGCGCATTCGACCAAACCGGTCCTCGTCTTCGATCAGCAGAAGTCAGGCCGCGAGTCCGCACTCATGACCCGCGCCCTCAACGAAACCTTCGATGCGCTCACCAAGGCCAACGAGGTCGCACGCACGTCGGCACCGCTCTCCGCTCTCACCATCGGTCTCAAATGCGGCGGCTCCGATGGATTCAGCGGCATCTCCGCCAACCCCGCGCTCGGCCATCTCTCCGATGTGCTCGGTCAGCTCGGCGGCAAAACTCTGCTCTCCGAGTTCCCCGAGCTCCACGGCGTCGAGCAGGAACTGATCAATCGCTGCGCCTCAGACGAACTCGCCCAGCGCTTCTACGACCTCATGCAGGCGTACTCTGCGCGCGCCAAGGCCGTTCAGTCAGGATTCGAAATGAATCCGTCTCCAGGGAACATTGAAGACGGCCTCACCACCGACGCCATCAAGTCGGCGGGAGCCGCCCGCAAAGGTGGAGTCGCTCCGGTGCGCGACGTTCTCGACTTCCCGCAATACGCATCGACGCCGGGCCTGAGCCTGCTCTGTACGCCGGGCAACGACGTTGAATGCGTGACGGCACAGGCGGGAGCGGGAGCCAATCTCGTTCTCTTCACCACCGGCCTGGGCACCCCCACCGGCAACCCCGTCGCCCCGGTTCTCAAAATCTCCACCAACTCCGATCTGGCCGAGCGCATGTCCGACATCATCGACTTCGACGCCGGCGGCATCGTCAGCGGCGAGACCACCATCGCCGAATGTGCCGATCAACTGCTGGAGTTGTGTGTGCAGGTAAGCAACGGGGAGCGCCTCACCAAAGCCGAGCAGCTTGGCCAGTACGACTTCATTCCCTGGAAGCGCGGCGTGTCGCTGTAAGTTGGGTCGCCGCTTCTAGCATCTAGGAACTGGAGATCTAGCAATCCGCGAAAGAATGGGTGCCCCATCCAAGCTCTGCTTGGGTGGGCGACTACGAACCCCAACAATGTTTTTCGCTATACCCAGTCAGCACGGCCATCGTAAGCCCAGGTCCCTCGTTCGAGATATGGGACTCTGAATGGATTCACTCCAGCATCGATGCCGCAACAGCCAGCGCCGTGATCGCAGCAGTCTCGGCACGCAGAATGCGCGGCCCCAGCGAAACCGCCCTCCAGCCATTCGTATCGAAGAGCGACTCCTCATCGGGCGTCCAGCCGCCCTCCGGCCCGATCGCAATTTCAAATTCCGGCAGATCCGCACCGGCTTCGGCAATCGCCTCCTCCAGCGCACTCCGCAACGTCGTCGTGCGCTCTTGCTCGGCAAGTACGATCCGCTTCGCAGTCGATTCCCTCCGCACGCGCTCGGCGAGCGCCACGGGCTCGTGAATCACCGGAACATCCGACCGCCGTGCCTGCTGCGATGCTTCGTGCGCAATCCGCCGCCAACGCTCCACCCGCTTCGACGCGGCGAGGGCCAGATGCTTTTCGCTCCGCCGCGCAATCACCGGCGCGATCTCCGCGATGCCGAGCTCGGTCAGTTTTTCGACGGCCCACTCCATGCGATCGAACTTGTAGATGGACATTACCAGCGTAATGGGCAATGCGGGCTCGGCACTCATTTCGGCCAGCAGGTTGAAGCGCACCTCGCTCTTCCCATCGCCGCCGTTTTCGATTGCGGCCACCTCCGCATGGAAGACGCGGCCCCCTGCAACGATGTCCGCCTCCATGCCCGTCTCGGCGCGCAACACGCGAATCAAATGATCCGCCGTGCCGCCCGTCAGTGTTGCGGTCGCTTCATCCCATCGCTCGGCAATCCAGCGTCTGCGCGTCATCCCCTGTATCCATGCACCTTTCAGCGTAGTCGTATGTTTCACGCAAAAACTCTGAGGGGGACGCTTTTCGCGTCCCCCTCAGAGTTTGCCTTTTGTTGGTTGACCCGTTACTTCTTCTTCGCGGCTTTCTTCGCGGCCTTCTTCGCGGGTGCCTTCTTGGCTGCTTTCTTAGTTGCCATTTGCCTATTCTCCCTTTTCGATGGGTTGCATCGAAGCTGCAATTTGAAATGCAGTTGAGGAATGTATAGATTCATGCATCCTCAGTGTCAAGAAAAAAACGACTAGAGAGTGGAAAAAGTGGCAACAACTCTTTCAGCCTCCGAGCGCTTGCGAGCACTCGATTCACAAAAGACGATGCGCGCGAAGGAACGCCAGCGTCAATCCCGCGATCAGATCGTGCCAACTATGCGCGATGATTCCTGCGCGAAGACTCCTGCGAGCGATCGCAAGAACACTGAAGAGCGCTCCGAACACCGCAAGCAAAACCATGTTGCGTACTCCCTGGTATCCATGCGCCGCGCCAAAAAGCATCGCCGATAAAACCGCGCCCCATGCCACTCCGCCCTTTGTCCATGCGGTGAATTGCGATTGCAGGTAGCCGCGAAAGACCACCTCTTCAATTGTCCCTGCAACGCAGCACAGCAGAACCCAGCAGCCGACCTCCACCCCGTTCTCGGGTGCGAGTTGTTCCAGTGTGCGCAGTGTCGCCTGGTTTTTAGGGGAGAGAGTTGCGGTGCGCCCGGCGCCCGGTGGCTGATGCGCTTGAGCGATCGCTGCCTCCACCGTCGTCCACAGCATCCCAATGGTTCCGAGGATCGTCAATGACCCAATCCAGAACGCCGCCGCAATCCCGAAGTCAAGCACGATTTCGCGCAGACCCTTCTCCACCGTACCGAAGAGCGAGCGCAGGGGCACCTTGCGCAGCCACACTCCCAGGGCAACCCAGCCCAGCATCACCAACTCTGCGCATGCTGTTGTGGCGTACGTTTGCAGTCGATGCGACCGCCCATGAAATCCCTGCACCTGAAGCTTTCCCGCAATCGACATCGCAAGAATGCCCGCGATGAGCACCACCGTGTGCCATGCCGGCGCAATCGTTCGCCCTCGCGTTGCTTGCGTGTCCAACCCTTGCTCATTCCCCGAAATCTGCAATCCCCTCATCCCCATTCGACAAATCTGGTTGGCTTATTTGCGCAATCGAATCCCAGCCGTCGCATCCCGCTCTTCCATCCGCGGGCGCCTGCGTGCAGCCCGCAACCGAAGGTCAGCACTCGATGATGTTCAAGGCCAGCCCGGCCAGGCTCGTCTCCTTGTAGCGCGATTGCATGTCCAGGCCGGTGAGATACATCGTGCGGATCACCTGGTCGAGCGAGACCTTGTGCTCCTCTGACTCGCTCAATGCGATCCGCGACGCGTGCACCGCCTTCGCCGCACCCATCGCATTGCGTTCGATGCAGGGAATCTGCACCAGGCCGCCAATGGGATCGCACGTCATGCCCAGGTTATGCTCCATGGCGATCTCCGCCGCATGCTCCACCTGGCCATTGGTGCCGCCCAGCGCCGCAGTCAAGCCGCCTGCAGCCATCGAACACGCCACGCCCACTTCGCCCTGGCAACCCACTTCTGCTCCGCTGATCGATGCGTTCTCCTTGTAAAGGATCCCAATTGCCGCCGAGGTCAGAAAGAAGCGAAGAATGCCCTCGTGATCTGCTTCCGGCGCGAACCGCTCGTAGTACTGCGCCACCGCCGGAACCACGCCTGCCGCTCCATTCGTCGGCGCCGTCACCACACGGCCCCCCGCGGCATTCTCTTCATTTACCGCCATCGCGTACACCGTCACCCAATCCAGCGGCGCTAAAGGATCGCCGCGCAACCCATCTGCCTCTTTTGCGCGGAGCCGCTCCGCCAGCCGATGAGCCCGCCGCCGCACATTCAATCCTCCCGGCAAGATCCCTTCCGTCGCGATTCCGCGCGCAATACAGTCGCGCATGGTCTGCCAGATACGGTCGATCCCCTCCCGCACCACCTGAACCGGCGCCCGGTCTGCCGACTCCCCCACAAGCGCGCATTCGTTCTCCAGCATCAGCTGGCTGATTGAGAGTTCGTTGGCATGCGCGATCTCCAGCAGCTCAGCCGCCGTGTGAAAGGGCCATTGCACCTTTTTCTGATATTCGGCGGAGCTCTGCGGATCGACACCGTCTTCGACAATGAATCCCCCGCCAATCGAAAAGTAGGTGCGCGCGTCGAGCACAGCGCCCGCTCCATCGAAAGCCGTCAGGCTCAGTCCGTTGGGATGCTGTGTTTGCGCGCCCGGCGGAATCATCGTCTCTCGACGGAACAGAAGATTGTTCGCTTCATCAAATTCAATCGTCTTGGCTCCGGCGATCTTGATCTGACGCGAGGCGCGAATTGCTGCCACCGTTGACTCAATCGTCGCCGGATCGATGCGCGCGGGCTCGTTCCCCGCCAGGCCCAGCAACACCGCCCGATCCGTTGCGTGGCCTTTGCCGGTCAGCGCCAGCGAGCCATACAGCTCAGCCTGCACGCGCTCCACGCGTCCCAGCAAACCGCGCTCCTGTAGGCCGTACGCAAACCGCGCCGCTGCCCGCATCGGCCCCATCGTGTGAGAGCTCGAAGGCCCAACTCCGATTTTGTATAGGTCAAAAAGACTCGTCGTCACGGTGTGATTGTAGTCCGCCGACGAAAAGAACTTCCCACTCTCGAGGACCCGGCACTCGAGACCCAGCAATTGTCAAATACATCCAGGCACCCATTCGTACTGTGGAGATCAAACCCGAGCGGCGGCCATCACAGCCCGAGGGCTTTCGATCCCCGTAGACTCAGCTTCACTGAATCCATGCTCTTCAAGGCCCTTAGCGCTGCCGTCTACGGCATTGATGCCAACCTGATCGATGTCGAAGTCGACTAAAGCGGTGTCGTTTCCGATCAAGACCACTTCCACACCGTCGGACTCCCCGACGCCGCCGTGCGCGAGAGCCGCGACCGCGTCCGCGCCGCCATCAAAAACTCCGGCTACCTGATTCCGCCCACCTTCATCACCATCAACCTCGCGCCCGCCGACATCAAAAAGGAAGGCTCCGGTTTCGACCTCCCCATCGCGCTCGGTATTCTCGGCGCTTACGGGGCTCTTCAAGTCAGCGATGTCTCGCGCTTCCTCATGGTCGGCGAGCTTGGCCTCGACGGCAGCGTGCGCCCCATCGCCGGCATGTTGCCCGTCGCCATTCTCGCCCGCGAAAAAGGCATCCCAATCTCATCCTTCCCGCCAACGCCGCCGAGGCGGCGTTGTCGAAGGCGTCAATGTCTATCCCGTCTCATCGCTGCTCGACGTGATCGAGCTCCTCAATACGCAGCTCCTCGGCGTCGTCCAGCGCGAACCATTTCGTGTATCGACTGAAACCCTGCTCGGCGAGCTGCAGCATTTCTCCGTCGACTTCAAAGATGTGCGCGGACAGAAAACAGCCAAGCGCGCCCTCGAAGTATCGGCGGCCGGCAGCCACAACATCCTCATGATCGGACCGCCTGGCTCCGGCAAGACCATGCTCGCCAAGCGGCTGCCCTCGATTCTCGCCCCGCTCTCCTTTGAAGAAGCACTCGAGACCACCAAGATCCACTCCGTGGCTGGCGTCCTCGACGCCGCCGCCGGGCTCGTAACCCAGCGGCCGTTTCGCTCGCCCCATCACACCATCTCCGATGCCGGCCTCATTGGCGGAGGCATCGTGCCCCGTCCCGGCGAAGTTTCCCTCGCCCACAACGGCCTGCTCTTTCTCGACGAAGTCCCCGAATTCCCGCGCAACGTCCTCGAAGTCATGCGCCAGCCGCTCGAAGATCACACCGTCACCATCGCCCGCGCCTCGATGTCGCTCACCTTCCCCGCGCGCTTCATGCTCGCTGCCGCAATGAACCCTTGCCCGTGTGGCTATTTCAACGACAAATCCCGCGAGTGCCTCTGCACTCCCCCCATGATCCAGCGCTACATCGCCAAAATCTCCAGCCCGCTGCTCGACCGCATCGACATCCACATCGAAGTGCCGGCCGTTCAATATAAGGAGCTGCGCGGTTCTGCGGCCGCCGAGGGCTCAGCCGAGATCCGGGCCCGCGTGCTCGACGCCCGTGACCGCCAGAACGTTCGATTTCGCAGCCATGGCGAGAAAATCTACTCCAATGCCCAGATGAGCACCCGTCAGATTCGCACTTATTGTGAGCTGGGTCCGGACTCGGAACGGCTCCTCGAGCGCGCCATGCAGCAACAGGGACTCACTGCCCGGGCTCACGACCGCATCCTTAAAGTGGCTCGAACGATCGCCGATCTCGAAGGCGCCGACAGCCTGACCGTCGCCCATCTCGCGGAAGCTATCCAATATAGGACGCTGGATCGAAGCTACTGGGCCTGACTCCAGATCATTCTCAGATTCCCGTCCCAATTCCAGCCCGGTTCGATTTCCACAATCCCGCACCGGAGACACGCCGGTAACCTCTCTGATTCCCAAACTAGAGTGATCTAAATCACACACTTTTGTGTCTTTCATGCATCCGTTCTACCGATTCTATGCATCTCATTAATAACGAGTTGGCATTGGATCGATCCGGCTCGCATGGGTACTGGAACGTGCACAAAAAGCAACAAAAAAAATGTTGACCCGCTATCGCACCGGGTATACATTCATGAGTGCCATCCTTGAGGATAGATTGCGCAGCGCGGTCGCGCGTTTCTCTGTCCCTTCCAGCATCGATTTCTGGGCTACGGCTCGTCGAGTGATGCGTCCGCGGTGTGTCGTTTTTAGCCTGCGGCAACGGAAGGTAAGAGAGTTCGAGTTGTCCCGAAGACGCAATCTTGATCTGACACGGCGCAGCCTGTTACCTGGCTTGACGATTTTGCGTCAAAGATTTAGAACTCCACGCACTGTTGGCGCGTCTAAACCATGGAAGCAATGCTGTTGGGGCAGCTGAGCTTTACCAGTCCCTTGAAAGGTACCAACGGTACCAGGTAGTACCGAAGGACGAGATTCGTAGAAGGAGAAACTTTTATCATGCGTTCTGATTTGGTTTTTGGGGCACTCTCTCACGTGTCCAATCGCTACCAGCTCTGTCAGCTGGCAAGTAAGGCTACCCGGAAGCTGCACAAGCCCAACACCCGGCTGCAGGACACCACGAACGAAGTCCTCGACCGCTTCCATACCACGAATCCCGGCACTCTGGTCCCGGTCGCTGTCCCCGCGGGCCAGCCGGTACAGACGCGCCGCGCCGCTTAGCTTTTTGCCGGCGTCCGCTTTTTAAGTGAGCATCGGTTGCAGGGGGCCTGCCGTAGGGGTCAGTCCCCCTCCCCGAATGCTTCAAACCTCAACCCTAACCTGAACTCAGATTCACGCGCTGACGGCGCTCCCGCTTCGCACGAATCCCGCCCTCCTGGAGCACCACTTCCTCTAGTACCCTCCCGCAACACCATCCCGCCTATTTGCAGGTAAACATGACCATCGCTGAACTGAAAGAAAAGAACATCACCGAACTGAGCCGCATCGCGCGCACCCTCGAAATTCCTGGGGCCAGCGGCCTACGCAAGCAAGACCTGATCTTCAAGATCCTTCAAGCCCAGAGCGAAAAAGAAGGCCACATCTTCGCCGAAGGCGTCCTTGAAATCCTCCCCGATGGTTACGGATTCCTGCGCTCACCGGACTACAACTATCTACCCGGGCCGGACGACATCTACGTGTCTCCTTCGCAGATTCGCAAGTTCGACCTCAAGACCGGCGACTCCATCAGCGGCAACGTGCGCCCGCCGCACGAAGGCGAGAAATACTTCGCCCTGGTCAAGATTGAAGCCATCAACTTCGAATCGCCTGAAGAAACGCGCAACAAGATTCTCTTCGACAACCTGACGCCGCTCTATCCCCAGGAACGCATCAAGCTTGAGACCACGCGCGAGGCCGTCAGCGGCCGCGTAATGGACCTGCTGACGCCCGTGGGCAAAGGACAGCGCGGTCTCATCGTCGCTCCGCCGCGTACCGGCAAGACGATGCTGTTGCAATCGCTCGCCAATTCCATCACCGCCAATCAGCCTGAAGTCGTCCTCATCGTCCTGCTCATCGACGAGCGCCCTGAGGAAGTCACCGACATGCAGCGCTCCGTCAAGGGCGAAGTCATCAGCTCCACCTTTGACGAGCCCGCCGCGCGCCACGTGCAGGTTGCCGAAATGGTCATCGAGAAAGCCAAGCGCCTCGTCGAGCACAAGCGCGACGTCGTCATCCTGCTCGACTCCATCACCCGCCTCGCCCGCGCCTACAACACCATCGTGCCCCCTTCGGGCAAAGTCCTCTCGGGCGGCGTCGACTCCAACGCACTGCAGCGCCCCAAGCGCTTCTTCGGCGCAGCGCGCAACATCGAAGAAGGCGGCTCGCTCACCATCATCGCCACCGCCCTCGTCGACACCGGCTCCCGCATGGACGAAGTCATCTTCGAAGAGTTCAAGGGCACCGGCAATATGGAAATCATTCTCGACCGCAAGCTCGTCGACAAGCGCGTCTTCCCGGCCATCGACATCCAGCGCTCCGGTACGCGTAAAGAAGAGCTGCTCATCCCCAAGGAAGACCTGCAGCGCATCTGGGTCCTCCGCAAGGTGCTCAACCCGCTCTCACCGGTCGAAGCGATGGAACTGCTCATCAGCCGGCTCGAGAAGGTCCGCAACAACGCCGAGTTCCTGCAGAACATGAACCAGCTCTAGCGTCGGCGGCCGCCCAACACTGTGGCCGCACCGCAATGCTTCCAGCTCTGGGAGGTCTAGGTGGTCTAGCAATCCAGAAGACTGGCGAAGGCCGGGACATCGTCCCGGCCTTTCTGTTTGCTCCGCTCTTCGCAACCTGTCATCCTCAAGGAGTGAATATCCGCACACTGCTCAGCATCACCGCCGCTATCCTGTTCTGCTCTCTTCCCTGCATCGCTCAGGACAAGGGCTACTGGCGTCCCGCAAGCACCACGGCCAACTCCATCACTGGCGACGTTGAGATCTCCGGCTCAAAACTCACCATCAACTTCCTCACTTTTCCCCTTGTGCGGGCCCGCACCATTGTCACCGCTGAAATCGCGGCCGTCTTCGACGCAGACGTCAACGTCGGCGGCACCGGAACCCTCTACCATCTCACTGTTCCCGCAGCCCAGCGCTTCCTCCACCGCAACACGCTCTGCGGAACAGAGGAGACGCAGTGGATGGCGACCTTCGTCTCCGGCCACACCATGCAGGTCGCATTCTTCTCCGGAGCCACCCCGCCAGTCCTGACCTTCGAGGCCGTGCGCAACTCCACCGACCTCTGCGGCACATTCAGCTACGAGCGCTAGGGGAACGCGCGTCGCAAACGCAGAGCCGCACCGCTCTTGATTTCCCGCGATGCATGGTGCATTGTGGAGTCGCTACCACCATGCTCTCCTCCGCCAATTTCTGGAGCTGCGTCTCCTTCGCACTGGCTGCGCTTCTCTGTTCGCTCGGAATCCACTCCGACGCGCTTCCGCAGCCGCAGGGTCGCCTCGCGGGCCTGCCCCGCACTACGCTCTGGGCCTGGGAGCGTCGCGAAGATCTGCGCGCAATCGATACGCGGCGTTTCGCCGTGGCCTACCTCGATCGGACGCTGACCATCGGCCTCACCGCGCAGATACAGCCGCGCCGCAACGTACTTGCTCTCCCTGCCGCTGCCATACGCATCCCAGTCGTGCGCATCGAGGCCCGGCCAGACGCAATCCTCAACGACGAGAACCGAAACGAAGTCATCCGCGCGATTCTCGCCACGGCAAGCGAACCCCACATCGCCGCTCTCCAGCTCGACTTCGACGCCACTCGCTCGCAGCGCCCCTTCTATCGCGACCTGCTTGTCGATCTGAGCCGTCAGCTCCCGCCAAGCCTGCCGCTCTCCATTACCGCGCTCGCCTCCTGGTGCAGTTACGATGACTGGCTCCGCGACCTTCCCATCGACGAAGCAGTCCCCATGATGTTTCGGATGGAGCCGGACCATCGCCGCGCCGATCCGAATGTCGACGACTTCCGCATCCGCGAGCCCCTCTGTCAATCTGCTGTCGGAGTCTCGACCACCGAACCGTGGCCCTCTCACCTCGAAGGCAAACGAATCTATGTCTTCGCCGACAACGGTTGGCGCAACGACTCACCCGCCGCACTCGAACGGAGACTTCCATGAAGACAAGCCCGCCTTCGAATTTGAGAAGACGCACCCTCGGCCTTGCGGTGTTTGCTCTCGTTGCCCTGCTGTCGCCGACCTGCAGCGTCGAAGCCTGTGGCCCATGGTTCGAGCCCGAAGTCTTCGTCGATAACAAAGCGCCGGACGATCTCGCCACATTTGCGCAGGGTCAGTTAGGCATTCTGCAAGCGGGGTTCGACTCCAACGAATACGCCGTGGCCTATCGCTATCTCAACGGTGGAAAGCTTTCCAGCGCCGAGCGCGCCGCGTACGTGCCTCAGGCTGCAGCCACCATCGATGCGCGCCGCCTTAACCCCGATCAGCTCTACGACGCGCAACAGGCAGCACAGAAGGCCGAACAAGAGAAGCAGCCTGCCCAGCAATGGCTCGTTGCGCGCGCTCAATATGCGCCGCCTCTTCCCGCAGAAACACAAAAGACCTCTTTCCCTACTGATTACGCAGGCACCGTTGTCTTCGATGAGAACTACCTCAACTGCCCCGATCCTGCATTCACCAACGCGGTGCTCACGCTGCGCAACCGCGCCGGGGCCTGGGGCAAGCAAAGCCCATGGCTGATTGACTGGGTGCACGCGCAGGATGCGGTCTTCTCCAACTGCACTGGCAAGAATGCCTCTACGCCCACGCCTGCCGCCTCTGACGGTCCCGCACTGCTGCGGGCCGACCGCGCCTATCAATCCGCATCCGCCGCGCTCTACGCCAAGCAATACGACGAAGCAGCACGCCAGTTTGCCGCCATCGCGACCGACAACACTTCACCCTGGAAGGATTGGGGCAATTATCTTTCCGCCCGCGCCACGGTGCGCAAAGCCTTCGCGATGGGCAAAGCCACCGACCCCTACAGCAGCGAACTCGCCTCCTACGACGCCGGCACGATGCAGCGCGCCCAGCAAATGCTGGAATCGCTCATGGCCCAATCAAACCCCAAGCCCTCTCGCACCACAATTGAAAGCGAGCTGAACTTCATCCGCATTCGCACCGAGCCCGACAAGCGCACTGCGGAAATCTGCGCAGCCCTCGCAGGTCCCGACACCCGATCCAAACTTCGCGCAGGATCTCCAGGATCTCAATTGGGTTCTTGACGAAGCAGATTCCGATCGAAGATCCACCTCCGCTTTACGCATGGATCGCTGCATGGCGCGGCAACCGGAGCGACGGTAACAGCGTTTACTGAGGCGACTGCATTTGCAACCTGGCAGCAGAGTCACTCTCTGCCCTGGCTCATCACAGCCTTAGTCAAGGCCGACGCCTCCGACCCGATTTCGCCAGCTCTCATCGACGAAGCCTCAAAGATCGCACCCGGAGCGCCCGCCTACGACACCGTCTTCTTCCACCGCGTGCGTCTTCTCACCGCGCTCCATCGCACAGACGAAGCACGTGCCCTGCTCGACGCGCGGCTGCCTGCACTTCGCGGCGCTAAACCCGGCTCCACGCTCAACGCGTTTCTCGGCCAACGCATGGCGGTGGCGCGAGACTTCAATGAATTCCTCGTCTACGCGCCCCGCACGGTTCTCTCCCACGGCTCCGCGGGTGCAGATGATCTGGAGACCCAGTGCAACGAGCAAGCACACGCCGTCAATGCGCCCGCGAATTGCCCTCCACTGCAGCAGCCCCTCGCATTCGACGAAGACGCCGTCGCCGTGTTCAATCGCCACATGCCGCTCGCCACTCTAATTGAAGCTGCCGCCGCGCCCAGCCTTTCCGCACCTCTCCGCCAGAATCTCGCAATCGTTGCATGGGCCCGCGCTGTTCTTCTCGAAGACTCGGCAAGCGCCACGCAGCTTGTGCCCCTCCTGCCCAAGTCGATCCGTGACACGGCCGGCAACAGTGTCGCATTCCCCGCCGATCTGGCGATCCTGCGTAACTCCGGCATTCGTCCCTATCTTGAGCCCGGCATCCCGCGCGTCGCCAGCTTCAGCACCTTTGACAACTACCGCAACAACTGGTGGTGCAAACCATGGGACGATCGCGACTCGACCGAAACCAAACCAAGCCCCCTGCCTGTTCCAGCCTTCATCTCGCCCGACCAGGAAGCGCGCGCCACCGCTGAGTACCAACGCCTGCAGCAACTCCCCGACTCGGCCGCACTGCTCGGCCAGCACGTGCTCGACTACGCTCAGGCTCATCCCGACGATCCGCAGATACCTGAAGCCTTGGCGCTCACCGTCCGTGCCACCCACTACGCTTGCCAGACATGGGATCCCAACACGACGGCCAATTCAAAATCGCCATACTCACCCGTCAGCAAGGCCGCATTCCAGCTCCTGCATAGCCGCTATCCCAAATCGCCCTGGGCCGCCAAGACCCCTTACTACTACTGATCCTTCGGATGCTGATCGTTCGGAATCATTTCAGGGAATCTCGCGGAATCGTTCCTGAATTCAGCATTCATTCTGCCTGCACCGGATCTCCCGCTTACCATCCGCTCCGGTCGCAGTACTAAAAGCGCCGCGCACCTTTCAGGAATCCGCCCTCGCTGGTAAACTAATCAAGTCGTGGGGCTGTAGCTCAGCTGGGAGAGCGCCTCGTTCGCAACGAGGAGGCCAGCGGTTCGATCCCGCTCAGCTCCACCAATTCCCCTTCTCTTCAACTCCACTCGTTCGCTTAGCTGCGCGTCTGCTTCCGCGCGCTCAGCTCGAAGCCGCGCTCCTCGACCCGATATCATGAGAGTGTGGCCTCTCCGCGCTCCACTCCCTCTTTCAAACTCACGCGCCGCGGCTTTCTAACTGCAGGGCTGGCGGGTGCATCAGGCCTCGCGTTCTACTCGGGTGAAATTGCGCGGCATCTCCTCGAAGTCACACACCTTGAAATTCGCCTGCCCAATCTTCCCGCCGCATTCGATGGCTTTCACATTGTCCAGCTCAGCGACATTCACCTCGAAGAGTTCACCGAGCCATTCTTCCTTCACTACGCCGTCGATCGAATCAACCGCCTGCAGCCCGACGCTGTCTTTCTGACCGGCGATTTCGTCACCCACGAGATCCTTCCGCACAAATGGTCCATTCCATCAGCATGGAAATGTGCGAGCCTCCTCAACAAGCTCAATTGCCGCGAGCGTTACGCCTCCCTTGGCAACCACGATGTCACCGTAAGCGCGCCGGCCGTGACTGAAGCCCTCAGTGCCAACAACATCACCTTGCTTCGAAATTCCTTCTGTCCGCTTGAGCGCGGTTCGTCCCGCCTCTGGCTGTCAGGCCTTGACGATGCGGTTGAAGGCCATCCGAACATCGACCTCGCCATTCCAGAGTTCATCCGCAATCGCGCAGAAGAACCGGTCCTCCTGCTGTGTCACGAGCCTGACTTCGTCGACCAGCTTCTCCAGCACCCGGCCGCTCCATCGGTCCAGCTCATGCTCAGCGGCCACACGCATGGCGGACAGGTCCGCCTCCCTTTTCTGCCCCCTATGGCCCTTCCGCCGCTCGGCAGGAAGTACATAGAGGGTCTCTTCCGCCTGCAAAACATCCAGCTCTATGTCAATCGCGGGCTCGGCACCGTCGGCGTTCCCTTCCGCCTCAACTGCCCGCCAGAAATCACCGAAATCACCCTCCGACGCACCTGACCAGCAGCGCGGCGTGCTTCCCTCTTCCGAACCCCTTACTTCCCAAGGCATGAAAAAAGGGACCAACGCATGCGGCGCTGATCCCTGATCCCTGAAACCTGATCGCTGCTTTTAGCTGAACAGGTCCTTCATCTTATCCAGCAGTCCCGGCGACGTCGGCTTGTTCTCCACCGTCAGTGACTCCGCCAATTGCGTCACCAGTTCGCGCTGCGCCCGGGTCATCTTTTTGGGAATTTGCACTACCGTCTTCATCACCAGGTCACCGCGTCCCTTCTCGTTGAGATAAGGAACGCCGCGCGCGCGCACGCGCAATTCTTTTCCACTCTGCGTGCCTTCGGGAACCTTCACCGTGACCGGGCCGTCAATGCCCGCGATCTCGATCTCTGCCCCCAGTGCGGCCTGCGGAAAGCTGATCGGCACCACGCAGTGCAGGTCATATCCGCTACGCTCGAAAAAGTCATGCGCGCGAATCGAGAGCACCACATAGAGATCGCCCGTTGGTCCGCCCGATCTGCCTGCATCGCCCTCGCCGCTATACCGGATGCGCGTTCCTTCTTCCACTCCCGGCGGCACCTTCACATTCAGCTTCACTTCCTTCGCCACCCGCGTTTCGCCGTGGCATACAGTGCAGGGATCGGTCACAATCGAACCCGCTCCACCGCAGGCGCTGCACGTCCGCGCGACTGAAAAGAATCCCTGCTGATAGCGAATCTGACCCCGCCCCTGGCACTGCGGACAAGTGCTCGGTCCGCGGCCGCTTGAACTGCCGCTCCCATGACACGTTTCGCACGCTTCGAATCGGCGAATCCTGATCTCCGTCTCTTTGCCGAAAACTGCGTCTTCAAAATTGATCTTTAAATCGAAGCGCAGATCTTCGCCGCGGCGCTGGCGCGACTGCCGCTGCTGCCCTCCGCCGACGTTAAACATCTCGCCGAACAAATCGCCGAAGATGTCCCCCAGGTCGACCGATCCTGAGAAGCCGCCAAAACCTCCCCCGGCCCCTGCTGCTCCAACGCCGGCATGGCCAAACCGATCGTAAGCCGCGCGCTTGTCGGCGTCGCTCAGCACCTGGTACGCTTCGCTCGCCTCCTTGAACTTCTCTTCCGCTGCGTCGTCGCCCGGATTGCGGTCAGGGTGATATTTCAGCGCCAGCTTGCGATAGGCGCTCTTCAATTCCTGGTCGCTCGCCTCGCGCGAAACTCCAAGAACCTCGTAGTAGTCAGCTTTGCTCACTCGTGTATTCAAACCTGTCCCAACTGTCCTGGTTGATCCTGCTCAAGAACAATCGTTCGATCGATCATTAACGACACCCCTGCACACGCACATACCGCTTCGCGCAGAAGACGCACTTATTCGCTTGTTTGTTTCGGATTCGAAGCGACGCGCACAAGCGCCGGCCGCAGAAGGCGTTCGCGCAGCTTGTAGCCGCGCCGTATCTCCTCCGCGACGTGCTGATCAGGTAGATCGTCACGCTCCACCGTACCCAGGGCCTCGTGATGCCGCGGATCGAACTCCTCGCCCATCGTCGCTACTGGAACCACCTGCAATCCGCGCAGAATCTCTTCCATCTGCTTCACGATCAATTCCACGCCCGAGCGCAGCTGCTCGGCTGAACCCTTAGCCTTCAACGCCAGCTCAAAGTTATCCAGCACCGGCAGAAACTGCTCAACCACGTTGCCAACCGCAAAATCGCGAAACTCCTGCCGCTCGCGCTCGGTGCGCTTGCGTGCGTTTTCAAACTCCGCCTGAGCCCGCGCCAACCGGTCCACTAGCTGGTCCCGCTCCGCCTTCAGCTGATCGCTTTCTGCCTTGAGCTTTTCCAGATCCTGGCGGCTCACGCTCGCAGCCTCCTGCCCCTCGCCGGCCACCGCACCCTCCGGAGCTACATCCTCCGCGGCTTCCAGCGTTCTTGTCTCTGTTTCCTGTTCTGCCATACCTCTACGTAATCTCCCGAATACTTTTTCGATGTTCTTCTTCAATGATAAGGTCCACGGCGCAGTCGCGCCTCTCTCCGCACATCTCTTCTCCAGATGTGCTTCTCGACCGTACGGAGCCGGAAACAGGAGCGCCCCGCCCCGCGCGCGGTCCTTTACTCCGCAGAAACCTCCAGAATGCGCTCCGATAATCCCGCTACGTACCGCACCGCCTTAATCATCTCGTGATACTGAATACGCGTCGGCGCAATCAGTGCCACCGTGCCGAGGTTGCCGCCGCCCAGTCGCGCCTGCGCGCCAATCAGCACCAGGTCCTGCATCGCAGGCGAAGCCTTGTCCAACCCCACCACTACGCGCACCTCCTGCTGCCGCCCGTCAACGTAAGCGGTCAGCAGTTCCACCATCTGCTGCTTCGCCTCCAGGGCCACCAGCATCTGCCGAAGCCGTTCCCTGTCCACCTCGGCGCCAATCATGTTTGCAATGCCGTCCACAAAGAGCGCAGGCGTCGTCTCGCTCGAAATTAGTGCGCCCCTGCGGCAAAGCTCTTCGACCGACGCCAGCATCTGGTTGTAGGCCGCCCGCTCTACTTCAATCCGCCGCGCCACTTCCGTGCGTATACGCTCGATCGGCCATCCATGAAAATTCTCGTTCAGATAACGTGCTGCCGTCTCTAGTTCTAGATGCGTCAGCTCCCGATCCAGCGTCAACACCCGATCAAGAACCGCCCCGGCCTGCGTTACCAGTACCGCCAGCACCCGTCCCGTCGACAAGCGTGAAAAATGAATGTGTTCCAGCACTTGCGTCGCCGGCGAGCTGGCCAGGGCCACGCCTAACCCGCTCGAAATCAATGCCAGCACATGCGAAGTCCGTTCCAGGTACTCGGTGCTGCTCGTCACGCCCGCAAATTCGTCTTCAATTTGCTCGCGCCGCAGCTCGCTCAACGGAGCTTCGAGCCCCGCAACGCTGACTCTGCCCATCTGCGGGTCAATCCGCGTAATCTGCTCCACGTAATATCGGAATGCTGCCGGCGTCGGCACCCGCCCCGCAGAGGTATGCGGTTGCTCAAGAAGCCCCGCTTCGGCCAGAGATGCCATCACATTCCGAATCGTCGCCGAACTCAGCCCTTCCCTATCGGCAAACGCGCGCGCTACCGCCTGCGATGCCACCGGCTCGCCCGTCGCAATGTACAACTCGATGATCGCTGTGAGTACCAGCCGCTCGCGCGGACTTACCCGCATCTCCGGCATCTTTATGGCTCCCCCTGAGCCGTTCTTTCCACTGCCGTATCTTCCACTACGGCCGGGCTAAAACCGATAAACCCTGTTTCATCTGATGCATACGAACGAAAAAGGATGGAGGGATCCTGTCTAATTCTAGGGAGTTCGCACGACTAAAGTCAAGGAACCAAAGGTGGACAGATGCGGCTCTCATCTCGGAGCCGGCAGCCTCCTCCCCTCGATCCAGGCTCAACTGCTCCCGACCCTTTCCGCATTGAGTGTCCTGTAAAATCGAAATTATTAATCTTGCACTTTTTGCTTGCCGTGGCTTCTCCACCGCCCGAAATACAGCCCGGAATGCAGCCAGGAAAGCCCGTCATGCCGCTTACGATTGAAAACCTTCGGATTCAGCGCACCACCGTTGTCCTCCCCCCGGTCTTTCTGGAAGAAGAGCGCCCCGTCTCCGAAACAGCCGAAGCCACAGTCTTCAATGCGCGTTTTGAAATCAGCCGCATCCTCGCACGGCTCGACTCGCGCCTGCTCGTCCTCGTAGGTCCCTGCTCGATCCACGACGTCAAGGCTGCGCGCGAATACGCCGGCCTTCTCCAATCCGCGATCGCCGAATTCTCCCGCGACCTCTGCATCGTCATGCGCGTCTACTTCGAGAAGCCCCGCACCACCCTCGGCTGGAAGGGCCTCATCAACGATCCCCACCTCGACGGTTCCTACAAAATCAACGACGGCCTGCGCCTCGCGCGCAACCTCATGCTCGATCTCGCCGAAATGGGCGTTCCCGCCGGAACCGAATTCCTCGACATGATCACCCCGCAGTACATTGCCGGCCTCGTCAGCTGGGGAGCCATCGGCGCTCGCACCACCGAGAGCCAGGTCCACCGTGAGCTCGTCTCCGGCATCTCCTGCCCTGTCGGATTCAAAAACGCCACCTCGGGCGATGTCCAGGTCGCCGTCGACGCCGTGCTCTCCGCGCAGCACTCACACACTTTTCTTGGCCACACCAAGCATGGCCAGTCCGCCATCTTTGTCACCACCGGCAATCCTGACTGCCACATCATCCTGCGCGGCGGCCGCAAGTCGGTCAACTACAACGCCGAGTCCGTTGCCGCAGCCACCAGCTTGTTGCATGCTGCCGGCCTGCAGCCCGCATCATGATCGACTGCAGCCACGCCAACAGCCTCAAGGACTACAACCGCCAGCCACTCGTGTGCCGCGATGTGGCCTCCCAGGTCGCAGCCGGAAACCGCAACATCATCGGCCTCATGCTCGAAAGCAATCTCATCGCCGGCGCACAGAAACACTCCACCGGCCAGACAGTCGACAAGCTCGTCTACGGCCAGAGCATCACCGACGCCTGCATCGACTGGCCAGGGACTCACCAGCTTCTGTCCGAGCTGGCCGCCTCGGTCCGCACCCGCCGCTCCGTAGCCGAAGCCGTGACGCAATCCCTAGTCCCTAGTCCCTAGTCCCTGCTCTCACGCCGTCCCCAGCACAACCGTATGCGGACTCATCGGAATCGGATGGGCGCGAATCCCGCTGAACCCAGCATCCGCGTACATACCACTCAGTTCGGAGTACGTGTAAGCATCTCCGTCCGCCGTGGTGGTCAGCATCGTCATGGCGAAAGCCGCGGGCATCGGCCGGCGACACGCGATCTTCGTTGGGCACAAACTCCAGCGTGGCCGCTTTACCACCCGGCTTCAGCGAGGCTCGCACCTTCTTCAGCAAACTCACACAGGTCGGCTTGTCGAAGTGGTGCAGAAAATTCGTCAGCAGCACCGTGTCATACGGCCCGCCAAATTCCACATCGAACGCGCTGCCCGGCAGCATGTTGTAGCGATCCTGCACGCCTGCCTTGCTCCGCATTCTTCAGCGCCACGCGCAGCACCGGCGCCCAATCCAGGCCCGTTACATGCGCCTGCTTGTTCTGCTTCGCTATCTCGATGCCGAATAGCCCGTGACCCGCCGCAATATCCAGCACCCGCATCGGCCCATCATGGCCTTCCAGAACCACCGCGCCCAGCGGCGCCGCCATTGGCCCCATCATCGGCGCCATCTTCTCGGCAAAGTCCACCCAAATCGGATTCTCCGGCTCCACGGTTCCCGCACCTTCGAGCGACGTGCGCCCATTCCGCACCACATCGGCCAGCCGTGCACATGGCTCAACAGCCTCCGGACGCGAGAGAAAAGCAGCCACCGAGGCCATGCAAGCCGGCGACCGCGGATCGAGAAACGCCGCACTCGATGGCGTGTGCTGATAGCGGCCATCGCTCTTCGCCAGCACCCCGTTGATCACCAGAAAATCGCACAGAATGCGAATGCCCCGCTCCGACGCGGCGCAGTGGCGCGCAATTGAAGCCACATCGCCAGGCCCCTCGCCCACCGCTCGAAACAAATCCAGTTCAATCGCCGCCTTCAGTGCCGCTGTACGTTGGTGCGCCTGCACCATCTCAAATACGATCCCCGGATTCAACGGGGCTCCCGCATGATTCTCCATCGACGACCTCCATGTCGTACCGTGCACGTGCGCGAAGGCTTGCAAAATGGGGAACTCGCGTTCGTCGTCTCGTGGCAGGTGCGCCGAGTCTATCATCGGCGCACGTCCAATCAACAGGTCTGCGCTTGTAGTCTCCGAACTGGCTGGAGCCAGGCTCCTTGGGTCCCACTGATTCGCAATTGTGTTGTGGGACACTGAGGCGTCAGATCGCGGCGCATAGACTACACCTCGGGTTCTAAACTGGCCGGCGGCTCCGCTGTCCAAGCGACCGAGCGCCCCTGCAATACTTCGAGGAAAAAATGTTTAGAGTTTTACTGGTTTCCTTGTTTCTCACGTCCTCAGTACAAGCCTTCGCCAAGCCCTATCGGATGCCCTGCAGCGATGTCTGGGTCGCAGTACGAGAAACACTGGAGGATAGGGGGAATTATAGGATCGTGGCGATGGACAGTGAACAAATGAGAGCGTCCTTCATCGTCTTCGGTTCGCTCTATCCGGGAGTCCACGCGGTCTTTCTCAAAACCCGGGGTGACGGCTGTGACATGGACGTAAAGATGGGATTCACCGGCAACGATGACGAAGGCGCACTCAGAAACCGCGTCAATCACGCCCTTGCCAAACGGAAAGCCGCCCAGCCCACTCCTCCTGCACTCATAACTGGTGCAGGCGAATAACAGGAAGCAGTTGCGTTTTTCTGGAACGGAACCCTGCGGCCTTACCGCCCGCTATCGTCTCCGGCCAAGGCCGTGATGCCGCCACGCTGCTTCTGCCGAAGCACCCGTTGGGCCGCCCGCGACGAGGGGTCCTCGCCTGCCTCGAAGAAAATCGGCATCCCGTGCTCATCCCTGTAGCGGGACATAAACTTCATCGAACCCTTCTTCTTTTCTGCCGTCACCTTGGCAGCGCGCCGCAGGTCAAGCAGCACGAATCCCAACAAAGGCACTGCCGCGAGAAGAAAACCATACGTGACCAGGCGATTCATGGGCCCGCCTGCAAACACAAAACTCGCCAGCATAGGATTCATTACCGATCGACCTCACTCTAGTTATGGGGAACAGTCCGGGCAAATAAATATAAGACCGATTTTGCTGCGCCTCCACGGAGAAAGGGATTCGAGATCCCCCAACCCAGAGCCCCCCTCTGCACGGAAGCGCATCTCTGTTTTCTCGCGTTTTGCCTCCCGGCACAATGCGCCTTTCGTTCATTCCTGCTGCTGCCCCGGTAATCAGCCGCAGGTCACTGCCGCGCGGCCTGAAGCACCCGCCCGTTCCCCGCTCTCCGCTAGCGCAGCCGCTATCATCAAGTCAGCGCAAGGCGAGACCGCGCAGACATGCCCGACCCGATCTCCATCTTCATCTCCGCCGGCGAGGCCAGCGGCGAAGCCTACGGCGCGCTGCTCATCGCTTCTTTGCAAAAGAAGCTCCGGGTGCTCAACCGCGAAGGGGCATTCATGGGCATGGGCGGCGAGCGCATGGGTTCCGCCGGCCTCGAACGAATCGTCCGCGCTGAAGACATGGCCGTCATGGGCATCACCGAGGTGGTCCGCCATCTCCCCCGCATCTATCGCGAATTCCGCCGCCTCAAACACGCCATCCGGCAGCGCCGCCCCGCCCTCGCCATTCTCATCGATTTCCCCGATATCCACTTCAAGCTCGCCGAAGAGTTCCACCGCCTCGGCATCCCCGTCCTCTTCTTCGTCAGCCCCCAGCTCTGGGCCTGGAAGAAGCACCGCATCAAGCTCGTCCAAAAATATGTCGACCGCATGCTCGTCATCTTCCCGTTTGAGGAGACGTTCTATCGCGAGCGCGGCGTCCAGGCCGAGTTCGTAGGCCATCCCCTCGCCGACCTAGCCTCTGCCCACAATCTCCCGCGAACAGTTCGCCGCCGGAAACCAGCTCGACCCCCAAAAGACCTGGATCGCCCTCCTCCCAGGCAGCCGTGCCAAAGAAATCCGCGACAACCTGCCGGAGATGCTCGTCGCAGCACGCTTACTCGCCGCAAGCATCGCCCTGAAGAATGCGGAGAAGCCTCCAGCAATCGAAGCAGAGGCCGAGAGTGTGAAGGGTGCGAGCCCCAGCCCATACATTGACCCTCCTATAAAAGTAGGGGCTTTAGCCCTTGAGGGTCTGGAATTCATCGTGCCGCTCGCCCCTACCCTCAACCCCGATCACATCCAAATGGCTCACAACCTCGCCAAACAACATGCCCCGAACCTGACCATCCGCTTCATAAGCGACAGGCGCGCAGAAGGCGGAGTTAGCCCCACTGCAGGTGGTGGCCGCACCGCAGGTGCCTTGCTTCACGCCCGCGCCTCCATCGTCGCCAGCGGAACCGCCACGGTCGAGGCCGCCCTCATCGGCAACCCCTTCGTCGTCGTTTACCGCGTCTCGCCCATCACCTACGCCATCGCCCAGCGCGTCGTCACAGTCCCCCACGTCGCCATGGCCAACCTCATCGCCGGCAAGCGCATGGTCCCCGAACTCATTCAAAACGACTTCACCGCCGCAAATATCGTCCAACAGTTAGAGCCGCTGCTACCCGACGGCCCGCCCCGGCAGTCCATGATGAAGGAGCTAGAACGGATGCGCGCGCTGCTCAGCACCCGGCCCGACCGCAAAGAAGAAGCGCACGGCGCCATCGACAGGGTTGCCGCCGTCGCACTCGAGATTCTTGGCGTCGCTTCCCCTGTTGTTGAATCCGTGCCATCCTGAACCGAAGCCTGTACCGTCGCTCCAGAAAATGTTCGAATCAAGAAGAAACGATATGTCTTTGCGAAACCTCAAGATCCCGGTGACCAAACTGACCCGACTGCCTCGTTCTCTCCGTCCCGCACATCTTCGTTGGGCAGCAATTCCGCTGCTTGCCGCCGGCCTCCTGGCCGTACACCTGCCGGCCCAGCGTGCCGACCGCCCCGCCCTCGACATCACCGGCTACGTCATCGACGCCGAGCTCGACACCGCCGCCCACCACATCGCCGCCAAGGCCGAAGTCACCTTCACCGCGCCCGAGAACGCCGACGAGGTCAGCTTCGGCTTTCATCCCGCCCTCAAAGTCACCAAGATCACCGACGACGCCGGCAAGCTGCTCACCGGCGAACGCCTCGCCGACGGCACCATCCGCGTCACACCGTCCAAGCCCTTCGTCTCCGGCCAGCCCTCCCATTGGACCTTTGAATACGAAGGCGTCATCACCGGCAACGAAGACGGACCCGTCGAAGGGCTCAAGCTCGCGGCGATCCAGGAGCCCATAACCTATCTGCTCTACGCCGCACGCTGGTTCCCCACCACGGGGTTCATGACCGACCGCTTCACCGCCCAGCTCCATATCAACGTGCCCCAGGGCATGAAGGTTTTTGCCAGCGGCATGCAGGGCGCGTCTAAATCCGTCACCCTGGCCAATGGCAAACCCGGGGATGAATTCGATTTCAATTGGGATAAGCCCGGCTTCCCCGGCACCGTCATCGCCGGCCGCTATCTGGGCCCGTTCACAGCCGGCCCCGGCAACGTCAAGGTCTACCTCACGGTCAGCCACCAGGCATCCGGCAACCAGGTCGCTGAAACCGCCGCCAAGGAATACGACTTCTTCACCGACAGCTTCGGCGCGCCTGAAACCCCGCACCTCACCGTTGTCGAAATGCCCGATGACTCGCTCCCCGCTGCCTGGGCGCCTGAGCTCGCAGCCATCATGGGCTCACGCATCGCCGACAAATCCGGCGTCCGCCTTCTCGCCAACACCATTGCTCATCAGTGGTGGGGCTCCGAGGTCAGCCCCAGAACCCTCAACGATGCCTGGATCACCAATGGCATGGCCCGCTACGGCGAGCTCATGTATCTCGAAGAAGAAAGCGGCAACAGCGCCCTGCACAATGCCCTGCAGGATGTCTCCGCCGGTGCTCTCGCCTACGACACCATGCCCCTGTCGAGCATCTCCCGCCTGAACCCCTTCTCGCCCGAGTTCCAGTCCATGACCCTTGAAAAGGGCGCCATGATCTTCCACATGCTCCGCGGCGAAATCGGCGACAAGGCCTTCCTCGCCACTCTCAAAGCCGCATTGAGCCAATACACTGACAAGCCCATCCGCGCCAGCGACTTCGAAAAAGTGGCCGAAGCGCAGAGCCAGCAGCAGCTCACACCCTTCTTCGCCCAGTGGGTCGACGGCACCGGCGCGCCCACCTTCAACGACAAGTACACCGTCTACCGTCTCGGCAACAACAAGGGCTTCCGCACCATCGGCTTCATCAACCAGGATCTCGACCTCTTCCGGATGCCCGTCGATATTCGCGTCGAAACCGATGGCAAAACCGTGAACCAGAAGGTCGATGTCGTCGGTACAGAATCCCAATTCGTGGTCGACACCTTCGGCCGCCCCCGCAACATCAGCATCGATCCCGGCGACTGGGTGCTCAAGTCCTCCCCTGACCTGCAGGTCCGCATCTCCATCCTCAAGGGCCAGCAGCTCGTCGCCCAGGGAGACCTCAACGGCGCCCTCACCGAATACCAGAAGGCCCTCACCGCGAACCCGCAAAGCTCCCTCGCCAGCTACCGCATTGGCGAACTCCTCTTTACCCAGCGCAACTACCAGGCCAGCGTCAACTCCTTCCGCGACGCCCTGCGCGGCGACGGTGAGCCTGCCTGGACCGAGGTCTGGAGCCACATCGAAATCGGCAAAATCTTCGACATCACCGGCCAGCGCGATCGCGCCGTCAACGAGTACCGCCTCGCCGTTCAGACCAACGACAACACCCAGGGCGGCATCAACGAAGCCCGCATGCTCCTGCAAAAACCCTACAAGCGCCCCGACGCCGAATAACCCGACCGAGCGAAGCCTCAATCCCCACGAAAAGGGGTGCCCCTGGTCTCTAGCATTTGGAGACCAGGGAGGAACTAAATCATCCCAGCCCCGCGAAGCCACCTGCCGTCCTTAGCTTTCCGCTCCCCCATGCAATGTCATCCTGAGCCTCGGCGCGCTTGGGGTCCCGATTGCGCGTAGTGCGATCGGGGTAAGCCGAGCGAAGGATCTGCTGTTGTCTTGGAAAAGCCGCAATCAGCACGAAAATGCCCCATGTCTCGATTCTGAGAGGTGAGAAAGCACGAACTTCAAACACCGACCCAAAACGCAAAACGGCCAGCCCGCAGGCTGGCCGTCGCACTTTCATCTTTCCTTTCGCTTAATTCGTCTCCACCTGTCCGGGGTTCAAAACCTGGATCGTCACCGGCGCAACCCCAACCTCGGTCATTCCGATCTTCGCCGCCGCGGCGTACGACAGGTCGATCACCCGCCGTCCGTACAACAGCCCTCGATCCGTGATCCGCACCACAACCGACTTGTGGTTCCTCGTGTTCATCACCTTCACCCGCGTTCCAAAAGGAAGCGTCGGGTGACAAGCCGTCATCTCGTTCTGATCGAAAATTTCGCCGCTCGCTGTTTGCCGTCCATTGAAAACTCCTCCATACCAGGAAGCAAAGCCGTGCAGCAGTTTGACGGGGGTGGATTGCGCCTTCACCACAGGGGTGGGGCTCAGAACCGGCGATGCAGGGGGAGCAGTAGCCGCCGGTCGGGACAGAACAGCATCGGCTTGCACGGTCCGAACCGGTACGGTCAGAACCACACCCGCCAGCGCTATGCAGGAAGCTCCTACCAGCAACCAAAACTGGACAGGATCTTTCCGGTTCGCGTTGTTCGCGTTTTGTCTCATTAGCATCCCTCCATTTTACTAGTTCGACACTAGTAACCTCAACTATTCAAGAGAGATACAACAGGGAGATCCAAGGCCTGGAAAGCACCGGAAGTGGGGTTTTTCCGTCCTAAACCCTACGCCCGTAAAGGCTTGCAAGGTGCACCAAAAATGGTGCATATAGACCGTGCCGGACTGTGAGACTTCATACCCAAAAAGCCTCGAAATTCGGTCCGCCGTCAGGGCTGGAATGCCTCAAAACCAGGCTTCCATCCTCTGATCGCGCAAGCCTATCACGCGCCGCGGTTCACCGTACAGAAACATTTCGCTCCCCGCTCCCGTCCTTTTCCACAGAAATCGGAGGGAACACCCCGTGCTCAGTCCCGCAAAATTCTGCTGTCTTGTTGCCTTGGTCCTCGCCCCCATTCTCACCCCGCTCCCCACCCTCGCCCAGCAGCCGGTCGACCCTCTGCCGCCCCTTCCGCCCTTCCTCGGAGCTGCCCGCACCGTCTTTGTCTCCAATGCCGGAGCCGACAGCGGCCTCTTTCCATCGCCGTTTTCCGGCGACACCGATCGCGGCTACATCGAGTTCTACAACAGCCTCAAAGCCACCGGCGCCTTCGCTCTGGTCAGCGACCCTTCCCAGGCCGATCTCGTCCTCGAGCTCAGCTTGATTGCTCCTGCCGGCCCCTCGAACGACAACAAGCAGAACGGAACCGCCAACCCCCGCCCCATGTTCCGCCTCATCATCTACGACCGCAAATCTCACTACGTCCTCTGGACCATCACCGAGTCCATCGAGCTCGCCGTGCTCCAGAAAACCCACGACCGCAACTTCGATCAGGCCCTCACCGCCGTTCTCACCCAGTTCCTCGCCATCACAGGCCGTCCGCCCCTGCCTCCTCCTCACTAGATCCCATTCGTTTGCAGATTATTTCCGCATCCCTGCTAGCGTTAGATCTGAAGCGGACCACGGCAGTCAGAACGAACGTTGGGTGGGACCATGCAAGACTGGATTAATCCGAGCCACTCCAGAAATCCGCAGGGAAATGAGCGGAGGGAGCGTGGGGCTTTAGCCCCACGAAAGAAGCGGCTCTGACAGTATGAGGGCCTTTAGGCCCGCAGCATTGACGTCACTTCAATCATCGCCACCCGCCTCGGGTGGCTTTTCTTTTTGAGGAGGAAACATGCAACTCAGCGCAGCAGGCCTCAGCCCGATCAAGCAGTCCGAAGGCTTTCGCAGCAACACCTATCTCGACATCGCCGGCCACCCAACCATCGGCTACGGCCACTGCCTCGAACACCACGAGTGCTACCCCAGCGGCATCAGCGAAACCGAAGCCAGTGTCATCCTTCTCTGGGACGTCCGCGAGGCCGAGCAGGCTGTCTCCCGCCTCGTCCGCGTCGATCTCACCCAAGGCCAATTCGATGCGCTCGTCGACTTCACCTTCAACCTCGGCTCCAGCCGCCTCGCCGGCTCAACGCTTCTGCATACCCTGAATGCCGGCAAATTCGACGTCGCGGCACAGGAATTATTGCGCTGGGATCACGCCGGCACGCACCAAGTCGCAGCCCTCAAAGCACGCCGCGCCGCGGAGTTCCACCTCTGGACCGGCAACGAAACAAAGCAGGAGGCCGCCTGACTGAGCCGGAACGACGAATTGTCATCCTGAGCGGAGCAGCTTGGGGCCCCGGTCGCACGCAAGTGCGATTGGGGTATGCGGGGCGAAGGATCCGCTGTTCGGGCTCTCCCGTTTTCTGAGGACCAGGGAAAGCTGGATCCATCCCATCCGCACGAAGCCACCTGTCGTCCCCAGCTCTCAACTTCCCCATGCGGTGTCATCCTGAGAGCCCGCGCGTCTGGGGCCCCGGTCGCACGCAAGTGCGATTGGGGTATGCGGGGCGAAGGATCCGCTGTTCGGGCTCTCCCGTTTTCTGGGGACCCGGGAAGCTAGATCCCTACCGGCCACTCCGAAATCCAGGGGCGAAAACCCCTCACAACTCCCGCACCTCCAACCGCTCCTCTGCGCGCAAATACCCTTTCCGACGAAACCAATCCTCCATCGCCGTCCCAAGCCGGTCCAGCGGCACGCGATAACCCGCCTCCAGCAGCCCATCGCCGGCAGGCAAGGTGTCGTCGAAGATTGCATCGTTCGTGAAGTTGCGCATGGCAAAGTTGTCGATCCACTTCACCGGGCAAGCGTGCCGCTCTCCGGCCACATCCACCCTCTGCACTGAGATCTTCCGCGCAAACATGAATTCAACTTTACAGCGGCGCACTGCCCACTCAGTTGGGCTTTCCCTGCTGCGTCTCTACCCGAAACCGCTTGTAGTCGAAATCGCGCTCCACAAAATGCTGGCGCATATTCTTCACCAGCAGCACCCGCGCCAGAAACGTCCCCTCGCCACCGGTCGGCAGCCACAACTCCCCATTGATCTGCGACTGGTCGAAACGGAAATTCGAGCCCTTCTGAATGTTCGCGAACAGCCCGCCCAGCACATGAAAGTTATCGATGAAACTCACTTCGAGATGCGCTACCTGCCGGTCGGCCTCGTCCACCCAGACCGTTCCCTCCAGCTTCTTCGAAGCATCCTCGGCCAGCCCATGAGTCTTGGCATCCTTCCGGCCCACAAAGTCGAACACAATTGTTGGCCGCCCGCGAAACATCGCCCGTCGCTCGTTGCGTACGTCCATGATCTCGAGCAGGCGGCTCACGCTGATCGACGGCCCCTCCAGCGGTTGGCCCGGTGGAGTCTGCTCGGCCTTCTCCACCATCTTCGTCACCCGCTCGGTTTCCTTCTGCTCGTCATGCGCACTCAGCGCCTGGCCATCGCGCTTCACCAGCCGCTGCACAAGGTGCCCATGTACGAAAAAATCCTCGTGCTCCTGCGTCTCCGTCTTCTTTACATGCCCGTCCGCATCGATCTGCTCGGTTGTCTCAAGCGAGCTGAACGTGTACGACTCACGCAGCTTGTCCAGCTCGCGCTGATGCGCCTGAACCTGCTGCATCAACTGTCGAATATCCGGCAAAGCACCGCTGGAAGACGCCGGTTTCGCGCCTGGCTGCACCTTTTGCTCCGCGGCCGCCGCTCCCAATGCAAGAACAAACATCGCAGCCCAAACCAGCAGAGAATCGGGCAGGCAGACTCGCGTACGCCGCCACTCTCGCTCTGCTGCGGCGGTTCTAATCATCTTCGTTTGCACGGATAGGAATCCAAAGGGTCTGGGCTGGGAGTACCTTTGCGGCATTCAATCTTCTCGATGACATGCTATACCGTTACAATTGGCTCTTTTGCGCTGCCGACTGAAAGGAAAACCAACGATGTTCCGAATGATCATTCACTGGGTGCTGAGCGCCATCGCATTGCTGCTCGTCTCGCGCATCGTGCCCGGCTTCTTTGTCACCGGTATGCAGGCCGCTCTGGTGGCCGCCCTCGTGATTGGACTCCTCAACGCGACGTTGGGCGCGCTGCTCAAGCTCATCACGTTTCCCTTCGCCCTGCTCACCTTCGGCGTTTTCCTGCTCGTCATTAACGCCGCGATGATCCGGCTCGCCTCAAGCCTGGTCGGCGGATTCTATGTTTACGGATGGGCCCCTGCGTTCTGGGGCGCTGCGGTCCTGGCTCTGATCAGCCTCGTAATTGGCGCCTTCTCGAAAGAATAAGCGCAGCGTGGGTGCGACCTGAGCCGCAGCAACCTTACCGGACTGCCGGCTTCTCTATTGCCGGCTTTTCAACGGCGGACTTCCCCGCTGCCTTCTTCTTCGGCTCCTGCACCTTCTTCGCTGTCTTGGGTGGTTCAGCTGCCGCGCTTTTCACTGGATGCGTCAATACCGGGGCATCCAATGTCTTCGGGGTGCGCATTGCATTCGCAGAAGAGAACCCACCCGGCGCGCCCACATGCGGCAAAGCAAGCGGCGATTCTTTCGGCTGCGCGTGCTGGTACACTCCCCAGCCGCCGCCAGCCACCACGCACACAATAGCCGCAGCCGCAGCACTGCGCACAAAAGTGGAGTGCAGCCAGCCTCGCGCGCCAGACGGCCACTCCAAAAGAGTTCCCGCTCGCCGGACAGCTGCCTTGCTGTGCAGTGCAGTCTTCACGCGCTCCTCCAGACCATCCGGCGCAGGTAATCCGGCGATCAGGCGCAGCGTGCTTTCAGCCTCTCCGCTGCTTGCATGATTTGTGTGTGAACGATTGACTTCAGATCGCGAGTTCATCGCAGACTCCTAGCATGGTGCAGCAAGTCGGCCATCAGGTTGCGCGCACGAAACAGTCGGGAACGGACGCTCGATTCGGTAATGCCCAGAACCTCCGCGATCTCCACACTCGTGAGCTCTTCGAATGCCGACAACATCATCACTTCGCGCTCTTTTGCCGGCAGCTCTTCAACGCAGGCCAGCACGTGCGCATGATGCTGTGCCGCGGCCGCGCGCTGTTCCGCGCTCATCCCGCTCGAGGGCAGCACCCGCGCCAGTTCGGCCACGTCGTCCGTCTCCGGACGCGTCTTTGCCCGCCGCTTGCGGTCCAGCACAATATTCCAGACGATGCGAATCAACCAGACACGGTGATCGCGGATCTCACCCAGCGTTTCCCGGTGCCGCAGCACACGCAAGAATGTTTCCTGCACTGCATCTTCGGCGTCCGAGGCGTTGCGCACGATCGAGAAGGCGACCCGGTAGAGGGTCGACGCGTACTGATCGACCAGGGCTTCCAGTGCTTCCTCTTCCACTTGGCCGCAAGCCTCGTTCTCGACCGCGCCGGGTGCGCTGTCCATCCAACCTGCGAATACGGTTTGGCTCGCGCTCATACCAACCGATAGACGCAAACCCCGGAGAAAATGCTCAAATCCGTCGGCCCAGATCGGCCCGACCCCAAATCCAATCGCCCTGGGCATCCAGTCGCCAGCCGGCTCGCCTCAGTCGAATATCTCGATGCGCTTGTCCTTAGGTGTCCGATCCGCTCTTACTGGCCGGCAAGCTTCTGCGCTGCAATCGAACCGGCAGCGCCATCCTTATCGGCATCCTTCACCTTGGCCCACAAAAGCCGGGCCTGGTCGCGCTTACCCTGCGCCACATAGAGGTCGGCCAGGTCCAGCTGCGCCACTCCGGCCGATACCGTCACCGAAGGCTTCGCTGCGACTGCGTTGTAAAGTTCGATGGCCTGCGCGTCGCGATTGGTCTGATGGTACAGCCCGGCAAGCGCCAGCTTGGCAAGATTCGCCAGATTGCGATCCCATGCGTCGGCGGCCTTCTTCAGCTCCGTCTCCGCCTGCCCATTCTGCCCCATATCCTCGTACGTAACACCGGCAAAGTAGTGCGCCTTGCTGCCCGCAGGCAGCCAGCCATACTCGTCCGCCACTGCCACAAACTGCTGGTTCGCGGCCTTCGCTCGCTCCGCCGCCGTCTTGTAGATCCCCGGCTCAGGGGGAGCACCGGCCGGCAACAACGGCGCCGAATACACATCCAAAGCCGCGCCCAGCGCCGTATTCGCAGCCGACGCGCGCATCCCCACAAAGACTCCCGCGCCCACAAGCACAAGAACAAGAACAACAGCCGCAATCACCACGCGCACCACGCCGGAACGATGGCCGCTCAACCAGGTCACACCGCTTTGGGTGGCCTGGGCAAATTTATCGCCCTTCAGGGCATGACGAGTCTGTGTATCCACTGGGTTTTGACGTCCTTCGTCGATTGACTTGCAGGCGGGTCCGTACAGGAGAGAGGCACAGCCACTGCAACCCCACTAGTCTATCAGCGCGCAAACTGGAGCGTCCACCTGACCATGCGATCTACCGGCATAGCGAACCACAGCAACCCTTCACCGTTTCTCAATCCGTGTCCCGTAGCATCAGTCCCGTAAGATCACTTCCCCCGTAAAGCCCGGATCCGCTCAATCGCATTCGACAACGCCGGCCCCTCATTCAACACCTGCCGGCCCTTCACAATCACAAGATCGAGATAATCAATCACCGCAATCCCCCGAATCTCCGCCTCGCGGCGCATCTCGTCCGTCACATCCACTGAAACCTGCATGGCGCACTGTCCTCTCGGTGTGTACATCGGCAATGCGGGGCGAAAGAATGAAATCCGGCTGCCACGCGCACTCTTCGCCCCACAGCCCTTGCCCGCGCCTCCATCGGAGCGATACCCTAGCACCATGTACGAAGAATTCCACGTCACCGACCGCTGGAGCGGCGAAGACCTGCCCTGCAAATGGAAGGCAAACATTGTCGCCATCGCCACCCGCCATGCCGACGCCGTGGACGTGCGCTACGATGTGGCTGGCCGCCCCATGTGGATCGCCCTGCCCTGCACCGCCTGGGTGGAGCAGAAGAAGCGCACCGGCATGGTCATCACCGACCAGCTCGCCGCGCAGATCGCCGGCCGCTACCTCAAGCAGATCATCGAAGAGGGCTACGACGCGCGACGCGAAATGTACACCATGAGCGTCCCAGAAGTCCTCGAGCACCTCGACGCCGTCGTCGTCGAAGCCAAGGCCCTCGGCGGCATCCCCGCCCTGCCCCCCGGCGTGGAATCGCAGAACGCCTGAACCGCGGCCCGTCCTATCCGGAAACAGGGGGCCTGAACTTCGAGACGCTAACCTGAAGATCCGAGCCCGGGGGCATGCGCCTCCGTTCAGGCCCGCGCTGAATCAGTTCACATTCCCCTGTCGCCACAAAGCGCGGCCGGCGTATGCTGTCTCCGGCGCCCAAAGCTCCTCCCCCAAGGAATTGGCTTGCCGGCCTCGCGCTCCCGGCAACTTCGATTGCATCGAAACAAATAATGGAGGGGAATATGCAACCAGGACATGGACTCATCGCTTGGATCATCATTGGGTTGATCGCAGGCTGGCTCACCGGAAAACTGATGAAGGGTTCCGGCTTCGGTTTTTTCATGGATATGATCGTCGGGCTGGTCGGCGCGTTGGTCGGCGGATTTCTTTCAAGCCACCTCGGCTTCGGCGGCGTGGGCGAACACGGCCTCATCTTCAGCATCCTCATCGCCACGTTTGGCGCGGTGGTGCTCACATGGCTGCTGCGGCTGGTCAGCGGCAATCGAACCGCCGAACTCTAGCGCCCCAGCAGGACTCAACCCACCGCGCGAAGCGCCTCAAGCGCAAATGCTGCAGATGAAACCAAACGCAAAAAAGCCCTGCCGTTGTGGCAGGGCTTCTTTGCGTTTGAATTTATTGCCGGCGATCACCTAATCTCCCACACAGTCTCCCGTGCAGTACCATCGGCCCAGCGAGGCTTAACTTCCGTGTTCGAGATGGGAACGGGTGATCCCTCGCAGTATGGTCACCGGCAAAGTGACAGAGGCATTCCGATCCTTCGCTTGCGCTCAGGATTTCGGCTCAAGGCGTACGCCTTGAAATCGCCTCAACTTGGATGGCGCTTGGCGGGTTGGTTTGCCCGCAGCCAGCCGCGGCGTCTGGTTTGTCCCGGATGGTTTCGCCCGGGCCGTGCAGGAACGCGGTGGCAATCTGGCGCCACAAGAATCTTATGGAAGCAGTTTTGCAACGAAATTGATTGGGGTCGTACAAGGCTTACCAAGAAGTATCCGCGGAATGTACTGCGCGGAGTTAATTCTATGGACAAGCCGAACGGGCGATTAGTACTGGTAAGCTACACGCATTGCTGCGCTTCTACCTCCAGCCTATCAACCAGGTCGTCTTCCTGGGCCCTTCAGGGAGATCTCATCTTGGAGCGTGCTTCCCGCTTATATGCATTCAGCGGTTATCACAACCGAACTTCGCTACCCAGCCGTGCCCTTGGCAGGACAACTGGAACACAAGAGGTTCGTCCATCCCGGTCCTCTCGTACTAAGGACAGCCCTCCTCAAATCTCCTACGCCCACAGCAGATAGGGACCGAACTGTCTCGCGACGTTCTGAACCCAGCTCACGTACCGCTTTAATAGGCGAACAGCCTAACCCTTGGAACCTTCTACAGCTCCAGGATGCGATGAGCCGACATCGAGGTGCCAAACCATTGCGTCGATATGAACTCTTGGCAATGATCAGCCTGTTATCCCCGGCGTACCTTTTATCCGTTGAGCGATGGCCCTTCCATACAGAACCACCGGATCACTAAGGCCTGCTTTCGCACCTGCTCGACTTGTAGGTCTCACAGTTAACCACTCTTATGCCTTTGCACTCGACGGCTGATTTCCAAACAGCCTGAGAGTAGCTTCGCGCGCCTCCGTTACAATTTAGGAGGCGACCGCCCCAGTCAAACTACCCGCCTAACTATGTCCCTCTCCCGGATCACGGGAGTAGGTTAGAATCACAGCACTCGCAGGATGGTATCTCACCGTTGGCTCCTCCGAATCCGAGAACCCGGAATCAAAGCCTCCCATCTATCCTGCGCAGCGAGAACCGTAACTCATAGTTAAGGTGTAGTAAAGGTGCACGGGGTCTTTCCGTCTAGCTGCGGGTAACCGGCATCTTCACCGGTACTACAAGTTCGCCGAGCAACTCGTTAAGACAGTCGTACGATCGTTACGCCATTCGTGCAGGTCGGAACTTACCCGACAAGGAATTTCGCTACCTTAGGACCGTTATAGTTACGGCCGCCGTTCACCGGGGCTTCAATTCAAAGCTTCGCTTGCGCTAACCTCTCCTTTTAACCTTCCGGCACCGGGCAGGCGTCAGCCCCTATACGTCGTTTTCGACTTAGCAGAGACCTGTGTTTTTGTTAAACAGTCGCCGTACGCGCTTCACTGCGGCCCACCAGAGGTGGGCGCTCCTTCTCCCGAAGTTACGGAGCCAATTTGCCGAGTTCCTTAACGAGCCTTCACTCGAGCGCCTTTGGATATTCTCCTCGTCTACCTGTGTCGGTTTGGGGTACGGTTCCCTTTGTTCTCCTTAGAGGTTTTTCTTGGCAGCGTGGAATCAGCATCGTAAGCCCCATAAGGGACTGTGCTACGCCTCACTGTTAAGACCCGACGGATTTGCCTATCGGATCCAGCTTACGCGCAGCAACCGCTATAGCCATAGAGCGGCATGCTTATCCTTCTGCGTCACCCCATCGTGTTAACGAACATTGGGAGGAACGGAATATTAACCGTCTGTCCATCGTCTACGCCTCTCGGCCTCGACTTAGGGACCGCCTAACCCTGAGCGGATTAACCTTCCTCAGGAAACCTTAGACTTTCGGCGCGGAGGGTTCTCACCTCCGTTATCGCTACTTATGCCGGCAGGGTCTCTTCGCAACGCTCCACCAGTCTTTTCAGTCTGGCTTCGCCGCTGTTGAGAATGCTCTCCTACCACGCACACCCTAAAGTGTGCATCCGCTGCTTCGGTGTACAGTTTTAGCCCCGTTGTATTGTCGGCACCGGACCGCTTGACCAGTGAGCTATTACGCTTTCTTTAAAGGATGGCTGCTTCTAAGCCAACCTCCTGGCTGTCTGAGCGTTCCGACTTCCTTTCCCACTTAACTGTAACTTGGGGACCTTAGCAGGCGGTCTGGGCTGTTTCCCTCTCGACGACGAGGCTTAGCCCCCGCCGTCTGACTCCCGGATATGTTGTCGCTGGCATTCGCAGTTTGGTTGGATTCAGTAAGCCGGAAAGCCCCCTAGTCCATCCATCTCTCTACCACCAACGCAATTCATCCGAGGCTAGCCCTAAAGCTATTTCGGAGAGAACGAGCTATCACGGAATTTGATTAGCCTTTCACCCCTACCCACAGCTCATCCGAGCTTTTTTCAACAAACACCGGTTCGGTCCTCCAGTGGGTGTTACCCCACCTTCAACCTGGCCATGGGTAGATCATCCCGCTTCGCGTCTATTCCTGCCAACTGAACGCCCTGTTCAGACTCGCTTTCGCTTCGGCTCGCTTACGCTTAACCTTGCTGACAAGAATAACTAGCCGGCTCATTATGCAATAGGCACGCGGTCAGACATTCCCTTGCGGGCATAGTCCTCCCACTGCTTGTAGGCACACGGTTTCAGGTACTTTGCACTCCCCTCGACGGGGTTCTTTTCGCCTTTCCCTCACGGTACTGGTTCACTATCGGTCAGAGACTAGTATTTAGCCTTACGGGATGGTCCCCGTAGATTCAAGCAGGGTTTCACGTGCCCCGCCTTACTCAGGTATCCGCTTCGAGTCTGGACTACTTTCGCCTACGCGCCTGTCACGCTCTTTGGATCCACTTTCCAGAGGATTCAGCTAGCAGCCAGATTGGTAACTCTACTGTTGCGGACCCTACAACCCCCGAAACACCGAAATGCTACGGGTTTGGGCTGTTCCGAGTTCGCTCGCCACTACTATCGGAATCGAGGTTTCTTTCTTTTCCTTCAGGTACTGAGATGGTTCACTTCCCTGAGTTCGCTCTATCCCACCTATGTATTCAGTGGGTAGTTCCTAGGGTTTGCCTAGGAGGGTTTCCCCATTCGGAAATCTCCGGTTATAACGCCTGTGTGCGGCTCACCGAAGCTTATCGCAGCTTGCCACGTCCTTCATCGCCTGTCTCTGCCAAGGCATCCACCGTGCGCCCTTAGTAGCTTGACCATAGAATTAACTCCGAGCAGCGAGGACGAATCACTTCGGTCCCGCTTGTAAGTCAATCTATTCTCCGCCTCTGAGTGCTAGGCGCTTTGCTCACGCAAATCGCTTCGCATCTCCTAAAGACACTCTTGATAATTGAACACTTTGCCTGAGTTAGTAACTTGCACTAACTCATTGCTTGTGCTCGGCCTTGTATGTAAACGCCTCTGGAATCTTGCTCCAACTCATGCGCCTCGCGGCGGATCAGTCAGGTTTCCAGATACGTTACCCAATCAATTTCGTTGTCAAACATCAAACCTTGTTCCTGTGACGGAAAAAGGCCAGCCCTGGGGCTGTTGAAACCTGCCGGACTCAAGCAATCTCGCGATCGTTGATCCAGCCTGCTTCCAGGTCGGCGTCACCTAAAAGTGGCGCCGAACTTGAAACAGTCAAAATGAGAAGTTTTGGTGGAGCTGAACGGGATCGAACCGTTGACCCCCTGCTTGCAAAGCAGGTGCTCTCCCAACTGAGCTACAGCCCCACAAGCAGGCAACTGCGGCCGAGATGGTGGGCCTGGGTAGATTCGAACTACCGACCTCACCCTTATCAGGGGTGCGCTCTAACCAACTGAGCTACAGGCCCAATCGTTGGCCGGCTTCCCCGCCGAGAAAAGACCGGCGGCTCCTACATTCCCATTAAACCAAAAAGGGTTTCGAGGACAAAGGTTGAACATACTGGGCAGCTACGCCACCCATGACCATCGTGAAAATTTAGAACAGGAAAAGAAGGCTTGTATCGAAGATCCCGAAACGGCCGTCAGGTAACGGCACAACGGGTTAGATGGACGCAGACATTCTCTGCCTCTCGGCAGTCCGCTTTCGCGGAAGGAATGCCTTGCCATCTGCTTCTCTTTTAGAAAGGAGGTGATCCAGCCGCAGGTTCTCCTACGGCTACCTTGTTACGACTTCACCCCAATCATGAATTACACCTTGGACGGCTGCCCCCTTGCGGTTGGCTCACCGGCTTCTAGTGCAACCCACTTTCGTGATGTGACGGGCGGTGTGTACAAGGCCCGGGAACGTATTCACCGCGGCATTCTGATCCGCGATTACTAGCGATTCCAGCTTCACGTAGTCGAGTTGCAGACTACGATCCGAACTGAGGTCGGCTTTTTCCGATTAGCTCCCCCTCACGGGTTTGCGACGGTTTGTACCGACCATTGTAGCACGTGTGTAGCCCTGGACATAAAGGCCATGAGGACTTGACGTCATCCCCACCTTCCTCCCCGTTATCCGAGGCGGTTTCGTCAGAGTGCTCAACTAAATGGTAGCAACTGAAGATAAGGGTTGCGCTCGTTGCGGGACTTAACCCAACATCTCACGACACGAGCTGACGACAGCCATGCAGCACCTATATTACGGCCCCTTGCGGGGAAGGAATGTTTCCACTCCGGTCCATAACATTTCGAGCCCAGGTAAGGTTCTTCGCGTTGCGTCGAATTAAACCACATGCTCCACCGCTTGTGCGGGCCCCCGTCAATTCCTTTGAGTTTCAGCCTTGCGACCGTACTCCCCAGGCGGACTGCTTAACGCGTTAGCTACGGCACGGCGGGATTGGGTACCCGTCACACCAAGCAGTCATCGTTTAGGGCTAGGACTACCAGGGTATCTAATCCTGTTTGCTCCCCTAGCTTTCGTGCATCAGCGTCAGTTGTGGTCCAGTGAGCCGCTTTCGCCACAGGTGTTCCTTCCGATATCTACGCATTTCACCGCTACACCGGAAATTCCACTCACCTCTCCCACACTCAAGCCCGGCAGTTTCCCTTGCAGGCTCTGAGTTGAGCCCAGAGATTTCACAAGAGACTTACCAAACCGCCTACGCACCCTTTACGCCCAATAATTCCGAACAACGCTCGCCCCCCTCGTATTACCGCGGCTGCTGGCACGAAGTTAGCCGGGGCTTCTTCTTCCGGTACCGTCATAATCGTCCCGATCGAAAGGAGTTTACGTCCCGAAGGACTTCATCCTCCACGCGGCGTTGCTGCGTCAGGGTTTCCCCCATTGCGCAAAATTCCCCACTGCTGCCTCCCGTAGGAGTCTGGACCGTGTTTCAGTTCCAGTGTGTCCGTGCGCCCTCTCAGGCCGGATACCGATCACAGTCTTGGTGGGCCATTACCCCGCCAACTAACTAATCGGCCGCGACCCCCTCCTGAAGCGAATTGCTCCTTTGACCCGTAGGTGTTATGCGGTATTAGCTAAGGTTTCCCTCAGTTATCCCCCACTCCAGGGTAGGTTAGTCACGTGTTACTCACCCGTGCGCCACTTTACTCAGGTATTGCTACCCTTTCTCGTTCGACTTGCATGTGTTAGGCACGCCGCCAGCGTTGATTCTGAGCCAGGATCAAACTCTCGTTTGAAACCTGATGTCAATCCCTCTCCGACGGAGGTCGGTTCAGGATCGACGGCACCTGCGCATCTCTTTTCTCAGATCGCTCCGATGAAGAGGGTGCACGCAGATGCGCTTACCTTGTGAGAATGATCAAGCCAAACCTGATCGATTCCCACGACTGGCATGTTCAACCTTATTGTCAAAGATCCATGAGAGCGGTCCGCCTGAGCGGTGCCCTTGGGATCGAGGCCCATTCTGTTACGAACAGGTGTCCTCGAACTTATTGCGCTGCTGACTTTTTGCTTGATTGCGTCCGCCAGCATTTTTGCGCGAACTTTTTGAAGTTATCGAACTTCCCCCATCCTGTCAAGCCGAAACCCTGTTTACCTCTCAGGTTCCGCCTTGCCCGATAGATGGGCACGCGCATGCGCAAAATATCAAAGAACGACCAGCACTAATGGCTTGCACCGCTAAGGCGCGCGAAAGGAATATCCTCTCGGGTCATGCAATGGCTTGTTCTCTGCGGGATTCCCTACAGGGATCAGGGCTGCGTTTGACCGCTGCCTCAATCTGACCCTACGAACCAGCTTCCCACTTCCCTCACAGGGCAGGCCATAAGGCCACCGGGAGGCTCCACTGCTCTTACTGCAACTTTTTGAGAGTAGCACAGGCCACTCAGCTTTGCAACTCGCAAATTGACATGAAATTCGTGCCAGTTGCGACTTGCTGAGAATAGCAACCCCGCAGCAGAAACACAAGCGCTCTCCCCTGTGGAAAGCCCGCCATTTCTGTGGGAAAGGCACTTCGTGCCGCTCTTGAAGTGCTCGTGCACAGCAGCCGAAAGCTTCTTCGCGCCTTCCTCTCGATCCCCGTCGCTTCGCGTTCCAGTACCAGGTTCGCTACCGGCCAAAATCTCAACCGTTGCGGCCACCGCCTCCACGATGGCCGCTTCCAATAACTCTGGCTCTAAACCGCCACTGCATGCTCTTCGGCCCGCTTCGGCTCTCCAACCGATTGCGTCCATTCGCCCGCAATCTGTCGTGTCCCTATGTTCAGCCGATTAAACGTATTCGAGACCCCGATCGACAGCGTCAACGCCGCCATCTCCTTTTCGCTGAAGTGACGGGTCGCCTCGTTCCAAATCGCATCGGGCACTGGATCGGGCCGGTCGGCCACACGCGTCAGAGCTTCGGCCAGGGCCAGCGCCGCACGCTCCGCATCCGTAAAGTAGGGAGCCTCGCGCCACGCGGCCAGCGTAAAGAGCCGCACGTCCGACTCGCCTGCCTTCTTGAGCTGACGCCATCCAATATCGACGCACACGCTGCAGCCATTCACCTGGCTGACGCGCAAATGCGCCAAAGCACTGATACGCGGCGACAGGCCGCTCTTTTCGACCACTCCATGCAGCGCCAGCAGGGACTGAAGCGCGTCGGGAAGCAACATGACTGGATTCTTGATGCGCGGTTGCATAGCAAATTCTCCTCAAAGTGAAATTCGTCGTTCCCACCGATGACGAACCCCAACCGATCGATGTGACAAAAACCGCCGAAAATTCGATCGCCGTCTCTCAACCCATTCCTGTGAACCAATCCTCCGCAGTGCCATTTCTGCTCCCTCCCACTTTTTGTCACATCCTCCCACGCGCCTCCGTCATTCAAATAGAAGCGAAGGGTACATGGCCGAACGGGACTGGCTAGCAGAACAATTCGAGGAGAATCGAGCGCGACTGCGCGGCGTCGCCTATCGCATGCTTGGCTCACTCAGCGAGGCCGACGACGCAGTACAGGAGTCCTGGCTCCGCTTGAGCCGGTCGGCCACCGACGATATTGCGAATCTCAACGGCTGGCTCACCACCGTCACCTCGCACATTTGCCTGGATATGCTCCGGTCCCGCAAAACGCGGCGCGAAGACCCGATTGAAACCGTCGCTCCGCAGCCGACAAACAAACGAACCGATCCGGAGGCTGAAGCCCTTCTGGCCGACTCGGTAGGCCACGCCACGCTCGTCGTGCTCAACCGGCTCAACCCGGCAGAACGCATCGCCTTTGTGCTGCATGACCTCTTCGACATTCCCTTTGAAGAGATCGCGCGCATCACAGACCGAACCCCTGAAGCCGCCCGGCAACTGGCCAGCCGCGCCCGGCGTCGCGTACGCGGAGCGGCCAATCTCGACAACCCAGCGTTCGAGGAACAGCGTTCGCTGGTTGAAAAATTCCTCGCAGCCTTGCGTCTTGGAGACCCGGCGAAGGTCGTCGAGGTCCTCGATCCGCAGTTCGCCGCGCGCGCCGACGCCGTGGCGGCACCCCGCGGCTTGCCGACCGAAATACATGGCCTCGAGGCCTGGGCCAAGCAGGCCATCGAAGCCGCTCACGGCGCTCGACTGGCACGCGTGGCCTTGGTCGACGGCTCCATCGGGCTGATCGTAGCCCCGCGCGGCAAGCTGTTCCGCGTCCTGCGTTTCACCTTCGCACACGGCCGCATTGCCGGAATGGAGATCGTCGGCGATCCTCAGAGCCTCAAAGCAATCGAAATCGGCCCATTGTCCGCCTGAACGCCCCTGCACATCGCGGCCCGGCCTCCGCCTCGCTACCCCCCTCGGTACGAACGTGCTATTCCCCTTCAATCGATACCGGCGTACAGTGTTGGGATGACTCCCGATGCAACCGGTCTCCAACGGGCATTGGACAACGGTGAGTTCTTCCCGGCATTTCAACCGATCGTCGAGTTGAGAACCGGGCAACTCACAGGTTTCGAACTCCTCGCTCGATGGAAGCACGCCGCACCCGACGCGTTTATTCCGTGGATCGAAGCCTCCGGGCTCAGCAGCCGGCTCACCCAGACCCTGCTCGATCAGGCCTTTGCATCCCTTCCGCTCGTCCAGAGTGAACTCCATCTCTCCTGCAACCTCTCCCCCGTTCAATTGCAGGACCCCGGCATCCCCTCGTTGATTGCCGCATGCGCAGAACGCGGGCACTTTCAGCTCGATCGACTGACCATCGAAGTCACAGAAAGCGCGCTGCTCAAAGACCTGCCCTGCGCGCGCAGCATTGCCAATCAGTTAAAACAGCTCGGTTGCCGGCTCGCGCTCGACGACTTTGGCACCGGCTACTCCAGCCTCCTGCATCTCCAGTCCCTCCCCTTTGACAAGCTCAAGGTCGACCGCAGCTTTGTCAGTTCCATGACCGAGATCCGCGAAAGCCGCAAGATCGTGGCCACCGTCATCGGCCTCGGTCAAAGCCTCGGCCTCGCCACCGTAGCCGAGGGCATCGAAACCCCAGCCCAGGCCAGCATGTTGCTCTGGCTCGGCTGCGATCTCGGTCAGGGTTGGCTTTACGGCAAGCCCGCTTCCCTCACCGAAATCCCACGGCTCATCGCCACTCCGCCCCAGACCTTCCCATCGGCTATGCCTCTAGCCGCCGACGGCAACTCCCTCGTTGGGCTTGAGTCCCTGCCCGCGCAACGCCTCGGCCAGATCCAGGCCATCTACGACGGCGCACCCGTCGGCCTCTGCTTCCTCGACCGAAACATGCGCTACGTCAGCCTCAATCGCCGCCTGGCTGAAATGAACGGCGCACCCATCCGCGCTCACCTGGGCAAATCCGTCCAGGAAGTCATTCCACAGCTCTACCCGTTCGTCGAGCCTTACATCCGTCGCGCCATGCAAGGCGAACCCGTTGTCGGCGTTGAATTGCAAAAGCCCAAACCCGAGGGCGGAGGCGAACCCGAGACCGTCATGCTCTCCTACCAGCCCGCGCGCGATGAAGCCGGCGAAATCCTCGGCGTTTCCGTCGCTGTCATGGACATCACCGAGCCCAAGCGCACCGAGAAGGCCCTCCACGAGAGCATCAGTCACTTTCGCCATCTCATGGAGCTCGGCCCCCACGTGCCCTGGGTCCTGAACGATAAAGGAGAAGTGGTCGAAGCAAGCTCGCGATGGGAAGACTTAACCGGCCAGCCGCTCTCCGAGGCTATGGGCAACGGCTGGATCGCCATGCTCCATCCGGATGACCTCATCCCCACTCAGGAGGCGGTCCGCCTTTGCCTCGCTACCGGCGAACCGATCGACGTCCATTACCGCATCCGCCGCCGCGATGGCGAGTGGACCCTCATGCGCTCGCGCGGCTCTGCCCGCATCGGTGTCTCAGGAAACATCGTAGGCATCTACGGCGTGGTCGAAGACGCCACCCACCACCAGCAAACGAGCCGCAGCGAATGGGAATCCTGTGCCACCGAATAAGCAGCTGTTTCCCCGTCTCTCTGTTTTACTGATCCCTGATCCCTGACCGCTGATCACTGTCGTGCAATAATCCCCAAATCCGTAAGCCCGTTCACAAAGAACTGCATCGCCAGCGCCACCAGCAGCAACCCCATAATGCGCACCAGGATGCGGATTCCCGTCTCTCCCAGCACCGCCCGCACACGCCCCGCACCCGCCAGCACCCAGTAGCTCACGATGCAGGTCACGGCAATCGATCCCAGAATCGCCCCCATCTGCCAATGCCAGAACGACGGCACCGTCCCCACCAGCACCATCACCGACGAAATCGCACCCGGCCCCGCCAGCATCGGAATCCCCAGCGGCACGATCCCCGCATCTTCCTTCGCCGCGCCCTCTTCCTGATCGCCAATCGCTTCCTGCGTCGGCGAACGCTTCGCCTCCAGCATGTCCAGCCCAATCAGCAGCAGAATCAGCCCGCCCGCAATCTCAAACGCCGGCAGCGTGATTCCAAACATCTTGAAGATCAGCTGCCCCGCCAACGCAAAACTGGTCAGGACAATGAAGCACGTCAGCGCCGCCTTCCGCGCCATGCGCTTCCGCCGCGCCGCATCCGCGCTCTCGGTGATCGCAATAAATGATGGGATCGCCGCGAACGGATCGACCAGAAAAAAGATGGAGCTCAACGCCAGCACCGAGAAGCGCACCAATGGCGCCCGGCTCAGCTCGTTGAAAGCAAGTGCAGCGGGATTCGTCCAGGACATACTCAAAAGCACAATAGATTAGAGCCTAATCCACCGCCTTTTGATTCAACCGGAGCCACCGAACCATAACTGCATCCATCAGCACAACCCACCATGCCCCATCCATTCCGCTATCTTCTGCCGACAAAGGCGCAAACACCGGAGGGAGCAGGGACCTTCAGGCCCCTGACCGCGATCCGCACGACGAGAGGGCTTTAGCCCCGGGTCGGCAAGGAGTACGATCTGCCGGGTGCCCCTGGTCCCTCGCTTCTGGGGACCAGGGAAAAATCCCCTCTCGTCCAAAATCTTCCCTCCCAGAGCAATGTCATCCTGAATGGAGCGCGTTGGGGGCCCCGTGAACAACGAAGTTGATCACGGGGTAAGCGGAATGAAGGATCTGCTTCTGCCTTAGGTGAGCATCCTCAACCCCACGAAAAGTAGGTGCTCCATCCAAGCGCAGTTTTGGGGGGGAAAACACCGGAGAGCCAAACGGCACCAGGGCTCTGAATGCCGGCCGCTCTCATCGCGGACGCTCAATGCACATGCGTGACGACCGTGCCCACCAAATCGTCCATGCGTGCTGCATTCTGTAAGTTCATCGGCTTCACCAAGCGGTGCGGCTTGGCGGCCGAAGAGAGGCGCACCAGCTTATTCCTCTGGTCAAAAGTGACGACAAAATCGCGCAGCGCCCCCGAACCGATATTTGCGATACCAAACAGCGGGTTCAGCTCAACCCACGGCCGTTCGAATCGGAACCCCGCTACCTCAACGGCGCCATCGAGAACTGCCCCACGCAACGCAAAACTGCTCACCTGGGTGCGGCCCCATGCAACCGTCTCAATGCCGCTGTCAAAATGCACTTGCCCCGCCATCGCAGCTGGGATGCTCAATCCAAGACCACCTGAGTCGATGCCGGCATCTATCTTCGCGCCTGCGACGCTGATCTCCACAAGCGGAATTCCATTCGCTGTCCGCATCGGCACAAGATGTTCGCCGCTCGTCCCCGCCAGTGATCCACTCTGCAGAATGAGCCGATGGCGCCGATAATCCAGTGTCAGAAGCACTCCCCGAAAAAGACCGAACCCAAGAATTCCATCCAGCACGGAATCTCCATCGGGCAAGTCTGTCACCACCGCCTGCACCGTCCGAAACTCCGTTCCAGCAAGCGATAGGGTCTTCAACTGGGCTGTGTCGAGGGTGCGCGTCCCGTGCCCGCCCAGGTCGGTGATCGATATGTGTCCCGTGGCCTGCAATCCAAGCCGTTTGGCGAGGCGAGGCGAAAGAATCGTTTCACAGTTCGTGCCCGTGTCCACCACAAAGGAAAAGGGGCCCTGTCCGTCGATTCTCACCTGCACCAGGGGAATGCCCTGCGGCAGGCTCATGCGAGCCACATGCTCCCGCGACGGTTGGGCCAAAACTAGACATGGCAAGCACAGTACCGCGGTCGCAACTACATTCCGCAGATTCACGACGGAATCATAGCATCGGTCGAAAACAGTCATGAAGTCGCTCAGCGCACCGCAAGTAAACGCAGAGCCGGAATTCCCTCCGGATCGGATCGGCCCCGGATCATTCACGTCCTCAATTGCAGATTATTTCCCGCCTTGCGCGCACACTTGAAACAACACCAGCAAAGGACAAAACCAATATGCCTGAAACTCCGCAAACCTGCGAAAGCATCGCCGCCGCCGCACGCTGCCGCGAAGAGTTGGAACGCGCTTTCCTCGACACCCTCGCGACGCCGCAAACAGCCGAGTCAGAGAAGGCTTGCAGAATCCGCGCCGTAGACGCCGCCGCGCGAGCCTATCGCGAAGCCATGCCTCCGCTCTCGGGCACTGAGAACATTCGCAATTTCATTGCCTGCGTAGCCCAGGGCATGCTCCTCGACGTCTTCACCGGCCCCGAATCGACCCGACTCCTCTATGCCGCGCAAGTAGCCAACACCGCAACCCAGGGCCACACTTTTAGATCGAAAGCCGCCTGAACCCAACTACCCCCACCCCCCCCCCCCCCCCGAATGCCCTCTTTTTAGTGCAAAAAGGATCAGCGGGCGAATCTCGGGCATGAAGTTCGGGAAAAGAGCCCCTATCAAGTGCGCTGCATCACATCGGGACGATTGATCCGATGGGAACCTGATCATCTGATTCTGAGATTCACCGCAAAAATAGAGGACGGTCATCTCGAGTGAAGCCGAAGGTCCGTGATCGCTGTTGTCCTGCCCGACGCCTGACGCCGACACCTGACACATGACACACATGAAACATGAATCTATCGCGTTCCGAGGGCCCCTAAATTATGGAAGATCCGATTCGCACTTCAATGATTCAATCGCTGAAAGCCAGGTTGGCATCGTCTGAGCTCGAAACATCCACGTTGGCGCACGAGGTGCTCTCTGCCTTCACACCGGCAAGGAAAAAGACGGAAGCGCTCATCCACCGAGCCGAGGTCCAGACGAAGATCTTCAACTTGCTTCACGACATTGAAGCGCTCGAATCGCAATCTCTCCAATGGATGAGCGCCGATCCAGTGAACAAGGCGGCGATAAAAGTCTTCGCGCCGCATCCGTTGCAGAGATAACAGGCTGCGCCTCGTCCATCGGCGACGTCAGATCAGCGACGAAATCGCCTGATGACCATGCGCGTCCTCTACCGGAGCATTGCCTTCGCGCACCACGAGCCGCGTTGCACAACCGGCTTCGCGCGCCGCATCCAGCTCGCGCACCACGTCGGAGAAGAATGTCATCTCGTCCGGCACAGCGCCCAACGCCGCAACTATCGCCGCATAACTCGCCGTCTCCCCCTTGGCCCCGGTCCGCGTGTCAAAGTAGCCCGCGATCAAAGGCGTCAGGTCGCCGTAGATCGAGTAGCGAAACAAAAGCTGCTGCGCCTCCACCGATCCCGATGAATAAATTGCCACCTTGCCCTCCTGCGACCAGCGCGCAAACGCCTCGGGCACATCGGCAAACAAGGTTCCCTTGAGTTCGCCGCTCTCAAAGCCGGCCTTCCATATCTTTCCCTGCAGCGATTTCAGCGCTGTCGATTTACGGTCCTGCTCCATCAGCCAAAGAAGATAAGAACGCGCGTACAGCTCGTTCCGTATTTCAACCCCGAAGGTCGGGCTCGTTTCGTTCGTCTCCGCGCGATTCTCTTCCGCCAGTAGCCGTAGATCCGCTTGCACCGCGGCGCTCGTCAGGTTCTGCTTGAGATAGTCCGCAAGATGCGTCCGCGCGTAGGGAAACAGTTGCTCGCTGACCAGCGAAATGGGCGCGACCGTGCCCTCGACGTCCAGCAGATAAACACGCCTCGGATCACTCATGGCTGTTGGGTGGGACAAAAGCAGCCTCCACACGCGGGCCAAAATACCCAGGCCCAAAGCAGAGCGGCTGATAGGCGGTATCTTTACCAGATCCCGTGTAATGCGGCGTCCAACCCGATGTGTCCTGGAACCAGCGAATCGCGCGGATCCGACGATCTTCGCACAACGTAAACCAATGCTTCGTTCCGCGCGGCACGCGCAACATATCGCCTGGGCCGACTTCAACTGAAACAACCCTGTCACCCAAAGCAAGGAAAAAAATCCCGCGGCCCGCGAGAATGAAGCGCACCTCGTCCTCGTCGTGCGTATGCTCCTTATCGAACTTGGCCAGCATCGCTTCGAGGTTCGGCGTCTCCGGGTTCACGTCAATCACATCGGCCGTCACGTAGCCGCCGCGCCGCTTCATCGCCTCGATCTCAACCGCGTAGGCCTCCAACACCGCATCTGCCGAGCTGTCCGGGGGTACCCGGTCCAGGCTCCACCGCTCATAGTCGATTCCCAGCGGCGTCAGCGCAGCCTGAATCTCCGCCTGGCCGACCAGCGGCTGATCGTGCTCGCGTGCTTGTTCCGGAAATCGCAGCACAGCCATACAAACTCCTCAGAAAAAACCAATTACAGAACAGTACAGCTTTCTGTAGATCCGCAAAACACCTGTACTCGCCAACGGAATTGCTCCTCGATGAACAATTCTGCTCATGCCAAATCCGCTTTGCACGGAGCAGCCCACCCGGGTTACAGGGTCCAATTGTTCCACGTGGAACAATTTCGCGCCCCTGAAACTCCGTTCGTTCGCGTCCCGTGCACCCGCTCGGCTAAATCGCGCTTGCTAAATCGTGCTTGCTAGTTCGTGCCTGTAAGCCGGCGGCCTTCGACCTCGAACAAAAACTCCAGCGCTTCCAGATGACGCCGCGCTTCGGCCACCGAATCTCCCCAAGTATAAAGCCCATGACGACTCAAAAGAACGCCGTGCGCGCCTGCATTCCGCCGCAACGTCTGCGTCAATTGGTCCGCGAGGACCGCGTAATCCTGCGTATTCTCGAGAATCGGTACCTCCTCGCGATGCGCGTGGGTCGTCACGCCCGACAGCCCCTTCAGCAGCTCGTACCCTTCCAGCAAAACATGGCCAGTCTCAGCAAACATCCCGGAAAGCAGCGTATTCCAGATCGAGTGCACATGCAGAATCGCGCACGCTGCGGGCCGCTCGCGATAGATCACCGTGTGCAAGCCGGTCTCTGCGGAAGGCTTACCGCGTCCCGCAACCGCACGGCCTTCCATGTCGATTTCGAGCAGATCTTCAGGCGCCAGCGCGCCCTTATCCAATCCCGTAGACGTGATGAAGATGCGGTTGCCCGCGCGCACGCTGAAGTTGCCGCTCGTAGCTGGAACCCATCCGCAGTGCGCACACCATCGCGCCGTGGCGCAGAGTGCATCGATCTCCAACGCGACCGGTTCTGCCGATGCTCGGCCAGGAACGGACAACACCGACGCAGATGCGTCGGCAACTTGATCTCGAGGGGAAGCCATCGATGAGCAGTGTATCAATCTATGCAGGCAGCAGTTTTGCCGTGAGACACAAACCGCCTGCTGCCTCACGCGTGTGTGCCGCTTCTCGCGAGTCCGCGTCACGGGCGTGCTGGCGCACAGAAATGCAGCGCCTACAATGATTGCTTGCGGAGATTGCTTGCGGACAGAAGCCCAACGCGAACAGATCGACGTAGTGCTGGTGTCGCCGCGCAATCCGCTGAACATCGGTGCGGTGGCGCGCGCAATGGCGAACTTCGGCTTCTCGCATCTGACCGTTGTCGCGCCGTTTGAAGCCCACTGGCGCGAGGCAAAATCCGCTGTCGGCGCACCTGATCTGCTCAGGAACGCACGAGAAACCGCAACACTCGCCGACGCAGTCGCAGCGTGCACGTTCGTCGTGGGCACAGGCACCTTGCAACACCGGAAGCCGGAGCAGGAGGTTGTTTGTCTTACAGACCTGCCGCAACGTCTTACTGCAGAGTCGGTGCGGGAAGGGCGTATTGCATTGGTCTTCGGGCCGGAGAAGCACGGTCTTACACGCGAGGATTTGTCTTACTGCCATTGCCTTGTCGAGATTCCTACGGACGCGCGCCAGCCCTCGATGAACCTTGGGCAAGCTGTGGCTGTGTGTCTCTATGAATTGTCTCGGTCGGCAAACGCCCAAGCCGGAAGGCACTTGGATCCCGCGGAATATGCGGCTGAAGCGTCGCCCGCTGCCGTCTCCGGCATGCTGGACCGGCTCGTCGAGGCGGTTGAAGAGACGATGCGCGCGGCAGACTACTCGCCCCAGATCATGGAAGCGGCGAACCGGCATGACCTTCGGCTCCTTGTGCGACGACTGCATTGGAGCGAGGCGGATGTTCGCCGTGCCCTGGGCATCTTCCGGCGCATTCTCTGGAGGCTGAAGGGCCTGCATTCCAGGACGTCGCCGAAGACACCTCAGTAACCCGCGTTCATCGAATTCCAATACGGCCGATTCGCCTGCGCCTGATAGAGTTTTTGACATAGGTCATCCCCCATGAAGTGCTTCCCTTTTCTCTCGCGGAATCAGTTGTGTCGCGCCTACGTCCTGCTGCTGGGAGGGCTTGCGCTGGGCTGCGCTTGTGGGGTTGCGCAGACGCCCGCGCAGACACCCGCGGACACGCCGCAGCAACCGGCCGCCAATGCGACCGCGCAACCGTCTGCTGAAACGGCGACGCCGACCGGCAACGCGCAACAACCGGAAGCGCCTGCAGCCGCGCAGGCGCAGCCAACAGATTCGACTCAACCCGCGACCTCGAATCAACCGGGGCCGCAGGCTTCGGCCTCAATCGCGACGCCGACCGATGCAAGCGCGGAGACCAAGGGCGCGATCACCGAAGAAGAAGTGAAGCAGCTTGTCGCGGGCAAGACGTTTTATCTGCGGGACGGCTATCTCGATAACTCGCTGAGCTTCGATGAGCATGGCAAGCTGACCGGGCACTCTCCGCAAGGCTCCTATACGCTGAGCCTGATCCAGATCGACAAGGTGCATCTGTCGAAGCACAAGGTCGAGCTGACGGGCATCCGCTACGGACTGCACTTTCTGGGCGCGCGTGCGGATGAGGATCCAACCAAAGCCGTGGACAAGGTTCGGATCACGCCAAAGAAAAAGGTTGTGAAGATCACCATCGACCGTGAGCTGGTGGTGACTCCGAAGAAGAAAAAGAAGGACAAGAACGCACCTGCAAGCAAAGATGCAAAGGAAACCGCAACTGGAATCGCGCCTGCGTCTGGAGCTGCACTTGCAACTGGAACCGCGTCTGGAAGCGGGTCGAATGAGCCCAGCGATGCCGAGCAGGCAAAGGCCGAGATGAACGCGGCTCCGGAGGCCGATCGGCCGGCGGATGCAGGGAGCGTGACGACAACGACTTCTCCGGCCCACGCGGCGCGGCTGCTGCGGGAAGCGATCGATCATATCTTTGCGCCGGGGCTCGACGAGCGGATGATCGCGTCGCTGCCGAGTTTCTGGAAGCTGTATTACAGGGCCGTTGCAGAGCAGGCCGATTACAAACCGACGGACCCGGCTGTCTTACGCCAAGGCAACGTGGATCGGAAGGCCAAGCTGCTGTCAACGCTCGAAGCTCCATCGAACGAATACGCGCAGGCAAGCGGAGTGGCGGGAATGGCGCTCTACCACGCAGTCATTGGCCCCGACGGGAAGCCGCAGGAGATCGTTGTAGGACGGCCAATCGGTTTTGGCCTGGACGAGAGCGCGGCCGATACGATTCGCAAGGCAAGCTTTGAGCCTGCAATGAAAGACGGCAAAGCCGTTCCGGTGTTGCTGGACGTTGTGGTCCAGTTCCGCATTTATTCAAAACGAACCAATCAGCCAGCGAAGCCCGAGGCGGAGGCAGCCGATGCCGGGCCGAAGCTTCCGGGGCCGTATAGTGTGGTCCATCCGTGAGCCAAAATTTTCTGAAGTTGATTCGAAACGGCGATCTTGCCGCAGTGACCAGTGCGCTTGAAAACGATCCGTCCCTCGCTGAATTTCGCGACGGTCAAGGCGTGTCATCCGTGCTGTGGGCGGTGTACACAGGGCAGACGGCAATTCGCGATCTGCTGCTGAAGACGCGCGCGCAGAGCGGCAGTCCTCTGGACGTGTTTGAGGCGGCGGCCACTGGCGATGAGGCGCGCTTGCATGCCGTGCTGGGCGCCGATGAGACGGCAGCGCAAGCCATGAGCGGAGACGGGTGGACCGCGCTTCATCTTGCTGCCGCGTTTGGGACTCCCATGTCGTCGGCGGCGCTGATTTTTCGCGGGGCGCGCGTGGATGCGGTGTCGCAGAATCCGCAGCGCAACCAACCGCTGCATGCGGCGCTGGCGCTGGGGCGGAATGCGTCGACAATTGAGTTGTTGCTGGCGCACGGGGCCGATGCGAACGCCGTGCAGACAGCCGGGTACACGGCGATCTTTTCGGCGGCAACGGCCAACAGAAAAGATTTAGCCGAGCTGCTGGTGACGCACGGCGCCGACCCGAAGCACGTGAATGAGCAGGGCAAGACGCCCGCGGATTTTGCGCGGGAACGCGGACACACGGAGTTGGCGGCTTGGTTGGATGGCAGTGCCGGCTGAGCTTTGTCATTGGCTGGAGCTCGTCCCGTTCCTTGTTGGTTCGCGCTTTCCCTGGATGGCGAGGTTCGTTGCTTTCCCACCCAAGCAGAGCTTGGATGGGGCACCCATTTGTTGTGGCATTTGAGAGGGTAATTCGAGGCTTTGGACTCATACCTGGGGTATTGCCTCCCTGGTCCCCACGAGCGAGGGACCAGGGGCACCCATTGTCGTGCGGATTGGAGTGTCGCTGGACGCGGATCGCCTCTCTGTAAGACGTTGTCTTACATCGGTAAGACGCGTGTAAGACAACGGCCTGGGTGTAGTAATTGCGTAAGACGGAGCGATCTCGGCGTGGGACGCTTTGTCTTACGTGTCCGGTGCCATGTATATCCGAATGCCGTCACCGGCGGCTGCGCCGGTGCGCCGTGTTTTGATCGAAGAGGACACCAAAAGGGGACGACGGGCCGCGGCTTTCCCAAAAACAAAAATTCCCGATCGCATCAAAATGACTGTGCTTGTCTGGATAATTTCCCTGGTCAGTATCCTTTGCATGCTTCTGCGGCCTCGCAAGATTGGCGAGGCGTGGTGGGTTTGTGCGGGAGCGCTGCTGCTGGTGGTGACGGGGCTGCTGCCGCTCAAGTCCGCCGGCCATGCGGTCGCCGAAGGGCTCGACGTCTACCTTTTTTTGACGGGGATGATGATCCTGGCAGAGGTGGCGCGGGAGGAAGGCGTATTCGAGTGGGCGGCCGGAGTGGCCGCGAGCCACGCGCGCCATTCGTCGGCGCGGCTCTTTCTACTGGTGTATGGGGTGGGAGTGGCGGTGACGGCGCTGCTTTCAAACGATGCAACGGCGGTGGTGCTGACGCCAGCGGTGCTGGCCGCAGTACGCAAGGCGCGCGTGGAGCCGAAACCTTATCTGCTCGGCTGTGCGCTGGTGGCGAATGCTGCGAGCTTTGTTTTTCCGATATCGAATCCGGCCAACCTGGTGGTCTTCGGGAGAGAGATTCCAGCGCTGCTGGGATGGCTACGGATATTTCTGCTGCCGTCGGTAGCATCGATCGCCGTCACGTATCTGTGCGTGCGGTGGCTGGCGCGCCGCGACCTGAAGCAGAAAATCGAAAGCGACCTTGCGCCGGCACCGCTGACGACCGAGGGCCGGCTGGCAATGGCGGGGCTGCTGCTGGCAGCCGCGGCGCTGATTGTGTCGTCGGCGCTGGGGGTTCCGCTGGGTGCGCCGACCTGCTGCGCGGCGGTATTGGCGCTGGCGGTGGTCGCGATGCGCAATCGGCGCATTGTGCCCAGGGTTGCGCGCGGCGTCGCCTGGTCAGTGCTGCCGCTGGTGGCGGGCCTGTTTGTGATTGTGGAGGCTCTTGAAGGCGCAGGCCTGCTGCGTGTGGGCGTGGAGGCGTTGGAGAGGCTGGCGCGGGGGCCTGCGTGGCTGGGTTCCGGCGTCTCCGCGTTCGCGGTTGCGCTGGCGTCGAACGGCATGAACAATCTTCCCGTCGGATTGATGGCCGGGTCGGCGGTGCGCCATGCGGCTTTGCCGGGAATGATGGTGCACGCGGTGCTGCTGGGTGTGGACCTGGGGCCGAATCTTTCTGTGACCGGCTCGCTGGCGACGATTCTGTGGCTGATCGCCTTGCGGCGCGAGGGTGTGGAGATTACTGCCTGGGAGTTTTTCAAGGTGGGGCTGGTGGCGATGCCTTTGGCGCTGTTGGCTGGTTTGCTGGTGCTGCGGGGTTGAGAGGGGGCTGAGGTGCATCCATTTTTCCCTGGTCCCCAACAGCGAGGGACCAGGGGCACCCAAATTCGTGCGCAGATCCCTCGGCTGCGCTCGGGATGACAGAGGTCGGGTGGGTTTCGTGCTTTCCCACCCAAGCGCTGCTTGGATGGGGCACCACTTTTTTGTGCGGATATTGAGAGCGGCTGGGATGTATTCAGTTTTCCCAGGTCTCAGAAGCGAGACCTGGGGCACCCATTTTCGTGCGGATTGGAGCTGCAGACCCTATGCGGGATCTGGTGCGGATTCGGGTGGCGGTGCCTCCCAGAGTTCGACGCGATTGCCTTCCGGGTCGATGATCCAGGCAAAGCGGCCGTAGGCCTGGTCGTCTCGTTTGGGATCGATGGAGACGCCGGCGGCAGCCAGGTCGGCGAGCAACGCGTCAAGATTCTCGACGCGCAGGTTGAGCATGGCTTGCTGGGTACCGGGGCCGAAGTAGGCGGTGTCGGTGGGGAAATGCGAGAAGACGGTCATGCCGGCTGCGCTGGGTCCGTCGAAGAAGAGAGAGGTTGCGTCGGCACGCTCGATACCGAAGTGTTGCTCGTACCAGGCAGACAAGGCTTTCGGGTCGCGGGCTTTGAAAAAGACTCCACCTACTGCTACGGCTTGCGCCATGCTACTCCCCTTTCTGAATCAGGTCTTGCAGTTTAGGTTTGTGTTTGGCCTCGCGGCCTGTGCGCGGCTCGCTCTCGACAATGCGCGCGGGTTTGGGCTGTCCCACGCGTTCGCGGGCATTGGCTTTTACGGCCTTGGTGGCGGAGAATTTAGCCGGCTTGCGTTTCGTCATGGCAAGGAAGAGTATGGAATAGTTTGAGCGTAAGTGAAAGGCCGGACTCGTCGTTAAGGTATTTTTTAACACGCGGAAGGCGAAGGGCTTACGGCGGAGAAAAACGGAAATCGATGGAAGAACGGGATTTTTTTAACGAGACGACGGAGGCACGCACCCACACACTGACGTGCCCCAAATGCGGGCAGGCAGGCGAGTACAAAGTGACGTGGGTGGTGCGCCGCAAAAAGGCGCAGCTACCGCGGAACGCCGATGAGCGGGACCGGGCGCGGTTCGCGAAGGCGCAGTCGTACATGGTGCGACGCGACGACAAGCTGTCGTGTGCGAATGTGCGCTGCCGCAAGCCATTCGAGATTACTTCACTGCAGTCGCTGGCTTTTCTGACGGAATAGCTCGGCGAGTGTCGCCTTGAAGCAGAATGCGCTGGACTAAATTCAATTTCGATGCCATCAACAGGTAGAGATCGGGCTGCAGCTTGTCCGGCGGCCCCTTGTGGCGGAAAAATGCCTGCATGTGATTGAATCGATTTGTAGGCGGGTGGCGTGTAGAAGCTCCTGCCTGGAGATCGAAATGGCGAATTCCCTGCTTCCCCCCGAAGAACGAAACTTGACCCCCGACCAGGTAGAGGCGCTGGATAAGCGGCGTGAGCTGGGACATACGTTCCTGGTGATTGCCGGCCAGTTTGCGGTGATTGCGACGGTACTGCTGCTGTGGGTTGGGCAGGATCTGACCTACTCGCCGGGCTGGGCGCACCCGATGGCCTATTACTTCGCGCTGGCGCTCTGCATGATTGCGGGTTTCGGGCTGACGGGGCTGGTTTTGCGCCGGGGCACGCCGCGCATCGACTAGGGTGTCGAACTATTCAGGCTGATTGTGCCGGGCGCGTTGTGACGGACGACGCAGCTTCGGCGATGCAGCCGCTGTCGAAACGGTATAGCCTAGAAGTTGTCGATGGCTGCCGCTTCCCCCATTGCTTCCCCTCTCCGGCTGACCGATAGCCATGGTCGTGTGATCCACGACCTGCGGGTTTCGATCACCGATCGCTGCAACTACAAGTGCGTCTACTGCCGAACGGGCGAGGTTGGCGCGCAGTATCCCGAACTGGACATTGAAGAATATCTGCGACTGATCCGACTGTTTGTGGATCTGGGCATCGAGAAGCTGCGGCTGACGGGGGGCGAGCCTCTGCTTCGCCGCGGGCTGCTCGATCTGATTGCGGAGCTGGCACAGTTGCGCACATTGCGCGGTGAGCCGCTGGACCTGGCGTTGACGACGAATGGCCACCTGCTGGAAGGCATGGCAGGGGCGCTGAAAGACGCGGGACTGCAGCGCGTGACGGTGAGCATGGATGCCGTGGATGCAGGGATTTTCGAGCGGATCACGCGGGTTCCGGGAAGCTTCGAGAAGGTGCTGCGGGGAATCAGGGCAGCGCGCGAGGTGGGGCTCACTCCCCTGAAGGTCAACTGCGTGCTGATGCGCGGCTTCAACGACGACCAGATTGAGGCGTTTGCGCATTTTGCCCGTGCCGAAGACGTGGCGGTGCGGTTTATCGAATTCATGCCCCTGGAAGAAGGGCGTCTGTGGTCGCCAGAGATTGTCGTATCGCTGGCGGAGATTGTGGAGCGCATCGGCCGTGCGATGCCCCTGCACCCCCTGCCGGCGCGCGAGGCGAGCGAGACGGCGCGCCGCTACACGTTTGAGGATGGACGCGGCGAAATCGGCATTATTGCACCGGTAACACAGGCCTTTTGCGGGGCCTGCAGCCGGGTGCGGCTTACCTCGGACGGCAAGATCCGGACCTGCCTTTTCTCCCAGATCGAGCATGACCTCTACGGGCATATGCGCGGGGGCGAAAGCGACGACGAGTTGCGGGAGTATATCGGGCGCACGGTCCAAGGCAAAGAAGCCCGCCATCATATTGGCGAACCCGGCTTTCTCAAGCCGTCTCGTTCGATGGTGCACATCGGCGGATAGGCTGCTCAGGGCCAAAAAACCATCGTCATCATCGCGGCACAATTCCTTCCATTGGCGCGCCTCGCCGTGTGACAGAATTCAAATCAAGGGTTAGTTAGGAAATATGCACCGATTTGAGCGTTCAGGTCTTCGTGCGGGCGGGTTTGACCCGTTGGAATCGCTTGGCCTGCTTTCCTTCCGAATCCGTGCGGCGGACGAGTCTTCCATGGACGTGCCAGAAAAGCGGATTCCGATCGATGACCTGCTGGTGTTTCATCAGCTTGCGCGCTCCCTGACGTCGAGCTTCGACCTGGACACGATTCTGCGCACAATCCTTGTACATATGGAACGCTTTATCCAGGCCGATCTTTGGAGCCTAGTGATGCTGGACGAGACGCGGCAGGACTTGTACTACGCGATTGCCGCGGGCGGCGAAGAGGAATCTCTGCGCGACCTCCGGGTGAAGATCGGCGAGGGCGTAGCCGGCTGGGTGGTGGAACACGGAGAGACGCTGATTGTCCCCGAGAACGAAGACGATCCGCGTTTGCATCAAGAGGGCCCCACGGGAGGTTCGAAGCTGCGCTCGGTCATTGCGTTGCCTCTTCGCGGGCGCAAGCGGACGCAGGGGGCGATTGAAATCTTCAATCCGCGCCAGGATCAGCTGACCGACTACACGATTGCGTTTCTTCATATCCTCGCGGACCACGCGGCAATTGCGATTGAGAATGCGCGCGATGTGGCGCGGATCCAGCAGTTGACGATTACCGACGATACGACGGGCCTTTTCAACGTGCGGCATCTCTACGATGTGCTGGGAAAAGAACTGGAGCGGTGCAGCCGGCTGCATCTTCCGGTGAGCCTGGCCTTTCTCGACCTCGACCGATTCAAGCAGGTGAACGATGTGCACGGACACCTGGTGGGCAGCGAGCTGCTTTCGCGCGCCGGGCAACGCCTGCAGGAGCTGTGCCGGCCGCAGGATATGTGCTTCCGCTACGGGGGCGACGAATTTGTGGTGGTGATGCCGGAGACGGGCCGCGCGGACGCCTACGAATTGACGACGGTTGTGCACGAGAAACTCACCACGACCCAGTTCCGGATGAACGGCAGCCTGCAGCTCTCAGTGAGCGCCAGCGTGGGGCTGGCAACGGCCCCGGCCGATGGATCGACGATTCACACGATCATTGGCGCGGCGGATGCGCGGATGTACGAGGTGAAGTCGGACGGGCGCGGACGGGTGCACGGGACGTAGGGGTTCAAGGACATTCCGGAGCGGAGATTCTGTGGTGCCTCGGGTTTCGCGGGAATGGACCCGGAGGGAGCAGGGGCCTTCAAGCCCCTGAATGATTCGATTCCTCGAAGGGGCTTCAGCCCCCGGCGGCTTGCTAGCCCGCTTACCCCATTCGCACTGAAGTGCGATCGGGGGTGTCGTGTCCACCGGCTATTTCTGTTTGGGGTCGTTGCCTTGCTTGTCGGCTAGCTTCTCGAGCTGGTTGCGCCAGTCGAGGGAGTCGATGAAGGGCCGAGATTCACGCCAGCCTGGTTCCACAATGACATGCAGTTCCAGATAGACGCGGGTGCCGAGCAGAGACTCGATTTGCTTGCGGGCGCCTGTGCCGATTTCTTTCAGCTTGGCCCCGCCCTTGCCGATGAGAATGGCTTTCTGGCCATCGCGTTCGCAGTAGATCGCGGCCGCAATGCGCGTCAGCGGGAGCCTGGCGGGCTCCTGCCCTTTCTTCCGCGGCGGCGCGGGGGGCTCGGCTTCTTCATAGCGCTCGATGACAACCGCCGCGGCATAGGGCACTTCTTCGCCGGTATCGACGAGGATGCGCTCGCGAATGAGCTCGGCTACCATGAAGCGCATGGGTTGATCGGTGTATTGATCCGTAGGATAGTAGCGCTCGCCCGTGGGAAGCACACCGACGATCTTGCGCAGGAGGAGGTCCAGACCGTCGCGCTTGCGGGCGCTGATGGGAATGATCTCAGCGAAATTGAATTGCTTGGTCAGGGTCTCGATCAGCGGGAGCAGAACGTCTTTGGCGACGAGATCGATTTTGGTGAGCACGAGGAAGACGGGGCAGTCGAGACCGCGCACGAGGCCGAAGAGGAATTCCTCTTCGCTGGCCCAGGCGCGGGCCTTTCGCGAGGGATGCTGCGATTGAGAACTGGCCTGCCTGGTCTCAGAAGCGAGATCCTTCGGCGAGCTCAGGACAGGCTCAGGGGTTCCCTCGGCGGCTTGGCCTTCGGCACCTTCAGAGGATTCTCCTGCGGCCCCGGGAATCCCTCCGGGCTCTCCTGCGGCTTCAAGCTGCACGCGGCGGCTGGCGTCGACGAGGACCAGCACGAGGTCGCGCGTTTCGAGAGCTTCGTGAACCTCCTGCAACATGCGGCGGTCAAGCTGGGATGCGGGCTTGTGAACGCCCGGCGTGTCAACAAACACGATTTGCGCGGCGGGATGAACCTTCTTGCGTGCGGGGACCTCAACCACCCCCGCGATGCGGTTGCGCGTGGTCTGCGGCTTGGGCGTGACGATGGCAACCTTTTCGCCGGTGAGGGCGTTGAGGAGGGTGCTTTTGCCGGCGTTAGGCCGGCCGAGAATGGCGACAAATCCCGATTTCAAAGAAGGTATTGCTCCTGACTGAGTTTACGGCATTTTCAGCGGGCCCCGTATGGGAGGATGCTGAAGGGCAGCTGATGCTCGATCTTTTGGTTCTGGAGGAAATACGTGACAGGAAGCGCGCTCAACCGGATCGGTGTCGCAACGCTCGCGATGGTGACGGCACTTGTGGGTGCATCGGGCAGCCAGTGGGCTTGTGCCCAAACAACGACGGAGACGGCCCAGGCAGGGCCCGCTGCTCCCACGCTGGAGTTTGTGTTTGAAGAGTACGTGACGCTGGACAAGGCCGTCACCGTGGGCGATACCGCACTCGGCCATCGCACCTACATCCCTATCACGGGCGGCACAGTTACGGGGCCAAAGTTCAATGGGAAGATTCTGCCCGGCGGATGGGACTGGCAGCTTCACCTGCCGAACGGCTGCGCGTCGCTGGCCGCGAACTACATGATTCAGTCCACCGACGGCACGATCATCAACGTGTTGAACAAGGGAATGCTGTGCGGAGCGCCGCGCGCGAACTCGTATTGGTCGCCTACATTCGAGGCACCGAAGGGAGATTATGAGTGGATGACGAGCGGGACGTTTATCGATGTTCTCACGGGCGCTGGAACGTCTGAGCATCCGGCGGTGCGCATCCGGTTTTATCAAGTGAAGTAGGTGAGGGTGCACGAAAGAGGAATTCTTTATCGATCAGCAATTGAGTAGGGGGTGATCTAACCGTGATCGTCGCCATTGCTAGTTCGCGAGTTGTTCTCTCAAAACTGAGGAACGCCTTCACAGCAGCCAGAGCAGAATGAAGGCAACGAAGATCAAAGGAACCATCGGAAGAATGAAAATAGGAAATGCGCCATGCATTTCGCCATCGGCGCAAACGGATCCCATGACAGCGACGGCAATCGGGAGCGCAAAGCCGAAGGCCGTGATGCGTGCGCGTCCTGACCTCCCAAGATGCAACGCCCAACCCACCTGGCCGATTGAGAGGCATGCAACTCCGGCAAGTGCGCAACAAATCAGGCTAGCGGCCAACCAAGGTTGAGCAAGGTGGAGGGAAATTTTCGTGCGGGAAATATAGGCAAAGCTGATGCTCCCGTATCCCACCAGCGCGAGCACGGCTCCGCTGATCGTGAGAACCTTCCACGCGGTTTTCCATACCGATCTGTCGATTGATTTAGGCACGACCCTCTTGCTCCTCAGACATCGCCGTTGATCTTCGGGTTGCTACGCTCTTCCAGGCACTTCCGTCGTTACGAGGCTTGCGCGGCGGTTTCGACGTGGGGCGGGAAGACGCGGAGGCGTTCGACGCGGCGATCGGTGGAGGCGACGACTTCGATGCGTACGTCCGGCGTGATCGAGCATCACCACTTCGCCGCGCAGCGGGATGCGGCCTTCGATTTCGCTGACCAGGCCGCCGAGGGTCGTTGCCTCGTACTCCCCGTCGATTTCGACGGGCTCTCCGAAAAGATCGACGAGCTGATCGACGGGGAAGCTGCCGGGGACGAGCCATGAGCCGGCGGCTTCGCGCTGCGGATCTTCAATGGGCGTGTCGGTTTCGTGCTCGTCCTTAATGTCGCCGACGATTTGTTCGAGCAGGTCTTCAATGGTGACCAGGCCGGAAACGCCGCCGTACTCGTCGATGACGACGCGCATGTGCTGCTTCTCCCGCTGCATCTCGCGGAGCAGCTCATAGCCGCGCTTGGTTTCGGGAACGAAGGCGGCGGGGCGCTGCATTTCTGCCACGGTGCGGGTGCGAGCATCGGTATCGGCGATTTGCAGCAGGTCATGCGCGAAGGCGATGCCGGTGATGTTGTCGAGTGTGCCGGAGAAGACAGGCACGCGCGAGAAGTTATGCACGCGCAGCTGCTCGATAAATTCCTCAAGGGTGATGGACTCGGAAACAGCGAAGACCTGCGGGCGCGGGGTCATGACTTCGCGCACCAGCTTGTCGCCGAATTCAAGAGCAGAACGGACGAGATCGCGGTCGGTCTCTTCGAGGATGCCTTCTTCCTGCCCGGCTTCAAGAAGGGCTTCGACGTTGCCGGAGGCTTCGTCTTCGGGGTTCGGCTGCGCCTCGGCGAGCGAGGCAACGGAGTCAAAGAAGCGCACGAAGACGGTGACGGGGGTGACGACCCACAACAGAAACCGGATCGGCCACAGCATGCGTACGGCCCAGGTGCCGCGGGTGAGGTTGAAGATCAGCGCCGGGAAAACCTGGTTGCAGAAAACCACAACAAGGACCACGCCGAGGACGGCCTGCATGATTTCAGCAAAATCTGGGCGCGCCGCATGAGGAGCGCGATCGAAGAGCACGGCGCCGAAAACAAGCGCGATGCCGCCAAGCGCAAGCTGCTGCAGCACTGCTGCGGAGAGAGCGGCGTGTTCCCGACTGAGGCCGAGATGCGGCTCAACTTTTTCTTCCCACGCATCGATGTTGTCCTGGACCTCACGGGAGAGGATTTTGCCGAACTCGGAGTAGACGCGGCTGATGTAGGAGGCCAGGGTTACGATGGCCGCGGCGAGCAGGAGGAGGAAGATGGTGAGTGCACTCATGGCTTCCTCCTCACTTTCCGACCCTTGCTGCGCAAGGATGGGGCACGACCTGCGATGGGGCCAACTTTTTTCCGCGTGGGTTTGGATTGAGCACGTTCGATGAGGCCGTGGGAGAGGCCGAGCTGGGCGCGAAGGCGGCGCTCGCGGCGGGCCATCTGGCCGGAGTCGGTTTCGTGATCGTAGCCGGCGAGGTGGAGCAGGCCGTGGAGGATAAGGACCTTGAGCTCGGTGGCGAGGGTGTGATCCTGCTCGGCTGCCTGGCGGCGTGCCGTGGACACGCTGATGGCGAGGTCACCGGTGACTTTTTCTTTGTTCGTTTTCCGGTCCTGGAAGAACTCCGCTGCTGGGAATGAAAGGACGTCGGTGGCCTTGTCGATGCTGCGGAACTGGCGGTTGAGGCGGCGGATGGCCTTGTCCGTTGTGAGCAGGACCGAGACGCGGCCGTGCAGGCGGACAGCGGCCTGCGCGTCTTTGAGGAAACGAGCGAGGGTACGCGCGGAAGGGAGCAAGGCGGGCGCAGATTTTGCTTTTGCAGCAGGCGCAGATCTGGGTTTGGCCGAGGATGTCTTCGGCGCGGGGTAATGGTCCAGATCTGGGTCGAGAAGGATCATCGTGCGCGGAGCCGCAAGGGGCGCGGCTCCGGTTCACCTTCAATTTTACGCGATGGGTAGATTCATTGCGGTTTGGCAGCCTGCGCGGGTTGCTGGGGCGGCTCGACCTGGATGCTTTCGCCAAGAGCAAGGGGCAGTTCCTGCTGCTGCGGTTTGTTCGACTCGTAAGCTCGCACGATGCGCTGGACGAGGGCGTGGCGCACGACGTCGCCGTCTTCGAAGTGGCAGAAGTGGATGCCCTCGACGCCGTCGAGCACGTTGATAGCATCAACGAGACCGGAGCGCCGCGGGTTGGGCAGGTCGATCTGCGTGATGTCGCCCGTGATGACGGCTTTGGAGTTGTTGCCGAGGCGCGTGAGGAACATCTTCATCTGCTCGATGGTGGTGTTCTGGGCCTCGTCCATGATGATGAAAGCGTCGTTGAGGGTGCGGCCGCGCATGAAGGCGAGCGGCGCTACTTCGATGACGTTCTTCTCCAGCATTTTGTCGACGCGCTCGGGCTCGACGAGGTCGTAAAGGGCATCGTAGAGCGGGCGGAGATAGGGATCGACTTTCTCCTGCAGGCTGCCAGGCAGGAAGCCGAGGCGCTCGCCGGCTTCGACGGCTGGGCGCACGAGAACGATGCGGCTGACCTTTTTGGCGTTCATGGCGGCAACGGCCATGGCCACGGCGAGGTAGGTTTTGCCGGTGCCGGCAGGGCCTACGCCGAAGACCATATCGTTTTGCTCGATGGCCTCGACATACTTGCGCTGATTGATGGAGCGCGGATGCACGGAGCGCTTGACGCCGGCGCCTGAGGCGCGCTGCTTGCCTGAGTCAGCGAGGGCACGGAGGGTGGTGGTGGGGTCGGCCACAACCAGGCGCAACATGCCGTTCAATTCGCCATTGTGCGGATGAATGCCTTGTTTCCGAAGAGCTTCGAAGTCTTGAAAGATGCGCTGGACGCGAGCCACCGATTCTTCCGGCCCTGCCACGTGGACGGCGTTGGATCGAAGGTCGATCTTTACGCCAAGTGAATCCTCCATCAGCCTGAGGTTTTCATCGCGGGTCCCAAACAGGGGCTCAAGGTTCGGTGTGATCTCCAGATCAGCGTTCAGAGTGCCTCCGGGGCTGCCCTGTGGGGCAGCAATTGTGGATTAGATTCATTTGCGGGATTCGCCGGCAGGTGGGCGCAGAGATTTTTTGCGAGATGAGTAAAAAGATTGTTGGAGAGAGTGGAGTGGGCACGCGCCGGACCGGTGCTGGTCTTGAGCTGTACCGTGTTGGCGAGAGCGGCCAAGTGGGGTGTATGGGGAGAGAGTAGCGCTGGTCCCTCGCGGCGTCAATCCCACGCGCATAAAGATTTGGGGAATTAGTGACGTACGGGGTACGGGAGGGCGTTGCTCGTGAATCGGCCCGTGGTAGAAGCGCGGCATTTCCGCTTTGGGATTGTTGGCGTTAGGAACACGGAGGGTTGCTGCGGTGTCTAAACGCCTAAGAAGTCAGAATTTGGATGACGGGAGCTGGTCTAGGCCAAAAACCAAGGAGGAACCTGCCATGGCAGCCGAGAATGGTTATGTTTCAGGGCAACTGCGGGGCGAGATCAATGTGACTCCGCTGATCGACGTACTGCTGGTGCTGTTGATCATCTTCATGGTCATTGCTCCTGCACTGCCGCACGGTTTGGATGCAGCGTTGCCTCACCCTTCGTCGAACGCAAATTCGGGCTCCGACACGCCCGTTGTGGTGCAGATCCTGCGTGCCCGCGATGGAGTCCTGAGCTACACGGTCAATCAGGAGAGTGTGAGCTTGAATGATCTTGGGAGCCGGCTCAGCGGCCTCTTTTCTGTTGGGGCGAACCGGGTTCTGTGTATCCAAGGGGATGACGCTCTTGATTTCGCCACTGTTGTGCGGGTGATGGATATTGGAAGGGGCGCCGGGGCGGATCACGTTGGATTGTTGACTTCGAAGGACCGGCTTTGAAAAAGGACCTGCCTGTTGGCAAAAGAGTAATTGCCGATAGCGGGTGACACGCTCGCTACTCAAATACTCGGAGGAAACGACCTCTACTGCATCTGGATTTCGAGATTCAAAGTGTCTTGCCCGATGATCACCAATGTGGAACCAGACTGCTTTATTGACCGCGCATAGCCGCTCGGTTCTGGATTTGTCATCTCATGCAGAGACGCCACATACGACCCTCCCAAGAGCATTCCTTCAAAGCTTCCGTCGGGTTTAATCCGAAATCCTATGCCTCCGACATCCGGCAGGATTCCCATACTCCGTTGAAACATCACGTCTACATTGCGCTCCTCGATTGGCGAACCCCTTTTGACGCGCCCGGCGATGTTGAACCAGACAGGTTTGGGTACCTGAATGTCAACACTCACCGTCTCACCTGCTTGGACTTCAAAGGGAACGGCCTCTGTCACAGTTGCCGCGTTCGGATAGATGAAGTCAAAGACGCGATGCTGCTTGAATCCCTTATCCGCTTCGAGCGCAGGTGCCCGGAGTATTCCAAAAAAGCGCAGGAAGTATCTTCCTCGGGGAAGTGGCGGCGAGGTGAAGCTCCCGTTGGGAGCGCATCCGTGATCTCCTTGAATTCTTCCGAATCCGTGTTGACCATGAAACTCCCCTTCGGTCACGACCGTGAAACTGGCCGATTGCGGAGGAAGGCCATTTTCATCTGCCAACCTGCCCGTAAGGAAAGCATCGGGAATTGTCATCAGAGTTCTCCAATGCGCACAGATGCATATTTTAGGCACGGTTGCTGATCTTCGCCAACTAGCAACCACAGAACTTCTATGTTCGGGGAGAGTGGGCAACTGGGAAGCAACCTCGTTCTGGAGCTACGCGTTAGGGCGGTAACCCAAGAGAAATCTCGGAGACAGTCTTGGACTGGATCGCCCCTAGCTTTTCGTGTCCGGAGCCTTTGGCTGCCACAACTCGATGGGGTTGCCTTCGGGGTCGTTGAGGCGGGCGAACCGGCCGTTGGGGTACGACTGCGGGTCGACCTTGACTGCGATTCCTGCTGCCTGGAGTTGTGCGGCCATCTTATCGAGATCGCGAACGCGAAAATTCACCATCCACGACTTGCTCAGGTCTCCGAAGTAGCCGGTCGTCTCCTTGAAGGGAGCGAACACGGTGGGGCCCGCCTCCTGCTGCCACACCGAATCGTTAAGGCCCGTTGGCATGAGGGCGATGCCCAGGTGCTGCTGGTACCAAAGGCCTAATGCCTTGGGATCGTGCGCGCGGAAGAACAAGCCCCCAATCCCCAGCACCTTTTCCATTTCCGGTCCTGTTGCAGAAGGGGGGACCTTTGGCTGCTCGGGTGTCTGCGCAGCGGCGGCGAGTTGACTTCGGCTGCCAAGTAAGCTCGACCCGAAGACAAAGGACAGCGTTCGAAGCAGTTGGCGTCTTTGAAAAGGCATTCCATCCTCCTAGTTGAGGGGCGCAGCACGGTCTACGATAGCTGCCCGAACAGGAATTCAGGTAAAGAAAAGATGAACCAGATTTTCGCTGAAAACCCGCCACCGCCGCCGACGTTGACCCCCAGCCCGGTTTCCCGTAGACTATGAAATTGCGAGGGATGCCGCTCCAGTTGCATTCTTACCCGCATCATCCAGCCCTTGAGACGCGCCGTCACATGCTTTCGGGGCCAAAAGATTAAGGAACAACCATGGCAAATCATGTTTCGTCGCTGAAGCGCGCCCGTCAGACCGTCACCCGCACCGAAGTGAACCGCGCCAACCGCACCCGCGTCCGCGGTAGCCTGCGCCTGCTGCGCGAGGCCTTGGTGAAGGGCGACAAGAAGGCCGCCCAGGCACAGTACAGCGCCACCGTCTCGCTGCTCGACAAGAGCGTGCAGAAGGGCGTGCTGCATGCGAACACCGTTTCCCGGTACAAGAGCCGCCTGAACGCACGGTTGAAGACGCTGGTTTTGTCGACGGCTACGCCGGCGGCTGCCAAGACCAAGTAACTGCGATTTTGCATGGAACGGCCGGGAGCGATCCCGGCCGTTTTGTTTTTGGTGGATGGTTGAGTTGAAGGGCAGAAGCAGATCCTTCGACCCGCTTACCCCATGTGCGACTGCGTCGCCCACAGGGCCCCAGGCGCGCGGGTTCTCAGGATGACACCGCATTGGCAAGTGAAGATCTGAGGACGACAGGTAGTTTCGCGCGCGTGGCTTCAATCTTCCCGGGTCTCCAAAAGCGAGGGACCGTCGGCACCCATTTTCGTGCTGATTGGGGCTTCGAGAAATGCAACCGCAGTCAGCTGAGCCGCTCGAAGATGCCTGCTGCGCCCATGCCGCCGCCGACACACATCGTCACCATGCCGTAGCGGGCCTTCCGGCCCTTCATCTCTCGGAGAAGTGTTGCGGTTAACTTAGCCCCGGTGCAGCCCAGGGGATGGCCTAGAGCGATGGCGCCGCCGTTGACGTTGACCTTTTCCGGATCGAGGCCGAGTTCGCGGATCACGGCCAGCGATTGAGAGGCGAAGGCCTCGTTGAGCTCGATCAGGTCGATGTCGCTGAGGGTGAGGCCGGCCAGCTTGAGCGCTTTGGGGATGGCAAAGAGGGGGCCGACGCCCATTTCCTCTGGCAGACAGCCGGCGACGGCGTAGGCGACCAGGCGCGCGAGGGGTTGGAGGCCCAGTTCTTTGGCGCGGACTGCGTCCATCAGAACAGCGGCGGCGGCCCCGTCGGATGTTTGCGATGCGTTGCCGGCGGTGACCGTACCCTGCGCGTGAAAGACCGGCCTGAGTGCGGCAAGAGCTGCGGCGGATGTGTCGGCGCGCGGGCCTTCGTCGGCGGCGAAGCTGGTTTCAGTCACCGAGGGTTTGCCGGCCTTTACGCCCGGAACAGAAGTCGAGATCATCACCGGGATCAGTTCTTCTTCGAATCGATGTGCGGCCTGCGCGGCGAGCGCCTTCTGATGACTGGCGAGGGCGAAGGCGTCCTGGTCTTCGCGGGAAATGTTGTAGTGGCGGGCAACGCGCTCGGCGGTGAGGCCCATGGTGAGGAGCGAGGCCGGGTAGTTTTCCGCGAGCCATGGGTTGGGGCTGGGCTTCGTTCCACCCATGGGAATCATGCTCATGGATTCGACGCCGCCGGCGAGGACCACGCGGCAGGTTCCGGTGCGAATGCGCATGTCGGCCTGGGCAATGGCTTCGAGGCCCGAGGCGCAGAGGCGATTGACGGTGACGCCGGGGATTTCGACAGGAAGCTGCGCGCGGAGTGCTGCGAAGCGGGCGATGTTGAATCCCTGCTCTGCCTCAGGCTGTGCGCAACCTAGGATGACATCGTCGATTTCGTTTTTGTCGAGCTGAGGGATTCTCCCCAAAGCCCCGCCCAGCGCAGCTGCGGCGAGATCGTCGGGGCGCGTGGTGGCGAGGGCGCCCTTGGGTGCGCGGCCAACGGGAGTACGAACGGCGCTGACGAGTACGGCTTCGGGCATGGGAACTCTCCAGAAAACAGGGATCAGGGTTCAGTGATCAGGCACCCAAAACTAGGTCGAGATTATTCCGGGAGGTCGACCAGCGTCCACTTGTCCCCATTAAAGAAGTGAAAGACGGTGCGGTGGTCAATGACGGAGTCGGCGAGGGCGTCGTGATCGAGGCGCGGGGGGCGGTGTTCCATGCCTGCCTGCGCCTGGTGGACGCGCAGCGGGGAGGCAGGGTCGATGCCCCAGTTGAACCCGAGCACGCCACTGAGATCGTGCATCTGGAGATGCTCGTTTTCCGGAGCCGTCGCGAGGATCATGGGATGCTCCGGCGCGCCGGCGAAAAAAACCATGAGCGAGACGTCGCCTTTAACCGAGCAGAGCACGGCCCAATCGACGGAGCCGGCATGTTCCAGGGCGGCGTGCACAACATTTTCGGGATGGTGCGCCTGAAAGGTTTGGGGAATCAGGCAGCCGCGGCGGTCAAGCAGATCGGCGACGGCCTGCGGGAGCTGAGGAAAAGAACTGGGCGGCAGGCGGTGAATCACGTAGGAAGCGGGATGACCGTTGCTGACAAGGTGGCCCGTCTCTGTCAATCGCGATAGGGGCATCGACGCGGTGTCCTGGGCATACGCTGCGGCGGTTCCCATGCCAAGCAATGCGGCGGCCATCCCGATGCGTGCCTTGCGCTTCATCCCTCGCCTAGTTTCTGAGAGGTTTCCCGGTTTTGAGTGTATACGCAATGCGCTCCTGGGTTTTGCGCTCGCCGCACAGGGAAAGGAAGGCTTCGCGCTCGAGGTCGAGGAGGTACTGCTCGGAGACGGGCCTGCCGGCCGTGACGCGTCCGCCGCAGAGGATGTAGGCGGCCCAGCGCGCGACCTTCTGATCGTGTTCGGAGGCGTAGCCTGCTTCGCCCATGAGGAAGATGCCGGTTTCGAGAGCTCCCAGTGCATTGAGGCCGGGTGCGGGAATTTGGGTGCGCGGCACGGGCGCGGAGTAGCCGGCGGCGGCGAGAGCGGCAGCAGCGTTTTTTGCATCGAGCAGCTGCCTCTCGCGGTTGAGCGTGATGCGGTCGGAGGAGGAGAGCAGTCCAAGGGCACGGGCCTCGGCGGCCGACGTCGAGACTTTGGCCATGGCGATGGTTTCGAGGGAGCGCTTGAGTCCGTCGGCTACTTCGGCAGATTGGGCGAAGCGGGAAGGCGGATCGCGCGGGTCGGGTGGAGCGACAGAGGCGGCCCCGTCGATGGCGCGAAGCAGCATTTCCTTGGTGCCGCCGCCACCGGGGATGAGGCCCACGCCGGATTCAACGAGGCCGATGTAGGTTTCAGCGTGGGGCTGGCGGCGCGCCGCGTGAAGGCAAATTTCAGCGCCACCGCCAAAGGTGAGCCCGAAGGGTGCGACCACGACGGGGCGCGGGCAGAACTTGATGGCCGCGGTCATCTGCTGAAAGCTTCGAATCGCGAGATCGACCTCGTCCCACTCGCCCTCTTGCGCGACCAGCAGAAGCTGTAACAGGTTTGCGCCGACGCTGAAGTTGTCGCGATCACCGGTGAGGACAAATGCGGAGAAGTCGCGGACGGCATCGGAGTCCGGGCGGAGGACGGAGTTCACGAAGGCGACTACATCGCCGCCCAGGGCGTTCTTCAGGGAGTGCAGCTCGATGCAGCCGACGCCGTCGCCGATGTCGACGAGCGACGCGGCCGAGTTGCCGCGGACGATGCCGTGGGCCCGGCGGAAATCGGCAACGCGGGCGTGGCCGGGTTGCTGCGGGATGGATTCCCATGCGCCTGTTGCGGGGTTGAAACATTGCGGGCCGTCGGGCGAGTACCAGGAGATCTTGGCTGCTTCGGCGGCACGAGTCGAGAAGGCGGCGCGATCGCGCGGGAGACGGGCAAGCTGGAGCGTCTCCATGCGGGCCACGGTTTCGCGCAAGCCGACTGCGTCCATCATTTGAAACGGGCCGAGCTCCCAGTTGAAGCCGGCGCGCAGGGCCGCATCGATCGAAGGCGCGTCGTCGGCAACTTCGCCGATGCGGTCGGCGGCGTAGTTCCAAAGATTGGAGAGAAACGGCCTCAGAAATTTAGCGGCTTTATCTTTGGAGGGATCGTTGGCCAGCAGAAGGCGCAGGCGCTCTTCTACCGTTGGCGCGTTCTTGGCCATCTCCAGCGCGGGGATGGATGGTTTGACGAAGGGGCGGTATTCGAGGGTGTTGAGGTCGAGGACGAAGCGCTCTTCTTTGCCTTCCGCGCTTCGAGATTTCCTGTAAAAGCCCTGTTTGGATTTATCGCCGAGCCAGCCACGCTTGACGATCTCGGCGAGTATCTCAGAGAAGCGGCCGGGCATGGCGCCGGCGGGGAAATTCGCTGCGACGTGCGCGAGGATGTCGATGCCTACCATGTCGGCAAGACGGAAGGTGCCGGTGCGCGGCCAGCCGATTGCGGGGCCGGTGAGGGCGTCGACTTCTTCAATGGTCAGTCCCTGGTCCAACATCAGGGTTGCGGCGGAGAACATGACGGCGACGCCGATGCGGTTGGCGATGAAGTTGGGCGTGTCGTGGGCGAAGACGATTTGCTTGCCCAGAAGGCGATCGGCGAAGGCGGCAAAGGATGAGACGACGGCGGGATCAGTTTCGCCGGTCGGAATGATTTCAAGCAGGCGCATGTAGCGCGGCGGATTGAAGAAGTGCGTCCCGAAGAATCGATCGCGCTTCGCGGTCAGGCCCGCGGCGATCTTGCTGACCGGCAAGCCCGAGGTGTTGGTGGTGAGCACGGCTTTGGGGCCCAGGTGCGGAAGAACGCGGGCAAGCAGCGCGGTTTTGATTTCGAGGTTTTCTGCAACGGCTTCAATGACCCAGTCGCACTGAGCGAGCTTGGGAAGATCGTCGTCGAAGTTGCCGGGGGTGATGAGCGCGCCTTTCGAGGCCTCATACAGCGCGGCCGGCTTGGTCTTGGCCAAAGCGGCTACTGCGGCTGTGGCAAGCCGGCTGCGCGGACCTTCGCCATCGGGAACCATATCGAAGAGGAAGACAGGGATGCCGGCGTTGGCGAGGTGGGCGGCAATGCGCGAGCCCATGGTGCCTGCCCCGAGCACAGCTGCGCGACGCACGAGAAGCGGTTGAGCAGCGAGGCCGATGGAAGCGGCGGGAGCAGTCGTGCTCATGGGGATTCTCCTCGGGCGGTTCAGGTAAGGCGGGTTGAGGACGGGAAGAAACGCACGCGATCTCGCCCCGAGGATACGGAAGGGCGATGCGCGGGGTCAAGGCAAGCTGACGGCGCTGATGCTTGCCGCGTCCTGGCTCGCTATTTCCGCAGCAGTTTGAAGGCGTGACCCCATTCACCACGGAGGAAGCCTGGAATGCACCACAGGATACAAAGCGGCTCGATAGCGCGGGCCGCTTCCGCGGCGCCCATGTCGGCGACATCCCAGCCAAACTGATCGCAGATCCCGGCCACCGTTTTCTTCGCGGCCTCGCTGTTGCCGCAGATGAACATGGTAGGTTTGCCCTCTTGAAACTGCGGGTTGATCATGAGCGCGCTGCCGACCGAGTTGAACGCTTTAACAAAGTGGGCCCCGGAGAATTCGCGCTGAAGCTGCTCCATCAACGAGCGTTCATGATCGGTGTAGAACGGCAGAACGCCGTGGACAGGCGGGGTGTCGGCGATGGGGTTGCAGGCGTCGATGACGGGCTTGCCTGTGAGATTTGGCGCTCCAGCGAGGCGCAGTGCATCGGCGGCGACAGTGCCTTTGACGGCCAGCACCAGCAACTCGCCGAACGCGGCTGCGTCGGCGAAGGTTCCAATACGCACGCCGGCATTCTTGGTAGCCCAGTCGGAGAGCTTTTCCGGTGTGCGGGACCCGATGGTGACGGAGTGCCCATGTTTAAGAAAACCAGCGGCGAGAACTTTCGCCACGTCGCCCGATCCGAGAACTCCAACCTTCATGGCCCTGCTCCTCCGTGGAATGAGTCTAAGCCGACCGGGGGGCGGTCTTCAATCCTACCTCGTGGGAGCGCGCGGGGTACCGGACTGGGCACGTTCGTGGACGCGCGCAGGGTTGGACGGTGAAAGCTGCGGTATGCTGAAGGCAAACTCCTGGGACGAGTTCCATCGGAATGACCCTCTTCAAGCCAAGCTCATGGGAAACCGCCTCCGCGCTGGTGCTGGCGGCGTCTGTGGGGGCGTGCGCAGTATGGTGGCTGCGGCGACGTAGGCCCACGCAGGAGGAGATTGAGCGAGCGCGGCGTGCCAAGCTTTCGTCAATCGGGCGGCTTGTGGATGGCATGCTGCTGGATGTCAGGGTGATGCCGCTGGAAGAAGGCAGTGCGCTGACGATGCTCGAGTACAGCTACCGAATCGGGGGCGTGGAGTACGAGTGCTCCCAGGACATTACGGCGATGGCGGACGTGGTGAACCCAGCGGAGGTGCGCGCTGGATTCCCCTGCTCGGTGCGCTACCTGCCTGGCAGCCCGCAAAACAGCATCATCGTGGCGGAGGGGTGGTCGGGCCTGAGGGTCGCGCTCTCGGAGATGTCGGCCCATGCATTTTCGCTGCAGCCATCTCCGAAAGAACCGCCTCAGGCAAGCTGATGTCAGTAAAGGGTGTTCGCGCAGGTTTCTGGCCCCGATTACACTGAGAGTATGCATGTCCACGCGGCGCCCGCAGGACCGGGCGCGAAACGGACACAGTCCGTGCTGCAAATCTCGCTGGCAGCGACACTTGCCTACGTCATTGTGACGTTTGTGGCGGGACTGAGGGCGCATTCCCTGGCGCTGCTCTCCGAGGCGGGACACAACATCTCCGATTTTCTGGCCCTGCTGCTGAGCTTTGTTGCGATTTATTTCCAGGCGCGCCCGGCCAACGATTCGAAGACCTTCGGCTATCAGCGCGCCGGTGTGCTGGCCGCCTTTGTGAACGCCGTGACCCTGATCGTGATTGCAGGGTGGATCGGGATTGAAGCGATCCATCGGCTCAGTGTGCCGGTGGCCGTTCAGCCCAAGCTGATGATGACCGTGGCGGCAGCCGGTGTGGTGATGAACGGCGTGATTGCGGCTCTGTTATGGGGCGTGGCGCGCGACGTGAACATGCGCAGCGCTTTTCTGCACATGGCCGGAGACACACTTTCGACGGCGGCGGTGATTGCGGGGGGCGTCGGGATTCTGCTGACCGGGCAGAACTGGATCGATCCTGTGCTGTCGCTGATTATCGCCGCGTTAATTCTGTGGTCGAGTGTCGGCATTGTGCGCGAGACACTGAACATTCTGCTTGAGGGCACGCCGCGGGGTATTTCGCTGAATGAGATCCGGGCAAGCATGGAAGCGGTGGAGGGCGTGGTCGACGTGCACGATTTGCACGTCTGGTGCCTGGGCTCGAGTTCGAGCGCCTTGGCCTGCCACGTGACCATTGCGGATATTCCCCCTTCAGAGAGCGCCTGTATTCTGGTGAAGCTCAACCATGTGTTGCACGAGCACTTCCATATCAGCCATACCACGGTGCAGTTTGAGCATGTGGGCTGCGAAGAGGTCTCTGGCTGCGTGGTCCCGATGGAAGAGATGGCAACCAGCGGAGCTCATAGCCATCACGGCCACTCGCACTAGAAATTCCTGGAGGTACTCGCCTTGGTCCGACACGGTGTCGTTCCAGTTGTTTTGTGTCTTGTTTTGTCTTTGGGTTCGAACAAAGTCTGCCGGGCCACAGCCAAAGATGCGCTGGAGGTTACCGCCGCACAACTTCAGGCGTTGGCGGGCGAGTATACCGATCCAATCGAGCCGGACACGCCGCTGAGTTTCTATGTGGACCACGGGAAGCTGATAGAAGAGTCGGACCGGCAGGTGCCGACGGAGCTGACACCTGTTTCGGCAAACGAATTCGGGCGCGCTGGAGTGAAGGAAAAAATCGACTTCACTCTCGATGCAAACGGACGCAGCGCGAGTCTGACCCTCTCCACACTTCAGGATCACACCTACCGCCGAACCGGCGAGCCTGTGCATCACGTCTTCCACGACTATCAACGGACCGAAGTCATGATCCCCATGCGTGACGGGGTGAAGCTTCATGCGGTGATTCTGAAGCCGGCCGACATTGCAACGCCTCTACCGATCCTGATGCAACGTACGCCGTATGGAGTAGACGAAACGACGCGAGCTTCGTTCTTTGCGCAGCGGCCGGAGCTGGCACGCGATGGATACATCTATGTCGCCGAGGACATCCGCGGGCGCTACAAAAGCGAAGGCACATTTGTGATGAGCCGGCCGATGGCCGACCACAAAGATCCCAAGGCTATCGACGAGAGCACCGACGCTTACGACACGGTGGATTGGCTGATCAAGAACATCCAGGGCAACAACGGACGCGTCGGCGTGGTGGGCACAAGCTATCCGGGGTTTCTGGCGATGGCGGCGGGCATCGATCCGCACTCGGCGGTGAAGGCGATCTCGCCGCAGGCGCCGATGATTGACGTGTGGATGGGCGACGATTTCTTTCACAACGGTGCGTTCCGGCAGGGCTACGGGTACGACTACGTCAAGGGGCTGGAGTCGAACAAGGAGCGGGCTCAAGTCGACTACGGAAAAGATAAGGACGGCCAGCAGCGCGATGGCTTCGATTATTTTCTGGAGCGCGGGAACTTTGCGCAGGACGTGAAGCGTTCGGGCTCGAAAGTACTGCCCACGTGGAAGCTCTTCCTGGAGCACCCGGCGTACGACACAGTGTGGTCGTCGCGCGGTGTGGAGCACCACTTAAATGCCGTAACCGTACCCACGCTGAGCGTAGGCGGCTACTACGACCAGGAAGATATGTGGGGGCCTCAGGAGGAGTACGCGAAGCTGGAGCCGGAAGATACGAAGCATGAGAACTTTCTTGTGCTGGGGCCGTGGCGGCATGGATCGTGGGCGGCGTCTCTGCGGCACCTGGGCAATCTCGATTACGGCGAATCGATTGGGAATGAGTTTCGCGGGCAGATTGAGGCGAAGTTTTTTGGCCACTATCTGAAGGACGAGCCGGGGTTCGATCTGGAAGACACGGCCAGTTTCCAAACCGGCTCGAATACATGGAAGCGCTACGCGCACTTTCCGCCGGCCAAGTCGAAACCTGCGGCGCTGTACCTGGGCGGCGCCGGCACGTTGAGCTGGAACAAGAGGACCACGGTCGAGGAGACGAGTTATATCAGCGATCCGGCGAACCCGATTCCCTATCGGCACAGGCCGATCCAGCCCACCTATTCCGAAGGCTCGCATTGGTACAACTGGCTCACCGAGGACCAGCGCTTCGTGACGGACCGCAAGGACGTGGCGGTATGGAAGCTGCCGGCGTTGACGAAAGACCTGGTGGTTACAGGCGAAGTGATGGCCGACATTTTTGCATCGACGACAGGCACAGACAACGACATGGTAGTGAAGCTGATCGACGAGTATCCGCAGGACGATGCCGATCCCAAGATGCGCGGGTACCAGCTGATGACCAATGAGGAGATCTTTCGGGGGCGCTACCTGACGAGCTTTGAACGGCCGGAAGCGATCCCGGCCGGCGCTGTGCGGGAATACAAATTCAGCCTGCACGATGTGGACCACGTGTTCAAGGCGGGGCACACGGTGATGGTGGAGATTCAGAGCAGCTGGTTTCCGCTGTACGACCGAAATCCGCAGACCTTTGTGCCGAACATCATGACGGCCAAGCCGAAGGACTACAAACAGGCGACGATCACGATTTTTGAGGATGCGGAACATGCGTCGCACGTTGAGGTTCCGGTGATGTAATGGCTTCTGCTGTTCCCCGGTTTGCGGATTTGATTCGTGTGGACCGGGGGACTACTCTGTTGCCAGTCTGAATCCTTCGGGACGCAAAGTTCATCTCAAAAGCCGATTCGCGCTAGAATAGTTCTTGTGGCGATGAACCTTTACCAGCCCATCCCGGCTCTCCTCTAGCGGCGCCCGCCGCCTAGCTCTTTCTGCGCCTCATTCCCATGATCCGAAATAGCAGATACAAGGTTCGCGCCGGTTTGCAGCGCGACCGGAGTGGAGCCCGAAATGATCGACCGTCTTGGAACAAATGGAGCATCGCTACGACGAGTTGCAGTCGCAGCTGGCGCTGCCCGAGGTGATTAACGACCACGAGCGCTATACCAAGATCGCCAAGGCTGTACGCGAAATTGAGACGCCCGTCGAGAAGTTCCGCGAGTTGAAGCAGGTGCGCCAAGGCCTGGCCGATGCGCGCGTCATGCTGGCAGAGACCGACGCCGATATGCGGGCCATGGCAACGGATGAGATTGCCGCGCTTGAGCCGCGTGCAGAGGCCGTCGAAGAAGAGCTGCGCCTTCTGCTGTTGCCCAAGGATCCAAACGACGAGAAGAACGTCATCCTTGAAATCCGCGCGGGCACCGGTGGGGATGAGGCTTCCCTGTTCGCAGCCGAGGTCTTCCGCATGTACACGCGCTTTGCCGAGCAACACCGCTGGAAGGTGGAAGTGCTGTCGCTTTCGGAGTCGGGCGTGGGCGGCTACAAGGAAGTGATTGCGATCATCGAGGGCGCGCGGGTCTATTCGCAGCTGAAGTGGGAGAGCGGCGTGCATCGCGTGCAGCGTGTGCCGGCAACGGAGACGCAGGGACGCGTGCATACTTCGGCGATTACGGTGGCGGTTCTTCCCGAGGCCGAGGATGTGGACATCAAGATTGAAGCGAAGGATATCCGGATCGACACGTTTTGCTCGTCGGGGCCCGGTGGGCAGTCGGTCAATACGACCTACTCGGCGGTTCGCATTACGCATATTCCAACCAACACCGTGGTGAGCTGCCAGGATGAGAAATCGCAGATCAAGAATCGCGAAAAGGGCATGCGCGTGCTGCGCTCGCGGCTCTACGAGCAGGAGATGGAGCGGCAGAATGCCGAGCTGGCCAAGGAGCGCAAGCAGCAGGTAGGCTCGGGTGACCGCAGCGAGAAGATTCGGACCTACAACTTTCCGCAGAACCGGCTCACGGATCATCGCATCGGCTTGACGCTGCATCAGCTCGACCTGGTGATGGAGGGCAGGCTGCAGCCGATTGTGGACGCGCTGATGGCGCACTACCAGGCTGAGCAGTTGAAGGCCGACAGCCAGGCTGCCTAAGCCGTGCCCGCTCTTCGCTACTTCGTACCTGGCGGTTGGGGCTTCTTGAGGAGCAGCCCGCATCCCGATCGCGCTCGTCGTGACGCAGAAACGCTCCTTCTACACGTTATCGACAAAGACAAGGCCTGGCTTCTCGCCCATCTAGACGACGAACTCTCTGAGGACCTGGCGGCACTCTTCACCGAGTGGGTTCGACGTCGTCACAAGGGCGAGCCCATCCAGTACATTCTTGGCAAGACAGAGTTTTACGGGCTGCCCTTTCGCGTGACGCCGGATGTGCTGATTCCCCGCCCCGAGACCGAGCATCTGGTTGAGAAGGCCATCGAGTTGGCGGGATCATTTGCCGCGCCGCGCATTGTGGATGTCGGTACGGGCTCCGGTGCAATTGCGGTGGGGCTTGCGCATCATCTGCCGAGTGCACAGATAACGGCGACGGATTTGTCGGATGCGGCGTTGGCAATTGCGCAAGAGAATGCGCGAGCCAGTGATCTGGCTGAACGCATTCGATTTTTGAATGGAGATTTGCTCGCGCCTGTCGCTGGAGAAACCTTCGACTTAGTGGTATCGAATCCGCCGTATGTTCCGAGTACCGAGCGCTCATCGCTCTCCGTGGAAGTACGCGATTACGAGCCGGAGGTCGCCCTGTTTGCCGGCAACGACGGGCTCGATGTCTATCGCCGCCTAATCCCTGCCGCATTTGCGGTTCTCTCGTCGAACGGATTTCTTCTTCTTGAGATTGGTCACGGCCAGGCCGAGGTGGTCGGGCAGCTGCTCCGCTCTACGGGGTTCGACGATATTGACTTCGCGCCGGACTTGCAGGGGATAGCGCGCGTGGCGTCGGCAAGCAGGCCTTGAACACATCCGGCGAAAAAGCACACAAAAACGAGGGTTTGAGCGCGCTCCAAGCGATTCTCGCTTAAGCGCGCTGATTTATTCTTCTCTCCGAAAGGAAATTGTTCTCATGCCCACATCGAAAGGTTATGCCGCGTCCGACGCGCAGTCGCCGCTTGCACCATTTGGCTTCACTCGCCGCGAGCCCGGCGCTACCGAAATTGTTGTCGATGTTCTGTACTGCGGCGTCTGCCATTCCGACTTGCACATGGCGCGCAACGAATGGGGTCAGTCGATCTACCCGCTTGTGCCGGGTCACGAAATTGTAGGACGGGTCACGACGGTCGGCAAGGACGCAAAGAAGTTCAAAGCCGGAGATGTTGCGGCGATCGGCGTCATCGTGGACTCGTGCCGCCATTGTGCTCCGTGCACTAAGGGCGAGGAACATTTCTGCGCGGAAGGCGCGACGCTGACGTATGCCAACAAGGATCGGGTGGATGGCTCGATCACGATGGGCGGCTACTCCAGCAACTACGTCGTGGATGAGCGGTTCGCGCATACGGTTCCCGCGCATCTCGATCTGGCCGCGGTTGCTCCCCTGCTCTGCGCCGGCATCACGACCTATTCGCCGCTGCGGCATTGGAAAGTGGGACCGGGCAAGAAGGTTGGAATCATCGGCCTGGGCGGACTTGGCCACATGGGCCTTAAGTTCGCGCATGCCTTTGGCGCGCACACCGTGCAGCTAACCACGTCACTGAAGAAGAAGGAAGACGCACTGAAGCTGGGCGCGAACGAAGTAGTGGTCTCGACCGATGCCAATGCAATGAAGGCGCAGGCAGGATCGTTCGACTTCATTCTCGACACGGCCTCGGCGCCGCACGATCTGGAACCGTATCTCAGCCTGCTGAAGCAGGACGGAACATTGACCCTGGTCGGCCTGCCGGAGAAACCCCCCACGGTGAGCGTGTTCAGCTTGATCACCAAACGCGCCTCGATTGCGGGTTCGATGATTGGGGGAATGCCAGAGACGCAGCAGATGCTGGAGTACTGCGGCGAAAAGAACATCGTCTCCGATGTCGAAGTAATTCCGATCCAGAAGATCAACGAAGCCTTTGAGCGCATGTTGAAGCAGGATGTGAAGTATCGGTTTGTGATCGACATGAGTTCGCTGAAGTAGCTTGTCCAACCGCTGCCTCGCCGTGTGCGTCGCTACTTTCCCTGGTCCCCGAAAGCGAGGGACCAGGGGCACCCAGGGCCGTGCGGATTGTGGCCTCACTCCCGGTGTCGGGCTCGCTGCTTGACATGCACTCTGCCGGGTCTTTATGGTTGCGCAAGTCGAAACGCCGCAAGCTGAGACTCCATGAAGCGTGCCATCCTGACTGACAGTCACTTTCTGATCCCCCTCGCCGTCTTCTGTGTCGGGCTGGGCTTGCTCATTTCGCTGCGTTGAAATCCGAATGAGCGACGCCGCAACGACGCCCCCACCCGCAACGTTTGAAACAGCACATGGACTGGGAGTCTTGTGCGGTCTAGGCGCGGGTGTTTGGTTGGGCGCGGCCGAGGCCCCTACAAAACTCGTGACCACGGGGCTGTCGCCGTACGCCATTTCGCTGTGCATGGTGGCAGGGGTCTTTACAGCAAGGTGGACTCTGCCCACTCTCTTCAAGGGCACGCGGCAGGTATTCGCCGATCTTTCCGAGCACAGGCACCTGATCCCGATCGCGATTATGGCAGGCATGTTGTGGGCCGTGGCAAACACCCTCACCGTTTTTGCGATTCGCGACGTTGGCCTTGCCATTGCCTTTCCGCTATGGAACACAAACTCCCTGGTTGGCCTCTTGTGGGGGCGCGTCCTGTTTGGCGAATTGAAGGGGGCGAGCCGCAGGAATGTGGCCAAGGTTGTGCTGGGCGCACTGGCCATTGTGGCCGCTGCGGTGATGCTGGGCTTCAGCACGATTCAAAGCAGCGGCCCTCACGCGGCAAGGGCAGCGGCCGGTGTGCTTGCCGCAGCCGGCGCGAGCCTGCTGTGGGGGACGATGTATATTCCGTATCGCAAGGCATACCTCAGCGGGATGAACCCGCTCTCGTTTGTCACTGTGTTCACGGTGGGCGAGCTGGGTTCGGTGCTGGCGCTGGCGTTTGCGCTGGATCGCAAGGCCACGGAGGCAGTTTTCTTTTCGCCGCAGGTGAGGCCGATGCTCTTCTGGCTGTTTCTCGGCGGATTTGTTTGGGTCGTGGGCGATATCTTCCAGCAGTACGCCACGAAGTACCTCGGGATCGGACGCGGTATTCCGCTGTCGAATACCAATCAGCTATGGGGCCTGGCATGGGGTGCGCTGGTGTTTGGAGAGCTGGCACACGCCGACGCGCCGCACCGGCTGCTGGTGTTGACCGGGTCAATTGTCATGATCCTTGGCGCGCTGGCCGTGAGCACCGCGGTTGCCACGGAGCGCGAGCATGCCTCGACCCAGGAGGCTCTGCTACGCGAATGCAACCGATACGATCTCGAGTATGGGCGCGTTCTGCGTTCGTTCAGCGGCCTGGTGCGCAGCGATGGGCAGGTTCACCGGGCCTGGTGGGATTACGTCATTCTCGCCTGCGCGGTAGGTGTTTTCGTGTTCCTCGGGATGCAGGCGCGGGTGCCAGAGTTGGCAATCGACCGGGTATGGACGGCGGTCCTCTGTGTGGTGCTTGTGGTGGCGGCGATCGCTTGCGCCTGGAGGTTGTGGAAAGCAACCCGCTTCGTTTAGCGACGGCAACCCGGCAACCGTACAATGGACTCCATGGGCGGGCTGTCGCTGGTCGATTTGGTGGGCGTGGGGTTGAACGCGACAGATACGCTGATCCCTCTCGCGCAGTATCCCGAACGCGGCTCCAAAGTTGAATACACACACGCCTCAATTTTGCCGGGGGGCCAAACCGCATCGGCGGTAATGGCGTGCCAGACGTGGGGATTGACGACGCGCTATGTCGGCAAGCTGGGAGATGACGACGCAGCCCGGCTGCATCAGCGCGAGTTTGCGCGGGCAGGTGTCGAGGCGCGGGTCATCACGGTCGAGAACGCGGCGAGCCCGCAGTCGCTGATTGTGGTGGATGGAGGCGGCGAACGGACCGTGCTTTGTCGCCGCGACGAGAAGCTGCTACTGCAGCCCGAAGAACTGGATCGCGCGTGGATCGAGAATGCGCGAGCACTGCTTGTGGATGGCTTCGAGACGGCGGCGGCGACACTCGCGGCGCGCTGGGCGCGCACGGCGGGCATTCCTGTGGTGGCCGATCTGGATGAAGCGTATGCCGGCGTCGACGATCTTGCGGCCAATGTCGATTACCTCGTCGTGAGCCGAGATTTCCCTGGACGCCTGACCGGCGAGCGCAACCTTGAGCGGGCGCTGCAGAAGATGAAGAACCGGTATGGCTGTACTGTGACGGCGGCAACGCTCGGGCATGAAGGCGTGCTGGCGTGGGATGGCAGCCGGTTCCATCTGCGCCCAGCCTATTGCGTAAACGTCGCAGATACGACAGGTGCCGGCGACGTGTTCCACGCGGGATTTATCTACGGGCTGCTGCAGGGTTGGCCGCTTGCCCGGCAGCTCGATTTTGCGTGCGCGGCCGCGGCGCTGAACTGCACGGCGTCAGGTGCGCGAGGCGGGATCGGGCCGATTGAAGGGATTGAAAAGCTGATGGCCACGGCTCCGCGGTATGCGGTGGCGCCTGCGGCGGATTGATTGCCGGACCCAACGAAGAGCGGTTCGCGGCGCCCTCGGGCTGTGGGCACCCGTTTTTCGTATTCGTGCCAAATTGAGTGCGGTGAGAAGCAGTTCCTTCGGTCCGCTTACCCCGTCAACGCTGATGCTTTGATGGGACCCCAAACATGCGGAACCTCAGGATGACAAAGTTATCAACTATGCGTGCCGTGTTTTGCATGTACGATGCACTTTTTTGACTGCTGGGCGAGGAGGCCTGGAAGAGTGAGCAAGACAAAGATCCGTTGTAGCTGGGCACGGAACGATGCGCTGATGCAGGCCTACCACGACGAAGAGTGGGGCGTGCCGGAGTTTGACAGTCGCGCGCTGTGGGAGACGCTGATGCTCGAAGGGTTTCAGGCGGGGCTCTCGTGGATCACTGTACTGCGCAAGAGGGAGGCGTTTCGCAAAGCGTTTCGCAACTTCGATCCGAAAATTGTCGCTCGTTTTGGGGAGAAAGAGATTGCGAAGATGCTGGACAATCCGGGCATCATCCGGGGCCGGGCAAAGATCGAAGCAACCATCGGTGGGGCGCGCGTTTATCTCGAGATGCAGCAGAGCGGCCTCACCTTTTCCGATTTCGCGTGGCAGTTTGTTGAGGGAAAGCCGATTCAGAACACGGGCCCTGTACCGGCGATGACGCCACTGTCGGAGACAATTTCGAAGGAAATGAAGCGGCGCGGTTTCAAGTTTGTGGGGCCGACCATTGTATATGCGTGGATGCAGGCCGTGGGGTTGGTGAACGACCACGCTCCTGACTGCTTCCGGCGCGGACCGTGCACGCGGGCGGCGCGCAAACGCGGGTAGATGTGTTGGTCGCAAGAACTGAGGCTTATTTCGATTCTTGCTTTCCCACGCCAGCGGAGCTCGGATGGGGGCACCCTTTTGGGGTGCTGATGGAAACTGAGGTTGCCGAAATTGCGTGTCCGGCATAGACTTCCTCTGCAATTGAAATCGTTTTCAGGAGCGCCCCTATGCGTCTTTTCAAGTTGTTGCCGCTTGCTTCTCTTGCGTTGACTCTCTCCGTTTTCGCGCCGAAGGCGCAGTCAGCCCCACCGCAGGTGGTGGCGCAGACGCCGCCGATGGGATGGAATAGCTGGAATTACTTTGAAGCAAAGGTGGACGACAAAGGGGTGCGCGCTGCTGCGGATGAGCTTGTTGCCTCGGGGATGAAGGACGCAGGCTACATCTACGTGAACATCGACGATACGTGGGAGGGCCAGCGCGACGCCAGTGGCCTGCTGCACACGAATTCCAAGTTCCCCGACATGAAGGCGCTCGCTGATTATGTCCACTCGAAGGGGCTGAAGATCGGTATCTACTCGGGGCCGGGCACGAAGACCTGCGCGGGATACCCTGCCTCGCTGGGGCACGAAGAGCAGGACGCGAAAATGTATGCGGAGTGGGGCATCGACTATCTGAAATACGACATGTGCAGCTTCATCCCCGACGTAATGATGAAGCAGGCGCCCAACGATAAGGCCGCGCAGATGCGAATTATGCATGAGGCCTACGAAAAAATGGGCAAGGCGCTCGAGGCGACGGGACGGCCGATCGTCTTCTCGCTCTGCCAGTACGGCTGGGATGCGGTGTGGGAGTGGGCGCCGGCGCTGGGGGGAAACCTGTGGCGCACGACAGGGGATATCAACGCGCACTGGGATCGGATCTACGCGATTCTGGAGCAGCAGGCAGGGCTGGAGAAGTATGCGGGGCCCGGGCACTGGAACGATCCGGACATGCTTGAGGTTGGCAACGGCAAGCTTTCGATGGATGAGAACCGCGCCCACTTTTCGATGTGGGCCATGCTGGCCGCGCCTTTGCTGGCAGGCAACGACCTGACCAACATGAAGCCTGAGATCAAGGCGATCCTGACCAACCGCGAAGTGATCGCGCTAGACCAGGACGCGCTGGGCAAGCAGGCTTCGCGCGTCTACAGCGACGGCGAGGTCGAGGTGTGGACGAAGCCCTTGTCTGGCGGCGCGCTGGCGGTGGCCGTATTGAATGCGGGCGACAACCGCTATTCCACGCATCCGTTCCATCTGGATCTGGCCAAGCTGGGACTTCATGGCACGCAGCAAGCGAAAAATCTTTGGACTGGAAACGAAATGCAGCTGACCGAGAACATGCCGGTGGAGATTGCCGGACACGATGTGCTGCTGGTGCGGATTGCGCGGCCGAAATAGGGGACCAGAGATCAGGGGGCAGGTATCAACTGCTGGGATCAGCTAAAGCGGATTCCTCGCTCACCACCCCCGACCTCGGCCCAAAGAACAAGGAACGCTCTTCGGGGACCCTCGAAAACGTTCGGGGCCCCTTTCGCTCAGAGTGACAACCTCTCTTTGTTGCGCTGGGTTACTCCGCCCGCGCCAGGCACACGGTGAACCATCCTCTGCGATCGTTCCACGTCATGTTGGGCGTGAAGCCTGCGCGGGCCAGCATGGCTTCCGCCTGGCCCGGCTGGTACTTGTAGCTGTTCTCTGTATGAATGCACTCGGTACGCCGGAAATCTACTTCCATATCAAGCGCTGGAATACGAACGGTTTGCGCTCTCTGGCTCATCAAGTGCATCTCGATGCGCGAGGCCGCAGCGTTCCACACCGCGCGGTGAGTAAAAGCGGCGGGCTCGAAGTCTGAGCCTAATTCGCGATTGATCCTGACCAGGATGTTGCGATTGAATGCGGCCGTCACGCCCTCCACATCGTCGTAGGCGGCGAGCAGAGCGTCGGGACTCTTCACCATGTCCACACCCAGGAGCAACGCATCGCCCGGCCTAAGGGCCGCACGCACGTGGCGGAGCAACTGAGCTGCCTCTTCGGGTTCGAAGTTGCCAATGCTCGATCCGATGTAGAGGACCAGGCGCCGCTCGTCGGGCGCCGGATGCTCGAGCGCGAAGGCATCGGTGTAATCCATCACCTGCGGCGCCACCATGACCTTGGGCAGTTCCTGTTCGAGGCGTTGCTGGGCATCGGCAAGGGCGCTGGCCGAAACGTCGACCGGCTCGTAGATGACGGGACCCTGCCGGCGCACGGCGGCTGCCAGCAACAAGCGAGTCTTGTCGGCGGATCCGGCGCCGAGCTCAACAATCCGCAGCCGGTCTCCAGCCGCGGCACGGGCGATCATGGCTCCCGCGTCGGCGGCAAAGATGGCGCGCTCGGTGCGAGTGAGGTAGTACTCGGCGAGCTCTGTGATTTGGTCGAAGAGCCGCGATCCGGCTTCGTCATAGAAAAGCCAGGGAGGTAGACGCTTGGGAGTTGACGCAAGCCCGTCGCGAACCGCCAAGGCGACCCGTTCGGAGATGCGTGCTTCAGCAAGTGGGAGAGTCGTAATCGCCATGTCTCGAGTTAGATGCGCCAGGGTTTGTGCCGGTTACGATTTTGCGAGGCGAATTCCTGAGAATTGCCAGCGCGTTTCGGGCGAGAAAAAGTTCCGATAAGTGGCGCGAATGTGGGCTGCCGGTGTTACACAGGATCCTCCGCGCAATACCATCTGGCCGCTCATGAATTTTCCGTTATATTCGCCGAGCGAACCGGGCAGCGGTTGAAAGCCGGGATAGCCAAGATAGGCGCTGGCGGTCCACTCCCAACAATCCCCCCAGCACTGCGTGCGGCTTTGATTTTGGAGGAGATTTGTGGCTGGGACAGGAGCGGGCATCGGCACGAGATTTCCAGAGTCGAGCAGATTGCCTTCGACAGGCTGGTTCGCAACAGCTGCCTCCCACTCGAATTCCGTGGGGAGCCGCAGGCCTGCCCAGCGCGCGTAGGCGTCCGCCTCAAAGAGGCTGACCTGGCTGACTGGCGCCGATTTCATTCCATCGAGGGAGCGTTCGCCGCGCAGGGTGAAGAGGGTCCAGGCGTCGTCCGCATTGGACCAGTAGAGCGGACATCGCCATCCATTCTTTAGCACCGCATCCCATCCGGCGGAGAGCCAGAGCTCCGGTCTCTTGTAGCCTCCATCGGCGATAAACTCCGCGAATTCGCCGTTGGTCACAAGTCGATCGGCCAGGGAAAACGGCTGCAGCCAGACTCGGTGGCGGGGCGACTCGTTGTCGAATGCGAAACCCTCGCCGTCATGGCCGATCTCGACCAATCCTCCGGGGAAGCCGGTGAAACCGAGCGGAGACACAGGAGGCTCCGCGGTGTCTTCTGCCGGCTCGGGTAGATAGGCCGGACGCAGCGGGTTGGTGAAAAATGCGTGAAGAATGTCGGTGAGCAAAAGCTCCTGGTGTTGCTCTTCATGGTTCGCGCCGAGCACGGCACGTTGCAATGCTTCGACAGGCGGGTCGTGTTCCAGCAGCAGCTCCATTGCCTCATCCACATGCGCGCGATATCGCAGGATCTCGTCGATTGAAGGCCGCGAAAAAGAAGAGCGCAGGCGCTTCTCAGGGAACGCTGCGAAACTTTGGTAATAACTGTTAAAAAGCCACGCAAAGTCCGGATTGAAGACTCGATAGCCCGGGACAAATTCGCGCAGGATAAACGACTCGAAGAACCACGTGGTGTGGGCCAGATGCCATTTGGCAGGAGAGGCGTCGGGAGACGACTGAACCATCATGTCTTCGGGAGAAAGAGGCGCAACCAGGTCTAGGCTGCGCCTGCGCGTGGCCGCGAATCGAGCGGCAATCGCGCTTGTTGCAGCTGGCGAAGAAAGTGTGCTCACGGATTATCCTCTCGTGTCTGATGAGTCTTGTGCCTTTTCCGATGCCGGAATTTGAGTTCGCGCAGCGCATCGGCGTATTTTTCTGCATCTCACAGGCAGTAGAGTGCCGGACGTCACGGAGTTTTGAGTGTACCAATGCGATACCAGGCATGGGTGACGGACTCCGTTCTGGCCACCCCTGGGACCGTTTCGCAAATCTAGCTTCTGTCATGTGGCGGAACAGGCAAAAAAGTGCTTTAATTCCCCACGGACGATCCTCAAGATTTGTCGCCCCCGTTTCCTTCTTGAGGAGGGAATATGATCTGTCGTAGGAAATACCGCTGGCTGCCGGTCTCCGTCGTGGGCGCAGCCATCTTCTCTGCCTCTCTCGCCGGTCCCGCCCAGACCTCGACCTCTGTGTTTCCAGCCGCCCGCCCTGCGCTCGAAACATCTGTGCTTCCCGTTACGCAACCGACCCCTGAAGCCATTGGCGACTCGTTGATGGCACATCGGCGCTACCAGGCGGCGATCGAGGCGTATAAGCAAAGCCCCCACGACTCTGCCGTCTTGTGGAACAAGATGGGGATCGCTTACCAGATGATGTTCAACATGCAGGACGCCACGCGCTGCTACGAGAAATCGCTTCGGATGGAACCGAAGAACGTGAATGTTCTGAACAATCTTGGCACCGTCTACGACTCGATGAAGCAATACAAACAGGCGGTGAAGATGTATCACAAGGCGCTGAAGGTCGATCCAAAGTCGCCCCTCGTGCTGAAGAATCTCGGCACCGATCTGCTGGCCCAGCACCAGTACAAAAAGGGTTGGGAAGTGTACAAACAGGCCCTGGCGATCGATCCGCAGATTTTCGATCACACCAGCGGGCCGCGCATTGAGAATCCGGCATCGGTGCAGGATCGTGGCGCGATGAACTATTACATGGCAAAAGGCTGCGTGCGCGCCGGTAAGAACGAGCGCGCGATTGAATACCTGCGCCAGGCAATGAACGAAGGATTCATTAACGCCAAAAAGGTTGCGGCGGACCAGGAGTTCGCCAGTCTTCGCGGAATGGCGGCATATGACCAGCTGATTGCAGAACAGAAGGCGCAGTAACAGCTGACGCCTTCCCTGACCCGCAGATTGAGCCTGCGAGGCGTCGTCCCCGATGCCACAGCCTTCGTCTACTCTTACAGTGTGTTTCGTCGGCAGGTCGCACGTGCGCCTGCCCGCGTGGAGTGTGGATGAAAGCTCATTGTCTCGCCTTGATACTTCCTTTTTTGCTGCTGGTTCCCGCATTCGGCAAAGCTGGGGCCCAGGAAGATCAGCCTCCCCAATTTGTCCCAGGAAGCGGCAGCGAAGACCCAGGCGGCCGCGGCATGATGGGCATGGGACGCGGCACCATCGGCACGGTTACGGCAACTTCCGCCGACCACTTCACAATCAAGACCGAACTGGGTGAGATCTACACCGTATTCTTCAGCGTCAATACCCGCATCCTGAAGCAGCCGCCCGGTACTCCGCGACGCCATCAGGAAGGCGGCGGCTTTGGCGAGAGGGCCGAACGCACGCCGCCGCAGGCGATCAAGGCAACGGAGATCAAGTCCGGCGACGTGATTGCGGCCAGCGGCGAGGTTGATCCCAGTGCGAAAACGGTGGGCGCAGTCTTCATCCTGCTCATCGATCCTGAACGCGCGAAGGAGATGCGCGCGATGGAAGCGAATTTCGGCAAGACCTGGCTAGCGGGGCGCGTTACGGCGATCGACGAGGTGAAGGTGACGCTGCAGGGCGGCCCGCGCAACGAGACTCATAGTTTTGTCGCGGATGAAAACACGACGTTTCGCAAACGGCGCGATCCCATCACGCTTGCCGACGTGCAAGTGGGTGACATGGTACGCGTTGAAGGCGCGATCAAGAACGACAGCTTTTTAGCGAGCTCTGTGGTAGTGATGGGTCCTCCCCCCAAGGGCCGCCAGGGAGAGGGAAATGGCTCAGAACGACCACAGGCAATGCCAGGGCAAGGATCAGCCGAAAAACCTCCGCAGTAGATGCCAGAAAAGTCCCTCGGGGAGGCTTGTCCGTTCATAGCTGCCTGCTTCCCCTTCTCCCTCGCGGTTCATCGTACGGGATTGGCCTTTCATCGGATTGCTCAACCCTTCGTCTGAAATCCCGCGCGGCTTGATCCGGTTCGGGTCTACCTTCCAGTTGAGCAAGAACCCACTGAAAGGAACCGGCCCCGATGAACCTATCCGATGCCCTTGTCCGTGTCGAAGAGGTAACCCGTAAATTCCCGCTGGACCATAGCGCCGTTGTCGCGTTGGATCATACGAGCCTTTCGGTCGGCGAGGGCGAGTTTCTGGCCATTGCCGGGCCCAGCGGCAGCGGCAAGTCGACACTTCTCAATCTGATTGGCTGCATCGACAAACCCACCTCTGGGCGGGTGTTGATCGAGGGCGTGGATACCTGCGCGTTGAGCCCGGCGGAAACGACCCGCCTGCGCCGCGAGAAGATCGGATTCGTTTTTCAGACGTTCAATCTGATTCCCGTTTTCACGGCGGCAGAAAACGTGGAGTACCCGCTACTCATTCAAGGCCTCAATGCCAACGAACGCCGCACGCGCGTAGCCGAGGCCCTGGAGAGCGTCGGGCTCTCGCCGCGTGCGCATCATCGTCCCGATCTACTGTCAGGCGGCGAGCGGCAGCGGGTCGCGGTGGCGCGCGCGATTGTGGGCCGGCCCGCGCTGGTATTGGCCGATGAGCCCACCGCGAACCTCGATACGAGCAATGCGACCCAGTTGATTGAGCTAATGCGGGATCTGAACCGCCGCCTCGGTCTCACATTCATTTTTTCAACTCACGACCAGCGCCTGCTGGAACACACGCCGCGCATCGTCCGCTTAACCGATGGGCGCGTGGTATCGGACAGCCGCGCGGAAGGAGAGAGCCATGGGCAAGTTCTTGCTGCTTGCGTTTCGTAACGTCTTTCGCAATCGCCGTCGCACGGTGATGACGCTGTTGATGGTGGGGGGGGGCGTGGCCGGCCTGCTGATGGCGGGTGGCTTCTTCGCATTCATGTTTCGCGGCCTACGCGAGAGCACGATCCGTAACGGGCTCGGGCACATCCAGATTTTTACGACCGAGCATTTTCAGCGCGATGAAGTGCACGTCCTCGACACGGGCATCCGCGATTGGCGGCAGGTAGCCTCGGCAGTTCGATCAGGCGATCACGTGCGCGGCGTGGCGCCGCGGATCGAGTTCTACGGCATGCTTTCAAATGGCGTGAAGTCGTCTGTCTTTATGGGCAGCGCCGTTGAGCCCGATGTTGAACAGTCAATGGGCTTCAGTCCGCACCTGACATCGGGAAGGGACTTGAGCGCGAACCCGAACGGCGAAGTCGAGGCCCTGATCGGAACCGGCGTGGCGCGCTCGATGAGTGTGAAGGTCGGCGATGGACTTACTATTCTCGCTGTGACCGCCGATGGCGCGCTAAACGGCATCGATGTGCAGATCGCAGGCATCGTCAACACGGGCTTCAAGGATCTGGACGATCGGTACCTGAGGATCACACTGCCTTCAGCACAGCGGCTTCTGCAAACCGATCGCGTGACCAACCTAGTAGTCGGCCTCGACGAAACTGAAAACACAGACAAAGTCGCGGCATGGCTTCTTCCTAAACTGAACGGCCACTCGCAACCGATGGCCATTCGCAAATGGATCGATCTCGCGGCGTACTACAACCAGGTCAAGACGCTGTTTAGCGGCATCTTCCTGTTTCTTGGGATCATCGTGTTCTTCATGGTGCTGATGTCGAGTGTGAACACGCTGCTGATGGCCATGTTTGAGCGAACGCGCGAGATTGGAACCATGCTCGCGATGGGTACGCCGCGCGCGTGGATCGTGGCGTTGTTCATGGCGGAAGCCACGCTGACTGGCTTGTTCGGAGCCATTGTGGGCGTAGTAGGCGGCAATCTTCTGGGCGTGGCTCTCAACGCATCCGGAATTCACTTGCCGCCGCCCCCCGGAACGGATGTGCCGATGGCATTCCGCATTCTGCATGTGCCGGCGTTGATGATCGGCTCTTCGGTGCTCGTGGTCGTCTCCCTTGCGCTTGCTTCCATCCTGCCCGCGATCCGCGCGTCGCGGCTGCAAATTGCGGAGGCCCTCGCTCATGTCTAGCGTCAATTGCATTCTTCGCTCGTTTCTTCTGCTCTTTCTGCTGGCCTTTCTCGTGACCTGTGCCGTTGTGTGCCATGCGGCGCCCACGCCCGATGCCGAAGCGCTTCTCAAACGGTCCGATGCATATCGAAACGGCTGGCCCGCATACGTCGTGCACGTGAAGATCACGGACTACGAAGCAGGCAAATCAAACGAGGAGCATCTCTACGAGGTCTCGCAAAAGGGCTCGGACAAGACGTACGTGGAGTTCATGAGCCCGCGCGAGAAGGGACGCCATTTGCTGATGGTGGGCGACGATATGTGGGTGTATCTGCCTGACACCAGCCGGCCTGTGCGCATCACGCCGCTGGAGCGGCTTACTGGCGACGCCTCGAACGGCGACGTGGCGCGCACAAATTATGCAATCGACTATGCGCCCGTTTATCTGCGCAACGAGAAGGTCGGCGCGGTGGATTGTAATGTTCTCGAACTGACCGCGAAGCGCAAAGGCGCGACCTATCAGCGCATTCTTTATTGGCTGCGGACTGAGGATGCACGCCCGGTGCGGGCGGAGTTTTACCTGACCTCAGGCAAGCATGTGAAGTCGGCCTCATTCGACGAGTACGAGAACTACAGCGGCAAGATGCTGCTGCACAAACTCACGTTGTACGACGAGATCCGGCACAACTCTCACAGTGTTCTCGAATATTCAGAAGCGACACAGCGCAATCTGCCGGACAAGCTCTTCTACCAGGGCCGCACCGATCGGTTCTGATCATGAGACAGGTTCTAACGATGAAACGCCGAAGCATGATGACCGCGGGGTTGACTGCTGCGACCATCTGCGGGTTTGCTTTAAGCGCGGTCGGACAGAGCACGTCGACAGAAGAGTCCAAGCTCAAAACACGGTATTCCGTCTCGGCAATCGATGACGCAACCTTCTACGGCAATCTTCGCCAGCCGCTGCCGACGGTGCTGAACCAGGTGCTGGTCGAACCGTCGTTTGATCTCCGCTATCAACAGCGGCTCACCTTCTCGACAAGCCTGATTGGCCTTACGCGCACGTACATCGACAACACGTCTCAGGTACGGGTGAAAGAAACGTATGCTGGCCTCTCTGCCGGCGACTTCGATTTCACCGCCGGGCGCAAGATGGTGCGCTGGGGTGCCGGCTATGCGTTCACGGTGGCGGGGGTTTTGGATCCGCCCCGTACTCCGACGGATCCAGGCGATCGCCTGAACCTGAACCAGGGGCGAGACATGGTGAAGGCCGATTATGTGCACGGGCCCCATGCATTGACTCTGGCCTGGTCAACCGCTGCACTAGCGCCGGCCGACACTCATCTGCGCGATACAACCGCATTCCGGTATAACGTACTGGTGCACGGATTCGATACTTCGCTCATCGCAGGGAACGATCGCGGGGCTGACTCGTTCGGCGGACTCACTTTTACGCGCGTCCTGGGCCAGGCCTGGGAGATCCATGGCGAAGGCATGTGGCGGGAAGAGGCCGCGACCCTGCTTGGCGCGAAATGCACGACACGTTCCGGTGTCACGTTTATCGGCGAATACGAAACGCAACCCGACACGGCGTACTATCGCGGCCAGTCTGCCTCACCTCTCAACCATCGCCAACACTACATTTTTTTCAACGCGAGCAAGACCCGTTTGCGCGAGCGCCCGGGATGGAAGGAGTGGGACCTTTCCGGTTCCATTGTTGCGAGTCTGAACGATCATAGTTCTGCAGTTGTTGTGGATGTGAGTCGCTGGTTTGGAAATCATTTTTCTTCTTATGTACACCTTGAGGTTCCGCACGGAGACAAGACGTCGGTCTATGGCGCCGCTCCCTACGCGTCGGCGACTTCGCTCGGAGTGCGATTTCAATTATGATCCGCGTCCCTCATGGTTTGCCCGCCGCTCCTGAAGAGAAACCGGTGGGCTTCTTCGGATGGACCAAGTCCTGCCTGAAGGGCATCTGGTTCGTGCCCGCGCTTGCCGTCCTTGTCGTCGTTCTTTTTGCTGTGTTCGAACATACGCAGCTCACCCAGGTTGGCCGCAAGTTCTTCGCGGCTCTTACCTACTCTGCTCTCATCGGCATCCCGTGTTCATTTGTGTTGAACTGGATTGGGTACCGATTTGCGCCGCGCTTTCCTCGCCTTGTTGTGCTGATGAACACTGCAGCGCTACTTGCGTTAGCCACTGTCGGCACTTTCGCCGGGGGGCTCGCCTTTCAGATCGCCGGCCTGGTCCAACGTCGCGACTACTGGGTCGAGTTCTGGGGAGCGTATCCGATTACGATTTTGGTTTCGCTAATCTTCGGGTTGAGCATCTCGTCCTTCGAAACGATGCGGCACAAGCTTCAATCTGCCACGCTCGCTCTGCGCACCCAGCAGGTGGAGCAGGAACGGGCCAACAAGCTGCTGGCCGAGGCCCGGCTTTCGTCGCTCGAGTCGCGGATTCACCCGCACTTCCTGTTCAACACGCTCAATTCGATTGCTGCGTTGATTCCTTCCGATCCAAAACGCGCAGAAGACACGGTTGGCAAGCTGGCATCGCTGCTGCGCTTCTCGCTGAACGCAAACCACAGCAGTCTCGTGCCCTTATCGCAGGAGATGAAAGTGGTGCGCGATTATCTTGAGATTGAGTCAACGCGATTCGGGCCGCGGCTACGCTATCAGATCGCGGTACCGGAGTCTCTGGGGTCAGTGAAAGTGCCGCCGCTGGGCTTGCAGTCTTTGGCCGAGAACAGCGTGAAGCATGTGGCGGCGCAACGCAGCGAAGGCGCAACCATCGAGGTTTCGGCATCGACGGCAGATGGGCGTGTGCACCTCGAGGTCGTGGATAACGGTCCGGGATTCTCGCTGGCATCGATCTCGCCGGAACATGGGCTCGGCAATCTCTCTGCACGGCTGCAGCTTCTATTTGGCGATGCGGGCCAGTTGGACGTGGCGCGGGAAAATGGGAAAACCGTTGCCCGCATTTCGTTTCCCGCGGAGGTGTAGAGGCCGATGGACAAAGTGCGCGCCTATCTCGTAGACGACGAGGCCCTCGCGACCGAGCGGCTTGAGCGCTTGCTGGCAGGCTTCCTGGTGGTTGAAGTTGCGGGGTCGGCAACTGATCCGGCGCTCGCTGTCGAGTTCCTGAACAGTGCGGCCGGAAAAGCAATCGATGTGCTCTTTCTGGATATTCAGATGCCCGGAATGAACGGCTTCGATCTCTTGTCGCGGCTCGACCGCCAGCCCTTCGTAATCTTCACGACCGCATACGATCAGCACGCGCTTCGGGCGTTTGAAGCCAACACCATTGATTATTTGCTGAAGCCAATTGAAACCGAACAGCTTCAGCGGGCACTGGGGAAACTGGGAAAGCTGCGGCCCCCGGCCAATCCGGAGTGGCAACAGAGCCCGGATCTGCCGGCGATGTTGCGTGAACTGGCAGCGTCTTTGCAGAAGGGGCAGGCTGGGTACCCGAATCGAATCGCTTCGCGCCTGGGAGAGCGCATTTCATTTCTTTCACTCGACGACGTGACCCACTTTGTCGCGCAGGACAAGCTGACCTATGCTGTGGTGAACGGACGCAGTCATAGCGTGGACCAGACGATTACCGATCTCGAGCGCCGGCTCGATCCCGCGAGGTTTCTGCGGATTCATCGCGGCGCCTTGGTGAATGTGGACTGGGTACACGAGGTGAATTCGTGGTTTGCGGGCAAAGTGGTGCTGACGCTGAAAGACGCGGCGCACACCCAACTTACGGTTGCGCGCGATCGGGTGCGGAGCGTGAAGGAAAGGCTAGGACTCTGACCGGATTTCAGAATTCGGAGATCAGGTCTCGGAGACTAGCCGCCCATGAACATGCCGCCATTCACGTCGAGCACGTGTCCGGTAATGTAGCCGGCTCCATCGGAGGCGAGGAAGGCCACCGACTGCGCGATCTCGGCATCTGTCCCGGCGCGTCCCAGCGGAATCTGCACCATCATCACTGCACGCTGCTTCTCATCGAGCACGGCGGTCATAGGCGTTTCGATGTAGCCGGGCGCGACGGCATTCACAGTTACGTTGCGCGAGGCCACCTCACGTGCCAGCGATCGCGTGAAGCCAATCAACCCCGCTTTTGAGGATGCGTAATTCACCTGGCCGGCCTGGCCCGTGCGCCCCACGACGCTGGTGATATTGACGATTCGCCCCCAGCGGTTGCGGAGCATGGCCGGAAGCAACGCCTGCGTCAGCAGAAAGGCGCCCGTCAGGTTGGTTGAGAGCACGTCGTCCCAATCGGGGCGCTTCATGCGCATCATGAGACCATCGCGCGTGATGCCGGCGTTGTTGACCAGAATTTCGACCTTGCCGAAGCGGTCGAGAATCGCCTTCGCGCCGGCTTTGATGGATTCCTCACTTGCCACGTCGAGAGCAAAGGCCGCAGCCTGACCGCCGGCAGCGGTAACTTCCGCCGCCACTTCGGCGAGTTTTGCCTCATTGCGCGCTGCGAGGGCTACCGTCGCCCCGGCCTTGGCCAATTCAAGCGCACATGCGCGCCCAATGCCCTGGCTGGCCCCGGTGACCAGCGCAATCCTGCCTTGCAAATCCGCCATCGAACCTTCCCTTATTGGCCGCGCTCAAAGAAAAGCGCGATGCCGTTCCGAAGGCCATTATAGGGAACGCGGCCTGCGCAGATCAGCATTGCCGAACAGGTATAGGGGGTTGGGGGGTATAGGGGGGTGGGGGTACCGCCGCTGGTCCTCTGGTCCATCGCAGGGACCGTACACGTTGTTTTCCTCTTTGTCATGTCCTCACTCGATTGTGCACGATCGCGCGAATTAATCTGCAAAGGTGAGAGTTCAATTCTGAGCTCCCTCAGGGTAAATCCGGCCGGGTACATCCATCCCCGGTCCCAAAGTGCGGGGGGACCGGGGGCACCCGACAGGGTTTAGCGCAGAGCGATGGTGAAACAGCGCCAGTCAGGCCGAGGGCATGACCTGTGCGGGAATGCGCTGGCGGTTGCGGGCCGGTACGGCCAGCTCGGGCGGCCACATGTAAATAGCCAGGCGGCGCGAATAGTGGAGCACCGGCGCCTGATTCTGCAGATCAATCCCGATAGAGGCCGGAAGGTCGTTGCGCTCGATGTCAGCGGCGGCGTCCTCAAGCGGCCAGGGGACATGGTGGACGTTGGCGCGCACCAGTTCTCCGGCGGGGTTGTGCGTGAAGAGACAATAGCGCTCGGTCAAAAAATACTCGAGCGAACCGCTGCGCATCTCAGCCAGCTTGCGGGTGGGACCGAGGCCGCGGTACCGCGCCTTGAATACGACCGGTTTGCTGCTGAACCGGCGGCGGCTGTAAAAGGCAAACTCCCGTTCGGACTGGGATTCGATGCGCATCTCCGCCCAGTAGTACGGCAGGTGAAAAACGCTGCGAGCTACCATGACCGCCAGCAAGTTAGAGGCATCCAGGGAGAAGAAGTAGACGCCGGGCGTGCCCGTGCGATGGTCGCGCACGTAGGTTCGGAGGTTGAGTTCGGGAAAACTGCGCGCTCCAGGGATAGAAGGAACCCCGCGCACCTTGATGCGGTCCATCCAGAAGGGCACGATTCCGAGCCAGGCAGCGCCATCGAACGTATCGAGGTGCAGACCATCGGGCAGCAACGCGGCCACCTGCGACGGCTGGGCCCGCCAATGTGCAAAAAGCAGGTCGTTCCACCTCTGGGTCATTGCCCAGCGGCCGGGCGGCAATGGCCTAGGCCGCTGCGACGTGCGCACCTTGATCTCCATGCCCGATGCTCCTGGCTATTGGACGTGATCCCGATGGACTGGGATGCACGGAAATACCTGCGCCAACCGAGGCGTTCCAGTTTCATGCGCGCGCGGCAGAACGTCAACCGGCTCCGATTCCAACAGAGATGTCGGTCTCTGCCTTTACGCGCAGTCCTCAAGAACCGCCTAATGCCGTATTCTGGTCGCGAGAACCCTGAATGTCCAGTGAATCTTTTCCTCCCGCCGGCGCACGCAATCAGACTGAAGTTTTTGCCGTTCATGGCGCTGACCCCGAAGTGCTGGCCTATGCGATGGCCAAGTATTCCCGTTCCGCGCTCTCCATGCGCGAATCGCTGACCGAGATCAGCGCGCAGCGGGCTGAGCAGTTTCTCAACACGTTCTATTTCCAGTACGGCCACCGATCCATCGCCGACCTGGCGCACATCGCCTTTGCGGTAGAACGGCTGAGCCTGCTGGCCGCGATTGTGCTGGTAGACGAGCAGCGGTGGGATGGGCAGGAACGCTCGACCCGCTATCAAAATTTCATGAAATCGGGCTGGTTTTTTCCTGATTTTGGAGCGAATGCGGGGTCGGCCCAGCTCTACGCGGAAACCGTCCAGAACCTATTTGCGACGTATCAGCAGACCACGGCTGCCGTGCTGGAGGCGCTGCGCCATCGAGTTGAGCGCCCGGAGGCAATGAAGCCCGACGCGTATGAGCGGACCCTGAAGGCGCGCGCCTTCGATGTGGCGCGGTATCTGCTTCCGTTGGCCACGAATACTTCGCTGGGCCAGATTGTGAATGCACGCACTCTCGAAACACAGGTTTCGCGGCTGCTCTCGCACCCCATGGCCGAAGTGCGCGACCTGGGCAACCGGCTGCGCGACGCGGCAACCGGGCCGGCGTGGGACGTAAATGCCCAGGCCGGTGCAGCGTTTGTGGAGAAGCTCGCGGGCACGCCTGAGCTGGCCGGGGAGGCTGCCAACCTGCTCACCCGCGAGGTGCGCACCGCGCCCACGCTGGTGAAGTATGCCGAGCCGAATTCGTATCTCGTCGCAACGCGCAAAGAACTGGAGCAGGCGGCAGGCGAACTGCTGCGCGGCGTCGCTCCGGCGCAGTCGCCTGTGGTCGATTTAGTAGAACGTGGCGAGACATTGGAAGTAGAGCTGGCGGCAACACTGCTCTACTGGGTGAGCAACCACCCGTACCGGCAGATTCGCGACCTCGTGGCGAACCTTCCGGAAAGCCGCATCACCGAGATCATCGAGTTAGGGCTCCGGCATCGCGGAAGGCATGACGAAGCTCTGCGCGCATTTCATGTAGGTGCGGCGCTGCGCTTCGATATTCTGATGGATATTGGCGGATTCCGCGACATGCATCGGCACCGGCGCTGCGTACAGATCCAGCAGGGCTTCACCGCGATGCATGGATACGAGACGCCAATGGTGGGCGACCTGGGTGCGGATGTGAATTTGCTTGCCGAAGCCGGCGCCCTTGCAAGCTACGAGGCGGCCGCTGAAGCCGCGCACCGAGCGAGTGCGCAGATTGCTGCGAGCTCTGCGCCTGAAGCGGCGGTGTCGGCACTGTATCTCTTGCCGCTGGCGACGCGCGTACGGTGTCTTTTCAAAATGGACTTTGCCGAAGCGCAGTACATCAGCGAGCTGCGGTCCGCTCCAGCGGGACACTTCAGCTATCGCCGCGTGGCGTGGGAGATGTACTTGGCGATGCAGCGGCAACATCCGACGCTGGCAAAGCATATGCGAGTGACGGATTTCACGCAGCCCATCGACCTGCTGCAGCGCTAGGCTGGTTCAGTCCGCGGCTGGAGCTTCCTCCGGTCCCGCCGTCACTGGGCGCAGTGCTTCCGCCGAGAGCTGATCGGCGTTGCGCAAGGCGGGGAATAAGAGCGTCCAAATACCGGCCACAGCGAGCGAGCCGATCCCGCCAAACACCGTAGCGCGGACGGCGCCCAGCCAATGCGCGGTGAGGCCGCTCTCGAACTCGCCCAGTTCGTTCGACGCCCCGATAAACAGCGAGTTGACGGCGCTGACGCGCCCGCGCATCTCGGGTGGCGTTGCCAGCTGCAACAACGATCCGCGGATGATAACGCTGATGGTGTCTGCCGCGCCGCTGATGGCAAGGGCTGCGAGCGAGAGCCACAGGTTATGCGAGAGGCCGAAAACCGCAGTCGCGACCCCGAAGATGGCCACGCAAATGAAGAGCCGCTTACCGGCGCTGCGGCTGATGGGGAACCGAGCCATCACCAGCGACATGGACAAGGCGCCGATGGCCGGCGCTGCACGCAAGAGTCCGAGGCCGCGCGGACCGGTGTGCAGAATCTCGCTCGCGAAGATCGGCATGAGCGCGACCGCGCCACCGAGCAGCACCACAAACAGATCCAACGAAAAGGAGCCGAGCAGCAGGGGCATGTTCCACACGTACTTGAAGCCGGCCAGGATCACCTGCAGGGAGACGTCGCGATGTTCCATCCGTCCGGGGCGCACGTGCAGGCTGCCTACCAGCACGAGGAACCAGACGAGTGTCGCGAGGGTAAAGACGTAGACAATGCCGGCGCCGTCAAGGCGTGTGCCCGGCATCCAGCGCGCGAGAGGAAGCGTAAAGAGCAATCCGCCCAGAGCGGGACCCGTAACATTGGCGAACTGGAAGATGGCGCCGCCCCACGTGACCGCATTGACGAAATGCTTTTCCGGCACGAGGTGCGGAATGAGTGCGGAGCTCGCCGGGGCCGAGAAGGCCCGTCCCATTCCAATGACAAAGAGAACGGCGTAGATGGCCAGCACATTGGTGACGCCATTGCGCGCAAAGGTGACGAGAGCGAAGGTGCAGAATACCTGAACCGAGTAACAGGTGAGAATGACGCGGCGACGATCGAAGCGGTCTGCAATATGACCGGCGGGTAGAAGAAAAAGCAATCCGGGAAGAAAGAGCGCGAGACCCGTGTACCCAAGATCAAGCGCGCGATGGGTAATGGAGTACACCTGCCATGCCACGGCAACGGCTTGTGCTTCTGCGCCCAGGATCACGCCGGCACGCGCCAGCTGATATCGCCTGAAGTCGCGAAACGCGAAAGCCTCAAGGCCTCGCCGTTCAGATTTTGAGGATGGGGAATCCATCGAGTTCTTCTAGGGTATCGTGCCGGGCTTTTGTGTTCGGCGCTGCCCTCGACGCCAGTCTCAGCATCGGGCCGTCAATCCTGCGATAAAATCCAGAATCAAAAGCCCTTTGGTTGATCGACACCGTGAGAGTAGTTGACTTGCTTCCGGTTGATTGTTAATCTCAAACGCATGAGTCTTGGCTCCAGAGCGATGCGGATGGCGTGTTGTTGCACGCTGCACCGGTCGTGTGGATGAGCTAGGGACACTTCAAAGCTTCAGACCCGCGACCGCGTATCAGCCTAGCTGACGCGGTTTTTGTTTTGCGCAACATCGTTTGAAAAACAATGAATGGAGCAGCTCTTCCCCTGGTCCCATGAGATTCGCCTTCCCCATCTCGGATCGCCACACCACCGCCGCCCGGCGGATGTGTTGTTGTTGTAGCTGCTGACTCGACTTCTCTCTTCCCCACAATTCCGTGCGTTGCAACTTGTCGTCGGTGCTGAGCGCGCGCGATCGGGGTCTCGAAAAACAAGTCCTGCAAAACCAGGCCTGGATCACAGTCGCTTGCAACCCATTAGGAGAAACCAGTGAACGTCATATCCAAATCCTCTCGCATCTTCGCCCCCCTGCTCTTCGCGGGAGCTCTTGCCGCCCAGGCGCAGGTCGTTGGCGCAAATCTCGGCGGCGCGGTGCACGACCCGAGCGGCGCCGCCGTGTCGGGTGCAACCGTGATCGTGCGGCAAGTGGAAACGGGAGCAAGCCGCACCCTGAGCACCGATTCCGAAGGGCGATTCTTCGCACCTTCCGTGCCCGTGGGCTCCTACACAGTCTCTGCGGCACACGATGGTTTTGAGACGATGCAACAGGGCGGCATCCAGCTGACAATTGGGCAGAGCCTGCAGCTGAATCTCGTCCTCGGTCTCGCAAAGGTGCAACAGGAAGTGGTCGTGGTCGACTCCGGCGAAACGGTCAACACGACGACGCAGCAGACGGCCGGCCTGATCAACGAGCGCCAGGTGAAGGAACTGCCGCTGAACGGCCGCAGCTACGACGGGCTGCTTACGCTGAATCCGGCCACGGTGAACTACACCAATCAGCGCTCGGGCGGCATCGGCACATCGAACTCGTCGGTGGGCAACATGTTCGCGGTCAGCGGACGCCGGCCGCAGGACAATCTGTTTCTGCTGAACGGCATCGAGTACACCGGCGCGTCGCTGATCAACGTGACGCCGGGTGGCACCAGCGGCCAACTGCTCGGCGTGGACGCGGTGCGCGAGTTCAACGTGGCGTCGGACACCTATGGCGCGACCTACGGCAAGCGCGACGGCGCGCAGGTGAGCATCGTGACCACGTCAGGCACCAATCATCTGCACGGGCACGGTGTTCGAGTTCATGCGCAATAGCGTGCTCGATGCGCGAAACTACTTCGATCAGGGCGCGATCCCGGCATTTCAGCGCAACCAGTTCGGCGGCTCGCTGGGCGGCCCCATTCGCCCCGACAAGCTGTTTCTCTTCGGCAACTACGAAGGCTTTCGCCAGAACTGGGGCCTGAGCGCGGTCACGCTGGTGCCCGACACGCAGGCGCGCCAGGGATATCTGCCGAACTCAGCCGGCGTGGAGCAATACGTCGGCGTAAACGCGGCCGTGGCGCCGCTGCTGGCTCTGTGGCCCGCAGCAGAACGGGCCTGAGTTGGGCGGCGGCATTGCCGAGGCCTTCAGCCATCCGAAGCAGAAAATTCGCGAAGACTTCGGCACCACGCGCTTCGACGACGAACCTGAGCGGCAAGGATCTTCTGTTTGCCGTCTACACCGTGGACGACAGCACCGCCGACACTCCCTCGCGAATCCGCTGAGCTAGTGAACGAGAGCCTGCGCGAGCAAGTGGCGAGCGTGCAGGAGCAGCATGTGTTTTCTCCGTCGCTGCTGAATACGGCGCGCTTCGGCTACTCGCGGGCCAGCTATTTCTTCACCGGCTACTCGCCGGTTCCGCTTCCAGGCTGGGTCACCGGCAAACCGATTGGCGCGATCGTGATCAGCGGCAGCACAGCATCCAATGGCGCCTCGGCGATTTCGCAGGCGGGGTTGAACGTGGGCAGCAACAACTCCGCGACGCGCAACCTGTTCACGTGGGACGATCATGTCTACTGGTCGCACAAGAAGCATCAGATTGAAGCCGGCATATGGCTGCAGCGGATCCAGTCCAACGATCTGCTGGCACAGTATCAGTACGGACAAGCATCGTTCAGTACGCTCCAGACTTTCCTGCAGGGCACGGTGAAGACATTCACCGTTGTTCCGTCACCGACGGAACTGGGCTGGCGTTCGCTCGAAGGCGCCGGCTTTGTGGAGGACACGATCAAGCTGACGCCGCGACTTGAGCTGCGTGCAGGCTTCCGCTCCGAGTCGACCAACGGTTGGAACGAGGCACAGGGGCGCGCCTCGAACTACGCGATCGTCAACGGCGTTCTACAGACCGCACCGGTGGTGGGCGGATCGGCGCTGACAAAGAACCACGCCAAGTTTCCTGCCTGAACCGCGTGTCGGCTTTGCGTGGGACGTGTGGGGCAACGGCAAGACCGCAGTGCGCGGCGGCTTCGGTCTCTATCACGGACTGCTCGATACGCTCGACTATCGCCTCGACCAGACCGCGCCGTTCAACACGGCTGAGTCGATCTCGAACATCGCAGTGTCAAAGCTCACCATTACGCCGGGCACGCCTCCGCCTGCAGGCACAAAGGTATCGCCCAGCAACGTGCAGCCCGACATCGCAACACCGGCGGTGCTGACCTGGAGCTTGCGCATCGAGCAGCAGGTTGCCCCGCGCACTTCTCTCACCGTGGGCTACGTGGGTTCGCATAGCTATCACCAGATTCTTTCGGAAGACATGAACGAACCGGTACCGACCTACGAGGCCGACGGAAGCGTCTTCTATCCTGCAGGAGCGGTGAACGCCAATCCTGCGCTAGCCAACACCACTTCGTGGGTATCGCAGGGCGTGGGTTCGTATCACTCGCTCCTAGTCGACGTGCGGCGCTCGTTCGGCAACGGCTTTCAGTTCCGCGGCAACTATACGTTCGCAAAGAATCTCGACGACGGATCGGCGTGGAACACGAGCGTCAGCGGCAACACGCCCGCGTATGTCGAGTTTCCGTTGAATCCGAAGCTTGATTGGGGACCGGCTGCGACTGACGTGCGCCATGCGGCCTCGTTCAACGGCAGCTATGAACTTCCCTTTGGAGCACACCGGCGTTTTCTGAATCACGCTGCGGGGCCGGTGAACTTTATCGTCGAGGGATGGACTGCAAGTGGGATCGTTACCGTGCAAACGGGATTTCCGTTTTCGCCGCAACTCGGCTACAACCCCACGGGGAATGGCGATACGCGCAACCCGGTGCGACCCAACTGGAATCCGGCCTTCACTGGATCGCTCTATCCGCGGACGCCGGGCCAGTACTTCAATCCGGCTGCGTTTCTGCCGCCCGCAGCCGGCACGTACGGCAATGTCTCGCGCGATGCGCTCACGGGGCCGGGACTAACGGAAGTAGATTTCTCCGCTACCCGCAATGCGCACCTCACCGAGCGGCTCGGGCTGCAATTCCGCGCGGAGTTCTTCAACATCCTCAACCACACCAATTTCTCGACGCCGAATGAAGTGGTCTACACGTCGGCAACGTCGGGCATTTCGCCGACGGCAGGCGTCATCACTGCGACATCGACAACCTCGCGCCAGATTCAGTTCGGCGCAAAGCTGCAGTTCTAGGCTACGCCGACAGGTTCGGCAATTTCCCGGGGGGCAAAGGGCACGCGGTCCTGCTTGCAGATGGACCGCATCGCAGACCGCGCGGTCACCAATCCCGACGGCAGCCCGCCTCCCGGCATCACCCACTGGCCGACCATGATGAAGTTCGCAAGCCCCGGCAAGGTGTTGCGCAGGGGCTTGAAGCCCATGCCCGGCATCAACAGCCACCCTTCCATACTTCCCTTCCAGTTGCCCGTATAGCGAATGACTGTGGACGGAGTAGAAACATCCACAACCTCGATCGCCGTGCGAATCTCTGGAATCTTCTTTTCGAGAAGGCCGATGACCGACTCCGACAAGCGACGCTTCTCTGCGCAATAGCGCGGGAGGTCCTTGGCCTGCAGGTCGCTCCAGTACTCGAAATTGCGCGTGGGCAGAAAGCAGGTGACAGCCGTCTTGCCTGCCGGCGCAAAAGTGGGATCGAAGTGGAAGAAGCGAATTCCGAGGTGATTGAGGAAGGTTCCCTTGTCGACCTTGAGCGGCGCGTCGAGGAGCAATGTCAGGAGCGAAGGCTGCTCCCGCAGATCCATCGCAACGCCCAGCGACACTTGCGCATACGAAGGGAAGGTCTCAGTCGATTCGTAGAATTTTTCAAGCAAGGGGTCCCGATATTTTCCGCCGAGCAGGTTGTGAATTGTGGCGTATCCGTCGGCTGCAGAAACGACCCAGTCTGCATTGATGACTTCGCCAGTCACCAGTTCCACTCCCACGGCTCGATTCTGTTCCACAAGGATGCGCTGAACCTTCGCGCCGCAGCGAATGCTTCCGCCGTGTTCCTCGAGCTTTGTGACGATTCCGCGGATGATTGCCTGGGCGCCGCCGATCGCGTAGCCGGCGTTGCCGGCGTTCATCCACGCGAGCGAGAACACGAGCGCGATGGCGGCGAGCCTGCCCATCTCGCCGCCTGCAAAGAATGCGCGGATCAAAGGGTCGGAGAACTGCTCGCCGTAGTCTTTTCCGCTGATGTTCGAGAGCTTGTGCAACAGGTGCATGCAGGCAGCGTCGTGTAGCAGTGCACCGCCGTTCTCTAACAATCCGCTGCTGGGGTCAGGCAAACGGAACTTGCCCAGCTTACGCACCGCGTGGGTGAAGCGAAGAATCTGCGCCTTGTCCTGGGGAGCGCGCTTCAAAAACTCAGCTTCGAGTCGATCGACGTCGGCATAGATCGGCAGGCTCTCGCCGCTCTCAGTCACGATCCGTGTGAACTCTACAGGATCGACGAACCGCAGAGCATTCAGGTCGACGACTTCAAGCCACTGCGCATTCATCTCCCCGCCGGGTTTCGACCCAAGCAGCCAGTGCAGGCAGGTTTCAAAGGTGTACTGCCCGCGGTTCCAGCTCATGGCGAGACCGCCGGGCATGCTGTGCATCTCCAGAACCTCAGCGTCGTAGCCGCATTTTTGTGCGTAGACTGCCGTACAAAGACCGGCGATTCCGCCACCGACGATAACCACTTTGCGCCTATTCTGTGCCATGATGCAGGACCTCGTTTTCAAGCAGACGGGTTTGGGTGATCCCTTGTTTTTCGCATCGGTGCGGGAACCAGGAATTGCGCGATGCGAAAGCTGGCGAGCGTTTGCCGGTTTGCTGCGGGCCGCGGCGGGGGTTCTGCTGCGGAGACTAAAATCGCCCTCCTGCCTCCGCTGTGAGGGGAAACACATGCGAAGGTTCATTACCTGCCGTCGGGTATCCTGTGTCTTGCACACGCAATCCCAGACACGTATTGCACCCGGAGGCCGGGCAGCTGCCGCGGTTGCCCTTTGCGGCGTGTGCGCCTTTCTTGAGCTCTATTGCACGCAACCCCTACTGCCCATGCTGGCGCACATATTTCATGCCTCTAAAACCGGCGTGGGAATGACGGTTTCGGCTGCCACGCTGGGGGTCGCGATCTCCGCGCCTGTGTTTGGCGCGCTCACGGAACGGCTCCCGCGCAAGCGTGTGATTGTGGCATCGCTTGTGGGCATCTCAATGCCCACGCTCCTTGCCGCAACTTCCACTTCGCTCGCGCAGCTTATCTTCTGGCGCTTTCTGCAAGGCATTGCCGTGCCCGGGGTCATCGCCGTGCTGGTGACCTACATTGGGGAAGAATGGCCGGCGGAGAAGGTCGCACTGATCATGAGCTTCTACGTCAGCGGAACAGCCCTGGGCGGCTTTTGCGGCCGCATCTCCGCCGGGCTGCTTGCGGAGTGGTTCAGCTGGCAGATGAGCTTTCTTGCCTTGGGAGCCGCTGCACTCGCGGGCGCAGGCGCCGTGGCCTTATGGCTGCCCAAAGGGAGGCCCCGTGCAACCGCGGTGCAACGCAGCAACGTGCTTCCGCGCTTTCCTTACCAGGTGCAGCAACTGTTACGCAATCGGCGTCTTGTTGCTACCTTTGCGGTCGGTTTCAATGTGTTGTTCTCGCTCGTGGGCGTGTTCACGTGGATCACGTTCTACCTTGCAGCCCCTCCATTCAATCTCTCAACCGCGGCGCTCAGTTCCCTGTTCTTTGTCTATCTTGTGGGACTGGTAGTGACACCTGCCGCCGGTTATCTGCTTACGCGTGTCGGCTTGCGCGCGGGCATCGGCGGCGCGATTGCCTGCTCGATCGCGGGCGTGGCGCTAACCCTCAGCCATTCGCTGCCAGTGGTGGTCGTCGGGCTTACGATGCTATCGAGCGGCGTCTTCATCTCGCAGACCGCCTCGCAGAGCCATCTGCGCGTAGCCTCTCCGCAAGGCGTGCGGGTCACCGCCGCAGGGCTCTATATCACTTGCTACTATGTGGGCGGCACCGCCGCCGGAATCTTGCCCGGCGCCTTCTGGGCGTTTGGAAAATGGCCTGCCTGCGTGGCGTTCATCATCGCCATGCAGTTGACCGCACTGGGGATTGCATTTTTTGGTTGGAGCGCCGGAGAAACCGTTGGCCGCACGGCATGACGCCTGCTCTCAAGTACAGTAAAGAAAAGGCTCAACTTGCAGAATTCCTACACCGCGCTGGGCTGCTTTTAGAATCGCACCGGGCGCTTTTAGAATCTAAGTTCAGGTATGCCGAATCGACGGAAACGCTGAGGCTACAGTCGCATCCGGACCCGACTTTCATTCTCTGAATCCATTGCAGCATCCGAATTTGAACGAAGGAGCAGTCTTGGCTGACAACCCAACTGTGGCTCCGGCCAGCACCGGCGGGGAGATTACTGTAATGGCCCCCCCGGGCACGGTTTCTGCGGCCTGGAAACCGCGCGTGAACCCGTGGTTGATCGCGATGACTGTGGCGCTGGCGGCGTTTATGGAGGTGCTCGACACTTCAATCGCCAACGTTGCGCTGCCGCATATTGCCGGGTCGCTTGGCGCCAGCACCGACGAGGGTACCTGGGTGCTGACCAGCTACCTTGTCGCTAACGCTATCGTGCTGCCTCTCGGCGGATGGGCTTCAAACGTGATGGGTCGGCGCAACTTCTTCGTCGCCTGCATTACGATTTTCACGATCTCAAGCTTTCTTTGCGGAGCGGCGCCTTCGCTGCCTTTGCTGCTGGTATTTCGGATTCTGCAGGGCGCGGGCGGCGGCGGTATGCAGCCCATGGCGCAGGCCATCATGGCCGACTCGTTCGAACCCCACAAACGCGGTCAGGCCTTCGCGCTCTACGGACTTGTTGCGGTGCTTGCGCCCTCGATTGGGCCAACGCTGGGCGGCTGGATCACGGACAACTTCACCTGGCGCTGGATTTTCTTCATCAACATTCCCGTTGGGATTCTAGCCTTCATTCTAGTCACGCGCATGGTCGAAGATCCGCCGTGGATTAAGCCGGACCGCTCGCTGCTGCGCAAGATGGATTATCTCGGCCTGAGTTTTCTTACCTTGGCCATGGGCGGGCTGCAGATCATGCTCGACAAGGGAGAGGAGAACGACTGGTTCTCGTCGCCCTTCATCTGCTTCTTCGGCGCGATGTTCGTCTTTGGCATGGCGGGCCTCTTTTACTGGGAATGGAACCACAAGACGCCCCTCATCAACATCAAGCTCTTTCGCTACAAAAACTTCGCCATCTGTTGTCTGCTGATGATGCTGGTAGGCGGCGTGTTGAATTCGAGTACCGTGCTGCAGCCGCAGTTTATGCAGCAGCTTCTGGGTTGGACGGCCACCACTTCAGGCCTGGCCCTGACCGCAGGAGGCTTCACGCTTGTGCTGGTGATGCCGCTGGCGGGGTTTGCGACCGGGAAGGTGGCGGCGCGCTGGCTGGCGGTGCTTGGCTTCACGCTCTTCTTCTTTACCTATCGCTACGCCGCCTGGGTCACAACCCTCGACATGACCTTCGCTGCATCCTCATGGCTGCGCGTGATCCAAATGGTGCCGCTGCCGTTCTGTTTCATCTCCATCACGAACGCTGCGTATGTGGGCATGCCGAAGGAGCAGAGCAACCAGGTCGCCGGCCTGATCAACTTTGCCCGCAACATCGGTGGCAGCATTCTGATTGCTCTTACCAACGCGCAGGTGACCAGCCGCGCCATGTGGCATCAGCAGCATCTGCAGAGCACCATGACCTCTGCCAGCAGCGCCTTCCAACAGCATTCGCAGGCGCTCACGGGCTTCTTTAGCGGCACGTTCGGAGGGCAGAATGGCCAGAGCATGGCCCTCGCCAGCATTTACAACCAGCTCAACATGCAGGCACAGGCGCAGGGATACCAGGACGTCTACATGGAGCTCTCGTGGATGTCTGTTGGCCTCGTTGCGCTGGCGTTCCTGCTCAGCAAAAACAAGCCGGGGCAGGGTGCAGGCGGCGGCGCGGCGATGCACTAGCCGCGATTTCTCACAGGGGATCGATTTGATGGCGGTTAGCGCTGCGAAGCATTCGGGAAGAGCCATCAAGCGGCTTGAGGTCGGCTTGGCGACAGGTTCGGCAAGTACGCGGAGAGGCTCATCGCAGGTCGATGCCTGATTTGTCGCATAGCTCCGCCAGGCCGATTCCTGGGTTCGCGTGAAAAAGTTGTTTGTTCGCGGTGGAGACGTTCAGCATCGCAGCGCGTCGAAGGCCCGAACGTAAATCTTCTTCCAAGGATAGTTGGAGTTCAGTTCCAACCACACGCGCCGGGCGCTGATATGTACGAGGGCGCCGATTTTGAACAGCTTGAGCCGGATCGTATCCACCTGCGCTTCGGCCCACTCGGTGCCCTTGAGCGCCAGGCGCCTGAGCGCTTCAACCAGCGTATAAGCCAGCGCCGACAGGTACAGCCTGAGCTGGTTGCCCTTCATTTCTTCCGTCGAGAGGCGATAGGCGAACAGGCACATCTGCTCCTTGATGCGGTTCTCCATCTCGCCGCGCCGGCAGTAGAACTGCTCGTATAATTCGCGAGCCGCCCACTTATCCGGAGTTAGCGAAGTTACCACGAAGCGTGGGTTTTCGCCCTTGTCCAGATACTCGGCCTTGGCAACTACCCGCCTCGCCCGCGCCCAGCTCTTGTGCGTTTGATAGTCGAACTCGGTAAAGACACGCGCTGGCTTGCCAGTCTCGGCGTGCTGCAGCCTGGCCTCGTGCATCTGCTTGCCGACGATCTTCTGAAGCCGGCTGTTGCGCGCCAGGCCGAACAGGAAGTCCACGCGATTTTGTTCGGCCTCGCACCAGGCCATCAGCTCCTCGCGACAGAAGCCCGAGTCGCCGCGCAGCACGATCTGCACCGTGGGCCACTTCGCCCGTAACCGGGCCACGATGCGCTTGACCTCGTCCAGCGCGCCGGCCGCTCCGTCGATGTTGGCCGGCCTGAGCCGAGCGCATAACAGTTGATCGCCGGCGAAGATATAGAGCGGCAGGTAGCAGTAGCTGTCGTAGTAACCATGAAAGAACCGCTCCGGCTGATGGCCGTGGAGCGGGATGTCGGTTGCATCCAGGTCGAGCACGATCTGCTCGGGCGCTTCGGCGTGCGACTCGATGAACAGATCGCAGAGCAGCGCGTCGATCTTCTCCGGCGCGTAGTCGATCTTGTGATAGCGCTTGCTGCCGCCGGGAAGTTCCAGCCGGTTCAGCGTGCTCTTGCCGGCCAATGGCTCTTCCAGCTTGCGCCGGCCCGACAGCACAGCCATCAGCGGGTCGTGGCGCAACTGCTCGTGATCGTTCAGGTCCTCATAGCCCAGCGCCAGCCCGTAGATGCGCTGCGAGAGCATCTCACCGAGCTGGTGCGAGACCAGCAGCGGCGACCGCCGGTCGGTGAAACAAGACGCCAACCGCTTCAGCAAACCGATCTTGCGATCAGCCTGACGTAACAACAACGCTCCGCCATCGGTCGATATCTGACCCGCGGTGAAACTGGCCTCTACGCGGCGCGAAAAATGAGATGCAAACGAGAAGACTTCTTGATTACACTCTGTCATGAGAAGGGCCCCCCTTTCCGCAGCCAGAACCACGCTTCGACAACGTAGTTATGACACAGAAAAGACGGCCTTTCTACCTATTTCCTTCTTCCAGAATCATCCAAATCGACAATCGACCTGTGAGATTTGCAGGCTAGGCGGCGGTTTGCTCGGTTTAATCCCTCAGCGCTGCGGCTTGCGCCTTCAGCGCTGCGGATTTTGGGGAGGGCTGTCGTTGCGGATCCCTTGGTTTGCCGCAGAATCGAAAACGCCAGAGACCTTGCGGCCTCTGGCGCTCTCCGGGTGTCCTGATAGCTCATCGGTTCAAGCATCGTCCCTTCGGCCTCGTGACGCGGGGTCCTGGGTTGCCCCAGTTCCTGCGTCTTCCGGCTCAACCTGTAATGCGTCTCCGGGTTTCCCCGTACGCCGCATCCATTGGCTGCGTCGGCGATCGCCGTTTCGAGTTACCCCGAAGCGCGATCCTTGGGCTGTGACCGGCGATGGATTTTCGAGGCGACTCGAATCTCGCATCCTTCGGCGCCGCTGGTGAGCAGAGTTCCAGGTTGCCCCGGTTCTCCACGCGTTTCGCGGTGCCTGCTGGTACAGGTCTCGGGTTTCCCCGTCTTCTGCACCTTCCGGCTTTTGCCGGCGATCAACCCCCGAGGCGACCCGAGGATTGAATGCTTCGGCGGTGCCGAGAGACCGTTTCCGGGTTGCCCCGTACAGCGGTGCTTCGGTATCGCCGACGACCAGTGCCCGGGTCTCCCCGGTACTGCATCTTCCGGCACCAGCTGATGAACCTCCCGAGTTGCCCCGGTTCGTTCACCCTCCGGTTTCGTCAGAGAGAATCCTCGGATCACCCCGATTCTTCTTTGGTCTCTGACTCCTCCGACGGTCCTGGCTCCAGTTCGCCCTGGCGCTTCGGTCCTTCGCAGGTGCCGAGGAACTGATTTCCGGTTCGCCCCGGATCTCTGTTCTTCAGCTGACCATCGATGTTTCCTCGGGTTTCCCCGATTCCCCATCCATGGCTGGGTCGATGATGAATCCCGTTTGTCTTCGAACTTTGCATCCTCGGCTTGCGCCGCGGATGAATCTTCGTTTCCAGTCGGGCTTTGCAGACTTGCCGGAAAGCGGTGGTGTTTCAATTTCTCCCGGGTCTTCACTATCGGCAAGCCGACCGCGAACTCCCGTTGTCCATTAACCCTTCACCGTTGTCCGACCCGAACTGCTGTCCAACTCCCTACAGGGTCACCAACTGAAAGAGACTGTGCTCCTACTCGATCTGTGGAAGCAAGTGTAAAACTCAAGTTAATTTGTGGATATCACCATGCACGGTGCATTCGTATACGGGTCCTGCATTTAAGCGCGGAATATGCACGAGATGTGCAGCATTCGCGCTGGACTCAGCTTCATGTGTCGGCGTTATTTTCTGCAATTTTTTGGTGGAGAATCGCAAATAGAAAAAGAGAGGTAGGGGGGTGGGGGGGTATAGGGGTGGTACGGACCGGGCACATCGCTGACAGATTGGACCGCGCATATGCTGCGTGCGGACGTCGGGTTGCATGCTGTACTGCTCCGCCTCCATTGTGCAGGAATGCGCGCAATGATCTGCAAATGCGAGGAATTTTGTTCGGAGGCCAGGTGCCCGGCGCGCGCCAGATCTGGCTACGAATCGCTGATGGGATAACTGGGATTGAAGGGAAAGATCAGTTCGTCTTGCGAGGCCACGGCCTTGCCGTTCACGGTCGCGGGCTGGAATCGCCAGGTTTTGACCGTCTCGAGAACAATCTGATCGAGCCTGGTACCCAGGCCCTTCACAAGAGTCTCGCGTGTCACCTGGCCCAGTGCGTCGAGGTCGACGTCAACAACGATCTTGACTTCAGACTGCGGCAGCAGAGAGCGATCCCTCACCGGCGGGCGCGGTGAGTAGGTTGGGAAGGCGGGATGCACGTCGTCGTTGTCGCTTCCGTTGCCGCTGAGCGCCTGGCCTGCCCCGTCGCCGGAATGCGGTGTTTTAGGCGTGCCGCCGCCGGTGGTCTTTGGATGGTCTTCTTCGACGGGAAGAATCGTTTTGTGCGAGGCTTCGAGATCGTGCGTGGGCGTGCGCGTGTGGGCCGAGAAGTCGGACGGAGGCAAAGAAATCCTAATCGCGTGGGATCCGCCTGCGACGTTGAGCAGGGCCAGAGCCTGGACCGGGGCCGGGACGACAGTCTGCCTGCGCACCAGGCTGCCCAGCAGCACTGTAAGCGCCAGAAGGCTCACATGCAGGGTGAGGGAGAGCAGGATGGAGGAGAGGCGGCGTCTGGCAGGTTTCACTCGTTCGATTTGGGTGGGAATCTGCATGGGGAACTCCCGATACACGCGAAGTGCATTGGGTTGATTGTCGCATGGGGCTGGATCGTGCTGTCGTTTTCGTGACGGGCCGTGGTGCGCCCTTCTGGAGCTTGGCAAATCTTATGCACGGGCAGAAGTGTAAGCTGGCAATTTATATTGTATTGGATATAATGAATCGATGAAGCCGATGCGGTTACTCGGGGACTCGCTCAAGGCTCTGCGCGAGTTCCCGAAAGATGCTCGCCAGAATGCCGGATATCAGTTGGAAAAGGTGCGGGCGAGAAAGCTGCAGATGACTGCAAGCCAATACCAGCTATCGGCAAGGGTGTTGAAGAGATTCGAGTGTGGGACGAGTCGGGAACATACCGGGTGATTTACACGGCGAGATTGAAAAAAGCGGTCTATGTGCTGCACGCCTTCCAAAAGAAGACGCAAGCCACGACGAAGCGCGCGATCGACACCGCCAAACGGCGATTCGACGAATTGATGCGAGGTTCCCAATGAGCAAGGCAAAGGTGAAAACGTACGCCAGCGTGTGGGATGCGCTCGCGGAGAATCCAGCAGAGGCAGCGAATCTTCGTCTGCGGTCGGCTCTGATGCGCCAGATCGCTGCATTAGTGGAGCGGAAGGGGTGGACGCAGGCGGAAGCTGCGACACGCTGCGGCGTGACGCAGCCGCGCATCAACGACCTACTTCGCGGGCGGATCTCGCGCTTCTCGCTCGATGCACTGGTGAACCTTGCCGCTGCACTCGGGCGAAGGGTGACGGTCAAGCTGGAGGATGCCGCCTGAAATTGGTTCGCGCTTTCACACCGAGGCGGAGCTGCGTGGAACTCGCGGCTTTTGTGGTCAATCGGCCTTGGGTGCTGCGAAACCGATGCGGCGGCGCGGCGGCTGTCGGGTGGAGTCATCAGCTCCCGGATCGCGTCGAACACCACCTTGAACTGGTAGTCATACCGACTCTCCATCTCCTCAAGCCGCTGCGCAAGATCGCGATGCGTTGCGAGTATCTGCCGCAGCTTGACGAACGCGCGCATGATCGCGATGTTTACCTGAACCGCTCGGGGACTACGCAGGACGCTGGAAAGCATGGCCACGCCTTGCTCGGTGAAGGCATTGGGAGTGGCACTCCACGCGGGTGAGCTGAAACATAGAGTCCGCAGGAAAACGCTCTAGGTTGCGCTTGACGGCTTGCACCAGGACTCTCGGACCACCTCGTACAGCTCCGCAAGATCGGTGCTGAGCATGATCTTTTGCCCCCGAATCGACAGGATGTGCCGTTCAATTTGTCCTGCACGCTCGGCGGGCACAACAGAACTTGAAGTCACAATTTGTGACTTCAAACGAGGCTTGGAATGCGCGGGCATTCTTCGACGGTAACGCAGGAGGGCTCGCGGGCGAAGTGTCTGTGGTCATGGAGACCGACGCGGAGTGATTGAATGCTGGGACTGGGAATGGATGAGCGGTCTTGCTTAACTTACATTGTTGCGAGCCGGAGTTTAACCCTCTACGTGGGGATGACGCGGGATTTGAACAAACGGGTGTTTGAGCACAAGCGGAAGCTGCATGAGGGATTCTCTGCGACCTACAACTGCAACCGGCTGGTGTGGTTCGAGGAGCATGGCGAGGTTGGCGATGCGATCGCACGGGAGAAACAACTGAAGGGCTGGAGGCGGGACAAGAAGATTGCGCTGATCAAGCAGAGCAATCCGACGTGGATCGATTTGGCTGAAGAGTGGTATACCCGCGAGCAGTTGGAGGGGCCGGTGCGTTGAGTTCGTGCTGGATGAGTCTTCCCACAATGCAGGTCCTTCGGCTCCCCCCGGCTTCGCCACCCCAATCGCGCTCCGCCCAGGATGACACAGTTGTGAGAGGTGGGGGAAGTGGACGACAGGACGCTGATGGGCTTTCCCGTACCAAGAGCCGTGCGAATTGCACAATGCAGATCCCCTTTCGGGTTCGCTCAGGATGACACGGCTGTAGAGGTTCGTTGCTTTCCCAGGTCTCAGAAGCGAGACCTGGGGCACCCATTTTCGTGCGGATTGATTCGTCGCACGAAAGGAAATTCAGGCAGTCACGAGGGCTTTGGCCGCGGGGTTCTTGGCGAACATCTGCTTGATGCCGCGCAGGGCCTGGCGGGTGCGCTCTTCGTTTTCGATGAGCGAGAAGCGGACGTGGCCGTCGCCGTAGTCGCCGAAGCCGATGCCGGGGCTGACGGCGACTTTGGCTTCGGTGAGCAGCAGCTTTGAGAACTCGAGCGAGCCGAGGTGGCGGTAGGGCTCGGGGATCTGGGCCCAGACGAACATGGTGGCCTTGGGCGAGGGGACGATCCAGCCGGCCTTGTTGAGGCCTTCGACGAGGACGTCGCGGCGGCGGCGGTAGGTTTCGCAGATTTCGGCGACGCACTCCTGCGGGCCTTCGAGCGCGAGGATGCGACGCGACCTGGATGGGCGTGAAGGTGCCGTAGTCGAAGTAGCTCTTGAGGCGCGCGAGGGCGTTGACGAGGACGCGGGTTGCCGACCATGAAGCCGACGCGCCAGCCGGGCATGTTGTAGCTCTTCGACAGGGTGAAGAACTCGACGGCGACGTCTTTGGCGCCGGGAACCTGGAGGACGCTGGGCGGCTTGTAGCCGTCGAAGCCGAGGTCGGCGTAGGCGAGGTCGTGGATGAGGTGGAAGCCGTACTCGCGGGCGAGCTCGACGAGGCGCGCGAGGAACGGCAGGTCGACGCACTGCGTGGTCGGGTTCGACGGGAAGTTGACGATGAGCGCCTTGGGGCGCGGGGTCATGCGCGGGATGAGGTCTTCAAGCTGCGCGAGAAAACTGTTCGCGGTCGTGGACGGGGACGCTGACGACGTGGGCGCCGGCGATGACCGGGCCGTAGATGTGGATGGGGTAGCTGGGATTGGGAACGAGCACGGTGTCGCGCGAGTCGAGGATGGCGAGGCAGAGGTGGGCGATGCCCTCCTTGGAGCCGATGGTGACGATGGCTTCGGTGTCGGGATCGAGGTCGACGTCGTAGCGCGTCTTGTACCAGTTGCAGATGGCCTTGCGCAGGCGCGGCAGTCCGCTTGGAGACGGAGTAGCGATGGGTGACGGGCTTCTGCGCGGCCTCAATCATCTTGTCGACGATGTGCTTGGGCGTGGCGCCGTCGGGGTTGCCCATGCCGAAGTCGATGATGTCTTCGCCGCGGCGGCGGGCGGTGACCTTCATTTCGCCGGTGATGTTGAAGACGTAGGGCGGGAGGCGCTGAATGCGAGCTGAACTCTTCCATGATGACTCCAGTATGGCAGTGGACAGTGGGCAGTGAGCAGTGGACAGTGAACAGAACCCCGGGAGTAATGGCGGGGAACGGATGCGACGGAGCACCGATCAGTGAATGATCAGTGAATGCTCAGTGATTGCGTTCCTGGTCAGCTTCACGATTCTGAATTGTGGGATGAGGTGGGGCGGTGTCTAGGCGGCGGGAGCCGCTGCAGCCGGGCTGCGCGCGCGATGGCGGGGATGGGCGGCGGCGGCGTGATGGGCCATGCGAGGCATGAGGGAATTATAAGGCAGGGACTAGGGACGGCTAGCGGACTCAGTTGCGATGAGCTGCGAAACGGATGAGACTCGGGATCGGCAGCGAGGGTTCGAGCTCAGAGACACTACAGCATTTCTGAACCCTGATCCCTGAGTCGCTGATCCCTAATTGCTCGTGGTGAGGACTACGCGGAAGCGGGCCTGGCCGCTCATCATGCGGGCGTAGGCTTCTTCGGCTTTCTCGAGCGGGTAGGTTTCGATCATGGGTTTGACGCCGGTGAGGGCGCTGAAGTTGAGCGTGTCTTCGGAATCCATGCCGGTGCCCGAGGGCCAGCCGGCGACGGTTCGGCGGCCGAGAAGCAGCGGGAAGGGGCTGATGACGACGGGGCCATCCGGGCGCTCCGACGACGATGAATTTGCCGGCGGGGGCGAGGCCGTCGATGACCCACTCGAGAGCCTTGGCGCTGGTGACGGTGGAGAGGATGATGTTGGCTCCGCCGATTTTCTGCAGTTCCTTGGCTGGGTCCTGCGTGGTGGAGTCGATGTAGATGTGCGCGCCGAGCTGTTTGGCGAGCGGGCCCTTATCCTGCCCGCGAGCGACGGCGACGGTGCGATAGCCGGCCTTGGCTGCGTACTGGATGGCGAGGTGGCCGAGGCCGCCGATGCCGAGGATGGCAACGGTGTCGCCGGTGCGCGCTCCGCTATTGCGCAGGGCGTTGAAGGTGGTGACACCGGCGCAAAGCAGCGGTGCCGCATCGGCATCGTTCAGGTCGTCGGGGATGACGGCGATGGCGTTGGCGGGGGCGATGACGTAGTCGGCATAGCCGCCGTCGTAGTTGATGCCGCTGACGGACTGGTTTTCGCAGAGGATGAAGTCGCCGCGACGGCAGGGCGTGCAGTAGTTGCAGTGGCCGCCGTGCCAGCCGAGTCCGACGCGCTGGCCGACTTTGAAGACGGGGACGTCGGGGCCGATGGCGTCGAGGACACCGGCGACTTCGTGGCCGGGGACGCGGGGGAACTGGATGCCGGGCCACATGCCTTCTTTGGTGAGCGAGTCGCTGTGGCAGACGCCGCAGGCCTGCACGCGGATGCGGACCTGGCCGGGGCCGGGATCGGGAAATTGCTTTGGTGACGAGTTGAAACGCTCCGCCAGCGGCGGGAACCTGCATGGAACGGCCAGTGACTACGGACATAGTTCAGTCTTCTCCTACGCTTAGGATGGGGCGGGCCTGTGGAAGTTGCAGAAGAAGCATGTGTGCCGGTTAGGGCGCGATGAATTCTCCAGGCCCGTTCGGTTGGTTCGGCGCGCGGAATTTAGCGTGTTTGGGCGGATTCGGCGGTGCTTGTTGAATCGGCCGCGGCCAGCATCAGGGCGGAGCGGGCGGCGGCCTGCTCGTAGTATCCGACAAAGCGCTGCGGTTCGGCGGCCTGATAGGGCGCGAGGTTGTGGGCCCAGCGATAGCCGATGGGCTGATACCAGAGCTCGACGGTGACATGGAAGGGACCGGGTGCGCTGGTGGCGACGCTGTAACGGGTGCGGGCACTGCCGCCCGTGAAGGCAGGATCCGTGAGGGCATCGCCGATGACGGCAATGTCAGGGTCGGCGGTCTGCTTGTCAAAGCCGGTGGGGAGAATGCGGTTGTCTTTGAGATAACCGACGGCGGAGAGGAGACCGGTGGTGACCTGCCCCTGGGAGTCTTTCAGGATGGACTCGAAGATCTGGACCTGGCCGGGTTGCGTGATCTGAGAGAAGTGAGGTTCGAAGCGTTTGGGGTCCGCATCGTTGACGTTGCCGGCGATGGAGCCGTCGGGACGCAAGGCGCCAGACTCGAAGACGACCTGATTGTTGCGATCGCGGACGACGACATGCAGCCAGGCGCGGCGCGAGGGATAGGCCGTGGGCAGCTTGTGTCCGGTGAGGTTGGCAACGTCGACATCGAAGGAAAGGCCGGCGGCTGTTGGATGGATCGCGCTGAGGGTTAGCCGGGCGGATTGGGTGCGAAGAAACTCTTCGGTTCTGCCCGCGGCTTCTTCGAGTTCGCGGGGCTGGGCCTTCACGTCTAGGTCGGAGCGATGGTCATTGAGCATGCGTTCAAGCAGGAAGTTGCCGCCGACAAAGGTGTGGCGATGCATGCCTTCGCGGGGCTGGCCAAAGAGCGCAGTAACGGCGACGGCCTCGTGCACTTCAGGCATGTGGCACTGCTGGCAGGATTGCCGGTCGCGGTAGTCGCTATGCAGCCACTCGAGGTAGGGCATCTGCTCGGGGAGTTTGCCGACCTCTTTGCCGCCGGGACCGCGCGCAATGGTGTAGAGAGTGTGGCAGCTGCCGCAGAGGCCGGAGTCGCGGATGTGCGCGGACTGCACGGGAACAAAGCCGGCGGTGGAGGATTGCATCACGCGCATGTGGCCGGCGTCGATGGCGAAAGGGCCGTACTCGGGGCGATTGGACTGGTTGGAAGGACCGGCGACGACCACGTTGCCGACGAAAGTAGCGGGCGTGCCGAGGCCCGTGCTTTGAATCTGATGGCAGACGGAACAGGAGACGCCGTCGGCAGCCGCAGCGGTCTTGAGGCCCTTGTGCTCGGCATCAGCGGGAGACGGGCGAAGACCTGGGTTTCGCGCTTCTCTTCCCTGTCGATCAGGTGCTGCATGGGCATGTGGCAGGTGGAGCACTCGTTCTGGATCGCCGAGGACGATTCAGGATGATCGATGGATTCGCGGCGCAAGCTGCCCTGCCAGTAGGGATCGCGGCCGGAGTTGGCCATGATGCTGGCCTCCCACTGGAAGCCGATGGAGATGTCTTCGCCGGAGGATGTTTTGAGTCCGTTATGACAAGCCACACAGCGATCGGAGGTCTGAAACGTCCTTGGCGGCATCGGGATGGGACGCGGCTCGAACCTGCGCCGGCTGCGGCAGGAAAGCGCGCCGCCAACGCCGCCGCGCATGCGATGAGGATAAGGCTCTTCAACTTTGCGGCGCTCATTTCCAGCCATCCCAGAACTTGCCGTCGGCCCAGTCCCACAGGACGTAGAAATAAACCTGCGGATTGCGGCCTGCGGTATCGGTGAAGGGTGTGCGCACGCCGATGTCGGCGCGGATGTGCTGACGCGCGCTGAACGTGACCTGCATCTCGGGCATGACATCCCAGTCAGTCTTGGCCCCGTCTGACCAGATCGCGCGTGGCGAGGAACTCGACCATGGGCGACCACTGGCGGCCGAGGCGATGGTCGGGCTGCGATGGTCTGGCCGATGGCGGTGTTCCAGAAGAGGCTCTGCGGCGTGATGTCGGGGTGACGCGGGAGGTCGGCGCCCATCTGGAACTGCACCCAGGTGTTGGTCGGAAAAGCTGGTCGAAGGCGGCGAAGGGCTCGAAGACGGTGGTGCCGTTGCCGCCGAGTTTCTGCGAACCGGTTGGAGGAAGAATGCCGCCTTGCAGGCTCAGGATCGATCCGGTGCGAAGACTCGAAAACATCACCTGCTTCCAACCGAGGGTGATGTCGCCGACGTGGCTGTTCCAGTTGTGATTCTGATCCTGGTAGTCCCAGGGGACGTCGACTTCGAGCTGGCTCTTTGCGCCGAAGCTTTGCTCGTGAATGAAGTCGGTCTTGAGGCCGGGCGCGCCGCTGGCATTCGCAGCGGTGGAGAGGACGAATTCGTCCTCAGGAAAAGCCTTTTCGGTGACAAGTGCGCGGGGCAAGTTGAGCTCACCGCGCGGCCATTTCGTCTCGGTGCAGAAGGTGCGGAGATAGGCGACGAGATCGTCGATTTGATCGTTTGTCAGCAGCTTGTCAAAGGCGGGCATGATGGTGGACAAGCCGCGTGAAGGGCCGCCGTGGACAATGATGGACTTCCACGCATCGTTGGGCTCGGGCGTGGTCTGGTCGCAGCGCGTGAAGTCAGGAAAGGTATCGGGCCGCTTGAACTCGGTGCTCGTTTGAGGAGCGCCGTTGCCGTTGACGCCGTGGCAGGCAATGCAACCGCTTTTATAGAGAATTTTTCCGTTGTGCGCATCGGGCGTGCGCGTGTAGCGAAGCGTCTGGGCTGCGAGCGGGCAACAGCCGCCGGCAGTAAGGAGGCACAAGACAGCAAGGCCAAGGCGCATTCGAGGCCGGGGGCGAGAGAATTCAGGCAAAAAGTTGAGAATCTGCATTTGTCGATTGCCGGTTCAATGAAAGTAGCTTCGTCTTGCGAGGGCCAGAACGTGCGGAGGAACTCTACTACTTTACGATGCACGACGAAATCGATTCGGCCGAGCTTTTTGAACGCAAATGACGCAATTGTCATTTGGCGAAGGTGCTTTGCACCTGCGACTTAGGACGCACTCTAAGTGCGGCTGCGCACGGGCGGCAAAGCAACCATGGCAACTAACGAGATGGACTTCCGGGCAGGAAAGCGAGCAGGACGAGACAAGCGGTTGCATGCGCAGCCGAACGTATACTGAAAGACGGCATGAGCACGTTTCTTCCAGTGGATGAGCAGTTGGATTTGTTGCAGAAGGGCGCGGCGGAGATTATCCGCGTGGCGGACTTGCGCGAGCGCCTTGAAGAGAGCTTGAAAACGGGACGACCGCTGCGGGTGAAGGCGGGGTTTGATCCGACGGCGCCGGACCTGCACCTGGGGCACACGGTGCTGATGCGCAAGCTGCGGCACTTTCAGCAGCTGGGGCACACGGTGATTTTTCTGGTGGGCGATTTCACGTCGCTGATTGGCGATCCGACGGGGCGCAATGTGACGCGGAAGCCGCTGACGCGCGAACAGATCGACGGGAATGCAGAGACGTATAAAGAGCAGGTGTTCAAGATTCTGGATCGAGAAGCTGACCGAGGTCCGGTACAACTCCGAGTGGCTGGGCAAGCTGGGGTATGAGGACACGATCCGGCTGACGGCGCATTTTACGGTGAGCCAGATGCTGGAGCGCGATGAGTTTCACAAGCGATTCCAGGCGGAGCAGCCGATCAGCCTGCACGAGATGCTGTATCCGGTGATGCAGGGGTACGACTCGGTGGCGCTGGAGTGCGATGTGGAGCTGGGCGGGACCGATCAGAAATTCAACCTGATGTGCGGGCGCGAGTTGCAGCGGCACTACGGGCAGAAGCCGCAGATCGTGCTGATGACGCCGATTCTCGAGGGGCTGGACGGCGTGCAGAAGATGAGCGAAGTCGCTCAATAACGCGATCGGGATCAATGAGCCGGCAGGCGAGATGTACGGCAAGCTGATGTCGATTTCAGACGAGCTGATGTGGAAGTATTTTCTTCTTCTGACGGATCTGCGCGGGTCTGAGGTGGAGGCGCTGCAAGGCGGATGTTGCGGCGGGCGCGTGCATCCGATGGAAGTGAAGAAGCGGCTGGCGCGAACGATTACCTCGGACTTTCACGGAGAGACGGCTGCGGTGAGCGCGGATGAGAACTGGGCGCGGATGTTTCAGCAGAAAGAGACGGCCGAAGATCTGGATGAGGTTGCAATCCCCTACGCGGAAGTGGCAGGTGCGGAACCCAATCAGGTGCGTTTGCCGAAGCTGCTGGTGGCGTTGGGGCTGGCAGCAAGCGGAGCCGAAGCAAATCGCAAGATCGCAGAGAAGGCCGTGAAGTTGGACGGCGAGTCAGCGAGCAGCAACACCTTTTCGGTCAGTTCCCTTCCTGCGCGGGTTGTGGTGCGATTGGGAAAACGGGCGAAGATAGCGGTAATTGAATAATCAGAGCGCTCAGATCGTACTTGAGCGAGCCTCGAAAGTAAGACCTCAGCGACCGTGTTCGTGGCTGCGGAGGAGTGATCCGGGCCTAAAGGCCGCACTCCTTTTGGCGCAATATTTCGTGGGGTTGAAACCCCACGCTCCCTCCCTTTGGAAGCATCCGTTCGTGCGATTGCGTCGTGAGGTTCGTTGCTTTCCCAGGTCCTAGATCGAGACCTGGCGCACACGTTTTTTGTGCGGATCTCAGAGTGGCTGGGATGGATTCAGTTCTCCCTGGTCCCCAAATGCGAGGGATCACCACCCCACGAACGAAGACCTGTTCGTGGGGGCCCGGACCAGGGGCACCCATTTTTTCGTGTTTACGAGAGAACCATTCGGGCCTGAAGGCCGAATCTTTTTATGCCCAACATTCATGGGGCTGAAGCCCCACGCTCCCTCCGTTGAGAAACATCGACCAGCGCGCTCAATTAGGATCGAGGCGGAGAAGCTTCATGCGACGGAGAGATTTCCTGTTTGGTGCGAGTGCGGTTGCGGCAGCGGCGTGTGCGCCGTCGAGTCTTGCTGAGGGCGAAACGCCTGTCGAAGTTGTTCTGGCAGATGATCACGATGGGGCGAAGGTTCCGTCAACCTACACCGGCTTGAGTTATGAGCTGGCGCAGCTCAGCGATCCGACGTTCTTCTCCGAGGGCAACACCGACCTGGTTGCGTACTTCCGGCTGCTGAGCCCACATGGAGTTTTGCGGCTTGGTGGGAATACGAGCGAGTTTTGCTGGTTCAAGGCGAATGCTTCGACTCCGGAGCCGAAGCTCCACGTGCCTGAGAATCCGAATGCAAACTGGATGCCGCATCGGCTATTCAGGATCGAACCCAAGGCGATTGACGCACTGGCCGAATTTCTGCAGGCGACGGGGTGGCGGCTGATTTACGGCGTGAACTTCGGCAACAGCACGCCGCAGCGAGCGGCTGAAGAAGCTGCGTACGTCGCGCAAAAAATTGGACGGCGGCTGGAGTTTTTCCAGATCGGTAATGAGCCGGATCTTTACACCAAGGCGAGCAATGGGACGCGCCCTGCAGGCTGGAGCTTCGCGGACTATGTGCGGGAGTGGACTGAATTTGCAGAGGCGATTTCAGTGCGTGTTCCCGATGCGCGCTTTGGAGGGCCCGATGTGGCAGCCTCATCGGACTGGGTGACGCGGTTCAGCGCCGACGTGCCAGCATCGGTTGCGCCGCGGCTGGTGACGCTGACGGGACACTACTACGCCATGGGGCCACCGGACGATCCGCGGGTGACGATCGAACGATTGCTCGCCGGAGATCCGAAGGTTGCCGAGGCGACAAAAGACATTGTGGCTGCGGCACGTGACACGCATCGGACATATCGGATGAGCGAGGGCAACTCGTGCTATCGCGGCGGCAAGCCGGGGATGAGCAACGCGTTTGCCGCGGCGTTGTGGGCGGGCGATTACTTGCTGGAACTGGCGAGGCTGGGATGCGCCGGCGTGAATCTGCACGGGGGGCGCAGTGAGTTTCTGACAGCCGGACTGGGCGGGCATACGCCTGGCCTGGACACAGCGAAGACGCCGCAATCGGTGCGCAACGGGTTCTACAGCCCAATCCAAAGCGAGGCCGGGCAGGCGGTGAAAGCGATGCCGGTGTTCTACGGGATGATGCTGGCCAATCAATTTGCGGGATGCACGATGATGCAGACAACGTGCGACTGGCGTGGGGTGAACGTGACAGCGTATGCGGGGCGCAGCTTGGATGGAGTGCGGGTGGCGGTGTTCAACAAGGATGAGGCGCGTGCGGTCAGGATTGCTTTGCATGTCGGGGCGTCGCGGGTTCGGATGTGGCGATTGGAAGGGCCGCGGCTGGATGCGACGGACGACGTGACTTTGGCCGGCGCGGAGATTCGAGAACATGCGCAGTGGAAGCCGCGGGGAGAGATGGTTTCAGTGCGGGATGGAGTTGCTGAGATTCGGGTGCCGGCTGCGAGCGGCGCGCTGGTGTTTCTTTGAGGCACGGTTGAGATCGAGCTTTCCCACCCAAGCGGAGCTTGGATGGGGCACCCATTTTCGTGCGGATTTTTGCTGCTAGGCCTGGTAGCCGCCGGTGATGTAGCTCTCGAGGGTACCGATAGCCTGCTGCTGGCGGCTGATAACCCACTTGACCAGATCGCCAATGGAGACGAGACCGACGACGCGGTCGTGCTCGACTACGGGCAGATGACGGAAATGGTGTTCGGTCATCAGAGCGAGACAGTCGTCGACGGTGTGGCGCGTGCTGACGGAGAGAGCGGGACTGGTCATGATTTCTTCGACCTTGGTCTCTTTCGAGGTATGGCCGAGGAGCGCGCATTTGCGGGCGTAATCGCGCTCGGAGAGGATGCCAAGCAGGTGCTCTTCAACGCAAACGAGCAACGCACCTATGTCGTGCTGCGCCATGATCTCGAGGGCCTCGAACACGGTGTGCTCGGGCGCGATGGCCAGAACCTTGTTCTGACTTTTACCTTTGAGCACAATTCCGATAGTGTCGTCGATACGCATGCGACCTCCTGGCATGCGGTGTCCGGTGGGACCCGGACCCCGATGGTGATGCAGTGTAGCGCGATTCGCAGAGAATTGTCGCGGGTGATTTTTTAGGCTTCTAAATCGAGCTCGATGGGGCCGGAGGACAGTTGCCTGAGAAAATCGTGCTTTCCCACCCTACGCGCGGTGAAACTGCGCGAGGGATGGGGCACCCGACGTTGAGCAGATCGATGCCGTGAGTTACCGGCCGAGGGCAAAGGCTCTGCCTGCTTCGAGGAGTTTGGCGACGGACTCTTTTGAGGCAGGACTCGGTGTAGATGCGCATGAGGGGCTCGGTGCCGCTGGCGCGGAGAAGAATCCAGGTTTCGGCGGCGTTGGGCTTGGTTTTGGCTTCGGGGTTGTCGAGGTAGAACTTGACGCCGTCGAGGGTTTCCTGGCGCAGGATGGGCATGCCGGCGAAGGCCGGATCGCCGGGCTGGAGCGCGCTTGGCGCGGGCGATGGCGGCGTTCTTGATGTCGTCGGGGATGTGGAGATCGATGCGGCCGTACTGGTGCTCGCCGTACTCGGCCTGCAGGTCGGCGACGAGCTGGCCGAGGGTCTTGCCTTCTTCGGCCATGACGTTGGCGAGCAGCAGCGCGTTGAGCAGGCCGTCGCGCTCGGGCAGATGGCGCTGGAAGCCGATGCCGCCGGATTCCTCGCCGCCCATGACGATTTCGCGCTCGAGCATGTAGTCGCAGACGAACTTGAAGCCGATGCCGTGCTCGATGAGTTCGCGGCCGTGCTTGGCGCAGATGCGGTCGAGCATTTTGGTGGTGTTGAAGGCGCGGGTGACGGCGCCGGGCCAGCCTTTGCGCTTGAGAACCCAACTCAGCAGGACGGAGATAGATCTTGTGCGGGTCGACGAAGTTGCCGTGCTCGTCGGTGGCGCCGATGCGGTCGGCGTCGCCGTCGGTGCAGAGGCCGGCCTGGCAGTGGTTGGCGACGATCGCTTCGCCGAGGGCGCGGATGTGCGGCTCGATGGGCTCGGGATTGATGCCGGGAAAGAGCGGATCGGGATTGGAGCGAATCTGGACGTGAGCGACGCCGATGCGGGTGAAGATGTCGGAGAGGATCGTGCCGCCGGCGCCGTACATGGAGTCGATGGCAGAACTTCATGCCGGATTTGGCGATGAGGTCGAGGTCGGCGAAGTTCTCGATGGCTTGAGATAGGTGGGCAGGAAGTCGACTTCGGTGATCGGCGCGGGCTGCGCGGGACGCGGGCACGGGCTTGCCGAGGTACGTCTCGATCGCAGAGATGATGGAGGGCTTGCCGGAGCCGCCGTACCAGGCTTTGTACTTGACGCCGTTCCACTGCGCGGGATTGTGCGAGGAGGTGATCATGATGCCGCCGGCAGCGCCGCGTTCGCGCACGCCGTAGCTCAGAGCCGGGGTGGGCGTGATGTCGTTGGCAAGCGCAACGGGAATGCCGGTGGCCGCGACGACTTCAGCGCAGGTGCGGGCAAAGGCTTTGGAGCCGAAGCGGGTGTCGTAGCCGATGCAGAGGCCCTTGGAGGGGTCTTCCTGGGCGGAACCAGTTGCGGCATGGACGTAGGCGGCGATGGCTTCGGCGGCGGTGCGGACGTTGGCAAAGGTGAAGTCGTCGGCGATGACACCGCGCCAGCCGTCGGTGCCGAACTTGATTTGGGGGTGGGACATATTGTCGGTTTGCTCGTCCTTCCAAAAAACTAGGTTAACTCAGCCAAGACGCGTAAACCCCCTTCGCCCGAAGTGGTGATAGCATCTTTAGCTAGGCAAACGACCTGCGCGGAGAGGCACAACCCCATGAGCGAGATCATCTTTGAGGTGCGAGAGGACGAGGCCGATGGCGGTTATACCGCCCATGCTCTTGGTTATGGAATTCACACCCAGGGAGAATCTCTGGAAGAGCTAAGGGCCATGGTGAAAGATGCCGTTCAGTGTTACTTTGACGAGCCTGCACAGGCGCCAAAAGTGATTCGACTGCATTTTGTCCGCGACGAATTGCTTCCCAATGAAACTGCCGCGTGACGTAGACGGTCTGCGGCTCGCCCATGCGCTCAAGGTGCTTGGCTATGAGACAACTCGGCAAAAGGGCTCGCACATTCGAGTTACTACCCAGCGCGATGGGGAAAACCATGAAGTCATTCCCGCCCATAGTCCAATCAAGGCAGGCACCCTCTCGGGCATACACAAGCGAATTGCGGTGCATCACGGCGTAAGCGTCGAGGAACTCTTGCGGCTCCTCGCCCTTTAGATCGCATCCGCTTTCAGATCAGTTCGCTTCGGCCGGAGAGGTTGAGTTCCTTGACGATTTTGCCGACGTCCTGCGAGTGGTCGCGGTGGGCAATCAGGAGCGCATCTTCTGTATCGACGATGACGAGGTTTTCTACGCCGACTAGTGCAACAAATTTCCTGGGCGAATAGATGTAATTGTTCCCTGCCTCGATGGCGAGGTGACCGTCGGTTTCAGAGACATTGCCGTCGCCGTCGCCGCGCAGACGCGACTCAAGCTGGTACTCGTAGAGCGAGGCCCAGGAGCCGAGGTCGTTCCAGCTAAATTCGGCGGGCAGGCAGTAGAGGTTGGAGAGATGCTCGCCTTTGGCCGAGCGCGGTTCGAGGACCGCGTAGTCGACCGAGATGTTTTCGCACTTCGGGTAAAGATCGTGAAAGACGCGCTCGAAATTTGGCGTGTCATAGGCCGCTGCGATCGACTCGAGCAGCGGCGCAGTTTCGGGCAGGTGCTCGCGGACCGCATTGGCCAGCGTACGCGCCGACCATAGGAACATGCCGGAGTTCCAGAAGTAGTTGCCGGCCGCGACAAAGTCTTCGGCGCGATTCTGGTTCGGCTTCTCAGTGAAGCGGCGGACATGCAGGGCCTCGCCGTCGGCAGAGTCGTCGCCGGTTTCGATGTAGCCGTAGCCGGTTTCAGGCCGCGTGGGCTCGATTCCGAGGACGACAATGTTGTCTCCGGCAGCAGCGAGTGCGATGCCCTTGTGGAGGGCCTTCAGGAAGCGCGGCTCGTCGGCGATGACATGGTCAGAGGGAAAAACGCCAAGCACGGCTTGCGGGTTTTCGCGCTCGATGAGGAATGCGGCAAGGCCGCAAGCGGGCGCGGTATTTCGGGCGACCGGTTCCTGGACAATTTGTTTTTTGGGGACCCCGGAAAGCTGATCGGCGATCTCATGGGCCAGGTATTCATTGGTGATAACCCATGTCTTATCGATTTTCGCGATCGGCTTAAGGCGCTCGACGGTCTGCTGGATCATGGAGCGCTCGCCATCGAGCGCAAGGACTTGCTTTGCGTGGGCGCGTCGCGAACGGGGCCAGAAGCGGGTACCGCTCCCACCAGCGAGAATGACAGGTCTGAAATCGATCGGGCTCGGCATGGAAAACCCATCCTACTCGACTGCAGGTTGGTTTGCCCAGTCCCCCGGCGGAAGTTTCGTTGCCGGGGTGAGCGGTATCACTAACATTGAAGAAAAACGTTTTGCTAAAGCTGTTGGGTGGGAGGAAACGTTGCAGCGTCTAAGCAAGCCGGGCAAGAAACTCGCCCATGCGTTTTGTGCCTTCGTCGATGCTCTCTTTGGTGACCGGATAGGAGATACGGATGTGTTGGCCGGTACCGAAGGCCTCGCCGGGCACGGTGACCACGTGCGCCTCGTGCAGGAGACGGGTCGCGAGCTCGGTCGCGGTCTTGATCCCGGTTTTACCGAGATACGCAGACATGTTGGGGTAGACGTAGAAGGCGCCCTCAGGGGTGGTGCAGGTGATGCCGGGAATCTGCGCCAGTTTAGCGAGCATATAGTCGCGCAGGTCGATGAACTCGGCGCGGAACTGAACGACGCAGTCCTGGGGCCCGGCAACCGCGGCGATCGCTGCCTTCTGCACGACGCTGGTGGCGTTTGACGTCTGCTGCGATTGCAGCTTGCTGAGGTTCGCGACCACGGACTTGGCAGCGAGAGCGTAGCCGGCACGCCAGCCGGTCATGGAATAGGTCTTGGACAGCGAGCCGAGGATGACGAGATGGTCCTTGGCCCAGGTGAAAGAGCCACCAGAAACCGGTTTGCCGGCGTAGTTGAGATAGACATAGCACTCGTCGAGAAGCAGGAAGATGCCGCGGTCGTGCGCGAGGTGAACGATGCGCTCGAGGTCTTCCGCGGAAACGACCGAGCCGGCGGGATTCGAAGGCGAGTTGAGGATGATGGCCTTGGTGCGCGGGCGTGATGGCCTTCTCGATGGCGTCGGCGGTGATGCGGAAATTCTCGGCTTCGCTGGTTTCGAGGAAGACGACCTTGCCGCCGGCGTACTGGATGATGTCTTTGAAGCTGACCCAGTAGGGGACGGGCAGAATCACTTCGTCGCCGTGGTCGACGAGGATCTGGATTGTATTGAAGAGCGCATGCTTGCCGCCGGTGGTGAAGATGGCTTCATCGAGGGCGTAGTCGGAGCCGAAGTCGCAGGCGTGGCGCTCAATGATGGCCTTGCGCACGTCAGGAATTCCGGGCACGACGGTATAGCGCGTGAAATTGGCTTCGATGGCGACGATGGCCGCGTCTTTGATGTGACGGGGCGTGGGGAAATGCGGTTCCCCGGCGCCGAAGTCGACCAGGTTGGCTCCCTGGGCGCGGAGTTTGGCGGCCTCGGCGGCAACAGCCATGGTGGCAGAGACTTCAATGCGGCCGATGCGGTCGGCGAAGGTCTTGGCGGGAGCAGCTACAGTCATGATCCTTCTATTCTTGCAGATTTTGTGGGTTGCATCCAACGCCTGCGTAAACATTGGCCGTTTAGTGGTGTCCTTTCTTTCTTGGACACCTGCGGACGACAAACCGGCAATGCGGCTCTTGCGTAACCCGGATTCGATGCGCGGGTGCGCGACGGGAAAGTGAGACGGAGAAATCCTGGCTAGCGGAGAGTTGAATTACGCCTTGGACCGCCGAGTCGGGCGTAGAAGCCAAAAATCGGGCCCCAGACATTGATGCCGTAGTTGGGGTACCTGGGCTCGGACATATAGCAGTTTGAAACGTGCATATATGTTGCTCCTCCCGCAAAGCTGAAGCGAGGGCTCAGGTTGTATCTCGCCCCAGCTCCCATCATGAGCGTGATGGTCAGATCCTGGCCTTGCGCATACGGCACGCCATGTGGACCTTGAGCGTCGATGTTGCCAATCCCTCCCCGCATCTCGTAGTACGGCGTTAGATACCATCGTCGCGGAACAAAATTATGGCGAATCCCATAGTCGAAGGCCAGGTAATGAGTTTCGGCTCCGCGCGGGATTGCGGTGCCGGAAAAACTGAATGAGAAGTCGTCGTTGCCGCGCAAAATAGGCGGACCGCTGATGTTGTCAATATGCCAACGCAGCGAAAGCATCGTCGGCACCATCGTGTATTTCCGCGGCCATGTTGTGTAGGTATCCCCTGTTACGAAATTGAAGACAAAAGGAATGTTGACCGGGAGATAACCTGCTTCCATCGACACTTCGAGCTTGTTCCGGTAGAAGATGCTTTGGTTAAAGTCGGGCCGCTTCTGCGCGATTTTGGGCAGAGGACGAAATAGACCCGTGACACTCGACTCGGGAGCGTCGGGCACAACCGGTGCCGACGGACCTTCTGCAACCGCATACGTCGGAAAGCGCGCCACCAAACAAGTTGCAATCACCCACAACGGAAGCGCACCGCGAGCCATGAAAACATGAGATGCGCCCGGCTGAGGCTACGTACATCTGCACGCGCCAAGTTCGAATGGACAGACTTTCACGGCTTTGTGAGAGCGGGAAACCCGCAGGGCAACGGTCAGCTCCGGATTCCGTCGCGGACCTCGGCGTTCTGTCCAGAGGTAGGCGTCTGGCGAAGCATATCGGCAACGTCCTCCACCTTGTCTGTGAGCTGATGGAGCTTGAGGGAGAGGGCCTGAATCTCGGCTTCGGCGCGGCGGTTTACATCGAAGTCCAGCTCGCTCCGCAGGCGGTCTTTCGTGTCCTGGCGGTTCTGGCTCATCATGATGACCGGCGCCTGGATGGCGGCAAGCATGGAAAGGAATAGATTGAGCAGGATGAACGGATAGGGATCCCACGCCTGGTTTCTAAGAGCCACGTTGATGGACGAGTAGGAGACCAAGATGACGGCGAAGAGGATGATGAAGGCCCATGAGCCGCCAAAGCGCGCTACCGAATCGGCGATGCGTTCGCCGAGTGTGGACTGGTCTTCGATCATCTGATTGGGATTCCGGACCGCACGGCTACGAATGAGCTTCTGGGCGGCGTGGAAATGCCTTGCCTGCACGGTGAGCATGTCGATGCCGGCGAGGGGGCGCTGTTCGACCAGCTTCATCAAATCGTCGCGTCCGATCTCGAGGCATACAACCTCATCGCTGGCAGTGGCGGTTGTCTCGTGGTGGCACTCCTGCAGCATGGAGGCGAAGCCAAAGAGCTCGCCATGCGTCGGCTCGTCTACGAGAACTTCTTGATTGTCTTCGTCGAGGGTCGTGACTCGGACTGATCCCGAGAGGACGACGTAGCCGTGGTCGCCCCGATCGCCTGCCTTAAAGATGCGCTGCCGCGGGGCGAATTTGCGGACATCGATTTGCGCCGCGAGAACCTTGGCCTCGTCGTCATCAAGCAGCTCGAACAGCGGCACGTGCCGCAACTCATCTGGATCGCATGGCATAGTTGACCCCTTGGTATGCCCGCAGTGCGGGTTGAATTGTCGTTGTTGCGAGAGAACATATCAGACTGCAGGGAGAAAGAGTACCGCGTTTAATGCAATTTTGAGATTACGGGCGCGTGAATGCGAGTGGCGCTGATTGCTAGGGGGCGACGTGCGATTGGATCAAGTCAAGGAAAGAGGTAACGATTCGTGCGGGTAGTTCGGTGCGATTGCGCGGCGTGAGAAGCTCGTGGCCTGCACCGGGGACGGAGAGAAGCTGTGTTGATGCGGGTATGAGCGCGAGGGCGGCTTGCATCTCGGTGTTCGAGGCGAAACCATCGCGCTCGCCGTGGACGAAGAGGGCCGGTGTCATGAGTTCGGGAAAGTGGCTGGTGCGCAGTTGGGTGGGACGCTGGGGTGGGTGCATGGGGTAGGAGAGCAGGAGCAGGGCTGGAACCAGGGCCGAGTCAGCGGCGGCGAGCATAGAGACCTGCCGGCCTCCGTAAGAATGGCCGCCGAGGAAGACAGGGCCTGTAGTGATACGGCGCAAGGCTGCGACGGCAGCGCGGAGGCCGGCCTGGTCGCGTTCGGCGCTGCCACGGGGCGGTGGTCCTGTGGGGCGCGACTGGCGGAAGGGAAGGTCGTAGCGAAGAACTGTGAAGCCAGTGGCACAGAAAGCTTCTGCAAGGGCGAGGAGCAGCGTGGCTTGGCAGTTGGATCCGGCACCGTGGGTGAGGACGAGGGTGAGGCCGCGGGGCGTATCGGAACGATGGAGGAAACCACGGACCGGGAGGTCGGGGTTGGTGGTGTCGAGGAAGGGCTCAGACGACATGGGAAAATGCTACGCGCCGTTGATGCGGGTGCGGAGGCGCTTGAGGACGTTGGGTGGGACGAGGCCCGTGACGTCGCCACCGAAGCCGAAGACTTCCTTCACCATGCGGGAGCTGACGAAAGAGTAGCGGCCAGCGGGCTGCAGGAAGACGGTCTCTATCTCGGGCGCGAGGCGCCGGTTCATGAGAGCCATTTGAAACTCATGCTCGTAGTCGCTAATGGCGCGGATGCCGCGCAGCACGGCGGTGGCGCCGAGGTGGCGTGCGAACTCGACCATGAGGCCGTCGAAGGTGGCGACGGAGACGTTGCCCAGCGCGCCGGTAGATTCACGGAGCATTTCAACGCGTTCTTCGAGGGTAAAGAGTGGATTCTTTACAGGATTTTTGAGAATGGCGACGGTGAGATGTTCGAAGAGCTTGGAGCCACGCTGGATGAGATCGATGTGCCCGTTGGTAGGGGGGTCGAAGGTGCCGGGATAGAGGGCTTTCACGCTCATGGAAGGCTCAGTTTGATTCTACAGGGAATAGGGTCTGACGGAGCCGTGCTAAAAGCAGATCCTTCGCCCCGCTTACCCCATGACGACTCTCGTCGTCCCGGGGCCCCAGGCGTGCGGGCGCTCAGGATGACAGGCAAAGGCCAGACCCGGTTAGCTGGTGTGGAGCGCGGATTCTTCGACGCGTTCGGCGGCGCGGGAAGCGACGTAGAGCGAGACAACGGTGATGTCGTCGGTCTGGCCGAAGCGCTTGGCGGTTTGTGCGATGTAGCGGGCCGGCTCGTTGCTTACCTGCTGGGTGCGTTCGAAACCGAAGAGCTCGCCATCGGAGTTCATGGCTTCGACGACGCCGTCGGAGAGAAAGACGAGGCGGTCGCCGCGATTGAGCTGGAATGTGGCCTGCTCATACTGCGAGTCGGCGATGACGCCAAGAGGCAGTCCGGGGGGCAGCTCGAGTTCGCGGCCGTCGCGGTAAGGGCTGAGGTGACCGGCATTGGCGATCGTCAGCAGGCCGTCGGGGTAGATGCGCGCACAGAGGCAAGTGGCAAAGCAGGGCGCTGCATCGAGTTCCGGGACGGCTCCGGGCGACGAGACAGCGCCCAGCAGGACATGGTTGAGGTGGCTTAGGACTGTTGCCGGATCGTGAGAAAGCTCGTTGCGGAGAGCGCCGACAAGGGTGCTGGAGTTCATGGCGGCCTGCAGGCCCTTGCCGCTGACGTCGCCGACCACGATCAGGAGCGAGTCGTCTTTGAGGGGCAGGACCTGAAAGAAATCGCCGCCGACACCGTTGACGGGGAGATAGGCGCTCTCGAGCATGAAGTTCTTGTTCGAAGGGAGATGCGTTGGAATGAGCAGGGCCTGGACGCTGCGGGCGGCAGAGATTTCGGCGCTGGAGCGCTGCTCGATTTCGCTGACGCGGATGAAGCGAAAGAGGATAACCGCGACCAGGCTGGCAAGGAAGACAACATAGGCTATGGCGCCGGTGTCAAATGCGACGGGGCCGAGATGGAAGCGATGCGAAGCAAACTGATCGGGAAGCCAGTGACGGCTCGCGGCGTAGTCGATAAGGGTGTCAGCCGAGTCGGCAATGGCGGCGAGAAAGAAAGGCAGGAGCATAATGCCGGCTTCCTGGCGGCCGCGGCGCCATGCGCGGAAGAGGAGGAAGCAAACGAGAGCGCAGAAGACGACCTCAGCGGTAACGGAGAGAACCTGGTAGAGCTGTTCCAATCCGGCCATGGTAAGGACAGGCAGAAGGAGTACGCCAACCTGCACGGCGCGGACCAAACGGCGCGGCGGCGTAGCGGTGAAACGCAGAACGAACTCCAGCGTGACGGCCATGAAGACTCGGCCAAAAACACCCGCGAGGATGTGAAAACGCGAAGAGGAAAGTGAGCCTAGGCCGAAAGCTGCCTCGGCCGTGCCGCTCGCTGCAACTGAGAGGCAGAGCAGAACGAGCCAGAGATACTCGGAATGGTGTCGCTGCGACCAATAAAGCACGGCGCCGAGCAGTGCGACACAGAGGAAGAGAAAGGTGACGACTACGGGGGCCGTCACACGCTCGTTCCACTGACTTCCGACAGATACGGCGAGGCGGTCGGCGATGTCGCTCTGAGCGTCGAGTTCAACTCGGGCGAGAACGCCGCGGGAGGCGGTTGCCGGAGGCCCAACCCAGCTGCGAATGGCGATCACAGTGGGGCCACGGTCATTCCCAGCTGGTAGCGGAGCGGCAAACGGCGGAGACAAATACATCTCCGGCTGCGCGGTCATACCGCGTGTGTGCCCGGCTTCGACGCCGTTGACAAAGACATCGAGCTGCCCTACGGAGTTACCTGAAATGAGTAACTGGAGGTCACCGTTGGACGCAGCATTTGCGAAGAGAGCGAGTTGCTGCGGCTGGATGCGCATCCGGTACCACGCGTAGCCGGTATAAGGCTCAATGCCCTGCGCGGTGAGCGGTTCGCTGAGGGATACGGTTGACCACTTCGAATCGTCGAAGGCGGGTTCGCCCCATTCGAGGTCGTCGCCGACCTGAAAGCGCCACGGGCCGTTGAGGCTGAGGACGGCACGGATATCGGAAGGCGGGGCGACTGTGGCGCTCGAAGGTAGGTAGGCAGGCGCGGACTGTGGGGTCTGCGCTATCAGAGACGCGGCAGGCGCAGCGCACACAAACGCACCGAGAAGAAAACCCCGGAGCTTCCGCAAAGCCATTCGGCCGACGATCTTCATGTGCGATTCAAGTGTAGTGCAGGAGTATTCGTGAACGAGTCATAAGCAGTTGCGGCGCCGCCCGCGGGAGTGCCCGAGAGCAAGCGCCTGCACTTCCTGCCAATCAAGGTGGCCATGATCGTGATACGTGATGGAGGGTTTAGCGGTTCTCAGCCTTTGCGAGGGCGAACCGCTTCCTTGGCCTCGGCGTGACCCTCTGCAGGGACTTCTGGGACGTCGGCCTTGGCGGCGCCGATGTTGAGCTTCTTGCGGACCTCGGCATCCATCCTGGCGAACATATCCTTATTCTCCTTGAGGAAGGTGCGGGTGTTTTCGCGGCCTTGCCCAATGCGCTCGCCGGAATAGCTGTACCACGCGCCGGATTTCTCGACGATGTTGTGGGTGACGGCAAGATCGAGCACATCGCCTTCGCGGCTGATGCCTTCGCCGTAGAGAATGTCGAACTCGGCCTCGCGGAAAGGCGCGGCGACTTTGTTCTTAACAATTTTGACCTTGGTGCGGGAACCGACGACGGTGTCGCCTTCCTTGACGGCGGCGATGCGGCGAATGTCGACGCGGACGGAGGAATAGAACTTGAGGGCGCGGCCACCGGTGGTGGTTTCCGGATTGCCGAACATGACGCCGATCTTCTCGCGGATCTGGTTGATAAAGATCAAAGCCGTGCGGGACTTGGAGACGGTACCGGTGAGCTTGCGCAGGGCCTGGGACATGAGGCGGGCCTGCAGGCCCATGTGGGAGTCCCCCATCTCTCCGTCCAGTTCGGCCTTGGGGACGAGGGCGGCGACGGAATCGACGACGAGCACGTCGATGGCACCGGAACGGACAAGGGCCTCAGTGATTTCGAGGGCCTGCTCGCCGGAATCGGGCTGGGAAACGAGGAGATTGTCGATATCCACCCCAAGCTTGCGGGCGTAGGCGGGATCAAGGGCGTGCTCTGCGTCGACAAAAGCGGCCAAGCCGCCGTGGCGTTGGGCCTCAGCAATGACTTGCAGGGTGATGGTGGTTTTGCCCGAAGACTCAGGGCCAAAAACCTCGGTGACGCGGCCGCGAGGCAGCCCGCCGACGCCGAGCGCGGCGTCAAAGCTGATGGATCCAGTGGAGATAACGGCAATTGGCATCAGGGCCTCTTTGGAGCCGAGGCGGACAATGGATCCTTTGCCGAATTGCTTTTCTATCTGTGAAAGGGCGAGTTCTACGGCTTTAGCGCGTTCGTCTACGGCGGCCATGGCGATACTCCTCTAGGGTGGATTGCTCGCCTGGCGCGGCCTTTATTTTCAAGCGGAAAACACGCGGCGGCTTCTATTGATTCGAGGGGATTGTAGCAGGATGAGACAGGTGCAAAACAGGACAAAAAGCGAATATAAGGAGAAAATGGTAAACAGGCGTAGTGATGATCACACAAGACACGAGCTCATTCCTATTTTGAAAATCCCCTTGATGCAAAAACACGTTAAGTCATCAATATTTAGATTTGGCATCAAATCATGAATTGATGTAATATGGCTCTATGCGCACCACGATTACTCTCGATGATGAGACCCATGAATTCGCGGTTTACTACGCGAAGGCAAAGGGACTCAGCCTGGGCAAGGCGATCGACGAGCTGATCCGTAAGGCGCAAGGTCCACAGGAGGCCGAACCGGATATTCGGAAGGATCAGCGAGGGTTTCCGATGTTCCCTCCTTCGGAGAGTGGGGTGATTCTTACCAACGAAATGGTCAAGAAGCTCGATGAGGAGGAGTTTGATCCGAAAGTATTTACTTGATGTGAACGTTCTGATCGCGCTGACCGAGCCGGCACACGCCCATCGCCGGGAGGCGCAGGAGTGGTTTCACTCAGTACGAGAAGGTGAATGGGCAGTTTGTCCGCTAACAGAAGCGGGCTTTATCCGCATCACAACGCATACAGCGTTCCGCCCCGTTCCACGCTCTTTGGGCCAGGCTACGGCCATCCTTCAGATGCTCAAGGTTTATCCAGGCTATGCGTATTGGCCGATCGAAAAAGACTGGGTCACGCTGACAACCCCGTTTGCCGCGCGGATCTCGGGCCATCAACAGGTGACGGACGCCTTTCTGCTAGGGCTAGCGATTGAGAACGATGGTGCGCTGGTCACCTTCGATAAAGGCATCCGTTACATGGCGGGACCGGGACTGCAGAAAAACGTCTACATCCTTGGGTGAAGGGCCGGAGCTGTATGGGCGCCAATGCGGGCCCGCGGCTTGTCAAAGACGAGGAAGCCAGGTTGTATACGCGCCGATGCGAGTTTCGCGGCTGGTGAGGGCGTCGCAGGAGCGGTCGAGCGCTTCGTACGCGGCGTCGTGCTGCTTGCGGAAGGCGCGGAAGGCGGCTTCGCTGGCCCAGCGGTCGATGGTGAGGTATTTTCCGGACTCGTAGGCGTCGCGGAGGAGCTCGGTGCCCTGGTATTCGGGCGACTTGCGAAAGAGCTGGGCCCAGGATCCATCGGGACCGTAGGCAGCTTCAAAAGCGGCGACCTTCTCCTCGGCAATATCGAATTGCCAGACGACGACGAACATGTTTTCCCTCGAGTTTGAAGTTCTATGGTAGCGCAGCAGAGTCGTAGCCTTTTGCCAGTACCTCAGCAAAATGGACGGCCTGTTTGTGGCCGAGCTGGCTGATCTGTTCACGGCAACTGAAGCCGTCGGAGACGATGACGGTGGCGGGGTCCGCGGCGTCGACGGCGGGGATGAGGTTCAGATTGGCGATGGTTTGCGAGACCTGATACTTGTCTGCCTCAAAACCGAAGGGGCCGGCCATGCCGCAGCAGGTGGAATCGATAACATCGACCTGAGCCCCTGCGCCGCGAAGTATGGCGATTTCATTGGCGGGTCCGCCGAAGACGGCCTTGTGATGGCAATGACCGTGGAGCAGAATGTGCTGTCCCTCCAGCGCGCCTGCGCCGAAACCGGGAGCCTTGCGCGGCAAGAAAGTCGGCGAGGAGCCAGGTCTGCTCTTTCAGTTTGCCGGCGCGCGGGTCGTTGGGGAAGAGCTCGCCGAGCTCATCTTTGAACACGCTGGCACAACTGGGTTCGAGGAAGATAAACGGAAGACCGGCGTCGATCTGCGGCGCCATGCGATCGAGGACCTTGGCCAGGTAGCTGCGCGCTGCGCCGAGAAGGCCGAAGTCGTAGAGTGGGCGGCCGCAACAGATGTGGCCCTCTGGGATTTGAACCCTGAAGCCTGCGCGGCTTAGTAATGACTCCGCCGCAACGAGGGTCTGCGGGTGGTAGTAGTTGTTCCACGTATCCGCCCACAACAGCACCACCTGCGGTGGGGCCAACTGCCCTTCGGGCCCTGAAGCAGCGTCGGTTCCCAACCTCGCGCCAGAAGGAAGGCGCGAGGGGCCCTGCTCAGCGGCTAAAGCCCTCTTCTTTTCGGTGCGCTTTCGGCACGACTCAAGTCATGCCCTGCTACAAAGCTCTTTGGCGCCAACTTTGGCAACTGGCGCTCCAGCGCGATGCCGACAATGTGCTTGATGAGCGGGCTTGTGAGCGGGCCGGTGAGGAGGGCGTTGGTCAGCGATGGCGCAAGCGAACCGTAGCGCGCCAGCTTGTCGGCGAATCCGAAGACGTAGTGATGGAACGGGTGAAGGCGGCCTTTGTAGTGCTGGGCGAGAAACTCCGATTTGTACTGCGCCATGTCGACCTGAACAGGGCACTCGGTTTTGCAGGCCTTGCAGCTGAGACAGAGGTCGAGTGCTTCGTGGACCGATTTGCTTTGGAAGCCTTGTTCTCGCAAGGCGCCCGCGAGCATTTCCCAGAGGAGACGGGCGCGGCCGCGCGTGGAGTGCTGTTCGAGACCGGTGGCGCGATAGCTGGGGCACATGACGCCGCCTTCGGCCTTTCGGCAGGCGCCGACACCGACGCAGCGCTCGGCGGCGCGCGTGAAGGAACCCTCGTCTTTTGCGAAGACGAAGTGGGTTTCTGCAGGGGCTGAAGCCCCATCGTTCCTGGCGTGCGTCCCGGCACGACTGAAGTCATGCCCTGTTACAGGGCCTTGATCTCCAGACTCAACCATCCGCTGCGACACGTTGGCTGAAAGCGGTTGGCCCCACCGCAGGTGGCGCAGATTTTCTAGTGGGTCATAGACGCGCACGGCGTCAATGAGCTTGCCGGGATTCATGCGATTATCGGGATCCCAGAGGGCTTTGAATTCGCGGAAGGCCTGCATTAGTTCCGGGCCAAACATCTTGGGCAAGAGGGCAGCGCGGGCCTGTCCATCGCCATGTTCGCCGCTGAGCGAACCACCGTAGCGGAGAACAACGTCGGTGGCGCGATCAAGAAACTCGCGGAAATTGCGCAATCCCTGCTCAGAATGGAAATCGAAGTTAATGCGCATGTGGACGCAGCCCTGTCCATAGTGGCCGTAGAGCGGACTGCGATAGCCGTATTCGTCCATGAGCGCGGAGATGCTGCGCAGATAGGCGCCGAGTTGCGCGGGAGGAACGGCAGCGTCTTCCCAGCCTTCAAATCGATCGGGCTCACCGGGCACAAAGACAACGGCGCCGAGAGCCGATTCACGCACGTACCAGACGCTGGCTGCTTCTTCAGGCGTGCAGATGTGGGCAGCGGGCGGGCAGGGCCAGTCGCGGCAATCGTGGATAAGGGTTTCAGCTTTAAAGCGCGCTTCCTCGGCGGTCCATGCGCCCATTTCGACGAGGAGGAAGCCAACGCCTGCGGGGAGGCGATCGAGCTCTTTGAGGGCGAGGCCTTTGCGACGCATGAAATCGACCAGCAGGTGGTCAAAACCTTCGAGCCCGATGGGGCCGTGCTCAAGTGCGCGGGGAACGGCGTCGGCGGCGAGAAAACCGTCGGGAAAGCCGAGCACCGTGAGAATACGAAAAGGCGGACTGGCGGTGAGATTGAGCTGAGCCGAGACGACCGTGGCGCAGGTTCCCTCGCTCCCAACGAGCGCGCGCGCGACGTGAAAGCCATTTTCAGGGAGGAGCTCATCGAGGTTGTAGCCGGAGACGCGGCGGGGAATTCGCGGAAATTTTTCGCGAATCGAATTGGCGTAGCGGTCGCGGAGACGCGCGAGGCCGGCGTAGATAGCGCCCTGGCGCCCACCGGCTCGTATGAGGCCATCGAGTTGGCCGGGAGTGGTGCGGCCCACGGTCATGCGGGTGCCGTCGTAGAGAACGAGGTCGAGGGCTTCAACGTTGTCGGCGACCTTGCCCCCCAGCAAGCCATGAACGCCGCAACTATTGTTGCCGATCATGCCGCCGAGAGTGCAGCGGGAGTGCGTGGCAGGGTCAGGTGCATAGGTAAGGTGGTGTAGCTCGGCAGCATCGCGTAGGCGGTCGAGGACGATGCCGGGCTGCACTGTTGCCAGTTTCTGTTCAGGATAGATGGCGTCGAGTGCGTGCATGTACCGGGAGAAGTCGAAGACGACGGCGACATTGGTGCATTGGCCAGCGAGGCTCGTTCCAGCTCCACGTGGAAGCACGGCTGCTCCCGTGGCACGGCAGGCTGCAAGCGCTGCCTCGACGTCAGCAGCGTCGCGCGGGTAGACAACGCCGATGGGGAGCTGGCGGTAGTTGGAAGAGTCGGACGCAAAGAGGGCGCGCGAACCGAGATCGAACAGCACATCGCCGCGCAGGGCCGCCTTGAGCTTCGCCTCAAGCTCGGTGTGAGCGGCGAATCGCTCGTGCTCAAGCGGGGTGAAGTTATTGAGAATCGGCAGCGCAGAAGGGTTCACACGGGAATGGTAGCGCGCCGGGGCGCTGAGAAGGCGCTTTCCTGTCTATCGACAAAACGAGATGGCAGCGAAAACGGCTTCGGTGCGCGATGCATGTTCGACGCTCAAAGTGGTCCGAGTATCCGTTCGTGCAACATTACTTTGGGATAGCGCGATACGCGGCACGAGAACAAAAATCCCCTATGGTTAATACATGGGATCAATGCGGAGACCGTCCCGACTTCCCCTGAAATAAAGACTCGATCCAGATTCTCGGCCCGTTCGAAGAGACAGGTCCCCTTCTAAGGAGGCATCCGGTTGTTGACCGGAAGCTACAACGCGTGGCTCGTATCGGCTTCGCTGCTGGTTGCAATCCTAGCCTCGTACACAGCCCTGGACATGGCTGGCCGTGTCTCTGCCACGCAGGGGCGCGGCTCGAGCTGGTGGCTTGCCGGCGGTTCAGTGGCCATGGGCATCGGCGTGTGGTCGATGCACTTTCTGGGCATGCTGGCCTTCAGTCTTCCAATTCCTGTCGGCTACGAACCCAAGATCACACTGTTTTCGCTCGTGATTGCCATAGTCTCTTCCACCTTCGCTCTGTGGACCGTTTGCCAGAAGGAACTGTCGATGGTGCGGCTGGGAAGCGGAGCGGTTCTGATGGGAAGCGGTGTTGCCGCCATGCATTACACGGGCATGGCCGCAATGCAGATGAAGCCGGAAATTCAGTACGATCCGCTGCTCTTTGGATTGTCGATTGTGATTGCTATATCGGCCTCAGGGGCAGCGCTGTGGATTTCGTTTCACCTGCGACGGCACTCCACGCGCCAGAGGCCTCTGCGGGTGGTTGCGGCGGTTGCCATGGGGCTTGCGATCGCGGGGATGCATTACACAGGTATGGCCGCTGCGCGGTTTGCCCCGAATAGCGCTTGCATGATGAAGTCCGGCGGCGTGAATTCCACATGGCTGGCTTCATTGATCATCGTCTTCGCGGTGGCCGTTCTCTCGATCGCGCTGTTGACTTCGCTGCTCGACTTTCGCATGGAGGCGCGTACGGAGCTACTGGCTTCGTCGCTGGCGCTTGCCAACAAAGAGCTCCAGTTTATGGCCTTGCACGACGGCCTGACCAAGCTGCCCAACCGTACGCTGCTTGAAGATAGGCTCGAACAGGAGATCCAGAACGCCAAGCGCGAGGATAGCCGGTTCTCTGTTCTCTTTCTGGACCTCGATGGGTTCAAGCAGGTAAACGACGCGCTTGGCCATCATGCAGGGGACCAGCTTCTGATAGAGGTTGCCGATCGTATTCGAGCCGTGGTTCGGGGCCGGGACACCTTGGCTCGCATGGGCGGAGACGAATTCATTCTTCTGGCGAACACCGGCGATGCAGCTGAAGGCGGCTGCCTGGCAGAAAAGCTGCTGGCGGAAATTGCACGGCCTTTCGTGATCGCCGGGCGGGATACGCATATTTCAGCGAGCATCGGCATCGCCGTGTACGACGATGCGAATTTGCGGGGACAGGACCTGCTGCGCAATGCGGATGCGGCCATGTATCACGCCAAAGCAATAGGCCGAAACCACTACTGCTTCTTTGAGGCATCGATGAACGAAGATGCGCAGCGAGAATTGCAACTCATCAACGATCTGCGCGCCGCCCGGAAAAACGACGAATTAATGCTCTATTACCAGCCGACCATCGACGCCGCGAGCGGCCGGGTGATCGGCGCGGAAGCACTGTTGCGCTGGAGGCATCCGGCGCGAGGCATGATTCTTCCGAATCTATTTATTCCTCCGGCAGAGAAGACGGGACTGATTGTGCCGATGGGCGAGTGGGTGCTGAACGAGGCCTGCCGGCAGATGAGCGAGTGGCACGCCGCAGGATTTCCGGATTGGACGATTGCGGTGAATCTTTCGGCGGTGCAATTCAATCACCCGCGGCTGAACTATATGGTGCGCGACACGCTAGAAAGGTACGGGCTGGATCCGCAGAAGCTGACTTTGGAGATTACTGAATCGACTGCAATGCGGGACGCAAATGCGAGCCTGGCAATTCTGGAGCAGTTGGACGAAATGGGAGTTCAGATTTCGATTGACGACTTCGGAACGGGGTATTCGAGCCTTCTCTATCTGAAGCGATTGCCGGCCAATGAGCTGAAGATCGATCGCGGATTTGTCTGCGACCTGACGCGGGACACGGAAGACGCGGCCATCATCTCTTCGATCGTGGCGCTGGGCAAGACGCTGGGCCTGAAGATTGTGGCCGAAGGAGTGGAGACGCCGGAGCAGGAAGAGTTTCTCTGCCGCCTGGGGTGCGATTCACTCCAGGGTTATTTATTCGGAAAGCCGATGCCCGCGGATCAGTTCGTAAAGTCTGCGATGTTGACCGGGGGTAGCGCCCAGGTAAGCGCGCGGCGGCGTGTGAAGCAGATGACCGCGTAGCGATCGAAGAATGGCTGCGCCCTAGCGCAAAGGTGCGGCTATCGGGTGGGCCACTCTTCAACGAGGACGCCGAGGTCGTTGAGTTGCTGCATGGCGACTTCGACGTTGCGGCGGATTTTGGGCCGGTCCTTGGGGCTGGCCCCAGGGGCCTCGGCGATAGCAATGACACGACCGTAGCGCCAGGCGCTGAGCGGCAAAGCGACAATGGCATCGGCCAGTTCATCGGGTCGCAGCTCAACTTCCTGCCGGCGCGCACCGGCCGGGCGCAGCATGGTTCCCTGCCCCAATTCACTGGTATTTGCGTCGGCAAAATTGACGCGCAGGTTCAGGGTGTCCGCTTCGACGGAGAGGAACGGATTAGCCCAAACACTGGGCTCGCGAATGTCCAGGTAGAGACTCTTTGTAGGCAAAGGAATGCGGGCAAGCTGAGCTCTCTGCTGATCGCGCAAGGCGGCTTTGGCCTGTGCCTGATGCTCGGCGGCGGCGGCTTTCTGCGCGACACCCTCAACGGCCTGTTCTTCCTTATGGCAAGCGGTAAGGGCGACGAACAGGAGCACGGACATGGCCGCCCACCCTCGTAACCGAAGGGACTGCAGCCGAACGGTCCGCGACCGGACAGAGCGCAACTGAAAAAGCCGCGATTGCACTGCTTGAATCACACTGAAAGGATAGCAGCCGGCTGTACGCTTATTGGCCGGTCCATATCGGGCGGCGTTTGGAGAGAAAGGCCTCTGCGCCTTCGGCCTTGTCGGCACTTCCGCAGAGATGGCCAAAGCAGGCCGCTTCGCGGTCGAGCGCCTCTTCGAGGGGGAGATCGAGGCCCTGGTCGACGGCACGCATGGTTTCGGCCACAGCGAGGGGCGCATTAGCGGCGATCTCGAGGGCCAGGGCTTCGGCGCGCTGCATCAGTTGAGCGGCCGGAACGACCTCATCGACGAGGCCGATGCGAAGCGCCTCAAGCGCATCGATCGGGGCCCCGGTAAGGAGAAGCTTCATCGCTGCTCCCCTACCAACGAGACGCGGCAGGCGCTGGGTGCCGCCGTAGCCGGCGATGATGCCGAGTTTCACTTCCGGCTGGCCCAGGCGGGCATTGTCAGCGGCAATACGAAGGGTGCAGGCCATGGCCAGTTCGCATCCGCCGCCGAGGGCGAATCCATGGATGCAGGCAATGACCGGCTTGCCGAGCTTCTCGATCTTGCGGAAGATGGCTTGGCCGCGGAGAGAAAATGTGCGGCCTTCATCGGCGGTGAGCGGTGCGAGTTCGCGGATATCAGCTCCGGCAGCAAACGCGCGATCACCGGCACCGGTAAGAAGGACGACGCGCACGGCGGTGTCGGCGGCGAGGTCGTCAAGCGCAGCATCAAGCTCGGCGAGCGTAGCGGCATTGAGCGCATTGAGGACTGTGGGCCGGTCGAGAGTGACTACGGCCAGGGGGAGACGCTTTTCGAGGCGAAGATTCGTCGTGTCCATGCGAAGAGAAGGCTAGCAGAGTAAGCCCTCTCTCTTCAGATGCGCTACTGGAGCAGACTGGGCTCGATGATTCCGTAGATTTCGTCGGATGCGTTCCTGACCTGGTTCACGATCTCGCGCAACTCCGCTGCGTCCATGACGCGCATGCTGCCGTCGATGCGCACGGAGAGGTCTCCTTCGCGGTCATAACCGATTTTGACGCGGTCCAGCTCGTGATTCTCTTCGAGCAGAGTGCGCATGAAGTCGGTGGTGGCGGGGAGGTGCTGGTTTTGGACTACGGTCACGAAGACGACCATGGTGGTGTCTTTGACGGTGACGACGACACGGATGTCCTTGAGATGGTCACCCGTAAATGGAATCATCCAAACGGTCGGCGACTTGGTGGGAATGAAGTTATAGCTGTCGGCGCGCATGAAGCTCACCACTCGTGCAGCGTTGTCGCCGTTGGTGAGTGCAGTGGGCCGGCCGAGCGGAGCGGCAAACAAAGATGAGACAAGGCAAAGGTGCGCGAGGCGCACAAGTCCAGGTAATCCCATACGAGACACTCCCGGTTTCGTGAAAAGTGTTTCTATCTTAGGGCGGTTGCGGTCCGCGGCAACCGGCCAGACGCCGAACTCCGGACCGAAAGTCACGTTGCGCCGGGGAGGGGCGAAAGCCGGGCCTGCCAAAATGGGACGGAAGCGCACAAAGAAAAAGGGTGGCACCTTGAAAGGGCCACCCGGAAGTCACTGAAGTCACTGAAGTCACTCTTGATGCGAAGGCAATTCAGGAGACAAGAACAGAGTAGGCCCAGCCCTGGAGCTTGTCTTGCGTCGATCGAGTGAGGCGAAACTCAACCAATGGTTGTAGATTCGGGCGGTTGAGTGCCTTGGGAGATGGGCAAATGCGCGCCTGCCGGATTACTGTGGATGTAACGCCAAGCTGAAGACCAGCGCGACGCGAGCCGAGGTATCCCGCACGTCGTTTTGAACGCCTCTGGATCCAATCCGGAACGATACGCAAAGAGCGGAGGCCCCAGAAGCCGGACCGGGCTCCTTGCGGCGGTGTTGATGGCCGGATGCGGTGCTGCGCTAGCCCTGGAGCCGACGACACCCCTGGTGGAATTCGGCAGGCAAACCTGGGTAATGGAAAACGGGCTTCCGCAGAATAGCGTGCATGCGCTGGTGCAGACACGCGATGGGTTTCTTTGGCTCGGGACCGAGGCGGGGCTGGTGCGGTTCGACGGGGTTTCGTTCCTGGTTTTCGACCAGAATTCGAAACCGGCAATTCCGAGCGGCGATATTCGAGCGTTGCTGGAGACGCCGGATGGGACGCTTTGGATCGGCACCGCGGAGGGGTTGGCGCAGAGGAAAGACGGCGCCTTTGTCCGCCTCAACGCAGGAGAGAATGCCCCGGTGGGGGCCGTAACGGGGCTGCACGAAACCGCCGATGGGAAGCTGCGGGTGGATGCGACACAGCAGTCCGCTACGTGGGACGGCCGGAGATGGTTTCCGACGGAGCCGCTCCCGGCGCAGAGGACGGGAAGCACCTTTCAAGCGCAGCTTACGGATGGTTGGACCGCATCTGCGACTCGAAGCAATGTAACCCTCCGCAGTGGGAGCCAGGGAGAGACTCTGGCGGTGGGCAAAGAGCTGCCGGGAAGCCGGATTCAGGCGCTGCTCGCGGACCGCGAAGGGTGCCTTTGGATCGGAACGAATGGCGGACTGGCTCGCTGGGCAAACGGCAGCGTGCAGAAAATGGCCGCCACCGATGCACTGGCTGGGGCGTCGATCTTGTCGCTGCTCGAAGATCGCGAAGGCAATCTTTGGGTGGGGACCGAGACCGATGGACTGCAGGTGTTGCGCGACTCTCGCTTTCACAACATCGGGACGCGCGAGGGCCTGTCGTCGGATGCGACGTCGACAGTGGTAGAGGACAGCACAGGAACGATCTGGGTGGGAACCAACGGGGGCGGCTTGAATGTTGTGCGGCGCAATGGCGGTACACCCGGCCGCGTGACCCCCTACGCCGTCCGCGATGTCTTGCTTAGCGACGTAATTCTTTCGCTGGCAGCGGGAAAGAACGGTGAGTTGTGGGTTGGAACTCCAGATGGATTGAATCGTATACGAGGCAACGCCGTGGATTCGTTCTCTTCGGTTGACGGACTGCCGGATGATTTTATTCGCTCGCTGCTGGTGGATGCAGACGGTTCACTCTGGATTGGCACGCGGCGAGGCTTGGCGCACTGGATGTTCTCAAGCATCGCGGAGGGAGCCAGGCAGTTTCCAACGCGGCACGAGATCTACACGCAGGCGAATGGATTGGGCAGCGACCTGGTGGGCGCGATGGCCCGGGATTCCAATGGAAATCTGTGGATTGCAACACTGGCTGGACTTTCGCGGTTGAAGGCCGGCAAGATCACCAACTACACAACGGCCAACGGGCTCTCAAGCAACGTGGTCACGGCGTTGCTTCCTCGTGCGGCAGGCGAGCTTGTAGTTGGAACGCAGGATCGCGGATGGAATGTGTGGGACGGCTCGAAATTCACGACGCTCAACACAGCGGCTCTTAAGAACACGAGTGTCCACGCGATTCTCGACGATACGAACAACCATCTCTGGTTTGCGACTGCGCATGGAATTGCACGTTGCGATTGCACGATGACTGCCGACTGCACGCACTGGATTGAATTCGGCGCGGCGGATGGGTTGCGCAGCCGCGAGACCGCCACTAACAGCCATCCTTCGGCATGGCGCTCGAAAGACGGGCATCTCTGGTTCGCTACACCTAAAGGCTTGGTGGAAGTGGATCCGGCGCATTTTCCCGTGAATACGGTGATTCCGCCCGTGGTGGTGGAGCGCTTCGCGGTAGACGATGTGGACAGGCCGCTGCAGGGGGCAGACTCCAGAACAGAAATTCAAGCAGGGCATAATCATTTCCAGTTTGAGTATGCCGGATTGAGTTTTGTGACGCCGCAAAAAGTGCATTACCGTTACATGCTCGATGGGTTCGATCATGACTGGACTGACGCTGGTTCGCGTCGGGTGGCCTATTACACGAATATTCCGCCGGGGAGCTATACGTTTCGCGTTCAAGCGGCAAACAATGATGGGCTTTGGAACACGCGAGGCGCGGCACTGGAATTCGAATTGGAACCGCATTTCTACCAGACAGTGTGGTTTTATATTTTGCTTGCGTTGGCGATGGCGGGCCTTGTGGTGCTGCTGCTGAAGCGGCGCCTGCTGGTGGCTGAACGGGAGTTCAAGGCGGTGCTGGGCGAGCGCAACCGCATCGCACGGGAGATTCACGATACGCTGGCGCAGGGGTATGTGGGCATCTCTGTACAGTTGGAAGTACTTGCCGAATTGCTGAAGCACAAGAAGGTGGACGCGGCAACGAAGCAACTGGACACGACGCGCACGCACGTGCGAGAGGGCCTGGCAGAGGCGCGCCAATCGATATGGGCCTTGCGCTCGCAGGACACGGGCGAGAAGACGCTGCCGGTAAATTTGCAGCGCGTGACAGAACGCGCCGAAGGGCACAACCTTGAAGCCAAGTTCAGCGTGTTTGGAGCTTATCGTCCACTGGCGCCGGGCACGGAGCGCGAAATTCTGCGGGTGGCACAAGAAGCCATCCATAATGTAGAGAAACATGCGAACGCGAAGCATCTGACGGTTCGTCTCGAGTACGGCCCGGCGGAGATTGCGTTAGAGGTGCGAGACGATGGAAGCGGTTTCGCGGCGGGCAGCGAAGGGACGGAAACACCCGGTCATTACGGTCTGACGGGGATGCGGGAGAGAGCGGCAGCAATCGGGGGCACGCTGGAAGTGACGAGCGAGCCCGGCGTTGGCACATCGGTTCGGCTGCATACGGCTGCTCCGAGAGAGGCGGTATAGGAGTGGAACACGAAACGATACGCGTATTGGTCGTGGAAGATCACCACGTTGTCCGGCAGGGATTGGTGGCGCTGCTGAATGTGGCTGACGGCATTGAAGTGGTAGGAGAAGCCGCCGATGGGGTGGAGGCGATCACCCAATTTCGCAAGCACCAACCCAATGTGACGCTGGTCGATCTGCGCCTTCCGCGGATGGGCGGCGTGGATGTAATTCAGCGGGTGCGCATGGAAACTCCACTGGCCCGGTTTATCGTACTGACGACGTACGACGGCGACGAAGATATTTATCGCGCCCTGCAGGCCGGGGCGCGCGCGTACCTGCTGAAGGGCATGACGAGCGACGAGCTGATTGCAACGATTCGCACGGTACATGCGGGCCGGTCGCACATTCCTCCGGCGATTGCGCAAAAGCTGGCGGAGCGGATGGGCACAGAGGAACTGACGCCGCGCGAGTTCGACGTGCTGGAACAGATTGTGCACGGCAAGAGCAACAAGGAGATTGCAACCGAGTTGGAAATATCAGAGGCAACGGTGAAGACGCACATCAACAGCCTGCTGGGAAAACTCGGCGTAACGGATCGAACGCAGGCCGCGACAGCTGCAATACAGCGCGGAATCGTTCCGCTCGAGTCGTTGAGGAAACCAAAACCATGAAGACTTTTTGCTGGGTAGTTCTCTGTTTGCTGTTGTCGCCTGCTGCGTGGGGTGAGCGGCCGATGTGGCGGCAGGCAACGGACGCGGAACTCGCATCGTTGCTGCCTGCACGTGCTCCGGTAGAGAAGGAGCACATTGAAACAGAGATGCGGACCGCGAGCGGCATTGTGGATGGGAGTGGGCGCTACATCGCGGGGGTAGTGTTAATTACGGCCGGATATTCGGCTGAAGGCAAGTACTCGCACTATCTCATCGTGCAAGCGCCGGTGCGGGTTGGCGGGATTGAGTTGAAGCCGGGGGAGTACGCGTTTGGCTACTCGCACGCAGGCGATCAGCTGCGGGTTCATTTTAATGAAGCTGCGACGGGTGCGCTGATCGGGACCACCGATGCGCACCTGATCACCGGGACGAAGGGCATCACAAGCTTGCACATCTGGCCGCCCGGCGTGAGGGCGATTATCCAGATTGGACGGTTTGGGCTGGCGTACGAGTTGGGCAAGAAGTGAGCGAGGTGCTGCTCTCACATGCAGAAAAAGACCCGCGCGTAGCGGGTCTTTTTTGTGCGCTGAGATCTGTGGAACTACTTCCGTGCCGTGAGGACAGGCTTCTGTGCAGGTGCGGGCGGATTGACCTGGGCGTTGAGGAAGTCGGCCAAGTCGTCCATATCCCGCGAAGTACCCACCATCGGCGGCATGAAGCGACGATAGGGCGAATCGGGCTTGTTCTCATGGAGCATGAGAATGAAGTTGCGGATGTTGGCGCGATCGCGGCCATCGAGCAGTTGACGAAGCGGGCGGTAGCCCTCGAGGGTATGGCAGGATCCGCATTCACCACGGAAGATAGCTTCGCCTCGTGAGTAGCTGGAGGGCGCTTCGGGTAAACCGTTCGCAGCCCCGCTCCATATCCAGTTGGTGTGCGCCAGGTATCCTTCTTTGTTAATGCGGGAAACGGAGGGTACCCGAACGCCGTTTGAGTACATCCAGTTGCCGATGACGTAGGGCTTGCGGAGCATCTCGCGGCTGTACTCGCCTGCGCCGGTTGCGATATATGCCAGCATCAGCACGGCTGCGGCATGCGAGAGATTGAATTCAAGCGGGTTGCGATAGGCCAGAAAATAGGCAACGCCGATGATCGTGGCCGAGGTAATGATGATGATGAGCGCCATGCGCGTAACGGCGGAGAAGGTGCCGGCGTTGATGGTGTCGATGCCCAGGGTAAGCAAAGCGCGCTGCGATACCGGAACCATGAAGAGATACCACACCAGCAGGAAGGGTGTAGCGACGAAGGAGGGAACGAGCCACTTGACGCTCCACTGGACCATGCTGGCTTTCAATGCAGGCTCTTTCTCCCCATCCAAGCGGCTGGAGGTGATCAGAGCCCAGACTCCGGCAAGCGAAGTACAGACGCCCACGCGCATGAGAAGACTGGGCCAGTAGGTCGGATTGAAGAAGGCGTTCCAGAACTTGCTGGCTTCGGCGCCCGTGCCGGCGACCGCGAGCCACGTGTCGCCCGGCGTGAGCATGAAGGCGAGGATGCCGTTGATGATGATGAGCGTTGCGGCGGAGGCGCCGGCATACATCCAACCAACCTTGAGGTGGAGCTTCTCATCGATGCGATTCCAGGTGTAGTAATACACCGCGACGGTGGCGAGCTCGACGAGGAAGAAGACCCACTCCATGGCCCAGCCGAAGACAAAGTTGTGAATCAACGTACTGGTGGCTTCGGGGTGCGTGAGGCCGATAGCGAACCAGATACCGACGCCGGTGACCGTTCCGAAGACGCCCGTGAGTACGAGGAAGAACTTGGAGTGGCTGGCGAGCTGCTGGAGCCAAGCGGCGCGCAGAACGGGATCCTTCATGCGCAGAGCTTTGCGCTCAGCCATGGGGAGGTAAAGGCCTCCGCCGACGGCGAATTGTGAAATCACCACATGAAAGATGGCGATGATGCCGATTACCCAGCCTGAGCCAAGATGCGGGATGTACCAGAAGGGATAGTTCACTTTGAAGCTCCTAGCTTCTAGCTGCTAGCTTCCAGCTTCCAACCCACTCGCATTAATCGATTGCTTCGATCAAGCAGAACGGGCTAGAAGCTGGAGGCTAGTAGCCAGGAGCTGTCTTAACGGATGGTCCAGTAGCCGATGGCGGTTGTGGCCAGCAGCGCGAACACTGCGATGAGGCCGAAGTAGTGTGCGGCGCGAGCGCGGCGGCCCGAGTCGCTGGTGGTGTCGTAGAAGGGTATGAGAACCCACAATGCAATGCCGAGCGTGAAGATGAGGATGCCCGCGATCTCGCCGGCTGCCCCGGGCATAACCGAGCCGAGGAGCTTGAGCATTTCGAAGGGGCTCATGAAGTACCACTCCGGATGAATGCCCTGCGGAGCGGGCACCAGCATATCTGCCGGTTTGCCGAGCGACCAGGGAAACACGGAGGCAAGCAGCGCGAGGATGTTGAGCGCGATGAGCCACATCGCGAGGTCCTTGCGGATGAAGTTAGGAAAGAAGGGCATAGTCTTGCGTTCGGCTGCGGGCTTGAGCTCTTCCGCCGGGGGCATGGCATTGCCGTGGCGCTGGACGAGCCAGAGATGGAAGCCGAGGAGGGGCAGGAACAATGCGGGAAGCACGACCACATGCAGGGCGAAGAAGCGCTGCACCGTGAACTCATTGACTTCGAGCCCGCCGCGCAGCATGTTGCCGATGATTGGTCCGATCCAGGGAATGGCGGCGGGGATCTCGAGGCCGACCTTGGTGGCAAAGTAGCTGAGCTCGTCCATGGGCAGCAGGTATCCGGAGAAGCCGAAGACCGAAGCGATGCCGAGCAGGCCCATGCCGCTGAGCCATCCGAACTCACGCGGCTTGCGGTAGGCCTTCATGAAATAGACCGAGAACATGTGCACGAGGATCGAAAAGATCATCAGGTTGGCGGACCACGAATGCGCGGAGCGAATGAGCCAACCAAAGTGCATCACGAAGGTGATTTGACGGACCGACTCGTAGGCGTCGGCGCCCGTGTGGTAGTAGACCAGCAGCAGAACGCCTGTAAAGCACTGGACGAGGAAGAGGAAGAGCGAGATGCCACCCCAGTAGTACCAGAACGATTGTGCGTGAACGGGAACAGTCTTATGACGCGCGAAGGCGGCCATCTCAGAGAGGCCCAGGCGCTCGTCCACCCAGTCGTATATGGAAGCAGTCTTTGTGGTCATGCGAGGTTCCTTCGAAACAGAGAAGCAGCGAATGAGTTAAACAGCAAGAGCTTCATGCGCGAGACACGTTGACGCCGGTGTCGTTCACGGCGACTTTGAAAAGCCTGAGAGGTTTGGGAGGCGGTCCGCTGACGTTGGCGCCGGTATAGGCGTTGTAAACGCCTCCGTGGCAGCCGCAGTGGATGCGGTCGGCCTGCGGCTCATACTGCACGGTGCATCCCAGGTGCGTGCAGACAGCCGTCAGAGAGACCCAGCGGCCATCTTCGTGATGAATCAACATGGCCGGCGCGGAGCCGAACTTGAACATCAGGACGGATCCCGCGGGAAGCTTCTGCGCATCTTTGAGGGTCACTTCGGTGACTGCGGTGGCATTCGATTCCATCTCCTCCGGTGAGGCGAGGTAGCGATAGATGGGATAGGAGAGGGCCGCGGTATAGCAAAGGCCGGCAGCGGCGGCGGCGATCATGAATCCCCGGCGTGTGCGCTGCTCGCCGTCGGCAGCCGGTTCGGGAGCGATGTGTGGAGTACTTAGGACTTGACTCATCAGTATGTGCGCCCGATCAGGCTGCGCCCTCCATGGGTTTTTGTGCCCGCGCGACGACGGACACGAGCCATCCGATGGCGCCGAGGCCGGCCACAAAGAGTACGAGGAACAGGCCGACGACGGACCAGTTAGTGACTACGACGCGATCCCAGACATCGAAGCCTTTGCTGAGGAGCGTGAGATCGCGCACGGCATCGCGATAGACGGTGAATGTGATCTCAATCAGAAGAGCGACAAGAGCGCCGGTCCAGGCGAGCCAATTGGCGGCGAGCCGAGTGAAACCGGCGAATGCAGCAAGGAGGACGGCCACGACGACCAGCAAGATCCAGCCGTAACCCGCGAAATTCGCAAAGTGATAGAGGGAGTGTGTGGCCAGGCCTGCTTTCACCGCATCCGGCTGAACAGAGGCAGCCCAAAATCCCGCCGCAAGATAAAGAAGTCCAGAGAAGGCTGCAACCTTGCCGCCGAGGCCAGCGATGAATTTTTGCTCTTCCGCGGTGAAGGTGGAGCGGGCGGAGAGATACACGAGCCAGAGGCCGCCGATAAAGAGGCCGCCCGCCAGCATCAAAAGCCAGCGGGGGGTAAGGGTGGGGTCGCCGGTAGGCAGGAATCTTCCCGCAGCGGAGGCGGAATACATCTCGCGCCAGACTTCGGGGCGAAGCATGAGTGTCATGTTGGTGGAGAGCAGGCGTGCGATGAAGCCCGCAATAAGCCAGGCTGACAGGCCGGCCCACCAAGCCGACTTTCCGGCATCGAGCCTCTCAGAAAACTGATAGAGGAGCCAGTAAGCCAACATCAGAAGGCCGATGATCGATATCCAGTAGACCCCGATGAGGACGCTGCTGGTGTAGAGCGCGCGGCCGTACAGGACCTGAGCGAAGAGCAGCGGAGGCACGCCGAGATTGATCACAAACGTCATGACGACGGTGAGCCGATGGGCAAGGGCCCGGGCCGTGACGTGGGCCAGAGACGAACGGGAGAAGCTGAGAAAGACCGCCAGCAACAGGCCGCCGAGCAGCATCTCCACCGCTACAAAGTGCAACGACAAGGTGACGATGTGGAGCAGCTTGAAGAGCCAGATCGGCGCCGGCAATGGAATTGGATCAACTATGGGAAACGCTTGCATCACGACGTCCTGTTTCCTTTCACTTCAAGGGCCAACACAGAGAATCGGCAGATTGAGCCAGTGGAAGAGGGGTGTCTTTGACAGACCACGCGGGAGGCGCAGCACGGAGAGCCGAGAGTTCGGCAGCAAGACAGGCAGTGTTTCTCGGCGATCATTTCGGACTGTTTATCTCCAATTTCACTTTGAAAGGAAAGATTTATCTGATCACCTAAACAAGGGTCTGTGACGGGGGATACACGGCTCCGTGACGCCCTCGGCTACTCTGCAGGCGGACCCTCTATCGCGCGATGTTATGCCTCAATGCGGCAAAGTCGGCGAGAGGTCGCACGACGGATCGACTATGAGGAAATGCAATTCATCGATGCAGTTGACCCGCGCCGCAGATTACGGTGTGCGTGTGATGGTGTATTTAGCCTCCGTTCCGGATGAAGCGCGGGTGTTGCTGCCGACGCTTGCCCAGGCAACGGAGACGCCGGAGAGTTTTCTCTCGAAGATTCTGCAGGCGCTGGCGCGTGCGGATCTGATTGTTTCGCGGCGCGGCAAAGCCGGCGGCTTTGCGATCAAGCCGCGCGGACGCCAGGCGTCGATGTACGACGTGATCGCGGCAATTGACGGCCCCATCTGCCTGAATGTCTGCCTGGCTGATGGAGCGCACAGCTGCGATCGCTCGAAAGGTTGCCCAGCACACCCAGTCTGGGCACGGGCTCAGCGCGCGATGCTTGAGATTTTAACCAGAGCATCTATTACCGAGATGGCGACGCGGAGTACGGAGCCGATTCAGATCGACACGGCTTCTGTTGTGCCCGCGACCTTCTGAGCCGTCGGGTACCGCGAAACAACACATAACTGTCAGTTGCGCGTGCAAGCGCACCAGCTGTTTCTCGCATCCAACCGCGAAGGAGAGACAGTCATGCGAAAAACCAGCACGGTAAGTTTAGCGATCGGCGCAATAATTCTGACGGCGGCCGGGTGTCACTCGAACACAGTGGACAAAGACGCGTTCAAGTCGGCGATCAACAGCTACTACAGCGGAAAACAGGAGTGCGTGTGGAGTGCGCCGGTGAAGTTTCCAGCGCAGGCGGACACGTCGAATGACGAGCAGACCAAGGGGTTCGACGCGCTGACAGACGCGGGGCTGCTAACGCGTAAGACCGCAGAGAAAAGCCGATTCCTGATCGGCTCAAAGCAGGTGAACGACTACGATGTATCGGACAAAGGTCGATCGACGTGGACGCCGGATGCCACGCAGCCGGGCTATGGCAATTTTTGCTTTGGGCATCTGGAGGTAAGCACGGTCGACAGCTTTACGCCGCCGGATGCAAACTCAGCGCACTACAGCGTGACGTATCACTACGGCGTGACAGGAATGCCGGACTGGGCGAATAGTGCGGAGATGAAGAGCGCGTTCCCAAAGATTGCATCGGATACAGAAAGCCAGCGAGTGGCGACAGCAAATCTGGTGAAGGGCGACAAGGGATGGCTGGTAGAGAACGTGCAACCGACGGTACCGGCGACATAAGGCCTGCCTGGTTGTGATCCCGTAGTGATCCCATTGTGGGCGGACCGTATACTGGCAGCCATGTTCGTTATCGGCGGCTACGTTGTTTAAGTATTTGCGCGGTGCGCTCGCATTTGGGATCGCGGTCTTTGGCACAGTACAGGGCGCGAACCTGCAGGCCCAGATAAGTCCAGCGTCTCAACAAAGTGCAAGCGGCTCTGCGGGGCGCAGCCCTCATGCTTTGCAAGCTAGATGCGGAGAAGCGACCGATCACGGCGGGCGGCTTCGTCAAGAGCGGACCTGTCGTGTTCGAGGACATCTCAGAGAGCGCGGGACTGACGAAGTGGACGCATCGGATGGGCGCGCCGGCGAAAACCTACCTTGTGGAAACGAAGGGCTCGGGCATCGGGCTGATCGACTACGACAACGACGGATGGTTGGATATCTACGTCGTCAATGGTTCCACATTCGACGCGCTGGATGGCAAAGAAGCTCCGCCTCATGCTGCACTCTTCCACAACAACCATGACGGAACTTTTTCAGACGTCGCCGCGCAGGCGGGAGTAACGAACGACCGCTGGGGCGAGGGGGTGGCGATCGCCGATTACGACAACGACGGCTGGCCGGATATCTACGTCACGAACTGGGGCAGGAATCGGCTATATCGCAACAACCGGGATGGGACCTTCACCGATGTCGCGGAGAAGGCCGGCGTCGCGCTCGGCAACTGGTCTTCTGGCGCGACGTGGGGCGACTTCGACGGCGATGGACGGCTCGATCTGTTTGTGGCGGGTTATCTGCATTTGGATCGCAACCATCTCCCGGTAGCAGAGCAGAACGGCGAACGTAACGCCTTCTGCATGTTTCGCGGCGCCCCGGTAAGCTGCGGGCCGCGAGGATTGCGGGGAGAGCCCGATCACCTTTTCCGCAACAATGGCGATGGGACATTTACCGATGTAAGCGAGAAGGCCGGCGTAGGCGATAAGCCCGGATACTACGGGCTGGGGACCGTGTTCGCGGATATCAACAACGACAGCCGGCCTGATTTGCTGGTGGGTAACGATTCGACGCCGAATTACCTCTACGTGAACAACGGCGACGGAACGTTTGTCGACAAGAGCTATGAATCGGGCTTCGCGGTCAACGGTGAGGGGCAGGAAGTTGCGTCGATGGGACTGGCCTTGGGCGACTTCGAAAACGACGGCCAGCTTGACATTTTCGATACGACATTCTCAGACAGCGGAAAGCCTCTTTACCGCAATGAGGGCGATGCAAGCTTTACCGATGTGAGCAAGGATGTGGGACTCGGCGAGAACCTGGTTCCCTTCCTCAGTTGGGGTGACGCGTTTGTCGATTACGACAACGATGGATGGAAAGACCTGCTGATGGCGAACGGCCATGTATACCCCGAAGCGGACAGATATGCATGGGGTACAAGCTGGAAACAGCGGCCGATGCTGTTCCGCAATATGAGTGGGAAGCAGTTTGAACCTGTGCCTGCCGTAGAAGGGACAGGCCTGGCCGAGGTGATGGCGGGGCGCGGCATGGCAGTAGGCGACCTTTTCAATGACGGCAAGATGGACGCTGTAATCAACGTGATGGATGGGCACCCGGTGCTGCTTCGCAACGTGAGCAGCGCGACAAATCATTGGCTGGAGTTGAAGCTTGTGGGCGGAGCGAAGAGCCCGCGCGATGCTGTTGGCGCGACCGTCTATCTGACGGCGAATGGAATGCGCCAACGGGGGGATGTCCTGAGCGGGGGCAGCTACCTCTCGACCAATGACCTGCGAGTGCATTTCGGCCTGGGCTGTGCGACAAAGGCGAATGCGATCGAAGTGCATTGGCCGAGTGGCAATGTGGAGCGATTTTCGGCACCAGTTGTCGATCGGATCCTCACCATCGTCGAGGGCAGCGGGAAGTGAGGGCGCGGCGCTGATGCCCGTCCCGGTTTCCCGGCCTGTGGCCGCTCCCGAAGAGTCTCCGCGCGTTGTTCTGGAACGACGAGTTTTACAAAACACCGTGGAAGTGTTTCAATTCAGTTATCGAAACAGGGGTGCCCCTGAAAAGGGGGCTGAGAAGATACCCTCGAACCCGATCCGGATCATACCGGCGTGGGAAGTTTCCGAAGTCAAGCGGCCTTCTCGTAGTGCGAGTTCTCCTGTTTCGCAGTGTTGGAGCAAGGGGACCCTATGGAAACGGCCACAGACGCTATTACGCCTTTCATCGAGACTGTTTCCGTCCTTCGCAGGCGATTGGCTGCGCAAGGATCTCCTCGGAGATTCATGCAGCTTGTGGTTTGCATGATCGGGCCGCTATGCGCGCTTGCGCAGAACGCTCCGGCGGATTCGGCCAATGGTTCGCAGAATCAGGCGGCGACACAGCAACTGCCACGCGTGACAACCACGGTGGAAGTGCACGGCCAGCTAAAGGACGATTATCTTGGCGGCGCCAGCGTGGCGGGAAGCCTTGACGGAACGCCTCTCAAAGAAAGTCCGCTGTCGCTCACGACGATTACCGGAGCAGTACTAAGCGACCAGATGGCGCGCGTTCTGACGGACGTGGTGAAGAACGATGCGTCGGTGGGCGAGGACTATGCGCCCGTAGGGTATTACGGCGACTTTGAGATTCGCGGATTTCCGATTGATCTGGCGACCGGCCTGGCAATCAATGGGATGACCATCGCGGGCGAGCAAGACGTTCCGCTTGAAAACAAACAAAGCGTCGAAATTGTGAAAGGGATTGCCGGCGTTGAGAGCGGTGTAACGTCAGCGGGCGGACTCATCGATTTTGTAACGAAGGAGCCCGACGCGCGGATGCATCCTGCAATCGATATGGCAACCGATCACCGCGGAACGTCGTACGGCGCACTCGACGTGGGGCGCGTCTTTCACGGCAGCTTCCAACCCGGTATTCGATTGAACATGGCAGGCGAAAACATGCATACCTACGTGCAGCATGCGGATGGGTGGCGCGGAGTGGGCGCGGCCGACGGAGTTTTGCGCTTTGGAGCGAAGACGGATCTGTTTGCGGATTTCGAATACCAGCACAAGGTGCAGCGCTCGGAGGCCGGATACCAACTGCTGGGAGGAACTATTGTTCCTATGCATGTATTTCCTTCGACAATGCTTGGATACCAGCCCTGGAGCAAGCCGAACACCTTCGATGCATTCAATGCTGGATCGCGGCTGGAACATCGCTTCAACGCGAACTGGGTGGCGCATCTGAACGGCGCCTACAGCCATTCTCTGATCGACGACAACGTGATATGGCCGTATGGGCCTGCGCTCGATGCCGACGGAAATTCGCTTTGCCCGGATTCGCCTTACTACTTCTTTTGCCCCGATGGCAGCTATGAGATCTACGACTATCGCAGCCCTGGCGAATTGCGGATCGATGCGGATGGCGAGGCTCTGATCACAGGCCATGTCAAGACAGGCAAGATTACGCACGATGTCGCCGGTGGGGGTTCACTCTTCCATCGGAGCGTCGATCTTTCGCCGAGCGTGGTGTATACGCCGCTCGGTGCGGAGAATCTTTACCTGCCGAATATTTTGTATGCTCCGGAGAGTCCATATCAGCAGGCCGGCCCGGCAACGCTCGCGGACTACAATCACCAGGCTGCCGGCATTCTGCAGGATCGGGTGCACTTGCCAGGCGGGATAACCGCGCTTGCCGGTGGACGTTTTGTGCGGGTGAGCGATTTCAACTACACGAGCGCGCGAACGCTTTGGTTGCCGCAGTATGCCGTAACGTATGCGCCACTGCGCGATATGACACTGTACGGCAATTATGGAGTTCTGCTGTCGCTGGGGCAGCAAGCGCCGTGGTGGGTCGACAACGCAAATCTGTTTCTCGATCCGTTCTCGACGCGGCAGGCCGAGATCGGAGTGAAGTACGAACGCCAGATTCTGTTAACCGCAGATTTGTTTCGCATGCGTCAGCCGTTTTTTTATCCGCGGGTGATTCAGCAAGCGGACAAGTTCTGCACAAGTAATCTGTCGGCCGGCGGCGACGTGGCGAGCGGCGACCTGTGCTTTGAGTCAGCCGGACACGAGACACATGATGGAATCGAATTGAGTGCTCAGGGAAAAGCAACGGGATGGCTGCAACTAACCGGATCGGCTACGGCGATGCGGGCGATTTCTTCGGATACAGGAACACCTGCATTCGACGACAAGCAGGTGGTCAATGTGCCGCGACTACATACGACGATCTTTGCGGATATCCTGATTCCTCATGCGCGCGGCCTGCATGTGATGCCAGGCTGGAGCTATACGAGCCGCTAAAGAAGCAACGCGCGATGACGCGGTTAGCGTGCCGGGCTATCACCTCTTCAACCTTGGAGCGCGCTACACGCCGGGCGGCGAACAGGGCCGCGTAACTCTACGCTTGTACGCCGACAATCTATTCAATAAGCGCTACTGGAAGGACACTGGCGCTAGTTACGGAGATACATTTATCCATCAAGGGGCGCCGGCGACAGTGCGACTCGCAGCGCACTATACGTTCTAATGGGAAGGCCGGATCGACGACTGAAGAAATGACAACGACCGCCATAGCGCACGGGATGGACGGCTCACTGGTTGAGCCCGATTGGCCTCCGCTCGCCGCGAAGGAAGTTGTGGACTTGCTCGGCCGGTTTGCGGGCCTCGACGAACCCGTGAGGATTCTGTCGGTCAGCCCACGGCCGTTCTCCGCGGCAAGCACCGTTGCGGTGGGAGACAAGCGGGTCTTTGTAAAGCGGCACGCGCGCGCCGTACGGGATGGTGAGGGACTGCGCGAAGAGCATCGTTTTCTTGCGCATTTAGCTGCGCACGGAGCGTCGGTGCCGCGTGTATGGGCTGACCGGACGGGGCAGACGGCTATCGAGACAGACGATTGGACCTATGAAGTCCACGAAACGCCGCCGGGCACCGATCTCTATGAAGAGGCAATATCGTGGACGCCGTTTCGCTCAGCGGGCCACGCCTTCTCTGCAGGACAAGCGATGGCACGCATGCACTGTGCCGCGGCAAGTTTTCTGGAGCCCACTCGTAAGGTGCAACCGCTGGTAGCGAGTTTCACCATCTTTGCCTCAAAGGATGCCGAGTCAGCGATGAATCGCTACGTCGCCGCGCGACCCGTGCTGCGCAATTATATGCAGAAGCGCGACAGCTGCAGAGAGGCGCTGGAACTGCTCGCGCCATTTCATGCCGAGTTGACGCCCATGCTGCCGGCGCTTGTGCCGCTGTGGACGCACAACGATTTACATGCGTCTAACTTGTTCTGGAGCGACGCGTCAGAAGATGCGCAGGCTACTGCGATTATCGATTTTGGACTTGCCGATCGCACAAATGCTGTTCACGATCTTGCTCACGCGATCGAACGAAATATTGTCGAGTGGCTGACGCTGGTCAACGATCCTGCGCATCCTGACGCGGTGGCAGTTCATTTCGACCACCTACGTGCACTGCTGAAGGGATACGAGCAGGTGCGTTGCCTCTCGGCGGAGGAAGCAGCAGCTTTGGCGCCGATGACTGCACTGTGTCATGCGGAGTTTGCGCTGTCAGAGACAGATTACTTTCTCAGCGTGTTGCATTCGGAAGAGAAGGCGCCGATGGCGAGCGATGGGTGGCTGGTTGGGCACGCGCGCTGGTTCCACAGTAACGCGGGGCGCGCTCTGCTCGGCGAGCTGCGCCAATGGGCAAGATCGCGCAAGGGCGCGATGCCGGGGGTAGAGCGCTGATGAGCTGGACCGCACTCATCAACTACATGGCGGCCGATTGGGTCGAGATCGCCGGGTTTATTACGACCGTGCTTGGCATCTGGCTTACGACGCGGCGTACCTTGCTGTGCTGGCCCGTGATTCTCGCCGCCGATGTCTTCTACCTGGTCGTCTTTTATCGCGCACAACTTCTTTCGGATTCGTTGCTGCAGATCTTTTTTCTGATGTTTACCTTGTACGGCTGGTGGCACTGGTGGCGGGGGGTCCGAGAAGAAGGGGAAGTGCGAGTTGCTCCTCTGGGCATGGCGGCGCTCTTGACGGCGGTGGCTGCGGGTGTGGTGGGCAGCTTCATTCTGGGGGAGCTGGCTCGCCGACTCCACGCGGCACTTCCCTTTCTGGATGCAGCGCTGACGAGCTTCAGTCTCGTTGCAAGCTGGTGGCAAGCGCGCAAGCACACGGCAAACTGGTGGCTCTGGATCGTCGTCGATCTTGTCTACATCGGCGAATATTTGTACAAAAATCTGCGCGTCACAGCGGCGCTATATGCCATTCTTGTTGGCCTGGCTGTGCTTGGATTGCGGGACTGGCGACGCGCGGCGGCCGTCGATCAGATTGCCGCTTGAACCACATTGTGCAGAGGCTCTCCCGCCAGGTATCGGCGGAGCTCATTTTCGGCGACTTTGACCGCCCGGGGCGCAAACATCGGCGTTGAGCCCCCGATGTGGGGCGTGATGAGCAGATTAGGGCACGTCCAAAGTGGGTGGCCGTCGGGTAGGGGCTCGGGATCGGTGACGTCAAGAGCTGCACGGATCCTGCCTCCATTCAGTGCATCGACAAGCGCCACGGTATCCACAATCGGGCCGCGCGCCGCGTTCACAAGCAACGTACCTTGCTGCATGAGAGCGAATTGGCGCGCGCCGATGAGATGCTTCGACTCTGCCGTGGCCGGGAGGATCAGGACGACAATCTCGGCCTGGGGAAGCAAGGCATCCAGTTCTGCGACCGGATGGACTTTGGGCTCGCTGCGGGCGGTGCGTGCGACGCGAATCAACTTCACGCGGAAGGCCTCAAGCATGCGCTCTATCTCCTTGCCGATGGAGCCGTAGCCTACGAGCAAAACGCTCTTGCCGGTCAGTTCTTCTTGCATGATGGGGGGATACTGCGGCCTCGTGTCTCCGGTAATTTTCGCGTAGTGAGCACTTGCCTCGGAGCGTCGCTTCCAGTGGCCCGAGCGTTGCACGTCAAAGTAGAGAGGGAGATATTTCAGGCTCGAAAGAATGGCGGTGATGGTCCACTCGGCGGTAGAGACATTGTGCGCCCCGCGCGCATTACAGATGGTGACGTGCGGTCCCATTGCACCGGGGATCCACTCGGTTCCAGCCATGAGTGAGAGCACGAGCTTGACGCCTCGCAGATGCGGTACGATGCGCTGCGCCCGCGTGGGATAAGGGTCGGGAATCCAGACCTCGATGTCTATCGCGTGATCGAGCGTTTCAGACAAAGGAATCAGCTCGACTTCTTTGGGGAAGTCTGCAAACAATACTGAGGAAAGGGTGGCAGGATATCCGACTCGTAGCATGGATGTTGGCTGAGCCGCTAAACAGGCCCGTATCCTCTATGCTACACGGTGGCGTGACGAATGACCGCCGAAAGGCGGCCCGGCGCGTGTCATGCTGGATGTGCACTACAGTGCCCTCGATTTAAGATGCGATTGCTAACGAATAAAACTTGGTCGCAACAGCAGCTTGCGACGAAGCTGCGCCTGGACGGGCCGGAGCGCGCGCCGTGGTTGAGCTGGGAGTTTCGCCGTCTGCTGATTCACGCGGCAAAAACCGCGCTTTCCGCGGGACTTTGCTGGTGGCTGGCGATGCGGTTTGGACTGCACGACGGTTACTGGGGCGCTATCAGCGCGATCATTGTTCTGCAGTCGAATTTCGGCTCGACGATTACGGCATCGCGCGATCGCTTGCTGGGCACCTTGATCGGGGCTGTTTTCGGGTTTTCATTTTCGCTTTTCGGAACGCTGCCGTGGAACTACATCCTCGCAGTACTCGCGGCAGTAACCCTATGCGGCGTGCTTGGATTTCGCAGCAGTTCGCGGTTGGCGGGGGTGACGATCACCATCGTGATGCTGGTTCCCAATGTGAGCTCCCATTGGCTCATTGCACTGGACCGCGTGAGCCAGGTAGTACTGGGCATTGTTGTGGCAATTCTCGTGTCCACTTTCGTTTTCCCGGATCGCGCGCGGCTTCGGCTTCGCGATGGGCTGGCGCAGGAGTTTCTTGTTCTGGGTACATTCTTTGAGACGATCCTTCGCGGATTTGGCGGAGTGCCTCAAGAGACGCTCGCTAAAGTACGAGAAGACGCCCTGAGCCGCCTGCGGGACAACAATACGCTATTGGAAGCAGCACGCAACGAGCCCTCGGGTGGGCCCGGATGGCGTGAAGGTCTGGGCATGCTTGCGCAGTTCGGGCGGTCGCTTTTCGATGCATTGGTGGCGCTGGAGTTTGCGGTTCGTGACAGCCACGACGACAAATATGTGGAGCAATTGGAGCCGGCGCTTGGCCGGCTCGCTGTGGACATTCGCAGCGGCTTTCACTATCTCGGCAGCTGCATTCATGGGTGGCGCTTTCATATTCCGCCGCAAGGTATCCATTTGGAGGAAGACATTGCGCAACTTGAGGCGCGGATGGCCGCAGTGCGGCATACAGGATCCCAGTTTTCGCAGGCGGAGATTCTCCGCGCATATGCGGTGCAACTGCATTTAAAGCAGATTGCGCGGCTGCTGCGTTCGGTGCGCGTGGAAACAGGGCACGCCGTAGGACAAGCAGAAAAATGAGCTGACCGCCGACAGCCTACGCGAAGAAGCGGCGGAGCGCGTCGACGCAGTCCTGAATTTCCTGCATTGAAATCGCATAGCCAAAGCGCAGATGCCCTTCGCCCTGCGCTCCGAAGACGGAACCCGGAATGGTTGCGATATGTGCCTTGTCGAGCAGGATCTGCGCAGCCGTGCGGCTGTTCTTGTTGATCTTTTCGACATTTGGAAAGGCGTAGAACGCGCCCGCGGGGGGATCGCAATCAAGGCCTACTTCGTTCAAAGCGCCAACGAGCAAGTCGCGCCGCTTGCGATACTCCTCGCGATATGCGGCAATCTGCGCGTTGGTGGTTTTGAGCGCGTGCATCATGGCATGCTGCACAAATGTCGTAACACCATTCGTGGAATAGAGAACGATTTTGCGCAAGGCGGTCATAAATGGCTCTTGAGCAACTGCGTATCCGGCACGCCAGCCCGTCATGCCGTAGGTCTTGGAGAACGTGAAACAGGTGATGGTTCTTTCGAGCATGCCCGGCAAAGAGGCGATGGAAAAGTGTTCACCGTCGTAGACAAGATCTTCGTACGCCTCGTCGGCGATGACGATAAGATCGCGCTCGATGGCAAACGCAGCCACTTCTTCGGCCTCGGCACGCGTAAAGACCAGACCGCTGGGATTTTGCGGTGTGTTGTAGTACACGGCGCGCGTCTTAGGCGTGGAGAACTGCTCGAGGGTCTTGCGAATGCCGTTGCGGCGTGCGGTTATGGTGGGAACCAGCAAGGGCCGTGCCTGCGCGCCGGTGACCAGATCGCCAATTGGCGTCCAGTAGGGTGAGAAGATCAGCGCATCATCGCCGGGATCGAGAACACTTTGAAAGGCAGCGTAGAGAGCCTGCGATCCGCCAACCGTAGCGATGACTTCGTCAGCAGTGACATTGATGCGGTTCTTCGCGGCAAGCTTTTCGACCAGAGCATTACGAAGGCCCGGCAGTCCGGACGAGGGAGCGTAGTGTGTCTGGTTTTCGACGAGTGCGCGAACGGCTGCGAACTTGATGTTGTCCGGCGTCTCGAAGTATGGCTCGCCTCCATGGAGAGTGTGGACCTGCAAGCCCTCTCCGCGCATGGCCATAACCTTATTGCGAATCTGAACAATGTCAGAGAAACCCACTTCATCCAGCCGTTTTGCCAGGCGGAGCCCACTTTTGGTTGGCATCTTGCGGTTCCTTTCGCGTTGAAGAGCAGATCAATTCCAGAATACCCGATGGAATTGGAGCGCGCCTTCTGACAATACGACGGGCCGATGCGGCCAAGATCAGACGGCGAGCATGTCGCTGTAGATGGCCATACCTACGACTGCATCGGCGCCGATCGCATCCAGCGCATCGATTTCCTGCTGGCTGCGAATGCCGCCTGCGACAATCAACTGCTTCCTGGTGAGCTTGCGGAGGCGTACGGCGACGTCGATGGGGAAACCGCCGAGGAGACCTTCACCGTCGACGTGGGTGTAGAGGAAGGCGGCGACGTGCTGTTCGAGTTGTGGAATTGCGTCGTCGGGTGTGAGAGCGATCTCGGCCTTCCAGCCCTTCACGGCGATGCGGCCATTCTTTGTGTCGATGCCGGCGATGACATGATCCGATCCGAGAGCCTGTGCGAAAGACGAAGCAACTTCGGTGTTAACGGAACCGTCTTCGGCAAAGAAGGCGGAGCCAATGATCACGCGCCTTGCTCCGGCCTCGAGGAGTTGGTTCGCTCGGTCGATACTGCGAATACCGCCTCCGACCTGGCAAGGGAGTCTTTTAGCAATTTGCGCCACGAGTGCAGCGTTGTCGCCCTGGCGCATTGCGGCGTCGAGATCGATCAACTGGACAAGCGGGTACCGAGAGAACTTCTCGATCCAGTATTCAAAGTCGTCGAAGGCGAGCCGCAGTTTTTCACCCTGTTGGAGCTGGACGATGCGGCCGCCGAGGAGATCGATGGAAGGAATCAGCATGGGAGCCTCACGGGAACACCGGCCTGAGCGAGCTCCTGCTTCAGAGAGCGGGCGCTCGAAACGCCGAAGTGAAAGATGCTTGCGGCCAAAGCGGCATCCGCTCTTCCTCGCGCAAATACATCGGCGAAATGAGCCACAGTGCCTGCGCCACCTGAAGCGATGACTGGGATATTCACTGCCTCGCTGACAGCCGCGGTTAGCTCGCAATCGAAGCCTGCGCGCGTTCCATCGGAGTCCATTGATGTGAGCAGGATTTCTCCGGCGCCGCGAGCTTCGGCTTCGCGGGCCCACTCGACAGCGCGACGACCTGTGATTTTGCGGCCGCCCTGCACGAGAACCTGCGCGTCGCGAACCGGATCGGCGGCTTGCGGATCGCGGCGTGCGTCGATGGCGACGACCACGGCCTGCGCACCGAAGCTGCGGCCGATCGCGTCAATCAGTAGGGGGTCGGCGAGCGCGGCGGAGTTCACGCTGACTTTGTCCGCACCGGCATCGAAGACCTGCTCGGCATCGCGTGCGCTACGAATTCCGCCACCAACGCAAAAGGGCACGAAGAGTTCGCGTGCGGCGCGGCGAACAGTGTCGAGGAGCGTTTGCCGTCCTTCGTGCGTGGCCGTGATGTCGAGCATCACGATCTCGTCGGCGCCTTCACGCGCGTGACGAGCTGCGAGTTCTGCGGGATCGCCCGCATCGATGATGTCGACGAACTGCACACCCTTGACGACACGGCCTGCGTGCACGTCGAGGCAGGCGATGATGCGCTTGGTCAGCATGGACACTCCGGGGGATTCATTGCCAGGAAGTTACGCAGGATCTTCAATCCGGCCGCGCCAGATTTTTCGGGGTGAAACTGCACGCCCATCACGTTGCCTCGTTCGACAACAGCAGTGAAGGGCCCGATGTAGTCGGTCGATCCCGCGGTATCGGGTGTAACAGGTGCGCGATAGGAGTGTGTGAAGTAAACAAATTCACCTGGTTCTACACCCGCGAGCAAGCGCGAGTCAGTTTGAACGGTGAGTGAGTTCCACCCGACGTGTGGGACTTTCTTTTCGCTTTCAGGAAAGCGTACGCAGTATTCAGGAAAATAGCCAAGGCCCGGCTGGCTTGGCTCTTCGGTCGAACCTGCATACAACCACTGCATGCCCACGCAGATTCCGAGGAATGGCACGCCGCGAGCGACCGCTGCACGAATGGCGCTTGTCAGTCCCGTGTCGTCTAATCGGCGCGTGGCGGCGAAGTGCCCTACCCCCGGCAGCACGATGCGCTCGGCTGATTCAATCGGCGCGGCATCGGCATCGGTAACGACGGGCTCAGAGCCCAGATGGCGGAGGGCCTTCAGCACCGATGTCAGATTGCCGGCCTTGTAATCGATTACCGTAACGCGCATTCTTCTTGTTCCCTCTGAGCCAAGAGTCCAACTCGTTTCAGTCCACACTTCGGAATGATTCTGTGACAACTGAGCGGCTAAAGCAGTCCCTTTGTGGATGGAAGCATCGCACCGAGTTGTTTGTCGCGTGAGCAGGCAACGCGCAAGGCGCGGGCGAAGGCCTTAAAGATCGCTTCGATCTTGTGATGGTTTGAGCGGCCATACATCGTCTTGACGTGAACGTTTGCGCGAGCACCGCGCGCGAATCCTTCGAAGAAATCCGTCACCAATTCTGTTTGTAGATCGCCTACAAGGCGGGTGCGCACCTTGGCGTCTACCGCAAAGGCGGCGCGCCCGCTCAGATCGACGGCGGCGATGGCGAGCGTCTCGTCCATGGGCATGATGAAGTAGCCAGCACGCAGAATGCCGCGCTTGTCTCCGAGGGCGTTGTTGAAAGCCTCGCCGAGGGCGATGCCGACATCTTCAACCGTGTGATGCTGATCGACGTCGAGATCGCCGTCGCACTTGAGATCGAGATCGAAGGCGCCGTGGCGAGTGAATAATTCCAGCATGTGATCGAAGAATCGGATGCCGGTTGCAACCTTATAGCGGCCCTGGCCCTCGATTGTGAGTGCGATGGCGATGCGCGTTTCGGTTGTGTTGCGACTGAAGCTGGCCTTGCGCATTTTCGCAGGAATCTTGCCCGCGGAGGATTTGCGTTTCTGACTCATTCCGACTTGCTCCCTGTTCGCAGCAGGGCGAGGGCTTTCTTGAGCACCGTCGCCGCTTGCCGCATTTGTTGGCGTGTTCCGATTGTGATGCGAACGCATCCATCGCAACCCGGATCGCTTGATCGGTCGCGCACGAGAACACCAGCTGCGCGCATGTGGCGAACAAATTCCGTGTGCTGGGGCCCTATGTCGACGAGAACGAAATTAGCGTGGCTCGGCCAGCGGCGAACTGCTTCAGTGTCGAGGGCGGCCTCGAACTCTGAGCGCGCGGCAAGAACTTCGCCAACGTACCACTCAAGATAGGCCGCGTCGTCAAGCGCGGGCGGAAGGCATGCGAGCGCAAGCGAATTCACACTATAGGGCGATAGGACACGGCGGATCCAGCGCATGAGGTCGACGGGGCCAGCGAGTAAACCGAGACGAAGACCCGCAAGGCCAAAGGCTTTGGAGAAAGTACGCGCTACCATGAGATTCGGAATTTCGCCGATGAGGTCGATGACGGTTTCGCCGTGAAAATGGAAATACGCCTCATCCACTAAGAGGATGGCATGGGGCGCGATCCGCGCAAGTTCGAGGAGTTGCGCCCGCTGAGCAATCGATCCAGACGGACTGTTGGGGTTGGCAATCGCGATCACCTTGGTCTGCGCGGTGACCGATGCCAATAGCCGCTCGAACGGAAACTGTAAATCCGGAGCCGATTGCACGGGGACTATTTTGGCGTCAGTCGCCGATGCGTAGACCTCATACATGGTGTAAGTGGGCACGGGAAGCAGCAGCTCATCGCCCGATTCAAGAAACGTTTCGAAGAGCACGTGAATCGCTTCATCCACGCCGTTGGTGAGGGCAACCTGTTCGGGGGCAAGATTGAGGTGCCTGGCAACGATGGCCTCGACGGGTTCGCGCTCGGGGTAGCGGGTGAGATCACCCGCGGAGATGCGGCCAAGCATCTCACGTACTTTGGGTGAACAGGCCAGCGTGTTCTCGTTGAAATCGAGGCGCAGGATATCGCGGCTACCGAGCGGTGGATGGTACTCCTTCATGGCCTGCACGCGCGCGCGCGGAGCCATCTGCGGTGGGGCGGGCTTCGGGTTTAAGGTGGAGCGCGAGGATGCTCCTGCTTCCACTGTCCGTTCAGGCATGGGGCCTCCTTACATTGAGGCGGGCACGAATGGCGTCGGCGTGGCCGGTGAGGCCTTCAGCTTCAGCAAGCAATTCGGCGGGAGGGCCGAGTTTCGCGATTCCCTCGGCTGTGTATTCCTGCACGGTGATGAGCTTGACGAAGTCGTTCACGCTGAGGCCTCCGCGGACGCGCGCCATGCCACCCGTCGGCAGCGTGTGATTGGGTCCGGAGATGTAGTCGCCCATGGGCTGCGCCGACCAGCGCCCCACGAAGACAGAGCCCGCGTGCTGCACCCATGCAAGATCCTCGTTGGAATCGACCGTGAGATGTTCAGGGGCAAGACGATTCGTGATCTGGCGTGCTTCATCGACAGAAGCGGCTACGAATACGAAGCCGTTGCGCTTGAGAGCCTCGCGTGCAACTGGATTGGTGCGGCTGCGGCTCTTGACCGCGGCAACGACCTCTGTTGCCAGATCGGCTCGCGTGGTGACAAATACGGAGAGCGTCTCAGGATCGTGCTCCGCCTGCGCCACGAGGTCTGCAGCAATACCGGCGGCATCTCCGTTTTCGCTTGCGATGACAATCTCCGTTGGGCCAGCGAGCATGTCAATGGCGCAGTCGAACGCGATGAGACGCTTGGCTGCAGTGACGTAGAGATTGCCGGGACCAACTATTTTGTCGACGCGCGCAAGTGTCTCGGTGCCATAGGCGAGTGCCGCGATCGCGTGTGCTCCGCCGAGACGGTAGAACTCCGTGATGCCAAGCATGTGCGCGGCAGCGAGAGTTTCCGGCGCGGGCTTGGGAGAGACGCAAACGATGCGCGCAACGCCCGCAACCTGCGCGGGAATTGCGGTCATCAATAAAGTGGAAGGAAGAGGATGACGGCCGCTTGGAACGTAACAGCCAACGGAAAGAAGAGGCCGCACAATTTGAGCTGTGGTCAGGCCAGGGACCGGCGAGAACTGCCACGACGCAGGCATCTGGCGGCGTGCGAACTCGCGGATCTGGCTTGCTGCTGTTTCGAGCGCGGCACGGAGTTTCTGATTGATGGCCTGCCAGGCAGACGCCATTTCCTCCGTGGTAATTTTCACGTTGGCAGACAGATCGAGGCGATCGAACTTCGACGCGTAGCGCAGGAGAGCCCGATCTCCCTGCCTGCGGACATCGGAGACGATGCGTTCGACCGAGGAAAGAACAGGCTCGAGAGCGGAGCCGCTGCGCGTCTCAAGAGCGGCCAATACGTCACTCGCCGTTCGTGCGCTTCGACCTGTGGTTCGGATGATTTTCATCGTTCGGATCTCCCGGTGCGCCGCTACAAGACGACCTTGTTCAACGGGTACTCGACAATTCCGGTGGCCCGCGCAGCCTTGAGCCGCGGGATCACATCGCGCGCCACACCTTCTTCAACGATAGTGTTGACCGCTACCCACTCCGAATCGCTGAGGTGAGAAATGGTGGGCGAGTTAAGGGCAGGCAGAACGGCGAGTACTGCGCTGAGGTCGGATTGTCGGACATTGAGCATCAGGCCCACCTGCGATTGTGCATCGATCGCACCTCGCAGCATGAGGGCGATCTGGTCGATCTTTTCCCGTTTCCATGGATCGGCCAGTGCCGGCTTGCCTGCGATGAGATGCGTTTCGCTTTCCATCACTGTATCGATGATCTTGAGGTGATTTGCCCTGAGCGAACTGCCGGTCTCTGTCACTTCGACGATGGCATCGGCGAGCATGGGCGGTTTGACTTCAGTGGCGCCCCAACTAAATTCGACTTTGACTTTGACGCCCTTTTGGGCGAAGTAGCGCTTGGTTACTTCGACGAGTTCGGTTGCGATGATCTTACCGTCGAGGTCTTCGGCTTTGGCGAAGCCGCTGGACTCAGGAACGGCGAGCACCCAGCGAACTTTGCGACGGCTCTGCTTGGCATAGGTAAGCGTCGTAACGCTGGTGACGTCGAGGCCGCTTTCGACAACCCAGTCGATGCCGGTGAGGCCGGCGTCGAGCACGCCATGATCGACGTAGCGGGCCATCTCTTGTGCACGGATCAGCATGCATTCGATGTTGCTGTCGTCAATGGAGGGGAAGTAGGAGCGGCCATCGGCATAGATATTCCAGCCAGCGCGCCGGAAGAGAGCGAGGGTTGCATCCTGCAGGCTGCCTTTGGGCAGGCCGAGGCGAAGTTTGTTAGCCACGGGGAGCCTCCTTACCTTCGACGAACCCGGCAATGGCGCGCGTGAAGCAGCTGACGGTGCCCTCGTGACAGACGAGTCCATCGCCCTCGACGACCACCCGAAACAGCAGCGTATCGTTATCGCAGTCTGTGGCGATGGAGACGATGCGCAGGCGATTGCCGCTGGTTTCGCCTTTCATCCACAACTTCTGGCGAGTGCGGCTCCAAAAGGTGACAAAGCCGGATTCCAATGTCTTGTTGTAGCTGACGTCGTTCAAGAATCCCAGCATCAGCACTTCGCCGGTGCGGGCATCTTGAACAATGCCGGGCACGAGGCCATCCATCTTTTCGAAATCAATTGCAGTAGTCGTCTCTGTCATTTTCCATTCCTGAGTTGAAATAAAAAACCCGCCAGCGAATTCGCCGGCGGGCTCTGGTTTCTGATCTCTCTGGCCGATTAGTTCAGGCCATAACAGTCCGCCGACATGGAGGTCCCATGGTGATGGTGGTGACCGTGATGGCGGCTAATCTGCATCGGCTACCAAGTTACGAGCAAACCCTATGCTGTGTCAAATCGCTTGTTCGAACGGGGCCGGGGGTGGCGATTTTGACTATGCCGATCGGTGCGGGCTTTTCTTCGACGGCATTGGATCGTGCAGGCTGGCGCAGCAGCTCAAGAACACGCTGATACAGACGATTTCTCAGTTCGAAACGTTCCGATGCGCGCGTTACATATCGCACCTGGGCACCGATGCCCGAGGAGTTGGGTCGCAGGTTTACGACTGGCGCCGCGCTAAAGCGGCTCATGTCGATGCCGTGCGCACTCCGCTTCCACTCCATCTCGGCGATGTGAGAGTTCTCTTCCGTCTCTTTCAATACGGCAGCATGAATCTGCTCGACCATTGCGCCTGCGTCCTCTGACGAGGGAATCGTCACCGATATTTCATCCCACATCCACTGGCCGGTGGTAGAGAAATTGAAATACTGGCCGCGAATGGCGAAGCTGTTCATGAAACTGATCCGTCGACCTGTGGGGTGACCTTTGTCTTCGAGGGTACCTGTCTCCAGCAGAATGGTGTGCAAAAGGCTGACCTCGACGACTTCTCCGCCGACACCGTTGATCTCAACCCAATCGCCCACATGCATCCCGTTTTTGCCTACCAGCACAAACCAGCCGAGAAACGCGAGAAGAAAATCCTGCAATGCCACGGTGAGAGCAGCCGTTGCGAGCCCAAGAATAGTAGGTGTCTCTTTAGGCATGCCGAAGATCACGAGAAGAATGAGAACAGCGCCTATCACCTGGATCGCCAGCTGCAGAATGCTGCGCAAGGTCTGAGTCTGTCGACGATCGAGGGAAGGACGGGACATGAGTTTACGAACGAATCCATCGCAAATGAGCATCGCGATAAGGATGAAGAGAATGACGGTAATTGACCGCAAAATCAGATGCATCACAATCGAGTGCTGAAGCTGAACCTGAACGGCCCACTTGCCATACACCATTGCGAGCTGCTGGTTGCCCTGAACGCGATCGTCGTAAATACTCAGGATTTGCCGCTCGGCACGCTGCTCCTTGATGCCCTCCAGCCTTGATGCATGATTCCCTGGAGCGCCGGCCGGAACGGAACCTTCGGCACTCATTTTGCTCTCGAGGGCGTTGTGCTCTGCTATCAGGGCCGCAGCGTCGTTCTGAGCCTTCTGCTGGGCCTGCTGGAGCGATTTGGCGCGGTCGATTTGGCTGAACCAAGCTTGCACTCGTCCGGCAAGCGTGGCGTGCTGCTTCGCGGAAACTGTAGCGATCTGCGCTCCGTTTTGCGCTCCCGCGTCATACTGCTTCATCGAAGCCTCGTGCGCTGCGAGTTCCTCCTGGATTTGCGCGCTGTCATCGCCTGAAGCCCGAGCGAGATCTTCCTGGGCATCGTTAAGTTCGTCTGAGTCGAGACCGAGTTGCGCTTTCGCTACATCGAGCTCTGAGTTGTCCCCTTCATTCCCGGCCGGTGTGCTGGCATTGCCTGCTTTCGTGGCTGCCGTAAGGCTCTTTACGAGCGCCTGATCTTGTGCGACGAGCTGCTCAAACTGCGTGACTTTTTGAGCCAACGACGCCGCATCCCCTGTGAGTTTGCGGTTCTCGGCACGCAGCCTTGCCTGGCGGAGCGCCGAAGCGAAGGCCTGGTCGACCTCATGATCGGCGAGCCGCTCGGCATTGCGTGCAAATTCCTGCTCTTCGGCGGTGACAGCCATTGCGGCGAGGGCCTGCGCAGTTTGCCAGGTGCTGACGTCGACAAGCGTCTTCTTGCCGGACCAGGCTGAGCTGGAGCCATGTTTCTGTCGCAGGAAGGAGAGATTCTCCATCGCGCCGCGTGTGGTCCACAGCAAGACGAAACACAGAATCAGGAGCGTGGTGAGCGCAAGCAGGAGAATGGTCTTTGCCTTGTTAACGGCACGTGAAGGGGTCGCGGTACCCTGCTGGGGCGGCGCGGGGGGTGGTGTAGCCATGCTTGCATTGTTACAAAAGGGCCTGCCCGCTGAGAATTGTATTGGAAGGGCCGAATTGGGTGTCCTTGCGGCAGTGTCGCCCGAAGCGGAGAATACTCAAGTGCCTGATCGACGAAGATTCTTGATCCAGCTTGCCGCTGCGCTATCCGTTGCGGCTGCCGTGCGATTTCAATCGGGCGGCCAATCGAGAGTTGTGCAGCGCCCCGCCGAAGGACGCGTGGACATCAACCATGCTTCCTTCGAAGACTTGATGAAGGTTCCTGGGATTACGCGGAGCTGGGCTGGGCGCATCGTTCGATTTCGTCCGTATCGCGCGAAGAACGATTTGCTGGATAGGGGCGTAGTGCCTAGCGCGGTCTACGATCGCATCAAGGATGCGATCGTCGCCCACCGCAACGCGCAGTGAGCGATTGCAGGCTAGGCGTGGACCGGTGCGGAGGGTGCGGAAGGAGCAGGATCGCCGCGCTTGAGTAACCGGCTTAAGAGAACATAGAGCACCGGAATAAAGATCAAATTGAGCACAGTGCTCAGCACCATTCCACCGACGATCGTGGTGCCAACGGAGCGACGGCCGAGCGCGCCGGCGCCAGTGGCGAAGACGAGTGGCAGCACGCCAAGGATGAAGGCAAACGATGTCATCAGAATCGGGCGAAGGCGCAACTCCGCGGCTTCAATGGCGGCGTCGGCAATGGAGCGGCCCTTGCGGCGCAGCTGCTCGGCGAACTCGACAATGAGAATTGAGTTCTTTGCGGAGAGTCCGATGAGCATGACCAGGCCGATCTGACAATAGACGTCGTTGGAGAGACCCCGCAGGGATACCAGGCCAAGAGCTCCCAGAACGGCCATTGGAACGGCCAGCAGGATGATGAAGGGGAGCGCGAAGCTTTCGTATTGGGCAGAAAGGGTGAGATAAACGACGAGCAAGCCGAGTCCGAAGATGAGCATGGCCCTGCCACTCGATTCGATTTCATCGAGCGTCAAGCCCGTCCACTCGTACCGCATACCCGGCATCATGACCTGTTTCGCCAGGTCTTCCATCCCTGTGATTCCCTGCCCTGAGCTGTAGCCCGGCGCGGGCGAACCGTCGATCTCGACTGCGCGGAAGAGATTGTAGTGCGAGATAACAGGCGGCCCGGCGCTCTCTTTGACGGTGACCAGGTTATCGAGTGGGATCATTTGGCCCGCACCCGAACGAACATAGTAGCTGTGGAGATCGCCTGCCTTCATGCGGAAGTTCTGGTCGGCCTGGACGAAAACGCGATAGGTCCGATTATTGAAGTCAAAATCGTTGACGTATTGCGAACCCATAAATACGCCGAGAGAATCGGTGATCTGGGACAGGGGAATCCCCATCGCTTTGGCTTTTTCGCGATCGATGGTGACGAGTTCCTGCGGGTCGTTCGCAGAAAATGTGGTGATGAGGCCCGTGAGGTCTTTGCGTGCACGGCCGGCGCCGACGATCTGATGCGCAACGCGATCGAGGTCGGAGAGTGTATTGCTTCCGGAATCCTGCAGCATGAACTGAAATCCGCCGTAGCTGCCGACTCCCGAAACCGCGGGCGGCTGAATGACTGCGACGATGCCGCCGTTGGGAGCGAACATCAGGGAGCTCAGTTTGGGCGTGAGATCAGCCACAATGTCCGCTGCCGAGTGCCCCTTGCCGCGGCGCTCGTTTGCGGGCTTCGTACTGATGAACATGATGCCGGCATTGGAGGCGTTGCCCGAGAAGCTAAAGCCCGTGATCGCGAATGCGCCTGCTATGTCCTTATTGGAGTAGATAATTGCCTGCGCCCGGTCAGAAAGGGCGGCGGTATAGGCCAAGGACGATCCCGGAGGAGCCTGGATGATACCGAACAAGAAGCCCTGATCTTCCTGGGGGATGAAGCCCGTAGGAACTCGCTGGTAGACCCAAACCGTAGCGCCCAGGCCAACGAAGAACACGATCAAAAGTGCGTAGCGCAGCTGGAGCGCGAGATGAATAACTTTGGCGTAGGTCCTGGACAACCACGTAACCGACGCGTCCGCCCCATGGACAAAGGCCGCGAAGGCTCTGGAGAGGGGGCGGATATGAAGAAAGTCAAGCTGGTGAGGGCGAGCCTCTTCACTGCGGAGGAAGAGCGCCGAGAGTGCAGGCGAGAGCGTGAGCGCGTTGAACGCCGAGATGGCGATTGAAAATGCAATGGTAAGCGAGAACTGCCTGTAGAGAATGCCCGTGGTGCCGGGGAAGAATGAAACCGGCACAAACACGGCAATCAGCACCAGCGAGGTAGCGATCACGGCGCTGGTAACCTCGCTCATGGCGCGCGATGTGGCCTCGTGCGGATCGGAATGCTCCATCGCGATATGGCGCTGCACGTTTTCGATCACGACGATGGCATCGTCGACCACCAGGCCGGTGGCGAGAGTAATGCCGAAGAGGGTCAGCGAGTTGATTGAGAAACCAAAGAGTCGGATGAACGCGAATGTGCCAATCAGCGAGACCGGGATGGTAACGGCCGGAATGATTGTCGCTCTCCAATCGAGGAGGAAAAGAAAGATGACGGCAATCACGATGGAGATGGCTTCAGCAAGGGTGACAAGCACCTCGCGGATGGAGTCGCCGATCACCGTGGTCGAATCAAATGCGACAGCGTATTCCAGCCCTGGAGGAAAGCTCTTGGAGAGTTCTTTCAAGGCGGCTTTCGCGGCGGCATCCACATCGAGGGCGTTGGCGTTTGACAACTGCAAAACGCCGATGCCCTGCGCAGCGTGGCCATTGAACTCAAGCGACGAACTGTAGTCTTCTGCACCGACCTCGGCGTGGCCGATGTCGCGCAGCAGGACAAGACCATTCGGACTGTTCTTGACGATGATCCGTTCGAATTCCTGCGGGCTGGTGAGCCGGCCAACAACGCGCACAGGAATTTGAAATGCCTGTTTTTGATCCGCCGGGGGCTGGCCAAGCTGGCCTGCGGGAATCTCAACGTTCTGCTCGACCATTGCACTGACGACATCCGTCGCCGTAAGATCGCGCGCGGCCATCTTCAACGGATCAAGCCAGACGCGCATGGCATATTTGCGCTCGCCAAAGATCTGTACGTCGCCCACGCCAGGAACGCGTTTCAGCGCGTCTTTCACATAAACGTCGAGATAGTTGGAGATGAACTCTTGCGAGTAGCGCCCATCTCTTGTGTAGAAGCCCGCGCCAAAGACGAAATTTCTGTTGGCCTTGCTGATGGAGATTCCGGTGGCGTTCACCGCGGCGGGAAGGCGGCCGGTGACACTGGCAACACGATTCTGCACGTCCACAGCCGCGATGTCGAGGCTATAGCCAGTGTTGAAGGTCGTGTTGATCATGCTCGTGCCGTTGTTCGTGCTGGAGGAGCTGATGTAGCGCATTCCCTCTACGCCGTTAATGGCTTCTTCAAGCGGAATGGTCACCGCTTTTTCAACGGTTTCCGCGTTGGCTCCAACGTAGTTGCACGCGACTCCAATTTGCGGAGGGGTCAACGTGGGATACATGGCGATGGGGAGATTGGGAATACAGATTGCGCCTGCCAGAATGATCAGCAGAGCGCAAACAGTCGCAAACACCGGCCTATGAATAAAGAAGTCGACAAACAAGAGAAAACCCTCTTTCCCTGCCCCCTGGCGAGTGCGACGCTATCGGGAGATCTTTCTCCATGCCACGTCGGCTCGATGGGAACGTCTTAAGCAGCTCCCATGGGAAGAACAGGCATGCCATTCACCAGAAATTGTGTGCTGGACACAATCACCTGGTCGCCTGCATTTAGCCCAGACGAAACGGAGTAGGTATTTCCAACCGTATCGCCCAAGACCACAGGGACTTGACTGGCGATAAAGTGTCCCGCCTGCTGGCGCGCGACGAACACAAAGCTTTGTCCGCCTTGGCGCGTGACGGCGAGAACCGGAATGACGGCCATCGGTTTGGTGCTCCAAATGACCCGAGCTTTGATCAACTGCGCATTGCGCACTCCACTGTCGGAAGGGTGCACCGGAGCCTTCACGAGAATCCCCTGCAGCGTGCTGTCAACCTGCGGGGAGACGAAATCCAGCTTCGTCTTTTCCAGCAGCTTTCCTCCGGTGTCATAGAGTTCCACGCCGAGGCCAAGCCGTACTTCGCTGGCTCGCTCGGTGGGGATATAAATGTAGGCCTCGAGGTCTTTGCGCTCGTCTACGGTGGTGAGCGCGGTGCTTGAAGAGACATAGTCTCCCACATGCACGGGAATATCGCCGACGATGCCATCAAACGGCGCTCGGACCGTGTAGTAAGCCAGTTGCTCCTCCTGCGTTTTGCGGAGCGAGACCGCTGACTGATAATCCGCCTTGCTGTTGTCATACGATTGCTGCGCCTGCTCCCACACATCGCGGCTGATGATGCCTGCCTCGAAGAGTTTGCGCTGACGTTCAATCTCGGTGGCGTTGTAGTCGAAGACCGCTTTTTTCTGGCGTTCGGTGGCGCGTTGGGCTTCCACGCTGGCCATTTGGGGCTGTGCGTCGATGCTCATCATCGTCTGCCCGGACTTCACATGATCACCAGATTTGACTTGAATCTGCGTGAGCCTGCCGCTCACCTGCGGCTGGATGGTAGCCGAGCGCCGAGACATAATCGTTGCCACATACTCGCTGCTCTGCGCGACGGGGGCGAAAGTCACAGCGGCCGTCTTGACCGGCAAAGCTTGCATGCCTGCCGAGGCCGGCGGCGCCTTCTTTTCCTGGCACCCGGTAACCGCCAGTCCCAAAGCAATTGCGAAAGCGAGACATAAAATACGTTTCAAAGCTGAATCCTCATATCCGTGCTTCTCCCGCCTTCTGGCAGGAAACAAACATAGCCTTCCATTGAATGCAGCACCCATCCTACAACGATGACCGCGCAACCGGCAGTGAGGGATGAACGACGCGTCCCGGAACCTGAAGAAAATCGTTTGATGCTTGTTCTGCATGACGCGCGGGGTGCCCTTATTGTTGCAAAGAAACTGCTTGGCCTGCGCGAGTTGTTGCAGGCCGGTTCGGCGCAAGAATCAAGCGTTTTCGCTCTGCCACGCGAAAGGGTTGAAGTTCGTTCGGCGGTCAAACGTATCAACCGCTTCTGCGCGCTTGAGCCAACGCACCACTAGATAGGTGACGGGCGTCGCAACCACCTCCACCGCCACCTTAATAAGGTAGGACGACAGAACCATTCGCAGGAGCATGGCAGGGGGCTGCGCTCCAGCAAAAGCAATGAGGATAATGACCGCAGTATCGACCGCTTGTCCGGTGATGGTAGAGCCGACAGTCCGGGTCCAAAGCCATCGGCCACCGGTGAGTAGTTTCAGTTTGGCCAATGTATAACTGTTGGTAAATTCGCCGGCCCAATAGGCGATGAGGCTGGCGAACGCGAAGCGTGGCACAAGGCCGAAGACGGTTGCGAAGGCCTGCTGGCCTTTCCACTCCGGAGCGGGGGGCAGTACTACAGCCAGCTGGCCCATTGCAGCCAGCAGCGCCATGGCAAAAAAACCGAGCCAGATCGCTCGCCGCGACGAGCCGTATCCGTACACCTCGGTGAAGACGTCGCCGCAGATGTAGGTCAGCGGAAAAAGGAATTCGGCAGCACTAGGACGCAACGGCCCGAGCTGGCAAATTTTCGGTCCAATCAAGTTGGAAATGAGCAGCACAACCACAAACCCGATCGTCAACAGGTCGAGATAGCGGAAGCGGCGCATTCTTTGAGGATAGCAAGGGACAGGAGAACAGGCAGACTGGGCCCACCTCACCGTTGCGAAGTTGGTATTGACGAGTCAACTGCGTCGACACTTGTGTGTCAGGTGCACGGAAAAAGGTCGGTCTGTCGAGGCTGTCCACTCCGAGATTGTCAAATTTCCGCCCAAATCGGGACTCTTTTGACATGCTTTCAATGAGTTGATAGCCTTCATAAGGGCGCATACGGCCTTCCCCGGCTGTTCCTGCTCTCCCAGCGCGTCCCCGTCGTCTAGCCCGGCCTAGGACACCGCCCTTTCACGGCGATAACACGGGTTCAAATCCCGTCGGGGACGCCAAATCCTTCAATAACTTAGCCTGAACACAGCTGTCACCGGGACCACCTCGGGACCAGTTGCGACCTCGCTTCTTACTTTTATACGTTCCGCTAACCTACACCGCACACGAGCAATGATCTTTCCACTCGCTCTTGTGGGAGCAGGCACCAGGGAATTGATGAACAACTCTGCCCCTACAGTGCTTGCTGCGACCACGTGAGTTTTCTAGGCGCGGTGGAGCAACATCATCGTCTGCCTTCACAGGACCACGGCGCAGCTCATCCAGGTCGACGACTTGAAAGCTGAATTCTCGCCGAGGATTTGGGATGTTTCATTTCTGATTCGGCAGGCCAGCCTTGGCAATCCTCAGCCGTGGGAAGCGGTATCCGTGTTGGGACGGCAAACTACAAACATAAATAAGAACCTGCCTTCCGCAAGGTGAAGATCTTTGGCGCCACGCCAAGGAGAAGCTATCCCCACCGCCATAGAAATTCTGTGAAAACGGGTTCTTCCCCTGTTTTGGACAAGATTCACCGCTACGGTGAAATGTGGTGCGGGAGTATACTTCGAGCTTGTAGGATTGCGGAGAAAATGACGCTGGGAGCAAAACGCAAGGGTAGAAGCCAGCCCGCCGAGGGCAACTCGGTCAGGGCGACCATCAGCTTTCCATCTGAAATTTACCAGACCCTTGAGGACATCGCGAAGAAGAAGAAGGTCGTCGCTCGCATGGGTCGTGCGCGAGGCAAGCGAGCAATACATCGCTGACAAATGGCCGCTGCTGGCACCGAGGAAGGAGACGTAACGCTTTGTGGTGGATTCGCTCACTCCCGAGGAACGCTCCAAAATCATGGCGCGCGTGCGCTCCAAGAACTCACGGCCTGAGCTGTTCGTCCGCAAGCTCGTCTATGCGCTCGGCTACCGTTACCGGCTTCACAGCGGGACTTGCCGGGCTCTCCCGACCTCGTGTTCCGGCCGAGGCAAAAGGTTATCTTCGTCCACGGATGTTTCTGGCACCGTCACGCGAACTGCGTCACTGGCGCGCATGCCCAAGTCCCGGTTGGACTTCTGGACCGGCAAGCTCGGAGGGCAACCGTAATCGGGACGAGAGGAACAAACGAGCGCTCGTGCGCGAGGGGTGGAAAGTGTTGACCATTTGGGAATGCCAGCTTCGGGACGCGTCGCCGTCTCGAAGTGCGACTCAGGAGGTTTCTCGATGCGTAGCGTTGAACTGTTCGCGGGCGCCGGGGGGCTGGCCATTGGCATGGCCAAGGCAGGATTCCAGCACGCCGCGGTGATCGAGTGGAATTCCGACGCCTGCGAAACATTCCGCGAAAACCAGCGCCACCACATCGCATCATGTCGAGGAATGGCCGCTGCACGAGGGCGACGTGCGCGTCTTCGACTACGGCACATCTGAACGGCGATGTCATGGTCGTGTCGGGCGGACCTCCCTGCCAGCCGTTTTCGATGGGAGGGAAACACCGGGGGCACCTAGATGAGCGAGACATGTTCCCCGAGGCGGTGCGCGCGGTGCGCGAGCTGCGGCCGAAGGCCTTCATCTTTGAAAACGTCAAGGGACTGAAGCGCGAGACGTTCGCGACTTATTTCGAATACATCCAGCTGCAGCTCACCTATCCAGGCCTTTGCCCGGCGTCCTGGCGAGAAGTGGCGCGAGCACTGTCGCCGTCTTGAAAAACACCACACCGCCGCCACGGCGGCGCCGAGTACAACGTCGTCTCCGAGATACTCAACGCCGCGAACTACGGCGTGCCCCAGAAGCGGGAGCGGGTGTTCATCGTGGGCTTCCGCTCCGATCTTGGCGTCGGCTGGAGCTTTCCCAAGGCCACCCATTCCGAAGAAGAGCTCCTCCGTTCCAAATGGATCGGCCGAGACTACTGGGATCGACACAAGTTCGCGAAGAAACATCGACCTGAACCGGAAGGACGGCTCGCCGCCCGCGTGGAGCGACTAAGGAATAGCGAATTGCTCGCGGAGAGCACGATGCCGTGGCTCACCGTGCGCGACGCCATCAGCGACTTGCCTGATCCGGAAAAGTGCCCCGACAACGCGGTTGCCAATCATCGACACAATCCGGGTGCGCGGAGCTACAAGGGCCACACGGGCAGCAGACTTGACGAGCCCGCGAAAACGCTGAAGGCGGGCGATCACGGCGTGCCGGGAGGGGAAAACATGTTGGCGCGCGCCGACGGTACGGTTCGCTATTTCACAGTGCGCGAGGCAGCGCGGCTGCAGACCTTTCCGGACGACTATATTTTCCGCGGCGCATGGACCGAGGCAATGAGACAACTGGGCAACGCCGTGCCGGTTCGGTTGGCGGAGGTGGTCGCGTGCTCCGTCGCCAACAGCTTGCGTGCGCAGTCGAGGAATTGAGAATGACAACCATTGCCACCACCACTCCGCAGAACTTCGACATCACGCCCGATCCACGCGTCCTTCAGATGCTCGGCGAAATCGACCTACAGCAGTGGCGATGCCTAGCCGAATTAGTTGATAACAGCGTGGACGGATTCCTGAATGCCGAGCGCGCGGGCGCCGCAGTTGAGAATCCAGAGGTCGTGATTGCTTTGCCCAGGGCCGACACGTCGGCGCGTGTCGCGGTTAAGGACAACGGCCCCGGCATGTCGGGTGACATGCTGGAGCGCGCCGTGAAGGCAGGATGGAGTGGAAACAGTCCCATTGCGAATCTTGGCTTGTTCGGAATGGGATTCAACATCGCGACAGCGCGCCTCGGCCTCGTCACCGAGGTCTGGACATCGCGTGCCGGCGATCCCGTCGAGGTCGGTATCAGAATCGACTTCGACGATCTGAGGACCCAACGGGCCTTCAACGTTCCTCGTCAAACGCGGGCAAAAGCTGACCGCACGGCGCACGGGACCGAGGTTGTCATCTCGAAATTGAAACCCGAGCAGCGGCAATGGTTCGCTAGAGCGCAGAATGTCACCGGCGTGCGCAAGCAACTCGCCAAGTCGTATTCGGCACTACTTCTTCCGGAGACTGGCCCGGCGGTATTTCGGCTCTGAAGTCAACAACGCGCGCATCCAGGCGCGTCGCCATTGTGTTTGGAACGGAGATCGCGCCGCCGATACTCCCAATGGCCCGATCAACGCTGTTCAGCGCTTTAATGTGACACTGCCGCCACGACGCTATTGCACGACATGCATGACGACAATCCCCGAGGATTCGGTTGGATGCCCGACGGGTGGTGTTTCTTGCAATGTTGTCTCGATTGAGCGGCGCGTGCATGGCTGGGTCGGTATTCAACGGTATTTACACGAGACCGACTTCGGGCTGGATCTGATACGCAACGGTAGAAAAATCGAACTTGCGAATCAGGACATGTTCCTCTGGAAGGAAGGTGAGGACACCTCGATCGAGTATCCGATCGACGATCCCCGCAAGAGGGGCCGGTTTCGTCGGCGAGATTCACCTTGACCATTGCCGCGTCAGTTACACCAAGAACCGCTTCGAGCGCGATGATCCTGCATGGGAAGAGATGGTCAGGGTCGTCCGTGGTGAGGGTCCGTTGCAACCTCAGAAGGCGAAGTCTCTCGGCTACGGTGTGAACAACAGCCCACTTTACAAGCTGTTTCAAGCCTTCCGCCGCTCCTCACCGCAAGGTAAAAATGGCCTTTGGTCGCGCATTTTCGTCGTAAGGGACAATGATCGCGCTATCGAGATGGCGGGGAAATTCCAAGATAACGATCCTGAATATCTCGACGATGAGAAATGGTGGCAACTGGTTGAAGAGCAGGATGCCGCTGTGCTCGGTCGGGCCTGCTCCGACAACACCAGGAGGACCTACTCCGCCGGCACCCGACATTCCGCCGGGGTTTATTGACGGTCCTTCTCCGACTCCGCCTGCGGCAGGCCCATCGACCGAACCGAAACCGCCCGAGCCTCCGGTTATAGCGCCGCGCCGCCCAATATTCGAGCTGACGCGCAAATACGTACATCCGACGTATCGCGTGGAGTACGACGTTCAGGGTTTTGTAGTCGCGCCGAACGATCCCGACCTTGGTTCTGGTCATCCTTGGACATTGCGACTGACCGATGTGGCGACCCGGACCTACGCCGTCCTTGCAGATCCGATGCGCAGCTTTCCGTCCGATCTGACAATCGAGGCCAGTGCGCTTTCGGTGCTGCAGGCGCTGGACCAGGCGCTTGCCGGCCGCACCGCGCCGCATCTCGAGGCGCGACGCGCGCGGCTGACCAAGCGTTCGGCCGAATTGCATGCTGGCTGGCACCGCGAGGCCGAGCAGGCGGGGCGAAGCAACAGCAACAACCTGGCATGGCTCAACCACTGCCTGCGCGCGGTGGTAGATCGCGACACGATCGCCATCAGCGAATATTCGTTCCGCCAGGAGTATTGTCCGCTCGAAACGCCGGGCAGTCTGTTCGCGGTCAGTTCGGCCGGTGGATTGGGCTGGGGATTCGGTGCCTCGCTGGGCGCCAAGCTCGCAGCGCCGGACCGCATGGTGTTGTCCGTTCTGGGCGACGGCGCCTATATGTTTGCCAATCCCACTGCCTGTCACCTGATTGCCGAGACGCAGAATCTGCCGGTGCTGACCGTGATTTACAACAATGCGCTGTATGGCGCGGTCCGGCGTGCGACGCTTGACATGTACGACAAGGGTGTCGCCGCGGAAGGCGATGGCCGCTTGCTGGCCAACCTGCCGGGCGCCGCATTCGAAAAAGTGGTCGCCGCGCATAACGGCCACGGCGAGCGTGTGGACCGCCCGGCCGAGTTGCCGGCGGCGCTTAAGCGCGCGGCGGCGGCAGTGCGCGGCGGACAGCAGGCGCTGGTGAACGTGATCTGCCCGCCTTGAAGCCGCGGCAGCTCTCGACGCACATTCCGGTTCTCGGCACGACGTTGCTATGCGGCAGCTCGCGTCGTGAAATGCGGCGCGACGTTCCGCATGAACAGTGTCAGGCTCTGCGCCACATCATCGTACGCCATCGGCCCAAGACGGAACTGCATGATCACGCCGCCAACGCCGATGGCATCTACCTTCGCCAGCGCCTCCGCCACTGTGGCGGGTGAGCCGTGGATCAACGAATGCTCGATCACCAGTCGCGCCGCGGGCGCTGCTCCGGGCGCGGGCATCGGCACGATCGATACGCCCTGCTCCTGATAGACACGCTTGCGCATTTCAGTGCGTCGCTCGTGCATCGCTTCAAAGGCGGGGACGGCAATGCGAGCTGCTTCGGCGTCCGTCTCGGCGACGAACACATTGCGCCACACCCAGCACTGATCGACGTTGCGCGTCACCGTCTCCTCATCGCACCCCTGTTCGCGCAGCGTGCGGCGATACAAATCCATGCGATGCCGGGTCACGTCATTCGACTGCACATTCATCATGAACGGACGGCGCTGATGGGCGATATGCAGCATCCCCTCTTCGCTTGAGGCGGAGCGGATCACATAGGGATGCGGTTTCGTGTAAGGGCGCGGACGCAGCATCGGCACCTTGATGTCCCAGAACCTGCCGTGGTGCTCGAATTTCCCCTCGGTCCATGCACGAAACATGATCGCCTCGGCCTCCTCGAAGCGCGCCTGCGCCTCAGTGTGGTCAAGGCCGTATCCTTGATAGTCGTAAATATTGTAAGCGGTGCCACGACCGAGCCCGACGATGAGCCTGCCCTTGCTTATGTTGTCGATCAGCGCCAACTGCTCCGCCATGCGGATCGGATGGTGCAACGACATCTGCGCCACCGCAAAGCCGATCTTTGCCTGCTTCGTTGCCACCGCAAGCGCCGCGGCGAAGCTCACGGGATCGACATAGGCGCATATGCCGTCGAAATGATGTTCCGCGAGCCAGATCACCTCGAAGCCCAGCTCGTCGGTAAGACGCGCCTCGTGCAACGTTTCGTCGATGACCTGTTCGTCGCGGTCGGGATCGCGGCTCTCGGGAAAGAGGAAGTTGCTGAACCTCAAGCGGTGCTCCTTTGTGCGGCGGTCGGGGTTCCGACGCCACCACCACATAGCTTAACCGGTGCACCGCGTCACCAGGTGCAGCTACTTTGACTTTCCAGAGGCGGTGCGGCCAAGCCGGATCACTGATTTGCCGGCCACCGACCCGGAAGGCAAGTCGCTGATTGATCTCAATGTGACGATGATGGCAAGGTCTCGCCCGCTGGAGTGCCAGACCTGATTCGTCCGGGGGAGCAAAGTCATGGCCATCATCGTCGGCAGCGGCGACTATCGTTACGAGCAGATCGACAACTGGGCCAAGGTGCCGCCCGGCTGGTCGATTGCACGAGGTCGGCGCGGTCGGCGTCGACAAGCAGGACAACGTCTACGTGTTCAACCGCGGCGAGCACCCGATGATGGTGTTCGACCGCGACGGCAACTTCCTGCGTGCCTGGGGCGAGGGTCTGTTTCCGCGCGCGCACGGGCTGCACATGGCGCCGGACGACACGGTATTCCTGACCGACGACGGCGATCACTCGGTGCGCCAATGCACGTTGGACGGCAAGGTGCTGCTGACGCTCGGCACGCCCGGCAAACCCGCGCCGTTCATGAGCGGCGAGCCGTTCCATCGCTGCACGCATACCGCACTGTCGCCGAAGGGCGAGATCTACGTCTCCGACGGCTACGGCAATGCGCGCGTGCACAAATACGCACCGGACGGAAAACACGCTGATGTCGTGGGGCGAATCCGGCACCGAGCCCGGGCCAGTTCAACCTGGTGCACAACATATCCTGCGATCCGGATGGCTGGGTCTACGTCGCGGATCGGGAGAACCACCGCATCCAGGTGTTCGACGGCAACGGCCGCTACGAAACGCAGTTCAACAACCTGCATCGCCCGTGCGGCATGTTCATGCCGTATTGCACCTGCCCGATCTGCTACGTGGGCGAACTGGGTCCGGCGACACGCACCAATCGCAACTATCCAAACCTGGGGCCGCGACTGTCGATCATCGACAACAAGGGCAATCTGCTGGCGCGCATCGGCGGACAGCATCCCGGGCACCGGTCCCGACCGATTACATCGGCCCGCACGGGCTCTGCGTCGATTCCCATGGCGACATCTACATCGGCGAGGTCTCGCGCACGTTATGGCCGCAGTACTTCGCGGACCAGCCGGTACCCGACGACGTGCGTTGCCTGCGCAAGCTGCGCAAGATCAGTTGACCCTGGAGTTCCCGCCATGTCGTATGAACCGAAGCGGTTCGACTTTCTCGATCCCGGTCCGCATCAACCTGTCCTCGGACACGCAGACCAAGCCGACGCGCGCCATGAAGGAGGCGATGATGGAGGCCGAGGTCGGCGACGAGCAGATGGGCTCCGATCCCACCATCTGGGCGCTGTGCGATCGCACGGCGGCGCTGCTGGGCAAGGAGGCGGCGGTGTTCCTGCCCTCCGGCACGATGTGCAACCAGGTGGCGATCGCCACGCACTGCCGGCCGGGCGAGGAAATCCTGGCGCATGAATCGTCGCACATCCTGTCCAGCGAAGGCGGTGCGCCGGCGGCGATCGCCGGCGCGCTGATCAAGGGCCTGACCGGCGAACGCGGCCAGTTCACGGTGGACACGCTGGAAGACGGCGATCCGGCCGGTGTCGCGCTATTCGCCGACGCAACGCCTGGTGGAGGTGGAGCAGACCGCGAACCGTGGCGGCGGCGCGTGCTGGAGCGTCGAGGCGCTGCACGCGGTGACCGAGGCGGCGCATGCGCACGGGCTGTCGACGCACATGGATGGCGCACGGCTGATGAATGCCGCGGTGGCGCTCGGCGTGCCGGCACCCGACCTCACCGAAGGTTGCGATTCGGTCTGGCTCGATTTCACCAAGGGCCTGGCTGCGCCTTTGGGCGCCGTGCTGGCCGGGTCGCAGCGAGTTCATCGGCCAGGCGTGGCGTTGGAAGCAGCGGCTCGGCGGCTCGATGCGTCAGGGCGGCATCTGCGCCGCCGCCTGCATCTATGCGCTCGAGCACAACATCGATCGGCTGGCCGAGGATCACGCCAACGCCAAGTCGCTGGCGCGCGGCATGGCACAGATTCCCGGCATCACGGTGGAGATGCCGGAAACCAACCTGGTGTTCTTCGATACCGCAAGGCACCGGCATGACCGTCGATGCATTCGCCGGCAAGCTGCGCAAGGAAGGCGTGCTGGTCTCGACGTCCGGCAAGTATCGCGGGCGCGCCTGCCTGCATCTCGACGTGACCGCGGCGCAGGTGGACGAGGCGCTGTCGGTGATGAAACAGGTCGTCAACGCGGGCTGACCATGACAGACCGTTACGATATCGGTTTCAGCGGCGGTGTCACGCCTGCCGGCAGCGGCACGCGATCGACGTTCAGCACCATCGACACCAGGCTGTAGTAGCCGACCGCGCCGATCAGATCGATCACGCCACGCTCGCCGAACCTGTCGTTCACGCGCTTATAGTCGGCGTCCGACACCTGCCCGGTGTCCAGCAGCAACTCGGTGCAGAAATCATAGACGGTGGCTTCATCGTCCTGCATGCCCGTCGGGCCGCGTGCCGGCGGCGATCGCATCGCAGATCGCCGGCTTCAGCCCGGCCTCGATCGCCAGCCGCGATGCGCATAGAATTCGTACTGCGCGGTCCATTTGCGGCCCGGCCATGAGATCGCCAGCTCGTTCAGTCGCGCCGGGATCGAGCTGCCGATAGCGCACATAGGCGCCGACCCGCTGCACCAGATCGCACAGCTCCGGGCTGCGCAGCAGCGCGTTGAACGGGCCGCGCAACCCGGCGCCGCGCGGGCCGGACTGGATCGCATCGGCCGCTTGCTTCTGCTCCGGCGTCATCGTCGCCGGCGTCAGTTCCTTGAAGCGTCGTTCGCTCATGTCTGTTCTCCCCTTGCGTTATGGCATGCCAGGATCAGGCCGCCATCGACGATGATTTCGGTGCCGGTGATGTAGTTCGCCTCGTCCGACGCCAGGAACAGCACCGCGTGCGCCACGTCCCACGCGGTGCCCATGCGGCCCATCGGCGTACGCGCATTGCGGCTGGCGATCAGCGCCGCGGCATCGTTGCCGCGCGACGGTGCGCGCCAGGCGATATTCCACCAGCGGCGTGTGCATCAGTCCCGGCACCACGGTGTTGCAGCGGATGCCCTTCTTCGCGAAGGCGCCGGCGGTGGAGCGCGAGAACTGGATCACCGCCGCTTTGCTCGCGCTGTAGCCGACATGCACGCGCCCGCCGTGGCCATCGTTGCGCAAGCCGGCGACCGACGAAAGATTGACGATCGCGCCCTTGCCCTGCGCCTCCATCACCGGCAGCACGTATTTGCAGCCGAGGAACGCGGTCTTCAGGTTGAAATCGATCTGCCGATCCCAGACTTCCTCCGTCATCGACACCGGATCGCCGGGCGCGGAGCCGCCGACATTGTTCACCAGGATGTCGATGCGCTTGAACCGGTCGATGCAGGCCTGCACCATCTCCGGCGACCTCGGCCGACTTCAGCATGTCGCAGCGATGCACCGCGCAGGTGTTGCCTTCGCCTTCGATGATCTGCCGTGTTTCGTTCGCTGCCGCTTCGTTGATGTCGACCAGGAACACCGACGCGCCCTGGCGCGCGAGCAGTGTCGCGGTTGCCTTGCCGTTGCCCCAGCCAGGACCGACCGAGCCGGCGCCGGTGACGATCGCCACCTTGCCTGTCAAATCCAGCATTCGAATATCCTCCCGCTTGCATGCCGAGTTTAAGGCGACACCGCGGTGCGCGCTACACTGCGTCGTGTACTGGCGTCGGCTGCTTGCGCGCCTTGCGCCATTCCTCGAAGCGCTGCATCACCACGAAGAACGACGGGACGAACAGCACCGCCAGGCAGGTCGATGCAATCATGCCGCTGAACACCGCGAGGCCCAGCGAGGCGCGCGCGCTGGCCCCCGCTCCGGTCGCGGTCACCAGCGGTACGACGCCGAGGATGAACGCGAAGGACGTCATGATGATCGGACGGAATCGTGCACGCGCCGCATCCACGGCCGCCTCCAGGATCGACTCGCCATGCAGGATGCGCCGCTCGCGCGCCACCTCGACGATCAGGATGGCGTTCTTCGCCGACAGGGCGATCAGCAATACCAACCCGATCTGCGTGTAGAGATTGTTGGCGATGCCAAGACTGGTCAGTGCAATCACCGGCCCAAGCAAAGACAACGGCACCGCCATTATGACCGACAGCGGCGCGATCCAGCTTTCATACTGGCCGGCGAGGCAGAGGTACACCAGCAACAGGCCAAGGCCAAACGCATAGATGATCTGGTTGCCCACGGTCTTTTCCTGGTACGACATCGCTGTCCAGTCATATCCGGCGCCGCGCGGCAGCGTCTTGTCAGCGATCTCCTCCATCAGCGACAGAGCCTCGCCGGAGCTGAAGCCTTGCGCCGCCCCGCCGACGATCGTTGCCGTCGGATACAGGTTGTACAGGCTTACCAACGATGGTCCGACCGTCTGGCGCACCTGCACCAGCGTGCCGAGCGGGATCATCTTGTTGTCCTGGCTGCGGACCGAAAGCTGCTCGATATCACGCGGCTCCAGCCGGTATCGCGAATCAGCCTGCACATATACCTGGAACGTGCGGCCGAACTTGTTGAACTGGTTGACATAGCTCGAGCCGATGTAAGCGGACAGCGTTGCGAACACGTCGCCCACCGACACATGCAGCGTCTCGGCCTTCACGCGATCGACCAGCACCTGAAGTTGCGGCACGCCGGCGCGGAATGCAGTGACCAGGTGGGTCAGGCCGGTCTGTGTGTTGCCGTCGGCGACGATGGTGCGGCTAAGTGTCTGTAGCTTGGTATAGTCGAAGCTGCCGTCGCGCAACTCCACCTGCATAGTGAACCCGTTGGCATTGCCGATGCCCTGGATCGGCGGCGGTACCAGAACGAAAGCAGTGGCGTCCCGCAGCTTGTCCAGTTTCCCCTGCAGGTTGAGGTACAGCGACCGCAAATCGGTGCCCGAGCCCTTGCCGCGCTCGCTCCAATCCTTCAAAATCACGTAGGCGACACCGGCATTCGGCAACGTCGCGCTGTTGTCCAGCACCGAAATGCCGTTGATCTCCACCACGCTGGCCACGCCGGGCGTTGCCACCGCGAGCTTGGTCACTTCGTCCATCGCGGCCTGTGTGCGGCCGAGCGCGGCGCCGTCCGGCAGTTGCACACCGACCATCACATAGCCCTGGTCCTCTGTCGGAATGAAAGCGGTGGGCAGCCGCGCGATACCCCACACGCCGATGCCCGCGGCGACAAGACCGGCAACCACCGTGACCCCGCTGTGCCCGGCCATCCGGCTGATCAACGCCGCATAGGCGCGGTCGATCGGATCGTAAGCACGGTTGAAGCCGCGATAGAAGAAGTTGCGCCGATCGGGCGGCACCGGATGACGCAGCCAAAGCGCGCATTGCGTTGGTTTCAGTGTAGCGGCATTGATCGCACTGATGACGGCTGTGGCAGCGATCACCAGGGCGAACTGCGCGTACATCTGTCCCGTCAAACCCGGCAGGAAAGCGGCGGGTATGAATACCGACATCAGCACCAGCGTGATGCCGATGATCGGGCCGAACAGCTCGCCCATCGCCTTGACCGCGGCGTCATGCGGCGAGAGGCCCTGTTCGATATGGTGCGCCGCTCCTTCCACGATGACGATGGCGTCGTCCACCACGATGCCGATCGCCAGGATGATGGCGAACAGCGTCGAGAGATTCACCGTGAAGCCCATCGCCGCCATGGCGGCGAAAGCGCCGATGATCGTGACGGGTACCGTGGTCGCCGGCACCAGCATCGCGCGCCAATCCTGCAGGAACACCAAGATGACGATCAGCACGAGCACCGCTGCCTCGATCAGCGTCTTGTAGACCTCGTGGATCGAGGCGTTGACGAACTTCGTCGTATCGAACGGAACGGCGTAGGTTAGCCCTTGCGGGAAACGACTTTGCCAGCTCCGCCATCTTGGCGTTGACCTGCGTCGCCACGTTCAGCGCGTTGGCCTCGGGCAACTGGTAGATGGCGACGCCGGCCGACGGCTTGCCATTCAGCCGCGAAAACGACGGAATAGGTCTGCGCACCCAGTTCCACCCGTGCGACGTCCCGCACGCGGGTGATCTGTCCGCCATTGGCGCTGTCGACCTTGACAATGATGTTGGCGAATTCGTTCGGGTCGGTCAGCCTGCCCTCAACGTTCACCGTGTACTGGAAGTCCTGTCCCGCCGGCGCCGGTGGCGTGCCGATCTGGCCCGCGGTGACCTGCTGGCTCTGTTGCTGAATGACATTGATCACATCGCTTGGGGTCAGCCCACGAGCGTAGAGCTTCTGCGGGATCGAGCCAGATCCGCATGGCATATTGCCCGACCCCGAACACGCCGACATTGCCCACGCCGGGCACGCGCGACAGCTCGGTACCAGGATAATCGTCGCGTAGTTGCTCAGGAACAGGCTGTCGTACCGGCTGTCCGGCGAGGTCAGCGTGACGATCTGCAGGATCGACGTCGATTTCTGCTGCACGGTCACGCCCTGCAACTGCACCGCTTGCGGCAGCGATGCCAGCGCAGCGGAAACGCGATTCTGCACCAGCACCTGGGCGAAATTCAGGTCGGTGCCGATCTGGAACGTCACGATCAGCGTGTAGCTGCCGTCGGACGCGCTGGTGGACTGCATATACAGCATGCCCTGCACGCCGTTCACCTGCTGTTCGATCGGCAGCGCAACGGTGTTCATCACCGTCTCGGCGCTGGCACCGGGATAGCGTGTCGTCACCGACACGGTCGGCGGCACGACATTGGGATACTGCGCCACCGGCAGCGCATACAGCGCAACCGCGCCGAGCAGCACGATAACGACGGCCAGCACATTGGCCAGCACCGGGCGGTCGATGAAGAATGTCGAGATCATCGATCGCGACCGCGTGCCGTTACGACTTGCCAGGAACGGCGGGCACGGTGTCGGCGTTGATCGTCGTGTCCTGCGGCGTCACCTTCTCGCCAGGGATCGCCTGCTGAATGCCGGAGACCACCACCTTGTCGTCCGGCGCAAGCCCCGACGCGATCACGCGCAGCTTGCCGACAGCTCTGCCCGGTCTGCACCGTTCGCTGCTGGACCACATTGTCCTTGTCGACCACCAGCAGGTACCGGCCGCTCTGATCGGCGCCCAATGCCTGGTCGGGCACCAGCAACGCGTTCGCCTTCTCCAGCGCCAGCGGGATGCGGATGCGCAGGAACATGCCCGGCAGCAAGGCGTGATTGGCGTTCTGCAGCAGACCGCGCACGGTCAATGTTCCGGTTGATGGATCGATTTCCGGCGCCACGTAGTTCAACTTGCCGACATGCGGATAGCCGTCCTCGGTCATCAAGCCGACCTCGACCGGCACGTTGGCGATGTCAGCCGCCGTGATGCCACGCTGTTTCATTGCGGCCTTGATGCGCAGCACGTCCTGTTCGCTGACCGTGAACGTCGCGTAGATCGGATCGAGTTGCACGATGGTGGCTAGCTTGGTCGGACCGTTGACGCCGACCAGCCCGCCCACCGACACCAGGTGCGTGGTCACCACGCCGTCGAACGGTGCCGTGACGCGGGTATAGCCGAGATTGATCGCTGCCAGCGTGACACCCGCCTGTTGGTTGGTCTGATTCGCCAGATCGGCATCACGCTTGGCACGCGCCTGATCCACCGCCGACTGCGACGCGAAATCGCTTTTGCCAAGGGTGGATTGACGGGTGAATTCCGCCTGTGCCTGCACAAGATCTGCCTGCGTCGCGGCCAGCGTGGCCTGCGCCTGCTGCAACTTGGCCTGATACGGTGTCGGCTCGATAACGAACAGTGTGTCGCCCTGCTTGGCCTCCGCACCGTCCTTGTAGTCGATCTCCTGCAGGAAGCCTTCTACCCGGGCGACGAGATCGACCTGATTGTAGGCGACCGCGTTGCCGGTCACTTCCAGATACGGCAACACCGCCTGCTGCAACGGCTTGGCCACGCCGACCGGCGGTGGTGGCGGCGGCACGTAGGCGTTTTCCTTCTTGCAGGCAGTAAGCGCGGTCAGCGCGAGCACCGCGGCCCAAGGCAACAGATGTGGAAATCCCCGCATCGCCGACAGCCTCTCCCGCACCGGTTCACACCCGCATCGAGCATCCGTGATAGCCGGCGGTCAACCGGCATACAAGGCGCCGATCAGTTGCGGCGGAGGCGCCCCACCAGCGCGCGGAGGAAGCCCGCGGCGCCCGCCGGCATCAGGAACATCACGGCGATCAGGATCACGCCATAGATCGCGCCGGGCGCGGCCTTCGATACCGTTTCCGCGAGGTTCGGCACGAACTCGATGAACAGACGCGCCGATGATGGTGCCGCCGATCGACGAGACGCCGCCCACCACCAGACCGACGAACAAATAGATCGAAACGAAAATGCCGAAACTGTCGGGCGCCGACGAACTGCACGACGATGGCGCCGAGCGAGCCGGCGACGCCGGTGTACATCGCGCTGAGCGCGAAGGTGCGGGTCTTCAGCAGGGCGATGTCGATGCCCATCGCCTCGGCCGCCAGCGCATGGTCGCGGATCGCCATCATCGCGCGGCCGATACGGCCGCGCACCAGGTTCCAGGCGAGCAGGAACAGCAGCGCGCCGACAAACAGCGTGAACAGGTAAAGCCACTGGTCGGGCGAGATGATCGGCAGGCCGAACGGCGCGTCCGGCTTGTCGATCACCAGGCCCTGCACGCCGCCGGTCCAGTCCTCCGATCGCGTTGTGCTTCAGGATCTGCGGAACCGCGACGGCCAGCGCGAAGGTGGTCAGCGCCAGATACAGCCCGCCCAGGCGCAGCGCCGGCAGGCCGATCAGGAAGCCGACGACGGCGCAGACGATCGCGGAGACCGGCAGCGTCGCCCAGTACGGCACATCGAACTGCGTACATCAGGATGGCGGTGGTATAGGCGCCGATCGCATAGAACGCGCCGTGGCCCAGCGAGATCTGGCCGTTGAACCCGGTCAGGATGGCCAGTCCCAGGATGGCGATCGCGTAGACCACCACCATGGTGAGCTGGAACAGATGGTAGTCGCTGAACAGCAACGTCGGTCCCAGGGCGGCGGCGAGAAACACCAGCACCGCCACCGCGCCGGCGCGCACCATACTGGGCTGCGACCTTACCCGCGGGCTGGATGGCGCACGGATCGCGATTTCGTCGCTCATCTTGCTACACCCTGCTCTGCACGGTCCGGCCCAGCAGGCCGGACGGTTTCACCACCAGCACCGCGACGATGATGACCAGCGCCACCGTCAGCTTGAGCTCGGTGCCGACCAGATAGGCGCCCGCCAGGTTCTCGATGATGCCGACGGCGAAGCCGCCAAGCACCGCGCCCAGCGGATTGTCGATGCCGCCCAGCAGCGCGCCGGCGAAGGCGTAGAGCAGGATGCCGGCCATCATGTTGGGATCGAGGAAGACGATCGGCGCGACCATCATGCCGGCGATCGCGCCGATCGCCGCGGCAAGGCCCCAGCCCAGCGCCAGCATCCAGCCGACGCGCACGCCGACCAGCCGTGACGATACCGGATTGAATGCCGCCGCGCGCATCGCCAGTCCCAGCTTGGTATGGCGGAAGAACAGGTAGACCGCGAGCAAGCACGATCAGCGTCACGCCGGTGGAGCCGAGTTCATGGCCCGAGACATAGCCGCCGAACAGCATCGGCTGGCCGCCGGGGAACGGCGTGGGGAACTGTCTTGATCGTGTAGTCGAAGATCCAGCCGCTGCACGCTGTTGATGATCAGCAGCAGGCCGATGAACACGCCGACCGAGGCCAGCACCGGCGCGTTCATCATCGGCCGCATCAGCACGCGTTCGATCAGCAGGCCGATGACGAAGGACACCGACGACGGTGATGACGAAGGCGACCCAGTAGGGCAGCCCGAAATTGATCAACGTCAGCGCGATATAGGTGGAGAACGTCGCCATCTCGCCCTGCGCGAAATTCACGTGATGCGTCGCCTGGTAGATCATCACCAGTGCCAGCGCCACGGAGGCATAGATGCTGCCGCTGGCGATGCCGGACAGGACCTGGTGCAGTACGCCTTCCAGTCGGCACCCCCTCCGCTAACTCCTCCCCCGCTTGCGGAGGGGCGGGAGAGGGGACGTGCCGCACGACGTTCCCTCTCCCGCCCGAAGCGGGGGAGGGTTAGGGAGGGGGTGAGCCGTCAACATCGATCCCCTCAATATCCCAGATACGAACGCCGAACCGACTCGTCGCGGCTGATTTCCGCCGCCGGGCCGGAGATCACGATGCGCCCGGTCTCCAGCAGATACGCCTGCTCGGCGATATCCAGTGCCAGACTGGCATTCTGCTCGACCAGCAGAATGCTGACACGCCCTCGTCCGCCGCGGATGCGCTGCATGATGGCGAAGATCTCCTGCACGATCAGCGGCGCCAGACCGAACGACGGCTCGTCCAGCAACAGCAGCCTCGGGCGCAGCAGCAGCGCGCGGGCGATCGCCAGCATCTGCTGCTCGCCGCCGGACAGCGTGCCGGCCTGCTGGCGGATACCGCTCGCGCAGCCGCGGGAAATAGCCGAACACCCGCTCGAAATCGGCGGCGATCCCGTTACGGTCGCGACGGATATAGGCGCCGAGCCGCAGGTTCTCCTCGACCGTCAGTTCGACGAAGGTGCCGCGCCCGTCCGGCACATGCGCCACGCCACGCCGCACGATGTCCTCGGTCGCCTTGCCGTCGATCCGCTCGTCGCCGAGACGGATTTCGCCGCTGCGTCCGCACCATGCCGCAGATCGCGCGCAGCGTCGTGGTCTTGCCGGCGCCGTTCGCGCCAAGCAACGCGGTGACGCCGCCCTGCTCGACGGCGAAGTCGATGCCGTGCAGCACCCGCGTCTCGCCATAGCCGGCGTGCAGCGATCGGGCCTCAAGCAGCGCCGGCATGCTGCTCCTCCTGCGTCTCGCCGAGATAGGCGCGGATCACCTCGGGCTCGTTGCGCACCTCGTTCCGGCGTGCCGTCGGCGATCTTCAGGCCGAACTCCAGCGCCACCACCTTGTCGGACACGCGCATCACCAGGTTCATATGATGTTCGACCAGCAGGATGCTGAGATCGAAATGTCCGCGGATTCGTCGCAGCAGTTGCGCGAGTTCATCGACCTCGCCGTGATTCAGCCCGCCCGCGGGTTCGTCGAGCAGCAGCAGCTTCGGCCCGCCGATCAGCGCGCGGGCCAGTTCCACCCGCTTCTGCGTGCCGAACGGCAGGCTGCCGGCAAGCGTGTCGGCGACCTCGTTCAGCTCCAGCAGATCCAGCAGGTCGTGCAGTCGCTCGCCCGCGAGCTGATCCTCACGCCGCACAACGGGCAGGCGCAGCGCATTGGCGATGAAACCGGAACGGCCTAGGTGATGCGCGCCGACCAGGATGTTGTCCCGCACGCTCATGCGGCGGAACAGCGCGACATTCTGGAAGGTGCGGCCGATGCCCAGCCCCGCCATGCGGTGGCGCGCCATGCCCTTGAGCGAACGCCCCTCGAACAGGATATCGCCGTCAGCGTACCGATAGATGCCGCTGATGCAGTTGAACAGCGTGGTCTTGCCGGACCCGTTGGGGCCGATCAGGCCGCAGATCTGGCCGTACTCGACGTCGAACGAGACGCCGGCCAGCGCGACCACGCCGCCGAAGCGCATGGCTACGTCGGTGACGAGCAGCAGCGGGGTATCGAGCGCTGCCATCACACGCGACGCAGAGGCTGTCCAGCAATCCGCAGATGCGCCAGGAACGCGCCGACCCAGCTATCCATACGTGCTCCCCAGTTGACTGGCCCGCCCTTACCGGGGGCTTCACCGCGAGGTAGACGAAGCCAAGCGGCGGAGTCAACCAGCTTTCCTTGCTTGCCGCTGCCCGACCAGTGCCATGTCAGTCTGGCCGCGCAATGGCAATACCGGCCATCGCGTCAGATAACGCGCGGGCCGGCGGTCTCCATCATGCGGTGGTGCCGCTCGCGGACCGGGCGAAGCACGAACAGCGCGAGCACGACCACCAGCACATTCATTCCGGCTGCCACCAGGAAAACCATCTCCCAACTGCCGGTTGCGGCCTTCAGCACGTTGGCGAACGGCACCAGGAACGCGGAGGTGCCCTTGGCGGTGTAAAGCAGCATCGCATTGGCTGTGGCGTATTTGGTGCCGAACAGATCGGTGCAGGTCGAGGGGAACAGGCTGAATATCTCGCCCCAGGTGAAGAAGATCAGTGCAGCGCAGACCACGAACGCCCAGGGGCTTTGGCCGGCAATCGCCAGCAGCCAGTAGCTCAGGGCGCCGAGGCTGAAGGCCAGGGCCATGGTGTATTCCCGGCCGATCCGGTCGGACACCGCGCCAAAGAATGGCCGTGCCAGGCCGTTCATGACATTGTCCACCACAAGGGCGACGCTGAGCGTGGTTGCGCCAGCCAGGATCGCCGTATTGGACAGGCCGAAATCCTTGGCGATCGGCGCAAGCTGTGCCGTGGCCATCAGCCCGCTGGCGGACACCAGCACGAACATGACATAAAGCAACCAGAACGCCGGGGATCGCAGCACCTCGGCGCTCGTGTAGCTGCGGACCGATTGCGGAACCTCGGCGCGGACGACGGCGGGCAGTGCCGTGCCTGACGCGGGACCGCGCAACACCTGCGCGACGACCAGCAGAACGATGCCCTGCAACAGGCCGAACCAGAAGAACGCCGAGGCATAACCATAATTGCCGATAACCAAGCGGATCGGCACCACGGTCAGTGCCGCGCCGGCACCAAATCCCGCCGCGGTGAGCCCGACGGCGAGGCCGCGGCGGTCGGGGAACCATTTGACCGCGTTGCCGACGCATGTTGCGTAGATCGCGCCGGCACCGATGCCGGAGATGGCCGCGCCGATATACAGCATTTCAAGCGAACTGGCGTACGAATTGATGACCCATGCCAGTCCCACCAGCACGCCGCCGAACACGATCATCAGGCGCGGGCCGGTGGCGGGGCCGAGCCGATCGACGATGTAACCCTCGATCGGGGTCAGCCAGGTTTCGGTTGCGATGAATATGCTGAACGCGACCTGGATTTCGGCGATGCTCCAGCCGTGTGCCTGATGCATCGGATCGACGAACAGTGTCCAGGCGTACTGCAGGTTGGCGATCAACACCATGCAGAGAACGCCGAGCCAGAGCTGAACCCATCTGCCCGCGACCGCAGGTGACGCATTGCGTTCGGACATCATAGCCTCCCAGGCCTCGCTTGATGCGAGGCGATCTTTGTCGTTGTCCGGTATTTCCCGGTTATACGGCGGTCATGGCGGCGATAATCGGATGCTAGTCCCCGATCCGTGTATCCCGCAACAACGGTAGTGCCGGGCAATCGACGAATGCCGCGCGATGGCGCTCGCGGAAGTGTCGCCGACAATTGACCGCTGGTCGGTGGCGGCGGAAGCTTTCGCTTCAGTAGCCAAGGACACAACGATGCAAGCCAATCCCCTGCGCGCCGCGCTCGATCGTGGCGAACTGCAAATCGGCACATGGGTCAATCTGGTGCGCAATCCCGCGATCCTGACGTTGCTGAAGTCGGCCGGCCTGGATTTCGCGCGGGTGGACATGGAGCACACCTCGGCGTCGATGGAGACCATCGCGCACATGGCGCTGCTGTCGCGTGCGCTGAACTTCCCCATCGCCGTGCGGCCGCCCAAGGCCAATCGCGAATGGATCACGCGGCTGCTCGATTGTGGGGTGTGGAACCTGCACTGCCCGCAGGTGGAGAACGCCGCGCATGCGGCGGAGATTGTCGCCGCGTCGCGTTATGCGCCGCGTGGGCTGCGCGGCAATGCGGGGCACAGCCCGGGCACCGACTACGACATGTCGATGAACGCGGCGGAGCGGCGGGCCTTCGCCAACCGGCAGGTGTTCGTGACGGTGATGTTCGAGACCGCCGCCGCGTTCAAGGACCTGGATGCGATCGCCGCGATGGACGGGATCGATGCGCTGACGATCGGGCCGGCGGACCTGGCGCAGGATTTGGGCGTGTTCGGCACGCCGGATCAGGCGCGGGTTCTGGACGAGAAACGCGACCTCGTGCTGGCGGCGGCAAAGCAGCACGGCAAGGTCTGTGCGATGCTGTGTTCCAGCTACGAGCAGGCACAGCAGTGGAAGGCGGCGGGGGCGTTATTGCTGGCCTATTCCAGCGACAGCGAGGTGCTGCACAGCGGCTACAGCGCGGCGATGGCGCGGATCAAGGGGTAGGGCGGAAAAGCGCAGCGTCTTCCGCCGACGCATGACGGCGGGTTGCGCAGCGTCTTCCGCCCTACTGCGGCTTCTGGAACTTCAGCACGAATTCGTCCACTGGTGTCGGATTGTGGAACACGACGTTGGTTCGGGCGTCCTCCGGATGGCGTAGAAAGTTCCCTTCGGCAACGAACCTGAAGCCGGCGGCCTCGATCTCTCGCCCGCAATGTCTGCTCGGCGATCCGATGATACTTCTTGCCCACGGTCGCACCGTCCTCCGGCAGCGCCGAATGATCAGCGATGACCAGAAAGCCTCCCGGTTTCAACGCAGCAAACAGCGCCTTGTCCATCTTGGCGCGATCGACCGCCATGTAGGTCGTGTCATGATAGGCGAAGAAGAATGTGATCAGATCGAAGTCGTGCAGGTCCGCGGGGACCGGATCGTCGTAAGGGCGCACCAGAACCGTGACGTTGCGCATCGCAGGCGTTGCCATTCTGGCCTGTCAGCTTCTCGTAATCCGTGTCGTTCTGCCCATAGACCTTGCCGTGGGGGCCGACCGAACGGGCCATGAGCTCGGTGCTGTAGCCGGCGTCCGCACCCATATCGAGCACGGTCCATCCGGATGTCACTCCGGTAAACGACAGAAGCTCCACAGGGTCACGTCGCTTATCCGTCTGCCGATCGGCGTCCGTGCGGTCGGATGATGCAATGATCGCCGCGTAATCCTGCGCATGGACCGGCGCGGCGGCGAGGATGGCAAGGCCCAGCAAGATTGCAGCGCCAGCCCGCACAGTAATCTGGTTCACGAGCGCGAATACCATCCGTCATGACCCCCATTGACGATCAGGCTGCTCTCACCGGCGGCGCCTTTGCGGGAATGACGACGTGAATAGACGCACTTGCCTCGTCGCAGGCCCCTCGCGCGTGCTACCGCCCCACCCACCGCGGCGCCCGCTTCTCCATGAACGCCGTCCGCCCTTCCTTGTAGTCCGCGCTGTTGAAGCAGACCTCCGACATCCGCTTCATCGCCGCCATGTCCCGCTTGCTCTCGTCCTTCAGCATCTCGTTGATCGTCAGCTTCGACGCCGCGACCGACAGCGGCGCGTTGTCGGCGATCGTGCGCGCGATATCCAGCACCGCGTCGTTCAGCTCCTCGTCCGGCACCATCTTGTTGATCAGCCCGATGCGCTCCGCCTCCGCCGCATCGATCCGCCGCGCGGTATACAGGATCATGCGCGCATGCGCCGGCCCGACCAGGTCGATCAGCCGCTTCACCGAATCCGGCGCATAGGCGATCGACAGCTTCGCCGCCGGAATGCCGAACTGGCTGTCCACCGCGGCGATCCGCAGATCGGCCTGCATCGCGATCGCCAGCCCGCCGCCCAGGCAGAAGCCGCGGATCCGCGCGATGATCGGCTTCGGGAAACGCGGCATACTTCGCCCGCCCGACGCCGGTCAGCCGCTCATACTCCTGCTGCGCATCGGCGTCCGAGCGGTTCTTCTCGAACTGGCTGATGTCCGCGCCCGAAACGAACGCCTTGTTGCCCGCCCCGGTCAGGATCACCACCCGCACCGAGCCATCCTCGGCGAACTCGTCGAGGATCTCGCCCAGCCCGGTCCACATCTCCAGCGACATGGCGTTGCGCTTCTCGGGCTGGTTGAACGTGATCAGCCCGACGCCGTCGTCCTTCGCCGCCAGCATCTTGCCGCCGGCGTATTCGCGGGTGATGCCGCCGCTCGGCAGCGTCGTCCATCTCAGATCGCTCCCTTCTTGCGCATGTCGGCGATCTCGTCGGCGCGTAGCCGACCGAGCGCCAGCACCTCGTCGGTGCTCGATCCCATCTCCGGCGTCGCCATGCGGATGTCCTTGGAGAAGCCGGTGATGCTGATCGCCGAGGCCACCACCTCCGCGTCGCCGATCACCGGCGAGTGCATCGGCGTCGCCATGCCCAGATGCTTCACCTGCGGATCGGCGAACACCTGGTCGATCGAGTAGATCGGCCCGCACGGCACGCCGGCGCCTTCCAGCAACTCGATCCAGTGCTCCGACGGCTTCGTCTTGGTGATCTCGCCGATCGCCGCGTTGATCTCCTTGCGGTGCTCGCTGCGCGCCTTCTGGTCCTTCCACTCCGGCTTGTCCTTCCACTCCGGCTTGCCGATCGCGTCGCAGAAGCGCCCGAACACGCGGCCGGAACTGGCGGCGATGTTGATGTGGCCGTCGCTGGTCGGGAACACGCCGGTCGGGATGCCGGTCGGATGATCGTTGCCGGCCTGCGGCGCGACCTCCTTGGCGATCAGCCAGCGCGAGGCCTGGAAGTCCAGCATGAAGATCTGCGCCTCCAGCAGCGACGTGGTCACCCAGCGGCCGACGCCGGTGCGCTCGCGGTCGAAGATCGCCATCATGATGCCGAGCGCCAGCAGGTTGCCCGCGGTCAGGTCGTCGATCGGAATGCCGACGCGCACCGGTCCCTGGCCCGGCAGGCCGGTGATCGACATCAGCCCGCCCATGCCCTGGGCGATCTGATCGACGCCGGCGCGATGGCCATACGGCCCGGTCTGGCCGAAGCCGGAGATGCTGCCGTAGACGATGCGCGGGTTCACCGCCTTCACGTCGTCGTACGACACCTTCAGCCGGTGCTTCACCTGGGCGCGCATGTTCTCGACGACGATGTCGGCGGTCTTCACCAGCCGCATGAACGCGGCGTGGCCCTCCGGCGACTTCAGGTTCAGCGTCATCGCCGCGCTTGTTGCGGTGCAGGTTCTGGAAGTCGAAGCCGTGGCGGTTGCCGGCGACGTCCTCGCCGTCGGTCGCGGGCGGCTCGATCTTGATCACGTCGGCGCCCCAGTCGGCGAGATGCCGCACGCAGGTGGGTCCGGCGCGCGCCAGCGTCAGGTCCAGCACCTTCAGGCCGTTCAGCGGCAGGCGGGTCTGCGCTCTGGCTCAGCAGGGACTTGTCGGCGGGGCTCTCCGGCATCCCTGGTCTCCTCCTCGGTCCGGACGCCGATACTCTGCCGCAATCGCCGATCGCTCAAGAGTGCGCGTGCGCAGCGCCGAGATGGGTTCAATCCGCGCCATGGACGCGGTGGACCTTGCCCTGGTGCTGGCGGTGGATGGCTCCGCCAGCGTCACCTACGACGAGTTCGGCCTGATCGCCGGCGGCATGGCGGCGGCGCTGCGCGAACCCGCGATCATCGCCGGCCTGATCGGCGGTCCGGCGCAGCGCCAGCCTGTGTTCGCTGCTGCTGTGGTCCGGCGCCGGCGCGCAGGAGGTGATCGCCGACTGGACGCTGATCGCCTCGGAAGCCGATGCGCGCGCCTTCGCCGACGCGGTGGACAACATGCCGCGCATCGTGCAAGGCCGGGCAGACCGCGATCGGCGAGGCGCTGCTCGCATCGCTGACACTGCTCGGCCATCTGCCCGACACGCCGACGCGCCAGGTGGTCGACGTCATCGGCGACGGCCGCTCCAACGACGGCATCGCCCCCGGGCCGATCCGCGACCGCATGGCGGCGGCCGGCATCACCATCAACGGCCTCTGCATCCTGCACGAGGAACCCGACCTGCTGCAGTCCTACACCGAAGAGGTGATCGGCGGCCCGGGCGCCTTCGCGCTGACCTGTCAGGACTATCCGGCCTTCGCCGCGGCGATGAAGCAGAAGCTGGCGCGCGAGATCAACGCGCCAATCGCGTGAGGCACCGAGCGGAACTCCACTCAGCCACTCGCTACCCTAACAAACGCGCCGGAATCCGCATGCCAAGACGCAGCGGCACGTTCCACACCTCGCGCACCTGGCGCACCGTGCGGAATCCCGGCGCGCAGATAGGTCGGCAACGCGCGCGGATGGTCGGCGGTGCAGGTGTTCACCGTCATCCCGCGCGCTCCCTGCCGCCACACCGCATCCACCGCCTGGCGCAGGAACGCGATACCCGACGCCGGTGCCGATCGCATGCGGCATCAGGCCGAAATAGCTCAGATTGATGTCCGGCCAGCCGCGCGCATCCAGCTCGAAGAAGCCGGCCGGCTCGCCGCCACAGTACAGCACGTGAATCGACACCAGCGGATCGCGCAGCAGCGCCGCCAGCTCGTCGTCCGACATGGTGCGGCGCAGCCACCACACGTAGTCGGCGCCGACCGTGTTGTAGAGGTAACGATAGAACGCGACCGCTCGGCGCGCTCGACCCGCACCACCTGGCAATCCGTCGGCAGCGCCGGCGCAGGCTCCGCCGGCGGCCGATCCATCCGCAGGAACGTCACCGTCACGCCGACGCGGGTGGACGTGCCCATGGTGGTTTACGCCAGCGCGGAATGCGCCGGCGCCGCCTCCGGCGCCGCAGGGAGCAGCGCCCCCTGCCTCCTTCATCCGGCCGCATCAATCGTCCAGGAAGCTCCGCAGCTTCCGGCTCCGGCTCGGGTGCTTCAGCTTGCGCAGCGCCTTCGCCTCGATCTGGCGGATGCGCTCGCGCGTCACGTTGAACTGCTGGCCGACCTCTTCCAGCGTGTGGTCGGTGTTCATGCCGATGCCGAAACGCATGCGCAGCACGCGCTCCTCGCGCGGCGTCAGCGACGACAGCACGCGCGTGGTCGCCTCGCGCAGATTGGCCTGGATCGCCGCATCCAGCGGGATCACCGCCGCCTTGTCCTCGATGAAGTCGCCGAGATGGCGAGTCTTCCTCGTCGCCGATCGGCGTCTCCAGGCTGATCGGCTCCTTGGCGATCTTCAGGACCTTGCGCACCTTCTCCAGCGGCATGCCGAGCTTGTCGGCCAGTTCCTCCGGCGCCGGCTCGCGGCCGATCTCGTGCAGCATCTGCCGCGACGTGCGCACCAGCTTGTTGATCGTCTCGATCATGTGCACCGGGATGCGGATGGTGCGCGCCTGGTCGGCGATCGAGCGGGTGATCGCCTGCCGGATCCACCACGTCGCATAGGTGCGAGAACTTGTAGCCGCGGCGGTACTCGAACTTATCGACCGCCTTCATCAGGCCGATATTGCCTTCCTGGATCAGATCCAGGAACTGCAGGCCGCGATTGGTGTATTTCTTGGCGATCGAGATCACCAGGCGCAGGTTCGCCTCGATCATCTCCTTCTTCGCCCGCGCGCTGTCGCGCTCGCCGCGGCTCACCGTCATGTAGACGCGGCGGAACTCGGCGATCGGCAGGCTGGCGTCGGTCGCCACCGCGGCGATCTGCGCGCGGATGTTGGCGATGTCGTTCGGCGTGCTTGGCGACGAACAGCTTCCAGCCCTTGCCCGGCAGCTCGCCGACCCGCTCCAGCCAGTTCGGATCGAGCTCGTGCGCCGCGGTAGTGCTTCAGGAACTCCTCGCGGTTGACCTTGCAGCCTTCCGCCATGCGCAGCAGCTGGCCTTCCAGCGTGGTCAGCCGCTGGTTGAGCTGCTTGAGCTGCGTGACCAGCTCCTCGATGCGGTTGTTGTGCAGCCGCACCTGGCCGACCTTCTGCACCAGCTCCTCGCGCGACTTCTCGTAGCTCTTCTCCGACCGCGATGCTGACCTCCTCGCCGCTGGTCATCGTCTCCAGCCGGCGGTGCTGCATCTTGTGCAGCTTCTTGTACAGCGCCTCGATCTCCTCGAAGGTCGCCAGCACCTCGGGCTTCAGCTTCTCCTCCAGCGCCGACAGCGACATGCCCGGGCCTTCGCCGTCCTCGTCGTCGTCAGGTCGTCGGCGCCATCGAACGCTCGGCGCCGGCGCCGTTCGGCCGGCGGCGGCGCCGGTCGGTCGCGCGCTGCCGTCGCCGGCCGGGCGCGCCGGCGCCCTGGGTCGCCTCCAGATCGATGATGTCGCGCAGCAGCATCCGCCCGGCCTTGAGCTGGTCGTGCCAGGAGATGATCGCCTTGAAGGTCAGCGGGCTTTCGCACAGCCCGCCGATCATCATGTCGCGGCCGGCCTCGATGCGCTTGGCGATGGCGATCTCGCCCTCGCGCGACAGCAGCTCGACGCTGCCCATCTCGCGCAGATACATGCGCACCGGATCGTCGGTGCGGCCGAGGCTCGCCTCGTCGACGTTGCCGGTCTGCTCTTCCTCCTCGGCTTCCTCGGTCTTCTCGACCTTGACGACCGGGCGCCTCGCCGTCCTCGGTTTCCTCGCCCTCGACGACCTGGATGCCCATTTCGGAGAAATTGGCCATCACGTCTTCGATCTGCTCGGAGCTGTTCTGATCCGGCGGCAGGATCGGCGTTCAGCTCGTCGAAGGTGATGTAGCCGCGCTCCTTGCCGCGCGCGATCAGCCGCTTCACGGCGGCGGTCTGCACGTCGAGCAGGGTGGTCTCCACGTCCTGCTCGGCGGTCACGGTATCGGCGGCGACAGATGGGCTTCGTGGCCATCGCTCAGGGAACTCCTACGTCATCGCGGCGGCGCGCCGGCAGCGGCCGCGACTCTCGATCTCTCATGCGGCAAGGTCCGACCCCGTCGGGTTCGCCGCTGTCGACCTTGTTCAGCGCGGCCTTCAGCGCGAGCAGGCGGCGCTGCGTCTCCGGGTGTCAGGTCCGCGCGCGGCGTCGGCTTCGGCCAAGGCAACCTCTTCCCGCAGGCGCTCCACGTTGAGGAACCCGAAGATGTGCCACCACCCCGCCTCGGCCTCCGCCGGCATCGCGGCCGACGACGCACAGGCCGGCAGCGGCACGGGCGCCGCCGCCAGGACCTGCTCGACATCGGCGCTGCAATCCAGAAGTCGTGAGGTGGTCCATCAGTGCCTGTGAGTCAAGGACATCGGCGCGTATCCGCCCAGTCGCGCAGCGCATCGCGCAGCCGCGCGAGCGGCGGCGGCAGCGTCGAGCGCCGGCATAGGCGTGCTCCACGTCGTGCAGCAGGGCCGGATGGCGCAGCAGGATCGCGGTCAGGATGCGGGCCCGCTCGCTGACCGACGCGACCGGCCGTGGGCGCGGCCGCGGCGGCGGACGACCGGTCGAACCGGTGCCGCGGCCGGTCCGCCGGTTCGGCTGCCCCGGTTGCCGGCGGCGAGCGGCGTAGAACCGGTCGCGCAGCGCGCTCGCGATATTCGCCGGCCAGCGCCTTGTCGGGGATCCGGCGCGCCGCCTGATCGAGCCGGGTGCGGAAGGCGGCGCGCTGCTCCGGCGTCGCGTCGCCGCCGGCCTCGCGCAGCAGGTCGTAGAGCGCATCGGCCAGCGGGCGGGCGGCGTCCAGCACCGCCTGGAAGCCGGCGGCGCCCTGCCGGCGCACCAGAGTGTCGGGATCCTCGCCGGCCGGCAGCGTGGCGAGCTTCAGCGTCCGCTCCGGCGCCAGCAGCGGCAGCGCGAGTTCCGCGGCGCGCGCGGCGGCCCGCGCGCCGGCGGCATCGCCGTCGAAGCACAGCATCGGCGCGGGCGACAGCCGCCACAGCTCCTCCAGCTGCTCCTCGGTCAGCGCGGTGCCGAGCGGCGCGACGGCGCCGCCGAAGCCGGCCTGGCGCAGGGCGATCACGTCCATGTAGCCCTCGACCACCACCAGCGCGCGCGCCGCCGCGCACCGCCTCGCGCGCCAGATCGAGCGCGTAGAGGTTGCGGCGCTTGGAGAACAGCGCCGTCTCCGGCCCGTTGACGTATTTCGGCTGGCCGTCGCCCGAGGATGCGGCCGCCGAAGCTGATGATCCGGCCGCGGCGGTCGCGGATCGGGAACATCACGCGATTGAAGAACAGATCGAAGACGCGGCCGGTTTCATCGTCGCGGCGCATCAGTCCGGCTTCGACAAGCTGGTCCTGGGTCGATGCCGTCGCGGCGCCAGGTCCGCCGCCAGCGCGCCGCGGCCCTCGCCGGACCAGCCGAGGCCGAAGCGGCGGATGGTCTCCTCGGTCAGGCCGCGGCCGCAGCAGGTAGTCCAGCGCGTGGCGGCCTTCCGGCAGGAACAGCCGGCGCTGGTAGCTGGCCTGCGCCGCCTCCAGCACCGACGGCCAGGTCGTGCCGCCTGCGTTCGGCCTCGGCCGCCTCCGGCGATGGGCTTCGGCACCTCCAGCCCGGCCTCGGCGGCCAGTTGCTCGACCGCCTCCATGAAGCCGGCGCCCTGGCTCTGCATGACGAAGCTGATGGCGTCGCCATGCGCGCCGCAGCCGAAGCAGTGGTAGTCGTCGTCGTAGACGTAGAAGCTCGGGGTCTTCTCGCCGTGGAACGGGCAGCAGCCCTTCCATCTGCCGCCCGGACCGCGCCAGCCGCACCCGGCGGCCGATCACCGCCGCCAGCGGCGTGCGGGCGCGCAGTTCGTCGAGGAAGGCGGGGACAGGGCCATCAGCGCACAGCCTCCCCTCCGCTGCGGGGGGGGTAGGGGAGGGAGCCTGAGCGAACGGTGCGAGCACCCCTCCCCCCCCCCTCGCTCGGGGAGGGGGATCTGGCGCGTGCGTCACGACAGCCGCGCCTTCACCATCGGGCCGGCCTTGGCCATGTCGAGCGTCGGCGGCGTGCTTCGCCCGCAGCGCGGCCATCACCTTGCCCATGTCCTTGATGCTGGCGGCGCCGGTCTCGGCGATCGCGTCCGTCGACCGCCTGCTGCCATCGCCGCCTCGTCCATCTGCTGCGGCAGGAAGCTCTCGATCACCGCGATCTCGGCCTCCTCCTTGGCGACCAGATCCGGCCGGTTGCCCTGCCGGTACAGCTCCACCGACTCGCGGCGGGACTTCACCATGCCGCGCAGCATCGCGAGCGATCTCCTCGTCCGGCACCTTGTCGATGCCCTTCGGGCGGGCGGCGATGTCGATGTCCTTCAGCTTGGCCAGGATCATGCGCAGCGTGGAGGTGCGCGGCGCGTCGCCGGCCTTCATCGACGCCTTGAGCTGGTCGGTGAACTGGTCCCGCAGGCTCATGGCGTCCCTCCGCGACGAAATTGTCCCTCTATAATAGGCGAATGTGCCGCGGCTGTGTGCGTCGCCGGAGAAAATTTCCCAGAACTGCGAGTCGCGTGTTGCGTGGGAAATTTCTTCCCATAGAGTTGCCGCCATGACGACGAGCGTCGAATCCATCATCGAGCGGCTGGGCGGCGCCGAGGCGGCCGCCCGGCTGACCGGCGTCGGCACCGAGGCGGTGCGCAAGTGGCGCCAGGCCGGGTCGATCCCGTCGCGCCACTGGGCCGCGGTGATCGCCGCCACCGGCCTGGCGCTGGCCGACCTGCAGGGCGGCCGCCGCGCAGCAGCCCGACGATGCCGCGGCCACCGACGCCGTGCCCGCCGGGCGCCACCGCCGCGCTGGTGCTGGCCGACGGCGCGGTGTTCTGGGGCCGCGGCTTCGGCGCCCATACCGCCGCGCCGGCGCCGGTCGGCGAGGTCTGCTTCAACACCGGCATGACCGGCTATCAGGAGACGCTGACCGATCCGTCCTATGCCGGGCAGATCATCACCTTCACCTTCCCGCATATCGGCAATGTCGGCACCAACGCCGAGGACATCGAGGCCGCCACCATCGCGGCGCGCGGCCTGGTGGTGAAGCAGGACGTCACCGAGCCGTCCAACTGGCGCGCAGCGCAGCACCTGGATGCCTGGCTGCGGGCGCGCGGCATCGCCGGCGTGGCCGGGCGTGGACACGCGGGCGCTGACGATGCGCATCCGCGACGGCGGCGCGCCGAACGGCGTGCTGGCGTTTCCCGCCGACGGCCGGTTCGACCTGCCGGCGCTGCGCGCGCAGGCGGCGGCGTGGCCGGGGCTGGAGGGCATGGACCTGGCCAAGGAGGTCACCTGCCGGCAGACCTACGACTGGGACGAGACGCGCTGGGCCTGGCCGGACGGCATCGGGCGGCAGACCGCGCCGAAGCACCACGTGGTGGCGGTGGATTACGGGGCGAAGCGCAACATCCTGCGCTGCCTGGCCTCGGCCGGCTGCCGCGTGACCGTGGTGCCGGCGACGGCGACGGCCGACGACATCCTGCGCCACGAGCCGGACGGCGTGTTCCTGTCGAACGGGCCGGGCGATCCGGCGGCGACCGGCGAATACGCGGTGCCGGCGATCCGCGGCGTGCTGGACGCCGGCGTGCCGCTGTTCGGCATCTGCCTCGGCCATCAGTTGCTGGCGCTGGCGCTGGGGGCGAGGACCTACAAGATGGAGCGCGGCCATCGCGGCGCGAACCAGCCGGTGAAGGACCTGGCCACCGGCAAGGTGGAGATCACCAGCCAGAACCACGGTTTCGCGGTGGACCCCGAGACGCTGCCGGCGACCGCGAAGGTGACGCATGTGTCGCTGTTCGATGGCTCGAACGAGGGGCTGGCCTGCACCGATCGGCCGGCGTTCTCGCGTGCAGTACCATCCGGAGGCGAGCCCGGGGCCGAGCGACAGCCACTATCTGTTCGAGCGGTTCGTCGGGATGATGGAGCGGCGGGCGTGAGATGGATGCCAAGTCGCTGCTGCTGACCACCGCGTTCCGCCACACGATCAGCGAACCGAACATCGAGGCGGGGTTCGAGCGTTTCGCGCATCACTTGTGGACGCGTCGATTACGCAGCGTTCTGCGATGCGGTCGCCGCCTGCCTGCGCGACGGCCTGATCCGCGAGCCGATCCGCCTGCCGGAAGGCGCGCTGCAATGCCACTGGCATCTGGAACTGACACCGAAAGGGGTCGAGGCGGCGCGCGACGCTGCTGAGCGGCAGCGCATCCTGTCTCGGCGACGACCTACTCGTCGCGAAGCGCGAGGTCCGAACTGCGTCGACTTCGACTCCTTGCATGACAGCGACTGATCACTGAATGCCCAAACGCACCGACATCCACTCCATCCTGATCATCGGCGCCGGCCCGATCGTCATCGGCCAGGCCTGCGAGTTCGACTATTCCGGCGCGCAGGCCTGCAAGGCGCTGAAGGCCGAGGGCTATCGCGTCGTCCTGGTGAACTCCAATCCCGCCACGATCATGACCGATCCCGGCCTGGCCGACGCCACCTACATCGAACCGATCACGCCGGAAATCGTCGAGAAGATCATCGCGCGCGAGAAACCCGACGCGCTGCTGCCCACCATGGGCGGCCAGACCGCGCTGAACACCGCCATGCAGCTTGCGCGCAACGGCGCGCTGGCACGCCACAACGTCGAACTGATCGGCGCCCGCGCCGACGTGATCGACCGCGCCGAAGACCGGCTGAAATTCCGCGACGCCATGGCCGCGATCGGCATCGAATTGCCGCACAGCGCCATCGCGCATTCGATCGAGGAAGCCCGCGCCGCGCTCGCCACCACCGGACTGCCCGCCGTCATCCGCCCCAGCTTCACCCTCGGCC
>CAWFZI010000026.1:0-121483 GCA_963820295.1 uncultured Acidobacteriaceae bacterium | reverse complement strand
CCGGTATGGCGTGCGTCAATGCGTCCGGAGCGGAAGGCGGAGAGAGCCTGCGTGAGCGCCATCTGGATGCCGCGGGCGTCTTCAAGCGGCGGAAGGAAGAGGGGTTCGCGATCGTAGCGGCGGCCGTCCTGCTCGTAGAAGTGGAGCTTGTCGTGGTAGTAGCAGTAGAGCTCGCCGCGGAGCGCGGGTGATTTGCATTTGGTGCCGCGCGGCATGATGTGGCGACATTCGGCGTACATGGCGTTCTTCTCCTCGACCCCCCCTCCCGGACTCTGGGAGGAAGTTCCTTGTTTTCTTTGCCTTGCAGGCAGTGATCTGGGCTAAAGCCGTCTATGGGCGAGAGTTAGCCGCAGAGTCGTCTGCCGATTGGAGTTAGGGGCCGGCGATGCTGGCCCTCGCTCCAAACTGAGTCTTTGGGGATTGATTCAAGGGTAGAGGATTTGCAGAATTAATATGCAAAGGAATTCAACTTGTGAAGCGGATGGGAAAGGTATGTTTACCGAGTGGTCAGGCGTCGGCTCCGAATCGGCTTGGATGACCAATTCTTAACCAACGTCGTTCCATCGAAAATCCTCCACTCCAAGTCGAGCAGCGGCGGTGTGTTGCACTGATTCCCCGGACGTGGAGGCCCCAGATCGCAATCAAGCTCTTCGAGCGGCATCCGCCGGTCCACAATGAGATGGACATGATAATCGTGTTTTCCGACAGGGAACTCTTGACTGCGCCAAACACCCTGACTTAACGGCACCGGAAAGCTGGGGGCGGGCGTGCAGCGAAGCGACATGGCCGCCGCGTTTGCCGCCATGCAGTTCGAAAACGCGCAGTAGCCAAATGCTCTTTGGATTAGTTGTCGCCGAGTCATGCCGTCATACTACTTCGTTCCGGTCCAGTCACCCGCCATCCGGACCCGCCATCCGGACGTAACCAAAAGATCATGGCTCAACGCGGATGCATTTACCGAAGATTCCGTTCGCGCCGATCCACCCGTTGATCAGTCCATCATTGTTTCCGATCTGGAATCGCGGACCGCTGATCGCTTTAACGAGGTGTAGGTACTCATTGCCTCGAACCTTGCACAGCACTATGTCTCCGACAGAGAGAGTAGAGCAATCGACCGGCACCACTGTGCAAAGCTGGCCAGACTCTATCTTTCCCTTCATCGAGCTTCCTCGTGGGCGGAAGGAGACAGTCTCTCCTGCCTTTAGTTTCTCGATGTAGTGCGCTGCCCAGCCCAAGGACGTCCTCCGAGGCAATTCTAAACAACGGACTCAATTGGCCCGTTCTGGATGTGTCACCCGCATCCCGGACGTAAGGCTATCTAGGAATGGCGCGTCCCTGTCTGCTGGTAGCTGAGTTCGTGCTTTCCCACCCCGACCACCCCACGAACGAAGGCCCGTTCGCGGGGCCCCCGGGCGCTGGATGGGGCACCGTTTTTCTGCTAATTGACGCAGCCCGAGAAGCAGGTCCTTCGCTTCGGCCACCCCACGTACGCTGACGCGTCCGCGGGGCCCCAAGCACACCGAGGTCAGCATGACAATTTCGACTAAGGCGGAGGTTCGTGCTTCCCACCCTCGACCACCCCCGAACGAAGGCCCGTTTGCGGGGCCCCCGGGCGCTTGGATGGGCAGGCACCCATCGTCGTGCTGATTGAGGCATCCAGTTCCCGAATGTTGAAAGCAGAAAGGCCGCTCCGGGGGGAGCGGCCTTTGCTGTTTTGAGAACCAAGGTTGATGCGTTCGTGTCAGTGCATCTGGCGCCGAAGGCGCGCCTGCTGCATGCAATGCCTAGTCGCCGGCGACGAGGTCCTTTTCGGGCTGCGTGCTGCGGTTGATGGGCGTGGCGGCGTTGTTGGAGGCGGGGCGGATGGAGTTGAGGCTTACGAGGCCTTCGACCGGCTTTTCGCCGAGGACGTGCTCGCGATAGAGCTTGGCCATCTTGGCGTTCTCGGCTTCCTGCTTGAGATCGCGGGCGCGAATCTTTTCTTCGCGGGCGTTCTTGGCGATGCCGAGGTTGTCGAGGGTGTGGTTGGCTTCAGAGTTGACGTGCTCCATGTTGAGCACGAGCTCGTGGCCGACGTGGCTCATGCCGACCTTCTTGCCGCCGGCGAAGATCTCGTGACGGCCGTGCTCCTCGTACCACTTGGTGAGGGTGGCGGTCATGTGCATCTTCTCGATGATGTTGCGCCAGCCCACGCCGGTGTTGTAGGCGCAGAAGCTGATCTCGCCTTCCTGCGTGGCGTAGGGGATGATGCACTGCTCGGTGCGGCGGAAGTCGTAGTTGAACAGATCCTGGAACCACATGCCGGCGATGAAGAGGAAGTTCCAGCGATCGGCGCGGCGCTTCTCGATGTCTTCCATGGTGCGGTCGCCCTTGACGCTGCCGTAGTTCTTGCCGGTGGCGTTGAAGGTCTTGTCCATCTTCTTGAGCATGTCGGTGATCTTGAAGTGGGTGGGCGCCTGGAAGGGATCGTAGTTGCGCAGGAGCGCGAGGCCGAAGCCGATGACCGAAAGCCACTTGCCGCGGGCGGCGTCGTTGACCTTGGCGAGGTCCTTGGCGACCTGATCCATGTGGAGGAAGGCGGTGACGGGCGCGGCTTCCTTGGTTTCCTTGTCGATCATCAGCGCCATGCCGATGCCGCAGTTGGGGTGGCATCCGCAGGAGAGCTGGCCCCACTCGGCTGTGGGCCCGTGCACGAGATCGGCCCAGTCAGAGAAGGTGGACATGAAGGAGATGGGGAACCAGTCGCGCTCGGGAACGCCGAGGCCGACCTGATTCTTGACGTCGTGCGCCATGTGCGAGAGGGTGTAGCGCTGGGCGAGGCGGCGCTCGTCGGAGATGTCCTCGTCGCGGCCGGTGAAGCTGACCGGCTGGAAGGAGAGGAAGCTGATCTTCTTCGGGTTGTCGAGCGCGAACTCGATGATGCGGCCGACCTGCTCGTTGTTGATGCCGTTGATGATGGTGGTGACGGGAACGATGTCGACGCCGGCTTCATGCAGATTGTTGATGGCCTGCAGCTTGACGTCGAACAGGTTGCCGACCTTGCGGTGCGAGTTGGCGGCGTTGCCGATGCCGTCGAACTGGAGGTAGACGTAGCGGAGACCGGCTTCGGCAGCGGCGCGGCAGAGTTCCTTGGACTTGGCGAACTCGATGCCGTTGGACGCGGCCTGCACCGAGTTGTAACCGACCTTGCGGGAGTAGGCGACGGCGTCAAGGAAGTAGGGCGAGAGCGTGGGCTCGCCGCCGGAGAACTGAACGCTCATCTGCCGCCTCGGCTTCATGGTGATGGCGTTGTCGAGCATGGTCTTGATTTCTTCCCAGGTGAGTTCGTGGACGAAGCCGACCTGGTTGGCGTCCATGAAGCAGGGATCGCACATCATGTTGCAGCGGTTGGTGAGGTCGATGGTGAGGACCGAGCCGCGGCCATGGGTGACGGTCGAGGTGCCGTGGTTGTGGAGTTCTTGTCGCCATCGCCGTGGGCGCGGATGTCGCGGCCGGGGAAGGACTCTTCAAGGTGCTTGAAGAAGGCGGGGTCGATGGACATGACGTCTTCGAAGTGGCCGTGCTTGGGGCAGTCCTTGACCATGAGGATCTTGCCGTCGCGCTCGATGATCTGGGCCTTGATTTCGCCGACCTTCTCATTGAGCAGGACTTCGTGGGGCAGCTTGCCGTCGAGGATCTGCTGGCGGATCTCAGGGACGCACTTGGGACAGAGCGAGTCGGTGGTGCGGGGCCAGCCGAGGGGCGGCTTCTCCTTCTGGTAGCTCTTCAGGAGGGGCTTGTCGCTCCACTTGGGGGTGAAGGAGGCGTTGGGGCTGATGCGATTCAGGCGTTCGAAGACGACCCACGCGCCTTGAGCGGCGTAGACGGCGACTTTTTCAGCGTACTTAACGGATTTGGACATGAATCGCGATCTCCTCTGTAGTGGGACTTGGGGCTTTGGAGTTCGAATCGTTCCGGGAGCGGTGGGATGCCCTGTCCGGAACCTAGATATACGGCACTAGAGTAATAACGCGGATGGGTCAATCCCAACGGAAGTGCAGCGAATGGGGAATTTGGGGGGTGAATGGGGAGGCGTAGGGGGCGAACGGGGTGGGGCGATCCCAAGCCGTTCGCTCGGAATTCCCTTTAGCTGCAATGTGTTAGGCGATCTGAGCGCTAGTTGCCGCTGGGGCCGTCGGTTTTGGCCACCTGGTTGATGATCCGCTGGACGAGGACGACTCGGATGTGGATGCGCTTGGCGATGTCGGGGAGGAACTCGGTAATGAAGTTGTCAGTGGGGGCGAGGGCGAAGCCGATGCCGTAGCGCGCGGCGCTGGCGGGCATGTCGGTCTGGCGGCCGGGGACGTAGAGGTTGCTGATCTCGTCGTCGATGGCGAAGCCGACCAGGTTGGCGTAGTTGAGCATGCCCTTGCCGTTGTCGCCCTGGGTCCAGACGACTTGAAGGATGGCGTGGCCGATGCGGTGCGGGATGGATACGCCGGGTTCGCGGTGGTAGTGCGGATCCTGGTGGACGATGGAGGGAATTAGAAAAGTGCCGACGAACTCGCCGGTCATGTCCTGCGTGTAAGCGACGCCGACGGAGCGGCCGAAGCCTGGAAAGCCGGGTCCGTAGGCGGAGTGGGAGTCCGAAGCAACGCCGATGCCCGAGGTGCCGAGGATGGTGACAGCGTTGAAGGGGTCGGCGACGTTGCGCACGGCGAGCCAGGCTTTTTCTTTGGGTGTGAGCGGCTTGACTTGGGGGCCGTCAGTAAAGCGCGTGTACCAATTGATGATGGGGACATAGAGCGGGCAGGGAACCGAGAACACGAAAGGCTGCTTGGCGAGGTGCGAGTCCACATCTCCAAAACCGGCATGATACAGCGCTTCACCAGCGGCGATGGCCGCGACGTTTCCGCCAACATTTCTGACCTGGCAGGCCCCGGTCGGGGGCAGGGGCTTGGATGTGTGTTCGCCGGGGGCGTCGGGAAGGGCGCCGGCGGGCGGCGAGACAGGGTCTGAAGGGGGCTGGGAGAAGCAAGCTTCTGTAAGACAGAGCAGGGCAAGGAGAAGGACGGTGGGAAGAGCGGGACGGGCGATCCGGCCGGGGCATGGGTGGGTCATCCGGATTTCGTTCGGCTCTGCCACGGGCGTTTCCTCAAAGAGCTTTGGCTGTCATTGTCAGGCACGAGAGCGGGCAATGCGAGTGGAGCCAGACACTTCCCTGCAGGTTTGGATGCAGAGCGAGAGCAGCAACTCGCGGCAAGTCCATATCTGCCTAGTCATTGAGTGAGACGGAAGTCATGGGCGGAAGATCACATTGGAACCGGGAAGGTGCGGGGTTCGTAGGAGAACGTCTAATCTCTGTTGAAGCCGCTGTTGACCATCGGGGCACATTGCCGGCTGGTGGAATTGACGGGTTCTTACGGCGAACGGAGACTCGAACCTGAAGGACTTGAAAGCGAGGGACTGTTATGGGCTCTTATCCTCCTCCACCTCCCCCACCGCCGCCGGGTGGTCCTTTTGGACCGGGTGGCGTGGGTCATCGGCTGGAAGAAGCAATTGAACTGATTGAGATGGAACTGAAGCATGCAGTTGCGTATGTGAATGACGCGGTGATTCCGCAGGTGCGGGCCGAATCGATTACGGCGATGCGGAAGGTGTCAGACACGCTGCGGAACCTGGCGGACAAGATGGAGCAGAAGGGACCTCGGACCTGATGGGTGGAGACACGGCGAAATCCGTGCTTTCCCACCCAAGCTTCGCTTGGATGGGGTACCCATTTTCGCGGGGATTGAAGGTTTGCGAAAAACAACCGCAGGTCCTTCGACTCGCTACGCTCGCTCAGGATGACAACTCAGTTTGTGCGTCGGTGCGGGTCAGGCCTTGGGTTCGTGCTTTCCCACCCAAGCTCCGCTTGGATGGGGCACCCTCGGACGGTGCGGCTTGTCAGTTTCCGAAGAGGAGAAAAGGGGTTGCTGTCCGAAGGTCTGCCTGGGTTGGGCTGGCTCTTGCGATGTTGCTGGTTGCGGGGTGCCGACACAAGCAGAAGACGGCAAAGGGAGCGGCGACGGCGCCCGCTGTGACTCAAACGGGAAGCGCGGGGCAGGCGGCTGCGAATGGGACAGCGCGAATTCCGATCACGGAATTGCCGGCTGGTGGCGTGAGCGATGAGGACAGGCAGTTTGTTCTGGACCATCGGCCGATTTATAGCGAAGAGGGTGCGGCGACCTGGTACACGGCTCCGTACAAGGGACGCAAGGCCGCGAACGGGGAAGTGTTCCGCGATGACGCATTGACGGCGGCGCACCGAACGCTACCGATGGGATCGTTGATTGTGGTGACGAACCTGAGCACACGGCAGTCGTCTGTAATGCGGATCAGCGATCGCGGACCATTTGTGCCGGACAAGACGATCGATCTGACGATTGCTTCGGCGAAGGCGATTGGGGTGTATCGCGTGGGGACAGCGCGCGTGCGCATCGATGTGTACGAGACACCGAAGCCGATGGATGTGGGCGGACGGTGGTGCGTGCAGATTGGTGCGTTCAAGAGCGAGGATAAGGCCGAGCGGATGAAGGCGGCGCTGTTGCGGGCATATCCCGACGCAAACGTGATTGAGTTTCCCGGCGAGAAGAGCTTCTGGGTGCGGATTCGTCCGCGGGGGGACGATCGCGGAGTTGCCGAAAAGATTCTGCGCCGGGTCCGGCCTACGGAAGGCAATGCGTATTTGACACGGCTGGACTGAGACAGCGGTCAGAGACCAGGGATCAAGCTTGCCGTTCAGTTGGGGTTCGTGCTTTCCCATGTCTCAGAAACGAGACATGGGGCCCCCTTTTTCGTGCGGATTGATGCTGCGCGAGAAGCAACCGCAGATTCTTCGGCTTCGCTCAGGATGACAATTCTGTGGAGCGCGGGTTAGTCCGGCGGGGGGTAGAAGGGGAGCTTGTCGTTTTTCTCGTTGGCGCGGCGGATGGTGATGTCGTCGAGGAGAAGAGCGGGGGCAAGCACCGTTTCCGGGATATCGCCGGCGAAGTTGCCGACCCACAGATCTTTGCCCGTGGCTTCGACGCTGGAGCGCAGGGTGCGGTCGTCGAGATCGGCGAGGCGCGCGCCGCGAACGAGCTGTCGTGTTCCGTCGAGGTTAACGCGATAGAGCAGACGCGGCGCGAGAGGCCCGCCCAGAGTTTCGACGTAATAGACGCTCTTGAGATCGCGGTCTTTGGCCATTGCGAGGAGTTTCTTGTTGAGGTCGTCGGAACTGAGGCCTTCTTTGGCGGAGATTTTCAACACGCCAATTGAGGGGCGCGCGGGGCCGGAGATGGCGGCGCGGGCGTGGCCATTGGATTGGGGGAAGTCGCGCACGGGCTGACGGCCGATCAGGTAGTTTTCCAGCTTGCCGGCAGCGATGAGCTGAACCGACTGCGCCGGCACGCCTTCGTCGTCGATATCGTAGGCGCCGACTAGATTCTTGCCGTTGTAGGTCTTGAGCCCGGGGTCGTCGGTTGCTTCCATGAAGTCAGGCAGCACGCGCGCATGGAAGCTGGAGGCGAAGGGACCGTTGGTGCGGGCTTCAGTGCCGAGGCGGGGACGAGTAGCAAGAATGCCGTTACCAAGGAGCCGGTGAAGCGTGTCGGTGCTGGCGTCGGCGCTTAAGAGGACGGGACCGTGGTACTCCTCTTCGACTAGCGGAGCGTTGCGGAGCTCGTCGAGCGAGGCGATGAGCCGGATGGTGCGCTGGGTAAAGGCTTCGGGCGAGTCGAGATCGGTGAGGGCGATGCCGCTGGTGGCATAGGAGCGGTCGAGACGCATGCCGTCCGCGGCTTGCGTGCCCACGGCGAAGGCCTCCTGATAGCTGGCGGAAGACTTGCGCACGATAGTGCCTTCGCTGTTGACGAGGCGCGTGGTAACGACGCGGGCATGGAAAGCGGCGTTGGAGTATTGAATGTCGTGAGCGAGGGACTGGACGGCGGCATCAGTGCGAAAGAGTCCGCTATCGTGGGCGACGCGCACTTGCCACGAGGCTTCGTCTATTTTGAGGGTCTGCGGTGTGGTGAGGGCGACTAGAGGCTTTTCGTGACTGAAGTCGTCGGCCTGAGGCGGTGTTTGGACCTGTTTGAGCGCGGCCTGCTTTTGCGCGTAGGCGGCGAGGGCTGTCTTGTAGGCCTGATCGGTAGCGGACCAGAGGGCGGAGCGGAGAGCGATGGGGTCGTCGTCGAGTGCGGCGATTTCGACAGCGCCGTCGCCGGATTGGGTGGAGCTGTCGGTCTTGTAGTCGCCCACCAGAACGGTGACGCGGGCGACGCGTCCCCGATTGCGGTTTCTGCTTTGGGTGGCGCCAAAGGCGGCTCGGGTCTCGAAGTCGTCGATGTCTTCGAGGCGGTACTGGATGAAGAAGGGCTTCTGGAAGCCGGGAAGCTGGAGCTGGGTTACGCTGCGATCGAGCTCGGCGAGCATGGCAGCGAGGATTTTGTCCTTGTCGGCTTCGGTGCGGGATTGGGCGAAGAGCGGAGTGCTGAAAAGGAGTAAGAGGATTACGACTGGCCAGAACTGAAGGAGGCTTCGCGCGGATTTGCGAAAAGCGGATCCTTCGCCCCGCTTACCCCACTTCGCGGGGCCCCAGACGTGCGGGCTCTCAGGATGACACTGCTTTGGCTGTGAGAGGGCTTGGGACGACAGGACACTGCGCGAGGTCTCAGGATGACAGGGGCTGGGACGGTGCAGATCCTTCCCACCCAAGCTTCGCTTGGATGGGGCACCCATTTTCGTGCAGATGGATGCCTCGCGAAAAGCGGATCCGCCCATTCCTTGTGTGAGGAGGCGAATGATTCTCATTGGGCCTCCTTGGTTGCGGAGGGGATCGGTAAGATTGGCGGGCGCTCGATGCCTTGCGGCTGGCGCTGGGTTTCGATTTCGTTGACGAGCATGGCGGGTGCGACGGCGCTGACGGGGACGGTTCCGGACTCGGCGCCGCACTGGCCGTTGAAGACTTCGGGGTGGTCGCCGGTGGCGACGATGCGCTTCATGGCTGCGAGCGGGGTGCCGACGATGGCGACGCCGCGGACCAGTTCGTCGGGGCGCCCGTCGACGTAGACGCGCCAGACGACCAGCGGAATGACTTGGAATGCTTGTGGCGAGCTGCGCTGCGTTACAGCAAAGCCGGAGGAGATGTCTTCAAAGTAGAGGCCGTAGGGCTTGCCTTGCTTCTTCGCTTCGTCGATCAACTGCTGGCGCAGAGCAGCGTCAGAGACGGTCTTGGTTGAAGTAACGATCAAGTTGCCCTGGCGGCCGGTGGGCATGCGGCCGGTTTGCGCGCGGCCGTGTCCGTTGGAGGCGCTGAAGCTCGCGATGGGCAGGCGCGACATGAGGAAGGTTTTGAGGATGCCGTCCTGAATGAGCTGGACGCGCTGCGCTTTCTGGCCCTCATCGTCGTACTGATAGCTTCCGCTGAGCCACGTTTTATTGAAGGTAGTTTGGGTGGGGTCATCGGCGACGGAGAGGAAGGTGGGCAGGATGTCCTTGCCGATTTCCTTGGTGAAGGTCTGGCCCTCGTCGTCGCCGCGCTGGCGCTGGCCTTCGAGGCGGTGGCCGAGGACCTCGTGAAAGAAAACAGCCGAGGCGCGTCCGGAGAGGATGGCCGGTCCGTTGTAGGGTTCGGTGACAGGCGCCTTGCGCAGCGCTTCGAGGCTCTTGCCGAGAGTGCGGACGGCGGTTTCGAGGTCCGCTTGGGACGGGAGGCCGTCGACGGTTTCAGCTTCGAAAGTTTGATCGCGAAAGAGGTCCATGCCGTCATCGGCACGGGTAACGGCGAGGACGACGAGGCGTGCCTGCAGATGGGGCGCGACAATGCGCGAACCCTCGGAGGAGGCGAAGTAGTCGGTCTCGTTCTGCACGGTGAGGAGCACTAGATTGCGATATACGTCGGGGTAGTCGCGAAAGACCCGGGAGAGACTGCGCACGCGCTCTTCCCACGCGGGGCGGTCAATCGAGATGGGCGGGGCAGGCTTGGCGACGGAAACCTGGGGCGCTTCGGTGGAGAAATCAGGCGAGGAGTCTTCTTCTTTGGCGCGGACCTGGGCTTCGGTTTTGACGCGCAGGTAGTTGTCGAGGGCGTTGGCATAACCGCCATTGGTGGCGACCCAGAGAGAACGGGCGAGGGCTTCGCGATCGTCGACAAGCGGGAGTTGGATGGTGTTGATGGCCGAACCGCGATGATCGCCGTGGGTGTTGTCGAGGCTGGGCGAGCCAAGACGCACCTGGACATCGGCGAAGCGCATGCGGTTCTCGGAGCTGGCGACTAGGGCACCGTATTGAGCGCGAATTGTGACGAAGCTGGCGTCGCCGACGGCGTAACTGAGGAAGTAGGGCGGGAGCGCCTGTTTGTCGTCGGTTGCGCTGGTTGGCCGGCCAAGGGAGGTGAAGGCGCGGTGCAGCTCGGTGGTCATCGCGTCCAAAAGAGGAGGCGCGGGCTGTTCAGACAGCGCCGCGAGAGGTAGAAGGACGGCGCAAAACGCGAGCGCGCCGGATTTCAGGAAGACGAGGCCAGAAGCAGCGGAAGAGTTTTGTGGCATAGATTGGAAGCAATCTGCTACAAGCGGGTTCTGCCTTGATTGTCGCAGACGAGATGGCGGGGAGGAGTCTTGCCGTGAGAATTATCAGAACGGTTGTATTGGCATTGAGCGTGTTCGCAATGGGGGCTGGGGTTGCGCCTTGTCTGCAGGGGGCAGAGGCATCGCCGGCAGCGACAGCCCAACCGGAGGCGCAGCAGGCCTACCATTTGCCGCCGGAGAAGCTGGCGAAAGCGATTGCGCTCAACCGCATCCGAAACGTGGAGCACTTTGTGGATGCGTTCTGGGGCCTGGTTGTTCTCTGGCTTCTGCTGGCGACGCGCGCGGCTGCGGCGATGGAAGCCTGGGTGCAGCGGATTGCCAAGAAGCGCTGGGTCCAGGGACTGATTTTTTTCGCGATGCTGATCGTGGTGTTGGCTCTGACGGAACTGCCGCTGGATATGTACATGGAGCACGTGAGCCTCTCGTACGGGATCAGCGTGCAGGGGTGGGGAAGCTGGTTTGGCGACCAGGGCAAGGGGCTGGGACTGTCGGTCGTGTTCGGGTCGCTTGTGATGCTGCTCTTTCAGTGGATTATCCGCAAATGGCCGCGCCGGTATTGGCTGGGTATCTGGGTGGCGACTCTGCCGCTGATGGTGCTCTCGGTATTTGTGTCTCCGCTGCTGGAGCCCCTGTTCAACAAGTACGAGCCGTTGAGTAAGAACCACCCGGCACTGGTGGAGAAGCTGGAAGAAGTGGCGCGGCGGACAGGAACAAACATTCCGCCGGAGCGGATGTTCCTGATGAAAGCCAGCGAGAAAACGAATGGGCTGAACGCCTACGTGAGCGGGCTGGGGGCAACGAAACGGATCGTGGTGTGGGATACGACGGCTGGACGCGTTCCAGATGACGTGGTGATGTTTGTGTTCGGGCACGAGAGCGGGCACTACGTTCTGAAGCATATTCCCAAAATGTTGACGGGCTTTGCGGTTGCGCTGTTTTTTGTGTACTGGGGATGCGCGGCGTTTGCCAACTGGCTGGCCGGGCGTTTTGGCGTGCGATGGAGGCTGATGACGCCGGATGACTTCGCGGATCCACTGCCGCCGCTCGCACATCGAGCCGGGTTTGTGGTGTTGCTGTTCACGGTTTCGGTGGCGAGTTTTTTGCTGGAGCCGGTGAGCAACGGGTTCAGCCGGCACTTTGAACACGAGGCGGACGTGTACGGGCAGGAGGCGGTGCACGGGTTGATCCCTGATCCGCAGAAGACGGCGGTGGTGGGTTTTAACGCGCTGGGCGAGGCGTGGCTTGAGGATCCGGATCCGAGCCCGTTTATCGAGTTCTGGAGGTACAGTCATCCCTCGGTGAAAACCAGGGCGAACTTCGCGGCGCATTACGATCCCTGGGTGAACGGGGGGCATGGGGAGTTTTTTGAGAAATGAGCGGGGAAAATGATGAATCTCTAGCGCGGTCCGCTGGCGGTCGCAATCAAAAAGAGGTAGCCCACGGATAGTAGGCCTCCCGCAAAAAACTGCCCCCATTGCCTGATTCCTGGCCGCAGTCGAAGGAACCCGGCTATGCATGCGGGGATGAGGAGAAAATGAGCCAAACCGCCGCAAAACACGAGCATCGGCACGACCTGGCTCGCATGGCCCGTGCGAGCGAGAGACCAAACCTGTCCTGCGCCGACCTGGAAGAGATGGGTGACAAATAGACTGAGGCAGTTCCAGGCAATCGCAATGAGGACGCCCATGCCAAACCCCCACGGACTATTGCGGCGGCTGAGAAGGAAAACGGCCACATAGATCAGGGCCTGGAAGAAGTGGAGGATCCGGAGCTGCGGAACGAGAACGGCGGAGAGCAACAGCACCAGGACAAAGAGCGCCACGGCGATAGGAATCCACACTCGCGTCCAAACGGATGTGCCGGCTGGATTTTTCGTCATTCCGAGCTCTACGGTTCAAGTGGTCCGGATGTTCCTCGGCCATTCAATTAAAATTGAACCATGGTGGCGCTTCCCCCCATCCCTTCGATTCTTGCGTCTGCTGCGGGCCTGATTGCCGTGACTATGTGGCGGTTGCGCGAAGCGCGGAGTGCCGTTTCTTTGAAGAAGATTGTGATTCCTCCGCTGGGCATGGCAACAGGGTTTTCGATGTTCGTTGTGCCGGCGTTTCGTATCCCGTGGGCATGGGCTGGGCTGGCGTTTGTGATTGGGGCGGTTGCGCTGGCGTGGCCGCTTCTGCTGACGACGCGGCTGGAGCGGCAGGGCGAAGCAATCATGATGAAGCGGTCGAGCGCGTTTCTGATGGTGATCCTGGTGCTGGCGGTGATTCGTTTCGCGGCGCGCGGGTACTTTGACACGATTCTGACGACACAGCAGACGGCGGGCGTGTTCTTTATTCTGGCCTTCGGCATGATCGTGATCTGGCGGGCGAAGATGCTGATGGATTTTCGCCGTTTGACGGCGGACCTTGAGGCCAGTGCGGCCTGAGCGCAGAGTTTGGTGGTTGATCGGGTTCCTAGATCGTTTGGAGCACGGGCTTGAATGACTCAGGGGTCAAAACTCCAGGGTTTAGGGCTTTTTCGGCACGACTGAAGTCGTGCCCTGATACAAAGCGTGCTTTCGAGACGCTGGCGGCCTGACGGATGGACTTGATTCCCGAAATTTAAAGGACAATCCAATGCAATTTCTTTCTTTATCGAGGCGGCGTACCGATGCGTTTCCGCCGGAGGCGTTCACTGCGGAGCGGATCGCGGCTGAGGGGCAACGGGTGAAGGAGTTGTACGCCGCAGGTGTTCTGCGCCAGATCTGGAAGCGCGGCGATATGCCGGGCGCGGCTATTGTGTGGGAAGCGCCGAGTGAGGCCGCGGTGCGCGAGGCGTGCGAGAGCCTTCCGCTTTTCCAGGCGGGCATGCTGGAGATTGTCGCGCTGCTTCCTCTCGAGCCGTATGCGGGGTTTGGTCCGGCAAAGTAATTGCGCTCACATTTTGAGCAACAGGAAAGGGCAGATTTCTGCGGCTTTTCCTCAGAGCCGCTGAGCCGACGCTGGCATTTACACTAGTGTTTCGCCTTGTGTAAAGGAGCGCGCAGCCATGGCCTACCCTTCGAATTACCGCTACACCAAGGAACACGAATGGATTTCGCTCGAGGGCGGGATCGGCACGGTCGGGATTACAGACTATGCGCAGAACTCACTCGGCGATATTGTGTACGTCGATTCGCCCAAGGTGGGCGATGAAGTGACGGCGAATCAAACCTTCGGATCTGTCGAGAGCGTGAAGGCTGTGAGCGACTTGTATTCGCCAGTGACCGGCGCGGTGACCGAAGTGAATGAGTCGCTGAAGACCGAACCGGACAAGATCAATGCTGCGCCCCACGAGGCTTGGATTATTAAGGTAAAGCTTTCGGACGCGGCCGAGTGGGACAAACTGCTGGACGCCTCGGCGTACGAGAAATTTATTTCTGAGGAAACTGGAGCCTAGCTCCAGTTTCGAGCTATTAGCTTCTAGCCTCTAGCTTCTAGCTCGGGCCGCGAAGGCGGCGCACACATTCCTAGTGTGCTGATTTGGCACTCGAGTTTGTTCGAGCCATCAGCTTTCAGCTAGGGGCTAGAAGCCAGGAGCTAGAAGCTGATATGCGCTATCTACCTAAATCGCCGGCGGAACGCGAGCAGATGCTGGCTGCTATCGGCGTGAAGTCGATTGAGGATCTGTTTGCGATTATTCCCGCTGAGTATCGCCTGACTCGGGACCTGGATGTTCCGCGGCAATTTGGCGAGAGTGAGATTATCGATTACTTCAAGGCGGCGGCGCAGAAGAACGCAACCGACTACGCGAGCTTTCTGGGTGCAGGCGCGTACCGGCATTACAGGCCGGTGATTATTGACGCGCTGGTGCAGCGCGGCGAGTTCCTTACCAGCTATACGCCGTACCAGCCGGAGATCACGCAGGGTACGCTGCAGGCGATCTTTGAATTCCAGACGATGATTGCCGAGTTGACGGGCATGGACGTGGCCAACGCCAGCATGTATGACGGCTCGACCGGAGCTGCAGAAGCCGTGCTGATGGCGATGCGCGTGACCGGCCGGCACAAGGCCGTGGTGGCGCGGACGGTGCACCCCGAATATCGCGAAGTGCTGGCGACGTATCTGCGGGTGCGGGAACTGGAGACGGCGGAAATTGGCTACGTCGCGGAGACAGGGCGCATCGATTTGAAAGCGCTGGATGCGGCCGTGACCGATGAGACGGCGGCGGTGCTGGTGCAGAGCCCGAATTTCTTCGGCACGATTGAAGACGTTGCGGCGATTGCGGAGATTGCACACAAGAAGGGCGCGCTGCTGATTGTTTCCATTGCCGAGGCGGTGTCGCTTGGCGTTGTGAAGCCGCCGGTAGAAGCCGATATCGTGTCGATGGAAGCGCAGAGTTTTGGCGTGGCGTTGAGTTACGGCGGGCCGTTCTGCGGCGTGATTGCGGCGAAGGAGCAGTATCTGCGGCAGATGCCGGGGCGACTGGCGGGGCAGACGGTGGACCAGGATGGGAACCGCGGGTTCGTGCTGACGCTGTCGACGCGCGAGCAACACATTCGGCGCGAGAAGGCGACATCGAACATCTGCACCAATCAGGCATTGGTTGCGCTGATGGCGACGATCTTCCTGACCGTGTATGGGAAAGAAGGGATTCGCGAGCTGGCGGAGCACAACCTCGCGAAGGCCGATTACGCTGCGAAAACTTTGGGAAAACAGGCGGGCGCAAAGCTGCTGTTCAATGGTGCGCCGCGGTTCCATGAGTTTGTATTGAAGACGGACGAGGCTCCGGCGGCGTGGTCGCAACGGTTGCTCGACCACAAGATTGTGGGCGGCGTGGATTTGAGCCGGTGGTATCCGGAGTTGAAGAATGCGACGCTGTGGTGCGCGACCGAAGTTGTGACGCGTGTGCAGATTGATGCGGCGGCGAAGGTGCTCCAGCCCACGGACAAAGGCCCGTCCGCGGGGGCCCCGGTGTGGCGGCGAAGCTGGTGGAGGCGTAGATGGCGGCGATGGAGACAATCGAACGCAAGACGACGGGCAAGGTTCGGCCGCACCAGACGCAGAACGAAGGGCTGGTGTTTGAGAAGTCGTCGCCGGGCAAGAAGGCATACAAGCTGCCGCCCCTCGATGTGCCTGCTGTTGATGCTGGGGCGCTGCTGGGCGATGCGCATCGAAAGACGCCGGGGCTGCTGCCGGAATTGAGCGAGATCGAAATCATTCGCCACTTCACGCGGCTGTCGACGTGGAACTACGCGATCGATCTGGGGATGTATCCGCTGGGCTCGTGCACGATGAAGTACAACCCGCGGGTGAACGAGTTTGTGTCGCGGATCGAGGGGCTGGCGGAGGCGCATCCGTACCGTCCGGAGTCGCTGGCGCAGGGTGCGCTGGAAGTGCTCGACCTGCTGCAGAAGTGCCTGATTGAAATTACCGGCATGGACACGATCACACTGCAGCCGGCGGCGGGCGCGCATGGCGAGTTTACGGGGATTCTACTGGTGCGCGCGTGGCATGAGTCGCAGGGGAATGCGCGCAAGAAGATTCTGATTCCCGACTCGGCGCATGGGACGAATCCGGCGACGGCGGCGATCTGCGGCTACCAGGTGGAGAACCTGAAGTCGAATGCCGAGGGCGGCATCGATCTGGCAGCGCTGGAGCGGCAGGTGGACGAGGACACGGCGGCGCTGATGCTGACGAATCCTTCCACTCTGGGAGTTTTTGAGAACGAGATTCATAAAATCGCGGACATTCTGCACGCGAAGGGTGCGCTGCTCTACATGGATGGCGCGAACATGAATGCGCTGGTGGGTAAAGTGCGGCCGGGCGATTTCGGCGTGGACGTGATGCACCTGAATCTGCACAAGACGTTTTCGACGCCGCACGGTGGCGGTGGGCCGGGGTCGGGGCCGGTGGCTTGCAAGAAATTTCTCGAACCATTTTTGCCTACACCGGTGCTGGTGCGCGCCGGAAAAGCTGCGAACAGCCCTTCCACGGAAAGTTGGGAGACGGCGAACGCGGATCGGGCAGCCGCTGAACCTATGTTCCGCGCGCCGGCGCTTCAGGGTCTGTCATCGGACAAAGAGGAACGCGAAGATGAGGCCGCCCTGGGTCCTTTGCACTGGGAGTACGATCGGCCGCAATCGGTGGGACGTGTGCGCGCGTTCTACGGGAACACAGGGATGTTTATCCGGGCGCTGGCGTACATCCTGGCGAATGGGCCGGATGGGTTGCGGCAGACGACCGAAGACGCGGTGCTGAACGCGAACTATATCCGCAAGAAGCTCGAGGATCTGTACGATCTGCCGTACAAGACGCCGTCGATGCACGAGGTTGTGTTCAGCGACAAGCGGCAGGCGGCGCAGGGCGTGAAGACGGGCGACATCGCGAAGCGGCTGATCGATTACGGGTTCCACCCGTACACGGTGAGCTTTCCGCTGATTGTGCATGGGGCGCTGATGATTGAGCCCACAGAGAGCGAGTCGCTGGAGGAGCTGGATCTGTTTATCGACGCGATGCGATCCGATTGCTCGCGAGGTCGAGGAGACGCCGGAGCTGGTGAAGACGGCGCCGCACTCGACGCGGGTGTCGCGGCTGGATGAGGTGCAGGCGGCGCGGAAGCCCGTGCTGCGCTGGCGTCCTGAAGCCAAAGGGTAACCTCCGGCCGGTCACTTTGGTTTGCTTGTAGTTCGCGAGCTCAAGGTCCGATAATGACCTACCTCATAGTTTGCCCGGTGTTTCCAATCCCGGGACAGGCGGCGTTCGCCTTGGGGTGCTGTGATTGCATCAGCGCAAAAACTTTGGCCCATTCGATGCGAAGGGGCGCGGGGTCTGGAACGCAGGAATTGGCTTGGGTCGGTTGCCACGATCGGGACAAGTGAATTTTGAGGGGCTAGAGGGCAGGTGACGCTGATCCGGAGGAAACGCATGCGGCAGTGGAAAGATGAAAGCGGCCAAATGATCGTGATGCTTGCGGTTAGCCTGTCGACTCTGCTGGCGTTTATGGGGTTGGCGGTTGACGTTGGGCTGCTCTTCCACGCTCGGCGGCAAGTGCAAACGGCAGCAGACGCGGCCGCGAGCGCCGCGGCCCTGGACTACCGGTACAACGGGTCGACGTCCGGTGCAAATACGGCGGGATTGGCGGCTGCGTCGGCGAATGGCCTGAAAGACACAACACTGGGCGGGACTGCGACCGTGACGATTCTTAATCCCGTGACGGGTCTCTATGGCAACTCGAACGGAACAGTGTTTGTTCAGGCTGTAGTGAGCGAGCCCAACCCGACCTTCTTCATGAAATTGCTTAGCTTCGGCAGCGTTCGAGTTGCCGCTAAGGCGGTGGCCGCGATCGCAGCGAGCAACGGTTGTGTGTGGGCGCTTGGCACAACGGGAAAGGACATTGACAACACCGGTTCGGGAGACTTGTCTGTTCCGAACTGCGAGATTTACGACGACTCAAGCAGCAGCAACGCGTTAAACGAGACTGGGAGCGGCAGCATTACCGCGGCCAAGATCGGCGTAGTCGGCAATTACAACAAGACGGGTTCCGGATCAATCAGCCCGAAGCCGATGATTGGGATGGTCGCCGTGAGCGACCCGCTCGCCTCGTTGCAGCCGCCGGCGATTCCGACTGGGTCTTGCAGTGGTAGTGGCTGCACGGTTTCCAATACAGGCTCGAGCAACATGTCAATCAATCAGGGGACTTACACTTCAATTTCAAACACTGGAAGCGGGACATTGACTCTGAATCCAGGGAACTACATCATCAATGGAAACCTGACCAACTCGGGTAGCGGTTCGCTCATTCTGGGGCCCGGCAACTACACGATCGACGGTAGTTTCACCAGTTCGGGGAGCGGCTCTCTTACTCTCGGTGCGGGGCTGTATATCGTCGAGGGGAATCTGCAACTGTCGGGTTCGGGTCCGATGAGCGGCGCGGGTGTTTCCTTCTACACGGGGGGGCAGACCTCAGTTTCGGGAAGCGGAAACGTGAACATTTCGGCGCCAACTTCCGGAGCGCAGGACGGAATCCTGTTTTTCCAATCGCGAAGCGACACGCAAACGATGTCGATCACGGGGTCGGCGAGTCTGGGTCTTAACGGGATTGTGTATGTTCCGTCCGGGCAATTGAATTTCACGGGATCGGGTTCCGGCAAAATGAATACGGATCTCGTCGTGAAGTCTCTCAACATCACCGGGAGCGGCTCCTTCTCTAATTACGCCGCCCTGAATCCCTCCAACCCGCTCACAACCGTCGTAATGGTGGAATGAAGATGCGACTCACAGAAGTTGTGCCTGCGGGGCTGAGGGAGCAACTCCGAGAAGTTGTCAGCCTTTCGTGGGGCGATCACGGTGGCGCACTGATCGAGGCTGCTCTCGCGCTGCCGATACTTTTTCTCCTCCTGCTCGGGGCGACGCAATTCGCACTGGTCGAGTACGAGGCGATTGAAGTGAGGAACGCAGCGAACGCTGGCGCTCAATATGGCACAAGCAGCCCCGCGCTGGCTAAAGACTTTACTGGAATCCGGCTCGCGGCAACAATGGATGCTTCAAATATCACGATGGGCACCCCACAGGTATCCATTGCATGCATTTGCTCCAACGGTGCCGCCTCCACCTGCGCGAATACAGATTGCGCATCGTCTCACATCGAACAGATCCTAACTGTGCAGACGCAAGCGACCTACACGCCGCCCTTCCGCTGGCCGGGAATGCCGACGACTTTCACGCTGAATGGCGTGGCTGTCCGGAAGGTTCTGCAGTGATGCGGTTCCCCAACCACGTGGTGACCCGAGAATGTCGAACCCAAGGAGAGTTTCGGGACGAATATGTCTGCGATTTTCCGAGCGCCTGTTCAGCGGAAGAGGCTGCTGCACTGGTAGAGATGGCCCTTTCTATCGCAGTCTTCCTGTGCTCCCTCCTTGGGGTCTTCTTTATGATTCTGGCGCTATATTCCTATCACTTTGTCGCGGATGCTGCCCGCGAGGCGAGCCGATATGCGAGCGTTCGTGGCTCGCAGTGCCACATAAATACACCGACCCTCCCCGACTGTCCGATTACGACATCTGCACAGCTTCAGAGCTGGGTGCGGAGTCTGAAGTATCCGTTTGCGGGGAGTCTTAACGTAACCGTCAATTACCTAAAGCCGACGATAAGCGGGTCTCCTGCCACGACGACCTGGTCTGCTGCTTGCTCAACGTGCAACGCGCCCGGCAACATGATCAAAGTATCCGTGACGTATGGATATCCGCTGAGCATCCCCTTCTGGAGGAGCACAACCGTTAATATAGGCAGTTCGTCCTCCATGGTGATCTCGCAATAGCGGCTTTTGCAGGCCTTGGTGCTTAACCGCCGTGATTCCCACAACAAGGCTAAGCGATCCACAAACCTGCAGCCATCCCGATCCGTCCTACACTCGAAGTGTAAGGACTGACGACTCCCCCTATGGCTACGATTCCCGACCTGAGACTGGATGCCGGGTTGCCGGCGAATATCGACGCGGAAAAGACGATTCTGGGTGCGATTCTGCTGGACAATGCAGCGCACTCGGAGGCGGCTGAGAAGCTGGATGCGAGCGACTTCTCGCTCGATTCGCATCAGCGCATTTTTCTGCGCATGACCGACCTGATGAATGTGCAGCGGGCCGTCGATATTGTGACCCTGGCCAACGAGCTGGTGCGTTACAAGGAAATTGAGACGGTTGGCGGGGTTGCCTACCTGGCGTCGCTGACCGAAGGCTTGCCGCTGCGGCCGGTCATCGAAGACTACATCCGCATCGTCAAGGACAAGAGCCTGCTGCGCAAGCTGATGGCGATTTGCTCGGCGGCGATTGCGCGCGCGGCGGACCAGAGCGAGACGGCTCTCGAAGTGATCGACATGGCCGAGAGCCAACTGCTGGAGGTGAGCGAGAAGGGCATCTCGCAGGGGCTGCAGCCTCTGGACAAGATTGTTCAGGACTCCTTCGGCTCGATCGATAACCTGTACAGCCAGGGAGCGAGGGCGGTCACCGGCTTGTCCACCGGCTTTATCAAGCTGGATGAGGTGACGAGCGGATTCCAAAGGGGGGAGCTGATTATTATTGCGGCTCGGCCCTCGATGGGAAAGACGGCGCTGGCGATCAACATTGCGCAGAATGCAGCCGTGCTGGCGAAGGCGACGGTGGCGGTGTTCAGCCTGGAAATGAGTAAAGAGTCGCTGCTGCGACGCATGCTGTCGGCACAATCGAATGTGGACCAGCGCAGGTTGCAGACGGGTTTCCTGGGGCACGAGGATCACGGAAAGCTGCAGCATGCCCTGGAGCAGCTGGTTGAAGCGCACATGTATATCGACGATACAGCGGGGGTTTCGCTGGCGGAGATGCGGGCCAAGGCACGGCGCCTGAAGCAGAATGCGGGGGGGCTGGACCTGATCGTGGTGGACTATCTGCAGTTGATGTCAGCGACTTTGCCCACGGCGGGGGGCAAGCGGTACGAGAACCGCACGCAGGAGGTTTCAGCGATTTCGCGGGGACTGAAGGCGCTGGCAAAGGAGTTGAGCGTGCCGGTGGTTGCGCTGTCGCAGCTTTCGCGTGCCAGCGAGCGGCGTGGCGACGACAAGCGGCCGATGCTGAGCGATCTGCGCGAATCGGGCTCGATTGAGCAGGATGCGGACGTTGTGGCGTTCATCCATCGCGAGGCGTACTACAACCGCGACGACGAGAGCATGTCCGCGGACGAAAAAGCGCGGTCGGAGATTATTATTGCGAAGCAGCGCAACGGTCCGACGACCACAGTGCATCTTAACTTCAATTCCAATTGCACGCGCTTCTCGAATCCGGCGGATTATGTTGATGAGGCTTAAAGCAGCCTAAATTTCTGCATCAATAGAAGATGGAAGGCTGACATCTGGATGACATATCGAGGGGTCGTCGTGTCTAAGAATGACTGTGTCTACAGGTCTTCGACCGTCGGAGGAAGCAGCGTTGACAACTGCCTACATCAACCGTATCGCGACGTCAGTTCCCCCACACGATGTGCATCGGGCGTTCATTGATTTTGCCGACAGCATGCTTCCGGCGGGGACGTTGCAGAATTTGTTTCGCCGGATGACGCGGCTTTCGGCAATTGAGCATCGCTACTCCTTTCTTGAGCCGATTGCGAGCGCAGGCGGCGAGTGGAGAGATTCGGAAGGCATGTATGTGCGGGGCGCGTTCCCCGGCACGGCGCGCCGCATGGAGGCGTTTGAGCGGTTCGCGCCGCGATTGATGCGGTGCGCGGTCGACAAGCTTGCCCTGAGCGATGAGGAGCGGCGCGGGATTACGCATGTGATCGTGACGTCGTGCACGGGCCTTTACGCGCCGGGGCTGGACATCGAGATGGTGCAACATCTGGGGCTGGATTCTACTGTCGAGCGCACGATGATCGGCTTCATGGGTTGTTACGCAGCGGTGAACGCTCTTAAGGCAGCGCGACATATTGTGCGATCGGAGCCGGAGGCGGGCGTGCTGATTTTGAGCCTCGAGCTGTGTACGCTGCACATGCAAGAGACGCAGGACCTGGAGCAGTTGCTGTCGTTCCTGCTGTTCGCGGACGGATGTTCGGCGAGCCTGGTGACGGCGCGTGCGGAGGGGCTGGGGCTGGACAGCTTTCTGGCGGTGGGGATTCCGCAGACCGCTCATCTGATTACGTGGCGCATTCGCGAGGTTGGCTTTGACATGCAGCTCTCGGGGAAAGTTCCGGGCGAACTGTGCCGGGCGCTTCAGGGGATGGGGTCAACAGTCACGCGGGGCAAAGATCCGCTGTCGATTGATTTGTGGGCCGTTCATCCGGGGGGGCGGACGATTCTGGATTCGGTGGAGAAAGGGCTTGGTTTGCCCGAAGAGGCGCTGGCCAGTTCGCGCGAGGTGCTGGCGAGGTTCGGGAACATGTCGTCGGCAACGGTGATGTTTGTTCTGCAGCGGATCATGCAGTCGGCGAAGCCCGGACAGCAAGGCTGCGCGATGTCGTTTGGGCCGGGCGTGACGGCAGAGACAATGCTTTTTCATGCAGCCTGAGACTCTGGACTTCAGCGTACGCGCGGAGCTTGCGGAGTGGATGGACGAGCCGTGCAGCCGCGACGAGCTTGGTGCGTGTCTACGGGATCTTGCCAAGGTGAATCGCTGGCTGCTGGCGTATCGTCCGGTTTTGGGCTGGCTTGATTCTCTTGAATTGAAAAAAGTTGAGGGACCGTTGCGCATTCTCGACGTGGGATGCGGTTACGGAGATGTTCTCAGGCGGATCGAGCGATGGGCCCGTGTGCGCGGCGTTGGAGTGGAATTGACGGGAATCGACTTGAACGCGGATGCCGTGTCCATTGCGGCAGAGGCCAGTGGCCCGGGCAGCGGGATTCGATGGAGGCAAGCGGATGTGTTTGCCTACAGGCAAGAGGAATCGCCGCACATTGTAATGAGCTCGCTGTTCACGCACCATCTTGCGGACGCAGATATCGTGCGGTTTCTGCAGTGGATGGAACGGCAGGCGTCGATGGGGTGGTTCATTCACGACCTCTCGCGCAACGCGATTCCGTATCACTTATTTCGGCTGCTGGCCAAGGGAATGAGGCTTCATCCATTCGTGCAACACGATGGGCCGGTATCGATTCGACGCAGCTTTGCGCCAGAAGATTGGCAACGGATGTGCACATGCGCGGGGTTGGGGGCGCGGGATGTGACCATTCGCGGATATACGCCGGGAAAGCTTTGCGTGATGCGCAGCAAGGAGCCGCAACGATGACCACCGGAGCAATAGAGCATCTGGTGATCGGCGGCGGGCCGGCGGGCGCGATGGCTGCGATTCACCTGGCGGCAGCAGGCAGGCGAGTGAAGCTAATCGAGCGCGAGCGGGAAGCGCATGACAAGGTATGCGGTGAGTTCCTGAGCGCCGAGGCGGCGATGTACCTGAGGCAGGCAGGAATCGATCTGGACGCGCTGGGCGCGGTGGCAATCGATCGCGTGCTTCTATGCAACGGGCACTCGGTTGCTGAAACAGCGTTGCCGTTCCGGGCATATTCGCTTTCGCGCAGAGTGCTGGACGAGGCTTTGCTCCAGCGCGCCGCGGCACTGGGCTGCGTGGTGAGGCGTGGCGTGAGCGTCGCCGGGATGAGCAAGGACGGCGACCGGTGGCGCGTGGAGGTTCGCGGTGAGAATCCCATGTTGGCGGATGCAATTTTTCTGGCCACGGGAAAACATGATTTACGCGGATGGGCGCGCGGCAAAGGACAGCAGGCGGACTTGATTGGGTTTAAGCAGCATTGGCAATTGAACCTCGCGCAGACTGAGGCTCTGCGCGGGGTGATGGACCTTTTTCTTTTTCGAGGCGGATACGGCGGACTGTCGCTTGTTGAAGGCGATGTTGCCAACTTGTGTCTCGCAGTGCGGCGGGAACGATTGCAAGCCGGGGGTGGCTGGCAGGGACTGCTTGAGGAGATCCTGCGAGACAATCGGATTCTGGAAGAGCGCTTGCACTTGGCGCGCGCTGTTTGGGAACGGCCACTGGCAATTTCGCCGATCCCGTATGGGTATTTCGCAGTTGAAGAGAGCGGTGTGTGGCGGATTGGCGACCAGGCGGCGGTGATTCCATCGTTCACGGGCGATGGAATGTCGATTGCGATGCACAGTGCGGCGCTCGCGGTCCGCATGTTTCTCGAAGCGAAGAGCAGCGTAGCCTACCATAACGCCTTGCGCGCGCAACTCCGCAAAGGGATGCTGCTGGCGATGCTGCTTTCGCGAGCGATGATCACGCCTGTGGGCCGAGCGGCGGCGGCATGGATGATGCCGCGCGCTATCTCATGGGTTGCTGCGACGACGCGGGTTCCCGAGGGCGCGATGACAGCGTCGTATAGCGGTGGGACGCTGCGCGCGGCACCCTTCCTTTAGGGAACCAGCTTATTCAGCACGTAGACGACGCGGCCAACGACCCACTTGTCCGGAGATTGGTCGGGGTCGATCTCGATCAATTCGACTTGGTGACTTCGGTTGTAAGGCTGGAGTATCAGCCTGTCTGCCTTCCGCATGACGTAGCGAATCGCGATGTGGCCGCCGCTGCACACCGCGTAGAGCGGGTACCTCTGCGTGTCCTCGCGTTTCAATGAATTGTCGTGGTGATCGAGGACAACCAGCGCCTCAGGCAGAATCAATGGCTCCATGGCGAATGCTTGTCGCGGGGGAATGCGGATGGCGACGAAGCGTTCCCAATTGAGGCGCCTTCTGGCCGGGCGCAGGGACAAAGCGCAGGGCGCTGGAAGGCAGTGGCAGCATCGCGATCTCCGTGGAAGTCGGAGCAAACGGTGCGTTGATTGCGGCGATTTCCGACACGATGGGCACTGCAACTCGCGACTCCGCAATGGTAGCCCGGGATGCTTTGCCGCGCAGCTTTGCGCAGTTAAGCAGGCGCTCGATATCGAGTTCTTGCGCCTTCAGGATCCGGTCTGCCATTCGGTTGGAGATGCTCCGTTTGTTTTGTAGAAAATTGGAGCGATGCCCTTGGCTGAGCCCCGTCTTTTGTTTGAGCAGCTTGACGCTTAGAGAGGGGTTGTTGTCCAGCCTTTCGCGGAGCACTGTACTGAGCAGGTTGTGCATTTCAGAGAAGTTCATCAATGGATTGTTTGCACAATGCCATGGATCAAAACAGTCTTCTATTGCAGGCTGCAATGACCAATGTGCATTTTTGCTCGGAATTCGAGGGGTTGTTGCGCGTGAGTAAAATGCCGAGCAGTAGAAACGCAAGGATGCATTGACCCGAAAGTTGTACGCGGCTAGAGTTGGCTTACTTTATCTCGTACATATTTGTACTGATATTCGAGGATTCGCGTTGAGAGACGAAGCGCGAAGAAGCCGACGTGTGTGCTTCTTCCGATTGAGATACTCGATTCGCTCTTTCCCATGGGCCATCCTTCCAATTATTCCGGAAAACACTCTGCGGTAAGACGACTGATTGAGGCGTCCGGGAGGGGTGCGGTTGTCTTTGGTACCGGGCCCAGAATCACGGGAGCGTTTATTGCAGGGAGTGCGAGACCAAGTTGAGGGACTTTCCATCGCCGGAGACACGGAAACGTCGGGGACGTCCGGCCAGGAAGCTGCCAGTGCCAATGAGAGCCTGGGCTGCGGAAGCAGCGGGAGGTGCACAATGAGCGCGGCACTCCAGTTGTCGTGGGTAGCGGGATCGGACAGTTCTTTTCACGATCTGCCAGCATGCCGTGCAGAAGGAGGCCGGCAGCCTGCTTATTGCAGAGACTACCCTGCGGAGACAGGAGGGTCCAGCACTCCGAGCATCAGCCTGGCGTTCTACCGGAAGCATACGGAACGCATGTTACGGCGTTATCTGTACGCGTCGATGCAAGTGGGGTGCGCTCCATCCATTTTGGGCGATCCCGTAGGGCGAGGATGGGTCTCGAGCCGGCGGGTAAGAACCTTTGAAGATGCGGTGATCTTTGTGCTGGATGTGGAGCGGTGTCTGGACAAACTGGGTGCGCTGGACCGGGCGATGCTCAGTCGAGTTGTGCTGCAGGAGTACACGCAGGCGGAGACGGCAGTTTTGTTAGGGATGAGTGCACGAACGATTGCCTACAAGTTTCCGCTGGCGCTGGATCGGCTCACGGAGCAACTGCTGGAGAAAGAACTTTTGGTGATTCCGGCATTCTAAGTTGCCGCGTGCGCGCCGGAGAAGGGGGGGGCGGGCCCCCCTTTTCTCCGACAAAGTGGATGGGATTCAGAATTTGCGAGACCACTCGCGCGGCCACCGTTCGACGATGACTTTCTTGTCGGTGTAGAACTCAATGGCATCGCGTCCCTGGGCGTGCATCACGCCGAAGAAGCTGCCCTTCCATCCGGAGAAAGGGAAGTAGGCCATAGGCGCGGGGACTCCGATGTTGACGCCTACGTTGCCGGTGGAAACTGAATTGCGGAATTTACGGGCCGCTGCCCCGGAGGAGGTGAAGATAGAACTGGCGTTGCCATAAGGGGACCGATCGATCATATCGAGTGCTTCTTCGACAGAGTTGGCGTGCACGACGGAGAGAACTGGCCCGAAGATTTCGGTCTCCATAAGTGGACTGGCGGCGGGGAGACCGTCGAGCACGGTGGGTCCGACGAAAGAGCCGCTGGTGTTCGAGGCGTTGCGCCCATCCACGATGGTTTTTGCCCCTTCTGCTGCGCCCTGGGCAATGAGGGAAAGGACGCGGTCCTGACTGGCTTTGGTGATGACAGGGCCCATTTGGATCGCCGGGTCAAGGCCGTTGCCGACTTTGAGGGAAGATGCTGCTTCAGTGATGGATTCTCGAAACCATTTTTGCGCTTCGCCAATGGCGATGGTGACACTGACCGCGAGGCAGCGCTGTCCGGCGCATCCAAACGCCGAGTCGGCGATGATCTTGGTGGTTGTTTCAGGATCGGCATCAGGCAAGACAACCACGTGATTCTTCGCTCCACCCTGACACTGCACGCGCTTGCCACTTGCGGAGCCTCGGGTGTAGACGTACTTCGCGATCGGCGTCGAGCCAACAAAGCTGACGGCGCGGACATGCGGATGATCGAGAAGCGCATCGACCGCGGGCTTGCCGCCGTTGACGAGATTGACAACGCCGGGAGGCAGGCCGGTTGAGTGGATGAGTTCGATGAGGCGCGCCGCCGAGAAGGGGACGCGGTCGCTTGGCTTGAGGACGATGGTATTGCCTGTGGCAATTGCGTAAGGCAGGAACCACAAAGGGATCATCAGCGGGAAGTTGAAGGGAGTGATGATGGCACAGACGCCGAGCGGCTGGCGCACCATGATCTCATCGATTCCGGGCGCCACATCTTCAAGCGAGTAGCCTTGCATGAGAACGGGAATGCCGCAGGCGACCTCGACATTCTCGATGCCACGGCGGAGCTCGCCTTTGGCCTCGGCGAGGGTTTTGCCGTTTTCGGTAGTGATAATAGCGGCGAGTTCATCGAAGTGGCCTTCAAGCAGGTTCTTGAGCTTGAAGAGGAACTGCACGCGGTCGGCGGCAGGTGTGGAGCGCCACGCGGGGAATGCGGCGTGCGCGGCATTGACGGCGGCGTCAACTTCCGCGGCGGAGCCGGAGGGAGATTTACCAAGCGGCTCGCCGGTGGCTGGGTTGATGAGTTCGAGCCCGGGCTCACTGGTGGGCGCGTGCCATGCGCCTCCGATGAAGTTGTGAATCTCGCGAGGAATAAGTGGGGAAGCAGTCGTAGCCATAGGAATTTCAATGTACCGCGACCGGACGCCGATGGCACCAGGAATCTTGTTGATTCGGTCCACGGTCCAGATCGCGAACTCCTTGACCGGCACAGGCAGCAGCCCTTCTAACCGTTGCGTGCACTCTGCTATTGTGATCGGGACAATGCGCGGAGTGAGGAAGAACCCCCACAGGGGCTAAAGCCCCACTCTTTTTTGCGGCAATGCGGCACGACTGAAGTCGTGCCCTTTCACAGAGCAGATGCGGCGCGGCTAAAGTCTCGCCGTTCCATCGAGCAGTCGCGGGGCGGCTAAAGTCTCGCCCTTTCACAGAGCATACGATCCGACTATCCGTCAGATCGTTGCTATGAAGGTGGACCAATACATGATTCTCCGGTTGGTAGCGATTTCGTTGTTGGGGACGCCGCTTGTTCTAGTGGCTCAAAATGCACCTGCGCCGACCACCGCAACGGAAGCACCCAATCGGGACACGAGCTACATTGATGCGCAAGGCACAGCACACATCACGCGGGTGATCCCGGTGCCAAAGGATTTAAGCCCCCAGGCGCGCCTTTCACTAAGCCGACGCGAGCCGGACCAGGGGCCGCCGCAATCGCTCGAAGCGCGGCGCAAGGGCACGGATGCGTACACGGCCGGCGCGCGTGTGGCATGGACGAAGATTTGCCCGAACACGCTGGTGGACGAGACGATGGCGGGGGTGCCGGTTCACGTGGTGACGCCCGAGGATATGCCGGAGAGCAATAAAGACAAGGTGCTGCTGAACCTGCATGGCGGCGGGTTCAATTCAGACTCCGGTTCGTATACCGAGTCAATACCGATTGCGATCTATACGGGTGTCAAGGTGGTGGCGGTGCTGTATCGGCTTGCGCCGGAGCATCCGTTTCCCGCAGCAGTCGATGATTCCGTTGCCGTGTACAAAGAACTCCTGAAGACATACAAGCCAGAGCACATTGTGATTTACGGAACCTCGGCGGGAGCGATCCTGACGGCAGAGGTCGCCGCCAAGTTGAAACAGCAGGGAATTCCGGAGCCGGCGGCGCTCGGCATTTTCAGTGGCATGGGCGACTTTGCACGGATGGGGGACTCCATGGCGATGTATGCGCTGCGCGGGCTGAGCGGGCATCTCGATCCGCCGGACGACAACCCGCACGACAGCGAATACATAGGCTCGACCGATCCGAAGGATCCCATATTGTCTCCGATCTACGGGGACTTGCGCGGGTTGCCGCCAACTCTGTTTGTGACGAGCGGACGGGATCTGTTGTTGAGCGGCACAGCCAACCTGCATCGCGCGTATTTGAACGCGGGCGTGGATGCGCGCCTTGTGGTGTTCGACGCGCTTCCGCACGCGTTCTGGTATGACCCGAAGATGCCGGAGGCAATCGAAGCCAACCACACGATGGCGGATTTTTTTGTGAAGCATCTGGGGAAGTAGAGCGCGGCCCGAGAGTCTCTAAAGGAAGAGAAAGCAGATCGTTCGGCCCGCTAACCCCACGATCACTCGCGCGATCGCGGGGCCCCAAACGCGCGGGACCTCAGGATGACAAAGGCGTGAGCAGCGTGGCAAGGCGAACCGGAACGGGCAGCTCGTAACGCTTACTCCGGTAACGGTGTGACCGGAATGCGCAGCGAGGAGTTGATGCGCGCAAACATTTCGAACGCGCCTGCGATCGCGGTGAGCTCGATGATTTCCTGGCAATTCATGTGCTCGCTGATGGCGTCGAAGGCGGCTTCGTTGGCGGCGTGGCCGGACTGGTGGAGAAGGCTGGCATAACGGAAGCCGGCCTTTTCCTTTTCGGTGAAGGGTCCCTGTTCGAAGCTATCGAAGCTGGCGACTTGCCCGAACGATGCGCCGCGCTTCAGGGCGAGGTGGCGATGGGCGCTGACGCAATACTCGCAGCAGTTGAGCGAAGCAATGCGCGTGGCGATGAGTTCCTTGTACCAGCCGGGCAGTGCGCCATCGTCCATGAGCGGCTTAAGAAACGAGGTGATGCCCAGAACGAGCGATGGAACATTCGAAAGTGCCTTGAACATATTGGGCACGACGCCGCGGTCGGTCAGAAGCTTGTCGTACAGTGCGGCGACTTCGGTTGGAACTTCAGAACGCTCCAGGAGCGGGACACGCGATGTAGTGGGGGATTCAGTGGTCATACCGCCTCCTGCATGGCCTGCGGCCAGTGTAAATGCGCAACAACGTGTACCGGTCTTGAATGAAAGCGGGGTATGCATAATTCTGCCTCACTCAAGAAAAACGCGAGGAGCCGGCACTTTCCTTCGCCAGGTCAGGCCACTGGTGCCGTGGTGTGGGATGAGAGATCGCTGAGAGCACGGAGCGACAACGCTTTGCAATAGGATCGAAAATATAGCTCTGGATGGCGAAGTCCAGTGCATGGTGAGGAACGGATTAGATTGGCGAGACGGTCGTATGGGGCATCTGCAATTCGGCTCGAACGCGCTGCATGATGCCGAGATAGAAAGCAAGATTGTGGATGGAGCTAAGGATGCCTCCGAGCGACTCGCCGGCCTGCATCAGGTGTCGTAGGTAGGCCCGTGAATACCGGCGACAGACCATGCACCCGCATTCCAGATCGGGCGGATTCTGATCCTCTGCGTATTGTTTGTTCTTAATGTTCATGCGCCCGGTGCTGGTAAAGAGCAGGCCATGGCGCGCCGCACGCGTGGGCAATACGCAATCCATCATGTCGACGCCCATGCGCGCGTATTTCTCAATCTCGTCGGGATAGCCAACGCCCATGACATACCGGGGCTTGTCTTTGGGCAGCAGCGGCAATACTTCCGCGATCACTTCAAGCGTAGCTTCGCGCGGTTCGCCGACGCTGAGACCCCCGATAGCGTATCCGTCAAAGTCCATTTCAACGAGCCGTTCGGCGCTTTCACGGCGCAGATCGTTATAGACGCCTCCTTGCACGATGCCGAAGAGGCTTTGTGTCTGGCCGCCTAATTCGTGGTGCCACGGGACTTTGTGTTGATGAGCGCGGAAGCGGTCGAGCGAGCGGCTGGCCCAGGCCATGGTGAGGCGCAGGCTCTCGCGGGCGCGCTCGCGATCCGCAGGGTACTCGGTGCACTCGTCGAAGGCCATGCAGATATCTGCGCCGAGAGCAATTTGGACATCCATCGAATGTTCGGGAGTAAAAGAGTGTGAACTCCCGTCGAGATGGGAGCGGAAGCGGACGCCGTCTTCGCTGACCTTGCGCAGTTGTGTGAGGCTGTAAACCTGGAAGCCGCCGGAGTCCGTTAGCATGGCACGCGGCCAGCTGATGAACTTGTGTAGTCCGCCCATACGCCGGATTGCCTCGTGTCCGGGACGCAGATAGAGGTGGTACGTATTGCCGAGGATGATCTGGGCGCCAATGGATTCAAGCACGTCCTGCGAAACGGCTTTGACGGTGCCGGCTGTGCCGACGGGCATGAACACGGGTGTTTCCACGGTTTGATGTGGAAGACGGATCTGCGCGCGGCGCCCGCCTGTTTGTGCCGTGTACTGAAGGTTGAACGAGAGGGCCACAGGTTGATTCTATCGGGGGCTGTTCGGACCACCAAAAACGGACGCCGGAAGACTTCACCTGGATTCGAGAGGTTCGCCAGGAAGTTCGTTTGAACTCCCTGGCTGTTGGTGTTACCCGATGCGGTTGTGTTTGGCGCGGAGGATGCGGCGCGAGGCAACATTCTGGCGGTGATTTAGAACGCTACGGTTCTTGAGGGTGAGACGGCCATTGTGCCGAGCCCGCATCACACGCATTTCGCGGTGTATGCTGCGCTGCTGGCGCTCGAGGCGCGCGGTCTGGCGACCGTTAAGCTGTCCGTTACTGACGCCGTTGGCGATGCGCTTCTGCTGGTTGAACTGGCGTTGGGCAAAAGCAGCCTTGGGTGCAGCCGGTGCAGGTGCTTGAGCAATGGTGAGGGCCGGCGCCGCAAAGAGCGCCGCCACGAGTGCGAACTTAGCGAGTCTCATGGTGTTTCTCCTTCTGTGGCGGCGTTGATCTGACCACGCACATCTTCTGAAACACAGAGACTCGAAAATGGTTTTCAACCGAAAGGTGGAGAGGGTTAGCTCAACGGTTTTCGCGGGAAAAGCGGATCTGCAGACCGGCGCGGGCGACGCGCGGCATGCCGAGGGTGGTGGTTGGAGTCTTCGAAACTTCAATCGAGCGGTCAAAGAGATTCTCTCCAGCAGCGAACAACTGCAGGTGCCGGCCGAAGTCGCGGGAGACATAGACGTCGAGGCGAAAAAAGCTGTGGAGGAGAAAGAGGTTTGCATCGTCATCGAACTGATGGCCGCTGAGGCGGCTTTGCAGACTCAGCGTGCCGAGCGCGGGTTTGTGTGCGCGCAGATTGAGCGTGGCCATATTGCGGGCAACCTCGGGAATCCAGTTGCCGCGATCGATGGGGCCGCGTGTGACGGTGGCATGCGCATATTGGTAGCCACCATCGAGCGAGACCCAATGCTGAGGTGCGAGCTCGAAATCGAGGGCCACACCGCGGCTTTCGATCTGGCCCAGGTTTTCGCGGAGGAGCAGAATAGGCGAGGATTTGGGGTTGGTTGTTACGGCAACGATGGGGCGATTGACCTGGGTGAGGAAGTAGCTGGATCGGACAGTGCCCCATTTCCACTGACTCGCGAGACCTGTCTCCCATCCCGTAGCTCGCTCGCTTAGGAGCAGGCCGTTGGGAAGTGTGAGTTTACTGCCGACTTGGGTTGAGCGATAAAGCTCGCTGGGCGTGGGCGCGCGAAAAGCGCGAAATGCGGATGCGGAGACGGCCCAGTGATTCAGGAATTTGCGGGATATACCGAGGCGTGGATCAAAAAGATGTTCGTTGCGCGGTGTTGGCTGCGTTGCGCTGTTGATCCAGGAAGAACCGTTCCAGGTGAGTTGATGGCCGTCGAAGTTCTGATACCAATCCACGCGCGCAGCGGCGGAAGCGGTCCATGCATGATGAACCCAGAGGGCTTCGCCGTAGAGCCCGGTGTCGCGCTGATGATCGTGCAGATTGGTGAGTTGCGTGGAAGAGCCGAGAGATTGTTCGCGGTCCCAATAGCGGACATCGTGAGAGTCAGCGCCGGCGAGGACAACCAGCCGGGAGCCGAAGGGGTGCGTGCCATGCGCAGAGGCGCCGAGTTCATTGACGGGGACGAGCACAAACTTTGTTGGCGTTTCGCCGCAGCGAAAGGAACAGCCCGGGTGCCCGCTGGGCAGATTTGAGATGCTCGAGAAGGTCTGGCGGTAGTGTTCGGTTGAGCCGTAGAGGCGCAGGGCAGCGTTGTCGCCCCGTGTGCTTTGCCAGTCGGTCCCCGCGGCATAGCGCCAGAGGCGTGTGCCATTGGTTTGAAAAGGCGTGCCGTTGGCGCGAGCTTCGTTCAAGCCGCTGCCACGAAGAAAGAGCCGTAGGGGACCGCGTGTGTGGTCGGCAATGAGAAGGCCGTTCTGGCTATGCACGTTCGACGCTATGTCGACCGGGCCGCGCTGCGCGGGGGCTTCCTGAATGAAGCCATCGGTGCCGAGGACGCCACCCGCTGCGAGCAAGCCCCAGGGCCCCAGTTTAGTTTCGGCAAGCGCACTGCTGTCATAGGTGCCTTCGCCGCCATAGCTGGAGCGGAGTTCGACGCGATCTGTCGAGGGGCGGACGGTGATCATGTTGAGCACACCGCCGATGGCGCTGGAGCCATAGAGATCGCTGGCGCCTCCGCGCACCAATTCCGCGCTTTGAATGGCGAGCTCCGGCAACTCTTGCCAATGAATCCATCCTCCGATGGGATCGTTGAGGGGTACATCGTCTTGCGTGACGAGGGTGCGGCTGGCCGAAGTGGAACCAAGGCCTCGTACGCTGATGCCTTGCGAGGTGGGGTTGGCGACGAGCGAGCTGGAGCGTCGAAACATTTCAACGCCTGGAAGCTGACGCACCTGGTCGTCGAGCGTAATCGCGGCCGTGGTGCCGAGGGCCGTGGCGCTTAGAGAGCGCGTGGTGACGGGGCTCTGCAATGCGCCCAGTGGTTCACGATAGGCGGTCACGGTTACCTGCTCGCTCACGCCGGCGCGCTGCAGGTGGAGGGTTGCGTTTGCGCTCAATTCAAAGAAGCTGCCGGCGAAGCCTTCGGCATCGACGCGGATGCGGCAGGGGATTTCACACTGGAAAGTGAGGCGGCCCTCAGCACTTGTGCGGCCGAGAAGATGGCCGACGGGTTTCTGAATGGAGGCGCCGGCGATGGGGGCATCCGATGGATCCTCAACCGCGAGGGTGAGACTCACCGGAGTCGCGCGGAGGAGTGTGGGGAGAAGCGAGAGGAAGAGCATTGTCCCACTCATCGCTTTGAATGGCGACCACAGAAGGGGTTTCGGCTTCATTTGTGGGGGGCAGGCGATGGAGGAGTTGATCCACAGTCGCATGGAAACCGGGAATAACAACCTGCGGCGCAATCTCGTGCAGTGGTACGAGAACGAAGGCGCGGTCTGCCAGGCGCGGGTGAGGAATCTGAAGGTTCGATCCACAAAATTGAAGGTCTCCCATCATCAGGATATCCAAGTCGAGGGTACGAGGGCCGTCGGGAACACCGGAGGACCGGTCCCGGCCGAATTCCTGCTCAATCTGGAGGAGAGCCTGGAGGAGGGAACGGGGGGAAAGGGGCGTGTCAAGTTCGATCACGGCGTTGAAAAAGCGGGGTTGATCGGCGAATCCTACGGGCTCGGTGGAATAGAGAGAGGAGCGGCGGATCATTCTGCCGAGGGATGCGAGGCGGGCCGCAGCCGCCGCCAGGTGGCGGGTGGCGGCCCAGTGTGCTCGGGAGATTGGCGCCCATTGCAATGTATGTCTTCAGCATGATCTTGAGGGACCCTCTTCAGCCGCGGCGGCGCGGGTGACTATGCAAAGACGCAGAAGCGCGGCAGCCAATGCAGCGATGGAGGCGTACCAAGTGACGAAGACCACGCGCACCGCCCAGGCTGGCGCAACGCCAACGCGCTTCAGCAGAAAGGGCAGGAAGTTCCATGTGGTCATGTGGACATAATCCCACGGGTCCTCCTGCAAGGTTTTGGTGTTCAGGCCCCACTCATCCATTTTTCCGAGGGCGAAGGCGGCAATGTTCTTCATGCGCAGTGCAATGACGAATGTGGGGTGGCCGAAGACCTCCATCTGGTAGAGCTCAAGGGGAAGCCAAAATGCAAGAGAAGCGATCTGAATGACGAAGCTGACGGCGAGCAGCACGAGGCCAATGAACCATATGGGCTTCCGAAGTTGGCTGCGGTAGCGGAGCAGTAAAGGAACGGCGAGGAGGGAGGCGAGCTGGACCGCAGTGGAGACATAGCGGTCACCCCAGGCGTCGTCGCCGCTCCACACCGTGTAGCGCGCGTAAAAGCAGATGTAGGCGAACAGCATGAGCCCCGCGGAGATTGTGTAGGCGCGAACCGCAGGAGCGAACCGTTTCCAGCCGACGAGCGCGATCAGAATCGCGAGGATCAGAAGCGGGTCGAAGAGGAAGATGGATTTCTCGGGCGCGAAGAGGGAGCCGAAGAAGCCAACATGGAAGGGCGTTTCGAAGGGATAGGTCTTGGGCCAGTCGGCATGGCGTGCCAGGGTTTCGCGGGCCACGACGCCGACGTAGGTGTTAGTGAATGAGCCGAAGCGGTAGAACTGGTAGACGCGGTCAAGGAAACCGAAGACACAGAAGACGGGAACGGCGACTGTTGCGTAGGACCGGATGCGGCTCCAGAGGGCAGGAAGATGAACGTGCTCGAACCATAGGACGAGGGGAACAAAGATGACGCCGGCGAGCAGGTCCAGGCCGGTAGTCAGCCTGGTGAGCAGGTTGAGCCCGAAGGCTCCGGTGCCGATCAACAAGGAGCGGCGGTTGCCGGTTTGAAGCCAGTCAAATTCGAAAGAGAAGCCTGTCGCGGTGAGGAGGAAAATGTAATTGTTCTCCATCATGTTCTGGGTGTAGTGGAGATGGGTTGTTGCCAGCAGCAGCGCGAGCACGCCCAGGACTGAATGATGGATCGCGAATCCGAAATGACGCAGGAGACGGAAGCACACGATAGCCGTGAGCACGGTGACGAGGATGTTGGTGGTGTAGCTGACAAAGATGTTGCGGACCGTAGGGTCAGTGTTCTTGTAGCGGGCAAAGATCGGCAGGTTGTCGAGCCATGTGCCGATCATGTCCTGCGGGAGCATCAGGAGGGATTGGCCGATGCCGTACCAGCTTTGCAAACTCCCGCCGCGGCCGTGCACACCGAACTCGGGATACTCCCACGCATAGACCGGCGGTTCCGACGTCCAGAAAGCGTGGGTAGAGTTGAGGCGGTGCTGCGTATCGGCAGTGCCCAATTCTCCGGATTGCACGACGAATGCGATGAGTCCGGCAACGATGGCGAGGATGAAGAGCGGATTTCGAAAGGAGAGGTAAGGTGATTGAACGATCCGCATACCTAAGGGTATCGCGGGCCGGGGGCAGCGGGTTGGGACGCATCTGGGCAGATCGACACCGCGCGTCGATTCTCTTCTGCGCGATTCGAGCGGATCTGAGGACACCTCTCTATGTAGGAGGGGCGAAAGGAAGGTGGATTCTGGTAGCATCCTCCTCGGAGACTCTTGCCAATGGAATCGATTAACGGCGCGGGGCTGGGCGTCCGGCGCAATGAAGATATCGCTCTCGATCTACTCAAGTTTGTTGCTGGAACAACCGGTGTAGGACGAGCCGTTGTGGGCTCGACTGGTTTTAGCGGGGCCGCGGCGACCAAACCAGAAGAGCATGTGACCCAGTTGCTCGAACTGTATGCCCGCTGCTTGAAAGCGGTGGAGGGCAAAGGGGCAGCCCAATAACCGGCGAGCCCATTGTGCGAGTCGCGGTTGCGGGAACAGGCGCGTTTGGCCGCAATCATCTGAGAGTCTATCGCGAGCTTGAAACGAGCGGCTATCCGGTTTCGCTGATCGCGGCGGTTGAGCCCGATGCGTCGCGGGCCGGCGAGGTCGCGGGAATGTATGCCATTCCTGTATTCGCGAGCGTGGACGAACTGCTGACGGCGGACTTGGGCGTGACGGCCGCCAGCGTGGCAGTTCCAACGGTGCATCATGCCTCCGTAGCGGGCGAGTTGCTTGACGCGGGCCTGGACTTGCTGGTCGAAAAACCTTTGGCCGCAACGCTGGCGGAGGCCGACGCATTGCTGGTGCAGGCTGAGCGCAAGGGCCGCATCGTGCAGCCCGGCCACCTGGAGCGCTTTAATCCTGCCGTTCTCGCTGCACAGACCCAATTGCGCAGGCCGATGTTTTTTGAGGCGCACCGGCTTTCGATCTTTACTCCTCGCGCACTCGATGTGGATGTGGTGCTGGATCTGATGATTCACGATCTGGACATCGTGCTTACTTTTGCGAATTCTCCGGTACGCGAAGTGCGCGCCGTGGGGCTGCCGATTCTTTCGCCCAAAGTCGATATCGCAAATGTGCGCGTGGAATTCGAGTCAGGCTGTGTCGCTAATTTCACGGCATCCCGCGTGTCAACGGAACGGGTGCGTAAGCTGCGCTTCTTTGAGCCGCGGCGTTACGTCTCGATTGACTATGCGCGCCGCGATCTGCTGGTGATCCGGCTGGATGGAAGCGTGCCGCCGGAGATTGCGGCGGCTCTTGAAGGTGGAGCGATTGATCCGGCGGTGCTGGCGCAACTGGCGGCTGGTGCAGCGGGTGGTCCGGGGCCCGGGTTGTCGTTTGCGAAGCCTCAGGTCTTGCCTGGCGAACCGCTGCGGCTGGAGATTGAATCTTTCCTGGAGTCGGTTCGCTCGAGGCGAGCGCCCCGCGTGACCGCCCGGCAGGGACGCGATGCGCTTGCCCTCGCGTTGGAGATTCAGGCGTCAATGGCTGCACACGCGGTGCGTGCGGGCTTGGAGGACTTCTTCGAACCACCTGCGGTGGGGCCAACTCCACCAACCTTTTAGGTCGGTTCGAAGTATCAATCGCCTGAAGCATCGGTTGCCTTCACCTGACCACCTGCGGTGGGGCCAACTCCACCAACCTCTTAGGTCGGTTCGAAGTATCAATCGCCTGAAGCATTGGTCGCCTTCACCTGACCACCTGCGGTGGGGCCAACTCCACCAACCTTTTAGGTCGGTTTCGAAGTATCAATCGCCTGAAGCATCGGTCGCCTTCATCTGACCACCTGCGGTGGGGCCAACTCCACCAACCTCTTAGGGCCGTTCGAACGATCGGTAAATGGATCGATCGAGGCCTGGGATGACGCCCCTTTTGTTCTCTTGCGAGTCAATTGCCCGCAGTGGATCGGCTGTCTATGCGATGCCGAGAGTGCGATTCAGAAACCCCACGACGTATTTCCAGAGCAGGTAGTAGCCAACGAGCGCAGCAATGAATACCGGTGCGATCAGGGCGTACGAGACCGAAATTGAGTGAAACCAGATGACCCCACTTGGGCCGATGGCGAGGATGCCGAAGCAAGTAGCAAGGATTGCTCCGCCGGGCATCAGCAGGAGCGGCAGCAGTGCGCCGTGGAGCCCGAGGGGCAGTTTTGTTCGAGAGTGCGATGCGAGCCAGAGCATGTTCCAAAGTGCCCAGAGCGATGGGACAAGGGCCATTGGGAAGACGAGACCGCGCTCGATGGCGACGGGAACCTGAAGCACGAGCCGAACAACAATAAAAGCGGCCAGCATCAGGGGCAGGATCAAGGTGGGCACAAATGCTCCGGCAAGAAATGCACGGAGATAAGGATGGCTGTTCACGGGTTCCTCACTTTCTGCGCGCAGAATGCGAGCGGGTTAGAGGTAGTAGAAGAACACAGGGATCGCAGCAGGAAACGCAAAAGCGAAAACTGCAAGACTGCCAGCCAAGGCCCAGTCAAACCACGGGACAGGAGCGGGCGGTGCATCGAGCCGACGCACCATGGCCGGCCAGAGATCGCGAGCGGATTCGGTGTCTTCAAGTGGCGGGATGGCTTGCTTGAGAAGCAATTTCATTTGTTCGTCGTCGTGTGCATTCATGGCGTAATCCCCTGCTGTTCCAAGTCTTTTCGAAGCAAACGCAGTGCGCGAAACACGCGCAGCTTTACGGCGCCGACTGAGATTCCGAGCGCGTCGGCTACTTCCTGGTAAGGTCTTTCCTCGACTACGGCGAGAATGGCCGCGACGCGTAGTTTAGGGGGCAGTCGCGCGAAGGCCGCCGCGGTTTTGCGGCGAATTTCCTGGGAGATTGCGGGATCGCTTCGGGGCGGAGCCGGAACCTCCGCGGGCAGTTCCTCCTCGGGGCGGCGTCTGCGCATCCAGTCGATGGCAGCGTGGGTCGCGATTGCACGCGCCCAAGGCTCGAATTCGCGGGTGGAGTCGAACCGCGCGTGGGCTCGGTAGACGCGCCAGAAGGTCTCGATGGTGAGGTCTTCGGCGGCGGCCGGATTCCGTACAATACGCCACAACCACAGGTAGATGGAGCGTTGGTGTTTGTGGAACAGATCTGCGAATGCCTGGTCGAAGGCTTCCGGATCGTCGCTCCGGAAATTGTTCAGGACGTTCCTCGCTCCGTCCCGCATCGCTTCATCCCCCTTCAATCGAGTAGTACCGACCTCAGCGCTAGAAGGTTACATTTGCGGCTATCGGCGCGCTGTGAGCTGGAAACTTTACCGGTGGAATAGTGCCGCGAGGCATGAGTGGATTGAGTTGCAGTAAAGCGATTTTCATTAGGGATTTGAGCCTTTGGGATAGCTTGACAGAGGCTTCCGTGGGCATTATGGTTGGCAGCCGTGGAGTGAGTACGTTTCCTAACGCTCTCCAGCTCACGGGAAATTCTCGTCCACAGGAGAAAGATTTGATGAGAAACCTTGGATTGCGGGTGATTACCGCGGGTTTGATTGGATGTGGGCTGGTATGGCCGGCCTTGGCGCAAGAAAAGAAGCCAGCCTATCTTGACACCAGTCTGCCTGCCGAGAAGCGAGCTGAAGACCTGGTCCATCGGATGAAGCCCGAGGAGAAAGTAAGTCAACTCGTCAACCAGTCCCGCGCTATTCCAAGGCTGAACATTCCCGCCTATGACTGGTGGAGTGAGGCTTTGCATGGTGTGATCAATAATGGCACCACTGAGTATCCTGAGCCGGTAGGTCTCGGCGCCACGTTCGATCCTCCGTCGATTCACGCAATGGCAGAAGCGATTGGAGTAGAAGGGCGCATCAAGAATGCGCAGGCGGTGCGCGAACACCGCGCAAACATGTTCTTCCAGGGCCTGGATTTTTGGGCTCCCAACATCAACATCTTTCGCGATCCACGCTGGGGCCGCGGCCAAGAGACCTACGGCGAGGACCCGTTCCTTACCGGGCACATGGGCGTTGCCTATGTGACTGGAATGCAGGGAGACGATCCGAAGTACTATCGCGCCATCTCGACGCCCAAGCACTATGCCGTGCACAGCGGTCCGGAGTCGACGCGCCATACAGCCGACGTGCAGGTGAGCAAGCACGATGAGCTGGACACGTATCTGCCGGCGTTTCGCGCCACGGTGACCGAGGCCAAAGCTGGATCGGTGATGTGCGCCTACAACAGCATTAATGGCGAACCCGGATGTGCCAATCAGTTTCTGCTTCAGGACCAGCTTCGCGGGAAGTGGGGTTTCAACGGATATGTGGTCTCCGACTGCGGCGCGGTGGTGGATATCTATCGCAATCATCACTTCAGGCCAACGCAGCCTGAGGCTTCGGCCATCAGCTTGCAACGCGGCATGGATAACGAGTGCGTAGATGGCGGCTTTCTTGTGAAGGACGACAGCGATTACAAGGCGTACTACGACGCTTTCAAGCAGGGCATCCTGAAGGAGAGCGAGATTGATACCGCCTTGGTGCGGCTCTATACGGCGCGCATGAAGCTGGGGATGTTCGATCCCCCGGAGCTCGATCCCTATACGAAGATCAGCGAGAACGAGCTGAGCAGTCCCGCACACCGAGAATTGGCGCTCAAGCTTGCCAACGAATCGATGGTACTGCTGAAGAACGATGGCATCCTGCCGCTGAAGACTACCGGCCTGAAGATCGCAGTGGTTGGTCCGCTTGCCAATCAGACACGGGTTCTGCTGGGCAACTATAACGGGCAGCCAACGTACACCGTTTCTATTCTGGATGGCTTACTGAAGGAGTTTTCCGGTTCCACTATCACCTACGTGGCGGGCACGCAGTTTCTAGGCCACGACACGGTTCCAGTTCCTGCTTCGGCATTGACTGTGGATGGTAAGCAGGGAGTCAAGGCGAGCTTCTCCAAGTTCGACATGAGCAATATCAATAACCCGGAGGCGATGAAACCGGTGGCGACGCGCATCGAGCCGACATTCGATGTCGGCGCGCAAGCCTTTCCTCCAGAGGCGGCGAGCGTCCACCCCCTCGTTGTGCGCTATGAGACCTCGATCACAGCCCCGGAGACTGGCGACTATAACCTCGGCCTGAAGGGCAACGGGTTTTTCCGCGTCTCGCTCGACGGCAAGAATGTTACCTCGGCGTATGAGGGCGATTCGAGCGTGGCCAAAACCGGCCAGGTACATCTGGAGGCCGGCAAGCCTGCGGCACTTCATGTTGATTACGCTCCGCCGGAAACAGGCAAGCCCGAAGCGGTGCTGGTCTGGTCCAAGGTGGATCTACAGCCGCAGCCAGCGGCTATTGAAGCGGCCAAGGACGCAGATGTCGTAGTTGCTGTTCTTGGCATCACCAGCGAATTGGAAGGGGAAGAGATGCAGGTAAGCGTGCCCGGATTCAAGGGCGGGGACCGCACCAGCATCGATCTGCCCAAGCCGGAAGAGGATCTGCTGGAGGCCCTTGCAGCTACCGGCAAACCTGTGGTGCTGGTGCTGACCAATGGCAGCGCGCTCGCAGTCAACTGGGCCAATGAGCACGTCAACGCTATTCTCGAAGCGTGGTATCCGGGAGAAGAAGGCGGAACAGCAGTTGCAGAGACGCTTTCTGGAAAGAACAACCCCGCGGGCCGGCTTCCTGTGACCTTCTACACGGGCGTTGGCCAACTGCCTCCTTTCGAGGATTACGCGATGAAAGGCCGCACCTATCGCTACTTCGAAGGAAAGCCGCTCTATCCGTTCGGTTATGGCCTCAGCTACACCACGTTCTCGTACAGCGATCTGAAAACTCCGGGCAAACCGGTAAGCGCAGGCGATCCGGCAAGCTTCGAGGTGACAGTGACGAATACGGGCAAGGTGGCGGGTGACGAAGTGGCACAGCTCTACCTCAGCTTCCCGAACGAGGCTGGAGCGCCATTGCGTGCTCTGCGCGCCTTCAAGCGCGTACACCTGGATCCGGGCACTTCGCAGCAGGTGAAGTTTGAGCTGAAGCCACGCGACCTAAGCATGGTCTCGGCGGCGGGCGAGCCTGTAATCGCTGCGGGAGACTATACAGTCTCAGTGGGTGGCGGACAGCCGAGCACGACGGCCGCTGTTGTTACCGGGCACTTCCACATGGACGGAACAAAGACGCTGCCGGAGTAATCCGGATAGATCCGCGCAAGCATACGGGGCACATTCGCGATGCGGATGTGCCCCGTGTTTTCGTTGGAAAGAGGCTTTCACTTCCAGCCCATTTTTGGGAAAGTGGACGAAATCATAGAGTTCAAGTGCGATGTACCACGGCGCATGGCGCCGGAGGACTTAAGGTGGCTCCGCCGGAGCTACCGCCAGAGGAGCCCGAGTTTCGACCGGCTACTTCGAGTGCGGCGGCGTTGAAGGCGATACCGCCGCAGGACTCGCGGGCTTTGATTCTGCAGGAGGCGTTGCCGGCTGCGGCGTGGGCTTAGCCGCCGGCGCTGCGGATCCTGATGGCGGAGTCACCTGCATGTGTCCCGGAGGAATCGCCATGCCTGGGTGCACAGGGTTTGCAGTCGGGTGGTTGGGCGGCAGGACCAGATCGCTTATATCGACCAGCTCAATGTCGAAAATCAGATCGGCCTTGGGTGGAATCCCGGGGTTGGCCGCGTCGGGCCCGGGGCGGCCGCGCGCGCCATATGCCAGTTGCCACGGGATGAAGAGACGGCGCTTGCCGCCCACCTTCATTCCTTCGAAGCCTTGATCAAAGCCGGGAATGACTCGGCCAAATCCCTGCGGAAAGCTGATTGGCTGGGGATCGCCGAGCTTTGGCTTGCCGTCTTCGTCGAGCACCGGTTTGCCATCCTTGTCCTTCAGGGGTTGACGATGATCCTCAGATGAATCGAATTTGCGGCCATCGCTGGCGAGCCACCCAGTGTAAAGCACTTTGTATACCTTGTTCGGTTCAGCATCCTCGCCCGTGCCGATCGCCAGGTCCTGGTAGCGGAGCGAGAAAGCTGTCTTGATCGGGCCACGTCCGCGAGGTACTCCAGGGGGAAGCTTGATGGCGGATGAAGTGGATGACACGGCCGCCTTGGCCGGCCGCTTCTTTGCGACTGACTTCGTCGCGGTCTGGGATGTCGGTGTTGCGGCAGACGTCGCTTTGGGAGGTGCCTGGGATGCGGGGGGTGGGGTGGTTTGCGCAAACGCAAGGGTGACGCAAGAGAACAAGAAGATCGAGGAGATGAAGTGCTTCATCGTGCGCGGCTTCTCCGGTGTGATTCTCATGGAGTGTAACAGGGAAGGTGGGGTGCCGATGCGTGTTTTGGCTGGTCTTCAGCGAACTATGCGCGCCTTTATGCGTCTTTATGCAATCAGCCGTTAAAGTGGATTATGTCCGTTGCCGCAGTTCATCTCCTTCACGTTTTGTGGCTCCCTGTGGCTTCATGCTTTGCCGGCGCACTCAACGCAGTTGCCGGCGGTGGTTCTTTTCTTTCGCTTCCCGCTTTGATTGCGAGTACCTCGGCAATTGGTGTCGGGGCGGTAACGGCACAGGCAACCAACACGGTGGCCCTCTGGCCAGGCCAGCTCACATCGCTCGTCGCCTTTCGACAACTGCTGCGGGAATACGGATGGAAGCTCGTGCCGCTCTCGGTGGCATCAGGTCTGGGCGGATGGCTTGGCGGTTTTCTACTGCTGCGAACCGGCAACAAGATGTTCCGTGAATTGCTTCCGTGGCTGCTGTTGTTCGCCGCGATCATGTTCGTGGTGAGCTTCCCACTGGGGCGCTGGCTGCAGTCGCTCTCCGGTGGCAAGCGATACAACAAATGGCTGCTGGTCGGTATGGTTGCCGTGAGCGTCTACGTCGGCTATTTTGGCGCGGGCGGGGGCTTCTTAGTCATGGCGCTCTTCGGCATCTGCGGCGTTCACGACATTCACGAGATGAATGCATTGAAGGTTGTCACCGCGGTGGTGTCGATCGGAATTCCGGTAGTGACGTTTATCCTCGCGGGCCGTGTGCAATGGCGCTTTTGTCTGGAGATGGCTATCGTGGCAGGCATTGGCGGATATCTTGGCGCTCACTACAGCCGCAAGCTGAACCAGCGCGTGATGCGATGGACGGTTGCGGTGATCGGCTTTGTGACGGCCGGGTATTTCTTCTTAGCAAACCATCTTCAGCATCCCTGATGGGAGCGCATGCCTCTGCGGCTCACATGGGGGCCAGCATGCCTGCAAGCAGCGCGGTGCGAGGCGCCAGATGCTCGATCAAGACTGACTCATGTTGTGCATGAGCGCCTTCGCCCACGGCGCCCATGCCATCGAGCGTAGGCACTCCGAGGGCAGAAGTGAAGTTGCCATCGGAAGCCCCGCCGGTCGCCGCTTCATCAAGGACGAAGCCAAGTTCAGCGGCCAGTGTGCGCGCCTGCCGATAGAGTTTTATCGTACCGGTGGTTCGCTCCATCGGCGGACGATTGATTTCGCCGGTGACTGTAAGCGTGCAGCGCTTGTCCTGCGCTTTTAATGCTGCGAACTTGTGTTCGATACGCGACCCGTCGGCTTTGCGCGCAATGCGCACGTCTACTTCAGCCCAGGAATCGGCGGGGATCACGTTGGTTTTGCTGCCACCGCCGACGAGGCCGATGCTGACCGTAAGTCCTCGGTTGAGATCGGTCCAGGCGCTGACCGTTTCAATTACCCGGGCGAGCTCGCGCACGGCGCTGGCTCCCTTTGCAAAATCTACGCCGGCATGCGCCGCGATGCCTTTGATCTCAATGCGCCAATTGCCCGTGCCTTTGCGCGCTGTTTTGTAGGCCAGGCCCTGCGCTGGCTCCAGCACATAGACGGCATCGCACTTAGTCGCAAGCCGCTCGGTGATAGGCCGGGATACGGGGCTCCCGATTTCCTCGTCGCTGTTGAGCAGCAGGATGATTTCGCGCTGGAGCTGATTCGACTCGATGAGCATCTCGATGGCCGTAAAGGCCATAGCGATGCCGACTTTCATGTCGAGGGTGCCCGGACCCCAAAGGCGGCTGTCGGCGATGCGGCACGGCACGTGTTTCAAGGTTCCGATGGGCCAGACGGTGTCGAGGTGTCCAAGGAGAAGAATGCCCCTGGATTTCGCAGTGCTGCGTGGTCCGAAGCGTGCTTCGATGATGTTGCCGAACCGTCGCTGGCGGTCAATCTTGACCCGGCCTCCGAGAGACCTGGCATGAGCGGCTGCGATCTCGACGCAAGTGTCGACGGCAGACTTGTTATCGGACGGGGATTCGGCGGCGACGAGGCGCTGCGCCAATTCGAGAAGTGCGGATTGCTTCCGGCGCGCACCGGCCAGCAATGCGCGCATCGGAACGGCGGGAGAGGAAGAAGGAGAGCGCATGAATGAGAGCACTGGCAGAGTCTCCTCGATTCTACGACGGTGCGCGGCAGGATGCGGATCGGGGGAACTGTCTTAAGGAATTAAGACAATTCCCGGATCAGGAAGGGGAGCTATCAGGCTGAGATCAAACGAATATCCAGGCAAAAACTCTGATCGAGGCCCCGATTGGGAGGGATGGTACATGGGGGAGTACGAGTGAATCTGCCTGTTCGGGAGCGGGCGGCTGATTTTGGGGGCATCTGCATCAAAAATGGGGCAGATTTTGGGCTACAAAGCTCAAAATGTGGCAAAAATGCCACATTCCCTTTTTGGATTTCGCGTCTACTCTTTCAGTTGCACGATTTATATCCCGCGAGAGAGGCGTTTCTGTCCCATTCGGTTCACTACGAGCAGACAATTGCCGAGCCCCTTGAATTTACGGGGGTTGGACTTCATTCTGGCGCTGCCGTCACAATGCGGCTTCTCTCGGCTCCTGCTGGATCGGGCATCGTCTTCCGCCGGACCGATCTCGACGATTTCGAAATCCCGGCAATTGGCCGGAACGTGGCGAAGGTGAGTTACGCCACCAGTCTGATGCGGCAGGGCGTACTGATCTCGACGACGGAGCACTTGTTGTCGGCACTGATCGGCATGGGCGTCGACAATGTGATTGTCGAATTGGATAACCTGGAACTTCCGATCCTGGATGGAAGTGCGCTGCCATATGTGGAAGCGATCATCGCCACCGGTATCCGGACTCAGCGCCGTCGCCGCGAATACATGCGGGTGCTGAAGCCGGTTGAAGTGCGCGAAGGGGAAAAATTCATTGGCGTCTATCCTGGCTCGGGCTATCGCATTCAATATGCGATTGATTTTCCTGCGCCGATCGGCCAGCAGTATACGAGCGTGGACCTGGCGGCAGAGACCTACGGCACATCGATCGCAGCAGCGAGAACCTTCGGCTATAAAGCAGATGAAAAGCGGCTAAGGGACATGGGACTGATTCGCGGCGCCAGCCCGGAGAACGCGATTGTCCTGGGCCCAAAGGGACCCGAGAACGGTCCGCTGCGTTTTGCGGATGAGTTTGTGCGGCATAAGGTGCTGGACCTGATCGGCGATCTGGCTTTGGCGGGCCGGCGCATTGAAGGACACGTCGTGGCCGAACGTGCGGGACACGCGATGCATACGGCGCTGGTGTCTCGTCTGTTGAAGGATCGCTCGGCGTGGGAGCTGGCGCGCGTTCCTGTTGCCGCAAGTTCGGGCGAGGAGTCAGAAGGGCTGGCTTCTCTCTCGGTTTCCCGTCCAGCCTTGATGGGCGCCTAGACGCAGCGCCTCATGTCTTCGCGTCACCCGGCCCTCGACCCCTATTCACTTCAGGCAAAGAGGATTCGCATCGGAGTCGCAGCTTCGTAGTTTTTTCCTTTGTCGGCCAGTTCGCCTGTTGCCGGATTGCGGGCGAACACGCTGATACAGTTGGAATCCTGATTGGCCACGAGCATCCATCGTTCTGTTGGATCGAGCACGAAGTTGCGCGGGATTTTACCTCCGCAACTCGATCGCTTCATGGGTGTGAGAGCGCCGCTCTTCACATCGGCCTTGAAGGCATAGAGGAAATCGATATCGCGATTAGCGAAGTAAACGAAGCGGCCATCGTGGGTAATCACGGTATCGCAGGCGCGCGAGACCCCGTGGGAATCGGGTGGCAGCAGATCTATGCTGGTCAAGCGCGTTAGGCTGCCATCGGTTGAATGCCACTCGAGCACGTCGACCGTGGATGCGAGCTCATTGACGCTATAGGCCGTGCGGCCGTTGGGATGGAAGTGCAGGGTGCGCGGCCCTGCACCTGGCTTTGCATGGTATGCACCGGCTCCCGTGAGATGTGCGGTCGCGGCGTTCAGGCGGTAGATATGGATCATGTCGCCGCCCAGATCATTGACATAGGCAAAGCGATTGTCGGGCGAGAAGGAGCAGAAGTGCGCATGCGCGGCTTCCTGCCGATCCTTGTCAGGACCGTGCACAGTGTAATGCTCCGTCCAGACGGCAGGGCTCAGCTTGCCATCGGTCACGAGGAAGCTTGCAGCGCTGCCACCTCCGTAATCGGCTGACAAGAGCACGCGGCCTGTTTGGTCGAGCGCGATGTGGCAGGTGCCTTTTGCGGCAGAATTCTGCGCCGAGAGGGGATGCAGGATGCCATCCTTTAGGGCGAAGCTGGCGACCTCGCCCGTCGGCTTGCCGTCGAAGCTATCGAGCTCGCAGGCGGCAAATAGAAATCTGTTGCCAGCGGAGTAGGTGAGCCAATCGACGGTTGAAATCTGCGCGGCCACACCAGCCGGGGTCAATTCTCCCGTTGTGCCATTCCAGTCGTAGGCCAGGATCCCGTTGGATGTACCAGATCCGACGAAAACGCGCTGGCGCAGTTGAGGCTCAGAGAATGCGGGCGGGACAGCGGTGGCAGCAGCGACGGCCGAAGCGGATTTGAGGAATTTACGGCGAGAAAGGTTTCGCATTGCAGAAGCGATTGTCGCCGATGACAGGCGCCATGCGCCAGTGGGCGAGACGTAGACTGAAGCAAAGGGACGGCTTTGTCGCATTTCATCAGCTTCGTGAGAATCCCCGCCCTGGCGGTTCGGCAGCATCTTTTGCCGCTCTCGACGTTAGGGGTCCTCGAAGAAGACCGCATCGGCATGCATGTGTGGCCACAGGACATCGACTTCAATCTGCACATGAATAATGCACGCTACCTGAGCGTGATGGATTACGCGCGGATGCACCTTCTGGCACGCAGCAGGCTGCTCGAACATGTAATCCGGTCGCGCTGGCAGCCGGTGGTAGGTGCGGTGTGGATGACGTATCGCCGATCCCTGCCTCTGTTTTCCGCATTTACGATCTCGTCAAGGCTTGTCTGCTGGGACGATCGGTGGTTCTACATCGAACAGAGATTCAGCGGCCGCGAGGGTCTTGCGGCGCTGGGATGGGTGAAAGGCATGCTGCGCGACGTGCGCGGCAGCGTCAATCCGCAGGACGCCCTGGAACGCGTTCAGCCCGGCGTGGTCAGCCCGCCCATGCCCGATGCGATCGCGCAATGGAACGAGCTGACCCGGGACAAACTTAACGGCTCAATGTGAAGACCACGTTCACGTTTGTTTCCACTTCGACCGGTAGATTGTTGAGCAGGTACGGCCGATAGCGCCAAGACTTCACGGTGTCCATGGCTGCCAGTTGCAACATCGAGGGACCGCTGACCACGCGCAGATTCTCGATTGTCCCGCTCTTCGAGATCATAGCTTGTAGCACGACGGTGCCTTGGACTCCTGCGGCTTTCGCAATTGCCGGATAGGGTGGCGTTGGCCGATAGAGCCCCATTCCAGCCACGATGGTGGAGGAGAGACGAACTGGCCCCTGTACGTCAGGATGGACGACCGTGGGAGTATGCCGTTCGGCAAAGAGACGAGCAGCTGCATCGGACGCGGTGTCCGCTGAGTTCAAACTGATGAATGGATTCCCCGGAGCTTCTGGTTTGTCAAAATGCCCGATGGTTGTTGGGATCTGCGGCGGTGAGAAGATCTGTGTGCCCTGCATCTCCGAGTGGCCGTGGAACGGCTGGCTCGGTTGTTTTGGCAGTGGTTCAGGTGGCGGTGGCGGTGGTGGAACCGTTAATAGGAAGCTCAGTGCCTGGTGCGGCAAGGCTTCCGGATAGATCAACGGAATCAGGATCAGCGCGAAGAGAATGGTTCCGTTGAAGAGAAGAGTTGCAAGCATCCATCCGCGGCTGCGTGTATGGATGCTGCCTGCCGATTCGAAGGTCGAGTCTTCAAACATGACGTGCCTCCTTCCTGCTCGAGCGTTACGGCCTGCTCGCTCAGATCAGGCCGTAAGCTTCGCAGTCGCGTCGACGGAAGCACTTCAGGCGCGCGAACTCTCCTTCGCTCAACGCCTGGAGGGCGCGAGCGCATGAGCTCAAGGCCCTGCGTTCATCCCTATCGAAACCACTGTGTTTCTGTAGACACCGGCCTCGCGGAATTTGTTCCAGAGCCGGGAGTGCATGCAGCACGAGGCTCCGGAGCAGGTCTCCCGTGTTGGCTCGTGGGGAGCACTTCGGCGAGTTTTGATGGGGTGCGCGTACCTCAAGAGATACGCGAGCGAAGCGCCGTTCGGAATTCGTGCAACACTTTCCTGCGACTCGTGTTCCTATCATCGAGTGGTGTCGCCGTGCTTCGAGCGCGGAGCAAGATTCAAGGAGCGACGCCGATCTCTCATACCTATCGGGGATTATCGAATGCGTTCTTTTCTCGCACTCATTCTTTTGTTGTCACCCTTTGCGCTGGTGGGATGCTCGCATCCGCAGCCTGTCGTCTATGCTCCTCCACCACCGGGATATCCGGCAGTTACGCGGCGCGCTTATCAGGACGGATTTCGTGCGGCGCGTCAGGATATTGACGATGGAAAGGGACCCGATCTGGAACGTCACCCGCGTTTCCGCAATCCGCATGTGCCTCCGCCCGTTGTTGAGGATTACCGTCACGGCTTCCGCGAAGGGTACCAACAGGCCTTTCGCAGCGGCCCCGGGGCTCTCCCACCAGCGGGGTTCTAGTGCCGGTGGGAGTGCGGCCGGACCGCCCTGTGGAACTTACCTGGTTGCTGGAGTGAGTTTGAGTGCGTAGGCATATTTGCATGTCGCGCCCTCGGGCAAACCGACCGTGAGCGCGTCTGTGCCCTGCGCCCAGGTGACCTTGGATGAGGATCCGAGAAGTTCTATGCCGGCAATTGGTAAGGCCGCACCTTCGTGGGCCCGGCCGAGCGAATGGATGGTGGCCTTGCCGTCTGCAGGGCATGCCATGCCGATGGCGTAGACTGCGCTCCCTTTCGCCGTGAATCGGAAATCGTCGGATGTGTAAGGCTTTGTATCGGTATCGTGGAAAGCGCCTGCTTCAACCTTGGTTGGTCCTTCGCCGAAGGTTTTCCACGGAGTAGTGCCGTAGATAGCATCGCCATTGATCTTGAGCCATCCGCCCATGGCGAGGAGACGTTCGCGGATTTCGTCGGGAATGGTGCCGTCGGATTTCGGCCCGAAGTTGAGCAGCAGGTTGCCATTCTTACTCACGATGTCAATGAGCTGATCGATGAGGAACTGCGGAGACTTAAATGTGTCGTTTTCGATGTATCCCCAGCTTTTGTCGCTGATGGATGTGTCGGTCTGCCAGTGGTCGGGGACGATGTGATCCTGCTGGCCGCGTTCGAAGTCAAGCACGGCGGCTTTGCGGTTGAGAGAGTAATCCTTGAAATTGATGACGCCGGTATAGCCGTGCGCCGCGGCATAGTTGTAGTAGAAGGACGCGAATTCGGCGACGGTGCGGCGGAAATTCGGTTGTCCGATCCACCAGTCGAAGTAGACGATCTCCGGCTTGTATTTCTCCACCAGTTCGGTATCGCGCGCAAGCCAATCGCGCGTCCAGGCCTGGCTCACATAGGTCCAGTCGTTGAAGAGGCCATGCTCGTCGCCACCGGGATCCATCCATTGATGTGCCGGACCATACAGCGAAGCATATTTTGGATCGTTGACATCGGAACGGATGGCGCGGCCGCCGTCGAAGAAAAAGTTGTGTTCGGCACGATGGGAGCTGAGGCCGAAGTGCAGACCTTGGGCGCGGATCGCCTTGGAAAGCTCGCCAAGCGTATCGCGCTTCGGACCCATCTTGACGACCGTCCAGTCGCTGAGTCCCGAGTCGTACATTGAGAAGCCATCGTGGTGTTCGGCGACGGGGACGACGTATCGTGCACCGGATTCTTTGAAAAGCTGTGCCCATGCATCCGGGTCAAAATGCTCAGCGCGGAAGAGCGGAATCAGATCCTTGTAACCGCGAGCCGGATCGTTGTTGGCGTAGTGCTCTCGGAAGTTTTTGTAGGCGCCTTCGCCCGGTTTATACATGCTGCGCGGATACCATTCATTTTCTGCAGCGGGAACCGAATAGACGCCCCAATGGATGAAAATACCAAACTTCGCATCCTTATACCATTGCGGCTGCTCGTATTTTACGAGCGACGCCCAATCGGGTCGAAAAGGTCCATCATTGGCCTGTTTCTCCGCTTCAGCCAAGAGTCGGTTGCGTTCCGCGTCGTATTTGCTCACCGACTGCTGCCACTCGCGATCGATCTCGAAAGCAGACTTGACGCCGAGAGTTGGAGCGAGCGGGTCAGTCGGCCCTGATGTTTGCGCGACAAGTGGCGGAGCGGCAACCAAGGCAGCTAAAAAGACGACGCAACGAACAGAATTCTTCATAAGGACGCATCCTAAACCGGTCAGGACACGCGTGCAAACGCTTTCATTCTTACTTCGAAAAAAGCAATGCGCAGCTTGACACATGCCTATATGGGAATGTAATGTTCTCAGCATGGCACGTGCTGCAACAACCTCCGATGCCTTCAACGCCGTGGCAGAACCGCGCCGACGGGAGATATTGACGATGCTCGTCGTTCGGGAACATGCCGTGAACGAGATCGTTGCGGCACTCCGGATCGACCAGCCTTCGGTCTCCAAGCATCTTCGAGTGCTTCGCGATGTTGGACTGGTGCGCATGCGCTGCGAGGGAAGGCAGAAACTCTATCGAACAAATGCGGAGGCAATTCGGCCCATGCATGACTGGACATCGACGTTTGAAAAATACTGGAATCACCAACTGACGCGTGTTAAAGAGCGCGCCGAGGCCAAGGCCAGCCAAATCTCTATCTCTGACTCAACAAACAAGGAGAAACGATGACAACGACTCTTTCCGAAATAGACAGCCTTTCGTTATCGGTAACCCAGGAGATCCGCGTGAACGCGCCCATCGAGATCACGTTCGACGCGCTTCTCGATCAGCTGGGCCCGGCGAACGAGACTCCTGACGGCACTCCGATGCCCATGAAACTCGAACTGCGGCCGGGTGGACGCTGGTTTCGCGATCTTGGCGGCGACAACGGCCACTTCTGGGGGCATGTGCAGGCGATCAAGCGACCTTCGTTGATTGAGTTCGCTGGACCGCTCTTTATGTCGTACCCGGCTACGAACAACGTGCAGTACCGGCTGAAGGAAGAAGGTGGCGTTACGGTGATCAACTTCCAGCACTCGGGATTCGGGTTAATCCAGGAAAACCACCGGAAGAACGTAGTGGTGGGTTGGAGCTTCATCAACGAACAGACCCGCAAGCGCGCGGAGCAATTGCACACCGTCAAGAAGTAGCAGCGAAATTCCCCAAAGGAGGACAATCATCATGCCTATTGCAGAGCCCGTTGCTGCAGAGTCCATTGCTCAATCCTTGCTCATCGAGTTTGAGGAGCAAGCACCCATTACGCGCCGGTTTCTGGAGCGCCTTCCCGAAGACAAGCTTACGTGGAAGCCGCACGAGAAATCGATGACGGCGGGCCAGCTCGCCTTTCATCTCGCAACCGTTCCCAGTGGCGTCGTGCGCGCCGCCCAAAACAATTCGATCCAAGCGCCGGATTTCAATTTTCCTCAGCCTGCGAGCCATGAAGAAATTCTGCGGGTTCACGATGAGGGCGTCGCTGCTGTGCGGGAACTGCTGCCACATTTCGACGATGCGGCAATGCGCGAGACGTGGCGGCTCCTTGCCGGCGACAAGGAACTGCTGGCGCAGCCGCGAGCTGGATTTCTGCGCGACGTAATGTTGAACCACTGGTATCAACACCGAGGGCAGTTCAGCGTGTATTTGCGCATCTTGAATATCGCGGTCCCGGCGAGCTGGGGGCCGAGTGGAGACGAGCCTCCTCTCTTCATGCAGAAGATCCATCCTGCGTGAGCGTGGTGGCGGGTGAATCTCGAAGTCGTGGAACGAAGGCGAAACCGGCAGGAGCGCGGTTTCGCCTTTCGCTTTCAACGATCCGCCTGCTGGACGAGCTTGACCGCGCGGGCGAGGGCATCGATGCGGCTCTTTTTTTGAGCGTCGATGTCCATGTTTCTTAGTACGTCGGACGAGAGACGGCTGACATAGTCATTGAGTCGCTGGGTGAAATCTGGCCTGATTGCTTCGACGGCGGTTTGGGCATCCAGGACGACCTGGCGGAAGTGCTCGATCTCTGCGAGCGCGTTTTCAGGATGGTATCCAAGCCGATCGCCAGCCTGCATCGCGTCGATGAGAGGATCGGGCGGCGAGGCAATCGGCCAGGTCTTTTGCAACGCATCGTAGGCGCCGCGCAAACGGCTCATCGAACCGGAGAATCCATCCAGATCATCTCGACGTGCGGTAAGCCCGGCTGCTCTATGAACCTCAATCGAGACGCGGCTTTCGACGCTGGTGCCGGCCAAGGGAACGATGGTGGTGAGCGTATTACCGTCAAAGCTCCAACCGCCCTGGCCGGTGGGTCCTGCCTGCTTCACAGCAACTCCGTTTACGGTGACCAAGGATGCCGGCCAGTCCGCCGGCAGACGCAGCTCGTAACCGCGTGTCTTCAACATTCCTGGATAGCTGCCCTCAATCGGGCCAATCTCAACGCTCAGAGTATCGCCGGTTTGCGTGGCCTTGATGGGAGTACGGGCAAACACGCCGCGCTGATAGTCTTCTGCGACGCCTGAGTCCTCGTAGACCGCATAGCTCGATGTTGTGCCTGGTTTCAGAGGCCACACATTCACGATGAGCGGATCCACTGGCTTTTGTCCGGTGTAAAGCATGGGCGGCTGCATGGGCACGATCGCGCCGGCCTTGATGTAGACGGGCGTTTGATCGATAGCAAAACTGCGGTCAAAGCTCGCTGGGCCTGTCAAGTTCTTGCCCGTCGGCCACTCGATCCAGTCGCCCTCAGGCAACCAGACATGCTCCGTTGCCAGGCCGCTTGTTTTGTCTGCAGGAGCAACGACGGGCGCCGCCAACATTTGATCGCCGAAGAGATACTCATTCTTGCTTGAATATGCTTCGTTGTCCTCGGGCCAGTCGTAATAGAGAGGCCGGAAGAATGCTACGCCGGTGTCGTAAGTCTTTCGGGCCTCAGTGTAGATGTAAGGCTGCAAGGCGTAGCGAAGCTGGAAAGTTGAGCGCAGGATGGAGGAGAAGGGTTCAGGATAGGCCCAGATGCGGCGCTCGGAATCGGGATTCTTGGTGGTGTGTGTGCGGAGGATCGGACTGAATGCGCCGAACTGCACCCAGCGCGTGTAGAGTTCAGGATCGACCGCGCCGGGCATGTGGCCGCCGATGTCGTGGCTCCAGTACGCATAGCCAACGTTGGCCGCGGTGGCCGTGAACCATGGTTGAAAGGCGAGCGAATCCCACACCGACACGGTGTCGCCCGAGAATCCTATCTGATAGCGGTGGTTGCCGAGTCCACCCCACCGATGAAAGAGCAGAGGCCGCTTACCTTCGCGCTGCTGGTCAGTAAAGTGGACATAATTGAGCCACCACGTTGGATTGACATTGGGCAGTTTTGTCGTGGGTTCCTGCTGCCAGTCGAGCCACCAGAAATCGATGCCCTGTTTCTCGAGCGGATGGTGCAGGAGGTCCATATAGTTCGTGGCATATTTTTTATCTGTTATGTCGAAGGGCACGTATTTTTTGCTCGCCGGGTCGATGCCCATCGCTTTCGCCATGGCGGGATAGGCGTCTTCCCATGGCTGAACGCCGGAGGCGGGATGCATATTCAAGCTGGTCTTCAGACCATCGGCGTGCAAGCGCGCGAGGAATTGCGATGGATCGGGAAAGAGCAGCTTATTCCACGTATAGCCTGTCCAGCCGAGAGTGTGATCCGACTGATCCTTTTCGCCCATGGCCTTCAGTTGTTCATTGTTGATGTGCCAATCCATGTCGATCACAAAGACGTCGAGGGGCGTGTCATTCTCATGGAAACTGCGGATGATCTCTTCGATTTCTTGGTCGCTGTAGGCCCAGTACCGCGACCACCATGCGCCAAACGCGAAGCGTGGAGGCAAGGGGATGCGTCCGGCGACTCGCACATAATCGCCAAGGGCCTTGCGGTAGTTGTGGCCATAGCCGAAGAAATAGAGATCCTGACGCGCGCCGGCAGGCCGCTCGATGACCCAGGGCCACGGACTGTTTTCACCTTGCAGGAATCGAAAGTCGGCGGAATCGAAAAGCGGCCGCGTTGAGTCGTCTTCGACTGCCCAGCCGGAGCGGGAAATGAAGCCGTAGCCGATGGGCTCCTTGGTTTTGTCGCCAAGCGCACCGTCCAGAGTGCGTGTCGTGCCCTTCAAGTTGCCGGGATCTATCGCGCCTGGCTGCCAAGTAACCTTTTTGCCGTCGACAGTGAGAGTGATAGAGAGACTATTCGCCGCAAATCGGCCATCGCTTTTCGGCGCATAGTTCAAGGTAAGAGCGCTCGTCTCGATTGCCAGGGTTTGCGCTGATCCAGATCGCATTTTGGACACCTCGAACTTTGGGACGGGCAGGCGACGATTGATGAAAACAAAGGATGCGTGATCCTCGAACCTCCCGTCCGCTGCCCACTCCATTCGGATCAGCTCAGGGGTGAGAACAGTGAATCGTGCATGACCCAAAACGACTTCGGCGCGCGGATCTGCTATCGGGTTCGCGACTTGCTCCTGGGATCGCTTAGCGGTGGTAGATTCTCCGGTTTTGCTTTCAGTTGAAGTGGCCTGTCCGTGGCTCCGGGTGGTCAACCCGAAAGCAACGCCAACGGCGACTGCGATTGCGGCAAAGTGATGCAAGGAAGTACGCACAGCGTTTCCTCCTGATTTGAACTCACAGGAAGCGTACCACTCCGCGCGTTTCCTGAAAGCGGGCGACTTAGCCGGGCACCTCCATTTGCTGCGCGTCACAGTGCTCGAATGGAAGCAACCTTCGCAGGTGCAATCCCTCTCCAATGGCTGGGAGCGGCTCGAAGAAGAGAGAGTACCCCACCTCACAGGAGAGACCATGCAGCTGTCGGACCTGAGTACCGCGCAAATAGCAGCGATCATCGCGTTTATCGTGCTCGTTGGAGGCGTAATTGTGTATCAGTTGCAGAAGCGGCGAACCGAGACGTTGCGGCGGCGCTTTGGAGAAGCTGAGTATGAGAACGCGATAATGGAACGCGGAGGTCGCCGACAGGCTGAGGCTACGCTCGACGAGCGCGCCAAGCGAGTGCATTCGTTGCATCTTCGGACGTTATCAGAACGCGATCGGCTGCGCTTCAGCTCGGCTTGGGCTCAGGTACAAGCGCATTTTGTCGACGGGCCGGCTGGCGCGGTTGCTGAAGCCGACCAACTCCTGGGCGACGTCATGGCGGCGCGAGGGTATCCAGTCGGCGACTTCGAGCAGCGCGCCGCAGATATCTCGGTCGATCATCCCGTGGTGACGCAGAATTACCGCGAAGCACACGCCATAGCGATCAATCATCTGAACGGTAAGGCGACCACAGAAGATCTTCGCCGCGCGATGATCCACTATCGAGCTCTGTTTGAAGAACTGGTGCGCATGCCGGTGGGAGAGGCAAGCAGCACGGTTTCGAACCCCTCGCTGGATGAGCAAACGAAGACGGTTGTTCGGGCCCGCTAGCACCGGTGCATGAGGGATATAAATCGCCCGCTTGATTTTCGCCCCGATAGTGGAGAATCAAGAGCGACATGTCTACACGAATTCTGTTGCTAGCTACGCTTCTCGTCGGCATCGCGCTCCCGGCGAATGCCGCGTCGATCTTCACAACTCGGCTGGATGACCCGAAGGCGATCTACCTGGATACGCCAGCCTTTGGTGCGCGTGGAGATGGGATTGCCGACGATAGCGCGGCCCTGCAGGCCGCCATTGATAAAGCGGCGGCTCATGGCCGCGAGGGCATCGTGTTTGTGCACTCAGGCCGCTATCTTCTGACGCGAACCATTTACGTATGGCCTGGGATCCGCGTTTTGGGCTATGGGGCGACGCGGCCTGTTCTGCTTCTCGCGGCGCGGACGCCGGGGTTCCAAAAGGGACTCGGGGTAATGGTCATCTTCGCCGGCTTGAACCCCGAAGAAGTGAGGCGTTCAGGGATCGAGATTCCGTTTCCCCCACCGGGTTCTGTACCGCCGAATGATTCGGTGGCCGATGCCAATCCAAACACGTTTTATTCGGCGATGAGCAACATCGACTTCGAGATAGGGGACGGAAATCCTGCCGCCGTTGCAATCCGGTTTCACGTGGCGCAGCACTCGTATCTGAGTCACATTGATTTTCACATTGGCTCGGGTCTGGCCGGCTTGATGCAGGTTGGAAATGAAGCCGAGGATCTGCACTTTTATGGCGGGCGCTATGGGATTCTTACCGAGAAGACGTCTCCGGCGTGGCAATTCACTCTGATCGATTCAGTGTTTGACGGGCAGCGTGAGGCAGCCATTCGCGAACATGAAGTGGGACTCACGTTGATCCGCGATACGATGCGCAATGTACCCACGGCAATCGATATCGATCCGGGATATTCGGACGAGGCGTGGGTTAAGGATTGCCGTTTCGAGAGCATCGCAGAGCAGGCGGTGATCATTAGCAATGAAAAAAGCCCGTTAACCGAAGTAGGTCTTGAAAACGCAGTATTTAGCCATACGCCTACATTCGCGCTGTTGCGCGAGAGTGGAAGGAAGATCGCTGGCAAGGGTTCGGCCTACCGTGTGAAGGAGTTTAACTATGGACTCATTGTTCCTGCAGAAGGAAGGATGGGAGCCATGGGCGAGCGCTTCGAAGCCGAAGCTCTGCATGTATTGACGGCGCAGCCGCCCCCTGCAATTCGCGCGCTACCCCCCGCAAGTGAGTGGACAAATGTGCATGATCTCGGAGTCAAGGGGGACGGGAGAGCCGACGATACTGCTGCAATTCGCAAAGCGATCGACACGCATCGCGTGCTGTATTTTCCCTCCGGCCATTACGTTCTCAGCGACACGATTACGCTTGAGCAAAACACCGTCCTGATCGGTCTCCATCCCACGGCGACGCAATTCGATCTGCTCGATGGCACCGCGGGTTACGACGGCGTGGGAGCGCCCAAAGCCGTGCTGCTTGCACCGTCCGGCGGGTCCAACATTGTCAGCGGTATCGGGATTTTTGCTGGCGGCACCAATCCGCGCGCTGTGGCGCTGTGGTGGAAGGCGGGAGAAGATTCTCTCGTGGACGATGTGCGTTTTCTCGGTGGGCACGGTAGCGGTACCAATCCCTATAACAACAATCACACGGCGGATTCCGATCTGCGCAAGCGCTGGGACGCGCAGTACCCGAGCCTCTGGGTGTCGGATGGCGGCGGTGGAACCTTCGCAGACATCTGGACCCCGAACACGTTTGCGCAGGCTGGGTTTCTGGTATCAGATACGAAAACACCTGGGCACGTTTACGAACTCTCGACCGAACACCATGTGCGCAATGAGATCAAGTTCGACCACGCGGAGAACTGGGACGTGAATGCTCCGCAGACAGAAGAAGAGGCCGGCGAGAGCCCGGAGTCGTTATCGCTGGAGTTCGACTGGTCAAAAAATATTGAGATTGCGAACTATCACGGCTACCGCGTGACGCGGTCGCGGGCGCCTTTTGCGGCGGCGGTGCGGCTCTACCATTCCGGCGACATTCGCTTTCGTAATGTGCACGTGAATGCAGAGAGCGGTTACGGGATCGTCGATGAAAACGGCCGCGGCACGTTTCTGCGCATCAGCAAATTTCCCTACGAAAACGCGATTCAAGACATGACACATCATCTTGAAGTGCGCGAGCGGGAATTCGCAGTGCTCGATGTTCCGCCCGCTCCGGAGACTCCAGAAGCGCCGGATGCATCTGAAGTTCTCGAAGCCGGCGCCAGGGTTACGAAGCTGGAAGACGGCTTCTTTTCGATTTCAGGCGCAGCTGTTGACGAGCGGGGCAAGATCTATTTTGTCGATCATCATGAGCAACGCATCTATGGATGGTCTGTCGTGGAGGGGTTGACGGTGGAGCGCGACAATCCTCTAGACCCAGTGAATCTAGCATTCGACAAAGCCGGAGATATGATTGTTGTTTCATCCGCAGGACCTGAGAGTACCGTGTACACTTTCCGTCCGGGATCGCCCGATGCCGCAATCACTGTGCTCATGCCCTACACCGCGGCACCTTATCCCAATGCCGAAATTCTGTTCCCGGTGAACTACTGGAACAACGGCGAGTTCAAAGACCAGCTCGATCTGCGCACAATGCGTTACAAGACGCTTGCAGAAATGTTTGCAGAGGACGCGGGGACACCGAAGGTGAAGGAGTATGTCTCACCCGACGGAAGCCTTATTCTGCCTGCAGACCGTGTTTTTCAGCAGGGTCCCGTGACGGACACATCTGGCTGGCGCTTCTCGGATCATCTCGATGCCTACGGCTTTGTCGGTGCTCGGCCCGGCCGGCACGTTCATGTAAGCAGTGCCTCGGAGGATCGTACATACAGCGCCCTGGTAGCGGCGGATGGCACGTTGAAGGATCTGAAGGTTTTTGCCGAACGTGGCGGAGAGAGCGTCGCCGAAGATGAGGCGGGTAATGTCTACGTCGCCAACGGCGAGATTCTTGTCTACGACTCATCCGGTAAGCAGATCGCACAAATTGACGTGCCGGAGAGGCCTATCGACGTTATCTTTGGGGGTGCGGATCGGCGCACGCTTTTTATTCTTTCGCACCATGCGCTCTATTCAGTGAAGGTGAAGGGGCAAAAAGTGCCTTGAGAAGTGGCAGGTCATCTGAGAGCGCGTCTCAGGCCAGCGCCAGGCTCAATACCGAAATGTCGTCTTCCTGTCCAAAGTTTTTTGCAATTTCGGCGATTTCCCCTGCACGCTTCAGCGTCAGATTGGGCAAATCGTCGAATCCGAAGAGCTCCCCAGACTGCGAGCGTGCTTCCGGCACCCCGTCGGAGAGCAAGACGAGGCGATCTCCTTGCTGGAGCTTCCCGAGGACGATCGCATAAACCTGGTCGGCGACGAGGCCCAACGGCAGCGCGGGGATAGACTCAAGCTCCTGACCGGAGAGGTAGGGAGCGATGTGGCCCGCGTTAGCATAGGCAAACTGTCCGGTGGGCTCAATGCGGATGCAGCATGCAGTGGCAAAACCGAGTTGCCCCTGCGCCACAAGCGCCTGGTTGAGATTAGATAGAATTTCGGCCGGATTGTGTGAAGTCTCGCGGCGCAGAACGCCCAGGATCATTGCCACACGCATGGCTGCGGTTAATCCTTTGCCGGAGACGTCTCCGAGAATTGCAGTGATCGAGCCATTCGGCGCGGGCTGGACGAGGAAGAAATCTCCACCCACCTCGCTTGCGGGCAGATAGACGGATTCGACGCGAAAGCCAGGAGTGGGAAGAGAGGCGCTTTGCAGAAGCAACTGCTGCACTGAGCTTGCAGCCTGTAGCTCGGCCGCGTACGCTGCGCGTTCGCGCGCTGTCTCTACCATTTCAGCGCACAGCATCGCATTTTCGATTGCCGCGGCCGCTTGGAGCGCGATGGTATTTAGCAGCTTTAAATGTGCCGTTGTGTAAGATGCTTCCGCTTCCGTGCTGCCAAGTGCGATCAGTCCGACCGTCCGTTGACCTGCGCGGAGTGGCGCGCATAGAAGCGCCTGCAGACTGCATTCGACGCCGCGTGCGCGTGAATCTGACTTGCAATTGTTTAGGATTTCGGCAGTACCACGCTCCAATACGGACGCAGCCAGTAGTGAATCGGGGGCAATCGTGCCTGTATCGTGCGCCGTATCGGCAAATGACGCGGTTGTACGCAGGTCGGAGTCCGCTTTGTCCAGCACGAGCATACCGCCGTGTGTGGCAGGAATCAGGCGGCGAGCCTGCGCGAGAGCGGACTCGCTGACAGACTGCAAATTCAAAATTGCTGCGAGCTGTTCAGAGAGCTGCTCGATTAGATTGATTTCGCGATAGAGGTGGAGTGTTTCGGAAGCCAGGGCTCGTTGTTCCGATTCGCGCGCGACGAGGTGCTGCAAAAGGAGGGCCAATGCGGAAGCAGAGGCGCCGCTGCCCGTTACGTAGCCGAATGTAGATCCATCCACATCGATTGAAACGCGCACGGAATCTACTGCAGTACCTTCACCCAAGAGAATCTTGCCCGAAACATCGCACACGGAGATTCCATCTCCGCTTGCGTCGCAGAGCGCCTTCACGGCAGCAAAGCCGCCGGACCTTGGATTGAGCACCGCGCGCAACAGGGGAGCCGCCATGGGTGTGGCTCCTATGCCGGGATTCCGAGGACGGACCGGGCCTTTGCGATCAGCGCATCCGGATCGAACGGCTTGGTCATATAGAGGTCGGCGCCAACTTCGGTGCCGCGTTGGCGGTCGAATTCCTGACCTTTGGCTGTGAGCAGGATGATGTGAATGTTAGCCATTCCCAGTTGATGTTTGACGGTGTGACAGACGTCAAATCCATTCATCTTGGGCATCATCACGTCGAGGAAGACCAGGTTGGGCAGCTCCTGGCGAATCGTCTCCAGCGCCTCTTCACCATTAGTTGCAGTAAAGAGCTCAACACCCTCGTCCTCCAGCTCTTCGAGCGTCTGTTGGATCAAGGTGCGCAGATGAGGTTCGTCGTCAACAATAAGAATTTTCATAGTCGTCATTGGTAGATGAGGAAGAGTACGTTCTCCATTCCCTTCTCGAAGCGCAGTGCGCGCACAGCATCGTCACTGGAGAGAAGTTGATTCAGGACAATGATGTCCGGCTTCGCGTGCACGGCCCTCGAAACCAGCTCAGATCCATTGGATTCGACGACCTGGTAGCCTCGTGTCTCAAGAACGTCAGTGATAGAGCGCAACGTGGATGCGTCCTCGTCGACGACCATGACTTTCTTGCGCGACTTGCCCTGGTCGAGCAGCGTATCCACTTCGTGGAAGAGCGATGCGGTATCGATGGGCTTGGTCAAATAGCGATCCACGCCGAGCCGGAAGCCGCGTTCCTTGTCTTCGACAATCGAGAGAATGATGATTGGAATGTCCATCGTTGCGGGGTCGTTTTTGAGTACGGCCGCCACATCGAATCCATTCATCTCTGGCATCATGACATCGAGAATGACGAGCCCTGGCGTCTCCTCCCGAATGAGGGCGAGCGCCTTGCGCCCGTCTTCGGCTAGACGCACGGCATAGCCAGCCTCGGTCAGTTCCTGTTGTAAAAGAGAGCGAATGTTCGCGTCGTCGTCCACCACAAGGACCGATTTGTGTCGCGGCTGATGGTTGGCTACTGTCGCGTGCAATTGCTTTACCAGCGCTTCGATGTCGACGCGGCGTCGGGTTGGTGGTGCATCGGCCTGCGCGTCTGATGCGGCGAGCGGGAGAGTAAAAGAGAACGTGCTTCCCTGGCCGGGCGTGCTTTCAACCCAGATGTGGCCGCCATGATACTCGACAATCTCCTTGCAGATGGGAAGGCCCAGGCCGGTGCCTTTGGGCTTGTCAGTGAGCGTGTCCCCAACCTGCCGGAATTTCTCAAACACCTTCGATTGATCTGTCGGAGCGATGCCGATTCCCGAATCGCGCACGCTTACGAGTAGCTCTCCGGCTTCGCATCGGGCGCTGCACGCAATCGAGCCTGCATCGGTAAACTTCACGGCGTTCGAAATAAGGTTGATGACCACCTGAATGAGCCGGTCCTGATCGCCTGTGATGGTAGGTAGATCGGGTTCAATCTCGCGCACAAGATTGAGCTTCTTGGCTTCAAACAGAGATGCGGTGGCCGCGGTCGCTCGTTCGATCACGTCGGCTATCGAGACCGTGGCCATATTCCAGGTGAATTTGCCGGCCTCGATTTTGGCGAGATCGAGCACATCGTCAATGAGCTTGGTAAGCCGTTCTCCCTCACTGACGACTACCCCCAGATTCTCTATGACCTGCTGCTTGGCTTGCTGTACCTTGCGATCGCCTTCAGGAATGAGCGGGAAGAGCCGCTCTTCGAGCCGACGGCGAATGATTTTTGCAAAGCCCAGTACAGATGTGAGCGGAGTTCGCAGTTCGTGGCTGACGGTCGAGAGGAAGGAACTCTTCGCGGCATCGGCATCTTCTGCGGCCGCGCGAGCTTGCCGGGTTTCCTCGAAGAGCTTGGCATTGTGAAAGGCGACGCCCACAGCCGAAGCGATGGTCGAGAGCAGACGTTGATCGGCTTCGGTGAAGCGGCCTTCCTGATCGGTTGACTGGACGCTGATGACGCCGATCATCTGCCCGCCCGAGGGGATCGGGACTCCAAGGTAAGAGGCCGTCTGACGCCCGATCTGCTCAACGCCGAGGCGCATGCGATTACGATCCATGTCCTCGTTGATGAGCAGGGGTTGACCGGTGCGAATAATCTGCGAAGTCAGTCCTGTGCCAAAGGGGCGTGCCGGCGCCTCCTCGCCGAAAGTGTACGGGAAGTGGAGCATCATACTGCTGCGGTCGAGAAGGGCGACGTAGGCTATGGGCGCATGGAACAGATCGCGGATCTGGTCGCCGACGAACTGGATCAGCTGGTCCTTATCGAGTTGCGTTGCCAGTGCCTGCGAGATGCGGTTAATGGTCATCAACTCGGCGGCGCGTTCGCGGACTGCGCGCTCTCCATCGTTGATGACCTGATATGCATACGCATTGTCGAGCGCGATGGTTGTGTATGCGGCTAGATTTTCGAGGAGGCGAAGGTGACGCTCGGTGTAAGCGTTTTTCTTGAAGCTCTGGACGCTGAGCACGCCAAGCACGCGTTCCTGCGCTACCAGGGGAAGGTAGATCATTGATTCCGGCGGCTTGGCTTCGCTACCATCTTCAAGCAGCCTGCCGGTGTGCTCGTAGTTGGGAATAAACTTCGATGCTTCCGCGCTCACATCGTTAATCAGAATCGGCTGGCGATGATCGATGCACCAAACCGCGAACTGGTTCTTGTCGTCTGTACTGCGCGTATAAGGTGCATAACGAATGCCCCTCTCGACGGCGAGGCTGTATTCGATCAGACGCTTTTCTGGTTGATACAAGCCGACGCCGAAAATGCTGGCATCGAGGATCTGGTTTACACGCTCATAGAGCTTGAAGAGGATGGTGTTGAGATCGAGCGATGCGGTGATTTCTTTGCCGATGTCGCTCAGCAGTTCGATCGAATCTTTTTGCGCAGCGATTTCAGCGGCCTGGGCGCGAATCTCCTGGGTGCGTTCGTTGACGACTGCTTCGAGGACACGCGCCTGATCTTGGAGCTCTTTGGTTTTACGAAGGGCTTTGCTGCGCTCGTACCGGCTGATGAGAACCCAGCCTGCAAGGGCTAGAGCGATGAAGCCCAGCGCGTAGAGGATGTAGGCGACCGTGGTGCGATACCAGGGCGGCAGTATCGTGAAAGCGAAGTTGCCTTCCTCGCCCATCTGCCCATCGTCAGTCCGGGAGCGAACCCGGAATCGGTAGGAGCCAGGTCCCAGGCCGCTGTAATTGGCCTCACGCTGTTTGTCCCAAGGCGACCAGTCTTTATCAGCGCCTTCCAAAATGTATTGATACTCAGTGCCTGTGGGGTTGGCGTATGAGAGCGCCGCAAACTGGAAACGCAGGCTGTTCTCTCCTGGCTGAAGACGCAAGGGATGTGAGTCAGGAGGCGTGGTGCCGCCGAATACAATCTGGGGCCCAGTCTTGACCATGCGAATGACGGTAGGAATCTCCTGTGCCGCCGGACGCGAGGCTTGAGGCGCAAAGCGAACCAGCGCCTCGCCAACGAACCAGAAGGCTCCATCAGGTGCCACATTGGCGCCAAAGACATGGAACCGATTGAGATCGCGGAAGGTGTCTTCATCAGCCTTCCAGCTTCCATCGGGTTGGCGCGTGAACAAGGCGAGTCTCCGCGAGCCGGAGGAGGAAGTTCCCGCGAAAAAGCGGTTAGCGTCGATGGGGACGAGGGCTGAGGACGCGTCAGGCTCATCGACCGGGAGCCGGAAGCGGTTGTCGGGGACAAACTTGTGGTCGGATTCGCTCCAGCGCAGAATCGACTTGGCGCGATCCTGAGTGGCGAAGACCTGACCTGCTATCACTTCGGTATCGACCGGGCCATCGCCCAGTCCCTGGGTGATGACTTCGGATGTTGAGTCGTGCATGCCAGTAGGCGCGACTTTGACGCGCAGCACTTTGCTGCTGCCACCCGAGACCCAAAGCGTTCCGTCAGCCTCTTCAACCATGTTTCTGGCTTCGTAAAGGAGCGGTAGTCTGCCTTCATCGATCCACGACTTGCCGTTCCAGCGCATGGATCCAACGGAGTCGGAGTGACCGATGAAGACCCGGGACGGGTCCTTATGCGACTGCCCGATGAAGTAGGTCTGCTCAGTGAGGCCGTGCACGCCAGCCAGGGCCGGGACAAGTGCATCTCCCTGGACCTTCATTACTCCTTCGCTGGTTGCGGCAAGAAACTGTTCGGAGTCAGGATGCGCCGGATCCTTAAAATGCACCAGAGTCCAGCCCTGCGTGGGCCCGCCCAGGGGAAACAGCAGCGGCCGGTGCGTCTGCGGATCGAACACGACCCGGCACACCGCGGAACGGCCGTCCGCTCCAGATGTGTAGGCCGCGCCATGGAACCAATTGACGTCAAGGGCACTCTCGCGCGAATAGATTGAGATCGGGGAATTCACATCGACGCGCGATACGCCGTAGGTGTCTCCGATCCACAAACCTCCGTCGCGATCCTGAAAGACAGACAGTGCGTCAGAACTGGGAAGGCCGGTATTTTTGTCGATGATGGTGCGGATTGAGCCGTCCTGGCGAAGAATGACAGCGCCGCCGCTCAGAGTTGTCACGCAGATGCTTCCATCCCGCAACAGCGTTGACGTATAGGCACGGTACTGCTTCAGGTAGCCGTCGGCTTGCGTCGGGAACGGGACCACCTTTTGTCCGTCGTAGAGAGAGAGCAATCCATCGCGTTCGGAGATGAGGATCTTGTCATTGCCGTACGGATGAAGGAATAGCTTGATCGAGTCGCGGAATGCTTCTCCGCCCGGGACCGGACGGATATCGTCACCCTGTATCTCTTCAAGGCCCGTGCCATGTTGCGCCGTGTAGATGTGGCCGCGCACCAGCGAAAGCGCCTCGAAACGGGTGGCCTTGGTTGCCGACCAAACCCGCATCGTTTTTCCATCCCAGCGAAAGAGATTCTCATAGGAGCGGAAGAAGACGCCCTGCTTGGTGGGTAGCGTTTGCCACACATCGGTGAAGCTGCGATTCTGAGCGGGAATTTTGTCGAGCAGGGAAACAAACCGTAAAGAGCCGGAGGCGTCCGGGGCCAAGTAGCCGAGGTTGCCGCTGGCTCCGACCCAGACGCGACCCGTGTCATCCGCGACAAGTGAGCGGCCGACTGAAGAAGGGAGGAAGATCTTCCGCCAGGTCACACCGTCATATTCCAGGATGTCTCCAGAGGACACCCCAATGTAGATGAGGCCGCGTCTATCTTGCGCGGTTGTCCAGACCTGCCCGCCGCTGTTGTACTCCCTGAAACCGTGGACCTGAACCTGGGGCATGCCCGATTCAACCGCAGTGGCCCCTTTAGGCGAAGCGGCCTTTTGCGAACGAAGGGGTGCGGACGGAAAAGCGGTGAGCGCGAGAATTGCAAGCGCCCAGTGCGACGGCCGGTGGCGAAAAACACGACGATTGGTCAATTTGGCTTCCAGTAAAGAGCAAACGACAGGGGGCAGGGGAATTTCGGGGGACGCGGAACGAGCTTAACATGTGCGATTTAGCTACGTCGAGAATATTGTGCCTGCGACTGAGACACGGGCCACGCCGGAGCAGGCTGCCGTCAAGGACAACAGTTTCGGCGCCACGGTTCTTTAAAAAGAGGAGGAGATGAAGCTCGAAGAAATTTGCAGGGGAATGCGACGCACGGGCATTATGACGTGATGCGGTCGATTCGCAGCAGGAGTCTCACTTGCGCAGCGGTGCTAGCTTTCATTATTGGTCCGGTATGGTGCCAGGACACGAGCCGGCCCACAGCCACCAATCTGACTGCCGAGCAAATCGTGGACGGGATGCAACGACACAGCCAGAGTCAAGCCGAGCATCTCAAGCACTACGAAACGATCCGGCATTACGAGGTCGTGTACCGGGGTTTCGGATCGACAATCGCCGCGAAGCTGGATGTGGACGTAGTCTTCGATGCGGCCTCGGGCATGAGTTATCGCATTCTCTCCCAGGGCGGATCGAAGTTGCTCTGCGAGAAGGTATTGACGCGGGCGCTAGATAGTGAGAAGGAGGCATCGCGGAACAAACAGGCGACCGCTTTAAGTCCTGCCAATTACAGATTCGACTTGGAGAAGGTGGAAAGTCTGAATGAACGCCCCGCATACATCCTGGACGTGGAGCCATTGACGGCGAACAAGTTCCTTTATCGGGGAAGAATCTGGGTAGACGCGACCGACTTCGCGGTCGTGAAGATTGAAGCCGAACCGGCGAAGAACCCCTCATTCTGGATCTCGCGCACACATATTCGATATACGCGGGAAAAGCTGGACGGATTCTGGCTCCCTGAGCAGAGCCGAAGCGAGACCAAGGTGAGGATTGGCGGAACCGCGGTGCTAACGATCGACTACGGTACATACAAGGTTGTTCTTTCTGCGGCTGAGCAGAAAGATTGATCGGGACTTATTTTGCAGCCGTACCTGGTGAAGCATAAATCCAGAGAGCAAAGGAAATTGTACTGGCCTTGGCGTACTATCTGGGTCAGCCGCCCATCTTTTCGGTCAGGATTGCCCAGCGTTCATAGATGGCGTCGTGTTCCTTTTGCGCCGACTCGAGCTCTGCCAGCGCCTCGGTCAAGGCACTTGCATCGGTGGCGACCGTGGGATCGTCGATTCGTTCGCGGGCTGCTTCAAGCCGGGCATCCGCAGCTTCTACCCGTGCTTCGATGCCGTCATATTCGCGTGCCTCGATGTAGGAGAGCTTTTTCCTAGGGGAAGCTGCCGAGGAAGACGGCTGCACCTGTTTTGTGGCGACGACTTCGCGCCCGTCCCCTTTTGATTTGCCGCTCTCCGCGCGCCATTCTTCCCATTGCCGGTAATCGGCAAACAGTTCTGCGTTGCCCAAGCCATCCAATCCAACCACGGTGTTGGTCACGCGGTCGAGCAGATAGCGGTCATGCGTAACGAGAACAAGCGCACCGGAGAATTCCAGCAGTGCCTCCTCGAGGATTTCGAGGGTAGGTATATCTAGGTCGTTTGTGGGCTCGTCCAGGATGAGAACATCGGCTGGCGCCAGCATCAGACGCGCGATCAAAACACGGGCGCGCTCACCCCCGCTCAAGCGTTCTACGGGCTGGTTGAGTTGCTCGCCCGTGAAGAGGAATTTGGCCGCATAGCTGGCGACGTGCACAACCCTGTCCTGATACACAACTGAATCTGAATCGGGTGCCAGGGCCCGGCGCAGCGTGAGGCTGCTATCAATCTCGCGCATCTGCGAAAAGTAGACGATGCGCAGTTGTGCAGCGCGCCGAACAGTTCCTGCGCTTGACGGCACCTCGCCGGTCATTGCGCGCAAGAGCGTGGTTTTGCCCGATCCATTGGGGCCGACCAAGCCGAGCTTCATTCCGTTTGTGAGATTGAAACTCACGCCGCGCAGGATCTCCCGCCCTCCGAGTTCGACTGTCACGGCATCCAGTTCAATCAGCCGCTTGGTTTGTCGATTCGTCGCGTCGAAGCTGATTCCTGCGGTCGCCACGCGGCTACGGGATTCGGAGTCTTCGAGCCGCGCAATCAACTCGTGGGCGTTGTCGATGCGCGCTTTGGCCTTGGTTGCGCGGGCCTTGGGACCACGGCGAAGCCATTCAATTTCAGTGCGCACGCGATTGCGCAGCCCTTCCTGCGCGCGCTGCTCTGACTCAAGCCACGCCTCGCGGCCTTCGAGAAACTTCGAATAGCTGCCCTTCAGGCGCAGGAGCCCATCGGGGTAAATGCGATTGAGTTCCACGATTTCGGTCGCCACGTTCTCAAGAAAATAGCGATCGTGCGCGACAACGATGAAGGCAAAATTCGACGCTCCCAGCAAGCCTTCCAGCCACTCAATGCCTTCGAGATCAAGATGATTTGTCGGTTCGTCCAGAAGCAGAACGTCTGGCTGGATGACCAGGGCTTCGGCAATTGCCAGCCGTTTGCGCCAACCGCCGCTCAAGCTCGCCGCTTCGGCATCCATGAGGGGGCCGGCTGCCGCTGCGGAGTCCGCGAACCCAGCTCGGCCCAATGTTTCTCGAAGGCGCTGCTCGTGTTCTTTGCCGGGGACTGCGGCGCGGGTCATAGCCGCTTCGATAGCATCGCGCACCGTGACTCCGGGTGCGTATTCGGAAATTTGGCGCACGTAACCAACGCGGGCTCGTTTGCGAAAGGCGACTTCTCCGGTATCCGGTTCCTGTTCGCCGGCGAGCAAAGCCAGAAGAGTAGACTTCCCGGCACCATTGGGACCGATAAAGCCGATTCGATCGCCCTCGTTCACGGCGAAGAAGATGTCTTTGAACAAGGGCTTGGCGCCAAAGCGTTTAGAGATGCTCTGCGCATTCAAGATCGGCGGCATGCTTCAAATCCAATTCCACTCGAGGTAAGGACGGGCAAGTGCGTTGATCCGGCAGCGGGCCTTCGAGAGACCTGCTGCCGGTCCGTATACACGCGCAAGAGAGATCGCGCGGTTAGATGTCGAGGTTCTTCACGTCGAGGGCATTGTCCTCGATGAATTTGCGGCGCTTCTCGACGTCTTCGCCCATGAGCGTGGTGAAGATTTCGTTGGTTTCGACAATGTCTTCGAGCTTAACGGAGAGCAGGGTGCGCCGTTCGGGATCCATGGTGGTCTCCCAAAGCTGCGAAGACGTCATTTCGCCGAGGCCCTTGTAGCGCTGCACCTGATAATCCTTCTTACCTTGTTCGACAATGTGTTCGAACAACTCGCGTGCAGTTTGCTTCTCGACAGGATCGCGGGGTATGCGTGCGCTGCGGCGTGCGGCTTTTGCTTCGGCCTTGACCTCTGCGGGGGCCTCGCCCTCTTCGAATTCGGTCCCTTCGAGCTCTTCCGCCGGAGCGTCGGCTGCCGCTTTCGTAGCGTATTCCACCAGGAACGGCGGCTCCAGATACTGCTTGATCTGGTTGTATTTCGCCATCATCTGGCGGAACTCCGGACTGGATGCGAGTGTCCAGTTGACGTGCCGATCCATCCCCTGCGCATCTTTGAAGCTGATCGACCATGTGTGATGCTCTTCGTCTTCGATCGGCTTGTCCAGCGACTTGAAACCGAATTCGTCCGCGACTTCTTTGAGCTGCTTGTGCAGGTCGACCAGCTTCTCGGGAACGGTGCTGCCGGTCTTCGAAGTGAAATCGGCGCGCTGCGCCAGTTCTGCGCGCGCAATCAGTTCAGTGAGCTTCTCGTTGCGGATTCGTTTATCGACTTTCTCGACAAAGCCGAGATACTCATTGAGGAAATTCATGAAGCGCGTGAGGTCAGCGCCTTCGATGCGGCTGGCAGCTTCGCCGTGACGCACGATCATGCCCTCGGACGCGCGACTCACCATCACTTTCACAAATTCGCGATCGTCCTTGATGTACTGCTCGAAGCGGCCCTTCTTGATTTTGTAGAGCGGCGGCTGCGCGATGAATACGTTGTCGCGCTTGATCAACTCCGTCATGTGGCGGAAGAAGAACGTGAGCAGCAGCGTACGGATGTGCGATCCGTCGACGTCGGCGTCGGTCATGAGGATGATCTTGTGGTAGCGCAGCTTGGCTGGATCGAAGTCGTCTTTGCCGATGCCCGCGCCAAGCGCCGTGATCATGGCGCGAATTTCTTCGTGCCCCAGCATCTTGTCGTAGCGAGCCTTTTCCACGTTGAGAATCTTGCCCTTGAGCGGGAGGATGGCCTGGAAGCGGCGATCGCGTCCTTGTTTCGCAGTACCGCCTGCGCTCTCACCCTCGACGAGGTAGAGTTCGCAACGGCTTGGATCGCGTTCGCTGCAGTCGGCCAGCTTGCCCGGCAGACCGCCGCCATCGAGTGCGCCCTTGCGACGGGTGAGATCGCGGGCTTTACGCGCAGCTTCACGAGCGCGGGCCGCTTCGATGGCTTTGTTGATGATGCGCTTGGCAACCGGTGGGTTCTGCTCAAGAAAAGCGCCGAGGCGCTCGTTTACAAAGGCCTGCACGGTGCCGGCGATATCAGAGTTGAGCTTGCCCTTCGTCTGGCCCTCAAACTGCGGCTGCGAGAGCTTGACACTGACGACAGCGACCAGTCCTTCACGCACATCGTCGCCTGACAGGTTTTCCTTCAGGTCTTTGAAGAGACCCAGCGACTGGCCGATGGCGTTGACTGTCCGTGTGAGCGCGGTACGGAAACCGGAAAGATGCGACCCGCCGTCGACGGTGTTGATGTTATTGGCAAAGCTGAAGACCGTCTCGGAGTAGCTGTCGTTGTATTGCAGCGCGATCTCGATTTCGACGTTGTCGCGCGACGCCTCCATCATGATGGGCTTGTCGTGCAGAACTGCTTTGCCGCGGTTCAGATGCTTGACGAATTCCGCAATGCCGCCTGCGTACTTGAACTCGGCGCGCTTTGACTCCCCGGTTTTCGGATCGGCCGTGCGCTCATCGGTGAGCGAAATCTCGAGGCCCTTGTTGAGGAAGGCGAGCTCGCGCAGACGCTGCGCCAGGGTGTCGTAGTTATATTCAGTCACGGTAAAGATCGACTTGTCGGGAAGAAAGTGGACCTTCGTTCCGCGCCGCTTGCTGGTGCCGGTCTGGCGCAACTCGTTGGTGGGAATCCCGCAGCTGAAATCCATTTCCCATGTGTGATTGTCACGCCAGATTTCGACACCGAACTCCTGGCTTAGCGCGTTCACGCAGCTGACACCCACTCCATGCAGGCCACCCGAAACTTTATAGGTGGATGAATCGAATTTGCCGCCGGCATGAAGCTTGGTGAGCACCACCTCAACGGCGGACATCTTCTCTCCGTTGGGCAGGGTCTTCATATCGGTGGGGATGCCGCGGCCGTCATCGATTACGGTGATTGAGTTATCGACGTGAATGATGACTTCGATCTTCTTCGCGTAGCCGGCAAGCGCTTCATCGACGGAGTTGTCCACGACCTCATAGACGAGGTGGTGGAGACCCATTTCTCCGGTCGAGCCGATGTACATGGCGGGGCGAAGGCGAACTGCCTCCAAGCCCTCCAGAATTTTAATGTTGTCGCCGGTGTAACTACCGTTATCGGGGAGATTGTCCGCTGCAAGAGTCGCCATAGGGTTCCGTTCGCGAGATTTTCGCTTCCTGGTCCAAAAGGGTTGTTAATGGTCGAAATTTTCGGTCGTGATCGAGGGATTAACCGCTTGAAATACGTGGGCTTTGAGCGAGTTCGACTGACTTGATTTTACCACGTGGGGCTGTGGGGAAATGGACGGCAAGGTCATCGCAAAACTGAGTACTTGCGCGCGCAGTACGTTAGTGGTATGTTACGCTAGTACTACCCAAGGGTAACACTTTGGGAACTGGTTGAAAATGATGGACTTAACTAAAAAGGTGCACTAGTATCTTTGGTGTTAGTCCTGTTCGTTCTTTTGTCAACTGATTTTTGCGCATGGGGTAACCGATCATGAAACTTGCCGTTCGGATTTGTGCGTTCGCCGTAATTGTTGCCGGCGCTGCCGCTGCCTCCTTCTCATCTTCACGGTCGCATCTGACGGTGAGCCACCTGTCGGCGACCTCGGCCCTGCCTTCTCCGGGATGCGGCCCGGGAATGGGCTGCCCGGCAATGGGTAAGTAGGACTGGCTTTAGCACTAAAGTGCTACCGGTGTTGCGTTACCCCCCTTTGAATTGGACCTGCATAGGCGCTATTCTGAGAAGACCCTCGGGATGGAAGGACGCTTATGCCTTTGAACACCGCGATGTCTCTGATGAGTGCAGCCGAGTTCCTTCTATGGGCTCTACTTGGCTTCCTTTTCTGGACAAAGGGCCTGCAGCGCCGTTTTCCTGCAATGCACACCTACCTGGTACTTCGGGTGGGCTCGATGCCTATCCTGCTGGGTCTTCTATTTATCCAGGCGCAGCCTTGGGTCCGCCAGGACGTTTTCTTCCCGATGTATTTCTACGCGTATTGGGCCGTCTACATCGCCAGCGCGATTTCGCTCTTCTTCATCTGCATTGAGATTTTCAGATCGGCGCTCTCTTCCTTTACCGGGCTGATGAAGCTGGGGACGGTGGTCTTCCGCTGGGCTACGCTGGCGTCTGTGATCGTGAGTATCACGACGGTGCCGTTTTCACATCGCGGCGTGCTCATTATTCCGGACATCGCCTATGCGCTGATGCGATCGGTCAGCATTCTTGAGCTCTGCTTACTTGCTTTCCTCTGCCTGAGCATGAATGCGCTGCATCTGTCGGCACGCGACAAGGCATTTGGGATCGCGGTTGGGTTCGGCCTGCTGTCGACTAACGACTTTATCCTTGCGTCGTTCTGGTCGCGCAATACTTCACTTACCTCGCCGCTTCAATTTCTGAATGAGTCTTTGATCCTGCTCACACTCGGCGTTTGGGTGGCATACACCGCACTCCCCGAGCCGGCGCGCAAGCCAGTGGTCCTGGCTGCCAACTCCACAATCTACCGCTGGAATGAGATTGCAGCGGCTCTGGGCCACGGCACCAAGGTGGCCGTCCAGCAGCCAGCGAACAGCTTCTTCCTGACCGACGTAGAGAAAGTGGTCGACAAGGTGCTTACCCGCACCAACCTGCAGGGCAGCGAAAGCAAATCATAGCCGCCGGAGCATGGAACAAAGGGCCGGCCCGTCTGGGTCGGCTTTTTTGTGCGTGCCTGGGGATTTACGCATAAAAAAGAGCCACCGCCCCAAGGCGATAGCTCTTTCTGTCCAGCCGGCCCTTCGCTCTTATTCCGCGGCGACAGGCTCAATGGAAGCAAAGCGGCCACGGTTCCCGTGGTCAGAAAACTTCACGCGACCGCTGACCTTGGCGAACAGGGTGTCATCGGAACCCCGGCCAACGTTGGCGCCCGGCTTGATACGCGTGCCGCGCTGGCGCATGATGATTGTTCCGCCGCTGACCAACTCGCCGCCAAAGGCCTTTACGCCCAGCCGCTGTGCGTTGGAGTCGCGCCCGTTTGTAGAACTACCGCCACCTTTTTTGTGTGCCATTGCTGAATCTCCGCCTTAATTCTGCTGCGCCTACTTGGCAGCGGTGTAGGTCACGCCATCGGCTTCAATCGCCTTGATGCGCACCTCAGTAAAATTCTGCCGATGCCCCTGCATCTTCTTGTACTGCTTCTTGCGCTTGAGATGGAAGACCAGGATCTTGTCGCCGCGCCCTTCTCTCACCACTTCGGCTGTCACCTTGGCTGTGGCCGGATTGGTGACCAATCCCGGCTCGCCAGAAACCGCCAGCACGTCGCTGAATTCGACCGTCTGGTTCTCCGACGGAACGCTCTCAACCTTTACGACATCTCCCGGGGCGACCCGGTATTGTTTCCCACCAGTGCGAATGACCGCGTACATAAATCCTCCAGAGCGGCACCAAACTGGTGCGCTCAAGTCAACCAAGATAGCTCGGGCGGAAACTTCTGCGCCTCGGGAGAGCTCTCAAGCCCAGCAGAACCGGGCGAGCGTCACGCTCGAGGGCGGCAGGCAGGAATCGCCAAACTAAGGTAGTTTACCTGCTTTGGAGCGATGGGTCAATCCAACCGATTCGGGGTGCGCCCGTTCGGGGTACGGCCGGGAGCCGATGGCTCCAATAGTCAGGCGGGACGCAGGACCACGTAGAAGAGGACGGCGCAATAGTGGGCTGCGCTGCCGGCCAGCACGAACACGTGCCAGGCGGCATGGAAGTAGGGGATCCGGTCGAGCGCAAAAAACACAATGCCGAGTGAGTAGAAGATGCCGCCGGCAAGCAGCCAAAGAACCCCCGCCCATCCCACGGCGTGGAGAAGCGGGCGCATCGCAAAGACCATGAGCCACCCCTGGCCGAGATAGAAGGCAGTGGAGGCGAAAGGGAAGCGGCCGGTCGCAAGGCTTTTGAAGACGACTCCACCCACCGCTAGTGCCCACACCACTCCGAGAAGCAACCATCCCACCGGTCCGTGCAGCGACACCAGCGAAAACGGAGTGTAAGTCCCAGCGATGAGCAGATAGATTGCGGAGTGATCGAGTATCTGAAAGACGCGGCGTGCCCGGGTGCGGACCAGCGAGTGGTACAGCGTGGAAAACAGATAAACGAGGACCAGCGTCAAAGCGAACACAACACAACTCAGGATCACGGAAAGCGTTCCGCGTGTGGAGAGAGCAATCAGGTAGATGGCACCGGCGATCGCAACGAATGCTCCAACCCCGTGAGTGATTGAGTTGGCAAGAATGTCGCCGAGCCGAATGCAATCTTCCATAGCGGGATGATAGTCCCACCCCTGCGCTGCCGCAGTGACCGCACCAACGCCAGGTGTTTGACTTGCCAGCGGGATTCCCGTTGAATGGCATCCGCGGGGGATTAGGTCCGATGATTAATCGAAGAGAATTTCTGAAGGCGGGAATGGCAGCGGTGCCTCTGGCGAATCGCGGAGACGGAAGGTCTCTTGTTCCTGTGGAGGCGCTACCGACCGCGGCTTCTCCGGCTCCTTCAGCTGAGTTCGCGGCGCTTCCCTGGCAAAGAAAGCTACGCCGCATCGGCCAGACCAACTTCACTGAACATGATCCCGCTGTCTTCGATATCGAGGGATGGGCGGATTACTGGTCCAGCGTCAAAGTGGGTGCTGTGTTTATCAGCGTAACGGGGATCCTTGCTTACTACCCGAGCAAAGTCCCTTTTCATCGACACGGAAAGTATTTGAACGGGCGCGATTTCTTCGGCGAGCTCTTTGAGGCTGCGAAAAAGCGCAACCTGCGCGCCATCGCCCGCTACAGTCCCGACCTCAACTGGGGAGATGCGGTTGCCGCGCACCCCGAGTGGTTTATGCGCGACAAAGAGGGGCAGCCTATCTCGACACCCGACGATCCCGATTTGTTTCAGACGTGCATGTTTTCGGCTTACATGACCGACTATTTTCCTGCGGTGATGCGGGAGGTCATCAGCCTGCATGATGTCGACGCACATTACTCGAACGGCTGGCCCTCTTTTAGTCTCCCCGTGTGCTTCTGCGATATTTGCCGCAAGTTGCCGCCGCCAAAGACACCGGCTTATTGGGACAAATTCAACGAGCGAGTCACCGAACTGTGGACGCTTTACAACTCCATCGCGCAGCAGAAGAAAGCCGAGAGCTTCTACTTCCTCAACATGGGAGGTGGCATTCATGCGACGCCCAACCTCGCGAAATTAGGTGAAACATGCCACTGGTTCCAGGCCGACAACCAGGGGCGCGGCGGCCAGGATGAGCCGATCTGGGGCGCCGCGCAGCAGGGCCGCGTATGCACGTCAGTGCTCGACGGCAAGATGGCGACCAACATCACGGGCGCTTATACAACCGGAAATATCCGCTGGCGCGAAATCACCAAGTCGCCGGCCGAAGCGCAGATCTGGTTTTCCCAGTCGGCTGCCAGCGGTACTGTGCCGTACTTCCATGTTGTTGGCGGTGAGACAGGCCTGGGCGAAGATCTGCGCTGGAAGAAGATTGGCCGCGATTTCTTCGAGTGGACAGCGCGCCACGATCCGCATTTTGTTAACAAGACAACAATGGCGAACATCGGCGTTGTGTTCGGCCAACGCACGCAGCTCTTTTACAAAGCGCCGTACAAAGCCTCGATGCAGCAGACGATCGACGCGATCTATTACGCGCTGCTCGAAGGCCGATTCCTGTTTGATTTTGTGCACGAGGATCGCCTGCAAGCCGAGCGGCTCAAGAAATATTCGGCACTCATCCTGCCGAATATCGCGCTCTTAAGCGATGAGCAGTGCGCGCAGATTCGCGCGTATGTCGAGCAGGGCGGATCGCTGCTGGCAACGTTTGAAACCAGCATGTATACCGAGACCAACCAGCGCCGCGATGACTTCGGGCTGGCCGATGTTTTTGGAATTCATGCAGCGGGTCCAGTAATTGGACGTCGCGGCAACTGCAATCCGTATCTCGCGCGTATCGAGCGGCAGCATCCAATTCTCGATGGGTTTACAGAGACACATTGGCTGCCGGGGGCGGAGTTCCGTGTGCCTTTGCGTTCGGTGGACAATCCTGTGCTCACGGTCGTACCGGGCTACGTGGGCTATCCGCCGGAGATGTCGTACCCGCCTGTGCCTCGCACCAACGAGCCGGCGGTCGTCATTCGCGAAAGCCGCGGCAGCCGCCTGGCCTATATTCCTGGCAGTATCGAGGCCACCATGTGGCTCTCAGGCCACACTGACCTAAGCCGGCTTTTGCAGAATGCCGTTCGCTGGGTTGCCGGTGACAATCCGCCGGTCAGAATCGAAGGCAAAGGCCTGGTCGAAACCTTCGCATGGGAAACGGAGCCCGGCTTCGCGGTCCATGTACTCAACTACACCAACCCCAATATGCATCGCGGCTGGGTGCGCGAGTTCTACTCGATCGGCGAACAGAAGGTCAGCATGCGGATCCCGTCAGGGCGGCGCGTCACGCGCGTGGAGTTACTGCATGCTGAACGAACGATTCCGTTTCATCTGACTGGAGGCTCAGTCGAGTTCACGATTCCTTCAGTGGAGTGCTACGAGGTTGCTGCTCTCACTACGGATTAGAGGCTAAGCAGATGGTGGCAGGTCTACCCCTAGTTAGGAACGACCAGCAGCGTGATCGATTGTGCGGGAAACGTCGTCGTGATCGTGCTGGCAGGGTTGGCTCCCGCAGGCGGCGCGACCGTGACCGCGGGTTGCGCAACAATTGCGTTGAGGTTGGCGCTGCTATACAGCCAATCCTGCGCGGTCGTACTGGTAGAAGAGAAGTTCGCCAGTGAGACAGTCGAAGTGAAGTCGCCGTAGGTTTTGTTGATCACGACAATTGTCAGAGCATTATCAGAGGCGCGCAAAGCTCCGTAGACCGCAAGCTGCGCCTGATTGACACTGGTGGAAGCCAGAGCCGTGTCGCCGAACTTCGCATTCTTACCGTCGTAGTTGCGATAGATTTCAAAAGCCATCAATCCTGGCGTCTGTGTAACCGGGTCAGGTGGTCCCCACAGCGTGCCGAGGTCGAGGCCTTCACGTCCGAAGATACCGAGAATGTCAGCTTGCGCCAATGCGCCGTTGATATGCTCGAGCCCGCCCCAGTTGTACTCAGTGATCGCGGTCTTGGTACCGGGGTAGTCGTTCGCTACCCAAGTCTGCATCCTCTTGATTACTTGGGGAGCCTGTAAAGGCGTTGAGCAACTCGCAGTGTAATTAGCATCTGAGGAGTAGTTCGGCTGCGTGTAATTTGGATCGGTGTAGGTGGAGTCCCAAAAGACGCGGGTCGAATTAAGGCGCGCTTGTTGCTCGCCTGTATTGCCTGCCGTGGCAAACCCTACGCTGACACCGTTGTAGTCGGCCGCGAAGTAGGTATGCAAGTCGAGATAATCCAGCAACCGTATATTGCTGTTACTTGCCGCTGCTGTTTTAAATTGTTGCAGATAATATTCAATAAACGGGATACCGCCGTGCGCAACACGATCGGCGGGATTGCTCCAGGGCTGATAGCAGGGACCGCTACTCCATCCCAACTCGATATCCTTCTTCGAGTAGAAATAGCCCATCCAATAATCCATGACCGGCCCACTCACAGCGGCAGTCGGATCCGCATTCTTGATGGCGAGCGCGGTGGCAATTCCGTTGTTCGTTACCTCGTCATAGGTTGCTGCAGCCGGGTGCACATCGCGATGCACGGCATCCCACCAGCTAGGCTCGTTGTCCAGGTCGTAGATCGCCACGCCCCCGTTGGCTGCAGTGCCAAAGCTGCTTACCAGGGATGTCACCCAGGCGCCAGCCCAGGCCGGTCCTTCCGCAACACTGGTTGCCGTCGGACTGACTCCTGTGATCGCACATCCGCTCGAAGTGGTGCAGCCATTCACGCCTGAAGGATAGACTCCGTTGCCGCAGCCGCGTCCCGCATCGCTCAACTGCTGATTCGGATAGGTTGAAACCGGAAAGCTGCAGGAGGTCGTATCTTTTGCGACCCACCCAAGCACGGGCACGGTTCCCATCGTCATGGCCCCCAGGCTCTTGTTGCCTGATACGAAGGTGTTGAAATCGGTGTTCGGCCAGGTACCTGCGCTGTTCTGATTTTCGAAGTACCAATCACTAGCGCTATTGGTGGCTTTGAGGAGATAGTTGTAGCGCGATGTGCCATCGCCTCCCCAGCGAATCACTGGAATATTCCCGCTCCTCGCTGCCATAGTGGTCAGTCCGTATCCGTTCATGCCATAGATCAAGGAGCTGATCGTATGGGTCGGGCTTCCTGCATCCACAGTGAGAGCAGGTCCCGCAGCCATGGCGGGCTGGACGAGCGTGACAACCACGCTGCCGCTCTTGGTTGCGTCTTGTGTGCTGGCCGCGGTTACCGTCACCGTGGGCGGCGCGGGATACGGGGTCGTGTAGAGCCCCGTCGAAGTAATGGTGCCTGGGTTTAAGGAACTACCTGTTGGCGCTGCGACAGACCATGAGACGCCGGTACTAAAGCTGCCGGTCCCCGTGACGGCCGCGATGAATTGAACCTGCGTACCGATGATTGCACTGTTCGGCGTAACGGTGATCGAATTGATGCCGCCCTGGCTATATGCCGCAGTCACCGTGGTATTCGCGCTCATGGTCACTGTGCAGACGCCGGCGCTTGGATTTGTGGCGCACCCAGACCATGAGAAGAAAGAGTTAGCCCCGGCAGTAGGGGCAGCAGTGAGCGTTACATTCGTGCCCACTGCGTATGTCCGCGTGAAACTCGTAGATCCGGCTCCCGCCCCGCTTGAGTCGGCAGGCGAAACGTTGATGGCCACGCCCGAGCTGGGACCCGCGGAGAGCACAGTCAGAAGGTACGTCGTAGCTCCCTGGTTTCCTTTTGGATTCATGGAGACACCGCTGCAGCCAGGCAACAGCGCGATCGATGCAGCACAGAGTGGGACTGCCACTTTCTGCAGCAAATTCTCAACGCGGAGCACTGTTTCCGACACCCGTCTAAATCGGAATGGCCGCCCTGAACGGCACATCCACCTACCCGTAGAAAGCACTCTCAAAATGAATATCCTGCCTTATTTTATAGGGCCCGCTAGAAATGGCGAAGAGTCTCGCCAGAGACGCTCGTGCCTGGGGGGGGCACTTCAGGACCGCGATCAGCCGAACGCTCCACCCGGCTTTCGAGAGAGCGGCTGACGAGGTCACGGGACCCCAGTCCGATCGCGAGCGACAGGGTGAGCACAATGCCTCCGAAGATGATGCCAAATGCTAACTCGACGACTACGCCTCCGACCTCAAGGTGCTCGAGAACCATGGCCATCGTTAGCACGAGCACGAGCCACTTGACGCCAAGAGATAGGAAACGCGCGTACTGCAATTGCGCATTGACTGCGCCAATGAGGACGGAACGTGCGAGGAAGCGCGCGACAAGCGTCCCGGCGATCAGCAGAAGGATTGCGCCGACCGCATGCGTGAGATACGGCAAGAGCGAGATAGGAAGGGAAGCGGCGGTGGCATACGAAGCATCGAAGGCAGACACGCCGATGATGAGGCCAAGCAGGACGCAGGCCCAGAAGGATCCGCGCGCAGCGATAGCAGTCGGCGAATTGGTTGGGGACCAGTCGCCGCTGCCCCGATATTGTATGAGCCGGTCATCGAAGCGGATCCATCCAAGCGTGCGCCGCAGAATTGCTGAGAGCGCCATCCCCATCACCGTGAAGATGATGAGCGTGACAAAGAAGGCGAGGATTCCCGGCAGCACAGCGATCAACAACGAGAGCACGCGATAGAGCGATTGATGGAGCGCGTCCGCCATGTGATGCAGGATGCTCGCATTGTCTGCGTAAAGGGGCTGCCTGCTGTCGGGCACCTGCGTCTGGATCATGATTGCAAGGATGTTGAACATCGATTCACTCCTTGAACTCTAGCTGCGTGGTCGGTCCTAATTCTCTGCAGACCCATGCGTGGGAAGAACCGGTGGTCACGGGTTAAAGCGATCTGGCCAGCGCCAGCGGGCTACAAGATACGCCTTTTCGGTCTCGAATGCAGCGGCGTGTGCGTCAATGTGGCGTTCCGGGTCTTCCCCCGACACGATTACGTTGATGTGGCTCGCGACCCATGCTAGGTACAGCGGAATGAGCGCGCCGAGCAAGTGGCCGCGGTTGAGCGTTCGCAATCGATAAGCGATCAGAAAATCAAAGACGATGCGGGCCCAAAGATCCTCAGGCATCCGGAACGCAGGGCCGTCGATCAGGGAAAGGCGCTTGAGACCCAGCATGGTGTGGGGCGGCAGCACCAATCCCCAAATCTCGCGCAGATTGGTGTAGGCGAGTCTGAATCCTTGGAGCATCGAGGCGACGTCGGCCGAGAGGTCAGCTGCGGCCAGAGGCGGTGCAACCGAAATATTCCGGCGCGCAGGTGGCGAAACGCGGGCGCGCTGCCAGAAAGCGGCCTTGGCTTCGATATCGGAAAAGAGCGAGCCGGTTACAAAGGGAAGAATCGAATTCAGATCTGGATCCGGTGGCTGAGGCAGATCGCGTGTGCCGACTTCGACCTCGTCGATCTTCATTCCGGCAACCATGGCCTCGTTCACCACCCAAAGAGGTACTTCACTCTGATTGAGAGCGATAAAGCGCTGAGCGGCCGTGCCGAGACGTTCGGCCATGCGCGGTGAAAGGCCGATATCGATGCCAAGAGGAAACCGCACCCGCGTGGCAAAAAGAGCACGACTCAGAGGATAGAGGACTGATGAATTCAAAAGGCCAGCACGCGGCGGAAGCCGATAGCAGGGTAGTGCGAGATCGCAGCCGTCATCCAGTACTGAACTACTGAGGCCTCTCAATCCTGCGGCAGCGAGCGAACCGGCCTCTTGCCCGAGGATTAGAATCGCCCGAGGTTCATGCTTCTGCGCCAGTTGGTGAGCATTTGCGAAATCGGCGGCAGTCAAGGTCCAGGACGGCTTCGTTTGAGGAAGCTCAATAAAATGGGCGGTGGCTTTGGGTTCGGATACAGGCTGTTCGGGCACCGCAAACAACAGGCTCTCTGAGGGCAACGACGCAGAGAGACTATCGACAATCGTCTCGACCTGGGCCTGCGCAGCGCCAGGCAAGAGTACGAGCAAGCTCCCACTGGGCTTGTTGGGTGAGGCGCTTGCATCGACCATGGGATTTGTTGTTGCCATTTTTGCGTTCTGTTCACCCGCGGGAGCCTACAAAGCCAGAATGCCTGCAAAAGGAATGCGGAGCCACTCTGGACGGTTATTCAGTTCGTACAACAATTCGTAGAGAGCCTTTTCCAACAAATAGGTCCCAAGTAGCGCTTGAGCTTGCTCCGGCGGAGGCAAAAGCCCCCTTTTTGTCCCGAGGACTCCAGTGTACGACCGCAAGAACTCTCTTGCGACGGAATGCTCCCAATACGTCGCCCACGCCTGCAGGTGCGAGGCTTCAGCGTTCTCGCCCGATTTCGACAGGAAGCTGGCAAGGGATGAAGAGGCGGCGTAGGAGAAGGATCGAAGCATGCCGGCTACGTCCTTCAGTGGAGACTGCTTCTGACGCCGCTCGGCCAGCGTGCGCGCCGGTTCGCCTTCAAAATCGAGAATTACGAAATCGCCCCAAGATCGTTCGTCGCCCTTGGAATTCTGTGTTCGAAGAATTTGACCGAGATGGTAGTCGCCATGAATGCGAATCTTCTTGCCGGCTGTTTTGATCTCTGTGAGCGCGTGAGCGCGCGCGACGAATTCATGGCGTCGAGCGAGAAGCTGTACTGCCATATCGGCGATGCTGTCGTCGAGCGAAGAGAATCGCAATTTGAGGGTTTCGACTACCTGGGCCAACTGCGTCTCGACGCGCTGCGCATCCCGCTCGAGATCGGATGCCTGAAAAGGTTCCGCACAAAATGCTTGATCCTGCGTCTGCGTCGCGAGCGCAAGGTGCATCTCCGCCGTGCGCCGCCCTAGCAGTCCGGCAGCGTCCAGCGCCGATTCCATCGACTTGTGGTAAGTGCCCTCAGCTTTCTGCATGCTCAAGAGCATTGGCTGCGTTGTTGCCGGAGGTGGCGGCATTGTCGCGACTGCATGAAAGAATGCAGTCAACTGATCGAGAAACCAGCTCCAACCATCACCCTGATTTGCGACCAGGCCCTGCAGCATTGCGGCTGTAGTGGCAATTCCCGCAGCGTTGGTCATTGTGATTTCGCCGAGAAAGGGCGCAATGCGCGGAAAGTGGGCAACCTCGGTAAGGAATCGCCCGATTTCGACATCTGGATTCTCACCGGCTTGCAAACGGCGAAACATCTTGAGGATGAATTTGTCTCCGTAAAGGATCGAAGTGTTCGATTGCTCTGCAGTTCCTACCCTGGACTCGAGGTGAGCATCCGTTCTAGCTTCCCGAAGAAGCGAGGATGCATGGGCATCGAGCCTGCCGGTCTGCGGAACGGGGTTTCCAGCGGAAGGCGATTCGCGGGGCTGCATGCGTTGCGCGGCGGACGATACAGGAGCAGCAGAACGCGGTGGGGTGGCCGCCTCTCCAGGTTGCGCATTGATTGAGACCGGCGCGACCGGCAAACCGGCGGTTCCATGCGACTCTGGTCCAGCCTGTAAAGGTTCGCTGTGAGCGGCCGGCGACCAAGCATCCAGAGCGGATGAATCCGGCATTACCGGCGGGCTCATGGTCGACATCGCAAGAGTCGAGTTTTTCTCGATAAGGGAAAGCAGAGCTTGGCGTGTTCCCTCCTGCGTCATTGCATCATGCACAACGATGGAACCTGCGGACGTGCTGAAAGCCATCACCACGCTCTGGGCATGATGGGTGACTGCGTCCTCCGCCTCCGTTCCGGCGCTGATGGCCAGCGGGACTTGATAAAGATCGCTGATGCCGGAGCTGTACTGGACTTCGACGAAAAACAGGGCGGAAGGAATTGATGATGCCACGGTCTGCCCTTGGGAGTGAGCGCTGCTCTCCCGGATCACCTGCAACGACAACTCAGCCCAGTTTTGAATCTGCACCGATTGAATGGTTCGCGATTTGGCGCCAAACCAGCGCTGCTGCGGAAGCCACTCTGCCAAGGACTTTGCGAGAAGAGGAGCGCCTTGTCCGGCGATCCATTCCGACCAGCCTTGGGTCAGCAGATTGGCGGCCTCGGCCTTTTCGCCAACGATGACATTGGCCGCTTCGACATCGGAATCGGGCCAAGTTTCGAGCGGCTGGCTTGCCGGCTGAAGTTCCAACCACAGGAAGGAATACGGCGCCAGTGAAAGCGAATATGGAGTCTCGGTGATCGTTGGAAAGGGAACGTACCCGAGCATTTCTACCGGCTCCATCCCGGCAAAAGCCGCAAGGTCGAGAGAGACCGGTTGCGCGAAGCGGCTCAAGTTCGCAACGCAGAGTACTGTTTCATGCGTGCCGTCCGGGCGCTCCATGTCACGGAGGTAGGCCAGTACGCGGCGATTCGCAGGATTCAGAAAGGTGAGCGAGCCGCGTCCGAAAACCTGGAATAGCTTGCGCAACGCGATCATATTGCGGGTCCAGTGCAACAGGCTCGATTGATCGCTCAGCTGCGCTTCTACGTTCACAACCTGGTATCCATAGATCGGATCCATGATGACTGGAAAGTAAAGCCGGGCTGGATCGCAACGTGAGAAGCCGGCGTTCCGGTCCGAGGTCCACTGCATGGGCGTGCGCACGCCGTTGCGATCGCCCAGATAAATGTTGTCGCCCATGCCGATTTCGTCGCCATAGTAAAGGATGGGCGTACCGGGAAAACTGAGCAACAGCGAATTCAAGAGCTCGATGCGGCGGCGATTGTTGTCGACCAGTGGCGCGAGCCGGCGGCGAATGCCCACATTGACGCGCATGCGCGGGTCGGCCGAATAGGCGAAATACATATAGTCGCGCTCATCATCGGTCACCATCTCCAGCGTCAGTTCGTCGTGATTGCGCAAAAAAAGGCCCCATTGGCAGCTATCTGGAATCGGGGGTGTCTGCGCCATGATGTCGGTGATAGGCAGGCGATCTTCCTGGCGAAGCGCCATATAAATGCGGGGCATCAGCGGAAAGTGAAATGCCATGTGGCATTCGTCACCTTCCCCGAAATAGGGACGCACGTCTGCCGGCCACTGGTTTGCTTCAGCAAGAATCAAGCGGTTCGAATAGTCCGCATCGATTGCGTTGCGGATCTTCTTAATCGCAGCGTGCGTCTCCGGCAGGTTCTCGCACGAGGTGCCGTCCCGCTCGCAGAGATAGGGAATCGCGTCCATGCGCAGCGCGTCCACGCCCATGTCGAGCCAGAAGCGCATCGCCTTCAGCACTTCTTCAAGCACCAGGGGATTGTCGAAATTCAAGTCTGGTTGATGCGAAAAGAAGCGATGCCAGTAGTAGGCTTGCGCGGTTTCGTCCCAGGTCCAATTCGATTTTTCGGTGTCAGTAAAGATGATGCGCGCGTCCTTGTATTTTTGGTCGGTGTCGGACCACACGTACATATTGCGCTGGGGTGAGCCCGGCGGCGCAAGCCGTGCGGCCTTGAACCACGGGTGCTGATCGCTGCTGTGATTGATGACGAGCTCGATCATCACCTGCATGTTGCGCTGGTGCGCGGCATCGAGAAACGCCCTGAAGTCGTTCAGCGTCCCGTAGGAAGGGTTCACATCGACGTAATTCGCGATATCGTAGCCGTCATCGCGCAACGGAGATGGGAAGAAGGGAAGGAGCCATATACACGTGACGCCGAGTTCCTGCAGATAATCCAGCCTTGAAAGCAGGCCGGGGAAGTCACCAATGCCGTCCCCGTTCGAGTCGGAGAAGGCGCGCACATGCAGCTCGTAGATGATCGCGTCTTTATACCAAAGCGGATCGGTTGCGCTTGCCAGCTTCTTCACGCGGTAGGTCTCCAAGGGATTGGATGCGTCGTTTGAGGGCGAGCATTGAGCCGTTGCGACGAAGGTTCTGCTCTTAAGTCAACTTGACACAGACGGCCTTGGTTCTCAAGTTGCTCGGATCATCTTTGACAATGCCCAAAACTAGAGGAAGTATTCGAAATCTGTTTCGACCTTGAGGCGGCGGTGGAGCTTCAGAATATGCCCTGACCTTTGCGCAGGATTCAATTCGACGTAGTTCCGCGGACCCTGCCAGAGATAGCGCTCTCCACTCAGCAGATCCTCCGCCTCGAAACTCCGGTCCTCGGGAATCTCGAGTTCTTTGAGCGGCAAGGTCACAAACCCGCTCTGCGTGTGATGCGGGTCGAGATTCACGATGGTCAGGAGCAGGTTCGAGCGATCGTCTGATTCTTTGGTATAGCAGATCAGCTGATCGTTCTCGCAGAAATGAAATCCCAGAGACCAATCGTTTTGCAAGGCCAGGTTGGTATTGCGGATTTCGTTGACACGGGTAATCAGCGGGCGAAGGCTGTCGGGCCGTTCCAGGTTCCAGTGGCGGACCTCGTATTTTTCTGAATCAAGATACTCTTCGCTGCCGTGCCGCACCGGCTTGTTTTCCAGCAGCTCAAAGGCGGGACCGTAGATGCCATAGTTGGCGCCCAGCGTTGCGGCCAGCAGAAGACGGATCGCAAAGGCGGGCCGTCCATCCATCTGCAGAAATTCCGTGAGAATGTCAGGCGTGTTGGGCCACTGGTTCGGGCGGAAGAACTCTCGGACCGGAGTCTGCGTCAGCTCGGTCAGGTAGGCCGTAATCTCCTGCTTGCCGTTGCGCCAAGGAAAGTAAGTATAGGATTGACCGAAGCCGAGCTTGGCAAGCCGATACATGATCTTTGGGCGCGTGAACGCTTCGGCCAGGAAGAATACTTCCGGGTGATCCCGCTTGATCTCCGCGATGACCCACTCCCAGAAAGGAAATGCTTTCGTGTGCGGATTGTCGACTCGGAAGATGGTGATGCCCAGGCCAATCCAGTACAGAAAGACGCTTTTCAGCTCTTCCCACATCCCCGCCCAATCTTCGCTCTCAAAGTCGAACGGATAGATATCCTGGTACTTTTTCGGAGGATTCTCCGCGTATTGAATAGTGCCGTCAGGCCGCTTGCGAAACCACGACTCGTGATCATGCACGTAAGGATGATCGGGCGCGGCCTGAAACGCGATGTCAAGCGCAACCGAAAGATTGAGCTGCCTGGCCCTCGCGACAAAGCGTTTGAAATCGTCAACGGTTCCGAGTTCGCTCAGGATGGATTTGTGGCCGCCTTCTTTCGCGCCGATTGCCCACGGGCTGCCGTGATCGCCGTTCTGCGCTTGGGGGGAGTTGTTGGGTCCCTTACGGAAAGTGCGTCCGATGGGATGAATGGGGGGAAGATAGACGACGTTGAATCCCATCTCGGCGGCATATTCGAGTCTCTTCTCGCAATCGGCAAAGGTGCCGTGCTCGCCTGGCTTCGCCGCGGTCGAGCGCGGAAAGAACTCATACCACGAGCTGAATCGAGCGCGCAAGGGATCGACTGCGATACGCAGCACCGGCTCCGATTCTGTTGCAAACCGCTTATCGGGATAACGCAAGACGGATTCATGTAGCTTGGGATTCGTGGCATCCGTACGGAGTGAGACCGGGAGCACGTTTGCGCGCAGCGCCCGAGCCTGTTCTCCTAACCACTTCTGGTCGGCGGCCGTCGCGCGCGTAGCGGCTGCAGCCACCAAATCTGCTCCAATCAGATAATCCACTTGCGTATCGGATTCGGCGGCAATGCGCTTCAGCAAATCGCGCCGCCAGGTTTCAAAGTGATCGACCCACCCCTGCACCTTGAATTCGTAGTAACCAAGCTCACTTACGCCAAAGGCAGCAAACCAGCGGTCGTTCACCAGCGGCTGCATCGGGATCTCGGTCCATTCGCCGGAGCCCTCGCGGCGCGCCAGCAGAGAAGCTGCAATGGCATCGTGGCCGTCCGTAAAAATGTCGGCCTCTACCCGCACCAGATCGCCTACGGTTCGCTTGGCTGGAAATCGGCCTCCATCCACCTGCGGCGTAATTCCCTCAATCACGACCCTCTTGCGTCCCTCGAAATCACTCAGCTTCATCGTTCTTCCATTGATTAGGATTGTCTCTTGTACTGAGGCAGTTTTTGTTGTCAACGAACTGTCGATTTCCGCTGGTCAATTAGGCTCCGATACAGGTCAATCGTTTGATGCGCGATCGCCGTCCAGCTGAAAGTCTCTTCCACACGCCGCCGTCCTGCGTCGCCAAATTGCTTGCATCGTTCCGGATCGTTTAACAACCGCGTCATGCGCTCCGCGAGATCTCGGGCAAAGGTCTCAGGGTCGCGGGGAAAACTCGTGACTGGATCCTGGTCGAAAGGCACCAGATACCCGGTTTCTCCATCGACTACAACTTCTTTGATGCCTCCCGTGGCGCTAGCAACTACCGGAGCGCGGCAGGCCATTGCTTCGAGATTGATAATGCCGAACGGCTCATAGACTGACGGGCAGCAAAAAACGCGCGCGTGACTGTAGAGCTGGATTGTTTCCTGGCGCGTTACCATCTTTTCGATCCACACGATGCGCGGATGGTTTCGCCGGGCATTCTCCACTTTCTCGCGCAATTCCGCCGCAATCTCCGGTGTATCCGGGGCTCCCGCGCAAAGCACCACCTGTGTCTCGGGCGGCATATGTCGGATCGCATCGACAAGGTGCGTGACGCCCTTTTGACGCGTAATTCGGCCGACGAACAGCACATAGGGAATCGAGAGGTCGACCCCATATTGCGTCAGCGCTGTTGTGTCGTCCGTCTTCTGGTATTCGGTCAGATCGATCCCGTTATAGATGACATGAATACGCCCAGGATCGACTTCCGGGTATGCGCGGAGGATATCTGCTTTTGTACCTTGGGAGACGGCAACGATCGCATCGGCGTCCAAAATCGCGGTGCGCTCCATCCACGAGCTCATGGCGTAACCGCTGCCAAGCTGTTCGGCCTTCCAGGCGCGAAGGGGCTCCAGGGAATGGGTCGTCAGGACAAATGGAACTCCATAAAGCTTCTTGGCCAAGTAGCCCGCCATTGAGACATACCAGGTATGAGTGTGGACGACATCAATGCCTTGGAGCGCTTTGATCTGCGTGAGATTCAGGCTGAGAGCCTCGAGCGCTCCTTTGAATTTTCCCTCGGTGCCATCTGAAATTTCAGCCCATGGCTCGGCCCCGCGCACATGCAGACGGCCCTGGTCACTTTGCTGAGGTCCCCAGCAGTGGACCTCCACATCGATCTGCCGGGCCAACTCGCGGCTCAGGTAATCCACGTGCACGCCGGCTCCGCCGTACACCTGGGGGGGGTACTCGCGGGTGAAGAGTCCGACTCGCAAGGCTTCTCCTCTCGCTCGCTCCGGAGCGCCCGTCAAGTATAGCTGCTGAGGACGAACTTCGATGACCCGGCCGCCCACCATCCGGCCGATCCGTCTAGGTCGCTTCACCTGCTGCGAGTGCCGAATTTTGCATACCGACACGAGCCGCGATTGCGGCTAGCCGGCGGTACGACTCCAGACGGGCATCGTGCTCCCACGTATCGGTCACAACGATGATCTCGTCGGCTCCTGTTGCGGCAACCAACTGCTCAATTCCTGCCTCAACTGTGCTCTCGGAACCGACGATTGCAGCCCGCAACTTGTTCTCGACCAGCGGTCGTTCCCAGTCACTCCAAACTTCGTCCATGGAGTCGACCGGCGGAAGTAGCTCAACGGGTTGGTTGCGAATGAGGCGGAGAAACCGCTGCTGCGATGTGGTGAACAGACGGCGTGCGGCGGCGTCCGACTCAGCGGCGATGATCTGGACGCCGATCATGAGCCACGGCTGCTGGAGCGTTTCGCTGGGTCGGAAGTTCTCCCGGTAAATCCGCGAGGCCGCTTCCAGCAGATCAGGCGCAAAGTGCGCCGCGAAGGCGAACGGGAGACCCAGGGACGCTGCGAGGCGCGCGCTGAAGTCGCTTGATCCCAGCAATGTGATCGGGACGTTGCTTCCTTTACCAGGTATGGCTTTGACGGCCTGCCCGGCCCGCTCCGGGCCCAGGTAGGTTCGCAGTTCTTCGAGCAGCTCCGGGAAATCGTCGCCCGTTTGGCGCAGGTCGCGTCGAAGAGCCCGCATCGTAAGGAAATCGCCGCCAGGCGCTCTGCCCAGTCCCAGGTCGATTCGGCCCGGATGCATTGCCTCGAGTGTGCCGAACTGCTCGGCAATCACAAGCGGTGCGTGATTGGGCAGCATCACTCCGCCGCTGCCGACGCGGATGGTTCCGGTCGAGGCAGCGACACGCTCGATCAGCAAGGCGGTTGCAGAGCAGGCCAGCCCGTCGATCGAATGATGTTCGGCGAGCCAAAAGCGCCGATAGCCCCATTTCTCCACATGTTGCGCCAAATCTACTGACCGCGCGATAGCGGCCCCGGCATTTTCTCCGTGCCGCATCCCAACCAGGTCGAGAACTGAAACAGGCAAGCTCATATTTGATTTAGATGATGCACCCTGCGGGCCGATGCAAGGGATGCATTCGGGACGAGGGTAATTGAACGATGCCATCTGGACAGGCGTGCTTCCCGATGCCGACCTTGAATACGGCTTCTTCTGGACGTGCATTAGCGTGGACAGGCCCTGGAAAAGGGATTTAGTATCCCGAGGGAACTCTCCGGGCCTTGTTCCGATCGATCTACAGGATGCGGAGACTCGATCCATGGCGACGAGCATGCGAAGCCTCAGGCGCTGAACATTCCACTTCAAGTTCCCTCAGGCTTTCATTCAACGAGATGAGCAAGTGCCCCAACATTACCCGGAGAACACGATGAGAAGTGGTTTGACGCGACTCTTTGCATGCATGGCTGCATGTGTTGGAACGTTCGTTCTTGGTTCCGTTCAACGTTCTGCGGTTGCCCAGGAATCTGGCAACCTGCCCTACCTGAATACAAATCTTTCACCTGAACAGCGAGCCACCGATCTGGTGCATCGGATGACCCTCGCAGAGAAGGCCTCGGAAATGCAGAATAATTCCGCGGCTGTTCCCCGGCTCAACATCCCGGCATACCAATGGTGGAGCGAAGCGCTTCACGGAGTGATTAATCAGGGAGTAACCGAGTACCCGGAGCCAATCGGCTTGGCGGCGACTCTCGATGTCCCGGGCATTCACACCATGGCCACGCAAATCAGCATTGAGGGACGCATCAAGAATGTGCAGGACACGCGTGCCGGGCATACTGGCATCGGCGGCGGCCTGGATTTCTGGTCTCCGAATCTGAACATCTTCCGCGACCCGCGCTGGGGCCGCGGGCAAGAGACCTACGGCGAAGATCCTTTCCTCACCGCCCGCATGGGCGTCGCTTATGTAAAGGGAATGCAGGGGGACGATCCCAAATACTACCGCGCGATTGCGACTCCGAAGCATTTTGATGTGCACAGCGGTCCGGAACCGACGCGGCACTTCGCCGATGTGGACGTGAGTATGCACGACGAAGTGGATACGTACGAACCTGCGTTTCGCGCAGCAATTGTGGAGGGCAAAGCCGGTTCGATTATGTGTGCCTATAACGCGATCAACGGCGAACCGGCATGTGCGAACCAATACCTGCTGCAGGATCAACTGCGCGGGAAATGGGGCTTTCAGGGGTATGTCGTCTCGGACTGTGATGCAGTACGTGACGTTGCGGCCAATCATCGCTACCGTCCGACCCAGGCGCAGGGCGCCGCCATTTCTGTGATTCGCGGTATGGACAACGAGTGCGTCACCTTCACGTCGCGGTTCGGCGAACCAGTCGACAAGGCCTATATCGATGCGGTGCAGCAGGGATATTTGCCTGAGAACACGCTCGACACCGCACTGATTCGACTCTTCACCGCTCGGATCAAACTCGGCATGTTTGACCCGCCGGAGATGGTTCCTTACTCCAAGATTGATCCCAAAGAACTCGACAGTGCAGAACACCGCGACCTGGCGCGCAAGCTCGCCAACGAGTCCATGGTTCTCCTCAAGAACGACGGCTTGCTTCCATTGAAGCCCGGGATCAAGAAGATCGCGGTCGTCGGCCCACTTGCGACTCAGACCACGCCGCTAATCGGCAATTACGCAGGGCAGCCGACCCACATTGTCTCCGTGTTGGACGGTCTGCATGCGGAGTTTCCGAATGCGACGATCACCTATGTTCCGGGAACCCAGTTCTTGCTCGATGAGGGCAATCCTGTGCCAGACGCCCTCTTGACGGATCCGAACGGCAAGCCGGGGCTGAAAGCGGACTACGGCGAGTTTATGAGGGGCCGACCGGCACCCGGCGCAACCCCGCTCGTCAGCCGGACTGAACCGAACGTCAACCTTAGCGCCAGCAATTTGCCTTCTGAGATTGCATCGAAAAAGACATACGGCGTGCAATGGTCGGGATTCCTCACTCCAAACGATTCCGGCGACTACCTCGTTGGAATACGTGCTGCCGGCTTTGGCCGAGTGTCTGTGGACGGTAAGGCGGTGGCCATGCTGCGCAGAACCGGTGGAATAGCTGCTAAGGTAGGCCGTGTCCACTTGGAGAAGGGCAGAAAAGTCGAGCTCAACGTGAGCTACGGCAGTATGGACAGCACTCCGCACGCACAGCTGATTTGGGCAAAGGTGAACAGTGCGCCGTCTCCTGAGGCGGTTGCAGCAGCAAAGAATGCCGACGTGGTTATCGCTGTTGTCGGGATCACGAGCTCGCTTGAAGGGGAAGAAATGCCGGTAAGTGAACCCGGATTTCTCGGTGGCGATCGCACCAGCATCGATCTTCCCCAACCGGAAGAAGAACTTGTGCAGGCGGTGGCGGCAACGGGCAAACCACTCGCGGTCGTTCTGATCAACGGCAGCGCTTTGGCAGTGAACTGGATCAACGAACATGCCAATGCGGTGCTCGAAGCCTGGTACCCCGGCGAAGAGGGTGGAGCGGCTGTCGCTGAGACGCTGAGCGGCAAGAACAATCCGGCTGGCCGGCTACCGGTAACTTTCTATACTGGTGTCAGCCAACTGCCCAACTTCGAGGATTATGGAATGGAAGGGCGGACCTACCGCTACTTCACGGGCAAGCCGCTTTTCCCATTCGGCTACGGGCTCAGTTACACATCGTTCAAATACAGCGACCTGGCTGTTCCCACGCAATCCGTCGCCGCAGGAGAACCTGTTGGTGCCGATGTCATCGTGACGAACACCGGTAAGGTAGGCGGTGATGAGGCCGTCGAACTGTATCTCAAATTCCCTCCGGTGAAGGGTGCGCCTCAAATTGCGCTACGCGGTTTTCAGCGCATTCACCTGGATCCGGGTGCGAGCCAGAAGGTTCACTTCGAGTTGAAGGACCGCGATCTGGGCATGGTGACCGAGAATGGCGATCCGATCATCGCGCCGGGGGAATACACACTCAGCATCGGGGGAGGCCAACCCGATACCGCAGCGCCCAGCGTCAGCGGGCACTTCCGTATCGAGGGTCAACTCGCGCTGCCTGAATAGCAGCAAGTGGAAGAGATCGGGGGCGCATCCTTCACGGATGCGCCCCGTCGTTACCTCGGCTACCTTAATTAGCCGCCGCGTGAGCTTCGATTAAAAGGACGTGTTGAATGCTGAAGGGAATCTCGAAGTATCTAAGTCCGGAGCTTTTGGCCATCCTCCACCAGATGGGGCATGGCGATGAGATCATCCTGGCCGATGCGCACTTTCCCGGTCACTCCATCGGTCCCCGGGTCGTGCGCGCGGATGGCATCACCGTGGAAGAGCTATTGGGCGGCATTCTCCCGCTGTTTGAATTGGATTCATACGCATCCCCTCTAATGATGATGGAGGTTGTTCCTGGCGACACCCTGGACCCTGCGGTCGAATCCGACTACATGGAGACGGTGCGCAGATATATCAAGGAAGCTCCGTCCCCAGTGCGAATCGAGCGTCAGGCTTTTTATCAGAGGGCAAAGAGCGCTTTTGCCATTGTGATGACCGGCGAACTGCGCAAGTATGGAAACTTGATCCTCAAGAAGGGTGTAACTCCACCCGAGTCAGCATAACTCGGCAACTATCGGTTTCGTTGGTTAACCGGATGCAGCGAAGCGTCCAGGACAAGTGGCTTGCGCGGCTGAAGCGTGATGTTAGTTGACTTATCTCCATATACCACGCGGTAATGGGCAGGATGTTCATCCTGCAAGGCGAGCTGCGTCAGACGGCCCTCGCTCCATTCGATGTCCATTTTCCCTCCGCCGCGCACGCGGACTCCTTTGAGGCTCCCGCTTGGCCACTGCGCAGGCAGTGCAGGAAGGACACGGATTTGGTTCTCCGAGCTCTGCACTAACATCTCGATGATACCGGCAGGACCTCCTAAGTTGCCGTCGATCTGGAATGGCGGGCAGAGGTCGAACATGTCGGGCAGAGTGTTCTTCGTAATGAGCACCTTCAAATTGGCGTAGGCGCGATCCGCATTTCGAAGCCTTGCCCAGAGCCCAATACGCCACACATCCGACCATCCAGTTTCGCCATCGCCGCGCAGCTCAAGAGACCTTTGCGCGGCAGCCGCTAAGTCGGGAGTGGAATCGAGACTGATGTCGTGTCCCGGATACAACGAGTAAAGGTGAGATGCGTGGCGATGATGGATCTCAGTTTCTGGATAGTCCTCGATCCACTCCTGTAGTTGACCGGCCTTCCCGATCTGGAGGGGTGGCAGGCGCTTTTCGGTCTGTTCAAGCTTTGACCGGAGCGCTGAATCCACGCCGAGAATCGTGGAGGCCCTGCGGCAGCTTTCAAACAACTCCTGGATCAATTCGATGTCCATCGTCGCAGCATAAGTAAGCGAGGTGCGCTTGCCGTTCAGGAGATAGAGATTCTCGGGTGAAGTGGAAGGATTGGTCACGAGCCGTCCAGCGAAGGGTGTACCCGCGGGTGCTTCCACCAGGAAGCCAAGCACGAACTCGGCTGCACCCTTCATGGCTGGATATGCCTGTTGCCGAAGGAATGCGCGATCTCCGCTGAATGTGTAGTGATCCCACATCTGGTTGGCCAGCCAGGCTTCACCCATAGGCCAGATTCCCCAAGGCCCGTCGACAGGCGCAGTGGCGCGCCACAGATCGGTATTGTGATGCAACACCCACCCATTGCTGTGGTATTGCACGCGCGCGGTCTGGGCGCCGGCGACCTCCAGATCATCAATCAGATTCCACAACGGCGTTTCAGTCTCCCACAGATCGCCCGCGTCGGCCTGCCAGTAATTCATTTCCAGATTGATGTTTGTGGTCCACTTGCTCCCCCATGCGGGATGGATGTCCTGATTCCAGATGCCCTGCAGATTTGCAGGTTGGCCACCAGGGCGCGAGGAAGAGATGAGCAGATAACGACCGAACTCAAAATAGAGAGCAAGCAGGCTTGGGTCGTCGCTGGAGGCGAACTCCGCAATCCGCTTATCTGTTGTCTCTGTTGAATGATCTTCTCCCAGGTTCAGTTTTACGCGCGAAAACAGGCGCTGATAATCCTCCACGTGCCGCTGCCGCAACTTCTCGAATGAGAGCCTCGACGCGTTGGCGAGATACCGATTCGCGGCTTCAAGAGCGTTACCGCTTATGTCTCGGTAGTTCTTAAAGCTGGTCGCGTTGCTGAAGAGTATGGTGACAGCGTTCGCGCCTGAGACATCGAGCTGCTTGCCGTCACTGTGAATGGACCCACCCTCCGGCAGAACCTTGAGCACCGCTGCAAACTTCATGCCGGCTGTGTCCCACGATCCTGTCCAGGATCGTGGCGAGTTCTGACGGGGCTGAATCTGCCCGCTCAGTTGCAGTGCATCGTTGGACACACTCTGCACGTCGACATCGGATTGCGGCGAATCGAGCGCGAGGGTGAAGTTGATTTGACCGGGTTGACTCGCAGTCAGCCGCACCACCAGAATCTGGTCTGGATACGAGATGAATGCTTCACGCTTGTAGCTGGCCGGCCCGACCGAGTAGGTGATTTCAGACATCGCATCGTCCAAGCGCAACTCGCGCCGATAGCCGGTTACGTCTTGCGCGGGTGCGAAGTGCAGACGCAGGTCGCAAAACGGTTGATAGGGCATCAGGAGCTTGGGTTGCCCCATGAAAGAGCGCCCCGCTAGCTTCTCGGCCTCCTCTGTCTTGCCGGCAAAGATCAGGCTCCGGACCTCAGCTAGATTTTGGTAGGAATCCGGGTCCGTATAGTCGTGAGGATGTCCACCCCAAAGCGTGCCTTCGTTGATTTGAAGATGCTCGTCCTCGATGCCCCCGAACACCATGGCGCCGATACGCCCATTGCCAATTGGTAATGCTTCAGTCCACTTGACTGCCGGCTTGTCGTACGTCAGCTTGAGGCTAGCCTGGGCTGCGAAAGCGGCGAAGGGCATCACGATAACGATCAATCCAACGCAGGAGGTAAACCAATTCTTTGCCTGTCTCACAGTCATTCGCCTACTCCTTCAAAGATGGCGGTTCATCGGTGCATGCAGCCTGGCAAATGGCGTGAGCCACATATCCTGCGGCGGTGGCAAAAGCACGTCCAGCCTGATCCATATGGGCGGTTGACGGATCAACACCCTCAGTGATGATGCCTCCATCCCAGTTGCTGGCAAGCAGGATTTTGAGCGCCTGCTCGCGGCCGGCATCGAGCTGCAGGTGATCGGCCACGCTCCACGAAGTAGTGAAGGGAAGGCGATAGCTGCCGGGCAAGCCAAACGGCCGATCGGCATAGGAGTATTGGTAGTTCTTCGAGTGGAGCCAGCGATAGGTGCGGACGAAGAGTGGATCGCTTTGTGAGATGAAGCCGAGCGCAGGCGACTTCATCAGCGAGCCTGGAGGAATCTCGGTGAAGATCGACTGTTTGCCATTGGTCGCCGAGGCGAAGATCGTACCGCCGGCGTCCTTTGCATCGGAGGAGACGCAGTGCGCGAGTATGGCGGCATGGAGTGAATTGGCACGCTCATTCATCTCCTTGGAAATCGGCGTGTCTTTCAGGCGGTCGAAGAGTTCGCCTAGATCGAGCAGCGCGCGCCACGCGAGCACATTGTCGTAGGTCAGATACGGAAGCGCCTGGAATTCATCCTGCGAGTCCTGTAGTGAGGAGTAAAGACCTATGTCCGGGTCCAAGCGGGAAAGGATGCGATCACGAAGGGTAGCGACAGCATCGCGATGCCGGCGGAGGAAATCGAGATCTTTGGTTTGCCGTTCATAGGCGGCCAGCGCGATGACGGGAGCTGCGGCTTCATCGAGCTGGAATCCGTCTTCTAGCACGATGCCGTCGATGAATCTGCTATGGGTGCCGGTGTTGCGCAGTTGTGTAGTCAGCGCGTATTCAAGGGCCTGCACTGCCATGTGCGGATCGACATCCAACAGGCCGGGGAAGCTCCATAGCATTGCATCGCGATCCCAATAGGCGGCGGAGACGTAATAGCGCGGACTGCGCGAAGTGACTCCGACGGTTTGTTCCGTATCGATGGACTTTCCCCACGCGTAAAGCTCCGTAAACAGAAAGTTGCGATTCATGATCCGATCGAGGTCGGGCTTACCGGTGCTGCGCGTGCGCTCATGGCACCATGCAGCGGCGCCGTCGAGGATGGCGTCGGCGCCGGAGCGATTCAGGAGTTCGCGCAGAGCCTTGGCATTGTGAGACGCGCTAAACTCCTCGATCCCAACTCCTAGGACGAAAAGTGATTCGGCGGTCGCGCCGGGGGCCAGTTCAACGGCGAGGCTGGCGTCGACTGTTGGAACGGCAGTAGTAGGCGGAGCGTCAACCTCCGCCTTGGCCCCGGGGTGGATGAGCGACCAGGCGAATTGGGTGTCGGAGGTGATGTAGCTAAACACTTCAGCTGAATCCACCCATGGTGCCGCAGCGACCGTGCGTTCTCCTCGAAGCTCGACCGGATTGTAGGTGACGCGGCTTAGACTTCCCCAGGAGGCGCGAACGCCGAGTGTCACGGGCACCATTTCACTTCGGTGGTTGGTGATGGTCAGCCGGAGGAAAGCCGCCCGCGATCCCGGGGGCGCGCAGTAAGTAAGGGTCATCTGAAGTCCGGCAGATTCGAGCCGGGCAGTCGGAATCCAGTACTCGATCAGCTCCCACGATGGATCGCGGAAGGCAAGCGATTTGCCATCGGCCAGGAAGTAGGGCTGGAGCACCGGCGATCCATGCTCGCCATTCACTTGCAGAAGACCCCGATCGCGCATGGAAATGGCGTTGAAACTTGTCAGGGCGCCATCGACCGCGCGGATATCGGGGAGCGAAATCCATTCATTTCCAGTCGGTAATACATCGTCTGGTTGCAGCGCAACTGGGATCCGCCGACCCTCGCCACATACAGACATCGACAGCGGACCGCAGCAGGATATAGACATCGCAATGACCGCCACGAACAACGAGGCATGAACTCTGGTTAAGAAATACAGCCAGATCTTCCGTCTCAAGTTTTCCTCCCGGTATTTCAGATGAAGGCCCGGTACGCTCGCGAACCAGCTTACACTTAGCCGGCGCGGAGGTCAGCTCTGCCCGAGGATAAGCAGGGAACTTCGTTCGAACAGGCAAAGCGTTCGACAAAAGCCCGCACGCGCATTGAATAGAGCGTATGCTCGAACCAGTAGTCCCAATTCCTCTCTCGCCTTGGCAATCCAGGCTTCGCTTCAGACGAGCACCGTTCAAAAATAGACACCGGTTCGGGCTGGAGCTGCCATGACTCCCGTTGAAAAAGGCGATGTAAGGAATTATTTCTCGATTCGCGATCTCAACGGCAGATGCCTGGATGCGGTCCTGAGCTTGCCAGATGCGACGGGCCTCTCAAGTACGAAACTTGAGCAAGCTTGAAGCTGCATTCGGTCTTTCTGCGTAATGGCTGTGTGCTTCCCAACCGCCTGGACCCGCTGCGGGAGCCCGTCGGCAGCGGCTGGTCTCGGATCGAGGATCTTCCGGCGCGGCTGTTTAATACCATCATTCGCCAGGCTGGATGGCACTTCAAATTGATTCCTGATGCATGCGTTCGCAGAGGTCTTGGAACTTCCCGCGATCGAGCGACAACGTACGCTCTGGTTCGTGCGCTAAAGGGAATCGCGCGGCGATTCAATGCCGCAGAACTCGATTCGGTCCAGGTCGCCTTGTGCCTAGGCTTCTATGTCGCGACCGTCACAATTCAGCCTCGACAGATTCAGCAAGTCTCGCTGGACGGCACAGACGACAACTGACGTGCGCATTGTTCAAGCCGGTCAGAAGTCCAACCATTCGAACCGTGCGCGTGGCCCGCGGTGATTCTTTTACAGTAGGCCGCGAGTTCAGATGAAAGCAGGTTCGCATTGCAATCTCATGAAACGAAGCTTTCGGAGACAACGGCTGTCCTGGATGGTTTGGTACTAACGCCGTCCATAGGCTTGAGCGCAACTCCGGTCCCCTTGCCCACGCGTATTGCCTTTGTCGGAAACTACCTCCCTCGCGAGTGCGGCATTGCGACGTTCACCACCGATCTTTGCACCGCTTTGGCAGCCGAATACGGGCAAGAGCGTTTGTTCGCCATCCCAGTGAACGACGCAGATGCGCAGTACGACTATCCCGACCAAGTGCGTTTGGAACTAGAGCAGGAGGACCGGTATTCCTACGAGCGGGCCGCCGACTTTCTAAATTTCAACGGCAACGACCTAGTTTGCCTGCAGCATGAATACGGCATCTACGGCGGAGGTGCAGGAAGCCACATCCTTTCGCTGCTCCGTAAACTTAAGATGCCCATCGTGACCACGCTGCACACGGTGTTGCGTGACCCGGACTTACGTCAGCGCGCTGTGCTCGAAGAAATTGCGACGCTCTCCGATCGCCTGGTGGTCATGAGCGAACTAGCCGCCCAGTTGCTGCGTGATGTTTATGCAGTTCCACAGGAGAAGATCGATCTCATTCCGCATGGAGTGCCCGAGATGCATTTCATGGACCCAAACTACTTCAAAGATCGCTTTGGCACCGAAGGGAAATCGGTCCTTCTGACGTTTGGCCTTCTGTCTCCCAATAAAGGCATTGAGAATGTGATCCGCGCGCTGCCTGCGATTTTGGCAAAACAGCCGAACGTGGTGTATATCGTCTCAGGGGTGACCCACCCTCATATCCGACGGCGGGATGGTGAGAAGTACCGGGAAGGACTGAAGGCGCTAGCCGAGGAGTTGGGCGTTTCGTCGCAGTTGATCTTCAACAACCGCTTTGTGAGCGCGGAGGAACTGATAGAGCACGTCGGCGCGGCAGATATTTACATCACACCCTACAGGCAAGAAGCTCAGATCGTTTCCGGCACGTTGGCCATCGCGCTCGGTGCAGGCAAGGCCATCATCTCAACACCCTATTGGCATGCGAAAGAACTCCTGGCGAAGGGCCGAGGCGTAATCGTTCCCTTCGACGATCCCAATTCCATCGCCAGCGAGGTCCTGCGGCTGCTCGAAAACGACGCAGAGCGCCATGCCATGCGCAAGCGGGCATATCTTTACTCCCGCGACACGACCTGGCCGAAGACGGCGCGGGCCTACATGGCGAGCTTTCAACAGGCTCGGTTTGAGCGCAATCTGCGGCCTAGGGCCGCTCAACTGGATGAGCCTCCGATGCGCGAGTCGGATCATCTACCGGAACTAAAAGTCACGCACCTGCTTAGCATGACGGATGATACCGGGATTCTGCAGCACGCCATCTTTTCTGTGCCTAACACCCGGGAGGGTTACACGACTGACGACAATGCCAGGGCCCTCATCGTTTCGAATGCTTTGGATGATGGGCCGCCTTTCGGGGGGGATGCGGGCTTTGCAAATCTCTCACATCGCTATCTGGCGTTTTTGTGGCTCGCATATCGTTCCGACACGGGAAGATTCCGAAACTTTCTCGGCTACGATCGGAGATGGTTGGAAGAGACAGGGTCGGAAGACAGTCATGGCCGTGCCCTCTGGGCCTTGGGTACAGTGCTGGGACATTCACGGGACCCGGGTTTGCGCGGTGCGGCGGGACGATTGTTCGAAGCAGCTATGCCGGCAGCGCTGACGTTGAGTAGTCCGCGCGCATGGGCCTTCAGCATTCTTGGAATGCAAGCTTATCTCGGCTGGTTTCCGGGAGACCGGGCTGTGCAGGGCGCTCGGAACAAGCTGGCAAACAGACTGCTGAAAATTTATGAGCAAAGTCGCGCCGACGGCTGGCATTGGTTCGAGAAGAGTCTGGCATATTCGAACGCACGCTTATCGCAAGCGCTCATTCTATCGGGCTGGCGTAGCGGGAATCGTAAAATGATTGCCGCAGGAATCGAGTCCCTTGAGTGGCTTGTGGCAGCACAGCATCACGGTGACTCGAACGTCTTTGTGCCCATTGGTTCCAACGGCTTCTTTGCTCAAGGTCAAGAGAGAGCCCGTTTTGACCAACAGCCCGTTGAGGCGTGCGCCACCATCTGCGCATGCATCGAAGCGTATCAGCTCACACGCGAGGCCAGATGGCTAGAAGAAGCGCATGGTGTCTTTCGCTGGTTCATGGGCAAGAATGACCTGCAGGTCGCGCTGTATGACGTCGTCGACGGGCGGTTGTCGGGATGGCTTGCATCCTGACCGCGTAAATGAAAATCAAGGAGCGGAATCAACACTCTCCTTTCTAATGGCTCTCCTCGCCATGCGCGGAGTTGCCGCAACAACCGTATACGAACCCAGCCGAGAAATGAGCACTTCCCTTTGAAGATACAGTCGCCCGCGATCGTAGAACCTGGATCCAATGCAGCAAAGCTCGCGAAGCCATGCGCATCCGCCGACGTGCCCCTATTTGTTCGTTCTACTCTCAACCCAATCCTAAGCCGGGACAACTGGCCCTATTCGGTCAATAGTGTCTTCAACGCAGGTGCCGTACGATTAGCAGATGGAGATACCTTGCTGCTGTGCCGCGTTGAAGACCGCACCGGCCTGTCGCACCTGTGCGCCGCGCGATCTCGCAATGGTATCGACGGATGGCGCATCGATTCCGAGCCGACGCTGAAGGCGAATCCACGCGAGTTTCCAGAAGAAATCTGGGGCATCGAAGATCCCCGCATCACGTTTGTTCCTGAGTTGGACCAGTATGCGGTCGCTTATACGTCATTTGCGCGTGGCGGCCCCGGAGTTTCGCTTGCATTGACACGAGACTTCCGCGCCTTCGAGCGCTTTGGCGTCATCATGCCGCCTGAAGATAAGGATGCAGCTTTGCTGCCTCGCCGCATCAATGGCTATTGGGCAATGATCCATCGCCCTGTTACACCCACTGGGGCGCACATGTGGATTTCGTATTCGCCAGACCTCCGCCACTGGGGTAACCACAAAGTTATGCTGGAGGCCCGTCGCGGAGGATGGTGGGATGCGAATAAGATTGGGCTTTGTTCTCCCCCCATCGAGACCCCTAAAGGTTGGCTCACGATCTATCACGGGGTGCGGCAAACGGCAGCGGGGAGCATTTACCGCTTGGGCCTCGCGCTTTTCGATCTCGAGAAGCCGGAAGTCTGCTTGCAGCGCGGTGATTCGTGGATGTTCGGCCCCGAAGAACCTTATGAGTGCAGTGGCGATGTGAAGAACGTCGTTTTTCCCTGCGGTCAGACAATCGGTGCGGATGGGGACACGATTCATCTCTACTACGGCGCCGCCGATTCATGCATGGCCATGGCAACCGGCAGTGTTCAATCCCTGTTAGCGTGGTTGAATGCGCACTCGGAAGCGGACAAAACAATCAATCGGTAGCAAGCACGACGGGAGAGAAAGATGAACACCGCAAATCGGAATTGGCCAACATGGTTACCGCATCTGCTTTGGTTGCGGCACCAATGTCCCCGCTGCAATGGTGGACAGTTTAAGGCCGCTGAGATGCGCCCGTTCGACACCATGCTTGCCATGTTCGCGCTCAGACCGGTACGCTGCAAGTTTTGCTGGAGGCGATATTATTGGTTCGCCTTCCACACTATTGACGAGGCCTAAGAAGCACCTGCACTACATCGAGCTAATTCAACGCCATATCTTAGAGAGAAAACAAAGTGTCATCGATTCCTACATCGAACGACCTTTTTTCGCCTGACCAGGGCACTGGAACCGAAGCCCACGGATCATTCGGGAACGGTTCGGAGATTTGACAAGCTGCAGGACCAAAATGCATCCGCCAATAGCTCAGAGCCTTACCCGCAATTCGTTCATTCCAATCGGAGTCCTAGGCAACTTGTGCTCGCTCTTAGTCGACTGGACCGATTGGAAACTACTTAGCCTGAAGTTACTTATCGGCATATAGATATTTATTATTGATGAATGGCAAGATACTTTACTGTTGGAGACTCAACTCTGCCATAATGAAGTTGGAGAAGAGTTAGTTTGTCCTCTCCCTCTTGGTTTCTGAGCTAAGTCAGCCCACCTGACATGTGTCCCCTCTTAGCTCCCCCCCTCTAAAGGATGTCCATGCGAGTTATGTCTCTGTTTCTGGTCGGCGCCTGTGCGCTGACAGCGGTAAACCTCTATGCCTCATCCGGTCGTCAGGATTCGATCGAGCGCCTGCACATGGCCTCCGACACCTTGACCGCGATGATCAATACCCCCGACAAAGGCATCCCTGAAGAAGTCCTCAGCAATGCTAAGTGCATTGTTGTGGTTCCCCATCTCATTAAAGGCGGCTTCGTTGTCGGAGGCGAGCACGGACGAGGCGTTGCATCTTGCCGCATCTCTCAAGGTTGGAGCGCGCCCGCCTTCGTCTCGATCGGCGGTGGAAGCTGGGGATTGCAGATCGGTCTTGAGGGCGTGGATCTCGTCATGGTGGTCATGAACGACCACGGGCTACAGCACATGCTGTCGAGCAAGTTCAAGATCGGTGCAGACGCCTCGGCCTCAGCAGGTCCGATCGGCCGACACGCCTCTGCAGGTACTGACTGGAAGATGAATTCTGAGATCCTCACTTACTCGCGCTCGAAGGGCGTATTCGCGGGCATCTCGCTGGACGGCGCTGTCGTTGAGCAGGACCAGGACTCCACGCGTGCAATTTATGGGCACGATACATCTTTCCGCGCCACACTCGCAGGACGGGTGCGTGCTCCGCAGTCCACTCGCGCATTTATCAAGGAACTTGCACAAACAGCGCACACCAGCGCCATCGCTGAAAACAAGTAACTTATCCAGGCATGGCAGTACGATGCAGATCTGGCGCGCAGGTTCACTCTGATCGGCGCGCTGCGAACTAGGGCCTGTTCACACTGCTGGGCCGGCTCCGGCACCCCAGTAATGGGAACAGGTCCTAACTAAGAAATGAGAAATCTATGCCACTTATGCAGCTCGTGATTACCCTGATCGTCGTGGGCGTCCTGCTCTGGCTTGTGAATCGGTTTATTCCCATGCAGAGCAGCATTAAATCAATCCTCAATGCGGTTGTGGTTATAGTCGTTGTTTTGTGGCTGCTCAACATCTTCGGCATTTTTCACGGGTTGAGCCATATCCGCATCGGTTAAGCGTACGTCGCTCAACCTAGGTCAGGCGCGCGCACGGAAAAGCGTCTCCTCGCACTCACCACACGTTAAGTGAAAGCATTAGGGCCGACATCGGCCTGCAGGAGAAATTGTGCATACAAAGCTGTTGTTTGCTCTTGGAATCGCTATCGGCTTGGGAGCCTCATCGCAAGCTAACGCCCAATCCGCAATGCCCGATAGCACCCGTGGTCGGGATCCCATGTTCGTGGTGCACACCACCACCCGAAGCGTGCCGGCAGTGAATTATCAGCATCACGGCGGCTCCACGAAAATAGACTTCGCGGGTACGGCAATAATGCCATCCGCCACCGGTATAGCAGAGGTTAAGAGTCAGCGCGGCTCCATCGCCATCGACGCAGAATTCGGCGACCTGCAAGAACCGACTGCATTCGGAACCGAGTACCTCACATACATCCTGTGGGCCATCTCTCCAGAAGGTAGGGCAATCAATCTTGGCGAAGTGCTGGTGGGTGGCAATCACCGCAGCAAGCTGAAAGTGACCACCGATCTGCAGGCCTTTGCGCTCATCGTCACAGCCGAACCTTACTATGCGGTTCGCCAGCCGAGCGATGTCGTGGTGCTCGAGAATGTGGTGCGTTCGGATACGAAGGGCACCGCAGAGGCGGTGAATGCCAAGTATGAGCTTATGGGGCGCGGCGGGTACATTCCCACCGGCTATAAGTTCGACCCCGTTGTACTCGACGCGAGGCTTCCGCTTGAATTCCTTGAAGCTCGGAATGCCGTTCGCATCGCCCAATCGGAAGGAGCGGACAAGTATGCCAACGACAGCTACAAGCACGCCGTAGAGTTGATGAACACCGCGGACAGATATGCCACGGAAAAGCACGGCTCGAAGAAGGAGCTTATTGCAACATCGCGCGAAACGGTGCAGACCGCTGAAGACGCGCGCGCCATCGCTGTGAAGAATCTTGACGTGGCCGCGCGCATAGGGGAGCGCCGCGATTCCGCTAACGCGCTAGCTCAATCGCAGGCCGAGACAGACAGATGCAATGCGCCAGAAGAACCGCGCGCAGTCTGAAACGGCCCACGCGCAAGCAGAGAGCGCGACAGCGCAAGCAAATGCGACAAGCTCGCAGGCAGATATGGCAGCCGCCCAAGTCGATGCTGCCCAATCGCAGGCTGCTGCAGCAAAGGCCCATGCTGATATGGAAGCGAACCAGGCAGAGTCAGCCGTTCAGCTGAATGCCGCTAATGCATCTGCCGATCAGTCTCGCGCGGCAGAACAGCTTGCACAGCAGAACGTGCGCCAATCGGAAAGTGAGAAGGTCGCGCTTCGCGCCCAACTTGTCGAGCGATTGAACCAGATTCTGCAAACCCGCGACACCGCCCGCGGCCTTATTGTCAGCATGTCTGACGTGCTCTTTGACTCGGGGAAATTCTCCTTGAATCCAGGCGCGCGCGAGAAGCTTGCCAAGGTGGCAGGCATCCTGATGTCGTATCCGTCCCTCAATACCGAAGTTGGAGGCTACACCGATAACATCGGCAGTGACGACATGAACCAAACCCTTTCACAGAATCGAGCCGGTGCGGTGCGCGACTACCTCGTGAATCAAGGCGTCGCGTCGAGTTCGATCAGCTCGAGAGGCTTCGGCAATACATCTCCGGTTGCGTCGAACGATAACTCCGGTGGTCGCCAAAGCAACCGCCGCGTCGAACTCGTAGTCTCGGGCGATGCAATTGGCGTTCGGTCTTCCGATACGACCATTAGTCTCCGCTAACTTCAACTGGACTTCTCGAATCTCCAGGCGGCTAAGTCCGGAGGTTCGGCGAATACCAGCGAGCAACCCAACATCGGCCACCATCGTCCGAATTGGCCCAACAGCGGTTTCCTGTAGGTGGAAACCAGTTCTCAGGAGTATCCATGAAAACGACTCGAGCAGTGTTCGCACTTCCTATTCTGGCCGTGCTTCTGGCCGCCATCCCAACATTGGCGCAGGATCATCAGAATCAGGACCGAGATCATCAGGCCCAGGATCAACAGGACCGGAATCATCAAGACAACCATGTGTACAAGCAGCACCATGAATGGAGAAATGGTTCAAGGATTCAGCAAGATGACTGGAACCGGGGCGACAGGGTGGATTATCGGCAAAACCATCTTCGCCGTCCGCCCTCTGGGCACGAGTGGCGTCAGATTGACGGGCTCTACGTGCTGGCAAGCCACGATGGGGTGATCGTTTCTATTCGCCAAGCTCCTCACAGCCGTTAATTGAAGTAGAGTTTGTCGCACATGAAGACTCCCCAGGCCGGCGTAAAAGCGGGCCTGGGATTTTCTTTGCCTACGTGTAAACACAGAGGGTCGCTAAAGGCAATTGGTGGTGCAGTCAATCTATTTTGAACGGTGCAATGGACATTACGAGGCACACAGTCCAAGCACATCCTTGGCGCAATCAAGCCTCTCGGTCACTGAATCAGGCTTGGCCCTTCAGAGGCGTTCTCCAAATTTCTTCTGATTGCGCGATCCGTTTCCGTCTCCTGGTTCGCTCTTGGAGTATTCGAAATTGAAGGACATGCAATGTCCGACGATTCCATTGTTTTGGTCAATATGCTGAAGGTAAAACCCGGGACGCAAGATGCGTTGATCGCATTATTGAAGAAGAATACCGAAACGGTGATCCGTACTCTTCCCGGCTGGAAAACAACCCGTCTGATTGCGGCAAAGAATCGTGCCGGAGTTGTTATCTACTCCGAATGGGAGAAAATTTCTGCCGCCCAAGCAATGCGCAACGATCCGCGCATGTGAAGTGGTGTCCACTTCCTTCCAAATTCGATAGAAAGTGCAGACGCTCCTTTGGAAAACAGAATCTCTTTGAGTGCGTCAACGATGCTAAATTTCTTGCTCACGAAGCCTTGCCGAATTCGTCGCGGGGTGCCGAAGAATCTGTTGAATGGTGCAGCAGGCGAGGAATGGTGCGAGCCGGTGATTTTGCGTAATCAGCCGGGTTGAGAGCATGTATTGTGCCAACTAGAATTCTCTTATGGGCTATCTGGGTTCCGTGGTAAGCCCCATCATTGCGATCGATCGCAACGCGGGCATGCCATTACATCGGCAGGTCTATGACGGATACAGAGACGCGATTCTTCGCGGCGATCTGGCGCCCGGGCAGAAGATTCCTTCAAGCCGTGAACTGGCTTCCGAGATTAGGGTCTCTCGTTTTCCCGTTTTGCATGCCTATGCTCAGCTTCTGGCCGAAGGATACTTAGAAAGCCAAGTCGGATCTGGAACTTACATCTCGACCACACTGCCCGAGCAGATGATGTCTTCAGGCCATCAGATCACTCCCTCCGATGAAGTTCTATCGGGCAACAGGCCCACTGCACGTCGCACACTCCTTTACCCGAAAGGAGAAATGAGATCGATTCTCCAAGGCTGGGGTTCCTTCGGACTGCATCAACCGGCATTCGATCAGTTTCCATTTCCAGTGTGGTCGGCTTTGGTGGACCGTCAAAGCCGCAACCCGGCGCACAATGCGCTTCACAACATTGATCCGATGGGCTCCAAACGATTTCGGCAGCAAATCTGTACCTACTTGCGCACGGCGCGGTCGGTCAAGTGCGATCTCGACCAAATCATGATCGTGTCAGGTTCGCAGCAAGCGCTTGATATTACTGCGCGTGTACTTCTTGATCCGGGAGATGCGGTCTTTGTGGAGGAGCCTGGATACGACTTAGAACGGACGCTGCTTCGGGCGGCAGGTTGTCGATTGAAACTGATCCCGGTAGACAATGAAGGAATCGACGTAACCAGGATGGCCAGGCATCGGGGTGTGAGGGCTGCCTTTGTCACGCCATCCCATCAGTTTCCGCTTGGATACACGATGAGCGCGACCCGCCGTCTGATGCTACTCAATTGGGCACAGAGCGCAAGCGCCTGGATCATCGAAGATGACTATGACAGTGAATATCGTTTCGATACTAGACCCATCGCTTCGTTGCAAGGGCTTGACGTGAACGCGCGCGTAATTTACATCGGAACCTTCAGCAAAATACTCTTTCCTTCTCTTCGTGTCGGCTATATCGTCATTCCGCGTGACCTGGTTGAACACTTCGCGGCTGTCCGCTTGGCGATGGACATCTTCTCGCCCTATCTTTATCAGGAGGTTCTCGCCGATTTTATGGAACACGGCCATTTCGGTCGGCACGTTAGAAAAATGCGACAGATTCTTGGCGAGAGACGGAGTGTGCTTATCGACGCCATTCGCAATGAGTTTGGTGACCTACTTGAAGTGCACGGCTCTGCTGCCGGGATGCATGTCTCTGTAACGCTGCCAGCGGAATTCAACGATCGAGAAATCTCAATGCGCGCATCAAAGGAGCGGCTGTGGCTCTGGCCGCTCTCTCGATACTATGGCGGCAGACAGCCTCGTCATGGATTCGTTCTCGGATTCGGAAGCACGCCAGCCGAACAGATTTCAACTGCGGTTAAGCACATGCGCGCTCTGATACTCGGATAACCGCGCGCGCGCCGTGTTCCCCAGGGCGAAGCTCGCGGATCACACTATGTCCGAGCACCATTTCTCAGTTGCGCACACGGACTTAATTGGCAATCGGTCTTGCTCCTCGACAAGCTCAGACAAGCCATCTTTCGGTTAGCCTGCTTAGCTCTACACCTGCTCCCGCACCAAATTTGGGCACAACCCACCCTTCATTCGGCGGAGAACTTAGGCCGGTCGATGCGGCGTCGCTGCAGTTGAACCTAGACCCGATACTCCATCACTCCGACTTAGACGAAAGGCGCCGCGAATAGTCAACTTCGCAAAGCAAACGCGCGAGGAATGCTTTCTTCCTGCGTGGCAGTGGTTATAGCGGAACTGCAGAAGTGGGTATGGCCGACGGCTGAATGGGAACGCACCCTATAGGACGGACACAGTAAGCCTGCGTTCAAATCGTTCGTTGGAGAAAAAGAATGAGATTGAGGTCGGAGTCACACCTTTTGAGGCTAGTTGGCGGTAACTGCCATCCCTCCGCACGGAAGCATCATCTCCTGCGGTTCGTATTTCCCGTACTGGCGGTCGCTCTTACTCTTTCAGGTAGCGCGGTCGCACAGCAGTCCACAATAGTTGGAACGGTGACCGATCCCGCCGGCGCATCGTTACCCGGCGTGAACATTACTGTTACCAATGCAGAATCGGGAGCAGTCAGAAATGTCCAGACAAACGCCGAGGGACAATATGTATTTCCCGATTTGAACATTGGTCACTATGGCGTTCGTGCAGAGGCTAACGGTTTCAAAGTTTCGGAGAAGAAGGATGTGGTGTTGCAAGTTGGCGATCGGTTTCGGTTGGATTTTCAAATGCAGATCGGCGGTGTGCAGGAGGTGGTGACCGTCGAAGCGGACCCGATTCGAGTGCAAACAGACTCAGGTGAGCAAAGCAGCGTAATTACGGGCCAGCAGATTTCTCAGATCGCCGTGAGCGGCCGAAGCATGTACCAACTAGCCGCACTGGTACCCGGCGCCTCAAGTCAGATTGGTGGCGGGGGCATGAGCTCCGGAGAGGTGAACACGCCGGTAGGCGGAGACGCCAGCGTGGAATTCAACGGCCTGCGGCAGAATCACAACATCTATTTGCTTGACGGTGGAGAAGACGACGATCGGGGGGGCGCAGGAGGCATGAGCATTGCCCCGTCGAGTGACGCCATCGCGGAGTTCAGAACACTCACATCGAACTACAGTGCTGACTACGGTCTATCCTCGGGCGGCACCATGGCCATGGTGCTTAAGTCCGGGACCAGCAATCTCCATGCGTCAGCATGGGAGTTTAATCGTAACGACGCGTTCGATGCGCGCAACTATTTCAATCCGGCGCCGCAAAAAGTCGCAGAACTAAGGTTGAATGTTTTTGGATTCAATGTTGGTGGGCCAGTTACTCTTGGGCGACTCTACAACCCGGAACGGAAGCGCACCTTTTTCTTCTATAACATGGAATGGCGCCGCCTGATTCAAGGCGGATTGACGAATCAGCCGGTGCCGGCAACGTCCACTTATGGAGGTGACTTCGGCAGCCAGGCTATCAATGTTCCCAGCGCCTCTGCCGTCTCCGCCTCGGTTCTTGCCCGCAACTGCCCCGGCGATGTTCTTCCCGCCGGCGTCGTTCAGGGAGCACCATTTCCCGGCAACACAATCCCTTCCTGCATGATTTCGCCCAACGCAACTTCGCTGCTGAAAGCAGGAATATTCCCGGCGTCTAACACGGTGAATGCGGGCGGCGAGCCAACGTTCATCGGTGGAAATAACTCCCCAACAAACCTGAGGGAAGAAGTCGTCCGGATCGACCATAACTTCACCAGCAAACTATCGATCTTTGGCCACTTCATTTCCGAACAAGTGTCCCAGGGATTTGGAGTCAGCCAGTGGAGCGGTGCAAATTTGCCAACCGTCGGTGACACATTCAGTAACCCTTCGTATAGCGCGGTCGTGCATGCCACTTACACTATCAATTCCAACCTGCTGAACGAAACGGCACTTAATTACAACGGCAACCGCATTAACATCACTCCCTTTGCCGGGTCCGGTTTGAAGAGCCTTTCGCTTCCCGGCGATTACAACTCAGGAAGCTCCAGACTCTTTTCCGGTCCCAACAACGATAGCCGCATTCCCAATGTCGACCTGAACGGATCGTTGGGATCGCACTTCGAAATCTCAAGCTGGCCGTGGAAAAACACGGCGGATGACTACCAGCTCCGCGATGATCTCTCCTGGACCAAGGGCGCACATCAGTTCAAGATGGGCGCTAGCTGGGCGCTCTACAAAAAGGTGCAAGACCTCTTCGGGACCACACAAGGTGCCTTCAACTTCGACGGCACTTATACCGGAAGCGACTTCGCAGACTTTCTGCTAGGCGATGCCAAAAGTTACTCGGAGCTCGCAGTTCAGGACCACGGTTTATGGAACAACATTTCATGGGCCGCCTACATCCAGGACAATTGGCGAGTTAATCGTAACCTGACGTTGAATCTCGGGGTGCGTTGGGACGGAGTCCCGCATACCTACGAGGCCAACGACCGCATGGGCAATTTCTACCCCTCGCTCTACAGCCAAGCCAATGCGGCAGTCCTCCTTCCAGACGGAACTATCAGTCCTTCTAGCCCGGGACTCGGTGCAAGTCCCAATCCGATTTTGGCCGGCGTTCCGCTTTACCTCAATGGCATCGGGACCCCTGAAAAGAACGGCATTCCAAAGGGGCTTGTTAACAATCATTGGGCGGCAATTGGTCCTCGCGTCGGCTTTGCCTACGATTTCACGGGTTCTGGCAAAACTGTCGTTCGTGGCGGATTTGGGATCATGTACGAGCGCATTCAAGGCAACGACATGTATAACGCCGGACCGAACATCCCCTTCAGCCTCAACGTGACGAATAACAGCGTCATGCTTGAGAATCCGAGCGTTCTGCTGGCGACGGGCACGGTTGCATCCAAACCGATCAATCCAGCCAGTATTGCCGGCCTCAATATCGAACGTTACAAACAGCCAGCCAGCTATCAATACAGCGTGGGCATGCAGCGTCAGTTAAATGGTCGTACGGTTCTCTCGGTCTCGTACGTTGGGAACCAGAACCGCTATCAGAACGACTACCGGCAAGCAAATCTGCCGAGCGAAAGCTATCTACCCGAGCTTATCGGCGGCGCGCAGTACAACACCGCGCCGGGCTTGCCTTATCGCGGGTTTAACTCGATCAACCTTTCAACCAATGAGGCAAACTCTCACTATAACTCGCTGCAGGCCGACCTCAACTCCCGCGTACGCGATCTCACGCTCCGCGCCTTCTACACGCTTTCGCGCACCATCGACCCAACCCTGGGAGGAAATGGTGGAGGTGACCTCTCCAACGTTTCCAATCCTTACCTGGGATGGAGGTACGATGTCGGCCCCGGTGGCTACGATCGAACGCACAACGTCGCGGTCAATTTCATTTATGACATTCCATTCTTCCGGAAGAGCCCAAATCGTCTTGTGTCCACGACGGTTGGCGGATGGGAGATTTCTGGCATTGTCGCAATGACTTCAGGACTGCCGCTCAACCCGCAACTTACAGGGGGCCAAAGCAGCAACGGGCTACCCAACGCCACCAACCGTCCTGACAAGGTTGGCAAAATCACGTATCCGCACAAGGTTGGAGAGTGGTTCAATACCGGGGCGTTCGCCAATCCCGCAATAGGGGCGTGGGGTAACGCAGGGTTCAACTCATTGCGCGGGCCCGGACGGGATAACTGGAACCTATCGCTGTTCAAGAGCTTCAACTTCAACGAGAACCGGCGTCTTGAACTGCGGGCGGAAAGCTTCAACATCTGGAACCACACCGAATTCGATCAGGTCAGCAACGGACTCGGCTCCAGCAACTTTGGTCAAGTTACGTCTGCCTTCGACCCGCGAGTGTTCCAGTTCGGTGCGAAGCTCTACTTCTAAGACTCATTAGCGACTTTACCTTCCTCGTCCCGTTTGCCCTGCACGACGCAAACGGGACGCCTTTTTAGCAAATTATGGTGACGCGTCGCCCTTTGTTTAGACGGATTGGTTCCAGGGAATGCATGATGGCCTCGGTGTGTAGACACTGTACTTTGTAATGCGGTGGATTGAACGAACCGGAAAGCTGAACATAAATTCAGTACCAATGAGCAGGATTGGGCGATGGTAAGATGGTTCTCGATATAATCGTTTTGTCCGCTTTTCATCATGAAGAACCGCCGCTCAATTTACGGGATTGTCCTCTTCCTGGCATGTATGTGTCTTCCTTTGCTGAAGGCACAGGATGGGCTGCGCGGCGCCATGTCTCGGGGCGCAAAAACAACACAAAGTGTGACTGATTTTTCAGCGCACATCGCAGCTGCCGATTTCGATGAGGATCACGATCCGGACGGCGCGATACTTCTGGAAACCGGGCGCCTGAACGGAAAGCGATCTTTCCGTATCGAAGTTCATGTCACGAAGGCAGCCAACAGCGCCATTACCTTCTTATCGACAGAGAGCGGCCTTGCCATTTCTGCGCTCGATGTCAACCATGACGGTGCTCCCGACATCGTTATCGAGAAGGAATTTACGCATCAGAGACTCCAGGTCTACCTGAATGACGGACATGGAGCTTTCCGCATAGCCCATGCCGAGGATTACCCTGCGCCGGATCCATCAGCCCCAAACTGGCGACCGGAATCGAAGGGTTATCCAAGCCCGCTTTGCCTATTGATGTCGCGTAGCTCTGAGACAGGTAGCATCAAACACGTTTCAGTTGTTGCTCGAGTTGCCTCAACACGAATAGGTGTCTGGCCCGAGGCAATTTTTGCTCAGTCAGCCGCTCGCGCACCCTCTTCTTCCCGTGCACCTCCCGCCTTCTTCTCTCTTTAATTCCGTTTCAATTCAGCAGACACCACACTTAGCGGTCTAGGTGCGTTCGCTTTTGCGCACGACTGTGACTGGTTCCGACGAGTCTGCCTTTCCGAAACCAACCTGACCGAGAGAGATGGAATGAAATCGAATTGCACCTTAGCTGCCCGTCCGGGCTTGCTTGTCCTGTTGTCGATAGGCATTGGTCTTAGCGCCTGCCACCACGAACCTGCTACGTCGCCGACAATCACGACCCGGCAGGCCGGAACATCTCCTGTGCAATTTGTGACTGCGGCACAAGAACCCATCGAGGATGAGCTGGACCTCGCCGCAAAAGTCCAGGCCGATCCTGCTCGTTCCTTTCGGGTCTTCGCACCCGCGAGTGGACGAGTCCTCAGTATCCAGGTCAAGCCCGGGGATAATGTTCGGAGAGGTGAAACACTTGCGACAATCGAAAGCGCCGATGCCGGTTCGGCTCAATCCGATTTCGTAAAGGCGGAGATTGAAGCCTCTCGCGCACGGCGTGCAGCCGACCGCGAGAAAGTGCTACTCGATCACGGCGCGGTGGCCGAGAAGGACTACATCGACGCGAAGGCCGCCTCTGACTCCGCACAGGCAGAACTTGCACGCGCGAAACGCCATCTCGAAGTTCTCGGTATGAATGCTCAGGGCGCCAGCGATAATATCCCTCTGCTGTCGCCCAGCCGCGGTGTCGTATTGACGGTTGGCGCCGCCACCGGCGAGTTCTCGAAGTCTCTCGACAACGCCGATCCGTTGTTGACCATTGCCGACCTCTCCACGGTGTGGATCGTTGGCGATGTCTTCGAAAAGGACATTTCAAAAGTTCGGCCGGGTACGAAAGCGACGATAACAGTAGATGCATTTCCGGGCAGGACTTGGTCGGGGCGCATCAATTCGGTATCCGGTGCGCTTGATCCGATCTCCCGCACTCTGAAGGTGCGCGTTGCGCTGCCAAATCCCGGCAACCAGCTCAAGCCGGAGATGTTTGCCGCGATTCATTTGGACACAGGTACGCACACCGCGATCGTGGTTCCGGCCGCAGCCGTGATCCACAAAGGACAAAACACCGTAGTCTACCTCGAAAACAACGGCAAGCCCGAGCAGAGGAATGTAACAACTGGACACCTTGTCGACGGCAAGGTCGAAATTACGTCAGGCCTCGAAAACGGGCAACGCGTTGCGGCGAATGGGGCAGAGCTCCTCACGGAAGGAGCGGGTCAGCTATGAAGGCGATCATCGCAACCGTTCTTCGCTATCGCGTTATCGCGCTGATTGCTATGGCTACGTGGTTGGCGGCGGGCGTCTTTGCAGTCATGCATTTGGACATCGAAGCATATCCCGATCCTTCGCCTCCGCTTGTCGATGTGATTACACAAAATCCCGCATGGTCCGCGGAAGAGATTGAGCAGCAGGTCACAGTACCGATAGAAACGACGCTGAACGGAATCCCGCATCTGGAATTCGTCCGTTCCACCAGCCTCTTTGGCCTCAGCGACGTAAAGCTCTACTTTGACTTCGATTCCGATTACTATGCGGATCGCCAGGAAGTCTTAAATCGTCTCCAGACCGTTACTCTGCCGCAGGGCCTTCAGCCGCAGCTCTCGCCGTGGTCCGCGGTGGGTGAAATTTATCGCTACCAGCTTGCCGGTCCGAGCTACAGCGTCAATGAACTGAAAGCCACCCAGGATTGGTTTGTTGTTCGGGAGCTGAAGCAGGTGCCCGGCATCATCGACGTCAGTACGTTCGGCGGCACCACCAAGCAATACCAGGCCGAAATCGATCCAAACAAGCTCTTGCAGTACAACGTCAGCTTGCCGCAGGTTATTACCGCCATCGCTTCCAGCAACCAGAATGCGGGCGGCAATTATCTCCAGATCGGCGATCAGAATGTAAATGTCCGCGGCGTCGGGCTCCTTCAGGGAGTAACGGAAATGGGCGCGGTTCTCATTGCCGAACACAACGGCGTCCCCGTCTACCTCCGCGACGTTGCCAATGTGCACGAGGGCTCTCAGCCCCCGCTGGGCCGGGTGGGCCGTAACAACCAGGACAACATCGTGAGAGGAACGGTGCTTCTGCAACGCGGGGAGCAGTCATTGCCTGCACTAAGAGCTCTTCGCGAAAAGATCAAGGCACTCAACTCAGGGCTGCTTCCAAAAGGAATGAAAATCGACACCATCTATGATCGAACCGCCTTGATCGATACCACCACCGAGACTGTGTGGCATATCATCCTGACCGGGCTAACGCTTGTCACTTTGCTGCTTCTGGTCTTTCTGGGCGACGTCCCTCTCGCTCTCGTCACTGCACTGACTATCCCATTTGCGGTTCTTTTCGCATTTGGAATGATGTCTGCGACCGGCCGGTCAGCCAACCTCATCTCCATCGGAGCCGTTGACTTCGGCATCATTGTCGATTCGGCAATCATCGTTCTCGAGAATATCTATCGTCGCTTGCATGAGGCTGAAAACGAGGAACACCGCCTCTCACTCATTGCCGAGGCAGGCTCCGAGGCCGCAAAACCAGTGCTCTTCTCGACGCTGATCATCCTTGTCGCTTTCATCCCGCTCTTCACCATGAAAGGGGTGCCTGGTCGCATCTTCGCCCCCATGTCCGTTACTTATGGATATGCCCTGACTGGCGCGCTGTTGTTTGCCTTGCTCTTTGCACCCGTACTTGCCTCCTTCCGAAAATCCGTACGCATCGGACATAGTGCCGATCCAAAATTTGTGCGTTGGCTCAAGCGCCATTACGAACGGATACTCATTCGCATCGTACCCCGCAGCAAGGTTGTGCTTGTTGTGTCGATCCTCCTGCTCATTGCTGCGCTGACAAGCTTCGGGGCTGTTGGAGGTGAATTTATGCCGCCGCTGGAAGAGGGCAACCTCTGGATTCGCGCCGAGCTTCCACCGGATGTCTCGCTCGACTACTCGGCGGGAATCGCCGATCAAATGCGAAAAATCATTGGCGCATTTCCTGAGGTCGATCAGGTGGTTTCGCAGGTAGGCCGCCCTGATGACGGCACAGACACGACGACCTTCAACAATATTGAGTTCGAAGTCGATCTGAAACCGCAGTCTCAGTGGAGTAAGGCGCGCAACAAGGATGACCTGATCGAACAAATGAATCGGGATCTAGCTGTATATCCCGGCGTGTCGCTCAATTTCTCTCAGAACATTCAGGACAACGTGGAAGAGGCCATGTCCGGAGTGAAGGGCGAGAATTCGTTGAAGCTCTTTGGCGACGACATCCAGGTGCTGGCGGCAACCGCTAAACGGATCATTGCGGTCATGGAAAAGGTGCCCGGCATCACCGATCTCGCGGTCTTCAAGGAAACAGGACAGCCAAACCTGGTGATCTCAGTCGACCGCGCCGCCGCGGGCCGGTATGGACTCATGGCGGCCGACATCAACACCGCAGTTCAGGCCGCGATCGGCGGATCGGCAGTTACGCAAATCCTGGAAGGGGACCGGCGTTTCGACTTTGTAGTGCGATACCAACCGCAATACAGGCAAAGCGTAGATGAGATGAGGAACATCCTGCTGCCTACAGCGGATGGGGGCCGCGTGCCACTCGGCGAGGTGGCCAGCATCGGTTTCCGTGAAGGAGCGTTCATGATTTATCGCGAGAATGGGCGGCGCTACATACCAATCAAGTTCAGCGTTCGGGGCCGAGACTTGGCTGGAACCATTGCCGATGTCCAGCAAAGACTGGATCGCTCGGTTCCTCTTCCGGACGGCTATCGCTTCGAATGGGCCGGCGAATACGACAGCTTGCGAAAAGAGCAGCGAAGGCTGGCCATCATTATTCCAATCACTGTCGGTGTGATCCTTGGTCTGCTCTACGTCTCTTTCAATTCGTTACGCGATGCGCTCGCAGTCCTATCCGTTCTCCCCTTTGGCATTGCCGGGGGTGTCTTGTCGCTCCTGGTCTCTGGTACTCCCTTCAGCATTTCGGCAGCAGTTGGTTTCGCCTCGGTAATTGGCGTCGCTACGCTTGGCGGGCTCGTCTTTGTTGCTGGAATTCGTCGGGCAGAGGCGCACGAGCATGGAATTCACCATTCGATCATTCGCGCCAGCGTTGGTGAGATGCGCGCTGTGCTGATGGCCTGTCTGGCTGCCGGCTTAGGGCTCCTGCCTGCGGCAGTTTCGCACGGGATTGGCGTCCAGGCTCAACAACCGCTGGCGCGCGTTGTTGTCGGAGGCATGATCACAACCACCTTCGCAATCCTCATCGTAGTCCCTGTTATCGCAAGTCTTGGGCTCGTCACCACAGCCGGACAGGAAGCAGAGGTTTAGCGATGAAAAAGAATCTGTGGCTATCCCTGAATTACTCTGCAAGCGGAACACTGATTGTCATTTTGGTGGGTTGTTTCTTCGCGATGGCTTCTGCCGCGCAACAACTGCCAACCTATAGCTGGGAGCAGATGAATGATCTGTTCCTGCGCTCGAATCCAACACTGCGAGCGCTGCAGCAAAGCATCACCTCGAGCAAGGCTGACGAGATGACGGCCGCACTTCGTCCTAATCCGACACTTCAAAATGACACAACATCGGCAACTGTCGGCATCTACCAGGAGTTTGAACTTGGCGGAAAGCGGACGGCACGCATCCGCTCCGCGAAGATCGCAACTCAAATCGCGCAACTGGACGCCGCAGATTCCAGACGAACGCTTACACTAAACCTCCGTCAGGCATTTGTCTCTGCGTTGCAGGCCAAGTCCGACTTACAGTTTGCTCGGGACAACCTGGCTAGCTACAAGCACACCATTGACCTCAATCGCGAAATGCTGCAACAAGGCGAGATCGCACGCGCAGATTTCCTTCGGATTCAGTTGCAGATGCTCCAGTTTGAGACTGACCTCGACGACGCTTCTCTTGCATTGAAGACCGCAAAGGCGACCCTGCGCGGTTTACTTGGCACGACCAGCCTCTCAGGCGATTTCGATGTGCAAGGAGATCTGAAAGCAACCCCCTTCGATAAGGACCTTGTGGAACTTCAAAATCTGGCTCTCCAGAATCGTCCGGATCTGAAATCGGCAGAGACGGCACGGGAGAAAGCGGCTGCAGACGTGCGCCTGGCGCAGGCCGACCGGTGGCCTGACCCGACCATCGGGACGTCCTTTCTTCACACTGGCTCTGAGATGCCCGGCCCCCAATGGTTCGAACCGTTTTACCCCAAGGGAACAACATCAAACGCAATGGGCATCGGATTCGCATCCATTCAGCTTCCGATATTCAATCGCAATCAGGGAGAGTTAGCGCATGCGAGGTCCGAAGCCGTACGCTCCGGCTTTCTCTCACAGGCGGTCCAAAACCAGGTCACAGAGGATGTGGAATCCGCCTACGCCGAGTTCGTTTCCGCCCGCGACCGTCTGCGCCTTTACGAGGGCACCTATCTTGGTGCGGCGAAGGATTCTCTGGATATCGAAGAATTCTCATTTCATCACGGAAGCGCGTCAGTCCTCGACTTCCTCGACGCTGAGCGAACTTATCGCGCAACTCAACTCGCATATCATCAGCAGCTTGCTTCCTATCTCGACGCGCTCGCGCAACTGCAATCAGCTGCCGGACTCGATATCACTCCTTGACCATCGAATTGCCGGCGCAGCAGTGGCAATGTCCTCGCCAGCTCCTAAATTGCTGTTTTGATTTGGCGTCCCCGACGGGATTTGAACCCGTGTTATCGCCGTGAAAGGGACCCCGGCACACGTAACTAATTGAAAACAATGAGCACGGTTGGCCTACAAAAGTGCATTTCGGAGCCCTCGGGAACGCTTATCGAACCCTCAGCGAACCCATCGATGAATGCTTCGGCTTGTTGATATTTTCGCCTTTTATTCGCCTATACTGATCGCATGTTTCACGCCCCAACATCGGGTCTCTATCCGTTCGTAGTCGTTTGCAAGGAGTGCCGCCAGAACATTCCTGCGCCGGTTGAGACGATGCCGGGATCTTGGATTGTTGCCGAATGCCCACTCTGCGGTCAGCAACGCCGGTATCTGCCGACGGACATATTCCAAGGACGGCTGTCTCACGAACTTCTTGCGAGGCCTCGGCGCGCTGGAGGTGAACGATGGGCGAGATGAAACGGGCAACCGCCCGCGAAGAACAGGAGAGAAGAAATCAGGATCGATTTGCCAGCACGGTAGTGATCGCGGCAGCCATCATCGCAGCGGTTCGTCTGGCGCGGGACGACATCAGCTCGCCATCTCCCAGGATCTATGCAGCCGTCGCAGACAGCGTCAGTCTGGCGCGCAAGATTCTACAGAGAGTGATCGGAGGATGAGCGTCTCCGCAGAAACACTGAGAGAAAGGCGACGATCCTACCTGAATGCCGAATCCTGACGCGAACGGCGCTTCAAGAAGTTATCGGAATGGCCATCGCGAGTTCTATGGCTTAGCGCTCGAGAATTCTCTCGAATGGGTCCAATTACACCATGAACAAGAAAGGACATAATGAAATCATGGGCATCTCAAAATCTCCACTCGCCGAAGCGGTCAATAGGCACCTTACATCGAACTTCGAGCGCGCCGTTTTCAAGCCGCACTAATGAGCTTTCGATCATGTTCAGAACCCATTGCGGGTGAACGACTCCGCGACCGCCCTTGGTGAGTTGGGCAGGATTCACCTCGAAGCGCAGGCCCCCGACAGTCGCGTCAAGGCATGCGAATGGTTTCAGCAGATATATAACGAACGTGGTCAGCCCGTGATTGAGCGCGCACAGCGTGCGAAATACGCCATTCAAGGTGAACTACAGGATGACTTCGTAAAAGACACCCTCGGTATTGAAGTCAACGAAGCCGTCCGAGATTACACGCGTCTCATCGGGCGATTGAGTGGGTTCACCCATGTAAACGAAAAGACATTTGGGGTTTCGGAAGAGAAGGCGGATGAACTAGCCTACCGAGCGCTGAAGGTCTTCGACCAGCTCTTTATATTCGTAAGGGAGCGCCGAGAAGCGACCCGGAAAGCGGCGGAAGATAAAGCTCAGCATGCGCTTCGAGACGTCCTCTATAACGAAGTTGACCAAGAGCTCGATCGGCTCTCGACGCACACCTCTGTCGAAGGTGTGGACCTTTATGATCTCAAGATCATCCAAATGGACTCGACGCAAATCCGCTATGGAGGTGATGGGAACGTAGAGGTTCGTTTACAGTATGGCTCAGACTCTGACGTAGCTCGAGACGACGGAGTTGTTTCACACGGGAGCTACCCGCTGACTTGCGTGTTCGTAGCCGACATCTGCAGCCCACTTGAGATTTCCGTTGTTCCGGGCACGCTCGAGATCGATACGATCTCCTTCTACGAACCGCAAGACGACGAGGACTTCGATATTGGCGAAGAGGCGGCTCCCGAAGCCTCAGTCAGTTAAATCGACTCAGCAGACGGCACCTGCGCCGGC
>CAWFZI010000025.1:0-230180 GCA_963820295.1 uncultured Acidobacteriaceae bacterium | reverse complement strand
CCCTTCAATTGAGACAGCCGGAATTGGCACACTATGCAGGGAAGGGACTGCGAGTGGCGAAGAAGCGAAGTGTAGGCCGATATCCGAATGCATTTCGGAAGATGGCCGTAGAGCGGTTGAAGAGTTGCGACAACATCGTAGCGCTGTCGGAGGAGCTAGGCGTACACCGGCGCCTGCTCTACAAGTGGAGAGATCAGCTGGAGCCGATCGAAGACGGCCAAGGGCCGCCGGCAGACTCCCAGGAGCGCGAGTTGCGGCAGCAAGTGTCACGATTGAAGCGCGTGCTCGCTGAGAAGACTCTGGAAGTGGATTTTTTCAAAGGTGCCTTGCAAAAAGTCGAGGCTCGACGCCAGAGCAGCAGACAACTCTGGCGGGACGGCATCTACGAACAGATCCGAGAAGTGATGCCGATGCAAGGCAGCCTGAGTATCGAGCGGATGTGTCAGCTGGCGCGGTGTCAGCCGGGCGGGTTTCTATCGTCGCCTGCAAGAGCAGATGCCGGTGGAAGAGGATATGGAAGTGCGGTCGGCGATTCAGCAGATCGCCGTCGAGCACCGGCGGCGCTATGGCTACCGCAGAATCAGCGGCGGAACTGCGGCGGCGCGGGATGCTGGTGAACCACAAGCGAGTGGCGCGGATCATGCGCGAGGACAACTTGCTGGCGGTGCAGCCGAGAGCCTTCGTGGTGACCACGGATTCCGATCACGAGTTGGAGGTCTATCTGAATCTGGCCAGCCGGATGAAGCTGACCGGGATCAATCAGCTTTGGGTGGCCGACATCACCTACATCCGGTTGCAGCGCGAGTTTGTCTACCTGGCGGTGATTCTCGATGCCTACTCGCGCAAAGTGGTGGGCTGGGAGCTGGAGCGAACGCTGGCAGCGCGGTTGCCGATCGCGGCGTTGGAGAAAGCGATCGCGGAACGCAAGCCGCCGCCGGGCCTGGTGCATCACTCCGACCGCGGAGTGCAGTATGCCTGCGGCGACTACGTGAGAACCTCTGAGCAAGCACCAGATGATCCCGAGCATGAGCCGGCCGGCGAACCCGTACGACAACGCCAGTTGCGAGAGCTTCATGAAAACGCTCAAGCGAGAAGAAATCTACGCCAACGAGTATCGGGATCTCGATCACTTGCGCACCAACATCGAGGCGTTCATCGAGCAGTACTACAATCGCCAACGGCTACATTCGGCGCTGGGCTACCGGCCGCCGGAGGAGTTCGAGCAAGCCGCGGACACTAGGCGCCACTTCGCAGGGAGCGACCATGAGTTTTTTCAGGCATAAGGAGATCTATCGATCCGATGTAGGCTCTTGCGATAACGGGGAAGCCGACCGAAGCCGGCTCCCCGGACCATCGTCTCGATGAGTCTCCGGCTGGCTATTCCTCGGCGGGTTGGTCTCCACCAGAGCCCGCCTCCGCTTCGCCAGCCGAGGACCATTCTGGAGGAGAAGAGGCTGTTTGAGTAGCAAAAATCATTGAACGGCAAGTGTGCCAATTGCAGATTGTCTCAACCGAGGGGTTCACCCCACTGGTTTGTGCCCAATTTGTGCCTAAGGATGTCGCTTCTGTCGATTTGAGCGATTCTGCCGATTTGAAAATACATAAGTTGAGTGTTTCGCATACGTGTGTACGGTCGGGGACAAGTCTGACATTTTAGACCGGGCACATATCTGACAGTTTTTCCTTGTTAGGAAGGTTTTTGTTTTTGTTTGTGTCCCGTCTGCCTTCAGGCAGCCGGGACAGTTTACAGGTTTTGCAGTCGAATCGGGCCAGGGGCATGTGCGCGAAGTAGACGGTGAAGGTTCGATCGTCGATAGGCAGCAGTCCGACTGGTTCGCCCCACAGGACTTCGGAGAGAAACACATCGTGCATCTTCCAGCGAAAATGACCGTGGCTTTTGACCGTGCGCACCAGCATGGTGTCCGGATATTGCACCTCGGGCAGGCGTGCCGGATACGGTCGCGGCGAGGGCTGGTAGACGCTGGCCGGAGTCTGCATGCGAAGCGCTTCATGGGGCCGCACCTCGTTGTACTCGCGACGAAAACGATCCAGCTCCCGTTGCTGGCCGCGCCGGTCCTTGGCCGGGCTCAGATCCTGCTTGAGAGTGCGATGCATGCGTTCGTGGCGCCCGTTCTGCTCCGGGTGTCCGGCCTCGATGCGCTCAGCAACGATGCCCAGCTTGATCCACCAGACCGCCAGGCGCGACAGCCCGGCCACCGCCGAAGAAGCAAACGGCGCTCCGTTGTCGGTGCGAATCGCCTCCGGCAGTCCGTGTTCGCGAAATGCGGCTTCGAAGATGGCCCGCACCCGCTCGGTGTCGGTCTGCGGATCGATACGCGTTCCATCCCCGCTGCGAAACCAGCCCTTGAAGTCGGCGCACCACACCCGGTTGGACTCCACCGCATGGGCCAGAGGTTCGCTATAGGGCTCAGTCCTGCGCCGCTTCTTGCGCGCAACCACCAGTCCGGCCCGCTTCACCACCTCGCCGATGGTGCTGGCCGCCGGCCACGCCCGGCCCGGCTGATCCCGCTCCAGGATCCGCTTCAGCTTCCGCGGGCCCCACGTCATATGCGCCTGGCGCAACCCCAGCACCGCAACTTCGATACCGGCAGGCGTCTGGTTGGGATGAAGACGCGGCGCCCGGTTCAGTTCCGCAAGACCCTGCGTGCCGTATCGGCGATACCGGCGCAGCCATACATAACCCGTCTCCCGCGCTATGCCGAACTGGCCGCACAGCTCGGTCATCGAATACTCGTCGCGCTCATACTCGAATACAAAGCGCAGCTTCTCCTCCATCACACTGCTCACTCTCCAGGCCATGTTGATGCTTGTAATGCCTCAACTCAACCCCGTCGAAGTGTCAGCTATGTCCCCGGTCCGTACCCGTGGGTAAGGTTCGCCCCCCCTCCCGGCACCAACAAAACAATGTGTTTAGATTGAAATGGACTCTCGGAATCGGAGAGGCCAAAATCGTCTGGTGGCTGTTCTGATGGCTGTTGGTTCGAACGGAGCATTGCGTCGAAGAGAGATTTCAATGCGACCGTTCCGTGGACGGGCTGGCTATGTGGCAGCCGCACGATGACGTATGTATGCCCAAATGGGCCAGCATCTCCCCGACCAGGGTTATCTGAAGTCGTCACAGCGACAGCGCGGACCAGCTCTTTCTCGAAGCTGGAGGCGATTGCGCCTCCGGTGTCCGCAGCGAGCGCATCGCGGCTAGCTCCATCGAATGATGGAGCTAGCCACCCATCGACCGATGCATGACAGCGCTCCTACATTCCTAATACTGTTCATCCGTGCAGGCCGCTTAGCGATTCTTCCCCTGGACGTGTGCGGACCTCTGCTACTGGTGTTCCCCGCCAGAATTCTCTTGCTCTATGGAATGTTTGACGGTGCGCCACCTTTCCTAGCGCACGTATCGCGGCAATCCATGTCAACAGAGCGCTAGGGGGCCACCAGCGTGACTTGTTTGTGGCACTAAGGCTTCTGGGAGGCTCGAAAATAGCATGAAGATCGTTCGAATTGTGCTGGCATTTTCTATGCTTGCTTGCCTCAGTCTGTCTGCTCAGCAGATTACGGGAAACATTCGCGGAACAGTGATAGACCCAAGCGGCGCTGTCATTCGAGGCGCCTCGGTTACAGCACGGCAGGTGGAAACAGGCCTGTCGCGAAGTACGACCACCGATCGCAATGGGAATTATGTTCTCCTGGAACTTCCGGTCGGACACTATCGCCTGCAAGTCGCAGCGAAGGGCTTCCGGGAATACGTGCAGGATGGCATCAAGCTCAACGTGAACGAGACGGCTTCGGTCTTGCCACGTCTCGCGGTCGGATCGGAAAAGGAGCAGGTGCTAGTGAGTGCCGATGCCGAACTGATTGAGCCAACCGTCACCAGCATGGGCAAGGTTGTGCAGCAGCGGGAGTTGGAGGATTTGCCGTTGAACGGACGCAACTTCTCGCAGCTTGGCCTGTTGCAGCCTGGAGTCGTCCCTTTGACGCCTGGTATAGCCGAAGCGGGCGGATCGCTGCGCGACGGGCAAGCTTATTCAGTCAACGGCCAGCGGCCTGAATCAAACAACTTTCTCATCGACGGCGCAAACAACTTCAACGGCGTAGATGGCGGATTCGTCCTCAAGCCGCCGGTGGATGCGATCGCCGAGTTTCGCATCATCACGCACAGCGCGAATGCCGAATTCGGAGGTGCGCTGGGATCGACGACGAACCTCATCACGCGGTCGGGCACGAACCAGTTTCACGGGACGTTGTGGGAGTTCCTGCGCAACGACGTATTCGACGCCAACAATTATTTCTATACGGCGCAGTCGAAGGAGCCGCTGAAGCAGAACCAGTTTGGCGCCACCGTCGGTGCGCCAATCAAAAAGGACAAGACGTTCATCTTCGGATTCTATGAAGGCTTCCGCAATCGCCAGGGCGAGACGGCGCTGACCACGGTGCCATCGGTGAAGCAGCGTACCGGCGACTTCTCTGAACTGTGCCCAGAGGGTTTTACGGGCAGCTTCTGCAACAACCCGGCGCATCAGCTGTTCAATGTCTTCGCCAATGCCCCATACCCGAACAACCAGGTGCCGCAGGATCAGATCAACTCGGTGTCCGAAACCCTGCTGAGCCTTTTCCCGCTTCCGAACGCCGGCACGAATCTATTCTCTACGACTCAAAACCTGAGCAATAACACCGATCAGTTCGGGATCAAGGTCGATCACTACCTCGATCCGCGCGACTCGCTGAGCTTCCGCTACATGTTCAACCAGCTCTCGCAAGTCGATCCTCTTTCACCGGGCGGAGCCAGCGTTCCGGGTTTCCCGGTTGGCGAAGAGCAGCGGGCGCAAAACTTTGTGGCTCAGGATACACACACATTTTCACCGGCGGTCATCGCTGTGGGGCGATTCTCGTTCCTACGCAACAAGTTTCTGTTCGGTGAGCACGAAAACCGTCAATCGCCCTCGAGCCTTGGCTTCCAATACAAGCCGAGTCTCGATATCGCTGCTGGACCGCCGTTCATCCAGGTGAATGGCTATGCAACAGTTGGTGATCCGATCACCGGCCCGCGCAACACCTACGAAGACGTCTTCGATTACTCCGCATCCCTTAGCTGGGTACGCGGCAAGCACGAGATGAAATTCGGCGGCGGATACCAGCATCAGCAGATCAATGTGTTGCAAGGGATCGCAACCAACGGCTTCTTCGTATTCGCGCCATTCCCGGTAACGGACGCATTCGCCAGCTTCCTCACCGGGCAGCCGGTCGTATTCCTGCAAGGTATCGGCGATTTCTCGCGCGGTATTCGCGGCAACAATGCGAACTGGTACGTGCAGGATACCTATAAAGTTTCGTCGCACTTCACCATCAACGCCGGAGTGCGTTACGAGTTGCCTGAGCCGTATACCGAGATTCATAACCGGATGTCGCTGTTTGAGCCGGGGAAGAAGTCCCAGGTGCTGCCGAATGCACCGGTGGGCCTGTTGTATCCCGGCGATTCAGGTGTGCCCGCGGGCCTGATCCCCACCGACTATAAGGCATTTGCGCCGCGCGTTGGCATCGCGTGGGACCCGAGCGGTCAGGGCAAATTGCTGCTTACTTCGGCGTACGGAATCTTCTACGAACCTTATTACACCGGGCAGGGCGGCCCGTTGCAGTCGCCGATCAGTGCTCCTCCGTACCTCGGAACGCCACAGGTGAGCCTGCCGGATTTTGCCAATCCATTCAACGGCAATCCGCCGGCCCCGGGGACGTTCTCCACACCGCTCACGAACTTGACTCTAGCCCCGATATTGGCACTCCCTTATTCGCAGGATTGGGACTTGAATGTGCAGCAATCGTTCGGGTCCGATTGGCTGTTTGAGCTCGGATACGTCGGCACCAAGGGCACGCACTTGCCGCGCTTTATCGAAGCCAATCCAGCGGTCTTCGTCCCAGGCACCGCGAACGGCCAGCCGATTTCGAATTCCAGCAATGCCGACCAACGGCGGCTTTATTCCGGATGCACGCTCGCCGATTCGCCAAGCAGTTGCCAGTTTTCATCGACCGGTGAGATTGCAGGCATTGCCAACTCGTCGTACAACGCGCTGGAAGCGTCGCTGCGCAAGCGGTTCAGCCACGGGCTGGCTTTCCTCGCGTCGTATACATGGTCGAAGGATATCGACGATGTTTCGTCGTTCAACATAACCGGATCAGCGGCGAAGCCCGTTGCGGGCGAAAACGATCTCGCCCAGGATCCGTTCAACCTTGCGGCAGAGCGCGGCCTTTCGGCGTTCGACGCGCGCAACCGGTTCGTGGGGAGCTATGAATGGGCGCTACCTTTCTGGGCCCAAGGGCAGAACTGGTATCACAAGGCGCTCGGAGGGTGGCAGTTGGATGGAATAGCCACGCTCATGAGCGGCACGCCGTTCACCGTCTTCGACTCGAACGATGTTTCGGCGCAAGGCAGTGCGCCGGAAATCACCGGCTTCTCCTCCCAACGGCCCAATCTCATCGGCAAACCTAATAATGGTCCGCGCACGGTGAGCTCGTGGCTCAACACCAGCGCATTCCGGCGACTCGATCTCACTGCTAATGCGGGGCAGTTTGGTACGGAAGGCCGCAACGTGAATATCGGTCCGGCTTACGCAAACTGGGACTTCGCGGCTCTCAAGAATTTCAGGGTGACAGAATCAAAGCAGTTCCAGTTCCGTGCTGAGCTGTTTGACGTCCTGAACCGCACGAACTTCCGGCTGCCCGACAGCGACATTAGTTCCCCGACATTCAACCATATCCTTGCGGCGGAGGCGCCGCGCCAGGTGCAGTTTGCGTTGAAGTTCATGTATTAGCAGGTCCGAATGAATCAAGTTGTAAGGAATGGGTAACCAACCGTTGTCCGATATCACTCAAATGCAAGCGATGGAATTGCGTCGGTCCGCGCCCTCTTCCAGCAACCTGCCGCTGGTGGATGAACGATCAGCGAATGAGGAGGTCCGGGCTCTCTTCGCGCAATATCGCGAGCGATTTAGCCGCGCCGATCTGCCGGGAATTGTGCTGTGCTTTGCCACCAACCCCGCGCTGCTCAAGGGCATGATGCAGATTGCTGACAGCCTGCTGTTTGGTGAAAGTCTTCTGAGTCGCCGGCAAAAGGAGATGCTCGCCACGCATGTCTCACGTCAGAACGAATGCCCCTACTGTGCCGATAGCCACGGAGCCCTGCTTGGAGCACAAGGCGGGACAGCCGAAATGATTTGCGCTCTGCAGGATGGCGATCTCAATACTCAAGTTTTTACAACCGCGGAATTGGCTCTGCTGAAGTTCGCTGGAAAGGTAAGCGCAAATTCCCCGGCTGTCACTCGCGCGGATGTGGAAGCTGCAATACGCGCCGGATGGACAGAAGCACAAGTAACCGAGGCGGTGCATATCGCGGCACTGTTCGCCGCTTTCAATCGCATCGCGAACGGCTTTGGACTTCCGTCCCCGTATGCGGAAGGTCTTGAGGCTTGCGATGATTGAACGGTCGAATCCGCGCCGGCCAAAGCGCGGCACATGGACGCCACAACCAGAGACCCTCGCGCTCCTGCGCGACTCCGGAAACTCCATCAATGGAGTCGGCGAAATCGCTCCTCGACGACCTTCTCCGTTTTTCTGGCATCCACCGGATCAGCATCCCTGGGGCGATCTGCAACTTCTTGCGCGCAAGAACTCGCGCAAATGCCCGGGGTCGACTGAAGCATTTCAGGCAGCCTACACCTGTCCCGAACTGTCACTTGTTGCCGCAACGAGTAACCAGTCCTCACCTCAGGAACTGGCTGAAGCGACCAGAAAGTTTGCGCTTTCTCACGAGGCGGATGACATTGGGATCGCGGCGATGAATCCGCTGTACATCTTCGAAGGCTACGTGATCGATCATCCCTGGGTCATTGTCCTCGCTCTCGCTCATGATTACGAGCGCCTCCGCGAAGTTCCTTCCGATGAAACCAATGGTGTAGGTGTCTGCGATGTGGGCGATCAATACGCCAGGGGCACCCGGTCGTCTTATGCTCTGGCCAACTGGATTCGTTCGCAGGGCTATCACGCCGATCCTTACCCCGGTCCAATGGCCGGTGCGCTATTGCTCATTCCCCCGGCAATTGCCGCCGGGCTCGGCGAACTCGGCAAGCACGGCTCGCTGATCAGCCCACGCTTTGGCGCCGGCGTTCGGCTCGCCGGCGTAACAACCGACATGCCGCTCGCTCCCACCGCGCCTATGACCTTCGGGGCCGATGAGTTCTGCGCAACCTGCCAGGTTTGTACCCAAGCATGCCCTCCTGGCGCCATCACTCCTGACAAACACATTGTGCGCGGTGTCGAGCGTTGGTACGTGAACTTCGACAAATGCATTCCCTATTTTGCCGAAGCTGCATCTTGCGGCATCTGCATTGCCGAGTGTCCTTGGACGCGCCCTTCGGTGCGGCCAAAGCTTCTTGCAACCATGGCTCGCCGGAGCGGTAAACAATGAACGTAGAGCTCCGCCATTCAGACGATGAGAACTCCCTTCGCTATCCAGGATGGGGTGTGCTGGCGGCCGCATTCACTGGCGTTATGGTGAGTTTTGCTCCCATCGTTCCGTACACGTTCAGTTTGTTCCTCGACCCGCTGCACGCTGCCTTTGGCTGGAAGCGCGAGGCCATGGGCGGAGCGTTTGCATTAGCCGCGATCACGGTGGCGCTGGTCTCGCCGCTCATCGGCATCTTGCTCGATCGCTTCCCGCCCAGCCGCGTCATCCTTCCAGGGATTCTGGTTTTCGCGATCGGGCTTGCCGCGCTCAGTCGATTGACGCCGAATATCCTTCAGTTCTACGCCACGTTTTTTGTGATCGGGCTGGCAGCGAATGCAACCGCTCAATTCGCTTACACACGCACGATTCTTACCTGGTTCACGACCCACAGAGGAATAGCACTCGCGCTGTTGCTCACCGGGAGCGGAGTTGGCTCCATCCTGATTCCGCCGCTCACCGAGTGGATGATCCAGCGTCACGGTTGGCGCAGTGGCTTTCTCTTGTTGAGCGCGATCGCGATTCTGGGCTTTCCTCTCACCGCGTGGCTGGTGCGCAACCGCCCCGAGGCTGCCATTATTCGCTCCGAACACCGCGCCGACACGGGAATGACCGTCGCGGCTGCATTGCGGACCGCGGCATTCTGGATTCTCGCGTTCATCACCATCTTTTCTGCATTCAGCGAAAACGGCCTGGTGACCAACCTTGCCCCCATCCTCACACAACATGGAGTGCTTGTTGCCACCGCCGCGCTTGCTCTATCGGTTCGGGGAGGCGCTGGCATCATCGGCCGGCTCGGTATCGGTTTCGCAATCGATCGGGTTTCGCCGGAACGTATTCAGAGCTTTGTTCTCGCGTTGGCTGCCGCAGGCACGCTCATCCTTGCATTTGCCGGGGCGGGATGGTCGGCTCTGTTGGGTGCGGCAGTCCTCGGTGTGGGGCTGGGCAGCGAAGCCGACGTGGGGCCTTACCTGCTCGCACGCTACTTCGGCCGAAGGCATTTCTCAGTCTTATACGGTCTTACATGGACGGCTTATGCCATTGGTGGCGCTACCGGACCGCTTTGGATCGGCCACATGTATGACCGTGCCGGTGCTTACCTACCGCGATTTATCGTAGGTCTTGCGGCGGTGGCACTGGGATCGGTAATTCTCAGCTTCTTTCTGCGGCCCAAACAAGTGAGCATCACGGCTGCGCAGGAAATGAAGGGGGATCTGCGCGTGCCGATTCATGGCCAAGGACTGGAAGTCGATTGACCTGAGTCTTAGGTTTCAATGCCTTCCTTCCTGCAGACAGTCTCAACTCACGGTAGCAATCCGATCGATCACGGAAAGCCGGTGCTCCGACGACAGATGGCTGTAGCGAGCGGACATCGGGATGGTCTTGTGGCCGGCGAGTTCCTGGATCTCTTTGATCGGCCATCGCCAACCATGAACAGAATGTGCCGGTTTGAGTGCCAGACGTAGTTCGTAATCTTCGCGTCTTCCACGCATGGTTGGAACCAGGAGCGCGTGTCGAATCGGCCCTGCGATCCCTCGCGTGGACACACCGGATCGGATGCCTTTTGTAGAGGTCGTTTTAGGGATTCAATAGCTTTCAGCGCATCGGCACTGAGATGCACCGTTCGAGCCGACCCGTTCTTCGTTTTCGTCAGCTCGATTGTGCGGCGCTCCAGTTTTACTTCGAATCTGCCCGGCATGTGGGGTCTACGGCGGACGGCCTCTACCTTGAAGTGGTTATGCTGCCGACGAACTTGTATCCAACACCAGCTACCGTCAGGATCAGTTGCGGCATACTCGGAACCTCCTCAAGTTTCTGGCGCAGGCTGAATACATGTGTATCGACGGTTCGGGTCAACAAATCAGCATCGTATCCCCAAACAGACCGTAACAGCTCATGGCGCGGGATAGCAGCACCGGCTCGCTCGATGAGATAGCGAAAGAGATGGAATTCTCGGGCGGTGAGGTAGACGGGAGTTCCGTTTCGGGTGACGAGTCCTTGCCGGACGTCGACACGAATCGAGCCAAACTCATAAACACCCTGTCCTGCGTGCACGGGCACTCGGCGTAGCAAAACCTCGATGCGTGCCAAAAGCTCAGCCGCTTCGAAAGGCTTCGTCACATAGTCATCGGCACCCAACTTCAAACCGACCACCTTATCGACGGTTTCATTGCGCACCGTGAGTATCAGAACAGGAGTCGCGATTCCAGAAGACCGGAGCTGGCGGCACACGTCAAGACCATTACGCCTCGGAAGCATCAAATCCAGAATAATCAAATCGTAAGGCTTGTTTAATGCCTTCTCAAAACCCTCATTACCGTCAACCGCGGTTTCAAGCACGTAGCCTTCCTGGCGAAGCCGGTCGCCGAGTGTGGTTCGTATCGCTTCCTCGTCTTCGATCAAGAGAATGCTCTCGTTCATTTCTTCTCATCCCTCCGCGGGCGAGCTTACTTTTGGGAGTTGCTCGGCTTTCCGCGCACTTGTGTTGGCGCAGCGCAAATGCAGTGTAAACACGCTCCCTACGCCAGGGTCGCTTTTGACCGTGAGGCGACCACCCATGGCATTGGCAACATGTCTAGCCAGGAACAAGCCCAATCCAGTGCCGCGAACCTGAGCGGCAACTGCCTCCGGACTGCGATAAAACGGCGCGAAGATCTCATCCAACTCCGAACCCTTGATCCCTATTCCGTGATCTTCAACGCTGATGGCCACCTCGTGCGTGCCGCTTGCGGTACGCTCCAAGACTGCAAAAATATGAATGCGCCGCTCATCGCGAGAATACTTGACTGCGTTTGAAATCAGATTCTCAAGGCATTCACCAACTCCATACTGATCGCAGAGAACATCGGGCAAGGAGGGCTCAATATCTACCTCTAAAGCGCAGGAACTTGCCTTGATCAGCGAGGACGTGTTCCTCTGCACTCGCTCGAGAATCCCCGCGACTCCGAGCGGGCACAAATTGTATCGGTCCTTTCCACTTCGTATAGAAGCAAATCGCAAGATGCGATCGACCTGGTAGCGAAGTTGCCGGGCATTATTCACAATCAGTGCGCCATAGCTCCTGAAGGTTGACCCTTCCACTACGACACCATCAGCAATGTTTTCGCCGGCAGAGAAGATCGCGGTCAACGGAGTTCGAAGATTGTGTGAAACCGACGCGACAAAGTCCATTTGGAGTTCAGCAAAGCGATACGACCGATAACCCGCAACGGTTAGCATCCCGATATTTGTCGCAAGCAATAAAAGCACAACGGCGCTGACGGCTAGGTTTCTTCTCCGAACTCGATTGAGAGCCAGTTGGAGAGGTTCTGTACGCTGTTGCAAAACTAGCATCCAATCTTCAGGATGAGAATTGTGTTCCAGGATCGGAAACCAAGCGGGTCCGTTCATCGCCTGTGTGCGTCTCCCGGTCTTCGCCTCCTTGTCATTTCGATCCCGCACGAGATGCAACACTGAGCTCGATGCTGGAGAAGCAAATATGTCCAGCGCGGAATCTGCATCATTCAGGTTTGTTAATCCAAATCCCGGGTAAGAGGAATAGATGGTTCGTGGATTCTCTCCTGTTTCCACCAGGGCTACTTTGTAATCGAGTCCATCGAGTCCGCCAAAGTATCTTGCAGCAAGCTCTGGCAAGACTCTCTTTCGCAGTACATTCATATCGATGGTGATTATGATCCAGTCGACTGGATAACCACTGCTCACAGACTTGCCGGGGTTGCGGTGAAAGATGGGATGAACAATCGCGGGAACTCGCGTATCGAATTGCCATCCGGGATTTGCGTTGCTTCCTGCTGGGAATAGGCCCAATTCTTCAGCCGATCCGGGTGCTGGCTGTATTGATTCGCGTTGCAGTTTCCCTGCAGTAAGCGCTGCCGGAAGGTTCGCGGAGCTCGTCTGGAGGCGAATCAGCAAGTCCGAGATTCCTTGAGGTATCTCCGTCGGCTCGATTCGCTTCTTTTCAAGATTTAGCCAAAACAGGTGAGGATTAGATTTACCTGTTTCCCATATATAGATCTCTCCGACCAAGTCGGGGTTTCTGTATATATACGGTTGCGATTCGTGAGGCAATGCATCGTTCCACTCGACATACCTATCGAGATAATCGGCCCAGGTATCGCGTGCGCCTGAGTCTGGACCGACCTGCATCGCGATGCAGATTGCTGAAAACTCGCCGTATAGGTCGTTGTGCCACTTTCGCATGAGCGATTCGAGACTCGAGCCAATCTGAACCTCTTCCGCGTTGCTTACTTCCCAAGTCCATCGATATTGGAGAAAGGCTACGACCCCGAGCAGTGCAACCATGCCGCAAACAACTACAGGCCAAAACCACAAATGCATCATCGACCGATGCCACGGAAAGCCCGCCGGATCTAACCGGTTCTTCGGCATCGGCAACATTCTGTTCCTCCTCGTTTGTCAGCTCCTGGATGCTGGCCCACCTTGAGATTGCATTTGATCCCCCCCGCAAAAGATCGGACATTCGAATATAGCTCTTGTCTTATTTCATCCTCTCCCGACGCTCCAACCGCCGCGGAACATAGGCGTCGCGTCTAACCCGGGTTGGACCTGTAGGCTTTTCCTCACCCTCGCTCGGATTCCAAAAATGACCTGACGATTCGAACAGTGTTCATGCAAACAGCAAACGGGAGCTCTTTCGGTGTGTTTCTTAAGGAATATACAGGATTTACTGTCACAAATCGCGATGTCAAATTACTTGACATATTTACGATTTTCCTGACGCATGTTCGGGGCCATAGCGCCATTTGGATACCGACATCGATAGAGTTTCCGCCCAACTTCGGCGGGGCTGAACTTTGCTTCCCGGAAGCCACTAATGGATACGCAATTGGCGTAGGAGCGAAACATCTAAAGACCGGTCAGGGTGCCTCCAGCGCGTATCTTGAAGAGTCGTGACGACGAAAAGCACCTCGAATAACTTGCAAAACGGGCTCGTTGAGATCCAGGCTTGGATTTCATAACCCGTAGTCTCCATCTAGGTATTATCCGAGCGTTTTTAACTTAATGTCGATTTCAAATTAAGGAACACGTATGTCGAAATAATCTAATCAGGTCAAATAAGTCATATTCTCGTTAAATCCCTCTCCTACTTCTCTGGGTTGATCAAGCGCAACAATGAGGACCCCGCACGACGACATATTGGTCGCGAGCGAACGCTGCGCCGACTGGACGGCCAATGAGAAAAAGGAGAGCGCATGTCGAAGGGACGAGTGAAGGCTTTTGTGATCGTGCTGGCTGCATTTGCAGTCGTAACTGCAGGTGCGCAATCGTTCAGGGTACAGTGCCCAACCAGTACGATCACGCACCCAGATGGGAGCGGTAACAATTCAGAGCCGAGCTATTCGTCGCCATCATTCGGCTTGCCAATGACCTGGAAATCAGGGCCTAAAGGCTACGATCTCCCAACCGGCCCCGTGAACGGGTCCATTAAGTGCCAGCAGATCTCTGGAGGCGATGGTTACTCAACCATGGCTGACGGCACACAGACCTACACGTTTTCGTTCGGCCCACTTTCGGGCTTGGCCGATCTGGCAGCCGGCAAGCCCGGCACTCAATTCCCGAATGTCTTTAACCAGACCTCCCCCGCGACACTCGTTCCGGGTGATCCGGCGACATCCGTGAACTCAGGCTCCGCTTTCACATTTAACGGTGCGGTGGGTCTCGCGCCGGATCTCGATAACGGCGGGGCGCTAGACGGGCATGTCGACCCGCGCCAGATCATGGACGTCGGCGTGATGAACGGGAACATTCCCGCGCCGTTGATGGCGATCGATGAAGACGACGAATTCTTCCTCACGCTAACCAACGTCGGCATGATCATGCGGCCCGACCTCTTCGAGCAGCACACAGTGCACTTTCACGGCTATCCAAATGCGTCGTCATTCTACGATGGCGTTCCGGATGCTTCGGTTGCGATCAATATCGGCGGCAGCTTCACCTACTACTATCTCGCGCCCGATGCCGGCACGTACTTCTGGCATTGCCACATTACTCCGCCTGAACATCTGCAGATGGGAATGGTCGGGCAGATCTATGTGCGCCCTCGGCAGAATCGAGTGCCTAAGAGTATGACCGTTTATCAGGCTTTGGTGGCTCAGCAGGGTGACCTGCGTACCGCATGCAACTCTGGCACGGACATTCTCTGCGCAAATCCTCTTCCGTACAAGATTGTTCATGGAAGCGACACTTCACCTGCAGGCGGATACGATTCGTCGCAGCCAGATCCGGAAACCAGAAAATACGCTTACAACGATGGTGATGGTTCGACAGCGTACGACGTTGAGTATCCACTCCAGATCCACGGCTTCGACCCCAACTTCCATTTTGTAGGCATGACCTTCAACCCCGAAGGCTTCGCCGACATGAAGGACAAGTACTTCCTGCTGAACGGACGCAGTTATCCCGATACTGTTACGCCCGGCGCGCTGCAAACGCAGTCCGCAGATGGCGCGAGCCACTTCTCGCAGCCTCTCTCCTCCATCATCAACATTCCTGCGGGCGGCAAAGCTCTGCTTCGCATTTCGGATCTCGATGTGAGCGAATATCAGACTCTCGCTTCGTTGGGCATTCCGATGACGGTCATCGCGATCAACGCCAAGCTGCTCCGTGACCAGTCAGGAAACAATCTGTACTACAACACCAACTCGATCACCCTCGCAGGCGGGGAATCACTCGACGTCCTTCTCGACACAAGCAAGCCCAAATCGGACGGCAGCCCCTACGCACGCGGAGAGGTCTATTACCTGTACACGCCGAACCTCGATCATCTCGCCAACGATGCCGAAAACTTCGGCGGGCTGATGACTGAAATCCACATCCTCTAAGGAGAGCAGCAATGAAGCCGACATTCAATAAACTCGCGTTGAAGAAGAGAAGACTGCTTCTGTTGCTCGTGATTGCAGTGCTTTCGCTCGCGGCAACGGCCCATGCTGCTGCTCCCGGTATCACCGGCCCGCAATTCAATCTGATTGCATCGCCGGCATATATCACACAGCCCGACGGCGAAATGATCTACTCGTGGGGGTATGGCTGCAGCGGAAACCCCGCCGGATTTGCGCCCGCCGCGATCCAGAACTCATTCTGCACCTCGATGCAGATTCCTGGTCCGACGCTGATCGTCAACGAAGGCGATACCGTCACGGTTACCCTGACCAACAATCTTCCTGCCGCCGCTGGCAACACATCCATCCTGTTCCCCGGATTCCAGGTGAAAACGAGTGGCGGTGTGGCTGGCCTGACTACTCAAGAGGCCACCTCCGGCTCTTCGGTGACCTACACCTTTGTTGCCCTCACTCCCGGGACACGCGCCTACTACAGCGGAACCCAGAGCGATCTGCAAATCGAGATGGGGCTCTACGGCGCCATCATCGTGTTGCCAACCCACGTTCCGGCTGCATGCGGTTCCGTGAAGGGTAGTGGTGGTCTGCCGTTAACCAACCCAGGTGGGAATGCGGCGGCGAGAGCTTACTGGAGTGAGACCGATTTCCGCCTTGCATCTGCCGCTTACGATCATGACAAGTCATGCTATGACCGCGAGTATCTATTCCAGTTCTCGGAGATCGATCCCAACATTCATCAGCGCGCGCTCGATCAGGTAAACGCCACGCAGGGTTGTACGGCTGGAAATGCCGGGTGCAATCTCCAGGTTCCAACCGAGCCTTATCATCCTGCCTACTTCATGATCAACGGCCGTTCCATGCCGGATGACATGGATCCAAACTACTCGCCGCAATATCCTCATCAGCCATACAACGGCAACCCGCATATGCATCCCGGCGAGCAAGTGCTCTTGCGCATCGTTGGCCAGGGCCGGTGGCAGCATCCCTTCCACGAACATGCCAACCACGTGCGCATCTTAGCTCGCGACGGAAATCTCATTTTGAGCCAGACAAATCCCGAAGATCTTGCCGGTCCGGCGCTCTTCACCACCACGACCACTCCCGGGCTCGCCATGGACGGCATCTTTTACTACACAGCCAGGGGCCTCAACTGGGACATGTACGGACACAATCCTGCATCGAGCGATCTCAACGCGACTCTTCCCTGTGATCCAGATGCGAACGGCTACAACACTGCTCATCCCACCGCGATCAACTATTTCGAATGGTGCCAGGACCACAACAAGCCACTTCAGGTGGCGCCATTCGGAGACGTGGCTGGGAATGGCCCCGTCACACTGCCGGACCCGAACATCATTACCAACGGCACATGGTATGGAGGCAGCCCCTACCTCGGAGCTGATGCCACCACGCGCGCGGTTGGCTCCACAGCGACTACGCCACCTTCAGGAACCATCGCCAACTCTCCATCAGGTGAAGCTGGTTTTGCTTTCATGTGGCACTCGCACAACGAGCGTGAGATCACGACCAACAACGCATTCCCGGGCGGAATGATGATGATGATGCTCGTCGACTCCCGTGAATTCGTAATCGACGAATCCAACTAGCAAGGAGAACAGAACGTGCGAACCAAGACTCTTGAAGCCATGATCCAGAAGGTAGTGTGTGGAGCGGCTGTTCTCCTGCTTGGAGCCTGCGTGGCAACCGCGCAATCCGTAAATCTGACTGCGGGCGCAACCATGGCTGTCATGCCTGACGGGTCGGCCGTGAGCATGTGGGGTTACAGCTGCAACGGAGCTTCAGGCGGCGCGACATGCAAAGCAGCTAATTCTGCCGCGAATACCGCCGTTGCAAACTACAGCACTCCGAGCATGTGGTCCCCTGTGATCATTACGGTTCCAGCGGGAAGCAGCCTGACCGTCAACCTGACCAACAGCCTGCCGACGCCTCCGCGCGCAGCTGCCGGCATTCCGACTTCGATTGTCATCGTTGGCCAGTTGGGTGGCGGTCTCGGTTTGCGTGGCGACAATTGCTCCGGCGGGACCACATGTACGCCGAGCCCCAATCACGACAATCAAGGAACATCATGGCCGATCGCTAATTCAGGACCGGTATTCACGCCCCCAGGGCAGGGACCGCGCATTCAGTCGTTCTCCACGGAAGTTGCTACCGGATCGAGCGCTGCACTCACTTGGACAAGCCCGAGAGAGGGGACCTATCTGCTCGAGTCGGGGACGCATCCTTCCATCCAGGCAACCATGGGCCTCATCGGCATGGTCGTGGTGACGAAAGCGCCCGTTACCGGCAGTTCCGGAACCGCTTATAAGACAGGCGGCTTGGGTACATCCATCAACTATGACGCTGAGCTCCCGTTGATCTTCAGCGAAATTGATCCAACTCAAAACGACGCTGTCGACAAGGCCGTGAACACCGCCGGATTTGACGAGAGCGCGACGCATGGAATCTACCTCGGCGGTCCTGTTTCGTCCGTATCCGTAACCAGTGGAGGATCCGGCTATGCCACTCCGCCAAGCGTGACTCTAGGCCCCGGTTCACCTACTGGAACCGCCCACGCAGAAATCGATACGGATCCAACCAGCGCTACTTTTGGCCAAGTCACGGCGATCGATATCGATCAACCGGGTAATTACGCAGTTTCGCCGAAGGTCACGATAGCTCCTCCGAGCGGGTGCACCTCAAGCTGCTCCACGGCCACTGCAATTGCGGCGTTGCAGTTGCAGAACAATGCTATCGCGCAATGCAGCGGCGGCGCAGCAGCCTGCTATCCGCCCGTGGTCAACTACAGCCCGCTCTATTACCTGATTAATGGTGTCGCGTTCGATAAGACGCATCCGTCTAATTCGCTCTTTCCGACGACGCCTGCGACAGGCATCGTTCCAAGTACGGGACAGGTGCTGGTTCGCATGGTGAATGCGGGCTCTCACATGCATGTCCCAACGATCGTGGGGTCGGTGAATGGCGCCACGACACCTTCGGGCGGTTTTTCTCTCATCGCAGAAGACGGTAATCCGCTTCCGGGCATCCCCCGCGTGCAGAGTGAAGTCTTCATGGCTGCGGGCAAAACCTACGATGTGATGATTAACGCGCCTTCGCTCGATGCATCTGCCGCTCTGCCGATCTTTGACCGCCAACTCAGCCTGTCGGCCAACAGCATAGCGCGCGATTCCGGGATGCTGGCCTACATCAGCGTGAACAATGCAGGCTTGCCAGCCTCCCCTGCGCTTGGGGGCGCGGTCGCCAATCCTGACAGTTATGCGGCATTGGTACCGGGCCAGGCCATTCATATAGGCGATCCCTCCAAGGGCGTCATCGCAAACGACCTCAACGTATTTGGCGTGTCGGTCGCGAACGCACTTTGTTCAGGCACTCCTCCGACCACTACGCCAACTGCTTCGTGTTCGCCTGCGAACGGTACGCTCAGTCTCAATCCGAACGGAGCCTTTACCTATGTTCCCAACACGGGGACCACGTCGGACTGGTTCATTTACCAGGCAAACGGGAACGGTCCATTCGCAGTTGTGAGCTTGCTTCCATCGAACATCGCGGACAGTGGGATATTATTGTGCCCGGGTGGCTGTACCTACTGGTCAAATGTGGCCACCGCGCTCACGGTGAAGGGCCCTGGCGTCCTGACAGGCGCCGTCGATGGCGCCCACCTTCCGTTGAGCGTTGATCCCGGTAGCATCACAAATATCAGTAGCGGATTGAGCGTAGTAGTCGACCCCAACGGCGGGTTCTCCGCAGCTGTCATGAAGCCGGGAAGCTATTCTTTCGAATTCACCGCAAAGAATACAATCGGCACCAAACAAACGGCTACTGTGTCGATAAACTTCCCGACTGGCAGCGGCCTTCAAGTGACAGTTCTCGATGGAGCCGATAAGAAGACCACCATTGATGACTACCGCTGGATCATCGAAGAAGACAGAACATTTTTCTCCGATCCGAATTGCGCAAAGAATCCGCCCCCGACTGGCTGCCCAGGGTCAACTTCGGGAATCGTGCCTAACTTCGGCACTAACTTCCACACCAGCTTCATGCCCGTCGTCGCGACTGGTTGCACCAAAGATGTCTCGTGCGGCGCTGGCCAAACGATCCTCGGCAATTTGGCGCCATTGCATCCCGCATCGCAACCAGGCGACGTAGCCTTGTGCGACGGAAAGAACGTGATTTCGAATTGTCTCGATCCCCAAAAACGCTACTACATCTCCGTCATGCCAGGCGATGCTGCGCAACCGTTTATCGCCGGCTACGCGGGTTCTCCGGCAAACTGTGCGAATAACGGTTCGAACTCTTCTACATCAAACGAATCTGGAAATTGGACTGGAAACTGCGGACATGGCATGGGCGGTGCACCCATAGCCAAAGGAGCCCACGACGGTAGTCAATCCATCACCGTGTTTACCGAACCAAGCCCGTATCCACCGGCGACACTATCCGTGTTTGTCTTCGAAGACGATTATCCGTTGAACGGCGAGCACGATGCCGGTGGCGGCATTGACGTGCTTTCGCCATATGAGCCTGGTCTTGGCGGATTCCAGATCACGCTGCAGGATGATGCCGGCGGCACTGGAAACGCGACCGGTGCTCCGACATATGACATGTTCAACATGCCGTTAAGCAACAGCCTGGCGGGCACCATCGATCCTGTAAGCAAGCTCGATGCATGCCCGATTTCGGTGCAGGATTCGGCAAAGTCGGAGTCCGGCGACAGCAGCCAGAATGGCATCGTTGGCATGATCGTGACCTGCCCGACCTTTGAGTCAGACGGCAAGACCCTGTCTCCGCTCGCTGGGCAGGCGCTGGTTAAGAATCTCTACCAGGGTCGATATGGCGTGGTCGCAAATCCCGGAGCTGATCGAATCGCCCGCGGTGAAGAGTGGTTGCAGACCAACACCCTCGATGGGCAGAAGGCGCACGACTCCTTTATGCGAATTGGAGAGCCCGGATACTTCCAGGAGTTCGGTCCGGCGGGCTATCACGTCACCATCGGATTTGCGAACCCGAAGATCATCAATGATCGCGGTAAAGCCCTTTGCAGCGCCCAAGGTGCCGACTGTGCGCACGAGGTCAAGGGTCACATCACCACGGCGCGTATGAGCCGCACACCTGACGAGCGCCTCTACGGCAGCGGAACTCACGATGAGTATGCCTTCTCGCAGTGCTACGTCAGCATCGGCGATCCAGATGGAGCTGAGTTCGGATTCGTGAAATGCGACGATCAGGGCAATTTCGACTTTCCGAACGTCCCGGCGGGCAACTGGAAGATCACTACATTCGACCAATGGAACGACCAGGTCGTGGATGGAATCACAACTCCCGTCGGAATGTGCGACCTGTCGTGGAATTCTCTCTCGACAACGCCACCCGCCAGTTGCAAGGGTCTTGTAGATATGGGAGAGGTCGCGGTTCATCAGTGGCAAGCGAATATCTATACACGTACCTTCCTGGACACCGACTTCAGCGGGGTGTCGACTGATCAAAAACCAGGCCTGCCTTTTGTTGTCACGAACATCCGGTTCCGCGATGGCAGCTACTCGAACTTCAACAACACTGACCTGAACGGCTACGCAGGCTTTAACGAGGTCTTCCCGCTATTCAACTGGTACGTGATCGAAACTGACTCCACGCGGTACAAGAACACAGGTACTCACGTGGTCTATGATTCTGGCGGCCCCGTTGACAATCCAACTGACCCCAAGGCACCTACTGGGTTAAATTGCTCCGGCACGAATCCCAGTTCGAAGCCCTGCGAGAAGTCGACGCTCGCTGCCAACTTGGCGAATACCTATGAACCGAATCCGCTCCCCGCAGATTTGTCGGTTCCAGGCGCTGTGTATTGCAATCTGGCAGATACCGCAGATTGCAACAACGAGTCTATTGCGATTGGCCGCAAGCCGAGCGATATGACGCAGCCGATGTCCACTGGCCGAATCGATCCAGCATGGGTGAACTCCTACGGATGGCAGGGATATTCGGGTCAAAGCAACTTCCTTGAATTCGGTAAGAAGCCCTTCGCTCCCGGTGAGAACGGCGGCATCCACGGGCACGTTGTCTACGCATCCACGCGACCGTTTGACGATCCGACTCTTCTGTTGCAGACCAGTTGGGAACCGCTCGTTCCCCACGTCAGAATCAACCTATACAAGGAAAACGTAGCAGCCGATGGCATCACGCAGACACTTACACTCGTCGACCACACTGAAACCTCCAGCTTTGATGACTGGGCGCAAGGTGTGCGCTCAGATGGCAAGCCGAATATGAGCTGCCCGGGTCAAGGAACCGATAGCAGTCTCATGCCTGATCCCTACTTCTGGTTTGCTTTGAAGGATCAGCCGCAGTGGCTTGATCTCTACAACAATAACGGAACACCTGCGCATGCCCTCCCATACAACTCTCAATTCAAGTGCTACGACGGTATGCACAACTGGAATCAGCTGCAGCCTGCTCCTTACGACGGCATGTACAGCTTCCCGAGCGTGACATCGATGGACCCGATGACCGGCAAGCCCACCGGAACCAATTGCACGGGCTGCATCGCCAATCCAACTGTAGATACCGGCAACGCTTCCGACGCCAATTACGATCCATATCGCGCCAGAACGTCCATGCTGCCCGCCGGCATGTATGTGGTGGAGGTTGTTCTGCCCGAAGGCTACGAGTTGGTTAAGGAAGAAGACAAGAATATCCTCATCGGCGACAACTTCATCGCACCGGTAACTCAGCAGTTTGGAGGACTGGCATCGATCTTTATTCTGCCCGACCAGGCAAGTGTGGCGTCCGGTTACAACCAGAACAGCGCCCAGATGCCAACCTCCGATCAGGGCCGCACTACACTGCCGAGCCACGAAGCCGACACGGGCTCAGTGGAAACGTTCTGGCCCTGCGTGGGCGAGGACCACGTGGTTCCCGATTTCATCAGTCTCTATCCAGGGTCGAAGGAAGTTGCGCCCTTCGCAGGCGCGACCCGAAAGCTCTGCGACCGCAAGGAGGTCACACTCACCGAGCAAACTTCTGCACTGGCGAAGTTCTACATCTACACCGAGACTCACGCCGCGTCACACTACACCGGTGTCATCACCGATGACTTCACAGCGGAGTTCGATCCCTTTTCGCCGCAGTTTGGCGAGAAGTATGGCCCGGCATACCTGCCGGTATCGTTTAAGGATTGGGCTGGAAACGAAGTCTCGAGGGTATACACAGATGCATGGGGCGCTTACAACGGCCTCAACTACTCCACGTGGGAGGTCAACCCCCCGAACCCAACTGGGTATGGCCCCACAATGATGGTCGGCTGCATGAACGATGCGGGACCGATCTCCGATGGCAAAGGCGGAACAATGACGGATCCGTTCTTCCAGGATGGATACAGCCAGTTCTGCTATGAGCTGCCCTTCATGCCGGCGCAGACGGGGTACTTCGACACACCAGTTGTTCCGACTGCTGCCTTTGCGGGCGCTTACAACAACCCCGACTGCGCCTATCCGGATGCCACTCCGGCCATCAAGGAAGTGGACGGCGATGGCATCGGCCCGTGGGTGGCAGGCGTCAAAGGAACCGTGACCAGCGTCCAGGTGACAAGTGGCGGATCCTTTACAAGCGCGCCTGCGATTACATTCAACAACACCGGAACTGGCGGCTCCGGCGCGGCTGCGACGGCCGTTGTCTCTGGTTCGGTGACTGCCGTTAATTTGTCCACCGGTACCAGAACGACGAATCGCGGTTATAGCTCTGCACCCACGGTCGGATTTTTGGGGGGTAGCGGCAGCGGCGCTGTAGCCACGGCCAATATGACCGAGTCTGTCACGCGCATAGCGGTTACGAACGGCGGGGTGTACCCAAGGACTGGGGCTGGTTCGACAGTGACCGTCACAATCTCAAGCGGCGGCGCAACAACCAATGCGACTGGCACCGTGACCACGGCGAACATTAACCAAACAACGAAACGCGTCACGGGAGTCTCTATCACCAATGCCGGCGCCGGATACACAGGCACGCCGACAGTTACATTCTCCAACGGAACATCTACGGCCAATACGGCCACTGGCGCCGCCGTGATCGGCGAGTCCGTCGCTTCTGTCACTGTGAATAATGGCGGTGCGGGTTACGCCACTGCGCCATCGGTAACATTCACGGGTGGTGTAGCGGCAGGTGGTCAAGCCGCTGCGGCCACTTCCACCGAAACGGGGATGGTGGTTGCGGTCATCGTTACCAATGGCGGCTCCGGATACAACAGCGCCCCAACACTCACGTTCTCTACCTCCGGCGGCAGCGGCGCGGCAGCGAAGGCTTCGATTGAAACCGCGGGGTCGCTTCTCATTACTGCAATCGGCGACCAGAATGTAGACAACTACGAATACGTGGGACCGTCCGCAACGAAGGCTCCATACAATCAACAAAAGATAACCCGGCACTATAACTTCGGCGCGGTGCCGACAGACTTCTCGAAGTTCCCGGCACTACCAGCAGGTCAGACTTATTCTTGCAGCAGTAACTCCAGCACGGCATTCTGTCCATACGTAACCGTTGGCGGAAAGGCGCTGGGCGCTGTCAGCTGGACATCTGCCTCCATCACCGGCACTGTTCCATCTGGCGTCCCGAACTGCTCTGTGCAGCAACAGGTGCAGTTTGGCGGATCAACGGCACAGTGCGGCGAACTGGTTGTTACCGCGGCGAACGGGAAGCAGTCGATTGACACCGTCACCGTTACCATCGGCGGCAAGAAACCGACCATTATCACCGGCACGGATCCTCTTTCCGCATCCGGCTTTGGATCGATACAGCAAGCTATTGACAATGCAAGTCCGGGTGATCTTCTCATCCTTGGTCCGGGTACTCACCAGGAAATGATTCTGATGTGGAAACCGCTCCGGCTGCAAGGCGTCGGTGCGGCGTCGTCCATCATCGACGCCAATACTCAACCTGCCGGCAAGCTGAATCCATGGCGCCAGAGAGTCGTGTGCCTCTTTGGGTTGGCGCTGAATGGTCGACCCGTCACAGGTTCGAACAAATACGATCCATCTGGCGTGCAGAGTTGCCCGGCGGATATGCAGTTCTCAGTGGATCGGCTTCCGCTGGAAGCCACAGTAGGATGGGATGCCAGTCTCAATGGAAACCTGGCCGAGCAATTGATCGAGCCAACGTTGATGGGAGCCTACGAAGGCGCGGGCATTACGGTGCTCTCCAAAGGAGTCTACTTCCCGGATCCCTCGCATGCCTTTGACTCGGACATCTTCCCCGCAGGAACAACTCTGCTCAACGGCAACACTGGCGATTCGGTCGCCGGCTGCGGGCCGAACGGGATTGCTCTCACCAATCCGTTCCCGAGCAACTTCCTGTGCAACCCGTCAAGCATCGATGGGTTGACAATTAAAAACAGCTCTCAGGGCGGAGGCGGCATCCTCGTTCACGGTTGGGGTCACGATATCCAGATCGCCAACAACCGCGTGCAGAACAACCAGGGAACCATGTCGGGCGGTATCACCGTCGGCCAGGGCGAGCACCCGGATGCCTATCTGTCCGGTGGAATTGCCAACACAATTCCAGGCTCGTGCGTCGCCGACGGCAACAACGCGGCAAACAGGGCGCTCCCATATTGCTTCGACATAGATGTCAGCGTCCACAACAACATGGTGACGCAGAACTCCTCACTCGGGGATGAGTTGTTCTCGTCAACCCCGGCCGGAGCGGGTGGCGTGACCTTCTGTAACGGCAGCGACTACTACAACTTCAACTACAACTGGGTCTGCGGAAATATGAGCACTGGTGACGGCGCGGGTTTTGCTCATGTCGGATTCAGCTACGACGGCAACATCACACACAACACCATCATGTTCAACCAGAGCACTAACCCAACTATCGTGACCAACGGTGGCGGTCTTCTCGTCATGGGTGCGCCTGATGCCGATCCGCCCTGCGGCTTGACCACTGATCTGGACTGCGTATCTGCTCCCGGAGCTATCACCCCCGGTGATGGCACCGGGCCTGGGCTCGTGATTGACGCGAACCTGATCCTTGGTAACTCCGCTGACAGCGGCAGTGGTGGAGGATTGCGGTTGCAACACATCAACGGGAACGACGTGCTCAATTTCCCGAGAGGCAATGCGAACACCAACTGGCCAACCATTCCTGGTCATGGATCGCAACCCTCGTTCCAGACCGCAACTCCATGGAACTCGGTGCAGATAACCAACAACATCATCTCCAATAACGTGGCCGGCTGGGACGGAGGCGGTGTGTCACTCCTCGACGCCTTGTCGGTCAACTTAATCAACAACACCATTATCAATAACAATTCGACAGCGTCCTCCGGAGTCTTGTTTCAGAGCTTGTTCGCTCCGCTGGCAAGTACCCAGGGAACCAACTGCTCAACGACTGGTGGAACGCAATCGTGCCCGCAGGTTGCAGGTCTTGTGAGCGTGACTGACAGTGCCGTGCTTACCGCGAATATAAGTCAGTTGACCGGCGGGACTTCCTCTGTCACTTGCCCAACAAACCACGGCACCAACTCGACGAGTTCTGCGTCGAACTGCACCAAGTTCTCGGTGCCGGTGCTAGCGAACAACGTGTTCTGGCAAAACCGCTCGCTGATGATCTCGCTGCAAGGTGTTCAGTCCAGCGGTTTCACAAACCAGCAGGATACGGTGGCCGTGTTCAATCCAGGCTTCGGTTCGGCCCCGAGCGCTGCCGGCACGCAGACTGCTACTGGAGCTTGCAACGATGCCAAGGCCGCATATTGGGACATTGGCGTTCGTGGCGATGCTGCCCCTGGGGACCATTCGGGTGGCACTCTGGCTCCGACGTATTCATTGCTAACGAATGCTTCAGAGAACGGGGCGGGCAGCAACAACCTACTTGCGATTGATCCAACACTCACGGGCCTGTATTGCGATGGCTCGTTGGTGCCCGTGGAAGCGGCGGGTTCTGTGCCTGGCACGCCGTATCCGGGTTGGCAGACGCCTCCAGGAACCAACGAGTCCAACGCGCTGCCGGCGCCGCCGTTCACACTTCTGGCGGCCGCCACCGTAGACGAAGGTAACAATTGGGTCAACCTCCACTGGGGCCCGCTTTCCACGAACGTGTTGAATTCCTCAATGGCTCAGGTGTTTACCTTCAACCCGGCACAGAAGGCGGGTTCTCCAGTAATCGACTATATCCCGACGTCGCAGACGCATCCAGCCACGGACTTCTTCGGCAATCCAAGGCCGGATGCCTCCCCGCGCTTCGATATCGGAGCGATTGAGTTCCAAGGGACTGTGAACACTCCGATTCTTGTCGTGCAACCCTCCTTAGTGTCTTTCGGGAGCGTAGTCGTGGGGACGAGTCCTTCACCGACTCAGACTATTACGCTGCGCAACGACGGCGGGGCCACGGCTACCGGCCTAGCCATCGGGAACCTCTCTGCATCGTTCTCGCGGACGACAACCTGCGGCACAACACTCACTTCGGGATCGACCTGCACCATCACCATCGCATTTGCCCCGGCTGCAGCAGCGCCCTATTCCGCTTCACTCACCATTGCTTCTACCAACGCAAGCGTGAGCGGAGCGCCGGTCGCAATTGCCGGAACAGGAGTTCAACCACTAAAGACGGCTTCAGTATCGCCGACATCTTTGGCCTTCGGCACTTGGGCAACAGGCACCACCAGCGGTCCAATGACTTTAACCGTAATCAACACAGGGAATGTCGCGTTAAACGGTGGAACATTCGCCATTGGCACAAGCGCGCCGTTCTCTCGTCCGGCCGGAACTGCAGGCGGAACCTGCGGTACCACGCTTGCTCTGGGGGCCAGCTGCACCGTAAAGGTGGTGTTCGCGCCCAGCACGGCAACCGGATACACGCAAACACCAGCCATCAGTTACAGCGGGGTGACCTTCACACCTTCAACAATCACACTTACCGGAACCGGCGTGGCGACCAGGGCATCCGTATCAATCAAGCCGAATCCGCTCACCATCACATTGGCGAGCGGAACTCTCACCGGAACCGGCACTGTGACTCTTAGTAACACGGCCGCAGCGGGTGGTTCGAGCGCATCGATTACATCGGTTGCGGTCTCAGGTGCAAATCTGCTGCAGGGGTGGGCTTTCAATGCGGTTAACGGGCAAGACACCTGCACTGGAGCCATACTGGCGCCAGGAGGCACGTGCACAGTGGGAGTTCGTTATACGCGATTTTCAAGTGGGACCCGCACCGGGACCATCACGTTCACCGACTCGGGTGCCGGCTCGCCTCAAACTGGTGGATTGACGGGAGCCGGTAACTAGGCCCGACTTGGCCCGCCATGCCAATGCTGCTCGCGTCAACCACCGCGGCAGCATTGGCGTTTCTTAAGAACCAGACAGGAGTGATTGATGAAGCGAATCGAAGGGTTAATCCGCGGCTCGCAAAGGCTGTTCACAAATGCAGCATGCGTGGTCATTGTTCTTGCGGGTGGGGTTCTCATTCCCGGTCAACTGGAAGCGCAGAGCAAGTCAACTCCAGCTAAGCCATCTCCTCAGGCCCATCCGACCCACTACGCACCAAGCCACTTTCCCAAACGCGCCGTTATGTATTACGGATTGGTCTGGGGGATTGACTCGCTCTCTGTCAAGGCAGTGGAATCCGGCGAACTGATTCGGTTCAGCTATCGCATCGTGGACCCATCGAAAGCCACGGTATTCAACGACAAGAAACTGAGTCCGTTTCTCGAATCACCCAAGGCCCACGCAAGGCTCGTGATTCCTTCCCTGGAGAAGGTAGGACAGCTTCGCCAGTACAACAATCCTGAAGTCGGCAAATCATATTGGATGGCTTTCTCAAACCCGCATCTGACGGTTAAACGGGGAGACTACGTAAACATCGTCATCGGCGGATTTCGCGCCGGCGGACTCATGGTTCAGTAGATCAGCCAATGAGTAGAATGCCGAACCCCGACATGAATAGAGACCTCCCCAACCGTACGGAAACCAGCCGATACACCATTGAAGAAGATACGATGATCCAGAGCCGCCTGCACATGAACATTTCAAATATGACGGTCGCCGATTTCGTAATGACCAAGTTTCTGCCGGAGCACGTTTCTCAAAAGAGAGATTCGGGCAGGAACCACTATCAGGCAATTTTGAAACTCGTGCTCGCTCCCGAAAAGGTTGCGCAAATCTTCCGTCGGTTCCGAGGAAAATCTGTCTCTACACCGGAGACCGTTCCAGGTTGGCCCTACATGAGCGACCTTCGTATTCGAGAGGTGCAACCGGCGGATGTGGAAAATCTAATCTCCGCTGCAATGAATCGCGGCTACTCATCCCAAACAATCCGTCACATCCGTAATACCGTAAGTGCTATCTTCTCCCACGCGATTCGCGGTGGTTACTTCGAAAAAGCCAATCCGGCAAGTTCTGTCCGTATGCCTGAAATGAGAAGGAAACCCACCTATTCCCTCAATCTTTCTCAGTTGCTCCGGGTGCTCGGTCATATGGCATGCCCCGAGCGGGAAGTAACTTTAATGATTGTTGCAACCGGCATGAATGTCTCGGAGGCGTGTGGTCTTCAGTGGAGAAATGTGAATCTATTGGATCGCAGCGTCTACCGGGAAGCCGAACTCACTCCGCCTCGGACGATCGCGATCAGGAATCAGATGTACCGCGGCCGTTTCAGCAGCGTTCCGCCATCACGGAAGAGGGAGATTGCCATTCCACCTATCCTGCATTCCGTGTTGACCCAGCTTAGTAGAGCAAACGGAATTGGACTGCGCGACACTGTATTCGTAACCAAACCAGGAATTCCGATTAATCCCATCAATCTTGCTGCCCGCCGGTTAAAGGTCATTGGCAAGCATCTTGATATGCCATGGCTCGGTTGGCAGGTACTTCAGCGCACGCGCGAACATCTCTTGGACGAACACGGTATACAATTTGTGGATCATCTGGCCAGTGAGTTGACGTCTGAACGGAGGCTGCAGGAAGAGGCGCCGCAGTTAGAGACGGATATCCGCCACCGCGCTTGCCTCGATTCTGCGTCCTTCAACTTTTCCGTGCCTAAGGTGCAAGTGAATGCGAGCGATTATCGGCATGACATCTGGTGAGCTCCAGAATCCAGAGATCGCAAACAGAATGAGAGATCTCCGTTCGAGTCTCGGCATGTCTCAACCGCAGCTCGCTAAAGTCCTCGGTGTGAGCCTGACGAAAGTACATACCTGGGAAAAGGGAGCGCAGGTTCGCCCACCTGCCGAAATCCTTCTCATGATGAGTAGACTGGCGCAAGCCAAAGAACTACGGCATTGGTTCATTCAAGAGGCCGGAGTCGAATTGGAAATCTTGAGAACTGATTTTCACGAAGAGATCATGATGCAGGGGACGGGCATCAGCCAGGAAGCATTGGTGACGCTCCCGTTATTCAACGCATTTCGAGTAAAAGGAAACGGCTCGATCGCGCCTCGGCAGTTTGATGCTGAACAGTTCCAAATCTCATCTCACCTCATTCGTCACCCTCAATCTGCGGTGGGTGTGGTAGTTGGCGCCGAGGCCGCTTCGCTATGCCGGAGCCTGCCTCTCAATAGTGGGGATTTGCTGATCGTGGACCGTTCCCGGCGCCATGCTTCGGGGTTTCTTGCCGGGCGAGAATCGGCCACGCAAGAAATGGTCGCAATCATCTTCCCTCAATTGGATTTGTCAATGAAATACCGATCTGAGATTGCTTTCAGTCGCGATGGCACTCTTCAATCGGAAATGAGCAATCATTCGGTGAGTGCCAACGAAGGCAACGATGACATGTCCAATGACTCGCCCAAAGTGCTGTTTGGACATCTGTGTGAACAGTTCGCTGGGGTTGATGTTGACGAGATCCTTCCTGGATGTCAATTCTCAAGGATTCTCTTTTCAGTTGGTCACAGCAAAGGGATTCCGTTCACCGATTGGCAAGCGATCGGCGAAGAGCGCAACGTTGATGCGCGGCCATTCTCGCACCGTGCCTCGATTCTCGGTGCAGTAACAGGTTGGATTAAGATGCCACGTGAATTACCCGGGATCTGAGGCGACCGGATCGTCTGGCTCCTTCGGCTCCGGATGGGATCGAAGCAGCCCACTGGTTTGTGCGTAATTGGTGCCTAGGGACGCGCATGGAGGTTCGGCAACAACGACGGCCACCTTCACCGCGGAAAGCGCCTGTGCGGGCACTCTGAATCTGGTTTGCGCGCTAATGGCGTTGCAGAACGGCACGCAGCGTCTACCCACCTGCACGCTCAACCCAGCGAGCGTCATACTCAACGCCATCGCAACGGCTGAAACGAAACTCACCATCAACCGACGGCGGCTTCGACCGCCTATCCAGGGTTGCCCAGTCGAACGAATCTTTGGGCGATAGGCTCGGGAGGTGCAACGTTTGCGTTTGTCGTCCTTATGTTTGGCATCGCGTCTCGATGCCGCCAATGCAAAGATCACGCCCTCGGCCAATGTCACCATTACGGTTCAGTGGCGAATTTGTGGCGATAACCAGTCGAAAGAGCGTCCCCAGTTTGAATGAAATTTAGGTGTGCCCATTGCGCAAAAACCGTGACTTCGGCATGGGGGCTAGGTTCACCCCTTCAGCCTTGATCGACTGGGACGCGGAGATGCTAGTTGCCGTCGCGTCTCCAACAGAGCACCTCGTTCCAACCTTCAAATGAGGTCTGAGCTGAACGTCCGAGATTCCTATAGGATGAACAAGGACTCTCCATGGCGGAAAATAAAAATCTCTCTCCTGCATCTCTCGGTCACATTGCACAAACGCTGAATCTTCCTCTTCGCAGACTCTGTACCGTCATCGAACTTCTTGATGACGGGGGCACTGTGCCTTTCATCGCACGCTATCGAAAAGAAGCGACCGGCAATTTGGACGAAGTCCAGATCCGCGCCATAGAGGAACGGCTGGCCTATTTTCGTGAGCTCGAGGAGCGGCGAATGACTATCCTGACGTCAATTGGCGAACAGGGAAAGCTCACCGATGAACTGAAGGCGCGTATCGAGACGGTGCTCGAGAAAAATGAACTCGAGGACTTATATCTGCCGTACAAGCCCAAGCGGCGGACCAAAGCCACAATAGCTCGTGAAAAGGGGCTGGAACCCTTAGCGGAGTACTTGTGGGCGCAGCAACCCGCGGCTGAGCCGCTGAAGGTGCTGGTCGACAGGTTTGTGAACGTGGAGCTGGGCGTCTCAACCGCTGAGGAAGCATTAGAGGGCGCGCGCCACGTCGTGGCTGAACGGTTGAGCGAGGACGCCGACCTGCGCAAGGTCCTGCGGAAGTTAATGTTCGACGACGGCGTGCTCGTGAGCCGCAAGTCGATCGATGCGATCGATGAGCAGGAAAAGTTCAAGATGTACTACGACTACAAGGAACCGGTGAAAACCATTCCCTCGCACCGGATGTTGGCAGTCAGGCGCGGTGAGAGCGAGAAAGTACTCTATTTCCTGATTGAAATCGAACACGAACGAGTCATAGCTCTGCTGCGCCGGCATCTCCTGCGCCAGCAGGGTGACTGGACGCCGCAATTGGAAATCGCCATTGATGATGCCTGGAAGAGATTGCTCAACACGTCCATTCAGGGAGAGGTGCGGCTGGAGTTGAAGCGGCGTTCCGACACAGAGGCAATCCAGGTGTTTCGAGACAATCTATACCACTTATTGCTCGCTTCACCGGCCGGGCCTATCTCGGTACTGGGAATTGATCCCGGCCTGCGAACCGGCTGCAAAGTAGCAGTGGTGGACGAAACCGGAAAGCTGCTGGCGCACGATGTGTTTTACTTGCACACTTCAAAGCATGGCAATGCGGAGGCAACGCCGAAGCTGGAAGCCATGCTGAGACGGTATAACGTGCGCGCAATAGCAATCGGCAACGGCACGGCTTCACGCGAAACGGACGCCTTCATTCGCGAGTTCTTGCGCGACCGAGGAATCGCGGAAGTCTTTTCAGCGACCGTGAGTGAAGCGGGCGCCAGCATTTACTCGGCGTCCGAAGTCGCAAGGCAGGAGTTCCCTGATCTTGATCTGACGGTGCGCGGGGCAATCTCGATTGCCCGCCGATTGCAGGATCCGCTCTCAGAACTGGTGAAGGTTGATCCCAAGTCAATTGGTGTGGGCCAGTATCAGCATGACGTTGATCAGCGCCAGCTTGCGGACTCTCTCGAGAGCGTTGTTGAGAGCTGCGTCAATCGTGTGGGTGTGGACTTGAACACGTCGTCCTGGACACTGTTAAGACACGTGGCTGGAATCACCGAGCGGACTGCATTGAACATCGTGAGCTATCGCGATGAGAATGGCAGCTTTCGGTCACGCGCGCAGGTGTTGAAGGTTCCGGGCATTGGTCCAAAGAGCTTCGAGCAGGCAGCCGGCTTCTTGCGCATTCGCAATGGAGATAACCCGCTGGATGGTACGGCAGTCCATCCCGAGTCCTACCCTGTTGTGGAGCAAATAGCACAATCGCTTGACATGAGTGTGAGCATGGTTATCGAACAACCGCAACTGTTGGAGGGTCTTGACCGGAATCGTCTTTCCGTCGGCGAATACACACTGGATGATATTTTGGCAGAGTTGCGCAAGCCGGGTCGTGATCCGCGCGACCAATTTGTTGCGCCGAAGTTCGACGATAAGATTCGAAATATCGACGATGTGCAAGTGGGAATTGTGCTGGAGGGAGTTGTTACGAATGTGACGAAGTTTGGTGCATTCGTCGACATTGGCGTCCATCAGGACGGGCTTGTCCACATCAGCGAACTCTCGAATCGGTTCATCAAAGATCCTTCCGAAGCGGTCAAAGCAGGCCAGATAGTCAAAGTGAAGGTCTTGACCGTCGATACAAAGGCGAAACGCATCGGTCTTTCGATTAAAGCGCTTACTGGGTCGCCCTCGAAGCACACGTCAACCAAGCCAGCGCCCCACCTCGCGGCTACGGTAGAAGATAAGCTCGCCACCCTCGCCACCAAGTGGAGGACTCGCTCGTAACGAGGCATCTTCGGGACGTGGATTCTCTTGCGGAGAGCTTAGGCCATTCGGCGGCCACGTTGCGGGAATCATCTGAGATCCAGGTGCGTTTGTGATAGAGGATTTCGTAGCTCCTTATGGATGCCTGAGCCTACAATTGGGAACATCGCACCCAGGAGAGCAGGAATGCACAAGGTGAGGCTTGCAGTATCTCTTCGGTTCTGCATTGCGACAATAGCTGCCGCTCAGCAATCACCCGACGGCTTGCAATTCAACGTCCCCTATCTCTGCAACGACGGGCACACCTATGTGGTGCACCGGTGCGAGAAATGGCCAAAATTTGAAGCCTGCTTCTATCAGCGCGAGCAGGACTCCGAGCGCTACAACACACGTCAGGCCGTCGTCTATCAGATGACGAAGATGTGCAAGGTTCAAGGGAATGCTTCGCCTGCCGTGCCCGCACCTGTGCAGCCGCCTGCTGAGTTGAACGACTCGCGATGGGATTGCGGGCGCGGTGCGACCATGACCGTGGTCGGATGTCAGAAACAAGCCGGCCAGGAGGCTTGTTTCGTCAGACTCCAGCAGGATGGGAAATTATTGATGGAGGTTCCGAAGCCGCTCAACGAAATTCGCAGTCATGCAAGCGCGTGCAAGGCGCTTCCGCCATTCGCTCCCGCCTATCTGGCAGAATTTCCCAACTCCTACCGCGTGATCCAAGGCATGCTTGTGGGCAATCCCCAGCAGAACGTGACGCGGGCGATCGGCGCGTTCTATCAATTGGGCGAAATCATCCAGGTATTGGCAGGATCTCGCGCGCTCACCCCGGATGAACAGCAGCTCCTCGGCGACTACAGCAAGGCTCAATTCGAGTTGGCGCAAGCGGCGGCGAAGAAATTGCCCGGACAGCAATTCGATCTTGCCTCGAACCCATACCGGTTCAAGCGCAGTGATCCGCGATTTGGTTTTGAAGGGATTCCGGTATGGACCACCTTTCTGAGCCCCGCTGCACAGGATGCGTTTGCGCGTCGCGTTGGAGGAAATGACCCTCAATACGCGATGGCTGTCGCCCGCGAAAAGACTGCTGCGACGCGGCAAGTGGACGACAACCTAAAGGCCGCAGACGCCGAAGCGCACTACGCCAAAGATCCTGGATCCGTCGCCACGCGGCATTGTCTCGAATCCGGGCGTAACGAAATGGAGTGCATGGGCGAGGGATTGAAGGTCGGCATGACGGATCTGATTGGAGGAGACCCGCTGAAGGGAATCGCGCCCGAAGTGCCCACCGGGCTGCGCTTGACCGGAATGTACTCTGCCGGGGGATTCGGGCTGCAATTTCGGCAGGATTTTGTATCTTTGGGTTGCGGAAGTCTCATTGAACAAACATTTCCATATACGGTTGAGCGGTCGGGACCTCAGATCTACGTCAGGATCCCGATCTCGCCCAAACCTTTGCTCCTGACCTATCGAGACGCCAAACTGGTTGGCCCCGGACCAATCGATGTAGCTGGACGAGTTGTCATTGGAGGAGCGGTCGATCACTCCACCACCAGCTACGAGATGCAGACACAGACGTCCACAACGCAGCGCCAGATTGACGCCGCGGATGTTCCCAATTATGCAATGGGTGATGTGCACCAGAATGGAATGGAGTATTCGGTCGATCAGCAGACGACCTCCACCAACTGGACGCCGACAACACAGCACCAATACGTGGCCCCGACCGCCCCGAAGACGGAACGATGCAATGCTGGAACACTGCCGGCAACAGGAGCGAACATCTCAGCCTCTGCCGCGCTCACGCAAGTGGTTGGCAGCACGGGAAGCAAATCTTCTAACACTGCGCCTGGACTTCGGCTGAACGGAACGTACGCGGCAGTTGGCGGACTCAAAATCGAATTCCGCGACGACTCCGCCACTCTCGAGTGCCAGGAATCCTTCAGTTCTGAAGCTTACGCGGTTCTTCAGGAAGCCGGTCAGCTGGTCGTCAAGATCCAGAACAGCACTGGCCCCCTCTCCCTCGCTTTGCAACCGAATGGGACTCTCACCGCTTCGGGCGAAGTCGACGTGGCCGGCCGCAGGGCGGTTCAGGCCGCTGGCGGAGGCCTCGATTACCTTCCGCGGAATGCCCGCTGCGGACTCGGTACCCTGCAAGCGTCGAAGTGAAAACCAATCATCGGAATCGTACGTCGCAGCTCATCGCCCCGACCGGTCCTGCAGCATCACAATATCGGAGATGGAGCGCGTACGACCAACCGCCAGCATCTTTCCATCGGGTGACGATCGGAAATGTGAGATTGTCTCGGAGGAAAAATTTGTCTTGAGACGCCCATGAGAACCATCCAGCGGATGAACCCAGATGTTTTCGATGCCTTCTTTTTTGACCGTGTACCAAAGAGATTTGCCGTCCGGGCTGAAGCGGACGCCGCCGTTGTGGAGCGACCCAGCAACGACTCCGGCTTCAGGCTCGATGAGCCTCGGCGACGAAATCGCGCCGTCCTTCAGGTCGAAAAGAGCGAGACGGGTCTTAGCCCGATTCGTCGACCGATCGACCACCTCTACGAGGGCGGCCATCTGATTTCTGTTAGGTGCAAAAGCGAATGTCCCCATCACGCGGTCAAGTTCCGGAACTCCGGATGCGATGCTCTCGGGCCGCCCGCCAACTGATGGGACACGCTTGATTTGTTGCATCCCGTCAAGGTAGTAGACCCATCTGCCGTCGGGAGAGCAGGCGGGCGACATATCGTACTGGCCGTCGCTGAGCTTTATCGGTTTTGCCCCATCCCCTTGAATCTTCCAGACCTCGCTTGTCTTATTGCCGGTACGAAATTCACGGTTGATGACAATCGCGCCTGTCGAGCACGCTGCCAGGCCGACAATCGACGCATCCGTCTCAGAAAAGATGAGGCTGGAGTCTCCGGATACAGTATCGACACGCATGAGCTTGTGACTGTCCGAAATCAGAAGGTGGTGGTCATCGGCCCAATCGAACAAAAGCAGGTTCCCCAGGCTGCCTGCCTTTGAATCGGTCCAAGGCTTAACGCGCGCGACATTGCCATCAAAGAGATCAAGAAACTGCTGCGATTTAGTCTGGACCGCCACGGCGACTTTGCCATCGGCGGAAACGCTGAGGCTTGAATAGCTATTGGTGTCCCTTGTGATCGGTTCAAGCGTTGGCTTGCCCCGGGAGAATGCGCTGATTTGAGCAGGCGCCGATTCTCCAGCCCTGGGAGAAGCTACAAGAAGCGTCCACTTACCTCTCGCTTGGGGCAGAGTGCGAATGTCGAACGTAAGCAAATCTGGAAAATGTTGCAGTGTTTTTAGGCTGCGGGTCGAAAGATTGAAAACACGAATTACACCGGGCTCATCCGCCATTTTGGCGAAAGTGTATAGAATCTCTCTTCCATCCGCAGACCACGTATCGAACGGTGGGTAGGAATCGTTTCCGTACCCCAGTATTTTTTGGATCGACTCCACCGTCTCGTTTGAGCCGTCGAGATTTGCTGTGAGGATCCGATAGCTGCCCTCCTCGGGATCGTTCGCCCGTACGAAGGAGAGGCGCCGACCGTCCGGTGAAAATGCGAGATCGCTGTCCACGTCGCGCAATAGCTCCTCCGGCCGCCCACCAAGAACCGGCACTCTGAAAGCATCCCATTCGCTGCCGGTGGTGTTCACGATCCGGCGAAAGTACACGTAGTCGCCATCTGGCGAAAACGCTAACGACTTGTATCGAGTGCTCTCAGGCGGAACAATCCCCGCATCGCTGCCGGTCGCGACGTTCCGCAATCGGAGGCTCTCATGTCCATTCTCATTTTCGACGTAGGCAAGGTATTTGCCGTCGGGGGCGATGGCTGCCTGGTCGGCGCGGCCCGTATTCGTAATCTGGTTTATTGTGAAATCGCGGAATGGTTGAGGTTCGTCTCGATGCCACGCAACCCATATCGCTGCACAGCCAACCAAGCATGCCACCGCAAGTGCGATCGCCGTCTTGCGGAGACCGACACGCTGGACCGCTCTTAAAGGAGGTTTCCGTTCCTCTGGCGCGGCTGCCGCGGAGGCCACTGCCGATCGCAGAGTCAACAGGTCTGAGCTCATTTCCTCAGCACTCTGATAACGTCGATCCCGATCGCGCTCAATCGCCTTGCGCACAATCGCTTCCATGCGCTCGGGAAATGCGGGATAACTGGCACGAATCGGGCGCGGTTCTTCGTTCAGGATCGCTTCTTTGGTGGCCTCCACGGTCTCCCGATCGAACGGGCGATGCCCCGTGCACATCTCGTACAAAACCGAGCCAAACGAGAACAGATCGGACCGTTCATCCAGATCCTCGCCACGAATCTGCTCAGGGGACAAGTAAGAGGGCGTACCGGTCGACGGTACCGTTAATGAGAGAGCGCTGCTGCCGCCGGTCTGAACAGGGATCGCGATATCATTCGTCCGAACTCCGGCGGCATTCAATATCTTCGCCACACCAAAATCGAGAACCTTCACCTCGCCCCGTGACGAAAGAAAGATGTTGGCAGGCTTGATGTCGCGATGGACGATCCCGTTGGCATGCGTCGCCTTCAGGCCTTCGCCGATCTGAATCGCGATCGATAGGATCTCCCGGATACATGTTTCGGCCGATCGGGTGTTTTGGCCTTCGATCCACTCCCGCAGTGTGGTGCCATCCAACAGGGGCATCACAATAAAGAGCTGGCCCTCAGATTCCCCCAGTTGATAAATGGGGCAGATATTGGGGTGATTGACTGTCGAAGCGATGCGAGCCTCGCGTTGCATACGATCCAAAGCGCCAGCGTCATTCATCAGTTCCGCCGGCAAGAACTTGATGGCCACCTGCCGACCCAGCTTCAGGTCTTCTGCCTTGCAGACCACGCCCATGCCGCCGGCGCCAATCAGCTGAATAACCCGGTAGTCTCCGATCCTGCGCCCCAGCAGGGAACCGGTTGTATCTCCCGGCCGATCTGCGGCTTCGACAGGTTCGACTGCTTCCGCCGGCTCCAGTGGTGCGACAAATAGATACCCTCGCCCAACGACAGTCTGGATAAACCGGGGCTCTTCGGAATCGTCCCGGAGGGCCTGACGAATCTTCCGAATCGCGCTGTTAATGCTGTTGTCGGTGTCGAGGAAGAGGTTCTTGCCCCAGACCTGCTCGGCAATTTGTTCCCGGGTGACCAATTGTCCCGCTCGAACCACAAGCAGGATCAGAATCTCAAGGGGGATTCGTTCCAGTTTCACGGCGCGGTTGGCGCGGCGAAGCTGGAAGCTCTCTACGTCCAGTTCAAAGTCTTCACCGAACCGGATCCGGTCTGGGGTTTTTGCCGTCTCTATCACCACACTGCAACCTCAGAGGAAGTATGTTCCGGCTGGCACTGTTGTCGATACATGACGAAAGTGACTTATTTTCAATAATCTGCGGGGACAGGAAAAAGACATCTGCTCGTCAGTCGTTCGCTATTGCACTTCCAATCGTTCCTGTTAAAGATCGGTCGGTGGAGGCGCTATGTCAATTGGTAAGCGGAAGCCGGGGAAATCTGTTGCAGCCTGGATTGTTGTCGGATTAGCCCAGATCGGCCTGTTGGCTGCAATTACTACTGGGATACATTCAGGGCGAGCAGAGGAGCAGCGCGATACCGGAAGAGGTTCGGTCATCGGTAACCTCCAACCCTTTCTAGATCCTAGTGGATTTGTTGCCACATATAACACAAACGGGAAGATCGACACGAGAGGAGCCTTCTTCCAGAGTCTGGGCACGAATGGCCGCAGTTGCGCCACGTGCCATGCGGCCGGCCAGGCCTTTGGCATCAGCGCTTCAGATGTCCGCCTCAGGTACCTCCTCTCGCGAGGGAACGACCCCTTGTTCGCCTCGATCGACGGCGCGAACTGCCCGACGGTTCGTCCCGCCGATCAGGGGGGCCATTCTCTGCTCCTAAAGAGTGGTCTGATCCGGATACCCATCGCCGCGCCGGGCACAACGGCTCAATTCTCAGTTCAAGCCGCCCGCGATCCCTACGGCTGCGCAATCGACGTGAGCACCGGGCAGCAAATCTTGTCGTTCTATCGTCGACCGCTCCCGACCACGAACCTGCGTTTCCTCAGCGCGATCATGTTCGATGGACGCGAAAGCGTTACCTTGCCTCTCAACAGCTCTGCCACCTTTGATAACAACCTGCAAAACGATCTCATGACTCAGGCGCTCCACGCTGTCCAAATCCATGGGCAGTCAGCCACCGATCCCTCACCCGCCCAAATCGCAGATATCGTGAGCTTCGAACTCGGACTTTCGACCGCACAAATATGGGCTTACCGGGCTGGTCCCTTGAACGGCTTTGGAGCGCAAGGCGGCCCCGAAGCCCTCGCCGCACAATCGTACTTTCCGGGAATCAACGATTCGCTGACCCCTTCGATCTTCAGCCCCACAGTTTTTAAGCTCTTCAGCTCTTGGGACCAACAATCCGGCCACGATCCGGGAAATGCGGAACGTGCCAAGATCGCTGCCGGTGAAAAGCTCTTCAACAGCTTTCCCATCGACATCACCGATGTCCGCGGACTCAACGACAACGCGTCCCTCGGCAAACCTGCAACGATCGTCGGTACCTGCGGAACATGCCACGATTCGCCCAACGTAGGCGACCACTCCCTCCCCCTGCCCCTGGACATTGGTACCGGACATTCGCCGCTGTATGAACGAAACCAGCAGATTAAAAGTGCGCTGGCGCAACTGAGCTTTCCCGATCTTCCTGTCTACAAAATCAGCGGATGCACCGACCCCTTTAGTGGCGAGACGGTGCTCTACACAACCGACCTGGGTAAAGCCATGATGACCGGGCAATGCGGCGATCTCAATCGAATCAAGGGACCGATCCTGCGCGGACTTGCGGCCAGGGCGCCATACTTCCACAACGGGGCCGCCGCCAGTCTCAATGAATTGGTGAATTTTTATAACCAGCGCTTCAACATGAGCCTGACAGATACGCAAAAAGAGGATCTCGTTGCGTTCCTGAATTCGCTTTAGGATGTGCGTAGCTCAAGTCGGCAGAAAAGCAGGCCGCTGATTGCCTCAAGATCGGAGTTCCGCAGGGTAGCGGAACTCCGATCTCTGCTGTGCGTGAAGACGGCCTCAGACGATCTTGAGCGTAATCGCATAGTCGCAGGGCTTTTGTTCCGGCATTACGACCGTGAGACCCTGCTCATCCTGCGTCCAAATCACTTTGTCTTTGTAGCCCAGCAGCTCCACGTTTCTGATCTTCGGTGGCGAAAGTGGGCTTGAGGTGGCCAGAGGCTTAATTAGCGTCAGCTTCTCCGGCCAGCCCATGACGAATGCGTAAAGCGTGTTCCCCTTGGTCGTGAAGCGCACTTCGTCCGCGGTCAGGTCCTTGCGGCCGGCTTCATTAAACCGCGTGCCAGCGCCCGATGTGGCCGCAGTGGCCACTGGACCGTCACCGAAAATCTTCCATGGCCGGCTCGCGTAAATGCCTTCGCTGTTGATCGACATCCATTTTGTGATCTCTTCCAGGATGACCATCTCTTCGTAATCGAGCTCGCCGCTATTGGGCAGCGGGAAGTTCAGCATCAGGTTTCCATTGCGGCTCACAATATCGACCAGCAAATCGATCACATACTTGGGCGACTTATATTGGGCTTCGCGGTTATAGTGCCATTCACCGATGCAGCTATCCGTCTGCCATGGGTTGGCCGGAATGCCTGCCGCGACCCCGCGCTCCCAGTCCTGAACACATGTTCCCACTGCGCAGTCGCTCGGCAGCTTACTCGTATATACGGCCTCGCAGCTACCCCCATGACGGTTGGCGTCCACGTTGTAAAGGTTCGCGACAAGCGCCAGCCCATACTCCTCAAAAAAGATATCTCCATCGCTGTAGAGCAGGTCGGGCTGATATTTGTCGACTAGGTCTTTGATCCGGTTGAAGTAGTGCTGCTTCCATCGTACCGGCGCCTGGCGGTCGTTCAGGAGCCTATAACTGTAGGGATAGTATTTCGGCAGTTCGTGATAAAGATCGGCGTACGCGGGATCAGCGCCGTCGTAGGGCAGCCCGGCGAGCGGGCCGGTTGTGTCGCTCATATGCGATGTAGAGAACCAGTGAAAGCTCGGCGCGAGATGCTCGCTGAGGGCAAAGCGGAGTCCCTGTTTTTGCGCCGCATTCCGAAATGCACCGACGATATCTCTCTTCGGTCCAGTGGCAACTGCATTCCAGCGTGGCTGGTACTTCGAGTCCCAGAGATCGAATCCGTCGTGATGCACTGCCATGCTACAGAAATACTTCGCTCCGGCGTTTTTGTAGAGTCCGAGCAGATGGTCGGGATCGAACCTGTCCGCCTTCCATGTCGGAATCAGATCTTTGAATCCGACCTTTGTCGGATGGCCATAGGTTTTCACGTGATACTCGTACTGCTTGCTTCCCTGGATGTACATGTTGCGGGCGTACCAGTCGCCATATTCGACAGCAGACTGCGGTCCCCAATGCGCCCAGATGCCGAACTTGGCATCGCGATACCACTCCGGCACCTGCCATGCGCGAAGAGACTCGCGTGTGCCTTGAAAGGGACCTGGTGCGATCGCGAGATCGGGATTAGCCGATGCCTGTTCTTCACCGAATAGCCGACCATCGCTCAGGATCGAAGGAGCTGCGTGCGACTTGCGGGACAAAAGAAGCGCCGGAGTTCCAGAAATCAGCGAGAGAGCTTTTCTTCTGGTGATCTTCAAGATTTTGGTGCCTCCACGACATGTCTCTCAAGTTAGAGAGATACAATGCCTACCCGGCAGCGCTCAGTGAACGCCAACGGCCAGATCATGATCCCAGATCGAGACCTGGATTGTCATGCGCCGTGAAAGTGACGGTATGGCAGGGCCGCTTACTTGGTAGATGAAGGATGCGCGGACCGAAGGATGATTGCGGCAACTACTCATTACGCAGCGCAACCATCGGCTCCACCCCAGCGGCTCGACGCACAGGCGCCACCGACGCCACGATTGCCGCCAGGGCCAGCAGCACCGTCGCGCCTGCCAGCATGACAGGGTCCCATGGCTGGACGCCGTATAACTGGTCCTTCATCAGCTTTCCAGCCAAAATCGCCAATGGAATCCCGAGGCCCAGCCCAATGCCGATCTGCCAGATCGCACTCCGCAGCACCATCATGACCACATGCCCGCGATTGGCGCCGAGAGCCATCCTCAGTCCAATTTCGTTGGTGCGCTGCTCCACCGTGTAGGCCATAACGCCGTAGAGTCCCACCGCTGCCAGCGTTAGGCCAAGCAATCCGAAGAGAGAGGTCAGTGTCGCAATCATGTTCTGCTGCTTAAAATCGGTGCTCACAACTTCGCTGTACAAGTTGATGTCGTTGATCACCAGACTCGCATCCACGCTGGCAATCGCTTTGCGGACTTTCTCCTCCATTCCGGGAGGATTGCCGGGCGCCCAGATCACAATGTTGTAAAGGTAGTGCGACCACTTCTCACCGGTTTGCCAGGCCGGATCGTCGTATTGTGCCGTTTGCATCTCTGAAACCCAGAACATCGGTCCGACAGGCTTCTTGTAGTCGTAGGTCATATACCGGATGTCCTTGACCACGCCAACGATTTGGAAGGTGGAGGCATACCGAAGCCGATTCGGGCCGAAATGCTGGCCGATCGGGTTCTGATCTTTGAAGAACCGTCTGACAAAAGCCTCATTGACAACCGCGACGTTAGGGGTCGCCGCCGTATCGTCTTCGGTGAAAGGACGCCCCATCAAGATCTTGGCGCCGATCGTCTCGAAGAATCCGGGCATGGCCCGCACGTAACCGGCGCCTGTATCTTCCTTGGGGCCCGGCTCAGGCCTGCCAGCGATGCGAACGCCGTCATTCCAGCTATCGCCCGTCATCGGAGCGTAAAGCGCAGGCGCGACCATCCGCACACCAGGAATCTGCCGAAGGCTGTCGTCGATCTCCCGGTACCGTTGCTCCATCTGCTCGGGCTTGTCGTTGCCGAGCGTCGGATTGATCCACGCAATGTACCGCCCCTGCGTCTCAAAGCCGAAATCCTGATGCTCCAGGTTGCGCAGGCTCTGCGCCAACAACGCCGCAGCCGACAGCAGCACCAGAGACATCGCCGCCTGCGCGATCACCAGTGACTTCTGCGCCCACGAGCGACCCCCTCCCACAGAGCGGTTCGCTCCGCGCAGCGCTTCTACCGGATCGGCATGCGAGGTAATCCACGCCGGCGCTGTGCCGAAGATTAAACCCGTAAGAATCGCGACGCCCAGTGCAAACAGCAGCACCGGCAACGAGGGCGTCGGACTAACTGGAACATAGTTGTTCGGCCCTCCGATCTCGAAGGCCATGTACAGAATCAGCCGGGTTGCGCCATACGCTACGCCAATTCCAAATGCACCACCGATCACCGCCAGCAGCACGCTCTCCACCAATGCCCTGCGCACCAGCCTGAGCCGCGAAGCTCCCAGGGCCACGCGGACCGAGACCTGCGTACGATTCTTCAATCCGCGCGCCAGCATCAAGTTCGCCAGGTTGCCGCAAGCCACCAGCAACACACATCCGGCCGCGATCAGCAGTAGCTTCAATCCGTCCTCGTACTCATCCCGCATCGCCGAAACGCCGGCCCCGCCCGGGACCAGATGCAGCGTTTGCTGCTGCCAGAGTTGCTTCTCGCCCGGCTCCATATCTGCCACATGACTGGCCAGCCAGTTGTGAAACTCAACGCGAAGCTTTGCCTCCAGTGCTTGCGGATTGACGCCGGGGCGCACTCTGCCAAGCAGGTCGAGATAGTTTTCGTTGGCCCGCTTTGGCCGCGCCACATCCGTGGCCAGAACCAGCTCAGACGTGATCGGCAACCAAATGTCCGGCATGCCCCAACCAGCGAGCTTGGCTCCATAGAATCCCGGCGGCGCGATGCCGATGACAGTAAACGCGTGCCCGTTGATCTGGAAATTTCCGCCGACCACCGAAGGATCAGAGCCGTACTTGCTCTCCCAGACGCGGTAACTCATCACCGCAACCAGCGGAGCGCCCGCTCGATCATCGGCGTCGGTCATCAGCCGGCCCATCCACGGCTGCACGCCCAGAGTGCGGAAAAAGTTTCCCGACACGTACTGCCCATTGCGCGTGTCCACCGGCGCCTGCGAACCAGCTCGCCGCACACCCAGCGGCGCGTTGCCCGCCTGCAGAGCAGCCAGGTCCGCGAACTCGGGCGTATGCTCGCGGAAGTTCTTGTATGCCTCCCATGAGAACAGCGCAAAGTCCCCATCGTTCCCCTGCACGTATCCGCCCCAGTTGCAGCAGCGGTTCTTATCCCCTATTCGCCACAGCTCCTCGGGTTTCGTCACGGGCAGGGACTTCAGCATCACTTGATGCACCAGCGTAAAGATGGCCGTTGTCGCTCCGATCCCCAGAGCCAAAGTAATGACGACCGTCGCTGTAAATCCGGGCGCCTTCCGCAATTGCCGCAGCGCATCGCGCAGATCTGAGAACATTCTTACCCTCCCGATCGGGTCCTCTGGATACCGTCCGCCCCATGGGCGAATGCACGCAGTCTGCCGTTCGCTCCGAGCGAGCAGCTTCAAAACAAGAGGTTTGCCGCAAAGGGAGACGCTCTTTCTGTCCGAAATCAAAACCCTGCGTTCAAAAACGAACAGTGAGAGGCTTCGCTGCAAGGCCGGGCGGTAGTCAACATCGAGGTTCCGAGACGCTCGAAGTCATCACGCCGGATGTGCTCACGAGTCTCGAAACTGTCGACGGCTATCCGTCTGGTGTTTGAGCGCAAACACCGTCAGATCGCGTGATACGGCCTAGCGTAATGCGTCGACCACTCCACGAGGTCCGCATTTATGAATCGCCATTGTGCGGTCTGGCGGTCCACTTCCATCAGCATGTAGGCGTTTGGGTCGTACCGAGTAGCCGCCATGATGTAGTGCTGAGGTCCATACGTATGTGCAAAGTCGATCCACTTGTGCACGTGCCCTGACACAACCAGTTGAATCGTGTCGCTGTACTTGCGCAGAAGAGGATGCAGCCCGTAGTCCGACAGTTCAGCCGGCTGAATCGCCAGCAGCGGATAGTGGACGAAGACGAATGTGGGTTTATGCTCTTGCAACTGCGCTTCGAGCCAATGCAACTGCGTCTCGCCCAAAGAGCCGATTCCGGGATTAAAGTCGTTGCTGCCGCGGTCCTGCGTGCTGCCGAGGAAATTATTCAAGTGCACGAACTTCCAACCTTTGTAATCCAGCACCGAGTAGGGCTCAGTGTTGAACTTGGCCTTGAATAAGCGATGGCTCATCTCGCGCGAGACGTGCCGCACATCGTAATCATGATTCCCAAATCCCAGATGAACAGGCATGTGGAAACCATCGGTGATGGCCTTGGCATTGTCGAGGCGTGTCTTGTTTTTGAAATAGAAATCGTAGTCGGTGGATGGGTAGTTGTGGAAGTAGTCGCCGATAAGAAATACCTGCTCGATGGCAGGGTTCAAGGAATTAATGAGGTCGCGTGCAGCGGTATAGCGAGGGGTAGTCAAGAGGATGCTCTCGTTATCCTCGACGCCGTTCTCGCTGCCTTTCACGTAGAAGTCATCGATGATATGGGTGTCCGCCACGAGCGCGAAGTAGAAGTAGCGGTCGCCCGCCGCGGCAGCCGCCTCACGCGCCCAGAGAGAGCGCGTGAGAGAAGCTGCAACCGCCGCCGCCGACATCGAACCGAATTGGCGTCGAGTTAGAAAAGGCATTTGAGGGCCCTCGTTTCAGAAGATGAGTTTAGCCGCAACCTGCAATTGCCGCGGCGCGAATGCGCTGGTGATCGTGCCGAAACTGCCATTGCTGCGGTTGGAATCCGGCGCCATGTAATTGACCTGGTTGAGAGCGTTGAAGGCCTCTCCTCGAATGTCCAGAATAGAACTCTCGCTCCACAAGCGAAAGCCTTTATGAAGTCCGAGATCGAGTTCATAGAACGGATAGCTGCGCAGCGAGTTCCGTCCCGCATTGCCGTAAGGATGAGCTGCGTCAGGGATCGATACGTTCGTGCTACTCAGGTAATTTGTGACAGCGGTAGCGGTCTTCACGCGCTGTCCTGACTTCGTCACCGGGTTGCCCGAGACATTCGGCCGGTAGTTCAGCAGTCCGCTTACAGTGGCGCCCGAAGAGATGTTGTAGATCAGGTTGACAGGTTGTCCGCTGGTCGCGGTGTTGATCGCCGTGAACTGCCAGTTGCCGAGCACCGTGTCCAGAAGACGTGGCGATTTTCCGCCCCAGCGGCGGCCAACGCCGAAGGGCAGATCCCACACCATCGTCAGTGTGTCGTTTAGCGGCTGATCGTACGCCGATTCGCCGCGTTCTCCCGAGAGGTTCGCCAGGTTTACGCGCGAGTTGTCGTTGTTAGGTGTGTCGAGATGCCCTGATGCGTTATCGATTGCCCGAGACCACGTAAACGCATTAAGAAAATAGAGGCCGTCGGAATAGCGGTGCTCCAGCTTGACCTGCAGCGCGTTGTACGAGAGAAAACCTGCGGGAATCGATTCTTCGATACCGGTGAAGGCGGAGATCGGACGCCGGGCCTGCAGCGTTGGACAGCTTCCGGTGGCTGGGCAGGGACTCGCCTGGTTCAGGTCCGCCAGCACCCAGAGGTGCACGCCATGCTCGCCGATGTAGGAAGTGGTGAGCACCGTGTCCTTCCACAGTTCGCGCTGCACGTCCAGATGCCACGACTGCACATACCCGGTGGGAATGTCCTTGGGGATGTAGCGTGTCTGTGCCAGCAACGTGCTGAAGTGCGAAGGGTCCACGAAGCTGGCAGGATATCCCTGCTGCACCGGACTGAAGCAGGTTGTAGGGCTTTGTCCCGTGGTGCAAACCTGTTGATGATTCGATTGTGTCGAGAACGGCGCATACTGATTCACAGAGGAGTTGACGATATAGGGACCGTTATACGCGAGCAGGTTTTCACCGCCCTCGCGATTGAACTGGTCGAAGCTGAGCCCGTATGCGGAACGAATCACCGTCTTCGGATCAAGTTGATAGGCGACACCGAGCCGCGGAGCAAAATCGAGTTTGGGTGTATTGACCAGGGCCCGCTTGTAAAGCGAACCGCCCGAGGCCTGCACGAGCGCATTCGAACTGGGATCGAAGTTCGCCAGGTGATTGCCGTCCACATACTGCGGGGTGACAAGTTCGTAGCGAATTCCTGCGTTCACCGTCAGCTTGGGAGTAATCTTCACATCGTCCTGCAGATAGAAGAAGTTCATCAGCTGGTGGTAGTTCACGATTCTGAAATTGTTGAGCTGATAGCTGGAACGCGCGCCGGTGAGAAAGTCGGCGAGATAAGCGGCCTGGCTTGCGCCTGTATCGCTTGTGCCACCGCCGTTCTGGCTGAAGGCTCCGCCAAAGCTCTCAGAGCCATACACCGGATTGAAGTCATCGACCTCGGTATTGATTGAGAGAAATTCCCAACCCACCTTGATGCTGTTGCGGCCCTTGAGGATCGAGTAGTTCACCTTAGGGTCAATGACAAACGGGTTCTGGAACTGCGGGTTGGAACCCTGCGCACCCCAAGCCGTAAAGTTGTTCACATTCTCCGAACTCAGGGCGCGGATGACCGAAGGATCGGTAGGAAGTCCGGGGATCCCGGCCTGCGTGTTGAGGCTGGTCTGTCCAACTAGATAGGGTGACTTGCCCCCCTTGGTCCAGGTGAATCCAACGCGGGCATCCAGAATAGAGCTCTGCGAAAAGGTGCGGGTCACACCGGCTGCGATCTGCCGATTGTAGGCATGGATCGTGCCGTTGCCGCCGCCGCCGGCCAATCCGGGAATCGAGCTGGCGTCGACGATGTTACCCTCGTGATCGCTGTAGCGACCAAAGAGCGTGGTCTTGGAGTTGAGCGCGAAGTCGGCGCGCCCGTCGCCCTTGTCATCCGTGAGGGTGGCCTTGGGAAAGGAAGCATAGTTGTTCGAGAAGCCCGTGACATTGGGCGAGGGAAGAGCCCCGATTACAAGCTTGGCAAGTGGTGTCCAGTCGCTTTGCGGAACGACGCCGTTCGCGTATACAGCGCCGGTAATCGGATTGCGCAACGGAACCGGCTGACCCACAAGAGCAGCGGTGGCAGCGGTGCTGCCGGCATACACAAACACGCCGTTGCGCTCGTTGGCGTTTGGAATCGTTGCGGTCGTGTATTGGCCCTGCACTTGCCGATTGCCTTCGTAGTCGACGAAGAAGAAGAGCTTGTCGCGAAGGATAGGGCCGCCCAGCGCGCCGCCAAACTGGTTGCGGATGAGCACAGGTTTCTGACGCTTGCCGGTAAGAACGTTCAGCGCCGGCAGGAAGGGCCCGATCGCGTTGAGCGAAGTATTGCGGTTGTATTCCCAAACCCGCCCGTGGAATCGATTCGTACCGCTATTGATTGAGACGTTGATGACCGCGCCCGACGCGCGGCCAAATTCCGCGCTGTAATTGTTGGTCTCAACGCTGAACTCGTTGATGGCATCTGGAGAAGGCGGGATAGCCTGGTTCGAGAAGCCTTGGTTCGACGTGCCGTAGGCATTGTTGTCCAACCCGTCGAGTAGAAAGTTGTTGAACTCCGAGCGCTGGCCGTTGACGTTGAATGAGGCATCGCGGCTCGTCACGGATTGGTTCTCGAGGTTGTTGCGGCGAACGCCTGGCGCTAGTGTCGCCAGATCGCCGTAAGCGCGGCCATTCAAGGGCAGGTTATGTACCTCGGTCGTCGAGATCACTGTTCCTGTTTCGCTGGTTTCAGCTTCGAGCTGGGCCACACCTCCCTCTACGGTCACGGTTTCCGAAACTCCGCCGGGAGTCAGCGTCACATCGACGCGCTGCCGGGCATTTACTGTGACTGAGAATGGCTCGGTGTGCACCGGACTGAACCCAGCCGCTTCGGCGCCAACCCTATATTTGCCAATGTGTACATCTGTAAATTGATATTGACCCTGCGTGTCGCTCATAACTGTCTTGGTCACGCCGGTGCCGATATCGGTCAGAGTCACTTTGCTATTTGCGATTGATGCTCCTGTAGAATCGTGCACGTAACCAAGTACGGATGCCGTTTCAAACTGAGCATCTGATGTTGAAGGAAGAAGAACGAAAAGGCACAACGCAAGAGCAGCAACGACCGATCGCCGCAGCTGAAGCAAGCGCAGACAGGGATTGAGCGTCAATGGCACAGCAGAATCAACTTTCATGACAGGCTCCTGAAGAGGGGTTAGTTCTCAACGGGGAAATCGACGCCATAGCGACGCCGGAAGAATTAGGAAAATGGCAGTGCCGGAGGCCGTCTGCCTGACCCCGTGTCCTACGATCCTTGCATTTCGGTATGAATGCTTGTTTAAAGAAAAGGGGATGCGATGCACATCATTTGCAGTTCCGTGAAATATTTTCCAATGTAGCAGCGAACGCGTTCATTTTCATCGCACCGTGGGAGCGCCGCCATCTGAAACTTTAGATATCCGGCGATATGCCCAACCGCAGTAGATCGCTCCGGCTGGAAGAACGATGTAAGTAGGAATATGTACAAACGTTGCCATGGCAGTCAGTCCGATCAACGGAAGCCATGGCCAACTCGATCTCCATCCCGCCATCTTCGATCGTTTACTCAGAATCTCAAGGCAAAATAGGACCACAACGAAGGCCGCGACGCCCAGGCAAATGGAGCCCATATCGATTTGCCAGCGTGCAAGCATTTGAAACTCTCGATCGCCGATGCTTTGAAAATCCACGAAGGCCGAATCGGCAAACAGCGAAATGGCAGCCCCAGCGAGAACTGCGATCAAAAGTCCGAATAGAGTTTGCTCGAACTCTCGATCACGCGGTTCTCGCTTTTGCTTCATTCTTTGACCTCACCAGCCGGTCGCTGCCTGGAAGCCGCCTGCGAGGCACGGCTTTAGCGTCGAAGACTCTTTGAAATGGGTGCATGCGGCTCTAGCAACTTCAAGATTGAGCCGATTGGATATTCAGCTAAAGCTTCAATTCCTATGGCACAGTTCCAATCTGATAATTCAGAGTGGCGAGAGCAAGCCGATATTGGTATTGGGCATTCGCGTAGCCGATTGCGGCGTCGGTCTGCTGATACTGAGCCTGACTCAATTCAACAATCGAACTCAATCCCAGCTGATAGCGAGTCTGGGCGAGACCGAGTGAAAGATTCGCCTGGCTTAGAAGCTCGTTCGATACATTCACTCGTTCATACGATGTATTCGCCGCGAGCCAGGCCGTTCGCACGTCGCGCACAATTCGATCGCGAAGCTCGCGCGCTTGCTCCGATTGAGCCTGGGCGCGAAGGCCGGCTTCCTTCGCTTGCGCGGAATAGAGAAACCCATTAAAGATCGGAATATTCATGTTGACTCCGATCCCGCCCCACCAGTTCTGCACGTAATACTGAGCCGGCCTGATTGGCACGCTTCCTAAGGTTCCAGCCGCTGTGATGCTTGGCAGCATCTGATCGCGCTCGGCATGGCTGAACTTAACCGCCGCTTGCTGGCTCAAGTGCAGAGCTTGAAGGTCCGGTCGCTGCTGCAGTGCGAGTCGTACAAGTTGATCGGCGTCTGCTGGCGGCACAGTGAGCGAATCGCTGTCTTCTACGAGTTCGTACGTAACCTGCCGATCAAGGCCAAGCACCGCGTCTAAAGCCGCCATTGATGCATCCGCATTGCTTTGAGCGTTCAGTTGCAGGAGCTTTGCTTGCGAGAAGTTCACATTCGCAAAACTCAAATCGAGTGTGGACTTCAACTTGTTCGCCGTATAGGAACTAATCTGCTGCTGCGTGGTTTGCCGCGTAGATACGTTTTGATTCGCGACTTTCAGAAGCGCTTGCGCTTGAAGGGCATCGAAGAACGCCTGATCGGTGGCGATGACGATGTCTTCTGTTGTTGCGAGCGCATTCGCGTTCTGCGCCTTCTCCTGCAGCTTCGACGCGGCCACAAGATTTCCAGTCTTGCCGAAATCGGTGATGAGCTGGGTAAATCCCCCACCCGCGCCTGCGTGCTCAAACAGGCGCGACGCCGTCAACGCCCCGGCGGAGATGCGCGATGCGTCTTCTGCCTTCACCGCGGTCAGGGCGGCATTCGCGGTGGGTAATTCTGCAGATCGAGTTTCGCGCATCACCTGGTGCTGGGCCAGAGCAAGAAGCCGCGCAACGCTGACCCGTGGATTGTTCTTGATCGCCAACTGCTCGGCCTCCGCGCGCGTCAGGCGGGGATGCTCGTCCGACACTCCGGTCGAGCCGTGCGGCTGGCTGAGGGGCTCCGCAACAGGCCCCGCATCGGCCTGCGCGATCAGCATAGGAGGCGCTGTCGGCGCGTCCGGCAACAGGGAACGAGTCGCTGGCGTTTGCCCGAAAAGTGTCGCGCAGCCAAAACCAGCAAGGACGATGAGATTTCTGCCGTGAGGGCGTGTTGAGGTAATCAGGTTCATCGTCCTTATGCCTCCCCTTCAACGGAAGAGCTTTGTTCATGCCTGCCGTGAATAATCAAATACACGGCGGGAACGAGAAAGACAGTGGCGACCACCGATACCGCGAGCCCGCCAATCACCGCGCGCGCCAGTGGCGCGTATTGCTCGCTGCCTGCCTCAAGGCCGAGCGCCATTGGAATCATGCCCAGCAGGGTTGCAAGAGATGTCATGAGGATCGGGCGAAGCCGAATCTTGCACGACTGAACAACAGCTTCCAACAACGGCAGACCCTCCTTATGTAGAGTTCCAGCGAACTCAACGATCAGAATGCTGTTGGATACCACGATTCCCGTCATCATGATCACGCCCATCAACGACATGATGTTCAGCGTGCTGCCCGTAGCCAGGAGAATTAGCGCAACCCCAGCCAGACCTGGCGGAATCGCCATCAAGATGATGAAGGGATCGATGAACGAAGTGAATTGCGTCATCAGGATCAGGTAAACCATCAGAACCGCGATAATCAGTCCAAGACCGAACTCCTCAAACGATCCATTCATATTCACTACAGCCCCCCGCAGATTCAGGACCGTATCTCTATCCGTCTTAGTGCTTGCCAGGAGTTGTTGAACGCTCTTTCCAACTTTCTGCAGCGCCTCATGTTTTGTCGAAACGTAAATGTCAATCACACGCCTAATCTGGTAGTGGTCTACTTCTGTCGGTGTGTTGATCAACTTGATATCTGCGACCGATCCAAGAGGCGTATAGCCGGAGGTATGGTCGCCCCCCCGCAGTTGTCCAGAGTCGCCGGAATCCCCGTGACCGCCGTCTGGGGGCCGAACCCCGCGCAACGGAATGCTCTCGAAATCCTGCATCGACATATTGTTGAGAAATCGATTCGCGTATTGCACCGTGACCATGTAGTTGTTACCGGTCTTCGGATCGATCCAGTAACTAGGTGCAACCATGCCATCCGAGGTCATCGCCGTGATCACGTTCTGCACGACGTCCTTTGCCGAAAGGCCGATCAAGCTGGCTTTCTCGCGGTCAATGTTCAGCGCAATTCCCGGATAATCCAGGTTCTGTGGAATGTAAACGCCGCTTACATTGGGCATTTGCTTGATCTTTTGAGCGAGGGTCTTGGCAAGCGCGTAGGCCCCGTCCATATCCTTCGACCGAATCTGAACATCAATCGGAGCAGGCAGGCCCTGGTTAATTACGCTATCCACGAGCCCACCGGCCTGGAAGTACGTCGAGAGCTGAGGCATCTCGCGCGTTAACTTCTTCTGCACACGGTTCATGTACTCATAGCTACCGATGCTGTGCTCCTGCTTAAGGCTGACTTGCACAAATGCAGTGTCCATCGAAGCATTCGTTGTGTAGATCGCGGAGAGATCTGGATAGACGCCAATGTTGGAAACAATCATGTCCAGGTCTTTGGGCGCCACCACGCTGCGGATAACATCCTCAACCTTTGCGATGGCGTCGTTGCTAGCTTCCAGCCGCGTGCCGCTAGGCATTCGCACATTGATGACAAACTGCCCGGGATCGGTGCGGGGGAAGTAAGCACGACCGAGAAAAGGAACTGTCACCGCCAGCACCAAGACAACCCCACCTGAGATAACGGTGGCAGTAAATCCGGGGCGGCGCATTGCTCGTTTTGCTAGCCCCTCGTACCAATTCAATAAGGTGTCGTACTTCTCGTTGAACTTTCGCTCGAAATTTGCGAAAAACCCCGGTCGCGCTTCATGCGGCTCTTCGCTGTCATCATGCAGAGTGATGAACTTGGCACAATAGAGCGGAACCACGGTCATCGCGAAGAAATACGAAGCGAAGATAGAAAGTACAACGCCGAGGGCCAGAGGCGTGAAGATATATTTACTGATCCCATTGAAGAAAGTGACTGGAAAGAATACGACGGACGTGGTGAACGTAGCAGCCAAAACTGCCATCGACACTTCGGTGCCGCCGCGCTCTGCCGCAGCGTTGGGCGTTTCTCCCATCTCCATATGGCGGAAAATATTTTCAAGTACGATCACGCCATTATCGATAAGCCTCGAAAACACCAGCGCAAGACCGCCAAGAATCATCGTGTTGATCGAGCCGCCCAGATAATTTGTAATCACCAGGCAAACGATCATCGAGAGCGGAACAGAGAGAAGAACCGCAACGGTGGCACGCGGGCTTCCCAGAAAGATCAGGATCATCATTGCGGTCAGCACAAGGCCGATCGCAGCTTCTCTCGTAACATTGCTGATGGCGAGTTTTACGAACACCGATTGATCGAACACTACGGCTGTCTTTAGCGAGGCGGGAATGTCGACCAGATGCTTGATGGCATTCTTCATGCCGTCGACGATCGTGATCGTGTTGCTGTTGCCTCCCTGTTTAAAGACCGGCACGTAGACGGAACGTTGCCCGTCGATGCGCACAATGTTGTATTGCAGTGCTCCCGCATCTTCAGCCTTGCCGATATCGCCCACCAGGATGGATGCGTTCCCGACGGATTTGAGTGGCATCTCGTTCATTGAGTTGGCATCGGGGAACTGGCTGTTCGCATAGATATTGAAGTCCTTCGAACCAATGCGAACATCGCCTGCAGGAAGAATCAGATTCGACTCATCCACCGACTTCATCACGTCGGACAGGCTGAGATTGCGCGCCTCCATTTTGAGCGGATCGACATAGATCTGAATCTGTCGATAAGTCCCGCCGTATGGCTGAGGAACAGAAGCGCCCTGGACATTCGAAATCTGGTTGCGCACCTGGAACTGTGCGAGATCCTTCAGATGCGTTTCGTTTAGTCCCTGTCCTTTCAACGTCACCAGGCAAACGGGCTGCGTGGATGCATCCATCCCCAACACCACCGGGGGCAGCGTCCCGGGAGGCAGTCGCCGCAAATCCGCCATAGCCAGGTTCGATACGTTACTGAGCGCGGCGTTTGGATCGGTGCCCGGCTTGAAATAGATCTTGATCAGGCTTACGCCCGTGAGTGAGCGCGATTCACTATGATCGACGTTTGCGGCAAGCGTGAAAAATCGTTCAAACGTATTTGTAATGTCTGCTTCCACCTGCTCTGGAGGCATGCCGTTGTAGAACGTGGCTACGACCACCACGGGCATGTCGATCCTGGGGAAAAGATCCACTGGCATGCGGAGGATGGTTACAACACCGATAAGCGTAACCATCAGGCACAACATTATGATGAAGAAAGGGTTTTTGAGTGCGAACTTAGGCATTACTTCTCTCCTCCGTTGCGCTCTTCTTCCTGACCCTTCATATCGATCACGCTGCCATTTTCACGCACAACCTCTGAAGCCGGCTCCTGAACCACGATAGGAGAGACGTGCTCACCCTCGATGTAGTTTTCCTGCCCTCCCAAAATCACTTTGTCGCCGGGCTGAACCCCGCTCTTGATTTCTGCGAGCTTAGTCCCTCGAACGCCAACCTGCACTTTGCGAATGTGCACGCGGTTATCCCCGTCCAGCACATAGACTGACTCTCCGCTTCCTTTGAGCACCAACGCATCCACAGGAATCGTAGTTACGTTATCCGCGTGGGCAAGCTGCATCTGCGTGTTCGCGTACATTCCTGGAGCAATCGACAGATTGGCGTTCTCCACGTCGATTTCGGTTTCCATCGTTCGCGTTTCAAAATTCACATCGCGTGTGAAGCGGGTAATCTTTCCTGCGAAAGAGCGCCCGATTGAATCCACCCTCACCTGCATCGGATCGCCCACATGCACAAATTGCACATCGTCTTCTGGAATCGGCATGCGCAAACGCAGAATGCCGCTCTGCGAGAGCCTGACGATCGGAAGAGACTGCTCGTTCGAATTCGTTCCGCTCTGGATCAGCGCGCCTGTATCTGCGTAGCGCCATACCACCACACCGTCCAAAGGTGCAGTCACATTGGTGTAATCCTTCAGCGCTTGCACTCGCTCCTTGTTTGCGCTGGCTGCTTGGATATGCTCCTCTGCTGCAGCTGCCGCGGCCTTGGCCGCATCCACTTGAGACTGCGAAGAGAGATCTTTGCTCTGCGCATCGTCGAGCTCCTGCTGAGCAACCAGCCCGGGCTGCGCTTTTGAGGCTTCCAGAAGCCTTTGGTAGTCGGCATGCAACGCGGCCGAGGTCGCTTCTGCTCGCTTGATTTCGTGCTGTGCCTGCAACAGTTCGTCCTTCGCCTGTTGCATTTCAAATCCAGTGCCCTTCAGTTGGGCATTCAATTCGGGAACTTCCAGCACAGCGAGTGTCTGGCCTTTATGCACCCTGTCGCCGATATCCACGTTGATCTTCGCCATGAACCCCGTGACCTTGGGGTGAACATCGATCACTTGATACGGCTGAAACTGCCCCGCCAGGCTCAACGAGTGAGCGATATTTCCTCTGCCGGCGGCCGCAACCTGTGCCGACGGTATCTCATCGGCTTCAGCTTTCGTGCTGCCTCCATCCGAATGACAGGCAACTAAAGAAAGAGAGAAGGGAAGCATCATTCCTGCAATGACCAGCAACGAGCTTTGCTTTTGCATGACTTGAATCCACCTCGAGTAACGAAATTGAAGAAGACGTAACTCCGGAGTCGCCCGCGATTTTCCTTGCAAGGAAAAATCACATAAGCAACTGCGCGACCCGCAAAAACCAATCCTTCAAGGGACCCTTGAAGCGAAGGAATCGGTCAAATCAAAAAGTTGTGTGGATTACAGGCAGAGAGCCCGAGGAGGGGGGCGAACGAAGAAAGTCTGATGAAGCGCCTGCTGGAGCGGCCGCGGAGGGTTAGCAGCAAGATACCGCCGCTTGGATACGGGCAGAAGAGTTCCGCAGATTAAGATCAGCAGGAAAGACGCAGTGCTGGAGAGAGCCAGTAGCGTTTTGATCGGTGAGTCGGCTGATGTATAGGGGGATAACTTAGTTAGATTGGTCTGCTCGTTTTTGGAAAGAAGCTTGGCTACGCTTACCGAATGAGAAGCCGCGTGCGGCGGATCGTAGAGGGATAACTTATATTGCAAACCCCACAAAAAGACCGAGCACGCGAGCGCAGCAAAAAGAAGGCGCGAGAAGCGACTCGGCGCACGATTTGGCCTCCACAGCTGCAAGATGCTCCATAGGTCAGGGAATAAACACAAGCGCTCCGTGCAAAACCCAGCGCGACAGCTCTCTCATGTCCTTTCCAATTATTAGCACAACTGACGTTTCAATGCGATATGAAGGGCTGATTAAAAAACCTAAGTCCAGCAATATGAGAGCCGATCTTGATCGTGCCCGTGTCTTAGTTCCTTGCCGGCGATGGTTTCGAAATCGGGCTTGCCGCCCGCACAGAAGCTCGGGGCGCTGTCATCTGCACTACCACCAGATCGACCCGGCGATTCATTCTGCGTCCCTCGGCTGTCGTGTTATCGGCAACTGGACGATATTGCCCGTATCCCGACGCGGAGATCCTTGTAGGATCGAAACCCGCATCGTCCACCAGCAGAAGCAAAACATTCATGGCGCGCGCCGCCGACAGTTCCCAGTTCGAACGAAACTCGTCTGTATGAATCGGCTGATCGTCCGAATGTCCTTCTACGCGAATTTCCAACCCGGGACGCGAAAGGACCTTCGCGATCCTCTTCAATTTCGCCGCCGCGCCCGGCAGAAGCGTGGCCTGCCCGCTGTCGAAGAATCCCAGCTCCTTCAGGCTAATGACGAATCCCTCCGGAGTAATCCGCAAGACTACTTCGTGATTCGCCAGCTCCTTGCCGATCGCCTTTTCCAGCTCGCGTCGGAGCGCCTGCATGTCGGCAATCGATCCAACTGTGGTTTGCTCTTTGCTCGCATCGGAATCCAGACGCGACGCGCCATTCTCCGAGTCCAGTGCGGGATTTGTCGGTGCACCGTCTCCCGAGAAGGCGCCCATGCTCTGGAATCCGTTGTGAATTGCGTTCGCCAGCTTCCGGATTGATTGATTGTCGTGATAGGTCGTGGCAAACAGAACTACAAAGAACGCAAACAGCAGGGTCACAAAATCGGAATAGGACACCAGCCAGCGTTCGTGGCTGACGGATTCTTCCACATGCCGGCGGCGTCGCCTCGTCATGACGCCACTTTCTTTAGGCCCTGTTTGGGTACCGCGGTCAGATAGCGGCGCAACTGCATTTCAAGAGCGCGCGGGTTGACTCCCTCAATGATGGAGAGTACCGCTTCCAAGGTCATCTCCTGAATCACTTGGCGCTCCCGAATTCGAATGCGTAACTTTCCTGCCCAGGGTAGAAACAGAAGGTTCGCTGAACCCACGCCGTAGATCGTCGCGACAAACGCAACGGCAATACCTTTGCCCACCTCGTTGATGTCTTGCAGATGCTGCATTACCTGGATCAGCCCCAGAACCGCACCGATGATCCCGATCGTCGGTGCAAATCCTGCGGCCGACTCAAATACCTTTGGCACGCGATCGTCCTTCTCGCCCCGATAATCCAGCTGCAGCTCCATCATCTTGCGCAGATCCGTGGCATTCACCCCGTCGATCGCCAACATCAGGCTCTCTTTAAGGAAGGGATCCTGAATTTTTGCCAGCTCTCCGTCCAGCGAAAGAATGCCTTCTTTCCGCGCTTTCAATGCGTAGCGCAGCAGATTCTGCACCAGCGCATCCGACTCTGGCGCGCTGTTGAAGAACACTTCTTTCAGTTGGCTAAACGCCTGAAAAACGATAGGCATGGGGAACTGAACCATCACCGCGCCTAGAGTGCCGCCAAGCACAATCAGGGCCGCGGTTGGCTGGATGACCTGAGCAATCTTTCCGCCATCGAGCACCAGCCCGCACCCAATACCAATGAGTGCGATAGCTATCCCACCAAAAGTGCTCTTGTCCACAGCGTTTCCCATAATCGTGTTGTAGCTGCCAGCCAATCAGTCAGGCGTCTGCATTGCTCAAAGCGAATCCGCTTCATCTCTCGAGCTTGCGAATCCATTACACAATTCGCCTGACGGTCTTCTATCGGCATCTAGGCATTGATGTTCAAGACCGCTGCATACCCCAAAAGAGGTAGAAGGCGGCCCCAAGCGGGTAGGAGACGGTCGGCTCATTTAACTAATTGGAGAAAATAGGCTTAAGACTGAATTTGCCCCAAAGGCTTCTCCGCAGTCTTTGTTTGGAATTTAGTTAACGATTTGCCGATGAAGGGTCATGCAATTCCGCAATCAAGGTTTGCCTGCTCAGGTCAAAGGCTTGGCCGGCAATGCCGTTGTCTCGGATCTCGAGAAGGCCGATCCCAATCTGTCTGCGGAACCCGCACATCTGAAACCATTTGTTGAACGCAGGCGCAGCCGTCGTCCTGAGAAGTCCTGGCCTGAGGCGCTTGACTCCCTGCATCGCACTCTTCTCGGCTATGAAAACGCTACCAAACAGCTTCTTGAGTCCGAGAACCGCTACCGCGCCATCTTCGAAGATGCCCCCGTCGGAATCTTCCAGCTCGATCCCCATGGCCGGCCAATGAGTTTGAACAATGCCATGGCCCGCATCCTCGGATACAGCACTTCAGAGCTGCTTTTCGAAGAAGCCGCGCAACCAATCCCTGCCCAAGTGCTTGACCCGCGCCAATGGAGCGCCTCCGGGCCTTTCAAGGAAGAGGGAGACGTCCGTAGTTTTGATCGCGAGATCACCAGCCGCGACGGAAAAATCAAGTGGGTCCGCTTGCACGTGCGCGAGATTCGCGAAAACGCCCGCATCCTGCGCTACGAAGGAACCGTCGAAGACGTGACCGATCGCAAGCGCAAAGAGGCGCGTACGGAGCGCCTGGCCTACTACGACTTGGTCACTGGCCTGCCCAACCGCACCCTCTTTCACGAGCGGCTCGCAACCGCCCTCATGGCTGCCCAGCGCAAAAACGGCCAGGTCGCGCTCATGGTGGTTGAACTCGACCGCTTCAAAGTCATCAACGATTCGCTGGGCGAGCGCATCGGCGACCGTCTCCTGCAAGAGGCGGGGGACCGCATCACTGAGGCGGCCGGCGATAACAGCATCGTCGCCCGCATCAGCGGCGCTGAATTCGCAGTCATCCTTCCTCACGTCCATCAGCAGGAAGAAGTCACAAAGATTGCCGAGGCCATCGTCGAAAGACTCACCGCGAAGTACTCCTTCCTGGGTCATGCCCTCAATGTCTTCTGCAATGTCGGCATCAGCCTCTACCCCAAAAATGGCAGAGATGGAGAAACTCTTCTGAAGACAGCCGATATGGCTGCCCTCTGCTCCCGGGAGCAGGGCCTGAACATTTTCACCATCTTCACCGACGAAATGAACGAGAAGATTCAGGAAAGCCGCCGCATGGAGCACGGGCTGCGCGAAGCGATCACCAGGAAGGAACTCTTCCTGGTCTATCAGCCGCAAGTCGATATCCGTACCGGCCGCATCACGGGCCTTGAAGCCCTGCTGCGCTGGAATCATCCAGAGGCTGGTTTGATCATGCCCGGAAAATTCATCGAGGTCGCCGAGGGAAGCGGTCTGATTGTACCCATTGGAGAGTGGGTACTTCGGACCGCTTGCACCCAGGCGAAAAAGTGGCAGGATGCGGGACTTCCTCCCGTGCCCATTGCGGTAAACGTATCCGCGGTCCAGTTTCGCCAGCAGGGTTTCTACGAGGTCATCCGCGACGTCCTCGCAGAAACCGGTCTCGATCCCAAATACCTCGAGCTCGAGATCACCGAGAGCCTGCTGCTCAGCGGCGGAGAAGTGATGTTCTCCATGTTGCAGGACCTGAAAGACATGGGCGTCATGCTGGCCATCGACGACTTTGGCACCGGCTACTCAAGTCTCGGCTATCTGCGCCAGTTCAAGGTCAACCGGCTCAAAATTGCCCGATCGTTCATTCAGGATGTCTCGGTCGATGCCGACGACGCGGCCATTACTACCGCGATTATCAACATGGCGAAAGCTCTCAATCTCTCGGTGCTTGCTGAGGGCGTTGAGAACCTCGACCAGTTGTCCTTCCTGCAGGCCCAGCAGTGCTACACCATTCAGGGTTTCTACTTCAGCAGGCCCGTCGAAGTCGAAAAGATTGACGCCCAGCTGCGCGCCGGATTCGGCTCCCTGGCGTCTGTGTCCGTGCAATAGCCTGGGACAAACAAGCTCGCCGCCCGTGCTTAGACGATTTCTCCAGAGCTGTGACTGGGCTCACTCTTTAGTTTCTGAAAATTAATCCCGCGTGTGCCGATAGAGTCTCAGCCATCAGACAATAGTTCAAAAAGCAAAGCAAACGTCATCGCGAGCTTTTACTTAAGAGCAAGTCATTAGAAGGACCGAACACCATGTTTTCAATTATCGGAATCGTCGTTGTCTTTGGAGCAATCCTGGGTGGCTTCCTGATGGAAAAGGGCCCTATTGCAGTACTGGTCCAGCCGTCGGAGTTTCTGATCATCGGCGGAGCTGCTCTTGGAACCCTGCTTGCAGCGAACCCCATGTACATCCTGAAGAAGATCATCGGCGCTTTGACTTCAATCCTTAAAGGATCGAAATACACCCGCGCTCGCTACATCGAAACGCTCAAGATGATGTTCCAGATCTTCAACAAGGCCCGCAAAGAAGGCCTTGCAGGCATCGAGACCGATATCGAAGAGCCGGCCAAGAGTCCCGTCTTTTCCAAATATCCCAATTTTGTCGGCAACCACCACGTCCGCGACTTTGTCTGCGACACGTTGCGTATGGCTGTCACCGGCGGCGCAAGCTCCTACGATCTCGACCAGATGATGGAGCAGGATATGGATGTCCATCATGCCGGCGAAGCCCTCGTCGTCTCCTCTTTGAGCACCGTTGCCGATTCGCTTCCGGGCTTAGGCATCGTTGCTGCCGTGCTCGGTGTCGTCGTCACCATGAGCGCCCTCGGCGGCCCTCCTGAAGAACTGGGACGCAAGGTCGCAGCAGCTCTGGTGGGAACCTTCCTGGGCATTCTTCTCTGCTACGGTGTGGTCGGTCCGCTGGGGAACAACCTCTCCAAGATTGTGGACGAAGAGCACGCCTACTATCACGTTCTGCGCGTGTTGATGATGGGCTTCATCAAAGGAATGTCGCCATCGCTCGCGATCGAAATGGCGCGCCGCTCCATTCCCGAACACGTCCGCCCTAACTTCCAGGATGTCGAAAAAGCTTGCCGTCAAAAGGACGAAGCCGCTGCTCCAGCGGCCGCAGCATAACGTTTCAAGAGAAGGACCGCCACCGTGGACGAGTCAGCAGCCGAAATCATCATCATTAAGAAGAAGGTCGGGCACGGAGCCGGTCACCACGGCGGTGCCTGGAAGGTGGCCTACGCCGATTTCGTCACCGCCATGATGGCCCTGTTCATCGTGCTCTGGCTCATGAACGCCAGCAAGCAGGTACAAGAGGCTGTGGGCGGCTATTTCAAGGATCCTCGCGGAACCGCGAAGGTGGTCGGATCGAATCGTAACGGCGGTGGCTTTGTCTCTCTCAAAAAAGAGGACATGTCGAAGCTCAAAGAAGAAATTCTGCATTCGATTCACCACCTCGACCCCGCCAACAAGCTCAAGAGCCAAATCGAAATTACAGTCACCCAGGAAGGTCTGCGCATCGAGCTGATGGAGTCGGCCAAGGGCACCTTTTTCCAGCTGGGCAGCGCCAAGCCAACACCCGCTCTCATTGAATTGCTAAATCTGCTCGCAGGCGAACTCGGTAAGCTGCCCAACAATATCTCGATTGAAGGACACACCGACTCGAAGCCGTATTCCATGACTCATGGATACGACAACTGGGACCTTTCAACCGACCGCGCCAATGCGGCTCGCCGCCTGATGCAGTCGGGAGGTCTTCGGTCAAACCAGCTTGCTCAGGTGAGAGGCTTCGCCGATCAGCGCCTGCGCTTACCCAAAAACCCTGAAGACCCATCGAACCGCAGAATTTCGCTGATCGTGCAGTATCAGGTTCAAAACAACTCTGAAGTTGCTCCGAACCTGGTCGCGCCCAATTCGCAAATCACCAAAGGACAGGAATAGTTTTCCGGTCCCCGTGGATCTTCCACCCGGGGCCGGAACGTTCGTACGGAACCAAGGGCCGAGTTTTTGGGCATTGCACGTCTGGAATCATTCCAATGAATTCCAAACCCGTTTCACCCTCAAATTCCCTCGAACAAATTCCCTCGAAAAAGGAAAAGCCGAAGCGGAAAGCCGCCTCGGCCTGGTGAAGTCTCGCCTGAACTCATCGGCCAGCACCAAACAAGCCCGTATCTGAGCGGGTCCCGCTGAGTGAAGTCTTATAAGTATAAAATTATAAATGGTTTAACGAACAAGAACCGGCCCCTGCCGATGCCGTGGACCGGCCAGCTGAGAGACAAGCCGAATCACGTCATCCCGCTGCTCGTCGGACTCATAGATAAACCGCACGCCGTCGCACGACGGACCGGAATGTACCACGCGGAAGGCAAGTTCCAGCACGACATCCTCATGTGCCAGGCGCATACGTCCGCTACACTCCTGCGGCAGTGGACGGTCGACCGCTACCTTCATCCCCTCCGTGCTGATTTCTATGCAGCGCCCTTGCTGCAGTGTCCCGTCAAACGTCAACCGGACCGGAAGATCGACCACGAATCGGGGTGCGCGATAGTCAAATTTCCGCATAATCATCCATTCTGGCCTTAGATTTTGACCCCGACATTTGCAGAGCCCTGGTCAGGACTCTTATCGGCACTTTCAGGAAAAAATCCGGCCCTTTCCTCTCTTTTTGACGGCTTTTTTGACCCCAAGCGCGGAAAAAAGTGGGAAGGGGAAGTGCGATTTGGACCAAATATCCACTCTGTACCCTCTGCCACCCTCCGGCAATGCCTCCCTTGGGGGTCATCCGTGTACCTCCAAGGTAACGCAAACCGGAAAGAAACCGGCTTGGCCCCGCCGCCTTTCGCCCTATACTTTTTTCAACTCCGTTGGATGTAAACCATTGCAACCCCGCGCCATTCGTGCGGGTTAATCGACCTCATGCAACAACTTGGTCCACAAGAACGAGCTCCAGATGAATAGCTTCGACGATTCCCCATCCCTTCTCGCGCTCGAAGAGCAGCCCCGCCGCTCCCCCGAGGAACAGCCCGATCCCGGTGTCGCCGCGGTCGTTAGCCGGGCTTCTGGACGCCGCGTTCTTATTGTCGAAGATGATGTGTCGCTTGCAGGCTTCCTTTCTGGAGAGCTCGAAGCCCAGGGTTTTGCCGTTGAGCAGGCCCACGACGGGGAAGAAGCACTGCAGATCCTCGAAGCGAAGCGCCGATTCGATCTGCTGATGCTCGATCTCAATCTCCCGAAGATGGATGGCATCACCCTCATTCAGCGCCTTCGCCCTTCTCAGCCCAAGCTGCCAGTTCTGGTGCTCACCGCCCGCAGCCGCGTCGAAGACAAGGTGAAAGCTCTCGAGTCCGGCGCCGACGACTGTCTTACAAAGCCCTTTTCGCTGATTGAGCTTTTAGCTCGCGTGCAGGCCCTCCTGCGCCGCAACTCCGGCCTGGTTCCTAATTGTTCCACCATCGCGGATCTCACGATGTACCGCGACCAGCGCATCGTCGAGCGCAACGGCCAACGCATCGAGCTCACACCTCGCGAATTTGCAATCCTCGACGTCATGATGCGCAATGCCGGAAGACCCGTCTCCAGGGCAACGCTGCTCGAAGAAGTCTGGAATATAGCCTCGACCGATTCGTCCACCAATATCGTCGACGTCTACATGAAATACGTCCGCGACAAAATTGACCTGCCTGGTCTACCCCGCCTCACCCATACCGTCCGTGGCTTTGGATATGAGTTGCGCCTTGCCTGAACCGGGAGACAATATCCCGGCGCACCTTGCAGACACCCCCGAGGCCAATTTGTGCGCGGATCTCGCCAATGGGTTGCATGCCATGGCCCAACCCCTCACCGTGCTGCGCGCAGCCATGGGGGCGTTGATTCTGCGCGAACAGATTGAACCCGCCAACCGGCGCTACTACGAGATGTCGGCGCAACAGGTTGAGCGACTCTGCGATCTGATGAGCGGCGTCCAGTCCCTTCTCGACTTACATCAGAGCGCGCCAGCATGCGACATCCTCGATCTATGGAGCCTGGTCGGCCCCATCGTGGACGAACAAAGAATAGCTCTGCAGAAATTGAATCTCCAGATCGAAGCCTCAACCCCCGATCGTCTGTGGCAGATCGTTGCCGATCCCTCAAAAACGGAACAGGCCGTACGCGCCGCACTTCTGGCCGCTGCCGCCCTTTCCGTCCCCAACGGGACAATTGAAGTTGAGATCCTGACGCACAATCGCTCCGCTCGTCTCGCAGTCCGATGCCGGGAGTCGAAAAGAAGTCCCGATTCCTCCGATCGCCTGCGTCTTTCAATCGCTGACGTCGGAATGCGCAGCCAAGGTGGACTCTTCACCATCAGTGAAGCTCCTTTTTGCATCTCGCTTAGTTTTCCATTAAAGTCGCAGGACGATCTTCACCCCGAGCGCGCGGCGCACGATGCGCCCATGGTACCGGCGGGCTAATGTTTCTACCCAAGATGCGGTTGCTTCACATATATTTCAACCTGGGGGGCGGTAGTTAGCCCATGGCTGCACAGACTGCTCAATTCGCGCGTTTTGAAGATCGTCTTCCAATCGATGTCTTCGTCGTCAGTTCCAATGCCCGGCTCCGTGAGGAGCTTCAGGGCAAGCTCGGCTTACCGCGTTGGAGCGTCTTCCAGGCCAGCGGTGGAGCTGAAGCGCTGAAGCTTCTGAACGCCCGTCCCGCCGACGACGCCGTGCTCCTGCTCGACCCTATGCTGCCCGACCTCGATGCCAACGAGTTTCATGGCATTGTGCGCGAGCGATATCCCAACATCCAGATCATGATGCTGAACTCCCACACCGGGCAGCTGCTGGTGGGCAGCTCGTCGCCGACGCCGGTCTTCAGGAAACTAGCCGACGTAGTGAATCAAAGTGGGTCGCTCCGGGCCGCACCCCTGTCATCGCCTGCAACGGAAGGTCCGCGCGTTACCCCTCAAGGAAAAGTGAAGCTGCGCAGCATGATCGGCGACTCCGAGCCGATGCTGCGTACCTATACCCTCACCCGCATGGTCGCCGCACGCGATACCACCGTCCTCGTGACAGGCGAAAGCGGGACGGGCAAAGATCTCATTGCGCAGGAGATTCACCTCATTAGCCCGCGCAGAAACCAGCCTTTCGTCGTCGTCAACTGCTCGGCCATTCCTGAAACCCTCCTCGAAGCCGAACTCTTCGGCTACACCAAAGGATCGTTTACAGGAGCCGTGCAATCCCGCATCGGCCGCATCCACGCAGCCCATGGCGGAACCCTCTTCCTCGACGAAATCGGCGATATGCCCCTGTCCCTGCAAAGCAAAATCCTTCGCTTCCTCGAGCAGGGTGAAGTGCAGCGGCTCGGCGGCAACGAAAATTTGAAAGTCGATGTCCGCGTCGTCGCCGCTACCAATGCCAACCTCAAAAAGCGCGTAGCCGAAGGTCAGTTCCGCGAAGATCTCTATTACCGCCTCGCCGTCTTTCCCATCCAGCTGCCGCCTCTCCGCGATCGGCTCGTCGATGTCGAAGAGCTCGCCCTCGCCTTCGTTGCCCGCTTCCGCCCCGGTGTTGCCCTCTCCCGCGAAGCACTGAACATTCTTGCCCAGCACGAATGGCCCGGTAACGTACGCGAGCTGCGAAACGTCATCGAGCGCTCCACCATATTGGTGGGAACAGGCTCGGAAATCCAGCCGGAACACATCCTCTTATAAAAGTCATCCCATTTTGGGCGGCATTTCCCGGTTTGGCATTCTTCGTGCATGTCAGATAGGCAAATGCTGCCGAGTTCTCATGCCATTCCAATAAACCGGTTGGAGGTCGGTTCGATCCCGAGCCCTCAGCTCCTCGCGGACGCATTCTCTGAATTCATTGCTGCCTCCTCCGTGCTCGAGTCTTCGTATCGCGACCTGCAGGGAGAAGTCGGGCGGCTCAGTGCCGAGCTCTCCCGCCGCAACGCAGCCCTGAGCCAAAGCCTTGCTGAGAATGACCGCATGCGCGGCGCGCTTCAGCAAATGCTCGACTCCATGCCCTGCGGCGTTCTAGTGCTCAACAACGGCGGCAAGATCGTCATGATCAATCCCGAAGGGCGTCGCCTGTTGAATCTCGGCAATGCCAAGATTCACGGCCTCAGCGATCTTTCCCTTTTGAGCCAGGTCGACTTCAAAGCGCTGGCAGAAGGCTCCGGCGACCACCTCGACAGCGAAGTCTGCATCGAGTCCGGATCCGAGCAGCGCTGGCTGGCCATCGGCAACCGGACCCTGTTCTCTTCTCCTGCCAAAGATGGGGCCGACTCCGCCTCTCATCTCAAGAGCATCTGGATTCTGCGGGACATCACCGCAAACAAGCTCGCCGAGCGCGAACGCGAGGCCGCGCGCCACGCAACCGCCCTTGCCGAAATCTCAACCATCCTGGCCCACGAAATTAGAAATCCATTAGCCAGCATGGAACTATTTGCCGACCTCATCGATCAGGACCTCGGTGGCTCATCGCAATGGATTGCCCATCTCCGCGCCGGTATCCGCACTTTGTCGGGAACCGTGAACAACGTTCTCAGCCTCAAGAGCGAGGCCCGGTCCCGCCTCGTCCCCATCGATCTTGCCACCACGGTCCAAAGCAGCGTCGACTTCGTGCAGCCTATCGCGATTCAGGCTGGGCTCTTCCTCTCCTTTAATGCGGAAGAGGGAACTCCTTCCATCGCGGGTAACCAGGACGCGATCCATCAAATCGTTTTGAACGTTGTCTCGAATGCCATACGCCATACTTCCGTTGGCGGAAGCGTGGACGTTTCGACACGCCGCATCCTTCGTGACGGAAACATCCGGGCACTCGTCGAAATCAGGGATACCGGCTGCGGCATTCCCGAAAGCGTCATTAATCACATCTTCGAAGCGGGCTTCAGCTCCACCGGCGAAACTCCGGGGCTGGGACTCGCCGTATGCCAGCGCCTCATGGCCCAGCACGAAGGCGAGATCCGCGTCTCAAGCCACATCAACCAAGGAAGCACGTTCGAGTTGGAGTTCCCGGCCTTATGACGAATGAAGAGATGTTGTCGGTCATGGTAGTCGATGACGAACCCGGAATTCGTACGGCGCTCCGCGCAAACTTCCTGCGCCACGGCTGGCGCGTCGAAACAGCGTCCTGCGTCCGCGAAGCCATCCGCGGCGTTGAAGGCCACGAGTTTGACCTGGTAGTCACTGACATGCGCATGCCCGACGGCACCGGAATGGAAGTCATGCGTGCTGCGCGCAAAGTCTCACCTGAAACCGCCGTCATTCTTCTCACTGCCTACGGTTCTGTGCCCGACGCCGTCAGCGCCATGCGCGATGGCGCCCTCGACTATCTCACCAAGCCCATTCCCTTTGACCGCTTGCAGGCCACAGCGGCCCAGGTCATCAGCCGCGCTCGGCAACTGCCTGTCGACGAGCCCAATGCGAATGGCGACATCGTCGGTCATGCCCCGTCGTTGCTGCGTACCCTCCATCGCGCCCGCGCCGCCGCCGCCACTGGAGCCGACGTGCTCATCGAAGCAGAAAGCGGCACCGGCAAGGAACTGTTAGCACGCTTCATTCACGATTCCAGCGTCCGTAGCGGCAAACCCTTCATCGCCGTCAACTGCGCGGCCGTGCCCGAGGCCTTGCTCGAGAGCGAGCTCTTCGGACACAGCAAAGGCGCCTTCACCGGTGCGGTTGCCACCCGGCCCGGCAAATTTGAACTCGCCGACGGCGGCACCATTCTGCTCGACGAAATCGGAGAAATGCCGCTCAACCTTCAACCCAAGCTTCTGCGTGTTTTGCAGGAGCGTGAATTCGAGCGGCTCGGCGAAGGTTCGCTTGTCCATGTGGATATCCGCGTCATCGCTACGACCAATGTCTCGCTCGCCGCAATGGTCGAGCGCGGCCAGTTTCGCGCCGATCTCTACTATCGCCTCAATGTGATTCCTCTCTCCGTGCCGCCCTTGCGCGAACGCCGCGAAGACATTCCTGTGCTCGCGCGCTATTTTTCTGAGAAGTTCGCGGCCCAGCATCGCACCCCTCCGCCCCGTCTCCATCCGGACTTTATCGAGCGGCTACAGTCGCATTCGTGGCCTGGAAACGTGCGCGAACTGGCTAACTTCATGCGTCGCGTCCTCACCCTGAGCGAAACGCCCGATCTGGATGCGCGCTGCTTTGAACTGGAGTTCCACGGCAATGTGGGATTAACACCCGTCCCGCAACCCGCGCCGCAGACTACTATTTCTGCCGCCCCCAGCGCGAGTGCGCCGGCCGGAACACCCATCTGGCAGGTCGAGAAGCTTCATCTAGAACGAACGCTCGCTCTAACCGACGGCAACCGAACCGTCGCCGCTGAAATGCTCGGCATCAGTCTTAGAACTCTACGCAACAAGATTCGTGAATACGGTCTCCCGCCAAGGAGGTATGCATAATGGCAACGACACCTCTCTTACAAGCGCTGCAGGGCTATCTCAAGGTCACGGCCGATCGCCAGCAATTGGTTACGGCAAATATCGCGAACGTCGATACGCCCGGCTATCACGTCAAGGATGTCAACTTTCAGGTCGCGATGCAGCAGGCGATTAACGACGGCAACGGCCTGATGCAAAGCGGATCTGCGGCGCTTGAGGTTCCGGGTCTCGCCGAGAGGCCCGACGGCAACAATGTCAACATCGATCGCGAGAGCATGATGCTCTCCGAAACACAACTCCAGTATCAGATGGGCGTTCAGCTGATTAAAGAAGAGTTTCACCGCCTGCTGACCGCCATCAAGGAAGGGAATTGACGATGGGTCTCTTTGACATGATGAGCATTAGCGCGTCGGCCCTCACTGCCGAACGCCAACGGGCCGAGGTTACATCTGCTAATCTCGCCAACGCTGAAACCACGCACACGCAAGACGGCGGCCCCTACGTACGCAAAGAGGTTGTCTTCGGCACCTCGGGCGGATCGCCGTTTCGCACCGTTCTTAACCATGCCGGACGTTTCGGGCAATCGCTCGGCGGCTCGGTACAGGTCACCGGCGTCGTAGACGACACGTCGCCTTCGGTCATGCGCTACGAGCCCGGCAATCCGGATGCAGATAAAAGCGGATTTGTCGCCTATCCGGCGATCAATCCCATCACTGAGATGGTCGATCTAATGGGCGCTGTACGTGCCTACCAGATGAACGCCTCGGCCGTGACCGCGGCCAAGCAGATGATTCAACAGTCAATCGATATTTTGAAGTCGTCGTAAAGCGCGGAGAAGAATGATGAGCAATGTAACTCTAGGCACCATTCCTAATTTCCAGGTTCCGCAGATGCCCTCGCTCGACAACAGCGGCGGCTCGGCAGGGGAAAGCTTTGCCTCGGTTCTGAAAAGCGCCGTGCATAGCGTTGACCAGCTTCACGAAAATGCGGCCGCCCAGGTCGGCAACCTGCTTTCAGGCGGCGGCGCCGATCTCAACAACGTAATGATCGCAGTTGAAAAAGCGGATGTTTCGTTCCAGCTGATGATGCAAGTCCGCAACAAGATTGTCAGCGCGTATCAGGACATCGAGAAAATGCAGTTCTAGGATTGAGCGTCGATGCCAGGCATGAATAATTTCTTTGATCAGGCGAAGCAGTTTTGGATTAGCCGCACAGGCACGCAGAAGGCCCTTCTGCTCGCTGGCGCAGGCGCTACCGCACTGCTGCTTACCGTTTTTACCCGGCTCATCGGCGCGCCCGATTACAAACCTCTCTTCAAGGATCTAGAGCCGGCGGACGCGCAGACACTGGTCGCCCAACTCGACGCGCAGAATATCCCCCACCAGATCAGCGCCGATGGAAAAACCGTGAGCGTGCCCGCCGATAAGCTCGATGCGGCCCGCATGCAGACTGCTGCGCAGGGAGAACCCCACAGCGGTCGAATGGGCTTCGAACTTTTCGACAAAATGACCTGGGGCCAAACCGAGTTTGATGAAAAGGTCGCTTACCAACGCGCCATGGAAGGCGAACTGGAGCGGACCATTCAAACTCTTGCGTACGTCGAGCGTGCGCGCGTCCACCTCGTCATGCCTACCGATTCCGTGTTTCTCGATCGCCAGCGCGGAGCAAAAGCGTCGGTCATTCTCAAGCTGAAACGCAACGGACTGTCAAAAGAAGGTGCGCAGGCAATTGCACGCCTCGTTGCGGGCGCCGTCGATCAACTCAAGCCGGAAGATGTATCCATCGTCGATGCGGACACAGATTCGTCTCTTGGCATCGGCCACAGCGGCCCCGGCGGCGGCGATCAGGAGCAAGAGAATCTCCTGACCCAGCGTCTCATCAGCACACTGGAACCGGTTGTCGGCGCCAACTCAATTCGCGCGACCGTCAACATCGACTACGACCAGGGCTCGTCTGAAGAGAGCCAGGAGAAATACGATCCGACGGTCTCGGCGCTCTTGAGCACTCAGAAATCCGAAGATCAGGCCACCGGCGGCTCCATCCCCCAGGGCGTTCCGGGCACCTCGAGCAATATTCCAGTGCCCAAGCCGACGCCCAAAGCTGGAACAGCTGCAGCCGCGACGCCGCAGGGAAACACGGCAACTGCGCCATCCTCGACGCCGGGCAATCTGCAAAGCTCTAAATCTGAAAACTCGCAGTACGGCGTCAATAAGACAATCGTTCATACCATTACGCCCGCTGGCCGTATTGAGCGTGTCACGGCCGCGCTTCTCGTAGACGATGAAGTGGTCAAGACCGTGCGCAACGGCAAAACCACATTCACCAAGCAGAAGAGATCGCCAGATGAGTTGAAGAAGATTCGCGAGCTCGCTGAAGCGGCCATTGGCTTCGATGAAAAACGCGGCGATACCCTCAGCGTCGAGAACATGCCGTTCGATGCCAACTCGGCAGAAACCGATCTGCCTCCCGCCGGCTGGACAGCGCAGGTACAAAAGGCTGTTACCGATTACTCGTCTCTCCTGCGGCCGCTCTCACTGCTGGCGTTGTTCATGATGGCGTATTTGTTCGTGCTCCGGCCCATTCAAAAGCAAGCACTGGCTCCGGCAGCAGCTGGCCATGGTGGTGCCCAGGCGGCTCTGGCCTCTGCAGCGCCCGTGCAGCCGCTTCCCAGTGCTTCCGTTCCTGAACTAGGTGCAGGCAATCCGCGCGCAGCGCACCTTAGAGCACAGACGTTTGAACTCGCGCGGCAAAAACCGGTCGACACCGCGCGTGCGATGCAAGCCTGGATGCGGGAGGACGAAGCATGAGCCAGACTGACCGAGCTCTACCCAGTGGTGCGCGCAAAGCTGCCATCCTACTCTCCTTTTTAGGCGAGGAAGAAGCGGCGCCGGTTCTCCGCAATTTGCCCGCAGACGACCTTCACAAGGTCACGGAAGAAGTGGCCAAGCTGGCGCGCGTGCCGGTTGAGACCACTCTCCAGGTTCTCGAGGAATACAACAAGATGATGGAGGCCCGCGAGTACGTTGCCTCCGGTGGTCAAGACGTGGCCGTGCGCCTCTTGAACAAAGCCTTCGGCGAGAGCGGCGCAAAGAGCATGGTGCAGAGGCTCACAAATCCTGAAGAGGATACAACGTTCAGGGTCGACACGCTCAAGAATACTGAGCCGCAGCAGTTGGCTAGGTTCCTCGCCGGCGAGCACGCGCAAACCAAAGCGCTGATCCTCGGGCACCTCGAGCCCAAACAAGCATCGGCACTGTTAATGAAGCTTGAGCCTGAGGCCCGCGCCGACTGTATCCGCCGCATGGCGACGCTGGGACAGTTCTCGCCCGAGGCGGCGGCCAGGGCGTCGCGCGTGCTCAATCGCCGCTTCGGATCCACCAGCGAACAGGGCAAACGACTCGATACGGGATTCAAGAATCTCGCCGACCTGATGAACCGCCTTGAACCAGCGGCTGCGCGCGAGGTTCTGCAAACCATCGAAGCCGAAGATCCCAAGCTGGCAATCAGCATTCGCGATCTCATGTTCGTCTTCGAAAATTTCCTTGAGGTTCCCGAGACCGACCTACGCGAACTCATGAATATGGTCGACAAGAAGACACTGATGGTCGCGCTGAAAGGCGCGAGCGAAGACTTGAAAGCTCACATCTATCGCACCATGTCCACGCGCGCCGTTGAAATGATGAAGGAAGATTCAGAAGTGATGGGACCTGTTCGCGGCAAGGATGTAAGCAAGGCCCAGGCCGAGATTGTTGCGATTGCGCGCAAGCTTGAGGCTGAAGGAAAGATCGTTCTTAAGAGCGAGGGAGAAGACGATTATGTCCTCTAGCTCGGAGTATAGTGGAGCCTTTTCCGCTCCTGTCTCCTCTCTGCAATACCGCGATATTTCCACGCGCAAGATTCGCGAAGCGGCGGCCGAGACCCAGTTGGAGATGCAGGTAGGGCACGCTGCGGAGAACGGCAATGGTTCTGAGATGCCTCTCTCGGAAGAGCAGTTGCTCGCCCGTATTGAACGCGAACGCGCCGAAGCGGCCAGCGAAACGGAACAACGGCTGCGTCGCGAATTCGAGCAGAAACTCACTGCCGCGCGCGCGCCGCTCGCTGCCCTCATCTCTTCGTTTGAAGAGCAGCGAACCCACTATTACGCGCAAGTTGAATCGGAGATCGTCCAACTGGCACTCTCCATCGCTGCGAAGATCCTGCATCGTGAAGCGCAGGTCGACCCCATGCTGCTCACTGCGCTCGTCCGCGTCGCTATTGATAAAATGCGCGAGGGCTCAAGCATTACAGTGCGCGTAGCACCAGGACGCGGCGCAAGCTGGAAGCGCTACTTCGCCGGCATTGTGAACCTGGCGCACGTTGAAGTGACAGAAGACGCGCAGCTGCGTGAAGACGACTGCATGCTCGATACAGAACTTGGCACCGCCAACTTCAGTCTCGATGCGCAACTGAAAGAAGTCGAGCAAGGCTTCTTCGATCTGCTTGCTCTGAGGCCGGCCAACGGATGAACCGCGACCTCCTTGCCCCGTACACTCACTATCTTCGCGTCGGTTCAACCATACGCTGGAGCGGACGCATCACGCAGGTTGTCGGCAATCTGATTGAGTCCGATGGGCCGTTTTGTTCTGTCGGCGAATCGTGCCAGTACCAAGGTCCCGATGGGCAGACCTATTCAGGAGAGATCATCGGCTTCCGCGGTTCGACCATGCTTTCGATGGCCGCCGATTCTCCGCAAGGCATCCGTTTCGGCGACCGGCTCGTCACGTGGGGTGCGCGGCCTTCCATTCGCGTGGGCCCCGGCATGCTTGGCCGCGTGGTCGATACCGCAGGAAATCCACTGGACGGAAAGCCGGATTATCGTGCCATACATTCGGTGCCTCTCGATGGCTCGGCGCCGTTGCCTCTCGACCGCGTGCCCATTCGCGAGCCGCTGAGTTGTGGCATTCGCGCGATTGACGGATTCCTCACATGCGGACGCGGGCAGCGCGTGGGCGTCTTCGGCGGCAGCGGCGTTGGCAAAAGCACGCTCATCGGAATGATGGCGCGCGGCACGGCGGCAGATATGACCGTGCTGGCGCTGGTCGGCGAGCGAGGCCGCGAGGTCGGCGAGTTTCTTGAAATCTTGGGCGAAGAAGGCTTGCGGCGCGCAGTGGTGCTCGTCTCTACATCGGACCAGTCACCGGTTCTCCGCATTCGTGCAGCTCTTGCTGCCACTGCCGTCGCCGAGCATTTCGCGAGTCAGGGCAAAAATGTGCTCCTGGTTGTCGACTCGCTGACTCGCTTTGCGATGGCACAGCGCGAGATCGGATTAGCTGCGGGAGAACCGCCGACGGCCAAAGGCTACACACCTTCGGTGTTGAACATGCTTGCTCGTCTCGTCGAACGCGCCGGGAATTTTTCGCAAGGCAGCATCACCGCCTTCTACACAGTGCTGATGGAGGGCGACGACCAGCAGGATCCCGTAGTCGATACAGTTCGTTCCTTGCTGGACGGTCACGTGGTGCTGGATCGCGAACTCGCGTTCCGGGGTCACTATCCGCCGATCTCCATTTTGGAGAGCCTCAGCCGGCTTATGTCGAGCATGGTGTCGGAAGAGCATCTGACCAAAGCGAATACGATTCGCGCAATGTTGTCGTCCTACGCGCGATCGGAGGATTTGATTCGCATTGGCGCCTACCAGAAGAACACCGATGCCGTGCTGGATTCAGCAATCGAAAACCTTCCAACCATCAACGGATTTCTGCGCCAGCGGCCGGACGATCTGTGCACTTACGAAAGCGCCGTCGAACGACTTGTCGCGCTTCCCGGCTGATTATGCAACAAGGAAACCTCTGAGGAGATTGCGCTGTGGCCTTCCGGTTTTCACTCGCACAAGTGCTTCGCGTACGCGAAAGCATTGAGAAGCGCGAAGAGCTTGCTTTGCAGCGGGCCGAACTGGAAGTTGCGGAGGTGCGACGCCGCATCGAGCAGCTGACCGATGCGATCGCAAAGACAAATGACGCGCGCGCGAGGGCCTTGCTGCAACCGATTCGTGCGATCGACTTGCAGAGCATGCAAGCCGAGATGGAAGCGGCTGCAGAAGCGCGGCAGATTCTGCTAGATACTCTGGAGACGCTGCTGCAGCAGCGCGACGCGCAAATGAAGCGCTATCAGGATGCCCACAACGGACGTCAGATGCTGACCGATCTCGAGAAAGAGCATCGAGCCGAGTACGAACTCGAACAGACGCGGGCACAACAAAAGCGACTCGACGATCTGTTCGCGGCGCGTGCCCAGCGTAGCTGAAACCCCCAGAGCCAGGCGCATTGCGTGGCGATGCACATCGTCCCGATCCAACTCTGAAAATTGTTCCACGTGGAACAATCTGAGCTTCCCGTGCGCGCTGCCGCTTCGCGTGAGATGCATTTCTGACTATTCCTGCTTTCCAAATTGTTCCACGTGGAACAATTGTGCCGATCATCAACGGTGTTGACGCGGGTTTGCAGATTATTGCGCGATTTGGCGTAAAGAGATCTGGAGAATCCGCGGCCCATTTGTGCGGTGCCCTTTGCGCGCGCGGAAAGCCATTCACAGAACGCGGTAATGTTCTGCAATTGCGCTGCGGAAAACTGCAAATCAAGAGCTGGTGCGAAAGGCTGGGCCTCCTCGTTCCAGCAACCCTGCTTACCAGAAACAGCGCAGTAGGCACAGATTGCCTAGCGTCCCCGGCAACGATTGCCGGTTGTGTCGCAAATGTCTCCAGCGGTGAAAGCAGGCGTAGCGTTAGCAGCTTTATCTTCTATAGTTTGCGCGGCCGGAGGCAAAAGATCAGAGTTCGAAAAAACTGGCAGGCTGCGTGCAGATATATCGGCGTGCGAATTGCAGCCAAACCGGTCAACACGAACTCCGCTCCGGCGACCAGTCAGTCGAGCGGGAAAGCGTCGGGCCAGTCGTTCCTCGAAATCCTGATGAGCGGCGCGGGCGTTGGTGTGCAGGGAACGGCGATGCCAAACGGTCAAGCCCAGGGACAATCGGACGGGGAATCGTCTGGGAGCGACACGGCCGGAAACGAGCAGACGGAAACCAATCTGTCGCAGGCGCAGGCAGGCGAGTTGGCGAAGGCTGAGGCAACCACCGCTTCTCAGAGCAAGGAAGTTCAAATCAAAGATGCCGGCGTCGCTGCAACTCCGGCGTCTGTGCCTCCGGTCCCAAATCCAGTTGTCCTGATGAAGCTCGATCCGACGCTTTTGGTTGCAGCGAACAGCAACAGCGCGCAGGCGGCGACGACTCTTGAAACAACAGTCAAAGCGGCCGAGGGAAAACAGACGGGCGTTGCGCAGAATTCGCGCGGCAAATCAAGCGCGACGACGCAGGGCGCGGCCACGCAGGGCGCGACAAATGATGAGGTGCAAGCCCAGGCAGCCGCAATGCTTGTGGTCCCGGCGCCGGCGCAGCAGAATTTACCCGTGTTGCAGGCTCTCGCTCTGCGCGGAAGTGCGGTCGCGGCGACCAAGAATGTCGATGGAACGGATGAGAGCAAGGTAAAGCAGAGCGCTGACCAGCCGGCTCTTCTTTCGAAACCGCAGCTGGTTGAGAACACGCAGAAAGCAATCGAAGCCGCGCTGCCGTCCGCCAGTGACGTGGGGACCTCGGCCGCAACATTGCCGAAGGCGAGCGATGGCAAAGACTCGGGCTCCGAATCCATTTTGAATCCGCAGAACAACGCGCACGCCGATGCTCTGCAAGCGGCGCAGAAGAGCACCTACCTCACGGCGCTGTTAGCGCAAAAGACAGAATCTGCCTCGTCAGCCGCCCAACCTGTCCAACCTGTCCAAGCCGCCCAACCTGTCCAAGGAGTCCAAGCGGTTCAAGCAAACCAAGTGGTCGAGACATCTCCAGCGGTTCAAACGAGCCAGGCGGCCAATGCGATTCAGACCGGTCAGACAGTTCAGAACCAAGCCGCGAGCGGCGCGGACCACACGCACGCGAACGCTTCTCATGCCGCGAGCGCCCTATCCAATTCGCTGAACGCGAACAGCTCGATTCATGGAGTCTCAACTTTAAGTCCCTCTTCCAACACAAAAGGGGACACGCAGAACTCAGACGACTCATCGCGCGCCGGTCAAGGGGGCATCGGCTCGACGCAACATTTGCAAGCTGTCGCATCACAGGCGGTTCCGGCCTCAGCGTCCAGCACAGACAGCACGGCCGGCCAGATGTTGACTGCCGCGGCACCGGCAGGCAGCGCGCATATCGCTTCGTTGTCAGCTGCGACGGGCGTCCCCTCTGAAGCCGCACCACGCCATGCCGCGGACACGGCGGCGATGGGCTCCGACGGCGGAAGCACGGTTTCTTCGGGAACGATCAATACTGCGCGCCTGATCCAGAACATGAACGACACCGAGATGCGGGTGGGAATGCGCTCTGCCGAGTTCGGCGATATCTCGATTCGCACCATGGTTTCGCAACAGCAGGTGCAGGCGCAGATCTCGGTGAATCACAGCGAGCTGGTGAATGCACTCTCTGCCCATATCCCTTCGGTGCAAGCGAAGATCGGCAATGAGTATGGGCTGCACGCTTCGATTGAAGTGAGCCAGAATAGCGCTTCATTTACGAACGAGAACGGTCAGTCGTCGCAGAGGGATCAGAAGCCATTTGTCCCGTCGACGCTACTCAACAATTTGGCGGCGCCGGTCGAGATTGACCGGTTGCCTATGCGAGCAATCGCTCCTGCTTTGCTGGATACCACACGGCTCGATATTCGGGCATAGAGCAGCAAATAGAAGTCAAGGCATACGTAGAGTATTGGGCGAAAGGAAGAAAAAATGAACGTTCAAGGAATCACCCCCGCGATGTCCGCCCCTGTATCGGGCCAGACAACGAGCGGAGTGCGGCCGATGGCCAGTTCAGGCAGCTCGTCCAGCAGCAGTTCGAATGGAACGTCGGCATCGGATCTGCAGACGACGTTTTTGAATCTGCTGGTGACGGAGCTGAAGAATCAGGATCCGACCTCGCCGGTGGATCCGACGCAGATGGTGAGCCAGATGGTCTCGCTGAATTCACTGGATCAGCTCATCGCGATCAACCAGACGCTTTCGGGCATGTCGGGAACGTCGGGATCGGGATCGACAGGAATCGGGACGACGGGGGGCACGGGGACTACGGGGACCACGGGCGCTTCGACGACGGCGGGGACCAAGCAGGCGACCGCGTCGAGCGCCGCCAACCCGATGGCCTCGGCATCTTCGGCGGCCTTTGCCTCTCAGTTTTCGACGCTGCCGGCTACTATGCCGGGCAGCAGCAACTTAATGAATCTGTACGGCAGTGCGAGCACGCCGAAATCAACCACTTATCCCACATATACAGGAGTAAGGTAAATGTCAGCTTTTTCGATTCCTCTTTCAGGCCTTGCCGCAACTTCGTCGTCGCTGAACGTCATCGCCAACAATCTAGCGAACCTGAACACTACAGGCTTCAAGGACCAGTCGCTGAACTTTTCAAGCGTGTTTAACGCGGCGCTGGGAACCTCCGGCAACGGCGATCCGATCCAGGTAGGTAATGGCGTACAGACTGCTGGAACGGTTTCGAACTTCTCCGACGGCAACGTGACGTCGACGGGGATCGACTCGAACATGGCGCTGCAGGGCAAAGGGTTCTTTGTGGTGCAGAGCAACAACCAGACGCTCTATACGCGGGCGGGTAATTTTACCGTGAACTCGGCGGGGCAACTCACCACGCCGGAAGGACAGCTGGTGATGGGATATCCGGCGGTGAACGGCGTAGTCTCGACGAGCGCCGCGCTGACGCCAATCACGGTAAACCAGGCAAACGATATTCCAGCCACTGCAACGACCCAGTTTCAGATGAGCACCAATTTGAATGCCAACTCAGCGGTGGGCACTACCTTCAATTCGCCCATCACGGTGTACGATTCGCTGGGTAACTCGCATGTTCTGACGATCCAATACACGAACACTGCCCCGAACGCCTGGACTTACAACGTCACGCTGCCGGCAGCGGATACAGGCGGTACCGGTGCACCCACTTCAATCACGACGGGTGCAATGACGTTTGACTCGTCGGGCAATCTGTTGACGCCTTCGGGCACAGTGACGGGTATCAACATTGCCGGCCTCGCCGACGGCGCCTCGACCATGAACCTGACGTGGAATCTGAATGGCGCAAGCGGTACCCCAATCATCACGCAGCAGGCTGAAGCGAGCGCTACGAACTCCCCGACGCAGAACGGGTTTGCGGCGGGCACGCTGAACGGCTACACGGTTCTGCCCGATGGAACGGTGCAGGGACAGTTCAGCAATAACCAGACGCTGGCGCTTGGACAGGTGGCGGTCGCGAGCTTTGCCAACAACGACGGGTTGAAGCAGGTGGGCAATAACGACTACCAGTCCTCGTTCGCCTCAGGCTCCGCGGTAATCGGGATCGCCGGACAGGGCGGCGTCGGAACCATTACCGGGGGAAGCGTCGAGGGATCGAACGTGAACCTCTCCACTGAGTTCGCCAACATGATTGTGGCGCAGCAGGCGTATGAGGCCAATGCGAAGGTGCTGACCACGCTGAACCAGGTATCGCAGGCAACTCTGCAGGCAGTGAGCTAAAACGGCGGAGTTCTTAAAGTTCGATTAGAGACTTTCCCGTCAGGGTGAGTCTGCAACTCCTAAGCGCATCGGGCGCCCGTCTGCTCTCATGGCCGTCTCACCGGCATGGGAGCGGGCGGGTGCCTCTGCTGCCACATATAAATTATTGATGCGTCGGGAGTTGAAGCCAGCCATGGCTTTGGTTTTCGGCGTTGCGCTGTCGCGCTGTCTTTGGCGCGCCAATTGCTTTTACCTCTGCGCACCGATCTATCTTGAGCAGACCGTTGAGCCGGAAACACGGCTCGGAACGAAGGTTTTGTCTCAAGGGAGCGTGCGAGAGGCCCCATGAGTAGCGCCGCACAAAACCTCGATCCTCATCCTGGCAAGCCGTTCGTTGCCGAAGCACCGTTGCTGCGGAGAGATCCGCTCGACACCATGCCCTGGCTGCCGTGCACCCTCACGCTTGAAGTTCCATTGGTGCACTTCACGATCGCCGATCTTCTCGCGTTGAAAGAAGGTTCGATTGTGGAGACGGCGTGCCGCCACACAAGCGACGTGCCCCTGCGCGTCAATCAGCTGCTAATCGCCTGGTCCGAATTCGAAGTTGTCGGAGACCGGCTGGCGGTTCGCATCACGGAGCAAATATGAATCTGAAAATCTCAGTTGACCGCCCTCAGCATCGTGCGCCGCGCAAGCCGGTGCTTCGCGAAGCCAAGCCGATAGAGTATGTGCCGATGTCGAGCCCAACCGGTACCTCCTCGCTTTCAAGCTTTGGCAGCACCCGCAAGATTGAAGCGCTGCGCCGCCAGCAGGTACAGCGCATGCCCCGTCCGCGCATGATCACCGAAGCGACGGAGCCGCAGCAGCCCAGCCTGTTGAGCCGCGCATTCTCATGGCTCAAAGTGCGGAGTGCAGCGCCGAAGCAGCTGAACGTGCTGGAAACGGTTTCTCTCGGCGAGAAGCGGTTTGCGGCGATTCTGCAGGCAGACGGCCGGCGGTATCTGATCGGCGGCGGCACGACGAACGTGACCTTGCTCGCAGAACTGGATGAAATGACGACGGCATCGATCGACGATCTTGAAGCGCTTGCGGAAATGACGGAGTCGTCAGAATAATGTCCTCCCGGGTTGTCGGATTCTACGCGATGATGGCATCGCTGGCGCTCTGTTTCGCGATTCACGCGAACGCGGAAGCGCTGTCTCCGGCGCCCCTAATGGATGGTTCTGCCGCGCTCGATGGAGTTGCATCGGCATACCCGGAAGGCGGCGACGGAGCGGAACCGCCGATCCCATTTGTGCAGGCGCCGGACATGCCGGTTCCAGTGGTGCTGGCAAGCACTCCCGCACCTGCACCGTTGCCGGCGGCGCCGGGACTGCAGATTCAGGGGCTCGCGGGCCAGACCGTGCCGTGGTCCATCATCATTCTGCTGACGGGACTGACGCTCATCCCGACGATGATCATGTGCGTTACGCCGTTCGCGCGCCTGTTGATCGTCTTTCACTTTTTGCGCCAGGCACTGGGACTGCAAACGACGCCGTCGAACCAGACGCTAATCGGGCTTTCCTTGATTCTGACGTTCTTTTTAATGCAGCCTATCGCGGTGCAGATTTACGACGTGGCTGTGGTTCCCGTGCAAGCAGGGCAGATCACGCCGATGGAAGCGCTGAATCGCGGAGAGGTTCCGCTGCGGAAGTTCATGTCGCATTATGTGCGCGAGAAGGACGTGGCCCTGTTCGTGGAACTGGCCAAGGAACCGCGGCCCAATTCGCCAGACGATTTGTCGATGCGAGTCTTGTTGCCGGCCTACATCCTGTCGGAATTGAAGGCCGGATTTCAGATCGGCACCGTACTGTTCCTGCCGTTCTTGATTGTGGACATGGTGGTGGCTTCGATTACCACTTCCGTGGGCATGCTGCAATTGCCGCCGGTGGTGATTTCGACACCGCTCAAGCTGCTGCTCTTCCTGATGGTGGACGGCTGGCATCTGTTGATCAGTTCGCTGATGAGGAGTTTCAGCTAAAGCTATGGACGTCGATCAGGTAGTGCTGTTGGGACGGTTAATGCTCCAGGAGGTCATCATCCTCGCTGGGCCGGTGCTGGTGGTGGCAATTGTGGTGAGCCTGGTGGTCAACGTGGTGCAGGTGCTGATGTCTCTGCAGGACACGACCATCTCTACCGTTGCGCGGCTGGTAGCAACCGGCGGCGCATTGTTTTTGACGATGCCCTGGATGTGGCGCCATCTGGCCACCTTCACGCTTTCGACGTTCTCTGATTTTCACGAGTACCTACGATGATCGAACTGCCTCTCATGCGTGTTATCACCTGCCTGCTCACCATCGGTGTGCGGATGACGGGGCTCATGCTGTTTGCGCCGTTCTTCGGCAGCGTGGTGATTCCAGCGCGCATCAAGGCGATTCTTGTGTTTGCAATGACCCTGCTTCTGTACCCCACCGTGGGACAGACGATCAGCACCAATGCGGAGACGAACTGGCCCCTTTTGGTGATGACTGAATTCCTGGTGGGCGTGGGCATGGGCATCGCGACGAACGTCGTGTTCGAGGCCATTCAAGTGAGCGGCCAGGTGCTTGGGGTCCAGATGGGCTATTCGCTGGTCAACATCCTCGATCCGCTCACGCAGGTGGATACGACGGTGGTCGCGACCTTCTACCAGAGCATCGTGATGCTTCTGTTTCTGCAGATGAACGTGCATTTCTGGCTGCTGCGGGCGGTAGGGAACAGCTACCGTTACGTTCCGCCCGGAACCGCGCACCTGAGCGACATGTTCACCATGTCTGTTCTGAAGATGGTGGGCGAAGTTTTCGGTCTCGGGGTGCAGATTGCCGCGCCGGTATTGGCTGCGACGCTGGCGGCGGATGTGGTGCTGGGGCTGCTGGGTAAGGCGTCTCCGCAGATGCCGCTGATGCTGCTGGGGCCGGCGGTGAAGAGTCTTTTGGGAATCACGGTTTTGATCGCGACGTTGAAGTACTGGCCCGATTTATTTCGCCGGCTGTTTACCGATGCGGTGGCAAACGGAGAAAGGCTTTTTCACCTCGCAGGATAAGACACTATGGCAGACCAGAGTAAAACAGAACAGGCAACGCCGCGGCATCGGCAGAATGCGCGAGACAAAGGGCAGATTATCCGCTCGCGCGAGCTGAGCGGTGCGCTGTCGATGTCTGCCGTTGCCTTGGTTCTGTATTTCATGGGTCGCCAGGCGGTTCCGCACTGGACGCATTTTTTCCGCACCACGCTTGATCTTGCAAGCTCCGACTCCATTGAGCCGGGCGGTCCGCTGTTGTTCTGGACCAGCATCGAGGCGATGCGCTGGGTTTTCCCGGTTGTGCTGGCGGGGCTCGCGGTCTCGATTGTTGTCGGTCTTGCGCAGGGCGGATTTGTCTTTGCGCCGGAAGCCCTGTCGTTCAAGTTCGAGCGGTTGAATCCCGCCGATCGACTGGGCCAGATGTTCTCTCTCAGCGCGCTCAATAACATTCTCAAGTCGCTGCTGCCTTTCGGCGCGATCGCATGGATCGGCGCCAACGCGATTCGCGTCCATTGGGACGAAATTCTAGGCAGCTCGTATGTGGATGCGCGGCGATTTTCAGCCTTGATCAGCAGCATCCTGATCGAGCTGTTTTGGAAGTCGGGTCTGGTGCTGCTGATCTGGGCGGGCGTGGACTACATGCTGCTCTGGTTGAAGAACGAAGGCGACCTGAAGATGAGCCGGCAGGATCTGCGCGATGAGATGAAGCAGACCGAGGGCAGCCCCGAAACAAAGTCCAGGATCCGCCGCATTCAGCGCCAGTCGCGGCGCAAGCAGATGCTCAAGGCTGCTGAGACGGCGACGGTTGTGATTACGAACCCAACGCATTACGCGGTCGCGCTGCGCTATGAACCGAACATGGCTGCGCCGATCGTGGTAGCCAAGGGCCTGGATAACCTCGCCGCCAAGATCAAAGAGATTGCGTGGCAAAAAGATATTCCTGTGATGGAAAACAGGCCGCTGGCGCAGGCTCTCTACAAGAGCGCCGAGGTCGGCAGCCCAATTCCGGCAGCCCTGTACCACGCTGTTGCCGAAATCCTGGTGCTGGTCTACAAGGCACAGGCTGAAGTGAGAAATCGTCAAGCGCGCCGCAACACACCGCCTGCGCACAGACCAAATATGAGGCCGCCTCAGTGAACAAGAAGCCGGGATTGCTGACCATCCTTCGAAGCTACTCCGAGTGGATCATTCCCACGGGCGCGGTGGCGCTGGTGTTTGTGATGCTCGTTCCGTTGCCGAGTATCGTTCTCGATCTCTTGCTGACCGTCAACATTATCGCTTCGGTGCTGGTGCTCTTGACGGCAATCCAGGTTCTGCGCCCCGTGGAGTTCTCGGTTTTTCCAAGTTTGATTCTTTTGCTGACCTTGATGCGGCTCTCGCTCGATCTGGCCGCGACGCGGCGCATCCTGCTGCACGGCAGCGAAGGCTCTTCGGCCGCTGGAAAAGTAATTGAAGCCTTCGGGCAATTCGTCGTGGGCGGCAATTACATTGTCGGCTTCGTCATTTTCGTCGCTTTGATCGCCATTCAATACCTGGTGGTCAGCCACGGTGCAGTCCGCACGGCAGAGGTAACGGCGCGGTTCACGTTGGACGCGATGCCGGGCAAGCAGATGGCGATTGACTCCGACTTGAACACAGGCTTGATCAATGCGGACCAGGCGCGGACGCGGCGCGAGGCGGTTGCGCGCGAGGCAGAGTTCTGCGGTTCCATGGATGGCGCGGCGCGTTTCAGCCAGCGCGATTCGCTGGCCACGATCCTGATCATGGTCATCAATATTGTCGCGGGCTTCCTGATCGGGGTCCTGCAGCAGGGCGTTCCGCTGGCGCAGGCGCTGAAGACCTACACAATTCTGACGGTGGGTGATGGCCTGGTCGCGATTATTCCATCATTGCTCGTCTCGGTCGCGGGCGGAATCGTGGTCACGCGCGCGGCTTCCGATCATTCCCTGGGCACAGATATCGGCAAGCAGATTTTCAAAACCGCGCGCCCGTTGTGGATTGTGAGCGGATGTCTTCTGTCGCTGGCTCTCATTCCGGGGATGCCGAAGATTTCGTTCATCGCGCTGGGCGGCGTGACGATGTTCGCAGCATGGAAGATGAAGCCGGACACAGTTGCCGAAGCGGCTGCTACTGCCAAGGCTGCTGCCGTGGCAAAGGGTGACAAGCCTGGCCTGCCGGCACTCGATCCAATGGAGACGGCACTGAAGCTGGACGAATTGATGCTCGAAGTCGGCGTCGGGCTCGTACCGCTGGTGGACGCGAAGCAGGGCGGCCAATTGCTATCGCGCGTGAAATCGCTGCGCAAGAATCTGGCGCAATCGCTCGGCTTCCTGGTGCCTTCGATCCACATCACGGACAACCTCTCGCTGAAGGAGCGGGAATATGTGATCTACCTGCGCGGGGTGGAAATTGCGCGCTGGGAGATGCGGCGGGACCGACTGCTGGCGGTGAATTCGAATCCTAAACCGGGCGATTTGCCTGGACAGGAGACGCAGGAGCCGGCGTTCAACTCACCGGCAAAGTGGATTACGCCCGATCTGCAGGCGCAGGCCATTGCCGCGGGATACGCGGTAGTGGACCATACATCGGTGCTGGCGGCGCATCTCTCCGAATTGATCAAGCAGAATGCGCAGGACCTGCTGACGCGGCATGAGACCAAGCGCCTCGTGGACCGGTTGGCGGATTCGCATCCCAAGCTGATCGACGAACTGATCCCGAAACTGATGACGCTCGGCGAGGTGCAGAAGGTTTTGCAGCAGCTTCTGCGCGAACAAGTATCGATCCGCGATCTCGGCACGATTTTGGAGACGCTGGTGGAGACTTCGGCGAACAACAAAAATCCCGTGGCGTTGGTGGAAGCGGCGCGGCACGCACTGGGCCGTGCGCTCATTCGGCCGTTGCTCGATGAGAACGGGCGGTTGAAAGTGGTTACACTCGACAGCTCTATCGAAGAGGAATGCGCACGAACCACTACGAACGCGCAGGCGTTAAACGGAAGCGCGTTGCAGATCAATATAGCGCGGCGGGTGCTGGAAGGATTGCGTGCGATGCTCGGCGACCAGATTGCGATGGCGCCGCCGATTCTGCTTTGCGCATCGCCCGGGCGGTTCTACCTGCGGCGGGTCTTGGAGCCGTTTATTCCCAAGATTGTTGTGATTTCGCCGTCGGAGATTCCTCCGATGACGCAAGTGATGTCGTTAGGTTCGGTGCGATAGAGATGAAGGACGCAATGAAGTTGAATGAGGTGACCCAATGACGGCAGCTGAGTTGGCGTACAAGACAAGCGCGACGCAGACGGATGGAGACGATCTCGTCATGCAGGAGCTGCCGCAGGTCTATTACATCGCGGCACGTATTCGGGAGCGTCTTCCGCAGCATGTGGAGATGGAAGACCTGGTCAGTGCGGGCGTGATGGGATTGATTGAAGCGACGCGAAGTTTCGATGGCACCAAGAACGTGCAATTCAAGACGTTCGCGAAGTTCCGCATCCGGGGCGCGATTCTGGACAGCCTACGCGAAAGCGATTGGGGCTCGCGGTATATGCGCCGGCGGGGGCGAGAGATTGCAGACGTGACGGCACGACTTGAGGCCCGCTTCGGCAGGCATCCGGTGGAGGCCGAGATAGCGCAGGAGATGCAGATTGAGCCCGAGCATTTGCGTCGGCTGATCGCGCAGCTCGATTCGTTGCAGATTACCGGCCAAAAGGTTGCAGTCTCGAACGATCATTCTGAATCGCTGGACGTAATTGAGTCGGCGCCGAACCTGGACGATCCGGATCCCTTCGAGCTGTGTCTTGAAGGAGAGATGAAGGAACATCTGGCTGAAGCGATTTCGAAGCTGAGCGAGAGGGAGCAACAGATCCTTTCGCTCTACTATCGCGAAGAGCTGACGATGAAGGAAATCGCAAAAATTGTGGGAGTAGCCCTGTCTCGGGTCTCCCAGATACGGCAGGAAACGATGGTAAAGCTGAAAGCCTCGTTAGAGCATTTGCAACGCAGCCCGGTGAGAACCGCGCCGGTGAGAGGAGCCTACAGTGAGCACGCCTAGTGTGACGCAACCGGAAGCGATGGCTGTTTCGGCAAAACAGGGAGTACCGCCCAAGAACGGCGGTCCCAAGCCGCAACAGGTGGTGCACAGCTGCAACTTCCGCTCCGCGGGCCGCCTGTCAAATGAAGACGCCCGTACTCTGACGGCGCTGCATGAGACGTTCGCGTTTCATCTTGCCGGTGCGCTGGATACGTATTTAGGCACTGCCGTTGAAGTGAAGCTGGAGACGCTCGATCAGCTGCCGATCAAGGAGCATATCGCCGAGATTCCGCCGCTGTGCTACATCGTGCCTCTTTCATCGAAGACGCTAATTGTAGAACTCGACAGTGAGCTTGTTTTCCCAATCATTGAACTCTTGATGGGCGGCGACGGCACGGCGACGAGCGGCGGGCGCGATCTGTCAGAGATCGAAGGCGAGATCATGCAGGACGTGATCGCCCTGTTCGCACGCCAGGCCGAGCAAGTGTGGAAGATTCCGACGTTGTCTCTGCAGCCGGGTACGCGGATCAAACCGGCTTTGATGCATCAGTCGTTCGCACTGAATGAAAAGGCGACGGTGTTGAAGTTCGACGTGGAGCTGGCCGGAACAACCGGATCGTTCAAGCTGGTTTTCCCCACCGAGTTTCTGAATGTTCTGATGGCGCAGATCAAGCTGGACCAGCCGCAGAAAAAGTCGCGGCTCTGGAGCTTTCCTGCTGCTCCCTTGCGCGAGCGCCTGCTGGATTGCGATTTCGACGTGTCGTCGGAGTTGCCGGGGCTGCGTGTGCCGGTGCGAGATTTGATTTCGCTGCAACCTGGAATGGTCTTGAAACTACGTGCGCCTGTGCGGACACCGGGCATGCTGACCGTGGGTGGCCGCGGTTTATTTGAGGCGGTTCCAGTGCGCAACGGTACACAGCGCGCTGCACAACTAGGACGACGCGTTCCATCGACTGACTGGAAGGAGAAATAGGACTCATGAACAACGAAGCAAAGAATAAGGGTGCAAGCATTTTCGCGTCGGCATTTGCCGATTCGTTTGGCGAGATTCTGAGCGCGGCAGCCGGCACGGCATGGCCAGTAGCGGTGCTGAGCTCGGTTGAGAGCTCCTCGACCAAGGGCGCGGCTGTGAATTTCCGGCTGACCGTCGAGGGTGCAATCAACGGCGAGTGCTTCGTGGAGTTGTATGAGCCGCAGGCTTCGGAGCTGGTTACGAAATTAGGGAAGATCAAGGAGGCCGGCGAGGATCCGAGCGCAGCTCTCGCAGATCTTTTGCAGTCGGCGGGACAAGGGATGGCGGCCGCCCTGGCATTCAAGTACAGCCCTTTGCAGGTTAAGGTCGAGCCCGTGTCGGGTTTGGCTTTCGGCGGAATGTTTATGGTTCCGTTGCAGGCCTCTCAGGAAGAGTCGAATGTATCTGTCGTGCTGTATTTTGCCAACCAGTTGCTCGAGGCGCTGTCAGCGGGCCAGGAGGCAGCCGACAGATCGGCGGAAGCGGCGCTTGCAGCCAAAAATCTGAAGCTGGTGATGGACGTCGAACTGAATGTCTCGCTCCGCTTTGGACAGAGGCAGATGCCGCTGCGCGAATTGCTCGAACTCGGCAATGGATCGGTCATCGAGCTGGATCGCATGGTGGATGAGCCGGTGGAGCTGTTTCTCGATGGCAAACTGATTGCCCGCGGCGAAGCGGTGGTCGTCGATGGCAATTACGGGTTGCGCGTCACGGAGATTCCGCAGCCGGTTGCATCGCATTTCCTCAACTAACAGCAGAAGGGGATCTCAATGAGCCTGTCGTTCTTGTCGTTTTTGCCCGCCATGGATCGCGGTCTGAAGAGCATCAAAGTGGTATGCGACCTGCCCGAGTGCCATAGCCGGCAGGTGATTCGCAGCATTCCCGGCGGGCGGCAGGGAATTCGCGTGGGGCAGCAATGGTATTGCAGCGCGGACTGTTTCGCTCTTGCAGCCCGCACGCCTCTTGCGGCGCTTTCAAATCGGCGTGTCGTAGAAATACGGCGCAATCCGCGGCTGTCGCTCGGCCTTGCGATGCATGCCAAGGGATACCTCTCGACCGAGCAGCTGCGCTATGCGCTGTCGCGGTGCGTTCCAGGGGACGAGGGATTGGCAGAAGCCGTGGTGCGCCTGGGCCTTGCGACGGAGAAGCAAGTGGCTGCAGCGCGTGCGGTGCAATGGGGCTATCCCGCAATGGCGCAGGACTATGTTGGGTTGATGGTGCAGGCCGATATTCCGCGGTCAATTCTGCAGGCATGCTCGGCGGTGCCGCTGCATTATTCGGTGCCGGCAAAGCGGGTGTTCCTGGGCTTTGTTACGCGGGTGGAGCACAGCGTTCTGGAGCCGATCGAGCAGATGACCGGATGTCGGGTGGAGCCGTGCTTTATTACGCCCACCGAATTTGAGGAGCAGATGGAGCGGGTGACGGCGTTCCCGGATTACGAAGAGATGGTGGTGCAGGATCCTGGACCGCCGGCTAAAATGGCCCGCACTCTCGGCCGGGCCGCCGTGGATATAGGGGCACGGGAGGCGAGTTTCGCGCAGTTCAAGAGTCTGGTTTGGGCGCGGGTGAGTGGCAAGCGGGGTAAAATCGACGTCATTTTCCACGGAAATAGGGCTTCGGAGGATGGACTACCCGAAAAATTCGACTTTTCCGACGAAAGTATTGCCAGTCTGGGGTAAACAATCCAGCACAAGTGGCCGATAAGTAATCCCAGGTGGTGGCCCGGTGCTGAACGAGAAGATCCTCGAAATCGGAAATGCGCGCAACCCTCTGTTTCTGCAACTGAGCCGGCTGGAGCAGGAAGAAGATTTTCCCGATGTGCCGGTGATGCCGGAAACGCTCCTGTTGATGGAACTTATGATGCGCGAGCGCAGCGTGGATCTGGGCGATCTTTCGCAGCTGGTGCTGGGCGATCTGGGCGCGGCGATCCAGATTATGCGGCTCGCGGGGAGTGAAGAGTCTTTGGCCGATGGCCGCCCTGCCCGTATTGAAGACTGCATTTCAGGCCTGGGGCTTGAGGCCTGCCTCGACACGGTTTCGAAGCAGACGTTGAAGCGAAGTGCCCGTCATCCGGGCATGAACGCGATGTGGGCCCACGCACGCGAAATCGCGGAAATCTGCCGGAACCTGGCTGAAGAGGATCTCTTTTCGGCGAATCCTGAAGAGGCATACCTGGTCGGTCTGTTTCACGCCATCGGATCTTTGCCGGTGGTGCTGGGGTGGGATTGCGCGATGTATCTTTCCGATGACCCCAACCTGGCCGGTCTCCGGATGGCGCAGGCGTGGTCACTTCCGCATTGCGTGATCGACTATTTTTCAGAGCTGCGGCCGTTGTCGAACGGCAATCGCTGGAAACGGCTGATCGAGCGCGCCCATGCCTGCGATGCTGCATCAGCTGAAAGTCCGGTCCACATTCAAAAGGCGCCGAACACTCTGGATGCACTCTCTTTCGTCCTGAGGCGCTCCTTTCGATGCGTTAAATTGCGTTCGGATGAGGAACCGAAGGTTGAGGGCAGGCTGCTCCTCAGCGAAACGGCCGGCTCTCATTGAACTCTCATGAAATAGTCGCCTTTACCCCCTCCAAAGGCCATTTTCAGGCAAATCTTGCCCGGTAAGATGGCACGCCTCGTGCATATCCTTCCTCGAAGGATTCCCTATGGACAGTGGTTACTATGCGGCATGCACGGCACTCGTGTCTCGGACTGAGGCGCTGGACACAATCGCCAACAACCTCGCCAACGCGAGCACGGTCGGCTATCGGGCCGAGCACAACGTGTTCAGCTCCGTGCTTGCGAATGCGGGCGGCACAGCGAGCTCGGGGTTCGACGGCGTCATCAATAGCTATGGAATTCTGAGCGGGACAATCGTCAATAGCGTCCAGGGCACACTACAGAAGACCGGCAACGATCTTGACCTCGGTATCGAAGGACCGGGCTACTTTGTGGTGCAGACGGGGAACGGCGAAATGTTCACGCGCAATGGCGCCTTCCAGATGTCGGGCAAGGGGCAGCTGGTCACAGCGACGGGCGATGCCGTCATGGGCGACAAGGGCATCATCAATTTGCCGCCGGGCCCGATCTCGGTAAGCGCCGATGGCACGATCTCATCGAATGGGGCCGTCGTAGGCAAGATCAAGCTGGTCGAATTTCCGGCAGGCACCGATGTGACGACGGCCGGCAACACGTACTACACCGTGCCGCCGAACACGGCGAAGCCGGCTACGGCCTCCAGCATTCGTCAAGGTTCACTCGAGAATTCAAATGTGAATCCGGTATCGAGCATGGTCGAGCTGGTCACCGCGCAGCGCACGGCTGAGATGATGCAGCGCGCGCTATCGATGTTCAATTCCGAAATAGATAAAACCGCAACCCAGGACTTGCCGAAGGTCGGCTAAAGGAGATCGAACCGCATGTTTCATGCTCTTTATACGGCTGCAAGCGGAATGACCGCACAGCAAATCAATCTGGACAACATCGCCAACAACCTGGCCAACTCCAGCACGGCCGGGTTCCAATCGCGGCGCGTCCAGTTTTCCGATCTCCTCTATCAAAGCGACGTGATGCCCGGCGCCGCGGCTACGCAGCAAACAACAGTTGCCTCGGGACTGCAGATCGGTCTCGGAACAAAGCCGGGCAACACAGAGATTGTGCAAACCCAGGGCGACTTCAGCAGCACCGGCAATCCGCTTGATTTCGCGATTCAGGGAACCGGCTTCTTCCAGATTCTTCTGCCGAATGGGCAGACGGGCTACACGCGGGCCGGCTCGTTTCAGCCGGATGCGCAGGGCAACCTGGTGACGGCGAACGGCGACGCTCTGCAGCCGGCGATCAATATTCCCGCTTCCGCAACCAATATCACGGTAGGCAAAGATGGAACCGTGAGCGTGACATTGCCGGGCCAGGTGCAGGCGCAGCAGGTCGGTGTGATTCAACTGGCGTCCTTCGTTAATCCGGGCGGCTTGAACAGCGTCGGCAACAACGTGTACCTGGCGACGACTGCGTCGGGCGAGCCGATTGTGGGCGCTGCGGGTGGTTCGGACGGCATGGGCAGCATCCAGCAGGGCATGCTGGAGCAATCGAACGTGAACGTAGTGGATGAGTTCGTAAGCATGATTCTGGCGCAGCGTTCGTATGAGTCGAACTCGCGCGTGATCAAGGCGGCGGACGAGATGTTGCAGCAACTGAACCAGCTCGCGCAGTAGCAGGGCTTTGGCAATAAGAAACTTGCACCATCGCATGAGTGACAGGTCGATGACGAAGAACCGAAGAATGCTATTGGGTATGGCGCTGGCCGCGGGGACAAGTTCCGCGTGGGCCGCGCCGGCGCATTATCCCATCAGCACGGAGCAGGTTGCCGCGACCATGAGCCGCGCTGGGGTGGCCATCCAGTCCAACCAGGTCACGCTTCTCAGCGATGTGGTGTCAACGACTCCGTCGCCGGTTTTGAAGGTGCGGTCGATTCAACCCTGGGGCAGCGAGAAGGTGATGGCGCGCGTCGAATGCGAGAGCAGTTTGGAATGCGTTCCATTTGTCGTTAGCGTGCACATGAACGCCGGTGAACAGGAGCAGGCTCTGCTGAGTCTTCCTGGTCCGGCGAATGCGGCGGTGTCCAGGGCTATTCCGGTGGTTCACAACGGATCGCCTGCCATCCTCGAGTTGGAGGGCAAACGGGTGCATATCCGGCTGTCGGTGATTTGTCTCGAAAAGGGCGCGCCAGGACAGACGATTCGCGCCTCAAGCCCCGATCGCCGCGTTGTCTTCCGTGCCGAGGTGATTGACGGCTCATTGCTGAAAGGAAGTCTGTGAGGATGAAGCAGAGTATGAGCGCGCGTCTGATGTGGGCGGTTCTTGTTTTCGGCTCGATGGCCGCACCATCGGCGCACGCGCGGCCCAAAAAGATTACCAGTCCTGCCGAGTTGCGTTCGGACTATGTCTCGCGCCTGCAAGAGCAGGAGATGCCGAAGCCGGAGCGCACGCTGGGAAGCCTCTGGGTGTCGGGAGATGTGAGCGACCTGTCCGGTGATTACAAGGCGCGCAAGCTGAACGACACAGTTGTGATTCTGGTCTCGGTGCAGACAACCGCCGCGGCTAGCGGAGATGTAAACAGTTCACGAGCGTTTGCCACCACTTCAGCCATCACGGGCCTGGCAGGTCAGATCAATACCAACGGCCTGAATCCGCTTTTCAACGCCAATTCGAGTACCACGTTGAAAGGGTCGGGGGCGACGGGTTCGAGCACGACGTTCAACACCAGCATGACCGCGCAGGTGATTGCTGTGCTACCCAGCGGAAACCTGGTGGTCGAGGCGCAACGCAAGATCTTCATGAACAACCAGCATGAGGACGTGACGATTCGCGGCGTAGTGCGACCCAACGATATCGGACCGAGCAATACGGTCCCGTCCACTGCGCTCAGCAATCTTGAAATAGAGATGAAGGGCAAAGGCATTATTGCCGACAGCACGCGGCCCCCGAACCGGATTACCCGAGCCATTCTGTGGCTCCTTGGATTCTGATGACGATGAGATCTGCATTTGTAGCGAGAAGGTTCCGGAAAGTCCCCGCGATTGCGGCCCTGCTTACCTGCGGTTTGCTCGGGCTGTTCGCGACACCGCAAGCGGCAGCGGACAATCCCAACCGCCGCGTATTGATCCGCGACATCACCAGCGTGGAAGGCGTTCGCGACAATATGCTGGTCGGCTACGGGCTGGTGGTTGGGCTCAACCGCACCGGCGACAGCCAGCAGACCTATTTCACGGTGCAGTCGCTGGCCAATGCAATGCAGAAGATGGGCGTGTTGATTGCGCCCGCGGCGGTCACCGTGAAGAATGTGGCAGCGGTTTTTGTTACTGCATCTCTGCCGCCGTTCGCGCGGCCCGGCGCCAAGCTGGATGTAACCGTATCGTCGGTTGGCGATGCGAAAAGCATTGTGGGGGGAGTGCTTCTGATGAGCGCCCTGCACGGACCCGATGGGCAGATCTACGCTGAAGCACAGGGACCGCTGGTGATGGGCGGCTACATGGCCGGCACCGGCACCAACGGCAAAGAAGTGAATTCCACCACGGTGGGTACGATCCCCAATGGGGGGATCGTGGAAAGAGATACGGCCGTCGATCTCCACGAATTCAAGACGGTTTCCCTCTTGCTGCGGAATCCCGACTTCACAACGGCGAAGCAGATTGCAGATGCCGTGAATACGGAGTTTCACAAGCCGGTTGCCTCGGCATTGGACAGCTCGCGCGTCGACGTGAATGTTGCGGATGCGGCTTCGCCTTCGGTCCCACTGCTGATTTCGCGAGTTCAGAATTTGTCATTGAGCATCACCACGCCGGCCAAGATCGTGATCAACGAAAGGACCGGCACGATTGTGCTGGGCGGCGACGTGAAAATCAGTCCAGTCTCCGTGATTCACGGCAGCCTTTCGATCGAAGTGACGACCTCGTACACGGTTGCGCCGATTCCAGGCGCGGGACCGGGATTCACCGATCGCACCCGGGAAGTGGGAGGCGGAGGTGCACCTGGGCCGAATCAGTCTCTGAATGGAGGTCCGTCCCAGAGTCCTGATCAGAACCAGAACCCGAATGGGGGACCCAATGGCGGAGGCGGCTACGATCGCACGGTCCAGTCGACGCCGACAGCGGCTCTGGTTCCGCAAACCACGGTGAGCGTAAACGACGCTCCGGCGCAGACCATGCGCCTGGATGAGGGCGCCAATGTGGAAGAGCTTGTAAACGGCCTGCACGCCATCGGCACCACTGCCCATGACGTTGTCGCAATTCTGCAGGCGATCAAGGCCGAGGGTGGAATCCAGGCCGATGTGGAGGTGCAATAGTGTCATCCAGCATTCTCGGGGGTTCGCTGGCCGCGCAAGCGCAGACCAGCCTTATGCAGTCGCGGGAAACCAGCCTGCTGCAACAAATGAAGAATCCGCAGGCGACCGACGCGAAGATCGACAAGAGCGCGCAGGAGTTTGAGTCGATGCTGCTGAGCACATGGCTGCAGCAGGCCGAGCAGTCCATGGGTACGGCACCGGGTGGGGATAACGACGAAGATGCCGGCGCGCGGGAGCAGATGATGGGCCTGGGCGTTCAGTCGCTGGCCAACGCGATGGCGGCGTCGGGTGGTATCGGGATTGGGAAGATGATTGCAAAGGCTTTACACGCTTCGGCGGCGAAAACTGAGGGCACAGCCGCAGCACCGGCGGCAGCGCCCGCGGAGGGGGCCAAAATTGCGAAATAGGCTGAGAAATGGATTAAACTTTTCCCCTCGAAGTGCCGATAGAGCGGCAGGTCCAATAGGTAAGGAGTTGAAATGAGAATCGATCTTTCACAAGCCGCGGCGGCGCAAATCGCGACTGAGGCAAACGCCAAGCAAGTGAGCGCAAAGAACGCTTCTGCTTCGGGATTGGCAGCAGGAGAGGACCGTACTACGTTCACCTCCGACACCCAGTCTCTGAGCTCGCTCGTGAGCACGGCAATGAATTCTCCCGAGATCCGCCAGGACAAGGTAGACAGTCTCAAGCAGTCGATCAGCAACGGGACCTATCAACTGGATCCCGGCAAGATTGCTGCGTCGATGATTGATGAGCACGCCTGAGTTCGAGCAGGCATCAGGCTTAAACGCCTGAGGAAGACGCGGGCGAATCGCAGAAACGATGGCAATTGGCATTCAGGACCGGAATGGCAAGCTTGGGGAATATCTTGAGCTTTTGCATTCGATGGCCTACGAACTCGATCGGTCCATGGACGCGATCGCGCACAATTCCCTTGTGCCGCTGGAAGACAGCATCGCGAGCCAGCAGAGCCTGGCCGCACGGCTGCACACGCTGGCAGGCGACCTGAGCAGACCAGTCGAGACCCCGGCCACGGCCTCTCCCACAGTGGACGATGAGTCTCTCATGCGCCAGATTCGTGCCGCCGCAGAGTCTCTGCAGCGGCTGAATGAGCGCTACGCGGCGCTGCTAAAAATTTCAAGTCATTCCGTCGGAATGATGATTTCGCTGTTTAGCTCATTCAGAGGACAGATGCAGGAGGAAACCGGCGCAGGTCTGAAACGTCAGACCTGGTCTTGCCAGGTGTAACCGCCATGGGTGGATTGAACACATCGCTCTATATCGGCCTGCAAGCTCTGGAAGCCAACCAGGGTGCGCTCAACGCGACGAGCAACAACATCGCGAACTCCAACACGCCGGGTTACACCCGCGAAGTAGCGCAATTTGCCCAGGGTCCGCAGGTCGAAATCAACGGCCAGATCCAGGGTGGCGGCGTTTCACTGACCAGCATTCAGAGCGTTCGCGATGAATTATTGAATCTGCAGATTCAGCAGCAGACATCCGCGCAAAGCAGTGTCGACACGCAGTCGTCGAGCCTGCAGCAGCTACAAAACTACTTCACCACCACCGGTGGAGACATCGCCAGCGCGATGAGCACGTTTTCGAGCAGCCTTGGAGAGCTGTCCGCCAATCCGTCGGATGCGGCCGTCAAGCAGACGGTGCTTTCAAGCGGACAGAATCTTGCCAAGGCTTTCAACACTACGGCGAACGGGCTCACCAGCCTGCAATCGGCGGCCAACACCCAGGTGACGCAAACAGTGGCGCAGATCAATTCGCTCAGCAGCCAGATTTCGAAGCTGAACGGGCAGATCTTCCAGCTCACGGCTGCCGGTAAAGATGGCAGCGCCGTCCAGGATCAACGCGATCAGCTCGTGTTGCAGCTCTCGCAACTCACCGGCATCTCGGTGGCGCAAAGCAACACCGGAGAAACGATCACCACAGCAAACGGAAGCCCTCTGGTGATGGGTAGCCAGAGTTTTTCGCTGCAGACATCGACTGGCAGTGATGGCCAGCAGCATGTGTTGGACACATCCGGGAACGACATCACGACATCAATCCAGGGCGGGCAGTTGGGCGGAGCAATCCAGATTCGGGACCAGGTGATTCCCAACTATCTTAACCAGCTCAACACGCTGGCCGGCCAGTTCTCGACAGCATTCAATACGGCGCAGGCGCAAGGCTTCGACGCCAACGGAAATGCCGGCCAAAATTTCTTTACGACACCGGCGGGGACAGGAGCCGCGGCGGCGATGAGCGTCGCCATCACCGATCCGAAGCTCATTGCGGTTAGCTCCGACGGTTCAGTGGGGAGCAACGGCAATGTCGCCAATCTCACCGCGGCTCTCACGGCCACGCTTCCTTCGGGGCAGACACCGACGCAGGCTTACGCGAGTCTCGTCTATCAAGTGGGCAACGCGACCTCCGACGCCAGCACGCAATCGAAGGCGATCGGACAAGGGCTCTTGCAGCTCACAAATCAACAGGGTGCGGTTTCGGGCGTTAACCTCGATGAAGAGACAACCAACTTGATCCGTTTCCAGACCTCGTATGAGGCGGCCGCTCGCATCATCAGCACCATCCAGCAACTTAACTCAGTCACGCTAAACATGATCCAGTAGTTCTCTGAGAAACTATGCGCGTAAGCTCAAATCTCGTACCGAATATTCTCGCGAACCTGCAGCAGAGCCAGTCGACACTGAACGCGGCACTGCAGCAAGTCTCCACGTCAAAGAGAGTCAATGTTCCTTCGGACGATCCGGCTGCGGCCTCTGCCATGGTGGAGAACACGATCGCGAGCGGCAATGTGGATCAGTACACCAAGAACGTAACGGGTGTGCTGTCGCAAGTGCAGGCCGCGGACTCGGCATTAGGGGCGGTCGTATCGGGCCTTACGCAGGCCGTCTCGCTCGGGACGGAAGGCGCGAACGGAACGGTCTCCGCCGCCAACCAGCAGGCGATCGCAACGCAGGTGCAGGGGATCCTCTCCAGCATTGTGACGCAGGCCAACACCTCATATCAGGGCTCATACCTGTTCGGCGGTACAGCTACCGGGCAGACGCCGTATACGGTGAGCGCGTCTTCGCCTTCGGGATATGTCTACAACGGGAACAGCAACCAGAATTCGGTTGCCGTGGGCGACAACACAAGTGTGCAAGTGAATCTTCCCGGCGATCAAATCTTTTCGAATTCGACCGTGGATGTGCTGGGCTCGCTGAGCAACCTGGTTTCGGCTCTGAAAAGCGGCAATTCCTCGTCGATCGCCACTGCGACCACCGCGATCACGACGGCACTGAACTACGTGGGCCAGCAGCGGGTGTTTTACGCAAACGCTGAGACACAGCTGGGCTCGCAGGAGACTTACCTGCAGCAAGAAACCGTAAATCTGCAGTCGCAGCAAACCACGCTCGTAGGCGTCGATATGGCCCAGGCAGCGACAACGCTGAGCCAGGCCGAAACAGCCAACAGCGCGGCCTTGGCTGCCGCTGCCAAGGTCCTGCCGCTCACGCTGCTCAATTATCTGTCGCCGCCCACGGGATGATAAGCGCAGCAGCGTTTTGAGTCGTAAAAGACGAATTGCGCCAGCAGGCGCAATTCGTCTTTTAGCTTTTTGGCTGCTTGAAGGTACGGGCTTCCGCCCGTACATATAAGGGGCGTGGAGTTCCTGCCAGCCTATGCCGACCAGCTGCTATGGCTGCCCTGCGCTGCCATGGCTGGGTAATCAAGCGATGGTCGGGCTGGTGCGGGCGCGAGGATCGAGGGGCCTGAAGGAATTCGTCGCAGATCGGCCTGCTGCCAAAGCTCGCGCAGTTTCAAAACGCTCGCCATCTGCTCTTCCATCAGCTGGGGGGAGCGGTTCACCTGCGCCTGCACAACCGTCCGGCGCAGTTCGGCGTAGTAAGCACTAAGCTGGTTGGCCAGCTCGCCGCCGGGGCCGCGTTTGACCCAGTCTTCGAGGTAGGCGACGACCAGCAGAGCGTGGTTTACCTCGCTGGATCGCCGCTCGATATCGTTCGCTCGCTCGGCCTCCGCGGCACGGCGCAAGTTGTTTGCCAGCGTGTCGTAGAGGGCGATCAGCACGCCGAAACCGCTGGTGCCCTCTGCTGCCGTTTGCCTGTAGGCCAGATCTGTGCGCGTCATGGTCTGCTCCCGCTATCCGTTGTTCGAGGTGTTGTAGCCTAGCATGGTGTTGATCTGTTTCGTCAGGACTGGCAGCTGTTGTAGCAGCAGTTCAGCTTGCGAGTACTCTGTCTGCAACCGCGCGCGCAACGGTGTGATGGTATTGGTCTCAAAGTTGGTGATGTTTTGCTGCAGGTCATTTGCCTGGTTGCTCATACTCTTGAGATCGACGGTGAAGGCGCCATCGCTGGGGCTGATGAAGTTGGTCAGCTGCTGATCGAGCGAGCTGGCAAATCCGTTAAGCGCCGAGCCCTGAAAGAAGGACTGAACATCGCTGTTGTTGTTTTGCAGCACGCTCTGCAGCGTGGTCGAGTCGACCGTCAAGGTGCCGTCGTTGTTTGTGCTGATGCCAAGAGCCGACAGGTTGGGGACCGTAGTGGTGCCTGTTGTCGGCGTGTAGGAGTAGCCGAGCGATCCGAGCAGATCCATCTGCAGGCTGCGCACGGAGGCATCGGTTGCCAACACTCCCTGGCTCGACCCGTTGAAGGTGAACTGACTGGTCAGCTCTGAGATCACGGTGTTGTAGTCGGTAACAAACTGGTTGATCGCGCTCGCGGCTGATGTCGAGTCAGGGTTGATGCCGAGGCTCACTTCGGATGCGGGATTAGCACTCAAAAGGTTCAGCGTGACGCCGGGGATCACACCGGTCACGGTGTTGGATGCGCTCGAGATCGGAATGCCATCTACTGTGAGCGAAGCGTTTGTCCCGGTTGCAGCCTGGGCCAAGCCAAAGGCGGCATCGCCGGCGACGGTGAAATTGTTGGCGCTGCCAGATGCGTTCGCGACGATCGCTAGACGCGAGCCGTTGGCATCGGTGATGACGTTGGCCGAGAGCCCAAGGCCTGCACCGTTGATCTGGCTGGCGACGTCGGTGAGAGTCTGTGTTCCATCCGTCGTGATGGTGGAGGTTGCTCCCGTTCCGGTCGTGATGGTGAAGCTGCCCGCCGGCAGCGCAGTGGTGCTGGTTGCAAAGACGCCGGAGGTCCATGAAGCCGTGGTCGCCAGGCTGCTGACGACGACGACGTGATTGCCGGGGACGCTTCCGGCAGCAGCTGAAGCGGTCACGGAGCTGGTGTTCGACGAGGTGACGGTTCTGGCCGACAACGGTCCGGTGATGCTGTTCAGCGCCTGGATGTCGGTATCGAGCTTGTTCGTGTCGGACTGAAGTTGCTGCAAAGCGGAATACTGGCTTTGAAGAGTGCTGATCTGGCTATTCCACGCGTTTTCCGGGGCCTGCGCTGCGGTGACCGCGGCGTTGACGGCAGAGGTCACGTCGATGCCCGAGGAGGAGGCGCCTAGAGCCGCCTGCAAGATGGAACTGATGTCGATCGAAGATTTCGAGTTGGAGGAATTCAGAAGAGTGTTAAGCGCCGAGACCGAACTCATGGGAGGACCCTTCTTTGAGGCTCAGGCTGCACTGCGTTGCGATGGAGCGATTGCCTTTGAGCCGCAACAATATATCGGCACATTCGAGCCGGGAATTCAGGGGCGGAGACAGAAAAAAGCGGCATCGCCGGATAGGCGACGCCGCTTTTTGGGTTGAGAGGAACGTGGATTTACTGGAGCAGTTTCAGAACGGCCTGCTGCGCCTGGTTGGCCTGCGACAGGGCGGCCATGCCGGTCTGTTGCAGAACGTTGAACTGCGTCATCTCGGAGACCGTCTTGCCGATGTCGGCGTTCTGCACGTTATTCTGCGCAGCGGTCAGGTTCGTAACTTCCGTATTTTGAACGTTCTGGTCGGCGCTGAGCTGGTTGACTGCGGCGCCGATGTCACCGCGGTTGGCAGCTACCGTACTGACTGCAGCGCTGATCGCGGTGAGGGCGGTTTGCGCGAGCGCCGTTGTGGTAAGGGCCGTGCCGCTCAGGCCGAGAGCGCTGGTGGTCAGCGAAGCGATTGCGGTGCTGATCGTGTTGCTGCCGCCAGAGGTACCGTCCGTCGTGTACACCGTGGCAGTTCCACCAAAGATCGTCGTGCCGTTGTAGTTCGTGGTCGTTCCGATTGTGCCGATTTCCGTCAGGATCGACTGGAATTCGGTGTTCAGAGCGGTCGACTGCGATGCCGAGAGGCCGCCTGTGGAGGCTTCGGTCGCCAGTGTCACAGCGCGATCCAGCAGCGAGGTAACCTGCGAAAGGGCGCCGTCTGCGGTCTGCAGCAAGCCCACGCCGTCAGACGCGTTCTGGCTGGACTGCGTGAGGGCCGAAATGTTTGCCTGCAGGCCGTTGGCGATCGAAAGGCCGGCGGCGTCATCGGATCCGGAGTTGATTCTCAAACCGGTTGAAAGCTGGGTGAAGGTCTTCTGCAGATTGGACTGCGTCGAAGACAGTGCATTCTGCGCCGTGAGGGAGGAAATACTATTGAGGATGCTCAGCATTTTGTAAATTGCTCCTTATATCGATTTCCGCCTGCACCGAACCAGTTCCGTCTCATAGGTCCAGAATCGCTACTTGGAGCAGGTGGTTGTTTGTTACGTGGACTCTATCGGCTCATCGTTTTCAGGATTCTAGTTTGGCGATCAGATTGTTTCTTCCCGGTCTCTACAACTTTTGTAGAACACCTTCAAATTGGTGGGTTTAGTCCCAGACAAACGAATTCGCCCGGCAAGGTCTTCAGGGACGAAGAGCTTACCGGGCGAATAACTAAGGACTAAGTTGCTTACCTGCTTTTACGCGAGCGCTTCTTATCCTGATACATTCCTGTGTCCGCTTCCGCAATCATGTCCTGCAGCGTCTTAGGGGACTTCCACTCTGCAATGCCGATGGATGCGTCAACCTGAATGGAAGGATTCTCGTCGCCCTTGCCCAGTTGGAGCGTGTACTTGCCGAACACCCACTTGCGAATGCGATCGATGTGCGCCGCGGTGCCTGCCATATCGCTGGCTAGGACGACAATGAACTCGTCCCCGCCCCAGCGGCCCACCACATCGCCAGAGCGCGTGTTGGTTTGCAGTTCCACCGCAAATTGCTTCAGTAAATCGTCGCCGGCCAGGTGCCCGTACTTATCGTTCACCTGTTTGAAGCCGTTCAGGTCGAACATCACCACGCAGAAAGCCTGCTTGCTCTCGATAGCCCAGCGGATTCTTTCCTCAATACTGCGGCGATTGGCGACACGCGTGAGTTCGTCTCGCAGACTGAGTTGCTCGACGGTTCTTAGCTTGATCTCGTAAATGGATACTTCAGCCCGCAACTGAGCCACTAACTCGTGGTTATCGCGCGTCATCTGATCGACACTGGTTTTGAGCTCGGATGCCTGCTTCACAAGCGAACTCCGAATCTCCGTCAGGTCATCCAGATTGGCAATGCTGGCGAGGCTCGTCGTCACCTCTTTAAAGCGGCTGGCATATCCCTGGTCGCGGCTGCCCACCGACTCAGCCGTTCTGGCCAAGGCAACAAGGATTTCACGGACTTCATCCGCTTTCTCCTTCATGTGCTCGGCGAGCCGGCCTCCCCATTCGTGTAAATGGACTTCGACCTGCTTCTCAATGTGCTTGATCGATTCCGGCGTGGGGTCGAATGAGACGCGACGTTCAAGGCTCTGCAGGTTCGACTCGAGGTCGGAACCATGGATGGGAGAGATTTGCGCGGAAGTCTTTCCAACAGTATTTAGGAGCGTGCGATAACTATTCAGGGTGGCACTGAATAGCTCTTTGGTATCCGGCTCGTCGACGAGTGTCTCTTGCCAGTTCGAATCTAGGTATTTTTTCAGCGAAATCATTCTGCGATAACCCCATTTCTTGCGCTAGGGAACCAAACCAACGACCAGGACGACGGACGGAGCTCGAGCTTCGTGCGTGGGAACGAGGGACTCGAGTGGGCCACCCAATTGAGAATCTTTGAACAGTGTCTGCTCTATCGGTAGTTAGAGCAAAGAGTTCCAATCGCAAAAAAGGCATCGGCGGTGCCCAACGTACCCAGAATGGGAAGCACAGTTCCTTCCCGTCAGAAAATAGGCGGGTTAACTTGTGGCATTTCAACGACTGCAACTGGTTTGGGTCGGCTTTTTCTCGAGAGTTTTTGTAATCGCCTCCGGAGAGGCTCATCAACCGCCCGATCGAGAAAGAGCGAGCAGAACAGAAGGAAAACAACGAATGCGACGAACTCCGCCATCCCTGTTCTGCGGTCGGCGAGTGGCCGATGCTGAACCCGATTGACGGCCGCATGGAAGTAGTGCCAGAGCGGCGCCTGAACGATATAGGTGATGTAGCTGGCCTTTCCGAGCCGATCCATCAGCGGGTTTCCCAGTATCTTCCCCATGACCTTCGTGGGATAGGTGCAGAGCACCACGGCTGCGGCAAATAGCGGCACCGCACCACCGTTGATGAACACTTCGCGAAACCTGGGAGGCCAGAACAGAGCCGCTGTCACCATTGCTGCGAGAACGAGCGCAACTGGTATATCCATCGATCGAGGTACGTTGGCAGATGCGCTCCTCCAAAGGCCAAGGCAGATCCCGAGGCAAAAAACCGGAACCCAGAAGATGGGATTGTTCCCGATCCAGGATCTCCAGATCTGGGCGGGAACGACGTCGAGGCAGAGCAAGATTGTGAGGCCAGCCGGCAGCAAGGCCACGCAACACCAGATCAGTCGGTTCCTCACTCGGCCTACCTGGGTCACGAGGAACGGAAACATGGCATACAAAAACGCTTCCACGGAGAGAGACCAGCTGGGTCCGTTCCACGATTGGGACAGCGGGGTCCAGGCTTGCACCATGAGCAAATTGATGCCCGCGGCAAGAGGCAGCGAGTAGTGAGGAGAACCTTGATACTTCAGCAGGGCAATGGGGATAAACAACAGAAAAGCCAATAGATACATGGGATAGACGCGGACAAATCTAGCCCACCAAAACTGCGGTTTGCTGGGAACGGAAGGGTGCCGATGCGCCAGGACGAAGCCGGAGAGCAGGAAGAAGAAACCCACCGCCGCCGGGCTGCACAGAACAAGCGCTGACAAGCTGGTCCCTTGGGTCAGAGGCATGTAATGAAACACGACAATTGAAAGCGCCGCCAGAAAACGCAGCCCATTCAGTGAAGCGAAGTTTGAGCGGGCGTCATAGCCGGCGGCGGGCAACTTGCGTTTAGGGGCAAAGATCTCAGGCAAGGAGAGAGACCTCCTTTCTTGAAATGTCTTGCACTTGACGGGGCTTGCTTAACTTGGCGAATTCACGGGCCGGATAGGTGTCGGGCTAGGCAATGAATTCTTGCAGAGGAAGGATTTCCGTCCGGCCCCGCTCGGCTCTGGAATGACTGCCGATGCAGAGGTTATAGGGGTCTTTGCTTTCAGGCAGATAGCGTGGCTGGATCGCGTTACCGTTGTGAGTCCGTGGCGGCCACGCAAAAGTAGCATAGCAGCGTTTCGGTTATCAGGGACACCTCAGCTTGATTTCTTCAACGCAGGCCTTTCGATGTCATCGAAGGGCCTTTTTCCAAAGCCTTATTTCGGTCCCCAGATGCGAAACTCGCCGCTCAGATGCATCAGGCTCATCAGGTAGAGCATGCCGTCGTAGTAGCGACCCTGGCCAGAAGGAATAGGCGTGTTCCATAACGCTTCCGTGAACGCCTTTGCACGCTTACGGTTGGTCGCGGCCAGCCCCGCCACCGCATTGGTGCCGACGAGTCCCGCGGGGTGGTCTTCATGAGTGAGACCCGGTGTAGCGCCAAGATCTTTGCCTTCAAGGCTGTACACAGGTCCATATTTTCGAATACCCTGCGAGGCGAAGAAGGCCTGGATACGGTCGCTCAACTGATGCTCGACCGGCGCCTTATGCCACCACGACCAGTCAACAGACCAGTTACTCGCAGTGCGCCAGGCATCGTAGCCGAATCTTCCCGATTGCGGAAAGCCATTGATGTGCGGCGTGCCATCGAAATTGGCATAGTCCGGTGCAAGACCGGTCTTCGGGTTCGTTGTCTTCACAAAAAATGCGCGGCTCGTTTCGGCAGCGCGTGCCCAAAAATCGCGATCCTCCACCGGTCCCCAGCGCGCCCACAACTCGTAGAAGTGAGGCAAGTGGTACGAGGGATCGGTGAAGGGCTCTGGCATGACTTCCGGCACAAAGAGAATCATGGGCGGATCGGCGTGCACCATCGGCCCCACCGCTTGCTTTCCTCTCTCGATGACCGGCCGGTGCACCATCGCAGAGAGCAGCTTGTTGGCTTCGGCGTGATAGTCGTAGATGCCTTTGCCGCCCGGCCAGCGGTTGCCCGCAAAGAGCAGGGCCATGGCGAAGTACGACTCTCCGTCGGGTGCGGCGCCCTCGGAGTTGTGCGTGCCATCGGTTTTGCACGACCAGGCAAAGAACTGGTAGCTGGGCGCCTTGGGGTCCGAAATATACATATAGGTCATCGCCCAGTTCCAGATGGCGTCGAACTCAGCCTTCTTGCCTAGCTGGACCGCGATCATCATGCCGTACGACATGCCTTCGGTGCGAACGTCATGGTTAGCCCAGTCGGTCACGTACATCAACGGGCCGTTGGCGTTGCTGCCCGCGTCGAAAGCGATGGCCTGCGTCTGTGGGTCGCCGTGAAAGAGCTGCTGATAGGCCGCGTCGATCTTGGCCTGGATGTCGGCCTGGGAGTGTCCGTCCTTAGCAAAAAGGTTGCGATACGTGCCGGTGGCAAAGGCGCCTGAACCATCCTCGGAGGGCCCGGAGGCAAGCGCCAGGTTGGGGACGCTCACACATAGAGCGAGTGCAAAAGCCAGTCCGGTCTTGGTTCCTAGTCCGCGCACGTGGTTCTCCTCTGCCGCAAGTGAAGCGATTTAGTATCGCTCCTCCATCGCCGCCCGGGCAACCATTGCGTGAGGGGGGGTGTCCATCCCGATAGTGTCGCCTTCTGCCGGTATCAGGGATGGCGATGGAGGACGTGGGTCGCTATATCGGGCCAGAATTCGCGGAACACCGACGTCAATGCATCGCGGCCCAAGGCATACCCGTACTTCTCCATCACGTCTTCAACCGTGCGGTCCTGGCTCGGGTAATAGGTGATTGAAACGGCCTGGGCGATGCCGCGGCCCAGGAGTTCTGACTCATTAAAGGTGTCGCGGCCGTGATAATCGCGCGCAATCAGGACACGGGAAGCTGCGTAGACGCCGCGCTTGAAAATGGGCCCTTCGCCCTTCGCGAAGTAGCGCTCGTCCTGGCGAAACACGGTGGGCAGCGCAAAGATAACCATATAATTGCCGTCGGTTTTGTCGAGATAACCGCGCCAGTAATAGCCCCAGAAGCCGCCGACGCCCTTGCCCAGCGAGGGGTGAGCTTCCGAGCCTTCTGCGAGCAGCGACGTGATCCCAACAAAGATAAAGCTCGAATAATCGAAGCTGTTCTCTGTAGCGATTTTGAAGGCCTGTCCCGGCGAAGGTGGCGGCGGAATTGCTCCGGCACTGACAGCGCGGTAATTCGGCATGAGTCCGAGAATGCGCTTGGGTTGCTGTTTCGAAGCGGGCGCGCCTTGATTCGCCGGAGCCGTCGAATTTGGGTTGGGCTTTTCGACTTGCTGCGGTTCAGGAGCATCGGGAAGCCCAAAGTCCAGCACAGCTGCATCGGATGCGGCCGTGTCGACCGCCGCTCCATCGAGCACAATCGAGTTCCCGGCGCGATGCGACCCAAGCGCCTCCTGCGCGCTGGCAAAAGCAATCGCAGAAATTGCGAGAGAACTGCAAAGCAAAAATCTGAACTTGAAATGCATGAATTCACCAGCCGGGGGGAACCGGTTTCCGAGAATGTGGAGTACGGGGACGAGAGCTTCGATCAAACGACAGCTTCGGTCGGACCCAAGCCTTTATTGAGCAGTCCCTCTCATCATTCTAATTCACCAACAATTGAAAGGCGGTCTGGCCAGCTCAGTTCTGGCGCTTGGCGCTCGGGGTGAGCTTGCGGATCACGAATTCCTGGATCAGGCTGCTGACGGTCCGCTCGGCCGTGGCGATCGCGACTCCTTCAAACGTGAAGGCGGCTCCCCGGTTGCTCGGAGGGTAATACACATTTGAAATCGCGCTCGAGATCAGGTCGCCGCCAATGCTGGAATAGTTGGGCTGCAGCTTGCCGTTGTCGCCCCGGCAGATAAAGGGATTCGACATCGCATGCAAGGCCCGCGATTTGATGGTCCCCGTTCCTTGATAGAAGTAGCGGGGGTCCTGATGCAGGAGTGAAGGCAAAATGGCGCCGCCAAACATGATGTCGGTAAACCCATCAGCGTAGATTGAGCCGACGCGCTCCCCATACCCACCCCATCCTTGCGGGTAATTGGGATTGTCCGCAGCCTGATCGATTGCGCCTAGAAACACCGCGCCAAAAAAACTGACCGGGTCGATCGAGACACGATACGCCATTTGGAATTTCAGCTTGGTTGTGAGCGGCACCGCGTTCTTGGCGTCGTAGACCACGTAAAAGTTAGGAATGAAGCCGAGGACGCGCTGCTGTTCCTCAATCTGAACCTGCTGCGTTGCGATCTCCACCGGCGTAGAAGCGGTCACCGTAATCGACGTCGCCTCTCCCAACAGTTGCAACCGCGCATCCGTCACGAAGTGGAATTCGCTGCTTTGCAGTTTGAGCGTGTCTGATCTCCAGTCGGCAAACCCCTTGGCCTGGACTGCGATGTGATAAGGCACGCCCGGCTTGACGCCATCGAATTCAAAGCTTGCGTTCTCGCTCGCAACGGTTGTGCGGCGGTCATCCGGCGCAGGTCCCTCAAGGACAACAGTTGCACCTGGAACGATGTCGCCATTGGTGTCAGTGATTGTTCCACCGATGCGCGCGTCGTTGGGATCGGTTTGCGTTGCGTTCGTGGTGCCCGTATTGGGAGTCGCTGACTGGCCGGCCTCGCGAGGATCGGCGGCGCTCGCCGTCTGGGCCGCAGGAGCATCAGGCAGAATTTTTGCCCCAGCACCGGCAGATTGCTGGGCGCTCAGTGGGCCCGCAGACAAAAAGAGCGTGACACTCGCAGTGAGCGTCGCAAAAATCAAACGATCCCCTCGGGGCATTCAGTCACCAGTCTGGAATCGAGCCCGAGGCGTCCGCCTTTGATGCAAAGGGGAGAAGCGGCCACTCGGGACGAGACCAAGGCTCTACCCCTCGAATTAAGGATGGAAACAGAGCGGAAGAGGGGGAGAGTACCGTCGTCTGTCCCGTGACATAAGTCTTAGACGCAGCTTTTGTGCTGAAGGACCCAGAATCTGCTGCGGTCGCCCGCGTTAGGCTTCACTCGCGGGTAAACATCGTCCCTCGGAGAAAATGCGATCCTCGCCAGGGGATCTGATTGGAGGCTTTTAAATCCATATGCTTAGCTAGCCTGAACCCGTTCATGTTTGTGTGTCGCGTAGTTGTCGCAGATCAGATAGATTTCCTTCCCCGCCGGAACGGTCTGATCGATCATGCGCAGGAAGTGGAGCCATTCCTGATGGCGATGCCGTTGTTGGCACAGCCCGTAGACTTCCCCGGTCGCCGTATCCAGGGCAGCGAACAGCGTGGTTGTGCCGTTGCGCTTGTAATCGTGCGTCATGGTGGCGCCGCGGCCTTTCTTCATCGGCAGGCCAGGTTGTGTGCGGTCCAGCGCCTGTATCTGGCTCTTCTCGTCCACGCTTAACACCAGCGCATGCTCGGGCGGATTCGAGATACAGCCCGACAATGGCCTCCAGTTTCTCGGCGAACTGCGGATCGTTGCTGACCTTGAAGCTCTCCACACGATGCGGCTTCAAGCCGCTGGCGCGCCAGATACGCGATACCGAAGCCTTGGAAATGCCCATCTCCCGCGCCATCGTGCGCGTAGACCACTGCGTGGCGTTTGAGGGAATGCAAGATCACTTGGAAGAAGGAAGGGTGCTTGCAGCTTTTCGGGCCAGCTTGTTGTTGCGTTTTCGTTTGAAGTAGCGTGCGAGATCGGGCCAGAATTCAATCACTTCGGCTCCCACCACTCCTTCTGCGGAAACGGTCAGGCCATCGGAGATCGTGCTCGCCACATCCCGTTCCGATGAAGGGTAATACACTCGCGCGATCGCCGCGCCGATCAGATTGCCCCCCACGTTGGCGTAGTTCGGTCCCCAGCCGCCGCGGTCGCGCTTGCACCAGACCGTGCTCGAAGCCGCCCACAAGAAGCGGCTGGTTTTGCTGCCCGTCCCCTTCTGGAAATAGCGCGGGTCTTCGCGGAGCAGAACCGGTAAGACCGCATTCCCAAAAAAATTGCCGATAAATGCATCGGAGTACGACGCGCCAAACCGCTTTGCGTACCCTTGCATGCCTTGGCCCCACTCGGGGTAGCTGTCGTTGGCCTGGCCGATGCCGGCGACAACCCCCGAGAGAAGAAATGGCCATGGATCGACTTCGCTCCTGAAGAAAAGCCGAAATTTCTGCCCCGGCGAAAGAGGAAGAGCGTTTCGATTGCTGGTTGTGTTGAATGTGGCCATCACGCCGGCTACCCGCTGATGTTCCTGCTCCTTCAGCTGCTCCTCGGCTTTTTCGCGCTGGCTCTTTTCAGTGTCAGCCTGCGTTGCGAGTGATGTGGGACGGGTGTCGCTCGCAGCGGCTTGCGGAGCGTCGGGAAGCTCCGCATGGATTGCGGCAACTTGCGTAGAGCCCGTCTCTTGCGCAGTTGCGGCAGCAGCCGAGGCGATCAAAGCGAAGCTGACAGCCACTCCACCAGCAATACCGCGAATTGCAACGAGCATCCATTCACCAATCGATCGCCAAGCCGCAATCCTAAATGGCCGCAGCGAATTTTCATGGGGCTGCAGCATGACCTTCTGAAGGAACGCGGAGCGCAAGACTTGCTCAATTAGACGCTAAATTGCAGCGAATGGACCCATTTGCCCCGCGCGAGCGTTGGTATATCATAAGAAGCTCGCGCGGAGCCCCAAGTCGATCGGCGAAGAGCAACACCCCTCACCCGTTGGCGGCGATCTTGCTCTTCAGTTCTTTCAGCAGCGTCTCAACCTTGTCTTCGCTTTCGAGTGCATTGAATCTATCTTCGAGTGTGTCCGGGGCAAGGATCTCTGATGCCGCCGCGTTCTCCGCGGCCTTCACGTGCACCTTGCTCTTCATCCGCCCAAACGTCTGCTCATGGTCGACTGCCTACGATTTGACGTGCTTTGGTGGCGCGGCCCACAACCTTCGCGCGGCGATGCTCCGCCACCAGCATCTCGCAGTGCGCGCGCGTCTCGCTCAGCTTCTGCTCGAGCTTCCGCAGCGCCTCCCGCAGACTGTCGGCCTCGTGCTTCTGGTCCTCTGCCTGGGCGGCAAAAGCCCCCGGCAAGCTGCGCCTGGCTTAGCGAGCGCTCCAGTGCCGCGCGCGCCAAATCATCCTGCGTCTTGGTGACGGCGAGCTCGGCCTTGCGACGCCAGTCAGCGGACTGCTGCTCGTGCTCCGCCCTCTTTCTTTCGAGCAGATGCTGATCGGCAATCGCAATCGCGACTTGTGTTTTCACCTGGAGCAGCTGATTCTCCATATCCAGAACAATCTGCTTCAACATGCGCTCGGGGTCCTCGGCCTTTTCCACCAGGTCATTCAGATTGGCGCGCAGCAACGTGCTTACTCGATCCAATAACGACATAACTCCTCCTTCTTCGGTCCCGCTCGGCTTGGTTCCCTAGCGACTTTGGTTTACTGTGCCGGCTTGACGAAGTACCCCGACACGCGCCATTTCCCATCCTTATCGAGCATCGGCGTCACCGTCTCAATGACCGACCCGCCGCTCGCCATCTCCGTCTTGTACCGCAGCACGACGTACTCGCCCTTCGGCGCATTGGGAACATCGGTTTGGTACATCGATCCCATCCGTGTGCGATTGCCCGCTGCTCCCAAAGGCAGGCGCACTTGCTGCAGCGCCTTCTCCCAATCGGCCTGCGATACCTTCGACCGGAAGAAGGAGGAAGCCTCCTGCCAGCTGGCCCCATAATCATCTCGGTCCACCAACGCTAACCAGGATCGAGCAGCCTTCTCCGCGATCTCGCGTTTCGCCGCCACATCCTGCGCAAACACGGCCGGACACAGCAACAGGGCCAACGCCATCATCGATAAAACCCGTTTCATATCGTTCCTTTCCATAACCATGAAACTCCAGCAAACCCTGAAGCTCCGGCTCTCAGCCTTCCGTTTGATTGAAAGGCTGAGAGCTTCTCCTGCTGCCTGTTATGCAGCTGTGCCGTTCTCCGGTTTCTGGCCCTTCTCCGGTGTCTGTTTGATGGCCTGCACATTGGCCATCAACTGCTTGATGTCCATGCCGCTCAGCGCCTCAAACAATGCCGGCACCTGCGCCGCAATCTTCGTCATGTCGCCGGTGATCTTGTTCACACCGGCAGCTCCGTCGTTGCCCGTGGACACGATCGTGATCTTGTCCACCTTGCTCAGCGGCTCAGCCATGGCACGGACGACATCGGCCATGTTGGTCAGCAGCTTGTCCACCACCGCGGCCTGGTTCCATCCCTGGTAGGCCTCGGCCTTTACGTTCATCGCCTTCGCTTCGGCCTCGCCCTTCTGGAAGATGATGCTGGCTTCGGCTTCGCCCTGTGTACGGATCGCCGATGCGCGTCCCTCGGCTTCCGTCGTCAGGCGATTCTTCTCCGCAGCCGCCATGTTCTCAATGCGCTGGCGCTCAATCTCGGCACCCTTCAGAACCGTGGCGATCAGTTCCTTCTCGTGGCGCGCAATCTCCGCTTCCTGCACCTTGATCTGGCCTTCCTTCTCCACTTGCTGGACCTTCACCTGTTCGGCTGTCACCTGCTGCAGCATCACATTGGTCTGCAGTTCGTAGGCCTTATCGGCGGTGGCCTGCTGCTTGCGGCTCTGTTCCGCGTATTCCGCCTTCTTGATTTCAAGGTCGCGCTGCGCCTCTGCCTGCCGCGTTGCGGAAGCGGTTTCGGCAATTACCCGCTCCTGATCGGCCTGCGCCTTGGCCACTGCCGATTCCCTCATTGCAGTCGCACGCTTGATTGCCGTATCGCGCTCGGCATCGGCGGTCGCCATCTCCGCATCTCTCTTGATGCGCGCAATGTCGGGCCGGCCCATGTTTGAGATGTACTCGTTCTTGTCGCGCACTTCCTTGATGGTGAACGAAATCACTTCGAGGCCCATCTTGCTCATGTCTTCGGCGCAAGTGGCGCGCATCCGTTCGCCTACCATCTCCGGTTCCTTGACGATTTGTTCCACCGTCAGCTGGCCGATAATGCCGCGCAAATGTCCTTCCATCACCAGGCGAATCAAGCCTTCGCGCTGCGCCGGAGCCTTGGTGAGAAACTGTTCGGCCGCAGTCAGAATCGATGCCTGGTCCGAGCGAACCTTGATCTGGGCAACAGCTTCGACCGTGACCGCGACGCCCTGCTTGGTGTAGAGATCCTGCTGCGGAGCCACATCGAAGCTCATCAATTCAAGCGAGAGCTCGCGGCAGTTCTCCACCATGGGAAAGATCACCGTGCCGTGGCCCTTGATAACGCGTGGCCCGCGGAATCCATACACGATCAAGGCTTCATTGGGCCCGGCCTTGCGATACATCCTGGCCAGAATGCCCATCAGAAAAATCAGCGCCAATACCCCGAGTCCTGCAATCAGAACAATTTGGTTCGTCATTGCGTTCCCAGCCCCTTCGTCTGGGAGGTGAGTGGTGAATGGTTGAGTCGACAACAGTGCACTGCGCACTGTTCACTGCCTCTTCACTGTTTCGCCTTGCGGCCATTCTTTGGGAAGAGCTTGGCGAGCAAGCCCAGCAGAAAAATTCCCACCAGGATGGCCATGTCGGAAATCAGCACGGTCGTGTTCGTCATAAGTACGAGGCTCCTAGCCTCCAGCTGCTAGCGACTAGCAGAAGTTCGGTTGGGTTGATACATGCGGGCGGAATCGAAGGCGAGCTAGCAGCTAAAAGCTAGAAGCTAGCGGCTGCCTTCCAGATCTTCCCAGCGCTTCACGTAAGCAATTCCTTTTTCGTACCGAACGACGTAAACCTCTTCCTGTTTTTGAATCGGTTCGTCGTCTTCTGAGCGAGCCGGCGCCGATCGCCGCGCGCCCAGTTGTTCGTACACAATCTCTCCGGTGCCGCCCGCACGAATCGCAGACGAAACGCGGCCTACGGCGCCGACCACTTCTGTCTCATCGGCGGTCAGCTCGCGCTCATGCGGCAGCAGCACCTTGGTCATGAAGAGAAACACCAGTGCGCCGCCGGCAAAGCCGCAAATCGCGGCCAGCACTAAAACGACGAGCGCAACAAAGCTGCCATAGCGCGTCAGCAGGTATCCCGCCGCGCCAAACCAGCAGAGAAAAATCATCAGCGAAAACGCATTCCACCAGGGAACGCCGGCGCCCGCCACCTGTCGCATGAGAAGTGCCCACGGCGCCTGCATGCGGCACGTGCACATGGCCCACATGCGACACATGCAGCGCTCCGCCAAAATGTCCCAGCACGCCAAGCAGCGACAACGCACTCAGCGCCAACCCCACCAGAAAGCAAATCAAATACAACGATTCCCAATTCATATGCGCTCCTATGCCTTCCGCGCCTTCTTTCCGAATGCCCTGAGCTTTCGTCGTCTCTTTCCTGATCCGTCGATCTCAGACCCCTGTATCCTCTGTCTTCCTGATCCCTGTCTTCGCAACACTTCCGTCAGCCGCGGCAACAGCTCCGGCGTCTCCAAAATCGACTCCAGCAGTAGCAGGCACTCGCGCGAGTTCTCATTGCGGGCCAGCGCCAGCAGCGCCTGCTTCAGCTCCGGATCGCGGCGAAACCGCTCCGCGCCCGCCACCAGCCACAGATCGAGCTTGTCTTCCACGTTGCGCAGCTCGCTCTGCAGCTCGGGGGAGTAGCCCTCCGGGTCGTCCACCAAATACCCGGGGTGGACCTTGAAGAACCCGGCCAGAAGCTGCCGCGTCGTGTTCGTCAGGTGCGGCCGCGCGCCGCTTTCAATCTGGGAGAGGTAGCTCTGGCTCAGCTTCGAGCCGGTCTCGGCGTCGATAGCCCGCACCAGCTCCTGCTGGCTCATGGCGCGGTTCAGGCCCCTGAGGCTGCCTTCCACCTCGCGCAGATAGCGGATTTTTTCGCCGAGCTTCATTCGCTTGCGTTGGGGAGCCCTTTCGGCCCTCTCAGTTTCAATCAACGACCAATCGCAAATTGCAATAACAATATCGCAATCTGCAATACGCGTCAAGAAAAATCGGAAGCCGTCACACGCAGAGGGTTATTCGCTGGGTTTCAAGGGGTTACGGACAATCAGGTGGCCGATCAATCGCGGTCGGGTTTTGTCATACGTCGCGATGGACACTAATCGGAGAAACGGGCCACCCGCAGCCCCTTTATTGTCTATCGGTTTCCATGACATCATTCCTTAGTAATTGATAAAGCGCGCCACAAGTGGCGGCTGGAAGCATAATTGTGGTGCACGGGATTGGGGATGCCATGAAGATGCGTCGGACTTTGAATCGGAGAGAGTTCAGCGTAGGGACTGCCGGATGGTTCACTATCCTGAGGCCCGACCCGCGCCAGCTAGGAAGTCTTCATCCCCTTGCGAATCGATTCAAGTGGGTTCCAAACCAGATCGATCGCCAATCAGCGACGATCGTGCCATCAATGACGCAATTGGTCACGCCTGATATACGCCCGAAGAGAACCGCGTTGATCATTGCGGCAGCAATGACGATCACATCGGCGCTGCTTTGGTGGATCATGCACCCCTAAGTTCGAGGCTGTCGTTATCAGTGCTCCCGTGGCTGGGCGCTCCATCCTTTACGTCCTCTGCGGAGAGGAATCTGTGCCTAAGTCATTTCGCTGCAGTGATTTGCAGCGGAAACTTATCCGTAACCTCAAAGGGAAGAGGAACTTGCGTCCAGAGTCCGGGGGGAGGGTACCCTGTTCGCGGCCATCTCTCCCAGCCATCGTTCTGAGAGCCATCGCTCCCGGAGATGGACTCGATCGGAATCTTTCATCGCGCCTTTGAGGCACGCTCGTTATCTACTCAAGTGAAGTGAACGCTCACTCTTAAGTGAAGAGGGTTGGCGACGGCCCGAGGTAGACCCGGATGCGCCTGCGCGACATCATCGAAATGTTTCTGCTCTCCGCGGTCTGGGGAGCGTCGTTCATCCTTATCAAGCTGGCTGGCGACGACCTGCCGCCGGTGTGGGTTGCCGTGGGCCGGCTGGCCTTCGGGTCCGCCTTCCTCTGGATCGCGCTCGCTCTTGGCCGGCATAAGCTTCCTCCGCTGCGTCTGCTGCCGCCACTCCTCGTAGTCGCAGTGTTGAACAACGCCATCCCGTTTTGCCTCTTTCCCTGGGGCGAACGCACCGTGCCTTCGAGCATTGCCGCGATTCTGAACGCGACTACGCCGATCTGGGCCTTGCTGCTTGGCCTCGTCTTCGGCACAGCGCGCGCCACGCGCCTCACCAGCATCGGCGTCGCGCTCGGCTTTCTCGGCGTGCTTGGCGTCGTCTATGGCCACGCTTCCGGAATCGCACCCGGTACTTCTTCGGGCGGCTATCTCGTGGGCGTCATCGTCATCGCCGCGGCAAGTTTCAGTTACGCCGCGGGAGCAGTTGCCGCCAAGCGCTGGCTGCAGGGCGTGGAGCCCGTCGTCATTGCGACTTTTCAGCTCACGCTTGCCGGTCTTGTCCTGCTGCCGCTGGCCGCCTTCGGTCCGCATCCGTCGGCGCTGCACTTGAAGTCGATCCTCGCGGTGACAGTGCTCGGCGTCCTCGGCAGCGGCCTCGCGTATCTGCTCTTCTTCCGCCTGCTGGCAACGATTTCGTCCACGCGCACCGTCGCTGTCACCTATCTGCTGCCGATCTGGGGATTGTTCTGGGGCTTCATCGCCGGCGAAGAGATTCGCTGGACCGCGCTGGCCGGAGTCGCCGTGGTGCTGGCGGGCTTGATCCTGCTGAACCTCAAGACCGAGCCCAAGTCGATCGCAGTGAGTTCCGCAGAGCCCTGTGCAGCCGAAGAGTCGTAATCGGGCACAGGGCGCGGCGTAAGAACGAAAATGATACAATGTATCTACTTCTAGGGACGCGGAGGTTTCGCCGATGCGCGCGCAAATTCTCAAATGGGGCAACAGCCTGGCCGTGCGGATTCCGAAATCCATCGCGGATGAAGCGGAACTGAAAGCCGGAGACCCGATGGAGATCGAGGTAGCCGATCGCGGTTCCGTGCAACTAAACCGCACCGGAAAGTTACCAACCTTGGCCAAGCTCGTCGCGCAAATCACTCCCGAAAATCGCTATGAGGAGATTACCGCCGGAGCAGCCGTCGGGAAAGAAGACGTCGAGTGGTAGCGCGGTATGTTCCCGAAGCCGGTGACATCGTCTTTCTGGATTTCGATCCGCAGATTGGGCGCGAACAGGCCAAGCGGCGGCCGGCTCTGGTGCTGACCGACGCGCGTTACAACCGGGCGAGTGGGCTCGCGGTCGTTTGCCCGCTGACCAGCAAGCGCAAGCCGTATCCGTTTGCATTACCGGCCACAGTTGGCGGGGTCGAAGGAGCTATTTTGGTAGATCAGCTGAAGAGCTTGGACTGGGCCGGACGCCACGCTGAGTTTTATTCCAAAGTGGCTCCAGCACTGCTCACGCGCGTGCGGCAATATATCGGCGTCCTACTTTCCATTCCGAAGTAGCCCGCGCCTCCGCGGCACTGATCCTGCTAGCGCGGACTAAGCGTCTGATACTTGGCAATCGTATAGCCCAGCGAAGCGCCAAGAAAAACATCCGAAGGAAAGTGGGCCATCGAGGTGATGCGCGAGCAGCTGATCGCAGTCGCCAGCGCATACGAGAGCACCGGAATCCACGGCTTGCCACGATGCCTGTACCGCTCGGCCACCACCGTTGCCACAGACCAAACCGCCGTTGAATGACCAGACGGAAAGCTACTTCCCTTGAGCGGCGACTTTCCGCCATTAAAGAACGTGCCTTCAAAGCTGCCGTTGAGCGGAACGTCCGCCGGCCGCTCGCGCCGCGTCACAGCCTTGATGGCGAGATTAACCACCACGCTGTCGCCATAGGCCTCGGCCGCGAGTAATGCTGTACTCACCTCTCGCTGATCGTGCCGCAGATAACCGGCGGCGAGCAATCCAGCGGGCAGCGCGATCACCTCGCCCGTGGTGATCATCGGGTCGAAGACGTCGTTCACATCGTCCAGGTTCTTCTCGTGCTTCTGGAAGTAGGGCATTGCATGCGGATCGGCAAAGATCAATCCCGCCGTTCCGCCAATCACCAGCAGTGTCGGTAGCAGGTAATGCCCTTTGGCGACCTTGATCGGAAAGGTCCATAGATCCTTCTGGTCGTGGAGAAAGTCGCCTGGCAATGTGCGCCACGTGGGTTCGCGCTGGGCTTCGCTCGGGAGAGTGGTGATGCGCGATGGCACCGTCTGTTGTGAATCACCCCGCGCCCCATTGGCCGAGAACGGCTCTGCATTAGACCGTTCAGCCACGAGCGCATAGCCGGGTTCGTCGGGAAGAGCGGTTTGTTGAGCATAGGCCGAATTCGGGGCGAAGATTCCTCCACAACAAGAGAGGGCAACGAGCGAAGAGAGCTTTCCGATCTTGATCATCCAAACTAGTTGGATGCAGGATCGCGCTGTGCCGCTCAGTGCGGCACGATGCCGAATATGCGAAGGCCCTTCGACAATCGCCGAAGGGCCTTCAGGTGTACAGCTACTCCCAACCTATGCTGTGACTGTCCGCGTAGGTTTAGAGCCCCACAGCCCGTAATAGGCGATGAAGAGGTAACAGATCATTGGAATGACGAACGCATGCTGGATGCCGAACTTGTCGGCCGCAGCGCCGATTAACAACGGGACGATGGCACCTCCCACAACGGCAGTCATGATCAACCCCGAGCCCTTGCTCGTCAAAGGCCCAAGCCCCGCAATGCCGAGAGCAAAGATGTTCGGGAACATGATGGAGTTGAAGAACCCGCACAGAACCACGGTCCAGATGGCGACCTGGCCGGTGGAGACCATCGAAACGCCGATGAGCAGAGCGGCGATGAAGCCGAAAGCCCCAAGCAACTTGTTCGATTTGATCTTGGTGAGCACCCACGATCCAAGCAGACGGCCGATCAGCGCACCGCCCCAGTAGAGCGACACGAGGAACGAAGCAGTTTTGGCGCTATCGATGCCCTGCGTCTTGAAGTAGTTGACCGCGATGGAAGCTAGACCAACTTCGACGCCGACATAGAGGAAGATCCCCACCGCGCCGAGCACGGTGTGCTTGTAGGCCCAGATACTGCGGCTCAGGATTGGATCTCCTTCTTTGGCCGGGCGGAAAGTCTGGGTCAGTGCAATGTGCGGCAGATGCATGAAGGCCACGGCGATGCCGAGAATGAGCAATCCGCCGGCAATGGCGATATAGGGTCCGCGGACCGTATCGGCAATCGCGGCCTTGCTTGCCAGGCTGGCCGGGTCGGTAAGGATGTAGGCTCCCGCGACGAGCGGCGCGATGGTGCCTCCGAGTGAGTTGAGCGCCTGCGCCAGCGTAAGGCGGACCGGCGCGCTGTGCTCCGGACCAAGGATGGCGACGTAAGGGTTGGCCGCGGTCTGCAAGGCAGTCACGCCCGCGCCAACGATGAACACCGCTGTGAGAAACAGCGGGAAGCTCACCATTTTTGCAGCCGGCACAAACAGCAGGCAGCCCAGCACCTGGATAAAGAGCGAAACGACCATCGTTTTCTTGTACCCGATCGATTCAATCAGCTTCGACGTCGGCGAGGAGAAGACGAAGTAGGCCAGGAAGAAAGCCGATTCCGCCAGCATGGCCCACGCGTAAGGCAGATCGAAGATGGACCGCAGGTGCGGCACCAACGCCATGTTCAGGTTGGTGATGAATCCGAAGATGAAAAACAGAACGGCCACCGTAATAAAGGGGCCGGTGTAGCTGGGCGTGCTTGGCGCCGCCGCTGGCGTAGATCGCGTCGACATGGAAGGTTGTTCCCCGTTTCCTCAAGAAGTTCTACCCGGTTAGGGTGTGTTGGCATCCTGTAGGCAGGACACTCTTTAGGTAGCCGGCAGTTCCCCGGCCCTTTCTGAGACAGCCCTAGTGTCAAGGCCGTTTGGCTGCACACAACACTATACGGGAAACCTTGTTTCTGGGAAGTGCGCCGGCCACGGCGATCCACACCGGCTACCGGCATAGGCGGGCTTCGATTATTCTCAGAAGAAAAGCAAGGAGATGCAATTGGCGACTGCTCCACTGAACAGTGCTAAGACCAAGAAAGCTTTAGCGGCCCTGGAAGGGAACTGGCAAGCCGAGATGGAGGGTTACCACACCTACACGGCTCTCGCCGATCGTGACTCTGATCCCGTGCGCGCGCAGGTTTTGCGTCATATGGCGCAAGCCGAACTGGAGCACGCCGCCCTATGGGCCGGCCGCATTGAGCAGTTGGGCGGGCCGGAGCCGGCCTATAAGGGCAAACCGGGCGGCGACGCCGACTCGCTGGCCAGCCGTGCCGGCGGTGTTCGCATGGCCTTGCGCCGCCTGGAGATCGAGGAGAGCCGCGCCATCGCAAGCTACGGCGAGCAGCTCAAATCCCTCGGCGACGTGGACTCGGTCGCCATCCTCGAGCACGTCATTGAGGACGAAAAGGAACACTACCGCGAACTGGGCTCCTTGTTGCGCGGTCACTATGCCACGCCGGCGGGCGCACCCAAGGTGGACGCCAAGGCGGTTCTCGACGAGATGTTGTCGAAGCGAAACGAGGGCCGCAAACAGCCCGGTGCCTGGATCGGCGATGCGATCTACGGCGTGAACGACGGGCTTGGCGCAATCTTTGGGATCGTGTCGGGCGTCTCCGGCGCCACGGCGGGCGACAGCAAGTATGTGCTGCTGGCAGGGCTCTCCGGCATGATCGCGTCGGCGCTTTCGATGGGGTCGGGCGCGTATCTGGCAGCCAAAAGTGAGCGCGAGATCTACCATGCCGAGATAGCGCGCGAGCGCGAAGCCATCAAGATGAACCAACCGGAAGCGCGAGAATTGCTGTCGCTCTACTACCAGGTAAAAGGGCTACCAGAAGCCGACGCGCTGCACATGGTGAACCACATTGCCAGTGACGAGGAACAGCTGCTGCGCGCACTGGCCTCGGAGCGGCTGGGCACGTCGGAAGAGGCGCTGTCGAATCCGCTGGTTTCGGCAACGTCAGGCGCTTTGTCGACCGCTGTGGGCGCACTGATCCCGATTGTGCCGTTCTTCTTCCTGCAGGGGCTTCCGGCGGTGATCGCCGCCGCCATCGTTTCTCTGATCGCTCACTTCGCGGTAGGCGCGGCCAAGAGCCTAATCACCATTCGTTCCTGGTGGTCTTCGGGGTTGGAGATGACGGTCGTCGGCGCGGTTGAAGGCGCGGTCACCTACGGCATCGGCATCCTGCTCGGCAAGGGCGGCATGTAGTGGCCGGTTTCGTTCCGCTTGGAGACGCATCGCGCCGCCCGCGCACCTTCGCGTTTGTTACGGTCGCCATCATCGTGCTCAACGTGTGGGTGTTCTTCAAGGAGCTGATGTACGGCGACAGCTTCGTCTACGTTTGGTCCGCCGTTCCCATCCGCATCGTGCATGGGCATCACTGGGTCACGCTCCTGACCTCGATGTTCATGCACGGAAGCTGGATGCACATCATCGGCAACATGGTTTATCTGTGGGCCTTTGGGCGCGAAATTGAAGATGCGATGGGCAGCTTCCGGTTCCTGGTCTTCTATCTGTCGGGTGGCATTGTGGCGATGCTGGCGCAGATCCTCGGCGATCCCCTGTCGCGGATTCCCAGTCTCGGAGCGAGTGGAGCCATCGCCGCTGTAATGGGCGCGTTCATCATTACGTTTCCGCGCGACCGCATTCGCACCGTTCTCTTCTTCTTCATCTTTTTCCGGATCGCCTTCATTCCGGCGGTTGTGGTTATCGGCTTCTGGTTCGTCATGCAGGTAATGAATTTGGGCTCGGTGGCAACCGTCAAGACCGGCGGAGTCGCCTACCTGGCGCACATCGGCGGCTTTCTTTTCGGGGTTGTCGTGGCTGGCCTTTTCGTCGATCAGCGACGGCTTGCATTCCAAAGGGGTCCGACCTTTTAGAATGGCCTCGGCTTTTGCCGCCGGGGAGTTCCATGCCTAGAAAATCTCTGTTCCTGCTTGCTGTTGCTCTGCTTTCACTTCAGTCCACGATCCTTGTGGGTCAGCCTGCCGCACCGCCATCGCAAACGGCAAGCGACATGCTGTTCGAGCGCAACGTCGCGATGAAGACGCGCGATGGTGTGACGCTCCATGCGGACGTCTATCGTCCTGTCGGTGATGGGACGTTTCCGGTGCTGCTGCAGCGTACCCCGTACAACAAAGACAACGCGGCGAACTTCGCGCGCAAGGCGGTGACGCGCGGATTCATGGTGGTGGTGCAGGATGTGCGCGGCCGCTACACATCGGACGGTGAGTGGTACACCTTTAAGCACGAGACCGACGATGGCTACGACGCCGTCGAATGGGCCGCTGCGCTGCCGCACTCGAACGGCAAGGTTGGTATGTTCGGCGGCTCGTATGTGGGCGCGACACAGATGCTCACGGCGATCGGTCATCCGCCACATCTGGCGGGCATTTGCCCGGTTGTGACGGCGTCGAACTACCACGAGAACTGGACCTACCAAGGCGGCGCGCTCGAGCAGTGGTTCGATGAATCGTGGACTTCCGGCCTCGCGCAGGACACGCTCGATCGCAAGATCCGCAAAGATACCAACGCGGTTGTCGGCGATCGTGTGTTGCCTTTGACGCAATTTCCCGTGTTCAATCTGCAGTCGATCGCGAATGGCACGCAGATGACGCAGGAGCTCGCGCCGTACTTCATCGACTGGCTTGCGCATCCGACCTACGACAACTACTGGAAACAGTGGTCGATCGAGGAGAACTACCAGAACATCCAGGTGCCGGCGCTGACGATTGCTGCGTGGTACGACATTTTTCAAGGCGGCTCGTTGAAGAATTACGCCGGGCTGCGCGATCATGCGGGGAACGAGACGGCTCGCGGGCAACAGAGATTGCTGGTAACGATCGGCGGCCATGCCGGCGGCGGCCGTACCATCGGAGCGGTCGATTTTGGTGCGGCTGCGGCGGAGTACGACGAGGACACCCTCACGCTCGACTGGTACGACTATCTCTTTCTCGGCAAGCAGAACGAGTTCGCCGATGCTACAAAGCCCGTGCGCATTTTTGTGATGGGCAAAAACGAGTGGCGCAATGAGGCGGCCTGGCCCCTCGCTCGCGCGAAGGCGACGAGCTACTATCTCGGTTCGGCGGGCAAGGCCAACGGCGCGGCGGGCGATGGCGCGCTGGCGACGGGCAAGCCCAAGACCACAGGATCCGACACGTTTGTTTACGATCCGGCCGATCCGGTGCCAACCGTCGGCGGCCCGCTATGCTGCGATCCGATGCATCTTGCGCCCGGGCCGCGCGACCAGAAGGACGTGGAGGGGCGCCCGGATGTGCTGGTCTACTCGACGCCGCCGCTTGCCGACGATATGGAAGTCACAGGTCCGGTCACGCTCGATCTGTTTGCCAAGTCATCCGCCGTCGACACGGACTTTACGGCGAAGCTCGTCGATGTCTGGCCCAACGGCTTTGCGCAAAATCTGACCGAAGGCATTCTGCGGGCGAGTTTTCGCGAATCAACGTACGGTGAGCCGAAGCCGATCGTGCCTGGGCAAGTGTACGAGTACAAGATCGACTTGTGGTCGACGAGCAACGTGTTCTTGAAGGGCCATCGCATCCGGCTCGAGGTGTCGTCGAGCAACTTTCCGCGCTTCGACCGCAATTTGAACAACGGCAAGCGTGCGGCCGACAGCTCGGATTTTGTGAAAGCGACCAATACCGTGCTGCATGACGCCGAGCACTCGAGCGCGCTGGTGTTGCCGGTTGTGGCTCCTTAGAAAATAGGGGGGTGGGGGGTATAGGGGGGTGGGGGTACCCTCCTAGCTGCTAGCTCCTAGCTCCAAGCTACTAGCTCGTGCCCGTAGTTTCATTGTGCGCCGGGAGCGGGGAATTATGTGCAAAGGGGTTCGGAGGGTCTGACTGCCAAACAGAGACCAGAGAGCCTTGCGGAGGGAGATTCTTCATAAACTCCGCGACGAAGAGCGGAAGAAAACGCGGGAAGGGTTTCCAGCGTCGGTGACGGCTTTGAAGGGTCTCTTTGATTTCCTTGACGCTCAGCTTTCGGAACATGAGTGCGACGACACCTTGCGCTTTGTTCGCGAGCACCTTCGTTCCAACGCGATGGACGAGGCTGTTCCAACGCGATGGACGAGGCTGGTGTGATCCTGTGGTTGGAAGCGAACGGCGGAAATTGCGACTGCGAGGTGCTGAACAACGCCGAGCAGATTGTGTCGGAGGCGGTACCAGCATACGATGACCTCGCAAGCGGCCGAGGACAAGTGAACTAACTAGCTGACAACCCTATCGTCGGGGCGCGGGGCTTCGCCGCCTTTTCGATTGAGGATCCGGCGAAATTTCTTTTGATTGGCGCGCACCTTGCGCTCGGCAAAGAAGTCCTCGGTTTGCTGCGCTGCGATCTTCTCGGCAGCCGCAATCACGAGGAACTGGTTCATGCTCGTGCCGTCGCGTTTGCTCATCGATTCAAGCGCGGATTTGAGCGAAACGGGGAGGCGCAAAGGGAAAGTTGTGGTTCGAGTGGTCATGGCTGAATCCTTTTCAACGCGTCGCCAGGGCGTATGACGGAGATGCCGAAGCTTCGCTCTGCCGGCAGCAGATCTTTCACGTTAAAGGTCACGATGGCTGCTGCCCGTCCATTGATTGCGGCCTCCAGTACCAGTTCGTCGCCCGGATCGTGCAATTGAGGACGCCATCGAAAGTGCGGCTTCACGGGATCAGACAAAGCGATCAGGCCGTCGACGAATTCCATAACTTCCGCTTCAGACAGCGAAGCTGCCAGGCGATGTTCGGCCCGTAAGCAAGTGGCTTCATACTCGAGAGCCAAAGCCACGGACAGCACCATCGTAGCTCGCCCATCATCGATTCGCCGGATCAATTCGGCGGAGGCGCCTCGGGGGCTCCGCATTGCGGCTACGACAACATCAGTATCGAGAACTACTCGCACTCAAAATGATATCACATCATTGGCGATATCGTAGCTTCAAGCTCCCAGCTTTTGCCCGTAGTTCGATTGTGCGCCGGGAAGAAGAAATCATGTGCAAAGGGATTCGGAGGGTCTGAAGTCGTTGCTTCGTGACGAAGGATCCGCGTGCTTGTGGGCGGCGAGCTAACCCTTTCCGCTCCAGCGATTGATGGGATCGATTCGGCTCTGAATACGCCTCATCCGACGTCGCGAGTGAAATGTAGCTAATCCGGCAGCTACATTTTGGTCAACCCGATCTTGTCACCCGACGTTCTGTTGCGCGCTCACTTCCAGCAGCTCCTTCGCGGCCTGGCGGCCCAATCGGATGCAGTCGGGAATGCCGATGCCGTCGTAGGCGTTGCCTACTAGCTTCAATCCGGGCAGCTCGGCGATGCGGGCGTTGATGCGCTCGATGCGGTCGCGGTGGCCGACGGCGTACTGGGCCATGGCGTTGCGCCAGCGCGAAACCTGGGTGTGTTCGGGTTGGGCGTCGCGTCCGATGACGTCTTCGCCTAGGATCTGGGTAAGTTCGCGGCGCACGGCAGCCACGAGCACGGCGTCGTTTTCGGCCATGAGGGCTTCGTTCTTCATGCCGCCGAGGAAGGCGCGCAGCACGGCTTTGCCGGTGGGCGTGCGGCCCAGGAATTTGCGATGGACAAAGGTGCAGGCGAGCAGGAGGCGGCCTTCGCTGGCGGGTACGAGAAAGCCGAAGCCTTCAGGCAAGTCGCCGATCTGGTCCTCGTCGTAGAGAAGATTGATCGTGATGGAAGACGAGTAGGGAATGCCGGCGAGCTCGCTGCTTAAGGCAGGGTCAACGTTGTGGAGCAGACCGCCGGCGACCCAGGCGGGCGCGGCAAAAATAACGGAATCGTAGTCTCGCTTCGAGCCTGCGGCTGTAACGGTCCATCCGTTCGTGTCCTTATCGATTGCTTCGACGGGGGTGGAGCGGAGCACCCAGCCGGGTTCCAGTTTTGCTTCAAGCGTGTCGATCAACTGCTGCATGCCGCCGCGGAGGGTGGTGAAGATCCCGCGAGGCGTGCGGCGGGCTTCGGGTCTTCCGGCGGGTGGGGCGCCTGGCTGCGTAACGGCCTGGCTGCCTGCGGCGTTTTGTCTGGTGGCCATGCGTTTGCGCATGGCGCGATGCGCGGCGAGCATGCCGCGGGTGAGCGAGCCGTACTCCGTTTCCATTTCGACGAGCTTGGGCAGAACGGTGCGCGCGCTGAGCTGTGTGGCGTCGCCGCCGAAGATGCCGGAGAGCAGCGGGTCGGCGAGGCGGTCGACGGCTTCGGCGCCAAAGTGGCGCTCGACAAGCGTGGCCACCGACTCATCCTGATTGCTGGGCCGGGGAGGCAGCAGAAGCTCGAGGCCCATGCGAATTTTGGTGGAGAGGCTGAAGAGCCGCGTCATCGCGGTGGGAATGAGCTTTGTGGGGACAAGGAACATGAGGCCGTCGGGCAAGGGAACGAGGCGATTGCGCACGACGACATAGGTTTTGCGTTCGGGGTCGTTGGAAGGGGTGAGCTGGTCGCCGATTCCGAGCTCGCGGCAGAGTTCGGCGGCGGCAGGCTTCTCGGTCAGGAAGGAGTCGGGCCCGTACTCGAGCACGGCGCCGTTGACGATCTCCGACGCCAGAGAGCCACCGAGGCGCGGACGGCCTTCGAACAGGGTGTACTCAACGGCAGCGCCCGCGGCCCGCGCCTTCTCAAGCTCGTAGGCTCCGGCGAGCCCTGCTATCCCTCCGCCAATGATCGCAATTCGCATTCAGTTCTCAACTCTGGACTTTTCAGACCATGGCTGTCGGCTGGTGCAAGAATCGGCGGTCCAGCTTTGTCGGTAAGTCCTTCTGCATCGTATAGGAAAGGGCCACGGTTCGGCCCAAATCAGCATCGATTGTCGGCTTCGTATTGCATGTGATTTAAATCGCATGGAGTCTTCTCGTACTAGACATAGCATGTCGGGCGGTGGGGATCGATTGGGTTGAACGCGGGCGATTTTGCGAAGAATGTTACTTGCACATGTGCCGAACGAAGGAGAAGAAGTAGGGCGCCAGGCTTCCGCCAAAGCGTGGATTGATCTCCAGCAGAAACGGTTGGCCCTCGGCAACCTTGTAATTCACACAGCATAGTCCCTCGAATTTGACAGCACGCAACACGTGCGCAAACAAATTCAGATATTTGCAGCGACATATGACTCTGAGGCGCTCGGCGTCTTGTCCTTTGATTGGAGCTTGGCCAGTAAGTTCGTATTTGATGTTCAGAGCTTTGACAATTTTGCCGTCGACAAACAGGATGTGCGTAGCGAACTCCGTGGATCCAGTGATGAATTCCTGGCAGAAGTAAGTGGGATCAAGGATGCGCTCACGTTGCGCTTCTTCATCGTCCTTGTTGCGGATGATGTAACACCCATTCCCCCATTCCCCGATACGCTTTTTCAGAATGTACGGATGCGTGAGCATAGGCACCCGCGCCATTTTCGGAATGTATCTGCCCAATCCGGCCCTCACCAGCGCCTGATTGAATTCATACTTGTCATCGCAAAGACGCACTGTTTCTGCGGTGGGCAGTGGAAACTCATTCTTAAGGAACGGGGTATATCGGCGAGCCTCCTCGAGGGCGGCGAGGCTGAGGGGCACTACAAGGTCGAACCGCTGAAAACTATCCTCTGTGATGGGCCCAAATTCTATCTGGTGGGGTAAGTGACGGAAACCGATCTGAATGTCTTGTGTCCAATCGGGTCTTCCTGAAAAAAGGATCTTCCTGGTTCCTCCTGAAAACAGCAATGCCCAGACCTGCCCAACTTTCAGATGGAGGTGGTTTCTCCCCGTGGCGATTTTTTTGCGCACGTCGACCGCCTTCGGTAAAGCAGATACGGTGATCTCCGCAGGGGGCGATGCCAAGATATTTCCTTTCGACGAAAGGTATTTGGCACGGTAGCACAAGAAAGTTTGCACAACAAATACGACTTTCGTTTTAGGTATTTTAAGAATCTTCGCCAAAACTTCGCCCTATGCGGTCAAGTCAAGTCAGGTCTTTTGTCCTCCCAGCGTCGTGCACGCGGCCGGATGCGATGAGCAGGTTAAGGATGATGTAGACGACTCTATTGCGCGACGAGGATGCCGTATCGCATTGGCGGCGAACAGAAAACCGACGCGGTGGGCCTAGCTAGAGCGTCACCAACGCGCTGGCAAATTCGGATCGCTGGGCGGGCGCGACGTCCTGATCGGCGATCTGGACCCAGTTCTTGGGCTGATAGATGCAGCAGGGTTCCGGCGCTAACGGATCGCCGGTGAGGGCGTAGGCACGTGCGCGTGAGCCGCCGCAGATCTCCTTGAACTCGCATGCTCCGCATTTGCCTTCGAGCCGGCCGGTGTTGCGCAGGGCCTTGAAGATGGGCGCGTTGCGATAGATGTCAGCAAGCGGAGTTTCGCGGATGTTGCCGGCGTGGATGGGCAGGAATCCGCTGGGATAGACATTCCCGGTGTGGGAGACAAAGAGGAACCCTTTGCCGTCGTTGACGCGGCGCGTAGCCCAGCCCTGAGTGCGTGCGTGGACATCGGCAGTAGGTGCGCCTGGCTCGTACTCGACAGGGGCGCTCTGCGGGTGTCCGCCGGGATGGCCGTGTCCGATGCGTTTCTCTTCAAGATTGTGCTGCAGCAGATAGCGGCGGTAGTGCATGGCTTCTGTTGTCTTGATTTGGAAATTGACGCGCTGCGAGAGCTCGTAGATTTTGCCGAAGACCTGTTCGAATTCCTCGCCGCTGAGCAGGTCGCCCAACTGGCCGCGGCCGACGGGCACGAGGAAGAAGACGTTCCACATAACGATGGCGAGTTTCTCGAAGAGGGCGCAGAGGTTGTCGAGATCGTGGGCGTTGTGGCGGCTGATGGTGGTGTGCACCTGGATGGGGATTCCGGCTTCGTTGGCCCACCCGATGGCTTCGATGGTGCGGTCCCATGCTCCCGGCAATCCGCGGAAGGCATCATGAATCTCAGGGGACGATCCGTCGAGCGAAATGCCGAGACGCACCAGGCCGGCTTCCTTCATTTTGAAAATGGATTCGCGGGTCAAGAGGGGAGTAGCGCTCGGAGTGACGGCGACCTTAACGCCTTTATCGGACGCGTACCGGATGAGTTCGAAAAGGTCGGCGCGCTTGAGCGGGTCGCCGCCGGTAAAGACAAAGATGGGAACGTGCAGGTCGGCGATCTGGTCGATGAGGGCTTTGCCTTCGTCGGTGGTGAGCTGATCGGGATGGGGGATCGGCTGCGCGGCTGCGCGGCAGTGCTTGCAGGCCAGATCGCAGGATTGCGTGATCTCCCAAATCGCTAAAAACGGTGCTTCGTCGAAGTTGAGCCCGCCCCGCGCGGGAATTTGATGCATCGGCTGCATAGGACCTCTCCCAGGAATGGAAGGCGTTCGGTCCCCGGGGGAAGCACCACTTGGATATTGAATTGGTCCGGTGGTGCGGAACGCCACAATTCCTGTCCTAAGGAAAGCAGGCTTAGGCGTCCGAATCTGTGATTCAGGTCACCTTTCAAGCACATTGCGCGGGGGCTGGAAGAAAGACATGAAGAAGACTGGACAAAGCAGCCGGACAGGCACACAATGACGATCATCAGCGGGATGTTGGAAACAACGTCTCGGTGAATCCGGAAAGAGCGCCCCCACTCCGACGGTCCGCAACACCGGTCAGCTCACCCAGATTCCGGGTGCGGCGCATCACCTGACCTTGTGCCGCCGGGCACCGCAAACAGGTACTGCGTCTGCCACAGTACAGTCACAAGTCAAGGAGGTTCCTATGGCCGCCCCACTCAAGCCAGGATGGAACAAACCCTCCACCATCCTCTTTGCCTCTGAGATCCCCGCCAATGAAAAAGCTTTGAGCTTTGCCACTGCCCAGGCGAAGGAATTTGGCGCGAACCTCATTCTGTTTCACGCGTATGACACGATGGTTGTGGCGGCGTCGGAAACTTCGGGTATCCGCTATTACGACTACGCTGCTGCCGCCCGTGCCGAAATCGAACATCTTGAACCGCTCGCCGAACGGATTCGCGCGCAAGGTATTACGTGCGACATCGCTGTTCGCCCTGGACTGGCAGCCGACCAGATTCTCTCGTTTTTGCGTGAGCATCTTGTTGACCGCATCGTTATGGGGACGCACGCGCCGGGACCCGTCGGAAAGCTGCTCGTAGGCTCGGTTGCTGAAGCCGTGCTGCGCACCGCCAAGGTGCCGGTCTGCATTATTGGGCCGGATGTGGTGGATGCGAAGTACCGGAACTATGCAACCAACACGATTCTCTGCGCTGTGAGCATGAACGAGACCAGCGAGATGGTCGCAGGTTTCGCCGCCGCGCTCGCGGCAAGACATCATGCACGTCTTGTGCTGCAGCACGTGATCAAGCCGCAGGAGCGTGCGGAGGTGCTGGCCCACCAAACCATCGGAGAGCTGGAAGATGAACTGCGATCGCTTGTGCCGGAGAAGCTGCGGCTGAAACTCTCCGTCGAGGCAATTGTGGTGCCGGGCGATCCGACCGAGGAACTTCTCTACCAGGCGAGGGCACAGCAGGCTGATCTGATTGTGCTTGGCGCTCACGGCGCATCAGCATTTGCCGCGATCGCCCGCTCGGGAGTGGTCTACAAGGTGCTCGCGCATGCGCATTGCCCTGTCATCACGCTTTCGCCGGCACTGCTTGCCGAGTGCGGCATTTCGCATGTGAGCGAGCATCGTGCAGAAGTGTTTCTTGCCGGCGTCTTTTAATCTGCTGAATTCATTTGCGATCTAGACGGGCCTTCTCGATGAGGAGGCCCGTTTTCTGCCAGGCGTCAGTGCCTGCGCGCTGCTGCGCGACGAGGCGCGCGAGATGGCCCGCAAGTGCCGCAAAGAGTCGCGGTGATTCCGCGGCCCTCAGTGATGGTGAAAATGCGGTCGACCGCGGGGAGTTTTACGATTTCTCGGGCACCCGAGGGCCAATGGATTTCCGCGGTGCCCGCATCGGTTGCGTCGCCAAGTCCGAAATGGGGACGCTGGTCATTTGAGGAGATGAAGCTGCCGCCGCTCATCACGTCTTCTCGCTGACGCATTCCGTTGGCAGTGAGGTAGACCGTAGCCCCGACGGCGTCGCGGGGGCTTCTTTTGCCGCTTGCCGGATTGACACCGCCCACCAGCTTCAATTCAACCCAATGATGGCGATCGGGATTCACATTGCGCAACAGAACGGGCGGCCCGTCGATTGGGCTAATCACCACGTCGATCTTGCCGTTGTTGAAGAGATCGCCAAAGGCCGCGCCGCGGCCCGGGGTGAGTGTCGCCAATCCCGACCCTTTCACGGGAGGAACGTAGTCGAATTTTCCCGCGCCGTTGTTGCGGAACAGGAGGGGGCGCTGTGCGAAGGTGGTGCCCCAGTTGTGCGCGTCCACCTGCGGATAGACGTGCCCGTTGATCATCATGACGTCTTTCCACCCATCGTTGTCGTAGTCGATAAAGCCGTCGCCCCATCCCACGAAGGGCACAGGCACCTGTCCCAGGCCGACCTGCTGGGCAATCTCGGTGAAACTGGCGCCTCCATCGTTGTGGTAGAGCGCTTTGTAGTCGTCGGAGAAATCGGTCACAAGCAGATCGAGGAGACCGTTATTGAGATAGTCGCCGACGGCAAGGCCCATCGACGCGATTTCCCGGCCGTCGTTGTTGAGTGCAAATCCCGAGATGTAGCTTTCGTCCTCGAACGTTCCGTCGCCTTTATTGATGTAGAGGTAATTCGGATTTGAATCGTTTGCGACGAGCAGATCCGGTTTGCCGTCATTATTGACGTCGACGAAGATCGCAGTGAATCCGTAGTAGGCATCGGGATCGGCGACATGGGCCTTGACGCTGACATCGGTGAATGTTCCGTCGCCGTTGTTATGCAGCAGATGATCCGGTTCCCCTGGCAGTCCGCGCGGGCCGCACATCACGGTGAACCCGTGCAACTGGCAGTACGCGCGCGGCATGCCTCCGTTGTCAGCGTCGGGTTGGCGCTTCAGGTCGTAATGCACGTAGCCGGAGACGAAAAGATCGAGCCGCCCGTCGCCATCGTAGTCGCCCCAGGTTGCACCGTCCGACCAGTTGCCGAGCGTTACTCCGGCTTTCGGCGCCACGTCGGTAAAGGTGCCGTCGTGGTTATTGCGATAGAGGCGGTTTGCGCCGAAGTTGCATACGAGAATGTCGGACCAGCCGTCGTTGTCAAAGTCGCCGATGGCCACGCCGAATCCCCAGCGGTCGTTGGTTACCCCGGCCTTTTTGCTCACATCGGTAAAAGTGCCGTCGTGATTATTGTGGAAGAGGGCTGCATGCGGTGGAGTCTTCTTGCCACTGAGCGCGTCGTAGGTCGATCCGTTGACGAGGTAGATATCGAGCCAGCCGTCGTTGTCGTAGTCGATGAGCCCTACGCCCGAGCCATCTGTTTCAAGGATGTATTTCTTTTGCAAGCTTCCCATGACGTGACGCCACGATGCGAGGCCGGAAGATTTGCTGGCATCTGCAAAAACGATTGTTCCTTTGTCGGCGAATCCGCCTGCAGTGATGGGCCGCTTCTGTGCGTCGTAGACGGGAGCGAAACTTCCCGCTGACGAAATCCCGCCCATGCCGCCTTTTTCCTGCGGTGCCGGTTTTTGTTTCGATTGCTGAGCGCGCGCCATGGAAGGGAAAGGGGGCACGGCCAAAACAATTCCCGCGAGGAGCAGTGCGTATCGAAAGCCAGGCATAAGACTCAACGGTGAGACTTGGCTGCTGCTCGCTTCGGAGCAGGCGCCTTTGGTTCTGCGCACGCCTGACCTGCGCATGTGATCCCGGTAATTCCTTTTCCTTCGGTCACGGTGTAGAGGCGGTCTGCGGACGACAGCTTCACGATTTCCTTTGCGCCCGAGGGCCAATGAATTTCTGCTATGCCGGCATCGGTGGCATTGCCGAGGCCGAAATGAAGCCGCCGATCGTTGGCTCCAATGTAGCTGCCGCTTGAAAGGACGTCCCGCCTCTGCCGCACGCCATTGGCCTTGAGGTAGACGGTGGCGCAGGTGGCGTCGAGCGGGCTCTTCTTACCGTTGGCGGAGTTGGTGCCTCCCACGAGCTGCATCTCGACCCAGTGGTGATGGTCGGGATTGACATTGCGCAGCAGAACCGGCGGTCCGTCGATGGGGTTGATGATCACGTCGATCTTGCCATCGTTGAAGAGGTCTCCAAAAGCCGCACCGCGGGCGGGGACGACGACGGCAAGCCCAGTGCCCGTGACTGCAGGCACATTCTCGAATTTCCGTTCCTTCGGCCCATCGGGGATGTTGTGAAACAGCAGCGGGCGCTCGGCGAAGGTCGTTCCCCAGTCATGTTCATCGACTTGTGGATAGACATGGCCGTCGACCTCAAACAGGTCGAGCCAGCTGTCGTTGTCGTAGTCGAGGAAGCCGTCGCCCCATCCCACAAAAGGGATGGTGGTCTGTGCGATGCCGGCCCGGTAACTGACGTCGGTGAAACTCATTTCGCCGTCGTTATGGAAGAGGACCTTATAGTCGTCGCCAAAATCGGTGACGTAAAAATCGACGAGCCCGTTGTTTTCGTAGTCGCCTGCGGCAATGCCCATGGAAGCGATTTCGCGGCCGTCTTTATTGAGAGCAAACCCTGAAACATAGCTCTGATCGTCGAATGTGCCGTCGCCCTTGTTTACGTAGAGAAAGTTAGGTTCTGAATCATTGCCGACAACCAGATCGGGCTTTCCATTGCCATTGAGCGACACAAAGATAGTGCTGAATCCGTAGTACTTGTCTTTGTCGACAACGCCGGCTTTTACGGTCGTGTCAGTGAATGTGCCGTCGCCGTTGTTGTGGAAGAGGTGGTCTGGCTCGCCAGGCAATCCGCGGGGCCCGCAGTTGACGGTCGCGCCGCGATAAAGGCAGGAGGCATAACCGACCGCCTTGCTTCCGGCGATGGGCAGGTTATCGCGATCGAAGTGGACGTAGCCCGTGACGTAGAGGTCCAGCAAGCCATCGCCGTCGTAGTCGCCCCAGGTCGAACCCGGCGACCAGTTACCAAGCGCGACGCCGGCTTTCTCAGCGACATCGGTGAAGGTGCCGTCGTGATTGTTGTGGTAGAGCCGATTCTTTCCGTAGTTGCCGACGTAGAGGTCGGGCCAGCCATCGTTGTCGAAGTCGGCCACCGAGCAGCCGTAGCCCCAGCGGTCGTTCTGGACACCGGCTTGCTTCGAGACATCGGTGAAGGTTCCGTCGTGGTTGTTGCGGAACAGCGCGGCGTGCGGCGATTCTTCTTTTCCGTCGAGGGAGTTAAAGGTGGCTCCATTGACCAGGTAGATATCGGGCCATCCATCGTTGTTGTAGTCGACGATGCAGACGCCGGAGCCATTGGTTTCGACGATGAAGTTCTTTTCCGGCACGCCCATCTTGTGGATCCAGCCGGAAAGGCCAGCCTGTTTCGTGATGTCCTGGAAGACGATAGGCCCTTTATCCACGAAGCCGCCGGCGGTGATGGGGCGGCGTTGCGCGTCATAGACGGGAGCCGACGCGACACCGGAGGAGATACCGCCCATGCCCTGCTGCGGTGGAGTCGAAGGGGCCTGTTGTGCACTGCCGGCTAGCGGCAAAAACAGAAGGCAGAACGAGACTCCGCGAACCCAATTGCGACCGAACAAGCACATACTCCCTATCGGTCGAGTGTACCGTAGAAGGGCTATGGCCAATTAGAGGCGCCGGACGCGGCAGCACCGTCATCAAAAGAAAATCGAAGCGGCGGCATCTAACCCATTTAGCAGAGGTGAAGCGGATGAGACAAAAAGAAACATCGCTCGCGGCCACGTCCTCCGATCGTTTTGGCCGCTTTGCCGGGGTTGCTTCAGCCTGGCTTGGGTCCAAGTGGGCGTTTCTGGGCGCGGGATCGATTGTGGTGGCCTGGGTGTTGCTGGGGCCGGTCTTCCATTATTCCGATTCGTGGCAACTGGTGATTAACACCGGGACGACAATCGTGACATTTCTGATGGTCTTCCTGATCCAGAACACGCAGAATCGCGATGCGCGGGCGATCAATCTCAAGCTGGACGAACTGATTCGCGCCATCACGCATGCACGCAATCAGATGATCAATATTGAATCGCTGAGCGATGTCGAACTGGATCTTCTGCAAACGCAGTACGAGAAATTCAACGCCAAGCGGGCGGTGCGCAAAAAAGCCGACGACATCGGAGCGCAGAAATAGGACGCCGAGCGTGCAAGACCGTCTAAACGGTCAAGACCACTCGGCGTTTGGTGACTCTTCAATAGCGATACGTTGAGAACCGGCTGCCGATCAGAATACCTTCAGCAAGACCAGGATCAGGACGATGGTCAGGATCAGGCTGAGTCCGCCGCCGCCGTAGTAGCCCAACCCCGGGCCAACGCGATAGCCTCCGTAGCCAAATCCGAAGATAAGCAGCAACAAAATGATGATCAACAGCATGGTGTCTCTCCTCTGCGGCGCAGGGTTTCTGCCGCGATCGCGGTCGGATCGAAGCTTTGGTCTGCCACGCCTGTGTCGATGGCGGTGCGGGTTGCACAAGCACATCTGACTTCCGGTTGGATGCCGGGTTGTGTGAGCGCGGCTATTAAGTAAAAGGGTCTTATTTATTCACTTCCCCCATGCAACCTGCCGCAATTTCTGTTTCCGCACTCATTCGATGCTGACAGCCAACCTTCGCGAGACGCCTCGGCGTCCAAGGGTAGGTTGTCGGAGTTGCCGGAAAAGTAAGTTGTCTGATTCACGGAAGAATTGAACGCGGGAGGTAAGGACGATGCTTTGGACAATCTTTGTAATCCTCCTGGTCTTGTGGCTGCTTGGCGTTGTGAGCAGCTATACGCTGGGCGGGTTCATTCATATCTTGCTGGTCATTGCTCTTGTTGTGCTGCTGATCCAACTGATTAGTGGCCGCAGAACGGTTTGAACTTGGCACGCATCGACGAATAGCCAGTCGGAGCACGTGGACCGTCATCAACGCTCGAAAACCCAAACCACCTGGAGGTGGACGATGGATAAGGACAGAGTTAAAGGAACGATGGACGATGCCGTGGGCCGTGCGAAGCGCCAGGTCGGCGAGTGGACAGGCGATACCCAGACGCAGGCCGAGGGCGCGGCCCAACAGATCAAAGGCAAGGCAGAAAAGGCCTGGGGCAATGTAAAGGACAGCGTTCGCGACGCGCAGACCGATGCCGATCGGGAGCGCCTGCGGCAGGCCGAAGCGGATCGCGAAGCCGAGCATGTCCCAGCGAGCCCCCGCGATTCAAATTCCAACCGCTAGCTAAGTTCCCCCGAACCCCCGGCAAACCAGCTCAACCCGCCCTGACGGCGCAGAGATTATCCTGCACCGCCAGGGCATTCTTTTCGCGCACAGAGCGGCGACGAGAGGCGGGAAGCCGAGCGGCGAGACTCAGGGTGGCTCGAATTTGACGGCATCGGTATACTAAGGGTGCGTGGCGGTGATTGCCACCGCCGCTTGCGCGAGGTGTGTCTTCCGCAAGGACTCAGTTTCACTGACGCCCGAAGTACCGCCCTCCGAGGTTTCCAGATGGCGCGCCATAGCCCGCGTGCTCCGAAGTCCCCTGGATGCCGTCGGTTGTACCCTCTTCCCCTCCTGTTGCTCCCTCTGCGGATCTCCTCTGCCGCAAATCTCTTCCGCGCCAATTTGTGCTGCTTGCTGGTTTGAAGTCTCGCCCCGGCGCGACTCTGCGCGCGACTCAGGATGCTTCCGGTGCGGCGATAGTCTCGCCGGGCCGGGCTCCAGTTCATCCTCCGGTTCGGGCCCTTCTTTCTTGTGCCGCGCATGCCGGATGGCTCCGCCCCCGTTTGTGAAGGCCGTCGCGAGCGGTCCGTATGAAGGCCGGATGCGCGAGCTGATTCACGCGCTTAAGTACGATCGGCTGCACGCCGTCGCTCCTGGGCTCGGGGAACTGCTGGCAGTCACGATCGCGCAGATTGCGGCGGACGGCCCGGCAGAACTGCTTGTTGTGCCGATCCCGCTGCACCGGGCAAAATTTGCGGAGCGCGGATTCAACCAGGCCGGCCTCGTGGCGGCCGAAGCGATTGCGTTCGCGCGGCGAAAGAATCTGGCATGTCGCCTCGAACTTGCCCCGCGTACATTGATACGTCTGCGCCCGACGGAAAGCCAGGCGGGACTGACGCCGCGCCAGCGCCGCCTGAATCTGCGCGGAGCCTTCGGAGTTCCCAACCCGGCAGCAATTGCGGGCCGGAATATGCTCCTGGTCGACGACATTTTGACCACCGGCGCTACGGCACGCGCCGCATCCCGTGTCCTGATGGACGCCGGCGCGCAAGCTGTGTGGGTCGCTACCCTGGCGCGCGCACGGCGTATCGAACCTTTCTTTGACCGGGCTGCGCTCATTGCGAGGACCGCAGCCGAAGATTCACCTCCAACCAAGCTGGCGCACGATATTCGCCATGAACGCGCAACCATGAACGCAGATCACCAACCATCTTTTTGAGCGGGGAGCCGAGGATGTCGCTGGGAAAAGCTATGATTCATGCACGCAAGCAGAAGTCGATCGCCAGGGCCGTCGCAGCGGCCGCCGCCGAACACGTCGCGCCACAGCCAACCCACATGCTGCAGATGCCGGTGCTGGTGCTGAACGCGTCGTACGAACCCATCAACATCTGCGGTGCGCGGCGAGCCCTTGTGCTCGTGCTGAAGGGGATTGCGCGCACCGAAGAAGAGCACGGCATGACGCTGCACGCGCAGCGTAGCCGGATCGCGATGCCGTCGGTCATCCGGCTGCTGGAGTACAGGCGTATCCCGCACCAGACCCGCGCGCTATCACGGAAGAACATTCTGCTGCGCGATCGCAATTCATGCCAATACTGCGGCGTCGTGTTGCCGTCGGCCGAACTGACACTGGATCACGTGGTGCCCCGCTCGCGCGGGGGCAATTCGACGTGGGAGAACCTCGTAGCCTGCTGCCACGCGTGCAATCGCCGCAAAGGCAATCGCCTGCTGCATGAGATCGACGATATGGCCCTGCTGAAGGAGCCGCGTCCGTTCTCGCTGCACACCAGCCGGCAGATCATGCGCATGCTGGGCCGCGGCGACGACCGCTGGCGGAAGTATCTTGTTCTACTAGCGGCGAGTCCCAGGGATTCCGGATCGAACGAAAAGCGCCGGCCGCGAGTGCATGCCGGCGCTCCGTTGCGCTGAAGAAGCAGTTTACGGAAGATCGATCTTTACGATCTGCCCTGCTCCTGGGGGCGCTGCGCCGGCATTGGAGACGTACAGTTTCCATCCGGCCCGAAAGTCATCCCTGTAGGTACCACCAGACCCGTTGCAATCTGTTGTATCTGGCCGTTGCGGTTGATTCGCACCACGTCGCCCGCGCCCGGCGCAGGAAAACCTGCAGCCGGCGAAAGCTCGAGCGCATATAGAAGCCCGTCCGGTCCGAAATCGACTGCGACGACGGTTGCGAATCCGGCTCGCGATCCGACGATGCCCAGGCTGGAGTAGTTATCGCAAGTGTCGAGCCCGGGGGCGAATTGGCCCATGCACCCCGGCGCCAGAGTCAGAATCTTCGAAGCATTGGGTGTAATCGGGAACAGCCCGAGGTTGCCCACGAAGAACTCGCCTTTGCGTGCTGCGATCGAGGTGGGAACGATGTGTCCTTCGGCTTTGGAGACATCCATCACCTCGGTAATATCGCCCCAGGGTGTGACGCTGAAGATCTGCCCATGATTCGGCTCGATCGTGTAGAGCTGACCGCCATTAGCGATAAGGCTATAAAAGACGCCATCCGGTTCGAAGTCGGGCGCATTCTCATACATTGCCTGATGAGCCTGCAGAAACTCGCTCAGGTTGGCGACCATTGTGTAGGAGCCGGAGTGGACGTTGACCCGGTAAACGGCATTGGGCGTCGCAGGGTTTCCATGGGAGCAGCCGCCGCCGGCAGTGACTGCGTAAAGCTGCCCATTGAGGAAGGCCACATCGGCGACGCCGTTCATATCGTGGGTCGGATTGCTGGCCACGGTCGAGGGGAACCCATCGGCGACGGTGGTCCGATTTCCCGATCTGTCGATCCGGGAGATTCTGCCGGTATTGCCGCCTCCATAAGGACCGACGGGGCTCGGAACCTGGGCACACTGGTCGGGAGTGGTGGTGGTGAGGGAACTGGGCATGGCGCCGGCTTCAGCCACGTACAGAAACCCGTCGGGTCCAAATCTAAGACCCCGTGGGCCGTTCAGTCCCGATGCGAGTACATGAATATTTGCGGATTGCGCCGGTCCTTTCTGGGGGAAGATGGTTGTGGAGAGAAAGGCAGCGACGAGCAGTAGTTCCTTTGAAATGTTGCTCATGAAAGACCTCCAATTCGATTCGGCAGCACGCTTCATAGCCGCCCACTTCGCACCGTATGCGCTGTCCGGCGAATTGAGGAAGTTGCAGATCGTAAGTTACGAGCCCTTTCGGGGTAACATGCCTTGGTGGGGGCCCCAGACCGGCGATGGCGTTGAATTACATACCGTCGGAGGAGGCCGCCCGCGCCCAGCTCGACCGAATTCTCGCCGCGCCGCCGTTCGCGAATTCAGGTCGTAGTCAGCGATTTCTTCGCTATGTGGTGGAGCATTCGTTGCGGGAGGAAGACGAGCCGCTCAAAGAATACGCAGTTGCGGTCGAGGCATTCGATCGGGATCCGTCCTACGATCCCAGTGTCGACGCTACGGTGCGTGTGGAGGCGGGTCGTCTGCGTTCGCGTCTTCGCGACTACTATTTGAATGCCGGGCAGAACGATCCGCTTGTCATTGAGATCCCCAGGGGATCGTATCGGGCTGTTTTTACGCAGCGGGTCTGCAATCAGGCGCCGGGAAAGGCAAGCAAAGCGCCAGGGCCGACGACGGTGCAGAGTGAGCCGCCGCGGCACCGCGACCGCCGGCCGCTTTTCTGGGGAGGTGCGGCCGCGATTCTGGTTTTTGTCCTGGTTTTGGGTGTCAGCAGATTCGAACGCGATCGACGGTTGGATCGCGCGCGGCACTCCGCCGTGGCGGTCGTTCTTGCGGTGCTTCCGTTTTCGAATCAAACGGGTTCCGACTCCAACAGCTATCTGGCCGAGGGCCTTACCGATAACCTGATCCGGCAGTTCTCGGAGTTGTCCCGTCTCCGAGTAATCTCGCGGGCAGCGGTCGACCGGGCTGATCGAAAAAGCCTTGTCACCCAGCTAGGTGCGACCGTGCTCTTGACTGGAGAAGTGCTGCGCAACGCCGACGGACGCCTGCTGCTGAACTCCGAGCTGAGCAATGCGAAGGATGGCACGGTGATCCGCAGCAGCCAGTATTTGCCGGACGAAGCTGACCTTAGGACAGTACAGGCAGATATTGTGCGCGATGTGATTGAGGGGCTTGGCATGCGACTGGAAGCGCGGGAGTCCGCGGCCGCGTTGCGCCCCTTGACTTCGAGCCCGGCTGCATTTCAGGAATTTCTCCGCGGCGATGCGGCGATGCAAAACGGCGACGAGGACAGCATGCTGACCGCGATCCGATTGTTCCAGGATGCAGTGAAAAAGGACGGCTCGTTTGCCCAGGCATATGCCTCGCTGGCAGAAGCGGAGGAGGAGGTCGGCATTTACTTCGAGGCGCCGCGCACGCATACAGCGGAGGCGCGGCAATCTGCCGAAAAGGCGATTGCTCTTGAACCCTCGAGCCCTGAAGGCCATTCCGTTCTGGGGTTGATTCACCTCATGTATGACTGGGATCTGGTGGGGGCGCAGAGAGAGTTATCTCAAATCGACAGCCGCCAAAGCGCCATATGGCGGTTTGGCTGCGCAGCGCACCTTTTCGAGCGGGACGGCAGCACCAGGCATGCACAGGAGGATATCGAGCGAATGCTGGAGTTCAACCCCGAGTCACCTGCGCTGATTTCGGAACTGGGCTGCGTGGACTATTACGCAGGGCACTACGAAGATTCGATTCGCTATTATCGCCAGTCGCTCGCCCAGGCTCCCCAGGGTGTGCTCGCAAACTGGGGATTAGGCCGATCGCTGGCCAAGGAGGGCAAATTTGCTCAAGCACTCGACGTATTACGTCGGTTCAATGCCGCGTATGGGGTGGAGCACCCGCTCCTCGATGCGGAGATTGGTTACATTCAAGCCGAATCCGGGGACCGCGTCGGAGCCCGCGCGATGATTCAGCGACTGCAGGCGATGTCGCGTAAACGATTTGTCGATCCTTATTTAGTTGCCATTATTTACCTTGCGTTGAAGGATGAGCATCAGACTTACGCGTGGCTCGATCGTGCGTACGACATCCGCTCTTCCTTTCTGATCTCAATCGCTACCGACCCGAAGTGGTCAGGATCCCAGAGCGACCCGCGATTTCAGGCTCTTTGGGATCGGATGATGCACGCTCCGAAGACGCCGACCTTGGTTGCGTCTTCGAACTAAGCATCATGCTGACGCGCCGGCATGCCTATTGCTTGGGCGGTTTCGGTGTTTGCCCCGGTTTGGTTGTCGGCGCCTGCCCCGGTGAGATGTCCTGGCCGTCATAGATGATCTTCGACGTCGAGCCAAAACGTTTGTAATCCGTGTACTTGATGATGTCGCGGATGTGCACGTCCTGGGCCATGTAGCCGCTGCCGCCGGCAAAGTGCAGAATGCCCTCGCCCTTGGTGTAGACCGGGAACCAATAGTGCCCGTCGACCTGCTCGCGCCAGGTCATGAAGGGCGGGTGGAGATCCTCTTTGCCCTTGCGCGTGTCATCAGGAACCATGCGCCCATTCGTGACGACAATCTGGAGATCCTGGGCATCGACCCAGATGCGCCCATCCAGGTAGCGTTTGCTCTTTTCAATCTGCTTGGGCGTAACGTCGAAGACGTAGCAATCGACCTCATCCACCTTCTGGCGGCCAACGTAGTTCACGTTGTACTGGCCGATGACCTCAGCGGTGAGCACGAAGGGGTAGCCGTGCTGGATGTCCTGCAAATCGGAAGGGGACATCATGACCCGCTGCAGGGTGCTGCCGGGCGCGTAGACCACCTTCTCCGTACGTTTGCCTGACGGATCGAAGATGACGTCATCCACTTCGTAGTACTCGCCATCGACCTTGTTGTCGTCATCCACAGTTTGCACGCGCGCAACGCGGCGGTAGGTGTAGTGGTTCAGGGCATCCTGGAATTCCGATTCCTTCGCAGCGAACTTGCGGATGATTTCGTCCGCGGGAGTTGTAGGAGCGGACAGGTCCATGTGCCCGAAGCCGGAATCGAGGGGCATGGGCGTGAAGCTGTCTTTGTCCTGTGCAAGGGCCGCCAGGGAAAACGTGCCGACGGCGAGGAAGACCAACGCATGCAGGACTCGCACTCTCAATGCTCCCCCAAACTGCGGTCGGCGCCTGTTAACATCTTTTTTTTCATGCCGTTTATCGACCTCGTGCCGTGCAATGTCTACCACGTTAGACGCATATACAGCCGCGGCGTATGGTTGAACAATAAACCGTACCGGGCATGTGGGCGAAGTGTGCCGATGGCTTCCTGCTGTTCTTTTGCCTTGCGGCGATTCGAAACCTAACGCTAGGCTTGGTTTACCGGGCTTGTTACGTATCTGGCGGTGTTTGAAGCAGCTGCATTCCAGGGCGCTCAACCCCCCTCGATTGCGATGGCAGTCGATCGCGAAAACGGTTCTGAAGGCGGGTTCAAGGAGACACCCGGCTGCGATGTCCGACAGCTACCAGCTTTCCTCGTTCGTTTTGACGGTGGTGCTGCTTCCGGCGCTCGCGCAAATCTACTTGCGTTCGCGGGAAACGCGGACCCTCTTGTGGGTCCTGGGTCTTCTCTGCGCGTGCTTACGCATGGTGCAGGTGTATCACCTGGGCCTCTGGGATGTATCGAGTCCCGAGATGTATCCCTGGTTCGCGGCGGCCGGCCAGTCTGCAGCCCTGATCGGCGCCGTTCTTCTGCTCACATCCTTTTCGCCGGCATGGTTCTCACTCAAGGGAATTCGCATCTACTATGCGGTCCCATTCGTAGTTCCGCTGGTGCTGTACGCGGTGCTGCTCGACGGCGTGTATCACGGCGAGATGCCGGTCAGCCTGTCCTTCTTTATTTTTCCCGCGCTTGGCGCTCTTGCCCTGTTTGCCGGTTGCTTTTGGGCCTTTACCCGGCGCGGTATACCCACCGCGGCTGGATTCACGCTGTGCATTATTACGGGTGGCATCGGTTTCTGGATCAGCATCTCTGTGCGGGGAAGCTGGCCGCTGATCTTCGTGGAAAGCGCCCTGCACTTCACAACGGCGCTGCTGATCTTCTACCTCTATCGCCGCGCAAGCGCCGGAACGATTTTGGCTGGCCTGGGATTCTTTGGCTGGACCATGTACGTGATGGTGCTCGTACCGGGTGTTTCCGCTCATCCGCTGCTGCGTCTCACGTTGAACCACGTCTCTGTACTGAGCAAGGTAATCGCTGCTGCGGGACTGATTGTGCTTGCGCTGGAGAGCCAGCTTGCACGCAAGCAATCTGCGCGAGATCGAGAGCATCGCCTGCGCACAGAGCTCGAAGCGTACACGCGAGGCGTGCTCTCGCGCCGGCGTCTTGAAGACTTCGACCGCCAGTCGAACCAGATCTGTCAGCTCATCACGGCCAACAGCCGCTTCTCGCAGGCCGCCCTGGTTTTTCTGCAGCCTTCGGGTCAGTATCGGCTCGTAGGGGCGGCGGGGCTGGACGACGCCGCGCTGAACGGGCTGGAATCGCTGACTGCACGTATTCCCGCGGAAGACTTTCTCGCGACCGATAGCGCCCCTGCGGCTGCGGAAGGCAGCCCGTCCTTTGCGTTGAGCTTGGAGCCTTGGCTGCTGCCGGGCGACGATCTCGAACGGCTGCACCTGACCAAGCTGATTGCGGTTCCGCTGCCTGGCCGCTCTGGAACTGAAGGCGCGATTTTTCTGGCGGGGCTGCGCGAGCAGGCGCAGTCTTTGCAGGCAGACGACCTGGTGCCCGTTGAAGTGCTGTCGGCTCGGATTCAGGCATCGCGGAGCCAGACCGTGCTGCTCGAGAAGCTGGTGGACGCGGAGAAGATTGCGGGGCTTGGCCAGCTGGCCAATAATGTAACGCGCCAGCTCAACAACCCGCTGACGGTAATTCTGGGCTACGCCTCGCTTTTGGAAGTGAGCCCGGCCATGACTCCGCAGGAGCGCAAGGGGGTTGAGGCCATCTTGACCGAGGCACGCAATATGCGCGCCACGCTGGAAAGCCTTTCGCGGATGTCGCGCGCGCAGAGCGACCAGTACACGGCAATCTCAGTAACCGAACTGCTGAACGATATGGAGCAGCTGCACCGCTCCGAATTTCTGCATCGCTCCATCGATTTCCGCCTGCAGATCGCGCCCACGCTTCCGCGTGCCCTGGGCAATGCGCAGCAGGTGCGCCAGGCGGTTCTGTACTGCCTCCAATTCGCGATAGAGGCGGTGGAGAATATTGACTTGCCGGGCGAGAAATCAGTGCGGATTGAGGCGACGGCGGAAGGGGATGCGGTCAAGATTCTGATTGCGCATTCCGGCCCCGGCTTCCTTCATCCCGCGCGCGCCTTCGATCCGTTTGTGCCGGCGCAGGCAGCGGGTGAGACGGCTGGGCTTGGCCTGAGCCTGTGCGCCACCATTCTGCGCGAAAACAACGGCCGCATCACGGCGATGAACCTTGAGCCGCGCGGCGCCGGAATTCTGCTCGAATTGCAAGCCGCTTAGCCGGAGAGAAACTGAGCAGTACGATGCTTGGCACCTCCTCTCCGTCGCCCATCGTTGTACACTTCTTCTTCGCGTGCGGGTAGTTGACAGCCTGTGCGCTGGGGACTCGTATGCGCATTCGAAATCTGTTTCTTGCCGTTGTTTCTGCCTTGTTCGCATTCCCATTTGCTCTCGCACAAACCGCTGCCGCAAAACGCCCCATGACCTTCGACGACCTGATGGCGATGAAGCGGCTGGGCGACACGGCTGTTTCGGCGGACGGCAATTGGCTGGGCTACTCCGTGACAACGGTGAACCTCGACCAGAACACCAAAACAGCGGAGCTGTGGCTGCAGGCCATACCCGGCGGCGAGCCCTCCAAGTTGGCCGTGGCGCAGCCCGGCGACTCCGGCCTTCAGTTTTTCTCGGATGGGAAGCGGATTCTCTTTCTTATCGGGTCGTGAGGGCGGCCAGCAGATTTGGCTCGCCGACTTCGATCCAGCGACGGGCGCGACGAGCAATCCGAAAAAGCTGACCAGCCTCTCCACGGAAGCCGACAATGCGAAGGCTTCGCCCGATGGAAAGTTCATCGTGTTCACCTCGGCGGTCTATCCGGATTGCCCGGCGATTCATCCCGAAGATGGCGGCGCTGGGGAGAAGTGCAATGCCGACCGGGACAAAGCCGCTGCCGACAGCAAGGCCACCGGAAAGGTGTTCACGCATCTCCTGTACCGGCATTGGAATCACTTCACGGGCGACAAGAGATCGCATCTTTTTCTGGTTTCGGTCGACACGGGAGCGGTGCGCGATCTCACGCCCAATGATCCCCGCGATGTGCCGCCCGAGTATCCCACCGATCCTCTGGGCTGTGGCTGCGCGATTTCTCCTGATTCAAAAGAGCTGGCCTTCACCGAAAATCTCGATCCGGAGCCGGCGATTTCAACCAACGCCGACATCTTCACTTTGGATCTGACGAACCCGAACGCAAAGCCGGTGAAGGTGAGCACGTCGCTTGGCGGGGATTTCTCACCAGCTTACTCGCCCGATGGGAAGTATCTGGCATGGAGGTCGCAGGCGCGGGCGGGGTATGAGTCGGATAAGTTCCGGCTGATGCTGTTTGATCGCGAGAAGAAAACGATTCGGGAATTACTGCCGAAGTTCGATCTGTGGGTGGATGAGTTCTCTTGGGCAACAGACTCGAAGACAATTTCATTCGTCTCAGGTCAAGCAGGTGAGGCGCCCGTCTTTTCCATCAATGTTGCAAGCGGGCGGTTTTGGAAGTGCCGCAGCACAGCGCAGCCCGACGGGGAATACGGTGCATTGCGTCCCTTGCCGGACGTACAGGCCTTCGTCGCAACCCGTATGACCGTGAGCCTGCCAAGCGAGATCGTCGTCGTCCGGACGGGCGCTCATCCGGAAGCGCATCCATCCTCTGGCGCAATCCACGGAACGGTGCTAGGAAATCCTCCGCTGCCGGTGGTCCCGAGCGTGGTCGCTTCGTTGACCCATCTTAACGACTCCCTCCTCGCTCAGCTCGATCTCCCCACGATTGAGTCGTTCTGGTTCACGGCGAAGGACGCCGTCAAGGTCCAAGGCTTCCTGATCAAGCCGCCCGCCTTCGACCCCGCGAAGAAGTATCCGCTGAAGTTCTTGATCCACGGCGGCCCGCAGGGTGCCTGGGGCGACGCCTGGTCCTATCGCTGGAACGCTGAGCTCTTTGCCGCTAACGGCTACGTCGTCGTCATGATCAATCCGCGCGGCTCGACCGGCTATGGGCAGGCCTTTGTCGATGGCGTGAATGGCGACTGGGGCGGCAAGCCCTACACCGACCTGATGACGGGGCTCGACTATGCCGAGCAGCACTATCCGTTCATCGACAAGAATCGCGAGTGCGCCCTCGGCGCGAGCTATGGCGGCTACATGGCTAACTGGATCCTCGGCCACACCGACCGCTTCAAATGCATCGTCTCGCACGACGGCATGTACAACGCCGAGTCGGCGTTCGGATCGACAGAAGAAGACTGGTTCAACATATGGGAGTTCAAAGGTAAGCCGTGGGATTACTACGGAAAGCCGGACTCTGAAAACCCCTTCCGCAAGTGGTCGCCGTCGCTCTATGCGAAGAACTTCAAAACCCCGACGCTCGTGGTGCACAGCCAGCTTGATTATCGCCTTGATGTGAGCGAGGGATTCCAACTCTTCGACACGCTGCAGTTGCTCAAGGTCCCGAGCAAGATGCTCTATTTCCCGGATGAAGGCCACTGGGTGCTGAAGCCGCAGAACTCGCGCCTCTGGTACAAAACCGTAAACGACTGGGTCGATCAGTGGACGGGGAAAGAAGGGAACAGGGAATAGGCAACAGGGAACAGCGTGCCATTGGTGGCGAAAAGTCGAAGGCTGCAAACACTTGTATTACAGAATGATTATTCTGTAGTACAATCGGCTTTATGGGAACTACGGTTCAAGCCCGCCTCGACAAAGAAACCCAGGCCATTTTTGACCGCCTGCGGCGAAGCGGCCGCACGACCTCTGACATCATCCGCGAGGCGATTCGATTGGTCGATCGCCAGAATGGTGCCGGAACCGCTGGAAAAATGATCGGCATCGGAATGATTCGCTCCGGCGTTCCAGACATGGGATCGAACAAGAAGTATCTTGAGGGTCTGGGAAGCAACTCTGGCGTTGGTAAGCGGCCAAGAGCCAAGTCCGAAAGCGCCCCGAGACGCAGGGCTAGCTGACAATGCCACCGATTCTCATTGATACGGGCGTCATTTTCGCTTTGTTCGATCAGGACGAATGGGCTCATGAACGATGTGTTCAGGCCCTCGAGAACATCGATCGGCCGCTTGTGACTTGCGAGGCGGTAATTACCGAGAGTTGCTATCTGCTACGCCGTCGTAGAGATGCTGTTGACGCAATACTGGCAAACCTGGAGACAGGCTTATTCGGAATTCCATTTCAGATTTCTCGCGCAGCTCCTCAGGTTCGGGCGATATTGCACAAGTACCGCGATACGCCAGCCGATTTCGCCGACGCCTGCCTGATTCACATGGCCGATCAACTGGACACAGGCGAGATCCTGACATTGGACAGTGGCTTCGCTCACTATCGCTGGCGTAGAAATCGCGCTTTCCGTTTACTCATTCCACTTCGCTGAATATGGCTCTCGAAGGTGAAAAGTGCTCGATTCGTTGCAGATTCTTTCTTCGATAGGCGCACAATGAAAGAGATGCCCACCCGAATTCAAAACGCGCTCAACTTCTCCCAACCTGAGATGCCCCCCCCTCCCCCCCCCCCCGTTAATAACTAACTAGTCAATACAGGGCCCAGGGGCAATCAAAATCGGAGTCAGAAGCTGCCGTTCCAACGCAAATCCGCAACCCCGCGCGCCTTTCTCAATGAAGCAGGCCTCTACGAGTATGCGATCCGCTCGCTCGGCCGCCAGATGCGCACCGCGGCAAATTTGCGTCGGTTGATGCAGCAGCGCGTGGAGCCGGGCGAGCAGGGCGAAGCGGCGATTGACGCTACCCTCAACCGCCTTAAGGAGAACGGCTATCTCAACGACGCGGCCTTTGCGGAAACGTACACGCGCCTGCGCAAAGAGAACGAAAAGTTCGGGCAGCGACGAGTGCAGCAGGATCTACGCAATAAGGGCGTGCCCTCCGAGCTGATTACCTCCACCATCGACACAGCCTACGCCGAGACGAATGAAGAGACGCTTGCCCGCCAGCATCTGGTGCGCAAGCGCATGCGCAAGCCGGAGAATGAGAAAGAAACGGCGCGCGTGATGCGCCGGCTGGTGGCCGCCGGATTCTCGACCGGCGTGATCTACAAAATTCTGCGGCAATGGAATGTGCCGGACGAATCGCTCGCTCCGCTCGACAGCCTGGGCGACGATCCGCATGAAGAATGAACTTTCCCGTTCATCGCTGCGTAGCTCTATGGGTATAGAGTGATCCGTTCAGAACTTTCCGGAGGTGCCATGGCATCTGCCACGGCGATTCCTGCATCTTCCACTTCGCCGCCTTTGGAGATTGACGCGCTCGCCAAGCGCTTCGGTGCCGTGATCGCTGTTGCTGGTGTCTCGCTTGAGGTGAGTGCAGGCGAATGCCTGGGGCTGCTCGGGCCCAACGGCGCAGGCAAATCCACGACAATTCGCGCGATTGTCGGCCGGGTCATCCCGGATACCGGCAGCATCCGGATTTTTGGAGCGCGCGCGGATACGGCTGCTGCACGTGCCGCTCTGGGCTGGGTGCCGCAGGAGCTCGCCGTCTATCCTCGCCTGACCTGCAAGGAAAACCTGGAGGCCTTTGGCCGGTATCACGGGCTCTCCGGCAAGGAACTGGCTGAGTCGGTGGCATGGTGCCTGGAGTGGGCGGCGCTGCAGGATCGCGCCAAGGATCTTGCCGGCAAGTTGTCGGGTGGGATGAAGCGCCGCCTCAATATGGCCGCAGGCATCATCCATCGGCCGCGGGTAGTGTTGATGGATGAACCCACGGTGGGCGTCGATCCGCAATCGCGCAATCGTATCTTTGAGATGATTGAGTCGCTGCGAGCAACAGGCACCGCGATCGTCTATACGACCCACTACATGGAAGAAGCCGAACGCCTGTGCGATCGTATCGCAATCATCGATCACGGCCGCATCATCGCATCTGGAACAAGAGCAGAACTGGTGCAGAGTGCGTTCGCGTCGCGGAGCCAGGTGCTGGCCCGGTTTGCGGGCACTGAGGACCGGATCGCGGCGTGGGTTGTGGGCCGTGGCGGCCGCATGGTCGAGGGCACAGCGGAATTCTCGATCGAGCGTTCGATCGAGATTGGCGCCTTGCTCGAATCTGCAGCGAAAGACGGCCTCGAACTCGAAGATGTCTCGCTGCGCCGGCCCAATCTTGAATCGGTATTTCTTCACCTTACGGGAAGGGAATTGCGCGAATGATTCTCCCCATTGTCCGCACGGCCATCGTCTCGCTGCGCCGCGACCGCGCTGCTCTGGCGCTTGCCTTCATGCTCCCCGTCAGCTTCTTCACCATCTTTGCGGTGATCTTCGGCGGGATGCACGACACGACGCCGAAAATCACTGTGATCCTGGTGGATGAGGATCAGAGCGCTGCCTCGCGCCAACTCGTGCTGGGCCTGGAGCGCGAAACCTCGTTGACGGTGCTCACGCACCCGAAGTCAAAAGCCAAGGGTGTGCTGACCGATCCCATCGCTTACACTGCGGCCACCGCAGAAGCAGCGGTCAGAGCCGGCGATGCAACGGTCGCACTGATCATTCCCCAAGGCTTCGGGCGTAATCCCGTCGGCTTTGGTCCATCGGGAAATGCGGCCCAAATCCAATTGCTCAACGACGCCAGCGACACGATCGCACCACAGATGGTCTCCGGTCTTCTGCAGAAAGTGGCGATGACATCGATGCCGGTCACGATGGCCGAGCAGGGCATGAAGTACACCGACCGCTACATTGGCGGATTCACACCGCAACAGCGCAAAACCATGGAGTCGAATCTCGACGATCTGCGCAAGCGGCAGAGTTCTGGATCGCTCACCGCCGCCAACTCTTCAATCGGGGCTTCCGACGGCGGCATCGTCTCTGTTCATGCGCGCGCCGTGGTAGGTCAAGACAAAAGGAGCCCGACTGTGTCGTACTACGCTGCGGCCGTCGGCGTCATGTTTCTGTTGTTCACCGCGAGTGGATCGGCGGGAGCATTGCTCGACGAGGCTGAATCCGGCACGCTGGATCGCGTCTTGAGCTCGCGCGTAACCATGACCTCTCTGCTCGCCGGCAAGCTTACCTACAACACTTTGCTTGCTTTTACACAGCTCACAGTGATGTTCTTGTGGGCGTCAGCCGTCTTTCACGTCGATCTGGCCGGCCATATTCCGGGCTTCATTGTCATGGGGCTGAGCACAGCCATCGCCGTGGCGGCTTTCGGCATGTTGCTGGCCAGTATGTGTCACACACGCGCGCAGCTGGGGGCAATTTCTACGCTGCTCATTCTCGCCATGTCGTCGATCGGCGGCAGCATGTTCCCGCGTTATCTGATGCCTGAGACGATGCAGAAGGCCGGCATGTTCACCATCAACGCCTGGGCCATCGAAGGCTTCACCAAAGTGTTCTGGCGCGATCTCCCGGTGACGGCCCTATGGCCGCAGGTCTCGGTACTACTTGCGGTGGGTGCTGTGCTGTTTCTCGCGGCAAGACGCATTGCGCGACGGTGGGAGTTTGCCTAGACCGGATCCTGGCCGCTTCAATCTTTCCTGGCGGCGGCTTGTTTTGGCGAAGAATCTGGGGAACGGGCCGTCATTGCTTCGCGCACGCGAGCCAGGGGCGCGGAGGCAACAAACGTGACGCTTCCGTCAGGGGACGTGCGAATGCCAAGTTCTTCCCACAGCTTCGGCAGGTCTATCGTCACAGGTGTGTTTTTCCATTGGGCATACATCTGTGTCAGCACGTGCGTGCCCGTGGCGCGGTCGCCAATGGCGAGAGCCCGCTCCAGATCCCAGTCGTGATCGATTGTTCCGCCCTGAGCGACCACAGCGCGCAGGGCGTCTTGCAGGCCCTTGCGGTTGCCGGTCTCGCGGCGAATCGCGACGTCGGCAGACAAAGCAAAAGAGAGCGCCTCCCCAGTAGGTTCGCGCCCAGGTATGCGTGCGGTCGACTCCTTCATCTCCCGGTTTCGGCTCCCCTTTGGGCATGTCGCGCACCATGTCGGCCCATACATCAGCCGCATGTAACTCGCCGGTCATGACGCGAGCGAGGGGCTCGATGTAGGTGGCTTGTCCCTCCTCCATCCAATGCTGATTTTCAAGCAGGGACGGAAATGCCATGTGGACCAGCTCGTGGGTCATCATCCAGTCGGCTGCCAGTTCCGCTGCGGTTGTGTGCTGCCCGATGCGGATACGCGTAAATCCCTGATAGCCGCCGATGCCGCCCCAGGTGGTGCCCTGCATGATGCCATGGCGGCCTTCAGCGGGGATGATGAGGATACGCGCGCGATCGACCGGGAACCGGCCGTAATACGCCGTGATGGCGGAGACGGCCGCACCGACATGATCGAGAACCGCCTGATGCGGCAGGTCCAAAGGGCCGGCGGCAAAATCCACTTGAATCACAGATGCGCCGGTCCTTATTTCGTGCGATTCCGCGACCTCAACACCCGCGCCCGGTTGCGCAGCGCATTGCAGGACCCAGAGGGAGGGCGCTGCGAAGAGCAGCACGATGGCACACAGAGAAGCGCGCGTCTTCATGAGTTCTTGGACGCGGATGCCGCGATTCCGAGTACTTGGCCGCGTCGTATTTATGCTTTGGCGGCAAGGATAGAGAGCTTCTCCACCTGCGGCGGCGCGGAGAATAAGTCGTCGGCCTTGGCGAACAGCGCTTTGGCGATGTCGCCGGTCAGGTGGGCGTTTCTGCCGGCTTCGTCTTTGAATGTGTCGAAGATGCCGAACCGGCCGTCGCCCAGTTTGACGGCGTACCAGCTTGTGGTTCCGGTCTCGCGGACGGCAAGCGGCTGCGCCGATTTCAGGAACTCTTCAACCTCTGCTTCTTTACCTGGTTTGGCTTGCAGTAGTGCCAGCAATGCGAATTTGTCCACTTTGATCTCCTTGGGTTCAGACGCTTAGATAAGATGCGGAGACGCGGATTCGGTTACCGGAACGAGCGGAAATTCACGAAAGCTGCCGGCTCTAAAGTTTGAGCGCACTCATGCGCTGCCTCGCCCGTTACACTAAAGACGCCATGCAATACCGTACGGGAAACGAGATTCGCGAGCAATTTTTGCGCTTTTTTGAGTCGAAGGGCCACCGCAGGGTGGCGTCTTCTTCACTGGTGCCCCATAACGACCCCACGCTGCTGTTTGCCAACGCGGGCATGAACCAGTTCAAAGACCTGTTTCTCGGTGCGGAGAAGCGCGAGTATACGCGCGCAACCACGTCGCAGAAGTGCGTGCGGGCCGGTGGCAAGCACAACGATCTTGAGAATGTTGGTTTCACGCGCCGGCATCATACGTTCTTCGAGATGCTGGGCAACTTCAGTTTTGGCGACTACTTCAAGCGCGATGCGATCAAGTTTGCGTGGGAACTGGTGACGAGCCCGGAGTGGTTCGGGATTCCCAAGGACAAACTCTACGTCACGATTTTTGAAGGCACTGCGGATGTGCCGCGGGACAACGAAGCGGAGGAGTACTGGATCGAAGTCGGCGTTCCGAAAGAACGCATTTATCAATACGGGGCGAAAGATAACTTCTGGCAGATGGGTGAGACCGGTCCCTGCGGCCCCTGCTCGGAGATTTTCTACGACATGGGGATGGGAGCGGCCGAGATTCCGGGCGTCGACAAGCCATTTGGCCAGGATGATGCGCGCTACGTAGAGATCTGGAACCTGGTGTTTATGCAGTTCGACCGCGCCGCAATTATTGATCCCGCGACAAAAGCGACGACCTACAAGCTGACGCCCCTGCCGAAGCCATCGATTGATACAGGGATGGGCCTGGAGCGCGTGGCTGCGGTGCTACAGGGCAAGATTTCCAACTTCGAGACGGACCTGTTTACGCCGTTGATTAAAAGAGCCGCAGAGCTGACGTCGGTTAAAAACGATGTTGGGAATGCGAGCTTGCGCATCATTTCAGATCACGCGCGCGCCGCTACCTTCCTTATCAACGACGGAGTGTTGCCTTCGAATGAAGGCCGCGGCTACGTGCTGCGTAAGATTCTTCGGCGTGGTATCCGTCACGGTCGCCTGCTGGGGCAGGAGCAACCGTTTCTTTATGAAATGGTGTACGCGGTGCGCGATGAGATGCAAGAGGCCTATCCGGACCTTGCCGATTCATCTGCTCGCGTAGCGAAGGTTGTGGAGGCCGAAGAAAAGCAGTTCGATCGGGTGTTGAAGATTGGCCTCACACGGCTCAACGAGGAATTGCAGAGCGACTTTACGGGGGCCAAGGCGTTTCACCTGTACGAAACCTTCGGCCTGCCACTCGACTTCATGATGGACGCGGCGCGCGATGCGCATGTTGCCTTCGATCTAGACGGCTTTGAACATGCGCGTGCTGAAGAACAATCCCGTGCCCGCGCCTCCTGGAAGGGCGGCGGCCAGAAGAGCGCCAGCCCTGCATTTCGCGAATTGCCGAAGACGGTCTTTGAGGGCTACAAGCAGCTCTCGTCAACCAACTGCGAAGTACTTGCCATCGTGAGGAACGGCGCGGGCGTTCCCGCAGCGAAAGCCGGCGACGAAGTGGAAGTGGTCCTCGACCACACCAGCTTCTATGGCGACTCGGGCGGTCAGATCGGCGACACGGGATTTTTCCTTACTCCGGACGGGAACGCTACCGTTGCGGAGATTACCGGGTGCGTTCTGCCGGTGCAGGGCGTGCGCGCGCACAAGGCCACGCTCAAGCAGGATCTCGCTGTCGGTGACCGCGTAAACACAGTGGTGAATGGAGAACGCCGCGATGCGATTCGCCGCAACCATACGGGTACGCATCTGTTGCATGCCGCTTTGCGCCAGGTGCTGGGCACGCATGTGAAACAAGCCGGGTCGGCGGTGCATCCCGATCGGCTGCGCTTCGACTTCTCACACTTTGCGCAGGTCGCCGATGAGGAGCTGCAGGAGATCGAAGACATTGTCAATCGCGAGGTCTTGAAGAACGCGAAGGTAGATACGCTCGAGGACGTTCCAATCGATGTGGCGGTGAACGAATACCACGCAATGGCGCTTTTCGGCGAGAAGTACGGCGACAAGGTCCGCGTGGTGAAGTTGTCCGATGGATTTTCGACGGAGCTTTGCGGTGGCACGCATACTACGGCCACCGGCGAGATCGGGCTTCTTAAGCTGACGACCGAAACATCGGTTTCCTCCGGGGTGCGCCGTATTGAGGCCATCAGCGGTATGGGTTCGCTCGACACGTTTCGGCGCGACTTTGCTGTTGCGCAGTTTGCTTCGCAGATTGCCGGATCTCCCGATGGCGATCTCTCGGACGGGCTTCGCGCGCGGTTTGCCGCGCAGGAAGATGAGCTGAAGCGCCTGCGCAGGGAACTGGAAGACACGCGTATGAAGTCGGCTGCGGGCGGGCTTGACGACGTTCTCGCCAAGGCGGTGGACGTGAAGGGCGTGAAGGTGTTGCGGCACCGCGCGGACGAGCTCGAACGCGGCCAGTTGCGCACTCTTGTCGACAATCTCAAGCAGCGGGTGGGTGAAGGCGTGGTGATTCTCGTTTCTGCACAGCCCGAAGGCAAGGTCGCAATTATCGCCGGAGTGACGCCGGGACTGACCAAGCGAGTTCAGGCGGGCAAACTGGTGGGGGCTGTTGCCAAGTTTGTTGGCGGCTCGGGGGGCGGCAAGCCGGAGATTGCCGAGGCTGGCGGCAAGGATCAATCGCAGATCGATGCGGCACTTAACGCTTTTCCTGAGGTTGTGGCCGCGCTGCTCGGCTGAGCGGGTTGAGTGCCCCTTCATCGCTAACGCCGCCGGGCAGGCCTTCGACGCTCAACGAGAAAAGTAGAGAGTCAAGGCCGTGAGCACCATGAGGGCAGCGCACTCGACAACAAGATTCATATCGACACGGTAGTGCGAGGAAGCGATCTTGATCCGAAGAGGCGGGACTCCATTGGGATCGGAGAGACTTCCGGCATAGATCCGACGCGCGAAGAATGCCGCGAAGAATCCGAACGCTGGTATCGCGGCCAGTGTTGCCGCAGCGTAGAAGCGCAGTTCCGCTTCCGGTCCATGCCAAAGGAGCAACGCAATCTCAAAAAGTGACAGTGCAACAATCGTTGCCGATTGCCAGACGACGTGAAATCGCGCATGCCCGATCCACAGAGGATTGGCGGCGTGCGTTCGGTTCATGTCGACTGCGACGGTGCCGGCTCCTTGGAGAGCGCAAAAGACCGCAAGCAGAATGCGCGCCGTTGCTTGATGGCCCACAGTACCTCACCACTCGCGGCGGAGTCTCAGTTCGTTGAAACAGAATGCAATTGTGCGTAGCTATGGATGGCGACGGGAAGCGAGATGACAATCTGCGCGCCTCCAGATTCACGATTCGACGCGGTAACCGATCCCCCGTGCGCGCGGACAACAGCGTCAACAAAGGCGAGGCCCAGACCGTGTCCACTCGAATGTTTTCCCTTAATACGCCGGGTGAAAAGGTTTGTGGTGACCTCCGAGTCGAAGCCCTGCCCATTGTCGGATAGGACGAGCGAGACCGTGTCCTGGTCTTCGCCAAGGCTGATGGAAACACGACTGCCCGCTGGAAGATGCTTGAGCTCGTTGTCGAATAGATTCGCGATCATGCGATGGATCAGGCCCTCGTCTGCGACGATTTTAACTGGACCCCTGCGATTGAACTGAACCAGCATGCCTCGCTCGGACATGGAAGGCTCGTAGAGATCGATCATCGCGCGCAAGAGCTCGTCGAGGTCAATCTCAGTAGGCGCCAGGCGCAGGGCATCGGCCTTTGCTTCGGCAACATCGAGAGACTTATTGAGGAAGTCGGTCAGTCGATCGACTTCGTCGATGGCGGCAACAATATGGTCGGAACGGTCACCATCCTGCTTGGCCAGAAGCGAAGTCTCGAGCTTGCCTCGAATCGCGGTGAGGGGGCTGCGGAGGTCGTGCGCCAGGGAGTCCGTGATCGTGTGGAGCTGGTGCATCGACTCTTCGATACGGTCGAGCATGCGATTGAGCGTAATGGCCAGATGGGCAATCTCGTCGCTTCTGCGGCTGGTGGGAACGCGAGTGCTTAAATCGGAGTGGCCGATGCGCGAGGCGGCCTCGGTGATGCTGCGTACGTGGCTGAGCATGCGCCGCGAAGTGAAGAAGACGATCACAAAGCCGAGCATGACCAGCGAGAGCCACAAGAGGAAGAAGCGGATGCGAAGGTTCAGCAGGACTCTCTGTTCGTCGCGTTCCGAGAGGCCGAGGAAGATGTAGCTACCGTCGCCGATGGTAATCGAGGCCACCCGAAAGGGAATGGGAACACCTTTGACGTGGACGCTCGTGGGGCGATCGGGTGTGATGTTGCGCGCACGAATGGCATTCAGATACGTCTGTCCGTCGCCTGCGCCGACCCACAACTTGAGGGCGCCATTTGAGGCGGACTGGAGGAAGAAGACCGAATCGTTTTGCGCGCTCTCAGAGGGCAGGCGGTTCGGCACCTCGCGCGCGGCAAGCTCAGCCACTTCTCCCACGACGCGGTTATAGAGCGCATCGTTCGGAGTTCGCTCGGCAACGTCGCCGAGGACTTCGACTTCGCCGGAGAGCCAGGCGTCGCTGCGGCGTTGGATATCGTTGGCGACGAACCGGTCAAGAAAAACGAAGACGACCATGGTTCCGCAGGCAAAGGCAAGCGTCGCCCAGAGCGAAATGCGCCACGCGGCGCTTCGCATTACCGGCTTATCGGTCATTGAGGACATACCCCAGGCCTCGCAAGGTTCGAATCAATGGCTGCTGACCGCTGCTATCGACTTTGCCGCGCAGACGATAGATATGGACATCGACAACGTTCGTGTCGGGCTGAATCCGCATGCCCCAGACCTTATCGAGAATCATAGAGCGGGTGACGACCCGGCCCGCATTGCGGCAAAGATACTCGAGGAGAACAAACTCTTGTGGGGTGAGGAGGAGAGGTTGTCCGGCGCGCGTGGCTTCGCGACGCAGCAGATCCAATTCGAGATCCAGCACGCGCAGGCGCGTGGCCTCGCTGGCCGGAGGTGCATTGCGCTTGAGGAGATTACGCAGGCGCGCGAGTAGTTCGGCCAGGGCGAAGGGTTTCGTCAGGTAATCGTCGCCGCCCTGCTCCAGCCCACGCACGCGATCATCGACGGAGCGTCGAGCGGACAAAATGAGTACCGGGGCGCGAACACCGATTTGTCGGAGACGCAGAATCAGACTAATTCCGTCCTGATCAGGTAGTCCGAGATCGACAATGAGGATGTCGTATGGATTTACCGCAGCCAGGTCTTCTGCCGTTTTGCCGTCTGGGGAGACATCCACGCTGTAGCCAGCCTCAGCCAGAGCTTGCTTGAGAAACGCCTGAATATCGCGTTCATCCTCGACTAACAGGAGCCGCATGCTCTGAATCTTATTCCATTCCGGAGGGCCGTGCATGCAGCTAGTATTTGGTAGAGGCATGTTAGTAAGAATCCGGACAGATGAACGAATCGTCATCTGTGCGTCGACTCTAATTCATCCATTCGGACTAACCTAAAGATAGTCATTTGGATTGGACTCAAACATTTATAGGTCAGGAAGTTGCATGAATAAATCGTCATCGAGTGCCGGGCGAGTCATTGCTTTCCAAAAGAGGGGAGCTGTCGTCTCACCCACACAGCAGGCGCATCCGAGGCGGACCGCATCCATGGCAACGACGATTCAATCTATCGATAGCAGGACTTGGCTTGCGGAGCCGGCAAAAGCCCGCCTGCGCGCCGCACGGACACATGAGCGCATCGAAGCTGCGTTTCGAACGTCTCTTGAGATTCCAGCCGCTTTGGATCCGGACTTTGAAGCCGTACTCCGTCACTTGCTGGATCATCCGGGCAGTATGGTGCGGCCGCGGCTGGTTCATCAGATTGCGCTGACTTATGGTCTTGAAAGCAAGGCTGCGACCGACCTAGCGGTTGCGCTCGAATACTTTCATACATCCTCGCTTGTCTTCGACGACCTGCCCTGCATGGACAACGCGCTGTCGCGTCGCGGAGCAGTTTGCGTTCACGTGCCATTTGGAGAAGCCGGAGCGATTCTTGGTGCGCTGGCGCTCATCAATCGCGCGTACGCTCTAACATGGAAAGTACTTGCGGGCTGCTCTGCCGATATTCAGGAGTCGGCGATGGGGTACATCGAGAGCCTTTTGGGTGTTCAAGGTCTTTTGAACGGCCAGAGTTTAGATCTGAACTATGCAAGGTTGCCGCATGACCGAGAAACGACGGAACGCATCGCCTGCGGCAAAACGGTTTCATTGATTCGCCTGACGCTTGTTCTGCCGGCGATGCTCGGTGGTGCAGAACCACGCGAAGTTCAGTGCCTCGAGCGGATGGCATCGTGCTGGGGCTTGGCATATCAAATAGTCGACGATTTGAAAGACGTTCTGCAGAGTTCAGCGCAGTCGGGTAAGACCTCAGCGCGCGACCTTCCTCTGGATCGGCCGAATATAGCGCTGGCGGCCGGCGTGCCGACAGCGGTGGAGCGGCTGACCCGGCTGATTCATGCAGGCGATCGGACCTTGCAGAAGTTGTTGTCGGTGCGCCCCGCGCTCTCATTTCTGGGCCAGCTGCGCGCTGAACTCGAAAGCGAACTCGGCAGGGTTACAGAAACGGCGTGCAGCATTTCGACTCGCGGGAAGGCATGATCTTTTTCCGGCTGATTCTTACCAATCTTCGGCGGCACCGGATCCGGTCATTGTTGAGCGTAGCAGGAATTGCTTTCAGTGTCGCCGCCATGTTGACTGTGGTTACCGTCCTGCAAGGTGCGATCGGCATGTTTTCGGGCATTCTCTCGAGCGGCGCCGAGATGATCGTCTTCGAACGGAATGTATCCGATCTCTTTTTCAGCGATGTGCCTCCTTCGGCGGCTGATCAAATCGAGACGTGGCCAATGGTCGAACATGCCGACCGGGTACTCTTCGGCGTGGTGTCGAGTGCGGATCACCCCATCATTACCTGCTTCGGCGTAACGGCCGGAGATGCGCGCATCCGAAAGGCCCAGTGGCTGCAAGGCGCCCCGAGCGCCTTTGGCGAGCACCCGGATGACATTGTTCTCGGGGAACGCGCGGCGGACTTTATGAGTGCCTCCATGGGAAGCATGGTTCCGATCGGACACGGAGTCTTTCATGTGATCGGGATCGTGAAGACCTCGAATGGCTTCGAGGATGGAGGGGTCTTTATGCCGCTTCCGGCGGCGCAACGCTTCTTTCATAAAGAAGGGTCTTCCGTGATCACCATCAAGCTGCGCAACCGGGAAGACGCACACCGCTTCAAGAGCGAGGTGCGGCGCAGTTTTCCAGCGCTGATTGCGCTGGAAGATGCGGAGTTTTCGCGTTCTTACTCGCAGTTCAGAATCTTGAAAGCAACGGCGTGGGCAGTGGGTGGATGCGGACTGGCGTTAGGCGGTCTCGGCATAGCCAACACCATGATCATGTCGGTGTTTACGAGGATTCGCGAGATCGCGATCTTGCGGGTCAATGGATTTTCGAATTCCCAGATTGCCGTCACAATCGTGGGAGAGTCGGCGCTGGTTGCGGTCTCAGGCGCGCTGCTGGGCCTTCTATTCGGAGCCGCAGCCTTGTTGGGACTCAAGTTTGTTCCCGCCTTGCATGGGTACATCGATGCGACGATTCATCCGGGAATTCTGTTGATTGTGGTGTTGCTGGCCCTGCTTACCGGAATCGCCGGGTCGATTTATCCAGCGCTGTATGCAATGCGGATTCGCGCCGTGGAGGCGCTGCGTTTCGAATGAATACTCCGGTCCAATCCAATTCTTCCGGAGCGATCGCGATTCGCGCAAGCGGGATCTGGAAGAGCTACGATCAGGGCACGATCGCAGTGCTCAATGGCATTGAGCTCGAAGTTGCACGTGGCGCCACGGTAGCCCTGTGCGGGCCTTCTGGATGCGGTAAAAGTACGTTGCTGCATCTTGTGGGTGGATTGGATAGGCCCGATCGCGGGCATATTGCCGTGAACGGCATAGAACTCAATGCACATCGCAATATGGTTCGTTTCATGCGGCATGAAGTCGGATTTGTATTTCAGCTGCACAATCTGATTCCCGACTTGACGATGGAAGAAAACTGCCTTCTTCCCGCGGCCGCAGCCGGAACAGATAGGCATATCGCCCGCGACCGGTTGCGAGAGCTTGCGCAAAGAACGGGATTGGAGAGCCGGCTGCAGCACCGCATTCAAAAGCTCTCCGGAGGCGAACGTCAGCGAACGGCGTTGTGCCGGGCGTTGATGAATCAGCCGACGGTGTTGCTTGCCGATGAGCCGACCGGCTCGCTCGATGAGAAGACGAGTGCTTCGATTTTCGAGCTGCTTTTGGATGTTGCACGCAGTGAGGGTGTGACGCTGTTGATGGCCACGCACGATCGTGCGCTGGCAGCCGGCTGCGATCGCGTGATCGAGATGCACGATGGGAGGATCCGTGAGAGCGTCTGACTCCCTTCCGATGCATGCTACGCAAGGTGTGGCGGCAGCCGTATGGCACGCACTTTTCTGGTTGGTTACCGGAAATGCGATCGGTGTTTTGCTCGCGGTGTCGCTTCTGCTGCCCGGGCTCGACCCCTGGCTTGGGCCACTGACGTATGGGCGCTGGATGATGGTCCACATGAATGTGGCTCTCTATGGCTGGTGCAGTTTGCCGATGATCGCATTTCTCTTCAAGGTGTATGGTGCCGAGCGCGGCTCGCTCGCAACCTGGTGCAGGCCAGTACTCTGGCTATGGTCAGGGGCATTGGCAGTGGGTTCTATGTCCTGGCTTGCCGGACAGAGCAGCGGGAAGCTTTTTTTGGATTGGTCAGGATTTGCGCGCGTCTTTTTTCCCCTCGCCATGGGTGCTCTTTGGCTGCTTCTCGCTTTTGCCTACGGACGCGAGACGAGGGCCACGCGCCATTGGCTGGATACAGGGAGCATTGCGAAGCTTGCGGGTCTGGCGATTCTGCTTGCGGTGCCGGCGGCCATTTATCTCGCCTCCGATCCCACCGTCTATGCCGCGGTCAATCCCGATACGGGCGGCCCAACGGGGGAGAGCCAGCTTGAGTCTTCCCTCGCGATTGTATTAATCGCGCTGACTCTCCCGTTTGGACTGACTCGCCGCATCGCGGGGCGAACACGGATTGTGAATGCCTCATGGTTGTTGCTTGCCGCAGAGGCCGTGCTGTGTGGGCTCCTTCGTCGCGGAGACGTGAGTCACCACCAGCCGGCACAGTTCCTGAGTCTCGGCGTTATGGTGCTTTGGCTTCCGATCATGCCGGCTTACTATCACGCCTTTGTATGGCATGTAACAACCAAGCGCTGGCGCACCGCTTTCCTGTGGTGGTGGGGAGGCCTGGTTGTCAGCGGATGGGTGTTCTTTTTACCGGGCGTACTGGACCGTTTCAAGTTCACCGACGGGTTGGTGGGTCACTCGCTCACCGCCGTGGCCGGGTTTGTTACGGCGCTGTTGATTTTCGTCCTTGTGCAACTTGTAGGAGATGAGGACGCATGGATCTTCAACCAGAGATGGTCGTTTCACGCGTGGAATCTGGGAGTGCTGGCGTATGTCCTGCTGATGACAGGCGCAGGATGGATAGAGTCCGCCAACCCCGCATTCACCATTGTGCCGGGGTTTGCGCGGAATACGATTTATATCTTGCGGCTGCTGACCGGCGTCGCGATGCTGGCAGCGTCAATGGAGTGGTTGATCGCGGCATCTTCTTTACCCACCCACGCGGTGAAACATCTGATTGAGACGAAAGGGGCACAAGCCGCATGAGACGCTCGGTTTTGCTCGCATATCAATGGTTCACAGGTCTCTCCGATACATGCACGGGATTGCTGTTGTACGTCGCGCCCAGTTTTACGCTGCGTTTGATGGGAATTCACTCACCAATCGCGGCCGAACCCTACATCTCGTACATCGGAGCATTTGTCCTTTCGGTTGGCATCTCGTGTATTTACGGCGGACTCCTGATCAGGAAAAATGCGCGCCCGGAGCGTCTCGAGACTATCTGGATTTTGACCGCGTTTGCACGCAGCGCTGTAGCGATTTATCTATTCAATGCGATTCTCTTTGGTGAACTCGAGGCCGCCTGGGCGACAGTGGCGGTGTTTGACGCATCATGCGTCGTGTTTCAAGCGCTAGGGTTGCGCAAGAGGTGGCTGGTTCATGCGCACTAAGCGGATCGTAACCGGCGTTCGCGGTGCAGCCCTTATCGCCGTGACGTACTTCTATTTCCTCATTTTTGCGCAGTTCGGTTTTCTCGCGAGACTTGGGGATTTGGGGATTGGTGGATCGTCACTGAAGATAGTCATGGCCGCGATGGCTTTTGGCGGCATTCTCTTCAGCCTGCTTACGGCTTACATCAAGACTCGCTGGTCGGCGGCTGCTCGCATTCGTGTGGGGCTTGGTCTCTGTGCGCTTTCAGCCTTTGCTTCTGCACTTGTTCATCTCGACCTTCCTGGCGCGGTTGCAGTCGCCTTCGCGATCGCCGCTGGTCTTGGCATTCTTACGGTTACGCTAGTCGCAAATCTTAATCTCTGGCTCGGTGATTGGGACCCTATTCTTATGGTCGGATTGGGCACCGGAACCGGATATTTTGTGTGCAACGTCCCAGCTATCTTTAATGCGAGCAGTCGACAGCAGGCAATTCTGAGCGCACTGCTGTGTCTAGCGGCGTTGGCGATTCCAAATGCACCGCGCAACGCGCCGGAAGTTCCCGATATCAAGCGCTCGCTGCGCATGAGCGTTCCGATCGCGCTCTCGAGCTTTGCTGCATTTATATGGCTTGATTCGGCGGGGTTCTACATCATTCAGCACACGCCCGAATTGAAGGCGGGTACCTGGATGGGGAATGCTCACCTTTGGACCAATGGATGTGTTCATTTTTGCGCAGCTCTGCTTGCGGCAGTTCTGCTGCGTGCCCGGGGATCCAAAGTTGTGTTTGTTTGCGCAATTGCCCTCCTTGGAGGCGCGTGTCTGGCCGTTGCTCGTCCAGCGTTGGCCTTGCCGTCGTCTCTCCTTTACCCGGGTGGTGTCTCCTTCTACTCCGTGGTGCTGGTTGCGTACCCTTCCTTTCTCAGTCCCGCAGCCACGGCCGAAGGGCGGGCGCGGATTGCGGGATGGATGTACGCTGTGGCCGGATGGGTCGGATCAGCGCTGGGCATCGGGATGGGACAGAACCTTGGCTACGTGCCCCCGGTATTCATCGTTGCCGCGGTTGCAGTTGTGGTTTGGCCCGGCCTTCTCGACCTGCTGCGAGTGCGTACGCGCGAATCATTCACGGTTGCTGGAGCGTTGATCGCCGGCTACTTTGTGTATCGATTGCTCCCGGCTCAGACGCCGTCTTCGTCTCCATCGGCTGCCGATCGCGGCAGGCAGGTTTATATCAGCGAAGGCTGCATCCATTGCCATTCGCAGTATGTGCGCCCTAATACGGCAGACGTGCTTATGTGGGGTCCCGTAGAGAGCTTGAAGGAACTGCACAGCCAGAGGCCGCCGCTAATTGGGAACCGCCGCCAGGGGCCCGATCTCACCGAAGTGGGCCTGCGCCGCTCTCCTCTTTGGCTCAAAGCCCATCTCATCGACCCTGCACAAGTGAGTTACGGTTCAATCATGCCACCGTACGCATTTCTTTTTGACGACCGGAGAGGGGACGATCTAGTTGCTTATCTCTCCAGTCTTCGCACATCCAGCGAAGGGGAACGGACGCGCGAGGAACAGGCATGGCATCTCTCGATCACGGCAAGCGCGGGGGCCGATTCGGCAACCGGAGAAGCGGTTTATCGCCATGACTGCGCAACATGCCACGATGCCGATGGAGCAACGCGCGTGCGATGGAAGTCCGCGTTCAGCAGGCCTCCCGCTAATCTCTTTGCTGGACCCTTCAGCTATCTGCAGCCATCTGATTCCGTCTCTACTCGCGCCGCGCAGCTTGCTCAGATTACCAAGTTTGGAATCTCCGGGACGGACATGCCCGGGCACGAATATTTCAGCGACCAAGAGATTGCGTCGCTTACTCTGTGGCTCACGCAGCACTCCGCGGAGCCGCGCCCTCATTCATAGAACACATCGTCAGGAGATGAGTCATGAAGCTGATTGCAAGAACATTGATCCTCGCGTTTCCGTTTTTATATGCGGTTGCGGCGCTGGGGCAGCAGCAAACCCTCACCATCAATCCATCTGCCTGCAGCGTGATGTTTGCTCTGACGGGAACCGGGCACGAGGTGCAGGGCAGTTTTCACGTGACGAACGGGACCATAGACTTCGATCGAAGCACAATGAAGATGTCCGGCTCTATCGTTGTGTCGGCGGCCAGCGGGGATAGCGGGGACAAAGGACGGGATAAGAAGATGCATTCCGACGTTCTCGACGTCGAGCATTTCGCCGATGTTACATTTCAGCCGCAGAGCTATCAGGGCACGTTGGCATCAACCGGCGATTCAAATATTCAAGTTACAGGTATTTTCACCTTGCACGGCACTCCCCACGAGATTGTGGTTCCGATGCAGGTCCACATCGACGGATCGAACCTGACTGCGAAGGGGAGCTTCGTTGTCCCGTATGTCAAATGGGGTTTGAAGGACCCGAGTATCTTCATCCTAAAGGTTGCCAAAGAAGTGCGGGTTGACTTAAATCTCGCTGGTACGGTGTCAGCTGCGCACTAAGATTGGATCGGAGGGCGCCTGGAATAAGTCTAGGAACTCCTCAAATCGGAGCATATTCGGCGGCCCCAACCGAGTTTAGTTGGAGAAGATATTGCGCAAACCGAAGTACCGGTAAGCCGAATTTCGCTCTGGCACAACCCGGGCTGCTGCTGGCATACTCCACGAAAGGATGTTCTCCTCGTTTTTAAGCACAATGGTTGTCGCGGCGGTCGTAATGAGGTCTTGAATCGCATCCCCAACGTGTATCGGCTGACGCCTTGCTGGTCTTCACCGCTCAGTCAGTCAGAGTTCGGCCCAGGATTTTTGAAATCTACAGTACCCTTGCAAGGATTGGATAGATGGGTAAGGCCAAGACGCAGACCTCGAGCGCCCCGAAGACTCCGTGGACCGAGAGAGCGACTTCCATTGTTTGTCAGCTAACCAGAGTTTCGCTGGTTATCGCGTTGATTGGATTCGCCGGCTCCGCGCGTGCGCAGATTTCCCCTGGCCCACTATCCAAAGCCCACGAAAGCTTGAACGGGGATACCAACTGCACAAAATGTCATGAAGTTTCGACCAAGGCTCCCACGTTTCGGTGTCTCGAGTGCCACCGAGAAATTGCCGTGGAGTTGCAGCAGAACAAAGGCCTGCACGCGACCTTCCCACGCTCGGGGCCAACCGGCGCAGCATGCGTCAAATGCCATTCCGATCACAATGGCGTGAACTTCAACATGATCCATTGGAATCCGACGGCAGCGGGTTTCGACCACTCGAAGACAGGCTACCCGCTCGACGGGAAACACGTTGGCGTGGGCTGCCGCACATGCCACACGGCGCAGCATATCTCGGCGCCGCAGCGTGCCTTTCTCAAGGGAAGGGACCTTGGGCACACCTGGCTTGGCCTCACTCCCGCGTGTGGAAGCTGCCACGAAGACCACCACCAGGGCCGTCTCGGAACCGACTGTGCAAGGTGTCATTCGACGAGCGATTGGAAAGCAGCTACCGTTGATCGGCAGACGTTCGACCACTCAAAAACGCGCTTCCCCCTAACCGGCGAGCATCGTTACGTTCTGTGCAAGAGTTGCCACACGGCGGGAGAGGATGGCGAGACACGCTATACAGGGCTGCGTTTTGCCAACTGCTCGGACTGTCATCGCGATCCGCACAAAGGTGAATTCAAGCAGGGATGCGATTCGTGCCATACGACATTCACGTGGAAGAAATCGACATTCACAACGACGTTTGACCACTCGAAGACGAACTTTCCGCTGGTAGGCAAGCACCTCGATGTACCGTGCGCCAGCTGCCACCAGGGCGGGGATTTCAAGGCTCCTGTCGCCCACGATGCTTGCGCTGACTGTCATAAGCCCGACCCACATAGCGGACAGTTCTCGGCGCGCGCAGACGGTGGCCGTTGCGAGAGTTGCCATACAGTGCAGGGCTGGAGCCCTTCAACCTTCTCCGTCGCAGACCATGCGAAGACCAAGTTTCCGCTGGCGTTTCCGCATGCGGCGGTAAAGTGCGCGTCGTGCCATATTCCAGCCGGGAAGGAGACTAAATTCAAGATCAAGTTTGCGCAATGCGTTGACTGCCATGCCGATGAGCACCAAGGACAATTTGCCGGCGCTCCGTGGCGTAACCGGTGCGAGCAGTGCCACGCAGGAGCAACTTTCAAGAGATCAACCTACTCCCTGGCAAAGCATCAGAAGTCAGCTTTTCCGCTAACCGGGGGGCACGAGGCCGTCGCTTGTAACGAATGCCACCGGCCCATTGCAGGTACGAAAGTAACTCCTTATCATTTTGCGCAGCTCAGTTGCGCCACCTGCCACGAGGATGTGCACAAAGGGCAATTTGAGAAGCGCATGGCATTGCATGACAGCTCGGGAAAGCCTCTCGGTTGCGCAGCGTGCCACTCAACGCGTGAATGGAAGGACCTTTCGAAGTTTGACCACGCGCAGACGCAGTTCCCACTCCTGGGATCGCACCGTGCGGTGGCATGCATTGATTGCCATAAGCCACCGAACATGGAACTTACAATGGCGCATGTTCAATTCGCCAAAACGCCTGTCAATTGTGGCGATTGCCATCAGAATCCGCATGCCGATCAGTTTGGCGCCAGGGCGGATAATTGCGCCGGCTGCCATAACAGCAATAAGTGGAGGCCCTCTCTCTTCGATCACAACAAAACCGACTTTCCGCTGAAAGGCGGCCACGAAGAGGTCGCATGCTCCGCGTGCCATACGCTCAAGAAACCAATTGCAGGAAGCCTGGTATTGTTCTACAAACCTACGCCGACCGCTTGCGTGGATTGCCACGGCGCCGAGATTCCGAAGATGAACGAAAATTCATCTAAGCAGACATCCAAAGTGCCATGAGATAGGACTGTCCTAGTAGTTTTCCGATAGACCCTGATACTTAGGTGTTGTAAGCTGATTTTGTATTCAATCCACATAATCCGGTTGACGATCTTCCCCGGCATTCGTCCATTGGAGAACTGAATTGTTGACAACTTACTTGCCTTAGAAAAAACTTCCGGACTCTCTGCCCGTTAGAGGAAGCCCGTGCCAACTTGCTGAAGCCAGTTCAATGCTTACCAAGGCGCGTATATAAGTCTCCGGTGAAACCCGTTTCTGCGAATTAGGTTGTTGTTGCCCCAGCGAAGCCAGCGCTCATGATTTCTGAGTGAGCCGGTCTCTGTCTGTCCTGGCTGAGAATGCGCATGTCCAGGCGGAGTGGATCGTGGTGAACGAACGCGTCAATTGCGACGCTTCGTCTGCGGGCAGCATTTGAACGACGCGGAGAGAACGATGGATCGCGCACGCTGGTTTATACCCATTGCCGTAGGACTGCTGCCCCTGCTACTAGGCGCCGGCCTGCAGCAGTCTGCGGACACGAAGAGGCCGAGCGTAGGCGGTCCGCAGGCGAAGGTCACCAATCCGCATGGCCCGATCTCGATTCCTTGCCAGGAATGCCACACTTACACCAGTTGGAAGCCGATCCGCTCGAATCCCGAATTCAATCACGACCACACGGGTTATCCGCTGCGCGGTATGCACCAAAAGGTGACCTGCACCCAGTGCCATACCAGCTTGATCTTCAAGAACGTAAGCAAGAGCTGTGCCGACTGCCACGCTGACATTCATCGTCGCCAGTTTGGCGCTAATTGCGAGAGCTGCCACACAGTGAAAGGCTGGCAAGTCTCACTCAAGCAGATAAGCGATCATCAGAACCGTTTTCCGCTGATTGGTGCGCACGCGCTGCTGCAGTGCGATGACTGCCACAAGAATGCAGCTGCCGGGCAATTCACAGGCCTATCAACAACGTGCTATTCGTGCCACCAGAAGGACTTTCGAACACCGGTTCTCGATCACGTGTCGGCCGGCTTCCCCACTACTTGCGAAAGCTGCCATACGGTCAATACGTGGTTCAACGCGAAGTTCGATCATCTTAAGTTCACTGGCTATGCGCTCACCGGTGCGCACCTAACGCTTCCGTGTACGGCTTGCCACATTAATAACGTGTATAAGGGAACGCCGGCGAATTGTTACTCCTGCCACACGCCAGATTTTGTAGGCAGTAAGAATCCTCCGCACGTCCAGTTGGGTTTGCCCCACGATTGCTCCACTTGTCACTCGACTGTCGACTGGCTGAATGCGAAATTCGATCACACTCTGTACGCCAACTACCCATTGACCGGAATGCATGCAACGCTGACCTGCGTGCAGTGCCACACCAACAATAACTATGTGAATACGCCTACGGCTTGCTACGCATGCCACCAATCCGATTTCACGGGGACTACTAATCCCAACCACGTATCTGCGGGATTCCCGACGGATTGTTCTCTATGTCACACCACCAGCGGATGGTCGCCTTCGACCTTTAACCACAGCACCACATCGTTCCCACTGACGGGCGCACATACGACCGTGGCCTGCGCCCAATGCCACACGAACAATAACTACACAACTCTGCCGACGAACTGCTATGGATGTCACCAGGCAGACTACAACGGCACCAACAATCCGCCGCACGTTTCAGCTGGTTTTCCGACGGACTGCACCCAGTGCCACAACACAACGTCGTGGACTCTCGCGAGCTTTAACCACAACAACACGTCGTTCCCGCTGACGGGGGCGCATACGACCGTGGCCTGCGCTCAGTGCCACACGAACAATAACTACACAACTCTGCCGACGGCATGTTATGGATGCCACCAGGCAGATTTCACTGGCGCCACAAATCCTAGTCACGTTGCGGCAGGATTCCCAACGGATTGCACGCTCTGTCACACTACGAGTGCCTGGAGTCCATCAAGTTTCAATCATGCCTCGGTGTTTCCGCTTACAGGCGCCCATGCGACGCTAGCGTGCGCTCAATGCCACACGAACAATAACTACACGACGCTTCCAACTACGTGCTTTGGCTGCCACCAGACGGACTGGAATGGAACCACGAATCCCGGCCACGCCGCTGCGGGGTTCCCGACGACCTGCGACACCTGCCATACAACAACGAATTGGACAACGGTCACCTTCAACCATGCATCGTATGCAAACTATCCGCTTACTGGCGTGCACGCGACACTGACATGCGTTCAATGCCACGCCAACAATAATTACGTGAACACGCCGACGGCATGCTACTCCTGCCATCAGGCGGATTTCACGGGCACGACGAATCCAAATCACGTTACGTCAGGATTTCCGACGGACTGCTCGATCTGCCATACGACGAGCGGCTGGAGTCCATCGTCGTTCAACCATAACAACACTGCATTTCCATTAACTGGCGCCCATACGACTGTGGCCTGCACGCAATGCCACACCAACAACAACTACACAACACTGCCGACAACCTGCTATGGCTGCCACCAGACAGATTGGAATGGAACCACGGACCCGAACCATGCAGCGGCGGGCTTCCCGACCACGTGCGATACGTGCCACACGACAACTGCTTGGACTGGAGCTACCTTCAACCACAACAACACGCCATTCCCGCTCACGGGCGCGCACACCAGTGTGGACTGTATCAAGTGCCACATCAATAATGTTTTCGCCGGAACACCGACTGCGTGCTACTCCTGCCACCAGGCGGACTTTACGGGCACAACCAATCCCAATCACGTTACAGCTGGATGGCCGACCACCTGTACGACCTGCCACACGACTACCGCCTGGCTGCCGGCCACGCTGCCGGCCAGTTATCATACGTTCTTCCCGATGACACACGGCGGCGCAAATAGCGTCTGCGCTACCTGCCACACGAATTCGTCTGACTACTCCGTCTTCCAATGCACGGGCTGTCACACGTCCTCAGCGACTAATCCCAAACACAGTGGTGTCTCCGGATACGTGTACAACAGCACAAATTGCTATGCATGCCACAAGAACGGCGGAGGAGGATAAGCAGCAATGCGTCGGATTCTCCCCCTGATACTTTTCTCCACGATGAAGTTGTGCATGGGCCAAGAGCCTGAGGCGGGACAGCCACCCTCTGCGCCCACAGCCGCGGCTCCGGTTCGATCCGATTTCCGGGTCCGCTATGTGAGCGGGACGAACGTCTACATCGATGGCGGCCGCGATGCCGGCCTGGCAGAAGGGACGAAGCTCGTCCTCAAGCAAGATCCAACGAAGGCGGCGACCGATCCATCGAATGCCGCGATCGAACCGGGTATTGTTGCGAAACTCACAGTCGTATCGATCGCAAGCACCTCGGCGGTGTGCGAGATCAATGGATCGGCACGCGACCTTGTGCCGGATGACACAGTCTCTCTTCCCGATACGGAGGTTGAGAAGATCGTGGAAAAGAGTGCGCTCGGTAATACTCGCCAGTACCCCATGGTGATTAGCTTCAGCGAGGGGGATCCACTCGACGAAGAAGTACGAAACACAATTCCGCGGCCACCGCTACCTGAAGTTAATCAGATTCGCGGAAGAATCGGGTTTGATGTCAGCATGATTCAGCAGCTTGGACAATCGCCGATCACCACCAGGCAATATGGGATGATTTTTCGAGGCGACTTTACGCGTATTTTCGGAACCCATTGGAATCTGAACGGGTACTGGCGCGGCGAGTTGCGGTCCGGCACAGCTGGTACGCAGGCTACCCTTCAGGACCTGATGAATCGCACTTATCTTATGAGCCTGACATACGTGAATCCAGAGTCACGCTGGACTGCGGGGATCGGGCGCCTTTATTTACCGTGGGCCAGCAGTCTCGAAACCATAGACGGGGCCTACGTAGCGCGTGAATTTGCGCAGCATGGGGCGCTAGGGATTTTCGCCGGCTCAACGCCAGATCCGACGGCGTGGAACTACAACCCCGATCGGCGCATTGGCGGCACGTTCATCAACTTTCATGGTGGAAGCTTTGAAACGCTCCACTACTCGAGCACGTTTGGCGCTGGTGTGGAAATGTTGAAGTGGGCGATTCAAAGGCCTTTCGTATTTACGGAGAACAACTTCTCGTTCAAACGCTATTTTTCGATCTATCAGTCGATGCAAGTGGATCGGCCGACCGCAAATCCGGCACAACCGGCAGTCGGAACGGGCCTCGGCCAGAGCCTCGTCTCTTTGCGTGTCCAGGTGCATCCGCGCGTGGCGCTGGACTTGACCGATACTTACTTCCGCGACGTGCCGACGTATGACGCCACCTTAGTTGGGACTGGGCTACTCGATAAATACCTCTACCAAGGGATTAATGGCGGCGCACGCGTCAGTTTCCCAATGCACATTACTGGCTACTTCAGCCTGGGCAGCAGCAGCAATTCCGGTGACGCGAAAAATTCAATGAACCGCATGTTTGGCGCGACGATGTCGAATATCTGGAGGACAGGCCTAGAAGCGGACGCGCGCTACTCGAAATTCGACAGCGTTTTTGCTTCGGGTACCTACACCACATTTACCGTGTCACGCGACCTGCTCGATAATCTGCGGCTAAATCTTCAGGCGGGCCGCTACGCTTACACATCGTCGGTTGCGGCGAACAGCGGTTCGAATTTTGCCAACTTGCTCTTCGATACGAATCTTGGTTCGCATTTGTTTGTGGAAAGCATGTTTACGGCGCAACGAGGCGGATCACTGAACTACAACCAATGGACGACTACGCTCGGCTACCGATTCAACAATCGTGCAGCAACCAGGAGGGCAGCCCATGCGAATCTTCCCTAGCTTCAATATGATCGTCTGCGGTGTTATATCGGTGACGATGCCGATAGTTGCTTGGGCCCAGTCTGAATCGAGCTCGGATGCGGTACGCCTGGCGCAGAAGCAGATCACCGCTTATCTCGAGCAACTCGCCGACCTGCATTGCAATGAGAGCGTGACCCAGGAGAAGCTTTCTGAAAATGGCCATGCGGAGCACACCGCACGCGCACAGTTCGACTACCTCATCATGATGAGCGGTAATGGCGACGAGTTTCAGCTCAATGAATCGCGCATTGAGTCTGCGGCCACAAAGGAGAGGCAGCCCCAGTTCCCGATGCTTGTCACCAATGGCGTCTCCACTATTCTGCTTGTTTTTCATCCTTACTATCGCGACGGGTTCGAGTTTAGAACTTTGCCCGACGAAGACGTCGATGGCAAGCCAGCGATCCCGATTCATTTTGAGCATATCCCCGGCCGCCGGACGCCTGCGGCGCTCGCACTCCGCGGTCGTGCCTATCCGCTCGACCTCCAAGGCACAGCGTGGCTCGATCGAAAGTCTGGCGATGTTGTCAAAGTCGAAGCGAACCTGCTGCGCGACATGAGCGACGTTGGTTTACGATCGCTCGATATTCGAGTTGAGTACAGGCCAATCAAGCTGCACGGAGGCGCGGCGCCGCTTGCGATGCCTGCGGTGGCCGTGGTCGATGTGACGACACCTCGCCAGCATTGGCGCAATACGCACGTCTTCGACGGATACAGGACATTTTCGACGGACATCGAGCAGGATCCCAACGTAAAGATCCGCGCGGAGAACGATAACAAGCCAGAAGCTGCGCCGACTCCAGTACAGCTTTCAGCACAAGCCAAGGAGAAGCCCTGAATGTCTTTGCTTCAAAGTAGTCCCCCAAACGCAAAAGCTCTTGCGAAGAGCCGGAAGGAGCTCGGGCATCGCATTCGCGTGTTTATTGCGGCTGCAGTTTCTTTTGTTTTTCTCGCGGCCGTTGGACTTTATGGCGCCAGCTATTACATCCTTCCCATTGAAGAGAGGCCATATTCATCGAAGCACATGCTGCTTCGACCCAGCGGGGCGATCGGGCTTAAGCTCGGCATTCTCGGTACCGCGCTGTTCTTCATCATCTTTCTCTATGCACTGCGCAAAGTCATACCATGGCTCGGCCGATGGGGCACTGCGCGCCACTGGATGGACTTCCATGTAATCGCGGGCATCTCCGCACCGATCGTGATTGCGTTTCATGCTTCCTTCAAGTTCCAGGGCATTGCGGGGATTGCATTCTGGATCATGCTCGCGGTTGCATTGAGCGGCGTGATCGGTCGCTATCTATACGCGCAAATTCCGCGCTCTCTCTCGTCGGCGGAGCTGTCGCTTTCCGAACTGCAGGTGAGCGAGCGAGAACTGGCGGAGGCTCTCGTTGGACAGAACATCTACTCAACAGAACAGTTGAGTAGCGCGTTGCGCGTTCCTTCCAAGGAGCATATCCGGCGTATAGGGGCTCTGGGCGCGATCGGTGAAATGATCGTTCTCGATGTCGGAATGCCCTTTCGCGTCGCAGGCCTCCGGCGGTCTTCAGGCACGTTTGGAGTGGCGTTCCGTTCAATGGGAGGACTCTTTCCCACGGGGAACGAAGAGGTCGAACACATTGTTCGCCTTGTTCGGCAAAAGGCATCTCTTTCGCGGCGCGTTGTCTTTCTGGACCAAACGCAGAAGGTGTTTCATCTCTGGCATGTCATCCATCGTCCATTCAGCTATGCATTTGCGATTCTGGCACTCATGCACATTGCTGTCGTCATGGGTCTCGGATTCGGCAGCCTTGGATTGCGCTGATCGATGGACACACTGGTCACATGGCTGATCGCCGGAAGTGTTCTGGGCTTCTTTCTTGTCCGTTACTGGCGGACGCACAAGCGCAAAGAGTCGGCGGCACGCGAGCGCGTCGAGCAGGGGCCTCTATTCTCAGAAGGCCCTAAGGCACAGCATCCCAGAATCGATACTGATGCTTGTATTGGCTGCGGCGCGTGCGTTTCAGTTTGCCCCGAGGGCGATGTGCTGGCGCTGATTGATGGCAAGGCAACAATCGTCAACGGACATAAATGCATCGGTCACGGACTTTGCGCAGAGGAATGCCCTATAGGCGCGATCACGCTTGTGATGGCGAAGCCAAGCGCCGGCGCAGATCTCCCTTTCATCAGCGAGAGCCACGAAACCAGTGTGGAGAATCTATTCATCGTTGGTGAATTGGGGGGTCTCGCGTTAATCAAGAATGCGGTCAACCAGGGCCGGGACTGCATCGACGAGATCGCCGGGCGCATCGGAACGCCGAGCTCCAATGGGAGCTCCGGGGACGTCTACGACGTGACTATTGTGGGAGCCGGCCCTGCCGGGGTCAGCGCCTCTTTGCGTGCGGCGGAGCGTCAACTTAAGTCTCTTACCTTGGAGCGTGAAACCGTCGGTGGTACAGTTTCGAAGTATCCCCGGCAGAAGCTCGTGATGACCAGCCCGGTCGAGTTTCCCTTGTATGGACGTTTCAATAAGACGACGCTTTCGAAGGAAGACCTGCTTGCATTTTGGGAGAAGATTATGGCACGCGTCGATCTCAACATTCATACAGGAGAAGGTGTTGAGTCCGTGCGGCAAGGGGCCAGACGACTTGTTTCTAATTCGGACTGCGCGCGCCGCATACCGTTCTCGCGCCGTTGTGCTTGCGCTTGGACGGGCGGGCACACCGCGCAAGCTTGGCGTCAAGGGCGAAGAGTTGCCCCATGTTCTCTATCGCCTTATCGAGGCGGACCATTATCGGGACCAGAATATTCTTGTGGTGGGAGGCGGCGATAGCGCTGTGGAAGCAGCGATGGGTCTCGCCCATCAAAGCGGAAATAACGTCACGATGTCGTATCGCCGCAGCGAATTCAGCCGGCTCAAAGATCGCAATGCCAAGCGCATAGCCGAACACATGGCGTCCGGCAAAGTGAAGGTTCTGTTTGATTCGATGCCGTCAGAATTCCGCCCGGGCAGCGTGTTGATTGAAGTGAACGGAGAGATACGCGAATTGCAGAACGACTATGTCTGGATTTTCGCGGGCGGCACGCCCCCATCCGATTTTCTCAAGGCCGCTGGTGTCGCGTTCGGAACCGGTTCCCCCACTGAATCACTCAACACTCAGAAAGCAGAACGATGAATACTCTTCGAATTCCCCGCTGTTTGTTTGCGCTGATTTTCTCGGTGCCTGTGTTAGCCGCGCACGCCGCAACCATTACGGGCACTGTTACGAATAAGACAACCAACAAGCCTTCGGCCGGCGATACCGTTTCGTTGATCGATGTGCAAGCCGGCATGTCAGAGGCGGCATCGGCAACGACCAATGCGTCGGGCGAGTACTCGATCAATTCGCCGGGGATGGGAGCCTATCTGATTCGCGTCAACCACCAGGGCGGGACGTATTTCATCGCGGCTCCCCAGAACGGCGGTCCAGGCGATGTCACGGTTTTTGACGTGGCATCGAAGGTTGAGGGCGTCTCGATCGATGCGGATATGTTTCTGGTCGAAGCAGGGGGTGGCATGCTCCGCATTCATGAGCGGTTTCTTGTGCGGAACACGAGCCTGCCCCCCAAAGCACAATTCAGCGACAACACATTTGAGATCGTGATTCCGACGGACGCGGAGATTGACAGCGCATCGGCGACACGGCCCGGGGGGCTCGCGACCAACACCCGTGTGGTGCCGCTGAGTCAAAAAGGTCACTACACGTTCAATATTCCGATCCAGCCGAACAAGGGAGAAAAGGAAACGCTGTTTGAAGTTCAGTATCACCTTCCTTACAACGGCAAGTATGTGCTTATGCCTCATCCCCAGATGCCTGCCGATAATCTCGTGATCTATCTTCCGAAAGGGATTGACTTCAAGCCAGGCCGAGGAGCCAGCTTCCAATCGGTCCAAGAAGATCCGAAGGTGCAGACATTCATCATGAAGAATGTGCGCCCAGGCCAGGCGATCGAGTTCGCTGTTTCGGGTGAAGGGCAGATGCCCCGCCAGGAACAGGCATCGGCGATGGGCGCGCAGATGGGAATGGGCGATGGCGATTCGGCAGGAGCCGCGAGCGGCCGTCCAGGCGGAGGGATCGGTGCCCCGATTGATACTCCCGATCCACTTACAAAATACAAGTGGTGGATTCTATCGATTCTTACGCTGTTGCTGATCGGTGCGTCCGCATTCCTATTGCGCAAGAGAGCGGACGGTGCTTTGGCGGATGATGCTTCTATTGGTCGAGCGATCGCCACCGAGCCGATACTGGCTCACGCAGCGGCGCCGCGCGCACCGACGAGAGCTGCAGCTGTCTCGACACAGGTTAGCGCCAAACCACATGTTGCCGCGCCGCCGGCGAACGCGGACCTGCTGAGCCTCGTAAAGGAAGAGCTCTTTGCGATCGAGAGTGAGCGAGTCTCAGGGAGCCTGGCGGAAGAAGAGTATGCGCGGATCCGAGTTGGCCTGGAGGCATTGCTCAAGCGCGCGCTGAATCGATAGATAGGATCCGCTGACTGCCGAGGCAGAATTTAGGCGCTCTCGATGGCTGCTGAACGTTCGCGCGTCAGCAGAAAATAGACTACCGGTGTGACGATCAGGCTGAGCAGCATGGAAATGAGCAGTCCGCCGATGACGGCGATTGCCAGCGGCTGCAGCATCTGCGATCCCGCACCAAGCGCGAGCGCCAGCGGGAGCATGCCACTGACTGCAGCGAGCGCGGTCATGAGGATGGGGCGCAACCGGCGCTGGGCCGCATGCAGCATGGCAGTACGCGCATCGGCTCCCTCGGCACGATAGCGCTCATCGGCGTCGAGAAGCAGAATGCCATTTTTGGCAACGATGCCGATGACCATGATGAGTCCCATGAAGCTCGATACATTGAAGGTGGTTCCGGTGATCAGGAGAGCGCCAACCACCCCGGCGATTGAGAGCACCGATGAAGTGAGGATGGCAATCGGGGCAGCAAAATTGCGGAACTCCGTGAGCAGCACGCCGAAGACCAGCACCAGGGCAAGCACGAGCACGCGTGCGAGCTCGGCGAAAGATTTCTGCTGTTCTTCATAGGTGCCCCCGTATTCCACGCGGACGCTCCCGGGCAGGTGCATCGCCTTGACGCGCTGCTGGACTAACTTGACGGCGGTGCCGAGGTCGGTTCCCTCAAGGCGCGCGGTGACAACGGCAAGGCGCTGAAGGTTCTCGCGCCGAATCTCATTTTGCGGAGGCAGCTGGGTAATCGTAGTCATCGACCCGAGAGATGCCAGGTGGCCTGAGCTGGAATTGAAGACGGTGTTCTCAATGGTCTCGAGTGATTCGCGCGATTCGTCTCCGAGCCGCACGCGGATCGTGTAAGGGCGTCCATTGCCGATCAGTGGGTTGGGGGCTTCGACGCCATCTAGAATGGAGGTCGCGTCTTCCGCCACTTCTTGTGTGGTGAAGCCGAGTCGAGCTGCCATCTGCGGATTGACCTCGAAGTTTGTGGCGGGGCCACTTACGGTGTTGTCTATTCCGTTTTCGACATCGACGACGCCATCGACTTTGCCAATCTCCTCGCCTACGCGCGGGGCGATTCTGTTCAAGAGCAGAGGATCGGTCGCGAAGAGCTTGATCTGGATAGGCTCAGGCGCATTCGACAGGTCGCCGATATTGTCCTGCAGTACCTGCGTGAACTCGACATCGAGCTCCGGTTGAGTTGTCTTGATCTGCCGTCGAACATCGGCGATTATTTCATCAATACCCCGGCTGCGCTTCCGTTTGAGCTTCACCGTGATATCGCCGGTATTAGCTTCAGTGACTGCAGCGAACCCCATCTGCAACCCGGTGCGCCGACTCGTGCTCTCGACCTCAGGAGTTGCGCGAAGGATTTGCTCGACGCGATCGAGTACCTTGCCAGTGGATTCAAGCGAACTTCCGGCGGGCATGACGTAGTCGAGGATGAAGCCGCCTTCATCCATTTCAGGCATCAGGTCGGATCCCAAGTGCTGGTAAGCGAAGTAACTGGCGACCGCTAGCAGAACGCAGACACCGCCCAGCCAAAGGGGACGTTGAAGAGCCCAGAAGAGCACAGCATGATGCCGCTTGGTCAGGCGCGCCATCATGGGCCCTTGCTCATGTTCAGGGGAATCGGTTTCGGGGTCCGGCTTCGGGCTCGTTTTGCGATTGGCGGGCTTGAGCAACAACATCGCCAACCCCGGTGTCCAGGTTACGGCCAGCGCCAGGGACGTGAGCAGCGAGACAGCCATGGTTATGGCAAGGGCGCGAAAAAAGCTGCCTGTGACGCCGGTGACCGCGATCAGCGGAAGGAAGACAACAACGGGGGTAATGGTGGACCCGATGAGAGGACGCCCGATTTCGCGTAGCGCTTTGCGTACGGCCTCTGTATGGCTTTCGCCCGCATCGCGATGCAACACGATATTTTCAACCACCACAATCGCGTCATCGATGACGAGCCCGATCGCGGCAGCGAGGCCGCCGAGGGTCATCAAGTTGAAGCTTTGCCCGATGAGCCAAAGCACGAGCACTGTGACCGCGACCGTTACCGGAATGACGAAGCCTGCAATGAGCGAAGAACGCCAGTCGCGCAGGAAGAGATAGAGGATGACGCACGCGAGGACGAGGCCAATCAGAATGGCATCGCGCACGCTGGAGATGCTTTCGCGAACGATCTGCGATTGGTCGTAGAAGGGTTCGAGCGTAACTCCCCTGGGCAGGCTTGGCCGAAGCTCCTTGACTTTCGCCGCAACTCCATCGGCAACCGCAACTGTATTGCTCGAAGGCTGGCGCGCAATGTTCAGCAGGACCGCTGGACGGCCGTTTGCGGAAACAAAGGTGTAGACCGGCTGAGGCGCCTTGATTACCTCAGCAAGGTCGCTAACCCGCACCGGCGCACCTGTTGCAGTGGACTTAACGGTAAGTTGGCGAAGGCTGGCGAGGTCATGGGCCTGCGAGCCGACGAGCGCAAGGACAAGCTGGTGGTTTTGAGGATAGAGTCCAGGAGAATCGATGGTGTTGGCAGCGCCGATGGAGTTGGCTAGATCGAGAATCGTTACACCCGAAGCCTGCATGCGCGCCATGTTGGGAACGACGTGATACTCCGGAATTTCTCCACCCTGCACGGTGACGGTGGCGACGCCGTCCACGCGATTCAGCGGGGGCTTGAGCATGTAGGTCGCCAGTTCCCAAAGATCGCTTTGGGAAACCGCAGGATTACTGGTTGTCAGGCTGTATCCAAGAATAGGGAACGTGGCAAACGTAAGCCGGTTGGTAGTGATCTTCGCGGTTGATGGCAGTGTCTGTTCGACCCTGCCTAGAGCCGAGTTGACCAGCTCAAGTGTACGGAACATGTCGACTGACCAATCGAAGAAGAGACTGACTTCCGCCGATCCGCGGCTCGTGGTTGAGCGGACCGTTGTCAGACCTGGAACCGAGTTCACCGCGTCTTCGATTGGTTTGGTAATGGTGACCTGCATCTGCTCGACGGGCATGACACCGTTGTCAACACCGATAACCACGCGCGGAAAGTTGGTCTCAGGAAAGACGGCGATGGGTGTTCGAAAAAAGGCGTAGATCCCGACGACCATGAGCGCGAGAGCAACAAAGAAAATGGTTCGCACCCAATGAGTGAGCCAGAAATTCGCTGGTGTTGGGGATGCGAGGGATGGCGGAGTCGAGCCCATTAGTCTTTGCTCCCGCCAGTGCTTTCTTCCTTCTCCGATGGTGACCTTGGTGCCGTCATCGAGACCGTACCCGCCTTCAGTGACCACCAGGTCGCTTGGAGAAACCCCGCTGAGGATCTGAACCTTCTCTGCAGTGCGCAGACCAACTTTTACAGCGCGCTTGTGTGCGGCGCCATCGCTACCGACCACGAGCACATTGGTTGAACCATCTTCCGATGGCAGAATGGCCGCGACGGGCAACTGCACGGCATTTTGGATCGTCGCTCCGTGAATGATTACGTGGACCGGTGTTCCCACCTTGTAGCGCCCGCCGGGATTGGGCAACTTCAACCACACTTCCACGGTGGTGGAGCCAGCGTCGAGAGCGGGGCTAATGAGGGAGACGGTTGCGGATTGGGGTTCATCCAGACCTGGGATGTCGATCTCGGCCGTCCCGCCAAGTTTAATTTTTTGCGCTGCGGACTGGGCGATGTGGACTTTGGCGAGAAGGGACGAGGTATCCATTACTGTGACGACAGCGGTTCCCGCCGTGGGTGTCTCGCCGGGAAAGAACGGCCGGTCGACGACGACTCCATCGAGAGGGCTCGTCAAGTTGGCATAGCCCGCCTGGGCTTCGGCATTTTCGAGTTTGCCCTGCGCGGAGGTTAGTTGTCCTTTTGCGGCGTCGTTGCTGGTTTTGAGCGTAGTCGCCTGTACATTGGCCAGATGCTTTGCTGCCGCATCGTACGCTGCCTGCGCCTGCACCGCGGCAGCGATCGCCGTATCTGTGTCGCGGCCGGCGATGGCGCCTTCCTTTAGTAATCGCTGGCGCTCTTGTGCCGTACGATTTGCCACCTCGAGATTGGCTTTCGCCTGCGCCAGGTCCAACTCTGCTTTCTGTACATCTTCGGGAATAGTCGCAAGGGTTGCCGCGGTGTAGGCGGCTTGCGCCGAGGTGAATCCACCTTTCGAATCGAGCGCGGCCCCGCGCAGATCCCGGCCTTCGAGCTTGATGAGCAGCTGCCCTTTGTGCACGCGGGCGCCGCGCTGAACGAACTCCGCCTCAATAGGGGCGCTAATGCGGGGAACAATGGCGGCCTGCGCGAGCGGAGTGATCACCGCATCGGCCGCGATTTCTTCAGAGATCGGGCCAACGGCCGGATGCTCCGCCTGCACCGCCACGGCACTCTCACCGGCATTATCGGCCGTTTTTTTGCAGCTTGCGAGGCTGAGAGCGATCGCGCACAGCAAGGCAGAGAGACCAACAGCAGCGAGTTTCGATTGGGAGCGGGCGTTCATGCGCTAAAGCCTACCTGTAAGGGTTTCAAGCTGTGCCAGTGCCATGTGATAGCGGATCAATCCGTCAACCTTGGCGTTTTCGGCGGAGACCAACGTGTTCTGCGCGTCGACCACATCAAGCACGGAGCTCTCGCCGTTGACATACCGCAGATTGGTCAAGCGAAGGCTTTCGCGGGCATCAGCGACACTCGCGTCAAGCGAGGCAAGCTGCTGCTGCGCGGTTGAGGCCTCGTCGTAAAACTCAGTCAGATTGGCGACGAGGCGACGTTGGGCCGCAGTCAGATTGACTTTGCTTGCCGCTGCGCGAACCCGCGCTTCTTTTACCTTGCGCTCCGTGGTGAGCCAATCCCAGATGGGGAGATCGACGGTGGCGCTGGCGGAGTATCCGAGGTTCTTCGTCCCATCGGGGCCGCTGCGGGCAAATTGCGGCGCGTCGATGCCGTAGGTGTAGTTCAGGCTCAGGTCTGGAAGCAGCCCGGCCCACGAGGTAAGGGTTGCCGCCTGGCTGACCTGCAGAGAGGCGAGGGCGCTGCGCACGTCAGGATTATTGGCCCGTGCTGCAGCTTCGACGCTCTCGCGATCCGGCAGCATTGGTGGTGCCTGCTCGTCTGCAAGCGAGAACTCGGACGATGGATTGGGAGACAGCAGAACGCTCAGATCCAGGCGTGCTTTTTCTCGTCCGAGGGCGGAGTCTGCCAATTCCCGCTGCCTTTGTTGTTGGCTGAGCCTGGCCTTGATGACATCGGCATGAGCTGCTTCGCGGCCAGATTCGCGTTGTTGCGTCACCTCAACGAATCGGTTGGCTTCATCGAGCGCCCGCCGTGCCACGGCGAGTTTTTCATCCCCTGAACGAACGTTGTAGTAGAGGGACACGACGGTAGCAACAAGGCCCCGGCGCGCGATCTCAAGTTCTGCCTGGGCCCGGGCGGCGTTGGCATCCGCGAGCCGGACGGCCGCGATGCCTGCCAGGCCGACGGTCTCGTTGGCCACACCCTGGCTGTAGTACTCGTGCACGGCGTTGTTGGCGATGAACACGGGCAGGGATGCGGAGGCGTCGCCGGATGTGACCGCCGCCCTGGTGTGATTCGATTCGGTGAAGACGTATTGATTGTGAAACGTGACCGAGGGAAGCAGGCCGGCTTTCGCATCAAGTCGTTCCAGGGCTGTCGCTTGGCGCTCGGCTACCGCGGCTGCAAACGCTGGTTCATTGACCTGGGCCAAGCGAATCGCGTCGTCAAGAGTGAGGGGAGCGTCCGGTTTGGGCGGCGGAGCCTGAGCTCTTCCTGCAGCGCCAAACAGGCTGAGAAAGACAAAGGCGGCGAGCCAATTGTTGACGATCAGATCCATTCGCCTCAACTATAGAGGTTGACCCTTAAGGTTTGCTGAAGTCTGGTGCCTTGGGCGTCACGGTATGGTTCCTGCTGCCCTCAAGCTGCGATCTTTGAGACTTCGGCGGCTTTTCAGCGCGATGATGAACAAATTGTAATCTCAGCGCGATTTGCCGAGTTTAGTGTTTCTGCGCGGTTGTGGAAACAGTGACTTTGCGAGCCTTTAAAACTTCTTTGGACAGAGCAATTGCTGCCCAGATACACTGCAATCTACTCACTTGAATCCTCAAAGGATTATGGCTAATCCCCACTTCAAGGCCTCCTCACTGTCGCGAACGGGCTTTGTCTGGAAGAATCTGTGGCGCAGGCGGCTGCGGACACTGCTGACGCTCTGCGGGATTGGCATGGCGATTGGAGCCTTTGTCGGTCTTGTTGGATTCTCGAACGCGTTTGAGAGTGAGTGGCTCCGCATTTACTCGAGCAGCGGCACTGACCTCACTGTCATTCAGCAGACTTTTTTGAACACTTCGATGGATGAATCTGCGGGCGCAACCCTGCAGTCTCTGCCCTTTGTCGCGCATGCGACGCCCGTGATTTTCAACCTGATGGACCTGACCACCGATGTAAATGCTCTCGCATACGGTTGGAAGGCCGACTCCTACGAGTTCAATTCGCTGCAGATTCTTTCGGGAAAGCGTTTCAGCGATCACCATCCTGAAGTGATGCTAGGCGATTTGCTGGCTGAGAATCTCAAGAAAAAGGTGGGCGACACTCTGCAGATTCAAAGCTCGTCGTATACAGTCTGCGCAATTTACCATGCTGCTTCCGGGCTGCAGGCGGATGCAGTGATCATGCCACTCGACCAGTTGCAGGAGTTGAGCAGCTTGCAGGGCAAAGTATCGACGTTCGATGTGCAGTTGCGGCCCGCGCCGGCGGGGGAGTCGCAGGAAACCTATCTCAAGCATGCCGAAGAAAGAATAGAGGCAGCGCTACCTGGACTTCGCGCAGTTCCCGCAGCCGAGCGCGCCCATAACAATCAATTTGTTCAGCTGGCGCACGCTTCGGCGTGGGGTACTTCGTCGATCGCATTGCTGATCGGGATTCTTGGCATCGCCAATACGATGGCCATGTCGGTCTTCGAGCGTACGCGCGAAATCGGAATCTTACGAGCGCTCGGTTGGAATCGTGGACAGGTGCTCGTTCTCATTCAGCTCGAAGCGGTCATTCTTGGTCTTGGCGGCGGTTTCTTTGGAATCGTCTTTGGATGGTGTGGCCTGCACATGCTGGCGGCGCTGCCTCAAACCGCAAGCATTGTCTCCACGTCGCTCCCCGTGCTTCTTTTGGCAGAAGCACTCGGCATCTCGGTTTTGGCGGGGCTTATCGCGGGGGCGCTGCCCGCGTGGCGTGCCGCGCAACTGTCACCCGTGGAGGCGCTGCGGTATGACTAACTCCGCGCTCCACGTGCGAAGCGTTTTCAAGTCGTACGACGATGGCAAGATCGAAGCCCTGCGCGGTGTGGATCTTTCCATCGCGGCAGGCGAGTACGTGGCCATTACAGGGCCGAGCGGAAGCGGCAAATCGACGTTGCTCCATATGCTGGGAGGACTAGACACCCCGACCAGCGGCGAGGTTCTTTTCAAGAATGCCGAACTGGGCAAGTCAATTAGTCTCGACACCTACCGGTCACAATATGTTGGGTTCATTTTTCAGGCATTTCACCTGATGCCGACACTGCGCGCGATTGAAAATGTACAACTGCCCATGATTGGTTCCTACTGCAAACGGCTTGACCGCCCCACAAGGGCGAAGGAACTTCTCGAAGAGGTGGGTCTGGGACACAGGATGATGCAATTCCCGAGCCAGCTTTCTGCAGGAGAACGGCAGCGAGTTGCGATTGCAAGGGCCTTGGCCAATGAGCCGGAGATTCTGCTGGCCGATGAGCCGACAGGGAACCTGGACAGCGTGAACTCGGCTCGCATTATGGAGATTCTTATCGGAATTCAAAAGCAGAGAGGGATGACCTTGATCGTTGTCACCCACGAAAATGATATTGCGCACTCGGCGGCGACACAGATTCGCTTCCGAGACGGAAAGATCGAAGCATGAACGCCGACGCTCTTCTATTTGTTGTAACGTCCGCGTTCGTGCGGTCGATGGACTATTTCCTGTCAATTCCATGTTTGCTTGCGGTATTGGTTGCGACCGGATTTCTGTATCAGTGGCTGGGCGCACACTATGACAGGTGGCGCTATGCAGCTGCGGGTCGATGGATTGACATAGGCGCAGGACGACGGCTCTACCTGCTCGAGAAGGGATCAGGCGAGGCCACAGTGCTGTTTGAGGCGGGGATAGCGGCCACGAACCTGAACTGGTTTCACATCCAGGAGACCGTTTCGCGGTTTGCCTCCACGGCGTCGTACGACCGCAGCGGCCTGGGATGGAGCAGTCCCTCTCGCAGCGCCCGCACCCCGGGCATTCTCGCCGCCGAGCTGCACGACTTGTTGTGGGGCGCAGGCCTCAAGCCCCCTTATATCCTGGTCGGTCATTCCTTCGGCGGCCTTGTGATGCGTCGGTTCGCGCTCATGTATCCGCAAGAGGTGGCAGGCATTGTGCTGGTGGACCCGATGCGCTGCGAAGAGTGGACACCTATAGATGCAGCAAAACAGGCGACGCTCGATCGGGGCGTCAAACTCTCGAGCTTCGCAATTCCAATTGCACAATTGGGATTGGCCCGGCTTGCTGTAACGTCGCTGCTTTGCCGTTCAGGGCGAATCGCGGATCGCCTGGCGGGCGTCGCCGGTGAAGGCGGCCTGCACGTACTTGGGCGAATCAAGGGCGAGGTGGGCAAGATGCCGAGGGAGGTATGGCCCATCGTGGCGGCTCATTGGTCGCGGCCCAGCTACTACGCAGGCATGCGCAGCCACGTCGCCGCCGTGCCCGACTCCGTGCGTGAGATGCAGGAGGCGGATCCCATTCGCGGGATTCCGGTTGTGCTCCTGACGCCCGGCAAGTCCTCCCCGCTTTCAGAGGATTGCCTGCTAAAGATCGGTGACAACGTGAAACAAGTGATCGCACCCGCGAGTGCGCACTGGATCCACCTGGACGAGCCGGAGCTGGTGATTGAATCGATTCGCGACATGGTCGCGGCGGCCACCTGCGAATCGGGCGTCAGGGATGTCGAATCCGTCGCAGCTGAGATAGCAGTTAGCGTCGTCTGACCTAGGTCGAATGGAGCTTCAGCGCCTGTTCGATGAGATCCGCAGCGCGGCCGGGTCCGTCGATGGGCTGAATGGCTTTTTGCAGACGCTGAGCCGCCTCACGGTAGCTTGGGTCTTGAAGCACAAGCAGGACGGCTTTACGAAGCTTTGCCGCACTTAGCCTGCGTCGCGAAACCACGACGCACGCTCCTCGGGCCTTGACCCGTGCTGCGACTCCAGGTTGGTCGTTCCCGAGCGGCACCGCCACCATCGGCACTCCCTCGCAAAGGGACTCCAACACGGTGTTGAGTCCCGCGTGTGTAATCACCAGCGATACTCGCTTCAGAATTTCCAGTTGAGGCGCAAAGTTCACCACCAGCGGATTGCCGGCAAGTTTCCCCAGCCTTCCCGGGTCGAGCCCGCCGCCCAGCGAAATTACGAGTTCGGCATCGAGTCCGGCGCAGGCTTCTGCGATGGTCCTGAAGATCGCCTCCGAGCCGTTCTGAAGGGTGCCCATCGAAGCGTAAATGAGCGGGCGCCCATCGAGGCGCTCCCAGGGGAAATCGACTGGCGGCCGCTGCCCTTTGTGGACGAAAGGTCCGGTATAGTGGAGGCCCTCCGGCGTCGCGCCGGCCACTTCGAATTCCAGAGCTTCCGGAAGCTGCGTGATTTGCGCCAGAGTGGATAGGCCATCTTCAGGGCGCTTGAAAGGCTCGAGTCCCCAGTTGCTGCGCTGCTCATTTACCTCTCTAAAGATCGGAGCAGCTATCTTGAGAAGCAGACGTATGGCGACGCGGTTCCGCAAGCGGCTGCACAGATCCTGTTGTGCCCCCCAACCCAACCAGAAGGGTGGAAACCGATCGTCTGGAACCATGGGGGGAATCAAAGCGATCGATATAAACGGCAGCCCCAAATAGTCTGCCACGTTTCCGGCAAATTCCGCCTCGTCCACCAGCAGAGCTTCCACGTTGGCTGCCCGCACCGCTTCGGGGCCGTCGCGCAGGACCATATGCGTTGAATCCTTCACGCGCTTCAATGTGAATCGTAGCGCTGCGAACCCACTTAGCTGAGCCAGCTGCTCGTCCAGCTTTTGAAGGGTGCCGGGCGGATGGTCGTCCATGCCAATCCGGCAGAACTCGATTCCCGCGGCGCGCACGCGCTCCTCGGTATCTGCAATGCCGAAGATGACTACTTGATGGCCCCGCTGTTGCAGAGAACGCGCCAGCGCTGTCATCGGGTTGAGGTGACCGGTTCCAGGAAAACAAAACGCGCCCAATCGTGCCATGGCTCTCTTTTTCAGTCAGTCGTTTAAGCGCCAGTAGATAACGCTTCCGTGGATGGATTCAGTATTCGCTCGGGATCCTGGTTCAGACTCAGCAATGGAGGAGCTATTGCAATCATAGTGCGAGCCCCGAGATTGCACCGCGATAGCCAAGCAGGCAGCATGAGCGGTTAAGCCAATGGGACGACAGGAGGCCGCCCACGATCAGAGCGGCCTCCTTCGACCAATGCAGGGCAGAACGCAAGTCCAGGTCTTGTCGCCTGAGATCACATGATGCTGGAATCAGTTCTACATCGCAGCCGCGAGCCGCTCCAGCTCGATCGCACGGGGAAATAGAATGTTGTTCTCCAGATGAATGTGCTGGTGCAAGTCCTGCTCAAATTCTCTCAAGCCGTCATAAAACGCATGAAACGTGGGGCAGGCGTCTGCAGGCGTCGTGAAATCGTTGCTCAGACGGCGGATTTCGGCAAGCAAAGTACCCGCCGCATCGTGTTCCTGCGTCATCATCGCAATCGGATTGGAAACTGTGCCGAAGCAGCTCTGTGGTTTCGGCGCACCAAGGGTGACAAACTGCTCGAGGCTGGCGATGAAAGGGAAGAGCATGACTTCTTCCTTCGCAAGATGACTGGTGAGCTCTTTATCCAACTGCGTCAGGGTACGCGCAATCGCCGGCAGTTCGGGCTTGGTGGGTCCGTGACGATGGACAACCTTTTGTGCCAACTGAGCCAGCCTCGGCAGTTCGCGCTTCACGTATGCATGGTGCGTCGCGACAATGTGCAGGCTCAAGCTCTCGAGCGATCGTTCGGTCCAGACCTCGACCGCAGTTCGAGGCTCCTTTTCGGCATTTTCCAGCGCAGCGAGTACTGAAGCAATTTCCAGGTTTCCAGCCGCGCATGCCTCCGCGAGTGGTTTGCGCCCTCCGCAGCAGTAGTCGATTCCAAACCTCTCAAAGACACGGATGGCGGTCGGTTGTTCCAGCGCGATTTCGCGGACGGTTTGGGTGGTTGCAGTCATTTGCGATCTCCTTGAAACCCAACGTACAGAAATCCCAACCCCCCTGCAGCGACTTTGGTCACTCGAACTTCTGAGCTTGCCAGCAATTCCGCGGGAACAAGTGTGACCTAAGTCGCTGAGATCTCCATTTCGTTCGCCTAGGCTTGGAGCTGGATAAAAGGTCGATCTAAATGGGCACAGTAAAGATCCCGTCCAACCCGAAGCAGGAAGGCAAAAAGAAGCTCGTCCGAAGGTCCATCTCGGATAGCTCGCAGCAGATAAGGCGAACCGTGCAGTGGCTATTCGTCACTCTAAACCTCTGGCTGGGAATCCAGTTTCTTCTTTGGGTTCGTTTTTGCGAGCGCGGCGGTGCGGGATTCAGCGTGGCACGCCCGGCGGGGGCTGAAGGTTGGCTCCCCATCGCCGGCCTGATGAATACCAAATACTTCCTCCTCACGGGACACGTGCCCGCAATCCACCCCGCGGCCATGGTCCTGTTTATTGCCTTCGTGCTGATGAGCATTCTGCTCAAGAAGGCGTTCTGTTCATGGCTGTGCCCGGTCGGTACATTCTCAGAGAATCTTTGGAAATTCGGCCGGCATGTTTTTGGTCGCAGTTTGCATCTGCCGAAGTGGATCGACGTTGTGCTGCGGGGTCTGAAGTACGTGCTTCTCGGATTCTTTGTTTTTGTGATCGGCACCATGTCTGCCGAGGCAATTCACGACTTCATGTCTACGCCGTACGGCCTGGTTGCCGACGTTAAGATGCTGAACTTCTTCCGCGACATGGGGCAGACAGCGGCAATCGTCATCGGGTTGTTGATTTTGTTATCCATGCTGATCCAGAACTTCTGGTGCCGGTACTTGTGTCCCTATGGCGCCCTGCTGGGAATCGTATCGCTTCTCAGCCCGTTCAAGATACGCAGAGATACGGAGGCGTGCATCGATTGCGGAAAGTGCGTGCGCGCCTGTCCATCAAGTTTGCCGGTAGATCAGCTTATGCAAATTCGATCGGCTGAGTGCACAGCTTGCATGGCATGTGTCGCGGCTTGCCCGGCCGAGAATGCTCTGCAGTTCTCGCTCTTGCCTGTGAAGGCCGTGACTCCTTCTCAGCGTTGGAGCAGACGCGCCCTTAACCCCATGACCGTGGCCGGAATCCTTTTGTGTATTTTCATCGGACTCGTAATCGTGGCAAAGGCGACGGGCCATTGGCAGACCAATCTACCTCGTCAGATCTATATGGATTTGGTATCGCATGCAAACGAGGCATCGCACCCCGGCATGTAATGAATTCGCGTGCGGGCCTTAACGGGTTCTCGTCTTGTGTGCGATTTCGAGAGGAAACGACGGTGACTCGCGAGGGTGCGGGGCTATTTCCGCCTAGCCTGAAACTCAGTTCCGATTGCTGCGATCTGCTGATTGTTGAGGACCTGAGTAGCGCGGGCGAAGACAATAGTTTCCTCTACCTGGATGTGGTCGGAATAGAGTTGCTTGAGCCGCGCGACGTCGGTGAGCAGTTGTTGTGTATCACCCGATTTCAACTCTCCGGAATGAGCCCAATGCTCGTAAAGGCGCTCAATTGAAGTATGCAGAATGTTTGCCTCGCGATGGTCGCCTTCAAGGCGATCGATCTCCGCGAGAGAAGCCGAGTCAGACTCGCGCATCCTTGGAAAGAGTGATTCCTCCTCATCCGCTGTATGGCGCTGGCCGCCCGTGCGGAAATACTGCAGCGCAGCCCGCACCGCATCGCTTTCCTCGCCGGTAAGGCTTCTGCCTTGCGCGCGATCGACAGCGACATAGAGGATGCCGAGGAAGCCCTCGATCCTTCTGTGGCAGTCTCTGAGCATGCCAAGAGGGTCGTCAAAACCGCTATCGGGTTTCGCACCAATTTGAATTGCCATCGCTTCTCCTCTCTTCTTTTGAGGTTCTGATTGTCGCCGATAGGCCAGTCTTCGAGCCTCAGGCGCCCTGAAGAACATGCAGGATTGTGGCTGTTTTCAGCGCGGTGGGCGGTACATAGCCTTTGGGAACATAGGTGCAGCATGGCTCTTCTGCGTGCGGATTCCCGGTGAGAGCATAGGCGCGGGCTCGAGATCCACCGCAGATTTCTTTGAATTCACAGGCGCCGCACTTTCCCTGAAGCTTCGAGTGTGTCGCGCAGGCCTCGGAACAAGGGCGAGTCGCGATGTCTTCAAAGCCAAGGCGGATGGCCCGGCCAGAATTGAACATGTAAGTGATTGAAAGAATGGTCGGGGAGAGAGGATTTGAACCTCCGACCCCCTGGTCCCGAACCAGGTGCTCTACCAGGCTGAGCCACTCCCCGACTGTGGTGTGGAAACGAATTCGCGGGCGCTGCCTGGTGCGATGATCCCGTGAACGCGCTCCGCTTAGTTTAGCAGAAAGAAGGCCCGCATCGGTGCAACGGCACCCATGCGGGTTTTCGCAAGCGGGACAAATCCGGACTGAAACTGCCCGGGCCATAGAGCTGTGGCTTGATCGACCCTGAAGCCGCCTGGCTCGCCCAATCCTGCTGAACTCAGGCACGATCTTGCCCAACAGCGGTTTCGATCTAGCGCTTTTCGCTGTCCTGGCCTGTTTCCGCGCCTGGAAAAATTCCTTCCAGCGGCTTGCGGCGCTTTTCTTCCCCATCGGGATCGGGCAGGGGCTTGCGCGGCAGCATCTGATCGCGCTGCGCGGCGTTGTACAGGAAGATCGCTTCCACGGTGGCAATTTGCTTCAGGTCAGCGGGCTGCAGCCGCTCCAACACATCTTGGTTGGAGTGATGGGTACGGCTCTCGTAGTCCAGGTCATCCTGAATGAACTGGAATCCGGGAATGCCGACGGCATCGAAGCTGAGGTGGTCTGTGCCGCCCGTATTGCGCATGGTCAACGTGGTGACGCCCAGGTCTTTGAGCGGCGCGATCCACTGCGCAAAGACGGGCGCAATGGCGGCGTTGCCCTGCAGGTAGACTCCGCGAATTTTGCCTGATCCGTTGTCGACGTTGAAGTAGCCAGAGATTAGTTTCTGCTCGGGCTTGACTTCCAGCGGTCCGACAGTGCGGCGCATAAACTCCGGTAGAGCCTGTTGATCGGGCGCTGTCGAGAGCGCAGCCGAGCCGAAATGCTGTTTCACGTAGCCCTTCGAGCCAAAGAGCCCCTGCTCTTCGCCGGTCCACAGGGCAATGCGGATGGTGCGACGCGGTTTCACGTCGAGCGCTTTGAGAATGCGGACGGCCTCCATGGCCACGATGGTTCCTGCGCCATTGTCGGTGGCGCCGGTGCCGGCGATCCAGCTATCGAGGTGGCCGCCTACCATGACCACCTGGTCTTTCAGCTTCGGATCGGTCCCTGGAATCTCAGCGACGGTGTTGTACCCGTGTTCGTGGTCGCCGGCGAATTTGGTTTCGACATCTACCTGGACACTGACTGGCGCGTGTGCCTGCGTGAGCCGGTAAAGGCGGCCATAGCTCTCGATAGTTGCCACCACTACAGGAATCTTGACGCGATGGTCAGCTAGATAGGGTGTGCGGCCAAGGGTCGCCCCGTTGTCATCGAAGAGCGTGCCGCCCGATCCGCCGCCGTTGACACCGTCGCGGCTGGGCTCGATGACTGCGGCCACTTTCTCCTCGGCGAAGAACTGAGAGACCTTCTCGAGCAAGCGATAGCGTTCCATGCGCGTGCGGATACGTGCCAGCATCTCAGGCGAGAGACCTGCGGTCGCGGTGACAGGGAACTCGGCGAGTTGGTCGAGCTCTTGATTTGTATACCGCTCGAAAAGTGCCTTATCCACCGGCGGAACCTCGCGCATGGCTCCGAGCAGTACGATTTTTCCCGCGAGCTTACCGCGGTACTGGTCAAAATCCTTTTCATCCTGAATGTTGACGAAGGCCACATCGCCGGTTACGGGCCCCGCTGTTGATGGCGACCACGGCGTAGCCTGCACAATGAGGATGGCCGTATCGGGCGTGACCATGCGCGCCCAGGTATTGAGTTGCTGCCAGCCCATACCGAACTCGCCCCAGTCTTCGAGGTGCGCATTCTCGAGCCCGATCTTGGTCAGGGTGTCGCGCGTCCACTCATTTGCTTTTTTCAAATTGGGAGAGCCGGTGAGGCGTGGTCCGATGCCATCCATCAGCGCTGTTGCGAACTCCATGACATGCGAGCGGTTCAATCCTTCCTCGCGAATGCGCTGATACATGGTCAGGTCCAGCGTTTCGGTCGCGGGTTGGACTTCTGCGTAAGGATCGACCGCAGCGGGAGGCGGTGTCTTGGCTTTGTCTGCGGCGTGCAAAGCAGTCGCAGCGCACATTAGCGCCAAGGCAAGAAGACGGCAGGTGTTCCTCGACATGGGAAGGTGCTCCAATACAGAAGGGATTCAAGCTGTTGCACGCATTCTACGGCAAGCCGCCCATCGATCCCTCTGGAGCCTTAACCGCACAGCCACCGGCCGCGCGCTAGTCGCTAGAGTCGCCCTTGTCTTCCACCGCGGCGGGCAAGTCCAGAGCAACAAGTGCGAAACGGGTTTTGCCATCCTTGGGTTCTTCAAACCCCACGATGTGCTGATGGCGCTTCGAACCCGCCTTGAGCTCCAGACTGTCTTCGTTGGTTCCGTAGTCGTGGTGATCGATCTTTACGCCGCCGTGGCCCTTGTCGTCGGCGCACGTCAGCCCCTCGGTTGTCGCAACGGGCGTGCCCACCGGCGCATTGCCCTGGCAGGTGATGACATTGCCGTAGCGGCCCAGCGCCTTTTTATAGAACGCGGTCACCTTATCTTTGTCATCCGTGGTGGCGTACGATACCGCCCGAACATGCAGTTGCCACTCGCCAAAGCCAAGGTGAACATCGGCGGACTTGTGCTTGTCATCGCCTTTGACGACCTCAGCGCCGGGATACACAGGCAATCCAAGATCGGCGGCCGTGGTCTGATCAGTGTTTACGTGGACGCCGCCGAAGGGCGTATCCACCTGCACCGTCTTGTCTTCGCCGTCCGCGCCTTTTTCAGTGCGCACGCGGCATCCGGCGCACGAGATCAGCACCGCCAGACCCGCTACAAAAACCGTTCCACTTCGTACCATGGCATTTGCCCCTCTATGTGAGAGGAATATACGCCTGTGAGGGCTCTGCGGTTCCATTGAGCGGGGGAATGCCTCAGTGCGCCGAGTGGCCGTCTTCTTTACTGCTGGTGGCGAAAAGGATGCAGCAGGCAAAGACTGCGACGAGGACCGGGACGACAAAGAAAGGGGAAGTAATGTGCATGCTCGTGCTCCCTGGGCTGAGGCGCCCTGTTGCTAGAGTAGCAAAACGTCTCGCGGGCCGGGCGATGGATCTGTACCGCCCGCCTCGTTCGCACCCTCTTGAATCGCCAGCGTCAGACGTCCAGCCGGTTGGACGCCGCGACTCTGCTGTACCAAAGGCCGGAATCCTTGATGGTGCGTTTCTGGTTACGAAAGTCGGTATAGATCAAGCCATAGCGCTCGGTATACCCTTCCGCCCACTGGAAGTTGTCGAGAAGGGTCCAAGCGTGGAAGGCGCGCACTCGCGCTCCGTCGGCGATGGCGCGCGCCAGTTCGGCCAGTGTTTCACGATACCACTGGATGCGGCGCACGTCCGGGATGCGGCCATGCTGCTCTTCATCCGGGGCATCGAGGTAGCCGCAGCCACTCTCGGTGATTTCGATGGTCGGGTGGTCATACTCTCTCGAAATCTGAGAAACGAGGTCGTACATCCCACGTGGCCAAACCTCTAAGCCGGCATCGGTGAGCGGACCTTCCGTGGGCATCGCGGCGCGAAAGCGGGTGTAGGGATCGCGGCCGCCGGGAGAATTGTTCTCGATCTCCGTGCCGCTGAAATTGCCACCGTTTAGAAACCTCTCCTTGCTCGCATCCGAGACGATGCGGCGTGTGTAGTAGTGAAAGCCTACCCAGTCCAGCGGGGCATAGAGCAGTTTTTCATCGCCCGCCTTGAACCCCATCAACTCATAGGGCGGTTCCCCAACAAAAGCTTTTGGATAACGGCCCTTCATGGCTGCCTCAAGGAAGAAAACATTGTTCATGGCGTGGTATCGAGCGGCAGCGGCTCGATCATCCTCTGAGTCAGTCTTCGGGTAGGCCGGAGCCATCTCGTACGCGCTTCCAACCGTTGCATGGGGAGAGGCTGCTTTCACAGCGCGATGCGCCTCTCCCTGGGCAAGCGCCAGCGTGTGCGCTGCTTTCAGGAAATCGGCGAAACTGGTCCGGCATGGGGGAAAGGCGCCGGCGGCATAGCCCATAAAGGCGATCGCCCAAGGCATGTTGAAGGGCGCCCAGACTGTGATTCGATCGCCAAGATGCTTGGCAAGAATTCCGGCATAGTCGGCGAAATAGCTGGCCAGTTCGCGGTTCGGCCAGCCTCCCCGATCTTCGAGCGCCTGGGGAAGATCCCAGTGATACATGGTGCACCATGGTCGAATTCCCGCTTGAAGCAGCGCATCGACGAAGCGGCTGTAGTGGTCCAGCCCTTTCATGTTCGGGGCGCCTGTTCCGGTAGGCTGAATGCGCGGCCATGAGATCGAAAATCGCTGGCTCTTCTGGTTCAGCTGCTTGGCCAAAGCAATGTCTTTGGGGTAGAGGTGATACTGATCGCAGGCAACGTCCCCCGTCACCCCTCCTCTCACCTTGCCCGGGGTATGGGTGAATCTGTCCCATATGGATTCGCCTTTGCCGTCTTCATTCCACGCGCCTTCGACCTGATAGGACGCTGTTGCAGTACCCCAAAGAAAGCCATCTGGAAAACGCGCGTTTTGGATGACCGCATTGGCCACCGCCCCGGGAACCTGATCTGTCGAGTGTGGCGCCGCAGCGTAGCTGAAGGGGCGCGTGAGTGCGGCACCAGCCGCCGCGGCAAGAGAGCGAATTGCAAACCGGCGACGATCCATGGTTTCTCCTCTCAGCATTGATCAGGTAAATGGAAACTGCACGGCCCGGAGAAGATTCTCGCCGGGCCGTGTGTCGGGCAGTTGGAATAGTTGATTCGCATGCCTAGTTTTTCGGACCACCGTTGGGGTAATCCACGCGCAACGTCAGGATTTCGTAGGGATGGATTTGGGCCTTCACTACATCTCCCCCGTTTTCCTGAGTGAGGGGAAGTGGGTCGCCTTGCGGTGTCTCCATCATGTTGGTCACTGTGGCCGCAGATGCGCCCGGCGGCACGTGGAACTCGACGGTCCCTTCCTTGCCTGCCCACTCATAACAACGAAGAATCAGCCCTTTCGAGTCTTCTGCTTTTTTCATGGCTGTCAATACGACGTTGTCGGCCGTGACCGACGCGAACGAGTGCTCTGCCGGCAGCGACCCGGCATGAGCCGTGGTGACAACGGCCGTGAGCGGATAGTTGTACTCGAAGCCATGACGCACGGTCATCGCATCTTTCCACGTGCCCGCGTGCGGGTAGAGCGCGTAGTGGAAGTGGTGATGTCCCATGTCGGCTTCGGGATCGGGCCACTTGGGCGAGCGCAGCAGGGTAAGGCGAAGCAGGTTGCCTACGGCGTCGTAGCCAAACTTGGACTCGTTGAGAACACTGAGGCCATGCTGGCCATCTCCGAGGTCGGCCCACTGTTGTGCGGGGACTTCGAACTGAGCTTTTTCCCAGCTGTTATTGCGCGTCGTAGGACGGTCGATGGTGCCGTAGGGAATCTCGTAGGTAGCGAAAGGGCTCGTGGCCGAGACCGGGAACGCGGCCTTGAGAAGAATGTGGGACTCATGCCAGTCGATATCGTTTTCGACGTCGACCATCGCACCATCGGCGGAGAGGCTGATGGTCTGGAGGAACTTCGAGTTCTGCCAGTGCCGCGCGATGCGGATGCCTGGCTCGGCGGTCTTCAACAGCGCAACTGAATCGGCACGGTCGATCGTCATGGGCGGAACGTCGAGCGTGCCCGGATCGATATTCCATGCGTCGTAGTCCTTCGGCGTGTCTTTGAAGAACTGGAGTTGGTTTCCGCACGCGCCCTTGGCCAGTGTTTCAAAACCCGAGCGCAGATCGGAGATGCCGGTGATGCAACCGGTCTGCTTGTTCACGGTTACGCGGAGTGTTTTGCTTTCGAGCGTGATTGAGTCGCTCGACTCCTTCGCCGCAACGTCGCTGTCTTTAGGGGCCGAGCTTCCTGTGCCGAGCCAGACCACTTTATATCCAAGCGCCGGCACATGCAGCACATGCAGTCGCACATCCGAAACGCCCGTGGTTGGATCGGTCCGAGTCTCAATGACCTGGGCGCCCGAAGCGGCGGCGACTGGTTTGCCCGCCTGCACATGCACGCTGACTTCTCCAGAGCGCTCCCAGCCGAGCGGGTTGTAGACGATCACGGGAGTTCCGTTGCCTGCAGTGTTCACGCGCTCGCTTACAGTTTGCAGGGCGCCGTTGCTGATCTCGTTCGTGGACCAGCGGACGACATCGTAATCTTTTTGAGCGTCTTTATAGATGACTCCAATGCCTGAACCGGCCGCGAGATCGTGGAACTGGTTAAAGAGAACTTTTTTCCAGTCCTCGGTGATTTCAGCGGCTGGATATTTGTTGCCATCGAGCCACGCCAGAGACGCCCACCTTTCGGCATCCAGGGTCCAGATGGAAGACTCGCGCATGTTGCGTTTGTGATTCGCTTGCGTAGTCATCACGCCGCGGTGATATTCAAAATAGAGTTCGCTCTTCCACGTGGGAATATCCACTTTGCCCGGAACAGCGGGAGGCGCGGTGTAGCCCTTGGCGATGGACTGGTAGTTCCACTCAGGGCTTTCGGGAGCGATCTGCTTCTCGAACCACGAGAAATAGGGCTGGGCGGTACCGAACTCGATCTTCGGGGTGACGTGGCCTGGTCCAGCCCAATGCGTGCCCTCGTCCAGAATCGCGCGCGTCGGACCGCCGCCGTGATCACCGATGCCATAAAGATCCATAATGCCTGGCAAGCCAGTGGCTTCTTTATGGGCGATGGTGAAGTCGCGCGCAAGGCGCACCGGGTTTAGATTGTCGTTGGCGTAGTCATGGGGGAAATAGGTCAGCACCTTCGAACCATCGGGCGATTCCCACCAGAAGAACTTGAATGGCAGCTGGTTGGTATCGTTCCAGGCCATCTTCTGGGTCACGAAGTAGTCGACACCGCTCTTCTTGAAAATCTGCGGAAGCTGCCAGCTGTAGCCGAAGGAGTCTGGATTCCAGCCGATGCGAACATCGACGCCATAGGTCTGTTTGTACCAGCGTTTGCCGACGAGGAGTTGTCGGACGAGCGATTCGCCATCCGGCATGTTGAGGTCGGGCTCAACCCACATACCGCCAACGATTTCCCAGCGTCCCTCTTTAATGCGCTGCGCGATTTCCGCGTTCATGTCGGGATACTTCTGCGCGATCCACTCGTTATAGGCTGCCGCAGACTGTGAGTAGGTGTATTGCGGATACTCATACATCAGCTGCAGAGCGGTACCGAAGGTGCGCTTCACCACGTCAACGGTCTCGGTCCAAGGCCACAGCCACGCGGCATCGATATGCGAATTGCCGGTGAGATGGAATGTGGCGCGTTCAAGAAGGGGCTTAAGGGCTTCGAGCTTCTCATGCGCGGCGCGAAGGCTGTCATCAAATTTTTCCTGAGCCTGTCCGCTTGTTTCGGGAGCGCTCGCGGTATCGAGCGCGGAGATATCGACGGCAGCGATGGCATCATTCAAGGTGGCCATCTTGCTGGCATCGTTGGGCGCCAGCGAAGGGACAAGCAATGCGGCCGAGAGGAACTCAAGGCGAAGGTCTTCGGGGTTAGGTCGGCTTTCAGGGAAATCGATGCGCAAAGTCGCGCCGCGAAAACGCTTCTTATCGACAGTGTGCAGCAGCTTCACGGCGACGGTAATCTTGTCGCCAGGCTTCGCATCGTCAAACAGAACAACCGGCTCGAGGTCATCGCCGAGGGCGACGCGGCGGCCGTTGAAGTAGAGAATCTCAGGCATCGGGCCGTTTGCTGTGGCGTGGAACTGGAACCAGATGCGCGCTCCGGTGAGATCGTAGCCGCTGAGGGTCTGAGGGATGGTGTAGGTCTGGCGAAACCAGAGCGCATCATTGGGCGCTTCAGCGCCGGACGCGATCGGCTGCCAGGAGCTTTCGTCGAGCGGGACTGCTTCGCCGTGAGCCAAATCGCCGGAGTGCATCTTCCATACGCCGTCAGGCAAATTGGAAATGGCGGAGAGCCGCGCGATGACCGACTGCGCTTCCGGCTTTAAGTTGGCTGCGATCTTAGCCGCTTCTTCAGCGGACTGGGCTTGTGCAGGACCTGTGAGGAACAGGATTTTGGAAACGATTCCAAAGAAAGCCAAGGCAAAGCCTAAGGCTGGGTGGCGACGTAAGGTTTTCGCAACAGAACGCATGACGATGTTCTCCCCGGAGCATCTTAAGACATCCGCGCCGAAAGGTGCGCGGAGGAACAAATTCGCGGGAGTCATCGAGCAGTAGCCGGGGTCTGTTCGAGGTACTGAGTGTATCCAAGTAAAGCGCCCCAGTGGTAGAAGCGGTCACTCGAAAGGACGTCGTCGCCGCTGCCGGTAATGGCGTTGTAGTTTTCGTGGACATGCCCGTGATCGTGCCATTCCTTTAGGAACAGGTCGTACGATTTCTGGGCGAATGCTTTGCGGGCGGCGGGTGCGTCGTAGTTCAGCAGCCCGAGATAGACCAGATAATTCATGGGTCCCCAGATACGCCCGCGCCAGTAGTTCTGATCGTTGAAGGCTGGGTCATTGCGCGCGATCGAGGGAAGGATCCATCGATCCCAGAATTCGTCAGGGTTGAGCAGATGCTTGTCGATCATGACGTGCGCCTGCTCAGGCGTGGCCGCTTTCGCCAGCAGAGGGTAGAAGTTGGTGGGGCTGAGGCGCGTGCTGAACTGGCCGGTATGCAGGTCCCTGTTGAGGAAGATGCCCGTCTTCTCGTCCCAGAGTGTGGCAAGCTTGGCGCGATAGCGGGTCGCTCGGTCGCGAAGTTCTTTGGCCTCGGCGGGTTTGGCGAGGGCATCCGCAATTTCGGCCAACGCGTCGCAATCGGCAATGTAAAGACTCATCAGGCCGACGTCGGCGTACTCCAGCAGATGGCTCGCCGGATTGTAGACGGCCGCGTCGTACATGGGGCTGTTATCGAGGCCGGACTCGAAGACCGCGCCCTGCCAGGTTCCAACTGAACTGTCATCGAGATTGCGCGGCTGATTATCGGGATCGCTGCCCCAGACGAGATAACCCTGCAGATCACGGTGCGTTGCCCACCAACGGTTCCAACGCAGGAGCGCGGGGAAGGTTTCGTCGAGGAGCCAGCGCTCTTGGAATTTGCGATAGAGGCCGAGGACGGTGATGGCTCCAACGGGTGGCTCGCTGCGGTCGGAGCTTTTCCAATTGCCGGCGCGGGCGTAGTTGGGGACGAAACCCTGCGGCGTTTCTTCGCGCAGGGTCTCGATAGCGTTGGCGTAGGCCAGGTCTTTGTCGCCGATAGAGGCCATGGTAGCGGCGAAAAAGGTATCCCAATCGAAGAGAACGTAGCCGCCCCAGTTGACCGACCAAACGCGGGAAACGGGCGATAGGACGCGCTGCTTTTCGGGCTCGTAGATCGTGTCCCAACCGAGCGTTGTCTCGATGGCGTCGACGATGGGACCCTTGGGTCCCGCGGCAGCAATCGACTGCTGGTATGCGGCCTCTTGCTGCCCTAGGACCTTTCGAATATCTTCCATCGAGCGACGCCTTCCCGTGCTGATGCCGACGAAGCTCGCGGTGGTGGCAAGATAGGAACCACCGATCGGCAGGTCCGCGATCTCCTGCGCAGGATGAGTGCTGTCCTCAAATGCCCAGAAGATCGGTATCGTCTTTCCGTTCTGGTGCGCCAGGAATCGATCGGATTCCCGCTCGATAGTTCCGGGCCGGTCCCACAAATAATTGACTGAGACGACAATGGTTGGCGGGATGAGTTCGACATTTTTCAGCGGTTGAATCAGAAGCACGAGGTCATCGCCGTCATGCGCACTCTCGATGCGCCACTTGTGTCCTTTCCACGCGAAGTCTGCACGGGTGTAGCTTCCGTTCCAAGTGTGAGGGCCGGGCGTCACGACTTCGGCGCCGGGTTCGAGACGGCCGATGAGGGCGTTGCCCAGGTAGGCATCTCCGTTTAGAGATGAGTTGTGCTTGAGGCCGACGTGAATGGCCAGCCCTTCTGGCAGCAGAACCTGGGTCGCGACGCTGTGTGTGTCCCAGGTGTTCCAGCCGCGGGCGAGGCGCTGCTGCACGTGTTCATAGTCCGCCGATCGAGGCTGCACTGAGTCGCCGATCGGCTCGGGGCACGAGTCCTTTGGCTCCTGCGGGCTCTGTGCAAGAGCAGAGCAGGCGATCAGTGCAATTGCGGCGCCTGCAAAGCGAACTGAATTGAGGCCGTTTTGCATCCGCATCTTTCCTCCGGAAAGCTGTGGCCCTCAGGCTTCTAGACCCAACCGCCGTCGACGACGTAGCTCTGATTCGTGATGGCGCTGGAGTCGTCGGCCGCAAGAAAGAGCACGAGACGGGCAACGTCCTCGGGCAGGATGTCGCGCTTGAGAGCCTGGCTGGCCATGATTTCCGCCTTGTATTCCGGCGTGTAAACGAGGCGCTTTTGCTTCTCAGTCGCGATGGCTCCCGGCAGGACCGCGTTGACACGAATGTTGGAAGAGCCGAGCTCGTGGGCAAGGGTGCGCGTGAGACCGACAATGCCAGCTTTGGCGGCGATGTAGAGCGGAACGCCCGTGGAGGGAATGAGCCAGGAAATGGAGCTCATATTCACGATGGAACCCCGCTGCGCTGCGCGCATGGTCGGCAGGGCGGCTTGGATGGCGAAGAAGTAATGCCGGAGGTTCTGCTGCATGCTGTGCTCCCAATACTCGGGTGTGACTTCGTCGATGGAATGGCGCTGGTCGTTGGCGGCGTTGTTGACCAGGACATCGAGACCGCCGAACTGTGAAACAACATGCTGAACGGCGGTTTGAAGCGCCGGAATATCAGTTAAGTCGCAGTGGAGAAAGAAGGGAACAGGGCAGCCCTCGGCAGCAAGAGAGTGCACCAAGGCATGGGCCGGGTCGTGCTGGATGTCGAGAAAGGCGACGCGTGATCCTTGGCGAGCGAAATGGCGGACGAGGGATTCGCCGATGCCCGTGGCGCCGCCGGTAATAAGAACAGCGCGGTCGTTCAGGCTGGGGTAGCGTGCGAATTGCGGGTCGGAATTGAGCGCGGCAGGATGGTTGGACATTGAATGTGCGGAGTCGGACCAAGTATAGAGCGACGACTGGGTGGGGCAACGCGAGAGTCGTATCGTAATATGGTATTGCGTACCCATCCGGATTGGGAAAAGCGCAATACTAGAGTGAGCCGGAGTTTCCCCGTTGTGCGGTCCGGCGATTAGACTTGCAGGGGTGATTGAATCCCAAAAAGCTGTTGAATTTAGCCAGCAAATCGATTGAGCGTCCGACTCATGACTGTCTGGGTCAAGCCCGACGGCGCTCGGTATGCGGTCAAACAAAAAGGGCGGATCGAAACGGGGCCTGCGGCCGTGTGCGGTGACGCCCAGAGCAGACGGAATTCTGGCAGTGCGCGCTGTTGAGGTCGGAACCGAAATCAGAGAGCACCCGTTGCGAATTTCGCGCGGGCGAGTTGAACACTACAGATAAGAAAGCACAGGGGGAACTATGGCGGAAACAGCTCGTTATCCCGGAATCCGGGTCACGGCGAACGGCAACCAGTTGGTCAGCTACCACACGGAAACCCGCATTGCCGATGCCGGCGTGTTTTATCCGATTACGCCTTCAACGGAGGGCGGCGAGCTCTTTCAGCAGGCATACGCCGAGGGCCATCTGAATGTGTTCGGCGGCAACACCATTGCCATCGAGACTGAGGGCGAGCATGCGGCGCAAGGCGGCGCCATTGCCCACTCGGTGTGCGGCAAGCGCGTAGTGAACTTCACCTCGGGGCAGGGCGTTGTGTACGGTGTGGAGCAGTATTACCACGCACCAGGCAAAGGCTCGACCATGGTGCTTGAAGTGGGCGCGCGAGCGCTGACCAAACACGCGTTGAACGTCCACTGCGGCCACGACGATATCTATGGGGCTCTCGACACGGGCTGGATCATGGTGTTCGGCAAGGACGCGCAGCAGGCCGCCGACCAGGCCCTGATTCTGCGCCGGGTGACCGAACTGAGCCTGACTCCCGGCATGAATATTATGGACGGCTTTTTGACGAGCCACCTGGAGCGCACGTTCTACAAGCATGAGTCGGAGCTGATTCGCGAATTCCTCGGAGCCCCCGACGACATCATCGATTGCCCGACAGAAGCGCAGCGGGTGCTGTTTGGACCGACGCGCCGGCGCGTGCCGAAGATGATGGACCTGACCAATCCGATCCTGCTGGGGCCGGTGCAGAATCAGGAACATTACATGAACGGCATTGTGGCGCGGAGAAACAACTTTGCGGAGCCGATTCTACCGTTCCTCGAAGAGTCGTATGAGAAGTTTGCGGAGCTGACCGGCCGCCGTTACGGGCTCATCAGCAAATACAAGACCGACGATACCGACACCGTATTTGTCTCGCTAGGTTCGGCAGCCGAAAACATTGAAGCTGCGGTTGACTATCTACGCGCGACGCGCGGCATCACGGTCGGCTCGATCCACGTGAATGTGATTCGGCCCTTCCCCGAGGCGGCAATTGTTGAGGCGCTCAAGGGCAAGAAGAATGTCATCATCCTTGAACGTACGGACGAGGCGCTCTCGGGCGACAATCCACTGGGCCGCGACATTCGCACCGCTCTGTCGAAGGCGATCCAGTACCCCGGCCATCCGGCGGCCGAGGGCCTGCCTGCACTGTCGATGGACGAAGTGCCGCACATCTACTCCGGCACCTACGGGCTGGGCTCGCGCGACTTCCGCCCCGAACACATCATTGGTGCCTATGAATTTGCGACCGCAGGCCGTGCGCGCAAGGATGGCAAGACGGCGGCCGACGGCGTGAGTTTCATTGTTCTCGGCATCGATCATCCCTATGCGGTTGTCGGCGATGAGACCCCTTCTCTTCTCCCAGAAGGCGCGGTTGCGGTTCGTTTCCACTCGATCGGCGGCTGGGGCGCCATTACGACGGGAAAAAATCTGGGCGCGATTCTCGGCGATTTGAACGATCTGCTGTTTGAGCGCGACGGCCTGGTCGATGACAAGGGCAACCCGAAGGAAGTGATTCACGTCAGCGCGAATCCGAAGTATGGATCGGAGAAGAAGGGCGCACCGACGAGCTACTTCATGGTTGCGGCGAAGGACCGTATCCGCGTGAACTGCGATCTGCGCCACGTGACGACGGTGCTGTGCTGCGATCCCAAGGCGTTTACGCATACCAATCCGCTGGACGGCATGCAGGAGGGCGGGAGCCTGGTGTGGGAGTCGGATGCCGAGGGCGAGCGCGCGTGGGAGAATCTGCCCTCGTGGGCGCGCAAGCAGATTATCGACAAGAAGATTCGCGTTTTTACGCTGCCGGGTTTCGAGATTGCCCGCAAGGCGACAGACCGTGGCGATCTGCAGCTGCGTATGCAGGGCAACGCGTTTCTCGGAGCCTTCTTCGCGGTGAGCACTCTTCTGCAGGAGTTCGGCATCACCCAGGAGCAGTTCCGCGAAGTAGTGCACAAGCAGTATGTGAAGAAGTTCGGCAAGCTGGGCGATGCGGTTGTTCAGTCGAACATGGAAGTGATGATTCAGGGCTTCGAGCGCGTGAAAGAAATCAAGATCGGCGAGCTCAACGCACGGGATCACTCCTCTTTGCGCGGCGTAGCGTTGCTGCCGATTCTTGAGCCTGTGGGCGCTGCGCTCTCCGAGGCAGGTGCATGCACCGTCGGCGGCTGCCGCTCGACACCGCCTCCCGCGGCGCAAGGCCCGCGTACGCCGGTCAGTTCGATTGCGGCCTTTGACGCAGAGTTCCGCGCGCACTTCGGCTACGATCAGCCCTCCACGCCGCTTTCGGCAATGGGCGTGATTGCTGCGGCGACGGGCGATACAGCGTCAAAATATGTGGCGCGCCGCGAGACTCCGCTCTACATCGCGGAGAACTGCACGCAGTGCATGGAGTGCATTTCGGTTTGCCCGGACACGGCTCTGCCGAACACCTCACAAGATTTGAGCACCATGTTGACGATGGCTGTGTCGCGCTATGTGGGCGATCAGGGCGAACGCGCCAAGATGCTGGCGAAACTACCGGAGATCGAGAAGCAGACGCGCGCACGCATGGTAGCGGAGATGAAGAACGGAACGCCGCTGCCGAAGATCATTCGCGAAGTGACCGAGTCGGTGGACGGGTTCTCCGCGGCTGCGAAGGCTGAGTTCTACAACATCATCGACAAGGTGCCGATGGCGTATCAGAAGGTGAATGCGATCTTCTCGTCGCCGGAGCGCAAGGCGCCGGGCACGGGCGGCGTGTTCTCGATTTTTGTATCCGATTTGTGCAAGGGCTGCGCGGCTTGCGTAACAGCCTGCGGCGATCACCAGGCTCTGAAGATGGTGCAGGAGACAGAAGAGGTGAATGCCGAGCACGAGACCGGCACAGCCTTCATGAATTTGCTGCCCGACACATCGCAAAAGTATCTCGGCCTGTTCAACGCGGCAAATCCTGCGGACTCGAAGACGGCGACCCTGCGCAACATGCTGATGGTCCGCACCAACTACGACGCACTTGTCTCGGGCGACGGAGCCTGCGCCGGCTGCGGCGAGAAGAGTGTTCTGCGCTCGATTGCCGCGGTGACCGAGGCGTACATGCGGCCGGTCTTCCATGCGAAGAGTGATCGCCTGGTAGGCAAGGCAGGACAACTGGAAAAGACCGGCGTGGCGCGGCTGGAAGCATTGAAGGCGCGCAGCGAGGCGGAGTACAAACTTCTGCGCCAGACGATCGCGCACCTGATCATGGGCCTGGGCGGCGAGGACGATGCCGACACTCTTGGCCGCATCAAGGCCTACGAAGAAAAGAATGGTCCTATCACCGACGCGCAGATGGTGGAGGCGATGGCGGCAGTGTTGCTGACAGATGCGTTCAACCACAAGAGCCTGCAGCCGGTGGATGGTCGCCTGGCCAACGGCATGAGCGTGATGGCAATGGCCGCGCATACGGGATGCAACACGGTGTACGGCTCGACTGCACCGAACAATCCGCATCCGTATCCATGGATGAACTCGCTGTTTCAGGACGGCATTACTGTTGGTTGGTTGATGGGCGAGAGCTTCATCGTGGATCACGCGAAGCGGTCGGTTCTGCCGGAACGCGTCGCCGACATTCTGCTGACGCGCGATGCAAACGTGATTGGCGATCGCGAATACTACGAGTTCACCCACTTTACCGATGCGCTGATGACCGACCAGGAAATCGTTGAGCTGCCGAAGGTCTGGGTTGTTGGCGGAGACGGCGGCATGGGCGACATTGGCTACCAGAACATGTCGAAGGTGATTCTGCAGAACCGGCCGAACGTGAAGGCACTGATGCTCGACACGCAGGTCTACTCGAACACCGGCGGACAGAACTCAGACTCGACGCCGATGCTGGGCGGGAACGACATGAACGTTTTCGGCACCGCGACGCAGGGCAAGAATACCGAAAAGAAGACTGTCGCGGAGACCTTCCTTGCGGGACACGGTTCACCGTTCGTCGCGCAGGTTTCAATGGCCAACGCACCGAAACTTTACCGGGCAATTCTCGATGGCCTTGAGTATCGCGGCACCATGTTCCTGCAGGCGTTCACTACATGCCAGCCGGAGCACGGTGTGGCGGACGACATGGCGCTTTTCCAGGCGCAACGCGTACGCGATTCGCGCGGCGTGCCGGAGTTTGTGTTCGATCCGCGCAAGGGCGAGACGTACCAGGAAGCGATCGACATCAAGGGCAATCCGTCGATCGATCTCGATTGGTACGAGACCAAGTCGAAGGCCACGGGCGAGACAATGCGCTACACCGTCGCCCACTGGTGCACAACGGAAGCGCGCTTCCGCAACCACTTGAAGAAGATCAAGCCGGAGCAGGCAGCGAAGCTCATTCCGCTGGACAACATGCTGGTGCGCATCACGCAGCAGGACGTTGTTTATCGGCGCTATCTGAACCCCGCGCAACGCGCCTTCATTCCCGACTTCGGCGTGTACATCCAGTTCGAGGAGAAGGGCAAGATGGAGTATCGCGCCATCTCGCGGCAGCTGGTCATGTTCTGCGTGGAACGGCGCAAGGCGTGGCGAATGCTGCAGTCCAAGGCCGGCGTCGTGAACAAGGAGTACGCGGCGCAGAGGGCGATTCTTGCCGACGTCGATTCAGGCAAGATCACCAGCGACGAGCTGTTCGCACGCGGGCATGAACTTGTGCGGGAGCGGCTCAATCCGCAGGTGCCGGTAGGAGCCAGCGCGTAAGCCTTTAATCAATGGGAAATGCAAAAAGGCGGACCGAGAGCGGTCCGCCTTTTTGTTTGCGATGAAGCCGATGGTCTAGCGGCTGAAGTTCACGTACTTCCGGCCAGTGTAGAAGCGGAAGCCGCCGCCAGGGTTCGTGGTGAACTGAAGAGGCAATGGTCGCTTCATTTCCTGATCGTTGGAGAATCTGGCGGTTAAAACATCGTGAGCGCCCACGTCGGTGATTACGAATTCGTCGTTGTTAATGAAGCCAACCCCATACACTCCGGCAGGCAGATTTTTGCCACCGATTTTGAGAGGCACTTCACTGATGAAGTAGCCCTGGTACTTTGAGGCAACGTCGCTGGAGTAGCCGCTGGTATCGACCAAGGTAGCAAGAACGTAGAAGCCATCAGCGAATTTGACTCCACCGGAGTTGCGCAACTGCGTTGGAGCCGATTGCGCTTTGTAGTAGACGGAGGCAGGCAGAAGCTTTTGGGCATCGACCGACTTGAGAACTGTATCGCCCTGGGCAATAGAGCGAAGCGGGGAGGCCAGGACTACAACTGCGAGGGCCGCGACGGCGGCGAGCTTGCTGATTCCTTGCACGTTCATAACGGGATCTCCAATTTCTGACTGCGACCGGAGTATAGCATCTCACTTCTTTGGAGGCGCCAGATCAGGGGGTCCAGCTTCGAGAGACGTTGGAGGGTAATGGATGTGGAGGTTCGCGTGAGATCGGGGCGCGAAGGAAGTTCTCGCATGAAGGCGCCGCTTGTTTTCGCCGCATCGGCGCGAGGCAGCCAGGCCTTCTCACATTCCGCTATAATTTGCGGCATGGCGCCGGATGTCGATCAGGCGGAGTTGAAGCTGCAGCTACTCGAAGATGGTCTGCGGGCGCTGGGTCATGTCATGGTGGCCTACTCCGGTGGCGTGGACTCGGCATTTTTGGCTGCGACCGCGCATCGCGTGCTGGGCGATCGAATGCTTGCTGTCTTGGCCGATTCGCCAAGCCTGGCGCGGCGCGACATGGAGCAAGCGACAGGCTTTGCGCAGTCGCTTGGGATACCGCTGAAGGTCATCCAAACCGAAGAGCTGGACAAGCCAGAGTATCAGCGCAACGACGCAAATCGTTGTTTCCACTGCAAGACTGAGCTGTTCGAGGGGATGAAGACGCTTGGCGCGAGCCTGGGCTTCGCGCAGATCGCGTATGGAATGAACTCCGACGACACGCAGGATTTTCGGCCGGGGCAACGTGCCGCACAGGATCATGCGGTGCTGGCTCCGCTGGCCGATGCAGGGCTGACGAAGATGGAGATTCGCACGCTGTCCAAGGCGGCGGGCTATACGCTGTGGGACCGGCCGGCAGCGCCCTGTTTGAGTTCGCGCGTGGAGTATGGCCGGACTGTGACCCGCGAGGTACTGGAGCAGGTGGAACGCGGCGAAGAAAGCCTGCGGCAACTGGGATTTCGCGAATTTCGGGTGCGACACCATGGCGAACTGGCGCGCGTCGAAATTGCGCGAGCTGAATTGCCGCGAGCGCTCACAATGGAGATGCTGGACGCGATCACGGCCGAACTGCGGAAAGCCGGTTTTCAGTACGTTACTCTCGACGCGGCAGGGTTCCGGTCGGGTTCAATGAACGTTATTCTTCCAGCAGAAGTGCTCATGCGCCGCGGCGCCTAAGTCAAGCCGTCGGCACTTAACCCAAGCAGATAGAATTAAAAATCGATGCGCATTGGATATTTGGAGTGTTTCTCCGGGATCAGCGGCGACATGCTGCTGGGCGCCCTTGTCGATGCCGGAGTTCCTTTCGACACACTGGCCCAGACGGCTGCGGCGCTGAACGTAGGCGCGCATCTCGAGATGCGGAAAGTGAGCCGCGGCGGCATTGCTGGAACCAAAGTGGATGTGCTGACGGGCGAAGGCGTTGCGGCGGATCATACGCATGAGAGCCAGGCGCACGAGGGCCACGCGGATCACGGGCACACGCATGGAGACGCTGCCGACCATGTGCATCCGGATACACCTTCGCACGAGCCTATTCATTCCGGCGAGAGCGCGGGTGGGCACTCCCATGAACCCGGCGGCCTTGGCGAACATACGCACCAACCTACGCACGGGCCGGCGCACGGCCATTCTCACCCACATAGCCACGAGCACGAGCATCATCGATCACTGGCGACGATTCTCGCGATTATCCGTGCGGCGCCGCTGGCGGATGGCGTGAAAGAGCGGGCAAGCTGCGCATTTCAACAGCTGGGCGAGGCTGAGGCCGCAATTCATCAGAGTCCGATCGAGCGAGTGCATTTCCACGAGGTGGGTGCGGTGGACACGATTGTGGACATCGTGTGCGCCGCAGCTGGATGTGCGGCATTGGGTGTGGACCGCTGGGTGGCGTCACCGCTCAACGTGGGCAGCGGCACCGTAGAGTGCGCGCATGGGACGCTGCCGGTGCCTGCGCCGGCAACGCTTGCGCTGCTGGGCGATGCGCCGGTGTACGCGGCGGGCCCGCCGATGGAACGGGTTACACCGACCGGTGCAGCGATCCTCCGCATGTTGGATGTGCACTACGGACCATTGCCGGCGATGCGCGTGGCCGCCTCCGGGTACGGTGCGGGCGGAAAGGATACGCCGGGCCAGCCCAACCTGGTGCGCTTGCTCGTCGGTGAAGAGAGCGCGGCGCTGGAAACTTCGAAGGAGCCGATTGCGATTATCGAGACTGTGATCGACGACTCGAGCCCGCAGCTGTTGGCCTACGTGAGTGAACTGCTGCTGGAAAATGGCGCCTGGGATGTGTATCGCGTGGGCGTGCAGATGAAGAAGGGACGCGCCGGTGTGCAACTCACCGTGCTGTGCCGGCCCGACCTGGTGCAGGCACTGGGCGAACTGATTCTGCGTGAGACGACAACGATTGGACTGCACTGGCGGCTGGAACAAAAATCCTCTCTGGCGCGCGAGTTTGCCGAGGTTCAAACGCCGTGGGGTCCGGTGCAGATCAAGATCGCTCGGTGGCCTTCAGGTGAAGTGGCGAATGCCGCTGCCGAATACGAGGACTGCCGTGCGCTGGCGCGGAAGCATTCGATTCCATTGAAGCAGGTGATGCAAGCGGCGATGCGCGCCTTCAGCGCTGGCCATGCGAAGAAGGAGACGCGTGCATGAACCGTTTACAAATTGAGGCGCTGCTGAAAGAAGTGAGTGACGGGCGCACGGGCGTGGAAGCAGCGCTGGAGCGGCTGAAGGACCTGCCTTTCGAAGATCTGGGCTTCGCCAAGGTGGACCACCATCGCGCACTTCGGACCGGCATGCCTGAGGTGATTTATTCAGCCGGCAAAACCACGGCGCAGGTGGTCGCGATTTTTGAACGTATGGCAAATGCGGGCGGCAATGTGCTGGCGACGCGGGCCTCGCGCGAGGCCTTTGAGGCTGTGACGGCGATCGTGCCGGCGGCAATCTACCATGAGGCTGCGCGGGCAATCACGCTGGAACAGGCTCCGGTGAAGGCGGGCACGGGCACTGTGGCTGTGGTTTGCGCGGGAACGAGCGATTTGCCGGTGGCCGAGGAAGCGGCCGTGACGGCCCGGCTGATGGGCAACACGGTGGAGTTGATTGCCGACGTTGGCGTAGCCGGGATTCATCGCCTCCTGGCGCAAAAGGAGTCACTGCAGACGGCGCGTGTGCTGATTGTGTGTGCGGGCATGGAGGGCGCGCTGCCGACGGTGGTCGCGGGCCTTGTGAATGCGCCCGTGCTTGCGGTGCCGACGAGCGTGGGCTATGGCGCGTCTTTTGGGGGCGTGGCGGCGCTGCTGGGCATGTTGAATACCTGCGCGCCGAACGTGTCGGTGGTCAACATCGACAACGGGTTTGGCGCCGCCTGCATTGCTTCGTTAATCAACCATCTATAGACAGATCGCGGCAGATTTATCGCGGCTGATGCGTGAGTGCGATTCGGCCTGGAATCCGCTGTTTAAGAGCAGCTGGCACCTTCGAATTCGCTCAAAGTGACCACGATCACTGTTTGTGTGCCCATCCGAAGCGAATCATAGCTCCCTGAAGAAGGACCGCCTGCGAGCTACACCTCGAATCCTTGGCGTCCTGTTCTGCAGTTTCCGGCTGCGGAGCGAAGGAAGTCTGTGGCTCACTCAAAGTTACCGAAGCTGCGGCGAGCATCGCAGATCGTTTTTCTGCTGCTCTTTCTTGCGCTTCTTGTGATGACCTCTCTGCGCGCTGCACCGGGGGGCACAGGCGACATTCATCTGCGTGGGCCGGTGCGGCTTTTCTTCGAGTGGGATCCGCTGGTGGCGGTGACAAATGCCTTGGCCGGCCATGCCCTTTACCGCGGGTTGCTTTGGTGCCTGGTGATTCTCATCCCCACGCTGTTTCTTGGGCGTTTCTTCTGTGGGTGGATCTGTCCGATGGGCACGCTGCAGCATTTTGTCGCGGACATGCCGTCTGAGGCCAAGCGTGGCAAGCAGAGGATTGATTCGAATCGCTACAAGCGCTGGCAGACGACGAAGTACGTTGTCCTCATTGCCGGACTGGTGGCCGCATTTTTCGGTTCGATGGCGATCGGCTGGCTCGATCCGTTCAGTCTGCTGGTACGTTCCCTGGGGCTGTCGTTGCTCCCTGCGGTGAATTTCGCGGCACGCGCCGGCCTTGCTCCGTTGGAGCATAGTCATGTCGCGTGGATCCGAACGACGGGAGAGTCGCTGCATACGGCCTTGCAAGCGGTGTTCCTCGATTTTCGGCAGACGCATTTTGCGCAGAGCCTGGTGCTGGGCGTTCTGTTTCTGGTGATCCTGGCGGCGAGCCTGCGCGTGACACGGCTTTGGTGCCGGGCGATTTGTCCTCTCGGTGCGCTTTTGGGTGCAGTTTCGCGGTGGTCGATTCTTGGGCTGCACAAAGATCCGGCGAGCTGCGACAAGTGCAATCGGTGCCTGCTGCATTGCCAGGGTGGCGACGATCCCATCGGCGGCGTCCCGTGGCGCAAATCCGAGTGCCTGATGTGCATGAATTGCGTGGGCGCCTGCCCGCACGGCAGCCTGCAGTTTCAACTCTTTCGCAACGAGAAAGAGGTGTCTTCGCCGGATATCGGCCGCCGCAAGACCATCACCGGTCTCGCAGCAGGCGCTGCCGCCGTCCCTTTGATGCGCGCCAATACCGGACTGGGCAAGGGGCGGCACGATCTTCTGCTGCGGCCACCGGGCTCGCTGGAAGAAGAAGGCTTTCTGTCGCACTGCATTCGTTGCGGCGAATGCATGAAGGTGTGCCCGAACAACGCGCTGCATCCGACTCTCGATCAGGCGGGCATTGAGGGGCTATGGACGCCAACACTTGTGCCGCGTATTGGCTATTGCGAGCCGAGCTGCGTGTTGTGCTCCGAAGCCTGCCCGACAGGCGCGATCTGGCAGATCACCCCAAAGGAAAAGGGCTGGGTTGTGGGCGTGGGTGCGAAGGACCAGCCTGTGCGGCTCGGCACTGCGTTTTACGATCGAGGCCGCTGCCTGCCCTGGGCGGAAGCGACGGAATGCATTGTGTGCGAAGAGTGGTGCCCCGTGTCTCCGAAGGCGATTTACGTCGAAGAGGCCGAGGTGATTGACGCGAGTGGGCAGACGAAGACGCTGAAGCAGCCGCGCATCGATCCCAGCCGTTGTGTGGGGTGCGGCGCATGCGAGTATGCGTGCCCTCTGCAGGATCGGCCGGCAGTCTACGTGACCAGCATCGGCGAGAGCCGCTCGCCGAGCAGCCAGATTTTGTTGACGAGATAGGAGAAACAATGCTGTTGCTTTCAAGAAACTCGATTCGGATGACCACTGCGATCGCCCTCTTCGTGCTGATAGGCGCTGGCTGCAAGAAGGCCAAGGTCGATCCATTTCCTGCATCGGGAGCGATTGCGGGATGGCAGAAGATGGATGCCACGCGTGTTTTCGAAGCGAAGGATCTATGGCAGTACATCGACGGCGATGCCGAGCACTTTATCCAGGCAGGAGTGGTGTCGACGTCAACCTCGGACTACACCTACAACGGGAAGCTGGAGGCGGTGGTCGATGTACATACGATGGGCGAACCGGAGGGCGCACGCAAGATTCTGGAAACAGGACTGACGCGCGATGCGAAGACGATTCAGCTGGGTGAAGAAGGGGTGCAATACGCGCAAAGCGTGAGCTTCCGCAAGGGACACTACGTGGTGCGCATTGTGGCCTATGAGGCAACACCGGAAGCGCCGCAGGCGATGCTTGCACTGGCGCATGGCGTAGAAGCAGGTTTGTAACTCGAACGCGATCGAGAAAGGTGGACGCGATGAAGAGCCGTCGTGATTTTTTGAAGGAAGCAGCTACAGGAGCTGTTCTTCTGGGGTCGAAGGGGGCGTTTGCTGTCACAGGCGCGTCTACCGATTCGGAGGCCAAGTCGAAGGTCGTGATCGCGCGCGATCCGGCGTTACATGGCGAGAACACGCAGCCCAATGAACAGCGCGTATTGAATCTGCTCGATCGTGCGATGGCAAGTTACACGGGGCGGGACCACACGGCGGATGCGTGGAAACACGTTGTGGCGATGGGCCAGGCTCAGGACAAGGTCATCGGGTTAAAGGTCAATGGGCTCGGCAGCAAAGGGATCGCTACACACACTGCTCTCATCATGGCTGTGGCCGAACGTCTGCAGCAGGCCGGTGTGAAGGCGGGCAACATTCTGGTTTGGGATCAGAATGCCCACTTCCTCGAATCCTGCGGCATGACCGTGAATACCGATCCAAGCAAGATTCGTTGTTATTCGTCCGACGTCGCCGGGTTTGAGGAACAGGAGTCTTCATGGGGCGTAGCGCGTATTCGCCTCACCAAGATTCTGACACGCGAATGCGCCATGGTCATCAATCTGCCGATTCTGAAAGATCACAGCATGGCGGGGGTGACATTCGCTTTGAAGAACATGTATGGCGTGGTTGATCGGCCGCAGACCCTTCATGCCGGTGGATGCAATCCAGCGGTTGCCGACCTGAATGCCATTCCTGTCTTCCGCGAAAAGATTCGGCTCACGATCGGGGATGCGATGTCTTCGGTCTATGACGGCGGTCCGGGATTCCATCCGGAGCGTTTGTGGTATCCGAATGCGCTGATTGTGGGCGAAGATCGCGTCGCGATTGATCACACGGCGTGGGGCTTGCTCGAGAAGCAGCGTGCCGCAGCGGGCATGCCGACGCTGGAAGCAGCCGGTCGACCACCGCGCTACATCGCAACGGCGGCGGATGCCGCGCACAAGCTGGGGACCAACGATCCGAAACGGATCAACCTCATTCAGTTGTAGAGAGAAGGGAACCGTGATCGACGAATCCGCCGCTCAAGCTGCATCGAGCCCTACACTGACTCGCCGCGAGGCGATGGTGGAGCTTTTGCGTGTGGGTGGTATCGCGGCCGGTGTGGCAGGTGGGGGCTACCTGCTGCACAAGCGCAGTGCGCGGCCGGTTCCAGTGCACGCAGAGCAGGCACGGCGCGATCATCGCGTGGCTGCGAGTGCGCAGTGGCCTAAGCTTGCAGTCGCTCAGTATCCCATGAGCGCTGGCGCCGCGGCGGCAAGCGGCGAGCCGCGTGCTCTCGTGGCCAGGGCGATCGAGAGTCTCGGTGGCATGGGGCGGTTTGTTGCGCGGCAGGATGTCGTGGTGGTGAAGCCGAACATCGCGTGGGATCGCACGCCCGAGCAGGCCGCAAACACGAACCCCGAGCTGGTGGCCGAGGTGGTACGTCAGTGCTGGGCTGCGGGGGCGAAACGGGTCATCGTTACCGACGTGAGCTGCAATGAGCCACGGCGGTGCTTCATGCGGTCCGGCATTCAGGCGGCGGCGCGTGCGGCAGGCGCAGAAGTTATCCTACCCAATGCCGATATGTTTCGCGAGGTGGAGCTGAGCGGCGTCGTGCTGAAGAGCTGGCCCGTGTACATCCCGTTTCTCGAAGCAGACAAGGTCATCAACCTGCCCATTGCCAAGCATCACGAGCTGACCGGCTGCACGCTGGGGATGAAGAACTGGTACGGCATTCTCGGCGGCCAGCGCAACCGGCTGCACCAGCAGATTCACCAGAGTCTGGTCGATCTCGCCAACTTCATGCTGCCGACGCTAACGATCCTCGACTGCTACCGGATTCTTCTGCGCAACGGACCGACCGGTGGGAATCTTGAAGATGTTGCATTGAAGAAGACTGTCGTTGCCGGCACCGATCCTGTGGCGCTCGACGCATGGGCAGCGAAGGCGTATTGGAATCTCGACCCGGAACATTTGCCATATCTCGGCATGGCCGCGCGACGCGGTCTGGGCACGGTCGATTTCGATACTCTGTCGGTGAAGACGAGCCTGCTGGCATGATGGTCGGGCAGAGACCTGGCGTGCGGCGATAGAATCCGTGCGGAGGGTCAACGATGGCTCATTCGCGCAGGAAATTCCTGAAAACAGGTGCAGCACTTGGCGCCTCCACGTTTCTTATCGGTCGGTCGCGAGCCGGAATTGGCGCCGCTGTGCCTGGTGCTGCGCCGAAGCTGAGCCAATTCGGATATGCCGATGTGACGCTGTTGGATGGGCCGATGCGCGCGCAGTTCGATCGGAACCACGCCTTCTACGGCTCACTCGACGAGGATTCGCTGCTGAAGCCGTTTCGCCAGCGAGCCGGCTTACCTGCGCCGGGCGAAGACATGGGAGGGTGGTACAGTTGGGAGCCGTTGAGCGCTATCGACGCTCGACCGAACAATGGCTTCGCTCCCGGTCATAGCTTCGGGCAGTATGTGTCGGGCCTGGCGCGCTTTTATGCTGCAACTGGCAATACCGCAACGCAGGAGAAAGTGCATCGGCTGGTACGGGGCTTCGCTCCGGCGATTACGCCTCATTTCTGGGATGACAATCGATTTCCGGCGTATACCTACGACAAGATTTCCGTCGGGATGATTGATGCGCACGAGTTTGCTTCCGACTCGCTTGCATTCAAGGCGCTGGATGCCGCGCTGGCTTCCGTGATGGACCATTTGCCCCCGCGCGGCCTTTCAAGGGCCGAGCAGGCGGCACGGCCGCATCGGGACGAATCGTTCGCATGGGACGAACCTTACACTCTGCCGGAGAATTTTTTCCTTGCATGGAAGCGGGGAGCGGGAAATCGCTATCGCGATCTTGCAATTCGTTTTCTCGCGGACGACTGGTACTGGAATCCGCTGGCAGCGGGGGAGAACGTTCTGCCCGGAAAGCACGCCTACAGCCACGTAAACGCGATGAGCAGTGCAATGCAGGCTTACTTCGTACTTGGCAGCGAGAAGCACCTGCGCGCGGCACGCAACGGTTTCGATTTTGTGCGAGCGCAGAGTTTTGCCACCGGCGGATGGGGGCCGAACGAAGAGTTTCGCAAACCGGGCAGCGGCGAACTGGGCGAGAGCTTGACCAAGACACACTCCAGCTTTGAAACACCCTGCGGGTCGTACGCACATTTCAAGATCACCCGGTACCTGCTACGGGCAACAGGGGACAGCCGCTACGGCGACAGCATGGAGCGGGTGCTGTACAACTGCATTCTCGGCGCGAAGCCGATCACAGAAGACGGGCACGGGTTTTACTACTCGGACTACAACAACGATGGCGTGAAGGTGTACCACCCCTACAAGTGGCACTGCTGCACGGGAACATTTGCGCAGGTGACGGCGGATTACGGGATCAGTGCATACTTCCACGATGCGAGCGGAATCTACGTCAATCTCTATGTGCCATCGAAGGCGACGTGGTTGTACGGACGGGATCGCGTGACGCTGACGCAGACGACGGAGTATCCGCATACACCGACCACCAAAATTGAAATCAATGTCGGTGCGGTGAGTTCGTTTCCTGTGTATCTAAGGGTTCCCGCCTGGGCTGGGCCGAAAACGTCGATTGCCGTAAATGGCAGGCGCGTCATGGCGGGTCCGGAGCCAGGTAAGTTCGCGAAGGTCGAGCGGACGTGGAAGAACGGCGACCGCATTGAGGTTGAGTTCGAAATGCCAACGGTTCTCGAATCCGTAGACCCGCAGCATCCGAACCTGGTGGCATTGGTGCACGGGCCGCTGGCGCTGTTCGCCGTCGGCGCAATCCCACCGCAGATGTCGAAGAGCAATTTGCTCGCGGCACATCCGATTGCAGGCGGGTCCACGGATTGGCAGGTGAAGACCGGGACCGGTTTGCTGGCTATGCGGCCATTCACGGCGATCCGAGACGAGCACTACCGGCTGTATCTCAACATTGAAGGTTGAAGCAGACCGTCAAGACCATCAAACAAATGGCCGGAGCGATTGCTCCGGCCATTTGCGTTGAGTGGGGCGCAACAGCGCAGTCAGCCCCACCGCAGGTGGTGCCTAGGGGCGGTCGTAGAAGCGGAAGAACAACGAGGGCTTGGCGCATGGTTCGGCGCGGGCTACCAGCTCGGTCTGCTGCTTTTCGTTCAAGGGCGTGAACTCGCGGGCGAGCTGCACATTCTCTTCGAGCTGGGCAATGGTGTCGCAGCCGATGATGACGGTGCTCACGGGGCGCGAGAGCGTGTAGTACATAGCCTCACGCATCTTGAGGGTGCCGGGCGATGAGGTCTGGATGGTCATGCCCTCCCATGAATGCTTCTGCTGCTCGATCGGAGGCGGCGTCCAGGTGGAGAGGATGCGTCCGCGGCCGGGAATCTTCATGCCGATGATGCCCATCTGCTTTTCGACGGCCAGGGGCAGCAGAGCATCGTTAAAGCTGTAGTGATGCGGGTCGGCAGCGTTCATCGCCATCAGGATGGCGTCGAACGGATGGCGGTTGATGGCCTCGATGAGTGCGTCGGGCCGATAGTGGCCGGTGACTCCAAGATAGCGGACGACTTTCTGGTCCTGCATCTCGAGCAGCGCTTCCATGGCGCCGCCTTTGGCGAAAATCTCGTTCACATCGGTCATGGTGCCGACATCGTGCAACTGCCACAGATCGACGTGGTCTGTTTGAAGCAGTTGCAGCGACTTCTCGATCATGCGCATGGAGCCGTCGCGCGTACGTTCCTTGGTTTTGGTGGCGAGGAAGGCCTCATTGCGTCGATGGGCCATGACCTTGCCGACGTACTGCTCGCTCCAGCGCTCGGGGCCGCCGTAGATCGAGGAGGTGTCGATGTAATTCACGCCGAGGTCGAGTGCGCGTTCGATGATAGGCACGGCGACGTCGAAGTTGTTGCCTTTCTCGAGCGAGGCTTGTCCGCCGAGGGAGAAGATGCCGACCTTGTAGCCGGTTTTGCCGAGGTTGCGTGTGGGCATTGCCGCAGGAGTGCGTGGATTCGAAGGCAGGCCAGGCATCTCTTTCCTTGGATTGCTTACGGCACCGAGTGTGGCTGCAGGTGCGAGCAAAGCGGCGGTCACCGCGCCGCCGGCCTTCAAAAATTCGCGACGGCCCGGCTGACGGGTCGAGTGAGAACTTGTTTCGCTCATGGATTGCGCTCCTCAAAGAAGACGCGACTCAATCATACCGCCGCAGGGGTATGAGAGGCGGCAAGCGGCCAACAGAGACATCCAGTAGTGAGGAGGCTCGAAGACGCGCTTGTCGAATTCCGCCCGAGTTGCGTGTGGCGGGGAAGATACACGAAGCAGCAGACGCTGATTTGAAACCATTATCTTCTGCGCCTCGTCAGGTGAAGGCGGCTCCCCCAACGATCTCGTTCGGGACCGGAACGAAGAAGACGGGATCGATCAAAAAAACAGGAGTGTCTATGAGACTGATTAGGAAGGCGCTTGCGCTCTTGGCTCTGGCAACAACCCTTAGCGGTGGGGTTGCTTTCGGACAGGACCATCACGACGATCGTGCCGATCACCACGACGATCGTTCCGATCATCACGATCATCCCTATGTTCGTCATCAGGAATGGAGAAAGGGCTATCACATGCGGCACGAAGACTGGGATCGCGGTGAAAGGATCGACTACAGGCACTACCATCTGCGCCGTCCTCCGAGCGGTTATGAATGGCGCGAAGTGGATGGTAACTATGTTCTTGCCGCTGTGGCGACGGGCATCATCGCCTCTGTGGTCGCGTCCACAATGCATTGAGAGGTTTTGCGAGACTGATGGGGGCGCGGCGCAAAAGCGTCGCGCCTTACTTCTGAAGTTGCAGCGCCATGCGGTGTCCCTCGTCGGTCGATGCACCTTAGCCATTTCGAGACCGAGCCTTGGCGCGACCGAGTAACCTTAAAATCACCAAAAACCGGGTTCAGGTAACCAGAATGATTACCTGAAGGTCACTTATAAATGCCTCATAATCGGGGCATAGATTGAAATAAGATTTTTAAAATAAACTACTTAACTCGATACACTTTAGTGCCATTGTTTATGCTCTCATGATCTACTAATCTCACTACATCAAATCCTGAGATTGCGAATCGAGTGGGTCAATGACCAGTCTGCCCCTGGGCGGGGCAGACTGGCCGCAAGGGGTGTGGCTGGCCGCAACCGGACCTCGTACGTCGACGAGCGCGCTCGGATGGAGAGAGGTTGTCGTGAGGCCTTCTTATTCATTCGTTCTCGCGGTGCTGCTGTGTGTATCTACCGCACTTTTTGCTAACTCCCCAACTGGCCATAGAGTCCGGGCACGCTCACAGACCGCGGCGACTGGCGCGGCCGTTCAGCGACCGGCGGCAGCCGATTTCCGATTGCCTTCCGGATCCGGTTCTTATAGCCCGCATGTCAAAACCCGGGTCAACATTTGCGTTACGTGCAGCTTTTCGCCGATCAGCGTGAGCCTGCCTTCGAATGCACTTCAGGCGAGCGGGCTTCAGGGTCTCAGCACCTGGACCGGCGTGGCGGACTCGTCCGGCAGTGGTTCTGCCAGCGGAACGACGGCAACGGTGAACGCGCCCGCGCTTACCGGCACGGCACGGCAGTTCAAGACCAGCTATTCCAATGGCGGCAGCGAACGGTTTTATACGACGTTCGGCGCGGATACGCAGGCGACACACTTCTTCTACGATGCGTGGGTGTATATCGCCAGTCCTTCGAGCACTGTGGCCAACCTGGAGATGGACATGAACCAGGTATTGGCGAATGGTCAGACAATCATCTATGGAGTGCAGTGCGACGGCTACTCGAACACCTGGGACTACACCGCGAATCAAGGTACGCCGAGCAGCCCATCCGATGTGTGGATTCACTCGACTGCGTCCTGCAATCCGCGCAACTGGACATCAAATGCGTGGCATCGCGTACAAATGAGCTACTCGCGTGACAATGCCGGCAACGTGACCTACGGTTCCATCTGGGTCGATGGAGTGAAGCAGGATATCAACGCCACGGTTCCTTCGGCATTTGCTCTGGGCTGGGGATCGGTGCTGCTGACCAACTTCCAGATTGACGGTTTGGGTTCCAGCGGAACGACGACAGTTTACCTGGACAATTTGTCGATCTATCGCTGGTAAGCGTCGCCGGTAGATGCCGCTGGCAGGGCGGCTTGGAACCGCGTTAAGCAAAAAAAGTAAGACCGAAAGAACTGCGGGTTCAAGAAGACTCCGCAGGCGGATTGTGAATCTCACCTTATAGCGGGATCCTGCGATGAGGTGAATTCGTCTCTGTGAAGTTTCTTCGGCCGTTGCTTCACTTCATCTTCCATCTCGGCTACTTTGGGCCGCTGGTGATGGGCGTTCTCGACTCATCCTTTCTAATTCTGCCGTTCGGCAACGATCTGGTGGTTGTTGGACTGGTTGCCGCGCATCCGCATGGGATGGTCGGCTACGTGTTGATGGCGGCAGTTGGTTCGACGCTTGGCGCGCTGCTGCTGGCGTTGGTGGCACGCAAGCTCGGTGAAGAGGGAATCGAGCGATTTGCCGGCAAGCGAAGCCTGGAACGGGTGAAGAACCGTGTCGGCAAAAACGCAGGAGTGGCCGTGGCGATTGGCGGGTTGGCGCCGCCGCCGTTTCCGTTTACGACCGTGATTGCGGGCGCCGCGGCGCTTGGTTATCCCCTGTGGCGGATCGCGGTTATCAACTTTTTTGCTCGCCTGACTCGCTTTGTGCTGCTGTCGCTTCTGGCGATGCATTACGGGCGGCAGGTGCTGCGCATTGCGAAGTCGGCGCCTTTCGAGTGGACGATGGGCGCCTTCATTCTTCTGTGCGCCGTCGGCAGCGGTTTCTCGATTGCGCATTGGATGCGGAAACCGCTGAAACCCAAGGCCGAGGCGCGTGCGTCGCGGACATGAATCGGCGGCGCATCAAGTGCGGAGTCCTCACCCGTTGCCGGCAAGTAAGCTGGATCTATGGAACACAATCGGAGCTTTCGGCGCGCTTGATGACGACTCGTGTTTCACATGCAGGTGCGATCGGACTGGCGCTGGCAGGATTCACGTTCTGGGTTCTCACGGACACATGCATGAAGCTGGCGGGCAACTCGCGGCTTCCTGCGTACGAAATTGTGGCTTGTCTCGGAATCGCGCTGGCCAGTGCTTTGACGGTGCGCGGATTTCTGCAGGGAACACCGGGAAGGCTGCTGCCGAAGAGTCCGGCGCGGCTGCTGGTGCGGTCTCTGCTGGACGTTGGGAATAATCTTTGCGTCGTCGTGGCGTTGCGGCATCTGCCCCTGACTCTCTTTTACATCCTGGTCTTTTTGGCGCCGATGGTGACGGCGGTGCTTGCCTCTGTGTTTCTGCGGGAGCGGCTGGGCTGGCGCAAGATCGTCGCAGTGGTGGGCGGGTTTGCCGGCGTGGTGATCGCTGTGAATCCTTTCAGTACGACGCGGCAAGGCGATTGGATCGGCTACGCGGCGTGCATGGTGTGCGTGCTGTGCTTCTCGGCCAACATGGTTTGGTCGCGCGTGTTGATGCGCACGGAAACGCCGGAAAGCCTGACGGTTTTCTCGGGCGTGGTGCAAGTCGTGATCGGCGTCGTACTGATGCTGGCGTGGCATGCGGAGCCGGTGACACCGCGCATCGGCTTGCTGCTCGGGGCGATGGGGCTGTTCTGTGCCTTCGGCAGCATGTGCTTCTTTGTGGCACTGCAGCACACGTCGCCGGTGCACGTGTCGCAGTGCCACTACACGCAGCTGGTGACAGGCGCGTTGTTGACCTGGCTGATCTGGCGCGAGACGCCGACGGTGTGGATGCTCGCGGGCAGTGTGTTGATTGTTGCCGCCGGATTGCTGATGGCGGTGAGCATGTCGCGCGAGGATCCGGTCTCGAATCCAGAGGTGTTTGTGGGGCCCGCGGTTTAGCAGCTTGCATTTTCGATCATGAACCGAGCAGCCGCGAATCCGCCGGAGATTTCAAGCTGAGCTCTTGCAGGAGGGCCTCGGCCTCTTTCCTTGTGATTTCGAAATTGCGCTCTCGATCGATGATCGCACTCACCTCGCCGTTGAGCCGGGCTCGCTCGCACATCTGTTCATAGCGGAGCTCCAAAGGGCTCTTCTCGTGAGGATGGAGACGACAGCGCTCCCGAGTAGGGCATGTGGGGCAATCTTCCGACGGGTCGCATGAGGTTGTTTCAGGGCCAATGATTTCTCCGGCGCCGTCGCAGGTGGTGGAGCGAACCATTTCCTGGGGTAGCACTTCGGGGGCCTTGGCGACCAGTTGAGTTGCGAGCTGCAGGCCATAGAGGTAGAGGCCGGTCTGGCGTGCGTCAATGCGTCCGGAGCCGAAGGCGGAGAGAGCCTGCGTGAGCGCCATCTGGATGCCGCGGGCGTCTTCAAGCGGCGGAAGGAAGAGGGGTTCGCGATCGTAGCGACGGCCGTCCTGCTCGTAATGGCCGAGCTTGTCGTGGAAGTAGCAGTAGAGTTTTCCGCGGAGTGCGGGGCCTTTGCACTTGGTTCCGCGCGGCAGGATGTGGCGACATTCGATGAACATATTCCTTTTCTCTCTGACCCCCTCCCCCGGTATTTTGGAGGAAGTTCCTCATTTGATTCAGTTTGCGCAGGGGGTATCGGGCCAAATCCTTCTTGGGGAAGGAGTTGGACGCAGATTCCTGTGCTAATTGGAGTTGGGAGCCGTTGAAGCTGGCCTTCACTCCTCGCTGAGTTTTCGGGGATGAATTCAGGGTAGAGGATTTACGGAATTAATGTGCAAAGGGATTCAACCAACCTGTGAAGCGGTTGGGAAAGGTATGTTTACCGAGTGGTCACTGACGAGTAGATCACTATCTGCTCGCAACAAACGAAACGGACCATGTTTCAGGTGATCAGTCTCTCGCCGTAGTTCCCGAAGCGGCTGCTTAGTTACTGCGTCTGACACGAGCAGCTTGTTCCATGTCTGGTTTGACCCCTCAAAATCCTTCACTTGCAGTGATACGCTTGGGAATCGTGTCAACTGAATTGAAAAGTGTCGGTGAGGATACGCCTGCCGGGATGCTAGCCATCGCCGCCAGTGACAAGCGTCTTCGCTGGTTTGAGCTTGCGCTCGTTCTGGTCATTGCATTCGGCGGCTCTTTCCTGAGCAGTCTTTACCTGATGAAGGCTGGCAAAGCTGCGCTTCCCATGGTCTCAGAGCTTAGATGGGCGCGGGGATTCGTTCAGGAAATACCTAGCCTCTTCCTCCTCTTGTATGTTCTGTCTCGGCGTCGCCGGAGCTTCCGAGATATTGGGCTTCGATGGTCGGTCCGCGACGTGGGCGTTGGGCTCGGCCTCACACTCGTTTCGTACCTTGCCTACATAGTGGGCAGCTTCATCGTTTACTCCACGCACCACGCCCTTTTCCCACCAGGGGCGAACGGAGTATCTGCTGCCGATTTGTCCTCGCATTCATCGTTGCTAGCGATTCCTTTTGCCTTGATCAATCCGTTCTTTGAGGAATTGATCGTTCGTGCTTACCTCATGACGGAAGTCAAAGCTCTAACAGGTTCCTGGTTTCTTGCTTCGTTGTCGAGCGTCGCCATCCAGTGGTCGTATCACCTCTACTACGGATGGGACGGGTCGTTTTCGATTGCTTTCACATTTCTAGCGTTTTCGATTTACTTCGCACGAACCCAAAAAGCAACACCGGTCGTAGTGGCCCATGGAGTTCTCGACATCTGGGCACTCTTGTGGTGGAAGTGATCCTTTGTATACCAACCTAGCTGACGCGGTACCGCCCCGCTAGTTCGACGCTTCGAGCGGTTAACCCGCGATCCGGAAGTTGCATCATTCTTGGTCATTGACGGATTGGATCACGATACGCCCACGACCCGGAATCGATAGACTCCTTTGTATGATTCCAGTGGGCTACATGGCGAAGAGAATGCCGCAGAGCGACGCTTGGTTGAAGAATATGAAGGCACCTTTGAGCCTTGACGTATATTCAGTCGGCACCTGTGTAAACGATGACTTTGCCGACTACGTGAATTATTGGAAGCACAATGGCTGGTGGTTTTTCGATTCGCCATCAGCAATCGAAGAGGTCTCGCAGGAGCATGCGATCAGTCTCGATGACACACTCTTGTTCTTCTATGAGGCTTACGAGTTCGAGTTCCACGATGGCAAGTGGCGCACGTTTTCGCCCGATAAAGATCTGCTGCCACCAGGCAATGTCGTGTCGCCTACGAATAAAGCTGGAAGGCTATGACGTTGTTACGGTTTGGCCTGAGAATTCACCAGCCCCTGAGCATTCGCCTCTCTCGTGCAACGGACTCGCAAATACCTTAGAGACAAACTCGCATTGTCTCTTCGCGACGCTTGAACAAGCTGAAGCGGCAGTCAGTGCCGGGCGGTTCGCGGGCGGCGAACCCGGAGCGTTCGCATTTTCGCGGTGTTCTCCGTTGACTGGCCTTCGCTCTGAGCGGTAGCGGTCGAGTCACCGCTACTCGGACGTAACGCAATTTAGGAATGGCGCGCGCTCCTTCTGCCGTTAGCATGCATTCCAGCCCAAGCTGCGCTTGGATGGGGCACCCACTTCTTGTGCTGATCGAAGCGGTGCGAGAAGCAGATCCCCTTCGACTTTGCTCAGGGCAGGCTTTCGCCCCGCTTACCCCACTGCGTGGGGCCCCAAATCACCCCAACGACGAAGACCTGTCGTTGGGGACCCAATAGGCGCCCGCGGGTTCTCAGGATGACAATTCTGTGAGAGGGCGGCTGGGTTCACAGTGGTCGATTAGGGTTCGTGCTTTCCCACCCTCGACCACCCCACGAACGAAGGCCCGTTCGCGGGGACCCCGTGCGCTTGGATGCTGCACCCACTTTTCGTGCTGATGGACGCACGCACTTTCAGAATGCTTTTTGTCCATGATCCGGGGGGGGAGTAATCGGCGGTGATGATGACCATGCTGTTGGGGCAAGAGGCTTCACCGATACCCACCGCAGTCGTGTTCTTCCAGATCACCTGGGTGTAGTGGCCGACGGCCACCGTATATCAGCCGCCGATGTAGTTGTTCTTGAACGGGGCCGTGATGCGTTCGGTCGCTGCAAAGAAACCATTGGCTCGATGACCTCACCCGTTCCTCCCCGCGACTGGACCGACATTCACTGGACCGACATCGGCGGCGCCGGAACGGCGCGATGGATTGCGGTGTTGCCGCTGGCGGCCACCGAACAGCATGGTCCGCATCTGCCGGTCGGCACCGACGTCATGATTGCCGAGGCCTATCTGGCGCGGGTGCGCGCGTTGCTTCCCGATAGCATTCCCGCAACCTTCCTTCCGATCCAGCCGGTCGGAATTTCCACCGAACATATCGATTATCCGGGCACCCTGACGCTGCCGACGGAAGTCGCGCTGAAGAGCTGGATGGAACTGGGGATCAGCGTGGCGCGGGCCGGGATCAGGAAGCTGGTCATGGTCACGAGCCACGGCGGCAACAGTGCGGCGATGACGCTGGTGGCGCAGGACCTGCGCGCGCACCACGGGCTGCTCGCGGTCACCACGGGCTGGTCGCGCTTTGGCGCGCCGGAGGGACTGTTTTCATCAGACGAGTTGCGTCACGGCATCCATGGCGGCGCGGTCGAGACATCGATCATGCTGGCGCGATACAAGCAGCATGTCCGCGTCGACAAGATCGCCGATTTTCGGCCCAGTTCGATCGCGATGGAAAAGGACTATCGCCGGCTTTCGGCCCAGCGGCCGGCGCCCTTTGCCTGGCAGACCCAGGACCTGCATCCAAGCGGCGCAGTCGGCGATGCGACGCAGGCTTCCGCCGAGAAGGGCGAGCTCCTGATCGACCACGGCGCGCGCGCGTTCTGCGAACTGCTCGCCGATGTCGACAAGTTCGATCCGGCGATGCTTCTGGAGCGTCCGAAGGCCTGACGCCGTCCAGGTAAGCATTTGTAATCAAGAGATAATAATCGTGGCCCGGAATTAATGCGGCTCAGTCCGAACCGGATTCGAAATGGCTTCGTCCAACGGGGCATGCGGACCACAACGGCGCCGCGGCGGTCGGCAGCGCGATCGCCGCCAGCCATGATGGCTGCCCCCCGGCGGATCAACTTTTGCGCGCCGCTGGCGAGGTGGTTGACATAGCATAGGGGGGTACCCTATCAGGTCCCGATGTCGCATACGATCCGGGAAAAGAAGAAGCTGCTGGCGCGGGTCGGCCGGATTCGCGGCCAGATCGACGCGATCGAGCGGGCGCTGACCGAAGAGGCCGACTGCGACCGCATCATGCACATGATCGCCGGCATTCGCGGCGGCGTCGCCGGTCTGATGGCCGAGGTGGTCGAGGACCACATCCGCACCCATCTGGTCGATCCGCAGAAGAACCCGGGCGCGCTGAACGCCGACGCGGCCGATCAGCTCATCGAAGTGGTCCACACCTACCTGAAGTGAAGGGGGAGTCGCATGGCCGAGGCCTATTCCGTATTCCAGCTTCCGCCGCACGATCACGTGTTCCTGGGCGGGGATCACGACAGGGCGGAGCGCCGGACCTGGGCGGTGATCTTTCTCAGCGTCGTCATGATGATCGCCGAGATCATCGGCGGTACGCTGTTCGGCTCGATGGCGCTGGTCGCCGACGGCCTGCACATGTCGACCCATGTGGCGGCGCTGCTGCTCGCGGCGTTGGCCTACACTTTTGCCCGCAGGTACGTCGATAATCGCAGGTTCTCGTTCGGTACCGGCAAGTTCGGCGATTTGGCGGCGTATTCCAGCGCGATCGTGCTGGCGATGATTGCGCTGCTGATCGGCTATGAGGCGGTGTCGCGGCTGATCAGTCCGGTCGCCATCAGCTTCAACGAGGCGATCCCGATCGCAGTGCTCGGTCTCGTGGTCAATGTCGCCAGCGCCTGGCTTCTGTCCGGCGGCACGATCACGGCCATGATCATGAGCATGGTCATGGCCACTCTCATGCCCATGACGATGAAGCGCGGCGCATTGCGTTGGGTGGCCGCCATCTGGAAATCGAGGTTTTCGAGCACAACGTGCCGCCGCGGTTTCGCGTGCGCGCCGTGGCGGGAACGCTGCCGGGGGCTTGCGATTTCACGATCGAGACCGTCAGGCCGGACGGCCGCCGCCAGCTGTTCACGTTCCAGGAGCAAGCCGGCTATCTGCAATCGCAGGACGAGATTCCCGGAACCGCACGCCTTCCTTGCCACGGCACGCCTGGTCCGGGAGGGCCAGAGCCACGAGCACGAAATGGAATTCGAGGAGCATGACCACGAGGCCGGGCACGGTGCGCATCACCGCGACAACAATATGCGCGCCGCCATCGTTCATGTCATGGCGGATGCCGCGGTCTCGGTTCTGGTCATCGTCGGCCTGGTGCTGGCGCGGACCTTCGGCTGGCTCTGGATGGATCCGCTGGCCGGTCTGATCGGCGCACTGGTGATCGCCAACTGGTCGGTCGGGTTGCTGCGCGATACCGGCGGTATCCTGCTCGACCGCACGCCGGATCCGCGCATGGCCGAGAAAGTCCGCAAGGTGATCGAAAGCGAGGGCGATCAGGTCACCGACCTGCATCTCTGGCGGCTTGGGCCCGGCCATCTCGGTGCCATCGTCTCGGTCGCGACATCAGGAGCGCGCGAGGCGGCGCATTACCGGCGGCGGCTGGCCAGATTTGCCGATCTGTCTCACGTCACCGTCGAAGTCCAGCACCCGCACTCGAGCGCGGCGGAAGCGTGAGCGGGGCTCGAGAAACCATGCGACGCAACCCGCAATCCCGGGACTTCGACTCGCGATTTTCCGGTCTGACCGCGCCGTTTTTCACATGGCTGTCTTCGAACTGTCTTAGTCAGGGACGGGATGGCTGTCGCGGTTCGACAGCGGCGCCGACGTTCAGGGGAGCGGGAGCCTCGGCCTAGCTCGCATCGCGGCCGGAGAAGGATGCCGTTCTCGGGCAGGTCGTCGGCGGGAAAACTCTCCGGCCGGTGGTCTCGGCCGCAAGCTGGAGCGCCGGGCAAATCCGGCAATGACGGGCGTCCAAAAGGCACGCTTAACACTTGCGAATAAGTTGCTATGACGCGCGGGAATGAATGTCACCTTCCTTGATCTGGCTTCAGTAAGGATTACAGGGCGCGTCATGAAGAGCCTTTGCAGATTTGGCGGTGGCACCGGGATAATGCTTGCCACGTGCTCTCTCGCGCTGGCGGCGGAGTTCTCCCCGAACCTGCCCGTCAAGGCGCCCGAACGCCCGGCCATCTTCAATTGGACCGGCTTCTATCTGGGCGGCCATGCCGGTTATGGCGGCGGCGGTTTTGGCCCCGGCACCAATCCGCTTCCCGAGCAGGGCGTATTCTTTCCGCATGGCATCACGGGCCTGATCGGCGGATTTCAGGCCGGCTATGTTAGGCAGTTTTCGAACCGTGTCGTGCTTGGCATCGAAGCCGACACATCGTTCTCCAGTCCGCTGGACGGCCCGGCGCTGACCCGCGCCCCTTTCAACACGACGCTTGACTACGTCGGCACCGTGCGCGGTCGCGTCGGATACGCGTTCGGAACATGGCTGCCTTATGTGACCGGCGGCCTTGCCTGGGGCCACAGCCACGTCGACGTCAATGATGGCGCCGGCAATATCGTTTCCTCGCCCGGGCAATACCAACCTGGCTGGACGGTGGGCGCCGGCGTCGAATTTGCCGTGGGCGGCAACTGGAGCGCCAAGGTCGAATATGGCTACATCGATCTCGCGCGCCGGATGTACGATCTCCGCGGCTTCGGACTGCCGGGCATCGATGTCGATCCCAACCTGCACCTCGTCAAACTCGGGCTGAACTACCGGTTCGGACGCGGCCCCTGGCCGCGGCGGATGCTTCCGGCGGATCGAGCGCGCTTCCGGTATCGACAGACTGGAACCTGCATACGCAGACGACATTGCTGTCGTCGGCCTATCCGGCATTCCGCTCGCCCTATGCCGGCGCCAACAGCCTGCCGGGCAGCGGACAAGCCCGCGAGACCTGGACCACGACGGCATTTCTCGGCTGGCGCCTGTGGCAGGGCGGGGAGTTCTATTTCAACCCGGAGCTGGCGCAGGGATTTGGCCTGAACGGAACGCTTGGGCTGGCGGGCTTCCCCAATGGCGAGGCGCAGAAGGCGGGCGCCGCCTATCCCAAGTTCCGGGCGCAGCGCTATTACCTGAAACAGACCTTTGGCCTCGGCGGTGAACAGGAGGACGTCGCCGACGCCGCCAATCAACTACCGGGCAAGCGCGACATCGACCGCATCACGCTCATCATCGGGCGCTTCGCGATCGGGGACTTCTTCGACGGCAATTCCTACGCCAAGGACCCGCGCGCGGATTTCATGAACTGGGCGATGTGGTCGTCGGCGGCATACGACTTCCCCGCCGATCTGCCGGGCTATACGCGCGGCGCGATGGTCGAGCTCAACCGCAAGGACTGGGCGGTGCGCGCCGGCCTGTTCGAGGTGCCCACCGCGCCCAACAGCGATGTTCTCGACAGCCAAGGGCGGCGGCGCCGTCGTTGAACTGGAAGAACGCTACGCGCCTGCCGGTCAACCCGGCAAATTGCGGCTCGGCGTCTTTGGCAACCAGGGTAATAGCGCGAGCTATCGCCAGGCACTGGCCATGGTGGCCGCCGATCCCGCGCTCGACATCAATGCCGTCACGGCAAGCATCCGTCACACCCTGCCCAAATATGGTGTCTATGCCAATCTGGAGCAGCAGATCGCCGCGGATGTCGGTCTGTTCGCCCGCGCCAGCTGGAATGACGGCCAGAACGAAATCCTGTCCTTTACGGATATCGATCGCAGCCTGTCCGGCGGGGTATCCATCAAGGGCAGCCATTGGGGACGCCCTGGCGATACCATCGGCCTCGGCGGCGCGATCAACGGACTTTCCGCCGCGCATCGTGACTTTCTCGCGGCAGGCGGCATCGGCCTGCTGATCGGGGATGGCCGCTTGAACTATCGTCCTGAACGAATTCTGGAGACCTATTACGCCTGTTCGATCGACAGGAATTTCATCGTCACCGCCGACTATCAACTCATCACAAATCCCGCCTATAACGCCGATCGCGGACCGGTCTCGATTGTCTCGGGGCGCCTGCACGGCGATTTCTGAGCGTCGCCGCACGGCCCTCGAAACCTTCGCGCGGCACAACACGCATCGATAGATCTGCGGCCTCGGTTCTGGTTCGAGCCGCCTTGAAGCTCGAAAAGGCAGCTCCGATGGCCCTTCAGGATATCCGGACGTGCGACCTTGGGACAGGCGCTCCGCCCCAACATCTGGGACGCGGTCGCGCTGATCCTGGTGATCGGCGCCATGGTGCTGATCGTCTACGGCGGCGGCAGACCAATGCTTCCGCTGACGTCGCTCGACGTCGCCCCGGTCTCGCTCGATCCCGCCACTTGCCGGACTATGCGCTGCGCACGACGATGCGCATGTTGCTGGCAATCGTCTGCTCGCTGATCTTCACCTTCGCCTACGCGGCGCTCGCCGCCAAGAGCCGGCGCGCCGAGATCGTGCTGATCCCGCTGCTCGACATCCTGCAGTCGGTGCCGATCCTCGGCTTCCTGACGTTCACCGTACGTCTTCTTCCTGAGCCTGTTCCCCGGCAGCGTGTTCGGCGCCGAGTTCGCCGCGATGTTCGCGATCTTCACCAGCCAGGCCTGGAACATGGCCTTCAGCTTCTACCAGTCGATGCGCAACGTGCCGAGGATCTGGAGGAAGCGCGCGCGAGCTTCCACCTGTCGCGGCTGGCAGCGCTTCTGGCGGCTCGACGTGCCGTTCGCGATGCCGGGCCTGATCTGGAACATGATGATGTCGATGTCGGGCGGCTGGTTCTTCGTGGTCGCCTCCGAGGCCATCACCGTCGGCGACACCACGATCACGCTGCCGGGCATCGGCTCCTACGTCGCGCTGGCCATCGAGCCGCAGAACCTGCCGCGATCGGCTGGGCCATCGCTGACCATGCTGATCGTCATCATGCTGTACGACCAGCTGCTGTTCCGCCCGCTGGTGGCGTGGGCCGACAAGTTCCGCTTCGAGCAGACGGCGTCGGCGAGCGCGCCGACATCGTGGCTGCTCGACCTGTTCCGCCGCACCGAGCGCTGCGCGCGCTGACCGATGCGCGTCCGCGGCGCTGGACAGGAGCCGTTGCGAATTCGCAGTCCCGCTGCCCGGTCACGTCGAGGCTGCGCGCGCCGCGAGCCCGCCATCACGCCTGATCGACTGCGCTGGGTCGCGCTGATCGCCGCGGTCGCCGGCTACGCGGCGTGGCGCGCTGTCGATATCTCGCGGCCGACCCTGTCGCTCCGCCGGATGTCGTCGACGCGCCGCTGGCTGCGCTTTATCACGCTGGTGCGCGTCATCGTGCTGATCGCGCTGGCGACGCTGATCTGGGTGCCGGTCGGCGTGTGGATCGGACTGCGGCCGAAGCTCGCCGAACGCATCCAGCCGCTGGCGCAATTCCTGGCCGCGTTCCCGGCCAACCTCGCCTGTTCCGCGTTCGTCGTGATCATCGTGCGCTACGGGCTAACGCCAACGTCTGGCTGTCGCCGCTGATGATCCTCGGCACGCAGTGGTACATCCTGTTCAACGTCATCGCCGGCGCCAGCGCGTTCCCGACCGACCTGCGCGAGGCCGCCGGCAGTTTCCACCTCACGGGGCTGGCGCTGGTGGATCAAGGTGATGCTGCCCGGGATTTTTCCCGTACACATCACCGGCGCCATCACCGCGTCGGGGGGGTCC
>CAWFZI010000024.1:0-45589 GCA_963820295.1 uncultured Acidobacteriaceae bacterium | reverse complement strand
TAGGAACTCGTTGAAATTCGTCTGATTGCGGCGTCTATCTGGTGATTTTCGTTTCTTGCCGTTCGAAATCTGTTTGAAGTGCGGTTGTGGCCATTGCTTATAGGGGTTTGCCAACCTCAAGGAATAGTCCCCGAGGCTCGCAGCATCCGTTCAGGCACACTTCTGCCGGAGCATTTCCCGCGGTTGAGCCATCAGTCGCGGCAGCCGGAGCAGGTTGTGCGCCGCGCAGCTGAAGACGAACAGCCAATCCACTTTCTCCAGGCCGCGCAACTTGACTTGGCGCAGTGGGCCGGTTTGCTTCAGCCACCCAAAGCCCTTTTCGATCAGCCACCGCCGGCTCAGGCTGATGGCATAGCCGGGCTGGCGCGTGGTTCTGCGGTCCAGGTTGCTGCTGCGGCCCTTGTCGTTCTTGGTAACGTGCGGTGTCACGTTCAACTCCCGCACCGTGCTGACGAAATCCTTCGTGTCGTAAGCCTTGTCGGCGCCCACAGTGATGCGGCGGGCGCGGCCTTGTTGCTTCTCGGCCAGCATCAACAGCGCGGCATCGCGCTCTGCATAGCCATCGGCGTGTGTCACCATCGCCGCGGCGATCAACCCGTTGCGGTTCTCGACCAGGGCATGGCCCAAATAACTCAACTTCGACTCCTTGCCGTAGCTCTTCTTGTACAACCGCGCGTCGGGATCCGTGGCGGACTGATGCGTATCGTTGCTGCGCTTCTGTCCGCGAAAGTCCGTACCATCGTCATCGTCGGAGCCATCCTTGGAGCGAAAACTCTTCTGCGAGGCCCAGGCCTGGATCAGGGTGCCGTCTACGGTAAAGTGCTCGTCGGACATGAACTTCTTCGCCTGCTTGTTTCATCGTCCATCCCCAGGCCCACGAACCAGCGAAACAGAAGGTTGTAGTCGATCTGCTCGACCAGCAATCGCTCCGAGCGAACCGAGTAGAACACCTGTAAGAGCAGCGCCCGCAGAATATACTCCGGCGCGATCGAAGGCCGACCCGAAGCTGCATAGAGCGCGTCGAAATCCGGGCTCAGGGTCCCCAGCACCGCGTCCGTCAACTTCCGAATCGCTCGCAGAGGATGATCCGCAGGCACCCGCTGCTCCAACGAAACATAGCTGAACATCCCGTCTTGAGTACGCTCGTCTCCACGCATGTCTGTTAGACGACCTACCTGTTCACCGCGACGCCTCACGTACCTATTTCAACAAGTTCCTAGGGCGCGTCGGAGCTTTCTTGCCTATTAAGTTCAGGCGACAGAGCACCATCTGGTCCGACCGAATCCGGAGGTTTGCTCCTTTCCGGTATCCTAACGATGGCGCCGTGGAATTCTAAAGCCGGACGCCAATTTCATAGAATTCATAACATGCGGATTAAGCCAACACAGCCGGACCAACCGGAAATCGATCTTCAGACCGCTACAGTGACGGAACGTTGCGACACGCGTCACGGGCGCTGGCAAAGCGTTTTGGGGACGGTCTTAAGTTTCTTCGTTGGCCAAGGCGCTCTGCAGGCAGTGAATGCGTTGGTGGGCCTTTTCCTCGTTCGATCGTTGAGTGTGGAAGCCTACGCACAGTTCGGTCTCGCGTTTGGATTTCAGTCCACAGCTAGCAGCCTGATGGATCTGGGTTTCGCCAGTACGATTGTCCCGCTGGTGGGGAATCGCGTGGATGACAGTGATCTAGTGAGCCGGTATGTTCACGCGGCGATTCGACTGCGGACCTGGGCATTTATAATCTTGTCCCCATTTGCAACGGCCATATTCGTGGCTGTTGCCCATACCCATCACTGGAGCACAGAACTCCAGATTCTGCTGATCGTTCCGGTTTTGGTTGCGCTATACTCCAGCGGTAATGTATCTTGCTGCTCGGCTCCATTTTTCCTGTACAGACAGTTAACGCAGTTTTACGTACCGCAGACAGTCTCAGGATTGCTACGATTCGGGGCTTACATCGTGCTTCGGATCGTTGGAGGTCTGAACGCCTGGACCGCAGCTGCGCTCTCCGCCCTGAATGTGACCGTTATCAGCAGAGTGCTCGCGAGGAAAAGCCGCAGGTGGATTGGACGGAGCAACGCAAACACACACTCCGCAGAGCGAGAGATAATCCACTACGTGATGCCCGCGATGCCTGCCCTCATCTTCGGAGCATTGCAACCACAGATATCACTTTTCCTTATTAGCTTTTTTGGACAGACAACTAGTATTGCTGAGGTCGCCGCCCTCGGCCGAATAGCACAACTTTTCGCGGTTCTTCAGACATTTAACATAGTCGTCATAGAACCCTATATCGCTCGTCTCAGCCGTGACCGTCTATTGAGCGTATATCTCAAGATCATCTCGTTGGCAAGCTTATGTTGTATACCTGTTGTCGTATTTGCATTTGTTTGCCCCGAACCGGTCCTCTGGATTCTTGGGTCGAAATACGCGGGACTAAGGGACGTCATAGGCTGGCAGGTCTTGGCCTCCTGCACCACTTACGTCGCGGTCGTTGCCTGGGTGATGAATCGGGCAAGGAAATGGGTCTTTTGGAGCGGAACGATCATTGAAATTGCGCTCGTTCTGATCAGTCAAACTGGATTCATCGTTTTCGTCGGCGTTCGCACGACGCGCGAAGCAGTCATGTTCACTTTAGTTTCGAGTCTTTGCCTGGTGATCGCTCACGCTTACAATGCCGTCTATGGATTTCTGAGAGGGCCGCGCTCTGCTCTCCTGGTAGAGGAAGCTGTGAGTCCGTTTTTGGGCTGACGTTGGCGACGAAATTCCCCAAAAAACCGAGATGAGAATCGTGATTTCCATTCGTTTGTATAATCTCTCTGATGAGTTACCGCGTCACCGCGATCAGAATCCTGTCTGACGCTTCCGCGACAGTAAGAAACTGCTTTCGCGTCTCCCACGCTTGGAGCAAGAGGCGCAGCTTCTCGATGATAGATCGAAACTGCTTCCCGCCCAAGGAATGCCTGATATCTCGCGCAGCCCAATGGAACGTAGACTTCCTCATTGAGATGCGGAATTCCCGGCAAAATAATGTGCAGTGAGGGTTACCCGCATCAGGGGATTAGGACACCAAACACGAGTGAGAAAGTCGGACAGCAAGACTAAAGGTCGAATAAGCCAGCGATTTCGCAGAAATATCTCCAAAAGGCATTTCTTGAATCCCGTCGGGCTGGCCGGTTGAAGCTCTGGCCAAAGTCGGTACAGGATCGTTGCCGCCGCGCCGACGTTTAACATGCGCTTGCAAGCTGCACGAAAAGACGTGGGATGCAGGTGGTAAGCAATAGCGTCAGGTGTGAATACGAGCTCGAGGCCATGTTGAGATTGAATTCGATAACCCAGTTCCATGTCTTCGAAGGCGGCATTCGGGAATTCTTCATTGAATGGATATACCGTCAAAAGTTCTGTTTTGACTGACAGATTGCTCGTATAAAAATGCCTCCAATCAGGATGGGAGCCGTTGAGTAGATCGCAGTAGGAGAACTGCGTTCCGCTCGCGTCCAGCCATCGCATGAATCTCGTCACCTCCTGGCCTGCTTCACTCCATTGGGTTAAGCCAAGTCCAGCCACTTGGAGCTCTGGACGCTGCTGATGAAGCACTAAATGAACAGCAACGAAATCCGGTGACGCAAAAATATCGTCACCAATGAAGAGGCAGATTGGGGCATGAAGCATGGAGACGCCACGGTTTCGCGCCCGCGCTGGGCCACCGTTTGGCTGGCGAACGTATAGAAGCCGTAGCGAGGTCTTCTGTTGAAAATGTGCGATTCGTTCGGACGTCTGATCGGAGGACCCATCATCAACGACGACGACTTCAAAATCGGACATTGTCTGTTGCTCAAGATGCTGAAGACAAACCATCAGAGCGTCAACCCGGTTGTAAGTAGGGATGACAATGCCAATCGAAAATAAGGTCGAAGGCCCGTCGGTGACGCTGCCCACATTTATGCTCTCCGGCATTGCATAGGCTCCTGTCGAAAAGGTTGTTATCGTGGATTTGCCAGCTGCGAACAAGCCAAGTAGCCAAACGCAGACCGGCTGTTACAGTTTCCGTGCGGCTCGAACTTGCTGTCGACACCGAAGACTTCCAGCCTGCATTCTGAGGTTGATGCGCCGTGAGATCGATGCGACGCACGCGCCATAAACTGCACATACTGCCGAGCGCCTTCCTGAGTTGCGGATCAGAAAATCATTCGAAGCACGCTGTTGAAAAAAGCCCGATGCTTGAGGGGCGTAATTTCCGTCACACCGACTCTGTTGATCTCCGATGTTGGATGCCGCTCGAGGTGGCCAAGAGACGTGGTTTGGACCCAAACGACTTCAATGGTGGAGACACTTGGCCTCGCTAGTAGGCCCCCGGAACCCAAAGAAGTTGTCCTGGTAAATTCCCATCTTGTTAGATAAGTGTAGCTCTGCGGGGTCTTGCAGTAAAGATACTGCAAGACGGCGACTCTAGCGTCCTCGACCGTAACATGGCATACGTCCGACCGCATCCCTTTAACCTTTTCTTCGAGAAGAGCACGGCCAGTAATTGTCATTGAAGTCTGGCAGCGATTCAGGTACCCAGCACAGCTCGTGTTCCTTTGGGCAATCGTTGCCACCGACAGGCTCTATATCTGCATAACGAGTGTCTGGACCCCGCGGGTCTCGCGGGGTCTCGCCGTGCAAAACCAGATCGTGCTCGACGCTCTCGACCCAGGAACTGAAGAAAGGGATCACTGGCAAAGAGGCCTGCTCCTCGGATTCCGTTGATACAGGACGCACTGGCACTCTCGCTACGACCCATTCGATTCGGCGATCAAAGCAATGCGCCGCTTCGCTAATCTCGTTCGCCAGCAGCCATTCCCAGACCGCCATAGAAGACATAGAGGCCGAGATCGGAGAGGCTGTCGATTACATCGTTGATGTCGAGCGCGATTCTGGCCGTAATGTCATCCGAGAAACTTCGCGATTGAACGACTATGATCGCACCAGCCAGCAGTCTTATTTCGAGACCGTTTACCACAGCTATTCGAGCGCCAATTTCATCTTCTTTTCTCTCGAAGTTGCTTGAGGCGTCGATTCGGTTCGATGAAGTGATTGCTGCGCAGATTGATGGAAGCGGCCTTCCTTCGGGCCTCCGCCGATGATCCGAACCTCGGGATTCCTGCGCACGCTGAGGGCCGCGCACGTGCTGGATGCCTCCGCGTTCCCCATACGTCTCAGAACGGAGCCAGAGCTGCATCGGCGCCCGCAAACGGATCCTCGAAGTTCGTTCCGTCGCACCGAATCGCAGCACCGCAAGCGGTCCGTTCGGTGCTACGCACGGCTGAGTCTCGACACGTCACCCCCAGTTCGGTGACAGCGGAGCGCCCTAGGAACTTGTTGAAATAGGTACGTGAGGCGTCGCGGTGAACAGGTAGGTCGTCTAACAGACATGCGTGGAGACGAGCGTACTCAGGACGGGATGTTCAGCTATGTTTCGTTGGAGCAGCGGGTGCCTGCGGATCATCCTCTGCGAGCGATTCGGAAGTTGACGGACGCGGTGCTGGGGACGCTGAGCCCGGAGTTCGACGCGCTCTATGCAGCTTCGGGTCGGCCTTCGATCGCGCCGGAGTATATTCTGCGGGCGCTGCTCTTACAGGTGTTCTACTCGGTTCGCTCGGAGCGATTGCTGGTCGAGCAGATCGACTACAACCTTCTGTTTCGCTGGTTCGTGGGCCTGGGGATGGACGATGCGGTGTGGAACCATGCGGTGTTCTCCAAGAACCGCGATCGGTTGCTGACCTCGGATGTGGCGCAGCGGTTCTTCGCCGAGGTGAACAAGCAGGCGAAGAAGTTCATGTCCGACGAGCACTTTACCGTAGACGGCACCCTGATCCAGGCCTGGGCCTCGCAGAAGAGTTTTCGCTCCAAGGATGGCTCCGACGATGACGATGGTACGGACTTTCGCGGACAGAAGCGCAGCAACGATACGCATCAGTCCGCCACGGATCCCGACGCGCGGTTGTACAAGAAGAGCTACGGCAAGGAGTCGAAGTTGAGTTATCTGGGCCATGCCCTGGTCGAGAACCGCAACGGGTTGATCGCCGCGGCGATGGTGACACACGCCGATGGCTATGCAGAGCGCGATGCCGCGCTGTTGATGCTGGCCGAGAAGCAACAAGGCCGCGCCCGCCGCATCACTGTGGGCGCCGACAAGGCTTACGACACGAAGGATTTCGTCAGCACGGTGCGGGAGTTGAACGTGACACCGCACGTTACCAAGAACGACAAGGGCCGCAGCAGCAACCTGGACCGCAGAACCACGCGCCAGCCCGGCTATGCCATCAGCCTGAGCCGGCGATGGCTGATCGAAAAGGGCTTCGGGTGGCTGAAGCAAACCGGCCCACTGCGCCAGGTCAAGTTGCGCGGCCTGGAGAAAGTGGACTGGCTGTTCGTCTTCAGCTGCGCGGCGCACAACCTGATCCGGCTGCCGCGACTGATGGCTCAACCGCGGGAAATGCTCCGGCAGCAGTGTGCCTGAACGGATGCTGCGAGCCTCGGGGATGATTCCTTGAGGTTGGCAAACCCCTATAAGCAATGGCCACAACCGCACTTCAAACAGATTTCGAACGGCAAGAAACGAAAATCACCAGACAGACGCCGCAATCAGACGAATTTCAACGAGTTCCTAGAGCGCTCCGAATGTCTAAACGCCACCGTGCGAGAATCAGTAGCTCGGCGCACGCGCCGTTTACGCGCGTGTCCGTTTGGAAACGAAGCAAGCGCCATGGGGCGCCGCGGCGTTAAGTGTGTTGAAAATAAGGGGCCGAGCGAAAACGGCTTAGAAACGCGCTTCGCGTGTACCCTTCGCTGTGGCGACCGCCAAGGTTTTGCGCTTCGCTCCAATCAACGCGCAAATTAGCGCGCCCCTGACTGCCGTCTTCGCTGCGGATATCGGCCAGCCATGAGGAGAATGTCTTCTCATTATCTCCGAGCAAGCCGGTTCAGAGAGCACGGCCTGAACCTTTCAACACGATAATGGATCCGAGACCCGATCCACTGCTCACTCCCGAGGACACTTGCGCAGCGACTGAACGTCAGCCGCGATTGGATATTGAAACACTCTTCGCGCAAGCGCCATTTCAGCCCGTATTCCACTTGAGTGACGGACTGCTCCGCTACCGCGCGAGCCAGATCGAAGAATTCGTCAACGAGCGGGAACGGAAGTCGGTTTTGCGTCGCAAACGCCGGTAGAATGTCGCAAGTCCGCTCGCTTTCCCACAGAATCGAGGAATGGATGGGTAAACACCAACGGGGTTGGGTCGTTGCCCGTGGCAAGAAATAGTACGGCTACTTTCGCCGGACCGTGATGGATGTTGCGGACAACGAAATGAAAACCATAATCGTTCCAGTCGTCCTCGGTGGCTTTTTCGAGTCAGAGTGGGAGCTTTCTCGATGCCGCCAACTTCCGGCATCGGGTGCTTCTGAAGCTGGAACACGAATCTCGGGCTTCCGAAACTCACGTTTCAGGTAATCCGAAGAACAACGGCCACGCTCGCTCAGAAAATGGGCACGGTCAAAGATGTCCAGGGAGCTGCTACGGCACTCACGCACGGCGACGACAACCGACGTCTACATGCAGGAGATTCCGGAGGGTGTTCGCGCGACCGTGGACTCGATCCACCGCGAGTTGAAATCCGAAGCTTCGTCAAAGCCGAGGAAGAACACTCGTAGGGCGTCGGTCCGAACACGAAAACTCTCGCGGACCTCAACGAGCGAAGTCAGAGGAACCGAGGAGATTCCGGAGTCAGTCGTCGGGAAGGGGATCGAAACGGAATTGAGTGCGCAAAACAGCGCATCTCGAGAAAAACATTTCCGCGATTTGCTACCCAATGCTACCAACCAAACGGTAAACGAATCTGTAAGTTATTGATTCTTTGGTGGACCTGGTCGGGATCGAACCGACGACCTCTTCCATGCCATGGAAGCGCGCTCCCAAACTGCGCCACAGGCCCACGTACTGCGAGGAAGCAACCTTTCTATTCTCTCTGGCCCCGCTCGATTCGTCAATACGACAGTGCGCCAAGGGTTTATTTGCATCGGCGAGGATCCCAAAACCACCTCAGATACGCGATCCGTGCTTATACCCATGCGTGTAGGCGGTACGGTACTGCTTCACGTATTGCTCTCTTGTCATTCCCGGATGCCCACCGTGCTCGGGAGGATCTTGGTAGTGATCCTTCTCCTCCGGTGTGAATGAATCTCCGTGATTGCGGTCGCGTCGTCCTTCGGACCAACCGTCGTGGTATCCCCATCGATTCGCGGCGGCTGGCGCGGATTGCGAGTCGTGATAATAAAGCCCGTACCCAGGGTCCGGCGGAGGGACCGGCAGAGTTCCAAGCTCATTCGACTGCGCACCTGCTGCCGACAGCATGAACGCGAAAAGCGCGCCAGCTACGATCGACAGGATGCTCACGCGCGCATTCAGTATCCGATTGCGACTCACTCCCAAAAGTCGACCGTCTGCCATAAAAGCTCTCATACGAATCTCCTCTCCGTGCATAGTCCTTTTGATGCTGGCCCGTGCCCTCACGCCTCGCCGAGTACTTGGTCATACACAGCTTCAACCTTGCGCGTAGTCATTTGAATCGTGAACTGCGCAAGCGCGCGCTCGCGGCCGCGGAGGCCCATCTGTTGCGCCGCTTCGGGATTCTGTAGCAAAAACTCGATTGCGTCTGCCATCGCGACAGGGTCTCCCATCGGAATCAGCAAACCAGTTACTCCGTCTTCCACAATCTCTGGAACTCCTCCGCCATTTGTGGCTATCACCGGCTTGGTTCCAGCCATTCCTTCGATGATGACTTGGCCAAACGGCTCGCCGGTCGTGGATGCGTGAACGACTATGTCCAGTTTCGTAATGCGTTCGGAAACATTCTCCACGAATCCAGTGAACTCGACCATTTCCGTCACGCCCAGTCGATCGCATAGCGCGTGCAGTTCTGCCTCATACTCGCGTTCAGAAAAGAGTGGGGCTCCTATGATCTGGAATTTCGCTCTTCTACCGCGATCGCGGAGAAGAGCAGCTGCTTCGATAAAGATGTGCTGTCCCTTCCAGGGACTGATGCGTCCGATCAATCCAATTAGAATTTCACCGTTGCGCCGATTCTGTTGCAGATCCGTTGGTCGAACTTCGCAGCCATCGTGAACCACATCGGTAAACGGCGCGAGATCGACTCCCGATGCAATCGCACACCCATCGCGCTTCCCCATCAGGCGGAGTGTTGCGAGCGTGCCCCTGGAATTGGCAATAACGTAGTCGGGAACCACACGGCAAAGGAAACGAAAGGCCTTCACTACTGGCTCCGGCAAGTAATCCGGTTCTATGCGATCTCGCACATGCCACACAACCCGAACTCCAGCGATCCGGCCTGCGAGCCCTCCAATCAGATCCGCCTTCAGAGAATTTGTGTGGATCACATCCACGCGCTCTCTACGCGCAAATCGTGCGACCATCAGAATTTGCCGAGCTGTTTTCCAGCCAACCCCAAGATTAAGCAGCGACCGCCAACCAAGGCTGTCTTTGCGAATTGAAGCCACGCTCGATTCGAGCTTCAGAACATGCGTCTCCGCGTGGCGACGCATTCTCTCGACGAGAGGGCCGTCTGAAAACAGCAAAACAATCGGAGTGATCTTGCTCAAGTCAATCGTTCGAACAAGGTTGAATAGTGCAATTTCCCCTCCGCCAATTTCCGCAGTGTGATCGATAAAGAGCACTCTTCGAGTATCTGATTTGTAAACTTTTGGCATCTTGCCTCACATCTCTTTTTCGATGCGTTGCATCTGAATGAAGCATGACTGTCGACTTGAAACGCAAACGCATGGGCCCATTACCTTGCTGGTCTTGTATTTACGGATTATGTTTTGAGATTCACAAAAAAGCCGTGACAGTCGCTCATTCTCGTGCTAATACTTGTTATGAGCCGAACGGCTCGAGAGCTGACTTCAACATAACACTCTGAAGCAACAGCCGAAATAGTCCAGCCGAATCTTCTACACCCATTCGGCTAGCTTCCCCAGAACGTCGCGGAATCGAAAAAGGTTCCCTTCTGAACGACAAGTGGTTTTTCTGCGTCAGTCGTGAAGATCGATCGAATCTAATTTCTCTGATGCGATTGTGGACATCGGTGTAATTGCCTACAAAACATGCAGTCTCTTGGTGCCGACACTTTAACAAGCGTCTCTGGGCTCCTGTTCTCAATAATCAGGCAACGAGTAACCTCTGACACGCGGCGATAACTCCAAGCTGCTCTGACCGATTGGTCGTTAGGCCAATCGAAACCAACATGTTGGATATCACACACATGGCAAAACTCGTAACTCAACAATCCGTCTTAGGGGAGATCGCCGATATGCATGTCCTCTCGAGTGAACTTAGCCGAGTTCCCCCCACCCGCGTCGTTGCCGAGGCATTCTTCCGTCAGCGCCATATCTTCTTTCCCGTCTTTCTGATTGTTATTTTGTTAACCGTCGCGGCTACCGTTCTACCGAAAAGGCACTACCTTTCCGAAACCAAGTTCCTCCTTGAAAATAATCGCAGCAACGCTGTAATCACCGCCGATCGCAATTCCACGGCATCCGTGGAACAGATTACCGAGCCCCAGGTTAATTCCGAGTTGGAGATCCTTGGCAGCGACGATGTAATCGGCGCAGTCGCCGATCCCGGATGGGCGCAGCTCAAAGAATCGGATAAAGATGCCGATGCCCTGCAGGCCCATGCCACTCGCCTGGCTAACTTCAGAAAAAATCTGCGTATCGAGCCGGCACACAAATCGAACATCATCACTGTGACATATTCAGCCCTTTCGCCCGAAGAAGCGACGCATACCCTCGAGCAACTGTCGAATGCGTATCTCTCGCATCGCAGGCTTCTCTCCCGTCCAAATGGCACGTCTACTTTCTTTAACGACGAAGCTGCCCGCTACCGTGGCGCTTGGCAAAAAGCGACGAATGACATGACCGATTTCCAAAAGGAACATCAGGTCATCTCAGTCCCCGACAAGGAGCAGATGCTTAGCAAGACAATAGCCGGAGATGAAGACGATTTGCGCGCAAACCAGGCCGATCTTTCTGAGATGGAGGGCCGGCTGCACGCAAGCACGAGCGCCCAAAACGAAGTGCCGAAGCGCCACCAGACCACGAGCCGCGTTCTAACAGGGCAGGGCTCAACTGAGCAGCTGCGCGCATTGCTCGTGCAGCTCGAAAACAAACGCGCCGAGCTTCTGACTCGCTTTCAGCCCACAGACCGGCTCGTAGCAGAGGTTGACAAGCAGATTGGAAACACCTCGGCATCTCTCAACTCGATGCTTTCACAGCGCGGCGTCGAAGATTCGACTGACGTCAATCCAGCATGGCAACAGGTGCAGAGCTCGCTCGTCGAGAACAGGATTGAAAGAAACGCACTCAAAGCCAAAGGGGCGGCTCTCACGCAAAACATTGCGGACCTGCGCGGACAACTCAAGGAGCTCGAGTCCCTCGATGTGCCATTCAATGCGCTGGAGGAAGCCGTCGACCAGGCTCGAAGCAATTTCGAACTGTATTCGGAAAAACGCGATCAGGCCCAAATCGAAGATGCAATGGATGAGCACAAGATTATCAATGTCGGCATTGCCGAAAGCCCGACATCGACCTTTCACCCTTCATCGCCCAAACCGGTCTTTAACGCTGCGGTGGGTTTGATGTCGGCGCTCTTCCTCGCTGCGGGAGCAATCTACCTCGCGGAGATGACTCGCGATACGTTCGCGACTCCCCACGAACTCAGCTCTTTCTCTCGCTTCCCGGTATTAGCTACCGTTCCCCTTTCTTCGCGCGATCTGGAAAGAGGCCGGCTCACGACAAACTCTCATGCGCTGTCGATTCGCTCCGCTGCTGACAAAGCTCTAACTGGAAGCATCTCTGTACCGGTCATGCAGAATTTCGACACTCCGAACCATGCTTAGCTTTCTGAAACCGAATTTCGAACGAGAACGACGGGAGCCCACACCGATGATTTCGATTGCCCCAGATTCAGTCGCAACTTCGTTTCAGGGACTGATCTACAAAGTCTTTCAAGATGGGCTTGGCGCGAATCCCGGCCGGGGCATTGCAATTGCATTCGTTGCCGCTCACCCTGGTGCCGGCACAACCTTTCTAACAACCCGATTGACAAACGCGCTGCATCACGGCGCAGTGGAACCTGCCGTCTTACTCGATTGCCGGAGCATTGCGTCTTCCAGTGATGAGGCTTTGTATACGCCGGCCACCATTGCAAGCGACGAAGAGATCAATGCATCCCAGGTGGCGCTGGCGTTGCCGCGGGGAAATTGGCGAGCGAATCGAAATTACCGCAAGCAGGCGATCGATCTGCTGCGCAATCGCTTCAGCTACATTCTGCTCGACTGTCCATCCCTCAAAGAGAGCAAAGACATTCTTGGCTTAACGACTCTCGTCGATGGCGTCGTCCTCGTTGCCGAAGCCAACAAGACGTCGAAGAACCAATTCGACCATCTCGAACGAAGTATTGCCGACGCAGGCGGAAACATCTTGGGTTCGTTGCTGAATAAGCGCACGTATCCCATTCCTAATTGGCTTTGGTAACTGTCCACGATGGAGACAAATTCAATGCTGTCTAAACATGCGATCGGTTCGATCTTTCTTGTAATCGGGTTAGCGCAAGCATCGCTCATGGCGCAGCCCGCGTTGCGCCAACGGCCGCGCTACCTGCTTCGCCCCGGGGATACCGTGCAGCTCCAGTACCGGCTTACGCCGGAATTCAATCAGTCTGTTACCGTACAGCCCGACGGCTACATCGATATCAGTATCGGTGGAGAGGTCCAGGTCGCCGGTCTCAACATGACCCAGGCGCACGACCTCATAGTCTCTAAAGAAAGCTCCAGGCTGAAAGACCCCGAACTCAATTTGGTGCTTGAAGAGTTCACAAGGCCTTATGTCGTGGTCGCCGGTGAGGTCACCAAGCCTGGACAAATTGAGATTCGCGATCAAATGTCCGCTATTTCGGCAATCATGATGGCTGGCGGCTTTACCAATGCTGCAAAATCCGGACAGGTCATCGTCTTTCGCAAGTTCAATGACACATTGGCCGAGGTAAAACAACTCAATCTGACACACGTCCACAAGACGGCTCAGCTTGAGCACGATATGGCTCTTCAACCGGGAGACATTGTCTACGTTCCCCACGATCGCATATCCCGGCTCCAGCATTACATGCAGTTAACCAATCTTGGCTTCTACGCAAGTCCTACTGACTTTATGAAATAGGCCGACGGGCCCCTCGTCATCGAACCAACAGACGTCACTATCCTCAGGAGGCAACAGGCTTGCGCACGACCAATCCATCTTCATCGGCCGCATTCGCGCAGTCCGCTGCTACCAAGCTGTTGATCATCGGGATCAATGCGGCGACGGGGATCGTGTGTGCACGCGCTCTAGCCCCGTCAGGACGCGGTGCATTGAGCGCGATGATTCTCTCCTATAGTTTCCTGTCCTCGGCTTTAACCCTGGGATTGCCCAGCGCCTTGACTTATCAACTGCGAAAGCAACCCGAAAAAGCCTCGGAGCTAATGGGAACAGGAATTCTTTTGTGTTTCCTGATCAGCAGCCTCTCCGCGATCGCCGGGTACTTCCTCCTTCCCTTTTGGATTCCCCAGTACTCTCCCGACGTCCTGTTCTACGCGCGAGTTTTTCTCCTCAACACTCCGATCGCTCTCTTCTTCGTCATCGGGCGCGCGGCCGTTGAGAGCCGCGGAGGCTTCAATGTCTCCAATCTTTCCCTGATCGGCCCTCCTTTAGCCACTCTAGCCGGCCTCGTTCCACTTAAACTTCTTGGTCGGCTCACACCCGCCTCGGCCGCTTGGTGCTATGTTGCTCCCGGCATTCCAGTCTTCCTCTGGATGTTCTTCCAGGTTCAACGAACTTTTGCGCCGCGCATTCATTCTGTTCTAGAATCCTCGCGCATGCTCCTCTCCTATGGAATCAGGAGCTATGGAATCGACCTTTGCGGCACGATGTCTCTCTATGTCGATCAAGCATTGGTCGTCCGCCTCCTTACTCCCGACATGATGGGCATCTACGTCGTCGCCCTCAGCCTCTCGCGACTCTTGAACGCGTTCCACACTTCGGTGGTCATGGTGCTCTTCCCCCGCGCGGTGGCGCTCCCGCCACTGGAAATCATCGCGATGACGGGGCGCGCTGTGCGCATTACAACCGCACTCACAGCGGTATGCGGTTTGGGCATCGTGCTTGCTGGACCAAAGCTCCTGTTACTCCTCTATGGCTCCGACTACGGCAGCGCGACTTCAATCCTGCGTGTCCTCGTTTTAGAAGTCGTACTCACCGGCGCCACTCAGGTGATGTCGCAAGCGTTCATGGCTCTGGGTCGGCCCGGCGTCATTACTGCTTTGCAGGCCATCGGCCTTTCCCTCACGATTCCCCTGATGCTTCTTCTCATTCCTCGCATCGGGCTCATGGGTGCGGCGTTGTCGCTGCTGATTTCAACCTGCGCGCGGCTCACTTTTGTTCTCGCCAGCTTTCCCCTCGTTCTTAAACTTCCCGTGCCCGACCTGCTGGTGCGGAGAGAGGACATCAAGAAGGTTACGCAGCAGCTTGGCAATTGGCTTTCGGTTCGCCGCGCTGCCGCAGTGACAAACGAAATTTGACCGCCGTCGGAGTCATGCGCGTCGATCGTTAGTGATCGACCTGCCTAGTTCCAGCGCAAGTACACACCCCCCTATGTACCGCGGAGCGTTCTATGTCGATTCGTCGTTCTATTCTTAATATTCCCGCCAGTGTGGACGGCACAATTGCCCTGGCCATGCTTGTCGGAGTTGTTTGCTACGTCAATCATCAATCCATCCTGCAAAGCGGGCTTACCGGCTTCCTCGGTATCCGCATCACGCTGCTTAACGCCATCTTTTCCATCGTCTTTGTCGTGCTCTGGCAAAAATCTCTGCGGATGATCGGACTCTATCGCTCCGACCTGCCCGCTGCCGGATCTGCTCTACTCCGCCTTGCGGCTGCATGCGCGCTCATGACGTTCTTTGTCGCCGCGTATCTCAAGTCGCGCATGGCTCTTGAACCCATCCGGCTCATCTCTGCCGATTTCTTCCTCCTCTCCTTTTCCTACGAGCTAAGCCGCGTACTCCTCACCAATCCCCAGACCTGGCAGCCGCGCGAACCGGCGCTCGTCGTGATCCTCGGCAGCGGGCCCAGGGCAAGCAAGGCGTGGCGTGAATTGAGAGTCGGATTCCATGCCAACAAGACTCTGCTTGGCTTCTTCGATGATCGAAACACCGAAGAAATGGCGCCCGATATCGCCAGCCGGTATCTGGGATCTCTGAACGATCTGCCTGATTACCTGCTCAAAAACGTCGTCGACGAATTGATTGTGGCAACGCCTCTGCGTTCCTGCTACGACATGACACAGCGTGCCGTCTCAATTGCTGAAGCGGCCGGTGTGCGCGTCTCCTATCTAAACGAAATCTTCGATCTTTCCCTCAGTTCGAAACGGCGGCAGCGTGCGTCCCGATTCATCGAACTCGTGCCTTCGGATCACGCAAGTCTTACTGCAGAAAAGATGAAGCGTATCGTCGACCTGGTTGGCGCCACTGCCGGCTTGCTCATGACGGCCCCAATCTTCCTTGCTGTTGCCATCGCCGTGAAAGTCACCAGTCCTGGACCTGTCTTCTTCGTTCAGGAGCGCTATGGCTATCGGCGTCGTCGCTTCCCTATGTATAAGTTCCGCAGCATGGTTCAGGATGCGCCGCAGTTGATGGCGAAGCTTGAGTCCCAGAACGAAGCCAACGGCCCCATCTTCAAGATGGCGAACGATCCGCGCATCACGCCTCTTGGACGCTTTCTGCGAAAGACATCTCTGGATGAGCTGCCGCAGCTCTTGAATGTCATTAAGGGTGACATGTCGCTTGTTGGGCCGAGACCGATGAGCGTACGCGATGTCTCTCTCTTCAACGAGGCACAACTGATGCGCCGCTTCAGCGTGCGCCCAGGAATCACCGGCAGCTGGCAAGTCTCGGCCCGGGCTTCACTCGATTTCGATCAATGGGTAGTGCTCGACTGTTCGTACATCGAAAACTGGTCGCTGGCGCTCGATCTCAGCATCCTCGCCCGTACGATTCCCGCCGTCCTAAAGCGATCTGGCGTCTAGAGCCTCTACGAGCTTACTCGCGATCCGCGCGTGAGCTCGTAACAGGTTCGAGGCACGCGACAGGAGTGTTTATGAAAACTGCAATAGTGCACGACTATTTCACGCAAATGGGAGGCGCCGAGATCGTCGCACAGGAGCTTGTGCGCATGATGCCTCCCGCTGACTTATTCTCGACGGTTGCGCTTCCCCACTGCATGCCTGCGGGCCTGAAGAATGTCCCGGTCACCACCTCATGGATGCAGCACCTGCCGCGCATGAAGGATTTCTACCGTTTCTACTTCCTTCTTTATCCGTATGGAGTCAGCTCTCTTGACTTATCCAAATATGACCTGGTGATCTCCAGTTCGTCGGGATATGCAAAGGGTGTTCGCACCCATCGCGATGCAATTCACGTTTGCTATTGCCACACCCCAATGCGCTGGGCATGGAGTTTCGACAGCTATTCCGCACGCGAGTCGATGGGCTCTTTCAAGCGTGCCGTGTTTCCTCACCTCATCCGCTTCCTGCGCGAATGGGACACTGGCGCGTCCCGTCAGCCCGACCATTTCGTGGCCAATTCAAAGACAGTGGCTGCGCGCATTCAGCGTGTCTATGGTCGAACCGCTGAAGTCATTCATCCGCCCATCAATATCAACCGCTTCAAACCATCCAGCGAGCAGGAAGACTACTACCTCGTCCTTTCGCGGCTCGTCTCCTACAAAGGCATCGATCTCGCCGTTCAAGCTTGCACTGAATTGAATCGGAAACTGATGGTGATCGGGGATGGACCGGATCGGGCGCGGCTGGCCTCATTGGCCGGACCAACCGTCCAATTCCTTGGCAGGCTCTCTGATGCAGAGGTGGAGCACTATGCCGCGCGCTGCCGGGCACTTCTCTTCCCGGGCGAAGAGGACTTCGGCATGGCCCCTTTGGAAATTGCCGCAGCCGGCCGACCAACCATCGCTTACCGTGCAGGTGGGGCCGTTGAAACCATCCTCGAAGATGTCACCGGTGTCTTCTTTGACCGCCAGACTCCTGCCGATCTCGCGGCGGCCATCCGGCGATTCGAGACGATGGCGTGGCATTCCGATATCCTTTCCGATCACGCAGGCAAATTCGGCATCGACGTCTTCCAGGAATCCTTCCGGCGCTTTCTTAGCCGCGTAGGATTCAGGACTCCCGAGCAGGAGGCCGCTACTCTCTCTTCCCGAACTGGAGAATCCTCCCTTCCGGTTTCGATTGCAGGCGTCGGAGGAAGACTCACTGCATGAGCACGATCGCCAGCTTGGCTCCGGCTTCCGCAAGGCGGGCGTTCAATCGCGCGGTTCCGCTGGAGCAGCCCTCCGCTTCCGCGGTCTGGGTCGTTGCGATTGGGGGTGCCCTTGCGCTCGCGGCGCTGTTCCTCGGACATCAAAGTACGTTGCTCCGCGCCGCCGTCCCAGCGGTGGCAGCTGCAATCGGGTTGACGCTCTACATACGCCGCCCCATCGCATACTTCCACTTCACTTTGTGGACCTGGTTTCTCACCCCGCTGGTTCGGCGCATCATCGACTGGCGTTTCGGGTTTGAAGATCAGAATCTCGTCCTGCTCGCACCTTTTCTCGTCACCGCGATTGCCGGCATCACGGTGCTGCGCGAGCTGCGCCAGGCCCCGCGATCCCAGTTGGTTCCTTACCTTCTCTGCGGAGCCGGCGTGCTCTACGGATTCTCCGTCGGTATCATTCGATGGTTCCTCCACAATTCCGAGGCTGAGTCGATCGGCGGCATCGTCTACGGTCTATTCTTGTGGGGCGCGCCTCTTCTCTTCGGCATGCACCTCACCCTGCGCTGGCGAAGTTATGAAGCCCATAAGGCAGCCTTCCTCTCCAGTGTCAAATGGGGTGTATTGCTGCTCGGTCTCTATGGCATCCTTCAGTACGTCGCGCCTCCCCCGTGGGACATCGCGTGGCTCGAAGGGCTTCCTGGTGGGTGGGAGACCCAATCTTTCGGCAGGCCCTTTCCCTATGAAATCCGCGTTTGGAGCACACTGAACTCGCCCGGAACTTTTGCGGCAATGATGTTTCCTGGGCTCATTTTGTTGCTGGTGATGAAGACGCGTATCAAGGCTCTCATCGCCGCCGCAGGCTTCGGCGCGTTCCTCCTTTCCCTGGTGCGAACCGGATGGCTCGCGTGGATTCTCGCGATCCTGCTCCTGGCTGTATCGCAGCGCTCCGCCGTCATTCGCCGGATTTCTCTCATCGTTCTCCTGCTGCCGGTCTGCCTGATCCCCGTCTTCATGGTTCCCAAGTTCCAGCAAACCATTCAAGAACGTATGGCAACGATGACCGACCTCAACCACGACGGAAGCCTCAATGATCGTGAAAGGATGTATAACAAGGTCACGTCGGAGTTGCTCAACGAGCCATCTGGTGTCGGGCTTCTCAACGGCAGCACCTACAGCATCGACGACATGCCGCTCGATAGCGGCTTCATCCAAACTGCCATCATGCTCGGCTTTGTTGGAGCTGCTTTCTATGCCGCCGGCATCGTGGTGTGCCTTGCAGGCATGGTGCGGCGGCGTAGCTCCGGCCGCGGCCCCGTGGACGAGTTTGTCGGAGCTTCCAGCGTCATTTTCGTCGTCATGCTCATTGAGCTCGTGGGCAGCAATGTCTTCGTGAACTTTTTCGGCTTCACTCTGTGGGTCTTCTACAGTCTGTGGTCCTCAAGCAAGGCATTTGCCGAACAGGGTCAGCCACAGATCGCTCCTTTCGTTCCTTACACAAAACCCGCAAGCACCGCACTCGCGCTGCAAGGTCAACTATGCGACAAGCTCTGAACATATTCATCCTCCATCCATCGGATATGCTGACCGATTGCCGCCCTCACGGCGATGGGCTGATGGCGGACTCGTTTATTCGCAGGCTCGCAGCGCAGGGACACCGGCTCCACGTAGCCGTAAGCGACAGTGATCTGAAGAATCCATATGGCAGCAATGTGACGCTCTACAAAATCGACACCGGGGAAAGTGCGACTGGACTGGCCGCCCGCATCCGTTTCGCGCGCGGTGCTTACAGTACGCTCATGCGGCTGGCACGCCAGGGTGTCGTGGATATCGTGCATCAACTGAATCCAGTCGTGACTGGCTTGAGTCTTCCCTTCTGGAATTGCGCCCGCCCCCTGGTTCTTGGACCTTATGTTCCCGATTGGCCGCTGATTCTCTATAACGGCCGGCTGGAACCTCCGCGTTCGCTCGATCGTATGAAGATCCGGCTGAAGCGCGAGATTTGGCAGTTCCAGCACAAAATCGCCAGCGCCATCATCCTCTCCACGCCTGCCGCACTCGAGAAGATCCGCAATCGCCCCGGCTGCAACACCAAGATCCACGTAATTCCCTACGGGGTCGACACGGACAAGTTCGCCGCCTCGCCGCTTCCGCAACAGAAGGTGATCCTGTTTGTTGGATCGCTCATGCAACACAAAGGTGTCTTCGTTTTGCTCGAAGCGTTTCGCCAGGTCCAACAGGCATTTCCCGATTGCACGCTGCTCCTCGCCGGCGACGGCTCTGAAAAAGAGAAAGCCCGGCGCACCGCGGCCACTCTCGAAAACCCTGCGAGCGTTCAGTTCCTTGGCCGGGTCGCGCATGAAGATCTTCCCGCCGTCATGCGTCAGTGTTCCGTCTTTTGCATTCCTTCTTTCGGCGAAGCGTTCGGCCTGGTTGCCCTCGAAGCCATGGCATCAGGGCGTCCAGTCGTAGGCACAGATGCTTCGGGGCTCGGCTATCTCATCGATGAGAAGGGTGGACGTAAAGTCCCGGTGGGCGATGTCGATAAGCTCGCCCAAAGTCTCATCGCCATTCTCGGAGATCTGTCTATGGCCCGATCGATGGGCGAATACAATCGCCGCCTCGCTGAGGAAAGATACGCGTGGCCGCGTGTGATCGAGCAACTTGAAGAGACCTACGCTTCGGCGATGGCCCATTATCAAGGAGGAAACCGTCATGTCTAACCGCCGCCTTCGCGTGCTCTCTTTTGCTCACTCAGCCCATCACAAGGGCTCTGGACGGCTTCGCTACGAATCCCTCGCTCAGGACGATTCAGTTGAACTCCTCCTCGCGGTCCCCGCTCGCTGGAAAGAGACTGGACGCGTCACAAAGGCCGATCCACCAGACTCTGCAATCGATCTTCGCGCCTACCCAATCTCTCTTCCATGGGTCAAGGGCGCGAAGTGGTACATGCACTGGTATCCGGGAATGGGTAAATTGATACGCGCCTTTGAACCCGACGTCATCCACCTCTGGGAGGAACCGTGGGCCGTCGTGTCCGTTCAAGCGATCCTGCTCCGCAATCGGCTGATGCCGAGTGCTGCCATCATTCTCGAGACAGAACAGAACATCCTGCGCAGATTGCCTTTTCCGTTCGAACGCATGCGCCGGTTCGCGCTTCGGCAAGCGGACTGGCTCGTATCGCGCAATGCAGAGGCAATTGAAGTCAGCCGCGCTTGTGGATACCAGGGCGGCACATCAATCGTCGAATACTGCGTGGACACAAAGCAGTTTCATCCCCGGAATGACTCAGCACTCGACAAGCAGGAACCTGCGCCTCTGCGGCTCGGTTACGTTGGTCGCGTCATTCGCGAAAAGGGGCTCTTCACCGTTCTGGATGCGCTGCATCAAGCAGGTCCCCACGCCACGCTCGATATTCTTGGCGAGGGAGCCGATCGCTCGGCATTGATCGAAAGAGCACGCGAGCTGGGATTGAACGACCGGATCCGATTCTTACCGCCCGCTTCCGGTGACAAGGTTGCGCAATTCATGGCCTCGCTCGATGCGTTGGTGCTGATGTCGGAGACGACCCGCACATGGAAAGAACAATTTGGCCGAGTCATCATTGAAGCTCAGGCCAGCGGTGTACCCGTGATCGGCTCCGACTCCGGTAATATCCCGTTTGTCACCTCCGATGGCGGCTGGACCGTGCGCGAAGGCGACGCAACCAGCCTCGCCGCCCTTATCGAAAGACTCGATACCCATCGCGATCTGGTGCACGACGCAAGGGCACGGGCAACGCGCAACGTGCAGCGCTTTACGCAATCGGTAGTGTCGGCTTCACTTCTCGGGGCGTGGCGCCAGGCCGCGGCAAGTAGACATGCAGTGCAGCAGTCCGTTCCCTGCCCTGCCTGACAAGACCGAATCCTCACAGACCGGGCCCCATTTCGAGTTCCGAATCAACCGCTAATTGGTTCCAAGTGTGGCGCGCGCGTCACTTCAGCCGTAGCACCAGAAGCCGCTCCGACACGGTCAGCGGAATACTCGTCCCAGGCTTCACCTTCGTTACGCGGGTCGAACCATCTTCGCTAAATTGCACGACCTCTGCTTTCGCAAAGGTTCGATGCGTCGTGAACTTTACCGGCACCGGCGTGGATACCTTCACTTGCTTGGCGTTCACATCGTAGTTCTGCTCTTCAAGCCAAATCGCCAGCTCGTACGAGCCGTCCCGCCTCGCGGCCAGCAGATGATGGACATTTCCCGACGCGCCCTGAAGCGAGAATTCCAGATTCGGCGGATCGAACGAAGGTCCCGGATCAGCATAGAGCGCAATCATGTTCTTTAAGGCCGTAAACGCCGGTTTCGGTGACCCGTCCCCGTGGGCAAGCCCAAAATATCCTTCATTGCCCTTCGCGGTCGAATTCTCATCAATCAATTCATAAAAGTAGGTGCGCACAATCCCATGCAGCATCTGTTCCAGCACCACTCGCGGTACATATTCGCCTTCGATCGATTCTGGAATCGCATCGTGCCCTGCATCGGTGTAGTAGCCCGTCTCCGTCGACATCATTGGTTTATTGGGCCAGGCTGAAGAAGCAAGCTTCATGTTGAAAGGGATGCTGCCATACCCGTTCGCGCCCCATCCCCCCGTCCCCGGATTCCGGCCCGCAAAATAGTTGTGCAGATTCGCATAGTCGAAACTATCTCCCAGATCGGCGAGAGGCGCAAAGTCGTTCGGGCGAATCACCGAGGGGCCGATCACCGGATATTGAGCCGTCGCTGGATGCGACTTCACCGCGCGATAAAGCCGCGGCAGAAACGCCTGCAGCGTCTGTGCCCAATGGGCATCGTGGCTATTGTCGTATTCGTTTGGCGCTTCATATCCCTCAAACGCCCCCGGCACGCGCTGCGGCCAGCTCACGAGCAATGCATCGCTCTCCGCCGGAGTCGTAATGAAAATGCTGCGAATTCCAAGCCTTCCCAGGGCGATATGGCGATCGTAGTACGGCTGCCATGTCGTATCGATTAATCCGTCGCGCGTATGCCGCACGCCCAGATCCTGAAGCAGCTTCTCGATCAGTGGAAAGTTCCTATAGACCGTGTCTCCAAAGTGAAGGTGGATGTTGACCCCGACGCTATCCACCACGGAATCGGATCGGACCGGTGTCTCGCACACGCCCGCCTGGGGCTGGCATGGTGCACTCAGAGCTGCAGCTAGAACGAGAAGAAGCATGGGGGGTTCGCTCCTGTGTTAAGAACGGCTGCCTTAAGGCAGGCAACCGGGGAATGCCGCTGACTGGCGCTTAAATCGATGGACTCTTCTCTTGTATAAGATGCGCCCGAGGCCGAAACAGCGCCACCATGAAGGACGCAATCAGAACGGCCGACGCTCTCAGGCGCTTGCGTGAATCGTAGCCTCGGTTCGCGCTCGCACCATCGCCTCCGATACTCCCGGAGCGAGTTCCACCAGCACCAATCCATCCTTCGTAATATCAAGTACGCACAAATCCGTGATGATGCGACTCACCACGCGCGCGCCGGTCAATGGCAGCGTGCACTCTCTCAATATTTTCGCCTGCCCCGATTTCGCCGTATGCTCCATCAGCACAATCACGCGCTTTACCCCGGCCACCAGGTCCATCGCTCCGCCCATCCCCTTCACCATCTGTCCTGGGATCATCCAGTTGGCCAGATCACCGAACTCCGACACCTGCATGGCCCCCAGAATTGCCAGATCGATGTGCCCTCCGCGAATCATCGCAAACGAATCGGAGCTCGAGAAGAAGCTCGCTCCTGCAATCGCTGTAACCGTCTGCTTTCCGGCGTTGATCAGGTCTGCGTCCACCTCTTCATCCAGCGGAAAATCGCCAATCCCCAGCAATCCGTTCTCTGACTGCAACGTCACCTGAATGCCCGCCGGAATACACCCGGCCACCATCGTCGGCATGCCAATACCGAGATTCACATAGTATCCGTCGCGGAGTTCGCCCGCCGCGCGCTGCGCCATCTCCTTCCGTGACCAGGGCATCAGATTCTGCTCCGCGTGATTCTCTGCTCGATCCGTTTCTGCGGATGAGGGCAGTGCACAATGCGATCGACGTAGATGCCCGGCGTGTGTACATGGTCCGGATCAATCGCTCCAATGGGAACCAGTTCTTCAACCTCGGCAACCGTAACGTTGCCGCACGTTGCCGCCGGTGGATTGAAGTTGCGCGCCGTCTTGCGATATACAAGATTGCCTGCCGCGTCGCCCCGCCACGCTTTCACCAGGGAAACATCCGCCCTGATGCCGCGCTCAAGCACGTATGTTTGACCGTCGAATTCGCGATGATCCTTGCCTTCCGCAACCGATGTGCCCACACCCGTGCGCGTATAGAAGCCCGGAATTCCCGCCCCCCCCGCGCGCATCCGTTCCGCCAGCGTTCCTTGCGGGCAGAATTCAACCTCAAGCTCTCCCGACAAATATTGCCGCTCGAACTCCGCATTCTCGCCCACATAACTCGATACCATCTTGCGGATCTGGCGCGATTGCAGCAGCAATCCCAGCCCCCAATCATCGACCCCCGCATTATTGCTCACAATTACGAGATCCCTCTTTCCCGTAGCGCGCAGCGCCAGAATCAATTCTTCTGGTATCCCGCAGAGGCCAAACCCGCCGACAGCCAGCGTCATGCCGTCTTCGATCAGGCCATCCAGAGCGGCTGGCGCGCTGGGAACAATCTTGTCCATCGAATACTCTCCACCTGCATTGAAAATCTAAATCTCCATCCCCAGGAGCGCAGATCCGAGGCACTTCCCATGTGCATCCAGCGCCAATGATCGAGTGACCCCCTGTGTTGCGGGCCGGCGCAATACAAAATTCAGCGCCCCCAAGTGAGGCAGAGCATAGCGCTCCACTGGCCCCTCGATCAACTCCCCAAACAGAATCCCAACCCTTTCTGCCGTGACTTGCTCTTCAAGTTGCGCGAAATCCTCTTCCTTGTACGCGATCAACGAGATCGTCACCAGGCAGCCCTTGTCTCCCGTTCTTGAATGCGCGAGCTCCCGCAAAAACATTTCACGACACCTCGTATTCAATTCTGTAAGGAGCAGACGAGCGAGGGATCAGTGTCGACAGCACCGCAATCGTCTCCTTGGTCGAACCTGTCACTCCGCCGCCCCCGCTGGGCCCGTTCGTATACAGCGCTTCCACCTCGCGCGGAACCATCCTGGCAGCCCTCATTGTCTCTGCCCGCCCTGCCGCACGCAGCCGCACTTCATATGGCTCGCATGGCTTCTTCGACAGCATTTCTCCATGGATCGAATTGATGCCCATCAAATCGAAGCGCAGTTCATTGAGCCCGCAGCCGCCGAGCCGCTCCGCAAGAATCTGGTGGGCCAACTCCGCACGCGCAACTGCTCCCGGACCCGCGTAAGAAATCTGTCCCTCGCCGATAAACCCATCGTGATAACCAACCGACACCTTCAACGTCTCAGGCCGTTGCCTCCCATGCCCGCCAGAAACGCGCACCCTATCGCGCCCATCCTCTTCAAAAATCACGCGCGAGAAATCCGCCACTACATCCGGCGTCAGATACGCGCCTGGATCCTGAAGCTCGTAGAGCAATTGCTCTGTGCAAATCGCCTTGTTGATCATGCCGCCAGAGCCCTCCACCTTGGTCATCACCGCCGATCCATCTTCGGCCACCTCTGCAATCGGGAATCCAAGATGCGCAAGGTCCGGAACATCCTTCCATCCCGGATCGGCAAAATACCCGCCCGTCAATTGCCCCGCACACTCCAGCAGATGGCCCACCACAGTGCCCTGCCCCAGCAGATCCCAGTCTTTCAACGACCATCCGAACTCGTAAATCAGCGGCGCCAGAAAAAGCGCCGGATCAGCGACTCGGCCCGTCAGGATCACATCCGCCCTCGCGCCAAGAGCCTCTAGAATCGGCGCTACTCCAAGATAGGCGTTCGCCGAAATCAGCTTCTCTCCAAGCGTATCCACCGCTTGGCCGTTCTCGACAAATCGAAATTGGCCGCGCCGGACCGTCGCCAACACATCATCTCCACTCACCGCGGCGATCCGCAATCCCCGCAGTCCGAGCCGTTCTGCCACCTGCCGAGTCGCGGTCACGGCAGCCGCCGGGTTCGCCGCGCCCATGTTGCTGATGATGCGAATCCCTTGCTCTGCGCAAAGCGGCAGCACCGCTTCCATCCGTTCTTCAAGTAATGGATCGTAGCCCGCACCTGGATCGAGCCGCTTCGCCGTCTGTGCAAGCGCGATCGTTCGCTCGGCCAGGCATTCGAATACGAGATAACCGAGTGATCCCTTGGCCGCAAGTTCCACTGCCGGGTCGATCCGGTCTCCCGAGTAGCCCGCACCGGATCCAATTCGAAGCGACTTCACAGCATTCTCCCCAAGCATCTCAAAGCGGAATGACCCCAAAAACTACGGCTGCGAGCGTCATCAGAAGCGACGCGCCAAAAAGAAATGGAATAGTGAAGCGCTGATGCTGCGCCAGCGTAATCTCCGACAAGCCCACGACCAGGAACGTAGCCGGGGTCAGCGGGCTCACAGGAAATCCCGTCGTATGCACCCCGAGCAGCGCCGCCTGCGCCACCGAAACGGGAGCGATGCCCAACGATCCCGCTGCGCTCGCCACCACGGGCAACACCCCGAAGTAGAAGGAGTCGGGATCGAAAATCAAACTCAATGGCATCGACACAATGCCCAGTGCCACAGGAATGAATCGCGCGCCACTATGCGGCACATGCTGTACAGCTGCGGCCGCCATCGCGTTCAACATCCCTGTCCCTTTCAGGATTCCAGTAAAGGCTCCCGCCGCGAACAGAATGCTCGCCATCAAAATGGCCGCCGGAGCATGTGCCGCGATACGCGCCTGCTGCTCCTTCATATCCGGAAAATTCAACATCAGCGCAAGCACTGTGCCCAGCATAAAGATGACCGCCGCATCCACTTTTCCGGTCAGCATCACCCCAAGCACAAGCAGCGTCAGCGCCACATTGAGGTAGAACCGTCTCGGCAATTCACCCCGCAACCGCGAAGGGGAAGACGCGATCTCTTGCGCCAGTCCAGACTCCCCTTCCTTGGACCTCAGCCTTCGTTCCTCTCGCTTGCCCAGCATCCATGCCATCGCAAACACAAATGCAAGCCCCACTGCCTGGACGCCCATCATGGGAAAGAAAATCGTCGTCGCCGGTACATGCAACGCCGCCGAAGCTCGAATCATCGGCCCGGTCCACGGCAGAAAATTCACGCCTGCCGCCATCGAAACGACGCACGCCAGAATACGCCGGTCAATACCCAACTCGTCATACAAGGGAAGAAGGGCGGGAATTGTCAGCAGAAACACCACGGCACCCGAGCCATCCAGGTGCACCAGCAGCGCAAGCAAGGCACTCCCCGGCACAATCCGCGACGGTCGCCTTCCAATCGCCCGCAGAAGCCATGAGATCAACGGTTCCAGCATTCCCGCATCGGTCATCGTTCCAAAGAACAGAATCGCGAAGACAAACATTCCGATCACGCCGGAAATGCCTTGAATGCCCGTGAGAATGAAGCGTCCAGTCTCCAACCCAAATCCCGCCAGCAACGAGGCGGCCACTGGGAAACAAACCAGCGCTGCCAAAGGAGAGACCCTCTTACTCAAAATCGCGATCAACACCGCCAGAATCGTCAGCAGACCCGTGAGGGCAAGAGGCAGATTCGAGATCGAGTTTGCGCTGGTCGACACGTCAAGGAAGTATAGAGCAGCACAACAATGCTGCAAAATCGCATATCCTGATCGCTATGATTGAAAAAACGACATGATCAGCGATTTGAAACATGTCCGCGCTTTCCTGACAGCAGCCCGCGTCGGCAACTTTACGCGCGCCGCCAGTGAACTCCACGTCTCCCAATCCGCGTTCACGGTTCAGATCCGCCAGCTTGAAGAGGCACTCGGTATCGCTCTCTTCGATCGCAGCAAGCGCCGCATCTCCCTCACCTCCGCGGGGCGAGAAGTACTCGCGCCTCTCGAGCGGATTCTCATCGACATGGAGGCCGTGGTCGGCCGAACGCGACACCTGGCAGGGTTGCGCCGCGGCATTGTTACCGTTGCCGTCTTGCCATCAATTGCAGCACAAGTCCTGCCCAGGGCGATCCAGCGATTCACTCATCTTCATCCCGGCATCGTCGTGCAAATCAGGGATGTCGTTGCCGAAAAGCTCATTGAGGCCATCAAGAAAGAGGAAGTCGACTTCGGCATCGGCAGCAAACTTGGGAGCGACCGCGACCTCAAGACGGCGCCGCTTCTCGTCGACAAGCTCTGCGCTTTTGTGCCGGTCAACCATCCGCTGGGTCGCCGCGAATCCGTCGCCTTGGCCGAACTTGTGGCTCTTCCGCTCATTCTTACCGGCAAAGACAGCAGTGTGCGTGAGATCGTTGACCGCGCGCTCAAACGCGAGAAGCTTCAACCCACCATCGTCTACGAAACAAACTACATGTCGACAGCCATCGGCCTCGCGCGCGCCGGGCTCGGCATTGCCATCCTTCCAGAGACCGCCGCCAACATGGATAGCGCACGTGCGATTCGCACCGTTGCGATCTGCAAACCATCCTTAAGCAGAAAAATTGAGATCATTCAGCGCAAAGATCGATCGCTCTCTCCAGCGGCATCTCGCCTGGCAGAAGTCCTGAAAGGAATCGTTGCCTGATTGTGATCGCCGGCGGAGTCATCTAGATCGATAATGAGTCTGCGATCAACTCAAGATTGCCGGCTCAGAGTTGCAATTCTGTCCAGTGCCGCGGCCAACCCTATTAGGTTAACTTTCCGCCCTGTAACAATCCTGTAACAATCCCATCAAATATCCGCCCCGTCTCATAACACAACCTAGCATGATGATATTGAAGCACTTAATATCAGCCTGTATGTCCAAAGTAAGCTAAATCACAACATCGTCCCACGGAAAGATATGCCTGATTCTGCCGAGTCGTAGAATAGAACCATGATCGAGACACTCTATAAGACCAAGCACCCCGACAAAAAAACGTCCGAGCGCTACGTCCTTGTGTTGACTTCGCGTCCCGCGAGCAGAGCAAAAGCATATTCGTTTATGGAAGAACATGGTCGCTGGGATGATGTAACAAACGGGTTTCTGCATGCCGTCTCGAGCATTCGTGTGGACGAAGGAACCACACACTCCGAGGCGCTTGCCATGTACCAGAGCGCCAAAGCAAAACTTGCAGAGCGCGGATTCATTCATTCGTTCTCTCCCGATTACCGTGAGGAATCGATGCAGGTCGTTCCGCAACAGACTCGGGATCTAGTAGCCGTCTAGCTTCTTCTCAAGCAATCGGCCTATTCAATAGGCAAGTAGTCCTCTCTTATTTGGTCTACTTGCCTATTCTCATGTTGCAGGCGTTTGAAAGCCTGCCCCGCGACACATCGAGTCCGAACCTAAAACCAATCGGATTGTTATGCGTCAAAGGCTTAGTTGCAAACATAAACATCGTTCACTCGCTGTAGCGACCAACACCTAGCGCAGCCGCAGCTCTGTTGTATACCTATTCCGAAGCCTGGTAGGACTCCGATCGAACCCTCTCTGGAGTACGCATGAAGCGCCTGATTGACGTATCCGTCAGTTGCATTGTTTTGCTCCTCTTCGCTGTACCAATGCTGCTCGCCGCTTTGGCCATCCTGCTCACGTCGAAGGGCCCTGTTTTCTATTGGTCTGACCGTGTGGGACGCAACAATCGAGTCTTTCGCATGCCCAAGTTCAGAAGCATGCGAATTGACACGCCCCTGCTTCCTTCCGATCTTTTGACCGACGCCTCCTTCTTCGTCACCCCTGTGGGCAGGTTGCTGCGCCGCACGAGCTTCGACGAGCTGCCCCAACTTCTTTCGGTCATCCGCGGCGATATGAGCCTCGTCGGGCCGCGTCCCGCACTGGCCAACCAGGCCGATCTCATCGCTCTCCGCACCGAGCGCGGAATCCATCGCCTGCTGCCCGGCATCACCGGCTGGGCCCAGATCAATGGTCGCGACTACCTGCTGACGCCTCAGAAGGTAGTCATGGACCACCAATACCTCGCCGCGTGGAGTTTCTGGCTCGATCTCAAGATCCTTTGCATCACCGCAGCAAAGGTCGTCCTCTGCGAAGACGTTTCTCACTAGCACCGATGCTTCACGCGCACCGGCAAAGCACCCGCCCGTCTTTGATCTGAAGCTCACGAATCCGTCGTATATGATGCCCCCATGGGCAGATGCTCTCTCGTCCGCCGAGCGGTTTTGATTACCGCGTCGCTTCCTTTCTCTCTTCACGCTGCGATCGCACAGCCCGCCAGACAGTTTGATGCGCTGCATACGCGCTTCATTTCTGTCCTGACCCAGCACGGCATCGTGGGCGGCGGCATTGCAGTCGTTCACGTCTCCGATCCAGCCACGCAGTTTTGGTTCGGCGACGCCCGATCGGATGCCCATCATCCCATCGACGCAACGACATCTTATAACTGGGCTTCCATCACCAAGACCATGACGGCGATTGCGATTCTGCAGTTGCGCGATCGCGGACGTCTTTCCCTCGACGACCCCGCCGTCCTCTATGTTCCAGAGCTGCGTCAGGTCCACGATGCATTCGGCCCCATCGATGCAATCACGATCCGCCATCTACTCACGCACAGCGCTGGCTTTCGCAATCCCACCTGGCCATGGGACTGCGATGATGCCTCCAACTGCAATTGGCAGCCCTTCGAGCCTGCTAAGTGGTCTCAGGTAGCTGCGATGCTGCCCTACACCCACGTCGCATTCGCGCCCGGCACGCGATGGAGCTATTCCAATCTCGGCTACGTCTTCCTCGGTCAGATCATCGAACGGCTTTCCGGCGACGACTTCGAGGTCTACCTCGACAAGAACATCCTCAAGCCCCTCGGCATGACCGCCAGCTACTTTGATCGCGCTCCTTATTTTCTTGAAGACCACGTCTCTGCAAGCTATCTGCGCGAAGGCACAAAACTCACGCCCCAGCCCTTCAACTTCGACACGGGAATCACAACCTCCAACAGCGGCCTCAAGGCGCCGGTCCCCGACATGGAAAAATATGCCCGCTTCCTCCTCGGCGATGCGGCAAATCCGATCTACGACATCGTGCTGAAGCGAAGCTCGCTCGAAGAAGCCTGGACTCCTATCGTGCCCGCGTCTGAAGAAGGCCAAAAGCCAACCCCCTACACGAGCGGCCCGCATGGCGAGCAGCCGATGATGGGTTTGGGATTCTTCATCCTCAACGTCAACGGCCATCGCTACATCTATCACGATGGCGATCAGGGCGGATTCTCTTCCGAGCTGCTCCTCGACCCTGCCCGCCAATGTGCGAGCATTCTTGTAGTGAACACCACCGACACTGGAACGCCCGCCCCTCCCTCGACGCTTCACCCGGAATCAAACACCGAGCCTGACCCAAGCTCCGACCTTCGCCTCGCCCTGCGCGGCGAACTCGTCGACGATGTTTTCCCCTCCTGCGCCCAGACGGCGTCGAGAACCCGGCAATGACCGGATCGCCGGCCACGCACAGGCGTGATCACTCAAGAATCCATCCGGGAAATATGGGAAGGAACCGGCGACACCTCGCGGTGACCTGCCCATGACCGCCTCAGTCTTCACCATCGTCGTCTTGCTCATGGCAGCCGTCGCAGGCTTTCTCGGTTCTCTCACAGGCCTGGGTGGCGGAGTCGTTATTGTCCCTGCGCTCGCCCTCGCGCTCGGCGTTGACATCAAGTACGCCATCGGCGCCTCGCTTGTCTCCGTCATCGCCACGTCCTCGGGCGCAGCCGCCGCCTACGTGCGCGAGGGATTCTCGAACATCCGCATCGGCATGTTTCTCGAGATCGCAACCACCCTTGGCGCAATCGCAGGCGCTTTCCTCGCCACCCGCGTCACCACCCACGCCATCGCTGTTGTCTTCGGATTAGTTCTGATCCAGGCCGCGTATCAGTCGCTCTTCAACGCCGCACCCGAGACCGGCGTTCCCGTTCAGTCCGATGCGTTAGCTTCGCGCCTTCGGCTCGACGGCAACTATCCCGTCAACGGAAAACGGCAGGACTACGGCGTCCGCAATGTGCCCACCGGCTTCGGCCTCATGTTTGGCGCGGGCGTTCTTTCTGGACTCCTTGGCATAGGCTCTGGCGCCTTGAAGGTCATCGCAATGGATCGCGCCATGAAGATCCCCTTCAAGGTCTCCACCACCACCAGCAATTTCATGATCGGAGTCACCGCAGCCGCCAGCGCAGGCGTCTATCTGAGCCGCGGCTATATCGACCCGCGCGTCGCCATGCCGGTAATGCTCGGCGTGCTCGCCGGAGCATTCCTGGGCACCCGCGTCCTTGTGCACGCCCGCGTTCGGACTCTCCGCCTGGTCTTCGGTCTCGTTGTTTTAGCCCTCGCCATCGAAATGATCGTTAACGGACTGACGGGAAAGGTCTAGCAATGGATGACCAGCGGCTCGAATCCATCATTGGCAATTTGCTTCGCGCCGGAGTTCTGCTTGCCGCGGCAACGGTCTTCGCCGGCGGCGTCCTCTACCTGGCCCGTCACCACGCCGACATCGTCAACTACAGGCAGTTTACTGCTGGAAATGCAGATATCCGGTCGCTGCGAGGTGTCGCCCAATCTGCCTTTCACCTCAACAGCGAAGGCCTCATTCAATTCGGTCTGTTGCTGCTCATCGCCACGCCGGTCGCCCGCGTAGCGTTTGCGGTAGTCGGTTTTTCCCTGGAGAGGGACCGGCTCTACGCGGTCGTCAGCCTTATTGTGCTGGCCATTCTTGCCTTCAGCCTGCTGCACGCTACCTAAGCGCCCAATCCGCCCCTACGAAAGATTGCCGCCCCTTCCGATATCCATCGCCGGCGAAATCGGATTGCGCTCGTCAATATATTCTTCAATCGTTTTTTCGAGCAATCCCTTGGCCTCCAGGATGAACTCGACCGCATCCCGCCCGGCCCCGTAGCCCCCCGCGTTCGGCGTTACGTAATGCGCCGCCGCCTTCACCTGCGCCCGCGCATTCGCCACCGCCACAGCAAACCCGCACTCCCGCATCACCGGCAGGTCGATTACGTCGTCGCCCACATAGGCGATCTCGTCCAGCGTCACGCCTTCCTTCTCCATAATCTCGCGCACGGCCTGCATCTTGAAAGCCTGCCCCATGTAGACGAACTCAAGCTTCAGATCGCGCGCCCGCGTCGCCACCGTTTCGCTGATGCGCTTGGTAATCACGCCGCATTTCATCCCGCCCAGCCGCGCCAGCGAAATAGCCGTGCCATCGTGCGCGCTGTAGCCCTTTGCCTCCGTCATAGTGGCCGAGTGCACGCCGTATCCCACTTGCCCTTGTTTGCCCGCAAGATGACTGTCGACGGCGGCACTCCCGCCTGCTGGGCTCGGAACCAGCCAAATGGTTCCGTCTGTTAGAACTCCATCCACGTCGAAGAGAATGATTTTGATGCGGCGGGCACGTTCCTGCGCGTTCAGGCTCATGCATCGATTCTAAACTTCACCCAGCGTGGTCAAATCCGCGACAATGAAGCCATGGACGAGAATCACCAACAAGCCGCAAATCCATCGCCTGCGCTCGATCCAGAGGATTATTACTTCGAAGGGCCGAATCTGGTCTTCACCGCCGCCTATCATCTCAAGCGCGGTTCCTGCTGCGGCTCGGGCTGCCGTCATTGCCCCTATGGAAATCAGCGCAACCCACTGGAGGGAGCCGAGGCGTTCAGGCCTCGGAAAGAGTCGGCAGCGGAATAGGGCCTTTAGGCCCGGCTTGATTGGAGTCTTTGCGGAAGCCTCAACCGTGCGAACATGGGTGCGCCGATCCCGATTCTTGGACCGGGGAACGCACGACTCTCGTTCCTCACGATTCATCAACACTCGCGCCAGGGCCCCACGCCTTGGGGTAAGCGGAACGAAGGATCTGCTTTTCGCCATCCGCGCATGATGCAAACGCTTTGGAGACCAGCTGACTAGGTGAGCGCCAGTTCGCTCTGCCGCGACGCCAGCATATGTTGCGGCACGCGCATGTGGGCAGGCTCTTCCAGAATCACCAGGACCATCTTCGCCACTTCTTCCGGTTCTAGCGGCTCCGACATCCCCATCAGCGCGTCCGGCGCAACTTCCCAGCGGTCCTGATATCCGGTCCGCACAAGCCCAGGCTCAATGCACGAGATGCGCACTTCGGATTTGCAAAGCTCCATGCGCAGCGCCTCTGAAAGCGCTTCGACCGCAAACTTGGTCGCCGCGTACGCTCCCACCGGTGGCCGCACCTTCTTCGCCAGAATGCTCGACGTGTTGAACAGGTGCCCGCGCCCGTGCCCGACAAAATGCTGCAGGAACGTGTAAGCCATGCGGAAAGCCCCTTCCACATTCACGCGCACCATATTGCAGATCCGCTCGATATCCACGGTCTCAACCGTGCCGGCTTCAATCAACCCGCTGTTGTTGAAGCACACATCGCAGCGTCCAAAGTTGTTCAGCGCTGCCGCCAACAAGGTCTCCGGCATCGACTCCACCCGAAGGTTGCCTGCAATCACTACTGCCGGCCCATCAAGCTGGGCCGCGAGCAAACCAAGCTTCTCGCTGGAAGGGGAACTGAGCACCAGCGAATATCCTGCTTTGGAAAGCGATCGGGCAATCGCCGTCCCAATTCCATTCGTCGCGCCCGTGATAACAGCGACTTTCTCAGTGCTTTTCTGCATCATGCCGACCTCGCTATCCCGTCATCATACGAGCGAATCAACTGGAAAATCCGGCCATTGAGACAAGAGGTCTACTTCTTGATAACGGAGACTTGAGGAAGAGTATTACCGCGACCCAGGCGATGCCGCAGCAGCCCCCACAGGCCCACTGGGCGCAGCCGGAGCCACCGCCGCAGGCGGCCGCACCAGCACTGCAAACCGCGGAAATGCGAAGCTCCCGCCTGCATCATCCACCACGTTCAGCTGGCAAACATACGGTCCAGGCTTTAATCCGCTCAACGGGACATCCAGCTCTACTGAAACCGCATCGCGGCCATTGACGTTGGTTGCTTTCGCCTGCACCAGCGGCGTCTCGTACACCTTCACCGATCCCTGAATCAGCTCCAGGCTGCTCAACAAGCTGATTCCGGGTTTCGTACCTTTCGGCTGGCTCTCCGTCGCCTTTTCCCGCGTTGGGTCGTACACCTCATACAGCAAATAGAGGTGCTGATCCTGCCGGAACACATGGCTGATATTCGGCACATATTCTTGCCCCTCGCGGACGAGCGGCGTGTCCTGCTTGCTCGGCTGTTTCAACGACGCCAGCACAATCGAGCTCATCTTCAGAGGCATCTTCTTCATCTCGGGCAGCGTGATATCCGCTTCAAACGAACCCATCCGTCCAGTCTGGTTTTCGCGCACCACAAACTTAAGGTGATACTTCCCGGGAGGTAGATTGAAACTCGTCGTGTATTCGATATTCCGCTGCCGTGCCTGCAGCGATGGATCGAGATTCAGCTTGACCGTCTGCCGCGCACTCCCGATCGGTCGCTTTACCTCGTCGATCACTTCGCCAATAATGTCCAGTGTTGCCTTGTCCTTGTCTCCGCCCTTCACAAACGGAATCTGCGAGCCCGGCACAATCAGCGACACCGGCACATAAAACCGGTTCTCATCCAGCCGGAAGTACATCGCGTCGAGATAAACCGCCATGTCCGTCGCCGGCAGATCGCTCGCCAACTGCTCATCCAGCTCGCGCTCGCGGTCTTCTCTGCCGGAATGCTTGAAGTCGGCGGGCGCATAATAGCCCGGCCGATACTCAAGCTTGATCCCCGGCCGATTGACCTTGATCGTCAGCTTGCGATATTTGCCGTCACGCGACGGATTCGCCGAATGAAACCCGATCGCATAGTAAGCCGAGGTATCGCGCTGCACCTGCGCAAACGCCGGCGCAAAATCGTTCGAGTCGAAAAACGCCTTGCCGCCCGTATCCGAACTCAATGTTGCCATCACCTCCTGCGACGCAAAGTTGGAGTTCATGTTGTTCAGCAACGCACCGCCGTTATAGGCGCCCGCCCCGCGCAAACTCCCCGTCGACGCATCGCCCACCGGTGAAATCGCCTGCAGCCCTCGCGTATCCACGCTGTAGATGGCCAGATTCGCGCGCACCGCAGCATTCACCGCCGAGCGCAACGAAGCCTGATTTTCGATCCCATCGCGCGAAATCCCTCCGGAAAAATACAGAAGCGACTTTTTCTGTCCGATCTTTTCCAGTGCCTTCGATACCGCACGCAGAGCGAACAGTTCCCTATCCGTATTGATGTCGTTGTATTCACTCTCATCCGGCGTGTAGCCCGTCGTATCCTCCACCTGGTTCGAGGTCGACGTCGCTCCTTGCGCAAATCCCGTCCCTTCCGTCCCGTTGTACACTCCTACTTCGTGGATCAGCGCATTTTTGTCCGCCGTAAAATCCTGGTCCACCTTCAACGTGTCGCCAAGGGAAACAAGCGCTACCAGATCCGCCGGCTGCATCTTGGTCTTCAAAAACGCCTGCGCCGCTTCGACACTCCGATCCAAATCTTCCGCCTGCATCGACGTCAAATCGAAGAACATCACAATCAGCCGATGATTCCGCAAATCCTCAGGCTTCGCCACCAAAACCGCTTTGCTGCCGCTCCCGTTCGGGCCTGCCGCCAGGCCGCTCACCACCGCTTCGTTCAGCGGCGTTGCCATCTCCACACTCTGAAAATCGAATGTCGCAATCTTCTGCGCCTTGCCGTTTTCGCTTACCGTAAAATCGCTCTGCTGCAGTCCGCGCACAAACTCGCCCGTCTTCGCATCGCGCGCAACAACATTGGTCAGCACAAGCTCTGCATTCGTCTTCAGAACAAAGCTGCTCTCCTGCGGCGCGGCATCCTGTCCAGCGGAGGGAACGCCGTTTTGCGCAAAAACGCTCGGCGGAGGCGGCGCCATCAACGCCACCGCCATCAGAATCGCCCCGGTTTTTCGCACTCCACTCAACATCGCTTCTCGCCTGCAAGCTTGCGAACTCCGTTAGCTCCGCTTGCTTCCCCTGACTCCGCTGCCGTCAAAACCTGAACCGCGCCGTGAACTGAAACGACCGCATCGAGCCCACCGAGACCACCTGCCCAAACGACGGCGAGGCTGCATTCGTGTCCACGCCCGCATACTGCACGGTGTTGAACGCGTTATCTAAAGTGGCCCTGATCTCCATGCTCCTCGTATCGCCGAGTCCTACCGTCTTCGCCAGCGCCATGTTGTTCGAAATCGTCCCCGGTCCCGCAATCGAATTCCTCGCCGCGTTCCCAAAGCTTCCGCATGGATAGGCGGCATTCGTTCCCGGCACCGAGTAAGCCGCGGAGTTGAACCACTGCCGCCCACTGCCCGCATTCAATTGGACGCCTGGGTTCACATTGGGCCGCAAGGTTCCGCCTGTGCCGCACGCCACGCTCGTCACTTCCGCAGCGTAGTACGGATTCAAAGGCGTCCCCGTCGCAAACGTAAAGCTGCCCGAAATAGAAAAACCCTCGAGAATGTGCGAAGCCGTTCCGCTCGTGAACCAGAATTTGTCCTGCCCGAATGGCAGCTCGTAGAGATAGGTTCCACTTACCTTGTGCCGCTGATCGAGGCTCCCATTTCCCGCCTCCGCGCTCAGGTTCTGCCAGTTCTGCGCGCCCACGCTTGCGCTTCCGCCCTCTGACCCCGCGTTGTCGATCAGATGCGAGTACTGGTAATTCGCTCCCACCGCAAGGCCCTTCGTAAGCCGTTTGTTCAAGCGCACCGTGCCCGCAGTGAACTTTGAGAAAGCTGCCGCCTGGTCGTAGTTGAAAACATGATTTGTAGGATTCGTATTCGGACTGCTCGCTGTCGCACGAGGCGCGCTCGTGATATCCAGATGATTCCCTTTCGATCCGTTGTAGCCCACATTTAGAACCATGCCCCACGGCAGAGTCTTCTGCACATCCAAATTCCACGTCTCGACGTAAGGCAACAGATAATGCGGATCGAGCGCATAATTGCCGATTGCATCCGGCGCTGGAAATCCCGCCGCGAGCGTCAGGCAAGAGGCCGGAGCCGAACGCGCGCAAGCCGAATTCGGCAGCCCATTCGCTAAAGAAGCCTGGTTCGTCTGCTCGTTCGCAAACGGAGGTTCATGCGCCATGCTCCCGGCAAACGTCGCGTACTGCCCCACCGTATAGTTCATTCCAAATCCGGCGCGCAAAACCGTCTGCTTTGGCAAACGCAGCGCCAGCCCCAGTCGCGGCGCAAACGCAGTGCGGAATGGAAACACCAGCGACTCCGGCAGTTTCCCGCTGAACGCGCCAGTCCCTCCAGCCTGCACCTCGGCCGTTCCCGTGAACCCTTCCGACGGATTGGTATCGACCGCTGCCAAATGGCCGTACTTCTCCGTGTAAGGAGCAAAGAACTCGTAGCGCACGCCGTAGAGCAGCGTCAATTGCGGAAGAACCCGCCAGTCATCCTGCGCATACGCATCGAAGACGTTGTCGCGCAAATAGCTCTTGGCAATCGCCGAATCGAGCGTCGTCTGCTGCGGCAATCCCAGCAGCAGGTCCGCCAGTGAAGAACCCGTCGCAGGATTGCCGGTCGCATCCTCGGTAAATAGACCGGAAAACGTAAAAGTCCCCGTCGCATTCGATCCCGATAGAAAGTCCCGATGCACGCGCCGATAGTCACCGCCAAAGCGCAGGTTATGTTTCCCGTGAATCCAGCTCAGCGTCTCTGAAATTGAAATCGTCTGCGCGACCGACAAGCTCGGCTGCTGCTCATTCAATCCCTGAATATTACTCAGCTGCACATTCGGCAGCCCGTAGTTCAGCGGACTCGCATTCAGCGCCGTGCCGTTGGGCCCGAGAATGCCGAGGTTCGTCGAAATGTCCTGCTGATTCGTAAAGAAATTCGTCGCCTCGCTATTGCTGCGGTTCCAGCTCACGTTCGAGATGCTCGTGAGCCGGTGATAGCCCACCGTGTATCCCGCCTGTACAGAATTCGATTGCGACGAGGTCTTCCCTCCGAGATCCGGAAAGATGTTCACCTTATCCGCAGCCGAGTAAGCCCAGCTGTAGTTGAAGTTGATACTCTGCCGAAGTCCCTGGTTCTGTTGCGCTCTCCGCGCCCCACTGCCGCGCCCGCCGAAACCAAACGGGGATGCATTCGCCCCCAGGCTCCGCATATACCGCACTCCAGCCTGCGTCGAATTGGTTTGTGCAGTCGAAAGTAGATGGTAGTTCTGCACCGTCCCCGGCAAATTCGGCTCAGGAAAATACTTCAACAACGCCACTGCCTGCGCCGAGATGCGATTCGACGGGATAACATTCTCGACGCCATTCGAGCTGAATCGCTGCAGCGTCGTCGGATCGTAGATTGGCGCCTGACCGGTCGCAGAAAAATCGCCGCGTCTCTCGGCATCGGTCGGCACGGTCGCGTATTCATCCAACGGTGTCGAACTGCGCGTACCCGACAACGTCAGGAACATTGTGTCTTTCCCGCTTGGCTTCGTCAGCCCTGGAATATACGGTGCGCTGATAAACGTCAGCCCGAAGCGATTCGTCCCGGAGTCTGGCTGCGCCTGCGACTGTCCGCGCAGACTGAAGGGTTGAGCGTTCAGCGCCGAATTGCTTCCCATCCAGAAAATCGCGCCATGGGGCTGCCCAGGATTGAAACCACGAAAATTCCCGCGCCCACCGCCGAACCCTCCGCGTCCGCCGCCGCCAAATCCACCCCCTTCAAATCCGCCAGCTCCCCCGAAGCCCCCGCCGCCAAAACCTCCAGGCCCGCCGAATCCACCACCGCCAAATAGCCCTCCCGCTGCTCCAGCCAAGCTCCCAGCCAGCCCCGGGTTCTGCGCTCGAAATGTCTCAAACGCGTCCCGCAGCCGATCCATGTCCACACCAGCCAGTGGGCTCACCGCACCCGCTTGTCCGCTTATCGCAACTGAATCCCCGCTGAAATCGCTGTTCCCAGCGATCGACGGCAAGACTGCCCCGCTCGCGCCCCCATTGCCGGCCTGCATTTCCGCATCCGGCGTCAGGGCATTCATCAGGCTCAGGCTTTGCGCACCGTTTCCCGCCAGACGCTGAATCGCCTGCGCCAGCTGCGCCGACTGCCCTTCCTGCTGCTGCTCCAGTTGGGCCGCGCGCGAAGCTAAAACAAGGGAGAAGCTCAACGTCTGATCGCGGCTCCCCGCATTCAGGACGGCTTCCTGCGCACCCTGCGCAAAGGCGGCAAACTGCGTCCGAATCACATAGCGTCCGTTTTGCGGAATCGTCAGTGACCACGCTCCGGCAATGTCTGTTGTCGTTGAATAGCGCTTACCCGTCAGAGTGTTCTGCGCCGTCACCGTCACTCCCGGCAAGGGAATCGCGCCGCTCTTCACCGTGCCGTGCAGCCTGCCTCCCGACGCGCCGATATCGGTTGCGGAAGAAGGACTTTGTTGCGTGGCCTGCGTTGAAGCTCCCTGAGCGGATGGCCCAGTTGCCTGTTGAACTGACAACCCCTGAGCAGGAGCACCCGCAACCGCCTGTGCAATCGCATGCGCAACGGCAACCGTCAGGCACACAGCAACACTCGCTTGTCTGGCCACTCGCTGCATGCAACCTCTCCGTTCGCGCCGGTATTGAAACAGACGTTTCTCAGCGCGCGAAGGTTTACCTCGAAGTTACATTCCACTCCATCGTAAACTTACTCCTGCAGGAACAAGAGCCAAGCCAGATGCACCAGACCAAACCGTCAACCATCCGCCTTGTCGAATTAAACCAGCTCTCGGATCCCGCGATCCTCTTGCAGGCACGGGAGCTCCTCCTCGAATACGGTCGCTTTGTAGTCGCGCAGCCAGGAGCCGCGCGCTTCTGCTTTGGCTCCCTCGAGAACGAAGCCGCGCGCCTTCCGCAAAGCTATCTCGAACAAGAAGGGGGCTGCTTAATTGCTTTCGTTGGAAACGAGCCCGCCGGCTTCATTGCATGGCGCGCGCTCGCTTCATCCGCCCAAGTCATTGAGGGCGCGTGGGAAATGAAACGCCTCTGGGTACGTCCCTCTGCGCGCGGTCTTCATCTCGGACGCTTGCTCACGCAAGCAGTCCTCGATCGCGCCCGCGAAGCCCAACGCAGCTCTGTCTATCTCGACACAGCGCCCGCGTCCATGGGCCCGGCATATCGCATGTATGTCGAAATGGGCTTCACTCCGTGCGCGCCCTACAACGACAATCCTGTCGAAGGACTCGCCTATCTCGTCAAGCACATCGAGCCTGCTTCAATCGATTGCGAAGGCAATTCATAAACCAATTCGCCTCCTGAATAGCTAGACACACGCGCACCACTCCTGCGCAGTGTGGGTACCACTTTAGTGCCATCAGCCGTATTTCTTCTTGCAAACGAAGAATTGCCATGTTAACTCTTGAGCCAATACCTTCTTGGTAGATACCGGAGCAGTAAACTCCCTCGGCAAAGGCAGGCTCCCCTCATGATGAAGATCGGCACCACGATCCGCGCGCACCGGCTGCAAAAAGGGCTCTCCCAAGGCGATATTGAAAAGAAGACCGGGCTCTTGCGCTGCTATCTCTCGCGGGTTGAGAACGGCCACACCGTGCCTTCTCTCGATACGCTCTCCAAGATCGCACTCGCGCTCGATTTGCCCATTGCCCAGTTTTTCGCTGAAGATGCAGTGGGCCGTCAGCTCAACACGCAACGCCTCTCCGACGAAGAATTGCGCTTCCTCACCCAGATCCGCCGCTACTCAACCAACCTCAACGAGAGCGATCGCAGGTTGCTGCTCGCCATGGTCAAAAAGTTCGCCGCCACTGCAGTCCGCTAATCCGGCGCGCACCATACGCCACTCCGATTCCCACTCGATCACAGGTGCTCCATCCAAGCTTTGCTTTCCGGGTCCCCGGGAACGGGTCCATGTTCACGGGGTGGGGCAGGCTGGAAAAGCAACGACCCTCACTGGAGGGAGCTGAGGCCTTTAGGCCTCGGAAAGAGTCGGCAGCGGAATAGGGCCTTTAGGCCCGCCTTGATTGGAATCTTTGCGGAAGCCTCAACCGTGCGAACATGGGTGCGCCGATCTCGATTCTTGGACCGGGGAACGCACGACTCTCGTTCCTCACGATTCATCAACCCTCGCGCCAGGGGCCCCACGCCTTGGGGTAAGCGGAACGAAGGATCTGCTTTTCGCGATCCTTCAATCAGCACAGAAAATGGCTCCCCCTCGGATTTAGGGACCAGGGAAAGCAGCAAAACCACCCCCAAAGATTCTCATCCTAGCGGCCGTCAGCCGACAGCGTACGCACCTCCGACCCCGCCATCAGAAAAGCGCCCACACCAAACACATAACTCGTCTGCGGCTTGTAGCTGTCCGGACCGCCGCCGATTGGCTGAATGCTTCCCAGCCGCCCGTCCGCATAGACATGCGTCAGCAGACCGGCCCATCCTTTGCGCACCACCGGCAGATACTCCGCGCGCTTGAGAATTCCCCGATTAATTCCCCACGCCATCCCATAGACAAAGAATGCCGACCCCGACACTTCCGGCAAAGGATACGCGCTGCCTCCAAGAAGACCCGGCTGCCACAACCCGTCCGCGTTCTGAATCGACTTCAGCTTCTCCGCCATCTGCCGAAACTGCTCTACATACTTTGACCTGCTCGGATAGTCCTTAGGCATGGCATCCAGCACTTCGGTCAAACCGGCAAACACCCACCCATTGCCGCGCGACCAGAAAATCTTCTTGCCATTTGCTTCACGTTTGTCCAGGTAACTTGTATCGCGAAAGTACAGATGCTCGGTGGGGTCAAACAGCAATTTCGAAGTCACCCACCACGCGCGATCCATGTGGTCCAGGTAACTCTTGTCTCCTGTCGTCTTCGCAAGCTCCGCCCACACCGGAGGCGCCATGAACAGCGCATCGCACCACCACCACATTGGCGTCTTCGCGTCATGCCACGGCGGACAGCTCTCCGTGCAAACATCGGGCATCGGCAGAATCCGATCGAGCGCGGCCTTGGTCGGCTCCAGCATCTTCAGATCGTGATACTGCGCGTACAGCTTCAGATACATGTACCCGATGGCCTGATCGTCCGCGTGCGTCGCGCGAGGACCCAGCTGCCAGCCAAATTTCTTTCCCGCCTCCAGCATCGCCTCGCGATAGCGATCTTCGTGCAGTGAATCCGCGGCGGCCAGGTATCCCCGGTACAGCGCAGCAAAAGTCCAGTCCTGGTTGAAGGCGTCGCGCGACTTCTCCAGTTGCCAGTCGCCCACCTTCCGCATCGCCTTACCAATCGCATCTTTCTGGAGTGACGGAGACAAGTCGGTAGCCAGCGGCCCGGCCACCTCCGGCGTGTCTCCGGCTGGCTGGTTCTTCTGCGCACCGCCGGGTGCGGCGAACATCGACATGAAGACTGCAATCGAAATGAGCTTGGCAACGGCGGGGATCTGGGGCATCTGTATCCTTCCGCAAAGAGCGGACGGATCAGAATACATGCCTGCTCAAAGTGTGCGCAGCCGCTCTCTTCCTGTGCCGCGCAGCGACACTCCGGCGTCGCGCTATCCCGCAAATCGGACGATGAAGAACGCGAACAAGACAAGCGCCACGATAACCGTTACCACGGCAGCGCTCAGCCGCGCCTGAAACACCGGCTTCGGCGATCCAAGTCGCGGCACCATCGGCGCTGCGAACAGCAGTCCGCAAGTGAAACCGCCCAGATGAGCCGTATTATCGATGCTGATGCCGGCGCCAAACACATGCGTCCCCCCGCTGATCGAGAGTCCCAGCACCAGGTTGATCGCGGCAAAGTAAATCACTGAACGCCGCAGTTTCTTCAACTCAAGAGGCGGAACCGGCAACCGCGGCGATTTCAAAAGCACAATTAACGCCCCCGCAATGCCGAACACAGCGCCCGAGGCACCCGCACCCACCGGAAAAACAAACACGCTGTGATACTGCGCCAGGTCGCGATGGAAGCTCATCCAATTCCAGAGCGTCGAAAGCAGGTTGCCCGCCGCACCCGTAAGCAGGTAAACCGCAAGCACCCCCGCCGGCCCCATCAGAGGTTCCGCCAGCAGACCAAGGTTCCACAGGCACCACATGTTGGTTGCAAGATGCAGTATGCCCACATGCACAAACATTGCAGAGACGATTCGCAGCCATTCCCACTGGCCCAAAATCAAGACCGCGCCCGCATTGTTCGCGCCCCAGGCATAGAGCTGTTCGGTCGTCGGCGAAATAGGGCTCACATGCCGCAACGTCATCGCCACGAACACAAGGCAATTCACGCCAACTAGAAAATATGTCGCCGGAGCCGAGGCCCACGAAGGCCTTCTGCGCGGTTGCGCTTGAGCCACTGTATAGTCCGCGCCCGGCGGAAGGATTTCGGGTTCCGGAACATGCGAACTGCTTCCCATCCCTCTATCGTAAATTGAATTCCTGTTGCCCGCCGCGAGGCGCCCAGGCGCCATGTTGAAATCCGCAGCGTTTCTCACTAACTCCCCGTCCTCAGCACCCTGTCTGTCACAGGCTCCGGCCGTCGCCGCGATGTAGTCTGTTCTTTGGTCTTCCAGAAACCTAAGGCCTAAACAACCGCAAGGAGCGACAGGGGTGACTTTTTCAGCAACAGACAAGCGCATTCGCCGTGCACTGCTCAGCGTGACCGACAAAACCGGCCTGGTTGAATTCGCAAAAGCCCTCGCCGGCTTCCAGGTCGAACTCGTTTCCACTGGAGGCACCGCCAAAGCACTGCGCGAAGCCGGCCTCGTGGTCAAGGACATCAGCGATCTCACCGGCTTTCCCGAGATGCTCGACGGCCGAGTCAAGACGCTCCATCCCCTCGTCCATGGTGGCCTGCTCTACATCCGCGGCAATGCGGAACACGAAGCTGCCGTCGCTGCCCATGGCATCCAGCCCATCGACATGGTGGTCGTGAACCTCTACGCATTCGAGAAGACCGCAGCCCAGCCCGGCGTCGCATTCGGCCACCTGATCGAAAACATCGATATTGGCGGCCCCTCCATGGTCCGCTCCGCAGCCAAAAACTTTGAAGACGTCGCCATCGTTACCCGCGTCTCCGATTACACTGCCCTGATCGAAGAGCTGAAGCAGTCCGAGGGTGCACTGTCCCGCGCAACCCGCTGGCGTCTTGCCAAACAGGCCTTCGCTCTCACGTCTGCGTATGATTCCGCCATCGCCAACACCCTCGATCAGATTGACGATGCTCCTCCGCCCGACCAGTCCTTGCCGAAGCCGTCCGCCGCGTCACCCCTTCCTGCGACCCTCCGCATCAACGTGCCTCTCGCCCAATCCCTGCGCTACGGCGAAAATCCCCACCAGCGTGCCGCCCTTTACGCCAACGGCTCCGGACTCGGCATTGCCGGGGCGCGGCAGCTTCAGGGTAAAGAACTCAGCTTCAACAATCTCGTCGACCTCGATGCCTGCTGGGATCTGACCCGCGAATTCGACGAGCCCATGGTCGCCATCATCAAGCACACCAATCCCTGCGGCGCGGCCACCGGCTCAACCATACTCGAGGCCTACCGGAAAGCCCTCGCCTGCGATCCTGTCTCCGCTTTCGGGGGCGTCCTCGGCATCAATCGAGAAGTCGACGCAGCTGCGGCCGAGGAAATCGCCAAGCTCTTCGTCGAAGCCATTGCCGCCCCGGCCTTCACGGCCGAAGCACGTGTGCGCTTCGCAGCCAAAAAGAATCTTCGCCTCGTCGAAGTCCAGCCCGCTCCGCCCGTGCCCGTCATCAAGCACGTCTCCGGCGGCCTCCTCCTGCAGGATGCCGATACCGGCCGCATCACCGAAGGCGAACTCGACGTGGTCTCCTGGCGTCCTCCCTCCGCCGAAGAGCTGCGCAACCTCCTCTTCGCCTGGCGCGTCTGCAAGCATGTCAAATCCAATTCCATCGTCTACGCCCGCGGCGGCCAAACCATCGGCATTGGGGCCGGACAGATGAGCCGCGTCGACGCCGCAAAGTTCGGCGCCCAGAAGGCAGTGCTTTCCCTCAAGGGAACCGTCGCCGCCTCTGACGCTTTCTTTCCCTTCCCCGACGGCCTTGAAGCAATCGCCGCCGCCGGAGCTACCGCCGTCATCCAACCCGGCGGTTCCGTCAAAGACCAGGACGTCATTGCTGCGGCCGACCGGCTCGGCATGGCCATGGTCTTCACCGGAATCCGCCACTTCCGCCAC
>CAWFZI010000023.1:0-29044 GCA_963820295.1 uncultured Acidobacteriaceae bacterium | reverse complement strand
GCTGTCATCGACATGACAACCAAGTCCGGCGGTAACCAATTCCACGGGTCATTGTGGGAATTGCATCGGGATGCGTCGCTCGACGCGAAGAACTATTTCGACTTAGGTGGCAACCCGATCCCCCCGTTCGTCCGCAATCAGTTCGGTGCCGGAATCGGAGGGCCACTGAAGCGGAATCGCACGTTCTTCTTTGCCAACTATGAGGGGTTTCGCGAAGTCGAGGCATCCACCGCGATTGCCACGGCGCCGGATGCTCTCGCACATGAAGGAGTGCTGCCATCTGTCGGTAATCCGTCCGGCTGCAGCAGCGCCGTTTCCAGCGGATGTGTTGCCATTCCGATCAATCCACTAACGCAACAGTTTCTCAATCTGCTGCCCCCTTCGAACGGACCGGACAATGGAGATGGCACCGGCGAATTGATCACAGCTGACAAAGGCGACACCCGCGAGGATCACGGTATGGCTCGCATAGACCATAAATTGTCCAATACGCATTCGGTCTTCGCGCGCTACACCGTCGATGACAGTTCTTCTCTGGTGCCGTACGTCGGAACACCGCCGGGCACCTACATGCCGGGATTCCCGACCTTTCACCTGGCGCGGAATCAGTATGTGACAATTCAGGACCGTACGACATTCGCGCCGGAATTGATTAATGAGTTGAGCTTCGGTGTCAACCGGACAACTGCATCCTCTTCGCCCGACAATACGCATCCGGGCCTGTCTATTTCTTTGGTTCCTGACCGGCCGTTGGGAATGATCGACATCAGCGGCATCAGCCTGTTGGGCAATAGCCCGGTGTTCCCTTTAGGCGATTTTTCGACGGTTTATCAGATTCAGGACCAACTATCGCGCACAATTGGCCGTCACACCTTTAAATTCGGCGCGGAGGTCCGCAGGCTCGATCTTAACTCGACGCTGGACTTCGCTGTAAATGGACTCTATAGCTTCGACGATTTGACTCCATACGGGCTGCTAGCATCCAGTGACAACCCGGCTCTCGAATTCTTCCTTGAAGGTGTGCCCCTGTCGTACGCGGGGGTCAATCCCTCCAACTCCGATTCTGAACGCGGATACCGTGAGACTTTCGCGTCTGGCTTTGTCCAAGACCTCGTGCGTGTAAACAGCCGCTTCACCGCAAGTATAGGGTTGCGCTACGATTTCTACTCAAATCCGACCGAAGCACGCGGCCGCGAATCAGCCTTTCCAAAGCCGGCGACGGATTCCGCGCCTGTCGTCGGCAAGATATTTGCCTCGACACCCATGGATCTTCTATCACCTCACGTGGGCTTTGCATGGAACGTCTTCGGGGACGGAAAAACTGTGGTGCGCAGCGGATTCGGCGTCTATCGCGATCAGATCCCGGCAGGGCTGTTCGGTCTCGGCCGGGAGCTGCCCCCTTTCTTCAGTGTGGAGGAATTCGTTTTCCCCCAGTTTCTAAGTCCACAGAATGCTGCATTGACCCAGCCCGTCGACCCTTTCGCGATGACCTTCTACCCCAAGTTCCCATATTCGATGCAGTACAACCTCAACGTCGAACGGGAACTTGCGCAGGGTATGATCCTCACCGCGGGATACTTTGGCACGCGTGGTAACCACCTCAGTCGCGAGGGCGAGCAGAACCCCTTTGAGCCGGCTTTAGGCCACCGCTCCAATCCGAACTTGACATCCCCTCTGACAACGATATTGACGGACGCGCAATCGTTCTATAACTCCTTTCAGCTGTCCGTTTCGAAACATCCCACGCGCAACGCTTTCTGGCAGGTGTCGTATACGTTAGCCCACTCCATCGATGATGCTTCGGTGGATTTTTCCGTGGAATCCGTGAACGATCCTCCCGAATCTCAAAATATCTTCGATCGCAAGGGAAGTCGAGGGCGGTCGGATTTCGACATCCGGAATAACTTCGTCGCGAATGCCGCTTACGAGCTGCCAGGATCCGGAGCTCTCCTGGGTGGCTGGCAAATCTCGGCTGTTGCCAGCATTCATAGCGGTCCCCCTTTTACCCCGGTGCTCGCATTCGACAATGCCGATTTGCAAGGTCTGCTTGTCCCGGAACGTCCGAGCCTTGTTGGCAACCCTTATGCGGGTCTCTGTCCGAACGGGGCCAGGGTGGGCGCCCTGTCCTGCTGGTTCAATCCAGGTGCTTTTGCGGTCCCCCCTGCTGGGCAGTTTGGCAATGCCGGGCGAAATATGCTGCGCGGGCCGGGGTTCGTGCAATTCGACCCGGCGCTGCACAAAGATTTTGAAGTAAGTCAGGAATGGAAAATCACGGTTGGAGTGGAAGCCTATAACCTTTTTAACCATCCGAATCTTGGGGTACCGAGTAATACGCAAAGTGCGTTTTCCTTTGCGGGTAACGGGGATGCCGTATTCAAAGATGTGGCGGGTAATTTCGCCGACAACGTGGGCCAAATCCTAACCACGGCGGGCACCGGACGCCAGATTCAACTCACCGGTCGGTTTACTTTCTGAAGGGATGCCGGAATCCCGACGAACCGGCCTCACTTTCGCCGCCGACCCTCCACCTTCGGCGCAGGATATAATTTGGCATCGCTTGCAACCGCAAGTTTGAGGCGAGCGGGCCAGTTGATTTCCCCTGATTTTCCCTGAGAGCCATTCTCCTGATCCGTTGGACCCGCGTTTTTTCCTCGATCGCATTCCAACGCATACCTGATCCGACTTGCCGGTTGGCTCCCTGGAATTCATCAACTATCGGCCGCAGCCCTTTCAACGTTGTCGCCTAGTGGAGGGACTAGGGTATGGGCGCCGAAGGGACGAATCCGATTGAGTCGGTGTTCGCCGGAAGCAGCGAGATGGCTGCACGCATGCGAGCGCTCGACTGGTCGACCACGGCACTGGGCCCCGTGGAATCAGTGGCAGCACGCTCTGCGAACCACCTTGCGCATTGTGCTGGGCGGCGGCTATGCGATGGGCATTTTTTGGGGCCCGGACTTCACATTCCTGTACAACGATGCCTACATTCCGTTAATCGGAACAAAGCACCCGTCGGTGCTGGGCCGTCACTGTCGCGAATTGTATCCCGAGGCGTGGGATTTCGTTAAAGCAATTTTCGACACAGTAGTACGGGAGCAGAAAGCCAGCTTCCTGGCCGACCAGCCAGCGCCAATTAACCGAAGCAACTATCTCGAAGACTGTTACTTCACCATGTCGCTTAGCCCGATTCCGGATGACGACGGCAACGTGGGTGGCGTGCTGATCACAGTTCTGGAGACGACGGAACGGGTGCTCGAAGAGCGACGGCGACACTTGCTAAGCGACCTGGCGTCGCGCGCGGCGGGAGCGCGAACCGAAGATAGAAGTGTGGCGCGTCAGCGCGGAGACCCTCGGCGAGAATTGCTCGAGCCTCCCCTTCGCATTTCTCTATGAATATCGGTCTTCCGAACATCAATCGTATCTGGTAGGCGCGAGCGTCGAAACCGACGAAGCACTGCATCCGACGGTCATCGACTGTCGCGGCGACAACCTTTGGCGATTCGACCCCGCAATGGCGAAAGATGGGATTCTGGTCGAACTCCGGGATCGCGCTTCCGGCGTGCCCGTGCCCAATTGGCCGGCTCCTCCAAAAGAGGCAAGAGTCGTTCCGATCCGGCTGGGAGACTACGGCGAAACGCTAGGATTCCTTGTTGCGGGTATCCATCCTGGCCGGGCGTTTGACGACGCGTATCGCCAGTTCGTCTATCGGGTTACCGAACAGATCACGATCGGGCTGGCCAGCGCCCGCGCGTACGAGCAGGAACGCCAACGCGCGGAGGCTCTGGCTGAGCTTGACCGGGCCAAGACCACGTTTTTCAGCAACGTCAGCCATGAGTTTCGCACGCCCTTAACGCTAATGCTCGGTCCTCTTGATGAACTACAGAAGGAAGCGAGCGAGCGACTTAGCCCCGAGCGTCAAGAGATGTTGGCCTCAGTGCATCGCAACGGCCTCAGACTGCTCAAGCTGGTCAACACACTTCTGGACTTCTCGCGCATTGAGGCCGGTCGTGTGCAGGCTTCCTATCAGCCGACAGACCTGGCAAGTTTCACCACAGAAATCGCAAGCGCGTTCGACTCTGCGATGAAGAACGCCGGGCTCCGCTTCTCAGTCGAGTGCCTGCCAATCGCCGACCCGGTGTATGTAGACCGAGACATGTGGGAGAAGATCGTTTTGAATCTACTCTCCAACGCTTTTAAGTTCACGTTCGAGGGCGAGGTTGCTCTCACATTGAAATCCGCGGACGGCGCAGTGAAGTTACAGGTCCGCGACACCGGTGTGGGCATACCCGAAGAGCATCGCGAGCAGGTGTTCGAGCGGTTCCATCGCATCGAAGGCACCCAGGCCAGGACATACGAAGGCACAGGAATCGGACTGGCCCTGGTTCAGGAACTGGTGAAACTACACGGTGGCAGTGTGCGGGTGGAAAGCGCGGTTGGCGCCGGCAGCACATTCACGGTGACCATTCCGCGCGGCAAGGAGCATCTGTCCGCCGAGCGCATTCAAGCCCCACAGTCGCTCGTCTCCACCACAATTCGAGCCGAAGCTTATGTCGAAGAGTTGCAACAGTGGTCGGGAAATGAACCGGGAGTGGCGGAGGATGCGGCAACACCTCCCAAACTGGCGTCGCCTACACCCTCGCCCGAGCCCTTGCCAAGAGCAAAACGCGAACCGATCGTCCTGGCCGATGACAATGCGGACATGCGCCAGTACCTCACACGCCTGCTGAGCGAGCGATATGAGGTGCACGCGGTTGCCGACGGCCGCCAGGCGTTGGAAGCAACACAGCGATTGCGCCCCGCTCTTGTGCTGGCGGACGTCATGATGCCGCAGTCTCGATGGGTTTGGCTCTGCTGCGAGCGATTCGCGAAGATTCAGCCGTCGCCGGCACGCCAGTGATCCTGGTGTCGGCGCGGGCGGGCGAAGAGTCGCGCGTGGAAGGACTGGAGGCCGACGCCGACGACTATCTCATCAAGCCATTTGCTGCGCGGGAATTGCTGGCGCGAGTGGCTGCGCATGTCAAAATGGCCAATCTTCGTCGTGAAACTGCGGAACGCGAAGAACGAATGCGCAGCGAGGCGGAACTCGAACGCGAGAAACTGCGGGCCAGCGAAGAACGGTTGGCGGAGACAAGCCGTCTCTATAGTGAACTGCAGCGGGCCGACGCCGAGTTGCAGCTACAAGTCGAGCTGCTGCAGCAACTCCCTGTATCCGCCTGGACGCTCAAGCCCGATGGTACACCGGATTTCGTGAATCACGTCTGGCTTGAATTCGCCGGTCGGACGCTCGATTTCATCCGGTCGCATCCCGAGGCATGGATGACCGCGGTTCACCCTGAGGATCGCGAAGCAGCATCGAAGGCCTTTTGGGATGGAGTGCGCTCGGGACAGGACTTCGCATTTGAAACCAGGTCCCTCCGCGCCCACGACGGGACCTATCGCTGGCATCTACAGCAAGCCGTGGTCTTGCGCGATGCGGAAGGGAATGTACTCAGATTCGTCGGTACGACCACAGACATCGACAACCAGAAGCGTGCCGAGGAGGAGCTGCGAAAAAGCGAAAACTACTTACGCAAGGTTCTCGACAGTATTCCTGGCCTCGTGTTTGTCATGAATCCAAAGGGTAAGCTGGAACTTCCCAACCGTCAGCTCCTCGAATATTTCGGCAAGACGGCCGATGAGTTGGATGCCTGGGCAGCCAGCGATGCGGTTCATCCAGATGACTTGCCGCGAGCTATCGAACAACATACGCGGTCGATGACAACCGAAACCCCCTACGACTACGACTATGAACTCCGTTATCGTCGGGCCGATGGCGTTTATCGGTGGTTCCAGGTTCGCAACCTCCCGATGCATGATTCAGACGGCAGAATCACCGGCTGGTCTGCCCTGCTGACGGACATTGAGGATCGGAAGCGCGCTGAGGAGAAGTTGCGCGAAAGCGAGTATGAAGCTCGTTTGATTGTGGATAGCATTCCTGGGCTTGTATGCGCTCTAAATCCGGCCGGTCAGATCGATCTGGCCAATCGACCGCTCTTGGATTTCTTTGGCATGACGGTTGAGGAGTTGAACTCTTGGGGAACGAACGGCGCGGTCCACCCAGAAGATCTCCCTCGCGTGATCGTGGAAATCACGGATTCGATGACCACCGGAACTCGCTTCGACAGTGAAATCCGCTATCGGCGGGCCGATGGCCTCTATCGATGGTCCCAGACTCGCATTCTTCCAATGCGAGACACAGAAGGCAGAATCACTCGCTGGTACGGTCTCATCACCGACATTGACGATCAGAAGCGTGCCGAGGAAGCGCTGCGCGAAAGCGAGCACGAATCTCGCTTAATCGTCGACAGCATCCCCGGCCTGATTGCAGTGTTAGACACGAGCGGCGAGATTGAGCGGGTCAGCCAGCCGCTTTTGAACTACCTCGGAAAGTCGCTGGAAGAGTCGCGCCAATGGGCCGTAGACTACACCATTCACCCGGACGATCGCCCTGGATACATTGAGGCTTTTGAGCGCGCTTTCGTCGCGGGAGAGCCAGTTGAATATGAAGCGGCACGAATTCGTCGTTTCGATGGCGTCTACCGATGGTTAACCATGCGCGGGCTTCCTCTTCGCGACCGGCAGGGGCAAATCGTCCGATGGTACTTCCTTCTAACAGAAATTGACGATAGAAAACGGGCCGAAGAGGCGTTACGCCAGGCGCAGAGCGACCTCGCGCGCATCCACCGGGTGACAACCATGGGTGAGTTAGCGGCATCCCTGGCTCACGAAGTGAATCAACCGATCGGTGGAGTCCTCATCAACGCCAACGTTTGCCTTCGAAAGCTCAAGCAAGACAATCCAGATATCGATGAGGCGCGCGCAGCTGTTACTAGGATTGAAAGAGATGCGCAACGTGCCGCGGATGTGATTGGCCGAATCCGTTCACAATTCGAAAAGGCTGCCCCGAATCGAGAGATTCTTTACATAAACGATATCATTCGAGAAACCGCCGGCCTCCTGCGCAGCGAGGCATCCCGACACAACATCTCGATCCGGACGGAACTGGCGGCGAATCTTCCCCAGATCATTGGAGACCGCGTGCAATTGCAGCAAGTCGCGATGAATCTGATCGTCAACAGTCTCGAAGCGATGAAGGACGTTGAAGGAATACGAGAGTTGGCCATCAAATCGCAGCGGGATGAAGCTGGGCAGGTGCTAGTGACCGTGAGTGATACCGGCATGGGATTTCCACCGCAATTGGCGGAACAGATATTCGACCCATTCTTTACAACCAAAACCCACGGCACCGGCATGGGACTTCGAATCAGCCGGTCGATCATTGAGTCTCATGGCGGGCACCTGTGGGCGGCGGCCGGTGCACCTGAGCGCGGCGCAACTTTCCATTTGAACCTGCCCGCCGCGCCCTCTGACTGGCAGATCGATTAGCGTTGTTTGTGAGCGACACCGTACAACGGTCATGTTCCCACATTCGTCTTTCCGAGTCCTTGCATCGAAAACGATTGGGTGGCGCGGAATCCTCGTCGTGAGTGCGTGGGTCGACCAAAATACCAATACCAAAGTATTGGAGGCGGTCGCCCGACGCATCTGTGATGCTATTGTTGCTTCAATTGGTCGCCAATACGGACACATACTCAGCCGCGTCGTTGATGCCCGGCCCGGACAAGGAGATTTCATGCGTTGATCCGAGCGCATCGGCTTCCCCAGACCATGCTGTTGGAACAGAGATGTTCTCGGCGTTGTTCATGAATCCCGCTTCAGTTGCGGCGTGAGAGTGTCTTAATGAAAGTCCGACTGCTAATTTCCGTTGTCGACGATGACCAGTCTTTTCGCGAGGCGTTGCCGGAGCTGTTGAACGAGTTGGGTTTTACTGCACGGACATTTTCCTCGGGAAAGGAATTCCTGGTATCCGATGCGGGTTTGCATTCGAGTTGCCTGTTGCTTGATATCGGAATGCCAGAGATGTCAGGGCCCGAGCTCTTTCGCGAACTTCGCCGCCGTAACGTGAAGGTTCCGGTTATCTTCATTACCGCTCGCAGGGACGAAGCCGCGCGATCGCGATTGCTCAATGACGGAGCGGTTGAGTGTTTATTCAAACCGTTTGACGATACAGCTTTGTTGCAGGCATTGAACAAGGCTATTGGCAGCAGGTAAATGTTCTGACGCTCGAAGCGGAGGCTACAATGAACACGGCGAGCGTGATCGGCTGTGAAGAGAGCTTTTGCATGATGACAAATGCGTCTCCGCTTGTCTTCGTTGTGGATGACGATATCTCAATGCGAGAATCACTGGGAGCCCTGATTCAAGATGAAGGGTGGCGGGTGGAGACTTTCACGTCTGCGGAAGAGTTCCTAAACCGCCCGCACGAGATTGTCCCACACTGCCTGGTCCTGGACATTTCAATGCCCGGTTTGAATGGACTGGAGTTGCAGAAACGGCTGGCGGTGCAACAGCCAGAAATGCCGATTATCTTCATGACGGGGCACGGCGACATTCCAAAGTCCGTGCAAGCCATGAAGGCCGGGGCTGTCGAGTTTTTGACCAAGCCCTTCAATGACAGCACACTCCTCTCCGCTGTTCGTGGCGCCATTGAGCGGAGCAAAGTGCTGGTCGATCGCAATGCCGAGCTCCAGGCTCTGAAATCGCGATATGCCCGCCTCACTTCTCGCGAGCGCGAGGTTTTTGCTCTTGTGGTCGCCGGCCTTCTAAATAAACAGGTGGGCAACGAACTTGGCATCAGCGAAATTACTGTGAAAGCACATCGTGGATGTGTAATGCGTAAGATGAAGGCCGAATCGCTGCCGGCACTGGTAAATATTGCCGCGCGCCTCCGCTTGCCACGGCTGAAGAATTCGAATATACCGGACAGCAAATAGCTCATGGCCCTACATTGAGGCATCCGCAGTCGAAAGAGAGGGCTTTCGAACTTGCCAAGAATTTGTAGCTCTCGAGCCGGTCCTTTCAAGATTGTTGCTCGAGAATCACCTCGACCCAAAGCTCCTTTCGGAAAGGTAGTGTCCAGTTGTTTTGCACTTTCCGGCAACGTTGGAATGATGAAGGTTGTTGGTTGAATTTCTTATATGGCACTGGATTTAACTCCGTAGCCGCCGTAGAAGCTGTGTGAATGTGGGGCGCGTTCTGTGCGTTCCACACTTTCATAGCCTGATTGGGTAATGGCTCTGACTTCGGCCAGCCTGTTCATTTGCAGATTGCGTTTGGCCTCCCACTGATGCGTGAGATCCCTTTAAGACGGGACCGGGGTCATCGCTCCTTTGAGCGATTCTTTGCTCGGTCAGCCTTTCGGTCACGACGATCAAATTGGCCATTGCGTCGGTTGACTCCGTCGGATGAGGAGTCTGGCCTAGTCCCTACGGTCCCTATATATAGAGAGGCCCTCGCCGGCACCTCTCCCGAGGCGGTGCCAGCTCCGGTGTCACCTTTTCACTTCTTCTTCCCGCTCTTCTTCCCGCTCTTTTTCTTCGGATAGAAGCTCATCGCCGCTTTCACTGCCTGCGCATTCACCTCCGGGACAAGATGCGCATAGCGCATCACCATGCCGGCCCCGCTGTGGCCCAGGTATTTCGCGACCGCCGCCAGCGGAACCCCGGCCATCACCCAGCGGCTGGCCGCCGTGTGCCTCAAGTCATGCGGCGTGAAATCCGTCACGCCCGAGTCCTCGATCGCCGGCACCAGCCAGTAGCGCAGCTCATAGAGATCTCCGCCCTTCCGGTTGGTGCAGAGCGCGCCCCCCTTCTTCTTCCCGGCTGCCAACCGACGGTAGGCCTCGATCGCCATCGGGCTGGCCGGCACATAGCGGATCTTCGGCTTCCGCTTGTCCTTGCGTTGATGGATGGTAATCATCCCCGTGTTCTCGTTGAAATCGCCCACCACTCCCCGGAGAATCTCCGAGGTCCGCGCGCCGGTGTGCAGGGTAAGGATGAAAACCGGCAGGTACTCGGGGAACCGCTCCCCAAGAACGGCGGTGATCGCGGCCTCCTCTTCGGGCGAGAGGAACCGGACCCGGGAGTTGTCCTCCTGGCGCCGGCCGATCCTGCCCCAGGGCCGCGTCGCGAGCTTCTTGTTTCCCTCCGGACCGGCCACCGTGTAGAGGAGCGAGAAAGCCGCAACGTACCGGTTGCGGGTCGCATCCCCCCAGCCGCGCACCTCTTCCTCCTGGTCGAGCCAGTCCAGAATGTTTTCCCGGGTGATCGACGCGGCCGCGCGCTTGCCGAAGACCGGAAGCATGCGCCGGAACTTGAGGCCCGTATCGTAAGCATGGGCTTCGGAACACTCGGACTTCAGGAACTTGTTGGCGTCCTCGACCAGTTCAGTGAAGGTAATTTTCCGGGTGCCGTTGCCGGCGATCTTCGGAAGTTTCCCTTCGCGCTTCTCCACGCGGCGAGCCTCGACCGCATCCCTGGCCGCCGAAACGGTGCCGATGGGTTGGCGATGCAGGGCACCGTCGGCTCCCGCGTAGCGGATCCAGTAGAGCTTGCTCCCCGGAACTTTTTCGTACACGCCTCTGGGCAGTTTGAGGGTGGCCGATCTGGCTTTGAGGGTGGCCTCTGCTTCTTCCTGCGTGCCGATCACTTCGGCACGCTCTCGGCCGGCACGGTCCACATAACGGATCGAATAGACCTGACTGCCCGGCAGTTCCTCAAAGATGCTTTCCCGAGAATCGTCTTGCTTGGGCTTGCTGTAATTCATGCGTTCCTTTCCTTACGACAAAAAGACAGCTGTAACGCAGTTAGAGGAGTGAATCGGGATCTGCCGCCCTCCTTTCATCTCCTGAATCGGTACGGGTTGGAGCCCGGTCATCGCGTTCGTCTTGCCTCCTTTGCTGGAGCGCGTGAAGGGCATGCATGGTCGATACGGTATCCAGCACGTCTGCAAGAATGAAGATCCCGGTCCCGTCCCGAACAACCGGGATCAGGCCCACGTGAATGCCGTAGCGCAGGCTGCGCGGCGATACTCCCAGGATCGACGCAGCCGTTTCGACGCGGTAACGGAACTTAGGTCCGGTCCGCCTTTCGGATTGAGAGTACTTAGCGCGAGCTATCATCCTTTCTAAGTGTGCCTGACTCGCGACCGCGAAAGAAAGGCCAGGACCGCATAAAATGCAGGAGAAAAGAACAAGGTTGTCTGTTGGAACATGCATCAGCGTCTCCTCGCGCTATAAGTAGCGCACAAGAGTGAGAAGGTTCGACTTACGTGGTCTGGGAGAAGGGAACTCTAGTTATAAGAAGGGAAGCGGAGGATTGCTTGACCCGTCCGCCCGAACCGGCGTGGCCGGGCTCGTGATGGGGCGCTTTGAATCGAGCAACGGGGATCGGCCAGAAGAAATAGATCGGGAGCGAGGGAGCGCGTTCGAGGACGTATCGACAGATCATCCGCTCGAGCGTGCGGCACCTCGGTATTGCATCCTCCTTTCAGTTCACATCGGAGGCCGGAGGGGCCTCGAGGTTGGTGTCGGCAACATGTTTCTTCCGCTTCCGGGGCGGAGAAAAGGGATGGTTGGTGCTGGCATACCTGCGCAGCACATGGTCCAGGACAAAGACGGCGCCACCGTCACGAATGACCGGCAGGGTACCCTCGTCGATTCGGTTGCGCAGGTGACGGACCGACACATCCAGGGCCTCCGCGGCCGCCTCGAGGCGGTGACGGAGTTTAGGGACCCGCGGATTGTCGGAATCCTGCTTCACCTCTTCATCATGACTGTTTAAAAAATTCTTTATAAGGTGCGGGAGCACGTATTTTGGCCTTGAAAGCACAAAGAATCTCCGATCCGGGAAATTAACCCTGATGGATGGATTGAGATTGAGTTGAAATTGAAAGTCTGGCGACGCGATACGCCACCGCATCAAAAGCAGAACAATGAAGGGTTCAGATCGCGGACCTTAGTCGCCTCGAGAAGCTGGACCGAGCGACTTGCAATCAATTCAGGGTAAGAGTCCGCGCGGCAAGGCAGGAGTGGGTCAACGACGCGAATTTGCTGTGAGGGGAAACGGGCGCGATCTGCGATCTTTCCCGCACTGCGCGCAAGGGCTGTTAGAAGACTGGAAAGGTCGACTTCGTTTTCGTAGACAGGTACAGGGGTGCTGGTCGCGATGGAGGTGCATTTGTACGACGGAGAATTGCTCATGGTTGTTCTCAAAGAAAAGATCAGCCGCAGACCGCGATGAATCGCGCGTCTGCGGCTGATTGGTTGTCAGTTTGTGGATGAGGTGAAGCGAGGTCCACGACTGGATGCGGTAACCGCCGCGTTTCCGGCCGAAATGGGCTGACGTTGGCTGCTTTAGGAACTTGTTGAAATAGGTACGTATGGCATCGCGGCGAAGAGGTAGGTCGTCTAACAGACATGCGTGGAGACGAGCGGATTCAAGGCGGATGTTCAGCTATGTTTCGTTGGAACAGCGGGTGTCTGCGGATCATCCGCTGCGAGCGGTTCGGAAGTTGACGGACGCGGTGCTGGGGACCCTGAGCCCGGATTTCGATGGTCTATATGCAGCTTCGGGTCGGCAGGACTAAGCTCAGCGACGAACCCTGATTGCATCAATTGCATTTTGGGTAGCTCTTCTAGTCCCCAAGCATGGTCTAAGCCTACAAAAGCATGTATGACTCGCATGCGTGAAAATTGTCCGCAAAAAGCAAGCCAACATCGCGCTTTGAGTGAGCTGTGCCGTAGACTGTGCCATCCCGTACGTGCCCCTGGATTTGTTCGAGTCTTACTTGTCCGGAAGTTATCGGGCAGGCAAAAGACGTGGCCATAAAGCTGTCCCAATTCCGCCGTTCTCGTCACGAAGCCTTCTGCGATCGGCCGGTTCAAACGCTGTCGCCCGGGTGAGGCCTCCGGGCAACTCGACTCGCAGAATCAACGTCATACGCCAGCATGACGGGGAAGACCGATGTGTCGAGGCTCTCCATTATCTCGATCCTGCTCCTCGTGGCTGTAGAGGCACGCCATCATCGTGACGATCGACATTCGGTTTTGGCGTGACCTGGGTCGTTTGGGTTCCATAAAGGGCCACACGGTCAGCCAGCAGCAGTCGTACATTCTGCTCAAGACTGTCAGATGTGTCATGACGCATGGCCGCAGGTCAGAACCTGATCCGGGCAGAACCTGCGCGATGATCGTGTCGTCGATGTCGATATGCAGCGTTGTCTTGCGTTGCATCTTCGTGGCTCCACAAATCTAGCTCTTACCGGATTCTTGCTCGAACCGCAACCATTCCTCTGCGATCGACTTGTCCGCCAACAATGGGCGGATTGCATTCGTGTTGAGGCCCAGAAACCTCAGCAACAGCCACGTCAATTTCGAGCGCACGTCAGGCGAAATCTCGTGAACGAATGCCTCCAACTCGTTCAGACCCGGTAGCTCGGACATTCGGAAAGTTCTGCCGATTACTGCTGATCTGATTGGCATCCTGAACTCTCGATTTGGATCACCCTCGAACACAATGCTCCGGTCACCGGAATCGGCAGCCGAACCGACCTCGACGGGATCCTGTGACTCAATTGGCCGCTTTGGCTCCGATTCAAAGGCAACCATCGTACCGTCGGTGAACTTCGCGCGGCCGAAGCATGAGAGACGGAGCCACCCGTGATAGTTAAGATCGCGACAGCCACCGGTGAATACCCTGGTCCTTGAGCCGGCCCATCGTGCAATTCCCTCCAGTGTAGGATCACTGCGATCTTCGACTGTGTACACCAGAAACTCCAGCCGGCCAGAAGGCGTAATCTCGTAAAGATCGAGAAGGCCTCCAAGGCAGTGCAGATCTTTTGCCTGATGCGTCTCGCCTCTGTGAACGCCGAACAGTTCGTGATTGCAGACCACCTCATCAAACATCCCCATTCCTACCCCCTGCGCGCTTGATCTTATGGATCCATAAGGTCGTGATCGAAACCCAAAAGAATCCGGAGATCATTTCATTGATGACGACGAGGGCGGCTCCGGAGACCGCGATCGAAATTGTGGCGGGGCGCGACGGGTGCCAGTGCGTTCCAATCGCACACCCGACCAGGAGAAGCGCAAACGAGTGAATGAATATCACCACTGGATGACCGAGTTGAACTTTCATTTGGTTACTCATATCGGATTACTCGAAGACGCCGTGTTCCAAGCGAAACCGCGACATCTCGTTTTCGACGTCCCATTTACGCCACCATTCAAAACCCGTGCAGAAGTCGAACCGGACCTGCGAATGAATAAACTCCGGAACTGCCTTCAGGATTTCGTCCCAGCACGGCCACTCCCCTCGAGAGAGCGTGGCCATCTCCTGTTTGTTTATCTTGCTGGGCGAAACCGTAGACATAGCCACGCTGTTTTGAAATCGATAAATCACGTAGCCGTGCACCATGGGCCGCGGGTCGATCTGAAGCCTGACTTCGCGCAGGCGGCGTTCAACATCATCGGCCCATTCTTTCTTTGCCGCGTCATCCCACACTCTGTCCGTTTTGAGGAACGCTTTCAAGAACGGGCTTTGGCACACCTTGACGTCATTGACTGGGCGCTTGTGCTGGTCGAGGTTACCGTGTTGGATTCTCTTCATTTTCACGACCAGCTCCTCCGTGATCGCCTGATGCAACCTCGGAGGACAAGGATTTCATGGATTGAGGTACTTCGAAGGCAGAAACGATGGATGCATGTGCCGGATTTGGAACATCCGTCTACGTCTTCGGATGATTCGTACCGGAAAGCAGGCATACGACGATAACCCAGATTGCTGCGACAACCATTGAGCAGGTTGGAGTTGGCGAGGTTGGAATATCGATGCCTGCGATATTGCGTGCTCTGGTTGATCTGCTAGTCGCCAGCTGCTAACATTACCTTCGTAGATCTTGGTGTGACCGCTGCTTTGGTAAGTCCCCAAGGTAATGGAATGTGGAAGACGCCGCCAGCGATGGCGGCGTCTTCCATTTTGGAGCAATGTAATCGACGAGCGAACGGGACGTAGAAGCATCCGTAGGACGCAGGAGATGACTGCGCCTCAGAACGGGAAAGCTCTTGAACTGCATTCGGAAAGCTCCGTAGGCCCATTAGGTCCACAGATGCAGCGATCTCGCTTTCCCTCTGCCGGCAGTCGCTTTCATGGTTGTGACGTGGATCTTCAAGCCAGAACCGATCTTGGGTTCGCCCTCCCAGAGCACGGTGTGGCTTTCCAAGCTCGTTGGTCCTGCATCAAAGATGCCGCGTTCAGCGATATCGCCTCCACGATAAGTACCACCGCGGCTGTCTTCCGCGCATGATCAGAATTCCAAGGATTCAGGTCCTTTGCGTAGAGAATCGAAGGGTCGATGTGCCAGGTCGGGCACACGCCGATCAGGCCTTCGACCGGGTGCTTGTCGGAACCCGGAGGCGAAGGATCACTCGGTCGACGGCAAACGCGCGAGCCGCGCGCACCAGCATGAAGAAGGAAGGACTGAGCCGACCAGATTCGAGACGGGACAAATGGGATCGGCTTGTCTCGAGATGAATGGCGCATTCGGCCTGGGTCATGCCGCGCTCGAGTCGCAGGGCGCGCAGCATCTGGCCGAATGCAGACGAGCACTTTTCAGAGCGTCTATCGTTCCCCAAGTTTTTGCACGAGAACGTGAAAGTTGTGTAACGGATGCCAAGCGATCGCCGGCATCGCTTGCATATCGTGGAGAAGCTCGAGAACTGGACAAGACCGCACATCGGGCAGCGGATGGAATCAATGCCAGGATCAGAATTCATGGGTGTGCTCCTTTGGGTTGCGCCGCGCAGGTGTGCCGTCCCGATCGCCGGCATGGCCGGCGAGGGAGACTGACAGGATGGATTTGGCGCATGATTTGGGCCGGGAGTGGTCGGGCGCGGGAAGGGAATTGAAGCAGCGCCGCAGAGACGCGGCCGCTCACCGCGGGCTTTCAACCTGTCGCGGAGGCGTTCAGTGGATGCGAGACGGGGTTATGCGGGAAGGGAATTGACAGGAGCTTGCCAATTTCAAATTGTCGGGTGGTGAAGCACGTCAGGACGTGCACCCGATGTTTGCTGCCCAGAGATCTACACAATTCTGGTGCCATCAGCGGGCGGGAAGCCGTCTCATAGGCACGTTCTACTTGTCACTCGGCCGGCGTGGACCGAATCAACGCGTGTTCCATCGATATTGCCCGAATTTGAATGTCTATCAATAAATCGATTCATTTGCTTGTCGATCGCAGACTGTGCTCGGTAATATTGGGCGTCCTCAGACTGGACTTCAAAAGCGCAAAGGAAACCGCAATGTCGAAATCGAATACCGGGAATCGCGTTCTTTTGAGTCGGCGCGAAGCATTGAAACTTTCGGCCAGCGCCGGAGTTGCCGCAGTTGCGACTCCTGTTTACGCCTCCGACAGCATCAAGACCGGAGTTCACCAGCAGCAACCGCCGTTCTGTTCCACGCCTCCCTCGGCGGTGGCTCATACGAAATACGGCAACGTGCGTGGCTTCGTGTCCGGCGATGTCTTCACCTTCAAGGGTGTTCCTTATGGCCAGGACACCGGAGGGAAAAATCGCTGGCTGCCCGCCAAGCCGCCGATTCCCTGGGAGGGTGAATACCCAGCGCTCATCTATGGGGCCAATTGTCCGCAGCATCTGCACGACTGGCACAGCCAGGAGCAGGTATTTCTTCAGGACTGGGACGACGGCTGGCAGAGCGAGGACATGCTCAAGCTGAATATCTGGACGCCTTCGCTCACCGGCAGCCGGCCCGTCATGTTTTATATCCACGGCGGAGGCTTCGAATTCGGGTCTTCGTATGAGCTGCCTTCACACGAAGGCGCCAACATGGCTCGGTATCACGACGTCGTTCAGGTTTCAGTCAACCATCGTCTGAATGCGTTAGGGTTTCTCGACGTCTCCGAGGTTGGAGGCGCCGGATACGAGGACTCCTCCAACGTTGGCATGACAGACTTGGTGGCCGCGCTGAAGTGGGTGCAGGAGAACATTGCCAACTTTGGCGGCGATCCCAATCGCGTGATGATCTATGGGCAGTCCGGCGGCGGTGGTAAAGTGGCCACTCTCATGGGCATGCCCTCCGCTCAGGGACTCTTTCACTGCGCGGCCATTCAGTCGGGCGGCAGCTTTTTCGGCTCAGCGGACGAAGCCAAACAGCTCACGCGGCAGATGGTGAAGGACCTGGGCCTTGCTCCGAACGACATTGAAGCCTTGCAGAAGATGGACTGGAAGGATTTGATGGCGGCCGCAGATGCGGCGCAGGGAAAGCTGCCAGCTAATCCTCACATGCCATTCCGCATGCATGGACCGCCGAGGCGCTTCTGGATGCCGATTTTAGATGGCCACGTTATTCCGACAAGGTCTTTTCAGGATGCCGCGCCCGAGATATCGAAGAATATTCCCTTGATGGTCGGCTCTGTGAGCGAAGAAGGGAACTCGATGGCGTCGCGTCCCACGGAAGCAGAATGGCGCGCCAACCTCAGTCAAGGCCTATGGCGAGGAAAAGGCCAAGGCTCTGGCCGACGGCATGCGGAAGGCTTATCCACAGAAAAGCGTGCGCACCCTCTCATACATGTGCGGAGGCGCGGGCTTCCTGAACGGGCTCTCCATGCGCAACGGTGTAGTCCGTATGGCGAAACTGAAGCACGATTTGCACGCGAGCCCCTGTCTACACCTACTACTTCACCTGGCAAACCAAGATGCTGGACGGGGTTCCAGGGGCCTGGCACACCTCCGACCTACAGTTCTGCTTCGACAACACCCTTCGCTGTGAACAAGGTACGGGAAACACGCCCGAAGCGCAGATGCTGGCGAAAAAGATGGCCGCTTCATGGGCGAACTTTGCACGCACGGGCAATCCCAGTCAGCCGGGTATTCCTTGGGAACCCACCGACCCGACTACCAACAAGGCTATGGTCTGGGATAACGAGCCGCGCATGGTCGACGATCCAGACGGCGAATTGCGCAAGATCATCCTTTGATGAGGGACATCCGCAATTCGAGAAGACTTGAGAGGCCTGCCTCCAAACTGTCTTGCAGCCAGGCCTCTGATGTTTCAGGACTTCGAGTTCCGGGAGCAGCGATTCATTGTTCGAGATGAGTGGCGGGTGAGTCGGCATGGCGACTGGAATATCGTGATCCGCCCTTCTTCATCGTCGCCATAGCAATCGGCGTTTCTGAGGACTTGAGCTGATCTGTCGGGATCAAATGTGGTCGCAATCCCGATAGCCATGCTGGAGGCACGGATCAGCTGCGCCGTGCTGACGCAAGACGAGATGCAGTCAACAATCGTACGGCAGCAGCAACAAGAAGTAGGCTTGCCATCCATGGGAACCACGTGCCATATCGATCGAAGACCGTCTGGTCGTGACGCATCGGCACATCCACCAGCAGCGAGGCGAACGGTCCGCTGTCGGTTCTTACCTCGCCGAGGATGCGGCCCCGATCGTCCGTCACCGTGAGGACGCCATCCTTCGCGGCGTGCGCAATCGCATATCCGCCCTCAACGCCGCGCATGATGGCGATGTGCCCGTGCCAAGTACGATCTATGTTGAAGTCCCAAGCAGGATCGAGGAGCAGTTCAATGCCGCTACGTCCATAGTCGAGCGCGGGGTGAATGAAGTCCATGTCTTTACAGATCGCAACACCGATCGGGAGTGCTGGTTTCGAAAGCAGCGCGAGCGAAGTGCCCGGTGTTAGCTTCGATTCAAACGGCGGCAGCATATGCTGCTTGTCGTACGTGGCGATGGGCCGATCCGGTGTATAGATGCGGGCCTCGTTGAAAGAATCTCGTGCGACAACATGCAACACGCCGATGACGAGAGTCGCGCCTGTGCGGTCGGCCACAGACTGCAGAACGAGGTCCATGGTCCTCGAGTCGCTGTCGAGCAGCAGGCCTGTCTTCTCGGGCATTAGAACGATCTTCGCTCCTTGACGTGCAAGCCTCTCAGCCTGCTCGGCATAACTTTTGATGAGTTCCTGCATATCGGTGGCTTCGTCGGCGAACACCACCGTGTCCGTATCCAGCAGTCCCACCTTGACCTTCTGCTGCGAGTTCGGTGCCGCCAGCCGGATTGCACCGAACAGGACGGCTCCGGCGAGAACAGCTAATGCCAATCCCGCGACGTGCGCTGCCTGCGGGAGCCGCCTGCGCCGGAGATACAGTCCGCTGACGACTGCCGATGGAAACAGCAACAGCAGGAAGGTGATGCCCCACGGGCCAGTGATAGAAGCGACTTGTAGGATAGGCAGAAAGCGTTCTTGCGTATAGGCAAGGCTGCCGGCTGTGCCGTTCGCTGGTGCAAAGCTGGCCGCATATTCGCAGACTGACCAGAACGCCGGTAGCGCGATCATAGCGCCGAAGGGTGCCCCACGATGGAGGAGACCCCGGAACAGAAGGACACCCACAGCGAAGAGCAGCGAGGCGATCGAAAACGGGATCAGCCATGCCGTCACAGGGAGATGCAGTGCGAAATGTAGGTAGTACAGCATCGTGAGACTACCCAGTAGCATGGAGAGCGCCGCGGCTCCGGCTGCGACCCGCCACGAGGTCGTCTCCGCAGCCAGCAGCAGAACGGGGATCGGCGCGATCCACATAACGGGCCAAATTGGATTCATGCCGTTGCCAACAAGAAACAACGCGGCCGTGGAAAGAACAGCGAGGGTCGCAAAGAGTGTAGGACGTTTATCGACGAAGGCCATCGAGGTATCTCCTGAACGAACGCCGGTGAAGCGAACGAAACTGTTTTTCACTCTGTGCCACACGGCCACCCAGGTATAGCACGATCAATCCATGCGAAAGCGCGCTGAGCTCGAAGGCAATCTCAATTGCATTGTCAGGCCGCAATTCGCCGGTGCGCATCGATTCCTCAAGAATATGTACGGTCGGATTGAAAGTAGGCGAGCCACCCGATTTGAAGTCCCTGGGATAGACTCGCGCCCCTTTACGGGGCACGAGAAACATAAGCTCGTAGAGGTTCGGGAACTGCAGAGCGGCGTCAAGAAAGACGTCACCTACCTGCATCAGGCGGTGCTCCACGCCGCCCTTCAGCTGAAGTGTCTGCACCCGCGTAGCGAGTTCATGGAACCCCTCGTCGGCAACCGCATTCAGCAGGCTGGCCCGGTCCGCATAGTGGCGATAGATGGCCATGGGGGTAATGCCAACCCGTTCCGCGACGGGCCTCATTGCGACTGCTGCAAGGCCCTCTTTGTCAAGAAGTTCTCGCGCAGCCACGAGGATAGAAGCGGCTGTGCTTGTCTTTGGTCGAGCTGGCTTGGCAGGTCGGTCCATCGGTCTACGGTGTATACATCACTATGTATACACCGTAGACGCGATGCTTTCAAGCGGGATCTCTTGGTCCCAAACTGAGTGAGCTATATTTCGCCGTATCGTATGCACAGTGCTTTTCAGCCATGAGTCCTGATAAGTCGGCATGGCGACTGGAATATCGTGATCCGCCCTTATTCAGCGTCGCCGTCGCAATGGGGCGTTCCCGATACCTCTTCTGCATTCGTTCGGGAAATCATTCTCGATGAGTAATTTGAGCGCTGAAGCGGCAGCTCAGCGCGCATTATGGTATAAAGAAATTCTGCAATTCAGGTTGCACCCCGTCCGCGGAAAGGGAAGATCCCACCTGAATCAACCTGCAAGCACAGACTCATGACTTCTCTTTTGCCCGTGCAGCGGACACCGGGCCACAAAAGGAGAAGTGTATGTCTCGTGAGCTGCCCGCGAAACCGAACCTCGAATATCTGAGGAAGCAAGCCAAACAATTACAGCGCACAACGTCCCATGGCAAGCTGGCGGATGCGCAGCATGCACTGGCTACAGAGTACGGTTTTGCCGACTGGGCAAGACTGAAATCGTACGTGATCACCTTGGGCCTACCGCCTGCTGAAGCTCTGACCGTCGCCATACGCGATCAAGATGCGCAGCGGGTTCGCGATCTTCTGGGAAGCCATCCAGAATTGAGAGCGAAGATCAACGATCCGCTGCCAAACTACGGTTTCGGTCAACATGCTCTGTTTGCTGCGGTCCAACGGAGCGATCGGGCAACAATCGACGTTCTTTTGGACGCAGGCGCCAACATTCACAAACGAACCGAGTGGTGGGCAGGCGGCTTCGGCGTGCTCGACGATTGTGATCCAGGCTTGGTGGATTTTCTGGTCGAACGCGGCGCCGTGATCGACGCGCACGCGGCTGCCCGGCTCGGAATAATGTCAACACTGACGGAATTGGTTGCGGCCGATCAGAACGTGGTTCACGCAAAAGGTGGAGACGGGCAGACGCCACTGCACTTCGCGTCGACGGTAGAGATTGCGCGATTCCTTCTCGATCATGGTGCAGAGATCGACGCGCTCGACATAGATCACGAATCTACGCCGGCTCAATACATGTTACGTGTCGAGCAAAAGCGTCACTATCCCAGTGATCGTCAGGACGTAGCTCGCTATCTTGTAACGCGCGGATGCAGAACCGATCTCCTGATGGCTACCGCACTTGGCGATGTAGCTCTTGTGCGGCATCATCTGGACACCGACCCCGCCTGCATTCGTATGAGCGTTTCGGAAGCGTGGTTTCCAAAGAAGGACCCTCGCGCCGGGGGAACAATCTACATCTGGATGCTGGGGGCAAATCGGTGCGCGCACGTGGTCGCGCGCGATTTCGGCCACGAGGAGATATTTCAGTTGCTCATGGAACGGACTCCGGAAGATCTCAAGCTGGCTCTGGCCTGTGAACTGGGCGATGAAAGCACATTTCAGGACTACTTGGCCTGGAATCCGAACGCAGCTAAAACGCTGTCGGACGCGGACCGGCAAAAGCTGCCAGCTGCCGCACAGAGCAACAACACAAAGGCTGTCCAACTGATGCTGGAGGCTGGTTGGCCGGTCAATACGCCGGGCGAAATGGGGGCCACCGCGCTGCATTGGGCCGGCTTCAATGGCAATGCCGAAATGACCTGCGACATATTGCGCTTTCACCCGGATATTGAAACTAAATCGCGAGAGTATGCGGGGACGGCGCTTTCATGGGCCATCTACGCTTCTGGAAACGGCTGGCATCGGGACACAGGAGATTTCGTGGGAACCGTTCGCGCGCTTCTTAATGCCGGAGCCGCTTTGCCGTCGGACCCCGAAGCACTTGAACCGAGCGACGCCGTTCTGGAGGTGCTGCCATGAATTCAGCCAGGCGCCCGATCGCGATTTTACTACTGTCCTGTCTCTACATTGCCGTGGGGACCACTGGATTCGTCGTCAACTTTCCGAAACTGATAGCGCTGCAGCAGGAGAGCATATGGATCGAACTTACCGAGTTGTTAGCTCTTCTTGCGGGAGCCTTCATGTTCCGTGGACGGAACTGGGCACGCTGGCTCGCGCTCGTCTGGATGGCCTTTCACGTAGCGATTAGTCTTCCGGTGGTTCGTCAAGTCATCACCCACTCGATCATCTTTGCCTTGATTGCCTGGGTTCTTTTTCGTCCTGACGCTCGTCGATATTTCACACTCAGAAAACCAGATTACGAATAGCGAACCGTCGCCCCGGACTTGTTCTATTTGAAGCACTCGTCGACGACGGATTAGTCCTGACTAGTCCGCATCGCGACTGGGATGTCGCGTCCACCGGTCAACTGAACGCTCTCCAATCGCAAAGGGCGTTCGTGAGGACCTACGACGCCAACTTCGCAAGTGCTAAGCCATCTCCGCGGGTGTAGTCATAAGAGCCTAGGATCAAGAGACTAACTTTTGGCAAAAATGTGAACAGACCAGCTTGCAAGACTAATCCGCAACTGTCCGTTGGTGGCTCCCAGAGCATAGCCCGGGTTGCCGACTGTGTTGACGCCGCCATAGAGCGGCGCCTGGGAGTTGAAGATTTCCTGCCAGTTGCCCGTGTCTCCGTCGAGGCCCACAGCATACTGAGTGTTGTCCCACTGCCCCTCGCCCGCGTTCACCACAATCAGCAGAACGTCCCCGGCATTGTTCCAACGTTTGAAGGCAACTACGTTATTGGTGAAGTCGGTATGCGTGATCTTGCCGGCGGGAGAACGTAGGGCCTGATGGTTCCAACGAAGATTGTTCACGTCGGTGACCATGCGCTGCATCGGCGCGCCGAGATCGTCGCCGATGCGCAGCCAGTCGAGGCGGTTGTCGAAGCCCGGACCGACCCACGGATTCCAGAAGCCATCGATATGGCCCTCTGTCCCCATGAAAAGCATCGGTGTGCCGGGAAGTGTGACGTTGAGGGCCGCAGCGAGGCGACACTGCGCGCGGGCAAGGCCGTTGAGCCGGCCGCCGAAGCGCTGGGCCAGATAGTAGCCACTGTTGTTTGCGTCGTTGTAGATCTGATCGTGTGAGCCGCACAGGTAGTTGACGAGGTGCCACGGATTCGGATCGGAAAAGTTGCCGATCCGAGCGCAGACGTTTTGAACGACATTGATGCGATTCAGAATGTCATACATTCTCCAAGGACTGTCCATGTTCCAGATTGCGCAAAATCCCAGGTTTCTGTAAGGGTCTTGCCAGGCAGCGACAGATGTTCCGGAATCGTTGGGATTGTATTCGGCGATGAAATATTTGCTGGGGAAGTCATTACGCAGGGACCAGACGATCTCGGAGACGGCTGCGGGGTCGATAGCTTGCACGGCGTCGAACCGAAGCCCATCAATGCCGAAGTCACGCAGATACATGCGGGCATTGTCGAGAAGGAAGTCTTTGACCTCTCTCTGCCAGGTTGCGAAGCCTTCACCCCAGGGAGTGTGATGGCCATGGACGTGGTAGATGCCGCCGGGTATTCCATTATCGCCGGAGCAGTTCCCGTCGTATTGCCAGTAACGATTGTTGAGCTGGCCGGCGTGATTGTAGATGACGTCAAGGATCACGGCGAGGCCCAGACTGTGCGCTGCATCGATCAACTGGATGAGTTCGAAGACTGCCAGGTTGGCGGCGGTGGCGTACAGGTTTTCGGACGCAAACATGTCCGATGGGCCGTAGCCCTCGCCGGCTCCGCCCGCGGTATCTGCCTGGAAGTTCGAGATGGGCAGGAGTTCGACAGCATTGAATCCCAGCTTGCGGATGTATGGCAGCCGATTCTTGAGGTCAACGAAGGTCGACGTGGGGAATAGATTTGCAACTCCATCATTGCGGCCAGTGAAGGAGCCGACGTGGAGTTGGTAGATGACGAAGTCTTCAAAGGCGGGCGTGGTGAAGGGAGTACGGTTTGCGCTAAAGAGGCCGGGGTCGACGATATAGCCCTTGCACGCCGCATCAGACCCTTCGACCTGGAGGGCTCTGGCGTCGGTTCGGATGTGGGGTTGCGTTGTGTCGTTGTCCTGTCCCGGCTTGGTGGTAATGCGGTACTGGTAGCGCGTATTTGGGGGCGCGGGTATACCGTCGGCTGACCAATTGGGCGTGCCGGCTTCATTGGCGAGCGCGAAAGTGGTGTTGGCGACAGGATGATCGAGGATGACATCGACTTGGGCGGCAGATGGAGCCCAGACCCGAAAGCGGGCGGTGCCGTCGCCGGGATAATAGAGGCTGCCCATGCCGTCGTTTTTTTGAGAAGGTGCGGTCATATCATCCTCCTTGGGCGGGGATGGAGACGGTGTGGGGAGATAATAGCAAGAAGCCAGCCGAAGCGCAGACGAATCTTACGAGTGTACTGGCTCCGAGCAAGCACAGACTCGATAATCTGCAGGAGCCACAGAGCAAGAACGACCAGCACTCCCCGCGATGATGAGCTCAGAAACCAACCCGGATCGCTAAAGAGAATCAGAGTACTCATAAGTCGGCATCGCGCAAGTCAACCCCAGCACTGCCTCCGGCAAATGGTCCGATATGTATCGATCAGTTATTAATCCATGAGGAATTGAAGAGTAGATTACGACTCGACCGCGACTCATTTGGCGGGGCACACGGATTCCGGCGTATCGGTCGGACTGGGATGCAAGGTGATTGAGAGTTCACACTGAGTTGATGTGCATCGCTGATGCTCCGGCCTGTGCGCTTCTGGTCAGCTTTCACTCTCAATTGCTTGCATCTGCCGACGACGCATGAAATCATCGGCACGTTCCCCTATGCGGCTGAAACTCCTAATTCTTTTCGCTGCCGTGTTCCCGGCCTTTCTGACTGGACGGGCGCAATCGCTCGGATCCGATGGCGGTCGCGTTCCGATGGCCACCCTTCCTGGTCCGTGGCGGTTTCATGCAGGCGACGATCCGCGATGGTCGAATGCGACGTTCGAGGACTCATCGTGGTCCCTGCTTGTTGCCGGGAAGTCGTGGTCGCAGCAGGGCTACAGCGGGTACGCCAGCGTCGCCTGGTATCGACTGAGCGTGCCTCTTCCACCTCACCCAGGTGCGCTCGCTCTCGACTTCCCATATGTAGAAAACAGTTGCCAGATATTCGCTAACGGGCGGCTGATCGGGCAGATTGGGGCGCTGCCGCCAAGGCCCGCTTTTTACATTCAGCACGACTCGATGTTTTCGATTCCCGCTGATGTCGTCTCCGACGGGCGTCCACTGCAACTCGCGGTGCGCGTGTGGCTCGATCCGATGTACGCTGACTCCAACTCTGGCGGCCTTATAACGGTTCCCCGCATTGGGGATGCTGCCGTGATGGACGAATGGCAGCAGTTGCAGGTCCACGACCGATTTTGGCGCTTCGCCGCTCGCAGCGCTGACGTCGCCATCAACATCTTTACTGCGCTGGCCGGGATTGGTCTGTTTCTGCTTCGTCGCCGAGAGCACGAATATCTGTGGTGGGGCGTCAGTCAGGCTTTCTGGGCCGCGTTTGCCGGGATAAGCCTGTCGGCGAATTTCTTCCCGACCCACTACAACACCGCGGTAGTCGCGTCGCTTACGGTGGAACTGCTCGCGTACTATCTGCAGTTCGTCTTCTACGTCCTGTTCCTGCATCAACTGCGAGGAATTCTCTTCTGGGTCGCGGTCGTCGCTACCTTTTCTGGAAAACTTCTTGATCTGAGTATGACATTCGGCTTCGCTCGAACTGAGGCCAGCCCCACGTTGAGCTCTGCCCTCTCGCTCCTTGCCCAAGCAAGCGTCGTGGGCATTCTCTACGCAGGGGTGCGTAGCCGTGTGCGAGACTCTGCGATCCTCTTAATCCCCAACTGCGTCATGCTGGCCTGCAACATTCTTGAGACGACAGCCTCGATGCCTCAGCTTTACAACCAGCATTGGGCCGGCTGGATGCGCCAGTTCCTCGCACATATCTTCACCTGGCCTTTCAGCGTAAGTGCTTTCCAGCTCGTCGGAGATTTGGAGATGCTCGCAGTGCTGGTGATACTCGTGCGGCGCTATGCGCGCAGCCGCCAGGATGAGGAGCGCCTCGAGTCTGAGCTTGAGGCTGCCCGCGCCGTTCAGAAAGTGCTGATACCGACGGAAGTGCCAGCGATTCCGGGCTTCTCCGTCGAAACCGTTTATCAACCCGCCTCCCAAGTCGGAGGCGACTTCTTTCAGATCATTCCGTTGCCTGCCGGCGGGGCGCTCATCGCGATCGGGGACGTCAGCGGCAAGGGGATGCCTGCGGCCATGACCGTTTCGTTGTTGGTGGGCACGCTGCGCACACTCGCATACTACACGCAGTCACCCGGGGAGATTCTTGCGGCGATGAACCGACGTATGGTTGCACGCAGCCAGGGCGGATTCACCACCTGCCTGGTAGTGCGGCTCGATCCTGGCGGCCGTATGACGATTGCCAACGCCGGCCACATCGCGCCCTATCTTCAGGGTCAGGAGATCGAGATTGAAAACGGATTGCCACTGGGACTGACCGAATCGGCGACGTATGCGGAGGTCACTGTGCGGCTCGACGGCGAGGCGCAGCTCACGCTGCTTACCGATGGCGTGGTGGAGGCTCGCAACCAAAGCGGCGAGTTACTTGGATTCGAGCGCACACGGGAGCTCTCCGTCCAACCGGCCCACGATGTAGCATCGGCCGCTCGGTCTTTCGGTCAGGAGGACGATATTACCGTTCTGACGCTGTCGATTTCCTCCGCCTTTGCGCGGGCTTGATTCAGATGGTTGACTTGTCAAAGAAATGGACTCGATGTCCTCATAACGGACGACTAGGCACGCAATCGTGTGCAGATTCAACTCGCTTGGCAGCGGCTTCTCGGTGATATTGTTGCAAGGAACTTCCTTCTTCAAATGCCTGGTCCGGAGCGTTCGATGCAGCGTATCTTCCCCCTGTCCTTTTGTGTTCTTGCGTTCGCGGGTTTAGCCACCCCGTGTCTCCCGGCTGATCGAATCGTCTTCGCGCGCCTTGGCCCGAGCGAAGCGTCACTCTTCATTTCGAACGCCGATGGATCGGCGGAACGGCCGCTCACTCAGCCGGGTTCGTTGGACTACAATCCTTCGTGGTCGCACAAGGGCGATTGGATCGTGTTCACGTCGGAGCGCGCGGGATCGGCCGATCTTTATCGTGTTCATTCTGACGGAACAGGCATCGAGCGTTTGACTGACGATCCGGCTTACGACGACCAGGCGGCCTTTTCTCCCGATGGGGAGCACATCGTCTTCGTCTCGACCCGGACGAACGGAAGGGCGAATCTCTGGGTTCTTGACGTGGCCACGCACACAGCCCGACCGCTTACGTCAGGGAACGGCGGCGATTTCCGCCCATCCTGGTCCCCAGATGGCGAATGGATCGCTTTCTCTTCGGACCGCGATAGCGACTTTCCACCGGGTGGCGCTCGATGGGAACGCCTGCACTTGGTAGACATCTTTGTCATCCATCCCGATGGCACGGGGCTCAAACGTATCTCGCAGCACGGAGGGTTTTGCGGCAGCCCGAAGTGGACCTCGGATAGCAAAGCCATCGTCACTTATTGCATGTCGGCACAAGATACGCTGACCTATCGGTTTGGTTCTGAGGACGGCGAGAGCCAGTTGCTCACGATCAACATTGCCAGCGGCGTCACCTCGGTGAGCGCGGCCGGACCCGGGGTCAAGCTTCTCCCAACAATACTGCCTTCTGGAGAGATCGCTTATCTGCGCCGCGACAAAACCGCTGCTGGAGTTTTTTATGGAAGCGGAAGGCAAGGCCCGAAGGGACAGGATCTCCGAACTCCAAGCTGGTCGCCAGACGGCTCACAAGTCGTCTATAGCCGGTTCGTTTCCAAGCATCCTCCGGAACCGCATAAGGAGTGGAGCCGGAATCAGAGCTTTGAGATGTACAGTACCGCGTGGCTTCCTGCGTACGACTTGAGCGGAGAACACCTTGCGGTCACCCGCATGAGTGCAAACGGCGAGACAACCAGTCTGTTCATCGTAGATGAAGGCAAGCCGGCGCGCGCTATTCTCGAGCAAAAGGGCCTGATCCTAGCGCCCTCATGGTCTCCGGATGGCAAAAGAATTGCCGTTGGCTCAGGCAGCTTCACGTCGTTCTTGGATTTCGACGCTGGGACCAAGCGGCCCATGGATCCTGTCAATGGCGGCGCGCAGGTGGGCATCGTGAATGCCGACGGCTCCGGCTTCCACTTGGTCACATCGGGAAACAGCAACAACGCGTTCGCGTCGTTTGGCCCGGACGGAAATCACATTGTCTACCGAACGACCGGCCCCGATGCTGATGGACTGCGGATCATGAACCTCACTGACCGAACGGTGAGGGCGTTGACCAATGAGTGGGACAACTTTCCGGTGTGGTCGCCGCGAGGAGATCTCATTGCTTTCGTTCGTAGGAAGGGCGCTGATTTCAACATATTCACCATCCGTCCTGATGGCACAGGGCTGAAGCAGCTCACCGATATGCATGGGATTAACGCTCATCTTGCCTGGTCTCCGGACGGAGAACGGCTGCTGTTTTGCAGCAGCCGTATGGGTTTCAAAGACGAAGCTGTGCTGGTGGGAGCACCGCAACCATATGGCGAGATTTTTGTGATGCGATTCGACGGCAGGGACGTTCAGCAACTAACGGACGACCAATGGGAGGAAGGCGGTCCCGCTTGGCAACCTAAGAGACCTGCGCTGAGCGCGAAGACCAGGGCCTCGCAGTAATGTCACTTCGCGTCAGTTTTGCCTAACTGACCCGTGTCCGTCAAACCGGAAATTGCACAATTTTCGGTAATGTCCGGATCGGCCAC
>CAWFZI010000022.1:0-971033 GCA_963820295.1 uncultured Acidobacteriaceae bacterium | reverse complement strand
CAGCGCTCTAACCAACTGAGCTACGTCCCCCTCTGCAATTTCGATCGCCTAGCGCAAATCGCAGAATGCTGTCTTTGCCTTACTGTCCGTTTCATCCGCCCGATCCAAATTTTCCTCGGAGTATGACCGAATCTGGAAAACAGGCAGTACGGATAGGACCAAAGCCGAGAGTCTCTATCCCGCACGAGCTAAAGCGAACCCCGAAGTTGTCACCACTTCGTTGTTTAAATTGTACCAAACAAATCAGGAAAGATAGGATGGTCTCCTCGAATGCGGCAACTTCGCGCGGACAGAAAGCGACCCGTCCCACGATTCAGCCTCAAGCGGCTTTGGATTCGTGTCCAGGACGCACGCGAGACCGATCCTTTGGCTCGCCGCCATCATCTTTCATGCGCCCACTCTGCATCGGGTGTAGGACACCACTGCAGAGGGACGGGACGCCAATGCAGATCGTTGTCTCAGCTTCTAAAGAATCGCCGCAGCCATCGCATTTAACGGAAGGACTCTGTTCACTCCGCCGAGTTTGACGGCTTCCTTGGGCATGCCGAAGACAACACAAGTGGCCTCATCCTGGGCAATCGTCATTGCGCCGGCCTGCTTCATTTCGAGCATTCCGCGGGCGCCGTCGTCGCCCATTCCCGTCAGGATAACTCCCACAGCGTTGCGTCCCGCGTAACGAGCCGCAGAGCGAAACAACACGTCGACCGAAGGCCGGTGACGGCACACCAGGGGTCCATCTTTGATCTCGACGTAATAGCGTGCCCCACTCCGCTTGAGAAGCATGTGATGATTTCCAGGAGCGATCAGCGCTCTCCCTCGAATTACCGAATCATTTGTCTCCGCCTCCTTCACCGTGATCGAGCACAGACCGTCGAGCCTGGCTGCGAAGGCACGCGTAAACAATTCCGGCATGTGCTGAACAATCACAATGCCAGGAGTATCGGCAGGCAATGCTTCGAGTACCGCTTTTAAAGCCTCGGTGCCGCCCGTCGATGCTCCGATCGCGATCACTTTCTCGGTGGTTTCGGCCATAGCGTGGCTGGCTGGCGAGAGAATGCAGTCGGCGTTCAGTTTCGGCTCGACCGTATGGCTCGGTTTCAAGGGATGCATCCTGACGGCCGCAGCGGACTTGATTGCATCGCAGATCTCGATTCGTGATTCTTCCAGATATTGCTTGGTGCCCAGTTTTGGCTTGGTAATAATCTCGACTGCGCCGTATTCAAACGCTCTGACGGTACTCTGCGCGCCCTCTTCCGCTAAACTCGAACAGATCACTACGGGGATTGGATGCTGGCTCATGAGCTTTTTGAGGAAGGTTAGCCCGTCCATGCGCGGCATCTCGATATCGAGGGTGATGACGTCCGGTACCTGCTCCCGGATGCGATCGGCAGCCACAAACGGATCGCCAGCCGTGGCAATCACCTCGATCTCAGGATCTGATTCCATCACCTCCCGCAGTGTCCCCCGGACAACAGCGGAGTCGTCCACAATCAAAACGCGAATCTTCCGTGCGTTCATAAACCGGACCTCGATGCTTTCGTACATCTCTCGTGACGATCAATGGCGATGCCGCAGCAATGCAGTCAAGAGTGTCGCTGAAGAAGCACTTCTCCTGTCTCTGTGTTGAAGTGGATATTCACGCCGCAAGTTCCGCCCAGAGAAGAAGCCGCTACTTGAAAGCCTTCCTCCTGAAGGACCCTGACCGCGGCCTCGCAATTCTGTCTGCCCACCGTGGGATGCGCCGCATCGCTGGCCACGAGCAACACGTCTCCGCCCCCGAAAAGCTTCACCTCGATTTCGTTGCGCTGCGCCCCCAGTGCCTCGAACTGCGTGGCCAGATCTCGAACCGCAAAATCAACATAGCGACGACTGGCCTTGCGACCTGAACCCTCTGGCTGTGTCTCAGGGCAATAAGGCAACATCGGGTGGCAGAGAGCACCCACGCCAAGACGCGGAATCCAGTATGTGATGCCGACGCAGGACCCCAGCAACGTCCGCAAGATTGCCGGTTTCTTGACTAGGTGGGACTCTCCCGGCTGGACATAGATCTCGGGCAACCTGGCTTCAGGATCGCGCATGAGTCCTCCTGTAGAGCGCCGGGGCAACCGGCGTCAACGGCAGGTCCATGTCGTGCAGGGTTTCTGCGTGGCCCACAAACATGTAGCCTCCCGGCTCCAGGCAGTTCGCGAGCTTCTGCAGAATTCGTTCCTGAGTAGGCCTGTCAAAGTAAATGATCACGTTCCGGCAGAAAATCGCAGAGACCTTCTCCACGACGCCGTAATCTGTATCCATAAAGTTCAAACGACGAAATTCCACAGTACGCCGCAGCTCAGGAACCAAGCGAACCTGCTCGGAGCCCGGCTCGCGGCTTCGCATGAAGTACCTGCGCCTGAGCGCGGGCGCCACCGGGCTCACCAGGTCGTTCGAATAGACGCCTAGCTCGGCCCTCGCCAAAACCCGATTCGAAATGTCGCTAGCCAGGATGCGGAAGCGAAACCCAGGATGCGCAAGCGCATACTCGCTCAGTACGATGGCCATTGTGTACGGCTCTTCGCCCGTCGAGCAGCCCGCACTCCAAATTAGAAACTGCCGGCCAGCATTGCGCTCGGCTAACTCCGGCAGCGCCTTCTCGACGAGGTAGTCAAAGTGTGCGGACTCTCGAAAGAAGTCCGTCTTGTTGGTTGTCACCACGTCGATCAGATGGATAATCTCGTCCTTCAGTCCCTCACTACCAAACAGATAGTCGCAGTATTGACCGTAGGAAAGAAGATTGAGGGCCTTCACGCGCCGCTTGATCCGGCCCTCGAGCATCGTTCTTTTCTCTGCGCCCAGATTAATGCCGGCCTCTGCGTAAATCAGGCCGCAAAGCCGCGCGTAGTCTCTCGTGGAAATCGTGTCTTCCTGTGCGCTCATCGTTTGAGCTCGCCGGTGTCACCCGCTCCGCTCCCTCCTTTAGGCCGCGGTTTCCACTAGAGCGTTGTCTGTCATCGGCCGATCTGCAGGCTGCTTGCCGCTTTCCGCCTTGTCGATTTCCTGCCCGCGAGCCACAGAAAGCTCCTCGACCGAGAAGACGCGATCGATATCCAGAATCATGATGAATTGCGTGTCGCGCTTCCCCATCCCCTTGATGAAATCTGTCCGGATCTGGGTTCCGATTCGCGGCGCAGGCTGTATCTGGTCCGGCTCTAAATCGATGACCTCCTCCACCGAATCGGTCAGCGCTCCAATCACCGTCGATTCGTTATCCAACAAAACCTCGACCACGACGATGCAGGTGTTGCGCGTGCTCTCGGTCTTAGACATTTCGAAACACAGACGAAGATCCACAACCGGAACCACGCTTCCTCTCAGATTGATTACCCCAGCCATAAAATCCGGCGTTCGGGGAATTTGTGTAATGGTGGTTAAATCGAGCACCTCTCTTACCTTGGCCACATCTGTGGCAAAGATCTCGTTGCCGAGCTTGAAGGTGAGATACTGCCGGGTCTCCGTGATTTCGCTAACGCTCATGCCTGAACTCCTTTCTGATCCTGAAGACATGGCGCGGACCGCGATGCGATCCGCGCCTGACAGTTAGTAACGCTCGAACTCACCATCCAATTCATCGCGCTTTTCCTTCAGCCTCAAATTGACTCCGCTCGTCGGCACGCGCGCGCTGTGCGCGGTTTGGCTCGCTGGGCGCGCCACGGGCGTCTGTGCGCTCGAAGCAGGTTGCGCCTTTTTCAAGCCTGCACCTTTTCGAACTGGGGCGCCCTCGTCGCCCGTGCGGAAGAAGCCCAGAGCGCTGACCAGCTGATCGGATTGCCCGGTCAGTTCCTCCGTCGTCGAGGCCATTTCCTCTGATGCGGACGCATTCTGCTGGATCACCTTCTCCAGCTGCTGCAACGCCTTGTTAATCTGCTCGGCGCCGGTATCCTGCTCCTTGCTGGCTGCGCTGATCTCCTGCACCAACTCGGCAGTGCGCTGAATATCGGGCACGAGCTTGTCGAGCATCTCGCCTGACTTCTCGGATACACGCAGCGTTGTCGAGGAGAGCTGATTGATCTCTGCCGCCGCCTTCTGGCTGCGCTCGGCCAGTTTGCGCACTTCGGCTGCCACTACCGCAAAGCCCTTGCCGTGTTCGCCGGCCCGCGCAGCCTCAATCGCTGCGTTCAGCGCAAGCAAATTCGTTTGTCGCGCAATCTCCTCAATGATCGAGATTTTGTTGGCGATCTCCTTCATCGCGGACACGGCTTCGAGAACCGACTTGCCGCTCTCCTGCGCATCCTTGGCGCTCTTGTTGGCGATCTTGTCGGTCTGCTGTGCGTTATCGGCGTTCTGCTTGATGTTTGAGACCATCTCCTCCATCGAGGCAGAGGCCTCTTCCGCAGCCGCCGCCTGCGCACTGGCGCCCTTGGAAACCTGGACAGAGGTCGTTGAGATGGACTGGCTGGCCGCAGCAACCTCCGATGCAATCCCCCGAACATCGGAGACCGTTCGAGTCAGTCCGCTAACCATCGCGGCCAACGCCTGCATCAGCTTGTCCTGTTGCGAACGCTCGCGGATTTCGACCGTGAGGTTGCCGTTGGAGATCTCTTCCGCGGCCGTTGTAATCTCGCTCATCGCTGCAACCAGCGCGTTCAGATTGTTCTTGATCAGGTTGAAGTCGCCATAGTACGTATCGGTGATAGGTGGAGGATTGTCTCCCTTGCTGATCAGATCCACATACTTTGCAGAAACATTCAGTGGGTTGATCACGGCTTCGAGAATGGCATTGACTCCTCGCACGATCTCGGCGTACGCGCCCTGAAACTGATCGTGCTTTCCCCGCTCGGAGAGCTGCCCCGCCTTGGAGGCTTCGGTCAATCGCGCCAGTTCCTTCTGCAGTCCCTGCAAAACGATGGCTACGTTGTTGATCGCCTGCTTCATTTTCTCGTGGTCGCCCTTGTAGCTCTGGGCAATCAGCTCGTCAATTTTGCCGTTGGAAACCTGGGCCAGAATCCGATTGCCTTCCCCGATGGGGAGAAGGATGGCATCCAGCATGGAATTCATGCCGCGAACGATTTCCGCGTACGCGCCTTGGAACTGCTCCGGCTTGCCGCGTTCGGAGAGTTGTCCTTCTTTTGAAGCATCGGTTAGCCGCACCAGCTCTTTTTGCAGGCGCTGCAGCACCTGGGCTGCGTTATTGACCGCCAGCTTCATTTTCTCGTGATCGCCTTTGTAAGACTGTTCGATCAGTTCATCGATCCTGCCGTTGGAAACCTGGGCCAGAATTCGATTGCCTTCGCCGATGGGAAGCAAGATTGCGTCCAGCATCACGTTGACACCGCGAACGATCTCCGCGTACGCGCCTTGAAACTGCTCGGGCTTGCCGCGCTCGGAGAGTTGCCCCTCTTTGGAAGCCTCGGTCAGCCTTCCCATTTCTTTCTCGAGAGCCTGCACTACGACCGCCACATTATTAACGGCGACCTTCATCTTTTCGTGATCGCCCCGATAGGTCTGCAGAATCAACTCGTCGACCTTGCCGCTTGAAATCTGCGCGAGAATCCGGTTCCCTTCTGCAATCGGCAGAAGAATTGCGTCCAGCATCTCGTTCACGCCCTGAACGATCTCGCGGTGGACGCCATTGAAGGCTGTTGACTTGCCGCGCTCCGAGAGGCGTCCCTCTTTGGACGCCTCCACCAGCCGCACGATCTCCTGAAGCACAAGCGTGGAATCGTCCACTTCAGGCGCCGCGGGCCGCAACGGTTGGTGAATCCTGTTTCCAATTCCGGATTTTCCGTTGCCCTGCAGCTTACGGTCTCCCCGTACCAATGTGGTCGTTGCCATGAAATCCGCTCCTCTCTCCGCTGAAATTCGTCTTCGACTCTCTGTTCTCCACTCGTCCTAAGACGCCGAACACAGAAGGAATGTGAAGCCTCAGCTCGTTGATCGGTTCTTTTTGTACATCGGCGATCGATCCAGCACCCGCGATGCATACGAAGTTCTCTGAGCCGCGACCTTCCCTTCCGGGCCGGAGCCGCTCTTGAGAGCAGGTCCTCGCGGCCGCCCGCGTGCGCGCTGCGCGATCGCGCGAACCGCGTCCTGTGCCAGCCGCTCCGCGTCTAGAATCAACGCCACGGTTCCATTGCCCAGAATCGTCGCACCTGAAACCGTCTGAATGTGTTTGTAGAAGCGGCCCAGATTCTTGATTACGGTCTGGCAGTTGCCGAGGACCTGGTCCACGACAAACCCATAGCGCCCCTGCTCGGTCTGAACCACCATGATCTGCTCGATCGCTGGCCGCGGGGTGTCGATGCCGAAGTGTTCGCGCAGACGAATGTAAGGAACAATCTCTCCGCGCACATGCGCAATGTGCTTGCCATTGGACCGTTCCGTTTCGGCCTGGGTCAGCTCGATACACTCCAAAATGTTTGCCAGCGGCAAGACAAAGCACGCATTGCCAATGTTCACTAACAGGCCATCGATGATCGCCAGTGTCAGAGGCAGACGCAGGGTCACCTTGGTTCCCGCGCCGGCCTCGCTGCACACTTCAATCGATCCCCGCAGGCTGTCGACCCGCTGGCGGACCACATCCATGCCCACGCCGCGCCCCGAAACATCCGTGACCTGCTTCGCGGTCGAAAAGCCCGGGCGAAAGAGCAGCGCGAAGGTTTCGCTTTCCGTCAGCTGAACGCCGGGAGCCATAAGTCCCCGCTCGACCGCGCGCTTCTGAACCGCTTCGGCATCGATGCCGCCACCATCGTCCGAAACTCCGATCAGCACGCTCGCCCCCGAGTGCCGCGCCGATAGATGAATCCTTGCGATGGGCCGCTTGCCGCGGGCTATGCGAACATCGGGAGATTCGATGCCATGGTCCATACTGTTGCGGATCAGGTGCATCAAGGGATCGCCCAACTGATCGATCACCGTTTTGTCCAGCTCCGTATCTGCCCCTTCGATGGTCAGCTCGACATTCTTTCCCAGGTCGCGCGCCAGATCGTGAACCAGGCGGCGAAACTTCTCGAATGTCGCGCGAATGGGCATCATGCGGATGTTCATTGAGGTTTCGCGTAAGGACGAAGTCAGCCGCTCTATCTCTTCTGAAACCTCGGCGACCTCCACATCGTCACGCTGCGCGGCAATCTCGCTGAGCCGCGCCTGAACCGTCACCAGTTCCCCCACAAGATTCACAAACTGATCCAGCCTGGATGCCGGGACGCGCAGGCTTGAAGCGTGGTCAGGGGCATCATAGGCGCGCCTGCCGCCAGAAGTGCGTTTATCTTCAAGCCCCGCAACCGTCTGGCCGGATGAGGTGGAGGGTGCCGAAGCAATTCGGCCTGCGGACAAATCTTCGCCTATCGCGGGGATTGAGTTGTCGCACGACGCAACGTTCGTCGCCCCTTCGATTGTCAGCTCGCAATACTCCTCAACGAAGATGAACACGTCGCGAATGGCATCGCGCTCAGCCGACGTAGCCAGCACCATCTCCCAGCTCACGTAGCAGCGCTCCGGATCCAGTTCGCTCAGAGGAGGAAGCGCCGCCATGCTGGCCTTTACCGAAAGACCACCAAGCTGGCCCAGCTCGCGCAGCTGCAAAAACGGATTGGATCCGTTCAACATGAACTCTGAACCAGGGGCGAAATGGATCGACCATTCTCGCATCGGGCCGGGCTCAAGTCCCGCTGCGTGGCCCGAGCCGTATTCAAGAGCAGCTTGGCTGCTTAGGCTAGGCGGCCCGATCTCTTCTCCGTTCGATTGCCTCCCCGGCTCTCCTGTCAGATTTCGCAGCTTGATAAGAATCTCTGCGCACGCAGACGCGTCTGCTTCAGGCGCACCAACCTCACCCTCCTCAAGCATCGCCTGAATCTGGTCAATCGCCGAAAGAGTCAGATCAATTAACTCGCCACTGATTGCGAGCCGGCCGTTGCGCACCTCGTCAAATGCGTTTTCAAGGTTATGCGCGAAAGCAGCCAGCTTCTCAAAACCGAACATCGCCCCCGAGCCTTTGATGGTATGCAGGGCGCGAAAAACACGGCCCACCAGTTCCGCATCGCCCCGGCTCTCGTTCAGCTCCAGCAGTGCCGATTCGAGATCGGCGAGGACCTCGCGCCCCTCCTCCCTGAAAGCTGCCTTGAACTGCTCGGCTCTGTTTGCCATCGACAACCATCCACCCCGCTTGTTTACCTGTCGTCCGAGAGCTCCAGGAACTCCTGAAGGCCTGCGAAGCGAAGAGCCGACGAAACCGACTCCGATACCGCGCCAGAAAGCGCAAACGCGGAGCCTGCACCCTCGGCCGCCCGCCTTGCCGCCCAGATCAACTGCACCGCGGTCACATCCAGGCCGGTGGCGTCTTCAAGTGAGACCTCGATCTCATTGCCCGTCTTGGATGCCTGGAGAAGCAGCTTCTTCAACTCCGCGGCCACCGCGATATCGATCGATCCTTCAAGGCGGATCACGCTCGACCTCTCGCTTTGATCCAGCGTGATTCCCACAGCGTCTCCTGTATAAAGTTCCATGCGCTTCTCTCTCCCCTTTCCCTTGCACCGGACACGGTTGCAACGAGGAGTTCAAGAACTATTTCTATTCATCGACATTGCGGAGAAATGCGTGAGGATCGATTGGGTCGAATCTTCCTCGGCACTTTATCTGGAATTCAGGACGAAGGACAGGCTGTCATTCCGAGCGAAGAAGCCACAGACATTTTTTCAGTCAGGGTGCTACGCAAATCATCCATGTTTTCTTGCCCGAACCCAGCGAACAACTTAAAAAATCGATCGCTGGCGTCAGTGCAAATCCGCTACGCCGGAAACGGATATCCCTTCATTGCTCTCACGTCGGAGTAAAGGAAACCCGCTATCCTTTTTTGATGAAACGTTTTCGTCTCGTCCACGGAATTCCATTCGCTCTCGCGGGAATTGCGGTCGCATTCTCCGTTGCCCAAACCAACGCCGAAATTAACAGCGACGCAAGGGCACACGAGCTGATCGAAACTCTGCGACTGCATGTTTTGCCAAAGGAGTCGGGCTATCTCGGTTTGATCGCGACATCTGCCCAACGGGCAACAATCGACGGCCGCTCACTCGCCATTCAGAGCCAGGTGTACTACATGCTCACAAGCGATCGCCCCATCAATTATCTGCATTGGTTGGCGTCGGACGATACCCACATCCTCATCGAAGGGGGACCCGTCGACTACTTCATCCTTCACCCGGATGGGCATGTGGAGAAGGTGGTCCTGGGCCGCGATGTTGCTTCAGGACAGCGCCCGGTCGTTGCCGTCCCGGGGGGTTGCTGGAAAGCCCTCAAGCTGCACCCCGGAGCGCATTACGCGCTGATGGCCAATGCCCTCTCCCCGGAGTTCACGCCTGATCGCGTTCGCATTGGAGAAGGGCCGGCGTGGATCAAGCGCTTTGCGGGCAAAGCGCCGTGGGCTACCCCGCAAATTTTGCGCGAGCTCATCGGTCCCAATTGGATTGACGAAAAATAAACGACACGATGCGCCGCGGCCTTAAGCCGACCAAGCCACGCGGCTGTTGCGGCTCGATGAGGTAAATCCCATGTCTGCCGATATGCCGCGTACGCACTGCACCAGGTGATTCGCAATCGAGGGCAGTTTTTGCGCCGTCACCCGGAACGATGGTCCAGAAACGCTGACTGCCCCAACCGGCAACCGCTGTGCGTCGAGCAAAGGAACCGCGATGCAACGCAGCCCCTCTTCCAACTCTTCGTCATCCACCGCATAACCACGGCGCCGCGTCTTCTCAATCTCCACCCGCAACGCTTCTGCTGAAGAGATCGTTCGCTGCGTAAAGCGCTCGAACTTGGTGCGCCGCAGAATGTCATTGATCCGTTCTTCCGGCAGAAACGCCAGAATCGCTTTGCCCACCGACGTGCAATGCACTGGATTGCTCGACCCGATACGCGTAATCATGCGCACCGAGCGCGCCGGCTCGATCTTGTCGATGTAGATCACGCGAGCCTGCTCAAGCACGCACAAGTGAGCGGTTTCTTCGGTCTCGGCAACAAGTCGCCTCAGATGCGGCTGCGCCCGCTCCCGCAGATCGTACTGCTCAATCGCGCGGTTGCCAAAATCGAACAACCTGAGCCCCAGCCTGAATTTTCCGCTGGTCGTCCGCTCCACCATGTGGTGGCGCTCCAGGACCATTAGAAAGCGATGCGCTGTGCTCTTGTGAAGCTGAAGAGAGGAGGCAACTTGCGCCAGGCCGAGCGGTGTTTCGCTTTCGCCCAGCAAATCCAGCACGGCAAAAGCCCGGTCCAGGGCCTGAACTCGATATGTACCTTGGGGGGTAGCGTCTCGCATATTGGTCCTTTGTATTGCGTCTTGGCTACAGAGTCAGTTTCTCAGAATATGGGACTCTGCGTCAACCAACCCATGCACTTTTGGCCTGCCGAAAGTCTTAAGCTGCAGATTTCAGGCAGGCACCACGTCGCCTTCACCGGGAGCGAGAAAGAGATTCGCCTCCAACCCATGTTGACGCGTGTAGAGGTCGTAGTAGCGGCCCCCCAGGGCGAACAGCTCCGCATGTGTGCCACGTTCAACAATCGCGCCCTGCTCCACAACCAGAATCTGGTCCGCACGCCGTATCGTCGACAAACGGTGCGCAATAACGAAGGTCGTCCGTCCCTGCATCAGTTGATTCAGTCCAGCCTGGATCATTGCCTCTGACTCAGAGTCGAGTGAACTGGTCGCTTCGTCAAGAATCAGAATCCGTGGCTGCGCCAGCAGAGCGCGCGCGATCGACAACCTCTGCCTCTGGCCGCCCGAAAGCTTCACCCCGCGCTCGCCGACGATCGTGTCGTACGCTTCAGGGAAACGCTCCGCGAACTCGTCCACACGCGCTGTGCGGCACGCAAACAGAAACTCCTCTTCGGTAGCCTCCGGTCGCGAAAACATCACATTCTCGCGAATCGTCCCATCGAATAGGAATGAGTCCTGCAAAACAACGCCCAGCTGTGACCGGAATGTGTGCAGGTCCACCGCCGCCAGATCAATTCCGTCCACCAGCACCGCACCCTTCGAAGGCGTGTGAAATGCGCAAAGCAGGCTGATGATCGTTGATTTGCCCGAACCAGACGATCCGACAAGTGCCGTCACCGTACCCGGCTCCGCCAGAAAACTGATGCCGTGCAGAACCGGCTTCTCCGGCTCGTAGGCAAACTCGACATTGTCGAACCGAACCGTCCCGGTGATCGTGGGCATCTTCAATTCCCTGCCCGGCGTTTGATTCTCCTCAAGCTCGGCCATGATCTCGCCCGTGCGATCGAGACCCGCAAACGCCTCCGTCAGCTGCGTACCAATATTTACGACCTGAAACAGCGGCGCAATCATGAATGCGAGAAACATGTTGTAGCTGAAATAGTCGCCGACCGTCCACGTGTGGTTCAGAACGCTATGGCCGCCCAGCCACATCACCAGCGCTGAAACCAGTCCCAGCACTGTCGTCGACGCCGAAGACATCATGCTGGTCATCGTCAGCGACTTCATCACGTTAGCCAGCAGCCGATCCACCCCGGCAGAGAACACCCCGTGCTCCCGCTCTTCTGCGTGATATCCCTTGATCACCCGAACGCCGCCTAGCGACTCCGTCAGTCTGCCCGTGACCTCGGCATTGATCTTGCCGCGCTCGCGAAAAATGGGGCGGATCACCTTGAACGCATATTGCAGCACAAACACAAATGCGCCAACCACCGCGAATACGGTCAGGGTGACAGACACGCTGCGATGCAGTAGATAGATGAACGCGAGCACAGCGGTAAACATGCCGCCCACAAACTCCACCAGCCCCGTGCCGACCAGGTTGCGCACGCCCTCGACGTCGCTCATGATGCGGGCAACCAAAGTGCCCGTGCGGTTCTCGTCGTAGTAGCCCACCGAGAGCAGCCCAACGTGCTTCTGCACCTGCCGGCGCATGTCGGCAATCAGCCGTTGACCGGCCTTCGAGAGCAGTTGAGTCAGAGAGAACGATGTAATCGCCTGCAGTAACATCGCTGAAAACACATACGCGATAAAGCGAGGCAGAAGGGCCGCATCCCCGTGCGGCGAAAGTACCTTGTCCAAAAGCGGCTTGCTCGTATACGGCAGAACCAGTCCCGCCATCCGGTTCACTGTCATCAGGCAGAGGCCCGTGAAGAGCAGGCCCTTGCGCGGCGCAACCAGCGACCGTACCTGCGGCCACAGTTTTTTTATATCGACTTTGCGCTTCGGTTGGTCGCCTTGGCCGGCGCGCGCGCCCCGTCCATGCGAGGAGCGCTCGGCGCGCATCCCCATGCCCATTCCTCCGCGCATGGTCCCCATGCGCTAGACCAGCCTCGCGCGACGCGCTGCAATAAACGACCGAACGCAGAGAGCCACATAGATCAGCAGCAAACAAGCCATGATCAGCTTCGAGCCCATCGCGATTGGATTGATGGGCGTCGGCTGCACACCTGTCATCGCCGCCTGCAAATTGATCGTCGACGTAAACGAGCGAATGATCTCAAACAGGGCCCCCAGGAACCCGATCAGTCCAATCGTCACATTGACATGCATGAAGAGCTTGCGCCTTCCCTCATTTGGGCTGATCGCGAGAAAGCCGAAAACACCCAGCGCCAAGCCAAACCATGTGGGAATCAGTGCTGTTGGATGCAGACTGCCTGTTCCCAGATACCCTGCAAGGCCCAGCAACACCAGCAGAAGAGCAAACACTAAAGTGACTTTCGCCATGACAGCCTCACCTCGTACACAGCTTCAGGGTATCAGTTGCTTGGATGATTTCCGGGAGCTCTCGATGCACTTTCTGCCGATCTGCTCAGCCGGCACTGCCGATCGCTTGCTTCATATCCGCAACCACCTGCTCGGGGGTCCAGTCGTTGCCCGGATAAAAGTGCACCACCTTCCCATCGCGTCCAATCAAGGTGGTCGAGAGTGTATGCGTGATCGTCTCTTCCGGCCCCGCCGTGATGCCCACATCGAAGTAGCGGGCCATCTGCGTTAATACCGGCTTATCTGGAACGGCAAAGTTCCAATGCGCAAAGGCGCTCTTCGCGTCGCTCCCTATATATTGAGCGCCGTACGCGCGCAGCCTCTCCGGCGTGTCGTGTTCAGGGTCGAAGCTCACGCTCAGCAATTGCGTCCGTCCCAGCAACGATGAATCCGTCGCGAGCTGCTTCTCAATTGCGGCAAAGTTGCGCGTCACGCGGGGACAGAAGCTCGGCACCGGGCACCGTGTGTAGATAAAGGTAATCAGGAGCTCTTTGCCGCGAAACTGCGCCAGGTGAAGCGCGTGCCCGTCCTGGTTGCGTAGCGCAAAATCTGGCACGGAATCGCCCGGAGCCGGCACGTGGTACACAGCCGCAGGCTTGTAATCCGGCTTTCCCTGTGCCACCACTACGATGTGGTCAAGCAGAACATCCGCATCTTCGCTCTGCGACACCAGAATGTCCGCGGTAATTACGTCGCCTGGGTGCAGCTCGCTGAGAATGCTGGGATCCTTCAGCTTGTAAGGCATGGTCATCGCCTCCATAAAGCCGGGAATAGCTTCATGGTTAAGCGTCACCTCGCCTGTCGCCGCGTTCGTCGAAACGACCTTACCGCGCAGCTTGTACACCTTGTAGACGGGGTTCGCCGCCGTCGTTGAAAGATCCTTTGACGAGGAGTGGCAGCCAACAAGCAAAAACGCAAGCAACGAAGATGCAAAAATGCGGCGGATCACACCTCAGTTTACAACCTCAGCGGTCCTATTGCTCCCGATAGCGCGGCCCCCACCCGACAGCGTATAACGCAAGCATGGTCCCGTCACCCGAGGAGCTACCCGCTAGTCTCCCTCAGAGTCCCCCAGCCCAGCTACAAAACCACCTCCTGGACCAATGGGTCGCTGACGGGGGCCTCGTTGTCGCAGCCAGCGAGCGAGCAGCGCGCGCTGCACAGGCTGGCTACCATCGCCGCCGCCGTACTGAAGGAGCCGACGCCTGGTCCGCGCCACAGATATATGCCTGGTCAAGCTTCGTCTCCTCCACATGGGATCGATATGCGCACGATCCGCGAATGGTTCTCAATCCCGTCCAGGAACAGGACGTGTGGGCCGGAATCATTGGCCGCGAGCATCACCTGGCCGCTGCTCTCGAAGCGCCGCGCCGCCGCCTGGCCGCCCTGGCGATGGATGCCCACGCCCTCCTCTGCAGACATGCCCCGCGCTTTCTAAACGAATCGGCACGTGCCGGCTGGGATCGCGATGCCGGTGCCTTCAGTGCCTGGCTGTCTTCCTTCGATCAACTGTGCCGCACCCGCACCTGCATCAGCCAAGGCCGCCTGGCGATGGATCTCATTCCGATCCTGCAAGGGAATGCTGAAAACCGGCCACCCCTGCTGCTCATTGGATTCGATCGCCTTCTGCCGATCCATAAAGCTCTCTTCGATGCGTGGGGCCGCTGGCAACAGGCCGCTCCCGGTACAAAGGCCCGTGAGGTTCGCTTCTATGCCGCCACCGATGAAGAGTCGGAACTGACCGCATGCACGGCTTGGTGCGCGCACATCCTCAATACGAAAGCCGATGCGCGCCTTCTCGTGATCGCGCAGGACATTGCCGGCCACCGCGGCGCCATTGAACGCGCCTTCCTGCGTTCGACGCTGTCCAACGGCTCTCACCCTGCATTCGAATTCTCCCTGGGCGTCCCCCTCCTCCAAATGCCCCTGGCGCGCGCCACTCATCTCTTCCTTTCATGGCTCGACGGCCCTCTCAGCGAAGCGCAAGCCGATTGGTTGTTCGCCTCCGGCTACCTCCCTGCTGCGCCTTCAGAAGCCTTTGCTCTGCAGGCACACATGCGCTACTTGCGCAAACGCAATCTCGCACGCCCCCAGTGGGCCCTCGACGCCTTTGTACGCTCTGGATCCGCAGCTACTGCTGCGCTCCGCGGTGTCGCTCAGGCGCAACGCATGCTTGCCAATGCACGCGCTCGTGTCCTCACTCCACTTGAATGGGCCGCCCTCGTTCCAGATCTGTTGCGCACCGCCGGGCTGGCGTCCGGCCGCTCTCTCACCAGCGCCGAATTTCAAACCTGGCGGCGCTGGGAAGACGCACTCGATCTCTGCGGTTCGCTCGGCTTCGATGGACGCCGCATCTCATGGACTGAATTTCTCTCGTCTCTCGAAGGCGTTCTCGATAGCACGCTCTTCGCGCCTGAGTCCACCGACGCTTCCATCCAGATTGCAGGGCCGGGCGAGTCCGCCGGTCTCACCGCAGATGCCATCTGGGTTCTCGGTGTCGATGAAGATTCATGGCCGGCGCCCGGAGCAGCACACCCGCTGTTGCCCATCGTCATCCAGCGCGAACACGCCATGCCGCACGCCTCCCCGCGCCATGACGCCGACCTCGCCGAAACAGTTCTCCGGCGTCTTCTCGAATCGGCTCCCACCGTCAACTTCAGCTATGCGGCACAGAACCAGGACGGCGAAACCCGGGCTCCCCGCAGTGTGGTGCAGGTTGCAGGAGTTCCGCAGCCGCTTCCCACGCAACTCATCCCGCCTCCACAGCAGACCCAGATTGCCGTCTCTTTCGACGACATAAGTCGTATTCCCTTCGCACCCGGCAAAGCGCCCGGAGGCTCCGCCACACTCACCGCACAGTCGCAATGTCCCTTCAAGGCCTTTGCCACAGCCCGGCTCGGCGCCAAAGCGTGGGAGCCCGCGGAGATCGGACTTTCCGCCGCGCAACGCGGTCTACTGCTTCATGCCGTCATGCATGCGGTATGGGCCGGTCCTCCCAATGGACTGCGCTCACTTCAGGATCTCCGCGCCCTCACCGACGCAACATCGTTCGTCGCCCAGCATGTCGAAACCGTGCTGCGCGACGAACTGCCCGCCCAGACGAGAGACCGCATGCCGCAACGCTATCTCGACCTCGAAGCGATGCGCCTGAAACGACTCGTCGGAGAATGGCTGGAATACGAGAGCCAACGTCTTCCCTTCACAATCGCGCAGACAGAATCGTCCTCCACTGTCACCATCGCAGGACTGTCTCTCGATCTCCGCATCGACCGTGTCGACACACTGAACGACAATTCCCTTCTCGTCATCGACTACAAAACCGGAATCGTCGGGCCAAAAGAATGGGAGCTCCCACGGCTCGAGGATGTGCAGCTCCCGCTCTATGCAGGTTTCGCCTGTGATCGCCCCGGAGGCCTCGTCTTCGCCAAACTCCGGATTGGCGACTCCGAGTTTGTAGGCCGCGCTGCCGACGCCAAAGGCACATTGCGCGCCGACTTGCAGCGCAATACCGGGCTTGCCCGTAAGCCGCTCACCCCCGCGCAACTCGCGGACTGGAAGTCCGCCATTGAACAGTTCGCGCGCGATTTTCTCGCCGGCAAGGCTGACGTTGATCCGCGCGACTACCCCGAAACCTGTGACGAGTGCGGCCTCCATGCCATTTGCCGGATTCATGAAAACCGCACCGAGCCTGAAGCGGAAGAAGAGATCGAGGATTTTGGCAATGAGTAAACCCATACTCAAACCTCCTCCTCCCGATCAGGCACAGCGCAATGCCGCGCTCGACACAACGCGATCGATTCTCGTTCAGGCACCCGCCGGGTCAGGCAAGACGGACTTGCTCACGCGCCGGTTTCTCGCCTTGCTCAGTCAAGTCGAGGATCCGGCCCACGTCGTCGCCATCACCTTCACCAAGGCTGCCGCCGCCGAAATGCGCCATCGCATTCTCTCCGAATTGGAGAAAGCTTCTAAGAGTGGTGCACCAACCTCCGGCGCATTTTCCATGGAGTCGCTGGCTCGCCGCGCCCTGGACCATTCGCGCACCCTCGGCTGGCAGCTTCTCGACTTGCCCGCACAGCTCCGCATTTCCACCATCGATTCGTTCTGCCGCGAGATCGCTATCCGGCAACCTCTGCTCTCCGGTTTTGGCAGCGATCTGCGCGTCGACGAAAGGCCTCTGGAACTTTACCGTCGTGCCGCACGCCGCACGCTCCAGAAGATCGATGCCAACGACGCCACCATTGCTGCTGCTCTCGATGACCTGCTTTTGTGGCGCGACAATAACTGGTCAGAGCTCGAAACTCAACTCGTCGAGATGCTGCAGAAACGCGATTCCTGGATGCATGACTTCGTCCTCGATCACGCGCCTGATTGGGACGAGCTGCGCGCGCGACTCGAAGCGCCCTTCCTCCGCACGGTCCGCGCCGCTGTTCTTGTGCTCGGCGCGCTGCTCGATCAAGTACCAGGAGCAGCTTTCGAAGCCAGAGAGCTTGCCTGCTTCGCCTGCGGAAACTGCGCGGATGACCGCTACAAAGACCTCGCTGAACTCGCCGATTTTCCAACCGGTCCCTTCGATACTCAAGACTCTATCGAAGAAGCACAGGCCGCCTTCCGCTGCCTTGCCGAGCTCGTTCTCAAAAAGGACAAGAAGAACCGCCTTTTTCGGCAGAGTGTGAATCGCAGCAACGGCTTTCCTCCGGGACCCGAAAAATCCCGCCTGCTCGCCCTCATTGAAGATCTGCGCCGCGTCGACGGATTCGAGGCGGCGCTCGGCGATCTGGATAGCCTCCCCACGGTCCGCTACACCGAAGACGATTGGCGCATCGTGCGCGCCTGCTTTGTTCTCCTTCGCCAGGCAGCAGGAGAATTGCACATCGTCTTTGCCGAATCCGGCGCAGTTGACTTCACCGAGGTCGCGCAGTTGGCGCAGCGAGTCCTCTCCGCTGAAGACGGCACACCGAGCGACGCCGCCATCGAGATAGCGGATGGCATCCATCACTTGTTAGTTGACGAATTTCAAGACACGAGCCGCCGCCAGCACAAGCTGCTCGCCGACATCGCTGCCGCATGGCCAGACACTGCAGGCCGGTCGCTCTTCGTCGTGGGCGATCCCATGCAGTCCATCTACTCCTTTCGCGATGCCGACGCCGAGCTCTTTTCACGTGTACGCCAATACGGGCTGGAAATTCCAGGCAACGATTCTCTGATTTTTCAGTTTGTCCCCCTCGCCGCGAACTTCCGCACCCAACCCGCTCTCGTCCACGAAGTAAACACCACATTTGAGCGCGTCTTTGCAGTAGACGATGGCAGTGGCGTCACCTTCTCTCCATCGGTCCCTGCTCGCGAAGGCGGCTTCGATCTCTTCCCTCGCCTCTCGCCCCATCTCAAGTTCATGCCGCGCAACGGCCCCAGCGATTCGCTCGATGCGCCAGCGCAATTGCAGAAGCAGGCCATTCAGCAGGAACGCGAATCGGTGCGCACCCTGCAAACCACCGAAATCCTCGACCTGATTCGAGGCTTCGCGGGCTCGTTCGCCCATGCACGCGTCCATGACGAAAAGTTTCGGGTCGCAGTCCTGGGCAGAACCCGCAAGGCCCTCGAACCCATTGCAATGGCACTCCGTCAGGCAGGCTTCCCTTTTCGTGCCGTCGATCTGGAGCCCCTACGCGACCGGCCCGAAGTACTGGATGCCCTAGCCCTCGGGCGAGCTCTCTTGAATCCCTTCGATCGCGTTGCTTGGCTCGGCGTGCTGCGCGCCCCATGGTGCGGGCTCACCCTCGCCGAACTGCATTCGGTGTCGGGCGGAGACGACGCTCAGCTTCTAGAGCGACCCATTCCACAACTCCTCGCCGAAAGGATCGGCCTGCTTCCCGATACGACCCGCTCTGCCGCGCAGCGCGTGTTAGACACCGTGGCCTCGGTCGCATCCATTGTCGCGTCTTCTCCCACCGCCACGTTTGGCACGTGGCTTGAACAGGTATGGATGCGGATTGGCGGTCCGTACTGCGTCAACGCACAGGCGCGCGCCAATCTCGACCTGCTCTGGCGATGCCTCGATACGCTGCGCAACGGCGCTCAGGATTTTCTCGGCTCGGCCCTCAATCTCGCGCTTGAAACGCTGACCGCAATTCCCGATCCAGAGGCCGACGCAAACTGCGGTGTACAGCTCATGACGATTCACAAGTCGAAAGGGTTGGAATTTGAAGTAGTCATTGTGCCGGAGCTGCATGCGCTTGCCGCGATGACCCGCAGCAAGCTGCTTGCCTGGCAGGAGCGCGGTCTGCCCGAGCCCGACTCGACAGGCCAGGTTACCGAGTTCCTGGTCGCGCCCATGCAGACCAAGGGAGCTGAACGCAGCGCAACGAAGCAGTGGGTTGATCGGATTCTGCGCGCACGCGAAGCGCAGGAAATGCGCCGTATTCTGTACGTCGCCGCAACCCGCGCCCGCGAAGAGCTGCATCTCTTCGCGAGGCCGGAATATAGACGGGAAGCTGCCGGTCCGCGTCTTGTCGATCCAATCAACTCCCTTCTGGCAACAGCCTCGCCGGCGTTCGGCGAATACGTACGAAGTTGCTTCGAAGAGTGGAAATCTGCGCAGGCGAAGCCGCTGCCCGCCGAATCGGGCACCCTCCACTCCATCGCCGCTACAGCCGCGTCGAACTTGTACCTGATGCCCGCGCCGCTGCGACCCACACGCTTGCGCCGATTGCCGCCCGCTCTAGAAGTCGACACACCGGCCGGCTCAATCTCTCATCCCGCATCTGTACCCACAGGCCTGGGCCAGGAGGACAGCTACCGACGTCATGAGGGAGGGATCGCTTCACGGGCCTTGGGAACAGCTGTGCATCGAATGCTCGAGGAAACCTCCCGCCTGCGTCTCACTCTCGATTGGCCCGGCGTGGCAGCCCCGCTTCACGAGATGCAGCTCCGTATCGCAGCACAGATACGCTCGTCTGGAATTCCCCAGGAAGAGGCTCGCTCCATTGCAGCGCGCGCGTTCAAATTCGTGCAGCAGGCACTCGCCGAGCCTGCCGGTCAATGGATCCTGTCGCCCCACCCAGGGGCCGCAAGCGAGGCCGCATGGAGCGGCGTGGTGAACGATGCGGTGCGCACCATTCGTGTTGACCGTGTGTTTCGTGCCGGGCTCGAGCCTCTCTCGACAGGAGAAGATGCATTGTGGATCGTCGACTACAAAACCGCGCACGCCGAGGGGTTGGAGCCATCGACAGCTTTGGCTGAGCTTCGCTCTCTGTTCGCACCACAGCTGGAGGCTTATGCCGCAATCCTACGCCGCCGCAAAGGCGAAACCCTGCCGATACGGGCAGGGCTCTATTACCCAAGAATGCTGGCGTTTGACTGGTGGCCGATCGACCTCTAGCCCCTACGTCCTCGCGGCATTTCCATCTTTCTGAGCTGCAAGGCTCTTTCCGTGGCGCACATCATCGCCCTGCACCCAGAAAATGACATCCTCGGCGATGTTCGTCGCATGATCCGCCACCCGCTCCAGGCGCACGCGAGATCATCAAGGCGTTCAACGCCTGCGGTGCAACATGGCTCTGCTCCTCCATCACCTTCGTCAGCGATTTATACGCCGAGCGATTCATCGCGTCCACCGCGTCGTCCATCGTCAGCACGCTGCGCGCAATCTCCGCATCCGCTTCGATAAAGGCCTGCAGGCTTTTGCGCACCATCTCCGCCGAAAGAGTTGCCATCCGCGGAATGTCAACCGGCAGATCCGCTACCGGCATCTGTTCCATGTTGCGCACGCGATCGCTGATGCTCTTGGCCGCGTCGCCGACGCGCTCCAGGTCGGCATTGATCTTGATCACGCTCAAAATGAAGCGCAGATCGATGGCCATCGGCTGCTCCATCGCCAGCAGATCGAGCGCCGTCTGATCGATATCCCGCTCCAGCCGGTTGATGGCGTTTTCGCTGCGGCTCACCAGATCGCAAATCGACAGATCGCGCACGCGATACGCCTCGATAGCCCGCTGGATCGCCTGCTCGGCAATCCCTGCCATCACCAGCAGGTTCTCTTTCAAGTCGTCGAGGCTTTGTTGAAACCGTATGCGTGTCATCCGAACCTGCCCGTGATGTAATCCTCAGTGCGCTTGTCGCTGGGATTCGTGAAGATCTTGTGCGTCGAATCGAACTCGACCATCCGCCCGTTCAGAAAGAACCCGGTCTTCTCTGCCACGCGCGCCGCCTGCTGCATGTTGTGGGTCACAATCACGATAGTGTACTGCGATTTCAATTGGAAGATCAGATCTTCGATCTTCGAAGTCGACACCGGATCGAGCGCCGACGCCGGCTCATCCATCAGCAGCACCTCGGGGTCCACCGCCAGCGCCCGCGCAATGCACAGTCGCTGCTGCTGTCCGCCGGAGAGGCTCGCGCCCGACTTCTTCTTCAGATCGTCCTTCACCTCATCCCACAGCGCCGAGTTCTTCAGCGAACGCTCCACAATCTCGTCCAGCACCCGCCGATTGCTGATAGCCGTTCAGCTTCAATCCCGAAGCCACGTTGTCGTAGATCGACATCGTCGGAAAGGGATTGGGCCGCTGAAACACCATCCCCACCCGCCGCCGCATCTGCACCGGCTTCGCGTCGTTGTAGATGTCCAGATCGCCAATCTTCACCGAGCCTGTGACCCGCGCAATCGGATTGGTCTCGTGCATCCGGTTCAGGCAGCGCACAAACGTGCTCTTGCCGCATCCCGACGGCCCAATCAGCGCCGTCGCATGATTCGCAGGAATGTGCAGTGTGATGTCCTGCAGCGTGTGATTCGTGCCGTACCACGCATTCAGAGTGTTGACCTCGATCCCGACACCCACTAGCTTGCCCCTTTCAAAACACCGCGGCTGGTCACGTAGCGCACCAGTGAAACCGCAAGCAGTGATCAACACAATCAGAACCAGCGCTCCTGCCCAGGCCAGGCGATGCCAATCATCGTACGGCGAGATCGCGTACACAAAGATCTGCAGCGGCAGCGCCGCCATCGGCTGGTTCAGGCTCGTGCTCCAGAATGAGTTGCCGAACGCCGTAAACAGCAACGGCGCCGTCTCGCCGGCCACGCGCGCAAAGGCCAGCATGCATCCCGTGATAATCCCCGGCGAAGCCGTCTTCAGCGTGATCGACAAGCACCGAACGCCAGTTCGGCACGCCCAGTCCCAACGCCGCTTCGCGCACCGCATGCGGCACCATCAACAGCATCTCTTCCGTCGTTCGCGACACCGTCGGAATCATCATGATGCCCAGCGCTACACCGCCCGCAAATGCCGAAAAGTGATGCTGCGGAACCACAATCAGCGAATAGATCGCAATGCCCATCACGATCGAAGGAACGCCGTTGAGCACATCGGCGGTGAAGCGAATCGCGTTCGCCAGCTTGGTTCCACGCCCGAACTCAGCCAGAAAAATTCCGCCCCCGATGCCGATAGGAACACCGATCGCGCTGGCTTCCAGCAACAGAATCGCCGAGCCCACAATGGCATTCGCCATGCCTCCGCCCGATTCGCCCACAGGCTTGGGAATTTGCGTAAAGAAGGCAAGATTCAGCGAACTGGCGCCCTTGTAAATCAGGTAGCCGAAGATCGCCAGCAGCGGCGCGATCACCAGCACCGTTGCCAGTATCGACAATCCCGTGACCGCGTTATCGGTCCAGGCGCGCATGCGCGATCGGGATTTGAATGCCTCTTGGTTCAACACACTCTCCTCAACGCGCCTGAGACGGCGTCCCACGAGTCACCGCCCACACCAGTAGCTGGGCAATGATATTCACGATGATCGTCACGATGAACAGCACAAGGCCAATCTCAATCAGCGCGCTCAGATGGATATCGCCGACCGCTTCGGTAAATTCATTCGCGATCACCGAAGCCATCGTGGCTCCGTTCGAAAGCAGCGACTTGTGAATCTCCGGCGTATTGCCGATCACCATCGTGACCGCCATCGTCTCGCCCAGCGCGCGCCCCAAGCCCAAAATCACCGCGCCCACAATGCCGATGCGCGCATTGCGCAGCACGCCCATCCGGATCATCTCCCAGCGCGTCGCGCCCAGCGCCAGCACCGCCTCACGCTGCGAGTGCGGCACCGCCGACATCACCTCGCGCGTCAGCGACGAAATAATCGGGAGAATCATGATCGCGAGAATCGTGCCCGCCGAAACAAATCCCAAGCCGGTTGGATTGTCGTTGCTGAAGAGCCCTGTCCAGCCCAGCGTGGTTGCCAATACCGGGTTCACATACTCCCGCAGCAGAGGCACCAGCACAAACACCGCCCAAAGCCCGTAAATAATGCTGGGAATTGCCGCCAGAAGCTCCGTCAAAAATGCCAGCGGGCCGCGCAGCGCGCGAGGACACATCTCGGTCAGAAAAATCGCCAGCCCAAGACCGAGGGGAACCGCAATCACTAGCGAAATAATCGACGACACCAGCGTTCCGTAGATGAAGGGCAGTGCGCTGAAGCGGGCATTCACCGGATCCCAGAAAAGAGTCGCATGGGTATCCGGATCCCGGAAAGTGCTATAGAAAAAGCTGAATCCGAACTTGTGCCAGGACAACTCCGACCGCAGCACCAGTTGCCAGAGGATCAAGGCTACGATGGCAAATGTGCTCAGTCCGCATAAAACCATGACGTAGCGGAAGATTCGATCGGCCGTCGTCGCGCTTCCGCGCGAAAGCAGATACTGCCTGATCGGAGAGATTGACTCCGCCGCCTGACCGGCAGACGTTTCCGCCGTCTGGGCCGACTCTCGCTGAATTGGAGGTTGTGCGATTCGGATCTCGGGCACGATTTCCATCACCACCGGTAGCCTATCCGGCCCATGTGAATAGGAGGTTACAGGGCCGCAAAATCAAGCGCATAGCGAACAAATAACCGTGCTTTCATGAAACTGGCTGCAGCACGATCCTATCTGCCCATCAAACTCGGCCCACGGGCCAGGATTTCCACATCAGTCGGCCCCTCTCCTTTACTCTTGTGAACTGGAATTCCGGGGGACAAACCTATGCACCGACTCGTGGCCATCGCCGCCGCCTTCGCCCTCAGCGCTCTCTATCTTCCAGCCCAAATACCTGCTCAAAGCACGCCCGCCCCCGATCCCCCACAGCGCGAATGGCATGCCTCCTGGGTCACGCACCCGACCGCTTCCTTGCGCGAACCCGTCGTCCTGCACTTCCGCCGCACTCTTGAACTCGCCTCTACCCCGCCCGCCTATCCCGTCCGCGTCAGCGCGGACAACCGCTTCGTCCTCTACGTCAACGGCAAGCGGGTCGGCGACGGGCCCGCGCGCGGCGACCTGACCCACTGGCGCTACGAGCGCTTTGACTTGGCACCCTACCTGCACACCGGCCAAAACCTGATAGCCGCCACCGTTTGGAACTTTGGCGTCTACGCCCCCATCGCCCAGATGAGCGACCGCACCGCCTTCCTTCTCGAGTCCGAAGCTGCCAAAGACTCCATCAGCACCCCCGATGGCTGGTTCGTTGAAGAAGAGCACGGGCAGCGCCCTCTTCCCCGCGTAGCCAACGGCTTCTGGGCCTATATGGCCGCCGGAACCGGTGAAGAAACCGATGCCGCTCACTACGATTGGACATGGGACTCCCCAGCCGTCAATGCCTCTTCCTGGGTTCCTGTAGCTTCGCCCATGCGCGAAAGCATCTACGCAACAGTCAACAAGGCCCATTCCGCCACCGTCACCGGCGACAACCCCTGGGGGCTCGTCCCCGACCTGCTTCCCCCCATGGCCTACATCCCTGCGCCCGCAGGATCAGTCGTCCGAACCAACTTACCCGAGCTCCGCGGCTTCCCGGACAACCCGATCACCGTGCCCGCCAACACCGAGCTGCATCTCATGCTCGATCGCAAAACCCTCACCACAGCCTATCCAGAACTGACCGTCTCCGGGGGCAAAGGTGCCCGCATCCGCTTCACCTACGCTGAAGCTCTCTACGACAAGAACCAGCAAAAAGGGGATCGCGATGCCGTAGCAGACCGCGAAGCTCTCGGCATATCCGATAGCTTTCTGCCAGACGGCGGCGCCCATCGAACCTTCGAACCCTTGTGGTGGCGAACCTGGCGCTATCTCGATCTGGATGTCACTACCGGCGCAACACCTCTTACCCTTGATTCCCTCAGCGCGCACTTCACCGCGTACCCGTTTCAAGAGCGCGCCTCATTCTCCGCCACCAGCCCCTCCTCCGATCCCACTTTGACCGCCGATCTCGACAAGATATGGGAGATCAGTTGGCGTACCGCCCGACTCGACGCGCACGAGACCTATATGGACACGCCCTACTACGAGCAACTCCAGTACATCGGCGACACGCGCATCCAGGCCCTCATCTCGTACGCCGTCGCTGGAGACGACCGGCTAGCGCGTCAGGCTCTCGACGCCTTCAACGAATCGCGCATCCCTGAAGGCCTCACCCGCAGCCGCTATCCCAGTTCCCTGCCGCAAACCATCCCCACGTTCTCGCTTCTGTGGATTGATATGTTGCATGACTGGTGGATGTACCGAACCGACCCCGCTCCCCTGCGTGAAGCGCTGCCCGGCATCCGTTCCGTCTTAGGCTGGTTTGCGCACTACGAGCAGCCTGACGGTCTACTCCACGAAGTTCCGTGGTGGAGCTTCATCGACTGGGTCCAGGACAAACAGGTCATCCCCACCTATAGCAAAACCGGCGAATCCTGCATGACAACGCTGGAGTACCTGGGTGCCCTCGACGATGCGGCCCAGCTTGAAAAAGCTCTCGGGGACCCCGTCGCCTCTGACCGCGACCATACTCGAGCAGCGCACGTCCGCCCCGCCATCTACTCCCAGTGCTGGAACGCGGAGCGCGGCCTGGTCGCCGACAATCCCGACCAGAACATCTTCAGCCAACAGGCCAACATTCTCGCCGTTCTCTACGACGTAATCCCAAAACAGGCGCAACAAGAAGTACTCCGCAAAGTCCTCGCCATCGAGCCCGGAACCACACCGGACGGAGTCCTCAGTGCCTCCTACTACTTCCGCTTCTACCTCGCCCGCGCCCTCGACCACGCCGGAATCGCTGACGAGTATCTGGCCTCCCTCGCCCCCTGGCGCAAAATTCTGCCTCTGCACTTCAGCACCTGGCCCGAAACCCCCGGCGAGACGCGCTCCGATTCGCACGCATGGTCCGCGCACCCCATCTACGACCTGCTGACTCTAGTAGCCGGCATCGAGCCCGCCAGTCCCGGATTCGCTTCAGTGCGCATCGCGCCCCACCTCGGCACGCTGCCCTCGCTCAAAGCGAGCTATCCGCACCCGCAAGGCATGATTCAGATGGAATATCGCCGCAACGGCAACGCTCTCGACGCCACCATCACCCTCCCGGGCTCACTCACCGGAACCTTCTTCTACGCAGGCAAATCCTGGCCGCTCAAGCCAGGTGTAAACACCATTCACGCACAGTAATCTGCTTCAAGGGTTTCTTCAATCCAAACGGACAATGGGTGCCCCTGGTCCCTCGCTTTTGGGGACCAGGGAAAACTGAATGCGTCCCAGCCACTCTCGCGATCGGCACGAACCGAGGGTGCCCCATCCAAGCGAAGCTTGGGTGGGAACACACGAACTCAACCAGATGAAGTATCAAGCACCCTACGGATGCAGCACCGGCGTCTGCGCGCGCAGCCAGGCCAGCAACCCAGCCGGATCGTCCGTGATAATCGCATCGACATGCGCATCCGCCAGCCTTTTCCACTCCGCTTCCGTATTCGCGGTATACGGGGCCACTTGCAATCCCAGAGCATGCGCCGTCTTCACCTCTTCCGGCGTAACAAGGCTCGCATCGGGGCTCAGAATCTCCGCGCCCGTAATCTTGGCGATGTGCGCAAAGCTCTTGTCCGGATCGGTGATTCCCATGAAACCGTCATACTGCGCTTTGCCGAACAGCGCCGACAACCGTATCTGTGAATCCAGTGCTCTCATCGCATGCAGTGTCCTGAAGTCGAAGCTCTGCAGAATCACGCGCGATTCCAGGTGCCGCTTCTTCACTGCCTTATCGATCATCGCCACAAATTCTTCAGGACTCGGCGTGATCTCCGGATGATTGGGGAAGATCTTCGTTTCTACATTGAACTGAAACGTTCCCCTCGGCGCCAGGTCCAGCACTTCGTCGAAGGTCGGAATCGGCGTATGCGGAACAGCCACCTGGTGAGGAAACGCCGGCAGCGTGTGCATGCCACAGTCGTACTGCCTCACCTCGTCAAGGGTCAGCGAATGAATCAGCGTCCCCGGCGGAAGCGGAGGCCCATCGCATTTGCGCTCGTTCAACAGCGCCGCCGCCATCCGCGGATCCTCTGAAGCTGGCTGGGTCAAGTAGGGCGAGTGCGAAACCACCAATACGTTGTCTTTTGTCACCGCCAGGTCGAGCTCAAGCACGTCCGCTCCCTGCTCGATTCCATACGTAAAAGACGCCAGCGTGTTTTCAGGCCGAGCTGCACGCCCTCCGCGATGCGCGTGGACAAGAATGGTCTCCGCCGAGGCACACACCGCTCCGGCAAGCAGAAAAGCAACAATCCAGTTCGTCTTCGACATGCCTACAGACTGGCTGCCCGGCGTTACAAGCGGATAAATGCGCCCATGCGCTGCCCCGACGATCCTCACTTCCGCCTTTTCGCCTTTCCTCATCCGAAATGCCTATCCGGTCAATTCACCCACTCTGAAGGAGCAAATCGTTTCACTAGCTGATCCCCCTGTTTCGCGCACCCATTAAAACGTGGTAAAAATCCAACATGCCGAAGGGTAAGAGTTCGACACAGCCTGGCCACGTAAACCTGCGGATGCTGGCCGAGCATCTGGAACTCTCGCAGACCACTGTTTCCCTGGTTCTCAATAACTCGCCATCTGCGAAATCAATTCCGCAGGAGACCCGCACACGGGTTATCGAGGCCGCCGAACGCCTCAACTACAGGCCCAATTACTTCGCCCGTTCTCTGCGCCAGAGCCGGTCCATGAGTGTCGGCGTTCTGGCCCCCGATCTCAGCGAGGGCTACTTTACCCGCGTGATGAACGGCGTCGTCGAGGAGCTTACTCTCGCGCACTACTTCTACTTCACGGCTTGCCACGACTGGAAAAGCGAGCTGATTGAAAAGTATCCGCGCATGCTCGTCGAACGAGCCGTCGACGGATTTCTGCTGCTCAATACGCCTGCCGACGAAATCTCGGTGCCCGTTCCGGTCGTCGCCATCTCCGCCCACGGCTCAACGCCCAACGTCACCAATATCGTCCTCAACCACCACAGCGCGGTCGAGCGCGCCCTGGAGCACCTCTACGAACTCGGCCATCGCAACATCGCTTTTATGCGCGGACCGCGCGCCATTCCCGACTCCGAATACCGCTGGGAAAGCATCGAGATCGTCGCCCGCGAGATGGGCCTGCGCATCGACCCCGCACATGTCACCCGCATCGATGCCGACGGCTGGTCCATGAAGGCCGGCTACCACCCCATGGCTCCCGAAATCGGGTACAAACCGATGCAGGCGCTGCTGGAGAAATCGCGCGCCTTCACCGCCATCTTTTGCTTTAACGATATTGCCGCCATCGGCGCCATCCGCGCCCTGCGCGATGCGGGACTCTCGGTGCCCGGCGACGTCTCGGTTGTCGGCTTCGACGATATCCTGTCGGCTGCCTACTCCACGCCGTCCCTCACTACCGTGCGCCAGCCGCTCTTCGACATGGGCAAGCGCGGCGCAGAGATTCTACTCGATCGCATTGCCAATCACGACAAAGAGTATCCAGCAGAAATCGTCATGGAACCGGAATTCGTCGTGCGCGAATCCACCGGGCCTGCCCCACGCACCTGAGGCTGCCTGCGGTTCACTTGCAGTAAGACTCGAACCAGCGGCCGATATACACCTGCGCGTGCGCTTCGCCGCAGTAATGCCGCGCGTGCGGCGCGTCCGCCGCTTCCTTCGTCCACTTGAAAACATTCAACTGAAGATCGCTGCAATGGATCACAATCCATCCCCGCGGACTCTCGCTCTCCAATCCGCAAATCTCACATCGATAAACTGTATCGATCACACCCGACCCCCAAGAAATTCCCCAGCCCCTGCTCACTGCACACTGTTCACTGTTACTCAAGCATCTGCAAATTCAGTGGCTCCTCAAGCAGGCAATCCATTTTTCCGATCGTCGCCAGTGCTCGTTTCAGCGCCGACGACTTGCAAGGTTCCACCGTCACTACAAAGGGCAATGCATGCGAGGGGTACCCCGCCTTCTGCACGATGGCCCGGATGTTGATTCGCTCCTGAGCCAGGGCGCCCGTAATCTCCGCGACAATACCGGGTCGGTCAACTACAAGGAAGCGAATGTAGTGCGGCACTTCAAATTCCGCCCCGATCTTCGCGGGAACAGACGGCACTTCCACCCGTCTGCGATCCGTGCGCCAGAGCGATTAAATCGCTCACCACGGCCACCGCCGTCGGATGCCCACCCGCGCCATGCCCAGAGAACACCACGTCCCCGCCATAGCGCCCGGTCAGGATGACCATGTTCTCCGTGTTCCGCGACCACGCCATCGGCGAACGCAGATCCACAAGCATCGGGCCCACCGTCGCCGCAACGTTGCCATCGCGCTCTTCTGCCCGCGCAACCTGGCGAATCGTGCAGCCCAAATCTTTTGCGTAACTGAAATCCACCGCCGTCACTGCCGTAATTGGCTGCGGCACAATCTCCTCAGGGTCCACAACCACGCGCAGCGCCAGCCGCATCAGGATCGCCAGCTTGGCTCGCGCATCAAACCCGCCCACGTCCTCGGTGGGATCTGCCTCGGCATAACCCTTCGCCTGCGCCGCCGCCAGCACCGTAGCATACTCCGCGCCTGCTTCCATTCGACTCAGAATGAAGTTGCAGGTCCCATTCAGAATGCCTTCCATGCGCTCGATATGGTCGCCCGCCAGCCCCTGCTCCAGGCCGGGGATCACCGGGATTCCGCCGGCCACGGCAGCGCCGTACTTCAGATGCCCGCCCTTCGCTGCTGCCAGCCGTTCCAGTTCCACACCGTGAAATGCGATCAGCTTCTTGTTCGCGGTGACAACGCTCTTACCCTTCTCCAGGGCCTTGCGCACCCACCCGGCCGCGGGATCGAGTCCCCCCGCCAGCTCCACAATTACGTCAACATCCGAATCGAGAACCGCATCGGCATCGTCGGTCCACACCAGGTCCGCCGGCGTCCAATCGGCCTTCTTGCGCGCCACATTCCGGTTGAACACGTAGGCCAGTTCAAGTCCGTCGGGCTTCGATTCAACCAGGATCCGCGCCACCGAGCTGCCTACCGTGCCGAATCCAAACAGCGCAATGCGCAACGGTCTGCGGAGACGCGGCTCGGATGCGATCTCATCCTTTTGCACTGCGGAAGACATCATCTGCTTTCCCATCAAACCCTTCGGAGAAACACATGCCCTTGGAGAAACATAGGCTTGTTGCGATGCTTCGATCATACCCGAGCCTCGCCCATTCTCAAGCAGTACGAAAGATCACCTTCTTCGCGCCAAACTGCCGGTCTCGAAAGCATCATTCCGTCTCGTGTACTATCTATTCGTAATGAGGCGCGTCCTCTCACTTGTCTTCACACTGTTCTTCTCGCTCGGGCCGCTCGCCGCGTGCTTCGGGTCAGGGGATGACGCGCGCCTGCCCGCCTGCTGCCGCCGCCACGGTACCCATCACTGCGCCATGGCCGATGCCGCGCAGGCTGCACCTGGGTCCACTCCCCTCCTGTCCGCCCCGTCCCACTGCCCTCTTTATCCCGATAGCGCTCCAGCCTCTGCGTCTTCGGCTCTGGCCCTGGCATCCTCTTCTGCACGATCCGCCAGCTCTCTCGCACCCGGCCGGATTCTCTGTGAGGACCAGCAGCGCCCGCACAAGGCTGCCCATCGCACCTGCGCCGGCCGCGGTCCTCCTGCCTCTACCCTCGCCTGAAGTCTCGCCGAACATCGATCGCACAATTGCCGACTTTGCGCTGAAGTATTCGCGCTGCGCTAGCTGAGAGAACTCAGCCGGACCATTCGGTTTCGATCTCCCCGCGATCGCAAAACGCCTTCGACGAGCCCCTTCCACGCAAAGGTAGCCTCGCGTCTTCCCTGCGCGAGCCATCTCAGGAGGTCTTACCCATGCGCCGCTCGACTCTGGCGTTTTTGTTCCTTTTGCTGTCTTCTTCCGTCCCCTCTTTCGCTACAGTCTTCGCCACTCTGCACGGAATCGTGCACGATCCCCAACACCGCCCCATCGCGGGTGCGCACATCGCGCTCCATGCCGCGGGCTCCGACTTTGTGCTCCAGGCCTCTACAGGAGCCGATGGAACATTTGAGATGACCTCGGTTCCCATCGGCGTCTACCGCATCGAAGTCTCCGCGAAGGGCTTCGCGACAGCAACGCAATCCCTCGCCGTCGCCTCCGACACCAACCCCGTCCTCCACTTTCCTCTTTCGGTGGAATCCTCGACGCAGTCCGTCCTCGTCCAAGGCTCTCCAGCACCCGATCTCGCCACCGATTCCGTCACCCCCACCACCCTCATCACTCGCGCCGAAATCGACCAGACCCCCGGCGCTAGCCGGACCGACGGCATGGAGATGATCACCGACTACGTCCCCGGCGCCTATATGACCCACGACATGCTCCACATGCGCGGCGGCCACCAGACCAGCTGGCTCATCGACGGCGTCTCCATCCCCAACACCAAGATCGCCTCAAACGTCGGCCCCCAGATCGACCCTAAAGATATCGATCAGCTCGAAACCCAGCGCGGCAGCTATGCGGCCGACATCGGCGACCGCACCTATGGCGTCTTCAACGTCCTGCCCCGCAACGGATTCGAGCGCAACCGAGAAGCCGAGTTGCTTCTCACCGGAGGCAATCTCAAATCCGGCGAGGCCCAGCTCTCGCTCGGCGATCACTCTGCACGCACCGCCTGGTATGCCAGCCTCACCGGATCCCGCTCCAACTACGGCCTCGCAACACCCATCACCGCCATCGATCACGACGCAACCAACGCGCAGAGCGGCTTTCTCTCCGTCATCCGCAACCAGACTTCCAAAGATCAGCTCCGCTTCGATGGGCAGTATCGCCAGGACTTCTTCCAGATCCCCTACGATCCGGATCCCAACGACTACGAGTGCGCCTCTCAGTACTACTGCTCCTACGGACTTCGCGACGGCCAAACCGAGCGCGACGCTTTCGCCATCGCGAACTGGGTCCACACGTTCTCGCCCAAAGCCCTCTTTGAAGTCGCCCCCTTCTATCACTTCAACCAGGCGAAGTACGATTCGAGTTCTTCCGACTTTCCTGTCGCCACCACCTGGCATCAGAATTCCAACTACGCCGGGGCGCAGGCCGACACACACTTCGATGCCGGACCGAACAGCTTCTCGGCTGGCCTCTATTCCTTCTATCAAGCCGAAAACGATCTCTTCGGTCTCAACATCAACGACCAGAGCTTCGTCGCCAGCAGCGTTCCCAACACCACCTCCACAACCAGCGCCGGCCTGGTCGAGTTCTACCTCGCCGATCACCTCCGCCTGGGTCGCTATGTCACCCTGCTGGGCGGCGAGCGCTTCTCCATCTACCGAGCTGCCCTCAACGAGACCGCCATCTACCCACGCATCGGCGCCACTGTTGAGATTCCGCGCCTGCACTGGGTGCTGCGCGGCTTCTACGGCCACTTCTTTCAACCGGCGCCCGTCGAGACCGTCTCCAGTGGCTTCCTCAATTACGTCACGAACCAGCAGGGAGAAAACGCCTTCGTTCCTCTGCCCTCCGAGCGCGACGAGGAGCACCAGTTCGGCATCGCGATTCCATGGAAAGGCTGGAGCCTCGACGTCGATACCTTCAAGAGCCGCGTCAACAACTTCCTCGACCACTCCAACGTCGGCGAATCCAACATCTACTTCCCCATCGCCGTCGATGGAGCCCTCGTCCGCGCTTGGGAGCTGGCGCTTCGTTCGCCTCGCCTGGCTCACCTTGGCCAGTTCCACCTCGCCTATTCCAACCAAATCGCCGAGCAGCGTGGCGACGTCATCGGTGGCTTTGCCTGCAGCGATCCGACCGATCCGGCCTGCGCCCTCGGGCCCGACTACACCCCCGTTGACCACGACCAGCGCCACACGCTCAATACCGGATTCACCGCCTCGCTGCCCCTGCACACATGGTTCGCTTCCAACGTTTACTACGGCTCGGGATTCACGAACGGACTCGCAGATTCAGGCCAGGGTCCCTACCTGGGGAACAACCTTCCCGCGCACACCACGTTTGATATCTCAGCGGGCCGCGGCTTCGGCGAGCATTGGCAGGCATCGGCGAGCATCGTCAACGTCACCAATCACCGCGTCCTGCTTGATAACTCCGTCACCATCGGCGGGTTTCACTATAACGATCCGCGCATGATCTCCGCCCAGGTGCGATACCGCTTTCACTTTTGATTCGTGTTCTGGCTCAACTCAGGGAATCATCCCGCGGCTATCCGCATCTTTTCAACAACCTCACAGTTTCACCCGCATGCACGGAGATGAATGAAATGATCAATCGACGTTCTCTGCTAAAAGCCCTCGGCTTCACAGCTGGTCTCGCCGCTACGCACCGCACCCTTGAAGCTGCCACCCTCGCTCAAGCCCCGGCGACACCAGCCGCGCCGGCACCCAGCGGCCCCTTCACTCTGCCCGCACTTCCCTACCCCTACGACGCCCTCGAGCCCTACATCGATGCCACAACCATGCACCTGCACCACGACAAGCATCACCAGGCTTACGTCAATAACCTGAATGCCGCCGTCGCAGGCCATCCCGATCTCGCGTCCAAGTCGGTCACAGAACTCGTCTCGAATCTCAACGCCATTCCCGAGAATCTCCGCACCGCCGTCCGCAATCAGGGTGGAGGACATGCCAACCACTCCTTCTTTTGGCTTACCCTCGCCAAGAACGGTGGCGACGCGCCAAAGGCCGAGCTCGCCAAAGACATCGACGCGACCTTCGGCAGCTACTCAGCATTTCAGGAGAAGCTCTCCAAGGCCGCCGGCAGCGTCTTCGGCAGCGGCTGGGCCTGGCTCGTTCTTTCGGAGGGCAAGCTGAACATCGAAACCACTCCCAATCAGGACAGCCCTCTCACCCTCGGCCACACGCCCCTCCTCGGCATCGACGTGTGGGAACATGCCTACTACCTCAAATACCAAAACCGCCGCCCCGAGTACGTTGCAGCCTTCTTCAAGGCCGTCAATTGGGATTACGTCAGCGGCCAATACACTCACGCCAAGTCAGCCTGAAAATCCTGGCCGCAGCCGGGGATCGCCCAATCCCCGGCCATCCAATGCTGGCGTAGCATAGAGCTACCATGGCGACCGTCTTCGAAAAGCTCAACCTGAAAGACCAGCGCGAAATCCTCGTTCTCGATGCGCCCGAGAGCTTCGTGCCCGCGCTCGCCGCCCTCCGCGAAGTCACAATTCATCGCAATCTCAGGGCCGGCGGCGACCTCCACTTTCTGCTCGCCTTCGTTACGCGCAGGCAGGAAATCGATGACCTTGCGCCACGCATCGCCAAGCTCGCCAAGGGCGACGCGATCGTCTGGTTCGCCTATCCCAAAGGCTCATCGAAAAAGTATCAATGCGATTTCAATCGCGACACCGGCTGGGACGCATTCAAAGCCTTGGGATGGGACACCGTCCGCGCCATCGCCATCGACGAAGACTGGTCCGCACTCCGCTTCCGGCGCAACGAGTACATCAAGCCGCGAAAACCGTAACGCGGAAAATCGAAACGCGAAAGCCAAAGCACCCTCTCTGCAAAAGAAAGCCGGCTGCCTCTCATCGGAGAAGCAGCCGGTTTGATTGTCACATCGTACGATCAGCGGCGGTCCGAGACTTGGATATCCGAATGAGCTGATCCGAAAAAGCCAATCAGCCCAGGCTGACCCGCATAACCCAGATAGCTCTTCGTATGGAAATTATCCTCCATCGTCTTGAGCATCGAGTAGTGGTTAAAAGGCACGTAGGATACAGAGCCCGGCTTGATCCGAGGCGACAGCAGCACCGCACCAATGCGGTCGCCGCCATAGCTTCCGTACGTCAGCGTGTACGGTCCCAGCGCCGCAGACTGGGGAAATGTCCCGAGGTTCGGTCCCGGCTGCTCGCTGCAGCAGGTCTGCCCCTGCGCCGAAATTATGTAGCCCCCGTTTGGATTCACCGAAACAGCGAGCCCGCCTTCATCGAACGTAATAAGAATCAGGCCGTCCTCCTTGTACGCGCGCGACGCCTGGATCGTTGGAATCAGACTCTGCAGAAATGTGTTGATGCTCGCCAGCCCTCCTGGCTGCCCCGTCACGCAAGGAGCGTCATGGCCGTCATCGCACAGGTTCGGCGTAATGAACGAGAAGTTCGGCGTGGTATCGACGCTCTTCAGGTCATTGGCAAGCTGGCTCAGGTTCACCACGTTGCTCGGGCAATCGGGTGAGTCAATGATCGAGTGGAAGTATACGAATGGGTCGTGACGTGTTGCGTACTGATCCCCGCTCGGCAGTCCCGCCGTGGGCTTTTCGGCGCTCTGGGTCCCATCGGCGCTGTTCAATACCGGGTGGCCGCACGTCGCCGATTCCCGGCTCGTGTCGTTGCCCATGTCTCCCATATAGCCGCGCCAGGTCAACCCGATGTCGGTCAATTGGTCGGCTAGAGTCTTGACGTTCTCCGGATACACGCAGCCTCTTCCGATCGCCTGCCCATCCGATGTCATCCCCGTCAGGTTGAAATCCGCATACGTCTGGCAATCGTTCCGGGTCTCGGGTGTCGCCGCTTGTCCGCTGATCATGGCAATGTAGTTGTCCAGACTCACGTGGCCTGTGCCGTAGTACTGCGTCAGCAGTGCTCCCTTGGAAACAAGAGTCTGCGCAAGATACGGCGCCTTGGAGTTCGCACCGAATGTCGCGTCATACCCTTCGTTCTCGAGGACGATGACAAAGACATGACGGAACCGTGGTCCATTATCGTCGTCACCCCAGTCGGAGGCCCGCAGAGAATTGGCATTCGAAATCAGAAGTGTGGCGACAGCGGCCAGCGCAGTCAGGCTGCGCTTCGCAGAGCGAAGACGCCCAAAGCGTCTCGTGAAATTCGCGAACAGAATAGGCAAGGAATGACCTCGGGATTGAATTTGGAGTGGAGAATACCGCAGCCCATTTTCATCCCAAAGGCGCGCACACAGAATGACCCCGGCGTTAGAGGAGTGTGAATTTTCTGCGCGGTGGATAACCACCCGGATGCTCGATCGAGGTACGCCGTGACTATGATGAACTCGGCTCCGACGTAAACAGTCCCGGCAGCACTTGCCCCGCCTTACCAAGCACCACGTTTGTGAATGCCTGCGCATTCAGCGGCTGCTCCGGCCCCACATACACGGTCCGCGCGCCCTTCTGTCGTGCCCAGTGCACAAAATTTGCCGCCGGATACACGCTGCCCGATGTCCCGATCACGATCATCATCGTGGCCTTCGCAATCTCGTCTTGAATCCGATCCATCTCCAGCGGAATCTCCCCGAAAAACACGATATGCGGTCGTAATCGCCCGCCGCACGCACACCGTCCAACCTCCGCCAGATTCTTGTAGACGATGCGATCACCCACCGGCGCGCGTCCGCACTCCCGCTCGCAGCGCGCCTTCGCCAGCTCCCCGTGCATATGCAGCAGCCGCACCGAACCGGCGCGCTCATGCAGATCGTCTACATTTTGCGTACAGAGAAAGAATCGTTCGCCGAGCTGCTTCTCAAGCTCTGCCAGCGCAACGTGCCCCGGGTTCGGCATCGCCTTCCATCCCGATGCGCGCCGTGCCGAATAAAACGCCCACACACCCGCAGGGTCGCGCCGCCACGCATCGGGAGTGCACACATCCTCGACCCTGTATCCTTCCCAAAGCCCGTCGTCCGCGCGAAATGTAGGAAGCCCGCTCTCCGCACTGATGCCCGCCCCCGTCAGCACAAACACCCGATCCGCAGGCCCAACAACAATGCGCTCCGAGTCTCCTTCGGCTTCTCTGTTTCCCTGTCTTTCTATTTCGCTGTCCACTGTTCACTGCCCACTGTTCTTATGGTTCCAGCAAAACCTTCCCCGTCGTCTTGCGCGTTTCAAGATCCGTCTGCGCCTGGGCCGCTTCGCCCAGCGGATACATGTGCTCCATCCGCAGCTTAAGCTCGCCCGTCGCAACCCAATCCAGAATTTTTCCGGCGCGCCATTCCAGCTCCGACCGCGTGGCAATGTAATGCCACAGCGTCGGCCGCGTCACAAACAGAGATCCCTTGCCGCTCAACTGAATGAGATCGAATGGCGGTACCGGCCCGCTCGACCCGCCAAACAGCGCCAGCATCCCGCGCGGCCGCAGGCAACTCAGACTTTTGTCGAAGGTCGTCTTGCCCACCGAGTCGTACACCACATCGACGCCTTTGCCATTCGTGATTCGCTTCACTTCAGTCTCGAAGTCCTGATCGTTATAGAGAATCACGTCCTTCGCGCCGGCCTCGCGCGACAGCTCAGCTTTCTCCTGCGACGAAACCGTCGTGATCACGTTCGCGCCCAGCCGCGTCGCGATCTGCGTCAGCAGCAACCCCACGCCGCCTGCGCCCGCATGCACCAGCGCCGTGTCACCGGCTTTCAACTCAAAGGTGGAGTACGCGAGATAATGCGCCGTCATTCCCTGCAACATCGCCGCCGCCGCCTGTTCCGGAGTCAAGCGCGAAGGCACTTTGACCAGTTGCGCTGCAGCCACCAACGCATACTCGGCATAACTCCCCAACACGCTCACCGACGCCACCAGGTCGCCCTCGTCGAATCCGGTCACGCCCGGGCCCAGCTTCTCCACCGTGCCCGAGGCCTCGCTGCCCGGCGTAAGTGGCAACGTCGCCTTGTACGTTCCCTTGCGGAAATAGATCTCGACAAAATTCATGCCGACCGCTTCGACGCGGATCAGCACCTGTCCGGGACCCGGTTCAGGAATCGGCAACTCCACGAGCTCGAGAACTTCGGGCCCGCCCGTCGTTTGAATCTGTATGGCTTTCATCACTGCCAAGCATGCACCTTTTGCCCGCATCGCCGCAAGCGAAAGGAGGCCTCCGTCTGCACATCTCTAAACATTTCTGCGAGGCTCTCTGACGCGCAAACACCTCGGGCCCCGCCGAAATGGAATCCAGCGAGGCCCGCAACTATTCTTTATTCCCAATTCTTTATTCCCGGTCGCTCAGCATGCTCGGCTCTTCGGGCGCGCGCAGCCGCACCAGCCTGTCAATCGCATACGGCACGCGCTGCTGCGTCGTGTAGTAGTGACGCACCTGCAACTCGCCCAGCAAGCCAATCGCCAGCATCTGAATGCCGGCCAGAATCAGCACACCCGCAATCACAAACAACGGCCCGTGCTGGTCCATCACGTTCTGATGCGGGTTCAGAATCTTCAGCCCCAGCAGCAACGCCGAAATTACACTCCCGCCCAGGATACCCAGCGCGCCGAAAGTGCCGAAAAAGTGCAGCGGCCTGCTCATATACTTCAGCAGGAACCGAATTGTCAGCAGATCGAAGAACACCCGAAACGTGCGGCTGATACCGTAGTGGCTCTTCCCGCGCTCCCGATTCACGTTGCGAATCGGAATCTCGCAGATCGATGCGCCATACCAGCTCGCGAGCGCCGGAATGAACCGGTGCATCTCGCCGTACAGAGGAATGTTCGTGATCACTTCACGCCGATACGCCTTGAACGTCGTTCCGAAGTCGTGAATGTCCACTCCCGACAGCCTCGCCATCAGCCAGTTGGCGCACCGCGAAGGAATCCGCCGCATCACAAAATTATCGATGCGCTCCTTGCGCCAACCCGACACCACGTCGTAGCCCTCTTCGAGCTTCTCAATAAAATTAGGAATCTCGTTCGGATCGTGCTGCAGGTCGCCGTCCATCGCGAAAATAAAATCGCCCGACGCGTGGTCGAATCCCGCCGCCAGCGCCGACGTCTGCCCAAAGTTCCGGCGCAGTTTCACCACTAGCACCCGGCTGTCTACGGCTGCAATTTCTTCCAGCAATTTATAGGTCCGGTCGTTTGACCCGTCGTCCACCAGGACCAGCTCAAAGCTGTGTCCCACCTGCTCCATCACCTGCTTCAGACGGGCGTATAAAACGGTGACGTTTTCCTCTTCATTGTGAAAAGGAACAACGATGGAATATTTCGGCATATCGATAGTATAGACGGGACTTCAATCCTGAAGGATGCAAAACCCGGCATCCGGAAACAAGTCAGTCAAGGATATTTCGACCGCCTGCAGGATCCCCTATCCGCGATCCAGTTCATCAAGCATCGCCTGCATCTCACTGAGAGCGTGGCGGTTTCCCGTGCGCGCCGCGCAGCTGATGCCGCCTTTCAGACGCTCGATCGCCTCATTCCTGCGGCCAATCCTTTCAAGCGTCTGCGCTGACATGAAATATGCCGCCGTGTAATCCGGGTCGCTCGCCAGCAGGATGTCGAATTCCTTCAACGCCTCCTCCGCGTCACCGCGGCTCGCCAGTTCCATGGCAATCCCGTAGCGGGCAAAGCTGCTCCTCGCGTCCAGCGCAAGAATTTCCCGTAACCCTGCAATCTTGTCTGTGCTGCTCATGTGGGCCAAGTGTACCTGAATTAATTTGCCTTAGTGGCGGGCGATTCTCGAAACTGAATCTGTCTCCCCGGAGCCGAAATGCCGCCACAGACAATTGTAGCGAAAGTTTGGTCAAATGATGGTGAACGAATGGAGCACGCACGTATGAGTTCCGCCGAAACCACGCCGATCGTCCGTACCGTCGCCAGCACTCAATCGGAAATGACCGAGATCATTCTGCCCAACGACGCCAATACCCTTGGCAATCTCCTCGGCGGACGCCTCATGCACTTCATCGACCTCACCGGTGCCATGGCCGCCTATCGCCACACGCGGACTCATGTTGTCACCGCTGCCATGGACCACATCGACTTCATTCAGCCCGTCCACGTCGGCGATCTGCTCATCCTCAAGTCCAGCGTGAATCGCGCCTTCAACACATCCGTCGAAGTCGGTGTCAAGGTTTGGGTGGAGCATCCCCGCACCGGCTCGCTCCACCACGTCGCCAGCGCCTACCTCGTCTTCGTTGCCATCGATAAGGAAGGCAACCGCCAGACCGTCCCCGGCCTCCAGCCTGAAACCCCAAACGAACTCCGCCGCTATGCCGACGCGCTCCGCCGGCGCGAACATCGCGAAGCCGAGGCCAAACGCCGCAAACAAGCCAAAGCCGTTGCAGCTCAAGTCGGCACCGCTGGCTAAATAACTACTATGGGTGACCCTGGTCCCTCGCATTTGGGGACCAGGGAATGCATGACTGTGAATGAACCCCGAAGAGGGATCTGCTTCTCCGCAACGCCCCAAGCAGCAACGTCATTCCTGTAGAATCGCCTTAGACCGCACCAGCTGGATCGCCTCCTTCTTCCAGCCCGGTCGAATTCTTTTGAAGCCTGCAGGATTCCCATTGAGAACCGGCGCTTCACACGAGGAGTAACAATGGCTCATTCGCACGCCATGCCCGCGCCCGTGGCCTTGCCCGGCGTTTCCAAAATCGTCGCTGTCGGATCAGGCAAGGGCGGCGTCGGCAAAACCACCGTCGCCGTCAATCTCGCGATCGCTCTCTCCAAGATGGGTCAGCGCGTCGGCCTCATCGACGCGGACATCTACGGCCCCAACGTCCCCACCATGATGGGCTCGACACAGCAGCCCCTCGTCGGTGCAGACAATCAGATTCAGCCCAACGTGGCTCACGGCATCAAGACCATCTCCATCGGCTACATCTCGCCCGGAGACAAGCCCATGGTCATGCGCGGACCCATGCTCCATCAGATCATCCGTCAGTTTCTGCAGCAGGTCGATTGGGGCGAACTTGATTACCTCATCATCGATCTGCCCCCCGGCACAGGCGACGTCGTCATCTCGCTCGTGCAAACAGTTCCGCTCACCGGCGCAGTTGTCGTTTCGACTCCCAGCGACGTCAGCCTGCAGGACGCGCGCAAGGCCCTCGAGATGTTTGGCCAGGTCAACGTCGAAGTCCTCGGCATCGTCGAAAACATGAGCCACTTCACATGCCCCCACTGCCACCACGAAATCGATATCTTCTCCAAAGGCGGCGCAGAGCGCACGGCGAAGCAGTTCAATATCCCATTCCTGGGATCCATCGAACTCATTCCGTCGATCCGCGAAGGCGGCGACCGCGGCCTTCCCGTCACGCTAGCCGGACCCAAGAGCCCCCAGGCCACCGAGTTCTTCAACGTCGCTGAAAAGCTGATGGAGCGCGCCAACGCCGCGGCAGCAGCCAGCACCGACGTACTCGAAATCAGCTAGGCGCGCCTGCGGTGCGGCTAACTGCCTTCGGCCACTCAGTGCCTGAACTCTCGCGAGAGGTGAACGTTGACCAACAACCTGCTGATTCGTCCCGTGCAGCAGAGTGACTATAGCGGCTGGTTGCCGCTATGGGATGGCTACAACGCCTTCTACGGCCGCCAAGGCCAAACTGCCCTACCCGAAGCAATCACGCGCCAAACGTGGTCGCGCTTCTTCGATGCGTATGAGCCGGTCCATGCGTTAGTCGCCGAATTGGACGGCCATCTCGTCGGCCTCACTCACTACATCTTTCACCGCAGCACCATCTCGATTGAACCCAACTGCTACCTGCAAGACCTGTTCGCCGCAGAATCCGTGCGTGGTCACGGCGTCGGCCGCGCTCTCATTCAGGCCGTCTCTCAGCGAGCCGCCGAAGCCCGCTGCGCCCGCCTCTACTGGCATACGCACGAAACCAACGCGACCGCGATGCTGCTCTACGACAAGCTCGCCGAGAAGTCCGGCTTCATCGTCTACCGAAAATCGCTCCAATAAACTCCAGTCAAAAAACAACAAGAGCGGAGCATCGCTGCTCCGCTCTCCTGCTTTCTGCTCTGACGTCTCTACCGCCAGTGTCCTTCGATAAAAATCCACTGTCCGTGCCGATGCACCCAGTGGTGCGGCACCCACACAGCGCGCGGGCGAGGTGGCCTGTCCCAACGGCCCGGGACCCATACATACCGCCCTCCATCCCAGCGTTGATAACCGCCCTCCCACACATAGCCACGTCCCGGCGGTGGTCCTCGGCGCTCCACTACCGGTGGGGGAGGACCGATTCGTACTGAAATCTGACCGAACGAGGCCGCAGGGAGTAATGTGAAACCGAGCAAAGCTGCCAATACCAACTTTTTCACAGTCGAGAAACTCCTTCAGCGTTGAATTTTTTCCGGAGCCCGAACTCTCCGGCCCCTTGCACTGTATCAACGGCAAATGAACGGAAAAGTTGCGCGCCGGCCATACAGCAACGCCTTATTCTTGAGTGCCTCGGTTCCCATTACGCAGGAATCAACGCTTCAATCTCTTGCGTCAGCGCTTCTGCTGCGGTGATGCAGGCGCCACGACTCACATCGTGATGCGTCACCAGCCGAATCGCATCCGGCCCTACCGTGCTCGCCAGAATGCCGCGAGCCTTCAGCCGCGCCACCACTTCAGCCGCAACAATCCCTTCCGCCAGTCTGAAGATCACAATATTCGTCTCGACCTTATCGGGGTCGATCATGACTCCCTCAATGTGCGAGAGCGCCTCGGCGAGAAACTTCGCATTGGCATGATCCTCATGGAGGCGCGCCGGCATTTTCTCGAGAGCAATCAACCCCGCCGCCGCCAGAACCCCGGCCTGCCGCATCCCGCCGCCAAGCGCCTTGCGATAAATTCGCGCACGCTCCATCAACTCCGCCGACCCCACCAGCATCGATCCCACGGGCGCTCCCAGTCCCTTCGACAGACAGAACATTACTGTGTCGAATCCACGCGTCAGCGTCTTCACATCCACGCCCAGCGCCGTGGCCGCGTTGAAAATGCGCGCACCATCCAGATGCACCGGCAGCTTGCGTTCTTTCGCGTGGCCCCATATCTCATCCAGGACATCGACACGCGTGCAAACACCTCCGGCAAGATTCGCCGTGTTCTCAATCTCGATCAATCCCGTCGCCGCGCGAAACGAGCTGCGCCCGTAGATCACGGGCTCAATGTCCTTCCATGTCAGCGTCCCGCTCTCCGTCGCGACCGCGCGAATCACGCATCCTGAAAACACCGCGACCGTAGCCATCTCCCAATCCAGAATGTGCGAGCGCGATTCGCAGATCACTTCTTGTCCCGGCTGTGTGTGCAGCCGAATCGCAATCTGATTCCCCATCGTCCCCGTCGGCACAAATAGCGCTGCCTCCCGGCCAAACGTCTCCGCAGCGCGCTTCTCCAGCAAATTCACCGTCGGATCTTCGCCGTACACATCGTCGCCAACCTCGGCCGCCGCCATGGCCACGCGCATCTCCGGCGTTGGCCGCGTCACAGTATCCGATCGCAGATCAATCAACTCTTCCAAAGCTCGACCTTCTCCCTGATTCCCTAGTCCCTATTCCCTGGTCCCTGCTCTTACGGTATCTGCGCCATCGGCAGTTCCATCACCGGCGTCAACTTCCCATCCTTCGACGCCACAGCCCACATTCCGTGAAAATTCCCGCGCAGCTCAGGATGCGCCTTCAGCAGAGCGCTCAGCACGGCGACCGCCTCAGTCCGCGCCGCCGCCGGATCGGCAATGCCCAACGATTCGTACGTCGCGCTCAAATCCGCCTGCCGTAACGTCGTATCAATGCGAAGCGCATCGATCTTCCACGTCCGCGCGCCGTCTTCAATCGAGAGCGGAAACGGCCCAGGCTGTTCCTTCAGCTGCGATTGCTCGCGGTTCAGCTTCTCCATATTTGGCGACGAAATAAAATCCACCGGAAGCAGCAGATAACGTGCCAGGTCGTAGCTGTACCATGCGCTCCACGGCGCACCCGTCGAAGCCTCCGCTCGCGCCCGCGTCCAATACCAGACACCGTCGTGTCCATCCACAATGCCCTGCCGAACGGAGAGACCGCCCAACTTCCATCCCGCCGTCGTTCCCGTCGCGTCCCACACCAGGATCAAGCCGATCTGCCCGCCCAGGGGTGCGCCTGCAGCATTCGCCAGCACCACCGCATACTTCCCCGGAGGCAGCGCGTGCATGCTGATCGTCACCGTCAGCGACCCGCTCGCATTCGAACAAAAGAACTGATCGTCCGTCGTCTCGGTTTGCGTGCTCGCGTCCAGCAGATAAATGCTTTGCAACTGCGCCTCGCCGCCCTTCAACAGCGGAGCGCCCAGTTCCACCTCGCCGCGGATGCCGTCCCACTGGCCTGAGATTGCCGGCAGCAGTTGCCCCTGCAGCGTCCCATAGTCCTGCTGCGTTACGGCGATAGCCAGCCGCTGTCCCGCTGCCCCCAGGGCGTTGCGGTCCTGCGGTTGCAACTCGGCTTGCGTCGTGCACGTGACAGCCAAGCTCGTTACCGGCGCCGCAATCAGCAGCGCCGCCATCCACCCTTTCCAGCAGAGGCGCATGCGGAACATTTTCCTCTCGGCCCGGGAATTGTTTTTTGAGCGTCTTGGGGCCACTGTTAGTCTAGTACGTAGGGTGTTCGGCCAGCGAACTGTCCACCGTTCGCCTCAGCCCAGCGGAGTGATTCCTCCATGCAGGATTCGATGCGGCATCGACTCGTTCTCCGGCAGGTCTCGATGCGCTGTACCCGGTTCTGCACAACCGCGACCCTCGCCGCCGGCCTTCTCGCCTCAGCTTCACTCATCGCCCAAAGTCATTCGTCCGCCTCGCAGAACAGCGCTCCTGCTTCGACCACACACTCCCAGACCACCCGCGCTGCCCGACACCACTCCAAGACGCATCCCGCCGCTCCATCGCAACTTCCTCCTACGGCTCCAGCCGCACCTCCGGCCCCCAACTGGCCTATCAACGATCAGCCCCACCCTGCCGACATCACGTGGAACCAGCAGGAGCTGCGCATTGGCGCCACCAACGCCAGCCTTCAGCAGATTTTGGACAAGGTCTCCACAGAGACCGGATCGACGATCGAAGGCCTCACCAAGGACGAACGAGTCTTCGGCGACTTCGGTCCCGCCCCCGCCCGCGATGTTTTGGCTCAGCTCCTGCAAGGCACCGGATACAACGTCCTCATGGTCGGCGGACAGGGAAAAACTGCTCCGCGCCAAATCATTCTCAGCGCGCGAAACAACAGCAAGACGCCCAATTCCATCACCCGCCCGGTTCCCGATGAAGACGACGACGTCAACATCAACGACAACCAGTACGACCCGCCGCAGCAACAACAGTTCCCCCAGCCCATCCGCCAGGGAATCGGTCCAGACGGCGCTCCGATGCGCATGCCGCCTCAGTTGCAGCAACAGCAGCAACAAATGCCGCCGCAACCCGGCCAGCCCCCTCCACCCAATCAGTAAGCACCGGCGCGCATAAACCTGTCCGGCATCTTGCCGATACTCAAAGATCCGTCCCAGAAATGGAGAGGCGGCCGGAACGTATCCCAGCCGACTCTCCCGCATGCGATTTCGATCGTTAGTACGTGTTGTTGGGTATCAAGCGCACCGATGTCAGATCGGTAGCAATCGCCTGGAAGATCTTGTTCAGCGACGTCACCTTGTTGTTCTTGTCCCCTGCCTGGCAGCCGGTGTCGCCGCCAGTGACGTTGTAGTCGGAGTAGAAGTAGGACTTCGTACCGGATGACCAGCCCGTCGACATTTGCTGCATCGCACCGCAGGGACTGACCCCCTTGTGCGATCCATAGGATCGGTCGCTGTTGCAGCCACTTGTCTGTGCACCGTACGCGACGGTGTACACCAGCGTTTGATTTCCTCTGTATGTCGCAGCATACTGCGCAGCATCGATCGCCTGGCTGCATTCGCCGTTCCACGAGGGGTACGTTCCGCTATTATCCGCAAACCCTGGAGTGGTTGACCAGCTTGTCGGATAGGTGTAACTATTCGGGCTCAACGACTGCGTCGCGTGCGATGCATCGGCCGGCATCGCTGCACTGGCCGGATACGGGCTACCGCTTGAGTTCGGAGCGGTCGAGTCGCCGTCCCCCAGGATCACCATCACGTTCTTCGAACCCGGATTGCTGGCCTGCTCCTTCAAAAGCGCCGCCTGGGCAGCATAGATTGCTCCCGCGTAGTAGGTTCCGTAGTCGCCGTCGTAGTTCGAGGGCTGCATGCCCTTGCATCCACTCGCTCCGCCGGCCGCTTTTACGAGCAACGAACTCGAATTCAGACTGGTCGCGGTGTTCGACGACCGGAAATCGTTGGAAAAGTCCACCAGGCGATACGTGGGGCCCCAGTCTCCGCTCGGAGAAGCGTAGCCCGAAGTACCAGTCGGAATTGGCGGGAAGGTATACGGCATCGCATTCGGCACACCGGGATAGGGAGTGTCCGTCAGTATCGAGTAGTACCCGTAACTCCCGCTGTAGTGGTAGTTGGTCGTAACCGCGCTCCTGCCGCTGCCGGTCGTGTACGAAGCCGGAATGCTCGTTGTGCAGCTCGAGTCGATTGCGGCAGTCTTGTTCGTCACGTTCGGAAATGTGAACAGCGCTACCTGGTCCACCGTCGGATACAGAGACTGCAGCAACACCTGCAGGCCGCTCAGCGCGCAGTTCATCTGCGTTGCTCCACAGTTGCCGTCGTTGGCGCCCATTGAAAGTGTAGAGTCCAAAATGATCGCAACATTGTAGGGAAGCGGCACCGCGCCCTTGCCCGCTGCAGTCGAAGTCGCGCTCACAGTCAGAGTCTTCATCCCGAAAATCCCTGCAAAGATGGTGGGAACCACCGCGGTCTGCGTCACCGCAATCGCATTTGGGCTCGTCGAACTGCACGGAGCACCCCAGTTTGAAACCGTCGTCAGGCACTTGGGCGTGATGGTCGCCGTCCCGCCGCTGATCGAGACTACGGCGAGATTCTTCGAGCCCGTCCCCGCACTGTAGGTCTGTCCTACCGTGGAGTAGTTCGTATTCGGTAGAGTTTCCGCCGCCGCCAATGCCGCCGCATCCGCTGATGCCTGCAGTTGATGCTGCACCACCATCGCGTGCCCCACATCGATTACAAGACCCGACATCCCAAGAAAGAGCGTCATGAGTACGACTACCCATGGAAGAATCTGCCCGCTCTGGTCATTCAGAAAACCGCATACAACCGAATTCCGTCCTGAACGCTGTGAAAATGTCTTGAAAGCTCCCTTTTTGCGTTGTAGTTCAGCTTGCTCGATCAAAGTATCGATAATGCCATGCATGATTTATCTCCCCGCCCGTTCCGCCGGCCCCTCCGTCGGCGATGGCTCTTACTGCACTAGTTCTGTGGTCTGCCCGGTAATATTCAGGGCTCCAGGTCGCCATCCGTAGATAATCATCGAAACCGGATACGTCGCCTTCATCTGCACCGTGTCTCCGGTATTAAGAGAAATGCCATTGCAGGTCGTCGTGTAATTCGCCGCGGTGCCCCCATTCGGTGTCCACGTAAACGCGAAAGTAGCGGCGCTGGTGTTGAGGTTGGGAGCAGCCTGCTTGGCAAACTGAACAGCATAGGCGCAGGGGTCCGTGATCTGCGATGTGCCGCCGCCCGACGTCGTCACCGTCACTCCACGGCTCAGCGCAAACGCCCGCGCCCCCGCGCTCACCCCGTTTGTCAACACCATGTAGTTATTAAGAGCAAGCCCGATCGAAAACATGCCCGTAATGAGGATCATCATCAGCGGAACGACAAGAGCGAACTCCACAATCGATCCGCCTCGATCGGAAAAGATCACCGCGAATGATATCCGCTTACGTTTGCAAACTCCCGAGGTATTTGGCGTTTTGCGCACGCTGCCTGCCTGCTTCGAGCGCCGCACCAATCGTTGGCAAGAGATTCTCATTTCCCCCCCCGCTCGCCTGCCACCCTCCCCCGCTGGAGCTCCGGCAACAGAACAAGAACTTGGATTAACCTATGAATAACAGCGTAAAGTAACTAATCGAATAACTCTTTAGCTGCAGATAGGTTACTAAATAGCCATTTGATTTAGTATTTATCGGGGTATTAATGAACTTCTTTATTCATCTACTAACATAGCTAATGCTATAACTTATTCGGACTAATTTAGTCCAAATCGAACGGCCTGATCCTGCGCGCGGCCCTCGACAAACTCAGCATCGAGATCGCGAACAGGGCTTTCGCGCCGGATGTTCACCACATCAACAATCATGCGTTGTTTCATTTCTGTTGTTTCATTTCTCAGGATGGAATTCAAAGCGCGGACCGCCCAGCGTCGTTCACGGCTCACAAGCCCATTCCGCATCGGCGACCACATCGGCGAAATGGGCGAAAGAGCAGGACGAGAGACCCGCCGGTCCCTTCGCAGGGTCGAGAGTTCCCAGGAGGATATTTTGGAAGAGGGGGTAGCTTAAGACAGGGTCGCGCTTACAGTATCCCGGCGGTCTCCGGGCTGGTCTTCACCGGAACAGACTCAACTTGCGGGCGCATCAAGCCAAACGCCATGCGGAATATCCCATACGCCGCAAGCACTCCGAAGGCCATCGAACCCACCGCTGCGCAAACTAACATCAACAAATTCAATAAATCCGACATAAATCTCTCTTCAGTCTACTCTGCACAATCGCTATACAGTTTCTGTGCTTCGGCGCTGGTCGCCGTGCGCTTCTGAGACATCAACCACCCGATTCTCTCAGAAAAATCTCACGCGTTGACCCTGGTTTCTATTAGCAAATAGAATACCCCTAAGGTGTTGCAGCCCGGTAAAGCTCAGTACCCACAGTAACAAACCAAAGTTATGCTGGCTGTCGCAAAGCGGGTCGGCGGCTCCCTTTTAGGTTTCTCCCCGCCCTCGGCTGACTTGCAATTCAGACGCCTCGCCTCGTTGGGGTCCGGCATCAAAACGAATCGTTCCAAACCCGAATTTGCTCCAAATATAGAAAGCGAACCTCGACAACTGTCTCACCGCCCTCTTGCCTTGACTATGTCCATCACTCACATCTCGGTGCGCGGGGCGCGCCAGCACAACCTGCGCGACATCAACGTCCGCATTCCCCGCAACTCCCTCACCGTGGTCACCGGCCTCTCGGGCTCCGGCAAGAGTTCCCTCGCCTTCGACACCATCTATGCCGAAGGCCAGCGCCGCTACGTCGAGACCCTCTCCGCCTACGCCCGCCAGTTTCTCGATCAGATTGAACGCCCCGACGTCGACTCCATCGAGGGCCTCTCTCCCGCCATCTCCATCGAGCAGAAAACCACCAGCCGCAGTCCCCGCTCCACCGTCGGCACCATCACCGAGATCTACGACTACCTCCGCCTGCTCTACGCCTCCGTCGGCACGCCTCACTGCCCCAACTGCGGCCGCCCCATCGCCCGCCAGACCTCCGAGCAGATAGTGCAGCGCATTCTCCAAATGGGAACAGGCGAACGCGTCATCATCATGGCGCCCATCGTTCGCGGCCGCAAAGGCGAATTCAAAGACCTCCTCGATCAGCTCGACCAGCAGGGCTTCCGCGCCCGTGTCGACGGCGAACTCGTCGATCTAGCCGAGCCCCCCGCCCTGGACAAGCGCAAAAACCACACCATCGAGGCCATCATCGACCGTGTCCTTCTAAAACCCTCCGAAAGAACCGTCACAGCCGGATCGGACGGGCAGGCCGGAAAGTTGGCCGCACCGCAGGTGCCGGGTGCCCCCGGTCCCTCGCATTTAGGGACCGGGGAGGGATCTCATACACTGGGTGCCCCATCCTTGGCGCAGCCACGGGTGGGAAAGCTCGATTCCCCGTCAAACACGCCCAAACCATCCCTCGAGAAGCGTCTGGAAGCCGCCGTCAGCAAGGCCCTCCAGCTCGCCAACGGCCTCGTCTTAGTCTCTGTTGCCGCCTCTTCCAGCAGCAAAAAGCCCGACGAACAGCTCTTCTCCTCCTCCATGGCTTGCCCCGACTGCGGCCTCGACGTTCCCAAACTCGAGCCACGCAGCTTCTCCTTCAACTCCACCTTCGGCGCCTGCCCTGAATGCCACGGCCTCGGCTCGCTCTACGACTTCGACCCCGCCAAGGTCATCACCGACTGGTCCAAGCCGCTGCTCGACGGCGGCCTCGGGCCCGGATCCGCCTCGCAATACCTGCTCAAGCTCATCCACCTCGCCGCCGACCGTTACAAAATCGACCTCAAGACCCCCTTCGAGGACTTGCCGCCTAAACAGCAACACATCCTCGTCTACGGGCCCCCGAAGGGCGAAGGCCCGCGTACCGGCTTCCACGGCATCCTCGCCTACCTCCGCGATTCCGTCGAAGAGGCCCGCAGCGAGGGCTATCGCGAGTACATGATGAACTTCATGTCCGCGACACCGTGCCCTGTCTGCCGCGGCAAGCGACTGCGCCCCGAATCCCTCGCCGTCAAAATCGGCGGCCTCTCCATCGCCGACTTCACCGCCCTCCCGCTCAACAAGGCTCTCTCCGCAGCCATCAATCTCACCTTCACCGCACGCGAAGCCCTCGTCGCCGAGCGCATCCGACGCGAAATCGCCGAGCGCCTCGAGTTCCTCTGCCGCGTCGGCCTCAGCTATCTCTCCCTCGACCGCAGCGCCGCCACGCTCTCTGGCGGAGAAGGCCAGCGCATCCGGCTCGCCACTCAAATCGGCTCGCGCCTCCGCGGCGTCTTGTATGTTTTGGACGAGCCCTCCATCGGCCTCCACCAGCGCGACAACGAACGCCTCATCGGCGCACTCGAGCAACTCCGCGACCTCGGCAACACCGTCCTCGTCGTCGAGCACGACGAAGACACCATCCGGCGTGCCGACTTCGTTCTCGACCTCGGCCCAGGCGCCGGACGTCTCGGCGGCCACGTCGTCGCCGAAGGCACGCCCGCCCAGATCATGGCCTGCCCCGAATCCCTCACCGGCCGCTACCTCTCAGGGGCTACCACCATCCTCCACCGCTCCGAGCCCCGTTCCCTCACCGGCAAATGGATCACCGTCTCCGGCGCTCGCGAGCACAACCTCCAGGACCTCACGGCCCGCGTGCCCCTCGGCGTCATGACAGTTGTCACCGGCGTCAGCGGTAGCGGCAAAAGCACACTCATTAACGACATCCTTTACCGGTCGTTAGCGAAAAATCTTTATGGATCGCGTGAAGAACCAGGTGCCCACGAATCCCTCGCCGGCGAAGACCAGATCGACAAAGTCATCCGCATCGATCAGTCCCCCATCGGCCGCACCCCGCGCTCCAATCCGGCCACCTACACCCAGGTCTTCTCCGCCACTGCGCGACCTATTCGCCATGCTGCCCGAGGCCCGCGAACGTGGCTACAAGCCCGGCCGCTTCAGCTTCAACGTCGCCGGAGGCCGCTGCGAAGCCTGCCAGGGCGATGGCCAGCGCCGCATCGAAATGAACTTCATGCCCGACGTCTACGTCCAATGCGAGGTGTGTAACGGGCGTCGCTATAATCAGGAAACCCTGGCCGTCAAATTCAAAGGCCACTCCATCGCCGACATCCTCGATCTCACCATTGAAGACGCCCTGACCGTCCTCGCCGACGTCCCCCTCGTCCGGCAAAAACTGCAGACCCTCGTCGACGTCGGCCTCGGCTACGTCCACCTCGGCCAGAGCGCCACCACCCTCAGCGGCGGAGAGGCCCAGCGCATGAAGCTGGCCCGCGAACTCTCCAAGCGCCAAACAGGCCGTACCCTCTATCTCCTCGATGAGCCCACCACGGGCCTCCACTTCGACGATGTGCGCAAGCTGCTCGAAGTCCTGCATCGCCTCACCGACCTCGGCAACACCATCATCATCATCGAGCACAATCTCGATGTGATCCGAAACGCCGACTGGATCCTCGACCTCGGCCCCGAGGGCGGCGAAGACGGGGGCCGGCTCGTGGGCGAAGGTCGCCCCTCCCACATTGCTCATATTTCTGATTCATATACAGGACAATTCCTCAAGCGCTACTACAGCTCTCACAATGGCAGGCTCGAGCCCACCGACGACACATCCGCCATGCTGGCGATCAAAGACGCTCCCACCGCTGTGGGACTAGGTGATCCATCAATAGGCAAAAGACGAAGTAAACCAATGGGTGCCCCCGGTCCCTCGCTTTCGGGGACCGGGGTGGGATCTAAACCAATGGCAACCCCGGAGAGCACCAACGCAAAATCGCCCAGGAAACCGCGTACCAAAAAGCCGGTAGCTCCATGAGCGATCTGCCCGAGCAACTCCCTAGCGACCCCAACTCGAATGCCGGCCTGGCTCCCGCTCACGACGACTCGTCCCTTCCAGTACTCATCGCGCCTGAGTCCACACCGCCCCCAGCCACTGATTCAAATGCGACTATCGAATCACCGTCACATCAATCAGATAGTAGGCAACTCTTCGAGTCTTACCTTCAATCTCCACAGGAGCGAATTCCCCACCTCGGCCACGTTGCCATCCTCTTCCTCATCGGCCTGCTCGGCCTTGCTCTCGCTGCCGTCCTGGCCCATGTCGCCGTCACCTATCACTTCTATGGCGTAAAAGACCTCACCCAGGCAGCGACTGAAATACACTACACCCTCGGTACTGAGGGCCTCTTCTACGGCTTCACCCTTCTCGGCAGCCTGATCGTCTTCCCCTTCGTGTGGCACAAGAGCCTCTTCGCCGGCCTGCAGTGGAACGCCGGCCGCGCTCGTGAACACGCCCTCTTTCTCATGGGCACGGCTACCTTCTGCTTCGTCCTCGCCATGTTCGACGGCTACCTTCTACCCGGCCCCTCCGACGCCCCCATCGACCGCATCTTCCGCACCCCGGGAGCTGCCTGGATCCTCTTCGCCTTCGGCGTCACCCTCGCTCCGTTTTTTGAGGAGCTCGGCTTTCGCGGCTTCCTTCTCCCCGCCCTTGCCACCGCTTACGACTGGCTCGCCGAAAAGGTCACCCACGCACCCCGACTTCCCCTCGACGAACATGGACACCCCCGCTGGTCAATCCCGGCCATGGCCATCGCTTCTGTCGTCACCAGCATCCTGTTCGCATTCATGCACGCCGAACAGACCAGCTACTCCGTTGGTCCCATGCTCCTGCTTGTGTTCGTGAGCCTCGTGCTTTGCACCGCCCGCCTGCTCTTCCGCTCCCTCGCCGCCAGCGTCCTCATCCACGCTACCTACAACTTCCTCTTGTTTTCCTTTATGTTGATCGGCACCGGCGGCTTCAAACACCTCGACAAGATGTAAGCACGCGCCGCCCACGAAGCGGTGCTTCCAGCATCGCGTCAACCCGCGCGAAAACGGAGTGCCCCGGTCCCTGGCCTTTGGGGACCGGGGAAGCAACGACCCGCCCAAGCCAGGGCTGTCATCCGAACGAAGCGTCTGTGGGGTAAGCGGAGTGGAAGCCTGCTCTGAGCGAAGCCGACGGGGATCCGCTTCAAGCACCCATAAAGAATGCCCCCCCCCGGGGGTCCGCGCCCTTGTACACCCCCTACCCCCCTGGGTGCCCGTGTCGCGAAAATCGTGCAAACCGCGGCGCTTTTCTTGACAGGCCAGAGCCCGCAGTCAGCGCCCTGCCTCTCATCCTCAACAGCACCTTCACACAAACCGATCAGAGAATCCCGCAATCACAAAGAACGCTATTTTCTGCAAACCCCGCAAACACCTGTGACACCGGGCACAATTGTTCCACGTGGAACAATTTAGAAACCGTGAACAATTCTCTGGGGGTATCGAGCCCGCAAGAATGGCGGCCGAAGGCCGCGTCCGCCTGGACTGCCTGCCCTGAGCGGAGTCGAAGGGGCAGGTCCTACAATCTACCTTGATGACCGACTCAAACTACGCACAACAACTTCTCGCGCTCCTCGCCCGCATCAGCTTTCGCCTCGGCCAGTTCAAACTCTCCTCCGGCGGTACCAGCGACTACTACATCGACTGCCGCACAACGACGCTGCACGCCGAAGGCGGCCGCCTCACCGGTCATGCGATTCTCGATTTGCTTGAGGCCCATCGCATCGACGCCGAGGCTGTCGGCGGACTCACCATGGGGGCCGACCCGATCGTCTCCAACGTCGCAACAGCCAGCGCATGGCGCGCGCAGAAGACGCCCGGCACGCCGTTGCTTCATGGCTTCCTGGTGCGCAAGGCCGAGAAGGCGCACGGCACCGCCCGCCGCATCGAGGGATTCTGCAAAGAAGGCGCACGCGTCGTCATCGTTGACGACGTCTGCACCACCGGCGCATCCACCATAAACGCCATCGAAGCCGCGCAGGAAGCCGGCATGGTTGTTGCCGCAGTTGTCTGCATCGTCGAGCGCGAAGAAGCCAACGGCCGCCCCGCCGTAGAAGCTGCGGCAAAGAGCGCACCATTTTTGCGTTTGTTCACAGCGAACGATGTGCGCGCCGTGCACGTCATGCAGATCTCCGCGGCGAGCGAGAAGATCTGAACGCGTTTCGGTTTCTCTATTTCTCTGTTTCCCTTCACACAAACAACAAGGCCATCCGTCTCCGGATGGCCTTGTTGTTTATGCCTGCTTAGTTCGAACCGTTAGCGGCCCGCGCCCGAAGGTGCGCTCGCCGGTGCACTCGAGCCGCTCATATTGGAGAGCAGTTGGATCTGCACGCGACGATTTTGCTTGCGGCCTTCAGCGGTCTTGTTATCCCCTGGCGCATTGTCTTTGCCGATGCCAATCAAATAGAACCGGTGCGCCGGCACGTTGTACTTCGCGGCCAGATACTGCACCACTGCATCCGCGCGGCGCTGGCTCAGCTGGTAGTTGTACTCTGCCGAACCCGTCGAATCGGTTCCGCCCGTCACTTCAAGGATGTAGCTCTTCGCTGAGTCCAACTGCCCGGCAAAGCTATCCAGCTGGTCCTTGTCGTCCTTGGTCAACACCGCTTTGTCGAAGCCGAAGTTCACGGTTGCGTTGGCCATTGACTTGTAGTTGTCCAGGCCTTTCACAACGCTGTCGAGCGAGTCGGCGCGATGCACTGCGTCATTGGCTGCTGTCTCGGCGTCGCCTGCAGCCTTGCTCGCTGTTTGCGCATTCTGCGTCGCCGTGTCAGCGGCGCCCTGCGCCTGTTTGACGCCAGCCTGTGCGCGTTCATCCGTATCGCGAATGGCGCGGCCGTTAGCTGCTGTCTTGTCTTCCAACTGTCCGGTGTGTTCCACAATCGGAGCAGTCTGGGACTTCACCCAGTTCTTGCTTGCACAACCCGTAACACCCGCAACTGCCAAAGCACTGGTGGCCATCCAAAGGCCAAATCGATGGTTCATCATGGTTTCGTCCTCCCGCCGCCCCTGTTGCCTTACGGCACACAAACAGGTGGAGCTGATCCTTCTTATGCCTTCTTTGATTGCATCTTGCTGGCCAAACGTTGTCAGATCGTGTATGTCATTGAAAATTATTGAAGTTAAACCTCTGGAATGCACAATTCGTGGTGCGCCGATGCCGTGTAACTTTTACGCTCTTCGGTAAGTTTGTTCAGCAAGTCCTGTCATAAGCGTCACTTCGCCCAAGCCGCTATCCTAAAAGCAGCGCCTCACGCGGGCAATTCTCCCCATGGATCTCCAGGAAAAAATCCGTACCTTGCCGACCCAGCCCGGCGTGTATCTGTATAAGAACGCGGATGGGGAGGTGATCTATGTCGGCAAGGCCAAGAATCTCCGTTCCCGCGTCCGTTCTTACCTGCTTGAAGCCTCGCAGGCGAATGCCAAAACGGGCTCGCTTATGCGCGAGGCCATCGACATCGATTACATTCTCGTCGCCAACGAGCATGAAGCGCTCGCGCTTGAGAACAACCTGATCAAGCAACGCAAGCCGCGCTTCAACATCCTGCTGCGCGACGACAAAACCTATCCCTACGTCAAGCTCACACTCGCTGATCGCTTTCCCAAGGTTTTTGTGACACGCCGCTTGCGCAAGGATGGTTCGGCCTACTATGGCCCGTACTTCCCCGGCAACCTCGCCTACCGCGTCGTCGAGTTGATTCATCGCAGTTTTCTGCTTCCCAGTTGCAAAGTCGATCTGTCGCGCTACCATCCGCGAGCCTGCCTGCAGTACTACATTCATCGCTGCCTTGGGCCATGCGTCCAGGAGTTCACAACTCCGGAAATTTACGGTCAGGCGGTACGCGATGCGCAGCTCTTCCTTGAAGGACGGCACACGGAACTGGAGCGGTCGCTCAATACGCGCATGATGAGCGCGGCCGCGAGTGAGCAGTTTGAAGCGGCGGCACGCCTGCGCGACCAGCTCTCCACCGTGCACCAGCTGCAGGAGAAGCAGCGCATTGCAACGGCCGAGCTCGGCGACGATGCAGACGTATTTGGCTACCATTTTGAAGACGGCAGCCTCGCGGTGAATCTGTTTCACATGCGCGGCGGCAAGATCGTCGACCGGCGCGAATTCTTCTGGGAAGATCTGCCGGATCTGATTGAACCCGAATCAGGGGACGACGCGGAGCAAGTGAATGCAAGAAAAACCGAAACCGCGAACAGCGCGCATCAACAAGAACCCCATCAAGTCCTCGGCGCGCTCGTGAAGCAGCTTTATATCGATCAGCAGTATGTACCGCGGGCAATTCTCGTTCCAGTTGACTTCAGCGATCGCCAGGCGCTGGCCGACTTACTGAGCGAGCGAACCGGGCACCGGATCGAAGTGCTCGTGCCGCAGCGGGGAGAAAAGCGTTCGCTCGTCGATCTTGCCGGCCAGAATGCGAAGCAGTCGTACACGCAGCGCTTCCGCGTGCTCATTCCATCGCAGAAGGCCATACAGGAGTCGCTCGCCGATATTCTGATGCTGCCTGAACTGCCGCGCCGCATTGAGTGTTTCGATATTTCGCACATCCAGGGCGCGGAGACGGTAGCCTCCATGGTGGTGTGGGAAGACGGCAAGATGAACAAGTCCGCCTACCGCAAATTCAAAGTGATGACGGTTCTCGGCGTCGATGATTTTGCTTCGATGCGCGAGGTAGTGACTCGCCGTTACAAGCGCATCCGCGATGCCGCGGGCGAGAATGGCCCCTCCAAGATTGATAGCTTCGAAGAATCTCCACCGTCCCCCACGACAGGGGAGCATGGAAGGCCTTCCAAGGCCGCCAAAGAGCCAACCTCCATGCCGTCGCTGGTACTGATCGATGGCGGGCTCGGCCAGCTTCATGCGGCAGCCGAGGCGCTGGAGGCGCTGGGCATCACTGCGCAGCCGCTGGCCTCGATCGCGAAGAAAGAAGAAGTGATCTATCTCTACGGCAATGAAGATGAGCCCGTGGTTCTCGATCGCCGCAGCCCGGTGCTGCATCTGGTCCAGATGATTCGCGATGAGAGCCACCGCTTTGCTGTGGGCTATCATCGGCAGCGCCGCGCGATGCGCGACCGCAGTTCAGAATTGCTCGACATCCCTGGCGTCGGCGCGCTCATGCGGCAACGATTGCTGACGCATTTCGGAAGCCTGCGCGACGTGCAACAGGCAACGGCGGAGTCGCTGGCTGCGGTCGTTCCGAAGAGAACTGCCGAGACGATCTGGCGGCATTTCCATAAACCTGAAGGGAAAATATACAGCGTCTAGAAGAAGTTCTCGAATCTCGGAATGAGTCTGAGTTCTGAATCTCGGAATGAGTTTGTATCCATACAGAAGTGAACGCGCGCCAGGAGTGCGCCGATTATCAAGGCACCTAGATCAGCATCATCTGATGCTATAATTGATGCCTGTGGGGTTCGAAATGCGCACTACCCTTGCACTTGATGACGAGTTAGTTGAGCAAGCCCAGGAATTTACGGGCATCGCGGAAAAGACTGCCTTGGTGCGCGAAGCCCTCCGCGCGTTGATTCAGCGCGAGGCGGCACGCCGTTTGGCGGCGCTCGGCGGCACAATGCCGGAACTCGAAGACATCCCTCGCTTGCGCGTTGACGATCTGTGATACTAGCCGACACGTCCATCTGGATTGACCACTTCAGAGTGTCCCATCCAAAGATGCAGGATCTGTTAGCGCGCGAGCAAATCACCATTCATCCGTTCGTTGTCGCTGAGTTGGCGCTAGGATCGTTGCGCAATCGTGCAAAGACTCTCTTGTATCTCGACCTGCTCCCGCAGGCGCAAATCGCGCAGCTCCGTGAGGTACGCCGCATGATCGAGGAGCGCGCACTTTACTCGAAGGGCATCGGCCTCACTGATGCGCACCTTGTGGCTTCTTGCCTCCTCACCGCAGGCACGCAACTGTGGACGCGCGATGCAAAACTGCAGAGAGTCGCCAAAACTCTCGGTGTTCTTTTCAACCAGCCATAGCGTCGCGGCTGACCGCCTCGCGCCTTGTGCCGGTCGGCATCTCTGTTGACTGCGCTGAAGGGTTCTACCGCGCAGAAACCGTCGCGTGATCGCCCACAGCAAACTCCGCGTTGCATGACGGACAGGCATGCATCTTGCCGTCGGCCAGCGTCATCACTTTGGTGCCGCAGGCAGGACATTTGGCTGGGTGCTCGCTCATCCCAAAGAGCGGCCCTGCGAGCGGGGCCAGAACGCCCATCGCTACAATCGGTATGCCGAGAAAGATGCCCCAGCCGGTGAGGCAGATCATGATGCCGGCGATGATGAGAATGGGAGCGGCAATCAGCCCATAGGCCAGGCCACCGAACGCTCCACGTGCCGGGTGGTGTTCGTGCTCCTGCGGTATCGGAGCTCCATGCGCAACTGTGGTTCCGCAGTGGGGACAAAAACTCCAATGCGGGGAGGCAAGCACTGCTTTGCAGCGGGAACAGGCGGCTTCCATCGGCAACCCTCCTTGAAGAGTTCACCGGGGCGATCGCTGGACCGGACCTGAGAGCAGGTCACGTCGCGGCCACCAAGGCCGACGAGGTCCAGAGAATCGTCCGCAGTTCCGAAGCATAGGCCGAAACAAAAATACTGCCCGTGACCCGCGTCACGCTCGCGGGCGGGAGTCAATTCAGGCAACCACCCCAGCTTTATCCGCCTCTATGCAGGGGAGCGCCGGCCCCAGCGGCCGGCGTTTCCCTAGAGGGTGGAGGCGCCGGGTTTTCGCGATTTCCCTGGCTTGCCGCGGATGAAGGAGAATCGCAACGTCAATCCGCGGACTCCGCCCCATACTCCTGCAGCCATCCTTTCCCGGTCGAACCTGCTATTCCCCTGCCGCTTTGATTGCGGCGTCGGGAGACTGCGAAGCGTCCCTGGCGGCATAACGCATCCCAGTGGCGAGACCGAGCGTTGTGATCACTTCGGGAGCAACCTCTTCGAAATATAGAATCGCCGACGTTGCGCGATGCCGATTGACCGCGCTCAACAGCAGACCCGCGGCAGCGAGGGTTGCCAGCATGGCTCCATCGTGCCAGGGATCGCGAAGCACCTGCTGCTCGTAAAGGCTCGCCGTGACAGACAACAATGTCACCAGAAAGACGGCTCCCCAGAACACGACCTGCACGTTCATTTTGCCGGGCAGATAGGAGCAGGTAAACGGCACCTTCTCAAACTTGAAAAGCGCAATCTCCACGAGCACCCATCCCAGCAGCAATATCAAGGCTACATGCACCTCAACCTGCTGCCGCGGCGCCAACCGCACGCCGAGCAGGATCGCAAGAACAAGAGCGGGGAGCACGCCAAGAAGCAGGAACAGCGTACGCGCGGCGGCGAAGTACGCCTGCGGCTTACGCAACTGCGTAATCCGCAGCACCCAGTTCGCGTTGAGCGAAACGGGCAGGGCACAGACGTTTCGAAGGCCAAAGACCGCGATTGTGACAATCAGCAGTGTAGAAACGAGGAAATCTCTGCTTATTGCAGTTCCTCCCCTTCCTACCCCCTGGCCGGTCATCTCGCCGCGCAGGCAGCTCAACGCAATAGCCAGCGCAACCGACCAGTAGAACGCGAACACGACCCGGTGCTGCCGGCTGCGCGTAAGCGAGCGGAGACTGAAGCAGAGAATCGCCGTGCGCAGGCTTCCGCCCAGGCGCGGCGTCCAATGTAGACCGCCCGCGCCCGGCACGAGATCAGGCTCTTCGACGGTCTTCTTCATTGTCTTGAGATAGCAGAGGGCAAGCGCGGCAGAGGCGCCCAACGCAACAATCGCCATGGCGAGCCACGCGCGCATGGCAAGCCAATTCAATTCGGCCGGCAGAGTTCCGTTGACCTGGTTCAACAACGCAAAGAACCAGAACACGGGCGACCAGACGAGAACCCCGCGATTGGCTGGATCGAGCAACTGGTCGAGCCGGCCCAGCTCCGGCTCCAAAAAATAAACCGACATGAGACAAGCGAACGCTGCAAGCTGTGCGATCGCCGAGAATTTGAGAAAGAGCCGGCGCGTTAACAACATTGCGGCTATCCCTTGCAGCGCAAGAACGCAACCATAGAGAAAGAGGCTGGCAGCAATAAGAGTGAACCAGAATGCTGCAAAGAATCGCACGGACCGCAGAATCGATCCACCCCCAAAGATGAGGGCCCATGCAAAGCCGGAAGCGAAATTCAGTGCAGCCATAGCAATTCCGAGCAGCGTCGCAGTGGCTGCTAATTTCGCCAGGAGGATCGTGCGGGGCTTCACTGGGAGGTGACCGAGGGCCAGGGCATCGCGCCGGTCAGGGAACGTCGCATCCCAGGTAACCACGCTGATCAGACCCACCACGAACATCATGCTGGACAAGGCTGATTGCTGGAGAGCCCACGCCATTTGAGGTGGCGGCGGAAAGAAGAGAGCGCCGAGGGCGCGCATGGAGCTGATCATGATGAGGACGCCGGCGAACTGCCCCAGATAACGCGGTACGTCGGCCTCGAGTGACAGCGCTTCAAGGTCGATTACGCGCAGAAGAAAGTGGTGGCACAACACGCGGAAATCGAGTGGGAGCCGCGACACGAGTTGTGCAATCAGCTTATGCACGGATGAGATCCGCGATTTCGCGAGCGATGCTGTCCGTATCCTGCTCGACGGCGAGCTGCGAAAAGATCGCCTCCAGTGTCGGCAATTCCATCAAACCGCGAAGACGGACGATCGAATCGTCGGCAACGATTTTGCCGCGGTGGAGGATAACGACGCGCGAGCAAACCCGCTCCACCGTGTCAAGCTCATGGGAGCTGAACAGGACGACTTTGCCGCGCGCCGCCAGTTCCTGGATCAGACTGCGGAGTACCAGCGCCGAAGCCACGTCGAGGCCGGAAAACGGCTCGTCGAGAAGAATCAAATCGGGGTTGTGCAGCAGAGCAGCCGCAAGCAAAACTTTCTGTCGCATTCCTTTGGAATAGCCTGAAATGGAGGCATGCCGGTCCGCGTGCAGCGAAAACAACTGCAGCAGCCCTTCAATGCATCGCGCCGACTCATGCGCCGGAAGATTTCTGAGTTGCGCCACCATCGTGAGGTACTCAACCGCCGATAGATGACCATAGAGGTTGGGTTCTTCGGGTACATAGCCGAGACGCCTCTTGTAGGCTATGAGGTCATCTTCGATTGGCTTGCCGTTGAACGCGATCTGCCCATTGGTCTTCTCAATCAACCCCGTGATCATCTTCATCGTGGTCGATTTGCCGGAACCGTTCGGCCCCAGATAGCCGGTCACTTCTCCCGGACGGGCGCAGAAGCTTACATCGTCGACTGCCGGAATGCTTGCGTAGTGTTTTGACACCCTGCGTAGCTCGAGCATGATTTCCGCCGTACCCTATGTAGCATACGGCATATTAAAAATCAAATGGATTCTGCTGCCAATCGAATTTCCTGGCCGTCCCTGTCGTCAGGAATCGTCTCCGACACCGCAAAGAAGCTGTGCTAACCTCTCCTCACCGGATGCCCAAACCGATCCCCGCATCAAGTCCCACAACTTCCGCCCCAGTGGCGCGCGATCCTTCTCGCGAACCCTCTCGCGACCTGCCGCGTGTTTTGGGTGCGAGCCAGGCAACGGCCATTGTGGTGGGGACGATCATCGGCAGCGGCATTTTTCTGGTGCCGAGCGAGATGATGCGCGACACCGGCTCGTCGGCGATGGTGTATCTGGCGTGGGTGGTTGGCGGACTTCTCTCGCTGTTTGGCGCGATGACGTACGCGGAGCTGGGTTCGATGCTGCCCTATGCCGGCGGCGAATATGTCTATCTGCGCGGCGCCTATGGCGACACGACCGCGTTCCTTTACATGTGGACGTGGTTTGCGGTGGCCAAGCCGGCATCGATCGCGGCGGTCACCAGCGGTTTGGCACGCACGCTCGGCGTCTTCCCTGCCCTGCATTGGCTTTCGGCATCGGTTCCTGGTATGCCCCTGCTTTGGTCGCAGATATTTGCCATCGGCGTCACATGGTTCATGACCGGTCTGAACTATCTGGGCATCAAAAAGGCCGGCGATTTCCAACTTGTGTTCACAGTTCTCAAAGGCATCCTTATCCTGATCGTCGCCGCACTTTGTTTTGCGTCGGCCTCAGGCTCGTGGGCCAACTTTGCAACGGGCCTGCCGCATGCCGTCGGCGGCTTCAGCGGCTTCATGCTGGCGCTGATTGCCACGCTCTGGGCCTACGACGGTTGGAACGATTTGACGATGGTAGCCGGCGAGGTGCGCCGTCCCGAGCGCAGTCTTCCGATCGCGCTGATTGGCGGTCTCTTCATTGTGGGCGCGCTCTTTATGGCGACGAATGCGGCAATCCAATACATCCTGCCCGCTGCACAGATCGCGGCCAGCGAGCGCCCCGCCGTCGCAGCGTTATCCGTCGTCGCGGGACCGCGCGGAGCGGGCTTCGTCGCAGGCGCAATGGCTCTCAGCATCTTCGTCACTCTGAATGGCACGGTCATGTCGGGTGCGCGTGTACCATTCGCTGCCGCACGCGACCGGCTTTTCTTTGCACAATTCGCCGATATTCATCCGCGCTTTCAATCCCCCTCCACTTCGCTGATCGTGCAGGGTCTGCTGTCCACTGTGCTGCTGCTTTTTCTGAGCCAGTTTCAACAGCATTTTGAACTCGCAGTATTCGCGGAGTGGCTTTTCTATATGCTCACCACCACAACCGTGTTCTATTACCGGCACAAGCACCCTGACTTCGCGCGGCCTTACCGAGTCTGGGGCTATCCGCTGTTGCCGGCAATTTTTGTCGTGTGTGCCGCTGCCGTACTGGTGTGGAGCTACCTGGGCAACCTTGAAGGATCGCTCATTGGAACGGCACTGATTCTGCTCGGGCTCCCGGTATTGTGGATCGTGCGCAAGCGCTACGGTCCCTCGACGCCGATCGAGCAAAGCCTTCACCAATAAAGTTTGTCGGCGGGTATTCTTTCTGAGAATTGCCGTCGCGTTGCCGCATCGTCCCGGTCGATTCGTTCATCTCTGACATATGCCTGAGCCTCATCTTCTCGACAATCCAATCTGGAGTTCCCTCACCACGGCGCAGCGCCACTTCGCCACCGGGGACGGGTTAGCGCGTGCTTTCGTCCCTGAGATCGGGCCATTATCCGGAATCGCCGAGGAGACTGCAGCCGCGTACGACAATCTACGCGCGGATGCGAACCCGGATGCTGTTCAGGTCTTGTTTCTCGATCGGCCGCCAGTCCCGCGCGAAGGTTGGACGCTGATCCGCGACGGTCAGCTCACCCAGATGATTTATTCGGGAACGGAGATTGAAGAATTCGAAATGCCTGCCGGCATGAGGCGTTTGACGGCTGCCGATGTTCCTGCGATGGTCGATTTGGCTACGCTCACTGAGCCGGGCCCGTTTCGTAACCGGACGCATGAGCTGGGCGCATTCTTCGGCATTTTCGAGGGCGATCGGCTGCTTGCGATGGCCGGCCAGCGAATGCGCATGCCGGGGTTCGTCGAGGTCAGCGCCGTCTGCACGCATCCTGATGCACGCGGCCGCGGCTATGCGCGCACATTGATGTCCGCCGTGATGAAGCTGATCTTGAGCGACGGGGACACCCCTTTTCTACATAGCTTCGCTCAAAATCACAATGCGATCCGGGTGTATAACGCTCTCGGGTTTGCGCATCGGCGTTCCTTTCATCTTGAGGTTCTGAAGAAAGACGCATGAATCGGGTCGCGGGCCGGAGGGGACGACTCCGGACGTCAACTCCCAGACCGGGGCGTTCGGCTACCATCGTGAATGTCGATGCCTAAAAAGCCGAAGCTCGGTCAGAATTTCCTTCACGATGCGGAAGCAATCCGGCGCATTGCCGCTGCGCTTGGAGATTGTTCCGGCACAACCGTTATCGAGATTGGACCAGGCCGCGGCGCTGTAACAAGAGCCTTGGTGTCGCGCGCACACCACGTGATCGCAGTCGAACTGGATGCTGAGCTGGCCGCAGGGATACGCGAGGAATTTCCAGAGGACAAACTGACTGTCGTCGAGCAGGATGTTCTCGAGTTCGACTTTGCCACGGCGGTTGCGCAGATCGACGGTCCTATCGCAGTCATCGGTAATCTTCCCTACTACATCACCTCGCCGATCTTGCATCGTCTGGCCGCGCATCACGCGGTGCTCGACCGGGCGGTGCTGATGATGCAGCGCGAAGTGGCCGACCGCGTGTGTGCCGGCCCCGGCTCGCGCGACTACGGACTGCTCTCTGTCACGGTCCAGATGTACGGTGATGTAGAGAAGCTTTTCACTTTGCCGCCGGGCGCATTTTCTCCGCCGCCCCAGGTGCATTCGACCGTGATTCGCTGGCGGTTCGCGCCTCGATTTGAAGAGCTGGGTGTGGATGAAACACGATTCCTGCATTTTGTGCGGACGGCGTTTGCACAAAAGAGAAAAACTCTGGCGAACAATCTACGCGCTGCGGGGGTCGCGCCTGCGACGATCGCGAACGCGCTGTCGGCCGCTGAAATTGATTTGCAGGCGAGAGCGGAGGCTCTCTCCATCGCGTCCCTCGCGACTCTTTCAAAAAAGCTGGAGCAGTTCGTTGAGACCGAAGGCTGACCCCTCGCCCCGAAAAATAAACGGCCGCAGCAACGCCGCGGCCGTTTCCTATTCCAGGTTCATTAGCGGTGCGGGCTACCGCCTCCGCCGTGGGGAATAGAACCACCCCCACCACCCCACCACCACCACCGGACGGATGGCTCGGAGCGGGTGGCGCGCTGAACGATGGACGGCTCGGCGCCGAGTAAGTTGGAGCGGGTGCGCGATATACGTTGGTTGGCGGGCGATACGTCGGAGCAGGTGCGCGATATACCGGAGCCGGAGCACGGTTGATCGGCACCGACGGACGGTATGTGCCCGCTGGGGGACTCCATGATCCAGGCCGTGCGCCTCCAGGAATGGTGACCGGCGCCATGCCATAGTGCGGACCGGTTCCGATACTGCCCGTGGCGCCTCGGAACCCGTTTGCCGGTTGCCCGTAGACAGGGCGTGCAATGGGGCGTAACGGCTGCAGCGTGTTGCCGGCAACGGTCACAGGCGCCGCCCCCACATGGGTTGACGGAGGAACGGGGCCTCCCCGCAGACGGTTCACAGCCACTACCGGATAGGGCTGGTAGCGGCCACCGGCGTGGATCGGAATGCCTCCGCCCGGCCGCACTGGCTCGCCGCGCGGACGATGAGGAGGCTCGTAGCGGAAGGGACGGCTACCGATGTTGAAACCCCACCCGCCGCCGCCCCACCAGGGGACGCAAAGACCGGGGCTCCAGCCCCAGCCGAGTCCGTCATAGAAGGCCCAGGTACCGGTTGCGTACGGCATATAACCCCATGACTCACAGGAGACCCAGATGTAGCCGAAGTTGGGAGTCCAGGTCCAGTTGCCGCACCCGTACGGATCCCAACCGGCTGAGTTTGCCTCGTATGGGGACCAAACGTAGCCTTGGCCGGGCATGTTGTACCAATTACCGTTGGCGTCAAGATCGCTCCAGGCTGGGTTGCTGCTGTTGGGGACGCTGCTGGTGGCCGCGGTGCGATTGGCTTCCTGCGCGGTCAGCGCCTGGTCGCGGTCGGAGTTCCATGCGTCCCACGAGTCGGGCTCGATGTCTTCAGAGAGGATGTAGTTCCCCGTCTCGGCATCGTTGAGCTTAACGCTTTCGCCGCCATGCAGATCGAGGGCTAATGCGTTTCCTCCATCAATGTGGGCGTTGCCAGAAAAAACAGCGACTGCTCCCGGCGGATCGTCTAGATTCACACGCAGCACGGTAAATCCACTGGTGGTCACGACGTTGTCGCCGAAGCGAACGCGCATTGGCTTGGCCTGGGAATCGCCCTGAATCTCAAAGTAGCCAAGGCCGTTGGCAAGCACGACCTCCGTGTCTGCGGAGTTGCCGTCCTGGCGCAGCGTGGCCAAAATCACTGAGCTGTTCGGCGAGATGCGCACGACACTGCCGTCTTCGAACTGAACTTCGGCACGTCCATCGTCCGACGTGGAAATTCGCGTGCCCTCGAAGAGAGGGGTGTTGACGGGCGCCTGCGTCGCAAGCACCTGATTTCCCTGCGAAAGCTGTACCTGCCCATCGACGCTGCTGAGCCGCACGGCGCGCGCAGCGGGGGCGGAGACATCCTGCGCGGGCGCCAGCGTGCCGAACGATAGTCCAAGGGCAAAGACGAGAGCAACGAGGAGGCAGTTTGCGGCATTCTTACCGGTCTTGTTCATGGCGCGTCCCCCACCGCACTGAATCGCGGACGTTCACCTTGATTGGACACCCTTTTACGCATGAAAGTCGCGTGAAAAGCCATGTACCAAGGTGTATTTCGTCTGAGCGGCCTCTGGATCCGGTCCGTGACAAACGGCAGGCGCCCTCAGTGCGTCCGAGGTCGTTGAACTGATGTTCGCGCTGGACACTCACCGGGAAGCTGCGGCCAGAAGCAGCCGCGCGCGTTTACGGACGCGCTCCATCACGTCGGGGTCTTCGCTCAAGCGATTGAGAACCGCCTGGATGGCGCCGAGCTGCTGGATGCGTCCGTCGGCGGCTCCCTCCTGCAGATAGGCCATCTCCTTATCGAGGCCGAGAGGATCGTGCTGGAGAAGGAGTTCGAGGCGCGCGCCTTCGATGATGGTGGATGCGACGGCGACCATTGAATCGCCAAGAGACTGGATGTCCTTGCTCTTCGAGTAATTGAACTCGCAGATTCCGTGACCGTCCGGGCCGGTATAGACGATCTTCTTCCATCCCTGGAAGGCGACTTTGAGGTGGCTCTCGCAATCTTCGCTGAACAATTTGTGGCGATGCACGGTTTCAAAGGCGCGGACGGCAAAATCGGGATTGAGCTGAACATCGCGATCGACCGGACCGGGTTCAATGACGTGCAATTGCGTCGCGGTCACCTGGCCGGGGTCGGAGCGGAAATGCGCGCTGCCGTCGGGATGGAGGGTGAGGGACCAGCGGGCGGGTGTGAGGCCGGGGTTGGAAAAATCCACCTGCAGGATGGAACTCGAATCAGTTGGGCGGGCCGAGACCGCGTCGGCGACGGCGCGCGCGGGGCAAAGCGGGAGGGAAAGGATGAGCGCCGACACCAAGATGCGCGCGAGCGTGCGGGCTCGCCGGCGAAGGGGACGCCCCCTCATCGGCCGACTCCCTGCTGCAGCAGTGTCTGCGCGGTATGGATGTGGCAGATAGCGATGGCGAGAGCGTCGGCGGCATCGGGGGGCTCGGGAATCTGCTGCAATTCAAGCAGCCGGGCGACCATGAACTGGACCTGATTCTTCTTCGCAAGACCGTAGCCTACGACACTCGATTTGATGCGCAGGGGCGCGTATTCCGCAACCGGCGCACCGTAGGAGGCTGCAGCCAACAGCGCGACACCGCGCACCTGGCCGAGCTTAAGGGCGGACTTGGCGTTAACGGAGTAAAAAACTTCTTCGACGGCGACGACCTCGGGCTGCCAGATGGCCAAGGCCTCTGTGAGTTCGCGGTAGACCTGGGCGAGGCGTTCGGGCAGGGGCTTGGAGCGGGAGAGATGGATTGCGCCAAGAGTGCAGCAGACGAGGCGGGGCTGCCGACCGGAGTCGCAGGTCTCGACGACGCCGTAGCCGGTCACCTCTGTGCCGCAATCGATGCCGAAGACCCTCATCTGTACCTGAGTTTATCGCAGAGGCGGATGCGTAGCCTACGGACGGGATGGAGGGTCAGGCAGCTCAAGAATCTGAAGGAGAACGGGGCAAGGTCAACGGCTGGTTAGCGACCCAGCGGGTTTCACCGGCGGAACGCAGCAACGGCCTGAGAGATGCTCTCAGGCCGTTGCCGGTGAACTGTTGGGATTGGACTAAGGCCATCGCGCTTCCGCGAGAGCCAGAGACCCGGCGAGTCGATCCTGTTTCTGCCGGGGCAATTCTGGGGTCTTCTGTCTTTCGAGGTTGAGCTGCGGGGTTGCCGCATTTCTCGAAAGGGTTTCGGGCGCGATGCCCTAGGCCTCAGTCACCTCACGTGGGGTACAACTTGGTAATTCAATCTTCATCAGCTGGATCAACCTCCTTTCCCGTGTAGGGACAAATTAAACCGAGAGGGCGATGGCGTCAAGGGTGGTGGCTTGATTGGCTTGCTATTGCCTCCGGGGGCTGAAGCCCCTTCTCTTTTGCGGGTCAATTTCCGAGGCCTGAAGTCCTCTGCTCCCTCCTTGCGGCTGGCGGCGGTTCCTGAGCTGTCAACGACGACTTTTGCGCTTGTTCTCTAACCGAATCCAGTATTGGAATTCGTCGGCGTAGAGCTCGCCGTTGAGATCGGCGACACGGCCGGCGAGGCGCGCCTGGGCATCGGCGATGGCCTGGTTGTAGATCGCGGGGCCGATCTCTTCGAGGATGAAGTTGAGCAGCAGGCCGGCGGGTAGATCGCCGATGGGCTCGGGCAGTTCTTCCTTGAAGTAGCGCTGGATGGATGCAATGGCGTCGGCACGCGCGGGCTTGGAGAGCTCGATGCTTTTCATGGCGCTTTAAATAATAGAGGACAGTGGGCAGTGGAAGTTGATCCAGGAGGTTCGGTGGTTTCCCACCCTTTCCGCAGGAAGAAGCGGAAGGATGGGCACGGAGTTTTATTTCTAGTGAGCGCAGTTTTTTCCTTACACGGGATTCCCTCTCCGCTTGGATCCCCTTGTGCCTTGCTGTTTTCATTCCCTGCCGTTCTCAACGAATTGTTGCTTTCTTCTTGACAATGCAATATCGGTTCGTGGTAGCTTACGGTTAGTTTTAGCTTACGGTTGGTTCTCACTTACCAAATATGGACACTTATCTGCAAGCCGGACTGGATGCGTTGGGCGATGCGACGCGGATGGCGATTTTTCAGAAGCTCTCCGCAGGGCCGCTGGCGGTGAACGAGCTGGCGCGCACGCTGCCGGTGAGCAGGCCTGCTGTGTCGCAGCACCTGAAGGTGCTGAAGGATGCGGGACTGGTGACGGACAGCAAGGCGGGAACGCGCAGGGTGTACACGCTGGACCCTGCGGGCGTGGCGCGGTTGCGCGCGCATTTTGACCAGATGTGGACGAAGGCATTGAGTAACTTTCAAGCCGCGGCGGAGAAGCCGGCGCCAGGAGAGAGACATGGGAAAGCCAGTAGAACTCGATCTAAGAGTGTTTAAGAGCGTTCGCGTGAAGGCCCCGATCGAGCGGGCATGGAGCGTGTTTGTAGAGCAGATGGAGGCGTGGTGGCCGGCGACGCACCACATCGGCAAGACACCTTTCGAAGCCATATTCATTGAGCCGCGTGTGGGCGGCCGCTGGTACGAACGGAACGCTAAGGGCGAGCAATGCGATTGGGGCACGGTGTTGCATTGGGATCCGCCACATGCGGTGCGTTTGTCGTGGCATGTGGGGCCAGGACACGACTCGCCCGATTGGGTCGCCGATATGGACATGGCGAAGGCAAGCGAGGTGGAGATACGCTTCACCGCGGAGAATGCGGAGTCCACGCTGGTGGAACTGACGCACAGCAAACTGGAGCGGCACGGCGAAGGCGCGGAGCAGTTGCGCGCAGTGTTCGATGGACCAGGCGCGTGGGTTGCGATCCTGGAACACTTTGCGAAGAAGGTGGACGGGCAGTAGCCCGGCAAGGAGGATGCGATGAAACCAGTGATTTTTTTGCGTGTCGCCTCGGGGCTTACTCTGCTGCATGCAGTGCTGCACACGGTCGGCGGCGTTTTCGGCAAGCCGGTACCGGGTGTGGGCGCGGCAACGGAGGCGGTGATGCGGGCGAACTACTTTCAAGTGCTCGGGGTGACGCGGAGCTATTGGGAGTTTTACAGGGGCATGGGGTTGGGCGTCACGATTTTTCTGACAGCCGACTGCATCGTTTTCTGGATGCTCAGCTCGCTGGCCAAAGTGGAGGCGGGGCGACTGCGGCCCATTCTGTCGGTGTTCACGCTGGCATACTTTGTGTTCGCAGTGAACTCGTACGAGTACTTCTTCCCGGGACCTGTGATCGCAGAGATTTTGATTGCGGCATGCCTGGTGGGGGCGATTGCAACGGCGAAGACAACCGTGATTTCGCAAACGCGCACGGTACGGGCAGCGGCAACCGCGGGAGATTAAGGGACCTGCATAACCTAAACAAGAAGGGGACCCAGATTGGGTCCCCTCTATTTTTCTGGAGGCGTTGGAGAGAAGGCGGAAGGCTAGGCGAGCGCGACGTTGAGGTTGTTGATCGCTTCGTCGATTTCCTGTGTGTTCTTGAAGCCGACGGTGACGCAATCGACGCCGGCATTCTTGAAGGCAAAACGCATGGCGGCCTGGCGATCTTCGTGACGGACAAAAACCGTATCGCCGACCAGCTTCATGCTGACGACGCCCATGCCCTCGCTTTTGACCTGCTTGACGTGTTGGACAACTTCGGGGACGTGATCGGGGTTGTCGTTGTCGGCCCAGGTGGGGCCGTCCATGCGGGTACCGTTGTGGTTCATGCGAATCATGGCGATTTCAAGCCACTTGTTGCCGGGCATCTGGCGAAGGGCGGGAAGTCCGTGGACCGATGCTCCGCGGGTGCGGATGGTCTTTTTCTGCTGGGCTTCGAGAATGCCGTCTTGCCAGCGAGCGGTTTCAGAGACCCATTTGTCGGTGTGCTGCCAGTGGAGCAGCATGATGTCGAAGTACTCGGTCTGCGAGATGCGGCGCATTTCATCGAAGCGAACGTGCGGGTCGACGCCTTCGTCGGTCGTGACCTTGTTCATGAGCACGTAGCTCTCGCGTGGATAGGGCTTGAGCGCTTCGCCGAGCATGGCCGGCGTGGTGTAGGACTCAGCGGTCTCGAAGAAGCGGATTCCGCGGTCCCACGCATAGTGGACGAGGCGGCTGAATTCTTTCTGGCCCAGCGAGGACTGGACGTGGCCATTGTTGCTTCCGGTGCCGAAGGCGAGGCGCGTGACCTTCAGGTTCGATTTGCCGAGGGTGACGAGATCGGTTGCGGTGGGGGTCGATGCGTGGAGCGGAAGCGAACTGACGCTGGCGATGGTTCCGGCAGCGATGGTGGTCTTGAGGAAATCTCGACGGGAGTAGGGACTCATGGGACCTCCGATGGGGCGGCGGCGGGAAGAACCGTCTGTTGCCCGAATATAGCATGCGGTGAAATGGGATGGCACCCGGGAAAATCGCTTTTATGCGCCAGGCGCCCGTAGATATTGGAGTGGCTCAAAGGAGCTTTACCAGCTGTGCAGCCACTCCTCATCGCGGCCGATGCGGATGGGGGTATTAAAGAGCTCGCTCAGGCGGGGCGCGGTGAGGAATTCGGTGCGCGGACCGTCGCCTACGATGCGGCCGCTGCGCATGAGGATGACGCGCTCGATCTCGGGCAGGATATCGCCAAGATGGTGCGTGACGAGGACGAGGCCGGTGCCCTCGGTGGCAAGGCGTCGGAGGGTTTCGCGCAGCTCGCGCTGGGCGGCGAGGTCGAGCGCGTTTGAAGGCTCGTCGAGAAGAAGCTGGCGGGGACGGTGGACGAGGGCGCGCGCGATGAGGATGCGCCGCTTTTCTCCGGCCGACATTTCGCCGACGAGCTGCGCAGCCAGGTGCGAGGCTTCGATGCGCGCAAGAGCCTCGACGGCTCGGGTGCGCATTTCGTCCGTGACGTGAAGATTGGGCCAGAGAGTGGAGGCAGAGAAGAAGCCGGCAATCACCGCATCAAGTCCTGTCGTGACGGCTGTTCGCTCGCCGGGCAGGTCCGTTCCCACGACGCCGAAGTGCCGGCGCAGCTGCGTCAGGTCCCAGCGATCGCGCCCGAAGATGCGCACGTGCATGCCCGGCTGAACGATGGGGTAGATCTGGCAGGTGATGGTGAGGATGAGGGTCGACTTGCCGCAGCCATTGGGTCCGAGGATGGCGACGTGCTCACCGGCGCGGATGGAGAGGTTTACGTCATGAAGAACGATCCGCTCTCCGCGCGCGACGTTGACATGGGCCAGTTCGAGAAAGTGGTCGGGTTGAGGAGTCGCGGAGATTTCGTCTGTTCTCTGAGTAGGGCGTTCCACATTTGTTAGATTAAATGGAGCCTTCCACCCACGGACTCAACTCGTTCCGCGATGGGGCCTGGGTATCTGGACCGCATGAGCGAATCATCTAGATTTCTACTTCCAAAAGGTTTCCGTTTTGGCGCGACCAAGGCCGGTCTGAAAAAGAGCGGCCGCACGGATTTTGCGCTGATTGTGGCCGACTCACCGGCTAATGCCGCGGCAATGTTCACGGCCAACCGGGTGAGCGCTGCTCCGCTGCAAGTGGATAAAGAGCATTTGCGCACGACGGGTGGGCAGCTGCGTGTGGTGGCGATTAATGCCGGCAACGCGAACTGTGCCGCAGGACAAGCGGGACTGGATGCGGCGCGGGCAACGTGTGCGGCCGTGGCAAAGACCTTCGGATGCATTCCCGAAGAGGTCTTCCCTTCCTCGACTGGGATCATCGGCGTGCCTCTACCGGCGGAGAAGCTGATTGCGGCGCTGCCCGAGCTGGCCGAGCGGATTGGATCGGAGCCCGAGCACTTTGACCAGGTGGCGTCGGCGATCATTACCACCGACCTGGTGGAGAAGAAGGCGTTCGTCGATTTCACGGTCGTGGACCAGGACGGACCCTGGGGCGAGGTGCGCATCGCGGCTGTGTGCAAGGGATCGGGGATGATTCATCCGCAGCTGGTGCCGCACGCGACCATGCTGGTGTACATCCTTACCGACGCGGCGATTGCGACGGACGCTCTAGACGTCTACCTGCGCGAAGCGGTGGAAACGAGCTTCAACCGGATTTCAGTGGATGGAGACACGTCGACGAACGACACGGTGCTGCTGCTGGCTTCTGGTGCGAGCGGGGTTGATTTCGGGCGCGCGCATTACCCCGCCTTCGCCGAAGGGCTGAAGTATGTGTGCATATCCCTGGCCAAGCAGATTGTTGCCGATGGGGAAGGCGTGACGCATGTGGTTGAGCTGCAGATTCGCGGAGCCGCGAGCGACACTGATGCACTGCGCGTGGCAAAGGCCATTGCACACTCGCCGCTGGTGAAGACGGCATGGGCGGGCTGCGATCCGAACTGGGGTCGGCTGATGGCCGCGATCGGCTACTCCGGCGCGGAGATTGACCCGGGACGCATCGATATCTGGTTTGGCGATCTGCGCATTTGCCGCGACGGGGGCCGGGCTGCAGAGTTTGACGAAGGTGCGGCTCACGCGTACATCATGCAACGCGAGTTCACGATACGCATCGAGCTGAACCAGGGCGAAGGCCAATGCGTTTTTTGGACGACGGATCTGACGCACGAATACATCCACATTAACGCCGACTACTCCACCTAACCGATAACCCAAGCTCGGAGACCCCCCTTTGATTTCACATGAGAAGCTGACCGACCTTTACGCCGCGATGGTGCAGTGCCGGATGATTGCGGAACGAACCGCCGCGCTGGCGAAGGCGGGTGCGATTCCGCGCGGCTGGACGATGGACGGCGGCAGCGAGGCAGCACAGGCGGGCATGACGGGCGATCTTGCCCGCGGCGACGTGTTGTGTGCGCCGGGCGATCGCTGGGTTGCGGCGCTGGCGGTGGGTGCTTCTCTCCAAAAGGTAGTGGCGGACGCCGGCTCTTCACCGAAGAGAGGCCGCGGCGCAGGGACCGGGAGTGCAGGCATCAGCGTTGGCGAAGCGATGAAGTCGGCCGTGGCACACAAGGCCGCGAAGAATGAAAAGATTGTTCTCGTGTACCTGACCGATCCCGACCTTGATTCGGCGGGGACGCTTGCGAAGCGTTTGCAACGAGCAGCAACGGACAATCTGCCGGTTGTGTTTGTTTGCCATTTCACTTCGCGCAAGCCGCGCGAGGCGTTCGATTCGGCACAGCTTGGACCAAAGGGAGCGCCGGAGGCCCTGGCGTTCGGCATGCCACGGATCACGGTGGATGCAGGGGACGTACTGGCGGTGTACCGGGTAGCCAGCGAATCGGTTGCACGCGCGCGGGGATTGCGCGGTCCTACGCTGATTGAGTGTGTGGATCATGGGTTGCTATTCGCGGAGAGCGCGGTGCGCGATGAACGGGGCGATCCGATCGCGGCGATGCAGGCGCATCTGGCGAAGAAGAAGGTTCCGGCGGACGCTGTGCGGAAGGTGGAGGCGCGTGTGCGGCGAAGGGTGAATGGGGCGTTTGGCGGGGATTGAGGATCAAAGGCAGTTGCCCACCATAGACGCAGCATTCTCCTGGCACATTTACTTCCAGTTTGGCTCCATATGCACATCTAGTCATCTACAACCATTCAGAACCAGCCATCGATCGTCTCACCACATCGTCAGCGTCACGTTATCGACCCATTCATGAAGTGGAGTACCGGTGGGATCCTGGTCCAGTTGATACTGGATGCCGACCATATCCGGCCAAGTCGTATCGTTGTAGGTCCAGGTCTGATTGATTCCGAAGGGTTGACCATCGAAGACCAGCGTGTCGTAGCGATACTGCGTGGGACTGATGCGCTCAAGGTACCACTGAACGTGGTGCCAACCCGACGACCAATGAGGACAAGGGATTCCATTCAGTACCCAAGCGCCGTCCTTGCTATCCCAGGTGGCCCAGTAGCCGTCTCCAAAGTCGCACTGGCTGCCGATCATGAATTCCTTGCCCCCGAGAACCTGCCAGAAATCGAACTCCGAGGACCAGAAGTGGTCTTCGACCGCGGGGTCATGGTAGACCCAAAAGTCCCACAAAAAATTGGAATTGGAACTGGTGCCTAACTTCGTATCGATAAACAAAACATTGGTCCAGGACGGTCCGTTGACATACATCTCAAGGCTGCTGCCGCTCAGAGAGGGCTGGCTTTGGGCAAACGTCATCGTGTAATTGCCGGTGGTGTTGGTTCCCGCAGCGCAGAGGCTGCAGATGCCCCAGTCAGTGGAGTCGTTCTGCATCTCGGTTAGCACCTGTGCGTTTGCAGGCGGAGTCGGCAGCACAGTACTGCTCGGCGGTGGCGGTCCCACCTGGATAGACCTGATTTCCGATCTGTCGGAGTTGCCCTTGGCGTCCGCCGCGCTTGCCCACAGAAGATGCGTGCCCGTGGGGATATCAACCGCTTGCGAGATGGAACTCGCAGCGCTCTGTGTCTGGTACACGGCTTGACCGTCGAGGCAAACCGTCCACTGGGCAACGGTAGCGGGGCCGTATGCGGTTGCATTCACCACGACATTGGCTGGATTCTGACCCGGAGAGGGACTTTGCAACCAAACGCCCGTAATCTGTCCATTTCCGTTGTTATATCCAAAGCCCGGACCGCTGCATCCTGCAGTGCTGCCGCTCGCGGGTCCGCCTCCAGGGGGTGGGGTGTTGCCCCCTCCGCTGCCTGTCGTGGTTTTTGTAATGGAACCGCCGCAACCGGCTATGAGCAAGACCTGAAATGCAATTGCAAACGAACAAAGAAAGGAAAGGGGAAAACGAGACATGCCGTACTCCTGCCACGCAAGGTGAGATGCGGTCTGCCCCTGCTCGTTCTGTCCCACTAGGCAAAAAATATTCCCTAGGTTCTCGATTCTGCCCGGAGCTGACGACCGCAGAGAAGGCGGCCTGCTCCCGCGCGGGAATCGGTGTCTACGAGAAGGATTCTTTTCGATGCACTATTTTGCGCGGGGGTGAGTGTCGTCGTAGACGCGCTGGAGCTGTGCGTTGGTGAGCTGGGTGTAGCGCTGGGTTGTGGAGAGGCGCTCATGGCCGAGTAGTTCCTGAATGGCGCGCAGGTCGGCGCCCTCTTCCAACAGGTGCGTGCCGAAGGCGTGGCGCAGCGTGTGTGGATGAACATCGGAAGAGAGCCCGCGGAGAATGGCGATGCGCTTGACGATGCGTCCCACGCTGCGGGTGGTAAGACGCGCGTCGTGGCCGGGACGCGCAATTCCCCGCAGGCGCAGATTGAGCAGAAGGGCCGGTGACTCGGCGGGACGCCCCTTACCGTGCGCGGCGAGCAGGGCGGAGCGCTCGGTGAGATATGCGCGCAGGGCGACGGCGGCGGCATCGCCGAGGGGAACATAGCGCTGCTTCTGGCCTTTGCCGCGGATGAGGATCGCTTCGTTGGCCCAATGGATATCGTCGAGGTTGAGGCCGGTGAGTTCGGCATTGCGGATGCCGCAGCCATAGAGCAGCTCGACGATGGCGCGGTCGCGCGCGGGCCAGCTGGCTGCTTCGTCGTCCACCGAATCAACGACGCCATTCAGCTGCTCGATCGATGGGACGCGGGGCAGATGCTTAGGCAGGCGCGGGGTGGAGACTAGGGCCGCAACATTCTGCTCGACGCGGCCGGTACGGGCCAGCCATTTGAACCAGCTGCGAATGGAGGCAAGTGCGCGCGCGGCCGAGGCTTTGGACAGGCCGCGGTCATAGAGCGTGCCGAGATAGGCGCGGATGTCGGTGTGCTCGATTGCGCTGGGGTCGTGCGCCGCGGCGTTGCGGGCAATCATGTAAGTTGCGAACTGGCCGAGTTCCCTTTGGTACGCGCGCAGGGTATGCGCGGAAGAGCCACGCTCATTGGCAAGCATCGCAAGGTATTCGTCGACGAGCGCACTGAGCGAACCTGTCGCAGGTGGAGTGGGAACGACGGATTGAATGGAAGTGCTCACGCCGATTGACCCGGCTTCCTGGAATGTACGAGTACGAGCCGAGCGCGGAGAGGCTTTGCGGCAGCGGCTGCTTCTGCGGAGAAATCTGGAATTGTTTCGGCTTCGAGTTCTTCCGGCTGAGCCTTCACCACGCCGCGCGGATGATGCTTGCGGTGCACAGCCTTGAGGCGGCCGAGGGCGAGGTGGGTGTAGACCTGGGTGGTGGAGATGTCGGCGTGGCCAAGAAGAATTTGGACGCTGCGGAGATCGGCGCCGTGCTCGACCATATGGGTGGCGCAACTGTGGCGGAGACGATGCGGGCTGGCCGACTTGTCTGCGGCCTTGACGAGATGCCAGATCCACTGGCGGGTCAGCGGCATTCCGCGCAATGAAAGAAACATGCGCGCGGCGTCGTGCGGGGCGGGACGGTTTTTGCGCGCGGTACTGATGCGGGCGAGATGCGGCCGGCCTTCGCGCAGGTATTCCTCGACTGCTTGCAGAGCAGAGCGACCGAGGGGAACGATGCGCTCCTTGTCGCCTTTACCGCGGACGAGCACGCGGCCGGCGTCGAACACGAAGTCGCTGGAGGAAAGGCCGGTGAGCTCGGAGACACGCAGCCCGCCGGCATAAAGCAGTTCGAGAATGGCGCGGTCGCGAAGTGCCGTGGCGCGGGCCTTGGGGTGGGTCGTGGCCATGGAAGCGCGCTCGAGCATTTCGGAGACTTCAGCCTCGGCAAGCGACTTGGGAAGGACCTTCCAGGCTTTGGGCGACTCGATGTTGACAGTGGGGTCGTGATGGATGCGCCGATCGAGAAGGAGCCACTTGTAAAAGCCGCGAAGGCAACTGAGCTTGCGCGCCGCGGAACGGGAGTCGACGCTGTGGGCACGGAGATGTTCAAGGAAGCCGGCTACGTCCTGTTGTACGGCTGTGAGCAGCGTGGCGTGGCGGCTCTCAAGGTACTCGGCAAAGGTGCTCAAATCGCCGGCATAGGCCTCGCAGGTGAGGGGCCGCAGACCTTTCTCGACGCGCATGTAGTTGCGATAGTCCTTGAGTAGAACGAGATTCCCGGAGGCGGCCACAGCCTTGATTATCGGCGGGCTTGCGATGGAGTTTGGGTCGGCGCGCCATGCGCAGAACCACGTTCATCAAGGAATCAAGTCCGGTAATACACAAGCGGCTTCAAGACAGAGATGGAAATGGAATCTTTAGATGAAATGGGAGGTCAATGCTGCGCTAAAAGTTGCTTGATTGTGGCTTCCATGTGAATGAGCTGCGCATGGGTCTCGGCTGCCCCTTCAAATCGCGAAGAAACGGTGCCGTCCCGCGCGATGAGAAACGTGATTGGAAGTCCAAGCACACCGCCGTACTGCGTTCCGAGGGCCGGGTCTCCAAGGACCACCGGGAAATTGAGGCGAAGGCGGCGGGTCAGAGCACGGACAGGAGTGGCATTGTCGTCCATGGAGACGGCGATAACCTGGAGGCCGTCGGAGGCGAATTTCGCCTGCCACGCTGCGAACTGGGGCAGCTCTACCTGGCACGGAGCGCACCAGGTGGCCCAGAAGTTGAGCAGCACCACCTTGCCTCGATACGCGTGCAGGTTGACCCGGGCGCCGCTGAGACTGCGGCGGGCGAACTGCGGCGCAGGCCGGTGCAGCAAGGGGCTAGGCGGCTCGATGGCCATGGATGCGCGAAGCAGAAGGGCACAAACGCAAAAAAGAATTGCCGCCCTAAGAACCTTTTTCAACTGCGTACCCTTGGCTGACCCAATCCGCCCCGAAGTTGTTGGGAAGGTAGAGGACCTTGACATTGCGGAATCCGAGTGCCTGGAGATGCTGGAAGGCTGCGCCGACGTTGGGACAGTGACTCCACGGGCAACAACCGCAATAGAGAACGATGAAGGCGTCTTTTGAACTGGACGCAACCTTCGCCGTTAGAAGGTCGAGACCTTCCTTCTCGGAACCGGGCCCTGCATAGATTGCACCCGGAATATGCGCTTGCGCAAACATGACATGAGAGCCGACCTGCAGCACGAGCACCTTAGGCGCCTTGCCTGAAGCCAGAAGCAAGTGGAAGGCGGTGGGCTGCACGAGCCGGGAGGAAGGGATGGACGAGGCGCTCAACGGCGCCGAAGATGGGTTGGAAAACTGCGCCTGACAGTGCGGCGCGCCAAAATTCAGAGCCAGCAAAAGGAGTACAGAACAGAAAACAAGACGGATACGGAGCATCGAAGCCTTTCGTCGAAGATCAAAGTCATTTTAGATCTTTGGGCCGAAACAAGGCAGTGAGCGTTGCAACAATGGGTTCGGGAGAAGCCGGAAGGGGTCCATAAAGATGCAAAGACAGGGCCTATTGAAGGACAATAAAGTTGGATAACTATTGGCTTGATTGAGGAAATCTTGATACAGACGCAGATTCACAAGTGGAGTGCACAGGAGTTCGAGCGGCTGGTGCTGGAAAACGAGCCGCATGTGGCTGTTTTCGATTGCGATGGAACGATTTGGGGCGTCGACTCGGGACACGGGTTTATGGTGTGGTCCCTTGAGCAGGGTTTGGTTTCACGCGAGACCAGCGACTGGATCGACACGCGCTATCGCGCCTACCTGGCAGGCCAGGTATCCGAGCCGCAGATCTGCGGGGAGATGGTGCAGATGTACGCAGGTCTGCACGAAGCGGAGCTCCAGTTGGCGGCTGCACGTTACGTGGAGGAGATCGTTCGGCCGCACGCGTTTCCCGAGATCGAATCGCTGATGAAGACCCTCGTTGAGAAGGGTGTGGAGCTGTGGGCGGTGAGCTCGACCAATAAGTGGGTGGTGAACGAGGGTGTCCGCGGACTGGGTATCCCCGAAAACCGAGTGCTGGCCGCGGAGGTTGCGGTGCAAAACGGCGTCATTGGCAGCGAGCTGGTGGATGTGCCCACAGATGAGGCGAAGGCAGCAGCGCTGCGGCGGGCTGGCCGTCCCCGGCCGGATGCGGTGTTCGGGAACTCGATCCACGATCTGGCGATGCTGCAGATGGCGGTACATCCCTATCCCGTGAACCCTTCGTCCGCGCTTCTTGAGGCTGCGGCGAAGAATGGCTGGGGGTTCTATCGGCCGCTGGCCGCCGAAGGGCACGAGGCCGAGCAGATACGTAAATAGCGGGCGGATCCTTGAGGGCTTGCTGTCAATCCAATGCCCATCCGGTTCAGTGCCAAACTGGGCCAAACGGCTGTTGGATCACGAACATGGGACGCAGCTCGGTGGAGGCGATTACACTGAACATGTGGCAGATAGCCAGACCCACTCCCGGCCGGCCGGACCAGCGCTGCGCTTTGTTGCGGCTGCATTGATTGTGAAGGCCGGCGAGGTGCTGATTTGCCAGCGCCGTCCCGACCAGCCCATGGCACTGCAATGGGAGTTCCCTGGTGGGAAGATTGAGGCGGGCGAAACCGCGGAGCAGGCATTGGCGCGCGAGCTGAACGAGGAGCTGGGCATCACCGCGACCATCGGCGCGCACGTCACTCACATTCGCCATAATTATCGCCACGGCGGCGCGGTGGATTTGCAGTTCTTCGCAGTGCACGAGTTTGCGGGCCAGCTGGAGAATCGGATCTTCCAACAGGTGCGGTGGGTCAAGCTGGAGGCGCTACCGGAGTACGACTTTCTGGCGGCGGACCGGGATTTGATCAAGGACCTGGCTTCGGGGAAGTTGCTCTAGGCCGGACACCGCGCTACTCGGGTACGACAAATGGTCCAGCAGATCCCCTTCGACTTCGCTCAGCGCAGGCTTTCATTCTTCTTACCCCACTGCGTGGGACCCAAGCCGCTCGGCTAAGGATGACACTTCGGGGATTGGGGGCTGCGGTCAGGGCCTAGCTCGAAGTGCTCACGCAAGCAAACGTATTTTCGTTTCGTCTGTTGATCTGTTCGGTGCTGTGCCCAGGAGCTTCTCGACGTCTTGCGTGCTCAGCGGGCGGGCAAAGTAATAGCCCTGGTACTCGTCGCAGCCGCGATCTCGCAGGAAATTCAACTGATCCACGTGGTCGACTCCTTCCGCGATGACCTTCAGGTTGAGTCCCTTTGACATGCTGATAATTGCGTTGGCGATGGCGGCGTCGTCGGCGTTGACGGCAACGTCGCGAATGAAGGAGCGGTCGATCTTCAGTTTCGAGACCGGAAACTGCCGGAGATAACTCAGACTTGAGTAGCCGGTTCCAAAATCGTCGATCGCCAGCTTCAATCCCATTTCTTTCAGTTCCTGCAGCACCCTGAACATGACGTCGGCGTTGGACAGAAGGAGGCTCTCGGTCAGCTCAAGCTCGAGGAACGAGGGATCGAGGCCCGTTTCGTCGAGAACCTGCTTGATGAGGTCTCTGAATCCATCGTGACGGAACTGCACCGCGGAGACGTTGACTGCGACAGGCACAACATTGCGGCCCTCATCCAGCCATTTTTTGGTTTGTGCGCAGCTTGTCCGAAGAACCCATTCGCCGATTGCGTTCATCAGGCCGCTGCTCTCGGCAACGCCGATGAACCGGCCGGGCATGACGAGACCCAACTCGGGATTGTTCCACCTGAGCAGCGCCTCGAGTCCGACAATTCGCCCTGTGGCGATGCTTAGCTGGGGTTGATACACCAGGAAGAACTCCTGCTTATCGAGTGCCGAGCGGAGGCTGTGCTCGAGCGTCAATCTCTCCACCACTCGCGCGTTCATTTCTTCAGTAAAGAAGCAGAGCGTGCCGGAGCCTTTTTCCTTCGCGCAATACATCGCGGCATCGGCATTTTTGATCAGGGTTTCCGCATCCTTGCCGTGCTGAGGAAAGAGACTGATGCCAACGCTACAGCTGATACTGAGCGAACGGCCTTGAATGCTGTAGTCTCCGGTGAGTGAATTCACGATACGGGCGGCAATCGTCTGGACTTCGGCCTCGCTCTCAACGCTATTGAGGACGATCAGGAATTCGTCGCCCCCCACGCGCGACACGGTGTCCTCGTCTCTGATCTCGTGCTTGAGCCGCTTTGCCACCTGCTGGAGCAGCAGATCGCCGAAAGAGTGCCCCAGGGAGTCGTTGATGATCTTGAAGCGATCGAGATCCAGAAAGAGAATTGCGACCTTTCTGCCAGCTCGACCCGCGGAGGCAAGAGCGTTCTTCAGGCGGTCCTGCATCAGCAGCCGATTCGGAAGCCCCGTGAGCGCGTCGTAGTAGGCGAGATAACTCACCTGCTGCTGCGCAAGCTTACGGTCGGTCACGTCTTCGACGGTTCCTTCATGAAGAATGATTTTGCCCACGGCGTCGTGTGCCGCCCGGATATTGACGAGAGCCCATTTCCGCGCTCCATCTTTGCAGCGCACTTCAATTTCGGCACCGCGAATGACTCCCTTGCGCTCAAGGATCCGAGTCCATTCTTCGATCTGTCCGTTATCAATGAAGCCAGAATGAACGGCGATGGGGTCGGCGAGAAGTTCTTCGGGCGAGGTGTATCCATGCATCTTTGCGAAGGCCCGGTTGACGCTGAGCAACCTGCCGTCGGAGCTAGCCTGGAAGATTCCCACGACCGCGTCTTCGAAGATAATCCGATACTTTTCTTCGGCTTCGCGCAGGGCAGACTCCGCGCGTTTGCGCGCCGAAATGTCCTGGTTAATGGCGATGAAATGTGCAATCGCGCCGTCTTCCGACAGCACCGGCGTGATCGTCATCTCTTCGGGCCCGATCGATCCATCCTTGCGCCGGTTCAAGATCTCTCCACGCCAAACATCTCCCGACCCGATGGTCTCCCACATCTGCTTATAGAATTCTTCGTCGTGGGCGCCGGACTTGAATGTGCGCCTGTTTTTGCCCAATACTTCTTCGGCAGAATAGCCGGACAAGGCCGTGAAGGCGGGGTTAGTCCAGACTATGACGCCTTCCGGATCGGTGATGGTGATGGAGTTGGCGGCGGCACTGAGCGCCGCGGCGAGCAGGCTGAGACGCCGATTTGTTTCGGTGAGCTCCGCGGTCCGCTCTGATACGAGCCGATCGAGTTCCTCCATGCGCAGGTTGGCCTTCTGCATGGAGACCGATTTCGCCGTCATCGCGTGAGCGAGCTGGATGACCTCAATGATGTCGAAGGGCTTCTTGAGAACGACGAAGTTATCCGACACGCCCAGACGCCGCGAGATGTCGTCCCAGTTGTAGTCAGAGTGCGCCGTACAGATCACGATCTGCAGTTCCGGAGCAACCTTCCAGAGATGACCGATCGTTTCGACGCCGTCCCAGCCGGGCGGCATCCTCACGTCGACGAAGGCAAGCGAGTAGGGCCTGCCCTCAGCCTTGGCCTTGATGACGCACTCAAGGCCCTCCTGGCCCTGAAAGGCAGAATCGATTTCGAACTCCACATCCTGCGACTGCACGCTACCGAACAAAAGCTCTTCATCGGAGCCAAGCTCGATGCCGTCTTGCGGCGGCAACAGGATCTTCTTCAAGTCGCCGTGGATGGCTTCGTTGTCATCAATTACGAGGAGTCGAAAGCGGTTGATTTCACTCATCAGGACGCAATCCTCTCCCGCTCGGTTTGGGGCGCGCGAATGGGTAGTTCAAGAGTGAAAGTTGCGCCTGCATTCGACCCCTTGCTTTCGACTCGCAGAGAGCCCCCAATCTGCTTGGCCGCCAATGCACCGGAATGCAATCCGAAACCATGGCCGTCGCTCTTGGTTGTGAAACCGTGCGAGAAGATGCGCACGAGGTTCTCTTGCGGAATGCCGATGCCGTTGTCGGTCACGCTGATGGCGATCCGATCGTCGCCGACCAGATAGATGTGCACCACGATGCGCCGGGCTTGGTTGCTGGTCTCCTTGACGGCGTCTTTTGCGTTGCGCATCAGATTGAGCAGAATCTGCAGCACCTTGTGGCGATCTGTGGTGACGGGGGGAACCATCTCATTCTTGATTTCGACCAGGATGCGGTGCCTGTCCATGCCGGGCTGCGAGATTCCTAAAAGGTCGTCGATCAGATTGGTCAGATCAATTTTTTCGTAGACCCCGGCCGAACGAGCATAGGTCTGCTGCATCGACACGATCTCTTTGATGTGGCCGACATGCTGCGTCAGGGTTGTGACTTCGACGCTGAGCTGGCTGCGCTCATCTTCAAGATGGTGCGAAAGCTTAGCCATATAAGGAAGAATTCTCTGGCCCTGCGGGTCGCTGGCAAGAAACTCATCGAGGTGTGTCTTATGGTTTTCCATCATCTGTACGAGTTCCGCGATCCTGGAAACGCGCGACGCACGCAGACGATCGGCAACGATTGTGGCCGAAACATTCACGCTGTTGAGCACGTTTCCGACGTTGTGCAGGACTCCTGTTGCGACCTCGGCCATTCCCGACATGCGGGACAGGTCGATGAGGCGTTTCTGCGCTTCGGCGAGCTCTGCAAGGGCCGCATCTTTCGCGGACACTTGCTCGCGCAACTCCTGGGTGCGTTCGGAAACGCGCATTTCCAGGTCGCGCTTGGCATCGGACAGTTCCTGATCCCGGTGAAGAATCATGTCACCCATTTTGTTGAACGCCTGGGCTAGTTGTTCGACCTCATCGCGGCTTTGAACGTCGACCCGGGCCATGAGGTCACCGGCTGCAACGCGTTCGACTACCGACTGCAGCTTCAAAATGGGCCGGACAAATCTTCCCGCATACAAGATGGAAGCCAACAGGCTGCTCAACACGCAAACGATCGCAAGCACGCCCGTGCGAAGGTTGACCTGGCGGGCGCTTTCGTCGTAGAGGCCGAGGGAGAGCCCCACGTGAATCCAGCCCCATTGAATGCTGCTGTAATCAAATGGAACGGCATAATGGAATACCCGGCGGTTGAACATGGGAACGAATCCGAGTTCGCTGGAGGGCTGACGCACCTTGGGCCGCCAGTAGGTGTCGATGTCCGATTCTGTATGCCAGCCCTTGCGGTCCACGATGACGGAGAGGCCGTCGTTCTTGGTAATGACCAGAAAATCGACATCGTTATCGCCCTTGAGAACCTGCATGGCATGTTCGACAACCGAGGAGTAGTCTTCCGAGATTGCTGCTTCCGCCACCTCGCCCTGGAGTGCGACGGCGACGCCACTGGCTTTGGATTCCAGTCCGGCACGCAAGACACGCTTCTGTTCCGGAATCATGAATGCAACGAAGATCCCCAGCGTGACGAGCGTGATCGTCCAGGCCAGCACTACCGTTCGTCGCGTGATTCCCGTGGCGATTTTCATCGTGAACTAACTCGCCCCTTTCCGTGCGTCCCCGGCCTGCGCGGATACGCGAACGTAGTCACGCAAGAGTTCCAGGGAGGGATTCATCGCCGATAAAGGACGGACGACAAACGCACGAGACTGGTAGAGTTCCACTATCTGCAAGCCTGCTGTGTAGGATGAAACACTCCAGATGGATGCAACGAGCGCTTTGCGCATCTCCGGATCCGTGTTCCGGCGAAAGGCGAAGCCGATGGGAATCACCTTCGGCGATACGGCCAAAGCGACCACATCGCGCCCCAATTGCGGATTGAGTTCTACTGCCGTCTCCCAGCTCTGACGAGCCAGGCAGGCTGCGTCGACGCGGCGGAAAAACACGGGAAGCACAACCTGACTCACCTTGTCGTTGACCGTCTGGCGTCCGAAGAAGTGTTCCGGCTGCTTCAAACCATTCGAAGCCAGCAGAGTTCCGAGCCATGCAGGCGAAAGAAGCATGTCGCGATGGAGATGCGATACGACATGTGCTCCGCTCAGGTCTGCAAGCTTCTTGAATGCGCTGTTGCGATGGACGAGAAGGATGTACTGCATTCCGTCGGCAAGGTAATCCTGAAGTACAAGGGTGCCCGGATCCGTCAAATCGACAATCTTTGCCAGTTCTGGCGCGGTAAACCCGAAGCAGTCAAGGGAGCCTTCGCGCACTTTGCGGATCAGCTCATCGGAAGGGAGGAACACCTCCGGGACAACAACTGCGGTCTGAACAGAATAGTGACGTGCAACTTCGCGCAGCCAGACAAGGTAAGCAGCCCGCGCATCGTTTACATTCGCACCCGCCAGAGTGTCGGCGCTGATCGCAAGCCGGAGTGGGCGTTTGTCCTCGGCGCGCAACCCGATGGGATGGCATAGAGCGGCTGCCATGCCTGCGGCGACGATCGCCATGCTTTGCCGGCGGGTGACTTGATTGCTTGAAGACTGCACGTTCCTCTCCTTTCTTCGAACCTTGCCGACGACGATCACGACTTTTTCGCAGAGAATGCCTGGGCCGACAATCGCTCATAATGGCGGATCATTTCGACCGTGTTGTTCATGACGGAGGTCGGCCTGACGATAAAACCATGCGATTGATACAGGGCAACGATCTGTTGTCCCGCGGTAATGGAAGAAACCTTCAAGATCGAGTCGATGAGGGCCTTCCGCCCCTCGGCACTGCAGCCGCGACGAAAGGCAATTGCGATCGGCACAATCCTGGGTGACACGGCAAGAGCCCGCAAATCCCGGCCCAGCTGAGGATTGAGTTCGACCGCTGTCTCCCAGTTCCTGCGCGCCAGACATGCCGTGTCAGCGCGGCGAAAGAAGACGGGAAGCACGACTTGATTGAGGTTGTCTGTTTGCTTTTGGCTCCCGAAGAAATGCTCCGGTTGAGGCAGATTATTCGACGCCAGCAAGGTGCTCAACCAGACAGGCGCGAGAACCATATCGCGGTGATAGTGAGTGAGAAGCTGCGCGCCGCGCAAGTCGGCAACCGTCTTGAATGAGCTCTTCTGATGGACAAGAAGAACGTATTCCATGCCGTCCACCAGATAGTCCTGCAGGAGGAGATAGTCGGGGTCGACCAGGTCGGCAACCTTGACGAATTCGAGGGCGGTCACGCCAAAACATTCAATCGTACCCTGGCGGATCGCGCGCGTCATGTCGTCCGACGGCAGAAAGATCTCGGGAACCATTTGCGCAATGCTGTTGGGTTGCAGCCGGGTGATCTCATTGACCCATACCTTGTAGGCCGCGCGTGCGTCATTCACGTTGGCGCCGGCCAGGGTATCGGTGCTGATGGCTACGCGTAAGATACGCCCCTGCTTCTGGGCGTGACCGACCCTGGATGCCAAGGTAGTTGCCGCCGCGCCGAATACAAGTTCGAGCGCCTGCCGCCTAGTCAGTTTTCCGTGCAACCCTTCCATCAGCGTTTCTCCATCAATCGGTCAATCGGCAGCCGGTCACGTCTGTTAGCGATCTGTACCGAGTTCGGCCTGCACACTCTTGCCCACAACCAGTTCAAGCTTGTTTTGCAGCGCAAGATGGTCAAAGAGCGCTTTGTCATGTGCGGCCGTTACCAACGCCTCCTGAATTTGGGCCCGGATTACCTTCTCGGTCGAGACCAATCCACTTTGATATCCCTTCAGCGTGAGCTCGGTATCTTCTTTGGCTGTCTGGACAGCATCCTGTGTGGCCTGCGCCACTTTCTCGCTGGATTCCATTTCGATAAACATGCTGCGGATCTGGAGACCAATGCCCTCGGAGAGAAGAATCTTTTTCTCCTTCATCTGGTTGATGCGGGCCCGGGCTTCGGCAACTCTTGCCTGGGTAAGAAAGCCATTGAAGATGGGAATCTCCACGCCCAAATCAACCGACCATCCGTCGCGATTGTTGGGAGTAGACAGTCCTCCGCCGTAGCTGTTCCACATCTTGTGCAGCTCGCCCTTGAGGCCAACCTTAGGGTAGTAAGCGCTGGTCGCGGTGATGCGCTGACCTTCGAGAGCGCGCAGCCCAGCTTCAAGCTCGGCCCAATCCGGATTGAATTCGTAGGCTGTCGAGACGAGTTCGTTGAGATCGCCCGAGTGGGGCTGAAACGGCAACTCTTCGTCTTTTGGAGCGACTGTCGATCTCCAGGGAAGGCCGATGGTGTAGGCCAAAGCAGCCTCAGCCATGGCCTCGTTGGCTGCAAGCGGAGCGACCATGGAGCGCACGGTCTCTGTGATGACTTTATTGTCGAGAAAATCAGTCTTGTTGACGGTGCCTGTTCCGTCTTTATAGAGCGACTCGGTCAGATCTTGCGTTGCCTGCATGCGCTCCAGCGTGTCCTGGCCGAGACGATGGAGCTGGCGTGCGAGCACTGCGCCGTAATACAGCCGAACCACATTTTCGCGCAGCTCGAGGTCGTTGCGGCGCACTTCAGTTTTCGCGACGCTGAGGCCTCCGAGCGATTGCTCGCTGTAGCCCTTCCGCATACCGCCGTCGAAGAGCAGCCATTTGAAATCACCGGAGACGGATTCCGTCAGCGGGCTCATCAGCTTGACGTCTTGCGCCGGAATCGGAAACATCTGCGCGGTCGTTGTCACGGTCTGGCCTGGAAAGCTCACAGGCATCTGCACGTTGACCGGTGGAAAACCAGGGCCGAAAGCATTGGCGGGAATCGTAACCGTCGCTGTTCCCCCGGGAATGCTGACCGTTTGTGCCGGGATCATCATGGCACTTGCCGGATAGACAAAGTTCGGCGACGAACTCATCTCATCGACGCCGCCCTTGGCGTTAACCTGCGGCCAATACGCGGCCATGGCCTGGCGGTGTTGCGCCTCCGCCATGGCTACGGCGAATTGGCTGGCAGGCCGTGAGTGATTCTTTTCCATGGCAATGCGGAGGCATTCGCTCAGCGAGAGTTCCTGGCGATCATTCGGGGCTGTCTCTGCCTTTAACTGGTTCTCAATAGACGACTGAGTTAGTCCAAAAATAAGGAGACCTAACGTAAATAACTTAGGGACGTTCATGGCCTAGTTATCGGCATATCGCAATTCGAGATTCAGACTTAGTTTGTCTTCTGCTCCTTAATCGTTGGGTACGAGAGCGTCAGTTGTAGCGCAGTCTATGTGTCCTAGATCACAATCACTGCCGGCCACTTTCTGTTTGTGATCGCACCGATATCCGAACTCGAATGACCGATCCTTCGCGCCAACAGGACCCTCGAGTCTCGAGTCCGCGTCAGAATGCAGACCCATCCGTGGGATTGGGAGTCATACCTATACGCGAATCAGCCACGCTGGGGAACGCGCGATTGTTAAGCCTCCGGCGCCGCGTGGACTTTCCTGCCGTGCGCCTCAATGTCAGGACGTAGAAGAACGTGGTGAGGAAACCGATGTACGAGTGAGAGCACTACGGCTCCGAATCCATCTCTCGCGCCAGTTGATTTTGCCATGCGAAGCGAGCATGATCCACTGACAAGAGGAAAGCAGGGACCGATGGCTGTTCCGATCGCGAGCATGGCCCAGGCGCGCCTCCGTCAGCGTGCTCGAAGAACAGAACAAACGGGAGCGCGATCACCCAGCCAGGAAGAGCGCAAAACCAGGTAGACCGGGCATCATCTCAAGCCCCGGCAACATGCATCCCTGTCCGGATTGGATTGCAAGCGGCACCGAGGAGACGACGCCCAAGATCGCCACGGAGAGGAACACGCAGCCAAGGGCCAGGGCCATTCGTTTCAGGGGAGTCATGGACTGCTCCGCGAGATACTGCCTTGAATCTTAGCCTGAAATTGCGCTTGCCTTTGGCGCGACTTTTTTCCTGCGACTGGCTGTTCACAGCTACTGCGGCCTTCAGCAGCGTTTTGAACGCGCGGGCGTCCACCTTCTCTCCTTCGTGGATATCAATTGCCCTGCGAACATTTCCTTCGAGGCTGGAGTTGAAGAGGCCGGAGGGATCTGGAACCGCAGCTCCGCGCGCGAAGGTCAGTTTCACGGCTTTCTTGTAGACCTCGCCGGTGCATACGATTCCGTTATGGGACCAGACTGGCACGCCCCACTTCCACTCTTCGGCGATTCCCGGATCGGCTTCGAGAATCAGCGCCCGCATGCGGCCGAGTGTTTCGCCACGCCATCCCTCTAGTTCGTCGATCCGCCTATCGATGAGGCGGGAGGCAGATTCTCCGGTGGCTTGCTCACGACTGCTCATTGTGTCTCCTTTCCGACCGAGCGCAGATTGCTCCGTTGATATGTGTTGAGCTCTTTATGCCGCCGAGGGGCTCTTCGCAGGAAAGAGGACGCCGACGGTGCGGCTCGGCGGTCGAAGCGCCCAAGATGCAACCGTAAATCCCGTGATGATAAGAGGAGCGATGACGTGAAAGCCATACGCGCCGTACCCGCCAACCGCTGCGCACGATGCGGCGGCGCCGGTCAGGTCGAAAAAGATGCCGGCGTACGCCCACTCCTTGATCAGCGGAAAGCGCGGCACGAGGATGGCGACCGCGCCCAGCACTTTCCAGAACCCCAGGATGGCAAAGAAGTACAGCGGATAGCCGAGCACAGGCACGACACCGTGCGGGTTGGCGCGAAACTGCGCCATCTGCGCGAAACCGCCGCTTCCGATGGGCAGGGCGACGAGGACGGTCATCGTCCAATAGGTAATGGACTTTGCATTCATGGCTACTCCAACCCCGCGACAACACTTTCGAGATTGCCGATAAATTTCTGCCAGCCATAGTTCGCACCCTGGTAGGCGCCCTTCTGCTCGGGAGTGAATCCGGATTGCTCCATGCGCAAGTGTGTGCCACCCTCAGCTGGAGTCAGGGTAAGGCTCACCACCCATTGCAGACCGCCTGCACCGCCTCCCACGCCCCAGTTATAGGAAAGACGCCGGAGCGGATCCACAACCAGAACCTCGCAATCGACAATGCCGCTCCAGTTCGGCATGGGCTCAGCGCGGAACTGGAACTTGCGGCCGACTACGGGCTCAAAGTCGTTGTTCATCATCCACTGCGCCAAGAGCGGGCTTTCGGTGAGGGCGCGCCACAGTTTTTCAGGCGGGTGCATGAATACTTTTTCGATTACGAGGGTGCGGGAAGTTTCAGTCGAGTCAGCCATCATTTCATCCTTTGCAAGAGATCTTCGAGACGGTCAAAGCGATCGCGCCAGAAGGCGCCGTACTGATCGAGCCAGTCCACCATGGGCGCCAAAGATTCAGGCAGGGCGCGGTAGTGGGTTTCGCGGCCTTCGCGGCGATGGCGCACGAGCTTCGCCCGCTTGAGCACGGTGAGGTGCTTGGAGACGGCGGGCTGCGAGACGCCGGCGCGGCGGGTGAGCGCGTGCACAGTCTGCTCGCCGTCGCGCGTGAGTCCCTCGAAGATGGCCCTGCGAGTGGGATCGGAAAGTGCCTTGAATACCTGGTCTGCGAGGGCTGCCATGCAGAAACCATAACCAATTAGTTATTGATTGTCAACAGGAAATACTGCAGAGGAGAGAGAAGCAGATTCTTCGCTCACCACCCTCCGAACACTACCCCAAGAAGCAAAGACCGCTTCCTGGAGGCCCCATGAAAAGCGTTCGGGGACCCTTTCGCTCAGAATGACAATTTCTCTTTTTATTGTGGATTTAGGGACTCGACGGTGCGGCGATTCTGGCTTCAGTGGCCGGGCATCATTCCCCAGAGCATGACCATGGTCAGGCAGATGACGATGATGCTGGTGCTCCAGGCGATGACGTTCCAGATGAGAGAGTTTTTGTGCTCGCCCATCAGGTCTTTGCGGTTGATGAGCAGCAGCATGAGGATGATGACGACCGGGAGCAGGACTCCATTGAGAACCTGAGAGAGGATAGCGACGTTGACCAGCTGCCCATCAGGCAGAAGCAGAACAGTGATGGCGCCGCCGGCAATGAGAAGCGTGTAAAGCCAGTAGAAGAACGGCGCTTCTTTGAAGCTTTTGTCGACGCCGGATTCGAGCCCGAGACCTTCGCAGACGGTGTACGAAGTGGAGAGAGGCAGGATCGAAGCAGCGAAGAGCGAGGCGTTGAAGAGTCCGAAGGCGAAGAGAAGAAACGCGTAGTCGCCGGCCAGGGGGCGCATGGCTTCGGCAGCGTCGCTGGCAACCTGGATCGATCCCATTCCATGGACAAAGAGCGTAGCGGCGCAGGCAACGACGATGAACCAGGCAACGATATCGGTGAAGAAGCTGCCGATGACAACATCGAGGCGGGAGGCGGCATAATCCTTGACGCGGATCCCCTTCTCCACGATGGAGGACTGGAGATAGAACTGCATCCACGGCGCGATGGTGGTGCCGACGATGCCGATGGCCATGTAGATGTAGGCCTTGTCGCGCCAGACCTTCCCCTGCGGAAGCTGGATAGTGGCCAGCAAGGCATCGTGCCAGCTTGGCTGCGAGAGCACGCCGGCGAAGATGTAGGCGATGTAAACGAGCGAGGCGACGAGAAAGATTTTTTCGGTGCTTTTGTAGTCGCCGCGAAAAACGAGGAACCAGACGAGCGCGGCGCAGACGGGGACGGATGCGAACTTCGAGACATGGAAGAGGTGGAGAGATCCGGCGATTCCGATGAACTCGGTGACCACGTTGGTGTAGTTGACGATGACGAGCAGGATCATCAGCACGAAGGTTAGCCGCAGGCCGAATTCTTCGCGAATGAGATCGCTGAGGCCCTTGCCGGTGACGACGCCCATGCGGGCGCACATCTCCTGCACCACGATGAGCGCGATGGTGATGGGAAGCATGGTCCAGAGCAGGGCGTAGCCGTATTGCGCGCCTGCCTGGGAGTAAGTAAAGATGCCGCCGGAGTCGTTATCGACGTTGGCTGTAATAAATCCGGGGCCGAGAACGGCCAAAAACAGCAAGATACGGATTCGCCAACGCTTCCACATGCCCGAGGATTCCTAAGGTGGGTTCATTTTTACTTTTCTTAGAGACCATAACAGGCGAGGGCAGGCCGGGGAAAATGCGCCGGTCGGATGCGCGCGGAGTTCATGGCGCCGGCGTGCTTGACATGCTGCGGCGCACGCGACTACAACTCGGTTTCGTCCGTTCTATTAAAGCGAGGAGATCCTAAATATGCGCGGGAACCATCCGATTCAACCTTCCGACATGCGGCGCAAGCTTCTGGGTGGCCTGGTTTCAGCGACGGGCGTTTCTGCGGCGGCGCTGTTGGGTGGCGCAACCGCGGCAGCTGCACAGGCTCCGCAACCACACCCCATCGGAGCGTCGCCCGAAGAGCTATTCGCGCCGGCTCGCCTGCGCGAGTACAAGGCACGGCGCAGTTCGAGCTGGGACAGAAGTGGCGGCAATGCCGATGCGGTCGCGGTGAATCCCGGGAAGGAAGCCGTGCTGCTGGATGTGACGGGGCCCGGAGTGGTGACGCATCTCTGGTTCACGATCAATTCGCCGGACCCGATGCACTTGAAGAACCTGGTGCTGCGCGCGTGGTGGGATGGCGAGACTGCGCCGTCGATCGAGTCGCCGATTGGGGACTTCTTCGGGTTGGGGCTGGGCGAGTACTACACCTACCAGTCGTCGCTGGTAGCAGTGGCGCCGATTCGCGCGATGAATTCGTATTTCAAAATGCCCTTTGCGAATGCCGCCCGGATGAGCGTGACCAATGAAGGCACGATCCGCACCGACAATCTCTATTTCGCGGTGGACTACGTGACTGTGCAGCAGTTGCCGGAGGATCTGGGACGCTTCCATGCGCAGTACCGGCAGGCGGCGCCATGCAAGGCGTGGACCGATCAATGGACCAACGAGTATTCGCCGGAGATCAACGGGAAGAAGAATCTGACCGGCGAAGGGAATTATGTCTTTCTCGAAGCAACGGGCAAGGGCCATTTTGTGGGCGTGACGCATGCCGTGCTGCAGAACCAGAACCAGTGGTTCGGCGAGGGCGACGACATGATCTTCATCGACGGGGACGCCACGCCGACGATCAACGGAACCGGCACCGAGGATTACTACAACGGGGCGTGGGATTTTGGCGGCAAGGAGTTTGCGAACCTGCACCAGGGCGCGCCGTACATTGTGGATCCGGAGCGGATCGGCGGGCGGTACTGCCTGTATCGCTGGCACACGGAGAGTCCGATCGCCTTTGAGAAATCAATTCGAGTAACGATGGAACACGGTCACGCGAATCATCGTGCGGACAACTTCTACTCGACCGCATTCTGGTATCAGACAGAACCCCACGCCGCGTTCCCTGCCCTGCCGCCGGTGGAGGCCCGGGTGCCCAAGGTGTTCAACGTGGGTGGAGCGGGCGCAGCCGAGACGCCGAAGGGCTGAGTCTTCGACGGCCTGCGGCTTCCCTGCCCGATCCAATTTTTCTCAACGGCATCGTCTATTGAGCCGTGAGCGAAAACGTAGCCGTATGCTGCAGGGCGCCTGAAGTTGCGGTCACGGTAACGGTCGATGTTACGAGCTTGGGCGCAGCCCCTGCTGCTTGCGTGCTGACACCACCGCATCCCGCCAGGACCATTGTTCCGCAGGCGGTTATCACGGCCAGGCACAGAAGAAGCAAGCTCTTCCGCTTTTTGAAACCGAGGCAACAGAAAGCCGCTGCGAAAATTGCCGCGGGAATCCTTGCTCCGAGGTCGACGCCGGCACTTGTTTTGGAAGTGGCGACAAAAAGCAGGATGTTTTGCGGGGTCGAGTTGGTGGGTGTGAACGACGCCGGAGAAAAGCTGCACGAAGCCCCGGCGGGTAATCCGGAGCAGGCGAAGTTCACGGTGGAATTGAATCCGTTCTGCAGGTTGATGCTGACGGTTTCTGCACCGCTCTGCCCCGGAGGCACCGTGATGGAACCGGGGCTGACTGCAATGGAGTAGTTGCCCGACGCAGGGGGCGCCGCGATGGTGTAGCTGGCAGAGTTGGTGGGGCTCTGCGCATATCCAGTCGCTACGGCCATGGCGCGGATGGTTTCGTTCTGATTCACAACAATGGCGCCAGCGTACCTCTGCGAGGCGGTGGTCGGTGCAGAGTTGTCCGTAGTGAAGTAGATCTGCGCCCCGGCAGTTGCATCGGCGAGCGCGACAGACTGCGCTGCGCTATAGCTGCCTGCGGCGATGGAAAACGTTGGAGCCGCGGCGACCGGTGTGGGTGCGGGCGCCGGTGGAGCTGGTGGAGCTGGTGGCGCCGGTGGAGCCGGGGGCGCCGGGGGCGCTGGTGGCGCTGGTGGTGGCGCTACGTCGGCAATCCGAATCGTAGTAACACAGCTGTTCACCTTTACCTTCAGGGTGGATTGCTTCGGCGTGCTTTGCGTCATGGTTCCGTCTGAGTTGAACGCAGACAAGGTCGCGACAGTTTTGCCGGCAGGCACAGTGAGGGTCAATTCCTTTGGCGTTTGCGGTGTTGCAACGAGATTGTTGACGTCGTAGACCGATCCATCGAGCCAGACATTCAGGTAGAAATCGCCGTTGCTCTTTTGGAGCAAGACGCTCTGAACGCCGTTCGTGTCGCCGCTGAACGAGTAGTCGATCGCCCCTGGGGTGAACTTCGCGTTGGTGTCTTTGAGCAGATTGAGAAGATTGCCAATTGCGGTGTAGGCAGGCTTGGGAGAGAGGTCGAAACGCAACAGGCCGTATCCTGGCTGCGTTCCAACGGGATCGTCGATCAATTCGTACAGGTACGTTTTGGCTATACCGCTCTTGAAGTAATAGAGCAGCAGGCGAGGAGCATACGTGCCCTCCACCAGTTCCGGAACCTCATTCTTTATCGGAGTGCTGGTGGTCTGGTACCCGGTCTCAGTTGCATAGGCCGCGCGCCCCGGGCCGTAGAGGCGCACCATATCGAGATTCCACGCGAGCGAGCCGTAGGCATTTCCCTGCGCATCGAAAGGGCCCCATCCGGTTGTCTCCGGATTGCGCCCGCCACTGTAGGGGTGGATATTGCTGAAATTCATTGACTGGGCGATGTCTCCGAGCTGCACCGCCGAGCTGCTTTGGATGAGCGAAGGACCGAGCACCGTCAGTCCGAGATCGCTGCCGGCCTCTTTAATCAAGGGCAACTGCGCGATTAACGTGGAGGCCCAGCCGGGTCCTCCGTTCGCGTCCCACTCGTTGGGAGGTTCAATCGCTTCAAGGCCTGGGTACGCCTTGAGGCCGGACTCGATCTCGGTGAGCGTTTGACCGTTGGCCACGATCAATTCCGCCTTCATTCCGGCGGCGGCAAGCTGCGTGTATTTAGCAGTGATCCAGGCAGGCGTGTTGTATCCCTGCGCGAATTCCCCATCGCGAAAGTGATAGATACCGGCTTGCTGCATCAAGCTGACAAGGGTGGTGAAATGCGGCTGGTACTGAAAAGTGTTGTCGTAGTACCAGTGGGTGTTGACGCCTACGGAGTTATAGAAATCGTAGTTGCGAGCCGCTTGGACCTGACCCTGGAGAGGGTATGGAAAAAGAAGAAGGACGAGCAGTGTATTCCGTAATGCCAGCATAAAAAAGAGCCTTTGCCCGAACAGATGGGCATGGTTGTTCGTGCTCGGTTAAATATGAAAAAAGCCAAAAATGGATAATTGTCCCGACTATACGCCCGATCTGGGTCGCTAGGCGTGAATCCTGCGCGAAACAAAATGGCTCATGTGACCTTTGCGACCTTGCGCAGTGGAAATTGCAGTGCCACCCAATAAACGATGCGAGGGATCAAAAAAACCTGACAATCGCGCGGCCATCTGACCGGAGTGGCGAGCGAGCGTGACGGGAAAAAATACTGAAGCAGCCACTTGACAATCCAAAGGTATGGTCGGATACTGAAGTCGTCGCTTCAGTTTAGGAGGAAGAAAAGATCATGTCCGAATCGAACACCGTCCACAGCACATTCGTTCTCGAACGGAATTATCCGCAGAACCCCGAGCGGGTGTATGCCGCCTTTGCGGAGCCCGCACGCAAGCGCCGCTGGTACGCCGAAGGCGATCACGAAATTCAAGAATTCGAGATGGAGTTCAGGGTTGGAGGCGGTGAGCGGTTCCGCTATCGCTTCAAGGAAGGCCATCCCATTGCGGGCTCTGAAATCGCGAACGAAAGCACGTACCAGGACATTGTTGCCGGACGGCACATCGTGCTTTCGTCGAAGATGTCACTAAACGGGAAACCGGTGGTCGTGATGCTGGCGACGTTCGAGTTTCGGTCCGCAGAAGGCGGAACGAACCTGATCCTCACGCATCAGGGGGCGTATCTCGATTGGCCAGGCGGTGTTCCCATGATCGAAGCCGGGTGGCGTTCCCTGCTGGAGCGCGCGGGAAAAGAGCTGGCGCGTGAAGAAGCTTAACGGGAACTGCAGATGAAGAGATCGCGCATCGATGTCGATCGCTTGTTCCATGCACTGGGGGATCCCACGCGTCGCGCGATACTCGACAGGCTCGTCGCAGGGCCCCTGTCGGTTTCGCGGCTTGCGGAGCCTCTCGGCGTGACCGTGACTGCGGTGGCCCAGCACCTCCAGATTCTGGAGGAAGTGGGGCTGGTGCACACGGAGAAGCTGGGCCGCGTGCGCACCTGCCGCATGGAGACCGCGGGATTTCAAGCGCTCGAACAATGGATTCGCGATCACCGCACGGCGTGGGAACGAAAGCTCGACCGGCTGGGGCAGTTTCTCACGGAAGAGGACGCCGGCGAATAGCCGGGATATTTCGCACACATTCATTGTGAATCGAGACCGCGGCGAAAGCTGCGCAGGAGGAGTCTGTGTCAAAAACCAAGGAGTTTACCCGCCGCCAATTTGTTGCCGGAGGATGCTCTTCTGCTGCTTTAGCAGTCCTGCTTCCGAAGGCTAAGTCCGAAACCGCAATAGCGCAACCGAGAGGAGAGACCATGACCACCTTGACGCCGTACTTGCTGTTCGATGGCACGTGCCACGAGGCAATGGAATTTTACAAATCGGTTTTCGGCGGAGAACTGACGTCGACAAAAGTGAAGGACTCACCGGCGAAAGACCACATGCCCGCCTTCCAGCAGAACAAGGTCGTCAACGCACGGTTGCGCAGTGGAGCAGTGGAGATTTCCGCGTCGGACTGGCTCATGCCGGGGTCCACTCCCGTGCGCGGCAACACGGTATGCCTTTATCTGAGTGGCGGAACCCTAGATGAATTAAAGGCTCTGTTTGCGAAGCTTTCGGACGGGGCTGAAGTGACAAATCCACTCAAAGAGCAGTTTTTCGGGGTCTACGGCGCCCTCAACGATAAATTCGGCGTTCGGTGGATGTTCCAGACGAATCACCGGGGCTAAGGGAGCGGGGGTCATAAGCCGAGTTCGCGGCTCCACAATCGCTGCCCATCGGCGACCGCTTCTCGTCGGCGCCCCTCTTCTGATACTTCGTGGTCTCCCGCCCTTCCGCGATAAGGCTGCGGAAGGATGGGGCACCAGTTCATGGGCTTGGAAAGGGTGGTGCACCCGGCTAGGGACCGCGGGCACCCGAGGCATCCGCCGGATCAGTCGGCGGCGAGGGCTGGCTTTTTGGATTTAAGTCCGGCGAGGAGCGTCTGAACGACGTCGCCGGCCGAGTACGAGGTGGCGCCGGGGGCGAGGAAATGGGCGACGGTGTTGAGGTCGTCGCCGACCGTGACCAGGGCCGGCTCGGCTGTGCCGTCCTTGCGGGTCTGGGCGTGGCCGATGTTGGCCAGCAGCGCGTTGCAGAGACACTTGCGGCCCACGGTGTCTTCGATCTTTCCGCCCTTGGAGAGGTAGTTGGCGACCGGCTCGGAGGCGCAGCGATAGCCGATGGTGCCATTGGGAGCGGCGTACGGTTCGCGCAGATAGCCCAGATCGCAAACGCGCGTACGGGCCTGATAGACGGCGGCGTCGGACGAGGTGCCGTTTAACTGGGCGACTTTAAAGGGGAAACCGGTCGGCGAGGCGAGCGGATCTGTATAGACTTCTCCGCGGCCCTCGGCAGCTTTGGCGATGAGGTTCCGCTTCAGATCGTGGCGCAGGCCTGATTCTTCACTGAAAGCAAACGCAGTTCCGACTTGAATGCCCGCAGCTCCCTGGTCGACGGCCTCGCGCAGTTTCTCGGGGCTGCCGTAGCCGCCGGCCATCCAGAACGGGACGCCGAGGGCGCGCAGATCTTCGAGGTTGACGCGATCGCGTTCGCCATACACCGGCTCGCCGGTGGCGCTGAGCTGCAGCTTGCCGCGAGGCGGAGCGTTATGTCCGCCGGCGGTGGGGGTCTCAATGACGAGGCCGTTGACCGGACCGGAGGCGCGGCGCAGCATCGTGGTGGCCAGGGTGTTGGAGGAGACGATAGCAAGGAAAGCAGGGCGCGACAGAACCGGCAGGGGTCCTTCGACATAATCAGAAGGATCGAAGTGCATCATCGTGTCCTGATCGGGAGTGGCGCCGGCGACAGCCAGCTTGTACTCGGCAGGACGATTGGCGGCATAGGCGTCGAGCACGCCGGGGATATGCAGAGGGATGCCCGCGCCCATCAGCACATAGCCGACACCGGCCAGCATGGCTCCGTAGATGGAGGCGAGATGCGGCAGCTGCACCTTCTCAAGGAAATTGATGCCGACGGGATTGGAGTGGCCTTCGCGGGCGAGAAAGACCTCGACGAAGTTGGCGACCATGCAGAGCTCGATGACCTTGCGCGGTTCGATGCGCTGGTGCATGGGGGCGAGAGGATAGGCGACGCCGCTGGGCTTTCCGCCGGAAACGAAATACTCCTGCCACACACGGCGAGCCATTTCGGGAAACGGGAAGGCGTTCAGGCCGCTTTGCAGGCGCCCGTCCTTATCCCCGTCCGCAAGCCTGCGAACGAAGAGAGAGTCCAAGGCCGTGCCGGAGACGACGCCGAGTTGGCCGAGGCGTGAAACTGCGTTTGCGAGACGCCAATTTGACACACCAACGCCCATTCCGCCCTGAATGATGCGTGGAAGCTGGAACATAGGAGGATTGTTTCACAAAAAGCGGGTCAGGTAATTCTTTTTCTCACCTTAGTCACCTTGGTTGGAAGACAGACCGGGAAGCAGGTCCAACCCGGCTTGAGGGGTATCCAAAGGTCTAGTTTCCGAAGGGGTTGCACGGTTTTCCCCTGGTTCTCAAATGCTAGCGACCCGGGACACCCCGTGCTGCGAATTGATGTTGTGCAAGAAGCGGACCCTTCGCTCGGCTTACCCCACGTACGCTCCCGCGTCCGCGGGGCCCCAAACACGCGGATCGTCAGGATAACAACGCATGGGAGATGCGGAGGGGTGAGGACGATGAAGGCTTCCCCTCTAGAGCTTTTCGCGCAGGAGGCTGATGACGTGATCGGCGTGGACAACGCCGGCCATGCGCCCCTGCGGATCGACGACCGGCAATGCGTGCAGATTGTATTTGTCGAACATCTCGGCGAGCTCGTTCTGATGCATGTCGGCGGGACAGGAGAGGAAACGGGGTTCGGCGAGGACAGAAAGCCGTGTTTCAGGCTGGGCCATCACCAGGCGCGCCAGCGGGATGGATCCTTTGAGCACGCTCTTTTCATCGAGGAGATAAATCTCGATGACGGTTTCCGGGTCGCCGTCGAAAGTGCGCAAGGCCTGGACGGCCTGGGCCACGGTTGCGCTGGGTGGGACGGCAACGAAGTCGGTGGTCATGGCGCCGGCTGCGGACTTTTCGTCGAACTCGAGGAGTTCAGCCACTTCCTGCCGCTCTTCCGGCTCCATCTCTTCGAGGATGGCGTCGGACTGCTCTTCGGGCAGCTCGGCCAGCAGATCGGCGGCGGCGGCCGGGTCCATTTCCTCGACGATGTCGGCGATGCGTTCTTCGTCGAGCTTTTCAAGGAGAGACTTCTGCAGCTTGGGATCGACCTCTTCAAGAGCTTCGGCGGCAACTTCTTCGTCGAGCGAGGTGAAGACAGCGTCGCGCTCGGCAGGAGCCAGGTCTTCCAGAATCTCGGCGAGATCGGAAGGGTGCATGTCGGCGAGGCGCTCGTGCTCAATGCGCAGCTTGACGCGGCGTGCGGGGTCGACCTCGATTACATCGACGAAGTGCCAGGGGATTCCGCGGTATTTGAATTTGCGGGAGAAGGATTCAAGCGAGGCGCGAGGCAGCACGCCTTTGAAGACGCGGCGAAAAGCGCCGCGAAGGCCCACTTCGACCTCGACCACGCGCAGCAGTCGGATGTCGCCATGCTGGGTCCACTCGAGGTCGACATCGTTCACGCGGACGACTTTGCGGCCGTTGATGTCGATGATCTGGCGGTCGACCAGATCCTGCTGGAGAAAGAGAAAACTGCCTTCATCCTTGAGCGGGACAATGGCGTCGGTGGATCGCAGTTCAAGGGTCCCGGCGGGCGTCTCAATCACTTCCTGCGAGGGCACCAGCACAAGGCCGGCGCGGGATTTGAGCACCAGTCCGGCGACCTTGCCGGCGTCCGCTCCAGTGGCGACAGCGACGTCTTTGAGGCGCCCGCGCAGCTGGCCGGTCGAATCGGTCACGGGGGTCCCGAGCAGTGCGGTGAGACTCACTCGACTTGGGCTGCGCAACGACATGAGGAGAGTTTAGCCGGTTGGAGTCGAACGAGGCTGTGAACACGTCCGACGCGGTAACCAAAACGTAGTGATCGACGTCGTGGGGAGACGCAACGCTTGACACCGGGCGCTCGACAAATGAAACTGCCAGCTAGAGCCTGCTATTAACTTTCGCGCGCTCGCCTCGGGCCCTTGGCAAATGGTTGCAGGATGGGCTCCCAGGAGAGTGATTTGCTGCCTTCCTCGTTCCGGCAGAGGTGGAGAGAACCGTTGGAGAAACCACGAGCAGGTCGGTTGAGTTTTGCTCTCAACTCAACCATGGACAGCGTGGCCGAGGTGGAAGCCACGGCAGAGAAGTTCGCGACGGAGGCCGGTCTTGACGAGGACGAGAGATTCCGCATGGCGATGGCCGTGCGCGAAGCTGCGGTAAACGCTGTTTTGCATGGCAACGAATACGATCCCTCAAAGAAGATTGCGGTCAGCATCGAAAACACGGGGAAATCCCTGGTGATCAAGATCAGCGACGAGGGTAAAGGCGTCGATCCGGATACGCTACCGGATCCACTCGCGCCGGAGAACCTCATGCGCGGCACAGGCCGCGGCATCTTCCTCATCCGGTCTTTTATGGATGAGGTACACTTTCGACAATTGCACCCCGGCACCGAGTTGACGCTTGTGAAACACCTGGCGCCAGCCCAAGAACAAACCTGAGGCACCCTGCCCCGTATCCTTCGATTGGCCTGGGAAAAAACGTCCCCCAAACCGATGAAGAGATGCCAATCACCCCACGAGCGCCTGCGAAGGTGCTATAACCGTAACACTGAAAGAAGGAGGAATTTCCGTGGCACTTACAATTGCTTCCCGTGAAGTGGACGGCGTGACCGTGCTCGACCTCAGCGGGCGGATTACTCTCGGCGAAGGAAGTGTGCAGTTGCGCGAGGCCATTCGCGACCTGATCAGCAAAGGGCAAAAGACGATCCTGCTCAACATGGGCGACGTGAACTACATCGATAGCTCGGGTCTGGGCGAACTGGTGAGCGCGTACACGACGTCGAAGAACCAGGGCGCATCTCTCAAGCTGCTGAGCCTCACCAAGAAGGTGAAGGACGTATTGCAGCTGACCAAGCTCTACACTGTTTTCGACATTTACGACGACGAGGCAAGCGCCATCGCATCGTACAAATAAGCAATCTGAGGCCACAGCCTCCTTGCGTGCGGAAAAGGCCACCCCGGAATGGGATGGCCTTTTTGTTTCTGGCGTTCGCGGAGCTGGCTGGCTTGGTGGTTGCCTTCCCTGGCCAGCCCATCTCACGGCTCATTCTCTGGTTTGGCCGGAAGCCCGTTCGTCGTTTTTTCAGCAACAACAATCGACAACGAGACTTTCATATTGTGGGCCGGTCTGCCGCGCTGGATTGACCTCTCAGAAGGTGCAGTGCGACTCTCTCCTTCGCGCATGCCCAGCCATTCACGGTAGGCATGAATCACCTCTTGCACTGTGGTGGGGTACTGTGGCCGGGTGGAACCGCTTAACCCAGCATTCATCGAAGGATTGCCGATAGCAATCCTGTGACTCTCAATTGCAAAACAAACTGTAGTGACGCGCATACTCTCTTACCTCTGCCCGTCGCCAGTTACTGCGGCGACATCCGGGCTGATCGTTGTTCCCCGAATTGCGGACGGCAGGACCCGGCGCTTCCCTTTCCTGCGCCGAAACGCAGCGTTGATCACGGCTTCGGGGACAAACTGATGCCGGCAAAACCTCAAGACAAAATCCTGCAGTTGTTGACCCACGGCTTCGTCCGATTGGATAGCTTCGAGCGCCTGCGCCTCGGTAAGCCTGAGCGTGACGAGCAACTGGTCCCAGTCCGCAGGCTTTGGCAATTCAGATGCAAAAGAACCGGCTCGCGGGTTGAAGTTTCCGAAAGAAGTTACTCGTCGTGCGTTCTTCGGTTGCATGGATGCGCCTTCCTCAATGGGCTTTGCCTACGCGAGCGTACGGATCTGTTCAGGGTTCAGGTCTTCTGTCTTTCTGAGCCAGGATTTGAGGTTGAAGGCGTAGATGCCGATGCAAAACACATTGGCCGGGATGAACCCGTACTGCGACGTATGCAGACCGATCACGCAAACGATCAGGCTGTTGACGCCTGACACAACGAGGCCGGTCCAATTCTTTCGTCCGACAAGGATTGTCGCAATGACGGTGAGAAGACAAGAAACATAATCCAATCGGAACAGCTCCACGGCGCGCGCCTCCAAACCAAATCGCCTAGCTGGCGGAAGAAGGAAGTGAACTCAAGCACCTGTGTCTTTCCGCCAACTATGGCTATGCAAATGAATCGCCAAACCGCGACGGCTGAATGCGCCGATCGCTCACCTATTGAGATCAATCACATAGGAGTAGCCAGTTTCATCTGGCACCAAGAATCCACGCAAAGTGACGACGTTTTGGTGACGATATGGCGTCAGAGAGGCGAGCCTTCGTCACGGAAAGCTTCCCAAGGCTCGTCGAACGACGTGCTTCAATCGCTGGAGTTAGTGTGCTATTGCTCAACTGGTAATTGACGGGTGGCGGGTGATACGACCAGACCGCAGAATTCGCCTCTGAGGCTGTTCCCGCCTTCTTCTGGGTGTGAATGTCCAAGCATATAAACTTGACACGGAGCCAAGGCATGTTCATCTCAAGTGGGCAAGCATGGATTATCATCGCAGTCGAATTTGTCGTCGGTGCGCTATTGGGACTGGCGGTGGCAGCATTACTTCTCCGATCTCGTCTAGGACGAATCCTCGCTCTGGTGACCGCGTTCTCCTCCGGGGTCGCCTTCGCTCTGTGTCGTAGGGCTATCCGGTTGGGCTTCTTTTTCCACGCAGGTTTCGAGGAGCCACCCCACCCTTGCGAACCTCGCGGAAAACCATGCATACCTGTTCGCAACGAGCAGCTTTGCAGTGGCAGTAATCATAAGTTTGGCTGCTTCCAAACGCAGGGGAAAAACTCAGAGCTGGGGCGGTTGACAATAGGTCGTCTTGGTCGTGTCGGCGCGTCCGCCCGGTATGGTGGGCTTACTCGTCATGTATGGTCCGCCGCCGTTTTGCAAGCGAAGAATGAGGTTGGCGGGATTGGTCTGCGCACATGTATACGGCCTTTGATTGGAGGATGACCTCCTGGCCTGGATGGAATGCGCTGCGCCCTCGTCCTATTTAGTTACACGGCCTTGGAAGGCTTTTGACGAGTACAGGTTTCGAGAGCGCCGGGATCGACCGTTGTGCCATCTCATGGTTCGTCAGCAAACCTGGCAGGAACTTGGAAAATCAGATCAGTCAGCCGTAGTCGATGGTTTGCGGATGTGGGAATCGCCGAGCGATTTCCAAGCCTGCCGTCAGGCAGGCGTCATCTGCAAGCCATTTCCGGCAGATTGCAGCAACAGCGGCGGTCGATAGGCTTCTCCTTTGGTCAACACCGCCCAGACCATGCGAGCCATCTTGTTGGCCATCGCGACCGTCGCAACCTGCTTGCGTTTGCGTGCCGTGAGATCAGCCAGCCACGTACTCAGGCCAGTCGATTGCTTGGTCTTCTGCAGCAAGACCGTGTGCGCTCCCTGCACGAACAGTTTGCGCAGATACTTGTTCCCACGCTTGCTGGTGCCGGTCAGCTTCTGCTTGCCGCCAGTGGATTGCTCGCCAGGAACGACTCCCAGCCACGCTGCAAATCCGCGGCCCTTCTTGAAAGCAGCTCCGTTACCGATCGCTGCGATCGTGGCTGTTGCAGTCAGCGGCCCGATGCCGGGGATCGCGATCAGCCGGCGGCAGGAATCCATTCCCTTGGCGATTTCGAGGATCAGCTTGTCGGACTCATCGATCTGTCTTCCCAGATACTGCATCTCCAGTTGCAACTGCGCCAGCAGCACTCGCAATATGCCCGAGAGCTTGTTGTCGGCATCTTCCAGAATCTGAGGCAGCGAAGCTTCGATATACCGCCGTCCCTTGCGGATGGTGATGCCGCGCTCCAGCAGCAACCCGCGGATCTGGTTGATCACTGCGGTGCGTCGCACTACCCACCGCTCACGAATGCGGTGCAGCGACTGCAGATCCAACTGATCGTCCGTCTTGATGGGCACAAAACGCATCCTTGGCCGACCAACGGCCTCGGCGATGGCCTCTGCATCAATGTAGTCGTTCTTGTTCGTCTTTACGTACGGCTTCACATACTGCGCAGGCATCAGGCGCACATCGTGCCCTTGATCGCGAAGAGCCCGGCCTAGAAAATGGGCTCCTCCGCATGCCTCCATGCCGATCAGGCACGCTCGAAGGTTCGAGGTGAAGCGAAGCAGCTGACTGCGCGAACACTTCCTCTGCACCACAACTTCACCACGCGCATTTAAACCAACGAAGTGAAAGACCGTCTTAGCCAGATCGATGCCAATTGTGTGGATCTCCATGGGACGCCTCCTGTTCACCCCTTATACCTCCCCTGAGGTTCAGGCGGCGGACCATCCCATTAATTACTCTTCCGGCAACATCTCACTTCCCTGGCTCGAAGTTTGCCCTGCCGGTCGACCAGCCTGAGAAATCGCTGGTCGACCAGCAGGCAAATGAGTCCGTGGCTGTCCCGCGTCATCAGAACTTGACGTTGGGCACCTGCTGGGCTGCGGGGCTGGCGGTGAAGTAGGCCGTGTTCTGCTTAAAGCCCGCGATGCCTGCCCAGATGCTGTTGGGGAATTGCAGGATGAAGGTGTTGTAAGTCTGGATTGCATCGTTGTAGCGCTTGCGGGCCACGCCGATGCGGTTTTCAGTTCCGGCGAGCTCATCCTGCAAGCGCATGAACTGCTCGCTTGAACGGAGTTGCGGATAATTCTCAGTCAAAGCCAGCAGGCGGCCGAAGGCGGAGTCGAGCGTGCCGTTGGCCGCGATCTTCGCTTCTGGTCCATGCGCATTGAGCAGGCCGGCGCGGGCATTGGCGATATCACCGAAGACGGTGCTCTCTTCTTTCGTGAATCCCTTCACGGTTTCAACCAGGTTGGGGATGAGATCGGCGCGGCGCTGCATTTGCACGTCGACCTCCGACCAGGCTGCCTTCACGCCCTGATCGTAGCCGACCATCTGGTTTTTCGCGCTCACATAGCTGCCAAACACCATCAGCGCCGCGATCACCAGAACACCGAGAACTCCAAGAACGACCCAAAGTGCTTTCATACTTTCCTTTTCTCCTCCGGCCCGCCGTGGCGGACCCCTTTCAAAACAAACTCAAGATTCGGTTTTGTATTCCCTTTGCCGGTTAACAAATGATTTCGACGCCGCTTACGATTGCATCAATAGCCAAACTCCGCGGCGAAAGCCGGCAGGGCCTTGCTGACAGCTTGCGGGGATTAAACCCCCCGCCTCCCTCCGAGCGAGCCAAGTTCACAGACCGTAACAAATCCCTGATGGTCTTCGTTTTCACCAATCGCCGCCGGCGCCGCCGCCACCGAAGCTTCCGCCGCCAAAGCCGCCGAAACCTCCTCCACCGCCACCGCCGCCGCCACCGCCAAAGCCTCCTCCACCCCCACCGCCGAAACCGCCGCCCATCCAGGGGCCGCCCCTGAAGCCGCCGCCGAAGAGGCCGAAGAACAGCAGAATCCGCAGCAGGGTGAATCCGCCGAAGAACAGAAAGATAAGGACAAACAAGATGAACGGAAGCGCGCTGGACTGGTGCCGCTGATGGGGCGCGGGCGCCTGTTCCGGTTGATCCGTAAGGGCCACGCCGGCGTCGGTCGCGATGATCTGGGCCACCTGGCCCACCGCGAGAGAGATAGCGCCGTCATAATCGCGGGCGCGCAGGTAAGGGACCATTTCCCGCCCGATGTCACCGACGCGCGCGTCATTGAGTATGCCTTCAAGGCCGTAGCCTACGTCGATTCGATACTTGTGGTCGTCGACCGCAAGCAGCACCAGTACGCCTTTGTCGGAGCCCTTCTTGCCGATCTTCCAGGCATCTTCAAGCTGGTTGGCGAAGTCTGCCGCGTCGTCGCCGTCGAGGTTGCGCACGGTGACAATGGCGATCTGGGAATTGGCTTTGGAATGATCGAGCTGGGCGCAGAGGTTGTCGAGCTGGGCCACCGCCTGGGGCGAGAGAACGTGGGCAAGATCGCTGACGTAGTCGGTGGGCTTGGGCAGGTCTTTGACCTGCTCGGCGCGCAAAACCGGGATCGAAAGAAGAAAAAGGCCGGCAAGCAGCAGACGAAGACGAGATAAACTGGCGCGCTGAAACACTTTCATCGCACTTCATTGTACGTGGCAGGAGGGTGCTCGGTTCCCTTGCCCCCCACTCCTGCGCACTCCGCGGTTCTTGGACTGGACTTCGGTGCGGGTCATTGCAGAGAATCGAAGCGAGTTATACATGGCTGCCGTCCGTTTGGAGAGCAGAAGTCCGCATTGCGGTCGTCCGGGGGAAGGCCGCACCACGCGTTTCCACCGATGTGCATCGAACTCAAAGAGGAGAATTGTGCGCGTGGGCCGTTTTGTGGCGCCCGCAGTGCCCTTCGACATGGACAAAGATACAGAGCAGCAACTTGCAGTGGATGGCACTGAAGATTTGCCCGGTGCTTCGATAGAATCGGTTCCCATGGAAGGCACGTCGGCACATTCGGGGTGGGAAGGGCAGACGGTTGACGGAAAATTCGCGCTGCTGGAGTGGCTCGGAGGATCCCCGAACCAGGACGTATTTCTCACCCTGCGACAAGGTGGGCACAAAGCGGCAATCAAGCTGATTCGCGCGGAGGGCGCGGACGCGGACGACTACCTGGCTCAATGGGAGATGGCCAAGTCGCTGAGCCATCGGCATCTGATGCCGGTTCTGGATTACGGCCGCTGGACCATCAACGAAACAAATCTCGTTTATCTGGTCACCGAGCACGCCGAGCGGGTTCTTTCCGAATTCATTCAGCATCGGCCGCTGGCTGCTGACGAAACAAAGGATATAGTCCACGCTGTTGTCGAGGGGCTCGCCTACCTTCATACGAACGGAATCATTCACGGCCATTTGAAGCCCTCGAACATTCTGATTGTTCAAGAAGAACTCAAGATCTCAGCGGATGAGTTTCTGCTGGCGGGGGATATAAGCAGGCCCCTGGCAGAGCGCACAACCTATGACGCGCCTGAGGCGAGCGATGAGGGGGTGACGACCGCGGCAGATGTCTGGTCGCTCGGCGTAACCATCGTCGAGGCCCTCACTCAACGGCTGCCCGTGTGGGACGGTTCGACGATGCACCAGCCGGTGGTGCCTGATTCGCTCCCCGTGCCGTTTCTGGTGTTGGCGCGACGATGCCTCCCCGTCGATCCCACTTGGCGATACACGCTCGACGAGGTTCGCGCTCATCTCGATAATGTGCGCGCCCACCTGGCGAGCAGCCCTGCGCCCGTGGCTGCTGCGATTCCCGCTCCGTCGGATCCGCCGGTGGCGCATGCTCTGTTTCCCAAGTCAACAGAGCATGCCGCAGAGGCAGCGCCGGAACCGCGAGCAACCACAGCGCCAAATCAAGCACCGGAAATCCCGCTGGAACCGAGCGGGCCTATGCCGGAGCGCAGGACGGGAACATTCGATCGCAGAGCCACGCAACCGCACACAACAGCGAACGACCGCAGGGCGCCGGCCCCCGCGCCGAGGGCAGCTGCTCCTCAGGCCAGGGCCATCGCGGAGCCTGGTCCTATTCCGGAGCCGGAGAGCTTTGCGGCTGATCCCGTGGAGGAAAGACGCGCCCCGTCACGGCCCGTGAGCCGATGGGCGTCGGATGAAGAACCCACGCCCGGCCCGCGTTCAGGATTGTTCGAAGACATTGAAGAAGCGAATCTGACGAAGAATTCCCTTCTTCCACTGGTGTTCGGCGTTGCGCTCGTGCTGGTGATTGCGGGATATGCACTGGTGCGCAGCGGCATCGTGACGATCCAGTGGCCGTACGGCTCGTCTGCAGCGCCGGTAACCCGGCAGAGCGCACCCCAAAAGCAACCGGCCAGCACGCCTGAAGCGAGTACTCCGGCCTCGGGCGCAAATCCGAATACGGCGGCCGCCACTGAAAAGGCGAGCACTCCAACGACCAGCGAAGCTGCGCCAACCGACGCATCAGCGCAAGGGGGCTCGGCTGCAACTGCACCTTCGACAGCGCCATCCGCTGCGTCCTCGAAAGCGGCTTCGCCGACTCCTCCTCCGAGTCTGCCAATGATGGGTGTATCGAACCCGCCAGCGCCGTTGCAGCAGGTGAAGCCCAAGAGTACCGCGACTGCGCATACAAGGGATGAGGCGAGAGACGAAGGGCAGACAGCTGCTCCAGCAGCACCGGCACGCCCCGCGAATGCGCCTGGTGAAGTAGCCGACCGCGTGATGCCCAGCCCGTCTCAAGCGGCGGTATCGAGCATGCATGGGCCTGTGGATGTGGTGCTGCGCCTTACCGTGGACCGGAATGGGAAGGTAGCGGATGCTTCATATGTCTCGCCCGGGCCCGGCAACTACTTCGCCCGCATTGCCCAGCGGGCTGCGGAGGGATGGGCCTTCAATCCGCCGCTGCGGGGTGGTCGCGCTGAGCCCAGCGTGTGGCGGCTTCGGTTTCATTTCTGGCTTCGGAACGTCGATGCCGAAGCGACGGAAGAAGGTCGCTAAGACTTGCCAGACGTGAAACACGGGGAGGGCCGAATGCGGGAGCGCGGGAGCGCAATAAACTGGAAGAGTGAAGAATCCTGACACAACCTCCCTGCCCCTGGCGGCGCGCATCGAGCGCAAACAGACGACGCTGCATGGCATCACGCTAACCGACGACTACGCCTGGTTGCGCGACAAGGAAAACGCCGACGTCCGGGCGTTTCTTGAAGCGGAAAATGCGTACGCCGATGCGGTAACAGCGCCCCTCGGCAAGCTGCGCGAAACGCTGTACGAGGAGATGCTGAGCCACATCAAGCAAACCGATGTGTCAGTTCCCTTTCGCGATGGAGCATGGTGGTACTACGCGCGCACCGAAGAGAAGCTGCAGTACGCGATCTCGTGCCGCAAGCGCGGCGATACGGCAGGGCCTGCTGCGGACGCGGCAGAAGAAACGATTCTCGATGGCAATCGACTGGCCGAAGGCCTCGCGTTCTTCGCTGTGGGCGCAACCGACATCTCGGACGACGGACGCTGGCTGGCGTACACGACGGACACAACCGGATTTCGGCAGTACACCCTGCACATCAAAGATCTCGAAAGCGGAGAAACGCAGCCTGAAACAGTGGACCGCGTGGGCTCAGTGGTATGGGCCGCGGACAACCGCACGCTGTTCTACACCGTGGAAGACGAGGAGCAGAAGCGGCAGTACCAGTTGTGGCGTCACGTGCTGGGCTCGGATCACGCGGCCGACATGCTTGTCTATCAAGACGACGATGAGCGGTTCAACCTGGGCGCCGGGCGGACGCGCGATGGTAAGTACATCGTGCTCGAGTCTGGAAGCCACACCACGACAGAGTGCCGGGCGCTGGCTGCAGACCGACCGGAAGGAACGTTCGTTCTACTTGCCGCGCGCGAAGACGAGCACGAGTATTCCATCGATCATCGCTACGGGCTGTGGTTCATCCGCACCAATGACAAGGGGCGCAATTTCAGGCTGGTGACCGCGCCGGTGGAGACGCCGGGACGGGAGCACTGGACCGAACGGATTCCGCACCGCGCGGACGTGATGCTGGAGGATGTGGACCTTTTTGCTGGGTTCTTTGTGGCCTGCGAGCGCGAAAAAGGGCTACCCCGGTTGCGCATCTGGCAGTTTGACGGCCAGGGACCGGAAGCGAAGCAGACGAGCGAAATTGTCTTCCCTGAACCGGCCTACAGCGCGAGCCCGCATGTAAACCGGATCTTTGAGACGACGAAGTATCGCTACGCGTACCAATCGCTCGTGACGCCCAGCTCGGCGTACGAGTACGACGTGGCTGGCGGTGGTTCGACGCTTCTGAAGCAGGTCGAAGTACCGGGAGGATTCGATCGCACACTCTATGCCAGCGAGCGGGTGCATGCGATCGCCGAGGACGGCGTCGAAGTGCCTGTGTCGCTTGTCTATCGCAAGGACATGCGGAAGCCAGGCAGGAACCCTTTGTATGTCTACGGCTACGGATCGTACGGATACGCACTGCCGTTAGGGTTCAATTCGAACCGATTGAGCCTGCTCGATCGCGGCGTGGTGATGGCCTACGCGCACATTCGCGGCGGGGGCGACCTGGGCAAGCCATGGCACGACGCGGGCAAGATGCTGGTGAAGCGGAATACATTCAGCGATTTTGTGGCTGCGACTGAGCACCTGACCCGGTCCGGCTATGGCGATCCGGCGCGCGTGGCGATTGAGGGCGGATCGGCCGGCGGTCTCCTGATGGGCGCGGTCGTCAATCTGCGGCCTGATTTATTTCGTGTGGTGCTGTCGCACGTACCGTTCGTCGACGTGATGAACACGATGCTCGATGCTTCCCTGCCTCTGACTGTTCCGGAATACGAGGAGTGGGGAAATCCCAATGAAGAGACTTACTTCAGGTACATGCTGAGCTACTCGCCCTACGATAACTTGAAAGCGGCGAGTTACCCGGCGATGTTAGTGAAGACGTCGCTCTACGACAGCCAGGTAATGTACTGGGAGCCGGCCAAGTATGTGGCGAAACTGCGGACGCTCAAAACGGACCAGCATCTTCTGCTGCTGGTGACGAACATGCAGGCGGGACACGGCGGCGCGAGCGGACGCTACGACTATCTGAAAGAGATCGCTTTCGATTACGCGTTTCTTCTGAAGGAACTTGGTGTGGTGTAACAGAGCTTGGATGGGGCACCCTCGGTTCGTGCCGATTCTGAGAATTCGATCAGGAGATCGCTGCTGTTGGTGTGCTGGTGGGCGCTTCCAGTCGCGATTTGTGCGCCCAGAGGCCGAGGCCTGGATTCGCGATAAAGAAGATCTCTTCGCCATTAACCGTGTTATAGCCGTGGCGGAGCTTCGCGGGATCATATCGGGCGAGCATGGTTGCTAGGTCTCCGTATTGGAAGCCGACGCCTTCGATCTCTTTGCGTGTGAGATGGCCGGGGCACCAGGTGATCGAGAATCGTCCTTCTGAAGAGCCGTGTATCAGGTGCGCCGCGGCACTCAGGTCCGAAGCGAGCTCTGGATTGGCCGCAACGGCGGCAAGCGTTGCCGGCGTGCCGCGGTAGCCGTACTTGCGGATCAGCGCATCGATTCCCTTGTCTTCGCCGAATTCCTTCACGGCGGGGGCGAGAATGATGAGTTCGGCTCCGTCGGCGAGCGCCATACGGGTCCGGTATACAGCCTTGTTGCCAATCCAGGTTGAGTGGAATTCGTGCGGGTCGAGCCATACGACGGCCTTGCGGATGGGCGCGTCCACCATTTCGAAGTTGACCTTGAGGCTGAGCTCGGCGGCGCGATGGAAGCACTCGGCATCGTCACCTATAAAGAGGCCGCGGACGGCAAGATTTCCGTCGGATTTACGTCCGACCACAGTCTGCACGTAGACGATGGGCAGTTCGCGCAGGAAGCGATCGGACGCGTAGTTGAGCACGGCTCGAACCGGATTCTCAGCGCGGCCCATGATGCGCTCCATCCCGTACACGGCGCCGAGATAGTGACTGCGGTTGATGCCTTCGCGCCCACCTGTGCCGACGAGGATGTTCTTGTTGTAATTCGCCATGCCGATGACTTCATGCGGAACGACCTGACCGATGGAGAGAATGAGATCGAAGCCCCCTTCAGCGATTAGGCGGTTGACCTGCGCAGGCCAGGAAAAGTCCAGCTTGCCCTCGGACTGCTGGTGGATGAAGCTGCCAGGAACCTCGCCAAGGGTCACAACATCCGTACGCCAGTTGTGAACGCGGAAAAGGCTTTGCGGCATATCGCCGAACATGCGCTCGATCTGAGCGGGCTGCATGGGGACGTGCGTGCCGATCGCGGGCAAAACAGCCTGCATCGCTTCGCCGTAATGCTGCCAGGCGAAGCGTGTGAGCATGCCGGCGTGCGAGTGGAAGCGCGTGATGTCCGGCGGAACAGCGAGAACCCGCTTGCGCGCGCCAAGCTGGGCGAGAGCGGCAATCAGCAGGTCGTTCAGCCGTTCGGCGGAGAGTTCGGCATCGAATCCGCCCTCGGCACAGTAGAGGCTCATGCGGCTATCTTCGCTCCGCAACAGATGCCATGGCAAATGGCTTGAGATGGCGGGTGCCGCTGAACGTTGCGCACGGCGTACACTGTCGAGCGATGCGTTTGTTTATCGGCATTGCTCTGAGCGACACGGCACGGGAAGAGATAGCACAACTGGTGGCGCAGGTTGCTCCCACGGTGCACGGCTGGCACTGGTCCTCAGCGGAGTCGTGGCACATCACGCTACAGTTTCTCGGCGAGACTGCGGCGGAGGCCTGCGCCTGCGTCGTGGATCGGATGCGCACGGTTCAGGCCGCCGCTGTGCGGGTGAACCCGGGAGGGCCGGGCGTGTTTGAGCGAGCCGGCATCTTCTACCTGGATGTTCCTCTGACGGCTGAGCTGGCCGCGCTACAAAGAGCGGTAACGGAGGCGACGGCGCACTGCGGGTTTGTGGCTGAGGCACGGCCCTACCGCCCGCACATCACGCTTGCGCGAATTCAGAAAGGATTGCGCACGAAAGAACAAGATGGTTCGGGCGGGCCGGAGGATCCGAAAAGCGATCGGGGCCTGCTCCGCCTGCGCAAGAGCCTGCCCAAAGGGCCCTGGCTCACGCCGTTCACCGTTGGCGAATTCCTGCTGTATCGCAGCTTCCCGGATGTTGGCAGTGCACGTTACGAGGTGCTCGCCCGTTTCGCCCTTAGTAACCCCTAAGGTCCCCGACCTGGAACGCGTGACGGAAGGCACACCCTTTTTCCGCCGGCGGTCCCTAGAATTTTATTGGGCTATGATCTGCGCGCCGAGGGCCCTTCTGGGAGTTTTCTCCGTCGGCGCGGCACATTTCGACCGGTCGCGGTTTAAGCCAGGAAGCCAAAAGAATGTCGTTAATGAGTTGGATTGCGCAAGCTGCCTTGGGAAATCGCCGGATCGCGGAACGCTCGACTGGACTGGGATTTGCCGCGAGACACTGGGCCGGCGAAGCTGTAGCCGTTGATTCCATCCGCAATATCAGCGCGGCAGGCATGTATCTGGAGACAGACAAGCGATGGAACACCGGGACGCCGGTGACCCTGACCTTGCAGCGCGCCGGGGCCTCCGCTGACATGGACGAACAGGTGACGCTGCAGGCGCGCGTGGCTCGTACGGCTGACGACGGCGTTGGACTCGCTTTCGAAATCCCCAGCGACATTGATGCCAAAACGTGGGTGATGCTGGTGGAAACGTCTCCGCGTGAAACGGGATACGACTCAGTCGTGGGCCCATTCAAAACCGCAAAGGCAATGTCGTTCCTGCACCGAATCTGCGCACCCGAGGGAGTCGAAGTCTGGAAATACATCCGCACGGTTCTGGGCGGCAGAAGATTTTGGAATGCCATCGAGATTTGCCTGCTGGCGGAGGGCTTCGTGAGTGCCACTTCGCAAAGCGATGAACTCAGGATCAGCCCGAAACTGGCGATGCGTTTGCTGCACGACGGGTCATGGGCAAATGACAAGGATATCCAGCATTGCTGGGCGGGTCTTCTTGCCTCGAGCTGTTCGCTGGAGCGGGAAGACGAATCGACGGCTCCGTTTGTGGAAATCTTCAGCCAGTTGACTCCGTCTCACGTCCGGATTGTGAATGACACCTGCCTCCGGGCAACGAAGGTTGTGGATGGAGCAGGCGTGGTTTCCGCGCGTCATATCACCTGCACCGCCGAAGAAGCGATGAAGCTGAGCGGCACGCGCGATCTGCTGCGCATGGGCCGGGCTCTGCAGCATCTCTCGGAGCTTGGGCTGCTGGAAGAGCGGTTCAAAACTTCGATGTTCATCCCGGTAGAGGGGCTCAACGTGACGCCGACGACGCTAGGCCTCACCCTTTTTGCCCGATCGAACGGCTTCAGAGGCGAACTGCAGGCGTTCTTTGGCCTCACTGCTCAAGCTGAAGAGCCGTGGCAGGCGCCGGTAAGCAAGCTGGGATAAGCGGCTGAAAATGAAGAAGTAAGCTCGGAGCAAATGCCAGGGCTCGAAAGCATCGAGCCTCCCGGCACTTCGGAGTGCCTCTATACCAAGTTATTTCTTGACCTTAACCTTGGAGCGATGCAAAACTGCGCGAAGTGGCTCAGCGCGAAGAAGGCGACCGCCTGACGCGACAAGCCATGGCGTTTCAACCCGTTATACGATGAACGAACCAGGTTGAGGCGGGGCTAGAAGAGAACAGCATCGTTGGGTGAGTACCTAATCGAGTTTTGAGGTAGAGTCACAGAATATCCCCTGTCCGCATGACGGACACTGCGCGACCCGACGGGGTGACGGCGCTCAACCATAGAAGCGGCCTCGGTCAACTGATGAACAGAAGATGCGGGGGTAAGCCCGACGGCAATTGCTCCCAGGCCAACTTGAGGAACTGTGGATACCAAGATCATCAACGCGTACAACGAAAAGAGCCAGAAGCGGATCACTTCCGGTTTGCTGATCGTTGACGCCGCCTTGGAGCCGCTGCGGGTACTCAAGGTCTTAATGGAAGGGCTGGGACCCGATGTGCGGGCCGGGCTCTGGCTGACGAACTTCAGAGGCGTTCCTGTTGCGCGTACTCTCTCGCCCTTCGACTTGATCTATCTGGATAAGGATTATCGAGTCGTACACTGCGTCGAGATTTCGACCAGAGGGGAATACGAGCCATTTCGCGGCGAGCCCGCCAGCGCACTAGTCCTGCCGGCGAAGACGATTCAGCTTTCAAAGACGCGACCCGGAGACCGGCTTCTGTTTCGTGCGGAAGACAATTGGTCCGTAGGGACCCAGGCCGACGCGGCACTGGCGGCGCCGCCTGCACCTGTGCGGGCGCCTCAGCGGACAAAGCCGCCCATGTCACCGGCGCCCGCATTGGGGACTGGAAGTCAGCCGAGCGTGCCGGCTCACTTTTTCAACGCAGCATTCCCAGTGCCCCCGCCAGAAGAAGTGGGCACGCCCTTGGACCAGTTCCTCGGCGCCCAACGGCAAAACGGGAGCGGTGCGGCCACCGCTTCAAACGAAGTCCCGGCACCGGCTGGGCTGGAGCAAACTTCTAAACCAAGAGGATCGGCGCCTGCTGCATCCGGTCGCCTGACAAAGACATCCAAATCGGTCCTGGGGCCTTCGCCTGCGCTGCGTCCACCTTCGACTGGGAACCGAGAGGACGGGGGCTTCTATAATCCGCAAGGCCCGGCTGCGACAGGATCCATTCCATCGCCGGCAGTTTCGGGGTCAGCGATGGAACGGATCCGGCCTGCTGCGAGTGCGACCCAAGTAATCCAGGGGCACAGCGCGCGTGCCTTGGGGGCACCAGCTGAAACCGGCGCGGAGAGCCGCTCTGGGAATGGGATCGGGATTGGGATTGGAATGCACTCCGGACGCCTCATGAAGGGTATGCTGTCGGCCGAGAGGGCTCCTTTGCTTGAGCTTGAGCCTCCGGCAACGCAGATCGCCATCCAGGACCTTCCAAAGGAGGCAACGCAGGCAGCGAGCCAGACAGTCTCCGCGGAACGGGAGCCTGCTCCGCCGCTCTACGGGGTTGTTATTCCCATCACCTCGGCGCCCCTTCATTCACCCGGCCAGTCGACACAAGGCCCATCCGCAGCAGCTGAAGTGGCTCCGCCCGCAAATTCTGTGGTCCCGACAAAGAAGACGCCGCCGGTACCCACGGACCGGGACGGCACAATTACGCAGTCTCAGGCCACACCGCCCCCCACAACGTTTCTCTCCGTTTACCTGTCGCCGGAAAAGACCGCAAAAACCGGCGAAGCACCGGCAGCCGCCGCGCAGCCTGAACCGAAGCTTCAGCCAGCGCAACCATCGTTGAAGCTTCCCGGAGCGCCGACGCGGCAATTTGAGCCTGCCGTGGAGGCGATACCGCAGATCAGCCAGCCGCCGGTTCGCCAATCGAAGAACGCGCAGAAGACGGGCCAGCCGCAGGCCGCGACTCCGATTGCTCCTGTCAGCGCTCCACTCAGCTCTCCTGTCAACGATGCGCCACTGCCGGCGAGAATTGAGCAGCCAGCTTTTCCGCGCACGGTGGATCAGGGACCGGCAGCACGAAAAGACCAGCTTGCTCTCCACAAGAAGGAACCTTCGTGGGACGTAAAGCTCCTCTACACTCTGTTTCCGGAGTTCGATCCCTCACGGCCGCCCGAGATCCGAATCCCAACGCTCGGCGATGAAAAGAAGCAGAACGAATTCGACGACGAGGAGCCTTCGCTCAAGCTGCGTATGTTGTCGTGGCTCTACCCGGATCTGCAGTTGGAGAAGGTGAAGCAAAAGCGTAGCGAAGAGCGGCGTGCCGTGCGTTTGCCCATGCCCGGATTGGTCGCCTACTTCTTTACCGGCGGTTCGCCGCGGCCCCATCCCATTAAAGACATCAGCGTGACCGGCTTCTATATGTGCACGCAAGAGCGCTGGTTGCCCGGTACCATCATTCGCGTGACTTTGCAGATGGTCGACCACGACGGCAAGGCCGGGCGCGACAGCATCACAGTGCACTCGCGCGTGGTGCGTTGGGGACCGGATGGCGGCGGATTCGAGTTCGTGCTGCCGGGGTTCCTCGAATCCTAAGCTGAAATCCTGTTCCGCCGTTGTGACTCCAACTCGACACATTCTCTCTCTTCTGCCTTCAGACGACCCTTCTATCAGTCAACGCGGACCGTAAAACGACTCGTCTCGCTTCTGGCCTGCAGCCTTCGCTGTTACGAAGCCTGCCTGCCTATGAGGCCCCGGCAACGCGAACATGCAAACGGCGCAATTCCGATACGATGCAAGAAGGATTCACTTTAGAGCATCCGCTCCATCTTGAGCAGACCCAGGGATAAAGAATGAACCAGGCAAGACTGCTGAACCGAATTGTCTTTTGCTGTTATCTCGCCTTTGCCGTAGCGCCGGAGATGCACGCCCAAGCGGCAAAGCCCACGCGGTCCAGTAGTGCGGCGCCCATAGCCCGCGCGCCGCAACAAGTGCGGGCTTTACTTGTCAGTGACATTCATTTCGAGCCTTTTTGGGATCCTGCAAAGGCGGCGCAACTTGCTGAGGCACCCGCAAGCGCTTGGAAAGGAATCCTCACCGCGCCGGCAACCGGAGGGCGCGAGCAACGGTTCGACGAGCTTCAGAGAACGTGCGGTGCGCGCGGGCCGGACACTTCGTATGTGCTGTACGAGTCGAGCCTGAAGGCCATGCAGGTTGCGGTGCCGGATGCCAGGTTTATCACGTTGAGTGGGGATCTGCTCGCACACAAGTTCCACTGTAAGTTCAACACTATCTTGCCTCAGGCCAGCGCCGAGGAGTACCGCGCATTTGTGCGCAAGACGATCGAGTTTACGCTCGATCAACTCCACGAAGCTCTGCCTGCTGCGCGTCTCTATGCGGCACTGGGCAACAACGATTCCGATTGCGACGACTACAAGCTCGATGCGCACAGCGAATTTCTAAAGCAAACCGGCGAATTGGTCGCGGACCAGCTCCCCAAAGCTCAACAGGCGAGCATAGAAGCAACATTCGATTCCGGCGGCTATTACGCCGCGCCGCTGCCGCCGCCGCTCAAACAAGCTGAAATCCTGGTGCTCGACGATGTCTTCATGTCCAGGCAGTATGCAACCTGTGGAGGAGTGAAAGACTCTGCGGGGGCAAGCGAACAACTGGATTGGCTGCGGGCGAAGCTGGAGGAGGCGCGACGCAAAAAAGAAAATGTCTGGGTGATGGGCCACATTCCTCCCGGCGTCGATCCGTATTCAACTCTGCGCAAGTTTCGCAACGTGTGCACCGGCGAGTCGCCCGAAATGTTTCTTTCGTCCGACGACCTGCCCAACCTGCTCGCGGAGTACGGAGACGTAATCCGCTTGGGAGTCTTTGGGCACACGCATATGGACGAGATGCGCCTTTTGCGGGGAAGCGAGGCATCGTCGGCCCACGGCGATGTTGCGGTGAAGCTGGTGCCCTCCATTTCGCCCGTGAACGGAAATAACCCGTCCTTCACCGTGGCAGCCATCGATACGGTTACCGCCCAGCTCGCGGATTACCAGATTTTCCGGTCATCGAATCTGACGGGAATCGATGCCTCCTGGACCGAGGAGTACGACTTTGACCGCACCTACAAGGAACAGCTCTTCTCGGCAAAGACGTTGGCCAGTCTCACGAAAGGGTTCGTGGCCGATGTGCCCGCGATCAAGCCGCCAAGTGAAGCCTACCTCCGGTCCTACTACGTGCGCGATCGCTCTCTGGAGCTGCGGTTGCTTTGGCCCCAGTATTCCTGCGCCCTCTCGAACTACACGGCCGAGAGCTATTCGAGCTGCCGCTGCGTCACACCCAACCGGTGAGTGCCGGGGCATCTACCCGGCTTCGCAACCGCAAGGCCGCCGTTATAGTCTGTTGAGCAGAAGCGATGGAGTGAGGTTGAAGTGGCAACACACGAGTATGTAGAGCGCATCGTCGACCTGATTGACCCGGCAAGCAACCAGATCTTTGGACTAAGCATAGACGAAGCCAGGCGGAGCCTCTTCGCAGCTCCGGCAGACGCGGTGGGGCGCATCGCCGGCTCGTTTGCTCTGTTGGCGAACGCCGGTAAGACGGTGCGGATGGCGCGCTCGCTCGACCGGCCCATGAGGTATTTTCTCGCCAAGCAGCAATCGGGACCCATGCTGATTGTTGCCTCGCGCATCGACACCATCTACGAGTGGCTGCGCAAAGAAGGACTCGACGGCCAGTTTCATCCGAGTTATACGCGGATGGTTCCCGCGCATCACGTCGTCGAAATTCAACTCATCGGCTGTCCCGATCCCGACCCGGTGTACACGCGTTTCTTCACGCCGCAGATGGGCACGCTACCGGCAGATCTCGATGCGATTGCGCTGGAATATATCGGCACTCTCGCTGAGGAGATCGGGCTCTGGCTCGACAAAGTTCCAGCGAACGAACCGATCGGGGTATGTTTCTCCGGCGGAATCGACAGCGGCAGCGTTTTTTTGACGACCTACCGCACAATGCTGAATCGGGGAATGCACCCAGGCCGGCTCAAGGCTTTTGTGCTGGACTTCGGCGATGGACCCGATGTGGCGCAAGCGCGCACATTTCTGGATGCACTGGGACTTGGGTTGTTTCTTGAGCCGATCGAAGCCGATCGCGCATCGCTCAATGTGGAAGAGACCATCCGGATCGTCGAAGACTACAAGCCGCTCGATATCGAATCGGCCTCGATGGCCGTGGCGCTCTGCCGCGGGATTCGCGCCCGCTATCCAGGGTGGAAGTATTTGCTCGACGGCGATGGGGGCGACGAGAATTTGAAAGACTACCCCATCGAGCAGAATCCCGAACTGACGATTCGCAGCGTCATCAACAATCCGATGCTGTACCAGGAAGGCTGGGGTGTGGGCAAGATCAAGCACTCGCTCACCTACAGCGGCGGCCTCAGCCGGTCGTACACACGGACCTATGCACCTGCGCACCACTTCGGGTTCGAAGGATTCAGCCCTTACACACGGCCTCGCGTGATCGCGGTGGCGGAGGCAATACCTTTCATTCAGCTCACGGACTACAACGTGGACAAGCTCTATAAGTTGAAGGGCGAGATCGTGGGGCGCGGTATAGCGGCGGTAACGGGGTTGAAGATGCCGGTGTACCCAAAGCGCCGATTCCAGCATGGCGCGCTGCCTGAGGATGAATTGCGGCGCACGCTTCCATTTCAAGAGGCGGAGTATCGCAAACAGTTCCTGGCTCTCTACGAGTGAGGTTTCTTCTTGAAAGGATATTCGCAGGAGCCGACGCAACGTGCGGAGTGGATTGTTGCGCAGCGACCGCCGCGGGCACAGCTCGATCCCAATCGGCCTTACGCATTTTTCGTTGAGAAAGAATACTCGGCGACAGGCGAAGTCGTACCCGTTGCTACAATCTTTCTCACCAATCGCGAGTGCCCATGGCGCTGCGTAATGTGCGATCTGTGGAAGAACACTCTCAAAGAATCTGCAGGGCCTGGAGCTATCCCGCGGCAAATCGAGTTCGCATTGGAGAGGCTGCCCGCAGCGCGTCAGGTCAAGCTGTACAACAGCGGAAGCTTTTTCGACGCACAGGCAATTCCGCGCGAGGATTATCCTGCAATCGCAGAATTGGTCCGGCATTTTGAGCGCACGATTGTGGAGTGTCATCCAGCGCTTGTGGGGGCACGATGTTTCGAGCTGCGCGACTTGCTTGGCCATCCGCTCGAAGTTGCGATGGGGCTCGAGACGGTTCACATCGACGTGCTCCAGCGTCTAAACAAACAGATGACCGTGGAACAGTTTGCGCAAGCGGCGGAAACACTACGATCGCACGATGTTGATGTGCGTACTTTTCTGCTGGTGCAACCGCCTTTCATGCAGCCGGAAGAATCGCTTCTGTGGGCCGAGCGCTCGCTGGACTTTGCCTTCGACTGCGGCGCGACGGCCGCGAGCCTGATTCCCACGCGCGGCGGCAATGGGGCCATGGAGGCGCTGGCACAAGCCGGTGAGTTTACCCCCCCGCGGCTGGCGACGGTGGAAGCAGCGATGGAGTATGGGCTGCTTGCAAAGCGGGGGCGCGTTTTTGTCGACCTATGGGATTTGCAGCGGAATGCGGCCGGCTGCGCACCTTGCTGGCCGAAACGATTGGAGCGCTTGCAGACAATGAACCTGACGCAGCGCGTTTCTCATGCGATCGAATGTGACCAATGCGGAGGGCTGAGTTGACGGGCACATACGATATCGTTGTTGCCGGATCGGGGTTCGCCGGATCGCTGATTGCGATGATCGCAAAGCGGCTTGGCTACTCCGTCGCGCTGATCGAACGGGGTAAGCATCCGAGGGTTGTGATCGGCGAGTCATCAACGCCGCTTGCAAATCTTCTTCTTGAAGAGCTCTGCCGCCGCTACGATCTCCCGAATGTTTCTCCGCTCGCCAAGTGGGGGAGTTGGCAAAACCGTTATCCGCAGATTGGGTGCGGACTGAAGCGAGGCTTTACTTTCTACCATCACCATCTTGGCGAGACGTCTAACCCGATCGCGTCGTTCGCGAGACAGCTACTGGTCGCGGCAAGCCCACACGATGAGATTGGCGACACGCACTGGTACCGGGCAGACGTCGACAAGTTTCTTGCAGAGCAGGCGCAGTTGCTCGGCGTCGATTCTTTTGACGAAACGTGCATTGACCGCGTGGAGTGCGATGAAAGCGGAGTTCTGCTAGTCGGAGTGAAAAACGGCGCATCGATCGCAATCCGCGCCAGGTTTCTGATCGATGCCACAGGACCGCGCGGCCTGCTTCATCGCGCGCTGCATTTACGCGAGGCAGAACTGCAAGAGTATCCGAAGACACAAGCGCTCTGGAGCCACTTCACAGGAGTGACGCGGGCATTGGACCCGAGTCTCGGAGACCCGCCGTACCCTCCGGAAGACGCCGCCGTGCATCATGTCTTCGATGGCGGATGGATTTGGATGCTGCGTTTCAACAATGGTGTGACCAGCGCGGGAGTTGCGGTAACCGATGCAATGGCGGGCAAGCTCAATTTGGTTGAAGGCGCAGCCGCGTGGAATCGCCTGCTGGACACGATGCCGGCGCTGCAGGCCCAGTTCGAAGATGCGCGCGCCGTCCAACCCTTCCGGCACATTGAACGGCTCTCTTTTATGAGCGAAAGCGTGGTGGGGGAACGATGGGCCCTGCTGCCCTCGGCCGCGGGATTTGTGGACCCTCTCTTGTCGACGGGATTTCCATTGACGCTGCTTGGCGTGGAACGCATGGCGCGCATTCTCGAATCTGGAATCGATTCGCCCGGGCTGCGCACGCAGCTCCTGGAGTACAAGAGCAGGACGAAGAGCGAAATCCAGGCGACGGCGCGGCTGATCGGCGCACTCTACGCAAACATGGATGATTTCGAATTGATCCGCACGCTCTCCCTTCTCTACTTCGCCGCAGCAAGCTATGCGGAAAGTGCGCGCCGGCTCGGAAGGCCGCATCTAGCACAATCCTTTTTGTTGCACGATCACCCGCTGTTCGGCCCACGCACGAAAGACATTCTAGAAAGGGCTCGCACAAAGCCGGGAAGGCAAGAATCGCTGCGAATCAGCGAAGAGGTTTTGCAGGCGATCGAGCCCATCGACGTAGCCGGTTTATGCAAACCCAACGCGCGCAACTGGTATCCCGTCGACGCGAACGATCTGCTCAATGCATGCGCGAAGGTCGAGGCACCGCGCGAAGACGTGGAGGCGATGCTGGACCGGTGCGGTTTCTTCCCTCTCGAGCAGCGGCGCTGAACGGCGGACTTTAGCGGCTGGGAGCCGCGGTTTGTGTCGGCCCAGAAAGCGCGATCGGCTGGGAGGAGGCGATCCCCTTCCCCTCCTGAATCGTCAGCAACTGGTCGGGCTTGATGTCTTTGAACAATTCCTTCTTGCCGCTCGGCCACGCGATCTGCAGACTTGCAATGGTGTGCGCACCCGGCCTGCCCAGTCCAAAGGTGAGCGGCAGTTCGCTCTGCGAAAGATAGCTTGAGCCGTCCTTCACCATTTGCGTCAGGCGTTTGCCATTCTCAAGAACTAGCGTTACCTTGGCGCCGATGGCATCGCGATTGGAGCGTGTGCCGATGGCCTTAATCCGAAGCATGTCATTCTGATTGCCATTGTCATTGCGCAGCAACTTGGCATCTCCATTGCTCGTGGAAACAATCACGTCCAGATCGCCGTCGTTGTCGAAGTCACCGTACGCCGCGCCGCGAGCAACGATCGGTTGCTCGAGCGCCGTACCTGCGCGGTGCGACATGTCGTCAAACTTGCCCGCGCCCCGATTCCGAAAGAGGAGCAGCGGTTCGGCATAGTGAATCGTTGGCTGGATGACGCTGACGTCGTCCGCCACGTGGCCATTGGCGGCGAAGATATCAGGCAGGCCATCGAGGTCGTAGTCGAAAAAGAACGTGGAGAAGGTAAGCGACGTCGCGGAAGGAGACGCGATGCCGGAGGCGACCGACTGGTCACTAAAAAGGCCCGACCCTTCATTGCGATAAAGCGCGAGACTCTCGTTTGCAAAATTGCCAATGATGAAACCGGGTCGGCCCGACAGGTCGTAGTCGGCTACATCGACACCCATACCCGCACGCGCCTTGCCTGCATCGCTGTACGCAACGCCCGCAGAAAGTGCGCTCTCGGTGAAGGTTCCGTTGTGATTATTACGGTAAAGTTTGTTGGGCTGAGTGTCGTTGGCTACGAATAAATCGAGCCATCCGTCGTCATCGAAATCGATGAGAGCAACCCCGAGTGACTTGCTCGACGGATCATAAACGCCGGCTTTGCGGGTGACATCCTCGAAGCGTCCATTGCCCAGGTTATGAAAGAGCGTCGCACTTTGGCCTTTGTAGAGTTCGGGCGTGCAATAGGACTTGTGTTTCCCGTCGAGCGCGCAGGTTTGATCAGTCGCAATGGACCAGTCCACATAATGCGACACAAATAAGTCGAGCTTTCCATCGTTGTCGTAATCGAACCAGACAGCCCCCGTAGAGAACCCTCCGTCGCGCACGCCGGCTTTGCGGGCCACATCCACAAACTTGCCATTGCCCTCGTTATGAAAAAGGTGGTTGCCATCGAGAGCGGTAATGTAGATATCGTCGCGGCCATCGTTGTCGTAGTCGGCCACGGCACAACCAAGGCCATACATCGGAACAGCAAGGCCAGCCTCTCGGGTCACGTCTTTAAAGGTTCCATTGTGTTCGTTGTGGTAGAGCGCAGAATAGGACTTGCCAGATCCGTGACCGGGCCAGTCGTTGGAGTTGACCAGCAGTATGTCCTGCCACCCATCGTTGTCGTAGTCGAGCACGCATACGCCGCTGCCCATTGTCTCAGGCAGGTATTTTTGTCCAAACGCGCCGCTGTTGTGCTTGAAGTGAATGCCGGCCTGCGCCGTGATGTCGGTGAAACGAATGGGGCCTGAGGGACGTTCGGCATTGGGCGCGGCGGACGAGGGTACGCTCTGACCTTCAGGCTGCGCGAGATGCGCGGAATTGGAGGCGCCCGGTTGTTCGTGGTCCGACGTCGTGTTTGAGTGATGTTTGCAACCGGCAAAAACAAAAGCAGCCAGCAGGCAACAGACGATTGGGGAAGATCTCAGCACTTCATTTCCTTTTTGAGATGATGCGCTTTTCGTTCAGGGATGTACGGAGGCAGGCGCAGCAACAACAGGGCGGCGCGAATTCCAATACATCTCGATTCCGAGGGCGATGGGTCCAACAAAGAAGAGTGCATAGAGTGGTGCGTAGATGCTCTGCTCGAGGCGGAAGACCATTTCAGCGAGCGCCACGCAGAAGGCCACGATACATTGCCCCCACTTGGACCGCACCGTTGTTTTCGGATCCGTAATCATGAAGAACGTAAAGAGCTGATACTCGGGTCCGGTGATGGGCGAAACCTCCGAGAGCCAGGGGTCGCCGGTGATTCCCGCTCGCACAAACGAGAAAAGCAGGAACGAGGCAACATACACGGCGCAAATGTGGAACCGCCGCGCACGCCAGATGATGATGCTGCCGAGCGCCCAGATGACCACCATGGCGCCAAGGTTGTTGCCCCATTGAATGCTGAGCGTTGCCACGGCATCAGAGGCTAGAAAGAGCATGGCGCTGATGCCGAAGTTCGAGGGGTTGAAGAGATGACGCCCCTTTACGCGGATCACGTATTTCGATGTGATCGAGAGCAGAGCACACACGGCATACGGCCAAAATCCGGGCGAGCGAAGCAGGATGCCGACGCTAATCCCCGTAATGTAGGCGCTGGCGAGGTTGGGCCATTTGTGAAGAAAAATGCGGCCGAGCACAAGCTCGCAGGCCATGGCCGAAACGATGGCGAGAACCGTTTTCTGATAGCTCTCGAGAATGCCAAAAGAGAGGTTCCCGACGATCAGAATAAGCGTGATAAAAATCGGCGGAACGTACGGATTGAGGCTGCTGGAGACAGGCGTCCAACCCCGAAACGAGGCTCCGGTCGGGGATTGCGCTGGCTTGGTTTGGGTGGTCGGCGTACTCATCGCGGCTCCTCAATCGTATACAGTTTGCCTGGCGTGAGCGAGTCAACGGTCTGCACTTTGCCGGAAGGCCAATGGATGACGGCGTTCTTGATCTGCGGGTTCTTGCCGAGGCCGAAGTGCAGGCGGCGATCGTTCTGTGCAGAAAAACCGCTGCCGCCCGAAACAGTCTGAATCTGTTTTTGGCCATTCCACGAGAGCTCAACCTCGGCGCCGATGGCGCTGCGGTTGCTCACCGAGCCCTTGAGATCGAACTCGATCCATTCGTTGCCGGGAGCGACGGTGTTCTTGTAGAGGAGCAGCGGGCCGCGCTCGTTGGCGACCACAACATCGAGCACGCCGCGATTCCAAAGATCGGCCATCGCGACGGCACGGCCATCGTAGGTATCAGTCACTCCCACCGCTTGAGCAACATCGACAAACCTGCCACTGCCGTCATTCAGCCACACATGCTTCTGCTGGTAGCCGGAGAGGCTGCGGCCATCCATCGCGGGCCAGTCTTTTGCGTCTCCAATAATCGCGGAGTTTCCACCGGCAATCTTGGTGAAGTCGTACCAGTAACTTTTGTCGCGATCGAGCGAGACGTATCCGTTCGTGAGATACAGATCGAGGGTGCCGTCATTGTTCAGGTCCCCGAACTGCGCGCCAAAGCTCCAACCTCCCAGTTCTACGCCCATATCGCGGGCAAGATTCTCAAACGAGACGGTCTTTGCGCCGGAGTCTTGCTTCGGCACCCAGAGATTGTTGCCCTGAATGAGGACCCCATTCTCAGAGATGTTTGAGACGTAGACGGAGTAATGACCATCGTTGAGGACGTCGCCGAAAGCGACATTCATGCCGCTCTTAGGCGCAAAGCCCACGCCGGTTTGTTCGCCCGCTTCATGAAAGCGCTTGCCGTCATTGAGATAGAGTTCTGAGACGCCGTAGTCATTGGCGATGAACAAATCCGGATGTCCCGTACCGCGCAAATCCGCCGCTCCGGCAGCGAGGGCCCAACGACGGCTATTGATTCCCACCTTCGCACTGACCTCTTCAAACTTGCCGTCGCCCAGATTATGGAAGAGGTATTTGCGACCGCCGTTCTTTGCGTACTCAAAACTCTCGGGCATCATGCGGGTGTTCTTGAGATGCCACAGGTCGACGTCTTCGGGGTAGTAGCCGCCGACAAAAAGATCGAGGAGCCCGTCGCCGTCGTAGTCAAACCAGATTGCCGTGTTGGCGTTGATCCACGAAGGCAGGCCGGCCTGCTCACTAACACGCGTGAACCGCTTGCCGCCGTCGTTATGAAACAGCTCAGGTCGACCCCATTTGTACAGGAACAGGTCTTCGTAGCCGTCGTTGTCGTAGTCGCCCCAAACGGCTCCCATGGAGACACCGGTGCCGGGCTGATTGACGTCGGCGATGCCCAGTTGTTCGGCGACGTCTTTGAAGGTGCCGTCATGCATGTTGCGGTAGAGATGATTTTTGCTGCCCTCTTTGCTGTCGGTCACATAGATGTCGGGCCAGCCGTCGCGGTCGAAATCGACAATGCTGACGGATGCTCCCATGGATGCAACTTCAGGCATGATGGGGTTGAGCTGCGGATCGAGAGTGGGCGCATGGTGCACAAAATCAATGCCTGCCGCGTGTGAAACCTCTTCAAGATAGAAGCCATGGCGCGCAAGAGCCGCGTGGACGTCGAGTACTGAATGGGCGGCAAGTGTGCGCTGCGCGAGCCTCCACCGCATGATGGCGGGGGTTGCCAGCAATCCGACGAAGAAGAGAGTGACTGCAATACGAGCCACGGGAATTGGTTTCATTGCGCGGCGTGGCTCCTCAAAGCGTCTTCGAAGATCTCCGGGGAAACATAGCGGGTCTGCCAGGTCTTCCAATCGTCCGGATGATGCCTGTAGACCCAGTCATCTTCAAGCTTGCCCGGCGGTGTGTTGTAGATTTGGCGAGCGTGATAGGGATAGGGCAGCACGCCCGCTGAGTAAGTGGAATTGTAGTCGCCATCCTTAATCCAGCCATCGCCGTCGAGCACATAGTCGCGCACAAAGCCGCGTTTTGGCGGCGGGGGCGCAGCGAAGCGCAGGGCGAGCTCGTCGCCGGCATTCATGATGACGTAGCGATCGTCGGGAGCGGCGAGCAATTCCCGCACATCGCCGAAACGCGTGTAATAGCCGCTGAGGTCGCGCCAGATTTGCGTGGTTGAGGCGAGGTGGTTGTAGTCGGGAATCTCCGGCGACGATGGATTTGCCTGGTGAATCACGGAGTAGCCGCGATAGTGCAGATCGGCGGTCGAGGGCGATAGTCGCGCGATCTTCACAGCGACATCCGACGCACCGGCTGCCCATTGGATTGAATCCCAATAGACCTCAAGATTGGTGCGGAGACGCAGCTTGCGGGGCGCGCCCGCAGAGAAGAGGCCGGTAAGATCGATCAGACAATTCTTATTGCGGCCCGCCGGAAAGCCGAGGTTCGCGCGAACTGTACGCCAGCCTCCACGATCATCTGCGACCTCGAGGCTGATTGGTTGTGGTGCACCATGGCTTCCCTGACCCATCGCGATGTTGATTGAAGAATCGGAGGGGTGCAGCCAACCGGTGGCGATTAGCCAAAGCTTGCCTTGTGTAGGAATGTTCGATGGCAGCTCAATCTCGACATAATGGTCGCGGGTGACGCCCTGATATTGACCGCGCCCGAAGTTATCGAGATAGTGTCCATCGACAGAACGAAGAATGTCAGTCACATCATGCCCGTTATCGTCTACAGCACGCGCAATGGGTTGCGGCGTTTGGACCACGGTGACGGCGAGCTTGACTGGGGGCACGACAAAGCGTTCGTCGGTAAAAACCTCAGTGCCAGCGGGATGATCGACGGTCATGAGGTGCAAGGAATCGTAGTAGTAGGTCTCCCACAGCTCGCCGGTAATACGCAAATCGTAAAATCCATCGCGGGGGACAAGCTGATCGCGGCCGATTTTGTACCACTCTTCTGTAGCAGCGACGCGCGCCGGACCGATGGCATTTATGCGCAAACCAATGGCCGATCCCCATGGCACAGTGTCTTTGACGAACTGCATCGCGTGTCCATTCCAGGCAAAGAGAAAAGGGCAAGAGCCCTTCAGGCGTTGCTCGGTGAGGATCGCCTGATCGGCCTTCAGGGCGAACTCGGCACGCACAGAACCGTTGGGCCACACGATGCGCGCAACATCGGCACCCGTTTGCTCGCCGAGACCAAAATGCAGTTCCGGCGACGTGATGGACTGCTTTTGCGGCAAGAGCCCGGAACGAATCTCGATTTCGCCGCCAATACCAAAGGAGTTCACACGCTGGTCCCCAGTGGTCTGACGGGCACGGGGGCGGATAGTTTGCCAGTGGTAGTTCTTAGTCCCCTGGTTGACGAAGCTTGTGGCAGTTCCATTCTCCTCGAGCGCAACCAGATCGAGCCTGCCGCTTTCACGCAAATCTGCCGCGGCAATTGACGCAACCGGATCGACGCTGCGCGCGAGTTGCTGAAATTGGCCCCCCGTCCCCTGCAGCCAGATTGCCGTCGGCTGCGTAGACGACGAAGAAGAGGCCAGCAGGTCGAAGGCGCCGTTGTTGTCGAAGTCCCCAATCGTCAGACACAAATCGCCGTTCAATAGTGTGGCAGGGATCGCGACGCCCTTGAGTTTCGTGACTGCCCATGTGTCCGCGTCGTTGGGCAGATTCATTGCGTAGACAAGGCCGTCGGCCGCCGCGACAAGCAGGGAGAGCGGACCCGAGTGGTCGGCGTCGCCAACCGCAATTGCCTTCGCTACGGCCGTCTGCGCAGGGAGCGCGATTTCGCGGAAGTTGCCTGAACGTTCATTGAGAAACACGTGGAGGTGGCCGGCAGCATCCATCAGTGCCGCGTCGGGATTGCCATCCCCATTAAAGTCGGCCCAGGCAAATTGGCGGATGCCGGAGACACCCGCGAAAGGATGGATCGGTTGAAAAGTATTGTCGCCATTGTTGCGCAGAACGACTGGTACGCCGGTCGCCGCGCCAAGGACGATATCGAGGTCGCCGTCGGCCTCGATGTCAACGGCCCATGCCCCTGTATACGGCCCATTCAGCAGGGCCGCTGGGAGTTTGGTTGCGGACGTTACATCCGTGAAGGAGGCCGGATTATCTTGGCGAAAGAAACGTACCCCGCCTGCACCTGCGAGCACGAGATCGGATTTGAAATCGTAGTTGAAGTCGACGGCAAGAACGGAGTGCGGTGTCGGGCTCGCCGATGTTCTCCCGCCGGGGAAAGGAAGCGTGGCCCCGGTCGACAAGCGAACCTGGCGGCTGTTGGCAGCAACGATCGCGGGCGCGCCGGAGCCATCAAGCGAAAGGGTCCCTATCCAATTCCATGCTGCGCCAGCGAACTGCGGTATGGGTTGCCTAGAAAAGCTCAACCCTTGATCCGGCGCAGCGGGCATGAAGGCGGGTGTTTGCAGACGAACAAAATGCGTAAAGGGCTGCGCCTCATCTCCGGGCTGGGCCTTGAGTGCAAGAAGGCTCGTGCGAAATGCGGGGACACGCATAAGCACGTTGCGCAGAAAGATGGAGCGCGTGGCAGCTGCGCGCGGATCGGGTCCATTGGCCGCCGTCTGCAGCGCGTCGAGCTGCTGCTTCGCCTCCTGGGGCCACGGTCCGGACTGGCTTTGGACCTTAGCGAGTGCACCGCGCAGAGCAGTTGCATCACCCCGCTTGGCCGCGATTCGGCACTCCTCAAGCAGTGCGGCGAGATTTGCAGGCTGGGCTGCCAGCAATTGCTCAATCAGACTTTGAAATTCTGCGTCACTGTGTTCATCACCCTGGCGCTCCACCTCAGAAGCAAGTAGATAGGTGGCGCGTAGGTTACGTGGATTGCGCTTCGCAGCTTCGCGCAGGTCGGTAATGGCCTGGCCTGAATTGCCGCGGTCGCTCTCCAAAAGACCTTGCAGGTAATACAGCCGGTCATCGTCCTTGTCCAGTGCGAGAGCCTGGTTGAAGCGCTGGGCTGCGGCGTCGAAGTTGCGCTGGCGCAGCGCGAGAATGCCCCAGTTCACCCATCCTGCGGGCTCCCCCGGCGCCAAGGCAGTTGCGCTCGCGAGGCTGCTTTCCGCACGCACATCGTCGCCGACCTGGAGCGCGGCCAGTCCCACGTAAAAGGCGGAAACAAAGTCCGCGTAGACCTTGGAAGACGGGTCAGGCAACTTCGATCCCGATCGACAACCGGCGATGGCCAGCAGGGGGACCAGAAGATAGGCGCAAGCACGCCGACTCCGGCAAGCGGCGGGACGAGGGGAAGAAGTTGCCGGTGATTTCATTGCACATTCATTCTGAAGGTTCGAAGGCACAACTCGCAATGGCCGGAGAGATTCCCGTCCCCGGTGATTTCGACCTAACGATAAGGGCGTTGCCGTCCCGGGAGGCATCCACCCTTCGATGGATGCATAGCTGGTCCGCTTTCGGTAGAGTGGGCTGAATTTCCCCACCCCTCGTTTCGGAGTCGATTTTTTTGTTCAAACAAGTGGCGACCCTGGTTCTGCTTTTCCTGGGCGCAGGATCGGTCCTTCCTGCGCAAGACAACTTTTTTGCTCGCTGGGAAAAGCGCGTGAGCCAAACTCAATCAAAGCAGCCCGGATGGTCCGTTCCGCTGGTCTCGCCGTACCCCATGCTGATCCAAGTGTTTCGCGCCGACTTTACACGGCAGATTGCCCCAGCTCTGACCAACACCTGGAACTATGGAGCGGGCCGCGGGCTCAATCTGATCCCTGGATTCAACAGCGAATTCGACGTCTACTACCCGCCCTACATCCAGCACAACACGAAGACTGCCAAGGACGGATTCGGCGATGTCGGGTTTCTCTACAAATACCGCATTCTGTCGCGCAATGAAAAGAATGGCAACGCGATGGTGAGTGCGCAGCTGACGGCCACGATCCCCACAGGCAGCTATAGCAACGGCAGCACAGATGCAGCTGTCTCGCCAAGCCTGCTGACGGGCAAAGGGAGCGGCAATTTCGCGATCATCTCGTGCGCAGGCGCGAATCTGCCCACGGGAAACACGGCCAAGCTGGGCCGCACGGTCGGCTGGAACACTGCGGCGGAATACCGAATTCACAAATACTTCTGGCCTGAGATTGAGGACAATGCGACGTTTTTCTTCGGCGGGAAGAACGACGGCAAGATGCAGAATTTCATAACCGCAGGCATGACGGTGAGCAAGTTCAAGTTTCACCCGCAGGACGCCAAGAGTCGATCAGCAATAGCGTTTGGCGCCGGCGAGCAGATTGCTACGTCCCATCTGCATGCATACAACCACAACCTGGTGCTCACGGCGCGCTTCCTTTTCTAGCAGCGGCTCGCTCACGGCATGAGAGCATGGAATCGATGTCTGCGGACCCGATGATTCGCTTCTCCACCTTTCGGTGGAGGCATATTGAACCACCACGCGCATAGCATCCACGCAAGGGCGGACTTCCCCAAAGTTCCGCTGAGGAGATCGAACGGTTGCGATTCCCCATCTGGCTGCGTCCGATCCTGTTTCTGCTTTCCTTGCTGGTTGTTTGGGATCTGGCGGTGCGCGCGCATCCAGGGCTGCTTATTCCTGGCCCGCTCGCCGTGCTCGCGGGTATCGGCGAGCTGCTCCGACACGGATTGCTCTTGAAGTATGTGGTCGCTTCCCTCTTCCGCGTTACGTGGGGATTTGTACTCGCGTGCGTCACGGCCATTCCACTGGGCCTGGCTCTCGGCTGGTTCCGGCGCGGCGAATTGGCTTTGAATCCGCTGAGCCAGATCTTTCGCCCCATCTCTCCCCTCGCGTGGATTCCGATCGCGATCCTCTGGTTCGGTGTGGGCGACCTCTCGTCCATCTTCCTGATCTTTGTGGGCTGTTTCTTTCCCCTTTTGCTTACCGCCATGAGTGCAGTTCATAACATTCCGGCGGTGTATATACATGCCGGGCGGAATTTCGGCTTAAGCTCTACGGCGTTTGTAGCGCGCGTACTGTATCCCGCTGTGATGCCGCAATTGCTCGTGGGCATGCGCATCACGCTCGGCATTGCATGGCTGGTTGTGGTGGCGGCCGAGATGATTGCAGTGAACTCAGGGCTCGGCTTTTTAATTGTGGATGCGCGCAATGCAGGCAACCGCTACGACCTGGTCATCGCGGGCATGCTGGTGATTGGCATCATAGGGCTGCTGCTGGACCTCGCGATGCGGTCGCTCGAACAGATGAAATCCTTTCGATGGAGGTCGTCGGAAGACTAATGTCTGCGACGCAAAGTGCGGTCTCGCAAAACGGATATAAGCTGCGTGCTCAGCAGCTCGGCGTGGTCTACGAGCGCGATGGTGCGCGCGTGTCCGCGCTCGAAGAAATTAATCTCAACATCAAAGACGGCGAGTTTATTTGCGTCGTAGGCCCATCGGGATGCGGAAAATCAACGCTACTGAACGTGATGGGCGGCTTTCTCGCGCCCTCCAGCGGCTCGGTCACCATCGATGGCGAAAGGGTGACGGGGCCGGACCAGCGCCGCATCCTTGTCTTCCAGGAGCGCGGCGTCTTTCCGTGGCTCACGGTGGAAGGCAATATCGGCTTCGGCCTGGCAAAGCTTGCGCGCACCGAGCGGGAGCAGCGCATCGCTCATTACGTCCAGCTCGTGCGCCTGCAGGGCTTTGAACACACCTATCCGTCTGATCTTTCGGGCGGCATGCGGCAGCGGCTTCAGGTGGCGCGCGCGCTGGCCGTTAATCCCGACATTCTTTTTCTCGATGAGCCGTTCGGCGCACTTGACTCCATCACCCGCGTCATCATGCGCGGCGAGCTGCTCCGCATCTGGCAGACCGAACGGCGCACCATTGTGTTTGTCACGCACGATATCGATGAAGCCGTACAGCTTGCCGATCGCGTGGTAGTGCTTAGCTCGCGACCGGCAAAGATTCAGGATGTGTTGCCCATCGATATTCCCCATCCGCGCAACATCAGTTCGCCGCGTTACCTGGAACTGCGCGACGAGTTGTTGAAGCAGATCGGCCTGGCCTACGAGATATGAGCGAACTGAAGAGTCCGCGCGCGTGGGAGCAAGTGCTCTGGCCAATTTTGGCTGCGGCTGTGCTGCTCTGTTTCTGGCATTACGCGGTGATTTGGACAGGCACGAAGGTTTTTCCCTCCCCCATGAGCGTCGAGAAAGGAATCGCCCAGTTAATGCAAAAGCACGTGCTGTGGGCCGACATCGCTGACTCGCTTCGGCGGGTTGCGATCGGCTACACGGCCGCGGCATTGATCGCGATTCCACTCGGCTTGTGTCTTGGCTGGTTCCCCGCGGCGAACCAGGTGGTCAATCCGCTGCTGCAGATTCTGCGTCCGATCAGTCCGATTGCGTGGATTCCCGTGGCGATTGTCTTCTTTGGCATCGGAGATCCGGCGGCCGTGTTCCTTGTCTTTCTCTCCGCATTTTTCCCCATTGTGGTCGCCTGTGTCGCTGGAGTTTCGAGTGTGCCCACGATCTATCGTCGCGCCGGGCGCAACTTCGGGCTCTCCAATTTCGCGCTGCTGTGGCGGATCGTCTTCCCCGCTGCCCTGCCACAGATTTTGATTGGGTTGCGCATCGCCTTGGGCGTTGCCTGGCTCGTCGTCGTTGCCGGCGAAATGATCGCCGTAGATTCGGGGCTCGGATATCTCGTGATCGACTCGCGCAATTCGGGCAAGCGCTATGACCTGGTAGTCGCGGCGATGCTGCTGATTGGCCTTCTCGGATTAATTCTCGACGCCGCTTTTCGGCGGCTGGAAAAAATGAAATCCGTGCGCTGGGGGTTCCGCAATGCGACTTAGGACCAAAGCACTGCTGCTCGTATTCGCATGGCTGGTCGCAATCACCGCCCTGCACTCGTATCTCAACGTGAACTGGGACGTGGTGCTGAATGATTACCGGCCGATGGAGAAGCGCAGAATCACGGTCGCCTATCTGCCCGTGACCTGCCAGCTGACCTGCCCGGTGACAGATTACATTTCGAAGTACTCCACAGCTGGCGAAGAGTTTATGCCGCGCATGTTTCAAGGCTTCCCTGAGATGAAGGAGGCATTGATCTCCAATCGCGTGCAGGCGGCATTCATTGTTGCGCCAATGGCCCTCGCCCTGAAAGCGCAAGGCGTGCCCATCAAGGTCGTCTATCTCGGACATCGCTATGGCAGCGCGGTCGTCGTACGCAAAGACGGACCAATCAAAACCTTTGCCGACATGCGCGGAAAGACGATTGCCATTCCAAGCCGGTTTTCAGACGAACGCCTTCTTCTCTTTCGTGCAATGAAGGCCTGGGGCGTCAAGCCGAGCGAAATCAAGATGGTCGAAATGGCGCCCCCTGACGTTTCCGGGGCGCTGGCCGCGCACGCGATCGATGCGTTTGTGATGGGTGAGCCGTTTCCGTCGCAGGCCGAGATCGCGGGCTTCGGACGGGTTCTATTTCAGGCGCGGGAATATTGGCCCGATTACATGTCCTGCATCCTGGTTGTGCGGCAGGATCTGATCGATCGCAGACCCGACGTGGTGCAAGTGCTGGTGGATGGGATTGCACGATCCGGACTCTGGCTGGACAAGAGCAAACCCCATCGAGAACAGGCTTCCGATTTTGTAGGCCGTTTCTATTACAACCAGAAGCCTGCACTTTTGCGCTGGGCGCTCACCAAACCGATGGATCGCGTTACGTACAGCCCGCTTGGCCCACGCAAGGCAGACTTCGACCTGGTGCGCGATCTGATGATCGAAACCGGTGTGCTGAACAAGAAGCTTGAGTTCAGCGATTACGTCGACACGCGGTTCTCTGACCAAGCCAGTATTCAAACACCGTGGAGATATGAAGCGGCATCTGGCAGTGCGCAGTGACCGCACGAATTCACAGAAGTTTCTGAGGAGTTTCTATGTTTCGCAGACAATTCATGCACCTGGTGGCTCTCTCCAGCGTCGGCGCACTCAACCCGGTCGAGTCGATTGCCGCAGCAGGTCCACGCTCGACACTCGTACTGCAGGTGAAGGGATTCACGTGCCCTACCTGTGCCGTGGGTCTCGACACAATGCTCGGCAAAGAGCACGGCATCCTATCGAGCCGATCAACCTATCCAGACGGCCGCGTCACAGTCGTCTTCAACCCCAGGGAATCCACTGAAGGCGCAATCCGCGGGTTCATTGGGGAGATGGGCTTCTCGGTTGTCAGCAGTCACATTGCCTGAGGCGCTTCACACAAGTCATGATTCAAGAAGGGATGTTTGTCATGGAAAACTACGCTGCACTTTCAGTGGCGCTGGTGGAGGCCCTGCATCTGGATCAGGCGCCAATCTCAATCTGCTTCAGCGACACTCCGCCCACGGGCATCGCGGCGCGGGACGAACAGGCTCCAGCCGGGTGCCGCTTCTGGCAAGATGCCGCGACGTCTAGTTTTGTGACGACCACCCGCGATCACGAGCTGTGTGCGATCGGAGTCCACACGCACAACCTGCAGACCTCGCCCGCGCAGCAGAAGGACCTGATGGACGCACTCAAGGTATTCGCGGACCTTGGCTATGTGCGCGCCGAAGATATTCCGCAAATACCCGTGCTGAAGAGTCAGCCCAAGTACGTCACATACGCACCACTCGCAAAGAGCCCGTTGCCCCCCGATGTGGTGCTCCTGTTTGTGCGCGCCGATCAGACTTTAATTCTCTCTGAAGCAACGCAGCAGATCGAGGGCGACCACGCCCCAGCCATGGGAAGGCCCGCATGTGCTGTTGTCCCGCAGGTGATGAACTCGGGACGCCCCGCCATGAGCCTTGGATGCTGCGGCGCACGCGCCTATCTCAATACGTTCACTGAAGAGAAAGCGATCTTCGCCATTCCCGGAGTGAAGCTGGAACAATACGTAGAGCGCATCGTCGCATTGACAAAGGCAAACGCCATCCTGAGCCAGTTTCATCATCTGCGGCGCGCGCAGATCGCCGGGGGTGAGCGCCCAAGCGTAGAAGAATCCCTCGCCGCATTTGCGGCACGATCCTAGCGTATCTTCCCTCGAGCCGCCCCGCAGTGAGGCGCCTGGTCGACTGCGGGGCGATGCAGCTCTGCGCGGAGGGCAATCCCAGGGCCCACCGACGCGGGTCGGTCCCGGCAAAAGCCATTGTCCCCGCGACCCTTTCTTTCCACTAATCCCCTTCTCCCTGATCGCGCTGTTTGCAACTGGCTCGAAAGCCTCCTCTGTGTTTGGGCATTTGCGCACCAATTCCAGCGGCAGAATTCATACGGCACCTATCGCCGATTTATGATGCCTTCATGACAGCGTACGGGGCGAAACGAGTTTCTGCCTGGACATTCGAGTTCGTGTTGAAGCCGACCGCGATTGCCTGCTCTTTTGTTCTCGTCGCGCTGCTGTGGACGTTCCCGCTGCAACGGATCATTGCCTACCCATTCGTCTTTCTATTCTTCGCCGCTATTATGGCCAGCGCGTGGTTCGGCGGAATCATTGCCGGGATGATAGCCGTGACGCTATCCACGTTGGTGGTGACCTACTTCTTCGTCCCCCCCGTCTACTCCATGACTGTGGCCAGGGAGTCGCAGAGCTTTCTCGCCGCATTTCTTGTTTTTGCAATTGGGATCACGGTTGTCATCTCTGCACGCAAACGCATTGAAGTCGCCATTCGAGATGCACGCGATCAGCTTGAGGTCAAGGTCCAGGAAAGGACAGCCGAGCTTCGCCGATCGAACCTGGAAATTCAGGAGCGGGAACAGCAGCTGCGCACGTTAACCGAAGCGATTCCGCAACAGATCTGGCGCGCTGACACGGCCGGACATATCGAGTATTGCAACCAGCATCTGCGCGAGTACGTGGGAGAATCGCTGGATACTTCCCCGGGAAGCTCATTCTTCGCAATTCTTCATCCTGAGGATGAGGTCCTTTTCCGGCAAGGGTGGGATGCGGCCCTGGTTGCAGGCGGCCGCTTTGAGGTGGAAGCCCGGGTGCGAGGCGCCGACGGCGTCTATCGCTGGTTTCTCGTGCGTAGCTTTCCGCAGCGTTCGCAGGATGGAGAGATCTCGAGCTGGTATGGCATCCACATCGATATCGAGGAACAGCGCCGCGCTCAGCAAAACCTGCTGCTGGCGCAAGACGACCTGACCCGGCTTTCGAACACGTTGAAGATGGGTGAAATGGCGGCCTCAATTGCCCACGAACTCAACCAGCCCCTTACCGCGGTCGTGACCCACGCCTACGCCTGCCGGGAGTGGTTGCGCAGCAATCCGGCCAACATTCTAAAGGCCTCAGCCACCGCCGAGAAAATTGTGCAGGAAAGTACCCGCGCCAGTGCAGTGGTCAAGCGCGTGCGCGCCCTCTTCAGCAAAGAAGCGCAGGTTCGTGAAACCGTCGAGATGAATCGTCTCATTCAGGATCTCGCGCGCCTCCTGCGCGACGATGCGATCCGCCGCGGTGTATCCATCCAGTTGGCACTGGCACACGATCTGCCTCTGCCGGCAATTGATTCAGTCCAGATCCAGCAGGTGCTGCTGAATCTTGCCTCCAACGCCATGGATGCGATGATGCTGATGGAAGAACCGCGCGAACTCACAATCCGATCGCAGAAAAGGAGCGACCAGGAGATTTTGATTTCAGTTGAAGACCGGGGACCGGGGATTGCGCCCGAGATTGAGGAAAAGATCTTCGAACCCTTCTTCAGTACAAAGAAAAAGGGTACCGGCATGGGACTGGCAATCTGCCGCACGATCATCGAAGCGCACGACGGGCATATTTGGACAGAAAGATCACCGCATGGCGGGGCGACCTTCCACTTCACGGTGCGAACGCATTCCTAAGCGATTGGTAGAACTGTACCTTGGTATATCTATCCACCTCACGTACGCCCCGGTATGCTTAGCCGGTCAGGCGAATGCGTTCGGAACAGGGCTCGCCCACCGAAATGGCAATCCGGATAATTCAAAGTACGAGGGTTCGGGGCTCTGCAGCTCCGCAGGGGTATCCATGCACGACAAGCTCATCCTCTTGGGGTTCAAGATCCTTGAGGTCATGTTCTTTGCAGGGCTCATCGGTTGCGCAGGCGTTGTAGTGGTCAGCTGGGTTTCGATTTTCAAAAGCGGTTTCTCTGACCGCGATTAGGCTGAATTCAGACAACGGTCCGCCACATTCCCCTTCACGTCCTCGTGAATCGCGCTCGTCAAGCCTCGGCAATACTCGCCTGTTCTCCGCCATCGGGATTGTTGACCGCTTCCGCCTTGTTATCAAAGATCATCGTCGGCACAGTATCTGGCGCGAACGGCGCCCAACGCGGAATGCCGGGGTGATTCGGGTTTCCAGTGCGAGCGAAATGAATCCACGCTTCGCTCACCTTAGCCGCCAGTTCCCGAGCATCCGATCCGCCACCCGTCATGGCTTCGCATCGATCTGTGTTGTCGAAGGCAAACGCGATCTCTGAACAATGGAACGCCCTCGGCCTTCCGCTGAGAATGGGCGTTTGCCACGTAAACCAGTACAGGTAGGCAGGAGCCCTGCCGAGCACGGCTTTCGCTTTGCACTGCTTGATGGCATTCTCCCGAACCGTCGACGCGGCAATATGCGACCAAAGATCGAACGGCTTTGCCGCTGGGGTCCGCTGGCGAAATGCCGCGAGAATGGCGGGCGTCTTGTCCCCAAACATTCCTCGTACCCGCGTCTCAACCTCCGCATCCGTCATCGACTCATACTCAGGATGGTTGATTGCCGTGACGAACTCGTTGAGCGTCGTCCCCACAATCATCGGAACATCCGCAGAGATATCAGATGCCTGCGGATCGAATGGATGTGCTGGGAGTACCTTCCCGTCGACAACAGGAGAAAATCCAAGAAGCTCGGCCATGCGCCGAAAATTGGGAACTCCCCCTGCCGGCCGCGGATTGTTCTTGCGCAACACTTCGGAGCTAGCCTTAAGAAGTTGTGGGTACGGTAATGTCTGAATCTGATCGATCGTCGACGCAGTCAATCCCAACTCCGTCACTACCAGATCGGCCAGCTTTTGCGAGCGCTCTTCCGTATTCCCGCGCAGCATCGAACCGCTCTCGACAATCGCACGATGAAACAAGCCCTTGGCGGCGGGCATGCCCATCAGCATGCTGACCTTGCCGCCTCCACCGGATTGCCCAAAAATCGTGACGACGCCAGGGTCTCCCCCAAACTCTGCGATGTTGTCGCGAACCCATTCCAACGCGGCAACGATGTCGAGCATGCCGACATTCGCCGAACTGGCATACTTGTCCGCGTACTTCGCAAGGTTCAGATAGCCAAGTACATTGAGCCTGTGATTCAGGGTGACAACAACGACGTCGCCGCGCCGCGCGAGATTCTCGCCGTCATACGACAGCAGCTCCTGCCCCGAACCGGCCGCAAACCCGCCCCCATGCAACCACACCATCACAGGACGCTTCTTGTTGTCGTTCAACCCAGGGGTCCAGACATTAAGCCGCAGGCAGTCTTCTCCCTGGATGCCATCGTCCCAGGAAAACATGAACGCCTCTTCGTCATTAGCCCACCCGCCACGCGCGGCCTGAGGCGCAACGGGGCCATGCTGTCGCGCACTGCGCACTCCGTTCCACGGCTTCGGCTTGGCAGGTGGAACGAAACGATTGGCGCCTTCCGTCGTATCTCCGTACGGAATTCCTTTGAAGGTAAAGATGCCTTTGCGCACATATCCGGCAACTTTGCCCGCCGCGGTCGTCGCCACAGGATCGCCGTCCAATGTAATCAAAGAGGGAGCCGAATTCAGATGCGACGAAGTCCCTGGCTTCACCGTTTCGGAGTAGGCCTGTTCCGAAGAGCCTCCAACCGCAAGAGCGCCGCCCGCGGCCATTGCCAGGCCCTTAAGAATGTCTCGGCGCTCCAATAGCGTGCTGGATCGCGCACTGGTACTCCCAACTGAATCCTGCTTGCTCATTGCCTGACTCTCCTTCGAGACTGAAGCACAAAAAACATTACTTTGCGGGTGCAGGGTTGATACGAAGAAATCGCGCGGCGTTGTTATAGAGAATGTCGCGCTTCTCTTCGGGGCTAAGATAGTCCGCGTTTTGGATCACGCCGATGGAATAGGCCATCAGCTTCGGCCACTCCATCTGATCGGTTCCGAACATCACGCGATCTTCGAAGCCCGCGTCCACCAGTCGCTGAATGTAGCGGTTGACTTCCTTCAGCGGATAGCTCCAGATCAATCCCGCTACATCGACATACACATGCGAGTTAGCCTGCAGCAGCGTGAGCATGTTGTCGATCATGGGATAACCTGCATGCATCACCTGCACACGCAGCTTGGGATGACGCGCGAGCAGGTCTTCAAGCAGCAGCGGATTTCCCATCGAACCGCGAAACTTCGGCATGCCAATGTTGGCGCGCCCTGAGCCGCCCGTGCCCATGTGGATCGCAACCGGGACGTCGAGTTCTTCCGCCAAAGCGAAGAACTGATCGACGGAGGGATCGCTCGGCGACAGCCCCTCGTATTGCAGACCAATCTCACCCATCACCTTGAAGCCGTCTTGAGTAAAGTCCTTGCGCAGCTCGTCGAGCGGAACGCGCTTGCCGGGCTCCATTCCTTCATTGAATGACGTGCCGGGAATCACGCGCCCGGGCATTGCATCTTTCCACTTCTGCACGCTTTTGGGATCGCCGAAGACGACTGCCGTGACGTTCAGCCTCTCCATCTCCGCAGCCATGTCCTTCAGGTATTCGCCCTTGGCCGCGGGATACAGCTTCGGCGTGCACTCCTCAGTATCCCAGCCGAATGGCGCTTCCTTCGTCCGCGGATCCGATGCAAGAAACTTCGTTTCGTTTGGACACATCGCTCCCATTCCGGGGAACGACTCGTCCATCGCATGAACGTGAACATCGATGACCGGCGGAACGGTCGCACTCGTGTTCTGCGCCCTTGAAGGGACTGAACAAAGGAGAAAAGCAGGAATGCACAGAATTGTTAGGGGGCTTAGCCGAAATTCAGAGCGCATCGAATTCCTCACCATCGTCATTCCTTATCCGCTGACTCGCAGCGATCGTCCGTTTTTCTACTTTTTCGGCGTAACAAGCCCCGACTCCGTCTGGGTTCCCAGACTCCAGTGGGCGGGAATTCCCGTGGGCTTGTATTGGAACGTATCGTTCGTCTCTGCCCGCAGTGCGGCGAGCCTTTGCTTGAGATGAGCGGTAAGCTCCGCGTACTCCGGTTTGCCGTACAGGTTATTCATCTCGTTGGGATCGGTGTGCAAATCGTAAAGCTCAAATTCCTCCGGCGAGAGAAAGAACTCGATCAGCTTGTAGCGCTCGGTGCGCACGCCGCGACACGGACGAACATTCTCGAAACCGGGATATTCGTAATACTCGTACAGCCAGTCTTTGCGCCAGGAGGGATCGGCTCTCCCCTCCGCCAGCGCCAATATGCTCTTTCCCTGCATATCGCCCGGCACCGGCAGCCCGGCTATTTCCAGAAGGGTTGGCGCCATGTCGAGGTTCAGCACCATTTCTTCCGATGTACTGCCAGGTTTTACCTGTCCCGGATAACGCACCATCATCGGGACCCGAATCGATGGTTCATACATCAGCCTCTTGTCGTAGAGATGATGCTCCCCGAGAAAGAAGCCATGGTCCGAGCTCAATAGAATCGCCGTGTTGTCCGAGAGCTTCTGGCGCTCAAGCTCGTGCCAGACCGCGCCCATGTTGCGATCGTTGTCCTCAACACCCGCGTAGTGATCCTTCACCAGTTCCTCCAGCGAACGCGGATCGTCGCTGAAGACTTCGGAGTAGCCAATCTTGTTATCGGCATCGGCCACCGCGCGCGGCTTGCCCGGATATCCCTTCAGGTCCTCATCGAACGTTGCAGGCGTCGGAATCGGAACCCCATTCAGATCGTTGACCAGGTCCTTGGGCCGTAGAACGGCGCGTGTGGCGCGTAAAACCAAAGGAACAGGCAAAACGGCTTCTCGTGCGGCTGCTGCAGCCACTCCACCGCTTTTCTCGTCAGCAACGTGTCAACATACTCGCCTTCGTAGGTTTTTGCCGGCTCGTACTTCCCGCGTACGCCTTCGGTGATGCGGGGTCGGTAGTAATCCGCCTGCCCCACAAACCCGAAATAGTAATCCCAGTTGTGCTCCATCAGCGCGCCTTCGATATGCGACTTGCCCAGAAATGCAGTCTCATAGCCGGCCTTCTGCAGCAAATCGGAAACCAGGGGAAAGCGTTCGGGAATCTTGCCCTGCACATTCGATACGGCGCCCGTAGTGTGCGAGTACATGCCGGTCAACATCGTGGCGCGCGACGGAAGACACAATGCGTTCACGACGAAAGCATTGTGAAACGTGCAGCCCTCGCGGCCGATGCGATCCAGATTCGGCGTCTTGATCAGCTTGTTGCCGGTCGAGGACAACTCGTCCCAGCGAAGCCCTTCGCCAACAATGCAGACGATGTTCGGCTTCTTGCTCTCTTTGTTGATTCCCTGCGCAAAATCTTCCAATGTATCGAGGCCACACGCGGATGCGCCTGCGGCGCCTGCAAGGTACTTCAAAACAGTTCGACGGGTTTCCATAGCCCTCTCTGACAGTACAGGAGTGATATTCGAACCAACCGGCCCTCGTCAAGCGAAGCCACCATACAGCAGCAGCCGAGCCGACCCTGTTCAAGCCTGATTCGGTACTATGAACCAGAAGCTGGCCCTCGAACTGCCCAGCAGGCGAACTATGGCATCCCCTACGACACTCCCCGGTTTTCACATCATGGCCAAGCCAATCGGGCCCGTGTGCAATCTCGATTGCACGTATTGCTTCTACCTGGAAAAGGAAAATCTCTATCCGGGAAAGCACGACTGGGCCATGTCCGACGACGTGCTCGAGTCCTACATCCGCCAATACATCGAGGCGCAAGCCGTGCCAACCGTCACATTCGCATGGCAAGGCGGCGAACCTACTCTTCTTGGCGTCGATTTCTTCCGAAAAGTGGTCGCATTCGAGCAAAAGTACGCCAACGGAAAGCAGATTGGAAATGCCTTCCAGACCAACGGAGTTCTGCTCAATGACGCATGGGCCGATTTCTTTGTTGAGAATCGCTTCCTCATCGGCCTCTCGATCGACGGGCCGCGCGAACTCCACGACCGCTACCGGGTCAACAAGGGCGGCAAGCCTACATTCGATTCCGTGATGGCGGCAATCGGATGTTTGAAAAAGCACAGCGTCGACTTCAACACTCTCACCGTGGTCAACCGCACCAACTCCCGCCATCCCCTCGAGGTCTATGAATTTCTGCGCGAGGCCGGCAGCGGCTTCATGCAGTTCATCCCCATCGTCGAGCGCGTCACCGGGGCTCCTGCTGCCGACGGGCTCCACCTGATCGGCCCCAATTGGAAAAATTCCGCGGAGGTCTCCGACTGGTCGGTTGAGCCACTCCAGTTCGGCAAGTTCCTCTGTACGATCTTTGATGAGTGGGTCCGCAAGGATGTCGGCCGGCAATTCGTCCAGATCTTCGATGTCGCGCTTGAAAGCTGGTACGGCGTGCCCCAATCCCTCTGCGTGTTCCGCGAAACCTGCGGCGATGCTCTCGCCCTCGAACACAATGGCGATCTTTACTCGTGCGATCACTTCGTCTACCCAGAAAACAAGCTGGGCAACATCATGGAAGCTCCGCTCGCCTCGCTGGTCGGAACGTCACAACAGCGCACATTCGGAACCGAAAAGCGCGATTCCCTGCCTCGCTATTGCCGTGAGTGCGAGGTTCGCTTCGCCTGTAACGGAGAATGCCCCAAGCATCGATTCCTGACGACTCCGGATGGCGAACCGGGCCTCAACTACCTCTGCGCCGGCTACAAGCTGTTCTTCAACCACATCGACCCGTATATGAAATTCATGGCCGCCGAACTGCAGAATCAACGTGCCCCGGCGAACGTGATGCAGTGGCATCCATCTATATAAAACCTAATATTTTTGAATGAAATGGTGGGCAGTGGGGGACTCGAACTTGAGCCGCTTTGCGGGCGTCGGCCCGCAGGCGAAATCCTGAACTTAGCGAAGGACCTTCAAATTGAATGGTGCTTTCCGCCGTCGGCATCACTTGAAGGAATAGTCCGCGTCCATCTGCCAACTTGTACGGCGTAGATTTTGGTTTTGCCCTCTTGATCTGTAGCTCCGTTAGCCGCTCTGTTAGCTGCATACTCTCGCTCCGCCTCTGTCAACAATATACCCCCATCCACGAAAATCTACCCTAGAAAATACCCCCAACAGATTCCGGATTTGGCGGAACAGGACTGAACCATGACGGACGAATCCCCGCTGTTTAAGCTATGTTTATGCGGGACTTGTGGACTGGATCGGACGAATCTGGAAGGAGTCTTGGTGGGCAGTGAGGGACTCGAACCCCCGACATCCTGCTTGTAAGGCAGGCGCTCTAACCAACTGAGCTAACCGCCCACGGGCGGCGAGAGCCGATGCGGACTCTTGTTATGATACCAGCCCTTTCCGTTACGGTGACAGGCTTCGCCGGACCCTCCCGCACAACCCCGCGCCCTCCGCCGGAAGGCACGCATGCGCCCGGTCCATCGCCACCTAAAGGAGTTCATACGGAACAGGGCTCCATACCGGATTGATACACTCATCCCGTGAGCCGCTTGATCGTAAATGCCGATGACTTCGGCCTGACGCGGGGAGTCAACCGCGCCATTGTGGAACTGCATAGGAGCGGCGTTCTCACCAGCACCACCTTGATGGCGCGCGCCGAGGCCACGGCAGAAGCTCTTGCGCTGGCCGCGCAAAATGCCACCCTCGGGGTCGGATGCCACATTGTTCTGGTAGACGGCCAGCCGGTATTGCCGCCAGAAAAGGTGCCCACGCTCGTAGACCCAGCCACCGGCTGTTTTCCCCCCAAGCTGGGAACCTTTCTGCTGCGCCTGTTTACAGGCCGCATCCGCGCCGCAGAAATCGAGGCGGAAGCAGCCGCGCAAATTGCCTTTGCACAGGCCGGCGGGCTGCGCCTCACGCATGTCGATACGCACAAGCACACGCACATGTTTCCTGCGGTGCTGAGGCCCGTGCTGCGGGCAGCACGCGCTGCCGGTCTGCGTGCGGTGCGCAACCCTTTTGAGCCGGAGTGGGCCGTGCATGCCACGCCACGGGCAGGACTGGTGCGCAGTGCCGAGGTGGTGGCCCTGCGCCGCTTTGGGCCCTATTTCAGGAGGCTCATCGCACAGGAGGGCTTCTCCTCCACCGATGGCACGATCGCCGTGGTTGGTACAGGCACTTTGGACGCCGATGCCGTGCGCTCTCTGATGCAACGCCTTCCGCAAGGCACGTGGGAGCTGGTCACGCATCCTGGATACAACGATGCGGACCTCGGTCGAATCCGCACCCGCCTGCGTGCCTCGCGCGATGTGGAGCGGACCGCACTGCTCGCACTGCGTGAGTTTCCCGCACTCGAACTAATCTCTTTCGCCCAAATGTAAGAACCGCGGCTGTATTTCATACGCGTTCTGCATCTTCCCTGCTCTTTGAAACGTCCAACCCGCAGGCTAACCTGAACTGACTGAAGAAGAAGAAGAACGGAGCGAACGGCCTCACATGCGCATCGGAATCACGTGTTATCCAACGTATGGCGGCTCCGGCGTCGTGGCCACCGAGCTCGGCATTGAGCTGGCGGCAAACGGGCACGAAGTCCACTTCATCTCCTACTCGCAGCCCTTTCGGCTCAGCGGACGCGATGGCGGCATCTTCTACCATGAGGTTCCCGTCTCCAGTTACCCGCTCTTTGAATTCCCCCCCTACGACCTCGCGCTCGCTTCGCGCATGGCTGAGGTCGCCGAGTTCTACGATCTGGATCTGCTGCATGTTCACTACGCGATTCCGCACTCGGTCAGTGCCCTGCTGGCCCGCCAAATGCTCGCCGCGCGCGGACGCAGGCTGCCCTTCGTCACCACGCTCCACGGAACCGATATCACTCTCGTAGGCCTCGATCGCAGCTATCTCCCCATCACCCGTTATTCGATTCAGGAGAGCGATGGGGTCACCAGCATTTCAAGCTATCTGAAAGAAAAGACCCTCGAGGATTTCGGCATTACACGCCCCATCGAAGTCATTCCCAACTTCGTCAACTGCGACGTCTACACACCGTACAAAGACGAAGTCAATCGAGCCGAAGCACGAAAGCGGCTGGCCGATCCCGGCGAATCGATTCTGATGCACCTCTCGAACTTCAGGCCGGTCAAGCGCGTGGTCGATGTGGTCAAGGTCTTTGCGCGTGTCGCTGAACAAACGCCGGCGCGCCTGGTCCTTGTGGGCGATGGGCCCGACCGCTCCGCCGCGGAATGGCTCGCGCACGAACTTGGGATCAACGACAAAATCCATTTCCTTGGCAAGCAGGAGCGCGTCAACGAGCTGCTGCCTCTCGCAGACTTGATGCTGATGCCGAGCCAGTTGGAATCCTTCGGCCTGGCCGCGCTTGAAGCGATGGCCTGCCGCGTTCCCACCATCGCAACCCGCGTCGGCGGAGTGCCGGAGCTGATCGACGACGGCGTAAATGGCCTGCTGTATGAAGTGGGCGCGGTTGAAGAAATGGCGGCCGGCGCAATTCAGCTGCTCAAAGATCGCGACCGCCTCGAGGTGATGCGCGATGCAGCGCGCAAAACGGCTCGCTCCCGCTTCTGCGCCACGCTCGTGCTGCCTCTTTATGTGAAGTACTACGAACAAGTGCTCGCCGGCCGCTAGAACTCTACTGCCCGGGCAGGATTGCGGCCGCCGGCTCCAGCTCGAAGCACGGCGCGAATCCGAGGCGCTCCCAAAAATCGCGGAGCAATGCAACGGCTTCAGCCGACGTCTCCCCTGTCGTATGCAACAGGATCTCGGAGCCGGCCTCCGTAAACCGGGCAGGAATTGCCGCTGCCTCTGCCACAATTGCGACACATCGATCGGCCCGGTAGGTGCAGGCAGCCAGGTCCGCGATCGAGAGCCGGGTGGTCGGCGTAGCCAGCACAGTGCGCGGCGGCGCCATCCTGTCAAGCAGGCAAAAAATCTCCAGCTTCGATTCCAGCTCGTCGGGCACGCAATCGATCACCAGGTCCGCATCGCGCACCGCGTCTTCGAGAGTCGAGACGAACGCAACCGCGGGCATCGACTCTGCGCTCAATTGCTGGCGCAGGGCCTCGCGCGCGTGATGCAGATTCGCCGGCATCACGTCTTCCAGCCGGACACGGAAACCGGCGCGCGCAGCCGACATCGCGAGCCACCTGCCAAGCGGACCGGCCCCAACAATGGCCACTGTAGTCAAGTGAGAAGCCTTACTTTGCTTTCAGGGCCTGGAGAACTTCGTCAGCGCTCGGCTTCGAGTTCACCAGATGTTCGGCCACCCGCGCGCGTTCCTCGTCAGTCAGCGTCGGAGCAAAGGCCAGGATGCGGCGCAGCGTCACTGAAACATCGTCGATATAGTTCATTAAGCGGATTGCTTCTCCGGACAACGGCATGTGTTTCCTCGTAGGTTGGAGTCAGCCCCCATTGTAGGGGCTTACGCCCATCCGGGGATAGCGCGGGGAACCAGCCGTGAAAAGAGGCCGGGTTCCCCTCTCGTTGTCGTTCGGCGTCAGGGCTCGCGTCAGACTCTCGCGTGTCAGGGCAGATCCCGCACCCAGATGTTCCTGAAGCTCAGCGGCTCGCTCTTATCGCCGTGGGCCTGCAGCTTGATCGGTGCGGCATCGTACTTCTTATAGAACGGCTTGCCGATGTAAAGAGTCTGTCCCTTCAGCTCAAAGTGATTGTCGACAAGCACCCCATTCAAAAAAGCCGTGGCATACGCAGGCGTCTTCAACGTGCCATCGTCATTAAAAGTGGGTGCAGTCCAGATCACGTCGTAGACGTTCCATTCACCCGGCTTCCGCATGGGGTTTGCCAGTGGGATGCTCTGCTTGTAGAGACTGCCTACCATGCCGTTCACGTAGGTCTTGTTGTTGTAGGAGTCCAGCACCTGCAGCTCGTAGCCATCGTCGCCCGGCCCGGTGGAGGCGAGAAAAATACCGCTGTTGCCACGTGCCTGGCTCGTTCCGGTGATGTTTTCCGGTACCCGCCATTCCACATGCAGCTGGTAGTTCTTGAATGAGCGCTTGGTTTCAATGTTGCCAACGCCATGCTCCTTGCTCACGGTCAAGATGCCATCGTGAACCACCCAGCGCGCAGGCGTATGGTCTTGCGCGGAAACCCACGCATCCTCATTCTTGCCGTCAAACAAAACAATGGCGTCCGAAGGTGGCGCGGCATCCGTTGCGCCCGGAGTGACAACTTTTGGCTCCGGCTGCCAGATCTCGGTGTCTTCAGGCTTAGGCTTGTCTTGCGCCACAAGCGGAGCGGTGAGCGCAAGAACGGTTGCGGACAAGGCAAACATCAGAAGGAACGGCGCGCGTCGAGTTTTCATAGCGGATACGAGCATACACCCGCGATGCGCGCTCGCAACCGCCGCGCAATATCTCGTCCACCACGACCGTCTGGTGCCCCATCCAAGCTACGCCTGCGTGGGAAACCACGAACCTCAACAAGCCCAGAGAAGAACGAACTTCCTCTCCAACTCACCGCAAGCTCGCCGGCGGCGAGCTCACCGCAGAAAGCTCCTCAAACACCGCCTTGGGCAGTTCCAAACCAGCGGCCTGAATGTTCTCCTCAACGTGAGCCACCGACGACGTGCCGGGAATGGGGAGCGTAACCTTCGACCGCCTCAACAACCACGCCAACGCCACCTGCAGTTGCGTTGCGCCCAGTTGCTTGGCCGCTTTCTCCAGAACGTCGTGGGCCTGGCGATTCTGGCCCAAGGGAGCCCACGGAATGAATGCAATCCCATGTTTCTCGCAGAAATCGAGCAGAAAATCCCATTCGCGATCCGCGAAGCTGTAACGGTTCTGCACAGAAACAATGGGGACAATTTTGCGCGCCCTCTCCAGATGTTCGAGGGTCACGTTCGAGAGCGCGATGTGCCGAATCTTCCCCTGTTGTTGAAGGCGGGCCAGCGTTTCCATTGAAGCGTCAAACGAAACGGCGGGGTCGGGGATGTGAAGCTGGTACACATCGATGCGATCGAGACGGAGGCGCTTCAGGCTTCCAGCCACCGCTTCTTCAAGATGCTTGGGACTGGCGTTGTGAATCCATTGGCCGGGACCAACGCGCTCCCAGCCGCCCTTGGTGGCAATGACCACGCCCGCAGGATAAGGAGCGAGCGCTTCGGCTATCAGCTCCTCTGAAACATTCGGGCCATAGGAGTCTGCAGTATCGATAAAGTTGACGCCGAGTTCAACCGCCCGCCGTAACGTGGCGAGCGCTCCAGCGTGGTCAGCCGGAGGACCCCATATGCCTTTGCCGGTGATGCGCATTGCGCCGTAGCCCAGGCGGTTGACCCTCAGGTCCCCCAGTTCGATCGTGCCCGCTGCTGCGGCAGAAAGATTTTGCGTTGCCATGCTCAGAATCTCCTCGCTCCTTAGGATGAGGTATCAGAGCCCGGAGGTGCAAAGGAAGACCGCTTCGAGCGCGCGCGAAGAAGACAAAAAACACGAAAGCGGCCATCCTCCCACAAGGAATGACCGCCGTCATGCATCCCGGTTTGCACTGCTTGCCGCCGGAAATTCAATCCATTCGCTTCAGGTCGTACTCCATCTTGTGCCAATTCTCTTCAGGTCAACATCGAGAATTCTTATCGCCTCTCCACATAGGCGTGGAGTTTGTGTCAGAGAGTCCGCTTGAAGAGCGGCGTTGCGATCAGCAGCGTGCCAATACCAAAGATGAACAGAAAAAGCAGGTCTGTTCGGATCGCCGCAAAGCCCCCGTCTTTCAGAAGCACCGCCTTGAAACCATGAATGGCGTACGTGAACGGATCGACGATGGCGATCGCACGCAGCCACTTCGGAAATGCCGCGATCGGATAAATAGCGCCCGACGGAAAGAACAGCAGCGTATTCAGCACACCGAACATCGCGCGCGGCACCAGCGGATCGTCCACCCTGACCATCATCAGGAACATCATGCCGTTAAATGCGATCGACGTTCCAAGAATCAGCAGCAGCAGTTGAAAATCGGCGACGGGATTGAAGATTGTCCCGAGCCCCGACATCAACGTTCCAATCACCGTCAGCGAAATCCCGCTCAGCACGGCCTTGATGGCTCCCGCAATGTTGAGCCCCATTACCAATTCCAGCTTCGTAATCGGCGTAACCAGGTAGCCCTCATGCACACCCCGTGCCTTGTCGTCGATGTAAAGCATGCCGCCGCCGATCATCACCGAGATATACATCGCCAGGGCAATCGATCCCGAAAGCAGAAACTTCATGTATTCCACGTAGGGGTAAAGCTCCACCACGGCCAGCGCGATAACCTTTGCCACCCGCCCCTGAATCACCGGCTGGTTGAGCGAGTCGACGATCGACTGCATCTCGCCTACGAGTGAGGAGCTCATGAACTGGTCGGAGTTGTCGACAACAAAGCCGATGCTTGGGGCATCCTGCGCATAGACTCGCCGTGAATACTGCGCCGGAATGATGACAGCCGCATCGACGCGTCCGGTGCGCACATCTTCGCGCGCCGTGCTCTCGTCATCGTAGGGAACGGTCTTGAACGTAGCAATATTCGCCGCGACAGCATCGAATGCCTCGCGGATCTTGACGGCCTGCGGCCCATGATCGTAGTCCACTACCGCCACACGAGCGTTGCGGATCTTTCCGCCAAAGGCGTTGCCCAGAATGACAAGCTGCACCAGCGGCAGCATCATCGACATGATCATGAGAACCGGCGAGCGGAAAAATTTGCGCATCTCGCGCTCGACGATGGCGAACATTCGGTTCATGGTTGTGCTCCTGGGCGCGGCGGCATACTGAAGACCGCCTTCACCTGCTCATCGCGCAGTTGGCGGCCGGTGTAGTGGACAAAAACGTCATCGAGCGAAGTGTTTTGTACGCTGAGCGAAGTCAGCTGCTCGCCAAGCGACGCGGCCATCTCGACAAGTTGCGTCGTCGTCTGCGATCCGTTCGAAGTGAGAACGCGATAGACCCCGGCCGACTGCGACTGAACCTCCGTCACGTGGGGCAACGCCTCGAGGCGCTGCTTCCACCCTGGGTCTTCGCGGTTGAATTGCACTTCGACAACATTGGAGCCGGGTACGCTTTGCTTCAACTCGACCGGGGTTCCCAGCGCGACGAGATTGCCATGATCGACAATCGCAATCCGATCGCAGAGCCGATCCGCTTCCTCCATGTAATGCGTGGTCAGCAGCATGGTGAGGTTGCGGTTTTTCTTTAGGTTGTTCAGCATCTCCCACACCGCGATGCGCGAGACAGGATCGAGCCCGGTCGTCGGCTCATCGAGGAAGAAGATGCGCGGGTCGTGCACCAGTCCGCGTGCAATTTCGAGCCTCCGCCGCATGCCGCCGGAGAGGGTCTTGGTCTGCGCACCTCTCCACTTGATCAGGTCCACCGCTTCCAGAACTTCGTTGATGTTCTTCTCCCGCTGCGCCCGCGGAACGCTGTAAAGCTTGGCATAAATGCTGAGATTTTCTTCAACAGTCAAATCCGGATCGCTAGTTAAAGCTTGAGGAATAACCCCGATCATCCGCCTAACCGCATCCGACTCCTTGCTGACATCGTGACCGCCCACGATGGCTCTCCCGCTCGTCACAGGAATAAGCGTCGTCATCATGCGAATCAGCGTGCTCTTCCCTGCTCCATTGGGGCCGAGCAGGCCGAAGATTTCGCCTTCGGCAACCTGAAAGTTGACGCCTTTGACGGCTTCGAAATCGCCATAACGCTTGACGATGTTTTCGACAGCAATTGCCGACGACAACGATTTTCCGCTTTGGGGCAGCGTCGGAGCAGGTGCACTCATTGCTTCACCAGCTTGCTCTTCGGCACATACACTTCCGCGGTCATGCCGGGCACGTAGCGCTCATCGGGATTGGGGATGAGAAGTTTGATCTGCACGGTGCGGATGTCGCGCTTGCGCCCACCGTTGATGTCGCGTTGCGTGGCAAAGTCCGCGAGGGAGGACTTGGCAATCACCTTGCCTTGCACACTTGCGCCGCTCGGCATCTCAACGCGCAGGCTGTCGCCCAACTGCACGGCATCGGCCTGTGTCTCGGGCAGCGGCGCGTAGACCCAGGTCTGGCTGAGGTCCATGATGGTGGCGATGGTGCCTCCCGCGGGCAGAACCTCGCCCTGGCGCGCGGCCAGTACGTTGACCTTGCCGCCGACAGGAGCAACAACCTGCGCGTAGCTAAGCTCGACCTTGGCCTGGTCTGCCAGCGCCTGTGCGTTCTGCACCTGTCCGCGCGTTGAAGCAACCGTGCGGGCAGAGACGAGCGCGAGCAGCTCGTGCGCCTGCGCCTGTTTCACTGAAGCGCGCGCGGCAAACACATTCTCCGTCGCGGTCTGCACAGCAGCCTGCGCGGCCTGCAGGCTGGTAACGGCTTCATCCTTCGCCTGCTCGCTTGCGATTCCCTGTTTGGCCAGGGCAACGGTGCGGAGGGTGTCAGCCTGTTGATGGTCGAGGTTGGCCCGCGCCTGGGCCAGGGCTGCTTCGGAAGCGCGCAACTGCGCCTCTGCATTCATTGTCGCGCTCGAAACTTCGCCTCGATTCTGGCGTTCCGTTTCCATCGTTTCACTGAGCTTCGAACGGTTGCTGGCAACCGTGGCTTCTGCGGCTTGGCGTGCTGCGGCAAGATCGTCGCTGTCGATCGCCGCGATAAGTTCGCCTGCCCGCACAGACTGCCCTTCTTCAACATTCAAGGTCTGGACACGGCCCGGAATCTTGGCGCTTACCAGCACCTCATTCGCGTCGACGGTTCCGATGAGCTTGAGATCACCGGGAACGCGGGCCGTGACGAGATACCAGATGAGCGAGCCGAGAGTAAGCAGGCCCAAAATCATGAAGACCCTATTTCGTGCGTTCATTGTTCCTCCCCAACGTGAGCCGATCGGTATTGACCTCAGGCATGGGCGTGTCGGCTAACACGCGCGCCGCGAGCTCGGCTCCGCGCTGCCTGTCGATAAAAGTTGCTTGCCCCAGAAACTCCACGAGCGCGGTTCTGCGTGCGGTCAAGGCTTCGGGGGAAAAGGGCTCCGGTTGCTGCAGCAGGCGCCAGACCGGCGCGCTGAGGAAATAGAAGACGTTGGCGCCCAAAGTTGCGAGATGGATCTGCATCCAATCGGCTCGAATCAATTCGCCGGAATCGATGCCCTCGCGGATCATCGCCTGGTACATGGTGAGCACCGGGGCGAAGACGCGCTTGATGACGATGGATAGGGCATCGGACTCGCCCTTGTGGAGACGAATCATCTCCTGCTGCATGATCCCTTGAAACTCGTGTTGCGTGAGAATGCGATCGAAGTGCTCGAGTGCCGAGCGCAGAACCCTTTCGCCCGGCGAGCAGGCAAGGAGGAAAACGGCGAGAGTCCGATCGCGGACCTTGGCTGAGATCATCTCGAGGGCCGCAAGATAGAGGTTCTCTTTGCTCTCGAAGTAGTAGTAGAGGAGCGCCTTGTTGACGGCAGCAGCGTTGGCGATACGGTCGGTGCGAGCACCGGCGAGACCATGGGCTGCGAATTCAGCAAGCGCTGCGTCTAGGATGCGATTCCGCGTCTCGGTAGCGCGATCGGAGGTTGGAGTGGCAGCTGGAGTCATAGAATTAACTAACTGGTTAGTAAAATAGAGAGTTCGATCGAAGAATGCAAGTCCTATCGCTGCCAGTGACTTATGTGGTTTATATTGAATGCCTTGGCAATTACCGGCCCGGTCGGCCCGGCTTTCGGGTTTCCGCCTGGTCTCACCCGGAAGGAGCGTAAAACCGATGATCTGCCCTGCTGCGGGCTCCGAGCCGATTCTCTGCGCCCCAATTTTGCGTAAGGTGGATGCGGAGCTCATCCAGCTTTTGCGGTCACTCAATGCCTCCGAATGGGACTTCCCGACGGTGGCGCCGCTGTGGCGCGTGCGCGATGTGGCTGCGCACCTGCTGGACACTGCCTTGCGCAAGCTGTCGATGGTGCGTGACCGGTTGGTTTGCCGAAAGGGCGGAAGCAAGCTCGCCAGAGGAGGTGGTGGCGCTCGTCAATCGGCTGAACCACGAGGGAGTGCGGGTGTACCGGCGGCTCAGCTCCTCCGTGCTGATCGATCTGTTACAGACCGCATGTACGCAGAGCGCGGATTTTCACGAATCGCTCGACCCACTTGCGCCGGCACTTTTCAAAGTGAGCTGGGCGGGCGAAGCGGAATCACTGAACTGGTTCGATACCGCCCGTGAACTGACAGAGCGCTGGCATCACCAGCAACAAATCCGCTTGGCTACGGGGCGGCAGGGAATCTTGACCCGAGACTTTTATTACCCCGTGCTTGATTGCTTTTTGCGCGGACTGCCTCACCTGTTTCGGTCGATCGATGCCGAGCAAAACACGACGCTCGCGATCGAGATTGCGGGTGCATGCGGAGGGCTCTGGTATCTGGTCAAAGGAGGCTCAGGGTGGTTATTCGCCGCACCGTCTACTCCCCCAGCAGCTCACGTACGCATTCCTGAAGAGATTGCATGGCGGGTGTTTACCAAGGGTATCGACCGATCTGAAGCGCGCGAGCGAATGGATTTCGAGGGAGATCTGCGCCTCGCAGAGACGGTCCTGCGGTTGACGGCAATCGTCGGCTAGCGTCAGACGAACCAATCGTGGCCCGAAAGAGTGGTGTCTTCAGAGCGATTGGGTTCGTGGTCATTCTCGGTGGCCAGTTCGACTGCCTCGACCGCCTGCTCTTCCAGAGAATTGTCCTGCTCTGAAGGATCATGGCCTCGGTCTTCCTGCTCGCGTTTTGAGGACTGCTGACCTGAAGAGCCAGGCTCGTCGCCGGTGGCCGCGGTTGCATTGATCACAACGGGAGGCATCACGCCCTGCTCTGCCCTACGTGCCTGCTGCAGCGTCACGGATCGGATTCCGGAGATCGGGCCCAACTCCATAACCACTCCTTCAGTACCCCTATCGGCGGATATTGACAGAAGTATCAACTTCTTCCAACCACACTTGTGCTGCGGGCATCACCGTAGTCACTACGCTTCAGGATCGAGCAACTGCGGGCCGGGCCCTCGCGCGGCCAATGCATCGTTAGGGTTACGTAGCGGGCAGATGCCCAGCGAAAGGCAACCGCAGCCAATGCAGCCATCTAGCTGATCGCGAAGACGCGTGAGCCGCTGGATCCGATCGTTGAGGTTCGCGCGCCAGCGCGTCGAGAGCCGCTTCCAGTCGTCGCGGGTCGGCGTGCCTTCATTGGGTAGCGCGGCAAGGGCGTCTCGAATCTCGCCCAAAGGCATCCCGGTGCGCTGAGCCACCTTGATGAGGGCAATGCGGCGCAGGACTTCGCGGGGATAGCGGCGCTGGTTGCCGCTGTTGCGCCAGCTACGGATGAGGCCTTCCGCTTCGTAGAAATGAAGCGCCGAGACGGCGATGCCGCTTCGTGCAGCCACCTGGCCGACGCTCAGTTGTCGTGGAGCCGCGCTCTCGTCGGGTCGCACCTGGATCTCCTCCCGAAATTTCCTCTTGACCTCAACCTTACTTTAGGTCTTAGCCTGAATGCAATAGGAGAGAAACAAGCATGAGTGCACTGATCAAGGTGGGACTCGTTTACGGATCGACGCGTGCCGGACGTTTCTGCGACCGGGTAGCCCAGTGGGCAGGACAGATGGCCGCACGGGAAGGCTTTGAAGTGGTTGCTATCGACCCTGCGCAGGAGCACGAAGAAGACGAGCTACAGAGGCGCATCGGCGCCTGCGACGGTTTCATCGTGGTGACCCCGGAGTACAACCACGGCTACCCAGCGCCCTTGAAGGCGTTAATCGATTCAATCGGAACCGAGTGGCAGGCCAAGCCGGTAGCGTTCGTTTCGTACGGAGGCGTTTCAGGCGGCTTGCGCGCCGTGGAACAACTGCGCCTTGTGTTCGCGGAACTGCATGCAGTGACGATTCGCGACAGCGTCAGCTTTTCCGGCGCATGGGAGCACTTTGACGGCGCGGGAGCTTTGCTGCAACCGGAGCGTGCGGAGCGCTCGATGACCAAAATGCTGGCGCGCCTTCGCTGGTGGGCCACGGCACTGAACCACGCTCGTGGCCACACTCCTTATCCAGCGACGGTCTAGGCGGGTTCGGCACGCGTTACGGAGTCGGCACGAAGGCCTCGCGATGGGTCATCGCCTGTGTCTGCGCGGGGAGCAAAAGATGCATGCCCTGGGCGAGCGTCATGCCCGGCGGAACAGGTGCGAAGCCGCCGCGCAGCTCGCTCGTCTCGCGCGCAATGGTCTTGAGAAAGAGCGCGCGGCCATTCATGTGGATCTCAAGACGCTGGGTTTTCCAATCGGTGCTGCCGACCCGCGTGCGCTCGAGTCGAAACCAGCCGCCTTTGTACAGACGGCCGAGAATGCCATAACCGAAGTCGACGTTCTCCTCGAGCTCTCCGTCGAGACGCTCAAGCCGCTTCAACCGCGCATCGATCCAAATTTCGCCGGTCATTGCATGAAAGATGCGGGCCTCGATCGAGCGCGGAGGATAGGCGGGGTTGGGCCAAAAGCGGAGATGGAAGCAGCCGTTTTCCGTGCCGGCATCCGTAAAAAGAAACGCATCGGGAAGCAATGCCAGGATGCGGCCGATGCGCTTCTCATCGTCGGCGTAATCCTGGCGGTGCCGCGCCTGCTCCTGCGGCGAGCGCAGCAGACGGTTCAGGCGCTCCTCTTCCTGCAACCGATTCTCGACACTCAGAGGACGGCCGCCATGTTCGACGAGGCGCGTGACGGGACCATCGATGGTTTCTATCTGCTCTTCGCGGCTGGTTTGCGAGCCAGCTTGCTTCTCGATCCAATAACGCCAGAAGCCATGGCGCTGGTGATCGTTCAATTCGTTGAAGACTACCTCGCGCACGAGCCGGACGGACGCATCAACGGACTGTCCGCCGGATTGGCCCCCGGCAGAGTGGACGCTTGTCAAGCAGGCGAGCACGACTAGCACGAGCGATTGAAGGCGCATCGGGAGTCTCCGGCAATGCGGAATCGAGAACCTGAGCGCAGTATGACGGCGGAGTGATGAAGGGTTTTCGGTCAATGGATGAAAAAGGCAAGAAAACCGAAGCCAACGGCAAAAAATCCCAAAACAAATGAACCATAACATGCAACAAGTTCAGTTTTCGATCGGCTTGCTACACTGGCTCCATGGTGGATGAACTGGAGTTCCGGCGCGCAGCAGAGAAGGCTATCGAAGACCTGAAGAAGCATCTGATCGAGCGGGAAGAAGAGGAAGATTCAGGATTCGAGGTGGAAGAACAGAACGGCGTTTTGAATGTCGTGTTCGAAGAGCCGCCATCGAAGTTTGTCATCACGCCCAACACGCCGGTGCGCCAGATCTGGATCTCGGCGCTGTCGACAAGTTTCAAGCTGGATTGGAATGAGGCTGCGAAGACCTTTGTGCTGGCGCGAACCGGCGAGCATCTTGAGCCGCTGGTCGATCGCCTGGTGGGCGAGCACCGCTAGCGATCGAACTTGGCTTGATCGATCCGGTTCAATCTAATTTGGCGTTGCAGACTACAAGCGGATCCGGCAGTAAAGCCGGATCCGCTTTGTATCGTTGAGTGAACTACTTGAGCCCGTAGATCGTCTGGAGTTCCTTTTCCGCCAGCGCCTGAGGGAGCGGCGCGTAGGAGAGTGTCGCGACTTCGTCTTCGCCCGACTTCACAATCCAGCTGAGCATGTCTTTCAGCACCTTCCGGTTTGCCTCGTTGGTGCCGCTGGTGGGAATCAGCAGGTAGGTGAAGCTGGAGATGGGATAGGAATTGGCGCCGGGCGCGTTGGTGATCGAGACGCGGTAATCGGCGGGCATCGTCTTGATGCTCGCAGCCGCTTCAGTCACACCGGGAATCGATGCCTTCACAAAGTTACCGGCTGCGTTCTTCACGTCGCCGAAGGTGATGTGGTTCTGGAGAGCATAGATCAGCTCAACGTAGCCGATAGCGCCGGGCATCTGGCGCACAAGGCCCGCGACGCCTTCATTGCCCTTGCCACCCACGCCAACTGGCCAGCTGGGAGAAGTGCCCTTGCCCGGACCGCCGGACCAATCAGAGCTCACCTTGCTGAGATAGTCGGTGAAGATGAAGCTGGTGCCGGAGCCATCCGAACGATGTACAACGATGATCTTTTGGTCGGTCAGATGTGCGTTCGGGTTGTCCTTCGCGATGCGCGGGTCATTCCAGCTTGTGATGCGGCCGAGGTAGATGTCTGCCAGCACATCTCCGCTGAAGCGCAGATCGCTTACGCCGGGAACGTTGTACACAGGAACCACAGCGCCGAGCACGGTCGGGATGTGGATCAGCTTCACTTTCGAAGAGGCCAGCATTTCGTCGGTCATCGGCATATCCGATGCGCCGAAGTCGACCAAGCCGCTCGTCACCTGGCGAATACCGCCGCCGGAGCCGATGGACTGGTAGTTGATCTCAACGCCCGGGTGTGCGGCACTGTACTCGCTGAACCACTTCGAATAAATCGGGTACGGAAACGTCGCTCCCGCTCCAGTCAACTTCTGAGCCTGAGCCGACCCTAAAGTCAAAGCCAAGAGTCCAACGGCAATCAAAGTCTTTTTCACGTATAGCTCCCTTACAGAATTAACGCCGTGATTGATTGTCTACGTGGAATGTTACGGGGGTTTGAATAATCCCATGAATTACACGAGATACGACCTTCGTATAGGCAGATCGCTATCTGTCCTGGCCCCTTAGATTGCGGGAGCTGGAGCGGCGGACTCGGAAGGCTCGCTGGGAACCTGCGGACGCGGGGCAAGCGGCAGCGTGAAATGAAAGGCTGCGCCAGACCCCAGCTCGCTCTCCGCCCAGATGCGGCCGCCATGCGCCTGCACGATGTGCTTCACGATGGCAAGCCCGAGTCCGGTGCCGCCCGACTCCCGGGAGCGCGCTTTATCGATGCGGTAAAAACGCTCAAAGATGCGGTCCAGATGCTCGGATGCGATGCCGGGGCCAAAATCCTGCACAAAGAATTCGACTTCGTTTTCCAGCGGAAGCGCGCCGACAAGGATGCGCTTCCCGGCCTTGCCGTACTTGAGGGCGTTTTCAATCAGATTGCCGAAGACCTGGTTCGTGGCATCCGGATCAGCCAGAACCGGCATATCGGGCGCGCCTGCCGAGACCAGCTCAACCTCGGACTCAACCACGATTCCGCCCAGCGACTCGATGGCATCTTTCACCATGGCGCTGGCCTTAATGGGCTGCACGGTGAGCTTGTAGTCGGGACTCTCAACGCTGGCAAGCGCGAGAAGATCTTCGGTGAGCCGGTTCATGCGCGTGGCGTTCTTCTGGATAATGCCGAGGAACTCACGCGTCGTCTCTGGACTCGGCTTGGTCTCCTCCACCAGCGTTTCGACGTAGCCTTGAATTGAAGTCAGCGGAGTGCGGAGCTCGTGACTCACGTTGGCGATAAAGTCTCTACGCGAACTCTCTGCGGCTTCAATCCGAGTGACATCGTGGAGCACGGCAATCGCGCCGCCGGAAGGCAACGGCGCGGCGCTGATCTCGAAGATTTTCCCTGGCGCAAGAGAACTCGCCCGGCCAACGCGCACCTCAGCATCCTTCAATGCGCCCCGTACGCAGGCCAGCAAATCGGGATCGCGAACGGAGTGAATGAGAGGACGGCCGGGATGGATTTGCGTACCGGCGATACGCTGCATGACGGCATTGCACCAGCGCACCTGGCCGTCGGAGTCAATGGCGACGACGGCCTCCTGCATCGAGTCGAGCATGGTGGCCAGTTCGTGGCGTCGGCTCTCAATTTCGGCGAAGCTCTGCCCCAGCCGCTCCGCCGTCTGGTTCAACGCGCTTTCCATCGCTGCAAGTTCATCACGACCCGCAATATCCAGCCGGGCGCTCAGGTCGCCTTGCGCAATGCGGCGGGCAAAAGCAACAACGCGCTGCAGCCGCGCCGTCACTCCGCTGGCTGCCCATACGGCAACCGGCAATGCAACCACAAGGGCGATTAGCCCGGACCACAGGGCCTCGTGGTCAGAGAAAGGGGGGAGCGTGCCTTCTGCGTGCTTAATGAAGCGGCGCAGGATCAGCTCCATCGCCACTGTCTGAAACACAAGCAGAAGGACAAACAGTCCCATTAGCTTGAAGAATACTTTTCGGCTCACTCGATGGCCTGCCCTAGACGTTTCACTGCTCGGCCTAGTCGATCTTGGGGATCTCGAACCGATAGCCTGCACCGCGCACGGTCTTGAGATAGCGCGGATTCTCGGGATCGATCTCGATTTTCTCACGGATCCGGCGTACGTAAACGTCCACAGAACGCGGGGTAACAAAGCGGGCGTCGCCCCAGACCGCGTCAAGTAAATGATCGCGGCTGAAGACACGGCCCGGGTGCCGCGCAAGGTAGTCGAGAAGGCGGAACTCAGTGGCGGTGGTCGTGGTGAGCTCGCCGCGCACCTTCAGTTGCATCGCATTCGCATCGATGATCACTTCTTCAAAGCTGATGACAGATGGAGTGGTTGGCCGCTCGAAGCGCCGCAGAACCGCTTTGACGCGGGCAACAAGCTCCCGTGTCGCGAACGGCTTGGTGATGTAATCGTCCGCGCCCAGTTCCAGGCCGAGTACCCGATCGTTTTCGCCTGCGCGCGCGGTGAGGAAAATGATGGGAATGGTGGAGAGGCCGGTGTGGCTGCGCAGCCTGCGGCACACATCCAGTCCGTCTCCGCCGGGAACCATGATGTCGAGAAGGAACAACGCCGGCGGCTGCCGCTCCGCGTCGGGTATGAGATTGGCCGGAGTGTGAAAAAGGCGCGTCGAAAAGCCGGCTGCTTCCAGATGGTGCTGCACCAGCCGCGAAATATCTGTGTCGTCTTCCAGTACAAATACCGTTTGGCTCAACCGGTCTGTCCTCGTCCGGCGGCCTGTTGAAGTTGCAAAGACGTGGCCGCACAGAACCGTTAACAGACTAATTCAGCCAGGCAAACAGAATGCAAACGTTTGATGAATTTGACCCTGAACGCCTGAGAATTCAGGGGTTACTCGGGCGTAGCCGAGTCGGCGAGGGGATGAAGCGCGGGACCCGCCGAGCCGCTCCGCACCGTAGTTTCCGGCGGCAGTTTCCGTCTTTCCTCGCGATTTATGCGCTTCATTCGCTTTTTTCGAACTTCGTCGAAGGCCACAAGAATGAGCGCGGTAAAGGTGACCACGAGCAAGGCAATTGCGGGCAGACCGTGTAGTTGATCCAGGCCGTCGGCATTGAAATCTCCGTAGAGCAGCGCCAGGCCGACGAAGACGAAGAAAATGTGCGCGCAAAATACGCGCAGCGACGCCTTGCCGAGGGTCGGAAAGGGCTCGATCGCCACAATCCGCAGAGCATACTTGCGCAGCCAATAGAAGAACACCGCAAACGCCATCAGGTTAACGGCCCGGAGCGGACCGATCTTCCACTTGTCGAGTTCGAAGCCCAGGGCTTGAGCGGTTAAATGAGGCCCCAGCCAGCCATAGCGAACCCCCACAAAGAAGGCGCAGGTGGCCACCGAGAACGCCGCCATCCAACCCGGGACACGTCGAAACGGCGTGCGTTCGATGGCCGTTCTCGCACCAATCCAAAGGCCAACGACCCATACCGCTTGCCAGGCGAACAGATTAAACGCGCCGGTCTCCTGGAGAGGAATTCTCAAATGGGTTAAATGGACCACCCAGTTATGAACTAATTCGCGCAGCCCGAGTTGCGCCAGGATCCAGAGCAATCCGCTCGCACTGAGGATCACGCGCCACCCGAAGCGTACCGAGGCCGACAGCACCATCGGCGTGAAGAACAGGAAGGCGACATACATCGGAAGAATGTCGAGCAGGGGCGGGCAATAGATAAGCAGCACCGAGCCGACGATCGCAGCCTTGGGGCGAGCAAGATAGAAATCGAGAAGATTGATGAGCGCAGCCTTGTGTGTGTGGACGGCAAAGGCAGCCACTACCGTGAAAGCGAACGCAAGCATTAACAGGTGATAGCTGTAGACCTTGAAGGACCGCTTCCACAACTTGGAACGCGCGTTTGCAGGGTCCTGCACGAATTCGCGGATATACAGCCTGCCAACGAGCAGCGCCGAGATGAACACAAAACCCTCGGCGGACGAAACAAAGCCGATGGGCTGGTTCACAAAATCGCTAAAGCGCGTTGGCAGGTGAGTGAGCGTCATCCATACCAGGAAGAGCCCACGCAACGCGTCGAGTTCGGGTCGGCGTTCGAGGTGATGCACCATCGTTTTTTCGGTCGGCGCCGGGAATGGTCGCCCAAGTTGACTTACTCCTCCATTAGACGCGATCGCCGAAGTCGCGCGGCGCCGTAAAGAGGAGAATTCCAGTTGAACCGACACCGCCTGAGAAAGCAATGAGTTTCCCTTGACTCAGCCGCAGTTGTCTGCAACACTCCGAGCGCGTATTCGACCGAAACAGGATCCCCTCCCCCGCGGTTCAATGCCTCGGCATTCGGCCGCTTTGCGGCGAAGTATGCAACCCTTCCGGACAACGTCCGGAACCGGGTTTCATTGGAGGAAACATGAAGAAGTACCTTGCAGAATTGGTGGGCACCTTCATCCTGGTGCTCTTTGGTTGCGGAACAGCGGTGGTCGCCGGGGATAAAGTCGGCATCCTTGGAATCGCGTTTGCCTTTGGTTTTGCATTGATCGGCGCGGCTTACGGGATCGGTCCGATCTCTGGATGCCACATCAACCCGGCAGTTAGTTTAGGAGTGTGGGCCGCCGGACGCATGAAGACCGTCGAGATGTTCGGCTATTGGGCCGGGCAATTCGTCGGCGGAATTCTGGGGGCATGGGTGCTGTCGATTCTGGCCAGCGGAGCAGGCGGCGGCTATAACGTTGCTGCGAGTGGTCTTGGGCAAAACGGCTGGGGACCGGGCTACCAGGGCGAATACAGCCTTACTTCGGCAATCGTCTTTGAGTTCGTTGCAACTCTGATTTTCGTCGTGGTCATTCTGGGAGCTACCCAGAAGGCGGCGCCCGCAGGCTTTGCCGGTCTCGGTATTGGCATCACACTGGTCGTCATTCACATCTTCGGTATTCACATCACGGGTGTAAGTGTGAACCCCGCGCGCAGCTTTGGTCCTGCGCTGCTGGTCGGCGGCAAAGCCCTTTCGCAGGTCTGGCTCTTTCTACTAGTGCCGAGTCTTGCGGGATTGCTGGCCGGCCTGCTGTTCCGCATGAAGGTGCTGGAGGCAGAAGACCCGATGCCTGAGATCAAGAACCGTCGCGCAGTCGAGAACGAACTGGCGGTCTAGTCTTTCCCCATGCAGTCAAAGAAGGGGAGGTGCGGCTTCTCCGGTCTCCCCTTCTTCGTCAGCTGAGGGCTATGCGCGCGCGATAAAACGCAGTCGGACATAATCGGCAACCCACTTCCCTTCCTCATCCCGCAGAGCGTGCGCCAAAAGCTCTGTCGTTTCGGCAATCGCCGTCTCGCGTAGAGACTCCGGCAGTTGCTCCAGCACGCCGCGGCGAAAGGTGCGCAACCAGCCGGTCATACCGCCTTCGCCGAGTGGCGTGGGGCGCGGAATCAGCTCGACGCGTTCGACGAGAAAGCCAGCCTGCTTGAGCCGCCGCGTGTAGCCCTCGGGCGTCGGGTAGTAGTTCACGTCATTCTCGAGATCGCCGAAGCCGTGACGCGCTAGAACCGCGATCAAGGCGACGCGAATGGCGGCGATGTTTCCATGGCCCCCCATCTCCGCAACAAAACGGCCGCCGCGACGCAGCACGCGCTTGACCTGACCGAGCATGGCATCCTGACCGCGCACCCAGTGCAGAGCGGCATTGGAAAACACCGCATCGAACGTGGCGTCTGCGAACGGCAGGGATTCTGCCATCGCCTCCTCAGCAATGACCCCTCGTGTACGAGCTGCTGCAACCATCGCAGGCGAGGCGTCGACGCCCCGGACAATCGCGCCAACCGCTTTCAGGCGCTCCGTGAGCTGCCCGTCGCCGCAGCCTAGATCGAGAACTTGCTCTCCAGGCTTCGCTGCAAGCCACTCAACCACACCGCCCGCGAGAGCATGCACGAATGCACCGTTCTTCGCGTACGACTGCGGATCCCAGGTTTGTGTCACGTTCACCTCCACGCCTAGTTTCGAGCGCGAGATGGACATAACGCAAAGTTATTCTATTTTGGATTTGGATAAGTGAATGTTATGAGCGTGCCAAGTGGACTGCTCCCTAAATCGACTGAACGGGCACCAGAGTCAGATCGTCCACCAAGCCGACTTCCTTCTGCACAAACGGCTCGCCGTACTGCACGCCCGCAAGCAAACCATAGTGGCGGGCTTCGGCATAGGTGCGTTCGCGAATTTCATCTTCTGGAACGAAGAGAGCGCCGCCTGCCTCCTGATTGGCATACTGCGACTGATAGGCCATCAGCGCTGCGTGGCGCTGGTCGATGAAAGGCGTGATATCGACGACAAAACTGGGCCGGACGTCCGCGTAGAGGCTCGCGTAGACGATCTTGAAGGGCCGATGCGGCGCCGCTCCGGTATCAACTTTCGCCAGACCCGAGACGAAGCAGGCCTCGTAACCCAGGGTCGCGGTAATGGCGTGGTCGGGGTGCCGCGCCTGCCAAAAGGGCAGAATCACGACCCGGGGACGCAGCAGGCGCAACACGCGCGCGATCTTGATTCGATTCTCGTAGGTATTCTCAACCGCGCCATCGGGCAGATCCAGCGCGTCGCGCCATCCCACGCCCAGCAACTGCGCAGCGTCGTCGGCCTCGCGTTCACGCTCTTCGGCGGTCCCGCGAGTACCGGCCTCACCACGGGTTAAGTCGAGAATGGCCGTGCGCAAACCGCGCGCTGCCATTCGCAGCAGAGTACCTCCGCAGGTCTGTTCCACGTCGTCGCGGTGTGCCGCGATCGCCAGCACGTCGGCCTGAAAGGCGTCCGGAACGAGAGCCATGAAATCAATACACAGTATTGTTGGCGTCGGTGGTGGCGTCGATGAAGGCGACGTCCCACGCCGTTCCTCGCACGGTCACGTATTGGTTGTTAATGGAGGAGCCGTCTTTGGTACTGAGGATGTAGACCTGGCCGCCTTCAACCACATAGACCTTGTGTAGCCCCGCAATGTTGGCAATTCCGGTCGCGTCGCCCAGGTAGGGCTCAAGCATGGTGACAGAATTGGTCGAGGTGTTGTACATGGTGAGACAGCCATACGTTTGACCGGTATTGAAGCGCTCGCCATTGTTGCATTTCGTCATGGCGATCCACAGCGTGTTGTCGTCGGCAAGCGCAAGCCGGCTCGGACCGCCTGGGGTGCCATCGCTAATGGGGGTTGAGCTTCCGACCGTGTTGTTGGCCAGATTCAGCACCGTCAGGTTCCCTGTAAACAATCCATCCGGCATCAGCTGCTGACCGACAACGTACATGGTGGAACCGGTGAGCAATGCGTTGCTCGCGCCACCCGGAACAGGAATCGTTGGAACTGACCCGGTGACCGGCAGGCTGCCGGACTGCTGGTTGGTGAGAAAGATCATGGGCGCGACAGGCAGGATTGAAACCGACGACGCGGTTCCGCCGCATTCAGCACCGCAACTGAGGATGTACGCTGTCGATCCGTCGGCGGAGAAGATCGCTTTTACGGGCCGATCGAAAGCCAGCGGTGCGCCGTAGGCATTGCCGGTCGCATCGACCGCATCGGGGCTTTGCGCCTGGAACATGCACCAGAGCGGGCCGTTCTGCGGCTCACAATCCATCGCAGCCTTGGGCCAGGTGCTCGATCCGCCGGAGTAGGCGATGGTCTGCGCGGGCGTCAATTGCCGGGCATAGTAGATGTAATTCGAATTCTGGACGAACGCCAGGACCTCGGACCCGCCGGGATTCGCGCTCACCCGGTACACGCCGGGCAGGTTCAGCGAAACAGAAGAGCCAGTGCTCTGGTTGGCGATAGTCAGGACGTGGGCTGCTTGGTTAGCTGCAAACACGTAGGTCTGGTTGCGCGACATGTAGATGCTGGAAGAAGGACCTTGAAGCCCCTTTGCCGCGCCGGTCGACGTCTCCTTGGCGTAACTGACGGGCGTCAGGCTGCCATCTCCCGATCCATAAACAGCGCCGATTTGCTCTTCCGGCATGTTCTGAATGCTGATGGGGAGGGCGCCTGCGAAGCCGCTGATGGAGTACGTCACCGTGGGATTGTTGTACTTGAAGCGGGTGTCGTAGAAAGCGTCCACGATCTCAAGCTCGCCCTTGGTGAGCGCGCTGGGATTCTGGATCGCGATGATGACGCGTGTCGTCAAGCCGCTGGGAGGAAGCTGGCGGCCCGCAAAGAAAGTTGTGGAACCACATCCGGCTACCGCAAATGCAACCCCGAGGGCTCCAGCGGCACTCAACCAAAAACTTCTTTTCTTCAAAATCCCTTACCTCTGGGGTTGGCGCGGAGCGTGCCGCAGCCGTAACGTGAACAAAATGGATGGCTCTCGCCGGTTCGCTGAACGTTGTCCGAAGCAGCGTCCCGCATCGGTTGCATACCTGATTTGACTCCCGAAGTATAACAAAGCAACCAGTCTGCTGGCATCGCCTCGCGCCGTGCCGTAGCATGAACAAGAACATGCCAACGATCGCCGACATCTTTGCCGACAGGCCGGTGCTTGCCGACGGCGCCATGGGAACCGTGCTTTACGCGCGCGGCATCTTCATCAATCGCTGCTACGACGAGCTGAATCTCTCTGACCCCAACCTCATCCTGTCGGTGCACGAAGAGTACCTGCAGGCAGGCGCAGAAATCCTGGAAACCAACACTTTTGGAGCGAACCGGTTCCGGCTGGGCCGGCACGGGTTGGGCGCCAAGGTGGGAGATATCAATACAGCGGGCGTGCGCTTGGCGCGTGAAGCCGTGGAGCATCTGCGCGAGAAGCAGGCGGGCAATGCATGGGTCGCCGGCTCGGTGGGTCCACTGGGAGTTCGCCTGGAACCGCTCGGGAAGACCGGACTGGAAGAAGCACGCGCCGCGTTCGCCGAGCAGATTCGCGCCCTGGCTGCCGCCGGCGTAGACATGCTGAGCATTGAGACGATGTCCGCCCTGGACGAAGCACACGAGGCGCTGCTTGCCGCGCGCGAAACCGCTCCGGAGCTGCCGGTACTGGTGATGGTGACGGTGGACGACGAAAGCCGCTGCCTCGACGGCTCTTCGCCCGAGCATGCGGCGGCTTTGTTGACCGAATGGGGCGCAAGTGCGATCGGCGTCAACTGCTCCACCGGCCCTTCGACCGTGCTGACGGCGTTGGAAGCGATGCGGGGCGCTACCTCCCTGCCCCTGGCAGCGATGCCCAATGCAGGCATGCCGCGCGCCGTGGACGGGCGCAATATTTATCTCTGCTCGCCGGAGTACATGGCGAGCTTCGCGCGCAAGGCGATCGCCGCCGGCGCGCAGATTGTCGGCGGCTGCTGCGGCACCACCCCGAATCACATCCGCGCAATGCGTTCGGCCATGCGCGCGATCGATGCACAAACCCGCGTGGAAGACGACGGCGTTACGACGGTTGAGATTTCTACCGAGACGCCGCCGGTTCCCCTCGGCCAACGATCGACGATTGGCGCCCTGCTCGAACAGCAGCAGTTCATTTCGATGGTCGAGATTGTGCCGCCACGCGGCATCGACTGCTCCAAAGAGATCGAGGGGGCGCGCCTGCTGGCTCGACTTGGCGTGCACGCCATCAACGTGCCCGATTCGCCCCGGGCCTCGGCGCGCATGAGCGGCCAGAGCCTCAGCATCCAGATTCAGCAACACACGGGCATTGAAACCGTCCTGCATTACACCTGCCGCGACCGCAATATTCTGAGCATCCAGTCGGATCTGCTTGGCGCATCTTCCCTCGGACTGCGCAATATTCTCTGCCTGACCGGCGATCCGCCGAAGCTGGGTAATTATCCGGATGCAACTGCGGTGTTTGACGTGGATTCGATCGGTCTCGTCAACCTGGTGCGGCGCTTGAATCACGGACTCGACGTCGGCTCCAATTCCATTGGGGCCTCGACTAATTTCACCATCGGCATTGCCGCGAATCCCGGCGTACCCGATATCGAAAACGAGCTGCGGCGTTTTGCCTACAAGGTCGAAGCAGGCGCGGAGTATGTCATCACGCAGCCGGTATTCGACCTCCGCCTCCTCGAGGAGTTTCTTCGCCGCACCGCCCAATTCCGCATCCCTGTCATCGCAGGCGTGTGGCCGCTCACCAGCCTCCGCAACGCCGAGTTCATGAAGAACGATCTGCGCGTTTCAATGCCCGAAGAAATCCTGCTGCGCATGGCCCTGGCTGACACACCCGACGCCGCCCGGCGCGAAGGGATTCGCATTGCGCAGGAGATGCTCGAAGCCGTCCGGCCCATGGTCCAGGGCGTGCAGGTGAGCGCGCCTTTCGGCCGCTACGGAGCCGCTGCAGAAGTGCTCTCCAGCGTGCTGCCTGAGGCCAGCCCCTCCCGGAGTGATCCCGATGCCAAGCTTTGAAGATTCGCTGAAGAAACTGGAAAGCATTGTCGACCAACTCGAGAAGGGCGACCTGAGCCTCGAGGATTCACTCAAGCTGTTTGAAGAGGGCGTGGGGCTCTCATCGGTCTGCAAAAAAGAGCTGGAAGAAGCCGAGGGCAAGGTGGAGATGTTGATCAAGCGTCGCGACGGCTCGCTGAAGACCGAGCCTTTTCCGCCGGCCGAGAAGTCCTCCTGACCCTGCGACCTGAAGCCAGGTCCTAAAAGCAGTGGTGCGCGCTAGCCCAGCACCTGGGGTTTGTGCGCTGTTCCGTCGAAGTGCGCCGAAGTTTTGTAGAGTTCGAACTTCCCTTCCTGCGCTGCTGGCCTGGTGCGCTGCAGCAAACTGGCCACCTCGGCTGAAGAAAGCCGCTTGAAGGTGCGCGCCGCTTCGATCGCCTGATCTAACACCTGCGGGTTGTCTATCCCTGTAATCTGCACCGCGATGGGCAGATTGAGGCAGTAGTGAAGAGCCTCCATGGGCTTCACGGTTCCACTCTTGAGAATGAAGGGATCGCCAAAGCACTTCATCCCGAGCGGCGCGATGCCCTCGCGCGTCAACACGGGCAACACTTCGTGCGTGAAGCTGCGAAAGTGCGCGTCCATGACATTCAGTGGCATCTGCACTGCGTCGAAGTGAAAATTGTGCGAGCGCGCGTGGTCCAGCATGCGCAGGTGAACGTAGGGATCTTTGTGTCCGGTAAAGCCGATGAACCGCACTTTGCCCGCCTGCCTTGCAGCGATCATCGCTTCAAACGCGCCGCCCTCGGCGAAGATGCGGTCCGGGTCCTCCAACCGAATGACTTCGTGAAACTGCATCAGGTCCACATGGTCCGTCTGCAGGCGCTGCAACGACTGGTCGATCTGTTGCGCGGCCGCAGCCTTTGTCCGGCCATCAATCTTTGTCATAAGAAAAACCTTGGCGCGGTATCCCTCTTGCAGGGCCTTGCCCATGCGCACTTCGCTGACGCCATCGTTGTAATCCCAGCAATTGTCCATGAACGTAATGCCGCGATCGATGGCTTGGCGCACGAGCTGAATGGCCTGCTGCTCCGGTAGCTCGGCTTTTCCGATGTGGTAGCCGCCCAATCCAATGGCGGAGACGCGCTCCCCGGTTCGCCCCAATGTGCGATAGATCATTCCATGCACCTCCGGCCTGCTGGTTTCTCCGTGCGCATTCTGACTCAACAGTTCATTTGCCGCTACCGCGCCGGCGGCCGTCTTGAGAAAATCGCGTCGGTCCATATCGAACTCCAAATCTCTTTCTTGACCCACGCTATTGCTTGATCGAGTGGGGCGGAATCAATCCAACGCCAGGCGCGTGCGCAGCCAGATGCGCATCGCGACCGACAAGTGCGCAAGATCCGCCAGTTCAAACAGTGGCGCAGATCCCTCGGTCATTCGGTCGCAGTCGCCGCGCACCACCGTTGCATCCTTGAGATGCAGGAAGCGCTCAAATGATGGCTTCCCTTGATCATTCATCGGACTCGTCATTTGTGCGGAGCTTATTACTGCCAGGCAAAGATCCGGCTGAACCCAATCTACAATTCGATTGGACTCAAAGATCAAGAAGCGAGGCATTGCAAGCTTCTCCTCCAGTTGCTGAATCAGCGCGGGAATTTTCCCGTCCGTCGCGGTGATGAGAAATGCGCGGCGTGCACCCGCTGACAGATATCGGGCCGTGTCAGTTCCCTGGCCGGGCTCGATCTCTTCCCAGAGGGGTGCGGGTTTCTCATGCGGGTGGCCGCTGATTTTGACCGCGGTCCAGGGCACTCCGGGTGTGGCTTCGATGAGGCCGCAGATCAAGGACGTCTTCCCGACGTTGCGTCCGCTACCCCCGACCACAACAATAGCCATAGCTGGATTCTCTCAGGCTGGGATACACATCGGCAGGGGTATGAAGCGACAGCGAGTACAGTTAGCTTTCGCTACTCGCTGGAGTCGTCCGATTCGGCATCGGAGCTGGAAGGCCGGCGCAACCCGAGCCGAGCCAGCCGGCTCAGCGTCACCTGCTCCCGCAGAACCTGCTTCAGCGGACGCGCCGGCGTTCCCCAGAGCACGGTTCCGGGTTTGAGCCCTTTGGTCGTGACGGTCTTGCCGCTCAGCACGCCCGCCTGCCCGCCCAGCATCACGCCCGGTCCGATGGTCACGTGATCGCCAAGGCCGACCTGCCCGGCAAGGATGGCGCCTTTCCCAACCCTGCTGGATCCGGAGATGCCCGTCAGAGCGACGAGAATCACATCTTCACCAATGTCGCAGTTATGCCCGACGTGCACGAGATTGTCGATCTTTGTGCCGCGGCGAATGCGCGTTTCTGCCAGCGCGCCGCGATCGATGGTGGAGTTAGCTCCGATTTCGACGTCGTCTTCGATGACCAGCGTGCCCTGCTGCGGAAACTGCGTGTAGGCGCCAGTGGCGGCATCGCGCACGTAGCCAAAGCCATCGGAGCCAAGAACTGCGCCGGCGTGGACGATAACTCGATCTCCGAGTGTCGTTCCTGGGCACAAGACGGCTCGCGGATGAATATGGCAGTGCTCTCCTATGATGACGCCATGTCCGACGATGGCTCCAGCGTCGATCCGTGTATTGGGCCCGATGCGGGCTGCGGATTCAACGACCGCGCAGGCATCCACGGTCACTCCCATGCTCAGGAGGGTATCCTGCATGACCACCGCTTTGGGGTGCACTCCAGTCGATGGCAGCGGCGGAACGATCAGTTTGGCGGCGCGCGCAAACCAAAGCCTCGGATTGTCCGACTCCACGATGCATTTACTGCGCGGATAGGAGCCGGCGATTCCCGGCAGCACGACGACCACGCCTGCCTTGCTTTGCAACGCGTTCAGTACCGTACTGGAGCTGTCGGCGAAGACAAGATCGAAGGGATTAGCCCGCTCGGCCAGATTCACTCCGTCGATCATCCACTCCGGATCGCCCTGCACGAGCTTGCCGCCCAGCCTCTCGATCAGTTCGCTCAGCGTCATGCCATGCTCCTTCAATACAATTTCGGCTCGCCCTGGGGGCGCGTTTTCCAGCGGCGATGGATCCAAAGCCATTGCCCGGGATAGCGGCGAATCCAGGACTCCAGTACATCATTGCACCGCTGCGTCGCGGCCAGAACATCATCTTTGATCTGGCCTGTGCGCACAAACTGGAGTTCGGGGCCGAAGTGCAGCACGTACTGGCTCTCCCCCGCCTCCCACACCAGAAAACCGGGGACCACGGCCGCGCCTGTCTTGAGCGCAACGTGCGCCAGGCCGGATGCAGTGCAAGCTTCGATCCCGAAGAAGCGCGCAAAGATGCCTTGCGGCGGCGTCATGTTGGTGTCCATTAGAATGCCCACCGCTTCGCCTTTGCGCATTGCGGTGATGAGGCCGCGCGCAAAGTCGTCTTTGTGCAGCACATAGTTTCCATGCATGCAGCGGATGCCGTTGACGAATCGATCGAGCAAACGATTGTCGAGACGGCGAATCACCATCCCCATGGGACAGCCCATCAGAGAGTGATAGAAGCTGGAGAGCTCCCAGGCGCCCAGATGGCCGGTGAGAATCAACACGCCCTTGCCGCGATCGCGCGCGGCAAGAAAATGCTCCAGGCCCTCAGTACGAATCCAGCCGAGGGTGTTCTCGGCGGTGTAGCGCTGCATGCGGCAGAACTCGACAAGCTGCCAGCCAAGTGACCGATAAACCGAGCGCAGCGTCTGTTCGCGATCTGGGACCGAAAGCCCGGGTAGCGCCATTTGCAGATTGCGCTCACCTACACTGCGCAGGCGCGGCAATAGACGATAGATTGCGGCCGCAAGGATCTCGGCAAGAAGACGCGCCATCGCTCGCGGCATCCTCCCCAAGGCCCGCGCCACGGCGACCACAAGCCAGTACTCGATCTTCTCCCGCATCTTCTGAGGCAAAGAACAAGTGTAGGCCATTGAAGGCGCGCGAATCTGCAGGCGGCGCAAGAAAGAAGGGCGACCGGAATGCGGCCGCCCTTCGTGGTTTGCATTTCCTCCAGAGTTTATTTGCGCTTCGATTCAACGAAGTATTTGGCCACGGTGCGCACAAAGCTCACGGCTCCGGGAGGAACGGGAACGTTCCCCTTGAGGACGGTTTCGAAGTGCTCGGGCGCGCCGTAGTAGAGCTCGGTGTCTTCGCGGTTCTGGCTGACGCTGGTGCCATCGAGGTCGATGCCGGCGAAAAGCCCCTTGTTGCGCGAATAGCTCAACAGTTCCGCATTCATCTTCCAATCAGTGGCGGCTTGCCCTGAACGGCCGACCGGTCCGGCGGCTGCCGATGCATCGCCGCCGATCTTGAACTTGTTCTTGAGCAGATCCTGCAGGCCCTTGTCGTTGACCGCGACCAGAACCAGATCCGTAGATTGTCCACCGATCTGGAAGCCGAAGGATCCACCCGCCATGCGAATGAACACCGGGCCGCTCCAGCCATGACCTGTACGGCACGTTACAACGCCCTGACCGTACTGGCCGCCAAAGACGAATGCTCCCTTTAGGAGACCAGGCACAACGGCCACGCAGGTCGCCTGCTGCAGGATATTCATCGGGATGTTGCGGTCCTGGGCACCCATAATCTGCTCCATGACCGACTTTGCGGAGTCAATCCTCGCCTGCAGATCTTCTTTGGAACTCGCGGCGAATGCTGGGCCGGACAGCAGGAAACTAAGGCAGATCGATGCAATTGCTTTCTTCATCATGTGTGGGGATCCTTTCAAGATTCACGTCGTACTGCACGCCAAAACCCGGCGCTTCTTCGTTAGAAGCGCAATTCTCTCTTAAAGTTGGAGCCCGCGCCGCAATGAGCGTCGGACGGCTTGGGTTGGCGGTTCCCGGCACTGAAACTCGGGAAGCGCGAGAAGGCTACAAAGTGAGACGGCGGCAGCATTTCAAGGTTGCGGTGACAATTTACGAGGAGATCAAAATCGTCAATACCGCCCGCATAGGGAATCAAGCCAATGCGTGAAGTGTATGCGGGCCGGCGCGGAGGCGCAAATGCCTGCAAAGACGAGGATACGGCGGGAGAAGAGAAGGGTGGAATGGCTTTGATTCTGGGAGGGGAGCAGACATGCGGGTAGGGTGAAGAAAAAAGAGGAGTTCTCAGGCTTCATGCGATGCATGGGGCCTGAGAACTCCTTTCCCCAGATCTGCGTTGTTTCTGAGGATGAGTTTGTCTTAGTTACCTGATGGGTACAAGAGTACGAAGGTTTCCAGCCTCAAAGTAACCAGGCCTAGTCACCCTTGGTCATGCCCGCGAGGGATGGAACGGGCCCACGGAAGCTGCTTGCCGTGGCTGGTGTCCTGGAGACCAACCCATTGAGTGCGCGCATGGAGAGGTCAATGCGGTTCTCCGCGCCGGTCTTTCGCATCAGACGCCCGACGTGGGCCTTGACTGTGCGTTCCTCGATGCCTAGTTCGCGGGCAATCTCACGATTGGAACGCGCGAGGAGAATCAGATCCATGACCTGGTGCTCGCGGGCGGTGAGCTGAGGCCCAAGCGCGTGTCCCCCTCGTTCCGCGGAGAGCAGCAGCCGGTCAATCAATCGGGACAGAAGCCTTCTTGGCGCCCAGATGGAGCCGGAAACGACCACTTCGATTGCCTCCCGCACAACGCGCGGGCCGGCAGTCAAATCCAGATAAGCCCGGGCGCCCCCAATAATCGAGTCCATCACGAGACCATCGTTTCCGGCGGGCCCAATCACGATCAACCGGAGCGTCGGGCGCATACGTCGGATTTCCTTGACGATGTCCAAGCCTTTGGTCGAGGAGTTCAGGTCGAAGACCATGTACTCCAGGTCGAGGCTGGCAAGCAGTTCCTCAAGGCTGCCGATGACGGGCAGTAGGGGCGATTGGCCGAACTCCGGTTCGCGCTCAAATACGCTTGTGAGTCCCTCAAGGCGTATTGGCTCGCCGGCGACCACGCCGACTCGGATTGCGTGGCCTGATATCGGTGTGGACATCGATGCTCTTCCGTCCTGTGCGGCCGCTTTCGTGAAGCGGCGGTTAGGGGGTTAGGAGGAGTTGCCGCACGGGAAGCCCGCGCCGCCCTTTACCCGTGCTGAAATCTCATAATTTTGGCAAACAATATCAATCCGGACTGTTGCTGATTCCGGTACCTGGCTGGCCCAAAATGCCACTTGGAGGCTTCATCTTACGAAACGCGTCCTGGGAAGACAACGACAGGGTGGGCCGGCTCCCAGCAAAAAGTCACAAGACGGATCGAACAGAGACGACCGAAACCTGTTTTTCCTCATCCTATGGGGGGTACGGCGTTTCCTAAACGGAACAAAATCTGTACCATGAACCCTGTAGGCGTGGTACATTTCTTTCCAGTCGCGCCAGCGAGGTAACCGCTTTGATTAAGCAGGACATCGTCCATCACGTGATCGAGCGCACAGGGCTGCCCCGCACCAAGGCTGAGGCCGCGGTGGACACGGTTTTTGAGGGGCTAAAAGAAGCCTTGGCAGCCGGCGAGCGCATCGAGCTGCGCGGGTTCGGCGTTTTCAGTGTGCGTGCCCGCAAAACCGGAATCGGTCGCAATCCCCGCACCGGCACCGAGGTCAGCATCACGCCGGGGAAAGCTGTTCGCTTTAAGCCCGGGAAAGAGCTGCATACCCTCGCCGACGGCACGGCCCCCAAGAGCGAACCCTCAGGGCACTAATTCCCCGATCCAGCACCGGGCACATTCAACAGGTTTCAAGTTTCAAAGGTGGAAGTGTCTTCATTCACCAGGTCCGGGAATTCCCTGCGCCTTTTATCGAATTAGGACTGTTCCGCGTCAGCTTGCAATCTTGATGGCCGCGATCTTGCGAATGGCGGCGAGATCGCGAGATCGCTCCACCACAAGGCGTACCCCATTTCCCTCGGGGTAATGAGGAGCAGCCGCCAGCGCATCTGCTACGGCCTTCGGAAAGCGCTCTTCTTTCGCGGCTTTCAGCGCCTTGTTACTCAACACAAACGAGACCATGAAGCAGCCCTTTCCCGGCCCAAGATACACAATGTTGCGGCTCTTCTGTTTCAAACGCAGACTCCACCCATACTTCTTCACGCAGACATCTTTCCATTCCTGGTCGGCAACTCCCTCCTCGTTTGCCATCCACGCGATGAACTCATTCCAAGCCGCCGCTGATGCCCCAAGAGCTGCGGTCAATTCTGCCTCACTAGGTCTCTCCATTTTGCCAACAAAAGCGTTGGAATACTCCATCTCCCCTCCTCGAAACGCGCGGGAATTCTAGCGCGATTCCACGGGAAGATCTGTGACCATATCACTTCTCATACGCCGAAGGCGAAGTTGGCCCCACCGCAGGTGGCCCAACGCAGGTGGTGGTTACATCAGGCGCTGCGCATCGATATCGACCGTGACGTTGCGGCGCGGAACGCCTGCGGCCTCGGCATGCGCCAGGGCGGCGCGTAGCGTGGAGTTCAGGATCTTGCGCGAAGCCGCTTTCAAAATAAGGTGAAAGCGATACACGCCTTTGATGCGCGCGATGGGCGCCGTGCACGGGCCCAGGACCCGGATCGCTCCGCTGTTTAGATCCTGAAAATACTTGCCCAGAACAGAAGACCATTGCGCCGCTTCTTCAAGCTTTTCTGACTGAATCAGCACATTCGCGAGCACGCCAAAAGGCGGGTAGTGCATCCAGCGACGATACTTCAGCTCGCGCTCGACAAAGCTCGCGTAATCGTGGGTGCGCGCCGCCACAATCGCATAGTGATCTGGGTAGTAGGTCTGCACAACCACACGGCCTGACCGTTCGCCGCGCCCCGCGCGCCCGCTCACCTGCGTCATCAACTGAAAGACGCGCTCCGCAGCGCGAAAGTCGGGCATGGAGAGGGCGTGATCGCAGCCCACCACGCCCACCAGGGTGACCCCATGAATGTCGTGGCCCTTGGCGATCATCTGTGTGCCAACAAGCAGATTGATCTCGCCGGAGTGCAATCGTGCCAGCAGCCGTTCCAGATCGTGCCTGCCGCGCACCGTGTCGCGATCCATGCGGCCGATACGCGCGCCAGGAAAAATCTCCGTCAGGCGTTCTTCTCCCTGCTCTGAGCCCGCGCCGAGGTAATACAAGTGCTCACTCTCACACTTGGGACACTTGGAGGGCACGGTGCGTGTGTAGCCGCAGTAGTGGCACTCCAGCCTCTGCCCCACACGCGCCAAACCAATCGCATCGGTCGATGGTTTGTGATGGGTGAGGGCGATTGCGCAATTCTGGCACTCCAGCTTCTCGCCGCAGGCGCGGCAAATGACAGCAAACGAGTAGCCGCGACGATTCAGCAGGATCAGCGCCTGTTCGCCGCGATCGAGCGCGGCGCGCGTCTCGTCCACTAGCGAACGCGAAAATAGCTGCTCATGCCCCGTTTCCTGGAACTCGCGGCGCATGTCAATCAGCTCGACTTCAGGCAGCGGGCGATTCTTCACGCGTTCGCTCATGGCGATTCGGGTGTACTTGCCCTGGACCGCGTTTTGCCAGCTCTCAAGAGAAGGCGTTGCCGAGCCGAGCACGACCACGGCACCGGCCAGCTTTGCGCGCACCACGGCCACGTCGCGTGCGTTGTATCGTGGCGTCTCCTCCTGCTTGTAGCTCTGGTCGTGCTCTTCATCCACGCAGATGAGCCCGAGGTTGGGCACCGGCGCAAAGATCGCCGACCGGGTGCCCACCACAATCGGCGCTTCGCCACGATGAATCCGGCGCCACTGCTCCGTGCGCTCGCCCGGTGTGAGTGCCGAGTGGAGGAGGGCGACGCGGCCCCCAAATGCCGCATCCAGCAGGCCCACCGTCTGAGGAGTCAATCCGATCTCAGGAACTAGCAGGATGGAGGCAAGCCCGCGATCGAGAGCGCGCTGCATCGCAGCCAGGTACACGGCTGTCTTGCCCGATCCGGTGACGCCGTGCAGCAGAAAGGAATGGAATGTACCAAGCCGAGAGGTAACGGACGCCAGCGCCTCCGTTTGCGGCTCGTTCAACCGCATCGGCTCCGTTGCAGGCTCGATGCCGCCGAGCCGAAACGCAGACGCGCGCTCTTCAATCCGTACTATGCCGTGACGCACCAGCGTTTGCAGCGTGGAGGGTGACAGTTTCTTGCTTCGGATTTCGGCAAGCGGCAGCTCTCCACCGCAGGCGGCAAGCTCTGCCAGAATGGCCTGCTGCTTCTCAGTAAGCGAGGGCAGCCTGGCCTCCGGCACCAGCACGGCGAAACGATCCGTGCGCCGCGCATCGCGCTCCACAGCGGATGTCTCGCGGGCAATCCACTTCTTGCGCAGCATCGCAGCCAGCGCCTGCAGCGAAGCCGAAGTCGCCGTGCGCAGGGTCGAGACCTTCACCGGTTCCCCGCTGGCGAGACGCTGCAGCACGCGCCGTTCAATCGAGGCGGGTTCACTCAGGCCGCCGCCCATGTCTTCGTCCGAAATCTCGTGCCGGGCATCGTTGCGGAACTGCGGCGGGCGGGTGGAAGGATGAGCCGTACTCTCGACCATGCGCGCGAGCATATCGCGTCCCAGGTCCGTGATGCGGTAGTACACGGTGCTGCGCACCTCGGCCGTGAGCGGCAGCATGCCGCGCAGCACCTCTCCCAACGGCGCAAGGTAGTATTGCGCAATCCACTCGGCAAGTTGCAGTAGATGCTCGTTGAGAATCGGCTCGACATCGAGCACGGATTCAATCGGCCGCGCCTCGAAGTCCTCCGGCTTCTCGTTGGATATCCCGGTCACGACGCCGATCAACTTCTCTTTGCGAAAGGGCACAATGACGCGTGCGCCACGTTGGGGCTGGATTCCCTCTTCCCGCACCGAATAGGTGAAGGTCCGATCCAGCGGCACGGGCAAGGCGACATCGCAGTAGGAAGGCATGAGGGGCAACCCCAGTGTAAAGCGGACGCCTTTGTCGGTCCGCTGCGCGCAAAGTCGCTGTTTCGCAGAGGCGAGCAGATGGCACGCTCCTCAGCAATGCGAGACAAAAACCGCGTTCAAGGGCTGGATGAACCAGGAGTTTCAGCCGGCAATTTCTGACCCGAAGTAGACCCATGTCCGAAGTAGGTTGCAATACCGGCGGAGCACAGTACAATTCATTGCTGATGACCGTCAAAAGCTCCAAGCCCGCCTCTCCTTCGGCCAGCACACACGCCGGCAAAAAATCCCCCATCACTCTGGCCATCGACATTGGCGGATCGGGCCTGAAGGCGATGCTGCTCGATCCCGCGGGAAAACCCGTGAGCGAGCGCCAGCGCGTGGACACGCCCTCTGTGCCAACGCCACCGCTTGTTCTCGCGGGGCTCGATGAGTTGCGTAAGCAGTTGCCGGCTTTCGACCGGGTGTCCGTCGGATTTCCAGGCGTCATTAAGCGCGGCACCACCTATACCGCCGCCAACCTCCATCCCGCATGGGTTGGATTTCCCTTGCAGCACGAGCTTGAGAAACGCTGGAAGAAACCAGTGCGCATTGCCAACGACGCGGCCGTGCAGGGCTACGGTGCAATCGTCGGAGACGGCGTCGAACTGGCCCTCACTCTCGGAACCGGACTCGGTTCTTCTCTTTTCACCAATGGAAGGTTGTGTCCAGGCCTCGAGCTCGCCCATCATCCATGGCGCAAAGGAAAAACATATGAGGATTTTTTGGGCCGTCGCGGTCTCGACAAATACGGAAAGAAACAGTGGAACAAGTTGCTGCTGGAAGCGATCGATCAGACCGCGAAGCTATTCAATTGGGACCACCTCTATCTCGGCGGCGGCAACACGAAGAAGATAGAATTCGAGCCAGGAAAAAACATAAAAATCGTGTCGAACGAAACGGGCCTGCTCGGCGGAGTCGCGTTGTGGCGCGAATGGTCCTAAAGTGGTACGAAACAGGCGCGCACGAGTGCCCGCCAACCGTCAACGATTGAGCACACTTTAATTACTGGTACTTTTGTCATCCTCCGAGTGACTCGAATCACTTCCATTCCGGTTCCATACCCCTCAGATTAGACATCAGGGCACCAGTTCAGCTGAGCAGGACAGGCGAGACTTCGGCGTCAACGATCGTGTCAAACGACGTTCTCCCGACCTCTTCGATACCGTCCAACTTCGGCCAGACAGAGCAGGATTCGTCCTGCACGAGGGGAATATGATTTCGGGACCAAGCGGCACGGTATGCGCCATCGATTTTGTTCGCAAGATGCAAGGCAAGTCGCAGGCCGCTCTTATTCGGGCAAACGATCACGAGCAATACATCGTGAAATGGATGCACGGGCCCCGTTCCACGGTCAGCGTGCGGCTTGAGGCGCTGCGAAATTCCGTCTACCAATACCTCGGCCTTCCGGTCTCGACCTGGGCGACCATCGATATTCCCGACGATCTTATCGATGCTCATCCGGAGATGTGGATCAGCACGCCCAAAGGACTCGCGCGGCCTGATGCCGGCATTCACTTCGCCTCGCGCATGGTCTCGGCGCCGGGGGGGGCGTTCTACGAATTCCTGCCGACCCGACTCTTTTCGCGCGTCACGAACCGCTCGGACTTCTGGGGGGCTTACGCGGCCGATGTGTGGACTGAACGCTTCGAGATCCGGCAAGCGGTTTTCGTTCCGGACGAAGCGCCTTCGACCCTGCGCGCCGTCTTCATCGATCACGGAAGTTCGTTCGCTCTGCTGGGGTCAAAAGAAGTCGCACGCCTGACCTCATGCCTCTATTCCGACCGGCTTATCTATCCCGAATCCGAAATGGTGACCAGCCTTCATGACTGGATCGAGCATATTCGCAAGAACGGCAACGATGCAGTTGTCCATGCGCACGACGTGCTGCCGTCGGAGTGGCGCACCGCGTCGGTGATCGAGAAAGAAGCGCGTCTCCTTGAGCGCATCCCCGATTTGCGCGACATCATCTTTCCATCGGTTTCGCGGTTCTCCTCTGCCGCCAGCCGAAAGACCGGGCGCACCTGCAACATCCGCGTGCTGCTGCGCGCAGGCCGCATTCTCTAGCTCTTCCAACAACAGTTGATAGGGATCGAACGGGATTCGCGGGGGCCAGGCCCTCAGGCGAATTCCCGTTCCGCGGCCAGAAGATGCTCGGGTCGGCCCAGGTCGCGCCATCGGTATGCGTCAGCGTCGAAGGCAGCAATCCTTTCGCCTTGCGCTGCCAGGCGCACATACGCGTCAATGATCGAGAAGGCCCCCGACTCGTCGAGCTTCGAAAAGATCTCCGGCGAAAGCACATGAATCCCTGAAAACGCCATCTCCTGCAGAGACTCGACGGCATCCTCCGATGCAGGACTCGATGCCAAATTAGACCCGCGGCCGCGCAATTGCCCGGTAGCGTCGAAGAGAAGTGGCCGCCCGGTCTTCCGATGCTGAACAGCCATCGTTGCCAGCGCTATTTGAGACTGATGAAACTCCACCATGCGGTGGAGGTCGATTGTGCTCAGCACGTCCACGTTGTGCAACAGAAAGGGCTGCGGCTGGCTGTCTTCAAGGAAAAACCACGCGGCCTTTTTCAATCCCCCGCCTGTATCCAGCAGATCGTCTTCATGCGAAATCTCGATGCGCATGTCGAAGTTGTCGTGCTTCGCGAGATAGGCTGGAATCATCTCGGCAAAGTGATATGTATTGACGATCGCTTCTCGAACGCCAAAAGCCTTCAAACGCTCAAGCGTGATCTCGAGCAGAGTGCGCCCCGCAATTTCCACCAACGCCTTCGGCCGATCATTCGTCAGCGGACGCAGGCGCGTGCCCAAACCGGCGGCCAGAACCATCGCCTTCATCGGCCCATCTTCTCCAACTCGACATGCCGCAGCAGCAGGTTGACGCCGCCGGACCGCAGATGCCGTGCCAACTGCTCGGCCAGATACACCGACCGATGCTGCCCGCCGGTGCATCCGAACGAAACCATCAAATTGGCAAAGCCCCGCCGTTGATACGCACGCACGCTGTCGTCGACAAGTGCCTCGGCATTGCGAAGAAACTCGGCCACACTCCCCTGCTGTTGCAAGTAGTCGATCACCGCCGCATCCTTGCCCGTCTGCGTCTTGAAGCGCTCTTCCCTTCCCGGATTCGGCAGGCTCCGCGCATCGAAGACAAAACCTCCGCCGTTTCCCGAGTCGTCCATCGGCATCTCGCGATGGAACGAAAAACTGAAGACGCGCACGGTGAGCCCGCTGGGCGGCGGTGCCAGCTCCTGAAGTTTTTCCGATTTCGACAACCCGCCCAGCGACTCCATCAGGGCCGACAGCGCAATAGGAAGCTTCACGTTCTCTTCGAGCCAGCGCAGGTTCTTCAGCGCATAAGGTACGCTCTGCAGAAAATGAGCTTTGCGTTCGTAGAACCCGCGAAACCCGTACGCCCCCAGTGCCTGCAGGATACGAACGTAGACATACGCATAATAGTGCTCCATAAAGGCGTCGCGATTTGACGTCGATGAATTCGCCCAAGCGCTCCAGGTAGTAGGTAAGAAGGTCGGCGCGAAGAGCGGGCGGCAGGTCCGCCTTGCCGTCGTAGAGCAGCGATGCAATGTCGTACTGCAGTGCGCCGCGGCGGCCTCCCTGGTAATCAAGGAACCAAGGCTCCCCGTCGCGGAGCATGACATTGCGGCTTTGGAAATCCCGATAGAGAAAATACTCGTGCGGCGCACCCAGCAGAAACTTCGTGAGCCGCCCAAAGTCCGCTTCCAACGCCTGCTCGTTGAAAGATACTCCGGCAAGGCGCAGAAAATAGTACTTGAAATAATTCAGGTCCCAGGCAATCGATTGCCGATCGAAACTCGCTCGTGGATAGCAGACTTTGTAGTTAAGATCGCGTCCCGCCTCTACCTGGAAGCGCGGCAACGCAGCAACCGTTCTTCGATATGCCTCCACGGCCTCAGGAGCAATCAAGTCGCCGCTGCGATGTGCGCCTAGGAATTCAAATAGCGTCGTGTCGCCAAGGTCCTCTTCGAGATAGGCTCCCTGGTTCAAGTCTTCGCCATAAATCTCAGGTACGGGCAGCCCCTTGCGACGAAAGTGCCGCGAGAACTCGAGGAACGCGACATTCTCCTCGCGTACCGGGTACACAATCCCGATGGCTCGGTGCCCTCCTCCAGTAAGCCGCACAATGGCCCGTCCTGAGCCGCCCAGTTGCCCCTGCAGGGGTTTCACTTCATCGGCCGGAGCCTTGAAATGCCTCTCAAACAATGTTTCGAGAACGTCCATTCATTCGTCCTGGGTAAGGTGAAACTACCTCCCAATGATACGCAGTGAGGCCCCGTCGCCGGACAAATCGGCGCGCTCATACTCCTGAATGCAACAACGGATTCTCAAGAGCAACTGGAATGACTTCAGTGATCCTGGAAGAGCACCTGAAACCATGCTATCGACTAAACCGCCGGCTTGACAGTGCTCGATTCGGCCGCAGGGGGAACCGGGGTTGCGACGCCCAGCGGCAAATCGCTCAAGATCTCCTTGAGCACATCTTCAATTGCATCGACCGAATCGCGCACCGGATCGGTGACATGCGGATTCGAGGCATAAACAAGGCATTCAATCGCCTGCAGCGAGTTGCGGATGCGGTCGTTCATCCACTTGATGGTCTCCACGCGGCGGATGACTTCGATCTTTTGCTGGCGCTTCGTGCGCTGCCAGCGAACCGAGAAGAGGACGGTCAACACGAAGGCAAGAAAGCTGCCAACCAGGCGCACTGGACCACTGTCATGCATCCAGTCGTCGTAGATCAGCCATTGGAGAAGAACGGCGATCGAAAACACCGAAAGGCCAGCGAACAGAGACAATCCCCAGATAGACCAATCGGACTGAATCTGGCGAGACAGGGAAAGCGCAGATTTTGGCGTCATAGGGGAAGCACGCTGGACCCGCAACTTGGGCCCACCTCTAGCTTAGACGGAGCACAGCCTCCAACGGATTCTCGCGCAGACGCAACCGGAAACCTCAGCGCCTGAAGAACGTCTCCTGGGGCGCGCCGGCGAACGCCGTCATCAGCGCCACGCAGAGAGCCGCTCCGGCAAGCAGCACCGTCAGGCTCGCAGCAATCAGGTAAAGGGCTCTGAACAACCTCAAACGTAAATGCGGAATAGTCATTCTCGCGTGCGCCTGCTCGTCTTCGGTTATAGGGGGATGACTGAGAATCTACGCTCGGCCTTTCAACGGGTCAATGAAAAAACATCGCCGATTTGTCAGAAAATGAGCGACTTAGTTTGCCTGCGTCCCATCAGTTTTCCCTCGGAATCGTCCATTCCTTGAACGAAGAGAGCAGTCGAGACTCATCTCACAATTCTCCGCCCGCCGAACCTCATGCATTTTCCAGGAATCATTACGATGTAATTGAAAAATAAAGGAGTAGCGCGCACGCATCTTCGCGCAGCAAGGAATCAAACTTTAGCGGGAAGCTTCAGCCCTAATTCCTTCATCGCAATCTGCAGGTCGGCCCAGGCTTCCTTTTTCTGTCGCGGATCGCGCAGCAGGTAAGCCGGATGGTAGGTCACGATCAAGCGCGTACCGCGCACGGAGTGGACGCGCCCGCGTAGACCGGCAAGCGGCTGTCGCTGGCCGAGCAAATAGGTTGCCGCCGTCGCACCCAAAGCTACCAGAACCTCCGGACGAACAACGTCGATCTGGCGAAAGAGGAATGGCGTGCACGTATTGGCCTCTTCCGGTTCGGGTGTGCGATTCCCCGGCGGGCGGCATTTCACCACATTCGCGATATAAACGTCTTCACGCTTGAGGCCCATGGCCCCAATCATATTGTTTAACAATTGCCCTGCACGACCTACAAATGGAACGCCTTGTGCGTCTTCATCCGCACCCGGCCCCTCCCCGACAAACATCAGCCGCGCTCCTGCGCTGCCGTCACCAAAAACCAACTTGTTTCGGCCCTTATGCAGAGCACAGCGGGTACAATCGCCAATCTCCTCCCGGATCATCTGAAGGGCATGTGCGCGGTCTGCGGCGGGTACAGCGGCTGCGATGGCTGGAGGCGGGGTGACAATCTTGCGGGGCGGAATAGAATCATTCTCCTGTTGGGATGGATTCGTTTGTGGAGGCGCGCTCTGGATCGGCTCCCCCAAAACGCCAGAGGACTCCTCCGAAGCGGTTTGAGGTGATGCCGGAATGCCTTGCTGAACTTCGTCGAGACCGGAAAGCAATGCCGGATCGACCGGACGCCGGTAGAACTCGGTGAGGCCGAGGTCGCGATAGAAGCGCAGCCGCGCGGCAACTGCCTGCTGCGTGCCGGGATCGAGGGATCGAGCCAAGGAACCTACTCCACAATGAGCTGGCGGCGTGCGCCGTCAGGGATTTCCGATTGGCTCAGAACCCGTTCCTGTGTGTTCACGAGGGCGTGCTCGTCGGTCTCGACCAGGAGTGGTCGCGGCTTACGCAGCGCTAGAATCTCGTCCAGAATGCGGTCGGCCAGCTTGCGCTTGGGCATCTCGTGCAGTTCTATCGCCGTGGAATTGGTGAGAAACGTCGCCGCATTGTTGTCGGCATCGATGCCCACGCCGGCGCCGGAAACATCGTTGATAACAATCGCGTCCGCACCTTTGCGGAGCAGCTTGGCGCGGCCGTTCTCCATCCGGTTTTCGGTTTCGGCGGCGAAGCCAACAATGAGCTGGCCGGGGCGGCGACGTCGCACAACTTCTGCGAGGATATCTTCCGTTGGAGCAAGCTCGACGGTAATGGGGCCAGTCCGCTTGAGTTTCTGGTCTGAAACATGGACAGGGCGGTAGTCGGCTACCGCGGCGGCTTTGATCAGCAGCGTTGCATCTTTCATGCGCTCAAGCACGGCAGCGCGCATCTCGTGAGCGGTCGTGACTCGGGCAAATTCACAGTGAGCCGGGGGATGCAAAGCCGAGGGTCCGCTGATGAGAATCACTTTGGCGCCGCGGCTCTGGGCCGCATCCGCCAGGGCGTACCCCATTTTGCCGCTTGATCGATTGCCTATAAAGCGAACCGGATCCAATGCTTCGCGCGTCCCCGCAGCGGTTACCAGCACTACCTCTCCCGCCATGTCGTTGCGGCGGCCGAACGATGAGACGACGGCATCGGCAATCGCTTCGGGTTCCGCCATGCGGCCGGTGCCCACCATGCCGCAGGCAAGATCTCCAGTCCCTGGCTCGATGACCCGGACACCGCGCTCCCGCAGCAGATCGAGATTCGCCTGTGTCGCGGGGTGGTTCCACATGTTTACGTTCATCGCCGGCGCAACAAAGACAAGGGCCCGCGTTGCCAGATAAAGGGTAGATAGAAAATCGTCGGCCAGACCGTGCGCAAACTTCGCCAGGATATCGGCCGTTGCCGGGGCCACAACAAGGGCCTCTGCCCACTGCGCCTCGCCGATGTGCTCGATCGAGGCATCGTGTTCACCCTCTCCGGAGCCTGCGTCTTCCCACAGGCTGGTGATGACTTTATGGCCGGAAAGAGCCGCGAACGTGAGCGGCTGCACAAAGCGAGTAGCTGCATCGGTCATCACCACATGAACCTCCACGTTGTGACGCTGCAACGCGCGCACCAGTTCGGCGGCCTTGTACGCAGCAATTCCACCGGAAACGCCAACTGTGACTCGCATGAATTGATTGTAGAACGGGAGGACCTGACGCTGTAAGGATCGAGCTCCCGAAGCAAATGCGGGATGAAGTGGGATCAGAATCGGTTAGGCGAGCTTTGCCTCTTCGGCAGGGATCGTGTGCGAAAACTTATAGACATTGATGATACGGACCACCGTCCGCAGCGTATCGCTGTCGTTAATGGCTCGGATCAGCACATGAGTCTTTCCGTCGTACTTGAAGCGAATTCCACAGACACGAGCTCCCTTCTCGGTCCATTCTTCATAGCGCACGTGGCGGACTAATTCCGCGTTGAACATACGCCGCGCAGTGACAAATCCCATGAACGAGCTTTGGATCTCCATCCTGGATTCCGTGACGGTAATCAGCTCACGGCCAAAGAACGTGCCGACCCTGAGCTGCAAAGCACCGTCGACATGGGCCATCGCAATCGACATAACGTGCTTGGATGATACCACCGGCAATTTGAGTTAATCGATGAAAACCGGCGCAAAACCACACACTGCAGGAGCCCACCCAGAACCTGATCGGAATCCGGGAGAGGCAGTGAATGGGACCGGTGGAACGGGTCGGCGGCGGCGCGACTAGGAAAGAATCGGAATACCGCGGTCCTCGATGAGAGGCTTCGTCACCGGAACTTCCTTCTTTACATAGGAGATCTTGCCGGCTTCGATTTCGTCCTGGGCGATCCGGCAGGCCTTCGTGGAGTGGCTGGGGACCAACGCGGAGGAGCCGCTCTGCAGCTGGCGGGCGCGTCGTGCCGCTACAAGGACCTTGCGATAGTTTGAATCGAACGTGGTCTCAATCGTCATCGGAATCATCTCCAAAGGGAAGCTGTTGCTGGCTGGAATTGCCCTCGATTCCAAAGGCCTCCAGCACGGGTTTGAGCCGTTCCCGCGAATTCATAATCCTGCAGGCCGCGGCGACCTCCAACACCCTGCTGGAGCGATAGGCAATTGGCTCTCCGTTACGGTAAAAGCGCTCCGCGAGCACGATCGCTTCCAACTGCGCTACTGCCCTGTCGAGGATGTCGTTGACCAAAATATATCCGTATTCGCGATAATTCTCAATTTCCTTGCTGGCCTCGCTCAGGCGCCGGTACAGCTCCGACTCGTTCACGACACCTTCAGCGCGGCTCCGGTTGCGCAATCGGGTGCGCAGAACCTTGGGCGTCGGCGGCAGCACAAAGATGCTCACGGCTTCAGGCATCGACTTGCGCACCTGGGCTCCCCCTTGCACGTCGATGTCGAGCAGAAGATCGTGTCCGGCCTTCCGCGCATCGTCAAGCGACAGCCGCGCCGTGCCGTAGTAGTTGCCGAAAACCTCGGCGTATTCCAGAAAAATCCCCGCGTCCCGCATGCGCTCGAATTCTTCGCGCGAGGTGAAGTAGTACTCCCGGCCGTTCTCTTCTGAGCCGCGCGGCGGTCGCGTGGTCCACGAAACAGAAAAATCGACCCCGCTCACCTGCTTGCGCAGTTCACTCACCAGGGTGCTTTTGCCGGAGCCCGAAGGCGCCGAGATGATGAATAGGATGCCTGCCACGTTCTGGTCGTTCTCCTCTACCCGTAAATGCACAAATGGGATCTTATTCCACGTTCTGAATCTGCTCGCGAGCTTTCTCGATCTCGGCTTTCATCGCCAGGCCCAGCTCGGTGATCCGTGTTCCTTTTCCACCCACGCCGCCGGTTTTTGACAACAGCGTGTTCGCTTCGCGATTCATCTCCTGCAAAAGAAAATCGAGCTTTTTGCCGACTTCGCCGCTCGCCGAAAGTAGCTCTCTGAAGTGGGAGATGTGCGTCGTCATGCGCGCCAACTCCTCGGCAACATCGCTGCGATCCACCAGGACGGCCACTTCTTCGAGAAGACGCTGGCGGTTGAATTCGTTCCCCGCCGCCGCAACCAGGCGCTGGGTCAGACGCTCTTGATAACGCTGTTCCACCTCAGGCCGCAATGTGGCTACACCATCGGTCGCTTCGGACAAACGGTTTAAAGAGGCCTCGAGAATCGATTTCAAGGCGTCGCCCTCGCGTGCTCGCATGGTCTTCAACTCATTCAGGAGCGGACCAATCTGCTGTAGCACGCTCTCTGAAAGCGCCGCCAGATCTTCCTCGCCGTTCCCGCGGTTGTCGTTCTGCAGAGCGCCGGGCATGCGCAGAATGGCATTCAGGTCGGGCTCACCGGCAAGTGAAAACTCGCTGCGGACCGTACGAAAAGCGTCCAAATAGCCCGCCACCATCTCCCGGTTGAAACCGCTTTTCTGCACCGCCGAACGCTCAACAGAGAGCGTCAGTTCCACGTGGCCGCGCACCAGGCTCTCTTTCAAAGCGCGGCGGAGTTCCATCTCCAGCGCGTCCAGGCCCGAAGGAATACGCAGCTGAACGTCGAGGAAGCGGTGGTTCACGCTCTTCAAGCTGAGGGTATAGACCAGCTGATCGTGCACCCGCACCTGTGTGCGGGCAAATCCGGTCATGGAGTAAATGGGCATGAATGCTATTCCCTCATCTTCGTCGACATTGCTTGTTCAAACACGAGTGGGTACTGTGCGGAGAGATCCAGCTCCGTAAACTCCGCAGCTTGTGGCTCCGGAACGTCCATGAACTGCAGCTGATGGAGCCTCTGATAGGTAGGCGAGGTGGTGAGCAACTCTTCGTGCGGGCCGATTGCGGTAATGCGGCCATCCTCAAGCACTGCTATACGGTTGGCGCGGCGCACGGTCCCCAGCCGATGCGCAATCACCACCACGGTTCGGCCTTGCATCAGATTGCCCAGTGCGGCCTGCACCAGTGATTCACTCTCCGCATCCAGAGCCGATGTCGCTTCGTCGAGGATGAGGATGGGGGCATTCTTCAGCAGCGCACGCGCAATCGCAAGACGCTGCCGCTCTCCGCCGGAAAGTCGAACCCCTTTTTCGCCGATCACCGTGTCGTAGCCTTGCGGCATGCGCAGAATAAAGTCGTGCGCGAGGGCGTTGCGCGCTGCCGCTTCAACCACCGACAGCTTCACGTCGGGCTGGCCATACGCGATGTTGTTGCGCACAGTGTCGTTGAAGAGAATGTTCTCCTGGGTCACCTGTGCCACCTGCCGGCGCAGAGAGGCAAGGGTCAAATCGCGCAGGTCCCGATCGTCGATCAGGATCCGCCCCGAAGTGACATCGTAGAAGCGCGGAATCAGATTCACCAGTGTCGACTTGCCCGCTCCGCTTGGCCCTACGAGCGCCAGCACCTCGCCCGCACGAACATCGAGATCGACATTGTGCAGAATCTGGTGCTCGCCTTCGGCTGTTGAATAGGAGAAGCCCACATTCTCAAACCGAATCGAACGGGCAAAGCCCTTCAGCGTCGCAGCACGTGGCTTTTCCTTCACATCGTCCTTCTCGTCGAAGAACGCGAAGATCGAGGAGGAAGCACCCATTGCCTGCTGGAAGCTGTTGTAGAACGAGGCAAACTTGCGCACTGGGTCGTACAGCTTGAAAAGCGCCAGGATGAACGTGGCAAAGATGCCGATCGTCATGTGACCAGACTTGATTTCGTTGCGCCCGATCCAGAGAAGGACCGCGATGGCAATAGCACCGATGGTGTCCATCAGTGGAGAGCTGATGGATTGAATGCGCACGCTGCGCAAGTTGGCACGAAACAGGCGCCGAGCCGCCGACCGGAAGCGAAGGATCTCCCAAAGCTCGGTATTAAACGCCTTGACGATGCGGTTGCCGGTGACGGTTTCGTGCAGAATATTCTGAATTTCGGCAAGCTTGTCCTGCCCGGTGCGGGTCCGCGTGCGAACTTCGCGGCCGATCTTGCGCGCCGACATGATGACAACAGGAATGAACAGAAACAATGCCAGGCTCAGGTGGCCGCCATAGTAGATCACCACGGCTAGGCCGCCGAGGAACGTGAAAAACTGCTGCAGGAATTCGCCGATGACAGAACTGACCGCATTCTGCACGCGGTCCACATCGTTGATGAGCGTGGAAAGAATGGTGGCCGTGGGATGCCGGTGAAAGAAGCTCGATGACCGCCGCATCGTCGTCTCATACAGATCGTTGCGCAGATCGGTGATCAAGCCGAAGCCGGCGTAGTTCACCAGGTACGTGCCACCGTAATCGCACAGGCCCTTGAGCACCGTGGATGCGACCAGGGCAAACGCCACCACAGACCAGTCGTTATGCAGATGCAGAGAAGCGACAAAATTCTTGAAGCCGAACCACCACGCAGTCTTGCCAGGCATGGGCGTCCCCAAGCCCGTGCCTCCGGGGTGTAACACATCGTCAAAAATGGGGACAAAAAGAAGAAGGCGGAAGTTGTCGAGCAGACCAACGGCGGCGAGCAGCGCAACCCCAGGAAGCCATTGCAGCGAGTACGGCAGCCCGTACCGCAAGAGCCTGAAAAATCGCTTCATGCCAGGCTTCCCGCCTGTGAGTCGTCTGGCTGCAAAGCTCGGTCCGAGCGGGGGCTAAACTGCATCCCTCCATTGTATCCGGGGCCGTGCTTGCTCGCGCAGGCCATCAACGACCGGCGCCCTTTTCAATCAAGCGAGTAGTGGAGAAACCTTCGACCAGCGGGACAATCTTGACTTCCCCTCCCCAGCTTTGCATTTCTTTCGCGCCGACAACCGCTTCAGGGCTATAGTCGCCGCCCTTCACCAAAACATCGGGCCGCATCGCAAGGATGAGCTCCAATGGTGTGGGTTCATCGAAGACAACAACAGCATCGACAGCGGCAAGAGCGGCGAGCACTCGCGCACGCTCGGTTTCGGCCACTATGGGGCGGTTAGGCCCCTTGAGTTTGCACACCGAGGCGTCGCTGTTGATGGCGACGATGAGCCTGTCACCCAGCCGCCGAGCCTGCTCCAGTACCGTGATATGGCCAACGTGCAGCAGGTCAAAGCAGCCATTCGTAAACACGACGCGCTCCTGGTTTTCCTTCCACATCTGGACGCGCCGGATGAGCGCCTCCCGCGTGAAAACCCGGTCTTCTGCATGAAGCGCAATCTGCGGGCTCAGAGCCGACAACAGCTCGTGCTTCTGCACGGGGACCGTTCCGACCTTGCCGACAACAATGCCTGCGGCGACGTTCGAGAGCTGGACTGCCGACTCCGGGGGCAGCCCGGAGGCCAGGCAGAGCGCCATGACAGCAATAACCGTATCGCCCGCGCCGGACACATCGAAGACCTGGCGCGCCTGTGCGGGATCGACAAGGTGATTCCCTGGCCGCACCAGGGCAATTCCCTTCTCGCTCAAGGTCGCAGTGAGAAATTCCAGTTCCAGGTCGGTAACCATGGCTTCAGCCCCCGCGAGAATCGCGTCAAGGTCGCCAGGTTCCGTGCGCAAAGCGCGCGCCAGCTCGCTGAGGTTAGGGCAGATGGTCGTTGCGCCTTTGTAGTGCGAATAATCGAGTCCCTTAGGATCAACCAGGACTGGAACGCCCAGCTTGTGCGCAGCAGGAATCAGCGCACGGCACACATCGCGCGTGATCACGCCCTTGGCATAGTCAGAGAGCACAAGTGCATGGCAGCCGGGCAAAAGTGTCAACGCCTGCTCGATGAGGCGCCCGTACACTTCCGCCTCAATGGCGCCGGGATTCTCAACGTCCAGACGCAACATCTGCTGGCGCCCACCAAGGATGCGCGTCTTGGTGACTGTAGGCGACGCCTTCGATTGCACGAACCACGGATGAACCCCATTCGTGCGCAAACAGGCGGCAAGCATGGCGTTCGCTCTCGTCGTTGCCAGTAACGCCCACAACGACTGCCTGTGCGCCGAGAAAGGCCATGTTCATGGCAACGTTTGCGGCACCGCCGGGCTTTTCATCCTGGCGCAGGCCGCGCACCACGGGCACCGGCGCCTCCGGAGAGATGCGTCCCACTTCGCCCCAGACATACTTATCCAGCATCACGTCGCCCACAACGAGGACCCGCTTGGCTCCCCATTCGTCTTCAATGGCGTGCATGACGCGATGCAACTGACTAATCACCTGCGCCCCCTTTGATCCGGCCGGTCCGGCTTCAGAATTCGGAACCCGGCGTCGAAGCGGATGGATGTTGCTATCATAGCGGCGTGACGGACTCCCAAGGCAGTGCATCCAAAGGCACTCTTCGCACCGTATTCCTCGACCGGGACGGCGTACTCAACGAGAAGATGCCGGAGGGCAGGTATGTCACAGGATGGACTGAGTTTCGCGCGCTGCCCGGTGTAACGGAAGCCCTGGCCCGCTTAAAGGCCGCAGGCCTGCGCATTATCGTCGTCTCGAATCAGCGTGGGATTGCTTTGGGGCTGTATTCGGCTGCGGACGTTGAGGCAATCCATACGAACTTCCAGAAGTCCCTGCAGGCAGGCGGAGCAGGCGTGGATGCCTTCTATTTCTGCCCCCATGACAAACAAGAATGCGACTGCCGCAAACCTCTTCCGGGGATGTTCGAGCAGGCACGGCGGGATTTTCCTGAGATCACTGCGGCGGAAAGCGTGATGATCGGCGACTCCCTTTCAGACATTGAGTTCGGGAAACGGCTGGGCATGCGGACGGTGTTTATCGAAGGCGACTTGGAGCGGCGTAAACCCGGAGCGGAGAAAGCGGCGGAACTCGCCGACGAGCGCTTTGGATCGCTGACAGAAGCGGTCGAAGCGATCCTCAGAGCAAGATGAATGGGTCGCCACCCCTAGGAAGCAGATATCAAATCCCGGCATACCAGGCGTATCCGACTTCTGGGGAGGCGGACCCCAGACCTTGGCCGAACTTTTTGAGCGAGTCGGTCGCAGTGAGGCGCACGACGTATTTCACGCTCTTATAGCCGAGCTGTCTCGGCAAGCGAAGGCGAAGGGGCCCACCGAAGCGGACGGGGAGGTCGCCGTCATTCATTCCCATCGTCAGGAAAGTCTGAGGGTGCAAAGCCTCGGTCATGTCGATGCTTTCCCACCAGTCTGGTTCGATGGAGAAATAGACGATGTAGCGCGCCTGCGGCAGAACTCCCGCTTCCCGCAAAACCGGTGCGAGCGGAGTTCCGATCCATTCGGCGATGTAGGACCAACCCTCCTCGCACGCAACCTCGGTGATCTGACTGTGCGTCGGCATGGTTCGCAAGTCGGCGAGCGAAAGTGAGAGCGGGTGAGCGACCATTCCGTCAACCACGAGTCGCCAGTCGAGGAATGATCCGGCCTGCAAGCGTTTGAATGCATCGCTTGGAGGACTGGTTTCATTGCCAAATGGGGTCTTTGAGATCATGCCGCGGGAAAACTCACGTGCAAGCGAGTGCGACGTAAGCAGGCGCTGGGCAGCGTACGTCAGGGTTTCCCCCGGGCCATAGCACCCGCCATGATCAGGAGGGATGAGTCCATAGCGTTGCGCAAGGCTGTCCGCAACCGCCAAGCCTGAAATTCCGGCGGCAGCGGCAATGCCCGAGGTGATGAGCTTTCGGCGCGAAACAGGTTTCATGGACGCTCCTCCGAGGCGGCTGCGCGGCCAAAGATCATGGCCCGCATGCGGCTTCCAAAGCCCGACAAAGTGATCATCGTAAGGTGGATGATGAGGAACAATACCAGCGCCCACGAGACGAAGAAATGAAGCGTGCGCGCGGATTGCCGGCCTCCCAACAGGTTCACTGCTACCGGCACTGCCGCGTTGAAGGCCGGAGAAAGCGCAAGACCGGTCCAAATCACCAGCGGAAAGAGCACGAAGATCACGACCAGATAGGCGGTGCGCTGCAGCACGTTGTACGACCCCGCTTCGACAGCATCAGGTCGCTCTCGGCTCAGGTACTTCGCGATTCGTCGCAGATAGGCGCGCGCAGTTCGGTCTTCAGGTGCCGGAACGAGATTCTTTCGAAAGTGACCCGACCACAGACCGGCAACCGCATAGACCAGGCCGGTAATTACTAAAACCCATGCTGCCTCGAAGTGAAGGTAACGGCTCCAGCCGTTCTGGTCTGGCATCACATAGTTGTAGCCAGTGGGCACCGTGCCTCTGGAAGCAGGGATCGGCAAAGAAAAGGCAGGATGCATGTTCACGTTGCCGGTCTCACCCCAGTAGAAGCGCGGATGAGAGATCACGATCTCAGCGCCAGTGACGACAAGAGCGATAAAGGCAATTACCGTGAGCCAGTGCGCGACGCGGACCAGCGCCGTATGGCGCGGCGTCTCGGTTCCAGGGGATGCCGCTTCGGCTGCCATTCGGCGAGAATAGCACAGGCCCGGTGCGGTCAAACCAAGCATCCCTGCGTCGGTCTCGAAACCGCGATTCCGGAGTCGGCCGCGAAGATCTGACCAGATTCACGAGCAGCTGAAAAGACGTTCTGCTGTCACCAGGCGCGAAGTTCACGTATCGCTTTGAGGATAGTCTCGGGCTGCGGGAGAATCGCGTCTTCAAGGATCGGCTGATAGGCCACAAACGTGTCCATGGCCGCAACGCGACGGACCGGAGCATCAAGCGAGTCAAAGAGCTCATCGGCGATGCGGGCGGCGATCTCGGCGCCGTAGCCCCAACTGAGCATGTCTTCGTGGGCGATTAGGACACGGCTCGTCTTTCGCACCGAGGTGGCAATCGCTTCCCAGTCGTACGGGCTAAGGGTGCGCAGATCGAGAACTTCAACATCGATGCCGTGCTCGCGCTGGGCCCTCTCGGCGGCCTGCAGCGCGCGCGGTACAAGGGCTCCATAGGTGACAAGCGTGATATGGCTGCCGGGGCGAACGATGCTGGCCTTGCCGAAAGGGATGGCGTAATCCGGCCCAGGATAGGGTGCGCGACCATAAGCTTCGCGATAGAGCCGCTTGTGCTCGAAGAATAGGACTGGATCGTCGCAGCGGATGGCGGTGCGCAGCAGCCCGTTGGCATCGAGGGCATTCGACGGAAAGACAACGCGCAGGCCGGGGATATGCGTGAACAGGCTCTCGCCCGACTGCGAGTGGTAAATGGAGCCGCCGGTCAGATAGCCGCCGATGGGTACGCGGATAACCGCGGGGGCACCCCACTCGCCATTTGAGCGCCAGCGCATTAGCGACAGCTCATTGCGAATCTGGTGCATTGCAGGCCAGATGTAATCGAAGAACTGAATCTCTACAACCGGCTTCATGCCGCGAACGCCGTAGCCGATGGCGCGGCCGACGATATTAGCCTCGGCAAGGGGAGAGTTAAAGACCCGCTCCGATCCGAACTCGGTCTGCAAACCGGCCGTCAGCTTGAAGACCCCTCCTTTTCCTTTGACTTCAGCTAGAGCCGACTCGCGGCTGGCGTCGGCTACATCTTCGCCGTAGACAACGATACGCGGATCGCGGCGCATTTCGTCATGAAGGCAGGCGTTGATGAGATCGGCCATGGTGCGCGGCACCCCCGCCTTTGCAGGGGGTACATTGGCCTTGGCAGCCGGAGCTTTACCAGCCTGCACCGCGCCGACAATTGCCTGGGTCGCAATCGAGGCACGCGTGGGATCGAGATCTTCAGAGTAGACGTGGCGCGGAATCGATGCGATCTCAGGTAGCGGCGCTGTCAGGGCGCGCTCCGCGGCTGCCGCGGCCTCGTGATCTAGCTGCTGCTCCAGTGTATTGATCTCTTCCGCGCTTAGGATGCCTTCGCGCAGAAGACGCATCTGCATCTTGGCGATCGGATCGCGCATGGCGTCGGCTTCGCGCTCGGCGGCGGAGCGATAGAGCTTGTCGTCGTCAGATAGCGAGTGCGAGTAGGGCCGGACACAGTGGCCATGAATGAATGCGGGGCCGTTGCCGGCACGGCAATGCGCTGCCGCCGCGCGGAATGCCTGCAGGGAGGCTTCAGCGTCAGTGCCATCGATTTCAGCAAAATAGAAGTTGGGGAAGTTGGCGACCAGCTTGGAGATGTTGCCGCCCGGGGTGTTGACCTCTACTGGCACACTGATCGCGTAGCCATTGTCCTCTACACAGAAGATGACCGGAAGCTTCTGATTGGAAGCCGTGTTGAGCGCTTCCCAGAATTCTCCCTGTGAGGTAGAACCTTCGCCGAGGCAGGTGAGAGCGACCTCATCGTCGTGAAACTCGATGTCGCGGAAAAAGCGGTAATCACCTTCAACCCGGGCAGCAGCCTCGGGGTGGCGGCTGAAGTACCGTCCGGCTTCGGCGCACCCTACGGCGTGCAACAGTTGAGTGGCAGTCGACGAAGAGGTGCTGACGATGTGGAGGGGGCGGCTGCTCCAGTGTGTCGGCATCTGGCGGCCGCCGCTTGCTGGATCGCTGGCCGCGCCGACGGCCTGGAGGAACATGTCATCCGCCGAAACGCCGAGGGCCAGGCAAAGGGCGCGATCGCGATAGTAAGGAAAGAACCAGTCGTAGCCCGGGCGGAGGGCGAGCGCGGCGCCTACCTGGAGGGCCTCGTGACCCGCACCGGAGACCTGGAAATAGATTTTTTGCTGACGCTTGAGCAGGATCTCCCGATCGTCAATGCGGCGGGAGAGGAACATGAGGCGATAGATCTCAATCAGCTGCTGCGGCGTAACCTTACCCGAGTCGAGAGCTGCTCCCGTCATGCGTGCCGAGGAAACCGCAAGTCCCATTCCGCCTGCTCCTGAAAACGATCCGAACGCACCCTTCTTCCCGATTGTAGCAACCGTTCGAACGCCCAGGAGCGCTACCTTGGGCATCCTACAGGGGATTCCTGCTCAGCGAATCCACGGCGTTTCGGTGTCGGGGGGAAGCGGCCCGCCCACGAATGAGATGCTCATCTTCTGCTTCACGTTCCTTGCCAGTTTCTCAATCTCGGCGAGCTTGCGCAATTCCCCCAGGGTAAGCTGACTTTGGTTACCAATGTCGATCTCCGTTTTCAGTTCCTGGGCCAGCTTCAGCAGCTTTTCGGTATCGTTCACAATCGATTTCTGTCGCTCGGCGTTGCGGGCCCTCAGCTGCCGGGCGATGAAAACTGGATCGCGCTCTATAGTGTCATCAAATGGGCTCTGCTGCCGGGCGAATGGATGCTGGGGGGCCGGTTCCTGACCCGCCGGGCGGGCTCCGAGAACGCCGCCAAGAAGCAGGAGAAAGAGCGCAAGTCCACCCCGCAGCAACGGCCAAAGGGGTCGGGACCGTTTTCGCGCATGAGATTGACTGGTCGCGTCCGGCATCGATTGTTGCATCGGTTCCTGCATCTGTCCTGACATCAGGGTAGACGCTCGCCGGCATACGTGGTCAGCCGGCGCCGACCACCAGGGTCACTTTGGCTTCCACGTCACGGGCTAGCACCTCGATGATTTCCGCTTCGCGCAGAAGCTCCGGAGAAAGAGGTTTGTCGCCGATTTGTTCTACGCGTACCTTCAAATCGCGCGCCAGCAAAAGCAGCTTGGCCGTCTCGTCCGCTATCTGGCGTTGACGCACGGCATTCACAACGTCGAAGTTCTGCTGCCTAAAATGGCTCTGGTTCTGCTTCATCCGTACGTTGGCGTCGGGGTACTGATTCAGCGGCGTCGCCTCGTAAACCTTTTCCATGCGCAAAGCGCCCCCTGGAGGCGCGCTCTGCGCCCCGGCCGAGTGCACAGCGGAGGCAGCCAGCAGCGCGAAAAGAAGTCGCATGTTGAGCAGGCCCGGAAGAACAATGTTGGATGTAGCAGCCGTGTTCCGCATGATTGAACCTCCTGCGCTGAACGCCGGGGCCCTGGGATGGGTAAAAGCGGCTTCAGCTTCCCTTGATGGTGAGGGTCATCTCTTTCTGCACATCCTGCGCGAGCGACTCGATGACCTCGGCTTCGCGCATCAGACGATCGGAAATGGGCTTGTCCCCAAGCTTGTCCATTTGCCGCTTAAGGTCATCGGCCAGGATCAGAAGCTTCGTAGTCTCGTCATCGATCTGCCGCTGGCGCAGCGCATTCGCGGCGTCGAAATTGTTCGCGCGTTGATGCTCCTGCCCCATACGCATCAGGGTGTTCTTATCAGGAGGACGATTGGCTTCCGGCTGAAGGAGTGTTTGCCGCGGGTTTGGGTTTTGTCCCGGCAGAGGAACGCCGGCACAAAGAATGACGCCCGCGAGAATCAACGGGCCAATGCGGCTATTGCCCGCGGCGTGCCTTGGCGCGCGGCTCAACAGTCTTGGGGAAGTGAATGGGGCCTGCATGGGTGACCTCCTGCCGGCGATTCGAACCAGGGCAAAACGGGTCTTTTCACACTACCGGGCAGGCCCTAGCTGCCGCCCACCGTGACCTTCATCTTCTCCTTCACGTTGTGCGCAAGCTTCTCAATCTCGTCTGCCTTGCGAATGACGTTGAGGGAGAGCATGTCTTTATTGGTCTTGTCGACCTCGGCCTTGAGCGCCATGGCAAGCGTCAGCAGCTGGGTGCTCTCGTTGGTGAGTTCCTTCTTGCGCTCGGCATTCGCGGCATCGAAGTTCTGCTGCTTTTCCTGGCGCTCGCGCATCTTCATCTGCGCATTGACGTCGGGCAAGCGGTTGGCCTCAGGCGAGAGGTAGGGCTTGTCGGGGTTCAGTGATGGCGGCTCTTGCGCGCGCAATCCCGTACTCGCGAAGAAGGCGCCGGCTGCCACGATCGCAAAACTGCATGCCAACGACATGCGCGAGCGAAAAGCCACGCTGTACCGGATTGGTTCGCTCGATAGAGATCGACGTAGACTCTGCTGCATAGGACCTCCCGGATAATTCGGTTGAATGTTAACTGGACCGCGCGAGGAGAGCGGCAGCTTTCGGCCGGGGATGGTGCCTGCAGCCCGTCTGCGGACAGTATAGATAGAAAGAGGAGCAAGGTATGTATGCATTTTTTCTGATGGCACGAAGTGGTTGGCTGGCAAATGACCGGTTCATGGGTAAAGTCGTGGATGAATGGGCGGTCGATGTGCAGGAATTCATCCGTTCCAAGCTGCCCCACCTGATAGCGGTAGCTCTTATTGCTTTTGTTCTCAGCCGCTTGCTGCGCGCCATTACGACAAAGATGATTCGAATTGCCGAGGCGCATGCGGCCGGCCGAAGCCGTGTGGCCCAGGTGAAGACGCTGGCCGGGGTCATTCGGACAACGGGACTGGCAATTATTGGCGCCATCGTAAGCCTGCAGTTTCTGGGGGCAGTCGGCGTAAACTTGGCGCCGCTTCTGGCCTCCGCGGGAATCGCCGGCGTGGCAATCGGCCTGGCCGCGCAAAACATTGTGAAGGACATGCTGAACGGCACGTTGATCCTGATCGAAGACCAGTTCAATGTGGGCGACGTGGTAACGCTAGCCGGCCTCACCGGGACCGTGGAGGCGATGACACTGCGCAAAACCACCGTCCGGGGGGCCGACGGAACGGTCTTCATCATTCCCAATTCGCAAATCACCACGGTGGCCAATCAGAGCGTGGACTTCTCCGTGGCGACCATCAACGTGAGTGTCGACTTCTCCGCAAATCCCGACAAGGTACTCGAACTGTTGCGGCAGATTGCGACCGACATCCGAACCAGTGATCGGTATCGGGATGTTTTTGTCTCCGACCCGCAGATTCTGGGCGTCGACTCCATGCGCGGCTCGCAACTGATCTTTCCCGTGGTCTTCAAAACGAGAGCGACCCAGCAGTATGGTCCTATGCGCGAATTTCAGCGCAGGGTGCGTATCGCGCTCGAAGAGAATCACATGCTGCCGGGCGATCCAAATCGCGTCTTCAGTTCATTCATCAACCGTCCGAGCGGGTCGCACACGGTGGCTCCGTTTGCCACAGGGCAGCATGAGGCTGCGGCAAAACCCGATCCGACAACCCTGAAGCCGCAGGAGACGAACCCCTTTATCGGGGAGGGAAGCTAGGAGCAGATTCGCTGAGATCCTCCACAATGAGAGATTGTCTGCTGTGTCATTCTGAGCGAAAGGGGCCCCGAACGCTTTTCAGTTCGGGGGTGGTGAGCGAAGAATCTGCTTTTCGCATCCCCACATCAAGCAAGCAACATCGGATGCGGGACACGAGTCACGGCGTCGTTATCCCTGCAGCGCCTGCGCAAGTGCAGCGGGATTGGTAATCGGCGGCAGGCAGGTGCGGCCGAGGCACACCAACGCCCACGCATGGGTATCTGCCGGCACAGGGACTTGCAGCAGTGTCTCCGCAAGCGCTTCAGGCAGAGTGGCCGCCCCAAGTTGCGAGGGCGAAAGGCGCACCACGGTTTTGTTCACGGCAAATGTGGACACGGCAGCGGCTTCGAGACGGTCGGCTTCTTCGCCCTCGCCGACCACGACAATCTGCACAGGGTCGAGCAGGAAGCGCACGAGAGCAAGGCCATAGCTGCCTGCATGCAAGCCAAAGTGCTCAACGATGCCCGCGAATGAGCCGAGAGTATCTTCGGCAATCTCGCGATACTCCGCGCGCCCCGAGAGAGCCTCAAGACGCAGCAATGCGGAAACGGCCGTGGGATTACCCGCGGGCGTTGGCGCATCCTGCAAGGGCTTGCGCCGGGCCGTGAGCGCACCCAGCGGCACAGTCCCCTTCTCCTGGATTGCCGTGTCATAGAAGGCGCCGGCCGTCGGGTCGAAGAAGCGGGCAATCATGGCATCGGCGAGCGTGACCGCGGCGCGATAGAACGAAATTTCTCCGCCGGCAAGCCAGCCGTCGATGCACGCATGGACCGTAAATGCGTAATCGTCGAGAGTACCCTGCACGCGTTCCGCAGCGGCGCCTTCCGGATAAGCGATGACGTGGTCGAGAGCCGCCGCGCCGTCCCATGCCTGCGCAAGGACGCGTCCGAGGGTGCGCAGGGCAAATTGCTTCGCGTCGTCCTTATGCAGAACACGCGCGGCTTCAAGGTAAGCCGTAACTGCCATCGCATTCCATCCCGTATACAGCGTGCGATCGACAAACGGCGTAACGCGGCCGGCACGTGCGTCCAGCAGCTTGCGGCGCGCCGATTCAAGAAGCGCCTGCGCGTCGACAGAGTTTTTGCCGGCCTCCTGTGCGACCTCTTCGAGTGAATATTTGCGATGCAGCACGTTGCGCGACGGGTCGTGATGCATGTCGCCCAGTTCGCCGATGTCCCAGTAGAGCGCGCCGACGCCGAGTTCTTCCGCACTGAGAACGGCACGCGCTTCTTCAAGCGTCCAGGTGAAATAGTTGCCGTCGTCGTCGAGGCTGATGTCGGCATCCTGCGAGGCATAGAAGCCGCCCCGCTCCCGATCGGTCATCACCGCGTCAAGCCATGCGATTGTTTCTTGGGCCGTCCGGTGAAAATCTTCGCGGGCGAAACTCTGGTAGCCATGCACGTAATTGCGCAGCAACTCTGTATTGTCGTACAGCATTTTTTCAAAATGCGGAACGACCCATCGCTCATCGACACTATAGCGGTGGAAGCCTCCCGCAATCTGGTCGCAGACGCCGCCCCGGGCCATCTTCTCAAGTGTCAGAGTGAAAGCCTGGCGAGCCTCTGCATTACCGCGATGCAGCGCGAGTTGCAGCAGCAAATCGAGGGATGCAGGATGAGGAAATTTCGGCTGGGCGCCAAAGCCGCCATTGCGGGGATCGAATTGCGTAAGCGCTGTAGCGGCGATCTTGTCGACGAGGGCGAGTGACAGCTCTCCGCCGCGGCCAGAGAAGCTCTCATTCTGCTCGATGGCCGCCATCACGCTCGCGGCCGATTCCAGGGCTTCGTCCCGGCGTTCTCGCCACACCTGGGCCATGGTCAGCAGCACGCGGCCAAATCCCGGCCGGCCATAGCGGTCGTCCCGCGGGAAATAGGTTCCGCCGAAGAACGGGCGTCCATCGGGCGTAAGGAATCCGGTCAGCGGCCATCCCCCCTGGCCGGAGATCGCCGAGACCGCCGCCTGGTAACGCGCATCCACGTCGGGGCGTTCGTCGCGATCCACCTTAACGGCGATGTAGTGCTCGTTGACGATCTGCGCCAGTTCCCTGTCTTCGTATGACTCGCGATCCATGACGTGGCACCAGTGGCACCAGACTGCGCCGATATCGAGAAGGATCGGTTTGTCCTCGGCCTGCGCCCGCGCAAAAGCGGCTTCGCCCCACGGATACCATTGGACCGGCTGATGGCTCGCCGAGCGCAGATAGGACGAGGCGGTATTCTGGAGCTGGTTGGCTGTACCCTGAGCGGCGGTATCCTCACGCATTCCGTGAGCATACATCGACTCTTCGAAGCCTGCCACTGGCCTAAAATCCAGCTGAAATTGGAGTTGTAGATACAACGCGTCGGGCCTCGGCTGCATCCACCAAAGGGGGTCACTGTATCTTAGGCGATGCCGGCACCTGAAAGGCCCGGCAAAATGCGCGCTCGGCAGAGTTGGCGCGCGCTGCACGTGGGGAGAGCGCCGCTCGATGCGAGACGAAGCACCGGAAATGATCGGCTCCGACGCGAAGAGCCCTGAGACGCTCGAGCCTCAACATCGAATGGCAGAACTGGTGCGCGCATTCGACTGGTCCACCACTTCATTGGGACCCATGGACCGCTGGCCAGATGCCTTGAAGAGCGCGGTCCGCATCCTGCTCACCTCGCGCTTTTCCATGTGGATGGCGTGGGGGCCGGAGCTGACGTTCCTGTACAACGATTCCTACGCCAAGACAACTTTAGGCAAAAAGCACCCGTGGGCGCTGGGCAAGCCGGCCCCGGTGGTATGGAGCGAAATCTGGAAGGATATCGGTCCACGTATTCGCCGCGTGATGGATACGGGCGAGGCCTCATGGGACGAAACGCTGATGCTCTTTCTGGAGCGCAGCGGCTATCCCGAGGAAACCTACCACACCTTCTCCTATAGCCCCTTGGACGGAGCCGACGGACAGATTGCCGGCATGTTGTGCGTAGTGATTGAAGATACCGTTCGAGTAATCGGCGAGAGGCAGTTGGCTGGCCTGAGCCAACTGGCGGCGCAGCTGGCCGGTGCTATTACGAGGCAGGATGTTTTTGCCGCCATCGAGCGCGGTTTGCACAGCCATAAGGACATGCCCTGCACGCTGACCTACCTCCTGGACGGGAAGTCGGGCCGGCTGGACCTTGTGGCACGCACGGGCGTGGAGCCAGGCCATGCCGCGGCAGCTGCCACAATCGATCTGGATGCGGAGCCCGCGGCCTGGCCGATACGGCAGGTGCTGGAAACCGCACGCGGCGTTACTGTCGAAAACCTTCTGGAGCAGTTTCCGGCATTACCGCACGGATGCTGGGACCGACCCCCTTCACGGGCAAGACTCGTGCCGATTGTCCGCCAAGGGCAGGAGAAGCCGGTGGGCGTCTTTATTACCGCCCTCAACCCATATCGCGATTTCGACTCGTTCTATAGCGAGTTCCTTGACTTGGTAGGCGGGCAGATTGCGGCGAGCATCACCAACGCCCAGGCGTACGAAGAAGAGAAGTCGCGCGCCGAGAGCCTGGCTGCGCTGGATCGCGCCAAGACCACGTTCTTCAGCAATGTGAGCCACGAGCTGCGTACGCCGCTGACCCTCATTCTGGGGCCGCTGGAGGACGCTCTTGCATCGGAGGCACAGCCTTCCCTCGGTTCCGTGGCCATGATGGAACGCAATGCGCAGCGCCTGCTCAAGCTCGTGAACGGGCTGCTTGATTTTGTGCGAATCGAGGTGGGCAGGGCGCACGCCTCCTACGAGCCGACTGACCTGGCGCAGCAGAGCGCGCACATTGCCAGTGTCTTTCGCTCGGCTGTGGAACGTGCAGGGTTGCGGCTCGTCGTCGATTGCCCGCCCTTGAGCGAGCCGGTGTACCTCGACCGGGAGATGTGGGAGAAGATCGAACTGAACCTTCTGTCCAATGCGCTCAAATCCACATTCGATGGAGAGATTCGAGTCACATTGACCGAGGCCAATGGAGAGGCTCTGCTTTCCGTTAGCGACACGGGCACGGGCATCGCTCAAAGCGACCTTCCCCATCTGTTTGAGCGTTTCCAGCGGGTCGAAGGCGCGCGGCGGCGAAGCCATGAGGGTAGCGGCATCGGATTAGCCTTAACCCGCGAGCTGGTGGAGATGCACGGGGGAACGATTCGCGTAGAAAGCGAATTTGGCCGTGGCACAACATTCACCGTGGCTCTTCCGCTGGGCCAAGCTCATTTGCCGGCGAATCAGCTGTCAAACGGATCGAAGCGGCATCGAGCGCAGGGCGCCGCACAGGCATACCTACAGGAGGCGCTCGGCTGGATGCCGAAGCAGGCGTCCAGCGGGCAGGTCGACGCTGAGACAATTTGCGCCGGAGACGAGAAGACGTCCGCGTCAAGCGAGGCCGGAAAGCCTCGAATTATATTCGCCGATGACAATGCCGATATGCGTGAGTACGTGTCCAATCTGCTGGAACAGAACTTCGATGTGGTTCCCGCGATGACGGGACGGGAAGCGCTCTACCAAGCCACGCAACGTCGACCGGATCTTGTCTTGTCCGACGTGATGATGCCGGACATGGACGGATTTGCCCTCCTCAAGAAGTTGCGCGGGAATTCGATGACCCGCACCGTTCCCGTGATTCTGTTGTCCGCCCGGGCAGGAGAAGAAGCGAGCATCGATGGACTGCAAGCGGGTGCGGACGACTATCTGACCAAACCGTTCTCGGCGCGCGAGCTGGTGGCGCGCGTCGAAGGCCAACTTAAGATGGCGCGCTTGCGCGATGAGATCAGCAAAGCCAGGCAGTTTGCCTGGGAGGCGCTGGAGCATATACCGGATGCATTCTGCACCCTCGATTCCAACTATTGCGTGACGTACATGAACCGCGCCGCAAACGCCATTGCCGACCAATCGGGAAAGTCGCACATGGGCCGAAGCCTGTGGGATCTCTATCCGGTACTGCTGGGAACTTCAGTTGAGACAAACTTCCGCAAAGCAATGGAAGAGCGGGTACCGGTGGAGTTCGAGCAGTATTTCCGGGCCGGCGAAGGCGAAGCGTGGTTCAAGTTCCTCATTTACCCGCAGCCCGATGGAGGGCTGATTCTTTATCTGCGCGAGACGACTACGGCACAACGAACAGAGCAGGCCCTGCGCGGCTCTGAACAACTGGCGGCAGCGGGTCGTCTGGCGGCAAGCATCGCCCACGAGATCAACAACCCGCTCGAGGCAGTAACAAACCTGCTGTTTTTGGCCAAAATGGACGAAACCGTGGGAGGCGCGACGCGAAGCTTGCTTGAAGTGGCGGACCGCGAGCTCCAACGGCTGTCGCATATCGCCGCGCGCAGCTTGAAGTTTTACCGGCAGCGAACGGCGCCAGCCAAAACGTCTCTCGAAGAGCTGATCGAGTCGGTGCTGTTTTTTAATGAGCCCGACTTGAAGGTGCGACGGATAAAGCTGGAACGTCGCCATCGTCCCGCACCGCAGGTGCTATGCCTTCCCGGCGAAATTCAGCAGGTGATGACCAATCTGATCAGCAATGCGATGGATGCCCTGGCAGATCACGGGCGCCTCATCGTAGCCGTGCGGCCCGCGAACGACGGCTACGGGCGCAGCGGCGTCAGCGTGACGGTTGCCGACACCGGCGAAGGCATGAGGCCCGCGACCCGCGAACGGCTATTCCATCCCTTCATCACCACCAAAGGAGATGAAGGGACCGGGCTTGGACTATGGGTGTCGAAAGGGATCCTGGACAAGCACCGCTCGACAATCCGCGTGAAGAGCAGGCCCGGAGCGGGCACGGTATTTCGCGTCTTTCTTCCCCTCGATACAACGATGGGATCCGACATCCCGCCCCCCGCCCAGACGGCAAAGAACTAGGCAGCTTCCGCCACTCGCTTTTGCGCTTGCCCCCTGTCCCCTGAACCCTGGTCCCTGATCTCTGACATGCCAAAAGCTTCGCGCGCTAGCCTTTTGCCAGCTCCGCTTCAATCGCAGCAATCAGTTCAGGCGCGTCCGGGGCCGTATCCGGAGCAAACCGTTCGACGATCTCTCCGTTGCGGCCGACAAGAAACTTCTCGAAATTCCACAGGATCTCCGGCACCGGATTGGTCTCGATTCCGTACCCGCGCAGCTTTTCAGCAAACGGCGCCTCGCCCACGCTGACCGCCTTCGGCTTGGCGGCGATGAGTGCGGCGTAGAGCGGATGCTTGTCGGCGCCAACGACATTGATCTTGCTGAACATCGGAAACTTCACACCGTAGTTGGTGGTGCAGAAGCTCTGGATTTCTTCGTCCGAGCCGGGTTCCTGGCTCTTGAAGTTGTTCGCGGGAAATCCTGTGATGACGAGGCCCTGGCCGCGATATTGCTCGTAGAGACTTTCGAGCCCTTCGTACTGCGGCGTAAGTCCGCATTTTGAGGCGACGTTGACCACGAGAAGGACTTTGCCTTTGTACTCGGCAAGCGACGATTCGTTGCCGTCGATTGTGCGAACCGGAATGTCGTAAACAGATGAGGACATGAAATCTCCTTGGAATCGAATGGTGAATTTGAAAACCGGCGTTCAGTAACGCTTTTCAGTTCGGGGGTGGTGAGCGAAGAATCTGCTTTATCTCGTCGTATTGAGCAAACAACCTTCGAGACAAGACATTAACCCAAAGCAACGTTCAGGCCAATAACTGCCTTCCCACTTTGATGTATAACTCGACCGCTTCGAGCAATTCCTTTCGCGCCAGCTTTTCAAACGGTGTGTGGGCGACATGAATCGAGCCAGGCCCCAGTAACAGCGGCTGGCCCCAGTTGGACAACTTGGGAATGTCGGTGGTGAACTTGGCGATCATCGTCGGCAGGCCATCGACGGCACGCAGGCGCACAAAGGGGATTTCAAGGGTGAAGTCGACCTCCGCAAGGCCTTCCGCGGCCTGCAGAATGGCAGCGCGTACAGGAGCAGAATCGCCCACCAGTCGCACCAGAATCTGGGCCTCGGCTTTATCTGCGATGACATTGGGAGCGTGCCCGCCCTGCACCAGGCCGATATTGAGCGTGCCCGGACCCACGTCTTCCGTGACCGGAAGCCGGAGAGCAAGGATTCTGTGCAGCGCTTCGATCAGCTTGTGAATGGCGCTGTCGCCCAGCTCTGGGTAGGCGGAATGCGCCATCTTTCCAGACGAGCGCAGGATCACGCGCAGGGCCCCCTTGGAGGCCAGGGCAAGCCTGTTGTCGGTAGGCTCGCCGTTGATTAAGAAGCGGCTGCCTTTGGGCGCTTGATTGGCGACAGTGGCTCCCGCCGAATCTCGCTCTTCCCCGCTGACAAAAAGCATGCCGACGCTGAATCCCTCGGCTTGCAAAACTTCTGCCGCAGCCACCTGTGCGGCGATGATGCCCTTGGCGTCGGAAACACCGCGTCCATACAAGAACTCCCCATCCTCTGAGAACGGGATATAAGGCGGAACTGTATCGAGGTGCGTCGAGAAGACCAGGTCAGGCGTAGGAGGACCGGCGTAGACATTCCAGCGCGGCCCCGCATCGGCGCTATCGGGCGGCTGAGGAACGACCGTCTTTTCCACAGACCAACCGCGCCCCGCAAGAAAAGCGGCAAGAAAATCCCCTACCCGGCCTTCGCGATAGGTCACGGATTCGATTTCGACAAGCTCACGCGTAAGCTGGACTGGGTCAATTGGATGGAGCTCAGACATGCTGCTGCCAGAATACCTTACAACCGGAACTTAAACTGCTGCACCGGGAAGGGGTTCTCTGCCGGGATGCGATTGGGAATGGAACAACGGCGGTCGATGCCTTTGCCTCCTCATGAATGCCTGATGTATTCCCAAAGAAATATCCGCGTAAAATAGTGAGTGGCATGATCTCGACACCGATGTCCGCAGGCCCGGCCCCCACCGGGAGAGCCGTCTTGCGGAGCTTCAGCCTCAAGGGGCCGGCGGGAAAGCTGGAGGCGCTCCTCAACGAAGGAGACGCCGAGGCTCCTTACACTGCGCTCATCTCTCATCCGCACCCCGACGGCGGGGGCACAATGCATAACAAGGTTGTGTACCACGCCATGAAGGCGCTTAACGCGCCGGAGTTCGGGCTTCGATGGCCCGTGCTGCGATTCAACTTTCGCGGTACGGAATTGAGCGAGGGACGGCACGATGGCAGGGCTGAAACCGAGGACGTGCTGGCGGCTATGGATTGGCTCAGGAAAGAATACCGGCGGCCTATCGTTGCCATTGGATTCAGCTTTGGCGCCGCGATGACGCTGCTGGCATGTTGCGGCAGCGGAAGTCACCCCCAACCGGCAGACGTGTCCGCGATTGCGGCGCTCGGGCTGCCCACACGCACTTCGAACCGTACGTATTCTTACGCCTTTCTCTCCGGGTGTTCCCTTCCCAAGCTTTTCATGAGCGGCGACCGCGACCAGTTCGCGCCGGCCGCGGATCTCGAACAGGTGGCCGCCACCACGGCCGAACCCAAAAAGTTGGTGCTCCTACCCGGCGCCGATCACTTTTTTTCAGGCCAGTTGGCGGCGATGCAGAACGAGCTCGCCGCGTGGCTCAAGGAGCAGTTGCCGTGACACCGGTGAGTGACACCGCACTCGATTCACTTCATGCCCAGGCCACAGAAATCTTTACCGGAGCGTTGGAAGCCTGCAACATCGAATCGGCTTTCGACCGAAGGCTCCGCTTTGAAGGCAACACCGTCCGGCGGCTGATCCCGGATGGCAGCGGACCGGAGACGATCCAGCTTTCGAAGTACAAACGAGTTTTGGTGATCGCCATCGGTAAAGCCGCAACACCGATGCTCGAAGTCCTGCTCGCCCGCATGAAACGGCGCCAGGGATTGCGCGGCATCTGTTGCTCTAAGTATCTGCCGAAGCGGCGCAACTGGCGGTTCCGATATTTTGAAGGCGGACATCCGGTTCCCAACGAGGAGTCGTTTGCAGCAGCTCGCGCAACTCTCGCCTTGCTGAAGAAGGCCAAGAAGGACACGCTCATCTTCTTCCTGATCTCGGGCGGGGGCTCGGCAATGTTCGACCTGCCCCTCGACCCTCAAATCGGACTCGAAGACACCATCGCGTTTCACAATGCATTGCTTGCATCGGGCGCGCCCATTAACGAGATCAACACCCTGCGCAAGCACTTCTCTGCCGTCAAAGGCGGGCGCCTCGCGATCGCCGCTCCGGAGGCGACCAAGGTTTCTCTGCTGCTGCCCGACGTCCCGTTGCGCACCCTGGATGCGTTATCGTCCGGTCCCACATCGCCAGACAACACCTCAGTGGCGGATGCGCGCGAGGTTCTCGAGAAATACGATCTCGCCGGCAAATTCCCGCCCGCGGTCACCGCATTTTTTGAACGCGGCGATCTACCGGAATCGCCCGGGAACAAGACCTGGCAAGACCTTCTTCCCAAGCTGCCGCGCATTCTCCCGTCCAGCGCGCGCTCGGTGACAGGAGCCGCAGCCTTGTCGGGCGAGATGGAGGCGTTTCGAGACTCGGTCTTTGAGCTCCTGCTTTCAAGCCACGACCTGGTCGAATCCGCGCGGGCCCTGGCGGAAAAGGCCGGCTTCTTCGCGGCGGTGGATAACTCATGCGACGACTGGGATTACGCAGATGCGGCTCGCTACCTGCTGGAACGATTTCATGCGATGCGCGCAGAGCATCCGCGCTTCTGCCTGATTTCGGTCGGCGAAGTCACGGTGACGTTGAATCGCACGCCGGGGGCCGGCGGCCGCAACCAGCAGTTCGCACTGCAGTGCGCACTGGAGCTGGCAAAGCATCCGAATGAGCTTCTCACCGTTCTGAGCGCAGGATCGGATGGCATTGATGGCAACACCCAAAGCGCAGGCGCCATTGCAGACACAACCACCACCGAACGCGCACGCGCCTTTGGCTTCGATCCGGAGGAATCGCTGCGGTCCTTCAACGCATGCCCGCTCTTTACGTCTTTGGGCGATTCAATCGTGACAGGCCCAACCGGGCACAACCTGCGCGACCTCCGCCTGCTGATGTCCGAGCGCACCTGAACCGCAAGGGGCCTTGCCAGTTTGTGCCAACACTCGCCGTGCCCCATCCTTTCTCCTGAGCGAGCCAGGCGAGTCGAAGGATCTGCTTTTTGTTTCGTCGAAGGGTGGGAGACTCCAGCTCCTTCCCTCGCTTTGCCTGAGGAATCCTCAGGAATGCACACCGAATATTTAACTTTCCTTTCATTGTGCTTTAGGATTGCCCTGTGGCAAGAAAAGGTACGCGCAAGGCTGCGGACAAAACTCCGGACATTCGCGCCGTGGCTGCAATGGCCAAGGTCTCGATTGCGACCGTCTCCAGGACGATCAATGGCTCTCCTCTCGTAAGCGAGCGGCTCTCGAAGCGCGTGTGGCAAGCCATCGAGCAGCTCAACTATTTCCCCAATACCCACGCGCGCAGCCTTGTTTCCGGCCGAAGCCGCATTCTCGGCATCATCGTCGAGAACATTACGAACCCATTCTTCCCTGAGCTGATCCAGTGCTTCGAAGAGATCGCTGTCGCGCACGGCTACGAAATCCTGGTCAGTTCTTCAAGCAGCGATCCAGCGGTGCTGACGACATGCGTGCGACGAATGATCGAGCGCAAGGTTGAAGGCGTGGCGATGCTGACCTTCGGCGAAGAAGAGCCGGTGCTCGATCAGCTTTCATTTCATGAAATCCCGATCGTGCTGGCGGAATTCCGCCTGGAAAACCCAAAAACGAGCACAATTCTGCTCGACTACGAAACCGGGATTCGCGCCGCGGTCGAGCACCTCGCCGGACTCGGACACAGCAAAATCGCCTATCTCGCGGGGCCGCACAAGATTCACTCCGCGATCACGCGCGAAAACAACTTCAGAACAGCGATGGAAGCGGCCGGCCTTCCCACCCAGAAAAAGTGGGTGATCGAATGCGACCACACGCTCAAGGGCGGGGTGGCTGGATTCGATCGGCTCCAAAGCCTTGCGACGCGGCCCACGGCGATCCTGTGTTCGAACGATATGACAGCCATCGGCGTTCTGCGCGCTGCCTACATGAAGGGATTGCGCGTGCCGCAAGATCTTTCTGTGGTTGGGCTGGACGATATTGACTTTGCGGAGTTCACGCTCCCCCCTCTGACCACCATCCGGCTCTCGCGCGGAGACCTGGCTCGCGCAGCATTCGAAGCGCTTCGCCTGCAGGCTGAAGAGGCTTCGCTGTCGGATATACAGCGCGAATTCCTGGTGTCCACCAGCCTCGTGTTGCGCGGCTCAACAGCCGCACCGTCTTCCGGCGCCTAAAGTCGCGTCTTTGCAATTCGCAACAAGAAACAGAGACCGTCATTCTGGGCGAAACGGCCCTGGAACGCTTTCATGGGGTTCCCAAATAAGCCCTTGTCGCTTCTCGGAGCAGAGTTCGAGGGTGGTCGGCGACGAATCCGCTTCATCTCATCTCCGTATGCACAAACCACGTTGAAGACAGCACACTGGCGCGCCCCATTTCAACCGATCAGCAGGGCGGGCGAATCTCGCTCGAAGTGCCGCCCGCAGCCGGGATATAACACTTCGAGGTGTAGTCCATCACCATGCGATCGGCATTGAACCGCCAGCCAAGCGTGCGGATTGTGCGCTTCATGCGCTTGATCCAGCCGCGAGGCAAGCCATCGCGGTCCCGTTGGTAAAAGAGCGGAATCACTTCGTCTTGCAGAACGCGATAGAGGTCTTCGCCATCGCGGCTGTCGTGCACGTCCATGTTGGAGTGGGTGCGACCGGTTCCGATCGAGAACCCGTTGAACCCGTCATAAGCTTCTGCCCACCAGCCATCGAGAACCGAAAGATTCAATCCGCCGTTGAGCACGACCTTCTGTCCGCTTGTGCCCGAGGCCTCGAGCGGCCGTCTCGGATTATTGAGCCAGACGTCTACACCCTGGACGAGAAAGCGGCCGACGTTGATGTCGTAGTCCTCAACGAAAACGAACTTGTTTGAGAATTCCGAGTTGCGCATTAACTCCGCAATCTGCTGCAAAACCCGCTTGCCGGGCTCGTCGTGCGGATGCGCTTTGCCGGCAAACACGAACTGCACCGGCCGCTTGGGATCGTTGACCATCGAGGCCAAACGCTCGATATCGGCAAGTATGAGATTCGCGCGTTTGTACGTCGCGAATCGGCGCGCAAATCCGATGGTGAGTGCGTCGGGCGATAGCAGCTTGCTCAGCTTCTGCAGCGTTTCCTGCGGCTCCCCGCGGCGCTCTGCCTGCTCGCAGGCCCGGCGGCGGACGAATCCGATGAGGCGCGATTTAAGCGAGAGGTGCGTCTCCCAAAGCTCGCCGTCGTCGACCGTCTCAATGCCCTCCCATGTGCGTGCTGCGCCGCTTTTGCCCTGCCAGCCAACACCGAGATGGCGATCGTAGAGCCGGAACATCTGCGGCGCAAGCCACGACGGAACGTGCACGCCATTCGTGATGTGGCCGATGGGCACGGCGTCCTGCGGCTTTTCGGGATAGAGGGACCACCACATCGCACGCGAGACTTCGCCATGCAGCGAAGAGACCGCATTGGCGCGGCGCGAGAGCTTGAGCCCGACAACGGTCATGCAAAAAGTTTCTTGATAGTCGTTGGAGCTGACGCGTCCAAAGCCCATCAGGTTCTCGTGCGAGAGCCCCAGCTCATCGCGCAGCGGACCAAGGTGCTCCTCAATGAGGTCGGGGCTAAAGCGATCGTGCCCCGCGGGCACCGGCGTGTGCGTTGTGAAGATGACCTCACGCGGAATCTGGCTCGCCGCAGTTACAAAATCAAGTCCCTCTTCCTTCATGCGCGTGCGAATGGCTTCAAGGACCGCGAATCCGCTGTGACCTTCATTCAGATGAAGGACGCCGGGAGAAATGCCCATCGCTTTGAGAGCCCTGAAACCGCCGACACCGAGCAGCAGCTCTTGCCGGATGCGTGTGCGACCGTCGCCGCCATAGAGCCGCGAAGTCAGCTCGCGATCCTCCGGGGCGTTGCCCTCAACATTCGAATCAAGCAGCAGCAGATCGCAGCGTCCGACTTTGGCGCGCCAGACCTTCGCGCGAAGCGTCCCGCTGCGCGTTTGAATCTCGACAATGACCGGCTGGCCGTTCTCGCCGATCGCGGGCTGCAGCGGACATTGGTTGAGGTCCGTGTGCAGATACTCCTCTCGCTGCCATCCCTTGATGTCGAGTCGCTGCAGAAAGTAACCCTGGCCGTAGAAGAGCCCAATGCCGACGAGCGGAATATCCAAGTCGGATGCGCTCTTGATGTGGTCGCCGGCAAGAACCCCTAACCCGCCGGAGTAGATCGGAAGCGATTCATGCAGGCCGAACTCGGCAGAAAAATACGCGACCGGCCGCTTGCGCAGCACGCCGGCATGTTCAGCTCCCCAGGTGCTTTCGGCATTCAGGTATTCCTGTTGACGGCGATAAACGTAATTGATGCGGCTGTGGAGCGATAACTCCGCCGCGCGGCGCTCGATCTCGGCGAGTGGCAGCTCGTTGAGCAGCGCGATCGGATTCTGATTCAGTTCCCGCCAGCGCGTGGGATTGAGATCGCGAAATAGATCGATGCATTCGTGATCCCAGCACCACCACAGATTGCGCGCAAGCGACCACAGCCGTTCCTGCGCGGGAGCGATGAAACGATCCAGTGTGCGAGCCTCGCTAACGACATGCGCCACCTGTCCGGCTGCCTCGATCAACATTTGAATCTCGTCGTCGCGAAAGACGCGCGGCTCTTTCGTCTGCACAATCAAAACGCCCTGCAGGATACCGCGATCGATCAGAGGCACTCCGAGGAACGAGTGATACTCCTCTTCACCCGACTCTTTGAAGTATTTGAAACGCGGGTGACTCGGCGCATCGCTTACAGCAACCGGCTTGACCTGCTCGGCTACAAGTCCCGCAAGCCCTTCGTGCAGCGGCATTCGGAGCGTACCAATACAGCTTGGATGCAAACCCAGAGATGCAGCAAGAACCAGGTTAGAGCGATCGGGCTCCAGAAGATAGGCCGAACAAACATCGGTGCGAAAACGGGCGCCAATCAGCGCCACGACGTTCATGAGCGTGTCGGCCGGCTTGCCGCTGTCGTCCGTCAGGCTCGTAATCTCTTCCAGGGTCAGCACGCGGCTAGCGTCAGTTGCATCGTAAAATTGAGTCATTCACATTCCCTCGCACTTCGATCGATTGGAATTTTCTGCGTCGACCCGTCGGCCGGCAAGAGAGACGGGGGTGCAACCGGTCAAATGCAACCGGCAAAGGAAAAAACTGTGGAGCTGGCCCCTTAAAGGGTGGGTCTCTTGACTGGTTTTTCTTTCGAGATGCCTTTGACGATACCACTTGCGACAGGGGGCGCGAAGCAAAACTTTCGCCGCCGGTGACGCCTTATCCGTGGGCTAAATCTTCCAATGGAACAGCACGACGGCGCCTGCCGCTCAAGAGGTAAATGGCGGCACGAAGCTCGAAAAGCGGGTCGCCCGAAGCCTCGATGCCATCGACGCGCGGAATGGGATCGAAGATGATGTGCTTTTGCTGCGCAAGGTTATCGGGAACCGGCGCCGTCAGTTCAATCGTACCCAGATGGAAAACCTCGCGCGACTCCGGCCAATGCCGGGTTGCGTCATCGGTTACGTCTCCCTCGGCCGCCAGTTGAACTAGGATCTTGAAGCGCACCGGCTGGTTCTTGAGGCGATCGATGATCTCTTCAAAGTGATAGTCCACTGCGAGCTTCGCCACCGCATCGTCTGACAGGTAATCATTGCCTTCTTCGGGCACGATCTGATAGCGGCCAAAGCGCTTTTGTCCCTCGGCGTTGGTGAACGCAAATGCAGTGACACCAAAATAGCTATCGCGAGCAAAGCTCGAAGCAAACGGCTTGGGCGCCTGCACGAAGGCGAGAGCGGCAGGATGCGAACTCAGAAAAACTTCAACCGGCTTCGGTGAGGGCACATCGGGCCCGCTTGCAGACACAGCCTTCAGAAATTCCAGAAATTCGTATCCATCATGCGCAGGAAAACCGTTAGTGGAGTGACTGACGATGTCTGTGTGCACATGCTCGGCAAGATTAAAGCGGATGGCGAGACCGCGCGGATTCGCATCGGGTGAGCTGTCGGGAATCTGCGGAATCCCGGTGGAATTGGAGAAGCGCACCGTGACAGGCGTAGATGGCCGCAAAGCATACGGAACCCTTGTGAGCCGCTCCGCATGCGGCGCCGGCGTAAAAGTGCCATCAATCAAGACGCCTTTTGCATGGGCAGCCCGGAATCCTGAATGCAATCCGAAGAGCTGATCGAACTGGGCCAGCAGCTGGTTTGCTAAATCAACGACACGTTCGTCGGCGGGAAGGGGCATAGCGGGCAAGACCTCCGGTCTTTGCAGTGTAGAGCACCTTGCCCGAAGAGTGCTTGCGAGAACTGAGAGTCCCCATCGTCTATTGCGGCACAGGAGATTGGACACGCATCGCGATCACTTCTTCACGCGTCAGTAGAGCTGCAGTCTTGCGGTCCTGGTAGATTTTGGGTTCGGCGAACGTAACCCTCACCGTAAAGGCCGACGCTTCAAGCGCTCTCCATAGATTTGGCAGAAATGCCTCATCGCCGAACCAGCAGAGATCGCGCTCCGCTGCGGCATCGGCTGGGAAATAGCGAACCGCCGCTGCTGTGACCTGAGCTCCCGCGCGAATGGCCGGCTCAAAAAGACGGCCGTGAAAACGGAGAACCGTGGAGCCGTCGGTGCTCGTACCCTCAGGAAAGAAGAGAATTGGAACCGGTCGCGCTAGACGTGTCGTAATCTCGGCCGCGACCCTCTCCGCACTGGCGCGGCTCGTGCGGTCAATGAAAAGCGTGCCGCCAAAACGCGCGGTCGCTCCGAAATAGGGCCATGTGCTGATCTCGGCTTTAGAAACGAAGAAGCACTTCATGGCCGCCGAGAAGACGGCGATATCGAGATAGCTGAGGTGATTTGCAACGACAATGCCGCTCGTCGGTGGCTTGCCCTGCACGCTATATCGAATTCCGAGGCGCGCCAGCGCCGTGCGACCTGCAAACTGCATCCACTCCGCACGCTGTTCGAGCGTGAGAGGTCCGCGGAGGCGCATCAATCCGTAGCGGAGAACGCAAAGTGCCAAAGCAAATCCCAGCGCCACAGCGCGCCGGGTGGCGCGAAGACTCAAGACGTGAGCGGAGCGAGAAAGCGATTTCGCGCAGACGAAGACAGCATCTTGAGATCGAGCAAGGTGAGAAAGTCGATGGTGCCAAACTCACGGTCCCATGCCGGCGGGGCGCAAATGCGCGCTCCTATGGCGAGATAAGTGCGCAGTAATCTGGGAACCTTGGGTAAGGCAGGCAATGCGGTCGATTGAACGTCCGGCGGCTGTACGTCGGAACGATCCTGCTCGGCGGGACAGGCATAGGCAGCGGTAGGCTCAGTAGCAAACTCCGGTGCAACTCGGTAGTGATCAAGCTGCCTATACATCTGCCAGCCTTCACACGGATCTTTGGAGTTTAACGAAGAGCAGCCGACCAGATAGCGCAGTCCCATGTCTGTAGCATACTGCGCGATACCCCGCCACAACAGTGTCAGTACCTCGGGTGTGCGATGTTCGCGGTCGATCGATGCGCGTCCTAACTCAAGAATCTCCGGGCGAAGTGGCTCATACGGACCAAAGTGGAATTCTTGCTCCGAATAATACCCCATGTTTGCAGCGGCAGTATCTCCCGATTGCATCCTGTAAGTGCCTACGATGCGCCGGGTGGATTTCTCTTCTACCAATAAGTGCTCGCAGAATAAGTCGAAGTAATCTGTATCAAGGCCGGTCTTATAGGAGCTTTCAAGGCCCTCGCCCATTTCAATGTTAAAAACCCTGAAGCGCAGGCGGCATGCGGCGTCCCGATCTTCCACTGATTCGGCTAGCCTCAGCCGATACTTACCGACCTCGGCATGAACACGAGGGCTCGAGCAAGGCGGCGTCAGACCCGGACGCATAGTTGGACTGAGAATTTCCACGGCGGGCGCGGAAATAGGCGTCTGAATGAACGGAACTCTCTGCCCTGTGTGTGAAATCACGGGAGTAGTATCCGCCGGAAATTGTAAGAGGAAAGTGAAGGCGGTGCAAATACGCCGCAAAAAAAGCGAAGAGGTTTGTAACTCGCTCGTAACAGAAAGGCTCTCCCGAAGGAGAGCCTTTCGTAACATCAAGACAAGTCAGGTCTAAAAGCAACCGCCTGCGATCGACGGAATCACGAGGACTTCGTCGCCCTCCTTGAAAGAGTACGTTTCATTTCCAAGAAAGCGGATATCTTCGTCATTAACATAAAAGTTGATAAAGCGGCGAATCTTTCCATCGTCTCCACGCAGGTGTGGTCGTAGCGCAGGGAAACGGCCTTCGATGTCGGTCACCAGTTCGGTGAGATTCGCCGCTGGGCTGGAGATTTCGCGCACATTGTTCGTATGCTTTTGAAATGCATTCGGCAAAACGACTTTAACGGACATTTGAGACCCCCGCGAGATTCCAATCCTGATTCTGCTCCCTGCTCTCTTCGACAAATGCCTCAAAGTCGCTCAGCCGGGGTCGAATCGACGCGCGCTGGTCATATGCGCCCTGCAGCACGTCGGTTGTCTTGAGGCCATTGCCCGTGATGCACACCACAGTGAGGTCATCGCGCTGAATACGCCCGTGTGCATAGAGACGCGCTGCGACCGCAGTGGTAACGCCACCGGCAGTCTCGGTGAAAATACCTTCGCTCTCCGCGAGTTCCTGAATGGCGGAGACAATCTCAACATCTGAAACGTCCTCCGCCCACCCGCCTGAATCGCGAATGGCGCGCGCCGCGTAGGGGCCATCAGCTGGATTCCCGATTGCCAGCGAGCGGGCAATCGTGTTGGGCCGCTGGGGCTCGACGATGTCTGTGGCGTTCTTCACCGCGGTCGTAATCGGCGAGCATCCTGTTGCCTGTGCGCCAAAGAACTTAACCGGTTTGTCTTCGACCAGGCCGAGAGCGATCAGTTCGTTGAATGCCTTGCTGATCTTGGTGATGAGCGATCCGCCGGCCATTGGGACAACGACGTTATCAGGCAAGCGCCAACCTAGCTGCTCAGCGATCTCGAAGCCGACGGTCTTGGAGCCCTCGGCATAATAGGGCCTGAGATTCACATTCACGAAGCCCCAGTTGTAGCGCTCGGCAATCTGCGTGCACAGGCGATTGACGTGGTCGTAGTTGCCGTCCACACGAACCAGCGTGGCGCCGTAGACCTGCGTGTTAAGTATCTTGGCCGGCTCAAGATCGGCAGGCACAAGGATGTACGTTTTGAGCCCGAGCCGCGCGGCCTGTGCGGCAACCGCGTTGGCAAGGTTGCCGGTTGACGAGCAGCCGACGGTGTCAAATCCGAAAGCTTGCGCATTGGCGAGCGCCACGGCCACCACTCGATCTTTAAAGCTCAGCGTGGGCATGCAGACGGCATCGTTTTTGATGTGGAGATTCCGCGCACCGATACGTGCGGCAAGGCGCGGCGCCTCCACCAGAGGCGTAAGACCCGCGGGGGTCTGAGGAATGTAATCATCGGCAACGGGAAGCAGGGCCCGATAGCGCCACATGTTCAGTGGGCCTTTGGCAATGTTTTCGCGGGTGAAACGGGTACGGGCATACTCGAGATCGAATTTCACCTCAAGTGGGGAAAAACACTCTTCGCAACAGGAGAGCGGCTGAACTCCATAGGCTTTGCCGCACTCCCGACAACGCAACTCATACGCTAACGTCACAGGTCCCTCGCTTAGTGCGAGTGACTCAAGGCATACGAGCGCGTGACTGGCCCAATGAAGAGCGAACGTGAATTGACTCGAAGTACCAATGCGAGCCGCTACCGCCAAGAGTGCTGCAGCGACCCCGAATCTCATGTTCCCCGTTGCCGGGCAAGAGTTGACACCATACTCCCGTTTTGCGCGGGCAGGTTGTCGTGGCGTCACAGGGCTCGTCCCTCAGCCACTCTGCATGAAATCCAGGCTTGCCCTTGAGGGCAAACTTGAATGTTTTTCTTGTATCACACGCACCGGGGCGCCGCAAGATGCCGGGCAGTGAGTGGGCGGTAAACTCGCCTGAATGGTCGAATCCCGGGCTGAAAGGGCACCCGATTGAGGCCTTGCCCTTTTCCAGGTACAACAACAGAGCCCCGGATCACATCACACCACTTGCAGGTTCACTTTGCCGACGAGTCCTGTCCGTTACCGGCCCCGGAGTACAAACGGCGTCGGATCACGGGATGCTCGCGAACAAAACCAGTCAAGGAGAAGACACCCTATGTCCCAGGATCTATTGGAAAAGGCACCCTCGATCGAAGAAGTCTATCGCGAAGTATCTCGGATCAAAGACGTGGTGACCGAAGCCGTTGAGGATGGAGTGAAGACGGCCGTCAAGGCAATCAAGCAGGGCCGCCATGCAGCCGAAGATGTCCTCGACGATACCAAGCACACGATCAAGCAGAAGCCGTTCGAGGCCATGGGCATCGTATTCGCCATTGGCGTTCTGACCGGCGCCTGCATGACCTGGATCGGTTCCCACCGCCGGTAATCGAGCAACACAGCTTTGTACCGCTCGCGCACACGATCCGCTTCTGCGGTAGCCGGGGATTTGTGTGCCGTCAGCGCTCGGGATGAATCCAGATTGCGTTCCCTCCGCCGGAAACCATGTGCAGATCGAGCACTGTGCTGCGATCCACCGGCTGCGTCGAAAACGCGGTATGGGTCGCGTTGGTCGCAGCATCGGGCGCATCCGCGTACATCTCAGCTACGTACTTGCCATTACCCAGAAAGCTCAGCGGCACCTTCACATCGCGGGCATCCCAGTTGGTGATGGAGCCGAGATACCAGTCGTTCCCGCTGCGCCGCGCCACGCTGATAAATTCGCTCGGAGTCCCGTCCAGCACGCGAATCTCGTCCCACGTCGTCGGCACCTTCTTGATGAATTCGAAGTCGTGTTGTCCTTCGTAGTGTTCGGGATAGTCGGAGACCATCTGTAAAGGGCTCTCCAGCACGACGTAAAGCGCCAGCTCATGCGCGCGCGTGCCCAGGCCCATGGGCATCTCATTGCGCGGAATGAAATTCTCCCGGTTACTGTTGCCGAATGCGCCAGGGGTGTAGTCCATCGGGCCGGCCAGCATGCGCGTAAAGGGCAGCGTTGTATTGTGCAGTGGCGAGGTGCGTGCAGACCACTTCAGGTATTCCTTGCCCATCACGCCTTCGCGGGTGATCAGATTCGGCCAGGTGCGGCGCAGGCCATCCGGTTTGTAGGCGCCATGAAAGTCGATCATGAGGTGGTGTTGCGCGGCGAGTGCAACCACGCGGCGATACCAGTCCACCATCTGCTGGTCGTCGCGATTCATGAAGTCGATCTTGACGCCGGCAATGCCCCACTGCTCGAAAAGCGGAAATGCCTGGTCCATGTACTTGTCGACCGATGTCCAATGGGACCAGAGCCAGAGGCGCACGTTCTTCTGCTTGGCGTAGCGCAACAGCTCCGGCATGTCGATCTCGGGCGTCACCTTGGTGATATCGGCCAGCGCCGCGTAATCCTGCGGGCTCGAGCGATCTGCAAGTGCCCATCCCGCATCGATCAGCAAATACGGGAACCCGGAAGCCGAAGCGAAATCGATGTAGTGCTTCATCGTCGCGGTGTTCATGCCCGGCTTGGCCGCCATGCTCGGCGCCGCTTCGCCTGACCACCAGTCCCAAGCCGACTTGCCCGCATGGATCCAGGCTGTGTCGGCGATCTTTGAGGGCGGATTGAGATTGAGAACGATGTTGGATTCGACGAGCCGTCCGGGCGCGTCGCCTACCATCAGAACGCGCCAGGGTGTGGTGATGGGGGTCTGGCTTTCGACAGCGATAGCCGCGTTATCGAGATGCGGCGAGAGATCGGCGTGAAGGCCGAACAACGCCTTGTCTTTGCGCAGATACATGCCCGCGTAATCGTCGATATCTGCTTCCGTGATGGCCACCCAGCCTACGCCGGGCACTGAGCCGAGCAAAGGCAACCCGATCAGCCAGTCGCGATGAAGTCCGCTCACCTGTCGGATTTGATACTCGTCTTCATACGAGGACTGGAAGCCTTCGAGCACCAGCGGATACAGCGTAGCGTCTTTGCCGTAGCAGAATTGGGTGAGCTCGCGCTCAACGCGTACCTTCTGGAAAGATGGTTGCTTCGGCAGAATGTAACGAAAAGCCACTCCGTCGTCGAAGGCGCGTATCTCAATCGTGAGCTTGCGGCCCGCATCATCTGCAAGATCGACAATTGCCGAGTTGTAATGGTCGCGCACATCGCGCGTCTTGCCGACGGGGATGGTATACGTTTCGTCGTGCTGCCCTGTTTGTACGCTTACCTGTTTCATGCCCGGGCCAAGCGGCGCTTGCCCTTCCACCTGCAAGCCCAGCACCGATTCATCCATCAGCCACTTGCCACGAAAATCGACCGAGTACCGCAGATCGTTGCTGGCAGGATCAATTGCATGCGTGTGGGGCGCATCGGCCAGGAGAAATACGATCTGACCGTTCGGCGATGGCACGCGGAGCCGCGTGTTCGGTGCGTTCTGGGCGAAGGATGGAAGGACACCAATGAGCAACGCAGGGCAAACAAGAAGCAGGCGTGAGCAAGACATGGTCTCTCCGAACGAGAATCTTAACGCATGGCTCGGGCCGCGAGGAGAAAATCGCACCCACGGCTCGTAATGGGCGCCTCAGTTGGTGTACACGCGCACGTAATCCACCAGCATTTCGGCGGGGAACGGCGTGGCGGCGTTCGGCGCTCCCGGCCAATCGCCACCGATTGCCAGATTGAGTAGGAAGAAATTGCTTTGCCCCGCGTCGAATGGCCACACTGATCCCGGGAGCTTTGCCATGTCCGCCGTCGTGTACGTGACATATGGATGAGTCGGATCGTCGATGTAATAGGCGACGCTGCCTTTGCTCCAGATCATGCCGTAGGTATGCCACTGCGCAGCAGTCTGTCCCGCTGGAAAATTGATCACGGTGCCAAGACCGGTGTCACCCGTGAAACCGACGCCATGCACCGAGCCTTCGTTCCAGTCCGGAGACTTTGCGGCATTCACGCGCTCCAGCACATCCTGCTCGCCACAGGCAGGCCAGTCCACCGTGACGATGTTGTTGCCGAGCAGCCAGGCCGCAGGCCAGAAGCCCTGCGCCTCCGGCACGAGCGCGCGAAATTCGATGCGGCCGTACTGAACGCTAAAGAGGCCCTGCGATTTGAGTCGAGCCGAAGTGTAGACCCCAGGGGACGTCTGCTGCGCCATGATGTGGAGGTACCCATCTGTGCCTACAAACGCGCTCGGGCTGGCCGTCGAACATGGCGGGGTGTTCGAACCCCACGCGCAGTAGTTCTCAAGTTCGTGATTGCCAAAGCCGCTGCTGCCGGTGTCGTAGGTCCACGTCTTCGGGTCAGGTTGAGCCGCCGCGCTCGTCGAGTTCCCAAACTCATCGGACCAGGCGAGCGTACCGGAAGGGATGTTGGGGGCGAAGGTCTGACTTGCGACGCTGCTCGGCGCCCCGCTTGCCTGCTGGGCAATCGCCTTGACAGTCAGGTTGGACGCGACGAGAAAAGGCGCCTCGTAGATTTGCGACGCCCCGGTAGGCGTCGAACCGTCGACGGTGTAACGGATGGTGGCTCCCGCCGCGGCCGTCAACGTCACTATCACAGCGCCATTTTGCGCCGGCGCGGTGACAATGGCCGGAGCGGACAGTTGAGTTGAAGCGACTGGCCCGTCGCTGTTGCTTCCAGAACCGCCGCAGGCACACAGCATCGCACCTGCCAAGAGCATCGCGCTCATCATCCCACAGCCTGCCTTCACATTCCGATCCAAAAGTCTAACCGGATCAGCATAACTCAGCCGGCAGCGCGCCAATCAATCGATTGCGACGGCTTGCTACGCGACTGGCTCCGCCGCCGTCTCTTCGACCGGATCGTAATTTAGGTTCGGGGCAAGCCAGCGCTCGGCTTGGGCAACGGTCATGCCTTTGCGGATGGCATAATCCGCGACTTGGTCGCGGTCGATTTTGCCCAGCGAAAAGTAGCGCGCTTCGGGGTGGGCAAAGTAGAGGCCGCTGATGCTCGACCCCGGCCACATCGCAAAGGACTCGGTGATTTGAATGCCGGTATTCTTCTCCACGTCGAGCAGTTGCCAGAGCGGGCCCTTCTCCGTGTGATCGGGACACGCAGGATACCCGGGCGCAGGGCGGATGCCGCGATATTTCTCATGAACCATTTCATCGACGCTAAGCTTCTCTTCGCGCCCATAGCCCCACTCATCGCGGACGCGCTTGTGCAGGCACTCGGCGAAAGCTTCAGCGAGACGGTCGGCAAGAGCTTCCGCCATGATGGCGTTGTAGTCGTCATGGTCGGCACGGAAACGGTCGCAGAGTTCCTTCAGGCCGATTCCGGTGGTAACTGCGAAGGCTCCGATGAAGTCGGTGAGCCCGGTTTCCTTGGGCGCGACGAAATCGGCAAGCGAACGGCACGGCTCCTTCCCTTCGCGATTGGTCTGCTGGCGGAGGAAGCGGAATTCTGTGAGGACCTGCGCCCGTGCGTCGCTTGTATAAAGCTCCACGTCGTCGCCAACCGCATTGGCCGGGAAAAATCCGTAGACGCCGCGCGCTGTCAAAAGCCTCTTCTCAACAATCTGATCGAGGAGCGCATTCGCTTCGGTGAATATCAGGCGCGCCTGCGTTCCATAGTCGGGGTGATCGAGAATGCGCGGATAGACGCCTTTCAACTCCCAGGCATGAAAGAAGGGTGTCCAGTCAATGAACTCGCGCAGCGTGGCGAGAGGAAAGTCTTCCAGCACGTGAACGCCTGTGAATTCAGGAGTGGCAACATTCTCGACCCGCCAAACAATCGGCGTACGTCGCGCACGCGCAGTTTCAATCGGCAGCGCTTTCGAGCGCGGCGCGGCATGCGCCTTGCGCATCGCTTCGTACTCCGCCCGGTGCTGCGCGACAAACTGCTCTTTACCATCCACACTGAGAAGGCTGGTGGTCACGGGAACAGCGCGGCTCGCATCGAGCACATGCACGACAGGTTCGCTGTAGAAGGGCGCAATTTTGACCGCTGTATGCGCCCGGCTTGTCGTAGCTCCGCCAATGAGCAGCGGCAGTTTGAATCCCTGCCTCTCCATCTCGCGTGCCACATGCACCATCTCCTCAAGTGAAGGCGTGATGAGGCCGCTAAGGCCGATAATATCGGCGCGCACTTCTTTTGCACGAGCCAGGATCTTCTCCGCCGGCACCATGACGCCCATGTCGATCACATCGAAGTTATTGCACGCCAGTACAACGCCGACAATGTTCTTGCCAATGTCGTGAACGTCACCCTTAACGGTGGCAAGAACGATCTTACCCTGGGCCTTGACCTCCTGGCCCGAGGCCACCATCGCCGCCTTCTCAGCCTCCATGAAGGGCGTGAGATAGGCGACGGCCTTCTTCATCACCCGCGCCGATTTCACCACCTGCGGCAGAAACATTTTTCCAGCGCCAAACAAGTCGCCGACGACGCTCATGCCATCCATGAGAGGGCCTTCAATCACCAGCAGTGGACGGCCAAGCTTGGCGCGCGCTTCCTCCGTATCGGTATCGATGTAGCTGTCGATGCCCTTCACCAGCGCGTGCGAGAGCCGCTCTTCGACCGTGCCGCTGCGCCACTCTTCGGTCTTCTTTTCTGCTGCGACCGTGCCGGCGCCCTTCAGCGTCTCGCCGAACTCGACCAGCCGCTCCGTGGCATCGGGACGGCTATTGAGCAGCACGTCTTCAACGAGTTCCTTCAGATGCGGCTCGATCTCCTCGTACACCTCGAGCATGCCGGCGTTGACGATGCCCATGTCCATGCCCGCGGCGATTGCGTGATAGAGAAACGCGGAGTGCATCGCCTCGCGCACCGTGTTGTTGCCGCGAAAGCTGAACGAGATATTCGAAACACCGCCGGAAACCTTGGCATGCGGCAGGTTGGCCTTGATCCAACGCGTCGCATTGATGAAGTCGACGGCGTAGTTGTTGTGCTCCTCCATACCGGTTGCAACGGTAAGGATGTTGGGATCGAAGATGATGTCTTCGGGCGGAAACCCGACCTGATCCACAAGAATTCGGTAGGCGCGCTCGCACACGCGAATCTTGTCTTCGAAGCTCGCCGCCTGGCCTTGCTCGTCGAATGCCATCACGACCGCAGCCGCGCCAAATTTCAGAACCGTGTGGGCATTTGCGCGGAAGGCCTCTTCGCCTTCCTTAAGCGAGATGGAGTTGACGATGCCCTTGCCCTGCAGACATTTCAAGCCTGCTTCAATGACGGACCACTTGGAAGAGTCGACCATGAAGGGCACTTTGGCCACTTCTGGTTCGCTGCCCAGCAGCTGCAGATAGCGCGTCATGGCTGCAACGCCGTCGATCATCCCTTCATCCATGCAGATGTCGATCACGTTGGCGCCGTTCTCCACCTGCTGGCGCGCAACGCTTACCGCTTCTTCGTACTTCCCCTCTTTGATCAGCTTGGCAAACTTGGGCGACCCGGCAACATTGGTCCGCTCACCGATCATGATGAACACACCCGGCTGCTGCGTGAACGGCTGTGAACCGGAGAGACGCAAGGGCTTCATCGGGCAACCTCCAGAACCAGCTCTTCCGATTCATTCGGAGGCTCTTTATCGAGCGGCCGTGGCGCCACATCGGCAAGCGCCTTCGCAATGGCCTCGATGTGTGCCGGCGTGTTGCCGCAGCACCCACCGGCGATATTGATGAGCCCGTCGCGCGCGAACTCGCCGAGCGAGCGCGCCATGTCCGCCGGACCCAGATCGAAACCCGTCTCCGCAAGCGGGTTGGGCAGCCCGGCATTCGGGTAGCACGAAATGGCGACATTCGCCTTCTGCGAAAGCTCCGAAAGAAATGGATACATCAGGTCCGGCCCCAGTGAGCAATTCAGCCCAACCGAGAGGGGACGAACGTGTTCGACCGCGTTCCAAAAAGCCTCTGTCGTCTGCGCGGAAATGAGCGTCTCGCCGCCTCGCCCGACGGCCGCCGAAATCATCACCGGGAGTTCAATCTTGTCTTCGTCAAATACCTCGCGGATCGCCACAAGTGCGGCCTTTGCATTGAGCGAATCAAAAATGGTCTCAACCAGCAGGAAGTCAACACCACCCGCAATGAGCGCACGCACCTGCTCTGCATAAGCGACCTTCACCTGGTCAAAGGTGACGGAGCGAAATCCAGGGTCGTTGGCGTCCGGCGAATTCGACAGCGAAACGGTCAGCGGTCCAATCGACCCTGCGACAAAGCGCGGACGCCCCGTCTGATTGCCCACACGATCGGCCCACTCCCGGCAGATGCGCGCAGAGGTCTCGTTAATTTCCGCGGCAAGGCTGATAAGCGATGAGTCTTCGATGATCTTCTGATAGAAGTCAGGATCCTTGCGGCCGCCATGCTCGCGCGGGTCCTCGACAAAGAACTCGCTCTGCGCAATGGTCGTTGCGCCAAAGGTGTTGGTCTCGATAATGTCGGAGCCGGCCTCAAGAAAGCGGCGATGAATGTCGCCGATCATCTTCGGCTGCGTGAGCACAAAGAGGTCGCCGTTGTTCAGCAGGTCCTTTTTGGAGTCCTTGAAACGCTCTCCCCGCATATCCGCTTCGGTCATGTTGTAGGTGCGGATGGTCGTGCCCATGGCGCCGTCGATGATGGCGATGCGGCGTTTGAGCAGGTCGTAGATCGGGTGTTCGCGCGGTGGGGTCATCTTCCCTATTTTGATTGCCGTTCGTTCATCGGGTTGCAATTGCGACGGTCCAGACCAGGCCGATGGCCCGTCCTGAAGCGATCTGGAGAATCTCTATGCGCCTTCTCTTCAAGGATATATGACGCCGGAATAAACAGAACTCGTGGTTCACCGAGCGGCGAGGATTGCGCCTTAGCCGGTTGGGGGAGCGGGTTGAACGGGAGGCATTGGTGCAGAATCGGGTCCGGATTGCGCTGCAATCCGAACCCGGGTTGTCGTCTAATTACTTGCCCTTGCAGCAATCCGACGTGCAGCCGCCCTGGCAGCAGGAGGCACCGCACTTATCCTCGCAACAGGTTGTGCAGCCGGCCTTGGATTTCGGGCTGGAGGTCTGGGCGAATGCCGCAACGGCGAGGACGAGACTGAACGAAAGCAATGCAAATGTGCGCTTCATGGATATCTCCTTGACGTGGAACTTGAACGTAAAACTACGGTTCAGATGCCAGGCTCGAGACACTAGGCCTCGGGCCGCTTCATTGGCTTCGACGTCAGAAGGTTTAAATCCGAAATACCCGATGCAGGATGTAGCGCGGAGGAGAACTCTGGGTAGCGGGATCGGGAAGAATACCGATCGCCACTGCGCCCGTACCGAAGACCATCAAGGCGGCGGCAGGCGCCGATATCGCCGCATGGCTTTTGGGCCTCGAAAGCGTAACCCGGATCTGGCTCGCTGCCAGTGGCGAGTGGTAGCAGCAATCCGGGGAACAATTGCTGGCGGCGACCGGGTGCGCCATCGGGCATTCTGGCCCCATCTCGCTCATGGCCATGGGACAGCGCGATTCCGCGCTGCAGGCCAGGGCGGCAAGTGCCGGCTGTACCGCAAGCACACCGGCGACAAGTACTGCGATAGTTTGGAGAAGCCTCTTCATCTGCTGGACCGATAGTACGACCCAAGCCGCGTCGAAGCTGTGAGCGGAATCACATTTGAAGGCGGCGCCGGAAGTGATCGACGGTCCCTCTCGACAAACAAGCGCATTATTTCGCCGAAGTGAGAGCGCTGACCGGCAAAAGCATGTCCTCTTTGCGCATCACCAGGCTGGTCGCGTTGAGCGACGCAAGCTCGAAACCATGACCATGGGTGATTGCATCGGTCGGACAAGCTTCAACACAATAGCCGCAGAAGATGCAGCGGTTGTAGTCGATGTTGTAGATCTTGGCGTAGCGCTCAGAGGAGGAGATGCGCTGCTCCTCGGTGTTTTCGGCGGCCTCGATAAAGATGCAGTTGGCCGGGCAGGCTGCCGCACAGAGGAAGCACGCGACGCACTTCTCCAGCCCATTCTCATCGCGCTGCAGCACGTGCGCGCCGCGGAACCGCGACTGAAAGACAGCACCTTTCAGCGGGCCTGGGCCATCGGGGTAGTTCTCCACCTCCGTCGGCCTGAAGATCTCGCCAAAAGTGATGCTCATGCCCTTGGCGATGCCGGCAATGTTGCGCACGATCGACATAGCTCCAGTATACGATGGATCGCGTGGAGGCAAAATGCATGCGGCGATCGGTTGCAAAAGTGGCATTGTTCATGGGCTTGGGGGCGACATGCGCTCTTGGACAGGTTCCTGGCATGCCGATGGGCGGCGTCGAACAGCCGGACACCTCCCGCATCCAGCAGGAGGAGATGCATCACGCCACGGCCGCTACCGGACCGCTCAAGATCGTATTCGGCGGAAAGTCAGCCGAGTGGACCGCAGCCCGCATCGCTGCGCTGCCGCACACCACAATCACGGTCTATAACGAACATGCCAAGACGAACCAGGCCTATTCCGGCGTGCCGCTGACCGACCTCCTCGCCCCGCTTGGCGTCCCGGCAAAACCGCGGGGCAAGGATTTCCGGCTGTATCTCGTCGCCGAAGGTTCCGATGGATACAAGGTCGTCTACTCGATCGGCGAGATCACGCCCGAGGTGCACGACGGGACGGTGTTGGTGGCCGATGCGTTGGATGGAAAGAGCCTCGGGAACAATGGGCTCTTTCAACTGGTGGCGACCGGCGAAAAACGGCCCGCACGCTGGGTCAGGAACCTGGTCGCGATTCGCGTTCAGACGGCGCAATGACCCGCAGACACTCCTAGCCCAGCCATTAATTCGTAGCTTTATGCGTTGCGGCCGGCCTGAAAGGCTGGCAAATCGGCGCATCCTGGCCCCGGGCGAGACCCGACACAGCATCGGACCCAACACAGATACGCCGCTTTAAGGCCTCCGCTGGTTTTCCGCTCAGCACCTGCGTTCTCTCCTGATCGTTCGCCGGGTCCACATCGTACTGATAGACATAATCCTCAGGCGGCTTCTGCTTGCCGAAATCGAAATGGTTCCATGTCCCAATGATTTCGTGGCCGTTGGGATCAGCCAGAACGGCGTAGGCTTGCGACGTCGCCACCCCCTGCGGAGCGCTTGCCGTGCTCAACGGAATGGCCTGCGTGCCGCGCCTCCAACGGGCACCCCACGCATGTTGGCGCTCGTCATAGTAGAAGGCCGTGAGGAACGTCGAGGCGACGCAGTCGTTGCAGTCATCGTAAAGAACACCTAAATCGCGGGGCCAGCCGACGGCAAAGAGCATCCAGTCCAGAATGCGCAAATTTGCGCCCGACAGAATTGGGGTGACGCTGTGATCCTTGAGCGAGGCGCTCCAGACAGAAAAGGTATCGAGTGCCGGTGGGGTTTGCGGTGTCTTGCGCAACGTCGTTACAACGAGAGCCGCATCGTATTGCACACCGATCTCCCGAATGGCGGTCCACTTTTGCGCGGCTAGCGAATTCGTAACCCACACGACAATGCTCTGATCCTGCTCCGCATGAAAGTCGACCCAATGAAAATTGTCGGGGGATTGCTGGGCGTTGAGGCACACCGCGGAGACCATCGTGACGGCGGCAAACGACAACACAAGGCCGCGGAACGCAGCAAACATGCTTTCAGGTATACCAGAGCCGAGCCAAGAAAGACCGCGCGCGTACCAAGCTTGGTGCCCAATCAAAGACCCAGCTTAGCCCAGATCGCGTCGACTCTGGCCTTCGTAACGGCGTCCATTTCGATCATTGCTGGCCAGGGCCGATCAAACCCTTCCGCCTTCCACTTGCGCGTCGCATCGATCCCCATTTTCGAGCCGTAGTTGGGCAGGCGCGCAGCGTGATCCAGCGAGTCCACCGGACCAAGCGTGAACTGAATATCGCGCTCCGGGTCAATGTTGTTGGCAACGCGCAACACCACCTCCGGCATGTTGTGGACGTCGCAGTCCTCATCCACAACGATGATGCATTTGGTAAACATCGCCTGGCCGAGCGACCAGACGGCGTGCATTACCTTGCGCGCCTGGCCCGGATAGCTCTTGCGGATCGACACAATCATCAGGTTGTGAAAGACGGCCTCAACCGGAAGGTGCACGTCCACCAGCTCCGGAATGGTCATCTTCATTGCCGGCAGAAAAATGCGCTCCACGGCGTGGCCCATCCATGCGTCTTCCATCGGCGGCTTACCCACGATGGTCGCGGCGTAGATCGGGTCCTTGCGATGCGTGATGCAGGTAAGGTGGAAAACCGGGTACTCGTCCGTCATCGTGTAGAAGCCCGTGTGATCGCCGAAGGGCCCTTCTGAGCGCAATTCGCCCAACTCAACGTAGCCCTCGAGAATGATCTCGGCATGCGCTGGAACCTCAAGGTCCACGGTTTCGCACTTCACGATCTCCACCGGCTTGCCGCGCAGAAAGCCCGCAATCATGAACTCCTCAACCTCGGGCGGCGCCGGCACAATCGCGGAGAAAGTCGTAGCGGGATCGGTGCCGATCGACACAGCCACCTCGAGCCGTGAGCCCTTGAGATTCCCCAATGCAACTTGCGGCAGCCCGCCAATCGGTCCATCGGGAATCGTCACTGCCCCACCGGCAGATTCGGCCATCGCCGATACAGCAGCGCTCAGCGGATTCTCCGCCGACTGTGCTGCTGCAGCGCGCATCGCGTTGCGATAGTGCTCCGCCGCGACCTTCTGACGCTGCCAGTGCATCCCGGTAGTCTGGCCGTCGTAGACCTGCATGCGGTACATCCCGATGTTGCGCTTGCCCGTGCCTCCCGCTCCTCTAGGGTCGCGGGTGTGAACGCAGGGCAATGTAATAAAGCGGCCCCCGTCCAGAGGCCAGCACTTCAGAATCGGAAACGCATTCAGATCGAAGTTTGCCCGCCCATCGCTCTCTTTCGTTTTCAGAATGACTTCTTTGCACGGCGCATCTTTCGCTGCGACGGTCTTGGGAAAGATCTTGCCCAACTCGGCAAGTTGCGGTAGCATCCTCAGCTTGTCCAGTAGACCGCCGGCTGGAGCCTTCACATTCATCAGGCCGGTGATGCGCTCTGCGATTTCATCCACTTTGTCGACGCCGAGAGCGAGAGCCATCCGCCGTTCGCTGCCAAACTGATTGATCAGAACCTTGTGCCCCGGATGACCTTTGACATTCTCAAACAGGAGTGCGGGACCGCCGGGGGCATACTTCACAGGAGCGGCATGATCCTTTGCTCCCGACAGCCGCCCAGCCCCGATCCCAGCACCAATCTTGGATACACGATCCGTAATCTCCGCAATCTCCAGCTCCGGCGAAACCTCTTCCCTGATTCGTTTCAGTTCGCCCTGCTTCTCAAGAGTCTTGATCCATTCGCGCAGATCGTCGTAGGCCAAAATGTTTGCTCCGTTCTCGGTTCTCTTTATTGCTGCTTTGGTGCCTCGGAAGTTCATTCATGAATTGGTGTCTGGTTTTGTATCAGGCCCGTTTTGTATCAGGGCTCGTTTTGTATCAGGGCACGACTTCAGTCGTGCCGCAAAGGTTGCAAAATCGGGAGGGGCTTTAGCCCCTGAGACACCACGCCGGCTCTCTTTAACGATACTCGGTCCGGAACGCAGTTTTGCTTCGGACCCGGCGCCTGTGGCATACTCGCCGCCGGACGTCAGAATTTTCGAGGAGAAAAATCGCCGTGGCAACCTCCCCCCATGCCAGACGTAAAGTCGCATACAAGCCTTATTTCCGACTCTTACCACTAAACGCCGTTGCTACCGCGCCGTGGAGCCTGCCCGATCTTTGCAAAGCTTACAGTTGGCCAAGCAACTTAGCCGGCGGGGGCGTCATCGCCATCGTCGAGCTCGGCGGCGGATGGATTCAGCAGGATATCGATACGTTCTTTCAGTCCATCGGTCAGCCCGCGCCACAGATCACCGACGTCTCGGTCGACGGAACCGAGAATTCTCCCAACCAATCCACCGCTTCGGGCGATCCAGACTACGAGGTTGCCCTGGATATTGAAGTCGCGGCCTCTGCATACTACGCTGCCACCGGCAAAGCGGCCGTGGTTCGCGTCTACTGGTCGCAGAACATCGACACCGCTGTACAAAAAGCGGCGGAAGATGGATGCGATGTCTGCTCCATCTCCTGGGGCGCCGACGAAGCGACGTGGGGCACGACCAACGTGCACGAGATGGAGTCCGTAGCCGAAGCCGCCGTCAGTGCTGGAATGATTGTGTTCGCCGCCTCTGGAGATAACGACTCCGGAGATGGCGGATCCACGCCCGCCAACGTCGATGCCCCGGCCTCGTGCCCCCACGTAATCGGTTGTGGCGGAACAAACAAAACAGCCCAGAATGAGACGGTGTGGAACGACAACCCCGGCCAGACCAATGGCGAAGGCACGGGCGGCGGATTCTCAACCGTCTTTCCCGTGCAGTCATTTCAAGTTGGTGCCCCGACCGCTCCGGCCGGCACCCAGTTCGGGAGGGGCCGCATGGTCCCCGATGTCGCTGCCGACGCAGCTCCAACGACGGGCTACGAGGTCTACGTGCACGGCTCAACCACAGTAGTCGGCGGAACCAGCGCGGTGGCCCCGCTGTATGCCGGCCTCTTCGCAAGCTTCGGTAGAAAGCTCGGATTTGTTACACCGATGCTTTGGCAAAACCCGAGCGCCTTCCACGACATCACCGCGGGAAGCAACGGAATGTACAGCGCCACCCCCGGGCCGGACCCCTGCAGCGGGCTCGGCGCGCCCGTTGGATCGAAGATCGCCGCTCTCTTCGTTAAGTAGTGGCGGGTTAAGTAGTGGCCGGGGACACCTGCACCAGCGGCATTACGGGCGCTATGGCATCGAGAGGATAGCCGAGTCTCTTCCACTCGTCGAAGCCTCCCCGGAGCGGGCGCACGCGCTCGATGCCCAGCTTATGCAGTGTCATGGCCGTTTTCGCGGCCGTGGCTTCGCTGGGGCACGTGCAGTAGAGAACCACGTCGCGGTCGCGGGGAATCTCGTGCACGCGCGATGTCAGCGCATCGGGCGAGAGATGCAGGGCGCCGGGCAACGTGTAGGGATCCGGCAGCAGCTCAAGAGGATGACGCAGGTCCACGATAAAAACGGACTCACCCGCATCGAGCTGACGTTTCAACTCCTCCGGCTCCAGGCGCAATTGAACAAGCTTGCGCAGGAAACGGCGATTCCGAATAAGACGACCAAGGAAGAAGCCAAGGATTCCCAGAAACAGCAGCGCGCCGGAGAACCGGCCAACCCAGTTCAACAGGCTCGGATCGCGCTTGAGCGCGTCGCCAAAGAGTCGGCCCACACCCAGCAACGCCGCCACCCAGAGCGTTGCGCCGATGGTATCGAAAAACAGGAACCGGCTATAGGCCATGCCGTTTTCCCCCGCCACCGGCGGTGCCAGAGTGGCCAGGCCCGGAACAAACTTCGCGATCATCAATGTCACATCGCGCCGACGCCCAAAGGAGTCCTGGGTCTTGCGGACGCAGACGGTCGGTTCCATCGAGAGCTTGCAGAGAATGCGCAGCACATGATGGCCGAACCGCCGGCCGACCAGGAACCAGGTCGTATCGGCCACCATGCAGGCAATGACGCCGGCCAGCAGGGCCACGGGAAAGCTGAGAGCATGTTCAGCGGAAAGCGCGCCGGCAGCCACTAGAACGGGCGTCGCAGGAAGAGGGATACCGAGTTGCTCCACAAATACCCAGAGGAACAGCAACAGGTAGCCGTAGGTGATCAGAATTTGCGTTGGCAAGGCCATAGGGAACGATCCGTGTGAGTTGTTGATCTACAGACTGACCTGCGACGCGGAACCGCTGCTGCGGTACCAGAAAAGACTTGCCCGTCGACGGCTTGAATACCCGCCCACTTGCGTATTTCTCCAAAGAAATTCGTTTGCTTGGGGAACACGCCCTTTCTATACGATGACACAGACCGGATTTCGTTTCACTCGATGTGCAAGAAAGCTCGGGTCAAATAGCAAAGGCCGCCCAAAGGCGGCCCTGCGTCGAAAAAGACCGTACCTATTGCTGCTGCACTGGTGCTGCTGCCGGAACCACCGTGTCCGAAACGGGCGTCGCCGTAGATTTGTCGGCAAAGTAATCGCGATCCCAGAGGTTCTTGTAGAACTCGCCGGTCAACTCGGCGGCCCGGGGTCCGAAGGTGGGTCGTCCGCCTTCAAGGAAAAAGACCGTGACCATGCTGCCAAGGGGAGTTTCGGAGTAGGAAACAAACCACCCGAAGCGGGTTCCCTTGTCGGAGCAGGTTCCGGTTTTGCCGAAGACGGGTAGTTCCTGGAAGTTGGCGCGAAGGCGGCGAGCAGTCCCGTACTGGACCGCGCCTGCCATCCCATCCTGCATCTCCGGGGTCAGCTTGGCGATATCAAGGGTGCGTTTGACCTTCGGCTGAAAGCTGGCGATCGCCACAGGGCTCGTGGGGTGCTGCAGGTAGTAGAGGGTTCCCCCATTCGCAATGGCGGCGACAAAGGCTCCCAGTTGAAGAGGCGTCATCGAGACGCCCTGGCCGAAGCTGCACATGCGGCCCACACCGCCCTCTGCGACCGGTATAGGCTCATCAGGGTACACGCCAAGTTGCTCGCCCGGAATGTTGTAGCCGGCCAGCTCGCCCAGACCAAACTGGGTGGCGTAGTGGCGCACCCGCTCGAAACCAAGTTCGCGGCCGAGCTCTTCAAAATAGAGGTTGTTGCTGTGCGCCAAGGCCTGGGTCATGTTCATCCGGAAGCCCGGCAGGCGCACCATCGTGTCGCGCGTAACAATGCCTTCAGAAAGGGCGGCCAGGGCCACGGAAAGCTTGATCGTGGAACAGGGCTCGGCACCCGGTGAAAGGGCAAGCTTCTGGTTGACCATGGCCAGAATGCGGCCATTCGAAGGATCAATCACCACTGCGGTCCCGTTCATGTCGCCAAGAGCATCAATGGCGGCCTGGCGGATCACTGGATTCTCGCCGGCGGTGACGTCATCGGCAAAAATATCGCCGGATGCGAAAGAACTGGCGGTAAACCGCTCGTAATAGCGATGGTGGCGTCTGTGGAGCGAAGCGCGACGCAGCGTTGCAGCGCCGGAGCGGACTGAACTGGAATGAACCGACTTGGACCTGACGGAATTCCTCGTCCTCCGATGGCTCGACGTCGTCGCGGCGCGGTGCGAAACAGAATGATGGCTCCGGGAGTGACTTGTAGATGAAAGGTGCGGCGTCAGCGGTTTGGCATGGTGCAGAGTGTGGGGCGCATCCAACGCCATTGCGCCGATTGCCATCGATGCTGTGGCAACCAAGGCCAGGCCGCCGGCTAAAACACGAGACAATTTCATCAACATCCTCTCCACGATCGTCTCTTGCCGTGCATTCTCCAAAGGAGGCGCACTCAATACCATCAACCCCTCACGGTTTCCGCCGTTGCGTAGGTTTGTCCTGGAATGGGCCGTGCCGGGCCATATTGTCACGGCCCGCAAATTCGCCTTCTCCAAGCGCCTGTATAAGTTAGCTCTACAATAACCGATATTGTGGAAATCCAAAATATAAGATTTCTTCTTTTTTCTGCAGTGCTGGGTTTAGTCCAATATTGAACCCTTTCCCGTTCCGGAACAAGGACCTGCGCCAAACCAAAGTTACTGCGCTATCCAACCCGCCACCGCAGACCCACTTAGTACTGCAAACGCCGCATGAACGCCGGCACGTCCAGATCCCGCTCAGCATCCTCGCCCGCCTCGGCAACCAGAGGAGACGGCGCCTGGGCACTTGCATATTCCGAAGCAAAATCCCGGGTTGCGTAACCCGGCGGCTCCGAAAGCTCAGCAAATTGCGGACGCGCCGGAACTCCCACCGTTTCTGTTTCTTCCACGATGCGCCCTTTGCGCGTGCCAACTGAAGCAGCCCCTACAAAAACAGGCTCATCTTCCACGACTGGATCTTCGTCTTCGCTCATGAAGCGCGGTGACGCCGGCGCAGCCTTCGCAGGAGTCGCCTGCGCAGGATCCCGCAGCCATGTATCGGGCGCCATTACTGGAACAGAAACCACCGGCGCTTCTTCAACACTCAACATGCGCGCCCGGCGCTCCGGCATCTGGTCTTTGAATCCCGTAGCAATTACCGTGATTTTGACTTCGTCGCCCATGCGCTCGTCCTGAACCGCGCCAAAGATGATGTTGGCATCCTCGTGTGCCGACGATTGAATTAGCGTCGAAGCCTGGTTCACTTCGGAAAGCTTCAGCGAGCTCGACCCAGTGATGTTGATCAGGATCCCGCGCGCACCATCGATCGCCCCGGCATCAAGCAACGGCGAAGCCATAGCAGCCTGCGCCGCTTCCACCGCGCGATTCTCGCCTGACCGCACGGCTGTGCCCATCACCGCATGCCCCATACCGGCCATCGTCGTCTTCACATCCGCAAAGTCGCGGTTGATAATGCCTGGAATCGTGATGATGTCGGAGATACCCTGCACACCCTGGCGCAGCACGTCGTCGGCAATGCGAAAACTCTCGAAGAAGCCGGCATCCTTAGCCACCGCGAGCAGCTTCTCGTTGGGGATAACGATCATGGTATCGACGCTTTCGATCAGTTCCTTCAAGCCGCGCTCGGCCTGCTGCAAGCGGCGCTTGCCTTCGAACGCAAAAGGCCGCGTAATGACCGCAACAGTAAGAATGCCCATCTCGCTGGCCAGCGAAGCGATCACCGGCGCAGCGCCTGTGCCGGTGCCCCCGCCCAGCCCGGCGGTGACAAACACCATGTCCGCGCCTTCGAGAGCTTCAATAATTTTCTCTGAATCCTCAAGCGCAGCGCGACGACCCACATCAGGATTGGCGCCCGCGCCAAGGCCAGAGGTAAGCCGCACGCCAAGCTGCAGCTTTACCGGAGCCTGCGACAGCTTCAGCGCCTGCACGTCGGTATTGGCCGCGATAAATTCAACGCCTTCGAGCCCCGCCTGGATCATGCGATTGACCGCATTGCCGCCGCCGCCCCCGACGCCGATGACCTTGATGCGCGCTCCACGCACGCTCTCGTCATGAAACTGAATCCGCATCTCTCCGGCTTCGTTTGTGCTGTTCCATAGCGGCTGGCTCCTTCTTTTCCGGTTCCATCATTGTCCTAAAAGCTTGCTGCGAAAATGAGCGCAGCTTGGCGCGCAATCCATTGCTCTCCGCCGCACGCGTCACGCGGGTGCGATGGGCATACAAGAGCATTCCAATCGGCATCGCAAAACCTGGGCTGCACCAGTTCGCCCGGCATATTCGAGAGGCGCACAGGCATCCCCGTGCGTGCGGGAACACGCAGCTGGCTTTCAGTGATGTCGAGCATGCCGGGCAGCGAGGCTCCGCCGCCGGTCAGTACAACCCCGGCTCCCAGCGCGTCGACCACGCCGCCCTGGCGAAGACTCTCTCTGACAAAATACATCAACTCGCGCGCCCTTGGTTCCAGAATCTCAGCAATCTCGCGCAGCGCAAGGCGCTGCGGCTGTGGATTGGCGATCTCTATCTCTGCGTCCAGCGGAACCGCGGTCACAACAGCATGACCGATACTGGCGCTTCAGGTCCTCGGCCTGCGCGACCGGCATCTGCAATCCAACCGCGAGATCGTTGGTAAAGTGCGCTCCGCCCACCGGAACCGAGCCGTATGCACCACCGCTCCTTCAAAAAAGACAACCAGATCGCTCGAATGCGCGCCGATGTCGAGCAGGCATACACCCAGCTCGCGCTCATCGGCAGAGAGCGTCGACTCCGCCGCGGCAATCGACTCCAGAACCGCTTCTGAAACTTCAAGGCCTGCGCGATTGGCGCAGGTCACCGTGCTTTGCAGAGCGCTGCCGGAGCAGGTGGCGATATGCAGATCCACTTCGAGCCGCGCGCCCACCATGCCTACCGGATCGAAGATCCCCGGCTGGTCGTCAAGGATGAACTGACGCGGCAGCACATGAAGAATCTCGCGGTCCGGCGGCCGCTCGACGGCGCGCGCCCGTTCCACTGCGGCGCGCACATCGTCGCGGGTAATCTCGCGCATGCGACTGCCCAGGTCGAGTCCGCCATTGGTATTGAGACCCGCGAATATGCGGACCGCCCACTCCCACCACGCACTGGTCGATGTTTGCGCGCGCCACCCACTCGGCCTGCTCGTTCGCGGCCTTCACCACCTTAGCTGCCGGCCCAAGATCGGAGATCAGCCCCTTTCGCATTCCGGCCGATTCCACAAGGCCGTGACCGCGATAGCGCAGCGCGCCTTCATTCACATCGGCGGCCAGCACCCGCGTCCAGGCGCTGCCCACATCGAGCACCACGATCAGTTTGTCTTGCTTCTCGCTCATCGTTCGAGTCTCACTGGCCCTTAGCCGTGGCTGCAGCATGGGGCTTCGGCGATGTTTTCTGCTTCGTCTTGTGCGCAGCCTTCTGCGCAACAGGAGGCTTCTTGGCCTTCTTCTTTGCCGCTGCCGCCTTCGCGGCCTTTGAAGATGTCTTGGCTGAGCCCTTAACCGACGCCTTGCCCTTAGCCTTCGCCGGCCCTCGCTTCTTGCCGTCGCGGAGTGCCCGGCAACTGCATGTGTGCCGGCGATCTTCGGCGCGGCCTTGCCGGTCGTCACAGATGCACTCTTCACAGCCCGCGACGCATCGGTCTTCGCCGCAACCTTGGGCGTTGCTTCCAACGTTTTTGCCTGCGGCGGATTCAGCAGCTTTGCGGCCGTGGGTTTTGCCGTGCCGGCTGCCGTCTCTGCCGCGGCGCCGCCTTCAGAATTGACCGCGGCCTTCGTGTCCTCGGCGCCATGCGCCATCTGCAGCACCACCTGCTGCTCGTAGCGCAGATCCACCGCCGCAAGCTTCGGATACTGCTGCCGCCACTCCGCGATATGCGCTTTGTAACGCTGGTAGCGATCGAGAAAATGATCCTGCCCAAAGTGCGCGAGCACGTCGCTTCCCTGCTCCGGCATCAACACACGCGCATCCTCCGGGTCGGTCAGGTCGATCTCCGATATCTGGTCGGAGAGATGCTGGCCGTCCGCATCCAGATCGCCCATCAGGCGCATGTAAAGCTCAACGCGTGCCTTCCGGGACGACAGCGGATCCCCGGCGTCGATTCCCGTCAACACCGGAAAGGAATAATGATGCTGCGTCATCAGGCCCGCCGGCATCGTTCAACAGAACCCCGTTGGCATCCACCAGCCCAATCTGCTGGCCGTGCCGCACAAAAGCTATCGGCTGCCGTTCGACAATCGAGATACGAATCTGGTCGGGAAGCAGGCGCATCACCGTTGCCTGCTGAATCCATGGAATCTGTTCGAGCTGCTTGCGGCGCTCGCCAATCGGCACAAAGAAGATATTCCGCCCCACGTCTTCGCCGAAGACGGGAAGAATATCTGCGCGCGTTACCTCGGCAAGACCGGCAGCTTGAATATTGCTTGTCCCTGCGATGCGAAACCGCGCGTCATGTTCCAGAAACGATGTGCAGAGATGAATCGTGTAGGTGAAGGCTCCTACGATAAGGAGCAGCCCGGCAACAAGGATCGCGCGTCCCCACGAGCCGGTCGGCTTCCACCAGGGAGCGCCGGAGCCGCCAAAGCGCCCTTTGCGCCCATCCGGAGAATCATCCAGATCGTCCATCTCAAATGGCAGACCGCGCGGATGAACGGGCACACTCTGCTGCGTGCGCCGCGCGCGGGGTTCCGCCGGTGCATCTTCTTCCCAAACAAGGGATCGAGTTCGGTGAGAGCTTTGATTTGCCACGCTTGATCGGAGGTCGTGAGAATCGCCAGCCTCAACTATAGATCGGGCATGCACGGCTTTTTCCCTCGCGCCGACAGGGGGAATCCGCACCGTTACGGTCTCGCATCTGCGGAGCTGTCCTAAGCTATTTCCATGCGGATCAATTGGATGAAGTCGTGCGTGGCTCTTGTTTTGGTTGCCGGTTCAGCACCGTCGTGGACACAAACTCAGCCTTATCGCTACTTTCGTTTGGGCAACCCCGTGCCGCTCGCCGCGCATCCGCAAGCCGGTTTCGCGCTGATGGGCGGCGGCACGGACCTCGATGCAGCTTTCGACTTTCTCTGCCGGCGCGCCGATGGCGGCGACTTCATTGTCCTGCGCGCTGCAGGGGACGACGAGTACAACCGCTACATCCAGAAGCTCTGCCCGCTGAATTCCGTGGCCACTGTGATTCTTGCCAGCCGCGCCGCAGCAGAAGATCCCTTCGTCGCCCAGAAGATCCGCGAAGCCGGCGCAATCTTCATCGCGGGTGGGGACCAGGCCAACTACATCAACTTCTGGATGGGCACCCCGGTGCAAGTGGAACTGAACGCCGCAATCGCGCGCGGCGTGCCCATCGGCGGCACCAGCGCCGGTCTCGCCGTCCTCGGCGAATTTGCCTACACGTCGCAGGGAGACAAGCCCGACGATCCGAACCTCGACGGGAAAACAGCCCTCGCTGATCCCTTCGGCCCCCGCATCACCCTGGTCCAAGGCTTTCTCGACATCCCTCTTCTCAAGGGCATCATCACAGACACGCACTTTGCCAAACGAAATCGCATGGGCAGGCTGCTCACGTTTTTAGCGCGCCTCAATGAAACCAAGCCAAACGCAGTCCGCGGAATAGGGATCGAAGAGCGCGCCGCAGTGCTGGTTGAGCCGGACGGGCATAGTACCGTCGTCGGCCACGGCTCCGCATACCTCGTTGAGATCGAGAGCGCGGCGCCTCTTGAAAAAGGAAAGCCCGTTGCGCATGCCGACTTCGCCGTACAAAAAGTGAGCCCCGGCCACTCTTTCGAGATCAAGCAGTTCCGCGGCGACGCAACAAAGTACACCTTAAGTGTCGACGCCGGCGCCGTTCACTCCACCCAACCGGGCGGCGCAGTTTATTAAATCTCCGGTTCGATTTCATCTACATTCTGACATTTGATAAGTGTTAGGCTGCAGTTTCTCAGGTGAGAATACGAGGCTTCGTTCATAGGGGTTTGAAAAGACTCTACGCAACGACTCCACCAAAGGCATTCCGCCCGAGACGGTGGACAAGCTCAGCAAGATGTTTGCCTTTCTGGACGACGTGGAAGACCCGGAGGAGTTGCTGACCCTGCCCTCGCGGAAGGCGCATGTATCGACGGGTAGCAGAAAAGGCACATGGAGCCTCAGCGTTACTGCAAATCGCCGGTTGACCTTTCGTATTGACAGAGCCGAAGGCGAGATTTACGACGTGAATTTAGAGGACTACCACCAAGCCGAAAGAGAAAACACCATGCCCATGAAGAATCCACCCCATCCTGGGAGTTTCATTCGGACCGAGATTGTCGAAGCCGCGGGGCTGACCGTGACGGCAGCGGCAATGGCATTGCATGTTTCGCGGCCTACTCTGTCCAGTTTGCTCAATGGCAAAGCCGATCTCTCCGGGGAAATGGCTCTCCGTATCGAGCAAGCCTTTGGACTGAAGATGGACACGCTGATGCGTATGCAGTCGTCTTAAGACATTGCCCAAACCCGTAAGCGAGAGAACCAGATCAACGTGCGGCGTGTTCCATTACTCGCCGGTGCAACTAGTGCAGTGGGGCATAAAAAAGTAACGATTAATTCCGGCATGCGTCCATTGTTCGCGCTCGGGACATGGACGCGCCCGTAGTTGCCGGATGGAATCGGCATCGATGAGACCTGGAAGACGCCACGGCCTGTTCAGATCTTATCGATGTTGAGATCGATGGGACCGACATCCACCGAACTAGGCTCTTCATCATATGGATCCAAAAGAAATCCCCCAAGCTCCTGTTGGGGGACGGAAAAGTTCTCCGGTTTCCGCGGGTTATAACGCACCTGGACTTTCTGATTGACTAGATCTCCCGGCGAACGATCGCCAGTCGAAAACGAGCTGGAAATAGCCAGTCGCCCAGAGTAATACTCCTCCTTGACGTTGTAAGAGAAATCGCCGACATCGAGCGAGGTGGAGCGTCGTCCAGCTTTAACCACCACTTTTCCTACTGACTGGATTGTTCCTTCGGTGATAGGCCAGTTGGCAGCTTTCTCGGGGCTTACCGGCCGGCGAACAAACGAGACCACGAGGGAACCAAGCGCATAAAAAACAACGAGAACGACTAAGTAGTGGTGGACCATGAATTCCACTGCAGAAGACAGCCAACATAGTAACTTAATCAGTTTCGATCGACTGGAAATGCATGCCCCTCGGCTTGCAGAATCTCCTGATTGCCGCCGAACTCGACATCAGTTTGCGCATGGCAGCTTTGTGGCGCAAGCGGTTTGTCCCGCTCGGTACTAAGGGCCTCCTTAAGCATGCGCCCCGGCCTGGCCGCACACCATCGATTCTGGCCGCCACCGCCGCTCAGGCAATCCGCAAAAACCACGCCGACAACACCGTCCCATGCAACTCACTTATCCGTGTGACGCACTACACTCGCCCACCTGAATCACCCTACCCCGAAGAGCACTCAAACGCGCCTCACGCCCAATGCAGCGTGTGCACCGAATCCGCCGGCAAATCGACTTCCAGCATCTTCGCCCCCATGACCAATTGCGCCCGCCGCTGCTCGCCCATGTTTGCCAGAACCACCACCATGCTCCCGTCAGGATTCCGAAACGCCGCGTGGGAAACCGATCCCCCGGCTCCGTCGAAGCCTAATCCGTTGGTTGCGATCACCCGCGCACCACGCTTGACGTGCTTGGTGTAGTGCGCGAAGGCCCAGTACTGGCCGCTCCGCGTCACCTTGTGGCTCCCATTCTCGACCGTGACCAGTCCGCCGCATGAGAACGGCCCCACATTCGGCTTCCCTTTCTCGTCAAGCGCAATGTTCCATGCAGTAATAGAGCGCGCCCAGTTGTTCATCACGCCGTTGAACGTCTCCGCCCACTTCGTAAAGTCGGTTTGGTAATCGGGCTGGTTGATGTCCGGTCCGCCCTCCGTCCAGTACGCATTCTTCTGCGGGAAAGCCTCATGGACCCGCGTCATCGCGCTGGGTTCGCCCACATAGCCGTGCCATGCGATGCCGTCTATAAATTCATAAGCGCCTGGATCGCTGAGCTCGTCGATAGCCCGTCCCCAGAGGCTGTAGTTGTGATCGAGCACCCAGATCTTCGTGGGCCAGCCGGCCTTGCGCAGCGTCGGTCCCAGATAGGTCTTCACGAAATCCATCTCCTGCTCCTGCGCCCACAGGCACGCCGGCATGCGACCTTCCTGCTCGGCATCGGTCTCGTTCTGCACCGTAACGGCATCGATCACGACGCCCTCTGCCTTGTAGCCTTCAAGAAACTTCAGAAAGTAGTTGGCATAGGGCTCGAAGCTCTGCTTGCGCATGGCCCCGCCCAGCATCGAGTTGTTCGGCTTCATCCATCCCGGCGGGCTCCACGGCGACGAGAAAAGAAACAGCTCGGAGTTTGCCTTGCGCGCTTCACGGAGCATCGGCAGGATGTACGCCTTATCGTGATCGATTGAGAACTTCTTCAACTCGGGATCAGGCTCCGGGCTTTCGTCGAAGCTGTACACCGTGCGCGCGTAGTCGCTCGCGCCAATGCACGTACGACATACGTTCATTGCCATCTCTGCGGGAGCGAACAAATCATGTATCAGAGGCGTGCGCTCAGCCTCGGTCATCTGGCTCAGCACATAGCACGACGAATCCGTCATCGCAGCGCCAAACCCCAACACCTCCTGCTTCACCGCGGAGAGATCAATCGCGATAGCTTCCGCCGCAACATCGCCCAGCGGCTTCCACGCCAGAATCTCACCCTCGGCATGGCGCTTGTCGCGATAGGTGCTCCACACCTTGACCGACCCCGCTCCCTGCGCCCAGACCGGCAAACGATGTGTCATCGCCAGCGCAGCGGCGGTTCCCGTTGCGGACTTCAAGAATTTCCTGCGTGAACTCTTTCCCATACGTGCTCCTTGCCCATCGCGCGCACTCGAAAAATCCGCGCGAGACTGGCGTCGAAAATTTTGCCCGCCGCATCATAGCAGGGCAACAGTCCCGAGCGAAACCAGAAGCGAATCAGAAGTGAAACGTTTAAGCAGCGAGTTTTGGCAGGCGAGGTTCTTCAGGAACGAACGGGCGCTTCAAGCGCAGCTAAAATCTGCGGCCCCAACTGGCTCACGCTGCCTGCTCCCAACGTGAGAATGAGGTCGCCCTCACGAGCCGAGGAGCACACAGCCGCAATCGCATCCGCAAAATCTGCGGCGACATGCACGCGCGGGCCCTTGATGCGCTCGGCGAGCAGCTCCGATGTAATGCCGGGCAGCGGCTCTTCGCTGGCAGCATAAATGGGCAGAACCACGACGGTATCCGCATCCGGAAAAGCTTCACCAAACTCGTCCAGCAGATCGCGCGTGCGCGTGTAGCGATGCGGTTGAAAAACCACATGAACGCCGCCGCGCGTCGACTCCCGCGCAGCCGCAAGTGTGGCGCGAATCTCCGTCGGATGGTGCCCATAGTCGTCGACAACCGTGATGCCACGCGCCGTACCGCGCCGCTGGAACCGCCGGTCCACGCCCCGAAACGTGCGCAGCCCTTCGGCAATCTTATCCGAACTCACTTCGAGCTGATCTGCGATGGCGATGGCCGCGGTCGCATTCAATACATTGTGTTTGCCCGGAACGTGCAGCTCAAACGGCCCCAGCGCGCCAGCAGCCGTCACCACCCGAAAACAGGAAAAGCTCCCCGCGCGCGACGCAAGAAACTCCAGCCGAAAATCGGCCTCCGCAGCAACGCCATAGGTGAAGATCCGCCGATGCGTTCGCGGCAAGATCGAGGCGAGCTGCGGGTTGTCGATGCAAGCCGTAACCGCTCCGTAGAACGGCACCTTGTCCATAAATGTGAGAAATGCCTGCTCCACATCGGGCATGTCGCGATAGCAGTCCATGTGCTCGCGGTCAAGATTGGTCACCACTGCAAGAATCGGCGAGAGCTTCAGAAAAGAGCGATCACTCTCGTCCGCCTCAGCGACCAGAAACTGGCTCGCCCCAAGTTTGGCATTCGATCCCAGCGCGTCCACGCGTCCACCAACAACCACGGTAGGGTCCAGCCCTCCAGCAGCCAGCACCGCCGCCACCATCGATGTTGTTGTCGTTTTGCCGTGCATGCCGGCAATGGCGATACCGTACTTCAGCCGCATCAACTCCGCCAGCATCTCCGCGCGCTGAATCACCTGGATCTTGCGCGCGCGCGCTTCAACCACCTCAGGATTTGCCGGCGAGACTGCGGAACTCGTCACCACAACCGTCGCCCCGGCAATATTCCCGGCTTCGTGGCCTTCAAAAATTGTTGCGCCCAGTTGCGCGAGGCGATCGGTCACCGGACTGCGCCGCAGATCCGACCCTGAAACCTTCATGCCGAGGCTCAGCAGAATCTCGGCGATGCCGCTCATGCCGATTCCGCCTATTCCGATAAAGTGAGCGTGTTGCGAGGTGGCAAACATGATGGTCGAAAGACCACTGTACCACCCACATCCCTCCACCTTTCGATGGAGCGGAAAAGTGCGGTAAACACCGGCGCCAGCGAAAGTTGCGCCCCTTTATTTTCGTCCCGAAACCGCAACCTTCGGGACCATTCCCTGTTCAATCCGTACATAACCGGCGAGCTGAGGGCAGCAGGATCCAAGCCCGAAGCAGGCACAAAGCCGGACTACCCGATACAAGATCGGGCTGGGTGGGATGGAGGAAGTATGAAGAACACGGTGAAGTGGATGCTGGGTGCAGTTGTTGCTGCAGGCGCGTTGACCATGGCAGCTCCGCAGGCCAAGGCCGCACAGTTTGGCGTATATGTCGGCACTCCTGAGGCCTATGTTCCTCCGTGCCCGGGCCCTGGATATGAATGGATGGCGGGCTACTACGACGGTGGCTACTGGGTGCCGGGACGCTGGAACTTTGTCGGCGTACGTGGGCCGGTCGTCGGCTTCGGCTACGCGGGCGGCTTCTACCACCGCGACTTTGACCGGGACCGTGGCTGGGACCGGGATAGAGATCGTGGCTGGGACCGCGACCGGGGCCAGGTTCGCGATCAGGGACGGGATCGCGATCGAGGCTATGACCATGGGTATGACCGCGGCCACGACGACCACTTCCGCCGCTAAGCCCTGACTTTGCTCTCCCCTGCAACGAGCGGCCTCTCCCTTGGGAGGGGCCGCTCTCGTTGGAACAACTTGACCTGGTGCAAAGGTTGGCAACTGCGCGGCACAATCGCTTTTGTGCAGCAAAAACACTTCGGACAAACGGAAAAACGACCGCAACTTAATTGTGGTTTAGTTGTTCCAATGTACAGACGCCGGTTCGGAGCAAGAACCGGACGGCAGGTGCTGAGAAACGGGGCTGAAACCTCCGAATCCCAGAGTCCAGACAGGCAGGACGGGCAGCACATGGAGGATTTCATGAAGCGTTTTCGGCTGGTTCTAATGGCAATGCTCCTGGCCGTACCCTTAGCGTTGGCATCGAAAGCAAATGCGCAGGTCTCGGTAGGCATTGGCGTGGGTCCCGCAGTGGTTGAAGATCCGTACGCTTACGGTCCCCCGGTCTGCGACTGGGGCTACTACCCCTACTACCCCTATTCTTGCGCGCCTTACGGATATTACGGACCGAGCTGGTTCGCGGGCGGTATCTTTGTCGGTGCGGGCCCGTGGTATCACCGGGGCTGGGGCTACGGCGGGTATGGATACCGCGGCGGATACGGCTATCGCGGCGGCTATGGATACCGCGGCGGTTACGGATACCGCGGCGGCTTTGGCGATCACGACGGCTATCGCGGCGGATACGGCGGTCATGGACCGGCGCGCGGACCCTATAACGGTTATGCAGGCGGCCACGAAGGCTATCGCGGCGGCCATGTAGGCGGCGGCTACGGCGGTGGAGGTTTCCACGGTGGTAGCGGCGGTCACGTCGGCGGCTTTGGTGGCGGCGGTGGCTTCCACGGTGGCGGCGGTGGCGGCGGGTTCCATGGTGGTGGTGGAGGCGGTTTCCACGGTGGTGGTGGTGGCGGCGGCTCCCATGGCGGTGGTGGCGGTCATCGGTAAGCTTTAGCCCGATTCAATCCATGAGCCCGTCTGCTTCGGCAGGCGGGCTTTTTGCTGTCCGCGTTTGCATGCCTGAGTCATGAGATAGGTCCTATCCGCCGGAGCCACCCTTTCCATCTGCGAAACTGAGAGGCAGAGGCAAGCGTGGCATTGCGCATTCTCATCGCGGGCGGCGGCACCGGAGGGCACATCATTCCTGCGCTCGCCGTGGCGCGTGCTCTCGTAGAACGGCACCGTTCTGAAATTCTCTTCGTCGGCACGGAGCGCGGCCTCGAAACGCGGCTTGTTCCTGAAGCAGGATTTTCGCTGACCCTGGTGCGCGTGGGCCCGCTCAATCAAGTCGCGCTCGCGACTCGGATCCGCACCCTCCTCGATATCCCCACCAGCCTGCTCGCCTGCCGTCGCATCATCCGCGAGTTCAAGCCGGATGTTGTGCTCGGCATCGGCGGTTATGCTTCGGGGCCGGGAGTGGCCGCGGCGCTGCTGATGCGTGTGCCGACCATGCTCTTCGAGCCAAACGCCATGCCGGGGCTCACCAATCGCCTTGTGGGCAAGCGCGTGCAGGCTGCGGCCGTCAACTTCCCTGCTGCCGCGCGGTGGTTTCGCAACGCCGAGGTCATCGGCATTCCCGTGCGCCCCGCATTCTTTGCGCTGACTGCACCCGATCCAACCGCGCCGCCGCATCTGCTCGTATTTGGTGGATCGCAGGGCGCGCGGCTCTTCAATCAGACCTTGCCTAAAATTCTCACGGCGCTGCTTGACGCCGTGCCCGGCCTAACGATTCTGCATCAGTGCGGCGCGCGCCATAGCGAACCCGCGCAGGCAGCGTTTGCAGCCTACAGGCGCCGATCCGAGTCGATGGAAGGTGAGCGCATTTCTCGACGACATGCCCGCCGCGTTTGCGCGCGCTCATCTTGTGATGGCGCGCAGCGGCGCGTCGACTGTTGCCGAATTGGCCGCTGCCGGTAAACCTGCCCTGCTGGTTCCTTTTGCCGCTTCGGCAGACGACCACCAGAAGCGCAACGCCGAAGAGATGGCGCGCGCCGGAGCTGCCGTGATGCTGACCGAGCCCGACCTCAATCCGCCCGACAAGCTGCTCGCGGCGCTTATTGATCTGCTCGCCGCACCGGCCAAACTCGACGCAATGGCTGCGGCGGCGAAAACGCAAGCGCATCCCGGTGCTGCGGAGCGGATGGCGGATCGACTTGCGAGCATGGCGCGGTGACGCGCTGCTCGCAAGACGTTCAGTGGTCAGTGGTCAGTGGTCAGTGAACAGAGATCCGGAAAACAGAGTGGGGAAATTATCTGCAAACAATGTGTGCGTCTTGCGCACTTCGGTGATTGACTGATTGGTTATTAACGACGGGGGAGGAGGGGTCGAGGCTTACGGCTTGGGCCGTTTTGCCTGGGCCTGGGAAGCTACCTGGGCGGCGTACAGGAGTTTTGACCCTTCATTGGCTTCAAAAACACGGAGAACCATGCCGTGGGCTACGCACGCAATGAAATCGCGAATGTGTTCCTCGTCTATAAGGGGCGGCATGGCCTCGCGATAGGCCTGCGTGCTGATTCTTTCGGCATATTTCAGGTGTACTCCAACCCTCTTGAAATCCACTTCGCCGGCTTGATCTTTGAAGGCAGAGGGTCCCTCCTGATCAAGAGTCGCGATATCCTGCATGGCCTCGAGGGCTGCGTTCCTCATGACGTCTAGACAGTGAAGGATGGCGGGGCTGATGAGGGCGGGTGTTTCGAGTTGCATCTCGGGAGTTGGAGGATTCTGGAATTTGTCGGACATTTCTTGCTTTCCCTTCACGCCGAGGCCCGGTCTGGGGTTTCGGCTACTTCTCCAGTGTGCGCCGAGGGGGGAAATAATATGTAAACGGCTATGACGAAGGCGTATTCAATCGTTTCTGGAAGAATTCCTGGCGGGTTGAGCCCCAAACCCCGGTCCCCAAACGCGAGGGATCACCACTCCACGAACGAAGACCCGTTCGTGGGGACCCCGGACCGGGGGCACCCATCTTTGGGATTTGCCGGGGACCCGTGCCTTAGTTTTGGCTGAAGCGGCCGCAGGCTCCGCCGCCGCAGCATTGCCCGCTGGTGGCGCAGTCGGGCATGGGCGCGGCCTGCGCGGAACCCTTGGTGATGGCGCCAGCTCCGCCGCTGATGAGGCGATGCACCGGCCCGCCGCACGCGGGGCAAATGTCGAGCGCGGCGTCGGACATCTTTTGGCGCTGCTCGAAGTGGTGGGTGCAGGAATCGCAAAGATATTCGTAGGCTGGCATGGTTTTTCTCTCCCTTCATTGTAGAGAAGAGCGCTCGAGGCCGATAGAGCTTCGCGCACACCGTGTTGACGACACCGGGAGCGCTCGTATTGAATGGTCCGATTCCTCGGCCGGCGGGGCCGCTGAGAGTACACAACCAGACGCGCGTACGGGAGCAGCAACGTGTCCATGGAGTCCGTCTTACTCGCAGCCGGCATCACCGCAGAGGCGCTTGTGATCGCGCTGCTGGCATGGCGGCGCGTGTACCGGCGGCTCCCTGTCTTCTGCGCCTACATCGTGTGGGGACTGCTGAGCGACTGCGCCATGCCGCTGCTGCAGGCGCATTTTCCTTCCACCTACGTTCGCTGGTACCTGCTCGAGATGTCGCTCGATTCCCTGTTGCAGTACTGCGTGCTGGTGGAGCTGGGGTGGTCGGTGCTGCGGCCGCTGCACGCGATGCCGCCGCGCCGGGTGCTGCCCGCGGTGGCGCTGGGCGTGCTGCTGGCCGGGTTGGCGGTGTGGCCCTTCACGATGGAGCCGGGTCTGGCTGGAACGCGCTGGGATTATGAGCTCATCATCCGCCTGTCGGAAGCGTTCTCCATGCTGCGCGTGGTGTTTTTTCTGGCGCTTGCGGTAGCGAGCCACTGGCTCACGGTGGGGTGGCGCAACCGCGAACTTCAGGTAGCCACAGGACTGGGCGTGTATTCGCTGGTGAGTCTCGCGGGCTCGCTGATCCATAAACACCAGACTGTGAGCACCGACGCATATCACTGGGTGGAGATGGCGATCTCCGCAAGCTACTTTGTTTCGCTGCTCTACTGGATTGTGAGCTTCGCGCAGAAGGAGCCGCCGCCGCGGGCGCTGCCGGAAGGCGCGCAGGAAGTGCTGGCGGGGATGGCGGCGACGGCGCGCGAGCAGCGGGCGGCGGATGGAGAGGCGGAAAGGCTAGCTTCTAGCTCCTAGCTCTCAGCATTTCGTTGGCGCAACGAGGTCTGGGATGTCCTGAGGATTTTGTGGCGGTTGAGCCCAATTCCTATGCGTAGCTGCGTTCGCGTGTGGACGAGCGGCGGCCGGTCTGATCGATCTGCGACTTGCGGGCTGGGCGCAGTTCGATCGAGCTTTGCATGCGGAGGCGGTCGGCGTAGTGCAACAGCTTTTCGATGCTGATCTTGCCGATTCTTCCGTTCATCAGATTGCTGACATTGGGCTGATATTCGTCGAGGATGTCGACGAGTTCGCGCTGTGTGAACCTGCGGTGGTCGATTTCGGCAAGGATGGCTTCGACGATGGCGGCCTTGATCTTCAAGGCGGAGGCCTCGGAGCGGGAAAAGCCAAGGTCGTCGATAACGTCGCCTTTGGTGATGTGGGTTGGTTTATTCATGGTGTGATCTATATAACATTTTATATGGAACACGGATTTGTGGCGGGTTGAGCCCAATTCCCAGGTCTCAGAGGCGAGACCTGGGCGGCGCGGCTTGGGGCCCCACGCAGTGGGGTAAGCGAAGGATCTGCTTTTCGGGGTATATCTAAGGAACCGCCATTTGATTTCCTGGATTCGTGGTGAGCAAGTGCTGAGAAGAAAGCAATGTCTCGTGCCCCACTCCCAACAGCAGATCCCTCCCAACAGCAGATCCTTCGCCCCGCTTACCCCAATCGCACTGACGTGCAATCGGGGCCCCAGGCGCGCGGGTTCTCAGGATGACAAGCCCGTAGATACCAGACCTCATTCACCGATTAAGCGATCGAGTGTGGATACCACGAAGCGCTCAAGTCGTCCCAAGTCGGGTTTGTTGATTCGATCAGCGCGATTTTCTTCGCGCGCGTCCAGCCCTTCAATTCCTTCTCATGCTGGATGGCTTCGCTCACATCGCTGAATCGACCAAACCAGACGAGACGATTGCAGTTATATCTCGCGGAGAATCCTTCATGCTTTTTCTGTTTGTGTTCGAAGGCGCGCTGCATCAAGTTGCTGGTGATGCCCGTGTAGAGAGTGCGGCTCCTGCTCGCCATGATGTAGGTGAAGTAGGTGCGCTCGTCCATGCGGCCACGATAGCGCGATGTGGATTGAAGCGAGGTGGTGTTGGTCACAGGTGTTGGCAAGTAGTCTGGCATCGCCAACAGCAGATCCTTCGACCCGCTTACCCCAATCGCACTGTCGTGCAATCGGGGCCCCAGACGCGCGGGTTCTCGAGGATGACACGGCAGTGGGGAAATGAGGGCTGAGGACGACAGGAGATCGTGTTGGCCCGCCGGAGGAACGGCACCGGCTGTGTGGAACTGCGGAGATCAAAGGCACGGAGTGCCTCAGTCGACCTTCTTACTGATATTCAGCAGAATCCCTATACTCGCTAACGTAAAGAAGAGAGAGGTTCCTCCGGAGGAGATGAAGGGGAGCGGGATTCCCTTGGTGGGGAGGAGCGAGAGGACGACCGAGATATTAAAGAAGGCCTGCAGCAGGATGGCGGTGGTGATGCCGAAGGCGGTGAGGCGGGCGAAGGGGTCCGTCGAGCGGAAGGCGGTGCGCAGGCCGCGGTAGCCGAGGACGCAGAAGAGAATCACAATCGCCATGGCGCCGAGGAAGCCCAGCTCTTCGGCCACGTTGGCAAAGATGAAATCCGTCGAGGCTTCGGGGAGGTAGAAGAGCTTCTGCATGCCCTCCATGAAGCCGCGGCCTGTGAGGCCTCCGGTGCCGACGGCGATGAGGGACTGGTTGATGTGGAAGCCTGCGCCCTGGGGGTCGAGGTCGGGGTGCGCGAAGGCGAGCATGCGGGCGCGGCGCCAGGGGACCCAGAAGAGCAGCGCGGCGAGGGGCGGCAGCGAGACGGCGACGGCGAGGGCGAGGTACTTCCACTGCATGCCGGCGAGCAGCAGCAGCATGGCGGTGACTCCGGCGAGGACGAGGGCGGTGCCGAGGTCGGGCTGCTTGACGATCAGCAGAATAAAGACGAGGGGCATGATGGCGGCGGGCAGCAGCGTGTGCCGCACAGTCGTCAATGGTGTCGAGGCGCCGCGCGAGAAACCAGGCGAGGAAAAGAATCAGGACGGGCTTGGCGATCTCAGAGGGCTGGAAGGAGAAGCCGCCGAAGAGGATCCAGCGATGGGCGTGCTGGGCGTTGCGAAAGAAGAAGACGATGACGAGCAGGACGGTGGTGACGGCGAGCGCGGGGAAGATGAAGCGCGGGGATTTGTAGATGTCGTAGTCGACCGACATGAGGACAACCATGACGATGAGGCCGGCGACGGCCCAGGCAGCCTGGCGCGTGAGCAGGGCGTAGGGGTTGTGGAAGTGCTCCTGCGCCACGATGGCCGAGGCGGAGAAGACCATGGCGAGGCCCACGACCACGAGGGTGAGGGTGGTGAAGAAGATCCACTTGTCGACGCCGATGCGCTTGGCCAATTTAGAGTCCTTCGTGATCGGCAAACAGGAGAACTCGCTTCGCTTCCCCACGGACACAAGGTTAACCGAGGCCCCTTGCGTGCTGCTCAGGATGACAATCAGGAACGCGTGCTGCTCAGGGGCTAAGCGCCCCTGCACGACTAGTCGTGCCCTGACACAAAGCAGTGGTTCTTTTAGGATCAGGCAGGCGAGGGGGCGCTGCGGCTGTGGACGCGCGCGCAGGGATACAGGTGGTTAACGGGTGCGTGTAGGCGGACCTGTTCGACTAACGGGTGCGGCCGGCGGCGGGCAGGCCGCTGACGCCGCGCCACTCATTCACTAATTCTTTAAAGACGCGGCCGCGATGCTCGTAGCTTTCGAACTGGTCGAAGCTGGAGCAGGCGGGGGCGAGCAGGACGACTTCGCCGGGATGCGCGGCGGAGGCGGCGGCGGTGACGGCCTTGTCGAGGGTCTCGCAGGAGTGGAGCGAGACGACGCCGCGGAGTTGCGACTCGATTTTGTCGGCGGCGGAGCCGATGGTGTAGACGGCGCGGACGCGTTCGCGGAGAAGGGGCGAGAGCTGCGTGTAGTCGGAGTTTTTGTCTTTGCCGCCGAGGATGAGGTGGATGCCGTTGTTGAAGGAGGCGACGGCCTTGGCGGTGGCGTCGACGTTGGTGGCCTTGGAGTCGTTGAAGAACTCGACGCCGTTGAGGGTGGCGACGTATTCGAGACGGTGCTCGACGGCCTTGAATTTCTCGATGGCGCTGCGGATGATGTCGGCGGGTGCTCCGGCGAGGCGCGCGGCGCAGACGGAGGCGAGAACGTTTTCGACGTTGTGCTCACCCTTGAGGGGGATGCCGGTGAGCGGCATGATGCGTCTCGAGCTGCGCATCTTTCGACGAGCGGTAGACGACGTAGCCGGCCTCGACCCATGCTCCCTGGGGAACGGTGCGATCGAGCGAGAACCAGTAGACGCTCGAGCGGAGCGCGTGCTGCGGTCTGCGCGGCGCGGACGTTGTCGGCGTTGAGCACGAGGAAGTCGGCGGCGGTCTGCGCGGCGAAGATGCGCTCCTTGGCGCGCGCGTAGTTCTCGAAGGTGCCGTGGCGGTCGAGGTGGTCGGGCGTGATGTTGAGGATGACGGCGATCTGGGGGTGAAACTGCTCGGTGCGATTCGAGCTGGAAGCTGGAGACTTCAAGGACGGACCAGGTGTCGGGGGTGCTTTCGTCGATGAGCGCGACGACAGGGACGCCGATGTTGCCGCCGACGAGGGTGGGGATGCCGGCCGCTTCGAGGATTTCGCCGATGAGCGAGGTGGTGGTGGTTTTGCCGTTGGAGCCGGTGATGGCGAGGGTCTTGCCTTTGAGGAAGCGGGCGGCGAGTTCGAGCTCGCCGATGACGGGGCGGCCGAAGTTGCGGGCCTGCACGAGCTCGGGCGTGTCGAGCGGAACGCCGGGGCTGACGACGATGAGGTCCTGGCGGCGGAAGGTCAGCAGGCCGTGGCCGCCGGCTTCGACCATGATGCCCTCTTCGAGCAGCGCGGGAATGTCTTTGGCGAGGGCCGCGGCGCTGCGGACATCGGAGACGGTGACCTGGGCGCCGTGGCGGCGCAGAAAGAGTGCCGCGGCGAGACCGGATTTGCCGAGTCCGACGACCAGAACTTTTTTGCCTTTGAGTTCCATCATGGGTGGATCTTTCTCTCGGTATTTTCTCGACCTCTCTATTGTGCACCGTCGGGGCGGGTGCGTGGGTGGCGCGGGCGTGAATCGGGTGGGGAGGGCGGAGGATGGATGGATTCCTAGTTCCTAGACAGCTTAAGTGCAAGGAAAGAAGCAGATCCTTCGCCCCGCTTACCCCAATCGCACTCTCGCGCGATCGGGGCCCCAAATCACCCCAGCGACGAAGACCTGTCGCTGGGGACCCCGATGAACGCGCGGGTTCTCAGGATGACACTGCATTGGGAGATTGAACGAAGTGGACGACAGGAGGGATCGACGTGCTCCGCTCAGGATGACAGATGAACGGGGAGGTCGGCGCTTAGCGGAGCTTGAGGGTGGTGAGGGCGAGGAGGGCGAAGACGAGGGCGAGAATCCAGAAGCGGACGATGACCTTGGACTCGTGCCAGCCGAGCTGCTCGAAATGGTGGTGGAGCGGGGCCATTTTGAAGATGCGCTTCTTGTTGCGGAGCTTGTAGCTGCCCACCTGCAGTACGACCGAAAGCGCCTCGATGATGAAGATGCCGCCGATGAAGGGCAGGAGCAGTTCTTCGCGAATGATGACGGCGACGGTGCCGATGGCTCCGCCGAGGGCAAGCGATCCCACGTCGCCCATGAAGACTTCGGCCGGGTGCGCGTTGTACCAGAGAAATCCAATCGAAGCCCCGACCATGGAGCCGCAGAAGATGGTGAGTTCGGCCACCTGGGGCAGGCGCTGGATTTCGAGGTAGTCGGCGTAGACGACGTGGCTGGTGACGTAGGTGATGGCGGTAAGCGCGGCGGCCGCAATGATGGTGCAGCCGATGGCCAGGCCGTCGAGGCCGTCGGTGAGGTTGACGGCGTTGGAGGAGCCGAGCAGAACAAAAATGATGAATGCGATAAACGGCAGAAAGACGAGGAAGCCGAGCATCGGAACGGTCGCGGGCCAGTGCCAGATGAGATTGGGATGCCAGCTCTTGATAAAGGGGACGGTGAGTTCGGTCGAGAAGACTTTGAACTGCGTGAGGACGGCCAGAGCGACGGCGACACAGGCAGCGACGAGCCCCTGCCAGAAGAGCTTGGCGCGCGCGGTAAGGCCGAGGTTACGCTTCATCACGACCTTGATGTAGTCATCCGCAAACCCGATGGCCCCGAAGGCGAGGGTGGAGAAAACGGCGATCCAGACGAAGGGATTGGCAGGGTCGGCCCAGAGTACGGTGGGCAGCACGATAGCGATCACGATAAGAACGCCGCCCATGGTGGGGGTGCCTGATTTTTTCTGATGCGACTTGGGACCCTCTTCGCGGATGTACTGGCCGATTTGGAATTCGCGGAGCTTCTGAATGACGTAAGGGCCGATGAAGAGCGCGATGAGCAGCGCGGTAAACGAAGCGAAGGCAGTGCGGAACGTGAGATAGCGGAAGATGCGGAAGGGGTGAAAGAACGGGAAGAGCTTTTCGTAGAGCAGCCAGTAAAGCAAGAGAACTCCAGTACGCGGGAGGGATTCAGGTCGATTCTACAGGGGATGGACTGTGGGTACAGGTAACGGGCGTGGTGCGGGGGGACGAGAGCGAAGCTAGCGGAGTTTTCCTAGGTCATGACGCCTCGATGGCGTGTGTCGCATCCCGAGAGGAGAAAACGAAACTTCCGGTTAGCGAATGACATTCGCAGCTCAGGTGCCGGCCGACTTTGGTTCGCGATCTCCCCGACGCGGTCGGGGACGGGAAGCATATACTTTGCTTCGATGGAAGCTCAAGGCATTGACCCCGGCGTCGCCCTGGTGCACCTGACAAGTGCGCCGGAAGACCCGCCCGCCTCAAGCCCCGAATATCAACGGGAATTGGGTGAGCTCCTGCACTCGCTGCGTGCGAATGGGGTTGTCGTTTCAGCGCGCTATGCTGCCGACGAAGGGGTGGGTTTTTCCGGTACCTTTGTCATTCGAACCGCATCAATGGGCTCGGTTTTTGGGACAGTGCTTAAAGAGTGGATTAAAAACCGCTATGGGCGCAAAGCGCAGCTAAGGATCGGAAACTCCGAAGTGGAAGCGCAAACCGTCGAAGAAGTAGGAATGCTTCTTAAGCGCACTCGCGAATATCAGAAAACCAGACGTTGAACTTCGGGTCCGATGCAGCGGAGTCGACAGTAAATTTCGCGCATTTGAAGTCCGGGCGTGAGAATTTCCGCTTCAGTTTGAAGACCGGATGAGATTCATATTGACGACCCAGGAGGATTTGTCAATCCTTCAAGTAGGGAGATTCTCCGATGATACGTTCTTGCGGTCGCCTTTCCATCCTTTCGGTGGTCTTCGCGTATGCCCTCACGCTGCCCGCTCAATCAAGCGGCCTTTTCGAGGGCAAATGGGTATTCAATCCGTCGGAATCTATATTCAGCCCCGGTCGACCTCTTCCTCAGAGTGAAACTCTGACCTTCGCCGAAGATGGCACACTCATGGTGGAAGGCGTCAGCGGACAGGGGAGACCGTTCCTATGGTCATTCACACCTGAGTCGGGCAAGGCGGTTCAGGTGGCGAATCGAGTCAGTCTGACAGTGGAGACTAAGCTGTCTGGGAACACCATTATTCACATGTGGCGCGACCCAAGCGGTACCGAGTATGGCGAAGGCCACCTTTCGGCAGATGGCAAGACCATGAGGTACGTGCTGATGGGGACGGTGTGGGGCGAACAAGTTTACGAAGTGAGCGTTTTCGATAGGGTCGGAGCAGTTGCGCGGGTTCCGATGCATTAGACGCTTTCACAGTCAGCGCGCAAGCTTTTCCGTTCGTCTTGAATTGTGGGAAATAACCGGCCAATATCCCCACATCCGACCATGAAGGGGTTGACTAAGGGGCTATATTTTCTTTCAGTTGGATTTTCATCAGGAGGCGGGTTCCGCTTCCGGCGATGATCTTGGCTGGTCTTAGACGGAGGCGGAACCCTGAGAGGTACGATCCTCTTTGTCTCAGTTTCCGTCGCGCCGGACAAGATTGCAACCGACTGGGCGGAGCACTGCGACGAGAACATCATACGCCGATGCCCGTTTTGTGAACACGATTCGATCGTTGGTCATGGCCGCCGCCGCAAGCAGGCTCACGACGAGCATCACGACTGGATTTGGATCCATCGCGGTCGCTGCGTCGATTGCGGGATGACCTTCACGTTTCTTCCGGTGTTCTCACTTCCTTACACGCATTACAGCCTGCTGGCGCGCTCCCAGGCATTGCAGCTGCGCTTTACCCAGCACTGTCCGTGGGAGAAGGCATTACCGAAGCTGAAGGATCCTGATCGTCTACCCGATCCCACCACAGTCCAACGATGGTCCAGGGATCTCGACTGTTCCGACCTTGTGGTTTCCTTCATCAGCCAGATCGTTACCCGCATAGCTCATTGGCTGGAACGCAGTCGTCAGGCTCTTGACGTATCGGGACCTTTGTCCTGGATCACTCCGGCTTTGCAGAACCTCTGGCCATTGCGTCTTTGAAAAAGCTTCTTCACCCACCATCCTTGCCTGGGATTGCCGGCATCGTCGTCCTACGCTTGGCTCCGGAGGCGAAAAAGGCACCGTGGCTGAAGACGTCGAAGCGCTCAAGCGGCGAACGCCGCTGATTGAGTATCTGAAGGAGCATAACTGGGCCGGTCATCCATCGGGTCGATCCGAGTTCGTCGGGCTCTGTCCGTTGCACGAGGAGACCCGCCCCTCGTTCTATGTCAACACCCGCAAGGATGTCTTCTACTGCCACGGCTGCGGCCAGGGCGGCGATCTGATCCGCTTCGTCCAGCTGTCTGGCCATCTGTCCTTTCGCCAGAGCCTCGCTCATCTCGATCCGCAGACTGCTCCTGCGGCCGATGCTTCCGCAGTACTTGAGATGGCTTCGGCTTTCTATCGCCAGCAACTGGATCGCTATCCCGAGGCGATCAACTATCTCGGCGCGCGCGGATTACGCGATCCGGAGCTGATCAGAGAACTCGAGATCGGTTATGCGCCCGGCGGAAGTCTGCGCCGTCATCTGACGGCACGGGGTTATTCTTTCGAGCTGCTGCGCCAAGTAGGCCTGCTCAACGCGAACGGCTCTGATGCTTTCTATCAGCGCATCGTCTTCCCGCTGCGCCAGGGCGAACACATCGTCAACCTCTACGGTCGCAGCATCGGCACTGCCTTTCCGCATCGCTTTCTGCCCGGCAGTAAGGGCGGCTTATATGCATGGGAGAAGGTCCGGCATTACTCCGAGGTGATTCTTGTCGAGGGTCTGTTCGACTATGTTGTGCTGCGCCAGGCAGGCTTTCACAACGTCACCAGCTCGCTGGGAACCCATCTCAACGCGGATCAGCTTCTCCAGTTATACGAAGGTCTGCGCACCGTCTATCTCGCCTTCGATGTCGATGCCAACCAGAGCGGACAACAGGCCGCTCTGCAGCTGGCACATCGTCTCGGCGCGCATGCCATCGCTACTCGCCGCGTCCTCCTGCCCGAAGGCCACGATCCCAACTCCTTCTTTGTTGAGGGCGGCGACGCTCTCCAGTTCCAGTCTCTTCTGGAAGCGGCATAACCATGAACTTCCACGTAATCTCGCTGAACATCGCCGTGAACGGGCGCAGCCCGTATCAGGTAGCCGAGCAGGCCACCGGCCGGGGAGTCGGCTGGATTAATCGCTTTCTGGACCGCGAGTGTGTCCGCCGCGTGGCCAACACGACTTTGCGCATTTACGCTTACAACCTGCTGCACTTTGTTCGCTGGTGGGAGAGTGTTCATCACACCGGCGACATCGCTGAGGCAGATCTTACCGAGTCGACTCTGCTCGATTACCTGCGCTTCCAGTCCAGCCTGCAACCGCCGGTCGCCGCCTCCACCATCAACACACGCGTGGCTCACGCCGATCGCGCCATCCGCAGCGAGTTTCCTGACTCTCCCTGCCAGGTCGCTCGCGGGTTTCATCAGCCTTTCCTGCAACGCAGGCCGATGGGCCTCGACCGGCCGCGCGTGGCGATGAGCAGGCTGCGGGTAAGGGAACCCAGACTCAACATCGTCCCGCTCTCGGCCGATGAAGTGGCGCGCTTCTGGGGAAGCTTCCGCTCCGCACGCGACCTGGCCATCGTCGGCGTGATGCTCATGCATGGACTCCGCTCCGGCGAAGTGCTGGCTCTGAACCCGGAAGATGTGCTCCTGTCCGAAGCCCAGATCCGCGTGCGTGGCAAGGGCAGCAAGCTTCGCTTCCTGCCATTGGCCCCGGAAACGGCGCAACTGATCGATCACTATCTGCGCCTGGAACGGCCTAATCCCTGCTCTGCCGCACTGTTCGTTGTGCTGAAGGGACCCGCACGCGGCACACGCATGACTCCAGCCGGCATACGCTCCTTGTTCCGGCACCATCGCTGCAGCACAGGAGTACAGCTGGCTAATCCCCACCGGTTCAGACACACTTTTGCTTCCGACATGGTGCGCGCCGGCATGAGCCTGCCCGCGCTCATGCAGCTGATGGGACATGCCGACATCGAAACCACTCTGCGCTATGTGCAGATCACCGCACAGGACGTCTATCTCGCCTATGCCCGTGCAGTGGCACAGTGTGTCCGGCCTGTTCCTGGAGGGGCCTCGTGAGCTTCCTGCGGCGCCCTCCACTCCATCATCCTCTGGCACCGGTCTTCGAGCGTGCCGTCGATTCCATCAGTACTGCACTCAACCCCGACACAACCCGTCGCTACCGCGGCACGGTGCACAACTTCCTCTCCTATCTCGCCGTCCATCATCCCCAGATCAGGCAACTGGATCAGTTGCGTCGCGATCCCCACATCCTCGGATGGATGTCCCGCCTGCATGCGCAGAAGCCGCCACTGGCTACCGAGTCTTACATCAACCTGCTCATCGCACTGCGCTCTATCCTGAGCGATCTGGCATGGACCGGACAGCAGGCCGAACTCGCACATCTAATTCGTCGCGAAGACATTCCACGCGCCCCGCAGAAGCTGCCAAGGCCCCTCACAGCAGAGCAGGATCAACTCCTCCAGCAGGAGTTCCTGCGCCGCAACGACCTCGGCGCAAATGCCTTCCTGTTGATCCGTCACACCGGCATGCGCATCGGGGAGTGTGCAGACTTGTCCTGGGACTGCCTGCGCTCCATCGGACCTAATCAGTGGGCCATTCATGTCCCGCTCGGCAAGCTCAAGACAGAACGCATGGTCCCCGTGGATGCCTCAGTGTCCGTTCTCGTTCAGAGGCTTCGATTCTTCCGCTCGCTCGACCCGATGCCTGCCGACGGACGTCTGCTCGCTCGTCCGGAGCGAATTCAGGACTCTCTGTCGTTGAGCGGTTTGATCAAGGCCTGGATCCCAGGTCCTCCAATGGTTCCGATGGCTATTGCTGCCCCTGCTTCGCGAGATTGCTTGGGGCCTTTCAGGATGCAGCCAGAGGGACGATTGCCCGGGCAGTTCGCTCAACTCGCAGGGAATGGAACCTGAAATGGCATCATGAGCCGTGTTGTTGAGAACGGCTCTCAATGCCGCGCATTTTTTCAGAAGGCTTTCAATAGCTCTGCGGAGGCGAAATGGGTTCCAGAAATGAAGTTGAGAAGAGGGCCGAAACTCCAGGCGGCGGGTTTACCAACAAAGTGAAGACCCGGAACGGACGACTCAAGGGCCCGGCCGAGGATGGGATAGCCGCCGGCGGTCTGCATGGTCGCGGTCATGGAGGGATCAAAAAAGCTGTAGCGTGAAACATCGGCGCGGTAGCCGGTGGCCACAATCACATGATCGATGGTTCGCTCTGTAGAGTCGTTCAGCTTGACCTTAACTTTGTCTCCCAAAACCTCAACCGACGTGACGAAGCGATCGAGCGTCATAGGGACAGCAGCGAGGTAGGGCTTCTGCCATCCCGTCCCTGCGGGGCGAATTGCGCGCGCACTGAGGGGATCCTGAAGCCGACGAGGTAACTTGCGAAAGACATTCGGAAAGCCCACAAGGCGACTGATGCCTGCTGGGCCTACGTCGAAATTGGAGTAAAGGCACCACGAAAACAGACCGAGCCGGTGTAGCCAGGCGTTCTGACCCACCCAGCGGATTTCCTGCTGTCGTCCAATGATCTCGACCTTCGCCTCATGCGAACTGAGGATCCGCGCAGCATCGAGTGCGCTTTGCCCGCTTCCGACCACGACAATCTGCTGTCCTCGGAAACGGCTCAAATCCTTGTGGTCGGAAGAGTGGGTCACATGTGACTTCGGCTTGCCCACGAACTCCTGGGGCATCCAGGGAAAGTGGGCTATGCCCGTGGCCACGATCACGCGGCGGGCTTTCAGCAGCGAGCCGTCGTCGAGAGAGAGCTTGAACCCCACTCCATTGCGCTCGATTTTTTTTACTTGAGAGCGCTGCAATTCCGGCAGAGCTTTCTTCTGGTACCACTGACCGTAGCCGATAAAATCTTGAATTGGAATGGGCTGCTCGAACTTGGCACCTGTGTCTGCCTTGAAGTGATCGAGAGTGAGTTTTGCACCAGGATCGGAGATGTGAGTGGCTGCCCAGTTGGAGCGAAGATACATGCCGGCCGGCATGTGATCGCGCCAGAAACTCATGGGATCGCCGAAGATACCGACACCGATTCCGCTCCGCTTCAGATAGGTAGCGGCTGAGAGCCCAAAAGGTCCTGCGCCAACGATCGCGACATCAAGGTCCACTTAGTTTGTCTCCGTGTGTCTGCATTCTAAAGAAATCCACACGAAAATGAATCCTACATAAGTCAGCAAAACTGGTTACTACTGAGATTGGCCGAGTACCACTAACAGGGTATTGTGCATTTCCCACCGTCCCGGTCTCGAGCGGCACAGCATGGCAATCTGAAGATCGAGTTGGAGCTCAAGCAAGAACAATCTCCGCATTCATGAGCCCGCGCACGTGTTTGCCTTGCCAGCGGCATCCGGGGGTGTTCCTCTCGGCGCGCCAACTGCTCTGCGCTTTCCCACCAAGGAGAGCGTGGATTGGGGGCCCAGGTTAGGGACGCGCGGCTGATTGCTTCTTCAGTTCGGCTTCAAAGGATTGCTCGCGATCGGCGATGTAGGCTTTGTAGCCGGCGGGATCGATGAAGGCGTTTTGGTCGCCGGCTTTGAATCGTGGATATTTGGCGTTCAGGTCAAAGTAGCCACCGTGCGCACCGAGGAAGATGTCGCAGGGCAGCTTCTTGAGGACTTCAAATTCGTGCTTGTAGTCGGCGGCGATTTGCGGATAGCGCGCATTGTGTACGAGCTTGTAGCCGGGGTTGACATTGGGGCTTCCGACGATGACGACATGGAGCCACATTGGCAGCACCTTCACGGGACCACGCGGATTGCGACCGCGTTCCACTTCGTCGAAGGTCCAGGTTGTGGTGCCCTTGGTGTGGCCTGCGGTGAGATGCACGGTTAAGGTGACTCCGCCGAGCGAGACTGTGTCGCCGTCATGCAGGATGCGATCGACATGCGTGGGCGGAAAGTGCATGGACTTGTCGTTGGCGTAGTGGAAGTCAGTAGCGCCACCGGACTGGACAACCGAAACATCCTGCGCCATCACCTCATACTTCGCGTGTGTCTCGCGTAGAATCTCGGCGCTGCCGGCGCAGTGATCGAAGTGGCCATGGCTGATGAGAAGGATCTTGATGTCGCTCCAATGGAAGCCGAGGGACTCAACACTTTTCTTGATTTGCGGCGGCGACGAGGCAAGGTTGCTGTTAATGAGGATGTTGCCCTGCGGCGTCACGATGAGGTAGGCGGCAAGGTCTTCGCTGCCGACGTAGTAGAGGTTGCCTGCGATGCGGAACGGCGGAAAGGGCTTGACCCAGGATGCGTTGGTGAATGCGTTGCTTTGCGCTGGAAGTGGAGCAACGAAAAGAGGCGTGAAGAGCAGCGCGACGATGGTGAGAAACATTTTGCGAATCAATGGGACTCCGATGATTTGGTTGTGACGACCAACGCTTCGAGGGCTTTTTCAAGGTGCACGCCGCGCGAGCCTTTGACGAGGACCACGTCGCCCTTGCGCAGATTCTGCTTGAGCCATTGACCTGCGGCTGCGGCGTCGGGAAGGAAAATTGCTTCGACTCCCGCGGCACAAGCTGCCGTGGCAATATGTTCGGCGTTGCCCCGCACTCCTACGACGAGGTCGAGATGCGCTTCCGCTGCGGCCTTGCCGCATGCAGTGTGGAGTGCAGGTGCGTGGGCACCGAGTTCGAGCATCTCTCCGGCGACGAGAATGCGACGTTTGGCAGGATACCCGGCCAGTGTGCGAATCATGGACTGTAGCGCTTCAGGGTTGGAGTTGTAGCTGTCATTGAGAATGGTCGCGCCTTTGAGATTGAGCACTTCGCCGCGCTTGTCTCCGGGGGCGAGGGCCTCGAGTGCCCGAATCGCCGCATCGAGATCGACGCCAGCTTCGAGCGCAACGGCAAGACCCGCGATGGCGTTCGACGCGTTGTGGGCGCCCAACAGATGCAGCGTGAATGTGCCTTCGCGCTCGTGCGCCCGGTAATGCACGCGGAGACCGGAGGCGTCTTCACTTTGCTCGAGCACCTGCGGATCGGCACAGGGTCCGGCTCCGAAGTAGATCACCTTGCCATGGAAATCGCGGCCGAATTGCGAGACGAAGGGATCAGCGCAATTGAGAAATGCCACTCCTGAGGAGGGCAGCGCGGCGATGAGTTCCAACTTGGCGCGGGCGATACCGACTTGGCCCTCGGCGAAGTTCTCAATGTGCGCGGTGCCGACGTTGGTGACAACTCCCCAATCGGGGGAGGCGATACGTGCGAGGGCAGCAATTTCGCCCAGATGATTCATGCCCATCTCAACAACGGCGAAATCGTGCTGGGGTTCGAGACGGAGCAGCTGCAGCGGCATGCCGAAGGCGTTATTCAGATTTCCCTTGGACTTGAGGACATTGAATTTTGCGCCGAGGGCGGCGGCGATCGCTTCTTTGGTTGTCGTTTTTCCGGCTGAACCGGTGACGCCGACAACGCGTTTGCCCCACTGGCGGCGCACGTTCGAGGCTAAAGCCTGCAGGGCAATCAGGGGATCTTCGGCAATCAGAAGCGGAAGGGCGAGGGCGGCGTCGGGAAGGCTCGCAACTTTGGCGCGCGCCACAACCGCGGCTACGGCGCCGCGCTCGGCTGCCGCAGCAATGTAGTCGTGTCCATCGAGGCGATCTCCTCTGACGGCAAAGAAAAGCTCGCCGGGCGCGATGGTGCGCGAGTCGATGGAGTAGCCGAGAGCCACGAGTGTTCCGGGCTGGGCGAAGCTCGCGGGCGCTTCAAGCACCGCACCTGCTCCAATGGCCGCTTCTGCGAGGGTGAGCTTCATCGCTTCTAACGGTACCCCAATTCGGTTAGGGCGGAAAGTGCGACCTGCGCGTCGTCGAACGGAATGGTGCGATCGGCGAGGATCTGCTCTTTCTCGTGACCCTTGCCGGCAATCAAAACAATGTCGCCGGTCTTGGCTTCGGCTAGGGCAAGATGAATGGCGGCAGTGCGATCGGGTTCGATGGTGTAGCGTGTCTTGGATTGCAGCAGGCCGGGCTCGATTTCGGTGAGGATCGCGGCGGGATCTTCGGTGCGCGGATTGTCGCTGGTGGCCACGACGAAGTCGCTTCCCTCGCCCGCGGCGAGGCCCATCCTTGGCCGCTTGGTGCGGTCGCGATCGCCGCCACAGCCAAAGACGGTGATGATCTTGCCGGTCGCAGTCATCTGGCGCGCGAGGGCGGTGAGATTGCGCAGCGCATCGTCGGTGTGCGCGTAGTCGACGATGACGGTGAAGGGCTGGCCCGTGTGGACGGGCTGGAAGCGGCCGGGGACGGGGGGAGCTGCGGAATGAATCGGATGAGGTCGTCGAAGGAGATGCCACGCGCATGTGCGGCAGCGCAGGCAGCGAGCAGGTTGAGGATGTTGACTTCGCCTGCGAGATGCGATGTGACCTCAGCGGAACCTGCGGGTGTTTCGAGATGGAGCGTGGCTCCGGCGGGGGTGAGAGTGTAGCTTGATGCGCGCCAGTCGGATTTTTCTTCCTGGCCGATGCCGTAGGTACGGATCTCAGCGCCGGTGCGGCGTGCCGCTGCAGAAAGCTGGCGGGTGCGCGGATCGTGCGCATTGAGTACGGCGACGCGCGGTGCAGGATAACGCGTGCCGTCGAAGAGAAGCTTTTTGGCGGCAAAGTAGTTGTCCATTGTCTGGTGGTAGTCGAGATGGTCGCGCGTGAAATTGGTGAAGACGGCGACGTCGAAGGGGATCGAGTAGGCGCGGCCCTGATCGAGGGCGTGGGATGAAACTTCTGTGACGAGCTCCGTGGCGCCGCACTTGACTCCTTCAGCCATGAGCTCGAAGAGGTCGCGGGCTTCCGGAGTTGTGTGCAGCGAAGGACGAACTTCGCCGGCGATGTGGTATTCGATTGTGCCGATGAGGACTGTCTTGCGGGCGGCTAGGTTGAGCAGTTGCTCCACGAGATAGGCCGTGGTGGTTTTGCCGTTGGTGCCGGTGATGCCCGTGGCTTTCAATTTCTTTTCTGGATGGCCGAAGAAGGCGGCTGAAGCTTCAGCCAGCGCGCGGCGGCCATGCTCGACTTCGAGGACGGGGGTCTCAGGGTTGTAGACGAGGAGATGATCGAAGGTGGGCGAGGAGTCGGTGAGGATGCCGAGCGCGCCGGCAGCGATGGCTTTGTCGATGTAGCGATTGCCGTCGGTGGTGCCGCCTTTCATTGCGACGAAGACGGAACCGGGACGAACGCGGCGCGAATCATATTCAATGCCGGTGATGGGGGCAGCGGAGTCGCCGGAGGATCCGACGGCGGGGATTTCGGCGATGAGTTCTTTCCATTGCATGGTCGTTGTTGATTGTAGTTGGTGGATTGCGCCATCGGTGATTGGCCGGCAGCAGACTCTGCACAATGCGCACCGGTGTGCTAACGTGCTCCTATCAAATGAAGAGCGGTCTCGAACAACGCGCTGATATGGTTCTTTCTGAACCTCCTCATCTCATTGCTGATGTGAAGCTTTACGCGACCGACCAAGGTGGCTATAGCTCCGCTAAGCTACCGGGTTGGGGCTGTCTCTGTTGTGAATCACGCGAGTCCTTCGTAACCGGCGAAGATGGAAGGCGCTATCGATTCGGTCACGACGGTTGGCCGCAATTGGATACTCCGATCTCTCCGGGCGATTCTCGGAGGCTTGGTTTTGTCTTTCTGTTCTCTGGCGAAGAGTCCGCAGAGGCCTTGCGAAGGGCTGGAACCTTCTACTTATGGGATGGGAGAGTCATCGGCGAAGCACGTATCGTCGAATAGCCTCAGACTGCAAAAGCAACCGCAGATCCTTCGACCCGCTTACCCCATGAACGACTTTGTCGTTCACAGGGCCCCAAACGCGCGGGTTCTCAGGATGACAGCCTGATAGTTTAGGCTCGTTGCTTTCCCACCCAAGCTGCGCTTGGATGGGGCACCCATTTTCGTGCCGATTGATAACTGTTCACAAGCAGATCCTTCGACCCGCTTACCCCATGAACGACTTTGTCGTTCACAGGGCCCCAAACGCGCGGGTTCTCAGGATGACAATCCTACGAAGGCACAAACGTCTCTAGGTACAAACGTCTACAGGGTACAAACGTCTACAGGGTACAAACGTCTACCGGGTACAAACGTCTACAGGACTCAGACTGCGCTACCTCGGACTAGTGTGTGCAGTGGACGACTATTTTGGTGCCGGTTGAAACTTTGGCGCCCGGTGCGGGCGCTTGCTGGCGCGCGGTGCCGCTGCCGACAATTTCGACGTTGAGCTCGGCCGATGCGGCGGTCTCAATCACCTCACGCACGGGCAGTCCGACGAGAACGGGGACTACGAGTTTTCTGCCGTCACTTATGGTCAGCACTTTCGACGTCTGCGGCGACTGCTGTGCGGACACTTGCGGTGTGGCGGACTCTTGAATGAGCGCCGCAGCGGGGGAGGCGGCGGAGTTTTCGTTTGGAGACGTGGCCGATGAAGTTGCGGTGACTTGCGCAGATGTCTGCGGTGCCGGTTGCGGTGGCGTGCGCAGGGGATCGTCGGCGGGCAGATCGTTGACGGCGGCGAAGAGCGAGTTGACGTTGTCCTGGTCGGCAGTCGTATCGTCTTCCGCGAGATCGACCTTCTCAGGTTTCTTCGGGTTCGTCTTTGGCTGCTGGACTTCGATGTCGTGGGGTACGCCGAGGTATTCGAGGACCTGCTGCGCTACCTCGGCAAACACGGGAGCGGAGACGGTGGTTCCGTAATACAAGGCGCCCTTCGGATTGTCCATGATCACCGCGACAGCGATGGCCGGGTTATTGACTGGAGCGATGCCGGCAAACGATGCGATGTGCATCGTCTTCGAATAGAGATGCGTGACGGGATCAATCTTCTGCGCGGTGCCCGTTTTGCCGCCCGACGAATAGCCATTGAGCTGCGCGGGCTTGCCGGTTCCGTAGAGCACGACGCCTTCCATCATCTTGCGCATCTGTGCCGCAGCCATCTCAGAGATCACGCGATGAGCGCCTGTTGGCAGCGGGTTCGGCAGTTCTGTATTCGCCCTGAACGGCCGCGGCACCTGCGGTGCGGCAGGCTTTTGGACCAGGTCTGCGACGGACTTTTGGTCGGGAGATGTGGGAGGGGTGAGAAGGATTCTTGGCGGGAGATAGGTTCCGCCGTTGGCGATTGTTGACACCATGGAGACAAGCTGCACCGGCGTCACGCCGACTTCCTGGCCGATGGCGATTGAACCGATCGATGAGCCGTTCCATCGATTGGTGGGACGGAGCAGGCCGCGAGTTTCGCCGGGAAGTTCCAAACCGGTGCGGCTGCCGAAGCCGAAGTCGCGAATGTAGTGGTAGAAGCGGTCGGGGCCAACCTTGAGCGCCATCTTGACCGCAGCGACGTCGCTTGAGCGCGCGAGAGCGGTGGCAACGGTAACAACGCCCATACCGCGGTCGCTCTTATCGTCGTGAATCACACGGCCGGCGAGAGTGATCTGTCCACCCTGGCAATCGACCAGGTCGTCCGGCTTAGCGACGCTGGAGTCGAGCGCCGAGGCGTAGGTAACGAGTTTGAAGACGGAGCCGGGCTCATAGACATCGCTGACAGCGTGGTCTTTGAGAAGCTTGGCCGTAGTGTGGCGAAAGTCGTTGGGGTTGAAGGTGGGCCGGATAGCGAGCGCCAGAATCTGACCGGTATGTACGTCCTGGACAACGATGGTGCCGTTGTCGGCGTGGGTTCTCTCCATCGCGTGATCGAGGGCATTCTCGGCCATGAACTGAATGTTCTGATCGATGGTGAGCTGCAGATTCTGTCCCGGGTCGGGTTCGTGTTCGATGGAGCCGAGAACGTGACGGCGCGCATCGACGGCAGTCAGCACGCGGCCGGGTGTTCCGTGGAGACGCGTATCGAATTTCTGTTCAAGGCCGCCGAGTCCGTTGTCGTCGATGCCCACATAGCCGAGGGCCTGCGCGGCGATATCGCCGTTGGGATAGAAGCGCTGAAACTCTTTCTGAAAATAAATGCCGTCGAGTTTCAAGGCGCGAACACGGGTGGCAACCTCGGGTGTGACGCGGCGGGCGATCCATGCGAAGCCGCGACCGCCTTCGAGCCGTTTAGCAATTTCGTGCTCGGTGGTTTGGGCGTCGGCCGGATCGATGTGGGTGAGGCCGGCGAGGGTGCGCGCGTAGGCAGCCTTGTCTTTGTCTTCGATTTCGCTGGGAACGGCGTAGATGGAATCGACCTGCACGGTCATGGCGAGTTCGTGCATGTTGCGGTCGTAGAGGATGCCGCGGCGCGGCGCGACCTCAAAGGTGCGCTGCTGCTGGCGCTGTGCGCGCTCAACGTATTCAGAGTGGTGCACGAGCTGAAGCCAGAAGAGGCGCACGGTGATGGCGAGCGCCCAGAAAAGGAAGAAGGAAGAGATGAGCCAGAAGCGTCTCCGCTTCATGAGGGTGGTGCGGGTTGCTGCGCCACGCGGGCGCGCGGCGCGAAGTGGACCGGATTGCATGATGGGGGAGGGTGTAAGGGTGCTCGCCATCGAGTGTACCGGCCTTTATCTGGTGGGTGGGGCAGGAGCGTTGACTTGCGCGTATACCGGCGCGCTTGTTGCATCCGCATTCGCAGTAGCGTTGACGACCTGGCTGGGTTGCGGAGCGGCAAGGCCCATTTCGCGAGCTAGGCCGTCGATGCGGCCCGGCTGCGAAAGCTGCGCTTCGGCAAGGCGGAGCTGGCGGTTCTCTTCGCGCAGCTGGTCGAGCTGCTGCTTTTCAGATTCGACGCGGTACGAGCCTTCAATTGCGCTGAAGTGCTGCAGGCCGTAGATCATCACCAGGGAGAAGAGCACGGTGAGAGCTGCCGAGAAGATGCGCATCTGGTGCACGCGGACCGGATCGGACGCTTTGACCAGGCGGCTGTTGTCGAAGTGCCGGGTGAACATGATTTCCGGTGTGCGAATGCCGCGCCGGCGCAGGGGTTGTTGCGCGAACAGCTCGGCGTTGCGGTCGGCAACGGCTGCGGGCCAGTTTTGCGTAGGGCCTAGATCGAAGGTAGTGGTGCATGCCGCCATAGTTGCTCTCCTAGCTTCTAGCTGCTAGCTCCTAGCCGCTAGTTTCATCCTGCCTATCTCTATTCAGGCCTCCGATTCGCTAGTAGCTAGTGGCTAGTAGCTGAAGGCTGCCTTTCTGCTGCTCTCATCTTTGCGCTCCGGGAGCGCGGATTACGGTAGATCTCTTCTTCGCCGGCTGTTGCCGGTTTTTTTGTCAGAATTTCCCAAATGCCTGTATGCGCGCCTTCGCGCAAACTATCTTTGGCGATGCGATCTTCCAACGAGTGAAAGCTGATGACGACCAGGCGGCCGGAGGGCTTAAGCAAGAAAGGTGCGGCCTCGAGCAGTGCGCGTATTTCGTCCAACTCTCGATTCACATAAATACGAAGGGCCTGAAAGGTGCGTGTCGCTGGATGAATGCGGTCTGCTTTCATTGCCGGGGCGGCCGTAGCAACAAGGCGGGCAAGCTGCCCGGTTGTTGTGACTGGTCGCCCCCGCACAATGGCTCTGGCGATTCTCCGCGACCTCCTTTCCTCTCCGTATTCGTAAATGAGGTCTGCCAACTCCCGTTCGCTCGCCTCATTCACCACTTGTGCGGCGGTCATGCCCTGGCGCGTGTCTTGACGCATGTCGAGAGGGCCGTCCGCCGAAAAACTAAATCCCCTGTGCGCTTCGTCGAACTGGAGGCTGCTGGCGCCGAAGTCGGCGAGCAGGCCGTCGAGTGAAGCCGGTGCAACGTGCTTTTTAATGGAACTGAAGGCTTCGCCGATAAGGGTGACAGCGGGCGCCTCAGCCCCCAACTCGGCGACGACCTCGTCCAATCGTTCTTTGGCGAGGACCATTGCTTCCGGATCGCGGTCGAAGGCGATCAGGTGGCCCTGGGGGCCGAGCCTGCGGGCGATCGCGGATGCATGGCCTGCGAGGCCGAGCGTGCAATCAGCCACGGTGGCGCCTGGGCGCACATGGAGGAACTCAATCGCATCTTGTAAAAGAACTGGCACATGGCGTTCAGCTGGCTTCGTCATGCGCTCCCCCCTGAGGGGAAAAAACAATTCGGTACAACTTTCATTCCGGGTCGTTCAATAGACCGGAGACTCTTTGTTGCCGGTCAGGAGCCATGCCGTTGACGGGCAGCTCTTTCTCAAACATTTCGCGGTTGTGGACGGCGAGGAACTTGACCTTTCCCATGACCGTGACCTCCGCATCGAGCTGGGCTTTGTTGCGCAAAATCTGGGGGAGGAGGATGCGGCCCTGGCTATCCATCTCCACTTGCTGGCCGTAGTAATTGACCAGGTTGAGAAATTCTTCGACGGCGGGATCGAGAGCGCTGACTTTGAGGAGCTTTTGCTCCACCTTCTCCCACTCGGGGAGGGGCCAGATCTCGGCAGACTTGCCGTTGGTGCTGGTGACAAAGAACTGGGTAACGCTGGCGGCATCGAGCAGGCTCTTGAAGGCGGAAGGGACCTTAAGTCTTCCCTTTTCATCGACTTTTGCCGGATGATTTCCGCGATACATAATCTTTTGCCACCGTTACTGGGCTTTAAATTGCCGCAGGCGAATCTTTTGAATCGAGGTGCCGAGGCTGGTTCATGTCTGCCTGGGCCGCTCGAGCAGGAGTAAAGTGAAGGAGTTCGGGGCAGTTTTTTGAATCTTTCTGGCCCTTCCCTTCCACTCGACTCCATTTTTTACCACTTTCGGGATAATAGCCCACATAGAGGCTGTGTCCAACAAAGAAAATGTACGAAAGTACTCAGAATTCTGGAGTTTGCACCAAAAAGGGAGCGATTCCCCGGCGGGGAATCTCATATATGGGCAGGAAGCCCCTCAAACCACAACCGATAGTGTTTAGGATTATGGTTCCGGGTTGAGTCCGGGGCTTTTCAATTCGCGCGGAAGGGTGTAAAGGGGAATAAAAAGCGAAACCAGCTCTCTGCCAGAACTCGTCCGAAGGCGCCAAGAGCACGAGTCTTCCGCTCTATTTGCCGAAAACTCCAGCCGCCAACTGAAGGGTAATGTTCGGGGCCCCTTTCGCTCAGAATGACAAGCTCTGCTTTGTTATGGATTCTGGACTCGGGAAACTACGCCGATTCGCGATTACCGCGAAGTATTCTCAGCGCGCTCTGCCGGCTTGCGGCGGGCGGACACGAGCTTCAATAGATAGAGAAAGACGAGTGTATTAATGACCAGGAGTCCGACGCGCACCAACGTGACGCGGCGAAAGACTTCGAAGATCTCCCAAGGCAAGAACGAAGCAGTGATGATGAGGGTGAGCAGCTCTCCCCAGGCTTTTTCGAGATATAGGCCGATGCCCTCGGCCAGGCTGAGGCCGGCGTAGCTAAAGGCCAAGGCGCCGATGCGGCGGAGCATGGGGTCATCGAGGAAAGAAGCCTTGTCGGCGAGGAAGTTGACGAAGCGGGATTCGGGGTTGAAACGCAGGGCTAGTGCGATCTGGCTGAGGATGTCGTCAATATCCTGGTGAAGCAAGCGGAGGGCGCCCACGCCGACGGCCACAAACAGCAGAGCCTGCAGCCCTTTATACGCAGCGATCAGAATGAGCCATTTGTTGTGAGGGACATGCGGGCTCCTGCTTGCTGCGTGCGTCTCGACCGAGTCCTCTTGCGTGGCTGCCACTGGAACCATTCCTTAGTTAAGTTAACCGATTTTCGCAGGTTTTCAATGAATGGACCCGCACCGAAGTGTTGGCTCATCCATCTGCGTTGGACGGGACGAAGCCGGCGTGGCCTCAAAGGTTGAGTGTAGAGCTTTACCTTCTCCCTTTGAGCAGAGCGTCGCGATCGATGAGGTTGCCGTCCATGACGACGGTGGAGATGCGGCGAGTATTCCAGATGTTGACGGTGGGATCGGAATCGAGGATGACGATGTCGGCGCGGCGGCCCGGGGCAATGAGGCCGAGCTCGGTCCAGCCGAATTGGAGCGCGTAGTTATTGGTGGCGGCGGCGATGGCCTCGCGGGCGGAGAGGCCGAGGCGGACTAGCATTTCCAGTTCGATGTGCTCTGAGATGCCGGGTAGGGAGCCCTTCACGGGCGCGCCGGAAGCAGCTAGATAATGCGGCTCGGAGTTGAAGATGGTTTGGTTGATGCGCCAGAGGCGCATCGCGGTCTGATCGGCTTTTTTGCGTTGCCCTTCTTCAAGCCATCGCTGGGCATTTGCGGGGAGATGACGTGTCCAGGAGGAGAGCGGATAGGTCATTTCGCCGGTTGCGCGATCGGGCGGGTCGAACATGTTGGCGGGATTGAGCAGCGCGGCGGCAGGCTCATTCCAAAGATTGCGATGATCGGGCAAGCGCTGAAAGTAGATGCTGAAGGTAGGCATCAGCGCAGCATGATGGGTCGCGATGAGGCGCGCGTAAGTTCGAAAGTGTATGTCGCCGGGGGGCAGATGCTCAGCGTAATCGTAGGCAGTGGTTGTGGCTGCGCCGCTGGGGTCGTCGACGAGGGGTCGCTGCAATTCGTCAGGAATGACGCCGAGCTCATAGCGACCCATGTGCAGCAGCGAATCCACTCCTGCTTCGATGGCCACGGTGTAGGGAGTTGCAACGAACTCGCCGTAAGTGATCAGGCCCAACTGATGGGCGTGGGCGATGATCCATTGCGAATTGGCGGCGGTGATATCTCCCCCGAGCCAGACGACGCGCGTGCCGAGATGCGCGGTGTCGTTGAGCTGGCGGGCTGTGTCTTCCGGGCTGAGCTCAACGGGGTGGGTGGCTTCGCGAAGCTTGACCGTCCATTGGGGCTGGCCAATGAGAAGGCTCCAATCGTCGGTGGTTCCTATGGAGTCGAGCAGGTAGAGATGCGGGCGCGGGTTGGCGTTCAAGTCGATGTGACCGCGCCGCGCGTCGGAGCTCGCCACGACGGTGGTGACGCCCATGTAGAGAAAAGCGTCGGCTTGTCCTTGGCGAGTTCATTCCGGCGAAGCCGTCGACGAGGCCGGGGATGAGGAACTTGCCGCTGCAATCGATGACCCGCGCGTTTTTGGGAATGGGGAGGTCGGCTCGCGAACCAACGGCGAGGATGTGCCCGTCTTCGATGATGACGATCGCATCGGCTTGATCGCGCGCGGAGTGGCCCCAGTTGGTGACGTCGATCAGAGTTCCGCCGGCGAGAACGAGAGGAGAGGGCGACGCGGGGGGCACCTGCGGCGGTTGCGACCAGGCGAGAACTGCGGCTGCGATCCAGCTGCAGATCCAAGCCTGAAAGAAACGAAAGTGTCGCATAGGAAGAACAGCCTGAAGAGGATTGTCGCACACCGGGACTGGCCGGATCTGGCGAAGAACAACCGCAGATCCTTCGCTGCGCTTCAGGATGACAACGCAAGAGGGGGTAGATCACTCACCTCTGTTTCGGCAGGCAGCTAGCTGGCGACTAATGTTGGGCGCTTGCGGCGGGCTAGTAGCGGGAGGACCTCGGCGAGGGCGGCTTCGACGGTGAGGCCGTACTTGGCGCGCAGGGCGTCGACTTTGCCGTGCTCGATGAATTGATCGGGCCAGCCGATGCGCACGACGGGAATGGAGATGCCCATTTCGTCGAGCGCTTCGACGACGGCAGAGCCGAAGCCGCCCATCTTGACGTGATCTTCAAAGGTGACGAAGGCAGCGACGCGGCGCGAGTAGTGCTCGAGCATCTCGCGGTCGAGCGGCTTGATGAAGCGCGGATTGATGACGGCGGCGGAGAAGCCTTCGCGCTCGAGGCGCACGCCGAGCTCCTGCGCAAGGGCGATCATGGGGCCGAGGCCGAGAATGGCGACGTCGGAGCCGTCGGAAAGCACTTCAGCCTTGCCGATGGGCAGGACTGCGGGCGCAGGCTTGCGCTCGACGCCGACGACGGCGCCGCGCGGATAGCGAATGGCGCTGGGCCCGGGAAGCGTGAGCGCCGTCTTCATCATGTCGGCGAGCTCGTCTTCGTCCTTCGGCGCCATCAGCACCATCTCGGGAATGCCGCGCAGATAGGCGATGTCGAAGAGTCCGTGATGCGTGGGGCCGTCGTCGCCGGAAAGGCCGGCGCGGTCCATGCAGAAGACGACGGGCAGCTTCTGCAGAGCGACGTCGTGCACGATGGGATCGAAGGCGCGCTGCAGAAAGGTGGAGTAGATGGCGCAGACGGGGCGGAAGCCGCGCGTGGCCATGCCCGCAGCGAAGATGACCGCGTGCTCCTCGGCGATGCCGACGTCGAAATAGCGCTTGGGGTGATGGGGACGGAAGAGATCGAGGCCGGTGCCGTTGGGCATGGCGGCGGTGATGGCGACGATGCGCGGATCGTTCGTCGGCAAGCTCGACGAGGGTGTTGGCGAAGACCTCGGAGTACGTGGTCTGCCCGGCGAGGGTCTTGCCGGTTTCAGGATCGTAGGGGCCGAGGCCGTGGAACTTCTTCTGCCCGTCGAGCGCGGGCTGAAAGCCGCGTCCCTTCTGCGTGAGGACGTGGAGCAGGACGGGGCGATCTTCTTTCTTGAGGAACTGGAAGGTCTCGATCAGCAGCGGAAGATTGTGGCCGTCGATGGGGCCGAAGTACTGCAGGCCGAACTCCTCAAACAGAATGGAGGGCCAGAGCATGCTCTTGGCGGCTTCTTCAGCGCGGCGCACGACTTTGATTGCGGTCTTGCCGCCGAAGCGCTCCACCAGGCTGTGCGGCGGACTCGTGGAAGCTGCTGTAGTGCTCGTTGGTGACGATGCGGTGGAAGTAGCGGGCGATGGCGCCGACGTTGCGATCGATGGACCACTCGTTGTCGTTGAGCACGACGATCAGGCGCTTGGTCTGGTCGGCGATGTTGTTGAGCGCTTCGAAGGAAATGCCGTTCGTGAAGGCGGCGTCGCCGGCGACGGCGATCACGTGCTCGTTGCCGCCGGCCAGATCGCGCGCCACGGCCATGCCGAGAGCGGCGGAGAGCGCGGTGCCGGCGTGGCCTGCGCCGTAGCAGTCGTGCTCGCTCTCGGTGCGCAGCATGAAGCCGTTGAGGCCGCCGGGCTGGCGGATGGTCTCGAAGCGCTCGCGCCGGCCGGTGAGAATCTTGTGGATGTAGGCCTGGTGGCTGACGTCGAAGACAAACTTGTCGGTTGGCGTGTCGAAGACCGAATGCAGGGCGAGGGTGAGTTCGACGACGCCGAGATTGGGGCCGAGATGGCCGCCGGTTTTGGAGAGCGTCTGGATGAGGAAGACGCGAATCTCTTCAGCCAGTTCGGTCAACTGCGTGGGGTTGAGTTTCTTCACGTCGGCGGGCGAGTGAATGGACTCGAGCAGTGTTCCCATGTACTTCCTTCCCCCGGAAAAAGCCGGGCATCCCGTTCGAAGCTTACTGCTGCTCGAAGCTTGCGCGATAGGGAAGATTCCGGCGAGAGCCTCTGATTGTGCCGGTCTCGAAAACCACCTGGCTCGCAGCGGACCGTAGCCTTAAGTATAGCAATCTGCGCTTTCACAGACACATAGCAGAGTAGACGCGAAGTTACCTCCAAGGTTGCGTAATTTGCGTGGCATGAACACGGCGTGCGGCGGACCGATGCGGCGGATTAGGATGGCGTTGGGGTCGGAACAGGAGTGTACCGTGTTTGGACGAAGAGCGGCGATTTGGTTTGGTTTGTGCGTGTTGGGATTGGTGTGCGGACGGGCGTGGGGTCAATTGCCAGAGCCGGGGACGCAGTCGGCAACGCCGAATCCTCTGGTGGACTCGACGATGAGCGCGGGCAAGATGCAGCTGTTCGAGTTGGATAGCCGATTTGCCAAGGATGTGGCGGCGCGGGGCGGAGCGGCGTTTGCCGACTGGTTTGCCGAGGACGGCGTGGAGCTGAGCAACGGCGCCGCCCCCAAGGTTGGGCGGGTGGCGATTGCGAAAGCGGCAAACTGGTCGCCGAAGGAGTATCAGCTGACTTGGACGCCGACCGATGCGCAGATGGGGCCCTCGGGCGATATGGGGTATACCTGGGGTCATTTTGAGGGCCACAGCAAGGATGTCAACGGTAACCCGGTGAAGACGTCGGGTCGCTACATCACGATTTGGCGCAAGCAGGCGGATGGAAGCTGGAAGGTGGCGCTGGATGCGGGGGCGAATGAGCCTGCGGAGGCGGGCGAGTGCTGCAAGGTGCCTGGGCCGGGGATGTGAGGTGGACACGAGGACCTCGCGAGGGCGATCACCCGCAAGGAGAAATTGAAAGGCTGGAGACGCGAAAAGAAGATTGTGCCGATCGAGTCGAAATCCGGCATGCATCGATTTGAGTCGAGGCTGGTACGACAGTGAGCCGCGGATTTTCGGCGCGCATTGAATCGGATTGAGCAGATAAGAACCAACCGCATCCTTCGCTGCGCTTCAGGATGACAACGTCTTGGGTTAGGGAGGCAGCGCCAAACACCAATTTCCTTGGGTTGGTGGACGCTACGAAATTTCTAGCCACGCGAGCATGCCCCCCACTGCCTGCTCATCGGTCTTGCGGCCACTTCCCTATCCAGCTTCCGTGAGACAATGCCGTCGGCGGGTATCCCCTGTTTTCCCAGCCTTGGGCAACCTAGAGGCGCACGAACACTTACTCATCTCTCATGTCTGTCAGCACACGCATTCTTGATCTTCTGTTTGGCCGGCAGTTGGCCACGAGCGAAGAGCGTGCCGAGCACATCGGCCCGATCGCGGGCATTCCTATTTTTGGTTTGGATGCGCTGAGCTCGGCGGCTTACGGGCCAGAGGCGGCGCTGACGCTGCTGATTCCGCTGGGCGCGGCGGGCATACAGCATATCGTTCCGGTGAGCGTGGCCATCGTGGTGCTGCTCGCGATTGTGTATGCCAGCTACCGGCAGACGATCGAGGCGTATCCCAAGGGCGGCGGCTCGTATACCGTCGCCACGGAGAACCTGGGGCCGAACGCCGGGCTGCTGGCGGCCGCGGCGCTGATGATCGACTACATTCTGACCGCGGCGGTGGGGATTTCGGCGGGCATCGGCGCACTGATTTCCGCAGTGCCGGAGGCGCAACCGCACCGCCTCGCATTATGCCTGGCGGTGCTGGCGATGCTGACGATCGTGAATATGCGCGGCGTGCGCGACACGGGCGTAGCGTTCATGATTCCTACTTATCTTTTTGCGGGCACGCTGCTGACTGTGATCGTGGTGGGCGCGGTGAAAGTGCTCACGGGCCACGGGCATCCGGTGACGCCTCTGCCGGCGATGCCGCCGGCAACCGAAGCGATTAGTCTCTGGCTGATGTTGAAGGTGTTCTCGTCTGGCTGCACAGCGATGGCGGGCGTTGAAGCGGTGAGCAACGGTGTGATGGCCTTCCGCGACGACACGCGCAAGAACGCCAAGATCACGCTAACGATCATCATCGCGCTGCTGGCGAGCCTGCTGCTCGGTATTGCCTGGATGTGCCGGGAGTATGGCGTGGGCGCGATGGATCCGAACGGGTCGCATTACGAGAGTGTGCTCTCGATGCTGACGCGCGCGGTGATGGGGCATGGGTGGTTTTATTACCTGACCATCGGATCGGTGCTGCTGGTGGTCTCGCTCTCGGCCAACACGGCGTTCGCCGACTTCCCTCGCCTGACGCGCGCGATCGCCGGCAACAACTATCTACCGCATGTTTTTCTGCTGCGTGGGCGGCGGCTGCTTTACTCGTGGGGCATTTACGTTTTGGTCGCGCTCACGGCAGTGCTACTGATTGTGTTCGATGGGGTGACGGACCGTCTGATTCCGCTGTACGCCATTGGCGCGTTCCTGGCGTTTACGCTTTCGCAGGCCGGGATGGTGATGCATTGGCTCCGCAAGGGCGCATCGCCAGTTCGGATGACACTGAACGCGCTGGGCGCCCTGGCGACAGGCATAACGACTGTGGTCGTGCTGGTGGCGAAGTTTATTGAAGGCGCGTGGATTACGGCGCTGCTCGTGGTGTTGATGATTCTGGCAATGCGGGTGGTGAAGCGGCATTATCGGCGGGTCGCCCGCGAGACCGATCTGAACCGGCCCATCGTGGCGGCCGAGGTAACTTCGCCGATTGCGATTATCCCCATCGACCGCTGGAGCCGCATTTCGGAGAAAGCACTGTCGTTTGCGCTGTCGATGACGGAGGATATTCGCTGCGTGCATGTGCAGCTGACGGACGAGCCGGATCAGTTCTGCGCGGAGTGGGAGCAGATGATTGCAGCACCGCTTCGAACGGCGGGAAAATGCGTGCCGCAGCTGATCACGCTGCAATCCCCTTACCGGCATATTCTGCAGCCACTCGTGGATTATGTGCTTTCGGTGGAGCAAGAGACGCAGTATCACAAAGTATGTGTGCTGGTTCCGGAGCTGGTGGTGCGCCACTGGTGGGAGAGTTTTCTGCACAACCGGCGTGCCGACCTGCTGAAAGTGATTCTGCTGGTGCGGGGCAATCGGCGCATCATCGTCATCGATATCCCCTGGTATCTGGAACGAGGGTGAGGGTGCGGACGTCATTTTCACAGGAGTGAGAACTTCCCTTCGTGGCTGGACGCGTCAAACTAAGGGGTGGGCCTTCAACGAATCGATGATTTAGGGCAGCCTCCCGGAGGCCGGCCGGGTTGCGTCTTGCGGAAAGATCGGGCCGGAACCCAGGAGCGTGCCGGGGCGAGCAACGCGAAAAGCAGATCCTTCACTCCGCTGAAGAGCGCTTCGTTCAGGATGACACTTTCGAAATTGAAAGATCGGACCGGGGTCCACGCGATACCCCTTTTCCCTGCGCGGCCTGCGCTGGTTCGGATCTCTCTCACCCTGTCCTGGCTCGGTTTCATCGCGCTGGGCCTCATCGTGTTGGCGCCGGCCAGCGCGGTCGCCCAGCTTGTGGCGCTGCCGGACGAGACCGCACCCTTGCCCGACACTAAAACGAATCCGCAGCCCGGTGCACGGGTGACCGTGCGTGGCGTTGTGGTGAATGCGGCGACAGGCGATCCGCTGCCTCGCGCCCTGGTGCGGCTCACGGGCGAGGCCGGCATCGGCGCGCTCACGGACGGCGAGGGGCGGTACACGCTTGCCGAGGTGCCGGTGGGACCGCAGCAATTTGAAATCGTCAAGCCGGGATTTCTGGACCCGGTAGCCGAAGCGTCGGCTGCAGCGGGGGCCGATCCGCATGCGTTTGCGCACACAGTGATTGTGGCAGCAGGAATGCCCGATGTGGGTTTCGAGATGTCGCCGGCAAATTCAATTCACGGCGAGGTTCAACTTTCGACCGGCGATGTGGCCGAGGGAATCGAGATCACGCTATTGCGGCAGTGCGTGGAGGGCGGCCGGCTGGTTTGGCAACTGGTGCTGCCGGGGGCGACAACAACGCGGACCAATGCGGACGGGGCGTACCGTTTCGGCGGGCTGGCGGATGGGACATATGTTCTGTACAGTTCTCCGGCCATGGACACGGGTGCCGGAGACGTACTCGTCGACCCCGAGAGCGCACGAATGATCGACCGCGGTGGCTATGCGAGCCAGTTTTATCCGGATGCACGCGATGTTGCCGGTGCGACGAAGATCGTGCTGCACGGCGGCGAACAGATCGAGGCCAACTTTTCTCTCACAGAGGAGGCCTTTCACGCCATTGTTGCTACGGTGTCCTTTCCGAACGGGGCGGGCACGGCGACGGACCGATTGGGACAGACCGTCTCCGCGGTGGTGACCGACAGCCAGGGTCACCAGCTGCCTTACGTGGCGCAGTACTATGCGGCTAACCGCACGGTGCAGGCGCTGCTTCCAGACGGAAACTATGTTCTGGTGGTAATGGCGGGGCGGCCGATTCTTTCGGTTCGGCGTGTGGGTGCTGCGCGCGAAGAAGGGCTGCTTGAAGGAGCGGTTGAGCTGTCCGTGGCAGGACATGCGCTGAATCAGCTGCGCATTCCGCTTGCCGGCGTTCACACTAGCCAGGTCCAGGTAAACCTCTTACGGAGCAGCGCGAATGCAGCGGCCTTGGACGGCGATGGAGATGCAGTCTTTCTGGCAGCGAGCCAGACCGGCGGATGGATCAGCGACGGGATGATGATCACCTATGCCACGGGTCCGATCAATGGGCCTCTCAACACGGCGTTTATTGCTCCAGGCAGCTATTGGGTTCACACCAACCTGGCGGACAAAAGAGTCTGCGAGGGTTCTCTCGCTGCAGGCGGAACGAACCTGGCGCGCGAGCCACTGATTCTAGGACTTTCGGGACCTGCGGCGCCTCTCACGCTGAATCTGCGCGACGACTGCGCGCAGCTGACATTAACTCTGCCGGCAGTGGCCGCAGGCATGGGTGTGGGCGAGGAGCGGTTCTACACCGTGTATGCCATTCCTGATTTCGACTCGACTACGGACGTAACGCCGGTGACGCTGCGTTTTTCAACGGGCGCTAGCATGACGCTCAACGGCCTGACACCCGGCCGCTATCGCGTGTACATCTTCGACAAGCCCGTGGCTCTTGCGTATCACAATCGCGCGGCTCTCGATGCTATTCCAAACCCACAGACAATCGATCTGGCGCCCTCGCAGACGAGCAGCCTGGTCCTGGAGATTCCTGAACCGTGATGCGCAACCCGATGTGCGCGAGGAACACGCGAGGGCTCGCGAGCGCGATGCTCGGGCTGGTCTTCGCTGCGGCACTTGGCGCGCAGCAAAGGCCTGGAGCATCGCAGGCTCCAGGTTATCGAATTGCGGGGACGGTGCTGAATACATCGACGGGCGCTCCCGTGCAGCGTGCACTGGTCTCAGTGCTGGCGCAGGACGATAACCACACAGTTGCATCGGCCATGTCGGACGGCGATGGGCATTTCACCTTCGACGGATTGCCGGCGGCGAAGTATCCCCTGATGGCATCGAAGCGCGGCTTTCGCGCCTTGTTCTATGACGATCACGATGGGTACAACACGGCTATCGTGACGGGGCGCGATCAGGACCCGACGCATTTGATCTTCTGGCTTGTACCGGGATCGGTTCTGCATGGTGTGGTATCCGGCGACGGCGGCGACCCGGTAGAAGGGGCGCGGGTGATGCTTTTTGGCCGGCCGCGGCGGGATGCGCCGGATCAGCGCATGCAGCAGGTGGACTCGGCGATGACGGATGATACGGGCGCCTACGAATTTTCGAACCTTGCCGATGGAGGGTACCTGATCGCAGTCGCCGCGCAACCCTGGTACGCAATGCAGAGGCCAAGCGGTACGACGGGCGACAACGCAAACGAGCTGGATGTCGCTTATCCGATCACGTATTACGATTCGACGACCGACGAGGCTCTGGCAACGCCTATCGAGGTGGCGAGGGGCGAGCGTGCGGAGGCCGATATCCACCTGCATGCGGTGCCCGCTTTGCGGTTGGTGGTGAATGCACCGCGACGCGCCGATGGGCGTATCGCGCGGCCTGAGTTGCAGCAGATTGTCTTTGGCACCCAGATTTCGGCCGAAAGCACAGGCTTTTTTGACGCGATGCGCCGGGGAACCGCGGAGTTCGACGGAGTTGCGCCGGGCCACTATGAGTTGATGGAGGGTGACCCGCCCCACATCGTCGATTTGGACGCGACCGAGAGCGGTCAGATCGGTCCCGAGTCAGGAAACGCGACGGTGGCCGTTACGGGAACCTTGCGGATGCCCCGGGACACGACGCCGCCTGAAGAGGCCCATCTGTTTCTGCAGCCCCAGCCGGGAGCGCAGAGCCGGGGCAACCTGGCAACGACTGCGAGGAACGGAAAATTCCGGTTTGAAGCGGTTGCGCCAGGGCCATGGACGTTGATGGCGGAGAGCGAAGGCAAGGTGATTTCGGTTATGGCGATAGAAACCGGAGCAACTACACGAGCGGACAATGTGGTGAATGTGAAGGGCGATCGCCCGTTGGACCTTACCGTGATGCTGGCTGCGGGAACTGCGCGCGTTAGTGGAGTTGCACAGAAGAACGGCGTCGGCTTCGGCGGAGCGATGATTGTGCTGGTTCCCGAACAAGGGTCGAACCTGATGGCCCTTGCGCGGCGCGACCAGTCGGATTCAGACGGGAGTTTTACGCTGCCTGACGTGGTGCCCGGTACGTACATTGTGGTCGCAATTGAAGACGGCTGGTCACTGGATTGGACGGGTCAGGGAGTACTGGCGCGCTACCTTCCACGCGGCACAACCGTCCCAGTGAATAGCAGAACCGATACCGTGCATTTGTCTGGACCGGTGGTCGTGCAGCCCCGTTGAGCTGGGCTTCGATGTTCCGGGCTTCGCCGTTTCCGTACTTCGGCGGATCGCGCTTCGTTGGACGGGGGGGTAAACGATAGTCTATGGGTGAACCGTATGTACCTAAGGCGCCCGCGCACGGAACAGGTGGATCCGCGCATTCAAGCGACGCCAGCAAGGCGGCGAGGAGATTTTCACATTGAAGAGGAAGTTGTTTTTTGGGATATGTGCCGTGACTGCGGCTGTGCTGATGCCGTTTGCGGCCAACTGCCAGATTGCTCCTGAACGCACCTCGAGCCAGCCCACGGGTCCGGATTACAAGTACCACGCGTTTGTGGGGTTCGGCTATACGAGTTTGAATCAGGTGAGCCAGTCGAAGAGCGGCCTTGTCGGGGTGAGCGGCTCGCTGACTCGCGACTGGGGCAAGTATTTCGGGATCACTGTTGAGGGCGGCCATTACGCCTGGACCGTTACGTCTTCCAATCCCGTGAGCGCATCTGTGGACATGTATCTGGCTGGTCCTGAATTCCACGCGCCGCTGTACGACCGGATCGGTATCTTTGTGCATGGCCTGCTGGGAGCGGCGCATACGGGCGGTGTCGCGATCAGGCCCGATGAGTCATTCGCCGGCGGAATCGGGATGGGCCTGGACTACAAGCTGGGGTCGCGCCTCGGCCTCCGCGCGTACGGGGACGATATCGGTTCCTCGTTCACGCTGACGCCCTACCAACCCGGCTTCTCGCCACATCGGCGCTTCAACGCGCACGCCGCGATCGGCGTGACGTACGCATTCTAGGAAAAGATGCCCGCCGTCAGCGTAATTGCCACGGTTCTCAACGAAGCGGAGAGCATTGCGCGATTGGTGGAGAGCCTGGCTGCGCAGGTTCCCCCGGCCGCGGAGATCGTGGTTGTCGATGGCGGCTCGATCGATGGCACCTGGGAGTGGTTGAGCGAAGCGGCGGCCGTTTACTCCACGCTGCGGCCCATCCGCGATGAGTCGTGCAGTCTGAAATTCACACCCGGTCCGATTTCGAAAGGCCGCAACGTTGCGATTGCGGCGGCTAGTTCGGATCTGATTGCCTGCGCGGATGCAGGCTGCACCTATGCGCCGAACTGGCTGGCAGAACTGACGGCACCGCTGCAGCGCGGCGAAGCCGAGTACTCACTTGGCGGCGCGTGTCTTGACCCGAGAGACGCTACTGCATGGGACCTGGCTTCTGCTCCTTTTTTCGGCGTGAAGATGGAGGCGGACGCGCCCACCAAATCTTGCACGGCGCGGTCCATGGCGTTTACTAAGACACTTTGGCGGCGGCTGGGGGGATTTCCGGAGACCGTCTTCTTTGGAGAGGACACTCTTTTTGATCTGGAAGCGCGGCGCTTAACTCCGCCCGCCTTTCCGCGTAATGCCAAGGCGGTGTACAGGCCACGCAATTCGCTCGTTTCGGCATGCAGGCAGATGGCGCGTTACGCGGTGAGCGATGGAATTCTGGGTGTGCGCCGAACCCGGTTGATGCGCAACGGAGCGCGATGCATCGCCGAGGTGGCCGCCGTTGGGGTCTTGCCGTGGACATGGATTCCGTTCGCAATCGTTGCAGTGGCGGTGCTGTATTTTGCTTTTGCTCCCGATTGGCTCTTTTTGCGCACGGCGAATCCGCGGATTCTCATCGCGCGGCTGATCTTTTCACTCGCCGTGCCCTGGATTATCGCGATCAACCAGATTCGCGGGGGTTTGACGAAGAAAAACCTCGTGAATCCACAGAATGCGGGCGCTTGATGTGGTCAGCGATCTGACGATTCGGACGGGATGGAGTATTTCAGGGTCAGGATGCCGGTGGGCAGAGCCTTGCTCTCGTCCAGATGCAAGCGGCGAAGCACTCCGGCTGGAACGAGGGGCACGCCAGAACCGAGCAGCACGGGAATGACGGAGAGTTCGATCGAATCAACCAGGCCCGCGTCGAGAAGGCCGCGAAAGAGACTGCCGCCTCCCATGAGCCAAATGTCTTTCCCCGGTTGTGCCTTCAACGCCGCGACCTCTTCGGCAAGCTTGCCGGCAATCACAGTGACGCCGGGAAGCTGGGAAGCTTCGAGGGTTGTGGAGGCGACGACGATCTTCTTGCCCATGCTATGAAGAAACGTGAGGCGCGTAACGGCGACCTCATAGGTGCGACGGCCCATGAGCAGCGTATCGAACTGCTCCCACAAGGCTGCAAAATCGAACGAAGGATCCTGGATGATCCAGTCGTATTCTCCGTTGGGGCCTGCAATAAAACCGTCGAGGCTGGCAGCGACAGAGTAACGGAGACGACGCATGAAGTTCCCTTCCCGCGATCAAAAGTTTGCCCAGAGACAACCAAGCTTCGGAGCCAGTCTACTTTGCCGTCGATGGGAAGAGTCAATGCGTGAGGCTGGGAGTCACTTGGCCGTAGCCGCGCGCAAACGCTTGTTCTCTTCTTCAAGAGCTTCGAGCCTGTGGCGCATGGGAGCCAGCAGTTCGGTGAGCTCAGCCTGGGTGTAGCGCGGCGTAATGTGCTGCGGGCAGTTCCAATCGAATGCTTCGACGTGGATGAGAACGGCGCGTTCGGGTGGCGTCTTCTCTTCGGGCACGCGCAGATTTTCAATCAGCCTTGCGGCCTCGGCATCGCCCTCGAGCACTGCGGCGCGGCCCAGGACCTTCAACCGGGTCTGCGCGGCATAGTCCATAAAGAACAGGGCGACGCGATCGTCGTGCTTGAGATTCGCGGTGCTGATGTACTGGCGATTGCCGCGCAGGTCTGCGAAGCCGAGCGTCTGGTCGTCCACTACGCGCAGGAAACCGGCGTTGCCGCCGCGAAATTGAATGTAGGGCCATCCGGTCTCGGTTACCGAAGCCATGTAGAAGCCATCGCGCGCGCGGATGAATTCCTGCTCGTCGGGGCCGAGGCGGTTGCCGAGATCAGGCGATTGCTCGACGCGCTCGTAGAGGTGCCGGCTGCCGTGGCGCAGCTGTTCCTCCTTGACGAGGGGCGTGAAGGCGAGCTCCGCGAAACGTCGGCCCATGAATTCTCCAGACCAGCGTTAGATGACTGTGGACATGGCGCGGGTTCAGGAGATTCGCTGTCGTCACAATTGAAGCAAAGCTGGAACCCGGCTGAAGGCGCCTTCACGGGCTCGGCGACACGAGAATGGTTCGATAGAATGTTCCTTGTTCCCCGGCGGTCTCTTGAAAAAACAGATCAATACACCTGCGCAGGTTTTGTTCGCGAGCCTGGTGGGTACAGCAGTCGAATTTTTCGATTTCTACATTTACGCCACGGCGGCGGTGCTGGTTTTCCCGAAGCTGTTCTTCCCTGCGACCGATCCGGCAACGTCGGTGCTGGCCTCTCTGGCCACGTTCGGAATCGCCTTTCTGGCGCGGCCGATCGGCGGTGCGCTGTTTGGCCACTTCGGCGATCGCGCGGGCCGGAAGAAGACGCTGGTGATGGCGCTGACCACGATGGGGATCTCCACCTTCCTGATTGGTGTGCTGCCCAGCTACGCCTCGATCGGACTGGCTGCGCCGTTGCTGCTGGCGCTTTGCCGCTTTGGGCAAGGGATCGGGCTGGGCGGCGAGTGGGGCGGGGCTGTGCTGCTGTCGATTGAGAATGCCCCGCCAGCGAAACGCGCGCTCTATGGCATGTTTCCGCAGCTCGGAGCGCCGGTGGGCTTCCTTCTTTCCGGGGGAACGTTTCTGCTGCTTTCGCGGCTGCTGACGGATCGGCAATTCTTCGAGTTCGGCTGGCGGCTGCCGTTTCTTGCGAGCGCGGTGCTGGTGCTGCTGGGTCTTTACGTGCGTCTCAGTATTACGGAGACACCTGTGTTCGCCGAGGCTCAGAAACGCGCAGAACCCGTGCGTATGCCCTTCTTCACTGTATTTCGGCAGAATTTCCGCGAAGTAATTGCGGGCATTCTGGTGTGCCTGGCGACCTTTGTCCTTTTTTATCTGATGATTGTGTTTGCGTTGTCGTGGGGAACGACGGCGCTGCACTACGATCGCGATACCTTCCTGATTTTTCAGCTTGCCGGCGTTGTGTTCTTCGGGTTGGCGATTCCCTTCTCGGCCTGGCTGGCGGAGTTTGGACGGCGGCCTGTGATGTTTGGGGCGACGATTCTGATTGGGCTCTTCGGGCTGGTGCTTGCGCCCATGTTTCAGTCGGGCACGGGCGGCGCGCTGGCCATGATGATTGTGGGGCTCACGCTGATGGGCCTCACGTATGGGCCGCTGGGGACCGTCGTGTCGGAGCTGTTCCCTACACCGGTGCGCTATACCGGTTGCTCAATCACCTTCAGCATGGCGGGGATAGTGGGTGCGTCTCTAGCACCGTATATTGCGACGTGGCTGGCGACGAAGTATGGACTGCAGTATGTGGGCTATTACCTGGCAGCTTCCGCGTCGGTGACATTTGTGGGGTTAATGCTGATTCGGGAGACGCGGGGGGAGAACTTGTAGATATTTGTAGAAGAGACGCTCTGCCCGTCCGTAAATTCTGAAGTGACTCAAGTCCGCAGCCTAAACCGCGGACATAACTACGACGTGTCTTAGACGCAGAACTTTGTCTCGATGTCAGGTTGTTTCCTTGAACCGCAACCCAGTGAAGCGACGGCCGGGCTAAGAGCCGGCTTGCCGCCGGGTCTACCTTTTGGCCATAGCTGCCTGCTAGGGATAAGAGGGAAGCCCCAGTGCAAACCCGATGCTGCAGACGATAAACGAAACCAAGATGATGTCTGCGCACCTAGCGATCCTTAGTCTGCCGTTTAAGACAAAACTTGAACTACTGAATGCAGCAAACCAGCAAATGCAAGTCAATGCAGGAGCTGCATATCGGAAATCGCGATTGGACGCGAACGGGAGAAGGATTGAAAATGCAACGGTTCCACTAATCCAGAAGACTGCGAAGGAGATACTCGATGCCAAAGGTCTCCATCGTTCTGCTCTGCAAAAGAAGATGCTAAAAAGCATCAAGCTGAGGAGAAGCAATAGTAATCCACTCAGGGAGGACGCACACAGGCGTTCAAGGCGACTTGTGGACCGGAACTCCCCGACCAGCGAAGTCTTCCAGAAGTAGTGCCAAAAACTTTGCCGCCCGTAGTCATCGTTAAAGAGGTCTGTAAAAGGAGTCGCGACGAATTTCTTGGGATTAAACCATAAGTAATTTCCAGGTCGGTTGCCGACCACGAATGCGGATGAGGGGATGTTTTTGGCGAGAAGGAGAGAGGTATCCCTGCCTGCAATCCGCTCTCGCAAACCCGATCCAAATGTAATAAAACCGGCAAGGGCGAGCACAGGCACAAGCCAAAGCAAATGTTTATAAATTTCACGTTTGTTGGGCCGAGATCGCCACTCGATACCAGCTGCTAGAAGGAGAACAGGCAGGAGTGCGAGCCCCGAGGCCTTCGTGGCGATTGCGAACGCCGCTGTTACAGATGCAGCAATCAATGCAGAAGCGCTTTGGCGGGAATGCCACCGCAAAATGAAGAAGAGGAAAATCACCGCCAAGAACAAGAGAAGGGAGTCGTTGCCGATCCGGACCGAATCCATCACAACGGCGGGCCAGAAAACATAAAGAGCAATCGCCATTGCAACCGCGCGCTCGCGCAGCGCCTCATCTGGACAAAATGCTTCGCCCCACGCCTTCATGCACAGGAAGGCCACAACCGCGGTCAGGACTGAGAATAGAAGACTCAATGCCTGGAGCGCCGCGAGTGCTGCTCCCAAACTGCTGAATCCTAAGAATCGCGTCACGGACACTATCACTGCCCCAATGTAATAGTAGAGCGGAGCTTGATGGGTCTCCCAACCAACGCTCCGGTCAGGGCGGATCCAGTTCAAAGCAACGAGGGTGACGTACTGGACGTGGGCGTAACCATCGTGAGTGCGGACAAGTGGGGGTGTCTTTGCCCAATAAATCAGCCGCACCCCAAACCCGAGTGCGCCAATTGCGCCAATTGTCCAGCTCTGATGGGCGGCGCGAGAAAGCATCAGAACCGATACAAGGGTAGCGATAAGCGCGATGCTGCCGAGAAGCAAAGCTGCTCGTGACCCAGCAAATGGCTCAATCACCATCGTGAAGGGGGCACGATTGCCAGACAAAGCTACTACGAGGCGTTGAACATGGTTGCACCGCAGGCCCGAAAGGTCAACTTCGCAATGAAACGATCTCAGATCTCCGCCCCTGCCCTCTTGGTCATGGCATAACGGTTTGATCAGTTGGTTGGCAATCCGGATCTCGGTGATAGCCGTTGATGTGTCGATGATGATTCTTGGAATGGCCCGGCTCCCGATCCAAATGAATCCATCGAACCCGAACGCAATTGATTTGTCATCCTCACTAAGCTGCCTGGACGACAAGACTAGAGCATGTCCGTCTTTAAAACTGGAAATGACGGCACTATGGGAAATGTTGGCGCTTCTGGTGACGACCGATTGAGTCAAGCATAAATAACCGCTCACTAACGCTGTAAATAAACACAGAGCAGCTACAACAATACAGAGATTGCTTGGAACCGGATAGGTCGCATTCCTAAGTGGGGCAGATCTCACGGGTGGTGCTAGAACCGGCACGCTAATCGTTCCTCAAGTTGCGAACCCCAAGTTGTGTAGATTTCCTAACTCGAAACGCATCGTATAGAAATCTGTTTTCATGTTCATTCCCGCCAATGTGCCGATACCTTCGGCTCGACGACAAAAATCGCCGACGCCCCGAAGCCCCCGAGTGAGCCTTTGCGCTGATTATCGGCATCTTCTCTCACGGTGCGCAAGCGCACCATACAACTTCAGTTGTAACGATCCGCGTCGGGAAGCGCACTGCTTCCGCAGCTTCCACGGCTGAAACGTTTGTGGGGTTGATGATGATTCGGGAGACGCGGGAGATCGGTCTGGAACCCGATGCGCAGCCCTGAAACCGGGACCAACTCGAACCTCTTAAATATCGCGGTCTTGCAGAGGCACTCTCAGTTCACTCAATTCCCTGTTCGGTTCAAGCTGCCCCATCTGTAGAAGATCGCCCAAGCCCAGTCTCCACCGAAGATCGCCCTATGCCCACAAGAAGGTTGCTCCATGTGGGCACCCAATGAGCTCAGGCAATGAGTGTGCGAACGGCGCGCTAGCTACGCTTGGCTTGCGGGTGGCGGGATCACGCCGAGCTGTTGCAGCATGCCCAGCGTGTCCATGTGGATGCGGCTGTCGGACATCTTGCCGGCTTCGAGGCGATCGATCACGACGCCTTTGACCTCGACGGGCTTGCCGGTGGCGGGGATGCCGAGGAAGGTGTCGCGATGAGTGCCGGTCCAGGTGAAGCGCGAGACGACTTTGTCTCCCTCAGCGATCTGCTCGTGAATCGTCCAGTGCATGTCTGGGAACGCGCTTCGCATCCCGACGAGAACGTCTTTCAGTCCTAGCCTGCCCTGCTGCTGGCCGGGGAGGGGGTCGAGCTCGATGAAGTCTTCTTTGACGAAATCGGTCATGCGTTCCCAGCGGCCCTGATTGAGGACCTCTTCGATGAAGGCTTGGATGACTTCTTTGTTTGTGGATGACATAGGGCTTTCCTTTCGTACGGATTGAAACCTCGCGAGAAGCAGACTCCGAAAGGCTCGTTGAGTTCGTGCTCTCCCACCCAAGCAGAGCTTGTATGGGGCACCCAGCATCGTGCGGATTGAGGATTTGTTAGAAGCAGATCCCCTTCGGCTTCGCTTAGGGCAGGCTTTCGCCCCGCTTACCCCATGACCGACTGCGTCGTTCACAGGGCCCCAGACGCGCGGGTTCTCAGGATGACACATCCCTTGTTTGTGTTGTTAGCCTTCGTCGGCTTCGCGGAGTTTGGCGATTACGGTGAAGTCTTCGAGGGTTGTGGTGTCGCCCTTGATCTCGCCGTGGGTGGCCAGCTCGCGGAGCAGGCGTCGCATGATTTTGCCGCTGCGCGTTTTGGGCAGCGCTTCAGTGAAGCGAATGTCATCGGGGCGGGCAAGCGAACCGATTTCCTTTGAGACCCACTTGCGCAGCTCGTCCTTCAAGGCTTCGCTGGGCTCGTTGCCGCTCTCGAGGGAGACGAAGGCGGAGATGGCCTGGCCTTTTAGATCGTCGGGGCGACCGACGACGGCGGCCTCGGCAACCTTGGGATGAGCGACGAGTGCCGACTCGACCTCCATCGTGCCGAGGCGGTGACCGCTCACGTTGATCACGTCGTCGACGCGGCCCATGAGCCAGAAATAGCCGTCCTTGTCCTGGCGCGCGCCGTCGCCGGTAAAGTAGCAGCCGGGGACATCGGACCAGTAGGTCTTCTGAAAGCGCTCGGGGTCGCCATAGACGGTGCGCGCCATCGAGGGCCAAGGTTTGCGAATGACAAGCAGCCCGCCGGAACCTGCGGGAACGGTGTGAAAGTTGCCCTGGGCATCGGGCTTGGTCACAACCTCAGGCTGGATCCCGAAAAACGGGCGCGTGGCGGAGCCGGGCTTAGTGGGCACAGCGCCGGGAATGGGCGCAATCATGATGGCGCCGGTTTCGGTTTGCCACCAGGTGTCGACGATGGGGCAGCGGTTGTGGCCGATCTTCTCGCGGTACCACATCCACGCTTCAGGATTGATGGGCTCACCGACGGTGCCCAGCAGACGGAGCGAGCTGAGATCGTGTTTTTCGACATGTTGGTCGCCCCACTTGATGAAGGCGCGGATGGCCGTTGGCGCGGTGTAGAAGACCGTGACCTTATGGTCGTCGATGATTTTCCAAAAGCGGGAGAAGTCGGGCCAATTGGGCGCGCCCTCATACATCAGAACAGTCGCGCCATTCTGGAGAGGGCCGTAGACGACATACGAGTGCCCGGTGACCCATCCGATGTCGGCCGTGCACCAGTAGATGTCTTCGTCGCGGAGATCGAAGACGTACTTGGTCGTGATGTAGGTGCCGACCGAGTAGCCGCCCGTAGTGTGGACGAGGCCCTTTGGTTTCCCGGTCGTCCCGGAGGTGTAGAGGATGTAGAGCGGGTCCTCGGAATCGAGCGGCTCGGCGGGACACTCGGTGGGCGCATTGGCGACGAGCAGATGCCACCAGCGATCGCGGCCTTCGACCATATTGATCGGCGAGCCGGTACGCTTGTACACGATGACGTGCTGCACAGTCGGGCAGGCGGGCATCGCCTCGTCTACGGTGCGCTTGAGCTGGATCTCGCCGCCGCGACGGTAGCTCGTGTCCTGGGTGATGATGGCGACGCAGCCGGAGTCATTGACGCGATCGGCGATGGCGGTCGCTGCGAATCCGCCGAAGATGACCGAGTGGACTGCGCCGATGCGCGCGCAGGCAAGCAGCGCGATGGCGAGCTCGGGGGTCATGCCCATGTAGATGGCGACCCGATCGCCTTTCTTGATGCCGAGCGATTTGAGTCCGTTGGCGAATTTCTGCACTTCTGCGTGGAGCTCGGCGTAGGTAAGCTTCCGTACTTCACCCGGCTCGCCTTCCCAGAGGATGGCCGTTTTGTCGCGGCGGGGGCCAGAGAGGTGGCGGTCGAGACAGTTATAGCTGAGGTTGATTCTGCCTCCGACGAACCATTTGGCCGAAGGCTGATTCCACTCCAGCACCTTGTCCCAGGGCTTGAACCAGTGAAGTTCCCGGGCGACGCCGGCCCAGAAGGTTTCAGGATCCTCGATGGATTGCTTGTAGAGGGCTTCGTAGGCTTCGAGGCTTTGGATGTGGGCTTTGCTGCTGAACTCCGGAGGCGGAGGGAAGACACGATTTTCGCGGAGGGTGGAGTCGAGATCCTGACTGGAGAGCGATGAAACCGGAATGGAGGACATGACGATCCTTTTCGGGGAAAAATGGCCGCGAGAGGGGGTGTGCGGGGTGGCGCACAGGAAAAGTCGCGTGGGTGCAACTTTATCGGGCCAAGGGGGGGTGCGGCAAGAGAGCAGTGGAGGAAGGATAGACCTGCGCTCGAATTGGGAATTTTCCTGCCTATACCAATTGAGACTCGTCGGCCGAGTCGGCGGTGGAAATGGACCGTACATCCTCTGCCCGGCGCACGGGAAGGGCCATCCCCCACAGCATGAGTTCGAGCCACGCGAAGGAGATGGTTGCCACGGCAAAGATGCCCAGCCAGATTTCGAGTCCGCGGGGCGAGTCGAGTTGGCGGCTGGCGATGGAGGCCCGCAGCAAGCCGCCAGCGAGGGCGACCAAGGGCACGACGATGCGGCCTATGCGCGCTTTGACTGGAGACACGGAACTGCCGGCCGGATGAGCCTGGATCGGAGCTGTGCGAACCCAGTGACGGAACCAGAGCAGGAGCACCAACATGCCGAAGATTGTGCTGACGTATTGCAGCAGCTTGTAGGTGTGCACGACACCCACCACGGGCAAAACGAAGGTTTCATGGAGCAGGGCCACGTGACGACCGGGCCAATAGCGGGCGTGGGTAAAGGAGTCCCATAGAACGTGGCTGATTGAGCCGATCAGGATGGAGACAACGATCAGGACGAGCTGAAGAGGGTGCCGGAAGGACATGGGGTAGATGCCGGGAACGATTCGCTCCCGGACCGGCTTCGGCATCAGGGCCGCCAACGGCTCTTTGACCAGATCGTGGAAGATCCAGAAGACGCCGAAGGCAACCGGCAGGCAGAAGAGGAACAGGCCGGCGAAGCTGTGGCCGAAGGGCCCCCGGGGTGCAAAGCGGAGGAAGAACTCAAGATCGGGCGCGAAGGTACCGAAGATCAGCGCCGACAGGACGAGGCGGGTTCGTCGGAAGGGATACGCTGCAGCAGCATGAGCGAGAGTAAAGGGCACACTCTCCATTATTGCCGATGGTGGTCAGGCGAAGAAGCGACGAGAATATGACTTTCGAACCGTCAAGGAGTTGGTGACTCGACCGCGAGGGCGGCAGCAGATTCAGAGACATCGGGCCGAACCGCGACCTCGTGCCAGATGAGGGTGCCCCCTGTTTCCTTCAGCAAGAACGCCCCGCAAACAAATCCCAGGCCGGCAACCGCGATGGGATAGTAGAGGCCGGCGAAGATATTGCCGGTCGAGGCGCAGAGGCTAAGTCCGATGAGCGGCAGCAGACCGCCAAAGACGCCGTTGCCGATGTGGTACGGCAGCGAGAGCGAGGTGTAGCGAATCTTGGCGGGGAATGCCTCGACCAGATAGGCGGCGATTGGACCGTAGATCATGGCTGCGATGAAGACCTGAAGCCAAACAAGAAGGACGAGCATGGGCAAGTTGGCGTGGGCGGCCTCTGGAGCCGGGACCAGCTTGCCGGCAGCGTCGGGTGTGAGCGGGGTCAGACGAATCGCTCCTGTCACGTGGTCTTTGGCGGGGGCTACGGAGACGACGTTGTTTCCTGCGGCGCTCTGCATGGCGTGATAGATGGGCAGATAGCCGAAGGTCGCGAGCAGCATGGCAACCAGCATGATCTTTTTGCGGCCGATGCGATCGGACAGAGCGCCAAAGACCACATAAAACGGAATGGCGGCAATGGTGGCAATCGCGACCACGATATGCGCCGTATGCGCGTTCAACTTGAGGATGGTTTGCAGATAGAAGAGCGCGTAAAACGAAGCGGTATACCAGATCACGCCCTGCCCCGCTGTTGCGCCGCACAGGGAGATGAGCACCTGCTTCAGGTTGGTCCAGTTGCCAAAGGCTTCAGTAAGGGGTTTGGTGGAGCGCATTCCCTTGGCCTTCAGGTGCTGGAAAATGGGCGACTCTTTCATGCGGACGCGCACATAGAGCGAGACCGCGACCAGCACGATGGAGAGCAGAAAGGGCATGCGCCAGCCCCAGGCCTGGAAGGCCGCGGCGTTCATGCTTTGCTGCGTGGCGATAATAGCGACGAGCGAGAGAACGAAGCCCAGGCTGGCGGTGATCTGGATGAAGCCCGTGTAGTATCCGCGCTTGCCGTCGGGAACGTGCTCGGCGACAAAAACTGCGGCGCCGCCGTACTCTCCGCCGAGTGCAAGGCCTTGGAGGATACGAATAAGGATGAGGATGACGGGCGAGAGCCAGCCTGCGGTTTTGAAGGTGGGCAGCGTGCCGATGGCGGCGGTCGAAAAGCCCATCACAGTCAGGGTGATGATAAAGGCGATCCGGCGGCCCACGAAGTCGCCGATGCGGCCAAAGAAGAGCGCGCCGAAAGGACGAACGACGAACCCTACAGCGAACGTGGCGAGGTAAGCGATGAGGGCAAAGGTGTCGTTGCCGGGCGGGTAAAACTTGACGGCCAGGATCGTAGTGAGCGAGCCGAAGATAAAAAAGTCGTACCACTCGATGAGCGTGCCGGTGGACGCGGCGAAGATGACGCGGCCGATGCGGAGGCCGCCGCTGGTTGGGGCAAGAGACGGTGCGGGAGCTGCCATGTATTGCCAGGACCTCGATGGGGGCGCGGCCGGACTCATGGGGAAGAACGGGTGTGCCCGCAGAATGCCTTGAAGGATCGGGCTACCTTGCCTGCCAGCGGAGCTGAGTGTCAAGTTAATTTATTGACACCCCCCAGGGGTGCGGTGAACCCGGTCCACGGCGAGGTGGTGGGGTTTCGAGCCCTCGACGAGCGACACCGGACGCGGTTCCTGACTGCACACTCAAAGTGCCGAAGATCACACGCGGCGGCAATCCCCTGACCTATATACTCATCGCGAACTTCAATCCACCCCTGGCACTGCATGAAACGGAACGGACGTGTGCCGGGGCCCGATCATGGTGGAGGCAATTTGGAATTAGGCATTCTGAAAGAAGCAGCTGCCGGCGAGACGCGGGTGGCGTTGTTGCCGGAAAGCCTGAAGACGCTTCGTGCCCAGGGAATCGACGTCACCGTGCAAAGCGGTGCGGGCCTGGCAGCGGGCGCGTTGGATGCGGTGTACACCGAGGCTGGAGCAACGGTGACCGCGGATCGCAACGGAATCCTCGCGAGCGCCGACATTTTGCCCACGGTGAATGCCCTTCCCGATGCAGATCAGGCGCGGCTGAAGCCGGGTGCGGTGGTCATTGGATTTCTGCGGCCTCTCGACGCACCGGGCGATCTGGCGACCGCGATTGCGCGGCCGGCGACCCTATTCAGCATGGAACTAGTGCCACGCATCAGCCGCGCGCAATCAATGGACGCTTTGTCGTCGATGGCGACGGTGGCAGGTTACAAGGCCATTGTGAATGCGGCGGGACTGCTGCCACGCATGTTCCCGATGCTGATGACGGCGGCGGGAACGGTACCGCCGGCACGCGTGTTTGTGATTGGCGCGGGTGTGGCGGGGTTGCAGGCGATTGCGACGGCGCGGCGCCTCGGTGCTGTTGTCGAGGCGTACGACGTACGCGCGGCGGCCGGCGAGCAGGTGCGGTCGCTGGGCGCGAAGTTTCTGGATGTGGACCTGGGCGGCATCAACACCGAGGGCGGCGGCGGCTACGCAGCCGAGTTGTCTGAAGAAGCTTTGGAGCGCGGGCGCGACCTGATCGCGAAGACTGCGGCGCACTCCGATGTGATCGTGACGACGGCGCAGGTGCCGGGACGGCCGGCTCCCCTGCTCATTCGCCGTGCGGCGGTCGAAGGCATGCGGCCGGGATCGGTTCTGCTGGATCTGGCGGCTCCGGCAGGCGGCAACTGCGAGCTGACCAAGCCGGGCATGACGCAGGTGCTGGGCGGCGTTACGCTGCTGGCCCCGCTCAATCTGCCGGCGGAAGTGGCCGTTCATGCGAGCCAGCTCTACGCGAAGAACATTCTGAATTTTCTTGCGCTCATCGTGAAGAAGGGCGCGCTCGAGATCGATCTGACCGACGAGGTCTTAGCCGGCGCCTGCGTGGCGCACGAGGGCAAGCCGGTGAATCCGCGGGTGGCCAAATTGCTCGAAGTCTCTCAATCGCTGAGTTAGTTCCTTCGTTGCTTGACCCCCTGGGGAACTTAACTCCGCCAACCGGCGCCATGCGCGCCTAACATAGCAAACCCCGCTTTCTGGAAGACAAGCATGAATCCAGCAGTTCTTATCGCTTCGGTCTATGTTTTCGCGCTGGCCGCCTTTCTGGGATACCAGGTGATCAGCCGCGTGCCCCCGCTGCTTCACACTCCGCTGATGTCGGCAACCAACGCCATCTCGGGCATTTCGCTGATTGGGTCGCTGGTGCTGGCCGGTGCAAAAGGCTATCCGCTGCCCGCGCACATTCTGGGCTTCGTGGCGGTGACCACAGCGACCATCAACGTCGTGGGCGGCTTCGGCCTCACCGATCGCATGCTGAAGATGTTTAAGAGCCGCAATGCAAAGAAGGAGGAGGCCAAGTGACGCTCACCTCCTACTTCATGGAAGCGACCTATCTGATCGCGTCCATCCTGTTTATCTTTGCGCTGAAGGGCATGTCTCATCCGGAGACGGCGCGGCGCGGCATGTTCATGGCCGAAGGCGGCATGTTTGCTGCCATCGTGGGCACGCTGATTGGCGCACACATCATCTCCTGGGTTTGGATTATCGCGGGCCTCACGCTCGGCTCGATCCTCGGCGCGTGGATGGCCATCTGGGTTCCCATGACCGCGATGCCGCAACGGACCGCGCTGTCGCATGCCTTCGGCGCGCTGGCTGCTTCGCTGGTGGGCATCGGCGAGTTTGTAGTGCACGGGGCGGAGATGAGCGCGGTGACGCGCGGCGCGCTGGGCTTTGAAGTGATGCTCGGCTCTCTCACCACGACGGGATCGCTGATTGCGTGCGGCAAGCTGCAGGGATTGATTCACGGCAAGCCGATCCAGTTCCGCGGGCAAAACTTTGTGAATCTTGCCATCTTTCTCGGGATGGTGGGGTGCTTTGGTTTCTTCTGCATTCATCCGGAATCGTCGGTGGTTTTCTATTCGATGCTGGGCATCGCGTTTGTCTTTGGCGTGATGTTGGTTATTCCCATCGGCTCGGCCGACATGCCCGTAGTGATGTCGCTCCTGAATTCCTATGCCGGGTTGGCTTCAGCGGCGACCGGTTTTGTTCTGGGCAACAACGTGTTGATCATCGCCGGCACGCTCGACGGGTTTTCGGGATTCATTCTGTCGGTGCTGATGTGCAAAGCGATGAACCGTTCGATCACGAACGTTCTCTTCGGCGGGTTTGGTGCGGTGGTCGCAGAAGCCACAATGGACGCAGGCGGCGTGATGCGCGAGATCAGCCTCGACGATGCGGCGATGCAGCTGGCCTTTGCGAACCGCGTCGTCTTTGTACCAGGCTATGGATTGGCCACGGCGCAGGCGCAGCATGCCGTGCGCGAGCTGGCGGAGCTGCTCGAAAGCCGCGGCGTCACGGTGAAGTACGCCATCCACCCAGTGGCCGGTCGCATGCCGGGACACATGAATGTGCTGCTGGCCGAGGCGAACGTGCCGTACTCCTCCCTCTATGAAATGGAGCAGATCAACCCGGAGCTGCCCTCGACCGATGTTGTGGTGGTGATCGGCGCCAACGACGTGGTCAATCCCGATGCGCGCGATAATCCCAAGTCACTGATTGCGGGGATGCCTATCATCGAAGTGGATCGCGCCAAGAGCGTGATCGTTCTGAAGCGCGGTCAGGGACGCGGCTTCTCCGGCCTCGAGAATCCGCTGTTCTTCAAGGCGTGCACATCGATGTTGTATGGGGACGCGAAGTCAAGCCTGAACCACCTGGCGCAGGCTGTGCAGCACGTGTAGGGTCGCGTCAAACCGAGCGGGGAAAGCTAGCGATCATTCCGGCGTTATTTTGAAAGATTGTTCTCGCCGGGCGTGGCATGAATCAATCAACGTGCTTCTAAAGCCTTCGATCATCTGATCCGCCTCCGCTTTCGAATGGAAGAAGAGGTGGAATTCCTCGTTCTTTTCCGTCTTGGTGATGGCGTTGTTGGACTCGACACAGTCGACTGCATCGTTGTCATCCAAGTCGACGATCCATTCATTGGGGACCGCGTCGCCCGTGGGCTGCGGTTCCAGCGTGATGCCGCCGCGCGGGAAGGTGCGCAAATCCACGGTGCAATCCATCGCGATCCTGACGTCCTCAAGCCCTGCAGTCGATAGATGCATCTGAGTTTCGTCTTTTAGCTTTAGCGAGCAGGCGTCGTCGATAGTTGCAGACACCGACTCGGTCGACGTCTGCTTAACTCCATCCACTACCCCGCCGCCTTCATAGTGATGGCCGTTAAGATGAGCCGCAACCCATTCGGTCTCGCGGATGTTTCGATTCTGCTGCGACGGGGCCGTCGCATTCGAGCGGGATGCCGTGGAGGCGGCATGGTTTGTCAGCGTCCAGCCGAAGTAGATGACAACGAACTCCAGGAAGAGCAGGAGAGACATGACCGAGACAACGATCAGCTTTCTCATTTCTCTCCACCGTATCAGGGTATGAAATGCGCATCTCTGGGTTCGAGATGCGTCTCCCCATCACAAGCTACATCGCTTCGCGGGACGATGCCAGAGCACTTTCGTGTCATTCGCAGGAGCAGGTCATGACATGCCCTTGCAGACCATTCGCGACTCTGGGCATGCTGAATTGGCGCGGGAAAAGAGCACAAATAGCGCCTGGGGTTTCTCTGCTAATTTCGTCTACCCGAACCGCTTAGATCTGTTTTCAGGGACGCCTCCCCCGCGGGGAGGGCAGGCGCTCAAAACATGAAAGTGAGGCGGGCCTTATCGGCCCGCACTCTACTTCCTATCCAGTTAACGCTGGCGGATATTCGCTAGAGCCCGCAGAATTGTACGGGTGTTTTTGTTTATGACCTGGCGCAGGTACATGGTGATAGCAAACAGGAGAACCAGAAAGAACAGGTCGACGCGAAGCAGTGCATGCAGCAGGCCGCCCAGGCTTTCAGGCGGAAACATGTGTTGGTGCATCCAGATAAAAATGACGATGGCGAGCACGGCGAGCACGCCAACAACAACGCGCGACGTGCGCTCGGACCTGTCTGCAGCAGCGAGGGCCTGCTGGACAAAGGCAATTTCCGCGCTGGTGTTTTCGGAGTTTGGCTGTTGATGTTCGGGGCTCATGCTGGTTTCCTTTCGGCGGCTAGATTTTTGCGAAGGGTGGTGACTCCGTAATGGAGGCGTGACTTGGCGGTGCCGATGGGGATCTCGAGGATCGCGGCACATTCTTCGAGGGTGAGGTCCTGCTGATAGCGAAGAAGAAGGACAGCTCGACTGGCCGGCGAAACCTGGTCGAGAAGGGCGAAGAAGGCTTCGTCGGGCGGCTCACCAAGAGCGGAATCCAAGCTGGTGAGGTGCTCCGGAGAGGCGTCGTCCAGAGGTTGCCAGCGGTTCGCGTGCTTAAGATGCGCAAAGGCAATACGCGACGCGATCCGGAACGACCAGGGAAGGAAGACAGAAGGCTCGCGCAGATAGGGGAGCTTGCGGAAGATCTGGAGCGAAGTCTCCTGGAGTACGTCGTCAGTCAAGGCGGCGCCAACGAGACGAGTGATGTAGCGACGCAAGGGTGCATAGGCATCGCGCAAAAGTTGTTCCAGTGCGACCCTATCGCCGGATTGCGCGAGAAGCACCAGCAGGGTTTGGCCGGGCGTCGCGGGCTCCTTCGCTGGCGTCTGACTGTGCATGCTTGAGAGAGGCGTCTGGGGCGCTGAAAGTTCGGTCCTAGGACATAAATAATCCGCGGACCGAGATTGGTGGGTTCGGGTCCCTCAGTGGATGGTTTTTGATTTGCGCTGCATGAAGTCCATCAACAGATATTCGCCGAGGGTTTGCGGGGTTGTGAAGTAGGCTTTGCCGCGGCACATCTCGCTCACCTTCTGCACAAACTGAACGAGGGAATAATCGTTGGTCAGCATGAAGGTGTTGATCATGATATTTGCCCGCTTGCAGCGTGCTACTTCTTCCAATGTCTCGCTGACGACGAGCGGGTCGAGGCCGTAGGCGTTTTTGTAAATGCGGCCATCGGGCATGGTCAGCGCCGAGGGCTTGCCATCGGTAATCATCACGATCTGCTTCATGTCTTTGCGCTGCCGTGCAAGAATGCGCTGAGCCACGCGCAGCCCTTCACGGGTGTTGGTGTAGAAGGGGCCGACCTTGACGCGCGCCAGCTGCGACACCGGCACTTCCTCGGCGGAGTCGTGAAAGAGGACGAGGTTGAGCGAATCACCCGGGTATTGCGTGCGGATGAGGTGCGAGAGCGCCATGGCAACTTTTTTTGCAGGAGTGAATCGATCTTCGCCGTAGAGGATCATGGAATGCGAGCAGTCGAGCATGACCACCGTTGCGCAGGAACTTTGATACTCGCATTGATGCACATGCAGGTCGTCATATTCGAGATTGAGCGGCAGGCCGATGCCCTCGCGGGAAATCGCAGAGCTTAGGGTCGCGTTGGTGTCGAGATTGAGCGTGTCGCCGAATTCATAGCGCCGTGAGGCTCCGCTGGCTTCAATACCCGTGGCCCAGTGGCGCGTGTCGTGCCGGCCGAGACTCGATTTTCCAAGCGAGCCAAGCAGATCTCGCAGCGTTTTGAAGCCCAGGAAGTCGAGGCTCTTGTCTGTGACCTCGAAGCGGACCTCGCCCTCAACTTCACCGATTTGCCCGCCTCCGGTAGAAGCCTTCGTAGGGTCGGGTCGTTCAGAGGTGGAGATGTAGCTCGCCTGCTGAAGGCGTTCAATGAGCTTGTCGATCAATTCGTCGAGTGTGCCGGCGGCCGACATCTCGTCGATCTGGCGCTGGGTGTCGTCGTCGAAGAACTCGCCCGACTCAAGGAGTTGGCGCAATGCTTCGCGGAGCGCCTCGAGGCTGTTATCCATCTCCTGCATGCCGGAGTAAGGATCGTTGAAGCCGGAATCGAGAAAGAAGTCGGAGAGCGCTTCGAGCAAGCTCTCGAGGTCCAGCTCGGAAGCCAGGTCGCCGATGTATTTGGTGTAACGAACGCCCTTCATGGATCCCCCGGTTTAGGTCCGTGCTCATTGAAACTGTGCGAACAGCAGATCCTTCGCTCCGCTTGCCCCACGAACAACACGTTGTCGGGGGGCCCCAAGCATGCTTCGCTCAGGATGACACGGTACTCCTCGATCCGGTCTCTGGTGCTTGACGCTGAGCTGAAAGCAGACCGTTCGCTCCACTCAGGATGACAGCGCTGCGCGCTGTCAGTTATACCCGCCGCGGTTGCCGCGACCACTGCGCCGGCCGCGCTCCCACTCGTCGAACTCGCGTTCCACGTCGGGTCGATCAACACGGCCAGTCTTCTCCTGCGCTTTAAACACGCGCTCTTCGCTGCGACTGATCTTGCGATGCGCAACCAGGCCCTCCAGCAGGAACTCCGCGGCAGCAACGACCGCGTGCGGTGAATCGGATGCGCGAATCCCGACCGGAGAGAGCTTGTCGAGCAAGCCGTGAATCTGCTTCAGGTCGGCAAGGGCGGCGGGCGTTGGCTGATCGTCGTCGAGCTTGATGGAGCCGCCCAGATTGAACCACTGCTCGATCTGCTGGGTGTCGAGTCCGGAGAAATAGCGATCGTAGATTTTGCCAACGGCTGCGTGAATGAGATCGCGGACAACCGTATCTGCGCCGCGCATCTCGCCCTCATACTCGAGTTCGAGCTTGCCGGTGATGCCGGGCAGCGCGGCATAAAGGTCGCTGACGCGAGGCACAGCAGTAGGCTCGTTGTGCACGAGGGCGCGGCGCTCGGCGCTCGAGATCATGAGCTCCATAGTCGAGATGGGGAGGCGCTGGCTGACGCCGCTGCGCTTATCGACCTTCTTGTCGGCGCGTGCGGAGAAGGCAATCTGCTCGACGATCTCGCGCACGTATTGCGGAATTTCCATGGGCAGCGAGCCGCGTTCGGACCAGGCTTCCTGCGCGGTGATGGCGATTCCCTCTTCGAGGGTTTCAGGATAGTGGGTGCGGATCTCGGAGCCGATGCGGTCTTTCAGCGGAGTGACGATTTTGCCGCGCGCGGTGTAGTCCTCGGGATTGGCGGAGAAGACGAGGGCTACGTCGAGCGCGAGGCGCACAGGATAGCCCTTAATCTGCACGTCGCCTTCCTGCATGATGTTAAAGAGAGCGACCTGGATTTTGCCGGCGAGATCGGGCAGCTCGTTGATAGCAAAGATGCCGCGATTGGCGCGGGGCAAGAGGCCATAGTGCATCGTGAGTTCACTGGAAAGGTCTTGAGCGCCGCGAGCGGCCTTGATGGGGTCGAGATCGCCAACGAGATCGGCGACTGTGACGTCAGGAGTGGCAAGCTTTTCAACGTATCGGGAGTCCCGATCCAAATACGCGATGGGCGTAGCGTCTCCTTTTTCGGCGAGGAGGTCGCGGCACCGCTTGCATATCGGCGCATAGGGGTTGTCGCGAATTTCGCAACCTGCGATGTAAGGCGTGCGCTCGTCCAGGAGGGCCGTGAGGGCACGCAGGATGCGGCTTTTGGCCTGGCCGCGCAGCCCGAGCAGGATGAAGTTCTGCTTGGAGAGCACAGCATTGACGATTTGCGGAACCACCGTATCGTCGTAGCCGACAATGCCTGGAAACAGGGTTTCGCCAGTGCGCAGGCGCGCGATGAGATTGCGGCGCATCTCGTCTTTCACGCTGCGATTTTTGAGGCAGGCCTCGGCGAACTGCGTGCTGGAGCGAAGCTGTCCCAGGGACTGAGGAAGGGAAAGAGATGCCGGCATGAATGGCTCCTATAGACCGCGTACCGAGGGGAAGGCGGCGTGTATCAGTAGTAGACGTTCGAGGGACCGAAATCGGTTGAGAATCTGTGTCTGCGACAACGCCAGTCAGCGGATGCGTCGTTTGCGAGGCGATGCGAGTTCAGGAGGTCTTGCGGCGCCGACCACGCCAAACATTTGAACAGGGAAATGGCCCTGCGGCCAGTATGCTCTTGTTTGTGGCGGACGCCAAGCCCCCCAGAACGCCGGGCCTTCAGGGCGATGGAAAAAGAGCAGGCTAGTTTTAGGTAAGCTCCAATTGCGGTGCGCAAGAAGCAAGGTGGGGAGCATGACGGGCTGGTTGTGCTGGCGAGCGAGCGGAGATTTCAGCTATCCTCAGTCTTTGCCCTGCAGTTTCTGCAAGGGAATCACGGGAAAAACACTTATGCGTATTTTCATCGCACTTCTTTTGGCCGCACTTTCGGTGAGTCAAGTACCGGCGCAAGGTCCGGCCACAGGAGCGGCCTCAAACGCCGCAGCGACACAGCCTCCTTCAGTTACGGCACCCGCAACGCCTGCTCCTTCCCATCTTCTGCAGCCTTCCCTCGACGCCGTACAACAAACGCTCACGGGGCTGAAGCTGGACAAATGGAAGCGAGGTTCGGTGCGGGACGAAGCGGGCGACGATATCCGTTCGATTCAGCAGGACATGCAGCAGCACTTGCCGGCATTGCTGCAGGATGCCGACGCGGCTCCCGGGGTGTTGAGCAAGACGCTGCCGTTGTCGCGCCATTTGGACGCGCTCTATGATGTGCTGCTGCGCGTGGTGGAGGCGGCGCGGATCGCTGGCCCCTCAGACCAGGTGGACCCGCTGCGTGAGATCCTGGCTGATTTGAACAGGGCTCGACTAGCACTGGACGACAGCATGGAAGCAGCGGCAAGCACGCAGGAAAAGCAGATGGCCGATCTGCGCGTAACCGTGCAGAAACAAGCGGAGTTCAAGTGCCCTGCACCGCCGCCTGCACCGCCGTGTCCGAAGCCGGCAGCGAAGAGGCCAGTGCGGAGGAAACCTGCGACAACAACGCCTCCCGCTGCACCGGGAAAAACTTCTCCGGCGACACCGCAGAAGCCGCCTGCGAGTGGGACTCCGAAGCCTTCAGCTGCGCAGCCAAAACCGGGTGTCTGAGGCGGGGTTCAGGAATCTGCCGAATTGCTGCGATGTAATCCAAATGCTATCGAAGGGCAAATGGCGCGGAAAATAGCGGAAGCTGTGTGATCAGGCAACGAGACGACTTTTCATGCCAGCGAAGTCTAGTTTCAGGTAGACTTGGTCGTCCTCGGAGGTGCCGGTGCGCCCAGGCTGGATTTCCCTTCTCTCCCTCTCTTCGGTCTTTGGATTTGTCTGTTCGCTACACGCTGCGGCTCCCGCTGCCGGCAGCCAGACCGATCCGCCTGTCTACAAAACCCACGCCCGCGAGGTTGTGGTGGATGTTGTCGTGACCAAAGGCAACGACCAGCCCGTCAATGGAATGCGTGCGCAGGACTTTGTGGTGATGGAAGACGGCAAGCCGCAGAAGGTCGATTACTTTGAAGAGCACTCGGCACGAAGCTTACCGCAGGGCGAGTTCAAGCCGTTGCCGCCGATGCCTGCGGGCGTGTATACGAATGTGCCGCCTGCGCCTGAGAGCGATGCGGTGAATGTGCTGCTGATCGACACGTTAAACACGGACAAACAGGATCAAACCTACGTTCGCGCGCAGATCCTGGATTTTCTCAAGAAGATGCAGCCGGGGATACGGGTTGCGGTGTTTGTGCTGGGTGGAAAGCTGCGGATGGTGCAGGGATTTACGGCGGATAGCGCGGCTCTTGCGAGATGCGGTGAATAATCCGAAAGGTGGCGTTTCGCCCGAATCGGAGTCGTCGGTTACGCGCATCGTTCCAGGACAAAGCCGACGATGTCGAGGACAAGGAGAGGATGCAGGCGCTGATCGGCATGAGCCCCACGGGGATGGAAGCTCTTTCGGACATGCAGAGGAGAGGTCATCGGCTTACAAGGCAGATGACCGTGTGGCCATGACGCTCGAACGCTCTCAATCTACATGGCTCGGTATCTCGGCCGGTGTCCCGGGACGCAAGAATCTCATCTGGTTTTCGACTTCCTTTCCGATCACGGTCTTTCCAAGCGCGAAAGAGAAGCAGCCTGAACAGCGAGATACGCCAGTACAGCGCCGCCGTGAAGGAGACTGCGGACTTGCTGACCGTTTCAAAGGTCGCTGTCTACCCGATTGGCGCCGAAGGGATGATGGTCGAGCACATGTACGACCCCGCCATCAACAGTCGAGGACCTATCGATTTCGAAGGCGGCGAAGTTCGAGCACGGCTAGCTCCGGTCGTTCTGCGCGGGGCGCGGACATGGGGCCCTATATCAACGAGAACGCCGCCCGCTCAGACAAGATCATGGCCATGGAACAGCTGGCCGCGGATACGGGCGGCAAAGCCTTCTACAACACGAACGATCTGAATGCGGCGATGCAGCACGCGATCGCAGACGGTTCGCACTACTACACGATTGTCTATTCACCGACTAACAGGAAGATGGACGGGAGCTATCGGCGGATCGAGATCAAGGTTCCCGAAAGCAAGGTCAAGCTATCGTACCGGCGCGGGTACAACGCCGACGATTCCCTTGCGCTGGACACCAAGCCCGACGCGGACCCGCTGCATCCGCTGCTGCTGCGCGGCATGCCGAGCGCGTCGCAGCTTCTGTATGGAGTGCGCGTGGTTCCAGTCGATCCGCAACCTGCGGCCAACGCGCCGCGCGCCGGCAAGAACGCCAACCTGACGGGACCGACGAAACGCTACAGCGTGGACTTCATGATTCGCTGGACGGATGTGAAGCTGGCTGCGGCTTCTGACGGGAAGCATACTGGCAAGCTTCAGGTGGAATTGCTGGCATACGATCGCGCAGGCCATGCCCTGAACTGGGTGGGCGGAACCCAGACGATGAATCTGGCTCCCGATCTCTACGCAGCGATGCAACGGTCGGGCGTGCCTGCACATTTCGAGATTGACCTGCCCGCCGATTCGGAGATGTATCCTAGAGACGGGCGTGTATGACTGGGCGACGGGAAAGGCCGGGACGCTGGAGGTGCCGGTGCATCGAGCCAGCGTGACGACTGCGGCTGGGGCGGCGAACCAGCCAGAGATGCGGTGAAGAGCCAGCTGAGACGGGCGCCAACGGCGCGATCCGGCAGCGGATTTCTGCGGGGAAAACCTGGTAGTATTCCGGTGTTCAGCGCCATTTTCAAAATCGACAAACAGCCTGGGAGAGACCCATGCACTTATCCTTCGCCCGGACTCAATTCCTCTTCACGGGACGCACTCGAGTTTTCTGCATCTTCGCCTTTTTGACACTCGCTGTTCTGCGTGCGCCGAGCCAACGTCCCGGAACCGAACGAGTCAACCCGGGAGGTTCGTCTGCCGGTGCGCAGTCTGCCGGTGGCGCAAGCGCATTCACACCCGATGCATCGCTCTCGGCAGAGGTGAATGCGGGGCTCGCAGCGATGAATCGGAGGGATTACAACACGGCTTGGCGCAGCTTTATGGCCGCTGCGCAACGCGGCGATTCCGACGGCGAGTTTGGATTGGGGGCGATGCTCTTCAATCATGTGAATCCGCCCGGCAGCGGCTACTATGCGCAATGCGAGCAGTGGCTGCTTGCATCGGCGAACCAAGGCAATATGAGGGGCGAGGAATTTCTCGGCCGGTACTACTACGCGCGGGGTGTTGCCATCGCGGGCGGCATCAATCCGGGCATCAACACTGCTCCGATTCCTCCGGCGTTGCAGGCGCAGGCCGAGGGGCAATTCAGAAAGGCGCGGGAATGGTTTGCGCGGTCCTCCGAACAGGGCGACGCGTATTCGAAGGCGAACCTGGCGATCCTCCTGGATGCGGGGATCGGTGGCCCGCGCGACCCGGCTCGCGCCGCTGAGTTGCGCGGCGAGGTGAAAGCCGGCCCGGACAGGAACCTGGCGCGCAAGGCAACGTCGGATCCGGGAAACCTTGCGATCACTGCCGCGTGGCAGTCAGGACATTATGCGGACGCGATCCGCAATGCGCAGGCATCGGCCGCACGGGGCGACGCGAACGCCGAGGCGCTGCTTGGCAAGGCCTATTACGAAGGCGTAGGGGTGGCCCGCAACTATCCCAACGCCCTTTATTGGCTCAACAAGGCCGTTGCGCAGGGCAATGCGGATGCGATGTTCATTCTTGGCCTGATGTATGAGCACGGGCGCGGGATACAGCAGAACATTCCGAAGTCAGTAGAACTGTTCGATCGCGCCGCGGGCAAGGGCCAGCGCTATGCGCAAATGGAGGTTGCGGGAATGCGCATGCAAGGCGAGTCAGACCGCATTGCTGCCGAAGCCCGCCGACATGGCAGCGTGGAAGATACTGCCTGTCAGACGGCGGGAGGTATTTCGGTGCCGGGCGCATGTCTGAAGGGCGGGTCCAGCATCGATCCGTTTAACGCGGAGCAGGCTGCGTCGCCTTACTAGAACCGAATCGCTCGCAGCTACTGTTTGAGCTGCTTTATGCGTTGCGAGCCATGGCAAGGTCGACGATTTCTCCGATCATCTGGGCGTACGAGAGGCCGGATTTTTTGGCGGCCATTGCGAATTCCTGTCCACTGGAGAGCCAGGGGTTTGGGTTGGCTTCGATGACGTAGACCTCACCTTTGCTCGAGAGGCGCATGTCGATGCGGCCGTAGTCGCGCAGCTTTACGGCACGATAGGCCTTGAGCGCGATCTCGGTTAGCTTGGTCTCGGTTTCTTCGTCGAGACCTTCGGCGATTGCAGACTTCGTCACCTTATACGCTTCGGTGTCTTTCTCAAATTTCACGTCCTGGCTGGCGATTTTGGGCACGCCTTTAGGAAGCTTCGAAAGATCGAGCTCCACGAGGGGGAGCGCGTACGCGCCGTCGTAGCTGCCGAGGATGGAGGCGTAAATCTCGCGTCCTTCGATGTACTCCTCGATTAATGCGGGAGAGTCAAATTCTGTCTGGATGTAGGCGATGCGCTCCATCAGCTCCTTCACGCTGGTGACAACAGCGTCGGAGCCGATGCCGATGGATCCGTCTTCGGAGGTGGGCTTGACGATAAGCGGAAACGCGATATCGTGGGCGTGATCGATGGCGCCGCGATAGGATGTCGCGAAGTAGGGCGACTGGATTCCGTAAAACGAGAACATCTTTTTGGCGATCGATTTGTCTTGCGCGAGGGTGTGCGCGTGGGGACCGGCGCCGGTGTATGGAATATCGAGCATGTCGAGGAACGCGGTGACGTGCATCTCGCGGGTGTCGTCGCCGGCGTAGGATTCGGTGAGGTTGAAGATGAGGTCGGCGCCGCATTTGGCGAGCCCGAAGAGGGTTTGGGGGCGGCCGTCAAGGATGTAATACGACGGCTCGTGGCCCAGCTTTCCCAAGGCTTCGAAGATCTCTTCGCGGTCGTGCTTCACGGGCTTCTTCTTGCGCTTCTTTTGGCCCTTACGCTTGCGCGGTGATGGAGCCTCTTCCTCGACGACGGGCGGCTCTTCTTCGAACAGGTCGTACAACACGGTGACTTTCAGCTTTGTTTCGGCCATACAGCCTCCAGTCGGCGATCGGGGCAATTGCCCGCACGCCTCAGGGATGGGTGAATTTCCCCCGGTTCAGATAATTCATGGAGAGCGCGGTTGTGTAGACCGTGAACTCCGTGAGGTAGTCGGACTCGCGGCGAATGTCGACGCGCAGAACCAGCTCCTCGACACGTTTGCAGATGGATTCAACGAGACGCTTGACGATGGGACGCTGCACGCCGCTCCAATACGCAACTTTGTCGATGATGGCCTTGCGATGCTGATGCAACAACTCGTGCGCGGGCCGAACTCCCTTGCGGCGCTTGGGAGAGATGTTAAAGATGTCCTGCAGGTCGGTATCGAGCGCTAGCTCCTGCACCGGGATCTCTTCGGGCAGGCTGAGGCGATAGAACTCGCCGACGGTGGACTCCATTTCGTCGACCGTGATGTCGGTGCGGCCGCGACGCCGCGTTGGCTCGACGTCTCCAATTTTGCGCGCGATGCGATCGACGTAGTGCAACTTGGCCAGCGCATCCCAACCCTCGTAGCGCTTGCGCCATTGCGAGCGCGGCGTGAGCCAGACAGCAAAGGTTTCAGCGAAGTCTTCGTCGGGATGCTTCTGCGCGTACCAGCCGGCCATGTGGCGGACGAATTTCCGCGAGAACGGGACGGGGCGGTAATTGTCGCGATAGGCGCGGCGGAAGGGCCCGAAGAGGTTGCGCCACTCCGCCGATTTGTGGAGTTGGTAGGCGTAGTTGAAAGCGTGCCCGGCCTCGTGGCGCATGTACATCATGATTTCGCGCGCATCTTCAAGGTCGTTCATCTCGTGCTCGAGGCGCGCCAGGTCAGGATTGGCGAGGTAGAACGGGATGCCGATGACGGGCTCACCCGATGGGCATCCCCATTCGTCGGTGAGATAACACTGGGGACGGAATTTGTGGATGCCCTTGGATTCGAGCTCGCGGTACAGCTGCTGCACGAATCGTTCGAGCGGAGAGCCCTCAAGCTTCAGCCCGAGGTCGCGAATGGGCTTGGCGAGTATCTCCTGAAATTCCGTTCTGGTTTGCTCGAAGTTGCGCACGGGGCTACTCAGAGTTCTATACCAAGGAAGCGGATTTGGCACAGGAGGGAGTATCGCTTGTGCACACAGGGGTGTGGGTGCGGCTGGTTCCGAGAGATCCATAGTGATGGCCTGCTGGACGTCGCAGAGGTCGTCTCGAAGAGGAATTCCAACGGAGTGGGCCACTCGTGGAACGGACGAAATCCCCGCGTGAATCTTGGTTATGACCGTCGCGAAATTATCGAAGAGCGTAGAATTGAAGGATGAAGAACGAATGGCACAAGTTCAACCCCAAAGACCGCACGACCCATCCCAGAGACAACTCCCGCGTCGAGATGAAGTTTGCCGACGGAACGCAGGTCTCGGGAGGGTACCTGAAGGGGAACTTTCTTCATGGCGGCATCATTCAGGCGGCTGCCGTTAACCAGACCAAGCACTGGCGCTACACGGCATAGATCGAGAAGGCATCCTGGTTTCTCGGCGCTTCACGCGCCTTGAGTGAACCGCGATTGAGCCCATACCAAACAAGAAAATCTGTTATTGCGGGGCTGTGCTTCTGTTTGTCCTTGAGAAAACTTGGTAGTTACCGGGTTGCGGGTGATTTGCCCAGAGCCAATAATCACGCGGCGTAACATCCAAGACAATCGCTACGCTTCGTATGACAATGCCTGAACGACACCATCTCTGATTGCCTTTCTAGCGCCGATAATTCCTCCGACCAGTGATGCGGTTAGAGTGATTCCGAACGCGATCGGCCATGATAGGCAGACGACATCCAGTCGCAGGAAGTTTGGAAAGGCGAAGTGTATTCCCCACTTGATGGGGAAGGTCAACGCAATCGCAACGACGTTTCCGAGAGCGCAGATCGGCAAAGCTTCAAAAAGCAGAAGGAGAAGGAAATGCTTCGTTGACGCTCCTAGCACCTTGAGAACGCCGAATTCTTGCGTTTTCGCGATGACACTGAAATAGCCTTCGATTGTTTGGAAAGCGAATCCAACAACGGAAACAAAGAAAAGCAGTGTCGTGGCCCAAAGCGTGAAAACCAACCTCACGCTAGTTGGGTCCACTTTAAGTCCATGCCTGATCCCGGCGATGACCAAAATCGTCGCCGCCTCAATCGAAACCGCCATCGATGCGGTAGTGCCTCTGAGCGGTGCGTCGCTGATCCATCCGGCGACAAGCTGCAAATGCAGGCCAAAGCCACCTTCACAGCGACCCAGAAGCAGACGGTGGTGAGCGGCGCTTGGCATACAAACTGACAACATCTTAAGCTGCCAGTCTGAAGTTACTCATCGATCGACAAAAAAGCAGCCCCGGAGTCGCTGCTACTTGGCGTAGCGTTTCTGGTGCCAGATCCAGGCGGTGCGCATGATGTCGTCGAGTTGGGTGTAGCGGGGTTTCCAGCCGAGTTCGCGGATGGCTTTTTCAGAGCTGGCGACGAGGACGGCGGGGTCGCCGGCGCGGCGCGGATGGACTTCGGCGGGAATTGGGTGGCCGGTGACGCGGCGAGCCGACTCGATGACCTGGCGCACGCTGAATCCCGCTCCGTTGCCCAAGTTGAAAAGCAGGCGATCGTGTTTCTCAAGCGCGCCGAGGGCGAGCAGGTGGGCGTCGGCGAGGTCGGAGACATGGATGTAGTCGCGGATGCAGGTGCCGTCGGGGGTCGGGTAGTCCTCGCCATAGATGCGGATGGAGGCGCGGCGGCCGAGGGCCACGTCGAGGATGAGGGGGATGAGGTGGGACTCGGGCTCGTGGTCTTCTCCGCGGATGACGCCGGAGGGGCCTTCGGGTGCTCCCGCAACATTGAAGTAGCGGAGGGCGGCATAACGAAGGCCATGAATGCGGTTGAACCAGGAGAGCATGGTTTCGACGAGCAGCTTGGATTCGCCGTAGACGTTGGTGGGCTGGAGGCGGGCGGTCTCGGGGATGGGGACGGACTCAGGTTCTCCGTAAACGGCCGCGGTGGAGGAGAAGACGATGCGTTTGGGTCCGTGGGAGAGAACCGCTTCGAGCAAAGAAAGGGTGGAGGCGGTGTTATTGCGGAAGTAGACCTCGGGGGTTTTCATGGATTCGCCGGCTTCAATGAGGGCGGCGAAGTGTAGGACGGCGTCAAAGGGGGTGCCTGAATCGGTGGCGGAAGTGAAGAGATTCTCGAGGGCACGGCGGTCGGCCAAATCGCCTTCGACGAACTCGACTCCGGGGGGCAGGAGCTCGCGGCGGCTATGGCACAAATTGTCGAATATAATGGGATTGTGGCCCTTGGCGGTCAAGAGAGAAGCGACTGTGCCGCCGACGTATCCGGCACCGCCGGTAACCAGAATCTTCACAAAAATACTGTCCTTTCCCGAGCACTTTGGTTTAGGGTAAGTCTATTACATAAGCAGGGTCAGAACTGGAGTTGGATTCGGTCCCTGAAGACCGCAACAGCGGCTTGACGAATAACGGGCTTCTCTACCCTTACAACCCAGTTGCGTGCAGCGAATCCTCAAACCACGAACCGGGGCAATTCCAGAATCGGGCTTCCCTTGAATCGGGATGTGCCGGATTCCTTTTTCAGCCTTGGATGCGGATGGGAGTTTGAATGTCCAAGGTGCGGGAAAGCTGGAAGTTGACGCGTGCGAGCGGAACGAGGTCTTGCCGGCGCGAGACTAAGACAAAGACGGCAGTGCACGGTTCACAGGCACTCCATTTCCCCCATTCTGAACACAGCGAGAGATAAATTTGAAGACCGGAGCTTGTCAACGAACGACGGAAGGCTCAACGTTTGAGAGCGAAGTCCGTCCATCGAGACGCAGCTTCCACCCAAAGTCGATGAGCCGGAAGCGTAAGCGGGCTGGCAGCCGCAGTTTTGCTTCCGGAATGTACGTTGATCCCCGCCATCATTTTGAGGAATTAGAGATATGCCGATGAATTCTTATCCAGGGCGCATCAATTTCGGCTTACTTCCCGAGCCAGAAGGCAGGTCGGGATCGTTCGTCACCGCGGCCGTCATCAACATGACTATTCTGGCCACAGTTTTGTATGTCGGAATGATGGCCAAGCACGCGATCCAGCAGCATCATTTTGAGCAGACCGAACTGATCTTCCCGACGACACCTCCTCCTCCACCGAAGGTGAAAGTTACGCCCCCGCCTCCGCTACCCGAGCCACCGAAGCCGATGGTGAAGCTGGATGCACCGAAGATCAATCTGCCGAAGATTGAGCCCAAGCCGGAACCGAAGCCGGTGGAGATTGAAACGAAGGTCAAGATGCCGGAGTTCAAGATGGCGAAGCCGGCGATTACGCTGGCGCCGCAACCCAAGGCCGCTCTGGCGGCAGCGGCACCGGCTCAGACGATGCAACAGCATCCCTCGACCGCGCCTGTGCATCTGGGCGAAACGTTCGGTGTGACGCCGAACCCGAATGCGGCTAAACCGGCAACTGTAGCGGCGATCGGCAATCCCTATGGGGGAGCGCAGGGACCAGCAGTTGCGCCGCGCGGCGTGATTGGATCGACGGGCATCGGCAACGGAACGAAGGCCGGATCGAATGCGGGTGTTTACGGGCACGTAGCGTCGGCTGGATTGCCTGGAGGAACGGGAACAGCACAGGGCGCGTTTGCCGGCGGCAAGGTTGGGTCAGCAGGGATTCCGCAGGTGACCGCATCGGCGCAGCCCGCAATGATGAAGGCGGTTCCGGCCTCGACGAATCTTGAGGTGATTTCAAAACCGCCAGTGCAGTACACGAGCGAAGCCAAGCAGCTGAAGGTGCAGGGCGATGTAATTCTGCGGGTCACGTTCACGGCAACGGGCCACGTTGTGGTTGAAGGCGTGGTGCATGGACTGGGTCATGGGCTCGATGAGGAAGCACGCAAAGTGGCGGAACAGATCCGGTATCGTCCCGCGACACGCAACGGGCAGGCAGTGGATTTGACGACCAACATTACGATTACTTTCCAACTGGCTTAACGAAAACACGAATGGCCCGGCAGGTCGACGCATTGGCACAACCGCCGAGGCCATAACACGCAAGAATAAAACCAGGAGCTTGTTCAATGATGTTTCGGAAGATCTCCCTCACCCTGCTTACTTTGGCTCTGGGTGTTTCGTGCGCAAATGCAAAGAAGAAGGCACCGAAGTACGAACAAGCGCACCAATTGACGCCCGATCAGGCAGCGCTGGTGGAGAAAGCTATCGGGCAAGAGAAGATTCTGATCAAGGCGATCCAGGAGCGGACGCCGCTGGTGGAGACCTACATCCAGGACACGCGTCCCGATGTGAAGCTCTACCAGGTGCCGATTGACGACCAGTACACGCTGAGCCGCGTCGATTTCGGCAAGGGATTCTTCGACAAGACGTATGAGCCGCGCGACAACAAGGGGAAGCGGGGCTTCTTCAAGGGCTCGTTTGCGGCGATCACGGGGCTGACGAAGTCGCTGGGACTGGATAAGCGGTTCACCTACAATCCCACCGGCTTCATGCAGATGATGTTTTTGGATCCAACGGGATTTGACCAGCAGCATTATGTTTTCAGCTACGTGCGGCGCGAATTTCTGGGCGCGGTGCGGACCTGGGTTTTCGACGTGCATCCCAAGGTGAACGGGCATGGGCCGCTTCTACGGACGCGTGTGGGTTGAAGACCAGGATGGCAATATTGTTCGCTTCAACGGCACCTACACGGGGCCGTCGTCTGAAGACGATTCGCGGTACTACTTCCACTTCGACAGCTGGCGCATGAATGTGCAGCCGGGCGTTTGGCTGCCGGTAGCCATTTATGTGGAGGAGTCAAACCGCAGGCGACAGCGACAAGCCGATCGGTCTGAAGGCGCAGACACACTTCTGGGGTTACAGCCTGAAACTGCCCACGCGCGACAGCGAAAACGTGAGCATGAAGATCGAAGATGCGGAGGACAAGAGCGACGACTCGCAGGATGTGAGCCCGCTGCAGGCTTCGCGCGCATGGCTGACGCAGGCAGAGAACAACGTGATCGACCGCCTGGAAGAGGCAGGCCTGGTGGCTCCGCTGACGCCGAACGGATTTGAGACGCAGGTGCTGGATCAGATTGTGATCAACCTGGCGGTGCCGAACAACCTGCAGCTGCAAGCCCCGTGCACTGCCGTGTGCTGCTGACGACGACTGTAGAAGCGACGACCGTAGGCAACACGATTCTGTTGAGCAAGGGACTGATTGACACCCTGCCGCGCAGCGAGTCGGCAATTGCATCCGTGATCGCGATTGAGCTAGCGCATATCGCGATGGGGCACCATATCGACACGCGCTACGCCTTCAACGATCGTCTGCTCTTCCCTGACGAGGCGACGTTCAAGCGGATCGAGATGAACCATACCGAGATTGACGACGCCACGGCCGCCAAGAAAGCAGTGGAGTACCTGCAGGCATCGATGTACAAGGACAAGCTGCCGGATGCGGGCTTGTTCTGGGAGCAGCTGGCAGATCGTGGCAAGCAGCTGAAGGCATTGAATACGCCGATGCTGGGCGATTCCCTGCTGAAGCCGGATGGAACGCCTTGGATGTCGGAGGTTGCGAGCCAGGCGCCGAAGATCAACTGGGACGATCTGACGCAGATTCCTGCATCACCGCTGGGAAGCTGGCTGAAGACCGATCCGTGGGATGACAAGGTGCACATGCTGAACGCGAAGATCTATGCCCCTTTGAATGCCCGCGACAAGATGCCGCTGGAAGTGACGCCGATCTACTTCAAGCTGCAGAGGTATGAGGCGGCCAATGCAACTCCGCCGGCAGCACCGGCCGCTGCGCCTGCTACCCCGCCCGCCGGAGACCAGCCGGCAGCGACTCCGCCGCCGCAAGCGCCACCCACAGCAGGCAGCGATCAGCCAAGGACCGGAGTATCGCAACCGCCCGCGGACACGCCTTCGGCGAATGCGCCTGCGACGAGCCCGCAGTAGTCTTGCGATTGCATTCCTGAGCCGGGCGGAGATGAGAGCTGCCCGGCTCAAAACCAAACCGCTGGATTTTTGAAACGAAGCCAGCACGTTGAGTGCTTCACCAGGATTGGAAACGCCGTCACGATGAAGAAGAAAAGTCTCGTTATACTATTCTGCTTTGTGCTGTGTGCCTGGACATTAAAGTCTCATGCACAGGTTGTTGCATCCGCCACACGGTCGCCTGTCTCCTTGAGCGCGGGCGCGATGGGCTCTGTGTTTCAACCCGACTACACCGGAACGGGCGTGCCGGAAGCGTCTGGGACACCACTGATTGGCGTGGGCACCTACGTCGACCTGCGTCTGCGGCACTGGATCCAGATCGAAGCGGAGGGCCGCTGGCTGCGCTACAACCAGTTCGCGAATATCTACGAAGACAACTATCTGATTGGGCCCAAGGTGCCGATCCACGAGACACACCGGTTCAAGCCGTATGCCAAGGCGCTGTTCGGGTACGGGAAAATGAACTTCCAATACAATTTTGCCTACGGTCATTTTGCGGATATCGCTCTGGGTGGCGGTGTGGATATGCCACTGGGCCATCGGCTGATTCTTCGGGCAGCGGATTTCGAGTATCAGCTTTGGCCGAACTGGATTAATGGAACGCTGAAGCCGTATGGCGGCAGCGTGGGGATTGCTTACAAGATCTTCTAAGGCGAATGCGCGCAAGCAAACCCTCGTGCCTTGCACGAGGGTTTTTGCTGTTTGCGCCGCTAAGATTGGGGCGCGCGCTGGGTGGAAATAGTTGAGCCCGATTCGCCGCGCATCGAAGATGTCACATCAACATGTGGAATTTGGTCACTTGTACCCGCATAGAGCAATGAAGCACATAAGGATATTCTAGAGCCGGGTCGCGTATAGAACTATTCGCAGAGACGGTCCCCAGGGGCTAAAGCCCTTTCCTAAACGGCATCTTGCGGCACGACTAAAGTCGTGCCCTTTTACAAAGCCGTTGCTTGCATCGCGTTCGCTTACGAATGCAGAAAGGCCGCTCCGAAGAGCGGCCTCTTGTTTCTGACTTTGGCGGCGCAAGCCGCGTGTGGCCCCACCGCAGGTGGCTATGCCGGAGAGGGTGAGCCCTCGGGAAGCCGCCGGAGCCGCGGCGGGTCTCGGGTTTGAGAACCTGCTGCGGTGTGCCCGTTCCGGTGCCATCGCTGGGCGAGGCCAGTACGGAGCGGATCGGAGGCAGTTCCTTGCCCTTCGATCAGCAGCCGTACTTCTTCGGCGTCGATGGTCTCGCGCTCAAGCAGGGCTGCAGCGATGCGATGCATCGCGTCCTGGTGGGCCTCGAGGATGGTGTGCGCCGACTGGTAGGCGTCGTCGATGAGGCGGCGCACTTCGAGGTCGATCTGGCGGGCCGTCTCCTCGCTGAAGTCGCGATGCTGAGCGATCTCGCGGCCGAGGAAGATCTGCTCTTCCTTCTTGCCGAAGGTGAGCGGACCGAGGCGGCTCATGCCGTACTCGCAGACCATGCGGCGGGCGAGGTCGGTTGCCGTTTCGATATCGCTGCCGGCGCCGGTGGACATCTGGTTGAGGAAGATCTCCTCAGCCACGCGTCCGCCGTAGGCCGTAGCCAGGCGGGTTTCAAGATACTCGCGGGTGTAGTTGTGGCGATCGTCCGGCAGGTAGACCGTGACGCCGAGAGCCATGCCGCGGGGAATGATGGTGACCTTGTGGATGGGGTCGGAGTTGCTCGCGGAAGAACGAGACCATGGCGTGGCCGGCCTCGTGATACGCGGTGACGCGCTTCTCCTCGTCGGTCAGGAGCATGGACTTGCGTTCGGCGCCCATGAGCACCTTGTCCTTGGCCAGTTCGAAGTCGTACATCATGACCTGCTTGCGGTTGACGCGCGCGGCATTGAGCGCAGCCTCGTTGACCATATTGGCCAGGTCGGCGCCGCTGAAGCCGGGTGTTCCGCGAGCAAGGATGTTGAGGTTGACGTCGTCGCCGACGGGAACCTTCTTGACGTGTACGCGAAGCACTTCTTCGCGGCCACGGATGTCGGGCAGTCCCACGACGACGCGGCGGTCGAAGCGGCCGGGGCGCAGCAGCGCGGGATCGAGCACGTCGGGACGGTTGGTAGCGGCGACGAGGATGACGCCGTCGTTCGATTCGAAGCCGTCCATCTCGACCAGGAGCTGGTTGAGGGTCTGCTCGCGCTCATCGTGTCCACCGCCGAGGCCTGCGCCGCGATGACGGCCGACCGCGTCGATTTCGTCGATGAAGATGATGCAGGGAGCATTCTTCTTGCCCTGTTCGAAGAGGTCGCGGACGCGGCTTGCGCCGACGCCGACGAACATCTCAACGAAGTCAGAACCGGAGATGGAGAAGAACGGCACGTTGGCTTCGCCGGCCACCGCACGGGCGAGCAGGGTCTTGCCGGTTCCCGGAGGTCCGACGAGCAGCACGCCCTTGGGGATGCGTCCGCCGAGCTTCTGGAACTTCTGCGGCTCGCGCAGGTACTCGATGATTTCCTTCAGCTCTTCCTTGGCTTCGTCGACGCCGGCCACGTCTTTAAACGTGACCTTCTTTTGCTGCATGGAGAGCAGGCGCGCGCGGCTCTTGCCGAAAGAGAGAGCCTTGTTGCCGCCCGACTGCATCTGGCGCAGCATGAAGAACCAGATCGCGCCGAGCAGGACAAAGGGGCCTATGTTGAAGAGCAGCGGCAGCAGGATGTTGTTCTGCGGCTCCTTGATGGAGAAGCTCACATGAGCTGCCCGCATCGCCTTGTCCAGGTCGTCGTAGTTGGCCGGCAAGGTGGTATGGAACTGGTCCTTGGGCGAGCTCTTCAGATGGCCGCGAAGCTCGTTGCCCTGAATCGTCGCATCCTGAACCTGCCCGTTCTGCACCTTATCGAACAGATCGGAGTACGGGATCTCCGCGTCTTTGCCCCCCATATTTGTGCCCCGCTGCACAACACCCCAGAGCAGCATCAAGCAGATGAGGATGAAGACCCAGAACATAATCGTTTTGACGGTAGAATTCACCAGGATTCCTCTTTCCCGGCGGGGGGAGAAGCCATTAGGAACGACCTCCATCACCGCCTACTCCATCCCTGTTAGACGCCTGCATCTGCCTTGAAGTCACAGAAAGTGCAGCCGCCCGTCACAGAAGACACCTAGACCTTCCGCCGGGATGAGCAGTATGAACGATTGTACTCCGAAGGTCGAGGGAACGCCCACGTCAGGGAGCGCGCGACTGTTGGGTTTTGAGGCACCCCTGGACAGAGCGGAGCACTTGCCTGCCCTGGTGCAGTTTGGTTGGTGAAACTGGTCTAACGATCGGACTCGGGGAGAGGCGTCACGGCTACCTCAATTGCAGAGTTGGGCTCCAGTTCCACGCCCTTCATCCAAACGACGCTACCGGCATATTCAAGGACCGGCCATGCAGCTCGATCTGACCCCGTAACCTTCATCCGCTCAAGGACTTCCTTGACCTTGCGGGGTCCGCTGGAATGACGCAGTCGGACGCGATCTCCGGCTTTCCAGGGGCGGAGGCAGGCGACCGAAGGCTCGCCGCCGGTCACGGAGGATGCAGTCGAAGCTGCGAGGTGGAGGCGAATCCCGAAGGCGGGCGCGTCGAGCTCCCCGGGAACAGAGATCGTGTATGCCAGGATCACTTCCGTACCGTTCGCAGAATGGGAACCGGGGGGTTGGATCGTGAAGCGAAGCTCGCGATGGGTTCGCTCGACGCGAAGACCCTGGGCTAGCTCAAGTTTCTGGCCGGCCCGACCGGTTGAGGCGAGCGCACGCAGCGACTCCGTTGCCGGAAAGTCGAGGGAGACGCCGGTTTGTTCCGCAGCGTGACGCAGAAGGCGGCGTTGCACTGCAGGCGGAAGTTCGACGAGACGAGCGATGTCGACGGCGAGGCCATCGGTTGCGGCGCGGCCTCCTCCACGCACGGGGCGACCGCGGAGAATCAGATCGGGCGCAAGGCGGGCGATTTCGGCTTGCCACCAGGCTTCTTCGTCGCGCGCAAGCTCGGCCATGTGAGCGAGGTGCTCGCGAAGGGAGGGGTTCCAGGTTTCGAGCAGTGGCAGCAGCTCGTGGCGGATGCGGTTGCGGGTAAAAGTTAGATGGCGATTGGAGGAATCCTCGCGCCAGGGTTGATTGCGTTCGCGCAGGTACGCTTCGATTTCAGCGCGGGTGACGGCGAGAAACGGACGAAGAATCGTGCCGCCCTGCGGATATTCGAGCTTTGGATGAATGCCGGAGAGACCTTCTGTCCAAGCGCCGCGCAGGAACTTGGCGAGGACTGTCTCGGCCTGGTCGTCGAGGGTGTGGGCGGTTGCAACCACTGCGTGGGGCATACCTTCGGACAAGAGCTGTCGAAACCACTGGTAGCGCAGGCGGCGTGCGGCTTCTTCAATGGATTCGCCGTGCGTTTTGGCTTCGGCAGCCGTGTCGACGCGGGCGTGATGGAAGGGGACATCGAGCTGCCGGGCGAGGTCGCGGGCGAATTCGAGATCGGCATCTGCCTCGTCGCCGCGCAGGCCGTGATGGAGGTGGGCGGCGTGCAGGACGAGTCCCAGTTCCCTGCCCGGCTCGCGATTGCGTTCGACCAGAACGCGGAGGAGCGCGACCGAGTCTGCCCCGCCGGAGAGGCCGACGGCAACGCGCATGCCGGGGCGCAGGAGGGTCGTGTCGAGGGCGAGCGAAGCGGGCACGACTCGATGATAGCTGCAGCCCCGGATTGCGTTCAGCAGCGCTGGTGCCAGTTTTGCTCCGAGATTGCCTATACTGCCCAGCATGCGTGTGACACGTTTGGCTACGAAAAAGGACGCTGAGTTGATTGCAGCGCATCGCTCCGCCATGTTTGCGGAGATGGGCAAGAGCGATGGTGAAGCGCTGGAGCGGATGCGGCAGAAGTTTGTGCCGTGGGTTGAACGGATGATTGGCGCGGGCAAATATGTCGGCTGGATCGTCGAGGAGGATGGGAGGATCGCAGCTTCAGGTGGGTTCTTCGAGTTGGAATGGCCGCCACACCCGCTCGATCCTGAGGGCGAACATCGCGGATACCTGCTGAATTTCTGGGTGGAGCCGGAGTACCGGGGGCAGGGTCTGGCGCGGACTCTGGTCCGTGAGGCGCTGGCCGAATCGCGGCGTCGCGGAATCCGTGTGACGGCCTTGCACGCCTCGGATGCAGGAAGGCGCGTGTACGAACCGATGGGATTTCGCGGAACGAATGAGATGTACTACGTGGACACCGCTCCGGCCTAGGAGCTGCACGAGCGCTTTGCCTAAAGCGTGCGACGTGGTTGTATACTCCACGAGTTATGCAGGTATTCGCAATTCTTCCCGCAGCGGGACTGGGCACGCGCATGGCCGGACCGCAATCGAAACACCCCAACGACCCCGACTCCGCGAGTCACCCGGGGATTCCGCCCAAGCAGTTTCTTTCGCTCGCCGGGGTGCCGATCCTGATCCACTCTTTACGCGCCTTTGCGGCCGTGGAGCGGGTTACAGCCATTTACGTGGCCGTGCGCAAGCCGGAGATGGAGCGCGTGGAGGCTCACGTGGCCGAGTACGGGTTTGCAGGCAAGGTACACGTGGTGGAGGGCGGCGACAATCGGCAGGAGTCGGTGGCGCACGCGCTGGCCGCAGTCCCGGCTGCACCCGACGATGTGGTGCTGGTGCACGATGCGGTGCGCCCGCTGATTGATGCTGCCACGATCGAACGAACCATCGACGCAGTGGTGCAGCACGGGGCGGCGATTGTGGGGCTGCCGGCGATCGACACGATCAAGCAAGTGGAGCGCACGGCGCATGGCGCGCTGATTACCGCGACGATTCCCCGCGAATCGATCGTGCAGGCGCAGACGCCGCAGGGGTTCCGCTACGAACTGTTGCGCAAGGCGTTTGCCGAAGCAATGGCAGACGGCTTTGTTGGCACCGATGAGGCCTCGATTGTGGAACGGGCGGGTCTTCCGGTAGCCGTGGTGCCCGGTTCTCAGGTTAATCTGAAGATCACGCAGCCGGGCGACCTGGAGTTGGCCGAGTTTTATCTGCGGCAGCAGGCCCGCTGAGTCCGATTGGCCGGCAGAGATTGCCGGCAGAACGGAAGGCACGCGCATTCGGGCACGGAGATCATGGACACACGGATCGGACTTGGCTACGACTCGCACGAATTCAAGGCGGGGGTGCCGCTGCGTATTGGCGGCATGACGCTGGACCATCCGGAAGGTCTGGCCGGACACTCCGATGGCGATGTGCTGCTGCACGCGATTACCGACGCACTGCTGGGCGCGGTGGCCGCGGGCGATATCGGCAGCTTTTTTCCGCCGGGTGATCCGCGCTGGAAAAATGCCGACTCCGCGATTTTTCTGAAGCTGGCACTCGAAGAGCTGCAGCACGCCGGCTATCGCATCGTGAATATCGATACGACTCTGGTGCTGGCTGCGCCGAAGATTGGACCGGTGGCCGGCGAAATGCGCGCGCGGGTGGCCGACCTGCTGGGCGTGGAGCTGGACCAGGTGAGCATCAAGGCGAAGACACCGGAAGGCCTGAACCTGGACCACGTGGCGCAGTGCCATGCGATCGCGCTGATTGAACGGGCCATCGACTCCGATGAGCTGAAGAGCATGAGCGCGGTGATCGAAAGCCAGAAACAGCTTGAAGACGTTGTCGACGATCTGCTGGCATCGGTGCACGGGGTTCCCAAGAAGCGGGGCGAGCCGCCGGTGTACGACACCGAGGACATTACGTAGAAGCAGTGGACAGGGATCAGTGGACAGTGAACAGTTGGCTCTTTGCTGACTGTTAGCTGCTTAATCTTCGACCATTTTCTAATTCTGCTGGAGGTTTTGTTCTATGAACCTGCGCGCCGTCGTCGTGTATCTGGCTGGATTCTCTGCCCTTCTCGCTGCCGTTCCTTTCGAACATGCATATGCCGAATCCGCCGCGGACTGGCGCACTCCGACGGAAATCAGCGGATACAAGACGACGCCGGATTACGCCGAAACGATGGCGTATTTGGAGCGGGTGGCCGCGGCTGCACCGGGGCTCGTGCGCATTGAGAACTTCGGCAAGACAGGCGAGGGCCGAGACCTGAAGATTGTGATTGCGTCGAAGGATGGCGTGTTCGATCCGGCTACGATTCATGCGTCAGGGCGCGCGATCCTGCTGGTGCAGAATTCGATTCACGCGGGCGAGATGGACGGGAAGGACTCCTGTCTGGCGCTGCTGCGCGATCTTGTCCAAAACAAGGACGGAGCGAAGAGTTTGCTGGATCATGTCGTGTTCGTTTTTATTCCCGTGTATAACCTCGACGGGCACGAGCGGCGGTCGGCGTATAACCGCATCAACCAGAATGGGCCGGAGGTGATTGGCTGGCGCGGCAACGGGACGAATATCAACCTGAATCGCGATTACATGAAGGCGGACGCGCCGGAGACGCGCGCCTTTCTGAAGATGTTTCATCGCTGGATGCCGGACTTTTTTGTCGATGATCACGTAACGGACGGCGCGGATTTTCAATACGACGTGACGTTCAACGCGGATGCGACGCCGGATGTGGCTCCAGGGACGGCGCAGTGGCTTCGCGAGAGCGTGACGCCGGAGTTGGAGCGGCAGTTGGATTCGGCGGGACACGTTGCCTTTCCTGATTTGATCAATCTCAACGACGACACCGATCCGGCAAAAGGGCTGACCAACATCTCTAATCCGCCGCGGTTCTCAACGGGGCAAATGATTCTGGAGAATCGGCCGGGGCTACTGGTCGAGCTGCACATGCTGAAGGACTATCGGACGCGGGTAACGGGGAATTACGAAATTCTGCGGGCGCTGCTCGAGGTAATGAATCGCGACACGGCGAAGCTGATTGCGCTGAATCGCCAGGCTGATGCCGATGCGGCAAAGCTGGGGGCACATGCGCTGGGCAATGCGCAGTTCCCGCTGGCGATTGGATTTGGCGAAGGGACGACGCCGGTGGTGTTTCGCGGCTACAAGTACACCCGCGCGCTTAGTGAAGTTTCGGGGACCATGTGGGTGAGCTACTCGCATGAGCCTTGGAATGCTACGCTGCCGCTGACTTCCGGGGCCAAGGTGAGTTTGTCGACCACGCCGCCGGCGGCGTATATCGTTCCGCCGCAGTGGACGCGGGTAATCGATGTGCTTGCGGCACACGATGTGGCTGTGCGGCGTACGACTGCCCCTTGGACAGGCAAGGTGGAGCGGTATCGCTGTGCCGGGATGGAGTGGCAGGGGCCGCCGTTTGAAGGCCGGCATCCGATCTTTCATGGGGAGGGAGCTGGTGCCGAACCGGGACAATTCGGAACCTGTGCGCTGACGACGGAGACACTGACGTTTCCGCCGGGTTCGGTGGTGGTCTCCCTCGACCAACGGCTATCGAAGGTGGCAATCCAATGGCTGGAACCTGAGGCGCCGGACTCGGCTCTTCGGTGGGGTTTTTTCGATCCAATTTTTGAGCAGCGTGAGTACGGCGAAGCCTATGTGCTGGAGAAGCTGGCCCGCGCAAACATGGAAAAAGACCCGGCTCTGAAAGCGGAGTTTGAGCGGCGCGTGCAGACGGATGCGCGGTTTGCGGCGAGCCCGGAGGCGCGGTTGGAGTTCTTCTATGACCGCTCACCCTGGGGACAGGCGAACCGGGTGGGCGAATACCCTGTGGGGCGTCTTTTGTCTTTGGATGGATTGCCGTTGCAGTGAGGGTCGGGGAATCAATTGAATCGATTGCGAATTTCATTGCAGTTTTAAGGGATTCGCCGTAGTGTGGCGGGGAGATTCCAACCTAACCCTGGAGCACTTCATGCACTTCGCCCTTATGCTGTTGCAGCAAAGTCCGATTGACCCGGAACAGGCAAAACATATCGCGATGATGTTTCTTGCGATTCTGCCGGTGATCATCCTGGTGGGCATGGCCATCGTCATCATCCCGTTCTGGTTCATCTGCAAGAAAGCCGGGTTCTCGCCTTGGCTTTCGCTTCTTTGCCTCGTTCCTAGCCTTGGATTGCTTATTCTGATCTACGTGCTTGCGTTTGCGGAGTGGAAGACGCCGATGATTGCGCCTCAAACTGGTTATCCGTATCCTTATCCGCCACCTCCGCCTCCGCAGTCATAAGGGGGCGCCATCGACTTGGTCGGAGACGATGCTTTAGCATCGAAGAGGAACACCCTCATCGATGGCTGACGAAATCCTCTCTCGCTCCACGCCCCCTCGGGTTCGTTTTGCACCCTCGCCCACCGGCTTTCTGCACGTCGGCAGCGCTCGCACTTTCATCTTTAACTGGCTCTACGCTCGCCACAACCAGGGAACCATGGTGCTGCGCCTCGACGATACGGATGTCGAGCGCAATACCGACGCCAGCGTGCAATCGATTTTTGAAGGGCTGCGGTGGCTTGGGCTCGGCTGGGACGAAGAGTACAAGCAATCGGAACGGCTGGACCTGCATCGACAGAAGGCTCGGGAGATTTTCGAGAAGGGCCTGGCCTATCGGGACTTTACGCCGGCCCATGCGTCGGATGAGGGACCGTCTTCCGCCCAAGGCGCCTGGCTGTTCAACCCCGGAATGCGGGAGCTTTCGCGCGAGGAGAGCGATCGCCGCGCGGCTGCGGGCGAAGCGTTCGCGCTGCGCTATCGCGTTCCACGGGGCAGTGACCGGACGTTGCGCTTTGTCGATGGCGTCTACGGCGCCCAGTCAAAGCTTGCCGATGAGGTGGAGGATTTTGCTCTCCTGAGGTCGGATGGGATGCCGACGTACCACCTGGCCTCGTGCGTTGACGACGCCGATTTGCGGATCAGCCACATCATTCGCGGACAAGATCATTTGACGAATACCTTCAAACATCTTCTGATCTTCGAGGCGCTCGGCGGAGAGACACCGCAGTTCGCCCACCTTCCTCTGCTGGTGGCGCCGGATGGCGCGAAGCTGTCGAAACGCAAGCACGGGCCTGTGGTGAGCGTGACCACCTACCGCGATGCCGGATTTTTGCCGCAAGCCTTCATCAACTTTCTCTGCTTGCTCGGATGGTCGCCAAAGAACGATCGCGAATTTATGAAGCTCGACGAGCTGACAGAGATATTCACGATCGAGGGAGTGAACCGCGCCAACGCCGTTGTGAACTTCAATGACGATGACCCGTTCGATCCCAAAGCTGTTTGGCTGAACGGAGAGCATCTGCGGGCTCTACCGGTTGAGGAGCTGAGCGCCCAGCTTGCGCCCTTCTTTGCAAAGGCCGGCCTGCACGCCTCACCAGAAAAACTTGCCCACGTAACGCCGCTGATCCGGGAGCGTATCCGGCTCTTAGGCGAAGCTCCGTCGGCGGCCGATTTCTTTTTTCTAGATGAGCTGGCACCGTATGATCCTGCCGAGTTGATTCCGCAAAAGGGCGATGCGACGGTGGCGCGGCGTGCGCTTGAAAAGGCGCAGCAGGTATTGGCGGAGACGCCGTTCGATCACGATTCGCTGGATAAGGCACTGCGCGAGGCTGCGGCATCGTTGGGGCTGAAGGCGGGGCCCATGTTTCAGCCGATTCGCGTAGCCGTATGCGGACGAAAGAATGCGCCGCCGTTGTTTGAAACCATGATTGTTCTGGGCCGCGATATCTGCCTCAAGCGGATCCGCGAGGCCGAAGTCCGCCTCCAATCGATCGAGTAAACGCAACCTCGTTGGTGAAGTGAAGTCAGGAATTGCATCCATGTCGAACGCACACTCTGAAAGCACAAATACGCAAACTCCGGATACGAAAAACGCCGAACCGCGCCCAGTTTCCAATTTTCTTCGCGATCAGATCGCCGAGGACTTGCGCACGAAGAAGTTTGGCGACGCGATCGTGCAGACGCGCTTTCCTCCGGAGCCGAATGGGTATTTGCACATCGGCCACGCAAAAGCTATCTGCATCGACTTCGGGCTTGCAGACGAGTTTGGGGGCAAGACCAACCTGCGCTTCGACGACACGAATCCCGAGAAGGAAGAGCAGGAGTACGTCGATTCCATCCAAGCAGACGTACGCTGGCTCGGGTTTGAATGGGACCGCGTGTGCTACGCCTCAGATTATTTTGGGCAGCTCTATGCGTGGGCGCTGCAGTTGATTGAGGCCGGCAAGGCGTACGTCGATGACCTCTCCGCCGATGAGATTCGGAAGTACCGGGGTACGCTCACGGAGCCGGGCAAGGACAGCCCGTATCGCGACCGTTCCGTCGAAGAAAACAAAGAACTGTTTCAGCGCATGAAGAGCGGCGAGTTTCCAGATGGCACGCGTGTGCTGCGCGCCAAGATCGACATGTCTTCGCCGAACCTGAATATGCGCGACCCGGTGATGTATCGCATTCTGCATGCGACGCACCATCGCACCGGCGACCACTGGTGCATTTACCCCATGTACGACTTTGCGCATGGGCAGTCGGACTCGATTGAGCGCGTGACGCACTCGATGTGCACCCTCGAATTTGCCGATCATCAGCCGTTGTACCGCTGGTATATCGAGCAGCTCGGAATCTTTCCCTCGCAGCAGATTGAATTCGATCGCCTGAACCTGACGTACACACTGTTAAGCAAGCGCAAGCTGTTGCAGCTGGTACGGGAAAATTACGTGAGCGGCTGGGACGACCCGCGCATGCCGACCCTCTCGGGGATTCGGCGTCGGGGATTCACGCCCGAAGCGATTCGGACGTTTGTGGGTTCCATCGGCGCAACGCGCACGAACGGGACGACGGACATCGAAATGCTCGAGCATTTCCAGCGTGACGACCTGAACCGCCGCGCGCGACGAGCCATGGCTGTGCTGCATCCGCTGAAGCTGGTGATCGATAACTATCCCGCGGGCCAGGTGGAGTATGTCGAAGTCGCGAACAATCCGGAAGATCCTTCGGCCGGAACGCGGCAAGTTCCCTTCTCCGGAGAAGTCTATATCGAGCAGGACGATTTTCGCGAGGTGCCTCCGCCGAAGTACTACCGGCTCTCCGTCGGCAAGGAAGTGCGGTTGCGCAACGCCTACTTTGTGACTGCCCAGAGCGTGGTAAAGGATGCGGCGGGCAACATCGTCGAGGTGCATTGCACGTACGATCCGGCGAGCCGCGGCGGGAATTCACCCGACGGACGCAAGGTGAAGTCGACGATTCACTGGGTGTCGGGCGCGCATGCCATCTCCGCCGAAATTCGAATCTATGACAAGCTGTTCACTAAGGCGAATCCCTACGATGTGGCTGAAGGCGAGGATGTCCTCAGCAATCTCAATCCCAACTCGCTTGAGATTCTGACTGGGGCCAAGCTGGAGCCCTCGCTTGCCGAAGCCGCGGTGGGAGAGCGATTCCAATTTGAGCGCGTGGGGTATTTCTGCGTGGATCGGGATTCTGCGGCGGGCAAGCTGGTGTTCAACCGGACTCTGCCGCTGAAGGACTCGTGGGCAAAGATCGAGAAAACCAGCCTCCGGCGGTGGACCCGCTCGCTAGGCGCCGGCGATTCGGCTATCCGAATAACTCGCTGTGCGAGCCGAGCCGCACCAGTTGCAGCGTTTGATCTTCAGGCTTTCGATAGATAAGCAAAAGATCGGGCTTGATGTGGCACTCACGATATCCAGCCCAATCGCCACTCAATGCATGGTCACGACACCTCGCGTCGAGGGGCTTGTCATTGACCAAAGAGGTCAGGACCGGCACCAGATCCTCGTCGAGCGTCGATCGGCATTGTCCCTTGGCTTCGCGCTTGTAATCACGCCGGAAGACCGAAGAACGCTCAATCGTTCGCATGCAGATCGTCCATCAGCGTTTTGACGCTTCTGAATCGCCTGCCCTTGCCGCCTTCCAATTCCGCCATCGCCTTGCGCGTCGTCTGGTTGGGCACGCGGATCTCAAACGGAAGCCTCTTTTCATCTGCCACACGCAGCATCAGCAGTCGAATCGCATCTGAGATCGACAATCCCATGGCTTCGAGAGCATCTGCAGCGCGGTTTTTTGTTTTGGTATCGATGCGCGCACGAACGTACGTATCAGCTGTCGCCATGAAAACCTCACATTCTCATTGTAGTCACAACGGGACTACGTTTCAAGTTGAGTACGAACATGGAGAACGCGCTGCGCCTGGGGTGGAGGTTGCTTTTACTTCCCGATCACGTCGATGGGGACGGTGATGGTCTTCGGGGGCATGCAGGCACTGTTGTCACAGGCCTGGTAGCGCAGGCTGGCCTGGACGAGGTGATTACCTCGTTGCGCGACGACGTGGGTTTGGATTTCGAACTCGCCGGTGTAGACGCTGAGCTTGGTGGTGGGATCGAGAGGCAGCGTAAAGTCGGCGCCCGCCGGGTAATTCGCGTCCTTGAGGACTACGCCCGAGGACTCTGGAATCGAGAATGCCGTGGGGATGAGGAAGTCCTCTTTGGGCGTGTGCGAGTTGATATGGAAGCCGGGGGCGATGCGGAAGTGGAGCGCGACCTGGCTGGGCTTGCCGGCAGGCACGGTGACTTGTTCGGGAAAGAGGTATTCGATGGGCGCGCCGCGTGCGATGGTGCGGTTCGAGGAGTCGGCGAGAGGCGATTGGGCTGGAGCAGTACATGCCGCGAGGGTGACGGCCACTAACACTGCCGCCTTCCGAAGAGCGGCGCGGCAGTCCAACAGAAGGGAAGAAGCGGATCCTTCGTTCCGCTTACCCCTTCGCGCCCAAGGTCGCGCAGGGGCCCCAAGCGCGCTCCACTCAGGATGACGCCTCTGTGGACTAGGCAGGCTCAACACAATGCCCCGGATCATTCGCCGAGCGCCTTGTGGATGTTGCCTTCGATATCGGCCTTGGAGGTGAGGCCGAGTTGGGCGGCCACCACGTTGCCTGCGCGATCGACGAAGTACGAGGTCGGCAGCGCATCGAGCCCGCCGTAGGGCTTATCGATCGAGCCGCCGTTGATCAGGACCGGATACGGCATGTGTTCCTGTGCAACGAACTTCGCAATGTCGCGTTTTTCTTCGGCGTAGCGGGTCTTGTCGTCGGGATCGAGATCGTCGAGGGAGACCCCGAGAATTTCGAAGCCTTTCGATGCATATTGATTGCGCAATTCGACCAGCCAGGGGGTTTCAATCTTGCAGGGTCCGCACCAGGTGGCCCAGAAGTTGATCAGTACGGCTTTGCCGCGATAGCCGGCCAGCGAGACCTTTTTGCCGCTCAGGTCCTCAAGCGTGAAGTTGGGGGCGGGATGGCTCATGAGAGGCGAGACGAAATGGGGCAGGTCGCCCGAGCCGGAGCCGTCGGCGATCAGTTCGGCCTTGGCAACCGAGGCAAGACGCTTTTCGGCGGCCTGCTTGCGGTATTCCCAGTTGGCCCAGCCGGCCCAGGCAAACGCGGCCAAGAGGAGAAGAACGATAGAGAGGACGAGAGTATTGCGCTTCACGGGGATAAAGACCTCTTGGCTCCTATTGTACGAGGAATTCGGGCAAAGCAGCAGAGGACGACACCTTGCGAAAGCCTCAGCTCGCCGAGTGTCGGAGCGTTCGACGAAAGAGAATGCTGAGCATCACGGAGGCGATGGTCAGGGCTGTCCAGGTGATAGTGATGATGGCGAGCTCGAATCGGGTCTCAAGCGCGTTCCCAAAAGCGACCGACATGCCGACGAACGTGGCGCATCCCAAAACAGCGCTGACCATCAGTAGCCATCGCACGGTCCTCTCGAGGCGGCTGCCTGTAGCAAGAGCCGCACCAAGAAAGAAGAAGGCAGCGGACATCATCAGGTAGCCAAGGTCTTCCATCGCAATGAACATGCCGTGGGGATTGTATTGCGAAAAGAGCGCTATTCCATCGGTCTCGCCCTTGAGAAGACTGGGCTGGATGACCTCGATTTGGATGAAGTAGTCGAATGTGATCACGCCGGTTGCGATGGCTGCAAACATCAAGGCAATTCCGCTGAAGACTCTCCTCTTAATCGCGACCCAGGAGTGCGCGCACATGCAGACCATGAGAAACAGCGGGGTCATCAGAATTGCCGGGTAGATCCACAGGTAATCGCGCGGGAAGAAGGCGGCTGCGTCGCTGTATGGATAGACCACGCACCCGCGAGCGCAGAACGGGCCGGAACGAGGCGGCGTGAAGATGGCGATCCCAAACGAAACGACAGTCACCGCGGCTGTGAGAGAGGCGGACCAGAAACCCAGACGCGCAGGAATTTCGCGGACTCTGTCGAATGGCACAACGTCTTTGGCGTAGGTAGACATTTCTCCACTGCTCTTTCTGCTTGAGGACCGAAATGCGGCTCGGTCGCTATTCGCGGGGATTCTATCCTTGTTTCGGGTGCATGAGCAGTGACGATCGCGGGTTTCGGTCAGGGCGTTTCCCGGTTACGGTGCTACCATCAGAAACCGATGATCCCGAAGAGCAAAGCAGAAGATTGCCTGACGCCGGCCGAGCTGGTGCGGACGGAAGCAGCAGCGCTGGAAACACTGGCGGCACGCCTGGAAGGCGCGATGGCCGCGGACTTTGATCGTGCCGTCGATCTGGTGGTGCGGTGCGGCGAGGGCAAGGGCCGGGTGGTGGTAACCGGCATGGGCAAGAGCGGCATCATCGCGCAGAAAATCGCTGCAACACTGAGCTCAACTGGATCCCCTGCCCTGTTTCTGCATCCCGCCGAGGCAGTGCATGGAGACCTGGGCGTGTTGATGCCGGGCGATGTGGTGATTGCCCTTTCGGCGAGCGGAGAGACGGAAGAGATTCTGCGCATGCTGGCCACCCTGAAGCGCAAGGGCGACGCGCTGGTGAGCTTCTGCTGCAGTTTGCAGTCAACTCTGGCACAGGCGAGCGACGTGGCGCTGGATTGCAGCGTGGCGCGCGAGGCCTGCGGGCTGAATCTTGCACCCACGGCGAGCACGACGGCGATGCTGGCGCTGGGCGATGCGCTGGCCATTGCGGTGAGCTTGCGCAAGGGATTCAAGGCGGAAGATTTTGCCGAGCTACATCCCGGAGGCAAGCTGGGCAAGCAGCTAGCGAAGGTGCGCGAGCTGATGCACACGGGCGACGACGTGCCGGTGGTGAAGCCGTCAACGCCGATGACCGATGTGATCTACGAAATGTCGTCGAAGAAGCTGGGAATGACGACGGTGCAGGAGTCGGGCGTGCTGCGCGGGGTGATTTCCGACGGCGATTTGCGCCGGCTGCTGGAGCGCGAGGGTGGCGCGGCACTGAGCAAGAACTGCCGGCGAGGCAATGAACGCCCGTCCGCGCACGATTGCTGCAGGAGAGCTGGCGGCGAAGGCGCTCGCAATTTTGGAAGAGCGGAAAATTACGTCGCTGGTGGTGGTGGATGACGGGGGCAAAGTTGAAGGCGTGGTCCATCTGCATGACCTGTGGGGCGTAGAGCTGATTTAGGGACAGTGGGCAGTGGACAGAACGCTCGCTTGAGCGAAGCGCTCATCGCCGTTTGTCCCCTGGTGCGAACCCCTTGCCTCTTCATTCCGCGTTACTTTGTCAAATTCCAACGGATGCTCTCTCCGGGTTCATATAGGACGATGCGAGGCGGCAGGCGTGTCAGCGCCAACACAAGTGTGTTTGTGGTGACACGGTTCTCGACGCACCGCGCATGCCTACGCGCTTTCTTTTCAACGCCTCGATCCATGGCACCCTTCTTGCAATTGGCCATGTGCAGAGAGGGCAGGTGCGATGGAACAGTCGGTGGCAACGTGGCTTGCTCTGGGAGGCACCGCATCAACGCCTCTCCGGCGAGTGGAAGAGCACGAACATTTAGAATGGAATCTGGCGGATTCAAACGCCTTGCGTCCGGATTGCATGCGACGGTTCCGAGGTCCAGAGAGCCGCACTCAAACGAACGGGAAAGTAACCACTCACTCTCTTATGCATCGTTGGTCGAAGCTCTTCATTCCTACCCTTCGCGAGGCCCCGGCGGATGCCGAAGTGGCCAGCCATAAGTTTCTGCTGCGGGCCGGGTATATTCGGCAGTTGGGCGCGGGAATTTACAACTATCTCTTTCTTGGGCAGCGATCGCTCAACAAGATCATCGCGATTGTGCGCGAAGAGATGGACAAGATCGGGCAGGAGTTCTATTTGCCCGGCATTTTGCCCAAGGAACCGTGGGTCGAGAGCGGCCGCTGGACGGGGATGGGCGAGAACATGTTTCGCCTGAAGGACCGGAAAGGCGCCGAGCTTTGCCTGGGCATGACGCACGAAGAGATCATGACCACGATTGCGCGCGGCGAGCTTCGTTCGTACAAGCAGTTGCCGCAAATCTGGTATCAGATTCAGACCAAGTATCGCGACGAGCCTCGGCCGAAGTCGGGACTGCTGCGCGTGCGGCAGTTCACGATGAAGGACAGCTACTCCTTTGATCTGGATAAGGCAGGGCTGGACAAGAGCTTCGATCTTCATGATGCCGTGTATCGCCGCATCTTCACGCGCTGCGGTTTGAAGTTTGTCGCAGTCGAGGCTGACTCAGGAGCCATGGGTGGTTCGCAATCGCAGGAGTTCATGGTCTACACCGAAGCCGGCGAAGACTTAATCGCGAGCTGCCCGGTATGCGGTTATGCGGCCAACCTTGAGAAGGCGACGTCGCGGCTGGAGGCGGTCGTCGAGATGGAGCCGACCGGAGACGGCACCCCAGAGCTGGTGTTGACGCCGGGCTGCGGAGCGATTGCAGATGTGGCTGCGTTCTTCAAGATTTCGCCGGCGAGTGATATCAAGTGCGTGGCGTACATGGCCCTGAAGCGCGGTGCGGCAGGCAAAGACAGCGTCGTGAAGGATGGTAGTAACGGGGATACATGGCACGGTGTCGCAGCATTTTTGCGCGGCGACCACCAGGTGAACGAGACCAAGCTGCTGGGAGCCATTGGCGCGGCGGAGCTGCGCACGATGCAGGCCGAGGAGCTGACGCAGTATTTCAATGGGCCTGCCGGATTTCTAGGACCAGTGGGATTGAAGCATGACGAGAAGCCGCTGGGCACTGGACTGACGGTGGTGATCGACAAGTCGCTGGAGGGCCGGAAGAATCTCGTGGCCGGGGCGAACAAACTGGATTATCACGTCCGCAATGTTGTGCCGGGACGCGATTTTATCTGGACGTTGAGTGCCGACATCCGGAGCGTCAACGAAGGTGAGGCCTGTCCCGTGGATTCATGTGGTGGCAAGCTTGTCGTGGGTAAGGCGGTCGAGATCGGGCACATCTTCAAGCTGGGGTACAAGTATTCCGAGTCGATGGGGGCGCGGGTGCTGGACCCGAACGGCAAAGAAGTAACCCCGATCATGGGCAGCTACGGAATCGGAATCGAACGCATTCTGACGGCGGCGATCGAGCAAGCCCACGATGCGAACGGATTCTGGTTGCCGGAGTCTATCGCGCCGTTCGCGGTTGTGGTGACGGTGACCAACATCGGCGATGCCCTGATGCGGGAGACTGGTGAAAAGCTGGCAGCGGAGATCGGAGCTGCTGGATTAGACGTGGTGCTGGATGACCGCGACGAGCGAGCAGGCGTCAAATTCAAAGATGCGGATCTGGTGGGAATTCCCTTCCGCGTCACGGTGGGCAAGAAGGCAGCGAGCGGCATGGTCGAGGTTGTCACACGGAAGCCCTCGCCGGCAGCGACGGGCGGTATCGAACAATCCACTGTCGATGTTCCGGTGGCAGACGTGGTCGCGCATCTAAAGAGCTTGACGCAGGAAGATGATTTGCTGAGCGGCACAACCGCTTAGGACCGCGTTCGCCGGAGGTCGGTGCGCGCGAGTGGTCCGGACGGACCAAGGAGTGACGATGGCGGTAAAAATCAAGCTGGCGATGCCGACGGGAAAAAGTCCCTGGACCATGCTGGCGTTGCGCGTCGCTCTGGTGGCCGTGGCGGTTGCCGGCGTCCTGATGGTGGGCGTCTGCAGCTTCTACTACATCAAGTACGAAGGCATCGTGGACGAGCGGCTGAAGCAGCCATTGTTTGCGCAGACGGCGAAGATTTTTGCGGCGGCACGCGAAGTGCGACCGGGGCAGAAGCTTGGAATCCGGTTGATTGCCAACCAACTGCGCGAAGCAGGCTACACCAACGACCAGGCTGCCAAAACGTCGCCACTAGGCACCTACAGCGAGAATGGTTCATCCATCACCGTACGGCCGGGTCCGCAGTCGTATCACGCACAGGATTCGGCCACGATTCACGTCAGCGGCGACAAAGTGGTTTCGATCACCGATGCGCACAGTCAGGAGCTGGCGAGCTATGAGCTGGAGCCGCTGCTGATTACAGGACTGAGCGATGCGAACCGCATCAAACGGCGGCTAGTGACCTACGACGAGATGCCGCCGAACCTGGTGCATGCAGTGGTCGCAATTGAAGACCGTCGTTTCTTCGATCATGGCGGCGTGGACTACATCCGCATGCTGGGGGCTCTGCGCAACGATCTGACGCCGGGCCATCATTATGTCGAAGGCGGATCTACCCTGACGATGCAGTTGGCCCGCGGCTTTTTTCTGACGCCAGAGCGACGCATCAAGCGCAAGCTGAAAGAGATCATCATCACGTTTCAGCTGGAGCATCGGTTCACCAAGAAGCAGATCTTCGAGATGTACGCAAACCAGATTAACCTGGGACAGCGCGGCAGTTTTTCGATTAATGGATTCGGAGAGGCCGCACAGGCGTTTTTCGGGAAGGACGTCCGCCAACTCGATCTTGCCGAGTGCGCCACATTGGCGGGCGTGATCCAGAGCCCGAATCGGCTGAGCCCATTCCGCCATCCGGAGCGCTCGATGGAGCGGCGCAACCTGGTGCTCGATTCCATGGTCGAAACCGGAGCCATCACCAAAGAGCAAGCCGAAACTGCGAAGGATGAGCCGCTGCATCTTGTCCCCGGCAGCGTTGACGCGAGCGAAGCACCGTACTTTGTGGACCTGGTTCGCGACCAACTCGTGCAACGGCTCGGCGATCGTGATTTCAACGGCGAAGGGTTGCGCATCTACACATCGCTCGATCCGGACCTGCAGCAGCTAGCGACCACGGCGGTGGACTCGATGGTGCCCGTGATTGACGCGCAAGTCGACCGGTTGCATGCGCGCGCGAAAAAGCTGGGAAAACCGTACGACAACATCTACCCGCAAGTGGCGCTGATTGCGCTGAATCCGCATACGGGCCAGGTGCTGGCGCTGGTGGGCGGACGCAGCTATGGAACATCGCAGTTGAATCACGCGGTGGCCCATCGGCCGACGGGCTCGATCTTCAAGCCGTTTGTCTATGCGTCGGCTTTTGCCACGGCGGCCGAAGGCACGATGCTGCCTGGGCAGGATCATCTGTTCTCGCCCGTGACAATGCTGAACGACCAGCAGACAACCTATGGCGAAGGCACGGAATACGAGTACACTCCGCGCAATATGCACGGGCAATATCACGACGAGGTGACAGCACGCTACGCTTTGCAGCGGTCGCTGAACAATGCGACGATCGGCCTCGCGTCGATGGTGGGATTCGACCGCGTGGCTCAACTGGCGCGCGACGCGGGCGTGAAAAGCGCGCGCGGTACACCGTCGATGGCGATTGGATCGTACGATGCGACGCCGCTGGAGATGGCGGGTGCATACACAATTTTCGCGAACGACGGAGTTCATATCGATCCATGGCTGTTAGCAAGTGTGCGCACTCCTTCCGGCGATGTGATTCAGGACTACTCGCCGACGTCCAAAGCTGTGCTCGACCCGCGTGTGGCGTTTTTGACGACGAGCATGATGGAAGACGTGCTGCGCGGCGAAGGGACCGGCGCGGGCGTCCGCAATCGGGGCTTTGTTTCGCCAGCGGCGGGCAAGACCGGCACCAGCCATGACGCGTGGTTCGCCGGTTTTACGAGCAACCTGCTGTGTATCGTCTGGGTGGGCAACGACGACTACACCGACATCAACCTGCAGGGAGCCGATGCAGCCGGTCCCGTGTGGGCGGAGTTCATGAAGAAAGCAGTGCAGCTGCCACAGTACTCTGACACGCACGACTTCACTGAACCGGATGGAGTGGAAGTGGTGAGCCTGGACAAGGCAACGAACCTACTGAGCGATGCGGCGTGTCCGGACTCCTACGATGCGGCATTCCTCGACGGCACCGCGCCGACCGATCCCTGCGATCATCCGCCGGACCATCGGAACATCTTCCAGAAGATCTTCGGCATCGGGAAACCAACCAACTAAATCTCTATCCGTCGATGTCGGAGCCGTCGGGCATGGGCTGGCACTCGGGCACCAGAAGGTGACGCGTGCATCGGGGCCCTGGATGCGGCGACGGATGCGGCTACCGCAGCGGCGGCAAGGATCATTGGTGCGCCCGTAGACCCAAAGGCTCGCTGAGGGATCGGATGTATGCACCGTGCGGCGATGCTGGCCGCGATAGGTCACGATACTGTCGCCGGAGTCCTCAAGCACATTGGCCGCGATCAGCTTCTGTGAGGTGTGAATGAGAGCATCCACTTCGTCGGAGCGAAGGTCCGCGACTTTGCTGAATGGGTTGATCCCGCAAACGAAGCAGACCTCCGACTTGAAGACATTGCCGACGCCGGCCAGCACTTCCTGGTGGAGGAGGACGTCGCCAATCTCTTCATGGGCACAGGCGAGAAGGCGCATGGTGACGGCCACCGGATCGAAGGTTGGATTGAGGACGTCGCCCGCCGGGCTGGGAATGCGGCGGTCGCGGGCGAGCGAATGAGCAGTGTGCATCTGAGCGACCGGCACGCGAAAGCCGACGGCCTGGCATGCGCTGTTTTCGAGCACGATGCGCATGTTGCGGCCAGGCTGTTGCCATGGCTCGCCGGGGCGATAAATGTGCCAACTACCGCTCATGAGCATGTGGGTGACGAGAATGCCGCCGCCGGAAAAATAAATCAGCACCCACTTGCCGCGCGATTCGACGCGGTCGACCTGCTGGCCGGTGAACGGCGTGTCGTCGTGAAAGCGGGTGATGAGGGGATAGTTGGAGCGGAAGCCGGTGATGGGCCGACCGACGAGAGCGCGACTGAGGGCGCGCGCGGTGCGAAAGATGGTATCGCCTTCAGGCATTGTTCTACTGGACCTCGTGCATGGGCGGCGGAGCGAGAGGCAGCGGAATTCGGCGAAGGTGCATGCCGAGGGGGCCGGAATAGAAGCCTGCATCCATGAGGAAGCGCGCCATGAAATGCGCCGCGACCGGCTGGCCATTGATGGTGGTGATGAGCACGCCGTGATGACGGCTGCCCTGCATGCGCGCCTGACCGCGATCGCAGAGAAAATGCGCGAGGCCGGCGGCGATTTGCGAGCGCTCCGGCTCGTCGGCGGGGAGAAAGACGAGGAGATTGGGATTGTTGCGGCGCAGCCATGCGACGAGCTGGCCATTGCGCAGAATGACTTCGGCATAGGTGGCGCGGGTGAGGATGCGCGGCGCGGCTTCGCGGCGGCAGATGGAGAGCGATCCATCTCAAGCGACTCGTCATTGAAAGGCAGATCGGGCCAGCGCAGGACGGAGCCATAGGGATTGGCGGGGTCGGTTGCGGCGAGCTGCACGAACTCGGGCTTTTCCGCGGGCGGGTCTGTGCGCAACTGACGCAGTAGATCGATGGCCGCGGGCAAAGCAAACTGTGTGGCGCCAAGGCCGGCAACGAAGTAGCCGCGGCGGATGCGGCCCGATTCTTCAAGAGCTTTCAGCACGTCGTAGACCGCGCTGAATCCGCCGGGGACGTTTTCGGCAGCGACGGACTCGCGGGTGAGGATGCCGTAGCGGCTGAGGAGTTGAAGGGCGAGGGCGTGGGACGGCCTCGGTTGAAGTTGGAGCGGGGATCGGACTTGGTTCGTGGTCTCCCACCCTTTCCGCAGAAGAGAGCGGAAAGGATGGGGCACCCATGGTCGTGCTGGTTGCGTCATCGCTCCGCGGTTGGTTTGAGATCGATGGCTTCCCACCGAAGCGGAGCTTGGATGGTGCACCCAACGCTCCCGCAGGGGCGAAAGCCCCCTTATCTGTCGCGACATTTTCGGCACGACTGAAGTCGTGCCTTGTTACAGAGCTTCTCGATGAAGCGAAGGTGCGAATCGGCAGGAGCGACCAGCGGCCTTGGGCGTTGGGGGGCGTGGTGCGGCGCGAGCGAAAAACTGCGCCTGACTGGTGCGGGCGGCGCGGGGTACGGGCGTTGTCAGGGCGCAGGGTGTAGGCGCGCAGTGCGTGGAGCGAATCGTTGGTGACGAGGCCGCGCCAGACGAGGCTCCATAGTGCGTCGATGGTTTCGCCGGGATAGCCTCCGCCGATGGCCTGGTGCAGCGGGTCGAAGAAGCTGGCGCCGGTGGATTCGAGGACGGCGACGAGTTTTTCTTCGCGCTCGGTCAGTGGCTCGCTTTGCGGTCGCTGCTGGGCCAACAAGGGCAGTTTGTCGGCGAGGAAGAGGGCGATGCGGCCGTCGTGTTCGCCGATGGGCTCGACGCCGGCCCAGGCCACTTCACCAGCGGCGATGAGTGTGTCGAGCCCAGCGGAATCGTAGCCCGAAATGCGCGCGGGCAAGATGGAAGACTCCAGCAACGAGGCGGGAATGGGCGCGCCCTGCAGGTTTTCGATGGCGTCGAGCAGCGCATCGAGATGGGCCGGACCGGCGCGGCGCGGCGCGAGCAGCCCCTGCCAATGCGTGAGAAAGCGCGCGAGCGTGTGCTGCTCGACCGGCTCGACTTCGCGGCGGAGCTTGGCGAGCGACTTGCGGCGGATCTGGCGAAGGATTTCGGCGTCGCACCACTCGCGATGAAGACCTGCCGGGACGGAAGCCGCCTTCGAGGACGCGGCCCTCGTGCGGCGAGCGAGCGCAGAGCATTTTCGACGACCGTCGGGGTCCAGCGCGAAGCGGTCGGCGGGTTCGCGCAGAGTGAAAGGGCCGTGGGTGCGGGCATAAGCGGCGGACGAGTTCGAGCACGGGATGCGCAACGGGCTCGAGCAAGCGCAACAGGCAGGCCCGGCGGCAGAGGAATGCCCAAGGCATCGCGATAGCGGGCGGCGTCTTCGGCGGCGACGAAGCGGCGTTCGCCGGCGATGCGCAGCTCGAGCAGGCGGCGGGCGCGGACGAGGCGAGGCGACGGATTCGAGCACCGACGGATCGGTGACGCGGCGAGCCAATTCTTCCTGCGTCAAGATCGCCGAGGCGCAGGCAGAGATCGTGGATGCCATCGGCGGATGCGGGCGCGGTAGTTCTCGGCGAGGCACTGCGCGGTCTCTTCCACCTCGGCGATGGCATCGGGATCGAGCAGTTCGCGGAGATCGGCTTCGCCGAGCAGCTCGCGGAGCTGGTCCTGATCGATGGTGAGGGCCTGGGCGCGGCGCTCGGCCAGCGGGGCGTCGCCGTCGTAGAGGAAGTTGGCGACATAGCTGAAGAGCAGCGAGGCGGCAAAGGGCGAGGGCTTGCGGGTTTCGACGACGTGGACGCGGAGCTTGCGCTGCTCGATGGCGCGGAGGGTTTCGATCAGCGCGGGCATGTCGAAGACGTCGCGCAGGCACTCGCGATAGGCCTCGAGCAGCAGCGGAAACGAGGGGTAGCGCGAGGCGACGCTGAGCAGATCGTAGGAACGCTTGCGCAGCTGCCAGAGCGGCGAGCGCTGATCGGCGCGGCGGCGCGGCAGCAGCAGCGCGCGGCCGGCGGCCTCGCGAAAGCGGCCGGCGAAGAGAGCCGTGGAGCCGAGCTGGCGCAGGACGAGGCTGCATGGCTTCGGCGGATTCGATGAGGAACCAGTCGGGATCGGGCGGCTCGTCGGTGTCGGGAAAGCGGAGGACGAAGCCGTCGTCGCCCCAGAGAGTTTCGACTTCAGGGCCGCCGGCGGCACGGATGCGGGCGCTGACGGCCATGGCCCAGGGAATGTGGATGCGGCTGCCGAAGGGGGTGAGGACGCAGACGCGCCAGTCGCCTAGTTCGTCGCGGACGCGCTCGATGACGATGGTGCGGTCGTCGGGAACCTGGCCGGTGGCAGCTTCCTGGTCGGCGAGGAACTGGAGGAGATTTTCGGCGGCGTTGGGGTCGAGGTCGTGCTGCGGTGACGAGGCGGGTGAGCGCGGCGGGTTTGGGCAGGGCGCGCAGCTCGCGGACCAGAGCGCCGATGCGGCGGCCGAATTCGAGCGGGCGGCCCGGACCGTCGCCTTTCCAGAAGGGCATTTTGCCGGGCTCGCCGGGAGCGGGGGCGACGAGGACGCGGTCGTGGGTGATCTCGTCGATGCGCCAGGTGGAGGCGCCGAGGATGAAGGTCTCGTTGGGGTGAGACTCGAAGACCATCTCCTCGTCGAGCTCGCCGACGCGGATGGATTTGCCCTCGGTGTGAGCGAGGAAGACGCCGTAGAGGCCGCGGTCGGGGATGGTGCCGGCGTTGAGGATGGCGAGGCGTGCTGCGCCGTCGCGGGCGGTGACGACGTTGCGGATGCGGTCCCAGGTGAGACGCGGGCGAAGCTCGGCGAACTCGTCGGAGGGATAGCGGCCGCTGAGCAGGTCGAGGACGCCTTCGAAGGCTGGAGCGGGTGAGGCCGCCGAAGGGGGCGGCGCGGCGGACGAGGTCGTAGAGGAAGTCGACCGGTACTTCGGGCTTCGGGTCGGGGGGCAGCACGGTGCCGGGCTGAATGCGGCGCGGCTTCTTGGGAAGCTCGATTTTTGCGGCGAACGGGAGGATGGGCGACGATGGCGACCAATCTGCTGGGCGAGGACGTCGAGGGGGTTGCGCGGGAAGCGTGTGGACTCGATGTGGCCCTCGTGCATGGCACGGGTGACGGCGGCGCAGGCGACCAGGTCGGCCCGGTACTTGGGAAAGAGAATGCCCTCGCTGACGGCGTCGACGTGAGTGGCCGGCGCGGCCGATGCGCTGCATGCCGCTGGCGACCGAGGGCGGCGCTTCGATCTGGATGACGAGGTCGACGGCGCCCATGTCGATGCCGAGCTCGAGGGTGGAGGTGGCGCAGAGGGCCTTGATCTGGCCGGCCTTGAGCTGCTCCTCGATGACGGAGCGCTGGGCGGCGGCGAGCGAGCCGTGATGGGCGCGGGCGATGGGTTCGCCGGCCAGTTCGTTGAGAGCGCCGGCGAGCCGCTCGGCGACCTGGCGGGTGTTGACGAAGAGGATGGTGGAATTGCGGTCGCTGAATTAGCTCGAGGAGGCGGGGATGAATGGCGTTCCAGATGGAGACGCGGCGAGGCATCTGCGAGGCCGGTCCACTGGGCAGCTCCTCGATGGCTCCCAGGTTGGCCATATCTTCAACTGGAACTTCAATACGCAGCTTTAACTGCTTGGGAGTGCTGGCGTTGACGACGGTGACTGGGCGATAGCGAAGCACAGAGGAGTCGGGTAGGTCCAGGCCGGTGGCGGAGAGCGCTGAGAGCTCATCTTGAACTTGAACTTCGGGTACGGAAGCACCTGAAAGATCTAGTTTCGATGGTGCTGTGGATTTTGAGGGTCTCGGTTTATCCACAGAAATTTCCACACCCCCGAGGAAGCGTGCCACCTCCTCTAGAGGGCGCTGTGTTGCGGAGAGGCCAATGCGCTGCAGGCTGCCTCTTTGTGAGAGCTTCGAGACGCTCGAGGGAGAGGGCGAGGTGGGCTCCGCGCTTGGTGGGGACGAGGGCGTGGATTTCGTCGATGATGACGGTGTCGACGGTGCGCAGGGCGTCGGCGGCCCGCGAGGTCAGCATCAGGTAGAGCGACTCCGGGGTGGTGATGAGGATGTCGGCGGGGTGGCGGCGAAAGCGAGCACGCTCGCGCTGGGGGGTGTCCCCGGTGCGGACGCTGATGGAGGGTTCGTGGAACGGGACGCCGCGGCGGCGGGCCATGTTGGCGATACCGGCGAGCGGGGACCGGAGGTTGCGCTCGACGTCGACGGCAAGAGCCTTCAGGGGGGAGACGTAGAGGATTCTTGTGCCGCTTTTCGCTTCCTGGGGCGGCGAATGGAGCATGAGGCGGTCCAAGCACCAGAGGAATGCAGTGAGGGTCTTGCCGGTGCCGGTCGGGGCGAGGATCAAGGCACTTTCGCCGTGGGCGATGACTGGCCAGCCGAGCCTTTGCGGGGCAGTCGGGGCGTCAAATACGGCCCGGAACCATTCGGTGGTGACGGGATGAAAGCAGGCAAACGGGTCGGAAGGCATCGAGTCTTGGGTGGCTAGCGGAGCAACCGCGAGGCCTGCAGGTTTAGCCGGGTTTTGTGGGTTGGGCTCCGTGCTGGGAACGCGCCGCTGGGGAGACATAACTCTACGAGCATAACGTGAGCGGCGGCGAAGAGGAAGCGAAGAGAGCTGCCTCTCGATCCGAGCCCGGTAAAGAGGAATGCATCCTTCCAGCATTGACTTTAATCACAAGAGCATAGGCTCGCGAAAAGCCTTGGACACAGCTACCAGCAGAACGGGGCCGAAGATTCATGCGCGCGCACCTTGCGACCATCCTGGACGACTTTCGCCGATTTGATCGAGCCATTGCCGTTGTCCGCTTCGAAGGGGTGCGGCGGCGAGTAGCGAGCTACGGAGAAATTGCGCAACTTGCGGGGCGCTTTGCGGCGCTGCTGGAAGAGCGAGGCATCGGACCCGGCGACCGGGTGGTGCTTTGGGCCGAAAACAGCGCGGAGTGGATTGCGGCGTTTTACGGAATGATGCTGCGCGGAGTTTTAGCTGTTCCGCTGGATGCATACGGAACGGTTGAGTTCGCTCGACGCGTGGCAGAGGATGTGCAGCCGAAGCTGGTTGTGGGCGACTCCCTGCTGGTGCGCAAATTATGCCAGTGGCCCAAGCTCACATTTGAGCAATGGGCCGATTCCCTGCCCTTGCACGAAACAGGACCGGTACCGGGGCTGGACCACGGCACGCCGCTGCAGATTCTGTTCACCTCGGGGACAACGGGCGAACCGAAGGGAATAGTCCACACGCACGGCAATGTGCTGGCCAGCGTGGACCCGATCGAGCGGGGCGCGCAGCCTTACATGCGCTACGAGAGGGTCTTTCACCCACTGCGTTTTCTGCACACGCTGCCTCTGAGCCACGTTTTTGGGCAGACGATGGGGTTGTGGGTTCCTGCAATTTTTGCGGCCGAGGTGCACTTTGAGTCGCGGCTGGTTGCGACCCGGTTAATCGAAACTATTAAGCGCGAACACATCAGCGTACTGGCTGCAGTGCCGCGCGTGATGGGGCTGCTGAAGACGCAGCTCGAATCCGTGCACCCTGGATTGGCCGAGCGTCTTGCTGCGGCCAAGGGCGTGAATCCCTGGCTGAGGTGGTGGGTGTTTCGCGATGTACACCGGCAGTTGGGACTGAAGTTCTGGGCTCTCATTTCCGGCGGCGGCGCGTTGCCGGGGCCGCTGGAGCAGTTCTGGAACACGCTGGGCTTTGTCGTGGTGCAGGGCTACGGCATGACGGAGACGACTGCGCTGATCACTCTGAACCATCCGTTCCACGTCTCAAGCGGGACGATTGGAAAGCCGTTGCCGGGTCGCGAGGTAAAGATTGGTCCGGACGGCGAAGTGCTGGTGCGCGGCGCGATGATTTCGAACGCTACATGGAGCGGTGGTCAATTGCGAGTCCGGGATGGCGAGTGGCTCGCGACGGGCGACATTGCCGAGAAGCAAGCTACGGGTGAGCTGAGATTTCTGGGGCGCAAGAGCGAAACGATTGTGACAGCCGCGGGCGTGAATATCCACCCTGAAGACCTGGAAGCAGCGATCGAGCGCGAGCCGGGTGTGCGTGGATGCGTGGTGGTTCCGGTGGAAACGCCGATGGGGCCGGAGCCCTACGCGGTGCTTGCCGTGCGGGGACTCGAAAGCGAGGCGGCGCAGGCGGTGGAGAGCGCGAATACGCATCTTGCCGAGTTTCAGCAGATTCTGCGGTGGAGAGTTTGGCCTGAGCCAGATTTGCCACGCAGCTCGACTGGAAAGGTGCGGCGCAAGGCGATCGCCGCGTGGGTTGCCGACCACGCCCGACCTGGAAACAACGGAAAGAATGGAACCGAAACTGCAGCGCGCGGCGATTGGCTCCTTGCCCAGCTCGCAGAGGTCACGGGCGAGCATCCTGAGGGCGATGATGAGCTGCGACTGGCCGAGGATTTCCATCTCGATAGCCTGGGGCGCGTACAGCTCGCAGCGGCGCTGGAGGAACGGCTCGGGATACTGCCAAGTGAGCGCGCATTGGACGAGGTGCGGACACTAGGTGAACTGCGCGCACTTGCAGGTGGAGGCAACCGCCGGGAATCCAGAAGCGCAGGCGCGGTTGTGCATCGAAGAGCGACAAGCCGAAAACGGCAGGCCGATGATTCTGCCCAAGAAGGGGTGACTGCGGATGTGCTGGTGCTCGACGACCCAAGTTTGGGCGGGTCTGGGCCGGATCGGTCGGGATTCGACGGGGCCGAACCTGACAGGCCTTGGCCGGACGCGCCTGCGGTGAACGGGAAAGGGCTGGAAGAACAAATCTCCAGTTCGCGCGGCCGTTTGCACGACGACGCCACAGAAACTCCTCAATCACCGGATGGGGCTCTCCAGAACAGCAAAGAGATAGCTGCGTGCCGGTATCCACACTGGCCGTGGAGTCGCCCCGTGACGTGGGCACGGGCGCTGTTTCTTGAGCTGATTGCGCAGCCACTGGTGCGCTTCCTGGCGAGGCCGCAGGTGGTTCGGGATGGAGAGTTCGCAACGAATGAGCCGATGCTGGTGATCGGCAATCATGTGACGGCCTTCGATGGTCCGCTGATCGAATATGCGCTGCCGGGAGCAATGCGCCGACGGATGGCGATTGCGATGTCGGGAGAGATGCTCGAGGACTATCGACATTTTCGCAACCCGCAGGGCGGTACGGGCCAGAACCGTTTCATGCTCCTGGGACCGGCAGCGTACGTCCTCATCACCGCTCTCTACAACGTGTTTCCATTGCCGCGGCGGCGCGACTTTCAACGTAGCTTCGCTCATGCGGGAGAAGCGCTGGACCGCGGCATGCACGTCATGGTATTTCCCGAGGGCACGCGCTCGGCTGCGGGCGAGTTGGCGCGTTTTCGGCCGGGGATCGGACTGCTGGTGAAACAGGCGCACGCGGCAGTGTTGCCCGTGGCAATTCGCGGCCTGGGTGAACTAAAGGCACAGGGCCGGGGATGGTTTCGCTCAGGAAGAATTGCGGTGCATGTGGGCGCGCCCCTGCGCTTTGATCCAGAGACAACAGAGGCTGAGATTACCGAGAGATTGCATGCAGCGGTGCAGGCGCTGTTGGTTGGAGCTCAATAACGGAGCGCTGGCTGAGAGCAATATCAACGCGCGGTATCGTCCTGCACAAGCAGCTGTGGGTTCTTGAGAAGGCTCGAACCGGCGACTCCATAAAACTCCTGGGTTGCGCCGCGATGGCCGCTGCAGCGCGCAAACAGCTGGAGGCCCAGGCTCGTGGGTGCTAATTCAGTGCCCTCGATCGGCGTAAAGGACTCGGTCCGCGCCGAGGTGGTGAGCAGCCCGATCTCAGAAAGATATTCCAGATCGCGTTGGATGCGGATCATGTCGCGCGAACCGGTAATCTGGATCATTTCGCGGGCGGAAAGGTTGATGGGGCGCGAGGAAATCCGCTCCACGCCTGTCATGAACTTGGTGGCTTTGGAACAGGCTGCGCTCAGAATGCGGACGTGAGACGCGGTGAGCTGGCCCAGCATGTTGACGAAGGAAAGGTTTGAGTCGTCTTTTCCGCCGAGGGTGCAGGAGGTAGCAAGCAGGCCGGCCCAGAGATGCTGCGTGGACTCGGCATCAGCCCAGGAGCCATCTTCGACGATGCGCAGCACAAGCGAAGCGGGCGCGCGCAGGCGATCCGCGTTCGGAGCAAACGAGATCATGCGCTCCGCGGTAAGAATAATGGCCATGGCGCTGGCGACGCGGAAATTGCTGAGCCCTTCGCGCAACAGCTTGCCTACGTCTTCCGTTCCTTCGGGGCAGATGCGGTGCATGAATGCGAGAGCGCCAGCCATGCGAAACTCGCGAAGGATATCTTCGGGGTCGGTTTGTTCTGCCGCGCTTTTCAGCGGACTCTCCCAGAGGCGCAGATCCATTCCGTTGGGCAGCACGAAAGACATCGCAACGCCGTCTTCACCCCATCGAACCGCACGCGCCTGAACCGCCACGCGGCGCTCGAAGTTTCCTTCCAGAGGTCCCTTTCTTTGCAATGTCATCGAAACCATATCGCCAGGTGCCCAACGCTCACGCGTGAGCAGGTAGACACCGGAGGAGCTGATATCCCGCACGCCTGCCTGTTTGGCCAACGTCCCGACCCAGAGGTAGGCGGCGAGCTCGGGCGAGGTTCTGCGTTCGCTGCGGCGACGATCATTGGGCGAGTGCTTGAGGGACGAACCGTTGCCGAGATTCATAGGAACTCCGGTGTTAAGGCTCTGAGATGAGGCCGTTCGCTGATTTCAATCGCCGCCACCGCTCTGCCGGGAGGGCCGGCAGGAGCCAAAAAGTAGCCTGATCACCAGAGGATTTTACTCCCGGGAATCCCTCTTTTGTAGCAGAATTAGTCCCCCGTTTGAGGGAGTCAGGCATTACTTTTGGCACGTCCATCGGTGCTGAATGGTGCCTCTGCAGGGGGTTAAGGGGATGGAATTGACCGTTACGCAGCGGCGCGTGGACGGAAGTGGCAGGTTCCGCCAGCGAGTACGGAGTGCCAGAGTGACGAGTCCGCGGGCTGCTCGGCGGAGCCAAGAAGGAGGATGCCGTCAGGGGCAAGCAGGCGGTGGACCCCAGCCAAGAGAGTGCGCCGCGTCTCATGCGAGAAATAGAGCATGACATTGCGCAGAAAGATTACGTCGAAGCGCTCGTGAAACGGCAGTGGCGGTTGGCAGAGATTGGCTTGCCTGAAGCTGCAGAGATGACGCAGGCCTTCCTTTGCAATCCAGTCTTCGCCAACGTGGTCGAAGTAGCGAACCACGTGGCGTGCAGGAAGTCCGCGATTCATCTCAATGCGGTGATAGGCGCCGCGGCGCGCGCGTTCGACGACTTCACTCGAAAGATCGGTCCCTTCGATATGGATGTTCCAGGAAAGAAGCTGCGGGAAATGCTCGCGCAACAACATCCCGATCGAGTAGGCTTCCTGGCCAGTGGAGCAGGCCGCGCTCCAGAAGCGGAGCGTGCGGGTCATGCGGCGGGACTCAATGAGGGCCGGCAGCAGTTCGGTGCGCAGCAGTTCAAAGGGGCGCCCATCGCGAAAGAAGCTGGTTTCGTTGATTGTCATCGCCTCGGCAACGGTTCGCTCGAGGGTTGGATTCTTGCGGATCTTGAGATGCTCGACGAGTTCTTCGAGGTGCGTCATGCCTTCATTGCGGAGCACTTTGGAGAGGCGGGTCTCGAACAGATAATCGCGCGAGGAGTCGAGAACGTTTTGCGAGAGCCGGCCCACAAGCTGGCGCAAGAAATCGTAGTCGACATTTGCTGTTGCGTTGATCACTGGACCACCACCTCGCGCAGATCTCTGCGACTGGGTTGGATTCGGCTCGCGAGCCGAATGAGCTCGGGTGCAATCTCCTGCAGAGGAAGAACACGCTGGGCAAGACTAGCGCGCGCGACCGCTCCAGGCATTCCCCAGATCGCACTGGTGGCTTGATCCTGCGCCAGCACCGTTCCTCCCTGCGCACGGATGAGTCTTGAGCCGGCGAGGCCATCGGAGCCCATGCCTGTCAGAATCACAGCGAGGGCCCCGGCGCCGTACTGTGCGGTCGCCGTGCGCAATAGGACGTCCACCGCGGGACGGCAGTGATTTTCGAGCTGCACCTGGGTCAGGTGCAGCGTCGGAGGCAGGTTGGCCCGCGCAGAAGCGAGGACCTCCATATGCCAGTTGCCGCGCGCGATTGCAATCCGACCGCGGCGCACGGGGTCGCCCTCCGTCGCTTCAACCACCTGCAATGGGCATCGCTGGCTGAGACGCTCGGCCAGCAGGCGCGTGAACAATTCAGGCATGTGCTGAACGATGAGAACAGGCAGCGGAAAATTAGCCGGAAGGCCGGGCAGCAGGATGTCGAGCGCCGCCGGACCTCCGGTTGAAACGCCGATGAGCACGATTGTCGGCACGGCGACAACCGTCTGCGCGCGCAGAGTTCCTGCCCGATCAGGCGTTCCTGGCAGGCGCGGCGCGAAAGGAAGGAGAGGGGTGAACTCAGCCGTAGTGAGGGCAACGATTTTGGGAAGAAGATCGGAAGAAAGCGCCCGAATGGCCTCGGACGGGCCGGCCTGGCTTTTGGGCTTGGCGACATAGTCGGATGCGCCGCAGGCGAGGGCCTCTATGGTGACGCGGGCACCGCGCTGGGTGAGCGAACTGCACATGATGACAGGCATCTTGTGACCGCGTGCGCGCAGTTTGCGCAGCGTATCCAGGCCATCCATCACCGGCATCTCCACATCGAGCAGAATCAGATCGGGACGCAGATCCTCGACGAATCCGAGCGCCGTTTCTCCGTCGCCGGCTGTGCCCACGACATCGAACCCCGGCTTGGCGCGCAGCACGGAGCGCAGAAGGCTGCGCATCACTGCGGAGTCGTCGACGATGAGGATGCGGGTGGGACGGCTGGAGGGCATCGATCAGAGCTCCGCCAGGCCGAGCATCGCCAGCTTCTCGTTCATGGCCTCGCCATCGAAGGGCTTCATGAGGTACTCATCGGCCCTGGCATCGAGCGCACGCACGATGAAGTCGTTCTCGGCTTCCGTTGTGACCATCATGACCTTGATGCCGCTGAATCCCTCGGCGCGCAGATGCTTCAGCATCTCAAGACCATCCATCACCGGCATATTCCAATCCACAAGGGCGATGTCGAAGACCTTCTCACTGTGAAGAAGATCGAGTGCGGCCTGACCGTCCGCGGACTCGTCGCATTCGATGCCTTTCTGTTCCAGCAAGCCCCGCACATAGCCGCGTACAAACCGCGAATCGTCCACGATCAATACCCGCATTCCGTTCTCCTCAGCGCTAAGCGGCTTCGGCAACACCCAGCCGAACCGGGTCAAGCCGCTCCGGGTCAAGCATGACCAGAAGGGCGTTCTGCAGCTTGTAGGCGCCGGCCACCAGATCGCGGCGGGCCTCGTCGAGGGTCGACTGGTTGGGCTCAAAGTCAACGGACGGAACCGTCAACACCTCGCCCACCGAATCGACCAGCAGACCGAAACAGCCACCGCGGCTTTCGAGGACGAGAATGTCCTGGGGGCCTTCGAGGGGCGGCAGTCGCAGGAGATGGCGAAGGCTCACAGCAGTGAGCACATCGCTGCGATAGTGAACCAGTCCTCCCACAAAACCGGGAGCCAGCGGCACGGGTTGGGGACGGGTCGAGCCGACGATTTCCAGGATGTGGCTGATGGGCATCCCGTAGAGAGCCTCGCCGAGACGCACAGAACAGATATCCACGGTTGCTGCCGAGGATTTCTCCTTGCGGCGCGGTGCTGGGCTGATATGACTCATGAAAGGACCTCCGCGGCAGAATTCCACTGGTTCTCGACGACGGCCTCGCCGGGCAGATCGGCGATGCCGCCGAGGTTGACAATGTCCGTGACGCATTCCTTTAAGAGCGTGACGCCATCGGTACGAAGGCTGGTGCCAGCCTCGAACAGCTCGGCTCCGGTCGCCACGTCGAGCACATGCGACACGGCAATGCCCACGTGCCGATTGCCCTCGCGACAGACCACAACAACGATCTGCGTTTCCGGATCGCCATTACAGGCGGCGAGGACGCCGGCCGTATCGTCGACCGGCAGCAAATGGCCGTCGAAGTTGATGACCGGACGCGCGCCGACGTACTCGACACGTTTGACAGGCATCTGCTCGATGCGCAACACGTCGCCCAGAGGCACCGCCGCGCGGCGTCCAGCGGCTTCGACCAGAAGGAACTCAGAACCCTTGTTCAGATCGGCGACCTCATCGGCGGACGCGCGCACGGTCTCCTCTTCTCCGCTCATGGTCACTCCCGCCTTGAGCGCGATGGCCCCCGGATCGATGATCAGAGCCAGGTCTCCATTGCCCAACACGGTGGCGCCTGAATAGAACCCAATGCCTTTGAAAGCTACCGAAAGCGGCTTGACGACTATCTCTTCCGGATCGGCCAAACCGTCGACGACCAGGCCGAAGCGGCGACCGTCAGCATCGAGAACGGCAATGAACCGGTCGCGGTCGCGCGCCGTGTCGGCACTCGCCGATGGCACAAGAAGGCGGTCCAGGAAGACGAGCGGCAGCAGCTTGCCGCGCAGCCTGTAAAGGGGCGCATCTTCGATCCACTCAATCGTGGTGGCTGCCTGCTCGGGCGTGACATGCACGAGTTCAGAGAGTGCACCCTGAGGCAACGCGAAGCTCTGCTGAACGCTGCGCACAATAAGAGCGGGAATGATCGCCAGGGTGAGCGGAATACGCAGCCGCAGAGTAGTTCCCTTCCCGGCGCGCGAATCGATCTCGACCTTGCCACCAATTTTTTCGACATTCGTGCGGACCACATCCATCCCCACGCCGCGCCCGCTCACGTTGGTAACGGCGGCGGCCGTTGAGAAGCCGGGCAGAAAGATCAGTTGCAGCAGTTCACGCTCGGAAAGGAGTGTTGCACGATCAGCGGAGATGAGACCGCGCTCGATTGCCTTGGCACGCACTCTCTCGACTGCAATGCCGGCCCCATCATCGGACACCTCGATAATGACGTGGCTTCCCTCCTGCATCGCACGCAGACGGAGAGTCCCTTCCGGATCCTTGCCTGCGGCTTCGCGCACCTCGGGCGACTCAATGCCGTGGTCAAGCGAGTTGCGCACGGCGTGCGTGAGCGGATCCTTGATCGCCTCGAGCAGGCTTTTATCAAGCTCCGTCTCCTGGCCTTCCATCTGCAGGCGCACGCGCCGGTTCAGAGCCTGTGCGAGATCGCGCACCATGCGCGGCATTTTGGAGAATACGTTCGACACCGGCTGCATGCGCGCTTTCATCACGGACTCGCGCAGATCGGCGGTCACCATGTCGAGACGGCGGGACAGCAGCGTCATCTTCGGATCAGCCGAGGTAGCCTGCAGGACCTGATTGCGCGTGAGCACAAGCTCGCCCACCAGGTTCATCATGCGGTTCAGCAGGGTTACATCGACGCGCAGCGTGCTCTCCGCCGCCGAGGTCGCCGAACTGTTGCGGGAACGCGGTGTCTCTGCTTCGGGGACATCGGAAGACACGGCCTGAACGACAGCGGGCGGCGGCGGGGCGCTTGCTTCGGGCAGCAGTGCAGGGGCGGGAGCCGCATCCGGCAACGGGGTCTTTTTTTGCGCCGGACGCGGCCTTGCTGGCCCGGACTGCGAACGGACGGCCTGCGTGGCGGCTTGCTCCTGCGCCGGTTGCTGCAGGTGTTCGAGATTGCCGATCAGCGCTGCATCTATACCATCGCCTTCAAGACCCTCGGCCTCGATCGTCTTGAGAATTGAACGAAGGGCATCGAGCAATTGAAGCAACCCAGTCACGATGGGCGGGTTCGCTGCCAGCTTACCCTCGCGTAGCATTCCGAGCAGGTTTTCACCCGCATGGGCAAGCCGCTCAAGGCGCTTGAAGCCGAGGAAACCGGTCGTCCCCTTGATGGTGTGCACGGAGCGGAAGATATCGGCCAGCAGGGCGGCATCCGCCGGCCGCTCTTCCAACTCGGTCAGGCACCGCTCCATGCGGTCCAACCCTTCCTGGCTTTCAATCAGGAATTCCCTTGTCAGTTCATCCATTGCTTACCTGTCTCCGCTGGCCAGTGGAAGAAGCCGGCGCGGATGCTCCCAGTTTCCTTATCGGAGGGAGGGGGCAGAACTTGAGAGCAGGACGCACGCCGGATGCGGTGCAGTGTGTGACAGCGGGAGAGGAGATCGATTAGCCTCAAGGTTCCTACTCTGCGCGGAGGGCTATGACGCAACCCGAGGACAAGGCGCTCGGCAATCTGATGGACCTGGCGCGCCAGGCGGCGGCACACGCGTATGCGCCTTATTCGCATTTCAGCGTGGGCGCGGCGCTGGAGTTGACCAATGGCGCAATTGTGACCGGCACCAATGTGGAGAACGTGAGTTACGGCCTGACGATCTGCGCGGAGCGCTCGGCGCTGGTGCAGGCGGTGTCTCGATTCGGACCTGATATTCGGGTGCGCGCCGTGGCCGTGACGAACTTGAATGGAACCGCGAGTCCTCCCTGCGGCGCGTGCCGGCAGGTGCTGGCGGAATTCACGGAGCCTGATGCTCCGGTTGCTTTCCCTTCAGCAAGCGGGCCGTGCGTGATGCCGTTTGCTCAATTGATGCCGCTGGCAACTGAGCTGAAGCTCAAGTGACAAGTGGTAGGGATCAGGGATCAGATTATCCAGCCCATCGCAGTGAGAATTTGACAAGTATTGAGTCAGGATCGGACTTGCCTATCCGATGCAAGTCGAATCAAGAAGAAACGAGGCCCCACCTGGGTGAAGAATTCGCGTTGCACATGATTGATTTAATCCGCAGGAAGCGGGATGGTGGAGCGCTTGACGCACGCGAACTCGCGTATATTGCACGCGGCGCTGCGGATGAATCGATTCCGCCGGAACAGCTTGCGGCATGGCTGATGGCTGCGTGGCTGCGTGGGCTCAAGGTGGAGGAGGCGCGGGCGCTGGCTTTGGCGATGCGCGATTCAGGCGAGAAGTTCGATCCGAGCCGGTTGGGAAAACTCGCCGTCGATAAACACTCGACGGGCGGCGTGGGGGATAAGACAAGCTTTCTCGTCGCTCCTCTGGCGGCGGCCTGCGGGCTTGCGGTGCCCATGATCAGCGGGCGCGCCCTGGGACATACGGGCGGCACGCTGGACAAACTGGAATCGATTCCCGGCTATCGCACTGCACTGACATTGGATGAGTTTGAACGCGTGCTGACGCGCTGCGGCGCTTCGATCGTGGGCCAGACGCCGCGTCTGGTTCCGGCGGACCGGGTGCTGTATGCGCTGCGCGACCGAACTGGAACGGTCGAGAGTCCGGGACTTATCTGCGCGTCGATTCTGAGTAAAAAACTGGCTGCGGGATTGAACGCGCTGGTGCTGGATGTGAAGACGGGTTCGGGCGCGTTTCTGCGCAAGCGCGAAGACGCGGACTATCTGGCGGCTTTGATGGTGACGACCGCCGAGGCTGCGGGAACGCGTACGGCTGCTTTGATGACGGACATGAGCCAGCCGCTGGGAAGCGCTGCCGGCAACTGGATCGAGATTGCCGAGTGTGTGCAGCTACTGCGCGGCGAACGGCCTGCTGCAGAGCGAGGATGTGCGCGAATTATCGCTGCACCTGGCGGGATGGATGATTCACCTTGGCGGCAAGGCCGCGACGCCGGAGAGCGGCTACCAACTGGCCGAAGCCGCGTTAACGGATGGAGCAGGGCTCGCCGTGTTTTTGAAGATGGTGGATGCGCAGGGCGGCGATGTTTCGGTCGTCGAGGATTTGAATTCGTTTCATCGACCGGGCGCAACACTTGTTCTGGAGGCCTGGACAAGCGGCTTTGTTGTAGAGATGGACACAATGATGCTGGGCTGGGCGGTGCAGCGCACTGGTGCGGGCCGCGAGAAGGCGGGCGAGCCAGTCGACCCACATGCCGGCATCGTGTTCCACGCTCGGCGCGGCGCTCGTGTCGAGAAGGGACAGCCGTTCGCGACGATCTACGCGACGAGCGAGATGAAGCTCGCTGAACCCGCTGCGCTCCTCCGTATGGCGGTGAAGATTGCGGAGAATGCACCGGCGCCCGTCGATCTTATCGATCGCCTATTCACGAAGGAATCGGCCACGGCGTTTCTCTCGGCGACGGCGCGCGACTGAGTCACCAGCATCCCTGGGGAAAATAGACGTCGTTTAAAGTTGCAAGGACAACTCTCATCTTCATGCCGAGTCTCTCGACTATGGATGCCTGTCTGCCAGGGTCGAAATCGGTTCCTCGGACGGTATATCGGGCGAAATATCGATGGGCTGGCTTTCGATCACTGCAAGCTGCCTCTTCAACTTGAGAAAAGGCGTCTCAAGGTAGCGGTAAGAAAGTGCTGCCACCAGGATTGTTAGCCCAAATGGCAAGACCATGCTCAACGCGACAGTCAGGTGGTCCCTCACGAGGTTTCTTTGGATTGTCGCAGCCAGCAAGGGATCGATGAAGAGGGACCGGGTCAAATGAAACACGAAATCGTGATAGACATAAAGGCCGAAGGAAATCCTCCCCAAATAGACCGCCCAGCGTGGAAGGTGCTTCGCGTCGACGCCCAGGAAAGCAAGAAGAAGAAACATGCAACCGAGGGCGCCAAGCGCATAGCCGCAAACGAGCGCTGGGCTGCCTGGATTGATACCGTTGTCGTAAAAGCGGACATGCAAACCGTAGCAAGCGATCATCCAGCAGCACGCGCACGCCGCGAGTAAAGAATATCGCGCTAGGGCACCGAGCCTTGGCATCCGCCCGTCGAGTAACAGACACAGCATTATTCCCGCTGCGAAGCATTCGAATTGCACGATCGAACTGAACCATATGCTGGTATCCGAAGCGGAAATGACTCCCAGTCTATAGAGCCAGAGATTGGCACCAACGATGATTCCAATCGAGACCACATAGAGCAACTTGCGGCTGAGGAACTTCAGGACCCACGGAGCGAACACATAGAACTGCTCCTCTACAGAGATACTCCAAAGGGGATTCACTGGATTGTGGATTAGCCCATGCAGGGTGATATTCCACGCGCCCATAAAGACTGCGAACCAGCCAATTCTGGCGACGTCGGATATCTGGCCGCCGGGAAGAAACGCGAAGGTAACGCCAAGGGCCAGTCCGAAGTAATAGAGAGGCCAGATGCGGAGAATGCGGCGGATATAGAATTTCTTGACCTGAATGGTACCGGCATAGCCGCGCTCTCGAAGAAGCAACTCGCAGATAAGAAAGGCGCTCAGCGTAAAGAAGAGAGATAGGCCGAAGCCACACGCGGGCTGAAAGGAATCGATTACTCGCGCCCAATGTCCTACGGCCCTCGCCGCGCTCGGAAAACGCTCTACGTCGGGCATCGTGTGATGCAAGTACACAAGCACAAAAGCAAGAAAGCGGATCACGTCCAGTTCGGGACGATAATAGTTTCCCTTGGAGAACCTCTGCGCATCCATTCGATCGTCCGTCCCCCTTCTGCGTGGCCCGGCTTCACCGCTGCGGCGCACGGTGAAGCTCCGATACGCGAGAAGATCGCCTTCAGAGAGCCATCAGTGTAGTTGGCCCGCCATGCTCGGTACAAATTGGGTTGTTCGCAGTCGGCGATGGAAGTCCCAGGGGCTCTCAATTACGTAATAGAAGCCGGGACGCTCTGATTGATCACGCCTTTGGGTGATGAGTTGCACAATCCGGGTGATCGCATCGGCAATTCGAGCGGTATAGATTTTAGAAGACGGCCAGCTGTTGCACCTCCAGCCCCAAAACGGCGATTCACCATCACGACCCGCACTTGAGGACCCCACGTCTAAAAGCTAAACAGGAAAAGCCGCAAAATGCCCGACAGGCCAACCCAAAACATCAATCCGCTCGGTCGTTTGCAAATGAATCTGCAGAAAAGGCAGATTCCTGGCCTAGACGGGATTCGAGGCATAGCGGCTCTTTCCGTTGTCGGGTTTCACGACCAGGAAATCAATCATCCCGACTGGTTTGGGCATATCTACCCTGGGCGATTCGCGGTCCATATATTTTTCGTGGTCTCAGGTTTGTTGATTACCTGGTTGCTCCTCACCGAACAGACACGAGATGGCTCCGTCAACCGGACGAGGTTCTATTGGCGCCGCGCCTTCCGCCTTCTACCGGCCCTCTTTGCGCTTCTTGCATGGCAGCAAATTACCCATATCCCTTCTGCAACCAAGGCCAACACGATTGCGACTGCGCTTTATTACGCGAACTACTATCTCATCTTTCACTGGGGATCGAAATTTCAGGGATTGGTGCAAACCTGGTCGCTTGCGGTCGAAGAACACTTCTATCTGATCTGGCCGCAGGTGTTCGTCGTTGTCCGGAACTGGCGCACCCTCATCAAGGGTTGCCTGGTCGTGGTGGTCCTCCAAATTGCATGGCGTCTTGCCGTTGGATTCCGCGGACACGTTATCTACGCTGAGGTGTCGACCGAAACGGTGTCGTACGCCGCATTAGCCGGCTGCATGCTTGCCATTCTCCTTTGGAATGCGCCGCACCGAATGCCAAATTTCGTTTTTCAACCGTTACTGACACCTATTTCCCTCGCAGTCGTTCTCGGTCTAGGACTGCTGCCAAAAGATGCGCAGGGAATCTGGGGCATTCCGCTCGGACTCCCTTTCATGGCAATTCTGGTTCTTCAAGCGATCACCTATGAGTGGCGACTCCTCGAGAATCGGGTGGCACACCACCTTGGACGCATTTCCTATAGTGTTTATCTCTGGGGATTAGTAGCAATCGAGATCGCGAGGCGGATTGGACACGATCGGTACCATTTAACGGCATTTGCAGTAGCGATTGCGATCGGCAGCGTTTCCCATTTCATTATTGAGCGGCCCTTCCAAGCGCTTGGTCGCAAATTAATATCGAGATTGGAGGAACAGGTCCTGACCTCTCCTCAACGCGAAGCTAACCTTCCCACTCTTCCTTGAAGCGCGTCTCTTCGATCAGTGGCGGCGACTGGTCGTAATCGCTCACGCGAGTCCATCGCGGCCGCACGGCCAGATGGACGAGACCTTGCCACGCAATCCGGTCGCAGCCGTCAGGCAACGCGGCGAAAAACGCTTCGCGGAATCGCTCCAACCCGGCGCCCACTGGCTCGTGGTCGATTTCTTCGAACTGCACGGTCAGTTCGCCACCGGCCAGAGAACCACGTAACACGCGGGATGGGCACCAAGGTTTGGCGTATTTCCGCGTGGTCTTATGTGTTGCAGACTATTTCCAGGCCGGGCGTGACGGCGACGCCCGAGCGCTGAATGCGGCAAGCGACAAAGCTACGCCGTAGAGTGATCGAGAGATGAACGCGTGGAGAGCTGCTTTGTTCATTCCGATGCTGCTTCTAGGCGGAACGACGCTGGAGAATTGAGGGGGATCAGGCCCTGTTGCTGATAAGGTAATCGAAAGCAACGCTTCTTTCTGGAGAGACGCATTGGGTCGATTTACGGGGGTGCTGGGCATTCTTGCCGTGCTGCTGGCGGCGTGGCTGGGCTCGACCGATCGGCGGCATATCCGCTGGCGCACGGTGGCGTGGGGTTTGAGTCTGCAGGTTGTGTTCGCGTTTCTCGTGCTGCGTTTCGATTTTGGGCAACGCGCAATGGCGTGGGCCGGCGATGTTGTGAATAGCCATGCTGGCGTGTACGCAGGCGGGAACGAAGGTGCTGTTTGGCGCACTGGGCACGCCGAACACCTCGCTCGGTTCGATCTTCGCGTTCCAGGTGCTGCCGACGATCATCTTCATCTCCGCCTTCTTCGCGGTGCTGTATCACATCGGCGTAATGCAGATCATCATCCGAGGGCTGGCGTGGGTGATGCTGAAGACGATGCGTATCTCGGGCGCGGAGAGCATGAATGTTGCGGCCTCCATCTTTATGGGGCAGACCGAGGCGCCGCTGACGATTCGGCCCTTTCTTGCCGGAGCCACTCGCAGCGAGTTGATGACGATTATGACCAGCGGCATGGCGCATGTGTCGGGCGGCATCATGGCCATGTACATCGCGCAGGGAATTGAGGCGCGGCATCTGTTGTCAGCCGTGATCATGACCTCGCCGGGAACTATTCTGATGGCCAAGATGCTGGTGCCGGAGACCGGAGTTCCGGCAACAGAAGGCCGGGTAGTGATCCCCGAAAACGAAGAGCACAAGGACGAGAACCTGATCGGCGCGATTGCGCGCGGCACGATCGACGGCGGCAAGCTGGCGATGAATGTGGCCATTATGCTGATCAGTTTTCTGGCGCTGGTGGCGCTGCTCGATGCCCTGCTTGGGTGGGTGCACATGCATGCGGGTCTGCAGTGGGTGCCGGGAAGCCTGGGCGAGATTCTTGGCTTTGTGTTTGCGCCGGTGGCATGGCTGATCGGCGTGCCGTGGAAGGATTGCGGCCTGATCGGCAACCTGCTCGGCACGCGTATGGCGCTCAACGAAGTGATAGCCTACATCGCCCTGGGCACGCACAAGGCCGGGCTCGATCCAAGGTCGTTTACGATTGCCACGTTTGCGCTCTGCGGGTTTGCAAATCTCGGATCGATCGGCATGCAGATCGGCGGCATCGGTGCTCTGGTACCGGAGCGGCGCAACGATCTGGCACGGCTCGGGGTGCGGGCGATGCTGGCGGGCACGATGGCGAACTTGATTTCGGCTTCGATTGCCGGAATGTTTTTGGGATAGGGCTACGAAGTTGCGGCCGCGATGCGGCATTTGCACTCGATGCATCCGTGTTCCGCGCAGGTGCCGCAACAGAGAATGAGTTGCTTGCGCAAAGCCGCGCGGGCTCGATGCGCGCGGACGCTCGCGTTTCCCGGCGTAATGCCGTGGGCGGTCGCGTAATCAGCCAGGCTTCCTTCCTTCAGATCCACTTCGCGCAAGAGAGCAGCGTATGCAGGCGTGATCACTTCAAGGGCGCCTGCTATGCACTGGCAGGTTGTCTCCTGCAGTCGCGGCTCGGGAGCGGACGCGTTCTCCAATTCAAGTGCCCAGCGTTCGAGAGCTGCGCCCTCGGTGGTTCGTCGCCGGTAGTGATCGATGACCGCGTTGCGGAGAATGCGATAGAACCAGGCGACGGCCGACTCATCTCCTCGCAATCGGCCTTTGCCTTCGAGCGCGCGCATGTACGCGGACTGCAGAATGTCTTCTGCGATCGCGCGATCTTCAACGCGACGCTCAAGAAATGTGAGGAAGCGCCGGCGCAGGTCGAGCAGTGCGTCAAAAGTGGTTTCAGTCATTGATGGAGATGCTCGGCAGGAGTTTCGAAGCTCCTGCCGTTGTTGTTTGGATGAGGGAAGCCTTCTTTAGACGCGACGTTTGGGGCAGGTGCAGATGGGGCCGCACTCGCAAGATTCGTCACAGGGGCAGAGAACGTTTTTTGTGGTCCGCATTGTTTCCTCCTTGAACGCGCCTGTTCGGACGTGTCTCTCGCGCGTTCTTATCTGCTGACGCAGCAGAGTTGCGATTCTTACACCCGAGTTTTGGTTGCCCGCCAATTCCCTTTATATCCCCTTTGGATTCAATCATTTATCGCCGCCGATACAGCATGCATCTCACTTGAAGAATGTGAGGCAAGCAGCGATGCGCAAGGCGACTTTGTTTGCGATTTGTTTGGTCTTTCTTCTGCTGAGCCAAAGCAGCAGACTCGACCACTCGCAAGCTCCGGTGACACCCCCGACTGCATTGAAGCAGGCGCCGCCCACGCCCATGGCCGAGCAGAAGGCGCAGCTGGGTGACGACGAAACGTGGGACCCCGATTGGGACGAGATGATCGAAAAGGCTCTGCCCAAGGAACTGCTTTCGGCGAAGGTTGGGAAAGACGTGAAGGTCTTTTGCCCGCGCTTCAATGCACTTTCTCTGGCGGACAAGCGTGCGTTCTGGGCGTATTTCTTTCAAGCGCTTGCAGGCGCGGAAGCGGGACTTCGACCCACCGCCGATGTACGCCACAACGAGCCTGAGGTAGCCGTCGTGGATCGCGTGAGCCATCGGATGGTGCGAAGCGAAGGATTGCTGCAGCTGACCTATGAAGATGCGAATCGCTACGACTGCGACTTCAATTGGCAGATCGACAAAGACCTGCCCGAGCACGATCCCGACAAGACAATTCTGCAGCCGAGAAACAACCTTCTGTGCGGCGTGAAGATTCTGACCAGCCAGCTCGTGGATCAGCACAAACCGCTGCTGACGCACTCGAGTTATTGGTCGACACTTCGGCCGGGATGGCCCGGCTACTCGACGTTTCTGAAGCAGATGGCAAATACGCCGGAGCCCTGCGGTCGTGTCCGTTCACGCCGGCAGACGCCGCAGAATGAAACCAGTTGGGCCCCGTCGTCCACAGCGATGGTGAAATCGTTCGCCGGTACACAGTAGACCTCTCCAATGATCGGTTACGGATATGGGAAGTCGGCACATGGCATGGCAAGGATCGTTTCGCTTAGCGCGAGGCAGCGCCGCGCAGCCGCCTCATCCGGTAATACAACGTCAGGCAGGTGACAGTGCCGCAACTGAGCAGGCTTGCGGCCATGCCAAGGATTAGCGAGAGATCCTGCTGATATACGCCATGCAGGATACCGATGGCTTGCAGGATGCTAAAGCCGCCGAAAGTGATCAGCGAAATTCCTTCATCGGTTTTCTTGCGCCAGACGGCGAGCGCCTGGGGCACAAAGAGGAGTGCGTTGCAGAGCAGGCCCAACCCGAAGATAACGGCAACAATCTGTTTCACGATTCTTCTTTCCTGAACCAGGTTCGCGAACCCGGTTCGCACCCGCACGCGGCGGAGCTCAATCTCCAAAGCGCGCCAGGTTACGCGCTTTGGCCTTGGCCGCTTCTTCTTCGCGGTTCTTCGGAGGAGCGCCGGTTTCGAGTGCGTGCAGCAGACATGTGGATGAAGCGGCGATCTCCTCGACTGCGCGGTTGAAAGCATCTTCATTGGCTTTGGAAGGATGCGTGAAGCCGCTGATCTTGCGGACAAACTGCAACGACGCTGCTTTAATCTCCTCGTCTGTAACCGGTGGATCAAAATTGAACAAAATCTTGATGTTTCGGCACATCTTTGGGGAACCTCCGTCTAAGATGATGCGCATTCCAAATCTGATTCAATCGGATTTCGGCTCGGATACCGTCTGCTGGGCGTGGACGGTACCGCGGGCTTGTAGAATCAGCAAAAATGCACTCCCAAGGTTAGCTTATGACGTATTTCGAGCAAGTGGCAGAAGCAGCGCAATTCCTACAGACAAAAATAGGCAAGCTCAGACCGCGCGTTGGCGTCGTGCTGGGTTCGGGACTTGGCGCGGTTGCCAGCCGGGTGACTGAGGCGGTCGTGATTCCTTATCGCGAGATTCCGCATTTTCCGCAATCGACAGTGGAGGGGCATGCGGGTCGCATTGTGGCAGGACGTCTGGGCGGAGCCCCGGTGCTGGTAATGCAGGGGCGCGTGCATTTTTACGAGGGCTATACGCCGGCGCAAGTCACGTTCCCGATGCGCGTGCTGGGAGCCATCGGTATTGAGGCTGTGATTCTGACCAATGCGGCGGGCGGCATCTGCGAGAGCTATGAGCTGGGCCAGCTCGTGGCGCTTTCCGATCACATCAACATGATGGGCTGGAACCCGATGGTGGGTCCGAATGAAGCGCGTTTCGCTCGAAAAAAGAATACGGGTCTGCGCTTCTTCGACATGACGGAGGCCTACTCACAGCGCCTGCGCCGCCTGGCGCAGCAAGCAGCTCACGATGAAGGCATCACGATCAGCGAGGGAGTGTATCTCGCCGTAAGCGGGCCGAGCTTCGAGACGCCTGCGGAGATTCGGGCGTTCCGTACGCTTGGCGCGGACCTGGTTGGCATGTCGACTGTGCCGGAGACAATTGTGGCGCGCCACATGGGGATTGAGGTGCTCGGCATTTCGTGCGTGACCAATAAGGCCGCCGGCATGAGCGAACATCCCCTGAGCCATGAAGAGGTGTTCGAGACGGGGCGTCTGGTCGAGCGGCGCCTCTCCGGCGTACTGGAGCGGCTGGTGGTGTGGATCTCGACCCTGATGGAAGCCGAAGCGTGAGCGAAGAGCCGGCTGCAGACAGTGAGCAGACGGCACGCCTGCCGTTTCCGCCGGTGGTGCTGGGAATCGCCGGCGCCTCTGGCTCGGGCAAGACGACGCTGGCTTTGGAATTGGCAAGGGCGCTCGGGGGCATTCACTTCCCTCTCGACCATTACTACCGCGATCTCACGCACCTGCCGTTCGAGGAGCGGGCGCGCCAGAACTTCGATGATCCTGCGCTGCTTGAGAACTCTCTGCTGGCCGAACACATCGCGGCACTGGCGCGCGGCGAGACGATTGAACGGCCCGTCTACGACTTTGCAAACCACACACGCGTGGCCGACCGTACCGACACGGTGCGCGCCGAGAGGCTGCTGATCGTCGAAGGCCTGTTCGCTCTCTACTATCCCGAGATTCTGCCGTTTTACGGACTACGTGTGTACGTCGATACGGCGGACGGGCTCTGCTTCGAGCGGCGCCTCAAGAGAGATACGGAGCAGAGAGGACGAACTGCGGAGTCCGTGCGTCAGCAGTACGAAGCGACGGTCCGGCCTGCGTGCTTCAAGTTTGTGCGACCGACGGCGAAGAATGCCGACCTGGTCCTCGATGGCGGTGAGGCACTGGATTGGAAGCTCGAGCAGGTGCTGGGCGCGATGCGAGCGAGCGATCTACTGCAAGGCCTGGCCTAAACCTGATACTCGCCCCCACCTCGGCTCTCGCCGAATCAAATTTCATCCCACATTTGGAACGTCTTCTACGCCCAAGGTGGTAGAGCCTTTTCCCCCAGATCGGAAGTATCCTCGGTCCAAGTGAACAAGTTGATACCTTCACTGAAGATTCATGCTCCGGCAATCCGTTTTTAGTGCGTGAACCTTACGGTAAAGACGATGGAAAAGTGGACGACAGCTGCGAAGGACCGGGTAGGAGGATGGTTGCGGATGGGTGTATCGCCGCGGCGTCTGGCTCTGACCCTGGCGCTCGGGTTCGCCATCGGATGCTTTCCGATGTTCGGAATTCCGACGGCCTTGTGCGCAGTGATCGCGTTTGCTTTCGGGTTGAACGTGCCGGCAATTCAAGCAGCGAATTACGCGGCGATGCCGCTGCAGTTTGCCCTGCTTCTGCCGTATATGCGGCTGGGCGGCTGGATGTTTTCTTCGGGATCGCAGCAGGCTTTCAAGAACACCATGCTGACCGGGTCTCCGATGCGGATGTTTTCGGCTTCAGGAAACGTGGCCGGTCATGCGCTGGCAGGCTGGCTGGTGGTTGCAGGGCCGATGGTGCTGCTGCTGACCTTTGCCCTCACGCCCGTACTGCAAAAGGTCCCGTTACTTGCGAGTGAAACAGGCAAATAAGTTTGGTTCGAGATGCGCTAGCTTACAGTACATTAAATCCAACTTACAGTTGTTTAGACCTACAGAACGTTAGATAAATGGGCGGGGCTCATTAGAGAAGTTTCAGGGGAAGGCCCACCTTCGGTGCGATAACCATCACGCCGAGGTGGGCAGCAGTACATTCCTTCCGGCTTATTCAACTCCATCCAACAACACCACTAACCTAACCGGCCTCGACGAGGCCGTATCTGCGCTGCCAGGCTTCTTTGAGGCGGGCCCAGACGCGAGCGCGTTCCGCCTCGGTCGCTTCCGCCTCTTTACCCTTTTCGGGATTGGCAAAGCGGTCGGCCTCCCGTTTGGCGAGTTCGAGCAACTGGCGATCGCGCACGAGATTGGCCACACGAAACTCTGGAAGGCCCGCCTGGCGGGTGCCGAAGAATTCGCCGGGGCCGCGCATGGCGAGGTCAAGTTCGGCGAGTTCGAATCCGTCCTGCGTCCGCACCATAGCGTTCAGGCGTTCTTCGGCTAGCTCCGAAACTCGTTCTCCCGTAATCAGGATGCAGTAGCTTTTGGCTGCGCCGCGGCCGACGCGCCCACGCAGCTGGTGCAGCTGGGCCAGGCCGAAGCGTTCGGCATGCTCGACCACCATGACGGTAGCATTCGGCACGTCTACCCCGACTTCGATCACGGTGGTAGCGACGAGCACCTGGATCTCGCCGCGCTGGAAACGGCGCATGATGACTTCCTTCTCGTCGGCGTCGAGACGGCCGTGGAGCAGGCCGACGTTGAGCCCGGCGAGCGGCCCGGTGCGCAGCTTCTCGTGCATCTCAACTGCGGATTTCAGCTCCGCTGTCTTGCTTTTCGGAACAGCTTTTTGAGGTAGATTGGCTTCGGCAAACAGTGCGGCGGTTTTGCCCTTGCGGGGCGCCGCTTTTTTGGCGGGACTCGGCTCCTGCTCGACCGCTGTAGTTGCATCGTCGTGCGAGAAGTCGAGCTCCGGCTGATCGTCGCGCGCGCCTTCGATGACGGGATAAACGATGTAGGCCTGGCGCCCTTTCTCCACCTGCTTGCGGACAAAGTCCCAAACTTCGCCAGAGCGCTCCCCGGGCACGCGGCGCGTAACGATGGGCGTGCGGCCCGGAGGCAACTCGTCGAGCACGCTTACGTCGAGGTCCCCATAGAGTGAAAGCGCGAGGGTGCGCGGAATGGGCGTAGCTGTCATCACGAGCACGTCAGGTTCGGGCTGGTTGGGCTTCTTCATCAGCTTGAAACGCTGCAAGACACCGAAGCGGTGCTGCTCGTCGACGACGACGAGGCCGAGGCGATCGAACTCGACCTTCTCTTCGATCAGGGCATGGGTACCGATGACGAGCTGCGCTTCACCGCGATTGATGAGCCCGCGATTGGCACGCTTGCGGTCGTCATCGAGAGAGCCGGTAAGCAGAACCACACGATAACTGCGGGAAGAGCGCTCGAGCAGCTTACGGGCGGCGAGAAAGTGCTGCGTGGCGAGAATCTCGGTCGGCGCCATGAGCGCGGCCTGGTAGCCGTTCTCGATCGCGACCAGCATGGCCTGGAGCGCCACGATGGTCTTTCCGGAGCCGACATCGCCCTGCAGCAGGCGGCGCATGGGGCTGGGCTGGCGCATGTCGGAGACGATTTCGCCAAGCGTACGTTTCTGTGCGGCGGTGGGATGGAACGGCAGCACCTCGCGGATGGCCTCGCGCACCTTGTCGGTGGTGGCAAAACCGATGCCGGCGCGCTCGCGCATGCGTCGGCGCTTGAGCTCGAGGCCAAGCTCCAGAAAGAACAGCTCCTCGAAGATGAGGCGGCGATGGGCAGGCGTGCCGAATGCCTGCAGCTGCGTCATCGACGTGCCTTCGGGCGGAAAGTGGACCTCGCGCAAGGCCCTTTCGCGATCCGGCATGTCGAGGCGCGCGATCATGGACTGCGGAAGGCACTCAGGCACCACGCCGCGCATCGATTCGAGCAAGTCGAAGATGACCCGCCGTTGCCAGCGCGAGGCCATGCGACTTCCGCCCAAGGATTCGTACACCGGCGTGATGCGGCCGACTTCGAGCAGGCGCGTTTCAGCGTCGTCGCTTGCGTCGGGCAGCAGCTCCCACTGGGGCTGGATCATTTTGAAGTTGCTGGTGGAGCGGGACGGCTCAACCTTGCCGTAGACCGCGATGGTTTGGCCGGCGTGGAATTTTCCATTGAGGTAGGTTCCGTGGAACCACAGGCATTTGAGTGCGTGGCGGCCCTGGCCCACGGTTAACTCGAAGATAGGCATACGGCGGGTGCGGAGCAGAGCGGCGCCGCGGACCTCGGCAATGACGCTTGCGGTCTCGCCAGGTTTCAGCTCATCCAGACTGCGGGGGTTTTGGCGATCTTCGTAGCGAAACGGCAGATGGTAAAGCAAGTCCTCGGCCACATGGATATTTTTGGCCGCAAGCAATTCGGCCACGCGCGGGCCGACTCCGCGCACGTACATGACGGGGGTGTCGAGACCGGGCACAATCTGGATGCTAAAGCACGGGATCGGGCAGGCTGTCGGCGGTCAGGATTGGCGCCGAGGAAAACGTGGCCGAGCACGGCCGGAAGTCGATCTACAACGGCCCGGCACGTGAATTCGGAAGGGTGGGTCAGCCGCGCGAGATCGCGATGCGCGCGCTGCGCACTTCGGCAGCGAGGACGCTGAGCACTTTCACCGATAGAGCAGGGTTGCGGAGCATGAGCTCCGCGAACTCATCGCGGCTGACATATCCGAGTTGAGCGCCTTTCGCAGCCTGGGCGCTGAGGGAGTAGGGCTGCCCGGCAATAAAGCCAGGGAGTCCCAGCAAAGCTCCCTTGGTAACGGAGGTGCGGAGGATGATTTCGCCGGTTAGCGAGGCCATGGTCAGCGTGGCCGAGCCCGAACGAAGAACATAAAGGCCCGTAGGCTCGTCTCCCTGGCGAAAGAGGACGCGGTCCTCGTCGCAGACAACTGGAGTAGAACGCTTCTCAAGAGCATCGAGCAGCTCCTGGTCAGCGACAAAGGCGGATGGGTCGAGTTTCAAAACAGATTCTCCGTGCGCGGAAAAAACAGGGCCTGAGGGGCGCGAAGGCATAACACCCAACCACGATAGTCCCATTGCCGTGAGAGCTATGCGTGTGATCTTCGTCACATATTCTGGGTTGCGGCGGAAACCGGTGCATTACTGATTTTCGGTGGCAGGATGCGTCGCCGGCGGGGCATCGGTCTGCGAAGCAAGGATCGAAGAGCCGTTGGCATTTTTGACTAGCAAGACGTACTCACTGTCCGCGTTTTTTTCACGCATGAGCACGGACCATCCGGGGACGTGCTCCAAGAGATAGGCCAGCGGCTGGCCCTCGGCCAACAGTGCGTGGTCAACCCGGTAGAAGTCGAGAATCTCGAGGGATTTGTCGAGATTCATAGCGGCCAGGTAGTTCTGCAGGACACCGTGGTGCTCGAATGTGTCGACGCGCGAATCGATCAGGCTTGGCTTCGACTCAAACGCCATCATGCCACCCACATAGTCCGTGTTGAACGTGCGCCAACCGGGTTGAATCGCACGAATCAGGCGGAGCGGGAATTCGTCGGAGAGCCTGGCTTGCAATTTTTTCTCTGTAGGAAACATCACCACAACGCATACCAATGCAGCGAGTGCGATCAGCGCGTTCATGGCCGGGATCGTTTTCTGATTAGGCTCCCCCGAGAAGCTACGCGCTATATCCATGGCCAACGCCGGGCCGATCAAGACGGCAGCGAGATACAAGAAGCGCACATGGTCGACCGCGGCATAGCAGCCGAAGGCAACAACCGCGAACTCAAAGAGGCTCCAGATGCGTCCGCGTTTGAGATTTGCCAACACCATGAGCAGGACGACGATCACCAGGGCCGCCCCTTCGAGATTGCCTACGTTCAGAGGTTTCCACTCGGCGACCGTAGTGATGTTGACCTGCTGGTTCAACATCATGTCCAGCGGGTTCCACACAAGGCGCCAGCCATAGGGATTGATAAAGAGAGAGGCGATGCTGGCTCCTATGACGGCCGCTGTCTGCTTGCGATCCGCGGGGGAAGACCGGAGCTGTTGCAGGGCTCCCATCTGTACACGCACGCATCCTGTGGCGCAGTAAAGCACAAGCAGGGCCAGGCCGATCAGCCAGGTGCCGTGCAGATTCACCCAAAGACAGAACAATGGAGGCAACAGCCAGAGCAGCCGGCGATTGCCGCGGTCCGCCGTCTCCAGGATCAGCATTTCCAGCGACAAAGCAAGATAGCCGAAAGGAATAGTGCGGGGGCCGAGGTTGACGGCCATCAAAACAAAGCCGATCCCTGCTGCCCAGAAAGAGGCGTCGGCACTGCGCGTTCGGCGAAACGACCGCCAGTAGGCCAGAAGAATATTCGCGCAGATCGCGAGCCAGGCGACCAAATAGATTCCGCGAAGATTAAGGGTGCGATAGCCCGCCCAATAGGGCAGCTCGGACAGCCACTCCGGATTAATCCAGGGCTGCCCGGCAACAGTGAACGAATAGGGTTCCGTGTGAATGAAGTGCCCAGAGCTGAATAACAGCCGGGCATCGGCCAGGTGCCACCAGATATCGGGCTCCCGCAGAAGAGTGAGGCGCGCGTTGAACCCTTCTCCGAACACGATGGGAAGGACGACCAGGAGTGCCCCATAAAAGAAGTGGCGTGTGAAAATACGGGCGAAAACGCCCGGGGGCTGGAATGCGGCGGGGGCTGGCACCGGATTTTCGACGAGCGTGGAGGGTTCTGAGTCCATACGGTTATGACCGTGTCCCTGGGCGACGTTGGAGATGGGTGGTCATTCTCGCTACGGATGCCCCTGCGTCTTGGAGAAGAGAAGGTACTCCCCTTCCCAGGCTTTCTCGTGACGGACCAGGGTCCAGCCCGGCGTGTGCTGCAAAAAGTAGGCTATCGGCTGATCGTTTTTCACCAAAGCATGATCGATCCGGTATTTGTCGAACAACTCGAGCACATCATACCCCTGCAGGATGCTCCGCGAGTCCTGCATCACGCCGAGATGCTCAAAGCTATCAAACCGCGAATCCATAAAGCTGGGCTTCGATTCCCATGCCATCATGCCGCCGACATAATCGACGTTGAACGTGCGCCACGACGGCTGCACTGCAGAGATCGTTTCAATGGGAAACATCATATTAAGCAACTTTTGTAGCGATGCCTGCGAGGGAAACATATACACCATCACTCCCAGAGCGCCGGCAATCATGACGCCGTTGGCCCAGGGAATTGTGTCGATGTCTTTCTCTTTCGAGGTAAAACTGCGGGCCAAATCGCGGGCCAGCATGGGCGTTGTAATCACCGCCGCGAGATAGGTGAAGCGGTGATGTTCGATCGCCATATACCAGGCAAATAAAATCATCGCCATCTCGTGGACTTTCCACGTCCGGCCCCGCACGCAGTGAGCGAGAATCATGGCGACAATAGCGACCAGGGCGCCTCGCCCCTCCAGGGATGAAAAGCTGAGCGGCTGCCATTCAGTAATGGTGGCGATACTGAACTTCTGGTTCAGCATCATGTCGAACGGCTGCGCACATCAGACGCCAGCCGTACGGATTCAACAGAGGCGCAACGGCACTGGCCGCGAAGACGCCGACGAGTTGCTTCCGTTCAGTGCTTGAAAAGGCACTTCTGCTGGAAAACACCCACATGCAAGGGAAACCAGCCGCACAGGATGTAGAGGCCGAGTAATCCGAGGCCGACCAGATAGGTTCCATGCAGGTTGATCCAGAGGCAGAACAGTGGCGGCAGCAGCCAGAGCAGGCGCTTGTTTCCGCGTTCGGCGGCTTCGAGGATCGCCAGTTCGGCGGACATGATGAGATAAGCGAATTCAATCATGCGCGGACCGGAGTTGACCGTCATGAGCAGGAAGGCGATCACCGATGCCCATAGAGAAGCATCCGCGCTGCGTCCCATCCAGTAGCCGCGCCAGTAGACGAAGACGATGTTGGCCCCCAGGGCCAGCCATGTAATCAGGTAGATTCCCCGCAGGCCAAATGCTTGAAAGCTGAAGAGGTAGGGGATTTCGGAAAGCCACTCCCAATCAATCCATCGCTGGCCAATGGCAGTGAAGGAGTAGGGGTCGGTATGGATGAAGTGATGGGTGGTGACCAGGATGCGGGCGTTGGCCATGTGCCACCAGATGTCAGGGTCGACCAGCAGGGTATGGGCGTAGTTCAGAGTGGGCGCAGCGACCATCGGCAGCATGATGAGGAGGGCGATGTTCATCAGGTGCCGGGAATAGAGCCGGAGGGCGGGATTATCCGCGGTTGTCCCGTGCGGGGCAACGACCGGTTCAGCAGTGGAAGCGTCCATAAACAATACAGTACCCGGAAGGTTCTCCGATTCCGCTTCGCGATAAATTTGAAAGCGGCGCGCGCACCATCGATGGTAACGTGAACGCGCCGGGGCAGCGGATTGGCGGGCAATGCGGAGGCTCTGCTTTTGATGGGACAGAAATAAACGCATCCCCGATGGTGCATGGAGGCAATTTGGGTCGGTGGGTTACCTCAGTGCTCCCTGAATGCACCGGTGGGGTATTGACCGGAGGGTACTCGCAGTCGAAAATCACGGTCACGCGGTGTCTTCAGAAAGCAACGAAGCCACTTAACTTGAATGTTTTCCGCGTCGAGGTCCGTCGGCAGACTCACCGATTTTAGAAGGAAGTCAAAACAGACCTGTATCTACACTGAACGCACTTGGCAAGTCGCCTCCTTTTTTTGAGTTGGGGGCCGAGCGAAAGAGACTGTTTTTTATGATCCGGATAGGCTTGTTATCGGAAGACCGAGCGCTGCAGACCCTCCTTGCTTCGGCCCTTGGAAAGGAATTCCAAGTGGAGCTGGCGACAAGTGAGGGCGATGTTGCGCGGCTGGTCGATGGGGGAGAAACAGACGCTCTGATCCTGGATCTGAACTCGAATAACGGGTCGATGAAGGAGCGGGTTGAGTCTTCGCGACGCATTCTTGTCCATCCGCTTCCTGCAATCATCATGGCCGATGACGGACTGCGCGCAACAGCGGTGGAACTGGTTCGGCTTGGAGCGTACGGATACTGCCGGCGTCCACCCTCGATTCGCGAATTGAAGGCCATGCTCTGCCGGGCAAGCGAAAACTCGCTGCTGAGGCGGCAGCTTGAGACCGTTCATCAAAAAGCCGAGACCGCAACCACCTGCGACCGGCTCATCGGCGGGAGCTCCGCGATCCGGCAGGTGTATCAACTTGTCCACCGAGTTGCAAATCTAAACGCGTCGGTGCTGGTAGCCGGCGAGAGCGGCACCGGCAAAGAACTGATTGCGCGTGCCATCCACAATCTAGGTTCGCGCTCCGAGAAGCCGTTTGTTGCTGTTTCGTGCGGCGCGATTCCCGAAACCTTGATTGAGGCTGAGCTGTTTGGGCACGAGAAGGGCGCCTTCACAGGCACCGTAGGCGCGCGCGAAGGCTACTTTGAGCAGGCGAAAGATGGAACGCTCTTCCTGGATGAAATCGGCGATTTGAGCCTGTACACCCAGGTGAAACTGCTGCGGGTACTGCAGCAGATGGAGTTCAGCCGACTGGGCAGCAGCAAGCTAATTCCTTTGAAAGCACGGCTGATTTTTGCGACGCACCAGGATTTGGCGAAGCTGGTGGCAGAAGGCAAATTCCGCCAGGATCTGTATTACCGCATCAACGTGATGAAGATCGTGTCGCCTCCGCTGGCCGATCATGCCGAAGATATTCCGCAGATTGCGAACCATTATCTGAAGCACTATGCGGAACTGTTCCAAAAGCCGATGCATTCGATTGCGCCGGAAGCCATGGCGAAGCTGCAGAGCTGCCCCTGGCCGGGCAATGTGCGCGAGCTCGAGAATACAATTCAACGCGCAATCATCCTTGCTCCGGGCATGACCCTCCGGCCTGAAGATCTGCCCTTGAACATGCACGGGGACAAGGTCATCGACATCAGCGAATACAACCCCGAGTGCACGTTTGAGCGCCAGCTGCGCGACTACAAAATCAAGCTTGCAATCGATGCAGTGCGCGAAAACAATGGCAACAAGACGCTTGCTGCGCGCAGTCTCGGCATCTCGCGCGCATATCTGCATCGGCTGATCCGCCTTGCGGAGCCCGATCTAGTGTTCGAACCGGAAGACGGTTCGGCATCGGCTTCAGCATAAGAAGTGCCGCTGCGGCAGCTCTGCCGCAGGTTGCACCTTGGGAACCCTCCTGAAACCTACGCGAAACGTTCTCCATTGAACTGCTATAGTGCTGTCATATATGTCCAGGCGATTGGCAGTATTATTTGCGCTGTTGGCCTTTTTGTATGCGGCGCCGGCCATCGCAGCACAGGATGCAGCACCAGATACGACCGTGAGCAGGCCCGCGCGCACGCCCCCCGCGGCCAAGCCGGCAGCGCCAACGGATGGAAGCACGCCGTCGACAAGTGCCGAAGAAGCGCCGCAACCGAACAATCAGCCGCAGATCATCGTGAATCCCCCGGCTCCCGCGCCCGTTGAATGGGGCTGGCGCCAGCAAGCCACGTGGGGAGCATCTATCGTCCTGGCAGTACTCGGCTATGTAGGCATCATGCTTGCGCTGCGAACGTTGAAGAGCATCGATCGACATTTAGTTGCAGGCCACTCCGCGACACAGGCAGCGATGGATAGCGCCAGCGCGGCCTTGGCTCTGGCCCAGGCCATCGCCAGTTCCGAGCGCCCATGGATCGTAGTGACCGTTGAGCCATTCCTGACCATGGAAAACAGCTTCAAGGTGATGGCATCAAACCGCGGCCGCAGTCCGGCCCGCATTGTTTCTTCGTCGGACCAGGTGAGAATTGCTGTGGACGAAACCGATCTGCCCAAGCCGCCGGAGTTCCCGAAACTCGAACCTGGCGATGAACCGGAGCCGATTGTTCTGCTGCCCGGCGAAGCAACCGGCATCTGGGCTCTGAATCGCGACGATCTGGGGGCCATCTGCAAGACTCCCGAGGTGCTGAAGAAGGTTGAGCTCTGGCAGGAGACTCTGTTTCTCTACGGCCGCATTCAATACCTTGAGTTGTCGGCCGTTGGCGACAAGATGATGCACGAGACGTACTGGTGCTGTCGCTACATTCATGGAGAAAAGAGCAGCGCCCTGGTGATGGCCGGGCCACCGGAGTACAACAAGCACACCTAGACACTTCCTCTCGACCGCGCTCCTACTTCCTTAGGAAACCCTTCTCGGGATCAGAGCGCTCTTTGCTACACTTGGGCGGATCGCAGGATGCTGCCCGCCGATCTGGATTCCCCTTCCCGTAGGAGCATGGATGTCTGTTGTCGAACTCGTACGCGTCACCAAGGCCTACGAGAACAAAGTAGCCGTGCGTGAGTTGAGCCTTGCGGTTGAGGCGGGTCAGATGTTTGGCCTGCTTGGCCCGAACGGTGCGGGCAAAACCAGTTCGATTCGGATGATGATGGGGATCACCCTTCCGGATGCGGGCCAGGTGAACTTGTTCGGCAAGCCGTTCCACAGGGACAGCCTGGAACGCGTCGGCTATCTTCCTGAAGAGCGCGGCCTTTACAAAAAAATGAAAGTCCTCGAGCAGCTTGTATTTTTCGGCGAGCTGCATGGGCTGAGCCGGGCCGAAGCGGGCAAGCGGGCGACCGACTGGGCCAAGCGTCTTGAGATTGACGAGACCCTGCAGAAGAAAACCGAAGAGCTCTCAAAAGGGATGCAGCAGAAGATTCAGTTCATCGGATCGCTCCTGCACGACCCTGGCCTGATCGTGATGGACGAGCCCTTCAGCGGTCTCGATCCGGTAAACGCAAAATTGCTGGAGAAGACGCTGCTCGAATTGAAGGACCAAGGCAAGGCCATTATCTTCTCGACGCATCGCATGGACCAGGTGGAGAAGCTGTGCGATTCGATTTGCCTCGTGAATAACGGTGAGGCTGTACTTGCAGGCCGCATGCGCGAGATCAAATCGCGCTATGAACGCAATCATGTGATAGTCGAGTTCGAAGGTAGCCCCGCGTTTCTCAAGAGCGAAGAGGTTGCGGAGGCCACAAACTTCTCAGGGCACGCCCAGATCAAGCTGAAACCGCACGGCGATGCACAGAAGCTGCTGCAGGAGGCATCGGCGGGCGCAACGATTTACCGCTTCGAGCTGGTTGAGCCGTCGCTCGAAGAGATTTTCATTTGGACAGTGGGAGGCAAAGCCGATGCGTAACGTGCTGTTGGTTGCGCGACGCGAGTACATGGAACAGGTGCGCGGGCGTGCCTTTCGCATGACCACCCTTGGTCTGCCTGCGGTGTTTGCCCTGATTCTGGGAGTGGGCTACTTGTCGAGCCTGGGCCTCGGAGCGAACCGGCACATGGTGGTTGCGGCGCCCAATGCCGCACTGGCTGGTGCGATTCGCGATCAACTCGTCGGCGACAAAGCGGCCAAAGCGAGTGTGGATGTCGTGGTCCAACCGACCGATCGGCAACGCGCCGAACTGGTGCGTGCTGTGCAAGCCGAGCAGATAGACGGCGTGCTCTGGGTGGAAGCCGAACCGGGGAAAATGCCGACCGGGTCGTACATCTCAAAATCGTCGGGCGACTTTATCACCGCAGGACGACTGAAGTCCGCGCTCACTCACGCCGTGATCGATGAACGCCTGATGGGGACGGGAATCGAGCGCACCAATGCAGACAAGCTGGTCGACGGCGTGCCGCTTGCGACGTGGCAGGTGAAGAAGGACGGAAGTCTAGTGAAGACCAATGCCGAGGCTTCGCTGTGGAAGGGTTACGTGATGGCCCTTCTGCTCTCGATGACCACGATGATCTACGGCATGAACGTGGCGCGCTCCATTATCCAGGAAAAGACTTCGCGCATTTTCGAAGTTATGCTGGCCATTGCGCGCCCGGGCGATCTGCTTGCGGGCAAGCTGATCGGCGTAGGCGCCGTTGGCCTGACGCAGATTGCAATCTGGCTGGTAGCGGGCGCCGTTCTTTTGATCTCACCGCTCGCCACTGCCATCATGACTGGCGAACTGGCCGTGCACTTTTCGTGGACCGAGGCAATTCTCTTCCCTGTCTACTTCGTCCTCGGCTATTTGCTTTACAGCTCACTTTTCGCGGGTCTCGCCGCTACCTGCGAGACGGAGCAGGAGCTGCAAATGTACATGCCGCTTGCCGCTGCCCCTACCTGGCTGAGCTTCGCGCTCATCATGCTGGTGATCAACGATTCAAATTCGTTCTGGTCCGTTGCGGCATCGTTTTTCCCGCCTACGGCGCCGGTCATCATGTTTCTGAGGATGGCTTCGGAGATTCCGCCGGCCTGGCAGCTCGCCGTTTCCATCGGCTTGCTCGCGATCAGCATCGTGGTGGTGCTTTGGTTTTCCACGCGCCTCTATCGCGTGGGCATTCTGATGTATGGCAAGCGGGCCACCCTGCCGGAGCTGTTGCGCTGGCTCCGCTATAGTTGACTCCGATTGCGGGGCGCACCGCTAAAATTGAAACAGTGACTTCCGAAGCAAGCCCAAAATTCACTTTCGGTCAACGCGTTGTGCTGGCCCTTGTTCCACGGATGGTGTGGGCCCTGCTTTCGATTGTCGGGCGTACCTGGCGATTTGAAGTGATCGCTGAAGAAGGGGTTGCCCCTGTGCGCGAGGGCCAGAAGGCCGGAGCGGAGATTTACTGCTTCTGGCATCAGTGCGTGCTGCCCTGCGCATTCTATTTCCGCGCCTCGGGGGCGGTCATTCTGATCAGCCAAAGCTTCGACGGGGAGCTGATCACACGGATTCTGCGGATGTTTGGCTTCGATGCAGTGCGCGGCTCCAGTTCGCGCGGCGCGCGCGAGGGTCTGCTGGGATTGGCGCAGGTCATAGAATCGGGTCGAACTGCAATTTTCACCGCTGACGGCCCGCGCGGGCCGATCTACCAAACCAAGATGGGGCCCATCAAACTAGCGCAGATGACCGGTGCCCCCATCGGTGCGTTTCATCTCGAACCGCAGAAGGCGTGGACGATGCGGTCCTGGGATCGGTTTCTTGTGCCCCGGCCATTTACCAAGATCTGCGTAAGCTGGGCGCAATGGACGCAGGTTTCCGCGGATTTGCCCACAGAAGCATTCGAGCCAATGCGTGCGAAGCTCACTGCCACCATTGACAATGCGCGCCTGCGCGCCTATGCACATTTGGGAAAGGCCTCGTCGTGAGCAGCGATGAAAATGACCTGCGCGTTGCCGACTTCGACTTTCATCTTCCAGCGGAGTTTATTGCGCAGCATCCACCTGCTGAACGGGGCGCCAGCCGCATGCTGGTCGTAAATCGGGCAGCTGAGATCGGTCGGGCCACGGGCGCGATTCGCGACGCGCAATTCAGTGAATTCCCTTCTCTGCTGCGCCCCGGTGATCTGCTGGTATTGAACGACAGCCGGGTGATTCCGGCCCGACTCTTTGCGCGTCGCACCGTGCAGCGCGAACGCGAGAAGCCGACCGGCCGTATCGAGGTGATGCTCACCGAGCCGTCGGGTCAAAACATATGGCGCGCCCTGGTGCGACCTGGCCGTAAGATTGCTGTCGGCGAGCGTCTGGTGTTCCCGGACGCCACCGGCGTGATCGTACTGGAAGCCGAGGTTCTGGAGCGCGGCGAGTTCGGCGACCGCGTCTTGCGTTTTGCTCCGACCGAGGATTTCTTTGGCGCTCTCGACCGGATCGGACATATTCCGCTGCCGCCGTACATCCATCGGGACGATACCGGCAACGACCGCGCACGTTATCAGACCGTGTTTGCGCGTGAACCTGGGTCGGTTGCCGCACCGACGGCTGGGCTGCACTTCACCCCTTCGATGCTCGAATCCATTCGAGCCCGAGGTACCGAGATTGCTTACGTCACGCTGCACGTGGGGCTGGGAACCTTTGCTCCTTTACGCGTCGATCGGGTTTCCGAGATTCGACTGCACCGTGAAAGTTACAGCCTGCCAGTTGCTACGGCAGACGCCGTCAACCGTGCCCGAAGCGAACGACGCCGCGTGATCGCGGTTGGTACGACCGTTGTCCGTACCTTAGAGGCTTCGGCCGCGCGGGCACAGACCGGCGTGTTCGAGGCACATGACGGCCAAACCGATATTTTCATCCATCCGGGCTATGAGTTTCGTGTGGTCAACGCGCTGCTCACTAACTTCCATCTGCCCCAATCGAGCCTGCTGATGCTGGTGAGCGCATTTGGCGGACGGACAAACATCCTGCACGCATATGAGCACGCGGTGAGTCACCGTTATCGCTTCTTCAGCTATGGCGACTGTATGTTCCTGACCTAAGTAACGTCGGACGCCGTGCGTCGCTTCCTCGGCGATGAATCGCCCAGTAGACTAACCCTACCGCTTCAAGCTTGCCCTATCCGCCCCGGCAGACCGGCACAACAGCCGTTCGCAGTCGTGAACGCGCTTCGATAATGCCGGAAATGCCCTGAAATTGCGCGTCGAGGGGGGGCTTGCGGCGATTGGATAGCAGAATTGGCAGAGCTAAGAAGAGTTAGTAAACAGTTTTTAACTTGAATGTCCTGCAAAGAGGTTTTTTGAAGTGTAACCCTTTCGCTTCACAGACCTCGAAGCAAGTAAACAAACGTGTACACTCTTTTGTCATACCTTCCGTGTATCGCATTGAATTAATACAGCTTGACTTATGATGATTTGGAGGGACAATTGCATATATAGAGAAGTATTTCGTATGCAAAGCAGGGATGGGGGTTCGAGTTGCACTCGATCGCATGGTGGCCGACTGTTTTAGTGCTTTCAGTGTCCACATTCACCGATCTGCGCAGCCGTCGTATTCCAAATTTGCTTGTGCTGCCATTCCTGGCGCTGGGGTTGATTGTGTCGGTTGCTCCGAAGAGTTGGCATGGAATTGGAATCGTGCCAAGTCTTGAAGGGGCTGGGTTGGGGTTGTTGCTGTTCGGTGTGCTGGCCTTCATGGGCGGTATGGGCATGGGAGACGTCAAACTTTGCGCTGCAATCGGAGCGTGGGTTGGCCCCAGGCAGTTGTTCGTAGCGTTGGTTTTGACGGGAATTGTGGGCGGCATCATGGCGGTTGTCTGGGCCATCTGCGGCGGGTTTGTTGGAGAGCTCTTTTCGGGCACAGGAGATTTGGTTTTCGGATGGAAGAAACGGGCGAAAGGTACGGAGACGGAACACACGCTTGCCAATCCTCACGCTCGCAAGATGCCCTACGCGCCAGCTATCGCGGTCGGGACGCTTATTTCGTTCTTTGCCATCGCCGGCTGAGACAGTAATTTAATCGGACAGAGAAAGAAGAGTTGTTGAAGAGCAAATCAACCCGAAAGAGCAGCCCGCAAGCATGCAGGAGTCGAAAGATCGGTAATGCAGAATCATTTTGAAGATTTAGAAACATCGGTTGGCGCGAGCGATCTGTCGATTGCATTAATCGGCCCTAATGAAAATCGCAGGAGAATTGTCGCCAACGCCCTCGCCGGTTCGGGTAGTTCGACGGTGCGGGAGTTTCCTACTTACCCCAATAAAGCCTCCGAAGTTCCACGCATGATGGAACAGAATTTTGACGTGTACATCATCGATCTGGACGGCGATCAGCGTGTCGCTCTGGATCTGGTGGAGGAAATCTCCGCCAATCCTGCGCTCACGGTGATGGTCTTTTCGATGAACAACGATCCCAACCTCCTGATGAGCTGCATGCGCGCCGGAGCGCGCGAGTTTCTTGCGCAGCCGGTCGCGCTGGGACCGCTGAACGAGGCACTTTCCCGGGCGTCGGCGCGCCGGCCCATGACCCGCACTTCGAGCAACAAGCCGGGCGGCAAGGTTCTCGTTTTTCTCGGCGGCAAGGGCGGATCCGGTGTCACCACCGTTGCCTGCAACTTTGCGGTTTCCCTGGTCCAGGAGTGCGGACAGAGCGCGGTGTTAATCGATCTCGATCTTCCCTTGGGCGATGCGGCTCTTAATCTGGGAATTACACCGCAGTTCTCGACCGTGGACGCTCTCCAGAATTACACCCGGCTCGATCAAAATTTTCTCTCCAAGCTTTTAACCAAGCACAGTTCGGGGCTCAATGTGCTGGCCGCACCGGGCAAATTTCCCCAGGTGGAAGTGAGCAACGAGGCGATGGAGCGGATGGTCGCCGTGGCTCGAACCGCATTCGATTTTGTGGTTGTCGACGCCGGCTCGCGGTTCGACCTTAGTGGCACCACCCTGGTGGATCAGGCCGATACCGTTTACCTGGTGATGCAGGCCGGCATTCCCGAGCTGCGCAATTCGCATCGCGTCATTTCGGAATACTTCAAAAACGGCGGCTCGAATCTTGAAATCGTGCTCAATCGCTTCATGCCCCGCTCCGGCGGAGTAGACGAAGAGCATATTTCAAAGGCCCTCACGCGCCCGGTGCAATGGAAGATCCCGAGCGACTATGTGACCGTAAGGCGCATGCAGAACGAAGCAACGCCGCTGGCGCTCGAAGATTCGATGATCGCCCGCGCGATTCAGGACATGGCGAGAACGGCTTGTGGCATGCCGGCCAAGCCCGAAAAGAAAAAAGGCTTCAGCCTGTTTGGCTCATAAAGGAATCGGCCCTTATCCCGACTATTGGAAGGTTTTAACGTGGAACATTTAAATCTCGAGAACTTTAAATCGGAAGTCCATCGCACTCTGATCTCCAAACTCGACCTGGAGAAGCTGTCGCGCGTGAATTCGAATCAGGCGCGCCAGGCCGTATCGAGCATCATCAGCGAGATCATCAGCGACCGCCGCGTGCCCCTCAGCTTCGACGAACAGGAAAAGATCCAGACCGACCTGCTGGACGAGGTCTTCGGACTGGGCCCCCTCGAGCCGTTGCTGAAGGACCAGAAGATCTCGGATATTCTCGTCAACGACAAGGACCATGTATTCATTGAACGCGGAGGCCTGCTGACGAGGGCGGATGCGTCGTTCCGCGACGACCGCCATCTTCTGCAGATTATCGACCGCATCGTGTCGCGCGTGGGCCGTCGCGTAGACGAGTCTTCTCCGATGGTCGATGCGCGTCTGCCCGATGGATCGCGCGTCAATGCAATTATTCCGCCGCTCGCCCTCGACGGGCCTTCCCTCTCGATCCGGCGCTTCGGCACGGGACCGCTGGCGGCGAACCAACTGGTGCAGCTCAAAAGCATCTCTGCAGAAATGATGGAGCTGCTCTCCTCCGCCGTGCGAGCTCGCCTGAGCATTCTGATCTCCGGCGGTACAGGCGCCGGTAAGACAACCTTCTTGAACATTCTGTCGCAGTACATTCCGCAGAATGAGCGCATCATCACCATTGAAGACGCCGCCGAACTGCAGCTGGCGCAGGAGAACATTGTCCGGTTGGAAACGCGGCCGCCCAACGTCGAAGGCCAGGGCGCGATCCGCCAGCGGCAACTGCTCATCAACTGTCTTCGTATGCGTCCCGATCGCATCGTCATCGGCGAGTGCCGCGGCGAAGAAGCCTTCGACATGCTGCAGGCCATGAACACGGGTCACGAAGGCTCGATGACCACCGTCCATGCCAACACGGCGCGCGACGCGCTGGGCCGCCTGGAATCGATGGTCGCGATGACCAACCTGAATCTGCCGGAAAAGACGGTGCGGCAGCAGATTGCCTGCTGCGATCACCATCGTTGTCCAATGCACGCGCCTTAGCGATGGCTCGCGCAAATGCATCAGCATTCATGAGATCACGGGCATGGAAGAGAACGTGATCAGCATGCAGGAAATCTTCTCCTTCCAGAAAAAGGGAATCGGACCCGAACGGCAAGGTGCTGGGCGTCTTCAAGCCCAGCGGCATTCGCCCCCGCTTCCTCGAGCAGTTGCGGACCGCGGGCATCTTCCTGCCGCCAAGCTTGTTCGAGCGGGTTACTGAAATCAATTGAGCGGAGAGGAGGTTCAGCAGCGATGGGTCTGATTATTTTGGTAGTTTTCACCGCGGTTTTCATTGTGGTCGCTCTGCTGTTCGCGGCCACGGGAACTGGCGCGACCAAACAGGACAAAGAAATGCTGGCGCGCCTCGACTCTGCGCTGGCCACGGGCAAGTCGAAGTCGGACATGTCCGACCTTCTCGTGGACGTTCGTAAGAACGAGCTCTTGAGCACGATCCCCTGGGTCGATAAGGCATTGCGTAAGGTGGAGTTGACACCGCGCCTGCGTCGCCTGCTGTATCAAGCCGATTTGAAGTGGACTGTCGGCGGGCTCATGATGATGTGCGTGGCGGCTTTCATTGTTCCCGCCTATCTTGTTTACTGGCGCACGGGCAATGTCATCTTCGCGCTGGCGATCGGCGCGGCATTTGGGTTTGGGCCCATCGGCTATGTCCTCTTCAAGCGTACGAAACGCCTCAATAAATTTGAGGAAGGACTGCCGGAAGCCCTCGATTTGATTTGCAGCGCTCTCCGAGTCGGTCATAGTCTCAACTCCGCTCTTGGCCTTGTGACTCGCGAGTGCCCTGACCCGGTTGGCTCGGAGTTTCGCGTTTGCTTCGACGAGCAGAACTACGGTCTCGAATTGAAAACCGCTCTTGAGAACATGACCAACCGCGTGCCTGTGCAGGATCTGCGCATCGTGGTCACGGGCATTCTGATCCAGAAGGAAAGTGGCGGCAATCTGGCTGAGGTTCTCGAGAAGGCTTCCGAGGTGATTCGCGAGCGCTTCCGGCTGAAGCGCCAGGTGATGACCCACACCGCGCAGGGCCGCCTTACGGGGCTGATTCTCACCTTCCTTCCTCTCGCGCTGGGATGCGCGCTGTACTTCGTCAATCCGGAGATGATGAGCCTGCTCTGGAAACGCGAGATTGGAATCAAGCTGCTCTATGCCGCCGGCGGCATGATCGTCGTGGGTGGTTTGATTATCCGCAAGATCGTCAACATGGACGTGTAAAGGGGACATATGGGAATTGCGATTGCATCATTTCTTGCGGTATTCCTGCTGATCCTCAGCTTAGGTCTGCTCGTCTTTTATCGCGAAACGATCCAGGCGCGTATTGCCTCGGTCATCAATCCGCAGGTAAAGCAGCAGAAGACTCTCAAGACCACGATCCTGGATACCCGCGACGTGCTGGAAGGCGTGGTCGAACGCTTTGAGAAGGTGATCCCTCGAAGCGAAGCTGAAGTTGGCGTGATTCAGACCCGTCTGATTCGTGCCGGATACCGCGAAGACAACGCGCAAAAATTCTTTTACGGCGCCAAGGTGATCGTGCCCTTGTTCCTGTGCTTGGTTGCCGCTGTGACGGGGTTCGCGAAGCAGAATCCATTCTTCATTTATGTGGCCGCATTGGGTGTCGGCTTCCTGGTCCCGGATTTCTGGCTGGGCCGCCAAATCAAGAATCGTCAGACGATGATCCGGCGGGGCCTTCCCGATGTTCTGGACATGCTCGTGATCTGCGTCGAGGCCGGCCTGAGTTTGGACCAGGCCACGGCTCGAACCGCCGAAGAATTGCATGTATCGCAGCCCATTCTGAGCGATGAACTCAGCGTGGTCGCATTGGAACAAAGAGCGGGCAGCGCGCGTGCGGAGGCCTGGAAACATCTGGCTGATCGTACCGGCCTTGATATTGTTCGTAATCTGGTTTCCATGCTCGTGCAGTCGGAGCAATTCGGTACAAGTATTGCAAAGACTCTGCGAGTGCATTCTGACACGTTGCGCACGAAGCGCGTGCAGGAGATAGAAGAGAAGGCCGCTAAGTTATCAGTCAAACTTCTCTTTCCACTTGTCTTTTTCATTTTCCCCTCTCTGTTTGTAGTGGTCCTCGGACCTGCCGTGATTCTGATGGCAGATTCGTTCAAGTCTCTATTTGGTCACTAAACGAAGGGGGAAGCATCTATGGACAGCGCGACACTCATCCGGGTAGTTGCCGGCGTGCTTTTTGTTTTGGTTCTGGGCATTTTGGTCCAGCGCCGTCGCAGCCGCGTGAAGTAGAGCGGTAAGTGGAATCCAGTCACCTTGCAAGGTTTCACGCTAAGTGAATAAGCTGGGTCAGATCAACCGAAGGGGGTAACACGATGGACACACCAACATTAATCCGGGTAGCTGCCGGCGTGCTCTTTGTTCTCGTGCTGGTCATCCTGATCCAGCGCCGCAGGACCAAAGTCAAGTAACTCAACATTCATCGAGAATCCTGTGGGGCTTGAGTAGTTGCACCATGTGAGCAAGATGGATCCAAACTCGCGAAAGGGGGTAATCGCAATGGACACAACGACCATTATCCGGGTTGCTGCCGGCGTGCTGTTTGTTCTTGTGTTGGTGATCCTTATCCAACGCCGCCGCACCAAGGTTAAGTAAGAAGGACCCTGAAATAGGGTAAGAAACAATCGGGATTAGTAAGTCAGTCGGCGAATCCACCATTCGCATCCGCCGACCGGATTTTTGTCGCTCCGGACCATGAGTTATCTGCCTCATTTTGGCAAAGCTCCGGCAAGATAGACCCGGTCGGCAATTTAAAGATAGTTGCACTCAGCTTCTGCGGATCCTTAATTGGCTCACTGTAACCGGGATGTAGGAAGACTGACACGCCCTGCGCACGCGCGGAAAGGGTGAGGAAATATGGAAGTTCAAAAATACTGTGTATACAACCAGACGCGCGAAAGCTTCTTAAGTCTTGGGGTTACGATTGCCAATACCGACACGGACCGAGTCGGCGAGCTAATTGACAGGGTAAGCGTCAAGCCCGACAGCGGATTGTGGATGGTTCCCTATCGCGGTGTTATACCTGCGCCGGGCAACTCCCCTGTCGATTTGGTCTATCTCGACAACGAGTACCGAGTTATCCAGGAAATTGAGTCGTTCCTAACTTCAACGGCAGAACCATTAAGAGATGAAGCCGCGAGCGCACTGGTACTTCCATCGCATACGATCTACTCCTCGCAGACGCAGCCTGGCGATCAAATGGTGATCTGCGTCGCCGATGAAATGGAGCGGCGTCTGGAGCGACTTTCCGGCTCTTTTAGTCCCACGTCAAATTCGCAGGTAACTGTATTTGCTAAAGAGAAGCACTCCGGGAATGGCGCCTCCGCAACGGTCCCACCGGCGGCGCCGCCCGATAAACCTATAAGCAAGAGGATAGATACGATGGATCAGTCCGTATCGAAACCCGCGAAGCGCGGTTCGCTCCTAAGCTGGATCCAGGGTTGGCTTTCTTCGGATCGGCGGCGCGCTCCGCGCCGGCCCCTGCCTGGCCTCGTCGCCTACTACTGGACCGGAAGCACGCCTCGCGCCTATCAGATTGCCGATATTAGCGTGAGCGGATTCTACGTGCTGACCGAAGAACGTTGGTTTCCAGGAACCATGGTGCTGATGACTCTGCAGCGCACCGATAGCTCCGGCAAAAACCTCGACGATTCAATCGCCATTCAGTCGCGTGTTGTGCGCTGGGGAAGCGACGGACTTGGCCTGGCCTTCGTTGTATCCAAGGCGCTCGATCCCAATAATGGCGAATCGATGCGTGAAAATGGCGCGGATAAAAAGACTCTTGAGCGGTTTCTCGAACGGCTGAAGGACGACATGGCGGAACTTCGCGTCGCCGTAAGGTAGGCAGGCTAATTTGCTAAATAGCCCTTTGCGGCGGCCACATACGCGGATCTGCTTTGATTGGGCTTAGCTTCCGCCTAGTAGCGAATCTAGTCTGCGTCCTCGGGAATGATCAGCAGGACTTCGACGCGGGCGATTTGTCCATTGTGCTTCGCGGGTCTGAATTTCCATTGCGACAGTGCCTGCAGCAGAAGCCGAGTTTGCGAGAACTCCGGAGGAAATACTAACCCGAGCGATTCAAAGTGTCCTGCCTCGTTCACGAATCCGTGAATCATGAGCGCATCTGCATTCACGTTTGGCTGGCTGCCGCTCGGGCGAACGATATAAGTTGGCCATGGAGCGTCGAGGTGGTTCACGTTGCCCGTATTCGCAGCTTCCAGTTTGCCCGGAAGCGAATACTGCAAAATCCAGCTTCTTGACAATCCAACGTGCAGATAGACCGAATACACCACACGGCCGCCCCAAAGCCTCGATGACTCGGGAAACTCATCGGCCATTGAGGATCCGACGACTACAACGCCGAAGGTGCCGTTCTGGGGCAGAGTAATGCGCGTGAAGCTCGGCTCAGTGCCGCTGCCTCCCCCTCCATTGCCCGAGCCGCCGCTGCCGATGGCCTTTCCTGAGTTGCCTCCAGCTCCGCTGCCGTTCGCACTTCGAGCGCCAGCGGGGCCCGGCGTACTGCCGGCTGCGCCTTGGCTCAACTGCATCCCTCTGTCTGCGCCGTTGCTCTGCGAGTTCCCCGTACCTGATTGCGAGGCGTTGCCTTCCTTGCCTGGACGAAGTGCACCCGACTCACTTCCCCTCCCTGTCTGATTTACCGGAGGAAGCGCAATGGTTCCCTTCGCCATCTGCTCTTCAGAAATCGAGAGCATTGCTGCAGAGCTCGCCTGAATCGAGGACTTCGATGTTGACTCCGGCAGCAAATCGCCAAGGGTCGCACCGGAAACCACAACAGGTGTCGCTGTGGCCGGCGCCGGCATTGGAAGCTTCGAATCGAAGGGCGTTGATGTTATGGGAATGTCCGCGACGTGCGTCTCGGGAGTAGGACGCGTGAGAACAGGACGAGTGTTGTTGATGGCCAGTTTCTGAGGCTGGGGAGGCGTAATGAGCTGAAGCTTCGGCCTCTGCGCTGACCAAAGCAGCAAAGACGGGAGCTTCGCCTTGGAAATCAGCTCGTTGGGGGGAATGTCTGGCTGAACAATCGTGTGTTCGGCCAGGTGCAGTTTCGGGACCTGAAGCGTGCTCGATGTCGGCGCCGCGGGCAAGTTATGAGCGGATTGCGTGTGCGCAGTCGAATTCTGGCCCGGGTACATGGCACTGTTGGCAGACTCGTGACGCCGCACCGGATCGGGCATCGTGATGTCCACTTCCCGGAAGTTGTAGCGTTCAGCTGCCGCCCTCATGTTGATGCGAGGAGCAAACAGAAAGCCGTACGCTACCATGCCGACTACGAGAACGTGCACGACGATCGAAACCAAAAATGTATATGGCTTCTGGTGCACCTGCGGCTGGTCGGCGAAAAGCGAAATCGTCCGGGAAGGTCCCATAGAGGGATCGGATTCCTCTCCTGCGTGGTTTGTTCTTACTTTACATGGAGTCTCTCTTCGCAGGCAGAGAAGGGCCGTGGTGGCAGGTGCCTTTTGTTACATGCTTACGAAGCACAATGCAGAGGTGTCTACACGCCGGAGTACCTCCTCTTGAGTTTTTCACTTGATCCTGTCCCATGCAATGGGTATGTTCGGGGCATAGCTCGGGGGTCGGGAGTCAGAGGGAGCAGAATCCGGCCCTACCCATGGGGATATATGCATGCGCCAGGCTCGGATGGCGCTGCTTGAGATTCGAAAGTAACTAGACACGGTTTGTAGCTATTGCGCATAGTAGTGACACAGATTCAAATACGGTAAAAATCCTCATAATGCCCTGTCCGAGTAGGCGCTTTTGCACTACCTGCGACAGGTGATGACTAAGGGCGAAGTCAGGGGTGGATAGCTTCTGACCTAAAAGTTGCAAGGCATATTGCGTGTGTTTTGGTTCCATGAAAGAACTCGTTACACGAGGGGTACTATAGGTTCGCAGGTTCTTTTTTTTGTTGGCGAAGCGCGTTCGCATCGATGCTATACTTCATCGTCATTAATCCTCATTTGGAGCTCAACCAAGTGACTCCCTAACTCGGCGGACTCGCTCGCCGTTTGCTTTGCTATTGAAGACTCGAAGCAACGGAGCGATGCCAAACCATTAAGTAGACGAAGACAGGAACACTGAATGAACCGAAGACTGATGATCATCCTCCTGAGTGCTCTCGTGATCGCCTCGATCAGCACATTTATCGTTTGGCGTATGGTTGGGGCGCGCTTGAATGTCGCAAAACCGCAAGCGACAACCAGCATTGTTGCCGCCGCCAAAGACATCAAGCTTGGGATGATCCTTGGCCCTGAAGATCTGACCAGCCTGCAAGTCGTTGGTCCCGTCCCGCAAGGCGCCATCCTCGACAAGAAGAATGCCATAGGCCGCGGCGTGATTGCGAATATCTACTCGGGCGAGGCAATTCTCGACAATCGCCTCGCGCCAATCGGCTCGGGCGGCGGGTTGGCAGCCACCATCAAGCAAGGCATGCGTGCCTGCGCCATCAAGGTGGATGAAGTCGTCGGCGTAGCCGGATTTGTGACGCCGGGAATGCGGGTCGACGTTCTGGTATCGGGTGTTCCTCCGAATCAGGCAAACGGGCAGGAAACACAAACACGCACGATTCTGCAAAACATTGAAGTTCTCTCCGCCGGAACTGACATTCAGAAAGACGCCGAGGGCAAGCCACAGCAGGTGCAAGTTGTGAACCTGCTGGTGACTCCGGAACAAGCGCAGATTCTCGCTTTGGCCACCAATCAAATGAAGATTCAGCTTGTTCTGCGCAACCCGCTCGACACGACAATCACGCCAGTCCAGGAAACGGCCATGACCAACTTGTTTGGGGGGCCAAAAGCACCCCAGGCCAAGGCGACCAGTGCACCGAGAAAAGCCAGAGCCGCCGCGCCGCCACAATACACAATCACCGTTCAGAACGGTGACAAAAAGAGCGAAGAGAAATTCGTTACACCCGGGGGGCAACAGTGAAAGTAAGAACCGGCGTCAGCATTGCTAGTCTTGGTTTTTCGGCGTTCCTTATATGCGCCCCGTTCGCAGTCTCTGCTCAGGCCATCACCGACCCTGGCCAGAGTACCTCACATCCGGCAAAGAACTCTTCGCCATCGGCGAAGAAGCCGGCTGCAGCGCAAGAACCTGCCGCTCCCGCGCAGACCGTGACACAAGCTGTAGGTCCTGTCAGCCAGGACTCGGCGAATGACTTGTCCGTCACGGTTGGCAAAGCCGTTGTCCTCGATCTTGCGCGACCGATTACGCGGATCGTGGTTGGCCTTGGAGATTTTGCAGAAGCCAGCGCAGTAAGCCCGACCCAAGTGCTCGTGAATGGTAAGGCCACGGGCGAAACCACGTTGATCCTCTGGGACACAGGCGGTGGCCGCCAGTTCTTCAACGTCACCGTTCGGCCCAGCACGTTTGCTTCACACGATCAGCTTGAGGCGGTGCGGCGTCAGTTGCGCGCTGAACTGGCCGGACAAGACTTGTCGGTCTCAGTCGAAAGCGGCAACGTCTACCTTAGGGGCACTGTCAACGACTTGAGCTCTTCGAATCGTGCGGCCCTGATTGCCGGAACCGCGGGAAAAGTCGTCAACCTGCTGAACGTCAAGATCCCTGAAGCAGAACGTCAGATTCTTCTCCGCGTGAAATTCGCTTCTGTTGACCGGAGCAAAGAGCGGCAATTGGGCATCAATCTCTTCAGCACTGGATTAGGCAATACGATTGGCGCCGTAACCACGGGGCAGTATTCGGCACCTGGGGTCGCCCCAGGCACGGGGGGCGCGGCATCAACGCTCACGATTTCGAATCAGTTGAACCTGTTTGCCTTTTACCCAGGATTGAACCTCGGGGCAACGATTGAAGCAATGGAATCAAAGGGCCTGGTTGAGGTGTCTGTCAGAGCCGAACATTCTGGCACAAAACGGAAAGCAAGCCAGCTTTCTTGCCGGCGGCGAATATCCATTCCCGATGGTTCAGGGTGCAGGCGTTGGCGGAAGCGGTGCAGTCACGATCGCTTTCAAGGAATACGGCATCCGCCTTACCTTCATTCCCACCATTACTCCTCGCGGTACGATTCGCCTCCAGGTAGCTCCCGAAGTGAGCGCATTGGACTTTGCGCATGCGGTTTCGATCGCGGGATTTGTCGAACCGGCGATCACAGTGCGACGCGTCAAGACCGAAGTCGAGCTTGGAGATCGGCAGAGCTTCGCCATTGGCGGTCTGCTGGACAACACAGAGAACGATACCTTTCAAAAGATCCCGTTCCTGGGCGACATTCCCATTATTGGCAAATTCTTCCAGAGTATGTCGCGGACCAAGGCCAATACCGAGCTGATTGTCATCGTCACCCCCGAGGTTGTCTCGCCGGTACCGACAGGCACCGATATCGCGCTGCCGAAATTCCCGCAGACATTCCTGCCACCAAACTCGAACACCCCGATGAATACGCCTACCACCGCTGGCGCTCAGGCCCCTGCTCCCGCAACGATGCCGGTGGAGAGCTTGATCGAGAGCATGAAACCAGAGACACCTTTGACTGAGGGCACTGGCTTTGGTTCTGGCTCTTCACAATAAACACCAAGCCTTCTGCGCTGGCGTTTTTTTGCGGAGAATCGCTCACAGCAAGCCCTGTCCACGTCGGATGGGGCTTGTTCTTTACGAGCGGACCTGACGTGAAATTTACTTTTCTAGAGCGCAAACATTCTCGATCTGGAAGGCATTTGGAAGACCTCGGGGGGGGCGGAATCGCTACTTCGATTCCGCGTCGCGGAAGAAAGGGTTGGTTCAATGGCATGGCAAAAATGGTTCAGTGGAAGCAGCACAAACCAGGCTTCTGTCAGGCTTCAAGCCACTAACATCACACGTCGAAATATCCTTGCTTCCTGCGTGGAGGTGGCCGGCAGCGGAGCGGCGCGCTCCCGAGGCTTGTTGGGACGAAAGGGACTCGCGACTGGAGAAGCGCTCTGGATCATTCCGTGTGAGGCTGTGCACACGATCGGGATGCAATTCTCGATCGACCTTGTTTATCTGGATCGAAAGCGCAGGATCAAGAAGATTCGCGAGAACGTTCGCCCGTGGCGATTCTCAGTTTGCCTCACAGCGCATTCAGTTCTGGAGCTGCCGGCCGGTGCATTGCGCGATCAGCACTTGCACCTGGGCGATGAGATTGAGTTCTCGCCCTTTCAAGAGTGACCTAGATTTGGGCATAGGTGCAGGCTTCAACTCTTGATGCAAATGTCCCATTTCGGCAAATCTCCACATTACTTTAATACCAATTGCAAATCGGTTCTTCGCATCGCGTCCGACCTTTCGCGAGCGTTGAATAGAGATGCCAGAATACGCGACGACCCGCTTCGTTCACGAAGCTATTGATTTACCGCGACTTCGGCTGACCGGCTCCGCCGAACGAAGGCATACTACTTTTGTGTTATGTATACGACCACACAAAAAAACTTCTGCGCTGTATACTCTTGTTTACAGAGTGTTACTCTTGACTCTGCGTAAGTTATTGAGTCTAATAAGTACAAGCATCTCCGATCAAGTGGCTATAGACTTGCTAAGAGATAGCTAACCCAGCGTGTAGCTGGACCCAATCCATGCTTAGGAGAGACACAAAAATGAATGACATCATGCTCAAGATGCTTGTTAAGTTGCAGACCCTGACAGCTCGCGAAGAAGGCCAGGATCTCGTGGAATACGCGCTCGTCGTTGCCTTGATTGCTTTCGGTGCAACAGCCGCGATGAAGGGCTTGTCCTCGGAACTCAACACAGCATTCAACTCCATCAGCAGCACACTCGCCGTCTCGCTGTAATCTCTCCGGTCCGAAGGAGCATCCAGAGGGCCGGTTGGGATATTGCATCGAAGGAAGCGTTGTTCCCCAAGCTACAGTTGGTTTTGAGTTCTGAATAGCAAGAACCGGAAGCGGCCTTTTATTTCGCGCACGATTATATTTTGGCAATTGCCGCATATTTTCGAAGCGAATCTTAGGTCAAAAAACAACAGGGTGACTACATCCGAAGCGGTATTTAATATCGAGCTGGTGTGAAAGCGCTGGCATCGATCGAGAGTACCTCGACCGGGTGAAGTGATCTCAACCTCGGGTATTGCCCGTGCGGATTATGGCTCAAAGTGCAACCTCAGTTTGAGCAGCCGAACGGCATAGATTATTCGACTCGTTTATTGAGCGACCGGAGCGGGGGGCTCATGCCTCTGCCCCCCTCGAGCTCATAAAAAGATAGCTGTGCGGTCAGACGCGGCATGCTTGCTCCGCCTAGCGCGATCGGTATTCATTGTTGTGCCTGATTGTATTCGACGCTGCCCCCTCCAGCGATGCCGTACGATTCGTCCAAACTTCCAAACAGATCTTCTTCGGGTTAAACCTTTGTGTCCGCGGGCACGGATCCTTATGCTTTGGCCTCAATGTAAGATGGTGATTACGGATTAATTCACAAAAATGAGGTGGATTGGTCGTCCGTTCCGAGCGTGGGCAGGGGCCCTCTCTCGTGCCTAGCGTAGTAACTCCATGCTGCGAACGGATCCTTTACAGCCGATTGAACGCAGGAATATAAGTAGGTTGCCGGAGAACCAATGATCAACGGAAAACGCATTGCTGTCGTGATGCCCGCCTACAACGCCGAAAAAACATTAGAGCGAACGGTCCATGAACTGACCGATATTGTCGACATCCGTATTCTCGTGGACGATTCCAGCAAGGACCGGACGGCTGATCTCTCGCGCCGCCTGGGAATCCAGACGTATATCCACGACAATAATTACGGCTACGGGCGCAATCAGCAAACCTGCTATCGGGAGGCGTTGGCCGCAGGTGCAGACGTGGTAGTGATGCTTCATCCGGACTACCAGTACACTCCTTCCCTTGTTCCTGCCATGGCCGGAATGATCGCCAGCGGGACCTACGACATGGTTCTGGCTTCGCGCATTCTCGGTGGCGGAGCTTTGAGCGGAGGGATGCCGTTATACAAGTACATTTCGAACCGTCTGCTCACAGCATTCCAAAACATCTTTCTAGGCGTAAAACTGTCGGAATACCACACTGGCTTTCGTGCCTTCTCAAAGGAGCTCTTAGAAACGTTGCCGCTCCTGGAGAACTCCGACGACTTCGTTTTCGACAACCAGATGATCGCGCAGGCTGTCATGTTTGGTTTTCGAATTGGCGAGATTTCCTGTCCGACAAAGTACTTCAAGGAAGCATCTTCCATTAATTTCAAGCGAAGCGTCGAGTACGGCCTCGGCGTCTTGTTTACTACCGCGAGCTTCGTAGCGCATAAGTGGAACCTTCGCCGAGTACCGAGATTCGACCCGACTGGAAGGAAGATAACTCAGAGCTACTATTCCGCCGTCGCGCACCAGCCTTGAGACCTAATCCAATGGGATCGATGAAAATGCGGCGCTCGCGCACCAGTCTTCTTCTGCTGCTTGTTGGCGCATCCATCTCGATCCTCTGGGGAATCTCTCTGGAGCGCGGATCGCGCAGCGGTGTCATGGGGTTTCCCGGCATTTACCTGGGAACGAAGTGCCTACTGAAGCACGGCGATCCTTACAGCGTTGAACAGTTGCAGAAGGTATACGAATCGGCCGGACTCGCTCCGCCTTCTGATTCCGCAGCGCTCCGCCAATCGGCAACGCTCTACGTAAATCTACCCACCACCTTCCTCTTCGTTACCCCATTCGCTCTTTTGCCTCTGGCCCTGGCGCAAACCGCGTGGTTGATCGTGACCATCATTTGCTTTCTACTAGGCGCATTTCTAATGTGGCGGCTGGGCAACCATTACGCACCGGGCGTCTCCGTCTTTCTCGCCTTCCTTGTGCTTGCCAACTGCGAGGTGATCTTCTCCGGCGGCAATACGGCTGGTCTCGTCGTAGGCCTTTGCGTCATCGCTGTCTCGTGTTTTCTTCAGGAACGCTTTGTGGGTGCCGGCATTGTCTGCCTCGCCATCGGTCTCGCCATTAAGCCGCATGATGCTGGACCAATTTGGCTCTATTTTCTTCTTGCCGGTCCTCGCCAAATAAAACGCGCGGTCCAATCGGGACTTTTGGCGACTGCCTTCGTCGGAATTGCCCTGGTTTGGATATCCCAGATCGCGCCAAATTGGCTGCCCGAATTCCGGTCGAACCTGGCCATAATCTCGGCACCCGGCGGAATCAATGAGCCTGGACCTACTTCGATCGGAGTTGGAAGCGCAGATATGATTATCGACCTTCAGACCTTCGTGAGTGTCCTTTGCGACAATCCGCACGTCTACAATCCGAGCACCTATGTGCTCTGTGCAATCATTTTTGTCGCATGGTTAATCGCTGTCCGTCGCTCTGAGTATTCGGCCAACTACTCGTGGTTTGCCCTTGTTTCTGTTATGGCACTGTCCATGCTGGTCACGTATCACCGATCTTATGACGCAAAGCTCTTGCTTCTGTCGATTCCCGCGTGTTGTATGTTGTGGGCCAAGAACGGAGCCATTGGGAAAACGGCACTGATCGCGGGCGCCGCCGGCATTGTCTTTACAGGCGACATCCCCCTGGCGGCTCTTATGCAGCTGACGCGCGGCATGTATTCTCCGGGCGCAGGGATCGCAGCAAGAACTCTGATCGCCGTCGTCACGCGGCCTGCTCCACTCATCCTTTTGTTTACCGCTGTCTTCTACCTATATGTTTCTATCCGTCACAGCCGGAGGACTCCGGGAACCAAAGAGGGTCTCGGTCAAGCCCAGGTGAAATCGCTCCACTCGGCTTGAAGTTCGACAAGGGCGGATCAAGGATGGGAAGAGGGCCCGGGTATACCTGCGGCAGCATGGGTATTCTCCAGCAGAACATACTCGTCAGGTCCCACATGTTCGTCTTGAACAATCTTCCAACCTGCAGTGTGCTCGAGCACGTAGGCGACCGGCTCGTTTTTCGACAGAATCGCGTGATCGATACGATACTTCTCGAGGATGCGAACAGGATCCTTGATCCCAACAATGTCGATGTAGTCCTTCATCACTCCGTGATGTTCGAATGTGTCCCATCGCGTGTCGATAAAAGTTGACTTGCCGCTGAAATCCATCATTCCGCCAACTTGCTCTTGATTGAAAACGCGCCACGATGGCTGAATAGCTGCGATCGTTCGCACGGGCATGTGGTCAGGGAGACCTTGCTCGAGCAACTTCTCACTTGGAAAATACCACGCGATAAATCCAAGAATGCCGGCCGTTACGAGGCCATTCATCAGCGGAATCGTCTTCTGCTCTGAATGAGGGAAGAAACCCCGAGTCACATCCCAAGCAAGCATAGGAATAGTAATGACCGACGCAAGGAACGTGAACCGGGCATGGCTGAATGCGGAGTACCAAGCAAAGAAGACAACGGCAAACTGGTAAACAGTCCATTTGCGCGCGTGCAATGCATTGGTCAGGATCGTTAATGCGATCACGACAACGGCGGCCTTTCCGACCGTCCAGCCCAGATTCAACGGCTGCCACTCGAGCACACGGCTGATATTCAGAGTCTGGTTGAAAGCCATATCGAGCGGATTCCAGACAAGCCGCCACCCATAGGGATTCACCATGAGGGCTGCGAAGCTGGCCCCAAAAACAGCTATGATTCTTTGCCGCCGCTCGCGTGAAAATGGCTTTTGTTGAAAGATCCCGGCATCCACCCTGAGAAGACCGCAAAAGATATAGAGGGCCAGCACTGCGAAGCCGATAAGCCAGCTTCCATGCAGATTGATCCACACGCAAAACAAGGGCGGAAGGAGCCACAACTTCCTCGACGGCTTCCGCTCCTCGGCTTCAAGAAGGGCGAGCTCCGCCGAAAGAGCTATGTATCCGAAAAGGATCGTGCGCGAACTGACGTTGACCCACATCAGCACAAAGCCGATTGCTGAAATCCAAAGAGCTACTCCGGCATTCTTCGAGCCCGCGTAGCTGCGCCAGTAGAGGAAGAGCAAATTGGCTCCTACGGCTAACCAGGCAGCCAGATAGATTCCCGGCAGACCGATCGCTTTGTACCCCATCCAGAACGGCACCTCAGACAACCACTCAGGATTCACCCAACGCTCTCCCGCGACCGTAAAAGAGTAGGGCTCCACTTGAATTACGTGGTGCGACTCCCAAAGAATTCTGGCATCCGCCAGGTGCCACCAGATGTCAGAATCGCCCAGGAATCCCTCTCGATTGCGAAGGCCAGAAAGGACCATGGGGAGGAGCAGCAAAATTGCCATGTCCATCAAGTGGCGGCCGAAGATCCTTTTGAAAGCGCGGCTCACTCTGCTGTTCCCTGCCGGGAGGACCGAGGTCTCCATTAAGGTGTCGGGCGCTGCAGGCCGCGAAGTCATACGATCAAGTTATCTGCCCGTACAGGCCTCGACAAGAACAACGGAGCATTTTCGGCGCTCAGGGCATTCCTTCGGTCACCCGCTCATGAAGCCCGCAGTGCATGCTGGACCCGTCTTTCCAACCTGCTAGACTCTGTAGCGTGCCCGACGAAGCCAAACCGCCAGTTTTCCTTCTCGATACGATGTCCTTCATCTTTCGCGCGTATCACGCGATGCAGCGGAGCCGTCCTATGTCTACGCGCGCCGGACTGCCTACCGCAGCGATCTTTGTCTTCGTCAACATGATCAAGAAACTGCGCCAGGATTTTTCGCCGCTCTACTTTGCCGCAGTTTTCGATGTGTCGGGGGCGGTATTTCGCGACGAACGCGCGCGGGCAATTGAGAAACTCCGCAAGTGGAACTCACAAACCCAAAGCTTTGAAGACGTGAGCTACGGAGGGTACAAGGCGAATCGCGAGGCGATGCCGGAGGACCTCAGCCGACAAATTCCCTACATCCGGCGGGCCCTCGAAGCCCTTCACATTCCGATCCTCGAAGCAATCGGGTTCGAAGCAGACGATGTGATTGGCACGCTAGCCCGCGAAGCCGCCGAACACGGCCATGATGTCTTTATCGTGACTGGCGATAAAGACATGATGCAGTTGGTTTCGGAGAAGGTCAAAGTGCTGAATCCGCAAAAGGACAACCTGATTCTCGATCCGGCCAAGGTGTTTGAGACGCTCGGTGTTCCGCCGGAAAAGGTCGTCGACGTGATGGCCCTTCGTGGCGACTCGGTCGACAATATCCCTGGCGCGCCGGGTATCGGCGACAAAGGCAGTGTTGAGCTCATCGTTCAATTCGGCACCGTGGAGGCAGTGCTCGAACGAACCAGCGAGGTAAAGCGCAAAAGCTATCGCGAATCGCTCGAACACAACCGCGACGCCGTGTTGCTCTCCAAGGAACTCGTGACCATCGATTGCCACGTACCGGTCGAACTGAATCTGGAAGCAATGGCAACCCAGGCGCCTGACATCGAGGCGTGCCGCACCTTGTTTACCGAGCTGGAATTCACCTCACTGTTGCGTGACCTTGAGCCTTCAATCACCGCCGCTCCGGTGGATCTGATCGATCATCCGACCGCCGAGCAGATCGCGGCCTTTGAGAAGGCGGCGCGGGCGCACGGATTCGCCTTTTCACTTGATGCAAAAGAGCCGGTCGCGGAAGAAACAGACAACGCCGCGCCCCAATTCCCCTCCCTTCTCGAAGCGATCGAAGAGGCGGAGCAAAAAGCGAGGTGCAGCATTGGAATCTGCGCCGAACCGGGTACTGCCCTGCTGCTTCCACTTACCGAAGATCTTCGTGCCCTTCTCGAAGACGCATCGATACCAAAGCGCGCACACGACCTCAAGCTCGCGTTGCATGTTCTCCACGGCCTTGGCATTCAGTTGCGCGGCGCGGTGGATGATGCAATGTTGCTTTCCTACACGCTGAATCCGACGCACGCCTCGCAAACGCTGGCCGACGTGGCCGCCCGCCACGGACAAACGCCGCCAGCATCACTCCAGGCAGCCGCCGCGGTGATCGAAGCGCTCATTCCTGCGCTCCGGATCGAGGCGAACCGAAGCGAAGTAATGCGCGTGTATACCGAAATCGATCTTCCTTTGGCGCCCGTTTTGTATCGAATGGAGCAGGCTGGTATTCGTATTGATTTATCCGCGCTCGATAGCCTTTCGAAGCGGTTCGCGATCGAGATGGAACGGGTAGGTGAGCGCATCTTCGAACTCGCCGGCAGGCGCTTCAACATCAACTCGCCGAAGCAGCTTGGCGACGTTCTCTTTACGCAGATGGGACTGCCTGCGCCGCTCGTACGCGGCAAAGGCAAAGCCATTTCGACGGCACAAGACGTTCTGGAGCAGCTCGCAGAAGCCCACGAGGTGCCGCGCCTGGTGCTTGAGTTCCGGCACCTGTCAAAGCTGAAGTCAACCTACATTGACGCGCTACCCCTTCAGGCCGACTCCGAATCCCGCGTGCACACTACCTTTCAGGCGGCTGCCACCGCAACGGGCCGGCTCTCAAGCGTCAATCCCAACCTGCAGAACATTCCTATCCGCACCGAACTCGGCCGCGAAATTCGTGCCGCTTTCGTAGCCGCGCCCGGCATGCAACTTCTCTCCGCCGATTACTCGCAGATTGAATTACGGCTGCTGGCTCACTTCAGCCAGGATCCGCTGCTGGTGCGTGCCTTCGCAAACAATGAGGACATCCATACGCTCACCGCCAGCGAGGTGTTTGGGGTACCAGCCGAGTCGATGGACAAGGAAACGCGCAATCGCGCCAAGGCAGTGAATTTCGGAATTGTCTACGGAATCTCGCCGTTTGGGCTGGCGGCACAGTTGGGCATTCCGCAGGTTGAAGCGCGCGCCTATATCGACCGGTATTTCGCACGCTACCAAGGCGTGAAGGAGTTCATCGAGAAGACACTGGAGACCGCAAGGCGCCAGGCAAGCGTCCGCACCATGTTTGGCCGTGTGCGCCCCATCCCGGACATTCAAAGCAGAAATCCGAATCAGCGGGGCTTCGCGGAACGCACCGCGATCAATACGCCACTCCAGGGTACCGCGGCCGACCTAATCAAGCTGGCGATGATCGCTCTCGACCGCAAGCTGGCTGAAAAGCATCTGAAGACGCGAATGCTGCTGCAGGTTCATGACGAATTGGTCTTCGAGGTGCCTCCCGAAGAGACCATCGAAGTCGAAAAGTTAGTTCGCACCGAGATGGAGGGCGTGATGCTGCTCCGCGTCCCTCTTATAGCTGACCTGGGCTTCGGTCTGAACTGGCGCGATCTGTAACCGGGGGATATCTCTTTGCATTCCTAGTTACGTTCGCTATCTTTTCATTCGCCGACCGGATGCTACGATGTCCTGAATGTCCTTGAACGACCAGATTGAACCCTGCCTTACCGCCGTCATGCCCGTCTATAACGAGGCCACGACAGTCGCGGCAGTCATCCAGGTCGTCTTAGCACAACGGCCCATCCGAGAACTTGTCGTGGTCGATGATGCATCGCGCGATGGAACGTGGGACGCGCTTCAACCCCTTGCGCAAGCTGAACCGCGCATCCGCCTCTTACGGCATGCGGTCAACCAGGGCAAGGGCGCGGCTCTTCGCACAGGCATCGCGCACGCTACATCAGAGATCGTCATTATCCAGGATGCCGATTTGGAGTACGATCCAGAGGAATATCATCTCCTACTCGCACCAATCCTGGCAGGCAAGGCGGACGTCGTCTTTGGTTCACGATTTCTTGGAGGAGCAGGAGCGCACCGCGTTCTCTATTATTGGCATTCGGTCGGCAACCACTTCCTCACGATGTGCTCGAACATGGCGACGGACTTGAACCTCACCGATATGGAAACGGGTTACAAAGCATTTCGCCGCGAATTGATCCAAGCGATTCCGATTGAGGAGAATCGCTTTGGCTTCGAACCTGAAATCACCGCCAAGATCGCCAAGACGAAAGTGCGAATCTACGAAGTCGGTATTTCGTACGAGGGCCGAACTTACGCCGAAGGCAAGAAGGTTGGTTGGCGCGACGGATTTCGTGCACTTTGGTGTATTTGCAGGTACAACTTCCTAAAATTATGACCATTGAGCCTAACGCAATCGCCGACACCGCCGACTTCGAGTTCGCCGCACTAGCCGAGGCAAAGAACTACCGAGCCGCCTTGCTTCACGACTTTCGCCAGGAGCTTCGCGGAAACGTGCTCGAAGTTGGATGCGGTATCGGCCAAATCACGTCGGAGCTTCTGGAAATACCGGCCATCGATACCCTGATGTCCATCGAACCGGACGCGGCCTTCTGCGCGCAATTGCGTTCCAGGCTTCCCGATCATTCATTGCTCCAAGGCACGGTCGCAGATCTAAAGTCCGATCGGAACTGGAACGCTATTTTGAGTATTAACGTCCTGGAACACATCGAGAACGACATGGAGGAGTTGTCGAGGTATTGTCGCCTTCTTCAACCTGCTCACGGCTCGCTCTGCCTTTTCGTTCCAGCAAGACCTGAAATCTATGCACCGATTGACCGCGATTTTGGCCATTTTCGGCGCTATACCCGCGCTGAGTTGGCGAGGAAACTTCAGGATGCTGGTTTCAGGATCAAGAGTCTTCAGCTACTACAATTTCGTGGGCTACTTTCTGTGGTGGTTGAATTTTCGCGTGCTCGCCAAGCGCACCTTTGAGGTTCGTGCGGTCCGCGCATTTGATCGAGCGATCTTCCCGCTCGTACACGGAATCGAATCGAGGCTTTGTCCACCACCAATCGGACAAAGCCTGATAGTTGTCGCCATGGCCGGCGGCCAGTTTATCTCGCACAGAAAGTAGTAGCCTGCAATCCGCATCGCAATCCACCGGACTGCCAGCTGCCCATGCATCAGTATGCCAAGTGTTACGTTTCTTGCGATGAGGAGAGGTCGCGCGAAGTCCGTCGAGGTAAACCCAGAGATAAAATATGCTCATTACAAGCAAACTAAATGGAACTGGCAGGACCTGTATCGCTGCAACAGAGTTCGTCGAACGAATCCGAGCTCGGAACGTTAAGGTGACTTATGGCGCTCAACGCGATCAACCATGAAATTTCCCCGTTGAGCACAAACGCTGCAGCGGTCACGCAAAAAAGCGATGTGTCCAGTGCCCCCCTCTCCGCCCACAGCATCGCACAGGCAGGGACGCTAAGGATCAAGAGCTTCGTATCCGTCTGGCGATGGTAAACAGGTAGCATCGTGAGCGCCGAAATTGCCGCAAGGGCAACCCAGGTCCTGTCAGGAGATAGCCGCGACCTTAACACGTAATAACTCATCCAACGAGCAACAGAGTGCACCACAAATAACGTACGTAAGTACATTGTAGAAATGCGGATCGTCTCTAATGAAGCTATGCCTGTTTGCAGATTCACCATCATTCCAATCGATGCGCACCGCCTGAGGCTGGACCGGGATCATTTACGGCACCCCGCGCCGAAAAGCGATCGGAGTATCGCCTCGAGTTCAGTTAGGTCCAGTGCTGGCGCAACCTTTGTAATCCACAGAAACGCGGGAACGCTCAATCCAGCGCTGACGAGGGCAGCTCTGGATGGCGCACTTGCGATAGATGCCTCCCGCCAAAAGAAAATACAACCAGACCAGGCAAACGTCGTGCGGCTTAATCATCGAGACCACACGCCAGACAGAAGACCCCCGCAGGCACATATTTCGCCCTTATCAGAAGCACCAAGCACGCAAACGATGCTGCAGCTGATCGCGACTCCGGCGGGATTGCCGATGAACGCGATTAGTTCGCTGTTCGCGAGCATAAAGCCAAGGAGACCACCAGCCAAGACCGGGGCGTACTCTGCTCGCCACACGCCAACAGAGAAATGATGCGAAGAAGAGGCCCAACAGAATAAGGGTCATCCAGAGGATGCAAGAAAGGCTCAAAGCTACAGCGTCGCCAATAGTGAGGTGATCAGGGAAAACATGCGTTGGCAGGTATACCTAGCGTGATGGCCGTAGTGGCCCGTGATGGGATTCCCATGCCCTTCTACGTCCAGGCTTGAACTCACGGATTAGTTTCGTTGTACGGATCACAATGCTGGAAGACGCATCGCGCCCCAAAATAGGGCCCTTTGAAGTCTACTCATCGACGTCGGGGAGCTACGCTCTAGAAGTGATACCCAACAGCACAAATACAAGAGACTCCCAGCAGGATCAAGTACAGGCCGTCTTTACCCGCCTTAGTCATTCTCGTTCTCTCGAAACACCGCAGTTTGCAATAATTGAGGCGCCCTCTCGCTGTCTTCATTATCTGGTCGATCAATGACAAGTCTTAACCGAGGTTTCGGCCGATAACTTTCGGTGTCGAATCGCATGCCAACTGTGACGCGCACTTCACGTATATGCACAAGTAGAACACTCCGACGGTCAGTAAGGTGAGTGGTACAGGAAACACCTGCGCAGCTTCCATCGAGAAACCATTCAACCAACTTCCGGAGGCTGGAATCTGCTTGAGAAGGCTGAGGAACGCCGCCCATTGAAGTTCACCTGTCACCAGGATTCCGGCAGAAGTCACTCCTACCGCGAGCCACTTGATCGAGCGACCCTCTGCCCAAAGGAGCGCACAAGCAGGAACGGTAAGCAACAAGAGCTTTGAATCCTCGAGGCGATGGTAAACCGGAAGCATCGATAAGGGCGCGATGGAGGCGAGAGCCAGCCAGGTAAGTGTAAGTGTAGGAAGTGTCCGAAGAGTAATGGTGGCCCAGATCGCAATAAGGGCTCCGCACAAACAAATGCTGATGGAATTGTAGATTCGCGGGTCGTCACGGAATACGCTGACCACCGATTGCAGGTCAATCACCATTGCGATTCCATGGCCCGCCATTGAATGCGGGCCCGGGTCATTAAGATGACCATGTGCAGAAAGCATCGCGAGGTTGAAGCGCAACTCGGTGAGCCAATGCGGTGAAACTGATGTCACCCAAAGCAAGACCGGGAGACCCAATGCGACGGTCAGAATCAAGGTTTGCATCGCACGCTTCCGATAGGTTCCCCCTGCCAGCAAGAAGTAGAGCCAGACTAGGCCCGCATCGTGTGGCTTTAGCATTAGACTTACGGAGAGACATGCAACGCCGGCAAGAGCGAAGCGCTCCTCAATAAAGCACCAGACAGCAACAATACAAAGACCTATGACGATGCCAACCGCATTGCCCGACGACTAGAAGCAATTCACTGCTTGCTAAGACCATGCAGATCAGAAATCCCGAAACGACTGGAGAGTTCTTCGCCCCAATTTGCCAGATAAGAAACGAAGCAAGAACGAAAGCTCGCTGCAATCAAGGTCGACCAAAGGAGAAGCGCAGATCCCCACGGCAGCAATGCGAAGAGGCGCAACGATAAAGCTCGTCGGCAAGTACATGTACTGCGACATTTCCATGTACTGGGCTCTCGAAGAACCCGAGCCCGGATCTCCACCATCGGCAACAAATACCCGCTGGAACTCGCTCGACCTTATAGGGGTCAACGTTTTGGAAAAGGCATCGCGCGCTATTGTAAACGAATCGATAGTCTGAGATTGGGTGGCTGGATCCCATCTCGAGCGCACTACCTAGCACCAGAAAAACTGCGGTTCCGAGACATCATCAGGTAGAGTCCGTCTCTTCGCGCATTCGTCATTCGCGGCCTCTAGTCGCACACGATATTGAAAAACCAAATTCTCAGCGATGTTTTCGGCTCTCTCCGGTGAACCAAGAGCCGGGCATCGGATCCAACCAACTTTATCTCGAAAACCCTAGGCGCACGGCACCTCTGGCAGAATTGCCACGCTTTCTATCTAGCTAGCAAGATACTTGAGGGCGGGCTGTGTTCGGTAGGTCATCTGCACGTATGAATCGGATTAGGTAACGCCTCCTAAACCCCCAACTCCTTCCGGATTGCTTCGGCGATTGCTTGGGCGTGGCGGTGCATGACATCTTCGCTTTCCGCCTCGATCATTACGCGCGCCAGGGCCTCAGTGCCGCTATAACGGATCACGACCCGGCCCGAATCCTTCAATTCGTTCTCAGCGGCCTGGATGGCTCGCGCCACTGCCGGGATTGAATCCAACGGCTTCTTCTCCCTCACCTTGATATTCACGATTACTTGCGGAAAGACCTTCAGATCGGAGGTGAGCGCCTCAAGGCTCTTTCCCGTTCTTGCAACCAGATCGAGAATCACTAGTGCGGTCAGCAAACCGTCCCCGGTCGTTGCGAGGTGCGGAAGCAGGATGTGTCCCGACTGTTCGCCGCCCAGCGCCGCATGGTTCTCCTGCATCATCTCCAGTACGTAACGGTCGCCTACCGCGGCCCGCAGCATCCGGATTTCAGAACGCTTCAAAGCCGCCTCAAGTCCCATGTTCGACATGGTGGTTGCCACAACCAAATCGCCGGTAAGCAGACCTCGCATTTGCAGATCGCGCGCGGCCATCAGCAAAATGGCGTCGCCATTGACAACTGTTCCTTTTCCATCCGCCAGCATGCAGCGATCGGCATCGCCATCGAAGGTCAAGCCCACCTCTGCTCGACGTTTCTTCACTTCGTTTGCGACCCATGTGGGATGCAGTGCACCGCAGCCGTCATTGATGTTCCTGCCGTTGGGTTCGATGTTGAGCAGAGTCACATCCCCACCGAGCCGGCTGAACAGCTCAGGAGCCACTGCGGCGGCGGCACCGTTCGCGCAATCTGCCACTACGCGCAGCCCCCTAAGCTGAAGGTTCGGAACCGAGTCGATCAGGAATTGAATGTAGTCGCCCTTTAGTGCAGGGTTGTCGGCCACCGGCGGCAATCTGGCGGGATCGGGGGCTGTGACATTGGCGGCGTGATGCAGTATTTCTTCTTCAATCGCCAGCTCCTCTGCATCGGGTAGCTTGAATCCGTCGCCGCCGAACAGCTTAATACCGTTATCGCGCCATGGATTGTGCGATGCGGAGATCACAATGCCTGCGGCGAACCCATGCGTGCGTGCAAGAAAGGCGACGGCGGGTGTCGGTACCACGCCTGCGCTCTCAACCTGGACGCCGGTTTCGCGAAGTCCTGCCGCTAGTGTGGCCTCAATCCAGACACTCGATTCGCGCGTATCGCGGCCGAAGATGACCTTGGGCGCCGAAGAGGCTTTGCGCACCGAGTGCCCCATGGCCAGTCCGGCCGCGAAGATTGTCGATGCATCGAGCGGCGGTTCGCCTGCAACGCCCCGAATGCCATCGGTCCCGAAAAGTTTGCGCTCTGTAGATGAAGTCATCGTCTCACTTTTTCCCAACTCGGACTCTCAATTTATTCGGGCTCGCGCCCTCTTCTTCGACGCGGCTCACAAACGATCCATCGCTTAAGCGAGTCCGCACAAGGTCGCCCGCACTGAGTTGCACAGCAGAGCGGACGATGCTCCCGCGAGCGTCCTGCACGAGTGCATAGCCGCGCTGCAGAACCTCCAGCGGTGATAGTGCGTGCAGCCGAGCATCCGTTGCATGCAGATGTTGTCCAAGGTTACGGACGTAGCGCTCCATTGCGCGCTCCAGCCGAGCCGACCTGGATGCCAGGCGTTCGCGTGTCTCTCCGAGCTTGTGCCGCGGATCGTGCCGCATCACCCGCCCGGCGAGATCAGCGATCCTGCGGTGCTGCTGGCGCAGCGAACCCTCCACGGAAGATTCAAGGCTGAGCACAGCATCGTCAAGCCGCTGCTGCAGCCGGTTCAGATGTGTGCGGACGCGCCACTCGATCCGTTCGGCATGCAGGCTATCCACCCGCTGGCGTGCCTGGAGAAGTCGAAACCGGACCGCTCGTTCGAGACGCACGGCGAGGCTTGCGACTCGCTCAGCCACCTTGTGCTGCACCTCGGTAATGAGTTCAGCTGCGGCCGACGGCGTAGGCGCGCGAAGATCGGCCGCGAAATCGGCTATGGTGAAATCTGTCTCGTGGCCGACGGCGGAGACCACCGGCAACCGCGATGCAGCGATTGCACGCGCGACCCGTTCGCTATTGAACGCTGCGAGATCCTCCAACGATCCGCCGCCTCGCGCCAACACGATTACATCCACGAGTCCCGAAGCGTTCAACCGAGCAAGTGCCTCTTCGATCTCGACCGGCGCCGAGTCACCCTGCACCGGCACTGGACATAGCAGCACGTTCAACCCCGAATGGCGACGACCGACGATGTTGAGAAAGTCGCGAATCACGGCACCAGTAGGCGATGTCACGATACCGACGCTACGAGGAAACGCCGGCAACGGGCGCTTTCGATCCTGGTCGAACAGCCCCTCGGCCTTCAGCCGCTCCTTGAGTTGTTCAAAGGCCAGCTGCAGCGATCCGGCGCCGACGGGTTCCAGTGTCTCCGCAACAAGCTGCAGTTGACCGCGCTGCTCGTAGATACTGACGCGGCCACGCACCAAAACGTGCAGGCCGTCTTCAGGACGAAATCGCAACAGCGTGGCCTGGCGCCGAAACAAAACGACCGGCAGTTGCGCATCGGCATCTTTCAAACTGAAGTAAATGTGCCCGGAGGGTGCAGGCCGGAAGTTGGAAATTTCTCCCTCGACCCAGACATCAATGAACTTCCGTTCGACGAGGGTGCGCACCTGTTCCACCAACGCGCGGACCGGCCAAACGCGTCGTGTGGGCGCCTCATCAAAAGTGAAGTCGAGCTGTTGCATCGATGGATCGCTGGGAGGCACAGGAAGAAGTGTACTCGCTGCGGGGGCTATTTCCCGCGGGTAGATAGAACGGTCCGAAGTTGTGCAGCAAGCGCGGAGGCGCGGCCAATTCCCCTCTCTTTTGCTAAGGCTGGACTCGAATACAGGGTCTCGGCCTCGCGCGCCAGATCCGTTCCATGGTTGAGCCCGAAAGTGCCCAGAGTGCCGGCCAGTTTGTGCGCCGCAGATGAAGCTTCATGGCAGAGCTCTGAACTCAGGCTCTCGGTGGCCATTGATGCCGCCGCGTTTTCAAGAATCGAGACGCGCTCTTCGATCTGGGGCAGGAACTGAGCCCACAGCCGATCCATTGCTTCAGCAAGCGCAGTGGGGTCGGACTGTGCCATCGAACAATCCTCTACTTCCATCCGAGCGCGTTCGAAATCTGCACCGAAAGCGTGAGCGGATCGAATGGTTTCACCAGAACTGCATGAATCCCAAGATCGGCAAAGCGACGCCGGTCTGTGGCCTGCACCTTCGCGGTGAGGAACAGAACCGGAATCTTCGCTGTTGCAGGGTTCTTGCGCAGCTCGCGGAATGTTGTCGGCCCATCCATGCCGGGCATCATCACGTCCAGCAAGATTGCGTCCGGCTTGTAGGTTGCGGCCCGTGTAAGGCCCTGTGCTCCGGAGTTGGCGACCATGACTTCCCACCCAGCGACGGTTTCAAGGCTCATCGCTGCAACTTCGCGAATATCGTCTTCATCATCAATAATGAGGATGCGATGGGACATTGCTTTCTTCTCCCAGGCCGGCCCAGCGACCGGCATTCCAGCTAGAGGAAGAGCAGCCACACTCCGCCCGGACACAGTTCATAATCTATTGGACGTATTCCCCGTCCAGCATCATTTAATGATCTCACTCGCCGCATCAGGCGTTGGTTACACCCGACACATCTTGAACCTCTTCTGCGGACTCGATGTGACGCGCTCCCCTCAGAATTGTCAAAACCAGCTGCTCTAACTGCTCGGGTTGCAATCGCGCTCGTTTCAGCAAAGAGGCCGGCTCCATCCCAAACTGTATCTGACCAGTGGTCAGTTCGCGGCCTGAATATGCCACCAGAATCAGGTGCGTCAATATGTCTCGGTCGCGCAGCCATGCTGAAAGGTTCAGGGCTTCGTTCTCGCGCATACCCACATTCAGCACTAACAGGTGCGGGTGGAACGAGAGACATTCGTCCATCGCGTGCTCGCGGCTTCGGGCCATGCGCACAGTAGTGTTCTCGCCCGAGAACGCCTCTCCCACCAGCAAGGCCGTTTGCTCATTTTCTTCGACCACCAGGATGCGTGCTGTTTCCCCTGCAGCGCCCAGCGACCGCACCAGTTCGGCAATCATCGCCCGCGCATTGTTTGAGCGCATGTTCCCATTGCGCGCCGTATTCCCGGACTTCTGCTGCGTATCGAGACTTAGAAGAATGATGGGCGTATGCGCTTCGGGGACGGCGCGACGAAGCTGAGGCAGCAGATCCCATCCGTTAATGCCGTTTGAGCCCGTATCGAGCACAATCGCCTCGACGCCGTCGTGCGCAGCCACTAAAGTCTGCTCAACGGTTGCAGTTTCGAGAATGCGATACCCCTGCTCGGCAAGTTGCGCGCCGATGAGCGGGCGCGAAGCGCCATTGTCGCTCGCCAACAGAACAATGCCCTGTCCCGGCGAGTCATTGCCGACGTTCTTCGCCTTTGTGGCTGCGGCAGGGTGATAGGGCAGAAACACCCGGAAGGTCGATCCGCGAATCGGGTTGCGCTCGGCCCAGATGCGCCCGTTATGCTGCTGCACGATGGCACGGCAGATCGCCAGCCCCAGCCCGCTGCCGCCCTTCTGGCGCGAATCCGATGCGTCTACCTGCTGGAACCTGCCGAAGATCGCTTCCAGCTTGTCTGCCGGAATACCGCGGCCCTGATCGATCACCGAGAGTGTCATGCCGCTGGAGCCGGGCCGCAGCATGATCGAAACCGCCGAGTTGGGCGGGGAAAACTTGATGGCGTTCGATAGAAGGTTCGTCATCACCTGGAGCAGCCTGTCGGCATCGGCAGTAATCTCCACCTGCGTCTTGTCGTGGATCAGCAGCACTCCGGCCGACTCGGCCATAAGCTGCATGCCGTCCATCGCCTGCCGTACCAGCTCGGCCATCTGCACAGGGCGGAAGACGAGGGGTTCGCGTCCGCTCTGCGCGCGCTCCAGATCGAGAATGTCGTTGATGAGCCGCACCAGCCGGTCAGAGTTGCTGAGCGCGATACGCAGCAGATTCGTTGCCTTGTCGCTGATATCCCCGAGGATGCCGGAAGAGAGCAGGCCAAGTGCGCCGCGAATCGAGGTGAGCGGCGTGCGCAGTTCGTGACTCACGGTGGAGACGAATTCGTCTTTCAGTCGATCGAGCGCATAACGCTGGCTGATATCGCGAAAACTCAGCACCGACCCCGAATAACGGCCCATATCGAGAATCGGGTTGAGGAAGTACTCCGCTGGAAAACCTACGCCGTTGGCGCGGTAGATGCTGTCTTCGCCGGTTGAAGGTACACGCCCGTTTGATGCGCGCAAAAGGGCGCAGTCGGGGGCGCATTTTCTTGCCTGCGGAGCCGAACCGTGCACCAAGTCATGTACCGGTTTGCCGATCAGGCTGGCTACCGGCGCGCCAAGCAGTCGCGTCGCCGCGGGGTTGGCGAAGCGTACCAGGCCGTTGCGATCGACACCCAGGATTCCGTCGGCCACTGAATGCAGCAAAATCTTTTGCTGACGACTCAGCTCCTCGGCGCGCTCGCGCTCACGGGTGCGCGCCAGCATTTGGCCGAGCGACGCGGCCACCGTCTCCATCGCCGCGGTTGTCTCGCGATCTTCGCGGAGCCTCAGGTGGCAATAGAACTCAAGCACTGCCAGCACGTTATTGCCAACCTGAACCGGGGTCGCCCACCCCGAGATCATCTTGTGCTGCATCGCGCTTTTCACGCGGCGATCGCTCACTTCTTTCGTAAGGTCGCCGGCCCAAACCAGCCGCCCCTCAGACCAGGCGCGCCCGGGCAGGCTCTCGCCCGATGCGAGCGTCGTACTCACACTCTCCTGGATCAGCGCCTCGGTCTCCTTGCCGGGAACACCCCAAGCCGTGCTGAATTCCAGCTTGTTCTCCTCGGCGTTGATCTCCCACTTCACCGCGACATCCCAACCCTGAGAAACGCAGAGCGCCTCGAGCACGCGCATCGCGGCCATCTCCGAAGAGACGTTCTCGCCTACAATCTGCGTCACCAGCAACTGCAGGGCGAGCCGATGCTCGCGCTGTTTCTGCTGGGTCACATCGCGGACCAGAACCTGGACAGCCATCGCCTTCCCGGCTCTCCGCCGCTGATGCAGGCTCAGCTCAAGTTCCTGCAAGTGGCCGTCGGGTGTTTCATTGCGCAGCGGGGCTCGGTCGATCGTCTCCCCATTCATCACGCGTCGCAGCAAAGAGGCGGCATCGGCCCGGCAGTCGGGATTGAAAACCTGCTCGAAAAACTCGCTCTCCCCTTCAGTTCCAGGGCCTTTGCCGAAGGCGCGCTTCCACGCCGGGTTCACGTACAGAAAGCGGCCAGTCAGATCGAGCGTGGCAATCATTTCGCTCGAATTCTCGAAGACGTCGCGGTACCGTTCCCGTGCCTCCCGCTTCCACTGGTCTTTACGGATAATCGCGCTCTGATCGACTGCGACCGCAACCAGGCCGGCCGGTTCACCATCCTCATTGCGCAATGCCGAGATGTGCAGCTTCACAGGAAATAGTTCACCGTCTTTGCGGCGAAGATGAGTTTCGAATGCGGGCGATTGGCTCGGTGGCAAAGCGCGAACAATCTCTTCGAGGATGGCTTGTTGATTCTCTTGCGTGCTTTCGTCGCCATTCTCGATGCCGCATGCCTTGCGCAGCTCCGCGATGAGCCGCGCGCCTTCGCCGGGAGCAAGAAACTCGACCGTTCGCGACTTGTTCACCAGGTCTACTGCACGATAGCCCAGCGCCTTCTCGGCATTTGGATTGACGTAGGACAGGCGTCCATCCAACCCGATCGAGACAATCATTGTTCCGGCGGAATTCAGCAGATCCTTGAAGGGGTCACCCGCATACCGGCCCTGCGCTTCGCGCTCGGCGGAGTTGTCGGCCAGCAGCCGCATTGCCACAGCAGCCGTCAGGCCAATCGCCGTCATCAGCAACAGCCAATCGAAACGGGGTCCGGCCTCGAGTCTCGCCGTGATTCCACCTGCAGCCATTGCGAGAGACAGAACTGCGAGCGCCGACCAAATCGACGGAGAAGTGTCGCGTTCTCCTTCTTCCTTAGGCCGTTGGGATTTGCTGGTTTCCATGGCTTTGCGGTTAGGTTGTCTTCGACTGCCGGCGCTCGTCCTCAAACCTGCTCCTGAAGACCGCGCCCTTACCGCCCCTCCATCCTTTGTTTCGATACCATCTCGAGCAATCTGTACTCGCGCAGCCAATGTGGTTCGGGAACGTTCTCCCCGTTCGCTGATTCGTCCGGGCATCGGCCCGATCGAGCGATGCTTAAATGTTGCCCCCTGAGGCAGTGCCGACAACTTGAGGATTGCTGCTCTTAGTAGACACCATGCGCTTGCTGTACTTGTATGTTACTCAAAAACCGTTGGATTGAACCCGGAATGGCTGCGAGTAAGTTACCCCAGTGACGTACCCCCTAACGCGAGATCAAGCCTGCGACCGTCTCGCGCCGCAGTTTCCATCCCTCGCTTGCGTTGCCCCCAATCGTATACTGGCCCCATGTTCTCCCGTCTTTCTCTCCTTTCTGTACGGTCTTGCCTTGCCCTGGCACTTTTTTTCTGTACGTCACTGCAATGGGCGCATGCCTGGGGAAATGAAGGTCATCGCCTCATTAACCGCCTCGCCGTAAGCGGCCTTCCTGCCGATGTGCCCGCGTTCCTCCATCGAGCCGCGGCAATTGAAGAAATCGAATACCTGGGTCCCGAGCCAGACCGCTGGCGTTCTCCCGCTGAGCCGGAGCTCGCGGCCGCCCAGGCGCCTGAACATTTCATTGACCTCGAGCCCGCCGACGCCCTGGGTCCATTGCCTCGCAATCGGCTCGATTTCGAGTCCAAGGTCTTCGCCGCCGGCGAGCGCCCTGAAAAAATTGGCCTTCAGCCCTGGGAAACCAACGAGATCTGGGAACGCCTCAAAGCGGCTCTCCGCGAGTATCGCGCGCTCAAAACCGCGGGCAAAGACACGCTTCCCGTGGAACAGGCTGCGATCTTCTATGCAGGTTGGCTGGGCCACTATGTCGGCGACGGTGCACAACCCCTTCACACCACGATCCAATACAACGGGTGGGTTGGGCCGAATCCCAACGGATATACCACAGCCCACACCATCCACTGGGCCTTCGAGGGCCCTTTCGTGGGCGCGAATCTGCACGCTGCAGAAGTGAAACCAAAGATGACCGCGCCTCATGCAATCGAGGGCGATCTCTTCGACGCCTACGTTGCCTATCTGCGCCAGTCCGCCACTCACATCGAAGAGGTGTATCAATTGGAGAAGGCAGGTGGTTTTGCCGGTGCCGGATCGCCCGAGTCGCGGAACTTTACTGCGGCTAGGCTCGCGGCAGGCGCCAGTATGCTGCGGGATATGATCCTGACGGCGTGGATTGAAAGCGCGAAGCCTGTTCCGAATCCGTACGCCACCAAGTGAGCGGCGGTCGAACCGTAAACTGCTATTCCAGACCCGACGATTGCATCGAATCTGAGGTCCCCAGCGGATAGGTCTGAATCTCCAGATCGACACTGGCGATCTCTGCCCCGCGCGCCTGCGGGATCATCTGCGTGCATTGGCATAGCTCAGTGAAACGGATATGCCCGCTTCGGCTCAGCTCAATCCCCGAGGCAATGAGAATCGTGTAGATATCGACGCAGCTCTGCCGCTCGAACTCAAAGAGCAGGTTGACGCCTCCCGTATCATTTGCACCCCGGCTCAGCACCCATCCGCCACAGCCCAGAATTGCACCGGTTAGCGTCTGCACCAGGTGGCTGGGCTCTTCAAGTGAGATCGCCCGCATCTGCATTGCCCATGGAAGGGCGAATGCCTTCTGCTGGTCGCCGATCGGGAGGAGCGCTCTCACGCCTCCCTTATCGGACCCGCTGGCCCGAGCCTTGACCGATGTGCGGGAGTGACACGTCCATTGACCACCTTTGGAACAACCGGGCCACGGATCTCCTGCTTCGGCTCCTTCATGGTTTAGCTTGTTAGGCAGGATGATCGTCGGTAGCGGAATCGATCTAGTCGAAATCGGACGTATTCAGGAGTCCGTGCGTCGCTTTGGGGAGCGGTTTCTCAACCGCATCTTCACCCCTGCGGAACAGGCCTACTGCCTGCGCAAGCGCAGCTCATCGGAGAGCCTTGCCGCGCGCTTTGCCGCCAAAGAGGCAGGCGCTAAAGCACTTGGCACCGGCATCAGCCGCGGCGTCAACTGGCTCGAAATCGAAGTCACGCGCGAACCGGGAGGGCGGCCTGTGCTTCGGTTCCATGGCAGGGCAGCGGCAATCGCCTCCCATTTGCACGTGACGCACTGTGCACTATCTCTCACGCACACGGCTGATCTGGCCATGGCCAGCGTCATTCTGGAAGATGCACGATAACCCTGCTTGTCTGCTATCCTCAGGGCATTGAGGCCGATAGCCCCGGGTCTTAATATCACAGGGGAGTTCCGTGCCAGGTCGAAAAGAGATTCAGTGGTCTCAACTGAAGGTCGGCGCAGTCATCCTTGTCTCCATGGGTGTGCTCCTTGGACTGATTTTCCTCATGTCCGGCAGCACGGGCGGTCTGTTTGCCTCCAAGCTCACACTGCGCTCCTATTTCGTGAATGCCGGGGGCGTCAAAAACGGCGCGCCGGTGACCCTGGAAGGCGTCACCATCGGCAATGTCATCCGCATCCGTGTGGTGCCTGAACGAAACCCCACTCCGGTGGAAGTGACCATGCGCGTCGGCCAGGAATACCTTCGCGACCTTCACGTTACCTCCACCACCTCGATCGCCCAAGCCGGCGTGCTGGGCGATAGCTATGTTGACATCGACTCAACCCAGGCCTCCGGACCGCCGCCGGCCAACAACGCGGAGTTGCGCGCAACCAACGCCCCGAATATCCAATCTGTCATCAGCTCCAGCCAGGATTCGATTCAGCAAATCAATACGCTTCTGCGTAAAGTCGAAATCCTGGTCGACGCCGTCAATTCCGGTAAAGGCACGGTCGGCCGATTAATCAACGACCCTGTCTTCTTCGCCAAAATCTCGCACATCACTGACAACCTGGAAAAGATCTCAGGCCAGATCGGCGCAGGACAGGGCACAATCGGCAAGCTCATCAACGACGACACGCTGTACACCCAAGCCAATGCGGCCATCGGCAACGTCAACCGGCTCACGGCCTCGCTCGACGAGGGCAAAGGCACAGCGGGCAAGCTGCTCAAGGATGAGACGCTCTACAACAACCTGAATCAGACCGTGACCAGCGCGAATGAGCTTATCTCCGAAATCAACCACGGCAAAGGTTCCATCGGAAAACTCGCCCGAGATCCTGCTTTCGCAAAGAAGCTCGATGACACTATCAGCCGCCTGGACTCTATCCTGACGGCGGTGGATGAAGGCCAGGGCACAATCGGCCAGTTGTTGCACAATCGCTCAGTCTACGATCACACAGACCAGACGATGGACCAGGCGCAGCAACTCCTCAAGGCTATCCGCGACGATCCCAAGAAATACTTCGTGATCCGGCTCAAGGTATTCTGAGCCTGCTTTCGCAGTGTCAATGATCTACTAGTGAAGGCTAAGTCTCGGCCTCTCAGGAGGTAAACATGGCCCGCAAGTCTCTTGCCGTCGTCGCTTTCTGTGCGCTTGGCACTCTTGTCCCGGGGATCATGCTATCGAAACAGCGCACCGTCGCTGCGGCTCCTGCCGACGCCCCCGCCTATGCCGCGAACGGCGAGCTGCTGCCGCCCAAAGACTACCGTCAATGGGTCTTTCTCACTTCAGGCATCGACATGAGCTACTCGCCCAAAGCAATGGATATGGGCCACTCCATGTTCGACAACGTATTTGTGAGCCCTGCAGCCTACCGCAGTTTTCTTGCAACCGGCACATGGCCCGACAAAACAATCCTGGTCCTTGAAGCGCGCGAAGCGCAAAGCAAAGGCTCCATCAATCATTCGCGGGCACTTTCAGGGAACCGACCTCATGGACTTGGAAGTACATGTGAAGGATGAAGCCCGCTTCGCGGGGAAATGGGCCTTCTTTTCCTTCGACTCACCCGCAGGCAACGGCACGCTGATTCCGCAAGGGGCGCCTTGCTACAGCTGCCACAGCGCTCACGCCGCGGTGGACACCACGTTTGTCCAGTTCTACCCGACCCTGTTGCCGATTGCGCAGAAGAAGGGCACTTTGAGCGCAGCCTTCGTCAAAGAAGAAGCGGCCGCAACATCGCCCCAGAAGTAGAGATCTTTGCACCGCAATTCCGGCACACCAAGATACTCGCAACAGCCCGCTACTCTGCGCGGAACGTTCGCCAAAACTCGACATAGCTTTTCAAGCGCACTACGTGAAAGTAGTCACTGGCGATGAGATAGAACGCCGTTGCGCCGGCCCACACCACATGCATTGCGTCCGGACCCAGTTGATCGCTGAAGGGCAGCGGGGCGGCAGAGAACACCATCGCCAGCACAACAAGCGCAAGCTTCACGATGCCCATCACCAGGTTGACTTCCATCAGCTTGCCAGTAAAGGCACGGCCCAATCGAAAGCTTTCGATAAGCGCATTGATAGCGCTTCGCTTCTCAAGCACCAGCAGCATTGGCGCTACCGCGAACGGCCAGCTGACGAGCGCCCACAGCGTGAAGAATCCCAGCGAGAGAAAGATCGCCCAGATGGAATAGCCGATCAAGTCCGCTTCGCCATCCGCGGCAATGTGCGTCGCTGCAACCCATTGCATCGAGCTGAACCAGGTCCATAAAACGGTACCCAGCAAAAGCAGCCACACCGCCTGCAGCAGGATCATGCCCACCGGCCGAAAGCGCGCGCCAGGGTCAAGACGGTTGAGAACTACACTCCGCCCGATGCCCGAAAGCACGATCCAACCAAGAGCGGCCATCGGCACAAGCCAACTGAGAGCATGCGCGACCGCTGGTTGATAGCGCGCCCACACGTCGGCCAATTGCACTACTGCAACCCATGGGTTTTGCGTGTCGAGCGAATTCAGCCCTGTCGAAGCGGGTGGGAGCGCGGTTATGATCCGTATTCCCTGCCGCCAGCACACCCACAGAAGCGGCAAACCGAAAATCCAGCGCCATACGACTTCAAGGCCTGTGAGCCCTGGGCGGCGAAACACCCATCCCATCTGGTCGACCAGTTTCTGCGTCGCGCGCACCGGCTGCGCCATTGCGGGGCCTGCCTTCACTTGACGACCAGATTCACGAGCTTGCCCGGGACTACGATGATTTTAGCGATGGTCTTGCCGGCGATGCGCGCCTTCACCTTCTCTTCCGAGAGAGCCGCGCCTTCCATCTCCTTCGCACTCGCGCCGGCCGCCACGCGCACAATCGAAGCTAGTTTGCCGTTGATCTGCACAGGAATCTCGATCTCGTCTTCCCTGGCAAGCTCGGGATTGCTCACAGGCCACGGCGCGCGTAGAACCGCACCTTCCTCGCCCAGCTCACTCCACAACTCCGCCGCAAGGAACGGCGCGAACGGAGCCAGCAGCAGCACCAGCGAGCGCAGCAACTCGCGCACTACGGCGGGAGGAACTTCGCCTGCAGCAAGCTGCGCATCCGCGGCTTGAATCTCGTTCACCAACTCCATGATCGCCGCGACGCACGTGTTGAAGTGCCAGCGCCCTTCAAAGTCGTGCGTGATCTTCGCAATCGTCTGGTGCAGCTTGCGCAGCAGTTTCAGTGAAAGGCCGCTCGGCGCCACAACAACCTCGCCCTTGCGCTGCACGCGCCGCCGGCATGTACTTTGTCGCAAGCCGCCATACGCGCCCCAGAAAACGGCTGACACCGGCAACCCCATCCTCCTGCCAGTCGAGATCGCGATCGGGCGGAGCCGCAAACAGCGCGTACATCCGCGTCGCATCCGCCCCATAGCGCGCCATCATGTCATCGGGCGAAACCACATTGCCCTTCGACTTCGACATCTTCGCGCCGTCTTTGATCACCATGCCCTGCGTGAACAACCGCTGCGCCGGCTCGTCGTTCTTGATCAGTCCCAGATCGCGCATCACCTTCGTCCAGAAGCGCGAGTAGATCAGGTGCAGAATCGCGTGCTCCACGCCGCCAATGTACTGATCGATCGGAAACCAGTATTCAGCGCGCGCTGGGTCGAACGGCGCCGTCGCATTCTTCGCATCGGTATAGCGGTAGAAGTACCAGCTCGAATCGACGAAGGTATCCATCGTGTCGGTCTCGCGCTTGGCCGGCTCCGCCGCACTTCGGGCAAGTGACGTTCGACGAACTCCGGCACGCGCCCCAGCGGCGAACCGCCCTGCTGCGTAATCTCGATCTGCTCCGGCAGCAGCACCGGCAACTGATCGTCCGGCACCGGCACCAGCCCATCCCGTTCGCAATGGATCATCGGGATCGGTGTTCCCCAATACCGCTGCCGGCTCACGCCCCAATCCTTCAGGCGGAAGATTATCTTCGCTTCCCCAAAGGCGCCGCGCACCGCAACGTCTTGCAGCTTTTTCTGCGCCTGCGGTACAGCTCAACCCGTCGTACTCGCCCGAGTTCACGAGCACGCCATCTTCGGTCGTAAACGGCAGCGCCGGCTCTTCCGCACCCGGCGTCGCCGGAGCAATCACCCGCTGGATCGGCAATCGCATACTTGGTCGCGAACTCGAAGTCCCGCTCATCGTGCGCGGGCACGCTCATAATTGCGCCCGTTCCGTAGTCCGCCAGCATGTAATTCGCCACCCAGATCGGCACCATCGCGCCGTTGTACGGATTTACCGCGAAGTGGCCGGTCGGCACGCCATGCTTGTCGATTGCGCCGATATCGCCCGCTTCCCGCGCCTGCTTCTGCTCCTCAATCAGCTCGTCGACTTGCGCCTTCAGCGCCGCATCTTCTGCGGTCAAAGCTCGCAACCAGCGGATGCTCCGGCGCCAGCTGCACACTGGTCGCGCCAAAGATCGTATCCACGCGCGTCGTGAAGACCCGGATCCGTTTGCGCTCCGCCGGAGGTTCGCTGCTCTCCGTACCCTCGTTGATCCGCTCCGCCAGCCAGAAATCGACCTCCGTGCCTTCGCTGCGCCCGATCCAGTTGCGCTGCATGGTGCGCACCTTTTCCGGCCAGCCCTCCAGCTTGTCCAGCCCATCCAGCAATTCCTGCGCGTAGGCCGTGATGCGGAAGAACCACTGCGTCAAGATCGCGCTGCTCGACGATCGTGTCTTCGTGCCGCCAGCAGCGGCCGTCGATCACCTGCTCGTTGGCCAGCACGGTCGCGCACTCCGGGCACCAGTTCACCTTGCTCTTCTTGCGATAAGCCAGCCCCGTCTCGTACATGCGCAGAAAGAACCACTGGTTCCAGCGGTAGTAATCCGGCAGGCAGGTCGTGACCTCGGTGGCCCAGTCGTAGCCCATGCCCAGGCGCTGCATCTGGCGCTTCATCGCCGCAATATTGCTCAGCGTCCACTCGCGCGGTGGCGTATTGTTCTTGAGCGCGGCATTCTCCGCCGGCAGCCCAAACGCGTCCCATCCCATGGGGTGCAGCACGTTGTAGCCGCGCATCCACATGTAGCGCGCCAGCGCGTCGCCAATGGAGTAGTTGCGCACGTGCCCCATGTGCAACTGCGCCGCTCGGATACGGCAGCATCTCCAGCACGTAATACTTCGGCTTGCCGCGTCGTGGCCGGCTCCGCCGCGTACAGCGTGGGATCCGCAGCCCAGCGCTGCTGCCACTTCGGCTCAATCGAGGCCGGGTCGTATCGTTGCTCGGTTTCTTCCGCCATAAACAACTAGTGTAAATGGATACGGAAGTTCTCCTGCCGGAGCAGAGAAGGATCACCCTCAGTCCGCCGCAGAATCAATCCCTACATCTGGCGACGTAGATTCACCTTTTGGGGCGCGACTCCGGGGGAACAAGCCCCGCAACCCTGTAATAGACGACAAGCTGACCGTAGTGTTCGCCAGAATGTTCCATAAAGCCCCACGCTCCCTCGGAAAAGCGCGCCTGGCGGTTCGAGAACGGATCAACCCACAGGTCATCGAGACCGCTGTCGCCTTTGCTCTTGATCAGCGCTGCTCCATCCGCGAAGGACTGCTTCACAAACTCCACTATGGCTGCCTTGGTTTTGTAGTCAGATCGCTTTGGGTCGCCGGATGGCGCTTTGTCACCCTTCACCGGGTTGATGAAGAAGTAATTCGCGCCGGCGGCGTGCAGCAGTTGTTCGGCAAACGACCGCTGAGCCGGGGTCGGCTTGAAATCGTACTTGTCCTCAGGAAAGTCCTCGGCCATTGCAATCAGCTTTCGGCCAATTCCGTTCCAATTATCAAGCAGAACCCGCGATGGGCCCCCTGGCGGCTTAGGTGTGTAGTCCCCCGTGGGCGCCTGTGCCCCAGCCATGGGGATAAAAAGCGCCATTTCAAGAATCAGGGTGAGAGATTTCGCAATCGTTCGCATAGAGGAACCTCCGCGTCGAGAGTGTACGGCCTGGACGGGGACGGTCCAAAGGATAATTTGACGAATGAATCACTTCACCAGGCTCTTCAACACGCGCACATTGCGCTCCTCGTCGGTGTCATCATCTGCCGGCGTCTCGGCGATAAAGACCGCGTGCGCAAGTGCTTGTCAACACAGCAACCAGAAACGATCCAGCTATCCAGCTATTTGCAGCATACGTGCCTGCTCAATCCGGTGGCGGCGTTTGGGGGTGTTCAGCGCCTCCCAGAGGTCCGTCCGACGCTGAACATTCAGCCAGAAATCAGGCGAATTACCGAACACGCGCGCCAGGATCAGCGCCGTATCCGCAGTCACCGCGCGACGATTATTGCACAACTCATTTACCAGTTTCCGCGGCACACCCATTGCCTGGGCCAATGCGCTTTGTGTCAGCGCCATGGGAGTCAGAAACTCTTCCACCAGCATCTCGCCTACGCTTACGGGTTTCCGTTCCGTGCTCAACATGACTGCACCTCATCGATAACTGTGATTGTCGAGGTAGACGTCAGCGGCCTCACCTCGATTGCCATTCCAGCGGAAGATCAGGCGCCATTGATCGTTGATCCGGATTGAATGCCAACCGGCGAGGCTTCCGCGCAACTTCTCAAAGTGATTGCTCGGTGGAATGCGCAAGTCCGCATCCGACGTCGCATCGTCCAGCAATTGCAGTTTCCTGAATAGCCGCGAGTCCAAACTCGGGGGAATCTTTCGGCTGGGCACATCGCTTACGAAGAATTCTCGTAACCAGCGATCCCGAAATCCGAGAATCATCCCACGGTTTCCTCGACTTTAGGCCATTGTACCGCGCAACGGTACAAACTCGCAATGGGAGGCTATTTCACCAGGCTCTTCAGCACCCGCACATTGCGCTCCTCGTCGCCCAATTCATCTGCCGGCGTCTCGGCGATAAAGGCCGCGTGCGCAAAGCGCTTATCGTTCAGCAGACGCCGAAACAGCTCCACCCCGATCGTCCCCTGCCCGATATGCTCGTGCCGGTCGAGCTTTGATCCGCGCTCTGCCTTTGCATCGTTGCAGTGCCACACGCGCACGGCCTTCGAGCCCACCGTCGACTCGATCTGCTTCATTGTGTCCGCATAACCCGCCTCCGTCACAAGGTCGTATCCCGAGACATGGGTGTGGCAGGTATCCAGGCAGACCCCTACCGGCGCGTGGGCCTGCAGCAGCGCCACCAGCTCTGCCACCTGGTCGAAGCTACCGCCCAGCGAGCATTCGGCGCCCGCCGTATTTTCAATCAGAATGCTGAATCCGGTTCCCTGCCACGGCAGTCCGTCGATGGCTCGCGCGATCGATTCCGCCGCCAGCTTCAGTCCCTCATCGCGCGTCATGCCCTTCCACGAGCCGGGATGCAGCACCAGGTACTCGGCGCCAAACGCCAGCGCGCGCTCGATCTCGCCGCGAAACGCCACCACGCTCTTCTCGCGGAACTCCTTCGTCTGGCTGCACACATTGACTAGGTAGCTGGTATGAATCACAAGCGGCTTCACGTCCAGCTCCGCGCGCAACTTCTTCATGCGCTCGCACTGTTTAGGGTCGGCCGTCGGCGCGCGCCACATGCGCGGGCTCGACGAGAACATCTGGAAAGTGTTCGCGCCGATTTCCCGCGCGCGCTGAACCGCGTTCGATGCCCCGCCTGCCGTACCCAAATGAATGCCAATGCGCTTTGCCATTGCATCAGTGTACCGGGTAGCCAGTTACAGGGTGACTAGACGAGCTTCATCGCATCCGGATCCCAGCGCACCACCGCTCCGCGTTCGATGCTCAGATTGCTCAACAGCGCCGCACCCGCAGCGCGATATCCAAAGACCGCATCCTCCACCACGGGCTGCCGCGACCGGACCGACGCAAAGAAATTCCTGAAGTGGTCGTAGCTGTCGCTGTAGCCCTTCGGCACAACGTAGCGCTCGGAGCCGGCCGGGGGCGCTCCTTCAAAATGCTTCTTCGGATACTTCTTTCGATACTCGCTCTCAATCCGCGCCTGCATAGCCTCGGGGAATGTATCGATCGTCAGCCCCGGCTCCGCTTCGCGCGGTACGCGGTTCACCGTCACGCCCGTCCAGCCAATCTCCAGCGTGCCCTCGTCCCCGGTGAAGATAAGGCCCTCGCTCTCTTCGCCGCCATCCACAAAGTTCACGCGCACACTCAGGTTGAAACCCTCTCGATAATCGAAAAGCCCCAGCACCACATCCTGCGCATCGCGGCCATCCTTCCAGAAACGCAATGCTCCTGTAGCCATGCCCTGCGTCGGCCCGTGCGCGCCGGTGATGAAATGCGTTCCGCTGAAGAGGTGCACAAACAAGTCCCCCGCCACGCCGCTGCCATACGCCTTCCACTTACGCCATTGGAAGAAGTGTTCAGCGTTGAAAGGAATCTTCGGAGCCGTCCCCAGAAAACGCGGCCAGTCGCATGTCTCCGTCGACGCATCCGGCGGAACCGTGTAGTTCCACGCGCCCATCGACGAGTTGCGATCCCACCGCGCCGTCACCATGTTCAGCTTGCCGATCGCGCCCGAGGCCAGCAGTTCCTTCGCCTTGATATACAGCGCCGAGCTCACGCGCTGGCTGCCAATCTGCAGAATCCGTCCCGTCGTCCGCGACGCCTCAATCATCTCCGGCCCATCGGCATAAAGATGGATCATCGGCTTCTCGCAGTACACATCCTTGCCGGCCTTCATCGCATCAATCGACGCCTGCTTGTGCCAGTGATCCGGCGTGCCGATGATGACCGCGTCAATGTCCTTGCGCGCGAGAATCTCGCTGTAGTCGCGCGTGGTAAAGATGTCGTTGCCCCAGAGCTCCTTGCTGCGCGCGAGCCGCCCGTCGTAGCAATCGGCCACGGCCACCAGCTTCACTCCGGGAACCTGCACCGCAGTCTTGGTATCGCCCATGCCCTGTCCGCCCGCGCCGATCAGTGCGATTTGAAGATGATCGTTTGCCGCCACCGGCCGGTTGGGCTCTGCCTGCGTCAACAGCGCATGGACGCGGGGCCCAGTCTCCGCCACGGCCGCACTGGCAAGCGATGCCGCCGAAGCCGCACCAACCGTCTTCAAAAAGTTCCTGCGATTCCAAATCTGCACGAGCTCCCCCAACGGCGAAGATTTTCGCCGCATACAACCATACACGCGTCCCACCGCGGATGGCCTCGCCAAAGTCGAAGGGTTGAGTTGACTCGAACTATGCGCGGCTAATCGTCATCATCCCTGCGCGCCTTCGCATGGTGTTGCGTCAGCGAAGCCGGCACGGGTGCGCTCCCCATTGCGTCCTTCCAAAGGATCACGTTCAGAGTCTGTGCATCGGCCCGGTCGGCGTGACGAAAATCCATCTTCAGGCTCTGTGCAGCACCCGGCGCAGTTTTTGCGTTCGCCGTGTAGATCAGGCCATTCTCGCGATTCGACGTGTCTGCATCGAACGGCGCCTGGTCTCCCGCCCCTGTGAACTCGCTCGAAATCAGCGAACTGAAGGCATCGTTGTTGTTCATCGGCGGCAGTCCCAGCAGCGACTCCATCGTGCGCACCACGCTCACCGTCGAGTAGAAGCGGCTATCGACAAACGGTCCACCGGTGGCTGCGCGCGGTGCATATTTGCTGATCACCAGCGCGTAGCTGCGATGCGCGTCCACGTGGTCGGCGCCATCCTGCGCGTCGTCTTCAAGCACAAAGAATGCCGTGTCGTCCCAGAACGGCGAATGCGAAATTGCCTCCACCGCGCGGCCCACTGCCAGATCGTTATCGGCCACAGAGGCCTTGGGTGTCGGTCCGCCCGGCCGCGTACCCGCCGTGTGATCGTTGCCCAGCCGCAGCATCACAAAGTTCGGCATCGTGTCTTTGCCTTGCTGCTTGTCGGCCACCCAACCCTGCAGATGGCGCATGAAGATGTCTACACGCACCTGGTCCGGCACAAACAGGCCGAAGTCAGGAGCCTCCGGGGCGAAGTGCCCCACAAGCTGCGGCTTGGTCGCGGTGTTCGCCGCCATCAGCGGAATCTCCCACGGCCACTTGTTCACTCCGCCGCCCCATTCCGGCGGCAACTTCTCGCCCGGCGCTACGGCTTTGCGCGCGCAGTTGCTTCCCTGCAGCATCGGCCCCAGCTGAGGATTGCTCGCAGCAGGCTCGTCGCAGAACACCGTGGAGATGAACTCGCCGAAGTGATAATACGTCTTGCCATGCGCCGCCAAGTCGCCCCACAGGTAGCCGCTCATCGGCTCATTCACGTCGGGAATCTTCTGCAGCAGCGGATACCCGGCTGCGACAACACCCTCAAAGTCGTAGAAGCGCTGACCGCCACGATACGACTGCTGCCATGTCTTCTCCAGGTAATCAGACCCGATCGCCGCGTTCGACCACACGTGCCCATCGCCCGACACTTCACCCGAGTCGAAAAAGTTGTCGAGTACGCCAAACTGCAAAGCCAGCTTGTGAATATTCGGCGTCACGGCCGCGCCGTACATCGTGAGCTTTGGGTCGCCGTTGCCTACCGGCTTGCCGTTCGCTTCAAGGTCGCCCAGAACCTGGTCGTAGGTGCGGTTTTCTTTAATGATGTAGATGACGTGCTTGATCCGATTGGTACCGCCGGCAAACGGAATCTTCTCTGCCGCCGCCTTCATCCGATTCGAACGCAGCACCTCCTCGGTCCACTGCGGCAGGTTCTTCTCCATCTCGGCTGCATCAATCGAAGCGAGCGACCCATAGAGTAGCGTGCCGATGTAAGTGGAAGGCCTGTGCATGTGAGTTCTTGCGGAGCTCTCTGTCTGCGGCTGGGGCATGTCGTTCGGCCCGGTTCCCTTCCCCTTGCCGGTCGCAACGTACAGTGTGCCCCCACTCGCCGAGGGCAGAAAAGCCAGCGAGAACGGCAGCCATTCCGTCGGAACAAATCCGTCCGGCTCCACCATGCCGTCGCGCCCAGCCTTGGCCGTCAGCTTGCGCGTATCGATTACAGCAACTGCATCGCTGGCCATGTTTGCCACGTAGAGCCTGGTGCCCTTGCCGTTGAGCGCTACCGCCAGCGGCTCTGCGCCAAAGTAGCTCTGCCCCGGCAGCCGCGTGTCAAAGTAGCCTTTCACGGCAAACTGACCTGCGCCCACATTGACTGCCGCCACCGAATCGCGATTAGCGAGGGCGACATACAGGGTCTTTCCGTCAGGAGCGAGAGCAAACGCGCAGGGATGCGTGCTCGCCGCAATCGGGCTTGCCGGCTTTAGCAGCGCCAGCTTGCGGCCTATTGTGTTCTTCGCGAGGTCGAGCTCGACAATCTCGGACGCATTCCATAACGCGACATACGCGTGACGGCGATCGCGCGAAAGAATCAGCGCGCCCGGATAGGTTGAAGGGACAGCATCGCTCTCCGCCAGGTCGAAACGATGTTCAATCGCACCGCTTGTCGCGTCCACCAGCAATACGGCATCGGAGAGGTTCTCCGCGATCAGCAGCTTCTCCGCCCCGGCACTGCCCAGCACCGCAATCGCCGCGGGGAATGGGACGCCTTTGTCGCCATCCGTCTCGCCGATAAGGCGCGTCACATGGCCTGGCGCAAGCTGCTCCAGTGGCAGACGAATCATGCGCTCGGGCGTGATTTTGCCTGCAGCGAATCCATACACCAGGATGCCGCTGCCCGTGTCGTCCTTTTCCTTGCCTTCGGGATCGGTCAACGACCCGATGCTGGCGTAGAGATGCGACCCATCGAGGCTGAACGCGAGTCCCGAATACAGCGTCTGATTCATCCGCACAAGGGTGCGCGCATCGGGAAAATCCGCAATCTTTCCAGTTTGCGTGTCGAGTACGGCGAGCGACTGATCGTAGTTTGATTCGGCCGTGCCAAAGCCAGCATTCACCGTGACCACGTATCGCTGGTCGGGAGAAACCGCAATCGACATGGGCAGGCTGTTGATCCTCTGAGGGGCGCCGGGAACTGGTTCGATCAGCTGCTTGCTGGTAGCGAGGTCGCTTGTTTGGGCGGCCAGCGTGCCAGCAGCGAACGCCAGGGCCAGAGGAAGGGCGGTCATCGAAGACTTGATGAACATGCCTAGAACGATAACAGGCAGCGTCCGGGCACAGTGTCACACCATTGTTACAACCGGTTGCCGAAGCCTCAAGGTTGTTCACCGCCGTGCGCTGCCTGCAATAATCAAGAGCATGCGCACGGTCATCAGTGCCGATTGGTTGTGGGATGGAAGCACCCTGATCCATCGACCCATCGTTTCTGTGGAAGACGGGCACATCGAATCCGTCAAGAGCGGCAAATCCAGTGAGCATCCGGCGAGCGCTCAGGTGTTCGACTTCCCCGGCGCAATATTGGGGCCCGCATTCTTCGACGTGCATTTTCACGGCGCTGCCGGACACGACGTTATGGATGCAACGCCGGTCGCTCTCGACGCCATCGGCTCTTTTCTGGCGACGTGCGGAACTGGCAGCTATCTGGCCACTACCGTCACCGCTCCGCTTGATACCACGCTCCAGGCTGTCGCGGGTCTTGCAAAACTAATCGAGCGTGCACCGATCGAAGGTTGCGCGCGACCCGTTGGCATCCATCTCGAAGGCCCGTTTCTTTCGCACGCTAAGCGGGGCGTGCAGCCGGCAGCGCACCTGCTCGAGCCCGACATCGGAATCTTCGACCAGCTCTATGACGCAAGCGAAGGGCATGTGCGCCTGATGACCCTTGCTCCCGAGTTGCCCGGCGCGGTCGAGCTCGCAGCCCATGCGACGAAACGCGGCGTACGCATCTCCATTGGCCACTCCAACGCAACCGCGGAAGAGACGCGCGCGGTCATCGAAGCGGGCGCGACCAGCGCCACGCACACATTCAATGCGATGCGCCCGCTCGATCATCGCGAACCTGGAATTCTCGGAACGGTTTTAACAACGGACTCTCTCTATGCCGAGCTCATCTGCGATGGCATCCACGTTGCGCCGGAGATGGTAAAGCTGTGGAGTCGCGCCAAGGGCCCGGAGCGCGGCATCCTCGTGACCGACGCGATGAGCGCTGCCGGTATGCCCGATGGCGAATACACTCTCGGCGGTTTTGCGGTTCACGTGGAGAAGGGCCGGGCGATGGCCAACGGTGTCCTCGCAGGCAGCGTGCTCACACTCGATCGCGCGCTGGCCAACTTCATCCGGTTCACTGGCGCGACTGTCGAGCACGGCTTGCGCTTGCTCACCGCAAATCCAACAGCGATGACGGGGTTCGCACCGCAGGCCGGATCCGTTCAGGCGGGTCGCGCCGCCGATCTCGTCGCTGTAGATTCCGCAGGCAAGCTTGTTGCATCGATCATCGGCGGCAAAAGCGTTTCTACTACTTAAGCACTTCGTGCCCCATCCATTCGCCTTCTTATCGGCGAATGAGTGGGAATGTGAGAACTCCAGAGCGCCACAAAACTTTCAGACGCTGAGTCGAGGATTCTCCGCAAGCCTCTGCGCACGCCAAAGCGCCCCATCAATCCCCACCACTTCTTTCTCGCAGACCGGCATTGCCGGCGCAGCCGTGCGTAATGCAGCAAAAAATGGCTCGCGCACCAGGCGCGCCTTGCCTACCACGCTTCCGATCCATGCAACGGGAACCTCGTCTGTGAGGTTATGCTTGCGGCGGAGTTTGGCGCGTACCAGGAGAACCGATTCCGCGAGATCCTGCGCAGCCTGCGCCATTACGCCCAAGGCCACGGCATCGCCCTCTTCGGCAAGCTGACTGATGGCCGGCGCGAGGGCTGCAAAGTCAGGCCCAGGGGTGCTGTCGCCCAGGTTCACAAGCTCGTCAACTGTCGAGGTACCCCAAATGCCGCCCACGGTTTCCAAAATGCGCGTTGGCTCTTCGCGGTCGTGGGCTTTCAGTGCGCGACGAACAGCATGCAGTCCTATCCAGTAACCCGAACCCGCGTCGCCGAGACGCGAGCTCCATCCGCCGGCCGTCTCGCTGCTTCCATCCGGCGCCCGGCCAATGCAGTTCGTTCCTGTGCCAGCGATTTGCAGAATGCCAGGGCCGCCCTTGAAGGCGGCGTCGAGCGCGATTACGTGATCGCCCACGACTTCAAAACGTGTGATGCAAAATTCGCGGAGGACAATCCCGATCCACTCAGGCACACCCGGCATCGTCGCACTCGCCACGCCTATCGATGCTGCCGCAACACTGACTTTTCCCGCCTGCGCAAATACGTCGGTCAGCAGCGTGCGCAGATTCGCTTCGGCTATCTCGGCGCCGACGCGCAATCGCTTGATCGATCCGTGCTCCGCAAACGCCAGCACTCTGCCGCTGTCTGCGAGCGAAGCGCGCGTGCGCGTCCCTCCGCCATCAATTCCTAACACCACGCTCATTGCATCCGATCCTTCTGGTTTGCAAGCTAGTTTTCTGGTCCGCTGCCGCCATCGCGCAGCGTTCCCGCAAGCACATTGAGGCTGCCATCCGTCTTCGGGGCGGTGAGTCCGAGCAGATGCGCAAGCCATGGATAGAGGTTGACGTTTTCGAATGGCCGCACTGTACGACCGGGAAGAATATCTGGCCCGGCCGCATAAAAGCTGGCCTTCATCTGCGGCATCTTGCCCGGATCGTAGCCATGCATCCCTGCCGGCGGTCTCGACTCCGGCTTACCCGCGGACGGCCCGTGCGCGCGAATCAAGTAGGGACCAGTCGGAATCACCACTGGATCGCCCTCGCGCGGATTGTCGCGAAAGTTCAATCCTGCAGGGACATCTTTACGCCGATAAACCGTGAACTGCGATGACGCCTTCTTCAGCTGGTTGTAGGCGTGCGCCGCATCGGCTTCGGTCTTCGCATACAAAAGAGCCCCAACGGTCTCAAAATCGGTGAGGTCGGCGAACGTATCGAGCGCGATGGGCGGACCCTCGACCTTGACCATGCCGTGATCGCTGACAACAACCAGATCGATCGGCAGGCCGGTTGCGTCGAGGCCTTCTTTCAACTTGCCGACCAGCTTGTCGACTTTCAGAACAGCGGCTTTCGTTTCCGGTGGCGTCGGGGCCATACAGGTGGCCTTCGTGATCGGGTTCGTCGTAGTAGAGCGTGATGAAATGGGGCCGTGCTTCAGGCGGCAAATCCAACCAGGCCAGCACTTGTTGAATGCGCGCGTTGTCGTCAATCTTTGTGTCGAAGTGCAGGTAGTACGTGGGGCGATACCCGGCAATCTTCGCTTCGGATCCGGGCCAGAAAAAGCATGCTGTGCGCATGCCCTGGCTCTCAGCAAGACTCCACAGTGGCGTGCCGCTATACCAGCTTCCATCGGTCACTGCCGCGGAATCGTTGATGGCGTAGCGCGCTTGTTTTGCGGGGTCGTAGAAACTGTTCGCGACCAAACCGTGATGCTCGGGATATAGCCCTGTCACGATGGTGAAGTGATTGGGGAATGTGAGAGAGGGAAAGCTTGGAAGCATACCTTCGGGTGCCCACACGCCCTGCTTACCAAGGGCGAGGAGATGGGTTGCGCCATCGCGCTTCGCGTAATCCCAACGAAAACCGTCGAGCGAAACAAGCACGACATAGTGAGCTCTTTGCGCCGCTTCTGAGTTGGGGCCGTTGTCGACGCGCAGAACCGGGAGGTGGGGGAGGGATGCCGCAGCTTGCTGCGAATGGCCCCGCGTCGGTTGCGCGGCCAGCAACGAAAAGAGGACCAGAGTGTTGAAAAAGAGACGGCCCACGGCGCGCAATCGCATCGACAGCACCTCCGCATCAGCTTATCGCAGAGAGGCCAAGTCAGGTTTCAGGGAGCCAAATTGTTCCACGTGGAACAATTGTGTCGGCCGACACACATGTTGGGCGCTGATTGCCGATTAATACGCGAAAGTGTGAATGAGATTCGGGCCTTGGGACGGGCACCGATTGAGACGCGCGGCATAGCGTGGCGGGAGTCAAGGGCTTCCCATCCTTTCCGCGGAAAAAGCGAAAAGGATGGGAGAAGGAAACTCGAGGTGGAACCCGCGCAGGTGGCGGCGCGAATCTAGTTGCTGGGCGCCGAAGGAGCGGCGGGAGCAGGTGCAGGCGCCGATGCGGGCGTCGCGGCAGGGGTGTCCTTGCTGAGGCTGCGGATGTAAACGATCAGGTTCCGGATCTCTTCGTCCTTGGCTCGACCTGTGTCTTCGGCCGGCATTTTGTCCTTGCCATTGCGAATGATCTTGAACAGAGCATCGTCCTGCATATTGGCCAGAGTCTTGGGATCGGTGTAGTCCACCATGTTCAACTGCATGTCCTTGGCCAGGTCGGTTTTTCCATCGCCGGTCGCGCCATGGCATAGAGCACAGTCGCGCGCGTAGAGCACCTTGGCTTTGGACAGGCTCTCCGCTGCTGCCTTGGCGTTAGCTTTCTGGTTTGCCGCATCCTGAGCTGGGGCAGGGACGGTGTACGGAGCGATTGCGAGCAAGGCCACAGCAAAAACGAGCAAGACGGGCTTCAACATGACACACTCTCCTCAGTTGCAGGTGTCGGGGAAAGGCATCTGGCAGCTGTCTGATTTTGATTCGACAGCATTATAGGCCCATTTGGAAGTGAGATGCATCACCTAGTGCAAGCCGCCCAATCAGTTGAGGCAAACCCTACTGTTTGAATGACCGCGAGGGCGCCAAATGTGGTATACGTTTTCGCATGTTTCTGCATGACCGATTCGTTGTTTTTTGCCTGCTCTTTACGGGGATATATGCCGCCGCTGCCCCCAAAATTGCCCCAACACCGCCCATGGGCTGGAACAGCTGGGATGCCTACGGTCTCACGATTGACGAGGGCGATTACCGGGCCAACACGGCAGTTCTGGCCGGGATGAAGGAGTATGGCTGGGAGTACTCGGTGATCGATGAGGGTTGGTATATGCAGGACCCTTTCGCATCGACCGTGGAGGCAAAGAAATACGTCTGGGATACGAACGGCCTTCTGATTCCCGTCACGAAGCGGTTTCCGTCGACAGCCGACGGAGCGGGATTCAAGCCATTGGCAGATTGGGTTCACGGGCAGGGATTGAAGTTCGGCATTCACATTGTGCGCGGTATTCCGCGGGGCGTCGTGGACCAGAACCTGCCCATCGCCGGAACAAATTTCCACGCCGTCGATGCGGCCGACAAGGATTCGCCCTGCCCGTGGGACGAGGGCAACTGGGGCGTGAAGGATAACGCTGCGGGCCAGGCCTATTACGACTCCATGCTGAAGCTTTATGCGTCGTGGGGATTGGATTACATCAAGGTGGATTGCATCTCCGATCATCCCTACAGGCCAAGCGAAATCCGGCAGATTGCAGTGGCAATCAAGAAGACGGGACGACCGATCGTGCTCAGTCTCTCGCCGGGACCGACGCAATTGGAACACGCCGCGGAGGTAGCGCAGTACGCGCAGATGTGGCGCATCTCAGACGATCACTGGGATGTGTGGAGCGTTCCCCATACGCCGGGCCAGAGCGAGTTCCCTTTTGGCTTGCGCGATGCTTTTGACAGGCTGGCGGAGTGGGCACCGTATGTGAAGCCCGGCTCATGGCCGGACGAAGACATGCTGCCAGAGGGCTCGTTGACACCGCATCCGGGGTGGGGCGACCCGCGGCAATCGCGCTACACGCGGGACGAGCAGCGAACGGAGTTCACGCTGTGGGCCATCTCGCGCTCGCCGCTGATTCTTGGGGCCAACCTGACCAAGCTCGACGAGTTCACCCGTTCGCTGCTGACGAACAAAGAGGTACTGGACATCAATCAGCAGGCCGTGGAAAGCGGGCAAGGATTGATGCCATTGAAAGACAAGACCGACTCGTTTCCGCAACGCTACTGGTATGCGCGCACGCGGAGTCATCAATACCTGGCCGTTTTTAATCTGGAAGACAAGGCGTCGACTTCCGACCTGCCGTGGGTTGTGTTTCACCTGGTGGACAAGCCGCATGGGGTATACGACCTGTGGAATCAAAAACACGTGCCACGCGCGAAGGCGCTGCACGTGGAGCTTCCACCTCATGGGTGCGCGCTTTTCCGAGTGGAGTGAGGATCGATCGCACTTGAGACAACCCAGGGTGCCCGGGTGACTCGATATAATCGACGCCATTCCCAAGAAGAGAGTTGCGAGCTTGCCCATCAAGAATGGAAGACTGTCGAGGAATGGGACTCGGCGGAAGGGACAGGAGACCTTCGGCCTGTCGCCTACGGATCTGCGTACCCTGCGCGCGCTGAAAACGCCGGCGCAGATTCAGAAGTTCATCGACTCCCTCACCTACCAATACGCCGACACGGCAGGGTCTCCGCACCGCGTGCTGCGGGAACGCAGAGGCCACTGCATGGAGGGAGCGCTGGTGGCTGCGGCTGCCTTGCGGGTGAACGGCATGCCGCCTCTGCTGATGGACCTGGAGGCGGTGCACGATGACGATCATGTGATCGCTCTTTATCGGGAACGGGGACTTTGGGGCGGAATAGCGAAGTCTAATTTCGCGGGGCTGCGTTTTCGTGCCCCCGTTTACCGGACGCTGCGCGAGTTGGCCCTGAGCTACGTGGAGCACTACTACAACCTGCGCGGCGAACGGACGCTGCGGGCTTACTCGATGCCGGTGAATCTGGCACGGCTGGATCATCTGCACTGGATGATCGCGGAGGAAGATGTGTGGTGCGTCGCGGACGCGCTTATCTCAGCGCGGCATTATGTGCTCTTTCCCGACAAGGTGGCGCGGGCGCTACCGCGGCTCGACCGCCGCAGCTTCGAGGCGGGGATGCACGGACGAGTGAAGCACTGAAAAACGGCGCAGAATTGCCGTCGTTACCGGAGCGCCGCCTTCAGCTGCGGTTCGAGGCTTGCCGCAGCCCCATGGCCGTGCCAAAGCATCTTTCCCTGTGCATCAAGCAGCGCGACATAAGGATCGCCGTCGGTGGTGACAGAGAAGAAGTTTCTCCAGGCAGGCTCATCCGATGCGAGTACGACAAAGTCCTTCTGCTGCGACGGAGACAGGCCCTTCTTCATGCCGTTCCGAATCACACCGCGAATAAAGCCGGGCGCAGCGGCCAGCATCGCGATGCGGTAGACAGGAGTGTGCGCAAAAGTCGGATCGGTTTGGATGGCCTTGACCCAATCACCCGTGCCGTTACCGCCGGCACGACTGAAACCGGCAATGAGAATTGCGGGATGTCCCTTTACTGCTTGAGCGAGCACGATCGGGTCGCCGCTGAGAGTTTCTCCTGCTGTGGAAGGCAGGGTTTGAGCACGACACGACGGAGTGCACAACAATCCGAGGGCGAATACAAACGCGACGATGTGAGCAACCGGCCAACCGCAGCGGCTGGCGCGTGTATCCGGCATTGGCATGCTAAACCTCCGGGGAAAAGATCTTCACACTGTGGAATCGATACGGATGCGGCGGTGCCGGGGTTCCATCGATGATCGGCCGCCGGGTGCAATGGGGGCGGCATATGCGAAACTAGTGTGTCGTCAACAAAGACCCACTTCATAGAGAAGCCATGCCTATCTTACGTTCAGCGTTTATTGGACTCTCGCGCAATCGTGCGCTGCGCAGTTTTTGTGAGCGCTCGGCGGCTGGAAACAAGTTGAGTGCGCGCTTTATTGCAGGAATGGAACTTGAAGACGCGTTGCGCGTGGCTGAATCAGTAAACCGGCAGGGCATGCATGTCACCCTGGATTCGCTGGGCGAGAGCGTCACTTCACCTGAAGAGGCGGAGCGCGCCGCCGATGTATATCACGCGCTGCTGGATGCGATTGCCGAGCGCAAGCTGGACGCGAACATCAGCGTGAAGCTGACGCAGATGGGACTGGCGCTCGACCCTGGCCTGGCCGAAGCGATTGCGACCAACCTTGCAGAACACGCACAATATGTCGGCAACTTTGTGCGCATCGACATGGAAGATTCGCCGGTGACGCAGGTGACGCTGGACATCGTGCGCCGCGTGCACGCTCGAGCGGATCTGCGCGGATCGATCGGCATCGTGATTCAGGCGTATCTGTACCGATCGCAGATCGATATCGACAAGCTGATTGCCGAAGGGATTCGAGTGCGGCTGTGCAAGGGAGCCTACAAAGAGCCGCCCGAAGTGGCCTATCCGCACAAGGAAGATGTAGATGCTAACTACGTAAGGCTGAGCAAGAAGCTTCTCGGTTCGCCGCTTTATCACGGCCTGGCCACGCATGACGAAAAGATGATAGAGGCCGCCAAGACCTTCGCCAAACGGCACAATATTGCGCCGAGCAGGTTCGAGTTTCAGATGTTATACGGCGTGCGGCGCGATCTGCAGCGCAAGCTGGTGGCCGAGGGCTACAACGTGCGCGTCTATGTTCCGTTTGGGCGCGAGTGGTACCCGTACTTCATGCGCAGGCTTGCGGAGCGGCCGGCGAATGTGCTGTTTCTGGCGAAGAACCTTCTTCGAAAATAGCGCCTAGACGCAACCTGCGCGATTTGATTTTTGCAATGCGGGGCGCCCTGGCAATTCGCCCGGAGCAGATCGGACTGAGCGGAGATCGTTAGTCTGCGGCGCGCGACTGCAGTGCGTGTTCGTTTTCCGGCACAGTGTTCTCCCGCACCGCGTGGTCTGGCGTGGCCCTATCTAGCAAGTCTGCTTCGCAAACGGATTCGAACGAGCCGTCGCCTAGGGATTCCAATGCGCGCTCAAATTCTTCCGGGGATTGCGTTACCGCAGAGGGCGCGTCGAACTCCGGATCGAATTCATCCCAAATACGCCGGAAGGTGCGCCCCCCGCGCACGCGCAGCATCCACGTCTTGCGGCAGGAGAGGCACTCCCAAGGAAAGTAGCCAAATACGGGAAGGATAAACCTCTGCAGGAAACCCGCGCGGACGCGGCGGCGCAGATCGCGATTGCCGCATTGAGGGCAACCGGCGCACGGAATGCTATTTCCCGGGTTGGGCGTAGTTGTGCTCAACACGTGCTCTCTTTCTGCGGTAACTTACTGGGCCGGAATTGCGCTGCCTGGGTTGAGTGAACCTCTGAGTTGAGGGACCTTGGGGCTTGCTTGCGATGAGCTACGAACGTCCACCGTGCAGCAGCTTGCGGACACATCCATTCAGCCACAGAAGAGGCTCTGCTGACAAGGATTCATGGCGCCAGGCAAGCCTTGAAGCGGTGGGCGCAGGGATTGGGGATCAACCCTGGAGACGAATCAACCCCTTCCGGGCGAGATCGGCGACTGCTTTGGCTAGGGTCGGCGAATCATTGAGCGAGGCGGGGCGCTCGAGACGAATTCCAATTTTGGCGGCGTATTCGCGAAAAGCGATGTCGACGTCGTAAAGAATTTCGACGTGGTCGCAAAGAAAGCCTATGGGTTGCAGCAGCACGTTCTTCACTCCTTCAGCTGCGATCTGTGTCAGAGTGTCTTCGACGGTGGGGCCGATCCAGGGGCCCCCGCTGGCTCCCTGGCTTTGGAAGGCGAACCACCAGCGAGGAATTTCAGGAACGCGCGCTGCGACAAGCTGAGCGGTGCGCTTGGCATCGGTAGCGTAGGGATCAGCGCCCTGCCCCGCCGGCCAATGACGGGGACCGGAATCTGCAGCCGGCGTTTGCACCGTGCGGCAAGGCACGCTGTGGGCGGTAAAGAGAACCGGCCAGGGAGTTCCCCCGGTATCGGCGATGAGGGTTGCCTCTGCAGCCCGGAGTCGCTCGGCGAAGGCTTCTGCGAGAAGCGCGTGGTCTGCCCATCCCTCAGTAAAGTCAATGCGCAAGTTGCCGGCTTCAGCCTCGACCGCGCGTCGATAGAGCCCGGTACTGGTGCGCGAATTCTGCGGCGCGAGACACAGAACCGCAGCTTCTTCAACGCCGTCGGCGCGCATCTGCTTTACGACGTCGGGAATATAGGGACGCCAGTTCCGCATGCCGACGTAAACCGAGACGGGGTGACCGTCCGCGGCAAGTTCCGCCTCGACAAGGTGCGCGTGCTCCAAGGTGAGGTCGGTGAGCGGGCTGCGGCCAATGAGGGAATAGCGGTGCTGAATCTCTTCGACAACGGCTTGCGGCATGGGCCGGCCACTCACGACATTCCGCAGATATTCGGGAATTTGGTCGATGGTCTCGGGAGTTCCGTGGGCGAGGAGAAGGACGGCCTGCTTAGGCACGAGCGGCCTCCTCGATATGAAAGTCGCGGACCATCTTTACGACGGCCTGCACGTTTTCAACCGGTGTATTGGGCACGATGCCGTGACCGAGATTGAATATGTGGCCAGGTCGTCCGCCGGCTGAGCGCAGAATCTCTTTCACACGCTGGTGCAGCACTTCAACCGGAGCGAAGAGGGTGATGGGATCGAGATTGCCCTGTACGGCGTGATTCGGACCGACCGCACGCCAGCCTTCGTCGAGCGGTTGCCGCCAGTCAAGGCCGATCACGTCGGCTCCGGTCGATGCCATCGCGCTGAGCAGTCCGGCCGTCTCGACACCGAAGTAGATCACCGGCACGCCGAGATCCTGCACGGCGCGGACGAGGCGCCTGGAGGCAGCAAAGGCGTAATCGTTGTAGTCGGCAAGCGAGAGAGAGCCTACCCAGCTGTCAAAAATCTGAATGACGTCGGCACCGGCCTGGACCTGCAGGCGGCAGTATTCGATGAGCACGGTCACCAGCTTGTCCAGGAGCATGTTCCACGCCAGCGAATCGCCGTACATCATTTGCTTGGTGAAGATGTAATTGCGCGAGCCGCCGCCCTCGATCATGTAGCTGGCCAGGGTGAAGGGCGCTCCGCAAAAGCCGATGATGCCGAGGCGATCGCGGAAGTGGGCGGCAACCTTCTCTATGGCTCGGGCCACGTACGCCAAATCCTGCGCGCGATCGGTGCGCAGGGCGGCCACATCGGCGGCGGTGCGTACAGGATGATGTACGACCGGGCCTTCGCCGGCCTGGAACTCGAAGGGCAGACCCATGGGTTCGAGAGGCAGCAGCAGATCGGCAAAGATGATGGCTGCGTCGACGCCGAGCTTCTCGGCCGCGGTGATGGTGACCTCGGCAGCAATCTCAGGCTGCTTACAGATCTCAACCAGCGTGTGGTGCTTGCGCACATCGCGGTATTCCTGCATGTAGCGGCCGGCCTGGCGCAGAAACCAGACAGGCGTGCGGTCGACGGGCTTGCGCAGGCAGGCGCGCACGAAGCGGTTGCCGGAGAGGAGCGAGTCCTCGGGTGTTGCTGGATCGATGATGGACATTCCTTGATGATTTTACTTGGGCGGCTTGCCGTGCAGGCGTGCCGTTTCCTCTCCCTGGTCCCCAAAAGCGAGGGACCAGGGGCACCCACGATCGTTCTTGAGATGAAGTTCCCCAACAGCAGATCCTTCGCCCCTCTTAGCCCGTAAATCGCCGACGCGCTTCACGGGGCCCCAGACGCGCCGGATCTCAGGATGACGCCGCGACGGGAATTTTGGGGCTGAGGCCGGCCGAGTTCTTTTGCCGAGGGGTTTGCGCCGAAAGCGCGAGGACGTCTGCGCCCAGACAAAAAACGGCCCCCGTTTTCGGCGGGGGCCAAGTTGCCTTGGTTCTCTCGTGTTGCGAGAGCTTTTTTGGCGGCCATACGGCCGGGGAGCCGTTGGCGCGGGAAAGAGCCTCAGGGGGTGGCTTACGGCTTACGCCGTTTCCGCGCCAATCAATGGACTACATGCCATGGGGAGACGTGGAGTCCTGGGCCGCCAAACTGTTTTCCATCAACCGAATGTGTACGGTGCCTTTGCGAATGCGGGCCGGCTTGGCGCTCGCGTCCGCGCTCGGATCCACTACAGGGGAATTGCCGAGAGCAACGTAATGCATGCGGTAGACGGGAATCTGATGTTCAGTAACCAGATAGCGCTCGACCGACTCGGCGAGGCGCTGCGAACTCTGGATACCAGAGGCTCCGGCACCCGGAGCACGTGCTTCGATTTCTACGATGTAGCCCTGGTGGCCAGCGAGGCTGGACGCCAGCGTATCGAGCTGACCCTTTGCATCTTTCGAAAGGATCGAGCTGCCGCTACGGAACGGCACATCGACATCGCTGATCTGGTGATACTGGTCAAGACCATTGACGGTCGTGTTGAGCTTGTCGACGTGACCGGAGGCTCCCTGCGCTACGTTGCTGGCGCTCTGGGCCTGGGTTCCGGCTGCGGTCGCTGTCTGGTTGGCGGCATCAGCCGTGGACTGCGCCTTCTGGATTCCAGCCTGGGCGCGGGCATCAACGTCCTTGATGTCGCTTGCATTCTTCGCATTCACCTGGTCGAGCTCGGTGAGACGGTCATTGATGGGGTCGAGGCGTTTCTTTACCCACTTCTTGCGGGCCATGGGATTGAGGTGACCCCAGAAGCCTTCCTTGTCGGTAGGGGTAGTAGCGGCGGGCGCTGCCGGTGGGGCAGAGGTTGGCTGCTGCGCCGATGCTGCGGGCGCGCTGCTGCCGCTTGGAGTCGAATTCTGCGCTACTGCCGGGACAACCAACGCGGAAGCCAGTAAAAGTGCCGCACACTGGCTGGGAACCAAACTTGAGAATTTCGAACGCTGTGTCATTTTGTTTTTTCCTCTGGACGCTGCATTCGCTGTACAAGCTGCGAGAGCACTGCTTTCCTGCTCGCCGTTGTATAGAGCAAGCCCTATGCCAAATCGGACGAGCAAGCCAGACCGAGGGAAACTCTTGGATAAAGCATCTAGATCGAGTCATTTGGCAGGACACACTTCATCCTCACCTAAAGTTCAGGTGCATTTGAAAGGCAGGAGGTTGTGTAATTTTTACCGCCGGGGGAAAGTTCTACTGAGTAAGGGTGGGCGCGACCGGTATGGTTGCGTCGGGCCTGGCCAATTTAACCCAGCTATTTACTGTCGACGTGGAGGATTCGAATCTCGGGGTAGGCGCCGTCCCAGTCGCGGGAGACCCCGTCGAAGATCAGGCGGAAATCTCGCTGGGTTCCCGGAACAAGCGGGTCGGCTGAGACGGGCTCGAGATCAACATAGGGATCGCGGGTGCGGATCAACTGGAGACGCTGGGTTTCGTTCTGGGTGACCTCGTGGGCGGCATCGCGAAAGAGGATTTGTGCGGTAATACCGGATACAGTGCGGTTGCCCGTGTTGGTGATGTGGCCATCGACATAGGTGACTTTTCCGCCGGCCAGGTTGGCGGACTCGCTCATGACGAGGCCGGAGATGGGAAGGCTGCCTGCGTAGGGATCGAGCGGTGCGGAGACCGGGGCGATGCTCACGGGCTTGCGTCCGTGCTCAAGCGTAAGAATGACGGCGACAGCGAGCAGGACCACAACACCAGCGGCGATGGCGAGTGGCGCCCAGTTGCGCTCGCGGCTTTCAGCGCGAGGGATTAACTCGATTTCGGGACCAGATTCCACGAGCGGATTTTACACCCGTTACTGAAGGAATCCCTCTTTGCGATCGAAGATCGTAATCCACATTAACTTTCAGCGATGATTGCCGAAGAGAAGAAACAAAAGCATCGCGAAGCCGCTCTGCTACATCTTTTGTTTGATTTCCAGTTGTTCCTTGGTATGGGCATAAATAAGGGAATCAAGGGAACCTTTAGCGCTGGGGCGACGTTTAAGAAAGAAGACGGTCATGGAATCCCTCTCCCAATCCGTATCTCCGGTTCAGCGCAACCGCGGCGACAAGCTCTACCAGGTCGTGACGATCGCAGCCATGGTGATCGTACTGGTCTCGGTCTGGGTGTTCTAGACTCGCCAGGCATGCGCGCTGTGCGCCTTTGAGCGCGTGCGCGTTTTCGCGGACTTCCACTTCCCTTTTCTCTTCCAAATTCAAGCATGAACTCTCCCCACATCTTGGGTGTAGCTGGAGTTCTGCGCTCATGAATTGCTGTGAGTGAAGTCAGTCTGCGGGGGAATCTTGGGCCGAACGCGCGGCCCGGAACATCGCGATGAAGTGCCATCCAACGGTGGCAAATATGGTGGCGATGAAGAACGGCAGGATTCTAGGGAAGAGATGCCCGTCGCCGGTCCGAGCAGCCTGAATGAACGTCCATTGAAGGACCGCGAAGAGGCAGACGTTCTCGGCTTTGAGCCACGCGATCATGTCGAGCGTGACTTGCTGGAGGCGAGCCACAGTGCGCGGAGTGACGCGAACCGGGTAATGGAACGCTGCCGGAAACCGAGTGACGAGCGACAGGACCAGGTAAAGCACGCCGCCCAGGAGCGGGAAGAAGATCAATCCCTTGGGAGAGCCCCAGCCATTGGGATTTCCGGCAGCGTCGAAGTGCGTGGCGACGCGATCGGGGAGCGGATTTGCGCCGTAGAGAGCGCTCCATGCCATCCAGAACAAGACGACCAGAGCCAGGAGGCCGATGAGTTCGAGGGTCTTGCGCATGGTCCTTGTCCTCGATAGGAATACGAACGGAATAGATCGGGGGTTCCTTCGGATTCGGGATGCCTCGCGCGCGCTCAGCCAAACTTAGCGCGCTGGACTTCGGTCTGGCGAAAGTCTTTGCCGGTCATATCGACTTTCACGCACATCTCCGAGAGGCGGGAGCGCATGCGGTCGCCGATGCGATCGCCCAGGGTCTGTTCGCGAGCGGCGCGCTCGACTTCGGTCTGCGCGCCTCCGCCGGCGGCGAGATCGGGATAGTTCGTGGTAATGATGGTGGACTGCTTGTCGTTATAACGGCTGTTGAGAATGAGCGCGACCGTATCCCAGACCCACTCGTTGGGCTTCTGTGCGCCAAGGTCGTCGAGCACTAGAACATCGGCGGCGAAGACGGGCTTGAGTAGTTCGAGTTCGGTGGTGTTGACCTGCGCGTTGTAGCTGTTTTGGATGTTTTTAAGCAGCTCGCGGTAGTCGCAGAAGAGGCCACGAACTCCGCGCTCCTGAACCAGCCGGCGAAGAACGCCGACGGCGAGATGGGTTTTGCCGACGCCAATGGAGCCGGTGAAAAGGAGGCCCTTCCCCCCGGTGTCAACCGGATAGGCTTCGACGAATTTGCGCGCTGTCTGCAATGCGAGACCGAGAGAACGGTCTGAGCCGTGGTAGATCTCGTAATCGTCAAGGGTGCAATTGCGATAGCGCTGCGGGATATGTGCAGCACCAAGGCGATTCTGCTCGCGCTCCATTTGCTGGCAATCGCAAATGCGGGAAACCCAGAGTCCCTTGGCGGAGAGTTCTTCGATTAGACCGGAACCGCCGCAGACTGAACAGACACTCATGACTGTTTTAAGCGTAGCGCATCCAACGGGGAGTGCATGCGGTGAGGAACGAGGGAGGTTGTGTGGAAAAGGAGCGCGCGTCAGCACAGCGTCCGTACGCTGCCTGCCGGGCTGTAACCGCCTCTCAGAAGTAATGGGCGCGTGACTTTCGTTCACGCTGGGCGGCCTTGCTTTGGGTCTATTCATAAACGGACGGCGGATTTCGCCAGATGGTCGATTGAGGAGGCTTTAGCCGATGCAAGAACATTGCGATTCGAATCCGGAAGATTCACGGTTGACCGCAAGAGACGCTCGGCTGAAGTCGCGCGGACGTGAGCTGGAAACCACCGGGCTGGGTGTCATTGCGTCTCTGATCATCGCATTCTGGAGCCTGGTTGGGGATGGCACGCTTTCGATCTCGCAATACCTGGTCTTTGTCTCGCTGCTGCTGGTGAGCGCCGCAGGCATGGTATGGCGGATCTGGAAGCTCAGTCCGCGCGGGGAGTTGCGTCCCGTGCGCTTGAAATCCGGCAGAGCATATCGCGTGACCTTCGGAGCGCGGAGCGAGCGCTGGTGAGTGTGGGCTGACTTGAGATGAACAACCCCGGCGAATCTTCCCACCATGTTTGAGCCGAATCGCGGGCCGAGATGGAATAATCGAGGCGCAATTGGAAAGCGATTTTCTTTCTCGCCGAGGGGAGATACTACTGTGACTCGAGTGGCCTGGTTGTCCGCTTTGGCTCTTTTGATAGCGTCCGGTTTGAATGCAGCCGTGCAAGCGCAGGAGCCAGGAAATGTCCCGGAAAGCAAGGCTCCAGCACCCACGCAAGCCGTGCCGGTGCCTGCACAACCCGCGCAGCCGCAACATCCCGACAACGATTATTGGCGCAAACACGATCAACAGCTGATGACGGACTTCGGCTGGCTGGCGCGGTTCAAAGACGAGGATGCAAAGCTGCCGGCGCCGGCGCCGGGCGAGAACCGCGTGGTCTTCATGGGTGACTCGATCACCGAAGGTTGGCACCTGAACGAGTCGTTTCCGGGCAAGCCCTACATCAATCGCGGCATCAGCGGGCAGACCACGCCGCAGATGCTGGTGCGCTTCCGGCAGGACGTGATCGCACTGAAACCGAAGGTGGTTGTGATTCTGGCGGGCACAAACGATATTGCCGGGAATACTGGCCCGGAGACACTCGAGCAGGTTGAAGACAACCTTGCATCGATGGCGGACCTTGCGCATGCGAACGGAATCAAGATAGTGCTGTGCTCGATTTTGCCCGCGTTCGATTATTGGTGGGCCCGGGGCATGACGCCCGCGCCGAAGATCGATGCGATTAACAAGTGGATAAAGGCCTATGCAGCCGATCATGGTTATGTATACGTCGATTTCCATTCGGCCATGAAAGACGCACAGGATGGGCTCCCGCCTTCTCTGAGCCCCGATGGGGTGCATCCAAATGCTGCCGGGCACGCGGTCATGGCTCCGCTGGCAGAGGCGGGGATTGAGAAGGCGCTGGCGCAGTAAGTCTGGGGGCTGGCTGGGTTCTGGAGCTGAATCGTTTGCGCCTGTTCCCGAATCAACCTACAATAGGAAGAACTGCAGGGAAAGGTTTGTCTTCGAGATGCCCAAGGAAAAGATTCATCCCAATTACGACGCGGTGCGGGTTTTGTGCGCCTGCGGAAACAATTTTGAGACCCGTTCGACCCACAAGGGCGACATCCACGTGGAAATCTGCTCGGTATGCCATCCGTTCTTTACCGGCAAACAGAGACTGGTGGATACGGCCGGCCGCGTGGAGCGGTTCCGCCGGAAGTATGCCAAGGCGGGCGAGGCAACAGCCGCGAAGTAACGAAACCGCGGCTTGCGTTTGAGTGGGCCTCCGCCATGGCGGAGGCCTTTTCACGCTGCGAGCCGTGCGAGAATGCGACATATGGGCCCCACAAGCATCGGCACATACCATCGAAGAGCCACTCAGCTCGCAGATGCGATGAGGCTTTGCCGAGACGACTTTGCGGCTTACGCGTCGGCCGCGGCACTTCTCGCGGTGCACAGCGCAATCTCCTATAACGACGCCGTACTGCTTGGGCTTGGTGAGCGAAGACCGCATGGCGATGACCATCGAGAGGCGATTCCAGCGCTAAAGAAAGCCTGCACTCGAGCCAAAATCGACAAGCGGGGTGTAATGCATCTTGAAAGACTGCTAGGAGCGAAGACCGAAGTCTCTTACGGAGAACGGGCCGTAGACGAAGAGAGGATTCTCGCATTGTGCGTGGCGGCAGAACGATTTGAGACCTGGGCTGAACGGATTTTGCGGGGACGAGGAGGATTGTAGAGTATGGCTACCGGTGAAGCGGCTTTGGGGCTTACCCCTCGTCAGCGCGAAGGACGCGCCATCAATGCGGTTGCGGAACTGTTGCGTCAAACTCTGTCGGTCCCAAACATCTATCTGGAACCGCCCCATTCACTTATTTCGGCAGACGTATTAGCGGTGGATCGCGGCGGGGCAGGCGATTTGCATGCGGTGGAGATCAAGTTAGGGCCAGACCTGAATCCTTCGGAAGGAAAGAAGAATAAACTACTCACTCCAAAAGAGTTAAACGAGATCTACGGATCCTGGTTCCCCAAATACAGTGAAAAGATGAAGCGCATCCACCAACAGCTCATGTCAATGCCCACTCACTACCGTTATCTTGCAATTCCGGTGGAATCTTTTGACCTGGCATTTAGTGAGCTCGGGCGTTTAGGACTATTTCCCGAAGACGGAATCGGGCGCCTGGGCATCATTCTCATCAGTGACAAAGGCCCTGGGTCTCCCACGGCTGCCATGTCCGTCGTTGCTGAACGTTTTCGGGTAGATCCGGTGAAACTCAAAGCGATCGAAACGAGATTGCTTGCGAAGAGTCGTCCAGATATCGAAGTGCGGATTTAGATATGGCGGGTAAGGGATTCACGGTGAAGAAGGACTGGGACAATCCCAGGGAGCACGCCATGCCCGCGGGAACGCGCGTGCCTGCGGAGGTGCGCCTGGGATCGGTTCTGGTGACGCCTGCCACCGTGCTGGCTCCAATGGCCGGCGTGACGGACACGGTTTTTCGGCGGTTCATCCGGCATGCCAGTTTGTTCACGAGTGAGGCCTTGTCTAGTGGCAAAATCGAGGTGGTCTCCCCGGTCCCCAACAGCGAGGGACAGGGGGCACCCAACGTTTCGGCCATTGATGCCATCGTGACGAACGCGCAGTCGGGGTGTGGGCTGCTGATGACGGAGTTTACCTCGGCAGACGGGCTGTCTCGGATGAGGGAGTCGAAGCGGAAGCGGTATCTGACGTTTTATGACGACGAACATCCCATCGGAGCCCAGCTTTTTGGATCGAATGCCGAAACGCTCGCTGACGCTGCCCGAATTGTGCAGGATACGGGTTTCGACCTTATCGACCTGAACCTGGGCTGCCCGGCCAAACGAGTAGTGGGGTGCAACGGCGGTTCAGGGCTGCTGCGTGATCTTCCGAAGATCGGGGAGATCTTTCGGGCGATCCGGAAGGCGGTGACCATTCCCTTCACCGTGAAGTTCCGAATGGGATGGAATGACGCGCAAATTGTGTGTGTGGAACTGGCGCGCATGGCCGAGGCGGAGGGGTTGAACGCTGTGGCGCTGCATGCCCGGACGCGCGAGCAAGGCTATAGCGGGCAGGCGCGCTGGGAGTGGATTGCCGCGGTGAAGCAAGCGGTGCGCATTCCAGTCGTTGGGAACGGGGACATTCGTACGCCCGAAGATGCGGCGGCGATGGTGGCCCAAACGGGTTGCGACGCGGTGATGATTGGCCGGACCGCCCCATCTAACCCCTGGATTTTCAGGCAGATTGCGCAATACACGGCAATGGAAAGCTACGAGCGCCCATCGGCCGAGGATCGCTATCGGCTGATCCGGACCTACTTCCAGATGCTCCTGGATGAAGCCGAAGCGAGCCAGGCACTGCCCAAGGATGCACGGATGGGCGAGACTGCCGGCAAAATGAAGCAGTTTGCCTCATGGTTTACACATGGGGTAGCGGGAGGCGCCAAGCTGCGCGCTTCGATCTACCAGGCGAAAACGGGTGCCGCTGTGCTGGCTCAGGTCGATGCTTTTTTTGCGTCGCTAGACCAGGCTGGAACCGATTCGGAGCCCGCCTTAAGCGACGGCGAATCGGTCTTTCCCGAAACCGCTCTGGTCTGCGACTGAGCCCTTCTCAGCGACTCCGGCAAACCGTGGTAACCATCTGTCCAGTTTTCCCACAACTTACTGCACCGATTGACCATGACTTTGGACTTTTGTGTGATTCCTGCCGCTGCAGGTAATCTCTATTCTAGTTCCACTGGTAATGGAATAGATCGGATCGATTACGGGGTGTATCCCATTTTCGATTGCGTTTGGGCACCCTGCACGAATGGCGGTCTTGGAATATGGCGGCCAGAGGGAATTGATTGCGTAGATTTGTCCAACCTGCGGACGCGCTCCGGCTGTGGATTAGCAGCCTTGCGGTAGTATGCGCCCTCGTTGGCGACTGCTCTGCGCAGCGATACAGTTTCCGCGAGTACACCCAGGGACTTGGCAATCTGAATATTCCGAGTCTCGCGCAGGACCACACGGGTTTCCTGTGGGTGGGCACGCAGAACGGTTTGTACCGGTATGACGGGAGCCAATTCCAAAGCTTCGGCGCAAACCAGGGACTTCCCGAACGCATGATCCAGACCCTCTACGTGGGGCAGGACGGGACACTTTGGGTAGCGACCTCCACAGGGATTTACTACCAGCAGCGGGACGGTCATTTTGTTGCCTTGAAGGCACCGACACCAAATGGCCAGTTCATTCCGCGTGTTGGTTCGCCATTTACATCGAACAAGCCGAACGAAGTTGTGGTCGCAACGCGGTACGGCGCGATGCTGCTGCGCAAGACCAGCGACAACCGCTGGACGGCCGAAGCGATGAAGCTGGAGAGCACGAACGTCCAGAGCGTGACGTATGGCGCCGACGGGGCGCTGTGGTACGGATGCGACTCCGATCTATGCCGGCTCGATCATGGAAAGACGACTCACCTGCGAGCAAGCCTCAGGCTGCCTGAAGAACAGTGGACGAATCTGCTGCTGACGCGAAGCGGAGAAGTCTGGATTCGCGGCGATCTTCATGTCGGCGAGATTGATTCAAAGGGACTGCATTTCGAAGAGCACGATGTGCCCGGCTCGCCCGCGTCAGAGGCATACCCCATTCTCACGGAGGATGCGCAGGGCAGGATCCTGACACCGATGGGGCCATCGCTGGCCATGTGGGAGAAGGGTCACTGGCGGATGGTGACAGAGCGGAACGGTCTCTCGCGCTTTGAGGTACAGGATCTATTTGTCGACCGGGAAGGCTCCGTGTGGATAAGTGTTGTGGGCCACGGTTTGAAGCGCTGGGTTGGCCAAGACCGATGGGAAGGCTATACCGCGGCGGACGGTCTCAGCGACGACCTGGTGTGGGCCGTCTCTCGCGATCCCAAGGGGAGGCTTTGGATCGCGACCGAATCGGGGCTTAACTGGATTCCGGCTGGGGAGACGAACCCGAAGCGTTGGCGCCAACCGGGCATTTCGACGGATCGCGCGGACGCATTAGCGCGGAGCGATGACGGCGCGCTCTGGGTAGGAACTCTGACAGGCTTGTTGATCCGGATCGATCCGAACACGTTGAAGGGCACACAGTGGAAGGTGCCGGTGATTTTCAATCTCACCGTCGACCGGGAGCAGAACGTGTGGGCCGCAACGACCAACGGGTTATACAAGCAGAGCGCTAAGCAGCCGCACTCCACGCCCACAGTGACCCAGGCGGCGGCCTTCGGCAATTCACTGCAGAGGTTTTCCGATGTGTATGTCGACCCTGGCGGGCGGGTGTGGGCCACTGCAGAACAGGGTCTATTTGTCAAAGACGAAACCGGCTGGCACCGGATCGATGTAGGCTCCTCGGGTGTAAACGCCGATGTGCTTGCGGTCGACCAGCAAGGCTATCTGTGGACGGCGGGATCTGCGCAGGAGTTGATGCGGCTGAAGGTGGATCATTACCGCGTGACCGAGGTAAAACACATTGGCCGGCCGCCACTGCTATCGCAGCAGGTTGTGTCGCTGATGGTGGACCGTCGCGGCTGGCTTTGGGTAGGTCAGGATGCGGGCCTGACCGTATTCGACGGGCAAGGCTGGCGGAGCTACACCCAGGACGACGGCTTGCTATGGAATGACACAGATAGCTTCGCGCTCGCCGAAGATCCCGACCGAAGCATCTGGATCGGAACATCCGGCGGCTTGAGCCATCTGATCACGCCACAGGACGCGCCGGCAGGGATGCCACAGGCGCCGGCATTCTCGCAGGTCAGCTACGGAACCAAGATCCTTCAGAACGGTTCAGCCATACCGTGGGGATCGAGCACGTTGGATATATCGATGGCGCTGTTGTCGTTCAGGGGAACGCAGGATGCAGGAATTCGCTACAGGCTTGTTGGCGCGCAAGAGTCCGCGTGGGAAGAGACTCGGGACATGGATGTGCACTACCAACAGCTGGCGCCGGGCAACTACCAGTTTCAGGTAGCGGAAGTAGACCAGACGGGCCATTTGATTTCGCCAGTTACCACATTTTCGTTCCGCATCACGCCGCGCTGGTGGCAGTCCCGCGAGCTGCAGTTTGTTCTCGGCTTGATTGCCCTTCTAACCCTGGTGGCGACGTGGCGGCATCGCGTCGGCGCGCTGGTGAATCAGAAGAAGCACCTTGAAGCGGCAGTCAAGCTGCGGACAAGCGATTTGGAGCGAGAAAAAGGCGAACTGATGCGAACCAAGGAGCAGATGCGCCACTACGCCGAGCATGACGATCTGACAGGGCTTTGGAACCACCGCATCATCGTTGAACGATTGCGCATTGAAGTAGATCGCTCGCGGCGCGAGGGGCTGCCGGTCAGCATCATCCTCGCCGATCTCGATTACTTCAAGAGAATCAACGACACCTTTGGCCACCCTGCAGGCGACCAGGTATTGAGAGAAGCAAGTGCGACCTTCCACCGGATGGTTCGCACGTATGACTGGGTGGGCCGCTATGGCGGCGAAGAGTTCCTGCTCATTCTTCCCGGATCAGGCTTTGTGCATGCCCGCCAGCGGGCCGAAGAGTTGCGAATCGCAATCCAGGAGGCATGCATCAAGGATGGCGATACGGTGATCCCGCTGACGGCTAGTTTTGGCGTTGCTTCAGGATTCCCTTCCGGACCCGAGGAGCTGATTCGCGAAGCCGACGATGCGCTCTACAAAGCGAAGAACAGCGGTCGCAATTGCGTTGTGGCGACAGAGGTTGATATGCGGCGCTCCGCCATTCCACGCGTCGGTTGACACTCTCTTCAGGCCAGGGGCAAACGCACAGTTGCGCGCGCTCCCTCCCCTTCTTCGCGGTTGACCAGACGAATCTCGCCCCCATGGGCACGGGCAATCTGCTGCGCCAGGGCAAGACCAACGCCACTGCCTGTTGGCTTGGTCGTATAGAACGGCACAAACAGATTCTCACTGTTGGCTATGCCCAGCCCACAATCCTCAATGGCAATCTCGACATCGGTTTCGGCAACCTGCCATCCCAGGTGAACAGGCTTGGATCCGTTGGCAAGGGAGGCGTCGACCGCGTTGGTGAGCAAATTGATCAGCATTTGTTCGAGCTGATCGGAATCGGCCTGTAGTGTGGCGGCAGGCCCGGGATCGAGTTCAACGGTTACCCGTTGCTCCAGCAGGGCCACACGCTCGATGATGGGTGCGATCTGTACCATTTTGAAGTGTGGGGGCGGCAGCTGGGCAAGGATGCGATAGGACTGCACGAAGCGATGCAGCGAGTCGGCACGGCTTTCAACCACACCGAGACCGCGGCGAAAATCGCGGACGGTATCAGCGTCGGCCTGAATCTGATCGGCGCGCGCAAGCAAGCTACCGGCGATTGATTTGATGGGAGCGAGCGAATTCGACAGCTCGTGGCCGAGTACGCGAATGAGGCGCTTCCATGCAGCTTGCTCTTCTTCGCGCAGGGGCTGGCTGACGTCCGCAAGAAGCAGGAGAGTATGAGGCGCGCCGTCCTGGCGGAAGGCGGCCTTGCGCAGCAGCCACCGGTTGGGCTTGGAGCCAAAAGAGTGAATGCTCTGGTCAGGCGCGGCAAGCAGAGCTTCGAGGCCCAGTTCGCGAGCGGTGCGCCCGAATGCGCGCGCGTGCGTAAAGCCGAGCAACTGCACGCCTGCTTCGTTGACAAGCTGCAGTACATCCTCCCGATCGAAGGCGAATAGCGGCGAATGCATGACCTCGAGGATGCGGGCAAGCAAAGCGGTGGCTTCAAGAGAGCGCACGCGCTGGCGCTGCAGAAGATCGGCGAGCGCGTTGATTTCGGCCGCTAGTTCTCCGAGCGCATCCTGCGAACCGGCGCCGCGCGCACGGAAGGAGTAATCGCCTTCGCGCAGAGAAGCGACCACGTTGGAGAGCGTCTGCAAGGGGCGCACGAGACTCTCGATCATGGTGGCCGCAACGAAAAGCAGATAGATCAGCAGGCAACACACGACCAGGATGCCGGGGGCGGCCGTCATCTTCTGCTGGTAGAGAAGTATCCCAGTGAAGATCAGCGTCGGAAGCGCGAGGAGCAGACAGTAAAACCACGCCCGGCGCACGGCCGAGGAATGTCGCCTGCGCACTTGCCGCTCATAGGCCATATTTTTCGATGCGCCGATAGAGCGCGGCGCGACTGAGCCCGAGAGCTTCAGATGCTTGCGAGATATTGCCGTCGCAGCGGCGCAGAACCTTACGGATGAGCAACGATTCAACTTCGTCGATGCTCATGTTGTCGAACGATGGAGCATTTGGACGTGCAGAGCTGACGGCGAGGTTGGCGGGCTCGATTTCCTCTCCGCGGCACAGGAGAACGGCACGTTCGACGGTATGCTCAAGTTCACGCACGTTGCCGGGCCACGGATACTGCAACATCTGCTGCATGGCGGAGGGAGAGAATCCCTTCACCTGTTTGCGATAACGGGTGCGATTGCGCTCAAGAAAATGCGCAGCGAGCAAGGGAATGTCTTCGCGTCGGTCGCGTAGAGCAGGCAAATGGATTTCGACAGTATTGATGCGGAAGAGGAGATCTTCGCGGAAGTTGCCGGCTGCCGCCTCCTCAGTCAACTGCGCATTAGTTGCCGAGAGCACACGCACGTCTACGCGCCGGGTTTGCGAGGAGCCGACTCGTTCGAGCTCTCCAGTTTCGAGCACGCGCAGCAGTTTGGCCTGCTGGCGGATGGGGACGTTGGCAATTTCGTCGAGAAAAAGTGTGCCGCCGTTGGCGAGTTCGAAACGACCCACGCGGTCGGTGCGTGCGTCGGTGAACGCACCCTTAACGTGGCCAAAGATTTCGCTTTCGAATGTGCCTTCGGGCAGGCCGCCTGCGTTTACCGCGACGAGCGGCATACGCGACCGCGGCGAGGCTGCGTGGAGGAGTTTTGCCACGATCTCCTTGCCCGTGCCGTGCTCTCCTGTGATGAGGACGTTGGCGTCGGACGGTCCAACCTGCGCAATGAGTTCCAAGACCGGCTGCATATTTGGCGCGCCGGCAATGAACTCGGGCATTCCCTCGGCCCGCAGGAGGCGGTTCTCGAGTTCGAGCTGACGCGCGTGCCGCAGTGCTTGATGCAGCTCGGCATGAACGCGCACCAGAGAGACGAGCCGTTCATTCTCCCAGGGTTTCTGGATGAAGTCGCGAGCGCCGCGCTTAATACTCTCCACGGCGAGGTCGATATTGCCCCAGGCAGTCATGACGATGACGGGGAGGCGGGGGTCGATCTCCTGCAGGCGCGCCAGGAGATCGAGGCCTTCCTGGCCTGAGGTTGTGTCGCGAGTGTAATTCAGGTCGATGAGCAGAACGTCGTAGTCGCTTTGGCCGAGTGCCTCAAGGAGGAGCTGGGGGGAGCGAACTGTGTCAACTTGAATTCCCTGCGGTTGGAGCAGCAGTTCCACCGCCTCGAGGATGGATGGCTGATCATCGGCGACGAGAACCCGGATTCGTGCTTTCTTGCGTGGTTCGGTCATCTTCTCTCCATCGGTCTCGTCGGTTCTTGTTGGGCTGCCTCCACAACTATGGCTGGCATCTTCTGCCGAGATGCGTCATCGCGAGCTGCCCTTCATGGATGCCTCTCCTGATTCTACGGTGCACGTGTCACCACGCCGGATTTCGCGTCATCGATCGAAACGCCTGTCCGCTCGAGAGTCGCTCCGATGGCTCGGTCGATATCCACTTTTGCCTTCTCGTTCGCCGTTTGAGCGGTGTCGAGCGCGGACTCGGCCACGGCAAGTGCCGTTGCGGCATTCAGTGTATCGACGCTCGACTTCGCGCCGAGCTGCTGCTCCTGCTTGGTGATGTCGAAGGTACGCTGCGCAAGGTCGCGCGCCTTCTGGGACGCATCAACGCGTGCCTGAGCTTGTTCAAGAGCAAACTTCGCGTTGCGCACATCGAAGCGAATGCCCTTCTGCTGCTGTTCGGAGGAGATCTGACTCTGGCGATACTGCAGCACGGCACGGAACTGGTCGGCCTTCGCCTGCCGGTTACGCAGGTTGATCGAAAGCGTCATGCCCACCTGGTATTCCGGAGACGAATAGTTGAAGGTGTTCTGGAACATGCTAGGGAAGTCGGTCGGAAGATCCGAAGAACACTGCTGGGGACTAAGGTCGCAGAACTGGTTTTTCGGTCCAGCGGTTCCAGCTCCAGAGTAGACACCGTACATGTTGAGAGACGGCAACAGCTCGCTGTTGATGTCCTTCAAGGCCTGTTTCTGTACTTCGGCCGTCATTTTGTAAATCGCGACCTCGGGCCGCTTTTTCTCGGCCTCTGCAATAAGGTCTTCGATCGACTTGTCGGCGTTGGGATCCGATTCGGCATTCAAATCGAGCGGGATGACGGGCATCTCGTCAATCCCCGGATCGTCGGCCTTGGTGAGCGCGTTCTTCATCAGCAACTCATTCAATCGGAGGCTGGCACGGGCCACGGTGAGATTTCCTTCAGCAGTAGCGACCGCCGCCTGGTCTGTCATGACTTGCATGGCGGGGATCGCGTTGAGGTCTAACTGCTTCTGATCGTCCGAGAGCGTTTTATTGGCAAAGCCGAGAGAACGCTCGTTGATGAGCTCAAGTTGGTAGGCATTGACGAGATCCCAGTAGATGTTCTCAACCTGGGTCACGGTGGCGATCACCTGGGCCTTGAAAGCCAGATCGGTAATCTGCGAGTTGCGTTTCGCAATACGGATGAAACGCTCGTTGCTCGCGAGGCCGAACCCGGCCAGGAGCGGCTGAGCGATCTGCACCGTAAAGTTGGAATAGAGCTCAGGATTGATGGTGTTGTATGGCGAGTTGCTGGTAATGCGCTGCCCGAGATAATTGACATTGAGGTTGGTGCCGAGGTGAAACGACTGGGAGTAGTTGGACTGGACCTGGATCGTATTCTGCTTGAGGATCGGTGTGCCCACCTGGAACTGATTGGGCTCCTGGACTACTTGGTGGTCAACAAAGCCTTTGAAGGTGAGGGAGGGGTCGAATGACGGAACAGATGCTCCAGCGCCGAGTGTCGAGGTGACGATGCCGCCTGCGCCAGCGGAGAAACCGGAACCCGACGAGCCGCCTCCGCCGCCGCTGGAGGCGCTAAAACCTCCCTGGGTGGACTGGGCGATGCTGGTGTTGACACCATTGGCAGGACTGCCGGCTTTGGTGCGCTGAATATCGGTCTGCGCGATGGGAAAGTTATAACGAAAGTAGGCCAAATCGAGGTTATTCTCGATTGCCAGCGCAATGGCGTCGTGCAACGACAGGTAAAGCTTTCCTTCGCGAATGAGATTCTGCAGGCGCGGCGAATTATTGAGATCCAGTTCAGGAGCCGTGCTGGCTCTGTAACGCGCAATGGGGTTGCGCGAGTGAGGTATGGGCAGGTTGCTCGGCGACTGCGGCGTGAACGACACCTCCTGTTGGTGCATCGTTTGCGCCAGGGTGGGCGCCGGCGTGTTGGAAGCAGGTGCGGGAGCCTCCGGCGCTGGCTGAGTTGACTGGTTTGGCGCAGTAGGAGCTTGCGGCAGCACCGGCTCGGCGGCCAAAGCCATGTTTACCTGCAACAGCAAAACCGCAGCAACAGACTGCAGACGAGTGCGAAGACGAAAGGATGAAGCGGTCATTGAGAATTTTCCCCAGAGATGGTTCACTGCGCGGCGACCTCCGCAGAGCTGCCCTGCACGGATTCGTCACGGGTCAGCCATCCATCGCGCAGTTCGAGGATGCGCGAGCCGTAACGCGCGTTCTCTTCGGAGTGCGTGACTTGAACGATCGTGGTGCCTTGGCGGTTGAGCTCGCGAAAGAGTTCCATAATCTCGCGGGCCTGCGTGGAGTGGAGATTGCCTGTGGGTTCGTCGGCGAGAAGCAGCTTGGGTGCGTGAACAACGGCGCGCGCGATGCCGACCAGTTGTTGCTGCCCACCGGAGAGCTGGTTGGGGAACAAATCCTTTTTCGCAACAATCTGGAAGCGGTCAAGAATGTCGGCAACCATGCCGGCGCGCTCTTTGGATGGAAGGTTCTTGTAGGAGAGCGGAAGATCGATATTCTCGGCGACGGTGAGATCGTCGAGCAGGTGATAGCTCTGGAAAACCATACCGATGCGCTGGCGGGCAAGGTCGGCGCGCTGCTTGCGATTGAGCTTGTGCGCCGGAGTCTCGTCGAACCAGTACTCGCCGGCCCAGCCGTCATCGAGGAGAGCGAGGACATTCAGCAGAGACGACTTCCCTGCCCCGGATGGACCCATGACGGTGATGAATTCGCCTTCGCGGATGGTGATGCCGATACGGCGCAGCACCCAGGTTTCGGTGTGGCCGGTGCGATAACTGCGTTCGACATTCTTTAGTTCGATCATGTGGACAGCTCCAATCTCAAAAAAACAAAACCTTCTAATCCAAGTTATTCGGTGCGCAAGGCGCGCATGGGTGGCACGCCCGCCGCCCGTCGAGCAGGAATCCAACTGGCAATCAAGGACGCACTGAGCAGCAGGAGAGAAACCCCTGCGATCACGCCATAGTCGGTTGAGCCGACGCCATAGAGCGCGCTGCGTAAACCGCTCCCGATGAAGAAAGCTCCGATCATACCGATGCCTAGCCCGATGCAGGAGAGGGTGAGGGCCTCTTTGAGGACCAGGTTTACGACGTTTCCACGGCTGGCTCCGAGGGCCATCCGCAGGCCAATTTCGTGTTCGCGCTGCGCCACAGTGAAAGCGATGACGCCATAGATCCCCACGGCTGCAAGCAACAGAGCGATGCCTGCAAACGTGCCTAAAAGCGTCATGATGAAGCGATCGCCTCCAAGATTGCGTTCCTTCACTTGTTCAAGCGTGCGCGGTTCTGCAAGCGCGATTTGCGGGTCGACCGAATGGACTGCGGCCGAGATGTTGCGGAAGACGGTCGCGGGATCGCCGGAGGTGTGGACCCCTATGCTGGCGCTGGGCCAGGGAATCTGGGCGAAGGGAATGGCGATTACCGGAAAATCATCACGGAAGCCACCGGCGCGAACGTTATTGAAGACGCCGACGATCTGCCAGGAGATAGGCGGGCCGAGCTTTGTCACGCCGGGGATGAGCTCTTCTACATTGATGCGCTGCTGGAGCGGGTCTTTCCCGGAAAAGAATTTGTCTGCAAATTTCTTGTTCACCATGGCCACACGCACTGTGGCCGCAGTGTCCTGATCGGTAAACGCACGGCCGCGAATGACGGGGATGCTGTACGTCTTAAAGTAGTCAGGGCCAATCATGTCGAAGCCTGCCCCCGGTCGTTGGGATGGATCGGCAAGATCTGGCTGGCCGGCGATAGTGAAGGGCATGCCGAAGTTGGTTCCCTCGAGCGGCAGCCCCTCGGAGACGGCGGCATCCAGCACCCCTGGAACCGCCTTGATACTGGCGATCATCTGCTGGTAGTACGCATTGATACGGGCTGGATCTTTAGGGCGCGAATCGGGTACGGGCAAGGAGAAAGTCTGAATATTCGTGATGCTTGTGCCGAGATCCACTTGAGTCAGATTCCAAAAGCTGTGGATGGCAAGGCCGGCGCCAGTGAGCAGGGCGAGGGCGAGGGCGAACTCCCCGACGATGAGCAGACGGCGAATGCGATGACGGCCAGCACCCGTACCCGAGCGGCCCCCTTCTTTGAGAACTTCGGCAGGATCGACACGCGTCGCAGACCAGGAAGGCGCGATTCCAAAAAGCAAGCCGGAAAGGGTGGACGCAGCCAGCGTGAACAACAGGACTGGAAGATTGAGCCGAAGGTCGGCCTCTGTCGGGAGCGTTCCCTTGGGCATGATCGCAATAATCCCGTGCAGAAGAGCCCAGGCAAGAGAGACTCCGAGTGCGCCACCGATGAGTGCCAGCACGAGGTTTTCGGTGAGGAACTGTGCGAAGATCGCTTTGCGCGAGGCGCCGAGAGAAGTTCGAATCGCCAGTTCCTTCTGGCGGGTTGTGCCACGGGCCAGCAGAAGATTGGCTACATTAACGCAGGCGATGAGCAGCACAAAGCCCACTGCGCCGAGCAGAATCCAAAGCATCTGGATTTCCTGTTTGGGAAGAAAGTCGTTGTGCAGAGGCTCGACAATGGCGCCCCAGCCTTTGTTGCTCTTTGGATTGGCTCGCGCAATATTGGCCGTCACCGTATCCATGTCGGCTTGGGCCTGCTTGATTGTCACGCCCGGCTTGAGCCGTGCCATGGCGAGCAGCCAATGAAAATCGTGATTGAGCTGCTCCGGTTTGAAGGCCAGCGGGACGATGAGCCACGTATCGAGCCGATCCGGCTGGCCCGGTCCGAGAACCCCGACGACGGTGTAGGCCGTGCCATCGAGCTGAAGGGTCTTGCCCACGATGTGGGGGTCTGAACCGAGGCGCCTCCAAAGCTTGTTGAGCAGGATCACCTCATGATCCTTGCCGAGAACGCCTTCCTCAGGAAGAAAGTCTCTGCCATACAGGAATTGGGTTCCCATCATCCGATACATGCCGGGCGTTGTCGATTGCCCCTGCAAATACTCCGGTTGTTCCTTGGTTGCCAAGTTAAAGCTTCCGCCGGAGAAGGCGTTAATGTCCTGGAAAACGGTGTTTTGCTTTTTCCAGTCGAGAAAATCCTGCGCGGCCATCGAGTTGCGGTCGCCCTGGATCTTCGACCAGACCATGACAAGCTGGTCGGGATTGGGATAAGGCATGGGCGCCAGGAGAGTGGCATAGACAACGGTGTAGATGGCTGTGGTTGCGCCGATGCCGAGGGCCAGCGTCAGCACCGCTGTAATCGTAAAGACCGGAGATTTGCGCAACTGGCGCAATGCATAGCTGAGATTTCGCACGATCGAATGCATCCCGGACTCCCCTTTCGTGAAGAACTACTCCGTGCGTAAAGCGCGCATGGGTTCAACGGCTGCAGCGCGGCGCGCCGGCAAGGCTGCAGCAGCAAGCACCATGAAGGCAGTGAGCACGACTGCCCCGGCGAGCGTGAGCGGATCGAATGCGGTGACACCGTAGAGTTGGCTGCTGAACAAGCGCGCCAGCAAAACCGTGGAGGGCAGCGCCACGAGCGTGGCAACAGACGCGATGATCAGCATTTCGCGTGCAACAAGCAGGACAACCTGCGCGCGCGGTGAGCCGAGCGCGAGACGAACGCCGATCTCGCGCGTGCGCTGTTCAGTGGAATACGCCAGGACGCCATAGAGACCGACCGCGGCGAGGACGACTGCAAGAACAGAAAAGCCAATCGCGAGAAATGCGAGAGCGCGCTCATCGGCAACGGACCGATCGATCTGCTCTTCCATCGTGCGCAGCCCGTCGACAACAAGTGTCGAGTCGAGCTGACGGATCGCCTGGCGGATCGAACCTGCGAGCAGCTCCGGCGACTGCGAGGTCTGCACGTAAACAACAACTCCGGTGGGATGCTTGATCTGCAAATAGGGCATGTAGACGGCGGGGCCCAGTTCTGTGCGCATATCGGTGTGCTTGATGTTGCCCACCACGCCGACGATGGTCGTATCGTACTTCGTGTCGCTGCCTGCACCCTCGGCGATCTGGCGGCCGATGGCGTTTTGCGGTGAGCCGTAGAACTTTTTCGCAAACGCGAGGTTGACGACGGCCACTTTGGGTTGCCCCTTGGCGTCGGCCTCCGTGAACTCGCGTCCGGCCAGGATCGGCTGACGAAGCGTTGCGAAATAGCCGGGCGTGATGCGTGGCTGCTCGAAGTTCAGGTTTTCTTCTTCCGAAGGCTTATACCCCTGAATGGAGAAATTGGAGGTGTTCGAGTCTCCGCTTAACTCCGGATCAGTCGTTGCCGCAACGGCGACAACGCCTGGAATATGGTGCAGAGTCTCGATGGCATCGCTCACGGTGCGCAGGGTCCGGTCTTCGGCATAGCCTGACGCAGCCGGATCGAGGGAAAACGTATCGAGATGAATCGTTTGGAAGCCCACCTGTTGTGCCCGCAGATTATTGAGTGTCCGAACGAAAAGGCCGGCACCGCCGAGCAGAAGGACGCTGAGCCCAATCTGCACGCCAACGGCGATCTTGCGGAAGCGCTGCGAGCTTCTGGAAGCGGTACCCGCGTTCTGGCGCAACGTGGTGGTCAGGTCGGGACGGAGAAAATGAAAGACGGGCGCGATGCTGAACACGAGAGTTGCGATCAGCGAAAGCGCGAGCGTGAAGAGCAGCACCCGTGCATCGATGGAAGCGGAATACGGCTCCGAACCGGAATCGGAACTAGTGATGACCCGCACGAGGGTCGCGGCAACAATGGGAGCCAGGGCGAGGCCGGCAGCGGCCCCGGCAATCCCGAGCGCTCCACCTTCAACGAGGAGTTGGGCGATGATGCGTTTGCGGCGAGCACCCAGCGCGTAGCGCAGAGACATCTCGCGAGCGCGCGCGGCCGCCCGCAGCAGAAGCAGCGTCGCGACATTGACCGCGCAAAGAACCACAAGCAGCCCGGCCATGCTCATCAGGATAATCAGCGGTTTTTGAAGATCGTTGCGATTGGGCGCAAATCCCTTGGAGTCGTCGAGGACCGTCAGGTGCGATTCGTCGACATAGCGCTTGGTAAACCGTTCGGTCCGCGATTTGTAGAGGGGGAGTTCTGCAGCGCGGAGAGAATGCCACAGCGGTGCAAGACTGGCTTCTGCCTGGCCGCGCGTGATGCCGGGCTTGAGGCGGCCCACAACGGTAAGCCAAACGGATTGGTGGTTTGTAAGATCTTCGATCGGCGCTCGCCATGGCATCGCGATTGCTTCCATGCTGATGGGAACGAACACGCCAGGACGATAACCCCCAATCGCGGAATCGAAGCCGGAGGGAGCGACGCCGAGGACCGTGAACGGGTGGCCATTGATGAGAATGTTTTGGCCAACGATGTCGCGCGACGCGCCGAACCGGACGCGCCAGTAGTTGTAGCTGAGGACGGCGACAAAGTTGGCATTCTTTGTGGTGTCGTCCTGTTGTGTCAACAGACGGCCGAGCGCAGGCTTAATGCCGAGCAGATCGAAGTAATTGCCGGTGACCACTTCAGCGTCTTCATTCTCGGCTGAATTGTGCCAGGAGATGCCGACGCTGGCTTTATCGGATGCGAGCATTCCTTGAAAGACCTGGTTCTGGTCGCGCAGGTCCTTGTACATGGGATAAGAGAAGTAGTTGAAGGAGTCGCCACCGAAGCTGCTCATGGAGCCCTGGAAAGATCCCTTCCACTGGAACCGAACCAGCTCTTTGGGCTTCTGCACTGGAAGCATGCGCAAAAGAACCTGATCGAAGAGCGTGAAGACAGCGGCATTGGCACCGATGCCGAGCGCCAGCGTAAGGACGACGGTGAGGGCAAACCCGGGCGACTTGCGTAATTGCCGTCCTGCGTACTGAAGGTCCTGGATGAGCTGATTCATTCGGTTCTCCGGCGTCTATTCGCTTCTGAGGGCCTGCATGGGCTCGACGGTTGCGGCGCGGCGTGCGGGGATGATTGCGGCAGCGGCCGCGGAGAGTACGAGCATCAGCGCGGCCCCGGTAAGGGCCATTGGATCGTAGCTGACTACACCGTAAAGGAGGCTCTTCATCAAATAGCCGGCATAGAGCGAGGCGGGAATCCCGATGGCAAGGCCAATCAAAATCTGCCAAACCTCCCCGCGCAACACCATGAGGACGACACTGGAGCGGGTGGCTCCGAGCGCCATGCGAATGCCGATCTCACTGGTGCGGCGCGCCACGAAATACGACATCACTCCGTAGAGGCCGACGCAGGCAAGGATGAGAGCGAGAACGCCAAAGAGGATGCTGAGCTGCGCGATGAGCCGTTCTTGATTGAAGTTGTCAGCCACCTGGGCATCGTAGGGTCGTAGATCAGTGATGGTGAGGTTGGGGTCGATCGATGCCAGGGTGCGGCGCACAGTCTGCTCCACTTCCTGCTGTGGAGTATTGAAGTGAAGAATTACCGAATCGATAAACATCGAGCGCGCTTCGCCGGTTACTTGAATGACATCGCCGAATCCATTGAAGCGCTGCGCGAGGGGCCGCAGGAAAAGCCGATGCGCCTCGTCGCGTGGATTGTTCATCTTGAAATCGGGGATGACGCCAACGATTTCAAAGGCCCCCTCATATCTTGGACTGCCGACGCCGAAGTGTTTGCCGATGGGGTCTTCTTTGGGGAAGAAGCGTTTCACGAAGGCTTGATTGACGACTGCGACAGGCTGCGTTGCGGCGGTGTCCTGATCCGTCAGGCCGCGGCCGCGCAGGACGGGCACGCCGATGGTGTCAAGAAACGAAGGGCTCACGCGGTCCCAGGTTGCCCAGCTCTGGGCGTCGTCGGCGCGGGGGGCTGGATGGCCTTGAACAAAAACGCCTTCACTCCAATTGTCGCCTTCAAGCGGGCTGTACATGGCGAGCGCGACGGATTTGACTCCGGGCAAAGCGGAGAATCGATCTTCGATCTGACGATAGAGGCCGGGAAGCCGGGGAAGCGTGTAGCCGGCGCCCGCTGGATCGAGATGGAAGACGTAACGATTGGTAGTTTGAATGCCGAAATCCTGGTGCTGAAGATTGCCAAGCGAACGAGTCATAAGGATGGCGCCGGCGAGGAGCACAACCGAAAGGGCGGCCTGGAAAATCACGAGGGCCTTCTGCGGAAGTGAAGAACGATCGCGTGTCGAGCGATTTTGCCCGCGGAGAACCTCGGCCGGCTGGGCGTGCGACGACAGCCATGCGGGAGCGATGCCGAAGAGAACGCCGGTAACAAGAGAAACGAGGAACGCGAAGCCGAGAACGGGCAACGATGGAGTAGCTTGGATGGGCAGATTGCGTGCATTGGGAAATGCCAGGGCGAGAATCGAGCTCGATCCCAGATAGGCTACAACGAGCCCGGCAAGACCACCGATCAGGGCCAGGAGCACGCTCTCTGTAAACATCTGGCGGATCAGGCGGACGCGTGCCGCACCCATCGCCATCCGCACGGCGACGTCTGCACGCCGCGATGCTCCCCTTGCCAGAAGGAGGTTCGCAATATTCGCACAGGCGATGAGAAGCACAACGGTGGAAAGGATCATCAGCATGTTCAGACCCCGGTGCGTCTCCTGCTGCAGATTCTGAATTCCACCGCCGCCTGGCGCCAGTACAACATGCTGTTTGGCGATTTCAGATTGAGCACCATATTCGATATAGACTGGGCGCGTGTAAAGAAACTGGCGCAATGCCGCGGAAAGCTTGGCATTGAGCGGCGCAATGCTGGTATTGGGGCGTAAGCGCCCGATGGGATAGAGCCAGTTCGTGTCGGCGTGGTGAAGAATTGAGTTTGTGCCCTCGATGATCGGCTCATCGTTGAGGGGGATCCAGACGGCAGCAGGCCTATCGGTAACGCGATCTCCGAAAAAGCCCGGAGGGGCAATTCCGACCACAGTGAATGGGTGTGTCTGAATGAAGATCGTTGAGCCGACGATCGATGTGTCACCTGCGAAGTCGCCTTGCCACGAGGCGTAACTCAACTCGACAGCAGGTGGCGCTCCCGGCTTATCGTCGTTGGCGGTAAGGCTCCGGCCGAGGTAAGGGCCGACACCGAGGGTCGAGAAATAGTTGCCGGTGATGTATTCGATACGGAGGTTGCGAGGCTCGGTCTCTCCACGGCGGATGTAATAACTGTTCTGACCTGCCTGCACTGCGGCGAGCTGTTCAAACTCGGGAGCCGCATTCCGCATTACCTGATACAGATCGTACGAGAAGATGGCGAAATCGCCGGATGGGCTGTTGAAGCCGCCGTTGACACAGCAATCGTCGGTGTCGCCGATGCGATAAAGCTGCGCGGGATTGGACACGGGCAATGAGCGAAGCAGGATTCCCTGAACAAGAGTGAAGATCGCCGTATTCGCTCCGATGCCGAGCGCAAGAGTAAGCACCACGGTCAAGGTAAATCCAGGCGACTTACGCAGCTGACGCAGCGAATAGCGAATGTCTCTCAACAGGGTATTCATCCTCAAACTCCTCGGCGAGGTATGGTCTTCACTTGGTGCGCGACGCCAATGCAGGAACGAAGGTGACGACCCGCACGGCAAAGCGAGAGATCCATCGGGTTCGAGCGTGCCGAACCCGATCGGCGAAAGTGAGAAGCTTGGCGCACCTGGCTCGCACGCAAAGCGACGCGCTCTGTTCCCGTGCCGCGCCGTAGCCGGCATGCATCCCTGCCGGCTACAGATGTCCGGCACCGGTTTACGAAGTTTCGACTTCCGCGGTGAGCTTCTTCAGCTCGTCCTCCGATACGACCTTTCCGTCGAACAAGTGCACCTCGCGCTCGGCGTGCTTGGCAAAGCGCGGATCGTGCGTCACCATGCAGATGGTGGAGCCCTCGCGATGCAGGTCGGCGAGAAGATGCATCACTGCTTCGCCATTCTTTGAATCCAAGTTGCCGGTAGGCTCGTCAGCCAGCAGGATGGACGGCGACCCGGCAAGTGCCCGGGCTACAGCGACACGCTGCTGCTGACCGCCGGAGAGCTGGGCGGGATAGTGCCGCATGCGATGCGCCATGTTGACGCGTTCGAGAGCTTCTTTGACGCGCTTCTTGCGTTCCGCCGACGGCATTCCGGCACGATAGGTGAGGGGCAGCTCGACGTTTTCTTCAACGGTGAGATCGCCGATCAGGTTAAAGCTCTGGAAGATGAACCCGATCTCCTGATTGCGGATGCGCGAGCGCTCGCTGAAGCTGAGGTTTTCAACCGGCTTGTTGTTCAGCAGGTAGCGGCCACCGGTGGGCGTATCAAGCAGCCCGAGGATGGACAGCAAGGTGGATTTACCGCAACCCGACGGGCCAGACATCGCCAGGTACTCGCCGCGCGAGATCGTGAGGTGAATGCCGGAGAGCGCGTGGGTCTCCACTTCGTCGGTGTAGAAGACTTTGGTGAGGTCTTCTATTTCAATCAGCTTGTCGTTTGCCATCCCAATCCCCCTTTAACAGTGAACAGTGCACAGAAAACTGCAGCCCGTGTTAGTCGAGACGTACGCGGTCGACATTGTCGTAGCGCGACATGTCCGAAAGAATGACGGTGTCTCCTTCTTTGAGTCCGTCGAGCACCTGAATTTCGTTGACCGATGCGCGGCCCACCTTGACTGAAACCCGCGTTGCGCCTTTGCCGTCGGGATCTACTTTGAAGAGACTCAAGGTCGAATTCTCATTGCCCAGTGCCGGACGGCCTACATGAAGCACGTCCGTCATGCGCTCGAGATCGATGGTGCCGTCGACGCTCAAGCTTGGCACCGCGCCCGGAGGCAACGGCCCATCGAGAGATACGTCTACGGTGCGCGTTCCGTTCAATACAGTTGGATCGATGCGCAGGACATGGCCTGCAACGATGCCGTTATGCGTGTCGATGGAAGCGGGCTGTCCAATCTGGATGTCGTGCGCCTGCGTCTCGGCAATCTGAAGCGCCGCCTTGAGCTTGTCGGGTTGAATCACTTCCGCAACGGAGGTTCCGGCGGTGACATGCTGGCCCACCTGCAGGGGCGTAGGCAGAGAGACAAGCTCGCCAGCGAGACCGGCGCGGACTTCGAGCGCGGCCGATTGCTTCTGGTAAAGATCGAGAAGCGCCTTCGCCTGGTCGATCTTCGACTGCGCCGATGCGAGCTGCACCTCGACGGCTTTTTGATTGAGGTCCAGTTGTTGGAGGCTGAGTTGATGCTGCGACTTCAGCTGATCGGCGGTGTTTTTGGACTTGCTATAGGCAAGTCCGGCGATGACGCCTAGATGGAGGAGCTGCTCGTCGGTCTGTGCCTGAAGCTGGTCCTGGGTGTAGTCGGCGGTGACTTGCGCGGCAGCAATCTTCTTGTCCATTAAGGTGCTTTGAAGCTGCGCCTCGAGCGACTTGTAGTCGGCTTCTGCGCCCTTGAGCTGCAGCTGCGCGGTGAGCAGTTGCTGCTCGAGCTGCGGATCGGACATGTCGAGCAAAATAGTGTCCGGCGTGATGCGGGTGCCAGGCAATACGCGGATGTGGACGACGGTGGCGTCAGTCTGCGCGGGGATAAGCTGAATGGAATCCTCACGCGGAATCAGCGTGCCGGTGGAACCGCGCACCTGTCGGATCATCGGTCCGCGCTTCACCGTATCGGTCCAGATGGCCGACCGATCAACGGGGGGGGCGGCTGGCTTGAGCCTGGCAACGAGAACCACGGCCGCCGCAATCACCACCACTGCAATGCCAGCCCAAATGAATGTCTGGCGTTTCTTTTTCAGCTTAATGTCTGGCCGAGCGATATCCATGTCGACCAGGGAGGAGCATGTACCGTGCCAAAGGTGCGTTGCGCTGACTATTTGGAAACAAAGTGGTTAGCTCAATAGCCGAATCGTTCCAAACCGACTTATATTGACCGGTTGCACGCGCGAGTGTCCGATTCCGGACACTTCGGAGAGCAAAAATCAGCCGGCTGGTACGCTTGTCAGACCCGTTCGATTGCCAAGGCGACCGCATTGCCTCCGCCGAGGCAAAGTGCTGCAATGCCCCGATCTTTGTCATAGCGTTGCATGGCATAGAGGAGCGTGACGAGAACACGGGCGCCGCTGGCACCAATTGGATGGCCCAGCGCGACGGCTCCACCGTGTGCATTTACCTTCACCGGATCGAGGCCCAATTCCCGATTTACGGCAAGGGCCTGGACGCTGAAGGCCTCATTGAGTTCGAAGAGATCGACACTTGGCAGGTCCCATTGGGCCTTGGCTGCCGCAGCGCGCACGGCATCAATCGGCGCAAGGCTAAACCAGGCCGGTTCGCGACCGCTCACGGCCTGCGCGCGGATGACTGCAAGGGGTTTCAGCTCCAGTTCCCTCGCCTTCTCTGCACTCATGACCACTACCGCTGCTGCTCCGTCGCTAATGCCTGGCGCGTTGCCGGCTGTGACGGTGCCATCTTTTCTGAATGCGGGCTTGAGCCGGGAAAGGGTCTCGACCGTCGTGCCAGGGCGAATGGATTCGTCGGCATTGAAGAAGGTGGACGCAGTGCCTTTCTTGGCCGCTGGAATTTCGACAGGAAGAATCTCGTCGCTGAACACGCCTTGCGCAGTCGCAGCGGCTGCGCGGCTGTGCGATTCGGCGGCAAAGGCGTCCTGATCTTCACGCGTGATGCCGTATTTGGCTGCGACCATTTCCGCGGCGGAGCCCATGTGGAAGTCGTTGTAAACATCCCAAAGACCATCGTTAATCATGGAATCGACAAGAGTGCCGTTTCCCATGCGGTAACCGGAACGGGCCTGCGGCAGAAGGTAGGGGGCATTGGTCATCGACTCCATGCCTCCAGCAATAACAATGTCGGCGTCTCCGGTCTGGATGGCCTGGGCTGCGAGAGCTACCGCGCGAAGTCCCGATCCGCACACCTGATTGATGGTGAGGGCGCTTGCTTCCGGGGGCAGGCCCGCAAAAATTGCGGCCTGGCGCGCGGGGTTCTGGCCCAGGCCCGCCTGCAGAACGCAGCCCATGATGCACTCGTCGATCTGCGAGAGGCGGCTGACGGCCTTGTCTTCACCGGCGGTCCCGGCGGTGAGGGGATGGAATTGGGCACGCCGCAGGGCTTCGCGGACAACAAGCGCTCCGAGTTGCGGAGCTGAAAAGGATTGCAGCGAACCCTGAAACTTGCCGACCGGCGTGCGGACAGCGGAAACGATGACGACTTCAGTCACGCGAGTTGCCCCCTTGGCGCTTCAAAGGCGCTGTCTCAAGTCTAGAAGCTTCGCGTGGTTGTGTCTGGAAGGCTGCTACGCCCGAACTGTCGATTTGGCCGTCAGTTCATACACATAACTGCGAATTCGACCTTTAATTGGGAGGTTGCGGGCGCGTGGCGGATGTCCGCCGTGTAGCGGATCGAGTGCGGACCAGGTCCTTCGCGGAGATAAAACCGAAGGAGTACACGGCCAGTAATCAAATGGGGATTACCACAAACCGTTGATTCTAGAACCAACAAGGGATTGAGATGAGCATTCACAGGGTCTACTCTAAGGATCTCGTACCCCATCGAGTGTGCTCGACAGATTTCGTCAACGCGTTCTTTGACCTGTTGCGCGTGGCACGGATTTCGATGGAGGTCCGGGAAGGCAAAAGTGGACAAGCGACAACGGAACGGAGCATCCACTTTCCTTTAGAAAAGCAACATTAGTGGAGGTTCTCCCATGCAAAACTCCCTGTTCTCCCGTCTGCGTTGTTTTGTTGCCGAAGATTCCGAAGGCGGCTCGCTGGTCGAAATGGCCGTGATGTTGCCGCTGATCATGCTGATTATGACCGGCATTTTTTCGTTTTCCACGGCGCTGTATCAGAAGCTGCAATTGGCTGAAGCCGTCAGCAGTATCGGCCATTACCTCGCCACGGCGCGCGGCGATGCCGACCCCTGTGCGACGGCGATTTCGTCGTTGAAGAACGCAGCCCCAGGGTTGGATTCGACCAAAATGACGGTCACGTTGACGCAGAACTCGACGGACCTTCCGACTTCGTGCCCCACAACACCCACATCGAGCACCTTGAGCGCGGGGAGCATGATCACAGTCAAGGCCTACTACCCGACCGGCCTGGCCCTGTACGGCTCGAACTACGCAAGCATCAACCTTGGTTCGCAGATTTCGGAGGTTGTCCAATGAAGAGCGTGGGCAAATCATTTTTCTCACGGATGCTGAAAGATCAGAGTGGGCAGGTTTTGCCGTGGATGGCGCTGCTCACGGTTTTGTTTCTCGGAATGGCCGGGTTGACCATCGATCTTGGCCGGGCGTGGGTCTGCTATCGAGAGCTCCAGGCCTCGACAGATGCGGCAGCGCTGGCAGGGGCCTTCGCGATGACATCGACCACCGCAACCAATGCCTCGGTCACCAACGCAGTTTGTTCCTATGGCTCCAACACAGATACTTCCAAAACATCGAATTGCGGGAGTGTTGTCGGTGCGAATGGAACACCCAATCTGACAAACGTCACCACGGACAATAAGCTCTATTGCGTAACCGGCAAATATTATGTGTCGACCCCTTGCGGCGCCAGCGTTCTCAATGAGAACGTGATCCGAGTAACGCAGACAGCCGTCATTCCGACCTATTTCATCCAGGCGCTGGGCGCCTTCGGATTCAAATCGCTGAAGACTCTAACGTTGAATGCCATGTCATCCGCGACGCTGAGCGGTGTGACGCGGCCCGTCCATGTAGCCGTTGTGTTGGATTCGACGGGCTCGATGAACTCGAATGACGGTGCCTGCGGCTCAAGAGAACAGTGTGCTCTCGCCGGCGTGCAGACCATGTTGAAGCAGCTTCCTCCTTGCGCCCAGGTGGACACCGTGACGAACAAATGCACGGCCTACAACCTGGTGAGCCTGTTTACCTATCCCAATGTTCAGGCGAGCTCGGCAAAATACGACTATACGTGCGGCAAGACGAATCCGAGCATCGTTCCTTACACGGCGCCTGCTGCGCCGACATCGAGCACGACATCGTGGACCGCTCCCACTGGCACTGCACCAACCTACCAGATCACCGGGTACGGGTCCGACTACAACACGGGAACGACCACCGGACAGAATGCAACACTGAATTCGAAATCAGATATCGTGAATGCTACCGGCGGCAGTTGCCCACTGCAGGCAATCGGCGGGGAGGGGACCTATTACGCCGGCGCAATCAACGCTGCGGCGAGCTCGCTCTTGGCATCCTCGTACAATACAAGTGCGCAAAACGTGCTGATTGTTCTGAGCGACGGCGACGCCAACGCAAAAAGCAATGAAATGGCGAACCCCCCAAGCAGCGGCTACGGATCGACCGTCAACCAGTGCCATCAAGCGATCGATGCGGCAACTAACGCATCGGGGCTTGGCATCAAGGTGTATACCATCGCTTATGGGGCATCGAGCTCGGGATGTTCCACGGATAACGTCAAGGGCAAACAGACGATTTCGCCGTGCGCTGCGATGCAACAGATGTCAACCGGCTGGTCGGATCCGAACGTCAAGAACAAGAACTTCTATTCGGACCAGAATGGCAATAGTGGTCAATGCCCCGGCGGCGGGCCGTCTGATCTGCCTTCCATCTTCAGCGGGATTACCGCGAGCTTTTCGCAGGCGCGATTGATACCGAATAGTTGACGCTCAGCACGAATTGAAGAGATGAAATGGTCGGAGCTCTCGCTTCGGCCATTTTGTTTGCTTGTCACAGCCGCAAGACACGCATTTGACCGGTTGTGCGCCGCGGCACAATCCGGATTGGCCCTCTCCCGAATCACCTGTTTCCGCACCTGGCTCGCGAAAGACATCTTATATTATTGAAATTAAGATATTTATATTCAAGATTCTGACCGAATACCCAGGAAGAGCAATAACAGAACGCATTACCTTATAGCCCTAAAGTAATGGAAATGAACCCAATTTTGGCGCCGGAAGTGTGGATTACTTTGCCCGTTTCGCGGTACCCTTTGTGGACATCAACAGGCATTTCGATGGCGTCGCCCGATTTTCCCCACTGAGGATCAGTGCATTTTGGGCGGCTGGTGGCTGAGCAGAACTGCGAAAGCCTTACCGAAATGGGCTTTGGAAATGGGAGAGTCAGTATGGGCATTTCTTTGAGAAGCGGCGCAAGAAAGCGCAGCGTTCGGTTCCAGCGCGACTACAGAAATGGGCAGGCGGGTACTTCGAGCCACAGGCGATCCCTGCTACGACGCGTACGCAACCTCTTCTTCTCTGACTCCGATGGCGGAGCGCTGGTGGAGATGGCGCTGACGCTGCCGCTCATCATGGCTGTAATGACCGGCATTTTTTCGTTTTCGGTTGCTCTTTATCAGAAGCTGCAACTGGCGGAAGCAGTGAGCAGCGCCGGCCACCTGTTGGCAACCGACCGCGGCGACAACGATCCCTGCACCACGGCCACGAATGCGATTTATGCCGCGGCGCCAGGGCTGTCGCAATCGAAGATCACTCTTACGTACACGTTGAACGGGCATAACTATGGCTCCGGCACGACAGCGTGCGCTGCGGGCGCCGGAGTCGCAAACGCCAACATGGTGGCAAACGGGACCGCACAGATCCAAGCCACCTACACCTGCGCGCTTGCGGTGTATGGGATGAAATTTACTGGCTGCTCGCTCACCTCTCAACTCACGGAGAATGTCCAATGAGAAACTTTGGAACTCATTTTCTAAAGCAGGTATCGAAGGACCAACAAGGTCAGGTTCTGCCCTGGATGGCGCTCCTCATGGTGGTTTTTCTCGGCATGGGCGGCTTAACGGTCGACTTGGGGCACGCCTACGTGCGGTATCGCGAGCTGCAGGCATCGACCGACGCCGCGACGCTGGCGGGCGCTTATGCTATGACCCTGTCAGGCGCCACATCCTCGACTGTGACCAGCCAGGTTAAGGCTTACAGCTCGCTGCTTAGCGGCGCGGGTACCCAGTCGGGAATGGGCGCAAACGGCGGTTGGGGTCTGCAGAATGTGAGCGTGCCCACTCCGACCTTGAAATGCGTCACCAATTCTATTTATGTCGATGTACCGTGTTCCGCCTCTCCGACGGGCAATAACGTGATCCAAGTTTCGCAGACTGCGGTTGTGCCCACCTTGTTCATCCAGGCGCTAAAGCTATTCGGCATCCGATCTGCAGGCTCGATCACGTTGAACACGATGTCTGAGGCCGCCATTATGAGCGGAGCCAATACGGCCCAGAACGTCGCCATCGTTGTCGACACAACGGCTTCAATGAAGAGCCAGGATAACGACGCGAATTGCGGCAGCACACGAATTTATTGTGCGCTGCAGGGGATGCAGGTTCTGATGAAGTCGCTGACTCCCTGCTCGATGGGGAGCACCTCGTCGAATTGCGTTGGCGCGTACGACCAGGTAAGCCTGTTCACCTTCCCGAATATCCAAGCGAACCAGGCAAGCAAGGACACCACGTGCCCTTCGAGCAATCCCGCGATTCCGTCGTATACTGCCCCTGCAATACCCTCCACAAACAATACAACCTGGACTGCTCCGACCGGAACCGCCGCCACCTACCAGGTGACCGGCTACCTGGATAACTACAGTGCCACGAACGCGGCGAACGGCGGATTATCAAGTTCCTCCGCTCTGAGCATTGCGGCTGGCGCTGGTGGTTGCGGTGGGTTGCAGGCGCCGGGGGGCGATGGAACTTACATCGCAGGCGCCATGTATGCAGCGATCACCTCACTGCAGGCGGCCAAGTACGCCAACCCGCTTTCCAGCAATGCGCTCATCCTTCTCTCGGACGGCGCGGCCAGCTCAACCAAGTTCGGCTCGGGCTTTAATACTTCGGGAGCCACGTATCCCTCCACGAAAGATCAATGCACGCAAACGGCAGCCGCCGGCCAGTTCGCCACTAGTCTGGGGATTACGGTCTACACAGTTGCCTATGGGGCCTCGAACAGTACATCGGATTGCACTTACGATACCGGCAGCTATGCGACGACGCCCTGTGCTTCGCTGGCCGCGGCGGCGAGCAGTGCGGCAACCTTTTACTCCGATGCAACGGCGGCACAGAACAAGGGAGCATGCACTTCGAGCGGTAACCCAAATCTGAATCTGAATCAGATCTTCGGCAGCATTGCAAACCACTTCACAGCAGCTCGCCTGATTCCGAATACGGTCTGACGACGCTTTCGATCGTTGCTTACTGGCGGCCGGGGAGATCCTTCCCGGCCGCTTCGTCTTGTCGAACAGTTTTGCATTCATCCAATTCTTTTCACAAAACTACAAAACGCGGCTTAAAATCATCGAGCGATAGCTTGCTTCCTTCCTGCAAATGGGAGCAATTTGGATCCCACGCATGAACTATTTGCTGGCATCGAACTCGACACGTTCGTAGGCTTCCCCATTTCTTCCGGTTTGCTGAGGCCGCCTTTACTGGATGAAAGGTGACCGTTACACTTCTGACATTCCCTGCTTCCCCCAGGAGGTCTTGCAGATGCCATCTGAAATGCGCCTGCTTGTCATCGAGAACGAACCAAAGGATCTAAAACTTGCCGCGGAGGCAGCCCAGTCCCTGGGTTTCTCCGAAGTGGACGCACGCGCCTCCCTCGCCGGGGCAAAGGCCTATCTGGAGAAAGGCCTGAAGGGAGAGTCCCCGCTACCGGACGGCATCGTGCTCGATCTAGACCTTGGCTACGACAGTGGCTATGAACTACTGCGTTTCTGGCACAGCGACCCAGCCTTATTCAGAATCCCACTGATTGTCTGGTCTGTGCTTGGCGAAGAACAGCGGGACATGTGCAACCTTTTTCGTGTCAAGTGCTTCATTGGAAAGTGGGAGGGAGTTGCAGCATTTCGCGAAGCATTGTCAAAGCTCGCACCCCCTTTGCCGACCCAGGACGCTTCCTGCAGCTAGAGTCCCCTTTTTCTCCTCGAGCAGCTTCCTTTCTCAATCTGTATTCCGGCACTACGCCAGGTCCAATGAAACGCTTTGAAGCGGTATTTCCCAGGAGTGTGGAATGAACGATCTAGCGGAGATTATTTCCAGGAACGAAGACCGGATTCGCGAGCAGTGGATCCGGGACATGTCAAGCCGCGTGCAACGCACGGATTTGATCAGCAAGACCGAATTGGATGAGCAATGCCAGGCGCTGTTGGGCGCGATTGTTGCAGGCGTAAGAGGCAGTGGGCCCACCAATCTTTCAGCGAGCGGATGGACGAGCGCGCGGGAGCTGCTGGCGGAGATTTCGGCATCGCGGGCGCGGCAAGGCTTTTCCCCGGTAGACGTGGCAACCTTTGTGTTGTCGCTGAAGAAGCCGTTGTTCGCATCTATTCGCGAATCGCTTTCGGCCAACCAGGACCAGTTATTCGAAACCATCTGGACGGCCACGGAGCTGCTGGATCAGCTCGCGCTGCAGACCACCGAAGTGTTCATGGCGACGCGCGAACAGCTGATCTCACGGCAGCAGGAGGAACTTCTGGAGCTCTCGACTCCAGTCGTGAAACTGTGGGACGGCATTCTGGCGCTGCCGATTATCGGCACGCTAGACAGCGCACGGACTCAGGTAGTGATGGAGAATCTTCTGGAGACGGTGGTGGCTACCAACTCCAAGTACGCAATTATCGACATCACCGGCGTCCCAACTGTGGATACACTCGTCGCCCAGCACCTGCTGAAGACGATTACTGCGGCCCGGCTGATGGGAGCCGAGTGCATCATCAGCGGAGTGCGGCCTCAGATCGCGCAGACCATCGTGCATCTCGGCATCAATCTTGAGGATGTGATCACCAAGGCAAAGCTCTCCGACGCTTTCGCGCTGGCTTTGCAACGGAGCGGGCGTACGGTGACCCGGATCGCGGGTGCCCCCGTAAGCCCCATCAGCGGGCTGTTCGCAAAGCGGGAGGAGTAAATGGAACGTATTCCTGTACTCCGCATGGGAACACTTCTGCTGATCACCATCCAGGTGGATATGCATGACAAGCTGGCAATGCAGTTGCAGGATGACGTGACGCAACGCATTTCCGACTGGGGCTCGACGGGCGTACTCATCGATATTTCGTCGCTTGAGATCGTGGACTCATTTATCGGCCGGATGCTTGCCAATATCGCAGGCATGTCTCGCGTGCTGGGCGCGGAAACGGTTGTGGTGGGGATGCAGCCTGCGGTGGCCATCACGCTGGTCGAACTCGGGATGTCGCTGCCGGGGGTTCGCACCGCATTGAGCGTGGAAGCCGGGATGGAGCTCCTATTCGGGGCAGCCGCAACAGCGCAGTTGGGAATATCGGATGAGCGCAGAGAAGCGTGAAATGCTTCCGCTAAAAACTTCGAACGATGTTGTGATCGCACGCCAGAAGGTGCGGCAACTAGCGGTCGAACTGCGCTTCAGCCTGGTGGATCAGACCAAGCTGGTGACTGCAGCGAGCGAACTGGCCCGCAATGCGCTCGATCATGGCGGGGGCGGGACCATGGAAGTCGAGGTCGTGAACAGCGGAGCCAGGTCGGGACTGCGCCTGGTCTTCGAGGATCAGGGACCCGGCATTCCAGACATCGAGCAGGCGCTCAAGGACGGCTTCACCACCGGTTCAGGCATGGGACTTGGATTGGGAGGCAGCAAACGCCTCGTGAATGAATTCAGCATCGAATCAGCTGTGGGGAAAGGCACGAAAATCACTGTGACTCGATGGAAATAGCTTTCTCGGAATGGGTGGCCATCACCGATTCGAGCTCTGTGGGAGAGGTGCGCCGGACGGCTCTCTCGACTGCCCAGCGGCTCGGATTCGATGAGTCGCGCGCCGGAGAGCTTGCCTTGCTGGCGACCGAGGTGTCGCGCAATGTGCTTATACACGGACGCGGCGGCCAGGTGATTCTCGCCGGAGTCAATACGGGAGCGAAACAAAGGTCCGAGCATCCGGTGGCCCGCATTCTCGCTCTCGATCAGGGGCCGGGCATCTCCAATTTGGCCCAGGCCATGACAGATGGGTTCTCGACGGCGGGTACGATGGGCGGCGGAATGGGGGCCATGAAACGGATGGCCACCACTCTGGAAATCTTCACGAGCAAAACGGGAACCATCGTGCTTCTCGAGCTCGGCACAGCGCCGTCCAGCGAAGAGTTGCACATCGCGGGCGCTGTGGTTCCCTACCCCGGCGAACGGGTCTGTGGAGACGGCTGGAGCTATCACCATGAGTCAGGCCGCCTGATTGCTTTGCTCGCCGACGGACTCGGTCATGGGTGGGAGGCGGCAGAAGCCGCGCGAGAGGCGGTTACCGTTTTTCAACTCCGCCGCGATCTGACGCCGGCACGGATTCTGCAGGATGTTCATGACGCATTGCGTAAGACGCGCGGGGCCGTGGCGGCGATCGTGGAGATCCTTCCCAAAGAACGGGCGATGGTCTATGCCGGCGTTGGCAACATCTCTTGCTCCTTATTGAGTGGCGGCGCGTCGCGCAGCTTTGTCTCGCACAACGGCACGCTCGGCGTGCGGGTCTCGAAGATCCAGGAGTTCCGCTCCGATTGGCCGCCGGATGGAGTGCTCGTGATGCATTCCGACGGTCTGCAATCGAAGTGGGATCTCTCGGGGTATGCCGGGCTGATGGCGCGGCATCCGGCGGTAATTGGTGGCGCCCTGTTGCGCGACTTCCGACGCCAGAGAGACGATGCAAGTGTCGTAGTTGTAAAGGCGGTGTGATCCCCGATGTCTCTGCCGATCGTCCATTTCACCTTGCTTACGGAACGCGATGTCGTGCAGACGCGCCAACGCGCTCGCGAAATAGCTGCGGAGTTAGGGCTGGATAACCAGGACCAGATCCGCATCGCAACGGCGACGTCGGAGATGGCGCGCAATGCCTTTCGCTATGCACGAGGCGGCAGCGTCACCTTCGCTTTGGTGCTTGAGGCGCCGCAGCGGCTCGAAGTGACAATATCGGATACCGGCCCCGGCATCCCCAATTTGCAGGAGATTCTCGACGGCCGCTATCGATCTGAAACCGGCCTGGGCATGGGCATCACCGGAACCAATCGGTTGATGGACGAGTTCTCGATTGAGACTGCGCCCAGCGGCACGACGGTACGAATGGCCAAGCGCATTCCACGGCAACAGAGCATCTGGACACCGCGTACCGCTAGAGAACTGAATCGCAGGATGCAGGAGCGCGCACCCGAAAGCCCCTACGAGGAGATTGAGCAGCAAAACCAGGAGCTGCTGAAGACCCTGCAGGAACTGCGGGCGCGTCAGGAGGAACTGGAGTTGCTGAACCGCGAACTCGAAGACACGAATCGCGGCGTGGTGGCACTCTACGCAGAGTTAGACGAGCGAGCCGACTACCTGCGGCGGGCTTCGGAGCTCAAGACCAAATTTCTCTCGAATGTCTCGCACGAGTTCCGCACCCCGTTGAACTCCATCATCTCGCTTGCGCGATTGCTCCTGGACAGGCTGGATGGCGACCTCACCGCCGAGCAGATGAAGCAGATTCGCTACATCGAGTCGTCAGCGCGCGACCTGCAGGAGATGGTCAACGATCTGCTGGACCTGGCGAAGGTAGAAGCGGGCAAAATTCGGATTCGTTCCAAGCGTTTTGAAGTTCACGAATTGTTCAGCGCGCTCAAGGGAATGCTGAAGCCGCTGCTGGCTGACAACAGTTCCGTCGATCTGGTTTTTGAGGACGCGCACACGGTTGGGCCATTGCAAACCGATGAGGGTAAGGTCTCGCAGATTTTGCGCAACTTGATTTCGAATGCCCTCAAGTTCACCCCCAAGGGGCAGGTGAAGGTTTCGGCAAGCGTGGTGGAAAGTCGCGATGTCCTTTTTGTGGTGGCAGACACCGGCATTGGGATCGCGCCCGAACATCACGACACCATCTTCAGGGAATTCAGCCAGGTGGAACATCCGCTGCAGGAGAAATACCGTGGAACAGGCCTGGGGTTGCCACTTTGCCGCAACCTGGCTCTCTTGCTCGGTGGACAAATCTGGCTGCAAAGCGAGCTCGGCAGCGGATCGACCTTTTTCGTGCGCATCCCCCGGGTCTACGTGGGCGAGTCTGCCGAGGTTGAGGGAACGGGGTCGCTGCCGGCACCCGAATTCCACAAAGCGCCCGTGCTCTATCTCGAAGACGATGCGGAAACCGCGCAAATCTTCGAGTCGTTCCTGCGCAATTCCGAGTTCCAACCGATTCTGGCCGCTACGGTAGCGCAGGCTGAGACCTGGGTTGCCCGACATTCGCCGTCGGCCGTGCTGGCCGATATCTATATTGGAGACGACCAGTCCTGGGGATTCCTCCTGCGTCTGCGCGAAAAACTGCCGGAGGTTCCCTTGATCGTCACGAGCGCTCACGATGAATCACAGCTCGCCATGGCGCGCGGAGCAAACCTGTTTCTCCCCAAACCTCTGGAGCGGGATTCCCTGCTCCAGGAACTGCGCCGTTTAACGGTTCAGACCGGTACGCGCAAGCTTCTCCTCGTGGATGACAACGAGGTGTCGCGGTATATTCTGCGCGACCTTCTCAATCAGCCCTGGCTTGAAGTTCGCGAGGCGGCGAATGGGACCGAAGCCCTGGCAGCTCTCAAAGAGGGTCTCCCAGACGCCGTCATCCTGGATTTGCTGATGCCGGACATCAGCGGCTTCGAAATTTTGCGACAATTACGCGCGCAGCCGGCAACCGAAAGCCTGCCTGTACTGATCTATACCTCTAAGGTACTTTCTGACGTTGAAGAGGCGCAGCTGGAGTCCTACCGAGCGCGGGTGGTACGAAAGGAGGACATCTACACGCGACTTTCGGCTCAGCCATTTCTGGATTGGGTGAGGTCGGTTGGAATCGCTCCTGAAATTACCGCAGGATCGCAGAATGGATGACGGGAAACAGCCGCGGATCGTCATCGCGGATGACCGGGAAGAAAACCGGTATGTTCTGCGCCGCGTTCTCGAGGCAGCCGGGTTTGAATGCGGGGAAACCGGAAGCGGCGTTGGAGCATTGGAGCAGGCGAGAACACTGCCGGACCTGATCATTCTGGATGTTCGCCTCCCCGACATGTCGGGCTATGAAGTTTGCCAGCGAATTAAGCGGGACCCACACACGTCCTCGGTCTCCGTCCTGCAGATTTCTGCCTCGTTCATTTCAAGCGAAGACCGGGCTCGTGCTCTGGATGGTGGTGCGGACGGATATCTAACGCATCCCATCGATCGGCTTGTGCTGGTTGCGACAGTTCGCTCACTGCTGCGGTTGCGCGCAGCGGAAAGCGGCGCGCGGCGCGCGGCCGAGCATTGGCAATCGACATTCGATGGACTGGACGAGGGCCTCGCTCTGCTGGATGCAGGTAATCGTCTGATGCGCTGGAATAAGGCGTTTGCAGAAATCTGCGGTGGAAAGACGCAGCTGAAGGTAGGCCAGAACGCTGTCGATTTGTTGCGGCACTGTGCTGGTACCGATGCTCCATTTCACACGAATGGGCATAGACGGCACAGCAGCGAGTTCGTCATGAACAAGAAGACGCTGCAGTTTTCCTTGAGCAGAGTCGAATCGGGCGATGGCAACGACGAGAAGATTCTCATCCTGACAGACATCACCGATCGCAAGCTGGCCGAATATGCATTGCGGACAGCGGAGAAGCTGGCAGCCACCGGGAAGCTCGCCAATGCGATTGCCCACGAGATCAACAATCCGCTCGAAGCGCTTACAAACTTGATCTATCTCGCGGCGAGAACCGGTTCGGTTGAGAGGATCCACGAACTCTTGACGCGGGCTGATTTCGAGTTGGCTCGCATCGCGCGCATCACCAAGCAGTCGCTCTCCTTCCACCGCGATACGCAAGCGCCGGTTGCCATCGACATTGGGGAGCTGGTTGCCGACATCACCTCTCTCTTTGAGCGAACAGCAGCCGCCCATCGAGTTCGACTTGTCTGCGATCGGCAGGCAACGCCGGCAATCCATGGATTCCCGGGGCAGCTGAGCCAGGTCATCGGCAATCTGGTGCGTAACGCGGCAGAGGCCGCCCCGCCAGAGACCGAGGTGACGATCCGCGTCAGAACCGTTCATCGCCGTGGACGGGAGGGAGCACGCGTTTCAATTCACGACCGCGGCGCAGGCATTCCAGAAGACGTGCAGCAAAAGATGTTCGATCCGTTTTTCACAACAAAGGACCTCAAGGGTTCCGGTCTGGGACTATGGGTTTCGCGATCCCTGGTCCTGCGGCATGGGGGTACGATCCGTTTTCGATCCTCAGAGCGTGTCGGCTGCAACGGAACGACCTTTGAGGTATTTCTGCCCCAGGGCGGACTGGATCTGGAACGGATGGCAGAGGACGAGGGTTGACGCAGGCGTCCGGTACCAGCACCCAAGCCCTAATTTCGCTCGGTTGTGGCGCTTGATGAGTCTTCGCAGGATTTCCTCACCCGAATTCTAAACAGAAGCACTCGACCTGCCGATAAAGAGACTGTTCCTGGAGGTTCCATTGGAGCATTCCTCTGTCACACTTCCAGCACGGGAAAGCTACGGAACGGTCCCTGCGATTCCGTGGGAGTCGCCAGATTCCGAACTTCCGCTGGCGGCTCAACTGGAACACGCATTGGGAGAGAATTTCGTTCCGGACGCGTCCTTCTTTGTCGAGAGCTGGACATCTGGGATTTCGGTGGCGGCAGAAAGCCTTTTGCGCAGGCGTGAGGCGCAGCAAGACCACACACAACGCGATGCATCCTTTCGAGAATTCGATCTCCTCCAACCAAGATTTTCAAGCGAGGAATTCGTCCGACAACATCAGAGAGTATTCGACATGCACAGTGCGACATCGCCACACCCATCGGCGCAGGGGTCGCGGACGCAGCGAGCATATCCAGAGGGCCGCGAGTCCGCGCAGAGTCCAAACTGGGAGCGAAACGAGGAGCCGGCAGTCCAACAGGCGCGCCGCTTGCTCGGTGTCGACAGGAGCAGCAGCAGGCATGAGATCAAAACGGCGTATCGGCAGTTGGTTCGTCTCAATCATCCTGACCGGCTGGCGGGCGCAAGCGCTCAGGCACGGCAAACTGCTACCGAGAAGATGATTTCGCTGAATGAGGCCTATCATTTGCTCTGCAGCTCCGGGGCGGCGGCCTGACCTCTTCGGTAGCAGTCAAGTCGTCCGGCAGAAGGCCACTCTCGGCAATACCACGATTTACCTATTGCGCCACCTCCCCTTCCTCCCCCATCACTAGCCGGCTCTTTTGACTGGACTGAACCTAGCTTCATTCTGGCGGCTGCGCCGAACGGTACAAATGGGCGGATCACCGGCCCAGAGACCCTCTTTGAGGCTCGGAACGCAGGCTATGATAGTGCCATGCGAATCAGGAAAGCGGTCGTTACCGCGGCGGCAAGAAGCCAGCGCGCGCTCCCGATGCAAACCCTCTTCGACCACGATGGCGTGGAGCGTTCCGTCCTGAGCCTGATTGTGCGGGAGGCCGCGGCCGCAGGCATTGGCGACGTCGGAATTGTGGTTTGGCCGGGCGACGAGGACTCCTACGGAAAACTCCTTGTGGACGATCCAGTGCGGGTCACTTTTATCCCACAATTAGAAGCCCGGGGATATGCGCACGCGGTATTTCAAGCGCGCGCTTTCGTTAAAGGCGAGCCATTTCTCCATTGTGTCGGAGACCACATCTATGCGGGTGCGGAGTCCGGGGGATCAGCAAAACAACTTGTCCAATTGGCTGAGGCAGAATCTTGCGCGGTTTCCGCGGTTCAGGTCACGCGTGAGAGCCTGCTTCCCCATTTCGGCGCAGTCGGGGGCGAAGCGGTATCCGGTCGAACCGACGTTTACCGCGTCGATACCGTTCTCGAGAAGCCCACGCCTACCGAAGCCGAACAGCGAATTATCGTTCCCGGGCTGCGTGCCGGCCAATATCTTTGCTTTTATGGAATGCACGTTTTCACACCATCGATCTTCGAGATCCTCGAGCACTTGCTCGTAGATGCTGCAAGCGGCAACGTAAGCCTTTCAACAGCGCTCGCCGAGTTGGCGAGGCGCGAGCAGTACCTGGCGATGATCCAAAAAGGCCGCCGCTTCGATGTTGGCGTGAAGTACGGCCTCTTCAACGCCCAGCTCGCCCTGGCTCTTGGTGGACGAGATCGCGATCACGTTCTCACCGAACTGATCGATGTGCTCGCTGCGCGCGGCTTGTTCTCGCGTTCAGGAGTCGACGCGTGAGCGAACTCTGGTCCATCATCACATCGACCGATCCTTCCGTTCGCAATCGCTCGCTCGACTCATTCTGCAGGAGCACCACAACGCCGAAGCTGCTGGCGGAGGCGGCCGAGCTGGATCAGTGCCGGCGCAGCAGCCAGAACTTGTACGAGCGCGTACGAGCGCTCTTCTTTCTCTCCGCTATCCACCGGTTTCATCTTCTCGGCCGCTCCGAGATTACCGGACGCGCGCACATTCCCTTTGCCGGCTTTGAGAAGCTCCTCGCCCGCCGTTTTGAAGAGGCGGTGAGTTCGTTTCTCGATGCGCAGAGAGCCGACGGCCCCAGCGAAGGAATCTCGAGCGCGCTTGCCGCAGCCTATCGGGGACTTGCTTTTCAAACACTCAACGACCAGGTGCGCCGCAGCGTCCGATCGGTGCGTGGCAACCAATGGATGTTTCGTACCGGTCATCCTTCCGACTATGCGTTACGCATCCGCCCCGAGCTGCTTCGCGGTGATGCTACCGGTGGCTTGCCTGTCCTTCACGAGAGCACGCCTGTGCGGATGGATCTGAGCCATAGCGCCTGGAGCGACATCTTCTTTCTGGGAATGGATCTTCCCGAGCTGGCGCGCGTTCTCAATGTATCGATCGATCTCTCCTTGCACGGCGCAACCTCTTCAAAGCCGAAGCCGCCGGTTGAAACCTGGTTCCGCATCATCGACAGCCCGGTCATCCGGCTCGTCAGCCTCGATCTCGAGGCGATCACCGAGATCCGAGACCTGCGCGAGCTGTTCGATTTTGGCCGTGACTATCTCGGTCTCTTGAAGGGTGCGGTGATTGCCTCGGGGCTTGTGCCGCCGGGTTTCGAAAGCTCGGGGCAGCCGCTCGCAGATCTGCTGCGCCAGCTGCTGCAGCAAGATGGGCTGGGAATCGAACTGATCAGCCACGTGAACGATATTCCCAAAGGTTCGCGCCTCGCGGTTTCCACGAATCTGCTTGCGTCGCTGATCTCAGTCTGCATGCGCGCCACGGGGCAAATTAATTCTCTCTCCGGTTCTCTGAGCGAACCGGAGCGACGCCTTGTTGCCGCACGGGCAATTCTTGGTGAGTGGCTAGGCGGGTCGGGCGGCGGCTGGCAGGACTCCGGTGGTGTATGGCCGGGGATCAAGATGATCGAGGGCGTGCTCTCGCAAGAAGGCGATCCGGAGTTTGGAATCAGCCGTGGCCGCCTTATTCCAAATCACACGATCCTGTCAGAAAAGGATGTGAGCGCCGCAACCCGCGAGAAGCTGCAGCAAAGCCTCGTTCTAGTGCATGGCGGAATGGCGCAAGACGTAGGACCAATCCTCGAGATGGTTACTGAGCGCTACCTGCTGCGCAGCGATGCGGAATGGACTGCACGGCATCAGGCTACGCAAATTCTCGACGAGATTGTTCACCATCTGCATTCTGGCGACGTAAAGGCCATTGGCGAGGCCACTGAGCGCAATTTTGCAGGCCCGATCCAAGCGATCATTCCCTGGGCGAGCAATCTGTTCACCGAGACTCTCATTCAACAGGTGCGCGCGATCTTTGGATCGGATTTTTGGGGCTTCTGGATGCTCGGGGGGATGTCGGGCGGCGGCATGGGCTTTATCTTCGATCCGTCACGAAAGACCGAAGCACAGCAACGACTAGGCCAATTAATGGAAGAGATCAGCAAGGGGTTAGCAGGGGGCGTTCCCTTTGCAATGCAGCCGGTGGTGTACGACTTTTCTATCAACGAGCGGGGAACATTCGCAGAGCTTCTAGCAGAAGACGCGGCCGTTCTTCCCAACCGCTACTACGCCCTGGCCCTCCCTACAGTTCTCCGCAAGGAACAGCGGCTACTGACAGCCTCGGAGCGATCCGATCTGATGCATTTCAGCAATTCATGTTCTGACGAGCCCAACGCACAACTCCACATGCGAAGCTTTCTGGAACGGCTGCTGCCAAACCGAGGGGGCAACGAAGAGAAGGCTGAGACCCTCGATGGACTGCTGAGGCGGTATGGATTCGATCCTGTGCAACACGAGCGAATCCAGACTGAATTGCGCGCCGGATACATCGGGCTGGCGCAAAACCGGCTGCCGACCTCGGTTCGGATCGAGGACGTGACCGCGGACAAGGTCTTCGATGCCACACATGAGATCGATCCGAAATATCGCAGGATCGGAGAAGAAGCCCTTGCTTCCGGCGCCATTGCGGTCGTTACATTGGCGGGTGGGGCCGGCACCCGCTGGACACGGGGCTCCGGGGTCGTAAAGGCGCTCAATCCTTTCTGCCGTCTGGCGGGCAAGCATCGCACGTTCGTCGAAGTTCATCTCGCGAAGAGCCGGCGCACCAGCCGGCGTTACGGGTACCGGGTTCCGCACGTCATCACGACCAGCTACCTGACGCATCAACCGACCGAAGAGCATCTGCGCCGCGAAAACAATTACGGCTATGAAGGCTCGCTGTTTCTCTCGCAAGGCCGTATCGTGGGTCTGCGCCTGATCCCCATGGTGCGCGATCTTCGCTTCGCTTGGGAGGAGACGGCACAGCAGATGCTTGAGCCGCAGGCGCAAAAGATGCGGGAGAGTTCTCGCTCCGCGTTGATCGCATGGGCCGAGCGAGCCGGCGAGGGCAGCAACTATACTGACAACCTTCCGCATCAGTGTCTGCATCCTGTCGGCCATTGGTACGAGGTACCGAATCTCTTTCGCAATGGCGTGCTCCAATCGCTTCTCGCCACGAATCCGGGCTTGCGCTATCTCATGGTGCATAACGTCGATACAGTTGGTGTCAACCTCGACCCCGCAATCCTTGGACGACACATCTCCACCGGCGCAACTATGAGCGTCGAGGTCGTACATCGCCGCATCGAAGACCATGGCGGTGGGCTCGCGTCTGTCGATGGGCGGTCACGGCTGGTCGAGGGAATGGCTCTTCCCTCAGAAGCCATCGAGTTTGAACTCTCTTACTACAATTCCAATACTTTCTGGATTGACATTCATGCGCTTCTGCAGGTCTTTGGCCTCACCGCAGAGGATCTGTCCAATGAGGAGAAGGTAGCGGGAGCGGTGCGCAACCTCGCCGCCCGAATGCCCACCTACATCACGCTGAAAGATGTGAAGAAGCGCTGGGGTAAAGGCCAGGAAGATGTCTTCCCCATTGCCCAGTTCGAGAAGCTCTGGGTGGACATGACGGCCCTACCAGAAGTCCAATGCGAGTACGTCACAGTTCCGCGGCAGCGAGGCCAGCAGCTAAAGGAGCCAGCACAACTCGACGCATGGCTGCGCGATGGATCGGCGGGATACGTCAACGACCTTTGTGAATTCTGAAGAATTAAACTCTGCTTTACAATTCACATTGGGAGAGTAATATCTCCTATATAGGAGGTTGCGAAATGGCAACCGCACTCGGTTATCCCGCTACAATTTACGTTCCGGAGCCGCTTGTTGACTTCAACGCATTTGAGGAGCGGAAGAGGCTCAGTTCATCTTCGCTCATTATGTTCTTTAATATGATGAAGATATGGAAGGTGCGTGACGAGGATGCGAAGGTGTTGCTCGGTGGGATCTCCAATGGCCCGTACTACGAGATGAAGAAGAACCCGCAAGATAAGGTCCTGGACATTGACCAGATGTTCAGAGTCTCGTACCTACTCGGCATCTTCAAGGCGATCAATATACTGCATGGCCAGGAACTGGCTGATGAATGGGTTCAGCTTCCCAACTCGAACATCCTGTTCGGCGGGAAAGCTCCCCTTGAATACATGATTACCGGCGGCTTGCCCGCCATGCAGAACGTCCGCAGGCTGCTTGATGCCCGACGTGGAGGCGTGTAAACGGTGGCACCCCTCGGTAGAGTTCCACGCGGGAGGGCAAATGCTCTCCCGCTTCTTTCTGACATCGCCTTCAGGAGCGCTAAACGTCTCATCCCGTCGAAGTACAGCATCAACGAGGAGAGCGTGCTTACCCGCTTGGCCCCAAATAACAAGGTTCTTCAGGACGGCTTTCAGGTTGAGAGCAGAACCAACGACAGGTTGATCGCCGACGTGGGAGGGCTGCCGGGCATAACGCCGCACGAGCTCGTAGCGAATGTTCCTTACGCAAGCATCATCAATGCGGCATTCACTCACGCGCGGCCTGAAGGCTCCCGTTTCAACGGCCCAGATCGTGGCGCCTGGTACGCGGCAAAGAGCGTCAAGACATGCCAGGCGGAGGTTTCCTACCACCATACTCTGGCACTCTCGGAAGTTGGACGCTACAAGGACGAGGTCACCTACGACGAATACCTGGCTGATTTCGTTGGTGAATTTCACGACCTGCTTAAGAACCTGGAGTTCGCCGCGGCGCTCGACCCTTACAGCTACAAAGCTTCGCAGAGGCTGGCGGGGGAACTGCTGGAGAAAGGGTCACTTGGAATCGTCTATCCAAGCGTGCGCGCGGCTGGTGTTTGCCTGGTTTGTTTCAGGCCGGCACTGGTCACACATGTGCGCAAGGGGCGAACGTTTCGTTTCCGCTGGCTTGGGGGTCCGAAACCTACCATTGAGCTTGTGGAAGGCTAGAAGGACTGACGATCAGGACTCACGGTCTTTTAAAAGGGACGGAGCATTGCCAGGCGCGCCACAGCCTGGTTGTTAAAGATCCGATCCAGCCTGGTCGCAACATGAGAGCGCTTGCCGGGAAACCGAAGTGGCTGCAGGGCATCGTCGCGAAGGCGGCAAAGACTAGCAGCATGCAAGCCAATCCGTTTCCGTTCACAAGCGAAGAATTGACAGCAGCCCTATTGGCGGCGTGCTGATTGCTGGTTTGCGTGTGTGGCTCATTCGTTCGGGTCAGCCAAACATCTTGGGATTGGCCTTCACCGTCTCTATTAAGACGTCGAGCGCCACGATCTCGCGGGTGAGACTGTCGATCGCGTCCCCTATGGATTGGCTCCATTTCCCGTTGCTCTCATCGTTTGCGTAGAAATAGGTCTTCTGGCCCCAGAACTCCACGTACCATGCCGATATCTCGCGCGCACGTTCGCGATGCGCGAGTACCGTGCTCAATTGTGCGGCTAGCCCGTGAATGATGGCAACGTTTCGACTTCGATCGCCGGTCGCGGCGCTCGCAAAGTCGTAGAACTTACTCATATATGTCGCGGTGATCGCCTGCTGGTTAAACATATTGGAGATCTCGCGCCACTTTTGGGGAGACCATCGTTCGAACGGCTTTGTCCCTGCCGTTCGTTCCAATTCCAGCTCATTCTTGATCTCAATCCAAAGCGTGAGGAACTTCTTCAACTCGTTTTGAACGGCTCCGACCCATTCGAAAAACGAATCATCCTGCTCCTTACGCCTCTCTCGCCACACGTTGAAGAGATCGGCCGGATTGAATGATAGCGACATGATGCTCCATTTTATCGTTGCGAGGTCAGAGCACCTGTCCCGACGGCTTGAGGTCGTCGAACGCATCGACGAGAACACACCTGTGGTCACCTGGCATATCGGAGACGGGGTTGTGGCCGTTTTCGCCTCTCGCACGGCATGGTGAAGTTCTGGCGCTCTAGGGTCGAATAGCGAAACGCGAACGTAACTCTCCACGAGGCCGGTTCTACCAACTCGTAAGTTGCTGGCGGAAGAGATTTGGCTGGTAACGTCGCCTCAATATATAACTGCCCACACTGCTCTTCAGCTTTCAGGCCTTTTTCTTCCCGGAGATGGAGTTTATGTTCCGGAGCAAAGCATCCCAATCGTGAATGGAGATGCAGAACTTCGAATTGTGCGCAGAAAGAATTCGCGCTCCTCTGATCACGTTGAGCGCCATCATGACCCTTTGGATGGTCATTCAGTACCGATCGAGCAAGGTACGACAAATCACTCAGAGAACTGACCGCTGGCGCAGACCGAGGATGGAAAGCACCGTTGCCAGACCGATGAGAGCGCTACTCCTACCATGGTCGGGTGCTGATGACGAAACTGCTAGTTCTGAGGCGACGCCGGTGACGGTGGAGGCGACGAGGGGGGTTGCATCATCTGGCGTCGCTGCTCGAACATCTGCTGCATTCGCGTGATCTGATCGTCGACAGTCTTGGGCTCCGAATTCGTTGTTGGTTCTGAACTGGAACCACTTGGTGGCGCATTTTCCTGAGGGCTTGGGGCCTGAGACGAGGAAACTGCTCCCTGGCTTCCGTCCGAAGAAGCACTGGAACTCGCCGTGGAATTTGCTTCGGTGCCGGTATCCGTTACGACTGTGGTGGAGGACGCAGGAGTACCAGCGGACGAAGAAGGGTCACTGTCGGTAACGATTCCCGCCTCGGTTAATGCATTCTGGCGCATCTTCAAAAATGCGCGGCGCGCCGGGGACAGCTCCGATTCCCCGACATGGTCTGCAGGAGCGTTTCCGCGTGCCGTAAGCGAGACTACTTCGACCTTGTCGGGGTCCGAGTCAGAGTAAGTAATCACAAAGTTATAGCCAGTTGCCGAAAGCAGATCCAGCAGAACCTGCTGAAGCTTAAGTGGTCCAATCGAGTCATAGAATCGAAGGTCGGCAGCGCCACTTGGGATATCGAGTTTTGCGCCGGTACACTTCCGCACCTCGTTCAGGATGAGTCCCAGAGTCGCGCCATTTGCAGCGATCGCGAGCTGGTTTCCCTTGCAGGCTACCTTCAGCGGCTCGCCGAGGGTGGTATCAATCGATTCGAGCGAAGCTGATTGCCCGGCTTCAGATGCATTCTGAGCACCATGATTGCTTTGCCCCGGCGCCAACGAAACCGCGACCGCGGCAAACACGACCGGCCAGAGGGCCTGCACCCGCTTGACAATCATCTGGTTCTCCCTTCGGGCAAATGTCCCGCTTGACGAATACGACGAACATCATCCTCATACCAAGTGCAGTCAACCCATGGTCAAGACTCCAATATCGTGACTGACCGCGGATCGCTCCGCATCTGGATTGTCCTTTGGGTCATGACCCCTTCTTCCCAGCTTCCTCGATCGCCACAACTCATAGACAGCCGGGTAGACCAACAATTCGAGCGCAAATGATGTGAAGATACCCCCCATCATGGGCCCAGCGATTCGCTTGAGCACCTCGGAACCAGTTCCGTTGGACCACATGACCGGAAGCAGACCGACACAAGTGACCGCGAAGGTCATGAATTTTGGGCGGAGTCTCTTTGCCGCCCCACTCAGGATGCTTTTGCGCAAGTCGTCGTGTGTTCGCATCCTGCCCTGCCTCGCTGCGTCTTCATAAGCGAGATCGAGATAAAGCAGCATGAACACACCTGTTTCCGCGTCAATCGCCAAGAGTGCAATGAAGCCAACCCAGACCGCCACGCTCAGGTTGTAGTGAAGGAGATAGACCGACCACACTGCGCCTATTGCAGAGAAAGGAACGGCGATGAGAACGATCATGGTCCGAATCGCAGAGCGCGTATTCCAATAGATCAACATAATGGCCACTGCAATTGTCAGCGGAACCACGATTTTTAGCCTCTGATTCATCCGGGCGATGGATTCGCTCTGACCGCTCCACGAGATCGTGTACCCCAATGGCAAGTGGATTCGCTTCTGCAAGATTGACTTCGCTTCGGCGATAAAGTTGCCCGGGTCCCTTCCCGAAAGATCCACGAATACGTAACCGGTTAGGAGACCATTCTCATCGCGAATCATGGCGGGGCCGTTTGTGACCCGGATATCTGCCAGGTCGCCAATCGGGACTTGCTTTTGTCCTCCCGCAGGAACCAGCACTTTTCCAATTGCATCCGGCGCGCTGCGGTAGTCGCGCAGGTAGCGCACATTGACTGGATATCGAGCGGAACCCTCATAGGCAGTTCCGACGTCTTCGCCGCCAACTGCGCTGGAGAGCACGTCCTCTGCCGTCCTGATACTGATGCCGTTGCGTGCCAGCTCCTCTCGGCGCCAGTCCACGTCGAGGAAGTATCCTTGGTTCGTGTGCTCTGCGAAGGCGCCTCTCACGCCTTTTACCGATGGCAAAATCCCAGCAATCTGCTCCCCAATTCTTTCAATTTGGCTCGGATCATCTCCCTGGATCTTCAAACCGACCGGTGTCCGAATCCCGCTTGTTAGCATGTCGATTCGCCCCCGGATGGGCATGGTCCAGGCATTGCTCAGTCCAGGAACCTTGAGTGCCGAATCCATCTGTCCGATAAGTTCTTCGGTCGAAATTGTGTCCGGCGTTATGTGCCGGAGGAATCTCTTCGTCCAATTGGGAGCCCAGGAGGAATACCATGTTGGAAGCTGTCGCCACTGCGAGCGCGGTTTTAGGGTGATTACGGTCTCGAGCATTGAAAGCGGCGCTGGATCGGTAGCCGTCTCCGCCCTCCCGGCCTTCCCAATCACCTGGTCTACTTCAGGAAACTGCTTCAGAACGAGATCTGTCGTCTGGAGAAGGCGCTGAGCCTGGGCGATTGAAACTCCCGGCATTGTGGTCGGCATATAGAGGATAGAACCCTCATCGAGAGTCGGCATGAACTCCGAGCCCAACGTCATGAAGGCTGGAACTGTAAACGCAAGGAGAGCTGCCGCCACTCCGAAGACGACCCACTTATGACGCAGCGTCCACACGACTGTAGGTTCGTACGCTCGCATCAGGGTTCTGCTCAGCGGATTGGATTCTTCCGAGCGCACCTCTCCCACAAGTAGCAGATTGACAATCCTGCTCAGCCAAGCCGGCTTGAAGTCGAGCCTTTCCACTCTCGTCAAAAGCAGACGTAGAGCGGGATCGAGAGTGACGGCCAGGAGTGCCGCCACGGCTACTGACAGCGTTTTGGTGTAGACCAGCGGCCTAAACAGGCGGCCCTCCTCGCCTTGCAGCGCAAGTACCGGGAGAAAGGAGACCGCTATCACGAGCAAAGCAAAAAACGTGGGCCGCGTAACCTCCTTGATCGCTCGCAGGACGACATGACTGGGCTTTTCTTTTCGATCGCCTTTGTCCCATTCTTCCAGCTTCTTCTGTACCTGTTCGGCGACAACGATCGACGCATCGATCAGTTCTCCGAACGCGATGGCCACACCCGCCAGCGACATGATATTTACGGTGGCGCCAGTAAGTCGGAAAGGAATGAAGGCGATCAAAACCGCCGCTGGCATGGTGACCAAGGGGATCGATGCGCTGGGCAGATGCCATAGGAAGACGATGATGATCAGCGCAAGCGTGACAACGACTTCAAGTATCGTTTCTCTTGTGCTGCTGATTGTGCGCCGAATCAATTGGGAGCGGTCGTAAATCGGAATGATCTTGAATCCCTCGGGCAGATTCGATTCGATCTCCCTCAATCTCGCCTTGACGCGGTCAGACACCTCCAGTGCATTCTCGCCACTGCGCATGATGACGATGCCGGAAACCACTTCGCCAACGCCATTCAGGTCTGCCATCCCGCGCCGTATATCAGGCCCTTCGACTACTTCACCTAAGTCTCCGATGCGGATGGGAGTACCGTCGGCCGGCGTTGCGACCACAATTTCCCTGAAATCCTGCAGTGAATTGGCATAACCCCGGCCCCGGATCATGTATTCTGTCCCGCCAAAATCCAGCATTCGTGCGCTCGATTCGGCGTTCCCGTCACGAATTGCATTCACGATCTGGGGAATCGTAATGCCATAGGCACGCATACGATTCGGGTCGACATTGATTTGATACTGGCGAGTGAATCCCCCGACGGGCGCTACCTCCGCGACCCCGGGCACGGCCCTCAAGCGATAGCTGAGGACCCAGTCCTGAAAGCTTCGCAGCTCAGAGAGATTGTGCCGCCCACTGGTATCGACCACTGCATATTGAAAGATCCAACCAAGGCTTGTCGCATCCGGCCCGAGCTCTGTTTTAACTCCTTCCGGCAGCCTACTCAGAACCCCTGAAAGATACTCGAGAGTGCGAGAGCGTGCCCAGTAGAGGTCCGTATCGTCGTCGAAGATCACGTAGACATACGAGTAGCCGAAGTCTGAGACTCCGCGAACGGCCTTCACATGGGGCGCGCCGAGGAGAGCGGTGACAATCGGATAGGTGACCTGCGACTCTACGAGGTCCGGGGCGCGATCCCATCTGGAAAAGACAATCACCTGGGTCTCGCCTAGTTCAGGAAGAGCATCAACCGGAGTGCGCGCGATGGACCACCAGCCGATAGCACTTGCGACGAGCACCATCAAGATGATCGTCAGCTTATGTCGAATTGAGATATCAATCACGCGCTCGATCAATCTTGAAAGCCTCCCACAGGGATTCTTCTGGTGCTCCCAATGCCGCTCTATTCTCCAGATCGCTTGAGATTAGTCATCTTCGCGCTCAGCGCAGGAGAACCCGACTGCTGATCTGCACCCCGCAATTTCGTTTCGGAATCCACAAGGAATGTGCCGGCATAGACTACGGATTCTCCTTCTTTTAATCCGTTGACGATTTGGACACGGTCCCCGGATTCCCACCCGGTTTCGACAGTTCGAGGTTCAAAGGAGCCGGTGGATGTCTGGACGAAGACGCGTTTGGCCAATCCCGAATCGAGAATCGCTTCCGCGGGCACACTGATACCGGTGCGAGGGGATACAGGAGCCGAAATGCTGACATACATATCGGGACGAAGCTTGTATCCCGCGTTATCCGCTTCCAGGCGAATCTTCATCGCCCGCGTTGCGGGATCGATCTCCGGCAGGACTGCACTGACCTTGGCTTGGAAATTCTGGCCCGTATCAGGCAGAGTTACGGCGACCTTGGCGCCCGGTCGGAATGCCTGCGCATCCGCACCGAAAACTTCCGCAAGGATCCAGACATGTTTGAGATTCGCGATCGTGTAGAGGTCCGACTCTCTTTCGAACCTCATTCCCGGAGAAATCCTTCTGCTGAGAATGAATCCATCGGTTGGAGCAACGACGTAGATATCTTCCGGGAGCCTGCGAGTCCGGGTGATTTCGTCGATTTGAGCGTCGCTCATCCCCAGGTTCCGCAATCTGTCGGCCCGGGCCTGCACACTTGCCGCCTCCTGAGACGCATTTGAGGCAGAATTGCCGGACATTGCGTTGGGCGCGTTTGGACTCCGTTCGTGCGCGGCTAAATAACCTCCAGCAGCGGCAAGAAAGTCAGGCGAGTAGACGACGGCGAGGCGCTGGTTTTTGCTTACGAAGTTCCCTACTGCGTCGTCCGCTGTTTCTTTCACGTACCCTTCCGTACCGAAGTTCACGTGGTAGATGAGCGTCTCGTCCGGCATCACCCGGCCGAACACTTGAACTGCTCCTCCTGGTTGATTGCGTTCAGCCTTAGCTAATCTGATTCCGTACAGTTGCTGGACAACCGGATCGATGTCCATGCCTTTTGCGGCTGCTTGATCAGAAACGAGCGAACCGCTGACCTCATCCGCGTAGACCGGCACCAGTTCCATGCCGCAATCGGGCGCAACGCCGGGCCTATTGGAGCGATAGGAGGGGTGCATGGGATCTTTGTAGTAAAGGATGCGCCGCTCGAGTTGCTTCCCTGCCTTGAAAGGGATCCGGCCCAGGAAAAATCCGGCCGACAACACTATCGCTAGAAGGAGGACGTTGAACCACTTTCCCGTCATACGATCATCTCTCCAGATTGGTGAGTTCTCTTTCGCTGATGGTTCAGCGCGGCGGGGCAATTTGTGCGTGAGCAACTTTGATTTTGCAGCCAGGAAGCAATTGTGCGCCGGCCCTCGCCGGCGTATTCGCACCGGGTCAGGGGACGGCCGGGCCGGAGCACGGGTCGGCGTCGTGCGAATGTCGCCATTAGAACTTCATGAGCGAAATGGCCAACAGCCGATGATGCTGAAAAACGCGCTGCCGTTCCGGTCATGTCCTTGCGCCTCCCGGCGGGATATCCACGATCTCCGACTGACGGAAGTACACTACAAGATTTTTGCGAAAGTCCACTTGCGCTTGAGCAAGCGTTCAAGGTGGCGCAATTCAACGGCAGGGAAAGGCAGCATGCTTGCTCGTATGCAAGCAGTTGCACAGTTTGCTCATCCGCATCCTGCGGGGTTTATTGGCAAGAAAGTTATTTACCCTAACGTCAATAGTCACCGCGCTGAGCAGCAAATCCTCTCGTTACGAATTGAACTTGATCTAGCGCAACGTTTGTGAGCCCGTTTGAAGTAACATTCGAAAATCCCCTCCAATACCCTGTAGCGCTTGCTCGCCTTCCGAATGCCCAGTTCGAGAGATCCTGGTCTGTGGAGTTGCATTTGAACAGAAGCACGGCCCAGGCAACCTACGGGATTAACATCGGTAACTTACCTGTCGGAGATGGTTAGTGACGTCAGGACACAGTCTGGATGCATTTGAGTAATCCATTCGTAATTACACTTTGATGTTATTCACGACGCACTCGATCTAATTCATCTTTACCTTGGGGTCAGACTATGACGGCGGAACGAATGACGGTACTACGCGAAGCGATTCCCAGTACCTCTTCGATCGCAAGCACAACTCTGGCTGAGGGTATCGCCCTTATCAGCTCTTCAGCTCTCTTTGCTGGACTCACGCGCGAAGAATGCTCACTGATCGCGTCGTGCTCAAGGTCACGTCTTTTTACACGCGATGAGATGCTCTTCATGCAAGGCCATCCGGTGAAAGGCCTCATGCTTCTGCAAACGGGCAGCGTGAAACTGACGCAGATCAGCTCTGCCGGAGATGAAGTGATCCTTTGGATCAATGGCCGAGGCGATGCCGTCGGCTTGAATTGCCGGGAGTGTCCATGCAGCAGCCACACCTGTTCTGCGCGCGCACTGGAAACCTGCAAGGTCCTGACATGGGAATGCTCCAGGATTCATGCGCTCTTCGTGGCATATCCGCAAATCCGAACGAATATCAACCAAATGCTCAACGATAGGCTTAAAGAGATCGAGGAGCGGTTTCGTGAGGTTGCCACTGAAAAAGTCGCCAAGCGGTTGGCTATGACTCTGCTGCGCCTTATGAAGAAGGTGGGCTCCGAACATCACGCTGGAGTCCAGATCTCTCTCTCGCGTGAGGAATTGGCACAGATGACAGGAACGACGTTATTCACGATAAGCCGAGTTCTCTCGAAATGGCGTGATATGGGCTTGGTCCTTCCTCGTCGAGAAGCAGTGGTCGTACTTGATCCAGCCCGGCTCGAAGAGATTGGGGAGGAAGACTCGTCTGTCGATGTATGCAGCGCGGCGGATTCTGACTTTTAGGCGAGGCTTTGCTGCCGGAGGCTCATGCGTAGGGTTCGTACAACATTCTCCATAGTTTGCCTGATGTTTGTGGCGGCGGGCGCTTCCGCCGGTACTAGAGAGGCCGGTCTCTGGGAACTGACCACCACCATGACGTGGCAGAGGCCTCCAAACATTCCAGATGGGCGCGGCGAAGCTCTCAAAGGGGGCACTCACACTAAGAGAGTTTGCCTCACCCAGGAGATGATCGACAAATACGGCGCTCTGCTGCCCCAGTCCCGTGGACAATGTGTCTTGTCCAATCGAAAAATGGGCCCTGGAAGCGTGAAGGGCGACTATATCTGCACTGGGATGATGAGCGGCAAAGGAGACCTCGCCTCTACATGGTCCGATACACGGCATTCCAAGAGCTCGGTTCACTTTATCGGAACGATGCGAGTGGGCGTCGTAGAACAACCGGTCGAGTGGACAACAGAGTCCACCGCCGTTTTCCAGGGCGAGGACTGCGGTGCGTTGAAGCCTCCCCAGCTGCCGGTTTCACACCGATGAGTCTGAAACTCGTCGATCCTTCATTCCTTCTATTCAAAAGCAAATAACGATTGTAGGCCTATCTCCCGGGGCATCGCGGCTGAGAGTGTCGGCCACCTTCAGCGGTAGGAACTGAGCTTCTGCTTTGCTGCATTGCCGGAGGACGCACTTAGAGCGGTCAAGTGCGACGCGCATCGTGGAGCAGCTGATGCGGGCAGCGAAAACGAACGAGTGACATGTAAACGATCCATGACGATGAAACGTGTGCGCAGGCCTCCGAGTGTCCGCGGGAACCGCTTTGGCAAAAGGAGTCGATCGACAAAGATGATCAGCGCAGGTTCGCCGGGGTTGTCGAGGCTTTGTCCGACACCCACGGCGAAGTAAGCCGGGTTCTGCTTCATCAAATCTGAGGCAACGCGCTGCTTAACCTCCAAGGCGGCGTTCAGCGCCGACGAGGAAATGGCCGGCGAAGTGGGAGCGGGAGGGCCGACAAAGGCCTCTAGTCCCGAATCTTCTCCGGGATGTTCGTTGCTCAAACTGACAACGGTGCGAACCCCATCCACCATCTTCGGTACTTTTGCACTGCTCTTTGGAGCGATGTAGACAATTAGTGCTGCCTCGCCGGGACGATCGTTACTCTTGCCCGAGCCAACGCCTAGGATTCCTATCGCCGAATTGACGAGGCCACGCCCATCGGCCACCGCATCCTGTGCCCGTTTAATTTCTGCATCGGACAGGACTTGTGCTTGCGCCATCGCCCTCGTGCTATCACCGTAGCTCAAGCAACTTACCGGATGGTCTTGCATCCCGACAAACGTGAACGTAGTCGACTTCCCGACGCGCGCGTTCAGCTCGTTCAGGACTTCAGGAGCGGGGTTGGCCATTGCCTGACTGACGCCGAGCGAGTCTATACCGCCGGCAAAGTACAGGCCGACGGGCTCAGCGCTCGCGGCATCCAAGATGAGCGACCCGGAATCTCCGGCATCGCCGAATCCGTCGCCGCTCATTGCCAACTGATGCGTAAACGTCTTGTTCAGATACTGCTTCGACTCGGCACAATCCAGGTAATAGCCAACATTCACATCGACATCAATAGCTGTAATTGCCGCGCATGTTTGTCCTGTGGTACGGCCGCTTTTTGCAACGATCAGCTGTAAGGAGCCTGGCTTTCCGCGGCCACCCGAAGACGAAATGCCCGGAGGCGCCGCAGAAAGCGTTCCGTCGGATTGCTTCGGGCCCATTTCTAAAATGCTTCCGTTCGAATCGACCGCGCTTGCCCGAATCTCAGCGATCGCTGCATCGACGTTGGTTGAGTTCGAGTCGAGGGCGAGCCAATCTGTGAGGCCGGCGATGGGCGCTGGACCGGTTTCCATTGAACTCGGCGCGCAGTTTGTATCGATTAGACCGGGCTCAACGATAGGATCGCCCACAGAGGCGTGATCGCTCCGCGCCAAAACGTGGTTGTTGCTGAGGACGTACTGCTTGTCATCTGAGCCTTTCAGTAGTCCGCCCAGCGTGCCACCGCAGCAATCCACAACGCGGCCGCGGATTGAATCGTAATCGCTGTCGTTTCCACCCGAGCCACCGAGTTGGAGATTCGGACTCGTTTGGGCTTGATGGCTTGCCGGATTACTTGATATTCCAGCAGCGTTCAGCAAGATGCGAGTAGCGATTCCCAGGTTCACAGAGCCAATTGTTGCAGTCACCTTTACCACTCTGTTCCCCACGATGGCAGAAGGCGCGTGGTAGGTCACAGAACACGACGTGAAGGCAGTTGCTTCGCGCTTGCAGATTGAATCGCTGAGCCAACCGCTCGTCGCGCTCTCGTCGGGCGATGAACCCCAAATCGAATAGCTTATGCCGGTATTGCCGCCAATTTGCGCCAAATATCCTGTAATCAGCACCGTCCCGTTTACTCCTGACGCTGCATTCTCCGGTGTCGGGGGTTGAAGGAGTCCTGGCGAAACCCAGATGATCGCAGTGTCCTGTACAGCCGGCTGTGATTCTAGTGAGGCTCTCACGACAACGCCCACACGATCTTCGGTCAGGTACGGAGGAGGGGTATATTGCCCGTCCCGATTGATTGTGCCCGGACCTGATACTGGATCTCCTCCTGAGACTGTCCAGACCACAGGTTGAACGTCACCTCTTGGAAACGTGGCGATGAATCGTTGGACCGGCTTTCCCGACCGATCGACAGAATTGCACTTTGTGCAGTTGGTATCGACGCGGCTTTGTCTTGCGGGCACTGAATTTGTCGATGAGAGGGCAATGAAAAACAGTCTATTCGATAAGGAGGGTGCGTTGCCGTGATAGGCACAGCCTGACAGACTTGCCATTCCACACTGCATGACGAGCACGGAGCAGCACGTGATCAGCGTGCTGAACTTCAGGGACCGAAGGCGGCTCCTACCAAGGAGAAGGTGCCGCTGTCGAATAGCCTCGCGTATCGCTGACATGCCTCTCCCATTTCGATCAACGCGACAATTTATCCTCACTAGTCGCGTCACGGCTACGCGGGCTCCGTGTCCCCGATGAACGTCACCGAAGTGAGACGTGCTGAATATGAATGCTTGCATGAAGAGAAGAGCTCAGTACTTGCCTCGGAGCAAACAAGATCTACAGCACGAGATGAGCGACCCGCTGGCTGCGCCCACCCTTCCTGGACACGCCTAAATCGTGGCAACGAAACGTCCCCCTCAAGGGCCACGGCTGTCTGGATATGAGAGACGGGTGATCTTGACCTTGCGCAAGGAGACAGGAATCGCATCGGCATAGAGTGTCTGCTTAGGGCTGAAGACCCTCCACAAAGACCGGGCCGGTGCGATCGCTGATCTGGGCACGCCTTGCCTGCTTCTGCCCGAGTTTTTTGAACGAAAGGTTCCGGCAGGGTACAGCCAGAAGTTGGCAGGCTTCGAGACCATGTATACCGTTCTGAGCAGGTTCAAAATCGGATCTTCGGCCGCAACGCGTCCCCAGTCGGCCATCGAGATTACTGCTTTGGGCGTAGTGGCCGCTTCTCGCGCAGCCACAGGGGGAAATCCGCTGCTTGCGTTCCAGGCCTTGCCGGCTGGCACGGTCGTTCCGAAGATCAATGAGCCAAATTTGTGTGCTCCAGGTATCGTTTCGGATGCAATTCGTTCCGCGCTCGGCCAGGTCTCGGCAACTTCCCGAGACCTGACCGTAGTTCTTCCTGATTCAACGACTCGTATATTCATCCTTGATTTCGACACGCTTCCTGAGAAGCACTCAGATGTTCTCCAGCTACTGCGGTTTCGTATACGAAGGGTAGTTCGCTTCGACGTTGAGACGGCTCAGGTGAGCTACCAGAGACTTCCTAATCGGGACGGAAAATGCAGGGCGCTGGTGGCAGTCATTCCAGGTCCGATTCTCACCGAGTATGAAGAGGCCGTTTGTAGCGCCGGGTACGAACCTGGAGCAGTGCTTCCCTCTTCCCTGGCAGCGCTTGCGGCCCTCAAAACGTCGGAACCGCTCTTGGTCGTGTCGGTGGCGGACACATCCGTCACCACATCCATCCTTGATACCCATGACATTTTGCTATACCGCACGCGTCAACTGAGTGAAGAGTCCGCGCTGTCGTACTTGGATTTACAGCGAGACATCGCCGTTGCCGCCGCATACTTTGAAGATCAACTGATGAGTGTTCCGAAAGCGCTCCATTACGCCGGCCCCGGCGGTGCCGCAGAGCTGGCGGGCTCCGTTGACCTACAAGGGCTCGCCGTGTTCGATGTGGCCCCGAAGCCGACGGAGTTTCTCACGTCCTTACCAAAGAACGTAAGTGTTGCCGGAGTAACTGGCGCGCTGGTTGGGGCGAGGTAGTTTATGGACATTCTTGTTAACCTGGCAAGGCGTCCGTTCATCGATTTGCAACCGATCCTTCGCTTCCTGCGCGGAGGGATCAAAGTCCTTGCAGTCATCGTTGTCGCACTCGGAGTTGCCACCTACGTTGTGCATCGCAAGGCCGAGAGCGCCCGAAGCCGTCTACGTGAACTCGAGAGCACAATCTCGGACACCCATCGAGAGCGGCGAGCCTACCTCGATATGCTTCGGCACACAGAGAGTGTTCGGATACGAAAGGAAACGGACAGGCTCAACGGGATCCTTGATGCCAAGGCCTTCTGCTGGACGCAGGCAATGAAAGATATCGAAGCGGTGTTGCCCAAGGGCCTGCAGGTAACAGACATTGAACCTACGCAGGCCAAGGACGGAACGACAACGCTTAAGATGCGAGTCCTCGGTTCGCACGACAAGGACTTGGAGTTCTTAAGAAATCTCGAACAATCCAGTCATTTCTTCCTTCCTCGCATAGTTGGCGAGTCTCCTGACTCGCACCAAGAGACCGTTAAAGGTCAGAATGTGCTGAACACTCCGCAAAACACCGAGTTCGATTTGCTGGTGGACTACGACACCGCGGCCCAGGATTCTCCCGCACCGACAGCAAAAGGCGGAGAGAAGGTGCCGGCGACGGAACGACAAGTTGCGCTTGCTAATCCCCCTGATCGGTTACATGACACGACTCGCACGGACACCTCCAAGACTCCTGTCCATTCAAGGATCGGAGAAACGAGATGAATCGAGACCGATCATCCTCATGGCGGGAGCGCCTTCATTCTCCCCTGGCGAAGCACGTCGCGGGACTCTTCGCGCTTGTCGTGATCCTGCTCGGACTACTGGTACAGCTTGGGATCGATTCTTCAGCTTTAGGTGCGGACGCCCAAGCGACTGAGATTCGCAGGAGTGAGGAGTTGCGGTCTTTGACTGCTGCAACATTGCCACTACGCGGTGTCGATAGGCGGATTGCAGACACGGGAAGACAGATCGACGCCTTCTATTCCCAGCGAATTCCAGTCAATTATTCTTCGATATCCGCACAAATCGGTGAGCTCGAGACGCAGTCCGGGGTCCAACTGTCGCATGTCCAATACTCCGAGAAGTCTGGGGGGCTCGAATTGACAGAAATTCCAATCGACGTCGGAGTAAGTGGTGCATATCCCCAGATCATGAGGTTCGTGAATGGACTCGAGCGAGATCAGACGTACTTCGTAATTCGAGCGATGTCACTTCAGGGTGCTCAGGACGGCCAAGTGAATTTGGCATTGCGCGTTTCGACATGGCTACGGACGGCCGGCGCAAAAGTTGATGGGCCATCGGCAGGGGCTGAAACACAACTCCATGCCTCGCCGGGCGTGCGCGGGCAATGAGGAGGAATGATGTCTCCGATACGCTTAGGTGCTGAAAATCGACGGCAGGTCTACTTGCTCGCATTCCTGGGTCTCGTCATCCTCGCAATCGGTGGTTGGGAAGTGGAGAGCAGCTTCTCAGGGCCGCCCGCTTCAATCTCCCCCGATCACGCTCATGGGGTCGGGCGCTCCCTCAACCGGGAGGTGACCGCCGAGGGGCCCGAACCACATCTACACATCGGGCAAATTGCCCGCAGCGAAGGAGTGGGTTATTCGGAAACCGGAAGGGACATTTTCTCTGCTGAAGCTGCCCCCGTGCTGATCGAAGCCCCTATTGCTCCCCCGCGCCCGGCGGTCTTGCCTGCACCTCCAGAGCGGCCCAAGATACCGGCGATTGACGTAAAGTATCTTGGGTACGCACAGACCGACGGTCCGGCCTACCGCGCAATCCTGGTCCACGGGAATGACAGTCTATTGGCCAAGAGCGGCGAAATCATCTTTCACCGATATCGAGTGGGTCCGATAAAGCCCGTCAGTGTTCAGATAACCGACCTGATCCTGAATAGCTCTCAGACCATCAGCGTTGGTGAGAAGTAAGATGGAGGCGCGTCGAATGACGATCGTTTCTCAGCGGCGTTCGACAGTCCCTCGCGAACAGGGCTACATTCTGCTCTCCATAGTTATAGTGCTCGCCTTCCTTGTGCTCTCCCTATCGATTGCGCTTCCTAAGGTCCGTCAGGAGATTCAGCGCGATAAAGAACTCGAAACCGTTCGACGTGGTCAGCAGTACGTTCGCGCCATCCAGCTTTATCACAGGCGCTTTCGCACATACCCCACCAGCATCGATGCCTTGATCGATACCAATGGGATCCGCTTTCTGCGCAAAAGATATGAGGACCCGATGACCGGCAAAGACGATTGGAGACCTGTTCTGCTCGGCCAGAACAAAGTACCCACGGCGATGGGATTCTTTGGGGAACCGCTTGGCATCGCCGGCGTAGCGAGCGTCGGCGGAGGCTCGGGAGGCAATGCCGGCAATTCCAGCCCAAACGGCCCCACGGCGCAGAGCAATGCGTCCACAGCTACGGACCCCGGCAGCGGGGGGCAGAGCTTTGGCAGCATGCCAATCATCGGAGTCTCTCCGAGTAGCTCGAAACAGTCGCTCCTGGTTTATAAAACGAAGAGCCACTACAACGAGTGGGAGTTCGTTTATGACCCGATGATTGAGCGAGGATTGCGAGGGCAGCCTCCATCACAACCGCCTTCCAGCCCTCCAACAAACACCGGCAGCCCAGGAATGAATGCAGGTTCATCTCCAGCCAATCCCGCAGGCGGTGGCTCGACGCCTTAAGATCCGAACGACCAGTGGCTACCTGGTTCGAACCCTTAGCGACCTCGCCGCATCGGAGACAGGGGGGATACCGCGTCAGGAATCAAGGTCAAGGCCATTGCAAGCTCTCGTTGAAGCTGCGCTCCAAACTCGTTGATCAGAGAAATACGCGTGCGACGAAACACCTGCCATGAAATCCAGGGAATCTCAAGTTGTTCTCCAATGATTTTCAGCCGGCGCGCCGCAACGTTGATCTGATTGATGGGCTTTCCAGACCTGGAAGCCAGAACAAATTCATTCCATTCGCCAGACCTGGATGCTCCGAGGCGCTGGAAGCATCTTCTTAGAAGGTCGGGAATCGGGATATTCTTTTTGCGAGCTTCAGGAACGGTGCTTAACTCGCCTCGATACCATTGTTTTCTAACTGCGATCGTCCTCGGGAAGATGATCTCGCCTTCTCTGCTCACATGTTGATCTGTCGCATTAATGTATTTCCATTGCAAACCGCAGATCTCGGCGATATTCATTCCAGTAAGGATTGCGATCAAAGTCATTTCGAATTCCGGATAACGCATCGACTGCAGGGCTCTGACTGTCTGTTCGAATGTCAAAGCGTGGGACGTCTTTCGCCGCATACCTGGAAGTGAGACGAGGATTGCCGGATTTCCACCCTTGAAGTGTCCTTCCCTGATTGCGTGCGCGACGATTGCGCTCAAGACGCTCCGAATATGCTTCGCTGTCTGGGTCGAGTAACCGGCCTCAAGAGCGGCGGAGATTAGGCGTTGAATATGTTCCTGCTGAAGATCCTGCAGGCGCATGTGATCGACATACGGCCAGGTTGGGTTTGCCCTCAGTTTCGTCTTGGATCGTTCCGCATCGATGCGAAACATCCGGTCCACCGAATCCGGGGCGATGATGTGTTTCAGGATGGCCTGATAGTGCCTGCGACCCGGCGTTCGTTTGGTCGCAATGTGCTCCGGAAGAAATTTTCGTTCCACGAATTCAGATACGGTCATATCTGAAATTTGTTCGCGCAGAACAGCGGTGGGTAGAGATTCGGGCGAAGATGTGTCGTCCGCGGAAGCTCTGGGCTTCATCGCGGCGGAGGTCCAATATGACACTGCGCCAAATTGCGTTGATTCAGCCATCGCTTATTCCTATGCCCAGGCGCCAATGAGTCGGGACCTTCAATGGGTCCCATGGCCTTGTATACCCACCGAACGCGGAGGTCCATTCGCGGTTCCCGATTTGTAGACAACCGTGACAGCCGCCCGAACGCTCGACGAGACTCGATTCCTTGGCGTCAATTCAGGTGCAGTATCAGCTTTCAGCGGGCGGCCCAAATGAAGTGCAGACAGTCGAATGCTGCGCTAGAACGCCGCTGATGTATTTGCCACTGCGCAAACAATCCGACCAGTTCTTCCAAATACGGGAGTTGCGCCTTGATAATAGGCGCCCGATGACTCAATCCAATGATCCATGCAAGGGCACTTGACCTTTCGCAAGTAGATTTACTTGCTATCCACATAGAGTGTCTGCTTAGGCAAACATCCACTCCCCCCGACGAGGCGACAGTATGCGATGCCGGTTCCTGCTCTGGGCGATTCTGATCAACACAGCGATAGTACCTGTGCTGGGAGAAAGCGCAGAATCCGCATTCAAAGCCGGACTACGTGCGGAGAAGAAGAACGATCTCGACACCGCATACCAGGATTTCAAGCGCGCGCGCGACGTTCGTCCGCTTGACGCGCGGTATATGACCGCCTATCTCCGACTCAGGTCTTCCGCTTCAACGAAGCACATCGAGGCCGGCCAAGATCTGCTGAACGAACAGAAATTGCAGGACGCGCTCGCCGAATTCCGACTTGCCGCTCAGATCGACCCCACTAATTTCGTGGGTCTCGGTTTACTCCGCCGTACGGCAGATGAGATCGAGAAGCAGATGCGAGATAAACTCGCCGCCCAGAAAGAGAAAGAGGAAAACGGCGTACTCGAACGCGAAGCGAGAAGTGCAGGCGGACCTGTTTCACTTGCCTTCAAAGCCAATACACCGGTCTCGATTCACATGACGGCGACTGTCGATGCTATCTACGACACACTCGCGCGCATCGGAGGAGTCAACATCCTTATCGATCCTGACTACAAGGCTCCAAAGATTACGTTTGAGCTTTCCGACGTGGCGCTTAGCGATGCACTGAACATGTTGGCGATTCAGACAAAGACTTTTTGGCGTCCCTTATCGGCCAACACAATCCTTGTCTCCATGGACAATAGCTCCAAGCGTAAAGAGCTGCAACAGAATGTAATGAAGACGTTCTACCTGCATAATGCATCGACTCCTGCGGATCTGCAGGAAGCAGCTGGAACGCTGAAGGCAATTCTCGACATTTCGCACATTCAGGCAACGCCAGAATTGCGCTCGCTCACATTGCGGGGAACTCCCGATCAGATGGTGCTCGCACAGAAACTGCTGGACGACATTGATAAACCGAAACCAGAGGTGCTAATTGATGTTGTCGTGATGGAAGTGAGCCGCGATCGCATTCGCACACTCGGTGCAACACTGCCCACCTCCACTGGCGCATCGATATCACCGACCGGGTCCTCGAGCGGTCTAACACTGAACTCGTTCCATTCGCTGACGGCAAGCGATATTGCAGTCTCGCTGTCGGGTGCAAGCTATACCGCCTTGGCCTCGGACAGCAACACCAAAGTCATTCAGAGGCCTGAAATTCGTGTGATGGATAGCGAAAAGGCTTCGCTGAGAATTGGCGACCGCATTCCCATTGCCACTGGTTCCTTTCAAAGCGGCCTTACCCAGGGCGTGAACACCCAGTTCCAATACATTGATGTTGGAGTGAATATCGATATCACGCCGTATGTTCACTCCAGCAACGAGGTGACCCTCAAGATGTCGCTTGAGGTCTCGTCGGTTACCGGACAACAGAGCATTGACGGAGTGACGGAGCCGACGATTGGACAACGGCGAATCGAGCACCAAGCACGCCTTGTCGACGGCGAGGTGAACCTGATCGGCGGGATATTTGAGGACACTGAATCCAAATCGCTCAGTGGGTACCCGGGAATCCTCAATCTGCCTATTTTGAAGTACTTCTTTGGCCAGGAAAATAAAGAGCGGCAGCAGTCGGAAATCGTGTTCGCCATTATTCCCCATGTCATTCGGTCGACTGAAATCACGGATGAGAACCAGAAGATGATCGATCTCGGTTCGGAGGGCTCAGTAACGTATCGCAGGACTGTTACAAAAGACAGCCCAAGCCCAGGGGTTCCTGAACCCATCCTTCCGCAACCCGCCCAACCTGCCCAACGTCCGCAATCAAGTCGGCAGTAATTCCAGCGCGACGATGCGCATCGGTCGCACTGGCGACTCGATGTACCTTAATTCCGACTTGACGGCGCTCGATTCGCGCGGCTCCGCTCACTCATCCCCTCAGCACCGGATCTCGCGCGACTTAAGCCATTGAGGTTGCGGTTCTCTCCTCATCGCACATACTTACACCAAAACTCAATCGGCTTTGCTGCGGGTCAAAGAGGAATGCGCCGAATGCTGTAATCCTCAGATAGCAAAGGATAAAGACATGGCCCATCGCAGATTCATATCGGCAGCGGCAATTGTGCTTCTGCCCTCGTTTGCCGCGGTAGCACAGAATAGTCCGGAGCTCAAAACTGAAAAGGACAGGTTCAGCTATGCGCTGGGGATGAACCTTGGTGAGAATCTGCGCAAACAGGGATTGGAACTGGATCCCTCAGTGCTCATGAGGGCATTCGCAGATTCGTTTGATGGCGATAAAACTGCCATGACCGAACAGCAGATGGGAACCATCCTGATGGCGGCAGCGCAGGAGATTCGGAAAAAGCAAGCGGAGAGAAGCGCAGAGGCGCAGAAGGAAGGCGAAGCTTTCCTCGCTGCGAATAAGGCGAAGGAGGGTGTGGTGACGCTCCCCAGCGGCCTACAGTATAAGGTTCTGAAACAAGGCGCGGGCGAAAAACCGACCCTGGATGACACGGTCGCTTGCAACTACAAGGGCACACTGATCAATGGAACCGAGTTTGATAATTCAGATAAACACGGGGGCCCTGTGACCTTTCCGGTAAAGGCCGTCATTGCCGGTTGGACCGAGGCATTGCAACTGATGCCGGTGGGCTCGAAATGGCAGCTCTTTGTGCCATCAAACCTGGCGTACGGACAACAGGGACCAGGGGACATCGGATCGAATGCGACGCTGATCTTCGAAGTTGAACTGGTCTCGATCAAGAAGACCCCCGCGGTGCCGGCTGCTGGATCACGGTAGAAAGCAGTACTCGGCGACAGCGGTCATGCAATCAATTAAGAAGGGCCGGGGCTTGCCCCGGCCCTTCTTTGTCTCTTCAGGAGCGTGATCGACCCCTTCGATCAGTGAGCCACTCTCCAGCACTCTATCTATTGCGCCCACGTCTTACTCATCTTGAGAATTGAATGCACTCGAGGTCGCTGACCTGTGATCAGTGGCCTCGCCTGCATACGGAACTCGAATCGAGAGAAGCAAAACGTGGCAATCTATCCGGGCTACCTGCCGTGCGATGCGATGGAAACGACGGGCTTTGAGAACAGCTTGTCATCCAGCTTGGGATTCACGACGATTTTATCGATCGCGATTTTCTCCGGCGGTACGGGAGTATCTTTCAGATTCAGAGCGTTCCTCCCAACTGGGAGCACTCTGGTTTCCATAACAAACGGGATCTTGAGGCCGTCCACTATTCGATAGTCACGATAGTAGATTTCGACCGGATGGTCCGTGCCGTCCAGGCGGCGCGGTTGTCCTTCAACCTTGGTTTCGAGGAAGGTCTCCGCGTCGATCCAGATGTGAAACACGTGCCCGTTCTTCTCGGTCACGTTGAGCTTGTACGTGTCACGTCCCTCGACTTTTTCGCTGCCGTCCAAGTCGACGTGACTGCCCTTAGCGGCATAATCCACGAGGGGGCCGTCGAGATCTTCTTGATGTGCGGCGATCTTCAACTCCTCCGCGCTGTATGGCTCAACCTCCGCCCGATTCAGGAAGGGCCGTACCTTCCAGCCGTTGGCGCCGTCGTACACTTGCACAGCGGTCTGACCCTTGAGCTGGAGCTCGACGCGCACCTTGCGTGGGCGCTCCATTTCCATCAAGAAAGGGAGCTGCATCTCTTCAGCCGGCCGGCGCGGGAGGGCGATCTCTTTCGAATCCTTCGTGGGCATCGAAAGCGCAGCTCGCTGGTTTCCTCCTGCACCCATCTTTCCTTGAAGAGACAAAGATCGAACGGCCCGCCATGCCTTCAAACCGCCCCGAGCCGCGACATTCCGATCGGCAATCTGAGTGGCGGAGAGATTCGGTCGCGCTGACGGTGCGTCAGCCGCATGAACCAGGGAGCCTGCCAATACTAAAGTGAAGATTCCGTATGTCCTTCGCAGCATAATCTTTTCCCCTTCTCGAAAGAAGTGAGGCTCGCCGCACCTGTTGCCAAGGCGACAAAGTGATTGTGGACGAATCCAGGCAGCGATAGTTTGCTCTGGAGCAAGCGGACGCGGCGTTTGCTCCGTGCCACGCACAAGGCCCGACCCACGTCGCAGATACGGAAAGGCCTATGAGACGCCAACGAATACGCCGGTAGCGAGCCGGCAGCCAATCAAGCGCTCTGAGTCATTCCACGACGAGATTTGCCGCCCGAAACGAGCCAATGACCACGTCCACCCGGTGGCCGCGCTTTACAGACAGCGCGGGATTCGAGAAAGCCATCCAGTACGTCATGCCCTGGATGGGAGTACTCTCCTGCCGCAGCTTTCCAACTTTTTCCATCTGGGGGACCGAGAGCTTGACTCTGGCCTGCGCGTCGTACAAGGCGGGCTCGGACCTCTTGTCGTTGAGGGCAGCTGCTCTGGCAGGGTCAATCACCTGATAGTCAAATCGAATGAGTTCGCCCGACTCCGCCACCTTAACGTGGAGTTCGGCCACGCCGAAGACGCCTTCGTAATACATCTCGGCCCGTTGCGACAGCCGGTTGGCCTGAGCGCCTTGCCAGACTGGCGCCGAACGTGCAGCCTGCGCGCCAGGCCTCGCGGGAGAGGCACTTTGAGCCGGCGCGATGGACTTGGCCGAGGCTGGCGATTGTGTGCCGACGGTAGCCGTGGATTGCGATGAATCATGAGACGCTGGCTCAGCTGACTGAAGACGAATACTCCCGGTGAGGACAATCACCGACAGCATTGAAAGCGACAATGAACTGCGTCTTTTCACGAAGGGGTACTCCTGTCTGGGTCACTGCACGCGTCTTTCTGCACGCGTCTCGTTGATGAGTTGCCGTTCTCGGGAGCGATTTGCATCGCTCCCGAATATACGACAGCTTGTCAGCCTTCATTGCGCCATGAGGAACAGGACACCGTTTGGAGTGGTGCCATTGTTGATGACCTGAGCCTCCCCAGCATTAGCTAGGATGGGGCGATTGGCAGGGACAGCGTACGAGATGTTGATAGTACAGGTTGCCCCGTTTGTCAGTGTTGTTCCGCAAGTCGTGCCGGTCATAGTAAAGAGGCCTCCAGAGCTGACGCTGATTTGCTCTTGGCTGAGGGTCACTGTTGCTCCGGTGTTCTTCACCGTCACGACGCTTGTGATCGTGCTGGGCCGATTCGTTGTCGGCACCGTGAAGGTCAGCGTTTGAGTTCCCAATACCACTCCTGAAAGCGTCCCGTTGGTGGCGGCGCTATAGGAGATAGTACCGGCGACGTCGGCCGTCACTGTGAATACAACCGGGCTGGTTGTTCCTCCTGTTGTCGTCACAGTTACGTTGTGCGCGCCTGTGGTCGCCGTGCTCGTGATCGAGAAGGTTGCGGTGATCGTGGTTGCGTTCACTACCGTGACATTGCTTGCGGTCACTCCATTTCCAGATACGCCCACAGTGGCGCCGGTAAGGAAGTTTGTGCCGGTCAGCGTCACCTGCTCAGACGTCGGAGTGAAGAAACTCGATCCGCGAGGACCAGAATTCGGCGAAATCGCGGTCAGAGTTGGCGCTGCCGGAGCAGTAACCGTGAAGGTCACTGCACCACTTGTTCCTCCACCTGTTGTCACGGTCACATTCCTGGCAGATAGAGTCGCATTAGTTGCAATTGTGAACGTTGCCGTAATCGAGGTCGGGCCCACCACCGCGACTCCGCTTACGGTAACTCCAGTTCCAGAGACAGCCACGGTCGCGCCGGCAACGAAGTTGGTGCCGGTCAGTGTCACCGGGACCACTGCGCCACGGCTGCCAGACGTTGGGTTGATTGAGCTCAACGTCGGAGCGGCCGGAGCTGGTGCGCTGTACTCAATCGCGCCTACATCGAATGCCTTCGTGTTGCCTGGATCGGGCCGCGGATTTCCGAAAAAGTCCGTGGTCAAGGTCGGATCCGCTGCTGCGGGAAGAGTGGTTGCATTCAACGGGACGTAGTCAATTGCGGGCGAACCCGAGTTCAGGGCATAGTTCCCGAACAGGTTTCCACCACCATAGTTGCTGTTCAACCCGCCGGTTGCTGAATCGTCGCTCAGCGCGAGCGGTCCCCAGCTCACGTTGATCCAGTTATTGCCCTCGTCCACGGTTGCGTTTGGAGTCAGGCTGAAGACCGGGTTTGGTGCCGATGCATCGACAATGCCCGGCGGTGTGCCGTAGCCGCTCGGTCCACCGCACCCGTTCGCCACGCTGCAGGTTGGAGGCACGCGAGCACCATTGCAGTATTTGGTGGTGATGGCAGGATCGACTGTCAGGTTAGTTGAGGCGTAGCCCGTATCGTCCAGTACCGAGTAAGCCGGACTTAGCCTGAACCCCGATTCGTGGCCTGTGACTGTTTTGTCGCCGCGGACGCCGATATCCCAGTAACTGTTGCCGCTTGTCGTGCATTGGCCGAATGCCGACTGGGACGGCGCGGCAGTCGAGCTGAACGCGGGGAACAGCGCAACCTGGTTCTGCTGGTTGGTAAGACCCGCATTTGGCTTGCCGATACCGATGTAGAAGGCGCGGTTCTGCCAGATCACGTTGTTCTGCAGCAACGGGTTCGAGAATGCCATGCAGCCGGACATTCCAGTCGGACACGTAATCGTCCTGGCGTTCCCAACGAAAGTCGTTGTCAGCACCGAGGAGTTTGGCGTGCTGCTCACACCCGACGGCTGCGGGCAGGACGCTGTATTGGCACCGCTCGGGCCAGTTTGTGTACAGCTGCCGGCCGGTGCGCTTGCCACGGGCGTCCCGATGCTCTGAGTGAGAACGCCCGAGGTCGCAAGGGTATCGTTGCTCGAAATGGTGTTGTTGATGATGGAGACATTCAACGCGTCTTGAAGCGAGATTCCCGCGCCATCCCATCCTGCGACGTTGTTGACGATGATGTTGTTGGTGAGCGACACACTGTTCCAGTATTGGGGCTGCCTTGGGAACGTGGAAACCTCGGTGCCGTTTACCTGCTGCAGACGGATACCACCTCCCGCTCCGCTGTCAGCCGCGTTGGACTGGATCAGATTGGCGTTTACTACCAATCCCGGACCCGTTCCGTCGCTCAGGCCTGGCGGGCAGTCCGCGTCAGGTATGCCGGTGCAGACCGGATCGGTGTCCGGCGTTCCCATGATCATGATTCCGCCGCCGTTGGTGGGAACCGTGGGATTCGAGCTTTCGTTGAGAGCGATCGTGTTGTGCTCGATATCGCCGTTGTAATTGAAGCCGAGGTGAGTAATGCCACCGCCTTCGGCCGAACTGACGTTGCCGCACACCCAGTTGTAGTTGAACTTGTAGTAATCGGAACCAGTGCAGAAGCTGGCGCCGCCGCCGCCCGCCAGCGTACCGGAGAACAACTCATCCCCCAGAGAGGAGTTTGCGGTGATGGCGTTGTGATGCATGCTGACGTTGTTGTCGAGGCAGAACGGCAGGTGCGTGCCAACAACGGTTGAGTCTTGGCAGGACGGGAGCACGTCCAGGGACGTTTCCTCTCCTACCGTTACCGGACGCGGGCTGCCGGGCACAGTTATGGTGGTCGTACCAGAAACGGTGATCGGATCCGGGAACTCACCCTGGCCGAGTGTGATGCCGCCCGAGAGCGTACCGGAGTTGTTGTTGATCCGGTTATTGGCGATTTGCAAGCTGTGGTTCCAACCGTGCACAAGTATGCCGCCGCCGCCCTGGGAGCTATCCCGTATGGTCAGGCCGTCAATCGACGAAGGGTTGCACTCGAAGTTACTCGGATACGGGTTGGGAACAAGTTCAGTTGGAGTCCTTTTCGCAGGATCTGTGCAATAGTCATGCGACTGCGCAATTAAAGCACCTGTTTCGTCCGCCGCTGCTGGAACATTCTGAAGGAGCAGAGAACCCGCCGGGAACGCGCCTTCTGAACCGAACGAGTTTTGTCCGGGCGGCGTCCACACGCCCTTGCCCAGTACGGTAATTCCCGCTCCTTCATATGCACCCATCAATGAAGGCTCCTGCAGTTGTTCGGCGAGGTTGCCGTTCAGCGTAGCGTCCCAACCTAGAACTGCCTCGAGAGGAACTCGGTCAATCTGGGGATAGGCGTAGTTTGGTGTGCCGCCGCCCGCTCCCGTCAAATCGGTTCCGAAGTACTTCCAGCCCGCGTCGGGGCAAGTGTAGGTAGAGTTTGAATCATAGGCCGAAGATGCCCCCAATGGCACACCGCTGAGCGTCAGGCCGAACAAGCAGTTGATGTGCCTGCGCCAGGGCTCGAGAAGCTTGCCCGACGGAAATGCGTTCGCATCGATGATCGATGTCGCCGCACCGACGCCCTGCAGCCGAACAGGCTTCCACATCAAGACCGCCTCGATGTGGGATGCCTGTACCTTGTTGGTAATTGTTCCAACGGCCGTGCCGTTGACACTTCCCTCGCAGGCCCCGCCCGTGGCCGCGGAAGTACTCGTTGTGCACGTCGGGTCAACGATAATCAGGTCGCCCGGCGCTGCTGCATCGATCGCGGCCTGGATCGTCTGGTTGGCGCTCACGTGCGCAGGCGTTTTGCCGCCAACAGTCACGGTGACCGTGTCGATTGACTCCTTGCCATTTCCGGCGGTGATGACCAGTTCACCACACCGCGCCGTCGTTGACTGGCCTGCAGGTAACGTGCCTTGATACTGAGGCTGTTGTTGCAGAGTGCACGCCGGCACTGGAGTGGGATTGCACGTGCTCGACGCTGTCGTGCAGGTGCTCGTGGGGCCGGGAACGGTAACCGTGATCTGCGTATCGTTCCAACCGTTGATGATCGCGTTGACACCGCCAATCGTTACAGACGACATGGTGTTGCACGTAGAGCTACCCGCGGTCGGGTTTGTGCACTGGTTGAGGAAGCCATAGTGGCGGGAGATGGTTTTCGCATTGAACGGTGCTGCGTTGGCAGAGGGCCCCGAGTAGGCGTTGTTATTCACCTGCTGATCGCCAAGCGCTGCGATGATGAGGGTCTTACCCGGCGCGGCGACCCACGGGCCGATTCCGTCGCCATCGACTTCTGCGACCGCCGGCGTGGCATCGGGGTAGCTGCAATCGACATTGTTGTAACCTGCGCCGACGAACCCTTGTGTAGGCACAACGGGCGTGTCGTTATAGGTTGTCAACCCGGGCATGAATGGATTGATGTAGCAGAAATCGCTGTAGGCCGGGTTGTACAGAGGATCGGTGATCATTTGGCCGTAGGTCTTCGAACTAGGGTTGGTATCGAGGATCGGGCCTGGGTCGTTCATGCACTGAGTCATCATCGCCGGCGAGTAACCGGTGATGTTGGGCGGGTTCACATTCCAGCTCGAATAAGTCAACCCGTCGTAGATTCCCCAGTGATCGGAATACACACGAGAGATCTCGTTTCCGAGATAGTCCTTGGTGGAAATCGGCATATTGGGGGGTGAGAATTTCTCGCCGAATTGCGGGGAGAACGGATCGAACTCCGAGGTGAAATCGTCCGTGATCACACCGGTGAACTTGGACGCGATGTGCGTTGAGGTGAAGACGAAGAATCTTGCGTTCGCCGACACCTGATTGCCTAGCGTCACTTCCTTGCGGTCGCACAGAGGCCGCGTGGCTCCGGCGAATGGTGCCGTTTCCTGTACCTGAGGGAAGAGACTGAGGTAGTCCGGTACAACGCGCATTTCACCCACACATGGCCACACAGGATCGGTATAGCCGGGGAAGCCCGGGACGCCTGAGAGAGTTCCGCCTTGCAAAGCCAGAGAAGCAGTCGAGTTCTGATAGTTGGTGCCGTTGTAGCCGTTGGCATTCGCGTCGTACATGGAAGCCAGGGAAGCCTGGTCAGGCAGAATGAAGATGTCGGTGCCGAGGCCGCCGAATTGCTGTGTAACCGGCGCGATAAAGTTGTCGCCGATCAAAAGGTTTTTGTCTTCCTCCTTATAGACCTCGTACCCCGGGGGCATGATGACTTCCACCACGTACTTGCCGGGCGGCAGCATTGGAGTGCCATAACGATAAGGGTCTGTCGAATCAGGATTTTTTACGCAGACCGTGCAATTGGTTCCAGCCAATGAAGCACCCGTGCCGTTCGTCGATCCGACGATCGAAACCGGCTTCCCGGTGGAGGGGTCTACGCCAAGCGAACTGGGAAAGAAATACTTTCCGTCATAAGGCGCTGGCTGAAGCTGGTTATTGATCTTCATCGCGTCATAGCACTTGAACTGCGAGTTATACGGGATCGAGTGGAGCGCGGTGCCGCTGTGCAAATGGCTGTACCAGTCGAGGTAATTCGGCTGATCGAAGAGCGTGAAGTAAAACAGGTCGTTGGCAGCCGTGTCCTGGCCCGCGCAGCTCATGTACGGCTTTGGACCGATCCCGGTGCCTGTGCCAGCGGTGCTGTTGGGGTAGAACCCTTGCGCCCAGTCATCCCAACTCGCTGTTTGAGTCGTGTCCACCATGGTCAGGGTTGGTGTTACGCCGTCCGCTGCAAAGCCTTCCTGGTAGAGGTTGAGGGTCACGCGCGGAACATTTGGCTCCCACGCTTGTTGGATCATTTGCGCCGCATCGTCAAAGGGGCGAGTCGAGGCATACGACACGACCCCTCGGATGCCGCCATTCTCAGCCACCTGTGTCGTCGAAGCAGTCGTTCCCCCGGTCGGGTTGATAACGGAATTCGGGACCGTCACGCAGGCCGGTGGGCACGGTGCATACGGCGTCTTGCCGATTTCAATCCAGTTGCTATGCCCGGTCAGGCCCGCCCAGCCTTCCGCCCAGACCCACGGCGGATCGATGCGACCGGTCGAGGAGCTCGCTGCCGTCCCCGTACTGGGGACGGCCATGCCGGCCGCAAACGAAGTGGCGTCGGTTTTGCAATCAGCCGTTTTGCAATACACAGCGCCAGGCACCGACAAGTCGGGAGGAAGTGGAACCGACTCATAGGTGTTGGACATGCTTTTGTAGGCCGGAGAGGATCCACATGGCCGCGCGCCATTTCCAGGCCCGCAATCGGTCGTACCGTCGGCGGGTCCGCCCGCGTCGTAGACGGTGTGGATGCCCGTCGTCTTGTAACGGGTATCATCGGCTTCCACTACATACCAGTTGAACAGCGGGAAGGTCTCGTTGAAGTTTGCCACTCCGTTGAAGTCCGTCGTCAGAGAGTTGGCGTTGTGTCCGTCCCGATAGTGAATCATCGTATAGATGAGCGGAATTCCGATCTCGTTTGAGTCGCAAATTCCGTTCTTGTTTTCGTCGATGCAGACCTTGGTGTAGAGATTCGATTGCCATTGCTGAACGCCGATGTGCCCCAGATCCAGGGTCTGTCCACCAGGGCACGTGCTGGCATTTGTCGTGCCGTTGGGGACGCCATTGGGGTTGCATCCCACGTTTGCCGCCGTTGACAGACCATCGATGATCTGATCGTTCCATTGGTCACCGATGGTGAGTCTCCAATTCCCGCCGGGAACGTTGCTGAATCCGAAATTTCCATTGGCATCGCACTTCGTAAATTGGAAGTCCTCGCCGTCGGGGTCACCCAGGCTGACCCAGCATTGGGTCCAGGTGAGAGCGTCGCGTGATTCGCTGGGATAGAGTCTCTCATCGGGTATCCGGCTCAAGCGCTCCACATTCACTTGGCCCTTAATCGTATTGGTGCACGGACCAACCGTGCCGGGGGTGCCGAAGCCTTTGCACACCACATCATGGCGTGCGTTAATGATTGCCGGGTTGGCAAAGCCGATCATGACGTGGTATCCCGCCGGCCCGTATTCCTGAAAGTAGCTCGGGTCTCCAATTTCAATGAACGCGTCGTGAGGGTGCTGGCCGTCCAAGGTGTTGGTCTGGATCCACTCTTCTCCGCGCGCGATCCGGTCCGCTCCGGGATAAGCCTGGACACTGAATTTCTCCGGCATCAGGTTGGCAACAACTGCCTGTCCGGCCAGGGGAGAGAGTGTGTGACCGTCTGCTTCATATTTGGGACAAGTCACGATCATGCCAGTCATGGCGGTCGTCGTCCCCGGCCCCGCACCATTCCCAGTGATCAGCCCGCCGGTGCCTGTTGGATTGCCGTTACTGTCAAGAATCTCGCCGGTAGACTGAAGCGGGTTGGCCGTTGTCGGGCACGCATCGAGGCCCGTGGTCGGATCGACAGTCCCCGCCAGGCTGTTGGACAGAGGCTGATTGAACATGTCGTTCGAATTCTGCCCGGTCACATCGCCGAGAGTCCCATACGTGTCCCACAGGACAATATTGAAGCCGCCCAGGCCGGGCTCAACGGGCGCAACGGCTCCGCCGCCTCCGCCGCCTCCATCCTGCTCGCCATTGAGCGGATAATCGTCTTCAAACACGAGCACGGAGAGTTTGCCCGTGGGCAGAGGTGTTGGCAGCGCGAGCACATTCACAGGGGAAAAGGTTGAGCTTGAGGTACATGGATTCGACCCGCCCAGGACGTTGCAAGCCGGCGCGATTGGAGCACCGCTCATGGTGTGGCCGCATTGCGTTTGATTCGGATCGACTGTGACCGATGTTGCTTCCTGCCCATTGCAAGCCGCAGGGCTCGCGTTCGCGGGGAACGGGTTGCCCGCATCCCCGGGTAGGACGGAGATGTAATAGCGCTTGGCCGGATCGAGAGCGACCTGGCTTGGGTTCACCTGAGTAGACCCTTGTCCGCCGGTCGGATCAGGGCGGCAGGCGCCGTTGCCAAGATCACACACTGCTGGGACGTGCTGGCCGTAAGTCGACGACGATGGATTGGTATCCAGTATCGTTTGTCCGCCTTCGCACGAGAGCGGCCCGGTGCAGCCCTGAGCGACAAAATCCATCGTGCTGGTATGGAATTGCACGCCAGAAGTGGGGATGGTGCTCTGACCTGCAGGGCCCACGATGCTCGGGCACCCCGGCGTGGTGTTGCTGTTATTGGCTGTACAATTCGGGTCGACCCAGAATGTCTTATCTTCTTCAATGATCCACCGATAATCGGGGAAAGGCGTCAATCCGCTGATGCAGGCGCTGTTGCCATTGCAGTTGTTATAGGCCTGCGCATCAAGGACGTTCACCTTTAGATTGCTTGGCTGTGGGAAGATGAGCGTCACCGTCGCTGGACTACTCTTTATTCCCTGAGAGTTCTGAGCGATGTAGGTGAACGTGTAGGTGCCTGGGTTCGTGACGCTCGCCGTGAAGCCGCCATTCGGATCAATGTTGAGCGTTCCGCCTGACAGGGCGGGCACGCTGGAAGGAACCACCTGGAGCGGCAGGCCGTTGGGATCGGAATCCACCGAGAGAACACCGGGAGATGGAATCTTGATATAGGTGGCGATCTTAGATGTGTAGGTAATGCTGTTCGCGGTAGGGCTTCCTGTGAGCATCGACGCGCTCAGGGTAACCGTTGTACACAAACCGGTCGTGCCAGCCGCAGCTCCGTTGGCGCAATAACCGAAGGAGTCACCCGCCCATGCGGTGGTAGTAACGGTGGGAGTATAGGTGAATGTGCCGTTCGCGCAAATTCCCGCCACTGGGTTTCCTGGCACTGCATTGCAGCTTAGCGTGCCGCTCGTAGGACCAGTCGACAAAGCGACACCATACACATTGACATCGTTGGCGGTCACGCCTCTTGATGGATCCGAAACGACCAACGGGATGCACGACGCGGATCCGCCGGCGCATTGAGCCACTGAGGCGTACGAGTCCGGATTAGCCGACCCGGCTCCGAATCCGGCTCCGCTTGTGACCGCCGGCAGCAGAGAGCCGTTGACGCCGATGTAAGCCAGCATTCCGGCATCCCGCACTGAAGAGTTCGCAGAAAGGCTCAATTCGCGATCATAAATCGGAAGCGAGGCAGCAGGAACACTCAGCAGTACGTCGAATGTCTTACCGGCAGCCATAAATACTTCGGTCTTGACGCGGGGAGCAGTGATAGAAGTAGTGCCTAAATCCGGGACAGGGTTGCCATCTTCCGCGACCTGGGTGAATCCGCCCACCACTGTGGCAGACGACGATCCGGATCCGTTGAATCCCATGGTTTGGGATCCGACGATCGCCGGAACGTGCATGCGGAGACCGGCGTTCACAAGGCGCACCAGCAGATTGCCCGTGACCGGAGAGACGGTCGAGGTTCCTGCCGTAGCCGCAAACAACGAGCGCGCCGGATTGGTCTTGTCGAATGCCTGGCCGTTGATGAGGAAGTAGAACGGCGTGTAGTTCACCGCCGGTGGATAGCATGATTGATAAAGATTCCCTGAACCCGGGTTACCGCACCCCGCATTCCCTTGCGGGTCGGTCGGCAAGCCAGACCACACTCTTGTTTCGCTGAACATGGGGTTCCGGACAGCCACGTCTACCGCCTTGTTCTGCACGGGGTCGATCTCGCTGAATTCAAGCGGAACTTCTGCGTTGTACTGTACTGCCGGATTCGCAACTTGAGATGCCGGAGTGTTGTTCACTGGCGCGGGATAAGCTGTGCCGGCGGTCGTGCCCGACGGTGGGGTGGTCACCACGAGCATGCCAATCAAGCCCATGGGAACTTGGATCGAAGGATGGGTGCCGGATTCGAGCAGGTAGGTGCCGGGCTTGAGCAGCGGCCAAGTTAAGTTGGCCGTCGCACTGGCCGTAACTTCCCCACCCATTGACTGCACGCGCTCCTGAGTCTGGGAGGGAGGCAGAGCTCCGGACGAATTGCTGGTGCAAGGAGTGCCAGGTGCTTGGGCAGCGATAAACCACGACGCGCAACCCTGCGCATTCGAGTGGTTGGGGCTGGGCGTAGCGGTTGGTGTCCCGCCGAGTCCTCCGCCGACTTGGCCCACAATCACGATGGATGTCGGAATGCTTTGGCCGGGGCCGGATCCGAATGAAAGGCTATTGGTCAGGTTGATTGTCAGTTGCGCACCGCCCGCAGCCCAGGGAACGGTGATGACGACCGGAGACCACGCTGGGGCCGCCACGGCAGAGGCTCCGGTTCCCGGTGATGCGCCAGTATCAGTAATCGTGACAGAGGGAGCAGACGTATAACCTGCGCCGTGACTGGTCACATTGATACCAACGATCGCGCCGTTTACGATCACGGGAGTCGCCGTGGCCGTCACGTTCGTTACGCCAGAAATGGTACCCGTCGGGGCGCTGACTGTAATCGAGGTGGTCGCAGTCGAATAGCCCGATCCACCATTGAGCAAATAGATCCCCCCGATTGACCCGGTCGCCGCAGCGGACATCGATCCGCTCAAAGGCGCGCACGTCGCAGTCGAACCCGAGACCGCAGCGCCGCATGTGTAGCCCCACATCGGCACGATCGTGCCGTCAGGCATGGCTGCGGTCGCCGGCCCCGCCGTCAAGTTGACCACCTGCGCTACACCGGTCTTGGCCACGAGGAGAAGGAGGCAACTTAGAACTGCAGCTCTCAGTGACTTTGAATCGCTCATCCGGATCATTGGTTCACGCCTTTCGTCCTGGTGCGCCCTGGACAAAGAAATTCATTCTGTATTGCCGTCCGTCGATCGAGCCCCCTCGATCCGACGGCTTTGCCACAGCAGGCACTTCGCGCCTGTCTATTGGGACTCATCGATGGGAAATTCCCGTGAATCCACCAGCATCATCATGAGCATTCCGCCGGGGAACACATTGTTGGTCGTGATCTCGCGCTCGTTGTGCGAGTGCCACATGTATGCCCACCCGCGCTCATTGGCGGGATTGGCTTGCGTATTTGAAGGCAGCAAAGTGGTGCAGTTAGCGTTGGTGGTCGTATCGCAGGCCGGCATCGAGCCGCGCAGGCTTGCGTCAGGACCGAGATACGGGCTGCCCCCGTACCATTGGCCGTTGGTAAGAACGTTCGGGTCGGGCAATGTTGCAGGACCGCCCGAGGCTACGTCGCCAAACGGAGCAACCTGCACCGGCTTGTTATGGTCCTCGCACCACTCGTAGTAGTTCAGAGCGGCTTTATTTCCGGTGTTGTAGCCGTTCGCGTCGGGAATACAGGGCAAGGACGCAAGGGAATCGCTCGGAGGGCTATCGGAATTCGTGGGGGCCGGCAGAGTTATCGTCGCAGTCCCGCCGTTTCCGGTACCTAGACCCGGAGCAGAAGCCTGATAGGTGAATGTGCTCGTCGAGGTACCTGCGCTGGAGGTAAGAACTGCAAACTGCCCGTTAAACCCGTTCGGAGGTCTGCTTCGATTCGTGACGCCCGCTATCGTCACAGTCGAACCAACTGTCGGAGCTTGCGATCCGCTAATGTTGACGGTGACGGTTGTTCCGTTCTCGCGGATACTGACGATCGGCACTGTGCTGACCGTCGAGCCAGTGCCCGCCGGATGATGACCATAAGGATCCCAGTTCAATCCCCTGCCGCTGAAGTAAAAGATTCCGTCGAACGCTTCGCCCGGCGTGGTGTCGGTGTTAAACATCAAGTGGCCGGCGAGACTCGTAGTCGGGTTGGTCGGGCTGAGAATCAAATTGCCGTCACGAGCGAGGATGCGTACGTGATTCGCGTGTTCGTGGAATGGATGTTGCCAGCGGCCTTGGCCAATCGCGCGTATGAGAGTGAGCTCGCCCGGATGCATGTGAGGGTTACCGTTGTAGGGCTGGTGCGGATATTCGCTCGCGTAGTTGGGGTCCATGAGATCAGGCATGGACCGCCCATTAATCAGGAAGTAATCAGGATGGTAGGGTTCAGTCTGTACATCGAGACTGCATCCAATGGTCCCAACCACGCATCCCGACTTTGCCAGAACCTGCGCCTCCGCCTGCTTGTGAATCCTCGGATCGATCTCGCCCCACTGAAACAGGTATTCCCGGTCATAGCAGCTCTTGGGATGGTCGTAGGCCGCAGGGGCCAAGCGAAAGTCCTGCTCGGGAAATCCAGCGATGCCAGTGGAAGTGCCGTAGTCCATCTTCCCGTAGAGGTTGGTGACACTTGCGCCGTTGGCGCAGTTGGCCGGCACTGCTGCTGGCAGCACAATGATGGCGCCATAAAGGCCCATCTCGATCTGAAGGTCGCCCTGCGTCCCGCTGTAATACGCGTGCGTGCCCGGTGTCGAGGCGGTGAAGGTATACGTTACGGTGCCACCCGGAGCTGCTTCACATGTCAACAGGCCCTGCTGCCCTGCAGGAGTCGTAGCAGCACAACTCGTCGTCACATTGAAACCGGGGAAGAGGATCGAGGTGTTGCCGGCTGCAGTGGGCAGATTATTCGTCAGGTTTATGGTCACGTGCTGCCCCTCAGGTACGATCAGGGTGGGCCCGGGAACCTGCATCGTGTTGCAGGTTGGCGTGAAGGCGAAGCTAGCTTTGGGTAGAAACGTCGGCGCCGAACCGGCAACGCAGCCGTATCCCCAGGAATAGATCGCCGCTCCGTCCGGTTGATTCAAGTAGGCATTCTGGGCCGTCAGATTGAAAGTTCCAATCGCACCCGCTGTGCTGCTTATTCCGGGGGCCGCAGCGAATGCTGCCGGCGCAAACGAGAGAGTGACAGCCATCGTCAGCGCAAGGAACAGTTGCGTCATAGATGGAGCGTTTTTGATGTTCATTGGCCTCATCGCTGCTCTCCTAATTGCAGGTATTCCCAAAGGTGTCGCTTGTCACGCTGTTACAGATGTGAACCTCGGTCATCATCCCGCCAAAGTTTTCTGCGTCATTGGAGAGCATGTCGAGATTCGCACTGTAGACATAGAAGGTGCTGCCTGCGGGATAAAGCTTCGCGGCGCATCCCGCACCCAGATAAGCGCTGCAGCTATCGTCGCTGGCGTCGAGAATCACGTCGTTGGATTCGCCGCCGCCCAGCGTGATCGAATTGGCGTAGTACTCCGTGCTGTTGCCGTCCTGGTCGCGCAACAGTTTTGCGTTCCAGCCGACTACGTGCATCGGAACGCCCACGCTCTGCAGAGTGAAATATTCCGCCACCGACAAGTTGGCCAGGCGTAACGACGCTTTTCCGCCCGCCGGAATATTGATGATGGCCGGCAGCGGCTGCGAGTAATGCATCTGGCCATCACTCGAAACCGTCGCTTGTGGACCCGGCGCAACGGTGTCGGGGTAGCTACGGCCGTTCAGCAGGAAGTACTTGTCTTTCATGTCCGCGAACATTTCCGGGTTGAATGTCATTCCGACAAAGTGAAAGTTGGGATCGAAGCCGTGCATCTGGATGGGGTACGTGACGTCGTAGCAGGTCGACGCATCGCCGTCGTTGTAGACATATTCGGGCGTCGTTGCAGGGGAGGTCGCCCCATTGCAGAGAAGACCAGCTGCCGGCCGGGTTGCGGATTGGGTATCGGACGGCATGGTTGCACTGCACAGGATGTCGGTGGCTGGATTGCACACGGTACGCAAATCGGCAGCTGTGTTAGCCGGCAAACCGATTCCGTTCTGGTATCCGAGATACGTGTAGAGATTTTTTCCCTGGGGCACTCGATTCTGCCGCGGCCGCACGTAGATCTGCCCTACCATGCCCATTTGCAAGTGCTCGGGCGGAGTGATGTGGCAATGCCAGAAATAAGTCCCCGCATCCGGAGCAAGGTAGTAATACGTGAAACTAGCGCCGATATTGATTGCGACCGATGCGTCAGGCACACCGTCATAGAACGAGGAAGCGTTGGGATAGCCGTGGAAATGGACCGTGTGCTGTTCGAAGAGATCGGGACGCATGATCATGCCGACGTTGGTAAGGGTGAGAAAGAACTCGTCATCCTCATCAATCGCAACCAGGGGCCCCGGAATATTTCCGTTCATGACGCCGACGTCCATGATGGGGCGTGGATCGACATGGCCATCCAGCATCGCGGGAGAGGCTGCGGTTGCCGCAAGGTCGTTCCCGGTATCTGCGGCCAGTCCTCGATTCGAGTCGGTGTACTGGAAGGCGTATTCGTTAAATCCGTCCGGCGTCACCGCGGCCCCGTTCGCAACGCATGTGACTGTCCAGGTACCGGCGAAACCCGGTGGCGTTGGAATGCCGCCTTCGGCAGTGGCACTGGAAATCACAACTTGTTGTCCAGCAGGAATGCCGAGCGGAGCGTCCGTCCATGCGGTCACTGTCGTGGCGGAGGCGGCCGTTGTCGCGCAACCGGGTACAGTGGCGCCCGGATAAAGGAAAGCCGTGACAGGCCCTTCAACGAGATTACTGACGCTCACCAGGCTGGCGATATCAGGCGCCAGGCCCACAGCACCATTCCACTTAAAGGTCGGGTTCGTGGCCGGATCATTGGTCGATGGCCATGGGGCGGCACCGCTGACCGCCCCATCTGTCGTAGCGGGGTCGCCGCGTACCAGCGGAACGGAACTAACAGTGCTATACGGAGCGTTGAAGATGTAGGGAAACTCGGTCCCCGAATGGCCGGCGGCGACGTCGGCGAGTCCGGAGAGCGGCCCAAACGCGAACATGAAGATCTGATTCCCATCGCCCATGGTCGAATAGCCGTCACCGCCGGAGATCTGCTGGCACTTGATGGCGCCGTTCACGGTTGAAGTGGTCGGCGTTACGAAGTCCCCGCTTGTCCCGCTTGGCAAGCCTTGAGTGGTGGTGAATTGCGTCGGTCCGTTGTACACAGGCTCCGAGTTGTTGCAACCCGCTGCTGTGGGGTTCTTGCCGCAATTGGCCCCGCTGAGCGGGTGCGTGATGGTAGAGGCAGGGCACTGCACTCGAAATGACTGGGCGCTTGCGGCGACGGTTACGAGAGCAGCGATGAAAATTGGGATACAGACCTGGAACAACTTCCTCATGGAAATGCAGCCTCCACCCTGCGGGGGTTTACAATCTGCGCCTGAGTCGACTCCGGCTGCAGAGCGGGAATTCGCCCACGAATTCTTCGGTCGCGATGGCGACGTTGCGCGCGTTTTCGTCAAATGAGACACACCCGGCATCATCTTGTCTCCGATCGAGAGCGAAGGCCATGGGCGCTGGGATAGCTTGACGCCACCGCCGGATCCTCTCACCGTCCGACCGCCTGCGAGCGCAAACACGACCGTGTTCAAGCTTCTTCGCGACATGCGCTTTTCCCCTGACGCGCAGCGGTTCGTGATCGAATGCCCATGCCCGCCGCCAGCGATTGCGTGTTCGCAAAGTATTTTTTAGCCGCGAACCTCTTATTGCTCTTTGTCAAAGTCAGTTCGAAATCGAAGATGAATTTACAACTCTGAATGCTTGCTCCTAAGAAAGCCCCCTCGAGAGGGATTCGCGCCGACCGATTGCACACCTTCTCGCTATGACCACGGAGGACAGGTGTTTTGCTCGCAACTTGGCGATTGTCAAATTGGGACTAGGGGGTCTCTGTCACCTTATAGGAGGCGCAAGACCATGTTGAAATGGGTCAGCCGCCGCTAACTCTCGTTGGTATCGGAGCACCCGAAAGGACGTCGCCGCATGAACAACGCGCGGACTCTTGAATTGGCAGCGACTGTTGCCGGGCTCTTAATCCTGTGCGGCTCAGTGCAGGCACAAAATGTTATGTCCCTTGCGCTGCCGGCGGCTCAGGGACCCGGTGCCGGAACCGCACCGGACGTCACACAGACGCCCAATACCTCGCCTAGCAATCCGGCCCCGACATTGCATGGAATGCCGCGCGCTACGGCTCGCGTCCTGCCCCAGGGAAAGCCGGTCTCAATTGACGAGTTGCTTTCTGGAATCACTCTGTCGAACGAACAAAAGGTCAAGATTGACCAGGTTCGGAAGGACATGCATGAGCGAATGGACACGGTGGTCCGCGATAAGAATGAAAATATGGATCAGAAGCAGGCGATGCTCCAAGGCCTCCAGCATATGGAGCTCCGCGCGGTCTATCTGCTGCTTACACCAGACCAGCGCATCAGCGCTCGCAAAACGGTCGAGGCTCATCGCGCGGCCGTGCAACAGCCGCAGACCACCACGCAAGGGTCCCGGCCGAACTAGCTGATCGCAGTTCCGCCTGACCGCTATCTTTTCATCAGCAGCAGTGATGATGAACGCTTGTTCCTTGCCACAGTCCAATCTCAGTTGCGCGGATACATCGGGGATAAAGATTCCGGTCCAGACGCTGGATCTCGGTTAGCTCATGGCTCGCATGAGCAAGGCAGGGGTAGAAAATAGGAGCACTTTGCAAGGAAGCGAAAAGAAAGAGAATTCGAGCGCATGCCGAGCTGACAACAGCCTATTCTCACCGTTTCCGATTCAGTTCGCAGGGTGACTTGTAAGTTCCAGCACGTGTCGGATCGACATGGACTCTACCGATGGGCTCTACATCTGAAGGATATTGCAGGTCACCGGGCAACGCCAGGACACCTGAAGCATCTAATAATTTGCGGGAACATTCCAAGCAGGAGAGTCTCAGAGCAAGGTGGCGGCCACGCGGATTCCTCCGAATGAGGTTTTGAATGAGTATCGATACAGACGCAGGTAGAGATCTGTTCGCGGAAGCACTCGATCGGTCTGACAATTCGGCGTCAGAAGATCCAAGAGCGGTCTTAGAGGATCTCTTTTTGCTGCTTGAAGACTACAGCCCGACATGGTACACGGATGAGCAACGCGATCGAGTACTGAGTGCTCTGACTCTCCCGAGAGGCCAGGTTACTCGGAAACGCTGAAATGGTCTGCCCAGCGATTTCTGCACCATTGGGATCTCCGCACAGGGGAGACGGGAGTTCCCGAGTCGACGATGAATGCGATCGTCGGCTGGACGTCTGCCAAGATGCTCGATCGGTATTCGCACACGCGCAATCAGGCCAAGCGCGATGCCGTCAGCAAGCTCCCGTCGAGAAGGCCGAAGTAGTCGTCTCCACTCTCAATTCCCCTCACTTAGCCTTTGGGGTCCCCGCAAAATCCCCCACAATCGCCAATCTTTCGAACGACAAAAAGGGGCTGCCTCTTCAGGCAACCTCTTTGATTTCAGTATGGTGGGCGAGGCGGGGATCGAACCCACAACCCCCGGCTTAGAAGGCCGGTGCTCTATCCAATTGAGCTACTCGCCCACGCCTTCTCATTGTAGCTTTTGAAAAGCCGGATCGCGAGGCATGGAAGTAATGGATTCCGCAAAAACAGCTAGAGCTGCGTCCAGGTTTGTCTCTGCCAGCATGGGATTCGAACCGCACGCGGAAATGTAGGCTGTCACTCCGAGCGCATCGTGTCCCGGTCCCTCAGACGCCCGACGAAGAATGAGGTCTGCTCTGCAGGCCCCTTGCGGTGAAGCTTGGAGCGCACGGCACAGTTGTTCGCACCAAGCCGACGCTTCCGAGACTTCGCGCCATTCCCCAGGTGCCGCAGGCAAAATGTCTATATAGCAAGCGATTGCGTCATTGGAGGACGTGCGGGGAGCGTCCATTTCGTCGGGATCAAACTCCGTCAGGATCCATACATCGCATTTCGCGGACCAGTACTGCTGCCCTGGCCGATTGAGTCGCATGAGGGCGTCTGCCAGGCCGGGAAGAGATTCGACCTCGACAACTTCAGAGATTCTCTCTGGGGTCGTGCGTAGATCCACGAACCCCGACCAGTACGCGTCGATAATGGGCGCGTCGCCCCCGATTTCAATCTCCCAGTCAGCTTGCACAGGTCTCACTGACGTGGAGCAGGTAACGCATCACGGTTGCTTCAGCCCAATGAATATCGTCGCCGTGATCTTTGCCGAGGAATGCGCAGTGGCCGCCGTATTGAGTCTCAACCAGCGTGATGCTGGGATTGGCCTGAATCGAGACGCGCGTCGAGGGTTGCAGTCGGATAAAGGGATCGTCCTTTGCGTGCAAGATCAATGTGGGAACGGCGATGCCAGCGATTACGCGTGCACTGGCAGCACGAAAATAGTAATCGTCCGCATCCCGAAAGCCGCAATAGCGCGCCACAATCTTGTCGTCGAATTCGCGCACCGATCGAATGGGCCCGAGATTGCGGGCCGTATAAATGTCAGGAAAGAGCGCAGCCTTGCGACGATAGCGGCGCATCAATCCGCGCAGGAAATGCCACTCGTAGCCTCGATTCGCAGGCTCGTGCAAGGCGTCGGATCCGGCCGCAAGATCGATCGCGGGACAAACGGTGGCCACCGCACAGAGCGGAGGCCTACTGCCCCACTCGCCGGCGAGTTTGAGAACGAGATTGCCTCCCATCGAGTAGCCGAGAAGAGCGACACGCTTCAACCCCTGGACCCGAGCGAAGTGCTCAATCACGGCCCCCACGTCGCCCGAAAGGCCTGAATGGTAAAGCGTCGGCGTCAGGTGGTCGGTGTCGGCGCAGTTACGCATATTCATGCGGATTACGTTGCAGCCCGCTCTCCATGCACGGGCGGCCAGACCCTGCACATACTGGGAGTCAGAAGAGCCCTCGAGGCCGTGTACGAGCACTACACTGAGCCGCTTTGCACGGACCGATTCCTGCTGCCACGAACAGTGACAAAGGACCCGGCTGCCGTCGGTCGAGTCAACCTCAACAATCTCCGCCTGAGATTCGAGACGGAAGGCTGGACGCGGAAGGTAATTCCCGATTAACGTCTGCAAATGCGCATTCATCAGCCCGCGACGAGGTTCAAACGAATGGAGCCACTCAAGGCCCTGCACCACCGGCTGCGTTCCTTCAGGGTTTTCAGCAGTATCGATGATCACGGAAACTCGCGCGATTTGGAGGATTTGGACGGTCGGTTCCGTCTGCAATTCGGGCTCGCAGGCGTCAAGCCAAGCCCCGCTCATGTGTGCCTGTATGTCAGAGAATACACGAGTTTATACGGCCAACACTTGGGGCACGCTGCCAGCGAGCTGATGCCACCGAAAGTTCCCTCCCCTGAACCCTTGGACGAATCCCCTCCGACATGGAAACGGAGTGGATTGTCTTAAGTCTGCGATCGGGTCTTCCTCTCATCCAGCCAGATAGTGCCCAGACGCTGAATGATCTCGTTCCGCATCTGCCGGTAGCGCTCACTTCTATGTCCCTTGAGAGCAACAATCTGCGTACGCTCCAACATCATTGACAGCTCTGTATCCGCGCTTCCATCCCGATCCAGATAACGATGAACCAGCCAGGGTTCCCTTATAAATTGCTCAATGAACTGCGGCCAATCCGCAAGCATACCCAGCTTGTGGTCCCACAGCAGATAGCCTGCCATCGCCCCGAGTGCCGTCTCTGGCTGCTCAGGGTTGATCGGGAAGAACCAACTATCGCTCCAGGACATAATGTCCCGCATGTGCATGGGTCGAGCAATGCCGTATCCCTGACCGTGGTCTGCACCCAGAATCGTCGCAGCCTCGATCAGTCCTTTATCCTCGAGACCCTCCACCGTAACCTGGGCCCCAAAGCCCTGCGCCAGTAACGTCAGGTGGTAAATGAATTCCAAAGCGCGCACCGGCCGATTCAGCGTGCCACGCACCAGCGCCTGGTCGATCTTTACGCGATCGCTTGGAAGCCGATCCATTCGCATGAGAGAACTATGCCCGGAGCCGAGGTCATCCTGCGCAATCTGGATACCGGCTTTTTGGAACTCCGCAATGCGCGCATCCCTTCTGCCAATGTCAAGGGACTCCTTCGTTTCCAGAATCTCCAGTGTCAGCAAAGACGGTGGCACCTTCCAGCGAAACAGTGTCTCGAAAAGGCTGTCTCTGTAGGCGTCCTGCGTCAACCCATCTGGCGGAAGGTTGAGCGCTACCCCGGTGTCAAAGTCAGGCCTCTGCTCTCGCCAAAAGTGCACATCCTTGCAAATCTGTTCAAGGCCAAGCTGGAATAGCCGCAGCAATCCGGCATTGCCAAACGCCGGGAGGAAGGCGCCGGGCGCAATGAGTTTTCCGTCTTCGCCGCGCAATCTTGCCAATGCCTCCAGGCTATTCAGCTTCCCAGTTCGCAGGTCGATGATGGGCTGATAGAGCATCTCCACAGCACCGTCTTGCAGGGCGTTTCTGTACGCGAAACGCAAATCCGCAGAGATAACGACCGTCTGCTCCATTCTTAGAATGGCGTGGCTCATGGCCTGTTGAATATGCCGCAGCAATATCGCGCGATTCGGAGCGCTGAAAAATCCGGGCCACTTGCTGTAGAGGCTCACGATGGCGAACGCCTGTCCTGTTTCGTCCAGCAACGGAACCGCAGCGGACGAGCGAAAGCCCCGCTCTTCGGCTTCTGCGCGCCACGGATGCAAGTCTTCTTCTTTGCAAAACGAGTTATTGATCTCGATTTGACCCGACCGCCAGGCACGCCCTGCCGGACCGTTTCCAGCGCTCGCGCTGGCCCGAGTCTCGAACAAGGGGGCCCGTTTCAGCCGCATTGCTTGTGCATAGGCAAAGCCTTCTTCGCCGCCCTCAGCCTCTATCTGCATCGTCCCATGAGCATCGGGACGAGAGAACAAGCAGGCCGAAATACCATCCAGATCTCCAAATGCCTGCAGACTGGCGCGCAGAAGGTCGGCAAGGTTGTCGACCCTCTGGATTGCATCATCCAATGCGGATTGCAACGTTCCAATTTCAACATCGAGTTGTGCACGGCTGGCAATTTGAGCCTCGACGTCAAGCTGCGAGCGTTGATGCAGTGCCGCACGGAGCACACCCCGTTCTTCATCCGTTAGAACTGCCCCGGAGAGGATCTCTTCGAGCTTGACGTGATAAAGGTGATAGGCCTCCATCAGCATGGGCAGAGTCACGCCCACCATCTCGTGGATCCATCCCACTCGAAGCGCGCGCGCATAATGCCCTCGAGCGGTCGCTTCAGGCTCCAGAAGCGACAAAAGATGCAACGCCTGCCGGGTTTTGAGGTGCTCCAGTTCTTCGGCTCCCAACAGGGATAAAACCTGCGCACTCTCAGCCCGCTTACTCAGTTGGAGATAGAAAGAATCGACGAAATCGTGAAGTTCCTGCTCGGATATCTGGAGCTTGAGCTGGCGGAGAAGTTCATCGACGTGCTCCCCGTACGACAGCGCGAAATCCGCAAAATATTCCGGGGAAGGATTCGCCCCTTTCGAGATCCGCATTCTTCGTGCCGTCCTTGCGGGGCCCCACGGCCGTTTTCGGGATTAAACAAATCGTGTTCCTAAACTCATGAAGTGTCAATCATTTATTCGACCAACCTGCCCCATCCTCGAACTCTTAAGGTACCGGTTCCGCTCTCCCAATTCCAGCCGGTCGGTGTTCAAAAAAACCAGGAATCTCGTGGCGGCATCGAATCCGTACATGGCTTTCGAAAAGCGTCTGCTCAACACACCTCTCGGACAACACGCAAATACCTCGATCAGTTTGGACGGCGTCTATGCTCCTGCTGTCGTGGGTGAGCCGTTGATTGAAACCATCAATCGAGCGGCGCCGTCCCGCAATTTGCCCCAGGTGTGCTATCACTCCCAACTGGGGTCAATCGAGACCTGCGACACCTGCATGGTTGAGGTGGATGGCAAACTGGTTCGCGCGTGCGGCACCATCGTAACGTCCGGCATGGTTGTGTCCACAGCCAGCCCACGCGCCGATGTGGCGCAAAGAGAAGCCTTCGACCGAATCCTGCCGAATCATGACCTCTACTGTACGGTTTGCGACAACAACAATGGCAACTGCGCAGTCCACAATGTCACCGCGAATCTGCACGTAGAGCATCAAACCAGGCCGTTCACTCCCAAGCCTTATCCCCAGGATCATTCCAACCCGTTCTATCGATATGACCCCAGTCAATGCATTCTGTGTGGCCGCTGCGTCGAAGCATGCCAGAATGTCCAGGTCAACGAGACGCTGACCATCAATTGGGAGTCGGAACACCCCCGCGTGCTGTGGGATGGCGGCGAACAGATTGCCGGATCTTCCTGTGTCTCCTGCGGTCACTGCGTATCGGTTTGTCCCTGCAATGCCCTTATGGAAAAATCGATGCTTGGGCAAGCTGGATTCTTAACTGACCTTCCGCAGCCGGTCCTGAATGGCATGATCGAAGCAGTCAAAGGCATCGAGCCTGTCACGGGCTTTAGTCCAATCCTTGGCATCTCCGACGTCGAATCCGCCATGCGGGAACACCGCACCAGGAAGACAAAAACCGTTTGCACCTATTGCGGCGTCGGGTGCTCATTTGATGTTTGGACCCGCGGTCGGCACATCCTCAAGATTGAACCCGAGTTCGGACCTGCCAATGGCATTTCCACTTGCGTCAAGGGCAAGTTCGCATGGGACTTCGTTGATGCACCCGATCGTCTGAAGACACCATTGATCCGCACGAAGAGCTCTGACGGCTCGGAGACCTTTCGCGAGGCAAGCTGGGATGAAGCGCTCGAATTGATCGCGCGCAAGTTCACTGAGATTAAGCAACTTCATGGGCCGGACGCGCTCGCATTCATCGCTTCCTCCAAATGCACAAACGAGGAAAGCTACCTCATGCAGAAGTTCGCCCGCGCGGTAATCGGCACCAACAATATTGACAACTGCTCGCGGTACTGTCAGACGCCAGCAACCATGGGCTTGAAACGCACCGTAGGCTACGGCGGCGATGCCGGATCGATACAGGACATCGAGAAAGCGGGCCTGGTGCTCATCGTCGGTTCCAACACCGCGGAAAGTCACCCTGTGCTCGCAACCCGCGTGAAGCGCTCTCACAAGTTCAGAGGCCAGCGCCTGATCGTCGCCGATCTCCGCAAGCATGAAATGGCGCAGCGGGCCGACATCTTCATTCGCCCTCGGCCTTCGACTGATGCGGTTTGGATCAATGCGGTCTCGAATTACATCGTGACCCAGGGATGGCAGAACCAGGCATTCATCGATCGCTGGGTTAATCGCTTCGAGGACTTCAAACGATCCCTCGAACCGTACACCCTGGAGTTTGCCGAGAAACGTACTGGCATCGCCACTGAAACGCTCAAACAAATTGCACGTGAAATCGTCGCGGCTGATGGCGTGTGCATTCTATGGGCGATGGGCGTGACCCAGCATTGCGGTGGCTCGGACACTTCTACATCGATTTCAAATCTGCTGCTTCTGACCGGCAATTACATGCGCCCCGGCGCAGGCGCTTATCCCATGCGCGGACACAACAATGTTCAGGGGGCAAGCGATTTTGGCTCGATGCCGAACGTGTACTCAGGCTATCAGCAAGTGTCGGACGCCGAAGTGCGCGCGAAGTTCGAAGCCGCGTGGAAAACCCCTTTACCTGCGCACGACGGGCTCGACAACCACGAGATGATCCGAGCCGTGCATGAGGGCAAGCTGAAGTGCATTTATCTCAAGGGGGAAGACACAATCACTTCGGATGCCAATGCCAACGATGTAGCAAGGGCCTTGAGCAACCTCGAATTTCTCGTGGTGCAGGATGTTGCTTTCTCAGCAACTGCGCGTTTCGCCGACGTGGTCCTGCCTGCCTCGCCATCTCTCGAGAAGGAGGGGACGTTTGTAAACACGGAGCGTCGCATTCAACGCCTCTATCGGGTATTGGAGCCCCTCGGCGACTCGAAGCCCGACTGGGAAATCATCCAATTGATCGCGAATCGGCTCGGCGCGGGCTGGCAGTATAAACATCCATCGGATGTGATGGAGGAGATTGCGTCGCTCACACCTCTCTTTGCTGGAGTCACTTATGAACGGCTGGAAGGCTATAAGTCCCTCCAATGGCCCGTGGCCGCCGACGGCGAAGACTCCCCTGTGCTCTTTACTCAAGGATTCCCGTTTCCCGACGGCAAGGCCCGATTCCATCCCGTCGATTGGATTGAGCCTTGCGAGGAAACGAGCGACGAGTTCTCCCTCCATTTGAATAACGGCCGCCTGCTCGAACATTTCGAGCAAGGATCCATGACCTACAGAACCCCCGGCCTGAAGCGGATTACCCCCACCAACTTTGTTGAGGTTTCGCCGGAGCTGGCGCGCGAACATAACCTCGCAGACGGCAGCATCGTGACTCTTCGCAGTCCATCGGGAGAGGTTACCGTTCCCGTTGTCGTCACGACGCGCGTTCACGGCAAGGAACTCTATATGCCAATGAACTCCACCGAAGAACCGGTAAACCGGTTGACCAATTCCAAGGTTGATCGAGACACACATACGCCTGCGTTCAAAGAAACCGCGGTGCACATGACCGTGCTTCCGGAAAGAGGGGCCAATCCCCTGCCTCGCGAAAATTTCCGCCACGGTCATCCCACCCCACAGTCGGGCGTAGAGGTTCAGCGTAAGTGGCAACGTGCCGACTATGTCCTGCCCGGAACTCGTCCCGAAGACAAACTTGTCGAGATCAAAACGACCCAACCCTGAGTTAGCTTTCCAGGCTTAGTCATGGAGAACACGCATGGCACAACCGATCTACTTCACTCCACCGTCCCCACCACGGCCCTACCCACCGAGCGGAGCTAGCGCTCTCAGCGCACTATTAGCCGATCACGAGAGTCCTGAACCAGACGAGAAATGCCTGCTCGAAGTTCTGGAAATCATCTGTTGCGCCGTCGGAGCGAAGGCCGTAATTGCAACGCAACTCACTGAACTCGTAAACCGGCCCAATGGGGTTCCCGTTCTCCGCAATCTGCTGATGCTCATCGAAATTCTTGGCAAGCTCAAGTTTGAATCGCTCTCCGGCTTTGTGCATGACCTGGACTCGATCGATACAGCCCGCATTGCGCAGGAGCCGCCGTCGCTTTGGCAGCTCTTCAGAAGCGCCGAGCATCCCGACGTTCGACGAGGCCTCGCGCTTCTCCTTCAGACCACGCAGGCCCTCGGCAGGGCTGTGAGATGACCCTCAAACGGCTGCGAGAGAAGAACCGTCACAGCCCATGACGGGTCATTTAGTACGCCAGAAATGCTCCCTGTAGCGGTGGGTGTCGACATGGCCGATTGCTTTGCAAGAACGACTTGCGAGCTATCGTACTGGGCGCGCGGAACGGACGTGAACTGCTGCCGCAAGCTCGCGGGGAAGGTGCAAATTCCTCGAAGCCGCACTGGTCCGCAGAACAAAGTCGCTGGCGGCGCCGTTTGTGACCTGTAACCGAGCACCTGGAATGATTCCGTGAGTCTTGAGCCGCTTCAGCAGTGGCGCATCCTGATCAGATATGCTTTCCACGACGAAAGTCCCTTCCTCATGAAGATCCGCTAAGGAAATGGCGGCCTGCTTAGGCAACTTCCCATCCATCGCCGGAATGCAATGCCCGTGCGGATCGAACTTCGGGTGGCCGAGCTTTGCGGCGATGCGCTCTTCGAACCGCTCCGAGATGAAATGTTCGAGGCGCTCCGCTTCCTCGTGCACCTCTTCGAGAGGGTAGTCCAGTACTTCATAGAGAAATGTTTCGATCAGGCGATGATGGCGTACCACCTCAAGCGCTCGCCGTCTACCCGCCAGCGACAAAAGCACCCCTCGATGTCTTTCGTATTCAACCAAGGGCAATAGTGCCGATGCCAACTTTTGCAACATGTTGGTGACCGAAGCAGCAGCAACTCCCAAACGGTCAGCTAGAGACGAACTCGATACGCGCCGTTCCTTAGGTCCGCTAAGAGCAAGGATCGCCTTCAGATAGTTGTCCACTGATTCCGTGTTGGCGGGCACCTGGCGTTTCGCCGGCATGAGTTGACATCTCCTCCATGGTTGACACTTCCGCTATTTTAGGTCAACCTAATCATTAGGCAAGCCTAAATATTGGCGGCCGAGCAATTCTCTTCACTCTTCCCCATCGCGCGGTCGCCAGATTAGCGAAGTCATAAGGAAATTCATTCCCACGTCAGGAGCCATGGTTGATGCGAATCCGAACCACAGTGCTCCTCGCGATTCTCTTGATGTTAACCGCAATTAACGCGGAGGTTATACGGGCGCAAAGTGGCACGAGTAGTGCACTCACTGGAAGCATCAACGATGCGACCGGTGCAGTTGTTCCCAATGCCACTGTGAAAGCTACGGAGGTGAGCACGGGAGCGGCACGAACTGCACGGAGCAACGCCGATGGGCGCTTCCTCTTCGCGCAGGTCAATCCGGGCACTTATCAGATTTCGGTGGAGGCCGAAGGTTTCGGACCTGCTGAGTCGCAACCTTCAAAGGTTGCAGTAGGTCAGACCATCGCGGTGAACTTCACTTTGAGGCCTGCCTCCACATCGCAAACTGTCGAGGTGATAGCGCAGGCCGGGCTCCTGAGCTTGGATAACCCAAACACCTCAACGACTCTGGAAGCGAAGGCCATCGAAAAACTGCCGAATCCAGGGCAGGACCTCACCTACATCGCACAATTTGCGCAGGGTGCGCTGATGAACACGGCTGGCTCGTCCAACGACGCGAAAGCTGCGGGGGGGTACGGCAACGTGGAATTCAACGGACTGCCTGCAACCTCGAATGGCTATATCCTCGATGGTTACGATACGAACGATCCCTGGCTTGGACTGAACATCGGTCTTTCTACAAATCTCGTCATCGGTCTCGATGCGGTTCAGGAAGCGACTGTTAATACCAACTCTTTTTCTGTCGATCAGGGAAGGTACGCCGTAGCCCAGGTGAACTACTTCACCAAGTCGGGCACCAACTCGTTTCACGGCGACGCGTACGAAATGTGGAATGGCTCTCTGTTTAATGCGGAGGACTACTTTCTGCACGCGAACGACACAGCAGACAGCAGTGCGAAGAAGCCCCGTTCTACAGTCAACGAATTTGGTGTCAGTATCGGCGGACCCATTCGGAGAGATAGGCTATTCTTCTTCGGGCACTACGAGGGTATTCGCATTGCCCTGCCGCTCGTGTCGCAAATTACTCTTCCGACGTGGGCATACCAGCAATATGTCCTGGGACAACTTCGCACCGGCGGAACGGACCCACTTTCGGGCGCCACTCTTCCGGCACAGCCCACAGAGATTCCTTTCTACCAAAAGATGTTCTCTCTGCTACCTGCATCGGGCGGCTCCCCAGTGCCGATTGTCGGGTGCCCGCTTGGTACAAACGGCGATGGTTGCGCCAGCCAGCGCCAGGCTTCATTGAACAATAGCGACGGCGAGAACCTGATTGTGGTGAAGATCGATCACACCATCAACTCACAAAACAGCGTCTGGTATCGCTTTCAGCAGGACACAGGGCTCCAGGCAGCGTACACAGATCCCGTCAACCCGGTTTTCAACTCCTATTCGCCGCAACCGCAGCGAACTCTCGTTACGGGCTACACTCACGTGTTCAGTTCGAACGTCGTGAACCAATTCAATCCTGGCGCGAGTTGGTACTCCAGCCTCTTTGAACCGAACCACTATTCGCAGGCGCTAGAGACTTTTCCCATTGTGCTTGCGTCGGGCAGTGACTCCGTTCCGTTCAGCACAATCGGTGGCAATGACAATACCTATCCTCAGGGCCGCAAGGTCACACAATGGCAGATCAATGACAACTTGACGTGGACGCATGGGAAGCATACCTGGAGGTTCGGAATCAACACGCGGCGTCTCGATGTGAGCAACTACGACCTCGGCGAAGGTACCGTGCCAACCGTGACCTTCAATGACCTCGCACAGTTCAGCTATGGCGCGGCCTACACATCCAGTCAGAGCTTTCCAGTGTCGATGAAAGAGCGAGTTTCGACGGGCAATCTCGAATACTATGCGATGGATTCCTATAAGCCCATCGCCAAGGTCACGATTACCTACGGCATGCGTGTCACCTGGAACGCGAACGTCACAAGCCAAAAAGATCTCTTGGCCCGCATGACTGGCTCCTTCCTTGATGCCACGCATAACAGCGATGAACCGCTGAACAAAGTTGTGTTAGGAAACGTTCACGACCTGTTTCCTGCCACACCGTTATTTGTCTATCAGCCGCGAGTTTCCCTTGCCTATCAACTGCGTCCGCGGCTGGCGGTTCATAGTGGCTTCGGAGTTTTCAGCGACATCATTCCCATGCAAATTGCCGATCTTGCCGGGATGAACGCGCCTAACGATCCGACGTTCGTTGGTGGAATCGGAGGCCAGGTTGGCGGCATCGGCATCGCCCCCGGCATCGCTGGAAGTGCAGTCGATGCGGCGGCGAATGCAAGTCATTCGTTCCAGACGATCTTTCGTGCAGGCGGCTCTCCCTGCGTGGGAATTGAGCCCGGCGCGCCGACCTGTCCGCTGGCAGTCAGCCTGAACACCTTCCCGAGTGGAACACTCAAGACACCGTATTACTACCAATACAACCTCGGCGTTGAACAGCAGATCGGTTCGGGCGGAAACCTGCGCATGGATTTTGTCGGTACTCGAGGGCTCCATGAGCCGTTCCAGGTGCAGCTCAATGGGTATCAGACGGTCTGCGATGGATGTTTCGCGCCGTTCCCATACCGGAAGCCGCTCGATCAGCGCTTCGGGAATGTGAAAGAGTTTCGCACGGACGCCACCAGTAGTTATGCTGGACTTCAAATTGCCTATACGCAACAATGGCGCGGACTCACGCTGCACGGCAACTACACGTTTAGTCACTGTCTCGACGAGGTTTCAAACGGCGGTTTGCTGGCCTTCTCAACGCAGGGACTCATGTCGCCTTTGCCTGGAGAACTAAATCGACAGTATGCCAGTTGTGACTACGACGTTCGACATAACGTTTCCGCCTACGGTTTGTACCAGGTGCCATTCCATTCCGACCATTCGTTCCTCCGTCAGATGCTTGGGGGATGGTCGATCTCGGAGACTGCAATCCTGCACTCCGGTCTGCCCTTCAGCGTGCTCAGTCAGCCTTACATCGCCAATGGAAACGGCGTGTTTCAGGCAAACGGAGCGAGCACCGTCCAGTTCAATGCGCCCGCTTACGCCAATCGCGTCCCGGGAGTATCCGTATATCGAAAGAACTCTGTTGCCGGCGTCACCGTAGCAGGCAACAAGCAATGGCTTAACCCGGAAGCCTTCGTCTCGGTGGTTGATCCGACGACCGGAGCATGTGTGGGCGGTGATTCGCTTTCGAACTGCCAGTTCGGCAACGCTGGACGTAACTCTGTGCGCGGCCCTCATTACACTAACTCCGACATCTACATCACCAAAACTTTCCCAATTAAAGAAGGGATGACGTTCCGCTTCGACGCCCAAATGTTCAACGCGTTCAATCATCCCAACTTTGCTTTGCCGAGCGAGGTCGAAGCCGGTCTACCAGGCGTATCGATTCCGGCGAGATTCGGAACCCTGGAAAGCACGATCTCGCCACCTACAGGGTTGTTGGGCGTTGGACTGGGAGGCGACAGCTCTCCGCGTATGATCGCGTTTCAGGGAAGGATTGAATTCTAACGAATGCTTCTTTAAAGGGGATTAAGTTGAACTGCAGACGAGTGTGGAATGAGTGCCGATGACCCATCAAGATAGGCATACGAACATTTCCGTTCAAACCGAAGACGCAGGATCTGCGTCGGGGAACCACGTTTCTCTGGAGAACGTTCACGGTTCGATCACGGTCCCACATCATCTTGCGGGCTTCTGGAAACAGTGGCGGGCTTTCGTCGGCCCTGCAGTTTTGGTAAGCGTCGGTTACATGGATCCCGGAAACTGGGGAACTGACCTCCAGGGTGGCGCGCAATACAAGTACGGTCTGCTATGGGTGGTCGGGCTTGCCAGCCTGATGGCGATTTTCATGCAGGTGATCTCCGCCCGGCTCGGTGTAGTAACCGGGAAGGATCTTGCTCAATGCTGCCGCGACTGGTATCCAAAGTGGACGCGTTGGCCCAACTGGTTGATGAGCGAAGTCGCCATAGGCGCCTGCGACCTGGCAGAGGTGCTTGGCAGCGCCGTTGCCCTCAACCTCCTGTTTCATATTCCCCTGCTATGGGCGGTAATCATCACGGGACTTGACGTGCTGCTCCTCCTGGGCTTGCAGCGGTTTGGCATGCGTACTATCGAGGCCATTGTGCTGCTGCTGGTGGCAACGATCAGCGTGTGCTACTACATCGAGATCTTCGTTCTGCCTCAGACTCGGCCCAGTTTTCTTGAAATGGGGCGAGCGATGATTTCGCCTCATTTCCATCAATTCGGGATCCTTTACCTCGCCATCGGCATTATCGGCGCGACCGTGATGCCCCACAATCTGTACTTGCATTCGGCACTGGTACAGAGCCGCAGATTGCAGAAGGATGAGCCATCGGTCCGAAGCGCTCTTCGCTTTAACACCATTGATTCGGTCGTAGCTTTGACCGTCGCCTTCTTCGTAAACGCCGCGATACTGGTGCTCGCAGCCACGGTCTTCTTCGGGAAACAAAGCGTGACTACGTCAGGTGGAATGCTAGTTCATTTCAACGCCGATAGTGATTGGATTCGAGTGGCCTATCTAACCCTTGCACCTTTGTTAGGGACATTCGTCGCGAGCACGCTGTTTGCCGTGGCTCTACTCGCAAGCGGGCAAAGCAGCACCATCACCGGGACCCTTGCCGGCCAGGTCGTGATGGAAGGCTTCATGCAGTGGCGAATCAAACCGTGGGTGCGGCGCCTTATCACCCGCACGCTGGCGATCCTGCCTGCCGTTCTGATCATTGGGCTGCGAGGTGAGAGCAGTGTGACTGACCTGCTCACACTCAGTCAGGTGATACTGGCGCTGCAGCTACCGTTTGCCATGTTTCCGCTTCTGCATTTCACAAGCTCGCGGCGACGTATGGGTATTTGGAGACTTGGCTGGCTCCTGCTGATAGCAGGCTGGGGCAGTGCTATCCTGATCACCGCAATGGACATTTACGGTCTGCCGGACTCGCTCCATACTGCCTGGCATGTTGTCACCGGTAAATGACGACGAAAATGGAAAAACTATGTACGACACGATTCTGCTGACATTGGATGGCACGCCTACGGACCGGGCGATCATCGAGCACGTAAAGCAGCTCGCAAAACTTGCGCATAGCCGCATCGTGTTGCTCCACGTCGCGGATGGATGGGCGGCTAGAACCTACGGTCCCGATGCAGTCAGTCCAGAAATCACCGAAGACACTGCATACTTGAAAAAAGTTCAATTGGAGTTTCAAGCTTTAGATATTCCTGCTGAGTCCGAGTTGGCGTACGGTGAACCGGATAAGGAAATCATCAAATGGGTGCAAGAAAAATCTTGCGATCTGGTGGCGATGAGTACTCACGGCCACCGTTTCCTCGCGGATTTGTTCCTTGGCAACACCGCCAGTAAAGTGCGGCACAGTATCAGCGTGCCCATTCTCATGCTCAAGGCGAAGTGACTCGTTCGCATTAGAGCGTACAAGCTGACTGGGATGGGTTCAGCCCTTGAATTTGGCTCGATTTGGTGGGTGGGGAGTGCTGAGGCTCTCCGACCGAAGAGCGTCCGGAAGTGAGCGAAACAAGGCGCTCGGATAGACACGAAATGATTTATATACCGTGTCATATACGATTCAAAATTAGATTGTAAGTGATTGATTTAAAAGGGCGATTGGCTCCTCAGGTAGGACTCGAACCTACAACCCTTCGGTTAACAGCCGAATGCTCTGCCATTGAGCTACTGAGGAACGCCTGGCGATGACTTGTCCTTTAACAAGTTAGCAGACGGGGTGGGCCACGTCAAAATGCGCCTGAATTCCCCGACCTCGGCACGCGGTACCATGAGATCAGCGTCTTACCGGAGATCCTATGTTCCGCATTTCCCGCCTCGAACGCAACGAAGTCACCCCCGACCTGCAGACCCTCTTCGACAAGGTCTTCGCACAGCGCGGAAACGTGCCGAACATGTTTCGCGTGATGGCGCATCGGCCCGAAATTTTCGCCACCATGCAGGCCCATTTCGGCGCTGTTCTCAACACCGGCACTGTGTCCACCAAGCTCAAAGAGCTCATCATCGTCCGCACCAGCCAGGTGAATGAAACGCCTTACTGCCTCGCCAGCCATACCGTCCTGGCGCGCGGTCTAGGCTGGTCCGACGACCAGCTCGCGCATCTCGCCGAATGGCCCAACCGCGAGGACTTCACCCCTGCCGAAAAGGCTGCGCTGCGCCTGGCTGAAACCGTAACGCGCGATGCCCACGCCGTCTCCGATCAGCAGTTCGCTGAGCTACGCGCGTTCTACTCCGAAGGAGAGATCGTGGAGCTGCTTTGCGCCATCGGCCTGTTCAATTATTTCAACCGTTTTAATAACGCACTGCAGATGGAACCGACCAAGCAGGGTGAAGGCGGATGTGCCACACCGACCGTTGAAACGGCCTCTGCGATTTGAGCCACTTGCGGTCTGGAAATTTGGAGCAGTTTTCCCATTCATACATTTTTCCATTCATACAAAGGAGAAATTCGCCGATGGCGTTTCGTGCCGAGCGTCTTTCATCCCGCCAGAGTCTATCATGCCTCTTTCGCCGCAAATTGCATGCAAACACTGCGGATTTTTTGCGCCGTCGATTCGCAAGAGTGAGTGCCGATTTGGCACTTTTTGAAACTGAGAGGAAAAGGAGCCTCCTTCTGCACGCATGAAACTTGATATACCTGCCGGCAAATTCAGTGCCTACCTGTTCGACTGCGATGGCACCATCGCCGACTCCATGCCCCTGCACTACATTGCCTGGAAGACGGCCCTTGCGGAATGGAATTGCGATTATCCCGAGGTCCTCTTCTATTCCTGGGGTGGTAAGCCAGTCAGAAAAATCATTGCCGACCTGAACGAAATGCACGGCCTGCAGATGCCGGTGGACGAGCTCGCCGCGCGCAAGGAGACTCTCTACCTTGCGCAGCTTCCGCAACTCAAAGCAATTCCACCTGTGCTTGAGCAGGTGTTGGCGCAACACGGCCGGATTCCTCTGGCCGTCGTCTCAGGCAGCAGGCGCGACTCAGTGATTGGCTCGCTTACGGCCCTCGGCATCCTCGACAAATTCGAGACGCTCGTCTGCGCCGAGGACTACACGCATGGCAAACCCGCGCCCGATGCCTTCCTCTTAGCGGCGAACAGGCTGAATGTCGAACCCTCGGCCTGCCTCGTTTTCGAGGACACAGATCTCGGCATCGACGCCGCCACGGCGGCCGGCATGGCCTCCGTCCGCGTGCCCCAAATCAACTGGGCCAATTGGGGAACCGCGGAGTTGCAGGAGACGTAAACTCCTTTACAGGCCAAAAGCACCGGGCCCAAGCCCTGCCCACGCATCGAGGATCTGAAATGCAGCCTATTGCGCTCGGAGGTCGAGCCCCCATCGAGCAGTCTGCCCCTTCGGCGCGCAACGGCCTCGCTCCGGTGCTTCTGATTGCCGCTGCCGACGTGCTGCTCCACCTGTTCACCAACGGCCGCTACGGCTTCCATCGCGATGAACTGCAGTTTCTTTCCGACGCGCGCCATCTCGACTGGGGCTTTGTCTCCTATCCGCCGCTCACTCCTTTTGTTGAGCACATCAGCCTGGCCCTCTTCGGCCTCTCGCTCATCGGTCTGCGCTTGTTTTCGGGGCTCGCGCAGGCACTGGCTCTCATCACCACGGGACTCATGACACGCGAGCTCGGTGGAAACCGCCTGGCTCAGGTGGCTGCCACACTCGCAGTTGCCCTCTCGCCGCTCCCGCTCTTCAACGGCACCGAGTTTCAATACACCAGCTTCGATTTCCTTTGGTGGGTGCTCATCGCCTATTGCACCGTCCGCCTGCTCAAATCGGACAACCCACGCTGGTGGCTGGCCATCGGCGCCTTTGTCGGCCTCGGGCTGCTCACCAAGTATTCGATCCTCTTCTATATCGCAGGCATTCTCGGGGGCATGATCCTCTCCCCGGCACGCCGATTCTTCAAGAGCGGCTGGTTCTGGGCGGGCATCGCAATCGCCCTGGTCATCTTTCTGCCCAATTTTCTCTGGCTCGTCCACCACGACTTCGTCTCTTACCGCTTCCTTCAAAGCATCCACACCCGCGACGTGGGCGAGGGGCGCGCGCAAGACTTCCTCAGCGGGCAGCTGCTCATCTGCATCAACGTCTTCGCCGCTCCGCTGGCGCTCGCCGGCCTCATCCTCTCTCTCCGCAGCGCACGCTATCGCATGATTGGCTGGATGTACTTGATTCCCTTTTTGCTTTTCTGGATCGGCAAAGGCCGCAGCTACTACCTCGCCGCGGCCTACCCTATGTTGATTGCCATGGGCGCCGCCGGAGCCAGCCGATGGCTTGACCCTCTGCCCAAGCTCGCCCGCCGCAGTATCGCCACTGCCTTCTTCGCTGGCATCGCCGTCGTCGGCTCCTACATCTGCGCCATCATTCTGCCGATTGCATCTTATGGGCCGCTGCGCGACTTCGCGCTCAAACGCAATGGCGATCTACGCGAGGAGGTTGGCTGGACCGACATGGTGCGAACGGTCGCCGTACTTCGCGATTCCCTGCCGCCGGATCAGCAGGCAAGCCTCGGCATCCTCGTCGGCAACTACGGCGAACAGGGAGCAATCGAGATGCTGGGACCGGCTTATCACTTGCCGCCGCCTATCAGCATGACCAACTCCGCATGGCTACGCGGTTATCCCGCACCGACGCCGAGCATCTTGATCGTCGTGGGATTTTCACGCGAAAAAGCCGACAGCGCCTTCACCAGTTGCCGCCTTGCCGGGCACAACGGCAACGCACTCGGCATTCGCAACGAAGAAAGCCAAGATCATCCCGACATTTTTATTTGCGGGCCGCCGCGCCAGCCCTGGCCCGTCTTCTGGAAGAACAATCAACGTTTCGGCTGATCGCAGTTCAGTACAACAACACCGCGACGCGATACACCGTAAACGAGCCATTCACATCCTGCGGCGCGCAACTCCCAACGGCGGCCTTGTGATAACGGCCAGTGACCAGTTGCTCCACCAAGGGCTCGGGCAAGCTCGTTAAGTCCGGATTTTGCCAGCGAAGAAGAAAACTAGGCGGTTCGCTTCCGCTGTACTTGCCGGCCGACGCGCAATAGGCTCGCGCTTCATTCGTATCCTTCGAAACCATGATTTGCCGTGCGCGCAGCTGCTTTGCGAAGGCAGCCTCGACCTCGGTTTGTGTCAGCACCGGGACAGTTCGATCGAAATCCGCCACCGCAAAAAGCAAACCGCCGCTCGCTACAACGGCAATGCCGACCCGATCGATCGCAGGGTTCAGCAGATTGGCATGGTGCTCCGGCGAATTGAGCCAACCCTGATGGATTGTCTCTGCGTTGGACCCAAGCGCGATATTCTCTTCGACCAGGCTGAAGTGAGCGCCGGCCGACCCTGCGCGGGTCGTCAAGTCAGGCTCTCTGTCATAGCGATGCGCCAGGGATCCTTCTGCCGCCATCCGCAGGCAGTGCGCCATAGCCGCGCTTGCGAGTGCCGGATCCCACGTAAGCCGCCGCAATCCCGCGGACATGCGCGCTTCGTTCCCGAGTGCGAACAGGCGTTCTGCCGGAGTCGATTGCGATTCAGAGACCGACCGGGCGAATAACATACTCGCCGCGCAGGTCAGGGCGAACACAAAGGATAAAGAAAGCAGTTCCGAGCTCAGCTTGCGCATGGCAACTCTATCCTTGGCCTTCAGTAAAGCAGCACCGCCACACGGTATACCGTAAACTTCCCCTCGACATCTTGTGCCGGACAGCTTCCGATCGCCGCGCGATGATACTGCCCTGACGAGAGTTTCTCCGTCAACGCGGGAGGCAGGCGATCCACGTCGGAATCCTGCCAGCGCATCAAAAACCCTGGTGGAGCTTCGCCCTGCACTGCCGGCAGTCCGCGATCCTCTGCGCAGATGCGCCGCGCCAGACCGTTGTTCGCGAGAATTGTCAGGCCGCTCACTCGCACCAGGCTCGCTACGTGTGCCTCCACCTTCGCTGGCGTTAGAGTCTCAACGCCGCGCGCGTAATCGGCCGTTGCGTACAGCACGCCGCGCACAGCAACCACCGCAATTCCAACGCGGTTCACGTCCCTGTTCAGCAGATTCGCCCGGTGGCCCGGCGACTTCATCCACGCCTCGTGGATCTCCGTCGGCGTCGCACCAACAGCCACGTTCTCTTCGATCAAATCGAAATGGGCTCCGGCCCTTCCCGCGCGCGTTGAAAGGTCGTCTTCACCGCCGTACCGATGCGCAATCGGGCCTTCCGCCGCCATCCGAAGGCAATGGTCGCGTGCTGCTGCAGCCAGACTGTCGTCCCACTGCAGCTTGCCTGCTCCCGCCTCGGCCCGAGCCTGGTTGGCCAGAGCCATCAACTGCTCGCCCGCTCCAGGCACGACGCGCCCGGCGTTCTGCTGTCCGCACGCAGGCACGATCCCTGCGACCGTACACATCAACAACCCGACAAAAGCAATCCGTTTCATCTCAACCATGCCACGCAACCACGCCACCCAAGCATGCCCGGTTCAACTGTTCCAAGGTCCCGTGCGGAGAAACCGCAATGCTGATGGTTGGCGCCCTAAGGTGTGTCCTCTGTGCTTTTGAGTCGGTCATTTCCGAAATCGTCACGCGGTCCGACCCAAAGGAACAGAAGGAGCGCCGGCAATCCGACCACGCTGGTCAGCACGAAGAACCGAACCCAGCCGACCTTCTCTGACAACGCCCCTCCTGAGGAGGCCACCACGGTGCGGCCAAGCAACGCAAGCGAAGAAAGCAGCGCGTACTGCGTCGCAGTAAACGCAGGCGAACATAGGCTTGAAATGTAAGTCACCAACGCTGTCCCGGCCATTCCACCGGTTAGATTTTCGACGGTGACACATAAAGCAAGATAGCCAATCCGATGCCCACCTACGGCCTGCAGCACAAAGAACAGGTTCCCGACCGACTGCAAGACACCACAGAGAATCAGGGAACGGCGGATCCCGAACCTGGTCGTCACCACCGCGCCGATCAAAGCGCCCGCCACAATAGAGAAAAATCCAAACACCTTCGAAGCAGCGGCAATCTCACGGAGTGAGAACCCAAGCGCTATATAGAGTGGCGTCGACATCACTCCAGCCATTGCCTCGCCCAGCTTGTATCCGAAAATGGCGATCAGGATGATGGGCCACAAGGGGCGATGCATGAAATCACGAAACGGACCGATCACCGCAGTGGCAAATGAATGACGAATGGCCTGCCATCCCGATTCCGCGGCATACGAAGTCTTTGCCGAGACCGGCGGTTCGGGGCCAAACAGAAACACCAGCAGGCCGACGCCGAGCAGAGCAGCCATCGTGGCATAGGCCGCGAACCACCCTGCGAAGGATGCGATCAACAGGCCACCTGCTCCGGAAACCAGCATGGCGATGCGGTACCCGGACTGAATCATCGCCGCTCCCGAAGCTTGCTGATCGCTCTTCAGGCTTTCTACACGCCACGCATCGATCACGATATCCTGGCTCGCGGATAGAAAAGCGACGACAACCGCCAGCGCCGCCATGAGCGGCAGGTTGTGCTTCGGATTGCACAATCCCAGACCGAGTATGGAGACGATTAAAAGGATCTGGATCGTGATTCCCCAACCGCGCCTCCGTCCCAAAGGCACTGGGGGAGGGACCCGATCGATCAGCGGCGCCCATAGAAACTTGAATGCATAGGGCGTGCCCACCAGAGCGAATGTGCCGATCGCCGCGCGCCGCACACCGGCTGTGGCTAGCCAGGCGGAAAGGGTCGAGTACGTGAGCAGCAGCGGCAAGCCACTGGAGAATCCGAGCGCAAGCACCTGCAGCACGCGCGGTTGAGTATAGGCTGCAACCGCGTGCCGCCAGCTTGTTGCTACCTGTCCTTCATCGATTCGGGATAATTCCTTATCGCGATTCTCGAGCACTCCGTGTCAGCCTTTTGCCCAACCTCGGCGATTCAAATGAAGGATCGCTGCAGCAATCTCAGACTACACCGGATCAGCCAACCGGAGTCGCAAGACCTGCGGCTGCCTTGTGCGACGGATGGCACAAACCCGATGCGAGGATCTGCGCGATCAACATGCCCCTCGTGCCAGGCCTGAATTCGGGCTATGATGGAGCCATGTTTGCGTTGCACAAGGGCGACTGTGAACATTGCCTCCGCATTTTTCGATACACGCTCCTGCACGCAGGGTTTGGCGACTTCTCGTACGCCTACTGCGACGCATGCGGTACGCTCGCCACGTTCAGTTACTCCAGTAGCTTCCTGGTAAAGCTCCCGCCGCCGTCGGAAACGCACCAGGTCATCGACTCTGCATGGGAACCGTTCCTCGAACCCTGCGCCTGCGGGGGAGCATTTCGTGCCGGAGCCGCGCCTCGCTGTGTCCACTGCACCAAGCCGCTCTCCGCGCAACACGCCGCTGCGCACATCGAGCGCAATCCAATCGGCGCCGGCCGTGGTTGGCATTGGCAGGGCAATTGGACAGATACCTATTGCGTCGCTCTCGAAGATCCACGCGATCCTGGATCCCTGCGCCAGGTTGAAGATCCATTTCTTGAACGCAGATCGCGCACCGGAAAGCTCCACAAAGGCATCTGGTCGCAGATCTTCAGCTTCGGACGATGAAGATCGGCGTCGTGAGCGATACCCATGGCCTTCTGCGCCCTGAGGTGCTTCCGGCTCTCCAGGGAGTCGATCACATCCTCCACCTGGGCGACGTGGGCAAAGCGTCGATTCTCAAATCCCTCGAGAGCATCGCGCCTGTACACGCTGTGCGCGGCAACGTCGATCGCGAAGGCGCCTGCAGCAAACTCCCTGAGACCGAGGTGCTGCTCTTCGAGGGCCACTACCTCTATTTGCTGCACGATATCGGCACGCTGCACCTGGACCCCGCCGCTGCAAAATTCTCCGTCGTCCTCTATGGACACTCGCATCGGCCCGCTACGCTGCACAAGAAGGGCGTGCTTTACTTCAATCCAGGCTCTTGCGGCCCACGCCGTTTTGAGCTTTCACCGACCATTGGACTTTTGCGGCTGAAGCAAGACACCGCCCCTGTCGCCGACATCGTGCGACTTGATTGCTGATTCGCACGAAGATTACGACAGCATCCCTGGAGAGCGATCAGGGAATCAGAAATCCGAAACCAAACCGTGCCCCATCCTTTCGCCTTTCTTCTGGTGAAAGGGTAGGAAACCGCAACAATGCCGGTCACAACGGCGCATCATCGCTCACGCTCGAAACTTAGCTTTTAGGGGGAAACTGGAAGGCGGGGGCGCACAACGGCGAATTTTGGCGATTCGCGCACTCTACCGTCCCGGTAGTTCGTGCGCGAATCGAAGAGGAGCCGGCTTCGAGAGCTGGATTTTGGTTAATTGCCGCGGGAAACTCCCGTATTGAACAGGCGGCTGTACTCGCTCACGTCTTTCGCGGCGCTGCTTGAGCTCACTTCGCGGCGACCGAAAGGATCATTTCCCTGCGGTGCAGGCTGCACGGGATAAGGAATCGGGCTTGGCGTAGATTGAACCGGCTCGGGAGCCGCGTGCGTCACCACCTCTGCGGAATGAGAAAGCCGCTCGCTGGGGTAAGGCTGCGATTCCAGCGCCACCAGAGGCTTCAGTGCTTCCACGACCTTTTCCATGCGATCTTTTCTGAGCTTGAGTTGTTCAAACTTCCCGAGAATCTCGCTCAGTTCCGCGCTCGCTTCATCGTACGCAACGCGATATACCTCTTGTCTCATGCTCGCTCCAGGCGCGTATCAACACGCAGTCAGATTGGGAATCAAACAGCAGTTCAGCAATTCATCTACTACTCTGCAGCGTCGGCCCCCCTTTTTCATCCCCCGAACCACCCAGAAACTTCAGTAAATGGTCACTCGCCGCCTATAACGAACGTTGCCCTCGGTAACCAACCCAGATGTCGGCGATCGCTTTTCCACAGCCTCAAGCGCGCGGGAAAGCCCCGGCTTCTAACGGCGTTCGAAGTACTTGGCTCTCAGGAATGGACGGGACACATGTTCGACGAGGTGGATCGCAATGCGACAGCGCACACGACCGGTCCGCTGTGGAAATCGCGCAGCGATGAATATTGGATGCGAAGTTGAAATTCGTCGGGCGACGAATCAGCAAGAAAGGCTGGAGGCTGCCGGGTTGGCAGCACATCCAAAACAGAATCGGCCGGAAAGCCCGGCCGGTTCACGAGAAACTAGTAGGAGTAGGAGGGAGACTCGGACTTCTTTTCTCCGTTCAGGGGCTGCCCTTCGGATCCAGCCAACGGCTTTAGCGCCTCCACCACTTTCTCCACCCGTTCTTTGCGAAGGCGAAGCTGTTCGAACTCTCCCACAATCTGCGAGAGCTCCGTGTTGGCCTCGTCAAAAGCGAAGCGATAGACCTCTTTATTCATCTTTCCTCCAAACCCTCTAAAGATATTTCAAAATCGCACTCTAGTTACTTCAGTTCCGCGGCTTAGACAGACCGCGCCCCAGCGATCCGGCGTCCTTCCCTGTTGCGTCCCACCGAGAGACGACTATCCGACCCTCACAGCCCGGAAATCTTACGCCCGCGAGAGCAAGCCGTTCAACGCGCGAGGCAGAATCCGCGATTCCCGCGCCCCAAGTCCATGGCGCAGCGCATTGTCGATTCTGCGCTGGAAAGGATCCGACGACTGCTCGGCGAAAACCGGCTCAGGCTCAAAGGAAGGTTCCGGAAAGCTTTCCGGCGTGGGCTCGATTGTGGGTTCAGCGACACTCTGCACAAGGTAAGGTGCCGGCTCCGCATCGGTGCTCGACAGCTCCAGGGCCGGCGTCTCTTCAATCAGAGCTCTCAAAGCCTCAACCAATTGTTCGATGTGCTCTTTGCGCGCTTCCAGTCGTTCGAACTGAGCGACAATCTCCCGCAGTTCTGCATTCGCCTCATCGTAAGCAAAACGGTAGGTTTCCTGTGTCATGGTTGCTCCAGAAGCGTAGTCTAGCCTGAAACAGGTGACTAATCTGATGAAAAGTAATGGGCTTACAAGTACAAAGGTAATGTTTTAGTTTGCATCTCAGGTCAGCAGAAAATTGGGGCCCGCAGACAGAGAACAACCCAGAAAACGAGCGCCCGAACCCGGAAAAACCGAGTCTCTAAATCGCGGGTTGCAAGCCCTTTTGATCGTGGCCGTTATTGCTGGCGCTGAACTTCAGCGCGTCCCGCACTCGACGCTGGAAAGGGTCGGTAATCGGCTCCTCAGCCGCCGGTGTGGGAACCACCACAGGGCTGAGCGACGGATTGGCCTGCTGTCCAACAGGTAATTCAGATGCCGCTTTCGGCGCGCCCTTCACCATTTGCCCCGAAATCGGCTCCACCGGGGTTCGCCCGCGTCCTTCAACGCCGAGCACAGGACCCAAAGCGATCACCACCGATTCGAGCGACTCTTTGCGGCGCCGAAGTTCCTCAAAACGTCTCACGATTTCCAGGAGTTCTGCCCGGGCCTCTTCATACGCGACGCCGTACACGTCCTGCCTCATACTCTTCGATCTCCAAATAAGCTGTAGGGGCGTAGATTAGCACGAAGAGATTTGCGTCTATTCCAAGGTAATTCACTCTCGTCAGCACAAAGGTAATGCCGAATCAGGGGCTTTGCCCGCAAACCGTAAACAGTTCTTTAATCCGCCGACTCTCCTGCTGGCATTTCCCCCTCCAGCGGTTCCACCTGGACCTTGTGGATCCGTCGACCTTCCATCTCCACCACGGTCAGACGCCGCCCATCGTATTCCACGCTTTCTCCTCCGCGCGGAATCTTTCCAAGCCTCATCAGCATGAATCCCGCCAGCGTCTCCACACCTCCATCGCGCGGCAGGCTCCATTGCATCTGGGTCTCTAGATCCCGTAGGTTTGTGCCCCCGTCCAGGACCAGGACCCCGCTCGCAGTTGTCAGCACCGGGCGGCCCGGATCGTCGAACTCATCTTCCAGCTCACCTGTCAGTTGCTCGATTGCGTCCTCAGCCGTCACGAGTCCCACGGTCGATCCGTATTCGTCCACAACGATTGCCATCTGCCGGCGGCGCTGCTGAAAATCGCGAATCAGGTCCAGGACGGTCTTGGTTTCGGGAACCACAAGTACATCGCGCATTACCTGGCTCAATCGAAGTTCGAGCACAGCCTGTCCAGATCGCTCTGCTCCCGTTCGCTCAGATCCCGGCCCCTCCGGCCCCACTCTCTCCGGCCCGCTTCGCTCGGCCGCCTGCCGCATTGCCCCTCTTTGCCCGGTAGGACGGAAAAAGATTAACCGCGCCAGGTCTTTCGAATACACCACCCCGACAATGTGCTCCGGTCCCCGCGTCTCGTCGTACACCGGGACCCGCGAATGCATTTGCTCGATCACGCGCGCGCTTGCCTCGTCGATAAGCATGTCCGACGGCAACGAAAAGATCTTCTGGCGCGGCGTCATGATCTCCCGAATCGTTACGTCATCCAGTTCCAGGGCACGGTGCACAATCGTCTCCTGAAACTTCGGCAGCACGCCCATCCGCCGGGCAGCAGTGGCAATCAGCTTCAGTTCTTCCGGCGAGTGCACCGCCGCCCGCTCCGTCATCGGCACATCGAATCCGCGCAGGAGCATCGCTGCTGAGTTGCGCAGAAAGCGGACCGCAGGCCGCGACAGCGCCATAAACAGCAGCATGGGCGTGGCCACCGCCACGGCCAGAGCCTCGGCCCGCCGCAGCGCAAGCGATTTCGGCACCAGCTCGCCCACCACGACCTGGAAATAGGTGATGGCCGCAAAACTCAGAGCGACCGCGCCGAGATGTGCATAGAACTGAGCGTATGGGGGAACGGTTGGGAGCAACTGCAGCCAGCCCAAAACGATGCTCGCGGCCAGCGGTTCGCCGATCCACCCCAGCGCCAGCGAGCAGAGGGTAACCCCCAGCTGCACCGCAGGCAGAAAATCGTCAAGATCGTTCTGCAGCCGCTGCACGGCGCGCGCCCCGGGCACTCCCGCGGCGACCATCTGCTCGATTCGCGTATCGCGCACGCTCACCAAGGCGAACTCCGCAGCCACAAAGAACGCATTGATCAGAATCAGCAGGGCTACAGCGACGAATTGCAGCAGCGGCAGACCGTGCATCTCGCCTGTGAGAATAGCATCGCCGCCATCGCAAAATTGGCTCATTCCGCCCTGGAACCATCCGGCAGGCTGGTGCGTAATACTGACATCGTGCAGTATGGCCCGGTGACCCGGAGATTGCCCCGGTGACCGCCAAACGTTCTATCCGTCTGAACAATGGATTCCCATCGCCTTCAAAGGTCGGTTTCCACATCGCTGTTTCGCTCTCGCTGAGACGTAAGGGAGGCTCGAGTTGGCTGCAAAGAAGGGCAAGAAGCTTTGGATTTGGGTCGGGTCCGCCGCATTGCTGGTCATGGTGATCCTTGGCATCATGGCGGCTCGTATGGCGCGCGGTACGCAGATCGATCCGAACCGCATCGCTAAGGTCCAGCGCGGAGACGTCGCCCGCTCTGTCGTGGCCACCGGCAAAATCCAGCCCATTACCAAGGTCGAGGTCAAGTCCAAGGCATCCGGCATCGTCGAGAAGCTCTACGTCGATATCAATAGCCGCGTACATAAAGGCCAGCAACTGGCGCAGCTCGACCAGCAAGAAATCCTCGCCCAGGTCGAAGCCCAGCGCGCGCAGTTGGCCGCTGCCGAAGCTAATGTCGGAACCTTCCAGGCCAACATCGAACAGGATCGCGTCAACGCCGCAGCCCCTGATCTGCCCATGTACAAAGCCACCCTCGACCGCAACCTGCAGATGGAAAAAGAGGGAGTGGTCAGCCGGCAAGCTCTCGATAACGCCAACCGCGACTACCTCGCAGCTCTCAATAAACGCGATTCCGCTAAAGCCCAGATCGGGGTAGACAACGCCAAGCTTAAACAGGCACGAGCCCAGGTGCTGCAAAGCCAGGCAAGTCTCAAACAGCTTGAAGAGCAGCTCAGCTACACCACCATCGTCGCCCCCATGGACGGCGTAATCCTCTCGCGCGATGTCGAAATCGGCGATGCCGTCAGCTCGATTCTTGTGCTGGGTTCAACCGCGACTCTCATCATGACCGAGGGCGATACCACCAAGGTTTACGTCCAGGGCAAGGTCGACGAAGCCGACATCGCCCACGTCTACATGAATCAACAGGCCCGCATCAAGGTGGAAAGTTTTCGCGACCGCACCTTTAACGGCCGCGTCACCAAGATCGCTCCTCTCGGTGTCGAGAAGGATAACGTCACGACGTTTGAAGTCCGGGTCAGCATCGATAATCCCGGCGGCGAACTCAAGGCCAACATGACCGCCAACGCCGAGATACTGCTCGACGAGCACAAGCATGTCCTCACCGTTCCTGAGAACGCTGTCTCCTACGACAACCAGAAAAACGCCTTCGTCAACGTTCCGGACCGCAGCCAGAAGGAAGGCTTTCGCAAGGTGCCTGTCCAAGTTGGGCTATCGAACGGGTCTGTTACTGAGATCGCCAGCGGATTAAAAGAGGGCGACCAGGTTGTGCTGCAGCAGTAGGCCAAGAGCGCTCACGGGAAACGCTCGGCGTGCTGTTCGATTCAGCACAGATTGTTCGAAATCGAACACCTCGGATGGCGTTCTTCACCAGTAAGCGGGCGGGAAGAGCAACATCCTGCATGGTTTTCGCCGGCTTCTGTTTGGAAACCGGAATGCAACATACCTGGACGTGCCGCCCCGTCCCATACAAGGCAAAGGGCGAATCGTCGGAATCGGCAATCCACACCGAAGCAATCTCCTCGGACTCGCCGATCTCTGAAACCCGAAACCTGGCCCGTGTTTATGGAATCGAGGAACACATGAAGTCACTTGTCGCAGCAGCAACCGCACTCCTGATGGCAGCAGCACTTCCGGCGCTTGCCTCAGAAGCCACCTTCGAGCGCAATCTCTCCGTCAGCGGGCATGTCGAGCTCGATGTCTCCACAGGCTCCGGCAACATCCATCTCACGCGCGGCTCTGACAACCAGATCCACATCTTCGGCAAAGTTCACTCCAATAACTGGAATGGCGATAACGAAGAGCGCGTCCGGCAGATCGCAGCCAATCCCCCCATCGAGCAGACCGGCAACATCGTCCGCATCGGCAACCACCACGAGGGGTGGCACAACATCAGCATCGATTACGAGATTCAGGCCCCCGCCTCCTCGTTCCTCACCGCTAATTCGGGATCGGGCGATGTCACCGTCGACAGCGTCGGCGATAATGCCAAGCTCTCCACGGGATCGGGAAACATCCACGCGAATGGCTTGCACGGCAGCTTCTCTGTCAGCACCGGGTCGGGCGATATCGTCGCCGAGCAATCCGGCGAGGGCGAAGTGAAGGCAGAAACCGGCTCCGGCAATATTGAGCTGCGCGATATCCACGGCGGCTTGCATGCCCACACAGGCTCAGGCGATATCAAATTCCACGGCGTTCCAACCATGGATTCGAAGATCGAAACAGGTTCAGGATCAATCGAGTTCTGGCCCGGCGAGGCTGGCTTCACACTCGATGCCTCCACCGGCTCCGGCAGCGTTCATTCCGACTCTGAAATGGTCGTTCAAGGCTCCTTCGATCATCACCACATTACCGGCAAAGTGCACGGCGGCGGTCCTACCGTCCGGATATCCACGGGCTCCGGCGACGTTCACGTTCACTAATCCGTAAACAGCTGTTTCATGTAAACCAATTTGTTCCTCAGGCGAGGTCTTAGGTCTTCTGGGAGGGCCTCGCCTGTCTTTCCTCCCCCGGTCATCCCCAATCCCCCCCGGCATTGCCTGAATCTCACCCGCCAATTGCTCTCCTGGGGTTGGACCAATACAGTGTTGTGGTCCATCCATCGCGACAGCAGCCGTCGCCTAAGGAGTCCTGCATGTTCTGCTCGCAACTGAAACACGCTTCTCTTGTTGCCGCCATTGCGGTGTGCACCACCTGCCCTGCAGGACTTTCCGCGCAAACTCCTGCCGTTCGTCTCGCGCCGCAGAGTCTCAAACCGATCGCAACCGTTGACGAGCGCTTCCAGTCCTACAACGTCGAGATGATCGAAATCACGGGAGGCCGGTTCTGGGCCCCGTACAAGCAGGACAAGGCAGCCCCTGCCGACGCGGCGCAGCCCACGCCCGGCGGTATGCCCGCTTCCCTTTACCGTTATCGTGCGCCACTCGATCTCTCGAATCCCCGACTCCGCAAGCTCGCCGCAGCTCTCGGACCGGCATACATCCGCGTCAGCGGCACGTGGGCCAACACTACCTTTTTCCAGGATTCGGACGGTCCCGCACCGGCCAAGCCGCCTGCCGGATTCAACGGCGTCCTCACGCGAGATCAATGGCGCGGCGTGCTCGACTTCGCAAAAGCTGTCGACGCCAAACTTGTTACATCTTTCGCGGTCAGCCAGGGTGTGCGCGACGCCAACGGTGTCTGGACTCCGGCCGAAGCAGAGAAGGTCCTGAACTTCACCCGCAGCGCAGGCGGCAGCATCGCCGCAGCGGAGATGTTCAATGAGCCCACAATCGCTACGATTGGCGGCGCTCCCAAGGGCTACGACGCTGCAGCCTATGGCCGCGACTTTCGTGCGTTCCATGCTTACATCGAAAAGGCAGATCCGCAGCTCAAAATCCTGGGCCCCGGAGGGGTGGGAGAAACCGGTTCGCTCGGCCCCATACCCGGCATGGGTTTTCTCAAGTCAGAAGATCTTCTGAACGCCGAAGGCCCGGGACTCGATGCCTTCTCGTATCACTTCTACGGCGCCGTTTCAAAACGCTGCGCGATGCTGGGCGCAGCCAGCCAGACCACGCCCGAAGCTGCACTCACGGCCGATTGGCTTTTCCGCACTGATCGAGATGAAGCGTTCTACGCCGCATTGCGCGACCGGTTCACGCCGGGAAAGCCGCTTTGGCTCACGGAGACGGGGGAAGCCGCGTGCGGCGGCAATCCATGGGCATCCAGCTTTCTCGACACATTTCGCTATCTCAATCAGCTCGGCTCGCTCGCCACCCGCGGCGTGCAGGTCGTCATGCATAACACCCTCGATGCCAGCGATTACGCGCTCATCGACGAGTCCACGCTCACCCCTCGCCCCAACTACTGGGCCGCCGTTCTCTGGCGTCGCCTGATGGGCACCAAGGTTCTCGATACGGGAACACCCCGCGATGCCGGCCTCTATCTCTACGCGCACTGTCTGCGTAACAAACCCGGCGGAGTGGCCCTGCTCGCTATCAACGCCGACAAGGCCAATTCCCACGATCTCGACCTGCCAGTGAAATCAACCCGCTACAGCCTCACCTCAAGCGATCTTCTTTCCAGCACCGTCGCACTCAATGGGGTCGAGGTTGAGCTCTCCGCCGACGGCAACCTGCCCGCTCTGGAGGGTGCGCGTCAAGGCAAAGGCCGCGCCGTGCTCAGCCCCGCCAGCATCACCTGGTTCGCCATCCCATCGGCCGACAACCCGGCATGCCGTTGACAAGGCCATTGCAGAACCGGCACACAGCCAGACGTGGGCCGCTGTCTACCGGATGAAGTAATACGGATCGGGGTACTTCACCGAGTACTCCGCTTCGGGCCTGCCGAGCAGATCGCTCCACTGGTCGCCCACATTCAGCACCAGCGCGTAGCCTTGCGCCACAAGCCGCTCCCGCTCTGCCGATTTAAATCGGCGCGCGGTCCACGAAGATTCTGCGTCTGCTCGTAGAATCAAGCCCTGCCACCCATCAAATCCAGCTGCTCGCAAATCCTGCTCTGTTATCGCGCGTTGCGCCTCGCCGCGCCCGGTCAAAAAGAATGCGCTCACGCCCAATCGCTTCGCTTCGTTGAACAGCCGCAGAGTCCCTGGAATCGCCGGTGCCTGGGCCAACTTCTCCCACGCCTCGAAAGCCTGTGCGTTGTAGGCGAATCCGGCACTTTCCATCTCCGGGTAGTTCGAGAGCGTCGTTTCATCGATATCCAGCACCACCGCCAGCTTTTCGCTCGACCGGCGTCGCGCAGCTCTTCGTCGCAGAAAGGCAATCGCCCGGGCCGACTGCAGGTCGAGATCTTTCGCGTAGCACCCGCATGCGCAAGTACAAGCGTGATATTGTTTCAACTCATCTTTGAACTTGTCCAGGTTCGGAATACCTTCCGAACCCGCGACCGGCGCAAACAGCGAACTCTGCGTATGTGCAGCCCTTGGCTGCGGATACAGCGCTGGGGCGGCGATCAAAATCGGCAACAGTCCCGCCAGCCAGAATCTCTTGCTCATTCGCTCCCCCATGTCGCCCCGAAAAATATCTGCGAACATTCCGTGCCGCTGCGGTGTCTAACCTAATAAGCCTACTGCCCGGCGGTTCGGGCAACCTGCACGTCCGGGCTAGGAGCAAACAATGTCCCCCAGAAATCCCGAACACATTGCCGATTCCGCTGATGCGCAGCTTGCCTACTATTTGCAGCGCTTCTGGCCGCACCGCGACCACGAAGCAGGCACTCTGCGCGCGCTCTGCTGCCTTCTCGGCCTCCATCTCTGGGCACAGCCCGATTTCTCCGCCCTCGCCTCGCGCCGCAATATCCGCTTCTGCCTGGGCTGCTCCACGGTCGAAATCGACGGCGTCCGCTACTCCTGAGTGACCCGACAGCCCCTCAGTCCGCAGTCCCCGTTCTCGTAAACTGGAATCATGATTCGCGTCTTTCGTCCCATCCCCGTCGATTCCATCAAACTCCTTGTCTTCGATCTCGACGGAACCCTCGCCGACACCGCTCAGGATCTCTGCAACAGCGTCAACTCCGCCCTCGAGCACATGGGCCGACCCCGCCTCCCCGATGACACCATCGCGGGCTTCGTCGGCAATGGGGCGCCGCTCCTGGTCCGCCGCGCGCTCGCTGCCGAAGACCGCACCGCTCCCGATCTGGTCCCCGACGACGAATTCAAAACCGCGTACAACTTCTTCATCCAGCACTATCGCGAGCACAACCTTGACTTCACGCTCACCTACCCAGGCACTGTAGAAGCGCTCTCCGCCCTGCGCGACGAACTCGGCGGAACGCCCCGCTCTTTTGCCGTGCTCACCAACAAGCCCGTGCGTCCGGCGCGCGCCATCTGCGAAGGTCTCGGCATCGCTCCATACTTTCTGCACATCTATGGAGGCGATAGCTTCTCCGTCAAAAAGCCCGATCCAACCGGTCTGTTCTCGTTGATGAGAGAAACCGGCGCCAAGCCGGAAGAGACGGTCATGATCGGCGACAGCCAGGTCGACGTCCAGACGGCCCGCAACGCCGGCGCCTGGTCCATTGGCTGTACCTTCGGGCTCGCCCCCGGCAGCCTTGAAGCGATCCCGCCCGATGTTCTAGTAGACTCGCCCATCGACTGGCCCGCCGCTTTGCGCCCCGCCCAAATCAACGCCGAACCCTAGCGCCGAACCCTGGCGCCGAACCCGCGCTTGAGAGATCCAACCTCCCGCGTCGTCAAGTGCTGAAACCGCAGCTCGGCGTACACTGGTTTGCGCAACCGGAACAGGCCCCTCACGGCCGGGAACTTTTCTCACACTCTCGACGTACGTCAGGGAGAGGCGCCATGAAAACACCTTTCGCCCCGCTCTTTTTGCTCGCCGCTCTTGCCCTTGCCGCCACACCGGCTCGTGCCGATCGCGATGCCGTCCAGTTCGGAAGCAAAATCGTTGTCCCGGCCGGCGAGTCGGTACACGACGCCGTTTGCTTCTTCTGCGGTGTCGAGGCCCGGGGTGTCATCGATCACGATGTCGTGGTCTTCTTCGGCAACGTCCACATCGCCAAGCATTCCGATCACGATGTTGTCGTCTTTTTCGGAAACGTGCGCGTCGATGATGATGCCAGCATCGAGCACGATGTCGTCAACTTCTTCGGCAATATCCAGTTGGGCGAGAATGCCTCCATCGGCAACGATGTGGTGGCCATGTTCGGGAGCGTCCATCTCGCCGATTCGGCCTCCATCAACGGCAACCGCGTCTTCCAGCCCGCATGGGTGCTCTGGATCCCGCTCATGATCCTGGGTGGAATCATCACACTCATCGTCAGCGCCGTCCGCAGTTTTCGCCGCCGCCAATACTACGCCGGCTACTACCCTCCCCCTCCCCCGCCGCCGCCTGTTCAACCATCCGCCTGACCGCGATACGCCCGACCACGATACGCTGGAGGCATGCTCGCTGAACTCGCTGCCTTCCAGCGCTCCCTCCGCATCGTGATCCCCGGCGGCAGCGGCCAGCTCGGCCAGATTCTTGCTTCCCATTTCCTCAAGCGGGGTCATCACGTCACCGTTCTTACCCGCGGCCCCTACACCGCGCCGTGGCAAACCGTGCACTGGGACGGCGCAACCCTCGGCCCCTGGACCCAGCACCTCGAAGGCGCCGACGTCTGCATTAATCTCGCCGGACGCAGCGTGAACTGCCGCTACCACGTTGCCCATCGTAAAGAGATCTATGACTCGCGCATCGATCCCACGCGCCTGCTCAGCCACGCCATCGCCAATCTCGCCGATCCACCCGCGCTCTGGCTCAACGCCTCCACTGCCACCATCTATCGTCACGCCCTCGATCGCCCCATGGACGAGTCCTCTGGCGAGCTCGGCGGCAATGAGCCAATCTCAGCTCTGCGTCGCGCTCCCGATACCTGGAATTTCTCCGTTCACGTCGCCAAGGACTGGGAGTCCGCGTTCTTCGAAACGCCCACGCCACGCACGCGCAAAGTCGCCCTGCGCTCGGCGATTGTTTTCAGTCCCTCCGCCGGGAGCGCTTTCGTTGTGCTTTCAAATCTGGCGAGAATCGGCCTCGGCGGCGCCCAAGGCGACGGTGGCCAATTTGTCTCGTGGATTCACGACGCCGACTTTGCGCGCGCCATCGACTTTCTCATTGCCCGGGACGAGATTGAGGGCCCGGTGAATCTCACCTCACCCAACCCGCTGCCTAATCGCGAGTTCATGGAGATTCTGCGCGACGCCTGGGACATGCCCAACGGGATGCCCCTTCCCGCTCCGCTGCTTGAACTCGGCGCGCTGCTTCTCCGCACCGAAACCGAGCTCGTCCTGAAAAGCCGCCGCGTCATCCCCACACGCCTGCTCGACGCCGGCTTCCACTTCGAGTATCTGAACTGGCCCGCCGCCGCCGAAGATCTCGTCCACCGCTGGCGCCACCGCTTCGACTAGCCCCAACCAGTCCCTGTCTCCGCACCAACCACCGAAGCACCGTGCCCCATCCATTCGCCTTTTTCCTGGCGAATGGGTGGGAATCCACAAACCCTCAATGACCCGGTTCATCTTGAGCGGAGTCTGGCCGCTTTTCTGTTCACTGTCCACTGCCCACTGTTCACTGTCGCGGCGTTATCTCTGTTACCGGCAGATCCCAATGCGCAGCCAGAATCTCAAACCGCCGCTGCTCTTCTCTCTTGTATTTTTCCTGGTCCGGCCACAGCTCCTTGAATCAGCGCCTCTTCGTCCGGGTTCGCCGTCGTCGCCACCGTCGAATTCTTGAACCGAATCGTCACGCGATAATCCCAGCGCCCGTCTTCGGTCGTGTGGTACGCAGGCGCTTCAATCTTTACCGAGAGCATGCGCCCGGTCGACACAATCTTCTTCAAGAGTGGGTAATGATTTTTCAGAAAGAGATCGAGGAATTCCTGCTGATGACCCCATTGCACCTTGTAGTAGTACTCAACGGTGTAAGGCTGATCGGCTCCGCCCTGCGGCGGTGCACCCTGCGCCAGCAAAGGCGCTGCGGCGGGAAAAGACAACACAAATGCGACAACTGCAAGAACTACCCTGTGCATAATGCCTCCACTGAATGTTGGTTGACATTCTACCGTGGAGACATCCGTTTCTAGTTTGTAAGGAAACCCGGCTTGCACCACGGCGGCTTGTTGCTCCGCCGTGGCTTATGAAAGTTAACTGCTGCGTACGAATAACGGGCCCGGTAAAAAAAGAAAGTAGATAAACATAGGAATGAATAGGCGAAACCAAAACCAGCAACTACCAACGAAAAACTCAGCACCCCGCGTAACTCGCCAGAGCGGCCCGGCTCGGAATGGTGAGTGTCGAACCTTGGAATGCCACCAGCCGCCTGCTTTTGAATGTGCTCAATGTCCGCGTCACCGTCTCGCGCGAGGCGCCGATGAACTCCCCGATTTCCTCGTGCGTCATCGAGAACCGGAACTTCGCTCCCTGCTCTGCGGTCTGGCCGTTCTCGCTCCAGTCCAGCAGCAACCGCGCCAGCTTCTCCGGAGCCGACGACGAGAGACCCACAGTCCGCAGTTGTTCGCATGCCCGCGTGAATTCCCGTGTTAGCTCCTCGCTCAACACCTGGTATGCCTCAGGATGGCGCAAGAGAAAACCAGTAAACTCGCGCCGGCCGATGGGTGCAAGCTTCGCCGGATATAGCGTCTCCGCCGTCACTTCGTAGGTGCTGCCCGACAATGCCGAGACCAGCCCCAGAATCTCGCCCTTGCGCGCAATCCGAAGACTCAGCCGCCGGCCGTCAGCGGAATTGATTGAGAGCTTCACCTCGCCCTCCAGCACGATGTACACACCGCGCGATTCGTCTTTCTCAGAGAACAACACGAAGTTGGCTGGATAGGAGGTCGGAGCCGACATCGTCCCAAGGTCCCTCAACGCCATTGGCGAAAACTTCTTAAACAACTCACCAGGGAAAAACATCTGACCGCTGACACTTTCAATTCCATCTCGAATCGCTTGCATCTCCAAGCCTCCTTTGGCGACTTATGCGTTAACGTCCTAGAATTTCTTTAGCTAGATCCTGGGCCCCAAGTGCGCCCGCAACCAGTTCCGCGTCTGTTTGGGAGAAGATATCTTTCAGAACGCGCTTGCCGACCGAATCAACATAGGTCACATTTCTCACATCGATCGACAACTTCCGCGAATGAACTCTTGGAGCCGTTTCCACCCAAACCCGGCCAAGCTCGTCCGCCCACGGTCCGGCGAGACGCCCTTCCAGCACAATCACCGCCGTGCTCTCCGTCTCTTGAAATGTGATTCGTAACATGCCCTGTATATGGCAACTGGCATGCCAAAGCCGGAGGGCTTTTCGGGGGCACATGCTCATGCCTGATAAAAAAGGGCTTAGAGGTTTTCTCTTAGGGGATACGCAGTAGAGATGAACCGAGAGTGACGAAGCGCAAATGACGAAATATCGTCACAGAGACTAGATATAGTCACTTCGATCGATACCGAGCTTCTTTAATTTCGAGTTTAAAGTCGTACGTTTCAGTCCCAGCCGAGCGGCCGCGCCATCTTCGCCGCCAATCTGCCCCTTCACCTCGCGCAGCACGCGCAGAATATGTTCGCGCTCCGCCTCTTGCAGTGTCGGGCTTTCCAGCGCAGCGGCTTCTTCTTCCGCTACCTGCAACTCCGCCAGCGGCACATACAAAACAGGCCCGCGCGTCAGAATAACCGCTCGCTCCAGCAGATTCTCGAGCTCGCGGATATTTCCCGGCCAGCTCCATCGCGTCAGCACCCGCATCGTCTCTTCTGGAATCGTCTCGATCGTCTTGCCCATCCGCCGGCTGTGCGTTGCAACAAAATGCCGCACCAGCACCGGGATATCTGTGGTTCGCTCACGCAGTGGCGGCGCGAAGATCGGAAACACCTTCAACCGGTAGTACAGGTCGCTGCGGAATTGCTTCTCCGTCACCATCTGCGCCAGGTCCCGATTGGTCGCCGCAATCAGCCGCACGTTCACGGCAATCGGCCTGGTACCGCCAAGCCGCTCGATCTCCCGCTCTTGCAGTGCTCGCAGCAGCTTCGGCTGCAGATCGAGAGGCATCTCGCCCACCTCGTCCAAAAACAGCGTCCCCTCGTGCGCCAGTTCCAGCCGCCCCATCTTGCGCGTAATCGCGCCCGTGAACGCGCCCTTCTCATGCCCGAACAGCTCGCTCTCCAGCAATCCCGCAGGAATCGCCGCGCAGTTCAGCTTAATGAATGTGCGTTCGCTCCGCCCGCTGAGCCGATGAATCGCGCGCGCCAGCAGTTCCTTACCCGTCCCCGTTTCCCCCTGGATCAGTACCGTCGCATCGGTGGGCGCCACAGTCTCAATCTGCTTCAACACCTGCCGCAGCCCCGTGCTCTCGCCAACGATATCTTCAAAACGATTCTCGAGGTTGATCTCCTCCTCGAGATACCGCTTCTCCTGGCTCAACTTGTCGCGCAGCTCCGCAATCTGCCGAAACGCTACAGCGTTACTGACTGCCATCGCCACATGCCCGGCGATCTCGGTAAGCATCTCTGCTTCGCTTTGCCCAAAAGCGCCCTCCATCCGGCTGGCCACCATGAGCGTCCCAATCGCCTCGCCGCGATGGACCAGGGGCACCCAGCATCCTGACTTCATCCCCAGTCCCGTCAGGTGTCGCACCGATTCTTTGGCAAAGGGCGAATCCGCCAGCCGATCCAGAACCACTGGCTCTCCTTTGCGAAATGCCAATCCTGCCGGCGATCCCTCCAAAGGAAGCCGCACGTCACTGCGCCGTGACTCCGGTTCGTCCGCGCCTAGAAACTGCACCACCAGCGCTCCCGCCGCGGCCTCATACAACCCCAGGGTCGCAGCGTCGTGCGGAATCACTTCACGTACACTCGCCGAAATGGCCTCCAGCAGCTTGCGCACATCCATATTCGCCAGTAGCGCACCGCTCAACTGCAGCATCACTGCTTCTTCGGCCCGCTTGCGGTCTGTGAAATCCCGCGTCACCTTGGCGTAGCCAATCAGCTCACCGGTCGCGTCGCGGATCGCCGTCAGAACGATGTCGGCCCAGAAGCGTGACCCGTCCTTGCGTACCCGCCAGCCCTTCCTGCTCCACGCGTCCGCGCTCCGCGGCCAGCCGCAGCAGCTCTGCCGGCTTCCCGCGCTGCACATCGTCCTCAATAAAGAAGCGCGAGAAGTGCAGTCCCACAATCTCGTCCGCGGTATAGCCCTTGATGTGCTCCGCTCCCGGGTTCCAGGTCGCGATGTGCCCGTCCGTGTCGAGCAGATAAATTGCGTAATCGCTGACGCTTTCCACAATCGAGCGCAGCTGCAGGTCGGCCCGCCGCATCGCGACCAGTGCCTCCTGCTGCTCTGTCACGTCGCGAACGAAACTAAGCACAACCGGCCCTGTCTCTGTCTCCATCGGCTTCAGCATGATGTCGACCGGGAACTCGGTGCCATCCTTCCTCAACCCGAACAGATTCAGAGCAGCGCCCATCTGCCGCGCCCGCGGGTGCGCGTTGTAGTTCTCACGATGGCTGGGATGGCGGCCGCGAAAACGTGCCGGAACCAGGTTCTCGATCGGCATACCCGCGAGTTCCGCCTGTGTATAACCAAAGAGCTCCGAGGCGCGCGGATTCGCGTCACGAATCGCACCTGCGGCGTCCGTGACAAAAACTGCGTCAGGTGAAACATCGAACAGGTTCTCTGACGCTGCGTGACCCAATTCGGCCCGGTGGTGCCCGGCCGCGGCCAACGCGTTCTCTTCTGGGGAATCGGAAGAGCGCATGCTTGGCTTGACCTTGCACGAACATACTCTGACTCGCGGCTCCCCTGCAAATCGACGTAGGCCCCCGGACACTCCTTTCGCAATACCCTTCGGCTTTCCCTGCACCCTTTTCCTACATGCCTGAATCCAAAGGCCACAGGAGAAACTTCCCTCATGTCCCAGAAAATTGCATTCATTACCGGCGGCAATCGCGGCCTCGGCTTTCAAACCGCCCTCGACCTGAAAGATCCCAATACCAAAGTCGTGATCGGTTCGCGCGATCTCGCTCAGGGCGAGGCCGCTGTTGCAAAGCTCCGCGCCGCCGGCGTCGACGCCGACGTGATCCAGTTCGATATCACCAACCCCTCAGACAGCCAGGCAGCCTACGACTACTTCAACTCGAAGTACGGCCGTCTCGACATCCTCATCAACAACGCCGGCGTCGCCGCGGGCAAATTCCCCGGCACCGGCCCCGAGCACAGCGCCTCCGATGTTCCCCTCGATGTCCTCGATCGGGTGTTCGCGACCAATTTCTTCGCCCCCGTCGCGCTCACCAAAAAGCTGCTTCCTCTGCTCAAGAAGAGCCCCGCCGGCCGCATTGTTAACCTGTCCAGCATCCTCGGATCGGTCACCCTGCATGCCGACCCCAAGTCGCCCATCTATCACGCCAAATCCTTCGCCTACGACGCCTCCAAGACCGCGCTCAACGCCTTTACCGTGCATCTGGCTTATGAACTGCGCGACACCAAAATCAAGGTCAACTCCGCCCATCCTGGCTGGGTCAAGACCGACATGGGCGGCGATCAGGCTCCCATGGAACTCAGCGAAGGCGGAAAAACCAGCGCGGCGCTCGCCACCCTGCCCGACGACGGCCCCACCGGCGGCTTCTTTCATCTCGGCAAGCCCCTCCCCTGGTAAGCGCTGCTGGCAGGCAACTTAAAACGCAAGCACTGCGAGCCAGGTAATTCTGGCCCCCGGGGGCTCAGAGCAGTTAGCCCACCGAAAGTGTCCGTCCCCGTCCTTTCGCCTTTTTTCTGGCGAAAGGGTGGGAGGCGAAGTCGGCCTAACCGCGATTGGCGCGAAGCGCAGACAGCCCCACCGCAGGTGGCAGACAGCCCCACCGCAGGTGGCAATTGGCAGAATGGCAGGTGTCCGCGCCCCATCCTTTCGCCTTCCTTCTGGCGAAAGGGTCGGAGATCACAGTCGGCCTAACCACGGTTGGCGCGAAGCGCGTACAGCCCCACCGCAGGTGGCTGTACAATTCGAGCGGAATGCTGCTCCAGCGCGAGGCTCACATGCAAAAACATTGGCTCAAAATCGTCGCAGGAATTTTTGTCCTCCTTCTTCTCGCCGTTATCGCCATTCCGTTCCTGATCAACGCGGAAACCTTCCGGCCGACCATCCAGACGCGGCTGTCCACCGCTCTCGGCCGGCCAGTGACCCTAGGGCATCTTTCCTTCTCGCTGCTCAAAGGGAGCCTTGTCGCGGAGGACATCTCCATCGCCGACGACCCGGCCTTCAGCACCACCCCCTTTCTGCAGGCAAAATCCCTCCAGATCGGCGTTGAAGTGATGCCTCTTCTACAGCATCGCCAGCTGCGGATCACCACCCTCACCATCGACACGCCCTCCATCAATCTCTTGCACGGCGCAAACGGCCGATGGAACTTCTCAACCATCGGCAGCGCTTCCACGACCCAGTCTTCGCAGGGAGTCACACCTCTTCCCGATTTGACCGTTGGCGAATTGAAAATTGTGGATGGCAGCGCCTCAGTCTCCTCGATACCCGCTGAACAGAAACCCTTCGTCTACTCCGGTATCAATCTCGCAGTGCAGCAATTTTCGTTCCGCACCGCATTTCCATTTCAGCTCGCGGCAACGCTTCCGGCCTCCGGCTCGCTCAGCCTGAATGGCCACGCGGGTCCCCTGAATCAAAGCAATGCCGCCGCTACACCCTTCCAGGCATCCCTCGCCCTCAAGCAATTCGATCCCGTTGCCTCGGGCGTCGTGGACAACGGCGCAGGCATCTCCATGGTCCTCGACGTCGAAGCCGATACCGTGTCTGACGGCGCCACCGTCACCAGCAAGGGAAAGGTTCAGGCCTCGCACCTGCATCTTGCCCGCACCGGCTCCCCTGCGCCGCAACCCGTCAATATCGATTTCGAAATCGCCAACGATCTTGTGAAGGAGAGCGGCCAGATCGCGCAAATCGCCATCCACTCCGGACAGGTCGCCGCACACGTCACCGGCAGCTATCGCATGACCCCGAAAGCAATCCTTCTCGATCTGCGCCTTAACGCGCCCAACCTGCCCATCGACCAGGTCGAGCAGCTCTTGCCGGCCTTCGGCGTTCAGCTGCCTAGCGGCTCACAGCTGAAGGGCGGCACCCTCTCCGCCAATCTCGTCGTCACAGGGCCTCCGGCTGCCACCACCATCACCGGGCCCATCGAAATCGACAACACCATGCTCGCCGGCTTCGACATCGGTTCAAAAATTCAGGGTCTCAATCTCTTCAAGAGCGGCGGCGGCACGCAGATCCAGTTGATTCGCACCACCGTGACCTCCTCGCCCCAGATCACCGCATTCAAAGACATCACCGGTAACCTGCCGCAGATCGGAACGGCAACGGGCGCAGGCACTGTCGCGCCCTCCGGCGCCCTCGACTTCAAGATGACGGCCACGCTCAGCTCTAACAACGTCGTCGGCGCAGTCGCTAACCAGGCCATGAACACCGTCAGCAACTACATTGGCGGCTTCCTGCATCCCGACAAAAAGCCGGCCGCGTCCAATGCCGCCCGTCCCATTCCCCTCACCATCACGGGAACCGCCTCCAGTCCCACCATTCGCGCCAACGTCGTTTCCATGTTCAAGTAGAGCGCGATGGCCCTCGCAGGCAAACAAATGCGCGACGCCTCGTAGAGGGCGACGCGCATTTGCTTTTCCGGCTTCTCCAGCCGCTCGAACTTAACGACCGAAGTTCAGATTCACGTCCGGCAGAGTTCCCGTCCCTTCCAGCCGAACGCCATCCAGGCTGCTGGGATCAAGACCCAGCGACCGCAGAATCGTCGGCGCCACTTGCAGAGTGCCCACTTCGCTGAACACCGTGTGCGGCCTCAACGCCGGGTTCGACAACAGCAGCATCACGTTTGTGTCGTCGTGCGCAAATCCGCCGTGCTCTTCGAGCTTCTTCGCACTCCCTGTATAGGTCACGCCCACATTCGGAGTCACAATAATGTCCGGCGTGCGCGGATCTAGCCCCGCACCAAGCCCTGGCGTGTTGTAGTTCAGCGCAACGGACGGACCGTAGTAAATCTGCCCGATCCCTGTTTCCGCCCGATTCGCTTCAAGCAGGGCTACCGCTTGCCCCGTGTACGAAGGATTCGTCAGCCACAGCAGCGAAACATCGTCTTCCGTTGCTCCAATCCCGCTGCCGTTGTTCGGATCTTCCGAGAGCGGCATCGCCGCGTGCAGATCATTCGAGATCAGCGTCGCCGGCGACAGTCCGTTGCTCGTCTTTCCCGGAACCGCGTCGTACGCATTCGGATCGATCGGCGACTGCCCGTGCTTCGCCGTAACGATGATCAGCGTGTTTTCGTACAGGCCGCGATCCTTAATCTTGTTCACCATCTGTCCGATCGCGTCATCGACAAATTCGATCTCGCTCAGCAGTGATGCAGTCGGCGTACCTGCTGCATCCAGATACCCACCCTTGGTGCTGGACTCGATCAGCTTCTGGCCCACACTCACCGCCTGAAAATTCATTCCGAAGATCGTCGGCGTATGCGCGTTCGCACCATTGTGCGTCTTGCCGTCAATCTCATTCAGAATCGCATTGACCTTGAGCGTGTCGTAGCACTTGATGTTCTTGAAGCTGTTGGTCCATGCCGTCAAATCCGCGCTCGGGTCTGCCACCGTCTGGCAGCTCTGGCCATCCGGCGTCGTAACACCCGGCAATCCAATCACATTCGAATTGATTTCCGGCGAATAAAAATCGTCCAGCACACCGATACCATCGCGGCCGGCCACCGAGGAGTATGCCGGATGCTTGTCCGACCACGCCGTGTAGCCGCCTGCTTTGTGAATCACGCCGAAAATCGTGTTCGTGCGCACAAAACTCCACGGATACACCGGCGCGCAATTCGCCGCGGGATCGCGATCCATTTTCGTCGGATCCAGCGAAGCCACACCTCCATCCGTCAAGCCCGCGCCCTTCGCGCCACCGTTCAGCAATGTCTGATCGATGTCGATCCCCTCTTCGTACTCCGTTGTAAAGCCCGTCGGAGCAGTGTTCGGCGTGCAAGGCCCAGGCCCATTCGAATTGCCTGTCTGCACTTGCGGCCCGTCAAGAGACCGGTCGTACGCCACGTCGTAATACACGCCCATCAGGCGCGGCGTCGCGCCGCTCACAATCGTCATCAGTCCCGGAAATGAGTCCGAGGGCTTGGAGGTATTCGCGTTCACATAATTCACTCCGGTCGTCCGAAGCGAAGCCAGGTTCGGACAATACGGGCTGCCATTGTTCACGCCTGCAATGCCATGGGTGCAATTCGAATAATCGAGAGCGTGCATTCCGTCAATACTGATCAGCAGCACATGTCGGATCTCACCGGACCTGTGGTCATCATCGTTTTGGGCCACGGCTGCCGTTGCAAATGCTGCCGCTACAAACGCAATCAGGGGAATTACTTTGCGCATGGTTTCCTCCATCGAAGAGGAAACTAGCAGCCACTGAGACGACTTGGGTAAATCCACGATGAATTACAGAATGACCACACCGTCATCTCTCCATCGCGTCAAAGCTCTGACAAGACGCGACACGGACTTCATTTCCCAACTAACATGGCTCCAATGAATTTCGACCTGCACAACTCAATCGCCTTGCTCGCGCACACTCCCGCCACCCTGGACGCCCTGCTTCACAATCTGCCTGCAGCCTGGCTCCAAGCCAGGGAAGGCGACGACACCTGGACCCCCGTCGATGTGGTCGCCCACCTGCTCTACACCGAGCACTCGAACTGGATGCCTCGTGCCCGTGTCATTCGCACTCACGGTGAAGACCAGCCCTTCCCGCCCTTCAATCGCTTCGGACACATCGACGAGCGCGCCACAAAATCGCTCGACCAGCTGCTCGATGATTTCGCCCGAATCCGCGCCGCCTCCCTGGCCGAGTTGCGCGCCTGGAACCTCACCTCCGCCGACCTAGCAAAAACCGGCCGTCATCCAGCACTCGGGCAACTGACCCTCGCACAACTCCTCGCCGCGTGGACCGTCCACGACCTCACCCATCTGCATCAGCTCACGCGCGTCCTCGCATCTCAATACGACGAAGCCGTCGGTCCCTTCCGAAAATTTCTCGGCGTCCTGCAGTGCACCGGGCACAGCGTCCCCGCTTAGTCCGTAGGCACAAGAGCAGCCAGCCTGATTGATCGGTCATCTATTCTCAAAAAAGGGTTGCTCCAGCGAAGGGAAAGAGAGGATATGACCGAAATCGGAACGATCGAAACCGTCTTCTTGCTCCTGCTCTCCTTCGTCGTCATCTTCGGTATCTTCGCGCGCAAGCTGGGTTCGCCCTATCCCATCGTCATGGTGGTGGGCGGCCTTCTTCTCAGCTTCGTTCCGATGGTCCCCAACATCGCACTCGATCCCGACCTCATCTTCCTCATCGTTCTTCCGCCGCTGCTTTACTCCTCCGCGTGGAACACTTCGTGGCGCGACTTTCGCTACAACCTCGCCAACATTTCTCTGCTCGCTTTCGGCCTCGTCGGTTTCACCGTTATCGGCGTGGCCCTCATCGCGCCTCACGTCCTGGTGGGATTCGATTGGCGCCTCGGCCTCGTCCTCGGAGCCGTCGTCGCTCCCACCGATGCCATCGCCGCCACCTCCATCGCCCGCACCATCGGCCTTCCCACCCGCATCGTCGACATCCTCGAAGGCGAAAGCCTCATCAACGACGCCACCGGCTTGCTCGCTCTCGAGTTCGCCACCGCCATCCTGGTCCACAAAGAAATACCCACCGTCTCCAACGGCATCCTGACCCTGCTCTGGCTCACCGCCGGCGGCGTCGCCATCGGCCTCCTCCTTGGCTGGATCGTCGACCGCATCGAGCACAGAATTGAAGACGCCTCCATCGAGATCGCCATCAGCATCCTCGTTCCCTATGCCGTCTACCTCGCGGCAGAGGCCGTGCATGCCTCCGGAGTTCTCGCCGTCGTTACCTGCGGCCTCTTCCTCACCGGCCGCAGCGCCCACTTCTTTTCCCCCGCAGTTCGCCTCAGGGTGTGGTCCGTCTGGCAGGCCCTCACCTTCATCCTCAACGGAATCGTCTTCGTCCTCATCGGCCTGCAATTCCCTTCCATCCGCGCCTCCATTCACGAGTACCGGCTCTCTACCCTGCTCCTCTCCGGCGCCATCTTCAGCGTCCTGTTGATCGTGCTTCGGCTCGTATGGGTCTTCCCCGGCGCCTATCTCTCGCATTTCCTGCTCACGCGTTTCGCGCACCGCAAAGAGAGGACGCCGCCCCCTCGTCAGGTCTTCGTCATTGGCTGGACCGGCATGCGCGGCGTCGTCTCTCTCGCAGCGGCCCTTGCTCTCCCGGCCACGCTCATCGATGGTTCGCCCTTTCCCCACCGCGGCCTTATTCTCTTTCTCACCTTCTGCGTCATCCTCGTCACACTGGTTCTCCAGGGACTGACCTTGCCGCCCCTCATCCGCGCCCTCGGTCTCGCCGGCGAATCAGGCCCCGATTGCGAAGAGCTCGAGGCACGCCGCATTGTCACCACTGCCGCCGTCAACCATCTCGAAGAGGCAAAACTCCGCGACAGCAGCCGGACGACCGAAATGTACGAGGACCTGGCCCAGCACTACCGCCATCGCCTCGCCAGCCTCGGCGAAGCCGAAGAAACCGAAGAGGCCGTGCGGCACAATCGCTTCCTCGCCCTGTCTCTCGAAGTGCTGCGCGTCGAGCGCGAAACCGCCATCCGCCTCCGCAACGAGGGCCGCATCAACGACACCGTCCTCCGCCGCATCGAGCGCGAACTCGACCTCAACGAGTCCCGCCTCACAGCCGCAGAAGAATAGCTCGTGGCAAGTTCCGGTCGGCCCGAATTCGGAGGGAGCAAGGGCCTTCAGGCCCTTGAAACAAACCGAAGCATGCGAGGGCTTTAGCCCCGGAGACGAACGCTGGCTCTCCCTGGTCCCGAGCTTCCTGGGGCCAAGGAAGGCAATGAACCCAACCGGATGTCATCCTGAGCAAGCGAAGCGAGTCGAAGGACCTGCGGTTGACACCTGATCCCTGACACCTGATCCTTGTCTTCTTCGCCTCTTCTTCGCCATTCTGCTAGAATCCCAGGATGGACTTTCAGCTCGTCACCTCCTATAAGCCCCGCGGCGATCAGCCGCGCGCCATCGACGAGCTTGTCAGCGGTCTCGCCGCCGGAGAAAAGCACCAGGTCCTCCTCGGCGTCACCGGCTCCGGCAAGACCTTCACCATGGCCAAGGTCATCGAGCAGTCCAACCGCCCGGCCCTCATTCTCGCGCACAACAAGACCCTCGCCGCCCAGCTCTATCACGAGTTCAAGCAGTTCTTCCCCGGCAACGCGGTCGAGTACTTCGTCAGCTACTACGACTACTACCAGCCCGAGGCCTACATTCCCGCCGGCGACCTCTACATCGAAAAGGAAGCCACGATCAACGAGGAGCTCGACAAGCTGCGCCTCTCCGCCACGCGCTCGCTCTTCGAGCGCCGCGACGCCATCATCGTCAGCTCCGTCAGTTGCATCTACGGCCTCGGCTCGCCTGAGGCGTACTACGGCATGTTGCTGCTGCTCGAAAAGGGCCAGCAGATCAGCCGCAAAGACATCACCCGCCGCCTCGTCGAAATCCTCTACGAGCGCAACGACGTCGACTTCCGCCGCGGCACCTTCCGCGTGCGCGGCGACGTCATTGAAGTCTTCCCCACCTACGACGAAACGGCCTACCGCATCGAGCTCTTCGGCGACGAGATCGAATCACTCTCGCAAATCGACCCGCTCTTCGGCACCGTCAAGCAGAAGTACTCACGCCTGCCCATCTATCCCAAGAGCCACTACGTCGTCCAGCCCGAGCGCAAAAATCAGGCCATCGACTCCATCGTCGCCGAGCTGAACGAGTGGGTCCCCCAGCTCGAAGCCGAGGGCCGCATGGTCGAGGCGCAGCGCATTCATCAGCGCACCCGCTTCGATCTCGAAATGATCAAGTCCATGGGCTACTGCCACGGCATCGAGAACTACTCGCGCCACTTCTCCGGCCGACTGCCCGGCGAGCCCCCGCCCACGCTGCTCGATTACTTCCCGCGCGACTTCCTGCTCTTCGTCGACGAAAGTCACGCCACCATTCCGCAGGTCCATGGCATGTGGTTCGGCGACCAGAGCCGCAAGCAGAATCTTGTCGACTACGGCTTCCGTCTACCATCGGCGCGCGACAATCGCCCCCTCAAATTCGACGAGTTCGAGAACCGCATCCACCAGACCATCTACGTCTCCGCAACGCCCGGCCCGTACGAGCTCACGCGCTCCGCCGGCGTAGTCGTCGAGCAGGTCATTCGCCCCACTGGCCTCGTCGACCCGCAGGTCGAAATCCGCCCCGTCAAAGGCCAGATCGACGACCTCCTCGCCGAGATCCGCGACCGTGCCAAAAGGAATGAGCGCGTACTCGTCACCACCCTCACCAAGCGCATGGCCGAAGATCTCGCCGGCTACTACACCGAAGTCGGCGTCCGCTGCCGCTACATGCACTCCGAAATTGAAACCCTCGAGCGCGTCAAGCTTCTCGCCGGCCTGCGCAAAGGTGAATTCGACGTTCTGATCGGCATCAATCTTCTCCGCGAAGGCCTCGACCTGCCTGAGGTTTCGCTCGTCGCCATCCTCGACGCCGACAAGGAAGGCTTCCTCCGCTCCACCGGCTCGCTCATTCAGACCATGGGCCGCGCTGCGCGCCATCTCGAAGGCCGCGCCATCCTCTACGCCGACCGCATGACCGACTCCATGAAGAATGCCATCGGCGAAACCGATCGCCGCCGCGCCGTCCAGACCGCCTACAACGAAGAGCACGGCATCACGCCGCAGTCGATCATCAACAAAATGGATATGGGCCTCGCGCAGATTCTCAAGGCCGAATACGGCGACATCATCGAAGAAGAAGCCGCCACCCTGCCCGACTTCGCCTCGCAAGCTGAAGTCGACGAGTACATTGCCAAAATCGAAACCGAGATGCGCGAAGCCGCACGCAAATTCGAATTCGAAAAAGCCGCCCGCCTCCGCGACAGCATCAAAGAACTCCGCTCCAAAGAATTCTTGTTTGGCTGATTTGCCGAGGCCGCAGTTCGACTAGCAAATCCCCGTTGTATCTCAGGAGGTCCTATGCTATCGGCACCTGACCACAACCTGCTCCAAATCGTTCTCGACTTCTGGGACCGCAACAACCGTACCCTCATCAACCTGCTGCGCGCCTTGCCGCCTGGCGGACTTGAGACCAAAGCAGCGCCGACGAGCCCGTCTGTCGCCAGGATGTTCATGCACATGCACTACGTCCGGCTGGTCTTTCTCGCCGAGAATCTTCCCGATCTCCGCATCGATGTCCCCACAGACGAATGGTTCGACCAAACCGATCCCGACCGGATCGCCGAGGCGCTCGCAAGCAGCGCTCAAACCGTGCGCAACGCAGTCGAAAGCTGCGTCCTGGCAGGCCGTGCGATGGACCGAGAATTTGACCACCCGGTCATCTTCCTCGAGCACATCATCTGGCATGAGGGCTATCACCACGGCCAGATCAAGCTGGCCTTGAAACTTGCCGGCCTTGCCCTCGACGATGAACGGATCGGTCCGCTCACTTGGGACCTCTTTATCGACAAAACTAAAAAGGCCTGAACGGCTGCCGGTCCAAGCTCCGCGGGGATCGGGAACGCGACAAGTTCCTCTGGCGGCTATTCCCTATTCCCTATTCCCTAGTCCCTAGTCCCTGCTTTATACATTCCAATCGCCTTCCCCCACCATTGGTGTGAGCCAAATCACACGCAAAAGGCCTATCATAATCAGAGAATCAACCTGACAGGTCCCCTCGCAGACCCCCCGTGAGTGCGAGAATGAGGTTGGAGTCTCCATGGCAACCCTAGGCAGTTTTGCCCTTCTCATCGCGCTGGCTCTCGCCGCCTACAATTTTTTCGCGGGCGCCGTCGCTCTGCGGCTGATCGCCACTGGCCAGCCCGCACGCATCTCCCCCGAGCGACTTGCCGACACCGCACGCCGCGCCGGCATCGCCAGCTTTTACGCCGTCACCGTCGCCGCTTTTGCGCTCGTCTATTCCGTCTTCACAAACGATTTCTCCATCACCTACATCCTCGAGCACTCCAACCGCGCCCTGCCCGGTCCCTACAAATTCGCCGCGCTGTGGAGCGGCCAGGAAGGTTCCTTGCTTCTCTGGGCCTGGCTGCTCGCGGCCTTCGGATTCGTTCTGCGCCTCACCCACAAAACCGACGTCAAGCTTTATGCGTACGCCGGCACCATCCTCGCCGCCGTGCAGGTCTTCTTCCTCGCGGTCGTCAACTTCGCCGCGCCGCCCTTCTCGCTGATGAAAGGCGCCATCCCCGACGACGGAAACGGCCTCAATCCGCTCCTTCAATATCCCGAGATGGTCATCCACCCGCCGATGCTCTACCTCGGCTATGTCGGATTCACCGTCCCCTTCTGCTTCGCCCTCGGCGCGCTCATGATGCGCTACCCCGGCGAACGCTGGATCAAGATCACCCGCGTCTGGACAATGGTCACCTGGCTCTTTCTCACCTGCGGCATCTTTCTCGGCATGCACTGGGCCTACGCTGTGCTCGGCTGGGGCGGCTACTGGGGATGGGACCCGGTCGAAAACGCAAGCTTCATGCCCTGGCTCACCGGCACAGCCTTCCTGCACTCCGTCATGATGCAGGAGCGCAAAGGCATGATGAAAAGCTGGAACGTCTGGCTCATCTTCGCCACCTTCCTGCTCACCTTGCTCGGCACCCTGCTCACCCGCGCGGGCCTCGTCAGTTCCGTCCACGCTTTCGCGCAATCGTCCATCGGAAACTGGTTCTACATCTTCATGATTTTGGTACTCGCGGTCTGCATCTTCACCTACGTCTTGCAGCGCAGTCACCTCAAAGCCGAGCAGCATCTCGAGTCGCTCGTCAGCCGCGAATCCAGCTTCCTCTTTAACAATCTCGTCCTCCTCGTCGCCTGCTTCGTCATTCTCTGGGGCACGCTCTTCCCCATCCTCAGCGAATACGTGCAGGGCAGCAAAGTCACTGTCGGCGCGCCCTTCTATAACCGCGTCGCAATTCCCATCGGTCTCTTCCTGCTGTTCTTGACGGGGGTCGGCCCGCTGCTTCCCTGGCGTGCCACCTCGCTACGCGCCATCCGACGCAACTTCGTCGTCCCCAGCATCGCGCTCTGGGGCACAGCGATTGTCTGCATGGCCTTCGGCGCCTGGCCATGGAAAAACGGCTCATTCGATTCCGGCAATTTCTATGCGCTTGTTGGCTTCTCGCTTTCCGCAGCCGTCTTCGCCGCCATCGTTTCTGAATTCCTGCGCGGCGGCGCCGTCATCGCCAAGCAAACCCATCGCAATATCTTCTCCGGAATCTGGTTGCTTACGCGCCGCAACACCCGCCGCTACGGTGGATACATCATCCACATCGGCGTCGTCATCGTCGTCGTCGGACTCTGCGGCGCAGCCTTCGATCGCAGTGAAGAACGCGAGCTCGCCCTCCACGACAAGCTCCCCATCGGCCCCTACGTCCTCGAACAGGTCGGCGCCACCCAGGATTCGAACCTTAACTACAACTCCGAGTACGCACTGCTCGATGTCTACAAGAACGGCAAAAAGCTTTTCCAGATGACGCCTGAAAAACGCGTCTACCTCGCCAGCCAGCAGCCGCAGACCATGGTGGCTATCCACTCCGTTCCCGGCTGGGACCTCTACGTCGTCTACGAAGGAACCAACCCCGACACCAGCCAACCGATCATCAAAGCGTTTTTGAAGCCGCTCGTCGGCTGGATCTGGGCGGGTGTCGCCTTTATCGTCTGGGGCACCTTCATCGCCCTCGTGCCCAGCCTCTCTCCCGCAACCGCCGCCCTTCGCGTCCCGGCCACACGCGCCGTCCCCTCCGAACCGGTCTTCAAAGGAGGCGACTGATGACAACGCCAATCGTCCCCGACTCAAATCGAAATTGTCATCCTGAGCAAGCGCAACGAGCCGAAGAACCTGCGTCTGCTTCGCGCAATGCTTCAATCGCCGCGCAAATGGGTGCCCCAGTCTTGCGCAGCGAGGGTGGGAAAGCAACAAACCCAAGCCAGAGGGCTTTTGAGGCGCTCAGGTTAGTTAGAAAATGGGTGCCCCTGGTCCCTCGCTTTTGGGGACCAGGGAAAGCAACGAACCCAAACCGGACCGTCTTTCTAAAAACAGCACAAGCGGCACTTCTTGGCGTAGCGCTCTGCTTCTCCCTCGGCGCCGGAGATGCCAGCATCCGCTACAACGACCTCAATCACCGCATGATGTGCACCTGCGGCTGCGCGCAGCTGCTCGGCGAGTGCAACCACGTCGGCTGTCCCGCCTCGGGCCCCATGCTCAATGAGCTCAGCGCCGCCATCGCCGGCGGAGCCACCGACAAGCAGATACTCGCAAGCTTCGCCGCCAAGTATGGAACCACTGTGCTCGCCGCGCCACCCACCTCGGGCTTCAGTCTCGTCGCATGGATCGCGCCCTTCGCCGTCTTCGCTGCGGCACTCCTCGGCACCATCTTGCTGGTGCGTCACTGGTCCGTCGGCCGCACTGAACCCGTGCAGGTTGCCGACCCGGCCATGGACGCACTTCGCGAAAAAATTCGCCACGAAACGGAGGCATCCGGCCTATGACCGAGTTGCAGGGTTTCATCGCCGGAGCGCTTCTGCTCCTCGCGCTCTTTCTCTATACCTTCTGGCCTGAGAACGTCTTCGCGAACCAGCACGAGAAGACTCGCCTCGAGTACCTCCTCGAACGAAAAGATCAGCTCTACGAAAATCTGCGCGACCTCAACTTCGAATACCGCGCCGGCAAGTACCCGGAAGAAGACTTCGTCGCGCAGCGCAATCTGCTTGAAGGCGAAGCAGCGCAACTGCTCGCCGAAATCGAATTCCTCCAGCAGCAGGCCTGAACCGACCATGCATTTGGAGATCGCAAATCAGCACGAACATGGGTGCCCCATCCAGGCCGCGCACTTTGCGGCCTGGGTGGGAAAGCACGAACCAAACAAGCTCATAGGACCACAAACAAAACAATGAAAGCATCTCGACTGATCTCCGCGGCCGCACTCCTTTTCGCCGCCTCTCTCGCACAAGCCGCCACCGTCTCCGGCACCATTACCAACAAGACCACCGGCAAGCCCGTTGCGGGCGACACCGTCGTTCTGGTCGACGTGCAGGCCGGCATGGGCGAAGTCGCCAAGGCCACCACCAACGGCCAGGGCAAATACACGCTCAACGAGCCTGGCAGCGGACCGTATCTCATTCGCGTCACCCATCAGGGTGCCGGCTACTTCATCGCCGCACCCCAGGGCGGTGGTCCCGGCGATATCCCTGTCTACGACGTGGCTTCCAAGGTCGACGGCGTCTCCATCGAAGCCGACGTCTTCGAGTTCGAGAGCGACAACGGCCAGCTTCGCGTCACCGAGCGCTACTTCGTCCACAACACCAGCACGCCTCCGCGCACGCAGTGGTCGCCGCGCAGCTTTGAAATTGTTTTGCCGCCCGACGCCGTCATCGGCGGCGTTGCCGCGCAGCGGCCCACGGGTCTTCCCACCAGCGTCAAGCTCGATCCCACCGGCACCAAAGGCCATTACGCCTTCAACTTTCCCATTCAGCCCGACGAGGGCGAGAAGGATACGCTCTTTCAGATCGAATACAGCGTTCCTTATAGCGGCGGGAAATTCACCTTCCATCCCAGCGAATCGCTCCACACGCAGAGCATCGGCGTCCTGTTGCCCAAGGGCATGACCTTCTCCGACGCCAGCCCTGACTTTCAGCCCATCCAGCAGGACCCGGGCATTCAAACATTCGTCGCCAAAAATGTTCCTCCCGGCAAAGACCTCGCTTTCACCGTCTCCGGCACCGGCTCCATGCCGCGTGAAGCCCAGGGCGGCGCCGGCGCGCAGAGTGACGCTGCAGGTGCAGGCGCTACGCCCAGCGGACCTGGCGGCGGCATCGGCGAACCCATCAACACGCCCGATCCGCTCACCAAGTACAAGTGGTGGATTCTCGGCGGACTTGCTCTGCTGCTTGCTGCCGCCGCGGCGTTCCTTCTGCGCAAACCTGGCGGCACGCCAGCCTATGCGGGATTTGCGAGCGCAATCAACCCGACACACGGCGCACCCCACCCCGCCACCGTACCCACGGCGGCTTTCGCGGGTCCGGGCCGTCCCGCTGCAGCTCCGGCTCTCGCAGCACCGGCCCTCGCAGCACCGGCCTTCGCAGCGCAGGCGCCTCCCGCAACACCGGCCGCCAAAAACGCCGCGCTGCTCAACGCACTCAAAGAGGAACTATTTGCTCTGGAAAGCGAGAAGCTCTCCGGCACCATCACCGCCGAGGAATACGCGCAAGTCAAGCCAGCCCTCGAAATCGTTCTCAAGCGGGCCCTGAAACACAACTCCTAGGCAATAAGACTCGCCAGAATTGTTCCACGGTCAGCACAATTGTTCCACGTGGAACAATTGTGCTGACCGTCACAGGTGATTGCCGAGCTTGCAGATTAAAGCCCGGATTGTGATCGCTCCATGCGTGGCATCCGTTGTCTCAAGAGATGACTGGGTATAGACGCGGAGAGCGCTGCAAGCGGTTCCTTCCTGTCAAGAAGGGCGACGCGCTGTGCACTGTTTCCGCGACACCGGCGCCCCAAAAAAGGGGGGTGGGGTACGGGCATGCGGGGGAGGGGGGTAGGGGTATCCGGTTCGTTTGGGGGGTGGGGTGTGTTCACCTGAAGAACATTTCGCCTGCGAACCTTGGTCTCCTCGGAACGTTTGGGTTCGAAGCTCTCCCACCCTCGATCACCCCACGAACATAGACCTGTTCGCGGGGACCCCGGGGGGCTTGGATGGGGCACAGAACAATTCCGCGGAAAATCGAACCAGCAAGAATGGCGGCCGAAGGCCGCGTCTGCCTGGGCGGCAGGTCCTGTATTCTGGGCCCATGAAGACGTTGCTGCGCACACTGCTGTATCTCGCCCTCATTGTATGGCTGGGCGCTGAAATCTTCTTCCCTGTCGTGGCTGCGATCACCTTTGGAGCATTGCAGGGCAACACGCATGTCGCGGGCACCATCGTGGGTTCGCTGCTGCGCATTCTGCATGGCATCGGCCTTGTCTCGGGCCTTGTCGCCCTGGCTCTGCTCGCGCTTGCGCCGGCGTGGAACATCTACAAACCGCGCGCCGTGCTCGCGCCCATGATCCTGATCGTCCTCATGCTGTCGTGCACGGTGTATTCGCAGTACGTGATTATCCCCGCAATGGAACGCGACCGCATCGCTTCGGGTGGCGCCATCGATCTGCGCGATCCATCCGATCCATCGGTTGCTCACTTCAACAAACTCCACAATCGCAGTGAGCAGGTGGAGACTGTGCTGCTGCTCCTCGGCATCGCCGCGGTCGTCTTCGTTGCGCGTGCCGAAACAACACGCATCTAAGCCCGTGAGGTGTTACCCAAACCAGCATTCGACACTGAAATCCAGCAAAGGAGCCGTGACCGATGGGCCTCTTGATTGAATGGAACCTGATCAGCCTCGACGGATATTTCGAAGGCGCCGCGAAATGGGACCTGGAGTGGCATAGCTACGTATGGGACCAGGAGCTTGAGCAGTTCTCCATCGACCAGCTCCGTACTGCGGGCATGCTGTTGTTTGGGCGCGTCACGTATGAAGGCATGGCCGCTTACTGGAAAGGCGCAACCGGCGAGGTTGGCCAATTGATGAACAACCTCCCCAAAGCGGTAGTCTCCCGCACCTTGAAAGAGGCCGATTGGAACAACACGCAGATCCTGCGCGGGGGAAGTGTCGACGAGATCATGAAGCTGAAGCGCGAAGTGGCGGGGGACATTCTCGTCTTCGGCAGCGGAGCCATGGCTGCCACGCTCACAAAGGCCGGCTTGATCGATGAGTACCGCATCGCTGTCACGCCGGCGGTTCTCGGCCACGGCGTCACTCTGTTCGGACGCGATCTTCCGCGCATGCGCATGCGCTTGATCGAAGCTCGACCTCTCGCCTCCGGCGTTGTCATTCTGCGTTACATGCCGCGTCTGCAGACTGCAGCCGAGGTCTAGAGCGGCGCAAGTCAGTGCGCGCAGTCCTGTATCATCGAAGAGGTCCCTGCACTCGACTCCATTCTGTAGCGGAACCCTGGAAAGCACATGAAGACTGGCATTATCGGCCTGCCTCAGGTGGGCAAAACTTCTCTGTTCAAAATTCTGACCAAAGCCAAGCTGGAAGACCGGGGTTACTCCAACCCGCGCGAGGCGCACATCGGCGTGGCGCGTGTGCCCGACGAACGGCTCGACAAGCTCTCTGCACTGTACTCGCCGAAAAAGACCACCTATGCAACCGTGGACTACGTCGATGTCGCGGCGATTGGGCAGGAGGCGCTGAAAGAGACTGCGTTCCTTACCAGCCTGCGCAACGTCGACGCCCTGATCCACGTGCTGCGTGCGTTTGAAGACGACGCCATTCCGCATGTCGGTCCCATCGATCCGTTGCGCGACGTCAAGAGTGTTGAATTCGACCTCATGATCAGCGATCTGACCCAGGTTGAGAAGCGTCTCGAGCGCGTCGAGAAGGATCTGAAGAAGGGCCGCACAGGCGAGTTGGAGCGCGAACAGGCACTGCTGCTGCGCTCAAAAGACGCGCTCGAAAAAGAGCAGCCCCTGCGCGAACTGGAGATGACCGCGGACGAGAAGAAGCTCATCAAGGGTTTCATGTTTCTGTCCCAGAAGCCCGTGCTTTACGTGGTCAACGTGAGTGAGAGCACGACCCTCGGCGACGATCTCGACACAGCGGTGGACCGGTTCAAGCTGACTGAAGTGGCGGCGCGAACCAATGCCGGCGCGACCGCTATTTGCGGCAAGGTTGAGGCTGAGTTGGCGGACATGGATGAGGCCGAAGCGGCGGAGTTTCTCTCCAGCTACGGACTGCACGAAAGTGGCCTTGTGCGTCTGATCCGCAAGAGCTATGAGCTGCTGGGCCTCATCAGCTTCTTCACCGCGGGCGAAGACGAGTGCCGTGCGTGGACCGTGCCGGCAGGATCCAAAGCGCCGCAGGCCGCAGGAGCGATTCACTCCGACCTCGAGCACCACTTCATCCGCGCGGAGACGATCCGCTGGGACAACCTGCTCTCGGCGGGAACCGAAGCCGCGGCACGCGCCCAGGGAATCCTTCGCCTCGAAGGCAAAGAGTACCTGGTGCAGGATGGCGACGTGATGCACATTCGGCATAGCGGCTGATGCTTAAGCTCTCGATCGCACTCGGAATTCTGGCCGCTCTTGCCGACGTCGCAGGCGGGCTGGTTCTGGTGCGCGCGCGCGGCGTGGAGCGCTACCTGCGCTATTTCGTTGCCCTCGGCGCCGGGTTTCTGATGGCGACGGCTCTGCTCGAGATGACGCCCGAAAGCCTGCGGCTCAGCCCGAAGCTCGCGCCGATCCTGATCATGGCCGGCTATTGCGTGGTGCACCTGCTGGAGCACACCATCAACGCGCATTTTCACTATGGCGAAGAAACCCACCACGGTGAATTTGTCTCGCACCACACGGGCTATTCGGTGCTCGGCGGACTCAGTGTCCATGCGCTGTTTGACGGCGTGGCCATTGGCTCCGGCTTCGTAGTCAACAACGCGCTGGGCTGGCTCATCTTTCTTGCGATCTTTCTCCACAAAGCTCCAGAAGGCTTCACCATGGCGAGCGTCATGCTGGCCAGCGGCCGCAGCCGCTTAGCGGCTTTCTATTCCGCTGTCGCGCTGGCAGCAGCCACGCTGGTGGGCGTTCTGGTGATTGAGCTGGCGCCGCAATGGATCGAGTTCGGGCTGCCCATCTCCGCAGGTGTAGCGCTGTATGTTGGCGCGAGCGACCTGGTGCCGGAAGTCAACCGCGAGCCGGGCATTCGCATGGCATTGGTTTTTTTCGCGGGCGTGGCGGGATTTCTGTTGCTTCGCATGATGCTGCCGGCGCTGTAGTCCCGTCTCGCCACACCAGGCCGCGTTGCTCCCAATCGGAATTTCAAGCTACGAGTTCGCTGCGACAATCTGCACGACGCCGGATTGTCGTTGAGCAGTCGCGCCATTCAGCACGCCGCGAATCGATTCCAACACGCGCGCGGGTGTAATCAGCCGCATGCACACCGCGTCGTTGCAGGCTGAGTTTTTCTGGTTGGCGGCCGTCACGCAAGGGGAGCACGAGAGCGCAGCCCAGATTGCCTCCGTATTGCCGAGGCTTCCATAGAGCTTTGGGGTTTCGGGCCCGAACAGCACAATCGAACGAATGGGCGCAATCGCCGAGAAGTGGGCCGGCCCGCTGTCATTTGAAACCAGCACCTCGGCGACATTATAGAGAGCTGTAATCGCCACCAGCTTATGCATTCCAGCAAAGCTGCGGAAGCGCGGATGACCGACCTTCTCCTGCATCTGAAGTGCTTCAGCCCGCTCGGCAGGCGAGCCGGTAATCAGCACCAGCACGTTGTCCCACTCGTTCACTACCATGGCGGCAAGCCTGCTGTAGTTGTCCCTCTCCCAGCGGCGCTGCGGCAGTAGTTCGGAGCTGTTGGGATTGATGAGCACTACGCGATGGAAGTCGTGCCGATAGTCCGGATAGACCTCGCGGATCAATCCCCGGATGAACTCTTTGTCATTTTCGGTCACCGGCTGCAGAGGTACGCGAATCTCCTCGTCGGAGACAAACGTCTTCGAGTAAGGGATCTCGGGCGCAGGGGCCAGCAGCGCGTTGATCATGCAGATGAAGTTCTTTGCCATATGAATATGGCCGTTGTAATTGACGCGATGGGTCAGCATCTCACCGCGGTACAACCCCTCGGCATGAAAGCGGTGGAAGCCGACGCGGCGGCGCGCTCCGGATAGCCCGGTAAGCAGGCCGGAGTAGCGCGAAAACAGCTCCATATCCACGACCGTGTCGATCTTGGCCTTGCGGACCCAGCGCAGGAAGCGCAACGTATCCAGGGCGAGAGTGACGAGTCCGGTCTCGCGAATCGTCACGATATGGTCTTCGGGGACCGTAGGCAGAAGGCGCAGGCAATCCACATTGCGCTCGAAGATAAGGAAGAAGATCTCCGCACCCAGCTCGCGTTTCGCCTTCTCCAGCGCCGGGTTGGCGATGACCGTGCTGCCCATCTCCGAGAGCTCAATAAACAGGATACGGCGCGGTTTTTCGGGCCCTTTTGGGGTTCCGCGGAGACGGACCAGCAACGTTCCCAGGAAGCACATGGGAATTCCGACCCAGTAATCCACAGCCCGCATGGTTCGAAGCTTCATTCCAGGTAACCTTTTCGTGCGGAAAGCGAGTCGGCAAGCTAAACCCTACCGTGAAAAATGTGTCTAACCACTGATACGGGAGAGCAGATGTCGACTGGAGCCCATACAACAATTAGACGCTTCAAGTAGATGCAGACAGGGTTCGCGACCGTCAACTACAATCCGGATTATAGTTTGCTGAAAGCTTTTCCGGCCGTCGCGTGCGGGTCAGCCTGTTTACTCAAGTTGATCCGGCGTTCGAGTGCGGGAAGTCGCCAGTTCGAGCGAAGAGTTGACACCGCTGGTCGCCTCTCGATGGGAACGGATTGCAGACTTTCCCCCCGTGGTGCGTCGGGCCTTGCTGTTGTTGGACCGGAAAGGTGGAATCTCTGCGTAAACGGAATATCGGACTACTTTTGTTTTTTTCTTTCCTCGCATTTGTGGTGATGGGTTATCACCCGGGGATGGAAGACGACGGAGTCTATCTCTCTGCCGTCAAGGGTGACTTGAACCCCGCACTCTATCCGCACGATGCGGAGTTTTTCCGGGTGCAGTTGCAGGCGACCATGTTCGATAAGTGGGTCGCCGGGTTCGTCCAATTGACTCATATCCCCGTGCCCTTCACCGAGCTCTTGTGGCAGCTCGGTACCATCGTTTTGATCATGGCAGGCTGCTGGAGTATAACCGGCTGTCTTTTTGCCGAAGATAGGGCGCGCTGGGGCGGCGTTGCAATGGTCGGCGCAATGCTCACGTTGCCCGTCGCGGGTACGGCCCTTTATCTTGCCGATCAGCACCTGCATCCGCGCAATCTGGCCACGGCACTTATTCTCTTCGCGGTTTCACGAATTCTGTGCTGCAAACGCTGGCAGGCCGTTCCGCTGCTTTTGCTGAGCCTGGTTCTGCATCCGATCATGGGTGCGCTCGGCGTGTCGTTTTGCGTCTTTCTTGCTGTGGCTACGCTCGATCCGGTGCATGTATGGCTTCGCTCGTTGCGCGGTTCACTTGCCGCCGCCGTACCTCTGGGCTGGATTTTCGAATCCCCCACGCCGATATGGCGAAAGGCTCTCAATACGCGGTCCTATTTCTTCCTCTCGCGCTGGACCTGGTATGAGTGGCTGGGCGCGATCGCTCCACTTTTCCTTTTCTGGCTTCTCTGGCGCTTCGCTGAGAAGCGGGGTGACACCAAGCTGGCGCGTTTTGCCCTGGCCGTCTTCGCCTATGGCGTCTTCCAGCAGATCGCAGCCATGGTGGTTCTGGGATCGCCCGCGCTGGTGCGCATGACTCCGCTGCAGCCCATGCGCTATCTTCACCTGATTTATTTCTTCATGACGCTGATCGCCGGATGCTTATTCGCCAAGTATCTGCTGCGGTCATCCACTTGGCGGTGGGCGCTCTATCTGCTCGTGATCAACGTCGGCATGTTCGGCTCGGAGTGGGCCTTGTTTGAAGGGAGCCCGCACCTGGAACTGCCGGGACTCAAGACGAACAATCCCTGGCTGCAGTCCTTCGCCTGGATTCGGATGAATACGCCGACCGATGCGTATTTCGCAATGAATCCCCGCTATCTTGCCGCGCCCGGAGAGGATTACCACAGCTTTCGCGCCCTGGCTGAGCGCAGCCAACTCGCCGACGCGATCAAAGACACGGCTGTTGTAACCCAGGTTCCGGAGCTGGGGCCAGCATGGGACAAGCAAGTGACAGCGCAGGCTGGTTGGGACCATTTCACGATTGCGGATTTCGAACGCCTCAAAAACGATTTCGGAGTGAACTGGGTGCTCGTAATCAATCCGGCTCCGGAAGGCCTTGCCTGCCGCTGGCACAACGATGCGCTTTCGGTCTGCCAGGTTCCATAACGATAACGGGTCAGCCGCAAATCGCGACAAAACGCGATTTGCGGGATGAGGGTACTTCGCCCAGAATGAATGGAGCAACGATTCCCGGCCCGGAGCCCGGTTCATGCTGAACCTGACCCAGCGTTTGATCCTCGGATGCTTTGCTCTCGCGGCCCTTACGGCGGCATTCGCGTTCACCACGCGCCACGCCCTGAGGGTGGCCGGCGAGGAGCCCATCGCGATCGCCTTTGTGCTTGGCTCAATTCTCGTATGCGCCGGAACCATCGTCTCGGTCTGGTTGCCTATTCGCATGGTGGCGCGCGATATCAAAAAGATTGCCGAGGGCAATCTCGAACATCGCGTGGACTGGACAAGCCGCGACGACTTCGGGGTGATCGCCAGCGAGGTGAATCGGCTAGCGGTACGCCTTCGCGATCTGCGCGACACGGAGGCCGGTCGCCGGCAAATGGAGTTTCAGCTCTCCGATGCGGTCCTGCAGTCGATCTTTGAGCCCATCATCGTGACCGATGGGAAGGGCCATGTTCTCAAGGTCAATCAGGCAGCCTCTGAGATCCTGGGCGACTCTGCCGCGGACCGCATGGCGCTCACCACCACGCCCGGAGGCGAAAAGATCCTGAGCGCCATCCGCGATGCTGTGTCGATGCAGAAGGCCGTGGCCGCCGAAGGCGATGCTGCACTGTTGCCGATGCGGATTGGTCAGCAGGATCGCAGTTATCGGCTTCGCACTACTCCCATGCGCGACTCGGAAGGCAGACTTCTCGGCACGGTGACCACGCTGGAAGATGTGACGACGATGCAGGACGCCGATCGCTTCAAGACTCAATTCATTTCTGTCGCGAGCCAAAAGCTCCGCAACCCGCTGCTGCAGTTGAGGCGCGGACTCTACGCGCTGGGCCAAGGCTTCGGCGGCGACCTGGCACCGCTGCAGGCCGAGCTCGTTGCCGCGGCGAGCACTGAATCAGAAAAGCTGAACGAGCTGATGACCGATCTGATTGAAGTAGCCGAACTCGACACCGGCCGTCGCGAACTGCATCCGGACCGGCTGCGCCCCCTTCCCTTGCTGAACGAGGCACGCGACCGCTTTTGCGAAGAGGCTGCCGAAAAGCGGATTCGGATCGAAGTCGATGCGTTTGCCGATCTGTCCTACATACAGGCGGACAAGCGCGCGGTCCGCTCCATCTTCGACAACCTTCTGTCGAACGCGCTTCGCTATACCCCTCCGGAGGGGGAAATCCTGCTCGCAGCAGAAGAGATCAAGAGCTTTGTGCAATTCACGGTGCGCGATTCAGGCCGGGGCATCGAAGCGGATCGCCTGGGCAAACTCTTCGACCGATTCAACGCGGGATCGGATACCGGGACCGGACTTGGACTAGCCCTTGTGCGCCGGCTTGTCGAGTCGCAGGGCGGCCAGATCGCCGTCGAAAGCCGCCTCGGACACGGCACCACTTTCCGTTTCATGCTGCCGGTTGCGGTCGTTGAGACCGCCCATCACCCGGTTGAGGTGGGCTGATGGCAGAACTCGAACTGGAACGGCAACAAGAACCTGCCAAGCTGCGCATCTATCTCGGCGCAGCACCCGGCGTGGGCAAAACCTATCACATGCTCAACGACGCCTTTCTCAAGCGAAAAGAGGGCATCGATATCGTGGTCGGGCTTGTGGAGACCCATAGCCGAAAGGAAACTGCCGAGCAAATTCGCGATCTTGAAATCATTCCCTTGCGCGTGATTCCTTATCGCGGCGTGGACCTGAAAGAAATGGATGTGGACGCAATTCTAGCGCGACATCCCGACACCGTGATCGTGGACGAGCTGGCGCACACCAACGTGCCCGGCAGCAAAAACCGTAAGCGCTACGAGGACGTTCTCGAATTGCTGGACGCCGGCATCAACGTGATGACCGCCGTGAACATTCAACACCTGGAAACGCTGAACGATGCCGTTAACCGTTCGGCGAACACCGTGATTCGCGAAACGGTGCCCGACAGCTTCTTCAAGCGCGCGGATGAAGTGATCAATGTCGATATCACAGTGGAGGAGCTGCGGTTGCGGCTCCGCGCAGGAAAAATCTACGCGCCGGAGAAGGTTGAACAGTCGCTTGCGAATTTCTTTCGCAAAGGCAATCTGAACCTGCTGCGCGAACTCTCGCTGCGCGCCACGGCCGAACAGGTAAGTAAACGTGCTGCCGATTATCGGCGCACGCAGGGGCTGGAACAGGCGCCGGTACCGGACAAGGTGATGGTCTGCCTGAGCACACGGCCCGGGACGGAGCGCCTCATCCGCGTGGGCGCGCGCGTGGCCGGCCGACTGGCGACCAACTGGTATGCGGTCTACGTTGCGCGGCCCGACGAAGACAAGCGCGAAGCCGATCCGGAAGGAAATCAACGCGTCGAAGAGTATCAGCGAATGGCGCGTGACCTCGGAGCGCAGGTGGTGGTGCTGCATGACAAGAACGTCTCTGACGCGCTTATCCGTTTCGCTCAGCAGGAAAGCATCTCGCACGTGATCTTCGGTCAGCCGGTTCGGTCGCGCTTCGACATCCTGCTGCGCGGATCGGTACTAAACAAGTTTCTCTCGCAAATTCGCGATGTCACCGTGCAAGTGGTTCCCATGCACAAGCCGCTACGAAAAACCTAGGGTATCCCGCCCAATCGTTGATCCGCTGTTCACCAAAGAAAACTTCGCCTACTCGCAGAAGACTTTCACTCGAGTCGAGTTGCCATCCTTGCCGTCCACATCCACCGTTAGATCTTCCAGGTGATCGATCAGCTCTTCGAGATTTTCGGGCTTGATCTGCGAGAGCGTGATGGGAACTCCGTGCTGCATAAATGCAGCGTCAAGCTGATCATGCGCCTGCTTGGGAATCAGGCCGGCCAGGCGCACACCCGCGCGCAGCAACTGCATCGGAACGCGCACATTCACAGTCGTCGGCCCCTTCATCCCGGTTATCGATTCGTCCGCTTCAACCTGTACGCGCAGATACTTCGCGCGGATCTTTCCTTCTCCCGGAATAGATCCGGCTCTGGCTGAAGAAGTATCAGCCGTTCGGCGCGCCGATGTCGTTGTGTCTGGCTCCAACGCTGCAAGCAAGCGGTCCGCTTCGTCCGCAGTGATTTTTCCCGAAGCAAGCATTTCCAAAATCTGGCGACGATTCTCGTTCATCACAGTCCTCCAAAGACCGAAGATAGGGCGCAGGCTAAGGCATGATGCACCGCTGAGAAGATAGCCGGCGACATCCGCGCCAAAGTATGCGCGGTTTCAGTAATCAGTTCCGTAATCCGGGGCAAAGCCAGCCACGCAAACGCTAGGCAAAGAGCAAGTCGCAGCACGCTTTCCTCGGCATCCGGGGTGAGGGCCAGCAGGCGTTCCGCCTCGCGCGGAGTAATTCGTCCCGTTGCAACCAACGACAAAATGACGCGACGATCGGTATTCATAGCATTCCTCACAAAATCCGCACCGTGACATGGTTTCCATCTGCGGACACACGCACGTTGGTACCTGGAAGGCTGCAAACCAATCCCCAGAAGGCCCCGATGGTGCGCCACGGGTTGATGCGCCCCGCCAAACAAACACCGAACAGAACTAAAAGAACCAGCGGCGACAGCAAAATCAACGGAATCCACAGAAGGAACAGCGGCAGCCAAAGATGAACGCCGAGCCCGTAGCGATTCGACACGTGCACAATCGCGACATTAGGAGTCATTTCATTGCCTCCAGTTCCCGGATCGCATCCGCAGCCGTGATCTCACCGGTCTTCAACCGCTCCAAAACATCCGCGCGCGAAGGCGATGGATTGTTGTCGACAAACTCCAATTGACCGGCGATTCGATTGAGACGAGCTTTGATCGTCGGATAGCTCACCCCGAAAATCTGCTCCATCTCCTTAATCGAGCCGTGCGAACGCAAAAAAGCGGTGATAAAGACCTGGTCTTCCAGCGGGAGACGGGCGAGTTCAGGGAGAGTGAAACTGCCTTCAACCACAATCTGCTTTTCCGGGATGCGAACCCGCTCCACAACAAGTGCTGCCCCCTGGGCAATCCGCAGCAGATCCTGCCAATCCGAACCGACTTTTGAATCGAGTGCCATCCCGGCTCGCAACCTCACGTCTAAGATGAAGACAAGCATAATTGTGTTTATTTATCAAATCAAGTCAATAAATTAATTTATTTAATTTTATAGGTCCCATAATCGCAATTATTGCCGTTCCCCCCTCTTCCCGCTCGGTCCGAGGCAAAATCCCACTCAGTTTCCGCGTCGGTAGTGACGACGTGCATCCAAATCCGCTCATCATCTTTCCAACCCCTGTCCAAAGGAACATCCGCAGCGCACACGCGTAACGCCGGCCACGCCTTCTGGTCACTGCATTTTGGAGAAACTCGATCCAGAATTTTCGGCCCGAACCCAACGCGCGCGACGATGGCTTTCACCCGGGAAGCGGCGCTAAACCCGGAAGGATGTGGGCCCTCGACCTGCTCAACTGAAATCAGACTTCTAATTTTTGCGCAGAGCGAACTCCTCTCGCCTCGTTCGAACCGGCGCTTGATTCACACGTCTCTCATGAACGGCGACACCTACATCTTTTGTGGGACGAGCGAGCACGTCATCGATAAGAAAAACCTGACGTACAATCAGGCCAACGACAACAAGAAATTCCCCGCAGACAAGGCCACTGCATTTGGCTCTTCACACTTTCCGCAAGCAGAGAAGGTTATGAAGATCATCGGCATCAGTGGATTAGAGAATGCTGTTCCATTCAAGCAGGCACGCTGGCCTGGGCTGGATGAACGCGAGTATCGAATCACCCAGGGCATGGATGCTGCGGCCGCTCTGGTCGTGGACGGCAAGCTCATCGCTGCCGCCGAGCAGGAACGCTTCAGCCGCAAGAAGCACACCGGCAATTTCCCGATCGATGCGATCCAATTCTGCCTCGACGAGGCGGGCCTTGCACTCACCGATATCGATGAGATCGCGCACGGCTTCAACTATGAGCCGTATCGTGCGCTCTATCGAAACGACGACGCATCGGCCGCTCTCTATGATGAGGTTTTTTCCAGGGATGCTCTTCTAGCGCAGGTGCACCGCGACCTGCCTGGCTTTCCCGACGAGAAAGTAGTGTCGGTCGGTCATCACCTTGCGCATGCAGCCAGCGCTGCCTACACGTCGGGCTGGGACGAGTGCCTGGTCATCGTGAATGATGCCATGGGCGAAGTGGAGAGCCTGACGGTCTACGATTTTCACGATGGCCAGCTCGAAAAACTTCGCACCATTGGCGCGAACGACTCCATCGGAATTCTCTACTCCCTTGTCACGTTGCATCTCGGCTTCGACTTCAACTCAGACGAATACAAGATCATGGGCCTCGCTCCCTATGGCGATCCGGCCCGCTTCCGCAATTTCTTCGAGAAGGCCGTCGAGTTACGCGACGACGGCACCATCCGCATCCCGATTCTCAAGCTAAACCAAACGCGTGAAGATCGTGAAAACTACCGCGCCACGCGTGCGTATCTCGACGAGCATCTCATTCCGCGGCGCGCCGCGACACAATCCGTTAGTTCCGTCCACGAGGATGTGGCGGCGGCTTTGCAGGAGTGCCTTGAACGCGTCGTGATGCATGTGTGCGAGCACTTCGCACGCGAGACTGGGTTGCGGCGCCTCGCGCTTGCCGGAGGAGTCGCACTGAATTGCACGACGAACGGCAAACTATTTCGCTCTGGACTCTTCGACGAAGTTTACGTACAACCGGTTGCTGGAGATGACGGCTCGGCGTTCGGAGCGGCCTTGTACCGCACGTCGCTCGCACAACCGATCCGGAATGAACGGTTCCCTGTCCCGCTGTTCGGTCCGCAGTACAGCGCAGATGAGATCGAAGCGACCTTGCAGCGGTTTGAAGGCAGAATCCGTTGGAAGCGTTTCGACTCCGTCGAGGAAACCTGTGCCTGCGCCGCAAAGTTAATCGCCGACGGACGCGTCATTGCCTGGTCGCGCGGCCGCATGGAGTACGGCCCTCGGGCGCTTGGCAACCGCAGCATTCTCGCTGATCCGCGCCGCCCCACCATGCGCGACCGCATCAACGCGATGGTCAAAAAGCGTGAAGCGTTCCGGCCCTTCGCCCCGGCCTGTTCCGTCGAGCAAGCTCACCGCTGGTTCGAAGTCGCGCCCGGCACCGAGCTGCCGTACATGATCAGCATCGTCGATGTGCGTCCGGAGGCCCGCGCGCAACTGCCCGCCATCACCCACGTCAACGGCTCAGCGCGCCTGCAGACTGTCTCCGCGAAGGATAACCCGGATTTTCACAAACTCCTCATGGCGGTTGGAGACGCCACCGGCAGCCAGATGGTTTTGAATACCAGCTTCAACGTCAAAGGCCAGCCGATTGTGAATACGCCCGAGGAGGCCATCTGCACCTACCTCGGGACCGGCATTGAGTTTCTTTTCCTGGAGAATTTCTATGTCAGCCGCGCTAACGACTGAGGTAACCCGCTCTTCGGTCGGCGACGCTACGATTGCAGCGCTCTTCTCGCGGCAGGTTGCGCGCACGCCGGACGCCGTAGCTGTGATCGCTCAAGACGCGACGCTGACGTATCGCGAACTGGACGAGCGCTCCGACATGCTCGCCGGGCATCTCCGAGGTCTCGGCATCAAGCCGGACACATTGACCGGCATCGCGATGGATCGCCGCGCCTCGCTGATGATCGGCCTACTGGGTATTCTCAAAGCCGATGGCGCATACGTTCCACTCGATCCTCACTACCCGGCAGAACGCCTCTCGTGGATCATTGAAGATTCTGCGATGCCGGTTGTTCTGACCAATCGGCAATCGAAGCGGGGCCTCGCATCGATCGGCGCCTTACCCAAATTGCTCGATGTCGACGATCTGCCTTTCTCCAAATCGGAGGAACGCGAAATTCGCGGCAGAGCAGTCGGCTCCGACCTGGCCTATGTCATCTACACCTCCGGCTCGACGGGTAAGCCGAAGGGCGTAATGATCGAGCATCGAAATGTGTTGAACTTCTTCGCCGCCATGGATCAGGCAATCGGCTGCGAACCCGGAGTCTGGCTCGCGGTCACGAGCGTCTCGTTCGATATTTCCATTCTTGAACTTCTTTGGACGCTCACACGCGGATTCACCATCGTGCTTCACGGAGACGAGAGCTCCGCCACAGTCGCCGATGAGATCGCGCAGCACAAGGTGACGCACCTACAGATGACTCCTTCCCTTGCTCGGATGCTGACACTCGATCGGCGCGCGTTCGCCGCGCTCGGATCGCTCCGTCAGATTCTGCTGGGAGGTGAAGCTGTTCCCGCTTCGCTTGTGCGGCACCTGCGCCAGGTTTTCTCCGGCCAGATTTTCAATATGTACGGACCGACGGAAACCACGATCTGGTCCACATGCGGCCGCATCGATGAAATTGGAACAACGATTTCAATCGGCCACCCCGTTCTAAATACCCAGGTCTTCATCCTTGACCCCGATCAGAGACCGATGGCCGCAGGCGAAGCGGGAGAGCTATATCTCGGGGGCGACGGCGTAGCGCGCGGCTATTGGAATCGGCCCAACCTGACCGCGGATCGCTTCCTGTCCATTCCCTCGCTGAGTTCCACGCGCCTGTACAGAACCGGCGACCTCGCTCGCACCCTGCCAGACGAAAGCATCGATTTTCTTGGCCGCGTCGATTATCAAATCAAATTGCGCGGCCACCGCATTGAGCCGGGAGAGATTGAGGCTGTTCTCGAAGAGTGCGCAGGAGTCCAGCGCGCCATCGTTGTGTTGCGCGAAGACCGCGAAGGGGACATGCGCCTGGTTGCCTATGTACGCGCCGAAGGCCTGGGCGAGAACGCGGGCGCCGAGTTGCGGCACACCGTTGCGGCGCGACTCCCTGAGTTCATGGTTCCGTCGAACATCGTCTTTCTATCCGAATTGCCGTTAACGAACAACGGCAAGATCGATCGAAAGGCGCTGCTGAATCTTCCTCCACCCGCGCTTGTTGCTGAAAGCACGACGGCGCGCCAACCCGTGACCGAGATGGAACAGATTGTCGCCGATACATGGAAGGATGCGCTCGGCCTGACCGCGGTGAGTCTTGATGACAACTTCTTCGACCTCGGCGCGCACTCCCTGACGGTGGCCGAAGTGCACGCGCGGCTGCAGGAAGTGCTCGGGCACGAATTCGATCTGGTCGATCTCTTTCAGTTTTCCACTGTGAGCACGCTCGCTGCGCACCTTGCTGGCGCCGGTGTGAAGACCCAGGCATCGGGCCGCGCGCAGCGGCGCCGGATGGCGATGCAACACTGAGGACCCTCATGAAGAGCACGGCAATCGCGATCGTGGGCATGGCCGGCCGGTTCCCCGGCGCGCGTACCGTTGCGCAGTTCTGGCAGAACCTGCGCGACGGTGTCGAGTCCATTCGCGATTGCACAGACGCCGAACTGAAGGCTGCGGGCGCAACTCCCGACGATCTGGCCAACCCTGCGTACGTCAAGAGGGCCTCCGTGCTCGACGACGTTCCCCTCTTCGATGCGGGATTTTTTGGCCTCAGCCCCCGCGACGCATCCATCATGGATCCTCAGCACAGGCACTTTCTCGAGTGCGCCTGGGAAGCGCTTGAAGATGCCGCCTATCTGCCTCAACGCTTTCAAGGATCAATCGGCGTCTTCGCAGGATCTGGATTCAACAGCTACCTCATCCATAACCTGCTCGCCAATCGGCGCATGCGCGAGGAAGCCGGCCTCTTCCAGCTCAAGCAAACCGGAAACGACAAAGACGTACTCGCCACGCGCGTCTCGTATCAATTCGACCTGCGCGGCCCCAGCATCAATGTCCAGACTGCCTGCTCCACATCGATGGTTGCAGTGCATCTCGCCTGCCAGGAGCTGCTGAATTACGGCTGCGATATGGCGCTCGCAGGCGGCGTCACGATCGAGGTCCCCTACACCCGGGGCTACATGTACCGTGAGGGAGAGATCCTTTCGCGCGACGGCCACTGCCGTTCTTTCGATGCATCGTCCAGCGGTACGGTCTTCGGCAACGGGGTCGGCATCGTCGTCCTGCGCCGGCTTGAAGACGCCCTTGCAGCGGGGGATAACATTCGTGCCGTAATTCTCGGCTCTGCGATGAATAACGACGGAGCGCGCAAGGTCGGCTATCTTGCGCCGAGCGTCGAGGGGCAGATTGAAGTCATTCAGGAAGCGCTCGAATTTGCCGGAGTCCGCGCCCATGAAGTCTCCTACGTCGAAGCCCACGGCACTGGCACGGTAGTCGGCGATCCAATCGAATTGCGCGCTCTTACACAAGCATTCCAACAATCCGACGGAACGCTCTCCCCTTGCGCCGTCGGGTCGGTCAAATCGAATATCGGACATCTTGACGCCGCCGCAGGCGTAACCGGCCTGATCAAAACCGTGCTTGCGTTGGAACACCGCCAGATTCCACCGACACTTCACTTCAAGAACATCAATCCTCGCATCGATCTCAGCAACACTCCGTACTTCGTTAACGACAAGCTTGTCGACTGGCTGTCCAATGGATCACCGCGCCGCGCCGGCGTTACTTCCCTCGGCATTGGGGGAACCAATGTTCACGCCGTGCTTGAAGAGCCGCCGTACCCGGAATTGAAGCGCCAGGCAAAGCCGTGCGAGTTGCTCACCGTCTCAGCAAAATCGGAAACAGCCGCGAATCGCGCGCTCGAGAATCTCATCTCCCATCTCAAGTCGCATTCGGACCTCGACCTCGCAGACGTCGCATTCACGTGCCAGGCCGGGCGGCAGGCATTTCCATACCGTCGCGCGCTCGTTGTGGACAAGGATCCAAAAGCGATTGCGGCACTTCCCGATGGCGGAACCAAAGTTGGCGTTGCCGGCGTGGCAGCTCGAACGCAGCCGCGCATCGCGTTCCTCTTCTCCGGGCAGGGCTCGCAATACGTCAACATGGGGCGCGAACTCTACGAGAATGAGCCCGCTTTTCGCATTGCACTGGATCGTTGCGCGCGCTTGCTGAAGCCGCACCTCGGCATCGACCTTATCGGGGCACTCTTTCCACCTGATGAGGAGAAAGACGCGGCCACCGAGCGGCTCAACGAAACCTGGCTGACCCAGCCCGCCTTGTTCTCCATCGAGTATTCGCTGGCGCAATGGTGGATGTCGCTTGGAATCGAGCCCGCTGCGATGGTTGGGCACAGCATCGGCGAGTATGTGGCTGCTTGTCTCGCAGGGGTGTTCTCGCTCGAAGATGCTGTTGGGCTCGTCGCGATGCGGGGCCGCTTGATCTTCGGCCTGCCGGCGGGCGCAATGCTTGCCATCCCAACAGCAGCCGGCAAGTTGCAACTGCCCCCTTCGCTCTCGCTCGCTGCCATCAATAGTCCCGAATTGTGCGTTGTCTCCGGATCTACAGCCGACATCGTCGCATTCGAAGCCTCCCTTTCCCGCCAATCGATCCCGTGCAGGCGACTGCATACATCGCACGCTTTCCACTCCGCGATGATGGAGCCGGTGCTCCGCACGTTTGAAGATCAATTGCGCGGCATCGTCCTGCGTGCTCCAAGCCGTCCTTACTTGTCGAATGTCAGCGGAACCTGGATCAAGCCGGAAGAAGCTACCGATCCTGCCTATTGGGCGCGCCACATTCTCCAGACGGTGCGATTCTCCGAATGCCTCGCCGAGCTCTCGCGTATCCCTGAGCAGATCCTTCTCGAAGTGGGCCCGGGAAATACGCTTACGACGTTTGCGCGTTCCCAGGGCGACCGGGTTAGTCGCGCACATTCCTCACTTCCTCACCCTCGCGAGAACGTCTCCGCACTTCATTGTGCGCTGCAGACGATGGGCCAGCTTTGGGTGGCCGGTACTGAGGTTGATTGGACAATGTTGCGCGCGAAGAATTCAGTCCGGCGTGTTTCGTTGCCTACCTACCCCTTCGAGCACCAGAGGTTCTGGATCGAACCGGATCGTTTGGATTCCGACTCTTCCGTTGAACCGCTTGCTAAGACTTCGGCTCCGCTGCAGAATGGCCTTCTCTTCTATCGGCGCACTTGGACACCTGCTCCGCTTGCCGAGCGACCCGCACACGAGCCTGCCTGCACGATCATCTTCCTCGATGCTCTCGGTCTCGGCGAGCGCATCGCCTCTCAATTGCGCAGCACGAAGCACCAGGTGATCACCATCGAGGCGGGTTCGCGATTCAAGCAGGTGCGGCGCCGCCACTTTACGATTCGCCCCGGCGTGCGCGAAGACTACGACGCACTACTTGCCGATCTTCGCCGCAACGGCGACGCGCCCGATTGCCTGCTCCATCTTTGGTCCGTGACGTCTGCGGGCAATCTCGTATCTCTCGAGAAGACGCTGGCGCAGAGCTTTTATAGCCCCCTCTTTCTCGCCCAGGCACTCATCGCAGCCGACCATTCGCACGCAGACATGTTCTTCGTTTCTAGCCGGCTGCAATCGATCGATGGTGAATCGGTCCACGACCCCGCGCGAGCCGTGTTGCTGGGTCCTGCGGGCGTTATCCCGAAGGAGCTGCCCGGCATCCGCGCAACTGCGATCGACATCGACCTCGAGAAGGACCGCATCGATGCGTGTGCCAATCAACTGATCGCGGAGCTCGGCGTGACCTGCGAAGGTGTGCTGGCCTTTCGAGACAGCAGGCGGTTCATTGAAGCGATTGCGGAAAGCGATCCTCCGCATGCGTCCGAGCGGCCACGTCTTGAACAACACGGCGTCTATCTCATCACGGGCGGCATGGGAGGAATCGGGCTGACCCTCGCCGGGCACCTGGCGCGCGAGTTTAAAGCTTCCCTGATTCTGGTGAGCCGATCCGGGGCTCCCGCTGAGGCGGATTGGAATCAGCTCGCCAACGACCCGGAGCAACCAGAGAGCGTCAAGAGCATGCTGCGCAAGCTGATCGAGATCCGCTCGCTCGGCAGCGGCTTGCTGGTGGCGCGGGCAGATGTCGCAGATCTAACGCAGATGCGAGCCGTCATCGACAAGGCACGCAACCAGTTCGGCAGGATCGATGGAGTCTTTCACGCGGCGGGCGTTCTCGACGATGCGCCACTGCTTTCAAAAACCCAAGAGTCCGCTGCGCGCGTGCTTGATCCCAAAGTGCGCGGAACGGTGGTCCTCGAGCAGGCTCTCGGCGACGCGCCTTTGCATTGCTTCGTCCTCTTCTCCTCAATTAGTTCCATCCAGCCGCCCGCGGGTCAAATCGATTACGCCGCGGCCAACGCGTTTCTGGATGCATTCGCGCGTAGCCGGAGAGCAGCGGTCACGGTCGTTAACTGGGATGCGTGGAGCGATGTGGGAATGGCCGCCGCCCATGCTGCCCTCAGCCATCCTTTCCTGGAACGGCGTTTACTTCGAACCCCGGAAGAAACTGTCCTGCACTGCTCCTTCTCGATGAAGAAGCAGTGGCTACTTGCCGAACATCGCTTGAAAACCGGCAAGGCTCTCATTCCCGGCACGGGCTATCTGGAACTGGCCGCCGGTGCTTTGGCCGACGCGTTTGCGCCCGGGCCGATCGAGTTTCGCGATGTGTTTTTCCTGTCGCCCTTCGCGGTCACGGAAACCGAGTCGCAAGAGGTGCGCGTCCGCATTCTGAAAGAAGACAAGAGCAGCCAGCCTGAAAACTTCTTCAAGTTTTCTATCTTTGCCCGCGATAGCCAACTGGCAAAGGACGACTTGTGGATCGAACATGCCACGGGCCGCATCGCTCAGAGGGCCAGCATCTCCAGCTCGACCGTCGATGGCAAGAGCGTCCGGTCTCGCTGCACACAACGCGAAATCCTGTTTGACGCCGATCATCGCACGAAACAGGAGCGCTACTTCAACTTCGGCCCGCGTTGGCGCAGTCTCAAGCGCATGCTCATAGGTGACCGCGAAGGCTGTGCCGAAATCGAAATAGACCCGCGCTTCGCAGGCGAATGCGCCAATCTGCATATGCATCCTGCGCTGCTCGATCTGGCAACTGGTTGCGCACTCTACCTGCTCGATAATTATGAATCGTCCGATGATCTTTACCTACCGATTTCCTACAGGAAGATCAGCATTCATCGTCCATTGCCGGGACGATTCTTCAGCCACATGCGCACGCGCGCAGAGAACCAGGCACGCGGCGAGATTGCCAGCTTCGACATCACCCTGTTCGACGAAAACGATCGCGTCCTCATGGAGATTGAAGGATTCGCGATGCGCCGCATCGGCGATCCCGCGGGGCTTGCCGCACAGGAGCGCCCCTCTGCACAAGCGGATACTTATTTCAAAAACAAGCAGTTCGATCGCGGCGGCATCTCTCCGCAAGAAGGCGTCCGTGCTCTTACGCGGATCCTTCTTTCCGAAAGCCCCTCGGGACTGATCGTCGCGAGCCGACCCATCGAGCACGCAACGGCCGCCACGGCACCCGAAAGTCCCGTTGCTTCCCGTCGGCCTACCGCGCAATCCTCTCCTGGACAAAGCCTCGACATCGAAGAAACATTGCGCGCCTGGTTTGAAGATCTGCTGGGCGTCGAACATATCCAGCTCGACGATGACTTCTTCGCTCTCGGTGGACATTCCCTCATCGGCGTGCGCCTCTTCGCCAAAATCAGAAATACTTACCAGGTTGAACTCGAACTCGCGGTTCTCTTCGAAGCGCGCACGGTTCGGCTGCTCGCAGAGCGAATTCGCAAGCTGCGTCAACCCGTCGCCACCCCGACACCGACCGGCCTTGCTTGCCTCGTGCCCATCCAACCGAAGGGCTCGAAGACGCCGTTCTTCTTCATTCACGCCATCGGCGGCGAAGTTCTTTTCTATGAACCCCTGGCTCGGGCACTCGGTCGGGATCAGCCTGTCTACGCTTTCCAGTCCCCCCTCACGAACCATGACGACATACTCAGCACGAGCGTAGAGGAGCTCGCTGCGACCTACGTCCGCGAAATCCTGTCCTCTTTTCCGAACGGGCCTTACTATCTTGGTGGATTGTCTTACGGGGGGCTGGTTGCTTTTGAAATGGCCCACCAGCTGCGAGCTCAGGGCATCGAGACAAAAATGCTGGTGATGATTGACGCCGTCGTTCCTGGTAGCGTTAAGCCTATTCCGCGCGCTGAACAGATCGCAGCGCTCCGGCAAAACCTGCGCCATCAGCCAGTCCCCTACCTGCTGCGCAAGGCAACCCTGAAATGTGAGTACCTCGAACGAATGACGGGCTATCACCTCGCGCGGGTTGCCAACTACGGCTATCGTGCGTTCCACCTCCGTCTACCCGCCAGTCTTCGCTACGCCTGGCTGGAGGATGTGCACGGTCGCGCGCTCACGCGCTACGTCTTCCGCCCTTACGAGGGAAAAGTAGTTTTGATCCGCGCCTTAGAACGGGGACTGAACGGCATTGAGAGCCTGAGCGAACGCGATGATCCGACCCTCGGCTGGAGCAACCTCGCGCTAGGTGGTCTCGACATCTACGATGTTGCCTCTGCGCATCACTCGACAATTCTTCTGGAGCCGCAGGTGCGCGCGGTCGGCGAAATCATCACTCAGCTGCTCCACCAGACGGAAACCAAACCGGCGGAGGATCTAGTTCCAGTCGCGTAGGCGCTTGACCAAAAGCGGCGAGCTCCCAAAACTCCAGCCGGGGCTCTACGCTTAATTCAGCCACCAGTGCAATCCGGTGCCCCGCATGGTCGATGATGCAGAATCGCCAGCGTTCGTCCTGTTCATGCACAGGCCCATTCACTTCAAGGCGCATGCCTTTCGTGAAGCTCCACAGAAACGAAATATCCCGCAGAGGCAATGAAAGACCGAGGCCGCACGCCTTGGTATAGGCTTCCTTCAGCGTCCACAAAGTGAGTGCACGATCCGGCTTCTGATACTCACTTGCTTCTTCGAGCTGCTCGATTTCCTTCGGAGAAAAGATCCGGTCCGCGATCGCCAGGATCTCCACTCCGCGAGCCAGAGCCTCTGCATCGACGCCTACCTCCACTTCTTGTGCAACCAGGCACACGGCGAGTCCTGCACGTCGCGACAGATTGAAGCGAAACCCGCAGTCAGGATTGATCGCCGGCTTTCCATAGTCGTTCACGCGGAAGCGCCATGTCTTCGGCGCACGATCCGTCTCATGAGAAAGGGCATGCCTCACCAGGAGATGAGCCGCTAGAAATTCCCGGCGATTCGCGGTAAAGCGAAAGCTCCGCAAGCGCGCCTGCTCTTCCGCAGACAACAACGCAACCACTTTCGGAGCGTCTGGATCAGCCCACGCCGCGGCAGGATCTGCGACCCACAAGCGAAGCGTCCCCTTCTCCAACGGCTGTTCTACATCGCGGAATGGAAGTTCTGAATCGCGAACGGTCATTCTTCTGGCTTGGCTCGTTCACATCATACTGCGCAGAGTGGGAATAGAAGACGGAGTGCAAGCAGAAGGTGCCCCACTGGCCTTTCTTGAGGCCCGATGCTACCATGATCAAGGAAGTCGATAATTGGCAACTGCTAATTCATTGATTGTACGGATGTTTATCCCAAGTAAGAGCTCGTAGCTCAGTTGGTAGAGCAACGCCCTTTTAAGGCGTGGGTCCTGGGTTCGAGTCCCAGCGAGCTCACCATGTTTTCCTTTGCAACACCGGCTTGTTCCCTCGTATCCGCCGCGCGCGTGGGAGTCTTTGCAGATGAAACCCGCCGAGGTTGCACTCTACTGGGAAGCCAATGCGGAAACATGGACGCGTTTTGTGCGCGCCGGGTACGACATCTACCGTGACGCCCTCGACACCCCTGCATTTCTTGCGATGCTGCCGGACGTCCGCGGATTAAGCGGCCTCGATATCGGCTGTGGTGAAGGCGCCAATACCCGCAAGCTTGCCCGTCTCGGCGCGAGTATGCAGGCCATCGATGTGGCGCCAACCTTCATCCGCCACGCCAGGGCCACTGAAGCTGCAGCGCCCCTCGAAATTCACTATCGAGTTGCCAACGGAATGGAATTGCCCTTCGCGGACCATTCCTTCGACTTCGCAACGGCATTCATGTCGCTGATGGAAATGCCGGACCACGGTCTGGCGCTCAAGGAAGCAGCGCGCGTGCTGCGCCCCGGAGGCTTCCTCCAGTTCTCCATCATCCATCCGTGCTTCGCACCACCGCACAGACGCGTGCTGCGCGATCTCGATGGCAATGTCAGCGGCATCGAAGTTAGCCACTACTTTGAGCCGACGAATGGTCAAACGAACGAGTGGATGTTTCCGGCCTTGCCGCTGAAAGAGCGAACCCGCATTAAGCCCCTGCGCGCGCCCATGTTTCACCGGACGCTGAGCAGCTGGGTCGATATAATCTGCGCCGCTGGCCTCGTCATCGAGAAGTTTGGTGAACCAACAGCCAGCGCCGAGCAAGCCGCCTCTTCACCCGCAGTTGCCGACACGCGTGTGGCTCCGCTCTTCCTGCACATCCGCGGTCGTAAGCCCGTTTAGGGCGGGCCCTCCGGACTCAACTACTCCCTCGGCCAGAAATGCTTTTCTGAGAGCGCCCGCAGCCGTTCTGCCGCGCTCTCCGGGGTGATATCGCGCTGCGGCATGCCCAGCATTTCAAATCCCACCATGAATTTGCGCACTGTCGCGGAGCGTAAGAGAGGCGGATAGAAATGTGCATGGAAATGCCATTCCGGATGCTGCTGGCCGTCGGTTGGCGTTTGATGAAACCCCATCGTGTACGGAAAGCTGGTCTCAAAGAGATTGTCGTACCGCGTGGTCAGCCTGTTGAGCGCGTCGGCCAATGCATCGCGCTCAATCCCGCTTAATTCCGGCAGCTTGCCAAGATGCCGCTTGCTCACCAATAGAACTTCGAAAGGCCACACGGCCCACCACGGCACCAGCACGGCAAAGTGATCGTTTTCCATTACGATCCGCTCGCCCGAGGCGCGTTCGGTGGCCAGATACCGGCACAGCAGGCAGTGGCCGGTGCGATTGTGGTGCTCTTGCTGCGCCTTGGTCTCCGCTGCCGGCTCATCGGGAACAAAACCTGTGGTCCAGATCTGCCCATGCGGGTGAGGATTGCTGGCGCCCATCATCGCGCCACGGTTCTCGAAGATCTGCACGTATTGCACCCAGTCGATCTGCGCCAGCGCTTCGTATTCGCTCGTCCACGCATCCACAACGCGCCGGATTTCAGGCTGCGTCATCCGCGCCAGGGTGAGGCTGTGATCCGGATGGAAACAGAGTACCTTGCAAAGTCCCCGCGCGGGCTCGGCAATCAGCAGCGAAGAACTCGAGCCGCTTGTTTCGGCAGGAGCATCCGGCATCAGCGCAGCATAGTCGTTCACAAAAGTGAAGATCGACTCGTAGGCGGGGTTCACGGCTCCCCCGGCACGCGTGTTGCCCGGGCACAGGTAGCATGCTGGATCGTAGTTCACGCCGGAACGCGGCGCCGTCTGTCCAACCTCGCCCTGCCAGGGCCGTTGTGTCCGATGGGGTGAAACTAAAACCCAGGCTTGCCGGAGAGGATTCCAGCGACGGTGAGGGTACTGACCCGATTGTGCCATTCTTGCTCCCGCCTTGATTGTACGGGCACACCCAGCGCCAGAGTGCAGCGCACATGTGCACTCTCCACATCGTAGAAAAATGAAATCAGGCCGTCGGCTTCAGAGGCGGCGGCAGTTTGGCCAAAAACTTCTCGGCGAATTCGCCTCTGTATTGGTCGAGCAGTTCGACGACTCTCTCAGGTCGCGGCGAGCGCACGATCAGGCCCGCGTGATGATGCTTCTTCATCCGCTGCACAATTTCAGGCGCATCGAAACTCGATGTGTCGGGCTCAGCCATCTTCGCCAGGCACAAAACGCTGCCCGCATACTCACTTCGCGCCGTCGGACAGACATACGGCGCGCCGCGCAGATTCGCCACTTCCAGCTTTGCCCACTCCTTCCAGAGATTGATCCCTGTTGCGGTCTCAACCAAATCGGAGATGAAGGCGCCGCCTACTCGGGCAGCAATTTCGAGGAAATAGAACCGTCCATCGGCATGAGCGCGGATGTACTCGGCGTGCGTTACGCCGTAGATCATCCCGAGCGCGGGCGCCAGGCGATTGTTGAGCTCTGTCAGCTGCCGCCAGTCCTCGCTCGTACGATCAACGGTGCGTGTCGTGAAGACGCCGCCTTCGTGCATCACCTGCATGGGCGGCCGGCCGTATTGATGCGCGACCGAGAAAACGACCTTCGATTCGCTAACGATTGAATCGACGTGAAAAATATCTCCGGGGACGAACTGCTCGAGGAGAAAACGGCTTTGCTCGTCGCCAAGCTCGTCCAGGGTGCGCCATAATCTCTCCGGCTGTTCGATCTTGCGAATTCCCAATGCCGAAGCCTCTGCGCGGGGCTTCAGGAGCCAAGGCGGCGGCACGCGATCCATGAAGGCGCGCAGGTCATCGTAGAAAAAGATCCCGCAAAACTCCGGCACTAAAAATCCGGAAGCTCGAGCAGTGGTGCGCATGGCAAGTTTGTCGCGATAATGGGTGGCGGTACTGAAATTCATCCCAGGAAGGCGCATGTGTTCCCGCACCAAGGCCGCGGTTTCCTGGTCGAATTCATCGAGAGCCACGATGCGATCGAACCGCTTCCCACGCGCCATCCAGGAAACAGTGTTGAGAATCTGTTCGCAGCTCAGCGATTCAGGCATCGTCGCAAGATCGTCGAGGGCTTCGCGTGGCCAATCGGCGTCACGCAGCTTCTCCACCGTCAACAAGGTGGGCCGTACGCCAAGCTCGGCACACCGGCGCAGAAAATCCTGCCCCTTCTCATAGCTCGAAATGCAGAGAAATCGCTCCGGCATTCAGCCTCCCGATAGTTGGCGCGGGACGAAGATAGTTCTACCATAGACGCTGCTGCGGAACCCCAATCTGAGTAGAACTCGCAATCTGCGAAAAGGAACGTGCTCGATGCTTTCGGCGACTGCCCTCATTCAACTGCACGACAGACTCACAGCGGAATGGCATGGCATGCAAACGGCGAAAGACCACGGGACCATCGCGACCGAAAAGGCATCCGACGACGCGCAAACCTCGTTTCTCGCCGAGGTGGCCCAGCAGCACCGCGCCAACTTCGATCTGTGGCATATCGAAGACGAGGCCCGCTCCCCAGACGCCAGCGATGCCGCTCTGGCAGACGTGAAACGCCGCATCGACGCCACAAACCAGCTCCGCAACGATCGGGCGGAGAATCTCGATCGCCTGCTGTTCCGTTGGCTCGGTGAGCGCGCACTGCCCAACCCGGCGGCTCCCCTCCACTCCGAGTCTCCGGGATTGATGATCGACCGGCTGTCGATCCAGGCGCTCAAGATCTACCACACGCGCGAGGAGTCCCAGCGGCTGGATGGTCCTCCAGGTCACGCAGAAAGAAACCGGGACCGCCTCGCAACCCTTGAAGAGCAGCGCGCCGACCTCGCGGCATGTCTGGATGCCCTGTGGCGCGAAATCCTCGCCGGCACGAAGCGATTCAAGATTTACCGCCAATTGAAGATGTACAACGATCCGTCCCTCAATCCCTCCATCTATCGAAAGGGCGCGTGAAGGGCGTATGCTGGGTTAGCCGCAAAGACCCGCATTTGACGTGCGCAGGTTCAGTGGGTATAAAAGTTGCTCAAGCAGAGCAATTCTCAGGTGCGGGGTTTTGATCCATCTAAACAGGTGGTCTTCTCGGTCCCTGGAAATTGCCCCCATGGCAAAATGATGACGCAAGAGGCTAGATCCGCGGCAACGGGCCGCAAGAAAATCCCCACCCCAGCCGCCAAACCGAGCGGCCATGCATCCGCTTCTAATGCGGCTGCTTTCCAGCAATATCAAGCAGCCGTGCAGCTCGTGCAGCAGGGGAAGTACGACAAGGCCGTTACCGCCCTTGAAAAGCTGCTGCCCAGTGCCCCGCCTGAGATCGTCGAGCGCTGCCGCATGTACATTCAGACCTGCCATCGGCAGATCAACAAGCGCGGTCTCGAGTTCGTGACGCCGGAAGAACGCTACGATTACGCAGTATCGCAGCTGAACGGGGGCTATTTCGAGGAGGCGGGCGACCAGCTGCGCGGCATTATTGCCGACTATCCAGGCGCCGACTATGCCTTCTACGGGCTGGCCCTGCTCGACTCGATCACTGGCCGGATACAAGGCTGCCTCGATAACCTCACCAAAGCGATTGAGCTGAATCCGAAAAACCGGCTGCAGGCTCGGTCTGATAACGACTTTCAGAATATGGTCGATGACCCGAGATTCACTGAATTGCTATATCCTGAGATTCCGTCGTAGTTCCTGGGTCCTTTGTGCCGTTGTCAAAGTCTGCTATCCAAAATCCGGAATCATCTGAGCTGATCCACACTCCAATCGAAGCTGCGATGCGTCCACTGCGAGTAGTAGCCATCGGCGGCGGTACCGGCCTCTCTACTCTTCTCCGAGGGCTTCGGCGGCATGTCAGCGTGCCCGGACAGGCGACCCCGGAACCCTCCCGGATCGCCGACCTCTCTGCCGTTGTGGCGGTGACCGACGACGGCGGATCTTCAGGCCGCCTTCGCAAAGACTTCAATATGCTGCCACCCGGCGACCTGCGCAACTGCATGGTTGCCCTCAGCGAAGAGGAAGACCTGCTCGTGCAGCTCTTTTCTCATCGTTTCCGCAGCGGCGATGGGCTCATTGGACACAACTTCGGAAACCTCTTCGTCGCCGCCCTCACCGAGATCACCGGCGACTTTGCCCATGCCATCCAGCTGGCTTCGAAGATTCTCGCCACCCGAGGCCGCATCTATCCGGTAACCACTGCGAATGCCACCGTTGTCGCGCGTATGGACGACGGGTCCGAGGTACGCGGCGAAACCTGCATCACGGCCAGCCGCCGCCGCATCGCCGAGCTGATGCTCGACCCGCCCAATGCTGCCGCGCTCCCTGAAACGCTAGAGGCCATCGAGCGCGCGGACCTTATCACCATGGGGCCTGGTTCCCTGTACACCTCGCTCATCACCAATCTCCTTGTCCAGGGAATCCCCACCGCCCTGGCCACAGCGCGCGGCATGCGCGTCTACATCTGCAACCTGATGACCCAGGCCAACGAGAGCCTCGGACTCACTGCCTCGGAGCACATCGAGCGGATCTATGATCATGCGCGGGCGCCGATCTTCGATTACGCCATCTTGAACACCGCGCCATTTTCCCAACAGACATTGGCTCGCTATGCCAAGGAAAATGCTGCTCCTATTGAAATCGATATTGATAGGATCGAAACTCTGGGTGTCCGCTGCATAGTCGGCGATTTTGCCAGCGAGGAAAATGTCGTCCGCCATAACTCAAATCGCGTAACCGCCGCCTTGCTCGAACTGGGAAACACAATCCGATAGAACGGCACGCTTTTAGCGCGGAATTGGTCGCCGATCCTCTCTCTCCCTTGCCATTGTTCTGCTTGCAGGAGATTTCCACAAAAATAAATTCTCGAGAGCAACCCTTTCCTACGCTCGGCATCTCACTAGTCGTTGGGTATGCGCCTGAGCAGCCATTCCCTTCCCCAGCTCTGCCTAAGCAAGCAGCCAGCGTACTCCACTAGCGTGGGTCGACTGGCTGCTCTCCTTTTGGGGTGAATTCTTCTCTGAACGCATGATCACAGAAAGCAGTCCAGCTATTCAGCTCTCGCGGTTTCGACCGTCCTCTTCAGCTGCCCGCACGCCGCGTAAATGTCGCGGCCACGGGGTCTCCGCACATAGACCAGCACATCCTCGGCGGCAAGTGCCTGACGAAATCGCTCCACAGCCTCCGGTTGCGGCGTCCCATAGGCAATGCCCGGCCCCGCATTCCACGCAATCAGATTGACCTTGGCCGGCAGGCCGCTGCGGCGAACCAGCCGCGCCACTTCCCGCGCATGCTCCGGCTGATCGGTGACTCCATCCAGCAACACATATTCGAATGTCATCCGCTCGCGCGGCCGTAGCCGCACCTTGCGCACCGCATCCACAACAGCCTCAATCGACCATTTGCGATTGATCGGCATCAGTTCGCTGCGGACGGTGTCATTGGGCGCGTTCAAACTAATCGCGAGCTTGGGTCGCGTCTCAGCCGGTTCTGTGGCAAATTGCTCAATGCCCGGCACAATTCCCGACGTTGAAACGGTCATGCGCTGGGGGCTGATGCCCACTTCGCTTACCAGCAGCCGCACCGAGGCAATCCAGTTTTCGTAATTCAGGAACGGCTCGCCCATTCCCATAAAGACCAGGTTTACGCGGTCCTTGCCAATCGCTGCCTGGTGCCGGTCGAGCACGGAAACGACCTGCCCGGCAATTTCGCCGGCGGTTAGATTGCGCTGCAGACCGAGCTTCGCCGTCAGGCAGAATTGGCAGTTCACGGCACAACCCGCCTGGCTCGACACGCAGATCGTAGCTCGCTGCCACCCGCTCTCGCGGCGCTCCGCTTCTCCGGCGCGCTCTCCCCGGTTCGCGTCGCTGCCGTCGCCTGCTTCGCCGCCATCCCCATCCGGCATCCAGACGGTTTCAACGGTCTGGGAGGTCAATCCAGCTGTTGTGGGAGCTCCGCATCTCACCAGATAGCGCTCAGTCCCATCATTTGAGACAAAAACTTCGGTTATTTCGGGCCGGCCTACGCCCCAGCCAAGCTCCCTCATCCTCAGCCGCAGCGCCTTGGGCACGGTCGAAACCGTACCCATTTCCGCAACCCTTTGACGGTACATCGCTTCGGCCAACTGCCGTCCCCGCCAGCGCGGTTCCCCAATTTCCACCATCCGCTGCGCCAGCGATACCGCATCTAATCCAAAGAGCTGTAGCCGGCTTCCCTCGGTCGGGCCGTTGGTGTCTAATCGAAGTAGTTGATTTGGATGCGCGCTCACGGCTGGGCCCAGCATAGAGCATTTCTTCCCTGCATGCAGCCCTGGCTTTCTGACTCGCTTTAAGGTTTTCCAGTATCTAAAGAAATGCAGCCGGTAAAAGCCCGACAACCGCGCTTTTTCGCGGGCCGACATCGAGTCGAACAAAATCATGAATACTGAACGTAATCTTCGCCGTACCGTATTGCCGAACGGACTTATCGTCCTGACCGAGCGAATGGAACATCTGCGCTCCGTCGCAATGGGTGTCTGGGTCAAATCGGGCTCGCGCTGCGAGCCGGCCGACACCAATGGCATCTCCCATTTTGTCGAGCACATGGTGTTCAAGGGAACACGCTCCCGCTCGGCCCTTCACATCGCTCGCGAGATGGATTCCATTGGCGGCAACCTCGATGCTTTCACCGGCAAGGAAACGATCTGCTTCAACGTCAAGTCGCTCGGCGAGCATGTCCCGATTGCCCTTGATGTGCTCGCCGACCTGACTCTGAACCCCACCTTCGCTTCCGGCGACATCGAACGCGAGCGCGGAGTGATCCTCGAGGAAATCAAGATCGACGAAGATAACCCCGACGTCCTCGTGCACGAGCTGTTTACTCAGAATTTCTGGAAGGACCATCCGCTCGGCAAGCCGATCCTAGGGACCACGGCCACCGTGGGTAAGCTCGATCAGGAAAAGCTGTTTGATTACCACGCCGGACGCTTCCTTGGCAGCAACATGATCTTCTCGGCCGCAGGAAACCTCGAGCACGATCAGTTCGTCGAAGCCGTCGCGCAGAAGTTCTCCGGATTGCACCTGGGCGAGCCGGTCCAGGAAGAGCAGGCTCCCGAGGCAAGCGCGCGCATTGTGCTGCGCAACAAGAAGGCGCTTGAGCAAGTCCAGATCTGCATGGGCGTGCCTTCGCCCGCGATCACCGACGAGAACCGCTATGTGACTTTGATCCTGAACACGATTCTCGGCAGCGGCATGAGTTCGCGCCTCTTCCAGACCATCCGTGAAGAACGGGGCATGGTCTACTCCATCTACTCCGATCTGAACCCCTACCGCGATACCGGCACCCTGTGCATCTACGCCGGCACCTCGGTCGGCAAGGCCCTCGAAGTCGTCGACCTGATCCTGGTGGAACTGCGCAAGCTGAAAGAAACTTCGTTGCCTGAAGAAGAACTGACGCGTGCGAAGGACCAGGTGAAGGGCAACATCCTGATGGGCCTCGAGAGCTCCAACTCGCGGATGGCCAATCTCGCCCGCCAGGAGATGTATTTCCAGCAGTTCTTCACGGTCGAGGAGATCATCGCGCGCATCGATGCCGTGCAGGCCGACCAGGTGCAATCCATGGCCCAGCGCCTCTTCGATCCGAACCGCATCGCCATCACGCTCCTGGGCAGACTCGACGGCGTTAAGCTGACCCGCAAGCGCCTGGTGTGTTGAAGGCCAGCTTCTAGCCGCTAGCTCTTAACTCGCTCCGGAGGGACACGAAAGAGCGTCGAGCTCCGAGGAAACAGCTAGCAGCTAAAAGCTAGCGGCTAGAAGCTATCGGCTGTGTTTCCGAGCGTCCCGTTTCCCTTCTGCGTCCATACATTGTAGGATTTTGTCGGGTGGACCGGTCGCACCGGCCTGTCCTCGAGGCGCTTGAACTCCATGATGGGCACGCTTTCTGATTTGGCAAAACGACGCAGCAACTCGCGATGGTTGGCGATGGACCCCGCAATCGAGCGGAACGGTTTTACCCTGATGGAGCTGCTGATCGTCATCTCCATCATCCTGATCCTGATGCTCGTCGCCATTCCGACTGCGGGCAAGATCCGCAAACATGCCAATGAGCTCTCTGCGCAGAAATCGCTCCAGACCTTAGAGCAGGCTGAATCGATGTACGAGTCCACCTACCCCGCGAACGGTTACGCCTGCAGCCTGACGGCTTTGGGCGGCGACCCGACCGGCGCACCAAGCCCCACAGCCGCGGGCGTCATTAACGGCGAACTGGCAACCGGCATCAAGTCGGGATACATCTTCAACATCACCAACTGCACCAAGGTGACCGTCAACAACGGGGACCGGATCACGAGCTTTACGGCTACCGCTGTTCCAGCCACTCCCGGTAAAACAGGCGACCGCGGTTTCTGCCTTGAATCGGGGGGCGCCATGAAGGCTGACCCGGCCGGCGGCACCAATTGCACTCAGATGGTGCAATGACAAAAGACAGAGATCAGGGGTCAGAGATCAGGGGTCAGGTGGGCGTGGCCGACCACAGATGGGTGCCCCCGGTCTCGATTCCGAGACCGGGGAAAGCAAGACCTGGGGCGGACCTCATCTTTTTTTTGCTGGCCTTCGTTCTGCCTCTCGCGGCGCAACAACACTCGCAAGACACGCACCTGCCCGACGTACACACGGTCGCGCAACTCGTCGATAGCCATTACAACAAGCTGCATTCCCTGCGCGCCGGTTTCAACGAAAGCTATACAGGCCTGGGCATCGCGCGCTCTGAGAGCGGCACCCTGCTGCTGCTCAAGCCAGGGCGCATGCGGTGGGACTACTCCTCACCCGCGGGTAAGCTCTTTCTCATCGATGGCAAGTATGCGTGGTTCTACTCCCAGGGATCGGCACAGGTGCAGCGCATTCCCGCCAAGCAGCTCGACGATCTCCGTTCGCCGCTGCGCTTTCTGCTGGGTCACACGCAAATTGAGAAGGAACTAACGGGCCTCCGCCTGGCTACTGCGTCCAACGGAAACTATGCCCTGACCGGCCAGCCCAAGGGCCAGGAGAATCGCATTCGCCGCGTTTCCCTCACGATTGCAGCCCATACTGGGGCGATCTTAGGCATCGAGATTGAAGAAGCCGACGGAGCTGTCACGAGCTTCACGTTCCGAGACGAGCAGACGAATGTTGCGATCTCCGAGAGCAGTTTCCACTTCACTCCGCCGACAGGAATTCCCGTAGTCGACGCGCTCCCGCCCGTGTGAGTGAGACAGGGAATAGGGACCAGGGAATAGTTGTTGAAGACAGTTCTTCGTCGTGCTCTATTCCCTATTGCCTATTCCCTCTTCCCTGTCTCACTCGTATCTCAGCGCTTCAATCGGATCGAGGTTGGCAGCCCGGATCGCCGGAATCATCCCGCTCACAAGTCCCGTAATCGCAAGAATGACTGTAGCCACCACGATCGATGCAGGCGAGATCAGGAGCCGAATGTCGGCAGACTCGGCATTCTTGGCCAGCGCGCTATAGAACGTAATCCGCCCTACAAGCGCAGAAACCGTGTAAGCCAGCACGATGCCGATCACGCCGCCCACGCTTGTAATCGCCAGCGCCTCGGCCAGGAATTGCAGCAGGATATGGTGCCTCTGCGCGCCCAGCGCCTTTTCGATACCAATCTCCCGGGTCCGCTGCTGCACGGCAACCAGCATGATGTTCATCAGGCCGATGCCGGCAATTCCCAGGGTCAGCGCGCCAACCAGCGTCAGCAAAACCGAGAGCGCAATTGACAGCATTCTGAACTGAATCACCTGCGTCATCAGGTTCGCCACGCCCATCGCGTTGTGGTCCGACGGCCGGAAGTGGTGCGCTGCGCCCATCGTCTCGCGAATGGCCTTCTCCACGAGCTGATGATCGCCACGATAGTCGAGCCAGATACTATCCAGGTACTTGGTGTCCACCAGGTCGCTCATTGTGTTGAAGGGGACATAGATATTGCGATTGCTGTCGTCGTTATCGCCCTCCTGCATCTTGGGCTTCATCACGCCGATCACGGTGAACAGCACGCCATTGAGACGAATCGTCTCGCCCAGCGCCCAGCCGCCTGAAAAAAGCTTCGTCTTGTTTTCCGAACCGAGAATACAGACGTGTGCGCGCTCCTGGTCGTCGGCGCCATTGAAGAAGCGGCCCTGCTCCAGGTTCAGCTTCCATATCTCCTGGTACGAGGGACGAACGCCGTCAACCGCCCACGTGTACGTGTGGAGTTCGTTCTGCACCGGAACACTCTTGGTCGCATAGGGTGAAATATGCAGAACGCCGGGGACACTGTTGGATATGCGATCGATGTCGTCCATCGTGAAACGCACGCGCGCTCCCGCCTTATCGCCCCCGGCTTGTTCGCTGGTACGCCCGCCCCAGAAGATGATGGTGTTGGTGCCGAACCGGGAAAAGATGTTCTCTACGGCGTTGCTGAACCCCGCGCCATACGCCACCAGCAACACCACCGTAGCGATGCCCCACGCCATGCCGATCGTCGTAATGGCCGTCCGGCGCAGGTTATAAACCATCGCTTCCCACGCTTGGCCGAGGATGTCTTTCAGCATGTCGCCTCCGAGTGGACAGTGTGCAGTGAACAGTGGACAGGAAGATGAAGAGTCTGCTCACTGAGGTGCTTATCGCAATTATCGAGCTTCGAGAATAAATGGGACATTGAGACAGTCGCGCCGGTTTGAGCCCAAACGGATTTTGCCTATAACTGCTGACCCCGCTGTCCACTATCCACTGCACACTCTTCTCTGTCTTCTCACTCTCTCCGCAAAGCTTCGATCGGATCCATCTCCGCAGCCTTGCTGGCTGGATAAAGCCCCGCGACCACTCCGCAGAGCACCAGGCTCACCAGGGCCATCGTCGCCGACCAGGGTACCAGCCGGGGCGGATCGAAGCCCGGCATCTTCCCTGTCAGCAGTTCCTGCAAGGCCCACATGCCGCCCGCCGATACCACGATGCCAATGATCCCGCTCACTGCCGTCAACAAAAGGCCTTCCCAGAAAAACTGCGCCAGGATACTGCGTTTCGTCGCGCCAATGGCTTTCAGCAAGCCGATCTCGCGGGTGCGTTCCGTAACCGACACCAGCATGATGTTGATGATCCCCACCGCTCCCAGCGCCAGGGTTACCACGCCCACGCCGCCCAGGAAAATGTCCATGGCGTTGAAAATAGCGCCAATCATGTGCTCTTCCTGGATCGTGTCCCACTCCTGGAAAGCGTCGGTAAGCGATGGATCGAAGCCGTGCCTTTCGGCAATCACGCGGTGCACGGCCGGCACTGCCGCTGATGTGTCCCCCTTGGTCGCCGGCTGATACTGGATGGAGCTCAGCGCATCGTGGGGGATGTTCTCGCCCTTCATCGCGAACAGTTCCTGCATCACTGTGATGGGGATATAAACCTTCTGATTGTCGCTATCGTTATTTCCGCGGCTGATGGACTGAACGCGGCCAACCACCGTGAAGCTGACATCGTTGATGTTGATCGTCTCCCCCAGCATGGGCCGGCCGGGAAACAGCAGCGATGCGCTTTTGAATCCGAGAACCGCGACGCGATGGCGATCCGCCAGATCCGACTGGTTGATGAACCTGCCCTCCGCCAGAGGGACGAAGCGGATCTGCTCATAGTTCGGCTCGACGCCCACGACCTGCCCTGACGAGTTCGCGTAGGCGCTCACTTCATACAGATCGTTCCGTTGCAGAAAGCCGGTGACGGCGCGCAGTTCGGGCAGTCGTCGCAGCGCAGCCTCATCTCCCAGCGTAAACTCGTAGGGACGCATCCCCGTGTGCTGGTTGGCAAGCGCGGGGATGGTCCCGTTCCACATCATCACAAGATCGTTTCCGAAGGTCGCAAGCTGCCGATGCTGTCCGCTGCGGAACCCTTCGCCCAGGCCTACCAGGACCAGCAGCGACCCAACACCCCAGGCGATTCCGAACATGGTCAGAAAGCTGCGCAGTTTGTTCGCTGCGATCGCCCGGAATACCTGACCCAACGTGTCGGAAAAAGCCTGCATGTCGTTTCGACTCACCTTACCTGGGATTGGCAGCGCCGTTTACCGGCAAAGAAGCACCGGTGGCTCAATCAAAGGATAATCGTTCATACGCAGGCCGGGAGCAGGCAGTTCCCCCTGGGCCCTCTATCCATGAATACAATCCGGGAAGGAGTTTCGCATGGAGTTTGCCGTGAATTCGCCGCAATCTGTGACGAACGCGTTTGTACGCGCTGTCAACCGGCAGGACAATGATCCGATGGCCAACGGAGAGGCGAAGTTCGCGTGAGACCTCGGCGCCTAAAGCAGCTTCATGCCGACAGTCTTTGCCGCATTTGTATCGAAGGTGAAAGTTGACCGGCAACCCGCCAAGTGACCGCTGCGTTCAATGAGGCAATCGGCAAAATCCGTCTTTGCTTTGCCAAACCGTTCAAGCGCTTGAGCAACTGCCGGCTGATTTTCGATTACCAGCTCGGGCGAGTTCAACAACCGCTCGAAACTCTCAATGAGTTCGGATTTAGAGACGCGATAGCGGCTTCGCATGACCCATGCCAATTCGATGAGCGAAACCAGCGAGACGAAGCCAGGGTCTTGCGTTGAGAGTGTCTGCAGTAGAGTGTCGGCGCGCTGGCTCTGATCCGCATCGTCTTGAGCAAGGAATCGCGCCAGAATATTTGTATCGATTCCGATCATTGTCTCAAGTCAGTCATCGAAGGTCAGCTCTCCGGCCCAGCCTCTTGCGATCGTCTCATTCATTTCTTCGATGCTCACAGGCCTGCCTCTCCACTTGAAAACGCCTCGCAGATCCATGATCGAGCCAGTTTTGGGCTTGAGGACAATCTCTCCGCTTTCACTCTCCTCAAACAGCACGCGATCACCTGGCTTGAGGCCGAGTTTCTTTCGCACCTGGATAGGGATGGTGATCTGTCCTTTAGAAGTGACGGCTGCGGTGGCCATAGGAACCTCTCCGATGATGATAGCGCAATTCCTTACCCAAGGTAAGGAATTCTGTAAATAGCTGAAATTACTAGCCATCCATTTATCTGGCGCGCCTGACGAATAGTGCCTGAACTCTACTTTTCGTACGTGAAAAACCCGCGCCCCGCCTTGCGCCCCAGCCACCCCGCATCCACCATCCGCACCAGCAGCGGGCATACCCGGTACTTGGGATCGCCGAAGCCCTCCTGCAGCACGCGCAGAATATCCACGCACACGTCGAGCCCGATAAAATCCGCCAGGGTCAGCGGCCCCATGGGGTGCGCCATGCCCAGCTTGAACACCTGATCGATCGCTTCAGGAGTGGCGACTCCCTCCATCACCGCAAACGCCGCCTCATTGATCAGCGGCATCAGCACGCGATTCGACACAAAGCCCGGCGCGTCGTTTACCTCAACCGGCGTCTTGCCCAGCCGCACCGCCAAATCGCGCACCACGGTGAATGTGCTGTCGCTGGTCGCCATGCCCCGTACTACCTCCACCAAAGCCATCACCGGCACGGGATTGAAGAAGTGCATCCCGATCACTTGCGTCAGGCCGCCCCGTGAGAGCCGCCAGCCGCGTAATCGAGATCGATGAAGTATTGCTCGCCAGAATGGCGTCCTTGGGCAGCAGCGTGTCGAGGCTGCGAAAGATCTCCGCCTTCAGCTCGAATCGCTCCGGCGCAGCCTCGACCACCAGGCCGGCCCCGGCCAGGTCCTCGCGATCGACCGTTGCAGTAATGTGCGAAAGTGTCGGCTCCACGTCAGCTTCGGCAATCTTGCCCTTTGCCGCCTCGCGCCCCAGGTTCGTCCGGATCTGCCCCAACGCACGATCGAGATACTTCTGCTCCACGTCGCACAGCAGCACGCGCAATCCCGAGCGCGCAAAGACATGCGCAATACCCGAACCCATCGTTCCTGCGCCGATCACGCCAATTGTCTGGATATTTGCCATGAGCACCTTCCTCGAACGCAACAGGGAGTTTAACAGGCAAACCACGTTCCGCTCTTTCTGTCGCACCCTGCGCAGCGTCGCTCTGGCAACGATTTCAATCCTCGGCTAAAGTACGGACTATGAAACCCACCACCCGTTTCTTCCCTTGGCGCCGACGCGGGCTCGCCGCTCTGGCCGCAGGCTTAAGCCTGGCCGCCTTGCTCGTCTTCCACGCCTATGGAGCTGGGCAGAGCGCCCCCGGCTTTCCCGACGGCTACGATGCCGTACAGGCAGCCCCTAACAGCCACCGCGTCTTATTTGAGAATGCGTTTGTTCGGGTGCTTGAAGTTAAGGTGCCGCCGGGCACGAAGGAACCAATGCACCATCACCGCTGGCCGAGCTTGTTTCTCAATTGGGATGTTGGAGGCCGTACGGCGCATCAGCGCTATTGCCGTGCGGACGGAAGCGTCCACGACATGCCCAGCAAAGAGAGGCCGGTAACAGAAGGCGCATGGCGCGTGACCTGGATGGAGCCGGAACCAATGCACTCCATCGAAAACGCGGAGACCCCTGAGAGCGCGTTGACGCTTCCCAAGAGGCCTCCCACGGTGCGGGTCGAGCTCAAGTTTCTCAAGTAAATTTGGATGGGCAAATCGAGATTCCGCTCGCGCCCTAGCTCCCGCTGCTGGCTGCTACCGGATCCAGATGCATGCGCTGCGTCACCGTCAGCATCAACACATCGCCCGAATCAAGATGCGCCTGCGGGTGGCTCACCAGTAGATGCGTAGTGACGATGCCCGCACCGACAATGGTGCCCGCCAGTGCGCCCACCGGGCCGCCCAGGTAAGCGCCCGCCACCGCACCCGCGCCCATTGCGCCGCCATACTCGATTCCTGCGCGCAGCTTGCGCGAATCAGCAGAAATTGTGCCCTCATTATCGACGCGCGTATGCGTGCCTGGAGCGCTTGCCACCATGGCGTGCAGCTGGAAGCTTGTGCCATTCGGCAGCGTCACCGACTCGGGACGCAGCATCAGCGTGCCATGCCCGCCAAAGTGGCCGGTCGAGGACTCCACCACTCTGCCCGAGATCTCCGAGCCTGCCGGAATCACCACGTTGTTTCCGGACAAAACATCCGTGGCAACACGGCTACGGAATTCCTGACCTTTTTCGCTGAACACACTCGAGAGATCGTTCAGCAGCCGGACACGAATCATCGTTCCTGCGCCAATCTCCCCTGGGCCCAGAGGCGCCGGATGCACGATGTCGCCGTCAGGATCGTTCAAAACCTGCGACCCAGTCGTTAGATCGGACGGCAGACTGCCCTGCGCGGGCTGCACGATGCCATTATCTGAACCGGTCACCATCGCATTGCCGGTCGTCGGCACTGTCGCAGTCGGCCTTTGCTGGACAACCGGCTCCGCCGGGGCAACATAAGGATGCCCGGCCGGGGGCTTGGCCTGCGGTTGGGCCTGTTCCGGCGCATCGGTGATGATCGTATCGTCCGGTGGAGGATTCGAAGTGCCCTGATAGGGATTGCTCTGGCTCGTCTGCTGCGCAAAAAGCGCAGGGGCAGTAGCGGCAACGAGTGCAAAAACAAGAACCGACCTGTTCATACCCAATCTCCTTCTCGTGGACAGAGGATTCCCCATCCATTAGACCCGTCTGCGGGCGAAAAGTTCTGCGCGGGCTCGCGCGTAAAATGCGCAAATGCCCCACAAATCCATGCTACAGTCGGGTCTTTCGCGCCGCCGCTTGTCGACGACGGCAGGTGCCTCTGGCAACACGAATCAATTCAGATAACCGCGCCCTTCGAGATTCCCACTCCGGCTAACCCCTTTCATCGCTGTCTTCAGCCCGTCGTGTGATCGCTGCCACAGGGTTCTCTCCCTCCCGGTTTGCTAGAATCCGTACGGATACACTCGCATTTTTAGCGTTTCCACTCTTTTACCGATTCCAACATCGTTTCCCTTCTTGAATCTGCGCGTTTTCGCCGCTTCTCCAGGGGGAACGCGCACGTGTGGACTCTGTCGAAAATGGAAATGCGTCGAAGCAGGACGGGGATGAAACTCTCGAACACGCAAGGTCTTCTGAATTCGATTCAGAGCGCCGCCGGTGAAGTCCTTGACGTGGATCGCCGTCCCAAATTGAATGACCGGCTGCTGCACAATATTGTGAGGAATCATATGACCGAGATTGTTGCCATTCGCGCGCGCGAAGTCCTGGACTCGCGCGGCAATCCTACCGTGGAAGCAGATGTAATTCTTGAGAGCGGCGAACTCGGCCGCGCCATTGTCCCCTCGGGCGCCTCCACGGGCGAGCACGAGGCTGTGGAACTCCGCGACGGCGACAAGAGCCATTTCCTCGGTAAGGGCGTTCTGCAAGCTGTCGCCAACGTCGAAACCGTGATCGCCCCTGAGATCGAAGGCATGGACGCCGGCAATCAGCGCCTCATCGACCAGACCATGATCGCGCTCGACGGCACACCGAACAAAAGCAAGCTCGGCGCCAACGCCATCCTTGCTGTCTCCATGGCCGCCACCCGCGCCGTAGCGCAGACGCTCGAGATTCCCCTCTACCGCTATCTCGGCGGCATCAATGCCTGCATCCTGCCCACGCCCATGCTGAACGTTCTCAATGGCGGCGCACACGCCGATTCCAATGTCGACTTTCAGGAATTCATGATCATGCCCGTGGGCGCCGAGCGCTTCTCTGACGCGCTGCGCTGGGCTGCAGAGACCTTCCACACTCTCAAGAGCGTGCTCAAGAAGAAGGGCTACAACACCGCGGTCGGCGATGAGGGCGGCTTCGCCCCCTCGCTCAAATCCAACGACGAAGCCATCGAGCTCATTCTCGAAGCCATTGCGCAGGCCGGCTACAAGCCCGGCGAGCAGATTGCTATCGCCCTCGACCCTGCAACCAGCGAGTTCTACGACAAGGACAAGAAGAAGTACGTCTTCAAGAAGAGCGACAAGCGCGAGCTGAGCAGCGACGACATGGTTCACTTCTGGGATAACTGGAGCCGCCAGTACCCCATCGTCTCCCTCGAAGACGGCCTCGCCGAAGATGACTGGGAAGGCTGGAAGGCTCTCACCGACAAGATCGGCAGCCGCATTCAGCTCGTCGGCGACGATCTGTTCGTGACCAACACCAAGCGCCTGCAACGCGGCATCGAAGAAGGCGTAGCCAATTCGATCCTCATCAAGGTGAACCAGATCGGCACCGTGACCGAGACACTCGATGCCATCGAGCTCGGCCGCCGCTACGGCTACACCGCCGTCATGTCGCACCGCTCGGGCGAATCGGAAGACACCTTCATCGCCGACCTCGCCGTAGCCACCGGCGTCGGCCAGATCAAGACCGGTTCCGTCAGCCGCACCGACCGCATCGCCAAGTACAACCAGCTCCTCCGCATCGAAGAAGAGCTTGGCGCCGGCGCGGTCTTTCTTGGGCTCGAAAGCCTCAACTACAACGACTAACCACCTGCGGTGGGGCGGACCGGCTCCGCCCCGCTGTGTGTCTGGGCTTCTCCTCATCTGGAATCGGGCAGTCCAGGGATTCTCTGCTTCTCCGTTTCTCTCTTTCTCTGACTCCGCTAGCCCAGCTCTTCAAGGAAACTACCCGTGCCATCGACCAAGCATCCTCTCGTACTCACCATCCTCGACGGATGGGGCTACCGCGCTGAAACCGCCAACAACGCCATCGCTCTGGCCCGCAAGCCCACCTACGACAAGCTGCTCCGCGAGTTTCCCAACACCCTGATTCGCGCCTCCGAGCACTTCGTCGGCCTCCCCGACGGGCAGATGGGCAACAGCGAAGTCGGCCACCTCAACATCGGTGCCGGCCGCATCGTGCAAATGGACATCACCCGCATCGACGCGCAAATCGCTTCCGGCGAATTCCGCAAGAACCCCGAGATCGTGCGTGCCATCCAGCGTGCACGCGAAGGCGGACGCCAACTGCATCTCTTCGGCCTCGTCTCCGACGGCGGCGTGCACTCGCACCAGGAGCATCTCTACGCCCTGCTGCGTACCGCAAAGGAATACGGTCTGACGCGCGTCTTCGTCCACGCCTTCATGGACGGCCGCGACACCGGTCCCACCTCGGGCGCAGGCTACATCGCCGCGCTCGAGCAGAAGATGCGCGAGTACGGCGTGGGCAAAATTGCCAGCATCAACGGCCGCTACTACGCCATGGACCGCGACAAGCGCTGGGAGCGCGAGCGCAAGGCATTCGATGCCATGGTGTCCGGCAAGGCGGAGGGCGGCGCTTACACAGACCCCGTCGCCCGCATCAAGGAGAACTACAACAACGGCATCACCGACGAGTTCCTCATTCCCTTTGTCGTTGTCGATGGCGCAGGCAAGCCCGTCGGCCAGATCCGCGATGAGGACGTCTGCATCAACATCAACTTCCGCGCCGATCGTGCCCGCCAGATCACACGCGTGCTGGCCCGCGAAAGCGGCATCAACAAGAATGGCGGACGCGACCTCGAAGGCTGGGAGTCTCTTGACGAGACAATCCCGCGCATCGAAATCCCGAAGAACCTCCACTACCTCTGCATGACGCAGTACGACAAGCTCTACGAGCTGCCCCTGGTCATCCCGCCTGAGTCGATGGACAACATTCTTGCCAACGTTCTTTCGGCCCATCAGCTGCGCAACCTGCGCGTCGCCGAAACCGAGAAGTTTGCCCACGTCACCTACTTCTTCAACGGCGGCATTGAAACGCCCTTTCCCGGCGAAGACCGCACCATGATTCCCTCGCTTAAAGTGGCCACCTACGACCTTGCGCCGGAGATGAAGGCCGAGGCCATCGGCGACACCATCGTGAAAGCCGTCAACGACACTGCCTTCGATCTCGTGGTCGCGAATTTCGCCAATGCCGACATGGTCGGCCATTCCGGCAAGCTCGAACCCACCATCAAGGCCTGCGAAGCCGTCGATGCGCAGCTCGGCCGCATCTACAAGGCCATTAAGGAAAAGAACGGTAGTTGGCTCATCACCGCCGATCATGGCAATGCCGAAATGATGGTCGATCCGGTCACCGGCGGACCGCACACGGCGCACACCACCAACCCCGTGCCCATGATCTATGTCAGCGAAGAAGCCAGCCGCTATCGCCTGCGCAACGACGGCTCCCTGCGCGATATTGCCCCTACTCTGCTGGCAATTCTCGCCGAGGGCTTGCCCAAGGAGATGACAGGCGGCGACCTCCGCGTAGCCGCACGATAGCTGTTCCGACACATACTGCTCGGATGAGCAGTACAAAAAGCCTCCCGCCTTGGGAGGCTTTTTTGGTATTGGTGTTGATCCCATGTCGTTTCGCACCGCTAGACCCGATGCTGTCATCTGGTTTTAATACTCTCGTCAACGTCCCGTCACAAACCGTCTGTACTTTCAAAGAATCGGTTTCCCCCCAACAACTCTTGTATTTCGATTCATTTGCCGGAGGCTTCCCAGTGAACAGCAAGCGTGTAGCAATGTTTCGTGGTGTCCTGATGTGTTTTTTTGTTTTCCTCATCGCAACGAGCCAGATGCATGCCCAGGCGAACGTGGGCATCATTCAAGGGACCGTCGTCGATTCGCAGGGCCGTCCAGTTCCAGGAGCAGCCATCGCGATAGTCTCTTCGTCGCAGGTCGAGCGCTCCACCACAACGCGCTCTGACGGAAAGTTCGCCGTAGCGGGTGTCAATCCCGGCGTCTACACGGTCCAAACATCGGCAGTCGGTTTTGGCACCGATCAGCACCATTCCGTCGTCGTGACCGCAGGCCAAACCACCGACGTGCCGGTTACTTTGTCGGTCGCTTCAGTAGCGGAAGAAGTGACGGTTGAGGCGGAGGCCGATACTTCCATCGCGGTGCAGAATGCACCTGTCAAAGCACTGCTCGATGCGGCGTCGGCACGCACTGAGATCACCAGCGGCTACATCCGCAACTTCACTTCGCCGGTCACCGACTTCAGCGATATCACGCAGGCTGCCCCCGGCACCGTAACGTGGAGCGTCAACGGCGTTGGAAACGGCCAGGCGAAAACCTACTACCGCGGTTTCGCCGATGGCAACTACACGATGACCTGGGACGGCGTGCCCTTCCAGGACTCCAACGACCCTACGCATCACTCGTGGGCTTACGTTCCGGCGCCGGCCATCAGCTACGTCGACTTCGATCGCAGCCCCGGCACCGCCTCCGATGTGGGCCCCGCAAACTACGGCGGCTCGATCCACATGTTCTCTCCCATGCTGGGCGACTCGATGGGCATCAAGGGCTCGGAATCCTACGGCTCCTTCAACACCAACCAGTATCTGGGCGAATTTAACTCTGGGCTTTTTGGCGGCAAGAAAGCGAACTTCTGGCTCGAGGGTCATCACATGACCTCCGATGGATATCAGACCAACAACTTCCAGCAGCGTACCGCCGCCACCGTCAAGTTCACTTACAAGCAATCGGACACCACCAACCTCGCGGTTGTGGGCACACTCGTTCTCGTCGACAGCAATACTCCGAACAACGACGCGACCCGCGCGCAGATTGCCGCTCATGGCGACAACTACCTTCTCGATGCCAATCAGAAGAACGCTGACGGTTCACTTAATCCCAACTACTATCGGTACTTCACCTACCATGTGCCGACGAACTTCGAAGTCGTCACCTTCTCGACGCAACTGTCGGACGCCTGGAAGTTCGAACTCAAGCCCTACACGTATTCCTATTCGAACCACCAGCACTACAACAACAACTTCGCCTCCACATGGACGGCCCCGGCAAACATCCTGAAGGCCGGCATCAACAAGCTGAACCAGTACAACCGCATCGGCAATATTGCAACCCTTAGCGCGGCGTCGCGGTTTGGCGTGTTTCGCGCGGGCGGATGGTACGAGCTCACAGCAACGGAGCGCTACCAGGTCGGCAGCAACCCCACCACATGGGTCGATTCGACGAGCCTCAAGGACCTCAAGTTTCACGAGCAGTTCGCCACAAACTCGGTTCAACCCTACGCCGAGTACCAGCTCGTCGCGATTCCGCGATGGACCATTACCGCCGGCATCAAAGACGCTTTTTACAACATGTCGCTGAAGCAGTTCGCCGATGGCAAAACAGTGGGCAGCCTGGGCGGCTTGCCATGGGTCACGCATTCCGCAGGCTATAACAACTGGTTGCCTTCGTTCGAAGCCAACTACCGCATCCGCAACAACTGGTCGGCCTACGGGCAATATGGCCGCGGCAGCGTGATTCCGCCGTCGAATGTTTTCGATGTGACCGGAGCGCAAGTAGCTGTGACCCCGAAGCCCGTTGTCGCTTCGACCTATCAAGGTGGATCCGTGGTCAAGCTGAACCGCCTGATGTTCGATGCGGATGTGTATTACATCCATTACCAGAACTCCTACTCCAGCTTCACGCCGAGCTCCGGCCCCAACGCGGGCTTCTCTTACTACTACGCCAACCCCGCATCGAACACGGTGGGCTTTGAGGGCGAAGCCAACGTCGCATTGACACGGGCCATCAGCTTCTTCGCCAACGGCACCTTCGGGCAGGCAAAGTACGAGTCGGCAGCCGCGCAGGCGGCAACAGCGACCGCTCCTGCAGTCGCAGCCCGCACCGAAGCCTGGGTCGCCAACACCCCCAGCGATACTGAGACCCTGGGCCTCACCTATCGCGACAAGCGCTTCGACCTCGGCATCTTCAACAAGCGCATTGGCGACCGCTGGGGCGACGACGGCGCTTACCATCAGACGATTCCCTTCGCCCCGTTCCAGATGACCAACCTGTTTGTCAACTACACGGTGCGCGGCGGATCGCTCTTCGATCAATCGAAGATCAAGCTGAGTCTTAACAACCTGTTCGACAACCACGACATCGTTTCCGTCGGCCCTGCCAACGCGGTCACGGGCAATGGCGTTCTCTATGCGCAAAGCCCCAGTGACACGCTTCAGCTGCTGCCGGCGCGAAGCGTGATGATCACCTTCCAGCTTGGTCTCGCACCCCGCGAGCACTAGTCGGCAGGCGTCACCAGAAACTAAAAAGCCTCCCTGAAATAGGGAGGCTTTTTCAGCTCAATCGAAGTTTCAATTCCATCCGAACGGGCACCACGTCCCTTCGGGGTTTTGTGGAATTCCGTTTACCGCGGCCGCAAGCTCTTCAACGCGTCCGGAAGCCGCTCTTCGAGCAACCGCGCACGCTCCTGGGCAATGCCGCTCAGATACGTTGGCGCCGGCGTCACCATCATCACCAGTGCGAAGGCGATCACCGAGAAGCAAACGCCCGCAATCGCTGCCGACACAAGCATGTGATACATGTCGAAGGTGTCGAGTCCGAGCATATTGAATGCGACATTCTCAAGCGGCTTCACATGCATCAGCACCGCCAGCGCAAACACAGAGAAGAATACCGAGAGACCTGTCAGCACAAGGAGCGTTACGTCCACGCTGCGATGAAATTTCTGCCGCGCACTGCAACACGCGCACTCCGCAAAATGGCTCTCGTAATCCCTCCGCATTTCGGGAGAGATCCCGGATATGTCATATCGCCAGCTCGCCAAAATCGAGCCGACCACCGGATCGTTGCAACGTTTCCTTGCCATAATTGTTCGACTCACCTTGCTGAAGCTTCTGTGCAGTTTTTTCTCATCAAGTTCGCCGCCAGGAAAACGGCGATCGCTTGTTGGATGCTCGCCACCCGCGTTGGTTGCGGGCCCGCCTCAGGGCTATGCCGCCAAAAAGGGTTCGCATAGGCAAAACCTCTGCCGAATGAATTGAAAAAGGATGCGATGCCCTAGTCTCATTATAGCCGAGATTACCTAGAAACACATCGGTAACATCGGCTCGTGTTGCCCGGCAAGGTACAGGCGGTTGGTCAGCAAACTGGCTCGCCCATTGAGCGCGCGCTCTGCCGTAACCCGCGCCAGCTCAGGAAGATTATTGCTTTCAGAGAGATGGCCGAGAATCACATACGTCGCCTGGCCATCGTATTCTTCCTCAAGAAACTTGGCCGCCGCCTCGTTTGACAGATGTCCCACCCGCGAAAGCACCCTCTGCTTCACCGACCAGGGATACGGCCCATCGCGCAACATTTCGAGGTCGTGGTTGGACTCCAGCAGCAGCAAGTCCAATTTCTTCAACTGTGCCTTCACATTCGGCGTCACATACCCCAGGTCGGTCGCGACTGCCATCCGAACGCCCTCGGCCTGAAAGACGAAGCCCACCGGGTCCGTCGCATCGTGCGGAATGGTAAACGGGCTCACGGCGATGTCGCCGATCTGCAGCGCCTGACCCGCCTGGAAATACACGACCGAAGGCAGCCACGTCGGGTCCTTTTTCGGCTCTTCTGCCTTCGGAGCCTCAGCGGCAGCAGCCGCGATCTCCACACCGCCTGCTTCGCCTTCCTCAACCTCGTCCGGCTCGCCTTCTGACGGTTCGCTCTCGGCCTGGCGCGCTGCGGCCTGCTGCCGGCACTGCTCAATCCACTGGGCATACGTCATCTGCCGTCGCGGCGTCAGCCAGCGCATCCATGCACGGTGCGTGCCCTCGGTGAAGTACACCGGGATGCCTAACTTGCGCGCCGTCACCGCCAGGCCGTTCACGTGATCCTGGTGCTCATGCGTCACCACAATCGCATCCAGCGTCGCCGGATCTTCCCCGGCCAGCTTCATCCTCTTGAACAGCTCGCGGCAACTCAGCCCGGCATCCACCAGAATCCGTGTCCGCCCACCCGACACAACTGTGCAGTTGCCCTTCGAACCCGACGCCAGCACAGTAAAGCGGACCATTCCCTCAGCATACCGCGCGCGTCTGTGCATCGCCGGGCACGCTGTTGACTGCGCGGGAACGGGGCCCGGTCCGCCGCCAAAAATCCATCCCGGACGACAGAAAGCCGCACCGCCGGCGCTATTCTTGAAGCAGCCTTTCACTCCCGCCACCTCGAACAAAGTTTCCCCTCTGGAGGTTCTCGCGCATGCCGACCCCGCCGACCTTGCCCTCGGTGACCCTCGCCGCGCTGTTCGTGCTTGGGAGCCTTTCTCTCTCAACCGTCGCTCACGCCGCCGACAAACCATCGCCCACAGCCGCACCGGATTGGGACCGCAAAGCCGCAGCCGCCTATCTCGATAGCCGCGAAGTCTGGTGGCAAAGCTGGGATCGTGCCCAGAAGGACCACGGCACACTCTGCATCTCCTGCCACACACAAGCGCCCTTCGCGCTGGCCAGACCCGTGCTGCACGACGGGCTCCAGGACTCCACTGCCCCCGAAGCCGCCATGCTTGCAAGCATCGAAAAGCGCGTGCGCCTGTGGAAGGATGTGCTCCCGTTCTATAGCGATGCCGTCTACGGCGCCGGCAAAGAAGTCGAGTCGCGCAATGCCGAGGCCGTGCTGAACGCGTTGATTCTTGCCAGCTACGATGCTCCGCAGCGCCACCTGCGCGACGTCACGCGCCTCGCCTTCGACAATGCGTGGGCGCTGCAATCCAAGACCGGCCCTGCCGCCGGAGCCTGGGTCTGGCAGAATTTCGAATACACTCCCTGGGAATCAAAAGAGTCGGAGTATTACTGGGCCGCGATGTTCGCCGAGGTGGTCGCCAATGCGCCGGACAACTACCGCAGCGATCCGGGCATTGTTGGCAATCTCGCCGCGCTGCGCGTCTATCTGCGCGGCCACTACGAAGCCCAGCCGCTGCTGAACAAGATCGTTGTGCTGTGGGCCTCCGCGCACTTCCCTGGCCTGCTTCTGCCGAACGAGCGCAAGGCTCTCGTCGCTGCAATCTATGCCAGCCAGAGGCAGGACGGCGGTTGGAGCCTCACCGACCTGGGCACCTGGCAACGGCGCGATAAGACGCCACTCGAAACACGGCCCGATGGCTATGCCACGGCAATCGCTGTCCTCGCACTCGAAGAGAACCACGTCAAGAGCGCGTATGTGCAGCACGGCTATAACTGGCTCGTCACGAATCAAGACAGAGCCACCGGATCATGGCCCGCCTGGTCGCTCAATAAGAATCGTGATCCCCAGTCGGATGTCGGCAAGTTCATGAGCGACGCCGCCACGGGCTACGCCGTGCTTGCACTCGCAGCAAAACCCTAGAGCGAGCCTCCATTCGTCGTTGCATTCAACGGATGTCATCCTGAGCGGAGTACGCTTGGGGCCCCGCAAACGGCGTCAGCGTTTGGAGGGGTAAGCGGAGCGAAGGATTTGTTGTTGGGGCATCCCTCGATATTCGGAGGACTCCTCTCAGGTCGCGTCCGGAATGCTCATCGGAATCTCAATTGACACCAGCGTGCCGCGCCCCGGATTGCTGACCACGCTAAAACGCGCCTGGTTCCCGTACAGCACTTCGAGTCGCTCCTGCACATTCTTCAATCCGATTCCTGCGCCCGTGCGTTCGAGCGCGCTCTGCGGCCGGTTGCCGATGCCCACGCCATCGTCCGCCACCTCGATTCGCACGCGATCGCCTTCGAGCTTGCTGCGCAGCGTTACTGTGCCGCCGTTGATGCGCGGCTCCAGCCCGTGCTTGATGCTGTTTTCAATCAGCGGCTGCAGCAGGATGCTCGGCACAAGCACCTCCAGTGTGCGCGGGTCTATTTCTTTTTCGACGCGCAGCTTATCGGCGCCGAACCGCACCACTTCGATGTCCAGGTAATCGTCGGTAAAGTCTAATTCGTCGCTCAAGGGAACATACGTGTCGTGATCCTTCAGCAGCGCCCGCAGAATATTCGCGAGCTTCACCGTCATCTCGCGCGCCAGCTCCGGCCGCACGCGCACGAGCGAGGCAATCGAGTTGAGCGTATTGAATAGAAAGTGCGGATTGATCTGCCGCTGCAGCGCATCCAGCCGCGCCTCAAGCAGCAACCGCTTCTGCTCTTCAAACTTTATCTCCAGGCGCAGCGCGTTCCACACCTTCAGAGCGATGCCCACCACGATCGGCGCCGAGATCCACACCAGCACCTGCAGCCACATCTCGGGGGCGAGCAGCGCAAACAGCCGTCGCGGAAACTCATGCTTCAGCCAGTCGCGGCACATCTCCGCAGCCACAATTAGAAACAGCATCAGGAACTGCCGGTCCACCCGGGGTCTGCGCACAACCCGCCGCACCCATCGGTAAAGGCTCAAATCGATGAAAGGCGTGAACGACCAGATCTCCTCCGGCTCCACCGAGCGGCCCAGCAGCCCAGCCAAAAGCCCGACGGCCGCGTTGAATGGCAGCGAAAGATATTCTCCGTGATAAAGCGCCGGCCCCGCCAGAATCACGCCGGCCATCACCGCCCACACCGGCCCCAGCAGCAAACCCAGCAGGATGATCGTCTCGAAGGAGATGTCTGCCGCCAGAAAATTGGGAACCGTCGTGCGGATCCATACACCCAGCGTCAACGGTACGAGAAAAAACGCCAGCAGGGCCAGGGTCTGTCGCGGCTTCCGATTCTCCGCAAAGAACAGGCGCCTGAAGCTGCTGGCCCGCGCCAGCACGCTGGCCACGGACGCCATCACGCCCAGCTTCACCAGAAGCGTGATCAGAATCAGCCTGTCGCTCATCCCATCACTGTATCGCGCCGCCTGGGTGCCTGGGTGCCCCGTCCTCGCGCAGCAAGAGTGGGAAGCCTCCGAACCACCGTGTGGTTGGCACCATCGCAGGTGGTGGCACCATCGCACGGTGGCCGTGTCCCATCCTTTCGTCTTCTTTCTGGCGAAAGGGTGGGAAACCACCGAGCCGAGTGCCCCTGGTCCCTCGCCTTTGGGGACCAGGGAAGGTGGCGAGCCAACCGCCGAAATCCTTACCAAGTAGAATGGACATATGCCGTTTGAAAGCGTGAAAAAAATGGCCGAAGCGGACTTCCCCACACGTTGGGGAGATTTCCGCATTCTCGGCTTCGAGGGCATATTGCCGGCCCCTCGTCCCTGCTGCGAGCAAGGTGAAAAATCAGGCAAAAAGACGGAGGGATTGGTAGCCCTCGTCATGGGCGACATTCACTCTGGCGCGCCCCTGGTCCGCATCCACTCCCAGTGCCTCACTGGAGACGTCTTCGGCTCCCTGCGCTGCGACTGCCGGCTCCAGCTTGAAATGGCCCTCGGCAAAATCGCCGCTGAAGGCGCAGGCATCCTGCTCTACGAGCAGCAGGAAGGCCGCGGCATCGGCCTCATGGCCAAATTGAAAGCCTATGAGCTGCAGGATCAGGGCCTCGACACCGTCGAAGCCAACGTGGAGCTGGGCTTCGCCCCCGACTGCCGCGAGTACGAGCTCCCCGCCGAAGTGCTCAAGCAGCTCGGCGTTAAGCAGGTGCGTCTCATGACCAACAATCCGGAGAAGGTGGCAGCCCTCGAAAACGCAGGCATCACCGTCACCGAGCGCGTCTCCGCCGAAGTCGAGCCACAGGAATCTTTCGAGCGCTACCTGCGCACCAAACAAGAAAAGATGGGCCACATCTCAGACGTGAAAGCCGAGATATCGTGAGGTAGTGGGTTGGCTCACCCCGCTGCTTCCGCATCTGCAGTGATCTGCTCGGACGCTGGAATCCCGCTCGCACGAGGACTCTGTGGGGTGTGCGTCAAGCAGCTTCAGCCAATTCGCTGGCGATCCTCTTCGCTGAGACTAGAGCGTGTCCGAAAGAGACTGCGCCACTCTGTTGTCCGCAGCGTTTCTCGAAATCAGATACAAGTAGGTACCCATCGCTGCCTGCCAAATAGCAAAGGCTAGGATTGGCACTGTCTTCGGAAATACCCGTTCCATGTTGACGCCATCATGCTGCTCCATGTAAATCTGCGTCCAAGGCACAAATGTGAGACCGGCAATGGAACCAATGAGGCCACCATACGCGAGACGCTTCAAGGAAGACATATACGGATGACAGATTACAGCGCAGACAAAGAGTCCAAATCCGCCTACCAATCCGCCGACAAAACCCGGCAAAGGTGATAAGTGGCTCGCCATCCCTGCTCCAGTCGCGGCAAAAACCGAAATCTGCCAAACGATCTCCACCAACGCGATCGCAAGAACGGCCTCTGCTTTGCGCATGAACAAAACCGTGCAAAGGAACGCGAACGGAAGAGGAAAGATGACCTCAAAGCGATCTGGAAAATCCGGCAGCAACAAGTATGACGACAACGCCCCACAAGCTGCGAACAGAATGGCAACGGAAATGACCTTGAGTCCCGCCAGGAGTGAATCATCATTCATGCGATGGCACCGAGTATAGGCGATACCCCAAAAGCTCGCTCGTTCGCTGGCGCTCGACAGGAAACGAGCGTATTGCCGTCGAGACGTGACTCATCCGGAAGTCGTCGCCGACGCGACCGCTAGCGCGAAGCAACAACTTCCAGCACCGACTCCCGATAAAGCTCCCGCCCCCTGGCCAGAGCCCGTTCATCCAGCTCCACCCACCGCGCACTCTTTACCAGCCGGCGCAACGCCGCATCCACACTGGCCTGCGGCAAAGCCCCGGAAATCTCCAGCAACGCGCCCAGCATCACCATGTTCGCCGCGCGCGGCTCGCCCAGCTCGTGCGCAATCTGCGTAAACGGCAGCGCCAGCACCTGCACATCAGGCCGCGCCAATTCTGCCGGCATCGCCTCGCCGTTGTAGAGAACCCAGCCGCCTGGCTGCACCGATGCGATGAACTTCCTGAGAGACGGCTCGTTCATCGCCACCAGAATGTTTGGAGATGACACCAGCGGCGAGTCGATCGGCTCACGCGCGATCCGCACATGGCAATTCGATGTCCCCGACCGCATCTCCGGCCCGTACGAGGGCAGCCACGACACTTCCAGTCCCGCATCCAATCCCGCTTCGGCCAGCACCTCGCCCAGCAGCAGCACGCCTTGCCCGCCAAACCCGGCCACGCGCACATGCATGTCGATATTGGGGCAGGTGGTCTGTGCTGTAAGAGCGGGTTCGTGCTGCCCTGACGCTTCCCTCTCCAGATCGAGGATGGCGGGGAGAGCGGCAAGCTCAGGAGCCGTCTCTCGCTGAATGCGCGGCTCGGCCTCCTTCGTCCGATCGCAGAACACGCCCAGCGGGAACGTCTTCTCCATCACATCCCGCACCCAACGCTGCGCCTCCACCGGATTCATCTTCCAGATCGTCGGACAAGGCGACAAAATCTCAATCAGCGAGAAGCCCAGCCCGCGCACCTGGTTTTCGAGTGCGCGCCGGATCGCCCGCGCTGCCTGAGCCGTTTGTTTGTTATCGCCCAGTCCCACGCGCTCGATGTACACCGGCGCTTCCAGCGTCGCCAGCAGCTCGCTCACATGCAGCGGATAGCCCTCGTTCGCCGCACTGCGCCCCAGCGGCGAAGTCGTGCTCTTTTGGCCAATCAGCGTGGTCGGTGCGTACTGCCCGCCGGTCATGCTGTAGACCGCGTTGTTCACAAAGAAAACCGTGATGTTCTCGCCGCGATTCGCCGCGTGCAAAATCTCCGCCGACCCAATCGCCGAAAGATCCCCGTCGCCCTGGTAACTGATCGCGATGCTCTCAGGCAGGCTGCGCTTCACCGCCGTGGCTACTGCTGACGCACGCCCGTGCGCCGCCTGAATATTGCCCACATCGAAGTAGTAGTAGCCAAAGACCGAACAGCCCACCGGGTTCACCAGAATCGTCCGGTCCTGGATCCCTAGCTCGTCAATCGCCTTCGCCAGCAACTTGTAGACTGAGCCGTGCCCGCATCCGGGGCAGTAGTGTGTCTGGTGCTGCAGCTCAACCTTGCGCTCGTACGTGTCGAAAAAGACCTTTGCCTTGCCGTGCGCCACTTCAAATTCAGAAATCAGTTCGTCAGACATGAGCCAGGTCCCCCTTCATCCGCATCCGCACCTCGGGTATCTGCCGCGCCAGCTTGCGCACCAGTGCCAGCACCACTTGGTGCGACGGAACGTTGCCGCCCACGCGACTGAAAAACTCCACCGGCCGCTCGCCGTTCAATGCCAGCCGCACGTCTTCAATCAACTGGCCCGTGCTCATCTCCACCACCACAAAAACCTTCGCTCTCTTCGCCAGCTTTTTAAACTCCGCTGCCGGGAACGGATACAACGTCACAGGGCGTAGCATACCCACCGGAATTCCCTCGGCGCGCGCCTCGGCGGTGACCGCCTTCAAGATGCGGCCCACGATTCCGTAGCCCACCAGCACAATCTCCGCCGCATCTGTCCGCCACTCCTCCGCACGCGTCTCGCGCCGCTCGGCACGGCGGTACTTCTCTTCAAGCTTGCGCACATGCGCTTCCAGCTCATCGGGATCGAGATGGAGCGATGTAATCAGGTTCACCCGCGACTTTGCCGTCCCCGTCACCGCCCACGACGGCACCCGCGGAGCCACGGCACTCTGTGCAAACGAAACCGGCTCCATCATCTGCCCCACAAACCCATCCGCCAGCAGCATCACTGGATTTCTGTACTGGTCTGCCAATTCAAAAGCCAGCGCAGTCAGGTCGGCCATCTCCTGCGCAGAACTTGGCGCCAGCACAAGAGTTTTGTAGTTGCCGTTGCCGCCGCCCTTCACCGCCTGCAGATAGTCGCTCTGCTCGGCGGCGATATTACCTAGCCCCGGCCCGCCGCGCATGATGTTTGAGATCACGCAGGGCAGCTCCGCGCCGGCCATGTAGCTGATCCCTTCCTGCATCAGGCTGATGCCCGGGCCGCTCGACGCTGTCATGCAACGCACCCCAGCCGACGACGCGCCATAGAGCATGTTGATCGCCGCCACCTCGCTCTCGGCCTGCAAAAACACCCCGCCGGCCTGCGGCATGTACAGCGCCGCCGCCTCGGCGATCTCGCTTGCCGGCGTAATCGGATAGCCGTAGAACGCCCGGCACCCGGCAAGGATCGCGCTCTTCACGATCGCTTCGTTGCCTTTGATCAGCTGCTTGCGCGTTTGTGTCAGTTGCTTGTGCATGCGGTGCCCCCTTGAGCCGGAGCGGCTTGGTCCCGTGGATTCCGCCGACGCAGAACCGTGATCGCTCCCGGCTCAGGACACACCAGGAAGCAGATGCCGCACGCCGTGCAGCCCGCGCCTGCGTAAGCGGCAGTCTTATATCCGTAGTGGTTCAGCCGCTCGCCCAGCGCAATCACCTTGGGCGGACAGGCCTCGACACACAGCCCGCAGCCCTTGCACTCTTCCCCATCGATGCGCAGAATACCTCTATCTTTTTGAACGACCATCGGCCGCCGATCCTTCCCTGTCAAACAGCCCTGCAAACGACGCCCTTCGCGGATGCACTTCCCTCGCGAAAGCCCCGCAATATCCTCGACTTCGCGGGTGGGTCAGGCAGTGATAGGGGTCACGTTCATCCCGCCGCGACGCGACGGCATACGACCGTCTCAGCGCACGGATTTACAGGCTACGGAAAAACTCGATTCGGAGGGAGGCGGGGGTTTAACCCATGCATGAAGCCAGAATCAATTCCAGCTTTAGCCGCGGAGGTTTTCGTCAGGTCCTTTTGACCATTGAACGGCTCGCTTCTATATGCCGCGCTGCGCCTTCAGCACCTTCGCGGTCGTCACCACCTGGCCCACATGCCGCTGCGTATGATCGGCCACATGGATCAGCGCACCGCCAATGCTCGTCGGCACCTGCTTGCGCCCCACTCCGCGAAAGAGGTTCAAGTCCGCTCCGGCCAGCGTGCGCACGCGGTCGGCCGCATTCGAGAATGAAGCCTCCACCTCGCCCAGCAGCGTGGCAAGCGACTCGTCCCCGCTTTGCTCGGCCTTAAGCGAGGCAAGCTGCTCCGCCGTAAGCTGCCCACCTTCGGCGTAGGTCAAAATCCGATCGACAGACCGCGCAATGTGCCGCAGATGAAACGCCACCGAAGGCAGCCCCAGCGGCTTCCCGTGGACCTCGGCGTCCGCCAATCCATCGACCCACTTCGTGATGTCATCGAGCGCCAGATCGAGCGCATGCAGCACCGCGCGTCCCACAGCCGGAACGTCGGAATACGTGCCACGCAGCCACGGTTCAACGTATGGAGTAGGGGAAGTACTCATCGAGGGAATCTCCAAGTGCTTGAGCAAGCCGTACTACCCTGCGCTCTTCACCCGCACCACGGTGATCTTCGCGAAGCCCTCTTCAAACAGAGGCGGTTTCAGCTTCTCAGCCATGCGCCGCATCACCTCTTCGGTCACCATGCGGTCGCGCGAGCGGTTCCGCTCCAGGCACACTTCGAGCGGAACATCGAAAAACACCGCCTGCACCTCGTAGCCGAAGCTCTTGGCCATCTTGATCCACTGCCGCCGCTCATGTACCGACAAATTCGTCGCATCCACATAATTCCACGGCATGCGCGCAATCAGACGCGCCCGCAGCAGTGACCGCAGCGTCGAAAACACCAGACCCTGGTAGCGCTGCTCTTCCACATCGTCAAAAAGAATGTTCCGCAGCAAGTCGCTCGACAGCGGAGTTACGCCGCGCCGCCGAAACCAGGTCGTCTTGCCTGAGCCCGGCATCCCAATTGCGAGCACCACATAGCCCTTCGGAGCCTGGGGCGATCGATCTGCGGGCTGCGCCTCCGGCGGAGGTACCGAGGGCATCTCCGGCTGCGTCTCCATCTCCAGGCGTCCGGAACCCTCAGGTTCGCTCCACGGTGCACGCGGGGCCGGCGCGGGCTTGGCGGGCCTTTCAGGGGCCGGCGTCGCAGGGCGAGACGATGCCTTCGCCTCCGATGCCTGCACCCGGGGGAGCGCCGCCGAAGAATCGTCTGGATAAAGCGGTACAAGCGGGCGCGGTTGATTCGCCGGAACTTCCTGTCCGATTTTGCCCGTTGATTCGGAAAGATTAGGACTGCGTCTGGAACGTCTTCTCATGCCGCGTTCTTTCCCTGCATTTCTGTTACCGGGATACCACATCGGCTTGGGGCCCTGCAAATACTCCCCGCGCCCCGCACACCAGTCCGCCCCTGCGTGGTAACCCGCCCTTCTCCGGCCGTGTGAACTTCGTCACATACCATTCACCTGGCCGGACCCCAAACTGGAGATGACCGGACCGCGGCCATGCGCAAAATCGCTTTTCTCTGCGACGCCGCTATCCAGGATGATACGATCAAGGGTTTGGTGGAATCGTCTGCTGAAGCCGATGCAGCCCCCGAACGCCATTCATCAATTTGAATTTCAGCCTCACTCGAACCAAGGAGAATACACATGGCAGTTAAGGTTGGCATCAACGGCTTCGGCCGCATTGGCCGCAACGTTTTGCGTGCCGCGCTCGGCAACCCCGAAATCGATTTCGTTGCCGTGAACGATTTGACCAGCCCGGCAACGCTGGCGCACCTGCTCAAGTACGACTCGATCCTGGGCAACCTCAAGAATGAGATCACCGCCGGCGACGACTTCATCTCCGTCGATGGGAAGAAGATCAAGGTCTGGGCCGAACGCGACCCCGCCAAGCTCCCCTGGGCAGAAGTAGGCGCGCAAATCGTCGTTGAGTCCACCGGCCACTTCACCGATGCCACCAAGGCCAAGGCGCACCTCGGTGCGACCGTCAAGAAAGTCATCATCTCCGCCCCGGCCACCAACGAAGACGTCACCCTGGTGCTCGGCGTCAATGAAGACAAGTACGATGCGGCCAAGCACAACGTGATCTCGAACGCCAGCTGCACCACCAACTGCCTCGCCCCGGTCGTCAAGGTTCTCCTCAAGGAAACCGGCATCGTCAGCGGTATCATGACCACCATTCATAGCTACACCAACGACCAGGTCATCCTCGACTTCCCGCACAAGGACCTCCGTCGCGCCCGCGCCGCCGCGCTCAACATGATCCCCAGCTCCACCGGCGCCGCCAAGGCCCTCAAGCTCGTCCTTCCTGAGACCGCCGGCAAGCTCGACGGCTTCTCCATGCGCGTCCCGACCCCCAACGTCTCCATCGTCGATCTGACCTACGTCGCCGAGAGACCGACCGACGTCAAGGCCGTGAACGCAGCACTCAAGGCCGCCAGCGAAGGCGAACTCAAGGGCATCCTCGGCTACGACGAGAACCAGCTCGTGAGCTCGGACTTCAAGGGCGACAAGCGCAGCTCGATCGTTGACGCGCCGCTCACCAAGGTCGTCGGCAACAGCGTCAAGGTCCTCAGCTGGTACGACAACGAGTGGGGCTACTCCAACCGCGTCGTCGACCTCATCGGCTTCCTGGTCAAGAAGGGGCTGTAAGAGCAGTTCGTAGTTCTTAGTTCACGGGTCTTGGTTGCTGGTTCTTACTTGAAGATTCATAGACGCCTTAGTCTGTGGACTACGAACTAAGGACTGTGAACTAACCAACCATTTGGGTGCCCCATCCATGACACGGTTTCATCGTGTCATGGGTGGGATACGAAGACCACACATCATGATCCGCAAAAACATTCCCGGCGGTTCCCCCTACGAGCCCATCATCGGCTTCTCCCGCGCCGTTCGCGTCGGGAACGCCGTGCATCTTGCCGGCACCGGTCCCGTAGGTGCCGAAGCTGAAGACGCCGCCGATCAGACGCGCCGCATCTTCGCCATCGCAGAAAAAGCTCTCGCCGACGCCGGCGCCTCCTTCAAAGACGTGGTCCGCACCCGCATGTATCTCACCCACGTCGAAGACTGGGAAGCCATCGGCCGAGTCCATGGCGAGTTCTTCTCCACAATTCGCCCCGCCGCCACCATGGTCGTCGTCGCCGCGCTCCTCAATCCCGCATGGCGCATCGAAATCGAGATGGACGCCGTCCTCCCGGAATCCAGCAACACCGCATAACTGGCCGCCAGTGACTCCTCTCGGCTGATCACTGCACACTGTCCACTGCTCACTGCTCTTAAGGAAACGTCCATGCCCAAGCTCTCCATTCGCGACATCGAACTGACCAACAAGCGCGTCTTTATCCGCGTCGACTTCAACGTCCCTCTCAGCGAAGACGGCAAGGAAATCACCGACGACACCCGCATCGTGGCCACGCTGCCCACCATCGTCTACGCGCTGCGCCACCGCGCCAAGGTCATTCTCGCCTCGCACCTCGGTCGCCCTAAAGGAAAACCGAATCCGAAATATTCGCTGCGTCCTGTGGTCGATCGCCTCCGGGAGCTCCTCGACAAAGAGCTCGGCGAATCGGTCAACGTAGCCTTCTCACCCGACTGCGTCGGCGAAATCGCCAGCGAACTCGCGCGCCAACTTGAGTCCGGCCAGGTTCTCCTGCTTGAGAACCTCCGCTACCACGCCGAAGAAGAAGCCAACGACCCCGGCTTCTCCAAGGCTCTCGGCTTACTCGCCGAGGTCTACGTCAACGACGCCTTTGGCAGCGCCCATCGCGCCCACGCCTCCACCGAGGGCATCACCCACTTCCTCAAGCCCGCCGTCGCCGGCCTGCTGATGGAAAAGGAAATTACCTATCTCGGCAAAGCCCTTGAAGCACCGGAAAAACCCTTCGTCGCCATCATCGGCGGCTCCAAGATTTCGGGAAAGATCGACGTCATCGACAACCTGCTCGACAAGGTCGATACCCTCGTCATTGTCGGCGGCATGGCCTATACCTTTCAACGCGCTCTCAGCGTCACCACAGGCAAATCGCTCGTTGAAGAAGACAAGATCGACATGGCCAAGAGCGCGATCGAGAAAGCAAAGAAGAAGGGCGTCAATCTCCTGCTCCCAGTTGACAACATCCTTGCGGACAACTTCGCAGCCGACGCCAAGACCCAGCCCTGGGACACTTCGAAGAACTTCCCTGCCGACTGGCAGGGCCTCGACATCGGCCCCAAATCCATCGCCGCGATTGAGGACGTAGTCTCCACCGCCCGCACCATCGTGTGGAATGGCCCGGCCGGCGTCTTTGAGTTCCCGCGCTTCGCCGTCGGGACGAACGCCATTGCGAAGGCAGTCGCAGCCAACAAGGCAGCCACCTCCATCATCGGCGGCGGCGACTCGGTCAGCGCCATCAACCAGGCCGGCGTAGCCGACCAGATCACCCACATCTCCACCGGCGGCGGAGCCAGCCTCGAATTCCTAGAAGGCAAAAAACTCCCCGGCGTAGAAGCACTGACCAACAAATAGCAGCACCTGCGGTGCGGCCAACTGCGCCTTCGGCGCGGGTTCAAATTGGACGCTGGTTCAGCAAGAAGGTGGGTGCCCCCGGTCCCTCGCATTTGGGGACCGGGGAAAGCACGAACCTTTCCATCCCGCCTTTTACGATGCCTAACTCTCCGCATCCATCGCGCGAAAGCATCCTTTACCCGCCAACTCCAGCAGCGCTCCATCCGCTGTCACCAATGTCGCGCCCAAATGCCGCGCAGTCGCCACAATGATCCGATCCGCTGGATCGGTATGCATCTCGAAGGGTAGACGTGAGCTCTCCACCGCAATCTCCGGCTCCAGAGGCACAAGATGCACACCGGGTAGGGACAGAGCAGCGCTTATCCAACCCATCACATCGCGCTGGAGATCGATTCGTTTCTTACTGGCTAGGAGCGCAATCTCCCACGGGGTAATCGCGCTGATGCTAAGGCGATCCTCTCGGGCGGCCCGGTTCAATTCCCGCGCAGCCCGGGCCCCCAGTCGCGAATGACCTTCAACCATCCAAAGAAACGTGTGCGTATCAAGCAACAAGCGAGTCGATCGACCCGTTTCAGCAACCGTCATTTCATCGCGTCCCATTCAACGTCGATCGGAGAGATGATGTCGTCCAGAATCGTGACGCTGCCCTTCATCGACCCGACAATATTGACATGCTTCGCCGATATCGGCACCACCTGGGCCACGGGTTTCCCATGCTTCGTAATCACCAGCGTCGCGCGCGTTTCCGCAACCTCATCCAGCAATTTCAAGCACTTCGCCTTGAACTCTCCCGCCGGAATCGTGGTTAACATCGAATTCCTCCCATAGTCACTGACCATGGTCATATTCTACCATGGTCAGCACTCATGGTTGGCATTCCTTGACGATTAGAATCGAAACGGAACAGAGGAGCAAAAACTTGTCCTACTACACCCGCGTCCTCTCCAAAGACGCAGAGTTCCCGGCCTTCGACGAGCTCGCGCTCTGGCTCCGCACCGAGCACCCAGACTACAAACTCTCCATCGAAGAAGGCACCGAAGAGGAATGGGAGAGCCTTCTGCTCTCGGGCACAGACGACGTCGAGGTCGCCCTCCTCGAACGCTACCCCGTCTTCGACGGCTCCGTAGGACAAGACGAAATCTCCGACCTCATGGAAGACCTCTACGACGTCAAGCCCGAATCCGGCGTCCAGTGGCTCACCGAGTACCTCGAGGAAGTGAAGAACCTCTACGCCTTCCAGCATCTGCAAGGATCGGAGACCGTCGACGGCGGCAATGCACTCCACGCTCTGCGCGCCCATCTATGGGAGCGCGGCGACGCCATCATCCAGGCCGACAACGAAGGCTTCACCAATGAAGAGGGCTTCCACATCGTCTGGCAGTTTTCCGATTCGGTTTCAGGTCCGTGGAACATGGGCGTCCTGCAGGACGGCGTCTGGCTGCACTTCAAGATGGACCTCGGCGACCCCGACCATCGCGCCGCCTTCCTCGCCGGCGAAATGCCCGGCGACCTCTCCACCATCCGCATCACCGGCCCATCAATCTAGTGTTTGTCTTCAAAGAATGCGTTCGATGACAACTCCAGGACAACGTGTCACGAGGCATCCGGGCCGCTCTCAAACCAGCACGAAGATGGGCGCCCCTCGTCCCTCGCATTGTGGGCGTATCAACCCAACCGGGGCACACGCTCCAAAATCGCTTCGTGAAAGTTCGCCCCGCTGTGTTCCCGGTCACCCGGCCGCTCGGATAGCTCCGATAAAATCACCCTGAGGATCTAAGACACAATGGCCCGTAAGAAACTGATCGCTGCAAATTGGAAGATGTACAAAACGCCCGCCGAAGCCAAGGCTTTCGTCGAGGCGTTCCTGCCCCTGGTTGCCGGCGAGACACGCGACGAAATCGCGCTCTTTCCCTCGCCCGTGCTGCTGCCCACGGTCATCCAGGCCGCGAAGGGTTCGCCCATCGCCGTCGGAGCCCAGAACATCCACTTCGCCGAAGAAGGCGCCTACACCGGCGAAACCTCCGTAGGCCAGCTCATGGCCGTCGGCGGAACGCATACCCTGATCGGCCACTCCGAGCGCCGCCAGTACTTCGCCGAGACCGACGCCATCGTGAACAAAAAACTCCACACGGCTCTCAAGCATGCGATTGTTCCGATCGTTTGCGTGGGTGAAGTACTGGAAGAGCGCGAAGCCGGCAAAACCGAATCCGTGCTCAAGACGCAGGTCACCGGCGCCTTCGCCGGAATCACCGCTGAGACAGCCAAGACCATCGTCATCGCCTATGAGCCCGTGTGGGCCATCGGCACCGGCAAAACCGCGACGCCCGAAATGGCCGCCGACGCGCACAAGATCATCCGCGCAGAAGTCGCCAAGCTGCTCGGCAACGACATCGCCTCGAAGATGCGGATTCTCTACGGCGGCAGCGTCAAGCCCGACAATGCCACCGCTCTGCTCGGCATGGAAGAAATCGACGGCGCCCTCGTCGGCGGCGCGAGCCTCAAGCCCGATTCCTTCACCGCCATCGTCAAGTACTAGCTTCGAGCTTTGTCCCGCAGGCCGCGAACTTCGGTTCGCGGCCTCTCGTATGATGTGTCATGCCCCAGCGAGACCTGTACATCGATCGCCTGCGCAGCGTCATGACTGCCATGGTGCTCTTGCATCACACCGCCATCACTTACGGAGCGCCCGGCGGCTGGTTCTGGTACGAACTTCATCCGTCCGGTTCCCCCACAAGCCTGCTCTTCACTTTATTCGTGTCAACAAATCAGGCTTACTTCATGGGCTTCTTCTTTCTTCTTGCCGGATACTTCACGCCCGCATCGCTTGAACGCAAAGGCTACGGGCCTTTCATTTGCGACAGGTTTCTCCGTCTCGGCCTGCCGCTGCTCGCTTTCGGATTGCTGCTCGGTCCGCTCACCGCTGCGATCGCCAACGTCGGCAATGGCGGACATTTCTGGCAGACTTTCGTGTATCTGGGCCAGCACAAACAATTCATCAACGGCCCGCTTTGGTTCGCGCAAGCCCTGCTCATCTTCAGCCTCGCCTACTGCCTCTTCCGCCGCTTCGTCGGCGCGCCCTTGACCAGCACTGAGCGCAATCCAAAGCCGATTCCGTCGTATCTCTGGTGGTTTCTCAGCGCCGCAGCAGTCGGCGCCGCCGCGCTCGCCATCCGCCAAGTCGTTCCGGTCGGCATAAATGTCTTCGGTCTCCAACTTGGCTACTTCGCCAGCTACATCTTCCTCTTCGGCGCAGGCATTGCCGCGTGGCGCTACGACTGGCTGCGCCAGCTCAACTGGAAATCCATTCGCCTCGCCGTTCTCACATTCGTGATCGCGTGGCCGCTCATGCCGATCGCCATCGCCATTGCGCGCTCCATGCACCGACCGGAAAGGGCTAACTTCGCGGGTGGCTTGACCTGGCCCGCAATCCTCTACGCATTCTGGGAACCGTTCGTCGCTTGGGGACTCATCGCCCTATGGCTCGTGGTTTTCAAAGGAAGCATGAATCAGCCATCAGCCTTCTGGAGCTGGCTCAATCGTCGCGCCTACGCCGTCTACATCCTGCATCCGCCGGTTCTCGTTGCTCTAAGCCTTCTGCTCCACAGCTGGTCCGCGCCGGCTCTCTTGAAGTTTGCAGTCACAGGCACGCTGACATGCATTGCATCGTGGCTGGTCGCCGATCCATACGTGCGCATGCCCGCGGTGCGTAAGGTCGTCTAGAGCAGCCGCGCGTGCCTGCTTCTTCCCGCGAAAGACAACTTGCGTCGAGGACCGAGCCATCTGACTGTCGAGGGAGAACTACGATGGCAATCAAAAAGAAATCCAGCAGCACAAAGAAGAGCAGCAGCAAGAAGCGCACTTCATCCAAGAAATCTTCTGGCCGCAAATACTCTCCATCTGCGGGCAAGAATGTCGAAACAGAGATGCGCGAGATGAAGCAAGGCAAGCTCAAGTCCGGACGCAGCGGCAAGAAGGTGACGAACCCCCGACAGGCAATCGCTATCGGCCTTTCCAAAGCCCGCAAAGAGGGCAAAAGGGTTCCGGCAAAGAAGTCCTGACCTCGCTGGCAATCCGGTTAGCATAAAGCTGTGCCGAAGAATCATCGCCAGCAGGGCTCAACCAAGACTGGTGCAGCCCGCGCAGCCGCAACGACGGCCGTCTCCTCACGTCAGGCGGCGCAGTCCATCTCTGCCCCGCAAAACGTCTCTGCTCGATGGATTGCGACCGCGTTGGCGCTTATTCTCGTGTTCGCCGGGTTTTGCGTCTGGGGAACGCTGTGCTTCACATTCTGGCAAGGCAGTTGGCAGTTGCTCTACCATCCGCAATCCGCAATTGCGCAAACCCCTGCTCATGTCGGGCTCCCCTTCGATACCATCGATTTTGCTGCCACCCAATCGGGTCAGCCGCAGCTGCACGGATGGTGGATTCCGGCGCCGGCGCCGAGCCGCTTCACTGCGATCTATCTGCACGGCGCCGACGGCAATATGGGCAACGTCGTCCCCGCGCTCCTTCCCCTGCATGAGCAGAACCTCAACGTTCTCGTGTTCGATTACAGAGGATATGGTGAAAGTCTGTTTGCTCGTCCGAGCGAACAGCACTGGCGCGAGGATGCGGAATCGGCAATCGAATACCTCACCGGCACGCGCCACCTTCCTGCCAAATCTCTGGTGCTGGTTGGCTCCGGTCTCGGAGCAAACCTCGCATTGGAGTTAGCCGCTGCGCACCCCGAACTCGCTGGTGTCATTCTTGAGGACCCTACGGAAGCCCCTGAAGACGCAGTCTTCAACGATCCGCGCGCACACCTCGTTCCGGCGCATTCATTGGTCAGCGATCGATGGGACCTGATGGCTGCGGCAAAGGGCCTGCGCATTCCTTCCCTCTGGATTGAATCAGGCACGCAAGCGTACGCAGGGCTTGACCGAGCCTTTGAAATGGTGCCGGCGAAGAAGAACAGCACCCGCCTCAGGAACTCGCCCAACCGGGCGCAGCACTACGCACAGGCTCTTTCGAGCTGGTTCCATGAGTTGGGTGAGTCGCCCTCAGGTCAATAGTCGAAGTGCGTTTCCTGATGTATCCTTCTGCGCAGCGGCAACTTACCGCGGAATATCGCGGTGCACTGCCTTCACATGGTAGCCGGCTTTGCGCAGCCGCTTCGTCATCTCTTCAGCCATCATTACGCTGCGATGCTGGCCCCCCGTGCACCCAAAGCCGACCGTAAGGTAGCTCTTGCCTTCCTGCACATAGTGAGGAAGCAGGTAAAGCATCAAGTCCGTAACTTTGCCCAGAAATTCTTTGGTTTGCGGAAAACCTCTGATGTAAGCGGCGACCTTCGCGTCCTTGCCTGTCTTCTTGCGAAACTCCGGCACAAAATGAGGATTGGGCAAAAATCGCACATCGAACACAAGGTCTGCATCCAGCGGAACGCCATTCTTGAACCCGAAACTCAGGCAACTCACTAACAGGCGCTTCGTTTGTTCCTCATGCCCGAATCGTTGCTGAATATGCGCGCGCAATTCGTGCACGTTGAAGTTCGATGTGTCGATCAGGGTGTCGGCCACATTGCGAATCGGATCCAGCAGCTGTCTTTCCTCAACAATTGATCGCTCCACCGTCTCTGAGCGGCGCAGCGGGTGTGGCCGCCGGGTCTCAGAGTAGCGGCGCACCAGCACTGAATCCTGCGCATCCAGGAACACCACGCGCGTGGGAAGAATCTGTTTGATCTGCTTAAGAATTTCCGGGAGCCGATCGAGTGTCTGCCCCTCTCGGACGTCAACAACAATCGCGGCACTCTCGATTTCGGGCGATTTGCCCACAAGGCCGGCGAACTCGGTCAGTAGCTCCAAGGGAAGATTATCGACAGCATGATAGCCCAAGTCTTCAAAATCCTTAAGAGCCGAGGCCTTGCCTGCACCGGAAATACCGGTTACGATCACCAGCTCTTTCTTGGGCTTCTTTAAAGGCACGACATGGTCGTGGTCTGCGCGCGGCTTTCGTGTTGGCAGAGGAGACACCTTTCGTGATGCCATGGGCTCATCGTACACCGAAATCGAGGCGAGCCAGTGTGTTGCCGGTTGCGAGGCTTGCACCGATTCGTTCCGTTGTGAGAACGCGCCGGCGTGCGTGAGACGCGATTGCACGCCGGTCAGGCCGAAGGTATTTCAAACAGGCTTAAACTTACGGAATCTCCACCAGCTCCATCTGCCCATCGCGCCGGCGATGGAGAACGAAGAGATCGCCAATGGGGTTACGAAAAACCAGCAGATCGCGGTCGCGGAACTCAGCCTCCTTCACGGCTTCCTCAATAGTCATGGGGGCAATGGCGATCGCCTCGAAGCTTGAAAGTACGTGGGGTTCAACGATGGCTGCCTTTGATGGGAATGAATGAACGGCGATCGATGCCCTCGTTTTCACAGCCTTTCCATTGCCATCGGCTTCGCCCAGTTGCGAGGGGCGCACTTTGGGCCGTGCCACGGGCGGCGCGGTGAGTATCTTTTCCTCTTTGGGGAGGCGCTTACGCGTCAGGTGCCGATCCCGATACCGCAATGCCTGATGCTCCGCATGGGCCAGCGCTTCGCGCAGCGCAGATTCCAGCGAATCGGATCGCCCTGCCGCAACAATGGTCTGTAATCGTGCTTTCACCGTCAATTCTGCAATCTGCAGATGACGCTGAACGCGGAAAATGACGCTGGCGGTTGTGGTTCGACCAAGAATGCGCGCAATTCGATCCATGCCCTCTTCAGCCTGTGCGCGCAACGCTTTTGAAACTTTTACCTGTCTGGCTGTCAACTCTACTTGCATCGTCAGCCCTCCGGTACACCGTTTCCTGCGGCTTTGGGTTTGCGCCGCCGAACCTCAGACAGCCATCATAAACCTTGGAAGTGGCATGCCTGCCTACTCACTCTGGGAGGCATTATAAGGACCCGGCAAAACGAACGCATTAGAACGGCAAGAGAAAGTGTCTCGACTCTGGAGACGAGACACTTTCTCAAATCCTGAGACGGCTTGGTTGTTTGGATCGACTCCGTCGTCTGTCGCGGAAAGCCGCAAAAAAAGGGACATCAAAGAGCGACTGCCATCCAGAGCGAAAAGGGAGCCCCGAAGGATTTTCAGTTCGGGGGATCTTCTTCTCTCCTGCGCTTCTATTGGAAACACTTGAGCAACGAGGCTCTAATACGCCGCTGGCATCACAGACCTGGCCCCGTTATGGGAGGCTTGCCACTCGGAATCGTTGTTTCCCGCGCCCGCGTTTCCTTCTGCATCGGTTGCCTCGCCAGGGCTTTCTTCCACGCGGCTCAGAATCCCGTTCCCGGGGATGAAAATGCGGAAGCACGTGATGCAGTCGCCCTCGCGGCGGTAGCTTCGATAAGAAATGCGGCCGCCGTACTTCTGCAGAATTCCTTTGCTGATCCACAATCCAAGGCCGGTGCCTTTCGCCGCCTTGGTGCTGTAGAAGGGCTCGAAAAGCCGTTGAGCATCTTCCGGCTTGATGCCGACACCGGTGTCGATAATCGATACCGATGGACCGCGTCGTTTCGTCACCCAGTCTGTGGCCTCATGCACTTGAAGGCGCAACACACCGCCGTGCGGCATGGCCTGCACCGCGTTCGCAATCAGGTTCATGAATACCTGGCGAAGCTCTCCGGGAAATCCGATTACATTGCTGGCGCTCGAATACTTCTTTCTCAACTGGATCTTGTTGGCTTGGAAGGCGCGATGCTGCAGTTCCGCAACGTCATCCAGAAGCTCGTGAACACTCACCGGCGTCGGCTCCTTCGATTCACGATAGAAGCTAAGCGTCTGGCGAGTGATGTGCGAAACACGAACCAACTCCTGCTCCGCGGCTACGGCATAAGTTCGTGCTTCGTCATTCAACGAAGGGTGATTGCGCAGCAGGTAAAAGATGTTGGTGATGGCCGCAAGAGGATTGTTGATCTCGTGCGCAATGATGCCGGCCACGCGGCCCATAGCCGCCAATTTCTCGCTCTCGCGCAACGCTTCCTCGGCCCGTATCTGGCCCGTGATATCCCGGCTCACTTCTAGAATCGCATTGCCTTCGCGGTTTACCGTCTTCCGGCAGGCCACCACAATTTCGCGTCCGCTGCGGGTCTGTTGGATGAGATTCCCCTGCCAGTTTTTCTTCTCCCTCAGCAGGCCCTCCACCTCGCGCTGCGATCCGGGAAAGACCGTCTTCAGCAGGCGATGCAGATCCTGGCCAATCGCTTCTTCCGTGGTCCAGCCGTAGAGAGCCGCCGCGCCCGCGTTCCAGTACCGCACCTGCCCGTTTAGGTCGCGCACGATGATTGCTTCCGTGGCAAGCTCGAGAAGGTCAGCCTTTGTCCTGAACTGTTTCTCGCTCTCGCGGAGTTCCTCCGTTCTCTCCTCGACGCGCCGCTCCAGCTCCCCATTGAGCTTCTCCAACATCCGCGTTTTGCGGTGCAGCTCGACAAAAATGCTCACCTTCGCGCGCAGCACTTCGGGAATCACCGGGACAGAAATGTAATCGACGGCGCCACTCCGATATCCTTGGATCTTATCCGCGTCCGCAAGATGAACTCCGGAGATAAAAATGATTGCCGTCTTCTGGAAGCGTGGATGCTGGCGAATCACATCGGCGAGCTCGAATCCGTCAAGATCGGGCATGCTGACGTCCATCAGCACCACCGCAATGTCCGTCTTTAGCAGGATGTTGAGTGCCTCGCTCGCTGAAGACGCTTTGATGAGATTCTCACCCAGCTCCGCAAGGATGACTTCGTAACTCAATAGCTTCGCCGGTTGGTCGTCGACCATTAATATGTTAATTTTTTCCGCCATCATCCTGTTTCAGCTCCTCGTATTCTGCAACCATTCAAGAGCCCGACATTCACGAGCTTGCGATCTCTTCCAAAAAGTTTTGACGCGTGCTCCTCCTCCTCGCCCATCCGAAATACTATCCACTCTTTGCCCTAACGATGCAACCACATCCGGAGTGCCGCCAGCAGCTGCTCTGTGTTCACCGGTTTGGCAAGATACTCCGATGCGCCCGCTTCCAGGCATCGTTCGCGATCCCCCTTCATGGCCTTCGCGGTTAGCGCAACAATAGGCAGGCGGCGAAGCGCCGGGTTCTGGCGGATCACCTGCATGGTCTCGTAGCCATCCATCTCCGGCATCATGATGTCCATCAAAACAATGGCTAGATCGGGGGTCTTCTCGATCGTCTCGATTGCCTCGCGCCCTGTGCCCGCTGAAAGCACGGTCATGCCACGCCTTTCAAGCACGCTGCTAAGTGCGAAAATATTGCGGACGTCATCGTCGACCACAAGCACCTTTCGCCCTGACAGCGCATCGTCTGAACGATGCAGCCTGTCGAGCATCTGCTGCTTCGAAAGCGGCAGATCTGCAACCACACGATGCAAGAAAAGCGCGGTCTCGTCCAGCAGGCGCTCCGGCGACTCGACATCTTTCAACACCACGCTACGCGCCAATGTCCGCAGCTGGGTATCTTCTTCCGGCGTCAGTTCCCTTCCGGTGAAAACCACGACCGGCACATCTTTCAATTTCGGCCGGTCGCGTAGCTGTTTCAAGACATCGAAACCGGTCATATCCGGAAGGCGAAGATCGAGCACCACGCAGTCGAAGCCTCCCTTCTCGAGAATCTTGAGCGCGGCCGCACCTGAGTTCGCAGCTTCTATGTCGATGTCTTCATGCCAAAGCAATTCGCGCGTACTCAAAATCTCAGCTGGGTTGTCCTCTACCAGAAGGAGCTTTTTGCGGCGCGGTTGCGTGTAGTCCTTAATGCGCGAAAGAGCCGCATCAAGATCTTCGGTCGACGTCGGTTTAGTGACAAAAGCAAACGCGCCGCGCGACAACCCATGATGGCGATCTTCATCCAGCGTCAGCATCTGCACGGGGATATGACGGGTGCGCGCATCCTGCTTCAGATGGTTGAGGACGGTCCAACCGAGCATGTCCGGTAAAAACACATCGAGCGAGATGGCCGTCGGGTTAAACTCCTGGGCCAACGCCAGCGCCTCCGCGCCGTTCATCGCACTCAACACCTTGAATCCCTTGTCGCGCGAAAGGTCGCAAAGCACGCGCGCGTAGTGCGGATCGTCTTCTACGATCAGCAGAACCGCGTCGCCCTCCTGCAAATTGCCGCGGTCGTCTTCAACCCGCGCTTCCTGCTCAACCGCTGTAACTGTCGTGATAAATACGGGATTCGCGTTTTGCGTTCCCGCGCGCTCCGCCTTCGGCACGTTGGGCACTGCCGGCCCGACATAGGTCTGCGGCAGATAAAGCGTGAACGTGCTGCCATGTCCGGGCGTGCTCTTCAACTGGATTTCGCCGCCAAGCAAACTCGCAAGCTCGCGGCTGATCGCGAGTCCGAGACCCGTTCCGCCATACTTGCGGCTCGTTCCGGCGTCTGCCTGTTGGAACGCCTCGAAGATAATGCGCTGCTTCTCCGGAGGAATTCCAATTCCGCTATCCGACACGGCGAACGCGATCACCGACCCGGCTCCGCTCAAAATCGGATGATCGGCGCTCCACCCTGAGGTCGCCCCGGTGACCGTCAAACGCACGCTGCCCTGATCGGTAAACTTGAACGCATTCGACAGCAGATTCTTGAGCACCTGCTGAAGCCGCTTTGAATCCGTGACCAGGCTCCGCCCCAGTTGCGGATCGCCGGTGACCTCGAAGAGCAACTTGCGATTCTCTGCCTCATGCCGGAACGGCCGCGACACCGTCTCAAGCAGCGCGCCGAAGAAAATCTCTTCCGCCTCGACCGACACGGTGCCCGATTCGATCTTCGAGAGATCGAGAATGTCGCTGATCAGGTTGAGCAGATCCGTGCCGGCGCCGTGAATCGTGCGCGCAAACTCAACCTGCTTGGCGGTCAGGCTGCCATCCGGATTCTCCGCGAGCTGCTGGCCCAGCACCAGAATTGAGTTGAGCGGCGTGCGCAGCTCGTGCGACATGTTGGCAAGGAATTCCGATTTGTACTTCGACGTGAGCGCCAGTTCGCGCGCCTTCTCTTCAAGCGCGCGCCGCGCCTGCTCGATCTCCTGGTTCTTGCGCTCCACTTCGTAATTCTGTTCGGCCAGCTGCTGCGCCTTTTGCGCGAGCTGTTCGTTGGTCTGCTGCAGTTCCTTCTGCTGCGTCTGCAACTCCGTTGCCAGCTGCTGCGACTGCTTCAGCAAGCCCTCCGTCTGCATCGTTGCTTCAATCGAGTTCAGCACGATGCCGATGCTGGCAGTAAGCTGCTCGAGGAACGCGAGATGCGAAGCCGTGAAAGCGCTGAGGCTGGCCAGTTCGATCACCGCCTTGACCCGGTCTTCGAAGAGCACCGGGAGGACAATCACGTTTTTAGGAATTGCTTTGAAGAGTCCCGAACGAATCGGCACCGTCTTCTTCGGAAGCTCCGTAATAAGCAGGCGGCGTTTTTCAGCCGCGCACTGTCCGATCATGCCTTCGCCGAGCCGCACTTCTTTCACGTAGCCATCCGGCGTATCGGCATACGTTGAGAGCAGCACAAGGCTCGCATCCGGCGCTGCAGAATCTATACCCATCTGGTAAATCACGCCCTGTTGCGCATTCACAAGCGGCGCCAGCTCCGACAGCAGCATGCGACCTACCGTGGCCAGATCGCGTTGGCCCTGCAACATGCCAGTGAAGCGCGCCAAGTTGGTCTTCAGCCAGTCCTGCTCGGTGTTGCGGTCGGTCGTGAGGCGAAGGTTGTCAATCATCGTGTTGATGTTGTCTTTCAACTCGGCAACTTCGCCGCGCGCATCCACCTGGATCGAACGCGTCAAATCGCCCTTGGTCACGGCGGTCGCAACCTCTGCAATCGCGCGCACCTGGTTGGTCAGGTTATCGGCCAGCAGGTTCACGTTGCCGGTAAGATCCTTCCAGGTTCCGGCGGCACCCGGTACGTTCGCCTGGCCGCCAAGACGACCTTCCACGCCGACCTCGCGGGCCACCGTCGTCACCTGGTCGGCAAAGGTCGCAAGCGTGTCCGTCATGTTATTGATGGTCTCGGCGAGCGCGGCGACTTCGCCCTTCGCGTTCACAGTCAGCTTCTGCGTGAGCGCTCCGTTGGCGACGGCGGTCACCACCTTCACAATGCCGCGAACCTGTTCCGTCAAGTTCGCCGCCATCACGTTGACGTTGTCGGTAAGATCCTTCCACGTTCCGGCCACGCCCTGCACTTGCGCCTGGCCGCCCAGCTTGCCTTCCGTACCCACTTCGCGCGCCACACGCGTTACCTCGGCGGCGAATGCGTTCAGCTGATCCACCATCGTGTTGATGGTGTCTTTGAGCTCGAGAATTTCGCCCTTCACGTCGACCGTAATCTTGCGCGACAAATCGCCGCGCGCCACAGCCGTCGTCACTTCGGCAATGTTGCGCACCTGCGCCGTCAGGTTGCCGGCCATGGCGTTCACTGAGTCGGTAAGATCCTTCCACGTTCCAGCCACGCCGGGCACGTTCGCCTGACCACCCAGCCTGCCTTCCGAGCCCACTTCGCGCGCCACGCGGGTTACCTCGGCAGCGAAGGAGCGCAGCTGCTCCACCATTGTGTTGAGCGTTTCTTTCAGCTGCAGAATCTCGCCGCGCACGTCGACCGTGATCTTGCGCGACAAGTCGCCGTTCGCGATCGCCGTTGCCACCTCGGCGATATTTCTTACCTGCGCCGTCAGGTTGCCAGCCATGAAGTTCACTGAGTCGGTCAGATCCTTCCATGTTCCGGCCACACCCGGCACCACTGCCTGGCCGCCGAGCTTTCCGTCCGTGCCCACTTCGCGCGCCACGCGCGTCACTTCACCCGCGAACGCGTTCAGCTGGTCCACCATCGTGTTGATGGTGTTCTTGAGTTCGAGAATTTCACCCTTCACGTCGACGGTAATTTTGCGCGACAAATCGCCGCGCGCCACAGCCGTCGTCACTTCGGCGATGTTTCGAACCTGGCCTGTGAGGTTGCCGGCCATAAAGTTCACCGAATCGGTAAGATCCTTCCATGTACCGGCAACTCCCGGCACGTTGGCCTGGCCGCCGAGTCTGCCGTCCGTACCCACTTCGCGGGCCACGCGCGTCACTTCGCCGGCAAACCGGTTCAGCTGATCCACCATCGTGTTGATGGTTTCCTTCAGCAGCAGAATCTCGCCGCTGACGTTCACCGTGATTTTCTTCGAAAGATCGCCCGTCGCAATGGCCGTGGAAACCTCGGCAATGTTGCGGACCTGGCCGGTGAGGTTCGAGGCCATCGAGTTGACGTTGTCCGTTAAGTCCTTCCAGGTTCCGGCCACACCAGGCACCTGTGCCTGCCCACCTAGCTTTCCGTCGGTACCCACTTCGCGCGCCACGCGCGTCACTTCGCCGGCGAACCCGTTCAGCTGGTCCACCATCGTGTTGATGGTGTCTTTCAACTCAAGAATTTCGCCCTTCACGTCGACGGTGATCTTGCGCGACAAATCGCCGCGCGCCACAGCCGTTGCCACTTCCGCAATGTTTCTCACCTGGCCTGTCAGGTTCGAAGCCATGAAGTTGACGTTGTCGGTGAGATCCTTCCATGTACCCGCCACGCCGGAGACCTGTGCCTGGCCGCCAAGCTTTCCATCCGTGCCCACTTCGCGCGCCACGCGCGTCACTTCGCCCGCGAACGCATTCAACTGATCCACCATCGTATTAATGGTGTTCTTCAGCTCCAGAATCTCGCCCTTCACATCGACTGTGATCTTGCGCGACAAGTCGCCGCGCGCCACGGCCGTTGTCACCTCGGCAATGTTTCGCACCTGAGCCGTCAGGTTGCCGGCCATCGAGTTGACCGAGTCGGTAAGATCCTTCCACGTACCCGCCACACCCGGCACGTTCGCTTGGCCGCCAAGTCTGCCTTCAGTTCCCACTTCGCGGGCCACGCGCGTTACTTCGCCCGCGAACCGGTTCAACTGATCCACCATCGTGTTCAGCGTTTCTTTCAGCTGCAGAATTTCGCCGCGTACGTCGACCGTGATCTTGCGCGACAAATCGCCATTGGCGATCGCCGTCGCCACTTCCGCAATGTTTCGTACCTGGCCGGTGAGGTTCCCGGCCATGAAGTTGACGTTGTCGGTGAGATCCTTCCAGGTTCCCGCGACCCCGGGCACGTTGGCCTGGCCGCCCAGCTTGCCTTCGGTGCCCACTTCGCGCGCCACGCGCGTCACCTCGCCGGCAAACGCGTTCAGCTGATCCACCATCGTGTTGATGGTGTCTTTCAGAGCCAGAATCTCGCCCTTCACATCGACGGTGATCTTGCGCGACAAATCGCCGCGCGCCACTGCCGTCGTCACTTCGGCGATGTTTCTCACCTGCGCGGTCAGGTTGCCGGCCATGGCGTTGACCGAGTCCGTCAGATCCTTCCAGGTTCCCGCAACGCCCGGCACCACCGCCTGGCCGCCCAGCTTGCCGTCCGTACCCACTTCGCGGGCCACGCGCGTCACTTCCGACGCGAACGACCGCAGCTGATCCACCATCGTGTTGATGGCCTCTTTGAGCTGCAGAATTTCGCCACGCACATCGACCGTAATCTTGCGCGACAGGTCGCCACTGGCCACTGCCGTCGCCACCTCGGCAATATTTCTCACCTGCCCCGTGAGGTTCGAGGCCATGGAGTTAACCGAGTCCGTGAGATCCTTCCAGGTGCCGTCTACGCCGGGCACCACCGCCTGCCCGCCCAGTTTGCCGTCCGTGCCCACTTCGCGAGCTACGCGCGTCACCTCGGCCGTAAACACGCCCAGCTGCTGAATCATCGTGTTCACAATATTCGCGGATCGCAAAAACTCGCCTTCGAGCGGCCTCCCATCCACATCCAGCCGCACCGTCTGCGTCAGGTTTCCTTGCGCTACAGCGGCGATCGCGCGCGTCACTTCCGTCGTTGGACGCAGCAAGTCCTCGACCAACGTGTTGACTGAGGACTCCATGTCGTCCCATGCACCGCGGTGCCGCTCCAACCGGATCCGCTCCCGTGTCCGGCCTTCTTTGCCCACGGCCTGGCCCACGCGTTTCAGCTCGCGCGCCATCTGCTCGTTGGCGGTCACGATCTCGTTGAAGTGGTCGGCAATCTTGCCCGGAAGCCCTGTCCACGACACGGGCAGACGGATGCTGAAGTCGCCGTTCTTCATCGTCTGCAGGCTCTGCAGGATGGCGGCCATGTATTCGGCCGGGCTGTGTTCAGTGCCGTTCGGGGAGAGAGTTACGATTGGCGATTCTTGTTCATCCGCAGGCTTCGAAACCACGGTTTCCATGAGCGCAACCCTTTACGTGGAGAATCAACCGAGCGCGGCCGGCCTGAGACAAGCTCTACGACCATCTCAGGCGGCATCCAACACCATCTTGTACGCGCAGCTTAAGGGGAGATGCGCCTCAATACACGAGGGTTGTCTAAGATGAGCAATTTTGATCAAATTCCGCAGGTGGACGTCGGCGGAGGGGGCGTTCTGAACGTTAAGGGGGTTCAGCCGTCGCGGCGGCGGCGCTGGTGGGTCGACGGGATATTCATATCTTCCCGGTACTTCGCTACCGTGCGTCGGGTAAGCTGGATGCCCTGTGCCTGCAGCATCGCGGCCAGCTGGTCGTCAGTCAGAGGGTGCTTGGCATCCTCCTCCTCGATCAGCTTGCGCACTTTGCGCTTGAGAACCAGGAGCGGCGTGTCCGCCCCTTCCGGCCCGTTCGAGCCTTCAGAGAAGAAGAATCGAAGCTCGATAACCCCCTGCGGCGTATGGGCGTATTTGTTCGCAACCGCGCGGCTCACAGTGGAAGGATGGACGCCAATCTCCTCGGCGACTTCCTTGATCATCATGGGCCGCAAAGCCTCGATTCCCTGCTCCAGAAAGTCCTGCTGGCGGCGCACAATCACTTCGCAGGTGCGCAGAATCGTGCTCTTCCGCTGCGCAATGTTTCGCATCAGCTGCAAGGCTGAGCGGAACCGCTCTTTCACGTATTCCTTGACTTCTTTTTCCGTGCCTTCCGCAACCAGCATCCGGCGATATCTCTGGCTCAGCCGAAGGCTGGGCAGGTCTTCTTCGTTCATCGTGACGGCCCACTCGGCGCCACGCTTCGTAAACACAACATCAGGCTCGATCAGCCGGGTCTGCTCGCGGTTGTAAAGCCGCCCTGGCCGCGGGTCAAGCGTGCGGATAAACTCCACCCCCGCATGCGCCTCAGCCGGGGTTACCTGGGCCGCTCGCGCCAGATCCTTCACATCGCGCTTTTGAACCAGGTGCAGGTGCCGATCCACAATCAGCGCCGCCACTTCCATCGCACGCCGCCGCTCCTCCAGCTTGGCATCCGCTTCCAGGCGCATGTTTTCCGGCAGTTCCTCGGCTTCGTCTTCGCCGCGCCGGGCGTACACCTGGTTGAACTCGTTTTGCTGCGCCACAATCTGGATCATCAGGCACTCGCGCAGGTCGCGCGCTGCCACGCCCGGTGGATCCAGCCGCTGCACCAGTTCGATGGCGCGGCGCACAAGATCAAGCGCCGCCGCATGATCCAGCTTCAGGCTTTGGCGGAATTGCCCCAGTGCTTCAATCAGCTCTTCTTCGCTGACCGTGAGATAGCCGTCCTCGTCCAGATTCCCAATGATGAACTCCGCAACCTGTTCCACATGCGGGTCCACCGACGAAGCCCCCAGCTGCCACGCCAGGTGATCGGAGAGAGTCGTCGGCTGCGAAAGAAAATTCTCGAAAGACGGCCGCTCGTTCTCTTCATACTCCGGCTGCGTCTTGTACCCAGGGTCCAGATAGTCCTGAAAGTAAGAGCCGAAGTCGATTTCGTTGAACGAATCGGCGGGAGTCGCGGGGGCCTCCGTCGCACCCTTCTCCAGGTGGTCAAGCCTCTCCTGCCGTTCCTGGCGTTCCAGCCGGGCGCCAACCTCGTCGAGTGTCGGAACCGTTTCGTCTATCTCTTCCAGAACCGGGTTCTCAACCATCTCGGCATCGATCATCTCCTTTAATTCGAGCTTGTTGAGCGCGAGCACGCTCACCATCTGCATAAGTCCCGGAGTCAGGACCTGGCGCTGTGCCACCCTAAGATTCAGTCTTGGCTGTAAAAGCGCCATGCAGTAACTCGATTCCCGTTCAAAGGCTAACCAATAAGTCTAATCGGATCGGAACCCGCCCCTTGGCGCATTCCCAATCCGCCCTTGCCATTGTCCCAAATTTGCATAGTTTCCTGGGAGCACTCTATGACTGGATGAACCGAATCCACCACATCTCGTCGGTACCGCTCACAGGTCTTTCCCTTGAATCGATACCTTCACAAGACGCAGCCCCAACGGATCGTTCAACTCAGCGAAAATCCCTCTCCAAGATAGACGCGGCGTACCTCAACGTCGTTTCCGAGTTCGTGCGGCGTCCCGGCCCGGAAGATCTTTCCTTCTGCAATGATATATGCCCTGTCGGTAACGCTCAGTGTCTCCCGAACCTGGTGGTCGGTAATCAGTACCCCAATCCCGCTCGCCTTCAGGTCGAAGATGATCTTCTGCAGCTCCAGCACCGCGATGGGATCGATGCCGCTGAACGGTTCGTCCAAGAGGATGAACTTCGGCTGGATGCACAGAGAGCGTGCGATCTCGACCCGCCGCCGCTCGCCGCCCGATAAGGCGTACCCGCGCGTTGTGCGGATATGGCCCAGATTGAGCTGCTGGATCAGCCTTTCCGTGCGAGAACGGCGCTCCCGGGCGTCCAGAGGTTGCGCCTCCAGCACCGCCAGAATATTCTCTTCCACGGTCAGCTTGCGGAACACCGACGGTTCCTGGGGCAAATAGCTGATGCCGAAGTTGCGCGCCCGCAGATACATCGGGACATGCGTGATATCGATATCGTCTACCAGGATGCGCCCTGTCTCCGGCGGAACAAGGCCCACAATCATGTAGAAGCTGGTGGTCTTGCCTGCTCCGTTGGGCCCCAGCAGCCCAACCACTTCGCCGCGCGAAACTTTGAAGTTGACGCCGCGAACAACTTGCCGCCCCTTGTAGCTCTTGCCGATCTCTTCCGCGATCAAAGTTTCCATCAAGCTCTCAAGCCCTGGCAGCGGGCATCACGGCCGTTTATGCGCCGCGCTCTCGGTAGCGGTGCCGCGTCCATTGCCTTCGACACTGACGCTATCATCGCGACTGTTGAAAATCAAAGACTCCCCGCTCACCGTGCCACGCTCGGGATCCACAATTCGCGGCGGCGCCCCGGGCGAGCCCGTCAGCACATACGTGCCGCGTTCGCCGGAGTACTCAAGTTTGTCTCCTGTCCCGCGTTTTCCGCGCGCTTCGAGCGTCACCGCACCGCGCGCCGTCATGCGGTCCACTTGGGCCGCGCCTCCATCCGGCGCGGCATGATTTCCCGGCGCCAGCAGCACTAGCTCCACTTCGTCGGAGCGCGTGGTTGCGTCACCCGTCTCCGCTACCACTGCGCCCATGGCTCCGCCGCGCATCACCGCCTTGTGCTCGGCGTCGGAGTATTTCAGTTCGCCGCCGCTCATCCGAATGACCGAAGACGCCTTCTGGTTGCCCGGACTCCCCGGCTTCGAGACCTTCGCATCCACCGCCATGCCCGTGCTCACCACCACCACGCGCACCGGATCGGCCGCCTTCGTCGCCCGCGCCACCAGTGTCTGCTTCACGCGATCCAAAACAATGAGCGGCGCGGAAATCGAGTTCGCCTCCTGCCACAATCGGGCTTGTCCTCGGAAGGTTGCTTCGCCTGTTGCCTGGTGCAGTTGCGCATCCTCGGCAATCACATGAGCCGGGCTTTGCGTGCCGCGGCCAAACGGCTCAGGTGAACCAGAGGCGCCCGGTCGATCCTCCCCAAACCATGTAGCCTTTACATTGCCGTGGGCAAAGGCATCACCCGACGCGCGCGCGACATCGATCTTGTCCGCATCGATTTCCACGCTGCCGTTCTCTACATGCGGAGAGCCGGTAAGGTGCAGCGATTCTCCGGCACCCGCATAGTCAGCTCTCTCCGCGGTGGCCCGCAAAGTAGAAGGAGTTGACTTCCCCGACGACGCTGTCTGCTGCACCAGCACCACGTGCCCCGACACGATGGCCGATTGAATCTGTCCAGCCGCTGCGCCTGGCTTTTCCCCGCCGGCCTTTCTTGCCGCAGGCATCCCCGCAAAATGCGCTTCCAGCCGGTCGCCGCTTGTCGTCTGTTGCGTGCCCGTCTCTGACGTCTGCTCCAGGCTCGCGTGGCCCACTCCCACCATCGCCGTGAGTGCGGAACCAGCTCCAAAGCTGCCCGTCACCTCATCCGCCGTCATGCGGGCCCGCGCCGGGGTTCCCTTTCCGCGCTGGGTCTCGCTCGTCACGACAACCCCGCCCAGCCCACGCAGGGAATCAATCTCCAGCGGCCCTTTGCCCGCGCTTCGAAACGTCACATCGGCCACAGGAGAAGTCCATGCCCGCCGCGAGTAGATCGGCACCGCCCCCGTTCCGGTTTCCTCTTCGCTCGCGAACTGCACGCCGCGCTCCAGGTGAGCCAGCCGCAGTTCGCCTTCAGGGCCGAATTGCAGATTCGCTGTAGGCGCAGTTCCGTGCACTTTGCGCCCTTCGCTTACGGAGTCCAGCGCCACGCCGCCTTCCAGATGTCCCGAGATCGGCTGGTTATGCGCGTTAAACACCAGCGAGCCCTGCATCGCCCCGAGGTGCCCACCCGTGACCGTCGACAATACGAAGCCGCTCCGCACATCGAGTTCCGCTGCCGTACCATCGTCGCGGAATCGCACCGTCGCCAAATTCGCATGGGCCGTGCCGCCGCGATAGAGTGCGGTTCCGGCCGTCAGCTGGCAAAGATTTGTGCTGCGGTCAAACTCCGCATGTTGCGCCTGAATCTCGATGGAGTCGGCGCCGCGGCGACTGTGGATGTCCACCGCGCTCGGCAAAATCAGCAGCCCCTTCTGCGAGTCGAACGACGCACCCATCGCGCTGCCCCACCCTTGCGGCAAAGCAAACTCCACATGCTGCGACGAACTCGCCACTCCCGTCTTCTGGTTGAACACCAGGCCAGTTGTCTTCACGTGGATCTGATCGGGCCCGGGCGCTGTTGAAACCGTTTTGCCCTGCGCAGAAGCTTTCGTGCTCTTCACCCCAGGCCTGACGGTGCGGGGGCGTTCCAGCGTGATCTCCACCGGTCCAGCCGCCATCGCAATGCCCGCGCTTTGGTCGTATTCAAACTCGGAGCCCTCGATACGGTCGGTTCCGCCGCCCTTCGGGTCGTAGGTTTCAATCTTGACCGCATGAAGCCGAAATCGATCGTTCTTCAGTTGCTCGACCTTTGACGCCGTGATCTTGAACAGCGCGTGACCCGCATGAAACTCGGCGTGCGTAAACCCATTCGCTTCCTGCCGAATATCGATGCCCAGCTTTTTGGGTAGATCGCGTTTGCTAAACGGACTCCGAAACCGGCCCAGCGCCAAAAACACACCCAGCCCCACCACGAGCAATATCCCCGCCACCAGGATGACCGTGCGGATTCGCTCAATCGTGAATCGAGGGGCATTCATTGAGTCTGTTAGTTCCCCATGCCGAGCCGGGCCGCCAGGCGCTGTGCGAGACTCTCGCCCAGTTCGCTCCACAACACCCGCGCTGTCGCCCCCGAACCCTTCTCCAGGGCCGACGTCAATTCCACCAGCTGGCGCACATTTTCTTCAATGTGCCGGGCCGAAAAGGCGTCGAGCTCCGCATCGGTTTCAAGAAAAGCTTCATCGTCGCCGAACTCGACACGGATGTGCCCATCCTGCTCATACGACCCCTCATCGAATAACGGACCGAAGCCCATGACCCGTACCAGCCGCGGCCCGCGCACCCAGCGAGGATCGACGTTAGGGGCCTTTTCGAGCTCCCACAAATTCCAGCCAATCTGAAACTCGTAGGCATAGTCTTCGTGGAGCAGTTCCATCGCATCTTCAACCGCAACCTGGGGCTCCGCGCCGCGCTCCCCAGCGCCATACACGCGCTGAAACACAGGCGATTCGCTCCAGTTCATCGGCCACACGGTTGCGGAGTAGACACGCGGCTCGCCGCCGTGTGCAGAAAACATCCCAAGGATTGCCGTCATCTTTTCGGGAAGTGCGGCAAGACGCAGGTTCGGAAACCACAGGCTTAAATAAAGGGTGTCGGACATCTCTATTGATTTTAGACGCGCAGCCGCTTCCGCCGATTCAACCGAGCAGCCTCCTGCCACACCCTTTGCATAGAATTAGCCAGCTCTCAGCCATACTGAGAAAGCAGGCAGCCAGAATAGTGGTTGGGGAGAAGCCCGCGAAGCAGTAAGGACAGGGAGACAAAGAGGAGGAAAGGGGGGTACCCCCTCCCCCTCCTACCCCCCACCCCCTATGGGAATGAGGAACCTTATGAATTCCAGCCGAAAGAGTTGTCATCCTGAGCGGTGCATAGCCGAAAGAGAAGTCATCCTAAGCGGTACCCAACCGAAAGAATTGTCATCCTGAGCGGAGCGAAGGATCTGCTGTTTCGCGCAAGTCCATCGGCACGAAAGACGTCAGGCCGTCACGATCTCGCTGAAATCGGCAATCCCGGAGAAGCCGCGCAGCACCTCATCGATGAGCCCAAGATGCGCGCCGCGCACGGCTGCGTCGGGATCGAGCACCATCACCTTGTCGAAGAACGTATCGACGGCCGGACGCAGAGTGGCAATCAACGCCAACGCTTCGCCATACGTAGCGCTGCTCGCGCAGCCTGGCCACCTGCGGCGCAAGCGAAGCGGCGGCGGCCGCAAGTTGCTGCGCCTCCGGCGCGAGCTTCACGTCCTTCGGCGAACCGAGCGCAAATCCCTTCTCCTCCGCCTGGCGCAGAATATTCTTGATGCGCTTGAACGCCGCCGAAATCGCCGCAAAATCCTCTGACCCGCGCACCGCCGTCAGCGCCTCGGCCCGCGCAATCGCATCGCGCACATCGTCCGCGCCCGCAGCCAGCACCGCGCTCACCACGTCGTAGGCGAAGCCGCGTACGTCCTTCAGATAGAAGTGCAGCCGCTCCGCAAAGAAATCGTTCGAGCCTGCTGCCGGCTAGCTTCCTTCGATCTGCCGGACGGCATTCAACACACTCGACGAGAGTCAGCGGCAAGTCCGACTCCGCAAGAATCTTCACAATCGCATTCGCCGCACGGCGCAAGCGCAAACGGATCCTTCGATCCCGTCGGCGCCATTGCCAATGCCGAACATCGCGGCGATCGTCTGAATCCGATCGGCAAGCCCAAGCAATCTGCCCTTCCACCGACACCGGAATCTCGTCCTCGATCGAAGCCGGCGTGTACTGCTCGTAGATCGCCAGCGCCACGCGCTCGCCCAACCCTTGCGCCCGCGCATAGAGGCCGCCGATCACGCCCTGCAGCTCGGTGAACTCCTTCACCAGCTCCGTAGTCAGATCGGTCTTCGCCAGTTCAACAGCCTTCGAGCAGCGCGGCTTCATCGAATGCAACGCCCTGCAGCCTTGACAGCAGCCAGCGAGTGACCTCGCCACCTCGAGATTCTCTTCCGTCTTCCAGTGGTAGCTGCCCAGCTCCTTCTGGAACGTCACATTCTTCAGGCTCTCCACCCGATCCACCAGCGGCGTCTTCTGATCGAAATCCCAGAAGAACCGCGCATCCTTGAACCGCGCCCGCAGCACGCGCGCATTCCCGTGCCGAATGATCGCTTCGCCCTCGGCATCCACCTCCATATTCAGCACCGCCAGAAAATGCGGCAGCCAGCTTGCCGTTCGCGTCTTCCACCGCAAAGTACTTCTGGTGATCGCGCATCACCGTCACCAGCACCTCTTCCGGCAGCGTCAGGTACTCGGCCTCGAAAGTCGCCCAGAATCACCGTCGGCCACTCCGTCAGGTGCACCACCGTCTCGACCAGCGCCTCGTCTTCGCGCCACCGCGCGCCGGCAACCGTGCGCGTCGCCTTGTCCAGCGCCTTGCGAATCGTCTGCCGCCGCTCGGCCACATCCACAACAACGTTCGCTCTGCGCAGCGCCTCGGCGTAATCTCTTCGGCGCGCCAATCACCACAGGCGCATCGCCATGCAGCACGCGATGCCCGCGGCTCGCATTCCCTGCCGCGAATCCCGGCAATCTCCACCGGCACCACGGCGGCATCCAGCAGCGCCACAACCCACCGCACCGGCCGCACAAACCGCTCCGGCTTGCCCGCGCGCCAGTACATGTTCTTCGCCCAGTAAAGGCTCAGCACTTCCTTGGGCAAATCTCCGCGCCAGCACCTCTGTCGCCGAGCGGCCCAGCCGCTTCACCGTCGCGCCCACATACTCGCCCTTGGGCGTCGTCACCTTTTCAAGCGCGGAAACCGCAACGCCGGCCTTCTTCGCAAATGCCTCCGCGGCCGCCGTCGGCGCGCCGTCCTTGAACGCCACCTTCCACGACGGCCCCGTCATCTGCTCTTCCGCATCGGCCTGCGCGGCCAGCACGCCTTCCACCAGCACCGCCAGCCGCCGCGGCGTCGAATAGGTGGTCACCTTCGCGCCAGACGCAAGCAGCCGCTCGCGCGTCAGCAACTTCGCGCACGCGGCGGCCCAGCTCCGCCTCCGCCCCGGCAATCATGCGGGCGGGAACTTCTTCCAACCCAATCTCAACTAAGAAATCCGCCATATCTCTCTTTGCTCTTTCGATCGCGCTAGCGCAGGCCTGCTGCAGCGCATACGCCTTGGCCACGCCCACAGCCAGCGTCCGAATGCGCCCAATCACGCCCACGCGCTCCGTCACGCTGATCGCGCCGCGCGCATCCAGAAGGTTGAACAGGTTCGAGCACTTCAGCGCCAGCTCGTACGTCGCCAGCAGCGGAAATCGCTTCTTCTCGTTTGAGCTAGCCTTTTCATCGGCCAGCAGCGCATTGGCCTGTGCCAGCAGCGCCTTTGCCTTCGGCCTCGTAGAGGTTGAAGTGCTCCCACAGCTTCGCAACATCGGCGTCTTCAAAGTTGTACACCGAGAACTGCAGCTCCTCCGCCAGCCGCACGTCGCCGTACGTCACCGGCTGCGCCTGTCTCCGGGTTCGCGCGCCCACACAATGTCGTAGATCGAATCCACATCCTGCAGAAACGCCGCGATGCGCTCCAGCCCATACGTCAGCTCCGCGCAGATCGGGTCGAGATCCATGCCGCCGCACTGCTGGAAGTAGGTGAACTGCGTGATCTCCAGTCCGTCCAGCATCACCTGCCAGCCCACGCCCCACGCGCCGCCCGCGGGCCACTCCCAGTTGTCCTCTTCAAACTTCAGGTCGTGCTTCCTCAGATCGATGCCGATCGCCTCGAGCGACTCCAGATACAGCTCCTGCACATTCACCGGCGGCGGTTTCAGAATCAGCTGAAACTGCGTGTGCTTGAACAGTCGGTTCGGATTCTCGCCATAGCGCCCATCGGCCGGCCGCCGCGAGGGCTGCGCATAGCCCACGCGGTAGGGCTTAGGCCCGAGCACGCGCAGAAAGGTCTCCGGCGCCATCGTTCCGGCGCCCACTTCCACGTCGTAGGGCTGCTGCAACACGCAGCCGCGCTCCGCCCAAAAACCCTGCAGGCGGAAAAGCAATTCCTGAAACGTAAGTGCGGAGGGTTTGCGAGGCGATTCAACTAGGCTTGACGGCACAGGCAGGGCTCTCTTTATGGGACTCTCGACCATCTTACCAGCCGGTCCGGCGATTCATTCTGACGCGTCGGATCGGGTCCGAATCGAACCTGGCTTATCCACTCAGGCGCGCCAGCACCTCGGCCGTGCGCAGCTTGCGCTCCAGGTGCCTCTCAATCGACTGCAGCGTAAAGCGGCGCAGATCCTGGCCTCGCCGCTTCGGCCATGGTTCAGCGGTAAATGTCGCCAACCGGCGCTCTCAACATGCGCATCGCCATCTGCCACGAGTCGGTACTCAGCTCGCTCGCGTTCTGATTGCGGTGCACCGCGCAAAACAGCCCATCCGCATAGGCATTGAAGCTGGCTTCACCGGCCTGCAACGTCTCGCCGCACGCCGTGCAATGTCCGATATCCGGCAACAGACCCATCAGGCGCGTCATCCACAGCTGGAAATACGTGAGCGGCATCCACGGCTGCTCCACCGTGGTCTGCTCCAGCACCGACACAAGCAATCGGAAAATGGTCTCCTGCGGATCGTGCTCGGGCAAAGCCTGGTCCAGCAGTTCGGCGAAAAAGCTCAACACCGTCATGCGCACCTGGTCTACCGGACCGGAAAGCGGCGAGCGGACAATCTCCAGCTGGTCCAGCCGCACCAGTTCCTGCCTGGGCTTCTCCGCATACCAGGCACGGGCGAGGGTCATCGGTTCCAGCGCCCCGCCAAAACGTTTGCGGCTCCTGAGCGCGGCTTTTGCAATGCCTTTGACACGGCCGTGCTCGCGCGTGAAAAAGCTGACGATCAGATCGGACTCATGGAGGGGCCATGTCCGCAGCACCACCGCCTCTGAGGTGAGCACGCTCATCGGATTCCATCATCGCACCTGCGTGCGAATCGAAGGCTTCGTCGTTCCGATGCCCGCGTCGCGCCGGCCAATCCCTCATCAGCAATTGATTTCTCCGTGTCAATCCATTGCGCCAAAACCATTGCGAGAGAGCACGAAGAGGATTCATCCCATGAAACCTCAACCTCGAGGCCGTCGTGCGAGAGGACAACTTCAGTTCAGGCCCTCCGTATCGAACAGGTCAGCACGCGAATTCCACGGAATTCCAGAGGAGTTTTCAATGGCACAGCATACAACGGAAGAACATACACAGAATCAACCCTCTCACGATGCTCAGGTCAAGGGCGGGCAGCATTCCCAGCAGAATCAAAACAACACCGGTAGTTCGACTTCTCACAATCAGCCGAGCCATGATGCGCAGGTGAAAGGCGGAGAGCACTCGCATCAAGGCTCCCAGAATAGCTCCGACCGCTCAAACGATGGGCGTTCGCAAAATCAGCCCAGCCATGAGGCGCAGGTGAAAGGCGGAGAGCACTCGCATCAGGGCTCCCAGAACAGCTCCGGCGACGGACGATCTCAAAATCAGCCCAGCCACGAAGCCCAGGTAAAAGGCGGACAACACTCCCACTCGGGCGGCTCCAGCCGCTAGTTCTAAAAAATCGAGGTTTGCCGCGCCGCCAGTTCTGGCCGCCTAAAACAAAAACGCGCACTCATGGTGAGTGCGCGTTTTTCTGCATAGCAGAACCGGTTAGCGGCCAAAATGAGCGGCGTTCTTCTCTGTAAAATGAGCCCACTTTTCCGGCAGGTCATCCAGAGCAAAGATGGCAGAAACCGGGCACGCCGGAACGCAAGCGCCGCAGTCAATGCATTCGACGGGATCGATGAACAGCTGGTCGGCCGAACCGTGATCGCTTTCATCTTTCTTGGGGTGGATGCAATCGACGGGACAAGCGTCCACACAGGCGGTGTCCTTAGTGCCGATACAGGGTTCTGCGATCACATATGCCATCGTGAATCTCTCCGAAAAGGAATCTTCTCGACGCTGATAGTAGCACAGGACCCCGCACCCCGAGTCAACTGGCAAAAGAGCCGTTTTGCTATGCGGGAATCGCGATGCCCCACCGCGGTTTTAAGACAGGAACCCATTCCCAAAGCCGTTCCGGTCCAGTGCATATGGAAAGGGATACTGAACTCCAATGCTACTTGGCTCGTGCTTCCCGCTCCGCCGCCCACTCGGCTGCAGTCGGAATCGGCGTCAGATCCCGGCCCGCGAACATGTCCGTGAATAAACCGATCAGCTCCGCATGGATGTTTCCGTTCGAAGCCAGAATCTCCGCGCTGTCGATGCGATAGTGCGCCCCCTGGAAGTCCGTGATCTTGCCTCCTGCTTCTTCCAACAGCAGAATTCCCGCTGCCGTATCCCACGGGTTCAAATTGAACTCCCAGAAAGCCTCGAGACGGCCCGCCGCAACATACGCCAGGTCTAACGCCGCAGATCCTGCCCGGCGCACTCCATGCGAGCGCAGCGTGAATTCCTGGTAGAAGTGGATGTTCGGGCTCGCATGCCGTTTCCGGCTTGGAAAACCAGTTGCCAGCAGCGCCTCGGCCAACTCTGGAACCTTCGAGGCGCGCATACGTTTTCCGTTCAGATAAGCGCCCTTTCCCTTCTCCGCGGCGAACAGCTCATCGCGGAGAGGGTCGTAGATCACTCCGGCAACCAGTACGCCGTCCTCTTCAGGCTTCAGCCCGGCAGAGCGCTGCTCCAAGCCCATCGAAACACAAAACTGCGGGAAGCCGTGCGCGAAGTTCGTGGTGCCGTCCAGGGGGTCGACATACCAGCGAAACTCCCCTTCGAGGCGGTCGCGCGTGCCTTCTTCGCCATAGACTCCGTGCTCAGGAAAGGTCTCAGTGAGCCTTGCGCGGATCAGTTTCTCGACGGTTCGATCAGCCACCGTCACGAGGTCCACATCGCCCTTGTATTCGGTCTCAACGCCTTGCGCAAAGAACTCACGGAGACGCGCACCGCCTTCTCGCGCGATGGCTGAAGCTTTCGGGACCCACGTGCCTTCGGGAATCCAGGAACCAGCGAGCGCCTGCTCTGTCACGAGGTGGCCCCGTTCGTGGTCTCGCGGGGTCCGCGCCGCCGGCCAGCCTCCGTGATGGTCTGAATCTGGTCCTTGTAGATGAAAAGATTTGGCTTGCCTTCACGGGTCAGGCGCAGCATTCCGTCGTCGAAATACTCGATCCAGCCTCGAACCGTCTCGCCGTCCGACAGTTTGACTGTCACCGTGACCTGGCGCTCGCTCAACGAACGCAAGTACATGGCTTCCTGCCCGGTTTCACCGGGAGGAGGCGTTTTCGAGCGGCGATGGGTAGAAATGGGGGGAGTCATGTCCACATTTTAGATGCAGGATGCAATGGAAACCGCAGTTTGGATCACGCAATGTGGGAAGTTGGGGTCATTCTGTCGCAGCGGCCTTGCGTTTCGCCGGGGCATCGGCATAGTAGCCGGTGCGATAGCGGATGTTGAAGGCGTCAGGATCGGCCCGCGGAATCGTCACGCGCAATCGATGAAAACTGGTGCCTGGCTCCTGGTTGCGCGGATAATAGCCCAGCAAATACTGCGTACGCAGGTCGGCGCTCACTTGCGCGAAGACCTTGTCCAGACCGCCCGCATCGACATAGAAGCTCTTGCCGCCCGTCTGTTCGGCAAGGGTAATCAACGCGTGCTCACCGCCCGTGTCCCTTCCGGCGCTGGCCTCGATCGGTACGTCGATGATGCTGTAAATCATCACTTCATTGCGTAGCGCCTGCTCCAGAGCTTCTCGATAGGTGGTGCTCTTCACCGTGTCGCTGCCGTCCGAAACAAGAATGAGCACCTTGCGCCCCTCCTTGCCTCCAAGCCCCTGCGCGCCAAGATAGATCGCGTCGTAAAGCGCTGTGCCGCCCGAACCGCGAATCCGATCCAGGCCGCGATCGATCTGCGCCACCTTGTTGGTGAACGGCGTGAGTTCGGTAACAAACGTATCGAATTCCAAAACCCGCATTTGGTCCTGGGCGCGCAACAAAGCGTGTACGAAGCGTTTTGCCGCTCCCTGCTCCAACGACCGGTCTTTGAATGTGCTCGCGCTGGTATCGATGGCGAGTGTCAGATTGAGGGGTAATTCCGATTGCCGCTCGAACACCGAAATCTGCTGCGGCCGGTTGTCTTCCGCAACCGCAAAGTCGTCGCGCGTGAGGCTGCCGACAAAGGCTCCATTCGCATCCGTCACGTTCACAAAGACGCTCACGAGCTTGACATCCACATGGAGCGTCATGCCGTCCTGCGCACTCGCCGTGCATAAAGGCAAAAGAAGGAGAACCGCCAGCGCGATCCAGCACCCCGCCCTATTCTCCGTCGGGGGCCGACGACCGTTACGAGGCATCGGTAGCCTCCAGGCCAATCTCGGCAGGAAACGGTTCTCCGTCGGCCCAGACGGCTCCATCCACAAACGTCTCTTTCTTCCAGATCGGCACCGTCTTCTTGAGGGTGTCGATCACCCACCGGCAGGCATCGAACGCCTGGGCACGATGGGCAGAAGACACGATTATCAGGACACTTGTTTCGCCGATGACCAGCCGGCCAAGCCGATGCACAATCGTTACCTGCCGCACTTTGAATCGCTCGCGCGCTTCCTCGGCGAGTTGGCCCATCTGCTTAAGCGCCATCTCCTCGTACGCTTCGTAGTCCAGATGGAGCGTCACCCGCCCGCGCGAATTGTTCCGCACGATGCCATCGAAGACCACGATGGCCCCGTCTTCGCCCTGCTTGGCCGCCGCCGCGAGTGATTCCGCATCGATGCATGCGCGCGTCAGACGAATGTATGCCCCCTCGATGCCCACCTCAGACGAGGGCCTTGCCGACTCGTCCAAACCGCCCGAAACCGGAGGAAGCAAACCAACTTCGTCCGCTTCGTGCAGCACGTGGTTTGAGGGCGCATATTCCGCATTGACACTCACCGCGATCCCGCGCAGAACTGCGGAGGGATGAGCCTGGGCCAGCTCGGCCAGCAACTCACCCACGGTCGCATTGTCGCGAAATGCCACTTCGAAAGGGCCGGCGCCAAAAACATCTTTCAGCACTCCGAACGCCAGCACGCGCACCTTGATCATGAGGAAAAGCATACCGTTTCCGGTTAGACGCGTGCGCGGCCAATAGGCTCCAAGCCCCTCAGGATATCCGGTAAAGAAAGCCCGACGGAGTGCCCCACAGATTGCGGGACCGGTCCTCATAGAAAATGCTGAATTCGAGTCCGGCAATGTCGTAATCGAACAAGGGAACGCGGTCGAAAACAGAGTCTCCGCGAATCGAGTATTCATCCCCTGCACAATCGATCATCAGCGTGCTTTCCGCCGAGAGCCGCTCGGGATGCGTCAGAAGCATGGACACGACTGCGAAAGCGCCAAGCCCGAACTCGTTCCCAGCCAGTGCCACGCGCGCACGACGCGCCGAACACCCGCGGTGAAGCATTCCGGCTTGCGCCGCAACCACGAGGATGTCCTGCCCCGGCTGCTGCTCCGCCAAAAGCTGCTCGGCCAGTTTCGAACGATTCGATTGGCGCAGATAGCGAGCGTCAATCCGGTCGACAATCCGGTTCGATAACCGCCTGCGCGCGCCGAGAGCTTTGAGCCCAATATCCATCGCCTCGCCGTATGTGGGGGCAAGCGCCTGCCACCGCGGAATCGCAAACCAAGCCTCAGCGCCCTCAGGAAGCGGCCTTCGGCCCAGCTTCTCCATGCAACCCCCAAGAGATGGAAACAACTTCCGCAACTCGGTGGTCTGCGCTTCAATCGGACGCACTTTGTAAGTGGGCGGGTACTCCCGATTCGAAGGCACTTGTTCGTCTTTGTATTTGTCCGCAATCGCGTGCCGCTGGATGATGCCGACGATCGCATCCACTACATCCGCTTTCACCTTCTGCCGGAACTCAAGCACAACCTGTGCCCCGTTTTGGTCGAGTTGTCCGATCGCAACCCGGCACGCCTCCTCGGCTGCGGCTCCTAGAAAGACCTGCAACTCAGAATTCTGAACATCGGTTGTGTTCCCCGAAAGGTGAAGGGGAACGACTGAGACTGCGCCCATTTTTGAACCGCCGCGAAGAGATTGCGTTCGCTCTGTTGGGTCTCATCGGCGGTGTCGGGCGATCCTCCAGTGCGGTCCTGGGTAAAAGGCTCGCCGCTGATGAGCAATCAGGCTGCAGGCCGAAATGGGAGAGACACTCGAGATCGGACCGGTCCGTCCTTTCTTCAGCGCAAGAAAAAGGCCGGCAGGTTCGCCGGCCACATGGGTTGCTCGATTTTCCGTCAGGCTGCCACACTCGCTCCCGTTTCCGACACTGGAAGCGTCGCCTTCAACATTGGCAAGGCCACTGCCAGCACGTCTTCGATGTGGCTGGCAAAGTGAATGTCGACTCCCTGAATCATCTCCGGCGTCAAGTCCTCTTCGACACTCTGCCGGTTCTCTGCGGGAAGAATCACGGTCTGTACCCCCGCACGACGGGCTGCGAGGAACTTCTCCTTGATTCCACCCACCGGGAGCACATTACCGCTCAACGTGATCTCTCCTGTCATCGCCGTTAACGGCCGCACCGGCGTATCGGTCAGCAATGAAGCCAGTACCGTCGCCATAGTGACGCCTGCCGAAGGGCCATCCTTCGGTATCGCCCCTGCCGGCACGTGAATGTGCAGGTCGATGTCCTTGTTGAAGTCCTCCGGCAATCCCAGCTTCGCCGAGTTCGACCGTACCCAGGTCAGCGCGGCCTGCATCGACTCCTGCATCACCTCGCCAATCTGCCCGGTCATCGTGAAGCCGCCCTTCCCCTTCATCTTGTTGGCTTCAATGAAGAGAATGTCGCCTCCGGCAGGGGTCCACGCCAATCCGACGGCCACTCCGGGACGCTTCACGCGCTCCGCCACTTCCGTTTCAACGCGAACCTGGATGCCACCGAGGAATTCCTTCAGCACGTCGCGATTCACCACCAGCTTCTCGGTCTTTCCTTCAACGACCCGCCGCGCCTGCTTGCGGCAAACCGTGCCGATCACCTGTTCGAGCTTGCGGACGCCCGCCTCGCGCGTGTAGTGCCGCACGATGTGCCGGACCGCTTCTTCTGGAAACTCGATCTGGTCCGCCGTGATTCCGTTGGCCTTAATTTGCCGGGGAACCAGGTAGCGATTCGCGATATGCACCTTCTCCTCTTCGCTGTACCCCTGAAGCGGGATGATTTCCATCCTGTCCTGCAACGGAGCCGGCACCGTGTCCAGCATGTTCGCGGTGCAGATAAACAGGACTTTCGATAAATCAAACGGCACGTCGAGATAATTGTCGCGGAACGTATTGTTCTGCTCCGGATCCAGCGTCTCCAGCAGAGCCGAGGCCGGGTCGCCACGGAAATCGCGCCCCAGCTTGTCCACCTCGTCCAGCATGATCACCGGGTCGTTGGTTTCCGCCCGGCGAATGCTCTGGATGATCTGGCCCGGCAGAGCGCCGATATACGTGCGCCGATGCCCGCGAATCTCCGCCTCATCGTGCATGCCGCCCAGCGAAATCCGCTGGAACTTGCGGCCGAGGGCCCGCGCAATCGACCGGCCCAGGCTCGTCTTACCCACACCCGGAGGCCCGACAAAGCAGAGAATCGGCCCCTTCATGTCCGGCTTCAACTCGAGGACGCTTAAGTAGTCGAGAATGCGATCCTTGACCTTCTTCAGCTCGTAGTGATCCTCGTCCAGGATTTCCTTGGCCTTGGTGATATCGATCTTCTCGCCCGAGCTCTTGGCCCACGGCAGCATTGCGAGCCACTCGATATAGTTGCGCGTCAGCCCGTAGTCGGCTGCCATCGGAGACATGCGTCCAAGGCGATTCAGTTCCTTCATCGCCTCTTTCTTGACGTCTTCCGGCATGCCGGCCGCTTCGATCTTCTCGCGCAAATCGTCGATTTCGCGCTGGCCTTCGTCCTGCTCGCCCAGCTCCTTTTGGATAGCCTTCAGCTGCTCGCGCAGGTAGTAGTCCCGCTGCGACTGCTGCACCTGGTCCTGCACCTCGCTCTGGATCTTCGAACGCAGCTGCTGTACCTCGATCTCCTTTGCCAGGTGTTTGTTCAGTTGCTCAAGCCGCACCTGAATCGACGCCGTTTCAAGCAGCTTCTGCTTGTCGTCCGTGGTCAGGAAGGGCAACGAAGAGGCAACAAAGTCCACGAGACGGCCTGGATCCTCGATATTGGCCGCAATCGTGCGCAGCTCGTCTGAAAGCGTTGGCGACTCGGAGACAATCTGCTGGAACTGGCCGATCACGTTCCGCACCAGCGCTTCAACACTGGCATCCGACTCCGGCTCCGCGTCCTCCAGCTCCTCAACCTCGGCCACCATAAAGGGCTCGGTCTGCACGTAGCGCAGCACGCGGACGCGGCTGACCCCCTCTGTGAAGACAAACCTGCTCTGATTGGGCATCCGAACCACTTTGTGGACCGTTGCCAGCGTGCCCACCTCGTGCATATCCGCAGGCTTAGGCGTGTCCAGCCGTGGATCGAGCTGGGCCACTACCAGGATCGAACGTTCCTCCCCTAAAGACTCGATTAACTGGATCGAGCTCTCGCGTCCAACTGTAAGGGGCAGAACAGCATGGGGGAATAAGACTGTGTCGCGGACCGGGAGCACCGGAATCCGGCGCGGTCCCGTCGGAGCAGAACCTGAAGCTGGTGGCAAGATCGTCGGCTGAGTTGGCATTGAGTGTCCTTTAATCAACTTTCCTTCATTAGACCGCGCATAGACGGAAAAGTTTCAGAAAGTGGTCCTGTCGGCTCCTGACCCCTCCCGCAGAAACCCTTCAATAACCTCCTACGGCGTAGAGGCCAGCGAGTTCCCTGCTAGCCTGCACCCGCCTCGACTATTCGTCAACAGATCTTCAGATCTCCGACTTTGGAATCGCGAAAGAGCCGATGGGAGATACCCCGCTCGCGAGACGGTATCTCTGGACCTCTGCCGCACACGCGTCCACCGGTCCCGTGTTTCGGGAACTGTCATCTTCGTTCGGTATATCGGCTGGATGGGGAGGAGAGTGAGCCCCGCGGTCTTCCAGAATCGCCAGAGGCGAAACTCGAGGACCGCTGGGGCCAGCCTCAGTCGGGCTGCGTCGAGCCCTCTTCTTTTTTGATTGCCAGCTCGATCCTGTCCCAGAGATCTTCTTTCGGCTGTTCAACGGGCAAGAGCTGGCGCGCCGCCTCGGCAATCGTTTGCAGGTCGGCAAGCAGCGCCCTGCAGTTGTCACAGGTCAGCAGGTGCGGGTGACTGGACACGTCTTCGCCGGAGGCGATCAAATCGGCTAGCTGGGCCTGAAACGCATGGCAGCTCATATCATTTCGATCTACGGTCATCGCTGCCCCTCCCTTTGGAGAGAAGTACGCAGAGCGTCTCTGAGTTTCAGCCTTGCCTTATGCAACTGCGATTTGCTGTTGCCAATCGAGCAATCGAGCATGCCTGCGATTTCATTATGCTCGTAACCCTCCACATCGTGCAGCACGAAGATCAATCGGTAGCCGGCAGGCAGGTCGGCGACTGCTCGTTCCAGCGCCAGCCGGTCAATCGACCCGGACAATGACAAGTCGGGTGCGCCAAAGCTGCGTCCAGGACCGTCATCATGGGTCGGCTCCATTGCCTCGTCGAGCGACATCAGCGGCAGCCCTTTCTTGCGCAGATGCATCAACACAACGTTAATCGCCAGCCGATGCAGCCAGGTGGAAAAAGCAGAGTCGCCGCGAAAGGTGGCGATCTTTCGATGCAGTTGGAGAAAAGCCTCCTGGGTCAGGTCCTCGGCCTCCGCTGCGTTGCCCACCATGCGCAGGCACAGGGAATAGATTCGCCTCTTATGAATGGAATAAAGTTGGGCAAAGGCCTGATGGTCTCCAGCCTGAGCGCGGGAGAGCGTGTCAGCGTCAGCAGAGGCTGGGGCAGAAACAGGCACGGGTGCCTTCCCGTCCAAGCTCGTCGACGCGGGGGTCTCTGGATTGGGTGAAGCATTCTTCGCAGTGTTCGTTCGGGGCATGCATAACCTTCCGGGGGAATCGATCGCATTCGCGAGAGTAGTCGAGCTGCACCGAGTCTGTTTACTCGTTAGTATAGGGTGCAGCATTTCGATTGACGGTGCTTCTGTGTCCATTGATTTGAGCAATGCCATGCAGATTTTTAATTGGATGCAATCATTTGGCGCAGCGAAGCCTCGGGGCTAGGTTTTCAGGAGAAATGTTTTGAAGGCGATGGCAGGACAGGCCTTAGAGGATACAGCAAGGTTCGGCGTCCTGCTTGCGGGTTTGCTGGCCTTGCTCCTCAGCGCGGCCGCCTCTTCCCGGGCACAAAGCACCTCTTCGGTTACCCCTTCTCTCTCAGGGAAAGAGACCGAGGGGATCGCTGAGCTTCAGAGCCCGTCCCCTTCGATGCCGGTGTCCGGACCCGCTGCTCAGCTGTTTGGCTTGAATGTGCTCGGCATCGAGTTCGAGGGTGTTGCTCCCGACCGGTTCATGCCTCTGCCCGAACGCCTGGCTCGCATGGTCGGAGCTCCCCTCACCGAGCAGGAGCTGACCCGGGCTCTTCGATTCGTCTATGCCACCGGCCTGTTTGAGACAGTCCAAGCCGAAGGTATCCGCGACGGTTCCGGCGTCAAGCTCATTTTCCACGGTGCTCCCCGCATGTTTATCGGCACAGTTGGTGTGATCGGGGCCAAAGGCGCCACGCTGAATACGCAGCTGCAGCGCGCTTCGCGCCTTCTTCCCGGCACGCGGTTCACTGAAGCGCGGCTCAGTCAGGCGCTCGATCAGATGCGCCAGGCGCTTGCCGACAATGGATTCTACGAACCGGTGATTACCCACACCCTCACGCCGCGTCCAAATGAGCAACTGGTGGACATCGCCTTCAATGTGCTTTCCGGACCGCAGGCCCGCATTGGCGATGTGCAGGTGAATGGCAGTCCCGGCATCAGCGTGGACGAATTTCGCCGCTACGCTCATCTGCGTGCGGGGGCTCACATCGATCACGACACAAGCAACCGCGCCCTGAACGGCGTATTGCATTACTACCAGAAACAGGGCCGGCTGGAGGCTGAGATCAAGCTCGAGTCCCAGACCTACATATCCGCAACCAAACGCTGCAATTTTGTTTTCTCTGCCACGCGCGGCCCGGTCGTCACCCTGCGCATTTCCGGAGCCGGTATCGGAACAGATCGGCTCAAGCGCGCTATCCCCATCTACGAAGAAGGAACGGTCGACGACGACTTGCTCAATGAAGGAGACCGCCGCCTGCGCGATTACTATCAGCGGCTCGGCTACTTCGACGTTAAGGTGGATCACGAACGCCAGACTCCTGCTCCCGATCAGGTCCTGATCGTCTACAACGTCACGCTGGGCATGAAGCGGCGCGTCGAGCGCGTCTCCGTTTCGGGGAACCACTACTTCGATTCCGCAACGCTGATAGACCTGCTGAGTGTTCGTCCGGCAGATGCCCTGGACCGCCACGGTAGTTATAGCCAAGCGCTGCTGGCCGCGGATGTGAATGCACTGAAGGCGGTCTATCAGAACAACGGATTCTCCTCCGTGAAGGTCAACCCGCACACAAACGAGGAAGAGGCCACCGCGGGAAATGGCAGCCCCCGCTCTCGCAAAGCCGGGGGTCTGGCAATCGATTATCAGATCGACGAGGGGCCCCAGCAGCGAATCGGCTCGGTGAAGCTCGAAGGCAACGACCATGTCGACGCCGCTAAGCTGCTGCCGTTGCTGAACTCATCTCCCGGACAGCTCATGTCTCCCCAGAACCTGGCCGGCGATCGCGATGCCCTTGTAACGGATTATTTGAGCCGCGGGTTTGAGCAGGCGCACATCGAGGTGCAGGAGCTGCCCCAGCAGAGCAATCCCAACCTGGTCGACATCGTCTTTCATGTCACCGAAGGCGAGCAGATCTTCGTGCGAAAGGTGCTCGTAACAGGGCTGGTCTACACCCGCCCCGACACCATCGCAAACGCCATTACTCTTCACGCAGGCGATCCGCTCAACCAGTCCGCCCTGGTTGAGACGCAGCGCAATCTCTACAACTTTGCCCTCTTCAACGAGGTGGACACCGCGGTCCAGAACCCCAACGGCGATGAGACCCACAAGACCGTGTTGCTGCAGACCAGCGAAGCGCGTCGCTGGACGCTCACCTATGGCCTTGGCTTCGAGGCGCAGACCGGCACTCCGCAAAATAACTGTGCCGGTTACATCGCCACGGGAACACCCTGCTCTCCCAACGGGAAGACCGGCATCAGCCCCCGTGTCCTCGCCGATCTCACGCGCAACGGTCTGTTTGGAAGAGAGCAGTCCGCATCCATCCAGGCAACGTATGGCCTTCTTGAGCAGAAAATAAATCTCAGCTTTCAGAATCCGCATTTCTTCGGCAATCCAAACTTTGGCCTTACCCTCACGGGCGGATATGCCAACAGCCAGGACGTCACGACGTACGTCGCTTCGAAGCTCGATGCCGGCATTCGCTGGACCGAACACTTCAGCGGCGCAAGCAAGGGCCTGTCGCGTGCCAATACCTTCATCTACGAATTCGATTTTCGCCGCGTGAAGGTTGCCGCAAGCAGCCTGCAGGTTTTTCCCACCGAGATTCCCATTCTTTCTGAGGCGGTGCGCGTCGCCGGGCCGGGCATGACCTGGCTTCGCGATACGCGCGATTCCCCCCTCGATGCGCATCGGGGAACCTACACCAGTTTTCAGGAGTTCTTTTCCAGCCACGCCTTCGGCTCGCAAGCTCAATTCAATCGACTCGACCTCTCCAACTCCAGCTTCTACGGGTTTGAGAAAAATCGCTTCGTGCTCGCGCGCAACAGCCGCTATGCCCAGGAACGCGCCTTCGGGAACGGCTCCGACGAATTGCTTCCCCTCCCCGAGCGCATCTACTCCGGCGGCCCCACCTCGCTGCGCGGCTTCTCGATCAATGCCGCCGGCCCGCGCGATCCGGAAACCGGTTTTCCCATCGGCGGCGCCGGAGCGCTGGTCAACAGCACGGAACTCCGCCTGCCGCCGCCCATACTTCCGTGGGTCGGAGACTCGGTCAGCTTCGTACTCTTCCACGACATGGGTAATGTCTTCGCCAACGCCGGCGACATCTGGGAAAGCGCTCTTCGCATCCATCAACCCGATCGCAACAGCTGCAAAGTGCTCGGCCCGGCTGATTTCAGCACAACAACACCACCTACCCCTACTGGCCCCACGGACTCGACCGGCCAGCATGGCCAGTGCAACTTCAACTACTTCTCACACGCTGCCGGCCTGGGCTTGCGCTACCATACGCCCGTCGGGCCAATCCGTCTGGACTTCAGCTATAACCTGAACCCGCCCATCTATCCTGTAAACGTCAACTACTCATTGTCGTTGCCCTACTCTCAACCGCACGTGGGCGAATCCGGTCACTTCAATTTCTTCTTCAGCCTGGGCCAGACTTTCTGATGAGCGCTCCTTCGATGCTCCTGTTTGCCCGAATACTTTGCCGGCGATTGACCTCAGCGCTGCTGCTGGGCGCCGGCCTCTGCTGCTCGGCGCAGACCGGTACGCAACCCGCACCTGTCTCCGCTGCCCAGCCCATTGTCTTGGATCGAGTCATCGCGGTGGTCAACGGTCGCGCGATCCTTTCGAGCGATCTTAAGGAAGAGATTCTTCTCTCCGTGCTCGAGCCGCAAGAGACCGAGGGAGGTCAAGAGACGCCGCAGCAGGCATTGCAGCGGCTTATCAGCCGGACCCTGATCCGGCAGCAGATTCGCGAAGAAGACGCCCAATCCATCGATCCCACGGCAGACACCGTCCAGCAACGCCTCGATCAGATTCGCAAACAATTGCCTATTTGCGTTCAAGAGAACTGCGCCACCGAGGCCGGCTGGAATGCATTCCTCGTCAGCCACGGCCTTACCCAGCGTCGCGTTGAGGCTTATCTCCGCAGCCGTACGCAGATTCTGCGTTTCATTGAAATCCGCTTTCGCCAGGGCATCCGCATCTCCCAGCAGGAGACTGAGGCTTACTATCGCGATACGCTCGTTCCGCAGTATCGAAACGGACAAAGCGTTCCTTCCCTCGCCGAAGTTGCACCGCGGATCGAGGAAATACTGTTGCAGCAGAAAGTCAACGCGCTGTTCACCGACTGGCTCGACACCCTGCGGAAGCAGGGGGACGTCGAAGTGCTGGAGCCATCGCTCGAGGTCGCCGCTGACGGCTCCAGTCCCGGAGGAACGGCCGCGCCATGACATCTCCTTTCAATCCGCCGTCTCCAGATAACGAGCCAAATCCGCCCCGCCGCAGTCGTTTACGCTGGATCGCCGCAGGTTCGGCGGTGCTGTTGTTCGCCGGGGTGGCGTGCCTCGTTCTGTGGGCCGGATCGACAGGATGCGAAAACCTGGTCCGGAAAAGGCTCATCTCCGCAATCGAAACGGCCACCGGCGGGCGTGCGGAGATCGCTGGTTTCCATTGGAGCCTGCTGGGGCTCGATGCCGATGCCACTGGCCTCGTCCTCCACGGGCGTGAAGCCGCGAATGAAGCGCCCTACGCGCGTGTCGCCCGCCTTCACGTCAGTATCAGCATCCTCGGATTTTTTAGCCCGCATATTCGCCTGCGCGATCTGGAGCTGGTGCAACCTGCGCTGCACTTCATCGTCTATCCCGATGGTTCCACCAATCAGCCGCAGCCACGCGCGTATCGAAAATCCAACACATCGGGGCTTCAAACCCTCTTCCGGCTGCAAGCGGGACACATCGCTTTAGAGCAGGGCTATCTGGATCTGGACAACCGCGCCGCCAACTTCGATGCGCAGAATCGTCACATACCTCTCGATTTTTCCGCCAATGATGTCTCCACTCTCATGGCATACATCCCAGCGGCTGGCGCAAATCCAGAAAGTTACCGGATTGAAGCTGGCGCTCGCGACATTGTTGTTGCCAGGGGCACGCGCGAGACCCCAGCTTCGGAGGCAGCCGAAGGCTTTGCACAGGCAACCCTCGATCTCACGCGCAATGCAGCCTACTTGCGTTCTCTCCGGATCACATCGCGTAGCAAAGATGCCGCAGATCGAACCCTTGAGGTTTCAGGCGCGCTCGTTGACTTCTCTCGCCCGCACTGGACGGCTACCGCCAAAGGCATGCTGGACATGCGCATCCTTGAGCCGTCGACAGGCTATCCAAGTTCGCCCGAGGGCCTGGCGCGACTCGATCTCGCTGCGGAGGGTCACGACGGGCAATTTCGTGTCGATGGTTCGGTGCATGTCGACAACGGCTCCTACATTGCTCCGGGCGTCAATGCGCGCGGCGTCGGGGTCGATGCACACGTGCACGCCGATCCGCAACGGCTCCTGATCACCTCCGTCGTCGCCCGGTTGCGCCAGGGCGGCCAACTCGAAGGCTCGGTGGCACTCGAGCACTGGCTCTCCGATCTGCCGGGAACGCCTGTCCTCGAAGAGGCCACGGCTCCAATCGTGAAGAAGTGGCATTTCCTGCATAGACAATCGGCGCAGCCCAAGGTCGTTGCAACGCCGGCTCGACCTGCACCGGTCCAGGGTCAGATGAACGGCAAGGTCGTAGCCGAGCTGAAAGACGTCGCGCTTGACACCATTCTCGACATCGTTGCGCAGGGAACCTTTCAACGCCTCGGCATCGACGCACGGATGAACGGGCCCGCGACTGCCGACTGGTCCAAAGGCGACGTGCGAACGCTGACCGTTGGCGCCACCCTGAATCTTCACCCCTCGGCGCGCACAGCCCCCGATGAAACGCCGGCCTCCGGGGCAATCGACGCGACCTACGTTCAACGGGATGGGTCCGTCGACCTGCGCAAGTTCAACTTGTCTCTGGCCGAGAGCCGTCTCGAAGCGCACGGTCGCCTCGGAGCCTATCCGCTCAACAGCCCATCAGCTATCTCCGTTAATCTTGAGTCGGATGACCTCGGCGAGTTCGATACTGTGCTGCACGACCTCGGCCTGCGCCGCAAAGGCAAAGCTGGAACAGCCGCCCTTCCGGCTTCCCTGGGAGGCGAAGCGGAGTTCCACGGAAACTGGTCCGGCTCTCTGATCGATCCGCATATAAGCGGTGAACTGAAGGCCACGAATGTCTCGATCGAAATCCCCGCGAACCCCAAGGACCAGTCTGGGAATCCGCAGCTCTTGCACTTGGACGCAGTGGAAGCGGGTGGAAGTTACTCGGCTGCACGCATCGCTATCGACCATAGCCAGCTAACGCGCGGCCAGGCGATCCTTCACCTCGACGGAACCCTCTCTGCAGCAACTCCGGCGTCTCATCCGAACTTCGATGCCAATTCGGAACTTCATCTTCACCTCAATGCCGCAAAACTCCAGGCAAGCGAGCTATCCTCATACCTCGGACAGACGCTGCCTGTGAGTGGTGAGCTCAGCGCGCAGATTGAGTCGAATGGTCCCATGCGCCTCTTGGAAAGCACGGGATGGGTCGAATTGCATCACGGAGCGGTCTACGGTGAGCCTGTTTCCCATGCGCGCGCGCAGGGCCGGGCGCAAGGCCATTCCGTTCAAATCAGCGCGATCAGCCTGACCGGCGACGCAGGCACCATCGCAGGATCGGGCAACTTCGACATGCAGGCCCGCACGTTCCAGGTTGCGGCGCAGACAGAACACATCGACATTGGCAAGATCGCAAAACTGCAGCAGGCAGGAATGGCCCCGAGCGGAACGCTAGGCTTCACGCTCGCCGGCTCAGGAACCGTGGATGACCCCAACCTGCGCGGAGAGGGAAAGATCGTTAACCTGTCCATCGGCGGCGAGCAAATCGGCGATCTGCAAATCAACGCCCACACCGCCGGCCACGCGCTTGTCTACGATCTCGCAACCCGCTACCGCTCTGCTACTCTCACGGCGCAAGGACAGACTGGCCTCGGCGGCGACCACACCACGCATGCCGAGCTCGAGTTCTCCCAATTCAACGTCGAAGGTTTGCTGAAGGCCGCCCGTTGGCCCGGCATCTCCGGGCAGTCTGCTTTGGCCGGCACAGTGACGCTCGACGGACCACTCGCCCATCCCGAGCAACTCCGCGGAGAGGCCCGCTTGCAGGAACTCGCTGTCGACATCGCCGGCGTTCACCTCGCCAGCCAGGGCCCAGTCCATGCCACGTTGGCCGATTCCCTCATTCGACTCGACCCGCTGCACGTGACAGGCGAAGAAACCGACTTGCGCATGCAAGGGAGCCTCAACCTCAAAGACAAGCGACAGCTCGACATCGCGGCCAATGGCTCAATTAATCTCAAACTGGCCCAGACCCTCGATCCCGACCTCACCGCAAGCGGCACCACGACGTTCCGGATTGAAGCTCACGGCCCGCTGGGCAACCCCGACTTCCGGGGGCGTGTTGACTTCCAGAACGCCTCCCTCGCTCTGGAAGACCTGCCGAATAGCCTCAGCCAGCTGCATGGCACTCTCGAATTCAATGAGAACCGGCTTGAAGTTCGATCGCTAACCGCGATGACCGGTGGCGGCCAACTCAGCGTCTCAGGCTACCTTGCTTATCAGCACGGCATCTTTGCCGATCTCGCTGTCGCAGGTAAAGGGATTCGCATTCGCTATCCCGAAGGCGTCAGCTCACTTGCCGACGCTAACCTGAGACTGCAAGGTCCACAAAACAATCTGCTACTAAGCGGCTCTGTGGTTGTTACCCGGTTCACCGTCAGCCCCGATCTCGATATCGCCGCTCTCGCCGGCCAGGCAACTAAGATTCAACCAGTCGCGCCTCCCGATTCACCGTCAAACCACATCCGCCTCGATGTGCACGTCCAATCCTCTCCCCAACTCAACTTTCAAAACGCCTACGCAAAACTTGCCGGCGACGTTGACTTGCGCCTGCGCGGCACACTCGCGACGCCTTCGCTGCTGGGCCGCGTTTCAATCACAGAAGGAAATGCAACCATCGCCGGCACTCGGTACGAGTTGCAGAGAGGCGACATCACGTTCACCAACCCCGTGCGCATCGAGCCATCCATCGACCTCAACGCCACGGCTCGCGTAGAAGACTACGACATTACCCTTGGCTTGCACGGCACCTTGAGCAAGATGTCTGTCTCCTATCGCAGCGATCCTCCTTTGCCGGAGTCTGACGTGGTGGCATTGCTCGCGCTGGGGCGCACGGAAAACGCACAGCAGATTTATGGCCAGCAGCAGGAACAGGTCTTGCAGAACCCCCCTACGCAGGCGTTGCTGGGCGGTGCGCTCAACGCTACCGTAAGCAGCCGCGTACAAAAGCTCTTTGGGGCGGGCGCTGTAAAAGTGGACCCCAACTACCTTGGTGTTCTGGGCAACTCCACCACCCGCATTACAGTGGAAGAGCAGCTCAGCAAGTACGTCACTCTCACGTACGCCACCGACGTCAACACGACCGCCCAGCAATTGCTGCAAGCTGAAATCGCCATCAACCGACACGTCTCGCTCCTGGTGGCTCGAGACGAATCCGGCGTATTTTCCATGGTCGTCAAGGCGGTTCGCCGTTATCGCTAGCTCGACCCGCTTGGCAGGTTCAGGTGTTCAGCGTCTTCAAGAGCTTGAGCGGATGCACCGGCTTCGCCAGAATCTCGAAGAAGTAGCCGTCCACCGAAGCGTCGTCAAGCAGGCTCGACGTATCCACGTTGCCTGAGAACAGCACGATGCGCGCCCGCGGACAGATCGAGCGCACAGCCTTCGCCAGCTGAATCCCATTGAAGTCCGGCATGACCACGTCGGAAACAATGATGTCAGGGCACTGCTCGTGCACGGATTCCAGCGCGGCCGTCCCGCTATATCTCGCAATAGCCTCAAATCCATTGCGATTGAGAATCGTCGCGACGCTGTCTGCGATCACGTGCTCATCGTCCACAACCAGAACACGCCGTTGAAACGTATCGTCGTCTTCTCCTGCCTTGCCCTCACCCACTCGAAATTCATCGGGAGCGCCCGAAAAACTGAGCGCTTGAAGATTGGGAAGAGTCTCTTGCCGTACAACTCGAACAATCGTTGTTACCAGAAGACGGACTCGCAAATCGATCATTGTCTCCAATACCTCATAGCTCGATTCGGCGCAACGGCTCGGCACAAACTACCGGGATACCGCCTCACTTTCTTTCGAGGGGAGCCGTCTTGCTGCGCGACCAAGCGCTGTTTAGCCCAATTCGGCCCATGGTCAACATTGGGCATGGTTGAAGGGCATGGTTGAATTCATCTAGAAACAATCGACAAACCCATTTAGGACACGCCACTCCGCGCGCTCCAAGAAGCGCCTGCTGCAAATTTCGCTCACTTTTACCGGAGAGAAGCGTCGCAATCGAGGTCGAGGAAGAAAGGTTACCCGCTTCCGATCCTTTCGATTTCAGGGAACCGTGCGACGTATTTCTTCGAGTTTGAGTTCTGCCAATTCACTAGCCTCCTTACAAGCCTGCTGTGAACCAAGGGAAACCCAAGCGTCTCATTTTTCCGCACCTCCCCTTACGATGCAGTCCCAAGTCATCTTGTTGTAACGGCCGCTTCATTCTTTGTGGATCACGTCATTCACTCGACTTATCGAAACTTAGCAATACTTAGCAACTCTTGTGCCATTACCGGTGTCTATCTGTGTGTAGGAGATTCAACGGCGGACGCAAGAACGACTGCCGCCTCTCCAACGAGATCGGAAAGAGGAGGAAAGCACATATGACGACGAAAATTGGTCGTTCGCGGGTTGTATTCGCTGCGGCAGTACTTGCTGGTTCTCTCGTTGCCCTTCCGCAGATTTCTTTTGCGATGGCCGCGAAAGCCGGAGCAAGCGCCATTGGTGCGCAGGATCAGTCGGATGTAACCAGCGCCGCAAAATCTAAGTTGGATAAGTCGCAGTTCAAAAATGTCCAGGTCAGTGTTGATTCCAATGGAATCGCTACCTTGTCGGGAAACGTGGGCCTGTATGAGTACAGTGCCGATGCCCAGAGGCGCGTCAGCAAAGTCAAAGGTGTTACGGCCGTCAGAAATCAGATTGAAGTTGCAGGACCCACGGTTTCCGACCAGGAATTGGAATCGAAACTTCGGGAGAAGCTGGCTTACGATCGTGTCGGATATGGCACAACGCCTTTCAATGCCATCACGGTCGGTGTACACGATGGTGTTGTAACTCTCGGTGGGCACGCCTACGGTTACGTTGACAGAGACTCCGCATTGGCTCTCGTCAGCACATATCCCGGCGTGAAAGATGTCGTCAACGAAATTGAAGTTGACCCGACTTCGATCATGGACGACCAGACACGCATGCAGGTGGCGCGCGCCATCTACGGATATCCTTCGCTCAACAAATATGCGATCGATCCCGCCAAGCCCATTCGCATCTCCGTTCAAAACGGTCATGTCGAACTCTACGGTACAGTCGATTCACAGGCCGATAAGGAAACGGCCTACATTCGCGCCAATGGCGTTCCGGGAATCTTCAGCGTAAAGAACTATCTTCAGGTCGCCGGACAGACCACCGAATCAAAAAAGTGAATCAGCGTCCTTCCAATCGCAGCGCCGGAGCCGAAAAGTTCCGGCGCTCTTTCTTTGCCTGATCCTCATTGCCCCTCACGCTTTCTTCCTGTGCGCCTGCGCCCTGGAAGAAGAATAGACAGCCGTCGCCAGAAAAGGCAGAGCCTCTCCGGTAAACTATCTCTTGGTGGGAATACTCGCAAAAACACGCACGACCCTCGAGATGATCAAGTGGGAGCACTCGATCTTTGCTCTCCCTTTTGCTCTGACCGCTACCATTCTGGCTGCCCACGGCCTGCCTTCCTGGCCAACAATGGTGTGGATCCTCGTCGCTATGGTCTCTGCCCGCTCTTGCGCGATGGCGTTTAATCGTTGGGCTGACGCGGCAATCGACGCCGAGAACCCCCGCACGCGGTCCCGGGCAATTCCTGCAGGGCTCCTCACGCGATCCTTCGTTCTCGGTTTCACCGTTCTCATGGGCCTCATCTTCGTCCTCGCGACGGCGAACCTGAATCGCCTCACGCTCGCCTTGTCCCCTGTCGTGCTCATCGTTCTGCTTGGCTACAGCTACATGAAGCGCCTCACGCGTTGGTCGCACCTGGTGCTGGGACTCGCTCTGGGCATGGCGCCCGCGGCCGCTTGGATTGCCGTGCGTGGCGCCCTCGATCCAAGAATTCTCGTCCTCACAGCAGCGGTCACTCTCTGGGTTGGCGGCTTCGATGTTCTCTATGCGTGCCAGGACTTCGATCACGACCGCGCCGCCGGTCTCTACAGCCTTCCCCAATCGATTGGCATTCCTTCCGCATTCCTCGCTGCCCGCGCAATGCACCTCACCATGCTGCTGCTCCTCGCGTGGCTCGCATGGCTCTTCTCCTTCGGCATCGCCGGGTGGCTCGGTATCGCCGCAGCGGCCCTGCTGCTTGGCTATGAGCACTCCATCGTCTCGCCTACCGATTTGCGCCGTCTCAATGCGGCCTTCTTCACCATGAATGGGGTCATCGCCATGGTCTTTCTATGTTTCGTAGCCACGGACCTGTGGCTGCGGCGTTGAGGCCAGGCATCCCGCCTCTGTGGTATGGTGCCAAAAGGCTTTTCGGCCTATCACGTTTCAGCTCGGAAGGAACTCCAGCTTCGGCTTCAGTATGAAAGTTGCAATTCAAGGAGAAACAGGCTCGTTCAGTTACGAAGCGGCAAAGAACCTCGATGACGGCTCAGAGATTGTTCCGTTATCTTTGTCGGCTGAGGTTTTTGCTGCTCTCACCACAGGTTCTGTCGATGCCGCGGTCATTCCAATTGAAAATAGCCTGGCCGGCTCAGTTCTCGAGCATTTCGATCTGCTGCTGGCCAACGATGTTCGCGTTGAGCAGGAAACGCTCCTCCGCATCCAGCACAACCTCATCGCCCTCCCCAGTACTTCAATCGAGCGCATCAACCGTGTCTTCTCGCACCCTGTCGCCTTGGCGCAATGCAGGCGCTTTCTCGCCGCTCACCCTGCCATGCGTGCTCTTCCTGCCTATGACACGGCTGGCAGCGTCAAGCAGCTAGTCGAGGCGCACGACGAGCAGGCAGCCGCAATCGCAAGCAGGGCAGCCGCGCACGTGTACGGCGCTCGCATTCTCCAAGCCAACATCGAAGACAATCCTGAGAACTACACACGCTTCTTCCTGGTACGGCGCGCAAGCGATTCCGCTCCCAATCCGACTCCAACCAAGATCAGCATCGCCTTCTCCGTCGAGAACCGGCCTGGCTCCCTGGTCGCCGCCCTCGCAGCACTTTCTGCCACCGGAACCAATCTCACGAAGATCGAGTCGCGCCCGGTACAGGGCAAACCCTGGCAATACATCTTCTACGTGGATTGCCAGGTCCGTTCATCCGATGAGGGCGTGCGCGCGCTGGACTCGCTGCAACCGCATTGCGCCATGGTGAAAGAGCTCGGACGATACCAGGAGGCGCAGCGGCTGCCGTAGATTCAAACAAAGCAAAGGGGATGGGCCCTAGGCTCATCCCCTTCGCTTTGCTCTCAAATTCAATCTAGAAGTGGTATGCCACGCCAATCGCCGGAACTGAGATGTTGTACCAGCGCTTCGTGTCCAGCAACGAATAACCGAAGGTGGGAACCTTGGTGACGATGCCGCGATATTCAGCCCGAATATCGAAGCTCGGGCTGATCTCATAGGCAATACCGGCCCCGTAGAGACCTCCGATTCCAGTCTGTTGCTTCACATCCAGCGAGGTGGTCGTTGAGTTCCGAATGGGCAGAAAGATCAGCACGCTCGGTCCAGCCTCGACAAACGGGTTAAATCGGCGAAAGGTAAAGCTGCGCACGTACGCGAACGAAATTTCCTGGGTACGCGAATTCACATTGTAGTTGTTGGTGTTGCTCACCAGGTAATGGAGTTTGTTTTCGTAGGTGATGCCGTAGTTGGCTTCCAAGGCGCTTGAGGGCGTGAGCATGAAACGGTAGCTCGCCAGCGCCCCTTCACCCACAGTCGAGCTCACCTGAACATCGGTGGAAGAAGCTTTGAATGGCTCATAGATGCCTGTGCCGCTGATGCTGATGTCCTGCCTGCTCTCCTGGGCACGGCCCGCTGCCGAACACACTGCCAGCAGGAATGCAATAAAAGCGATCTTCTTCATCCCGTCTAAAACCTCACGACTGCCCAACCGTCCGGCCGGCAACCAATCTTGTTGATTCCGGTGCGCCGGTTCGTGCCGGGCCCCGCTCTCAGCATTGTAAATGGCCAGAACGGGTCAAGACAGAACAGGTTAGCCGGAATCACTCTATCGCCTTAGACGCATGCGATCGCAAATGGAAAGTCCGCCCGGCGCTTGGCAGCAGAGAGCATTCAGCCAAGCTCTCCCTTGCGTCAGCTTGGCCGCTCCACATGATAGTAGAAGGGCGGCCCCTGCGCCTCCGCCATCGACCGCACTGTCCGCAGAAAGGCGCGCGCGGCATAGCTCGGCGTAGCCTGTCGTCGATGCACTAGCCTCAGGACGCGCTTCATCTCCAGCTCGTCCACCGCAATGCCCACCAGATTGCCCGCAGCCAGTTCGTGCGCAACCGCCAGGTGGGGCAGAAGTGCCACCCCCGTACCCATGGCAACAAAGCGCTTGATCGCTTCGATCGTCGGCAGCTCGATGCTCATGTTCAACGGCGTCCGATAACGCTGAAACGCCTCAATCACCTTCTTCCGCAGCGGCGACGCCACATGGTGGCCAATAAAATCCTGCTGCCCCAGGTCATTGATTGATACTCGCTGAGCCTGCGCCAGAGGGTGCCTCGGGCTGACGACCAGCAGCAGATTATCTCCGTACACAGCGATGGTCCGAAACTGCGAGGCATCCGGCCGATACGAGATCACCCCAATCTCGAAGGTGCGCAAATTCAGTTCTTCAGGAATACGGCTCGCCAACATCCGGTGCACGGTCACATTAATATGCGGCAGCTCGCGCCGAAACGCCTCAATGGCCGGCAGCAGATACATGCAGGTGTACTCATTCGCGGCCAATTGGAGTTGTCCCCGCTCCAGGCTCTTCAGCTCCCCAAGCGCGCTCGTGGCTTCGCGGCGCAGCGACAGCAGGCGCACGGCGTAATCGCGCAGCAGCTACGCCCGCCGCCGTGAGCGAACCGTCGCGCGCGGCGCGGTCAAACAACGTCTCCCCGATCGACTCCTCGAGTTTACGAATCACCTGGCTGACCGCCGGCTGCGTCCGGTTCAACCGTACCGCGGCGCGCGAAAAACTTCGCTCTTCAGCTACCGCGAGAAACGTCTCAAGCTGGGTAAGCTCCATTGGTTCAGCTTTCCACTCTCTTTGATCATAACGAATTCTAATCGACTCTCCAAAAAGAATAACTTTGCCTTATATACCCCTTATGCGAGAAACTTGTTCAAGAACGGCTTCTCCTGGCAGGCGAACCTATGACATCGGACCACGTAGTCTTTTTCGACACCACTCTGCGCGACGGCGAGCAGTCCCCAGGCTGCAGCATGACCACCCAGGAAAAACTCACCATGGCGCACGCCTTGGAAGATCTGGGAGTGGACATCATCGAGGCCGGTTTTGCCATGGCTTCCGAAGGCGACTTCGCTGCCATCGCCACCATTACTCAGGCCATTCGCAAGCCCCGCATCGCATCTCTGGCCCGCGCCAAGACCGAAGACATCGAGATGGCCGCCCGCGCCCTTCAGTTCGCCGATCGCGCCCGCATCCATGTCTTTCTCGCCTCAAGCGATCTGCACCTTGAATACAAGCTCAAGATCAGCCGCCAGGAAGCCCTTGATCTGGCCGGCGAATCGGTCCGCCTGGCTCGCTCCCTTGCCGACGACGTCGAGTTCTCGCCCGAAGACGCAACCCGCTCCGACCGCGACTATCTGGTCGAAATGGTCCGCATCGCCGTCGAAGCTGGTGCAACCACCATCAATATGCCCGACACCGTCGGCTACACCACCCCTGAAGAATACGGGCAGATGTTCCGCGAGGTGCGCCAGCGCATCCCGGCCATCGATGAGAAGGGCGTGATCCTCTCCTCGCATTGCCACGACGATCTAGGGCTCGCCGTCGCCAACTCCCTTGCCGCCATCTCCGCGCGGCGCCCGTCAGGTGGAGTGCACCATCAACGGCATCGGCGAACGGGCCGGCAACGCCTCGCTCGAAGAACTAGCCGCCGCCCTTTACGTGCGCGGCGATCGCTATGGCGTCTCCACAGGCATCAAACTGGCCAATCTCTACCCCACGAGCGAAGTGCTGGGCCAGATCATCACCTTCAAGCCCTCACCGAACAAAGCCATCGTCGGCGCCAATGCCTTCGCACACGAGTCCGGCATCCATCAGCACGGTATGCTGGCCAACCCGCTCTGCTACGAGATCATGACGCCCGGCCTTGTCGGCGTTTCACGCACGCACCTCGTCCTCGGCAAGCACTCGGGCCGCGCCGCTCTTCGTCACCGGCTTGAGCAGCTTGGCTTCACGCTGACCCGCGAAGAACTGCAGCAGACCTACTACCGGTTTGTCGCTCTCGCGGACCGCAAGAAAAACATCTACGACCAGGACCTCGTCGGTCTCCTGCCCGGACCAGATCCGCGAGCGCCGCAGCGTTCCGGTAGCCGAGCTGGATTAGGGCTCTGAGCGCCCGTCTTGATTTTTTCTAGACAGCGCAATTGTTCTGTAGTCGCGATTTGTTTTGTATTTGCCCTGTAGTCACGATTTTTGCTCGAAGCAACGATTTTTATTCGAAGGCACTATTCCTGTTCTGTAACAGGGCACGCCTTTAGGCGTGCCGAAACGAAGACAAATACTCGGGCTTTAGCCCCTGAGGGAAGAAGCGGGAAATGCAGCTCAAGATTCTAGTCACCGCCGGCGATGGCATCGGCCCCGAAGTCACCAACGAAGCAGTCGCAGTTCTGCGGGAGATCGCAGAACTCGGCGGCCATACGCTCGAAATCAACGCCAAGCGCATCGGCGGCGTCGCCATCGTCCAGGACGGCACGCCGCTGCCCGCCGACACATTGGCAGCCGCGCTCGACTCCGACGCAGTCCTGCTCGGCGCCGTCGGCGGCAACGAATTCAATTCCCTGCCCCCGGACAAGCGCCCCGAAGCCGGCCTTCTGCAGATTCGCTCCGCCCTCGGCGGTTTCGCCAATCTGCGTCCCGCGTTCGCCTTCAAAGAGCTGGCAGTCAACAGCCCGCTCCGCCCCGAGATCGTCGAAGGCGCCGACATCCTCTTTGTTCGCGAACTCCTCGGCGGCCTCTACTTCGGCAAGCCGCGCGAGTGGAACAAGACCACCGGCGAAGCCTGGAACACCATGCGCTACACCCGCGACGAAGTGGCCCGCGTAGCCCGCATCGCCTTCCAGCTCGCCTCGCAAGCGCCGCAAGAAAGCTCACCAGCGTCGACAAGGCCAACGTCCTCGAAGTCTCGCAACTCTGGCGCGCCACCGTCAATGAAGTCGCAACCGAGTTCCCCGGCGTCACCGTCGAGCATCAGTACGTCGACGCGATGGCCATGCACCTCATGAATCAGCCCGCGCAACTACGACGTCGTCCTCACCGAGAACCTCTTCGGCGACATTCTCTCCGACGAGTCCGCCGTCATCACCGGCTCGCTCGGCATGCTGCCCTCGGCCACCATCGGCGGCAAGGTCAATCTCTACGAGCCGGTCCACGGCTCGGCGCCCGACATCGCGGGCAAGGGCCTCGCCAATCCGCTCGGCGCAATTCTTACGGGCGCCTTGATTCTGCGCCACTCCGCCAAGCTCGAAGCCGAGGCCGCCGCCATTGAGGCCGCAGTCCGCAAGGTCCTCGAGCAGGGCTTCCGCACACCCGATCTGGCGCGCTCGAACCCGCAAGGATTCACCGTACTCTCAACCAAAGACATGGGCGCCAAAGTCCGCGAAACCGTGAAGACGCAGCTTTTAGCTACTAGCCGCTAGCTTCTAGCTGTTTCGTGAACGGAGCTAGCTGTATCAGCTGTGAATGAAGTTCCAATCGGCAAGATCAAGCTAGTAGCTAGAAGCTAGCGGCTCACACGAGGAGTTGAATGAGTTCCGAACCAAAGACATTATTCGAGAAGGTCTGGGAGCAGCACGTGGTCGTCGAGCCGAAGGGCGAGCCCACCGTGCTCTACATCGACCTGCAGTTAGTCCACGAGGTCACCTCGCCGCAGGCATTTGAAGGGCTGCGTCTCGCCGGCCGCAAAGTGCGCCGCCCAGATCGCACCATCGCCACCGTGGACCACAACGTGCCCACCACCATCGAAGGCCGCCTGAACATCGTCGACCAGATCGCCGCCACCCAGATCGCCACGCTGCGCAAAAACTGCGCCGACTTCGGCGTCGAGCTCTACGACGTCGACTCACGCGATCAAGGCATCGTGCACGTCATCGGACCGGAGCTCGGCATCACCAAGCCCGGCATGACCATCGTCTGCGGCGACTCGCACACGTCCACCCACGGCGCTTTCGGAGCCCTGGCATTCGGCATCGGCACCAGCGAAGTGGAGCACGTGCTCGCCACGCAGACCCTGCCGCAATCGAAGCCCAGCACCTTCCGCATCTCCGTCGAAGGCCAGCTTCCGCAGGGCGTCACGGCGAAAGACATCATCCTCGCCATCATCGGCAAAATCGGCACCGACGGCGCAACCGGCTGCGTAATCGAATACGCCGGCTCCGCCATTCGCGCCCTCTCGATGGAAGGCCGCATGACCATCTGCAACATGAGCATCGAAGCAGGCGCCCGCGCCGGCATGATCGCTCCCGATGCCACGACTTTCGCATATCTGAAAGGCCGCCGCTTCAGCCCCAAGGTTCCGACTGGGATAAGGCCGTAGTCGAATGGAGCAAGCTGCCCAGCGATCCCGGCGCGAAATTCGATCGCGAACTCGTGATCGATGCTGCCAAGCTCGTCCCCTACGTAAGCTGGGGAACAAGCCCGGGCATGGTCGCTCCCGTTACCGACACAGTGCCCAATCCGGCATCTGCGCCAACTGAACAAGAACGCAAGGGCCTAGAGCGCGCCCTCGAATATATGGATCTGAAGGCCGGCACGCCGCTGGCCGAGATCGCAATCGACCGCGTCTTCATTGGCTCCTGCACCAACGGCCGCATTGAAGACCTGCGCGCCGCGGCCCGCATCGCCGCCGGGCACAAGGTCTCCTCGCATGTCGGCGCAATGGTGGTCCCCGGTTCGCAGGCCGTCAAAGCGCAGGCCGAAAAAGAGGGCCTCGACCGCATCTTCAAAGAAGCCGGCTTCGACTGGCGCGAGCCGGGCTGTTCCATGTGCCTCGGCATGAACCCCGACATTCTCTCGCCGGGCGAACGCTGCGCATCCACAAGCAATCGCAATTTCGAAGGCCGCCAGGGACGCGGTGGACGCACTCACCTGGTCAGCCCAGAGATGGCCGCAGCAGCCGCAATTGCCGGCCACTTCGTCGACATTCGCACCTGGAACGTAAATGAAGAGGTGACAGCCTAATGGAACCATTCAAGACAATCACCTCGCTTGCCGCGCCGCTCGACCGCGCCAACGTCGATACCGACCAGATCATTCCCAAGCAGTTTCTGAAGCGTATCGAGCGCACCGGCTACGGCGATTTTCTCTTCTTTGACTGGCGGCAGACGCCCGAAGGCGCTCCTATTCCGGAGTTCGTGCTGAACAACCCGCGTTACAAGGGCGCGCAGATTCTCGTTGCCGGCAAAAACTTCGGCTGCGGATCGAGCCGTGAACACGCAGCCTGGGCGCTCTCTGATTTCGGCTTCCGCTGCGTTATCGCGCCCACCTTCGCCGACATTTTCTTTTCCAATGCAGGCAAGAACGGCATCGTGCTCGTGCGGCTTCCCGAGGAGCAGGTCGCGACGCTTCTCCAAAACGCGCAGAAGATTCCGGGGTACCAACTTACCGTTTCATTGCAGGACCAAACCGTAACCGACGCCACTGGATTCAAGGCAAGCTTCGAGATCGATCCATTCCGCAAGTTCTGCCTCATCGAGGGCCTCGACGACATTGGCCTGACCTTGCGTCATGCGGCCGCACTCGATACGTACGAAGCAAAACACGACGAAGCAACCTGGCTGAAGGCGAAGTGACGATGCAGCTTCTAGCTGCTAGCCACTAGCTTCTAGCATTTCGTGCAACAACAAGCAGTACCCGCAAAAAGCAAAGGTCATCAGGAAAACTCCTGACGTTAAGTGAAGACGTAAATAGCGGCACAAACAAGCTAGGAGCTAGCAGCTAGAAGCTAACAGCTGGCGAACGAAGAGAGCCAATGACCATCGAAGGCAAGCGACAAAGTATTCCGTTGACTGAGGGCCCCAGCCGCGCCGCGGCGCGTTCTTACTTGCGTGGGTCCGGATTTTCAAAAGACGATCTGCATAAGCCGATCATCGGCATCGCCAATACCTGGACGGAGATCGGTACCTGCAATGTGCACCTGCGCGAAATCGCCGAAGCCTTGAAAGAAGGCATTCGCGAAGCAGGCGGCACGCCGATGGAGTTCAACACCATCACCATCTCCGACGGCATCACCATGGGCACCCAGGGCATGAAGGCTTCGCTCGTTTCGCGCGAAGTCATCGCCGACTCCATCGAGCTCGTCGCGCGCGGCAATCTCTTCGACGGCCTCGTCGGCATCGGCGGCTGCGACAAAAACATGCCCGGCATCATCATGGCGCTCTGCCGTCTCGACATCCCCGGCATGATGCTCTACGGCGGCTCGATCGCTCCTGGAAAAATCGACGGCCCCAATGGCGAGAAGATCGACATCACGATTCAGAACGTCTTTGAAGGCATCGGCTCCCACGCCGCCGGCAAAATCGACGACGCCGGCCTTGAAGTGCTCGAAGCCAACGCCTGTCCCGGCGCCGGCGCATGCGGCGGACAGTTCACCGCTAACACCATGGCCATGTCCGGCGAAATTCTCGGCATCTCGCCCATCCAATTGTCGGGCGTTCCCGCCACCTGGAAAGAAAAGCACGCGGCTACGAAAGAAGCGGGCCGCATCCTGATGGACGCAGTGCGCGCCAACCGCCGCCCATCGCAGATCATCACACGCAAGTCACTGGAGAACACGATCGCCAGCGTCGCAGCAAGCGGCGGATCGACCAACGCCGTCCTGCACCTGCTCGCTATCGCGAAGGAGATGGGCATCAGTCTCTCCATCGATGACTTCGACGCCATCAGCAAGCGCACTCCGTTCATTTGCGATCTCGTCCCCGCGGGCAAATACATGGCCTCGCACTTTCAGGCCGCCGGCGGTTCGCGCGTACTTGCCAAGCGCCTCATCGACGCGGGCCACGCCGACGGATCAACGTTAACAATCAGTGGTCGCACCCTGGCTGAAGAGGCGACGCTTGCCGAAGAGACGCCGGGCCAGATCATCATCCACACCTTCGACAAGCCCATCAAGTCAACGGGCGGCCTCGTCATTCTCAAAGGCAATCTCGCACCCGAGGGCTGCGTGATGAAGATTGCCGCGGCTGATCGCTACGAGCATCGCGGCCCCGCACGCGTCTTCGATTGTGAAGATGACTGCTTTGCCGCTGTGCAGTCCGACAAGATCAAGCCCGGCGATGTGCTCGTGATTCGCTACGAAGGACCGAAGGGCGGACCCGGCATGCGCGAGATGCTGCAGGTCACCGCGGCCGTCAGCGGGCATCCGGAGCTGAGCTCGACCGTCGCGCTGTTGACCGATGGCCGCTTCTCCGGCGCCACGCGCGGGTTCACAGCAGGCCACGTCGCACCCGAAGCCTTCGTCGGCGGCGCCATTGCGGCAGTTCGCGAGGGCGACATCATTCACTTCGATATTCCCAACCGCACGCTGACCCTTGAGGTCAGCGAAGCCGAAATTGCAAACCGCCTGAAGAACTTCACGGCGCCCGCACTGCGCTGGCCCAAAGGCGTCTTCCGCAAGTATGTCGATCGCGTTACCTCGGCATCGATCGGAGCAACAACGTAAGACAGCACGATCAGGCGTTCAGCGAACTTCCAAAGGAATAGCTGCAAGCCGACAAGGAGCAAAACGATGGGAAGCAACGCAAACACGCAAACCGCAGAGGCACACCTCAACGCCACCACGCCGCTCACCGGATCGGAAATCGTCTGGGCCACCCTGGTCGGCGAAGGTGTCACGGATGTCTTCGGCTATCCCGGCGGAGCCATCCTGCCCGTCTACGATGCGCTGCGCAAGTTCCCCATTCACCACACTCTCGTGCGCCACGAGCAGGGCGCCGCGCACATGGCCGATGGCTACGCGCGCGCCTCGGGTAAGGTTGGCGTGGCAATCGCGACGAGCGGCCCGGGCGCAACCAATCTCGTAACCGGCATCGCAACCGCTATGCTCGATTCCATTCCGGTTGTCTGCATCACCGGCAACGTCTCCAGCAAGCTGCTCGGCTCGGACGCGTTTCAGGAAGTCGACATCACCGGCATCACATTGCCGATCACCAAGCACAACTTTCTCATCAACCGGACTGAAGACATCGCACCGGCTCTGCGCCTTGCCTTCCAGATTGCACAGTCGGGCCGACCCGGGCCCGTGCTCGTCGACATCACCAAAGACGCGCAGCAGGGCAAAGCGATCTTCGACTTCGCCGCTGCCAAGCCCAAGCCCTATCGTCCGCACCCCATGCTCAAGGTGGAAGACCATGGCCTCGACCATGCGGCCGAACTGATCCGCAACGCCAAGCGCCCCGTCATCCTTGCCGGGCACGGCATCTCCGAGTCCGGCGCAATGGAACAAGTGCGTACGCTGGCCGAACGCACACAGACGCCCGTCGCGCTGACTCTCCTCGGCCTCGGTTCCTTCCCTGCCTCGCATCCGCTCAACCTGGGCATGATGGGTATGCACGGCGAGTCGTGGGTCAATCATGCTATTCAGGAAGCCGATCTGCTGATCGCTTGCGGCATGCGCTTCGACGATCGCGTTACCGGCACGCTAGCCACCTATGCCACCAAGGCAAAGAAGATTCATATCGAAGTCGACCCAGCTGAAATCAATAAGAACGTCAAGGTCGATGTGGCCCTTGTTGGCGACCTTCGTGCGGTTTTGGAAGAGCTGCTGCCGCGCATCTCCGGCCGCGACGGCAGCGCGTGGCTCAAAACCATCGAAGCCAGCAAAGGCGCATCGTCCGTGCATGACATCAAGAACCTGCCGGACTTGGGCCACCTCTACGCCGCGCATGTGGTCCACGATTTGTGGCGCATCACCGGCGGCAACGCAGTGGTTGTCACCGACGTTGGTCAGCACCAGATGTGGGAGGCGCAATACTTTCACCACGAGAGCCCGCGCTCGCTGATCACGTCGGGCGGACTCGGCACCATGGGCTTCGCTCTGCCTGCAGCCATCGGCGCCAAGACCGCATGCCCCGAAAAGGAAGTCTGGGTGATCGCCGGAGATGGCGGATTTCAGATGACAGCCGCAGAGCTCTCCACCATCGTGCAGGAAAAGCTCAACATCAACATCGCCATCATCAACAACGGCTACCTCGGCATGGTCCGCCAGTGGCAGGAGTTTTTCTACGATCGCAACTACGAGTCGACGCCGCTCGTCAGCCCCGACTTTGTGAAGCTCGCTGAAGCGCACGGTATAGCAGGCCGCGCCGTTCGTACGCGGGCCGAGGTTGAATCGGCAGTCAACGAAGCACGCGCTACGCAAGGCGCGTTCCTCATCAATTTCATGGTCGAGAAGGAAGACTCCGTGTATCCGATGATTCCTGTTGGCTCGGCCCTGCACGAAATGATTCGCCGGCCCGAGCAGAACCCTTTGCTCGAGTCCCCGGATGATGTTTAAGACAGCTCCTGGCTTCCAGCTTCTAGCTCCTAGCAGGTCTGTTGGCAGGCCGAGAGTCTCGGCTAAGCCGATAGATCCTGTACGGAGCAATAAAAGCTGGCAGCTAGCGGCTAGAAGCTAGAGGCTGCTTTCATGCTGCACACATTCGTTGCATACGTTGAAGATTTGCCGGGCGTGCTGACGCGCGTGGCATCGCTGTTTCGCCGTTTGAACATCAACATTCACTCTCTGTCCGTCGGCCGCAGTGAGCGCCAGGGTCTCTCTCGTCTGACGCTGGTCTGCGAAGCTTCGGCCGAAGGCGGTGATCGCATTCGCGCCAGTATGTACAAGCTCGAAAATGTTATCGACGTGGACGACATCGCACAGGCTCCTTCAGTGACGCGAGAACTGGCGCTGATCAAGGTGGCTGCCACTCCGCAGAGCCGTTCGCAAATCTTTGAATTGGTCGAGGTCTTTCGCGCCCGCATCGTCGATCTCACTTCGGAGTCGCTCATGATCGAGATGACCGGCGTTGAAAGCAAGATCGAAGGACTGATTCAAGTCCTTAATGAAAGTGAAGGCCGCATTCTTGAAATCTGCCGCAGCGGCAAGATGACCATGCGTCGCGGTCACCATACCAGCCGCGTGCTGCGTGCACTCGGTGCCGGAGAAGACGGGAAGGCTTCCCTCTCCGATTCGGTCGCTGACGAGAAGACAGTGATTGAATCGGATTGATTCGGCACCGTGCTTCAAACGCTTGAAACAAGATTTCTAACCCAGCAGTCCAAAGGAAATTCGAGAACACAATGGCGAAGACTTACTACGATCAAGACGCCGACCTCACGCTGATTCAAGCCAAGAAGGTCGCAGTTATCGGTTATGGCTCACAAGGCCATGCTCACTCGCTCAACCTCAAGGACTCAGGCGTTCAGGTCAAGGTCGGCCTGGCTGTTGGCTCCAAGTCCATCGCAAAGGCCGAGAAAGCCGGTCTCGAAGTCGACACGGTCGCTGCGGCGACGAAGTGGGCCGATGTCATCATGGTGCTCGTACCGGACCAGACCGCAGCGAAGCTTTACGCGGACGAGATTGCCCCAAACCTCTCTGCAGGCAAGCTGCTTCTGTTTGCGCATGGATTCAACATCCATTTCAAAACCATCGCGCCCGCTGCGGGCATCGACGTCGGCATGGCCGCGCCCAAGGCGCCTGGACATCGCGTGCGCGAAGTGTTTACCGAAGGCGGTGGTGTTCCGGGACTGATTGCGGTGCATCAGGATGCGACGGGCAAAGCGCACGCGCTGACGTTGAGCTATCTGAAAGGCATCGGCTGCACGCGCGCCGGAGTGTTGGAGACGACGTTCAAGGAAGAGACCGAGACCGATCTCTTTGGCGAGCAGGCGGTGTTGTGCGGCGGCGTGAGTGCGCTGATTAAAGCCGGTTATGAAACCCTTGTCGAAGCCGGTTATCAGCCCGAGAGCGCCTACTTTGAAGTGCTGCATGAGCTGAAGTTGATTGTCGATCTGATCTATCGCGGCGGGTTGGCGTATATGCGCTACAGCATTTCGGATACTGCGGAATGGGGCGATTATGTTTCCGGACCGCGCGTAATCAACGATGAGAGCAAGAAGGCGATGCGCGCGATTCTGAAGGAGATTCAGGATGGCAGCTTTGCCAAGCGTTTCCTCGCCGATCAGAATTCGGGACGCAAGGAGTTCCAGGCATTTCGCGATGCGGAAGCGAAGCATCCGATTGAGATTGTGGGCAAGAAGTTGCGCGCATCGATGCCGTTTCTCGATCCGGTCACGGTGGAGGAAGTTGCCAAGTCGCGGTAGAGCGGAACTCGCGGAGTTAATGAAGGGCGGTTGCGCATGCGATCGCCCTTCGTGTTGTGGTCGGCGCACAATTGTTCCACGTGGAACAATTGTGCTGGTGGACACAGGTGTTGATAAGGATTTGCGAAGAATTACGCGGGTTTGCGTTACACTGCGCGATTTTCAGCGCAAGCGGCTCAGGCACGATCCGCCACAATTCTCTGCAACGCGCCGGGCATTCTTGTGCACCTTGGTTATTGACTCCCTCGTTAATAACGATAGGGGGGAGGGGGGTCCCCCTTCGCGGCTCTGAAGCGGGCGTCGAATCGACGCAATTGAGAACCGCGGGGACCGAATCGAGGGTTGTCTCTTCGATTGTCTCAGGAACGGCCCTAATTCTCTGCAACTCGATTGGCTGGGTCAATTATGAATTTTCATGGTGGGCGTTTCCCTGGTCTTGGTGAGGCGAGGGTGCACCGATATTCTGGACTCTGACCCCGATGCGCCTGACTTTCCGTTTTCTGCAACTTCTTCCCTTGGCCTGCGTGCTTTGTGCGGCGGCGCCCGCGTGTGCGCAACTGCCCTTCTACACGGATGACACGGGGGTGACGGAGCGGGGAAAGTGGCACTTCGAGTTTTTTAATGAATACGACGCGCTGCAGCTGCAATATCCGAATCGCGAGCAGAATACGGCGAACTTCAAGCTGAACTATGGCCTGCCCCACAACCTCGAGTTGGATGTGGATGTTCCCTATCTCAGTATTTATCGCGCTGATGGAAACCCGCCCGCAAGGGGCGGGGGCGACACGAATCTTGGAATCAAGTGGGTATTTCATCATGAGTCGGCGGGATCGCGTGCGCCGGCGCTGGGCGCGAGTCTGTATATTGAATTTCCGACGGGGGACTCAAGCCAGCAGCTCGGCTCGGGATTGACGGACTACTGGCTAAACATGATCGGTCAGAAGTCCCTTTCGCCGAAGACGAGGGTCACGGGCAACATTGGGTTCCTATTCGCGGGGAACACGAGCACGGGCGCACTGGGAACGCAGAACACGCGGGGCCAGGTGTATACCGGCGGGCTTTCGCTGCTGCACGATTTCACTCCGCGGCTGACGCTGGGAACGGAGCTCTACGGCGGGTATGCGGACAATGGGAACCTGGGACGCAGCCAGTTCCAAGCGATGGGTGGTGGTCAATACGCGCTGCGCAACGGGCTGAGTTTTTGCTTTGGCCTGTTGGGGGGCAAGTACGTGGCGAGTCCGCGGATCGGCGGCCAGATCGGGGTTGCGGTGGACTTCCCGGATGTCTGGGCGCGGGGCGCTGGGGGCGTGCCGTAGTTCGCTGGAGGACTCTTGGACCGTCGGGCGTTTATCAGGATCTATGGGGATTTGTGCTCTGGCGTGTTGAGGCCGGTGGAATCCCCGGTCCCCAAAAGCAAGGGACCGGGGGCACCCTCATCTGTCGTTTACAAAGCTTGCAGGACCGGGGCCACCCGCCCAATCAATTAGAGCCGCGCACACGCCGAATTCACGCAATTCGGGTCGAATCTGAACTGCAGCTTACAATTCGCGAATTGCGGTCACGGGGTTCCGGCGCATCGCTCGATGTGCAGGAAGGTAGCATGCTAGCAACGACATCGCTCCCAGGAGCATGACGACGGAAACGACGGTGACCGGATCGTTGGCACCGATTCCATACAACAGCCGGGCGATAAAACGTGTCACTCCTAACGCAAACGCCAATCCCAACGCCACTCCGGTGCCTGTGAGCCATAGCCCTTGCACAAGCACGAGCCGCAGCACGTCCACACGTGAAGCACCTAACGCCATTCGTATTCCGATCTCGTGAGTTCGCATTTGAGTTCGATAGGTCACGACTCCGTAGATCCCCGTTACTGCAAGAACCAGCCCGATCAGCGCGAACATTCCCGCCAGCGTGCTCTGTATGACGGCGAAGCTGCTCGCCAACTGGGTGCTCTCTCGCATGGGGCGTACGTCGAAAATCGGCAGCCGTGTATCGATTGTGCGGATGGCGTTTTCCACCGCCGGCGCCAGGTCGACCGGATTTCCCTCGGTCTCCACCTGCACGATCGTCTCGTACCCCACCTGGAAAAAGCTCATATACACCATAGGCTCCGGGGCCTCATTCATTAACATATGTGTCGAATTTTTCGCGACGCCGACAACCGTGAAAGGGCGGCCCCACACCATGAGCTTCTTTCCCAGCGGATCCTGTCCCCGCCAGTAGCGCCTCGCCGCGGTCTGATCCACGATGAGTACCCTCGGGGCCTTTTCATTGTCATCCGGTGTAAACTCGCGTCCTTCCAGAAGGGGTATGTGAAGGGATTCGAAATACCGCGGGGACACCTCGGCGTGGTACACCTGCAAAGATTCATGGGGGTGCGGCACATACCCTTCCGGATACGCATCCTCGCCCTTGTGGCTCAGGGTCATCGGAATCCAGTCCGTAAAAGACGCAACCTTCACACCGGGCAATGCCGACACGCGATCAAGTATCTTGTGACGGATCACCTGTTCCTCGTCGTTGCTGTAGCCGGCGATATTCAGCCCCACGGACGCAGTGAGAATGTGGTCCTGCTCAAATCCGGGATTCGCGCCGGCGAGATTCCGCAGTGTTCGCAGAAAGAGCGCGGAGCACAACAGCAGAGGAAGTGAAAGCGCGATTTGCGCCACCACCAGCCCGCTGAGTAATCTCCGGTTGCGTGAGCCACCGGAGATACTTGCAGACTCTGCCTTCAGTACCTCCACTGCCGGCGCTAGGGACGAACGCCAGGCGGGGAGCGCGCCGCAGAGCAAGCCGACCAACAGGGACGACACCGCAATCCCGATGACCACCGTATGGTCCATGCTCCCGTTCAGTGCGAGGGGAATTGTAGTCGCTCGAAAGAACCATGCGAATGTCTTCGATGTCCACGCTGTCAACGCGAGGGCCACGGCTCCCGCGACGATGGAAAGCACCACGCCCTCCAGCACCATCTGCCGCACCAGTTGCATGCGATTGGCCCCGAGCGACTGCCGGATCGCAAGCTCGCGCCGCCGGGATACAAACCGCACCAGCGTGAGCGTAGCCACGTTCGCGCAGGTCAGCAGCAGCACCACAGCGGCGAAGGCCAGCAGAATGGGCAGCGTGGCCGCCATGTATCCGTTGGCGCCGAAGGGCGAGCGCCACATGGGATCGAGCGTGATGCGGTTGTCGCCGAGATGATCGTTCGGATACGCCGCCACAATGTGGTGCATCAATGTGTCGAGATCCAGGCCTGCCTGGCCACGGCTCACGCCGGGCCGCAATCTTCCTATTACGTTCAGCCAGACCGCACCACCACTGCGATGCGTGAGCCTGTCCACGTTCGTCCCAAGGGGATTCAGCGTCAGCCATGCATCATCCCGAAGCCCCGGCGCCGCCCCGATAAACCCCTCCGGGGCTACGCCGATCACCGTCACAGGATGCCGGGCAATCTCGATAGCCTTGCCCACAATTTCAGGGTCTCCCGCATAGCGCGTCTTCCATAACGAGTACCCAAGCACGACGTACGGCACGGCGTCCGGCCGCGTTTCTTCCTGAGGCAGAAAGAACCGCCCCAGCTGAGGCTTCACTTCCAGCACGTCGAAGAAGTTTGCTGACACATTCCCGATATAGATGCGCTGCGGCTGTGCGCCGTCAGTCAGCGTGATCCAATCGCTGTGATACGCGAGCATTCCGGCGAAGGTATGATTCTGCTCGCGCAGGTCGCGATAGTCGAGATACGACATGGGTGGAATCGGGGAGAAGTTCCGTTCCCCCCGCTGCAGGCTCACAAGGTCGCCCGTGTCCCGCGCGCCGGGAATCGGACGCAACATGGTGCCGTCGATCCAACTGAATACGGTGCTGTTGGCGCAAATAGCCACGGCCAGCATCGTCGTCGCCGTAATCGTAAAGCCGGGGCTCTTGCGCAATTGCCGTAACGCGTAACGGACATCCCGGCCTAGTTGTTCAAGCCATCCCTGGCCCCACATGTCGCGCGTCACATCTTGCACCAGAGGAATATTTCCGAACTCCCGCGCCGCCGCTTGTCGCGCCATCTCTGCCGTCTCGCCTCGCGCCACTCGATCTGCAATCGCCATCTGCAGATGCGCATCAATCTCTTCCTGCAATTCGCGCTTGCGCCGCTGAAGACCGAAGCTCGGGAACCACTTCATGACTCACTCTCCTCCGGCTTGACGTACATCACCGACCCAATCGCCTCGACAATTCGCTCCCATCGGCCCAGATCCGAGGCCAACTGCTTTTTCCCCTTGGCCGTGATTCGGTAATATCGGGCTTTTTGCTTGCTCTCTGACTGCTTCCACTCCGACTGCACCCAGCTCTGACGCTCCAATCGATGGAGAGCTGGATACAGTGATCCAGTCTCCACCTGGAGCACATCTCCGGAGCGCAAACGTAAGGCCTGGACAATGCCATATCCATGCTGCGGCCCCCATTGCAGGGTCTGAAGAATAAGCATGTCGAGTGTTCCCTGCAGCAGCTCGATCCGATTCTTATACTGGTCCTTTTCGCTCATAGACGTAGACACTCTACTCCCACTAGAGGTAGATTGTCTACTTGGCCTTCGTAGTTACGCTCAAATTCGAAACCAAGCTACAGCGGATCCTTAGACGAGATCGCATATTGTCTGGCAGGGCTTAACGGCAGGTGGCGCGGATTCCTGGATGGTTGTGCCTTCGCAGCTGCTTTCGGTTGCTGACGGTTCGATCGGAACTCGAGAGCCGGGACGAGGCTGGGCCCGGTTTCCGTTTTTCTCAATATTGCGCAAGGAACGAGCCGCTGGCTGAACCTTCGTCTGTTTGCTACTCTTGGCGGGACATGATCCAACAGTTCAGGACGAAAAGATTTGGCGCGGTCGGCGTTGTAATGCTCTTGCTTTGTTCTCTCTCTTTGCCGGCGCAGAAGAAAGTCACGCCCAAGACGATTCGCTTTCAAGGCGCGCCGCAATACACAGAACAGGAGTTGCTGACCGCTTCAGGATTGAGCGCGAACGCGCGCCTGACCTTGCGCGATGTGAAGCTACACGCCAAGCAGCTTACCGATACGGGGCTCTTCGAAGAAGTGCGATTCAGCTCCGACAGCAAGGGGCTTCTGTTCACGTTGAAGCCTTCGAGCCAGCAGTTTCCCATGCATCTGGATAATGTTCCGTTGACGCCGGGCAAAGAGCTTGAAGCGAAGATTCGCGAACGCTTTCCGCTGTATCGCGGTGTTTTGCCGGCGAGCGGTTCGATGGTGGACGGGATTTGCCGGCTATTGGAAGAGATGCTGACGGCAAAGAGCGTGAAGGCGACGGTGAAGGCTGCTCTGACGAGCGGACTCGGCCCGCAAAAGATCACGGCTATGAATTTCGCAATCGTTTCGCCGGCAGTGCATATAGGGCGCATTCAGGTGACGGGCGCGTCGCCGGCGATGCAGGCGAAGGCGGACCTGCTGGCCAGCGGTCAGACGGGCAACGGCTTCGACACGGAGAACACGGCGATCGGGCTGCAGCATGCATTCGAGGATCTGTATCAGGACCAGGGTTATGCGGCGGTGCAGGTGGAGGTGGCGCAGGTTGATTCTGCCGTCGTGTCGGATCAGTCGATTGAGATTCCCTATGCGGTGACGGTGAAGGAAGGCGGGATCTACAAGGTCGGAACGATTGACCTGGAGGCGGGCGGCCCGGTGGCGCGTGGAGAGGTTGAGAAGGTGCTGGCGAAATTCCCGAAGGGCTCTGGTCGGCCGCTCGATCTGTTTCTGCTGGCGGTTCGCGATGCGTACCACGCAAAGGGCTACATGGAGTGTTCGATTGTTTCACGCCCTTCGTTTCATGAGTCAGCGCATGTGGTGAGTTACACGCTCGAAGTGACTCCTGGCACGCCGTATCGGTTCGGCTCGGTGAAGTTCGACGGAGCGCCGGAGCCGATGGCTGCGAGGCTCAAGCTGGCGTGGAAGATTGCGCCGGGCGAGGTGTTTAACGAAAGCTATGTCTCGAACTTCGCGGCGCTGGCGCAGAAGAAAGACAAGACGGTGGCGAAATGGATGCAGACAGTGATTACGACCTACGATGTAAAGGCTGATGCGGCCCGGCACGAGGTGAACTGCATATTTCATTTTGCGAAGGCGGCGTAGGGGTCAGGATGACAATCCATCCTCTTGACGGTTGTGCTGCTTGGGGATTCGCGCGAGTTTGCGGGATTCGAGTTTTCGTACTGATTTCTAGAGTGGGTGGGATGCATCCAGTTTTCCCTGGTCCCCAAAAGCGAGGAAAATGTCGGCCGAATTGGGACTAACGAACCGGACGGCTCCGCTCTGTGACGAACCGGCTCTTGTGGGAAACCGGAATCAGATATTCTGGAGATGCAACCCGGAGGTACCCGGATGCTCTCCCCTGCCGCTACAGCACCTGTGTCTCGCACGCCGGACGAAGAAATCGCGACGGCGATCGAGCGCGTTGTTCCATTGCAAGGATTAACGTTTGAAGACCGATTGTGGCTGGCGCGCCGGGGCGAGGAGCTTGTGGGTGAGCCGGGGCAGATTCTGTTTGAAGAAGGCGCACCGGCCGATCGGATGATTCTGATCCTGAAGGGCGAGGTCCACGTGCGCCGCCAGCGCGGCGGGCCGATGGAGCTTTTCATAGGCCGCGCGGGCCAGATGACAGGCTATCTTCCTTTTTCGCGGATGAAGATCTCGGGGGGCCAGGGGTTCGCCGTGTCGCCGTTTTGGGCGCTGACGATTCACAAAGATCTTTTCCCGGAGATGCTGCAGGCGATTCCTTCGATGGCACAGCGGGTAGTGGCGACGCTGCTGGACCGGGTGCGGGAGGTGACGCGCATCGAGCAGCAGGCGGAGAAGCTGGCGTCATTGAATAAGCTGGCCGGGAAACCTGGCGCACGAGCTGAACAATCCGGCGTCGGCGGCGCAGCGCGCTGCATCGAGCCTGGTGACGGAGCTGCGCACGAACCGACAGAACCGGTTCAGGCTGGTGAATCTTTGTCTCTCGGACGAGCAGATTCACAAGGTCGAGGGTTGGGAACAGCGGGTTCTGAGCCGCAAAGCGGCGTCACCGCACGAAAATGCGGGCGACCTGATTGTGCGGGAAGAGCAGCTGCGCCAGTGGTTGACGAATCTGCCGTGCGATGGGGCATGGGATATAGCCGCGCAGCTAAACGAGCAAGGCGTAACAGTCGAAGAGTTGAACCAGCTATGCGAGTTCCTGGGACCGAAGGAGGTAGCGGTCGCGCTGGAGTTTTTTGCGCGCTATCTGCGATCGTCGCGGTCAGTGGAGACGCTGATTCATTCGACGGACCGGATCTTCGATCTGATCAGCGCGGTCAAGGCGTACTCGTACATGGATCGCGCGCCGATACTTGAAGTGGATGTGCCGGCGGGGCTGGACGCGACGCTGCAAATGATGCAGTCGCGGATGACGCAAGTGACGATTGAGCGCGACTACGAGGCAAATCTGCCGCACATCAGCGCGTATGGAAGCGAGCTGAACCAGGTGTGGACCGCGCTGATTGAGAATGCACTGGATGCACTAGGCAATTCGGGCCTTTTGCGGCTCACCTGCAGAGTTGAAGGCGAGATGCTGCTGGTGGAGATCTGGGACACGGGACCGGGGATTCCGGCGGATCTGCAAGACCGGATTTTCGAGCCGTTCTTTACGACCAAGCCGCCGGGGCAGGGATTGGGGCTGGGACTGGATAATGCGATGCGGATTGTGCGGAAGCATCGTGGACACATCAGCGTGCGGTCCGAGCCGGGGTCGACGTGTTTCCGCGTGCGGCTGCCGATGGATCAACTGCAGGCGTATTGAGGCATGGGAGCGTTGAATGCCCGCGTTGATCTGTATGGCGTGTCCGGGGCTAAAGCCTGCAACTTTTCTGGAGATTTTTCAGGGGCCTGAAGGGCCCCTGCTCCCTCCCGTAGCTCGCTGGGATGACTTCAATGTTCCGAGGTCTGAGATCGGTCAGGGCGCGCGCGGAGAACGAGGTCGAATGAAGGGTCCCCGAACGATTGAGACCGAGCGGCTTCTTTTGCGCAAGCCGACGATTCACGATGCTGAAGCAATTTTCGAGCGATACGCGAGCGACCCTGTGGTGACGCGGTACATGAGCTGGGCGACGCATCGTTCGGTTGCGGACACGTGTGCTTTTCTGGCATGGAGTGAAGCGGACTGGGAGCTGTGGCCGGCCGGATCGTATCTTGTATTTTCGCGTGCGAACAAAGGACCTGCTTCTGGGAGGGACCGGGCTGACATTCAAGACTTCTTTGATCGCGGTGACCGGCTACGTCTTTGCGCAGGATGCGTGGGGACAGGGTTTCGCGACTGAATCGCTGCGGGCGATGGTGGCATTGGCTGAGCAGACTGGGGTGCGACGCCTGGAAGCGGTGTGTCATGTGGAGCATCGCGCCTCAGCGCATGTGATGGAGAAATGCGGATTCCTGTGCGAAGGGATCGAGCGAGTGCATACCGAGTTTCCTAATCTTGCTCCGGGAGCGAAGAGCGATGTGTTGTCTTATGCGCGGCGGTTTGAGGCGGCGCATTCTTCGTTGTGAATTGGTTTGTGGTGGCTGGGATGTATTCCGTTTTCCGATGTCTCAAAAGCGAGACATGGGACGCCCTCGGTCGTGGTGACCGACAGATGCTTTGAGGGTTTGTGTTGATCCCGAGAGTGGGTGGGAAACATCCAGTTTTCCCCGGTCCCCAAAAGCGAGGGACCGGGGGCACCCTCTGGTTGTTACAAATGATGCGTCATGCTCAGGGTTCGCGGGTGAAGGCTAGGGTTTGATGGGCAGGATCTACGGCTACCCTGGTGATGCCTAGAGCTGCGGGGCTCATGAGGCCATCGAAATCGTAGACCGCATCTCTTTCGTGCGGGACGACAAATGCTGCTTCCTGCCCGAACTCCGTTTTGCCCAGGCTTAGGCGTACGGATTGCGCATGGTTGGGGTCAAATTGGCCAATGGCATCGGATGCCGGTTGGGCGTGTGCGGTGGCGGCCGTGCGCGCGGGCTCTCGGGCGACGCCGAAGAGGATCATCGAAGAGGCGCCGGTATCCACCAGAAGATGAACTGGCGCGTGATCGATTACGGCGTCGATGACGGCCAGGCCCTGCTTCCACTGGAACGGAATCGGATTCTGCATGAGGGGGAGGGGGCCGAACCGGATTTCGTGTGCGGAGTAATCCACCTCGAACGGATTTTCGCCGATGACATCGAGGCCTACGATGCCGTCGATGCGGACGGGGAGGGCTTTTTGCAGAAACGACAGGTCCTGAATCAATACAGAAACATTGTCCTTTTGGATTGGACCGATTTGCAGGCTTGGCACGATGGCGGTCTCGGCCTGCACTGTTCCATTGAGAACCGCGACCGGCCCGGGGGTGCCGGCGAGGTGAAGCTGCTGCTTGAGACGCGGATCGAGAACGGTGGGGGTCGCTCCAGTGTCGAAGAGAAAATGAAGATTCTTGAATGGACCGATGGAGCCCTCAAGAACGATCAGGTAGCCGCGGTAGAGTGAGAAGGATGCACTGCTTCTTCCCTGCCGCTTGAGACGGCGATCGGGAGATCCGTTTGCAGTCGGCTGCCCTGCGATCAATAAACACGTCAAAGTGATCAAAAGCCAAAAACGACGCACGCCCATGCCCGACCTCATAGGTGCATCTTGAGTTGAACGGTATGAGAGCTCAATTCACTGGAGCTAGCTTGTTGATCACGCACCAGTTTGCTGACTGGAGAGAAGTGAGAGAGCCGGAGGAGAGGTAGCTCTCGTCCCAAAAGAGTTGAAAGGGCAGTCTTTCTGTGGCATCAAGGAGTACAGAGCAAGACCGAGGGAGAGGGGCTGGATTTGAGCAACAACGGTGTATCGCTCACGCTGGATGGAACACGGACGGTCCGATTCGGCGAATTTGAGGTTGATCTCCTCTCTGGAGAAGTACGTAAATCAGGCGTGCGCGTGAAGCTGCAGGAGCAGCCTTTTAAGGTGCTGCAGGTTTTGCTGGAGCGCCACGGCGAACTTGTGACACGCGAAGAGTTGCAGTGCCGGATTTGGCCGGAGGAGAGTTTTGGCGACTTTGACCATGCGGTGAATGTTGCGGTGGGCAAGCTGCGAACGGCTCTTGGCGACTCCGCCGATAATCCTCGCTTTGTGGAGACGATTCCTCGCCGCGGCTACCGGTTTGTGGCGGCGGTGGAGAGCCCCGTCGCAGAGAGCGCCCCGGCGACGCCCGCGTCCGTTCCTTTTGCCGAGCAGCCGTCCTCCGATCCAAAGAAGCCGGGCCGGAGCTGGTTGTTCCCTGGCGTTGCAGCGATTGTGGCGGCAGCGGCCCTTCTGGCGGCGGGAGTGATGATGGGACGGCGCTCGGTGAAGCCGCGTGCGCCGGAGTTTCAACGGCTTACCGTGCATCGCGGCACGGTGTTCACGGCGCGTTTTGCGCCCGACGGTCATAACGTTATTTATGCGGCTTCGTGGGACGGTTCGCCGGTCGAAGTTTTCGCCACGGATGCGAATTTCTCAGGAACGCGAAGCCTTGGCTTGTCGAACACCGCGCTGCTTGCAGTTTCCTCGTCGGGAGAACTGGCTGTCCAGGAGAACCCCTCGTCGCGTTTCATGCTGACGTCGCGGGGAACGCTCGGCCGGGTACCCATCAGCGGCGGGACGCCGCGCGATATCGCCGACAATATTGAGTGGGCCGATTGGTCGCCGGACGGAAAGAGTCTGGCGGTTGTGCGCGACGCGGACGGAGAAAGACAGCAGCTTGAGTATCCGGCGGGTCACGTTCTGTACAAAACGACGGGATGGATCGGGCACCCGAGGATTTCGCCGAAGGGCGATCTTGTGGCATTTCTCGATCACCTGAACAGCAAGGACGATCGAGGTATGGTCTCGGTTGTCGATCTGGCAGGACACAAGAGAGTTCTTTCGACGGGGTGGGAGAGCGAAGAGGGGCTGGCCTGGTCACCGCGCGGAGACGAGGTATGGTTCTCAGCGACAGAGGCGGGGTTGCAACGCCGAGTGTATGCGGTGGACCTGAAGGGGCACGTGCGGCTGGCGTTCAGAGCCCCAGGCGGCGTGACGCTCGAGGACATCGCTCCCGATGGGCGCGTGCTGCTGACGCGCGACGAACAACGCGCCGGAATCATGGGGCTGGCGCGCGGAGCCACACGCGAACGGGATCTGTCGTGGCTGGACTGGTCGATGCCTACCGACCTTTCGCCGGACGGAAACAAGATTCTATTTGACGAAGAAGGAGAGCAGGTTGGCCCGAACTACGCGGTTGTTCTACGCGATATGAACGGGTCGCCGCCGGTCGCGCTCGGAGAAGGGATGGCGGGCGCGCTCTCTCCCGATGGGAAATGGGCCGTTGCCACGGTGGATTACACCCAGCTTGTGCTGTTGCCAACGGGAGCCGGCATGGCGCGGCGCATTCCGCGGGGCAACATTGAGCAGTATGGTCACCCGGTACGATGGCTGACGGATGGAAAGCGGATTTTCTTTCATGGACAAATTGCCGGTGAACGGTGGCGGTGTTTCATCCAGAGTGTCGACGGCGGCCCGCCGGTTGCCGTGACGCCGCAAGGCGAGACCATGTGCCGGATTTCTCCCGATGGAAGATGGATTGCGCGGAAGGACGCTGCGACCAAACAACTCAGCTTGTATCCGGTCGAGGGGGGAACTCCGCGTCCGTTGAACGGGGTGCTGCCGGAGGAGAACCTGACCTGGTCTTCCGACTCGAAGTTCTTGTACGCCTATACGTGGAAGCAGGTGCCGGTGAAGGTCTACCGGGTCAACGTTGAAACAGGGCAGAGACAGCTGTTTAAGGAAATCTACCCGGCGGACATGACAGGACTATGCGACCTCACAAACATCCTGTGGAGTGCGGACGGGCAGGCGTATGTGTATGGGTATACACGGCTGCTCTCGGATCTCTATTTGGTGAAGGGGTTGAGCTAGGGCCTTGTCTCCAAAGTTGTTTGCATCTACGAGGATGCGATAAAGCAGATTCTTCGCTCACCGACACAACAGGTTTCAGGAATCAGGGATCAGGGATCAAAGACATTGCAGGAGCAACCGCAGATCCCTCGGCTGCGCTCGGATGACAATATCTTTTGTTGCGAATTTCAGATATAGGACATTTAGAACGAGACGTCGGCGGGTTCGGTGACGCGCAGGACGGACTGATCGCCGGTTCGCAGCTTCCAGGCCGAACGGATAGCTTCAATCTTGTCGCGATTTTCCTTGGTGTCGGGGTAGTCGATGATGAGCATCTTGGAGCGCAGGCGCTCGGGCGTGGTCTGATTTTTGCCCTGCCACTGGCCATAGACATCGAGGACGCTGAGACCAGCGGGGAAACGCGTGGAGACTTCCTTGTCGAGGAAGTCGCGCCACTGTGCCTCACTGATGCCATTGCCTGGCGAATCGGCGAGGCCAAGGCCGAAGTAGAGCTTAGTGTCGACCCATCCGGAGGTTTGGCCGGGGTGAGCTGCGTCGCCTGTGAGTGTGGGCGGTGCCGCAGTTGAGGTCGTGAGGGGGCGATGGGCGCATCCAGCAGCAGAGAAGGCGAGAAGAGCGAGGACGGCTACGCTCGTGCGCATGGCGATCGTGGTCTCCTTAAGGCCAATTCACTGCGGGAGCGGAGGGGCTGCAGGGCGAAAAGACGGGCCGCGCAAGCCGAGCGGACTGACGGCTACTTCTCGATTTCGACCCCGCGCCAGAAGGCTACAAAACCCTTGATTTTGCGAGCGGCGGGCTTGGGATCGGGGTAGTACCAGGCCGCGTCAGGGTTGTCCTGACCGTCGATGAGAAGGCTCATGTAGCGAGCCTGGCCCTTCCAGGGGCAGGTAGAGGTGGTGCTACTGGGGCGGAAAAATTCGCGCTTGAGACTGGCATCAGGGAAGTAGACGTTGCCCTCGACGGTCTCAGTGACATCACTTTCGGCGATGATCTTGCCATTCCAAACTGCTCTTGCCATTGAAGTTACCGGCCAATAATCCGACGTTCCCTGCCGGGGTTCGCGATGACGCGGCCCACGCAAGGTTAACGGATACGACAGTAGCAGAGATTGACGCCGCTGGCGAGTGCGGTTCGAGGTTCATCCGGTGGAACGGCTTTTTCACGGCGGCGTGCCGGCGGCTATTTCGCTTCGGCGACGCTGTCGACGTGGACGCTCTTCCACCCCAGCGACGAAGACCTGTCGCCGGGGACCCCGGGGGTGGCAGCGTAGCGCCTGGCTACTTGGCGGCTGTCACGCTTTCGATGTGCACGGTTTTAGCTGTGGCGTCGGTAGTGCCGTGAATGGTGACGTGGGCACCGTAGAACTCTTTGACGGAGTCGGGATTGTCGATGGTCCAGACAGCTTTTTTGCCTTCGTCGACGAAGACCGGCTTTTCGCCGCCTTCAATGCACTTCTTGGCGCATGCGGCACCGGTGCCGGCGTGTTTGGCGCCGCACATGGCGTCGGAGATCCAACCGTTGATGGAGGCGGAAGAATCTGCGGCACGGGCTGCGAGGGTGACAGAGGAGACGACAAGGGCTAACAGGGCGATGCTGCGTTTCATGGGAACCTCGGGGAAGTTGAGATGTGGTGCCGCAGACCATAATGCGCCACGCAAGCCCGAAGACACAAGGAGCATGGTTTTCGGGCTTCCGTCGTACCGGGGATGCGATGACTATTGCTTCTGCATCGCATTGCGCCTTGCCTCAACATTTTTGAGAACGATTTCGAAACGGGCCGCAGCGGACTGGTTGCGGTGGACAAGTTCGGTGGTTTTGGTGAGGAAGCCGGGCATTCTCTCGCGAATGGAGTCGAGGAATGAGTTGAATTTGGCGAGGAGAAAGAAGCCCTCGGCATTGCAATCGGCGAAGAGGTCAGCGGAGACGGCTCCGTGCAGAACGAGCGCCGCAGCCATTTCCCAGTAAGAGGTGACCTGACGAAACCAGGCGCTGTGCGGGTCGGCTGGGTTGCTGGCGACAGCGAAGAATTCTTCGGCGTTCTGCGGCCAGAATTCGCCGATGATCCAGGAACGAGCCTGGCGCATCACGGCTTCCGTGCGCAGCTCGTAGAGTTTGAGAATGATTTCGGCATCGGCGGGCGTAGCGAGCATGCGTTCCATGGATGGGTCTCCGTGGCCCATGGTAGCAGTTCGCCGGGGGTTACTCTGCGATCAAGTTTCGGAACGAGTCTTAACAGGGATCGGGTTCAACTTACCTTCGGCCGCGATGCCTGTAGCCAGTTCTTCATCAGTCCAGTAGCGACCCGAACCATCGAGCTCACCGGACGCAAGTTTTGCGCTGACCTCAGCCATACCCTCGTCGACAGCTCGAAAGAATTCAGACGGTGTCATGGTTCCCATCCAGTTTCGTGTTCAATCCTGTCCCAGATGTCGCCATCCCAAACCTGCAAAGAGAAGGGGGCCTCGCGTCGCGCGATCAGCCTGAGACTATTATCCCTATTATCGTAGATTGTTGCATCGTCGACCATAGGCAGGTAGAGGTGGCGCATATTCCATAGGCCTGTACGATACCGTCGGCGAATAACTTCTTCGGGAATCGAGTGGCCGCCCTGGCTGACTCGTTTTGCAACACGAGCCACGGAATACTCCGGCGAAGGCACCCACAGAAAGATCAGAGAAATCTGCCAGTTCTCTTGCTTGCAGGCTTCCAGAAGCTTAACGTAGGTGCGGCCCGCGCAAGTCGTTTCGAACGCGAAGCTCGTCCCGGATTCAATCAGATTCCTTATTTGCTTGAGCATGGAACGGCCTGCCTGCAAGGCAGCCGCGTCGGGATCATCAGGAGATAATTTGCGCGCGATCTCATCTGCGTTGATGTACGCATTGAGCCGCACCCGGCGAGGCAACAGGACGCGGGCAGCGGTTGTCTTTCCTGCGCCGTTTGGGCCGCCGAGGATCACTATTTCTTTCATGTGATCCTCGGATCAGGCCGGTTGCAGTTCCTTTTTCTTGCCGCTGCTTTTCTCGACGACGGGGCCATGGGTTTCCGCGGTGGGCGGAGGGGGCGCGTCGCCGATGCGCTTGGAGTAGGTGCAGACCACAGCGGCGTCTGCCGGCTCGGCCGTCTTTTTGCCGCGCTTCTTGGGAGCTTCTTCCTCCGCACCCTTTTTCTTGTTGGGGCATTCGAGATAGATGCCGGACTTGAGCGTCTTCTCGATGAGATAGGGGCTGCCGCACTCAGGGCACTTGGTGGGCACGGGCTTGTAGTTCGACGTGAAGTCGCACTTGGGATAGTTGGTGCATCCCCAGAAGATATTCCCGCGGCGCGCCTTGCGTTCAGCGATGTCGCCCTCGCCGCACTTGGGGCACTTCATGCCTTCAATCAGGTTCTGCTTGATGTATTTGCACTTGGGGTAGCCGGAGCAGGAAACGAATTCGCCGTAGGCGCCCTGGCGCAGCACGAGCGGCTTGCTGCAGAGGGGGCAGTCCTCGCCCGTGGGTTGCGGCGGCTTCTGCTGCTGCTTCTGCGTAAGCTTGCGTATAGTTTTGCAGGGCGGATCTTCGCTGTAGCCGGGGCACGCCATGAACATGCCGAAGGGCCCGCGACGCAGCACCATGACGCGGCCGCAGTTTTCGCAATACTCTTCGCTCTCCTCGGCCTCCTGGGCCTCGGGAGTATTCATGTCGGGCTTGGCTGCAGTGTTCTCCTTGGTGAAGGTGCAGCTTGTAGGGTCCTTTTTGTTGTAGGCCGAGCAGGCGAAGAAGCTGCCGAATTTGCCCCATTTGAGAATGAGAGGTGAACCGCAGAGCTCGCATTTCTCGTTGGTGACCTGCTCCATGCGCTTGATGTTGCGCATGGTGGTGCCGGCATCTTTCAGCTCGTCTTCGAAGTGGTCGTAGAAGCCATTGAGAAGGGTGGTCCACTTCTCTTTACCTTCTTCGATGTCGTCTAGCTCTTCCTCAAGCTTCGCGGTGTACTTGGTGTCGAAGATATACGGGAAGCTTTCGACGAGCAGGTCGCAGACCACCATGCCGATTTCGGTCGGATAGAAGCGGCCGCGCGATCCACCATGTTTGACCACGTACTCACGATCCTGGATGGTGCTGATAATGGAGGCGTAGGTTGACGGACGGCCGATGCCGCGTTCTTCCAGCTCCTTGACCAGCGAAGCTTCGTTGTAGCGGGGCGGCGGATCGGTAAAGTGCTGCTCGTGGTTGAGCTTCTCGAGTTCGAGCGCTTTGACGCCGTCGAGGTTGGGCAGCTTGTTAGCGGACTCATCGTCGTCGTCATCTTTTTTGTCGCTGGCGACTTCGTAGAGCTTAAGGAAACCGTCGAAACGCATGACGGATCCGCTGGCGCGGAAGTCGTAGGTCTTTTTGTTTTTCTGCGACTCGGCCGCAATTTTGACGGTGGTGATGTCGAAGACGGCCGGCGTCATCTGCGACGCAACGAAGCGTCGCCAGATGAGTGTGTAGAGCTTGAGCTGCTCATCGCTGAGATAGCGGGCAATCGATTCGGGCGTGCGCGAAGCGTCGGTGGGACGGATAGCTTCGTGAGCGTCCTGTGCGTCCTTTTTGCCTTTGTAGGAGTTGGGAGTCTCAGGCAGATATTGCGGGCCGAGCTGCGATTGAATCCATTCACGGGCAGCGATCTTGGCGTCGGGAGCTACGCGAGGCGAGTCGGTACGCATGTAGGTGATGAGGCCGACGGTGCCTTCTGCGCCGACGTCGATGCCTTCATATAAGCGCTGGGCCACGCCCATAGTGCGGCGGACATTGAAGCCAAGCTTGCTTGAGGCATCGCGCTGCAACTGGCTGGTGATGAACGGCGGCAGCGGCCTGCGCTGCTGCTCGCGCGACTGAATGGAAGCGATGGACCACTTCGCCTTGTCGAGCGCGGTGACGACGGCATCCATCGAGTTCTTGTCGCCGACGGCGTTCGAAAGGAACTGCGACTTGCCGTCTTTGTCTTCGCCGTTGGCGACGCGAGCCGGCTCGCCGTCGATGCCGATGAAGCGCGCGGTGAAGGTCTTATCTGCGTGGCGCTCGGGATGAAGTGCGGCTTCGAGAGTCCAGTATTCGACGGGCTTGAAGGAATTGATTTCGCGCTCGCGTTCAACAACGAGGCGCACCGCAACCGTCTGCACGCGGCCGGCGGAGAGGCCACGCCGGACTTTGTCCCAAAGGAGCGGAGAGATCTGATAGCCCACGAGGCGATCGAGGACGCGGCGCGTCTGCTGCGCGTCTACGAGATTCTGATCGACATCGCGTGCGTGCTTGAACGCTTCCTGCACGGCCTTCTTGGTGATTTCGTTGAAGGTGACGCGGCGGATCTTTTTTCTTTCCTTGGCGCTGGTGCCGAGCTGCAAAGCCAGGTGGTAAGCGATGGCTTCGCCTTCGCGGTCAGGGTCAGGCGCGAGGAAGATTTCGTCGGCCTTGGCTGCAGCTTTCTTGAGCTGATCCACCACTTTTTCTTTGCCGGGCGACACGACCAGCTCGGGCTCGAACGTACGGTTCTTGAGCTCGACGCCGATGTCGTTTTTGGGCAGGTCCATGATGTGTCCGACCGAAGCGCGGACTTCGAAGCCTTTGCCCAGATATTTCTCGATCGTCTTGGCCTTGGCAGGCGACTCGACGATCACCAGTGATTTACTCATCTTTATCCTTATTCATTGTTGCTGCTTCCGCACGGCCTGTTGGACTGAGGAAGGTGTTGTTCCGTTTGGTCCCCGAGCGGTGTGTACCGACATTGTGCACGGTCGCGGTGGGCGAGCCTGAGGAAAATGGACTACAAGAGTTGCACGCTACCACGGAACCGGGCTCCGTTTCCAGCCGCAAAAGAACAAATGGGGTGCGAAACGTGTCTGATTGAGCACCCGCGAAAACCGGTGATTTTGCGGTAAGTTTCGCAGAACCGCGATGTTGGGGACGAAAGCCGGGACAGTGATTTTTCACAGCGCACGAACGTAATTCTTTCCCGGCAACTGCCGGATTCGTCCTGCGATCTCCAGTTCGAAGAGGGCTGTAAAGACCTCGGAGGAGGTCAACTGGCTCTCCAGGAGTTCGAGGATCTCATCGATCTGCAGCGAGCGATCGGCGTGCAGAAATTCAAGGAGCATGGCCTCCTGGGGCCGCAGAACAGGTTCAGCCAGAAGAGATGCGGGGCCTTCCGGTTTGGATTCATGCGCGGATTCGGCCTGGGCCTCGGACTCGAGCTCCAAACGCACCTGCGAGGGCAGATCTTCCCAGACGTCCTCCCAGGTGGCGACGAGCTTTGCGCCCTGCTTAATCAAGGTGTTAGGGGTCCAGGAATTTTTGTTGGTGACGTTGCCGGGCACAGCGTACAGATCGCGATCCTGCTCGGCAGCACAGCGGGCGGTAACGCGGGTGCCGGAGTTCTCACTGGCTTCAACGACGAGCACGGCAATGCTGAGGCCGCTGAGGATGCGGTTGCGACGGGGAAAATTCTGTGGAGCTGGGAATGTGCCGATGGGGACCTCGCTGGCAATGGCGCCTCCGGCGGCGAGGATGTCGTCGGCAAGTTTGCGATTCTCTTTGGGATAAACGACGTCGATGCCTGTTCCCCAGATAGCGACAGTGGGCATGCGGGCGACGAGCGCACCTTTGTGGGCGCATGTATCGATGCCGCGCGCCATGCCGCTGACGATGAGCAGGCGGCGGGCAGCGAGGTCGCGCGCGAGCATCTCGGCGACTCCGCTGCCATAGGGCGATGGATGACGCGTGCCGACAATGGCGATGGCGGGTCGGGCGAGCAGCTCGATTGCGCCGCGAATCCAGAGGACGGGCGGAGGATCGTAGATCTCTTTGAGGCGCTCGGGGTATGCGGGGCAGCTGAACGTGAGGAGGTTTGCGCCCAGTTCGACGATGCGCGCCGCTTCTTCTTCAGCAGCACGGCGCGCTTTGCCCTCGAAGATGAACTGCGCGGCGTGTGCGGGAAAACGGAGAGATTCAAGCTCGGTGAGAGAAATGCGAAAGATTTCGCTGGGGGCGCTGAGTCTTTTAACGGCGTCGAGGATACGGCGTGGGCCGAGACCCGGCGCGAGGACCAAAGCAAGCCAGGCGAGTTTGTCGTCGTCGAACGACGGTGCAGATACGACGGGAGCGGCTGGTGTGGCGAGGGAGTCTATGTTCACGGCTGGATTCACGAGAGCACGCAGGTGCGCCGCAGCGCACGTCCGATCAGCTTGGCAAGTGACCGGATCTACTTTCTTTTGATAATTGGGGTCACAGTAACCGGCTACGGATTGGAAGTCAAGGATGGCGGACACAGGTGCCTTGCGAGGATCGAGAGCGGCGGATTGTGCACGGCGGCGACATTGCGTTCTGTAGGGCCGCCTGATCGCGCATCGTTGTGCCCGGGTTGCTAGTCTAAGAAGAGTGAGTACGCCAACGGATCGCCGGCTGCGGATTGCAGCCATTCGGTTTCTGAATCCAGCCCCGCTGATGTGGGACTTTGAGCACCCTCCGCTTGAGGAGGAGCTTGCGACGCGCTACGCAATTGACTGGATGCTGCCATCAGAGTGCGCGGACAGGCTGGTGTCGGGCGCTGCCGATATTGGACTTGTACCGATTGCGGCGCTGGCTACGTCGCCGGGATTACGCATCTTGCCTGGCTGCACGATTGCATCGAAGGGCAAAGTGCGGTCGCTGCTGCTGGTGCGGCGGACATCGCGGGAGCTTAGGGATGTGCGCAGCGTGGCTGCCGATACGGCGAGCCGAACGACCGTTGCCTATGCGCGCATTCTGTTTCATAAATGGGGGAATGGGGACGTTGCGTTTGTGCCGATGGCGGCGGACCTGGATGCGATGCTGGAGCGCGCCGATGCGGCAATCGTAATTGGCGACCCGGCTCTGCTGGCGCTGGAAGAACGGCACAACCAATTCGAGCGCACGGGCGAAGAGTTTGTGTATCACGATCTGGCCGAGGAGTGGGTGAAGCTGACGGGATTACCGTTTGTCTCCGCTGTGTGGAGCGCCAGGTTCGGCTCAGATGCGTGGGGCAGATTTTCGGAGGAGAGCGTCGCTCGGGACCTGATTGCGTCGCGCGATCACGGGCTGGCACACGTTGATGATTCCGCGTTGGAGTGGGCGCGCAAGCTTCCCCTGACGGAGCAGGCGATTCGCTCGTATCTGTCGGAAAACATCCACTATGTGCTGGACGAGGAGTGCCTGGAGGGGATGCGGGGATTCTTTCGGATGGCGGCGGAGACGGGTGTGTTGCCGGCGTATGAGATGACGGTTAGCGGTGTTCGCCGAGCTGGATGATTCGGGAAGTGCTTGGGTCTGTGCTGATTGACATTTTTCTGATTCGTGCGGATTGAGGCTGCCCGTGAAGCAGATCCTTCGCCCCGCTTACCCCACTTCGTGGGGCCCCAAACGCGCGGGTTCTCATGATGACAATCATTCGTGCGGATTCTGAGAGTGGCTAGGTTGTATTGAGTTTTCCCAGGTCTCAAGATTGAAACCTGGGGCACCCATTTTTGCACAGTATGAGAGATCGCCCCGACCATCCGACACTTGCTCGGACCGTTCAGATTTCCCAGCGGAGCAGCGCAGCGCCAACGGTGAAGCCAGCACCTACGGCGGCGAGTAGGACGAGGTCGCCCTTTTTCAGCTTGCCTTCTTCGATGGCAGTTTCCATCGCCAGAGGAATGGTGCCCGCCGAAGTGTTGCCGTACTTATCGATGTTGATGATGACTCGATCTTCAGGCATGCCGATGCGTTCGGCGGTGGAGGTGATGATGCGCTTGTTGGCCTGGTGCGGGATGAAGCAGCCGAGGTCGGCGCCGGTGACGCCGTTGCGTTCGAGAACCTTGGTGGTGGCTTCGGCCATTTTGCGGACGGCGAATTTATAAACGGCCTGTCCGTCCTGGTAGATGTAGTGCATCTTCTTGTCGATCGTCTCGTGCGTGGACGGATTGAGGCTGCCGCCGCCTTTGAGATTGAGGGCAACGCCGCCGGAGCCGTCTATTTCGTGGACAAAATCGATGAAGCCGATTTCGCCTTCCTGTGCAGGCTCGATCAGCACAGCCCCGCCGCCATCTCCGAATAAGACGCAGGTGGAGCGATCGGTGTAGTCGGTCATGCGGGTGTTGGCATCGGCTCCGCAGACAAGGACTTTGGCGTGGGCACCGCTTTCAACGAGCTTGACGCCGGCCTGAAGGGCGAAGACGAATCCGGAGCAGCCGGCGGAGACGTCGAACCCCCAGGCACCTTTGGCGCCGATCTTGTCCTGCACGAGGCACGCTGTGGACGGGAACATCATGTCAGGGGTAACGGTGCCGACAATGATGACTTCGACTTCAGTGGGAGCGATGCCGCGGACGGTGAGGCATTTCTTGGCCGCTTCAACGCAGATGTCGCTTACGCCGAGTCCCTTGGCGAGCACGTGGCGTTCACGAATTCCGGTACGGGTGAGGATCCACTCGTCGGTGGTGTCCACCATCTTTTCGAGGTCTTTGTTGGTCAGGACCTGGGGCGGAGTGTAGGTGCCGAGCGCGGTGATTTTGGCGCGGCGGCCTACGATGGGACGAACGGACAGGCTCAATGGACTTCTCCTTGCATAGCTCGACAGAAGTTGCCAAAGAAACCAGCGGCACTCATGCTGTCGCGGGACATGCGGCCCCGTACCCAAAGTAAAAGCGCCCTCGGGCATTTTGCGCGGCTCGGGTTCGAGAGTTGAACCGACGGCTGCAGCAAAAGCGCGTTTGGCGCCAAAAAAGTACCGGGTGACCTACTGCGCCCGTACTAGCCCGTTACCGTTGCTTCCTTCCGGACCTGGCGGGATTGGCGGGATTACGTCGCGTAGGACCCGGCACTGATTGATTTTACCACTGGGAAGGGCGTCGGATTTCGATGCGGATATCGACTCTCGGCCGGATGGGATATTCTTTGGGCGCTCAATCTTTCCACATTGAGGAGGGCGCGAATATGCGGCGCGGATTGTTGCTTTTTTTCCTGGCGTTTTTGTCAATCCCGACACTGGTCTCGGCGCAGGGTCTGCCCCCGCTGGGTCAGAGCACGGAACAGAAGCCGGCGGCTCCAGCAACCGCTCCCGTAGCTGGGCAGCTGGCGATTGAGGCTGCGAACGCAGATTTGAAAACGGCTCGGGCGGCGAACCAGGAGAAGCGCTACGCCGATGCGGAGGCGCTGATGGCGCGCGACACGGCGCTTCGCGGTGACATGCCCTACCTTTGGATCGAGCTCGGCCAGGCGCAGCTGGGATTGAAGAAATATGATGCGGCCGAGGCCAGCTTCAAAGCGGCGTTGGGCGGCGGCGAACCGGGCCAGAAGCAGCCGATCTCCGGTGCCTTCTATGCGGAGGGAAAAGGGACGGTCGGCCACATCAGCGTGCAACGGGTTGCTGCGACGCCGGAAGGCAAGACCCGGGCGGAGATTGAGGGCATCAGCTATTCCAGCCTGGGCCAGGTCTACATTTTGTCGAACAAGATTCCGGAGGCGAAGGCAGCTTTCGACGAGGCGGCCAAGGATTTTCCATCGCAGGCACCTCTCTATTATCGCAATGAGACGGTGTTTTTTTTGCAGGCTGGGAACGCGGTGGAGCAGGTAGCGGCAGCGGATAAGGCGATCGCGGTGGACCCGACCCGGGGGGTTCTCTATTTCTACAAGGGGCAAGGGCTGGCGGCGCAGGCGACGGTGGACCCCAAGACGCAAAAGCTGACATTGCCGGCGGGCTGTGCCGATGCGTTGCAGAAGTATCTGGATCTGGAACCGGCTGGGCCGTATTCGACGGATGCCAAGGGGATGCTGGCTGCGGCGGGAATTGCGCCTAAGGTGGGTAAAAAGTAAGGCTGGGCCTGACTGTCCTGATTGGTTCTTCGCGGATGGGCAACGGTGGGTTCGTGCTGATTCTTAGAGGGGCTGGGATGGATTCAGTTTTCCCCCGGTCCCCAAAAGCGAGGGACCAGGGGCACCCAGTTTCGTGCAGGTTGGGACTTTGCTTGTGGGGTTCGTGCTTTCCCACCCGAGCTGCACTTGGATGGGGCACCTCTATTGAGCTGACTGATAGTTCGTTGGCCTGGGGCGCGAAAATCGGGTTCCCGGTACAATGGAAGGGTGAGCAAAGTTTCCCAACCCACGGCACCCACCGTGGGCTTTATTTCGTTAGGCTGCCCAAAAAACCTGGTGGATTCAGAGGTGATGATGGGGCTGCTGGATCGCGCAGGTGCGCGGCTGACGGTGCGTCCGGAAGATGCGGATGTGCTGGTGGTGAACACGTGCAGCTTTATCGACACGGCGAAGCAGGAATCGGTGGACACGATTCTGGAGATGGTCCGGCACAAGACTGAAGGTCGGGCGACGAAGCTGATTGTGGCCGGATGCCTGGTGGAACGCTATCGCGACGAGATCCGGAAGAATATTCCTGAAGTGGATGCGGTGGTGGGGACAGGCGAGCTGGAGTCAATTCTGGAAGCGGCGGGGATTGCTCCCATCACCACTGCTGCGCCTTCGCCGTTCAACATCTTGAGCGGTCATGCGGCGGTGCGCGAAGGGCGCGAGGCAGGTGCGGGGACGCACAAGCACGAGTCGAATTTCCGCGCGGAGGGCGATCACCGCGAGAGCCAGGGGCGGTTTAGCCGCGAAGAGTGGCAGGGCGCCGGGCATCTGCTGCCCACGTATCTTTACAACGAAGACACTCCGCGACTGCTTTCGACGGGCAGGACCTCGGCCTACGTCAAAATTGCCGAGGGTTGCGATCATCCGTGCACATTCTGCGTGATTCCCAACTTGCGCGGGAAATTTCGTTCGCGGCGGTTCGAGTCGGTGGTGGCGGAAGTGCAGCGGCTGGTGGCCAGCGGCGTGGAAGAGATCACGCTGATTGGGCAAGACACGACGTGCTACGGCGAGGATCTGGGCCTGAAGGATGGGCTGGCGACACTGCTGGACACGCTGGCGGGAATTGAAGGGCTGCGGTGGCTGCGATTCCTGTACGCGTATCCGAACCGGATTACAAATCGGCTTTTGGAAACGATCGCAAAGCACGACAACATCTGCAAGTATCTCGATGTGCCGCTGCAGCACGCGTCGCCCGATGTGTTGAAGCGGATGAAGCGCGGCGCGGGCGCAGAGATTTTCTTGAAGACGCTGGAGAAGGTGCGGGCCGCGGTGCCGGGGATTGCCCTGCGCACTTCGTTCATTGTGGGCTTTCCTGGTGAGTCGACTCGCGACTTTGAGATTCTGGAGCAGTTTATCGGCGAAGCGAAATTCGACTGGCTCGGCGTGTTCAATTACTCGCATGAAGAGGGCTCGGGGGCGTTCGCGTTGGATGGGCAGGTGCCGAAGCGCACGATTGAGGCGCGGAAGCGGCGACTGATGAAGCTGCAACAAGGGATCAGCAAGCGCGCCAAAAAAGAGTGGGTCGGGCGTGAGGTGACTGTGCTGGCCGAGGGCGAGAGCGAAGAAACGCCTCTGCTGTGGGAAGGCCGGACGCAGTTCCACGCACCGGAGATCGACGGCAAAGTCTACATCAACGATTTCGGCGCGCTGGAGCAATTGGAAGCCGGCAAGTTTTACCGCGCGGAGATCACAGAAGCACACGAATACGACGTGATTGCGCGCATTGTCTCCGATTCGCTTTAAACTGGTCTGCAATGGACGAACTTAGTTATTTCCGAACGCCGCCGGCGCTGGAGGCGATCCAGGCCCGGACGGCAGAACTGCAATTTGACAGGGCATCGGAACCGCGCACGGGTGCGCTGCTGCAGATGTTGGCGGCCTCAAAGCCCTGCGGACGGTTTCTTGAGCTGGGGACGGGGACCGGGCTGGCCACCTCGTGGATTTTGTCGGGGATGGACCCGTCTTCGACTCTGATCAGCATCGACAAGGACGAAGGGCTGCAGGATGTGGCACGCGCATTGCTAGGAAGCGATACCCGTTTGCGGCTGATGTCGTGCGATGCCGCGGGCTATTTGTGGCGTCAGCCGAAGAAGAGTTTTGATCTCGTGTTTGCCGACGCGATTCCTGGTAAGTACGAGGCGCTGGATGAGGCGCTGGCGATTGTAAAGCCGGGCGGCTTCTATGTGATTGATGACATGCTGCCGCAGCCGAACTGGCCGGAAGGCCACGGAGAAAAAGTGCAGGCACTGCTGGAGCGCCTTTCTGCGGACCCGCGGTTCGTGATGCTGCCTTTGCCGTGGTCGAGTGGGATTGTGGTGCTGGTGCGAAGGCCGCCTGTTGGAGTGCAGCCGGAGATTAAGCTGTGACCGCAAAGAAAAAATCGGTGAAGTCGCTGCGCTGCCCGACATGCGGAGCGATGGTGAAGGCGAAGGACGAGGACTTCCCTTTCTGCAGCGACCGTTGTCGCAAGATCGATTTGGGCAAGTGGGCCATGGGAGTCTACAAGATCAGTTCGCCGGTGCTGGATCCTGAAGTGCTGGAAGACTTAGGTGGATTGGGTAGCGGACAGGATCAAGACTCCGATGAGTAGATCGACAGCAACCGCTTCTGAACCTGCGCAGCGGAGGACGATGTGGGCGTGGGCCGTCGCGACCTTCTTTGGCGCGGGGCTGGGCAAGCCGGGGCCCGGGACGTGGGGTTCGGTAGCGGCGGTGCTGCTGTGGGCGGGCTTCGCGTGGGGCGTGCATCCAAGTGCACTGGTGATGCTGGCGGCGCTTGGGATCGGGATTCTGTTGTCGATAGCGCTGGGCGTACCGGCGGCGACAATTGCGGCGCGGGAGAGCGGACGGCACGACCCGCAATTCGTGGTGATCGATGAGGTGGCCGGACAGTGGATTGCGCTGCTGGGCTGCATTCCCGGATGGCGATCGGGCCTGCTGGGGTTGGTGCTCTTCCGGCTGTTTGATATTACGAAACCTTTCCCGGCGCGGCAGCTGGAAGAGTTACCAGAGGGTTGGGGCATCGTCTTCGACGACGTGGCCGCCGGGCTGTATGCTTTGGGAGTAGGTTGGCTGCTGCGGCATTTCATTCCGTCGCTGCAGAGCTAAGGTCGCACCATGGCACGCACACGGTCTCAATTCGCAACGGAGGATGTTTTCGCTGATCCTCGCATTGACGGAATTGTTCCACCCTCAGCGCTCCCCTCAGGGGAGGTTGAGTTAACTGGCGTACATCTCGGCCCCCATGCTGCGGGGCCGCCGGTGGTGCTGGTGGGAACTTTGCCGGCGCACGTGCTGATGAGCCGGCCGACGCGGCTGGCGTTCCGCGTACCCGAGAATGCTTCAACAGGACTCATAGAAGTGCGCTCCCCGGTGGGTGTGAGCAATGCAGCGCCAATCCAGGTGGCCCGCGAGCTGACCAGCGGATTGCACCCGGTGACAAGCCCTGCGGTGAGCCGGTCGGGGATGGTGTACTCGACGATTTCTGGACCACGCGGCAAGCAGACGCCGGTGTCGGTGGTGCGGGTGAGTCCCGACGGGCGGGCAACGCCGTTTGTGACAGGAATATTGAACGCGACTGGCTTGGCCTTTAGCCCCGACGGCGACTTGTTCGTGACCTCGCGCGCGGAAGGCAATGTGTATCGCGTGGATGGAGCGGGCGAATCGACCCTGTATTGCGAGGGGATGGGCGTAGCAACGGGCGCGGTGTTTGACCGAGAAGGCAATTTGTTTGTCGGAGACCGAAGCGGCACCATTTTCAAGATCGATCGCGAACGAAAGATTTTTGTGCACGCGACGCTTGGAGCCGAGCATTTCGGCATATCACCTGGCCATCGATCTGCAGGGAACCTTATACGTGACGGGCCCGACGCTTTGTTCCAACGACGCCATCTGGTCGATTGATTCGCACGGCGAGACCAAGCCGTGGTTCCGCGGGTTGGGACGTCCCCAGGGGCTAGCGCTCTCAAAAGACGGCGATGTCTATGTGACAGCCTGCCTGCGCGGACAACGCGGTCTGGTCCGTGTGACCGCAGCAGGAGAAGCGAGTCTTGTGCTGAGCGGGAACAACCTGGTGGGCGTGGCCTTTTCACCCCTGGGTTCCACAATCCTGGCGACGAATGAGGCCGTTTATGATGTGGACTTGGGCGTCGAAGGGATGATCGCCTCGTAGCTTCCGGTTCACCTGTCCAAGGGACGGGCACCGCGGTCACGAGCGAATTCTTCACAGACGCAATTCAAAGTCCGAAGACCGGGAGCTCGCCGCTGCGTTTATGAAATCGGAAATCATTGCTGTCGGATCCGAGATGCTGACCCCGTTCCGGCAGGACACGAACTCCCTCTACATCACGGAAAAACTCAATGAGATCGGCGTGACGGTCGCCTTCAAGACGATCGTCGGCGATCGGCGGAAAGATCTCGTCAACGCGATTCGGACCGCACTGCATCGGGTAGATATCGTGGTGCTGGTGGGCGGGTTGGGACCGACGGAAGACGACCTGACGCGAGAGGCAGTGGCGGAGACGCTGTCGCTGACTTTGCGGCGCGAGCCGGCGCAAGTGGCCGCCTTACATGCGCGGGCCGCAACCTGGCGCATCTCAATGCCGGAAAACAATCTGAAACAAGCCGACGTGATCCAGGGTGCGACGGTGCTGACGAATCCTAACGGGAGCGCTCCGGGCCAGTGGCTGGATACAACGTTTGAAGGCTACCGCAAATTGATCATGATGGTGCCAGGGCCGCCGCATGAGTGCCACGCGCTGTTCGATACTGAATGCGTGCCCAGACTGCGCGACGAACTGCCACCGCGCTCGATTGTGGTGCGTACGCTGAAGGCCGCGATGATTCCCGAGTCGCAGGCAGACAAGCTGCTGGCGCCGATCTATTCAGAATATGCGGACGTAGAAACGACGATCCTGGCGCATAACGGGGATATTCAACTGACGCTGATCTGCTCAAAAGCAACGAAGGCAGCCGCGGATCATCGTGTAGATGAGCTGGCTGGAAAACTTGAGGAAGCGCTGGACGACTGGCTCTACTCGTCGGAAGGCGAATCGCTGGAGCAGATTGTTCTCTACTACCTTGGGCTGCGGCAGGCGACGCTGGCGGTTGCGGAGAGCTGCACGGGCGGGCTTGTGGCCCAGCGCATCACGGGTGTTCCGGGGAGCTCGCGGTCGTTTCTGGGCGGGGCGGTGGTGTACTCCGATCCGCTGAAGACATCGTTTGCGAATGTGCCGCCGGAATTGATCGCACAGCATGGAGCGGTTTCATCCGAGGTAGCGTGCGCGATGGCGGACGGGATCCGCAAGCGTACCGGCGCAACTCTGGGGGTGGGGGTGACGGGAATCGCGGGACCGACTGGGGGGACCGAGCAGAAGCCGGTGGGTCTGGTTTATTTTGCTGTCTCCGATGCGCAGAAGACCGACTCGTTTAACCGCACGTTTCGCGGAGACCGGGACCGGGTGCGGCAGTGGGCGGCGCAACAGGCGCTGGATTTGATTCGCCGGAAGCTGATGTAGATTGACCCGCTAGACCTGGCGTTGGCGGAAAGCTGCGACCTTGGCGCGATTGCCGCAGATACCCATGCTGCACCAGCGGCGTCGATGGGCCTTGGTGCGGTCGTAGAACCAGAGCACGCAGTCCTGCCCTTCACATCGGCGAATCAATTCAAAATCGGCGTGAGCAAGCAGTTCGGCCGCGGACTCTGCCAGCGGCGAGAGAAGCGCCTCGGGCGTGGAGACGCTGTAAACGCGCTCAAGGCGCGGCGCGGCTGCGGCATGCGCGTGAAGCTGAAGGTGGCTTGCGCCTTTAGCCAGGAAAGCGTTGAGCTCGGCAAAATCGAGACGCTTGCCGGCTTTGCGGCGGACGACAAGGTCGCGCACGACGTCGCGCAGTTGTTTGGCAGAGCGGAGAAGCGTTCCCGGATGCCATGAGTCAGCTGGACGGTGGCCGGCGGGGACAAGATGCGTTAATTCGAGCCAGCGCAGGATGTCGCGATCGGTATTCCAAAACTCAAGAGGTGCGCCGTTCTGGGCAGCCAGCGAATTGAGCATGTCGAGAGCGACGTGGTCGGCAATGAGGATCGGTTCCATGGGCAGAGAAGCCGGCTCGAACGACTGCAAAGTCCGGTCAGGCTGCATTTCCAATGTAACCTATAAAAATATATTTGACAAGTTACGATCTTTGGCGCATCTTGTAACCATGTAAACCGACTCAATTCGGTTACACATTTCCCCAAGGAGAGTTTACCGATAATGACGACCGCAATTGCGATTCCTAGTCTTGCCCGCGCCAAGTACCGCACTGTAGAGGCCGATGGTATGGAGATTTTTTACCGTGAAGCCGGCCCCGCAGACGGGCCAGTGTTGCTGCTTCTGCATGGTTTTCCTTCCTCGTCGCACATGTTTCGCGAATTGATACCGCGGCTGGCGACGAAGTACCGCGTGATTTCGCCGGACCTGCCGGGCTTTGGATTCACCGCAGTGCCGGAGGCCCGCGCGTATACCTACACCTTTGCCAATCTGGCGAAGACGATGGAGTTGTTTGCGGATGCGATCGGGCTGAAGGGGTTCGCGCTGTACATTTTCGACTACGGTGCGCCGGTTGGATTGCGCCTGGCGCTGAATGATCCGAAGCGAGTGACGGGGATCGTATCGCAGAATGGCAACGCGTATCTGGAAGGGCTGGGGGATGCATGGGACCCGATCCGCACGTACTGGAGGGAGCCCACGAAGGAACATCGCGACGCCCTGCGCGGATTTTTGACCCTCGATGCAACGCGGTGGCAGTACACAAACGAAGTGCCAAAGGCGAACGAAGTTGCGCCGGAGAGCTACACGCTGGACGCTCTGCTGATGGCGCGGCCTGGCAATGCAGAGATTCAGCTCGATCTGTTTCTCGACTACAACTCAAACATCGCGCTGTATCCTGCGTTTCAGCAGTACTTCCGCACGGCGCAACCGCCTCTTCTGGCGATCTGGGGCAAACACGATCCGTTCTTTGTTCCTGCGGGCGCCGAAGCGTATCGCAAGGACAACCCAAAGGCGCAGGTGGAAATGCTGGACGCAGGGCATTTTGCGCTGGAGACGCATGCGAATGAGATTGCCTCTGCGATCGATCGATGGATGGAATCGCGGGTCCTTTGAGGGGGCGGTGGGCGCGCGTCCTCACAGGCGCGCGCCCGCCAGTCAAATCACCGGTAAACCAAATGAGGGGTATGGAACGGGCGCTCTTCTGTAGCTCACGCTCTTTGGCGCTCATTGACGAGAGCCCATGCGCTCTGCAAAACTCCGGCCATGCGCTACAGTGGCAGGGTTGAGTATGCGGATGCCCGTAAAATGCGGCAACGCAACAAGGGCTACTATCGGGTTCTGCACTGGCCCATCTGGATCTGGGTGTTTTTTCTTGCGCCGGGGCCGTTGACGTTTTCGTTGTTTGCGCACGGGTTCAGCTGGGCTAATTCGGCGTGGCTCGCGGCGGTGCTGCTCGGGACTGGCATTGCGGGCCTCTACGGGCAGATGCCGGGCGTTGAGCCAAGGCCGTATATTCTGCGCTTCGACGAGGACAAACCGAATCCTCTGTATCGCAAGGTTTGCTACACCTTCGCGTGGAATGCGGTTTTGAATTTCGCTTTACTGAATCTCGCCGGGCTGGCGATTGCGAGTTTCACGGGCATCTGGTACATGAAGCAGCTGTACCAGTACGCATACCTTCCGCTGTGCGCGCTGATCCTGCTGCTGGGGGCGGCAGGCAAGCTGCCGCGCGTGGGCAGGTCAACAAAAGGCGAAGGAATCGAGCGGCGCTATTTTTACGGATCTGTTTGGGCTGTCACGATTGCGCAGACGGTGCTGCTGGTTTTGTGGAAGACGCTTCCGGCGACGCGGATGGGAAGCGAGATCAAGCTGGTGGTGTACGCGGCAACGCTGATTGCCGTGGGCGCTGCCGCGTATAACGGCGCGCTGCCGCGCACGAGGCCGATTCTACCGGGCGAGTTAATGGTGGACTAGGCTTTGGTGACCGGGGTGTATCCCGAGGAAGCTGCCTTTTTCATCGCAGAGATGCCCTGTGCTACAGTAAGCAGCGGCGTGGTCTTGGTGCTTTTCAACGCGCCTCCTGCGGCAATGGCCAGCGAGAGTGCGGCAGCACTGATGTTGTTGGGCATTTCGGCAAGAGCGACGATGTCCTGATCGCCGAACGACAGCCATAGACCGATGAGTGTTCCGCCGAGGTTTTCGACAGCCTTGGTCACAACCGCAGTGCGATCCTGCGGCTTCTTCATCAAAGCCTGGAGCGCTTCGATTGTGTACGACGCCTGTACCAGGTAGCTGGGCATAGAAACCCGCCTTTCATGGGAAGTGGAGATTGTGGAACATTGGGGAGACCCAACTATACACGCAGCTCTCCATAACGGTCGCGATTCATCTGGCGCAACAGGAGAATCTAGGCTCCAGCGATGATGCGCGCTTCAGCTTGTACCCAGCGACGGAGCGGGTCGGGCTTGAGGACACGCACGGCAGATCCAAAGCCGAGGACGATGAATCGAGCGTGGGCCTCGGAATCGAAATCTGCCTCGACCAGAACATTGTCAGCCGGCATCTGGTCGATTGAAACCCGCTCGTATGCCTCTTTGGAAGGAGCCGGCCTGGTAACACACCAGCCCTTGAGTTGGTGCGCGGCCGTGGGCCTGAGAGACAGGACAGTGGAGTAGCGATTGCGGAGACGATCGAGTTCGGCTGTCGATTTTTTCCAGAACTCGGCCAGATCAAATCGAGGCGGACGCTCAAAGCCGCTGGCGAGGACTGTCACGGCTTCCATGCGCGACACGCGATACGTGCGGATGCCGTTTTTGCCGTGCGCGACGAGGTACCAACTTAGGCCTTTAGCCACGAGTCCTAAAGGATCGACCGTACGCGGCGCTTTTTCTCCGTTGGCCTTGGTGTAGTCGAAGGCGAGCTTGCGCTCGCGGGCCACGGCATCCTGCACGGTGGTCAACATCGAAAGATCTTCGCCCATGTCGTGCCAGCCGGTTGCATCGACGTGAAGACGCTCGCGCATCGCGGCTGCCTGTGCGCGCATAGGGCCGGGTAGAGAGGCCATCAGCTTGTTCAGCGCACTCTCGGCTGCGGCGGCGAGGCGCGGGTGGCCCACGGCGCGTGGTTGCGCCATGAGCAGGGCACGCAATTCCGCTTCGTTGAGCCCGGGAACCTGCGTGCGCCACCCTTTTTCGAGCTCCCACCCGCCCTGCGACCCGCGCAAGGCAACCACCGGCACACGCGCCGCGCTGAGCGATTCGAGATCGCGGTGAATGGTGCGTTGCGAGACCTCGAGCTGCTCGGCGAGCTCGCGTTCCGTCGCGCGGCCTTTGGCCTGCAACAGCATCAAGACCGAGAGCAGCCGATCAGCCTTCACAGCGCGGTTCCTTTCCCGTTCGTCCCATTTTTATTCTTTCCGATCATATATGACATTGGCTGTCATATTTCGCAAATCATGATGGTTTTGTGGAATCGAGGTGGCACGTGCGCGGGAGTGCAATTCATTTATTTGTCTTCGACACCATGGCGGACTGGGAGGCAGCGTTTGCGACCGCCGCGATCAATAATCCGCAGTTTCAGCGGTTGCCGGGACGCTTCAGAATTGTGACTGTCGGGTTAACCCGCGAGCCGGTTACGACAATGGGGGGAGTGCGAATTCAACCCGATGCGGCGCTTGGGGAAATTTCGCCATTTACGAGCCGGATGTTGCTGTTGCCCGGCGGCCAGAGCTGGGAGTACGGCGCGAATTCCGCAGCAATCGATATGGCTCGGCGATTCATTGCGCACTGCGTTCCAGTCGCAGCGATATGTGCAGCCACCCTGGCGCTGGCACGGGCTGGGCTATTGGACAACCGCTATCACACCAGCAATGCGCGCGCCTATCTCGCGGCCAGCGGATATCGCGGAGGCGGCTTCTATCGAGACAAGCCCGCGGTTACCGATCAAGGGGTGATCACCGCGTCGGGCGTGGCGCCGGTCGACTTTGCGCGAGAGATCTTTGATGCGCTCGATCTTTATAGCAGCGACGGGCTGAATGCCTGGTACTCGCTTTTCAAATACGGGAGCGAGTCGGCCTTCTACGAGTGGGAGCAAGGCACGCAGTGCTGTCGCTGATTCCACGAATGGTTTAACTCTTCAACAAACAAACCTGAATGGAGGTTCGAAATGACAATTAGAGATCTTTTTCTTGCGCAACTTGAACGGGAAGCGGCGTCGACGCGCAAAGCAGTACAACGTGTGCCTGAAGGACAAAACGGATTTAAGCCGCACGAGCGTTCGATGGAGTTGGGTTATCTGGCGGCGCTTGTGGCCGGTATGCCTGGCTGGATTGCGTTCATGATCGAACGCGAAGAGCTCGATCTTGACCAGCCGGAATCAGAAGGCTTTCGCACCAAACCGCTTGCGACTCGGGCCGAACTGCTGGGGAGCCTCGATGCCGGGATCGAGAGATCCAGGAAAGCGCTGGAGGCCACGACGGACGAACATCTTCTCACGCAATGGGCGTTCAAGATGGGGGGGCGTGTGGTGCAGCAGCAGCCGCGGCACCTGATGATTGCTGACGCGGTGTTCAGCCACCTGGCGCATCACCGCGGTCAACTCACTGTCTATCTGCGGCTGGCGGCGTCGACTGTGCCGGCGCTCTACGGGCCGTCGGCGGACGAGATGTTTTGAGCGGCAAGGAGGGGCATTGGGCAACGGATCCGGTAATGCAAAGCGGGCCGTTCTGCCAGCGGCTGTACCTGCTACACTCGTTCTCGTTATGCCCGTTGGAAGTCTTCTAGTTGGGGTGGCCACGTATTTGCTTGGGTCGATCCCAACTGGATATGTGTTGATGCGGATTTTTCGGAAGCAGGACATTCGCACGATCGGGAGCGGCAACATCGGCGCGACCAACGTGATGCGCTCTGGAGCGCGCGGTCTGGGAGCGGCGACTTTTCTGCTGGACATGCTGAAGGGCTGTGCGGCTGTATGGCTTGGGGCTTTGCTGGCTCCTTATCTGCTGCCGCAAGCACATGTGCGGGATGTGGAGGCGCTTGCGGCTCTTTGCGCGGTCCTGGGGCATATGTTTCCTGTTTGGCTGGGATTCAAGGGCGGCAAGGGCGTGGCTACCGGATTCGGCGTGTTTCTGGTAGCGGCGCCGCCGGCAGCGCTGGCCGCGATCACGGTATTTGCGCTGTTGCTGGCGCTGAGCCGCTATGTATCGTTGGCGTCGATTGCGGGCGCAGCGAGTTTTCCGGGATTTGCCTGGTTTCTTGTCAAGGGCGATAAGCCGGCGTTTTTTCTGGCGGTGCAAGCGATTGTGGCGCTGCTCATTATTGCGAAACATCACCAGAACATTCGCCGCCTGCTGACAGGAACGGAAAGCCGCTTTGGAAGACGCGGCCAGGAAGGAAAGCCTGCATGAGCCGGATTGCAGTTCTTGGTGCAGGGGCCTGGGGCACGGCGATCGCCTTGACGTTACATCGTCGCGGCGGTCACGAGGTCACATTGTGGTCGCATAGCGCAGATGAGGCAGCGAAGATTGCCGAAGCGGGCGAGAATGTCCTGTTTCTCCCGGGATTTCCGCTCCCCGCCGACTTGCCGGTGACGTCGGAGATGTCCCGAGTAACCGAGGCCGATGTGTTGATCTCGGTGATTCCATCGGAATTCTTGCGTTCGACGCTGGCACGACTTCGGACCCATTTGCGCAACGGGCAATTCATTGTGAGCGCCACGAAGGGCGTGGAAGATCGCACCTTTTTGCGGATGACGCAGGTGATCTCGGAAGTGCTGGAACCGGCCGGCCTGCTGCTCTCGGTCGGTGCGCTCTCTGGACCGAGCTTTGCGATCGAGGTAGCGCAGGGCCAGCCGACTGCCGTTACGGTAGCCTTCAGCGATCCCCAGATTGCGAGCCTGATTCAGAAAGATTTTTCTTCAGAAACATGGAGACTTTACACGTCGACCGATGTGATTGGCGTGGAGTTGGGCGGAGCGCTGAAGAATGTAATCGCGATTGCCGCGGGCATTGCCGCCGGCGTGGGATTGGGCTACAACTCGGCCGCAGGCTTGATGACGCGGGGCATCGCCGAGATTACACGGCTCGCGGTGGCATGTGGCGGCCGCCGGGAAACACTGGCTGGACTGTCGGGGGTAGGCGACCTGGTGCTGACGTGTACTGGATCGCTGTCGCGCAATAGAACGGTTGGTGAAGCGCTGGGTCACGGACGTAAGTTGCCGGAGATTCTGGAGAGCCTTGGCGGTAAAGTGGCCGAGGGCGTTCGCACCACCCGGGCAGCACTGGGGCTGGCACGGCGCTATGGGATCGAGATGCCGATCACCGAGCAGATGGAACTGATCCTCGATGAGGGGAAGGACCCGCGCGAAGCGATCCGGGACCTGATGCTGCGGCCGGGCAAGGGCGAGCACGCGTAAGAACCGGGATCTGCGGGGGAGTGTAGTCAGGTCACGCGCGTCTTTCGTTCTTCGGCACGATTCCATTCTTTGCTTCCTGGGTTCCAGGGAGCTTGGCACTCTACCACTACAGGATTTCTGAGGCTGCAAGAGCCGCTCCATTCTTTGGCCTCAAGGCGAGGCTAAGGCCGCTCAACCGCCAGCGATGGCGCCTATGATCAGCAACGGCTCCCAGCCCTCTACGACGGCAGGTGGAAGGGGCGTGTCGAGAGGCTGAAGAGAGAGGTCTTCCTCGCAGGCGAAGAAGCGGAGGAAGGGACGGCGTTTGCCGGTATCGTGTTCGCGGATGGTTCCGGCGAGCATCGGGTACAACGATTCAACGGCGTCGAGGACGGAATTGATGGTGACGGGTGGGGGGACGGCAAGGAGAACGTCGCCATCGATGCGCGCGAGGGTGCGCAGGTGATAGGGGAGCTGAACGCGGATGGTTGCGGAATTCGTCACTTGAGTCTTTGTGTCCGTCAGGAAACAGCGTGCGTTCCCAGGTCTCAAGCAAGACCCGGGAACATGATTTGCAATGATTGAAGGTTAGCGCGCTACGAGAGGGTCTGGACCTCGATGCTGAGCACGGCGGGAAGATCGTGGACGATGGGCTGCCAGGAGTCGCCACCGTTGGGGGAGCAGTAGACCTGACCGCCGGTGGTGCCGAAGTAGACGCCGCAGTCGTCGAGAGTATCGACAGCCATTGCATCGCGGAGCACGTTGACGTAACAGTTCTCCTGCGGCAGGCCCTTGATGAGCGGCTCCCAGTCGTTACCCCCGGTACGGCTGCGGAAGACCTGCAACTTGCCATCGAGCGGGAAATGCTCGGAGTCGCTCTTGATGGGAACGACATAGATGGTCTCCAGCTCGTGGGAGTGGACATCGATGACGAAGCCGAAATCAGTGGGCAGGTTGCCGCTGATTTTGGTCCAGTTGTCACCCGCATCGTCGGAGCGCATGACGTCCCAGTGTTTCTGCATGAACAGAACATCGGGACGCTTCGGGTTCATAGCGATGTGATGAACACAGTGGCCGACTTCAGCCGTGGGATTGGGCATCATGTTGGAGACGAGGCCCTTGTTGATGGGTTTCCAGGAAGCACCGCCGTCATCCGAGCGGAAGGCGCCGGCAGCGGAGATGGCGATGTAGATGCGTTCGGGATTGGTGGGATCGAGTATGACGGTGTGGAGGCACATGCCACCCGCGCCGGGCTGCCAGTTCGGGCCGGTGCCGTGGCCTCGGAGGCCGGGGAGTTCATGCCAGCTGACACCGCCATCGGTGGAGCGAAAAAGCGCGGCATCTTCAACGCCCGCATAGACGGTGTCGGAGTCGGTGAGGGAGGGCTCAAGATGCCAGACGCGTTTGAACTCCCATGGATGCTGTGTGCCGTCGTACCACTGATGCGTGGTGAGCGGCTTACCAGTTTCGCTGGAGGCATCGTAGGCGAAGCGGTTGCTTTTGACCGGTGGCCACTGCGGCTTGGTGTCTTCCGGCTTAACGCCGGGCTGGAACCAGGTTTTTCCGCCGTCTTCAGAGGCCTGCAGAATCTGGCCAAACCAACCGCTGGTTTGCGAGACGTAGATCCGATCCGGATTCACCGGCGAACCTTTCATGTGATAGATCTCCCAGCCTGCGAAGTGCGGGCCGGAGACCTGCCAGTCTTTCCGTTTGCCGTCAGAAGTGAGGATAAATGCGCCTTTGCGGGTTCCGACCAAGACACGCACATTGCTCATGAAGGGGAAGCTCCTGAATGTGGGGTTCTTTTCAATGCGCAGTCATTGTTCCGAATTAAGTTGCGATTTGCAAGTGAATTGTGGCGAACGGAAAGCGGTTTCGCTTCGATGGGCAGGAGCCGTCAGAAATCGCATTGAATTGCGCCGGGCTAGCGTGCAGCGAGTGTAGTGTTGTCGACAATTTTGTGGGCATGCTCGACTTCAGGAAGGGAGGCATCGGCAGAAGCCCAGGCGTTGAGGAACGTCGTGTAGGCAGCGCGGGCGCCGGCCATATCCCCGGAAAGTTCGCTGACCATGGCCAAGCCGTAGAGCGAGAAGCCGGAGTTGGGGCGTTCCTTGAGTGCGACCTCGAAGGCGGCTTTGGCTCCGGCGTAATCTTTGGCGCGAATGAGGGCTGTCGCCTCGTTTTCTCCAACGGGGCGAATGTACATGGGCGGTTCGTGGTAGCCGAGCTTCTTTTCGGCTGCGATTGCGTCCGCATAGCTTTTTTTGGCAGCGTCGAGTTTGCCCTGTCCAGCGAGGACGCCGGCGTGCAGTTCGAGCGAGGCGACATTGAGAGCCTTAAGGAGAGGGTCGGCCATCGCATCGGCCATGATGGGGTGAGCTGGAGAGAGTTCCGACTTCTTCGTTTGCGCGGCCTCGCTGCGAGCCTTCGACTCGTCTTTTGTTTCGGCATTGCGCTGGGCGCGCCAAAGGCCGGCATCCATGTGGTCGGATGCGATTTCGGCGGAGCGGACATCGCCGCTTTCGAGCGCGCGCATGCCGCGTGCGAAATCACCGAGGGAGGAGGCCAGGGCGCGTAGATTGACTGTCTTTTCTGTGTCGGGGATGTTGGCTTGATCTAGAAGAGTGAGGACAGAATTCCAATCTGCGGTGCGCAGCGCGACGGGAAGGCGGCAGCTGATGCGAGCCATTTGATCGCGGGCGGACCAAATGTAAAGAGTGGCGGAAAGCTTGCCGCGCGCGCCGGCAAGACGATCGGAGAGGGCGTTGGCTTCCGCGAGCTTGCCCTGTTCCATCAGGTTGGCGATGGCGTACATCATGTTGTGCACATAGTTCCAGTCGTCGTCGACGTCGACATGCTGATCGCGCATATAGGTTTCGTCGGCAATCATGGAGGCGGTAAACCAGTGTTGGGCCTGTGCATAGTCACCGACGCGGTAATAGATGTGACCTGGCATGTGGACCATATGGCCTGAAGCGGGCGCAAGGCTCGCGAGCAGCGCCGCACTCTTGATGGCCTGCTCTGGATGATTGCCGGGTTCCATGGCGTGAATCCAGTAATGGTTAGCGGCGGAGTCGTTGGGGGCTTCGCGGAGAATGCCTTCGAGGATCGCGATGCGCTCTTTCTGGCCGGCCTTGGGCTCGCCGTCATCGTCGTAACCATCGCCGACCGCTTCAGCTAGAAAGATGCGAGCCTCGATGTCGCGGGGAGCTTTTGCGACGAGCTTGCGGAGGATGGGAATTGCGGGGGATTTTCCCCGGGCGCTTGGCTGCACATCTGCCAAGGCGGCCTCGATGTAGAGCTTGTCAGTGGCGCTGGCGTGGGATTTGAGATGGTCTGCAGTGTCGAGTGCCTGCTTGACGTAAGGCTTGACAGCATCCTCGCCGCGCATGGTGAAGGCCTGGGCCAATCCCCACTGGCACATGGCACATTTGGGATCGACGCGGATGGATTGCTCGAAGGCTTTCGCGGACTCGAAGTCCCAGAAATCGTGGAGGAGGCTGAGTCCCTGATCGAACCAGGCCTGCGCCTCAGGCGTGGCTTTGATGGCGATATGGCTGTTGCCGATGCCGGTCATCTTGATGGGAACCGGCAATTGGTCGGGCGGGGGGATGGGCTGCATGTCGGCCATGTTGTGACCGGCCATAGCTGAGTTCTGCGCGGGGAGAGATTCACCACCGATAAAGGAGAAAGCAAGAGCCGTCACGGTTACGAGCGACCGCACGCACATGCGCGCTGCGGGGAAGCAGAGGCGAGACATGAGGGCATGGTAACGGAGAGATCGGTGGATCGGCATGGAAAATCGATCCCATCGAGCGGGATTGACATCGCGGCAACCGAGTGCGTGCGGCCATGTCCGCAAAGAGGGCTGCTGACAGCTGCTTTAGACTGAAGGCTGGATATGCCCGAATTTATTACGCTTTTTGGAAACCAGGACGATAAGCCGGAGCGGACGCCGGAGCCGGAGGAGAAGCGCGGCTTTTTTGGCCGCATGCGCGAGGCGGTGACGCGTACCCGCGAAACTTTCTCGTCGCGGATTAATGACATTGTTGCGCTGACCCGCGAGGTGGACGAGGCGGCACTGGAGGACCTGGAGACGGCCCTCTTGACCAGCGATATCGGTGTGCAAACGACGACGGAGATTCTGGATGCGCTGCGGGAACGCGCGAAAAAGCAGGCGATTGCCGGGGGCGGTGAGCTGAAGGACCTGCTGAAAGAGCAGATTCGCGGATTTCTGGAAGCGCCAGCGCGACCGGTACCAACGCCGCAGGTTCCGCCGAAGGTGACGTTTTTGGTCGGCGTGAATGGAACGGGCAAGACGACGACGAGCGGCAAGATGGCGGCGTGGTATCGGGCGCAGGGGCGCTCTGTTCTTTTGTGCGCAGCGGATACGTTTCGCGCTGCAGCCATTGAACAACTCGAGGTGTGGGCGAAGCGGTCGGGCGTGGAGATGATCAAGACAAAGCAGGGCGGCGATCCGGCGGCGGTGCTGTATGACTCAGTGAGTGCGGCAACTGCGCGGAAGATCGATGAGCTGATCGTCGATACGGCGGGCCGACTGCATACGAAGTCCGGGTTGATGGATGAGCTTGAGAAGATGCGTCGAACCGCCGCGAAGCTGGTGCCGGGAGCTCCGCACGAAGTGCTGCTGGTGATGGATGCAACGACGGGCCAGAACGGGCTGCAGCAGGCGCGGCTGTTTACGCAATCGGCCGGGGTAACGGGGATTGTGTTGACGAAGCTGGATGGAACGGCGAAGGGCGGCATTGCAGTTGCCATAGCGCGCGAGCTGAATTTGCCGGTACGGTTTGTGGGTGTGGGCGAAAAGATGGAAGACCTGCTGGAATTTGATGCGGGGGCTTTTGTGGATGCTCTCGTTGGATAGCGGCGCCCGCGAGTTAGCGTTGTTAGCGGAGTTTGCTGGGCGACCGAGATAGGTGTGGCCATTCCATGAGTGCACTCGACGGCATGGAGATCGACATTTATTGGATGAAGCGGGCGCTGGAGCTGGCGCGGCGCGGCATTGGCGTGAGTTCGCCGAACCCGGCTGTCGGCTGCGTGATTCTGGACCGCGCTGGGCAGGTGGTGGGCGAGGGCTGGCACGAGTACGACCTGATGGACCATGCCGAGGTGGTTGCTTTGAGCGAGGCCAAGCAGCATGCGCTCACGCGGCAGGAAGATCGGCTCAAGGGCGGCACTGCGTACGTCACGCTGGAGCCATGCAATCACACCGGACGCACCGGGCCGTGCACGCAGGCACTGATCGCGGCGGGAATTGGACGTGTGGTGGCGGCGACGATCGATCCCAACCCCAACGTGGCTGGGCACGGACTTGAGGCATTGCGTGCGGCGGGGATCGAGGCGATTGTCGGCGTGTGTGAGGCCGAGGCGCGGCGATTAAACGAGGGATTTGCACGATGGATCCAGCACAAACGGCCGCTGGTGCTGATGAAGGTGGCGATGACGCTGGATGGGCGCATTGCGCCGCCACCCGGTGTGCACACGGCGCATGCACCCTACTGGATTACGAGCGAGGCATCGCGGGCGGCGGTGCAGCCGCTGCGCTGGCAGGCCGATGCAGCGCTGACGGGCGTGGACACCGTTCTCGCCGATGACCCTCTGCTGACCGATCGCAGTGGGTTCAGGCGACGGAGGCCGCTGCTCCGTGTGGTGCTGGATTCGGCGCTGCGGATGCCTCTCGATTCAAAGATGGTTAAGGGCGCCCAGAACGATGTGGTGATCTTCACCGTGTCGAAGGATGAAGCGCGCATGCAGGAGCTGAGAGCGCGCGGCGTGCGCGTGGAGGTGCTGCCGGCGGAGAGCGGCCGCGTGCCGCTGGGCAAGCTACTCGATCAACTCGGCGAAGAGGGCATTCTCACGGTGATCACGGAGACGGGGACCCGGCTGAATACGGCCCTGCTGGCCGCAGGGGTGGTGGATCGCGTGCACCTTTTTGTGTCGCCGCAGATCATGGGGTCGGATGCGGTGCCGGCATTCAAAGGGATGCCGCAGGCGTTGCGCATGGCCGAGGTCGAGGTGGAGCGGTATGGAAATGACCTTGGGCTTTGCTCACTGCTGAAGGATCCGTGGGCTTGAAGACAGGGGGCAAGGGTCCGATTGAGACTTGATTGCCTTATCGGGTCGTCGGTCGGCTGTCATTTCTTGCGCTCATTCCGCGCGAGGCCGTGAGAGAATCACGGCAATCCCTCGCATTCCCTCAAATGATTTGTAAGGAGAGTCCTGATGCAGGATGCAGCAGCCGCACAACCTTTCACTTTGGAAGTGGAGCGCACAGGCGAGAAGGCGCTGGTGCACTGCCACGGACGTCTTGTGGCGGGTCACACCAAGCCTTTGAGTGACGCGGTGAATCCTCTCATTCCCGAGTGCAAGCTGATTGTGCTGGACCTGACCGATATGAAATTCATGGACAGCATGGGCCTCGGAGTCCTGGTGCGGCTGTATGTTTCGGGCAAGAGCAGCGGATGCCGGGTACAACTGGTCAACCTGGGGAAGCAGATTCGCGAGCTGCTGGGAATTACGAATCTGCTGTCAGTGCTGACGGACATGTGCGAGCAGGGCGTTACGCTGCGGTTCTAACGGGTAAGAGGTCAGGATCGAAACGACGAGGAGCCCGGATTTCCGGTGCTCGTAAAATAGACACATGTTTACAGGAATTATTGAGCAGACGGGAACTCTGGTCAGCCTTAGTGATCGCGGTGGTGTCCGGAGGCTGACCGTCGAGGCGCCTGGGGTTGCCGAGCGGTTGCGTGAGGGCGATTCGCTGGGCGTGAGCGGTGTTTGCTTGACGGCGCTTGAGCCCGATCCGAAATACTTTCATGCCGACCTGGCGCAGGAGACGCTGGATAAGACGTCCCTGGGCGCGCTCCAACCGGGGTCCAAGGTCAATCTGGAGTTGCCGACAGCTGCGGGAAGCCCGCTTGGTGGGCATGTGGTGCAGGGCCATGTGGACGGCACCGGGGTGATGACCGCGCTGGACCCAGTGATCGCGAGAACGAGCCCTGGCTTCAACGAGCAGACGACGGACTGGACGCTGAAGGTGCGCGTGCCCGCGTCGACGCGGCAATGGATGGTCCCGAAGGGATCGGTGGCGATCGAGGGCATCAGCCTGACGATTGCGGGGATCGAGGGGGACGAGATTTCGATTGCGATTCTGCCACTGACGTATTGGCGGACGAATCTGCATGCGCTCAGCGTCGGCGCGCCGCTGAATGTGGAAGCGGATGTGCTGGTGAAACTGGCCTATCAACAGATGTTGGAGAACTCCGGTCCCCAAAGGCGAGAGACCGGGGGCACCCAGTCCCCGGAGATGGAACTGACCGAGGCCTGGCTGGTGGCGAACGGGTACTAGGCCAGGGGTCAGGGATCAGATATCAGGGGTCAGAAGGTCAGAGATCAGGGGTCAGAGATCTTGGCGCGGAGTCAGTTGCACCGCTCAGGGTTCGCGGGGAGTTTGGGCGGGTCAGTGACGTAGTCATCGCCGGTGCGCGCTAGCAGAAGCCGCCGGCGGTCGTCGAGCAGCTTGAGTTGGGTGGTGACTTCGACGAATTCCTTTTGCTGGTCGGCGCTCAAGGGCGCGGGCTTACTGAGTTCGGCAGCTTTCGACAGCTCGTCGAGCCGGGCCTGCAGGCGGGGCATCTCGCGGTCGATTAAGACAGGTCGAATGACCGGCGTTTTGGTTCTTCCTGCGGCGATTTCGTTGCGATTGTTTTCTCCCCAGACAGGCAGAATGCCGACATGGCCCAGCTCGACGCGGAAGCCTCCGGGGCCGTAGTCCTGCCGAACGGCAGAAAAGAGACCGATCATGGAGTCGCGGGGATCGCCATCCTTGTCGGGCATGAGGTCGTCGACGTAGCTGCGGGACTGGTTGGAGAGAAAGTTGCCGAGGGAATAAAAGATGACGGTGTTGCGGCCGTCGGCGGTGCGATAGGTTTCGACAGGCTGAAGCACGTGGGGGTGGTGACCGACGATGACGGAGGCGCCGGCATCGAGCATCTTGTGGGCCAGGTCAACGTCTTCAGGACGGGGAGCGGGGGCGTACTCGATGCCCCAGTGAATGGAGACCACCAGCAGATCGCATTGGGTACGGGCGGCCTTGATGGCGGCGAGGACCTGGGCTTCATCGGCGCCCGGAGCGCCACCAGACTCACCGGGATAGGGGAAGAAGTTGACGTGGGGCTGGTCGGGGTTCTCGGGGTTGCGGTTGCCGTTGAGCCAGCGGGTCATGCCGAGCCAGCCCACCTTGATTCCATTCGCGTCAGTAAAGACGGGCTGGAAGGTGGAGGCCGCTGTATCGCCGGAGCCGGCAAAAAGAAGGCCCACTTCGCGCAGATGCTCGCGGGTTTCAATGAAGCCAGGCCAGCCCTGGTCCATGACGTGATTGTTGGCGAAGGAGACAATTTTAATGCCGCTGGTCTTGAGCGCCTGGGGCAGGGCAAGGGGCGCGTCGAACATGAAGGGCTTGCTGCCTTTGGAGTGGTTGGGAGCGACCGGGGTTTCCATGTTGACAAAGCCGAAGTCGGCAGACTGGAAGACGTCGGCGACGTCGGAGAAGAGGGCGGTCCAGCCCTGTGCGTCGGGGCCTTCGGCTGTGGCGGCGGCGCGGACGGCCTCGTGGGGGATCACGTCCCCGGCAACGGCAAAGCTAATCCGGCCAATTTCATGGGGATATGGAACCACGGGCTTGGCGGCATGGACACTACGGCGCAGAACAGGCCCCGCAACGGCGGCAACGAGGGTGAGGGCCAAGAGGGCGGCAAAGACGAAGCGCGGGCGGCGTTTCCCTGCTCCGAAGAGGGCCCAGCGTGTTGGATGAATCAATCGAAGCGCCACGGATTCAAGCCTTGTAGAACAACATCAGGATTACATAGATCGTACTGCCGACGAACGGTTACGAGCGAAGTTGCGTCTATGGGGAAAGTGAGACTGGTAACCTTGTTGCAGTAAGAGAGTTGAGGAAGGGCCGGTTTAGCAGGCGGACGGCTGTTATCTATGGCAGAGTTCATCATCAAATTGGCCGATGAGCGCGGTCGTGTGCAGGAGCAGGTGCAGACGGCGGCGACTGCGGAGGAGCTGCGCCTTCGGTTTGCGCATGCGGGGTATCACGTCTTTGAGGTGCGGGCGCGTGGGTCGGCGCCTTTGCTTGGAAGGCGCAAGGTCAAGCTCGAAAAGTTCCTCATCTTCAACCAGCAGTTTTTGACATTGGTGCGGGCCGGCTTGCCGATTCTGGGTTCCTTGAACATGCTGGCCAAGGGACAGAAAGATGCGCACTTTGCCGGGCAGCTGGAAGACGTGGCGAACCGTGTCAAGACGGGCGAATCGCTGTCGGCGGCATTTGAGGCGCAGGAAGGAATTCCGCAAATCTACACGACGACGCTGCTGGCCGGTGAGCGTAGCGGCAATCTGCAAGAGGTGCTGGAGCGGTATGTGGCTTTCCAGCGCGTGTCGCTGACGTTTCGCAAGAAGCTGACGGCCTCGCTTATTTATCCCGGCCTGCTGCTGACGCTGGTGTCGGGGCTGATGGTCTTCCTATTCACGGTTGTGATTCCGCAGTTTTCAAAGCTCTATGACGAAATGGGCTCACAGCTGCCGGCCATGACGCAAGGGCTGCTGGCGTTCGGCACCTGGACGCAGCGGAACATTCTTTGGATTGCGCTGGTGGCGCTGGTTGTTGGAGTGGTGGGCTACCGATTTTCACGCACCGAGAAGGGCCGCGATTTTGTGGACGGTTTCAGGATCGGTCTGCCGGTGTTTGGAAAGATCTGGCTGAAGTACCAGGTGGCGTTGTTCGCGCGGACGCTGTCGACGCTGCTGACGGGCGGACTGCCGCTGGTGCCGTCTCTCGATACGGCGGCGCGATCGATTTCGTCGCGGCGGGTGTCGCAGGCGGTGCAGGACTCGATTGTGACGGTGCGCGAGGGCAAGAGCCTCGCAGATGCACTGACGACGACGAAGGTGATTCCGGATCTGGCGACAGAGATGATTGCGGTGGGCGAACAGACGGGCGCACTGCCGCAGATGCTGAATTCAGTCGCCGAGTTTTTTGAAGAAGATGTGGCCACGGCGTTGACCGCGGCTCTGGCGTTGATTGAGCCGGCCATTCTGATCGTGATGGGCGTGGTAGTGGTCTTCATTCTTATTTCGTTGTATCTTCCGATCTTTTCCCTGGGATCGGCGACAGGAGGTCAGGGTTAGATAGTTATGGCCGACACAAGTATTCTTGCAGTTCCGTTAGGCCCTCTTCCGGGCAGCCCCGAAGAGCGGGCGCAGGCCGAGACGCTGGCGGTGCGCTACCGTGCCGAATTTGTCGACTTGAAGAATTTCAAAATTCAGCACGAATTGTTGCGGACGGTACCGGTGGAGCTGATGTTCCGCTACAACTTCGTGCCCATCGAGCAGCAGAATGACGCATTGGTGATTGCGGTCAGCGATCCCTCGCGCCTGATGGTGCTGGATGAGATTGCGGGATTGCTGGGGCATCGGATTCTTGCGCGCGTAGCAACGCTGTCGCAGATCACCGAGGTGCTGAAGAAGACCGAGCAGTCGCAGCGCGTGCTGGACGAAGCGAGCGAGGGTTTGACCTTCGACGTGCTGTCGGCCGATGACAGTTCAGACGAAAACATCTCGATTGAGAAACTGACCAGCGATGAAGACATCAGCCCGATTATCCGGCTGGTGGATACGACGATTTTCACCGCGCTGGAGCGACGTGCGTCCGATATTCACATCGAGAGCTACGACGATTCAGTGCACGTGAAATACCGCATCGATGGCGTACTGCAGGAGGCGATGGCGCCGATTGCGCGCGAACACCACACGACGATTCTGAGCCGCGTGAAGATCATGAGCGAGCTCGATATTGCCGAGCGACGGGTTCCGCAAGACGGACGCTTCAGGGTTCGGTACAAAGGCAGACTGATCGATTTCCGCGTGTCGATTATGCCGACGGTACACGGCGAAAATGCCGTGTTGCGCGTGCTCGACAAGCAGTCGATGAGCGAAAAATTCAGCAACCTCACACTGGATGTTGTGGGATTTGCCGAGGACGATCTGAAGCGGTTCCGTCGTTACATTCGCGAGCCGTATGGCATGGTGCTGGTGACGGGACCAACGGGGTCGGGCAAGACAACGACTTTGTACGCCGCGCTGAATGAAATCAAGAGCGACGAAGACAAGATCATTACAATCGAAGATCCGGTGGAATACCAGATTCGCGGGATCACGCAGATTCCTGTGAATGAGAAGAAGGGCCTGACCTTTGCGCGCGGGCTGCGGTCGATTCTGCGGCATGATCCGGACAAGATCCTGGTGGGCGAGATCCGCGACCAGGAGACGGCGCAGATTGCAATCAACTCGGCGCTGACGGGGCACCTTGTGTTTACTACGGTGCACGCCAACAATGTTGTGGACGTGCTGGGACGCTTTTTGAACATGGGCGTTGAGGCGTACAACTTTGTGTCAGCTCTGAACTGCATCCTTGCGCAGCGGCTGGTGCGCACGGTATGCGAATACTGTGTGCGGAAGGTGACCTACACCGATGAATTGTTGCTGTCGAGCGGGATGGACCTGGCGGAGTGGCGCGGATTCGAGTTCCGCGAAGGGGCCGGATGCATGGAGTGCGGCGGCACGGGCTATCGGGGGCGGACAGCGATCCACGAACTGCTTGATTTGACCGATCCGATTCGCGAGCTGATTCTGGAGAAGAAACCGACATCGGAGGTTCGCAAGCTGGCGCAGAAGGAAGGCATGTCGTTCTTGCGCGAGTCGGCGCTGGACCGGGTGCGGCACGGCGTGACGACGCTGAAAGAGATCAATAAAGTTACATTTATTGAGGCGTCGAGGTAGGTAAGGGGCAGAGATCAGGACGGTTGAGAGTTTGAATTTGAACACGAGCAACACGGGCAAAGCGAGAGAACAAGCAGGCCGACGTCCACCAGCGGCTATCGAACTGATGCCGGAAGGCGCGCTGGCTGCCGCGTTGCCGGGCAAGGGAGACGCGGCGGTGTATGCCTTTGTTCCTCTGGCGGCAGGCGTACTGGTCCCTGGGATTGAAGAGGCGAATCTGCGCGCACCCGAGGCGGTGGCGCAGGCGATCAAGGCCGCGTTGGAGGATATTTCGCCGCGAAGGAGGTTTGTGACGCTCGTGCTTCCCGACGCGGCGGTACGGGTGTTTGTGCTGGACTTCGATTCCCTGCCCTCGAAGCCCGCCGAAGTGCTTGCAGTGCTGCGGTTCCGGCTGCGCAAGATGGTGCCGTTCGACGTGGAGAAGGCAGGCGTAAGTTACCAGGTGCTTACCGAGACCAAGACCGAATGCCGCGTGCTGATCGCCGTTTTGCCCGGACCGGTGCTGGAAGAGTACGAAGGAGCGGTGCGTGCGGCAGGATTCGAACCCGGTGCCGTGGTGCCGTCGAGCCTTGCGGCTCTGGCAGCGCTGGGGACGGACGAGCCCGTGCTGACGGCGTGCTTCAGTGGGGTTTCGCTAACGACGTCGATCTCAAGCGGACAAGATCTGCTGCTGTATCGAACGGTTGAATTGCCGAGCGATCCGGCGCAGAGGCTGAACGAAGTGCAGCGCGACATTGCCGTCTCGGCTGCCTATTTTGAAGACAAGCTGGCGATGCCCGCACGGCAACTCTACTATGGCGGCGTGGGGGGCGCGGAGGAGTTTGCGCGCTGGATCCAAATGAGCGAACCGGAGATGCGTGTGGTTGAGATTGCGCCGCGGCCCACAACCGGCGCGGCGACACCCGTGGGCAAATTGAATTTCGCCGGCGTTCTCGGTGCACTGGCAGGGGCTGCCTAGAAACCATGCGCGTCTCCCTTAATCTTGCGACCAGGCCGTTTACGGACGTAGGCCCGCTGCTGAAGCGGCTGCGGATCGCTATGGCCGTGCTTGCTGTGGTGGGGATCGCGCTGGGGTTTGGCGTCCATGCGCTGGATGAGCAGGCGCAGGAGGCACGCGAACGTGTGCGCGCGATGGACAACCAGGTTGCGCGCGTGAATCGCGAGCGCCAGGGATACCAGGCGATGATGCGCATCCCGCAGAATGCGGCTGTATTGTCGCAGGCACAGAACTTGAACCAGCTTTTTGACGAGAAGGCATTTAGCTGGACTCTGGCGATGGAAGACCTGGAGACCGTGCTGCCCGGCGGGGTGCAGGTGACTACGCTGGAGCCGGCGAGAGATAAGGACGGACACATCACGCTGCACCTGCGTGTGCTGGGAGCGCGCGACCGGGCAATTCAGCTGGTGGAGAACCTGGAGCATTCGCGGCGGTTCCTGAGCCCCCGGATTGTGGGAGAAAGCTCGGAGTCGAATGGCGGTCCGAATGAGCGCATGATGCCTGTGAGCGCGGCCAACCGCGTGAACTTCGATTTGCTTGCCGACTACGTTCCCGCGAAACCGGGAGAGCGGCGGGGAGGGAAGGCGGCATCGGTTGCAGAAGGCGCCTCAGCCTCGGCCGAAAAGGCCGCTGCGACGCCGCACAGGGCGCACCCCAAACCAAGTCCGCGGATGGGAGGCGTGCGATGAGCGACGGCGCAAAGACGACCTGGCGCGAAAGGCTGGCATCGCCGCTCACCTGGCATGTTGCCGGACTTGTCTTAATTGCACTTCTGGTGTGCGGGCTCGCCACGCGGCTGGCAATGGACTGGGCGGCCACCCATGGAAGCGCTCCGGATGCGTTGGTTGGAGAGCGGGTTCAATTGAAGGCTCTGGAGCTGCAGACGGCTCCGTTGCGCGGGTTGGATAAGCGGGTGGAACTGTCGCGGGCGCAGATGCAGCAGTTCTATCAGAAGCGGATTCCCGCGAACTACTCGTCAATTGCAAGCCAGATCGGCGATCTCCAGGTGAAGTCGGGCGTGCGGTTGTCGCGCGTGCTGTACGCGCAGGGTGCTCCGAGCGGCGACCTGACCGAGATCTCGATGGATGCGGGGATCAGCGGCGAGTATCCGCAGATCATGCGATTTGTGAACGGGCTGGAGCGCGATCAGACCTTTTTTGTGATCCGGGCGATGATGTTGACGGGACAGCAGGGTGGGATGGTGAATCTGCGCCTGCGCGTGTCGACATGGCTGCGCGCCTCGGATGCCGTGAAGAGCGGTTTGCCCCAGGCGGGCAGCGAGCCGGCGGCTGCGAGCCCGGCTCCCGGACGGGAGGGCGAATAGCAATGGCCCTCGCTCTCGGCACTGAAAACAAGCGACAGGTATATCTGCTGGTCGGATTGGCTGTGGTGATTGCCGCGATCGGCGGCTACGAGATATTCGGCATGTTTTCAAGTCCGGCATCGAACGTACCGGTGGGGCCATCAACAACCGAACGAATGACGATTTCGTCGGCGGGGCCGGCAGCGACGAAGGTGAGCGACACCAGCCTCGATCCTGCGCTGCATCTGGACAAGCTCGCGCTTAGCGAGGACGTGGTCTATTCGGGGACGGGCCGGAATATTTTTTCGGCAGAGTCAGCCCCTGTAGCGATTCCAATCCCTGTAAAGAACGCGCGCATCGAACAGCCTACGGTAGTTGCCGCTCCGGGGCCACCACAACCGCCGCCGATCGACCTGAAGTACTTCGGCTATACCGAGGCGAAGGACAAATCGCTGCAGGCCTTTCTGCTGCGTGGCGAGGACATCTTCATGGCCCGGCCCGGCGATATTGTGGATCACCGGTACAAGGTGCTCTCGATCATGCGTGGCAACGTGCAGGTGACCGACCTTGCGTACAACAACACGCAGACGGTGCCGTTGACGAATTAGACACAGTGGGCAGCGAACAGTGAACAGAATTCCGACAGTGCGACGTGGACCACGGCCAGGAGAAGAGGGCTACCTGCTTGTGGCCGTCATGTTTCTGCTTGCGATGCTGGTTCTGTCGATGGCGGTTGCAGTGCCGAAGATTCGTGAGAATATTCAGCGCGACCGGGATGTGGAGACGATGCGACGCGGGCAGCAGTATATGCGCGCGATCCGCCTCTATTATCGGAAATTCCGTGCCTATCCGCCTAGCGTAGATGCGCTGGTGAAGACAAACGAAATTCGTTTTCTACGCAAGCGCTATAAGGATCCGATTACGGGCAAGGATGACTGGAAGCCGATCCAGTTTGGCCAGAACAAGACACCCGCCGCGATGGGCTTCTTTGGGCAGCCGATGGTAGGTCAGGGTCTGGCGGGAACAGGGCCGGGCAGCGTAGCCGGCGCGTCGCCGATCGGCAGCGGAAGTGGATCGTTTATGGGCGGTAGCGCGGGGAGCAGCTCGATCTTCGGATCGGGTAGTTCGAGTCCAGGAAGCACAGGGTTGGGCGGCACGAGTTCCAGCGGCTTTGGATCGAGTTTTGGATCGAGTTTTGGGTCGGCGGGAACGGCCGGCAGCACGGCAACCGGAACGGCGGGGACAACTGGAACCAGCGGGTCAGATTCAAGCGGGAGCGCCGGGACCGGCTCGACGCAGACCTTTGGTGGCGGCGGAATCATCGGGGTTTCACCGGGAAGCGACAAGCAGTCGATCCTGGTCTACAAGAAGAAGAACCACTATAACGAGTGGGAGTTCGTTTACAGTCCTTTGGCGGACCAGACGATGCGTATCGGGGGCAATAGCGGGGCGAACGGGACTCCGGCGGGGAGCCTGAACGGGACCGGAACGCAGACGGGTTTCGGCGGCCTTTCGGGTGGTTCGCCGACTACGCCAACCCAGCCCACCTCGCCGCAGCAGTAGAGGGTCGCCTAACCGGCGTCCAAGGCACAGGATCTCCTCCAGGGATCCGCGGGAATAAATCACAATGAACAAGGCCCATCCTCTGCGGATGGGCCTTGCATTTGCTGCGGGAGAATCGGACGAAACCTAGACGCTGAAGGAGGAACCGCAGCCGCAGGTGGACTTGACCTGAGGGTTCTCGAACTTGAAGCCGGCGGCCTCAAGCGTTTCAACGTAATCGACGATGCAGCCATTGAGATACATGAGCGAGGTGGCGTCGACAAAGACCTTCAAGTCGTCGAAACTAAAGACCTTATCCATCATGCCGCTCTGGTTTTCGAAAGCCATCGAATACTGGAAGCCGGAGCATCCGCCGCCGACAACGCCAATGCGAAGACCAGCGGGGAGCGGGTCCTGGGTAGCCATGATTTCGCGCACCTTGGCGATGGCTTGGGGCGTGAGGCTCAAAGGGGTCTTCTTGACTGTTTCTTCCTGGGGCGTGACGGTTGCTGTGGACATAGACTCTCCGATTCTTGGGCTAAATACTAACCGTTAGCTTAACTCTACCGCCATGGGATGCGGGATTCAAGGCCTCAACCCAGGCACTCCTTAGTTTGATGTGGCCGGATTGTGGGGGTTGCAGAGGTTTTGGGAATGCCGCAGGGCGGCGGGGGGAAGGTCAACAGGCAAATCGATGGTTCGACGAAAGTTTCCACTGACGGCCGAAATGATTGTGATTTTTGTCACGATTGATGACCTGAAACAGAGCTATGATGTGTCCCGTACGGCCCCTCTACTCTACGAGACCGCGGTTTGTAGTATGCACGGCCCGCCGGTATCTGGGACCCGCAAGTTCAATGGAGGTGTTGTATGGCTCTCGCTCCGATTCTGTGGGCGGTATGGAGTGTCCTGGTCCTGTTCACAGCGGCACTTTTCATCTACCGCTCGACTCTCACCAAGGACGAAGAAGATCAAATCTTCCTTGACGACTCCTTCGATCAAATGAAGAGCGCCCAGGCAGCTATTGTCGCCAAAGTGAACAAAGTGCAGCCCTTGCTTCGGGTGGCGCTATGGCTGGTGGGCATTGCGACGGTGATGGTGGTCGGTTACTACATCGTCGATATTTTCAACCAATTCAAGTAAGCAACCTGGCTCCTTGGTTGCGGCGCGCCCGTTGACGGCGGAGATTCTGCTGTCAACGGGTTGTGCGGCCCCAGTCTACTAAACGCCCTCTATTCGACTTCCTGACGGGCGCGATATCCGTCGCGCGCAATAATGTCGTATTTGAGCGGCTTCTTCTTTTCGTCCTGCATCCGCAGTGGCTTGCCTTCGTCATCGACTAGTTCCACGCGCAGTTTGCGATAAGTCCCATCCTGCTTGGCGTCGGTGGGGTGGTAGATGAGCTGGTATTTGGAGCGGATCGCCGAGTTGATATCGGAGAAGATCTCCGGCATTTCCCCAATAAAACGAGGGTCGAACCACATGCCGCCGGTCATCCTGGCGAAAGTCTTCATCTGGTTATCGGCCTGCAGATAGTCGAGGTCGCGCATCTCCTGGCCGATGCCCGGGCCGCCTTCCGTCATCGCTCGCAACGCGCCGCCGGTGGAGACGGTAAAGATGGTGACGTCGGGCGTGTTCTTCACCTTCTGCAGGATCTTGTCGAGAGTGATTTTCGAGAAAGTGTCGCGACCCGAAGCAATGAGGATGATGTATTTGCGGCCTTCGATACGCGTGAGACGATCTTCGGCCTCATAGAGCGCGTCAAAGAGGTTGCGTTCGCTGAAGCCTGGTATGACGAGCGAGTTGATGGCGTTGTAGAGCTGTCGTTTGTCCTGGGTGAAGTCAGTGACGATCTGTGTGCGCAGATCGAAGGTCATCATGGCAACGTAGTCCTGCGGCCGAAGTTGCTGGGCAAAGGACCATGCGGCATTGCGCATGTCGTATACGAAGTTGTAGTTGGTTGACGCAAATTCGCACAGAAGGAGCGCAGTGATGGGCGCCTCAATGCGTTTAAATCCTACGACCTTCTGCTCGACGCCGTTTTCGTAGACCTTAAAATTGGCGGGCTTCAGGTTGGGCACAAATTGCCCAGTCTTCTCAACCAGCACACCGACGTCGACGCTGACCTCGGGGACATCGACGCGTATGGAAAAGTTGTCGAGTCCCTGAGGGTTTTTGATCTTGCGCTCGGCGGGAGCAGGCGGCGCGGTCTCCTCGGGAACGTCCTTCTTCTTCGGCAGCGCAATTGCACCATTGTCCCCTGCGGGGCCGCCGGCGTCGGGTGAAGCCTCTGCCGGAGGGGAGGGAGGGGGCTGCTGCTGCGACGGCGCCTGGGCGTGGCCCGGCGAACTGAGGACGACTGCGCAGGCAGCGAGGGTCAATAGCGCGGATTTCAAGCGCGAGGCGTGAAACGCGGGTCTTAGGACGGTGTGCATGGGAACCTCTGTGCTCAAGACAGCATACGGGATGATCTGAAGGCAGTGCATCGATGGCGTTGTGTAGCCTGCCAGCGAATGACTGGTTTCTGTCCGGTGTGTCAAATATCAGCGGATTGGGGCTGATTGACCGGCCTTATCGAAAACCGATGCGACCGGTTGTACTCTTATAGACGTGAAACAGCGCCTGAAGGAAACCCTGGAGGCACTGGCAACGTTGCTGGTGGCTCTCGGAGTCGTGGTGTCGGCAATGGCGGTATCTCCGTGGGCCGCCGCGGCTCAGGACGTCTCCGCTTCCCAGATGCAGGTTACGCGGCCGGTCGCCGCGCAAGTGGGGCCTCCGGTGTCGAATGAAGGATTCTTCCCCCTGAGCGAGGTGCATCGCGGGCTCATGGGAACGGCCTGGACGGTATTTACGGGCGACAAGCCGGAGCCTATGCAGGTGGAAATCCTGGGCGTCTTGCGCGGGGCGCGTGGACCAGGCCATGACATGATTCTGGCGCAGCTTCATGGCGCCAAAGCCGAATACACGGGCGTTGTCGCGGGCATGAGCGGCAGCCCGGTTTATATCGGAAACAAGCTGCTTGGATCTTTGTCGTACCGGATCGGCCAGTTCAGTAAAGATCCGATCGCGGGAATCACGCCGATTGGACAAATGCTGGAAGTGCGCGACCTGCCGATCGATGCGGCGCGATCCACAGAGATTGCGAGCAATACGAGCACGGCGCCGAGCACCGACGGCATGATGTTCCACGCCATGGAAACGCCGCTGGTGATGAGCGGGTTCCGTCCCGAAGCGATTCGATTGTGGCAGGAAAAAATGGCCGGAACAGGCCTGGAAATGGTGGCGGCCGGCGGAGGCAGCGGGAGTTCCCTGCCCTCAAGTGACGGCGTGAACGGAAGCATCTCGGAGAAGGCGATCGCCGGGGTCGTTCCCGGGTCGGCGGTAAGTGCGCAGCTGATTCGCGGCGATCTCGAAATTGCGGCCACGTGCACGGTCACCTACGTAGATCCAAAGCAACTGCTGGCGTGCGGTCATCCAATTTTGCAGGCGGGCCCGGTTTCGATGCCGATGACGGCGACGGAAGTTGTGGCGACCTTGGCCTCGCCGTTAAATGCCTTCAAAATCGTCAACACAGGCGAAACGATTGGGGCATTCACACAGGACCGCGACTCCGCCATCCGCGGCGTGCTCGGCGAGAAGGCACACATGATTCCCGTACATGTGGCGGTGCATGAAGGAAAAAGCGCGCGCAAGCTGAACTTCGAGGTGCTGGACCTGCCGGCTCTTACACCGCAGGCGCTGATGGTTTCGATCTACAACACGCTGCTGCAGACGAATGAGAGCACCGCCGAGACAAGCTATCACGTCACCGGGGCAATCGCGCTCAACGGCTACCCACCTTCGCCCGTAGACTTGTGGGCCTCTGGAGGGGCGGGGCTGCCCTCTCCGCTAGCGGCCGCACTTCTCACGGGACAAAGCTTCGAAAAGCTCTACTCGAATGCGACGCGCCAGGGAGCAGTGCACTCCATCGATTTGAAGGTGGACGCGATTCCTCGCAACATGCAGGTGACGCTGGAAGGGGCACGAATTGTTTCAGGAGACATTGTGCACGCGGGGGACACAATCGTAGTGGAAGCGACGCTTCGCCCCTGGCAACAGGCGGCGCGGAATGTGCGTATCCCTATCCGAATGCCGGCACGGCTGCAGCCAGGTAACCTGCGGGTGCTGGTTTCCGATGCGGGCACGCTTGACCGCACGATGGATCAACCTCGGTTGGGAGGGCGGCCCTCGGACCTGGAGACGACGCTCGCCCAGGCAAGACGCCTGCACCCTGCCGACCAGCTGTATGTGAGCGTACTGGCTCCGGAAACGCAAGCGAACATGGAAGGCCAGACTTTGTCGGGGCTGCCGCTGTCGATGGCGAATGCGCTGGAGCCTCTGCACGCCGTGCAGGATGTGACGATGAATGGCGAGTCGGCGATCGTGGCCGGTGAAGCGCCCGCAGGAGGTGTGCTGACGGGCTTCCAGATTCTGAACCTCCACATTGAGGACGGCGGCGGTTTAGACTAGGGCCTGTCTCGCGCTACCTTCTGTTCTAACGTTCGGGCGGCTTAAAAAATCCGGCTGCCCGCCCATCAGCTCGAGCGAGGATTGCAGAAAGATTATGGGTCTCATTCAAGGACTTGCAGCGCACGCAGCGGGAGCCGAGCTTTTGCCTTTTCGTTATGACCCGGGAGAATTGGGCCGCGCCGAGGTAGAAATCGGGATCACCCACTGCGGCATCTGTCATAGCGATCTACATTTGATTTCGAACGACTGGGGAATCAGCCAATATCCGTTCATTCCAGGGCACGAAATCATCGGCATTGTCACTGCTGTGGGCGACGAGGTTCGTTCCCTCGCTGTGGGGCAGCGCGTTGGTCTCGGGTGGCAATCGAATTCCTGCGGGCAGTGCGAGTGGTGCATGCGGGGGATGGAGAATCTCTGCGCGGAATCTGAAGCCACCTGCGTGCACCGCAACGGAGGTTATGCCGATCGGGTGCGCGCCAATGCGCGATTCGTGATGCCCATTCCGGATGCGTTGCCCAGCGAGCAGGCGGCTCCGCTGCTGTGCGGCGGCATCACGGTCTACAACCCACTCCGGACGCACGGCATTAATCCGTCATCGCGCGTAGGAGTGATCGGCATCGGCGGTCTTGGGCATCTGGCAATTCAGTTTGCCCGCGTGTTTGGCGCCGAGGTGACAGCATTTTCGACTACGCCTGCTAAGGAAGAGGAAGCGCGCGAACTAGGCGCGACCCGCTTTGTGAATTCGCGCGAGACCAAGGCGATGCGCGACGTGACCGGGTCGCTGGATCTGATTCTGAGCACGGTGAATGCGGATGAGGAGTGGAACACGTACATCCAGGCGCTGCGGCCAACCGGCTCGCTCTGTCTGCTTGGAGTTCCTCCCTCGCCCCTGGCAGTGCACGCATTTCCGCTGATCGCCGGCCTTCGTTCAGTCACCGGCAATCCCACGGGGAGCCCGGCTCGGCTGCGCGAGATGCTGGACGTGGCGGCACGGCACGGCGTAAAGGCAAAGACGGAGCGCTTCATGATGTCCGAGGCAAACGAGGCCATCAAAAAGGTAAACAAGAACAAGGTGCGCTACCGAGCGGTGCTGGCCAACTAGGATATTGCACACCGCTGCACTGAAATCGTCCGTCCCACGCTTCCGCACTCCGCTGTCTGGGGGTGCGGAAACATTTTGGGGCAATACCTAGACTGTGGCTGCAGGTTGGGTTTTGCGATGCTGTAGACCGTCGGCGATTCGTGCGAGCAGATCGCCGGGATGAACAGGTTTGCTGAGCAGAACGAACTGATGGCCTTCGCGGTTGGCTGCAGCGAGCAAATCCGCTGTCGACGCTTGGCCCGAAAAGAGAATGATCTTGCAATCGGGAAAGATACGCTTCATGGTGATCGCTAGATCGATCCCGCTCATGCCGGGAAGGACGACGTCGGTGATGAGCATTTCAGGGGGCGAGAGCAGCGCAGTCTCGAGTGCGCTGTCGCCGTCGTATGCAGTCACCGCGGCGTATCCGTTCCGCGAGAGAATCTCTGCAAGCGTGTCGGCGATGCTGCTTTCGTCGTCGACGACCATTACGCTGGGGCGGTAGGTTTGGTTCATCGCTTTCGATCCTGGGGAATCAGTTTCCTGAAGTGGAACGGTGGGGAAAGTGCTTCTTTTGCTCACTGGGGTTTCACCTCTGCAAGACACCGTAACAGGAATTGAAGTGGCACGGCTAGCCTTTTAAAGTGTGATGCACAAACCTCACTGCGAGAAGTAGTTAGACTCGTAAAAGCGTCAAAAAAATCGCTGCAGACTGAGGCAACCTTTTTCAGGATTTCGGCTACGAGAGAATGAAGATCAGGAGACAAGATGAACGGCGTGCGCATTGATAAATGGCTGTGGGCCGCACGCTTCTTCAAAACGCGCGCCCTGGCATCGCGAGCCTGCGATTTGGGAAGGATCCATTCAAATCAGGTAGAAGCAAAGCCGTCGCGAGAGGTCCGCTTAGGCGACATGCTTCGGGTGCGCAATGAAGGCGGCGAGTTTGAAATTGAGGTTGTGCAATTGAGCGAAATGCGCGGCCCAGCGGCAGTCGCGCAAACGCTGTATCGCGAGACGAACGCGAGCAAAGAGGCGCGCACGAAAGCATCCGAGGAGCGCAAAGCGATGCAGCAGTACGCACCTATCCCCGAACATCGGCCATCGAAGCGCGATCGGCGGAAGATTATCCAGTTTCGCAGCGGCCGTTGAGTTAATCCCTGAGCGGATGAATCCTGACCGCGAGACCCTCGGCGATGGGCACACGCCGGCGTGAAGTCTAGTAGACTCAACGGCAGCATGCTCGATTTCATTCGCGTCAATTCGTCTTCCACTTTCGGCTTGTCTCTCGCACTGCTCGCCGCATTGGGCATTGCGGGGAACACAACGTCTGCGTCGGCACAGGATACGCATCTGTGGACGCAATCGCGCTTCGAGGAATTTGAGAAGGGCATGCCGCAGGGCGTCGCCATCGGCAGCGACGGCTCTCTGCGGGAAGGGCCGGCGCTGAAGGAGATGTTGACGACGCCGTCGACGTTTGTGTGGTCAGTGGCTGCGGGAAAGGACGGCACCGTTTTTCTTGGGACCGGCTCACCGGCCACGGTGTTGCGCGTGGGCAAAGACGGGAAGCCCTTCACGTTGTTTGAGAGCAAGGACCTTAGCGTGCAGGCCGTGGAGATTGGGCCGGATGGCGCGCTCTATGCAGCAACGGTGCCGAGCGGCAAGGTGTACAAACTCGATGCTGCTTCGACGACGAAGATCGACGAGCAGAGAGCCACCGTTGTTTTCGATGCCACCAAGGACTCGGGCAACAAGCCGGGCGGAGCGGGCGCGGAGAAAAAATCCGACGATGCGGCCACTGACAAGACAGACGCGAAATCGCACTACGTATGGGATTTGACCTTCGATCCCGAGGGGAGACTGTACATCGCAACCGGCGGACCTGGGGCCATCTATCGCGTGGACACCGGGAAATCAGGGAGCAGGCCCGAAGAGTTCTTCAAAAGCGATGAACAGCATATTCGGACATTGACGTGGGATGGGAAAGGAAATCTGATCGCTGGGTCGGATGGCAGCGGCCTTGTGTACCGCATCAACCCTGCGGGGAAAGGGTACGTCCTATTTGAAGCGCCGAGGCGCGAGATCACGTCGGTGGCGGTGGGATCGGATGGCACGATCTACGCGGCCAGCGTGGGCGACAAGAATCACAATCCTCTGCCTCCGCTGCCCGTTCAGGGAATTGGCTCGATCACTATCACGATTGTGCAGCCCGGCTCAGTGCAGGCAACGAACGCCAGCACCGCGGTTCCCGAAGGAACGGATGTGTATGCTCTGCGCGAAGGGCAGGCGGCGCAAAAGCTATGGTCGAGCAAAGACGACATCGTCTATGCACTGTCGGCATCGCCTACGGGCTTGCTGGCCCTGAGCGGAAATCGCGGACATATCTTCAGCATTCAGTCGGACGGCACTTACGCCGACGTGGCTCACCTGGAGGCGCAGCAGGGGTTAAGCCTCGCACGTGAAACGGGCGACAAACTACTCATCGGCACCGGCAACACGGGAAAGCTCTTTACCTTGGGCGCCGCGGATAAGCACGATTACGCAAGCGACGTGCTGGATGCCGGTGCGATGGCGCGGTTTGGGCACATGGAAGTTGAGCCGGGATCGAACGGCTATGAACTATGGACGCGGACAGGCAACGTGGAACAGCCCGTGCGCGGCTGGAGCGACTGGGCTGCACTCAAAGACGGCACGGTTGTTTCCCCTTCAGGAAGGTTCCTGCAATGGAAGGCGGTTTTGAGTGCTCACGGCGTAGTCAGTGGCGTGGGAGTGAATTACCTTCCTGTCAATTCCGCTCCGGTGGTGGATGACGTGCTGGCCGTGCCTGGCGCAAGGCTGACCACGACGAGTCAAGCAGCAACGCAGCAAACCGTGAGCATCGCATTCCCATCGGCCAATCAGGGTGCGGTGGCTACGTTCGATGCCGGATCGAATGGGCCCATCCAGGCGATGAAAGACAAAGGCGCGATCACGGTACGTTGGGCCGCCCACGATGACAACGGAGACGATCTCAGCTATTCGCTCTACTTGCGCGGAGACGGCGAGCATGTGTGGCGGCTGCTCAAAGACGATTTGACCGACAAGGCCTACAGCTTCGATGCGACGCTGATTCCGGACGGCGGTTATCAGATCAAAGTCGTGGCCAGCGATGCGCCTGCGCACACTCCTGGGGAAGCCCTGAAAGGCGAGAAGGTAAGCGACCGGTTCGAGGTCGATACGACACCGCCGGTGGTGTCGGGTTTAGTGGCTGCTGAAGAAACGAGTCCGTGTGCTCAGGCTCCTTGTACGAAACCGGTACGCGTAATGTTTGAGGCGGCAGACGCGGCCTCACCCATTGCGCATGCCGAGTACTCGCTCGATGCGGGGCCGTGGAAGTTTCTTGCGCCGGTGGGCGAGCTTTCCGATTCCAAACACGAGAGCTACAAGTTTCAGCTGCCGGCGGCTCTGCTCGACGGCAAGCCGGGTGAGCACCTGCTGACCGTGCGTGTCTACGACCGGTATGAGAATGCCGGCGTGGCAAAGACCGTATTCACGACGTCTGCAAAGTAAGGCACGCGATGCGATTCGAATTGTTTGTGGCGGCGCGTTATCTGAAGGCCAAGCGGCGGCAAGCCGTGGTTGGCGTGGTCACAACAATCTCCATTGCCGGCGTGACAGCGGGTGTGGCGGCCCTGATCATCGCGCTGGCGATCACGAATGGGATGCGACGCGATCTGCAAGACCGGCTTGTGGATTCAAGTGCCCACGTACAGCTGCTGCGGGTGAGAGGCGATGGCATTCGCGATTGGCAGGCGCTGCTGGCAAGATTGCGCAAGTTGCCGCACATAACAGCGGCAGCTCCCGAGTTGGATGAACAGGTGATGGTGGCCCACGGCGCCCGCGCAGGGTTCGCGCTGGTGGAGGGTGTCGTGCCGCAGATGGAAGATAGCGTGAGCACGGTACTGAAGAACGCCACGCCAGGCTCAATGCATGCGCTGGAGCCACAGACCCCTTCTGCAACGGCGGCCACCAGCGATCTGCCACCGATCGTATTGGGCAAGGACCTGGCGGACTCGATCGGCGCGAATGTCGGTGACTCTGTAATGCTGGTCAGCCCGCAAGGCGATCTGACGCCGGTAGGCATCATCCCGAAATATGTGCACTTTCGTCTGGCTGGTACTTATCACACCGGGTTTTACCAGTACGACTCGGGATGGGGCTATGTGCGCCTTGCCGATGCACAACGGCTTTACGATGAGCCCGACCTGGTTTCGGTGATCAGCTTTCGCGTGGACAATATGAATCGTGCGGCCGAGATTGGCCAGCAGATCGAGCAGGCCGCCGGACCGGGCTTCATGACCAACAACTGGATGGAGCAGAATCGCGAATTGTTCCGGGCGTTGAAACTGGAACAGGTCGTGACGTTCATTGTGATCGCGTTGATTGTGATTGTGGCTGCCCTGAATATATTGATCGCGCTCACGATGATGGTGATGGAGAAGACGCGCGACATTGCCGTACTGATGAGCTTCGGCGTCGAACCACAGCAAGTCCGTAATGTCTTTCTGATGCAGGGACTTCTGATTAGCGTGATCGGCACGGTGCTGGGACTGGTGCTAGGCTATGCGGCATCGTGGCTCGGCGGATACTACCACTTCATCCATCTCTCGGCCGAGGTCTACGCGATCGATACGCTGCCTTTTGCTCCGCGGGCAATCGACGGGGTGATTGTGTCGGTGGTCTCGATCGGGATTTCGCTTCTGGCGACGCTCTATCCATCGCTAGCCGCGGCGCGCGTATTGCCCGCAGAAGCGCTGCGGTACGAGTAAAGCTAACGGCGGCTCGCGGATTTGTCTTTTTGACAATGTGACACATTTTGTGACACATTCTATTCATGCCCAGCGTAAACCTGCGCCAGCTTCGCGATACCCGACAGCTGAAGGCCTTGCTCAAAGCGGGCGAAACAGTAGAGTTGCGCGAACGAAACCGGGTCCTCGGTAAGATCGTGCCGGAGAAGCCGCTCGCGAAACCGGCAGAGTGGCCGGATTTTGCGGCGCGACGCAAACGCATCTTTGGTGACAGGAGAATCCCGGCGGTGGACCTCCTCATTGAAGACCGCGAGAAAAGCCGCTACTGATGATCTGTGCGGACTCCAGTTTTATTGTCTCAGCGTACATTCAGGATACGCATTCGACACGAGCAGACCGGCTGATGCGGGACGCGCAGATCACTCTGAATCCTCTGAATCGCGCCGAAATGGCTCATGCCTTATTCCAGTATGTCTTTCGCAAGATAATCTCAGAGCGCGAAGCCGAGCTTGTTTGGGGCAGCTTCGATGAGGACTGCGTGCAGGGAGTCTGGATGCAGGTCGACCTGCCGAAGACTGCATGGGAAGCAAGCAATCGCCTGGCGGGCAAATATGGCGCTCGATTCGACGTCCGCACGCTGGATTCGCTGCATGTCGCTTGTGCGCTCGAGTTGGGCGCGGAACGCTTCTGGACGTTTGACGAGCGGCAGGGGCGGCTGGCGAAAGCAGTTGGGCTCAAGACAGGCGCTAGATGACGTTGCGCTGACTGTGCACAGGCACAGCGCCTATTGCGGCGAGATGATGCCGCCGACGGCGTGGCGGCGCGGCAGCACAATTCCCCGACGATCCACCACTGCGTGCAACAGGCTCTTGGACGAGTTCATTGGTAGGCCGGGTCTATCCACGAGGGACCCACCGCAGGCGGGACACCAGTCGGCTTTGGTGTCGGCGGCAAGCACGGCGTGGCAGTGGCTGCAGATGCGTTCCATGTCCTTAGATTAACGAAAGGTTCTTTCAGTACCAAGGTCTATTCCTTCATCTGCCCTCCATGCACTGCGGGCTGGCCTCCAAGTAAACTTGAAGATATGCATCCCCCTGTGCGCCTGGTGGCGATCGATATCGATGGAACGCTATTGCCGACGTTTTCGCAGACAATCAGCGCGCGGAATGCGAAGGCGCTCAAGACCGCGCAGGATGCAGGCATTGTGGTGGCGATTGCGACAGGCCGGCGCACCGCCTACACGGTTCCGCTGCTGGAAGGCCTTGGATTGCGAGCGAACATGCCGTTGATTACGTCGAATGGAGCAGTGACCCGCACCCTGGGGGGCGACTCCATAGACCGCAGCCATCTGGAGGCGCGGGTGGCGCGGGGGCTCTGCGGGTTGCTGCGCAAGTTCGGGGCGATGGTGTTTACCTTCGATAAGATCGGCCGTGGCGAACTGGTGCTGGAAGATCTCGATCAGGCGCAGGGGCGCATCTCCTTGTGGGTGGAGGCCAACCGCGGCGCCATCGAAGTTGTGAAGCCGCTTGAAAAAGCGTTACCCGATGGCATGGACCCCATCCAGGGAATGGTGACGGGCGGCCTGGAAAAGATGAAGAAGGCGGAGGCGGCGCTGAAGGCGAGTCCATGGAGCGCGTCTTGCGAGTGCATTCGCACCGAGTATCCAGCGCGTGATTTGTCTATTTTGGACTTGCTGCCGCGAGGCGTTTCGAAAGCGTGGGCCCTTGAACGCCTGGCAGCGAGACTGGGCATCGATCGCAAGGAGACTATGGCGATCGGCGACAACTGGAACGATGTGGACATGCTGGAGTGGGCAGGCCAAAGCGTGCTGATGGGGAATGCGGCGCCGGAGCTGCGTACGATGGCGAAGGTCAACGGATGGAAACAGGCTCCGCCGAACGATGAAGATGGCGTGGCCGTTGTGCTGGAGGCGGCTACAACGCACCAGCGCAAACACTGGGCCTCGATGGCGCGGGGCTGAGAGAGTTCGAACTGAGATTGCCGAAGAGAATCCCAATCGTGCTTGCGATGATACTCGCCCTCTGCGGCGCCCCCGCCCGCGCGGCTGAACATGTAACGCTGAGCAATGGCTTCGCAATGGATTGCGATCATCATGCGGTTGTGGGCGGGCGGATGCGGCTCTATCTCAGCGCCGACGAGAGCAGTTACATCGCGCTGAAGCCGGAAGAAGTGATGGGGATTGAGAAGACGCCCGATCCACAGCCCGCCGCGCATGTGCAACCTCAAACGAAAACTGCCGCGTTGAGCACGGCCGATCTGCACGAGATGCTCTCTGAGGCAGGAAAGGCGCATAACCTCGATGTGGATTTGCTGGCCAGCGTAGTGAAGGCAGAGAGCAACGGAAATTCTCGCGCGGTGAGCCGGGCGGGGGCGCGGGGGCTAATGCAACTCATGCCATCGACGGCGGGCGAGTTGGGAGTCAAAGACAGCTTTGAGCCGCAAGCAAATGTGCGCGGCGGGTCGACGTATCTCGATTCCCTGCTGACGAAGTATCACGAGAACCTGGCGCTTGCCCTGGCCGCCTATAACGCGGGCCCCGCGGCGGTAGACAGATACCATGGGATTCCGCCATATCATGAGACGCGCGCGTATGTGGCGCGGGTGATCCACGAGTTTAACCGGCGCGTACGGGCACACGAGCAGGAAGCGAAGCGTGCCACGGCGCGGCAAATTACCGGAACGAGCCCAACGCATCAATAAGGTCTTCGGTTGCCGCAGTGCGACAACATAGAATCGGTGCTGTATGTGCGGAACGGAGATTGCTTGAAGAAGAATCAGCTGATCCTGGGCTTGGTTGTGCTTGCTGTGTTCGCCGGGGTGGTTATCTGGGGACGTGACAGAATCCATTTTGATTTTGCGTTGTTCAAGGCGCAGTTAGCACAAGCCGACTGGCACCGGATTGCACTTGGAGCAGCGTGCATCTACCTCGCCTATGTCTTCCGTTCCGTGCGATGGGCGTACCTGCTGCGGCACAACAAGAAGGTACATCCCTTATCGCTGCTGGGCACGCAGGTGATTGGATTCACGGCGGTGGCGTTGATCGGACGCGTGGCCGATCCGGTACGGCCGTACCTCGTCTCGAAGAAGACCGGGCTGCCACTGAGCAACCAGATTGCCGTGTATATCGTGGAGCGCCTGTTCGATGCAGGTACGATGGCGTTGATCTTCTCGTCGGCCATTCTATTTTCGACGTGGTTCGGCGGACCCGGCGCCCTGCCGCACTCCGAGATGGTGAAGCGAGCGGGCTACTGGGGCATGGCGGGAACGGTGGCAGGAGCCGCGTTTTTGGTGGCGGTTCGGTTCGCCGGCAATGCGGTGGCAGCATTTTTCGAGGGGACACTGGGAGCGATTTCGAACAAGATCGGGCAAGCAGTGGGCCACAAGATCCGCGAATTCCGCACCGGCCTTGATACGATGCGCTCGTTTGCCGACTTTGGAGCGGCGGCGGGGCTCTCGATCGCCATGTGGCTTCTGATCGCCTATGCGTACCTTGTGACCATGCAGGCATTCGTGGCAGACCCTGTGCTGGCGGCCATGACTCCCGCAAAATGCGTGCTGCTGATGGCGTTCAGCGGAGTGTCAAGCATCGTGCAGCTCCCGGTGATCGGATGGTTCACTCAGATTGGGCTGGTGGCAGCCGCGATTTCGAAGCTTCTCGACGTCAATCCTGAACCGGCAACGGCCTGCGCGGCAACCCTGCTGCTGACCACGTTTCTGGGCATCGTGCCCGTGGGATTAATCTGGGCGCAATTTGAGCATGTGAGCCTGCGCAAGGTGACTGTCGAGAGCGAACAGGCCGAAGAAGACCTGGAGCCCGCAGCGAAGGCGGAGTAGACAACAATCAGCTGTTGCGGGGTTCGACACTCCGGGTGAACTGGATGCTCTCCGGCCCTACTGCGCCGCCCGTCATCAACATGCTCATTGCCTGCTCCATGGTCAGATCGGTCTCCGTCACGCGGTCCAGCGGCAAAACCTGCAAGAAAGCCGATGTGGGATTGATGGCATTGGGAAGCAGGACGGCAGCGAGTTGCTGGCCGGTGGTCGAGTCGGTCATGGTGCGGGTGAGGAAGCCAACGCTCTTTTGGCCGGGGATTGGGAAGTCGACTAAAACCACGCGCTGGCCGGAGTCTTTTTTGGCCATCATGGTGTCGACGAGCTGGCGTACCGAGGTGTAGACCTTGGCGACAACCGGCAGACGCTCCAGGGCGGTTTCAAACAGGTTGAATGCCTGCCGCCCGATCACGAGCGACGTGATGCGCCCGACCGCGTAGAGAACAACCAGGGTAAGGCACACGGCGAGGATCGATTCAAACCATGGCTGGTCGTTCCAGGCGCTCGGGAGGACGTCTCCAAAGAAGCGAACCAGGGGCAAGCCGGCATTGGCGAGCCTGGTGAACACCCAGCTGAACACAATCCAGGTGACGAACAGGGGCCCAATGGTGATAAGGCCGGCCAGCATGAAGCGCTGCACATGGCGCAGCATGTCTGCAAGGACGGATCGCACGGGAGTCTCCTGTTGACGAGGATACGCGAGCGGACAGGGCCGCGAGCAGGCGCGGTAGGCGCGAAACCAGGCCTCCACGCCGGCCCGCCGAACGAAGAACAATGACCGCGCATCCAATGGAGTACAACGAGGCGCGCGGGAAGGAACGCAGAGTAGTCTGGTAGTCGAGAAGGACGGGAAGACCGATGGGGAATGACGTGAATCCGGTGATCAAAAATCCTGTGCGCGAGAATTCGGAACGGAATATGCCCAGAGACGGGCACGCGGATGAACTGCGCACAAGCAGCCTGGCCCCGCGTGGGAATGGGTCAAAAGGCGGCCAGCGAAGCGGCCTGGAGCGCACCGTGGGAGCAGTGCGGACGCTCGTACCGCTGCTGAGCAAGATGTTGCCACTGCTCGATGGAAACGTGGCTGCCGTCGCAGCCAATCTGCTGGTTCCCCGCATGCAGGCCCCGCCCGTCGACCTCTATCCGGTGGAATCGGCCCTGACCAATGTGCGGGCCGAGATTGCGCTGATGCACGACAAGGCAACGGAGCATGACACGGCGTTCAAGCGGATCGATAGCCAGCTTGAAACCGTAAAAGACGCGATCGAAAGTAGTGCTGCTGAACAGCGGGAATTGGCCGAGAGCGTCAGCAAAATTCGGGGCCGGCTGCTCGTCTTTGCGGTGATCGGGTTCGTGCTTGTGGCGCTCTCCATCGGCGTCAATGTGGCACTTTTCTCCTACGTCAAAGGGTTCATCCACTAGTCGGTAGCTGCCTTTCGGGGTTGAGTTAGAGGCTCCGGGAAGTCCGCGCGGGAGGATCTGAACCGCATTTTGTGCCAAATCAGTCCAAAATCGATAAGATAAAACTTATTTTAAGTGCCATAAAAACGAAATCGCGATTTTTGGATACCTTTTACGGGGTTCGTGCTGTTGGACATTGCCAGTCGTGTTTTGCAAGGGCTAGTATTCGCAACAGTCCGATTGTCGGATTCAAGTTGCCTGCTCCACAATGCAGTTGTTCCTGAGTTCACAGAGCTTCACTAACGAGCGGCGCTTACCGGCGTCCGCACACGGAGTGCAAAGTCATGGCATGGTATGCCTACTGCATCGGTGAAAAACAAGCTTTTCCAGAATTAGCCCGCCATCGCAAACCTGTTCCCTTAGAGTCCGTTCACGGAGTCAGCGGCAACCAGGTTTTCCTCTACCCCGCCAGCGATCTCGCCATTCTCGTGAGCGAGCATAACCCTTCTGAAGCGTTGAGCCAGAAAGCGGGCGTGGATCATGCCCGAGTGATCGCGGATTGCTTCCAGCACTCCACGGTTCTGCCTTTTCGATTTGGGACCGTGTTCAACGACGACGAGAGCCTGCGGCGCTCGATCCGCTCGAATCAGCGACAGTTTCTCTCAAACATCGACAAGCTGCGCGGCAAGACCGAAATGCATCTCCGCATTTTCGTGGACGATTGTTGCACAAAAGAGGTCGCGCGGACCCTCTCGACCGAGACCGTTGGCCGGGAGTACCTGTCGAATCTGCGCGAGACCGCATCCCGGCAACGGGAACGACAGACACGAGCACGCGCGGTGAGCTTCCAGATGCACCGCCTCTTCTTGCCGCTGGACGAAGATGTCAGCTGCCGGCTGACGGAAAACGGCAAGATGGTCCTGGATATCGCTCACCTGATCGAACGCAAGTATGTTGAACGCTACCAGAACAAATTCGCACAAACGAGCGCGATGATGCGGGACTGCCACCTGCAGGTGTCGGGCCCCTGGCCACCGTATCACTTTGTGCATCGCCTGACGCGCAGCACACATGCACCACAGCAGCCCGCGGTCGCGGTGCCTGTGCCTGCGGCAATTCCAGTTGGAACGCCTTTGGTGGCAATGGCCTGACGAACTGGAAAGTCATGGAAGAAGCAAAGACCCCGGCATGGCCGGGGTCTTTTGCTGTGCCGAGAGTCTGCGCAGATGTCGGATCGAACGTTGCAGGCTGAGTATTCTTTCTAATTAATAATACTGGGGCTTTTGCGACGGCCGAGCACGAATGCCTTGCGGCGATCGTTAGAGGCGTGGTCGATCTTCTTCCAGAAACCAACGAAATAGTCGATGGCCGAAACCGTGGAGACCAGCACAGTGAAGTAGATCGCGGCGATGGCAATCCATCGAACGGGGATGACGAGATAGCCGAACTGCCATTCGTACCAGCGGTGCGCCAGGATCGCCGACACCACAGAGACAATCTGGACGACGGTCTTGAGCTTGCCGAGGTCGCTGGCCTGGATGGTGAAGCCTTCAGAGGAAGCGATGGAGCGCAGGCCAGAAATTAGAAATTCGCGGCCAATGATGACGACGGCGATCCAGACCTTCACCACCGTTGGATTGTACGCAACCAGGGCGATCAAGGCCGCCGTCACCATGATCTTGTCGGCGAGCGGGTCGAGCAGCATGCCCATCGTGGTGATTTGTCCGCGCCTGCGGGCCAGGTAGCCATCGAGGCCGTCGGTGATGGATGCCAGCACGAACAGGACCGAGGCGAGAATCTCCTGCTCGCCGCTAAACCCCTGCAGGGGGAAGTGCGGTGACAGAATCCACAACAGCAGCGGGATCATAACGATCCTACTCATCGTGATGGAGTTGGGGAGGTTCACTTGTCTCGCGTCCGTGGGCCGGACCCAAGCCCGGATAGCGTCCATTATTGCACTGGCAGGCAAGACGTACCGCGTTGTGGAGCACAACAGCGCATTTTTGAGATAAGAGGGCGTTCCAGTTGGTTGCGAGGGGCCCAGAGCTGTGCTAGGTTGATATAGGACTAAATCAGTCGTACTTCGATTGACCCGATTCCGAAGCGTATTTGCGCGAATCGATCCGACTTTACATCACTGGGCGTCTCCGGCTCCGGCGGCGCATGACGACAAAGAGAAGCGGCCCCAGGGGTAGACTTTTGGCGAAGCGCCCCCAGGACCGCGGACCGACAACCCGTGAGCTGACGGTTCCCCTAGCATAGCGGAACGTCCGCCACGATTCCAGAGAGGGAATCTGATGGCCTGGCCAGTGTGCTGTTCCCGCGGCGTACGCGCATCTTTGCGCAAAAAAGCGCCCCGACGTTTTGCTTTTCTTTGCAATTTTTCTTTCATGACGCGAGCACGCATGGGCGATGCTCTCAATCTTCTTGCGTTCGCGGCATGGATGGTGGGCCTGAGTACTCCCGCTCGCGCCCAGGAACCACCCTACTTCGTGACCTACTCCCAGGTGCTGGAAGAGCCGGGCAACTTGGAAGTTGCCATGAAAGGCCTGACGGCGTCGCCCAAGAATGCCAACGCATTCTTCAGCCCGACGCTCGAGTTGGAGTATGGGGCCACCGCATGGTGGACGACCGAGGTGTACCTGCAAGGCCAGGCGACGCAGAACGACTCGACCATCTTCACGGGCTTTCGCTTGGAGAATCGTTTCCGCGTACTGCCGAGCGAGCACTGGGTGAACCCGGTGCTCTACGTGGAGTACGAGGACATCAACGGGGCCGACAAGAGCCTGCTTGAAGTGGTGGGCCACGACAGTATCAGCGATCTGCAGGTGACCAACGCGGAGAGCCGCGGCGAGGTTGAGCGCGAAATCGAGGGCAAGCTGATCCTCTCAAGCAATGCCAAGGGGTGGAATTTCTCAGAGAACTTTATCGCGGAAAAGAATATCTCAAATGAGCCGTGGGAGTTTGGCTACGCCGTGGCGGCAAGCCGGCCGTTGAGCCTGGTCGCGCGCGGACGAGGCTGCACCTTTTGCCGGCAGAACTTCAACGCGGGTGCAGAACTTTACGGGGGCCTGGCGACGGCACACGATTTCGGACTGGACGCGACCTCGCACTACGCAGGACCTTCGGTCTACTTCAATCTTCCGCACGGACCCACGCTTGGGTTCTCTCCGCAGTTCGGACTGAATGACAACAGCGCCGGTGTGTTGTGGCGATTCAAAGTGTCGTACGAGATCCAGCAATTCCGAGATCTGTTCCGGAGGAGCCGATGAAGCTGCGCTTGGGGACGATTCTGTTATTGCTTGCGGGCGCGGCACTGCTCTTGGCCGCAGACGGCGGTTGGCTGCACAAGGTGCCGGATGCCGATCGCAAACGTGTTAATCCCATGGCGGGAAATGCCGAGGCCGCCGACGCCGGCAAGGTTCTGTTCGAGGACAACTGCGCCAAGTGCCATGGCGATAACGCAGAGGGCAAACACAACCGGCCTAATCTGCGCAGCGAGCGCGTAAGGCAAGCGACCGACGGCGAACTTGCGTGGCTCCTGAAGAACGGCAGCGCGTGGAAAGGCATGCCTTCGTGGAGTTCCCTGCCCGAACCGGAGAGATGGCAAATCATCACATACCTTCGCAGCCTTCCGCCGGATCCGCAACAGAATGACCCCAGAGCGTCTCACGGAGAGAAGAAGCCATGAGAGGACGAAAGGATATTTTGGCGGCAATTGACCACAGTCGCGTTGGCCACAGCCGGACTGGCGCTGATGATGACGGGGATTGCGGCCGCGTGCGGCTCAGGCAAAGCTCCGGCGTTCCGAACTGAGTCGGACGTGACACCCGCCGCAGATTCGATCGGCGAGCGTCTGTTTCTCGATCCGCGCTAGTCGTTGACGGAGGACTACGACGACGCTTGAGATGCGCTTGCGACGAAATCATGTACCATGAACAGCCATGCTGCTGATCGACATGCAATTGTCCGCAAGCGAAGTGCTGCGTACATTCCACCAGGATGAGCCGACCCTGTTTCTAGGGTCGGCGTTCACCACGGTGGGGCTGGTCACGGTCGCATTTTGCCTGTTGCGCAGACGCTTCGATGCGCTGCTGGTCTGGCTCGGCGTGTTCGCGTTTCTTTACGGACAGAGGATGTGGTTTGACACCGGCTTGCTCAATATAACCCTGGGGGGAAACGAATTCTTCGCGCGCCTACGCTGGGTGGTGGGCTTCATCGTACCAATTCCAGCGTTCCTGTTCTTACAGGCGGCCGGGTTGCTCGCCAAGCGCGGAAAGCTGGTCACAGCCATTCTTTCGGCCTTGTTCCTAGGCATGGCCGTCGCCGTCTTCGTGGTTGGGCGCCTGCCCCTGCTCCACCTCGTCAACAACGTGCTGATCGTCGCCGCCCTTCCCTGGGTTCTCGTGCGAACGTTTCTGATGGGCAAGCTCGACCACGATTTTGTGGTGTTGCGGCGCGGGCTGTCCTGCTTTGTGGCGATGGCTCTGTGGGATAACCTGGGTGGTGCGGCCCGGCTCGGATTCGACATCGAGCCCTATGGATTCGCTGTGCTCCTGAGCTGCCTCGGTTATGTTGCGGCGCGGCGGACCCTGGAGCGCGATCAGCAACTCGGCGAGATCCAGAAAGAGCTCGAGGTTGCCCGCAGCATTCAAATGTCGATTTTGCCCGGGGCGTTCCCTGCCTCGACCGCGTTCCGCGTCGCTGCGAAATACATCCCGATGTCCTCCGTGGCCGGAGATCTATATGACTTTCTACGGGTCGACGCGCACAGCGCAGGCCTGCTGATCGCTGACGTGTCGGGCCATGGTGTTCCGGCGGCGCTGATTGCATCGATGGTCAAGATGGCGGCCACCGCGCAGCGCGAACAGGGCGAGCACCCCGCGAAACTTCTGGCCGGAATGAATGCAGCCTTGTGCGGCAACACGCAGGGGCAATTTGTCACCGCGGCCTACGTGCATCTCGATGCACAGGCGCAGGAACTGCGGTATGCCGCGGCTGGACATCCGTCGATGCTGCTGTTGCGCGGCGGCGAGGTGCAGGAAGTTGTGGAGAACGGACTTCTGCTGGCCGCTACAGAGAATGCGACCTACACTGAAAAATCGATGACTCTGCAGCGAGGCGACCGCCTGCTGCTCTACACCGACGGATTACTCGAAGCGAGAAATGCTGGCGGGCATTTCTTCGGGGATACGGCGCTGGCAGAGGCACTCCGGGCTACTACGAATCTGGAACCCGCTGAAGCGGTTGAGAGCATCCTTGGCAAGGTGCAGAGCTGGGCACGCATCCAGGATGACGATCTGACGGCGCTGGTTTGCGACTATATTGGCATCGCCTGATCGATCCGCCAGAGAAGACTGGGATTGATGCACTCAATTTGCAGGAATGGCAGCTTGGTCAGTTCGCGTGCGAAGAGTTCTGTCGCGCCTCTTCTGAACGCAGCTCCTGCAGTGATTTCAGGCGCGCCAGCGGAACTTCAAGGGCGCCTACATGATCGTTGGCCAAATCGCAGACTCCGACGCGTAGAGAGTACTCGCCTTTCACCGGGGCTTCAATCGTCTGGCGCGTCAATATGCCATGCTGCGCAATCTGGCCAAACCTGTCATCGGGCAGATCCAGGTTTGCTTTGCTGATCGTCGAATTGAGCGGCACGCCGTCGCGGTCATAGACGAACGAAGCCAGCTCAAGCGAGCCATGATGGACTTTGTTGGCGTCGACCGTGAATTGCACGCTACGGATATCAACGATGAATTCCACCGCGTAACTCAAATAGGGAGGCTTCATGCGATCGGCATCGGGGTTACCACCCGGCGTGAGCTTGTCTCCCGGCTTTTCGCCCGGAATGAATGCGGCATCGAAGCGAACCTGGATCGCGTTGGGAACCCCGTGCAGCATCGCCGTCTGCATTGCGGTCAGTGGCAGAACCTTTTTTCCCGATCGCCACCGCGTCCGGGTCGTCGGCAAAATATCCAACACGATATGAAATGCGCAGATCTTTCCGTTGATTGGCGCGGATCACGATCTTGCGATAGCTGCCGTCGAATTTCTTGCTGGTGGGCGAGTAGGCGATCGTGTAGTAGTTCTCCCCATAGCGCAGGATTTTTTCAGCGGCAGTCTTCAAATCGTTGGTATTAAAAAAGGCCTTGCCTCCCGTGTTGGCGGCGATCATCTCCATGGTGTCGTGCTCGGCATAGACCTGTTCGGTGTCAAAGTGTTTCGCCGCCGCCTCGGCTGCGTCGCGATTGTGGATCTCCGCATAGCGGCTCACTCCGTATTGCGCGGTGTTCATTGAGGAGTCGGGCATCAGGCCCCGCCCGTCGACGGGATAAACAGCAATGCGGCCGCGCGCCATAATCTCTGAGGTCTGGCGAACCGCGTCGCGGAAATCGTTCACCAGCGCAAACGGGTCGGACAATTGGTCATTGGGCAAAAGGTTGAGCGGAAATGATCCTGAAAACCAAATCAGGTTCTTGTGTCCCGGCAGCACGGAGAGATACCGCGCCAATTCATTCATTGCCTGCAGGGTGTCGATGGTTCGCTGGCGCACGGTCGAAGCCGCCATATGCGCCTCGATGCTCTGCAAGGCCGAATTGGCCGATTGGCCTTTGTTGGTCTTGTTCATCATGTAATCGAGGATGGCGTCGTTCGCTGGATTGGCTGGATCCTGGGAGGTCCGCCGATCGAGAAGCGGGGAGGTCTGCGGGCCGTTCTTGTGTTCGATCGCCTCGCGCAAAATTGCCGGGTCGTCCGTAAACCCTTGCAGCATTTGCAGCCGTGTTCCCAGCGCGAAGATCGCGACCCGGCTGCCGGGCGGCATGTCTTTGAGGAAGCGCAACAACTGATCGTGCACGCGAACTTGAGCATCGAGCGGGGTATTCAGCGCATCGAGCAACAAAACGTTAAGAGATGAGGACTGCGGAACATCGGGAATGTTGCTGAAGATATTTGCGCCAAGCGGAGGCGCCTTCGCTGGAGCCGTCCCTTCGGCCAGCGGGACGTGTTCTTCAAAACTAGTCAGCTCGACACGAGTTCCGTTTTCGGTCACGTCGAAGTCTGAGGCATGTAGCCCGTGTACCGGCTGCTCCTTATTGTCGAGCACAACAACATCTTCAATCACGAGCGGAACAGGGAGCTTCAGCCGGTAATCTGGCGTCGTTTGAGCGGCGGGCATCGAAGCTGGCGCTTGCGTCGTATCTGGATTCGCCTGCGCGACGATTCGGACCGGTGCGACGAGAAGGAAAGCGAACAGGACACCCCAGGCAGCAAAGGACGAGTTAGAAGGCTCCATGATTGTGCCGCCATGATACTCCTGTCCTCTGACCGGGACATCTGGCTAGCAGTTGCGATCATGAGCGCGGCTGCAGTGCTTCGGAATCGAATTCCGTTTGCATATTATTTCCAGGTTTGCGCCACAATTAAAGATGAAGACGCGACATGAAGCCACCGCAGCTGAAGACTCACTGGCGAAATCTGAGATAAAAACGCCGTTAACTCTTTGGCTTGCAGGAATCTGCGGCTATCCGCAATTGATAGAGGAACTTGGCGGCAAGCCTATTCGCTAAAGTCAATGAAAAGTGTAATTTACGCCCAGAGACCGGGGGGGGTACCCCGGTCTCTACGTGGGATGGAATCCGCCCGAAACGCACCCCGTAAATGAAACGCTATGCGTAGATGCCGCGTTGCTTGATGGTGAACGACACGCGATCGATGGCCAGCATGTACGCCGCGATGCGGTTGTTCACGTTATGTGCCTCGGCGTAACGGACAACGTCTTCGAAGCTGTCGCGAAGGATTGTCTCAAGCTGCTCGTTGACGATCGCCTCTTTCCAGAAGTAGCCCTGACGATCCTGCACCCACTCAAAGTAGCTCGCCGTGACGCCGCCGGAGTTGGCGAGAATATCGGGCACGATGAATATGCGCTTCTCGGCAAGAATTTCGTCGGCGACCGCGGTAGTGGGACCGTTTGCGCCTTCAACCAGAATCCGAGCCTTGATCTTGTCTGCGTTTCGGCTGGTGATCACGTTCTCGGTGGCTGCGGGTATCAGAATGTCGCACTCGGTGATCATGAGTTCTTCGCTCGGTGTGGCTTCAGCTCCGCGGAAGCCGAGCGTAGTTCCGTTGCGGTACTTGTATTCGGCGAGCTGATGGATATCGATACCGTTGGAATTGAACAGGCCGCCTTCTTTTTCGGCTATGCCAATGATCTTGTAGCCGTGCTCCATCATGAGGCGTGCGGTATTGGAGCCAACATTGCCGAAGCCCTGGATGATGACCTTGCAACCTTCGATAGGAAGGTTGAGATAGCGCAGGCTTTCTCCGCAGGCGACCATGACGCCGCGGCCGGTCGCCTCGATGCGTCCGCGCGATCCGCCGATGTTCAGCGGCTTCCCGGTAACAACGCTGGTGACGGTGCGGCCCATATGCATGGAATAGGTGTCCATGATCCATGCCATGGTTTGCTCATTCGTGTTCATGTCGGGCGCGGGAACATCTTTTTCAGGCCCGATGAAGTCGATAAGCTCAGAGGTGTAGCGGCGCGTCATACGCTCGAGCTCACCCTGGCTCATGGCTTTTGGATCGCAGATGACGCCGCCCTTCGCGCCTCCGAAAGGGATGTTGACTACGGCGCATTTCCAAGTCATCCAGCTGGCAAGAGCGCGGACTTCATCTAGAGTCACGTCGGGCGAGTAGCGAATGCCGCCTTTGGCAGGACCACGCGCGATGTTGTGCTGTACGCGGAAACCGGTAAACATTTCAATGCGGCCGTCATCCATGGTTACTGGAAAGTGAACGATGATTTCGCGAGCCGGAGTCCTGAGCAGCTTCCAAAGGCCTTCATCGAGATTAAGTTTACGAGCCGCGAAATCGAACCGTGCGCTCTGCGCTTCCCAGGGATTGATCTCCTGGTCCAGAGTCATAGTTTGTGTTGCGAGTGCCATACAATTCTCCAATTCCTATTCACATCTACAGGTGAATCGCTGGTGCGAACCACCCGCCCGTTAGACGGGGTTTCTGCGAATGGGCAACGACACGCTGCATGATTAGGGCCTTTGGTACCGGCCGAAGCAGTCATGAGCCCAAACCCATGTGAGTCTAGGCCCGCCGTCAGGCCGCGTCAAGCGCGTGGGACATAGGTCGACATCCTTTGGGAACCTAGGTGGGAAACCGGGAAAAGAGCAGAAAAGAACACGATTTTCAGGGCCTGGACAAAATCGATTCAGACGGAGATTTGGCTGGGACGACGTTACTAGAGATTGCAGCTCGGTCCGGGGAGAAGTGAAACGGGTCCCCTGTAACCTCGGGCTAAGCTACACTCAACATAGCTCTTGCAGACTGGCTCTGGTCCGCGGCGAAGGGTTGCCCGGGACCGAGGGGCCGAGAAACGACTCGCCCGCGGAGCCTGGAGAAGCAATGGCAATCTCCGATAAGGTCCTCGTGATCGACGATGATCGGGTGGTGTGTGAGCTTGTCTCAGCACTGGCGATCGCGATCGGACTGAGTTGCGATACGGCCGGGGATCCGGGGGCGTTTCAAGAGAAAGTCACTCCTGAGACCTCACTCATCCTGCTGGACCTGATGATGCCGGGAATGGACGGGATCGAGGTCTTGCGCCTGCTGGGCGAGCGAAAGTGCAAGGCGCGCATTCTGCTGATGAGCGGGATGGATAAACGAGTGCTTGAAACGGCTGAAAAGCTGGCGCAGAGCCTGGGGCTGGCTGTTGTAGGGCACTTGCAGAAGCCGTTTTCGCCACTGGAGCTCAAAGAGGTTCTGGAATCCATTACTGCGATGGAGACACCTGAGTCCGTCAAAGAGATTCCCTCAGTCGCCGTATCGGACGAACAGATTCGCGCCGCGGTAACCAAGAGCGAGTTCCTGAACTACTACCAGCCGCAGATTGATCTGAGAACCGGCGAAGTGATGGGCGTCGAAGCGCTGGCACGATGGCGACATCCGGAGCGCGGCATGCTCTTACCGGACAGTTTTCTTGAACGACTCGACGCACTGGGCCTGATGGACGATCTGTGCTGGAAGACTGCAGAAATCGCGCTGGCCGAGGTGAAGGATTTCCGGCGGCGCTCCGGGGAGCCGCTGCGAGTTTCAATCAATGCAACAATGCTCTCGTTAAGCAATCTGGATTTTCCGGACGCTCTTTTAAACCTCGCGAATAAATACGGATTCCCTGCCGGAAGGATTGCTGTCGAGATTACGGAGTCGCGGCTGTTGAGCCAGCTTTCGCGGACTCTCGACGTTTTGACGCGGTTGCGCATGAAGAGCTTCCAGTTATCTATCGACGACTTTGGCAGCGGCTTCGCGATGATGCAGCAGTTGCAGAATGTGCCTGCGACAGAGCTGAAGATCGACAAGAGCATCGTGGAAAAGATGCATCGCAACACAAGCGACAGGGTAATGGTGGAAAAGATTATCGAGATGGGCCACGAGCTGAAGATGAAAGTCGTCGCCGAAGGCGTGATCACGCGGGAACAGTATGAGATGCTGCGCGCGAAGGGCTGCGATGGCGCCCAGGGATACTGGTTCAGCCATCCGCTCTCAGCGGATGCATTGCAAAGCTGGCTCGCTGCCTACGAACCGCGCTAGGTGTTGCGAACTGGGTAGTCGGCCACTGTTCGCGGCAATTACACTGGGGTCTGTGAAAGCGACAGAGCAACGAATTCAGCCCAGCCGCAAGGATTTTGTGGCGCTTGCCAAAGCGCACACTCTCGTACCCGTGTATCGCACCCTGACAGCCGACCTGGAAACGCCGGTATCGGCATTTTTGCGCGCGGCGTGGCCCGAGAAAGAGTGCTTTCTGTTGGAGTCGGTGGAGGGCGGAGAGCAGGTTGGCCGCTACACGTTTATTGGAATCAATCCATACAAGCGGGTTGTCGCGCGCGGCCAGGAGATTGCGATCACCGAGAGCAAGCGGACGACGCATCTGAACGGCGACGTATTCGAGATTCTTCGAGAGGCTCTCAGCGGCCACAAGCCTGCGCGGCTTGCGGGAATGCCGCCATTCACCGCTGGAGCCGTGGGCTTTTTTGCATACGACGCAGTGCGGCAGATCGAGCGCTTACCTGAGCTGGCGAAGGACGACCTCGGGGTCCCGGACGCTTGCCTGCTGTTTTTCGACGAGGTGTTGGCTTTCGATCACGTGCGTAAACAGATCTGGTTGATGGTGACCGCGGACGTTACGCTGGCGGCTCCTGAAAAGGCCTACGCGTACGCAGTACGGCGCCTGGGCAAGCTCGAGAAGAGGCTCGCAGGCCCCTTGCCGAAGATGCGCAAACGCGGCAGCAACGGAAAGTTGAAAGTGGAACATCGCACGCGCAAGAAGGAATTTATCTCGGCCGTGCAGCGCACAAAGGAGTACATTGCGGCGGGCGATGTATTTCAAACTGTACTTTCGCAGAGATTCGACCTGGAAGCAAAGTTGGATACGTTTCAGGTGTACCGCGCGCTGCGCACTGTAAACCCCAGCCCTTACATGTACTTTCTGCGCTTTACGCCGGATGCTCTGGAAGGGTCAGCTCGAAGTTCATCGAAAAAAGGCAAAGCGCGCACGACGCCGATTGAGTTGGCGGGATCGTCCCCAGAGCTGCTGGTACGCGTGCACGACGGCAAAGTGGAATATCGACCCATTGCGGGGACCCGGCCTCGCGGCGCGAACGAGGAACAGGATCTGGCCTTTGAGAAGGAGATGATGCAGGACGAGAAAGAGCGCGCAGAGCACGTGATGCTGGTCGACCTGGGACGCAACGATGTGGGGCGCGTGAGCGAATATGGCAGCGTGAAAGTGGATCGGCTGATGTTCGTGGAGCGGTACAGCCATGTGATGCACATTGTGAGCACCATCGAGGGCCGCCTGCGTCCGGAATTAACGGCGGTAGACGCCTTGAGAGCCTGCTTCCCTGCAGGAACCCTAAGCGGCGCACCGAAGGTGAGGGCGATGGAGATCATCGAAGAGATGGAGCCCACGCGGCGCGGAACGTATGGCGGCACGGTGCTGTACGCGGACTTCTCAGGGAATCTGGATTCTTGCATCGCGATCCGGTCACTGCTGGCTAAGGATGGCAAGGGATATGTGCAGGCGGGCGCGGGCATCGTGGCGGACTCCGTCCCCGAGCTGGAGTATCAGGAATCGATTAACAAGGCGCAGGCTGTGATTCGCGCTATTCACCAGGCGAGCGAACTGTAAACGACGCGGTCGTTCGCGGATCAATCAGTCGAGTGCTTGATCAGTCCCCTATTCAATCGGACCATGCTGAACGACTCCAGAACGGGGTGCCGGTCAGACGCCCTGCCGCAAGCAGGAAGACAATGCCAAGCACCAATACGCCGGGAGCGATGGTCCAGCGTCCTTCCAATCCATCGATCAGGGCGTCGACGAGTTGAATCACGCCGACAAGGACCAGGAGCTGGCCGAGGGCGCGGCGGGCCCGCAGAACGAGGAGAGCCCCAAGAGCGCCAGCCAATGTGAGATTCCGCGCAACGAGGTAGCCGGCGAAGATGCGAGCCGCCTCATTGATCTCCGCCCGGGGCCCGACGAGCATAGCGGGATGTATCAGGGCGATGATTGCGCCAGCGCCGGACAGCAATGCGCTGATGACCACTACGGCCCAAACCCACCATGGAATGCTGCGTAGCGCCGCCGAGGGCTTACGTTGCTCGACCATTCTCATTTCTCCAGTCAAGTGCCGGCAGACCGCCCGCTGAGGATGGTACGGCGCAGTACACCCCGCGGTTCCGAAATTGTGCGGTCGCAATCTCCTATTCGCACCGTTCAACTTGCATCTATTCGAAGACAGACCGGATTGGGTTGTGTCAGGAGGCATTATGTGCCCGCAAGGGGTGAAAGAAGGGAAGGCATCCACTGGAGAGCACCAAAAGAACCTGGCCCGGCCTTCGGCCGCGGAGATTTATCAGCAGGTGGCGGCGAGCGCGCGGCAGGAATTGCGGCGCACGACAACTTCCTTGTGCCTTTCAGGGTTTGGCGGGGGAGCCTTCATGGGTCTCTCGGCGCTGGGGACAGCGATCGGGATGACAGAGTTCGGACACCTGGCAGAGGCGCATTTTATTTCTCGCATGTTCTATCCGCTGGGCTTCATCGTGGTGATCATTGGGCGGTCGCAGCTCTTCACGGAGAACACACTTTATCCGGTTGCCCTTGTCCTCGCGGAGAAGCGAGAGATCTGGAATACCTTCCGGCTCTGGTCGGTTGTGCTTCCCGCGAATGTGATCGGAGCCCTGGCGTTTGCCTTGATTGCAGCGCGAACTCCGGCGCTCAACCCGCTGTTCACAGAAGCATTGAGTCAACTCGGAGTTGCCTCTGTGGCTCACCCTGCGAGCTCAATCTTCTGGTCTGGCGTCATTGGCGGCTGGATCATCGCGCTCGCGGCGTGGCTGGTGTCCGGTTCGCACTCGATAACGGGTTCCGTGATGGTGATCTGGATGCTTACCTTCATCGTGGGGCTGGGCGATTTTGCCCACTGCGTCGCAACGTCGTGCGAGGTTTTCGTCTCCATCTTGACGGGGCATCTCGCCTGGTCCGCCTACATTCGGTGGTTCATTCCCGCTGTGCTCGGCAATATTTGCGGAGGTGTTGGCCTGGTCACCATTCTTGAATACGGCCAGGTGATCTACGGACAGGACGCCGAGGGTAAGAAATTGGAGCGAGCGCAAGGCTGAGACTGTGAAGGGGGCCTCTTATTCGGCGCCAAAGATGCGGCGGAAGAAATGGCCGAGGCGACCGAAGAAGCCGGAGCTCTTGCGATGGACCGGCTTGGCGGCCGGAGGCGGAACCGGTGTTGACTCGGCGGGTGCCGGTTCAGCATGAGACGCCGTATCCCCTGCGTTGTAGACGAGAGGCTGTGCCAGAGGCGCAGGCTTTGCAACCGGCGCGGCTGGGGTCGCTGTGCTGAGCGGCGCCAAGCCCGCGCTTTGCGCAAGAGGAAAATCGTTGCCGCGCACCTCGGCGGGAGGACAGCCGCATGGTTCCTTCTCCTGGTCGACCACCTCATGCAGGCTGCCGTGCTGGAACATGACCCGCTGTCCTGGCTGAACACGGTAAACGCTCGCATCGAAGACGCTTGTCACCAAAACATACGGAGCGTTGCCGCCAGGATTATCGACGCACGTGTCGCCGCTCTGACCGAGGCGCACCTTGACGTTGACGTTGCCGGGGCCGCCGATCAGAATGCGGAAATCAGGGGTAAGAATCATGTCGGCGTTCTTGCCGGTGGAGAAGCTGGCTTCTACGGCTCCGTGATCCATGGCCATCATGAGTCCCGGTCTTTCCCCCGCGGGAACATTCGCGTCTGCTGTGAGCTTGACGGTGGTGGAAGCACAGACCTGGAGCGTGCCGCGCTGCGGAAGCGAGACCTCGGTCGTGGATGTGCCGGAAGAGATGGTGCCGCTATTGGCAATGAAGGCCCTGCCATTCATGACTTGCAGGGCGCCGGTAACGATGGCTGCGCTGCCTGGGATCCGGCTATCGAGAGCCACGATCGCAATAGGACTGGCGGGAACCGTGACTGCCGGGACCGCGATGGCGGGTGAGGGGGAGGGCGCCTGCGCGCGAGAGGGAATGCTGGGCAGGACAGCACCGCACAGAAGAAGGCACTGCGCCAACCTGTGCAGGTTCGGGAGGTTCACGGTTTGGGTGGATGAAGCCTGCTTCACTCTACATTTCCAGGAAGTTCTTGATCATCTGGTGGCCGCCCTGGGTTAGCACGCTCTCGGGATGGAACTGCACACCCTCAATAGGGAACTTGCGATGCCGCAGGCCCATGATGATTGACCCGCCCGCGGCTCCCGCGCCGTTACCCTCGGGGGTGCGCGCCGTCACTTCGAGTTCGCTAGGCAATGAGTCTTCGGCCACGATGAGGGAGTGATAGCGCGTACAGGTGAGGGGCGTGGGCAGGCCGGAGAAGACTCCGGCGCCGTCATGCTCAACAGCACTGGTTTTGCCGTGCATCAGGTGATGGGCTCGGACAACCTGTCCGCCAAACGCTTCTCCAATGGCCTGGTGCCCGAGGCAGACGCCGAGGATGGGGGCTTTCCCGGCCATGCGCTGGATAAGAGGGACAAGGATACCGGCTTCGGATGGCGTGCAAGGGCCGGGTGAGAGAAGGATGCGATCCGGCTTAAGCGCCTCGACCTCTTCGACGGAGAGCTCGTCATTGCGGCGAACCACGACTTCTGCGCCCAGTTCGCCAAGGTATTGGACGAGGTTGTATGTAAACGAGTCGTAGTTATCGAGGACGAAGACCATGGCTAGAACCAGTTTAGCGCGCAGTACTCTACCGCGGCTGCGGAGTTGCTGGAAGAGCCGCCGGGAAGCTGAAACAAGCACCTGGTTGCGCTCGGGCTTGCAGGTCTGAAAGACTGGCGTTGGTCGCGGAGACGATGGTTCTTCATTTTCTGATTCAAGGACGTGTACAGGGAGTTGGGTTTCGGTGGTTCGTCCATCGCGAAGCCAGCGAGCTCGAGTTACGTGGATGGGTCCGCAACACGGAGGATGGCGACGTAGAAGTGGTGGCAGCAGGCAGCGTTAACGATCTTAGCGAGCTTAGGGCGAGCCTGAAAAAGGGACCGCGCGGAAGCCGCGTGGATCGCGTGCTTGAGCATTCTTTAGACGACCGCGAGGGCAAAGATCTGCAGTCCTTCCGTATTGAAGGTGCATGGTGATGAGGGCAGGCGGATCGAAGCGACCGAGGCCGCGCACTCTATAATCGACAGGGAAGTTGAACCGCATCTCCCCCTGTTCCCTTCCCGCAGAGTCACACTGCAAATTGCAGAAGAAACAATTCAGGAGCAAGCGGACCCATGCCCGAGAAAACGAAGCCGGTGAATGTGGAAGCACTGAAGGCGCTGGTGCGCACGGTGCCGGACTTTCCCAAGCCGGGGATTCTGTTTTATGACATTACGACCCTGTTGAAGGACAAGACGGGGTTTGCGCAAATGATCGATGCCTTGGCGGCCCACTACATTGAAGAACGGATTGACCTGGTGCTCGGAATCGAAGCGCGCGGTTTCATCTTCGGACCCGCATTGGCGTATCGGCTAAATGCCGGTTTCGTTCCTGTACGCAAGCCGCGCAAGCTTCCTGCGCCGGTGGCTCGCGTGACCTACGACCTCGAATACGGCTCGGATACCCTTGAGATCCACATGGACGCGATCGGCCGAGGACAGCGCGTGGTCCTTGTGGATGACTTGCTTGCTACGGGCGGGACGATGGAAGCCACGGTGAAGCTGGTGAAACAACTCGGCGGCGAGATTGCCGGCCTGGCCTTCGCTGTCGAGCTGGACTTTTTAAAGGGCCGGGACCGGTTTTCAGAGTACGACGTATTCAGCCTGTTGCATTACAACGAATAATCAAACACGGCGATGCCGGTTGCGGCATCGACGCAAGCAATTTTTGCGGCGCGGTTTATCGACAGGTGCCGCAATTATGTCGTGCTTTCTGGAACCGGCTCCTCTGGCGCGGAACCAGATGCAGGAGCCTCGCTGTTTTCGAGCAACATCTGCGCATCGGCGAAACGATACCCGACATAGACATCCGTGAGGAGATAGACCGGATTCGACGGGTCGTCTTCGATCTTCTTGCGCAACTGGCGAATGAACGTGCGCAGATATTCGACCTCTTCGCGGCAGTCGGCCCCCCAAACGGCTGTTAGCAGGCGTGCATAGGTGATCACTCGCCCGGCACGGCTCATCAGGCAATACAGGATGTCGTACTCCTTACGGGTAAGGTGCACAGGTTGGCCGCGTTTGGTGACGCTGCGGCGCACGGGAATCAGGCGGATCTCGCCGATTTCGATGGGAGCGTCTTCAGCACGGACAGGGGCATGGATGCGACGATGCGCAGTCCGGATGCGAGCGATGAGTTCGCGGATACTGAAGGGCTTCGTAATATAGTCGTCTGCGCCCAACTCAAGCGCTTCAACCTTTTCCTCTTCGCCTTCAAGTACTGTGACCATCAGTACGGGCAGGCGCGGCGCGAATGCACGGATACGGCGCAGCGTCTCGATGCCGCCGATCCCGGGCATATTGATGTCGAGCAGGACGACGTCGACCGGAGACGAGTGCAGAAACTGCAACGCCTCTTCGCCCCGAGAAGCTTCGTTGACCTGAAAGCCGAGTTCGATGAGGGGCGGCCGCAAAGCGCGCCGGATGGCAGCTTCGTCGTCAACGATGAGAACACGAATGAGGGGCTGATTCATTTGGTTTTCCTTTTCTGCACCGGAGCGGGAATGGCCGCGAAGAAGGTTGTGCCGTCTTCTTCATCGCTGGTGACCCAGACATAGCCGCCGTGGATGATGGCCGCGCGCTTGGCGACGGCCAATCCAATGCCCGTACCGGCAGCACGATTGGACGATGTGGAGGAGCGGTAGTAGCGATCGAAGATTCGTTCGCGATCGGAGATGGGAATTACCGGGCCGAAACTGTGGACCGAGAAGATCACTTCAGCTTTGGCCTGCAGTGCGCGAATCGTAATGGCGGTGCCGAAGATCGAGTACTTGCAGGCGTTATCGATGTACTGGGTGAGCAGCATGCCCATCAGTTGCCGGTCGCAAGTGAGCATGAGACTCTCGTCCGGCACGTCGATCGCAACTTTCATGCTGGCGAGCCGGTCACCGAGGCTTGCCACGACTTCCTCGACGAGAGAGCTTACCGAGATGGGGTGGGCGTCGATCGCGACTTCTCCGGCGTCAAGGCGGGCGGTGGTCAGTAACCTTGCCGTGAGGTCGCTCAGTTGCCCGGCCTGCTCGTCGATGAGAGAGACGAGTTCTGCCTGCGACGGAGAGAGGCGGCCCATTTCACTCAGGCCGGTGCTCGCAGCGCGAATCGCGGTAAGGGGCGTCTTGTAGGCGTGGGCGAGGCTGTCAAGCACTGTCGCGCGCAGCTGTTCCGTGCGGCGCTCGGTCTCGATGCGGCTCTCGTTGGCAAAGGCGCGGTAGCGATCGAAGGTGATGGCAATCAGAGAGGCGATGGCATTGTTGGTAAGCGGACTGGTATCGCCGCGCACGACAAGACTGCCGACAGGCACTGAACCGAGGCGCACAACGCGACGTCCTATACCGGTCTCGGCATCGTCGTCCGACGTCTCGAAATAGTAGACATTCTGTGCCAGCTCCTGCGGATCTTCTTTCCAGAACCCAGCTTGGTAGGTTTCATGCAGGTCTGCGTCGAAGACAACGACCGCCTCAAGCGCAAATGTTTCCTGAACGAGCTCGGCGAGCTGAGGGCCGGGTTCGACGTGAAGATTCATTTGCAGCGTTCGCCGAGTGAACTCGTAGAGATCGTGCATTTGTCCGCCCCACGATTCGGCTTCTTTTGCATGCTCGTTCACTCGTGCGGAAAGGCGGCTAACCAGGAGAGCGGTGAGTACGAAGGCCAGGAGGGTGACCGAATTAGCGGGATCTGCTGCAGGATTTAGTTGATTATGCCTGGCCGTGAGATCGCTCTGGACGATCACGGCGGAGAGAGAAACGAGAACTGCTTGCCAGAATCCGAAAAGCAAGGCGGTCGGAACGACGACTAAAAGGCTGAGAAGCGCTGAGACCGGCAAAAGCCATTGGAACCAATGGGCAAACAGCCCGACGAACGCGATAGCAACAATGCCGAGGGACGACTCTACCGCGAACAGCAGAGTGCGGGAGCCTCTACCGCGGACGCGCCGCGACCCGAGAATGGTGCGGACCGGAATGTAGGCGCCAGACACCCGTCAATGTCCCCCGTGTGGGCACTCGTTCGGAAATTCCGTACAGTGTTGCTTTTGAGTTTGCGTCTACGAATGCGCTGCGATTGGCCGGGGGGGATCGGAAGGTGGAACGGACAATTTGGACTCAGGCCGCGCCGCATCTTTCAACGGTTGAAATCGTTACTAAATTTTATCAGGATTTCCATGCCATTCTTATGCGGGGCGGTGTATCAGCCCGCCGTAATGCCACTGTTTGACCCGGCCAAATGTGTGCAAAAGCCGCGCTGAATCAGTGGATGAGGAGTATAAGGATATCTTTTTCTATTCTTCATTTTTTCTTTATGACTGGTTTGCATTACTAGATTCAATCCGCTGCAATCTCAGCACCCGAGGAGTAGCGCAAGACGAATCACGTCCCTGAACAAAGGGCCGATCAGGTCAAGAATCTACACGGACCCCGTCATGCGCCGGAACCGAGCCCGCACGATAACCTCATGCGGCCCGCATCTCTGCTGTCTCTGAAACCGTTCCGTGTCCTACAACAAATCCATCATTCTACCGGAGGAACAGTGCCGATCCAACTGAACCGAACCAGTTCTCTTCTCTACATCGCAGGTACGATCCTGACAGCGTCTTTGGCGGCTGTCGCGCAGACACCCGCTCCCGCCGCAGCCGACGCTCCGGCGCAAACACCCGCCCCCGCGGCCGCTCCTGCGGCTCCGGCCGCGGCTCCCACATGGAGTGTGGGCCCAATGGACATCAGCGGATTAATCGACGGCTACTACAGCTATAACGCGAACCGCCCCAGTTCGGCCGCGAACGGACAGGCAAACGATCTCTACAACTTCAACGACAAGACTGACCAGTTCAACCTGAGCGAAGCTCGCTTGACGTTGAATCACGATCCGGACCCGGTTGGTGCGCACGTGGACGTGTTCTACGGGCGGACCAACACGCTGATCAACGGCAGCAACCACGATCAAGGCGACTACATCGAGCAGGCCTTTATCAGCTTGAAACCGCCCAAGGCGAAAGGTCTGGAACTGGATTTCGGAAAGTTTGTCACCTCGGCCGGAGCGGAAGTTATCGAATCCAAGGACAACTGGAATTATTCGCGCTCTGTCTTGTTTGCCTGGGCGATTCCCTACTTCCATTTTGGCCTGCGCACTTCGATGCCAGTTTCAAAGGTGGACACGTTCGGCGTACAGGTCGTGAACGGATGGAACAACGTGACCAGCAACAACGGTGGCGTAACCATCGGTCTGACCAACGCCCTCGTGAAGCCGAAATACAGCTGGTTCGCAAACTACTATACGGGCCCCTCTAATACGAGCACGCAGAACGGCTATCGAAACCTGATCGATACCACACTGTTGCTCACGCCGAGCGGGAAGTTCAATGCGTATTTGAACTATGACTACGGCCAAAACCGCGACGGCGTTACGAGCGCTGGGAGCGGCGATAAGAGCTTGAACCACTGGCAGGGCGCGGCGATTGCGGCTCACCTTCAGGCAACCGGAACCTCGGCGTTGACGGGGCGCTTCGAATTCTTCCACGACATGAACGGCTATTCAACAGGTGTCGCGCAGGAGATCAAGGAGTTCACAGGAACGTACGAATACAAGTGGGCAGAAGGCTTGCTTACGCGGGTGGAATACCGGCGTGACTGGTCGGATGAACCTTACTTCCATAAAGGCGATACAAACTTCGTCGACGCGCAATCAACCGTGACTGCGGGATTTGTTGCCTTCTTCGGACCAAAGCGCTAGCCCAATCTGCGGATTGGCCATCCCCGGCCAATCCGCAGATCGCATCCATTCCGCAATTCAAGCTCGTGTCGGGTTCCTCATTTCATCTTTATCGAAACGACACTAGCCTTTGGTGTATTCCAGAACCACCTATACTCAGCCCGCCCAGCGATGGAGACGGGCAAGTAAACCAAAATGACCGAGGATCCTCACCTCGAGTCGAACGATTTTCGATCTCCAGGAGAATGTCATGGCAGACAAAAACGCACCGCAGATGCAGGCTACGCTCGGTCTAACCGGGTTGACCAGCAACGCAATGGCGCTGATCGCTCCAGGCGCCTTCCTATGGCTCACTTTCTTCATCCAGGCCACCACAGGCGTCGCGGGACAGCCATCCACAGCACCAGCCATGTGGATGGGAATCTTTGCCGCGCTCCTGCTGTGCCTGGCGACAGCCGTGGCCTACGCTGAAATTTCGAAACTGTATCCGGGTACCGGGTCGAGCTACTACTACGCCGAACAAGCGCTCTTGTCGAAAGACAAGGCATTCAAGTACGCACGTGTTGCCAAGTTTATTGTCGGCTGGGGCTCGCACCTCTACTACTGGGTATACCCAGGCGTGATGGTAGCGACGACTGGAATCTTTGTCGGCTATGTCGTTGGATTCCTGTATCCCAACTTCATCAGCGGCTCAAACCCGGGGCCGGTATTCATGGCGCTGGTGGCAATTGTTTTCTCATTCTTCGTGGCGTGGATTGCTCAAAAGGGTGCGGGCGCTTCGACGGCCGTGAACCTGGCGATCAACGTCATCCAGATTTCCGCGTTGATACTCTTCAGCGTACTGGCGCTCGGTTATCGGATGAACCACCCGGCGGGCGCACCTGCATTCAACTATGACGGCCAATCGCTGGCGACCTACACATATCAGTTTGCGACGAATCCCAAGGACGGCTCGATTATCCGCGACGCCAGCGGAATACCGATGCCCTTGCTAGACAAAGCCGGTAAGGCAGTTCCCTTCACCATCGACTACCCGGCAACGGACTCGAGTGGCAACATGCTGACTCATACCAGTGCAGCGTCCGTCGTAGGCGTACATAATCTCAATTGGGTATTCATCCAGGCCACAGTTGCGATCCTGATCCTTGTCGGATTCGAGTCGGTAACGGCCATGGGCGGGGAGGCTAAGAATCCCACAAAACACATACCCATTGCGGTAATCGCTTCGCTTCTGATTCAAGGGCTGATCTGCTACCTATTTGAGTACTTTGCAGCGAACTACTTCCTCAACTCGGGGTATACGATGCAAAGCGCGGCGGGATCCGCAGCACCCGTAGGCGACATGATGATCATGGTCGGCGATGCGCTGCTGGGACAAGGACACGGCAAATATTTCATGCTTGCCGAAGCGATCACAGTGTTTTTGGCACTCATTGGCACAACGCTGAGCTGCATGAACACAGGCGCCCGCGTCACCTACGCGATGGGTAAAGACGACGAAGCACCGGAACACTTCGGGATGCTGCACGCCGAGTCGCTAACACCGCGCCGTGCAATCTGGACGCTGGCCTTGATCTCTGCGGTCATCGGGGTGGTCGCCGTTTCGCTGGTGTTCGCCGATGCAAGCGCACCCTCGGATGCAACGATCGCTGCCTTGCCGCACGGAATCCTGTCGAGCTTCGGATACACCACGCATGACAAACTCGCTGCGCTGCCAAACTCCCTCTTGACTATCACGCTGACATCGAACTTCGGCACGTTCATTCTCTACGCATTGAGCTGTTTCCTGTGCATCGTTGCGTACCACAAACGGCCGGACCACAACTTCCTGCTGCACACGCTCATTCCCGGGTTTGGGCTGCTGGCTAACTTAACCTGCATGGGCTTCTATCTGGCGGGCCCATTCTTCAATCTCGGCACGAAGATGGAGCCACTTTCTGCGCTAGCAATCGCGGGACTCTGGGGTCTGTACGGAGCAATCTACTTCCTGCGTTCATCGAAAGCTAAGGGGAAGGCGGTTCTTCTGGAATCGAAAAACGCCCTCAGCTAGAACAGAGGTTCATAAACTCGAACCACACGAGCTGGGTGGCAATCCCGAAGAATGTCGCAGAATAGAGCGGCTTACGGATGCCACCCAGCGATATTTTTGTTGATGCGCAATTCGGCTTAGCTTTTCCCGCAAGCGATTGCGGAAGCACTTTCAGGCGGCGCCGCTCATGCTAGAAGTTCAGTTCGGACAGGCCAGCGATCCCGGCAAGGTTCGAAAGAATAATGAAGATTCGATGGGATCCTTCATTCCCTCTTCGCGACAGCATGCGCGATCGCACGGCTATCTGTTTGCCGTGGCGGACGGCGTGGGAGGGATGGACCTAGGCGAAGTAGCCTCGGCAACTGCGATTTCAGTGCTGACCGAAGAGTTTGCAAAAGCGCAGCCGGGGGCTATGCTGATCAGCCTTCTGCCCCGCCTGATCCACTTCGCTAACGCGGCGGTCCACGACCAAACTCTGGCTCCACAATACCGGGGCAAGAAGATGGCAACGACGATGGTTGCGTGCGCGATGCGGCATGACCAGGCAATTGTTTCGCATGTGGGAGATTCTCGGTGTTATCTGGTGCGCAATGGAAAGGCAAAGCAGATAACCCAGGACCACACCTGGGTCAACGAGCAAAGGAAGCTCGGTCTCATCTCCGAGAGTGACATTCCGGAATCCGATGCCCGGCATGTATTGCTCCGATCGCTTGGACCGGAGATGTTTGTATCGCCCGACACAACCGCCTTGACGCTGCAACCTGGGGACATCCTGGTGCTGTGCACGGACGGTCTGCACGACGAGATGAGCAGCGCAAAGATTGCCGAGATCGTGAGCCAGCCAAAGGGCATCGAGGAGATTGCGCGGGAACTGGTTAGGAGCGCCGTAGAAATCGATGGCAACGACAATACTACTGCCCAGGTAATCCGGGTGCGCTCGGTGGAGCAGGTCGGGATGTATCGGGGGAGGCCCTATCGGCTTCCGTCCGGACCGGGGTAAATCGAACGATGAGTGAATTTTCTGATGGAAAAGTGGGATCAGCTTGTAGAGTAATGAACGTCTCGAACGGAGCCACACCGGACAATGGGTTTTCTTGACAGCGTCGAAGCAGGGACAAAAATCGACTCGTATCGCATCGACGCACCCGTCGCGCGAAGCGGAATGGCCTCCATTTTCAAAGCAGTGGACACACGCGACAATCGCATCGTCGCGCTCAAGATCCCGCATCCGGATATGGAGGCGGATCCGATCCTCTTCGACCGGTTCCAGCGTGAAGCGGGTATTGGCGAGCGGCTGAATCATCCAGGCGTGATGCGGGTGTACGGGGGCGAGAAGCGCTCTCGCGTCTACATGGTGATGGAATGGTGCGAGGGGCGGCTGCTGCGCGAGATTCTGAGCGAAGGCAAGTTGTCGCAGGACCGCGCAATCCGGATAGCAGTGGAAATTCTTAAGGCGCTGGAATATATCCACGAGAACGGTGTCGTTCACCGGGATTTGAAACCGGAAAACATCATGGTGGACTCGCAAGACCACATCAAGCTCATCGATTTCGGCATAGCCGGCGACTCCTCGGCTCGGCGCCTGACCTACGCCAATTTCACGGCGACACTGGGAACTGCCGACTATATTTCACCGGAGCAGGTGCAAGGCAAGCGAGGGGACGGCCGCTCTGACCTTTACGCGGTGGGGGTTATCCTCTATGAGATGCTGACGGGAAAACTCCCCTTCAGCGGCCCCTCGCCGGTGGCGGTGATGAACGATCGCCTTTTGAACCATCCCAAGCCGCCGACGGTGTATAACCCCGCCATATCGCCGCAACTACAAGAAGTGCTTTATCGCGCGCTGGAACGTGAACCAAAAAACCGTTACGGGCACGCGCGGGATTTTGCACACGATCTGCAGCATTTGGACGCAGTAGGCGTTGAAGAGAGACCAGAAATCCACAACTGGGAGAGCCGGAAGTCCCACCTGCCGCGCAAGATTGTCTACTATTGTGCTTTAGCCATGATCCCGATCGTGGTTCTTCTTCTGATGATGCTCGTTGCGCATCGCCAGTGAGGGGCTGGATGCAGAATCCTCACGGATTCTTTATGCCTCGCCCACTAGGATTTATATGCAAACCCACAACTTTTCCTGCTTGAAGGAGATCCATGGCTAAGTACAAACTTGAGTACATCTGGCTCGATGGCAAGAAGCCAGTACCGGAGCTGCGCGGCAAGACGACGATCAAGGAATTCGAAAAGACGCCCACCCTTGCCGATATGCCGCTCTGGGGATTTGACGGAAGTTCGACGATGCAGGCGGAAGGCAAGAGCTCCGATTGCATTTTGAAGCCCGTGGCCCTCTACCCCGACGCAAGCCGGAATAATGCTTTCATCGTTCTAAGCGAAGTAATGCATCCGGACGGAACGCCGCACGCGACCAATGCGCGCGCGACCATCCTCAACGATCCTGATCTCTGGGTCGGATTTGAGCAAGAGTATTTCCTCTACAAGGACGGGCGTCCACTGGGATTTCCGGAGAACGGGTTCCCGGGTCCGCAGGGGCCCTACTATTGCGGCGTGGGCTACAAATATATGGGTCGGGTCGCTCGGACGATCGTTGAAGAGCATCTGGAGCTTTGCCTGGCTGCCGGGATCAATCACGAAGGCATCAACGCCGAAGTGGCCAAAGGACAGTGGGAATTCCAGATCTTTGCCAAGGGTTCGGCAAAAGCCGCGGACGACACGTGGACAGCCCGCTACCTGCTGATGCGCCTCTGCGAGCGGTATGAAGTGGACGTCGTGTTCCACTGCAAACCGATCAAGGGCGATTGGAACGGATCTGGTATGCACACCAACTTCTCGACGAAGTATCTGCGCGAAGTCGGTGGCAAGGAGTACTTCGAGTCGCTGATGAAGGCGTTTGAAGGAAACATCGCCGCGCATATCGAAGTCTACGGTCCAGACAACCACATGCGCTTGACAGGACACCATGAGACGCAGGCAATCGACAAGTTCAGCTATGGATTGTCCGATCGCGGCGCCTCGATCCGTATGCCCGTAAACTTCATCAAGAACGGGTACAAGGGCTATCTCGAAGATCGCCGTCCGAATTCCGAAGCCGATCCTTACCAGATCGTTTCGCGGATTTTGAAGACCATCAGCACAGTTGCCAAGGCGTAAAATTGGCCGAAAATCGAACCCCGACTCAGCGAAATTTGGGTTCGAGCGATACACACAAGCGGGCATGGTTCTCCGAAGGCTTTCTGAGTATTCGGGCGCCATGCCCGTCTTGCTTGCTGTTTGCTCTGGCTTGGGGGCGGTGGTAGATTCTGTGGTTACCGCAAAATTCCGTGCAGAGGAGACGTATGTCGACCGATCTACGCAATTTTCTCGCGCTTTCCTACGATGAGCTGGAAGAACTCAACCTGCAGGCCAAAACCGATCGAACGAATCGCGTCGCAATGGGCGATATTCGCGAAAAGCGGCTCAAATACCTGACCGACCAGAAACACATCAAGGCAGTTACCGTTCTGTTCAGCGATCTCGAGGGCCGGTTGCATCTGCTCGACTACGACAAAAAGTTTTTGCTCGGGGCCTACGAAAACCTGACCTTCGACGGCTCGTCCATTCGAGGGTTCACCGCGCAAAAAGAAAGCGATCTTCGGCTGGGCATCGATTGGAGCGCATTTTATTGGGTGCCAGCCGACGTGTTCGGCACCGGTAAAGTTCTGGTGTTCGGCAACGTGATCGATAAAGACGGAACGCCCTATGGGGGAGACCTGCGCGGAGTTCTCAAAGGTTACTCAGAGAAGCTGTTCAATGAAAAGCAGTACACCCTGAATGCAGCAACGGAGATTGAGGGCTTCCTGTTTGCCGGCCGGGATGCGGAACAGACGTACCACGAGACCGGCAAATTCGAGTTCATCAGCACCGGTGGCTACTTCCATTCGTTGCCGCTCGACCCGCTGCGGCAATTCATTGACACTGCGGCCGAAGTGCAGCGCGCCATGGGATTCCAGAACGAGAAGGATCACCCGGAGGTGGCGCCGAGTCAGTTTGAGATCAACTACGGCTACGCTGAAGCGGTTGCGGCGGCAGACCAGATTCAGCTCTACAAGCTGCTGTGCCGGCAGATTGCGACGAACATGGGATACACGGCGAGCTTTTTGCCCAAGCCGGTCGTGGGAGTGAACGGCAGCGGTATGCACACCAATGTTTCCGTTTCGCAGGGCAAGACGAATCTCTTCTGGGATGAGAAGGGGCTGGAACAGTTGTCAAAATTCGGCTGGGATTTCCTTGACAGGATTCTGACGCATGCGCTGGATCTATGCCTGATTTTCAATTCGAGTGTGAATGCCTACAGGCGGCTTGATCCGCACTTTGAGGCGCCCAATCAGATTCGAGCGTCGGCTGTAGATCGAGGCGCGATGGTGCGAGTACCAATCGGCAACCAGCGATCGATGAGGACTGAGGTACGCGCCGTGGCACCGGATGCGAACCCCTATCTTGCCCTCTATGCCATCTTCAAGACGGGTATCGACGGGCAAATCTCCGCGGGCAATATTCGCGAGGGGGGCAAGTATCTGCCGGACAATATTCAGCACGCGATCGAAGATTTCAAGGATTCGAAGTGGATTGGCGACATTCTCGGTGCTGACGTGCAGGGCCGGTATGTCGATCTCAAGCAGGCAGTCGCGAACCGTTCTCCGCGCGAGCTGGGAACCATTGTGAAGGGCTCGGAAGTGCAATTCCATCACGCGGTCTATAACCAGTCGCTCTGGAATCTGTTCTAGAGGTAGCCGCGGTTTTCCGACAAATGAACGGCGCCACCCTGGAGACTAAAAGCCTTTGGGCTGCGCCGTTTGTTTATTCGAGAATTGCCGAAACAGTCAGGATTTGACGTTGGGCAGGAAATAGGCTTCGACTGCGCGCATGAGAGTCGAGCGGTCGATGACCGGTTTGATGCCTTCATACCGTGCAGACCAGCAGATCTGGTTCACAAGGTCGCGGGGATAGCAGCCGCGCAGATCGAGATTGAGCGAGCCGCGAATGATGGTGATCAGCTCCTGGACCAAAGCCGGATCCGCTTCGATTTCGTGGTCACGCGCGATGCGCCGGAAGATTTCGCAGAATTGCTCATCGGTGACAGCTCCGACGTAAATTTTGGTCTGGATGCGGCGCAAGAATGCAGGATCCAGCAGCTCGGCGGGATCGAGGTTCGAGGCAAAGACTACCAGCATTTCGAACGGAATCTCGATTTTGCGTCCCCCGGCCAGGGTGAGGAACTCGATTTTGCGATCGAGAGGAACGACCCAGCGATTCAGCAACTCGTCGGGGCGAATGCGCTGCCGGCCGAGATCGTCAATAATCAGGACCCCGTTGTTAGCTTTCATCTGCATCGGCCCGGTGTAGAACTTATTGATCGGGTTGAACTGCAGATCGAGCATTTCGGCCGTGAGTTCGCCGCCCACCATCACAGTGGGGCGGTGGCAGCGAACCCAGCGCAGATCGCGGTTATCCTGCTCTGCTTCCCAGGTCCGCTTATGGATTGCGGGATCGTAGACCGTGATGAGCTGGCCATCCACTTCGATTGCGTAGGGAACCCAGACCGCGTCCTCCGCTAAAACCCGGGAGAGGGTCTCAGCGATGGCGGTTTTGCCAACGCCGGGAGGGCCATAAAGAAAGATCGCCGAGCCGGAATTGAGCGCCGTTCCAAACTGCGCAAGAGTCTTAGGTTCAATCACCATATGCGCAAAGGCGCGCTCGACCTCGGGGGGATGCACTTCAACATTGCTCACGCTCTGCTTGCGTACCTGCTCCACATAGCTTGCGAGTGACACGGGAGCGGGACCTGCATACTGGCTATGGGAAAGAAGCTCAAGAGCGCGCGATCTGCCCTGCGACGTAATCGCGATATATGGGATGTTGCCGGTCATGCCGGTGACTTCGCATAGGAGCTTACCGCGGAGACGGCTAAAGAGCTCGTTGGCGACGTCGAAGTTGAGCCGCATATGCTCGCCGAGATCAAGAACCGAGAATGGCCCGGTGGTGTAAAGCGACTTCAAGGCGATGTCTTCGAGCACAGATTCTCGAACACCGACTTCACTGATTGTCCTGGGCCGGTGATCCGGGGTAGCGACGTGTTCAGTCTTGCGAAAGTCCTGGATGTTGAGAATGTCTTCCAATGCGATCTCTCCGGTACAAGTGAATATACCGGGTGAAAATGCCGCCGGGCCATTCTTTTGGGGGCTTAAGCAGTACCAAAGGAAGGGTCAGCCGGCACCGCCGCCGGAACCCTGATTCCGGCCAGTTCTCTTCATCTGGCAACGCCGTAGCCTTCGCGAAGGTAACTTGCCCGATGTGTCGGAAACACTCCTTAAGCCGGTATCCATGCGCTCGCACTCTTGGAGTTCGAAGGCTGAACGCCTTCTGCTGCAGAAAATGACAGGAACGACGTCGCTTAGAATGCTAAGGAGAAAAGTAACGTGAGGTGGGGATGTCTGAAGCAACGGGAAATGGCTTAACGATTCGGCAGAATGCGGAACTCGATCTACTTTCGCTGGGCGCACTGGTGCACAGGCTTGATCCAGGCACTATTCCGTTCCGCAAGGCGACACAGTGCGCGATCCACGTGAGCGGCGGAGAGTTCAACGTGGCTGCAAATCTTTCCGATTGCTTCGGCCTGAAGACCGGCATCGCCAGCGCAATGGTCGATTACCCGCTTGGCGACCTCATCGCCGAACGCGTGCGCGCCATGGGGGTAAAGCCTTTCTACAAACGGTTTGCGCACAATGGCGTGAACGGGCCGAACATGGCTGCTGTTTACAGCGACCGCGGCTTCGGCATGCGGGCTCCCGTGGTGTTTTACAACCGTGCGAATGAAGCTGCGGCCCAGCTCAAACCAGGCGATTTTGACTGGAAGGCCATTTTCGCGGGCGGCGTCCGCTGGTTCCACACGGGGGGCATCTTTGCCGCCTTATCTCCCACTACGGCCGAGGTAGCGGCGGACGCAATGCGCGAGGCAAAAGCTGCGGGTGCGATTACGTCGTTTGATTTGAATTTCCGTGAGAAGCTTTGGAAGATCTGGGGAGACAACAAGCACGCTGTCGAGGTGATTGGCCGCATCGTTGAAAACGTCGACGTCCTGGTGGGCAACGAAGAAGATTTACAGAAAGGCCTCGGTATTGCGGGACCTGAAGTTGCATCGAAATCGAAGCTGGACCCGCGCGTCTTCTTCGAGATGATCGATAAAGTTGTCCAAAAGCATCGGAAGGTTAAGGTAGTTGCGACCACATTGCGTGAGGTGCATTCCACCGATCGCCATAGCTGGAGTGCGGTTGCCTGGGTTGGCGGAAAAACCTATGCAGCACCGACGGCGGAACTGGACGTCTATGACCGCGTAGGTGGCGGCGACGGTTTCGCGGCTGGATTCTTTTATGGACTACTCAACGGCGAAACTCCAGAGACGGCGATCAAGCTTGGATGGGCACATGGGGCGCTGCTGACGACGTTTCCAGGGGACACGACAATGGCCACGTTGGAGCAAGTGAAATCGTTCGCCGAGGGCGGTTCGGCGCGGATCCAGCGCTAGTCGTTAGACCTGGAGGTGGAGGGTGCGCTTGCCACACGGCCAGGATTGGAACTACTCACGGACCTTGATGACCACCGCGCTATAGATGACGCCCGGAGCCACCAGGATCTGGTGCGGTATGCCGGCATTCACGGTAACGATATCTCCTGGGCCAATGGTCTGCGACTTTCCACCCTGGATACCACTTCCTTTTGTCTCACCGTCGGGGCCGGTCTTGGCATCGATCACGGAGCCTCCGGTAATCAAAGTCGCACTTCCCTGCTGCACGATCATTACGTCGTTGAAGTGGGCGTGTATCTCGCCGCCGCCGCTGGCTGCGCGCACGGAAATTTGCACCTTGTGGCTTCCGTAGTCGGCGAGAGTTGTTCCGCTTCCGCCTGAGCTGGCGGCTTGTGTATTGAGTTCCGCAATCTTCGTGCGGAGCTCTGCGGCTGAGAACACGTTGGTTTTGCCGCCGGTTTGTGCGCCGGCCGAAACAGTCAACGCCAACGCAGCCCAAAACAATGCAACACATCTCATCGGGGATTCTCCTCAGCGCAAATTCTCAATCGGGGCGGGGTCCATGTCGGCATAATCCTGATTCTCACCGCCCATGCCCCAGCAGAATTTGTAAGCCTGCGTACCCACACCGGCGTGGATGGACCATCCGGGCGAAACAACTATATCGCGATTGCCCATCAGCAGGTGCCGCGTCTCCTGGGGCGGTCCCATGAAATGAAAGACGCGGGCACTCTCGGCAACGTCGAAATAGAAATAGATTTCGGAACGGCGCATGTGGGTATGCGCCGGCATCGTATTCCATGCACTTCCCGGCTGCAGGTGGGTAACACCCATGACCAGCTGGCAACTTCGGGCGCCTGCCAGATGGATGTATTTGTAGATCGTGCGGCGATTGCAGGTTTCTTGTGCGCCAATTTCGGTTGGTTGCGCTTCGTCCTTCCTCACGCGGGTAACCGGGAAGACAGCGTGCGCGGGATAGCTCAAAAGGTAAAAGATCGCGGGAGCTTGCGTCGAAACCGATTCGAAGCGAACATCGGGGTTGCCGCGGCCGATATAGAGCAGGTCGAGATTCTCGATTGGATAGGATGAGTTGCCCACCCAAACGATGCCGGGTCCGCCGATATTGAGCGCACCAAGTTCGCGCCGCTCGGTAAAGTGAGACGCCCGCAATTCCGGATAAGTCGGCAGAACGAGTGGACTCTCCAAAGGTGCTGCCATACCAACGATTGCGCGGTCCAAGTCCACATACGCCAATTGAATGGCACCCGCCTGATATCGATCATCCAGAAGAAAGGTCTCGCGAAGCTCCTGGGTGTTCATTCGCGGGTAACGAACGGGATCTGCCATCAACACGGTCTTCATTGCGGAGATACTCCTCTTTCTTTTGTTTTGTGCAATTGCGGTGAGTGCTGCTCGATCAGCCATCGCAGCAGTTCCTTGCCGGCGGCAAAATTGTCGAACTGACCGTAGATTTGAGGATTCTTTCGGCCATCGGTGTACTCGTTATAGAGCCAAGGATCGACGATCGCAAGCACCGTACCCCGTCCGTAATGGGCAGTGGCCATTACAATGTCGCCGCGATCACGCAAGAGAGCTTCAGCAGGGTTGTGGAGCGAGATAGCGCAGGTGTCTTTCATATAGAGAATGTGCGGACGGTGAAAAAGGCGACCATCGGGTGTTACCGGAATACGCCCGTCGTCAACGTGCTCTCCGAAAATGTGGTGGTGCAGTACATTGTCGAAATGGATGCCGAACTTATCGGCGAGCAAATTGAGGTGGTCGATGTCAGCATTCGGTGGATCGTTTTCCATCAAAATCAGCACGCCGCCGTCATTAACCCAGTCGACAACTTCTGCCGCATCTTTGTCGTTCATGTAATGGGGCTTTGGATTCTTGACCGGAATGTCAGGCGACACGATGATATAGAACTGCGCAGCGCGCAGGTTGTCTCGCGTTGGAGCGGCGAACAATGTCCTGGTAGAGATGCCAAAGCTATGGAATGTATGCGCCAGCAAGCTATAGCCAGAATCGCTCTGATCGGTCCATTTGTAATGGAAGGATTCCATCTGTCCCGCGGGATTCTTGCGCTCCTGGCTGTTGTACCAGGCATCGAGCAAGACGGCCTGGCCACGACCGAGCATGGCAGTCTGCGCAAGATCCATCTCGGTCGCAGCGAGGAGGAAGGGCCCTACATCATCCTGTCCACCGGCTGGCATTCTCTGAAGCGCAGGCGCGCTCGCCACACTCCAGCCAGTTTCCCTCACGATGCTTCTCCATCTGCGCTGGGCAACCACGGAATCACTGACGGGCAGATATCCCAGGCGAGCGCCTTTTGCCAGAACGTATATTGCGAGACAGGCACCTGGTAGATTTTGTCGCTGGGATGCAGCGTTCATGCCCGCAGCCTGGTGTTGCTCGTTGACGAGCCGCATGGCGGCTTCTTTGAGCATCTTGATGGCAGCGGCCCGTTCTGGAGCGTCGTCTGGAAAATACGCTAGTGCATCGACCAGATCTGCGGCGAAGAGTGCAATTTCATGGTCTTGTTCATGAGATTGCCCGGCAATCGCTCGCGATCTTTCAGCAAAGCTCCGCGCGACTGCAGAGAAGTCTTCTGGACGCTGAAAGGCCGATGCGTACTCTGCGAGAAACGGCTCCGCCCGACAGGAGCTCGAAGGATGAATTTCGCTCGATGGAGCGGGTGCCAGACCGCATCGAGGCGCCAACTGGCGCCATAAAGCGGTTGCAGCGTTGAAGTACTTCGGAGCGAGCGTGACCCTCGCAAGGAGCACAAGTTCATGTCCCAGCAAATCGGCAGCCACCGGGTCGGCAGGCGAAGCTAAGGTGGCCCCGTCCGAGGTTCTGGCCAGCAGCATGTCGGCTCGGGCTTCTCCAAACCGGAAGTAGGCGCCCTGAGCCGTGTTGTACCAGGCGGCATTGAGGCCGTCGATCTGCCAGCCGAGTGCAGCGCTCCATTCTCCATCTGCCGGGAGGGCTCTGCTTGGATCAGAGCCCTCTCTGAGAATCGAATCCGCAATCGATCTGGACAAGGATTCCGCTTCTGCGAAGGCTCGCCCGGTCGCACAATGGAGCACAATCATGCATACGAACGCTGGAAAACGAAGTGTCCGCCAAGAGAGATGGTTGTGTGTTCCGGGGCGATATTTGAAAGGTGACCGCAGATCTGTTTCCTCGCGCGATGAATTGTGCAGCGCTGAATCACCCGCACAACTTGCTCTCAACGGTCTATCACAGTGAGCCCACGGTTCCACAAGGGGCACACGGCGCGCTTCCTGAGAGCGCATTTTCGGGAAGGCAGGAAACGTTTTCGTTCCTCCAGGCAAACATCACCGATTCCTTGGTTAATCAGCGAGGGTTTCGGGCTTCTCTAATGCAATTTGCTCGATTCAAGAAACGTGCGATTTCCACATTGTTCGGTAAACGATTTCCCAAATCGCGGCTGCTAAATGTATATTTGCTGTTGCCGGAAAGCTGAATCGAACTCCATTCGGAAACACGGAATGCGGGAGCGACGATCGCGGCCTCTTTTGAAATGACTCGCTGCGCCTCTCTTGCGGCGCAAAATCCCACGATGGTGAAAGCTGCAATGCCGATTCAAAAAGCGGCGTGGCGAATAGGACCATGAAAACAAAAATCAATGTTGCACCGATGCTGGCACTGGCGTTCATGCTGCTGAGCGCCGCGCTGATGATGGCACAACCGGATGGCGTAGCAAGCAACGTCGCCCCACCGCGTCCTAAGGGCCCGTGCGACATTTACACTGCGGCAGGCGACGCCTGCGTAGCAGCGCACAGCACCACGCGAGCACTGTACGCGTCCTACGACGGACCGTTGTATCAGGTTCTGCGCCAATCAGACGGCAAGAGACTGGATATTGGAGTTGTCCAGCCAGTCGCAGCGCCGACGCCAGACGCGGGCGGATATGCCGACGCGGCTGCACAAGACACATTCTGTGCCAATACGTATTGCTGGATCACCACTGTCTACGATCAATCGCCAAAGCACAATGATCTTACGCAGGCACCGCGCGGGGGATTTAGCGGTCCGGCCATGGGTGGATTTAACAATCTTCCGATCGCCGACATGGCTCCAGCTACTGTGATGGGTCATAAAGTGTATGGCGTCTTCATCGAGCCGGGCATGGGCTTGCGCCACGACGATGCAAAGGGCACCGCGGTCGATGACCAGCCAGAGGGCCAGTATTGGGTGATCAACGGCTTACACTTCAACTCCGGTTGCTGCTTCGATTATGGCAACGCGGAAATTGACAGCCGCGACGATGACAACGGAACGATGGAAACGGCCTACTATGGCGACGCAGACCCCTGGTATCACGGGAACCCACCGGGCCCGTGGATTATGACCGATCAGGAGAACAATCTAGTTGGCTGCGTCAATGCGGATGGGGCAAAAGAATGCCCCAATCTTCCTACAATAACCTGGCGATTCGTCACGGCAATGGCCAAGGGAGAACCGCACCACTGGACGTCGATGGGCGGAGATGCGCAGAAGGGCGCGCTGAAGGTAATGTTCGATGGGCCTCGCGTCAACGCCACGTATGACCCGATGCGCAAGCAAGGCGCCATCCTTCTCGGCAACGGTGGCGACAACAGCGTAGGTTCTCAGGGAACCTTCTACGAGGGCGCAATGACGGCCGCGGGCACGTTTCCATCCGATGCCACTGATCAGCTAGTGCAGGCCAACATCGTCTCAGCCGGCTATGGCATGCAGCGCCTGCACATAGCGCCGGCGTTCGCGAAGGCCACGCCTCCCGGACTGCAGACATTTTCGCCTGAATCATCGCAGGAGACGGCTGTGACATTCATTAACACAGCGAGCACGCCTGCAATGGGCATCGAGTTGAGTCTTTCCGTGCCCAGTCAGTGGACCTCATTTGTAACGGGCACCAGCGGTACGACGAAGAAGATTGCCGGTGCAGTTGCGCCGGGTGCCAGCGTGAGCGCCACATTCAAAGTCACATCGGGTCCCGTGGCCTTCAACGGCGATCTTGTCGCCAGCGCACGGTGGACGAATGCAGCCGACGGTGGCAAGCAATCGGAAACAGCAGCGGAAAAGGTGCGGAATGTGAGCCCGGTCAAGATCAATGAGTTTCGCATCAGCGCCGGTCCTCCCACAAATCCGACGAACTCGTTTATCGAGATCTACAATGCCGACACCCATGGCGTCGACCTTTCCAATTGGACGCTGACTCTACGCCCCACCGAACAGGCGGTGTTCTCGGCAGTAAAGGTTCCCGCTGGAACAAAGCTTGCGGCTGGTGGCTTCTATCTGCTCGGCCTTTCTAACTCCGGGTTGGCGGTGCCGGCGCGGGCAGGCGATCTGACTCTCCAAGTAAGAAGCACAACCGGCATGTCGGTGGGCGATTCGGTCACCATTGGCGCTGATTCGAATGCAGAAACGCAGAAGATCGCAAAGCTTGGCACGGCTGCGAACGACAGCACAACTCTGTGGCAACCGCTGCCCGATGGGAATGTGATCACGATGCCGGCCGGATCTACCAACGTGCCTGTCACAAGCGCGTCTGGCTTCGCAGTTGGCGAGAAAATTGCGCTTGGCTATGGCGCGACTTATCCGGCGGTAGCGCGCGGCACGGAGAAGTACGAAGTAGCGACAGTCACCGCGGTGGGCAAAGCTGGCACGCAAGCCTATCTTGCGGTCGATGCGCCTGCCGGGACAACCAACATCAAGGTGACATCCCTTGCCAACATCTCCGTGGGCGACAAGATCAGGCTGGACATTGACAGTGTGGGCCATGGGATCGAGACCGTCACCGTCACACACGTCGGCACGCAGGCGACACACACAAATCTCGCGGCCAATGCAAGTGCGGGCGCGACCAATATCAAGGTTCGCACGGTGAGAGGTTTTGCCGAGGGCGACACGCTACTGATCGGGACACCGGCCACCGAGGAAATCGTGACCGTCACCAAACTAGGCGCCTCGGGTGCTGCCGGCATCGACTTTACTCCTGCTCTGAAACAGACGCATATACGCGACGAAGGCGTGGTAACACCTGGTACAGGTCTCGATCTTGCGGCCCTACTCCAGTTCTCTCATGCAGCTAACCTTCCGTTTAGCGATCGTGGAACAGGAATCAGCTTTGAGCCCGCGACGGCCTTTGCGCACTCGAGCAATGAGCCGGTTGAAGCGCTTGGTACGGGCCTCACGCTCGATCGCCCGCTCACACATGATCACGGCATCGACGCAGTTGTGCGGGACGCTGCCGTCACAACAGCCGGCTACCAGGGAACACCTCCTCCGAACCAGTGGTTTGGAGGCCCGGAGCTCGCTAGCAAGGTCCCCTTTTTCGAGCACATCATCTCGCGCAAAGAGGGCAGCATGGTGCTGCGAGACGCAACGGGCCTCGTTGTCGACAGCCTCAACTACGGCGGCATGGTCGATCCATGGGCGGGCGAGGGCTACCAAGGGATCTCAGGAGGAGGGGCTAGCGGCTGCCACGTAACCGCTCCTGGCCCAGCCCGTGGCGGTTTTGGGCCAGGCGCGCTGGAGAGCGCATCAGATACAAGCTCGGGCCGCTTCCCGGATGGGCGCGATACAGACAGCAACTGCACCGACTTTCACACGGCGCCGGCTACCGCCCTGGCAGCTGCGTCGGAGATGGGTGCAACCAACATCAAGGTGGCAAGCGTAGTTGGATTCGAATTAGGCCAGTCACTTCGGATTGACACGGGCGCGAACCTCGAAACCGCGATGGTCGAAAAGATTGGAACGGCGGGCGCGACTACGGTGTCGGCCGCAACAGGGGCGGATGCAACCGTTCTGCCCGTGGCACGCGTATTCGGATTTAACTCCGGTGAAACCATCACGATCGACAACGGCTCGAGCTCTGAGACCGCGGTTATTGCTTCGATCCAACGATATGGTGCAAGCTCGATCACAGTGACCGCACCACTTCGATTTGCACATTCTTCGGGGGCGCAAGTCTCCGGGACCGGCATCACACTCTCGACGGGCTTGACGCACGCGCACGCCAGCGACGCGCGGGTAGCGGGCGATGCCTCGACACCAGGCGCGCCTAACCGTTACGCCAAGAAATAAGCTGCTTGACCTGATGTGCCAGGAACCATGATGGTGTAGATTCCGCAAACGATTTCGGGGCCACAGCGATTCCGCTATTGACCCCGATTTCTTTGCCTGGATCAGGCGGGAGCGACGGAAGAAATCAGCGGATGGGTTGCAACGATCCGCTTGAATGCGCGATCAGCTCATGGTGCGAAGGAAGGCGGCACCAACAACCACGGCTCTCCCGAGGCACGCTCACTTCGAACTTCAGCTGAGATCGACTTTCAAAGTGAGACCGATGTCGGAACGGACAGTTGGAGGGATCTTGACGCGCAGCGACTCGTCGTTCTGAATCCACTGCAGATCACCCTCATGGCCAAGAATCTGAGCCCGCTGAATCTTACCCGGGTTTTGAGGACTCCACAGACCAAGCGCATTTACAACAGCAATTTCAGGCTTGCCCATGACAAAGGCATAGATGGTGCTGCCTTTCTTCGTGAATCGAATGTCCTCTCCAGTCAGATCTTTCTGCTTATCCTCATTGAAGTTACCGGTTTCGATTTTCTGCTGTGTCGCGGGGCCTTCGCCGTAAATCTTCCACGGCCGGGTGGCGTAGATCCCTTCACTATTGACGTCCATCCATGCCGTGATCCCTTCAAGAGTTCTCATCTCTTCAGGGTCCAGCTCTCCCGAGTTTGGTAGCGGAAAGTTCAGCAGGAGATTGCCATTCTTGCTGACTATGTCGACCAGGAGATCGATTACTTTCTTTGCCGTCTTATATTGTTGCCCTCGCTTGTAATGCCATTGTCCAATGCAGGTATCGGTTTGCCAGGGTACTTCGGAGATTGCATCGGCGACGCCACGCTCATGATCGAGAAGGCAGGAGCCGATTGAGCAATCGGTCTTCTCCTTGCTCATATAAACCGCCTCCGTGCTGCCACCGTGCAGTTGAGCGCTCACATTGTAGAGATGCGAAACCATGCGCATGCCGTACTCTTCGAACGGCAGGTGGCCGTCGGTGTAGAGCATGTCAGGCTGGTACTTGTCGATCAGGTCGGTCATCCGATCGAGATAGTGCTTCTTCCACGAGTCGGGAATGCCGTCGTCGTTCCAATCGAGCTTATCGACAAACCGTGAGCAGTCGGCGTCATGGTAGAGATCCGCATAATTCGGATCGATGCCATCGTAGGGAACGCCCGCAAACGCTCCCGTCTTATCCGTTCCGTGGCTTACAGCGAACCATTTGTAACTGATCCAGAGATGCTCGCTCACGCCGAAGCGCAGTCCTTGATTCCGGGCCGCCTTCTGCCAGATGCCAACTACATCTTTCTTTGGCCCCATTTTCACGGAGTTCCACCGCGTGTACTTTGAATCCCACAGATCGAAGTTGTCGTGATGCACGCCCATGCTGAAGAAGTATTTTGCACCGGCCTTCTTGTAAAGGCTCATCAGATGGTCTGGGTCCCACTTGTCGGCATGCCAGATATTCACCAGGTCCTTGTACCCGACCTTGGAAGGATGGCCATATGTCGAAACATGGTACTTGTACTGCTCCGTGCCCTGCATGTACATCAAGCGGGCGTACCAGTCTCCAAACTCAATTGCCGACTGCGGTCCCCAGTGCGACCAGATACCGAATTTGGCGTCACGGAACCACTGCGGAACCTCGTAGGAGCGAAGCGATGAACGTGTGGGCTCGAAGGATCCGGTGGAAGCACCTTGTGCTCGAGCGATTCTGGACAAGGCGACCGCTGAACAGGTCCCGCCTACATACCGAAGCATTTGACGCCGGCTGATCGTCATCGCTTATTTGCTCCCTTTGCCTTTGGTTTCCCGCGCTGAGCGGCTGTTTTTAGCTTTGGTCATGGCAAGCCGCAAATGCTCCTCTGCCTCGCCGCTCCAATAGCCACAATCCAAATCGATGAACACGGAGGTGTAAGGAATCGCCAGAGTGGACTTGAGGATGAGAACGCGAAAGAGTCTTCCACTCTCGTCGAGTTTCGCAATGATCTGATCATGCGGAAGAGAATGTGCAGATCGACCGGACAACAGGTTGGTTAGCTTTTGCCGATAGCCCGCGACCCCGGGCGCATGCCGATCGGCAACAAACTTGAGCTCTGCATCCAGGTAAATGTTTGCGCGCAAATGTTCACTGCTTCGTACTGCATCCAGGGCCGTCCGCAACACCAGGAGGTGATCGGCTCCGGTGGCGATGGTCTCAATACCTGGGTTCGCCTGCGCTGGATACGCCGCATCCGCAACGACAATCCAGTTGCGATGGCCCCAAAGCGGAAGCAGACGCTTGAGGGCCGACTCCCAGGGGGCAGCCTTCTCAGGATTTCGATCAATCACCTGGAACCTCGTTGGGTCGCGTTTCAGCTGGTGTTTGAGGAGAGGCAATCTGCGATCCCCAAAAGGCGTATGCTGCCACGACAACGTAGCAGATCAGAGGAACGAACATGCTGATGGCCATGCTCTTTGTGAATTGGAACACGACGCCCATGAGAGGCGTAAAGATTGCCCCGCCAATAATTGACATGACGAGGATCGACGCTCCTTCTTTGGTGTGGGTGCCGAGGTCCTTAATGCCAAGAGCAAAGATTGTGGGGAACATCAGGGACATGAAGAAACTCGTGAGAAGAATCGCGATGAGACCAACCCATCCGGCACATGTCATTCCGACGCCGAGCAAGAGGATGTTCATGAACGCGAAAAAGCCGAGCATTGTTGCTGGACGTATTCGTTTCATCCAATGGCTTGAAGCGAATCTACCAACTGCGAATGCCGCCAGCGTTGCCGTAAGCAAATACCCAGCAGTCTTCTCGGAAACGTGTGTGTAGTCCTGCGCGTACTGAATGAAATAGCTCCAGGTTCCAACTTGCGCGCCGACATAGCAGAATTGGGCGATCACAGCAAAAAGAAAGCTTGGGTAGCGCAACAACCGGGTGTATCCGCTGTCCCTGGCCGATTCAGCAGAAGACTGCGCGCCGGCTACCGCAGGAAAGTGCGTCATCAAAATGAAGACTGCCCAAAGTAGCACGAGAACGCCGAGGACCATATAGGGTGTGAGCACGCGCGCAGTCTCGTGCTGCAAGTATGCGCGGTAAATACCCTGGGCCTTCATCTGCGCTATCTCGCGCGCGTGCGGTTCAACGCCCGAAAAGATGAACAAGGTGCCGATCATCGCGCCGGAGATCGATCCAATCGGATTGAAGGCTTGCGAGAAGTTGAGTCTTCTTACTGAACTCTCGGGCTCCCCAAGTTGAGCAATGAGTGGATTAGCCCCTGTCTCCAGGAAGCCGAGACCACTCGCGATAACAAAGAGCGCCATGAGGAAGAGTGGGTAGCTCTGAGCAGAGGCAGCCGGGAAAAACAAGAATGTGCCTGAAGCGTAGAGGATTAAGCCCGAGACGAGTCCTGTTTTATACCCGAAGCGCCGCATGACGAGGGCTGCAGGAATCGAGAAAACGAAGTAGCCAAGATAGAAAGCAGATTGGACCAGCCCCGCCTGCAAGCGAGTAATCTCGAACGACTTCATGAACTGGCGAATGAGAACGTCGTTCAGGTTGTTCGGGATTGCCCACAGAAAGAACAAACCTGTGACGAGAAAGAAAGCGAGCTTACCCTGGCGAGGGATGAGGCTCTGCGATTGCGATTGGGGCTGGTTATTGTCGATGGGAACAATCTGCATCGTTCACTCCGCGGCCGGGCAAACTGCGACCTTGCCACAGCGCCCAGAGGCCATCAATCGATACGCCTCATCTACCTGTTCCAAGGGAAACCGGTGCGTGACAATGTCTTCAGGATGAAGATTCCATCGCACGAGCCGCTCCACCAGCTCTTCCATCAGCCATGTCGATGTCACCCATGAGCCGAAGATTGTCTTCTGATCGTGGATGATGTCGGGAGACGGATTGAATTCGACGGTGCCGCCTTCACCTACCATAACCATCTTTCCCCATTTCCGCGTGGCTCGAATGGCGGTGGCGCGGGCTGCGGCATTCGCGGAACAGTCAACTGCCCGCTCGACGCCGTATCCGCCGGTCAACTCGCGCACCTGGCTGACATTTTCTGGTCCGGCATCGAGGACGGAATCGCAAAGCTCCAAGCGCATCGCGATATCGCGTCGCTCCGCAGATATGTCGATCCCGATGATCTTCTCGGCGCCCATCTTTCGACAGAGCGCGCCGGCGGCTAATCCCACTGGTCCGAGGCCGGTAATGAGTACGGCATCATTGCCGCTGATTCCGATTTTTTGGAGAGCTTCGTAGACCGTGCCGAATCCGCAGGCAACCTGCGCACCATCCAAATATGTGAGCGAATCGGGAAGAAGGATCAAGTCTTTCTCTTCCGCGAGCAGATAAGTGGCCATGCCGCCATCACGCTGCCAGCCATAGGCACGGCGATATTCGGCGCTCGTGCAGGAGATCATGTAGCCGCGGCGGCAGTCGTTGCACACGCCACAACCGGAGATGTGATACACGACCACACGATCGCCGGTCTTAAATCTGCGGCAGCCCGGACCAGTTTCAACAATCTGACCGCAAGGTTCATGACCCGCGATCACACCTTGATAGCCTTCTGGACCTTTGCCCAGATGTTCGTGGTAGATACAGCGTATGTCAGAACCGCAGATGGTTGAGGCCTTTACCTCCAGCAAAACTTCGCCATGACCAGGAACTGGAACCGGCACACTCTTGATTTGGACGGTGCTGTCTCCGGGTAAGAAAGCAGCCTTCATCATTCTGGACATTCTCTCTCAATCTCCTTGACCGATACGAAGGAAACGCATTCGCGTCGACCTGCCACAAGACGCTTTACCGGATCGCATCCATTATGCAGGCGTCACAACGCCGTCGACATCCCAAAGGTCTTCCCAGGACTGATTGTCCCTCCAAAGGAATACTTGTCCCTTGATGAGGCGGCAGTTGCGATCGAGTCTTTCGATCGTGTCCATGTCATGTTGGCTAAGTGGCTCTCCAACGACTCCGAGCAAGTTGCTCAGAATGTTCTTGGGGTTGGTTGAGAACGGAATCGGAATCTGTCCGCGCTGCACAGCCCACTTGAGGCATACGACGGCTGGATGAATACCGAGCCGTTGCGCGATCGCCTTGATTGCGGGATCTTCGGAAGGCGATGTGTCCTCGGGCGTCCGGTCGCGCTCGGGACGAGCCGGCGATCCGATCGGCGAATAGCCGATCGGTTGAATTCCATTTTCCATCAGATATTGAAAGAACTCCCGCTGCTGAAAGTGCGGATGCAACTCCATCTCGTTCACAACCGGCTTGATGCGTGCATCGCGCAGGAGCAGTTTCATCTTCGGAATGGTCATATTCGAGGTGCCAATGTGATGAACCAGCCCTCGGTCGACCAGTTCCTCCATCTTGCGCCATGTACGCATGTAGTTCTCATGGATATAGGGCACCGCATGTGGATTACGCGCGGTGACGTCGCAACCCGGCGGATGGTGATTGGGAAAAGGCCAGTGGACAAGATAAAGATCGAGATAATCGAGTTGCAAATCCTTCAACGATTTTTCGCACGATGGAATCACGTCGCCTTCGCCATGCTTGTCGTTCCAGAGCTTGGAGGTGATCCAAACCTGGTCGCGCCGCAATCCACCTTGAAATAGCTGCGAGAATGCCTCGCCGATCCGATGCTCATTGCCGTACACCGAGGCGCAATCGAAATGGCGATAGCCGATGGACGCGGCGTACTGCACTGCCTCAGCCACGCTCTCATGGGAAGCATGATCGGACCCAAAAGTCCCCAGGCCAATTGCAGGTATTCGCGCACCATCGTTCAACGTCCGAAAAGGCACTCGCGCTGGATCGACGTTCCGGGTAGGAGACGAGAGGATTTGAGGCTGTGGTTGCATTGGCTTGCACGCTCCGGACGAGCTTAAAGTAATCGATAACTGAAACGATAACATCTTAGGTCTGGAATCGCAGTGCTGTCAAGAAATGGACATGAATAAATCTCCTGCATGCAAACGATTTACCCCATCTAGGGCAACACCGTTCACAGGCAAGTGAAGCAAGGATAAATCGGTTGAGCCGGCGGATGACAAAAGCTGAATAGAGTAAATTCGTATTATGGCAACCCGCTTGAAAGATATCGCGAATGATCTGGGTTTGTCCGTCGTAACGATCTCCAAGGTTTTGAGGGATCATCCTGACATCGCGGCCGAAACGCGTCGACGTGTCTTGAAGCGGATGCGAGAGCTGAACTACCAGCCCAACCTCGCAGCTCGCTCGCTGGTTACCGGCCGCACCTGGACTCTCGGCCTTGTTGTTCCCGATCTGCTGCATCCATTTTTTGCTGAGATCGCCAAAGTGATCTCGGCAGAGACACGGAAGCATGGGTACAGCCTGCTGATCTCTTCTTCAGATGAAGATCCCGACCTCGAAGCGCAGGAAATCCGGCAGCTACTGGCAAGGCGCGTCGATGTTATTTTGGTCGCTTCTGCGCAATGGTCGGTTGACTGCTTCCGCATGATTGAAGAGCACAAAACGCCTTACATTTTGCTAGACCGGCGGTTTCAGGGACTCGAGGCAAACTTCGTTGGCGTCGACGACGAGGCGGTAGGTGCCTTGGCAACCTCGCATCTGATCGAACAGGGATGCCGCCGGATTGCTCATATTCGAGGCCCGGAAGTAAGCACAGCCATCGGCCGGCTGGAAGGGTACAGACGAGTACTTGCGTCCTATAACATGACCCCTTTGCCGGGGCACATTGTCTCGCTGGGAACCTCCGGCGATCATCGCGGTGAAAATGGCGGATACGAAGCCGCAAAGAAACTACTCGCAAGTGGGTCGCAGCCGGATGGGGTCTTTTGCTTCAACGATCCTTCGGCCCTCGGCGCGATGCGCGCGATTCTCGATGCCGGTCTACGCATTCCTCAAGATGTCGCGGTGGTCGGATGCGGCAATCTCTCCTACTCTGACTTTCTGCGCGTTCCCCTGTCGTCGGTAGATCAAGGAAGCGAAAGCATCGGAAAAACCGCAGCAGATCTCGCTCTTCGGATTGCCCGAAAGAAAGATCCGTTGAGGCCCAAGACCGAACTGATCACGCCGCACGTTGTCGTTCGTGCCTCAAGCCAACGTTTCCCTGCAAGCTAGAGGAACTGAGCGCTCACTCGCAGCGAAAGTTGCGCGCGTCCTCGCTGTCGCCGCTACCCGAATACTGGGCGTGTTTTGGATATGCGCAAAGCGGTCTGCTCCGGCCTGGAAACGCTTTTCCGGTCGCAATCACTGCATCCGGGGGTGTTCCCTTCTCGACCCAGTTGACTAAAGCACCCAACATATCAAAGTGATCGAGCGATGGACCGCCCCCACAATGCGCCATCCCCGGCACCAGAAACATCCGGCTCCACTCCGCGACCTTCTCGGCGCCGCCGTTCGTTTCGGCCAGCGACTTGTAGTACCCAAGCGTATCCAAAGGCGAGAACCACGGATCGCTGTCGCCGTGGAAGAAGAGTAACTTTCCGCCACTTTCAGAGAACGTGGAAAGATTTGTCGATGCGGGTTCGACGAGCGGATCGGATGCGTGGAGCGCCTCCTTGTCCACGTCGATTTCGGTTGCGGTAGTGTAGGGACCGAACAACCCACGGTTACCCAAAGCCAGAAGACCTGGGACAAATCCGGTGGACGCGATACCCGCGTCATAGAGAAAGCCGGGGTAGACCTGCGTTCCGTAGGCGTTCTTCGGTCCCGCAAAGGCCTTCTTGATTGCTGCCGTTTTTTGGGGCGCGATGCACGCTTCACTCTGACCCGTCTTGCAGTCCAGCACCGCTGGGTCGAAGTCGCAGCCGATGGGGTCGAAGATCATCCCGTCTGTTACGCCGTCGCGCGCGTCGCACTTCTTCATCAGCGCATCCATGAAGAGTTTGCGTTCATCTTCGGTAAGGAACTTCTCGATCTGCGGTTTTCCGGTATCGTCTTTAGGCGACGCCTGGTTGTATGCCACCGGAATCCACTTCCCAATCGCGAGATTCGACAGGCCAGTCCGCATCGCCGGATCCCCTGAGACGATGCCGTTGAATACCGTTGGGAAGCGTTGCGAGAGGATCATGCCTTCGCGTCCCCCGGTTGAGCAACCCACGAAGTAGGAGTACGACGGACCTTTGGAGTAATAACGCGCGATGATTTGCTTGGCCACTTCGGCTACCTGGCTGTTGGCCTGATAAGCAAAGTCGAGGTAAGCCTGCTGATCGCGCATGAAGGCGAAATCGAAACCACCGTTCTTTGCCTGGTGTCCTGTATCTGTGCTCGCCACAGCAAAGCCCTGCCCAAGGGCAGGCTTATCGCCCGTGAAAGATGCTCCAATCGGATAGGCGACAACGCCATTGCCGCCACCGCCGCCTTGCATCATGAAATCACCGTTCCAGGCAGCCTTGTCGGGCAGCGCCACGGCGAATCTGATTCCGAATTCCTCGCCGTCCATGCCCTTTCGGCGATGAATTACACCATCCACTCGGCAATGAGCGGGCAAAGGGCCTGTGCTTGGCGCCCCCGGATAAGGAGGAGGCGCCATAGTTCCGGCGGGAACAGGAGAAGCGCTGGTCATAACAACGCCGTCGATCTTGAGACTCGCAATCTGAGCGCAGGAGTTTGTCGACTCAGATCGGGCTAAAGGGACAAGACACAACCCTGCGAGGGCAAGCAGCAGATACCCGGTTTGCTTCATGCTTCTCCTTTTTTCCGCAAGCCGTACCGGCCTGCTCCGCGAGACCGGACCATCTCGGCTCTTAGCGACATCCGGCAGTGAAACAGAGATTGTGGCTGAAAAATGGAATCACATGGTTTTGGAATCGGTCCGCGACCGCGCTTGTGTGCGTGCCCGAGTAGATTTCAAAGGTGTTTGCGATTCCGTAGTTATCCAGGATGTCATGCAGTTTGGCAGTGTCGGTGCGCAAGCCATCCTGATCCCCCACATCAATTGAGATGGCGCGATACTGACGCAGATTCCCGATGTACTGGTCGATGAACGCCAGCGGCGCATTGGCCGCCCATTTCGCCAATACATCCGGTTGAGGTTTGCCGTCTTTGGTAGGCAGATCCAGGAACAGCGGAGGATTCTTGGGGTCAGGCGACCACGCCGCGGCGGAGGCAAGCTGAGCGCGCGCGAAGAATTGGAGTTTCGCCGAATCTGCCGGAGTCTTGACCGCTTCAAGAGCCTTCTCCATCTCAGGGTTCGCGGGCCCCGCAGGACGAGCAGACATGCAACAGGGGCTCATGATGTAGAGGCTGCCAAAGACGTCTGGGTGCTTCATGCCAATGCGCGAGGCTCCGTAGCCGCCCATGGAGTGGCCGACCAGGCCGCGGCTCAAGCGATCGGGGATCGTCCGGTAGTGTGCGTCGATATACGCGACCACATCGTGATAAATGAATTTCTCAAAATCTCCCGTGGTCACCGAACTGGAATACATCGAACCGTTGTGAATCGTCTTCGAATCCGGGAGGACGACGATCATATCTTTCGCGCCCTGAGCAAAAGCGCCTTCGATGGTCTGCGGAACGTGGATCTCGCCAGTCCACTGCTCAGCTCCGATTGAATACCCGTGTAACGCATAGATGACTGGATAACGCCGCGACTTCTGCTTGGCATAGCTTGGCGGCAGGAAAACGATCACATCGCGATCAACCGCATCGCCTTCAAGGTTGCCTTCGAGCGCTGTCCCGTGAATCTTGATGCGCTCTACGGTTACAGGCTTTGCGCCTTCGACAACTGGCGGCACGATTGTCTTCACCTGCGCCAATACTATGGTCCCAGCGGCAACAGCCAGCGTGAACGTGGCGCCGCGTATAAGTCGGATCATCCTCATCTAGTTTCCTCCCCGATTCATCTCAGTCAACAAAAACAAAATACGTGAATTTCGAAAGGAGGCGAATCGATGCGTGCGTCCCGATTCCCTGCTCCTCCACCGCTACTTCAATCTTCTTACTGTTCCAACGAGATAACAGTTACAGATTTTGGTTCGAGTGTGAGTTTGAGCTTGCCGTCTTTTACGTTTGCTCTGACGGGCCTGGGCACAACGGTGTTCGGCATCGCGAATGTGTTGATGCTATCCACGGCCGGCGCGGTAAGCATTTCCCCTTTAGCCGATTTGACCGCCAGGCCGGCGATCTCCACGTCTATATCTAATGAGCTCGCAGGATCGAGATTGGTGACTTCGAGCCAGAGCTTTCCCGCTGTGTCCTTCGCCGCAATCGCATCCACACGCGGCAGCATGACGGCGCCGTCGACATAGCTTCCGGCATCAAACGCGACCGGAATAAACGTCGCATCCTGGAATGGCAGGTACATCTTGAAGACGTAATAGGTCGGCGTCAGGACCATTTTTTCTTTATCGGTGAGGATCATCGCTTGGAGCACGTTGATCATCTGGGCAATGTTCGCCATCCGCACGCGATCCGCGTGACGAGCAAAGATATTCAGGTTGAGAGATGCGAGGATCGCGTCTCTCAGGCTGTTCTGTTGCACGAGAAAGCTTGGATTTGTGCCGCGCAGCGGAGCATGCCACGCTCCCCATTCGTCCACCACCAAAGCGACCTTCTTCTGCGGGTCATACTTGTCCATCACGACCTCCTGCTTGCGCAGGAACTCATCCATGAACAGGGTCGACTTCAGCGACTTGTCATACTCGTTGACTCCGAAGCCCTCTGAAGGCGTGGATGGGGGCCAGCCGTTGGGCACCGTGTACCAATGAAGAGAAAGACCATCGATATTCCAGGCCCATGTGTGATGCTGCCAAGCCTTCATGATGATTTCTGTCCAGTCAGTCTCGGGAACGCCCGGACCGACAGCGATCTTAAGCATGTGATCAGCGCCAGTTTGGGAAGGATTGTCGTTCTCGACGAAGCGGCTGTAGATTTTCATCTGGCTGGCATAGTAGTCCGCGGTCATGGCGCCGCCGCAGTCCCAACTCTCATTTCCAATTCCCAGAAAACCAACTTTATACGCCCCTGGGTGCCCGTTTGCTGCGCGCTCTTGGGCCAGTGCTGTCGGCTGGGCGTCGGTCATATACTGCAGCCATTCAGCAGCCTCCTGCGGTGTACCCGATCCAACATTGACGGAAACGTAAGCCTGGCTGCCGATCTGCTGGATGAAATCCATAAACTCGTCGGTGCCGAACGCATTGGTGTCGACAACTCCGCCCCATGCGGAGTTGAGCGTTGCCGGGCGCTTGGCCGCCGGCCCTATTCCTTTGCGCCAGTGATACTGGTCGGCAAAGCAACCACCCGGCCATCGCACGTTCGGCACCTTTAACGCTTTGAGCGCCTGCACTACATCGTTTCGAATTCCGCGCGTGTTCGGAATCGAAGAGTCCGGTCCCACCCAGATTCCTTCGTAGAGTCCGTGACCGAGATTCTCAGCGAATTGGCCAAACAGATTGCGATCGATCTTGGCGCCAGGCTTAGACGCATCGATCGACAGATGAACCGACTCTGCGGCCAGCGGCGGCACGCCCGAAAACAGCAGCAGCAAAGACGAGAAAAAAGCAATCCGAATATCGAATTTCATCGAAGACTCCAGGTGAATGCCAGATCAGTCGCGGGACTTCTCACACAGCCGCCGGGGGCACCGCCGGAGCGGCCTGTCGGTTTGCGAAAACGTTCTCTGGAGACCGAACTATACAGAAGCGACTCGAGGTCGAGCAAGTTGAATAAATCGCTTTATGCATATCGGATCGAGTACTATGGCGCTGCCAGTAAATCGGCTCGCGAGGGGACTCAATGGGAGTTCGGGAGTCGCAGCCGAAATCAGCGATGGAGATGAGTTGATGAAGAGACTTGGTTTCGTATTGTTTGTGCTGTCGAGCTTTTGCTCAGCCCAAAATTCGGATGGGTTCGCACCTGCCTCCACCAACGTGTGGGGGGCACAGTATCCGCAGGTCGACTCGGCCGGCAGAGCCGCGTTCCAGATAAAGGCCCCCGGAGCCACCAAAATTCAGGTGAACTTCTGGGGCGCCGCGAAGCTCGATATGGTGAAGAATTCCGATGGGGTATGGACGGCAACCTCAGCGCCGCTCGTACCGGGCTTTCACTACTACACGCTGGCGATCGATGGAACAGAATTCAGCGATCCTGGAAGCCACACGTTCTTTGGCGGCGGCAAAGATGCAAGCGGTATTGAGATACCTGAGAAAGGCTCGACGTACTATTCGCCGCAGGACGTTCCCCACGGCGCGGTTCGCGAAATCTGGTATTCCTCTAAAGTGACCGGCGACTGGCGGCACGCCTTGCTCTATCTGCCGCCGGGCTACGATACACAGACAAAGATGCGTTACCCCGTGCTCTATCTGCAACACGGCGGCGGCGAAGATGAGACCGGCTGGATTCGCCAGGGACATGCGAACTTCATCCTCGACAACCTGATTGCCAGCGGAAACACCAAGCCAATGATCATCGTGATGGCGTACGGGTATGCGCGGCGCGCGGGCCACACCGACCCCGACATGACCGGAAAGCCATTCGGTTCCCCTGAAATGATGAAGGCCATGCAGGAGATGTTCAAAGCATTTGAAGACGACATGACGGAGGCACTCATTCCATATGTCGATTCGAACTTCAGAACGATTGCAGATCGGGACCATCGTGCAATGGCCGGGCTTTCAATGGGCGGCATGCAGACATTCGGGGTAACCTTCGATCACCTCGACCTGTTCTCTTATATCGGCGGATTCAGCGGCGCCGGTGGTATGTCGATGATGCGCGGCGGAGACAAGCTCGATTTGAAGACTGCATTCAACGGCGCACTCGCCGACCCTGATGCCTTTGCCAAGCGAGTCCATCTACTGTGGATTGGCGTTGGCACCGAAGAGCCGGCCATGATGCACGCGGGGATCGAACGGTTCAACACTTCGCTCGATGAAGCTCACATCAAGCATGTGTTTTACGAGTCACCGGGTACTTCTCACGAGTGGCAGACATGGCGCCGCGATCTGAAGGAATTTGCCCCTAAGCTCTTTCAGTAATTGCTCCACGACTGCGAGGAGAACAGACTGCATGCGCAGAGGGGCTGCTTGGCCCGCCCCTCGCGTGCTCATCACTGCCCGTTGGCGAGCCTCTGGTAAAGGACAGGATCGAACTCTTCGAGAGCTGTGATGCCGTGCAGGTGGTTGACTGAGACCCACGGCAGCCAGCTGCGGTGGGTGCCAAAGCCTCGCGTGTTCGGTCCCATCCCCCAGTGCTCTTGCTGCCAGCCGGGTCCCAGCAAATCGTAGGTTCGACCCGGTAACGCGAGCATACTCTTGGTGTCGAGCAGCAGAATCCGCGCCACATCCAGGTAGTGCCGGTCGTTGGTATATCGGTACAACCTGGCGAACGCAGGCACGGCCCAATCGAGGTACTCATCCACGCCGCCCCCGCCACGCGCAGTAATGCCCTGGACGCCCACCGTCGGTACACCGCGCTTCCAGTTGAGATCGGAGTCGACAGCGCCAAGCGGCATGGGCACATTCCATATCCAAATCCAGCTTTCGGTGTAGTTGCCTGCCGCAATCGCGCGGCTGAGCCATGTGGAATCCTTCGTAGCATTGTAGAGATCGAGAAATGCCTCGAGGGACAACATGCCGGCTTCTTTGTCGGTGATGTTTGGATTGTCGGTTGTGCCGCCGACATATACTCCATTGCTCCCGAAGTTATTCCACACATAATCGGCCGCACGAATGGCCGAGTCGAGATATCGTTTTTGTCCCGTCTCCTTACCCAGCTTCACGAGCATCGGCACTGGGTTATAGCTGCTGGTTCCAGAGATCTCGCGTACCTCCCCTGTGCCACCGCGCCAACTTCTGGGGAAAGAGCCGTCTTCGCGTTGCTGCGTCAGCAGCCAATCGCCGAACTGTCGCGACCACTGTAGCCATTCCGGGTGGTTGCGGCCGCGTTGCCTCTCGCGATGATAGGCATCCAGTAGAGTCCGCACGCCTTCCGATGGCCCTCTTAGAGTCACCGTGTCACCGGCCCAGGAATCAGCCTTCCCGGACCAAAGATTGAAGCCCTCACCTGCCGGAGGTGACATAGGAACAAGGCGAATGTAGGTACGGATAATTGCTAATCCGTCCTTGCGCATCCGCTGACCGCGCGACGTTGGATCGCGGTCCGCCTCAATGAGCAATTGGTCCGCTACCTCGATTCCTTTGGAAACGAAGCCCATAATCACCTTCGGCCACTGCTCCAATTCATTCGCTTTGGGATCGACATAGATGCCTGCAGTACGAGCCCAAACCGCTAGCTCCACGCTCTGCTGCGGGTTTAGCTCGTGGGCAGTGATCGGCGTATTGGGTGGCCGTTGAGGTGGGACGGGGAAAGAATCCCTGTACCGGGCCCAATTGCGATAGGATCCTGGATTTCCTGTAACCGCGTCAAAGAGGAAAGGAACACCGGCCCGGTTGTCGACAGTGAGGACGTGATCCGCAAGATGGTCGGTCAATACGCGGCGGACAACGTCCAGGTCGAGGCGCATCGCGGGCGGATTGAGTGTCTGCCAGGCCCAGCGCCACGCGTCCCGTTCCACACCGAGGAACGAAGCGCTTTGACCGAAACGAAAGTCCACTCTGTAATTCTGTGAGAATCCGGCCTTCACCGGATGATAGCGACGCCGCACAGTTTCAACGGTCGCGCTATTGAAGCGCCCACCTGCGAATTCGTGCGTTGTGCCCGGATACCAAAAACCAAATTCGATGCCGCCACCGGATGCTTCGTGGGCGCCCACCGCACCGAATTGCAAGCCCTCATCGATAATCGGCTTGGCCGCGGGAGCCGTCGTTTCCGCCCATGTGGTGTCGCCACGCGGCTCCGGATCCAGCACGCCCACCCAGCCGCCGTTGCGAAAAGAGAGCGCAAACAAAGGTGCGGACAACAGGTCTTCGCGTATCTCAAAGCGCCGGGCACGGTCATTCAGAACACCGCCTGGTGAGTTGTCGCCGTCATGTGCTGGATCGCCATAGAGCAGGCCGGGAGCGAGATAACGGACGTCTGACCAGCCAACCGTCGGTGGCGTAATAAACCGGATTGCAGACAAAAAACCCGCATCTGGTTCTGCGCCGACCACGCTGAGCTTTCGGCGCAGCAACACAATGTCTCCAGAGATTTTCCAGCAATCTTCAACGACGAATGAGGCGCCATTACCGTCTTTCAACATTGCTGTTCCTACAACATCACTCGCGTCTTGTCGCAACGACTGATAGCCCACGGCAAGCTCACGCACATTGTCGTCTCCGTGATAGACCTCGATTTGAGCCGGCTTTGATTGGGTTTCGCGCGGAAAAGCGGAACCGGAGATCTCGATTCCCCAGTCGCCCGACTCGGCCCGCACAAACTGAACACTGGCACCGGTCGCGAGTCGACCGAGGCCGAGGCGGTTGTCTTCCACATCCGCCTTCTTCTGCTGAGTGAACGCGAACGGGATGGCCCCGAAAATTAAGACTGCGAGCAATAATCTGGATTTCGTCACGATGAGAACTCCGATTTCGCGGGGCTGAGGCTTGGGCCCGTCATGCGAGGGGACGATCGAGGCACCAAGGCATTGTCTCCGCTGTGCGCCGTTTTCCCTCGATACAGAAAGCGGTTCCGAGCCTCTGGGTCCGGAATTGAAAGGCCGGGATCTCTGCTGTTCAGAAGCTACGCAAACTTCTTTTGAATCCTCGCGACATAACAAGGTCTGTATCGACGGTTGCGAAGACACCCGAGCAGAGAAATCCCAGCCCATATTCCAAGGAGCGCCGAATCACAACAGGATCTTGCGCACTTCTCCTTCCGGATCGTCGACCATCCGGCATTCATTGTCGAACACCATTGTCTGATTGCGATTCGGATCGGATGGTGCCCACGACAAGCCCGGTTGACCAGGGTTTCCCGTTCGAGCGAAGTTCGCCCATGCCGTAGCCATTTTGTTGGCTAGAGCTTGTGCTTCTGGTGTGTTTCCGGTTCCCTGCTCGCATCGCTTGGTGTTATCGAAGCAGAACGCAAGCTCCGCGGTATGCCATGCGCCCGCGACGCCATCGAGCATAGGCGACTGCCAGGTGAAGAAGTATTGATAGGCCGGCGCGGCGTGCTGGTCATATTTCATCTTCACCATGTTCGCAACGTGGTTGCGGCCGCCGAGACCGGCGACACCATAGGACAACGTCCGGATGGCTTTTTCCGGATGCGCCTTCTTCATAGCGGCAATGAGTTCGGTCGCCTTCGACTCTCCCAGCTGCTTGCTGAGAGTGGAATGCCACTCCTCCTCAGTGGGGTTGGAGCTCATCCTGTTGCCTTCTTCGCTGACAGAGCCGATCAGCATTGGCACGTTCTTCGACAACTCCGGAGCGTCCTCATTGAACGATCGCACCGGAATGACCCGCCCATCGACCGTGGGTGACCATCCGACGCGCGGAGCGCTATTGCGAGACGACGGACCAAACATGAAACCACCTCTGGGAGGGTTCATGCGTGTCTCGACGGCGGCGCCCGCTGCGATCAGGCGAGACCAATCCAGTTTCTGGAGGGCACCAATGTCATTGGCTTGAAGACCAAGTTCCTTCATCACCTCGCGGGAATACTCTTTTTGCTGCTCGCCACTCGGGAAGTTTCCTCCGCCGCCCGACTGCACCGAAGCGCGATGAAAGAGCCCGGCCGCCGAAGGCATTCCCATCAGACACGTCACCTTGGAACCGCCGCCCGACTGGCCGTAGATCATCACCTTGTCCGGATCGCCACCAAAGTTCGCGATATTCTCGCGCACCCATCGCAACGAAGCGACAAGATCCGTCATTCCCACATTGACGGAGTCTTCATACGCGGAACCACCCACCTCAGAGACATCGAAAAAACCAAGCGCATTTAAACGATGGTTCACTGTAACCACGACGACATCGTGATGCCGAGCCATCTGGGCGCCTTCCTGCGATGGCAACTCGTATGCCGACCCAAAGAAGAATCCGCCTCCGTGAAAATAGACCATGACCGCGCGACTGCCGGTGAGACTCGGTGTCCAGACGTTCACCTTGAGCATGTCCTCGCTTGTATACCCGTCATCCCAGTCCTGGAGAAACGACTGCTCGATCGCCTTATAGTCATGGAGTCTCTGAAGACAATTGGCCCCATAGACCAGTGCGGGGTACTCGTCTTTCCATGGCTTTGGAGCCTTGGCCGGAAGCCAGCGGTTTTCGCCGCCCGTGTCCTGGCCATAAGGAACTCCCTTAAAAGTGAGGACGCCTCCATCCAGAAAGCCGCGTACCTTGCCGTATTGAGTGCGCGCAATTGCGCTACGGGGCGTGCTGCAGTTTCCCGGTTCTTGGTGTGCAGCTGTCTTTGTACTGTCCAGTGCTTCCGCTGGTCGCGTGAGCGAAACTCCCAAGCCGGCCGTCGCTGAAAGAATCAGCGCCTGACGGCGGTTCAAACGGACGCCATCTCCTGATTGAGTTGTCATCTTCTCTCCTTGGTCTGTCTTGCTAAATCTGTGGCTGGCAGGGTCCGGCAGCACGTCGTGAACAAACGCGCGAAGAGCATGCGCGCAGTTGAAAGCCGCTGGAATTAGAAAACGTATACCGGTGCGCAGCCTAGAGTACCCGGAACTTGATGTCAAGCTTGGCTTCGAGCACCTTCAACTGTCGCCAACGCAAACGCATTAAAGACGAGCCCGAGCCAGAAATGCCACTGAGCTTATCAAGCACATCTCCTGCGCCTCATTCGCTGTTTCAGGTTCCTATCGAAGCGAAGTTCGCTGCGTAAGTCCCCCTGTCGAAGATTCATCGGAAGTGAACGGTGCAATAAGTTTTGTTTCGGGATCGACCCCTAGCCACGCGATTGCTCCCGCGACTGAAAGCATGGCCGCGACGAGGAATGAGTTTGTCCAGCCAAATTGCTGGGCAATCCATGGCGTGAGCGAAGCTGTGACCGCGCCGCCGATCTGGGCTCCCATATTCATCACGGCCGAGACAACACCTGCGCTCTCCCCGGCAATATCAGCCGAGACAGACCAAAACGAGCTTTGACAGATGTAGAGTACGCCCGCGCCCATGGCGAGTGTGATTGCAGCGATTGGGGCGCTGGAGACGCGTGAGCCGATCACGAGCAACGCCGCAGCAAGCAGGAGGGATACGAAGCCAGGACCGCATCGCCCCGCGCGCAGTCCGTAACGCGATGTGATCCAATCGCCTAGTACACCACCTGCGAAACAAAGCACGGTCATCGCCAGAAACGGGAACATAGTGTAGAAGGCGCTCGTTTTCAAATTGAGACCGCGCGCTTGCGCCATGTACATGTAGAACCAGCCCAGGAATATCCACGCAACATAGCCGAAGCAAAAATAGGCAAATGTGAGCAGAAGCAATGTCGGACTGCAGAAGATCGCACTCCACGGGATGCCGTGCTTCTTGGGGAGCGTTTCCGACATCTTCGCGAGACCCTCGCGAATCCTCCCCAGTTCGCGCGCAGACATCAGTGGGTGCTCTTCGGGTGTATCGCGCGCGATGAGGAACCAGAGGATACCCGCGATTACACCCAAGGCCGCGCAAAACCAGAACGAAGCGCGCCATCCATAATCGCCGATGATCGCGGCAAGCAAAGGCGGTGTCAATCCGGCACCAGCGCCGACGCCGGCGAAGATCACTCCATTCACGCTACCCCGCTCCGTGACTGGAATCCATCGTGCCACAAACTGGTTCGAGGCAGGATAGATGATCGCCTCACCAGCGCCAAGCGCAAAGCGAACCGCGATCAGCATCAAGAGAGATCCCGCAACTCCGGGAGGTACCAGCGCGGTGCCGAGCGTAAATAGCCCCCACCACAACACGCCAAGCGTTAAGGCCCGTCGCGGACCGAGACGAACCGCCGTCCAACCCGCAATCACCTGGAAAACCGCATAGCCGACAAGAAAAGCGCTGATGACCCAGCCAAGCCGGACGTTCCCTAGATCGAATTCGCGGCTGATCTGAGGACCGGCAATCGAGAGATTTGTGCGATCGAGAAAAGCGATAGCGCTGAGCAGGAAGAGCCAGAAGACCAGCACAGCACGCAGCGGCAACTTGCCCATCGTTGAACTTCTCCGATATTGAATTCTTGCCGCATGTCTCGCGGGGTCAAAAGAAAGAAGTTATGAAGTGAACTCTTCGTCGACTAGAGAAAGAGCCAAAGACTGCCGTTGACAAACATTAAATCGCTTTTGTAATCTTTGCCACCTTCATGGTTCTCGCCGGAAGATTGTCCCCTATCGTTGCGAAGTGATAACGCTTGCCCGTTCGAAACTGTCGTGTTCAGCCGAGAAAGATCCCTGGGGGGTTATGAATCAATTCTCAAGAAGATCCATCTTGAAGAGCGCCGCTTTTTATTCATTTGGAGCTCTCTCCACTTTCTCGCTTCCTGCTTTGGCCCAGGCAATTGAGACCAACAGCAGTCCGTACCGGCGGCCCAAACTCAAAATCACAGATGTGCGCACCGCCCAGGTCCTCGTGCACGGACCGCAGACACATGTGAGGATTTATACGGACCAGGGCATTTATGGTCAAGGCGAAGCAACGGATGCAGCGGTGGGCGCCTCGTCGCTGATTCGCGGCTGGAGGCGCATGCTGATTGGGCGCGACCCCCTCGACGTGGAAGCGATCTGGGAGCGGATTCGCACCATTGGAATCTTCGCTGGAGCGCAAGCAGGACAATACGTTACAGCGCTTTCAGGCGTAGAGATTGCGCTTTGGGATCTTGCAGGCAAGGCGCTTGAGTTACCGGTGTACCAGCTTCTCGGCGGAAAATTTCGGGACAAGATTCGCATCTATTGCGATTCTGATATGGATGTCCCGATCGGTCCCGAGTCAGATCGCAAGCTTCCGTGGATCAAAAACCAGGGCTTCACGGCGATGAAGATCGATCTCGATGATGCCCGCGATCCCGCACGCTTCGATTCCGTCAACTGGACGGCAAGCAACGGCGAAATCGATCGAATGGTGAAGTGGGTTTCTCACGTGCGCGAGTCGATTCCACCCAACATGGATCTTGCCTGCGATATGCACGGCCGCTATGACGCACCAACCGGAAAGAAGGTTGCGAAGGCGTTGGAGCCTTTCAGGCTCATGTGGCTGGAGGAGCCGGTACCCCCTGAAGACATCGATGCGATGGCGGACATTCGGCATTCGACTTCGACACCGATTGCCTGCGGCGAAAATATCTACATGCGGTGGGGATATCGGGAGCTGCTTCAGAAGCAGGCCGCCGACATCATCCAGCCCGATTTCCAGAAAGTGGGCGGGATCGCAGAGGCGCAAAAAGTGGCCAACATGGCCCAGGCCTATTACATCCCGGTCGCGCCGCATTGCGTGGTTTCACCGATTGGGCAAATGGCCACGGCGCACGCGTGCGCAACGTTTCCGAATTTTCTGGCGTGCGAGTGGCACTGGATCAATCATCTCGATGTCTGGAAAACCTTCGTAAAAGAAGGCGAAATCATCGTCAACGGCTATATCACACCAACGGATCGGCCGGGCCTGGGTGTGGAGATGGACGAGGAAGTCGCGAAGAAAGTCCAGATTCCGGGGACCACTTGGTTCGAACCTGAAAGCAAATAGAGATCACAAGACGATCACAGCTCACGAGGGGAAATCGATGCGGAGAATCTTTGCTTTTGTTCTAGCCGGCGCGGCCTTGCTGGCTTTCAGTCCTCGCTTGCAGGCGCAGGAAGGTTTTTTCAAGTCCGAAGATGTAATCAAATACACGCCCGATTGGCATGGAGATCGATTCCCCGATGGCAGGCCCAAAGTTCCCGACGACATTCTCGATCGCATGAAGAATGTCACCCTCGAGGAAGCCTGGGCGACGCTTCGCAATGCAGGCTTCAACCACCAGTACGAAGACGGCTGGTATTGCATCCATCCCGATCAGGTGCTCGTGGGCCGCGCTCTCACCGCAATGTGGATGCCCGGAAGACCCGACGTTCAAAAAGTGATAGAAGAGCAGGGCACGAAAGATAATCGCAAGGGAGCCACCAACGCGTGGCCCGTCGACATGCTGCAGCCTCGCGACGTCTATGTAGCCGACCATTTCGGCCTGAAGGTGGACGGACCCTCCATCGGTGACAATGTCGGTAATGCCATTTATGCAAGATCAGGAAACGGCATCGTCTATGACGGAGCAGTTCGCGATATCAATGGCCTCAACGAGTTGCAGAATTTTACGTCGTTCGTTCGCTCCTACGATCCTTCCCATCACTTCGGCACTTTATCGAGCGGCCCGCGGCTTAACTCCACCATGGTCGGCATCAATGGGCCAACGCGGATTGGGCATGCCCTGGCGATGCCTGGCGATGTGGTTCTTGGACGCAATGGCGGTGTGATTTTTATTCCGCCGCAACTCGCGGAGCGGGTCGTCGAGTACTCCGAGCGCACCCATCTCGAAGACATGTTTGGTCACATGCGCTTGAGAGAGAAGAAGTACACCGCCGGACAGATCGACGCCAAGTGGTCACCCGAGATTGAGCAGGACTACCACCAGTGGCTGAAGGAAAATGAGGATCATCTGCCTGCGCCGAAATCTACGATAGAAGGGATTCTGAAGGAGTCCCCGAAGTAAGCACGCCGAAGTCGCTGTTCGACAGTCTGCTCTTTTCGCGCGAATTGCCGTTCCGATTTGTGATTACCCCATCGGGGATGGCTCAATCGGGTAACTTGGCCGCATCACGCTGGAAGAACGAACGCGTGCCTACCAGCTATACGCAGCAACCACATCGGGAGTGCCCGGAATCTGATTCTTAACAGTGGTATGCAAAACAACCTCAACGCTCTTATTTTGCCAACCCTTGGGAAGAGACTTTGCCAGTTTCCAGATGGATTGCGGATCTGTAATAAAGTCAGCCGCCGCTCGCGTGCCTGACCACCCAACACCACCGATCGCGAAGACTACCTTTCCATTTCCGGAATTCAGAACCCTGGCCACGATCGCGTAAGTCTCTGAGCGATCGGCATTGGCAGTCCAGGTGCGACTAGGGTTGAAATGATCCACTACCGCACTATGCCCCTTAAATCCAAAGCGGAGATTCTCAGTTGTGCTAATCGTCCAAATGTTGTTGTGTGCGCCGACCAGAATTGTAGGACTTTGGCGAAGATCTCCATAAGTCATATCGTTTACGAATCGAATGTCGAGCTTCCTGTTTTGTTGAGCCAGAACATATTGGATCTCCGATACCGCAATGAGATCCCCAATGGTGAGGAAGGTGTGCTCCGCGGGGTGTAGATCCTTACCGTCAATTGTGGTCCCCGCCGGAATTGGGATGTAAGGGTGCAACCCCATCGACTCATATGGGCTTCCGGGATGGTTCTTGAAATACTCATCTTCGTATGAATGAGACAACTCGTAGAGAGGGTTGTTCCCCACGCCAATCAAAATCGAGTTGGAGTTGCTGATAATTGGTGACCAGAACTGGCCGAACGCTCGATCTTCGGGGGAGACACGGTAGCGCAACCCGACCACGCCGAGAATCGCCACGACGGCAGCTAACCCTATCCACAATCGGCGATCTCGGAACCTCGAGGACCACGACTTGAGGTTGGATTCTGCGCCTTGGTACTGCGGAGGGCTTGCCTGCTCAGTCGGGGGCTGTTCCGGGAAGACCGGCATGGATGGAGGCCTGCTTGCCCGTTCGAACACGGCTCTAAATGAGCCGGAAGGGATGCTTATCAGAACGGGTTCATCCCGGGCCGTCTGATAGTAAACCGCAAGCCGCTTTCTAACTTCGGCAACTCGTAAGCGAACGATCGGGTCCTGATTCGTGTCGTAGTCCGAACGTTTATCAAAGATGCTCGCGCCGATGATCCTCTCCTTCAGCGTCTCAGCGTGGCCTGCCAAGGTCTCATTGACAATGTGTTGGAGGAGCTTCTGAATCTGCGTGCTGGAGCGAAAAGGAGCACTCTTCAGAATCGCCGACAGGGTGCTCCGGACTTCGGATGGGGATACGGCGTCTGAACCCTCTGGGGAGTCGATCCGTTTAACCGAATTCTCCACAGACTGCCTCCAGTTGGGTCTTCAGCAGACGTAATGTACTACCTTCGAAACGTAATGTACTACCTTTGCAAGGTACTGACAAATAAGATCTAATCGCGCTCCCCCTCGCACCGTACCCGAAGCAACCTTGCCCATCCTTCTTTGATGCGCGTTTCTTTGTCGCTGGCATCCGGACCGGTCGCGCCGGTGTGCGAAGTGAAGAGCGACCCAAGTGCATTGGCTTGACGGAACCCCCTCAGGTCTTTCCCTCAGAGCGCCTGGGCAAATGACTGAACGGAATCTCCCAACGCGGACTAGTTTCTCTCATTCAGGAGCGACCATGCCTCCCTGGGCGTTTGCAGCTGGTCATCAAAAACGGGTAGTCCGAACGAATCCTTTCCGGGCTAAATGTGCTGGCGAATTGCAATCGAATTCGAATTTGTTGCTTTATGGAGGTCGAACGATGTTGAAGTGCCTTATCAGTGACAAAGCGGGAAATCGACTCAAGTTGCTTTCCCTTCCTTCCAATCTCGAGGCCCAACAGAGGTTGCGCAGTGCCGGAGAGGTGGCCCTCAAGGTCTTGAAGGCCCGAGCGCGTTTCGGCACGTTCGTTGCCTGCTGCGTCACGGTACTGTCCCTCGTGACTACATCGTCTCCCAGGCTTTCCGCACAGACCGCCGGCTCGGTTTCAGGACACGTTTCTGATCCGACCGGCGCCGTGATTGCCGCAGCCTCTGCCACTCTGACAAATGTCGGAACGAGCACCTCCCGCAGCACGCTAACAACAGGCTCCGGCGATTACACGTTTACTGCGGTTCCGCCGGGTACCTACAGAATCGAGGTAAAGCACCAGGGCTTCAAAACTGAAGCTAGTAACACGTTCGAACTGCAGATTCAGCAGGCACTACGTCAGGACTTCACGCTGGAGGTTGGCCAGGTCACGGAATCGGTCACCATTGAAGCGAGCGGAGCGCTACTTCAAGCAGAGAATGCCACGATCGGCACTGTGATTGAGAATAAGGCCGTAAACGAGCTACCGCTGAACGGCAGGAACTATCTGGGGCTCGTAGCTCTTTCATCCAACGTCAACACGCTTTCACCTGGATCGGGCCAGGCTGGAAGCCGAATGGGAGGCGATCGCGCTAGCCAGTCGATATCTGTCGGCGGCCAGCGCATCATGTTCGACTACTACACTCTCGACGGCATCAACAATACCGATCCCGATTTTAATACCTATGTCGGGCTGCCCTCGCTTGACGGTATTCAGGAATTCAAGGTGCAGACGGGCGTTTACTCGGCCGAGTTCGGCCACGAAGCATCACAAGTCAACGTGGTCAGCAAGAGTGGAACCAACACCTATCACGGCGCTATGTACGATTTCATCCGCAACAACACCGCGGATGCCGATCCCTATTATTTCCCGTACAACACCGCCCCCCTGAAAGTATTCCCCTACAAGTGGAACGACTATGGATTCGAACTCGATGGAGCAATCAGAATCCCGAAACTTTACGACGGCAGAGACAAATTCTTCTTCATGGTTGACGACGAATGGAGAAATATCCGCTCAACGAATCAGGGCAACGCTACCGTGCCCACCGCGGCTGAGGCGGGCGGGAATTTCGAGGGCTTCACCACTGCCAGCGGAGCCCCGGTCATCATCTACGACCCAGCAACCGGAGACGCGAACGGATTTGGGAAGACGCCTTTTCCCAACAACACCATTCCTCAAGGTAGAATCGCGCCTCAGTCCGCAGCACTGCTGAAATACTTGGGGACAAGCACGCAACCTTACTACTCAGGCGGCAAGGTGGTCTCGAACTATTCCTACGCCACCTCGCAACCGCAGGATCGCCAGAGCTTGACCGTCCGCGGAGACTACAACCAGTCGGTGAAATCGCAATACAGCTTCCGCTACAGTTCCGGTAAGGAGAACATCCTATCGACGGGATTGCTTGGAGCAGGCAGCAAGATTGTCACCAACTACTTTCAGTACATGGGCTCAAACACTTGGACGATTACGCCGTATATTGTGAACGAAGCGCGGTTCGGCTATAACCACTTCTATAACTCGACGGGTCTATTGGCGGCGTTCACAGACGACGTAGTTACCCCTCTGGGTATTCCAGGCCTTAAGGGAGGTGCGCCCTCAACATGGGGAATTCCAGATGTTTCCCTTAACTCGGGGCCGACGGGCACAACAAAGGACATTTGGAGTGGTTTTGGGGATCGCGGCGGGGATGGTCCGTACGTTATCACAGACCCTGCTTGGCAAATTGTCGATAACCTGGCCTGGGTAAGAGGCAAGCATTCGTTCCGTATAGGCTTTGAATACTCCCGGCAAACCTTTAACCAGTTAGGCAATCAGTTTTCGCGCGGGCAATTTAGCGCTGGGCCCTATGCGACCGCGTTGCAATCCGGAACGCCGGGGAATGCCACCCTTTCTCAAGGCGATGCGCTCGCTGACTTCCTGCTCGGTAGTCTCCAAAGCTCAACGGTCGCAGTGGCCGTGGCCAATGCGAATTACGTGCGCAACGTGCAAGCCTACTACGTTGATGACACGTACAAACTCCTACCTAACCTCACCATATCGGCGGGGCTCCGATACGAGCTGACTCCTCCGTGGAACGATACTTTCGGCAATAACTTCAACGTAAAACTGCAAGTGTTGCCGAAGATGGGCGATGTCAGCACCACATATCCGCAGAGCCAATGGCCCTACTATGTGCGCCAGGGCAACTGCGATCCCGCGAATGTTTATCAAGGCCTTGCAATCCGGTGGACAACGACCCTCGGCCCGCCGCCGGTGTGCAGCAACGGAACCCTTCCCAATGGTCCTTTATTGGATACCCGGTACTTGAATTTTGCGCCGCGGCTAGGCATCTCTTATTCACCGACTGCCAAAACCGTAATCCGCACGGGGTATGGCATTTTCTACACCCAAGACATTGGTAATGCTTACTTCGATATGGCCCGCAATATTGCCGGGCGCGTAACGGCGACAAATGCGAACACGGCCACCGGTATCTACGGCAATTCCAATCTGACCTGGGCCAATGCGGCGCCGGGCGGCACTGGTGCCGTATCCAATCTCGGTCCCTCCACCGCGTTCACGAACGCCGTAAGCCACAAGACCAGTTACACGGAGCAGTTCCTGTTCAATATCCAGCAGCAGGTTGGACAGGACTGGTCATTCGAGGTGGGATACCAGGGAGCAGTAAGCCGGCATCTTTATGGTTTCAAGAACGTGAATTCCATCACTCCGTACGGATACATCGGCGACGGATCCCCAACTTCAGTTAAATTCCGCACCCCCTTCGCTAACATGGGTGGGATCCAATTGGTGCATGACGAAGGTACGGGCAACTACAACGCGTTCAGCGCGAAGGCTACCCGGCGCTTCAACAACGGCCTCAACGTGATCGCTTCCTACACTTGGTCAAAATCTCTCGACGATACGAGCGGAATCCGTAACCAGGGGAATGACGTGTTGAATCCGCAGAACCCCGAGTGCATTCCATGCGAGTACGGTCGTTCCGGGTTCGACGTGAAGAACCGGATCATTGGCTCGGCGTTGTACGAACTTCCGATCGGCCCCGGTAAATTGATCAAGACCAACAAAGCTGTCGGAGCTGTTGTGGGCGGCTGGCAGGTTGGTGGGATCTTCACCCATCAAACCGGTGCCGTCGCGACCCCACAGGTCGGCTTTGACAATGGCAGTACCGGGGGACAGTTCGGAAACTTCGATCGGCCCAATCCAACCGGGAAGAGCCCGTACCTCAGCGGCAGCGCGAGATCGCTGAACGTTTGGGTAAACAAGGCCGCATACGTCAACGCTCCTGCCGGGTTCTATGGAACTGCGCAGCGCGGCAGTTTCACGGGGCCTGGGCTTACGAGCCTGGATGCCTCACTACACAAGGATTTCCTGATGCCGTACAACGAAAAGCACCACTTATCAATCCGCTTTGAGGCGTTTAACGCTCTCAATCACCCAAACTGGAACACGCCGAATTTGAACCTAAGCTCCTCCACTTTCGGTCGCATCACGACCACCAATCCTATGCGCCAACTGCAGCTCGCTGCGAAGTATCAGTTCTGATCGTTTCACAAATCGCTGGATCACAGTGTCTATTGCAGCTCGGCATGAATGGATTGAACGGCCTCCGGCTTAACCGCCGGAGGCCGTTTTCGCTCGCGATCTGAAACGTCGCTGCTCCGGAGATGTACCATGCCTGCAGTATTAAAAAGAGAGAATCGCACCCATGAATCGACGTGAATTTTTGGCAGCCTCGGTAGCAGGAACCACGATGTTGCAGCAGGAAGTGCGAGCTTTCGCAGCTCCCACATCAGAGCTCCAGGTCGAAATCGACGCAACGAAACATGGCGAACCAGTGAGCCCCTTGATCTTCGGCGGATACATGGAGCCGGCCACCACTCGCGTGTGGGCCGAGATGCTGACCGATAGAAAGTTCGCCAATGCAATTACCAACGCTGCCCCGGAGACTCCAGCGAATCCATTTTTTCGCAGATTTCAGGGCGAGCCGTTCAAGCCAATCGGACCCGCAGGCACGGTAGAGATGGACACCGCGCAACCGTTTGTAGGTAGGCACAGTCCTCGGATCAACCTGCATGCGGCAGAACAGCGCGGGATTCAGCAGTCGAAGCTGCGCCTTGGTCGCGGCAAATCATACGAAGGCCACATCTATCTCGCGGGCGGTCCAGAGGCCAAAGTTACAGTTCGGCTTGTCTGGGGAACAGGCCCCGAGGATGCGCAAAGCATCGCGATTCCATCGTTGTCGCGCACTTACCAGAAGTTTCCAATGAAGTTCACTTCGCCGATCGATACCGAAGATGCGCGACTGGAAATCGCGGGGACAGGCAACGGATCGTTTCACGTCGGGACCCTGTCGCTTATGCCTGCCGACAATGTCGAGGGATTTCACGCCGGGATGATCCGGCTCTATCAGGAGGCAGGGTTCAAGATGGCCAAATGGCCGGGCGGAAACTTTGTTTCTGCGTACGACTGGTACGACGGCATCGGTGACCGCGACAAGCGCCCGCCCCGGCTGCAAGCGATGTGGTCCAACAGGGTGGAATCGAACGACATGGGCCTTCATGAATTCCTGGCCTTCTGCCGGTTGCTCGGAGCCGAACCCGATCTTGCCATCAACAGCGGATTTGGAGAAGCGCGCGTGGCGGCGGAAGAAGTGGAGTACTGCAATGGCTCCGTCGACACGCGACTCGGGAAGATGCGAGCGGAAAACGGACACCCTGAACCGTTCAATATCCGCCTCTGGTGTATTGGCAACGAGATGTATGGCCCTTGGCAGTTCGGCCACATGTCACTCGACCAGTACTGGGTGAAACACAATTCCATCGTCGAAGAGATGAAGAAAGTAGACCCGACCATCAAGGTGACTGTCTCGGGTGCAAGCATCTGCGAAAAATCGATTGGGGGAGCGGAAAAGAAGAACAATTTCTTCCCGAGCATCTGGGAGCCTGCAATCCAGGACAAACTCCCCTACGAGTTTGGGAGCGTGAACGATTGGGACGGCTGGTTGCTGGAGAAGTGCGCAGATAACATCGATTTTCTGTCAGAGCATACGTATGCCTACCCCGATCTGGCATTCGACGAGGGTCAACAGCGATTTGTGGATGTTCAGGACCCCCTGCAGTTCAGGGCGCGGAGAATGGCGAACCGCATTGGCGAAACCTTCGAGGCTTGGCAGAAGTATGTCGAGAAGATGCCGTCTCTCAAGGAACGAAATATTAAATTCATCTTCGACGAGTGGGGTATGCGCTTCAGATCGGCGGACGGAAAAAACCACCAGCCGGCAGAAATGCTCGCTCCCCTCTCGTACGCTCTTTTCCTGCATGAACTCTTCCGTCACTCCGACATGGTCGCCGCCAGTTGCCCTACGGGAGGGCTGTACACGCTGCTGACCGACAACACCGGCGAAGCCATTGGTTTTGCGCCGGAGGGGCTCGTGATGAAACTCATGGCAACTCATTTCGCCGACGCCCTTCCCGTCGAGGTAAACGGAACTTCACCCCAGCAGCCGATGCGCGGAACTTCAATGGTCGATATCGGAACGCACCCAACCGGCAGTTCGACCTTCCCTCTCGATGTTTTCGCGGCCATTTCCGGCGATCGAAAGACATTTCTCCTCTCGGTGGCTAACCCCACAGAGGAGGCACAAGATCTATTCCCCCGCATCACAGGTGCACGTCTTCGACCTCAAGGCAAGTTGTGGCAGATTGCAGCGCCCGGCCTGAATGCAGCAGACCAGAACAACAAGAAACCCACAGTCGCAATTCGCGAGTTCCAGCAGAAAGATATTACGGAAAAATTGCAGGTTCCGCCCACCAGCGTTAATGTGTACGAATTTGAGATTGGATGAGGAAGAAGCAGGGGCCGCCAAGGATTCGCCGCGCCTGCCACCTGGGCTAGTTAATTTCGCTTCATTCCAATGTTTTCTCGGCGCAGGCTTCCGCAGTCTCCGTGGTGGACACGAGAATCCTGGATCTCGCCGACTAGAGTGTATTGACAGATCTCCACTTCTTTCGCTATTTTCTTTTGAAATTGTTTCATTTGGAAAACTTGCGCCAAAGTGTCCTCTATATATAGAAGGAGAACCAAACAAAGTGTCTTCGCCGCAGGTGGCCTGAGACTTGTTTTTATTTGATTCAGTGAAGCGCCACCACTTCATGACGCAGAGAAGGGACACGGAATGACCTCGGTGATTGCAGGAATCGGTTGGCACATCGTTGGCGCCAGCATGGCTGCGTCGTTTTACGCCCCAATTGAGCGCGTGAAGAAGTGGTCATGGGAGACGACCTGGGCTGTTGCTGGGCTGTTCTCCTGGGTACTGCTTCCCATCGCAGTAAGTCTCATTCTGCTTCCCAGCTTTCAGAGCTTCTATGCATCTGTGGGAACGGCACTGCTGATACGAGTAGCACTCTTCGGAGCAATGTGGGGTGTCGGCAACGTCAGCTATGGTTTGACGATGCGGTACCTGGGCATGTCGCTCGGCATCGGCGTGGCCATAGGGGTGACTCTGATTGTTGGGACGCTGGTACCACCCCTCATGCACGGGCAGGCGGCGATGCTGTTCACAACGCGGAGCGGGATGATCACGATGTCAGGCGTCCTCGTAGCCTTGGTTGGTGTCGCCATCGTCTCCTGGGCGGGACACCAAAAGGAAGTCCAGCTCAAAGGGCACCTCCAAGAGTTCAACGTGGGACTGGGCCTTCTACTCGCTGTTCTCTGCGGCATCTTTTCTTCGGGCATGTCGTTCGCCATCGATGCGGCGCAGCCAATGCAGGCTGCCGCTCTGTCGCTCGGCGTGAACCCGCTGTATGCAGCCCTACCCAGCTACGTCATCATCATGGGAGGTGGTGCGGTCATCAATTTGGCCTACTGCTTCATCCGACTCGCGGCGTTGCCACGTCTCTCATTGCGTAACGACCTGAGCCAACCCGGTCCGACGCTAATGAAGAACGCGGCTTTGGCATCAGCCGGCGGAATCATGTGGTACCTACAGTTCTTCTTCTACGCATGGGGAGCGGCTAACATTCCGCAGCACCTCTCCTATGTCAACTGGATGCTACATATGAGTATTTATGTGCTCTGCGGAAGCCTGGTAGGACTTGCTCTCGGAGAGTGGACCGGCGTGCAAAATCGCTCTCTCCGTTTGCTATGGGCAGGAGTGGTGGTGATCATCGCTGCAGCGAACCTCGTTGGATTGGGAATGGCCTCTTAGAATCTGGAGATTTGGAACTACTCTCCGCAAGGCCAGCTCGCGCACTTGAAATTCAAAAGGGAATCTTTTTCTCTTCCGAATTGCCGCGGTTTCCTGCTACATTGCTTTGCGCAGCTGTCCAACTCCGTTTTCCGATGCTGAAACGGACCGATTGCGCTTTGCTTTAGCCCTCAGAATTCGCGTTCCGCGTTCGCGAAAGGAGAAGTGATGATTCGCCCGATTTTGAAATCCAAAACTGCAGTAATGGCTGCGTCTTTTTTGTTTGCCGCCACAGTTGTCGCCGGAGCGCAGGATAAAACCGCCTCCGATCCACTGAAGAGCGGCTTTCAGAACCCACCGCAGAGTGCTCGCCCCCGGGTCTGGTGGCACTGGATGAATGGAAACATTACGAAGGAAGGAATCAAGCTGGATCTGGACTGGATGCACCAGGCAGGATTGGCAGGCTTCCAGAACTTCGATGCAGCGCTCCAGACTCCGCAGGTCGTCGATCACCGACTGGCTTACATGACTCCGGAGTGGAAAGACGCTTTCAAGTACGCCATCGCCATCGGCGATCAATACGGCATGGAAATGGCCATCGCCGGGTCACCCGGTTGGAGCGAGAGCGGCGGACCGTGGGTTCCAGCATCCGCAGGTATGAAAAAGTATGTCTGGAGCGAAACAAATGTGGACGGCGGAAAGCCATTTTCTGGAGTGCTTAAGCATCCACCTACGCGCACCGGCGCATTCCAAAACATCGGGATTCAGGATTCCATGGGCTCTCCGGACGGAAATAGAATCCCCGAATTCTATGCGGACGCAGCGGTCTTTGCCTATAAGAAGGCTCCGAGCGATCTCTCCGTCGAAGCGTTAAACGCGAAGATCACTTCGAACGGCGATTCCTTCGATCCCACAATGCTCTCTGACGGCGATCTGGAGAAGACAACCCACGTGCCGATTCCCGCCGCGGATGAAGAATCCTGGATACAGTATGAGTTCGCACAACCTGCATCGATCCATTCAGTCACGTTCGTGATCAAGAACTTCAGCGCTATCGAGGCCATGATTGCTGGAGTATCGTCACCGGAGCTGAATCTCGAGGCGAGCGATGATGGCGATCACTTCCGGCAAGTCACCAAGCTCGAGAGCGACGAAGCTCCGGAGCACACAATCTCATTTGCGCCTGTGACTGCAAAATACTTCCGCGTCACGTTTAAACGGACGCCTCCTCCGCCAATACCCTCGTGGGCAGTTGGAATTGATCCGTCGTCATTCGGGATCAAACCGGCTCCGAAGCCAACCAGCTATGAGGTTGCAGAGCTCACCCTCCATCCTGGCGCGCGTGTGAACCATTTTGAAGACAAGGCCGCATTTGTACCGGTACCCGATCTATACCGCTTTGCAACGCCGGCAGTGGGGGCCGCGGACGCGATCGAGAAGTCGGATGTTGTGGACCTGACGTCGAAGATGGGCTCAGATGGCCAGCTCGATTGGACACCGCCTCCCGGCAACTGGGTGATTGTCCGCTTGGGTTATTCGCTGCTCGGCATCACAAACCATCCCGCAACTCCAGAGGCCACCGGTCTCGAGGTCGACAAGCTCGATCACCGTTACGTCAAAGATTACTTCGAGAAATATCTCGACAGCTACAAGGAAACAGTGGGTCCGGCTCTTATGGGCAAAACGGGCATTCGATACGTCATTAACGACAGCTGGGAAGCAGGCTCGCAGAACTGGACCGACAACATGATCGCGGACTTCAAGAAGCTGCGCGGTTACGATCCAACTCCCTGGCTGCCCGTGCTTACTGGCCGGGTAGTCGAGAGCTCCGAGGCAAGCGATCGCTTCCTTTGGGACTTCCGCAAGACCATCGCCGACCTCATCGCCAACGAGCATTACGCACAACTCGAAGACACTCTGCACGAATGGAACATGGGACACTACGGCGAGTCGCATGAGTCGGGTCGGGCCTTCGTGGCGGACGGCATGGAAGTAAAGAAATTCAACGAAATCCCGATGAGCGCGATGTGGACGCAGACTCCTGGCGTCAACAATGAGCAATATGGCTACAATGCCGATGATCGCGAATCGGCGTCCGTCGCTCACATCTACGGCCAGAATTTGGCGGCAGCAGAGTCGATGACAGCAGCTGCGGCGCCCTGGGCATGGTCTCCCGCCACGCTGAAACCAACTGCCGATCAGGAGTTCCTCAACGGCATCAACCGATTTGTCATTCATGAGTCGGCTCACCAGCCACTGGTCGGTAAAGCCCCCGGCATGACTCTCGGGCCATTCGGACAGTGGTTCAACCGCAATGAAACATGGGCTAATGAAGCCGGGGCCTGGGTCAACTACTTAGCTCGCACCAGTTTCCTGCTTCAGCAGGGCAAATTTGGGGCAGACCTGATCTACTTCTACGGCGAAGATTCCAACCTAACCGCCATCTTCGACAAGAAGTCTCCCGATCTCCCCGCCGGATACGGCTTTGACTATGTCAATGCCGACGCGCTGATTCACGAGTTGCATGTGATGAACGGGCGGATAGAGACCAAAAGCGGCATGAGCTATCGCGTCCTCGGGCTCGATCCTTATAGCGAACACATGTCGCTGCCCGTTTTGCGCGCGATTTACGGACTTGTGAAAGACGGTGCAGTCGTGGCCGGGCCAAAGCCTATCGACGATCCGAGTCTGGCAGACGACCTGGCTGAGTTCCAGAAGCTGAATACTGAACTCTTCGGCGATGGAACAGGCATACACACAGTCGGAAAGGGGACGGTCTACGCCGGTCAGAACCTCGGCGAGGTCCTCCGAGCAATTAAAGTGGCTCCGGACTTTGACTACACAAAGCCCGCAAGCGATACGCATCTTGAATTCGTGCATCGCAGGCTCGGGGATGGGGACCTCTATTTCGTCGACAATCGCGGCGACAATGGGCAGAGAATCGAAGCGACGTTCCGCGTCACGGGCAAAGAAGCTGAGATTTGGCATCCAGAAACAGGCAAGACAGAACCAGCAAGCTTTAGGATTGCGGATGGACGTACGACCGTTCCCCTAAATCTTGAGCCTTGGGGAAGCGTCTTCGTCGTCTTGCGAAAAGCGACAACGGCGACCAGCCGCAACCTGCCTGCTGGAGAAAAAAAGGAACTGGCAACTCTCGATGGCTCGTGGAATGTCAGCTTCCAGAGCGGTCGCGGCGCGCCAGACTCCATCACCGTCGACAAACTCGCGTCCTGGAGCGACAGCTCCAATCCCGGCGTGAAGTATTTCTCTGGAACCGGCACCTACACAAAGAGCTTCGATGCGCCTGCAGCTTGGCTGGCCAGGGGTGCGCAGGTGTGGATCGATCTAGGAGATGTGAAGAACCTCGCCGAAGTCTCCGTCAACGGTAAGTCGTTGGGAATCGTCTGGCACGCGCCGTATCGTGTCGATGTCACTTCTGCGCTGAAACCAGGCGCAAATGAATTGGTCGTGAAGGTGACAAACGCCTGGGTCAACCGGCTGATCGGAGATGAACAACCAGGTGCAACACACTACACCTTTGCCGATGTTAAGCCTTACCGGGCGAATTCACCGCTACTGGCTTCGGGCCTCATCGGACCAGTTGATGTGTATTCAATCACCAGATAAACTGCGCCAACCCAAACGCCAGCACATCCCTTTTTCAGGATGTGCCTGGCGTTTTCATTCTTGGCAACATGGAGAACACCGTGGCAAAAGAGCCTGACGAAGATTCGACAAGCGGGAACACGCCAAAACGCTACGCTTTCATGCTGCGAATCCGTCCCGGAGCTGAGCAGGCCTACGACGCAGCGCATCGCGCGGTCTGGCCCGAGATGCTGGCTCTACTCAAAAGTGCGGGGATCAGTGAATACTCGATCTATCGCCGCGATGACGTACTGATCCTCACGCTGCGAACGAAGAATTTCGAAGCAATGTGGGACCACCTCGACAACCATCCGGTCAATCTGCGTTGGCAGGCGGCGATGGCGCCTTACTTTGCTCCAATCGAAGGACTTCGCCCCGGCGAGCGGTTCCCTATGCTGGAAGAGGTCTTCTATCTGCCCTAGAAAACCTGTCCGATCTCCTTATTTGCTCACAGAATGATTGTTGAGCGTCTCCGGCGTGACGACCTTATGGCGGACGTAGTTGTAGGGAGGAACCGCGTAGCCTCGCAGCATGGAAATACCCAGCTGAATCAGGCGAGGCCCATAGGTCTCAGCCTCGTGCGAGATGCTGCCGATCAATGGGCTCTGCGCCGACTGCATCTCCTCGAGAACATCAGGGATGCAGTCCTGACCGACCACGGCAATATCGTTCTCACGGCCGAATTGCCGCGCGGCGTCGAGCACGCCGAGAGCACTTGAATCGGTTGCCGCGGCCACCAGGATGCGTTGGCTTCCAGGATTATTCTGCAAAAATTCGCCCACTGCCAGACGGCTAGGGTTGCGCGATCCGCGCCCGTCGATCTGAATCAGCTGCTCCGGCGCTAGGTTATGAAGCCGCTCCTTCACTGCTTCGAATGCACCCGTAATGCGGCTCTGCACGAAGCTGCCGGCCTCATTGAAGCCCACACCGAGAACCCAGTCGACATGCCCCTTCCACTTCCGCTGGGCGTGCTGCGCCAGCAGAATGCCTGCTTCAACGCCGCACTCGAAATTGTCCACACCGAAATAGGTTGCATTCGGGTGAGGCACGTCGATCGCGATCACTGGGATATCGGCCTTTTTGAAGATGTTTGCAATGCGCGGGCCAACCGATTCCTCGGCCTGGAATTCAAGAACGAGGTCCACGCGCTTCTCCGCGAATTCCATCGCATTGCGCACGGCGGTTTCGGTATCGAAACGGTTGTCAAGCTGCAAGAGTTCGATACCAGCTGCAGCCGCAGCGGTCCCAACACTACGCGATACAGCCTGTGAAAAGGGCAGATCGGCACTCTGCACCGCGAAGCCAAAGCAAAGGCGCCGCGGCCTCGCCACCAGCCGATATTGCCCGTTCAGCGTCTGGGCAACGTAGCCGCGATGAACGAGCGTCTTGAGGATGCGGTAGACGCTGGTCTTCGAGATGCGAGTCTCTTTGTAGACGTCCTCGAGACTGATAGGACCATGGACCTGCTCGAGAAGTTCGAGCACGTCGAGTCCCTTCGAGAGAATCGGGATAAGATAGAGACGCTTGATCTTCGCTTTGGCCAATTCAAATCTCCCAGGCCGTGATTTCAATAGTGAAACAGGATGAAGGTCAAGGATACAGCCTCAGCGTGGAGAGTGTTTATGGCTGAGCAAAGATGCCAATGCCGCCAACGGAGGCTCAGCAGAACAATGCTTCGCGCGCGGCACGAGCAATTCTCCTGCAATAGACAAACTAAACCCCTATAGGATAACTTCCTAACGAGATCGAGAGCTCCGCATGCGCGCGTCCCTGTTCGTCACCTGCTACAACGACACGCTCTTTCCTGAGACTGGGCGCGCTGTGGTCCACCTGCTCGAACGGCTTGGAGTCGAACTCGAATTCCATCCCAAGCAAACCTGCTGCGGTCAGATGCACGCCAACACAGGATTCCGCAGCGAAGCATATTCGCAGGCAAAGCGCCTGGTCCGCCTCTACCTTGACACCGAAAACGTCGTGATTCCTTCATCCTCCTGTGTGGCGATGATCCGCGATCAATACCCTGGGCTCTTTGAGGAACTTGGGAACGAATCGCTGCGTCGGGATTTGGCTACCCTGTTGCCGCGCATTTTCGAATTGAGCGAATTCCTCATCGACAAACTCGGCGTCGAGGATGTTGGGGCGTACTTCCCTCATCGAGTGACCTACCACGCAAGTTGTCATGGACTGCGCGGCATCCATCTCGGCGATCGTCCTTTCCGCCTGCTTGCCAAAGTTCGCGGGCTCGATTTGGCGCCGTTAGCGAATCTCGATCGCTGCTGCGGCTTCGGCGGGACATTCTCGGTCAAGAACGCCGAAGTCTCTTCTGCTATGCTCGCCGTCAAATTGCAGGACGTGCTATTCACGCGAGCGGAGTATTGCACGGCACTCGATAACAGCTGCCTCATGCACATGGGCGGAGCGATGCACCGGCAGTACGCCGGGATGAAGACGATCCACATGGCACAGATCCTTGCGAGCACAGAAAGAACGCCGATGGAAGTGCTCCCGTGAGCGACGCCGCGGAGCATCCCGTCCTCGATCCAACGCTTGCACCGCCGTTTCCAGACGCGGCTTTACCCGTCCTGCGCAATCCGCAACTGCGCAAGAATGTGGCCCACGCCATCGATGTAATCCAAGCTAAGCGCGAAAAACTAGTCAACGAGAAACTCGACTGGCAGGAACTTCGGTCGGCGGCGGCAGCGATTCGCGCTCACACGCTTGAAAACCTGGGAGCATATCTTGAGCAGTTCGAAGAACGCTGCACCGCAGCGGGTGGGCATGTCCACTGGGCTTCCGATGGTGCCGAAGCAAGACAGATCGTCCTCGACCTCTTACGCAAGGAGAAGACCACCGAGGTCATCAAAATCAAGACCATGACCTCGGCCGAGATCCAGCTGAATCCCTTCCTTGAAGCTGGCGGGCTCAGCGTTTTCGAAACCGATCTGGCGGAGATCATCCTCCAGCTGGGGAATCAGGAACCATCCCATATCGTCGTTCCCGCGCTGCACATCAACCGCAGCCAGGTTCGCGAGATTTTTGCGAAGAGCATGGGACGTCCCGATCTTTCCGACGATCCACATGATCTCACCGACGCTGCCCGGACCTACCTGCGACGCAAGTTTCTCGAAATTCCCGCTGCCATCAGCGGAGCAAACTATCTGATCGCAGAGACTGGCGGAGTTGCCATCGTGGAATCCGAAGGAAACGGCCGGATGTGCCTCACGCTTCCCAAGACTCTCATCACGCTGGCGGGGATAGAGAAGGTTCTGCCCCGCTTTGCTGATCTCGAGGTCATGCTGCAGGTGCTGGCCCGCTCGGCAACGGGAGAGCGCATGAGCCCGTATACGTCTCTCTGGAACGGGGTCACGCCGGGCGATGGCCCGCAAAATTTCCACGTCATCCTGCTCGACAATGGGCGCTCGTCCATCCTCGGCAAGACGAAAGAGCGTCAGACGCTGCGTTGCATCCGCTGCGCGGCCTGCATGAATTCGTGCCCGGTGTATCGCCAGACAGGCGGTCATGCGTATGGATCGGTCTATCCGGGGCCGATCGGCGCCATCTTGACGCCGCAACTGATGCAGATGCACCATGCACAGTCGCTTCCTTACGCCTCATCCCTCTGCGGAGCCTGCTACGAGGTTTGCCCCGTCAAGATTAACATTCCTGAGATTCTGCTCGAGCTGCGCTCGCAGGTCGTTAATCAGGAACGTCGGCAGTTGGGCAGGTTCTTCGATCCGCTCTATCTCGGGCTTCGTGCCGCAGGAGTCATCTTTTTGCGCGCGTGGCTCTTTCACCTTGCTCAATCTCTAGGTCGCCTCTGCGCTCTCTTCTTCACGCGCAAGGATGGCTGGATTCACGCCATGCCTTCGGTGGGCGGAAAGTGGACGCAGACTCGCGATCTGCGCGGCTTACCAAAGCAAACGTTCCACGAGTGGTGGCAGCAACGCGCCAGGCAGCAGGGTTCGAAAGGAGCAAGGTGATGGTAGCCCTTTCATCGCGCGAGATTGTATTGAGCCGAATTCGGAAAGCGACAGCTTCGGTGGCGCTGGCTCCCTCCGCACTGGCGACAGGTTATGCAGATATTGCGCGCCCTTACACACACAAAGGCAGCCTCTCCAGGTCATCGACAATCAAGTTGCTGCTCGAGCGCTTGCGCGATTACGACGCGGATGTTGTCGAGAGCACGCCCAATGATCTGCCCCAAACGATCCACAGTGCTCTCGCGAGGAGCGGACGCCATCGATTTGTAGCGCCCGCCAACCTGCCCGGAGTTTGGATGACTCCCGACTTCGAGTGGAAGCTGGATCGGGAGCTGCCTCACGATGAGATCGAGTTGGCAGACGGCGTGGTGACCGCTGCAGCTGGAGCCATTGCGGATTCGGGCACAATCGTTCTGCATCACGCGGCGAACGAAGGCCGGCGCGTACTGACTTTGCTACCTGACTGGCATCTTTGTGTTCTCTTCGCGAGCCAAGTTGTCGAGACGCTTCCTGAATACTTTGCGCGGGTTGAACAGCCACCAGCTTTGGTCACTTGGATCTCGGGGCCTAGCGCAACGGCCGACATCGAGATGACTCGCATTAAGGGCGTCCACGGGCCTCGGCATCTCAACGTAATTCTTGTGCGCGACGAAGCCTGACTAACCTGCAAATCTCACAGGTCGATTGTCGATTTGGATGATTCTGGAAGAAGGAAATAGGTAGAAAGGCCGTCTTTTCTGTGTCATAACTACGTTGTCGAAGCGTGGTTCTGGCTGCGGAAAGGGCGGCCCTTCTCATGACAGAGTGTAATCAAGAAGTCTTCTCGTTTGCATCTCATTTTTCGCGCCGCGTAGAGGCCAGTTTCACCGCGGGTCAGATATCGACCGATGGCGGAGCGTTGTTGTTACGTCAGGCTGATCGCAAGATCGGTTTGCTGAAGCGGTTGGCGTCTTGTTTCACCGACCGGCGGTCGCCGCTGCTGGTCTCGCACCAGCTCGGTGAGATGCTCTCGCAGCGCATCTACGGGCTGGCGCTGGGCTATGAGGACCTGAACGATCACGAGCAGTTGCGCCACGACCCGCTGATGGCTGTGCTGTCGGGCCGGCGCAAGCTGGAAGAGCCATTGGCCGGCAAGAGCACGCTGAACCGGCTGGAACTTCCCGGCGGCAGCAAGCGCTATCACAAGATCGACTACGCGCCGGAGAAGATCGACGCGCTGCTCTGCGATCTGTTCATCGAGTCGCACGCCGAAGCGCCCGAGCAGATCGTGCTCGACCTGGATGCAACCGACATCCCGCTCCACGGCCATCAGCCGGAGCGGTTCTTTCATGGTTACTACGACAGCTACTGCTACCTGCCGCTCTATATCTTCGCCGGCGATCAACTGTTATGCGCTCGGCTCAGGCCGGCCAACATCGACGGAGCGGCCGGCGCGCTGGACGAGGTCAAGCGCATCGTGGCCCGGTTACGGGCGAAGTGGCCCACGGTGCAGATCGTGCTGCGCGGCGACTCGGGCTTCTGTCGCGAGGAGCTGATGGCCTGGTGCGAGGCCGAACAAAATCGCGTGGACTTCCTGTTCGGCCTGGCGCGCAACAGCCGGCTTCAGAAGATCGTCGGCAAGCAGATGCACGAGGCCAGGCTGCAGCACGCCGAGACTGGCAAGCCAGCGCGTGTCTTTACCGAGTTCGACTATCAAACGCACAAGAGCTGGGCGCGGGCGAGGCGGGTAGTTGCCAAGGCCGAGTATCTGGACAAGGGCGAAAACCCACGCTTCGTGGTAACTTCGCTAACTCCGGATAAGTGGGCGGCTCGCGAATTATACGAGCAGTTCTACTGCCGGCGCGGCGAGATGGAGAACCGCATCAAGGAGCAGATGTGCCTGTTCGCCTATCGCCTCTCGACGGAAGAAATGAAGGGCAACCAGCTCAGGCTGTACCTGTCGGCGCTGGCTTATACGCTGGTTGAAGCGCTCAGGCGCCTGGCGCTCAAGGGCACCGAGTGGGCCGAAGCGCAGGTGGATACGATCCGGCTCAAGCTGTTCAAAATCGGCGCCCTCGTACATATCAGCGCCCGGCGCGTGTGGTTGGAACTGAACTCCAACTATCCTTGGAAGAAGATTTACGTTCGGGCCTTCGACGCGCTGCGATGCTGACCGTCTCCACCGCGAACAAACAACTTTTTCACACGAACCCAGGAATCGGCCTGGCGGAGCTATGCGACAAATCAGGCATCGACCTGCGATGAGCCTCTCCGCGTACTTGCCGAACCTGTCGCCAAGCCGACCTCAAGCCGCTTGATGGCTCTTCCCGAATGCTTCGCAGCGCTAACCGCCATCAAATCGATCCCCTGTGAGAAATCGCGGCTAACCCCTTCCCATATTGGCCGGCTCTTCAGCCTCGCTTGTTGAGCACATCGGCTTCGTATCTGCGAACCGTATTCAGCCACTCGCTGCTATAAGGCACGTTCTTCGTAACACAGTAGTACTCCCACACCGCAGGCCACGGCAGAGACTTGGCCTCTTCCATCAGAGCCAGCCGCGTCGTGTAGTCAAACCGGTACTCCGCTTTCAACAAAGCATCGCGCGGCTCCAGCAGCGCAAACAGCAGCGCCTTGCGAAGGTTCCTGGTACCGATGACCCATGCAGCGACGCGATTGATGCTGGCATCGAAATAGTCGAGTCCAATGTGGATCTTCTTCAGTCCGTTCGACCGGACAATCTCCTGCGCGATCCCAATGGTTGCGTCATCAAACAGAACCACGTGATCGCTGTCCCAGCGAACCGGCCGCGAGACGTGGAGGAGGAGCTCGTCCAGAAAACAGAGACTCGTCGAGATCTTGTCGGCGACATTCTCGGTGGGATGGAAGTGCCCGGCATCGAGACAGAGCAATGTCTTTCGCGTCGCCGCATAGGCCATATAAAACTCGTTGGATCCGACCGTGCAACTCTCAGCGCCAATGCCGAAGAGTTTCCCTTCCACAGCGACCTTGTGATGCTTTCCTTCGTCCGCCTCCACGATCTCGTCGAGAGACTCGATCAGCCGTTGGCGCGCGGCCAGCCTGTCGACTGGTGTGTCTTTGTAGCCATCGGGCACCCAGATGTCCATCACCGCGGCGGTCTTTAGCTGCTGGCCCATGTAGTCGCTGATTCTGCGGCTCGCGATGCAGTGGTCGATCCAGAATCTTCTGATCTCCCGATCCGGATGACTGAGGGTAAGATTCTGCGCACTCTTCGGGTGAGAGAAACACGTTGGATTAAAGTCCAGTCCCAGGCCGTGCGTCTTTGCCCAATCGACCCAACCATTGAAATGGCGCGGCTCAATCTCGTCGCGTTCCACCGGCTTGCTGGTCTCCAGATAAATTGCGTGGAGATTGACCCGCTTAGACCCCGGAATGAAAGTGAGCACGAGTTCCAGATCCGAACGCAACTCATCCACATTGCGCGCACGACCGGGATAGTTGCCGGTTGTCTGGATGCCGCCGGTCAGGCTCGCCCCGGCGCTTTCAAAGCCCAGAACATCGTCTCCCTGCCAACACTGGATAGAGATCGGGATATCGTCTAACTCTTCCAACACCCGGCCAGTGTCGATACCGAACTCGGCATAGCGCTCTTTGGCAAATTCATACGCCTCTTCAATTTGCTTTTTCATTACGCGCATGGCTCTCCTTTCGTTTCCTTGGCGGCAAGCAACCCATTGAAAATCTCCAGTGCGCGTCGGGGGACCGCGTCCTGCGGCGCAAATTCATGCATCTCAAACGAGGAACATATTAGTGCTCGCGCCGCGTTCAGATTCTCAAGTGCGCCTAAAGCGATCATCTGTGCACTCAGATTTCCAAGCGCCGAGGCCTCCACCGGACCGGCGATGACCGGCAAGCCACAGGCGTCGGCACAAAGCTGATTGAGTAGCCGGTTCTGACAGCCCCCGCCCACAATGCGAATACGCGTAAGCTTGCGGCCGCGCAATGCCTCGATCTGTTCTTTTACATTTCGGTAAGAGAGCGCAAGGCTGTCGAACACACATCGGGCAATCTGAGCCGGGCTCTGGGGAATGGCCTGTTGAGTTCTGCGGCAATAGCCGCGAATCGATTCCGTCATGGAGGAGGGGTGGAGGAACTCGGAGTCGTTCACGTCAATAATTGACCGCCAGCGCCCCGCCGCAGCCGCCTGCGTCACCAACGCGCCAAAGTCGGTAATGTTCTGCTCCTCGCAGACACGCTGAATGGGCCACATTCCCATGATGTTCTTGAGAATCCGAAAACGCTTCTCGAGGCCGCCCTCATTGGTGAAGTTCATGCGCAGGGCGTCCTGGGTAGCAATGGGAGTCATGCTCTCGATGCCCATCAACGACCATGTTCCGGAACTGATGTATGCCTCGTCAGCGCTCCCCAGAGGGGTTCCGGCCACAGCCGAAGCAGTGTCATGAGTTCCCGGAGCAATAACCTTCAGCCCACGCGCAGCGCCAGTACCGTCGCCGAGAACCGTGCCGGCTGGCATGGGTGGCCGCATCAGCGAGTGCTTCAGACCGGCTGCATCCATCAACACCGGATCCCATTCGCCATTGAGGCCGCACATCTGCGTCGTGGTCGCATTCGTGTATTCGTTGGCAAGAATCCCCGAGAGCCGGAAATGGAGATAGTCCGGAATCATCAGAAAATGCCGAGCAGCTGCGATCCACTCCGGGCGCTGTTCCGCGCACGCCGCAAGCTGATAGAGGGTATTGAAGGTCAAGAACTGGATGCCCGTCCGCGAATAGATCTCATCGGATGAAAGGCGTTGATGGACCCGCTCCATGATACCGTCGGTTCGACCATCCCGATAGCAGACTGGCGAACCTACAACACGGAGAGCGTCGTCGAGCAGGACATAGTCCACCCCCCAACTGTCGATACCCAGGCTTGCCGGCATCTCAATTGCCGGAATCTTCATCAGATGCGCTTCGATCTTGCGGACAACCTCGTCTATGTCCCAGCATTGGTGCCCGTAGACAGCGTCGAGCCTCGTGGGTGTGCGGAAGCGGCCCACTTCCTTTAGGCTCCAGCAACCATCGGAGATCCAGCCCACGACCATTCGGCCGCTCCCAGCACCGAGATCGATCGCCAGACAGCTGGTATCCGCCCGCTTTATCGCATCTGTCGAGTTCATGCCTTTCACAAAGCTTTATGGCCCCTTGCCACCCCTTGGGACTCTTCAAAAAACAATGACCCTTGGAATTGAGACCTACAGCATTCCCGAGTTGAGCGCAGCAATCATAGCGGACAATAACATCAAAAAGCAAATAGGTCCTCTATTGAAATTCAGACCATCAGAACCAGGAGAACGCTGGCTGTTAGCTGGCACGAATCTTCCTCCGTCGAGGCAACGGTAGCCCCTTACAGCTTGCAACTCGCCTTGGTTGTGGAAGCATTCAGACGGAAATTGTCATCGCAGGAAGGCCTCGGTCAGACCACCGTCCACAGGAATCAGATGTCCAGAGGTACAGCGCGCCTGCGATCCCGCGAGAAACAGAATTGCTCTCGCGCAGTCAGCAGGATCGATCGGCGTGCGGGTGAGGGTGCGCTTGGCATAGAAATGAGCCAGAACGTCGCGGAGTTCCTCATCGGTCATGCTCTCTTCGAACTGGAGATCGTATTTCTTGAGAGAGGCAATCACTCGGTCTCGCGGAAACATCGTCGAGCCTTTCACCACGGTGGCGGGGCTGATCCCGTTTACACGCACCTTCGGCGCCATCGATATCGCAAACTCGCGCACAAGGTGGCTCAAAGCGGCCTTGCTCACGTCATAGGCCTCGCTACCCCGCTTGGGCACAACGGCATTGGCGCTGCTGGTCAAAACGACGGATGCATCGAGATCCTGGTCCGCCAGCACATGCGATACCTCGTCGAGCAACAGATAATTCGCAGTGACGTTCACCTCGAGCGTGGTTGCCCACTGCTCATCTGAGATCACACCGGTGGCGGAAGATGGAAACAGCGCAGCCGTGTTGACCAAAATGTCGAGACCACCATAGGTCTCAATCACCTTTTTGACAGCTGCCCGAATCGATGTGCGATTACGAATATCGATTCCGGCTGAGATAGCGCCTTCTTTCCCAACGAAGCTTCGCGCGTCGTTCGCCACCTGCTCAGCCGCCTCGATTGCACGGTCTGCGACGACGACGTGTGCGCCTCGTTCCGCGGCGATCCTCGCCACTTCTCTTCCGATTCCGCTGCCACCGCCCACGATAAGGGCAATCTGGCGACTGAGCTCTTTCTCCGGCGGCTGCCGGCGCAGCTTTGCTTCTTCAAGAACCCAGTATTCGATGCGAAAAGCCTCGCGCGTCGGCAAAGCTACATAATTGTCGTGAACCTGGAACATCTCCGTACTTGCGGCCGCGCCAGCTTGAGGAAGAACGGCGGGGGGGGTATCGTTGCCGCCAAGTCCTGCCGCTCCCTGCATCACGTGAATAGCGTTGACGTAGAACTCCCCGGTGATGCGCGATTCCGCCTTATTCTTGCCGAAGCTGAATTGCCCGACACCGGGAATAAGCACCACGGTCGGATTCGGGTCGCGCAGCGCAGGCGAATTGGAATCCGCATACTTGGTGTAGTACTCCGCGTAGTCCTTGCGGTAATTCACCAGCGCCTTGTCTATCGAGCTCCGCAACGTACTCAAATCATCGGTGGGGCTCCAATCGACATAGAGAGGACGCACCTTGGTGCGGAGGAAATGGTCCGGGCAACTGGTGCCGAGAAATGCCAGTTGCTTCGCATCTTTCGCGTTCACGAATTCAAGAACTTCCGGCAGAGCGCTGTAGGTTCCAATCAACCTGCGCTGCGCCGAAACCCGCCCGCGAAGATAGGGAAAGATCTCGATTGCAACTTCCTCGGCGTCGGAGCGGATGGAATAGCGAGGGCCGCCGAAGATTGTGCCCTTCCGATTCTCGACATGCTCCAGAACAAACTGCCCGAGTTGGTCGACAATGGTGATGGTATTTAGATAGCAGTCGCGCTGCGTATCTCCCCATGTGAACAGACCATGGCCGCCCAGCACGATACCATCGCATCCCGGATTGGCAGCAACAGCCTTCTTCAACATCATCCCCAGCTCAAATCCAGGCCGCTGCCACGGCACCCAGATCATCTTGTGCCCGAACCGCTTGTTGAATTCGAGCATCTTCTCGTACCCATTCGCGCTCGCCGCGAGCGCAATTGCCCAGTCCGGATGAAGATGATCGACGTGATCGAACGGCAAAAAACCATGCAGCGGCGTGTCGATCGAAGCGGCTACCGGGTTCAAACCGAAAGTGCACAAAGGGTAAAAACCGGCCATCTCATCTTCGTGGTCGGCGCCCTGATAAATGTTCTCGAGCGCGAGCAGCTTATCGAGATAGAGAGTCGCAAATCCGCTGCGCTTGATGCTTCCCAGATCGCCGCCGCTTCCCTTCACCCAGAGGACCTTGCGATCACTCCCGTCGAGCGGGTCGCGCTGCAGAACTTTGGAGCTCGTATTACCTCCACCAAAGTTGGTGATGCGCAAGTCGGCACCCAGCAGGTTGGAGCGATAGCGGAGAAGCTCGGGCCCATCCAGGTTGCTGGCCGTTGTTTCGTCCCAAAGATCAGAGAGATAGACGCGTTCGATCGCAGTTGTATCCATAAGGAATTCCCTGTTCAATGATCAGGATACGAGAGAACGATGGGTGTCGTTTGCGGCAACACGTCCAGAGGCACTCTCGAGACCAATCAGGCTAATGCAATTGAGCAACTTTTTCAATACGAAATCAACCTGCCCAGATCGGCCTAGAAAGAACGGTGGAACTGAGATCTACTCCACCTGTGGCTCAGACGGCAATGCACAAATGGCGAACATGCCCACCCCAGCCATGCACACAGCTCCGGTTAGATGAGAGAACTTCCCTGTTTGTGATTGGTGGACGCGGTAGGAATCGAACCTACAACCTGTCGGTTAAGAGCCGAATGCTCTGCCAGTTGAGCTACGCGTCCGAGAACTTGAATTACGCCGCGCGGTGGGAATATCGAAGCGCGACTTGAGCAGGCGAAGTATCGCTGACCCTTAAAAAATATAGCACAATAGCACACGCGGAGAGGGCTCGGAAGCCTGTGGAAGCGCTGGCAGCTCGTCAGAACGTGAAAGCTACGCCGGCGCTTACGGCCCTTTGTCCCTGGGCAAACATCAAGATTGTGCCGTCGCGCAGAATGTAGGGACGATAGCCTTCCGCGAGCATATTCCTCACATCGAGCAGCGCTTCGACATTCGTCACTCCGTCTCGCCGCACGCAGAGCGGCTGACGCAAACGGAGGCTCAGATAGGGTTCGGCGGCAGGCATCGAAAACGCCGCCACAGGTGTCACTGTATCGTCCGGCTGCCATCGATAGCTCGCTCTCCACCGGGTGCCTGTGCCCTCGAGCGTGCCGCTTAAGGACAATGAATACGTTGGCACGCGTCGGGGTCTCGCCAATTCCACCATTTGTGTGAGAGACATCGGCCGCGTTGCCACCGGCATCGCCAAAGCGTCGCCGTTGGCATAGCTCAGGCGAACCAGGTTGCCCCTCGGCAGAACTCTCTCCACCGATGCAGTGACGCCCGCTGTCCCGAAATCCGGACCGGCAACCCGGACCAGGTTACTTGCTTGATCGAACAAGGCGTTCGCGAATTCCTGAGTCCCGCTGGCGCCGCGAGAGGCGGCCTCAACAATGGGATTCCGCACATTGTCCCGGAACACCGCTACTGACACGGTCGAAGCATCAGTTCTGCGCTCCCAGCGAATCTCCTGGTGAAGGCCGCTTTCGAGGGCCAACTCGCCGCTGCGCATTACGAGCGATGGCAAGTAATTCGACGCTCGCGCTCCTCCGTCCTGCCCTCGCGGCTGCGTCATCGTTGTCATGCGATAACCGACGACCGAATCCCCGCTGCGCCACCCAAGTGAAGCAAACGGGAGCGCCGCAATCACAGTATTGGGGGAGTTCTGTCCGAAGCGGGCGAACACTTGCTCGGATCCAAACTCGCCCTCAAACTCGTCGCCGAGGTTGAGGCTCTCAGAGGTGCGCATGGCAACTTCGTTGATCCCGGCCGCGTCCTGTGAATCCATTTCCGGATGGATCGCGATCGCCGCAAGAGACTGGACTGAGCCTGCGAAGCCGAGGTCCTGACGGAATCCAAGCATCGACTCCATGCCTTGGTCCGTACCTGGTGCAAAGTCCACCCGTGCAAGAAGCTCTCGACTGTCGGAGGGTGTGTCTTCGATCGACGCCGTCAGCCGCTCCCCGCTTTCGCCGAAAGTCCCTTCACTGCCGGTGGCCATCAAGCGCGCCTTCAGCTTGGGCTGTGCGCCGGAGCCGTCTGAGACGACCAGAAGAGGACCATCCTCGAGCCAGCGCAAGCAGTGGACGATTCGCTGCCGACCGCAAAGTCCACTCCCAGTCATCCTTTTGCGCGTTCGCGGCACGCGGTTGTGCAGGCAGCCACTGCATCACCTCATACAGCGTATTGAGCGTGAGATTGACAATCGTGTCCCGGCGAACACGTACGTTCTCCCGAAGCGAGGGAAGAAACGACATGCCGATGGCTTTTATCGCGTAGCGACCCGGTGTAAGCGATGGGATCGAAAACTGGCCTCTGTCGTCGGTGTACACGACCGTGAGGATGCTGAGATCCGGGCGCAGAAGCTGCACCACCGCGCCGATCTGTGGAACTCCGGCGGAGTCGCGCACCACGCCCTGAATCGATCCGGGATTCGCCGCAATTGCTGGAACGGACGCACCCACGACAAAGAGCGTGATGAAGAAGGCGAAATGAAACCTACGCATCATCACTGATATTGGTGTACCGGCGGCGTCCCTGGCAGATCTGTTCCCCAAAAATCTCGCGCAAGCTTCCCGATCTTGTGCCGGATCGCTTTGTTGCGCTGAGCAATGCATACTATTCCACGACAAAAGGTGCCGATTGCGCAATCTCTTGTTTTGAGATTTGATCATTTACCTGGATCGTGACCTTGTATTTGCCTGGCTGCAGGCCCGCCAGCGGGAGAGATTTTTCCACGGTTAACTGGTCGCTGTGCGCCCCCAAATCCTTTGAATCGAGCTTCTTCTCCAAAAGAACACTGTTACTGGCCGAATCGACGATCTGATAAGTAACCTGCGCCTCGTTACTCTTGGTAGCCTCATTAATGCCAAGGTTATAAACCTGCATCCAGAAGTTCAGTTCCTGGGCGCGCTTGAACTTGACCGGCGTCGCAGGATTCGGGCTCACGCGCGGGCAGATCTTCGTGTTCCCAAGAACGCAATTTCCCTCGCCGATCTCATGCGACGAGACGGGACGCATCTGGTCGGCAAGGATCAGCGACGAGGTGGCTAGCTTCTCATCGTGGAACTCGGGCACCTCAAGCGCCCGGCCATACACACCTATGTGGTCGGGGTTATTGACGTCCTTGATCGCAATATCCAACCGGTACAGGCCCGGCAGCAGCGGCACCGCTTTCCAATAGATCGACTGCTTGTCCAGAGACTTCTCCAGCAGTTCCGAAGGCTGCTCAACCTCCACTGTCTCCTCGAACGTCTGCACCGTCTTGTGCGTCATGGTGGTGACTTTGCCCAGGATGTTCACCACGCCCGGTTGCGACACCGTTCTTGGTCACGAAAGTGATGTCGCGATTCTTGATCTGCAGTGTGATCGGCACAAGAACCGTATTCTCGGTCACTTTGACCAAATCTGTTCGAACATCGAACGGGAAGATCGGCCCGTTGATCAGCTTGTGCTCGGTGATGAAGTTGTCCAGATCCTTGAACTTGACCGGTGGTGGCGCGAATAGCTTTGCGGCAAGCTCGATCCGATCGAATTCCTTGGAAGATTGCGACGAGGAGAGTGGTCCAGTTCCAAGGTTTTCAAATCCGCCCTTGAAACGGTCGGCCTTCTTGGCCATGCCCATCTCTTCCCACTGCGTCTGGCCCATGCCGGGAACATGCAGAAGCGCGTCCTTTTCTCCACGGTCAATGGTGAAGTGGTAGTCGCCGCACATGCAGGTGTCGACAAACTCGATATCGATGTTGTCGCCGACGCCTTCGAGGTAGCGGTAGTGCCACACCTCAAACGGAAACGTCGAGGTTTCGCCGCCGCCCTCATCCATGGGGCGCTGATAGGCGCCGCCCGAGGGATGAGACTCGATCGAGTCCGGCTTACCGAACGAGATATAGATGTGACCGCGATCCGTCTTCCACCCAGGCTTGCCCGCCGCAAAGTGCTCATTGGCATAAGCGATACGGCGATAGTGCTCCTCGCGGAATTCGTTGTCGGGAGAATCGGGATTCGGGTTCCGACGAAGCCAGAACTGCTCGATGAATGCATCCCGCTCCTCGTCGTTGCTCAGGTTTTTGAACGCTCTCCGCTCTTCGTCCGAGATGATATAGGCCACGTCCTGGTCAAGCCAGGACTTGTATGCGCCTTTCAGCTCCTGGCGGACCGCCTTTTGCGCCTGGAACTTTTCTTTGTCGCTGCGGGGCCGTTTCAGGGGGTCAACTTCCTGGTCCTGCGCTGATTGCCCGTTGGCTTGAGCTCGAAGTCCGGGTGCTGGCACGAAGGCTAAGCCGCAACCAAGTGCGAGTAAAAGAGAAGTACGACCGATAAACATCATTGCTTCAACGACACTCCTGCGATTCGTTTATTTTACGAGTCCAAAAGGCACGGAGCAAGGAATTGCGCGGGGCCATCCGCCTTTTGGACGGATTGCGCACCTAAAGGTAACTGCTATCCCGAGCCCGCTCCTCTTAACGAACGGCGGCCGGCCAACGATTCTGAGACCATACCTGTCAGTCACTCGTCAATCAAATAACCCAATCTGCCGCAATTGCGCAAATCGCGGAGTCCAGTGGAGTTGCCTGCGTTGGAGAATGCGGCGGTCTCTCGGAGTGTTGAAGCCTAACGCAGCCGGACGTGTCCTCCGGTTTCGTGCAAACCCCGCCCCAGACCGCATGCGCATGGAACCGATAGCGCAAACCTTGCGTAGATTAAACTGGGAATAGCCTGGAGCAGCCAGAACCAATGAAAAAAGTTCTCTTGATAGGTCTTGCCGTGATTGTGGCCGCTGGCCTCGTTGCCTTTATGGTCTACAAACAGCAGTCCGGCTATACGAAGGTGCTGACCGCAAAGTTGGCCAAGCAGGATCTGGCCACAGTCGTAAGCGGGACCGGCCAGATCAAACCGACCACTTATGTCAATGTCGGCGCCAACGTGATGGGTCGCGTCACCCACTTCTATGTGAAAGAGGGAGACACCGTCAAGAAGGGCCAGACCGTTGCGACGATTGAGAATGTCCAGCAGGCCGCCAATGTCGCCGGTCAGGAGGCAGCCATCGCCGCCGCCAAGACCGACATCGCCTCCTACATAGCAGCTGAAAAAACTGCCGAAGCCAACGTAGAACACGCGAAGGCCGATCTCGAACAGAAGAAGCTGGACTGGGGTCGTGCTCAGAGTCTCTATAAAGACGGAATTTTGGCCAAGCAGGACTACGACGCAAAGAAAGCCGCATTCGACACAGATGTTGCATCTGTGGCCCAGGCAGTCGCGGGCCTGAACCAGGCCAAAGCGCAGACCGAATCCGCGCGCGGACACCTTGGAACTCAGATCGCCACCCTCCGGGCGAATCAGGACATGCTCAACAAAACGATCGCTGTAGCGCCCTTCGATGGCATCGTGACCAACATGCCGGTTAAAGAAGGCGAAACTGTCGTCACGGGCATTCAGAACACAGCTGGCTCCACTTTGATGACCCTAGCCGATATGAGCGAGATTACTGCCGAGGTCAAGGTGGACGAGACAGATATCGTGAATATCAGACTTGGACAACCGGCGGAGGTTACCGTGGACGCCATTCCCGGAAAGGTATTCAAAGGGCACGTTACACTCGTCGGCGATCAGGCGCTGCTCCGCTCAACCGGCGTGGCAACTTCGCAGTCGACTACCGGAACCGAAGAGGCCAAGGACTTCAAGGTGGTGGTGACTCTGGACAATCCATCATCCGACCTGCGACCCGGGCTTTCCACGACCGCTAAGATCACTACAGCGCGCAAATCTAACGTGCTGTCCTTGCCGATCCAAGCTCTGACCATGTATGCGCCACCTGCCCCCGGCAGCAAGAATGGGAAAGTTGAGGCGGCAACCACCACCGCCCCCAATGCAACGGCACAGCAGAAGCAGGGCGTGTTCGTCGTCGAAAAAGACGCACATGGCCGCCAACGGGCCAAGTTCGTGCCGGTCACGACAGGCATCACGGGAGCGACCGACATCGAAGTGCTCTCGGGGCTGAATGAGGGAGCGGAGGTTGTGACTGGGCCGTACAAGGTTCTACGAGCGCTGAAAGATGGCGCGCTGCTGAAACGCGACACACAGAAGCCCGTCACGCCGGGCAGCGGGACCTAGCACCCATCGAGGCGCAGCGCAGCAGAGTCCAGGCCAAGAAGTTAAGCTTGATTTGAAAACCGGGCGAGAAATCCTGCTTCCTGTAATTCCGGAGATCGGCGGAAGGAAGGGACTCGGATGATTGTGGAGAGCATAAGAATGACCGATGTCGACACACAGCAGGATACGCCGCCCTCCAGCGACGTGATTGTCGTTGAGGATCTCTGGCGCACGTACGATATGGGTTCCGAGCAGCAGGTACAGGCGCTGCGCGGTGTCTCACTGCGCATCCGTCACAACGAGTACGTCGCGATCATGGGCCCTTCCGGTTCGGGCAAGTCCACACTGATGAACTTGATCGGCTGCCTGGATACGCCGTCGAAAGGCAAGTACTGGCTGAACGGCCAGCTCGTGAGTGAACTCGACGATGACGAACTCGCCAGGATCCGGAACAAGGAGATCGGCTTCGTCTTCCAGACGTTCAACCTTCTCGCCCGCGCAAGTTCGCTGCACAACGTAGAACTGCCGCTGATTTACAACGGCACGCCGGCAGCAGCGCGCATTGAAAGGGCCAAACAGTCTCTGGCAAGCGTGGGACTGGAGAGCAGAATGCATCACAAGCCGAATGAGCTCTCCGGTGGACAGCGCCAACGCGTCGCGATCGCGCGCGCACTCGTGAACAGCCCATCGATCATCCTCGCCGACGAGCCGACTGGAAACCTCGATTCAAAAACCGGTATCGAGATCATGGCTCTATTCGACACCCTGCATGCCAAGGGCAACACCATCGTGCTTGTCACCCACGAGCCCGACATTGCCGATTATGCGCACCGCGTCGTTCATATTCGCGACGGGCAGATTTTCTCCGACGAGCCATCGAAGCGCTTTCGCAAGGATCCAGCCCACGTGTAAACTCTTTACGGCATTCCTTGCCATCTGCATGAGCCGGAGAGGGCAATCCTTTCCGGCTCATGTTTTAGTTTGCTACCGCCGATGAACCTGCTGAGGCCGGGTTGAGACGACCAGGGTTGCGGAGGCTTAGGCAAGCAGATGGGAATGCAGACTGCCCCTCAATTTCAATCGAGTGTAGTGGAGGGTATCTCCCAGGATCCCGACGCGGAAGAATCGCTCGCGACGCAGATCGTTGGAGTCAACTCCGGGTGGCGTCGGCTTCTTTTACAAGCCGAGATTGTTGCGCCGCATCTGCAGCTGGGAACAGTCGAGGGCGAGAGTGGGTCGGGGAAGCAGACGCTGGCTCGTTTCCTGCACAGTCGATCGCCATTGGCGAAGACCCGTTTTCAGCGCCATGACGCACGCGAGTGGCTGGTGACCGAGGCAGATCCGACCATGTTGGCGGGATTCATCTATCTTGACCGGGTCGACCTTCTTGCGTCTCCCGGACAGGGTCTGCTGCTCGCCGTTCTAAAGGCAATGCAGGATCGTCCCGGCGGAAGGGCGATCCTTTTGGCGTCCTCCGAGATTTCGCTGCGCCAGATGGCCGGGCAGGGTCTGCTGATGCCCGACCTCGCCTTCCGGCTGACTGCGGTGCGCTTTGCCCTGCCTCCTCTGCGGCAGCGACGCGAAGACATCGCCCCTCTGGCTCAGGATCTGCTGACGCGCGTCTGCAGGCGCTATCAACAACGCCCCATCGCGCTTGGACCAGGCGCAATGGCGCGCCTCGTGCAACACAATTGGCCCGGAAATATCCGCGAGTTGGCAAGTGTGCTCGAGGCCGCACTGCTTGAGGCTGCGAATGGCGTCATCCGTGCCGAAGATTTGCTCCTTGCCTCGGAACCACTTACCGCACCGTCCGTCCAGCAGTCTCCAAGCACCGAAAACCTCGCACTCGATGCGCTCATTCGACAACACGTGCAATACGTGCTCGACCTCAATCACGGAAATAAGCTGCGCGCCGCTCGTCAGCTGGGCATCAGCCGTTCGACTCTCTACCGCATCCTCGGCAACGGGGCGGTCCTGCCTCAGTAAAATCCAACACTCGACTCGTAAGCCGACGGCCGCGAAGAAACCCCCTTCTCTCCAGCCATTCCAAATCCACCTGGCGCGGTTCTTGCTCTACACTCGATGCAACGGTCTCTATACTGCCGCATCGAGGTTCTCTTGCTGAAGAAGTTACTCATCCCCGCTCTTGCCGCTTCCCTTCTAGCCGCAACGCCACATCCAATCTATTCCCAGACTTCTCCCCAAATCTCGCTTGAAAATCGTCGCAAGGCGCTGAATGACGTTTTCCACGACTACTGGGATGCGAACCTTCAGCACTCTCCCGAGTTCGCCTCCACGATCGGAGACAAGCGATTCAACGACAAGATCAGCGACTACTCCGTGAGTGCACTCAATGACTGGCTGGCTACCGAACAGAACTTCCTGATGCGGCTGGCGGCCATCGACACAGCGGGGCTCACCGACCAGGAGAAGACCAGCAGAGATCTGCTGCTGCGCGACCTTGCCGATGACCAGGAAGCGTCGGAATTCAAAGAGTGGGAGATGCCGATAACCCAAATGAGCGGCATCCACACAGAGTATCCGCGACTGGTGGCTGAGCTCGATTTTTCCACGGTAAAGGATTACGACGATTGGATCGCACGGCTGCATGCGCTTCCAAAGGCTTTCGCGCAGACGACCACCAACATGTCGATCGGTATGGATGATCGTCGCGTGCCGCCAAAATTTGTGCTCGAGAAAGCACTGGAGCAGGTGAAGCAACTCGCTGGCCAGAAGCCTGAAGATTCTCCGCTCGCCTCGCCGTTGAAGAAGTTTCCCGCATCGATTGCGACTGCCGAGCAGGAACGCATCAAGGCCGAGATGCTGAGCGTAATCGCGAAAGAAGTACTCCCTGCTTATCAGCGCTTCGCTCGATTTCTTGAGGTGAGTTATGTTCCCGCGGGGCGCACCGAACCAGGCGTCTGGGCGCTCCCTGATGGCGCAAAGTACTATCAATACCTCATTCACCGGACAACGACAACCGATCTCACCGCGGATCAAATTCATCAGATCGGCTTGGAAGAAGTAAAGAAAGACGAAGCCGAGATGCTGGCGATCGCCCAGAAACTTGGCTTCAAGGATTTGAAGAGTTTCCAGACCAGCCTCAAGGATGATCCGAAAATGCATCCTGCCTCGCCTGAGGCGCTGCTGGATGCGTACCGCAAAGACCTGGCGCCGATGCAGGCCAAACTGCCGCAGCTCTTCGGACGACTACCCAAAGCTCCATTCGAAGTATCCGCGATTCCAGACTACCGGGAGAAGACCTCTCCTGCCGCATATTATGAGCCCGGAACGCCGGACGGCAGCCGGCCAGGCCGCTTGCGCATCAACACGTACGACGTGACCCACCGAAATCTCTATGACGCGGAGTCGATCGCGTATCACGAGGGCATCCCCGGTCATCATCTGCAAATCTCGATTTCTCAGGAGCTCGAGAACGTGCCGGAGTTCCGGAAATTTGAGTTCTACACAGCTTTCACTGAGGGCTGGGGCCTGTACGCGGAGCGCTTGGGAAAGGATGTCGGCTTCTACCAGGATCCATATTCTGACTATGGCCGCCTTGAAGGCGATATGTGGCGATCGATCCGTCTCGTTGTGGACACGGGGGTCCATTCAAAGCACTGGACACGAGACCAGATGGTGCAGTTCTTTCACGACCATTCGGGAATCGACGAGACCGACGTGCAGGCCGAAACGGATCGCTACATCGCATGGCCCAGTCAGGCCCTTGCCTACAAGATGGGACAGCTCAAGATTCTTGAACTCCGCGACCGTGCCAAACACGCACTGGGCGACAAATTCGACATCCGTGCGTTTCATGACCAGGTGCTGGATTCCGGGGCACTGCCGCTCGATGTGCTGAGCGCCCGGATTGACGCCTGGATCGCCAGCCAAAAATAAGCCGGCGCTCCCTCATTGAAACTCACCTTGTCCCTAGGCAGATACGCGACAAGTCGGCGGCCCCACTACGTCAGCGGAATGTACTTGGTGCGCTTCTAAAAATCGTTGGCCCGAACGCCTCTAAGAGTCGGAAGCCCACCGGCCAGCCTTCTTTTTTCAGGTGGACACCCTGCCCATCTGGCTTGCGATTGCGTCCTGCGAGTATCCTGAGTAGTTGAGTACCGCCACATCCAAGATAAGGAAGACAATGACAGAAATCGCTGTCGAGGCTACCGAGGTCCCTGCGCAATTCCCCAACGTCCGTGTCGCCGTGCTGGGCGCCGGCAAAATGGGCGGCATCCTGGTGCAGGCTTTTCTTAAGCAGAATCTTTTCGCTCCAAATCAGATTCACGCGACGGTCGCACATGCCGAGAAAGCGATCGCCCGCAGCGCGCAATGGGGTGTGGATGTAAGCACAGACAATCTTGAGGCAGCGCAACAGGCTGACCTGATCCTGGTGGGAGTCAAACCGTTTCAGGTACCCGATCTGATTGCGGAGATTAGCCCTGCGCTGACGCCGAAGAAGACCATCGTCTCATTCGCCGCGTCGGTCAAGACGCGCGCAATTGAGGACGCAGCGGGCATGGAAATCGGCGTGATCCGAGCCATGCCCAACACGCCATCGGCGCTGGGAGCCGGCGCGGCCGGCTTGTGCCGCGGACGATTTGTGAAGCCCGAACAGATGGAACTCGCGCAACGCATCTTTGAGACCGTCGGCCGCGTTGTAGTGGTCGACGAGAAGCACATGGATGCCGTGACTGGACTCTCGGCTTCCGGTCCGGCATACATCTACATCATCATCGAGGCGCTGGCCGAGGCGGGCGTGAAGGTAGGCCTTCCGCGCGACATCGCGACGCAGCTGGCAGCACAGACTGTTTTCGGCGCGGGCAAAATGGCACTGGAAACCGGCTATCATCCGGCCCTGCTCAAAGACGAAGTAACCACGCCTGCCGGTTGCACCATCGACGGCATCCTCGAACTCGAAGAAGGTGGGCTACGCGTTACGCTGATCAAAGCAGTCATGCGCGCTACTGAACGTGCAAAGCAACTGGCAGCTGGTTAATCCTCCGTTGTCGATCCAGCGCCCAACATGGCTGCCGTCGTACATTCCTGAGCTGCAGGGCCTGCGCGGCCTTGCAGTACTCGGCGTGGTCCTCTACCACTGCCATCCGAGGCTCCAAGGCACTTGGTTCTACTACGGCTCACTGTGGGGATGGGCCGGTGTCAATCTCTTCTTCGTCCTCTCCGGCTTTCTCATTACGTCGATCCTCCTAGAGGCGCGCGAGAAGCCCCACTACTTCCGCAACTTCTATGGACGACGCGCACTGCGCATCTGGCCCGTCTACCTGCTGGTGCTTGCGGTCTGCTATGCGAACGCACCTTGGTTCATCGGACCGAGCGTATGGGACGCGCTCAAAACCGCACCGTGGTGGGCGTACTTTCTATTTCTTCAAAACCTCTTTCATCTCGCATTGCCGCCGGCACTCGGCCAAACATGGTCGCTCGCGATTGAAGAGCAGTATTACTTTGTCTGGGCGCCAATTGTTCGAGTTACGCGCCGTCCGTGGATACTGACCGTTGTTTTGGCAGCCGCTCTGATAGGATGCCCGCTGATGCGGCTCGCCCATCCCAGCTGGATCAATCCAACGCACACCTTGATTCACCTCGATGGCATTGCCATGGGCAGCCTGCTGGCGCTTGGGCTCTACGGGATCGGCCTCAATCGGCATACCTGGCTGTATCTCGGCGCCGCGTCGTTGCTTCTCGGTATCGCCGCGGCCGCAACCATCGCCGCAGGCACGGCATTTCTTGATTCCGCCCTGACCCTCGCCTTCGGTGGAGCAGTGCTCGCAGCAATTGCATCGACTGGCGCACGCAATCCGATGAACGCCATCCTCAGCCATGGGCCGCTCGCATTCTATGGGCGCATCAGCTACGGCCTTTACATGATTCACATCATGGTTTTTATCTACTTCGGCTGGTTCGATCTGAGAATGGACCCATACGGCATCGTGGGCAATCTCACCGTCGTCGGTTTTCGCCTGGCTATGGCCACTGTGTGTGCCGCGGCTCTCTGGTACGGTTTCGAGTCGCAGATCCTGAAACTCAAGCGCTTCTTTTAAGCTGGCTCCACCGCCTTACGTTGTTCCGTTGCGGCGGCCTTCCATTTGTTACGAATCCATAAAACTCCAGACAAGAGTAGAACTGCTTATGCGCCCTTCTCGCGAACGCGGTAGCATCTGAATCAACAAAGGCTGTGTGGCTCCTGACTGAGTCTTCGTCTCTCTGGTTTGTGACATCAATCACCCCGATCCTCAACCAATGGCTGCTAGGCTTGACTGTCACGCAGCCGTTCCCTCCCCGAGGTGCCCTATGACCAACGCGACGACCGAATCGAATCCGATCGAAGTCAAAAGCAGCGGCCCCCTGAGCCCTGCATTACTCGCGAAGATGAATGCCTATTGGCGAGCTGCAAACTATCTCTCCGTCGGCCAGATCTATCTCAAAGACAATCCCCTGCTCGAGCGCCCGCTGACCTTGAAGACGTGAAGCCGCGCCTGCTGGGTCACTGGGGGACGACACCCGGACTGAATTTTCTCTACGTGCACTGGAATCGCCTGATCCGCGAGCGCGATCTGAACATGATCTACATCATTGGGCCCGGTCACGGCGGTCCGGGACTGGTGGCCAATACTTATCTGGAGGGCTCCTACTCCGAGATCTACCCGCACATCGAGCAGAACAGGGACGGCATCAAACGGCTGTTCCGGCAATTCAGCTGGCCCTATGGCATTCCAGTCCACGTAGCGCCCGAGACACCCGGTTCGATCCACGAAGGCGGCGAGCTTGGCTATTCACTGGTGCACGCGTACGGCGCGGCGTTCGACAATCCCGATCTGATTGTGGGCTGCGTGGTGGGTGACGGCGAGGCAGAAACGGGACCGCTGGCAACGAGCTGGCACTCAAACAAGTTCCTCAATCCGGCGACCGATGGCGCGGTGCTGCCGATCCTGCATTTGAACGGCTACAAGATCGCCAATCCCACGATCCTGGCGCGTATTCCGCATGCAGAGCTTGAAAATCTGATGCGCGGCTACGGATACGAGCCCTTCACGATTGCAGGGCGACGATCCGGCCACGATGCATCAGCAGGCTGCCGCTGTCTTCGACACGATCTTCGATCGCATAGCGGCGATCCAGAAAGCGGCGCGTGAAGGCGGTTCAACAGAACGGCCCGCATGGCCCATGCTGATCATGCGCACGCCGAAAGGCTGGACCGGACCGAAAGAAGTAGACGGCAAGCCGGTGGAGAACACCTGGCGCGCGCACCAGGTGCCCTTCAGCGAACTCCGCGAGAAACCCGATCACCTCCGCCTGCTCGAAGAATGGATGCGCAGCTACAAACCCGAGGAACTATTCGACGAGAAGAGGCGCGTTCCGCGCAGAGCTAGCCGAAATTGCTCCGAAGGGCCGCCGCCGGATGGGCATGAACGCACACGCGAATGGCGGCCTGCTCTTGAAGCCGCTGCGCGTGCCGAACTTCCGCGACTATGCCGTGCCCGTTGAAAAGCCTGGGCAGATCGACAAGGAATCAACCCGGATTCTCGGGCACCTGCTGCATGCCGTCATGCAGGCCAATCAGGATCAGAAGAACTTCCGCGTCTTCGGCCCCGATGAGACAGCCAGCAATCGCCTCGGCGATGTAATCACCGGAACCGGCAAAACATGGATGGCCGAAACGCTGCCCGTGGATGAGAACCTTTCGCGAGACCGGTCGCGTGATGGAAGTGCTGAGCGAACACATGTGCCAGGGCTGGCTCGAGGGCTATCTGCTCACTGGCCGGCACGGATTCTTCTCCTGCTACGAAGCCTTCATTCACATCATCGACTCGATGGCGAACCAGCATGCCAAGTGGCTCAAGGTAACGCGCGGCATCCCATGGCGCAAGCCGATCGCCTCGCTCAATTACCTATTGAGTTCCCTCGTCTGGCGGCAGGATCACAACGGCTTTTCGCATCAGGATCCAGGATTCATCGATCATCTGCTGAACAAGAAAGCCGACGTCGTGCGCATCTACCTTCCGCCCGATGCGAATACGCTGCTCTCAGTCGCCGACCATTGCCTGCGCAGCCGTAACTACATCAATCTGATTGTGGCCGGCAAACAGCCAGCGCCGCAATGGCTCACGATTGAAGAAGCGATTAGCCACTGCACGACAGGCCTTGGCATTTGGAAGTGGGCATCGAACGACAACGGCAAGGATCCCGACGTAGTGATGGCCTGCTGCGGCGACGTGCCCACGATGGAGACGCTTGGCGGCCGTCACGATTCTGCGCAAACGGATTCCTGACCTTCGCATTCGCGTCGTGAATGTTGTGGACCTGATGACCCTGCAGCCGCAGTCGGAACATCCGCACGGCCTCGCCGATGAGGAATTCGACCTGATCTTTCACCAAAGACAAGCCGGTCATCTTTGCGTTCCACGGCTATCCGTGGCTCATTCACCGGCTCACCTATCGGCGTCACAATCACGACAACATCCACGTGCGGGGCTACAAGGAAGAGGGCACAACAACAACACCCTTCGACATGTGCGTGCTGAACAACATCGACCGTTTTCAATTGGCGCTCGATGCGATCACACGTGTGCCGCGGCTCGCCGGCGTCGCCGATCAGGCCCAGCAGTGGTATTCCGAAGCCATCCAGCGGCACAAGTTGTATGTCTCAGAGAACGGCGACGACCTGCCGGAGATTCGCGATTGGCGCTGGCAGGCCGACTAGCATTTTGTTCTTCAATTCATTCTTAAGGGGCTTTCTTTCATGTCGTCGTTGCCTGTCCTGGTTTTGAATAGTGGTTCGTCCTCCATCAAGTTTTCGATTTACGAAGCCGGCAACGGTGCGCGAACCAAGTTGCACGAGGGCGCAGTCGATGGAATCGGCACCGACCTTGGCAAATTCTGGATCAAGGACCAGAGTGGCAAGAAGCTTGTCGACGAAACACCTGCGCTGCCGACTCGCGCCGTCGCCTTCAAACTGGTCGCGGATGCGCTGCACTCTGCCGACTTCCCCTCTCCTGTGGCAATCGGTCATCGCATGGTTTCCGGCGGACCAACTGTGCAGGAAAACCAGCTCATCACACCCGAGCTGATCGATGAGATGGAGCGCTACACGGCCTTTGCGCCGTTGCATACGCCAATTGCCGTCTACATCATGCGCGAATCGCTGCGGCTCTTTCCCGGAATTCCGAATTTCGTCATCCTCGATACCTACTTCCATCGCACCATGCCCGAAGTCGCCACGCACATGCCGATTCCATCGGAGTACGCCGACATGGGTGTTCGGCGGTATGGTGCCCATGGAATTTCGTATGAATCGATCGTGTATCAACTGCAGCCCGATGTACCCAACGAACTGATCGTCGCGCACCTCGGCAACGGCGCTTCCATTTCCGCAATTCAGAACGGGAAATGCCTCGACACATCGATGGGACTCACGCCAACAGGCGGCATCATCAGCGGCACGCGCACTGGCGACATCGATCCGGGCGTGCTGCTCTTCATCCTGCGCAAAATCGCGGAGAACAACCGGGAGCGCATCCGACGCCGCCGATCAATTGGAAGTCGTGGCAAGCAAAAAGGCCGGCCTGCTCGGCGTCAGCGAGCTCTCGAACGACATGCGCGATCTGCGCGATGCCATCAAGGACGGCAACGCGAAAGCACGCCTGGCTGTCGACAAATTCGTCTGGACCATCCAGAAATGGATTGGCAGCTTTTTCGTGGAACTCGGCGGCCTCGACATGCTCGTCTTCACCGGCGGTATCGGGGAAAACGATATCGTTTCCCGTGCCGAAATCTGCGCTGGGCTGGGCGCATTGGGAATAAAACTGGACACTGCGCGCAACAACGTACGCGGAGAAGCTGAAATATCCAGTGAAGCCTCGGACGTCACAGTGCGCGTGATTCCCCCAGCCGAAGACCTGATCATCGTGAATCACGTTGTCCGGCTGCTCGGGACCTAAGCATCTCAATTGCGCTGCAATCGGCTCCAGATATTGGTGGGCGTCCCATTCGACGGTGGTCTACACTAAAAGGTCGGTGCTCACCTCATGACTCTTGCTTCTGCTTCCGCTCCCATCACAGCGCAAAGCCTGCCTTCTCAGGCGCTCCGCAGATTTTCCTGGGCGGTGCTGGTTTACTTCATCGCCGTAATTCTCTGGGGATCGCTGGTCCGGGCCACCGGGTCCGGAGCAGGCTGCGGAAACCATTGGCCCCTCTGCAACGGAACCGTCCTGCAGCACTCACCGCGCGTGGACACCATGATCGAATTCACCCATCGCATCACAAGCGGGATCTCGTTCTTCTCTGCCGTGGGCTTGATGATTTGGGTTTTTTTCGGCACGGTGCGCGGCCATCTCGCACGAGCAGCGGCTGTGGCGAGCGTCGTCTTCACGTTGATCGAGGCCGTCCTCGGTGCCTTGCTGGTCAAGCTGGGCCTGACAGCGCAGAGCCAATCGCCCTATCGCGCGCCTTACCTCGCCCTGCACTTGGCAAACACGCTCCTATTGCTCGCCGCACTTACTCTCACCGCGCATTTCCTAAGCCGCGCGCATGGATACCGCCGGAACGACGTCAACCTCGTTGCTCCGATCGGCGCTTCGCTCGGCATTCTGGTGCTGCTAATTGTGGGTGTCACAGGCTCGCTCGCCGCGCTGGGCGACACGCTCTTTCCTGCGCAATCGCTCGACTCAGCCCTCGCCCATGACTTTGCGGCCGGAAGCAACTGGCTCGTCCGATGGCGCTGGACTCACCCCACCGTCGCGTTTCTCGCAAGCGTCTTTCTCATCTGGTTGCTGGTCAGAGCCGCACATCGCAGCACCCAATGGGATAACCGCTCGTTGTCAGCGGTAGTGCTGGTACTGCTTGCCGCGCAATATGTGCTGGGAGTTCTCGACGTCGTACTGCTCGCGCCCACATGGCTGCAGATCGCTCACCTGCTGGGCGCCGACGCGCTATGGGCGGCTCTAATCGTGCTCACAGCGCGTCTCACACTCCAGCCAAAATCAGCGCCGCCTTCAGCTTAAAGCCGCCTTCAGCGGTTCTCGCTTTAGCGCACCAGCACACCGGCAGCGGGATAGGACTTCCCGTTGACGGTAGCTGCAATCACCGGCAACTCAGGCGTAGCCGTAAGCCACTCGATCTTGCCGTCGCGCAACAGCACTGTGTCTTCGGCCTTACCGCCGCGTATGCTGGGGTTCCAGGCAAATGCCTGATTGTTGACGACAGTTTCAGTTCCATTCGGCGTCGCAACCCACTCGCGCTCACCGTATCCCGTCGGTCCGCCCTGATGATGGAACCGCTCTTCCCCGGGGAACCCTTCGGCAGCGTAAGCTTCCTGAGCAACCTTGAAGAGTCCGGCCGAGGTCGCACCAACCTTTGTCGCGTCGAGCAAAGCAGCGTTCACTTGCGCAGCGGACTTGAAGCGCGCCTCCAGTTCAGCGGGTAGAGATCCAAAATGCACAAAGCGAGTAATCGATATGGCAAGTCCCCACTTGCGCGAGCAGAGATTGAGCATCGCGTACTGCTTCAGCCTCTTTCCGCGCGCTACCGCATGTTTGTACTTGTAGATCCGCTCGTCGACAGCGTAGAGATAGACTGACGGCTGGATTCCACGCCGCAGTAAATTCCCCGCCGTAATCGCTTCGAGATCGTATTCACTGAGACCTGGCTCAACCTGGTTCAGAGATTCCACCGTGGCTCGCGCCGTCTCAGCGCCCAGCCACTTATAGCGGGCAATTTCGCTTTCGCCTAAAGCTGCGCGCAAAGGAAAGAGATTGACCGGCGTGAGCCCTGCTCCCGGCGTATCCGAGCCGAGTTCGCCGCCCGCGAGCTTGGCCGCGGTCGCAACGGTGTCATCACCGTACCAGGGAAAAAGAACCTGTTCGAAATCCAGCGACCCGAACTCCTCATCGTGTAGGCGCGGGGCTTCATTCTCGCTCGTGAAGTAGTAACGCTTGCCTTCAGCTGTCACCAGGATGGAGGCAACGCCAGTCTCACAAGGTGTCAGTACGCGCAACTCAACGGCGCCAGCGGTGATCCAGGCAACATTCTCATTGCGGCGGATCAAAACACCTGAAAGCCCTTCGGCGCGCAACCATTCGACGAGTTTGTCGTGTTTCGCACTCAGTTCGTCATTCCACGCCGACTCGCTCACCACCGTCGTGCCGTTGACCACCAGGCTCTTCCCGATTCTCTTGCTCATGATTCCTTTTCCTCTAAAAAACTTCCTTACGTGTTTCGGGCGTTGGCAGTGTGTGCCAACGCCCGTCCCCATTCCTGTTCCGGGCTAGTCTTCAAGCGAAGGATGATAGTGGCTCTCCCAACCCAAGTAGCGCGCGGCCTCGTGAATCGATTTGGATACATCGCTGAAGTTGGCCGCAACGTGATGTTCGAAGCCTTCTCTGCAAATGTATTTGAGCAGCTTCTGCAGTTGCGGAATCTCCGCTACGCCCGCGCCGCCAAACGTCTCCAGGGGATCGTCCGTAAACCGACCAGCGCCCGTGTATCCGCGAACAACACCGCGGCGGTCGTCCGTCGAGAACCGCGCGAAGCTCATCGTGCCTGCCTTGACGCGGCCGACGCACGTTCCAAAGGTGTTCTCCTTGCCAACCGTTCCGGCGATGATCTCCTGGTAGTCCATGCGGACTTCCTTGAAGAAATGCTTGGGCAGGTTGGAGCAATGGAAGCACACGCATTTGTCTGGATGGCTGCCGTAGTTGTTATTCCAATCGAGCAGCGCAGAGGGTGTGCCCGACGCAAGCGCGAGCATGTACATGCTCAACGTGCCAGGTACGTCCACTTCGCATGCTGAAGGAATCAGTTCATTGCTCATCATGCTCATAATCGTGCAGGGGACCACTCCGAAAAATTCCTCCATCGAAGTCCAACACTGCACTGCGCTGATGTCGATGTGCGACTGCTTCATCCAGCCATCGATCACCGCACCCAACTTGGCCATCTTCAATAGAGCCGCTTCGGCAATGCCGGTTGTGCTGACATATTGCTTGATCGCGGCCAATTTTGCCTGGGCCGCATCGTCATTGTCCTTCGTGCGGTTGATGCGACCGAAGATCTCGGACAGATCGATTGTTTCAACTGTGATGCCGCTCGTCTCGAAAATTCGTTCGGAGTAGCGGACAGTGTTGAAAGCGGTGGGCCGTGCGCCGATCGCGCCGATCCGAAGGTTCTTCAGTCCCTTGACGATCCGGCAGACCGCAGAAAACCATTCGAGGTCCGCTTTGAACTCGGGTGACGTGAGCGCCTCTGTGTGCAGCGTCGTGAGCGAGTACGGAATGCCGTACTGCATCATGTTGTTGCACGCGCTCATCTTGCCGCAGAAGCTGTCGCGGCGCATGGCGATCGTCATGTTGTCTGAGCGATCGGGCGTGGCCTGTACAAGCACCGGCACCTTCAAACCCGAGAGGCGAATCGCGTCGACAATCCCACGCTCTTCACCGAAATTCGGCAGCGTAACGATGATGCCGTCAATCTCGTTCGCATGCTTCTTGAAAAGCTCTGCGCAGCGCTGCGATTCCGTGTACGTTTCCACAGCACCGTACTTCGACTCTTCCGGGCTCAGTACGATGGCCCGCGCCCCGGCGGCCTCTAGAACAGAAATGATTTCTTCACGGCCGGTTTTGGCCAGATGATCCGGAAAAAAGCCACGATTCCCAACCACAACCCCAAAGGTCATCGTTCGTTGCACTGCCATCTTTTTGCTCCTTCAGCTTAGCCGTTTGTACGGCTCAACGTTCCTTTTTTGAATTCATATACGCAGTTCGCGGCGGTCATTCCTTCGCTCCCTGCAAGACAACTTCGCGAGGCCGCGTGCGGCGCGCAAGCAACTACCTTCACCCGCGCTTCGGCCTGAATTTCACTACGTAGAACAAGCCGGCGATGAACAACAGTCCGCCCCACCAAATGGGCGTGTGCAGTTTCGTCAGTTGCACTCCAACCGGATACAGACCGGTCGACCACTCATAGATCCCATAACCGAAGATCAGGCCGCCATACACTACCAGCAACACACCAATGAAAAACCAGATTGGAATTCCTGAACCGTGCATAACTTCTTATTCCTCTCTTCTCTTGCGGCTGCCGTTACCAGAAAATGATGTTAAGTGCGGCGAAGAGAATAACAACTAATCCCGCCCACGCCCACTCGTTCTTGTAAAAAGGCACCGGCGGTTCCTTCGGCAAAACAGTCGCGCCGTAGACCAGGCCATTCAACTCGCTTTCGGGCTTGGGCTTGGTCATCAAGCTGACCACCACGACGAGGATCGCCGTGAAAAGAAACGCCCACAGCGCGCGAAACACATTCTCAGCCATCGGTTTCGCATCTGGCGAGAGTGCAACCGTCGCCAGCGCTGCAGGGGTCAGCTTGACCCAGATAAACAAGCTCGCGGAAAAAATAATGCCCAGCAACAGTCCCAGAAATCCCGCCAGCGCCGTGGCGCGTTTCCAGAACATGCCCAGCAGAATGCTTCCCAGCAGCGGCGCAACGAAAATACTGAACAGCGCCTGGACATAGTCCATGATTCCGTGAAACTGCTGCACCAGGTAAGCTGCGCCGATCGACACGATGACGCCAATGAGGATGGAAAGCCGTCCCACCATCACGTAGTGGCTGTCGCTCGCCTTCTTATTGATAAGCGGACGATAGATGTCATAGGTCCACACAGTCGAGAACGCGCTGACATTGCCAGCCATGCCGCTCATGAAGCCCGCGATCAGTGCCGTGATACCAAGTCCGAGAAGTCCCGGCCCCATGTACCGCACCATCATCAGCGGCAGCGCCTGGTTGTATGTATGCAACTCGGCATCCGGACCGCCGGCCAATACCTTCTGTTGTGATGCCGGTGTCAGGTTGGTCTTGGCCATTGCAGCGGAACACCCGCTGCGATCGACGACCTGTCCCCCGCCGCTCAAAGTACAGGCGGCCACTACATCTTCACCTACGAGCTGACGGCGGCTGCCATCTGCATTCTGCAGCAAGACCAGGCCGAGCAACCCAGGAAGAATGACGATAAACGGCACGGCCATCTTGAAGAACGAGCCGATAATCGGAGCCATGCGCGCCGCACGAAGGTTGTGCGCGGCAAGCACGCGCTGCACGACAAGAAAATCTGTCGTCCAATAACCGAAGCTGATCACAAAGCCAAGCCCGAAAACGATGCCGGTCCAATGCACTCCCATGGGGTTGGCGGCGAAGTGGCCCGTGTCCCGCCAAAGGTGGAAGTAGCTGTCGGAACTCACTCCGCCAGCCATCGATTGAACGTTGGCGACGATCCGATGCCGCAAGCCGTCAACACCCCCAGCCTGATACAGGCCAAGAATAGGCACCAGCAGCGCGCCGCCCCAGATCAGCACAAACTGCAAAACCTCATTGAAGATCGCCGAGCGCAATCCTCCCAAGCCGACATACAGTGCCACAGCGACCGATGAGACGATGATGCTGAAATTCAGATCCCAACCCAGCACTACCTTCATCACGACAGCCATGGCAAACATATTCACGCCGCTCATCAGGATCATCTCGGCGGCAAAAGATACAGCCGCCACGCTGCGCGCTCTCCCGTCATAGCGCAGATCGAGATATCCAGGAACAGAGTGGGTCTTCGAAACATAATAGAAAGGCATCATCACCATGCCGAGAAACAGCATGGCAGGAATGGCGCCGATCCAATACCAGTGCGTCGCGAGAATTCCGTATTGATATGCCGAGCCGGCCCAGCCCATCAACTCAAGCGAGCCCATGTTCGCCGACACAAAGCTCAGGCCCGCAATCCACGCGGTCATTTCGCGGCCAGCCATGAAGAACTCTTCGCTGGTATTTGACTTGCCCTTGAGGTAGAAGCCGATCCACACCACCATTGCGAAGTAAACGCAGATCACGATGATGTCGAGCGGCCGCAGCCTCGCCAGCGGCGATGCCGCAAGCGCAACCAGGGACGGCAAAGAGCCCAAGCCACCTACGGTCGTTGAAATCGGGACTACGTACATTGCGTCACCTTATCGAACATGGAATTCGGTTTTCTTCCGGGGTGGCCCCGGATGTCGCACCTTAGTAAATGGGTTTACTGCTAGCATTGTCAAGCGACAATCTGCGCCGGTTTTGGATGGAGCCCCGTGGGCCAGCCACGCCAGTAAAGGCCATTCATTGACGGACCCGTCATTCGCGGTAAGCGTTTTCCCGACGAAGTGTAACACAGACATGCTTTCGCTCCCAATGGGACACCTCACTCCCCCTGCAAGGACCGATCCTGTTCACTGACCGGCGGTGGTGCCCGGAACATCGCGCGCACTCGTTTTCCTTCGGTAAATCATTGCTTTCTTTATGCGTTTCACGCTTGTTTTCGGTCCTTGTCGAGAATAACTTGGAACTTAAGGCGATTTTCCCTGTTCGATCCCTTAAATCGTCCATCGCAGCTGCACCAGACCTACGCTAAGTCCCTGCTTTTGCCCACGTTGCCCACAAAGGAGCCGAATCGATGCACATCTCTGAAGATCCAGTTGCTTGTCGTGGTCTATCCCGCCGCACGTTCTTCCGCTATGCCGCTGGAGCCTCGGCACTTGCCAGCATGCCCATGTTGACTGAACCTCGTCTCGCCTTGGCCGCCCGACCCCACTTCGCCGATCCTAATATCGGTATCCACATCGACGCGAACGAGAATCCAATGGGGCCGTCGGACGCTGCTCGACAGGCAATGATCGACATCATTCCCCGCGGTGGTCGCTACCTGTTCACTATGGAAGAAGAACTGGCCGAGATCTTCGCCAAGCAGGAAGGACTGAATCCGGAGTACGTAATCCCTTTCGCCGGGTCCACAGAGCCGTTGCATTACACCGTCCTTGCGTTTACCAGCAAAGACAAGCCTCTCGTAATCGCCGATCCAGGGTACGAGGCGCCGATGTGGGCGGCCCAGATTGCAGGCGCATCCGTCATCAAAGTCCCCTTGGCCGATCCAAAGGGCGAAGCGTCGCACGATATCAAGGCGATGCTGGCTGCAGCATCCACGCCCGGCGTCATCTATATCTGCAATCCCAACAACCCTACCGGAACATGCACGCCGCGTGCCGCAATCGAACACGCCGTGGCCAATGCACCTAAAGACACTGTGATCCTCATCGACGAGGCGTATATCCACCTGTGCGACGCGCCGCGATCTCTTGACTTCGTCAAAGAAGGCAAGAACGTGATTGTGCTCCGCACGTTCTCCAAACTCTATGGGATGGCCGGCATCCGCATGGGCTTCGCCGTTGGGCGGCCCGATCTTCTCGCTAAAATAACGCCGTTCAGTGGGCAAAACTCCTTGCCGATTACCGCTGTCGCCGCGGCAAAGGCAAGTCTGCTCCAAGCCGACCTCGTCTCCACCCGGAAAAAGATCATCGGCGACATCCGCACGCAAACTTTGGCATGGCTCAAAAGCGAGGGTTATGCAACCACCCCCTCTGAGAGCAACTGCTTCATGCTCGACGTGCGCAGGCCTGGCAAGGAAGTTCAGGCAGCACTAGCCGCGAAGGAAATGTTTGTAGGCCGCATCTGGCCTGCGTGGCCCAACAGCCTGCGCATCACCGTTGGCAAAGCGGATGAGATGGCGGCCTTCCGCAAGTCCTTCACTGAAGTGATGAGCTCGTCGACCGCTGGACTCAAACCGGCTCAACTTCCCCGCCGTCTCGCAGACCATCCCTTTACTCACCTCTCCTGACAACGCTTCGATCACTCGACGAAAGGCCCTGCCCATACGCGGCGGGGCCTTTTTTCGTGTGGCGACAAGCTCTCGATTCTTGCAGCAAAAAAAGGAGCGGCGCCGGGAATAATCCGGGCGCCGCTCCGTGCCGGGTTCCACCGGCAGATGCTTAGAACGTGATCTTCAAAGCCAGCTGCACGTTGAACGGTTCGCCAGGTCCGATTCCCGGGGAGTAGTTACCCGAACCGATCGTCGAACTGGTTGACCCGAAGGCTCCTGCAAAATCGCTCGATCCATCCCAGTAGTCGAGGCAAAGCTGATTGCACGACGGGCTGGCGAGGTTGAGGTGATTGAACAGGTTGTACATTTCTGCGCGAAGCTGCGTGTTGATTGGGAAATCACCGATGCTGAACTTCGTGTTCTTGAACACCGAGAAATCAATGTCCTCGAATCCCGGACCGAATACGTTGTTCCGAGAGACGTTGCCAAAGGTGCCGGGATCCGGCTGCGCATAGGCATTCGTATTCAGCCATTGGACGTAAGGTGTGCTCCCATCGGACGGCTTCACGAGCTTGTGCGAAGTGCCGGCCAGCGGATTGCCCACAGCGTTCGGCCTCTGCTGACCTTGGTTCGTCCCGGTCGAGTCGGTCGCGGTGTAGATGTTGATCGGCTGACCGCCCTTTAGACTGTAGGCCGCGTTCAATTCCCAGCCATTGGTGATAGCCTTGGGCCCCTTGAAGCCCGGCACGTTGTAGTCGATATAGCCAACCACGCTGTTGCGGGTATCGAAGTCCGAGTTGCCGTAGTCGCCCTTGAAATTGTAGCTGTCCTGCGGCAGGGCTCCGCGGTAGGCAGTGACCTCGTCCATGTTATGGCTCCACGTATAGGCAAGCTGCGATGTCAAGCCATGCCAAGCCGTGGTGCGCAAGACTGCTTGCAGCGAGTTGTAGTTGGATGTGCCGATGCTCTGGATCTGGTTGACGTCGGAGTAGTAGTTCCCCCCGAAGGGGCCGGTGAACGCGCCCGGTGTCGGCGTGTCGGTTCCGTTGGCGATGCCTTGATTGATATTCAGCAGGCTCAGGAGCTTTCTGCCTTCGCTGCCCACATAGCCAATCTGCATGAAGGCTTTACCACCCAACGAACGCTCCACTTGGAGGCTGAAGTTCACGTTGTATGGCGAACGGAAGTTCTTGTTCACGCTGAAGGCGCCGCAGGGGCTCGACGCAGGGCAAGGATTGGAAGTGCCCGGCGCAGGAATGATCTGCAATCCCGAGACGAGCACCGTGTTTCCTACGGTGGCATTGACCACGGGGTTAGATCCACCTGGATTGCCTTCAAGTCCGTTCGGCGCGCTGTTCCCAGGCCGATTGTCGAGGAAGGGATTGGCATTCGGCATGTCAAAGAACAGTCCAGCGCCACCGCGAACGACAGTGCCTTTGGACCACGCCGGCTGATAGCTGAAGCCCACGCGCGGGCTGACGGCGTTGTATTCCGGATCGTAGATGTTGCTGATGTCGGTTCCTTGAAACGCGATGTACGTCGGAGTAGTGCCAGGCCTGAAAACAGACAGATCCTTCTTGCTATCGTGCATCGGTTGCATAAAGTCGTAGCGCACACCGAAATTCACGTTCAGCGTCTGCGTCAGCTGATAGCTGTCCTGTCCAAAGAGGTCGAATGCGTGCGAGTAGACCGTGCGCTCGGGATTGCCAAATGCCTGCGTCGCCTTCGTCATATATCCGGCAAGGAAGTTAGCCAACGACGCGGTCTTGGAATCAACTGTCGCGTCGCTTGCCCACGGCGATGGATAAGTATCGTCGAAGGTGAAGCTTCCCACAGAGTGGCGCCAGTAGAACTCATTCAACTGCATCTGGCGATACTCGCCGCCCAGCCGAAGCTGATGCTTGCCGATCGTCCAGTTGACAGCATCGTCGAGGTGGCCGGTGATGTCGTTGCGGCCTTCGGGAGGCGTGTTGCCTGTTGGCTCAAATCCGGAAATCTTTAGGTTCGGCGCATTCGGGAATGGCGCCCCGGTGACAAAGCCCGCTGTGGCCAAATCGCCAAACCCTGTCTTTGCATCGGAGAACGTTTGATTAAAATAGTTCACTCCGATCGTGACCGAGTTGGTGATGGAAGGCGAGAAAACATAATTGTCTGCGACGGAGTAGTTGTAAACGTGGATCGGGGCGATCTCAAAGTACCAAGGATTAACGTCTGATTGCCCGACGGGCGCTGTCTGATTCCCCTGCCCGAGAAACGCACGCCCCGAGATGTTGTGCTTCTGGCTAAAGGTATGGTCGACCTTCGCGACGCCGTTGTAGCTGTACCCATACTCCGGTGCAGGGTTCTGAATCGCACTCAGGGACGTTCCTGAGGTAAGATTCGATGGCCACAAGGTCGCAATAAGGCCCTTCATTGTCGCGTTTTCAGCGACTCCGTAATTGCCCAGCACAGCTTCGGCATTTGCCACATAGCCGGCGTTCGGTTCTGTTCCGGAGTTACCTGTCGCAATGTTGAACTTCTGTTTCTCGAAGTTCGCAAACCAGAAGGTGTGGTCCTTCCAGAAGGGTCCGCCCAGCGAAGCACCCCATTGGATATTCGAAAGCGGCAAATCGCCGAGGGTGTTGAACGGGTTGCTCTCGGCGAGCGCCTGGTTGCGTTCGTAGTAGTATGCCGATCCGTGCAGTGCATTGGTGCCCGACTTAGTCACCAGGTTCACGGTCCCGCCTGGGTTGCGCCCAACCTCGGACGAAGACTGAGTCTGCAAGCTGAATTCCGCGATCGAATCGATCGGCAATGTTACACCGGCAATATTCTCGACGCCGCCTTGGTTTACCGCCGGGATGTTATGCCACCAATCATTGTTGTCGGCACCGTCTATCTGCCAGTTCACCTGGTTGGCGCGCGTTCCATTCACTGATCCATAACCGCCGAGCGAATATCCCGCAAAGCCTGGAGCAAGACCAATCATCTGCGTAAAATCGCGCCCATTCAGCGGAATGTCTTGCACCGTTTGTTCGGGAATATCTGTGGTCTGGGTGGCCGTTGTCGTATCCAGAGCCAGTCCCGACGCAGATACCTCGACCGTTTCACCAGCCGCTTCTACACTCAGTTTCACTGGCAACGTGTAGATAATGCCGGCCTTTACGGGAACGCTGGACACTACCGCGTTCTGGAATCCGCTTGCAACCACTGTGACTTTGTATGTTCCCAGCGCCAGGTCTTGAAAGCTATATTCGCCCGCGCTGGTCGATACGGTCTTATGCGAAACACCGGTCGCCGTGTCGGCAGCCTCTACACTGGCGCCAGCCACCACCGCTCCCGAACCATCCGTCACCGTGCCATTGATGCCGCCGCGGAATGTCTGAGCAAAGCTGCGCCCTGGAGCGAAGAAAACCGCCGCTAAAGCCAGCAAAGCTACCGAGAATACACTTCGAGTATGTCGATGAAGCATTTCGCCTGACCTCCAGAATTCAATGTGAAAATTGTCGGTTCCGTTTGCGCCAAAAAGTTTTCATCCGCTCAAGACACACGGGCGCGCAGAAGCAATCGACTACCTGGGTATTTTTCTTGGGAAATTACAGGTATGGAAACTGCAAAGGTTGGATTCCATTCCCCAACATAGCAATCGTTGTCGTAAAGATTCAATAAGGAAACATAAGAAAGTGCACTTAGGGCGAGCGAGGCCTGACATTCGTCCCCACAAACGTCGCTCCTGCCGCAAGAGACTGGCACTCCCCTCTCGATGGAACCTACTCCGTTGCCGCTTGCATGAGCACACACACCATCATGTCTCCCGCCTCGTGATGGAACGCTACAGATACGGAGTCGGCATCGCGCATCGCTGCACAGAATCGTTCCGGCTGCATAATTGCCTCCGGCACGGTCATCGCGCAAGGGCGCGGCAACGAGGACTTAATCACTCCCGCGATCATATTGGCAATCTCTTTGACTGCATCGATTCGATCCGCGTCCCCAACTAACTCGGCTGGCTGCATCAACATTGCCGCGGTCGCCCGGTAGGTCAGTCCCTCATCCATCCTGACTTCGATTCGCCCGCTCCATGCCCCCGAAAGGTTCACAATTCCCACTATGTGTCCCGCCTTGAGACAGAAGTGTTCCGAGACCGTCAGAATGTCAAGCTTCATCGCCAGCATCTGTTCCCAGAATTGGGAGCTTGCCTTGATGATCGAGGCTTCATCGAGTTCGATGCCCATCGCGGTTCCTCGCGGCTCCGTCAACCCAACGCAGCACATATCTCCACTTATCGGGTCAATTGTGCGAGTTCGTTAAGCAAGCGGCATCAACTGCGGATCATCACCCAATCGGCGTCAGCGGCCGCAATCCTGATCCGTGCCCCCTGCAAACAGCGATGGGACACAGGGACGGGATAAACAAGGCTACGCGAACACGCACCTCTTCCAATTGAATGTGTCGAATTGAAATTTGCAGGGAAAGTAGCGAGAGATTAAGCGGTGAGGCGTTCCAGTTGATCGGGCTTCACAATGGTCATGCTCGACCCCTTAATCAGAATCCACTCGTCGCGGCGAAACTGATTCAACAGCCGCGTAACGGTTTCGCGCGAAGTACCTGCCATATTGGCGATCTCTTCGTGCGTAAGGGCCATCGTGAAACGAATCTCAGGCTTGCCATTTGCAGACGATCTGCCCCAGTCGAGCAGAAGACGGGCCAGGCGCCCTGCGGCCGAACCAGAAAGTGCGAGCCGCTTTGCATCGTGAAATACCGTCAGATATTCGCCAGAAAGCGCCTGCGCGGCATGCATACTGGCAATCCCGTGCCGGCTCAGGAAATCCACAAATTCCTGTTTCCTGACCGTTTTCACTTGGCACGGCTCGATAGCTTCTGCAGTCACCTCGTGCGGCACATTGGCCAGCACGGCACTCAAGCCCATCACATCCCCGGGACCGGCAATCTTGAGGATCATCGTCTTGCCATCGCGCGACGTGGACGAAATCTTCACTTGGCCGTAGCAGATAACAAACACGTTACGAGCCGGGTCGCCCTCTGAAAAAAGCTTGGCTCCGCGGGCATGGCTCATCATGATGCCAATTCCGTCATAATCCTGGAGCGCCTCGGGTGTGAGATTACAGAACATCCGAAGATGGCGATGCTCACAATTCAAACAATCTTCCGGAGGGCGGTGAGAGTGGAGTCCAGCCATACTTCTTCCGTAGGTCTATTTGTTCGTAGGTCTAAAAAGAGTATATCGCACTTTACATGGGGTGAAAGCCGCGAAATTAGTACAGTTTTCCCGAAGAACCGCAAGCTCCCCGAAAACAGGGATGATTCCAATTCTCTAACTCTGCGCCGCTTCCAATCTTGACCCGCGGCGACGTGCAAGCCCAGCCATGCGAGTCGCATAACAAGCTACATACGCCCGCGAAACTTCGCGCGCCAATTCCTCCAGCAGGTGCATACGGAGCGGTGGATATATCTCGAAGGCTTGATTGAGCGCTTCAATCGGCAGCATCATGAGTGAGCAAGCGGTCTGCGCCATCAGGGTGAACGTGTGATGCCCGTCCCCTAGGGCTGCCGCAAGCTCCACCAGTTCTCCCACCCGCACCGCACCCAGCACGAGTCGCACCTGGAGCCGTTCCGTCTTGCGCAAAAGTTGCCCCGAAACTACTACATAAAGCCCGCGACAGGCCGAATCCTGGCGAAAAACGACGTCACCTGTCGCTAACTCGATCTGTTGCGCGGAGGTACTGAGCAGATTGGACGCGGCGGGCGGGCACTCCAGCAGTTCCGCCAACGGATGGGCCGAAATGCGCTGGTGAACTGACCTTGCCTCTGATTGCATGCTTCCATCTCCCTTGCCTGGATCAGATTTTGCAAATGAGTGGCATTCGTTGCCACCTGCCGCCTGAGAAGAGGGTAGTGCGCCTCCCTAGATTATGAAGAATTGCGCGCCGCACCTGACCGAATCAAAAGATGCAGCGTGCTCCCTCTTCTCTCGCGGCAAAGCGAAGTCTTTGCCGATGCTCATGGCCCGTTCCTACAAATAGGAGTGGCACCGCGCGCTCCGAACGCCGGTGCGGCCGTCCCAGCTCGGTCGCTATCTCGTCGCGACAGGTTCAGAACAAAGCGTGCTCACAGCAGCCGGCTGCATCTGTGGCGGCACACAAAGCACCGGCACACGCGAGCCGGCAAGCAGCGAAAACGCCGTGCCATGCGCCCCCCGGCTCTCGCTCGTTCGCTTCACGCCGACAACCAGGATGCTTGGGCGATATTGACTTATCGCGCCGGTTACAGCCTCGGCAGGTGTTCCATCTTTCACCACGCAACGCGCCGAAACAGTGCCGCCGGGACGAATACCGAGTTGCTCCGGTGATGTCACATCGGGATTCAAAAAGGCCACCGCCTCCGAGGCTTCACGCGCGTGAACAATAATGAGGGCGCGCTCAAAAGTCTCCGCAAGCGAGACGGCCACATCGACCGCCGCACCGCTCGCCTCGTTCTTCTCCGCCGCAAGCAGAACCGGGCCACCAGGCGTCGGCCGAAACGGGCCCGCATTCCAATCTGAAGAGACGGCAAGCACCGGACAAGGCGCCAGGCGCACCAGGTGCTCAGCCACGGCCCCCACCGCAACCGCTCCTGCTCCCTGCCTTCCTTCTGTGCCGATCACAATCAAACCTGCCCCGTACTGCCGCGCCGCATCGATCAGCAGCTCCGCTACAGCTCCCTGGCGGAACTCGGAATGGCTGTGAATACCCTCCCGGCTTAGATCGTCAGCCATCTTGCTCAGAACCGCGCGGGCCTCTTCCGGCATCGACATCAATACCCGTCCGGGCACCTTGTCGACCGCTGCGTAGTCCAGGGGATCGAGCCCGTAGGAAAGCACGATCCGAGCCTTGTACGCCGACGCAATTTTCCGGGCATACTCAAGCGCACCCTGCGACCGGCCATCTAAATCCGTCGCGACAATGATCGTCTTCAATCCCGTACCGAATCCCATAAAGGCCCCCATTCAACTGGAAAAACTCCCGCAGAAGACCGCTAAGTCCACATTCGATTGAATCTCGTGGGCCCATCTAGACGATTGGAGTAAGCACACCCTGAAAAGTGCGCGCTCCGCTTTGCCGAACGCGGCCTTTCTTACCTGTTGGTTTTTGAGTCTGCGCTGCGTGTGGAGCCCCGGCAGTGACACCATTCACCCCTCCTTGTGACTAATGTCACAAGGCCCCCGCCTCCCCTTCCGTGCATTGGAAGGCCCTTTGCTAGACGGTTTCTTTGGGACGTATACATCTGTCCCGCTCATCATTTAGCCTTTCGGGCGTTATGAAAACCAATTTCTTCCACACATTCTGTCTGCAATATCTCCTGCGCAATCGGATCGCGCTCGCCTTTGTTGCGAGCAGTCTTGCCCTGTGCAACCTGAGCCTGGCCCAGGCCCCAGTTCTCGATTCTTCCAGCATTGAGGCGAAGGCGCATTCCCTGCTCGGGCAGCTCACGCTCGAGCAGAAAGTCGAGCTCATCGGCGGTGTCGACAGCATGTTCACCAATGCTGAGCCCTCGATCGGTCTGCCACGCCTCAAAATGTCAGACGCCTCTGTCGGCGTCCGCACATGGGGGCCGACAACCGCCTACGCTGGCGGCGTTGCCCTGGCCGCGACCTGGGATCGCAATTACGCCCGTAAGCTCGGTGAAGGCCTCGGAAAGGATGCGCGCGCCCGCGGCGTCAATTTCCTTCTCGGTCCCGGCGTGAACATCGCTCGATCCCCAGTAAACGGACGCGACTTCGAATATTTGTCTGAGGATCCATTCCTGAACGGCGCCATCGTTGTCCCCTACATCGAAGGAGTGCAATCGCAGGGCGTAAGCGCCACCGTCAAGCACTACGCGCTGAACAACGAGGAATACAACCGCCACAATGTCGATGTGGAAGCAGACGAGCGCACCATGCGCGAGATCTACCTGCCCGCGTTTGAGGCCGCGGTCGCCCAAGGCCATGTCGACGCCGTGATGGACTCCTACAACCTGATCAACGGAGCCCACGCCACACAAAATGAATTCCTCAACCTCAACGTGCTGAAAGGCGATTGGGGCTTCAAGGGCGTGCTGATGTCCGATTGGGAAGCCACCTACGATGGCGTGGCGGCGGCCAACAACGGCCTCGATCTTGAAATGCCTTCTCCGCGTTTCATGAACGCGAAGGTTCTGCTGCCGGCAATCAAGAACGGCGACGTTAAAGAATCCACCATCGATGACAAGGTCCTCCGCATCCTTCGCGTTGCCCTCCGGTACGGTTGGCTCGATCACCCGCAGCTCGACTTGAAAAACTCCACCTATTCGGTGGACGATCGCCCCATTGCGCTGCAGGGCGCTCTCGAAAGCATCACGCTGCTGAAGAACGAAGGGCGCCTTCTGCCCCTGGATCCGGCGAAGATCAAAACCATCGCCGTCATCGGTCCGGATGCATGGCCGGCAGTGCCCGGCGGGGGCGGGTCGTCGCAAGCTACTGCCTTCGAACCGGTCAGTATCGTCACCGGCATCGGCAACCTTGTCGGACCCGGCGTCCACGTCCTGTATGCGCGCGGCCTCCCCGAAATGAATGAAGTTTTCTGGCGCACGCACTGGCAAGCCGAGGTGCAAGAGTCGACCTACCCAACCAAAGACTTCACCGGCGCTGCCTCAACTTCAAGCCAGCGCAACATCGCAAACTACAAAGAAGAGTGGTGGGGACCGGCTGACAAAGCGCCACGCAGTATTCGTTACAGTGCAACCTACAAGGCGGAAAAGGCTGGCAAGTACCTTATTCTCGCCGCGTCATCGGGCAGCGATCATTACAAGGTCAGCGTTGACGGCAAGCAGATCCTCGAGCAAATACAGGTCGAAGGGCAGCATCCTGAATCAGCATCGATCGATCTCAGCGCGGGTCAAACGATCCAGGTGGTCGCAGACTATCTGCCCGGGTTCGCAGGCAATCGCTTTGGCCTCGGCATGGTCAACGAGTCAGACATGATCTCTGAGGACGTGCGCAAATTCGCATCGGCCGCCGATGCCGTCGTGCTCTCGGTTGGTTTCAGTCCCTCCACAGAGAGCGAAGGCTTCGACCGTACCTTTACGCTGCCCTGGGGTCAGGACGCTCTGATCGAAGCCGTGACCGCGGCTAATCCGCGCACGATCGTCGCGCTCACTGCCGGGGGCGGCGTCGACACACGACGCTGGCTCGATAAAGTGCCTGCCCTGTTGCAGAACTGGTATCCCGGACAGGAAGGCGGCACCGCAGTGGCGCAGGTTCTCTTCGGCAAGCACAATCCCGAAGGCAAACTACCAGTCAGCTTTGATCGCAGCTGGGAAGAGAATCCCTCCTACAAGGACTACTACCCAATCGCCGGCGCGGATACATCGCTTCACGTCACCGAAGTCGGTCGTCCACCCGTCGACTACGTAATACCTCACGTGAAATACAACGACAAGTTGATGGTCGGCTACCGCTACTGGACCACGACCGGTAAACATCCGCTCTTTCCATTCGGATTCGGCCTGAGCTACACAACTTTCGGTTTTTCAAAACTGGAAGTACCGGCGAGCGCCGCCTCCGGTTCAACCGTAAAAGTGAGTTTCGATGTAACGGACACTGGCAAGGTAGCCGGCGCCGAAGTCGCCCAGCTTTACGTCTCCGATCCCTCAGCCAAGGCCGACCGGCCGGAACGCGAGCTGAAAGGCTTCGATAAAATCTTCCTTGCGCCCGGTGAAACAAAGCATGTCACCCTCACCCTCGATGCCCGTGCGTTCAGCTACTGGGATGAGGCTAACCACAAATGGACTATTGATCCTGGCAAGTTCGTGATCCGCGTCGGAGACTCCAGCGAAAACACGCCGCTCCAGGCAGACCTGACACTGAAGTAGCCCAACAGCCTCTGCAACCTCAAACAGCCCAATGCTCATCGCGGCGGGCTGTTTGCATTTTGGCTCCTACGCGGTGCCGTGTACGATACCTCAATGAAGCGCGTCCTCTTGTCCTGGAGCAGCGGAAAAGACAGTGCATGGGCGCTTCACATCCTGCGCCGCGATTCCTCCATTGAAGTCGTCGGACTCCTCACGACTCTGAATGATGAGTTTCAACGCGTCGCCATGCACGGCACGCGCCGCACAGTGCTCGAAGCGCAGGCCGAAGCGGCCGGGCTGCCCCTGAGGATTGTCCCGCTCCCATGGCCTTGCTCCAACGAAATCTACGAACAGCGTATGGCGGAGGTGTGCGCCCGTGCCGTAAACGAGCACATCGATGCTATTGCCTTTGGCGATCTATTCCTTGAAGAAGTGCGCGATTATCGGATCAAGCAGCTCGCCCCCACGGGCCTTGAACCGCTCTTCCCGCTCTGGGCAATCCCCACAGACCAGCTTGCGCGCGAAATGATTGCCGCGGGACTTCGCGCCCGCATCGCCTGCGTGGATACCGCGCAGATCCCGGCATCCTTCGCGAGCCGTGAGTTCGACTTCGCTCTGCTGCGCGATCTGCCCGCGACAGCCGACCCCTGTGGCGAACGCGGGGAGTTTCACACCTGTGTCTACGATGGCCCAATGTTCCAACAGGAAATCCCGCTGGAGGGTGGCGAAATCGTCGATCGCGACGGCTTCGTCTACGCGGACTTCGCGCAAACGGCCACCGCTTCTCGCTGACAAATTCCTGGCCAACCCATGAGGCTCACACCGCGCCATGCTTCCGGGCGCGGGCTGGCCGAAGGCAACTGGCCCCACCGCAGGTGGTCAGCGCAGGCTCTTCAATGCCGGATAGAGCTTGCGCCACTGCGCATAGCCCGTCTTGTACGCCGCGAGATCCGCCGGATCGGGCGCAATGCGCTGCGCCACTTCAATTGCCTGCCCACACGCCGCATCCAGATTCGGCCAGTGCCCTGCGCCCACACCTGCAAGCAGAGCCGACCCAAAGGCGCCGCCCTCTTCAGCCGTCAGCACTTCCACAGTCTGCCCGTAGACGCCCGCCTGAATCTTCCTCCATAGCGGCCCGCGTGCGCCGCCACCACCCAACCGAACTGCACTCACCGGAATCCCAAGCTCAGCAAACAGCGTGAACGTATCCTGCAGCGAATACGCCACGCCTTCGAGCACCGCACGCACAAAGTGCGCGGCCGTATGCTGCGTCCCAATCCCGGCAAACGCGGCGCGTACTTCGGGATCGAGATGCGGCGTGCGCTCTCCCAGCAGATAGGGCGCCCACTCCAGCCCTTCGCTTCCTGCCGGAACCTTCGCGGCCGCTCCCGTCAGGGCGTCGTAGTCTTGCCCCGCGAAGAATGCCTCTTTCAACCAGCGGAAGCTCAATCCAGCCGACTGCGTTACGCCCATCACGTGCCAAACGCCCGGCACCGCGTGGCAGAACGTATGCAGCCGTCCCTTCGGGTCTTTGGTCGGATTCGCCGTCGCTGCAAAAACAACGCCAGATGTGCCGATCGTCGCCGACACTGACCCCGGCTGCAGAATTCCCATACCCACCGCACCCGCGCCCTGATCGCCCGCGCCGGCTACAACCGGTGTTCCCGCCGACAGGCCCGTCAACCCTGACGCCTTCTCGCTGATCCGAGCGCATACTTCGGGTGACTCATACACCTTCGGCAGCCATGCTTCAGGAATGCCCGCCGCCGCCGCCACTTCTTTCGACCACCGCCGATGCGTCACATCCAGCAGCAGTGTTCCCGATGCCTCCTGCACGTCGATCGCGAACTCCCCTGTGAGCCGATACCGTACGTAGTCCTTCGGGCACATGATGTGCCGAATCTTTGCGAAGATCTCCGGCTCATGCGTCTTCACCCACAGTAGCTTGGTCAAAGTAAAGTTTGGCAACGCTGGATTGCAGGTGAGCTCAATCAACTTCTCGTAGCCGATCTTTTCGTGCAGCCAGTCGCACTCCGGCTGGGTCCGCGTATCGCACCAGATCAATGCCGGCCGCAGTACCGCGCCCTGCTCGTCCAGCATCACGGCGCCATGCATCTGGCCCGTCAATCCGATTGCCGCAATAGGCTGGCGCGGCTCCGGCGCCGCCGCAAGTGCGAAGCGAATCGCTTCCTGCGCCGCACGCCACCAGTCCTCGGGATCCTGTTCAGCCCAGCCCGGATGAGGCGTGCGAAACGGAGCATGTTCGCTTGAAGCCCCGCTGATCAGCTTGCCGTTCGCATCCACAATCACTGCCCGCGTTCCGCCCGTGCCTACATCCATTCCAAGGAACCACATTGTCGCGCACCCCGCTTGTAAATCGGTTTTTCTGAGCGTTCGCAGCATAACAGCTTTCGCCGCGTCCGCATAGACAATGGACGAAAATTCTCCGCACCAACAAATCCTCGCCCTGCCCGCGGCACGTCGTGTACACTCCTTGCACTTCCCTGTCCGGCCAGCAGTTTCCCCTGCCAAAACAACCTTGCAGCACGAACGAAAGGATCTATCGATCATGTCGACGACCTCTGTCCCGACCCCCGACCACATTCTGCAAACCGGCCTCGCCTTCTGGGCCTCCAAAACGCTCTTGAGCGCGGTGGAGATGGAAGTCTTCACGGAACTCGCCAAAGGTCCCGAGAGTCTCGACGCCCTCACGGGCAGGCTCGGGCTGCATCCGCGTTCCTCACGCGACTTTCTAGACGCCCTCGTTGCGCTCGGATTTCTTGAACGACACAACGGCAACTACTCCAACACTCCATCCACCGATCTATTTTTGGACAAGCGCAAGCCCAGCTACATCGGCGGCATGCTTGAGATGGCCAACAAGCGCCTCTTCCACCACTGGGGCAAACTCACCACCGCTCTGCGCACCGGCGAGCGGCAGAGCGAACTGCCAGGCGAGTCCGAAGTCTTCGCCGCTCTCTATTCGGATCCCACGCGCCTCAAGGGATTTCTGCGCGCGATGACCGGCATCAGCCGCGGGTCGAACATGGCTATCGCCTCAAATTTTCCTTGGGCTAGATACAAAACCGCCGCGGATTGCGGCACAGCACAAGGAGACCTTATCGTTCAGATCGCCCGCAAGAATCCGCACATTGCCGGCACCGGATTCGATCTACCCGAGGTCGCGCCCATCTTTGAGGAATATGTCGAAAGCAATGGCCTCTCCTCCCGCGTGAAATTCCACCCCGGCAGTTTCTTCACCGACCCTCTACCCAAAGCCGACGTCATCCTGATGGGCCACATTCTTCACGACTGGAACCTCGAAGAAAAGAAAATGCTGATCCGCAAGGCATACGACGCCATTCCCGAAGGCGGCGCCTTCATCGCCTACGATGCCCTCATCGACGACGACCGCTCCAAAAATGCCTTCGGTTTGCTCATGAGCCTCAACATGCTCGTCGAAACTCCCGGCGGCTTTGACTACACCGGCGCCGATTGCGTGGGATGGATGAAGGAAGCCGGCTTCCGCGAAGTCCGCGTCGAGCATCTGATCGGACCCGATTCCATGACGATTGGGATCAAATAAACCCACGGTCCAAACCCGCCAGCATCCGAGGTCGACTGCGCAGCCATCTCGCGAAGTGGGACTCGGAGCCAATGTGTGACATCGGGCACATGAGCTTTCGCGCGCGCCATTGAAAATAATCCCGTGAAGCTCGAGAGAACTCCTCTCGAGCGGCCAGGAGACTTGTCCCATGAGCGATCTCGCCCCCATTGCCGAAGCGGTAGCCGTCGATCCGCTGGTTAGCCATCCGCCCGACTTCCACGTCTTCCATAAATTTCTGGCCCGCTGCAAAGCGCTTCCGGCCATCACCACGGCCGTGGTTTGGCCACTCTCAGACGTTGCCTTGAAAGGCGCAACTGAAGCCGCGGCCGAAGGCTTGATCGAACCCACCCTCATCGGCGACGAAGCCGAGATGAAAGCCCTTGCGGCCAAAATCGGCGTCGACATCAGCGCCTTTCCAATCCTGCAGGCTGACACTGAATCGAAGGCCGCCGAACTTGGTGTAGCCATGTGCCGCAGCGGCAATGCCCAGGCCATGATGAAGGGAAGTCTTCACACTGACGAGCTTATGAAGGTTGCCATGCAGCGCGACACAGGCCTTCGCACCTCGCGCCGCATCACCCACGTATTTGTGATGGATACGCCCGCGTACGCGCGCACGCTGCTCATCACCGACGCCGCCATCAACATCAAGCCGGAGTTCGAAGACAAGATTCACATCGTGCAGAACGCAATCGACCTTGCCCACGCGCTCGGCATTCCAGAGCCGAAGGTGGCCTTGCTCTCGGCGGTTGAAACCGTGAATCCCAAGATTCCTTCCACCATGGAAGCAGCGGCGCTTTGCAAGATGGCAGACCGCGGACAGATCACCGGCGGCATTCTTGACGGCCCGCTGGCGTTCGATACCGCCGTCAGCGTGAAAGCAGCCAAGATCAAGCACCTCAATTCGCCCGTCACCGGACAGGCGGATATCCTCGTCGTGCCCGATCTCGAGAGCGGCAACATGCTCGCCAAGCAGTTGGAATACCTTGGTGGCGCGCAGCTAGCCGGCATCGTTCTGGGTGCGCGGGTTCCAGTCATCCTCACCAGCCGCGCCGACTCCGCTGAAACCCGGCTCACCAGCTGCGCAGTGGCCGTTCTGCTTCACTACGATACTCACCCCGTTTCGAAGCTCTAACCCTTTCCTGTTACGAGTCAAATGGCGTCATCTTTCTCGGGATGACGCCATTTCTTTTTCCACCGTCTCTCAAGAACCTCTCTGCCCTTTCCAGCATCCAAGACTCCGAATGGGGCAATCGATGATGCGGCATCACGCCGCTCCGTAACCCGCCCCAGCGAGGAGCCCGATGTCAACGCATACAAGCGCCCAGTCAAAAGCCGCCAAGACCAATGTTTCCGATGGCTTCAGCCCCGAAGACGTAAAGAACCTTTCGAGCGTACTCAATGCAGTCCTCGCCGATGTCTTCTCCCTCTATCTCAAAACCAAGAACTTCCACTGGCATATGACTGGCCCGCATTTCCGTGATTACCATCTCCTCCTCGACGAGCAGGCTTCGCAGATCTTTGCCATCAGCGACGACATCGCCGAGCGAGTCCGCAAAATCGGTGGCACCACCATTCGCTCCATTGGGCACATCGGCCGCCTGCAGCGTGTTTCCGACAACGACCAGGAGTTCGTTCCCGCCCGCGATATGCTTTTGGAGCTCCACGCGGACAACCGTGCTCTCATCGAGAGCCTGCGAGCCGCCCACGAAGTCGCCGCAAAAGCCAATGATTACGCCACCACCAGCCTGATTGAAGTCTGGATCGATGAAGCCGAACGCCGCGCGTGGTTCCTCTTCGAATCCACACGATAAACAAAACTTCCCTCCCCCTGAACGACAAAAGGTCGCGCCATGGCGCGACCTTTTTTGCTTTGAAGCTTCGGTATTCAATCCATTGGATTTTCTCAATCCATCGAGAGGCTGAGCTGGTGCCGCACGTCTGCACCGCGAATCCAGAAGATCACATCCGTCGCGATATTGGACGCATGATCCGCGATCCGCTCAAGGCTCCGCGAAACCATCAGCCCATTCATCGCCTGCTGTGTCCATTGCGGCTTCTCCTGGATCAGCTTCAGCAGATCGGCATGCGCGCGGCGATTCATCCGGTCGATCTCGTCGTCCATCTCCCGCACCGTATCGGCAAGCCGCGCATCACCTTCGAGCAGAGCCTGGATCGCGGTCCGAATCATCCGGCCGGCAAACTCGCCCATCGCCGAGTAGTCCACCGGCAACTCCACTTCGTCGGCTTTGAGAATGTCGCGGGTACGCCGCGAAATGCCCATCGACTGATCGCCGATCCGCTCCAGGTCGCCGTTGATCTTGATCACCGCCAGAATGAAGCGAAGATCGATCGCCATCGGCTGTTCTTTGGCAAGCAGCTCGTAAGCCATTTCATCCAGCTCACGCTGCGCCGTGTTGATCGCCGTTTCATTCTGCTTGACGTACTGGCAAAGGCCCAGGTCCCGCTGCAGATAAGCATCCACTGCGGACTCGACTGCCAGCTGAGCCAGCGCAGCCATGGCGAGTAGCTTGTCCTTCAGTTCTGCAAGTTGAAGTTGAAAATGGATGCGTGGCACGCGAGCGGTTCTCCCATACTCCATTGTGCATCATGCACTGTTACTGGCTTGCAAATTTCCCGGCAGGCACCTTATGTGTCTATAACCAAAGGAACGTGGTTTGGTGCCGGGATTGACCATAGCTCAGCCAACTGCATCCCCTCTACAATGGGGGCAATGCCACACCCCATCCACACGGCTATACGCAGAACACTCCGCCCTGCGCCTCTCGCATTAGTTTGGCTGTTCTCGATATGGTGTGCGGGCTGTCATCTCAACTCTGGACCGCCCGTCGAGCACGATGGACCAGACTCCCTTGGACTCACGAGTACAAGTCTCGGTGATGGGCAATTCCCAACAGTCCTCACCTGCGACGGCGTCAACACGTCTCCCGCGCTCGGCTGGAATCCGCCTCCCGCTGGGACCAAAAGTCTCGCGCTAATTCTCAACGATCCTCATTTTCCCCCTGGGTCGTTTGTGCACTGGGTACTGTTCAATCTTCCTTCCCAGTCCCGTTCATTGCCTGCATCTTTGCCAATCCAGCCGGAATTACCCGATGGCACACGCCAGGGCACGAATGACTTTGGCAAGATCGGCTACGCGGGTCCGTGCCCCCATCGCACGCACCACTACGTTTTCACCCTCTTTGCGCTCGACGGGATGGTCAACCTGCCTTCTGGCGCGACGCGCCCCCAGTTGGACGATGCGATGCGGGGGCACGTTCTCGCACGCGGCACACTCGTTGCGCGCTACACACGCCAAGGTCCTTAGTGCTCAGATCGGATTGAGCTGATCAGATTTTTGAACACGGTGGCTCCTAAGAAGCGGCTCGGCTGGGTCATTCACCATCTCTCTTTGGGAGAATGATCGCTGAATCAGCATGTGCTCAAGTCCGCGCCCTTCGCCTCATGCCCAACGGCGGCCAGCGCGGCGAGCATTAATGCCACCACCACCACGGTAATTGCGAGTACCGGCGGATAGTTACCCCATCGCTCCGCAACCAGCGCCTGGGCCTTGCCATTCCACGACGTAATTAGCCCGCCCAGTTGATACGCAAGCCCCGGAGCCGTAGCGCGCACAGGCGCCGGCGACAACTCCGTCAGATAGGCCGGAACAACACCCCACGCGCCCTGCACCATGAACTGCATCAGGATCGCGCCGATTCCCAGCGTGATCGCCGAGTGCCCATACGCATACAGCGGTATCACTGGAATCGACAACAAAGCGGCGGTCACAATCGCGCGTTTGCGTCCCCAGCGTTCCGACAAAGCACCAAAAACATACCCGCCCGCAATCGATCCGACACCATAGAGCACGCCTATCAATCCAACTGTCTCCGGCGACAGCTTCATCTGTACCGTCAGGAATGTTGGATAGACGTCCTGCGTGCCGTGCGAAAAGCTCATGAACGCTGTCATCAGCAGAACAAGAAAAAGAAACGTCGGCAAAAATCGCATTACCTGCATTGCTGTTGTGCGAGACTGCCCACGTTCCGCGCGCTTCGTGGCCCCCGCCAGCCAGACCGGCGACTCCTCAACACGCATCTGGACATACAGAACCAGCAACGCAGGACTCGCACCCACCATGAACAAGCCGCGCCATCCGATCAGCGGAAACAGCAGCGCAAACGCCCCCGAAGCAAGAATCGAACCGAACGCATATCCCTCTTGCAGAATCCCGGAGAAGGAGCCTCTTCCCTTCGCCGGCAGCGTTTCAAAAGCCAGTGCGGCTCCCACTCCCCATTCACCGCCCATCGCAATGCCGAACAGCGCCCGCAACAGCAGCAACACATTCATCGAAGGCGCAAAAGCGCATGCCAGTTCGATAACCGAGAAGCTCAGAATGTTCAGAATCAGCACTGGCCTGCGCCCGTACCGATCCGCCAGCATCCCAAAGACCACTGCGCCCACCGGCCGGAACGCCTGCGTCAGGAACACCGCACTGAGCACGGCCGACGGCTTGGTTCCAAATTCAGTGGCAATCGCCTTGACGCAAAAAACCAATAGAAAGAAGTCGAGGCTGTCCAGCGTCCATCCAAGAAACGAAGCAATGAAGGCATGACGTTGCGGCCGGCTCAGAGCCTTGAAATCGCGGACGAAAGACATGATCGGGAGCATACCAGACCCTCCCTGGAAGGCTTCCGCAGTCCCACGCGCATGCCCATTCGCCTCTTGAGCCAAAATATTTGTTGCAACAAATACATTACTCCGCGCGTCTGACACTCAGGTGCTTTCCCTCGCGCGAAACCGCTCCCGCGCAGAACCGGCTCGTTTCATCGCCGGAGACACCGCACGGCCCGCTGGGCCAATTTTGAAAAGGATGGCAAATATGAAGCGTTCCCTTCTCCTTAGCAGCATTCTCTCGCTCGCCGCGCCTCTGGCTCTGGCGCAAACCTCCACGTGGGTCCCCGACAAAGCACACAGCGAGGTTGATTTCTCCATCCTCCATATGAGCTTGTCGAATGTGCGCGGCCGCTTCGGCAACATCGGCGGAACAATTACCTGGAACGATGCAGACATCACAAAATCCGCAGTCAATATCACCATCGACGTCACCTCTGTCGACACGGGCGTTGCGGGACGCGATGGCGATCTGAAGAGCGCAAACTTCTTCGATATCGCACAGTTCCCCACCGCGACTTTCGTCAGCACCAGCGTTCAAAAAACTGGGAGCGGTCTCACCGTTAACGGTAACCTAACTTTGCATGGCGTCACGAAACCCGTCACCCTTGCCGTCCAGGGCCCCACCGGCCCGGTTCCAGGGATGGACCACAAGCCGCACGCCGGATTCGAGGCCACTACCACCATCAGCCGCACGGCATTTGGAATCGCATCCAAATACCCAGCCGCGGTCGTTGGCGACGATGTGAAACTTGAAATCGAACTCGACGTCGCAAAGCAGTAAGCGGTCGAATTCGACTCGGCAGCGCGCCTTCAGCCTGGTCCGCCTTAGCCTGAGCTAGGGCGGTGTCTCAGAAGGTCGTTCATGAGTTGCTGTTTGGTTTTGTATCAGGGGGCTACTTCAGTCGTGCCGCAAAGACTGCAAAATCACATGGGCTTTAGCCCCTGATGCACAGCTTTGCACGGCTGTATTTGTGGCATTGTTCAAGGAACTTCTGAGACACCAAACGCAGGAGTAGGAGACAAATGGCAAGCCTCAAGCGTGAAATCGTGCAGGAGCGTCCTTTCTCTAGTGCCGAGGAAGAGGCGCTCCTGAACTTGTTTCGAAGCGCCGATTGTCTCCAGCGCACTTTTCATCGGTTGAGCCGCGAATGGGGTGTAACCAGCACGCAGTACAACGTGCTGCGCATCTTACGCGGCTCGCATCCGCAAGGTCTTACCTGTTCAGCAATTGGCGACCGGATGATCACTGCCGACCCGGACATTACGCGGCTCCTGCGACGCCTCAAGGCCCTCAAACTCATCCGGCAACAGCGCGACCGAAACGACAGGCGCGTCGTGTGGACTCAGATCAGCGAAACCGGAATCGAATTGCTGCTGCAAATGGATCCAGTGATCCTGAAGACGCCTGTTGAATTGCTGGGGCACCTCTCCCGAAATGATCTGCATGAATTGACGCGGCTTCTCGAACTCGCACGCAAACCCTGTGTCGAAGGGCATGACGCGGTGAGTTGTGACGGATCTTCCGGCCCGGTAAGTTGCGACGGCGCCTCAAAAACGACTTAACTCGGCCGCCCCGGCCACAATGGATAAAGCGCTTTTGCTTGGAAAAGGATGGGAAAGCCGTTACCGGCTTACGACCTTCTTGGCAATCGTCTCTTCGTCGGCATCGGCTTGAATAATTTTATTGTGCAGGCAATAAAGAGCTAGCTCCAGCCGGTCTGAAACACCCAGCTTGTCATAGATCTTGCGAAGATAGTTCTTAATCACCTGTTCGGTCGTGCCCAGCTGAAACGCGATTTCCTTGTTCCGCTTCCCCTGCGTAATGCAAGTGATAATCGCCATCTCTTTGGGCGACAAGCGCGGCTGGCTCCGCGGGCTTACCAGTGCTGCCGCCTGCGAGCGATACGCGTCAATGACCCAATTCACCGATTGGTTGTCGATCCATGTCTCGCCGGCCGCAATTCTGCGCACGCAGCGCACCAGCAAATCGGGAGAAATGGAGCGGGAAATGATGCCGCGCACGCCACGTCGATACAGTTCTACGGTTTGGTTCTCGTCGGCTGAGATCGCCTGAACAATCAGCTTCACGTCCGGCGCAATGCGCAGGAGTTCGGGGATCGCGTTCGGCGCGCCAACCAGCAAGCCACCCTCGAGCAGCACAACGTCGGTGGGATAGCGCTCGATCGCCGACTTGAGATTGTCGAATGAATCGGCTTGCGCCACGACGCGGAGGTCGTCCTCAAGCGCAAAAATCTTACGAATCCCTACGCGGTATATAGCTTGAGAGTCCGCGAGAATGATCCTGATTGCGCCCGGTCTGACCGGTCCGTCTACGACTTCGCCTTCAGTAGTTTCGTCCAAGAATTCCATAAATAAGCTGCAAAACCGCCAGCGCGTGCCTCACCGCTCCGCAAACCTGTACTCATCGATTGTTGCAGCAGCCTGGTACTGGCCCTGGCTTAACGAGCAGCGTACCACACGTCCGTGACACCGGACCATGACATCGCTGGGTGCGCCCAGCACTTCGCCGGGCATACGAATTGAGAAATCTATACCTTGTCCCACCTCAAGCGGATTCCGTACTTCAAGAAGCACTCCGCTTGCCGAGACATTGCGAGTAAGAGCGTTGGACTCCTCGCGGTTCGAAGAAAGAATCGCTTGGAGGGAAAGAGGAAAACGGACCGCACAGCGCACTTCCTTGTGAGAAGCATCTGTGGGTGAGACGACCTTCTTGGGTGCGTAACCGATTTTTGAAGTGTCCTTCATGATGCCGCCCAGAGTTACCGTTTTCAAAACACTAATCGACACTGTATCTGAAATCTGCGACGAAACGTAGGGCACGAAAGTTTTTCGCTAGGTAATCGATCATGTACCACCATATCTGGCATTTGCATCCCGCACTGAACCAAAGCTCCTGCCGGCAGGGGCTATTTACAAGGAAAGAACGCCGAAGAGGCACCCACCCATGCCTGATTCTTGTTGTGATCTACCCCCATCATCCTTCCCCGCCCCAGCCGGACTAGCGAGAGAGCTGGGGTCAAACTACCACCTTCGGGCCACATATAAAGTATCCGGAACTCAGCTTGCGTCAGCCCGTGCGGCGTATCGATCGTCGGCACAAAGCTCATTCGCTGCTGTAAGAGGTAGCCTTTTCGCTCCTCGACCGGAATCGCTTCGAGCTGCTTCTGCGATGGTTCAAACTGGATGCCCTTGCCGGCGAAGCTGAAGAGTGGCTTCAGCAAAAGAGAGTCGTAAACGCGCCCCGGATCGACACGCACAGGCAGCGGCACGCCGAAACCCTTCAGCTTGGCTCGCCCCCCTCCTGCAAGAAAATCGTCAAGAAAAACAGCAGGCGGTACGACAGAGCTTTTCTCCGAAAGCAGCGGCACAGAAAACTTGCTGATGAGGAAATACCAGTTCGGATGCCCTGCCCACTCCACATCCCAGGCATGCGTCAGATCGAATGGCAGGTGTATTCCCCGGCCAATCAGCTCATCCGCGATTGCCCGGTTATAGATGCGATCGACCGGCACGAGCCTTCCCCGGGCATTTGTGTAGTGCAATTTGTTGCCGGCGGCTTTGAGTTCAGTGATGTCGACAATCGCAATGCCCAGCCGCTTGGCTGTGCAGTTGAAGTCTGGCAGCGTCTTCTGGTGCAGTGGATCAATTTCCGTCAGTACTACGTTCTCAGGATCGTGGTCCCCCACCAGCGTGCGCTGAAATAGGTTCCAGTAGCCCGCCTCATCGAGTCCCCCAAGAAACGAGCCCAACTCGTCCGGCAAACCATAGATCTCTCGGTAGGTCGTGTTCAGCAGAGCCTGATACGCGAAAACCGAAGGAAATGCCTGAATCTCAACCAGCCGCGGAGCAAGTGCACCGTTCGCCTCACGGATGAGCGCAAAATCGGCCGTTAGGAAATGGGGCCGCGCCGTCTCGCCCGCCACGCAGTAGCCCGCCGGAATCGCCCGCCGCGCAACGGCCAGGTACTCCTTGTCGGCGATCAGGCGCAGCGCGAGCGCCTTGCCCTCTTCTGCGATCTCCTCCAGAAACGATTGCTGAACAAAAACAGGCGATTCCGCGATACGAAATTCGACCGCGGTCCCACTCTCATCGCATAGCCGACTCTGCAAAGCACAGTAGGCCTCGTCCGTATAGGCCGCGTTGAACTTGTTCCGAAGTTCAGGAATCACGGAATTCTCCCTCGCCCTCTGCCAAGCCTTTCCGTAAAGATAGCGCGGAGGCGGTCGAAGACCCCGCAGTTGCAACTTCAATATGGCAATCCTCACGAAAAGGGTTCCTATCCTTGCGCAGCAAGATGGGAAAGCGATGGACTCAATCTTGAGGCCGCTCAAATCCGCACAAAATGGATGCCTCTGGTCTCGATTCTGAGACCTGCGGAAGCTGAATGTCTTCCAGTCGGTTCCGAACCTGACCCACCCACACCACCATGAACCAACCAGGTTTGTCATCCCGAATGGAGCGCGTTTGGGGGCCCTATCGGCGCGACAGCGCCCGTGGGGTAAACGAAATGAAGAATCTGCTTCAGCTTGTCCGTATGCGCGAACTCTAAATCCTCACAAAATGAGCGTGCCTGACCCTTCATTTTTGGGAACCGGGGAAATCTGGCGCTCTCAAAGCCACGAGAGCGGTCGCCTACTCCAAAAATCACGCGTGTCCAGGCCTGTTTTTGAGGCAAAAATTACCCCCGTCACTTGGTTCTGACCGAGGTATTTCCCCGTTGCCTCCCAGCGGAGCAATCATCGTGATCGTCGCGCCTTCAAAATGGTGCATTTCGACCCCGGTTTTCCGCTCCTGAGATGCTCATTCTTAATTTCGGGTTTTCTAGGTTTTTAAAGGGATTTAACCATGTCAAACCGATAAGCCTCGTATTTACAACAAGTGGGCAATTCCCGCCTGTCTCACCGACGTCAAAAATTCTTTGTTCTCAGTACTTTTGTTGTAGATTTCATGCACATATTGGGGTAGCCTTTCTTTGCGTACTGAAGTAACCGTTCGCAAGGAGCTTGTTCATGCAATCGAGAACGCTGAAGATCTCAGCCGTTGTTCTTGGCGCAATTGTTGCCTTGTCTGCCTCCACGGCCAACGCAATCCCGATGGGTCCTCTTCCCGGTGGCGGCGGTCACAGGTTGCTGAGTGCAATCCCGATGGGTCCTCTTCCTGGCGGCGGCGGTCACAGGTTGGTGAGTGCGATCCCGATGGGTCCTCTTCCTGGCGGCGGCGGTCACAGGTTGGTGAGTGCGATCCCGATGGGTCCTCTTCCTGGCGGCGGCGGTCACAGGTTGGTGAGTGCGATCCCGATGGGTCCTCTTCCTGGCGGCGGTGGTCACAGGGCACGGGCGTAACCTCGGATCGTAAGGGCTGACGTAAATAGCTGCTAAACTCAGTTCATCGCGTCGCTCCGTTCAGACAGGATGTCGGTGATGAGTCTGGACAATACGATTTGGCTCGCTGGCATCGTGACAGAGGCAGTGGTCGTTGGGCTGCTCATTCGTAAGCGTGTCTGGCGGCTCCTGCCGCTTTTTTTTGTTTATTGCGTCTGGGATTTACTGAGCAACGTGGGAGGCTTCACCGGCTCCCACTTCCTCAAGCTAAGCGATTCCAACTACATCACCACATATCTAGTGCAGACCATGATCGACTCGGCATTTCAGTTCTGTGTGCTGGTGGAATTGGTCTGGTCAGTTTTGCGTCCGATTCGCAGTTCCCTGCCTCGATTTACCTTTGTCGCCCTCGCCGCTTTGATACTTGCTGTCGGCGCCGCGATATGGCCCTTCGCCGCTCTCGCCGGCATTGCTCAGGAAACGGCAAACGTACAACTCATAGTCCATTTGCAGCAGACGACCTCCATCCTCCGCATCCTCCTTTTCCTCGGAATGGCCGGGTGCAGCCAACTCCTCTCTATAGGTTGGCGCGATCGTGAACTCCAGGTCGCCACGGGCCTAGGCGTCTACTCGCTCGTCAGCGTCGGCGTCACCATGATGCAGGCCCACCAATCGACCTTTGCACAGTACGCTCACCTCAATGAATTCGTTGTCGGCAGCTTTGTTTGCTCACTCCTCTATTGGGTTTTCAGCTTCTCCCAGAAAGAAGCCGAACGCCGCGAGTTCACCCCCCAGATGCAGAACTTGCTTTTAGCAGTTGCCGGCGTAGCCCGTGCCGAGCGCTCGGCCCTCACCCGCATGGCAAATCCAGAAGAAAAGTCCACAAAGCCGAAGTAAGTTACCCTTCCTCCGCGCACCGGCACTACCTTATCCCGCACAAAATCGCCCCATCTGGCTCGGAAGCGGAACATCAAACAGACTCAAGCAGTCCAACTTATCTATAATCTTAGATTTACAACAAATACAGCGCCCGCGCAATCTGACCGAAAAGTATCATTGACCCCAACCCACTGATTACCTTAAGTTACTTATGGGTGGGAGAACCGTGGTACCGATCGGAAGAATCTGCACAGGATTTCCATCGGTTTTGCTTCAATTCGGCACGATTTTCTGCTAGAAGTGATGGAACGAGTTTAGAAAAAAGCCGGGGGGGGCTCTCAAAGGGGGGCTTCCGAAAGTCCGGCATGAGGTCGGCAGATGATCTTTCCTCTGATTCAAATTGCCACTCTCACGATTGTGGCTCTTTACCTTGGTCGGTGGCGGCAGGGCGTTCGCAAGCGGAACACCCAGTCGTGGGACTCGCTCATCGTTCGGCTTCGCCCGGACTGGAGCGCTCGCGATCTCAGCGATCACTTCCTTTGGAAGGAAGGGGTCAACGCGACACCTGAAGAAACCTGGAAACGGATGCAGGGTGCCCATGGTCTGTGGGCCATCTACCAAAACTCCCGCGTCATGCTTGAAATGGCCGACTATGCCGGCCGCAACTGCGCCTCAGTCGATCGCGTCCTGATCGAAACGCTGCGCAGCGACGCTATGCAGATTCGCGTCTGCGTGCTCATGGCCCTGGGACAATACGCATTTACGCAAGCCAGCGAGGGTGTCCGCGTCAATGCATTCCGCGCGGCCTCAATGTACACCGGCATGGCTGCACGGATGACGCAGCTCCTCCAGGAACACGCTGCCATCGTCGTCCCCGACTTCGTAGCAGCGATGTAATCCGCGCTTCCCGCTTCGCAGAAAAACCCCGGCTACGCATGCCGGGGTTTTTCATTGCCCCAATCCGCCACCGCATATCCCGCGCCCCTACACCACAAGCCCTTAGGCCAAAAGCAAAGCCGAAAAGCCCAAGCCCTCAAGCATTTTCAGACAAGAATGCATTGACGCGGTTGTACTCGTCCTCTGTCAGCCGAAAGCCGAGTGCAGGGACCAGGCCTTCCACCTGCGCCGCGCTGCGGCCGCCCACAATCGCAGCCGTAATGGCGGGATGATGCAGCGTCCAGGCTACGGCAACCACGCCCGGCGCAACACCGTGCCCAGCGCCGATTTCGCGCAGCAACTCCACCAGCTTCAAATTACGGCTCAGCTTCGGCTCGTTGAACTCCACTGCGCGCCGGCGCCAATCGTCCGCCGGCAACGCCGCCACACGCTCCGCCGTCATCTTGCCCGTCAGCAGCCCCGACACCATCGGTGAGTAGTTAATCACCCCAATATTGTTCGCACGCGCGTAGGGCAGAATCTCGGACTCGATAGCGCGGCGCAACATGGAATACGGAGGCTGCAAGCTCGTGATCGGCGCAATCTTCGCAGCGCGCTTCATCTGGTCGACGTTGAAGTTCGAAACGCCGATCCAGCGGATCTTGCCCTGCTGCTGGAAGCGCGCCAGCGCCTCCCAGCCTTCTTCGATCTCGGTCTCAGGGTTCGGCCAGTGAATCTGATAGAGGTCGATCGTCTCGCGGCCCAGCCGGCGCAGCGAGCTCTCCAACTCCTCCTGCAGCGACGCTGCTTTCAGCGAGCGGTAGATGCTGCGGTCGTCGTGCCAGCGCATCGAGCACTTCGTAAACACATACGGCTTGTGGCTCGTCGTCTTCAGCGCGCGCGCCACCATTTCTTCGGAGTGCCCGAGACCATAAATCGCCGCGGTATCGATCCAGTTGATGCCGAGGTCGAGGGCGCGATGGATCGCGGCAATCGATTCGCTGTCGTCCTGCGGACCCCAGGCGAACTCCCAGTTGCCGCCGCCGATGGCCCAGGCGCCAAAGCCAATCGGAGTTAGATTCAAGTCTGAGTTGCCCAGGGTGCGAAGCGCTTGGGTGCGAAGCGTAGGTGCTGCAGAGGCTGTTGTCATCACGATTGATTAGATGATCGCAGGCCGCAGCAGTTGCAGGAAGTGCGATTGGAGCGGAGCAAGCGAAGTTAGCGCGGTTAGCGGAGTTGGCGGAGCGAGCGAAGTCAGCGTGGTCAGCGGAGCTTGCTGAGTTGGCCGCGCTCGAAGGCACCCTCAGCCGACTTTCGCAAGACCGCGAACACGCTAACGCCGCTAACCCTGCTCACTCCGCTAACACCGCTTCGTCCGCCAACCACGCTGGCCGCTAACCCCGTTGAATCCCCAGTCACACGCGGCGCAGCGTGCAAGTAACCTGCGCCGAGTTCCTTTACGGCCAGCATCAACGAGCCGAAGTTGGAGAGCCTTGCAACTTGTCCGGGACTGCGCAAGCGCTGCCTGCGGGCTACGATCGTTTCATTCCGGTGTTCCGCTCGGTGGTAGTAAGAGACGAATCTGCTTTTCTTTCTTCGCGCATTCTGCAATCGAAGTTGAGAGACATTGAACGAAAGCGGCTTTGCTCCAGTGGCTGCTACTGAAAGAGGAGATATTCCATGAGCTCTTCCATCAAGACCAGTTTGATCTCGCGCATCACCTACATGCTCTGGGTTGGAAATGCCATCGGCTGCGCCTTCGTCGCGCTGTACGGCGCGCTGATGTGCTTCGGCCTCTTCGGCTACGACGCGGACTTGTCTGCGCTCACCATGCGCATCGGAGCGCTGCTCGCAGCAGCAGGCGCCATGGTCATGGTCTACTCGCTCTGGAAAGCCCGCTCTCTCTCCGCGTCTCGGAACTAGTCTGAACCTGCCGTTCAGGCAGAAGCTCTGCGTGGTGAAGCCTTCAACGCCTTCTCTTCAACGCCTTTCTTGGTGAGTCCGCCGCTTCCCGATTGTTTCCGTTTAGACAATTGTGTTCACGATCCCTGTCTCTGTGTTCACGATCCCTGTGCCGACGCTGGTTTTGAAGATGATTCCGCAGACCCGTGTAAAGGGATTTGAAGAACGCGGCGGCGTTTTTTGGCTCGCTCTGTTTACTCTTTCGAATGATTATCCCATTGACACATGTCAGGTTTTAGCACAAGCTAAGTGGCATGAAGTCGGCGATCAACCTGTATTCGCTTGCGCGGAAGTTTCCCACCGAGAAGCATGCCCTTGAACATCTGATTGGAACCCGGTGGCCGAACGGAGTCCACTGCCTGGCCTGCAATCACCACTCGTGCTGGTCGATCGAGTCGAAGAACAAGACTGGTGGGCCGCGGCGGTTGTTTCAGTGCTCAGCTTGCAAATTCCAGTTCAGCCCTCTGACCGGTACCCTGTTTCACGATTCCCACTTGCCCCTGACCAAGTGGTTTGCCGCCATCTCGCTAATGTGCGATGCCAAGAAAGGCATATCGGCTAGCCAACTGCAGAGACACATCGGGGTGACCTATAAGACGGCCTGGTATGTGGCCCACCGGATCCGCGAAGGCATGCGGGAAGCTCGGGATATTCAGTTAGGAGACAAGGGGACGACGGTCGAGATCGACGAGGCCTATATCGGTGGCCACCTTCGCCACAAGGGCTCGAAGGTGGCCAAAGCTTCCAAAACCATGGTGATCGGGCTGGCCGAACGCGATGGCAGGATTCATCTCCAGTCCCTGTCCAATCGCCGATTCGAGTCCATCAAACCGGTGCTCGATGCCAAGCTTGCAGACGATACCAAAGAAGTCGTTACGGATGGCAATCCCACCTACAGGCGCCTCATCGCTGAACAGAAGCTCTCCCAAGGCAATCATGGCAGAGAGCTGAAAGAAAGAGACTGGACGACGACCCAGACAGTCGAGAATGCGTTCTCTCTGTTCAAGCGGGCCATCGTCGGCAACTACCACAAGCTCAGCCCCTGGCATCTGGACCGCTATATGAGGGAGTTTTGCTGGAGATACAACCGGCGCCGGCTGCAGGCTTCGATCTTCGACATGGCTCTTACCAGTATGGTCAATCGGGTTCCGTTGCCTTACAAGACCCTGGTCTCTTTCTAGCTCTTAGATCTCTCCGAACGGCCGACCTGCTGCTCTTTCTGCCTGGCTTTCCGCCGAGCTCGTATCCTTGCGCTGATCTCCTCCTTGGAAAGAGGCTTGGTCATCAGCATCGCTCGAAGAACCTTATCCAATTCCCTGGTATCCGACGTCTTCCCCTTCATCGCTTCATCCTAATCGCCGCCTTATACATGCGTGATCGGGATGATCATTCTCTTTCGTTAATAACGAGGGGGGGGTGGGGGGTGGGGGGGTATAGGGGGGGTACGGACCGGGGACATGTCTGACAGATTGGACCGGGGACATAGCTGACACTTCGACGGGGTTGAGTTGAGGCATTACAAGCATCAACATGGCCTGGAGAGTGAGCAGTGTGATGGAGGAGAAGCTGCGCTTTGTATTCGAGTATGAGCGCGACGAGTATTCGATGACCGAGCTGTGCGGCCAGTTCGGCATAGCGCGGGAGACGGGTTATGTATGGCTGCGCCGGTATCGCCGATACGGCACGCAGGGTCTTGCGGAACTGAACCGGGCGCCGCGTCTTCATCCCAACCAGACGCCTGCCGGTATCGAAGCTGCGGTGCTGGGGTTGCGCCAGGCGCATATGACGTGGGGCCCGCGGAAGCTGAAGCGGATCCTGGAGCGCGATCAGCCGGGACGGGCGTGGCCGGCGGCCAGCACCATCGGCGAGGTGGTGAAGCGGGCCGGACTTGTGGTTGCGCGCAAGAAGCGGCGCAGGACTGAGCCCTATAGCGAACCTCTGGCCCATGCGGTGGAGTCCAACCGGGTGTGGTGCGCCGACTTCAAGGGCTGGTTTCGCAGCGGGGATGGAACGCGTATCGATCCGCTGACCATCAGCGATGCCTGGAGCCGTTATCTGCTGCGTTCGCAGGCCGTGGAGAAGACCGACACCGAGCGGGTGCGGGCCATCTTCGAAGCCGCATTTCGCGAACACGGACTGCCGGAGGCGATTCGCACCGACAACGGAGCGCCGTTTGCTTCTTCGGCGGTGGCCGGGCTGTCGCGCCTGGCGGTCTGGTGGATCAAGCTGGGCATCGTTGCTGAGCGCATCGAGGCCGGACACCCGGAGCAGAACGGGCGCCACGAACGCATGCATCGCACTCTCAAGCAGGACCTGAGTCCGGCCCAGGACCGGCGCGGCCAGCAACGGGAGCTGGATCGTTTTCGTCGCGAGTACAACGAGGTGCGGCCCCATGAAGCGCTTCGCATGCAGACTCCGGCCAGCGTCTACCAGCCCTCGCCGCGACCGTATCCGGCACGCCTGCCCGAGGTGCAATATCCGGACACCATGCTGGTGCGCACGGTCAAAAGCCACGGTCATTTTCGCTGGAAGATGCACGATGTGTTTCTCTCCGAAGTCCTGTGGGGCGAACCAGTCGGACTGCTGCCTGTCGACGATCGAACCTTCACCGTCTACTTCGCGCACATGCCCCTGGCCCGATTCGACTGCAAAACCTGTAAACTGTCCCGGCTGCCTGAAGGCAGACGGGACACAAACAAAAACAAAAACCTTCCTAACAAGGAAAAACTGTCAGATATGTGCCCGGTCTAAAATGTCAGACTTGTCCCCGACCGTACAGCCGGCGCCGTATGACGAGCGATTGGAGGACCTGGTGCGCATAGGGCTCGCGATGCAGGCCTGTCCGCATTGCTCACCCTTCTATTGTGCGCCGAGGATGGAAAATATTCTGCAATCTGCAAAGGGATTGTTACGCCGTGACGGCACCGTCGCCCGGGAGGGAGCAGGGGCCTTTAGATGGGATGAGACGGCTGGTCTCGCGAATCAGCTTTAAGCTGTTCGCACGCACTCGAAGTGCAGAAGGAGACCAGCCAATGAAGAAGGTTAGCAGAGGAACAGGTCGGATGGAACAGCCGGAGATCACAATCGGTCTTGATCTGGGAGACCGTTTCAGCCACTACTGCATGCTCAACGGCGAGGGCGACGCCATCGAATCGGGGCGCATTCAGAGTAGCGAAGAAGCCTTGCGCCGCCACTTCGAAGGGGAGCCGATGATGCGTTTCGCCATTGAATGCGGAACCCATTCGCCCTGGATCAGCCGCCTGCTGGAGCAGCTGGGGCACCAGGTGATCGTGGCCAACACACGCAAGATTCGCGCCATCACCGCCAGCGAATCGAAGAACGACAAGAACGACGCCGAGAAGCTGGCTCGCTTCGCCTTTTGCGATCCGCGCCTGCTGTCTCCCATTCGCCACCGCAGCCCCGAGCGGCAACAGGATCTGATCATGATCCAGGCGCGCTCGACCCTGGTGCGCGCCCGGACCATGATCGTCAACGCGTTGCGCGGCCTGGTCAAGAGTGCCGGCGGACGGCTGCCAGCTTGTTCTCCGCAGGCCTTCAAAGCGCGTACCGAAGCTTCGATTCCTTCAGCACTGGCCGAGGCTGCGCGTCCGCTGATCGACCAGATCGTCGCGCTCAACGCCGGCATCCAGCAGATGGATCGCGGCATCGAGCAGCTGGCCGAACGGTACACGGAGATCAAGACTCTGCGCACCGTGCCTGGCATAGGACCGCTGATCGCCGCAGCCTACGTACTCACGCTCGACCGACCGGATGCGGTCCAGCACAGCCGCCAGGCGGGCGCCTTCCTGGGCCTGCGTCCGAGGCAAAGCCAGTCTGGCGACTCAGACCCACAGCATCGCATCTCCAAAACGGGCAATGTCTATTTGCGCAGCTTGCTGGTACAAGCGGCGCATTATGTGCTGGGCCGCTTCGGGCCGGACTCCGAACTGCGTCGCTGGGGCTTGAAACTGGCCGCTTCGGGCGGCAAGCGCGGCAAAAAACGAGCCATCGTAGCCGTAGCTCGCAAACTGGCCGTGATCCTGCATCGCATGTGGCGAACTGGCAACTGCTGGCAAGCCTTCCCGCAATCTCGAAACAACACCGCCAGCAGGAACGTCTGCATGGCCTAACCCACTTGCCGAACAAACAAGAGATGATCTTCTTGCCGAATTGCACAACAAACTCGCGTTCCGGCGACTGCGATCCGGGCCTTGGCCCAAGAGGCCGTCCTTTAGATAGCAGCGCCCTTTCATCGTCATCGGACACCAATATGCACCGAACCCAGAAGCGGTTCACTCAGAGTGCGGATAGAAGCCCGAGATGAATGCAGTACACGAGAAAAGGCAAAAACAAAGGCAAAAACAAAAACGCCACTAAGGAAAAAACAAATGCAAAGACAAAAACCTTGACACCACCAGCCGTCTCATAGAAGGCCCGGGCCTACTCTTTCGCCCGCCGCATGTGAAGAGGCATCGGGTCGCACGCTCTTACCGCGGAACTGAACCGATACTCTGCCGGTTTCGCTACGAGCCCACGCCGCCTCGGGATCTCCTCGATATATCGCACACAATTCATGAATTTCTCTTCGCTCGAGATCTGGCTCTCGTTGAAGCTGCGCATCCATTGGGCCGGCCCTGTTCCCCGGGGAGTTTCGGGCGGGATGTGCACGGTCGGGGGACAAGTCTGACATTTTAGACCGGGCACATATCTGACAGTTTTGCCTACCCCCCCGGGCCCATTGGCGTGTACCCCACCCCATTTTTAAGGAGCCGGTGTCGCGGAAACAGTGCACGCCGCAGCGCTTTTCTTGACAGGCCTAGAACCGCCTGCGGCACTGCCGCTTCTATCCCCAATCACTCCATGAGGCAACGCGCATGGCGAAGCGCACGAGCACAAACCATCGCTATTTTCTGCAATCGCAACAGGGGTGCCGGGGTACCCGCAAAAGTGTTCCACGTGGAACACTTTGGAAGGGCGTGGAACAATTTCAAAACTGGCGCGGAGATTTACGAAGAGACGAAAAGCAGATCCTTCGCCCCGCTTACCCCAATCGCACTCACGTGCGATCGGGGCCCCAAAGGCGCGGGTTCTCAGGATGACACTGCGTGGAGGTGTGCGAAGCGCCTGCCTGGACAGCCTGCCCTGAGCGGAGTCGAAGGGGTAGGTCCATGTTCCACGTGGAGCAATTTGGAAGGGCGTGGAACAATTTCAAAACTGGCGCGGCGATTTACGAAGAGACGAAAAGCAGATCCTTCGCCCCGCTTACCCCAATCGCACTCACGTGCGATCGGGGCCCCAAACGCGCGGGTTTTCAGGATGACACCGCGTGGAGGTGCGCGAAGCGGCTGCCTGGACAGCCTGCCCTGAGCGGAGTCGAAGGGGCAGGTCCTTGTTCCACGTGGAACAATTTGGAAGCCTATGCGGCGATGAGGAAGCGAGGAAAGGCCCGCGGCTAAAGCCACTTCTATCGCAAGCGGTCATTCAGGGGCCTGAAGGCCCCTGCTCCCCCCGACTTTGTCCTAGGCGGCGATGAGGAAGCGGCCGTCGCGCATGATCTGTTCCGATCCTGATTCTGATTCGAGCCAGATGTTGAAGCCCAGGCCTACGACATCGATGTGCGTGCCCGAGCGCCAGGGCGCGCCGGTGTGCTCACCATACGGATTGCCAAAGGCGATGTGGATGCCGGGAAACTTCTCGTCCTGCAGAATGTTTCCGATGACGCGCTCGACGCCAAGGTTGGTGCCGATGGCGAATTCGCCGACGCGGTCCGAGTTTTCGTCGGTGTGGGTGTAGGCCCAGAAGTCTTGCTCGAGCTGCTTGTTTACGCTGGAGCACGACACGATGCGGTTGGCGGCGATCTCGATGGTGAGTGGCGTAGAGGCGAGAAGTCCGTAGCGCGCGCAGAGCCAGTCGCCGACAACGCCGTCGACGACGAAGGTGCCGTTGACTTCTCCGGGAGAGGTGAAGCACTCGCCGCCGGGAAGATTGCCCCACTTTTCAGGAGAGATAATGCCGGAAGTCTTGAACCATTTGTAGCCGGGGTTCATGTCGGCGACGATGTTAGTCCCAGCCGCGGTTGTGGCGCGGATTCTTGTAGCCTGGCGGACGCGGTTGAGCACTTGCTGACTTAGACGATCGACTAAGTCGAAATCGGCGCGCATGCCCTGGCACATAATTTCAGGCGTGATGTTGACCATGTGGGCGTGGCGCATGTGGCGGCGGTTGACGACGTCGGTCATTTGCATGCGGGAGGCAAGCTCGTTGGGCTGGACCTGCACGGCGAAGATGGAGACGTGGGAGGTTTCCATGTCGGCGAGGACAGCGACGGGCATGGCGGCCAGCGGCCGCGGCGCAAGGTCTTCGAGCAGAAAGGCGTTCCACTGGCAGCCGATTGCTTCGAGCTGCGCGGCGAGTGCGGCGGCGATGGGCGCGGTGACGGTGTCGGTGATGAGGGTGACTTTTTCCTGCGGGTCGATGCGCAGGCAAGTGGTAACGGCGGAACGCGCGCCGGGAGCGAATTCAGCCGGGTAAGGCGTGGCGAGGAGTTGCGCGGCGGTGGTGGTTTCGGACATGGACGAGCTTTCTTGCGTGGGGATACCGCCGATTGCGGATGGTTCGGGCCGGTTGCGGGGCCTTGCTTCAGGGTAACGAAAAATTCACGGAATTGAAACCACCTGCGGTGGGGCCAACTGGTCGAAGTACAAAGCAGATCCTTCGCCCCGCTTACCCCGATTGCATTCGCATGCGATCGGGGCCCCAAACGCGCGGGTTCTCAGGATGACAGAGCAGAAATTGGGGATCAGCGGCCGGAGGCGGTTTCCTGCTTTGCGGCGCGGAGGATGGCTGCGATGCTTTGATCGATGTCGTCGTCGGTGGTGGACCAGTTGCTGACGCTGATGCGCATGGCGGTTTGATTTTGCCAGACGGTGCCTCCGCACCAGCAGGTTCCGTCCTGCTGAATGGCGGCGATGGTGCTGCGGGTTTGGTCGGGCGTTCCGAAAGAGACGAGGACCTGGTTGAGGACGACGTCGTTGAGGACGTTGTGGCCCGCGGCGCGGAGGGCTTCAGCGAAACGGCGCGCCTGGCGGCAATTGCGCTCGACCATTTCGGCGAGGCCGCTGCGGCCGAGGGAGCGGAGCGCGGCGTAGACAGGGACGGCGCGAGCGCGGCGCGATTCTTCAGGGACGAACTCGTGGGGATCGCGTTCGGTTCCGGTGGCGACGATGTAGGCGGCGGCGAGAGACATGGCGCTGCGGTGAGCAGCCTCGTCGGCGCAGAAGACGATGCCGGAGTCGTAAGGGACGTTGAGCCACTTGTGCCCATCGGTGGCGACGGAGTCAGCGCGCTCGATGCCGCGAACGAGATGGGCATGAGCGGGCGAGGCGGCGGCCCAGAGTCCGAAGGCTCCATCGACGTGCAGCCATGCGCCGCGCTCCTTGGTGAGGGCGGCAATTTCTGCGAGCGGATCGACCGCTCCGGTGTTGACGTTGCCGGCCTGCGCGCAGACGATGCACGGGCCTTGATGCGTGCGCAGGTTCTCGGCGAGTAAGTCGGCACGCATGCGGCCCTGGTTATCGGTGGGGATTTTGTGGACGCGGCCGGCGCCGAGGCCGAGGAGACGCAGGGCCATGGAGATGGTGTAGTGCGACTCCTCGTTGACGACCACCTGGATGGGCGGAGCGCCGAAGAGGCCGTTGGCTTCGACGTCCCAGCCGGCGTTGGCGAGGACGCGATGACGCGCGGCGGCGAGGCTGGTGAAGTTGGCCATCTGGCAGCCGGTGACAAAGCCGAAGCTCATGGTGGAAGGCAGGCCGGCGAGCTCGCGCAACCATGCGCCCGTGATCTGCTCGATCACAGAGACGATGGGGGACAAGACGAAGATGCCGGCATTTTGATCCCAGGTTGAGACGAGCCAGTCTGCGGCAAGCGCGGCAGGGAGAGTGCCTCCGACGACAAAGCCGAAGTAGCGCGGGCCTGCGGTGGCGACGGTGCCTCGCATGCCTGCGGTGGCGAGTTGTTCTGTGATGGCGTCGGGGGCTGTGCCGCTGTCGGGCAGCGAGCCTCCGAGTTGCTGGCGCAGCTCGTCGGCGGTTAGGGTCGCGCGGACTGGTCTGGAGGCGAGCGCGGCGAACCACGCGGCGGCGTGGCGCTGGGTGGCGGCGAGAAGAGCTGGGGTGTTTTCGTGCATCGTTTCTTGAGATTAAGCCATGGACTTCTTTCTTGCTGAATTTTGGAAGGGCTGGGATGTGTTTCGTTTTCCCTGGTCCCCAAAAGCGAGGGACCAGGGGCACCCAGGCACCCATTTTTGTGCTGATTTCTAGAGTGGCTGGGATGCATGCAGTTTTCCCACCCAAGCGGAGCTTGGATGGGGCACCCTCGGTTTGTGCTGAATGGAGTTCCCCGACAACCTGGATGCGCGTCGGCTTGTGTCAGGCTCTAGAATTGACCTCTCATGAATCCTGTCTTCTCTCATCTTGCCTGGTACGACATTGCGGATCCCGCCTCGCCGGAGCTCGATGAGCTTGCGGAGCGGTTTCAACTGCACGCGTTGCAGATCGAGGACTGTCGCCATCGGCCACAACGTCCCAAGACGGAAGAGCACGATCACTACATTTTTACGGTGCTGAAGCACATGCACAACGAGACCGAGGTGGCGTTCGATGACATCGATCTCTTCCTTGGTCCCGATTTCCTCATCTCGGTGCGCAGCAACGACTCCGTGATCTTCCAAGGTGTGCGAGCCCGCGCGGAGCAGGAGCACGTCGACCGCCTCGACCGACTGTTTTATATGATCGTGGACCAGATCGTCGATGGTTATCAGCCAGTGCTCGACAAGTTGGCCGAGGATACCGCCGATATCGAGGACGTGGTCCTCGATCGTCCCAATCCCGAGACGCTCGCGCAGATTCTTGCTCTCAAGCGCAAACTGGTTGAATTCCGCCGCGTGGCTGCGGGCATGCGAGAGGTTGTCAATAGTCTCACGCGTCGCGAGAAGGGACTGTTAGGCGACGATCTCGATCTCTATTTCCGCGACGTCTACGACCACATCATCCGGACTGTTGAACTGATCGAGACGTATCGCGACCTTCTGTCGGGAGCACTCGATATCTATCTCTCGGCCGTCGCCAACCGCACCAATGAAGTAATGAAGGTGCTGACCATCTGGGGCACTGTGGCCCTTCCCCTGGTGATCATTACAGGGTTCTTCGGCATGAATCTCAAGTTGCCGTGGACGGAGAATCCGCATGGCACGACCTACGCGATAGCTCTGATGGCCCTCTCCACTGTTGCGGTCCTGCTTTACTTCAAAATGAAGAAATGGTTTTAGGACTGGCCGTCCAGGCGGATGCTTCGCGTGACCTCTCGAAGTTTTCACGTTCTCTGGAATCGGTGGTGTTTTGAGAGTGGTCGGATAAGTTCAGTTTTCCCACCCCATCGTGGGGATCGAAGTCGCGGAAACAGCAGATCCTTCACTCCGCTTGCCCCACTGCGCGGGGCCCCAAGGCCGCTTTGTTCAGGATGACAAGCTGGTGGGTTAAGGTGCGCGTGTTGGTCGGAATTTTTAGAGTGGCTTGGGGGGCGTTCAGTCTTTCCATCCCATCATGGGGATCGAGGTCATGCCGTGGCCGTGGATCCAGGTGGCTCACGGAATGGTTCCACAGAAATGCGCTCGTAACGCACCTCCAGCACCGTCAGATATTCTGTGCCGCCTGGCGCTTGGAGAACTACGCTGTCACCCTCTGCCGACTTCATCAACGCGCGCCCCAGAGGCGACACCCAACTGATGTGGTTGCGATTGAGATCGACCTCGTCGGTGCCTACGATGCTTACCACTCGCTCCGTTCCGGCGGCATCGGCATAGCGCACGGTCGCCCCGAAGAATGCCTTTGTCGCCGCCTGCCCTCTTCTCGGAGCTTCCGGGTCCACCACTTCCGCGGCTTCGATTCGCTTGGAGAGAAAGCGAATACGGCCATCGATCTGCCGCAGCCGCCGCTTGCTGTACTGGTAGTCGGCGTTCTCACTGCGATCGCCATTGCCGGCCGCCCATGCCACCACCTCCGCCACGGCGGGGCGATCCCTCGTGAGCAAAAACCGGTGCTCATCTTTGAGGCGCTGCAGCCCGCTCGGCGTGATGTAGTTCTTGGCATGGATCGCGGGGTCGTCCGCTTGTGGTCTTCTCGTGAACCCTTTCCGCATCTTGTCGTTCTCCCCGCGGGAATGAGTAGTAGTGCCCTGGAGCTATTATCGTTTGATCCCACGAAGGCGCGTTGTTGGAGGGTTATCTGTGCATGTCCGTGTGGGTTTCTGCGGCCAAGATAACGGCGGGTTTTCGCGTCGCCCCTACGGGACTCAGCACAATTTTTAGTGGTTGCCCGGAGAGCATCGGGGCTGCGTCATCCCACCCTTCGCGGAGTACGCGAAGGATGGGGCAGCCAGAGTCTGTGCAGAGTTAAGGGAGGCCACCCGCCACCTGCGCTCTTTGTGCGAGATGAGTGGGAACCTGCCAATCCAAACTCATTGCTAGAGGCCAGCGCAGGTTTCCTGGGCCATGTAGTCGACTACTGCTTTCAGGTCGCCGTTGGATTCTTCGAAGACTTTGAGCTGGCGGTCGGCGCCGGTGCCCGTCTGAAGAATTTTGCGGATGCCGTTGATGGCGTCGCGGCTGCCGAGTTCGTCAACTTCCCTGTCGACGAGGATGAGATATTCCTCGATGAGGTCGCGCTCGGGGATTTCCTGCTGACGGCCGAAATCGATGAGTTTGCCATCGAGGCCGTAGCGGACGGCGCGGAATTTGTTCTCCATCAGAAGAGGGCGCGCGTACTGGCGGAAATCCTGATTGGAGGCGTGGAGACGGTAGAGGTAAGCGGCGGTGGCCTGGATGAGCGCAGCGATGGCAACGGTTTCTTCAGCGCGCAGGGGGATGTCGCAGGCGCGGACTTCGACGGTGTTGAAGAAAGGGTGAGGGCGGATGTCCCACCAGATTTTTTTGGCGTTGTCGATGCAGTTGGTGCGGACGAGGAGGCTGACGTAGTTTTCAAACTCCGAATAACTGGAGAAGGCGTCGGGGATGCCGGTGCGGGGGAAGTTCTCAAAAACCTTGGCGCGGTAGCCTTTGTAGCCGGTATTGAGGCCGAGCCAGAAGGGCGAATTGGTGGCGAGGGCCATGATGTGGGGAAGGAAGTAGCGCATCGAGTTCATGATGCGGATGGCTGCCTCGCGGTCTTCGATGCCGACGTGGACGTGGAGGCCGAAGATGAGATTGGCGCGCGCGACGAGCTGGAGATCTTTGACGACCTGGTGGTAGCGGGGGTCGGGATAGATCTCCTGGGTGCGCCAGTCGGCGAAGGGATGAGTGGCGCCGGCGACGAGCTCGAGCTTGTGCTCACGGGCGAGCTTGATCATTTCGCGGCGGAGCTCGTAGATGTCTTCGCGGGCCTCGTCGATATTCCGACACACGCGGGTGCCGACTTCGACGACGGAGGTGTGCATCTCCGCCTTGACGCGCTCCTGCAGGCGGAGCTTGCCCTGGGCCAGCATCTCGGTTTCGATGTGGGAGCGCAGGTCGCGGGAGACCGGGTCGACGGTCTGGTACTCCTCTTCGATGCCGAGCGAGAAGGATGGGCGCATGGTTCAATCCTTGGGGACAGCTTGAGGGCATTGTACGGGAGTGCGCGAAGGGGAAATGAAGGAACCGAGAAGCAGATCCTTCGCCCCGCATACCCCATGAACGACTTCGCCGTTCACAGGGCCCCAAACTCGCGGGATCTCAGGATGACACAATTGCGCGAGAGCCGAGTTTCTCAACGTCTTGAAGAATCGCCGGCGTAGCCTTTGAGGAAGGCGGACCAGCGGAGTTCTTTGGGTGGGTTAGGGGCATCTTTGGCTTTGGCGAGGGCGAGGTCGGCGACTTCGCGGACGATCCAGTCGAAGTTGGCCTGGCCGACGGAGTGGAGGTCGGCGTCGGGTGCGGGGTTCATGAAGTCGATGGCGTAGGGGATGCCATCTTCGACGGCAAATTCGACAGTATTGAGGTCGTAGCCCAGGGCGCGGCACAGGGCGAGGGCGTCAGACTCGACGCGCGCGAGGAGCGCAGGATCGTAGGCGGGCGGGTTCTGAATGTAGCGCTCGTGATGGGGCAGGCGCGGGTCGTAGGGCATGATGTGGACCTTCTGCTGCCCGACGACGTAACAGCGGAAATACTCCTTAAAGTTGACGGCCTTTTGATACATCATGCAGAGCCGGTGGGTCTGGTTGTAGGCGTGGAAGAACTCGCCGCGACTGCGGATGTGGTAGACGTCGCGCCATCCGCCGCCGTCGACGGGCTTCATGAATCCATGCTCGCCGATGTAGGCAAAGACCGCTTCCCAGTTGAGCGGGTACTCGAGGTTGCGCATGGAGCGGTCGGTGGTGCCCTCGGGATGTTCTTTGTGAGGCAGGATGACCGTGGGCGGGACGGCGACGCCCAGCTTTTCAGCGAGGGAATAGTTGAAGAACTTGTCGTCTGCCGACCACCAGAAGGGATTGTTGATGATGGCGGTTCCGTTGAGTGCGGCGTGCTTGAGGTAGGCGCGGTAGAAGGGGATGTCGTGGGAGATGCGGTCGACAATGACGGCGTAGGCGGGCGGCTTGTCGAGAGCGACGGCGCTGGTGTGCACGAATTCTGCGTGAATGCCGGGGATGTTGCGGGCGTTGATGTGCTCGACGAGCGCGGGGGAAAGCTGTTTTCCATGCCAAACAGAACGCCGATTTTCTTCATCGCCCCTCCTGAAGTTGTTTGCCGCGCGGCCTGGGATGCTTTCTCGCGCTGTTCGACAACAGTGTACGGGAAGGGTGATGGAATCTCGAGGAGTGAAGACAAGGGACTAAGGCGAACGCGGGTGGTTGAGGCTCGGACCGGGGAAAAATGTGTCCTGCGACACTGCGGGTGCGGGCGGCGAGGACTAGATTATTTGCCGTCGGGCAGGATGGAGGCGTCTGTGACGTACCGGGTTTTGACGGTCTCGAGGGAGTTTGGCAGCGGTGGGGGAAGGATTGCGAAGATTGTGGCGGACAAGCTGGGCTGGAGGCTGATTGACCGCGAACTGATTGCGGCGATTTCGAGCACGGCGCATGTCGATCCAACGATTGTGACGCGGTACGATGAGCGGCCGGAGTCGTGGGTGGGACGGCTGAATCGGAAGGCGATGCTGGGTGCAGCGCTGGCGGCCGGGGTAGCTCCCGCGGATGAAAACTGTTTCGACTGCGATGTAATGACGGAGATGACGCGCAAGATTGTGGAGCAGGCGCATGAGGAAGGCAATTGCGTGATTGTGGGCCGCGGGGCGCAGTGCATTCTGCAGCAGAAGAAGGACGCGTTTCACGTGTTTGTGTATGCGCCGTTTTGCGAGCGCGTATGCCGCTTGCGGAGCAGGCTGGGCTCGGGCATCAACATCGAAGAGCGGATTCATGTGGTGGATGGGGAACGGGCGCATTACCTGCACCAGGCCTTTGGCAAGGACTGGCAGAATCCCCATTTGTATGACCTGATGGTCTCGTCGCGGGACGATGAGGAGATGACCGCGCAGGTGATTTTGACGGCGATGACGGGGGCGAGGGCGCAGATTGCCGTCTCGTAGCGAAGTTGGCCCCGAAGAGTGTGGGCTGACGGAGGAGGGACCCCGAACGCGCAGGTTCTCAGACTGACACAGAAGTTTTTGGACGGACTTTAGAAACAGCAGGCCTAGTGGGCGATGCGCTCGAGTTGGCCGAGGTGATTGATGTCGTGGCCGGCCATGGTTTCAACGATGGTCTTGAAGGTCATGGCGCCACGCTCGGGGTGCGAGACTTTGCGCTCGGCCGAGGTGGGCAGGGTCTTCCGGATCAGCTCTAGATTCCAATTGCGCATCGCGGTGAAGGCGGCCAGGGCCGATGCAGCGGAGATGCCGGAGTAGGTGGCGGCCCACTTGTCCTGATCGAAGGGCTGCATGACGTGGTTGTCTTCTGCGAGGGTCTGGCGGAGGCGAAAGCCGAAGGCAAGCTCGCAGTCGGCGAGGTGGCAGAGGATTTCGGCGGGACTCCATTTACCGGGAGCGGGTGGAGTGGTGGCTTTTTGGGAGCCGATGGTTTGGATGATGCCAGCGATTACAGATGGAGTGGCTGCGAGGATTGTTTCGAGTGGACGGCCGTCTAGGAATCTTTCGTAGGGGTTGAGTTCGGGCATGTCCAATTGTCTCCTGAACCGGTTGTTCTGAATTAGCGAACGTTCAATTTTGCAGGTCTGATTTTTAGAGTGGCTGGGGTGCGTTGAGTCTTCCCACCCAAGCTGCGCTTGGATGGGCACCCCATCGTGGGGATCGAGGTCGCAGAAACAGCAGATCCTTCACTCCGCTTACCCCACTGCGCGGGCCCCCAAGCCGCTTTATTCAGGATGACAAGCTGGTGGGTTAAGGTACGCGTGTTGGTGGGGATTTTTAGAGTGGCTGGGGTGCGTTCGGTCTTCCCACCCGAGCTGCGCTTGGATGGGCACCCACTTCTTGTGCGGATTGTGGATGCGCTCGGAGCAGTCGCAGTATTCCTCCGAGTCACAAGTATTCCTGGATCATGCGCTGCCAGGTGGGCCAGTCGTGGGAGTTCCATGTGTCCCATGTGTAGAGCTTGTGGGGGATTCCTTTGGAGCTCATGATGCGATCGAGATTCTGATTCTGGCCGAGGCATTGGTCGTCCCAGCCGGTGGCGAGGATGTAGGTGTTGCGGCGATAGCGCTCGTAAAACCAGGGGTCGCTGAGATTGGGCAGGTAGTGCGTGGGCAGGTTGTAGTAGCAGTCCTGGTCGTAGTAGCCGTTGAGGAAGTTGGATAGATCGAATGCGCCGGACATGGTGAGCAGGCCGGTAAATATGTCGGGATGGCGCAGGGCGATGTTGGTGGCGTGGTATCCGCCGAAGCTGCAGCCGAGCGAAACGAAATGCGGGTTGTGGTTTTTCTGGCGGACCAGGGGCACGACTTCGTGGATGAGGTAGTCCTCGTACTGGACGTGGCGGGCGATGCGCCAGCGGGGCGGCACGCTGCGGTTGTACCAGCTCTCCATGTCAACCGAATCGACGCAGTAGAACTGCAGACGGCCGGCATCGATCTGGCCGGCGACTGCACCGATCATGTGGCGGTCTTCAAACTCGTAGAAGCGGCCGCCCGAGGTGGGAAAGACGAGCACGGGCAGGCCGGCGTGGCCGAAGACGAGCATCTCCATGTCGCGCCCGAGGCGGCTGGAATACCACTTGTGATATTCGCGATTCATGGTGTGCGCTCCCGGGGTGTGCGATTGGAGATCGGCGGTTTTCTTGATACTGTAACAGCCGCGGGTTTGTGATTTTGTGTGGTTGATTGCGCGAATACGCTTATTGGGTTCGTGCGGATTTTTAAGGGGCTGGGACGCATTCAGTTTTCCCACCCAAGCTGCGCTTGGATGGGGCACCCTCGGTTCGTGCTAATTGCGAGAATGGCTGGGACACATTCAGTTTTCCCACGTCTCAAAATCGAGACATGGGGCACCCTCGTCCGTGGTGACAGAAAGATCGTTGAGATTGGAATTGGAAGAGCAATCAAGCAGGGACTTGCCTGAGGCGTTGGCGACAATGGGCGAGGCAATCGAGGAGACAACGCCGCATCCACGGCTGCGGCTGCATCGCGGGTTCACGAGCTTGTATCTGCCGGAGGCGCGCGACCTGATTGTGTATGTGCCGCCGGGATATGACGAGGAGACGGAGCGGACGTATCCGGTGCTCTATCTGCACGACGGGCAGAACCTGTTCGACGGGCGGACCTCGTTTGTCTACGGCCGCACGTGGCAGGTGCGCGAGCACGCCGATGAGGCGATTGAAGCCGGCGAAGTAGAGCCGCTGGTGATTGTGGGCATCTACAACACAGGCGACCGGCGGCTGGCGGAGTACACGCCGGATGCGTCGCGGCAGATGGGCGGGGGCGAGGCTGATTCGTACGGACTGATGATCACGCGCGAGCTGATGCCGTGGATCGCCTCGCAGTATCGGGTGCGGCATGACCGCGAATCAACGGGGATGGGCGGGTCGTCGCTTGGCGGATTGGTGACGCTGTTTCTGGGGATTCGCCACGCGCAGCATTTTGGCAAGCTGGCGGTGTTGTCGCCGAGCGTTTGGTGGAATCACAAGAGCATTCTGGGCACCGTGAACGAGCATGCTCCGCAACTGTGGGAGCGGCCGCGGATGTGGCTGGACGTGGGCGACCGGGAGGGCCACAAGACGGTGCGCGATGCGGAGCTGCTGGCGCGACGGCTGAAGGCGAATGGCTGGCGGCCGGGCGAGACGCTGCATTTTGAGAAGGTGCACGGCGGCACGCACGACGAGGCGAGCTGGGCGGGGCGGGTGCGGCCTATGCTTCGGTTTCTGTTTCCGGCCGCTAGCGCCATTAGCCTCGATTGCCTGAATGGCCGTTTTCAGCGATACTTAGGTGTTGAGTCTTGCGCGGGCCGGACGAACTGTCTGGCCTTTCGTTTGGCCGGATTCCGCCTTGGTTGCGGACGAGCCTCCTGACAAGCCGAGACGAACCGAAAGCACCGGAATCTGAAAGGAACTGTATCGCCGTGGTCATGATTCGTTTGGCGCGCGTTGGCGCCCGCAAGCAGCCCTATTATCGTGTCGTTGTCATCGAGAAGGACCGCGCCCGCAACGGCCGTTCCATCGAAGTGGTGGGCACCTACAATCCCCGCACGAACCCGGCCTCGATCGACCTGAAGCAGGAGCGGATCAGCTACTGGCGTGGCGTCGGCGCACAGTTTTCGCCGAGGGTGGCCAAGCTGGTTGACCAGTACGCGGCAAAGGTTGCAGCTACGTCGGCAGCGGTCTAGGCCCCGATGCGGGCCTAAAGGCCCGACCTTTTGGGCCTTTTTTCAGGGGGCTGAAGCCCCCTGCTCCCTCCGTGATTGAAACCTGCCGTCGGATGGTTTGACGGGGCTGAAACCCGCTGTTTCCTCCGTGATAGCAATCGAACGCCCTAGTACCTGTTCTGGAATGGACGGAGTAGCCTCTGTCGCGAGTCCTTTGCTGACGACGGCGCAATGGTGTGCTACTATTCGCGCACGCACCCGAACTTGTTGCTTTTGGTTGCAGATGGTCAGAGGCAAGTAGATGACCCAAAACGATATGGTCGCAGTGGAAGAGCTGGTTCGCGAGATCGCGAAGGCTTTAGTGGATGAGCCGGGCGCCGTTGAGGTGCAAGCCGTAGGCCGGGACGAGAACACCGTCTTGAAGCTGAAGGTGGCGCCGCAGGACGTGGGCAAGGTGATCGGCAAACAGGGACGCACGGCGCGTTCGGTGCGCACGATTCTAGGAGCGGTGAGCATGAAGCTGCATCATCGCTACACGCTCGACATCCTGGAAGAAGACGACGACCAGTCGTAGCCGCTTCTGCCCGAGCGGTACGGCTACACCCCGGAGGAACGGATGACCGCGGCGGAGCAATGGGTGTGGCTCGCGCGGATTCGTAAGGCCCAGGGGCGCAAGGGCGAAGTCTTCGCCGAGATTCTGACGGATTTTCCTGAAAAATTTGCCGAGCGGAAGCGGCTTTGGCTGCTGGGGACTTCGCGTCCAGCGAGGACTCCCCGTCCGGCGAGGACTGCGCTTCCAGCGAATCCTTTGGGCGAACCTGGGGGGCAGGATGCGTCTGCCCACGAGGTGGAGCTGGTTGCTCACTGGCTGCATAAGGGCGGCATCGTGCTGCATTTTGCCGGCGTGGATTCGATTTCGGATGCGGAGAAGTTGATTGGGTTGGGCGTGGCGATTCCGCGGGAGCAGCGTGCGCCGCTGGGCGAGGATGAAGCGTATATCGGCGACCTAATTGGGTGCGTGGTGATGGATGTGGCGGGGGCGGAGCCTGTTGTGGTGGGCACGATTTCGGACGTGGATACAACGGCAGGCCCCGCTCCGCTGCTGGTGGTGGAGGGTGCGCAGGGCGAGGTGCTTGTTCCATATGCGAAGAGCTACCTGCGGCGGCTTGATGTTGAAGGGAAACGCCTGGAGATGGCGCTGCCCGAGGGATTGGTGGATTTGAACGCGGGCTGAGTTTGATCTCTTGAGTTGAAGTTTGTGGTTTTCCAGGTCTCCAAAGATGGGTGTTCCGATTTTGTGCTGTTTTGAGAGGGGCCGGGCCTGAAGGCCAATTCTCTGTTGTGCTCGTTTTCGTAGGGCTGAAGCCCTACGCTCCCTCCGCTTGAAAATTCGGTTTGGGCAATTCTTGCTGACTTTTAGAGTGGCTGGGATGTGTTCAGTTTTCCCACCCAAGCGTTGCTTGGATGGGGCACCCTCGGTTCGTGCTGATTTCTTAGAGCTGGGAGGTATCCAGCAATCCCTGGTCCCTAAGTGCCAGGGACGAGGGGCACCCGGTAAGAGCTTGGATGGGGTGCCATCGGTCGCGCGGATCGCGAAAACATCGCATTACTCCGACCTTCTATGATCAAGAGCAATGCGGTTTGATATCGTCACGATTTTTCCGGGATTCTTTGCCGGTTTTTTTGAGCACGGGATTGTGCGGCGCGCGCAGGCCGAGGGGCTGGTGTCGATCGGGGTGCATGACCTGCGCGAATCGACGCACGACCGGCACCGGACGGTGGATGACCGGCCCTTTGGTGGCGGCGAAGGCATGGTGCTGAAGCCGGGGCCGCTGGCCGAGGCGCTTGAATCGCTGGGTATTCGGCCGAAGGCGGAGCGCAAGGCATCTTCATCTCCCACCCTTGCGCCCGAAGAAACGCGCAAGGATGGGGCACCCAGCATCCAACCAAAAGAACAGCGAGGAACAGGGACGCGGGTGATTCTGCTTTCGGCGCAGGGGCGGCGGCTGACGCAGGCGGTGGTGCGCGAGCTGGCGCAGGCAGAGCGGCTGGTTTTGCTGTGCGGCCGGTACGAGGGCGTGGATGAGCGCATTAACCAGATCTATTGCGATGAGGAGCTTTCGATTGGCGATTACGTTTTGAGCGGGGGCGAACTGGCGGCCGCCGTGGTGGTGGATGCGGTGATGCGGCTGGTGCCGGGAGTGCTGGGGAACGAGGCTTCGGGCGAATTCGAGAGCTTTGGCGCTGAAGATGCTTCGATCGCAACCGATGACTCTGGTGTGCCCCGTTCGCAGCATGGCTCAGGGGGGCTGCTGGATTATCCGCATTACACGCGGCCGGCGGAGTTTGGGGGATTGACTGCGCCGCAGGTGTTATTGAACGGCGATCACCAACAGATTCGGCGGTGGCGCCGGGAGCAGCAGTTGCGCAAGACGCTGGAGAACCGGCCGGATTTACTGGAGGGGGCGGTGCTGAGTCCCGAGGACAGGCACCTGCTCACAGGCTGGGGTTGGCGGCCGGGAAGCAAGCGGCCAGGGGACCGGCCGCAGGGATGAAATGACTGGGGCGGTTATTCAATTCGTTGTCTACGGCGAGCTTGGAATTTGCTGGATCGCGTGGCTGGCGGCATTTGTGGCGCCAATCCGTCACTTGCGAGGACAGACGCGAATCGAAAGCGCACCGGGCGCGCGTCTGGGCATGGTGCTGAATGTTCTGGCATTCGCCTGCCTGTGGATTCCCTTCCGGCCGCCGGGTTTCATCAAATCGATCCCCGAGCTTGCGGCGTCAATGCTGCTGGGGCCACTGTCGGCGGTTCTGGTGTGGAAGGCGATCAGGCATTTGGGCAGGCAATGGCATTTCGAAGCGGTGCTCTATAAAGACCACGAGCTGGTGAAGACGGGCCCGTACAGCCTCGTGCGTCATCCGATTTATTTGTCGATGCTGGGGATGCTGCTGGCCACTGGGCTGGGTTGCGCATGGTGGCCGCTGCTGGTGCTTGGGCTTTTCCTGCTTGTGGTGGGGATTGAGATTCGGATTACGGCCGAAGAGAAGCTGTTGGAAATGTACTTTCAGGACGAGTTCATCGAATATCGCGCGCGGGTGCTGGGATATATTCCGTTTCTGCGGTGACGGTTCGCCAAGGGTGGATTGAGATGGGCGAGCGGGCTCAGAAGGTTCGGACAGGCTCGGGCTGTTCTGCCAGCTGGCCAATGGCGATGGCGGCGACGTAGTAGTTTTCTCCGGGAATCTTGTAGCCGGCGAGGCGGCGCATCATGGCGAGTTGGCCGACGTGCGTGAGGGCGTCCGCGATCGGGCCCTGAAAGAGGCGGTCGATCGGGGCTTCGAGGGGCTCATCGGAAGCCAAGTAGGAGTCGAAGGCCTGCAGGGTGGCGAAGAAGCGCTGTTTTTCTGCCGGCCATGGGAGCGGCGTGGAGTTGTGCCAGGTCTGCTTGCCGGCGGCGATACTGAGGGCCCAGTCAAACAGGTCGCCCATGTGGGCAAGGATCTCCCCGGGCGTGCGGCCGGCACCAGCGAAGGCAGCGAATTCGTCGGGGGCGCCGTCGATGGCGCGGGTAGCTCTATAGGCGAGGGTAGCCAGCGAATGGCGAAGCAATTGGCGTGGGTCTTCCATGGGCGACACTATAGCGCAGTTGGGGCGGGCGGAGGAGGCAGACTTGCTAGGCGCGAAAGCGGAATGTCTGTTAAAATTAAATCTCTGAGTTCACAGCAGGAAAGAAACCATGTCAATTCATCCAGTTATGCAGCGCCTGGCCGACAAGCTGAAGCGCACCGATTTGCCGGTGTTTGTCCCCGGCGACCAGATTCGCGTTCAGGTCAAGATCAAGGAAGGCGACAAAGAACGCTTGCAGGCCTTTGAGGGCCTGGTGATCGCCATCAACAAAGGGCCGCAGGGCACGTTCACTGTGCGCAAAATGAGCTTTGGCCAAGGTGTAGAGCGCATCTTCCCCTTCAACTCGAAGGTTGTCGACAAGGTCGAGAAGATTCGCAGCTACAAAGTGCGGCGCGCCAAGCTGTTCTACATCCGTGGACTGCGCGGCAAGGCTGCCCGTCTGAAGGAAGTGGATCGCGTAACGGCGAAGGCCTAGTTCTCAACAAAGGCACCAGTTTTGCAGAGCCCCCGGCCCAAGCGGCTGGGGGTTTTGCTTTTTATACTGGAGCGATGGCAAAGCTCACTCTTGCAAACCGCGCGGGCAATGGCCGAAGCCGAAAGGCCCCGGTGTGTGGGTGGAAGCTGGAAAAAGCTGCGTTGCAATGCGGTGCGCTGCGCGTGGCTGGGTTGGACGAAGTGGGCCGCGGGCCGATGTTTGGGCCAGTCGTGGCTGCAGCGGTGATTCTGGATTGCAACACGCGCTTTCGCGGACTGAACGACTCAAAGAAACTGACTGAGGCCAAGCGCACCGAACTGGATGCGCAGATCCGCGCGAAGGCGCTGGCGTGGGCGATTGCGGCAGTGGATGTGGAGACGATCGACCGGATCAATATTCGGCGGGCGTCGCTGCTGGCCATGCGAATGGCGGTGGAGCAGCTTGCGCTGACGCCGGATTACCTGCTGATCGACGGGATCGACACGATTGACTGGCCCTGTCCGCAACGGTCAGTGATTCAGGGCGACGGAACGAGCTATTCGATCGCCGCGGCGAGCGTGCTGGCGAAGGTGCATCGCGATGCCCTGCTGGTGGAGTTCGATCGGGTTTATCCCGGCTATGGATTGGCGAGCCATAAGGGCTACTGCTCGAAGGAGCACATGGATGCTCTGCAGAGGCTGGGGCCGACGCAGCTGCATCGGAAGAACTGGAGCCCGGTGGCGCAGCGGATGCTGGTGTTCGACGATGAGCCGGTTTTGCTGGAGACGGCCGACCCCGTTTTGTGAGTGTTCTGAAGACGGTGGTCCGGAGCTAGAAGCCCCGCCTTGTCTGAAATTGATTCAGGGGCCTCTAGTCACCCCAAGGACGAAGACCTGTCATTGGGGACCCCGAGAAGGCCCCTGCTCCCTCCCAAAAATCAGTTCCCTGTTTTGCCTCGTCCCCAAAGGCGGCTGGGATGGTTCAGTTTTCTCTGGTCCCCGAGTGCGAGGGACCAGGGGCACCCGCTTTTGGGGGGACGGTGGGGTCGGCAAAAGGCAAAAGCAGATCCTTCGACCCGCTTACCCCATTTGCACTGACGTGCGATCGGGGCACCCAGGCGCGCGGGTTCTCAAGGATGACATTGCGTGGGGAAGTCGAGAGCTGAGGACGACAGATGGCTTCGCGGGCTGGGATGTTTTCCTCTGGTCCCCGAGTGCTAGGGATCACCATCTCACGAATGAAGATCTGTTCATGAATGCCACGGCCCCAGGGTCACCCATTTTTGCTAGGCGGTTGCGGCATGTATCTTGCGGCGCTGCATCCAGGCGAGGAGCGGGCGCGCCAGCAGCAGGATTGTGAGTTCGATGGTTTGCCGCAGGGGGCTGAGGACGCCGGGCTTGACCTGCCACCAATAATGGATAATCGCGCAGACTGCGGCCACATAGACCAACTTATGCAGGCGGTTCCAATTCTTTCCGCCCATTTTGCGAATCGCCCATGTGGTTGAAGTAGCGGCCAGCGGCAGCAGGAGACTCCACGCGGCAAATCCCGCGATGATGAAGCGGCGCTTGGTGATGTCGGTCTTGAAGATGCTCCAATCGAAATTCATGTAGAGCGCCACATACACCGCAAGGTGCACGGTCGCGTAAAAAAATGCGAAGAGCCCCAGCAGTCTGCGGAACTTGATGAGCCAGTTCAGCCGAGGAGACAAAGCACGCAGCGGCGAAATAGTGAGCGACAGCAGCAGAAGCAACAGGGCGTCCGACCCAGTGGTCAGCGAGAGATACGACGTCGGATCCGGACCGAGGGAGTTCGTGACCGCTTCGTGCGTCAGCATCGCGGCCGGCATCAGGCACAGCGTCCACGTAACCACTTTCAGAACAATAAGTGTCCAGCGTTTCATAGTTCTCTTCGAACGGGGTCAGCAGAGTTAGGGGAGTTAGCGGCGACGGGACAGTTGAAACTAACACTGCTGACTCCGGTTCAGTAGTACTTCTTCAAATCCATGCCGTTGTAGAGCGATGCGACTTGATCGCCGTAGCCGTTGAACATCAGTGTCTCTTTTCGCTGCGCAAACAGAGGAAGGCCGATGCGGCGTTCGAATTTCTGACTGTGATTCGGAGCGTCGACATTGGGGTTCACATTGGAGTAGAACCCGTAGGCTTGGGGCCATTGCTCATTCCAGGTGGTCGATGGCTCCTTCTCGACGAACTTGATTTCGACGATTGACTTGGCAGATTTGAAACCGTACTTCCAGGGAAGAACGATGCGGACGGGCGCGCCATCCTGGTTGGGCAGTACTTCGCCGTAGAGCCCGAAGGTGAGCAGGGTGAGCGGGTTCATAGCCTCATCCATGCGCAGGCCTTCAGTGTAGGGCCAGAAGATGGTGGTCTCGCCAGCCCACTTCTCCACTTTGGAGTTGTAGTAGGAGATGAACTGCACATATTTGGCCTTGCCCAGCGGCTGACACTCTTTGATGAACTCGGAGAGCGAATAGCCGACCCAGGGAATCACCATGCTCCACGCTTCGACGCAGCGATGGCGATAGACGCGCTCTTCGAGAGGCCTCAATTTGAGCAGGGCCTCGATGTCGAAGGTCCTCGGCTGCTTGACTAGGCCGCTCACCTTAACGGTCCAGGGACGCGTGGGCAGGCCGCCGGCGTTCTGCGCCGGATCGCCCTTGTTGACGCCGAACTCGTAGAAGTTGTTGAAGTGGGTGATGTCCTGGTAGCTGGTGAGTTGCTCGCCTGTAGTGGAGAGCGGGCTTTTGATTGTCTCGAGCTTGGTGGCAGCTTGTGCACGGAGCTTTGGAGAGAGCACTTGGCCGATACGATCGACGCCGAGGGCTGTAGCGCCGAGTGCGGCGGCGCCAGAGAGGGCGGTGCGGAGAAAGCGCCGCCGGTTCAGATACCGATCTTTGGGGGTGATTGCCGACGAAGGGATTTCTGGGACCTTGCCAATTAGCATACGAACCTCGCGCGGGGGGAAGCTCCGCAACACTTATTAGACACGGTTGTGGCGCTCAAGTTACAAGACACGCCTCCGGGGCTAAAGCCTTTTCGAGCAATCGATTCAGTCAGGGGCCTGAAGGCCCCGGCTCCCTCTGGTCTGATCTATTTAATTCAGGGCCTGGTCAGTCGGGGGCTGAAGGCGCGCGAGAGCGCTTTGAATACCTAACCGTGCTTTGCATGGCTGGCAGAGACGATGGCGGGCAAGCTTCCGCGCGGGAAAGTGGACGACTGGCGGACGACGAGACGGGTGGGAATGTGCCACTCCTTCTTGCCGTGTCTGGGGTGATCGGGCTCGATGCCGGCGCGCAAGGCTTCGACGGCCGCGGTGGCGAGATCGCGGCAGGACATCTGCACGGTGGTGAGCGGTGGGAGCATGAATTGGGCGAGGTGGATGTCGTCGAATCCAACGACGGAAATGTCGGCGGGAACGCGATGCGTGGTGCGGTAAAGAGCGTGGAGGACGCCGATCGCGGTCATATCGTTGGAGCACATCACAGCCGTCGGCAACTCGGGAACGCCAAGCAGGCGCTCCATGGCGTTAATGCCGCCTTCCATGGTGTGGCTGCCTTCGACGAGATGCTCGGGAGGCACCTGCAGTCCGAGTTCGGCCATTGATTTGAGGAAGGCATCGCGCCGCGCTGCTGGGGAACGTTGCGCAAGAGGTCCGCTGATGAAGGCGATGCGACGGTGGCCGAGCGCAGCCAGGTGTTGCACGCCCTGACGGATGCCTTCGGCGTAGTCGACCTTGAGGATACGGATATTGGGCAGGTTGGGGGCGGCGTCGACGAAGACGAGAGGAAATTCGCTCTCAACGAGCTTCTGGATGAGCTCTTCTTCCACGCCGAAGGTCATGACGGCAACACCATCGACATTGCGCTGCAGGAGTCTGCGCAAGAGGCTCTCGGTGCGGGCGGGGTCGTAGTTGGTTGAACCGATGAGGACTTCATAGCCCTGGGCGACGGCGAGCGTTTCGAATTCCTGCACAAGCTCAGGAAAGAAAGGATTGGTGATTTCAGAAACGATGAGGCCGAGCATGCGACTGCGGCCTGAGACAAGGGCGCGCGCCTGGGTGTTGGGCAGGTAGCCTACTTCTGCGATCGCCTTCCACACGCGTTGGGCGAGCTCAGGATTCACGGTGGGAATGTGATTCACGGTCCGTGACACGGTAGCGATGGAGACTCCGGCGCGCAGAGCGACGTCGCGAATACTCACGGAGCCTGGGCGGCGCCTGTCAGAAGCATGGGATCCAGTCACGTTGCAGCGATTCTACACCGCTTTTCCGGTGTTTCTCGAAACTAAAAGGGCACTTCTAATGAGGTGACCTGCCACGAAGCTGCACTCCTGCTTGAAGTTTGGCGAGTGACGTATGGGAGTTGCAGACGGAGAATCCAAAAATCTGCTGGATATCGGGAAACCGTTTGCTCAGTTTTCCTGGATTTTGCCGGAGTTTATCGATGCGTCTCAGAGCCCGCAATTGTTTCGAGGCCATGGCGCAGAAGGGGGAGGATTGCGGTCAGGCTCTGCTGGGCGCCGCGAAGACTGCCCGGCAAATTGACGATGAGCGTGTTTCCCTTGAGGCCGGCGACGCCGCGCGAAAGCCAGGCCATGGGGTTCAGTTGCGCTCCGGCAGAACGCATGGCTTCGGCGATGCCTGGGGCCTGGCGATCAATCAGGCCGCGCGTGGCTTCGGGAGTGAGATCCCGTGGGCCGAGGCCTGTGCCGCCCACGGTGAGGATGAGGGCGGCCCCCTGACTGGACCACTTGGTCAGGTGTGCGGCGATCTCTGCAATCTCATCGGGGACAAGCGCGTTCTGCACTTCGGCGTCAGGCCAAGTCTGGCGCAACAGGGTGACAACAGCCGGGCCCGCGGTGTCGACGGCGAGCCCGCAGGAACAGCGGTCGGAGACTGTCAGCACGGCAGCAAGCATGAAGAGGCTACTCCGTTGGCAGCACGTGAATGGTTCGCAGCCACTGCTCAACACCTTTGGGCCAGGTGGTGACGGGGAGGTCGGTTGGGCGAAGGCCATACCCGTGGCCTCCTTTTGCATAGATATGCAATTCAGCGGGAACACCGGCGTTTTTGAGAGCCGCGAAATAGACGAGAGCGTTTTCGACGTGCACCGGATCGTCTTCAGCCTGCACGATGAACGATGGCGGGGTGTCGGCGGTGGGGTGAATCTCAGGATTGGGCGCCATGCCCTGATCGGCGAGAGCGAGATAGCCGGGGTAGACGATGACGGCGAAATCGGGGCGGCAACTCAGCTGATCGGCGGCGTCGACGGAATCGTAGAGGCGCTTTTCGTAGTGAGTGCTGAGCGCGGCGGAGAGATGCGCGCCGGCAGAGAAGCCAAGGACACCGATGCGCTTGGGATCAATCTGCCACTCGACGGCGTGCTGGCGGACCATGCCCACCGCGCGCTGCGCATCCTGCAAGGCGGCAGAGGATTTGGGATACGGACCGGAATCGGGCACGCGGTATTTGACTAGCACGCAGGTGACACCGATGGAGTTGAGCCAGTCGCAGACTTCTGTTCCTTCGAGGTCGATGGCGAGGATTCGATAGCCGCCTCCCGGGAACACGACTACTGCGGCGCCAGTGTTGATTCCTTTGGGCGCATAGACGGTGAGGGTTGGATTGGCGACGTTGCCGAGACGGATCAGAGGCCGGCCGGCGATGAGCGGATCTTTGGCGGTGGTGGTGTCGACCTCAGGCGGAAGGTTGGCTGCAGCGCCGGGGACCTTGCCGGGCCAGAGGGGCAACGTCAGGTGTCCGGGAGCGGGCTGCCAAGCGGGCTGTTGCGCAATGAGAGCGACGGGGGCGGCGATCATAGCAACTCCAAGAATGATCTTAGGATTCATGCGACGGGCTCCTGAAACGATCGCAGCCATCATCGCAGTTGGGTCGACTATCCATCAAATTGCGAAGAAATGGCGATTGAACTCGATGGCGCGATTTATGGCTGCGCGTCGGGCGGAACAAGCAGAGTGAGGGTCTGCGATGCGATTTCCATGCGTGCAGGCAGGTAGCCGAGCACTTCGCCGTCGGCCTCGACGTAGATTTTTGTCTTCGATCCGTCGCATGGCTGGCAGTCAACCATGGATGCATCGGTCCGCTGCACTTCTTCAGAAAATGTGTGCCTGCCCGCGACCACTGCGAGAAGAAAACGAAGGTAGCGAAAGCGGCTTTGCGTTTTGAATGAGATGAGGTTGAGAGTCTCGCTGCGCACCGTTGCTCCGGGAGCGAGAGTTCCGAGCACTCCGCCGAAGGAACGGACGCGCACCGCGAGTAACTGCGAGACCTGGGAGAGGTATGTTTCGCCACTGCCCGCGAGGGTGAAAGCCGCATTGAAAAGCGGAAATGGATTCGTGGCCCAGATTCGAGTTGCTTCGATTACGTAGAGCGCGTAACCAAAGCGTCTTTTGAGGCCGGCATCGAGGCTGGCCATCAGCAGGGCGTCGGCACCGATGCCTGCGGCAACGGTGAAATAGCAGGAGCGCTCCACGCCGGCGTTGTCGCGATAAGAGATGCGGCCTACCGGGACCTTAGTGGGCACGGCAGTAAGTAGTTTGCGCATGGCGGGTACGGGCGACCTGCCCAAGCCGAGATTTTGCGCCAAAGCGTTGGCCGTGCCGAGGGGCACGACACCGAGGGCCACGTCGGTTCCGACGAGACTCTGGAGTACCTCGTGAACCGTGCCATCACCGCCGCAGGCAAGGACGGTGTCGTATCCGTTGCGCGCGGCCACGCGGGAAAGGTTCTTGGCGCTGCCGGGAGCGTCGGTTTCAAGTGCGTCGGCTTCGATGCCCTGGTCGTGAAGGACTTTGAGCGCACCGCGGACCGACTTGTCGCGTTGTGCCGAATATTGGCCGGATTGCGGGTTGTAGATGAGGGCGACGCGACGCAACTAGAAGGTTCCTTCGGAGACGATCCGCCCGGACAATCGGGCTAGATCTATTCTCTCAGGCCTGGGTAGGCTGGCTTGGCACGCGAGGTGGAATTGAAGCCCCCCCGAGCGCAATCTTCTAGCGCACGCCATGGGCTGCCTCGCGCAGTACGGCGACGCTGTCGGGCGGGAGATGGATGACTTCGCCATCAGGATGGATGTTGGGGTTCGAAGCCAGGACGAGTTCTGTCAAGGGCGTAACCGGCAGAGAGCGAGTCGACGCTCCGATATTACAGAGCACGGCGATTGTGCCGCGCGTCATGCGGAGCCAGCGCTCTATTTCGTCAAAGACCACGCGTGTGTTGCCGGGATCTCCATTGTTGAGGCATGGCGTGGAACGACGGAACCAAATCAGGCTGCGATACCACGCACGCATTTCCGCATGAGGCGGTTTTGCGGCTTCGTCCCAGTTGAGGCGCGAGCGCTCGAAGGTACTGCGGCTCTCAGGATCGGGAATTGAATCCGGATCCCAGCCGAAGGCTTCAAATTCGCTTTTGCGCCCTTCTGAAACAGCGCGTGCCATCTCTGGATCTTCGTGATGGGCGAAGTACTGAAAGGGTGCGGACGCGGCCCACTCTTCGCCTTGAAAGAGCATGGGAATAAACGGTCCCAGAAGGACGAGCGCGGCTGCGATTTTTGCGCGAGCGAGCCCGACATCTTCGCTGAGGCGCTCGCCCCTGGCGCGGTTGCCGACCTGGTCGTGGTTCTGAATGTAGCCAAAGAAACGATGCTGCGATACATGGGCGGCGGAACGGCCGTGCACGCGCCGACGGTAGTGTGAATAGATGCCGTCGAAAACAAATGTCTGTTCGAGGGCCTTGGCCAATTGCGCGAGGGAGCCAAAGTCAGAATAGTAGCCACCATCGGACTCGGGCGTGAGCACCGCGAAGAGAGCATGATGAAAATCATCGCTCCATTGCGCGTCCATGCCAAGGCCGCCTGCTTCGCGAGGGGTGACGAAGCGCGGAGTGTTGAGATCGGTCTCGGCGACCAGGACAAGCTGCTTGCCCAGGGTCGCGCTGATCCTGTCGACTTCAGCAGAGAGCTGCTCAAGGAAATGGATGGCCGAGCGATCAATGAGCGCGTGCACGGCATCAAGGCGCAAGCCGTCTATGTGAAAATCGCGCAGCCACATACGCGCGTTGTCGCAAAGGAATCGGCGCACCTCATGCGATCCTGCACCTTCAAGATTGACTGCGCCGCCCCAAGGAGTCTTGTGGTAGTCGATGAGATAGGGGCCAAATTTTCCTGTGTAGTTACCCACGGGGCCGAAGTGGTTGTAGACCACATCAAGCAGAACAGCGAGTCCTTTTCGATGCGCTGCATTGACGAACCGCTTGAGTGCATCGGGGCCGCCGTAAGGCTGGTACACCGAAAACAATGCGACGCCATCGTAGCCCCATCCGTAGTCGCCGGGAAATGAGGCGACGGGCATGAGCTCGATGTGGGTGACGCCCAGATCGACAAGAGAATCGAGCTTTTCAATTGCGGAATCCAGTGTACCGGTCGGGGTGAACGTGCCTGGATGCAGTTCGTAAACAATGGCACTGGCAAGCGGCGGAGGCTGAAAATGCTGGTCGGACCATTGGAAGGCGTTCTGATCGTAGACCTGCGAAAGGCCGTGCACACCGGCAGGTTGAGCCAAGGATCGCGGGTCGGGGTAGAGCTTGGTGTCGTTGTCGACCAAGAATCCGTAATTGGCTCCGGGGCCGGCGTCCGGCACATCCACGCCCCACCATCCGCGCTTGCCGACCGGCTGCATTGAATAGTTTTTACCGTTGACTTGTACGTCAACCGAATGGACCGCCGGCGCCCACAGTTCAAATCGATGCATCGATCACTCCGCTTGCCTTGAGAGGAGAGTTGCGGGAAAGCGCGCGAAGAGCGACTGCAGCCGCACGGACCCTCCTTTCCATTGTTCACCTGTCAGTTCATTCGTCCAATGCCCTGCAGGAATTTCGATCGATGTAGCCCCCCACCGGTTGCCCAGGAGCGCGCTCCAGCGTGGAACGCACGCGATCACATCCGTCCCGCGCAGATAGGCGACGACGTGATCGGACTTTGGGCCTTTCGCCTCAAGCGGAGTGTAGCTGGTGGCTGGGCCGAACGATTCCGGTTTCTGGCGGTGCAGGGCGAGGGCCCGATGCACAACCCACAACTTGGGCAAGCCGCTCTCTGCTCGCTGCATAATTTCTTCGATGCTCAGCCCCGACTTGAGGTCGTTCAACATTGCCTGGCGTGCAGCGTAATCCACCGGGCCGCGATTGTCGGGGTCGACGAGGCGCAGATCCCACAACTCGCCGCCTTGATAGGTGTCGGGAACGCCGGGCGCAGTCATCTTGATCAGCGTCTGCGCGAGTCCATTGATTCGACCAGCATTCAGGATGGAATCGACGAATGCGTTCACTTCGGCAATAAAGTCGTTGGAGGCGAGGATGCTTTCGATGAAACTGCGCAGTGCGTCTTCAAATTCTTCGTTCTGCTGGGTCCAACTGGTCTGCTGCTTGGCCTCGCGCGCAGCCTTCTCCATATAAGCCGTAAGGCGTTCGACGGAGATAGGCCATGCGCCGACGATGGTCTGATACAGGAAGTACTCGGTATTGCGATCGGGAAACCCGCGGCGCTTGAACTTCGCGTTGTTACGCGACCATCGATGGACAATTGTCTTCCAACGTGCGGGGATCTCGGTGAGCACCGCGAGCCGTGCCCGCACATCGTCGCCGCGCTTGGTGTCGTGCGTCGCGAGCGTATTCATCGTGGAAGGGTGCTGGGCATGCAATTGAGCGCAGAACTCGTGAAACTCGGCAAGGCTCACGCCGTTGCGGTCCGGAGAGCCGCCCACTTCGTTTAACCCGATCTGGCGGTTGTAGCAATAGAACGCCGTGTCTTCAAGGCCTTTTGCCATGACCGGCGAGGTGAACTGCTGGAAACGAAGGAGGAACTCGGACTCCAGCGGACCGCGCGCGCGCAAGGCGAGCACGTCGCCGATGAAGTCCATGAGCCCTGGGTCCAAATCGGTACGCTGCGCCTTTGAGTCCGCAACCGCCTTTTCGATTTCGCTGCGGTCTTCGTCGGTGATCTGCTCACGCGAAGGAGCGACGTAGGTGCGATAGACGGTGAAACAGGATGCAATTTCGCGGAGCGCCCGTCGGATCTCGGCACGCGTGTAGTCGCGGCGGTCGCGATTGTTTTCGCATACCTCGACGAAGAGGCTCGTCAAGCGGTTGACATCGCTGCCGAGGGCCTCGCGTTCGACATTGAGCTTCATGTTCCGGGCTAGTGGCTCAAACTCCACAGCCTCGCCGATGAAGGCACGATAGAGATTGGTGAGCTCTTCCAAGCCCGGTCCGTGTACGAGCAGGCCATTGCATACATTGAGAAAGTCGTAGCCACTGGTACCTTCAATGGGCCAGTCTGCGCGCAGTGTCTCGCCGGGCTGAAGGATCTTCTCGGCGATAATCCACGCATCGGGAGCACGTTGCCGCAGACGATCGAAGTATTGCTGTGGGTCGCGCAGGCCATCGGGATGATCGACGCGCACGCCGTCGAGCACTCCTTCTTTGAGCCATTGCAATACGCGCTGGTGGGTTGCGTCGAAGACTTCGGGGCGTTCAACGCGCAGGCCGATGAGGGTGTTGATATCGAAGAATCGCCGATAGCCGAGTTCCTGATCGGCGGTGCGCCAATAGGCAAGCCGGTAGTGCTGCAGATTCAAGAACGCATCGAGGGCATCGTGATCGCGATTGAGTTCGTCAACAGCCTTGGCGATGGCCGTGGATATTTCAGGCTGCTCGGTGCAGAGCCTGCGGAGCAACTCGTAGATGACGGTTTTGTCGCGATGACGCGACAGGACCATTGCCTGCTCAGCGGACTCGGGTACCGGGAGGCGGGCAAGGCTGTCAGCAATGAAGCTGAGGCGTGGGCTATCGGCGAATTGAGCGGCTCGGGCAAGAGGAATCGCGAGTGAGCGCGGTGCGAGGGGGAAGCGATGGTCTGTGTAGCGGAGGCTAAAGGAACCGCATTGCTGATCGACCTGAAACTCGTTGGCGCTCAGGATGCGCCCGTACTGATCGCCTAGCACGGGGATCAGGACTTTGTTTTGCAACTTCACTTCGGAAGAATGCCAGTCAATATCGAACCAGGAGGCGTAGCGGCTGGAAGGCCCATTTTCCAGCACGTCCCACCAGCATCGATTTTCGGGGCCGGTTGCCATGTGATTCGGCACGATGTCGAGGACCTGGCTCAGGCCCAATTCTTTGAGTCGCGCGCAAAAGCGTCGATGCCCCTCTTCGCCGCCGAGTTCAACATTTATCTTCTCGTGATCGACAACGTTATACCCGTGCATGCTGCCGGGAGATGCCTGCAGGTAGGGCGAACTATAGACATGCGAGATGCCGAGCTCTTTGAGATAGCCGGCAATTTGTATGGCATCGTCGAATGTGAATCCCGCGTGCAACTGCAGCCGATAGGTGGACTGCGGAATGCGTCGCATTTCTTGTCTTTCCACGGTTCCTCATATGTGCGCTGTAGGCGTGTTGAGACTGCAGGAATCGCTGCGAGAAGCTGGTTTTACATCTACTTAGATGAGCCGCCCGCAATGCAGGATGCCTTCAGGTTTGGAAGGAGACGCGGGTGAGGGAGATTCTCTGCCGTACACTGGTCACGCATGAGCGAAGGGATCGAGTTCAAGGAAGTCACGGTGCAGGTTCCGGACGGACGACGGATTCTGGAATCGATCTCGCTTGCGGTGGATGCGGGGACAACAACCGCTCTGCTGGGGCGCAGCGGGTCAGGCAAGACCACGCTTCTGCGCACGGTGAACCGCATGGTAGCGCCGACAAGCGGGGATGTCATCGTCGGTGGGAAATCGAATCGCGACGTGGACCTGATTCAATTGCGGCGAAGGATCGGCTACGTCATCCAGGAGACAGGGCTCTTTCCCCATTTCACAATCGAGCGCAATGCGGGCATTGTGCTTGAGTCGGAGGGAGTACCACGCGGCGAGCGCGCGGAGCGCAGCCACGAATTGTTGCGGGCCGTGGGTCTGGATCCGGGCAGCTTCGCGCGTCGTTATCCGCACCAGTTGTCGGGAGGCCAGAGGCAGAGGGTCGGTCTCGCGCGCGCCCTGGCGGCTGACCCTGAGATTCTGCTGATGGACGAGCCGTTTGGCGCGCTCGATCCGCTGACGCGTGGTGAGATGCAGGACATGCTTTTGCAGCTTCTGGGCGGGCTGAAGAAGACCGTATTGCTGGTGACGCACGATCTGAATGAGGCACTTTATCTGGGCGACAAGATCGCATTGCTCCATGAAGGTTCGCTTGCGGTGTATCTTTCGCCGGAGGATTTTTGGGTGTCGCGGGCGCCCCAGGTTGGAGAGTACATCAACGCCTTTCAGCGCGGAGAACGCAATGCCGGCGAGAGGAGCCTGCGATGAGCGACTTCCTGGCGCGGTATGGCGAAGAGATTGCCACGCTGACTTTAGAGCACGTCTGGATGGCTGCGGCTGCGATGCTGCTGGCGGTAGTAGTCGCAGTGCCGACGGGAATCTGGCTTACGCGCAAGCCGGCATGGGCGCGCCCGATTCTCGCAGCCGCTAACATTTTGCAGACGATTCCTTCGCTGGCAATGTTTGGGTTTCTGCTGCCGTTGCCGTGGCTTGGAGAGCGAGCAGCCCGCATTGCCATTGCGGCGCTAACGGCGTATGCCCTTCTGCCTATTCTGCGCAACACCTATGCGGGTATTCGCGGTATCGACCCAACGCTGCTTGAAGTAGCGCGCGCCCTTGGCCTCACCGATACACAGAGGCTGTTCAAGGTTGAACTTCCGCTGGCAGCATCGTTCATTTTTGCGGGCATGAGAACTGCGACGGTTACTTGCATCGGCATCGCAACCATTGCAGCCGCGGTAGGCGCGGGCGGATTGGGTGAGCTGATTTTTCGCGGTGTGGCCTCGGTGGATAATCGACTGGTGCTGGCGGGCGCGGTTCCCGCGGCATTGCTGGCGCTTGCGGCGGATGCGGGCCTGGGACTGCTTGAGCGTGTGCTCAAGGTTCCTGCGCCATGATGCGGCGCGCCTTTATCCCGGTTCTGTCTGCGTTCATCCTTACGCTCACTTCGTGTGCACCGCCGCGCGCCGACCATCCGGTCATTGGTGCGAAGAATTTCACCGAGCAGGTGGTGCTGGGTGAATTGCTGGCGCAGGAGATTGAAGCGAAATCGCACCTGAAGGTGGAGCGGCGCTTCTATCTTGCGGGAAGTTATATCTGTCACCAAGCGCTGATTGCGGGGCGGATCGATGGCTATGTCGAGTACACCGGGACCGCGCTCACGGCGATTCTAAAACAGCCGGTCGATCGCGATCCTGAGCGGGTTCTACAGACCGTGCGCTCGCTGTATGGTTCGAAGTACGGTGTGACGGTGGGCGCGCCGCTGGGGTTCGAGAACACCTTTGCGATGGTGATTCGGGGGGATGATGCGCGCCGCCTGCATCTGACGACCCTGAGCCAGGCCGCGCAGTTTACGCCGCAGTGGAAGCTGGGCGTGGGGTACGAATTTGAGCAGCGTCCCGATGGTCTGCCGGGCTTGATCGCGGCATACGGGTTCAGGTTCGATGGACCACCGCGGACGATGGACCTGGGCTTGCTTTATCGCGCGCTGAATGCACACCAAGTGGATATGATTGCGGGCAATTCGACGGATGGGCCGATTGAGGCTTTTGGATTGACCGTGCTTGCAGACGATCGCCACTACTTTCCGCCCTACGAGGCAGTCCCGCTGGTGCGAGCGGAAGCGCTTCGGCGCTGGCCCCAGATTCGTGAGGCACTCGATGCATTGGCGGGGCGCATCACGGCCGAGGACATGCGGGCGATGAATGAAGCGGTGGATGGGCAGCATCTCGATCCGGCAGAGGTGGTGCGGGCTTTTCGGATGAAGAGTGGTCTATAAACCGCGCGATTGGGATAGAGAGGCGGCCGTGGTCCAGAACTTCTGCGCGGGAGAATCGGGTTTATGCAGCGCGCGCGAGCTTATCGATCAGGGCATCGCGTCGGCGGATGGCCAGGGTATCTGCGAAGCGGAGGACGAGAAACCATGCGCTGGCTGAGATCACCGCGCAGGCCAGGAGAATAGGAACGGCCCACCAGATGCGGTCGGCCGCAGAACATGCGCTGAAGATGGTTGCGCCGATGCCAAGAATAGTTGTCTGAACCAGCATGCTGAGAAGTGCGTTGGCCTGCGATCCGGACTGGCGGCCGATGCGGCCGAGGTTGACGCGATATGCCATGGTCAAGGAAAAGAGATTTCCTGCGGCCAGGTTTGCCGGCAAGGCGAAGACGAGCCATGCCGCGGTAACCGCAACAATGAGCAGGCTGGGGCGTCCCATGCGCAGGCTGGCGAGGGTTCCCGATACGACCGCGACAAATAGATAGAGGGCGCCGTGAAAGATATTCTTCGCGAGCAGAATGCGGCGCGGCGGGATAGGAAAGAGAAAGATCATCTGAATTCCCTTCCCTTCAGCGCCGAAATTGTTGTAGATCAGCTGAGTAAATCCGAGCAGGCCATAGGCCACGCAGATGGGGAGCGCCATGTGCTGCGCGCGGTGCGAGAGAGCGATGCCGTTGCGAAAGAGACTTGCGATAATGACCACCATAATGGTGGGAACCAAGATGGCGTAGAGCTGCGGCATGGAGCGGAAGAGGGTGTGAAGCTCTTTCTCGACGACGGCCGAAATGGGTCCAGATCCAGAGAGGAGCCATCCGGTCTCGGTCTTCTGGTGATCGAGCCCGCTGGGCGCTTGGCCGAAACTCTCGCCACGATACTCGGCGCGCAGCCTCATGCCAAGCACCCCTGCGGTTGCAAGAATGAAGAACCCGAGCGCCCCTTCCTCTTCTACGAAGGCTTCAGAGTTATGCTTGTCGGCACTCTGCAGCATGGCGGAAGCTAGACCGGGCGGCAGCCAGGCCTGTGCCGATGCAGCGGTCTTGAGCAATGCCTCGCCCTGGCTGATCAATCGCACTTCGCTGGCCGGGGGCGTCGAGGAATGACGATCGTGGCCTGTCCAGTTTTCATCGTGCAGCGCCGGGTTCAGGAGTTGCAGACCGACGAGCGTGACGAGAAAGACGGCGCTGACGATTTCGCGCGAACGGCGCTGGGCGAGCCAGCGATCGATCCAGGCGAGGATGGCCCTGACCAGAAGGAGGTTGAAGAGCGCGAAGCCAATTAATGCGGCGATGGCGGCAGCACTCAGATCGGGCCGCGCGGCGACGACTCCGACGAGGAGCCCCAGGCAGGACAACCCGCCGGCGAGGGTTGCGGCATCGATGAGGCCGAAGACAAGGTGGAGGATAAAAAAAGAAGAGAAGCTGACCGGAAAGCGCAGCATGCCACCGAAGTCGAACTGCTCAAGAAACGACGCGAGCACAATCGCGACCGCTTGCCAGAGAACGAAGACCAGCCAGAACTCGACCGATAGCGCTTTGAAACGGTGTTCCGAAACGAGGCTGTAGGCAACGGAGCCTGCGCCGACTCCGAGGCTGAGGCCCATCAGGGTGTAGATGATGAGCGAGACGGTGCGTGCGCCGAACTCGAAAGCGCCTTCAGTTGTGCGGAATGCGTTGGCGAATCGCCGAGCACGCATTGCGGCCAACGTGGCATATTGTGCGCGCGCCAGTCGGCCGAAGGGCCCGCGTCCCTCGGGGACGAACGCGGCGGCGCGCTGAGCCCCTAAGTCAGCCATGAGAGTTCCTGCATTGGCTCCTGTCCGGTAACTCCCACGATTGACAAGAAGATTTGTTCGAGTGTGAGGCGCTGCCCAGTCTCGGTGCCGGGCAGGCCGGAGGCGGCGATGCCCGCGCGCAGATCTTCGATGGATCCGTTGGCAACGAGGCGGCCTTTGTGGATGATTGCTACGTGACTGCAGAGCCGCTCGACGATCTCGAGCACATGGGTGGTGAGGAAGACCGTGGCTCCTCGCTGAATCATGCCCTGAAGCAAGCTCTTGAGCATACCGGCGGCCACGGCGTCGACGCCCTCGAATGGCTCGTCGAGAAAGAGGACCCTGGGGCCGTGGATCACTGCCGCCGCAAGCGCGAGCTTCTTCTGCATGCCGTGCGAAAAGTCGGTAATCATCTTGCGGCGCTCGTTGGCGAGCTGCATAAATTCGAGGAGCTCTTCACTGCGGCGCTGGACGGTGTTGCGATCGAGGCCATACATACGGCCGACGAAGCGTAGATACTCGGGCGCGGTGAGCCTACCGAGCAGGGCCATCCCTTCAGGCACGACGCCTATCTGGCGTTTCAGGTCCAGCGAAGATGCGGTAAAAGGTTGGCCAAGGATCTCGATCGAACCTGCGCTTGGCTCGAGGAGGCCGGTGAGCATTTTGATGGTGGTGGACTTTCCCGCTCCGTTTGGCCCAAGGAAGCCGAAGAACTGCCCTTGCGCGACCTGCAGCGTGACATCTTCGACGGCTGTGAGTTCGCCAAAGCGGCGCGTGAGCGCCTTGGTCTGAATCGCTGCGGTGTCCATCTGCGCAAGGATAGCAAGCGGAGAGGCGGCGCACCAAAAGCGCACCGTCAAAGGTAACGGCCTAAAACTGTCAGGACGCCGGTGCCGGATCTTGGCTGAGCGGGTCGTTTTCGCGATCGGTCAAGGAGACGAGCGACGCAAGCTTCGCGGCCAGCTCGGGAGTGAAGCAGCCTTCGGGCGCGCGCCAGCTCCAATTACCCGCGGCCACAGCGGGGGTGTTCATGCGCGCCTCGGAGCCGAGTTCCAGCAGATCCTGCGCGGGAGCGATAGCGATTTCGGCCACGCTGGCCGCGGTTGCACGCATGAGCGGCCAAGTGGGCCGGTCATGTACGTCGCCGACGTAGGACTGGACTGCGGCGCGCTCGGGCGCTCCAAGTGTGGACCACCAACCCTGCGTCGTGTCGTTATCGTGGGTACCGGAGTAGGCGACGGTGTCGACGGTGTAGCGGTGGGGCAGATGGATGTGCGCACCCTTATCGCTGAAGCCGAATTGGATAACCTTCATGCCCGGCAAGCCGAGGTCCTGGCGAAGGGCATCGACTTCGGCAGTGATCAAGCCCAGGTCTTCTGCAACGAGGGGCAGAGGGCCGAGAGCCGCCTCAAGCGTGCGGAACAAGGCGAGGCCCGGCGCCTTGATCCAGGTGCCGTTGATGGCCGTGTTGTCCGCCGCGGGAATGGACCAGTAAGCCTCGAAGCCACGGAAATGGTCGAGCCTGACGATGTCGTAGAGTTGGCGTGCACGCGCGATGCGCGCAACCCACCAGTCGAAGCCGTGCTGCTGGAGCACATCCCATCGATAGAGAGGGTTGCCCCAGCGCTGACCAGTCGCAGAGAAGTAATCGGGCGGAACGCCGGCGATGCGCCGCGGGTTAAGAGCCTCATCCAACTCGAAGAGATCGGGGTGACACCAGACATCGGCGGAGTCGAAGTTCACAAAGATGGCCACATCGCCGAGGACGCGGATGCCACTGCGGGCAGCATCTTCGCGCAGGCTGTTCCACTGGAGGGTGAAGGCGAATTGCAGGACCTGTTCCTGGGCAAGGGCGCGGCCGTGCTGGGCGCGGATGTCGGCAAGGGCTGCTGGGTCCCGATGGCGCAACGGTTCCGGCCACGTGGCCCATGCGCCTGTGTTGAGCTGGCGGCGCAGTTCAGCGTAGAGAGCATAGTCGTCAAGCCAGTTGGCTTCGGCGCGGCAGAACTCTTCGAAGCGGCGCCATTGATCGGCAAGGGCGGGTTCGTGAGGACCGCGGTCGAGGAAATTCGATGCTGCCTCGTGGAGCAGGGGGAGCTTGCGCTGTTCGACTTCATTGAAGTCGACAGAGCCGCCTCGGCCGTCAAGGCCTGCGATGCGCGAACCGTCGATCCAACCCCATTCGACCAGGAGCTCGAGGCTGATGAGAAAGGGATTGCCGGCGAAGGCCGAGGAACCGGCATACGGGGAGTTCCCATAGCCGGTGGGGCACAGGGGTAGAACCTGCCACACATGCTGCTTTGCCGCGGCCAGGAACGCGAGAAACTCATGGGCTGCCGGGCCAAGGTCGCCGATGCCGCCATAGGAAGGAAGCGAGCTGATATGAAGCAAAACGCCGGACGAACGTTGAAACCGCATACCTGAATTATCTCCGCGCTGCGCAGTTTGCTGTTAGATGATTTCCGGGTCACTCTGCCGAGGGAGCGTGCCAGTGGGAATCAGTCCATAAAAATGAAAGGCCCACATCCGGTGTTGGATGCGGGCCCGTGGGTCTTGAAGCGTGTCGACTTATTCGCCTGGAATTTCCGGGGACTTCGGCTTAGCGCTGAAGAGGACGCGATTGTGTTTCTTGTAATCGCCGATGATGTTGCTGGCAAAGACCTGGAAGGCTTCGCTGCGGCGCTGATCGAGGAGCTGATCGCGCGCCTGATCAAAGTTCTGCTTGATTTCATCGGGGCTGGGTTCAGTCTTCATCAGTATTTTGGCCACGACGCCGGTACGACCCGCATTGATGGCTCCACTGATGTTGCCTGGAACCATATCGAACAGTTGCGGAGCGACCTGGCTGAGGTCGCCCAATTGGGGTACCTGACTGCTTTCACCAACGAGGTCGCTGGTCTTAATGGTGGCGCCCACGGCCTTTGCCGCTTTGACGAGATCGTTCTCAGACTTAGCCTGGTTGGCCAGCTCGGTTGTCTTCTGCTGGAGCAGGGCGGGAACTTTCTCAGCGCGGTAGTCGTCGAGAACGTGGCTCTTCCAGTCAGCAAACGCAGGCGCGTGCGCCGGAGTGATGCCGGTGACCTGAAAGATCGCGTAGCCTTCGCCTGTGGGAGCCGATTGGGCAGGATCGCCCTTCTTGGCCTGGAATGCCTTGGCAAGCAGACCGGCGCTGTCAGGTAGACCGGCGACGGTACCCTGTTCAGCCACAGGAGGCGTGGTGACGAGCTGCAGGTGATGAGCGGCGGCTGTTTTGTCGAGGCCGTTCTTGATGGCTTCAGAGGTGAGCGCCTGTGCGTAGCTCTCTTGCGCGGCAGACGACTTCTGGCGAATGAGGGTGGCTTGAATCGTGGGCAGCACTTCATTCAGCGACTGGGCGTGGGCCTGCTGGCGCTCTTCGACCTGAACGATGTGGTAGCCGTACTGGGTTTTTACGATCTGAGTGTCGCCGATTTTCTGCGAGAAGATTGCCTTGTCGAACTCCGGCACCATGCGGCCGCGCTGGGCAAAGCCCAGTTCGCCGCCGGAATCCTTGCTACCAGGGTCGTCAGAGTTTTTCTTGGCCAGCTCAGCAAAATTGGCGCCAGCCTGAATCTGCTTGAGGAGCGCTTCGGCCTTTGCTTTGGCGGCGGCGTCGCCTTTGGGACCCGCGGCCGGATCGACCTTGATGAGGATGTGGCGGGCGCGTGCCTGCTCGGGCACCGAGTACTCGGACTGGTGGGCGTTGTAGTACTGCTGAATCTCCTGCTGCGTTGGTTGTGGAACGCCACCCGGCACATCAGTGGGAGTAAACGCGAAATAGGAGATGGTGCGCTCTTCAGGAACCGCTGTGGCATAACGCGCCGCATTCTTTTTGAAGAAGGCCTCGAGTTCTGCGTCAGAGGGGTTGATCTGTTTGGCGAGGTCGTCAGAAGAGACAACGGCGTAATCGAACTTGATCTTGATATTGCGCTTGCGATACAGCTCGCGCACTTCCTGATCGCCCACGGTAACACCGGCGGTGATGAGGGACTCGAGGCGGCGCATGGCGATGTCGTGCTTCACGCTGTCTTCAAAATCGGCAACCGTGATGTCAAAGCGGCTCTGAATCAGAGCGGCGTACTTCTCCTGCCCGATGAACTTTCCGCCTGGGAAAAGGACTTCTCCCGGAGGCCCGGTCTGGAGGTACTGGCGTACGTCGGCATCGGTTACTCGGATGCCGAGCTTTTTCGCTTCATCGAGCAGAATCTGCTGCTGCACCAGCTGCTGGCCCACCTGCGGCTCGATCATGTTCATGATCATCGGGTTGCCGGCGTACTGGGGGTATTGCTGCTGCACGCGCTGGGTGGCGAGCTGCGAAACCTTCTGCTGGCTGATGACCTCGCCAGCGCCGAGGAGGCGGCTATACCAGCTTGGATAGACGACCGCGAAGGTGTCGGCGCCCGTGGCGCCCTGGCCCGAGAGTCCAGGAATGAGGTAGACCACCATCGAGACAGAAGCTGCCGCGATGATGACCACAAACAGCGCCTTGGTAAGGCGGTTTTCTTTTTGCAGGAAACGAATCATGGAGGTACTTGAGCCTTCTACTCTCTACGCGCGCCCTGGGAACTTTACCCTGTCCGCTGCGTTCAAAAGGCCGGGAAAAAATGGCGTGAACGCCCTCTCCCAGCACGCAAATATCGCTCGACGCGATTTGCTGTCATTATAGACGACCTCATCCCGTCCGCGAGAGCACCGGTGCGAGCGGCAGCAAAAGCAAAACGGGCATCCTTTCGGATGCCCGCTGCTGTGGATACTCCTGGACGGCTTATCGCCAGTAGTAGAAGCCGCCGGAAAAGTAGTACGGACGGTAGTAAACCGGCGCGTAGTAGTAGGGGTAGGGATAAGCGCGCGGCCCACCGTAATAGCCGCTGCGACGATAGAGCGAAGGACCGCCGGGGTAGAGGCCCTGGGCGAGCCGCATCGCTTCCTGCGGGTCAACCGGATTGACGGTGACCGGAGCGGCGAGATGGAAGGTCACAAGCGCTTCGGCCGGGATCCAGGCACGCGGGCCAGACTCAGCGGAAGAGGCCGCGGTTCCGATTGTGCCGCCGGCTGCAGCGCCGATTGCCGCGCCGCCACCGCCGCCTGCCGCACCGCCAATGAGCGCGCCAATCAATGCCCCGCCGATGATGTTTCCGGCAGAGCGGCCGCCCTTTCCGGGAGCTCTGATGCGGAACTGATCGGACTCCAGCGGATAGGACTGTCCGCCGAGATCAAGCGCGGTGAGTTGCAGAGCGAGTTCGGAGTTGCCGGTGAGGGTGCCCGAGCCGACGTTTTTCACGTCGCTTATGACGCCGTGTACGGTGGCGCCGCGCGGAATCGCCAGGACTCCGCCAAAGGTGACGTCCTGAATCACGGTGAACTGAATGGGTTCGCCACTCTGGACACGCTTGCTATCAACCGACTCGCTGGTGCGCACCTGGATCAGCGTTCCCTGGGGCACCGTTACGGGGCCTTTGGCATACCGGTACGAGGGCGGCTGAGGTGCAGGAGCATACCCCTGCTGGTAGTTCGGAGGAGGCGCGGCCTGGCCATAGCCGGGATCTGGCGCGTAGCCCGGAGGCGGAGCCTGCTGGCCGTATTGCGGCGATGGCTGCTGGCCATACTGGGGAGGCGGAGCCTGCTGCGGATACTGCTGCTGCGCGTTCTGGTTATTGGGGTCGTACGACGGAGGCGGGGCATTCTGCCCGTTGTCCTGCATGGGCGCTCCAGCGGTTTGCTGCTGGTTGTCGGCCATGTCTTGATCGTCCTCGCCTTGATTCTGCGCACCCAGGGCATTTGGATCGCTTGCGGGATCGCCGATCTTGAGATTGTTTTTGACACCGGTGACGCCGGGAACACCCTTGACGATTGACTCCGCCAGCCGCTTGGACGCGTCGGTCGAGACGGTGCCCGACAGTGTCACCTGGCTTTGAATGGTCGCCGCGGTGATGAGATCGTTTTTGAGCGCCGCAGAGGCGTCGAGCGCATGGACGACGTCCATCTCGATCTGTCCGTCGGTGCGCTGCCCGGTTGCGGGCGCATCCTGCTGGGCCAGCGCAACCGCCGTGCAGACAGCAGCCGCGGCCAACCATGCGGCAGAACGTGCAATGATTCGCTTCAATAATGGCCGATTCATCTTGATCTCCTGCAAACTCACAACTGGCTTTGGCTTTCCCCATTAGACGCGATTGCCTGAAAGCCTGTCATCGAGTTGAACCCGAAGCCGGCGGAAAAGTTCCGCCCGAGGTAACTCCGGATCTGCTGTAGTAACAGATGCGCGGCGAGCGCAGATGTGCCAGAATTTCGCGACATGCAATCTGGTCGCACCGCTGTTGGCGGCCTGGGACGGCATTAGCGCAGCCTGGCGGTAAGGGCCCGGGCAATCTGGAGGCCGTGGAAGCGACCGTTTTCGATGAAGATCTCGTTGGTGCGCGCGCCGGCCACGATGACCCCGGCCAAGTAAATTCCGGGGACGTTGCTTTCCAGCGTCTCAGGATCGCAGACTGGGAGGCGGTCTGGGCCGGAAAACTGGACTCCGAAATTCTCGAGAAAGGCAAAGTCGGGATGGTAGCCGGTCATCGCAAAGACGAAGTCGTTCTTGATGCTCACAGGGCCGTCGGGCGTATCGAGCTTGACGGCGTCGAGGGTGATCTCCGTGGGATGCGAGCGAAAGTATGCTTTGATTTCGCCGTTCTTGATGCGATTTTCGATGTCGGGCTTTATCCAGTACTTTACGTGACGGTGTATCTCGGCGTCGCGATGGACCAGGGTGACGCGTGCGCCGTGACGCCATAGCTCGAGGGCGGCAATGGCCGCCGAGTTTTTACCGCCGATGACGGCTATGTCGAGGCCGAAGTAGGGGTGCGGGTCGTCGTAGTAGTGGTGGACCTTGATGAGCTCCTCACCCGGGATCCGCATCAGGTTGGGCAGATCGTAGTAACCGGTAGAGATGGCCAATTTGCGGGCCTGGAGGGTGCCGGGCCGGCCAAACCGGTCAAGAGTGTGGACGGAAAATGCACCGTCGGCTCCGCTGATCCGATCGACGCGCTGATATTGCCTCACATCCAGCTTGTAGAACGCCGCGACCTGCCGGTAGTACTCGAGGGCCTCGTTGCGGGTGGGCTTGGCGTTGGGGCTGGGAAAGGGGATCTCGCCGATCTCGAGCAGCTCCGAGGTGGTAAAGAAGGTCATGTGCGCGGGATAGTGGTAAAGCGAGTTGCAGACGCATCCTTTGTCGACGAGCGCCGCGCGGAAGCCTGCCTTTTGAGCCTCGATGGCGCAGGCGAGGCCGGTGGGACCGGCACCGACGACCAGGAGGTCGAATACCGGGTCGGCGGCTCCAGCTCCCACAGGAATGGTGTGCGGGGTTTCGGGCGGGAGGGAGTCGGTTGGAAAGTCGCTCATGTTCTTTAGATTAGGCCAAGGGCGGTGCGGGATCGAAGGTTATGCGGTCAAAATGGCATGAATGGTAGAATGATTGAATGAAAAGGTAGAAAGGTAGAATTTATGGCGTTGAGCTTGAAAAATCCGGAGACGGAACGGCTGGCGCGGCAGTTGGCTCGGGCGACGGGGGAGAGTGTCACGCGGGCGGTAACGCTTGCGTTGAAGGAGAAGCTCGAGCGCGAGGAGCAGGCGAAGAAGCGCGGAGGCAGGATGGAGTGGCTTGACCGAATCACAAAAGAGACGGCTGCAATCATGAACGATGGAAGGACATCCACCGAGTTGTTCGATGAGCTTTACGACCCGGAAACTGGCTTGCCGATATGATCGTGGACTCATCGGCTCTTGTTGCGATCTTGAGGCGCGAACCCGAAGGACCCCTTTTCTCTGCCGCCCTGGACACTTCCTCGACGACCAGGATCTCGGCCGCCACATTCTTCGAATGTGCGCTGGTGGTGGATCAGTGGAAGAGTCCTACCCTCAGTAATCGTCTAGACGAATTGATCCAGCAATTCCGCATTGAGATCGAGCCGGTGTCAGTGGCACAGGCGCGCATTGCGCGGCAGGCGTATCGCGACTATGGCCGGGGCAGCGGCCACCCGGCCAATCTCAACTTTGGTGACTGCTTCAGCTACGCGTTGGCGCGGGAGAAGCTGGAACCGATTCTCTTCAAGGGCGACGATTTCGGGCACACGGATTTGCGGTCGGCGGTGGAGAAGGGTTAGCTCGGATCGCGTCGGCTGTTCGCGATTCGGATTTTCCAAAATCGGCTCTGCGGTATTCGGGTCTGCGGTGAGCAGGCGAGTCCTTCTGCATTGCCGAGATCACGGCTGCGCCGCTCGAGCCTGTCGGCCCATCTGTCGATCCACCTATCGATCTACCTGTCGATCCCGGGTGTGCATCCTTTACCCTAGTTCCGGGAGTTCACATGACTGTTATCAGCCAGGAAGACTTTATCGCCAGCGTTGCGGGCGCGCTGCAGTACATCAGCTACTACCACCCGGTGGACTACATTGCGTCGCTGGCGAAGGCTTACGAGCGGGAGCAGTCCCCTGCTGCGCGCGATGCGATGGCGCAGATTCTGATCAACAGCCGCATGTGCGCCGAGGGCCACAGGCCCATCTGCCAGGACACGGGCATCGTGAACGCGTTTGTGAAGGTGGGCATGGGTGTGCGGTTTGAATCGGGGCCGGGCTGCGAGTTGATGGACTTGCAGGAGATGGTGAATGAGGGCGTGCGGCGGGCGTATCTGGATCCCGACAACAAGCTGAGGGCCTCTCTGCAGGCCGATCCTGCGGGCAAGCGGGTGAACACAAAGGACAACACGCCGGCGGCCGTCTTTGTCGAGCTGGTGAAAGGCGACAAGGTCGAGATCACGGTGGCGGCGAAGGGCGGCGGATCGGAAGCGAAGTCGAAGTTTGCGATGCTGAATCCTTCGGACTCGGTTGTGGAGTGGGTGTTGAAGACGGTGCCCACGATGGGCGCTGGATGGTGTCCGCCGGGCATGCTTGGAATTGGGATCGGCGGCACGGCGGAGAAGGCGATGCTTCTGGCCAAACAAGCGCTTATGGACCCGATCGATATTCAAGAGCTGATTGCGCGCGGCCCGCAAACAACCGCTGAGAAGCTGCGCGTAGAGCTGTACGACAAGGTGAACCGGCTGGGCATTGGCGCGCAGGGGCTGGGCGGTTTGACGACGGTGCTGGATGTGAAGGTACTGGACACGCCGGCGCACGCTGCGAATTTGCCGGTGGCGATGATTCCCAACTGCGCTGCGACGCGGCATGCGCATGTGGTGCTGGATGGGTCGGGGCCGGTGTATCTCGATCCACCATCGCTCGACGACTGGCCGAAGCTGACGTATGACGTGAGTGGCGCGCGCCGGGTAAATCTCGACACGGTGACGCGCGATGAGGCTGCCGCATGGAAGCCAGGCGAGGTTCTGCTGCTGACGGGCAAGCTGCTGACGGGGCGCGACGCGGCGCACAAGCGGATGACGGACATGCTGAACCGCGGCGAGAAGCTGCCGGTGGATTTTCGCAACCGCTTTATCTACTACGTTGGCCCTGTCGATCCTGTGCGGGGCGAGGTTGTGGGGCCTGCTGGACCGACGACAGCCACACGCATGGACAAGTTTACGCGGCAGATGCTGGCGGAGACCGGGTTGCTGGGCATGGTGGGCAAGGCCGAGCGCGGTCCGGTGGCGATTGAAGCTATTCGTGAATTCGGCGCCGTCTACCTGATGGCGGTGGGCGGTGCGGCGTATCTCGTGGCGAAGGCGATCCACGGATCGCGGCTGCTGGCGTTCGAGGACCTGGGCATGGAGGCAATTTACGAGTTCGATGTGAAAGACATGCCTGTGACCGTGGCTGTCGATAGCAAAGGAACGAGCGTGCACCAGACGGGACCGGCGGAGTGGCAGAAGCGGATTGCGGGGATTCCGATTTTGCAGTGAGGCGGGTTCACAGTTTTCGAATCAATCAAAGCGTGGCAACGTTTTAGTCTTGAGCGGAATGGAGCTTCCGGCTTGGCCGCGATTCGAAGATCTGATCGCGCTGGGCAGTGTGCCTGAACAATTCTCCTGAATAGTCCTCCCGAATAATCCTATTGACATCGTCGTTCCCTGAGCCCTACTATCCGGCGAACCTGTCGTTTCGGGACTTCCCTTTTCATTTGCGATTGGGCCAGATACTCAGCTGGCTGTCGGGACTAACTCAGGCAGCAACTGGCACAACTGCGCGCCTAACCGGACTCGGGCCTTCGGCCCGCAGGAGATTCGTATGAACAAACTCGTGAGATTACTCACAAATCCAGGTCTGCTCATGACGTCGAGATCACTGCTCAAATTATTGGGAGCCTCTGCGGCCCTTGTTGTCATCACTGTTTTGCTGATGTCGTTCCGAGCTCCCCGCGTTAGCGCCGGACCGGAATCTGAACGCGACCAGGATGAGAGCAAGGTCGAGATAGGTTTCTCAATCGCACCGGTCCCTCTCCACTACGAAAGAAAGGATCGAAGACTGGTTGGATTGGGCAGCTACATCGTCAACGGACAAGCCGACTGCAACGGGTGTCACAGTTCAGGTCCGGCGACCGAGTACGTTGGCCCAGGGAACCCGTACCTCCTCTCGCCTCCCCACGGTCCTTTTACCGGGACCCAGCAAGTGAATCCAGCTACCTACCTGGGCGGCGGCCGGGATTTTGGTCCGTTCGGTGTCAAGTCGGAACTGCTGCACCTCTATTCCCGCAACCTGACTCCAGACAAGACGGGGCGGCCCGAAGGAGGCCACACGTTTGAGGAATTCCTCACCATCATGCGAACGGGGAAAGACTACGATCAGATTCATCCAAACTGTACGGGAGCTCCCGATGGAAATTGTCTTTTGCCTCCGTTCAACGGCGATGTGCTTCAAGTGATGCCCTGGCCTGTTCATCAAAACATGACGGAACACGACCTCCGCGCGATCTATGAGTATCTAAGCGCCATTCCTTGTATCGACACGGACATTCCTGGCGCACCCGTATTGCGAAATGAGTGCAAATAGGCCGGCACCATCTTCATGGGAAGACTGCAAACACTCGGTTCAAAGCAAAGAGAAGCCTGCCTCGCGGCAGGCTTTTCTGTTTCTATCCGGGGCTAAAGCCCGTCGTGACATACTCGACCTGTGAACCCGCAAGGAAAGATTCTTTTCTCGACGCTGATTCTCTTTCTAAGTCCCATTCTCCTGTTCGCACAAAAAGCAAAGACGATCGCGATCGTTACGCCCCGCCTCGCTGAGTTTCGGATTCCCATCGACCGGCAGTCGGGTCCTACGTGGAACTGGAATCGGGCAGAGACTCCAGACAACGAAGGCGAATACACCTGGGAGGTTGCTGTCCCGGCTACAGAAGGAAGATACACATTCGGCTTTTACCTTTACAAACTGCCAGGTTCAAAACCCGCACACGGCAATCTGCAAGAGTTGCTGAAGGCCGGACAGGCATCGGTCTTTAGAGAGGACGCTCAAGGGACTGGCACCCTGGTTCAGAACGCGGCAATCCAAGTGTCGGCGGAGGACTCTGGGATAACGATTCGGATTAGCGACGGTCAATTGATTCACAAGATTTTCGGAAGCCATCCGGAAAGCGCCACGATCAACACACGCGCCATCGATGCGGGTTTTGAGGTCGTGAAGATTGAGTATCGCGACTGAGCTCCGCGCGATTTTGCACTACGATGTGTAATGTTCTGGTGGCGGTAATTCGCTCAGAGCAACAGATCAAAGATGCTATGATCGGGCTGCCCAAAGGAGAAACCGTCTATGCCGGATGACATCACTTCCTACGAGATAACACCAAAACCCTTGGGGTTCAGAGCACTCATCGGCGGTGGATCGGCAATCGGTATTGGGCTCCTGCTGCTTGCATTCGATCCGAGTCCAGCCGACCGGATGGCCGGGGTCTTTATTGGCGTCGGTTTATTTTTCGTTGTCGTCGGTCTGGTCGCTCCACGGTTGTCGCACGACTAGCTCAGATGCGGCCGCAAAGTCTGTTTCGATGATTACTTCCGGTTGCGGTGACTCTGCCGGAATTCCGTCCCGACGCTCGATCATGATTAGATAAGCAGACTTGGCGAGTATGAATGCTCTACGGAAGGGTGCCGAGAAACTTCTTCATCTCATCGATCACCTGCGCTTCGTTTGAGCGGTGGACGTAATGATCTGCGTTCGGAATTCGAATAACACGGGCGGTTGGAACTCCGCGTGCGAAAGCATCAGCCCGTTCGGAGCAGGCCGCTGTATCCGCCGCAAGTCGCGCTGCTCTGCGTTCCGGGTCGTTCGGGAAGAATTGGCTCCAATCGTGAGGACAGGCTAAGATCGCCAGTACCGGAACTGGGATGGACGTGTACTTCTCCGCGCCGAAGTTGAGCGCAGCCCCGATCGGCGGCCGTGGCGGCAGCGGAGGCATCGTCTTTACATCTTCATTGTTCTGGTGAAGAACGGTCTCGAATCTTGTAATTGCAATCTCAAGTTCGCGGAGCTTCTCCTGTTCATCGACCCCACCAGCTTCAATCTCCTCGATGCGTTTCTTAATGGCGTTCATCTCTATCTCCACCTGAGGGTGCGCTGGGTCATAGAAGGACCAACTCGCTACGGCATCAAGATAGATGAGGCCCGATACCTTCTTCGGAAATCGACTGCCGATCGAGCTTAGCTCCTCACCCGCAATCGAGTGCCCCGCCAGAACAGGTCGTTCGATCCGCAGTACTTTCATAACGGCGAGGACATCGTCTCCCAGTCGATCGGCGGAGTAATTGCCGTTCGCAGGCACCGGCTTGCTTGATGCGCCAAAGCCCTTGCGCGTGATGCCGTAGACATGATTCTGGCCGGTAAACTTTGGAGCAAAATCATCGAAGGCGTGAGCAGTGTCTCCGGCGCCCGCGAGGAAAATCAGCGGTCTGCCGAGTCCTCCCCAATCAAGCACTTCGAGCTGGACACCGCCTTCGACGGTGACGAACTGGACGTTGTGCGGTGAAGAATCCGTCTGTGCAGGTGCCCTCAGAGAAACTACGAGCAATGCAATCAAGAGAAAGTGTAATGCTCTCATTTTTGGCATAAGACTCTCGCGAAACGATTCTGCCACATTAGATGAAGGACGAAGCTCCCAACAAAAACGTCGGAGTCGGGGAATTTCGCTGCGCCCGGGTGGTCAACTCGGTAGCATCGACCGTGTGAGACTTCAGAGGCAACCGCAGATTCTTCACTGCGTCAGAATGACACGGTGTTGGGATAGGCAAATCCGTGCAGGACACGGCGTTGTGGGCTTGTCGTGGACGATCCGTCGATTGCCTTGCAGGAAACAACGTTGACCGGTGGAAGGGTCGATTCGGAAGAGCGCAAACACTTGGTTATCGGGTAGGAGGCGGGATTACTCCCGCCGTCCTCCCACACCACGCGGACGTGCCGTTCGGCATCCGGCGGTTCATGAAACAGACTGGAAGCGTCGTTGTGTATCCAGCAACGAAACCAGCCCCATGCGGTCGAACCAGTTCTTGGGGTAGGCTTGGTTCATATGCGAGGCACCGCCGTTCCACCATGGGCCTCGCCCATTGGTGGCCGACTTCCACGCCCGAACCTTATCTATCCCAGCCTTCATCAGATTTCGCGCTCGTGTATAGACACGCTTCCATTGCCGCCATAGCAGAGTCCGCAGTTTGTGCCGCAGCCAGCCATCGAGTTCCTCCAACACGTTCTTTACTTCGGTGAGTCGGAAGTAGGCCAGCCAGCCCCTCAGGACGGGATTAAGCCCCTTGATGACTTGCTGCATGCTCTGCCCGCGGCCCCGCTGTAGCGCGAGACGGATCTTCTCCCTCAAGCGCTCACGACTCTGCGATGCGATCTTGAGCTTCGGTTTCCTGTGCCACGTCATGCTGTAGCCCAGGAACTTCCGCTCCCACGGTCGCGCCACTGCGCTCTTGGCCGCATTGACCTTCAACCTCAGCCTTTGCTCCAGAAACGCCGTGATCGATTGCCTGACCCTCTGTCCTGCCCGATCGCTTTGGACATAGATGTTGCAGTCGTCGGCGTATCGGCAGAAACGATGACCCCGTCGTTCCAGTTCGCGATCCAGATCGTCCAGCAGGATATTCGATAACAACGGGGAAAGAGGACTGCCCTGCGGCGTCCCTTCGCTCCGTGCATTCGCTACCCCACCTTCCATCAGTCCCGCTTCCAGATAGCGCCGGATCAGTTTCAACACACCGGGGTCTTTCACCTTGCGTCCCACTCGCGCCATAAGCACATCATGGTTCACTCGGTCGAAAAATTTCTCCAAGTCGAGGTCTACGGTCCATCGCCGACCCTCGGCAACATACCCTCGTGCGGCATTCACCGCCTGATGGGCGTTGCGTCCGGGACGAAAACCGTAGCTCGACTCCGAGAACCCGGGATCGAACAGAGGTTGCAGTATCTGATGAAGTGCCTGTTGGATCAGCCGATCCAGCGCACAAGGAATGCCCAGGATGCGTACCCCGCCTTGCGGCTTCGGTATCTCCACCCTGCGCACTGCCTGAGGCATGTATTCGCCCACCAACAGAGACTGCTTGATTTTCGGCCAGTGCGCCACAAGCCAGGGTTTCAACTCCAGAACCGTGAGCCCATCGACTCCCGGCGCTCCTTTGTTTTCCACCACCCGCTGGTAAGCGCACAGCATGTTGCTGCGTTCCAGCGCAGCTTCCAAAAGTCCCTGCGCTGCTTCCGGTTTCGTTTCTCCACCAGTCGCCGTACGAGTCTCAGCACCAGACACGATCCTCGACAGGTTCCGCCCGTCTACCTCCGCGCCGGCCTTACTTGCGTAAGCTTCTGCTTCGTTGACTCGCATCGAGATCTGCTGTCCTACTCCCGTGTTTCACGTTTGGCCCTTCACTCCGCTCTCGCGAAGCTAATATGGCCGCTGCTGACTTCTGGTGGTTCATCCCAACGCCTCACGACGCCGGTAGCCCTGAGGCAAACCACCAGATCTCCCCGGGTATTACGCACTCACCTTCACGCTTATCTCTGTCGGATATACGCCGCAGCGTCCGTGCAAGTATCGGGCTTTGCATCCATTGGCCTGCTCACCCCACTGCGTCGCCTCTATCCGCTGGCTGTTCGTCAGAGCAGCGCTTTGCCTCCAGCTTCCTCCGGATCCCACCTCGCGATGAACACCCTTGCTGTTCGGCTAACACTTCCCCTTGCCGGGTGTGTAGAGGACTTACACCTCCTAGTGAGTGCGCCCTGCCGGGCGCACCAAAGCAGAAAGCCTGCCTCGCGGCAGGCTTCTCTGTTTCGATCCGGGGCTAAAGCCCGACCTGATTTTGCCGGTGATTCGTGAGGCTGAAGCCTCACGCTCCCTCCGATTTGCCGCTCTTCAACCTGATCTTCTGATTGGACCGCTGCCGGCTGCTTTGTTACTGCTTGCCGAAGCGGTAGACGAAGCCGTAGGTGAAGCCGACGCTGTTTTGCATGGTGGAGCCGAAGCCGGTTCCGAAGTAGTCGCCACCGAGGCGCAGGGAGAGGTTGGGGGCCACATTGACTTCGCCGAGGATGCCACCGTTGAGAGCGTAGGTGGTCGAGTCCGGATAGAGGCCGAGGGAGGCGGGGCTGAAGCCGCTGGTATCGCCTGAAAAGTTGCCGATGGCGACACCGCCGAGGGCGTGGGCGCTCAGCGAGTAGCGCGGCCGCAGAAAGAACCGGTAGGTGGGTCCGCCCATGACGGCGTACTGGCTGATGGCGGGGCGGGTAATCGACGATGGGTTGAGGCCCACATAGGCGGTGCCGTAGTAGCCGCGGACGTCGACGGTGGCGCCGAGTTTCTCGCCGAAGTAACGCGTCACTGCCGCATCCCACGAGTACATGGTGGTGCGCTGAAGATGTGGTCCCGGGGTAAAGCGGATGTATCCGCCGCCCATGAACGCCTCATACAAGTGCAGATAGGTGTCGCGGATGGCCTGGGCGCGGCGCTGATCGCGCCGGGCACGGATGCGCGCCTGGACGCTGATCTGGCCCTGGTTCTGGCTGGCCGCAGGCTGTTGTGCCTGATCCTGACTCGTAGAGGCGGTAGCAGGGGTGGTGGTGGTGCCACTCGAACTTGTGTCCTGCGCCTGAAGAACGTGCAAAGCCGGCAGACCGAGCGCCAGCAAAAAAACAAGACGGCGAAAAGAAACCATCGCTTTCGGGATCCCCTCCACAACTGTACGGAAGCACCCGCTCAAGAAAAAAGCGCTCCCCCTCTGGTATTAAACCATTTGAGGGCGGCATTGTGGGTGAACCCGCTTGGGGTTGGACGCGTTCGGCGGCGGTTCGGTTCTCTTCTCTGCCCGGTGAGTTGGCTGGAACGGGGATGACAATGTTTGGGAATGTTGAGGGGGAGGATGGTGATTTGGGGGATTTCGTTTGTGCAGTTCGTTGCTTTCGCACGCAAGCGGGGCTTGGATGGGGGCAGCCATTTTTCGTGCGGGTTGTGACTTCCCGCTTCCGAAAAGCAGAAGCAGATCCTTCATTCCGCTTACCCCATGGACGCTGACGCGTACACGGGGCCCCAGACACGCTCCATTCAGGATGACATCGTTTCGGGATATTTAGGGCTTCGGACGAAAGGGGCTTCGTTTGTGGGGTTCGTTGCGTTCGCACGCAAGCGGGGCTTGGACGGGGCACCCAATTTTCATGCGGGTTGTGACTTCCCGCTTCCGAAAAGCAGAAGCAGATCCTTCATTCCGCTTACCCAATGGACGCTGACGCGTCCACGGGGCCCCAGACACGCTCCATTCAGGATGACATCGTTTCGGGATATTTAGGGCTTCGGACGAAAGGGGCTTCGTTTGCGGGGTTCGTTACTTTCGCACGCAAGCGGGGCTTGGATGGGGGCAGCCAATTTTCATGCGGGTTGGCGATGCGCCGGGAACGCCGCAGATCCCTCGTATGTGCTTGGGATGTCAGTTTCCCCGGTCCCTGAAGGCGAGGGACCGGGGAAACTGACGGACGGAGATTAGCAACAGCGGATCCTTCGACCCGCTTACCCCAATCGCACTTGCGTGCGATCGGGGCCCCAGGCGCGCGGGTTCTCAGGATGACACTGAAGTGGGAGATTGGACCCGGTGGACGACAGGAGATGACCCGATTTTGTTCGTGCGGATTGGGAATTTGCTCAGAACAACCACAGGTCCCTCGGCTGCACTCCCGAGGACAGATTCTCTCAGCATGACCGAATTGTCATGAAATGAATCAACAAGGCAACGGAAAAGAGGGGTTGGCTGGAGGATCAGTGCTCTACGATGTTTGGAGCGGAGGCGCGCGTCATGGGACGTTTTCTATTAGGCATAATTCTTGGCATTCTGCTGGTGCCACTGGCCGGAATGCTGTGGCTTTACACCGGCAAGCCGCCGGTGGCGGTGGCCGATCCTCCGCTGCCGTATGAGCGCCAGATCACGGGTATGGCTCTGAATGCCCGCATCCAGAAGGAACTACCTCCGCGACCAGGCGCTGACCCGGACGAGCACACGTTTGTCACGGGCGCCCATGTCTACAGCGAGAAATGCGCTGTGTGCCATGGCTACCATGGCAAGCCGTCGGCGATCGGGCAGAACATGTTTCCGAGCGCGCCGCAGCTTTGGGAGAAACATCGCTCGGGCAAGGTGGTGGGCGTGAGCGACGATCCTCCAGGGGAGACGTACTGGAAGGTGGCGAACGGCATCCGTTTGACCGGGATGCCCGATTTTAAGACCCAGCTTACGGATGCGGAGATCTGGCAGGTGAGCGTACTGCTGGCCAATGCGGACAAGCCTTTGCCGCCGGCGGTGTTGAGCATTCTGCGCGATGAGGCCACCCCGGTGGCAGCCGCGCCGCAACGGTCTGCGCCTTAGCCCTGGCGGCTTGGCCGCTATTCTGATAAGGGCTGGAGGCCCACGAGACCATGAGCGTTATGGCATCGTTACGCAAGGGGATCAAGTTCTTTCTGATGAGCTTTGGCGTTTCAAGTCCGGCCAAAAAGCCGCGCCCTGCGGTAACTCCAGCGGCCAAGGATGGGTCTGACAAGTAAGGTCGCGCTTGGTCGTTCTTTACATTGAGCGCCGTCCGCAGGCAAGATGTTCGACGGAGTGGACGGGAAGCATTTCGAATGACGAAGCCTCTTTGTTGTGTCTTTTTGGCTGTTCTGGCGGCCGGGTGTACTTCATCTGCTGTCGCTCAGTCCGGCAATTTCTTCAGCGACTGGCCAACGGGAACCTCTCCACAGGAAGTGGGGAAGAACCTCGCGGAGCACTTTGTTTCGAGCCCGCATCAATACACGGAAACGATCCACTACTCAGAAGCAGATACGTGGTATGGGGCGCTGACCTTTGCGCAACTGACGCACGACGATGCCCTGCGCGCGGAGCTGATTCATAAGTTCGACCCGCTGATGCCGGGGGGAGCCGAGGCGACGCGGAGGCCGTTGCGCCATCATGTGGATGACTCGGTGTTTGGCATTGTGCCGCTGGAGATCGCGATCGAGACCAGAGACCCAAAGTATTTGACCGAAGGAAAATACTGGGCCGACCGGCAATGGGAGAATCCACGGGCAGATGGGCTCTCAGCAGAGACCCGCTTCTGGGTGGATGACATGTACATGCTGACGATGCTTCAGCTGCAGGCGTATCGCGCGACCGGGAATCGAGTGTATCTCGATCGGGATGCGAAGGAGATGGTTGCGTATCTCGACAAATTGCAGCAACCGAACGGGCTCTTCTTTCACGCGCCGGATGTGCCTTTTTTCTGGGGACGAGGGGATGGCTGGTTCGCGGCGGGAATGGCAGAGATTTTACGGGACTTGCCGGGCGACCATCCACAGCGCGCGCGGATTCTCGAGGGCTATCGGCTGATGATGGCGGGACTGTTGAAATACCACGGCAAAGACGGAATGTGGCGGCAGCTTATCGATCACGATGAGGCATGGCCGGAGAGCTCGAGCTCCGCGATGTTTACGTTCGCTATGATTACGGGCGTCAAGAATGGCTGGCTCGATGCGGCGACATACGGCCCGGCGGCGCGCCGGGGGTGGATCGCAGTGGTTGGGTATATCGACCAGAACAACGATGTGACCTCAGTGTGCGAGGGAACGGGCAAGAAAAACGACTTGGCCTACTACCTGGCTCGTCGGCGGAGAACGGGCGATTTCCACGGGCAGGCGCCGGTGCTTTGGGCTGCTTCTGCGCTGCTGCGATAGGCGAAACCGGAATCCAGGAACGCTGGCGCTCGCAAGATTGCGAAACCTCGAGCCGCGGAAGTTGCTCCAATAGATGAACCAGACAGACGGGAAGTACCGCGCTGTCTGGACGAGGCTTTGGGATGCCCGAGAAGACGCTGGCGGAACGAATTCGATCTTTCTGGGACTTTCTGGTCCTGTTCAGCGGCATTTCGACCGCTAGCAACCTGTCGCGCACGCGGAAAGATCCGGTGCTGAACCGCGGGCTATTCCTTTTCCGCTCAAAGCGAAGCAAGTGAGCTTTGCCGCGAAAGCCCTGCGCCAGGGGCGGGCAAAGAAGCAAATGCCGCAGATTGATAGAATCTTCTTATGTCGATGACACGCCAGCAGGCCCTTGATTCCTTCAACTCCCCTGACCTGATCGGACTGGGCTTCGAGGCAGACGCTGTGCGCCGGCGCCTTCACCCCGAGGGCGTTGTCACGTACATCATCGATCGGAATATCAACTACACCAATTTCTGCACGGAGTATTGCACGTTTTGCGCTTTCTACCGTCCGCTGAAGGGACCGCAAGCGAAAGAAGGCTACATTCTCGATTTCGAAAAGATCTACGAGAAGATCGCCGAGACGGTGGAGATGGGCGGCACGGGCGTGCTGATGCAGGGGGGGATTCATCCCGATCTGAAGATCGACTGGTTTGAGCGGCTCTTCAGCGGCATCAAGCACCGCTTTCCGCAGATCTGGCTGCACTGCCTGTCGGCGTCGGAGGTGCTGGCGATCGCTGAATACTCCGAGCTGAGCCTGCGCGACACAATTGCGCGGCTACGCGATGCGGGTCTGGATTCAATTCCTGGTGGAGGAGCTGAAATTCTCGATGACGAGGTGCGCTTCCGCATTGCACGGTTGAAGTGCCGCACCGAAGACTGGGTGAGCGTGCACCGGACCGCACATCAACTAGGCATGCGAACTACCGCGACGATGATGTTCGGCGTAGGCGAGACTTTCGAACAGCGGATTAATCACTTTGAGGTTGTTCGGAAGCTGCAGGAAGAGACGGGTGGATTTACGGCCTTTATTCCCTGGAGCTTTCAGCCGCATAACACTGCGCTGGGCGGACGCGGATGGGATGAAGCGACGAGCGTGGAGTATTTGAAGGTTCTGGCGATCGCGCGCCTGTATCTGGACAACATCGAGAACGTGCAGGCGAGCTGGGTGACGCAGGGCCTGAAGGTGCTGGAGCTTGGACTGCATTTCGGCGGCAACGACGTGGGGTCGGTGATGCTGGAGGAGAACGTGGTGAAGGCTGCGGGGACTTCCAACTGCACGACCGAGGAAGAGCTGCGCCGAATTATTCGGGACGCGGGTTTCAAGCCAGTGCAGCGGGATACTTTGTATCGCACGATGTTTTTGAATTGATTAGAACCTTCAGGCTGCCGAATTATTCTTTCGGACTTGTCCCGGAACACTTGAGTTGAACGGAAAACTCTGACTCCTTCTCATGACGCAAGGTGCGCCAATCTCGGCTCCCGATGAACGGGGGTCAGGGAGGGGTTGTGGACTCCCACCCATTCGCCAGAAAAAAGGCGAATCGATGGGGCACGGTGATTCCGTGGTAGGTCCGACCTGGGCTCATGTTGGTCCGGGTTCAATTTGGTGATCACTCGCTTGAAGCGAGTTAGGCTTCTCAAGATGACATTCAAACGAGTAGCCGATGGCGCGAAAACAAAATCAAGTGAGATCAACACGAATTGCCGCGCATCGGGCAACATCAATTGTGCGATATGTGTCTCGCGTGGCAGACTTGTGTCAGTTATCTACAGACTGATCGTCAAATCGGTCGACATTGCATCCTTTAGGGACCGAACTCCGCGCGCCAGTTCCGGATCGACGTTCCTCGCGCCTGGTTGAAGTTTGCGGCTTTACCGAAATAGAGTTCTCTATTTGATATTTCGCGGTAAGCCCCAGAGAGGTTTGTCGAGCTGCGCGCGACAGGCGTTTTCAACGCCTTTGGCTCAGAACAGCCCAAGCAAAACATATCGGCGAATGGGTGCTCTCTTCGAGAGTTCGAGAGAGTGCAGTTATGTGATCCCTGTCCTGAGGGCCCCGGCGGCGCTCATTGATCCGGCAAATTGCCGAGGTGGATGAGAAAGCGTTTGGAAAATTTCAGGCAGAACCTATTTCCTTTGCAAAGGAATTTTGATGAAGTCGATTCTGAGCCTCTTCTGCGCCGTCTTGGCGCTCGCCTCAGCCGTGCCGCCAGCACTCGCGCAAACGATCATCACCAATCCCACGAATGGACAAAACGTTTCTTCTCCCTTCACGCTCAACATGAGCGCCAGCACCTGCTCTTCGCGGCCAGTAAGGGCTGTGGGCTACTCGCTGGACAACAGCAGCAACACATCAAGCTGGTATGCGCAGTACATCAACGGCCCAGTGGGTGCGCCGGGCGGGTGGCACACGCTGCATGTGAAGGTCTGGAACGATTGGGGTGGCGTATGTGTGACGGACGTATCGATTAACGTGAGCGCCGCACCCACGGCGAACACCTCCAGCTCGGGAGGTGCCTCGGTAATTCCATCGAATGCAGTGAAGGTGAGCGGTATTCAAGCCATGGGTAACTGGATCACGGTGCATGACGGTGGCACGCCGGGTTGGTCGAGCGGCACGATGAGCTTGACGAGCGCGCCTTCGGTGACGGGGACGGCGCGGCTTTTTGCAAACGAATTCAATAATTTTGGCGGCCAGCGCTATTCCGCGCAGTTCGACGACAACACGAGCTCGCAGAATTTCTTTTACGACGCATGGGTGTACATTGCGGGCACGGCAGACGGGTTCTCAAATCTTGAGTTCGATCTGAACCAGACGATGCCGAACGGGCAGACGGCCATCATGGGATTCCAGTGCGACAGCTGGATACAACGATGGGACTATGCCGTGAATGGGGGATCGCCGACGAGCCCGAACGATACATGGCTGCACAGCTATGCGCCATGTAACGTGCATAGCTGGGGCACCAATCAATGGCATCATGTGCAGATCTATTTTTCGCGCAATGACTCGGGTTGGGTGACCTACCACTCGGTTTGGCTCGATGGCAATCAGCAGGATCTGAACTTCACGGTCTTTTCGGGATACGCGCTGGGATGGTCTCCGGCGATCGTGACCAACTTTCAAATCGACGGCAACAGCTCGGGAACGACGTGGGGCAATGTCTACCTGGATGAGATCACTGTCTATCGCTGGTAGGCCGTCGATCGATGGCAGATGGAGAGCAGTGCGTGGCGCGGATCTGTCAACAGATCCGCGCCTCATGCTTTTGGAGTGAAGGGCCACTGCCGCAGGCGTTTTGCGCGGATGAGATAGATTAGAGTGCCGCTACAGGCGATGCCGGCCGCTACCGTCAAACCAGCGACAGCGTGGACACGATTGATCAGGATGAAAGCGAATCCAGCGATCGCGGCAAGCGGCGGCAAGGGGTAAAGCGGCATCCGAAAGGGGCGGTTCAACTGGGGCCGCTGGATCCGGAGCAGGATGACACCGGCCTGCTGGAGAAGAAACTGAAGCAGGATGCGGGTAATCACGAGCATGGTGATGACCTGCTGTAGCGAGAAGAAGCAGAAGACGGTAGCGACGAGGCCCAGGGCAACGAGCGAGCGATGGGGTATCCCATGGCGCGGATGAATCGCATTGAGCAAGCGGAAGTAGTTGCCATCGCGGGCCGCGGCGTAGGGGACGCGCGAATAGCCGAGCAGCAGAGAGAACACCGAAGCAAAGGCCGTCCAGACGATGAGTGCGGCCATGAGGCGGCCGGCCCAGATGCCGAATGCAGAGCCGGCGATGTCGGCGACGAGTTGCAGCCGTTCTCCTTGCGAGACGGCAGTGCGCGCCGCGTCGCGCACTGCTGGGAGAGCTGCCATGTTCATCGCCACATAAAACGCAGCCACCAAGACCACGGAGAGCATAATTGCGCGCGGGATGGTGCGCTCCGGCTGGCGAACCTCGCTGCCTAGAAAAGTGATGTTGTAGTAGCCCCAGTAATCGTATGTCGAAATCAGTGTGGCCTGCGCGAGTCCGGCGACGGTCAACGCGGCTGACTGCGAGGGTGTGGCCGGCATATGCCAGCCACCTGAAGCGGCTGCATGGGCAAAACCGGAAGCGATGACTCCGGCCATCGCTGCGATCACCCCTGCAAAAAGAATCCAGGCGAGGCGTGTGACAGAACTCAGGTTCCGATAGAGCAATGCCGTGACGAACAGGCACGCGCCCGCAGCGGCGAAGTTTGAGTAGTGCAGAGCCTGCAGTGCGGGAATCGGCGCGGTCTCAAGGGCCGGCCAAAACCAGGCAAGGAAGCTCGACAATCCGATGCAGCCGGAGGCGATGGAGAGGGGCGCGGAAAAGCTCAACTGCCACACGTAGAGAAAGCTGAGCCAGTTGCCTGCTCGATCGGGCCCGTAGATTTCGCGAAGGAAAGCGTACGAACCGCCGGCACGTGGAAATGCGGCTCCTAGTTCGGCCCACACCAAGCCATCGGCCACGGCGATGGCGGCGCCCAATAACCATGCCCAGACCGATAGACGATAGCCTGCGGCAGCAATCACCAGAGGCAGGGTGATGAAGGGTCCTACGCCAATCATCTCGAGCATATTGAAGAGGACTGCGGAGCGCAGTCCGATGCGACGCTCGAGTGGCGCGGAGGACTCGGCGATGGATGGAGGCGAGATCACCAGGAAGGCTTATTCTTTCGACGCTACTCTGGCGGATTGTACACTGGCGAAGACCATGATCTTTGACCGGAATGTTCATCGTTTTGCGTTTTTGCCCGCTTGCGGAATGCTGATTGTTGCATTTGCGGCAGTGCCTGTGATGAGTCAGAGCGGGACGACCACAAGCAGCGGCGTTGGGATTTCCGAGCCGTCTTCGATTGCACTGCCGTTGCCGGAGGACCGGGGACAGGCGGCGCTCGAGCAATCGCTCAAACGCCTGGGCACCACGGCGAGCCTGATGATGATCGTTGCGCATCCCGACGATGAGGACGGCGCGCTGCTCACCTATCTTTCGCGGGGTCTCGGCGTGCGCTGCACACTTTTTACGCTGACGCGCGGTGAAGGCGGCCAGAACGCCATGTCCGTCGACAGCTATGACGCGCTGGGGATCCTGCGGACCAACGAACTGCTGAAGGCCGATGAGTACTACGGGGCGAAGCAGCTTTGGGGCACCGAGGCAGATTTCGGTTTCTCTAAGACGCAGGAAGAGGCCTTTGCGCGCTGGGGCCATGAGCGCGTGCTGTATGACGCGGTGCTTGCGGTGCGGCGCGAGCGGCCACAGGTTATTGTCTCGACGTTTGTGGGCGGCATTACGGATGGACATGGGCAGCACCAGGTGTCGGGCGAGATCGCGCAGGAAGTCTTCAAGGCAGCCGCCGATCCGAAGGTGTTCCCCGAGCAGCTGAAAGATGGGCTCGAACCGTGGCAGCCGCTCGCGGTCTATTCAATGGTGCCATTCGCCCCGGTGACGGAGAAGGGGATGTTCGACTATGCCACCGGGAAATGGGCGCCCGCGAAGTTTCACAACTACGTTACCGGCGCATGGACAACGGGAGTGCCGTCAACGGATGTGACGCTGCCAGTAGGCAAAGTCGATTTGTCGCTGGGACGCAATTACGTTCAGATTGCGCGCCAGGGGTGGGGTGAGCAGAAGTCGCAGAATGGTGGCGCGAATCCTACACTAAGCGGTCCGGCGAGCACGAGCTATCATCTTTGGGCCGTCGCCCCTGACGCAAAGGGTTCGGCCGCACAGCGTTTTTCGGATGAGGACCTCTTCCACAACAGCAAGGTGGAGATTGACACAAGCCTGCGCGGATTGGCGCGCCTTGCTTCCGGCCCCGAGCCGGCATGGCTCACTCCAGGATTGCAGGAACTGGATCAGGCGTTGAGAAATCTTCAATCCAAGTGCCCGTGCGAGCCGCAGAGCAAGTTTGCAGAAGAAATCGCGTCGATCTATCGGAAGACGCTTGGCCTGCGGGAGAGGGTGAGTACAAGCACGATCGACGAACGAGACAAGGCGAATCTCCTATTCGAACTCGATACGAAGATTGATGAGTTTCAACGAGCGCTCTCTCAGGCGCTGGGCCTGGATTTGATTGCGTATCGAACGAACGAAGCCAAGGTGCAGTCGGGGGGATTCCGCGGCAGCTCGGCGGACGAGACACCGCGTAGTGTCGCACCTGGCGAAAGCTTCAAGGTGCATATTCATACATCGAGTGCTTCCTTGGATGTAGAGCTCGTGAAGACATGGTTTGAGGACGCGACTGGCGAGCCGTGGAAAAGTGGGGAGGCGATCAGTTCGAACTTAAAACCGCAGGTTACCGATTCAATCTATGACCTGACGGTTCCAGAGAACGCGGAGCCGACAAAGCCATTCTTCACACGGCCTTCGATCGAACAACCTTACTACGACATTTCGAATCCGGCGTGGCGCGAACGTTCGTTTGCTCCCTGGCCGGTTGCCGCGTGGGCTGAGTTTTCATTTGAGAACCTGCCGATTCGCGTGGGACGGGTGGTTCAAACGCTGGAGCGCGTCACGGGTCCGGGGGGCGTGTACGAGCCGCTCGTGATCACGCCGGCGATTGGTGTACGCGTGAACCCAGAGGCGCGGATTCTTCCTGTGGATGGAGGCAGCACGCTACCTGTTCGAGTAACGGTGCATGCGCAATCCGCAGCGGATGGAACAGTGACGCTCAAGCTGCCGGCCGGTTGGCGGGCGGAGCCAACGGAGGCAAAATTTCACCGCGCAACGGCCGGCGATACCGAGCCGATTCTCTTCTCTGTCAGTCCGACTGGAAATGGTCCCGGCGCCTTTTCGATCGAGGCTGAGGCGCAGAGTGGGGGCCGCAGCTACGTGTCCGGATGGCAGAGCCTGGGATATCCTGGCCTACGCCCCCACAACCAATATCGAAGCGCGACGCTGCGCACCCGCAAAGTGGATGTGAAGATTGCTGCGGGGCTGCGGATCGGCTACGTGATGGGTACTGGGGACTTGGTCCCGGAGGCGATTGAAGGAATGGGAGCAAGCAGTCACCTGGTAACGGCGGCTGAAATCGCTTCAGGGGATTTGTCGCAGTGGAACGTTCTTGTGATCGGGATTCGCGCCTATTCGGTGCGGCCCGAACTTGCGGCGGCGGAGTCGCGATTGGAGGAATTTGTGCGGCAGGGTGGAACGCTCATCGTTCAGTATCAGAGCAGCAACTTCCCTGCCCCGTTCCCGCTTTCTCTAGGGCGCAACCCCGAGCGGGTTGTCGACGAGCAAGCGCCAGTGAAGGTGCTGGACGCCAAGGACCCATTGTTGGCCTGGCCGAACACGATTACCTCGGCGGATTTCGATGGTTGGGTTGAAGAGCGCGGTCACTCGTTTTCGGAAAGCTGGGACGCGCGCTACACAGCACTTACGGAGACGGCGGATGCGGGGCAAGATCCGCAACGTGGCGGACTTCTCACAGCCAAGGAAGGCAAGGGCACTTATATCTACGTGGCCTATGCTCTCTATCGGCAGTTACCCGAGTTAGTGCCCGGCGCTTACCGGATCATGGCTAACTTACTGAGTGCCGGCCAGGATCAGTCGGGACGAACGCCGGCCACGACCAAGTAACGTTTTACCAGTGTTTATAGGGTGATGCGGAGTGACCTTTGGGTCACTCCGCATTGTTAATGTGCGATTAATTTCTTCGATATTTATCTATGTTTGCCGCATTCAAAGCCACCAGCTGCTTTGTGAAAAATATGTGAATTAGTCAAATATTCATCAAAGTCTGAGAGCCTTTGAAACAGATACGGCCGGCGAGAACTTGCTTCTGCGTTGCTGCATTGCGCGGCCGTTCCGGATTCCTTTCGCAAGTTGGAATGACGCACTCATGCAACCTGAAGATTCCCAGGTGCGAAAGTAGGGTGCTCGCGCGGTTAGCGGGCGCAAGCACGAATCAACCTGCAATAAGAGGGAAAAAGAGAGGCCCAATGAAACTCAGACTTCATACTGCTGCTGCCGCAATTCTGGCGGCCAGTCTTGTCGGCACCGTTGCCTATGCCGGCGATCCCCCCGCGCCTGCGGCAAAGAGGCATGTAACCAAGAAACCGCCGAAGCCAACGGTGGAAGATCAGATTCAATCTCTGCGCCAGGAATTTCAGGGGCAGATCGACAATCTGAAAGGCGATCTCGCAACAAAGGATGCACAGTTGAAGCAGGCACAGCAGGCAGCGGCCGATGCACAGGCTTCAGCTGCGAAGGCTGAAGCGGCTGCCACGGCGCAGCAGCAGGCCACGTCAGACAACGCGGCTGCGGTTTCTACGTTGCAGGGCACGGTGAGCGACCTGAAGGCAAATGCTGTCTCGATGGTCACAACCATGTCCGACGAGAACGCTGCCATCAAGAAGGCGATGTCCAGCCCAGACGTACTGCACTACAAGGGCATCACTCTGTCTCCTGCAGGCAGCTTCCTGGCGGCTGAAACAGTCTGGCGCCAGGGCGCGACGGGCGGCGACATCAACACACCGTTCACCGGTGTTCCTCTGGGTTATGCCGATGCGTCCAACATCAGCGAGTTCTTCGGCTCGGGCCGTCAGTCGCGCCTGGCACTCAAGGCGGTTGGGAAGCTCGACAAGTTCACTCTGACCGGCTACTACGAAATGGATTGGCTGAGCGCAGGCGTCACATCGAACAACAACCAGTCGAACAGCTACACCATGCGCCAGCGCCAGCTCTGGGCTGACGCGAAGCTCACGAATGGCTGGGACTTCTCCGGCGGCCAAGGCTGGTCACTGGCGACTGAGACCACGAAGGGCCTCACACGCGGATCGGAAATTCTGCCGTCGAACATCGATGCACAGTACAATGCCGGCTTTGTGTGGACGCGTCAGTATAGCTTCCGCGTATCGAAAGATATCGGCAAGAAGCTGGCCCTCGGCGTGTCGGCTGAAAACGCCGAGACATTGAACCCGGCGGGCGCGAACCTGCCTACCAATCTCCTGATCGGTTCGGCGGGTGTGGGCGGCGGTCTCTACAATTTGAATGCGAACTACTCCTTCAACATGACTCCGGACTTTGTTGCCAAGATTGCGGCAGACCCGGGCTGGGGTCACTGGGAACTCTTCGGAATCGGCCGCAGCTTCCGCGACCGCATTTATCCGACGACCGGCGCACCCTATAACGATTCCAAATGGGCGGGCGGCGTCGGCGGCGGCTTCCGGGGACCGCTGGCAAACAAGAAAGTCACGGTTGGTCTGAAGGGCCTTTGGGGTCAGGGTGTAGGTCGGTACGGTTCATCGACGATCGCAGATATCACGCTGCGTCCCAATGGAACGATTTCACCTATCCATGGCTTCTCAGCTCTCAGCACGATTGAGCTGAGCCCGAACCCGCGGACCACAATCTACTTCAACTACGGCGGCGACTACATGGATCGCGATTATGCGATCAGCGGCGGCAAGGGTGTCGGCTACGGCACCTACGATGCCAATATGTCGGGCTGCAAAGTCGAAGTGAAGAGCGGCGGTTCGTTCAGCCCGTCCACACCTGCCGGCTGCGGCGGCAACAATAAGGACGTGCAGGAATTCACGGCCGGCTACTGGTACAACATCTACAGCGGACCAAAAGGACGTTTGCGCCAGGGCTTGCAGTACAGCTGGTTCGAGCGCGACTTGTGGTCTGGTGCGGGCGGCACGACCAATCCGGGCGGCGGCGCAAACGGAACCGACAACATGTTTTGGACCTCGTTCCGCTACTACCTGCCTTAGACCTGCGCGGCGATCTCTTCGCTACGCATGAAAGAGGGCGGCCTGGCGACGGGCCGCCCTTCTCTTTTTTGCTTCGGTAGCCGTTCTGCCCACTGTTTTATTGGCCGGCCGGTTCACCAGTCTTTAAGAAGTCGATTCCGGCGATGGCCTGCCCCGAGGCCAGCACATCGCGGAGCCGTTCAGGGTTTGGGCCGCTCTGCTGTTCTGCCGACTGAATCAAGCGCAACCCCGCGACGGGTGTAGTGCTGGAAGGCAGACGAAAGATCCAAGGCACATTTGTTGAGGTCAGGGTCTTGTCATCGCTGAGCGCGAGGACGGGAACAAATGCCTTGAGCGCAAACTGCTCGGAGAGATGCGCCGCATCGCGGTCAAGGGCGAGGATCGCGAGAGCGTGTTCGCTCCAGAGCGCATGAACGAGTTGCGTGGAGGCAACGCCCCAGTTCTGGCCGCTTGCTATGGGGATCACTTCCCAGCGTCGGTTATTGCTTTGCAGGAGCGCCTGGAACTCCTGGGTGCGCACCAGAGTATCCGCATGCGGACCGAAAAGAACGACGCGGACTGGGCCTGCAGGGGCGTCGGGACGCGATGGACCTTCGTAAGCAACGCCCTCCTCGCCGACGCGGGCGTAGGGTGCGGGGCTAGACGGCGGCGCAGTTGCAGAATCGATGGGGGCTTTTTCCATGGTTTGCAGGCGGTAGGCAATTGCACCATTGTGCACCGTGCCCAGATACATGGACGCCACGTTTTTCTGGTTCGGATCGAAGATCATGTGGGCGGTGACGCCGTCATATTCTTCGATGTCGGCGAGCGCGTCGTGGATGCGTGCGCGGTTGAGGCCGGCCTTGCAGATGGAATCGAGCAGAGCATTCATGGCATCGTAAGCAAGCGACGCAAACTGCTCCGGCTTCTCATGAAACCGCACCTCGAAGCGCTGGTTGAAGGCGATCCAGCGAGGATCTTTCCGAGTTGGATCATATGGAAATACCGCTTCAAATCCTTCGGCAGCAGGGCCGGCTTTGGCCAGAAGCTCCGGTCCCAGGGTGCGGTAGGCGCCGAAGACGCGCTGTTTCATGCCGAGGGCTCTCATCTGGGTAAGAATTCCTGCGGCCTCGGCTTCGTCAGCCCACAGCACGATGGCATCTGTGCGCGAAGCCTGAATGATTTTGAGCTCGCGCGAATAGTCTGAGTCTCCGGGCATGAATTTTTGTTCGATTACAACTGGATGCCCGAGGCGGCGCGAGACATCGCGAAACTTCAGGACACCGAAGCGGCCATAGCGATTGTTGACGCGAAGAAGCGCTACGCGTTTCATGCCGAGTTCTGTGTAGATGCGGCGCGCAAGGGTGAGGCCCTGCACGCGATCGTCCTGCAGATCGGTGAAGAACCAGGGAATGTAGGTTTCGGGAATGGTGGGATCGGTCGAGGCGGAGTTGACGATCGGGATCTCGGCTTTTAATGCGACCCGCAGCACGATGTGTGTGGACTCGGAGCTGATCGATCCGAAGATCGCCCAGTCTTCGTCGTCGTAGACCATTTTGATGGCTTCATTGGAGGGCGAACCCCAGATGGTGGGATCGGTCGGACGGTCGTCGCCGTAGACAGCTTTGGCCTGCCAGTTGTCGTAGTCATTGTGCAGCATCAGGCGGAAGGGCTTGCCGCCATAACCGCCATTGGCATTTGCCTCTTCGATAGCGAGCTGCGCCCCGTGCAGCATACGCTGACCGAAGACTTCGTCCGGCGTGTGCTCAATCGGCCCGAAGAATCCGATGCGGACCTCTGTCAGATTCTTCGGTTCAGGCAGGTCGCGTCCCGCACCCGTAAAGATGTTGGGGTGGGTGTAGTTGAGATCGTATGGCTGCGCGAACTTTTCATACGGACTCATGTCCTTCGGCTCGCCCGCATACGGCTCTACAGTACGGTCGCGCGGCGGCCCCGGCGGATGTGCGCCGCACTCGCACACATGAGCCCCCTTCAACGGGGGCGTGGGCGCCTGCGCCGCTGCGCCGCTGGCAGAGACAGCCAGCGCGCATGCAACAGTCCACACCAAACCCATTTTCATGACACTTACCCCTTTTTGCAGCACGTCTTTTCGGTGCGGAACATGGCGATCGCTTCGATTTCGACAAGCAGTTCAGGGCGGCACAGCTTGGCCTGGATTCCAGTGGATGCGGGCAGAGGATCGAGTCCCTGTTCGGCGAAGAAATTCGTACGCTCCTCGTTGAATGCTTCGTAATCGCGGTCGATGTCGCGCAGGTAGCACGAGGTGCGCACGATGTCGTGCCAGGTGCAGCCTTCGCTTTTGAGCAGACCGGTTATGTTCGCGAGCGTGCGCTGCATCTGGGCGCGGAAGTCGCCGATGTGGACGCTTTTGCCGTCCTCGTCGATGGAAGCTGTGCCCGAGATGAGCAGGATGGTCAAGCCGTTCAGATCGATGCGCATCCCGCGCGAAAATGAGCTGGGCTTGGCGTATGCGTAGGCTTCGTTTAGAACGCCGAGGTTGGTCATGGCGCGCTTGGTGATCGGTGCGTGCCCAATGGTCTCCAGAACTTCTGCAACGTCAATCATGATGATGGCTCCTTGTGTTTAATTCAGTCGTATTCCGTGGCTCAATCCGTGAGCAGTTGCGACCCAGAGGTCGTTCCCTTGAAAATCGATATTGAGAATGTAGTGGTGTGAAGGGGCGGAAGTGACCGCCACTTGTGTTACCTTGCCGTCGGCGTCGCGCACAGTCATCTCGGGCTTGCCGGTGGTCAGCGATGGCCGGTAGACGGCCCAGCTTGTGCCGTCGTAATAGGCCAGTCCCCTGTCGGTTCCAAACCAGGCGCGATGCGCATCAACGCCCTTCACCACGTTTGTAAAGTTGGAAGGCAGGCCGCTATCCTTGGTGAGAAAGTTGTGCCAGTAGCGGCCGTCGTAGCGGCTGTCGCCGAAGTAGGTCGCCACCCACACGACGTTGTCGACATAGCTCACCGATGTAGTGATTTCGTGGATCAGGCCCTGATCCTTGAAAAGGACCATCTCGGTTTCGCCGTCGGGGTCATCGTACTTGTCCCATACACCTGTTTTCTGGTCGTACTCGAGAAGGCCGCTTCCCCAGACCGCGTAGTACACCTTGGTGGGCGTCGCGGAAACTCCGTAGACCCAGATCTCATTCATGGGGGTGTTGCGCTCGTTGTAGAGCGACCACTCGCTGGTATGCAGGTTCAGCCGGCATGCCCCGGCGGCAGTGGCCACCCAAACGTTTTCCCCTTCGACCGAAACGCCATAAACCACGTCGTTGCTGAGGCCGGAGTTGAGCTGGGTATATGTGTCGATGCGCCCGCCCGAGATGCGACTCAGACCACCCATGGTGCCCGCCCAGACATCGCCGGTACGCTTGTCGAGTGCTAGTGCGACTACTGCGCGATGCGCCAGCCCATCCGCCGTGGTGTAGGTCTTCCATTTGCCGTTTTCATAGAGGCCGAGACCATTGTCGGTACCGGCCCAGATGCGATCGCCATCCACGAGCACGGAATACACGTGGTTATCGGGCAGGCCGTTCGCGGTGGTGAAATTCTCAAAGCGATACCGCGGCGCCACCTGCGGTGGGGCTATCCGCGCTTTCGCGCCATTCGTGCTTGGGCTGGCCGCGGAGGATTTTGATTTAGGGTTCGCGACGGGGGCCGCTGGGAGGATGACGGAGGAAGCGGAGAGCGCCGCAACGAGGAGCAGGAAAGTGATTTTTTTCATCGCGTCCTCAAATACTGGATCAGGTCGTTGAGTTCGTCTTTGGTGAGGTCGTTGGTGCGGCCATGCTTGTCATCAGGATTAAAGATTGTCCAGATCTGTTCGAGCGTCGCGGCAGAGCCGTCGTGGAGATAAGGCGAGCTGAGCGCGATGTTGCTGAGCTGGGGTGTATCCAAAAGACCCGAGTTGTCAGTGGACTTCCCGGTTCCAACATCGAAGGATTTCTGGTTGGTACCTTTTGGACCACTGTGGCAATACACGCAGCGATTGGTATCGGGGATCGGCTTGCCGAATTTGTCGGTTGCGCGTACGAAGAGTGCTCGACCGCGCTCCTGGCCAGGCGTGAGTTGACCGTCGGGCTGCCGCCAGCGATTGGGGCGAGAGGGGATACCGCGCACATACGTAACCAGGTCGGTCAGCGTCAGATCGTCGTAGTTCTCCGAGCGCCAGAAATACTTTTCGGTGCGAGGGCCACATTCGGTGGGCAGGTTGGGGTTGCCACCGTTCCATTTGTATGGTTCGGTTCCCCTGAGGTCTTCGATGGGCCGGTTGTCGACGATGTCGCGGCCAAAGCCATCGGGCTCCAAGTCCCATGTGAGCCCGTCAAAGGTTGAATCGATGTGGCAGTTGGCGCAGCCGATCTGGCCCTGGAAAGAGTAGCGGGCAGTGTAAAAGGTTTGTTCGCCATGGCGCAGCACGGATATTTGTTTCGGCCCATCGAGCGGAATCGTCGCAGCGACTTGATTCGTTGCGGCATCGATCACGCTGATTGTGCTGTCGAGCCGATTGGCGACGAGCAACTGTTTTCCGCCGTGCATGAGCAGCACGCCGCGCGGATCGCGACCGACAGAAATACGCGTTAGGACGTAGTTTGCGCTGGCGGAAAGATCTTGCGCGAAGGATGCAGGATGGGCATGGATAAAACGCAGCAGATGGGGAACGTCAATCACAGTGACGTTTTCAGAGCCGCCGCTGGTGACATAGATTCTCGATTTATCCGGCGTGACGGCTACGGCAAACGGCCGCGCCACGTAACGCTCCAGTTCATCGAGCGGGACTTCGACCGGCTTCGAGCCGACATCCGCACCGAACACCATTAATGTGTCTGCGAAGGCGCCGCTGTGTTCAAGATGCGCAAGGGGGACAAGGTTTTTGGGATGCAACGCGGCCGTGACACCCAGTTTGCCGTCGCTTGAAAACGCAGTGTGGAACCCATGCGCGATGCCGTGGAGCGGAATGCGTTTACTGACGATGGCGCGCGCGGCATCGATCACCGTGATTTCGGACTCGGGCGGGGTGCGATGCGCGCCTGGGTTGGGATACACATGCGTGACGTAGAGGCGCGCTCCATCGGGCGAAGGCGTAATGTAGCTGGCCCCACGTCCGGCGGCGAGGCGCTTGAGTTCCTGGCCGGTCTGCGAGTCGAGAACGGCTACGTCATTCGAAATGCGATTGGCCACGAAGAGATATTTTGCCGCGCGATCTTCAACGACGTTCGTCGGCTCGGAGGAGATGGGCCACGTGGCATCGACAGCGAGATTCTTTGTATCGATGACTGAAATCGTGTCGTCCCATGTATTCGCGACGTAGAGACGCGCACCGTCGGGCGATAGCGAGAATCCGCGAGGGATGTGACCAACAGGAATCGCCTTGATCTGGCTGAAGGTCGCAGGGTCGAGCACGCGGACTTCGTCCGTGCCCTGGCATAGGACGTAGAGTTGAGTGCTGTCTTTCGAAAGCAGCATCTCAACGGGTGAGGCGTAGACGATATGTTCGCCGGTGGGATTACCTGCGGCAGCGCGTGCGGATGGGCCGTTGACGAGTGCAGAGACAAAGCAAATGACCGCTGCGGCACACAACGCCGCGATGAGGCCGAGTCTCGTGCGCGCGTGCAGAATCACCTGGGCTCCTCCACGGTGAGGACGCGGTCGATGGGCTGGTTTTCGAGTATCTGGTCGCGGCCGGAGGGCCAATGGATAAGGATCTTGTCTGCCGAGGTTGCAGAACCTATACCGAAGTGCAGACGGTCGTCGTTTTGCGAGAGATAGCCTGAACCGCCGACGCGCTCCTGCATGAAGTGCTTTCCGCCGGCCACGATTTCAACACGCGCACCGATGCCGTCGCGATTGCTCTTTGTGCCCTTCAACTTGATGGCGACCCAATGGCCGGTGCTCTGGCGAGATGTTGTGCACCAGCGTACCCTTGGCGCCGAGGTTCACCAGAAACGCATCCATCTTGCCGTCGTTGTCGTAGTCGGCAAAGCACGCGCCGCGCGCCACGGTGCGCGTACTCAGCACAGGTCCGGCGTCGCGCGAGACATCCGCAAATTTGTCGTTGCCCAAGCCGCGAAAGAGAGTGTGCTCTTGCGGGATGAGATGAATCAGTCCGCCGTGAAAGATGAGGACGTCGAGTTGGCCGTCGTTGTCGAAGTCGTAGACGCCTGTTCCCCAGCTGACGTACTGCGCGTTGGCCTGCGACACGCCGTTGGTCGCGCCGATATCGTCGAAGCTGAGTTTGTTTGTATTTCTCAGCATGCGGTTGTAGTGGCCGTCGGTGACCCAGAGGTCGAGCGTGCCGCGGCCTTCGAAATCGGCGAAGACCGGGCCCATGGAGGAAGTGGATTCGCCGTTCTGTCCGAAGGCAGTGCCGGAGTCGTTGCCGATTTCTTCAAAGGTACCGTCGTGCTTGTTATGGAAGAGGAAGTTTTCAGTGCGATCGTTGGCTACATAGATGTCGTCCCATCCGTCGCCATCGAAGTCTGCCGAGGTGACGCCCATGGTGCGGCCAACAAGGGCGCTGATGCCGGACTTTTCTGAGACGTCGGTAAAGGTGCCGTCGCAGTTGTTATGGAAGAGCTTGTTGGTCTCGCCTTCGTAATCAAGCGGCCCCGGGTAATTGTCTGCGGCGTAATAGGCGCGATATTTGGGGTCGAACTTGACGTAGCGGCCCACGAAATAGATCGAGGCAGCCGTCCTTGTCGTAATCGAGCCAGGTGGAGCTGATCGCCCATCCGTCTACCTTGATGCCGGCCTTCTCAGTGACGTCGGTGAAGTGGCCGTTGCCGTCGTTGCGATAGAGGATTGTCTTGCCGTAGCCGGTGACGAGCAGGTCGACGTTGCCGTCGTTGTCGTAGTCGGCGGCTGCCACGGCCATGCCGTAGATGTCGGGATTGAGGCCGGCCTTTTCAGTTACATCGGTGAAGTGGCCGTTGCCGTCGTTGCGATAGAGATGATTGTGCGGCAGCGGATCGGGCTTCACCTTCAGCGGGTGCGGGTGCATCGAGTCGTCGAGGGGGCGGCCATTGACGATGTAGAGATCGGGAAGTCCGTCATGGTTGTAGTCGAACCAGACGCAGCCGGCACCGGTTCCCTCGAGCAGAGAGCCTAACTGGGCGGAGCCAAAGCTGTGTACGTAATCGATGCCGGCTCGATCGGTTGCGTCTTCAAAACGGATGGCGGGCGCTGCGCTGACCGGCTCGGACGGAGCCGAAACGCTTGCTGCGGAGGTTGCTAAAGATGAGGGAGCAGGAGCCTGCGCCTGAAGCGAAGATTGCGCCGCGAAGAGTCCGGCGATTGCGCAAAGAAGAAGGCGTTTCATTTGGAGTTGCCTCCCATGGGAGCGGTCTGTGCCGCCTGGATCTTGTTCTTGCCGGTCAGGTCGACTGGAGTTGTGGTCCGCAGAAGCACGGCAGGGACACGGTTCTCTGCGGCATGTTCGGGGCCTGTGTGGCAGCCGACGCAGATGCGCTGCTCGCCGCCGCGCGCCCAGAACCATCCGCGTTCCTGACGCAGGACTGTGCCCTTGCTGTCGAGCAGAGCGAAGCGAATCGGCCGATCGCCGGGGACCTGCACGAAGTAGGAACCATCGGACTCTACGGGCGCGGTGCCGAGTGAAGTGATATTGCCGCCGGCATCGCGTGTTTCGAGGCGCATGGAGACGGGCGTGGTTTTCAAAGCGCCTTCGCGGGAGAGGCGCGCGTCGAGGGCGAGCATGTTCGCGTAGCTCCAGGGATGGAGCGCCGAGGGATGGTGTTTCGGCGTCGGGCGTGGAGCAACCAGAACAGGCGCAAGAAGATTGGTTCCGCTTTGCTCTAAGACTGTTTCAAGTTGCGAGCTGCCTGGTTTCCAGAGCTTGATGCCGTATGTTTTCTCCGAGGCTTTACGGGCGCTCACCAGCCACGCACCTGCCTGTGTTTCCGCAATGGCGCCGGCGTATTGGGCTGGGGGAATAGTGATGCGTTCTTCGTGGGCGAGTGGCGAAGTGAAGCGCGCGAGGCTAGCCCCGTGGGTGAAGACGACATCGCCGGATGCGAGTTGCCTACCTGCCCACCGCGCGGCGCCGTGGTCGCAGCGATACGATTCGACGCCCGAGCCATCGGAGTACACGAGAAACAGTTCCGGTATTCCGGCAGTTCCCAAAGGGTATCCTGCTTCGAAAAGGATGCGGCCATCGGCGAGGATGTCTGCCGGGATCGCATTGGCAATCGCATAGGAGAGGGGGAGAACGGCACCGGCCTCTCCGGGTGCGGATGCGCCGTCGATGGCGCTTGATTGAAGTTGAAAGCCGGCGGAGGTGCGCTGCGCGTAGATGAATTGACCGCCGGGCAGATAAAGGGGCCTGATCGCGTCCGCGGTCGAATGTGTTCTCTGATGAGTCGCGCGATCGCCAAGCGAAGTCTCCCAGATCTGCCATGGGTCGGTTTCAGCTTTTTTCCCGGCAAACAAGACGTGCGTGCCATCGAAGGAGACGTTTGCGTCGGCGGTGACCTCAAATCCACTTACGAGCGGAGTGGTCTTGCCGTCGTGTGCGAGCAGAAGTTGCGCGCCTTGCGGGAATCTCTCTTTGCCGCGCAGGGCGGCGAGCGGGTCATACACGGGAGCGGCCGTTACGATGAAGTCGGTGTCGACTTTGGTGCCTCGATCGGAAACGAATCCGCAGAGAAAGAAGAGCGCCGCACTGCAAGCTGCAAGCTGAACTGCCCTGGTCCCGAGCGTCATCCAACCGCCTCCAGGAACCGTTGACTTGCAGGCTCGTTCGCAGTCGGACGCATCGCAAGGTAAGGATCGAGTGAATCCATCATGGAATCGAACGCGGCGAAGTCGAGGGACTGATCGCCGTCGCTCCAGGCCTTGTCGGGATTGGGATGCACTTCGACGATGAGGCCGTCGGCACCGGCGGCGACTCCGACGCGTGCTAAAGCGGGCACCAGGTCACGATCGCCAGCGGCGTGGCTGGGGTCGGCAATGATGGGCAGGTGAGAAATGTGCTTGATGAGCGCGATCGCCGTAACGTCGAAGGTGTTGCGTGTGGCGGTCTCGAAGGTGCGGATGCCGCGTTCGCAGAGAATGACATTGGGGTTGCCATTATCGAGAATGATTTCGGCAGAACGCAGCAGATCGGCGATTGTGGCCACCATGCCGCGCTTGAGCAGGATGGGGCGGCCTGAGCGCGCCGCAGCTTCAAGCAACGAGAAATTCTCCATATTGCGCGAACCGATTTGCAGGATGTCGGCGTACTCGGCCACCAGGGGCACATCGCACTCCGACATCACCTCAGTGACGATCGCGAGGCCGGTTGCGGCACGCGCGCGGTCGAGCATCTTGAGGCCCTCGAGGCCATGACCCTGAAAAGCGTATGATCCTGGCGGCATGCAGCGAGGGGCAAAAACGCCGACGCCCCGGCGAAGGGCCGGGGCGTCAACTTTCGGTGGTTGCGGGGACCAGATTTGAACTGATGACCTTCAGGTTATGAGCCTGACGAGCTACCGGGCTGCTCCACCCCGCGCCGGGGATGTTGGAAGGGGTTTGCCTTCCGAGTTCGGGTGTTGCGAGGATTGCGAGGAGGAATGTTGCGCTTTGCAGGCCTGGCGACGACCTACTCTCCCAGGTCTTGAGACATAGTACCATTGGCGCGAAAGCGTTTGACGGCCGAGTTCGGGATGGGATCGGGTCTGATCGCTTCGCTAAAGCCACCAGGCCGGCAAAGGGCAACATGAAGCAAATGGGTTTTCTTGATGGGATGTTGATATCGATGGGCATTGATTAATGAGAGCGATCAAGCCGAACGAGCTATTAGTACCGGTAAGCTGCACGCGTCACCGCGCTTCCACACCCGGCCTATCAACGTGGTCGTCTTCCACGGCTCTTCAGGGAGAACTCGTTTTGAGGTGGGTTTCCCGCTTAGATGCCTTCAGCGGTTATCCCGTCCATACATAGCTACCCTGCACTGCGGCTGGCGCCACAACAGGTCCACCAGAGGTATGTTCATCCCGGTCCTCTCGTACTAGGGACAAATCCTCTCAATTCTCCGACACCCACGGCAGATAGGGACCGAACTGTCTCACGACGTTCTGAACCCAGCTCACGTACCACTTTAATCGGCGAACAGCCGAACCCTTGGGACCTTCTCCAGCCCCAGGATGTGATGAGCCGACATCGAGGTGCCAAACAATCCCGTCGATATGGACTCTTGGGGATTATCAGCCTGTTATCCCCGGCGTACCTTTTATCCGTTGAGCGATGGCCCTTCCACGAGGGACCACCGGATCACTATGACCGACTTTCGTCTCTGCTCGACTTGTCTGTCTCGCAGTCAGGCAGGCTTATGCCATTGCACTCGACGACCGATTTCCGACCGGTCTGAGCCCACCATCGCGCGCCTCCGTTACTCTTTGGGAGGCGACCGCCCCAGTCAAACTGCCCACCATGCAATGTCCCGGCTCCGGATGACGGAGCGCGGTTAGACATCCATGTCGATAAGGGTGGTATTTCAAGGATGGCTCCACCCGAGCTGGCGCCCGAGCTTCAAAGCCTACCACCTATCCTACACATGCCGACACGAATGCCAGTGCAAAGTTACAGTAAAGGTGCACGGGGTCTTTCCGTCTGACCGCAGGAACCCCGCATCTTCACGGGGAATTCAATTTCACTGAGCTGACGTTGGAGACAGCGGGGAAGTCATTACGCCATTCGTGCAGGTCGGAACTTACCCGACAAGGAATTTCGCTACCTTAGGACCGTTATATTTACGGCCGCCGTTTACCGGGGCTTCAATTCAGAGCTTGCACTCCTCCTCTTAACCTTCCGGCACCGGGCAGGCGTCAGACCCTATACGTCATCTTGCGATTTCGCAGAGCCCTGTGTTTTTGTTAAACAGTTGCCACCCCCTGGTCTGTGCCCCTCCTCAACGCTTGCGCATCGAGAAGGCCTCCTTATCCCGAAGTTACGGAGGTAAATTGCCGAGTTCCTTCAACGTCATTCTCTCAAGCGCCTTGGTATACTCTACCTGTCCACCTGTGTCGGTTTCGGGTACGGACTGATGTGGGGGCTATTTCCTGGCGCAACCAGGCCGCAAGAGGAATCCAATAACCCCTCACGACTTTACGTCATTCGTCACCTTCCGCTGGCTCACGAATATTAACGTGATTCCCATCGACTACGCCTTTCGGCCTCGCCTTAGGGTCCGGCTAACCCTGCGAAGATTAACTTTACGCAGGAACCCTTGGACTTTCGGCGACACTGTCTTTCACAGTGTTTCTCGTTACTCATGTCAGCATTCGCACTTCCGATACCTCCAGGACGCCTCACGGCTATCCCTTCGCTGGCTTACGGAACGCTCCGCTACCGCTGCATCTTGCGATGAACCCAAAGCTTCGGCTCGTGGCTTGAGCCCCGTTACATCTTCGGCGCGGAAACCCTTATTTAGACCAGTGAGCTGTTACGCTTTCTTTAAAGGATGGCTGCTTCTAAGCCAACCTCCTGGTTGTTTTGGGATTTCTACATCCTTTCCCACTTAGCCACGAATTGGGGGCCTTAGCTGTTGGTCTGGGTTGTTTCCCTCTCCACGATGGACGTTAGCACCCACCGTGTGTCTCCCGCACATTACTTCCAGGTATTCGGAGTTTGGTTAGGTTTGGTAAGTCTGTGGGACCCCCTAGCCCATCCAGTGCTCTACCCCCTGGAGCATTCATGCGAGGCGCTACCTAAATAGCTTTCGCGGAGAACCAGCTATTTCCGAGTTTGGTTGGCCTTTCACCCCTAACCACAAGTCATCCGAGTCTATTTCAACAGACACCGGTTCGGTCCTCCAGTGCGTGTTACCGCACCTTCAACCTGCTCATGGCTAGATCACTCGGTTTCGGGTCTAAAGCAACGAACTGAACGCCCTGTTCAGACTCGCTTTCGCTGCGCCTACGCCTATCGGCTTAAGCTTGCTCGTTACTTTAAGTCGCTGACCCATTATACAAAAGGTACGCCGTCACCCTTGCGGGCTCCGACTGTTTGTAGGTATCCGGTTTCAGGGACTGTTTCACTCCCCTCGTCGGGGTGCTTTTCACCTTTCCCTCACGGTACTTGTTCACTATCGGTCGCTGAGGAGTACTTAGGCTTGGAGAGTGGTCTCCCCATATTCAGACAGGATTTCACGTGTCCCGCCCTACTCATGTCTTCTTGCTCTCGAAATCCGTACGGGGCTATCACCCACTGCGGCCCGATTTTCCAATCGGTTCCAGTTAGAGAACAAAAAGCGCTGGCCTGGTCCGCGTTCGCTCGCCACTACTAACGGAGTCTCGTTGATGTCCTTTCCTCTGGGTACTTAGATGTTTCAGTTCCCCAGGTTCGCCTTTGTATCCTATCTTTTCAGATACAAATACCTTCTACTGATCTCTGCAAATCCGAAACACTCGATCACGACTTGCGTCATAACGCGTGTCTCGAAATTACAGAGATCGAAGGTGGGTTTCCCCATTCGGAAATCCGCGGATCAAAGGTTGTTCGCACCTCCCCACGGCTTATCGCAGCGTACCACGTCCTTCATCGCCTCTCAGCGCCAAGGCATCCACCGAATACCCTTAAGGCACTTGATCGCTCTCATTATCGATGCCCACCGCTCGGCAGCGGCTCGCCTCGCTTAGCGCAAGGCGAATGCATCAATAGAAAGACCATTTGCTTCAAACACACCCGAGACCGTCGCGGTCACGCCACGGTCACTCTGGATCGCTCGATCAACCAAGCTTTACGCTCGATCAATCGATCGGATATGCTTCCTCTTCACAATGTCAGACAACACGCATCAGCCACTTCTTATCCACATAAGCGCTTTCGGCTTATGCGACACTCATAAGCGCTTAAACTTATGAGATGGCGTGACGCGAAACTTTTCCTAAGGACGAAACCCAAGCCGCCGCAATCAACCGCCTGGTGGAGCCAGACGGGATCGAACCGACGACCTCATGCTTGCAAAGCACGCGCTCTCCCAACTGAGCTATGGCCCCAGAAGTCGAAAAAACGCCCCTCGATAACTGGTGGGCCTGGGAAGACTTGAACTTCCGACCTCACGCTTATCAAGCGCGCGCTCTAACCAACTGAGCTACAAGCCCGAACCGCGCACAAACCAGGGCATATCCCTGGCGGGCTCGTCCTTTGAAGAAAGAGAAACGAAGACGGCGGCTGTCCCGCCAGATCGGCCTGACTGGCCGTTGTGTTCCAAGAGATCCGATAGGTCTCGACAGAAGCCGAAACCAAAAAGGATCTTCCTTAGAAAGGAGGTGATCCAGCCGCAGGTTCCCCTACGGCTACCTTGTTACGACTTCA
>CAWFZI010000021.1:0-341372 GCA_963820295.1 uncultured Acidobacteriaceae bacterium | reverse complement strand
CAAGCGAATCTCAAACTGGAGGTCTCTTATGAAAAGCAATTCCCTGGCTTTTGTGGTACCCGCTCTCGCACTGATTTTGTTGGTTCCAACCACTAACGCTTTCGCCCAGGAGCGCAGACCGGTGCACTTTACCGGCCTGCTCAATGACTATGTACCCTTGCTTACCACTGTCAAAGGAAGCCCTTATGAAATGCATGGCCAATGGTCAATGGACGTCAACCCGAGTATGGGGCACCGCCGACTTCTCAGCAGATATGACGATGTCCAATCTTTGGCAGAACCGCGGAAGGCGCAGTCGATCCTACGCAGCCCCTTCAGGGACCTCACACACACCACATCAAGTTGACCAACGCCAGGATCATTTGGGACATGACAGGCTGCCCGGCATATGCAACCCCAACCGAAATGGGCTTTCAGATAAACGGAACGGTGAGCCTGTTGACCGGGAATGGAAGCAATGGTGGGTTCGAGACGAATCCACCCTCATCAACGTTGCAGGTCTGCGTTACCGGAGGACTCGATGTTCCATTCTCGGTCACGAATTCGAACATTACGCTAGTGTTCGTGGGGCCTGCTACATCACATTTCGGAACTCAGGCCATCCACGGCGTCGTGCGTGCAGCGTCAGCCAGCCCTTTCGGAGATCGATAAGTGGGTCGATGAACGACCAATCAACTGATTGCTTTGGAACCGTGCCTTGTCGGGTGGAGTGCGAACCGTGAGGGAAGAAAAAGCGACAGATGGGGGGAGTGCGATACGGAGAAGGATCGGTATGGTCCGTCTTGGAATCGCCTCCCTTAACCCCGTTCGCACAAAGATGTCAGGCTGTGTCCATGCACCTTCATCCGATGTCGAGGACAGGAATAGGGAGCCGACATGCAAAAGAGACTGGCATGCCTCGTAATGTTCAGCGTCACAATCGTGACCACTGCTCTCTATCATTCAGGAAAGGCCTTGGCGACAGAATCTGAGGGGTACAAAAGCACCTCGCTCGCTCAGGGTCGCTTTCGCGAGATTGAAGTCACTGGTACCTTTCAGGGCGGCCCCGAAGCGGCCGGCGACAAGGAAGCAAGGGAAGTGCTGCAACAGACAAAAGGAATGTCAGACGTGTATGTGCAGAGCAATACCTGGGCTCCGGGCGGGAGACCGGCTGGGCATATGCATCCCGGGCAGAGCCGGGTGAATCCCCAGTCACAGCCGGGACCGTGACAGACTACGAAGGACACGATCCCGAATGCAGGCCCCACGTATACACAGAGCGGATGAGCTTTGTTGATCCCGGTGGTGAACACATACACAACCTTCGGAACGAGGGCGATGTCGAGGCAAGAACTATCGCCGTTCAATTCATTCCGGCAGATGCGGCGCGTCGGATTGACGTCGCAGACCCTGGGATCTGCCATTTCCACCGCTGACGAGCTGATTCAACGCCCCAGCGAGCGAACCCGGATGTGGGCTCGGACCCGAGCGTCCACAGATTAACACCCAAGCCGATCAGTACTGGCAAGTCTTAGTGCTGTATCTGGAGCGCCCTGCACGGAACAGTGCGCGGCGGATTGGTTTCAAGAGGGCGCTTCTGATACAGCGACTTGAAGGAAGCCGCCCTCATGGAAGCCTATGTACTTTGAATGGGTCTGTGCAGTGCTGAGGGATCAGGCACTGGCCGAGTTTGGCCGGATGTGCCGCTTTGACGATGGGATGTTGCGGTGGGACACCGCGATGAGGTGTTAGTCGAGGGCTGAGGAGATGTCCAGCCGAGCAATCCGGGACAGAAGAGACAAGGTATCTGCGAACGCGCCAAAGCACGAACAGAGGCCGAGGATGTGGGATAGGGGATCATGTCGCGTACTCGGTTGGCACTGAGTAGTCGTTCGACCGATAGCGGACCAGCGACAGCGAACTGACTCGCGCGGAGATCTTCTCGCAAGCTTCGTAGGGCGCTGCGGGCAACGGCAGTAGCGCTGCACGATCGCGCTCGAAGCGCTCGCCGATGGTCTCGCTGTGTCCACGCAGCCGCCGCTCACGCCGCCTGCGGCACTGCTGTTCCAGGTGCGCGTTCAACTCCTGCCAGCTCGATACGCGTGGAATCGGAACCATGAAGTTCCGCCGTGCGTAACTGCGCTACACATTCTCGATCACCGGCACAAAAGGTCGGGCGGGCCACTCTCCAATCAGAGCGCCCCGAAATTGCAGAGCGGTCGATTGACGGCGAGTCATTTTTTTTCACATCCACATGATTCGCGGATCATGAGGCTGACGGGTAGGGTGGTCCGCATACCCGGTGCGATGAACTCGCCATTGATTCTCTGCAGGAGCAGACGAGCCGATATACTGCCCAGGTCGGCCGCAGGTTGACTAACTGCTGTGATCGGTGGCGTGATCAGGGAGAAGAAGGGGACATCGTCGAAGCCTGCGAGCGCAACATCTCTGCCCATTTCAATTTTCAATTCGCGGAGTGCCTCGATCGCCCAAATTGTTGCAGCGTTGTTGGCGGTAAACAGGGCGTCCGGCCGATCGCGCGAACGAAAAACGGCAGCCAGGGCAAGGTGCATGGCAGCAGAATCCGAGGGCCGCAGTTCTTTGGGCAGGGGAGCTTGGCGTGCCTCATTGATTCCTTGTACCCTGCGATGCGTTCTTTGATGGTCGACAGATGCGAGTTGACGGCGATGCACAGGATTTTCCTGTATCCGTGTTCGATCAGATGCTCGAGGACGATCTGCGCGCCTCTAGAATTTTCTACGCCGATGGAGTCTGTGGTGGCCGTTTCCAGTGGTCGGTCGATCGTAATGATGCGGGCGTTCGTCCCGCAACCAGCGTTTTGAGATGACTGCCTTTGCTGTCTGCAGGAACGAGCAGGATGCCGTCGAGCAGGATGATGAATCATCAACTTAAGTTGAGCGCATTCAATCGCGGGATCGTCGTCAGAGGCGGCGAGCCACACCAGGTACCCGCTCAGGCGCGCCACTTCCTGAACGGCGTGGATAATCACTGAAAAGAAGGAGTCGGCAATGTCGGGGACAATCAGACCGATGGAGCGCGAAAGCTGCCCGGTGAGCATGCGTGCCGCATGGTTTGGCCGGTAATCGAGCCGGCGAATCGCCGCCCGAACGCGTTTGGCTGTCCTTTCAGTGACATAGGGGTGGCCGTTGATGGTGCGAGAGACCGTCATCGGGGCCACGCCGGCGGCTCGAGCCCACGTCTTCAAGCGTTGCGCGTTTCGCTAGCAGAGCTTTAGGCACTCTCGACCCCTTCTGAGAGGGCTACCACATGTGGTAAATCGTTCCACCTAGATTAACGCAAAATTTCAGTTTCTTCTGATTGACATTCGATCACAATCGAGGCTAAATAATTGTTCGGATGTGATAGCGCAATCATAGCGTGATAAGAACTTTCCCCTGGAGGCCACAAGTTGAAAACGTTAGCGATTTCTCTCTCTGTTACCGTCCTGGTCCGCGGTTTTGCTCACGTTGACCGCGAGTACAGTGTCCGCCCAAGACACGTCAGCATTGTCAGGCGCGGTCTCAGACTCATCGGGCGCGGTCGTTGCAAACGCCAAGATCAAAGTACACAACCAGCGTTGGGCACCGATCGGATCGCCATCAGCAACGAGGCTGGCAGTTTCACTCTCCCAAACCTCACCCCGGGTATCTACAGCATTCACGTGGAAGCATCCGGATTTCAGACCACAACTATGAATGACGTACGGGTCGACCCCAACATCGGCCGCCGAGTTGACGTCACGCTCAAGGTTGGCAGCGCCGCTACCTCAATCACAGTCGAGGCCAGCGCCATTACGGTTCAGACCGAAAGCGGATCGGTGGGCCAGCTGATCACGCAGGAGCAGGTGAAGGACATTCAGCTCAATGGCCGCAACCCGCTCTATCTTGCGCAGATGGAGCCTGGCGTGGTGCGCAGCAATTCGATGGCGGCGTTTCTCGTTCGGCCTAGACAACGGCATCAACGTCAACGGCGCTCGCTCGCAGGAGAGTGTGATCACATTCGATGGCGCTCCGATGGTGCGCACGCGTTCAAATGGGACCAGCGTTGGCGTGGCCGATGTCGACTCCACCTCGCAGGTGCAGGTGCTTACAACAAGCTATCCGGCGGAGTATGGACGCACGTCGGGCGGACAGATACGCATGGTCCCCAAGAGCGGGTCGACCGATTTTCACGGCAGTTTGTTTGAGTACTTTCGCAATAGCGCCCTCAACGCAAACACCTGGAACAGAAACTTCTCTCACCTAGGTCGTGCAGCATTCCGCTACAACCAATTCGGCTGGAACCTCAATGGACCATTCTTTTTTCCCGGTCACTTCAATCGGGATCGGAGAAAGCTTTTCTTCCTGCTCGGGCAAGAATGGGTGAGGTACAACCACGACGACTTGGCAACAGAAAATGCCAACTGCGTTGATGCGCCAGGGCAACTTCAGCGAACTGCTCGGTCCGAACATTTTCTATAGCTCGCCAATTCAGATTGTTAACCCGACAACGGGGACTCCCTTATGCCGGCAACGTCATCCCAGCTAGCGACTTGAGCGCAAATGGTCTGGCCTCATTGTGGCTCATCCGCTGCCCAATACCAGTGCGCCTGGTTACAACTGGATTGACTCGGCGCTCTATACCGAGAAGCAGCGAAAAGACTCGATTATCGTCGACTTTGTGCCAACTGACCGCCACCACTTTCGCTTTAGCATGTTGAACTACAACTATGACGATTTGGAGCCGCATTTCGGAAACTTCAATACGAATCCCCGCGATCTTCCATAGGCCAAACCAGATCGGCGTAGTGCATTGGACGTGGACGGCCAGCTCAACTCTGGTGAACGATGCATATGCATCTGGCGCGGCCGATCACGTCGACATCAACATCGATACCTCTGCGGGGCTCTATGACCGCACTAAATACGGGATTAACTACCCGTACTTGTTTGGCTCTGCCACGAAGGTGATTCCCAACAAGATTCCGACGATGCAGATCGCGAACTTCGGCACGCTTGATGGGGGTCCATACCCATCGAGTTCCGGTGGCATCGTGTACGACTTAGGCGACGCGGTGACCAAGGTCTGGGGAAACCACACTATCAAGTTTGGTGCTCGTGGGAGTATGCGGGCGAGAACAACTACGACCAGATCAATGTCAGCAACACCATCCGGGAACGACCAACAACCAGAACGGCCTCTTTGCCTTCACGGACGCTCGTGGCGGCGGTGGGCACCGACATCTAAGTCCGCATCGCGAACGTAGCCCTAGGACTCTTCGACACCTACGGTGAGATCGGACCCGCTCTTACACTGCTCTTCCGCGGCAACATGACGAAGGTTTCGGGCAGGATCAGTGGCGAGTGACCCCGAAGCTCGTGCTGGAGTACGGTGTTCGGTACGACGCAAGATACCCCCTACTCACGCGGTTTGGGGAAACCAGGCGTTCTTCAACCCAGACCGACTGGAACCCGACGCCGCTCCGACCGTGAGCCCGCAACGGGCTTCCTAACCGGCGGGGACCCGCTCAACGGAGTTGTCATCCCCGGAACAGGATTCCCCAGCGGTGCGAAAGGCCATGTGCCGGACGTAATCCTCGCGGCGATGGATCACGCTGGACTCTTCCGAGGACGACTCCACGGGCTACCACCCACGGTCTGGACGCGATGTTCAACCGCGTCTTCGGCTTCGCGTACCAGGTCAGCCCTGGCACCGGTGATCCGAGGACGGAGTCGGACGCTACACCGCAGCGCTCGGCATCAGCGATAACAGTGCAGGTCGGCGGCAACGCGCCATTCCAGCCCTCATCGACTGTAACCCGCGGCAGCGTCGACAACCCGGGCGGTCTTGGACGAGAACATTTCGCCGTCGCTTGACCTCATACTCGTACACATATCCGAGCCCGGAGCGCCTGGGGGTGGAACCTGACTGTGGAGCACGAGTTCACAAGAGTCGCGTCCTTCACCCTCAGCTACGTTGGCCGACGCGGTTTCATCTGGAGCAGCTAGCCAACATCAACCAACTAAACCGGGAACGTCCAGGCGAACCCTGGCATGAATGCGGATGCTCTCCGTCCCTACAGAGGATACTCAACCATCGTCGAGTCGCAGAACCACGGCGAAGTGCCATCTACCACTCGATGCAGGTGAACCTGAAACGCCGTCTGACCAAGGGCGTGCTCTTCGGAGCTGCATACACATGGTCGAAGAGCCTCGACTACGGATCCTCCAACGGAACGAGCCTGCCGATGCCTCAAGCAAATCCACTCTTCGACGGCCCAAGCGACTTCGACACGCGTAACGTGTTCCTGATCAACTACGTCTGGGACATCCCGCTCGCGACCATGCGGTAACTATCGGCACGCACGACATTGGGCAAGCTGGCAATTCTCCGGCACGATGCAGGTCCGGTCGGGCTGTCCACAGACAGTCTCGCAGATAACAACGACCGTGCGGGTGTTGGGCCGGGATCCGGCAGCCAGCTAGTGGGTCGATCTCGCGATATCTGATCCTCCCGCATCATTGTGCTTGTGGTAACAGCACCAACCAGTGGTTTGAGCCTGGTGTACTTCGCTAACGCTTCCTGCGCCGGTGGAAGGTTCGCTCCCCGCGGAATGCGTGGCCTGCTTACGGGCCCGGATTCCAGAGTTTCTCGGCGGCGATGGAGAAGAGCGTTCATATCATCCCGAGCCACGAAAACCATCACTCGTCTTCAAGGCGGAGGCCTTCAACTACCCCAATCATCCGAATCTAGACAATCCGGATGTATGACCGACGAGCAGAACGTTTGGACGTGTGAACGGAAGGGGAACACGTACGCTCGGAGCGTCAGTTCCAATTCAGCCTCCGTTACGCCTTTTAAAAGGAGAAACGGGTTGAAGTCCATGGGGCGAGGTCTCGTGCGAAGTACTGAACGAGACCGTTTGCTCTTTCAGCGATTCATGGTTTGTTTGTCCAGCTCATGCAGGGCCGTCCATTCGAGGTAGCATGCGACCCATCCGTTCATTTCGTTCTTTCCTAGCGCACGTCCAAGCATTCTTGTTGCACTTGCCCTCACCCTCGCGATGTCCTGCTTGCCGAACTGCAACTCGCAGTCAGACGATGAAGGCGCCTGACATCACCAGCACGCCCACGCTGTATGTCGTTCCGTACGCGCATCTCGATACGCAGTGGCGGTGGGAGTTTCCGCAGACGATCAGCGAGTATCTGCTCAAGACCATGCGGGTGAACTTCGACTACATCGACCAATATCCGCACTACGTCTTCAACTGGACCGGAGCCAATCGATACCGCCTGATGAAGGAGTACTATCCAGCCGACTACGCGCGGATGCAGCAGTATGTCGCCGCGGGACGGTGGTTTCCGGCAGGATCGTCGGTGGAGGAAGGAGACGTCAATCTTCCCAGCGCCGAGGGAATCTTTCGCCAGATCCTTTATGGCAATGAGTACTTTCGCAAGGACTTCGGCAAGGCGAGCTACGGAATATATGCTGCCTGACTGCTTTGGCTTTCCCGCGTCGCTGCCGAGCATTCTGGCGCACGCCGGCGTGAAAGGGTTTTCGACGCAAAAGCTGAACGCGCAGTGGCAACCGTGCACCGAAGGTCGGAGGTCCGGACTCGCCGGAACAAACACCCGGAAGGCATTCCCTTCAATGTCGGGATGTGGTTGGCCCGGACGGAAAAGGCGTGATCGCCGCACTCAATCCTGGCGGGTACGGCAGCAATGTCTATATCGATCTGAGCCAGGAGCCGACGGCACGCTCTCGGCATCGGCGCCGCAACTGACGAGCGAGGAGAGCGCACGGCTGACTCCGGAGCAGCAGCGCGCCATTGCTGCGCGGCAGCGAGCGCTGGAACAGAACTGGGTCAAGCGCATCGATCTCGACGGCAAAGCACCGGGCGTCTTCGCCGATTACCACTATGTCGGCACCGGTGACATCGGCGGCGCCACCCAGGAATCGACGGTCAAGCTGCTCGAAGCCATCGTCACGAAGAGTGAGACGGTATTGCCCTCTCCGCCACGAGCAGTCTTCGCAATGGGACAAACGCCGACTGCCCAACCGCGTCCGGCGCTCCGCAGTGAGGGTGGGACGATGGTCCGGTGCATGTGATCGAGATCTGCCGCAGATCAGATGTTCAACGACATCACGCCGGCGATGTCGACGCGCCTGCCGCAGTACAAGGGAGATCTCGAACTGATCAATCACTCCGCGGGCTCACTGACCTCGCAGGCATACCACAAACGCTGGATCATCCAAGAACGAACTTCTGGCCGACGCGGCAGAGAAGGCCTCGGTTGCCGCTGCGTGGATGGGAGGTCGCACCTATCCTCAGCAGCGGCTCAATGATGCCTGGATGCTGGAACTGGGCGGGCATTTTCACGACACGGCAGCCGGAACCGCGACTCCACGGGCATACCAGTTTGCCTGGAACGACGACGTGATCGTGGCGAATCAGTTTGCGGTGTGTTGACCGATGCCACTGAGGCGATCGCTTCCGGGCTCGACACGACAGGTCAGTGGAATTCCGATCGTCGTCTTCAATCCGCTGAACATCGAGTCGCGAAGATGTTGTTGAAGCGCGAAGTTGATTTTCCGGTGGGGCTCCCAAGGCGGTCCGCGTAGTCGATCGCGAGGGGAAGGAAGTGCCGTCGCAGGTTGAGAACGGCAAAGTTCTTTTTGTAGCTAAAGCGCCGTCGGTCGGCTATTCGGTCTACAGCGTACTCCCTGCGGAACCAGCGCGAACGCAATTCAGAACTGAAAGTGACCGAATCGTCGCTCGAGAATGATCGCTATCGCGTGCAGCTGAATTCCGATGGCGATGTCGCGAGCATCTTCGATAAGATCGCTGAAGAAGGAATTGCTCTCTGCTCCGATGCGGCTCGCGATCTCAACCGACATAGCCCAAGGTCTACCCGGCGTGGAACATGGATTTCGACCAGGAACAGGCTCCTCCACGCGCATATGTTGGAGGTCCCGCCAAGATTCGGATCAAGGAGAATGGTCCAGTCCGCGTCTCGCTCGAAGTAACACGCGAGACAGAAGGTTCGAAGTTTGTTCAGACGGTCAGCCTCTCAGCCGGCGATGCCGGCAATCGAGTCGAATTTGCCAATGCGATTGACTGGAGAACGCTGTCGGCCAATCTCAAAGCACGTTTCCGCTGAGCGCATGCAATCGAAATCGCAACCTACAACTGGGAGATCGGAACCATTCAGCGGCCGAATGCAAGGAGCGTCAGTTTGAGGTTGCATCGCATCGCTGGATCGATCTCGCTGACAAGAGTCGGCAGCTTCGGAACGACGATTCTGACGGACTGCAAGAATGGCTCTGACAAGCCAAACGACAATACCTCCGTCTGACCTTGTTGCGTATCGCCGGGCATCCAGCCTCCACCAATGGCCGGCCGTCGGGCTACACCGATCAGGCGAATCAGGACTGGGGCCATCACGAATTTGTATTTGGACTGGTGGGTCACGCCGGCAGATTGGCGCAGAGCGCAAACGGATTGGCAGGCCTATCGGCTCAACGATCCGCTGATTGCGTTTCAGACGACGAAGCACAACGGCGCACTCGGCAAAAGCTTCTCTCTCGTTCATCTGAACAATTCCGCGCATTCGCGTGCTCGCGCTGAAGAAAGCCGAGGCAGAGCGACGAAGTCATTCTCCGCATGGTGGAACTCGATGGCAAACCAGCACCGGATGTTCGCGTCTCGTTTGCCGGACCCGTCGCTGCCGCTCGCGAAGTCAACGCGCAGGAGCAGCCGGTTGGTGCAGCGACTATCAGCGGATGGGGAGCTCGTCACTTCGTTCACGGCGTATCAGCCGCGGACGTTTGCGCTCCGCCTCGGTGCGCCAGCGACAAGCTGGCCGCCATAACACTCGCAGCCGGTGAAGCTCGACTACGATCTTGCCGTCGCAACCAATGACGACACCAAGACCGTCGGGGGAGGCTTCGATGGCACAGGCAACGCGATGCCCGCGGAGATGCTGCCCGCGAACGATCAAGTATCACGGCGTGGAGTTTAAACTGGCGCCGGCAAAAACCGGCACTCCGAATGCAGTCGTTGCTAAAGGGCAGACGATCGCACTTGCCTGACGGTCACTTCAACCGCATCTATATCCTTGCCGCATCGGCAGATGGCAGATCAGAGCGCCCTTTTTATGTCGGTAACGCGAATGGTTGATCTGAAGATCCAGGACTGGACCGGATTTGTCGGTCAGTGGGATACGCGCATCTGGAAGAATCAGCGGAACGAGACTGGGCGATCTCAGCCAATCACGCAGTGTGGCCTCCGGCGGATCTGGAAGAGCGGGAAAAACGTCCGGTTTCTCCCCGATATCCGGAAGACTACGTCGGTCTTGAGCCGGGCTACGTGAAACCCGCGAGCCTTGCATGGTACGCGTCGCATCAGCACACCGCCGATGGGCTCAACCAGCCGTATCGGTATTCCTATCTCTTCGCGTACCCCATCGCTGTGCCTGGGGCAGGGCAAAGACGCTTCGGTTGCCGAATAACGACAAGATTCGCATCCTTGCAATTTCTACTGCAGAGGAGAATCCGACGCTCGACGAGACTCAATCGCTCTACGCCACGCTCAATGGCGCGAACCGACGAGTGACCGCGGGCGGGCTTCTCGCTGAGAGAGGCGAAAGGCAAAGTACACTTGACCATCATGAATAGCATCGCAGTTGCCATTGTCTTGATCGTGATGGGTGTGCGGCCCATCTGTCGGCCGAGAATGACTCCGCATCGTATGTGAATCCGCTGCTTGGCACGCAGAGAAGCGCGATCGGGTATGGCGGCACGATGCCCTTTGTGACGACGCCGTTCGGGATGACGGACTGGACGCCGCAAACGCGACAAAACAAGATCAGCGTCACCTCTTATAACTTCGACGACACGACGATCTCGGGCTTCATCGGGACCCATCAACCGGCGATCTGGATGGGAGATTACGGCTACGTCACGGTTGTTCCACAGGTGGGTGCTCTGCGAGTCACGCCTGAAGCTCGCAAGCTCAAGTACAGCCACGAATCTGAGACTGCGCGACCCGACTACTATCGCGTTTCGCTGGATGCCGGCGGCGCTGGCAAGATCAACGCGGAGATGACGGCAACTGAGCGCTGCGCCTTTTTTCGCTTCACATTTCAAGCGAAGTCGGTCGCGCGTGTGATTGTCGAAGCATCGCGACCCGGAATCGCAGGAATGGCATCAGTCGATCTGCAATCGCGCGAAATTACTGGCTATAACCCGCACCGGATGGATGCTCACCTGGGCCCGTTTGCGCTGCCAAATTTCAAAGGCTACTTCGTTGTCCAGTTCGAGCAAGTGCCAAGCGTCATGAAGACCTATGGAATGGAAGACAGCAGCGCACAGTGAGCCGCGGAGCCTACGCCGAGTTCAAACCCGGTGAGACGATTCAGGTGCGCGTAGGTACCTCATTCATCAGCATCGACCAGGCGCGTGAAAATCTCAAGCGCGAGATACCCGGATGGGATTTTCGAGCCGTACAGCAAGAGCTCCGCGCCCGATGGGACCAAAAGCTCTCGCAACTCGAGATGAGAGGCGCGACGAAAGAAAACAAGACGCTCATCTACACCGCGATGTATCACGCTCTTCTGTATCCGCGCATCTTCTCTGAATATGGCCGCTACTACAGCGCCTTCGACGACTCCATCCATTCAGGGGAGAGCTATACCGCCTATTCGATCTGGGATACCTTCCGCGCGGAGAACAGCATGCTGACGCTACTTGCCCCGGAGCGCGTCGGCCGCATGATTACGGCCCTTCTGCAGGATTTCAAAGAAGGCGGCTGGATGCCCAAGTGGCCGAATCCGAGCTATACGAACATCATGATCGCAACTCATGCCGATTCGCTCGTTGCAGAAGCCTTCAGAAAAGGGTTCACGAATTTCGACCGTGACCTTGCATGGCAAGCAGTCTACAAAGACGCCATGACGCCGCCGGATGGAGACACGACGCGTCGATGGCTTGATCGCGAAGAGCATACGCCCTACGAAGCCCGGGCAGGACTCACCTATTACAAGCAGCTCGGCTATATTCCGACGGACAAGACCGACGAAGCAGCTTCGCGCACTCTCGAGGGGAGCTATGACGACTGGTGCGTTGCGCAGATTGCAAAGGCACTGCAGAAATCGGAGGAGTATAAATTCTTCCTGAAGCGTTCTTTGAACGATCGTCATCTCTTCAACCCCGCGATTGGGTTAATGAATGGCAAGACGTCCGATGGCAAATGGGCGCCCCTGGGTGGCGACAGGGATGGCGACGAAAATCGGAGCGTATCCGGTTGGACCGAAGGCGACGCGTGGGTTTACACATGGTCTCCGCTGCACGATCAGGCTGGGATTCATCGAGTTGATGGGCGGAGCGGAGAACTACGATGCGAAGCTGGATCAGCATTTCAGCGGCGGCCACAACGTGCACAGCAATGAGCCGAGTCACCACTACGGCTATCTGTACGACTTTGGCGGCCAGCCATGGAAAACCCAAGCTTTGGTGCGGAAGATTGCCGGCAAAGAATATAGCCCGAATGCGGGCGGTCTGGATGGCGATGACGATTGCGGTCAGATGTCGGCATGGCTTCTGTTCACAGCGATGGGTTTCTATCCTGTAAATCCGGCGAGCGGAGATTACATGATCGGAAGTCCGATGTTCGAGGAAATTGCGCTGCGCCTCGCTAACGGAAGAACGTTCCGCGTGGAAGCGACCAATAACTCGGCAGAGAACGTCTACATTCAGTCTGCGACTTTGAACGGAAGCGCTCTGAACATTCCGGTGATCACCTGGGAGCAAATTCAGGCTGGGGGCACGCTTCATTTTGTCATGGGCCCAAAGCCTTCACGGTGGGGCAGCGGTTGGAGGCCAGCCTCGGTTCTGCAGTAGTTGGAAATTTGCCTGAAGCTTCCTTAGCCGCTGCGGCGCGCGATGGAGCGATTGCGGAGCCACTTCGCGATTCCGAGCGCAAACAGCAATCCGCCAAAGGGCAAGCACATCAAAGCCACGATCAGCGCGAACCAGCCGGTGTTGGTTTGGGCGCCGGTGGATGTAAAGCCGCCGAGAACTGTGACGAGCAGCAGGGCGGCCAGAAGACCTGCGCCAACCATCGAACCGCCCCATTGGAGAAGTTGACGGGTTCCGTCTCCGGAGGGGCTGGGCGATTTTGGGACCAAGCTCGGTTGACGTGCAACCATCGGGCGTTCTCTATCCTTGCGCAAGACGCAGCATCACGTAGGTGATGACTCCCGTGACGGAAACGTACAGCCAGAGCGGAAATGTCCAGCGCGCGATTTTGCGATGCTGGGGAAATCGCCCGGTGAGGGAAAAGAAGAAAGTGACCAGGATCATGGGCAGGGCGATCACGGCCAAAAGAATGTGGCTTGCCAGCAGCCAGAGATAGAAGGAGCGCAGCGCGGCGTGCACGGGGTAGCGCACATCTCCATGCAATGCGTGGTGAAGGATGTAGCCGACCAGAAATAGCGTGGAAAATCCGAAGGCGGTGATCATCGACGCGCGGTGGGCTGCGATCTGGCGCGCGCGGATGAAGGTGAAGCCGACGAGCAGAGCGATGGCAGCGAGGCCGTTGAAGACGGCATTCATTGCGGGAAGAAACGCATACTCCGCGCTGGAGGCGGCCGCTGGATGTATGTAGATGAGCCAGAAGAGAAAGAGCGATGCAGCGGCGCTGATGGCGAGAATGGCGGAGATGGCACGGCCTGTGCCGGGTCTTGAAGCGGATGCGGAAGCGATGGTGTTCATGGGCATTTATCGCTTGGCGATGGCGCAAACCATCAGCGTGGTCAGCAGGACGGGCAGGTAAATGACGCTGACCTTGAGCAAGTCGCGGGCGAGCATGCGGCTCTCGGTCTCTGGATGCGCGCAGGATGCGGCGAAAACGAATGGTGTATGCGAGATAAAAGAGTCCCAGCGCTATCGCGATGACGGCGTAGACCGTGCCGTCGATGCCGAGCCACCATGGAGCGAGACTGACGGGAATCATGAATACGGCGTAGAAGAGCGCTTCTACTACGGTGGACCCGCCGTCCGGCTGCACGACGGGCAACATGCGAATGCCGGCGCGTGCGTAGTCGTCGCGATAAAGCCATGCGATGGCCATGAAGTGCGGAAACTGCCAGACGAAGAGGATGGCGAAGAGCGCGACCGCGGACCATTCAATGCGGCCGCGGGCCGCGGTCCAGCCGAGCAGGGGGCCCATGGCGCCGGGAAATGCGCCGATAAATGTTGCCAGAGTCGTGACGCGCTTGAGCGGCGTGTAGACGGCCACGTAGGTGAACGCGGTGAGGAGGGCGAGCGAAACGGTGAGCAGGTTGGTGTGCAGCAGCAGCCAATAGGCGCCGAAGGCGAGTGCGCCGATGCCGGCGATAACTCCCTGGGCGAGCGAGATGCGGCCGGAGGCAGGGGACGGTCGGCGGTGCGCTTCATGCGCGCGTCGGTGGAGCGCTCGAGCGCCTGATTCAGGGCGCCTGCTCCTGCAGAGACGAGGCCGATGCCGAGCAGCGTATCGAGCAATCCGCGCTGCAGCGTGGAGATTCCGGATTGCATGGAGCCGAGGTAGAAACCTGCCCAGCCGGTGACCAGGACCATGCCCGTGACACGCACCTTGAACAACTCGCGCAGATCGTGGATCAGCGTTGCGGTCGTACCAGGGCGTGGCGCGTGGATAGCCGCGTCGGCGACAGAATCATGCGCGGGGAGCGAAATCGAGTTGGCAGCCTGGGAAGCGGGAGCCATGAGAGGTGTCGGGATGCCTGGGTCTGAACGGCACGCCCTATTTCGATGATAGCAAGGATGGGCGGGAAGGTCGGCAGAGGCAGGCTCTAGAATCCCGCCGCTTTCAGAATTGCGTCGGCCACCTGGGTGGGCGTGAGCGTGTCCACCGGAATGGAGACATGCGCGGTGCGATAGAGCGGAAGGCGACGCTCGTAGCGTGCATGGAGGTTTGCTTCGTCCGCCAGGACGGGCCTCACGTGTTCTGTTCCGCGGCATCGCGCGAGTGTGGTTGCAAGTTGCACTTCAAGGTGAACGAGCAGCGTGTCGGGCGACGATTGCAGCATCGTGCGTGTCTGGTCTCGTTCGATGGCGCCGCCGCCGAGCGCGAGGACCAGGGAGTCTGAGGCCGCCAGCCGGGCAACGGTTTCGCCTTCTCGATCGCGAAAAGCCGTCTCACCATCGCGCGCGAAGAGTTCCGCGATGGTGCATCCGGCTTCGTCTTCGATCACGTTGTCGACGTCGAGGAACTTCCAGCCGAGGCGCTGGGCGACGAGAGGTCCGACGGTAGACTTGCCCGATCCCATGAAGCCGGTCAGGACGATACGGCGTGGCGTGGCCGATGCGTGGGGCTCAGTTGGGGCGCCTTGAGACAAAGGGACGTTTCCTCTGGTGAAGAGATTCGTACGTCCAGTATAGGGACCGGAAGCGGGCAGCTAACCGAGCACCATGACGACAGCTCCGACGGTGATGAGCGCACCGCCCACGAGAGCGGGCGCAGTTATTTTCTCCCCCAGCAAGAACCAGGCGAACACCATCACGAGGGGCACGCTGAGTTTGTCGAGCGGAGCCACACGCGATGCCGGACCGAGTTGAAGGGCGCGGAAATAGCAGAGCCAGGAGAGGCCGGTGGCGAGGCCGGAGAGGGCCAGGAAAAGAAGGGTGCGCCGATCGAGTGTGTGCAGTTCGCCGTGCTTGCCGAGGGCAAGGGCAATTCCCCAGGCGAAGACGACCACGACGCTCGTACGGACAGCGGTCGCAAGGTTTGAGTCGACATGTGCAACGCCCACTTTAGCGAGCAGGGCGGTTGCTGCGGCGAAGATGGCGGAGAGGATTGCCCATCCGATCCAAGATCCGAACCAAGATCCGATCCAAGATCCGATCGAGGACCCGAACCAGGATCCGAACCAAGATTCGAGCGAGGTCATGTTTCCCATCATGAGGACATGGTACGCGGAAGGGCAGCGGCGACCCGCTACACTCGTCTCCATGGAGACCGGCAAAGCCAGCAGGACAGCTCTTCGCGTCGCCATTCGCCGTGCCGCGCATCAGCTGATGGATCGTCCGCGGATTCTCGAAGATCCGATTGCGGTGCCGTTGCTGGGGCCAGGGTTGCAGCGGGACCTGGAACGGGCAATGCACCCGGTGGCGCGCGACTTTAGGACGTTTATGGCGACACGGAGCCGCTGCGCGGAGGATCGCCTGGCCGAAGCCGTGGCGCACGGGGTCACGCAGTACGTGGTGCTGGGAGCGGGGCTGGACACATTTGCGTATCGCAATCCCTTTGCGCATGTTCATGTGTTCGAGGTAGATTTTCCGGCGACGCAGGCGTGGAAGCGCGCGATGCTCAAGGATGCCGGAATCGAGGCGCCTCCAACGCTGACTTTTGTGCCGCTCGACTTTGAGCATCAGACATTGGCAGAAGAGTTGGGTGCGGCGGGATTCGACGCCGGACGGGCAGCATTTTTCGGATGGCTCGGTGTCGTGCCGTATCTCACACGGGATGCGTTTCGGGCGACGCTCGGCGCGATAGGGCGAATGCCGGCTGGTTCCGGCGTGTGCTTCGATTTTGCGCTTTCTCCGGAGACGCTGAATTCCGTACAGCGCGGCATTTTCAATGCGCTGGCGGAGCGGGTAGCGCGGGCGGGAGAACCTTTTCAGCTCTTCTTTACGCCGCAGGAGATGGAAGCGGAGCTCCACGCCGCGGGTTTTCAGCGACTGGAGATATGGGGCGGCAGGGAGCTGAACGCGCGCTATCTTCGCGATCGCAGCGACGGGTTGCGGCTCCCGGACGAAGGCCTGGGGATGATCGCCACCGCGTGGACTTGAGCACGGGCCGTTCTCACGGTGAGGATCGCGGCGCCAGGAGGCGGGTAAGATGGGTCCATGCGCACGCGGATGCTTTTGTTGATGGCTGCCGGGGCCTTGACCGGCTTAGCGGGTCTGAACGGTTGCGGCTATCACACCATTGGAGCCGCTACTCATCTGCCGCCCGATGCGCGCACGCTGGGAGTGCCGGTATTTGCGACGCGTACGGACACGTATCACACCGAAATCGCGATGACTGATGCCGTTGTGCGCGAATTTGCGACGCGCTCGCACCTTCGTGTGACGCCAGATGCGAGCGACGATCCCGATATCGTATTGCATGGCACGATTCTGCAGGAGACCGTTGCTCCACTGACCTACAACACTTCGACGCAGCAGTCTTCGAGCTTCCTGATCACGTTGGTTGCGTCGGTGAAGCTCACTTCGCGGGATGGGCGGGTTCTCTTCGAGAACAAGAATTATGTATTTCGCCAGCAGTATCAGTCGACTACCAATTTGCCGGCATATTTCGATGAGAGCCCTGCTGCGATCGAGAGGCTTTCGCGCGATTTCGCACGCGCGCTGGTCGCAGATGTTCTGGAAGGCATGTGAAAGTTGAAAGGCTGCGCGGCGATGAGGATCGTCGCGCAGCCTTAGGCACTGAGGGGGAGGGAATATGGATAGCCAAATAACCTCAGGCTGGCCTCAGTCTAGCCGTGGCCTCCTGCGGCTGCAATGGAAATCGAAGTGAATTCGAGCCTGTTTTTCACATACGCATTACGAGAGTACACAGCGAAATCGGTAGTAACCATGGGTATTAACGCTTTAGTAAACCCCGTGTAAGACCGGTTAACCCTTCAGGCATTTAGATTTGCAGCTCGTTGATGCGCAAATGGAGATGCACCCGGCAACGGACCCGAGAAGGCAACAGGATGAACGGCGAGGTTGCTGACGAGAGGAATTGAGACGGCGTATTCTGGAGCCACGGGTTTGATGCCTTTAAGCGCAGTGAAGCGGTCCCTGGGGAGAGCTTGATCGGATGAGTGGAGCGCGGTGGGGAGCCGGGTTTAGCGCTGTCGGACGGTTCGTGAGCGAGATCGAAGCGGCAGCGGCCGGCCAAGGGCAGCTGCGCCCTGGGTATGTGCTGGCTGGCGATGAGGTCTTTCTCCTGGATCGCTGCCGGGCCGCCGTTGTGAAAGCGTTTGTCCCACTCGATCTCAAGGACTTCTGTCTCTCCGATCTGGATCTTGCCACGACAAACATCTTTGAGGTTCTGGATCGGGCACAGACGCCTTCACTGATGGCTCCTTTCCAGGTTGTTTTTGTGCGCAACGTGCGGCTGCTCTATACGCGCGGCGCCAAGAAGGAAGAGTTCGCGGCGATCGATCGCTACTTTCGTTCACCCAACCCCCAGGCGCTCCTGGTTTTTGTCGCCGATTTTCTGCGCATCTCGAGCGACGCACGCCGGATGGAAATGGACGACAAGAACCGGTACGAGCGCTTGACCGAGACTCTGGGCGAGCATTGCGGCATGGTGGAGCTGGCGCGCGTAAACGATGAAGACGCGATGCGCTGGGTTGTGGCTACTGCCCTGGATGGGGGCGCCCGCGTGGAACCCGATGCAGCCCGGGAGCTTGTGGACGCCTTGGGCGCCGACATGATGATGATCGCGTCGGAGCTGGAAAAGCTTTTGCTCTACACGGCGGGACGAGGACGCATCACGCTTGGCGATGTGGAGACAATGGTGCTGGCGGCCAAGCAGCGGTCGCTCTATGAGCTCACCGACGCGATTAGTTCGCGGAACCGGGCGCGTGCACTGGCCCTGCTGCAGGGGCTTCTGAACAGCTCCGATGCGGGCGAAGATGCGGCAATCGGGCATCTCTACATGATGGCGCGCACCTTCAGGCAGATGCTTGTGATCCTCGAAAAGAACGTGCGCGATTCGCGTGCCATTTGGCAGGCGCTATGGCAGGGATTTCGGATGCCGCCGTTTGCCGCGGACGAACTGATTCGGCAGGCGCGCCGCTACAAGAGCCGCCGTGAGCTGACTCGCGCTCTCCGGCTGATTGCTCGTGCCGACTTGGAGCTGCGGTCGTCGCCTCCCGACAAGAGGATCGTTCTCGAGCGGCTCGTGTATGACCTGTCGTCGGAGGCGAAGCCGGCTCCGCTATTCGCTTCGACGCAACTATCCTTCGAAGTTTGACGCGGGTGGCAACTTCTCAGAGATCAGAACGACTTGCATGGGCGCGGGCGCGTGGCTTGCTGGTTCACGGCTCCCCCCTGATCCGATATCTGATTCTTTATCGGGGGTAGGCGCGACTATGCCCTTTCAGTGCAGTCGCTCTGCGACCTTGGTCTTACGTCGGAGGAGAAACTCTATTCGAGGATCACTTCGGGATAGGCGTCGTGGCCGCGCGTCGTGAGGACGATTGCCGACACCAGGATGAGCCCGCCTCCGACCCACGCGAAGGGACCGAGGTGTTCGCCGAGCAGCTTGACCCCAAGGATGGATCCGAGGGCGGGTTCGATATTGAGGAAAACGCCGGCGCGGGATGCTGGAACGTGGTGGATTCCCCAATTCCAAAGGAAGGTCGTAGTGGCAGTGCAGGCGAGGCCACCGATCGCAAGTGCGGTCCACGCGGCTGGGCTGACGTGCGCCACGGGCGGAAGAGCGACCTTGTGTGTGCGCCAGTGATTGGCCATGGCCGGGCCGAGGATCCAGATAGCCAGCATGACTGTACCGGCAAGGACGGTGTAGGCGGAGACGACCGGCGGGCTATGCGTCTGCATTAGTTTCTTGCTTAGAAGAATCCATGCCAGGGCCGTGCAGAGGGAGATCACGACAAGCAAATCCCCTTGCAGGGAGGGTCCGCCCTGAGCCCCTGGGCTTCGGTGGCCACCAAGAACGATGAGAGCTGCGCCTATGGTGGACGCCACGAGGGCGCCCCAACCGATGGCGTCAAGCCGCTCACCTGCGAATATAGCTGCGGCCACGCCCAACAGGACAGGCATCGATCCAACCATGAGGGAAGCATGACTGACGGTTGTTAATGCCAAACCGTGAAACTGAATCAGGAATTGGACGGGGATTCCGAAGAAAGCGGAGATCAGGAGCAGGCGCGTCTCACTGGCAGTAAGGCGTACCCGGTGGGTCAGCGCCACGGGGAGCATGCCGGCGGAGGCGAAAAGGAAGCGGTAGAGCACCATCGACTCGACGCTCATTTCGTTCAGAGCGATTCTGCCGAAGTAAAAGCCTGTGCCCCACAACGTGCCGGCGAGGGCGCACGCGCCATAGCCCAGAAATGTAAGGCGGCGTGCCGATTGGAGCATGTTTGTCATCTCTCTGTTTACTGTCGCATATGGAAACAGAGGGGGTGCCACTGCGCAAAACAAGGCGAATCGGAGAGAATGGTGAGTCGATGCTGAAATGGCTTGTGAAGAAGGAATTTCGATTGCGCGCGGGCCTGAGTTTGGCGGCTGCGTCTATCCTCGTTTCTTCTTCGTTGCCGGCGATGGGTTTGTTGGGGTTTCGGCACCGGAAGGTGGTTGCGGATCATACCGCGGAGTCCAAGGGCCCGGCTGCATCGCAGCCTCCAGCTTTCGAAATTCCCGTAGATCAGCTTGGATTTTTCAACCCTGGGCAGTTTTACCTTGGCCAGCGCGTGAGCCTTGTCTCCCTCGGCTTTCTCGACGAAAACAGGATTCTGTTCACTTTTCGAGCGCCGGGCCTGATCCACAGAGCGAATCCGGCCAACGACGACGAGCGCCAGATTCGTGCCGAGGTGTTGACGCTGCCGCAGGGCACGATCGAAACCGAGGCTTTGTGGACGCTGCACGACCATGATCGCTATTTGTGGATGCTGCACAACGGGCGGTTTCTGCTGAGGGACAAGGACACGGTGAAGGAGGGCGATGCTCGACTGAATCTTCGACCGCTTCTTCAGTTTCCGGGCCCGCTGCTCTCTGTGGAGATGGATCCGGAACAGCAGTTTCTTGTGACGAACTCGGATGAACCTGAGGGCAAGAAGCCAAAGGACGGGCAGGTTGGCAGTCCGGCGACAGCGGCAGCAGATGTCACCACCGATGACCAGAGCGAATCGGACAGGCGTGATGTGGTGCTGCGCATTCTCAACCGGGAGTCTGGCAAGGTGATGCTAGTGAGCCGGATTCGGGATGAGGTTCGCCTGCCGATCAGCGCGGAAGGCTATCTTGAAACGCTCAGAGGGAGCGGCAAAGACTGGGCGCTGAACTTCGACTACTTTACTGGCGGCAGCAGAATCCTGGGTAAAGTGGAATCGTCTTGCCAGCCGCCTGCCCAATTTGTCTCGCGCAGCGAGGTGCTGCTGAATGCCTGTGCCATGGGAAACGGCCGCCGGCTGGTTGCGTTTACGACTGAAGGGAAGAAGCTGTGGGAAGCTCCGTCGCCGGCGACGCAAATCTGGCCGATTCTGGTGGTTGCGCCTAACAGCTCTCTTGTGGCGCGCGAGACCTTGACGGTGGATCACTCAATTGAGGACTTCGGGCATCCTCTGGCGCGGGAAGACATCAAAGGACAATGGGTGGAAGTATTTGATGCTATTGGAGGTACGGTGTTGCTGAAGGCTCCTGCGAGCCCGATACTCGATGCCGGAGGCAACATTGCCTTCTCGCCCTCGGGTCGGCGCGTCGCCATCCTGAATGCTGGTGCAATTCAGGTGTACGAGCTTTCTTCAGCAGCCGCGTCGCAGGGAGCGAACCCGCCTTCGCACCCTTGAGTCGACGAAGTTGACTGTTTTCAGCGGTTGCAGCTGCCATGTACACTGGGCAGCGGGAGATTTTTGCTTGGCCACAGCAGTTCTCCATTATGTTGCTGCGGCGGTCTCAGACCGCGGCTTGAAGCGCCCGTCCAACGAGGACGCCTTTGGCTTTTCGATCGAAGATGGCGTTTACCTCGTCTGCGACGGGATGGGTGGCGCAGCTGCGGGAGAGGTCGCAAGCTCAGTTGCGGTGGACGAAGTGCTGCACCTGCTGACGGGGCGCGGCGAGAACGGCCAGCTCGCCATGCCGGCTGCGATCGAAGAAGCAATTCTTGCGGCCAATGAGGCGATTTTTGCTCGCGCACAGCGGAACAAGAATCTCACAGGCATGGGAACGACCCTGGTGGCCCTGACGGCGCAGGAAAGGCGCGTGTGGGTGCTGAATGTGGGTGACAGTCGCTGCTACCGCCTGCGCAATGGACAACTGGAGTTGCTGACCCTGGACCACTCCCTGGTCGAGGAGCAGGTTCGGCTGGGGCGCATGACCCCGTTCGAGGCGGCGCGCTCCCCCTACAAGAATGTGATTACGCGGGCGCTCGGGACGCAGGGGCAGGTGACGCCCGATGTGTTCGTTCTGGAAGCCGAGCCGCAGGATCTCTACCTGCTGTGCACTGACGGATTGACGCGCGAACTGCCCGACGAGATGATCGCTTCGCTGCTCGAGTCGAATCAGCCGCTCGACGCGCTCTGCACGCGGCTGGTGGATGCCGCCAAGAAGGCTGGGGGCCACGACAACATCACGTGTCTGCTGGTTCGGGCGGAAGCGTAACGGGCAGGGAATCACTCGACCGAGAGAAGCTTCTCAAAACGGTAAATTTGCCCACGCGTGACAGCCGCCATGCTTTCGCCGGCGTGCCAGCGCCGATACCAATCCATTGTCCACTCCAGCGCGGTCTCGATTTTGATTCTCGGCTGCCAACCGAGCTCAGCGTGAGCGCGATTTGAGTCGAGTCGCAATGTGTGTTCTTCGTGGACATGCTCCGCCTGATCACAAATCCAGGACGCACCCTCTCCCCACATGCTGGCAAGCCTTGTAGCGATGCGCTCCACCGGCCAAGCGTCTTCGTCGGCCGGCCCAAAGTTGAAGGCTGTAGCGAATTTCTCGGGGTGCGAGAGCAGGTGCTCGGCCAGCATCATGTAACCACCGAGCGGTTCGAGCACATGTTGCCAAGGGCGAATGGCTTTGGGGCGGCGGATTTGAATGGGCTTGCCCGCTTGGAATCCGCGAACAAGGTCTGGAATGAGGCGGTCCTTTGACCAGTCTCCGCCGCCGATTACATTGCCGGCACGCACGGTGGCCACTGCGACGCCGTGTTCCTGCAGGCGATCGAGAGGGAAAAACGAATTTCGGTATGCGGCGGCAACAATTTCCGCGCACGCTTTGCTCGAGGAGTAAGGATCGAAGCCGCCCAAAGGGTCCGTCTCTCTGTAAGGCAACTCCGATTCATGGTTGCGATAGACTTTGTCCGTTGTGATGCAAACTACGGCGCGCACAGATGGCACCTTACGAATCGCCTCCAGCAGGTTCACCGTGCCCATTACGTTGGTCGAGAAGGTCAGCACCGGATCGTCATAGGAAAGCCGCACCAAAGGCTGCGCCGCCAGATGGAACACGACTTCAGGCTGAAATTCGGTGAGGGCGCGTTCGAGCGCAGGATAATCGCGCACATCGCCGCGCACATCTTCGACCACAGAGGCTATAGAGGATTCCGTGAACAGGTTGGGCTGGGTTGTGGGTTCAAGCGCAAAGCCGCGCAACGTCGCACCGCGGGCTGACAACCAGAGAGAGAGCCAGCCGCCCTTAAAACCGGTGTGCCCGGTTAGAAAGACGCGCCGACCACGCCAGGGATCTACCATGTCTTCCAGGGAGCCTTCCCGGTAGCCCAGAGCTCTTCGAGCTTTTGCTTTTCGCGCAGTGTGTCCATCGGTTGCCAAAAGCCACGATGAAGAAAGGCTTGCACCTGCTTTTTCGCGGTCAATCGCTGCATTGGTTCCTGCTCAAACATCGAGTTTTCGTTTGGAATCTCAGCGATTACCTTCGGGGAGAGCACAAAGAAGCCGCCGTTGATCCACCCACCCTGGCCTTCCGGTTTTTCCTGGAATGTCTGGATTGTGGTTCCTTCGATATCCAAGCCGCCGAATCGAGCGGATGGCTGAACGGCTGTTACGGTCACAAGCTTGCCATGGCTTTGATGAAAGGCAATCGACGCAGTGATATCGACGTCGCTGACCCCATCGCCGTAGGTCAGACAAAAGGCATCCTCTCCATCAAGATACTGGGCAATTCGGCGGAGACGCCCTCCCGTTCCCGCGTCGTACCCCGTGTCAATGAGCGTGACGCGCCAAGGCTCTGCCACGCTCTGATGCACTTCCATTCGATTGTCTTTCATGTCGAAGGTCACGTCGGATACATGTAAGAAGTAGTTCGCGAAGTATTCCTTAATCAGGTATCCCTTGTAGCCGCAGCAAATAATAAAGTCGTTGATCCCGTGGTGGGCGTAAATCTTGAGGATGTGCCAGAGGATTGGGCGACCGCCAATTTCGACCATAGGCTTGGGACGCGCCACGGTCTCTTCGCCAAGCCGAGTTCCCAAACCGCCCGCAAGAATTACGGCTTTCATTTCCCTGGTTTCCTCTTTTGCAGAGCATATCCCCGAACGGTCCAGGCCGTTGAATCGTTGGTAACACGCTGTTTGCTGACTAATACAGTACACTGACCACGCACTGTTTGCGTGTTTGGCAATTGGATTCCAGATGACCAACATAACTTCATCTTTACGGAACCGGATTCTCGAGTTGGGCGCCGAGTATTTTGCTGAAACATTTCCACCCCAGGAGTTCAAGCCTGGGGTGTCTCCGGTCCCAGTGTCGGGGAAGATGGTCGACGCTGACGACCTCGGTTCGGTTATCGATTCTGCCCTTGATGCCTGGTTCACAACTGGCCGATTCGCCGAGGAGTTTGAGCGCAAATTGGCGAAGTTCGTCGGTGTACGCTGCGCTTCTCTGGTGAATTCCGGCTCTTCCGCGAACCTTCTGGCTGTCACTGCTCTTACCTCACCCAAACTCGGCGAGCGCCGCTTAGAACCAGGAGATGAGGTCATTACGGTCGCCGCAGGATTTCCTACGACCGTCAATCCAATTATTCAAAATCGACTGGTTCCCGTTTTTGTAGACGTCACACGGCCTTCCTACGAAATCGATGTTAACCAGCTTGAAGCGGCTCGCAGTGCGAAGACGAAGGCGGTAATGATTGCACATACCCTGGGCAACGTCTTTGACCTCGATGCGGTTACGGAATTTGTGGCGAAATACAAACTCTGGTTGATCGAAGATTGCTGCGACGCGCTGGGTTCAATGTGGAAGGGGCGCCATGTGGGGACTTTTGGGGATATTGCAACGGTGAGCTTTTATCCCGCGCATCACATAACAATGGGCGAGGGTGGCGCAGTCTTGACGGACAAGCCCAATCTTCAGGTTTTGATCGAGTCATTCCGCGATTGGGGACGCGACTGCTGGTGCCATACAGGCAAAGAGAACACGTGCGGCAAACGGTTTGACTGGCAACTTGGCAGCCTGCCCTGCGGGTACGACCATAAGTACACCTATTCGCACATCGGTTATAACCTCAAGGCGACCGACATGCAAGCTGCTCTCGGAGTTTCGCAGATTGCGAAGCTACCGCAATTCATTGTGCGCCGCAAAGAAAATTTTCGTTTTCTGACAACAGCTCTCAAGCCGGTCGAAGACTGCCTGCAACTGCCCGAAGCGACGCCGGGGTCCGATCCGTCCTGGTTTGGGTATCCCATCGGCGTGAGGGAAGACGCACCTTTCACGCGCAACGAGTTGATCCAGCATCTTGAGTCAAACAGAATTGGTACACGGCTGCTTTTTGGAGGCAACCTGCTGCGTCAGCCAGCGTATGAGGGCATCGCAAAACGTGTTATCGGAGCTCTGCCGATTTCGGATCATGTGATGAACAACGTGTTCTGGATCGGCGTGTATCCCGGTTTGACAGAACCGATGCTGGATTTTGTCGGAAAGACGATCCGGGACTTTGTTTCCACTTCTCAGGCAGCAGGACGAGTGGCGGAGTACAGGTGACTGCTGGAGACACTTGATTGCGTAGAAGATCGACATAGCCGGTTTCTGGTTGCCGTTAAGGGCCTTACCGGTACCATTCCGCTGTACGTCGAATTGCATCCTGCAGTCCGATGAGAGGGCGCAATCCCAATTCCAATTCCGCCTTGCTGACATCGGGAACATATTGACGCCGCTGCTCACTTGTCGTTACATTGTCGGCTACTTCGACCCTGAGAGAAGGGCAGAGTTCGTTGATGACCTTCCGGGCAAGGTCGAGAATGCTGATTGCATCTCCCGATCCGACATTCAATACCAGCGGATTCGTGGAGGTTTTCCGATCGGTCAGCAGCAGTGTCCAGAGCCAAACTGCCAGGTCCGCCATGTAAAGATACGATCGCATCGGTGTACCATCGCCACGTAATACGATGCTCCGCCCAGCGAGTGCGTCGGCGATGAAGTTCCCAATCGCGAAATGTTGGTCGAGCGGGAGATGGGGTCCAACAAACGTAAAACACCGAGCGATCGCGACGTGCGCTGTGGACTCCCTGGCGAAGAGGTAGCACATCAGCTCCGAGATCCGTTTACCCTCTCCATACACCGCGCTTGCATCGAGCCAATCAGGTCCGCCAAGATAGGCTTCCGGGATATGGCTTAGACTCTCAGGTTGGCGGCCGTAGACGGCTCCCGAGCTGATGTAGAGGAAGCTTTTTGTGTTTCGTGCCCTGGCCAATTCGACCATGTTTTCTGTACCGTGCACCAAGATCTCAATCAACCCCCGTGAACCAATCGCCGCATGTTGAGTCGTTGGAGTTGCGGCGTGAAGGACGTAGTCGAAATCCTTCTTGGGGAACGCAAAGCTTCGAACGTCCCCTTGCAAGAGCTCAATCGAAGGCTCCGAGGCAAGTTGCGGCATCCGTTTTAAGAATGAATGCGGGTCGCGCGTAAGGACGGTCGCTGACAAATGGAGATCCAGTTCTCGATTGCAATAGGCGAGACTCTCAAGGAGCCATAGTCCGAAGAAGCCCGTGCCGCCAGAAATGAAAATGCGCTGCCCACGCGCACTCTCCCAAAGAGACTGTGTGTGCGAGAGAACATGCTCCATGTCTTGGGTTGGCAGTTGTTTCATGAAATTAAGGATATCCGTAGGAGCTAAGTGGGCGATTCAGAGTGGATCAAAAGGGATCGCCTATGAGCTTTTACTGCATCGTATCAGGCACACAAAGGACACAAAGACCGCGGTGATTCTGGCAGGCCAGCAGCATATCTTCAGTAACCCGGAGGCGCCGCATCTGCTGCCGAACTCACAATTTAAACTGCTATGATGGCCGCTTAAGTGGGTCTATAAGAAGCGGATCGGGCCAGACGTGCAATAGTCTCGGCGGTTTAGCTGGGCAGCGATAGGAGTCCAAATCGTATGAATAAAGTTCGGATTGGAAAGCACTTGGTTGGCGATGACCAGCCTTGTTTCATTATTGCCGAGATCGGTATCAATCATAATGGCGACATTGACCTGGCGAAGCGCTTAATCAGTGTGGCGGTGGCGGCAGGTTGCGACGCCGTGAAATTTCAGAAGCGCACTGTGAGCGTTGTCTATACAACGGAGGAATTGGCTAAGCCGCGCGAGAGCCCATATGGCCGGACTAACGGCGACTTAAAGTATGCACTCGAGTTTGAGCAGGAGGAGTACGGGGAGATCGACGCGTTTTGCCGGTCGGTGAAAATGTGCTGGTTCGCCTCTCCGTGGGATGAGGGGTCAGTCGATTTTCTAGAACAATTCTCTCCTCCCGTCTATAAGGTTGCCTCGGCGAGTCTTACAGACGATCACCTTCTGCGCCACATTCGCGGGAAGGGCAAGCCCGTCATTCTTTCGACAGGGATGAGTACATATGAGGAGATCGATCACGCGGTCGACGTTCTGGGCAAGAAGGACCTAATACTGATGCATGCGACCAGCACTTATCCTGCCAACTACAACGAACTAAATCTTCGTGCGATTCCGAGGATGGCCGCGCGCTATAGTGTGCCAATCGGATATTCCGGGCACGAGACGGGTATTCCCACCAGTGTCTGCGCCGCGGCATTAGGTGCGTGCTGCGTCGAACGGCACATCACTTTGGATCGAGCTGGCTGGGGCTCCGATCAGGCCGCTTCACTGGAGCCGAATGGGATCACGAGGTTGGTCCGGGACATTCGACTCTGGGAACAATCGGCGGGTGATGGAGTGAAACGAGTATACGAGCGCGAACTCCCAATCATCAAGAAGCTTCGCCGTGTTGGAGCAGCAGTTTAGCTCACCATGTCCGACGCTCGTACGCCCAGGAGTTCCTTAGATCGGATCCGCGCTTTGGCGCTGGATGTTGATGGCGTGCTGACTGACGGTGCGGTCTGGTGGGGACCGAACAACGAAGAGTGGAAGCGGTTTTCCTTCACGGACATCATGGGCGTGTCATTGGCGAGACGTGCAGGCTTGAGATTGTCGCTGATCTCCGGCGAAGATTCTCCTCTCATTGACCGCTACGCTGCAAAGATGCAGATTGAGCACGTTAAGAAAGGGTGCCGCGATAAAGCTGCAGCCTTGCGGGAATTCTCTTTGACGACTGGCATCGACCTTTCCTGTATTTGCTTCATGGGAGACGACGTCAACGATTTGCCGGCGATGCAGATTGCGGGCGTGTCCGCGGCCCCGTCCAACGCCGCAAACGAAGTGCTGGCTCAAGCGGATTTCATTGCAAAGCATTCAGGCGGCAATGGCGCAGTGCGCGAGCTGATCGACGCATGGCTAGCTTTGCGAGGCTTGACCTCGCTGGAAGTCTTCTCTCAGGTCATTGATCCTCATCAACAGTCCAGAATCGAGTAACGGAAAGAACGGATGAAGCTTTCAGACTATGTTGTGCGCTTCATTGTCGAGCAAGGGGTGAAGCACGTATTCCTGGTCACGGGCGGCGGTGCGATGCACCTCAACCAGTCGCTAGGTGCGGAGCCAGCTATCGAGGCAGTGTGTAACTCACACGAGCAGGCCAGCGCCATGTGCGCCGAAGCCTACGCCAAAGTTACCAACCATCTCGGCGTCTGCATGGTCACGACCGGACCCGGCGGAACCAATGCTGTTACCGGAGTTGCAGGCGCATGGCTGGATTCGACCGCAATGCTCGTGATTTCGGGCCAGGTCAAACGCCCCGACCGCATGTTCGACAGCCAAGGAAATCCACTTGGCATGCGCCAGCTCGGCGTGCAGGAAATCGACATCGTCTCGATTGTGAAGCCGGTTACCAAGTACGCGATTACGGTCCTCGACGCAAACGAGATTCGCTATCACTTGGAAAAAGCGGTCTATCTTGCTTTGCATGGCAGACCAGGTCCAGTTTGGATCGACATACCAATCGACGTGCAGGCTGCGCCCATTGATCCGCTCACTCTGCGCGGATTCGATCCAGGCGAACTCGGCAATCCATCTGCAAACCCCGATTTGCAATCCGAAGTTAGTCGCCTGATTGAAAAGCTCAATCGGGCCGACCGTCCGCTCTTGTTTGCAGGCAACGGCATTCGGCTCGCTCACGCGGAAAGCGGAATTCGAGCAGCTGCGCGCATTGCTTGGTATTCCCACGGTCGCCACCTGGTGCGCGGCCGATCTGGTTCCGAGCGACGATCCCACCTATGTTGGCCGTCCCGGCGCAGTGGCAGCGCGCGGCGCGAATTTTGCGCTGCAGAATTCAGACTTCCTGCTTGCCATTGGGGTGCGGCTCGATTTTGCGATAACCGGGTACGCCCCGCAGAACCTTGCTCGCGAAGCGTACAGGGTGGGGGTGGACATCGACCCGGCGGAGCTGGGCAAGTTGAACCCGTACCTACACCAGCCCATCTGCGCCGATGCGGCGGATTTTCTCAAGGAGTTGCTGAATCAGCGCGAGTCAATTCGTTCGCGGGACAGGTCGGCCTGGAAGGAGCGTTGCAGCGGATGGAAGACTCGTTATCCGGTGGTGACGGCGGAGCACCGCAATCCTGAAAGCCTGGTCAGCATTTTCAATCTTGCCGAGGTGATCGGCACGGAATCGCGGCCGGACGATCTCCTGGTCTCCGGCAGCTCGGGCAGCGGGATCGAGATTTTTCTACTTGCTTGCCCGACGCGTACGGGCCAGCGTATTTATCACACCGCCGGTTTGGGCTCGATGGGATATGGGCTGCCCATGTCGCTCGCGGTTTCGATCGGCGGCGGGCGCAGGCGCACCATCCTGGTCGATGGCGACGGAGGGTTTCAGTTTAATATTCAGGAACTTGAGACGGCTTCGCGGCTTCAGCTGCCGGTCAAGTTTTTCATACTCAACAACGACGGCTACGCCTCGATCCGTGCGTCGCAGAAGGGGTATTTTGGCCGGGCCAGCATTGGCTGCGACAGCCGCACCGGCCTTACCGTTCCCGATTTGAGCAAGGTGGCTGCGGCGTACAACATCCCGTGCGTCGTGATTCCCGACCAGAAGAATCTTCGGGAAGATGTGCGGCGGGTGCTGGCGATGGAAGGGCCGGTGATGGTGGATGTGCACGTGATCCCGGATGAAATGCGCGCGCCGCGGCTGCAGTCGTACCAGAAGCCGGATGGCTCGATGGTTTCGAAGCCGCTCGAAGATTTGTATCCGTTTCTGCCCCGCGAAGAGTTTCTCGCGAACATGATTGTGAAGCCGCTGGAGGAGTGAAAACCGTGTGCATCCAGGTTCACCTGTCCGCGCGGTCTTTTTCTCGGCAAGCTGCGCGGGAGGGAAGGGGGATACCCTCCCCCCCGGATTCTGGGCGCAAATTCTTCATTCTGTTTGGTTTGGCGAGGGTCGGCGGCGCCAAATTCCTCTGTCTATTGGGCTTGGCCGCAGATTCCTCTCCGCAAAGGGGTTAGGTATGTCCCACCGGCTACGGGGTCTCTGTCTGCAGAAAGCTCTGGGTGTCCTGTTACTGATACTGGCAGAACGCGCGAATTATTCTGCAATGGATATTTGCTGCTCCCGATGATTGCTGAAGCAATATGGTATTGAGCCGCTGGGAGGGAATTCAACCCGCATGATTGATGAGATGGAGCGAGGCGTGCGAGGAAATCTCTGTCCGATCTGCGGCGCGAGAACGGATTTCGTTTTGCAACTTCAGTTCAACGCGAAGATGGCTCTTCCGACAACGCCAGAAATCAGATGTTGTGCATCGGACAACTTCTTGTTTGTTGCGAGCGGTGATCGAGTCAATTACGACGAATATTACAGGTCAGTCGCCAACGATACTTATCATGCGGAGGTTTCGGACGGGAGTCTTCATTCACTCATCTCGAAGAGGCAACAAGACTATCTTGTGAAGGCTCTCGACCGGTTTTTTGAGGAACCCAGAAGGGTGCTTGATTTCGGTTGTGGGGAAGCCAGTCTGCTGGTTGAGCTCGCGAGCGAGTTCCCATCATCAACATTCTTCGGATTCGACCCCGGGCCAGCCGCGCAGATCGGAGCGGATAAGGCAAGGGCCCTCGGACTTGGGAATCTGTCAATCGCTGGCATGGATGCGATGATCGCTAACGGGCCATTTGATCTTGTTATCGTGTCGCACGTCGTCGAACATCTCATCGATTTCGATCTCTTACATTTTTTTAATACGCTGCTGATCGAGGATGGACTACTTTACATTGAAGTTCCCAATGCCGTTGAGTATGAAAGGCAAAAGCGGCAGGAGTTTTTGTATTACTTTGATAGGCTCCACGTGAACCACTTCGCTCCCCAATCTTTGGCCCGGCTGGCTGCAAGGTATGGGTTTGGCTACGCGGCGCACTTTGAATATACATTTCCTTATCGCGATGGCGGCGAATATCCCGCTCTCGGGATGCTATTCCAAAAGGGAGGAGAGATCATAGCTCTTGATTCACCTAGTGTGCTCGAAGTGGCTAAGCGCTATGTTTCGCAGGAGAAGGACAGAGCGCGGGAGACTTCCAGGCAATTCGAAGCTTGCGAAGGCGTTCTGGTCTGGGGAGCTGGCGATAACTTCTTTCGGTCAATGGGGAACGGCGGCCCGCTCTCCTTGTTAGGCAATATCATCGTATTGGATCGTCGCCCCAAGGAGATATCAATCGGCGACCGTGTATACACAACAGAGGATCCTACGGAGGGTATTCTCCATTATCCGTGGCCGGTTGTGATTACCGTATCAGAGCGAAGAAAATCACTCTGCGAGCAAGTCAGGGAGATCGATTCGGATCGACGTGTGTTCTTTATATGATTTAGGCGTTCAGGCGGTCGGCGTTCCGGAGCTGCCTTTAGCATTCTCTTCGGCAGTTCTCTGCCGGAATGAAAAATGCTTGTGGCCCAGGAAACTGAGAGCGACAGTAACCACCGTCATGAGCGCGCTGCAAGATAGGAGCCCGTTCCGGCTTGCAAGGTTCGTCGCAGAATGGTAACCAGAATCGGCAGGCCAACCAGTCCGATAGAGCATGCCCTGCCGTAGACCCCAAAGCACCGAATCCACTCGCGCAGGTAGTTTCCGCGGGTGCGGAAGACGAACCACTTATATCCCGAGAAACGCCACGCTAATCGAAATGAAATTCGCCAGTGCAGCTGCATACATATAGCTGTAGGAACCGAGACCGCGGAAAGACCAATTGAGGAGTGCGAAAACTGCAGAAGCCAAAGAGCGTGTTAAATCCACCCACGAGGATGTAGCGTACAAATTGCCGTAACGATTTGGGAGGGTTTTGCTTCACGCGGGCAATGGCACTTAGAAGTTGATCCGTTCTTTCTCGGTAACCAGGGGTCGTTTGAGCACGGTCGTGTGAATTGCGCCGACATATTCGCCGATGATGCCGAGGGCAATGAGTTGCACGGATCCTAGGAAGAAGAGACCCAGCACAACGGGCGCGATGCCGACAGTGAAGTTGGCCCAGAAGACGAGCTTGTAGACAAGGTAGAACATTCCGACTGCGAAGCTGAGAAAGGCGGAGACGAATCCGCCGAAGACGACGAGCCGTAATGGGACTTTGGAAAGGTTCGTGATGCCCAGCATCGCGAAGTCGTATAAGGAGTAGAAATTGTTGGAGGTGATGCCGCGCTCGCGGCGGTTCTGGTTATAGAAGACCCTGGCGATGGGCAGTCCAAGCTCGGCAATCATCCCGCGGAAGTAGGGGTAGGGGTCGGGAAAGCCGGTGCGAATCTTCTCCACCACCGACCGGTCGTAGAGTCCGAAGCCCGTGAAGTGCTCGAGGATGCGGACATTGGTGAGCCGCGCCACGAGCCGGTAGTAACTGCTGCGCACGCGATACATCAGCGGGTTTTCGTCACTGGTGTTTTTGATGGCTGCGACGATTGGGAATCCCTTTTCCCATTCGCGGATCATGGGAATGAAGAGCTCCGGTGGGTCCTGCAGATCGGCGACGAGGCTTCCGACAGCATCGCCCTGGGCCTGTAGAAATGCGTGCATGCCGGAACGGTCGGGGCCCACGTTGCGCGCATTGACGATGACTTTTACGGTGGGGTCTTCGGCGGCCATGGCCCGAAGGACTTCGACCGTGTTGTCGGTCGAGGCGTTGTCGATGAACAGATGTTCGAATCGGTATTCGGGCAGTTCCGCGGCAACCGCCATCAGACGACGGTGTAGTTCGCGGACGTTGAGCTCTTCGTTGTAGCAGGGAGTGAGGATGGTAATCAGCTTCTTGTTCATGCACCTCCATATCGAGCGCACGAATAAACCCGCGGCCGCTGAACTCAGAGATGACTATCATTTTGACCACGAGTTTAGCATAGCCTCACTTTAGCCGGATCGAAGTACCGCTTCAATTTCAGAAATCGAGATTCGCAGTGGTCGTAACTCCGCTTTGCAGCGAAAAAGACCACCATGAGCTCGAGAACCATGAAGAGTACTTCGCCTACAAAAACTGAGACGGCCCCAGGAACCAGCGTTGCTCAGAAGATCGGCACGAACTGGAAGCAGCAGGAGCAGATGATAGATATCACATGCCGTAGCTATATTTTCCGACCACGCGTAGCCATTTCAAAGTGAGAACGCGTTGAAGGAGGGGCGGATGGTGTTGTGATAGCGCGGTGAGGGCCGCGGAGAGCGCGCAAGCCGTGCTCGCCGACGGTTGTTATCCATCTACCGGTCGCCGCAAAGTTCCGGCTTGGAAGAGCCCGATCTAACCAAGTACGATCACTCACAATCGATGTGTACATCCGCAATCCAATTATTCGGAATCTGTTTCTTATGCTCGAACGTATACACGGCGATAAATGCCCCTAGAAGAAGACCATCAACTCTACTTGACGTAAGCTGTGCAAGACCAAAGCTGCCCATGAAATAGAAATGCGTGAGCATGCTCGCACGGAAGCGCTGCGATAGACCCAAGAATGCAAAGACGAGCGATCGCCTTTTCGGAGAAACAAAAAATCAAAAACGGCCAAACGAAATAAAACTGCTCTTCGACGGCCAGACTCCAGTAAGCTCCCCAAAGGCCTCCCATAATCTTATCGCCGTGCCAGAAAACCGGCCAATTCTGAAGGTATAGGAAATATGCAACTCTCCAGGAGCCCCATGCGGGCAGCTCGTTCGCTATCTTCGACGAGAAAAGCGCAAGAATGAGACTCAGCGTTAGCACAAAATAATAGATTGGGAAGATCCGCAACGCACGACGAGCATAGAACGATTGGAAATATCGCCGATCGGTTTTCGTCCGCTGGAGGATACCTGTTATCAGAAAACCCGAGAGCACAAAGAACAGGTCCACCCCACCCCAAAGCGGTATTGTGAAATATGCGAAGAAGTTCTCGAGAAGAGAATTGGGTGTGCGTCGAAACAGGCCGCTAAGACCGACTCCGTGAGAGCACAAGACGCCAAGAACGGCCAACCCACGAATGCCGTCCAATTCCGGGGCGTGCCTTGAGAATTCCTTCGTTCGCTGGGTCATCTACGATTTTTTGTGGTCGTGCCGAGGCACCAGACCATGTCAGCTTTTCCCGCTCGGCCCGACGAGGGATAGCTTCCCGAAGCGATCACAGAGCCGCCGCAAGAGCGCATGAGAGTATCCAAGGTCTTCTCCGTATAGTAGTTGATGTGCTCATGCATCATATAGAGGCCCGCCGGTCTGAGAACATGCCTTCCTAAGGAGGGCCGTGTCATCGTCATGATCCCAACCTGCGCGATGCGTCGTGCGATTCTCGAAAAGCCGACTGGGAGCTCGGAAGGCACTTCAAGGTACACAAGACCGCCGTCGGGGGATGCCTGGAAGATTCTGCTTACGATTTGGCGTGGAAATCCGACATGCTCCAGAACGTTGCTGTTAATTATGAGGTCGGCCTCGCATTCAGCGGGATTCTTGATCGCAATGACTCCCGGCGCGGCCTCCACTCCGGAAATGTCGTAGACATATGGTTGTGCGCCCTCGAGTAAGCCAGCGACTAATCGCCTCGGTCGCCGCCATAATCCAGAATGCGATTGATCTTTCGGTTGCCGAGATGCTTCCGAAGGATTGGAGCAAGCATCGATCGTCGAACATCATAAGAGCCGACCGATGCCAAGTCCGCATTGAACTTCTCCGTGTACCAGCTTCAGAGAAATGGCGCATGCGCTGATACTTTTCCAGCCGGTAATCCTGGTAAAGGCGTTGCAGTTCGGCATCATCGAGACGAGGGTTGTAGAAGACGAACCCGCACGACGCGCAGCCGACCAGATCAACGCAAAACGGGTCCCGATTCCAAATTCGTCCCGCGAGGAAAGGTGCGACCAGGGCGCGTTTGAGATGGCGAATTGCGCCGTCGCAGATTACACAGCTGGAAACCTCAATCATTCGATGTGCCGGTCCTTCCCTGGATCAACCTTAATAAAAGCTTCTGTTCACGATCACTGACGACAGTCGAGCGCGCGGAAATCGGTGTCGGCGACTACGGGATTGAGCGTCCAGACCCAACTGCTCTTGTTCTTCCATACCGGATCGTAGACGCGGACAACGAGGTACTGGATGCCGAACTGGCGGCAGGTGGCGCGCGCCTGTTCCGCGGATGAGCCGTTGTAGAGGGCGTCGACGGCTTTGGCCATGATGGGGCACCCGGCGGGGTCGCCCCCGAGGTCGGAGCCACAGCTACCCTCGTCGCTCATGATCGCTGATTGATGATCGATACCGAGGAGGTTGACGATCATCGACATGCGGTCCCGTCCCAGGTCTTTCAGGGTTGAACTGCACAACCGCGTCGCGGGGGATGGCTGCGTCGAGCTTTGCATATCCGATGGCGGAGATGTAGGCCTTTTGGGAGAGGCTGCGGGCCTCAGGCGCTGGGTTGGCGGGAGCGTGCGCGTCTCCAATCGGGATGAGGAAGCGGAACATTCCGGCCTGACAGATGGAGCCGAGAGCGCCGAGGATCAGGGCAAAAGAGGCGATGGCGCGCAAAGCCTTCGGCGTGGGTCCTGGCAGGCCGGCTGTTTCGGCGGAAGTGGTGGGCGGATGATCGGAGGCGCGCCAGGTCATGAGGAGTTCCGACGCCAGCAGAAGCAGAGGGAATTGGACGAACATCGCGGAGCGCCAGGCGAAGTCGTTGGTTTGGAGAATGCCGGAGCGGATGAAGGATGTGATGGGGACTGTTGCCGCGGCCATGAAGAGGAGAGTCCGCTGCGGCTCGGTAAGGGGGATGCGCTTTCGCCAGGCGGGAATGAGGAAGGCAAAGAACACGGCGAAGAAGAAGCCCAGTTCAAGCGCGTAGCCGGGAAGGAGCAGAAGGAGTTTGGCGAGGTTGAGCGCCAGGTGCGGATTGCCGGCAGCGAGCGGATGAAAGAGATTGGAGGCGAGGAGTCCATCGGGCGGAATGATCTGGCGGACTGCGAGGGAGAAGAGAGAGGCGCTGCCGGTTGAGTTTGCAGCGCCGAGGCTGGAGGGGGTGTGCACGAGGTCGAGCAGGTAGGGAAGAAGCAAGAGGAGCGAACCTGCTCCGCCGGCGGCAAGGATGAGTGGGGCGCGGTATTTTCGACGAAATACAAGCTGCTCGATGGCCCAGAGGATCATGACCAGGAAGAAGGCGAAGGCGACATAAATGGAGAGTCCGAAGGCACTGGAGAGGGCGCAGGCGATGAGTGCTCCGGATAACAGGTTGTCGCGCCAGGACTCCTTGGAGTGGATTGAGGCGAGCAGGAAAGCAAACATGCAGCAGATCATGCTGACGAGATGATGAGGCGCCCAGAAGATGGTGTGCAGCCAGCTGACGATGCCGTCGCGGGACCAGGCTTCGAGGTCGGCGGGAGGCGGGATTCGATAGCGCAGCAGGTTCCAGAGGACGACGCAGAGGTCGAGGCCGGTGACGGTGATTAGTCCGATGGAGAGAAGGAATTGCCGGCGCAGACGCGCTCCGACGTGCAGGAAATGTTTGAGGAAGAGGCCGATGAGAGCGGCGAATCCGAGGCCGGTCCACGCACAACTGGCGGTGAAGACGCCTCGAACGGGGATGTGGGTCATCTTCGTGACGGCTGCGCATACGACATACCAGAAGTAGTAGTTGCGCATCGGTGCGGGATGGCCGTACATGTAGAGCGGGTTCACGGGAGGAACGCCGGTGTGAAGGACGCTTTCAGTCCAGAGAACGCGGGCACTCTGGTCGAGCATGGCGACATTGATAAAGAGCTGGTGGTCGCGCTGAACGTCGATGAGCGAGAAGATTGTGAAGGCGATCCAGAGGAGGACGATGGCGAGGGCGCGGCTGCCGAGGGGTCGGAGGCCGATATTCCATTTTGCCCCGGTGCGGCGCTTGCTCACCGCTTCAATCGCAAGAACCAGGATGCAGGATGCGAAGCTCGCCAGGAAGAAGAGAGCAACCACGGTGAGGGATAAGAATCTGCCGATCAGGACGGATGCAATCGTTGAGATTGCGAATGAAAGAGGGAGACTCCAGAAGATTCGTTCAACGAGCGAGCAGTCGCGGAAGTCGCGGAAGTTGGTTGTCCAAGCAAAGAGATAGCCGGTACAGACGGTCACGGGAAGAAAAGCCGGGACGGCAAGAAGGGCACCGGTGAGTTGTTCTACGGTCAGATTCGATTGCGGGAGAATCTGAACCTCCTTGGCAGGTTGCGGCTTAGCACGAACGGGTGGTCTGCATCCATTGAGATAGGCAAATCCCGGGATGCTGGAACGATGTCGACCGTTTTGCACCAACTCTGCCCATCAGGCTAGCACTGTGGCGGGGATTGCCTGCTGCGGGAATGTCGAAGGGGAACCAGAGGCGAAACATGGTTGCACGGGTCTAGGCCTGAGGTGGGCCCAGAGCCGTAAAGGGCGATCGAATGGTTTCGATTGGAACGAAGGGGCGTTCGTTGATCAAACGTTTTTCTTGGATAGAAGCTCGATTTCGGCGTGCCTGAATCCCCGTCCATTGCCCCCGAAGGGATGGGCGGCACGGTTTCTAGTAATCGGTTACTAAGACTTTGGTCTAGTGCCAGAGTTTCTGTGGGGAGCCCATTGAAATGCATTGATAAAGGCATTTTGTTGGGATAATGGCTCACATTTCATTCGTCCCATCTGTAAATTTTGCATTGACAATCTGTGTGAAGACGGCGTAAAAACGACGACGCTGGAGAAAACGCTTGCTGAGCGACGCCTGACAGTGTTCATTCGCTCAAGGCCGGTTGTGTAGCATGCGCTTCTTTCTTCAGACACGAGGAACGCTTACAGGACCCCGATGGATGTCGGGTCACCCGTGAGTGGTAACGACGGCGCTTCACGGCGATTCTTCGGAGTGAGACGGGAACTCTCCTTCGGCTTAAATGAATCGATTTATGCAACTCGTACGACATAACGCCACTGGAATTCCAAAGGCTGGACAAGAGCAATTCTGCCTTTGATTTCTTGGAAGAAGTCAAACGAGGAGGTTGAACCGTTGTAGAAGCCTGGCGGTCCGGCTGGAGTGGTCAGAATTATCACTTCTGTTTGGCCGCATCAAAACTCCCCACTTCCCTAAAAAACCGAGAGACGCAGAAAAGAGTACGGGAGCGGGAGCAAATCAACTAGAAAGCGTTTGCTCAGGAGGCAAACCATGAACTATTCCAAGAAGCAAAGATCCCCCATGGCTTCGCGCGCAGCGGGGCTATTGGCTCGAGGATTGGGGTTGTTGTGCATCACGGTTGCTTCGTTGTCTTTGCTTAGCGTTCCTTTGCTGGCTCAGGACAACGCAACAATCACCGGTACCGTCGCTGATTCCAGCGGCGCGGTGATACCCAACGCCGCTCTAACCCTAACCAACCCGGCGAACGGGCAGACGCGTGAGACAGTCTCCAACAGCGCCGGCGCCTATCGTTTCGCGAACGTCGGAATTGGCACTTACACCCTTGCGGCCACCGCGCAGGGCTTCCAGAAGTACTCAAAAACTGGAATCGTCGTGAACGTTGCCCAGACTGTGGTAGCGGACGCGACTCTGACTGTCGGCAGCGCGGCACAAACCGTCACGGTTGCGGCGGACGCGCTGCAGGTGCAAACGGAAACCAGCGAAGTGAGTAACCTGATCAACGGTGAACAGGTTGCCCAACTTGCGACGAACGGTCGCAACATTACCTCTCTGGCTGCACTTGGACTTGGTGTTTCGAACAATCTGCCACCCTTTGGTGGTGTGAACGCGCTGACGTCGGCCAACGGCATCAGCTTCAACGGCTCGCGCACGACCCACAACATCTACATGATCGACGGCGGCGAGCAGAACGATCGTGGCTGCGGCGGCTGCTTTATGAATCTGCCTTCGCAGGATTCGATCGCCCAGTTCCAGACGCTGGACAGCAACTACAAGCCGGACTATGGGATCGGTTCGGGCGGCACGATTTTGATGGTGTTGAAATCAGGGACGTCGAAGTTCCACGGCGAACTGTATGAATTCAACCGCAACACCGCCTACAACGCCAACGACTACTTCCTGAAGGCCGGCGGCAAACCGAGATCCAAATTTCAATTGAATATTCCCGGTGGAAACATCGGCGGTCCACTCTTCATTCCTCACATCTACAACGAGAACAAAACGCGGACATTCTTCTTCTGGAATGAAGAGTGGCGCAGACTGATCCAAGGCGCATCGCCTTCGGTCACCAACGCAATTTTGGCGAATAACTTCCCAACCGCGGGTGCGGCTCTGGCCTACACCCCTCCTGCGGGTAAGGCTCCCCTCGTTCCGGTGACAACCGATCCAGTCAAACTGGCGCTCTACACTGCGGATGGTCTGGTGGCTGGCCAGCCTTTTCCGAACAATGTGATTCCAGCCAACCTGATCGACCAGAATGCGGTGCTGCAGTTAAACACCGGCGTGTTCCCGAAACCGAACTTCAACAATGGTACGCAGTACATCGCATCCATTCCGCAACCCACCCAGGTGCGTGAGGACGTTGTGCGCATCGACCACGCCATCAACAGCAAGTTCCAGCTGATGGGGCATTACCTCCACGACACGCTGGCGCAAAACTACTTCCCACCTCTCTGGGGCGACAGCTCGTATCCGACAGTCGGCACGGCGATGAACAATCCGTCCTTCTCTGCGGTGATCAAGCTGACACAGACCTACTCGCCCAATCTGCTCAACGAGACGGCGTTCAACTACAGCGGCAACAAGATCACCCTGACGCCGATCGCGGGCCCAGGCGGAATTCCTTTCGTGAAGCCGAGCGGCTGGACCGCAACAAGCTTCTTTCCGGATGCGAACAACCGGATGAACCGTATGCCGGAGATTCAGCTGCAGGGATCACCGCTCAATGTGACCTGGAGTCCGAGCTATTACCCATGGAAGAACGGGTATGAAGGCTTCCAGTATCGCGATGACGTTTCGTGGACCAGGGGTCGTCACCAGTTGAAGTTCGGCGCTGGCTGGCTGCACGACTACAAAAACCAGGAACTGCAGTTCAACACGAACGGAACAGTCGCGTTCAACTCGAGTAACTTCTCGGGCGACTCGTACGTGAACTACCTTCTGGGCATGGCATCCAGCTATCAGCAGTTGGAATACCTTGCAGGTAAGCACTGGGTGAATAACAACTACAGTGGCTACGTCAACGACGACTGGCATGTCGCGCCTCGACTGGTGTTGAACATAGGGATCCGGTATGACGGTTTGCCGCATGCCTTCGAACGGTATGACAAGTTCGCCAACTTTGTGCCCGATCTCTATGACCGGTCGCAAGGCAACCCAGTGAATGCGGACGGCACGCTGAAGCCGGCCTCCCTCTCTACCTTCGCCGGCACCGGTTCCGAACAGTTTTATCTGAACGGCATTCGGGAAGCGGGCGTTGGGGGATTCCCGCGCGGCAACGTGCGGAATCACTACTACACGTGGCAACCGCGCGTCGGTTTTGCATGGGACATCTCCGGAAACGGCAAAACTGTGTTGCGCGGCGGCTACGGCATGTTCTACGAGCGCATTCAGGGCAACGACGTGTACAACGCTGCTTTGAATCCGCCATTCGCCTATATTCCATCGGCGACCAACGTGTACCTTTCCAACCCCAACACCAGCGCTTTGACGGGTGCGACAACACTCAACCACTTCCCATCGAGCCTGACCAACATCAAGTACGACTACAACGCGCCGGGCACGGAGAACTTCAGTCTGGGTATTCAGCGTGAGCTGGCTCCGTCCGTCGTTGCGGTCGTTCAGTATGTGGGATCGGTTGGATACAGCCAGAATAACGATCGTGCCATCAACACGCTGCCGCTTATCGACACGGACTCGACAGCGACCAGCCCATACGACAAGCGCCAACTCGTGGCAACGGGTAAGGCCAACGCAAACCAGTATCGAATCTTCCCAGGCTATGCCGGTATCACCCAGGAAGAGGACGAAACCAACTTCAACTACAACTCGCTGCAAGCTGGCGTTCGTGTTGAGAACCGTCATGGCCTGACCACCCAGGTGGCCTACACATGGGCTCACAACATGAGCATCGTGTCGAACGATCTGAACAGCATTTCGAACCCCTTCAACGCGCACTACGACTACGGTTCGGATACCGGCTTCGATCGCCGTCAGATTCTCAACGTTAGCTATGTGTACTCACTGCCCTGGTTCAACAAGAGCTCGAATCTCGCAGCTCGCGAAGTGCTGGGCGGGTGGTCCATTTCCGGTATCACCTTCTTTGAGTCGGGTGTACCGCAACGCGTAGCGTATTCGGGAAGCGACACTCTCGGCTTGGGCGGCGGCACATCGAACCGTCCGGACCAGATCGCGAAGGTCACTCTTCCGAAGAAGTTCAGCCAGTGGTTCAGCACAAGCTCGTTTGCCGATCCACTTGCTCCGTGGGCGGGCGGCTCCAACCAGGGCTTCGGCACCGCGCGCAAGGATGCGGTGGCGGGACCGGGAATCCAGAACTGGAACATCTCTTTGTTCAAGTCGATTCCTCTTACCTCCGGCGAAGGGCCGCGGATCGATCTGCGCTTCGAGTCCTTCAACACGTTTAACCACACCAACCCCCAAGGTCTCGATTTGAACAACCACGATTCGAACTTTGGCAAAGTCACCAGCGATTACGGTCCGCGTACGTTGCAGCTGGGCGGGAAGTTTATCTTCTGATTTGTAACCCTCCCGTTTCATGGGCATGGCAGATACTTTGCTGCCATGCCCTTTCTTTTTTGTTCTTCAATATTGCTCACGGCGCGATTGGCAAGCGAGAATGCTGAAGGAGAGTGTTGTGGGGCGCGTAGTGCAACGGTTGACGATCTTTTGTGCGGTACTTGCGGCGCTGCTTCTGTTATCGCCTGCGCAGCAGGCCTTCTGTCAGACCGATCAGCGGCAAGCAGCTCTCGCTTTCGAGCAACGGGGCAACCTTGTGGAGGCGGAGTCAGCCTGGAAGGCGATCGCCAAGGCCAATCCCGGGGACGCGGAAGCCTTCGCTCATCTCGGCCTTCTCAACGCCCGCCGCGAAAACTACCAGGAGGCAATTGGCTTTTATCGGAAGGCACTGGCGCTCAAGCCGACGATGCCGGGCTTACGCATGAATCTTGGACTGGCCGAGTTTAAGGGCGGCCAGATGAAGGCGGCCATCCAGACCTTCTCGGTTCTCTTGAAGAGCACTCCCGAATCTTCGCCGGAGGCATTGCGGCTGACAACGCTGCTCGGCCTCGCGCACTATGGCGTAGGTGCGTATGCGGCTGCGGTTCCAGAACTGAAAAAAGCGACGGCGGCCGATCCGCAAAATCTTCCGTTTCGGCTTGCTCTGGCGCACAGTTGCCTCTGGACAAGGCAGTTTCAGTGTGTCCTCGACGTGTACCACGAAATCGTGACGCTGAACGCCGATTCGGCTGAAGCCGACATGCTGGCCGGCGAGGCGCTGGACGAGATGAAGGACAAACCGGGGGCCACGGAGCAATTTCGTGCGGCCGCGAAGGCCGATCCGAAAATGCCCAATGTGCACTTTGGATTGGGTTATCTTTTGTGGGGTTTGCTTCAATTCGACGAGGCGGCGAAGGCCTTTAAGGCTGAGCTTGATAACAATCCCGATCACGCTCAGGCTCTGACGTACCTTGGGGACTGCGATATTCAGCTCGGCCATCCGGAGCTCGCTCTCCCGCTGCTTGAGAAGGCCGTCCGCATCGATTCAAAAATTGAAGTTGCCCACCTCGATCTGGGCATCTTGTACAGCGACACGGAGCGCAAGGAGGACGCCTTGCACGAGCTGAAGGCTGCGGAGCTTCTTAATCCAGAAGACCAGACCGTGCATTGGAGGCTGGCCCGCTTTTACAAGACGATGGGCAGGAACGACGAGGCCAAGATTGAATTCGACAAGACGCGGAGCCTGCAGAAGGCTTCTGACCAATCGATCTTCACGAAACTGCATCAAGCACAGGCTAAGGGCCCCGCGGGGTCGCAGCAGGATTCGGCGACACCTCAGAAGTAATTTGGCTCCAATTTGTCTTGCGCTCTCTTATGGCTTTGGCGTTTTGTTGGATAGCGATGGATTTGAGGAGACTACGCCTGCTCCCTCGCGCACCGTGTAAAAGCGATCGGCTGCCAGATTGGTCAGGACTTCCACTTTTCCGCTGGGCCATTGGATCTCAGCCTTATCGAGGCGCTCTCTGTTTCCAAGGCCGAAGTGGATGCGCAGGTCGTGCTGCGAGAGATAGCTGCCGCCGCTCAGGACTTCGCCCAATTGCACAAGGTCCCCCGCGGTAGCGCGTATCCGAGCGTTGAGCGCGAGACGATTGCTCTTGACGCCTTCCAGTTGAAAACTGATCCAGTGATTTTGCGGGCCGCCTTCCGGACGCAGGATTACTGGCATTCCCTTCAGATTCTCAATGACGGCCTCGAGCCTGCCGTCGTTGAAAAGATCCCCAATCGCCATGCCTCGGCTTACCTGAGGAACTTGAAGAGCTTCACCTGCTTCTTTGCTGATATCGGTGAATCTGCCGTTGCGATCATTCCTGAAGAGAAGTTTGGGCTCGAGATAATGCAAGTCGGAGCGCATCTGATCCACCTGCGGATAAACATGTCCGTTAACGATCAGGATGTCCTGCCATCCATCGTTGTCGAAGTCGACAAAGGCGTCGCCCCAGCCCACGTAGCCGCGCGTTCCGCGCCCGATTCCTGAGGGTGCGGCTACATCGGTAAAATTCATTCCGCCATCGTTGCGATAGAAGGCTGCGTACTCATTGTCGAAGTGCGAGATGAGGATGGACATGCGTCCCGTGTGGAGGTAATCGCCCATCGCGACGCCCATGTTTGCTTGGCGCGCGCCGCTGTCGCTTAGTCCAACACCCGAGGTAAACCCAACTTCTTCAAAATTGCCCCGGCCATTGCTCTGGTAGAGATAGTTGGGTTGACCGTCGTTCGTGACGAACAAGTCCAGCTTGCCGTCGTTGGCAAAGTCTGACCAGATCGACGTGAGCCCAAAGCGGTGCTCTTCGTCCGAGACGCCGGCTTTCTTTGAGACGTCGGCAAAGGTGCCGTCGTGATTATTGTGGTAGAGATTATCGGGAGACCCAGGCAATCCAAGCGGCCCGCATTGCACATCGATGCCCATGTACTTGCAGATGTCACGCGATCCGAACGCGGCCATATTATGCAGATCGAAGTCGACATAGTGCGCCACGAACAGGTCTGCCCAGCCATCCTTGTCGTAATCGCCAAACGCTGCGCCGGTGGCCCACATGTGATCGCCGGACAATCCGGCCTCTTTCGTCACATCGGAGAAGGTGCCGTCGCCGTTATTCCGGTAGAGGACCACTCCGCCGAAGCAGGTGACGAGCAGGTCAGGCCAACCATCGTTGTTATAGTCGCCAACTGCGGCGCCCATGGCCCAGCAAGGGTAGCCTACCCCGGCCTTGTCGGTGACGTCGGTAAAGGTCCCGTCGCGGTTGTTGCGGAAGAGCGCACTGCGCGCCTTCTCCCCGCGTTGCGCCATCCCCACGCTCTGAGCATTGGTGAAGTAGATGTCCGGCCATCCGTCGCGGTCGTAATCAATCAGCGCGACGCCGCCGCTCATGGATTCGACAATGAATTTCTGCTCGGGACTGGAAACATGGTCGAACTGGATGCCGGTGGAGGCAGTGATGTCGACGAGATGCGGATAGGACGGAATTTCGGCTTTCGAAGGAGCAGCGGTGGTAGTCGGAGCTTGGGCTACGCCACATGGAACCGCGCATGAAACCAGAATCAGAAAGCAAAGAAGAACGCGCATGGGACGAAACGTCACTGTTCCATACACCCTCTCTGCCCACGGATCTTTTCGGCTGCGCACCTCCCGATTCTAGCCGTCCAATCGCTTGAGGTGGTCGTTTTCGACAGTGAAAACAAAGGGAGAGCCGTGCCCTTGCTCCAGAGCGCTTTCTCGTCTAAAATTTAGATGAAGGTGGCTACGATGCCGACAATTCAGCTGAAGCTCCGCGAAGCGAGCGCCATTCTAGGTGTGAACCCAAAGGACCTCCAGAACCTGATTCAATTCGGCGTGCTTCAGCCGGAGCGCCGGGATCGCTTTTTCGTTTTCGATGCAACTTCTTTGTTGGAGGCAAGAGTTGCGTTCTATCTCAAAGAGTCGCTCGGAACCTCAGTGCCCTTACTGGCACGGTTTATACGAGAAATCTTTGCAGAGGCGCAGAAATCGAAATCCGGCCGTTTCTCCGATGTTTCAATCTCGTCGCGTCCTGTGAGCGGTAAGGAAGTGGTGAGGATCGAAGTGCCGCTACGAGCGCTGGCGACCGACTTGGAGGCACGGCTCCCGAAACCCAAGGCATCGCAGAACGAAGCAGACGGAAGAGGGCGCAAAGGTTGGAAGAAAGAAATCACACGTGCCTTCGAGGACATCGCGGAAGACCTGAAGGGCATATCCGAGAAGGACATCTTGAACGAGATCAAGAGTTATCGAGCACAGCGCCGGAAGACACCGGAGATCAGCGTAGTTGCCCTCTCACAAAAGAAAACGGCCTAAGGGCGTCGTCGATACCTCAGTTCTTGTGGCGGGGATTGCCGCTTTCAAAAGAGCTGGAGCCCGATCCATCGTCCCCAGCGCACAGATGCTCCGCGCTTGGATTGAGGACGACACTTTCCAGTGGCTTATCACGGAAGAAATCCTGGATGAGTACAAAGAAATCCTTGCGCGGTGCAAAGTCCGTCGCGACCTGATTGCTCATGCGATCAGCCTCATCCGCACCGCAGCTCAACTTGTTCCCGACGTTCCGGGCTATGGAATTTCTCCTGATCCTGATGACGAGCCGTTCTGTGCGTGCGCGGAGGTTGGCAACGCAGATTTTATTGTTACGCTCAACCCTTCGGACTTCCCACAGCAGAAGCTTAGAGCGCATGTGATTGCGCCGGGCGATACCATTCCCACGACAGGACGCACCCGCCGCCGTTAATCTCTGAGTCTCGGCGAACGTTTCCGTGAGGTCATCACAAGCTTCTCCGCATGATGGTGGAGATTCCCGTATTTTCTTCAAGATTTTTTCGGCTTTTCCCCAGAAAAAATTAGATTCAATCGTTTCCCAAACTTTCCGCTCGTTACTATCGCGTTCTCACGCGTCCTATTCGCTCCTTCCATCGCATGCAGAGGCCGTCTGGACACGAAATCCGCATTCAATCACTGTGATTGTAAGGAGCACGTGATCCATGCGCGATTCCCCTCGCACACTCAAACGGCTTTCTCTATTCGATTGCAGCGTGGATGCGCCAAATGCCGAGCATGAGCTTCTTCGTGCAGCGTCGACGAGCACTTGCTCAAAGGTCGATCAGCACGAAGCCGCCAACGAATCTCGGCGTGACACGGATGGACTTCGAGATCGGACCCGCGTTAAGCTCAATCAGCCAACCGCTCCCGTGACTGGAGGAAGAATGACGGTCACGAGAGATCGATATCAACATGGTTCCCTGCGCAAGGTCGAAAGAGCCAAAGGGCCCGCGGTTTGGGAATTCACTGAAGGGCGTTATGGAAGTCTATGAGCAGGAAGAGATGCCGGAGCGGCCCAAAAGCCGGCAGAACTATCGCCTGCTGATGGACCGGCACATTGAGCCGAGGTGGGGCTCTCAGAAGCTCTCCGAAATTAAGCCTCATGCAGTCGAAGTGTGGTTGCGTGAATTACCTTATGCCCCGGAAACGAAAAGGCACATCAGGAGCATGGTGTATCGGCTATTCGAACTGGCGATGAAACGAGGGTGGCTGGAAGCTCAAAGAAATCCCATCAGTCTTGTTCGCGTGAAGGGTAGAAGCCGAGTGATCGAGAAGGTAGTTTTGATGCCCGAACAAATGCTGATCGTTCGGGAAAATCTCGAGGACCCTGTATTAGGCTCAAGTGGGAAGATCTGGATGTGTCGGCTAAAACTCTTTCCATCCGGCGCTCGGCAGTAGATGGGAATGTCTCGGACGTCAAAAGTGAAGCATCACGAGATGTCATTCCTCTCAGTGGTGACTTCATGCCCTTTCTTCAGAGATGGCGGCAGGTTGCACCTGATTCGGAAGAGGGCTGGATGTTCCCGAGCATAGTGACGGGCAAGCCGTACCATGCAGGCATTCTCCTCCGTCGTCATCTCAAGCCGTTGGCCGCGCAAGTCGGCGTTCCACGGCTTGGCTGGCACACCTTCCGGCACACTTTCCGCAGTTGGCTTGATGCGGTCGGGACTGCCGTGGGTGTCCAGCAGAAGATGATGCGTCATGCTGATGTGGCCACGACTATGAACATTTACGGGAAGGGAATGATGGACAGCAAGCTCGATGCTCATACAAAACTTCTCGTGTATGCAGGTGTGAGGATTTGTGGGGTTGAGGCCGAACAGGAATCGATGTAAGTTATTGATTCTATGGTCGGGGCGGAGGGATTCGAACCCCCGACCCTCTGCTCCCAAAGCAGATGCGCTACCAGACTGCGCTACGCCCCGACGACCTTCTTGATTGTATCGCGATTCAATTCAATCTTGGTCTTGCAAGACCAGGCCTTGGGCGCGGTCAGTGGCGGAGGAGCCAGACCACAAGCCAGGCCACAATGATAAGCGGAATTGCAAAGACCGCACCCAGGCATGCCGCTAATACCAGCAAGAATGTCCAGTCGCGCCACGCATGCTGTCGCGGTTCGCCCAAATGGCGGCGGAGAAGCTGATAGTTGCGACGATTTGCCTTCCACGCGATATCAAACACGTCGCCCAGGATGGGAATTGAGCCGATCAAGACGCCGATGCCCACGTTCACAGCCATGCGCACAATCGTGATGTAAGGCAGGCCGCGAATCCATGCTGCCAGGGGAATGATGAGCGACAGCAGACCCGCAATGACGTCGCCCATGCCCGGCACGAGGCCTATCACGCCGTCGAGCCCGAAGCGGATTCCGGTGCCTGGCACACGAAACGCTTCGTCCAGCAGAATCTCAAGCCGCTGCAGGGTCTGATCGCGAAATATCCACGCACCTTTTGACCAGCGTTCGGGGTCCAGAACTACCGGGGACGAAGCTGCTTTGGGGGGCTTGCCATTGCTCGAATTTGCGTTGTGCGCGGGCATGGGTGCGAGCGGGCGGTGAGGCCTAGTCCTCTTGGTTCGATGCTACAATCAAAAGCGTATATGGCGGCTATAGTTCAGCGGCAGAACGCCTGACTGTGGCTCAGGATGTCGTGGGTTCGATCCCCACTAGCCGCCCCAAATGACATAAGCAACTTTAAGTTCTAGGTTCCTTCCACCACACGAGTGAGATCGGGATCTTCCTGCCTTAAACGGGAGCCGCTTCACTATTTCCGTTCCCATCAGGAATGTGAAGTCAATCCTCCAGGTCCAGGTAGCGCAGGAATGCACCCAAGTTGTCGTCCCTCACTACAAGCAGAAATCTTCGACAATCAATAATTGCATTTGCAATGAGTCCATTGACGCCTAGCTGCAGGGATGGGACCGTGTTGATGGATCATTTAGCGCCTTGAGGAAGAATCGTTCTGAAATCACTAACCGCTTAGTCACCGTTGACTGCAGCGACGAAGAGAGTTGTTCCCAATCCCGGGCGCATTCACTCGATTTTTGGAGGTTTTGATTACCAGTATTTGACGGCAACAATGATGGGGGAGGTGGGAATATTGTTGACCACTTTCGTTTGAAGAACGAACTCAAGGTTCTTTTGCGTCCAATCGCCTGTGACCCCGTTTACGAGCTTCTTGATTTGCGCGGGATCGGTCACAAAATCCGCTGCTGCCTGGGTGCCGTTTTGGGTGAGTCCGGCAACAATAATCAATGGCTGGCCGGTTTTGGAGCGAGGCAGACGGGTGACAAGCGCATAATCGACTTCTACTTTTCCGTCGACACTCATGACCGGGCTCCAACTGCGCCCGGCACCCTCCTGCTCTCGAATGGTCATACCTTTCACGTTGTAGAGGGTGAAAGGGAGGTCGCGGCTCAACTCCATGGTCCATCTGTTGTTGAAGCCGCCGATAAGGACGGTTGGCGCCTGGCGGAGATCGCTGAACGCAACGTCGTCTCCAGTGCGCAAATCGAACGGCTTGTGCTGTGCTGCAAGGAGTGAGGAAACGCGCACGGCTGCGGATAAATCACCCAAAGTAATGAAATCGTTGGTGTAGGACATGAGATCGTCGCGTCCAAGTTGCGTTTCCGACGTCATTGGAACTGCGAACTCAAGTCCCTGGCCCTCGAGGCTTGGGAGTCGATGTGCAGCTTTGTAGCGGTTCACGAAGTCACTGCTCAGCATGTAGACGGAATTTGCTCCCGAATACAGAACAGCGGGGTTTGACGCGGTCAAGATAGGTTTCCAAAACAGGTCGAGAGGAGCGCGGGGAGCGAGGACGAACCAGAGGACGGCAGCAGTGCAAATCAGGAGAAAAACTGCTGCTGCCGGCGCCAGTCGCATGTATTTCTTGAGCGGTCTTTCGCGGGAGTTGTCCACCGGAAGCGCGGGAAGAGGCTGAACGAATGGCACCACAGGAGCCAGCTCCATTTGAGGCAATGGATCGGGGGGCTCCGGTGAGATGTTTTTAGATGTCTCAATGAATGCAGCGTGGTACGAACCGGGGCTGATCTCTATACGAATAGCGGAGTGAGCGCCTTCTCCGAGATAGAACTGGGCAAGCCTCTTCCTAACCTCCGCAGCTCGACCGCGCACGATTGGGTCTTCATTCGTGTCGTAGTCTGGGCGCCTTCCAAATACATTCACCCCGATCAAGCGTTCCTTGAGCATCTCTGTGTGCCCGGTCAGCGTTTGATCGACGATGTAGCGGAGAAGGTCCTGCGACTGCTTACTCGCCCTGAATGACGGGCTTTGAAAGATTTCTCGTAGCGCCCGATGCAGGATGTCCTCTGAGATGCCATTTGCATCTGAGGGTCGCTCCTCGCGAGCGCTGTTGTGAACTGTCTCCATAGAAAATCCGATTTCAACGCACCGAAAGACCGTACAGCACGCGATGCGAACTCACTGAAAAACAAAGGAAGGGAAGCGGCTCGCTAGAACAGTACCGTACTGTACCTTGCCGACAACCATAAAGTCAACGTTCTCTTACCGCCGTAGCAGAAGCAGAACTTTTCGAGCCGTGGAAGCGTGCGTCGCCAACTCGGGCAGGGGGAAATCCCCTCTTCTTGGCATCGCGCCCAAAAACGCTTGCGAGGTCTGCATGAAGGAAAGAGAGGGACGCCCCTTGAAAACAATGTGGCTAAGGAGATCGGCTATCAAGCTGATCGCTGTCATCATCGGAGTTGCCGCGGTGCCGGGTCTGTGGTCTCAGTCGTCAAGTTCAACAGCGTCCCTTTCAGGGACCGTTTCAGATCCTGCCGGTGCCCGGGTGACGAAGGCCACTGTTATCGTGAATAACCCGGAAAAGGGAATCACGCGCACGTTCAAGACGGACGCAGCCGGCCAGTTCTCCTTTTCCTTACTTCCTGCAGGAACGTATGCTCTAGTCGTCGAATCTCCAGGTTTTACCAAGACTAAGCAAGAAGGCATCGTGTTGCGTGTTGGCGATAGCGTTACCGAAAGCATCACGCTGACGATCGGGGCGTCCGAGCAGGTAACAGTGAGCGCGACGGCGCCGCTGCTTCAAACTGAAAGCGCCAACGTAAGCACAGAAGTGTCTTCGAGGCAGATCGAAGAGCTTCCTTTGAATCTGCGAAACGTTACGGGTCTGGTTTTGCTCAATTCTTCCGTCAACAACCAGACACAGCAGCAGATTCTTGCCTCGGGCGGAGCTGAGGATACCGCGGATCAGGATGAGTCATTCCTGAGCTTCGGTGGCGGCTTCTTTGGGACAACCGCTTTCATGTTGGACGGCGGGTGGAATGTTTCGATGGGATGGGGCGGCGTAATTTATGTTCCGTCGGCTGAAGATGTCCAGGAATTTAAGGTTCAAAGTAACTCGTTCAGCGCGCAATACGGGTGGAGCACGGGGAACGTGGTGAATGTGATCACCAAATCCGGAACGAGTAGTTTCCACGGCGACGCGTACGATTTTCTCCGCAATCAGGCAATGGACGCGAACACATTCTTCAACAATCGGAATCACATTAAAAAGACACCGGATCATCGGCAGCAGTTCGGAATTGCGGGTGGCGGCCCGCTTTATATTCCGGGTGTCTATCGTCAGCGGGATAAGACATTCTTCTTCGCAAATTACGAAGGATTGCGGTTGAATAGCGCCGGCGTCGATAACCAGAACATGCCGACATCGAGTCAGGAATCCGGTGATTTCTCGGCGTTGCTTGGCGCGCAAACCGGCACGGACGCATTGGGACGACCTGTCTACAAAGGCGAAATCTATAACCCGTATACAACCCGGCAGATCACCGTCGGCGGAAAGCCCGAGACGATTCGCGATCCTTATCCGGGCAACATTATCCCTGCTTCAGGTGCAGGCGCGATCGATTCGCTCGCGCAAAAATTTGCTTCGGGAAAATATTGGCCGGGACCGCAAAACCCAAGCGGCCAATACAACTTCAATGCAACAGCGTCGCAGCCTACTACCTCAAACGAGTATGGCATCCGCGTAGATCACAACATCAATCAATCGACCCGCATTTATGGGCGATGGTCTCAGAAGTTCGAGGTGAAGTCTGGCACGCCAGCCTACTATGGCTCCAGTAACATCGCAGGGCCGGAAGTCTCGAATCCGAACAATCGGTACAGCATAGCCCTGGGTGGTTCTCATGTCTTTACTCCCACCTTCGTGCTGAATGCGAATACAACGTATGTGCGTTGGGTTGAGGGCAACCACACCCAAAGCTACGGATTCAAGTCGTCGTCGCTTGGATTGCCGAGCGAAATTGATGCCATTTCTCCGCAGTTTCCTCAGATCAGCATCTCCGGGTATGCTCCGCTCGGAGCCCGGGCAAATTTCGGTGAGTTTCACTCGCCGAACAATGTGGGAAGCGTCTCAGTCGACTTAAACAAAGTATTTGGTACGCATTCCATATCATTCGGTTACATGGGCGTGCTCAGCCAGATCATGGGATCGAGAATCAGTCCCACGGTCTTCACCTTCGGCAACACGATGACCGCGGGTCCAGATCCAACGGCGCCGATAGCTGGAACGGGTGATGGCTTTGCGTCCTTCATGGTGGGTGCAGGTTCAAGTGGATTTACCGGATTCAATGCTTTTCCGGCTCCAACGAAGTACTACCACGGCGAATACGTTCAAGACGATTGGAAGATTCGCCGCAACCTCACTCTGAATCTTGGTCTTCGTTATGAGGTCCAGACTCCAGTGAGAGAGCGCCACAACAGGCAGGCTCGCTTCGACTATCACGCACTGAACCCAATCAGCGTGAAGGTCGGCATGCCTGTTTACGGAGCGATTGTTTACAGCACGCCTGACAATCGCGACCTCTATTCCCAGAACTGGGGAGACATCTCGCCCCGGGTGGGGTTCTCTTACTCCATTAGTCCGAAGCTGGTAATGCGCGGCGGGTTTGGGTTGTTCAATGCCACGAACCTGAATGGCTCGGGCCCAAGCCCGGGCTACTCGCAACAGACGAACTGGACCGCCACTCTGGATGGACTCACACCCGATCAGCCACTAGCGAGCGCCTTTTCAACGGGCATTATCCCTGTTGAAGGAAATGCACTTGGAGGGCTGACAAATGTCGGGCAGAACGGAGGCGGCATCAATCCTTATCGGCCCGATCCTCGCGTCAAGCAGTTCATGTACGGCTTCCAATACGCCTTTACTCAGGACAACCTGCTTGATGTGAGCTACGTTGGAAATCGAGGATCGAAAATGATCCTCGGCAGTTTGAACTACGGTCAGCTAGATCCCAAGTACCTCTCAATGGGAGCGGCGCTGAACACACTGGTTCCGAATCCTTTCTATGGCGTCATCACCAACAGCGCTTGTGGTCTGGATGGAGCGACAGTTCCGCAAGCGCAGCTCTTACTGCCCTATCCGGAATTCTGTGGTGGAGATGGAGCAAGCCAGGAGCCGGCAGGGTTCTCGAACTACAACGCTTTGCAGGCCAATTTCTCGCATCGGGCAACGCAAGGTCTTACCTTCATGGCGTCGTATACCTACTCAAAGTTCCTGGACGACGTGGGAGGATCAAATGAGTGGGGATCTATCAGCAGCGGAGGTGGATCGATCCGGAATTTCTATAACCTCGGGGCAGAGAAGTCCGTTGACTCGACCGACATCCCGCATTCGCTTGTCTTGAACTACGTCTACGAGATTCCGTTGGGCCGAGGAAAGAAATTCGGCTCGACCATGAACGGATTGGAAAACGCAGTTGCAGGCGGATGGCAGGTATCCGGCGTTTCGAACTTTAAGAGGGGCTTCCCCTTGAGTATTGGAAATGGGGGGGCGAATAATGCCAGCGTCTGGGGCGGCAATCAACACGCCACTCTGGTCGCCGGTGTTAATCCGAAGAACGGCTCGTGCGGTAACGGCACTCACGTCGGCAGCGATGTGTGCTGGTTCAACGGTGCGGCTTTCACGCAGACACCTTCGTTCCAGTTCGGAAACGCTCCTCGCTATTTTTCAAATTTGCGCGCTCCGGGCTATTTCGATACGGACTTGGCTCTCCAGAAATGGTTCACAATCAAGGATGTCTACCGTATCCAGTTCCGGGCTGAGATGTTCAACATACTTAACCACCCGAATTTCGATGCTCCAGATGCGAACATAGGAGACACGACGTTTGGGCAGGTTACAAATACGCAGGGAGCGCGTCAGGTACAACTGGCGCTGAAAATCTACCGTTAGTGGAAACATGCATCGGATGCTGCTGATATTCCGTCTGGCGATCGTGTTGCTTTGTGTGTATCAGAACGCTAGTGCCACGGCAGAAGATCATACGAGAACCTTGGAGTCTCTCCTGGCTGAGGCCCGCACGGCTCAGTCCGGGGGAGATTTCTCTCGCGCGGCCGGAGCATATGAAAGAGCGGTTGCATTACAGCCGTCGATTCCTGAACTGTGGGCGAATCTGGGCCTGATGGAACACGAGTTGGGAAAGACATCGGAGGCGATATCGAGTTTCGAGCACGCAGCTCGCCTCAATCCGTCGTTATTTGTTCCGCAGTTGTTTTTAGGTCTGGAGTATCTGCAATCCGGCAAAGCAGAGGCTGCGTTGCCCCATCTCGAAAATGCAGTGCGGTTGAATGAGAACGACGTTCAGGCGGTTCGCTCACTGGGAAAAGCCCATGCCCTGCTTGGCCACAGCGAGAAAGCTACAGAAACGTTTTTGAAGGAAGTTCAGCTGTCCCCGGATCGAGGCGACCCATGGCTGGATCTGGGCATTGCTTACTTGCAACAAGTGGAGAACGATGCGCGCCTGATGACCTCGAGCTATCGCGATTCTGCTTACGTCCATCTAAGAACGGCGGAAGTGCTTGCGGAACAGGGCAAGCTGATTGAGGCTGAGGATGCCTACAAGGCAGCACTTGCTTCAACGACCTCCGTACCCTGTCGGGCCGCGGAGTTTGGGGTCACGTTGCTGCGCCAGCAGAAGATTGTCGAGGCACGAGAGCAGTTTGACCATGAGGAGCAAACCGGCTCTCATTGCGGACTGGCGGGCATGGGCATGGCAATCTCCGAAGCAGCCTCAGGGAACATGCAGGCCGCCCTTGACCGGCTGGCGCCGGTTGCCATCGCCGACCCCGCGTTTGTTCGTTCGAGTCTTCCGCAGTTTCGCGGAGCCCTTACGACAGAGCAAGCGAAATCGTTGATCCACGCGGCGCGCACTGGGCAGAGTGCTTCCTCTTCTGCAGATCTCGCCGGTCTGATTGAGGGCGCCTTTCTCTCCGATGAGTCCCCATCCGCGTTGAGTGTGCCTGAGAAGAGCACATCTTTAAATGCCGAATCGCCCGCGGTTGCCAAGAATCTTGCCGCCGAAGGAAAGTTTTCGAGTTGCGACGAAGCACTCAAGGGCGACCAGCACGCCACAGTCATAGGCCAGCAGCTTTTGGCGTTTTGTTCCTTTTATGCGGCGGACTTTGAAACGACATCCATCGCTGCGCAGGCCCTGAAGACGAATCCTGAAACGCGTGCCGAAGGACTTTATTGGGAGAGCAAAGCCGACCAGACGCTCGCCATTCGTGCCCTGATTCGTGCCGGCGAGATCGATGCCAATTCTCCGCGCATGCACTTGTTGCTGGGAGATGTGTTTCGCGAGAAGCGCCGCTGGGAAGAAGCGGAGGCAGAGTATCGAAAGGCGGTTGCCCTGGATCCGAAGAGCCACAGTGCGCGGCTGAGCCTGGCAATCACTCTGTTCTCTCAGCTGAAGAACGATGAAGCATTGAGCCTTGACCAAGCGCTGCTGGCCGAGGACGCGGCAGATCCCGAAGCAAATTTGCTTGCCGGCGAAATTCTCGTGCAGCGTAACCAGTTTGCAGAGGCAGAACCCTATTTGCTCAAGTGCACTGGCCTGAAACCGGAATTCGTGCCTCGCTACCACGCTCTATTGGGGCGGGTCTATGCGGAGACCGATCGGGTCCATGCTGCAATCGCGGAATACAAGTTGGGGCTTTCGACCGATGAGAATGGCAGTATCCACTATCAACTTGCCCGCCTCTATCAGAAGTCGGGGAATAAGGTCGCTGCGGCGGAAGCATTTAAGGAATCGAAGCGGCTCGTTGATAGAAACAACGATCGAGCACGGGTTGCGTTGGAACAGATGGGCACAGATGTAAGTCGTCAGTAGTCGCATATCGCAGGAATCTCAAGGTTGCTTCATGTCCCGCGCAGGCTTCGCGCCTATTCCGGACCTATCTTTGTGTAGTTCACTCGCAATATTCAATGAGGAGCTTGACTTCATGCACTTCTTGCCGTTCGGAAAGCATATTAGCGCACTTGGTATTTGCCTTCTTCTACCTCTTACGGTCGCTCCTCAGAGTCAAGCGCAACCTGTCGAGAAGACCGATAACGGAGTAGTAGTTCATTCAGTCGCCGGCCTCGTTCGCGTAGAGGTGTGCTCTGAAAGTGTGATCCATATTGTTGCCGATCCCACGGCAGGTCACCCGGAGAAACCTATTGTGCCGACGGTGGTCCAGCCATGCGCGGGAGCAAAGTTCACTGCCGTATCCGACGAATCCCACGACACCGTCCAGACAGCGAAGGTGCAGGTCGAGGTGGATCATCACACGGGCGCCGTCCGGTTTTTGACCGCTGGCGGTGACCAGATACTCGGGGAACAGCCGCAGAGCGGAGGATCTATTCCAGCTTCCGATGCGAGTCACTCAGGAGATGGGGTGCGGCAGGCGTTTCTGCTTTCTCCTGGCGAAGCACTGTATGGCCTGGGTCAGCATCAGGAGGGCTTCTTCGATTTGCGGGACATACCGGTGGAGCTTCTACAGGCAAATACGAATATTGCGATCCCGTTTTTGATTTCAACCAACGGGTACGGGCTTCTTTGGAATAACCCGGCGCTCACGGAATTCAATCCTGCAACCGAAACGATCCAGCTCGACCAGAATGGTGAGGGAAGTTTTCAGACGGGTTCCGAGGGAGACTATGGATTTCTTCTCAGCGGGAACTTTCGCAGCAAGCTTCGGTTGTCAGTGGATGGGCAGCAGATTATCGATCTGAAGAATATGTGGCTCCCGCGCTCGGCGGGCGCAAAGATTCATCTCGCGGCAAACTCGACGTACAAAGTGATTGCAGAAACAGGAGGAGACACAAAGCTTGCGGTGCGTGTTCCTTCGAGTACGATGGCATTTCAGTCTCAAGTTGGCGACGCAGTCGATTACTACTTCATCTATGGGCCGGAGCCAAAGAAGGTGATCGCCGGATATCGCGATTTGACGGGCAGCGTACCGATGTTACCCCGATGGGCCTATGGCTATTGGCAATGTCGTGAACGATACTCAAGCCAGCAGCAGATTCTCGATACCGCGGCGGAGTTTCGCAATCGGAAGATCCCTGTCGACGTCTTCGTGCAGGATTGGCAGTATTGGGGCAAGTACGGCTGGAACGCCATGCGCTTCGACGAGAGTGCATATCCAAATCCCGCCCAGATGATGTCGGAACTGCATCGTGAGAATCTACATCTCACCATCTCTGTGTGGGCCAAGTTCGGGGCAGAAACCGAAGTCGACAAGCAAATGGTTGCTCAAGGGCTTGTGCTCAGGAGCGCTGCGAGTACGGGGGAACCCGGTGAAGCGAAAGAGCGCGAGAACTGGGCAGACCTGTTCAACCCGCGTGCACAGAAGCTGTTCTGGTCCGACATCAATCGCAATCTCTTCAGTGCGGGGCTGGACGGTTGGTGGTTGGATGCTTCTGAACCGGAAGGCGACCCACTTAAGGTGGACGAGACATTTTTGGGACCAGGCACCAAAGTTCGCAATGCTTTCCCTCTGTTTGAAACCTCCGCTGTCTACCAGGGACAAAGAGCGACCACCGAAAAGAAGCGAGTGGTGATCCTCACGCGCTCAGCGTATGCCGGCGAACAACGCAATGGAACGATCGCCTGGTCAGGTGACATTTCGGGTAATTGGGATACGCTGCGTCGTCAGATTCCCGCCGGTCTCAGTTTTGGAATGTCGGGTTTTCCTTACTGGACAACGGACATAGGCGGTTTCTTCCGCCCCGCGGACCAGTACACATCTGCTGCATACCACGAATTGCTTATGCGCTGGTTCCAGTTTGGCGCGTTCTCTCCGATCTTCCGCATTCATGGCTACAAATCGGAGACGGAGATGTGGAAGTTTGGGCCCGAGGTGGAGAAGGTGCTCCGGCAGTATGACGAGTTGCGTTATCGTCTCCTGCCTTATATCTATTCATCAGCATGGGGTGTGAGCAACCGCGGCGAGATTGTCATGCAAGGCCTGCCGTTCGTATATCCCAAAGACACTGCCGTGCGGCAGGTGAGCGATGAGTTTCTCTTCGGCGACTCGCTCCTCATCAACCCAGTTACCACGCCGGGTGCGACGAATCGCACCGTTGTTCTGCCTTCCGCCGACAACTGGGTCGATTTCTGGTCAGGGCGGACTTATCGAGGCGGACAGACCATCACGGTGGATGCTCCTGTGGACCGGCTTCCAATCCTGGTTAAGGCTGGAAGCATCGTGCCGATGGGGCCAGTCGTCCAATCCGCATCGGAGCAGCAAGATCCACTGGACATCAGAATCTATGGCGGCAAAGACGCCGGCTTCGATTTCTACGAGGACAGCGGCGATAGCTATGACTATGAACATGGAGCTCGCGAGACGATCCACTTTCAATGGAACGATCGGAGCCAGACATTGTCCATTGGACACCGCACCGGTAGCTTCCCAGGCATGCTTGCTAAGAGAAGGCTTCGCATCGTCGTTGTTCAGCCGGGATATGGCATCGGGGACGAATCGAGTTCTTCGGCAGATCGCGCGGTCATCTATGACGGGCACGAACTGAAGATCGATCTCGCAAAAAAACGTTGAATAGGTCTGATGAAACCGTCCAATCTGGCGCGTCAAAAATGGCATCATTGACAGGGGACACAGAGTTCCACATCTGCGCCGTCGAAAGGGGAGCTTACACTTGGTTGAAAGACCCCGTCGGTGTCCGTCGGCCGTCGGGAAATGCACGAAGCTCGATCTCGCGGGTTCGATAGCAGTTGCCCGATTCTTAGAACGGTAAGAACGCCCGATTACAAATTGCAGCAATGCTGGCGTATTCCACGAACCGGAGATTTTGGAATGCACGAGACGGCCACGGTGTGGAATCAGACGTATTCGCTTCTCGGTGAGGGCGTGGGTGTCTCCGCCGTATTGGCGGCCCTGCCGATTTTCATTCTGTTGCTTCTTCTCGGAGTCCTCAGAAAGCCTGCATGGATGGCGGGGATCGTGGGCCTAGTCGCCGCCTTTGCGCTTGCCACTGCCGGCTACGGAATGCCGCTCAAGCCCGCGGTGAGCGCTGCGCTTTATGGCGCGACCTTTGGTCTCTTTCCAATTTCCTGGATCATTTACTGGGCGATCGCACTCTTCCGTATCACCACAGAGACCGGCAAGTTCGAGATCATTCGCGGATCGATTGGGCGTCTCACACCCGACCCGCGTTTGCAGGCCTTGCTTATCGCGTTTGCGTTTGGTGCATTTCTCGAGGGTGCTGCCGGATTTGGAACGCCCGTGGCTATCGCAGCAACCATGCTCAGCGGGTTCGGTTTTTCCCCATTCAGCGCATCCGCTATCTGCCTCCTCGCCAACACCGCTCCCGTGGCGTTTGGATCCATCGGCATCCCCGTGATCACCCTTGCTGGAACGACCGGCTTACCGCTCGACAGGCTCAGCGGCGCGGTTGGCATGCTTTGCTCGCCGGTCGCGCTCTTTATCCCGGCCTATCTCATTCTTGCGATGGCGGGCTTCCGCGCAATTTCAGGAATTGTTCTTCCGACACTGGTGGTCGGCGCTTCTTTCGCAAGCGTCCAGTTCCTGGTTTCGATTCTGATGGGACCGCAACTCTCGTCCTTGCTCGCCGCGATGGTTGCCATGCTGTCGTTGATTCTCGTTCTGCGTCTGCCCCGCTATCGCCATCAGTCGGGGCAACCAGGATATGCCGTTGCGCCGGGAGCCGACCTGCGCACAATCGGAATGGACAATACTGCCGCGCGGATCAATCCAGTAATAAGTGCGGAGGCGAAGAATTACACAATTCGGGAAGTGCTTTACGCCTGGGTGCCTTACGCACTTCTAGTCACCTGCGTCGTTCTCTGGGGTGTTGCGCCCATTCAGAGGATTCTGAATAAGGGAAACATAGTCTTCCGATGGCCTTATCTCCACGACGTTGTTCTGCGCATGCCGCCTGTGAGCGATGCACCGTCTCCCTACCATGCGCTTTTTTCATTCAACATTCTCTCTGCTGCTGGAACCGCGTGCATGGTCGCGACTTTTCTCGCAGCGATCTGTTTGGGTGTGGGCCCTAGGCAGTTTCTGAAAATCCTGTTTGGTGTTTCGAAGCAAATGGCGCTGCCCATTACCACCGTTGCACTCGTACTCGCCATCGGGTTCCTGATGAATTACTGCGGCGCGACGGCAACGCTGGGTCTCGCATTTGCTTCTACGGGCAAGCTCTTTCCGTTCTTTAGTCCGCTTCTTGGGTTGCTGGGAGTGTTTCTCACCGGGTCCGATACAGCTTCGAACGCCCTGTTTGGCAATCTCCAGGTGGTCACTGCAAACAGGCTTGGACTCGATCCCATCCTGATGGCGGGCGCGAATGCGACAGGCGGTGTGATGGGAAAGATGATCAGTCTGCAAACCATCGCGGTGGCTGCTGCCGCGACGGGATTATCCGTTCATGATCAATCGCGACTCTTTCGATTCACATTGAAACACAGCCTCTTTCTCGCATGTATCATCGGGTGCCTTGCTCTTCTCTACACCTACGGGTTCCATCTGTGAGCGCAGAGTCTGTATGCCAAAGGGGTTATCGTTAAAGCGTGGACCCGGCCTTACCGATCATGTTCGCGCAGGCGCCGGGGCCTCGCGCGAGAGGGAGCGGAGCGGCTCTTGTTGGCGTGAGCATCTGTCGCTCGCTGAGCCGCCCGCATTCCCGCTGGAAAGGAAGCGTCTATGACGTCACCCGTTGATTCGCTCGCTAGCCCGAGCCCGCTGAATAAGGCCGCGTCTCCGCGTTTCGATTCAAGCCGTCGGATTAAGTCTCCTCGCGGAACCCAGCTCACCTGCAAGAACTGGTTGAGTGAAGCTGCGTACCGCATGATCCAGAACAACCTCGACAGCGAAGTTGCTGAAGCGCCCGAAAGCCTGGTCGTGTATGGCGGCATTGGCCGGGCAGCTCGCAATTGGCAATGCTTCGATGCGATTCTCGAGTGCCTCAAAAACCTGGATCCGGACCAGACCTTGCTGGTGCAATCGGGCAAGCCTGTGGGAGTCTTCCAGACTCACGTCGACGCTCCTCGTGTCTTGATTGCTAATTCCAATCTTGTACCGGCCTGGGCCAACTGGGAGCACTTCCACGAACTCGATCGCAAGGGGCTGATGATGTACGGCCAGATGACGGCCGGCAGCTGGATCTATATCGGATCGCAAGGCATCGTGCAAGGTACCTATGAAACCTTTGCCGAAGCAGGCCGCCAGCACTATGGCGGCGACCTGCGCGGCCGCTGGATTCTCACCGCCGGCCTCGGCGGCATGGGGGGCGCTCAGCCTCTGGCTGCTGCTTTCGCGGGCGCCTGTTCACTAAATATAGAGTGCCAACAATCGCGTATCGACTTCCGACTGCGTTCGCGATATCTGGACAAGCAGGCAGGGGATCTTGACGATGCACTCGCGTTGATCAAGCATCATTGCGAGCGGAAGGAGGCCGTGTCAATCGGTCTGCTCGGCAACGCAGCCGAGATGGTTCCTGAGTTGGCGCGGCGTGCACAGGCTGGGGGCATGCGTCCCGATCTCGTGACCGACCAGACGTCTGCCCACGACCTGATCAACGGCTACCTGCCGGTAGGCTGGACAATCGAACGCTGGAGGCAAGCTGCCCAAGACGCCGCACAGCACGCCGAATTGCGACAGGCCGCCGCAGAAAGCTGCGCAGCGCATGTGCGCGGCATGCTTGCGTTTCACCGGATGGGTATTCCCACGGTCGACTACGGAAATAACATTCGGCAGGTGGCGCTCGATCACGGTGTGAAAGACGCCTTCGCCTTCCCGGGTTTCGTGCCCGCATACATCCGGCCACTTTTCTGCGAAGGCAAAGGGCCTTTTCGCTGGGTAGCGCTTTCAGGAGATGCCGAAGACATCTACAAGACCGACGCCAAGGTGAAGGAGCTATTTCCCGACGCGGCGCATGTGCATCGCTGGCTCGATATGGCGCGCGAGCGAATCTCGTTCCAGGGGCTGCCCGCGCGCATCTGCTGGCTTGGCCTAGGGCAGCGGCATCGCGCAGCGCTCGCATTCAACGCGATGGTGCGCACCGGTGAGCTCAAGGCCCCCATTGTGATCGGCCGCGATCACCTGGACACAGGTTCGGTCGCCAGCCCGAATCGCGAGACAGAAGGAATGAAAGACGGCTCGGATGCGGTTTCCGACTGGCCGTTTCTCAACGCGCTCTTGAACACCGCCGGCGGAGCTACCTGGGTCAGCTTGCATCATGGAGGCGGTGTCGGCATGGGCTTCTCGCAGCATTCGGGCGTGGTGATTGTGTGCGACGGGAGCGAGGCGGCCGACGAGCGGTTGCGGCGGGTGCTCTTCAATGATCCGGCTACAGGCGTGATGCGCCACGCCGATGCAGGATACGAACTCGCGCAGACGACCGCCCGCAACAATGGCCTGAAGCTGCCGGGCCTGCCCAACGTCTGCCCTTGATGCAGATTGATCCCGCCACACGCCTTCGGGATATACCTCCAGTCACCATCCCTAAGCGTCAAACGACAGGTTTCCGTCCACTCACAAGTTGGATCACGAGAACGATCAAGGCCACGACGAGCAGGAGATGGATGTACCATGCGACCACATGGAAGGCGACAAACCCAAGCAGCCACAGTACGAGAAGGATTACAAAGAGTGTCCAGAGCACGGGAATTCTCCATTCATTGGTAGTCTGTAAAGCTTTGGCCTTCGCAACGCGGAGATCGAGAACCGTTTCCCCGCTTGTAATCAGTATTCGATGCACGGTCCGCGATGAGGGTTAACCTTCAAGCTGGCTAAGTCTTCGGAGCACGGATCCTGATTCCCTCGAGCGGCGAATATTTCCTATCTCGAATATTTCCTGTTTTATTGATCGCCCAGGGATTCCCTGGCCAAGTGATGAAATGACCGGATGCAGCTTGCTCTCGCCATTCTCTTGACTTGAGGCTGTGAGGGGCCTAAGTCGTTGCTTTGGCGCGTGGCGTCCTCCATGCATAAATCGATTTATGCCCTTGTGCGCCGGGCGAGGGAATCTGTATAGTTCGGTGGTTCGCAGAAGCAGGTTAAAACTTGTGCCTTGGCCGATCATTCTCAGAATGAGGGTGTCGTCGTTCAGCGAACATCTTCACTCAAGTAAAGGTGCAGGTATCCAGAAAAGGCGGTTGGAACTCGATGAAGGTGCACTCTGCAGTTTTTGCGGCGGCGGCGTTATTAGCCAGTTGTGTAGCGATCAATGCGCAGACCCCGGCGGCGCAGCCCATCGTCGCGAACATCGACGCAAGCCGGACCGAACAACCCGTCTCAAAGTATGTGTTCGGAATGTTCATCGAGCACATTGGCAAGACCATGTATGGACCCCTCTGGGCTGAGATGCTGGACGATCGCAAGTTTTATTTCCCCATCGTTGCGACCGATCCGCCGACGAAGGGACGCCGCGAAGGTTTTCCGGGCATGCAGCTGCGCAAGTGGCGCCCTGTGGGAAGCGAAGAAGTGGAAATGGACAAGAATGCGCCGTTTGTCGGCGACCAGAGCCCGCGTATCCAAATGGACGCTTCGATTCCCCGGGGCATCCGGCAAGCAGGTCTCGCGCTGATCAAGGGCAAGAAATATATGGGGCGCATCTATTTGCGGGGCAAGGCCGGCAGCAAGGTAACTGTCTCGCTGGTGTGGGGCGCGGGGGCGAATGATCGGCAGGCGCTCTCATTTACGATGACCGGCGGCGATTACCGAAAGTTCCCGCTCGCTTTTACTGCAAAAGCCGACTCAGAGGATGCGGCGCTGGAAGTTACGGGTACGGGCAGCGGGGAATTCCATATAGGTGCAGTATCGTTGATGCCCGCCGACAATATCGAGGGCTTTCGACCGGATACCATTGCGCTGCTGCGGGAAATCAAATCCGGGTTCTGGCGCTTCGGGGGCAATTACACCTCCAATTACACCTGGTACAACGCCATTGGCGATCCGGACAAGCGGCCCCCGGAATGGGATTTTGCGTGGAACCAGATGCAGACGAATGATCTGGGAATGGATGAGTTCGCGGAGTTCTGCAAGCTGATTGGCGTGGAGCCTTACATCAGTGTCAACGCAGGACTGGGGGATGCGCACTCTGCCGGCGAACAGGTGGAATATATGAACGGCGCGGTGAGCACGAGGCTGGGTGCGTTGCGCGCAAAGAACGGACATGCGGCGCCCTATGGCGTCAGGTTCTGGAACATCGGAAATGAGCCCTGGGGGCCATGGCAGATCGGACGCACCGACACGAAGTACTTCATGCAGAAGCACAACGACTTTGCCAAGTCGATGCGGAAGGCGGATCCCTCAATCGTGCTCATCGCTTCCGGAGAGTTTTTGGAAGATGGCAGTGTGCCACGCGCCGAGCGCGCCAAGTATGTTGGCAATCTGGGTCCTCTGTACGGAACCGAAGCCGACTGGACAGGCAGCTTCCTGAAAGACTGCTGGGGGAACTTTGACGGCGTGGCGGAGCACTGGTACGCATCGCCGGGCGTTCACTTCGATCTGGAAAAGGCGAAGACCCTTCCTCCGGACGCAAGTTCTGAGGCGGCAGACGTGAAAGTAGACCAGACTCTCCTCGAGTATGCGCGTTACCCCGCAAATATCGTTCGCGTGAAAGCGGAGGAATGGCAGGGATACCAGCAGCGATTCCCGGCGATGCTCGACAAGAAGACCTTCCTCTCAATCGATGAGTATGCCTATTTCGGTGGAGACTTTGGCCGCCCAACGAGTCTCAAATCTGCGCTCGCCTATGGAATGATCTTCAACGAGATGTTGCGGCACACCGATTTATTGACGATGGCGGCGCACACCATGGGCACATCGACGCTCGACTTCAACCGCACTGCCTCTACGTTGAACACTCTGGGACTGGTCTTTAAGGCATACAGCAATCGCTTCCCAGGCTCGATCCCTGTCGCTGTCTCGGGGAACGCGCCGCAGCCCGCGCCAAAGTATCCGGTCGGCGGCGACCAACCCAAAACCAATTCCGGCAGTCCGACATATCCGCTTGATGTGTTTGCCGCACTGACGCCTGATCGCAAGTTCCTTAATGTCGCTGTCGTAAATGCAACAGAGTCGACACAGCCGCTGGATCTCAATGTTTCCGGTGTTCAGCTTGCGGGCCAGGCGACACTCTGGCAGATCACCGCCAATAGCCTCGACGCTGTCGACCAGGTTGGAAAACCGCCGCAGGTCGAGTTGAAGGAGAGTACAACCGGGGACGCGCCACACTCGCTCTCCGTTGCGCCGATCAGCGTGAGTATCTATCGCTTTCCGGTTGCAGCAGCAGGGAAGTAGTTCTTGACGCTTCAAATTCTGCGCATGTTCATTTTGCAGCCGGCAGAATCAACATGCGCAGATATTCGCGGGTAAGGACAGCCCGCAATCGGACGGCAACGGCTGGATCGCAGGGTATTTCCATTGAGCGGCAGCGATCGATGGCGGCGCGCAGGTCGCGAAGAAATACCACACAAGCCGGACAGGCCTCGATATGTCTCTCCATTTGTTCGCAACTGCGGGCATCGATTCTGTTATCGAGATACTCAGAGAGATTGGCGAAGAGATCGCGGCATTCCGTGGGACGCCGTCTCGCTTTGGAATGAGCCTTGCGATTTTTTGTGATCGGTTCAGCACTCTCTGTTGGGTGAGACGAGGTGCTCAAAACGCGGTTCATCTCTTTGCGCACCCATAGGCGCGCACGATGAAGCCGGATGCGGACGGTCCCCTGGGTGAGGTTGAGAACCTGCGCTACCTGCTCCGTCGCCAACTCCTCCATGTCATGAAGCACCAGGACAATGCGTAAAGGGGCCGGGATGCGCAAAATCGCTTGATGAAGCAGATGGTGCTGTTCGGCGTGGAGCAGGTTGCGTTCGGGGCCTTCGCCAGCGTCGCGTATCAGTCTGCTCAGTTCCTCACCATCGGGCATCAAATCATCGAGGGAGAGGAGCTTTGCCGGAGTATGAGCACCTTTGCGGCGCATGCGCCAGCAGCGGTTTCTGGTGACGGTATAGAGCCAGACAGCCAGTTCCTGCGGCTGATGAATCTTGGTCAGATGGCCAATCGAGCGATAGAGAACTTCCTGCATGGTGTCTTCGGCATCCTCGGGATGCCCGCAGACTTTCATGCTGAAGGAATAGACCGTGTTCTGAAGTAAACCGATCGCCTCTTCAATGGCTTCGGGCGTGTTGCTGCGCAAAAGGTCTGCGGCTCGGATCAGTTCAGGTCGCATCGCATAGGGTAGTGGAGAGCAGATCCAGTATATCCCCCGTGCGACTTGGAATCATTGCCCTCCGTGTGTAGGCAGAATGCGCCGGAGCACAAGCTTAAGACGAAGAACCGCGCACAGGGTCTTGCTTTTGCAAAAAGCTTTCGATCATCTGGATACAAATCGGCGAAACTTTCTGTAACCAATCGTGCGGATCGCCCGTTTCCTGCTTGGTTTCCTCTGCGGCCCACGCCCGCAGCAAGGCGAGTGCCAGCCCAAGTTCGGCTCCGGGACGGCCTTCCTCCAGCAGGAACATCTGGCGGTAGACCTCGTCCTTCAGGCGATTGCCGCGATGAGGGATGCGAACAGTGGTGCGGGCCATTGTTAATTGGGCAAGCTGCAGTTGGTATCTTTCAGGCCCATGGCGCGCAGTATGTTCATCGCGGGGCACCAGTTGGTCAATGCCGACTGCAGCAGGTTGAGTCCGACAAAAGCAGTAAGCCAAAGCCAATAGAGGGAGAAAAAGTGGGCAAGAGCGAGGGATAACAGCACCATCACTCCTGCCATCATGCGTACGCCACGTTCGACTGTCATAACGGGTCTCCTGAATCGGATGATGAATGGGTTTCGGGTTGAGGGACAGCCCCGGAGTTGTGTCCAGAGTGAACCATGAAATAGAGCACCGGAATGGTGGGCCACGAGAGGAAGGTGGATGCGACGGCGCCGGCAATCAGCGAGAGCGCGAGCCCCTGAAAAATGGGATCAGTCAATATGACACTGGCACCCACCACCACTGCGGCCGCGGTTAACAACATGGGACGAAAGCGTGTAGCGCCGGCGTCGATGACCGCTTCAGCCAGGGGCATGCCTTCGCGGATTCTGAGTTCAATGAAGTCGACAAGAATAATTGAGTTGCGCACGATGATGCCGGCGCCTGCGATGAAGCCAATCATTGATGTCGCCGTGAAGAACGCTCCCATGATCGCGTGTGCCGGCATGATGCCCACCAGCGTCAATGGAATAGGTGCCATGATGATCAAAGGGACAAGGAACGACCGAAACCATCCGACCACGAGAACATAGATAAGGATGAGCACCGCGGCGAATGCCAATCCCATGTCTCGAAAGACTTCAATCGTAATGTGCCATTCGCCATCCCATTTCATCGAGTAGTGGTCAGTGGAGTCGGGCATCGAAGCGTTGTATCGAGCCAGTGTGTATCCGGCCGGGAGAGTGAGATGGTCGAGATCCTTGTTCATCTTCAGGATGGCGTAGACAGGGCTCTCTTCCGCTCCCGCCACGTCTCCGGTGACATACACGACTCGACGCAGATTCTTGTGATAGATGCTTGGCTCGATCGTTTTGCGTTCCACGGTCACAAGTTCGCGTAGAGATACCATGCTGCCGTCTGCTCCCGGCAGGCGAATATTTTCCAGTTCCTGCTCGGAAGAGCGGTCGGCGCGGTCGAACTCGACAATTGCAGGCACTGGTTCACGAGTGGCTTGGTCGTGGATCAAACCGACCTGGGTTCCGGAGATAGCAAGCGCCAGCGCATGGGCTACGTCGGAGACGGCAATCCCATGCTCGGCTGCCTTCACCTGATCGACGCGCATGACAGATCGAGGCTCGGGGTCTTCAACGTACCAGTCGGTGTCAACGACGCCCGGAGTGTGTTGAAAGATCTGCTTGATCTGTTGTGCGACCTGTGTCTGTCCCGCCAGATCGGGACCATACACCTCCGCCACAAGCGTTTGTACGACGGGTGGCCCCGGTGGAACTTCGCTCACCTGGATCCGCGCACCATAAGCGCTGCCAACTGCATTCAGCAGCGGACGAAGTCGCTTGGCAATGGCATGGCTCTGCACACTGCGCTGCTTAGCCGGGAGCAGGTTTACCTGTATGTCGGCCTGGTTTGGCTGGCGGCGCATGTAGTAGTGGCGCACCAGTCCGTTGAAGTTATACGGACCGGAGGTTCCCGTGTACGTCTGGTAGTTCAGCACATCCGGCTGCTTTGAGAGCTCCTGGCCCAATACCTGGGCGACTCTCGCTGTTTGCTCAAGCGGCGTGCCGTCGGGCATATTGATGACCACCTGCAGCTCGCTCTTGTTATCGAACGGCAGCATCTTCACACGTACAAGTCCAAGCGGAACCAGAGCCACCGAGATGAGGAGCAGAATCGCGACTCCGATGAAGAACAAGACACGATTGCGCGAGGACTGGATGAGGGGTGTCATGATTCGGCGATAGATTCTCGTTCGCCAGTTCTCTGTCTCTGGTTCCAGCACCTTGGCTCCTTCCAGGTGCTTCCCGACAAGTCGCAAAGCAGCCCATGGGGAAACCACAAATGCAACCAGAAGCGAAAAGAGCATGGCCGCCGATGCGCCCACGGGAATAGGCCGCATGTACGGGCCCATCAACCCCCGGACAAACGCCATGGGCAGAACGGCCGCGATAACCGCGAATGTAGCCAGAATGGTTGGGTTACCCACTTCTGCTACAGCTTCAACCGCAACTTCACTCATCGATCTGCCACGGTTCTCTCTGAGCCGGAAGTGCCGCACCATGTTTTCGACCACAACAATGGCGTCATCGACAAGAATGCCGATCGAGAAGATCAACGCGAAGAGTGTTACTCGATTGATGGTGTAGCCAAGAAAGTAAAACACTGACATCGTGAGAGCGAGCGTGACTGGAATGGCAAGGAGCACCACGCCCGACTCGCGCCATCCAAGAAAGAGTGCGACAAGAAGAGTGACCGACAAAGTCGCCAGCAGAAGGTGCTCAAGCAGTTCGTCTGACTTTTCCTTGGCAGTTTCTCCGTAATTGCGCGTCGTGGTGACGGTCACATCTTTCGGGATGGTGACGCCTTGCATGCGATCGACGCTCTTAAGAACTGCATTGGCGATGTCGGTCGCGTTCGTGCCTTTTCGCTTGGCCACGGTGATGGTCACCGCTGGGTACTGGCCTGCTGCCGAACCGCCCGAGTTTGCTGTGCCGTAGACCACGTAGTTTGCCGGGCTCGCAGCCCCATCGACGATCTTTTCCGCAACGTCCCGCAGATATACCGGGTGTCCGTGGACCAAGCCAACTACGACCGTCTCCAAGTCTTCGCGGCGATTGAAGAGATTACCGGCGTCGACACGGACTTCCTGGTTATTCTCAGCGAAGACCCCAGCCTGCACGGTCGCATTCGCGGCTTGAAGATGGCCAACGATGGTCATCGGCGAAATGCCGTAAGCGTTCAGCTTGTCTGCGCTGAGAACCACGCGCATTGTGCGTGGCAGACCGCCGATGATCGTCGTTTCCGAAACGTTGGTAACCTGCTCAAAAGTGTGCTGCATCTCCGCGGCGATAGCGCGAAGTTGATATCCGTTGTAGTGCTCACCCCAAAGTGTCAAGGCCAAGATGGGGACGTCATCGATGGATCGAGCCTTGATCAAAGGCTGCGAAACGCCAGGCGGCATCTGATCGAAATTGGAGTACAACTTGCTGTAGACCTTGATCAGCGCGTCTTCTTGTGGCGTACCCACTAAAAACCGCACGATGACCAGACTTTGTCCTGGCGCGGAAGTGGAATACACATACTCCACGCCTGAAATCTGGTGGACTAGATTTTCGATCGGTAATGTCACCCGCTCTTCGACTTCAGCAGGAGACGCGCCTGGCATCGCGGTGGCAATGTCCAGCATTGGAACCAGAATCTGAGGTTCCTCTTCACGTGGGATGATCGCAACAGAAAGAATTCCGAGCGCCAGCGATGCAGCAATAAAGAGCGGCGTCAGCTTGGAATTGAGAAAAGCATGCGCCAACCGCCCAGCGAGGCCCAGACCTCCAAACTCAGCGTTCTGCTTCATGGTTGGGCCTCGATGCGCTTGCCGGCCAAATCGCGGTCGGAGGGATCATCCACCAGCTTCTCTCCAGGCGAAATCCCTGACAGCACTTCGATGCTGCTTTCCTGCGATGCCCCGAGCGTGATGTAGCGCAGCTGCGCAATTCCGGCTTGGTCGAGAACATACGCGCACGCCAGCGATCCGCGCCGAACCACAGCGGAGCGCGGAATGACAATCGCCTGGCGTGTGCCTACGGCAAATGCTGCTGCACCGTACATGCCGGCATAGAGCTTGCTCGAGGAAGGCAGATCGACCTTAATTGTGAAGCTGTGGCTGGCGGGGTCGGCCGCCGGAACAATCTCCCCGACCGTGCCGAAGATGTTCGCCGTGGCCGCGCCGTCGATGGAGACAGGAACCTTCATTCCTTTGTGGACCGTGCCAATTGCAGACTCGTCTACCGTGGCCTGCAACTGCAGTGGCCCTGCGCTATCCACTTGCAGCAGAGGCACGCCTGGTGAAGCCATTGTTCCCGGGTCGGCGAGCCGGGCTGTGACTATTCCCGCGAAAGGCGCGCGCAGTCGGGTGTAGCCCAACATGGCGCGTGCCCCACTATCCTGTGCCTTGGCCGCTTCGGTCTGAGCCCGGAATGCTTCCACGCGCTGCGCCGAGGCTTCTGATCGCCGCCCTACCTCGTCTAGTTCCTGGGGGCTCACGCTTTTCTGCGCCTGCAACTGCTTGTAGCGTTCCAAGGTGCTCGAGGCGAGATCGGCTTCGGTTTGCGCTGCAGCCTGTTGATTCTGAGCAGCCATCAGTCCGGCTTCAGACTGGTGTGCGGCAGCGCGAAGCGTTGAGTCTTCGAGCACGGCAAGAGTCTGCCCCACGCCAACCTTATCGCCTTCCCGCACAAGCACCTGCTCTACGCGTGCGACAATCTGCGCGGATACCATTGCCGACTGCCGCGCATGCAATGTTCCGGTGAAGCGCACCAAAGCAGGCGTTTCTTGTTGACGACTCTCCACGATCCGCGCCTGCACAGTTTGGGTGGTCACAGGCGCGGTTGACTCGTCCGAATGGCACCCAGCTAAGATCGCCGAAGAGGCGGCAAGCAAACCAACAGATAAGAGCACTTTCATTGCAATTCCTCCGCCGCATCGGGAGTCAATGTCCCTGTAGCAAAAAGCAATTCAGCGTACGCCATGGTGTTGCCGTAAACGGCATGCCAGTAATTCGACTGGCTCTGCCGCTCGGCATCTTCCGCGCGCAGCAGGTCGGTGATGGTCGCCAAACCCGCGCCATAGCGGTTCTTGAGAATGCGAAGACTTTCCGCTGATTGATCCAGTGAAGCCTGTGCGGTTTCAAGCGTGAGTTTCGCGGTGCGCCGATGAATATGAGCCTGGCTCACTTGGAGACGAACGTGTTGTTGGGAGGCTGCGAGCTGTGCATCGATTTTCTGTTTCGCTGCGCTCTCGCGTGCGAACTGTGCCCGTTTGCCTATCGGCAGAAGGTCAACGCTGACCTGGACGCCTGCAACCCAGTTATTTCCGCCGGCGCCTGCAAATGAGGTGCGATCTTCCTCCCAATTGCCATAGGCGCTGATGCGGGGACCGAAGTTCGATTTGGCCGCACCAACGGCGTCCGCCTGCGCCGATTGCGCCAACACCAGGGCCATCAAATCAGGACGCGCCTTAGCCGCGGTTGCGAACGATTGTTCCAACGGCAGCTCGGGAAATGCATGAGGCTCGATTGGCTTCAACTCACACGGCCTCAGATCTGGATTGCCTACAGCTTCGCGTAACTGAGCCCATGCGACCTCCAAATCCCCCTGAGCGGCGATAAGTTCTTCCTGGCGAGCGGCGACACTTACGTGTGCCGACATCCGATCCGACTCGACAGCAAGGCCCGCCTTCACGTGGTCATCCACCGAGCTCAGAAGCGCAGCTGCCGTTTCCTGCTCATGCTCGGCCACATCGATCTCTCGTTGCGCATACAGCGCCGACTGGTATGCCTCGACAACACGAAACACGATCTGCTGATTAGCGGCCTGGGCCGTGGAGGAAGAGCTTTCTTTGAAAAGATCGGCGCGCCGAATCTCCCGTTGTGTCTTCAAGGAATCGAATGCCAACCACGAGCCAGAGAACCGGGCCGCGAAGTTGCCAATGGGCTGTGGTCGATTTAAGGCATTCAAGGCGAAATCTGCCTGCGTGAATTGACGCTGACGCAGACGCGTACCGAACGCATAAACGGGGTCGTTTCCACGCGATATATCTTCTGTGAAACTGAGTTGCGGCAGCATCTGCGTGCGCGCCAAGGTGGCCGCGGCCCGGGCTTCACGGGTGCTGGCCTGCGCAATCTCAGCTTCCGGGCTCTGTTTCAGAGCCCCGTCGATTGCCTGGCGGAGCGTCAGCTGCTGCTGTCCGGATGCGGCCAGGCTCCAGCCAGGTAGAAGAAGAGATAAGCCCACAACTTGGAAAAAGCGACATTTCATTGGGCAACCAGTCCTTGATTTGGGAGTTCACAGGAAGAAAGCCCTTGAACCGGGGATTCGTTACAAGAAATGCGAAAGAATTTGCCAGGTACCCCTCTTTGAGGAGGGACTAATCGATCGACTGGAGCTTTGCCGTCCGAGCTATCAACGCTGGTCGCACCTTAGGCAATCACTCAAATAGACCTGTCGACCTTTCTCAGGCCGACTTCGCGGCGCCCTCAGGAGCTTGCGCGCCCAGGAAGATCGATTTCACAATTTCGACACAGATGACGGCTATGTCAATTGGGTTCCACATATTAAAAGCTAGCATAATCAGTAATTTATGAAGGAATAGCCCCCCGGGCATATACCTTTTAGTCATTGACACTTTCGCTAATCCCCCCTATAGTCCAGAGACGTGATGTAGTGTTTGCAAGCCAACTAGCGAGTCTGAGCATCACAGCTCCATTTTCTGCATTCCTCGGGGCCTTTTTGATTGGCCTGATTCTATGTTCAAAATGCAATCCCTTGCCGACGCGTCCGTGTTGGCTGCTGCTTCTTTCTTGGCACGATCGATCCATTAGCGGAGAAATTCGCGCATTTCCGTTCAAAGTGAAGTGGTCTCAGTCTGTCCACCCGAGAGGCTAGTTAAGACCTCAAATTGACGTTCTTACGCCCGGTTGCCAGCTTCTGGATTGAAGTCTTTGTAAAGGTGCCTTGTGAATCTCCCCGTGCTTATCCCCTTCCAGGCTCGAAGGCGGAAGACTCGAGTACCGACGCGGAGCCTTGCGTTCGCTGGGGTCGGCAATGCGCAAAGCCTTCGGCCCAGTGGATACGGTGGAGCTTTGGGCGGATTGCAAAGAGAGCCCAGACTGTTGCGCGCGACGATATCCTCAAACTCCCAAATCACAAGAGTGTCAAAGCTCGCGAATGGCCCAAAGGTGCGTCCAATTGAACCTTTCGGGCTGGCGCGATCGCGTTCTGCACCCGGGAATTTCGCTGAGCGGGGTCCTTCTGATGCATTTCCAGCTAGAACGCAAAAAATGAGCTGTGTCGGTGTAACGTTCGAGGGGTTCATACCACGATATATGCATTGTCGGGAAAGCAGAGAAATGCGACTTTCATTAAGGAAGTCTGTGAATCTTTTTGTTTACCCGGCATTTCGAAAGCTTGTTTGGCAATTTTGGAAGCTGACGAACCGAACTGACTTCTTTGACCCGCTTCTGCATTTATGGTTGGCGAGAATGAGAGCTGACTTGCTGGTATGGTTCCTGAAGTAATAGGCCCGGAGACGAGGCCAACAAGAGGTGAATCCGCTATCTGCTTGAATATGAGGTAAATACGAAGGCGGTAATGGGCAAGTTAATTACCAAGGTGGAATTGACATAGTGCCCAGAAGCGGTTGACATGAGATGGTACACAAATAAGTCCGAGATCAGGGTCGAAATGCCAGACTTCAAGGCATTTCAGATGGACCGCATTGTGTAGCTCTGCCGAATTCGCTCATCGCAGAGCTTTCCCAGGGGTTTCGATTTCTCCGTATGACAAGAGCCCGATGTGCAGGGGCTAGGGATTGGTAGAGGGTTGTTGGAGAGTGGAGCGTCCAAAATGGGCATGTAGCCCACAGGGCGGAGCTGTATTCGGAATGGAAATCCGGTAATTTTGTTGATTGGGATAAAATGCTGCCAATGAGCAATTTAGACGAGATCGTCGAATCCGAAGACAGAGCTCCATGGTGGGCTGTGTACACCCGTCATCAGCATGAAAAGGCTGTTGCTCAGGTGCTATCGACGAAGGGTTTCGAAGTCTTTCTGCCCCTCTATGACTCGGTGCGTCGCTGGAAGGATAGGAGCAAGGTCCTTTCATTGCCAGTTTTTCCTTGCTATGTCTTCCTGCGCGGTGGATTGAGCCGCCGGCTCCAGGTGGTGACGACTCCCGGGATTCACACGATCCTCTACCATGGCGAACAGGTTGCGCTTATCCCCTCCCACGAAATGGATGCGATCCGAACTGCGGCGAATGGACAACCCGGCATCGAACCTCATCCCTTTTTGAAGTGCGGTGAGCGAGTCAGAGTTACTCGTGGCAGTCTGCAGGGGATAACGGGAATCTTGGTTCGCAAGAAGAGCCTATATCGCCTCGTTTTGTCGGTCGAGATGCTCTCTCAGTCCGTAGCGATGGAGATCGATGTTGCTGACGTGGAGCCAATCAAGGAGACGGCTTCTGTTTCCGTTCCCTTCGCAATGTTGCCTCCGGGTTCGAGCATCAGTCAGGTGTCGCTGAAAGCGTAAGGATCTCAGCCTGTTAGTTGGGGCAATGGTGTTTCCGCTGAAAGATCCAAAGCAGTGCATTCTGTTTGCAAGTTTTTTGAACGGCAGGGGTCACGAATGAATTCGCACACGCTGCTCTCAACCAAACTGATTATTGTTTGTCTTTTGGCTCTCGGGGGATCTGCTTCGGCTCAATCAGGAGCCGCAGGTATGCCGAGCACAGTCCAAGAAAACGGCGGTTCTACTTCTGGGGCCGTTCAGACCGATAGTGCGGCCGGAATAAAGGCGCACGACGACGCCTATGTCATAGGAAATGATGATCACCTGGCAATCAGTGTTTGGAAAGAACCAGATCTAACAAGAACCATTCCTGTTCGCTCAGACGGAAAAATTTCTTTGCCCCTCGTGGGCGAGATTCAGGCGGCGGGCCGGACTCCGTTACAACTTGAGCTTGAGATTGCCAACCGACTACGCAATTACATCACAGTGCCCGAAGTAACTGTGATAGTCGAACAGATCAACAGCAAGAAGTACAACATCATGGGGATGGTTGGAAAGCCGGGATCATACCCGCTTACTCTCTCAACCACGATCATGGATGCGATTGCAGCCGCTGGTGGATTCAAGGACTTTGCGAAATCGAAGGGCGTGTACATACTTCGTCAGAAGCCGGATGGTTCGCAGGTCAGGTTGAACTTCAACTACAAGGAGTTCATCAAGGGTAAAAACCTCTCACAGAACATAAAGATCGAGCCGAAAGACACGATCATCGTCCCGTAAGGTCGACTATGTCTCGAAAAATTCTCCTCAGTCTCGTCGTATTCGGCAGTTCGCTCAACCTTTGGTGCCAAGTGGAGCCTAGCGCCACCGGAGGAGGGGGCAATGCGGACGATGATTCGTTGATGACGCTGCCGCCTGCTGTAAGCGGGTCGTTTTATCCCTCCGAAGTCGGAGATCAGTATAAGGAGAATACCTTGACCGGCGGCATTCTCTTTACCGCAGCCTATGACGATAACGTTCTAGCCGGACAACAAACCAAGCCGATTACTGCCGAGTCCTACTCAATATTGCCAAATATTGCAGTCAATACGAGGACCTCCCGGCTGACTGGGTCGTTACGGTACAGCCCAGGCTTCGTGTTCTATCACCCGACGACAGAATTGAATGACGTGACTCAGAATGCGGTTGCCGACTTCTCGTATCGCATCACTCCCCATACAATTCTTGGTCTACAGGAGTCGTTTCAGCAGAATTCAACCGTCTTTAGCGGCCCCTACACGTCAGCGGGCGCAACAATTTCAGCTTCTCCGACTTCCACCTTGCCGATCGTCCTTATTCCATATGGCGGTGAGATAACAGACTTCACAAACGGGCACATTGGCTACCAAATCAGCCGAAGTAGCATGATCGGTGCCTCAGGGTATTTCTCTTCGTTTCATTTCTCGGGTTCAGCATTATCAGAGGGCCTCTACGACTCGAGTGGTGGAGGGGGCGGAGCGTCCTACAGTCGACGACTGACTCGGACACAGTTTATGGGGCTAACATACGGCTATTCTGTCTCTACGACCAGTGCATACAATACGACAACAGACAACCATACCGGTTCGATTTTCTACAGCATCGACTTAGGCAGAGCGTTTTCCCTATCGCTTTCCGGTGGCCCGGAATACTCGACGACCACAACTCAAGGCACTGCCACAACTCAAGGCACTCCCCCAACTCACACCTGGGCTCCGAGCGTCAATGCGAGCATTGGATGGCAAAAGCAGCGTGCGGAATTCGCACTCTCTTATGCGCACTCGATTACTACTGGCTATGGGCTCCTAGGCTCCTTTACTTCCGACAGTGCGAGCGCGATAGTGGGTTGGCAGTTCACGCGCCGACTTATCGGAGACATAAATGGCAGCTACTCAAACACGAAGAGCGCCGCGTCGCAGCTTTTTGCATTCACCGCGACCGGGCACACTGTGTTTGGAAGGGCCACGCTCTCGTATAAGCTCAACGAGCGCCTTAATCTTGTCGGAGAGTACTCTCGCCTCCATCAGGCCTATTCCGCAATTGGATTTATCTCGAGTGATCCCGATGCGGATCGAGTAGCTCTCTCGCTTAACTACGAATTCACCAGACCTCTCGGAAGATGAATATGATAGAGACGATTGAAGAACAAAACACGGAGCGCTCTGATTCTGATGTCAGCCAGTACTTCGACATAGCTCGCAGGCGCCAACTCCACTTTTTGATTCCATTCTTCCTGAGTTGGCTGATTGCGTGGGGCCTCAGCTGGGTTCTGCCGCCCCTGTATAAGTCAAGTACTCAAATTATTGTCGAAGAACCGACGATGCCGGCGAATTATGTATCGCCTAACGTCAACAATGATATTCAGTCGCGCTTGCAGAGCATCAAACAGCAAATTCTGAGCCCGACCCGCTTGGCGTTGATTATCGACAAGCTTCATTTATACAGTGACAGCCGTCAAACGATGGATGACCGTGTCGAGAACATGCGGAAAGACATCAGCATCGATGTTGTTCAAGATGCGCGGAACCAGGAGATATCGGCTTTCAGGGTCTCTTTTTCCGCGAAGAATCCTCTCGTGGCTCAGCAGGTAACAACTGAGCTTACGGATTTATTCATCAGCGAAAACGGCAAGGTGCGCCTTCAGCAGTCCGTGGGGACGACGAAATTTATTGAAGACCAGCTTCAGGTTGCGCGAGGTCAGCTTTCTGAGCAGGAAGCCAAGGTGAAGGCCTTCGAAGGAACCCATTCAGGAGCCCTGCCTTCTCAGCAAACAAGTAACCTGCAGATCCTGGCGGGACTGCAATCGCAGCTGCAGAACGAACAGGATTCCCTGAATCAATCCAAGCAGCAAAAAGTATACCTACAGGCCCTAATTGATCAGAATCGATCCATCCGGTCTGCAACGCGGCCTGATGGAACTCCCACCGGCCTGGCCCAAGTCAATTCGCAGCTTGAAAAACTCAGAACACAGCTCGTAGATTTGAGCTCACGCTACACCGACCAGTATCCAGATATTTTGAAGTTGAAAGATCAGATTGCCAAGACTGAGAAGCTCCGCGACCAGTTACTTGCGGCCCCCAAAAAGGCCGCGGACGAAACGAGTGAGGCAACTCATGACCTCGACGGAGTCGGCGTCAATTCGCCCCTTCCTCAGTTGCAAGGGCAATTGAAGGCGAACCAGCTCGATATCGTAAATCGGGAGCACAGAGTCGAAGAGCTGCAAGCCCGGATCAACGAGTATCAAGGACGCCTGAATGCGGCACCGGGCGTCGAGCAACAGTATGCGGAAGTTACGCGCGGGTACGACCAATCCAAAGCCATCTACGACGAACTTCTGAAAAAAGAGAATGAGTCGTCGATGGCAACCAGTATGGAGCAGTTGCAACAAGGCGAACATTTCACCATTCTCGACCCGCCCAGTCTTCCGACGAAACCTGACTTTCCAAATCGGCTGAAGTTCTGTGGCGTTGGGCTCGCGATTGGGCTCATACTCGGAGTTGTGGTTGCTGCCAGCTTTGAGTTCGCAGATGATCGACTTCATAATGAGGCCGATCTGCGAGCGATGCTTCCCCTTACAATTCTCTCCGAGATTCCTGAAGTGGTGCACCCCTCGGACGAGGCAAAAAAGCGACGGCGGACGATTCTTAGCTGGACGGCGACAATTGCTGCTGTCTTGATCATCCTAGCCGGGACAACGATCAGCATCCTGAACGGTTAAAGAAGGATAATGTACAAGTCATACTTCCAACTCGCGCGGAACCCGTTTGATCTCACGCCAGATCCAGCCAGTTTTGTTCCGACCGAACGACACAATGAGGCTCTCGCTGCACTCTACTACGGAGTGCGGCGCCATAAGGGCTTCGTTGTAGTGACCGGTGAAGTCGGGACGGGAAAGACATTGCTGTTGCGGTGCCTGTTGAGGTTGCTGGAAGAAAGCAGAGATATCTCGTACGCCTATATCTTCAACAATCGGCTTTCCTCCACCGAGTTCCTGCAGTACATGCTGCTGGATTTCGGACTCGAGGCCAAAGGGAAGAACAAATGCGAGATGCTTTTTGATCTGAGCCAGTTCCTGGTCTCAAGATCATCAAGGCAGATGACGACAGTCTTGATTGTGGATGAAGCCCACCTGTTATCAGAAGAATTGCTCGAAGAAGTAAGGTTGCTTTCTAACCTCGAAACCTACGACGACAAGCTCCTGCAAATTGTCCTTGTGGGGCAGCCCGAACTTGACGCGAAGCTGGATTCGAGGGGACTCAGGCAGTTGAAACAGCGCATTGCGCTTCGCACACACTTGATGCCACTCAGCTTCGAAGAGACGCAGCGCTACATTGAGCAGAGGCTGAGTGTTGCCGGTGCCTCAGAAATCGCAGGCTCGCTGTTCTCACCAAAAGCAGTATCGCTAATCTATCGTTTCTCGCGAGGTTTTCCGCGCCTGATTAACACAATATGTGAGAACTCCTTGATCACGGCTTATGCGAGGCAGGTTTCTGTGATCGATCCGGAAATAGTCGACTTCGTCGCCAAGGAGTTGCGCTTGGACAAGGGTGCGCTTGCCGAAGAGGGCAGAGCAAGAGGCAACGGAATCTTCTCGCAGTCGACGAATGGGCACCATTTCGATTTGCCCGATGCGGCAGAAGATCAAACTGAGAGTGACTCTGAAGAAGCTCGCCGATAAGTCAGAGGAGATTTAAGAGAATGAGCCAGATATTTAATGCATTACAGAGAGCTGAAACGGAGCGCGCTGGAACGGAAACGCCGGCTCCTTTGGAGGCTACCGATGTTTTACGTCGCGCCGAGCGGCTCATGGCGACGAAGTGGCAGAGCCAAACGACGCTCGGCGAAGCTGAAGGGTTGAGCGCGAATGTGCTTGATCTGCCAATATCCACGCAGGCGACGTTCGAATCGCATGATGGACATGCTGTCGCTATCTCTCCCGATTCACTCAAGACGGACGACCGGCTCCGGATTCTCAATCAGTTCAAAACCTTGCCGTTTTCAGTTTCTCCTGGGAACCGTCTCGTTGCGTTCACCGAGCAGGATAGTCCGGCCTCTGAAGCGTTTCGGTTGCTGGGAGTCAGGCTACGTGATCTTGGACGGACTCGCCCGCTGAAGCGAATTCTTATCACGAGTACAATTCCGCAGGAAGGGAAGACCACTGTCGCTGCGAATCTCGCATGCACCCTCGCTCGATCCACTGGACAAAGGATCCTCTTGCTGGAAGGTGATATCAGGCGACCTGCTCTCTCGGCAATGCTTGGTCTGACAGGTATTCCGGGCATCAGCGAATGGCTGCGTGGGGAACAAAAGCTCGCCAACTGCATTTACCAGATCGCAGATGCTGGGGTTTGGGTCATGCCGGCAGGTGCTTCGCCGCAGAATCCTCTTGAAGTTCTTCAATCGACCAAGCTCAATGCGTTGATGGGGCAGCTTTCGGAGTGGTTTGACACGATCCTGATCGATTCTCCTCCTGTTTTACCCTTGGCCGATACGAGTGTCTGGATGAGGCTTGCGGATGGAATTCTCCTCGTGGCTCGCCAGGGAATCACTGAAAAGAAGCAATTGCAAAAGGGTCTCGATGCGATTGACCCTCAAAAACTTCTCGGAGCACTTTTGAACTGCTCTGAAAGCTCTGCTCATAGCCACTACTATTACTGATCTGCTCGCACCACCGAGGATAGGCTTTCCCGAAAACAAGAGTGCGCAGGATTGATTCGCGGCAAAAGCGAAGCAAGCCAGGTAAGCCGGTGAATCCGTGCGTGGTTTCCTCGCAACCCAGATGACAAGAAGCGACAGAACAGCAGACGAGCACTTCGTTCAATCAAAGGAGACGGTCGTGACGAAACGGCAAGAAAGAGCCTCCAACCCCATTGAGTCCGTTTTCGACGCTGCAGCGGCAATCGAACGCGGTGCGCTCAACGAGGATGCTTTCAAGAGAGTCATCGCAATTGAGCGCAAGAGAACCGAACGCTCAAAGTCTCCGTTTGTCCTCATGCTTCTCGAAGTGACGAACCACCAGCTCCAGGAGAAGACCAAGCGCGCACTCGAATGCATCGTTGCCGCTTTGCTGGCTTCGTGCCGGGACACGGATCTCGTAGGATGGTACAAAGAGAATTCCATCATTGGCGTTATGTTCACCGGATTGGTTGTCAATGACAAAAATTCGATCTTGAGCGCAATCCTGAGCCGAGTAAGCGAAACGCTACGAAGTGAACTCTCATTTGAGCAGTTCAGCCAAATCAGCATCTCATTTCATATTTTTCCTGATGATTGGGAAGACGATAAACCAGGGCGGCCAAGCAACTCTGCTCTATATCCAGATCTGACAAATCACAACGGGACTCGTAAATCTCTCCTGGTAATGAAGAGAGCGATAGACCTTTTGGGGAGCGGCGCGTTGACGCTCCTCTGCCTTCCACTCTTTGTCATCATTGCGCTGGCGGTGAGGATTTCTTCGAAGGGCCCAATTCTGTTCAGGCAAGAGCGCATAGGGCAATTCGGTCAGAGTTTTACATTTCTGAAATTTAGGTCGATGTACGTAAATAACGATCACTCGGTTCACCAGGAGTTTGTGACAAAACTTATCGCGCAGAATGATGATGCGCAAGTTGAAGGTGCCGGGAAGCCGCGTGTCTACAAGATCAAGAATGATAACCGGGTAACGCCGATCGGCAGATTCCTGCGGAGAACGAGCCTGGATGAATTGCCTCAGCTGATCAATGTTCTTCTGGGCGATATGTCGCTTGTCGGTCCACGCCCACCGATTCCGTATGAACTGGCTGCCTACCAGATCTGGCATCGTCGTCGGGTGCTGGAGGTCAAGCCGGGCATCACAGGGCTATGGCAGGTAACGGGTAGAAGCAGGGTCAAGTTCGATGAAATGGTCCGCCTCGACCTGAGATATGCGACGACGTGGACGCCATGGCTGGATCTTAAGATATTGCTTTGGACGCCACTCGCTGTGATCAAGGGCTCGGGCGCATATTGATTTAGATCTAGAATCGCTACAAGTGCATTACCCGCCTTCGCACGATTCCCATCTGAAATACTCAAAATTAAAACCTGAATTAGTACGTCCGCAAACCGCGGAAGACGGAGAAGGCTCGTGAATTTCGGAGTTATAGGTTACGGATACTGGGGCCCAAACATAGTAAGAAACCTGGTCAGTCTCGAGGGATCGCAGGTTATCGCAATCGCCGAGATTAGCCCAAACGCGCGAGCAAGAGCACAAAAGGCTTACCCCAGAATGAAGGTGACCGCGGACGCATCCGAGGTGATCTCATCGCCTGAGATCGACGCCATCGCTGTAGTCTCTCCTGTGTGGACGCACTACGAACTGGCGAAGGCTGCCTTGCTGCAGGGCAAGCATATTTTTGTTGAGAAGCCTTTCACTAGCAATACGGCTCAAGCAGAAGAGCTCATCAATCTCGCAGAGCAAAAGAATCTCAAAATTATGGTGGACCATACGTTCCTGTTTACAGGCGCGGTCCGCAAGATTAGACAATTGATTGAGGAAGATTCTCTGGGGAATCTTTATTACTACGACTCAACGCGAGTCAACCTGGGGCTTTTTCAACACGACATCAACGTGCTCTGGGATCTGGCGCCGCACGATCTCTCGATCATGGACAACCTGCTGAAGGGGAAGCCCGAGGGAATTGTTGCGACGGGGCAAGGGCATCTAAACGGTCACGAAGATGTCGCCTTCATGACGGTTTACTTTCCCGAGAAGGTAATCGCTCACATCAATGTGAATTGGCTCTCGCCGGTTAAAGTGCGAACGACACTGATCGGTGGCGAGAAGCGGATGCTTGTTTGGAATGATCTCGAAGCGGACGAAAAGGTAAAGGTGTACGACAAAGGAGTGAAGATCACCAGCCGCGAAGGCGTATATGACTTGTTGGTGAGTTATCGCTCCGGTGACATGTGGGCGCCGCAACTGGAACAAGTGGAGGCGCTGCGGCAGGAAATGACTTATTTCGTCGATTGTGTTTCTACCGGAGAAGAGCCCTTCAATAACGGCTGTGCCGGGTTTCGAGTAGTCCAAATGCTCGAGGCTGCGAGCGAATCGCTAAAGAAGAAGGGGGCTTTGGTTTACCTGTGAATTCGCTCAACTCCATCGCCGACGATGTAAAGTTGGGCAAGGATGTCCGACTCGCAAGGTTTATCAATCTCTATGGTTGTGAAATTGGAGACGAAACTAAGATCGGCACGTTTGTAGAGATTCAAAAGAATGCTGCCGTTGGCAAGCGTTGTAAAATCTCGAGTCATTCATTCATTTGCGAAGGCGTGCTGATCGAGGACAACGTTTTCATCGGGCACGGAGTGATGTTCATTAACGACACCTATCCGCGCGCGATCGCGCAAGGCGGACAGTTGCAAACTGAAGCAGACTGGAAGGTCGAGCGAACGATCATTAAGAAGGGAGCGTCGATCGGTTCCGGCGCGACGATCCTTTGCAATGTGACGGTGGGAGAAAACGCAATCGTTGGAGCAGGCAGCGTTGTCACCAAAGAATGTCCCTCCGAATGCAATTGTTGCCGGAAACCCCGCGCGGGTTTTGCGCTATATAGAACTGAATACAGAGGCAAATCATGACAACGGAAAATAGCATCCCTTTTCTTGACCTCGTCACGCCGCATGTGGAGCTCGAGAAGGAACTGACCGAGGTATTTCTGAATGCGCTGCGCACCGCAGGTTTCGTGGGTGGTCCGCTGGTCGAAAATTTCGAACAGGCATTCGCGGCGTTCTGCGATGCGAGTCACTCGATCGCTGTGAACAGCGGAACTGACGCTTTGCGTTTTGCTCTAATGGCATGCGGCATAGGTCAAGGCCACGTCGTGGTGACGGTGCCGCATACGTTTATCGCAACGACAGAAGCTATCTCCCAAACCGGTGCGGTGCCGGAGTTCGTCGATATAGACGAAGCTACCTATAATCTTTCGCCGATCAAATTGCAGCAGTTTTTTGAGGAACAGTGCACTATTGATGGTGAGGGAAGGTTGATCAGCCGCCGGCATGGACTGCGCGTGACGGCAGTTGTTCCTGTTCATCTTTACGGCCAGATGGCAGACATGGATGCGATTGTCCGCTTGTGCCAGAAATACAATCTGATTTTGGTTGAGGACGCTTGTCAGGCGCACGGTGCGAAGTATTTCTCTCGCGACATGAATAAGTGGATGACAGCTGGCTCGGTAGGGAAGGCGGCTGCATTCAGTTTTTATCCAGGCAAGAACCTTGGTGCGTGTGGTGAAGCAGGCGCCGCGACCACCAATGACGCAGCCATTGCTGCAAAGATCAGGATGATTCGCGATCACGGCCAGGCAAAGAAGTACTATCACGATATGGAAGGCTACAACGGGCGCCTTGATTCGATTCAGGCAGGCCTGTTGGATGTGAAGCTGAAGCATCTCGCGAAATGGAACGGTCAGCGGCGCGAGCATGCGGCGGAATATAACCGGCTCCTGGCTGGCAACGATGCGGTTATCTGTCCCTTTGAGCCCACCTGGTCTCAAGCGGTATATCACCTCTATGTAATACGTACCGCGAATCGCGACAGCCTGATGCATTTTCTCAAAGAGAAGGGAATCGGCACAGGCATTCACTACCCGATTCCGCTGCATCTGCAAAAGGCGTATGCATCGCTGAATTACAAACTCGGAGACTTCCCGATTGCGGAGCGTGTAGCGTCTGAGATTGTTTCGCTGCCAATGTTTCCGAATTTGAATGAGCAACAACAGAAATCGATCACCGATGAGATCCGAGTGTTCATCGCGGAGTGTCAGAAGAAAGCCGAGGAGGCTTGCTTGGTATCCGCCGAGCAAAACCTGTGAAAGATTGTTGCTCAGCACCTTTGGGATGGCGCAGGGATGGACTTAGACCTTCGCGCGGTTTGTTTCGGCTTGTTCATCGTATTCGATGAATGTATATGCAGGACTACGGTAGCTAAAGGAAATATTGCTAATGATTGTCTGCGGTAAAGGGATTCGCATTCAAGGGAGATTGGTTCGAATTGCGCAGCTGGATGGGGAGAAATACACCTTCCCTGAAGATCCGGCGGAGATGGTGGCGCAGTTGCGGGAGACCAGAACGCGGGCAGATATCTTCACATTCCTGCAGAGCCTTGCAGATACTTCACCGAAATATACATACTCAGTTGAGATGGATAATTTAGCGGTGCTTCCAGTCTCGACTTTTGATAACTGGTGGAATAAGCAAATTCGCTCCTATCCTCGCAACCGAGCTCGCCAGGCCGCGAAGCGAGGGGTTACGATGCGCGAGGTTCCGTTCGGGGATGAGCTAATCAACGGTATCTGCGCAGTTTACAACGAGACTCCGGTACGGCAAGGCAAACGCTTTCCCCACTATGGAATGACCAGAGAGCGGGCCCGGGAATACGCTGGCACCTTTCTTGATCGTAGCGTTTATGTCGGGGCGTTTTTGGGCGACGCCATGATCGGCTTTATCAAGCTGACCATAGACGAGAGCCGGACTCAGGCGTGTCTCGTTCATATCCTGTCGATGGTTCAACACAAAGAGAAGGCACCGACAAACGCGCTGATTGCGGAGGCTGTGCGCGTTTGCGCAGAACAGAAAGTCCCCTATCTCGTCTATGAGAATTTTAACTACGGTAAGAAGCAGGATGACAGCCTTGCCCATTTCAAAGAGGTGAACGGCTTCAGTCGCGTTGATGTGCCGCGCTACTATGTTCCATTGACGGAACTTGGCCGCGTTGCTCTCAGGCTAGGCTTGCATCGCCCACTCGTCGAGAAGCTTCCAGAGCCAATTGTAGGAACATTTCGTGGCCTGCGAAGAGCCTGGTACGATCGCAGATTTCGGGCCGCGGCGACTGAGTCCTGAGCAACCGGATTGACCGGAATCATATTTAGCCTTGGCGATACGTCACCTGGGCCGCCTCAATGACCAGCATTGGCGCTCACCCGATCTGCAGGGGATGCGTCAGTTCTATCAACAATTTCACAAGGTTTAGAAGCTGACGCGCAAAGAAGACCCCGCGAAATGCAGTCGAAAGTCTCGCATATGCGCGGAACCCAAGGCCAGTGCATTATCTTTGAAACTGCGGGAAATGCGTCTCTCGCGCGCTCCTGAGACACATCTTGATTCGATTTGGTAGCAGACCGCACGTTCCATTAAATGAATCCTTCAATTGCCACTCTGATTTGCGTTTTGGGAATCGCGGGACTCTTCTATCTTGATAGAGAGAAGGGAGCGCGTGCCTCCAAAGCCATCTGGCTCCCGATCATCTGGATGACGCTGATCGGATCAAGGCCTTTGTCGGTCATGCTCGGTTTTCAACCGACGGGCTCCAACGTGCAGCTCGAGGGGAGTCCAGTCGATGCGGCAATCTTTGGAATTCTTACCTTAGGAGCCATTGCGGTCCTCGTTCGCCGCGGCAGGCGGGTGCGCGCACTGCTTCTTGCAAACTGGCCAATCGTCTTCTACTTTGTTTTCTGCCTCATCAGCGTTTCCTGGTCTTTTCATCCCGATGTTTCTCTCAAACGCTGGATCAAAGCGACCGGCGACTTAGCGATGGTGCTGGTCATTGTTACGGATCGGGAGCCCATTGTGGCATTCAAGCGGCTGATCTCTCGCTTGGGCTTTGTCTTGCTGCCGCTCTCTGTACTCCTGATCAAGTATTACCCGTATATCGGGCGAGCTTCTGCGCCGAACGGGGAAATGATGAATACCGGGGTGACGACCGATAAAAACATGCTCGGTGTCATGCTCCTCGTTCTCTCAATGGGGACTCTGTGGCACGTGATCACGCTTTTTCGAGCAAAGGGACAACCTAACCGTCGTCGGCATCTGATGGCGCAGGTTACACTGCTCGCATTTGGGATAGCACTCTTGAGGATGGCTCACTCGTCGACCTCCATCGCTTGCTTTATTCTCGGCGGCGGACTGATCGTGGCGACCAACCTTCGCTGGTTTAGAAACCGACCGGCACGTGTGCATGTACTTTGCGTTGCAATCTTGGTTGCCGGAGTGATGACCTTGTGGCTGGGCGGAGTAGGCAGTGTGGCAGAAGCCCTTGGAAGGCAATCGACGCTCTCAGGTCGGACTGCGATTTGGGCTGCGGTCATTCCTGCGGCCGGCAACCCGCTGGTCGGCTCTGGGTTCGAAGGATTCTGGATAAGCCCTGACGTGGTCAAGTTCCAAACCGCACTTGTAGGCTGGTGGCACCCTGAGTATCTCAACGAAGCACATAACGGCTATATTGAGGTCTATTTAAACCTCGGCATCATCGGAGTGGGCCTGATTGCGACAATCCTGATCACGGGCTATTTCCGCGCAGCGAAAGCGCTCCGAAAGAACTGGTCGATCGCTGGACTCATGCTTGCATATGTCGTGGCGGCCATTATTTATAGCATCACGGAGGCTGGATTCAGGATGCTTGATCCGATCTGGATCTTCCTTCTGCTGGCCATTGTTACTTCGACCAGCATTACAATCGGACTCTTCAACCGCAAGCCGCTCAAGATTGTCGCTTTTCGTGACAAAATTGCGACGGTGCCTGTCGGCATGCAGAGCAACTCCTCAAGTGAGCAGATCGAGGCCCCGCGGCGCAGGTTCTCATAACTTCCTCCTCGCTCTCTTGAGCAAATTCCCAAGCCCCACACGACGCGAAAAGCCATCGGCAACCCATCACAAGGAAATCAGTGAAACCGTTTCAACCTAACGGCATGTTCCGGCCGATCGATACGGGGCATAGATTTCGCCGGAGCGCAGTTCGGGGTGCAGCGGCCTCTATAGCCGGTCAAGCGGCGAATGTTGGCTTACAGATGGCAGCTGTGATGATTTTGGCCCGCTTGCTTACACCGGCTGATTTCGGAACCGTCACCATGGTGACGACATTCAGCCTCTTATTTTTGAGCTTTGGTCTGAACGGCTTCACCGAATTGATCATGCAACGCGAGGAGCTTTCAGATTCCCTGGCAAGCAACCTTTTTTGGATGAATTTGGGAATCGGAGTTGCTCTTACTGTTGGATTTGGCAGTGCGGGACGACTGTTGGCCCTCTTTTATCACGATCCAAAAGTTGCCCATGTTGCCGAAGCGATGTCACTGACCATTGTTCTCGGTTCCTTGGCTTATATTCACCTGGCGCTGCTGCAGCGGGCGATGCATTTCAGGACTACCGCGGTCATCAATTTCATAGGACAGGGAGTCCTGATGATCGTATCGATCGGCCTGGCGGCGAAAGGTTGGCATTATTGGTCGCTTGTCTGGGGTATCGTTGCACAATCTGCGGTGGTCGCAGGCTGTGCATGGTTCATGTGTCAATGGATTCCACGACTACCGAGGCGTTCTTCGGATACTCGTGCAAGTCTGAAATATGCGCTTAACGTTTATTCGCATTTCGCTTTCAGCTATTTCACGCGCAACACAGACAATCTCCTTGTTGGCTGGCGGTACGGCGCTCAAGTACTGGGATTCTACAAGAGAGCGTACGACCTGTTTGTGGTCGCCGCAACTCAACTGCTCTCGCCAATTTCTGCAGTGGCCGTGAGTACATTGAGTCGTGTCAATCGTGATCGTGGCGAGTTTCAGCATTTTTTTCTGAGGGCCGTATCGGTGATCGCTCTCCTGGGGATGGGAATCGGCGCCGATTTTGCATTGATTGGGAAGGATTTTATTCGTGTTCTTCTTGGCCCCGGCTGGGAGGAGGCTGGTCGAATCTTCACCCTCTTCGGGCCGGGAATCGGAGTCATGTTGCTCTATAACACTCACGGATGGATTCACCTTTCGATTGGCCGTCCCGAGAGGTGGCTTCGCTGGGGTGTGATTGAGTTTCTATTTACTGTGAGTCTCTTTGTCTTGATGTTGCATTGGGGCCCATCCGGTGTCGCTTTTGCATGGACGGCGTCGTACTTTCTCTTGATGTTTCCAGGCTTCTGGTACGCTGGGAAGCCGATTGGACTCAAGGTCGGGTCGGTAATTGCCGTCGTATGGAGGTTCTTTGTTGCGTCCTGCGGAGCCGCCATTCTGACTGAGCTGATCTTCCGAGGGTTTTTCCATACTGCAACTGGTACGGGGGCCAGGGAAGCTTTCGAGAGGATAATCTTGGTGTCTCTGGGATTCTTCGCACTGTACTTTTGCGCAATCGTTGTTCTCTATGGCGGTTTGAAACCTATAAGTGAAGCAGTCGCTCTTTTTCGGCATCTCTTGCCGGATCGCTCCGCCAGGAATCGCTCAGACGTTGCTGAGTCCATCCCGGGGTAATGAGAGAGAGGATGCCGCTTTGCAGAGGGTTTTTCGGTGCTCTATAGTGATTGAGGATCAAGGGCACTAAAGAAGGAAAAGAAGCGAATGATGAAATCGAGCCAAGCAAATATCGGGTCCGGGTCGGGTGGTGAGGCGAGGTTTCTTCCTGAGGAAAACTCATGAGCAGGTTACGCATCTTGCTGTTGGCGCCGGATATTAACCCCGATACCATTAGCATGCCCTATGTCACGTATTCTCATGCGGCGGCGCTTGCCGAAATTCACGACGTGTCTCTGATCACCGGATCGCAGAGCGTGGATGCGGTTCGTCGCGCGAATGCGCCGTTTCAAACCATAGAGGTAGTGAGCATCCCGCGCTTCGAGCGCTTCAATGCGTGGACTTTGCGCAGGATCCTCAAATTCAACTATGACACGCAGGTTCTGACGGCCCTTCGCTATCCATTTTCTCTCGCTTTCGAGTGGTATGCCTGGCGCAGCCTCAAATCCCGTATCTATGCGGGCGAGTTCGATATTGTTTTGCGCGTGATGCCAATGACCCCGGTCATCCCGAGCCCTTTTGCATATTTTCTGCGTAAGGGGCCGATACCCTTTGTGATCGGTCCCCTCAATGGCGGCTTGCCGTGGCCCCCCGGGTTCAGTCAACTCGAGAATCAAAAGGAGTGGATATCGAATCTTCGGAGCCTATATCGATTCCTTCCATTTGCCCGATCGACTTATCGTTATGCATCGGCAATTATCGCGGCTTCGACACAGACTTTTTCGGAGTTCCTCAAGTTCAAGGACAAGCTCTTTTTTGTTCCGGAACCCGGTATTGCTCGCTCTTTGTGCCCCGTCGATACACGAAATCCTGAACCTGGCGCGAAGCTGGAATTGATCTTTGTCGGCGGCCTCTACCCCAGAAAGGCATGCGATCTTGCTTTGCGCGCGGCAGCATCAATTCTACGTAGCGATCTTGCCCACTTCACTGTGATCGGGGACGGTCCGGAGCGGAGCAAGCTCGAGGAATTGGTGAAATCACTTGGGATTGAAAAGGCTGTTTCCCTATGTGGGTGGCTCGACCATACGGAAGTTCTCAGGCGCTTCAGCACTTCCGATGTCTTTCTGTTTCCATCTGTTCGCGATAACGGAGCCGGCGTGGTTTTCGAGGCCCTCGCTTCAGGTGCTGTACCAGTTGTTGTGGACTTCGGTGGCCCCGGAGATATCGTTCAGCCGGACTTTGGATACAAGGTGCCCCTTACGAATGAGAGCGATGTTGTGGGACAGATGGAAAAGGCCTTAGCCGAACTTGTGCAAGATCGAGATCTCCTGAAGAGATTGCGAAGGAATGGAATGGCCTACGCACAAGAGTATCTGACCTGGGAAGCCAAGGCGCAGGCTACCACTCAAGTCCTTGAATGGGTGCTGCACAGAGCGCCTAAGCCAGATTTTGTGCCACCCAAAAGGCTGCAATCTCGAGTATCTAAGCTGATCTTGTGAATGGCGGCTCGGCCGTCGGCATAGAGTGCACCGCGTTAGAAAACGCGGAACGGGAGTTCTGCCCCCAAAGCCCTTGCTCGGGACTTAGCTGGTCCTGCGCCGAAAGACTCAATTTTATTGAAATCGCTTGAGTCTATCTTTGCTTTCAGTCGGGCAACGCCGGAGAGAGAAATCGTATGACGCGACCCTTGGTATCGATCCTCATTCCCGCTTACAACGCGGAGCAGTGGATATCAGAGTCTCTTCGTTCGGCAATCAACCAAACCTGGGAGGCCAAGGAGATTATCGCTGTCGACGACGGTTCGACAGACAAGACTCTAGAGATTCTGCAGAGTCACGCATGCGAACTGCTCAAGGTCGTGAGTCAGAAAAATCAAGGTGCAGCTGCAGCGAGAAACAAGGCTCTGTCGCTCAGCAGGGGAGACTACATCCAGTACCTGGACGCGGACGACATCATAGCGCCGGATAAGATTGCCAAGCAGATGGAAGCCTTGGGAACATGTTCGAGCAAGCGGACGCTGCTCTCATCCAGTTGGGGAAAGTTCGTATATCGTTACCATCGGTCTACTTTTGTTCCAACTGCGTTATGGTGCGATTTGTCACCCGCGGAATGGCTGATCCGCAAAATGCAAAACAATGTTTACATGCAAACGTCCACTTGGCTTGTGAGCCGAGAGCTGGCGGAAGCCGCGGGTCCATGGGACACAAAACTCTTGGGAGACGATGACGGCGAATACTTCTGCCGCGTCCTGCTTGCCAGCGATGGAGTGCGCTTCGTTCCTGAAGCAAAGGTCTACTATCGCGAGGCGGGGGTTGGCAGTTTGAGCTATATAGGGCTTTCGGACCGCAAGATGGATGCGCAGATGCACTCGCTTGAATTGCACATTCGCTATCTGCGTTCACTCGAGGATAGTCCAAGAGCGCGCCAAGCCTCCGTCGCCTATCTTCAAAGCTGGATGCGTTTCTTCCATCCGAATCGTCCGGATTTGGTCAAGAAGGCTAAGGATATGGCTGCGAGCCTCGGCCAGGAACTCCCCATTCCGAAGCTTTCCTGGAGGCTTACTCTCTTCGCTAAGATCTTCGGTTGGCGAGCAGCAAAGCGAACGCATTACCTGGTGGTCCGCTTCAGATGGTTCATGATGCGGTGCTGGGACAAGTTGATGCTTCAGTTCGAATCCAGCAAGATGAGGGAGACCCTCTGAAGTGAACGCTCGATCCGGGCGGGTACGTCAGCGAATCCTCTTACGGGCCTACGCCGCTGTTTGTGTGTGAGAGCAAGCTTGGCGCTGGTCCGAAGCTGACACAAACGAATCTGCTGCCCAGCGAGAAAGATGGGCAGCAGATTCGAAAACAGGTAAATGTCGAACCCCAGAACGGCAGTGCTCAAACGGATCTCACTGAACCACTGTTCCGGTGAGATTTGTCGGAGCCGAGGGGCTGGCCGAGCTGGTCGTACCGCTTTCTAGCGGATGAGGATAAACGTAAGGTTGATAGATTCCGGTCCATGTGTTCGTAGCGGTGCAGACATAGAGTTCTCCGCTGCCGCCGTTGGCATCTGTAGCGAAGTACGCAACACCGTAAGACCCTGTTGGACTGGTGAGATATGTTCCGCCTGCGCCCGCTGTGCAAGTTGTAGGGCGGTTCGCCAAAGTTCCAAAGCCTGTTCCAGCTCCACCAGTGAATCCGCCGGAGCAACTGCTGTTCCACGATCCGCAATCGTAGTAGTAGTCCTGATTATTTGCGCTCCCGTCGCTCAAAAGCATATAAGCGGAAGCTCCACCGTTTAGAGTGTTGTTCCACAGATACTGAGGTTCAAGATACTGTTTCGGCCAGGAGATTGTACCGGTAGCGGAGTTGAGGCGGCCTGGGAAGCTGGCGCCGTTGAGGGCTTGAGGAGTTTGTCCTCGGCCGAGACCGTCCAAGCAGGGATAGCCGGTGGCGCCGTTTTGGTTTCCGTCCCACGGCGAACCCACTCCATTGCCACTCACCGCGGTGCCACAGTATCCCCAGCCGTTCGGGGTCGCAGTTTCGGTCTCATCTCCGGATTGCCGGTCGCCTCCACCCTGGTAGAAGCGGTAGTAGCCCGAGGCCATGGTGTTGTTCCAGATCAGTGCAGTGGCTCCTTTCGTCCCAACCGCAGCGGAAGCCTGGGAGCTCCCTGAAGGTCCGGTGAAGTAGTTGTTGTACATCTCAATCGAGCGGCAACCCCGCGCAGGACCAGCGGGAGATTTTGTACCGTGAGTCTGAATTCCAACAGATGCGTCGTTGACATTGTTGTAGCGAATCACGAGAGAACCGGCATTCCCGCAGTCGTCAATTACTCCGCCGTTTTGGACATTGTTTTCGACATAAAAAGATGTGGGAGCACCCCAAGGCGTCGGGTGAGCAAAGGTTCCGTCCCCATTTCCAATCGTGTCGCCATACGCTGCGAAGTCCGAGAAGCCGAAGGGATAGCTTGAGTTGTTGTTCGCAAGGTCTAGAAGATTGTGATCCGCCACGCCGATCACTGATCCGTAGGTACGAAAAAAAACCGAGGCGTTAGCGGGCGAATAGGTGGTCTCGTTTGCATGATTGTGATCGATTCTGACCTGCGCAGCGCCGGAATAAACTTCAATCAATCCGTTGTATTTCGAATAGGAGGTGCTTCCGATGCTTCCTCCTGCTACCGTCAGACCGGTGACGCGGAACAGTGAACTGGAATTTCCGACATTGAAAGTCATGAGCGCATTGTTGCTCTGGTAAACGTCTTGAATTACAGTGCTGTCCGAGGCGGAGCACGCATAACTTGAACTACCGGCTGTCCCTGAGCAAGTCACTGTCGTCGCACCCTGAATGGTCAGGTTTGTAACCGCTGATGGGATCGTGTAGGTGAAACCGGTAGACCACGAAGCCGAACCGGATGGAATGTTGACGACAACTGTGGCATTCGTATTCCCATTGGACGGCAAGGCTGCAAGGACATCCGCTTCGCCGGGGCTTGCGGCGTTGCAGACGGCGGTTGTGCAGGACTGCGCAGCAAGCGGCACAGACATTTCCGTGAGCGAAAGCACGAGCAAAAATAGAAGAAAAAGCTTCATGGTGTAGTGGAACTCCTTTACACGTACAAAAAATAAGGGACTAGCGCAACTTCTGGGGGATTGCGAATCCCGCGAGATTGCGCTCCAGACTGAAAATGCGGTCTTTATTGACGATAGTACGCGGAGAGGAGGAACGGGTGCGCAAGCACAGCTCCGCGAGGGTACCGCGGTCACTCATGGCAGAGTCGGCGGTTTGGGTTCCAATGATGAAAGGCCGTTGCAGCAAGAGCAGGCGGATCAACGATTTACTCCAGATTCGTTGCCAAGGCGCCCATCTTACAATGAGCTTCCAATCATAAACAAGAAGGAAGCATGAAGCTGCGAAGAATAAATTGACTGCCTCGATACAAGCCGAGCCTGAATATCAGTGGCTGGCTAGATTCCGGGTGATTATGGTCTATCGAGGTCAATTGTCCCAGGAATTGACAGAGTATAGCACAGCGCCTGTGCAAAGGGCCCATCCATCCTACTCGGCCTAACCCATGAAGAACCCAGGCGAATTCCAGAAGGAATACGCACAAAAAGTGTCGCAACATCCAAAAGGAAACCCTCGGGTATGAAAAATCAGAGTTCGTCGCTCAAAATTGCTCTGATGACGGGGGGAATCGACAAGCATTACGCCTCCGGACTGAGCCGTTCTCTGGCATCCGCGGGAATTGTCGTGGATCTGATCTGCAATTACGAAATGCTTGAATCGCCAGGGGTTGCCAATCTGAACTTTGTTCCGCTTTACGCGAACCCGCAACGATATGGCACAATCGCCAAGAAACTGATTGCATTTATTTCGGTCTACATCCGGCTCATGCATTATGTGGCGACTTCGCCAGCGCCAATCATCCATATCCTCTGGGGCTACAAATTCAAGTTCTTCGATCGGACGTTTCTTCTTCTCTATTACAAGCTGTTGGGGAAGCGAATTGCTTTCACCGCCCACAATGTGAACGCGGCAGAACGAGATGGGGCCGACTCCGTTCTGAATCGATTGTCCCTGCGCGCCCAATACCGTCTTGTGGATCGCATTTTCGTGCACACAGAAAAAATGAAAGCTCAACTGGTAGAGGCTTTTGGTGTGGGCGAGGAAAAGATCACCACCATCCCATTCGGTACGTATGACATGGTGCCGCAAACCACGATGACGCCTGTCCAGGCAAAACAGCGGCTCGGACTGCGCGACTCAGATCGAGCCATTCTCTTCTTCGGGAGGATTGCTCCCTACAAAGGAATCGATCTACTGGTTAAAGCCTTTGAAAAAATCGCACTCGGAGATTCACGCTATCGGCTGCTGATTGCCGGTGAGGCAATGAAGGAGTCGGAGGAGCAATGGCAGAAGGTGCAGCGGGAGATTGAACAAAGCCCGATCCGGGCGCAGGTGATCCAGCACATTCGGTTTGTGCCGGACGATGAGATCGAATTGTTCCTCAAGGGAGCGGACGTACTTGTTCTGCCATATACCGAAATTTTTCAGAGCGGTGTCCTCTTCATGGCCTATAGTTTCGGTCTCCCGGTTGTTGCTACCGATGTTGGGTCGTTGCCGCACGACATCGTTTCCGGAAAAACCGGCTTTGTCTGTCGCGTGGGCGACCCGGTGGATCTGGCCAAGGCGATCGAAACATATTTTTCGAGCGAGCTGTATCAAAATCTAGATGAACGAAGGGCCCAGATCAAAAATGCTGTCCAGCTCAGCCATTCCTGGGATATTGCCGCTGGAAAGACATGCGATGTCTATGCGCAACTGACGTCCATGAAGGATTTGCAGTACAGCACATAGAGATGCAACTTAGCTTCACCGATCAACCAGTACAAACCTACTTAGGAATTACTCACTGCGCACCAGGCAGGACGACTCCATTCCGATCCCGCAACGAATTGAACCAAATGCGTCACACCTCGAAGGAGAGCAGTAAATGCCCGGTTTAGTCGGAATTATTACCAAGCGGCCAAAAGCTTGGGCGGAAAATGAGCTTGGCGGGATGCTCAAAACCATGATGCATGAGTCATTTTATACATCAGGCGCTTGGAGTGACACTTCACTCGGCGTCTACGTGGGCTGGGTCGCACGCAGCGGTTCGTTTGCGGCAGAGATGCCGATTCAGAATGAAGGGCGCAATGTAACTCTTATCTTCTCGGGTGAGGAGTTTCCTGAAGAAGGCACAGCCGACGCGCTTCGGGCCCGAGGTCATCAGGTGGCCCAAGAGGGGCCTTCCTATCTCGTGCATCAGTACGAAGAAGATCCGGCATTTCCCAAGCAACTCAACGGTAGATTCCACGGCTTGGTTTCGGATCGCTCAAATGGCACTTCGACTCTCTTCAACGATCGCTACGGGCTGCAACGCCTTTACTATCATGAGGGCGAAGACGCATTCTATTTTGCAGCAGAGGCCAAGGCAATTCTCAAGGTATGTCCATGGCTCCGCAAGATGGACGCACGCGGTCTCGGCGAGTTCATTGTCTGCGGCTGTGTTCTGGAGAATAGAACACTCTTTCCCGATATTAGTGTTCTTCCGCCGGGGTCTGCGTGGACGTTCCAAAGCGGATCCCTGGAAAAGAAGGGGCACTACTTCCAGCCTTCGGAGTGGGAGAATCAGGAACCTCTGTCTGCCGAAGCATACTTCGACACATTGCGCGCAACCGTCGAGGGCAACTTCCCGCGCTATTTCAAGGGCCAAGAACAGGTCGGAGTTTCGCTGACGGGAGGTTTAGACACGCGAATCATCATGGCTTGGCATAAAGCCGAGCCGGGTTCATTGCCGTGCTACACATTCGGCAGCATGTATCGGGACAATGAAGACGTGAAGTTGGCGCGCAAGGTCGCCGAGATTTGTAAACAGTCCCATCAGGTGATCACAACCGGCGAGGAGTTTCTCTCACGCTTTCCCCACTATGCTGAGCGGACCGTGTATCTTACAGATGCTTGCGTTGACCTCGGCCGATCACCCGACCTTTATGTAAACGAAAAAGCCCGGGAGATAGCTCCGGTGCGTATGGTTGGAACCTACGGCAGCGAGATAATACTGCAGGACGTGATGTTCAAGGCGGTCCCGCCCGTGGACGGCCTATATCAAGCGGATCTTTCGCCCTGGATCCAAAGGGCTGAAGCGACTTATCACAACACCCTACAGGGAAATCAATCGACGTTCGTCGCTTTTCGTCAATCGCCGTGGCACCACTACGGGGTACTTGAACTCGAACAAACCCAGGTGGCGGTGAGGACGCCGTTCCTCGATAACGATCTGGTCAAAACTGTTTATCGAGCCCCGAAGATAGAGAACTTGAACCAGGAGAGCAGGGTGCGCCTTGTGCAATGCGGCAATCCGGCGCTCTCCTCCTTGCGTACAGATCGTGGAACTCGAGGCTTGAATAGCTACCTGACGCGAGCAGCCCTCCAGTTCACCTTCAAAGCGGAGTATTGCTACGACTACGGGATGCCGCAATGGGTCGCGTCGCTCGATCACATGTTCTCCTGGGTGCGCTTCGAACGCATGTGGATCGGCCGCCACAAGATCTTCCACATGCGCCCCTGGTATCGGGACTATTTAGCGGACTATGTTCGCGAAATGCTGCTTAGCTCGCGAGCCCTCTCGCGTCCCTATCTCAATCGGGATGCAGTCACCAGCATTGTCAATCGGCATCTAGACGGCACTCGAAACTATACGATCGAACTGAACCGGCTGCTGACGCTCGAACTGACGCACCGCCTGTTCATCGATTGATCGCTGAGAGGTTGAGGTAACGAATGCAGTCAATAGCTGCCAATTTGTCTTATGTACTGATCACACCTGCCCGCAACGAGGCGCGCTTCATCGAGGCTACACTTCAATCGGTGACGCAGCAGACCGTTCTGCCGGCAAAATGGGTCATTGTGAACGATGGATCGAATGATGACACCGGGGCGATCGCCGCTAGGTATGCAAGTAAATTCGCGTGGATTGAAGTGATAAATCTTCCGCAGCGTCGAGAGCGTGACTTCGCGGCAAAGGTGCATGCCTTCAAAGCCGGCCAAGATCGGCTCGCGAGGGTTGACTACCAGATCATCGGGAATCTCGATGCCGATGTTTCGCTCGACCGGGATCACTTCGAATTTCTACTCAAAAGATTTCAAGAGGATCCCGGTCTTGGTGTTGCAGGCACCGTCTTCGAGGAACCTGGCTATAATTCGGCGACGGATAGTTTTGAGGGGCAAACATATGTGTCTGGCCAGTGTCAGATCTTTCGTCGTGAATGCTTCGAAATGATTGGTGGCTACGTTCCGAGCAAGGCTGGGGGAATCGACTGGATGGCGGTGACTACCGCGCGCATGATGGGTTGGGGGACAAGGTCATTTCGCGAGAAGAGCTTTTACCACCATCGCATCCTGGGAACTGCTAATCATGGCCGAATCGGCAAATGTTTTGCCTACGGCAAGAAGGACTATTACATCGGTGGTCACCCGTTGTGGGAAGCCGTTCGCTGCACCTATCAGCTGACAAAGCGTCCGTACGTGATTGGCGGAGCGATGCTTTTCGCTGGCTATTTCAGCGCATTGATACGCGGTGAGAAACGGGTCGTTTCGGATGATCTGATGCGCTTCCATCGCCGCGAGCAGATGAAAAAGCTCACAGCGATTCTGTCTTCCCTGGTGAAGTTTAAGAAGATCGACAGCTTTGGTCTTTTACCGGTCGCGCGTGCAACCGCACAGGTGCAGAGGCCGACTGATCGTCAGTAGATGCTCTGACACCGCGTCTGAAAAGGCGAGGCGTCATTTTAGAACTGCAAAGGTGGAAATCAGCTAATTTATGAGTGTCGAAACAGAAATGGAACAGCCGGTTATTGAGGACGGCAAGGCGATCGATCTGCCTTTGCAGGATACGTTGTCGTCAGTCACGCGCTTTATTCAATGGCTTGATGGTTACGGAGAGCAATCGTACGACTTCCAAACCTACTATTCCGGCGAGTTTGGACGGCGCGCCAAGCGGTTGTACTATACCAATCGCCGGTTGGGGACACTAGCAGTTCTGCCCATGGTGCTTTCGGAAGCATTCTTTCCGCTGGGCAGGCGGTTGTTCTGGAAGCCGCAAAGGATTCCAATTGCGGATGCGCACTATGCAATGGGTTTTGCTTTCCTTGCGGAGATGTCTGACGACCGGGGCTACTACGAGAGAGCGCTGCACTTTCTGGAGGTCTTGAAGCAAACGCGTTGCCCTGGATACGAGGAATATTGCTGGGGTTATCCTTTTCACTGGGAGACGATGACGGGCACGATTCCTGCAGGGACACCGTTGATCACGACGGTACCATACGTGTATGAGGCGTTTCAGCAGGTATATCGAATCGATCGCAACCCTGAATGGCGCCGGATCCTTCACTCAATCGCCCAGCATGCGTTGCATGATTACAAAGATGTCGAGACGTCAGCGAACGCCGCAACCTGCTCCTACACGCCATTTCCCGAACATTCTCTGATGGTGGTCAACGCGAACGCATATCGCGCGTATCTCTTGACCAACGCCTCAATTGAATTCTCTGAACCTAAATATGAAAGTTCGGCCAGAAGAAATCTCAATTTTGTACTGGAGGCACAGAATTCCGACGGTTCGTGGTTCTATGCAAGAGACGGCAAGCGTTCCTTCGTCGATCACTTTCATACCTGTTTTGTGATGAAGGCTCTCGTTAAGATCGAGGCGCTTACGGGAGATCGCGATTGCACGAGCGCAATTCAGCGGGGAGTGGACTACTATACTCGGCATCTCTTTGATGAAGGCGGCATACCTAAGCCATTCTCTCGCGCTCCTCGGCTGACCGTTTATCGTCGCGAACTCTACGATTTTGCAGAATGTATCAACCTGGCGGTATTGCTTCGCGGTCGCTTTCCGACCTTGGATTTGTACCTGGCTACCACGCTCAACCAAATACTTGAGCATTGGCAGACGAATCAGGGATCGTTCCGGAGCCGACAACTTTACGTTGGCTGGGACAACACACCGATGCATCGTTGGGCATCGGCGCAGCTATTTCGCAGTTTATGTTTTTTGCTACAAACGGGCGGACAGGGGCGCAGCCAAAAGGTCAAGGGAGCATAAAACTCAATGTGTGGAATCTGCGGACAGTTTAACTTTCGCCACGGTGCGCCGATCGAGCGTCGCGAACTGGAGAAGATGACTCGAACAATGCGTCATCGCGGGCCCGACGATGAGGGTTATTTCGTTGCCGGACCAGTTGGTCTTGGATTTCGGCGTCTTTCTATCATCGATCTTGAGGGTGGTCACCAGCCGATGTCCGACCAGGAAGAAACGACGTGGGTCGTTTTCAATGGCGAGATTTACAACTTCAGAGAATTGCGCCAGGAACTGGAGGGGTTCGGCCACGTCTTTCGGACTCGCTGCGATACCGAGGTGATTGTCCACGGGTACAAACAGTGGGGAGACGAGGTCCTAAACAAGCTGAATGGGATGTTCGGGCTCGCAATCTGGGATGTGCGCCAACGGCGACTCGTCTTGGCTAGGGACGCATTCGGCATCAAGCTTGTGTACTATCGTGCAACCGCAGATTCGCTGTGGTTCGGCTCCGAGATACGGCCCGTGTGCGCGACACTCGGCGAGGAGAGACCTGAAGCAGACCCCCAAGCAGTGAGCCTGTTCCTGCAGTATCGCTATACACCTTCGCCCTTTACGGCGGTGCGGGGAGTTTACAAGCTAGCTCCAGGAACCAAGCTTGTCGTGCAGAATGGCGCTTTTGAAACAAGCCGATGGTACAGGTCTTCTCCGACCGCTTTTGCGCCACCGAAGAGGGCAGAGGAGGCCGGGGAGGAACTGCTAGCCCTGTATCGCCAAGCAGTACGGCGGCAGTTAGTGAGCGACGTACCCGTAGGGCTGCTTTTGAGTGGCGGCATTGACTCGGCCCTTCTGCTTGCGCTCATGAACGAGAACGGAGCCGACTGGCAGACTTATTCGGTTGGCTACGGTGAGAGTTATGCCGACGATGAACTGGCGGATGCACAAGAGACTGCGCGAATCTTGAACTCGCGTCATACCGGCGTCAGAATCAGTCGCTCGGTCTTTGAGCGAGATCTGAGCAAAATCGTCGCGTCTCTTGAGGAACCGATTGCGACCTCGTCGGTTGTACCCATGTACTTTGTTTGCCAACGTGCACACGAAAACGTGAAGGTTGGTTTGGTTGGGCAAGGCCCAGACGAGTTGTTCGGAGGATACCGGCGACATCTGGGCGCACGCTACGGTGCTGCCTGGACTGCGTTACCGGGATGGATGCGTGCGCCTCTAGAGATGGCTGCAGGCGCTCTACCTCGGAATGAGACGCTGAAGCGCGGACTCTACGCCATGTCCAGTGGAACTGCGGGCCAACATACCGAACGTATCTTATCCCTGATGCCTGGAGAAGAAATCGAAGGCCTGTTCAGAGACGGATTGATTGAATCCGGGTCGGAGGAAAGATTGCGGCAGTGCTGGGCGGAACTGGCCGACCTTGCGCCGCGGGACAGTGAATTGGGACGACTTCAGTTCCTCGAAGTCCGTTCGACCTTGCCGGACGAACTCCTGATGTATGCCGATAAGCTTTCGATGGCACACAGTCTCGAGTTGCGCGTGCCCTATCTCGATAAGGACATCGTTGAATATGCAGAGCGGCTGGCTCCGAATCTCAAGGTTCGCAATGGTGTCCGAAAGTGGCTTCATCGGCAGGTGTGCAAGAAATTCCTGCCTGCGGCGATTGTGCGGCGACCAAAGCGGGGCTTTGCAATGAATGTAGTCGATGACTGGTTCCGGGACGCGCTCGGAGGCACCATGGCTGGGACGTTTGCGGACAACGATTCGGCAATCTACAGATTCTTGAATCCGACCGCAGTCAGGAGCCTATATGCGGACCACGCGGCGGGGCGGCGAGACAATCATAAGGTATTATTCAGTCTCATCGTTCTCGAGGAATGGCTCAGGGGGCTTTCCATTGAGACACCCGTAATCGCATAGCAGTCGAGAATCATGACGGAGCCGGACCCGGTGCCTGAATTATCGGACCAGGAGGCTTAATGCTGATAAAGACGGAATAGGTCCTCTGAGCTGAGGAAGCAGCACTGCAGGGCCCTGGTGTAATTTAGAAACGATGAAACGGAGTGCACTTTGAGGATAAGTATATTCGGACTAGGTTATGTGGGGGCGGTATCTGCGGGATGTCTCGCCGACGAAGGGCATCATGTCATTGGCGTCGACCCGGTTGCCGACAAGGTTGATTTGATCAACCGCGGTACTTCACCGATCGTCGAGGAGCAAATTGATCGAATTATCAATGAGACAGTCAAGGCCGGCCGCCTGCGCGCCACTCAGGATCCCGTTGGCGCAATCCATGAGACGGAACTGTCCTTTGTTTGCGTGGGGACACCAAGCCAGTCCAATGGAAACCTCGATCTTCGATATATTCGCCGCATCTGCGAGCAGATTGGATCGGCGCTTCGGACCAAGGCTGACCGGCATACCGTTGTAATTCGCAGCACGATTCTTCCTGGAACAATGCGCAAGATCGTCATTCCGACCCTGGAAGAGTTTTCTGGGAAGCGAGCTGGAGTCGACTTCGGTCTTTGCAATAATCCGGAGTTCCTTAGAGAGGGTTCGGCTGTCAAGGATTTTCGATGCCCTCCTAAGACCGTTATCGGAGAGCTTGAATCATCGAGCGGCGACATTCTTGCATCCTTGTATAAGGAGATTCAAGCACCCCTTATTCGAACGGATCTCAACACGGCCGAGATGGTGAAGTACGTTGATAACAGTTGGCACGCCCTGAAAATCGGATTTGCGAATGAAATAGGCAATCTCTGTGACTCGTTCGCAGTTAATCCAGACGCGGTCATGGACATTTTTTGCGAGGATAAGAAACTGAATATCTCGCCTGCATATCTCAGGCCCGGTTTCGCCTTCGGCGGGTCGTGTCTGCCAAAGGATCTGAGGGCTCTTTCTTACCAGGCAAAGACGCTTGACTTACAACTTCCAATCCTTGGTGCGATTCTGCCTAGCAATGAGATGCAAATCGCGCGCGGTCTCAAGATGGTGATGGACCATGGCAATCAGCGCGTAGGAATTCTCGGCTTCAGCTTCAAGGCGGGGACAGACGATCTCAGAGAAAGCCCTGTCATCGAAGTGATCGAACGACTTATTGGCAAGGGCTACGATCTCCGCATTTACGATCGAAATGTTAATCTTGCTGCCCTGGTGGGCGCGAATCGCGACTTTATCCTCAATCATATTCCGCACATCTCAAGATTGATGGTCTCCAGCATCGACGCGGTGCTCGATCATGCGCAGACCATTGTCATCGGTAATCGTGATCTGGAATTTGGTCAAGTTCCGGCGAAACTTCGCGAGGGTCAATGCCTTGTCGATTTTGTTCGAGTGACGAGCGCTAGCAGTGAGAAGGCAAATCAACTCACCTGTATCTAGCGTCTTTTCAATAGTGTGCTTCGTAGCGCTGGAAGGATGAACACCGCAGTATCCCTCGAGACTTCATATGGAAATCGCCAGAGGCAAAGTCCTCATAATCGTCGAAAATCTTCCGGTGCCTTTTGATGGTCGCGTCTGGAAGGAGGCTCGTGCTCTTCACGAACACGGGTTTGATGTTAGCGTACTCAGTCCACGCGGTAAGGGATTTGAAAAAACTCATGAGGTCCTTGAAGGGGTTCATCTTTATCGCCATCCGATGCCGCAAGAAGGAAATACTCCCTTGGGGTATGTTTGGGAATATTCGTGCGCTTTGTTTTGGGAGTTTTTGTTCTCTTGGTGGATCTTTTGGGTTCGGGGATTCGATGTCATTCAAGGGTGCAATCCGCCGGACGATATATTCCTAGTTGCGCTTCCATTCAAATTATTTGGAGTTAAATACATCTTCGATCATCATGACGCAATCCCTGAACTATATCTATCAAAGTACGAGAGGAAAGGTGCGTTTTATCGCGTTCAAGTGTGGCTTGAACGGTTCACTTACCATTTTAGCGACGTAGTTATAGCCACGAACGAGAGCTATAAATCACTAGCTATTTCAAGAGGAAGGCATGACGCACGGGACGTCTTTGTGGTGCGCAATGGTCCGGATCTGGAAGCGTTCAAGCCGGTCCCTCCCCGGCCAGAACTCAAATATGGCAAGCGGTTTTTGATTGGCTACGTCGGAACGATGAGCATTCAGGAAGGACTCGACATCCTCTTGGATGTTGCTGAGAACATAAGGCGCCGTGGGCGAGTGGATGTTCACTTTACCTGCGTTGGCGGGGGCCCAGGTTTGCCTGGACTGCGACGCTTGCTGGCCGAAAAGAAACTGGAGGACATGTTCAACTTCACAGGCAGAGTGTCCGACAGGGAATTGCTCGATGTTCTGTGCACGTCCGATGTCTGCGTCAATCCAGATAAGCCATGCGAAATGAACAATATCTCGACCATGATCAAGATCGCAGAATACATGGCGTTAGGTAAACCCATCGTTCAATTCGATCTTCGAGAGGGCAAGCTGACCGCCGGAGAAGCTTCGCTTTACAGCGATGGTGAAGATTTGATCAAGGACTTTGCAGATAAAATTCTTTGGCTGCTGGATCATCCCGAAGAGCGCGGACGAATGGGCGAGTTTGGGCGGACACGTGTCGAACGGCATCTGTCTTGGGATCACTCGATCGGTAACCTAGTTGCGGCCTACCAAAGAGCCTTCGAGAAGAAGCGGAGACATCAGGGTCCGCGAGGTACAACCGAGACGAGCTTGGAATCGGCCCCTGAGATTTCGGGCGTTCAGAAACGTGGAACAGAAAACTTCACGTCAGAACGCCTAAAAACGTAGTCTAGGTTTCACTTGGCAGAGCAGTACCGAAATGGTTTTGAATTCGTCGAGCAAAGTGGAGTTTACCTCTTTGAAGATCGTTGGGTGAATGGAAACTTATCTTTCGACTTACTTCAGATGTCCTGAAGAATACATGCGCTTCGTGTTCGAAGATGCGGCTTCTTGCAAGACTGGATACTTTCGGTTCGGCAATGAGGCCGCGCTATTCGGCCACCTTGCCGGAAATTTGGCGGTCCGCGACCCAGGGGCTAATATGTACGATGCTGCGAAAGACGTGCGCATCGAGGATGGCTTAATACGCCTGCCGTTCGACCTTTCCGAGGTAGTGGATAACCTGCAAAGAGAAGCGTATGTCGAAGAGTGGCGTCACGGAGCTCTTTCGAACCTGTCAAAGCCTTATTACTTCATTCGCCCGCTCCTTCCCGTGGGCCTGCGGAGACATCTTCAGAAGTTCTATCTGCGCGGATGGGATAAGCTTCCATTTCCACGCTGGCCGGTAGATTGTTCCGTCGACAATCTTTTAGAGCGCCTTTTGGTCCTGACCCTCAAGGCAACCGGCGCAGATCGCATTCCGTTCATATGGTTTTGGCCTGAGGGTTATCGCGGATGCGCACTCATGACACACGACATCGAAACAGAGGTTGGGAGGGATTTTTGCCCCACGTTGATGGATATTGACGACTCATTTGGCATTAAGGCCTCATTTCAGGTCGTTCCGGAAGAGCGCTACAGTGTCCCCGTCGAATTCCTGGAGGTAATCCGCAAGCGCCAGCACGAGGTAGTCATTCATGACCTGAACCATGATGGCCACCTTTACAGGAGCAAGGAGCAGTTTATTGAGAGAGCCGCGAAAATCAATGCATACTGCAAGGAATTCAAGACAGATGGATTTCGTGCCGCGGTCCTGTATCGGAAACAGGTATGGTATGACGAGCTGAAATTCGAATACGACATGTCCGTTCCGAATGTGGCGCATTTAGACCCGCAGCGCGGCGGATGTTGCACTGTGATGCCTTACTTTATCGGTAGTATTCTCGAAATTCCGGTAACCACAATTCAGGACTACACTCTCTTTAATATCCTTGGTGATTTTTCCACGCGAATCTGGAAGCAGCAGACAGAAGTCATCGCAAGCAAGTTTGGGCTCATGAGCTTCATTATTCATCCTGACTACGTGATTGAAGAACGTGAACGCACGATATATAAGGAACTGCTTGAACACCTGATCGACTTACGAGAGAGAAAATCGATCTGGATCACAACCCCCGGCGAAGTTAACCGGTGGTGGAGACAGAGGGCCAAAATGAAACTCGTGTCCGCCCCTGAAGGATGGGTGATTGAGAACCCGGGAGATGGACGCGCACGGGTTGCTTACGCAAGCCTTGATGGCGATCGTCTCGTTTATGAAGTGGAGAAGCCGCCGGCCCTCGCATCGGCTGAAGGCCCTGCAAAGCTTGAACGCTTACTTTGAGATCAATATACAGAAGAATAGAGGCAAGAAAGATGACTCTCTTAAAAGATTGTGGCGTTGCAATCGTTGGAGCCGGACCTTACGGTCTCTCCTCCGGGACACATTTAGGAACATCGGCATTGGATATTCGCTATGCTGGAGAGCCCACGGGAGCCTGGGCAAACGGCACACCGCCGGGATTTTTTTTGCGCTCTCCGTGGGAAGCCTCAACGATCTCCGACCCAAAGTCTGCGTGTCCCCTCGAAGCGTATGAAGCGACACTTGGAATAGCTCTCCACAGGAGTTAGTCATGGAGAAAACAATAGAAGTTCCAACGGTTCCACAAGAACGGCAGAGTCTTGCCCTCGATACCTGCGTTCCGGTCCCAACTGTGGGCGCTGTCGTCGTCGGCGGTGACCACCCGGGCCTGGGTATCGCCCGAAGCCTCGGGCGGCGGGGTATACCGGTCTACATTCTGGATGACCAGTACTGTGTCTCGTCCTTCTCGCGATACGCAACCAAGGTCATTCGGGTCGAAAGTATTTTAGACGAGCGCAAGACCGTAGATGCAGTTCTCGAAGTGGGTCAGCGCTACAATCTGCGCAACTGGATTCTGTTTCCCACACGCGACGAAAACGTGGCAGCATTTTCACGATACCGTTCAGAGCTAGCGCCGTTTTTTCGCGTGACAACCGGGGAATGGGACAGTATTGAGTGGGCGTGGGATAAAAAGAAGACTTACGACCTCGCCGAAAGGCTGAACATACCCTGTCCCAAGACTTTCGTCCTCAAATCCGCTGAAGAGTTGCCTACTCTCTTCGACCGGCTGCCGTTGGCGATCAAACCGGCTGTCAAAGAAAACTTCTTTTATGCGACTGGGGACAAGGCGTGGCGAGCCAACACTCCTGAACAACTAGTCTCGCTGTACGAGAAGGCTTCTAAACAAATCAGAGCCGAGGAAATACTGATTCAGGAAATCATCCCCGGCGGGGGCAATGAACAATACTCTTACTGCGCATTTGCACGTCATGGAGTTCCTTGTTGCACCCTGACTGCTCGAAGGGCACGGCAACATCCCCGCGAATTTGGACGCGCTGCAACATATGTCGAAACGATTGAGGCTCCGGAGATCGTCGAATTCTCGGAGCGGTTCTTGCGGGCGATCGACTATCACGGCGTCGTAGAGATTGAGTACAAGCGGGATCCGCGCGACGGTCAATATAAATTGCTCGACGTGAATGCCAGGACTTGGGGGTTCCACAGTATCGGGTCCGTTTCGGGGGTGGATTTTCCCTACATCGTCTATGCAGACCAGATGGGCTCGACGATCGAATCGGTGCACGCAAGACCCGGAGTGGGATGGCTGCGAATGGTCAGCGATATCCCTACCGCGATATCAGATCTGTTCCATGGAAGCCTGACCCTCCGAACCTATTTCAAGTCGCTCAGTGCAACGCGCGTGGAATCGGTGTTTTGCTGGGATGATCCCTTGCCGTCTTTAGCCGAAATCGGAATGCTGCCTTATCTGGCTGCGAAGAAGTACTGGAAGTCTGACAAGTAGTCTTTGAATACCCGTCTTGACGTCTGAACAAGGTCCTTTGCACTTGCGCTAAGCCTATTTGCTACAAGAGAGAATTCTGAGATGACTGAACTAATTATTGAAGCCGATCGAGTGGAAGCGCAATACTGGCGTGACCTCTGGCGCTTTCGCGAACTCTTCCTGTTCTTTTCTTGGCGCGACCTGTTAGTACGTTATAAGCAGACCTTCGTTGGGGTCAGTTGGTCCCTCATCCGGCCTCTGCTCACGATGCTGGTACTAACTGTTGTATTTGGAAGACTCGGAAAGTTGCCAGCGGATGGTGTGCCATATTCCCTTTTGGTTCTTTGCGGAATGTTGCCCTGGCAGTTCTTTTCGAACTCGATGAACGAAAGCAGCAACAGCCTCATCATGAACTCCAGCATGGTGTCCAAGGTATATTTTCCGAAGCTCTTGATGACCGCCAGCACTGTCATGGTCAATGTTGTGGATTTCCTGATTTCCGTCGCGTTTCTGGCAGTCTTGATGATTTGGTTCCGGTTCCTTCCACCCTGGGAGATATTGCTCCTTCCGTTCTTTGTGCTGCTGATGATTGGCGCTTCGTTAGGGGTCGGACTGTGGGTTGCCGCGCTGATGGTGGAGTATCGCGATTTTCGTTTTATTGTCCCGTTCGTGGTCCAGTTCGGTCTTTATCTCTCGCCGGTTGGATTCCAAAGCAGCGTTGTGCCGGAAAGATTTCGTTTGCTCTATGCCCTGAATCCGATGGTGGGTATTATCGACGGCTTTCGCTGGAGCTTGCTTGGCGTCAAGGGTGGCATTTATTTGCCTGGCGTAGCAATTGCAGTCCTCGACGTTATCCTGCTCGTAGTATCGGGCATTTGGTATTTTAGAAAGACCGAGCGAACCTTCGCCGATATCATTTAAATCATGCCAACCCAATCGTCCACATCCCATCTCAATCTCGCACCCGCCATTGCGATCGAGAATCTCGGTAAGAGGTATAGCATCGGCCGGCAACGCGCCAATGGCGACGGGCTGCGCCATACCATCGAGAATGCCGTGCGCCAACCGCTAGCCTGGCTTCGCTCTCAGAGAGTCGCAAAACTTAAGCAGGTAGACTTTTGGGCTTTGCGCGGTGTGTCTTTGCAGATCAAACCTGGCGAAGTGGTTGGCATCATTGGGAGCAACGGTGCAGGGAAGAGCACCCTTTTGAAACTCCTGAGCCGTATTACGGTGCCCACCGAAGGACGTATTCGGATCAATGGTCGAGTTGCGAGCCTCCTTGAAGTTGGGACTGGATTCCATCCTGAACTCACAGGACGGGAGAATATCTTTCTTAATGGCGCGATCCTGGGTATGAGCCGCGCTGAGATCACTCGCAAATTTGACCAGATCGTCGAATTTGCGGAAATCAATGAATTTCTCGACACGCCAGTAAAGCGCTACTCATCAGGCATGTATGTGCGATTAGCGTTTGCCGTTGCAGCGCATCTTGATCCTGAAATACTGATCGTCGATGAAGTATTGGCTGTGGGCGACGCTTCCTTCCAAAAGAAGTGTCTAGGTAAGATGGGAAGCTTTGCCGATACCGGAAGAACGATCCTCTTTGTCAGTCACAATGTAGAAGCCGTTCGAACCTTATGCCAGAGAGTCGTCTGGATGAAAGACGGCCGGGTACACAAAGACGGGGATGCCGACGAAGTCATCGGTGATTACTTCGATCACATCGCGACGGAGAAAGTTCAGGCTGTCACGAACCCGGATTACGGTCTGACAGTCCAAAAAGTAGTGCTAAAAAATGACTTGGGAGAAGATCGCCGGCAGTTCAGACCTGGTGAGGATTTGATCGTCGAGATCACCTACGAAGCGCAAAAGCCGCTGGAGTATCCGTATATCACTCTTGGTATTTCAGGGAACAGTGGATTGTGCTTTACAGCAAACATGCTGCTCGATGGTTCGCGTCCTGAAATGTTGGTTGGTCTAGGCAAAATCTCGTGCCGGTTCAAGTCAATTCCGCTCTTCCCGCAGAAGTATTCAGTGAAAATGTCTATCAGAGCACAAAATGGCAATGACAATGTCGTGAGCTTCCAGGAAGTGGCCTTTTTCACCGTCGCTGCCGACCTGACCGAGTACGGATTTCATGGTGACTTTCTTTCACGCGCTGCCACTTCTACGCCGGTGGTCATTCCTTATGAATGGCATTTACCCGACGGGACGATCGCCTCAATCTCCTTGGACGGGACACCAAAGCTAGCGACAACGCTCTGACCCACAGTTCCATCAGCCTAGAACTCATCCGACACACCTGAAACGCTTCCTCCATTAAGTACTGTCTTGAGGATCTCTCAGTTATGACTGCTTCGTTGATCGCGATTATTCCAGCTCGTGGTGGCTCGAAGCGCATCCCTCAGAAGAACATCAGACTTTTTGAAGGAAAACCGATCATCGGATATACAATCGCTGCGGCTCGGGAGAGCGGTCTCTTTCAGCAGGTCGTGGTCAGTACCGATGACGAAGAAATTGCGGAGATTGCCAGGAAATATGGCGCCGATGTGCCGTTTTTGCGCGACCCCAAGCTTGCCGATGATTTTACGCCGGTGTCCGCGGCTACCGCGGATGCCCTTTGCAAGCTCGACCCGGTGGGTGATCGATTTGAGGTAGTCGCCCAGTTGATGCCGAATTGCCCACTACGCTCATCAAGCGACGTCAACGATAGCTATAAGCAGTTTGAGAAAAGCTCGACCGAATCACAGATTTCGATGGTACGTTACGGGTGGCAGAATCCTTGGTGGGCCCTGCAAGAAAACGAACGGGGCGAACTGGAGCCACTTTTCAAGGACAAGATGTCAGCGAGAAGTCAGGATCTGCCTGACCTCTTCTGCCCCACCGGCGCGATTTGGTGGACGCGGACAGAAGTCTTGCGGCGAACCAGGACTTTCCACGTTGAGAGACGATCGGGCTGGGAAATCCCATGGCAGCGAGGCATTGATATTGACACTCTCGACGATTGGAAAATGGCCGAGATACTGTTTCGACTCCAGCCGTAGCTGATGCTATCTCAACGTCATGCTTTTGCCATTGACGGCTCAATTAAGGAATCTCACTCTTGCCACGCACAGCTCTTGCACTCTACACAACGGTCTATCCTGGCGTCGAACGCTATGTAACAGAGTGGTATAAATCCGTCTGTGAGCAGACAGATCGAGACTTCGAACTTTGGATCGGCTTGGATGAGCTAGAAAGAGAGTCGGTTCAACAGTTGCTGGGGGTCGACGTCAAAGCGAACTGGATTGAGGGCGCCCCTGGAGATTCTCCGGCACAGGTCAGGGAAAAGGCTCTCGCCATGATTGTCAATGTTGCCTCAGAGGTGGTGTTGGTTGATAGCGATGACTTACTCCACCCGACGCGCGTGGCCGCAGCTCGATTGGCTCTGCAAACGAGCGATCTAGCGGGCTGTGCACTGCGGCTTGTCGGTCAACAAGGAGAGGACCTCGAATCGATTTTCACTCTTCCATCGCATCGTCGACCCGACGATGTTTTGCCCCGAAACAATGTGTTTGGATTCTCCAATTCTGCCTATCGTGTGGAATTACTGAAGCGAATCTTGCCAATTCCAGCTGACGCGGTTCTGGTGGACTGGTTCATGTCCACGCGCGCATGGCTTCTAGACACCAAACTCTCATTTGATTGTGAACCTCGCATGGATTACCGGCAGCATCCTCAGAACATGGCATTGGTCAGGCTGCCATTCAGCTCAGATCAAGTGATTCGTGCTACAGCATTGGTCAGCGGACATTTTAAACTTGTGCTTGCGGATCCACCGAAGGAGTTTATTCATAGTCGATTCCTTGAACTCGAGAGAGTCGCTCGCGAAGTAGAGGAATTCAGCCAACGCGTTATTCCCGAGCCAAGGCTGTTAGCGGCCTATGTAAAGAAGTTTAACGCGATGGCCGCACCGCAGATCTGGTGGTCATGCGTTGCCCATCCGGCCTTAAGGGATTTGTGGAGAGAGTGAAAAGGGTAAACATGAAAACGATGGTCTTTGGAGAAGTCGAGATTGGCCACAACAGGCCACCTTACATCATTGCCGAGATTGGATCCAATCACAATGGTGATATGAATTTGTGTCATCGATTGATTGATGCGGCTGCGGAGGCTGGCGCGCATGCTGTTAAGTTTCAATCGTGGAGTGACAAGTCGCTCATTGCGGAAGAGGAATACGCACGCAATACGGAGTATTCTGACAAGAAGAAACACTTCGGCTCATTGAGGGAAATGGTTACGGCCTACCAGCTCACGGCAGCTCAGCATCGTGAGGCCCAGTCTCATTGCAGGGCGAGGGGGATCGCCTTCTGCTCGACTCCATTTTCGGTAGAGGAAGTTGACCTTCTTGAAGAACTAAATGTCCCGTTTTTCAAGATCGCCTCGATGGATGTTGTGCATCTACCCTTGCTAAAGCACGTAGCCCGAAAGAATCGGCCGGTAGTCATTTCGACAGGTATGGCAACGCTTGGTGAAATAGAACAAGCGGTTGAGACAATCCGCGCTGAGGGAAACCGGCAGATTGTCCTCCTTCATTGTGTGTCGATTTATCCTCCGGAGTATGGCGCAATTCATCTCAGAAATATGGAGACCTTGCAGCGAGCTTTCGACGTGCCGGTCGGTTTCAGTGACCATACCCTGGGTACCGCAATTCCTCTTGCTGCAATCGCAAGAGGTGCCTGCGTCATCGAGAAGCATTTCACTTTGGATCAGGATATGGAAGGATGGGACCACGCGATATCCGCGAATCCCGCGCAGTTGAGGTCCATTGTCGCAGAGGGAAAGAATATCTTCGCGGCTTTAGGTGAGAGCAGCAGGTCTGTCAGCGCCGAGGAGATTGAAAAGCGGAAGAAGTTCCGGCGGAGTCTCGTTGCACGGCATACGCTGAATCGTGATCATGTCTTAGTCGAGGCTGACCTCGATGCTAAACGTCCGGGAACAGGAATCGCCCCCGACGAACTCTCGTACGTGTTAGGCCGCCGTCTGAACTGCGATATTGCTGCAGATCAGGTTCTTCGGTGGGAGCATCTGCGTTGAGAAATCGGGATGCTGTCTCGAATCCGCCGTTAATCGTTGTCGGTGGCGGTGGGCACGCCAAAGTGTTGGTCAGCTCTCTCCTGCTGTCAGGTAGAGAGATTCTCGGGTTTGTAGATGTAAACCCTTCGGTCGTTAAATTATTGAGTATCTCGAACCTAGGCGATGATAGTGCAGTCTTCGCTCACTTTCCGGAACAGATTCGGCTCGTCAATGGTATGGGCTCGATCAATTCTGCGATTCGACGTCGAGAGATATTCGAAAAATTTCGAGAGAGAGGGTACGCTTTTGAGCCTGTCATTCATCCTTCTGCTATTGTTTCGCCAGAAGTAGAGATCGACGAGGGCGTCCAAATCATGGCCGGCGCTGTCATCCAGCCGGGAACCAGACTGGGAGAGAATGCCATTGTCAACACCGGCGCTTGCGTCGACCACGACTGCTGGATTGGGGCGCACGTTCACATCGCACCAGGTGTCACCTTGTCGGGAGACGTTCGAATTGGGAGATGCTCCCACATCGGGACCGGCGCCACGATTATTCAGGGCATCAAGATTGGTTCTGGCTGCGTTGTCGGCGCCGGAGCAGTCGTGATCAGGGACGTTCCAGATGAAGTTACGGTCGCAGGTGTACCTGCAATTTTGCTGACTCGCCGAGCAGAATCTCGGCCGTAGAGGATTTATGCCAGGAAGACCTATATATATTGTGCATTGCATCGACACGGAAGGTCCGCTTTACGAGTCGATCGACGCCACGTTTGAGCGGCTACGTGCAATCTTCGGTCTGGAATTAGAGCCGAGTGCCGGGATGCTGCGACGTCTGCAGGCTGGAACCGAAGATCTTGGAGGCCTTGAGGCCGCAGTCCAAAGAGTTGTCGATCCACATCTGCTGGCCTATAACGACACCTGGGATAAGGTCGATGCAATGTTAGCTCAAGTGATGGGCGAAGCATTTCGCATGCAGATGCCCGATTCCATGGGAAATGGATGGGTGTATAACTGGTTTTGCGTCGACCATGTTGATTATGAGGTCAACCCGCGGCGCAGAGACATGGGTTATCACAATGTCTTTGATCACTACCGAGCGGCTATTCGTGAAACAGGCTCAAGGCAAGACGGACTTCATTTCCACTACCATCCGCATTCGTTTCGCCGAGAAGCTCATCGGTGTGCGACGCATTGGTGGGCATCGTCCGATAGCCTCTACCAAGTAATTTCCCGCCGCGTAATCGACCGCCTGTGGTTCCCGGCGGCGCATCGCCCTGGCTTTCACGTGATTCGACCTGACAGCCATTGGTTTTTGGAACAATACATTCCCTTTGATTTTTCGAGTCAGGCAATTGAAACTTCCGCTATTGATCAGGCCCAAATGGTGGGCGGACGGTTCGGAGACTGGCGTCGGGCTCCAGTGACTTGGGAACCCTATCATCCGTCAGCGGATGACTATCAGGTCCCAGGTGAATGCCGCAGATGGATCGCTCGATGTCTCAATGTTGGAACTCGATATAGACTGCTGCAGGAGCAGGATGTAAGGCTGGCGTTTTCCGAGGCATCAGAAGGTAAACCGGTAGTCATGGCGATCACAAATCATGATTTCCGCGATATGGCGCCAGACGTAGACTCGACTCGCAAACTCATTCGTCGAGTTGCCAAGGATTACCCGGATACGCCGTTCGTGTTTTCTGAAGCGATCACAGCGATGCGATCGGCTTTGAATCTGACGGCGATAGCGCCTTGCGAGCTTGACCTTAACCTACAGCAATTGGGCGACTCGACCCATATCCTGAAGGTCAGATCGACGGTTCCTACTTTTGGACCGCAGCCTTGGCTAGCCTTAAAGACGGTTGATGGAACTTATCACTTCGATAATTTCGATATCGATATCCCTTTTCATAGCTGGCAGTACGTGTTTGATGAAGATACCTTTCCCCTGCGCGCGTTGAATGCCATTGGAGTTGCAGCAAACAATGCAGTTGGAGTAACGACTGTTGCGGTGATCGATCCGGTGACGGGAAGTGTAAAAAAACGACACTGGAATCTCCCTGAATCTGCGATATCTGAAACAGTCTCGAGAATCGATTACGTCCCAGCTGACACATTATGACTTATAAAGAAAATGAATCACGCCTTGACAGCGTAGTCATCTCTCCTTCCGTCCCCCTCGGCGAGGCCATTTCGCGTCTCGACAAGGCTGGCACTGGTGCGCTTGTTCTGTGTACCGATAACCGGAGATTTGCCGGGCTTCTCACGGACGGCGACGTTCGCCGAGCGATCCTTAAGGGTAGAGCGCTGAGTGATCCCTGTGACTCAATCGCCAACAAGGAACCAATCGTTGCTCTCGACCCGGTTACACCCTCAGACGCGCTACGGCTGATGAACCAGCATGACATTAACCATCTGCCCGCTATCGACGCAGATGGGTTTCTTCGGGACTTCATTCTCCGTCGAGATTTAGGGTCAGAAGGAGAGCTCGATGCTGCCTCTGAGTTGCGCCTTGAGAGTGTGATCATTGCCCCCGCCTCTTCAATTTCTGAAGCGATAGAAAAATTGGACAAAGCGGGCACGGGCGCCTTGGTCCTATGCGCAAGAGAGAGGGAACTTTGTGGGTTGTTGACTGATGGAGACATTCGCAGAGCAGTCCTGCAGGGTAAGCCCATGAGTCTTCCGTGCGTCACGATCGCCAGTCTGAATCCGGTGACCGCGCAGCAATCGACTTCGATGCTAGAAGCACTGCACCTAATGAATGAACACGACATACATCACCTGCCAGTCGTTAATGCGCAAAATCATGTTGTCAAGTTCCTGTTGCGCAAAGACCTGATGACAGAAGGGCGAATGGATCTTTCGGCAGTGATCATGGCGGGTGGATATGGAAAGCGTTTGCTGCCATTGACAGAGAGTGTGCCGAAGCCCATGTTGCCGGTTGGTGATCGTCCGTTGTTGGAGCATGTCATTGAACAGCTTCGCCGTTCTGGTGTTACAGAAGTTAATATGACCACCCACTACCTTCCGGAGTCTATTTCAAACCATTTTGGCGATGGTAATGGATTCGGGGTGCGGTTGAACTACCTGCAGGAAGAGAGCCCGAAGGGTACAGCGGGAGGCCTGAAATTGATGAAAAGGCCTGGGGGCTCATTTCTCGTCGTCAATGGCGATATCCTTACGGGTGTTCCCTTCCAGGAAATGCTTATGTACCACCGAAGGCACCGAGCGGAGATTACTGTGGGCGTTCGTAGATACGAAATGCAGGTACCGTTCGGAGTTGTTCAGTGCGAAGATGTGAAGATCACGAGTTTGCAGGAAAAGCCGTCGCTGAGTTTCTTTGTCAACGCAGGGATTTATCTACTTGAACCGTCGGCATACGACAGTATCCCTGAAGAAGAGCGCTTCGACATGACGGATTTGATCAAGGCGTTGCTTGCTGAAGGCAGGACCGTCGTTGGTTTTCCAATCATGGAGTACTGGATCGACGTTGGGCGGCCTGAGGACTATATGAAGGTGCAGGAATACGCAAAGAACGGAAACATAATATGAAAATCCTGGTTACCGGCGGCGCCGGCTATGTTGGTTCTACGTTGACTCCAATCCTCCTTGCCGCGGGGCATGAAGTGAGAGTGCTGGACTGCCTGACGTTTGGTGGTGAATCGCTCCTTGGAAGCTGGTGCGACTCTAACTTCGAGCTGATTCACGGAGACATACGCGACCTTTCAACTGTGCGTGCCGCGCTGGAAGGCCGGGACGCTGTAGTTCACTTGGCAGCTGTTGTCGGTGATCCGGCTTGCTCGCGCCAGCCAGATCTAGCTCATGCAACCAACCTCGATGCCTCCCTCGCACTAATGGAAGAGAGTCATCGCGCAGGGGTTAGACGATTCATCTTTGCGTCTACCTGCAGCAACTATGGAAAGATGAAGGATCCTGACCAACTTGTGGATGAGGATTCCGAGTTGACGCCGGTCTCTCTTTACGCCCGAACCAAAGTTGCTGTAGAAGAGGCGTTGCTAAAAGACAGCTCTTCGGATGGTTGGTGCGCAACACCGCTCCGATTTGCCACTGTGTACGGCGTGTCCTCACGAATGCGCTTCGACTTGACGGTCAACGAATTCGCAATGGAATTGCTGACTGGCAAGGCCCTTCAGGTATTCGGCGAACAGTTTTGGAGACCCTACATACATGTTCGAGACGTTGCTCGGGCAATTCAACTGATCCTCGATTCGCCGGAGAATCTTGTCCGTGGCCGCGTGTTCAACGTTGGGGCAACAGATCAGAATTATCAAAAGCAGCAATTAGTGGAACTGATCCGGCCCTATGTCCCAGATGCCGCTATCGAGTATGTGCACAAAGCAGAGGACCCGCGGGACTACCGGGTTTCCTTTGCGCGTATTACGAACGAACTAGGATTCAAAACGACACGTACTGTCGCCCAGGGGATTGAGGAAATTGTGCGATTAGTGCGGGAGAACGTGATACGGAACTTCGAAGATCAGAAATATCGTAACTAGGCCGGATTTACGCAGCTCTGCTATGGACCATTGCCCTTGCGCTTGTGGCTAGAGTGGAAGGCACCGATTAGTTTCTTTCCCTTTTGCGACTCATCTCGGTTAGGTCATGTTGCGGCCCATTCCAAATAGGTTGCCGCGAGCCGACAATAAGCTAGGAGCAGGTCTTTCCAATTATGGAACCGTTGACTCAAGTTCAAACAGGCATAGACAGGGAAGACTCTCGGATCATTAGGGACCGAAGTTTTATTTATCTAAGGTTCGCCTTCTGGTTTGTTGCTGGACTCACGGGATTTCTGCAGATTTGGCTCACGGACCGGGTCATCTGGGCCGACAGCCTTTCCTATCTGGACTCGGGAGACATGCTCTGGCAGGGTGACTTTGCAAATGCGATCACCAACCATTGGAGCCCTGGATTTCCTTTTCTACTGGGACTCGCGATAAAGATTCTGCATCCTGTGGGGCTATGGGAAGTGGCGGTCGCCAAATTAGTCGATTTGATTATCTTTCTCTTTACGGTGGGAAGTTTTGACTGGTTTGTTGTCCAATTCTGCAGGTTTCACGAAATAGCCATTATCCCTGAGAACCGTGAATCAAGTTCAGTGGTGCCTAAAGTGGCCATGGCAGCAGCTGGCTATCTATTATTTCTTTGGACCATTGTGTGGCTTCTCCCAGCTTGGTTTACAACTCCCGACATGCTAGTGATGGGAATTCTATTTCTAGCCTTCGGATTGTTGTTGAAAATAAGATTAAGCGCGACGGGCTTCCAGCCTTTTTCTCTTTTAGGTCTAGTGCTCGGCTGTGGCTACCTAGTGAAAGCGCCGATGTTTCCGCTCGGGATAGTGTTCTTGGGCGTCGCTTTTGTGCTCGTTGGTAATTGGAAGAAGGCTGTTCCCCGCGTTGCGCTGTCCTTAACTTTGTTCGCTCTAATTGCGGCGCCGCTAGTGGTCAAATTGTCGGAGCTGGCGGGCGGTTTGACTTTCGGAAAGAGCGGGGCCTGGAATTATGCCAGATACGTGAACGGAATCGCTGTTGCCTATCACTGGCACGGCCAGCCCCCGGGATCCGGAACGCCACTGCATCCCACGCGAGTAATTTTTGAGGCGCCTACCGTCTATGAGTTTGGCTCACCGGTGCGCGGCACCTTTCCTCCCTGGCGGGATCCCTATTATTGGTTTGCGGGAATCACACCTCATTTTGATGCAAGGGGGCAGTGGAGGGTTATAAAGGCAAATGCAAGGATACTTGAATTCCTTGCCTCTGGACTCGATAGAGGTTTTGTCTATGCGTTTTTGATCCTTTTATTCATGAGCAGCCGCAAGCACTTTATTGTCCGGGTGATTTCCAGGCAATGGTTTCTGTTGCTACCGTGTCTTGCCGCTATAGCGATGTTTTCAATCGTGTTGGTTCAGGACCGATATATAGCACCCTATCCGATCGTGATTGGGCTGGTCGTGTTTTCAGGCGTTTCGATTGTGAACTCGACAGAATCAATAAAACTGGTAAATGTCACAGTACTGCTTGCAGGCACGCTGTTTGCGGTTTCGTCAGCGAAACCGGCGGCTGGCGCGTTGCTTTCGTTCGCAAGATCTCTGCGCACAAACGACATATTGAGCCGCGGAAGTCCGTGGCATATGTCGAGCGAGGCTCTGTGCGAGGCTCTTTGGGAGCGTGGAATTAAGAAAGGCGACAGGGTAGCGTATATTGGCGGCCTGGGAGATTTCTACTGGGCGAGGCTCGCAGGTGTGCAGGTGAATGCTGAGATCCGCCAGCTCTCTGTTGATGGTCCACTGCAGGCACTTGTGCCGCCGGGTAGAGCAGCGGAATTTGAGCGAAGTGTGGATCTATATTGGGCTTCTCCGTCTGAGACAAAGGAAAAGATCGATTCGATTCTCTATAAGACAGGCTCGAGAGCCGTAGTGACGGATGCTTTTCCAACAGCAGGTGGGGTGAGTGGCTGGGACCATGTGTCCGGGACTTCCTACTTCATTCATATATTGGAAGATCATAATGAGGCTAGCGGGAAGTGAACTAGTATAAGTCATTCCGAAGAGACGTCGTCTGGGCGATTTTTGATAAGGCCAATCGGTTGACCCGGTAGAAGCGGTTTTGCACGATACGGCAAACCTCCGTCCCGTTGGCCCTTCTGTTTCAAAACGATATTTGAGCGGACTCAATAGCATACTGGAGGTTGACATGAAATGGGGAATTGAACGTTCACAGCTGATGACCCGAATGGCTGAGTTTCCCGTTGGCGGCAAGCTCTTTCGTGAGCAGTATGACCGTTACCTGAAGATGAGATACAGGTTTGACTGGACTTTGGGACGTAATCTTGCCAGTCGGCGATCTTATCGTTCCAACCCTCCTGCGCTCAGTGCTCTGCAGAAGCGTCTGGTTGAAGAACTGCTCGCTACAGGTATCTCCGCGTGTCATGTTGACGAATTGTTTGAAGATAAGACGACGTGGCAACGAATTTCCAAGTTCATCGAGGAGTTTAGTGGCGGTGAACAGGTTCAGGCGCTGATACAGAAGCGTCGGCAGGAGTTCGAAGAGAAGAAGGAAGTTGGCGCTGGGCATTACATCATCACCTACTACGACCAAAGCCAGAAGCCAATGATCGATGCAAGTAATTTACTTCTCGGATTCGCGCTTGACTCGTCTATTTTGAATGTTGCTAATGCGTATCTGGGGCTGTGGTCCAAGCTGATTTACTTTGACATGTGGCACACGCTACCGCTGAACACAGAGGCCCGCATTTCCTCCCAGCGATGGCATCGCGATCCGGAGGACCATAGAAAAATACGTACATTTCTCTATTTCAATGAGGTTGACTCAGACAACGGTGCCATGGAGTATCTCGTTGGGAGTCAAGTAGGGGGGCCGTACGAGCACGTGTTCCCATGGGCAGACCCGCTTGGATATCCGTATCCTCCAGATGGAGAAGTGGAGCGACAGATTCCGGCGTCGCAGCACGTTGTACTCAAGGGCCCACCTGGGACATTGGTCTTTTGCGATACCGCTGGATTCCACCGCGGCGGGACGACCAAAACACGACCCCGAATTTTGGCAACTTCAGCGTATGTTACGCCGGCCTCTCTCCACCGCAGACGCTATCAAATTGACACCACCGTGAGAGAAGCTCCGTGGAGTTCCGAAGCTCGCTACGCAGTAAGATGAGCGAGAATGAGGCGGACAGAAGAAAGACGTCGGCGATTGTCGATTACAAGTGTACTGCTACCGGTAGAAATGTGAGTGGCGATCTCGGAGCGGCTTTGCGATACGCGCAGCAACATCTATCCATTTAACAAAGAATTGCTTCAGGAGTGCAGATGGCAACCAATATGATTCCCCTGAGCGTCCCCGAGATCAGCGGCAATGAATGGCGCTACGTGAAAGAGTGCCTCGATACAGGGTGGGTGTCGTCGGTTGGTTCCTATGTGGATCAGTTTGAGCAGATGGTCGCGAAGAAGGCTGGAACCAAGTATGCGGTCGCCACTGTAAATGGCACCAGCGCTCTGCATATAGCGCTGCTCGTGGCCGGCGTTTTACCTGATGATGAGGTTCTTGTCTCAACGTTAACCTTTATTGCTCCTGCAAACGCGATCCGCTACGTTGGCGCTTGGCCGGTCTTCATTGACGCTGAGCCGGACTATTGGCAGATGAATGCGGACCGGGTTGTCGAGTTTCTTGAGCGTGGCTGTCGCTGGAGTGATGGGACGTTGTACAACTTGCGGACGGGCCGTCGTGTATCGGCGATCCTTCCGGTGCACGTGCTTGGTCATCCCGTTGATTTGGATCCGATCCTGGCGGTTGCGCAAAAATTTGGACTGAAGGTGATTGAGGACTCTACTGAGGGCTTGGGCGCTACTTATAAAGGGCGTCATCTCGGTTCACTGGGGGATTTCGGCTGCTTCAGCTTTAATGGCAATAAGATCATCACGACAGGTGGCGGTGGAATGTTGGTCACCGACAGCGAAGAATTTGCTAGAAAGGCGAAGTATCTTACTACCCAGGCCAAAGACGACCCGATTGAGTATATCCACGGAGAGATTGGCTTTAACTATAGATTGACAAATATTCTTGCCGCGGTAGGTTGTGCCCAGATGGAAAGACTTGATGACTATGTATCCAAGAAGCGAACAATTGCGGCACGGTACAGCGATTCCCTTCAGCACCTGCGCGGCATTGATCCAATGAAGGTTGCTCCCTGGGCAGAAAGCACATTCTGGATGTACACGATTCTCATTGATGAAAATGAGTTTAGAGTTGACTCTCGACAAATGATGCGCGAGCTGCAGGAGCTGCGGATTCAATCTCGCCCGCTTTGGCAGCCCATTCACCGATCTCCGGCCCATGCAGCAAACGACACTGTTGATCTGCCGGTATCCGAAAGGCTCGTTCGTCAGGGATTGAGTCTACCTTGCTCTGTTGGTCTATCCGAGGGAGATCAGGACAGAGTCATTGATGCGCTCCTCAAGGCGGTTGTCAGCCAAGCTTGAGAGACGAATGACCTACTGTGAAGGTCTAAGCGTCACAAACCGAGTTTCAGCAACAGCCAAGACCAACTCAACACAAGACGGCAACACCGATGACAACGTGTCGGCGAGAGTGAAACTGGAATCTCGTTGGCAGCTTTGTCCGGTCGAATGGCTGAAAATGGCTCGTAAAAGCTAATTTCCTTGGCGAAGTTAGGTCGGAAAGATCAAAAGAGATAGGGCGCGGAGCATGACGATGGAAGCGAGCGGAACAGGAAGTGATCCACAAGAGTCGAGCTTCGCAGGTGCAGCCTCGCGCTGGGGGGGGTGGCGGCAGCTCGTCTTCGCAGCGGCGATTGTTGTAACCATTGCTGCAGCGCTATGGCTTCGCTGGAGCGGGCTGAATGCGCAGAGCCTGTGGGCTGATGAAGGATTCACAACTTGGTTTTCGCAGTTCTCCCCGAGCGTTCAATGGCGTCTTCTAGCTTCGGATAATGGTGCTCCGCTTTTCTATGTCGTGCTCCATTACTGGGTCTTACTCTGGGGAAACTCGGAAATATCGTTTCGAGCCCTTTCCGCGCTCTTTAGCTCCTTGTCGCTCGTCGTTTTCTATCTCATTGCGCGTAGAGTTTGGTCGGACAGATCCTTCGTTTCTTTGGGCTTAATGCTTTACTCATTCTCGTTCTTCCTGATCTGGTATGCGAAGGAATCTAGAAGCTATGCTCTTTTCGCTCTTCTTCTCTTGACAGCTGTCTACTGCATGCTCACGTGTCTCGAGGAAGGCGGCGCCGCTCGAACATGTATCTTGATTATCGCGCTCTCTTTGGCTTTGTATTCGCACAATATGGCTCTTTTCTATATCCCGGGATATATAGCGTTCTGGTTCCTATATCCGTCAAAGATGACTCCCGCGATGCGGCTGAAGAAGGCGGCCGTGATCGGCCTTATTGCCTCCCTCTTGTATGCTCCCTGGATTCCAACCTTGGTCAAACAAGCTCGTTCGGTTCATGGATACTTTTGGGCGCCCAAACCAAATGGCGTGAGCTTGGTCAGTACACTCTTTACCTTCAGCGGCCTCGACATTTATGTCCTTCAGAATCTTCGCCAACATTTGCCGATTTCAAGGTTCTTTGGTGTTAGAACGTGGACGCTACTGCTTGTGGTCACCCTCATCGCTTGCCTTGCTGGCACTTGGTGGGGAGTTCGTTCGATCGACCGAAGGAAGAGCTTGGCTCTGCAGTTATGGGCTTTGTTACCGATAGCTATCGTGTTTGGGTGGAGCAGGATTTCTACGCCTTTGTACGTAGACCGAAATCTTATTGGCGTGTGTGCTCTTATGCCGATGATTGTCGTAGCTCCTATAGCCGTTCAATCTGGCAAGCGAAGGAGGGCATTTCAGGCCTTGGCTTGTCTAGTCCTTGTCGGAACGGTGCTGTCTCTTTCGATGCATCAGCAGCGGAAAGATGACTGGCGCGGTGTCACAGAGTATTTATTGAAGATTCCCGAGCAACGGCGGCTCGTTGTGGTGCTCCAACCGTTCTGCCAGATCCTAGTGAATTACTACTCAACTGGCTTATTCAGTTCATATGCGCAGCCGGAATTTGAAGGTCTGATTACCGACTTTCATAAGCCGCCAATAGGCCCTGGACTCCTTCCGAATCTTCAGACCGCAGACCCGGAAGCAATGCTGACGCAGGCCCTGGACGCGAATCGATATCTGGAGATTGACATTGCTTTGCAACTTGAGAGGTTGCCACCGCAAGAGCAAGCGATTCCCGAATTTCTGAGAAAACATTGCGTCTCGGTCGAAAATGTCACTTTCAGCAACCTGGGTGTAGAAAGATGCTTTTTGCGAAAAAAGTAGAAGACCATGCGTGAGAACATAAATGAATCGCAGTGCTCTCTGACGCACGTCTCGTAGATCTCCTTTGATCTAGCGCTGTCAAAGTACGTAACAAGTTTATTCAGGAACGACTGCATGTCTCGAACCAGCCTGCCACATGGTAGTTTTGTCGCCGCCTTGAAAGAGGTCGGCCTGCGTAGAGGTGACGTCGTGTACCTTCAAGTGTCCTCAGATTTATTGGGGAGAATGGGGTATGCGCACTCTGTTGAAGAAAAGTGCGGAGCCCTGCTCGGCGCTTTGAATGAGGTGGTTGCATCGGAGGGAACGCTTGTCGTTCCGTCCTTCTCCTATTCTTTTGAGAGACGCGAAGATTTCGACGCAAAGAATTCGCCGAGTGTGGACGAAGCATGGAGTGCCTTCGATTTTACCGAGTACTTTCGCAAACTACCGGGCGTTCTACGATCTCGGGATCCAAATTGTTCGGTCTCTGCTTTTGGACCCAGGGCGAAAAGCCTCCTGACGGGATTGCCGAACACGACATTCGGCAAGGATTGTATTTACGAACGCCTTTTGGCTGAGAGCGCGAAAATATGTGGTATTGGAGGAAGCCTCGAGTACACGCCATTTCTTCATTTTATCGAGGAGGCACTTAAGGTCCCCTTCAGATACAAAAAGCTCTTCACCGGCAGAATTGTCGAAGAGGGAAAGCCAAGAAGGCTCGGGTGGATTGGGAGCGCTCCGATCCAGTGTGAGAATGGCATCCCGGATGGATCCAGGATCAAGGCGATTGCTAATTCTGAAGGCCTTGTATCGACTGCTCACATAGAGCTCGGTGATATTGCGTCCGTGGATTGCGCGGCGTTCTGCGACTTAGCTAGGCGGGAAATCACGCGAGATCCTTGGACTACGGCGCGGGGTCCAGCAGGAAATCCGATCGAGCTTGAAAACCTCCGGACAAACGCCAAAACCTGCGTCGTCGAGCTATCGGAAAACGCGTCGATGGAGGAACTGATTTCCCAACTCTGGCGACTCCCGAGAGACATCATCTCCGACGGATATGATTCCGCGCTAAATGCGCTGGCAACCCAGGTACCAATGGTTGTTCACGAGTATCCAACGGGGACAGAATGTTGGACGTGGATTATTCCCGAAAAATGGAGTTGTCACGAGGGCTGGGTCGAGACACTTGGCGGCCGGCGCCTCTTTTCATATGATCAGAATCCATTACACGTCGTCTCCTACTCTCTTCCAATCAACCGTGAAGTTTCTCGCGAGGAGCTATTTGAACACCTCCACGTTCATCCCAAATTGCCGGATGCGATTCCTTTCATCTTCAAGTATTACGAGCGGGATTGGGGACTGTGCTGCAGCGCAAATCTGAAGGAGACGTTGACAGACGACAGGTATAGAGTGCTGGTTAAATCGGAATCCAGCTACGGGACGTTGAAGGTAGGCGAGGTTATCGTCCCAGGGAAGAGTTCCAAATCGTTTGTGCTATGCGCCCATCTTTGTCACCCTGCCATGGTGAACGACGACCTTTCTGGAGTCGTGGTTGGCCTGAAAGTTATGCAAGCGCTTCAGGCTAAGAAAGACCTGCGCTATACATATCGTTTTCTTATTCTGCCCGAGACAATCGGATCGGTTGCCTATCTAAGCCACCACGATGAACTTGCTCAAAAGATGGTGGGTGGGCTGTTCCTGGAAATGCTGGGACTGCAGAATCCTCACGCCCTGCAGCTCTCGTTTGCTGGAGATACCGAAGTAGATCGATGCCTGAAGGGGGTGCTGAAAGAAAATGATCCTGAAGGCTGGATCGGAGCGTTCCGGACGGTTGTGGGCAACGACGAGCGGCAATTCAACGCTCCAGGCGTTAGGGTTCCGATGCTCTCGCTGTCGCGAGTTATGCCGCAAGGATCGAGCGACTGGCCGTACTATCCTCAATATCATTCGAGCGAGGATAGCCCGGAATGTGCTTCACTCGAGCGCCTCGCTGAGTCGAGAGATCTTGTGCTGCGGATGATTGATGCTTTCGAGGGCAACCGGATTCCAAGGAACTTGTATCAAGGGGAGGTTTTTTGCTCGCGGTATGGCCTGAATATAGATGTGTACCGCGATCCTGCTGCAAACCGCGCACTGTTCGATATCATCTTTCTTGTTGATGGAACAAAGTCGGTGGCTGAGATTGCTCGCATCTGCAAGATCCCTGTTGAGTCCGCCCAGAATGTCGTGGACGAACTGCAGCGCCACGGTCTAGTCGATTTTCTTGACCCGTGAATGAGCCACGGCTGAGCAAAACCAATTAGATGAGTACCTCGCGATTAACTAGAAGGTGGACATCAGGGCAACTGCCTCTCGTGATTTTCACATTTAAGTTTCAATAACGAAAGCCCCGGGGAAGGCATTGAAGTCTCATGAGCAAGCGAATCTGGATCGAAAGACCATGCATATTGTTGTAGCTACTGCGCTGAACGCTGGCGAGGCCGAGTACAAAAACATGGGGGACGTTGCGATGCTGCAGGTCGCAGTGCAGCGTCTTTCTGAGTTGTGGCCAGATGCCCGCATAGAGGTGTTGACCGATTCTGTGTCGAATCTGGCGCGGTACTGTCCCATGGCTACTCCTTTGCCGAGGCCCCACTTGGCTTGCTGGCTCGGTGAACACTTTTTTATTGGCCGATTCCACAAATACCTGCCAAAGCCCGCAGCTGCTGTTTCCGCCACGCTTAAGAGGTTTATCGGGTTCCGCTGGCCTCGATTCATGAAAGATCTCACTGACCTGAGATTGAGATTTAGGGATCCAAACGGAGTCGGTGAGAACCTTAGACGATTCACTGAATCGATTAAGAATTGCGACGCGATGGTTGCTTGTGGATCGGGCGGTTTTGCCGACAGTTGCCAAGATTGGAATTTCTTTATTCTGGCCGCGATGGCGGAGGCAATGACGCGCGGCAAGATTGTGGTCATGTTTGGGCAAGGCATTGGACCGCTCAGCGACCCGACCGTTTTGTCTTGGGCGCGACATGTCCTTCCCAAAGTGGATCTAATTGCGCTACGCGGCACTTTAGGAGATCGAGATTTACTCAAGTCGATGGGCGTTGATGAAGCGAAGATGGTCAGTACTGGAGACGATGCGGTTGAATTTGCCAACGCAATCCCCGAGGTTGGCCAGCGTGGTGCGATCGGAATCAACTTACGTGTCGCATTCTATTCTGACGTGAATGCGCAGTTCGTTGACGATATCGGATCGGTCCTGCACAATTTCGCCCGGCAGCATGGTGCCGCTTTACTCCCTCTACCAATCGCATTCCATGAATGTGCGAATGATCGCGAGACGATTCGACGCCTGTTAGCCGGATTTGATGATCTGTCGGACGGTGGTACGGCCTTGGATACGCCTCGGAAGATAGTTGAGCAGGTCGCCCAGTGTAGAGTGGTTGTGACAGGCGCATATCATGCAGCGGTGTTTGCGCTAGCCCAGGGTATTCCGGTGATAGGCTTGTGCAACTCTTCTTACTATGATTCGAAGTTTCGAGGCCTTGAAAGGCTGTTTGGAAATGGATGCACGACGCTCACGTTGAGCGACGCAAATTTTGCAAGGCAGCTGCACATCGCAATCGATGAGGCTTGGAACTCGGCTGATCGGGTGCGCTTGCCGCTTCTTAAATCGGCCACCCGCCAGATTGAACAGGGTCGCTCAGCTTACGAAACCCTCAAGAGCATTGTGAATCGCAAGGCTCGAAGGAATTCATTATTCGTCTCCGCCAGTGCGGAGCGCGTTGTTTAACAAAGACCATCGATCGCAACCGGACGCAAGGTTTGCAGAGTGGCATTGATTGAGCTGACCTCATGACAAAGATACTTGTATTTTCTCCTTATGCACTCTGGACAATCCATACGATCTATGAAAAAACGATTGCCCAGGCATGTCAGGTTCGTGGTGCAAAGGTAGATTACCTGCTTTGTGACGGCTTGCTACCTGAGTGTGATCTGCATTGGGATTCAAAAACGAATGGGCCACGCCCGTTTGATCTTTGTACGCAATGCAAGGCGGCGGCGGCGACTGACATGCTGGAAACCGGCATCCCCCACCGTAGATTGGGAGAGTTTGTTACCCCGGCTGCTTCCGCGGCCGCATTTGCTTGGGCACAAAAAATGTCGCCGGATGAGTTTGAGAGAGCATCCTTCGAAGGCGTGCCCGTGAGTGAGCTGGTTCGATCTTCTGTGATTTCGTACTTTCGCCAATTCCCCCCGGATCTGACCAACTGGCATGTCGTTAATGTTTACAGAGGATTCTTGTATAGCGGCGCGATTGTAGCAACGGGTCTGAATAACTATTTGAGTGCCAATGATGTTGACGCGGCGATTCTTTTTAATGGACGGCAGTCCATTATGCGTATTGCATTCGAGTTGTTCCGACAACGCGGCATCCGCGTTCTGACGCACGAACGAGCCGAATACAGCCGTGGCCACATTAATGTCAGGCCAAATGCGCACTGTCTGAGCATGAACCCGTTTGGGGAACTGTGGAAGCAATGGGCAGACGTTGCTTTGGACCGGCCTTCGCTGGACACCGCGAGAAAATGGCTATTGGATCGAAGGACTGGAACCAATCTTGCCTGGATTCCGTTTAACAGTCGTTCCCAGGCGGAAACCTCGATTCGCGCAAGGATGAACCTTGCTGCCGATAAAAAGTTATGGGTCTTGTTCACCTCTTCTACCGATGAGACCGCGGGGGAGCCCGAGTTGAGGGGGCCATTTACATCGCAGCATGACTGGATTCGAGAGGTAGTTGAATGGGTCGCAACGCGGGATGACGTTCAGTTGATCGTCAAGGTCCATCCGAACTTGGGCGGAAACCTCTACATTGGGAAGGCAACCGACGAACTGCGAATATACGAAGAGATGAAGGCAACTCTACCTGAGCATGTGCGGATTGCAATGCCCGACGATGCGGTAGATGCCTATCTTCTGTCAGAAGAAGCTGATGTCGGTCTGACCTTCGGCTCGATCATCGGGCTAGAGATGGCGATGCTCGGAAAACCTGTGCTCTTGGCATCCCGTGCGCTATACGAAAACTGTTCCACGGTCTTCCGCGTTCATTCGTGCGAGTCTTTGCCTGGAATGCTTGAGAAGTGCTTGGAATCTTCTACAAGTAGAGAGATTCAGCGTGAGGCATTTCGTCTCGCTTATTGCTATATTTCCAGGTTCGAATTGGATTTTCCTGCACTCAAGGTGTTGAATATCTTCCAGGCGGAGCCGACGTATAGCCAACCAGAAGACATTGGTAAGGGCAAGGACGCGTCGCTAGACCGCATTTGCAATTACCTAATCGACGGCACTCCGCTCTACGAGTCTCCCAGCGAGCTTGATCTCGCGCGAACAACAGATGAGGAAGATACATTTTTTGACGATTTCGCAGCTGCACAACTCTATGTTGAAGAACCTCCAGTAATCGAGCAGCCGGTCATTCCGACTCTGAAGGATAGGATCAAGGGCCGATTACTGCGCGTACCCGTCCTTTCCAAAGTTGCCCATCTCGTTGCGCCGGGCCGCTCAAAGGAATCCTTCCCATAGGGGTCTCTGCCTCTCGGCTACTGCAGAACTAGAATTGCATAGGTTCGAATAGAGAACATACCTGTTTGGTCAGCGTTACACGCCACCAGTTGTGATTTAAGCAGGGATGTGAACCGGCTATTGATTTAGGCCCGTCGTGAAGCAGGGATAGGAGAAAAAATGCCATATCGTCTATTTAGAGATCAAGTAAGTTTGTCAAACTTAACCGAAAGGGGTCGAATCGCATGACCGCTGGGCTAAAGAGTTACGTTCGAAGTCATATGTCTTATGGCATGCGAGCGGCAAAAGAGCAATTTCGTGCGGAATGGCGCCTATACCGCCTACATCGCGGTGAGGCAAAGAAGGCTCATAAGTATCTCCACTCGCTTCCGGTTAAGTTGAATCTTGGATGTGGACCTAACAGGAAGAATGGGTGGGTAAACATTGACTTATTCGATTCCAAAGCGGATCTTCAACTGGATCTTCGTGAACCGTGGCCTTTTCCAGATGATTCCGCCTCCTATATATATAGTGAGCATGTGTTCGAGCACTTCGAATTCCATGTAGAGGTCCCCCATTTCCTTTCAGAGGCGTTTCGTGTGCTCAAACCGGGTGGCATATTCGATGTTGTCGTTCCCGACACCGCACCGGCACTGAAGGCCTACGGAAATCCCAATTCAACCTACTGGTCGACAGAAGCAAAGCGCTGGCATCCCGAATGGTGCGAAACTGATCTTGATCACCTCAACTACCATTTCCGCCAAGACGGGCAGCACCAATACGCGTGGGATGCGGATTCACTTAGACGGACATTGAGTGCTGCTGGTTTTCTAGATGCTTCACGGCGCGAATTCGACCCGCACCTGGATACTGAGGAAAGAGCACTCGGATCACTTTACATGGTTGGGACTAAGCCGTGAACTGACTAGGGCAAGATGTGACACGTGAAGCTCGGCGTGGAAAGCGAACTCGATTCACTTGCATTCGGGAGAATCTCACACCTTAGTTGCACTTCTTCTTTTGCGAAATCGCCATGTGCTACTCCGGCCTTAAGAATACTATTCTCGATACCCGTGGCGGACGGAATCGGAATCCTCTTCTTCTTGGGTTGAATTTTTGGACGGGTTAACCTGATGGATATCACGGTCATTCTCTGCACATATAGTCGTTGTCAGAGCCTCTCCAAGGCGTTGGAGAGCGTAGCGGCATCCCAACTTCCCGATTCGATAGAATGGGAAGTCCTGGTTGTCGACAATAACTCGAAAGATCAGACGCGTGAGATCGCAGAGGGATTCTGCCAGCGATTTTCTGGCCGGTTCCGCTATTTGTTTGAGGCGAAGCAGGGGAAGTCGAACGCCCTCAATACCGGCATCCGTGAAGCGCGCGGGACCATCCTCGCATTCATGGACGACGATGTGCTAGTGGCCCCTACTTGGTTGCGGAATATCACTGCGCCTTTAAGATCAGGCGAATGGGCTGGTACAGGGGGGCGCATCTCCGCACAGCAAGTCGTATCGCCACCACCCTGGCTGGCGTTGGAGGGCCCATGCTCGTTGGCTCCCATGCTGGCTCTTTTCGATTTAGGTGATCAGGCTATGGAGTTGAAGAGTCCTCCCTTTGGCACCAACATGGCTTTTCGAAAGAGCATCTTCGAGAGGTTGGGTGGATTCCGCACAGATATGGGCCCCTCTCCCGGAAGTGAACTTCGCAACGAAGATATGGAATTCGGCCGCCGCGTCATGGCCGCAGGTGAACGTCTCTGGTATGAACCCTCGGCTGTCGTTTACCACGCAATTCCGGAAGACCGTCTGACCCAGCGGTATTTATTGAGATTCTGGTACGATCACGGGCGGGCGATGGCTAGAGAGCGCGGCTATCGGCCCTCGGTCTATGGGGTCCCGAGGTGGTTCTTTAGCGTCCCGATCATGTTCGCCCGTCCCTTTTTTATCAGGGTGCAAATATGGTTGAAGTTGAAGGATCCAAAGGAGAGGTTCTTTAATAAGGGCCTGGTCTGGATGATGATGGGGGAAATGGTGGAAATGCCTCGGGTGTGGTGGGCAGGATTCAAAAGAATCTTGGCTGCCAATCGTGGGTCGAAGTGCAATCCTCAATTCCTGATGTAAAAAGCCCAGACTAAATCACGCCATCGGCAAAGTTCTCGAATGCCATGAAGATTACGGTTATCCTATGTACTTACAATCGTTGCGAGAGCTTGCGTAAAGCTCTTGAGAGTGTTGCTCTGTCTGCGCTCCCGGATTCCGTTGTCTGGGACGTTCTGGTGGTCGACAACAACTCTAGCGATAGGACGCGCGCCGTGATTGAGGAATACTCTCGGCGATTTCCAAATCGCTTTGGGTATCTTTTTGAGCCTCAGCCGGGCAAGTCTTTCGCTCTCAACTCCGGAATAGCTGCTTCGAAAGCAGACGTGCTAGCCTTCATGGATGATGATGTCGAAGTAGACGCCAGTTGGCTTTCCAACTTGACGGCATCTTTCGGGAGCCAAACATGGTCCGGCGCGGCTGGGCGCATTCTTCCTGAAAAGGCATTTTCACCTCCGCCTTGGCTGGACTCGGGCGGCCGCTATGCACTTGCACCTCTGGCAATGTTTGATCTCGGTCTGGTTGCCTGCGAACTGCGGGAAGCGCCTTTCGGTACCAATATGGCCTTTCGTAGAGAGATGTTTTCTAAGCACGGCGGATTTCGGACAGACTTGGGTCCACGGCCGGGGAGTGAAATACGTAACGAGGATGTGGAGTTTGGCGATCGTTTGTTAGCCGCCCGCGAGCGCCTCTGGTATGAACCTACAGCTGTGGTGTATCACTCCATCTCGTCGAACAGACTCAATAAGGCATACTTTCTGAAATGGTGGTTCGATAAGGCAAGGGCGGACTTACGTCAAAGCGGCCTACCACTAGAACCGGCCTGGTGCATCGGTGCAGTTCCCATCTACCTGATTCGCAGGTTGTGCGTCTGGTCAGCACGATGGTTCTTCGGTCTAGGTCCGCGGCGAAGATTCACTTGCAAATTGAAAGTGTGGGGACTCATGGGCACAGTAGTTGAGTATCGTGCCCAAATAAGAGCACCTCAAGCAATAGTGCCAGGCTCCTTTGCCGGCCAGCATTCTCGAGATCTCAAGTAACCTAGTCAAAAGAGAATGAGAAGCAGGCGGCCTGTCGCTTAATTGCTCCTTATCCAAGACACAACCCAAACCAAGTCAAAACGGACAAAGGTCCGTCCCTATCTGACCACAGCTCCTGTTAAGTTTGTCGGCGCGGGGGGGCCTGATCGTGAAGTGGTAGCTAAGGCCGAATGTAAAGCTGAGTATGCAGGTTTTGGTGTCTCATTGACATCAAATGGGAGCGGGGCACACCAACCACTTTGCCAGCAGAAAGCATACTTGTCAGTGACGTTCCAGGTGTAGAAGCCTTTGCATGCGGTGGCTGAGAGACAGGCCTGCAACAAGGAACCAAAGGCATTACTCTGAACTGTCAGATCGGCGGGGTTGTCGGCTGTTGTGCCATTGGAACTTGCGACGGCAATCTCCACTTGGCTGAAATAGGTGGTTACGCCCAGAGCGCCAAGCCGATTGATGTTAGTAACGATAGAAGAAGTAGAAGGGATATTCGCGGCCCCGCCGGAGTTTTCCCATTGACCCTCCATCCCAACACAATCGATTAGCCCTCTTCCTTTCAAGTAAGACACCAGCCCGAAGATCCAGTCGGAAGTAGAGCCCGAACCTTCGCCTCCCCAATCGTCATAGCACAATTTCGCGGTGGGGTCCGCTGCGCGGGCATAAGAATAGGCGAGGGCAATGTAGGCTGGATATCCTGAGGAATCGTTACCCATCGTCGTACAGAGCACGCCACAGAGGTGGCTTGCTTCGCTGACAATCGCCCAGTTCGTCACCACCCCTGGGTAGTTAGTGTGGTAGTGCTGCATAATGGTCGTGATATAAGTCTGCAGAATGTTTTGCAATTGGGCAGAGGTAAAACCCCCATTCATAAGCCATGTTGGATTGCCGGTTCCATAGTCAGTGGCATTTCCATCCCAGATGGGTGCGGTTGCGGTAACCGTTTGCGTGTGCGCCTGTGCAAAGGCTGCAACGGCATCGCCCCCAGAAAAATCAAAGTTTCCCTGTTCGGGCTCCAGTGCATACATCTTCATCGAATTACCCGGCTCAACCGCGTTGTATTGGGCGGCGACCAAACCGGTGTAGGTTGAATCCCCCAAAGTGGATGAAGGGTAATCCAAATCTCCCGCACCTATCGAAAAACCTAATGGTGTTGCCAAATCTCGCAAACTCGTCGTTGCTGTCTGTGCCGAACTACTCAAGGGAAGAGAAAGAAAAAGAAGTCCTAAACTGCCAGATAGGAAAGATAAATAGAGTTTCATTCCTGAATCCTTCGATTAAAGGGATTTTCACTCGATCCAGGCAGAAGATTCAGCAATAAGTCAAATGAAGGCGACATCTGTAATCAAATGGGCACTCTAACGTAGCCAGCCTTACCGTCCCGGATGGTCTACATGCCACAACTGGGCTAATATTAGCTCCAAGGCTTTTTAAAAGGAGTGCGCTCGCTCACACCGCTGTGACCCGCACGTTATTTTAGTGTTCTCTCTGATTTTTAGCCGTTAATCTTCCAGGATCCTTCGTCTTGGGGCTTACAGTCAGAATATCGTTTTCTGGGCGGCGCAGCAAGCTCGGACACAAGAAAATCCTAGTGGCATGATTTATATTCGTTCGCTGGAGAGCGGTTGCATTAGCGTGTCTAGACCCCGTTCGCCGGAGGGTTCGCATGAAAGTCGCAATCATCGGCGGAGGAATTGTCGGGCTATCCACGGCATATCAGCTTTTGCAGCGATTCCCAAAGGTCCAGGTCATTGTCCTTGAGAAGGAAGATGGCCCCGGCCGTCATCAAACCGGAAACAACAGCGGCGTCCTGCATTGCGGCCTCTACTACAAGCCGGGCTCAACTAAAGCACGCCTGGCAGTGCAGGGAATTCGCAGAATGGTTGAATTCTGCGCGCAACACAGCATTGCCCATGAACTGTGCGGCAAGATTGTGGTGGCCACTGAGCCGGAAGAAGTTCCTCGCTTGCATGCTCTTCTGGAGCGTGGCCGCGCCAATGGACTGCAAGGCCTTGAGCTTCTCGGACCGGAGCAAATCCGCGAGCGCGAACCGCATGCCGCCGGACTCGCCGCCATTCGCGTACCCCAGGAGGGCATAGTCGATTTTCCCGCTGTGACGGATGTGCTGGTTGCCGAGATTCTCAAGCAAGGCGGCGAAATTCGCTTTTCGTCCAAAGTGACTCGGCTCGTCGATAAAGGCGGCGGTTGGCATATCGAAACAACAAGCGGTGTTTACGAGGCAGATTTCCTCATCAATTGCGCCGGGTTGCATTGCGATCGCGTCAGCCGGCTCGCAGGAAATCGCGACCGCACCCAGATCGTGCCCTTTCGTGGCGAATACTACAAGCTGAGAGAGGATCGCCAGCATCTCGTCCGCAATCTCATCTACCCCGTGCCTGATCCCAGCTTCCCGTTTCTAGGTGTGCACTTCACGCGTCTCATCCATGGGGGCGTTGAGGCGGGCCCGAACGCTGTCCTTGCCTTTGCGCGCGAAGGATACCGCCTCACAGATTTCTCTTTGCGCGACACTCTTGAAACAGCGACCTTCCGTGGATTTTGGAGTTTCCTCCTGCGCTACCCAACCATGTGCTGGAGCGAGTTCCAACGCTCCTTGAGTAAGGCTCTGTTCTGTCATTCTCTGCAGCGGCTCGTTCCTGAGCTCCAGATTGGAGATCTCGCGCATGGTGGCGCAGGTGTGCGGGCGCAGGCTCTCACGCCATCCGGCGAACTGGTCCAGGACTTCTACTTTGTTCGTCAGACCCGCGCGTTGCATGTGCTGAATGCTCCCAGCCCTGCGGCAACGGCCAGCTTGGCAATTGCAGACGACATCCTCGATAGTGCGAAGGACGCTTTGCTCTAGCACTGGGTTGAGGCGGTAAGCACGCAAGGTCAGTTGCCTAGCGCGCCGAGCGGTCCAGAAGCACACGGAAAGGCCGCACCAAGAAGTAAAAGGGCCTCAGTGCAGTTGGCAAACGGACGGCGGCCAAATCTCTCTCGTTAGGCTTGAGAAAATCTAAAGTCAGCGCCCACCGCATTCGATCAACTGTGTCGAGAACGCGGAGGCTATAGGGGACGCGCCCCACGGGCATCTGGCCCGGCTCTTCAAGTATGTTTCGTTGAAAAAAGCCGGCCAGCTCGCAAGCAGTCCTGTCTGACGCAAAACGCTTGAGGATTCTCTCAGGTACAGGCGCGTCGCAGATCCGTTGGGCCAGTAAAACTCCCAGCGCGAGCGCTCGCCAGAGCCCTCGCTGTTTCGCCTCCCGTTCCGTCTCCTTCCAATCCAGCTTCCGGTGTGTCTCCAGCAGGCGAGCCAAATCGTACACCCAGATCATGCGCGACCACAGATGCTTGGTCCCATGCATGCACAGGATCAGTAGCGTCGATATTGGGTCGAGATTTGGAACGTCGACGCCGCCGATGCTCACTAAGGTCCTTCTGGGCCACACCCATTCCATACCGAGATCGCGTCGAAACCGCGGCTGGAGCTCCAGCTTCCATCGCAGTTCCACGACTTTTCCATCGGATTCCCGCTCGAAATGAAATTCAAAGTAGTTTCGATTCGCCGGTAAACCGTCTTCTAATTCCGTTTTCAGCTCATATCCTCTAGAGAGAAGCACCGAACTCGCGCGCGCAAGATCTTTATAGAAGACAAGGAAATCCAGATCGCCGGCGGAGCGGATCGCATTTGTCGGATAGATCGATGCTGCCAGCACGATGCCTTTGAAGGGCATGGCAGGAATGTCCTGCTTCCCAAACTCCTGCACCAATCCGACCAGCTCAGTTGCATTTGCGAGGTTATGAAAGGCATTTCGCTCATACTCGGTGCGAAGTCTCTGCTGTGCTTCCGCAGGAATTGCCACATCGCTCTCGCCAATTCGAGAAAACAGCAGGGGCGCTAACCGGTGCTGATGCGCGATGTCGATGAGCGCACCCCAATCCTCAACCGCACGCACGAGATTCGCTAAGCCTTGCGGGTCGCGGCTGGTGGAATCCCTGACGATAGTCTTCAATAACGCGCTGGTAGTTTGATCGATTTGCGTCATGCGCATCCATCGCCCATGATTCTTTTCCTGTCAATAGTTGAACGCCTGATCATTGTCCTATGCGAAGGTTCTGAACCGGTCCGACTTCTCAATCAATGGCCGCGTGACCCTGCCGATCAGTCAAGCCGGCACTGTGCTCAATCACCAGCCACGCAAATTGTTAGCGTTGAATCAAAAGCAGAGGACCTGTTGCACGGTGCTGAAAGAAGCATAGACGCTCCTTTATGCCGCCTGCATCGCCGGGCGACAACCGCTCGTTCCTAAGGTCACTCCAAGTCGGTCCAAATTGCCGTTCTGCCTGCTCCTTTTGTGGGATAAATCGCTCCGAAATAACACAAAGGTGGCATGATCTTGACCCGATAGGGATCAATTTCCGTGGGTACCAGAACAGGGCGTTCGATTACTAAATGCTTATTTTTCAGCTACTTATTGTGCTGTATACTCGGACTAATCTTAAAGGCGCGGGCCGAAAACAAGTGGCCCCGAAGGAGCGGGCGAATGCAGATAGAGCGTACAGATAAGGATGTTGTCGTAAACGGACTCCCCGACGGCTCGAAGGTCATCGTCGATTCCAAGAGCGAGCAGGTCTTCGCGTTGAATGCTACTGCCGGGGCTGCATGGGATGCATGCGGTAGCCAGACCACACTCTCGGGAGTGGCTGAAGAAATGCGCCGGACCAATCCGGCAGTTTCCGATGAAGTCGCCGAGCAAGCGGTCTTCCAGTTGCAGGAAAAGAAGCTTGTCAAAGCTTCAGGATTGCTCAACAACGCCAGCCGGCGCCAGGTCCTCGCCGGACTGACCGCCGTTGCGCTGCCCTTGGTCGTATCCATGACCATGACAGAGCAGAAGGCGTTCGCCGATCGGGCTAACTCCAAACCGGAACCGCCGTCCCAACCGACGACGGACAATAATTGGGACTCGCATCGTCCGAATGCTCATGTAAGCCATCGGTCTGACAGCCGGCTCAACTAAGTCCGGTTCTTGTTCACGCGGATAGGATGTCCAAGGGGCATCCCGTCCGCGTTCATCCGCTGCCCATTCCCGGTATATCCTCATCTGGTGGACGAGATCTCGATCCACGTTCCACGATCGAAATCTGGTGAGGCAAGTGCTACCTTCTAATTCCGTCTCTCCTAAAAAATCCTTCCTCATCTCGGCAACTGGCTGCGCTCTAAAAATAGAGGCCACCGTAGGTTCCGCTTTCGATCTTTGCGATCGATATATCTTTCCCTCGCTTCCGCGGAAGAGCGCAGACTCAACTTCCGCCGACATTCATCTTCTCCTGGTGCAGACCGAGAGCTGCTCGCAACTTTTTGTCGACGATACCCTGATCGCTTCGGCGGATCAGCCGCAGAGCCTGCTTCGCAAAGCCCTCGACGTTCTCGACACGACTTTGATTCAGCGCATGCAGAATCTCCATGCAGTCCATGCAGGCGCAGTCTTGATCGGCGACCGTGCTCTGCTTGTTGCAGGCGGCTCTCATTCAGGCAAGTCCTCACTGGTTGCCGAACTGCTTCGTCGCGGCGCCGCATGCTTTTCCGACGAGTATGCCCTGATCGATGCCGCCGGATTGGTTCATGCCTATCCGCGGATTCTTCTTCTCCGCAATGGCGGTAATGACCAAACGCCGGTCTTGCCTGAGAGCTGCAATGCCCGCGTGGCGTCGGAGCCTGCTCGTGTGGGATGGGTCTTTTCACTTCAATATGAAGCCGCGGCTGGCTGGGACGTCGCGCCCGTCCATCAGAGCATGGCGTTGCTCTCGCTCCTGCAGAACACTCCACACGTGCTGGCTGATGCACCGGAGATGGTCAACTCCTTCCAGCGCGCAATCGAAGGAGCCGCCTGTTACGCCGGCCGTCGTGGCGAAGCTGCAGACGCGGTGAACCACATCCTCGAGTGGGTTACCAGGTAGGGATCAATTCCAGTTCGGCAAGATAGACTGCTCGCCGCATGATCATCCCCGCCACACGCAAAAGAGCGCCGCAGCGATATGCGCGCGGCGCTCGTAATTGCAAAGCCATCCTGATTGCTAAGGCACGGCTACGGTAGTCATATTGGACGGAACGCTCATGGCTCCGGCAGTATCGACACTCACTACGTAGTAGTTGTAGTTGATCCCGCCTTGCACACCTGCATCGAGGTACGTCGTTTGCGATTCGACTGACCCATTGAGAAGTCGATACGTCACTCCGTCGGTGGAGCGGTAGATCTTGTAGCCCGAGATCGGATCGTTGGAGTTGCCGGGAGGGCTCCACGTCAACTGCACTGCTCGCGATCCAGCCGTGCCCAGGATCATGGAGAATGTTTCCGACGTTCCGCTTCCTGTCGCTGTCAGAACAACGGTCTGCAGACTCGTGACCGCAGCAACCGTTGCCGTGAAAGGTGCAGTAGTGGCGTTTGCCGGCACCGTAACCGTGCTGGGCAAGCCCACGGCGCCATTGTTGCTTGCAAGATTAACTACGAAGCCTCCGCTGGGCGCAGCAACGTTTAGCTTTACAGAGCAAGAGTCCGTGCCCACCGTTGCGAGGAAACCGACGGCGCAGGTGAGAGCGCTCACTCCAGGAGTGCCCGTGCCGCTTGCGTTCGCGACCGACACGGGAGTCGATGCGGCGCTTGTGGTAATCATCAGAGGGCCCGTGACGCTGCCTGCAGCCGTGGGAGTGAACGTAAGCTTCACCGTGGCGCTGGCATTTGCCGCCAACTGGATGGGGAAGGTCGCTCCGGCAATCGAAAACGACTGCCCGCTGGCGCTCAGATCGTCGATTTGCACTGCTGATAAACCACGATTCTGCAGGGTGACGCTGGCCGTGGCAGTTTGACCCACTGCTACATTTCCGAATGCGATTGTACTTGGAGTGGCGATCACAGTATTGGTTTTTTGGCTCATTTGCACGCCGCCGCAACCACTCAGAATCATAATGACGAACGAGAGAGAAATAATAGCGGGAAGCACGCTGGAACGATAGCCACGCACTGCTGCATTCCTTCGAGATGTGGGGAAATAGAATTGCCGTTCATGCCGATCCCTGTTTGCTGGAAAGGCGGTGTGGATTGCCGGCTTAACGTCGCCGTGCTGGCCACGCTTATCTTCGTACATCAAATTCACCTCACTGGGGGGGTTCAAGAACTGCTTGCGACCTCCGCAAATCCAGCGCGTTCTGCCTCATTCGTACTGCATTCTTTTTTTGGACAGCCCACCGCCTTGCGGTTCATCCCGGCCGAAATCGGACACGGAGAACACCACTCGGTTGGCTTACGCAGCCGCCCGAAAAAAGCAGAGGGGAGTTTTTCTTGTTAAAGAGGCGTTCGGTACAACTGTACAAATCGTGTAGAAGACTTCCTGGAAGAGACGATTCGCAGGCGATGCACGTGAGAGGCCCCCGATCGTTCTCGGGCCAGATTCAAAATTGAAGTCCCCTCCCATTGCCGCGCCTTAAAACTTAGGTGCGGTCATGTAGAAAAGACACTGAAAGGAATACTCATTGAATTCTAAGCAATTCCGCTGCCACACAGGCAACCATTCCCAGCGATTCCCTTAAGTAAATCGAATTGCATTAGTTAGCAAAGAGTAACGAGGTGAAGGCGAGTGAAATCACATCAAAAACGCCGCCCAAACCATGTAAAACTTTCTTGGTGCGAGCATTTTCTTCCCTGGGGCGTGAATGCAACTCGTTGCTTTTCTGAGTGTTGCCGAACGTTTCTTGAATAAAGGATGAAAGTCCTTGGTCCGTGTAACTTCGACACAAGCCAATTAAAAAGAAATTCGGGCCTGATTTCTACAGGAGGCATTGCCCGTGGCGCGAATGTTGCAACACGGTTATTGCATCATTTCTAATGCATCCTTCAACCCAAGAACGCGACTTTGCCGTGGGAAGCGGCATAAAAAAGCTGCGCCGCCCGGGCGAAGGGGCAGCGCAGCTTTTCGCATTTTGAGTTGAATTTAGGGAACGACGACCGTGGCTGTATTCGACGGGATACTCTCCGCTCCACCCAAATCCACGCTCGTCACGTAGTACTGATACGTGGTCCCGCTCTGCACCGTGGAGTCCATGAATGACGCCGGTGAGCTTACCGCGGTGTTCAGCCGCTGGAACGAGGAACTCGTCCCGATTGCACGGTAGACATTGAAGCCTGTAATACTCCCTCCACCGGGAGCCGTCCAGCTCAAGTCGACGGCAACGGGAACCCCCGTGCCGCTCAGAGCAATCGTTGCCGTTGCATTGGTTGAGGAATTGCTCGCGATGACCAGTTTCCCGCTGGCCGCTCCGGCCACCGTGGGCTGAAATTGCAGGCTGAGAGTCGCAGACTGCCCAGGCGTCAATGTCAGGGGAAAGGTTGCTCCGGAGACCGTGAAGCCCGTGCCCGATACGCTCGCGCTGCTAACCACAACATTTGCTGTTCCGGTAGAGCTCAGCGTCACCGATTGAGTCGACGGAGTGTTCAGCACCACGCTGCCAAATGCGATGCTGCTCGCATTCACCGTCAGAGTCGATCCGGATGGTGTCGACGCCACCCCGGTTCCAGTCACTTGCACCGTCACCGACGGGCCCGCGATTGAATTGTTCTGGATTACCAATTGCCCTGATTTGGCGCCTGCTGCCGTTGGAGTGAAGTGGACGTTCAGGGTCGTTGTGCTTTTGGCCGCGACGGTGATAGGAAATGTGCCTGCTCCGTCCACCGAGAACGTGCTGTCGCTCGCACTCACCTGCGACACCACCACCGCGGCTGAACTTGAATTCACAAGCGCTACCTGCGTTGTCGCCGGACTCCCCACCGATACGCTTCCGAACGCAACCGTTGCAGGCGACGCCGTGATGCTGCCTGCACTGGCCGTGGCTGCCGCTCTATTCGATACCACCCCGCCACAACCGGCCACAGCCAGCATGGCTCCGCCGAAAACAAGAGACACAACGAAGGAATGAACCCGAGTTGAGGTTGGCCGAGCTTCAAGAGACGACTGAGAGCAAGGCTTCGAAATATAGATGGCTTTATAAGAGCGATTCCCGAACATTTGCATAAACTTCTGCAAACCTCCTCAACATCTGTTTCGGGGAAATTCCCCTGGGTCCGCCGCGAGGAGGATCTGCCAATCAGGAGGCAGCTACGTTCCTCTTGCGTCTAATTCAAGTCACCAAGGAGTGCCGCAGGGCATTACTAACGAGCCATATCTGGTAAATATCGACAAATTATTGTTTTATCGATGAAATAGTGCGATTTCTGCTGTGTTTATGTAAACCAATTTAGTGCAATACCTCCATTGTGGGAAGGCATTTTGGCACTATAGTTGCTCAAAAATGATTACTAAAGTTGGAGATGAGGAGCCCTATATTTAGCCCATTAGTAATCAGTAATTTAGGTGACCTCACAGGGGACACGACCGCCTCGAGGCATCGGCAGGTATTTGCCAAGTCGCGGTCTGCGCTGCGGATCTGTTCGAAAGGATTCTCCGGAGAATCTTGCGGGCTATAGACGACCGGATTCTAACCGTGCGGAACGTCGAGAGCGCCCGTCAGGCTCGTGACCCGCTCCACGTGATGGCTGCGGCACCAGCCCTCGAGGCCCACGGCAATGCGTTCGGTCGCACGTGGATCGGCATAGTTCGCCGTTCCCACCTGCACCGCGCTTGCGCCCGCCAGCATGAATTCCACCGCATCTTCCGGCGTTAGGATTCCGCCCATGCCAATCACGGGAATGGTGACGGCTTGCGCAACTTCGTAAACCATCCGCAATGCAATGGGCTTGATTGCCGGTCCGGATAAACCCCCGGTCACGTTGCTCAGCCGAGGTTTCCGCGTCTCCACATCAATCGACATTGCGAGAAACGTATTGACCAGGCTCACGCTGTCTGCGCCCGCATCCGCTGCCACTTTTGCCATCTTCGCAATGGAGGTCACATTCGGCGACAACTTCACAATCAGCGGACGCTTCGATACGGCCTTGGCGAGCTTGATCAGATATTCGAGAGAGCTCGCGTCCGCGCCAAATGTCATTCCGCCCGCGTGAACATTAGGGCACGACACATTCAACTCGTATGCGCCAATGCCTTCTGCGTGGTTCAGCTGCTCAATCACACGGATGTAATCGTGGACCGTATAGCCGAACACGTTCACGATGCAGCATGTGTTGCGGTACTTCCGCAGCAGGGGCAGCTTCTTGGCGATAAACTCCTCGACCCCCACATTCTGCAAGCCAATCGCATTGAGCATTCCCGCTGCGGTCTGCAGAATGCGCGGTGGAGGGTGGCCCGCCATGGGCTGAATCGAGAGCCCCTTGGTTACGAACCCACCGATCCGCTCCAGTGAGACAATCTCTTCAAATTCGATTCCATAACCGAAAGTGCCGCTGGCAGCGATGATCGGATTGACCAGTTCAATGCCGGCCAACTGCACTTTCATGTCGGGCTTCACGCGCGGATGTCTTCCTCGACAGCGGATTTTACTGGCGGTTCGTCGCGCTCCCTTTCAGTGCTTCCGTCAGGACGCGGCCAACCGACGCCGACGGCTGATTCACGCCTGCAAGCGATGCAAAAGTCGCTGCCAGATCAACCGGGGCTACATGTTCATGATACTCGCCGGGCACAAACGGAGCTCCATAGAACGCCAGTGGCACATGCCGGTCGTAACTCCACGGGCTGAAATGGGTTGTCCCCGCAAATTGCCCGGTTCCAGACATCTGGTACGCGTCCAGGACCGCCATCACAAACCAGTTGCCGTGCGATGTATAGCTATGGGCGATCAGCTTGCCCCATTCGGTGGGCGGCAGTTGCCCGGCCGCCAGTTGTAGTCGCGTGTAAACATACTGCGCCCGCGCAGCCGGAGGCAGTCGATGATCGACGGGCTGCGGCACAGTCGGCGGCACGAGCTTCAGTTCTGGTAGAGGGTTCTGGTCCTGGAGTGCAATTGCGTCCGGCAGCATCTCGGCCACCGCTTCCTCGGCTGTCTTCTCGTCTACGTGGATCTTCGCGAACGCCCGCTTGTCCAGCTCGATATACGGCAAATCGGGATTCGGCAGCAGAAACTCGATTTTTTGGCCTGCCGCAAACCGCTCGTCCAGCTTCTTGTTCAGTTCGTCGTATACCTTATCCATGTTGACCGCAACGCCATGAATGCCCAGCTTCGCTGCATCGCCCGCGATCGGTGCAACGCCATGATCCGCGGTAAGCGCCACCCACACATTCTTCAGTCCTACCTTCTGATCGAGCCAGTTGAAGAAGCCGTCGAAATCGCTGTCCAGGCTCAGAATCATTTGCTCTTCAAACGGTGAATCGGGTCCGAACTGGTGCCCCTGAATATCGTTTGCGGAAAGGGAAATCGTCACCAGGTCCGTCACGCCGTTCTGTCCCAGCTTCTCGCCCTCGATCAGCGCCTTGGCAAAATCGAGCTCATAGCTGTTGGCCGCTGGCGTGCGTCCCACCAGCTCGTAGAACTGCGTTGTCCCCTCCGCGTTTGCCTCGTGCTCTGCCTGTGCAATGCGCGGTCCGCCGTTGAACGCCTTCGCCCACTCCGGAAGATGCTCCATGTAGTAGGTCGACGTGGTGAATTGGCCGCTTGCCTGATCGATCCAGAACGCTCCGTTGGCCGACTGCCCCGCAGGCAGAATTGCAGCCCTGTCTTTCAGCGACACGCCGAACACCCGGGATTTTCCCGCCGTCGCAAGCCGCAGCTCGTCGCCGAGCGTCGTCGCGCGCAGGTTCAACGGCGACGCGCCAACGACAAAGTTTGTAGCCCAGGCCGGCGCCCCCGGCTGGTTTGCTGGAATCGAGTCGTGGGGCAGATCCACGAGCTTGTACCGCTCGTCTTGCACCGAACTCACCTGCACGTCAAACGAACGCGAAGCATCCCACCACTCATTCGAATCGATGCCGTGCCCATCGGTGTACGCGCCCGTTCCAATCGTGGCGTGCCCCGGCGCGGTCTTCGTGTTCGCATAGTCGTAGTAGCAGTCCGTGAACCACGCGCCGTCTTTCATCAACAAATTGAATCCGCGCCCCTTAAACTTCGCCTGGTCGCGATTCAGGTAGTCGCCGCGAAACTGATCAATCACCAGGATCACAATCAGCTTGGGCTGACCCACATACGCTTGCGCATTCGAAGCAACAGGGCAGAGAACTGAAAGAAGGCAAAGAACGAATAGACCAAGCCGGTACAGGAGGGAACTGCTTTTGCAGGACATGACCTGATTCTAAACATCCGATTGTTAACCCCACGCAACAACCCGAGCGTCCAAACCTGTCGAGGTGCCCCCCGGCTGGGTGCCCTTGGTCCCTAGCCCTTGGGGACCGGGGTGGGAACTGACCCTAATTCCAAACCTTCGTTGGAATGAACGAGCGAGGCGACCGGGGAGCGAGTTCCGCCCACCACAAACCACGCGCAACCAAAAAAACAGGCGACCCGAAGGCCGCCCGCTCTTTTCCAAAAGAAAAACTAAGCGCTCACCGGCTCCGTAGCCGTAACATTCACCGGAGTCAACCATCCAAACCGGTCATGCTTCAGGCCGTTCGCAATCGCAAAGAATTCGTCGGCAATTTTCTGCGTGATCTCGCCCGGCTTTCCATCGCCAATCACAATGCGATCGATCGACCGGATCGGCGAAACCTCAGCGGCCGTCCCAGTGAAGAACACCTCATCCGCGATATACAAAAGCTCCCGCGGGATCGCCTGTTCGGTCACCGTGAACCCGAGATGCCGCGCAATCGTCAGTACGCTGTCGCGCGTGATGCCCGAGAGTGCCGAATTCGCCAGCGTTGGCGTGTAGAGCACGCCATTGCGCACCACAAAAATATTCTCGCCCGAACCTTCGCTTACCAGCCCGTTCACATCAAGCGCAATACCTTCGGCGTAGCCGTTCGCGTCCGCTTCCATCCGGATCAGCTGCGAATTCATGTAGTTCGCGCCTGCCTTGGCCAGCGCCGGCATAGTGTTAGGAGCGAGCCGGTTCCAGCTCGAAATGCACACGTCCGCGCCGCCCGTTCCCGGCATGTACTTGCCCCACGGGAAATTCGCAATATATACCTCGATCGGCGATCCCTTCGGGCTCACGCCAATCTCTCCGTAGCCGCGTAGCGCGATCGGACGAATATAGCAGGGAGCAACTCCATTGCTCTCAATAAGATCGACCACTGCGGCGCACAGCTCGTCGAGCGTGAAAGGTAGGTCCATCCGGTAGATCTTGGCTGAGTCCAACAGCCGCTGCATGTGCTCCGGCAGGCGAAACACTGCCGAGCCCTGTGGCTGTGCGTAGCAACGAATCCCTTCGAACACGCTCGAGCCGTAATGGATCACGTGACTCATCACGTGGATGTTGGCTTGCTCCCAGGGAATGAGGTTGCCGTTATGCCAGATTTTTGATGTCGTCTGTATAGGCATTGGGGTGGAATGGCTCCTTCGTATCTCACAGCGTAGCGCGATCAAGGCGTTCGTGTCACGGTCCGGAATCTACCCATGCAACCGCCGTAACAGTACTTTGACGTTCGCTGCATCTAATCAGGTACGCGCGAGTCGCGCGTCATGGAGAACGAATGCAGCGCTTGCAGGGCAAAGTCGCCATCGTCACCGGGGCCGGTTCCGGAATCGGGCAGGGAATCGCCGAACGTCTCGCTGCCGAAGGCGCCAAGGTCATCGTAGACTACATCGGCCAACCTGACGGCGCCCAGCAGACAATGCAGGCAATCGAATCTACTGGTGGACAGGCCGCGATCGTTGAAGCCGACGTCACCAGCCTCGATGCCGATCTGAGTCTCGTCGACCAAGCCTGGTCGCGCTTTGGGTCCGCCGACATCCTCGTCAATAACGCGGGTATGGAGAAGAAGTCCGCCTTCTGGGATACCACCGAGGCCGATTACGACAAGGTCATGGATGTGAATCTCCGCGGTCCCTTCTTCCTCTCGCAGGCCTTCGTCCGCCGCCTGCGCGACGCAAAGAAGCCCGGCTGCATCGTCAACATCAGTTCAGTGCACGAAGACATGGTCTTTCCCGGCTTCGCCACCTACTGCTGCAGCAAGGGCGGCCTCCGCATGCTCATGCGCGACCTTGCTGTGGAACTCGGCCCCCTCGGGCATCACAGTCAACAACGTCGCCCCCGGCGCTATCGCCACCCCGATTAACAAGTCTCTCCTCGAAAACAAGCCCGAGCTAGACGCCCTGCTCAAGAACATTCCCCTCGGCCGATTGGGTACACCCGAGGACGTTGCCGGCACTGGTCGCCTTTCTAGCATCCGACGACGCCGCCTACATCACCGGCTCAACCTTCGTCATCGACGGAGGCCTCATGCGCAACTACCGCGAACAATAAGGTAGAACGCCACGAATGCTTTTGCGCAACTTCGTTCCGCACGAAACTGGGTGCACCTGGTCCCTCGCATTTGGGGACCAGGGATGGCAACGGACCCTTGAGCGCGCGACACCAGGCTGGAAACGTATCAAAAAGGAACAATCCTCAGCAAAACCAAACCCACATAGAGGCTCCTCAAGAAAATGCCCGGAAAGATCGAAGACTACGCCCTCATAGGCGACTGCGAAGCAGCCGCCCTCGTCCATCGCAACGGCTCCATCGACTGGCTCTGCTGGCCCAACTTCTCCTCCGACGCCTGCTGCGCCTGCGCTCCTCGGAACCGAAGAGAACGGCTATTGGAAGATCTCGCCTGCCAAGGGCCGCGTGCGTATCACGCGCCGCTATCGCGCCGCACACCCTGATCCTCGAAACCACCTTCGAGACCAGCACCGGCGCAGTGCGCCTCATTGACTTCATGCCCGTCCGCGGAACGCACTCCGATGTCGTCCGCATCGTCGAAGGCCTGCGCGGAAAAGTCGACATGCGCATGTGCCTGTCGCTGCGTTTCGACTTCGGCCGCACCGTCCCGTGGGTTACCCACATTCGCGACGGAATGCGCGCCGTCGCAGGACCCAATCTCGCTGTTCTGCACGCATCCATCCCCGTCCACGGTGAAAATTTAACACCGTCGCCGAGTTCACTGTGCGCAAAAGACAGCGCGTGCGTTTCTCCCTCACCTACGGCCTCTCCTACGAGGAGCAGCCGCGCAAGGTAAATCCCGAGCAGGCTCTGCGCACCGCTGAAAACTTCTGGCGTCGATGGAGCGGACGACTCAAGCACCGCGGTCCCGATTTAGGGGCCATCGAACGCTCCCTCATTACACTCAAGGCCCTCACCTTTCGGCCCACCGGCGGCATCGTTGCTGCTGTCACCACATCGTCTGCCCGAGTCCATTGGTGGCGTTCGCAACTGGGACTACCGATTACTGCTGGCTCCGCGACACCACTTTCACCCTGCTGGCGCTCGCCAACGGCGGCTATTTCGACGAAGCCGCCGCCTGGCAGGACTGGCTCCTGCGCGCCCTCGCCGGCAGCCCCGACCAGGTGCAGATCATGTACGGCATCAAGGGCGAGCGCCAACTCCCTGAGTGGGAAGTCGTCATGGCTCCCCGGCTACGAAAATTCGCGTCCCGTGCGCGTCGGCAATGCTGCAGCGCTCCAACTCCAACTCGATATCTATGGAGAGATGCTCGACTCCTTCTTCCACGCCCAGCAAAGCGTCGACCATCACACCGAGGACGACTTCCGTGTCCTGGTCCAGTTGCTCGATCACCTCGAAGACAATCTGGCAGCTCCCCGATCAGGGAATCTGGGAGGTCCGCGGCGACCCGCAGCACTTCACCTACTCCAAGATGATGGCCTGGGTGGCCTTCGACCGCGCCGTCCTGCTCGCCGAGCAGCTCAAGTATCGTGCACCCATTGAAAAGTGGCGTACCCTCCGCGACACAATTCACGCGCAGATATGCACCCGGGCCTACAACAAAAAGAAGAAGGCTTTTACGCAGGCCTACGGTTCAAGCCAGCTCGATGCCTCCCTGCTGCTCATGCCACTGGTGGGCTTTCTTCCGCCATCCGATCGCCGCGTCATCTCCACCGTCGAAGCGATTGAGCGCGAACTCATGCCCAATGGCCTCGTCATGCGCTACAACACGACCAAGGTAGACGACGGACTTCCCCCCGGCGAAGGGGTTTTTCTCGCCTGTAGCTTTTGGATGGTCAGCAGTCTCAATGCCATCGGCCGCGCAAAGGATGCACGCAGACTATTTGAGCGTCTGCTGAAGCTGCGCAACGACGTCGGCCTGCTCGCCGAGCAATACGATCCCCACTTCAAGCGCCAGGTCGGCAACTTCCCTCAGGCGTTTTCGCATATCGCTCTTGTCAATGCGGCCTTCGATCTTGACGACGGCAAAGACCTGCGCCAACGCTCGCACCGTCATCCGGGCAAGGGCGTTCATCACGCACGCCCAAAGAGCCAGGACGATGTAGCCGCCTACGCCGCCTCCGCCAACACAAAGTGATGATGCAGTCGTTCCACCCTAGAAAGTCCTAAGAACTTAGTTGACATTTCACTCATACTAAGGCTAATCTCCTAAAAAGATAGGAGACGATGTGAATAAAGAATCAACCAAGATCTCCCTCACGAAGCTGGAACTCAAGATCATGCAGGTGATCTGGAGATGCGGCAGCAGCACTGTCGGCGCGGTTCAAGAACAAATGGATCCCGCTCTCGCCTACACAACGGTGCAGACCATGCTCAACATCCTTGAACGTAAAGGCAAGCTCAAACGCGAATTGCAGGGCAGAGCCTATGTCTACAGCGCGCGCGTTACTGAGGACAAAGCGCTGGGCCAGGGCCTGCGCGATCTCATTGATCGCATGTTTGGCGGTTCCAGCGAAGACCTGGTGATGAGCCTTCTCAAAAGCGGCCAAATCGACGCACAAAAGCTCGCCGACTTGACCAGACGATTCAACAAAGGAGGGAGCAAGCCATGAACACCGCAGAAACGTGGAACGGTCTCGAATCCTGGGTCCTTTCCTACCTTCTCAACTCGCTCTGGCAGGTCCCGCTTCTTTTCGCCGCCGGATGGGCGATGGCGCGTATGTTGGCTAAGTCTGGTCCTCGCGCCGAGCACCGCGTTTGGGCGGGTATTCTCCTCCTGCAGAGCCTTCTCCCCGCTTGTTCCGGCTTGCCGTGGGGTAGGGTGTCAGGGGTCTTCAGTTGGTTTGGCGGTGCGCATCCGGTCAAGGATGCCCAAGTCTCGGTGATCGTTGGGGCAGGCACACGGCTCGGCACTCTGCATATGTCGCGGGGCCTCCTTGCGTCGATCTTGCTTCTTTACTGCGCTGCCTGCGCATATTCTGCTGCGCGATTCCTCTGGCGGTGCCGGCGACTTGCAGCATTGCGGCGCGAATCCAATCCGCTTTCTCTCAACACCGAGGCGGCTGAAGTTGCGGTCCGATGCGCAAAGCAGTTCGGAGTTCGGCGAGTGTCGTTCGGAACATCGCCCCATGTGTTCGCTCCGATTACATTTGGGGTCATTCGAAATTTGGTGGTTCTGCCAGCCGGCATGATGGAGCGCTTATCCGAATCCGACATCCATACCGTCATCGCTCACGAGTTCGCGCATCTGAACCGAAGCGATTTTTTAAAGAATCTAGCCTATGAATTGTTGGCGCTGCCGGTCAGCTACCATCCGCTCTGTTCGCGCACCCGCGCGCGCCTTACTGAGACTCGCGAAATGGTCTGCGATCAGATGGTCTCCGCCATTTCTGGGAGCAATGAATACGTCGAATCCCTCTTGCGGCTGGCCTCTTTGCTCGTCGGAGGACCGTCGCTCCGCACGCCCCATGCCATCGGAATTTTCGATGCCAACACCCTGGAAAGGAGACTTATGCGACTTACAGAGAGGAAGATCGAAATGCGACGCGCAGCACGACTGGCAACTGCCGCGGCGTGTGTCTTGATAGCCGCTGCCACATGCGCCTCAGCGACTGCACTCGCAGCGAATGTGGATGGAATATTCGCCGGAGCCGGCGATACTCCCAAATCGAAATCGCCCCACACCGTTCCGGCGAGCGAAATGGAGAAGTACGCACTCAACAAGGTCCCGCCCGTGTACCCCGAAGAAGCGAAGAAAGAGAGGATTCAGGGCAAGGTCGTGCTCCATGCGATCATCGGCAAAGAGGGAAGCGTCGAGGAGCTGAAGGTTGTATCGGGTCCAAATGAGCTGCAGCAGTCCGCGCTCGATGCAGTGCGGCGGTGGACCTACAAGCCTTTCCTCGAAGATGGCCAACCCATCGAAGTCGAGACCACCATCAACGTCACATACCATCTGGCAAAGTAACGCGGTAGCGCCTCACCGAGATTGGTCCCAGCCCGAGATGCACGAGTTCCAGAACGCACGTGTCATCGCGGGCTGAGATACCAATCACGGTATTCCCCTTTATGCGCGCGGGGCAAGTGTGCCCTCCCGCAATCCCCTGTGCTACCGTGGCTAACGTGCCCAACACAAGTCAGCGCCGTCTGCTCCCCGGACTCACCGTGGCCGACGGATTCACCCGCCACCCCTTCGACAAGGAATACGGCGTGCGCACCAGCGGCCTCATTGCAGGCCGGCACCTCAAAAGCGGGCACCCCAACGACCGCCACGCCACGGCCTACTATGGTGTCGCTCCCTCTGTCTTTCGCCGACTTCTGAAACGGTGGAAGGGGACCCGTCCGACCATGTCGATCCATGAGTTCACGTTCATCGACATCGGAGCCGGCATGGGCCGCGCTGTCCTGCTCGCCTCTCAAATGCCATTCCAAAAAGTCATCGGTGTGGAACTGCACTCAACCCTCGCCGGCATCGCCCGCCGCAATGCGCGCATCTGGCGGCAATGCGAAAGAAACGTCGTGCCGATGCAAATTCGTTGCTGCGATGCTTCGGAGTTTTCGCTACCGCAAGGCCCCTGCCTGCTCTTTCTCTTCAACCCCTTCGGCAAAATGGTCATGCGGCGTCTGCTCCGCAACCTCGCCCACCACCTCGCGAACCGCTCCATCGAACTCGATCTGCTCTACGTCAACAATGAGCAGGAAGCCGAGCTCGAAACACACCGCGGTTTCCAGCGACTATTCCTCGGTCAGATCGAGCGCTCACGCGCCGACGCCATCGCAGACCACACCATCCTAGCCAATCAGCCCGACGGCGAATACGCTTCCGCCAATTACGAAGACTGCTCCATCTGGCGTTGGGTCGGCTGACCCTCGTTCGCGGCGGACCTGCTGTTGAGACATCTCGATTGGCATGAACCGAGGTCGCCCCATCCAAGCTCCGCCTTCCGGGATCCCCGAGAACAGGTCCATGTTCAGGGGTGGTCGAGGGTGGGAAGGCACAAACCCCAAAAGTCCTGTCGTTCAAGGCTCCCCAGGTTCCCAACGCGGTGTCATCCTGAAAACCCGCGCGTTTGGGGCCCCGATCGCACGTGAGTGCGATCGGGGTAGGCGGGGTGAGGGATCTGCTGTTGGGATCTGTCGATCTGCATGAACCGAGGGCGCCCCATCCAAGCTTCCCGGGGTCCGCACGAACACTCCGGGTCCCGAGCGACGGGTCTTCGTCTCTGAGGTGAGAATGGGTCTATGTTCGTGGGGTGGTCGAGTGTGGGAAGACGACGAACCTGTCATTCCCGATCACTATCCTGAGAACCTGCGCGCCATGCGCTTTTCGAGCAAGCATCAACAGCACTCAGACAACCTGCGTCGCAAAATTGTTCCGCTCCACATTGACGAAATGGCCTGGCAGGATGAAAGTAATGGGTTGTCATCATTCACCGACTTATCTAACGGAGCGACACCGTGAAAGAGCCGCACCTGATTCTTGGTATAGGGGAATTGCTATGGGACATCTTGCCCTTGGGTCCGCGCTTGGGAGGCGCGGCGGCCAATTACACGGTAATGGCCGCGCGGCTCGGCAACCACGCCGCGATTCTTAGTCGCGTTGGACGCGACGATCTCGGCCGCAACGCAATCAAGATACTCGAGCCGCTTCCTGTCGATTCCAGCCACATCCAAGTTGATCCCATGCATGAAACCGGCCGCGTCACCGTAACGCTGGAGAACGGCCAGCCTGCCTATGTCATTCACCAGCCCGCTGCATGGGATTCGCTCGAACTCTCCGATGAGTGGCTTCAGCTTGCTGAACGCGCGAATGCCATCTGCTTCGGTTCGCTCGCCCAGCGCAGCATTGAGTCGCGTCAGACCATCCAGACCCTCGCCGCGCAAACCCCTTCCGCCTGCGTCCGCGTGTATGACGCGAATCTGCGCCCACCTTTTTATTCCGGCGAAATCGTTCAGGAATCCCTGGAACTTGCCACAGTCGTCAAAATGAACGATTCAGAGGTTCCGCAGGTGCTCGCTCTTCTGGGGCTGCCTTTGGATGAAGAGCCCGCATCGGCTCACTTGCGCACCGGGGCGGAGCGCCTGCTCTCCGAGTTCCCAACGCTGCAAATGGTTGCCGTCACCTGCGGCTCCGGCGGAAGCCTTCTGGTCACCCGCGACGAATGGCACCGGCACCCCGGAGTCCCTGTGCAGGTCGCAGACACCATAGGAGCCGGCGATGCCTTCACGGCCGCCCTCACGCATTACCTGCTGCGTGGTGCCGATCTTGCCACTCTGAATGAAGCGGGCAATCGCTGGGGCTCCTGGATGGCATCCCAGTCAGGAGCTATCCCGCACCTGGCCGAAGAGGTTCGGTCGCGTCTCGCTGAAACCATCGAAAACACAGCATAATTCAAGAGAAAAGTGGACAGAATTTGCAGAGAATAAGCCCAGCCGAAGTGCAGAATCAATAAAGGATGGTGCATCGAAAGGATCGTGCATCGGACGGGGCTGTACCCCCACCTCCCTATCCCCCACCCCCTATTTCTGTTCGCACGTTCAAGAGCGCGTTTGCAGAAAATAGCGAGGCCTTGTGGTTCTGCGACACTGTTGATGCATGAAGGATGATCGGACACCACGGCCTCGACAACCCGCGGAGCAGCTTGCCGTCCCTGCGGATGCCGCGTCCGGCGAGACCATTGCGAAGCACCGCCGTATCTTTGACCACCTCTTCGCCGGCATTCAGGCCGGCGAGCTGCGGCCCGGTGACCGACTTCCGAGCGAGGCGGAATTAGGAAGGCTCTTCGCCGCCTCGCGCATTACAGTGGGTAAGGCCGTGCTTGACCTGCAGCGGCTCGGGCTGGTCTCCCGCCGTCCGGGTGCAGGCACCCACGTCCTTCGCCGCAGTCCCGCCGCTGGCCGCACCTTCGGTCTTCTCGTCCCTGAACTCGGACTCGCCGAAATCTTCGAACCGATCTGTCAGGGCATGATGCGTGCTTCGTTCGCTCGCCCCGATGCTTTGCTGTGGCGTAATGCATCCACGGCTGGCGGTTCCGCCGCGGAGGCGGAAGAACTGGTGCACTCGTTCATGAAGCAAGGCGTTGCAGGAGTATTCTTCGCGCCTTTTGAGCTGGCTCCTGACAGCGATACCGTCAACCGCCGCATCGCACGCAGTCTGCATCGGTCACAAATTCCGATGGTGCTGCTCGACCGCTGCTACCTGCCTTACCCAGATCGCTCGCCGTTCGACCTCGTGACCATCGACAACCGGCGCGCCGGCTTCCTGGCCACTCTGCACCTGCTCGGCCTCGGAGCCCGCCGCCTTATCTTCCTGGCCGAAGGGCAGCCCACCAACACCCTGAACGCCCGCATCACCGGATTTCATGAGGCGCTTCGGGCCCAAGGCATCGATTCAATCCGCGACCCGGTCTGGAGGGGCGATGCCCGGGATGACAACTTCATCCGCAGAGTCCTCGATGAGGCGCGCCCCGATGGCATCGTTTGCGCAAACGACCTGACCGCCGCTCGCCTCCTGCCGGTGCTGCTCGCGAAGCACGTCCGCGTTCCCGAAGACGTGCGCATCGTCGGCATGGACGATGCAAAGTACGCCGGCCTCCTGCCGGTACCCCTCACAACCATTCGTCCGGACTTTCCCGCCATCGGCGCCCTTGCCATGGCCACCATGCTGGAGCGCCTCGATCGTCCCGAGCTTCCCGTCCGCGATATTCTTGCGCCCATCGAGCTGGTGGTGAGACGCTCCTGTGGGGCGCGTCTCGTCTCATCGCAGGAGAATAAGTGAAGGAAATGGGCCTCTTCTTCCAACGCTGCTTTACAGTAGAGAAACCGTGATCGTTAATCTCTCAAGGCGCGCCCATGACCATAACTGGGAACTCGATCCGATCACGCGCTCGCTTCTGGATACCGATTTCTACAAGCTCCTGATGCTGCAATTCATCTGGAAGCATTTCCCGAATACCCGCGCCACGTTCACCGTTGCCAATCGCACATCCGCCGTTCCGCTCGGGCACATCGTGAACATCGATGAACTGCGCGAGCAGTTGGAATCGACAAGAAAACTGCGCTTCCACAAATCGGAGCTCATCTGGCTTGCCGGCAACACGTTCTACGGCAAGCGGGGAATCTTCGAGCCCGATTTTCTCGCCTGGCTCGAAAAGGATTTTCAGCTGTCCGATTTCGAACTCGACACCAAAGACGGCCAGATTTCGCTCACCTTCGATGGGCTGTGGACCGCGACGACCATGTGGGAGATCTACGCCCTCTCCGCCATCGACGAGTTGAAGACGCGCGCAAGCCTCAAACATCTGTCCGAACTCGAGCTAGACATTCTCTACGCACGCGCCAAAACGCGCCTATGGGAAAAAATGGAGCGTTTGCGCGGGGTTCCGGGACTTAATGTCAGCGACTTCGGCACTCGTCGCCGCCACAGCTTTCTTTGGCAGGAATACGTTGTGAGCGCGATGGCGGATGTGCTCGGGCCAAACTTTACCGGCAGTTCGAATACCTTCCTTGCCTACAAGCACGATCTCGAGGCAATCGGTACAAACGCGCACGAATTGCCGATGGCGCTGGCTGCGTTGGCGGATTCGGACGAAGAATTGAGATCGGCTCAGTACAGGATGCTCGAGCTTTGGCAACAGACCTACCAGGGCGAGTTGCTGATCCTCTTGCCCGACACATTTGGCACCACTCAATTCTTGCGAGACGCTCCAGAATGGGTGGCCCAATGGACAGGCCAGCGCATCGACAGCAAAGACCCATTTGTCGCTGGCGATGAATACATCGCCTGGCTGCAGAAGCGCGGATTCGATCCCCGCAAGAAGCGGCTGATTGCATCGGACTCTCTCGATGTCGATGTGATCCTCGCGCTCCATGCGTATTTCGGAGGAACGCCGCTGCATGGCGCCGCTCCAGTCAGCTTTAAGCGGGCAAGCGACTTTCTGAATGAGAAGCGCTGGCGTCCCGATCGCCGGATTCGCTTCAGCGCCGGTTGGGGCACGCTGCTCACCAACGACTTCCGCAACTGCAGCCCGCAGGGAGATGAGCGCTTCGATCCCGTCAGTATTGTCTGCAAGCTCAGCGCGGTGGATGGTCGTCCCGCCGTCAAATTGTCAGACAACTATTCGAAGGCGATGGGGCCTCAGGCGGAGATCGAGCGGTACAGGCGCACCTTCGGAACGGCCGGGGTAGCGAACGTACCGGTCGTTGTATAAATGCCGCGAACGGGTTTGCAAAGCGGGAACCTCGGCTCGATTTCGCTTCAATTGGATGAGAGAGTAATGATCTAAATAGGAAAAATGCACCTAAGGAGCGACGGCAATTATCCCATCGAGTTCGCCTCTGAAATGGTCGGCGGGAAACGTCTCCTCGCAAGCGGGGAAATTGGCAGTGGTCACCGGAGCGACCAGCGGTCTGGGTTTTGAGACAGCGATCGCCCTCGCACAGGCCGGTGCCGACGTCATTGTTGCCGGCAGGAATGAGTCCCAAGGCAGATGGGCCGTTGGCAAAATCCGGCCACTCGCACCGACGTCTCTCGTTCGATTCGAGAGGCTCGACCTCGCGGATGCTTCCGTCGTCGCTGATTTTGCAGGACGCATCGAGCGGTTGGAGAGGCCGCTCGATTTGCTCATCAACAATGCCGGTGTGATGGCTCTTCCGCAGCGGCAGGTATCGGTCGATGGGTACGAGATGCAACTTGCCAGCAACTACCTTGGACATTTCGCTCTTACCGGTCGGCTGCTGCATCTCCTGCGCCGCGGTCGCGAGCCCAGGGTCGTTCAGGTGAGCAGCATTTCGCACCGGATCGCTACCATCGATCTCGACGACTTGCATGGGCAACGGCGATACCGACCCCTGAAGGCGTACAGCCAATCGAAGCTCGCAATGCTGATGTTTGCGATTGAACTACAGCGACGAAGCGATGCCGGCAAGTGGCGATTGATGAGTGTTGCCGCGCATCCCGGATATGCCCACACAAGCTTATTCGAAAAAGGCCCAGGGGGCAGCAGCCTCACCCACCGGCTCCATCAAGGTCTGAGCCGGTGGTTCGGCCACTCCGCCGCATCGGGTGCGCTTTCTATTCTGTACGCGGCCACCGCGCCCAAGGCACGGCCCGGAGAATACTATGGGCCGCAGGGTCTGTTCGAACTGGCAGGACCCACCGGAGTTGCGCATGTGGCGAAGCACGCTCTCGATCGCGGCATAGCGCAACGACTCTGGCAGGTCTCGGAAGAGCTTACAGGCATCGAGTGGCCCGCACCAGAGGAAAGACTTGCGAAGCAGGGGTGAAGGGTGGCGCGCGAGGCGAGTCTATTTGCATCCCAGCTCAGGGCAGAACTGGGGGCGCGCAACCGGCTCTATGCGCGCGACAGAATGCATGTGGAGAGCTACGGCGATCCGCCTGTAATCGTCTACGCTCCCGACGACCTGACTCACGGTAATTTCTTCGATCCCGCCTACGAAGCGATGGTGGCCCGACCCGAATGGTTTCGGCGCTTCTCAAAGATTCACGCGCAGTCAAGGTCTCTTCCAAAGGCGGACAGAAAGTGGCGCGAGCTCGATTCATCGATGAGTTCCGACGCCCTCTTGATGAACATCTTCTGCGCGCCGGGAGTGGCTCAGTCAGCAGCCGTGCAACGCATGATAGGTGTCGATGAGGAGGATATTCCCGCTTTTGGATGGAAGGCGCGCGTCCCGCTGGCCAATGGCCGGTTCGACAGGACGGAAGTCGATATGCGGTGGGGTTCATTTCTCGTCGAAGCCAAGTTAACCGAATCGGATTTTCAGACCTGCAAGCCCGCGCTTGCGGAGAGCTACCGCGATCTGGATGCGGTCTTCGATTGCGAACTTCTGCCGCGCACACCCATCGCCATCGGGAGACGTAAGGAGTCGGTCGAAGTGCCGGAGGAGTATTCGCAGGAGGAGTTGATTGTTCCTGCTGAAGAGTGGGAACCGCATCTCTGGAGCGTTCCACCCGAGACCATATCCGGCTACCGGAGCTATCAGTTGATTCGAAGCGTGCTTGCCGCTTACGCGCAAAACGCGAGCTTTTGCGTGATGCACGATGCGCGCAGGCCAGACTTGCGCGAGGCGTGGTTTGAGGTCATGGCTGCCGTCAAATCCGCAGATCTTCGCGTGCGGCTCAAGGTTTTGACCTGGCAGGAACTCGCTGCTGTCCTGCCAGCAGATCTACAGGATTTTCTCGATCGCAAATACGGTATTGTGCCGCCGGGCTCAAACGCGTGGTGGCCCGCCGAAGTTTCCTCTTAAACGGAGCCACAAACAAGATCACTTCGCATTGCTGTTGGGCGTCGGTGTAGAGGCGGGAAGATCGAAGAGCTCGATAGCACCTTCATGCAGCACGGCCAAGCGACGGCCCGACGGAGACAGGGCCATATTTCCGCCGGCATCCAGCACAGGGCTCACCGGCGTCTCTAAAACGACCTTGCCGTTGGAAGCATCGAAGACTCGGACGACCTGCCCTTTAACGACTTTTACCCAAAGAGTCTCAGTATCCGGGCTGGGAGGGTGTTTGAAAACGATAGTCTCCCGCGCAAACCGAGAGCCATCCCGAGAGAACGCAAAGTGAGGTGGGACGACTGCAATGGGCGTTTCTGCCTGCCAAAGCACCTGGCCGCCGCTCGAGATGGCCGAAAGCTTCGGCACGTGGCCTTCCGTGCAACCGGCGACCAGAACTTCGTTCTGCGATGCGAATTGCGATTTTGGAAGACACGTTGACTCGACACGCGCAAAGTTGGCGCTTCCCCCATTGAAACTGCGAATGCCGAGATTCCATTGGTCGAGCTTGTCGTGGGTGGTCTCAAGGGTTCCTTCAGAGTTGATCGACGCCGGAGAAACCGAGGTGCCGTGGCGGGTGGAAAGCACTTGTCCCGAATCGAGTTGAACAAGGCGATCGGCAACGTCTTTTACCTCGGCGCTCTGTCCGTCCGCGGTTTTGAGCGAGAGAGCTTTTCGCGTTCCCAAACCGTTGGTGCTATCGAAGTGGGCTTGCGGATCAATGGCGCTGGCGAGAAGGAATTTTCCGGCGGGATCGAGACTTGCGCCGAGAAACTGCCCTGGGAGAGCAGAAACGAGCTTGGTCTTGAGAGTCGCGTCACCAATTTGTAGCCCATCCCGGTCGCGCAATAGAAAACGGCTGTCACCGAGCGTCCACAGAAAAGGCTTGCGATCTGGAAGTGTCCAGGTTGTTTCATGCTCGACTTTACCTTCGGGAAGCTTCAAAACAACTCCGCGCATCTGGCGCGGCGCGCTCGAATGCGCCTCGTCCGTGTCGCGCTCCATCAAACCGGTTGCTCGAAAGCTGAAGAGCAGATGGTCTTCATCCAGGAAGATCAAAGTAATCAGGGTCTGATTGCGTCCGAGGTAGGTGATTCCGGGCGTCCCATAGCCAAGTGGAGCAGCGGGGATCGTAAATGAGGGTGCCATCGTCGGAATCGGCGGAAGCTTATCCGGCGTCTTGTGTTTTTTCACTCTCGGAGTAAAGTCGCCCGGCAGCATGATGTCTTGCGCGCGGCAGGCCCTGCTCGACGATCCTGCAACGCAGGCAAGTACGAGAGCAATCAGCGCTTGGAAAGGGAGACTCGACCGAGATGTCGTCATCGAAATCATTCTCTCCCATTCGCGTGCACTTTGGGTGTCAATCCGCTGCGATCGTGGAGGTGCAGGGCTAAGCTTGCTGAGGAGATCCCAGCGAGATTGGGTTGGATTACAGCCAACGGTTCATAACGTGGGATGAACGGTTCAAAAACAGCTCCCAACAGAGTGATAGAGATCACATGGGCTTGGCCAAAGGACACCCGAAACTGGTACGGTGAAATAAAGGGCGCGAATTTTAGAAGATGGCATCAACTCCTTATTTTTCATTGGCAGTACTCTTCGTCGCCGCACTCGGCTTTGGTCTCGCGCCATTGGCGCTTGCGTGGCTGTGGGCAAGGACGTTCGCCCCGCCAAAGCCGAACGCGATCAAGAACGCCATTTATGAATGCGGACTGGAGTCGAAAGGCGATGCGTGGGTGCAGTTCCGCTCAGCGTACTACCTTTATGCCATTATTTTTCTGATATTTGACGTCGAGGCTATCTTCCTGTTGCCGTTCGCCGTCGCGTTCACCGGCCTCGGCATCAGCGCCTGCCTCGCGATGCTTATGTTCGTGCTGCTGCTGGTGGAAGGGTTGGCCTGGGCGTGGGCAAAGGGTGTATTGACGTGGGCGTGAGAAACGACAGCGGTCAGTGATGGTTGTCAGGGTTCAGTTTTAGTTCTTGGCGGGATGGAGTTCGAAGTTCTACTAAGTGGTTGGCCGGCGCGTTGTTCGCGAGTTTTGCAGTTCCTCACTGACGACTGTGCACTGACCACTGACCACTGGAGCGAAGCGACCGATGGATGAAGGGCTGAAGATCGAACTGGGCAAGCAAGGCGTATTCGTCACGTCTCTCCAGGAGCTGTATAACTGGGGGCGGCGCAGCTCGGTATGGCCCATGCAGTTCGGGCTGGCCTGTTGTGCGATCGAGATGATTGCGACCACGATGGCGCGCTACGACATGGCACGTTTTGGCGCAGAGATCTTTCGCCCATCGCCGCGCCAGGCCGACATGATGATTATATCGGGCACTGTGACCAAGAAAATGGCCCCGCAAGTGGTTCGGCTCTACAACCAGATGGCCGAGCCACGCTATGTGATCGCAATGGGTGCATGCGCGATCTCCGGTGGGCCGTTCAAGCAGGGCTACAACGTTCTCAAAGGCATCGACCGCTACATTCCGGTGGATGTGCATATACCGGGTTGTCCACCACGACCGGAGGCGCTGTTGCAGGCGTTGATGACGCTGCAGAAAAAAATCGATGGACAGCCACTCACGGGCGAAGGACGGCCACGGTTTCTCGACGCTGCTGCTCAGGGTGAGTTTCCTGTCCCAGAACAGGGCGCGCACGATCTGGAGCCGACCTCGAACAATGGCGTCTGGCCCGTACCATTGGTAGTGAAGTGAAGCAACGCCCGAGCGCAGCGAGCAGCGGCCTGCAGCAGCGGGGCATAGTCAGGGATCCATGTTGAAGACGGTTGAAGAAATTAAAGCGGTGATTGAAGCTGCCGTGCCCGAAGCGAAGGTTCAGCTGGTGACGAACCCTGGCCCGAGCGGGCAACACTCGTTGCTGCTGGCGCATGAATCGATTCTGGATGTCGCGACTTTCTTGCGCGACGATGCGCAACTCGCCCTCGACTTCTTGTCGAACGTGACGGGCGTCGATTGGCCGGATAAGGAAATCGCCGAAAAGGTGAAGGTGCAAAAGCAGGTAGTCAAGACGGTGGATGGAGTGGAGCAGACCGTCGAGGAAACGGTGGAAGAGACGCGCAAGCGTTTTGAGCCCGGCTATCTCGAGGTGATCTATCACCTGTTCTCGATGGCGAAGAAGCATGGCCCGGTCATCGTGCGCATCCGCACCGCGAATCGTACCGATCGGGTGGGCGTTCCTTCGGTCACTCCGATTTGGCGTTCGGCGGAATTTCAAGAGCGCGAGATCTTCGATCTGTATGGAGTTGTTTTTGAAGGCCACCCTGACTTGCGGCGGATTCTGATGTGGGACGAATTTAAAGACTATCCGATGCGGAAGGACTACGTGGAGCCGGATGACTTCGAGTACGAGCCAACCGCTCATGATGAAGTCCTGCGCCGCGCACAAGAGCATAAGACCAGGGACCAGGGATCAGGGAACGCAAATCAGACTGCAAGCGTGGGCGGGCGATGAGCACGGATACCGACATCTCGATCAAACTTGCACGCCAGGAGAGCTGGAACCGGCCGCCGGTCATCGAACCCGACGGGGAAGGCGAACTGTTGGAACTGGCGATGGGCCCGCACCATCCTTCGACCCACGGCGTGTTCCGGATGGATGTGGCGTTGGATGGGGAACGAGTCATCCGCCTGAAGCCAGTGTTCGGCTATCTGCACCGCAATCATGAAAAGATCGCCGAGGGAACGTCCTACCTGGCGTCGATGCCGTACACCGATCGGCTTGATTATTTCTGCTCGCTGACCAACAACTGGGCCTACGCACTGGCCGTCGAGAAGCTGGCAGGACAGCAGGTCCCGGAGCGAGCCGAATATTTGCGCGTGATCCTGGCCGAGCTGACTCGCATTCAGAATCACGCTTCTTCCATTGGGTTTCTGCTGCAGGAGATGGGCGCGAGCGGCACGCCGTTGATGTATGCGTTTCGCGAGCGCGAAAAGATACTGGATCTGTTCGAGAACCTGACCGGTTCGCGGATGATGTGCAACTACATGCGGTTCGGCGGCTGCCGCGTGGATGCGTCGCCGGCATGGCTCGATACGGCTCGCACCGTTGTTACGGGGCTTCCGGAATTCGTGGACGAGTTCGAGGGCTTTCTCCGCACCAACGAGATTCTGATGGCGCGCGCGCAGGGTATGGGAATTCTGCGGCCAGAGCTTGCGGTCAATGCCGGAGTGACCGGGCCGATGTTACGCGCGTCAGGCGTAAACTACGACATCCGGAAAGTGGATCACTACGGCATCTACGACCGTTTCAAGTTCCGCGTACCGCTCGGGGACCACTGGGACATTTACGACCGCTACATGGTCCGCATGTTAGAGATCCGCGAGTCGATTGGAATTCTTGAGCAAGCGCTCAAGGAAATTCCAGGCGGCCCGGTAATGGACCCAAAAGCGAAGATCCGCGGATTCAGACCAAAGCCCGGCGAGGCGTACGGACGCATCGAGGCGCCCAAAGGCGAGCTTGGTTTCTATTTGATTAGCGACGGCAGCCCCAATCCATATCGCTATCGTGTCAGGCCGCCGAGCCTGATCAACCTGACGATACTCGAGGATATGTGTCTGGGACACAACGTGGCCGATGTGGTTCTTATCTTCGGCAGCGTAGATATTGTGCTGGGAGAAGTGGATCGATGAGGACGGCTTGCGATTGCGGGTCGGTGACGACGAAGGAGTCATTCATTGCTGGGTGAAGGCATACTGAAGGGGCTGGCGGAGACGGCGAAGAATTTCGCCGGCAGCTTCGTGTCCAAGCAGCGCATGACAACTGTTGAGTATCCGGAGCAGCGGATACCTACAGTCGAAAACGCCCGTGTCTTTCCGTTCCTCGTCTATGACGGGTCGGACTGGGAGGCTGGGCTGCGTTGTGTGGCCTGCCAGATCTGTGAGAAAGAATGCCCGCCGAAATGCATTTACATTGAAAAGAGCAAAGAAAAGAAACCCGATTACGTAGGGAAGTTGCAGATCTATCCGGCGCGGTTCGATATCGACGTCTCGGTCTGCATGAGTTGTCAGATCTGCGTCGAAGTTTGCCCTTTTGAAGCGATCAAGATGGACACCAACTTCGAGCTAAGCACGACCGACAGGTTTGGCGGCCTGTTGTATGACCGTAAAGAGCTCGCACGATCCAATGAGTACTACCACAATATTCATCCCACTGAAGCTGCAGAGGTAGACGCGCGCCTGGCTGAAGAGAAGGCTAAGGCAGACGCGAAGGCGAAGGCCGCCGCCGAAGCGGCTGCAGCGAAAGCCGCGGCTGCGGCGTCTGCACCCGCAAAGCCGGCCGAGACCGCGCCCGCAACCAAATCGGCAGAAAGCAATCCCGCTCCCAAAGCAAGCGGAGGCGGAGAGTAACCGATGTTCGAGCAAGCCGATCAAATCTTCGTTCTGCTGAAAAACTGGATTGTGGGATTCCTGCCTGCAGGATGGCAGGCTGCCGCAGGCGTCGTGCTGGGTGTGATCGGAATCATTTCTGTTTTTCCGGCGCTGTTTGCCATCGCAGTGCTGATGGAGCGCAAGGGCCTTGGCCGTATGCAGAATCGGCTCGGGCCGAATCGCGTTGGCCCGTTTGGCATCCTTCAGCCCATCGCCGACGCAATCAAGTCGCTCACCAAGGAAGACATTGTTCCGCTGAACGCAGATGCGGTGGTGCACTTTCTGGCTCCGGTGTTTTTAGTGGTGATCGCGTTCATGGGCTTCGCGGTTCTGCCCGTTGGCCGAAACATGGTGCTCGTCGATATGGACGCGAGCCTTCTCTTCTACTTCGCCATGGGCGCGTCAACCGAAGTTTCGATTTTCATGGCAGGTTGGTCGAGCCGCAACAAATATTCTTTGCTCGGCGCCATGCGCGCCGTGGCGCAGATGATCAGCTATGAAGTGCCTCTGCTCATGTCGAGCGTCGTGATCGTCATGATTACGGGATCTCTCTCCCTGGTGAAGATTGTCGAGGCGCAAAACCAGTACTCGTGGGGTCTGCCGCACTGGTACATCTTTACGCCGTGGGGATGCGCGGCCTTCGTCATGTACGCGATTGCAGCTACGGCGGAAACGAATCGATCGCCGTTCGACCTGCCTGAAGGCGAATCGGAGCTTGTCGCGGGCTACTTCACCGAATACTCGGGGTTCAAATTCGCGCTCTTCTTCCTCGGCGAATATTTGGGTATGCTCTCAATTTCGGGATTGGGAACAACGCTGTTTCTTGGTGGCTGGTCGGCGCCGCTTGCAGCTCTAACTTGGGTGCCATCCTGGATTTGGTTCTTCTCCAAGGTCATGTTCTCGATCGTGGTGCTAATTTGGGTGCGCGGAACATTGCCGCGCCTTCGTCAAGACCAGTTGATGAACTTCGCCTGGAAATTTGTTTTGCCCATGACGATGCTGAACCTGATGGTCGTCGCCCTCTGGCGTTTTATGGGCGATGGTTGGCTGCGGTGGATCGTTTGCTCGGCGATTCTCATACTCGTTTACGTTGCAGCGGGCCGCGCGGGGATGCGGCGGAAACACTTCGGCCCGAGGAGCTACCGCTATGCGGAGTGAGGCGCGTGTGGAATCGAGAGAAAGGGGCGTCCACTGATGGGATTCGCCTTTTGGCTCATCGCGGCACTCACTGTGGCCGGAGCTTTGGCGGCCGTGCTGCTCCGCAACCTGGTGCATTGCGCTCTGGCGCTTACCGTAGCGTTCGCCGGACTGGCGTTGCTGTTTCTGCAACTCGATGCGCAGTTTGCAGGCTTCGCGCAGATCCTCGTGTATGTCGGTGCGGTTGCCATTCTTGTGGTGTTTGCAATTCTGTTGACGCGCAGTTCCGAGACGCCGAAGGATGGCGGCGTGTTCAGTCGGACCTGGCTCACCGGGCTGGTGATCTCTGCTGCGGCGTTCGCCGTCATTGGTTGGTCTGTTCTGCAGAGCTGGGCGGGACTACCGCACGATACTGCGGCGCCAAGCGTCACGGTACAACAGATCGGCACGGCCCTGATGGGCAAATATGTGTTACCGCTCGAGATTGTTGCATTGCTGCTTACAGCAGCGCTCATCGGTGCTGTGATAGTGGCCCGGCACGAAAAAGAAGGGACTGAGTAAAGAGCATGGCTACTCCGCTTGTGGGATATCTTTTGGTGGCCGCACTTCTTTTCGCCATCGGGCTGGCGGGAGCGCTTACGCGGCGCAACGCGATCCTGGTGCTTATCGGTATTGAACTGATGCTGAATGCTGCCAATCTGAACCTCATTGCGTTCTGGCGCTACGGACCTCATCCCGAGGAACTGACTGGCATGATGTTTGCAATTTTTTCGATCGCAGTTGCTGCCGCTGAGGCTGCGGTGGGACTGGGACTCGTGATCTCGATTCATCGCCACGCGCAGACGGCCGATTTGGACCAGATAACAAGGATGAAAGGGTGAGCCGGTGATTCAGGAAGAAACTGTGTTCACTCCACAGACCGCCGCGTCCGTGATCACGGGAATTTTATGGCTCATTCCGGCGTTACCGGTGGTTGCCGCGGGCATCATTGCGCTTCTCAAGCAGCCGAAGCGCGCACTCGCTTCAGCCCTCTCTATCGGGTCGCTGGGTGTTTCGTTGTTGCTGGCCTTGGCGGCGATGGGGCACGTGCTGAGCGGATGGATGCACGGCGCGGCTGTACGCGAGACGGTCAACTTCACGTGGATTCGGGTGGGCACGGCGCATGTCGATCTCGGATGGGTTCTCGATCCACTCTCCGCGGTCATGCTGGTGATGGTCTGCTTTGTAGGCCTGCTCATCTTCATCTACTCAACTGGCTACATGGCGCACGATGAGAACTTCACCCGATTCTTCTGTTTTTTAAGCTTGTTCGCGGGTGCCATGCTCGGCGTCGTCATTGCCAACAGCTTGTTGTTGCTTTTCATGTGCTGGGAACTCGTGGGTCTCACGTCCTACTTGTTGATCGGCTTCTGGTATTTCAAGCCTTCAGCGGCTGCGGCGGCAAAGAAGGCTTTCCTCACGACACGTGTCGGTGACGTTTTCTTTCTTCTGGGTATTGTGTGGCTATTCGCGCAGACTGGCACGTTGCTCTTCTATAGCGCCGGGTCGGGCTCGATGGAGCCGCTGAAGCTTGCACTGCTGCTGGCGACGCCGTCGCACCTTGGCATGACAGCGGCCACAGGCATCGCCTTGCTGATCTTTGCGGGAGCAGTAGGGAAGAGCGGTCAGCTTCCGCTGCACGTCTGGTTGCCTGATGCAATGGAAGGCCCGACGCCTGTATCCGCGCTGATTCACGCTGCAACCATGGTGGCAGCGGGCGTATATCTAGTGGCTCGCGTCTATCCCTTGATGCAGGCTGGGGTGCATGTTTCGCAAGCGGGCCAGGCAATGGGCTCAACCCCTGCGTTAACTGTGGTGACCTGGGTTGGCGCTTCAACGGCTCTCTTCGCGGCGCTTGTGGCGGTGGCTCAGAACGATATCAAGCGGATTCTTGCGTACTCGACTGTCTCTCAGCTTGGATACATGATGGCCGGTCTTGGAATGGGCGGCGTGGCCGTCGGCATGTTCCACCTCATTACCCATGCCTTTTTTAAGGCACTGCTCTTTATGGGAGCTGGGTCGGTGATCCACGGTTGCCATGATGAGCAAGACATTCGGAACATGGGCGGATTGAAGATCGAGATGCCCTTTACCTTCTTGACCTATGCGGTCGGCATGCTTGCCCTCAGCGGATTCCCACTTTTCTTCTCCGGATTCTGGAGCAAAGACGCCATTCTTGAGTCGGCGCAAGCGTGGGGCATTGGGCGAGGACCGTTCTACATGCTGGTGTGCGGCGCATTTCTTACAGCGTTCTACATGATGCGTCAAGTGAGCTACGTTTTCTTCGGGAAGTGGCGAGGACATGGGGAAGCGCATGAAAGCCCTTCGGTGATGATCGCGCCACTTGCGATTCTTGCGGCCTCTACGCTGTTGCTCGGCTATCTCGGTACGCCGGCTTGGCCGTGGTTCCGCTCATTCCTCGAGAATCACGATGCGACGTTCGGTTGGGCGGGATTCGGGGAACACGGCCTTCTGCTGTTGATGCTTACCTCCTCTTTGGTTGTGTTCGCGGGGCTTGGCGTCGGGTGGTGGATATACGGGAACAAGTCTCCACGCGCAGAAGAGCCCGACGCGTTGGAACGTGGAGCGCCCACGCTTTGGACCCTTCTCGAAGGCAAGTTCTACATCGACGAGCTCTACGGCGTAACCGTGATTGCCTTCTACGGATGGTGGGCGCGCGTAGCAGACTGGCTCGATCGCCGCCTTTGGGGCGGCATCGTAGCAGCCGTTGCGTGGCTATTCCGCGAAGGCGCGCAGTGGAGCCGCCTCTTTGACATGAACTGGGTCGATGGTGGATTCGACAAGAGCTGCGAAGAACTAGCCAATAGCGGCGGCCTCATGGCCGGTGTACAAAATGGACGCGTCCAAACCTACCTGCGGCTCCTTGCGCTCGCGGTGGTCCTGCTTGCGGCAATTCTGATATGGAGCGTCCGGGGATGAATGGAATTCCTTTGTTGACGCTATTAACTTTCCTGCCTTTGGTAGGTGCTGCGATCGCGCTCCTGTCTGGACGGCATGCGCGTCTTGTGGCGATTGTCACCACGCTGGCGGCGCTGGCCGTGGCTCTCATCGTTTGGACGTTGCTTCCCAGTGATGGATCCATCGGCTTGGTGGAGCGTGCTTCGTGGGCGCCGTCATTAGGAATTGAGTATCATCTCGGCGTCGACGCGCTTGGGGCATTGATGCTCGTGCTTTCGGCCCTCGTGACACTCATGAGCGTCGACGCGGCACATCGCGTGCATCGCCAGCCGGGACTCTATTTCGCGCTGGTACTGATGCTGGAGTCAGGGCTCTTCGGCACATTTACCGCGCTCAATTTCTTCCACTGGTTCTTGTTTTGGGAGCTTAGCCTGATTCCGGCGTTTTTCCTGATCAAGCTCTGGGGCGGAGCCAAGCGTGGTCCTGCGGCAACGCAGTTCTTCGTTTATACGATGGCAGGTTCGGTGGCGCTTCTTCTGTCGTTTCTCGCTGTATTTCTTTCGACGGGAAGCGGGGATGGGCCGGGAACGATGGACTTTGTGCAGCTCGGCACGATGGCCTTCAACGGTACATTGGAGCCGGCGGTGACCGCGCACCTCGGTCCTGTCATGATGGTTCTAGCTCTGGGTGTCCTTGCTGGATTTGCCGTGAAGGTTCCTCTCGCGCCGTTCCACACCTGGCTGCCTGCGGCGTACTCTGAGGCTCCCTCGCCGGTGACGATGCTGTTGACCGGCACGATGTCGAAGATGGGCGTGTACGGCCTGCTGCGTATCGCCGTCCCGATCTTCGGGCATCAGATCGCCCAGATTCGCACCCCACTGCTCATTCTCGCTGTTGTCACCGTGGTGATGGGCGCGTGGGCTGCGGCAGCGCAAAAGGACTTGAAACGGGTCTTCGCTTACTCCTCGGTCAATCACCTTGGCTACTGCCTGCTGGGCATCTTTGCGCTTGCTGTTCCTGCGGCCGGTTCAGCGGTGCAAACCAGCCAGGCTGCTGCGCTCAACGGTGTCATCCTGCAAATGTTCAATCACGGCCTCACCGCGGCCGCCCTGTTCTGGTTTATCGCGATGCTTCAGGAGCGCAGCGGAGGTGAGCGTTGGATCGATCACTTCGGCGGTCTGCGCAAACCTGCTCCCGTGTTCGCAGGCTTAATGGGCATCGCTCTGTTTTCGTCGCTCGGCCTTCCAGGGTTGAATGGCTTTGTGGGCGAGTTCCTGATCTTCCGCGGTGTCTTCGCGCTTTCGTGGGTCGCGGCAGCGTTCTCGATTCTCGGGCTGCTCGTTACGGCCGCCGTAATCCTCACCGTGATCCAGAAGGTTTTCACCGGACCCGTTCCAGAGAAGTGGGCTGCGTTCCCCGATATGCATGGCGGTGAGCGGCTCGCGATGGCGCCTGTGATCGGATTGATGTTGTTGCTTGGCCTGCTGCCGCAGTTGATCGTTGGCGGCGTGAATCCAACTGTGATGAATCTGCTGGCGCACTGGAGATTTTGAATCATGCTTGCCTGGACGATCTATCTCTCGTTTGCCGGTGCGCTTATTGAGGCGGTGCTGCCGAAAGGCAGGCCTGCGCTCGCGCGAGGTCTTGCGCTTGCAGTCTCAGTGGCGGGGCTTATTGTTGCAATTCTGGGGTTCGCCGCTGGGATGGGACATGGCCGTGTCGTGATAGCCGATCTGCCGTGGGTGCCGTCGATGGGCATTCGCTACACGCTTGCGGCCGATGGTATCAGCCTCGTGCTGGTGTTGCTCACCGGACTCGCAGCCGTCGCAGGCGTGCTCTTCAGTTGGAACATCGAACTTCGGACCAATGAGTTCTTTGCCTTCTATCTCGCTTTGATAGGCGGCGTATTTGGGGTCTTTCTCAGCTACGATCTCTTTCTGCTTTTTGTGTTCTACGAGATCGCCATCGTGCCGAAATACTTCCTGATTTCCATCTGGGGCTCGACGCGGCGCGAGTACGGCGCAATGAAGCTGGCCCTCTATTCGTTCATCGGCTCGGCGATGGTGCTGCTTGGTTTGCTTGCCGCTTACACGTCTTCGGGAAGCCATTCGACTGGGCTCGTCGAATTGGCGCATGCGGGTCTTCCTGTGAGCTTTCAGATGTGGGCCTTTCCGTTGGTCTTTGTCGGATTCGGCATTCTTGCCGGCATGTGGCCTTTTCATACCTGGGCGCCAACCGGCCACGTTGCCGCACCGACTGCTGCTTCGATGTTGCTGGCAGGCGTGGTGATGAAACTCGGCGCGTACGGCTGCCTTCGCGTTGCGATGGGGCTTTTTCCTCATGGAATGGATCCTTGGGGCGTTGCGTTTCTCGGTATCGGTTCGTGGCGCGATGTGTTTGGCCTGCTTGCGGTGATCGGCATTGTTTACGGCGCGCTTGTCGCTCTGGTGCAAACCGACTTCAAGTTTGTCATCGGTTACTCGAGCGTGAGTCACATGGGCTTTGTGCTTCTCGGCCTGATGACGTTGAACCAGATAGGCATTACCGGCGCGGTGCTGCAGATGTTCTCGCATGGAGTGATTGCCGGATTGCTGTTCGCTATTGTCGGACGTATTGTGTACGAGCGAACGCACACGCGCGACCTTGCGCAGCTGGAGAAGATGCACCTTGGAAAGCGCCTTCCTTTTGCCGCCGCGGTGTTTGCGATTGCTGGTTGCGCATCGATGGGCTTGCCGGGTTTCTCCGGCTTTGTTTCTGAGCTGCAAGTGCTTGTCGGTTCCTGGAAAGCGAACCCGTGGTGGACCGGCGCGGCGGGAATCGGAATTGTTATTGGAGTCGCCTACACATGGCGCGCTTTGCAGCGCGCGTTCTTCAGCGACCGATTGCCGACGCCGGAGGAACATCCAAAGACCGGCTGGCCGAAGTTCGATGCGATCACTTGGCCCGAAGTCGCCGGCGTATCGCTGTTGATGGCTGCAAGCTTACTGGTCGGTTTGTATCCGCGGATTCTGTTGGATGCGATTGAACCGGCCGTAAAGACGATGCTGGCTGGAGGAGGACAATGAACTACTTCAATCTCCTCCGCATCACATTGCCGGAAACAGTCCTCGAAATTGCCGCGCTGCTTGTGCTTGTCGTAGATCTTGGGCTGCTGCGCAAGAGTTCAATTCGGATGCGCGTCGCGTCTGCTTCTGTTTTGGGCATCCTCGGATGCGGCGTTTCGGCGATGCTGATTCCGCTACAAGGAAGCCTGAATTATCCGGGGAATAACGACCTTCTGCTCACGACCGGCGGATCCGTGGCGGTGGCGCAAATCGGAATCCTGGCGTTCACGATATTGACGCTGCTGCTGCTCTTCGATTCCACATTTACGCGGAACGTCGGAGAGTTTGTTGCTGTGACATTGATGGCTGCGACGGGTGGAATTCTTATTTCCGCCGCGCAGGATCTCCTCGTCATTTTCGTTGGCTTGGAGTTGCTGAGCCTGAGTCTCTACATTTTGACGGCGTTCGCCAAAAAGTCCGCCAAGAGCGCCGAGGCTGCGATGAAGTACTACTTATTCGGCGGCATGTCGGCGGCATTTCTTCTTTTCGGATTCAGTTATCTCTACGGGATCACCGGTTCGACCAATCTGCATCAGATTATGCTCTCGATGTACGGATCGAATGCGGTGAACGCCACGCCCTTGCTGAGTGTGGCTCTGGTTATGATCGCCGCTGGACTTGGATTCAAGGTTGCAGCAGTTCCGTTCCATCTTTGGGCGCCTGATACTTATGAGGGCGCGCCTGCTCCGGCCGCGGCGTTTATTGCTTCGGCTTCGAAGGTGGCTAGCTTCGCCTTGCTTATCTCCATTGGGTCCGCTGCGCTTCACGCGTTTGACAATGCCCATGTAGTGCGGTTCGCACTCGTGATTGAGAGTGCCCGTTTGCCGAAATACTTCGGTTTTGCGACGCCGTGGTCGTTTGCGCTGACGATTCTTGCCGTCGCATCCATGGTGCTAGGCAATCTTGCTGCGCTGGCTCAGACCAGCGTGCGACGGCTGCTTGCCTATTCGGCTATAGCGCACGCAGGATACATGCTGCTGGCGCTGGCTTATTTTTCGCGCACGCAGGTGAGCGCGCAAGCCGTTTTGTACTACATCCTCACGTATGGACTTACGGCGATCGGGGCTTTCGGCGTTGTCGGGGTGATTGAGCGGGTGAACGGCAGCGATCAGATGGATGCGTTCGCTGGCCTGCATCGCCGCAATCCAATTCTCGCGGGTGTGATGCTGGTGCTCTTCCTTTCACTTGCCGGAATTCCGCCGCTGGTCGGCTTCTGGGCGAAGTTTAATTTGTTTACAGCGGTGCTCGGCGTTGGCAGGGGCGTTGTGCCGTTCGGATTGGTGGCGCTGGCGATTGCGATGAGTGCGGTCTCGCTCTACTACTATCTGCAGGTGCTGAAGCGCGCGTTCGTTTTTCCGGCGCAGGACGAGTCCTCGATTCAGGTGCATCCGGTGACGCTGACGACGCTGCTGTTGATCACCCTCGGCGTGGTGATGGCCGGCTGCTTCCCGGCGCTGCTGCAAGGATGGATGGAGAGTTTTTACGCGACCCTGTAAGGAACCCCCTCCCCCCCGGATTCTGGGAGCAGGTTCCTCCATCGAAAAGAGTTAGCAGCCATATCCTCGTCTAAATACCTGCAAGAATTTGACTTGCGTTCAGATTCCTCTGTGCAAATGGGTTCGCTCTAAAAGATGCCCGTGGATCGCGGTGCCGCGATAGTTGCGTCCAGATTGACCGGATTCAATTGTGACAGGACCGAAGAAATAATCTGCAAACGTAGCGCGCCGAAGTCCAGGTGTTCGAGGCGGGTCTATCTCTCTATCCGCGTAGGAGATCCTTCATGGCCTGGATGGTGACATCGCGGCTGACATCGGAGATGGCGTTCGTGAGCGGAATCTGCTTGGGACAGACTTCGACGCAATTCTGTGCGAAACCGCACTCTTGCACGCCGCCATCGCCGGCGAGGGCACGCAGTCGATCTTCTTTAAAGACCTTTCCCGTTGGGTGGTTATTGAACAGCTTGACCTGAGCGATGGTAGCGGCGCCGACGAAGCCTGTGTCCTCATTGAACTGCGGGCAAACCTCCATACAGCAGGTGCAGGAAATGCAGTTCGAGAGAGGGTAGTTGGCTTCCTGCTGCTGGGGGAAGACGCGCGGGCCGGAGCCGAGATCGTAGGTTCCGTCGACCGGGACCCAGGCTTTGACGCGCATCAGGTTTTCGAAGAGCACGGAGCGGTCGACCTGGAGGTCTCGCACGAGCGGGAATTTGGACAGCGGCTCGATCTTGATGGGCTGCTCCAGATTGTCAACGAGAGCGGAGCAGGCCATGCGAGCTTTACCGTTGATACGCATGGCGCAGGAGCCGCAGATTTCTTCCAGGCAATTCGAGTCGTAGGTGATGGGCGTGGTGGGGCGGCCATCGGCAGTGACGGGGTTGGCCGCGATCTCCATCATGGCGGAGATGACATTCATGCCGGAGCGCCACTCGAGTTCGAACTTCTCCCATACGGCGGGTGCATCGGGGCTAGCCTGGCGCTTGATTTCGAATTGAATGGTCTTTGCCATGATGTGCTCTTGATCCCTCCAGGCCTAACGGCCCGATTTTCCTGCTCGGCGATTCAGGGGTCTGAAGGCCCCTTCTCCCTCCGAGTTATTTGGTTGCGTCGTAACGGCGCGGGCGCGGCTTGATGTACTGAATGTCAACCTCTTCGAACTCAAGCTTCGGTCCACCAGGTTGTCCGGTGAAGCTGGCTTTCGTTGTCTTGAGAAATTTCTCGTCGTTACGGTCTGGAAAGTCCGGCTTATAGTGCGCTCCGCGCGACTCGTCGCGCTGGAGTGCGCCGTGGACTACGACTCGCGAGAGCTCAAACATGTTGTTGAGCTGGCGGGCGAATGCGAATGAAGTATTGGCCCACTGGCTCTTGTCGCTCAAGTTGACCTTCTTGAACCGGTCGATCAACTCAACGATTTTCTCGTCGGCTTCCTTGAGTCCTTTGTTGTAGCGAATGACCGTAGCGTGCTTGGTCATGGTCTCGCCCAGTTCGCGCCAGAGTTTGAAAGGATTCTCTGTTCCTTCGTTGTTCATCAGCTTGTTGTTGATTTCTGTCTGGCGAGCGATTTCTGCTGCGTGGCCACCGTCACCCTCTGCGGCGGGCAGACTCTTTGCATAGGCCAGTGCGATGGGGCCGGCACGGAATCCGCCGAAGATGCAGCTAACGAGCGAATTGGCGCCGAGACGATTGGCGCCGTGGTACTGGTACTCGCACTCGCCGGCGGCAAAGATGCCAGGGATATTGGTCATCTGGTTGAAGTCGACCCAAAGCCCACCCATGGTGTAGTGCATTCCAGGGAAGATCTTCATTGGTACTTCGCGCGGATCATCGCCAACGAACTTCTCGTAGATTTCGAGAATACCTTCGAGCTTGCGGTTGAGGGTCTCGCGATCGATATGTGTGAGATCGAGATAGACCATCGGCTGTCCATCGATGCCGAGGTGGTGCTCATAGACGACTTTGTGGATGGCGCGGGTGGCGATGTCACGCGGCACGAGATTGCCGTATTTCGGATACCACTCTTCGAGGAAGTAGAAGCGGTCAGATTCCGGGATTTGCTTGAAAGGACGCTTGTCGCCTACGGTGCGAGGAACCCAGACGCGCCCGCCTTCACCGCGCGCAGACTCAGACATGAGGCGCAGCTTGTCTTCGCCGGGAATCGCGGTGGGGTGGACCTGGATGAACTCACCGTTGGCGTAGTAGGCGCCTTGCTGGAAGATGGCAGACTGCGCTGAGCCTGTGCAAACGACGGAGTTGGTGCTTTTGCCGAAGATGGCGCCGACGCCGCCGGTGGCGAGGATGATGGAGTCCGCAGGGAAGGAGCGCAATTCCATCGAACGCAGATTGAGAGCTGTGATGCCGCGTGCCGTTCCTTTGGAGTCGAGGACAGCAGAGAGGAACTCCCAGCCCTCGTACTTCTTTACCTTGCCTTCGGCTTCGTACCGGCGGACCTGTTCGTCGAGGGCATAGAGAAGCTGCTGGCCGGTGGTGGCTCCGGCGAATGCGGTGCGGTGGTAGAGGGTACCGCCAAATCGGCGGAAGTCAAGGAGACCCTCGGGAGTGCGATTGAAGGGCACGCCCATGCGATCGAGCAAGTCGATGATGGCTGGAGCTGCCTCGCACATGGCTTTGACGGGAGTCTGATTGGCCAGGAAGTCGCCGCCGTAGATCGTATCGTCGAAATGCTTGTCAGTGGTGTCGCCTTCGCCCTTGAGATTCTTGGCTGCATTGATGCCGCCTTGCGCGCAGACCGAATGCGAACGCTTAACGGGAACGATGGAGAAAAGGTCCACACTTCCGCCGGCTTCTGCGATCTTGATTACGGCGGCGAGGCCGGCAAGGCCTCCGCCGATCACGATGATTCTGGGTCCTGCCATTTTCTATCGAATCCTTTCAACCAAATAACGCAACGCAGCGCGAAGCCCCCCGTACCTGGAAGGCTCAGCGCGGAATGGGCGGAGTGAAGCGAAACGGCGCCGCAAGCCGGTTCCAAAAGTTAATTTGCGCAATCGCCGTGGTGAGGATGGCGAGCTCTTGTTTCGAGAAGTGCGTCGCAACCTCTGCGTAGGTAGTGTCGTCGACCTGGTGTTGCGCGAGGAGAGTGACGCGCTCGGCCCACGCGAGTGCAGCTGTCTCACGGGTCGAGAAGATACCGGCTTCACGAAACGCCGCGATCAGGTCGAGCTTTGCCGCAGGGATGTTCAACTTGCGCGCGTCGTTCAGGTGGTACTGAATGCAGAAGGCGCAGCCGTTGATTTGCGAGGCGCGGACCTTGATCAGCTCGAAGATTTCGGGTTCGATGCCGGACTTCTTGAGCGCGTGACCGATGGCAGCCATACCGGTTGCCACTTCAGGGACAAACTCCTGAACGGCTTTCCAGTCGATGCGAGGGTCGATAGCTTCAGTGGTGGGCAAAGACAACCTCGCGGCTAGAGGAGCGCCTTGGTTGAGAGCGGCAATTGAGCATGAGCCAGAACGATGGCCGGCGCGACATCTTCCGGAGCATTCTGGTATTTGGGAGAGACAAAGGCCCATATGCTGGCGATGCCCATGACGCACAGGAGGACACCGATGAGGGCGCAGACATATCCGAAGCGTTTGCGAGCAACCTCACCGGGGGTGATACCCCACTTTGCGGCAAAGAGCCAGATGCCATAGGAGAAGTGCCAGCAGATGGCGATCATGGCAATCACATAAACCGCGAGCATCCACGGGTTAGCGAGTTCGTGCTGCACCTTGGCGAAGGCCATTCCAGGGTGGTTGGGCAGGTCCGCGCCTGTAAAGCGCTGGCGAATGACGTGCTGAAGAATGTAGAGGAACGCGATGAGGCCGGTGTAGCGCTGGGCGAGGTACATCCAGTTGCCCGCCCATGGGTAGTAGACGATGTTGGATTTGCCGCGCAGCCAAATATAGACGCCGTAGATGCCGTGATAGAGGATGGGCAGGAAGATGAAGACCCACTCGAGCACGCGCACCAGGGGCAGGGAATTGAGGAACTTGACCTGTGCCGCGTAGGCTGCCGGGCCCTTCAGCGCCTCGAAGTTTGAGAGCAGGTGTTCGACGAGGAAGGCACCGATGGGGATGATTCCGAGCAACGAATGGAGCTTGCGCCAGAGGAAGCTGGTGCCCTTTCCGGCGCGGATGGGTTCAATGCCCGGATGGAGTTTCGGTGCAACTGGATTTTGAACGGTGGCCATGCGGATCGATGCTCCTCGGGCTGGTTGTCTTCTCAGATAGGGCGAATGGCTCTAAAGCGTGTCTCATGAACATTATTCGATTCTGAGATAACGACCGTCAAGGAAATCGGACCGCTATTTGCGACGAGATCAATAAATACGGGTCAGTTGTGGAAGAATGGCCGCCAATGCGTGGCCTCGGTGGCTGAGGGAGAGCTTGGTTTCGAGGTCAATTTCGGCCATCGTGCGTTCAAGATCGGGCAGATAGAAGAGAGGATCGTAGCCAAAGCCGCCGGTCCCCCTCGGGGCATCGAGGATGGTTCCCCGGACGAGCCCTTCGGCGGACTGTATGGACTCGCCATTGCGCGCCGCGACAAGGACGCACCGGTAATGGGCCGTGCGTTTTGCTTCGGGTACTCCAGCCATGCGCTGCAGGAGGACCATGTTATTCCAGACGTCGGTGTTGTCGATGGGAGCGTCGGGAGAATCGAGAACGCCGGCGTCGGCGGCGAAGCGAGCTGATCGAACGCCAGGGGCGCCGTCGAGGGCATCGACTTCGAGGCCTGAGTCGTCGGCGAGGACGAGGTCACCTGGAGCGATCTTCGAGTAGTAGACGGCTTTGAGCGTTGCATTGGCGAGGAAAGTGGCGCCGTCCTCTTCCGGGGCTGGGATGGAGGCGAGATCTGGGAGAGTCTCGATGGAGACGTCATGAGCTTTGGCGGCGGTACGGAAATCGCGGAGCTTGCCTTGGCTTGTGGTGGCAATAAACAGGCGGAGAGCCATGCAGAGAGTGTAATTGGAAAGGGGAAAGGGGAAAGGGTCGAAGCGGAAGAATCGATCGCTGGCGTCGATTAGCGGCCCGATGTGCGGGAAGCCAGACGCACAGGAAGAGCGCGGCTACCATGAAATGAGTGGTAGCCGCGATTCTCTTGAGCTACTTTGCAGATTTCGATTTTGCGGCGCCTTGCTTCGCGGCGCGATATCCAGCGGCCTTGGCGTCGGCTTCCGACATGAACTTGCCATTCTTTGTGTTGCCGTACACGGAATCGGTTGGGTAGTGATAGACCTTGGTGTTGAGGTTAGCCCAAACGAGTCCTTTGGTCTTCGCATCGGCGATCTCAGCTGCTGTGGGGGCGGGAGCAGGCGCGGGCTTTAATGCCTTTGCATGAGCAGGTGTCGCGGCCTGCTTTGGGGCGGGGGTCTGCGCTACGACGAGGCTGGCTCCAAGAACCGAGGTGAGAGCGAGAACGTGAAAAAACTTCATAGGTGGTGATTCCTTTCTGATTTTCAGGCACGCGATCATCTGACGGCATGCGATGACTTGACGAAATGGATTAAGGGTCTTCTGAGCAAGAAGGGGATGCTCAAATCCGTTTGACAGTGTCGCACGGCCGGATGCCGATGGCGAGGTTTTCTTTTCTGGAAGGAAGAAGGGCCAACCTTATGCGGGCTGGCCCTTCCGAAGCGAAACGAGATGCGTTGCGACTAATCGATGGATTGATGGAGGCGCAGGTCTCTCGAGGATGCTCCGACGCTGACTTCCCGTTTTCCGGTCGCCACCTTCCACTTGGTATCCGCTGTTGACCAGTACTGCAGTTGCCTGGGCGCTACGTGCATCTGGATCGACTTGGATTCGCCGGGGCCAAGATGGATGCGATCGAAGGCGACGAGAGCACGAACCGGGAACTGCACACCGGAAGGGATTTCGCCAGGAGCACCGAGGTAAACCTGCGGTACTTCGTCGGATGCCACACTGCCGGTGTTCTTGATGGTGACGTGGACATCAAGTCCGCCATCGGAGGCCTTTGAGACCTTCAGGTCGGAATACGCGAAGTTTGTGTAGCTGAGGCCATGTCCGAATGCGAAGAGCGGCTCGATATTTTCCTTGTCGAACCAGCGGTAACCGACGTTAACGCCTTCGCTGTAGGTGGTTTTTCCATCGACTCCCTTATGGGAGCGCTCCGGATGCTTCGGATCGGTGGCCGGATAATCTTCAAGGCTCTTACCCCAGGTCACGGGAAGTCGACCCGCGGGACTGGTTTTGCCGAGGAGGATATTGGCTGTCGACCATCCGCCTTCGTCGCCGGGCCACCACATCTGGAGGACGGCTTTCACCTTGTCGACCCAAGGTAGAGCGATGGGCTGGCTCGTATTGAGCACCACAACGGTATTTGGGTTGACTGCAGCGATCTCTTCGACGAGCTTGTTCTGGTCGCCGGGAAGACCGAAGACAGGTTCAAGGCGCGTCCACAGGAAGACCACCGCGACTTTGGCGTGCTTGGCTGCTTCGATAGCAACTTCGTGATCTGCTTTGCGCTGCTCGGGCGTGTACCAGCTCAGGCGAACCTGAACGGGAGCTTTGGAGGTATCGAGGCTGGTGGTGATTTCGATGGCATGGGGGCCGGCTGTCAGATCGACGGCGCGGCGCACGTTGTCGAGACCATCGGTGGTTGGAATTACGTTGTCCTGGTTGGCCTGCAGGATATCGCCGTGCACACCACCCTGAAATGCGCCGGTTGCTGCGAGCCGCTTGCCATCGAGCGAAATGCGCGCGTTCGTTCCCAGGGCTTGTAGATAGAGCCAATAGTTGCCCGCGGCCGGCACTGTGAGAGTGCCCTTCCAGGAGACGACGGAATTGGCAGGAAGGGCATTGTGATCCTTCAGCGTGAAATTCAGTTGCGCATCGATTTTGGATGCTGAGCCAGAGTCGGTGCGTTCGAGGCCGGGCTGACCATCGTGACTCAACGCACCGGCTGGGATCGGGGTTCCAGTCATATCGTCGTCGACTGCGAACCCGATGTCTGAATCGCCGGAGATATTCTTCATTGCAGCCAGCGGTCCGACTTGGCGCGAGGGCAAGCCAACCGAGCGCTCGCCGTTAATGCCGATCGAATCAATCTGGCCCGCTGTTGGTCCGATGAGAACGACCGAACTGAGATCTGCAGCCTTTAAGGGGAGTATGCTGCCTTCGTTTTTCAAGAGAACGGCGGCATCTTCGCCTGTCTTCTCAATGATTCTGGCGTTTGCCTCGATGGCTTGCGGGGTGACGTCGTGTTTGGACTGTCCGTCCAGATAGCCGAATTTCACGATCTCGTACAGCACGCGGCCCGCTGCTCGAGTGACGGTTGCTTCGGTAACCGTGCCGTCTTTGAGAGCTTCGGGCATTTTCTCGGGATTGAGCTTCACGCCGAATTCGCCCATGCCCTCGCGCACCGGAGCAGGCTCTTCAGGAATGTGGCCGCCGAACATGGCCTCATTCATTTCCGCTGCGGCTTTGGGATCCATTTTCAGCGGAGGTGGCGGAGGCAATGAGTCGAAGAATGAGGGTATGAAGGAGCCCATGGGGCCGGGCTGTCCGCCGGGCATCTCCATGTCTAGGCCCGCGTTAATGAAGTTGACGGCGTGGACTGCGCCCCAGTCGGAGGTGACGAAGCCTTTGAAGCCGATCTGGTCGCGAAGGATGGTGGTGAGACTGTCTTTGTTGCCGCAGGCAAAAGTGCCATTGAGCTTGTTATAGGAGCACATGATGGAAGAGACACCGGCCTTGACGGCGGCGTCGAAAGGCGCCACGTAGACCTCATGCAGTGTCTGGTCATCGATGTAGGTGCTGGTACCGTTCGAATCGTAGCCCACGTAGTGCTTGATTTGCGCCATGACGTGCTGCGATTGAATGCCTTTGACTTCGGCGACGCCCATCTGGCTGGTGAGGAAGGGATCTTCGCCGAAGGTGTTGTAGCCGCGGCCGAATTCGAGATCGCGATCGATGTTGACGAAGGGCTGCAGTGAGACGTCGATTCCCAAGGAACGATCTTCACGGCCGATGACCAGGCCGTTGTCTTCTGCATCTTTCACGCTGAAGGTGGCGGCGACTCCCATGGTGGCCGTCTCGCCTGACGATGGATGGCGGGTGAGTACGCCTGGAGGCCCATCGGCGAAGCGGAGGCCCGGTATTCCAAGCCGCGGGATGCCGGCGAGGTAGCCTGCCTGACCCTGGTAGACGGCTGGATCTTCTTTTGTGCCGTGGATCAGCGTCAGCTTTTCCTGGAGCGTCATCTGGCTCAGAAGCTTGTCGACCCGCGCATCTCCCGTGACGACCGGAACTGCCTGGGCTAGAACGACGGTTGCTGCGAGCGCGTAAGCAGCGGCGCCAAGAAAAGCGCGCGAATGGAATCGATGGTTCGGTATTTTTACGAGTTTCACTGTGCCCCCTGAAGATGTGGGCTGGTTCGATCGCAAACGGCGCGGTCTGAACCACCCTTCAATCGAGAGGAGACCGCAAGATAAACGTTTGAGCTGAGCCAGTCTCCCCTAACGGGATGCAAGTGTACTGCATGGAGGTCGAGTTGCGCTGCGACGTGGAGAGCGCTACGTACTAAAGCGATTTTCGCGGGAGTTCGTCAGACACCGACGGCGCTCGCGTGATGTTTCCGGAGACTGGGGAATTACGGAGAAGCAGATTCTTCGCTTCGCTTACAAGGCACGCAGGGCGTGCCGCGCTCGACTTATTGTTTCCGACACACGTATGCCAACGTCACGGGCAAGCCCGCAAAAACACTTTACAGCAGTCTGATTGCCGACCTTCTGAACAAAGCGAATCTGCGCGCTGGGAACCTCCGTCCACATGATTGAAAGCCACTATGGACACGTGAACACGATCAAGCACGCCGACCGCGTGTTGCAGGGCATGGCAGGATGGGAGTTGCCGCAACCGGACGATATCAGGGCCAAGGCGTCGAAGGTAGCGGAGACGCACGATAAAGGCAAACGAGGTCAGCGCCACAGGCCGCGTTGACCGTGAGCCTGCCCAAGCCGTCTTTTGCCGGAGCCGCCGGCGGAGGCAGGCGCAGGGAGGGCATCGTCTCAATGTCCGGCCCGGACATTCCTTGCAGATATTGCTCTGATTTGCCGCAGCCCCGCCGGGGCGTTCTTAGCGGCAAATCTCAGCGCACGAGCCGCCGCTGGCGGCTGTTCTTCGTGCGCTTTGTGTGGGCTTTCCTCAACCGCGCCCTTGAGGTTCCCGGCATCTCACTTCGCTAATGCGTAGCGGCCAATACGGAAATGCGCGGCACACGGATTTGATTTTCTCGCTTGCGTGTTTGGGCAATGTCGCAAGACGACTGCATACGCATCAGCGTATCCATCTTTACTCCAAAGGCTTTCTCGATGCGGAGCGCCATATCCCCGGAAAGGTCGGCCTTGCCATTGAGCAGGCTGGACAACGTAGGACGCGAGACGCGCAACGCTATCGCCGCCGCCGTCACCGTCAGCCCTGCGGCTTCGATAATCTCTGTCCGTATGAAATCCCCAGGATGGGGCGGGTTCTTCATGGGCATGGTCTCTTCTCCTTTGGCCTAGTGGTAGTCCTCTAAATTTACGTCGCAAATCTCGCGTTCGGCTGTGTCGATACAAAAGGTCAACCGCCGATTGGCCGTAACGCTCAGGCTCCATGTGCCCTTGCGGTCGCCCGTCAAGGTATGCGCCTTCCATGAGGGCAGCATCCGCAACTCTTCCGGGTCTTCCATGTCGTCCAGAAAGGCGAACATCTTGCGGAGTTTGTCCACCGTATCGGGCGGAACGCCTTTGGTGGCGTCGTCCACGTAGAGATTCTTCAAACCTTTATGGATGAAGTTGCGTATTCTCACCAGAACAACTGTAGCCTGTAGCCTAACGCTTGTCAATCGCCGGGCAGGCGTTTTAAGCCATGTCCATGTTTTCGGGAAGGGCCGTGCCCTTCCCGCGCTGCAACCGCTCCAAGGACGGAGCGTTTTCCGCTTCCCATCCAGGGCGTGGAAGCCTTTTTGGGCAACTTCCGTAGTCGCGCCCAGTCCATTCCGAAACAACTCCAACCCCCAAGCGACCGACGTTCAGCGACGGAAGAAGCTACGCTCAGAATGACACCTCACTCCGGGTGACACCTCAGATGATGTGGGTCGGAGGGGACGACGGGGAGCGTTCCAACGCGGGAAGCGGGAGATCAGTGTCGAAGCCTGCGGCGACCAAGTCAGTGCGCAACTGCTCGATGGTTGAGAATTCGAGTGACTTCATCCCCAGCGAAAGGGCGGCCTCGACATTGATGCGCTTGTCGTCGAGGAACAACGCTTCATCCGGGTGAGTGCCCAGCTTTTGCAAGGTATAGAGATAGATTTCGGGGTCGGGTTTGGCGATGCGCAATTGATAGCTCCAGACCAGGACGTCGAATCGTGGAAGCCAGTCGAACTCGCGCTCGATGCTTGCCAGAACAGAATCGCCCATGTTGGAAAGAATTGCAGTGAGAAGGCCATGCTGCTTTAGGCGCAGCTGCCAGGCAAGCATCGCGGGGTTTTGTGTCGTCCACATGCGCGCGTCCAGTTGATTCAGCTCTTCTACCGCATCCGGTCCAAGATCGAGCCTCGCATCCCGGAGTAATTGCTGCCAGAAGTCGATCCCTGTGAGTTTGCCTTCGTCGTAGGCGTGGCGATCCTTCCAATAAAGACTCTCGAATCGGTCGACGGGCAGACCCGTCCTGCGCACCATGGCGTCATGCGCTTTTTGATCGGGCGTCCCGGTCAATACCATTCCGTAGTCAAAGATCACAGCGCGCAGTGCCAATGGTCCCCCTAAATTGCAGCCGTGTATGGTTGATAAAGTACCTGCTTTCATTGTGCCTTACGGGATAGCCTCACGTTTCGGCGCAGGCATGAGCCGGGTCAGAGAAGAGATCATGCGGTTTTCGAAAAGAACCAATTGGAATACCGAAGAGAATGATCTTTCGCGCGCGCATCGTGAGAGGATCGCGTCGGGATTGCCGGTTGCGGACCTGACTGCCTCGAACCCGACACAATGCGGCTTCCAGTATGACGAATCGCTCTTGAGCGCGCTTACGGATGAACGTGCTCTGCACTATGACCCGCAGCCGAGGGGATTGCCGGCGGCGCGCGAAGCCGTTTGCCGCTATTATGCGGACAACGGCGTGGCGGTCTCGGCGGACCAGATAGTTTTGACGACCAGCACGAGCGAGGCTTACAGCTTTCTCTTCCGGCTTCTCTGCGACACGGGAACTGAAGTGCTGGTGCCCCAGCCGAGTTATCCGCTTTTTGACTTTCTGGCCGATTTGGACGATGTGCGGATCAAGCACGCGCCGCTGGTGTACGACCGCGGCTGGCAGATCGATGCAGAAGGGTTCCGCAGAGCAGTGACACCGGAGACGCGGGCCGTGATGCTTGTGCATCCAAATAACCCCACTGGCCACTTTCTGAAGACGTGGGAGGTGCAGGAGCTTGGGCAACTCTGCAGGCAGTACGAGCTCTCGCTGATTGTGGACGAGGTTTTCCTTGACTACAAATTAGAGGGCGACGCTCGGAGCTTTGCCGCGGGGCTTGAGGATGTCCCGGTGTACGTGGTGAGTGGATTGAGCAAGGTTGCGGGCCTGCCCCAGATGAAGGCTGGATGGATCGTCGCGACGGGCCCGCACTGGGGTGCGGCTATGAGCAGGCTCGAGGTGATTGCCGATACGTTCCTCTCGATGAATGCTCCGGTGCAGTTGGCGTTGCCGCAATGGCTAGATGGGCGCAGGACAATCCAGGCTCAGATTCGTGCACGGGTTGTCGCTAATCTGAGAGAGCTCGACAGGCAGTTGAGCGCCCAGTCGATGATCAACCGCCTGGAAGTCGAAGGAGGCTGGTATGCGATTTTGAGGATCCCCGCGCTGCAGCGGGACGAGGAGACAGTCCGAGACCTTCTCGACCGCGGGGTCTGGGTGCAGCCCGGATACTTTTTTGGCATGGGAGAATCGGGTTGGCTAGTGGTCAGCCTTCTGGGTTCCGAGGGGGATTTCCACAAGGGAGTAACCACCTTAGTTGCGTATTTAGGAACGCATCAAAGTGGTAACAGATCGACCGAAGCGCCTCAAGTTTAACTTGAGACATGTCTTGTAGATTATTGATTTATATTGCATTATTTGCGTAATTATTACGATTGCAAGAATGGGTTGCTCTTTCGTTCTGCACCGATGGACGTGAAAGGTCCGTGGCCGGGTATTACCCGTGTTTCGTCGGGCAAGACTAGCAGGCGGGCATGAATGGACTCGATGATTTGCTCGCCATTGCCCCCCGGCAGATCGGTGCGGCCGATGCTTCCGGCGAAGAGGGTATCGCCGGCAATCACCATTTTGAGTGGAGCGAAATGGAGGCAGACGGAGCCCTGGGTGTGACCCGGCGTGTGAATTACCTGGGCTGGATACGAGGCGAGTCCGACGATTTGAGCGTCGACCATGGCTTCATCGGGAGGAGCTGTTTCTGGCGGCGTCGTTCCGAGCCAAGCCGCCTGGACGTCCATCATCTGGAGCAGCGCGAGATCATTCTCATTCAGCAAAATGGGTGCGCCGGTGAGGCGCTTGAGCTTGAGGGCGCCACCGACGTGATCGATGTGCGCGTGGGTGATGAGAATCTGCTTCAGCGTGAGGCCCTGGGCTTGAAGCCGGCCGTGGATTCGAGAGATCTCATCTCCGGGGTCGATGACGATCGCTTCGCGGGTGGCTTCGTCGCCCAGCAGAGTGCAGTTGCATTGGAGGGGGCCAACGGGAAAGGTCTCAAGGATCATGCAGCCATCCTAAAGCGTCCAGGAGAGGCCCGCGCGTGGTGAGACTCAGGCTGTTCGATTCCCGTAAACGCAAAAACAGGGCAAACTCTGCGAGTTCGCCCTGTTGGGATGATGCCGAGAGCCTGGGTCTACTTTCCCGATTTTGCCGGGGCCGAGGCAGGCTTCGTATCGTCGAGCACCGAGTGGCTGTGATTGGATCCGCGCACATACATCACGGTGAGCGTGAGCGACGTGCACATAAAGATCACAGCGGACCATGTGGTGAGGCGGGTGAGCACGTTGGCTGCGGCGCGGGGACCGAAGGCTGTCTGCGAGCCTTGGCCGCCGAAAGCGCCTGCGAGATCGGCGGAACGGCCTTGCTGGAGGAGCACCACTCCAATCAGAAAAAGGCTGACGATGACGTGCACGACGATGATGAAGTAGAAGAAAATCTGCATTGCTTCAGCTGCTTTCCAGGCCTGATCCGGTGGACCGAATCGGCGAACTCTTTGGTGCGGAGGAGGGGACTTGAACCCCTATGCCTTGCGGCGCTAGCACCTCAAGCTAGTGCGTCTGCCAATTTCGCCACCTCCGCGTGAGGTGAACCTATTGAGTATACCAAAAGGGGAGAGCTATAGGCTGTTTGCGGCGTCGGCTTTCCGGCCGGATTAGGCGCGGCTCTCAGCTGCCTAAACGCCGCATCCAGGCAGCAAGAGCTTGTTGATCGGCGGTTCCGGCGGCATGAGCGGTTCGGACGTTCTCCCGTTCGATCTCCTTGCGATTCTGGCTAATTTTGAACTTTCCCTCGATCCGCTCGATGGGAATTCGGAAGCCGACGATTCCGGCGAGCATGGTGCGCCGGAAACCTCCGGGGAGATCGCTCCAGCGATCGGCAAACGGCGGCTCGTGAATGGCAATTAGATCCTTCAGCAGCGCGTCCTTGCGGTCTTCCTCTTCGATCAACTGCATCGTTCCATAGGCGTGAACCGCGATGTAGTTCCAAGTTGGGACGGAGAGATCTTCGGTGTAGAGGGTCGGCGAAACGTAGCTATGAGGACCGGAAAAAATGACAAGCGTCTCGTGTCCCCCCAGCAACTGCCAGTGGGGGTTCGCCTTGGCGAAGTGTCCCTCGAGCACGCCATGCTCTCCTTCATCTTTCACGACGAGAGGAAGATGTGTGGCAGTGGTGGTGCGCGCGTCTCCATCGCCGGCAGGACCGACGAGGATTGCGAAGGAATTCTCGCGCATCGCTTCCAGGAGAATGCGGCGATCGGTGACTTGGTTGAAACGTGGCGTGTACATTATTGGATCCGCTCGAAGCGGAAGCCGGCTTCGCGCATTGCGTGACTGATCGCGGTGATGTGTGTGGCTCCACGTGTCTCAAGCGTGACGTCAATGACCGTTTCGCCGAGGCTGACGCCGTAGTAGGCGCGGTTGTGGACTGTTTCGACAATATTCGCACGCTCACGGGCGAGGATTTCGGTGAGGTGGAGCAGCGCACCGGGTCGGTCTTGCAGGTACACGCGCACCCTCAGCAGCCGGCCGTCTTTCACAAGGCCGCGCTCGATGATTTTGGCGAGGAGCGAGACGTCGATGTTGCCGCCGCACACGAGTACTACCGTGCGGCGATGACGCAGATTCGTCTTGGCCTGGACGATGGCGGCCAGGGCGGCGGCCCCGGCCCCTTCGGCGAGGGTCTTCTCTTGTTCCAAGAGCATGAGGATTGCGCTGGCGATCTCTTCATCGTCCACTGTTACGATCTCGTCGACATAGCGGCGTACCAACGGAAGGGTCAAGTCGCCGGCGCGCCGGACAGCGATACCATCCGCGATGGTGGCTTCGGAGGCGATTGTGACCGGCTTGCCGGCCTCGCGAGCGCGCAACATTGAAGGGAGCTTTTCGGGTTCGACACCGACGACGCGGATGCGCGGATTTGTTTCTTTGAGGGCGCAGGCGATTCCCCCAATCAGTCCGCCACCGCCAATGGGCACGACGACGGCTTCGATGTCGGGGACCTGTTCGAGTAATTCGAGCGCGATCGTACCTTGCCCTGCGATCACTTCAGGGTCATCAAAGGGATGGATGAAGGTACAGCCTTCCTCCAGGCGGCGTCGGAGCGCCTCTTCGCAAGCTTCGTCGTAGCTTGCGCCATACAGAATGACTTCTGCTCCATAGCTCTTGGTGGCGGCGACCTTTACCAGGGGGGTAGCGAGCGGCATCACAATCTGCACACGGATGCCGCGCGCCGCCGCGTGAAACGCGACGCCTTGTGCATGGTTGCCGGCGCTGGCGGCGATGACGCCGCGCTTGCGCTCGGTTTCGGAGAGTGTCAGGAGTTTATTGAGAGCGCCGCGTTCTTTGAAAGAGCCTGTGCGCTGGAGGTTCTCCAGCTTGAGATGGAGTGGAAGACCGACGAGCTCTGAGAGGTGATGGGATAGATGGCATGGCGAGACGTGAATCGCTTCGCCGATTCGCGCGCGCGCCACCTGAATGCTGGCAAGAGTTACCGATTCCAAGACAATCTCCTCGACAGTGAGACTAAGAAAAATGCGAAAGCCACCAGCCGCGGTTGCGGGAGGTGGCCTAGGTGTTTATACGCTGACGAAGCGTTCGTTCAGGCCTTATTCCCGCTCAGGTGAAGGCCCCATAATTCGCAAGGGTGAATCTGGCGCAGCGGGACACCGAAAGGGGAAACAGTTCGAAGGGTCGCCGATGGCAAGCATGACGTTTCATTGAGTACACCAGAGCTGCTTGTTTCGAGTCAAGGGAGGCCAGCGTCTTGTCGTCGATCTGTGGACTCGGATTGTCACTCTTCGGGATCGGCGAGGATGAACTCGAACCCTTCGCCATCTTCTCCCCATCGTACGATTCGGGAATTCACTGTGATGGTGTCGGAAGGATCGTCACCTTGGGAGCCCACTCTCTGCAGAGTCATGCGGACGATGGTCCCGGGCATCCAACGCTCATCGGTGTGGAGATAGAAGCCGGTGACGCTGATGTTCGCGATCTTTTGGGGCTCGGGAGATCCGCCTGTGAAGTAGTAGGCGATCATCCCTGGCAGCGACTGCCTGCTCGCACGGCGACGGTCGACCTGTTCCTCGGGCTCCTTAATGATCAGCTCGGGGAACATCCACCGCAGCAGCCTGATCTTCCATGAATATTTTTTCTTCTGCGCATTCCAGTGCCTCCAGTCGTCGGGAGCCTGAGAGGGCGCAGGGGGATGTTCGATGATCCGCGATGGCGCGACGAGCGGCTGTTCGCCCGAATCGAGCGGCTGTTCAGACGGCGCTTCTGTAATGGAGAGGTCCGCCGGAGCCACTGTCGGGGGGGACGGCGCATGCTCGTCGAAAGAAGGCGGCGCGAATTCGGAAGCAGGGACAAGAGGAGATTCATCACCCTTTTCGCGGATGTCGAGTGGAGCGGGCGGGGGCTCTTTTCGAGACGTCTCAGTCGCCGGAAAAGAAAACATGGAGAGTGCTTCTGCGGAAGGGCGGGTCGGATCGGAGCGCAGGATATCCGGGAGTTTATCGACGTCCACATGTTCTGTCGCCGCATCCTCGATGGGGACAGTGGGAGATTCGATCCCCCCTGGAGGGTGAACTTCGGCTGGCTGATCTGGAGGAGCGATCTGAGCACGCCTTGCCGGCGAAAAGAATCGTGAACGGGGAGAAGGCTCGACGGCAAGCTCCTCGCTTTGCGCTGCGGGAGCGATCGCGGTCTCGGCGGGATGAGGTTCTTGCTGATCCGCTGCAGGGGGTTGGACGACTGGCGCGAGGGCACTAAAAGTAAGCTGGTCTCCGGAGCGTGTCTGGGACGCACTGAGCGACTTAGGCGGAAGAACGAGGGCACTGACAGGTGTGCCTTTTGGGGGGGCGAATTCACCGTCCTTGGATAATTCGATTCCGTGGATGACGCGCTGGTCCTTATCCAGGTAGATAAGGTCGAATGGCGACAAAGTCCGCGCAACCGGGACGCCTTTAAAGTTGGTAAGCCACAGGCCCGTACGGGAGTTCGGCGGAAGCCCTTCGATCAGGACCTTCAGTACCTTCAAGGGCTCAAGTGCGGCATTGACGGACGTCACCGATGGGCTGAGGTTGCTGTCGCGATTCTCGTTGCGGACGGCGAACTTCTTAGGATCCATATGCACCCGAAGAGGACCAGAGCTTTTGGTAAAGGGTACAGAATCGGCGATCCAGCCCGAGTAAGCGGATCACAAAAACCAGAGGGTGCAGGGAAGGGAAAACTGAAGCGAAGTGCAACGGCGGATCTGTTGTCGTCCCTTTGCTTGCCATGGGTTCGAGGAAGGTATGACGCGCTAACCTTTCGCAACAGTGTCGGTCATGTGACCTAACAACTTGATCCAGAGTTTATTCTTGCTGTCGGACTCAGTTTGCCCAGCGAATGCTGTAACGCAAACCTCGCTTTTTGCTTCCAACTCAAGCCCGTTGGTGCTCCCAATTTTCCTCTTTCGGCGAAGTCACCGTCAAGAGAATCCTTGGGAGGATGCCGCTCGAGCCTGGCGGCGGTGAAATGCCATCTCGTACGGTCGTTTGAATAGTCTGGAGAGCGGTCGCCGGACGGGTGGATCAGGGGAGCGATCTATTCGAGTGCGGAGGGCTCTTTGTTCAGAACCAACTCGCCATCCGCCGGTTCCTGTGTCTTCTCTCGGGCAATACGATTGAGCTGGTACTGGAAATAAACGAAAGAGAAGAGAATCGTCAGCACAAGATTTAAACGCAGTCCGATTGGTTCGCGCCGATTGTAGTGTTCGAGTAATTCTTCGCGTATCTCGAATATGACGACGACCCAAAGGAGCCAGGAGAAGAGAAAGCCGGTTGCAAAGGAAGCTAGGGCCCAATAGAGCGATAAAGAGCGGTCGTCGATCTTTCGAATCCAGATGCAGAGATAGATCGGCCAGGCGGCGATGACAAGGTTTACGAGGAACTCCCGATAGGGCTGGGGTACGAGCCAAAGCACGAGGCCCTCGGAGCCGGCCATGGCCACAAAGAGCACAGCCCAATTCAAGCTGGGAGGAGGAGGGTAGGAGGCTTTGTAACGCGCAACTGGCGGGATCGGTGGTCGGTCCATCGCGGGGGTCACCTTACGATTCCACTGAGCTAGAAGATAGCACAGAGCTTTGCGAAGGAATCGAGTTCAAGTAAGTGCTGTCCATGCGGGGCCGAGCTGATTTCCGCATGTTCCAAGATCCACGTGTCCTTGTGAAACAGGAAGACGGCGTTTAGGCCTGCCGCGAGAGCGGGATTAATGTCGCTCTTGGGACTATTGCCGATCATCCAGCTGGAGTTCGGTAGGAGCTGATGCCGCTCCATTACTGCTTGATAAGTGTCGGGATCTTTTTCTTCGACGATTTCGACAGTGGAGAAATTCTGAGCGACGCCTGAGCGCGCCAGCTTGTCCGCCTGCTCCGCCTGATTGCCCTTGGTCATGAGGATGAGTCTATGCCGCGTTGCCAACTCTGCCAGAGTCTCGCTGACCCCTGGCAGTAACTCGATCTCCTGATCGGCAATTGCGCGCGCGAAGCCTGTAACTCGTGCTCGGTTCTCGTCGGTGATGGAGGCATTGGTCAAGCGCTCAAAGCAGGTGATAAGGGACCGAGTAAAACTTGTGAGCCCATACCCGTGGGCAAGAATCGTCTCGCGTTCGACGGCGTTGAGTGTGCCGCGGACATCGTCGGTCGAGTACTCGTGGTGATTCAGATAACTGATGAAGGCGGCGATGGCGCGTTCGAAGTAGACGTTGTTTTCCCAGAGCGTGTCGTCTGCGTCGATGAGCAGCGTCTGGCCGGGAGGGAATTGCGCCATGCCTTTATGGTAGCGAATCGAGTCGGCCGCCTCCACAGCTGAACCGATGTGCATAACCGGTGCGAATTAGGACTCTTTATCCTTTGTGCGCCGAAATGCGGGGATGGTCTCGTATCTTGTTCTGGCTCGGAGATGCTGAGATCTTGTTAAAAACAGGGAATAACAAGGAGTAAGTTGTTGAAAAATAATCTCACAAATAATTAAATTGACAATAGTCTAGCATTGGAGATAAATTGGTGATGGTCACTCTTGACCTCATGGAGACTAATCATGCGCAGTATTCTCGTATCCACGCTCTTTCTCTCCACCGTCCTCCTCCACGCCCAGAAGGGCACGCAGGGACAGAGTGTCCTGGAGGCTCATAACAACGCCGTCAACACGCTTTCCGACGGGACCCCTGCAGCCACCGACAACGGCAGCACTTCTGCGCGCCGCATCAGCACTGGCGTGACGTGGCCCAAGCTGATTTCGGAGCCGAACTTCAGCGTCTCATCGGCTGAATTTCCATCGCACGATCTCGCAGCGCAGCATGTGGTGGTCAGCTTCCGCGTAGATGAAAAGGGTGCGCCGCAGAACGTCCACCTTCTCAAGTCGGTGAACCAGGCAGTAGATCAGCGCATTCTCTCGGCCATTCGCGGATATCGCTACGTTCCGGGGACTCTGGACGACCAGAACGTCGCGGTTGACGTGAATCTGATTGTCAACTTCGCGCAGAAGTAGGCTGTCGCTTCCAGGACAAACGTCAAACCCTATTCGCAAGCTCGCGGAGAGGGTTTGACGTTTCAGGTGCCAAGCTATCTTGCGTTCGATCTGTTCAAGGATCGCTTCAATTGAAATTTACATCCCCGGTTGCGCTGCCAGCCAGGATTTAAGCTGGGGTTGCTGAAGGGCACGGAGCTCGATGCAGCCATTGATGCGTTCGATGGCATGGCGGAGCGAGACGTCCGCTGCGGCCACTTTGTGCGCGGAGAAGAAGCGCTCCACGTTGTCGCGTGCTTCGATAGAGCAAAAGGCTTGAGTCGACTGGACCAATGAGGCGCCCATGTTGGCCGTGAATTGAGCCTGAACTTCATCCCAATGAGTTTGGATGAACCGCCATGCCTGTTCGCGATTCTTGTCGTTGGCAAGCTCAATGTCGAGTTGGAATATCGCGTCCTGATTGCGAACCTTGCTGGAGACGGCTAGCTTGAGCGCTCGTTCAACCAGCTGAGGATCTTCGAACTCAGCCAACCGCCGGAGGGCGCTTATCTGCAACTCGGGGTTGGTGGACGTCTCGTAGACGTGCAGAAGTTTGTCAAACAGTTCTTCGTTGCCGTTGCTCGCTGCGATTGAAAGTGCTGTTTCGCGCAAGGTTGGATCGACGGAATCGGGATTGGCAAGATACTGCTCCGTCAGCTTCCTTGCTTCAGCCAGAATGGTTGGATCTTTCCCGTTGAAGCCGAGGACAGAAAAGAGTTGCGCCCGCAGTTCGCGTGTGTTGGGCGAATCGCCTGATTTTGGCGGCCCCAGTTTGAGGTAGCGCGACAAAAACGTTGTTCGCACCCAGGCAGAAAATGCTTCCTTTTCTTCTGCGGAGGCTGCGACGCGAAGATAGAGTACCTGTACGCCGTCGATTGCATTGGCAAGAACCGCAGCGTCTGGATCGTCTCTCACCGCTTGCACCAGATCGAGGTACTCTCCGGCAGAGGCTTCACCCGCCCGCAGCCGAGCCCATTCATCGCCGATAAGGCTTATGCGCTCTGTTGACGTGAGGCCGGTCTCAATATCGGTGACTAGCTTTCTGTAAACCTGAGGTGGATATATGCTGCGGTAATATCCTTTGCCTTCGGCGTTGGGGAAGAACAGATAGGTGTCGGGTGTCTTGAGCGAGGTGGTGTCCGGATCGAGAACCTCGCAGCTTTGTCCCTCTGTTCCGGTTTTGAAGCAGACGGGAAGAACCCACTTTTGCCTTGGATCGGCTTCAATGCTGGAACTCAGGAAGAAGCGTTTCTGGGAAACCGGCACGTGGCCGTCTGCAGGAATACCAAAGGTCAGAACTGGAACTCCCGGCTGAGTGATGAGGCTGTCCATGATCCGGTCGACCGGCTTGTGGCTCACCATGGATTCTGCGTTCCAAAAGTCCTCGGCGGTGGCATTGGCATACAGGTGCGCAGCGAGATAGTTATGGACGCCTTGCCGGAATGTCTCGGGGCCAATGAAATTCTCGATCATTACGAGTACATGGCTTGCTTTGCCGTAGGCGATGGAGTCAAACATCTGATTGATTTCATCGGGCGTCTCAGCTTTTGCGCGGATTGGCCTTGTTGTAGGGGCGGCGTCGATATTGAGGGTTTGGTCGAGATCATCGGCGACGATGTCTTCCATGTGCCACTCGGGATACATGGCGGCGACGGCCTTATTTTCCATCCAGGTCGCGAAACCCTCGTTGAGCCAGATGTTGTCCCACCACCGCATGGTCACCAGGTCGCCGAACCACTGGTGGGCGATCTCATGCGCGATGTCAACGGCCACCTGCCTCTTGGCGTCGATCGATGCGGTCTTTTCATCGAGCAGCAGAGTCGTTTCGCGGTAGGTGATTGCCCCGAAGTTCTCCATTGCGCCAGCTTCAAAGTCGGGCAGGGCGATCAGGTCGAGCTTCTTCAACGGATACGGAATTCCGAAGTAGCCGTTGTAGTAATGCAGCATGAACTTTGCCACTTCGACGCTATACGGCGTGAGCGTGACTTTATCGGGCGTTGCGCAGGAACGTATTGCAACGCCATCTTGCTCACCATTTGTGCACTGGAAATCGCCGACGAGGAATGCGACTAGATAAGTCGACATTCTAGGCGTTTTTTCGAAAGTGATGGTGTGCTTGCTGCGGCCGGGGCCCGGAGTATCGCTGGCGATAGTGCTGTTGGAGATTGCGGTGTCTCCAGCGTCGACGGTCAGAGAGATGTCAAAGGTTGCTTTCAGAGCCGGCTCATCGAAGGAGGGAAATGCGCGGCGGGCGTCGGTGGACTCGAACTGGGTGACGGCATAGTTGCGGCGAGCAGTCTTGCTGAGATAGAAGCCGCGGAGCTCGCTATTGAGGATGCCTGTGAAGCGAATGTTCAGCGTCGCTTTGCCTGCGGGAACGGAATGCGGAAAATGAAGAATCGCTTGCTGCTTGTCGGCGTCAAGCGAAACGGATGCAGTTTGCTGGTGGCCGTGCGCGGTTACAGCGACAGCCTGGAACGCGATCTCGGCGGCATTCAGGGTGATGCTGTCGGCGGGCTCCGACAGGCGGATGTCAATGCTTTCCGTGCCGGAGAACGTAGCTTTCTTCAGGTCGGGTGTGAGACAGAGTGCGTAGTGCTCGGGGATGGCTGTGGAAGGAAGACGTTGCGCAATTGCTTGATTAACAGAAAAGGTGAGAATCGCGATAATGGTTCCTGCAGCCATGATTGCGGCATCTGTGCAGACCAGGGTGAGACGGGTCTTCATGTATTCCTCGTAGTGTTTGTAGGCAAATAACTTTCGTCCGCGTTGCCGCGCACCAGCGCCAAGGTAACTGCGGGTCACCCGGGTGCTCAGTCAGTATTTTAGGATGCTGCGAGGCTCAGAGTCTGTGTTTGAGTGACGAATGGTCACCCTTCTGGAACCCGGTTGGGTGGGGGACCAGGCGCCTAGAGAGAAGGTTCCGCGGGGCGGTCTTCTGTGGGTTCCGGACTCTTGCGGGGGCGGAGCGAATCGAGCAGAAGGAGGCAGGCTCCGGTGACGATCGCGCTATCCGCGATATTGAAGTCGGGCCAGTGATAGCCAAAGATGTTGACTTCAACGAAGTCGACGACGGACCCGTAGACGATCCGATCGTGCACGTTGCCGAGGGCGCCGGCAAAGACGAGGGCCAGGGCGACAGTTGTAAACGTGAGCCGATTGCCAAGTCGCACCATCGCGATAAGCACAATGAGGGCGGCCAAGACCGAGAAAGTGGTCAAAGCCCAACGCACCGTGTTGGGTGAAGCGGTATCGGCGAAGAGAGAAAAGGCGGCACCCTCGTTCGTCCAGTGCGTAATGCGAAGGAAGTGGGGGATGACGGGAATGGCGCCACCGATCGGAATACGTGCCGTGACGAGCGTCTTGGTCAGGCGATCGAGGAAGACGACGACGGCTGAAATCAGTAAGAGCCAATGCAGCCGACGCGGCACTGCGGCGCTCACGAACCAGCCTCCATGGGCGGGTCGATCTTCATCTCTTTGAGCGCGTTCTGGCAGCGCGTGCAGACGTTCTGCCAGATGCCGTAGTTCGAGACCTCGGGCATAAAGTTCCAGCAGCGGGCGCATTTGTGCCCGGAGGCAGGAAGAGCTTTCGCCGCGAGACTTGGACCTTCGATCACTCGAACAGCAGAGACGTTGATGATTTCCTTCAATCCTGCGGCATGGCAACGCAGGAGAGCAAGGATATCTCCGTTAGCAGTAAGCTCGATCTCGGCTTCGAGGCCTTTGCCGATGCGTTTTGCCTGACGCTCTTCTTCCAGTACACGCAAGGCTTCATCGCGCGCTGCGAAGATCTGCTTCCATTCCTCGAGAAGCTTTGCCGGGGACTCGGAATAGATCTCTTCAAGCTTGGGGAACTGCGCGAGGTGGACGCTGGCTTCGCGCCCTGCGACGGCAGGCAGATACTCCCACACTTCATCGGCGGTGAAGCTCAGGATCGGCGCCACCAGCCGGACTAGCGTCTCGGTGATGCGCGCCAGAACTGTCTGCGCCGATCGGCGAGCGACCGAAGTAGGCGCGAATGTGTACATGCGGTCCTTCAGTACATCGAGATAGAAGGAGCTGAGGTCGACGATGGCGAACTCGTTCACCGCCTGATAGACGCGGTGGAACTCGAAGGCTTCGTACCAGCCGAGAATTTTTTCGGCCAGCTCGCGCGTGCGGGCAAGCATATAGCGATCCAGCGGAAGGAGGTCCTCTTCTTTGACCGCATCGGTTTCAGGCTTGAATCCATGCAGATTGCCCAGCAGGAAGCGGAAGGTGTTCCTGACCTTGCGGTAAAGTTCGGCGCAGCGCTGCATCAGGTTCTCGCTTGCCGCCATATCTTCGCGGAAGTCGATGGATGCGACCCAGAGGCGGACAATTTCGCCGCCGAGGCGTTCGGCGATGTCGACGGGATCGACGCCGTTGCCCAGGGACTTCGACATGGCGCGGCCTTGCTCGTCGAGAGTCCAGCCTGCGGTGGCCACATGCGAATAGGGAGCGCGGCCGCGTAGCGCGACCGACGTGAGCAGGGAAGAGTGGAACCAGCCGCGATGCTGATCGCCGCCCTCGAGATAGAGGACCTTCGGCCCTTTCTCGTTTTGGAAGGCCTTATAGCCTGCCTTGAGCTCAGGATCGGACTCGCAGACCGCGAACCAACTGGTGCCGGAGTCAAACCACACATCCAAAATGTCTGTCTCTTTGCGGAAAGACGTAGAGCCACAGTGCGCACACTTGGCATTGGCCGGAAGCAAAGCTGCCACATCCGTCGTATGCCAGGCTTCGACACCTTCCTTCTCAAAGAGGGCGATGACCGTGCGGTTAAGGTTTGGATCCAGAATCGGCTGACTGCATTCTTCGCAAAGAAAGACTGCGATCGGAACACCCCAGATGCGCTGGCGGCTGATGCACCAGTCGGGACGGGTCGCGATCATATTTGTGATGCGCTCCTTGCCCCAGGCTGGATCCCAGACGACCTTGTCGATCTCGTCGATTGTGAGTTGCCGGAATGTCTTTTCGCCGGTTTGCGATTTGATCGGCGTGTCGAGGGATATGAACCATTGTTCGGTGGCGCGGAAGATGACAGGGTTGTGGCATCGCCAACAATGGGGGTAGGAGTGCTCCAGGTCGGCGGAGCCGAGCAGGGCACGCTGCTCCTCGAGCATGGCGAGAACGATTGGATTCGCAGCCCAGACTGTCAGGCCCTCGAACGGTGGGAGCGCGGCAAACGGCCATGCGTCGCGATCGACGTGGAGATGCCCGGAGGCGTCGACGCGGCATGTCTGGTCGAGGTCGTAACGCTGTCCGGTGTAAAAGTCGTCGGCACCGTGGGAGGGAGCGGTATGGACAGCTCCGGTTCCGGTGTCTGCGGTGACGTACGTGGCCAGCACGCCGAGGATACTGCGCTCGAGGAAGGGGTGCTTGAAGGTGGCCCTCTCCAGCTTGGTTCCTTTGAAGCGTGCCAGTTCCTGGGTATTGCCGAGCTTGCAAGCGGCTGCGACAGCAGGAGCGAGTTCGGCAGCAACGATATAGACAGGGTCGCTGGCAGAAGCTGGCGTCTTTAGATCGCCGCTCGCGGCCAGCGCAACGTATTCAAAGTCCGGATGAAACGCGACCGCCATCGACGCGGGAAGTGTCCACGGCGTCGTGGTCCAAATGATCGTGTAGACCTCGCGGCCGGCAAGCGAGGAGTCCAGCGCATCAGGTGAAGAGGTGAGCTTGTAACGCACGTAGATTGAAGGGCTGGTATGCATCTCGTACTCCACCTCAGCCTCAGCGAGCGCTGTGCGGTCGTGAATGCACCAGTAAACCGGCTTCAATCCTCGATAGACGAAGCCCTTTTCCAGAAATCCATAGAAGGCCTCGAGCGTGCGGGCTTCATAATCGCGCGCCATGGTCCGATACGGCGTTTCCCAGCGACCGAAACAGCCGATGCGCTCGAATTGCGAGGTCTGCAGATCGACATACTTCTGCGCATAGGCACGACATGCATCCAAGACGGCAGGGACCGGCATCTCGAGCTTTTTGCGGCCCAGCTGCTCGTCCACCTTGATCTCGATCGGGAGGCCATGGCAGTCGTATCCAGGCACATAGGGCGAATCGAAGCCAGCCATCGTTTTCGACTTGACCACGAAGTCTTTAAGGCCCTTGTTCAGGGCGTGCCCCAGGTGAATGGGACCGTTGGCGTACGGAGGGCCATCATGGAGCAGATAGGCCGGCCGCCCTTGCCCTGCTTTCCGAATTTCCTGGTAGAGGCGTATGGATGCCCAGCGAGCCAGGCGAAGTGGTTCATTCTGGGGCAGATTGGCCTTCATTGGGAAGGCCGTCTGAGGCAAAGTTAAGGTCGCCTTCAACTCCGGCGCTGGAGACATTGTCACTCCCTGGGTTTATTGCAAAGCTGTCCATTTTTCAGTGTAAATGTTTGGCAAAGAATTTCGGTAACAACAACGAGGACGCCCCGTCTATTGTTTATGGGAAACCTGTACTCTGCGGGATACGAGACTCCGGAAGTTGTCGACCGTGAGCCCCTATCCTCGGCGATGCAGACAGGCAAGGGCGGCGTCGAGCATAATGAGAGGAACAGCCGCCTGGCGGGGCCAACCCGGGCCACGCAGCCGGCGGCAGACATGGCAAACGATCTATTGACTCAGCCACGAACAGAATCCGCGGCAGCGACGGAATCGTCGACCGGCCACGAACTCGACGCCTTTCTAGGAAAGGCGTTTGAAGAGCCGCCTGTATGGAAGACGCTGTACGAGAATGTGCGGGACGTCTTTTTTCCGGTCAAGCTTCCGCCACTGCAGCTGACGTCGACCCCTATTCCAGTGCCCGACAGGATGGCGGTCAAGGCCAACCCGTGGGCTATCGGCATCTCATCGACCCTCAACATCGCGATCGTGCTCCTGGCGATCTGGCTGGGTATTCGTGTTGTCCACAACATTGTGAAGCCACCTGTGACGGCGACGAATGTGGACGTGAGCGATTTTGATTTGAAAGCTCCTAAGGCGGGTGTGGCTGCAGGGGGTGGTGGCGGCGGCGGTTCGCACGATATAGTCGACCCAATTAAGGGAAAACTTCCTCCGCGGATGAAAGACCCGCTTGCTCCGCCGATGACGCCGATCCTCGACAAGCCCAAGCTTGCGGTGCCGTCCGCAATTAACGTGCAGGAGAACATTCAGCTCCCCGACAACCCAAACCTGCCGAACATCGGTATGGCGAAGTCGGCGAATGTCACCTTAGCCTCCAATGGACAAGGCGGCGGTAGCGGTATGGGCACGGGGTACGGCGGCGGCATGGGGTCCGGTACCGGGAACGGCTTCGGTCCGGGTCGCGGCGGCAACGCGGGTGGCGGTGTGTATCAGATCGGCGGTGGAGTATCCGCGCCTGTAGCGATCTTCACACCGGAGGCGGAATTCTCAGACGAAGCGCGCCGGGCAAAGTATCAGGGTGTCTGTCTGATCTCCTTGATCGTGGATGCGCAAGGCAATCCGCAGGATCCACGGGTGATTCGAGCGCTGGGAATGGGACTGGATGAGAAGGCTTTGGAAGCGGTTCGCAAATACAAATTCAAGCCGGCTATGAAAGACGGTCGTATTCCGGTGCCAGTGCGAATCACGATTGAAGTGAACTTCCGGTTGTACTGAGGCGAACGTTGCCCCTGGGTGGCGATTGTCGCGCTCCAATGGAACTTTCTCAAGTGCCCAATGCTTGTCTGGCGGTAAGCAGCTGGCCTACTTTCCACCTATCCTCAGTCCAAAATGCGGCTTGCTGCCGGTTCCGGAGATCTTCACCGGTATCTGCGCTCCCGCGCCGTCCTTGTGGAAGAAGAGGTCGATGGGCTTGAGAAGGATCCGCTTCCATTTGGACTTCATCATCTCAGAAATCTCAGCTTTGGTCCTGACCTCTCCGGTGAAGTCGAGCTGCTTTCCGTCAAGCGTGTAGATGCCGGCAAGTTTGACCGTAGCGCCGGGAAGCTCGTAATTAAGCCTTGAAAACCGGATCTTTCCATTCCTCATTTCGAACCGGCCTGTCATCCTGGAACGCACATCGGGTGCTCCCGGATTGGCCTCTTTCGGATCCCCGCTGGCCCGCAAGCTCATCATGTCGACTTTGTCTTGAATCGTCGGGTTTGTGAAGTGTATCTTGCGGACAGTAAAGCCTCCGCTCATTGTGAGTTTCCGACTTACGCTTTCTTTGCCGGCTGGAATATGGAGCCTGGTCTTCGTTCGCACGACGCCGGACATGATGGGTGGATCGGTCTTTACCGAGAGCTGAAGAAAATCTCGAAGCTGTCCAGCGGGAACATCCACGTCCAGATCGATGCTGTGCCCCTTACCCTTTTCGTTCACGATCGCACCGGCGCAAGAAAAATGCGAGCTGGCGAGCTGAGCCTTCACCGAGTGGAGATAGGTGTCTCCACTGGTGCCATCGACTGTTGCGTCGTACTCCGTTTTGAGAGGCAGCGGGTGGTTTGCCGTGTCAAGAGAGAAGCCGTCCACATCGGCAGTGCCGTGGATGTCGATGCGGTCAAGCTGGCCGCTGAACCTCCCGTTTGAGTGGAGCATTCCCCCGAGACCGTGAATCGTGTTCATGTCGGCTTGGTCAAAGATAAATTTTCCGGTCACATTTGAGTCACCGGGGCTTTCTGTATTCCACGGACCGAAAGTACCGACTGCGTGAATGTTTCCGCGCGGTACCGCGTTGGTTAGAATGGCGTCATAATCCCACGGGTCTGCGGGCCCTACATCGTGTAATTCAATGTGTTGCAGCTTAAAGAGCAGTGGATCCTTATCGGGCTTAGTTGTGCCAATTACCAGGCGGGAATCTTCGCACACGATCGAATCAACCTCCAAGTCATCTTTTCCAAAATGACGAGGCAGAGATGAGTGTTTACCTCGCATCTCTTTCGGCGGAATCTCGACATCGAGCCCACGGACATGAACGGCTCCGATGTGCATGGGTTTGATGAAGATGCCCGCGATCGGCGCGTGGAAGTCGAACTCCTCAATTGCGATCAAGGGCGCCTTGGCCCCGGCGGCCATGACGTCGGGCCTGGGAAAAATGCGAAGGCCTTTGCCTGTGACGTTGAGGCCATGCCAGATAGAAACCTGCAGACTGTCGAGATCAACCCTGCTCGCGAAGTGCGAACTCAGCGTCTTGACAACTCTGTTCTTCAGAATCGGTTCGGCCCGATCGATCATGATTTGAAAGGCTATTGCAAGGGCAATGGCGGCCACGGCCAACCCGGCCCCTAGCCAGGTCCAAACCTTTCGTCTCTTGCTCACCTTTTGCGGCTGTCTCTGTTCTCGCACCACCGTCACCCCGACCCGCACTTATCTTGTCTTGGATGCGCAGACCTCAGCTTCAGGATCTTCGGAGCTTCCGCGTGACGGCAATCCGCGAGTTTCGCCAGATATGATGAATAGTTCTCGCCCTATAGCATTCAGGCGAGGCTGACGCTCGGAGGTATAAGTTGAGGAGATTCAATTCGCGAGGCATTGCGCCGGTCCTGCTGCTGGTTCTTTGTTTTACCCATACGCGCAGCGTTGGCGCTCAAACAACCGAGATGCCGGCTCTCATGCCGATGCCCACCCATGTTGCGATGGGCTCTGGGCTTTTGCGCATTGACGGCAGCTTCGGGGTTGCCTTGCAGGGCTATACGGAACCGCGACTTCTCGCCGCGAACGAGCGCTTTCTCACAACTCTGTCGCGAGAGACCGGCATTTCGTTCTCGAAGGAACTGCAGCCGGAAAACGCGAAGCTTACTGTCCAGACAAAAGGGGCCAGTGATCCCATCCAAGAGCTGGGCGAGGATGAGTCGTATCACCTCGAGATTACTGCGAGCCGGGCCGAATTGACGGCACCCAATCCGCTGGGCGTGCTTCACGGTCTTAAGACCTTCTTGCAGTTGGTGACAATCACGCCGGGTGGATTTGCTGTTCCTGTCCTTACAATCGATGACGCTCCGCGCTTTCCATGGCGAGGATTGATGATCGATGCGGGTCGACATTTTATGCCGGTTGACGTAATCGAGCGCAATCTTGACGGCATGGAAGCCGTTAAGATGAATGTCTTCCATTGGCACCTCTCGGAGGATCAGGGCTTCCGCGTCGCAAGCAAGTTGTACCCGCTGCTGCAGGAGAAGGGCTCCAACGGCCTCTATTACACGCAGGCACAGGTCAAGCACATCATCACCTACGCGCGCGAGCGCGGAATCCGCGTCGTTCCTGAATTCGACGTGCCGTGTCACACGACTTCGTGGTTTGTGGGGTACCCTCAGCTCGCAAGTGGAAGAGGTCCCTACGCGATCGAAACGCGCTGGGGTGTGATGGATCCGGCGATGGATCCGACGCGCGAAAGCACTTATCAATTTCTCGATCGATTCTTCGGCGAAATGACGGCGCTTTTTCCCGATGCTTATTTCCACATCGGAGGGGACGAGTGCGACGGCAAAGAATGGGACGCGAATCCGCGGATCCAGGCTTTTATGCGCGCTCATGGTTTTAAAGACAACGCCACGCTGCAATCGTATTTCACTACGCACGTGCAGAAGCTAGTGGCCGGACACAAGAAAATCATGGAAGGCTGGGATGAAGTTCTGCAGCCCAGCACGCCGCGAGATGTGGTCATTCAGTCGTGGCGCGGCCCAACAGCGCTGGCTGCTGCGGCGCGCCAGGGGAATCGAGGGCTGCTCTCAACCGGCTACTACATCGACCTGAATCAGTCGGCGGCGCAGCACTATCTTACCGATCCGCTGGCAGGTGAGAGCGCTGCTCTCACGAAGGAGGAGCAGGCACGCATCCTTGGCGGCGAAGCTACGATGTGGAGCGAGTACGTCACGCAGGAGAATATAGACAGCCGCATATGGCCGCGCACAGCGGCAATTGCCGAGCGCCTGTGGTCGCCGCAGGATGTTCGGGATGTCCCCTCAATGTATGCACGGCTCGCAAAGATTTCGCAGAGGCTGCAGTTTTATGGACTGCATCACTTGTCTTCGACGGAACTGATGTTGGAGCGCATGACTGGTGACCCCGATCCAAAGACGCTAAGGGTTCTGGCAGCTGTGATGCAGCCCCCTCTGGGGTACCAGCGCGGGGAACTGGGGCACTACGAGACGACCACCCCACTGAATCGTCTTGTCGATGCCGTCCCGCCCGAGAGTGAGGTGGCTCGACGATTTGCAGAACTAGCGAAGGCAATTGCTGGCGGCACAGCAACTCCAGAACAATGGAAGGAAACGCGGGAGTGGCTGGTGGTCTGGCGCGACAACGACGCGAAGCTGCAGCCGAGACTTCCGAAGTCGGACCTTACGGCTGAACTGGCGCCAGTCTCCGCGACGCTTTCGCAGGTGGCTATCCTCGGCCTCGACGCGCTGGACGGGATCCAGAAATCGCGAGCCCTCGACCCTGCGACGGTCCAAAGCAACCGTCAGATTCTGAAGGCGGCCGAAAATCTGCAGGCGGGTTTGCGTGACATGGTGGTGCCGTCGGTCGAAATCCTGGAGCAAGCCGCTTCGCGTTGAATTTGGAGATTGCAGTGGAGGAGGAAATCACGGTGCGCTCGGAGAGATTCGAACTCCCAACCCTCACATTCGTAGTGTGATGCTCTATCCAGCTGAGCTACAGGCGCTTCAAGTTTTTGGGAATGGTGCGCGCGGAGAGATTCGAACTCCCGGCCTTCTGGTTCGTAGCCAGACGCTCTATCCAACTGAGCTACGCGCGCACATGGTTCAGGGATGAACCTTTGTCAGATTAACAAGAATTCGAGAGGTGTGCAATTCAGCGCCTATGCCGTTGGCGCCGGCTCGGGGACCGGCTGGGGCGGAATCAGGGACACCTCGTCCTGGATGTCCAACCCCGCTTCGCGTACCAGCTTCGTGACGGCGGGTCCATTCAGCCGAGTCGCATCGTACTCCACGCGCAGAGTGTGCTCCGCTAGATCAAAGGTCAGTTTGCGAATCCCATAGACCTCTTTCACGTTCGCAAGCGCAACAGCGGTAGCTTCCGAGGGTGGAGTCCCGTAGCGGAAAAGGATATCCAGCTGCGTCATATAAGGGATGATAACAGTCTCTGGAGGGTGACTTGAGGACGTCGGCACCTGTGTTTCGGCCATGTTTGAAGGCGGCTTAGAGCCTGTCTGCGCCCTGCAAATTATTGAGGTAGGTGCGAATCTCGGGGTCGGACCAGTCTGTAGCGCCCACGAATTTGCGTCGGATCACGCCGTTGCGGTCGATGATGTACGTCTCAGGCCACATGTCGGTGTGAAAAAGGGCGGCGGCGGTCTGATGGGGGTCGCGTACGGTGATCAGATCCATATGGCGCCGGCGGATGAAGCTCGTGTACGAATCCGGGTCCTCGTCGATGCTGATTGCAAGCATTACTAGATTTGGATCGTCATGATGCAGCTGGAGCAGAGAGGGCAATTCCTGGATACACGGTCCGCACTGGCTCCACCAAAAATTGAGGAGAACTACCTTGCCGCGATAGCTGGCGAGATGGATTGAGGTCGATCCGTCTGAAACAGTAAAGTCGGGAGCCTGTTTGCCGGCTTGCGCTGGATGCGCTCCACGGTCGCAGCCCGGCACAAGGGCAAGGAAGGGAAGAAGAGCCGAGGCTAGGATTCTGGATGACCACACATCCATATAATACTGAGCGGAAGGTCACAAAGTCATGGGCAAAGACAGCACCGAGAGGAATGATGCTGCCCCCGCAAGGACGTGGACGCCTGTCCTAGGGCTTTCGGAGAGTCCGCCAGAGCCCCATCTCGCCCAGGTACCCCGCTCCAGCGTCTTCGATCAACCCGAACCGGACGAACTTCTTGAATTGACGGTTATCGTTCCCGCGCGCGATGAGGAAGACTGTCTTGGCGCTTGCCTGCGGTCGCTTGTTGCGGAGTCCGACGACACATTTCGCCTGGGTCGCGATTGGGAACTGGTCGTGGTGAACGATCACTCTGTTGACCGCACCGCGGAGATAGCCCGTGGATTTCCGGACGTGACGCTTCTAGAAGCGCCAAAGCTGGAAAAGGGCTGGACAGGGAAGGCAAACGCGATTTGGGCAGCAGCCAGAAGAGCACGCGGGCGGTGGCTTTTGTTTACCGATGCGGATACGGTGCACGAGCCGGGAGGCTTGCGTCGCGCCATGCACGAGGCTACTCGCCATAAGGTCGGAATGCTGAGCTACTCACCGCGCCAGGTCGTAACCGGACTCGCGCAACGCGCCCTGATGCCCTTGATCTTCTCTGAGCTGGCGCTTGCATACCCTCCTTCGAAAGTGTCGGACCCGAGCCAGAGAATAGCCGCCGCCAACGGGCAGTTTTTGCTGGTGGAGCGTGAGGCCTACCGGCGGATCGGGGGCCATGCGGCCGTTGCCAATCGGGTACTCGAGGATGTTGAGCTCGCGGTGCTCGCGAAGCGGCGCAAGGTTGGGCTTCGTTTTCGCTACGCGGACGATGCTGTTACGACGCGCATGTATCGAACAACTCGCGATTTGTTTGAAGGATGGACGAAAAACCTCGTCTTATTGTTTAACAATTCGCTCGCGCTGGCGGTTTGGCGGGCCCTCGATCTGACTCTCCTCATAGGTTTGCCATTGTTGGCGATCGAGCTGTGGGGCGCACGGTTGACTGCGCATTCACTTCAATGGCTCGGCGCCAGCTGGGTTCTGCTACTGCTTTGGTTGCGCACGCTGGTTCGCTTCTATGCGCGGGTGGCTAAGTCCAATTTCGGCTTTCTTTCTTGTGCCCTGGCGCCGCTCGGGCTTCCCCTCTTTGTGCTGCTGCTCTATCGAAGCTGGTTTCAGCATAGGATTCTCAAGCAGGTAAGCTGGAAGGGCAGAAGCTATCCAGGTTAAGTACAGTCCCCTGAAGTACCTAGATTGCCGATTCTACGAAATTGAATGAAGCTGGCCCCATAGGTGGGGCATCTGTTCTTATGAGGACCGCATGGTTGAACTGACAAGGCGCGCGACTTTCTCGGCTTCGCATTTCTATTGGAACGATGGCTGGTCTCCCGAGAAAAATGAGCAGGTCTTTGGTCGCTGTGCCAACCGCAACGGCCACGGGCACAATTACACGATTGAAGTCTCAGTCGCAGGAGAGCCTGACCAGGTGACCGGATTTGTGATTGATTTGAAATGGCTGAAGGACGTGATTGAGCGAGAAGTTCTGTCAGCTTTCGACCATCGCCATCTGAATCTCGAGGTTCCGGAGTTCAAGACTGCGATTCCCACGACTGAGAACATCGCAATCGCCGCTTGGAAGCGGCTAAAACCGGCACTCTCGGGAGTGAATCTGAAGCGAGTACGAGTCTACGAGACGCCGGAAATCTTCGCCGAGTATCGGGGTGAGGCATGACAACAGCCTACTTCGGACGGCGTTATGTGTTGAGTGCAAGCCACAGGCTGCACGCCGAAGCGCTCTCTGCAGATGAGAATCGTGTTGCTTACGGGAAATGCAATAACCCCCACGGCCATGGGCACAACTACGTCATTGAGGTTTTGACTCGCGGACCAGTTGATCCCGACACAGGGATGGTGATCGATCTGGTCAATTTGGATGAAGTGGTGCAAACAAGAGTGCTGGATAGGTTTGACCACACAAATTTGAACCTAGACGCGATCTTTGTGGATTGTGTTCCGACCACAGAGAATTTATGTAAAGCCGTATTCAGGTTGCTGGAAGAGGGGTTACCCGCGGGATGCCTTGACTCTGTGCGCATCGAGGAGACCGAGAACAACTTTTTCCAGTGCTGGGGAGCCGGGAATGAAGTCCTTTCCGCAGCCAAACGATAGGTTGGAGATGTTGCTACCCGTCTTACGGGCAGAAGGATAGAAGAATGGCACACGCGATTGCAGTTACGAAACCAGTTCGCCGATCGACAAGAGCTGATGCCGGTCTTTCCGAAGTGAGCGTTCAGGAGATGTATCGTGAGATTCTCGCTCGGCTAGGCGAGAACCCGGAACGCGATGGCCTGCTGGCGACGCCGAGCCGCGTCGAGAAGTCAATGGCATTTCTGACCAAGGGATACGATCAGGACCCAGGACAGATTTTACGCGGCGCGCTTTTTGATGTGGACTATGACGAGATGGTGATCGTTAAGGACATTGAGATGTTCTCCCTCTGCGAACACCACATGTTGCCGTTCTTCGGCAAGGTTCACGTGGCTTATATCCCCAATGGAAAGGTCATCGGCCTCAGCAAGATCCCACGCCTCGTGGAGGTCTTTGCGCGCCGTCTCCAGGTCCAGGAGCGCATGACGCGTCAAATTGCAGACGCCATCCAGGACGCGATTCAGCCACAGGGTGTTGGCGTTGTCATAGAGGCTCGGCATCTCTGCATGATGATGCGCGGCATTGAGAAGCAGCACTCGTCAACCGTCACTTCTGCGATGGTCGGTTGCTTTCGCCAGAAAGAAACCCGTGCTGAATTTCTCGCGCTTGTACGCCAGCAGGGTTCAGGGTCGCTGTGATTGCTTCAGAGCCCCGAGGGCAGTCCGTTCAACTAAAGTAGTGAAGTGAATGGACTCTTAGTAATTGACAAACCTGGCGGCATGACAAGTCACGACGTGGTGGCCAGGCTGCGCAGGATCACGGCAGAACAGTCTATCGGCCATCTTGGCACTCTTGATCCCATGGCCACGGGCGTTCTGCCACTTCTAGTTGGCAAATACACGCGCCTGGCCCAATATTTTTCTTCTGCTGAGAAGTTCTATACCGGAACTATTCGCTTCGGCTACGCGACAGATACCTATGATGCGCAAGGAATTCCTGCCGGAACCGCAGTCGAGCCGAATCTGACCCTGGAAGAGATACGAGAGGCAGCAACGCCTTTTAGAGGAGAGCTGCAGCAACTGCCACCGCCATTTTCGGCAAAGAAGATCAGCGGGACACCTGCGTATAAGTTAGCGCGGGCAGGCAAGCCGGTGGAACTCAAGACCGTCACGATTCATATTTCCCGGTTTGAAGTGCTGGAGTTGCACGGTCTGGAGGCGGAGTTTGAAATGGCCGTCAGCGCGGGTGGCTACGTTCGTTCTGTAGCTCACGAGCTGGGGCAGCGACTCGGCTGCGGTGCTCATTTGAGCAGCCTCAGACGAACGCAGGCCGGCCCTTTTACGCTCGCCGATGCTCATACCTTGGAAGAATTGCAGCCGCTTGCCGGCGATTTTGCAGCGCTCGAGACCAAAAGCATGCATCCGCGCAGCCTTTTGCCGCACATGCCCTCTATTTCCGCGGATGAGACCGCTCTGGGGCGAATGCGCAACGGAGGGCAGGCGAACCTGGCCGAGTTCTCGCAGTCCGAACTAGTGAAGGTCTTTTCTGGACAGCGCGATCTGGTTGCGATTGCTCGCCGCCTGGCTGGTACGCTCTTTCAGCCCGTTGCCGTGTTGGGGTGAAAGGGCGCGCTTTAGCGCGTTTTATGAAGCAGAGGACGAAGGGCCGCCAGCAAAGTCTTCGCAAGAATCGCTGAGCCCTTAGCCGTCGGATGAATCCCGTCTGTCTGGATCGTCCCCGGTACGTTGATCAGATCTTTGTAAATCATCGGCACGATCGCGGTACGGTGCTTCGCCGCCATATCAACAAAGACTTGGTCGAATTGTTGTACGTATTCAGGTCCATAATTGGGCGGTAAGGTTATTCCTGCGAGCAGCACACGCACATGGGCAGTCACGAGCGCAGTCAGGATGATGTCCAGATTGTGTCGCGTTTGATCGAGCGGAAGTCCGCGCAGTCCATCATTGCCGCCAAATTCCACCACCACCACTGTGGGGTGCATCGACAGGATGCTGTTGACCTTGGCCACAGCATCTTTTGTTGTCGCGCCGCTTGTTCCTGCGTTTACGACTTTGTAGGAGTAGCCGAGCTTATCCAGGTCGCGTTGCAACGCCTGGGAATACGACTCGCCCGGGCTCAGTCCGTAGCCAGCTGTGATGCTGTCGCCAAAACAAACCAGCAGGGGCCTGTCGGCGCCAAATGCAGGCACAAAAAACAGGAACCAAAAGGAAACGAGAAGGGCACGGCGCACGTCCACATTCACAGTGTAGCGGGCGAGAATGGAACGCTGCACATCTCCGCTGCGTACTTGCAAGCAGCAGGAGAGTGACCGCTCGTTATCATGGATGCAGGCGATGTCGAGAATTGTTGGGGGTCGGCAGGGTGATTGAAGTCCGCAACGTGCAGAAATGGATCCAGAATGGCGCAAGAAAAGTCGAGATTCTAAGGGGAATTTCTCTCAGCATCCCGGCGGGCCAGTTTGTTGCGATTGTGGGCGCCAGTGGAAGCGGCAAGAGCACGTTGCTCGGGCTTCTCGCAGGGCTCGATACGCCAAGCTCCGGCGAAATCTGGCTGGATGGGACGCCAATCCACAATCTGGCAGAGACCGATCTAGCCGCGGTCCGTGGCCGGAAGATTGGATTCGTCTTCCAATCGTACCAGCTGATTCCTACGTTGACTGCGGTCGAAAACGTGTTGCTCCCCTTTGAGCTCAACGTGGAAGGGAACGGGCTTTCCCAGGCACGCGCTTTACTTGAGCAGGTGGGTCTGGCAGAACGACTGGAACACTACCCGATCCAGCTCTCCGGCGGCGAGCAGCAGCGTGTCGCCCTGGCTCGCGCATTCGTCGTCAATCCTCCGATCGTGATGGCCGATGAACCAACGGGCAACCTCGATTCACAGAACGGGCGCTTAGTCCTCGATCTTCTTCTGCAGCGCAACAGGGAGGCGAGAACCACATTGGTCCTCGTGACACACGACCCCGAGGTTGCGGGACGCGCGGATCGCAAGATTGTGTTGAAGGACGGAATGGTTGTGGAAGATACACTGCCTGCGGATGCGGCTCTCGCGTCAGTCCAGAGCCAGGTAACCAATGGCTGATCGAGCGCTTAGTTGGAAACGCGCCGCCGCGATCGGCTGGCGGGACCTCAAATCCGCGCCCGGGAAATTCGCATTTGTCGTGCTCTCTGTTGCCATCGGCGTGGCTGCCCTGGTTGGTGTGCGCGGTTTCAGCGAAGCATTTCGGCACACTCTTACAGCAGAGGCGCAATCGTTGATGGGCGGAGACCTCAGTGCACGAATCTTTCGCCAACCAACTGCAAAAGAGGAAAGCAAGATTCATGCTGCGCTTCAGGCGAGCGGCGATGGTCGCGCCACCTGGGTGGTTGAAACGCTTTCGATGGCGTCGGTCCCGCCTGATCCAGTGCCGCTTCTTGTCACCCTCAAGGCCGTCGATTCGACCGAGTATCCATATTACGGCGAGGTGGAGCTCGAGCCGCAAATGCCTTTGCGGGAGGCGCTCGCGGGTGATTCGGCAGTTGTGGCCGATGAGTTTCTAATTCGCCTGAATGCACATGTGGGCCAGACTCTCCGACTCGGGGGGCGAAGCTTCAAGATCACTGCCGTATTGAAACAGGAACCGGATCGCATGTCGGCGGGTGCGGGCATGGGTCCCCGCGTGATGATTTCACGCGCCGCTCTCGACCGGACGGGTCTGCTCGCCCTGGGCAGCCGCGCCAGCGAGCGTTTGCTTGTGAGGCTACCAGCCAAAACCGATCCAGTGGCGGCGCGCAAGCAAATCGAGGCGATCCTCACCGACGCTCAGGTCATGGACTTCAAGGAGGGGAATCCGGCGCTGAGCCAGGGTCTCGACAACGCAACCGCGATTCTAAGCCTCATTTGTCTCGTCGCCATGGTGCTCGGCGCCATTGGCGTAGCGATGGCCATGCACGCGCACCTTGAACAGCGCATGGATATGCTCGCAATCCTCAAAGCCATTGGCGCGCGTTCCACTGACTTGCTCCGTATCTTCCTGTTGCAGACGCTTGGCCTGGGGCTCGCCGGCGGTCTGCTCGGCGTTACGGCCGGCGTAGCTGTTATGGCGTTGTTACCGTCAGTATTTGGCAAGCTATTGCCGGTGCACACTTCACTCGGATTTCCATGGCGTTCCGCCCTGGCAGGTCTCGGAACTGGCTTGCTCACTACGCTCCTTTTTTGTCTGCCTCCTTTGCTAGATGTTCGTGCAGTCCGCCCTGTCTTGGTGTTGCGCCGCCTTGTAGAACAGGCTCCCGCTGGATTTCGCGCGTGGCTTTCCGGTTGGTGGGCCAGGCGACTGCAGCTGGGTATTTCGATCGTGGTGATTCTCGCGCTCGGTGGCATTGCGTGGGCTCTGTCCGACTCGGCGAAGATTGGTGGATGGTTTGCTCTCCTTTTCACGTCTGCGCTGATCGTCCTTCTCGCCCTGGCTTTTGTGGCCTTGCGTGTTCTGCGCTTCCTGCTCAATCGCGTTCGGCTTCACCTGCCTTCGTCGCTGCGTCATGGTCTCGCCAACTTGTATAGGCCCGGCAACCAATCTGCCGCTGTGTTGGCATCGCTTGGGACTGGCGTGATGCTGATTCTGGCGGTCTATCTCATGCAGAGTTCTTTGCTTCGCGATATTCGCGAGACGGCCTCGCCCAAATTGCCCAATGTGTTCCTCATTGATGTGAGTAGCGATGAGGCAGCTGGTGTTCGCAACTTCTTCCAGCATCAATCCGGAGTCACGCAGGCGCTCGATCTGATGCCCGTGGTTGCCGGTCATTTTGTCTCGCTCAACGGAAAAACTCTTGACCAGATGAAGGACCAGCATTTTCCTCGCCGCTTGCTGGAAAATGCCGAACTTACCTGGTCTGACACCCCACCCCCCGGCGATAAGGTCACGCAGGGAAGGTGGTGGACCGACCAAAGCGCACAGCAGATCGCAATCGGCGAGGGTGTTGCCAAGCGTCTTCAAGTAAGCGTTGGTTCCGCGGTCGAGTTGGCTGTGGGCGAGCGCACGCTGAATTTGAAGGTCTCTTGTCTTTATCGCGCCGACGGAGAGCACCCCGCCGCGCGCGTTTCGTTTGTCTTGCCTTCAGCAGTTCTTAAAGACGAACCTGCAACCTGGTACGGGGGTGTGCACGTCGACATACGGCAGATTCCGGCGATGGAACGTGCGCTATTTGCTGCCTACCCCACGGTCACAGTCATCAACATCGCCGATGTACTCAACCGTATCGAGACGGTCGTCGATCAGATCACCTTCGTGGTGCGCTTCCTCGCCGGCTTCTCGATACTGGCCGGCTTGATGATCCTTGCTTCGAGTATTGCGAGCGCACGCTTCCGCCGTATGCGCGAAGCCGTCGTGCTCAAAACTCTTGGAGCTACACGCATGCGAATCGTTCGCACCTTCAGCGTGGAGTTCAGTGTACTTGGGCTTCTAGCCGGTTCTGTGGGCGTCGTTTTCGCCAATATCCTCACGCGGGTCCTACTGCGTCGTCTCGAAGTCGCATTTCATCTCGATTGGAAGGCGACGCTCTTCACACTTGTGGGAACAGCGGTACTTGCGACCGCAACTGGTTGGATTGCGAGCTATCGCATCCTCGGACTGCGTCCACTCGAGGTGCTGCGCGAGGAATAAACAGTGCCTGACGGCGAAAGAAGGCACGTCTAGAGACTCCTGCGTCATCTGATCGGACAGGAGCGGCATTGACCCAGGCGGTGGAACCCACTTATGATAATCAGGTTGTATCCATTCAAAGGCGATATTGCCGCAGGTGAGCCTCGTTTCGGAGAATGGCTTTCTAGATTGCTTGAGTTGCCCCCTCGTTCAATGGTAGGACAGCTGCCTCTGGAGCAGCCTATCGGGGTTCGAATCCCTGGGGGGCAGCCAATACTCGAACTTCTCCGATCTTCAGCGCACCTTTCCGAACCGCCCCGAACTCTGTAAAACTCGTCTAATTTGTTATGCTTATGGATAACTGCTGGTGCGTGGCCGTCCGATGCCGCGCGCTTCTAGCCGGTTTTATCTATGGGTATAATTGCGGGTATCGTCGCCCAGAAGTGCGGTACGGAACGAATCGTCCTCTAGAGGTTCTGAGAATGGGACCCACCGTAAAAGAGATTGAAAACGCCAAAACTCGCAGCGTTTCTTACAAACTGGTAGATGGACGTGGGTTGTGTCTCATCATCTCGACAACCGGGGCGAAACTCTAGCGCTGGCGCTATCGATTTGATGGCAAGGAGAAGATGTCTTAGAGCCTTGACACCGGCCTAATAGCCTCGAGTCATATTCAGCTATTCCGGGAATGTCATTTTCCGGGCGACCTGTCGGCACAGTGGCTATTCAGCGTCTATGCCCCGTCCGAGTGCTTCCTCTGTGGAAGCCATTTGCTTGGCATTCCGGTCCAAATAGCTCATCGGGAGTATTGCAGATCCGGTAGCCAATGGCACTGTAACCCTTCAGTCGCCGCGCATACATCCTTGCCAGCATGGGGATATTGGAATCGACATAGTCGTAAACCCTAATCAAACGGGAGTTCCCCCGGCTCTGCCGGGGTGGCAGTAGCAGTTTGACATTTGCGGGAGTCCATCCAGGAAACTCCGAGAGGTGAGCCGCCAAGCACACTTCAAGGAGAATCCGGGATGGACGAATATGAGAGCTTAAGCCACTCGAAGTGGGAGTGCAAGTACCACGTTGTTTTTATCCCCAAATGCCGGCGCAAGGTGCTGTATGGGAGCCTTCGCAAGCATTTGGGCGAGGTGTTCCGAAAACTGGCCGAGCAGAAGGAGTGCCGCATTGAAGAAGGGCATCTTCTGGCCGACCATGTACACATGATGATCTCGATCCCGCCGAAGTATTCCGTGTCGTCGGTGGTTGGGTTCATCAAGGGCAAGAGCGCGATTCACCTGGCGCGGGTGTATGGAGAGCACAAGCAAAACTATGCCGGGCAAAGCTTCTGGGCACGCGGATACTTCGTGACGACAGTGGGCCGGGATGAGGCCACGATTCGCGACTACATCCGCAACCAGGAGCAGGAAGACAAACGGATGGATCAGCTCAACATGTGGAAATGACCTGCCACCGAAAAGGTGGCCCAACTCAACCGGGGCCGCGTTAGCGACCCCGCTCAAGCCGCTTTGAGCGGCTCACACAATGAAGCCCCCGGCTCTGCCGGGGGTAATCTCACCTACGCGCTTTGCGTCATGAAGCCGATGAAGGCGTCCAACATATTGCTGCAAAGTGCCCTTCCACGAGATTGGCATTGCCAGCAACAGTCTGTCCAGACGGGCATCGACAAAACCCTCGCCGATGTAACTGCCCGTTGCCAAGATGACTCTTGGCCGGTCTTCGGGTACGGCGGCAATTGCCTCTGCTATCGACCGCCGTTGCTTCTTCCCCATGCCTCCTTTCAGCACAAATACGCTTTCCACCTTACCCGCGAGAGCCGCCTCAAAACGCCTCAGGTGCTCGGTTCTGGCGGTAAGGAGTAGCGGCGAGCATCCTTCTTGGACCATGCGCAGAAGATCGCAGGCAATGAGCTCATTGCGGGAATTGTCATCCCCAAGTGCGCCATACAATTCTTGAATCGTCGTGTCAGCCCGTTCGCGAGGCGTGCTGCCATGTCTTCTTGTCAAAATCGACCGCTAGAAGCCAGCATGTTTCGTCCTGTAGAAGAGGATAGAGCCCGACTGTATGCTCGCCAACAAGATGCTCGCGGACAACGTCATCGGTGAGTGGCCGATACTTTCGCGTTAAGCGATCAACTCTCTTACGATCTTCCTCTTTGGCACTCAAATACGATTTCCAGTCGCGATCCGCTTTGGGCATGTATCCAGATCGCCCGTCGTCGTTTTGCCAACGAATTGCAAAGACATCCTCACGACCACGGAAAAGACTGCGGAATAAAGCGATCCGTTTCTCGGCCGTGCTCACTCCTGGAGCCCAGGCTTCTGTAACGGAATTGGAGACTTGAAGGGAATTGCTAGTGGATGTTGTAGTATCTGGAATTTGAATTCCGTGTGCGCTTAAGAGGCTTCGCAAACGGAGGTTCTCTTCCCGCAGTTTGTGCACTTCTGCGAAGCGTGTCCCGGAGTTCGAAAATTCGCCATCGACCTTGTGCAAGCCGGTTCTCCGTCTCCATATGCCAGTTTCTTGACATCAGAATATATTCTCGCAATTCTCAAAGAGCCCAAGGCGCTTAGGGATGGGCCCGGAATTGCCGATCAGAAAGAGGCAGCCTCGCTTATTCCCCAACCGGTAGATTCGTCTTCTTGACTGACCAGGTTACTCGTTCTGCAATAAATTCGGCGAAGCGCTTCGCATCTAGATCGATGCTTGCGCGATCCAATGCGCTCAGGTAGTCCGTGCGATCTTCGACCCGCACCACGGTCCACGGATACCCTCCCGAAGCCAGCAGAACATTCATCAGAAAGCGAGCCATGCGGCCGTTGCCATCGGGATATGGATGGATATAGCCGAAGAGCCAATGACCGAGCACGGCACGGCACGACGGCTCCGATTCAGCTTCGATCAAGTCGAAAAGCGCTGGCATGGCATCTCGAACGGATTCCCAACGAGGCGGCACGTACCGGGAGTTGCGCAGGTATACGGCGTCAGTGCGATAGCCCGCAAGCGCCGAAGCTGGGATTAGGCCCGATGCCACGCACGGCTCAAAAAGCTCTCTGTACCACTCTCTGTGTTGCGCTCTGGCTACCGTTCCAGGGTTCTCGCCTGCCAGCACTTTGGACACGGATCCTTTCACTTTTTGAAATGCCTGCCAATAGCCGCGCGCGGCCAAGGCATCCCGGCTTTGCCGGTCGGCTTCGTAATGCGCGGGATCCCATGCTCCAGACATCACTCTTTCGATCAACTCCGGGCTTACGCGGTAACCCTCGATGGACAGTGAGTGATAGGCATCGCTTTGGTAAATCCCGTCAACGAATTTCAGGTATTTTGCGCTGTTCTTAGGCAAGCCCTTCGGCTTTGGAAAACTTTCAAGGACCACATTCCGTGATGCGGCCCAAATGGCCTGAAGCCTGCCCACGATGGGCGCATCCGTAGGTTCGGCAATGGAAAAAACGCGCTGTGCAGCGTCGAGCGGATCGGTCTCGCGAACGTCATAGCCCGCCGCCTTCATCGTAGAGAGAATCTCGACAGCTAATTCGACGCGTCCAAGATGACGTAAAGCACCGGCGAGACGACCAGCGACAGCCGAACGCCCGCCATCCAAAAGTGGCCTGAGGAGCTCAGGAGCATCACGGACAGCCCCGAGCAGCACCTGGGTTTCAATCGGGTTTCGAGTGAAGAATGATTCCGGAACCCGAATCAGCGCTGCGGCTGGAGAAAAGAGCCGCAATCCATCCCGAACAACCAAGTCGTTCCGCGCCGGCGGTTGCGGTTCCTTGAGGTCATATAGCGATGTGCGAAAGAGCAGCTCAATCGTGTTGTTGTGACCTCGAGGGCTGTAGATGATTGCCTGAGACGGGATGATGGTATTTTCGGCGTGGAGCAAAAGCGATTGTTCCGGTGAAAGGTGCCACTCTTCCCCGAATCGTCCGTTGCAATATCGAGCGCAAAACTCCCAGAAGGACGCGAACCAGGGCGTACTGTCTCCAGTCTGTGCACCGGGGCTGGCCGAGATCAACCAACCTTTCATGACAGCTTGCAGAAATCCCTGCTTCAAAAGCCGGTCCCGATGAACTCGGCTTAACTCGCTCGATTGAAAAACACGGCGCCCGTCTTTTTGAAGGTCCCTAAGAACGCCTAGAGATGTCGCTAGTTTTTGATTTGGTGTAGCCATCGTGCCCCTGGCGTACGTTTACAAGTTTATTATGCCGCGCAAATATAAGTATATTATGACGAGCACAAACAAGTAAAACATGCTGCGCCAACGCAAGTAAAATTCGATGGGTGTGAGAATAAAGGGCGCGAAAAACAAAGGGTATCGGTTGGGATATCCGAATTGACTTCGGCTCTAAACGCCATGAATACAACAGATATGGCTCCTTGGGGAGAGCCAATTCAGCACTTTCCTGCACTTTCCTGAACGCCTCAGTCCGATCGAAAAGCCATAATAGTCAGCCGGTTACGGTGAAGATGCGCCCGCAGTGGTGCATAGGAGTGCGTCGACAGGCGCGAAAAATCTTGAGTTCGGCACAATCCCGCTGAAAGTGGTGTGCGCAAGTACCAAGCCTTTAGAGCTTGGAAGGTGTCACTCTCGGACGTCGGTGCTAGAGCGCCCAGATCGCATGAAAGAGCTTACAAGTCTCTGGATGGGCGAGCCGATGTCGAGGCTAAACCGAAGGAGATCGGAACTCGGGCACGGGAATGGGGAAATAGCTTGAAAGGGTGGAGCGTAATGGTGGGACTGGTTCCCTTCAATGCGAATTACGTGGCCACCAAATGTCAATTCATGTAATCAGTCTGGACGGCGCGGCCCGTATGAGACGATTTTTCCTAACTTCCCTTGCAAAACGAGGTTTGAGTGGTCCCTCGTATTCATTTCGAAACCGCCTGTTTTCCCTTCAGGCGCTCAAAATGGATCACGTAATGGAACAAAGGCGCATTCATTCCCGGAGGCGCTTCTCCTCGAACGTGACCTGAAATTAGATGGATCGATTCAGGACCCGGTTCAGGCGCTGAACAAAAGCAGCGGGGTCCTTCAACGGTACGCCTTCCAGCAGCAGGGCCTGATCAAAGAGAAGCCATGCTGCGTCGTCCACCTTGCTGTTGCTGGTGTCTGCGAGCAGCTTTTTAATGATCTCGTGATCGGGATTGATCTCTAGAGTCGGTTGTAGCTCAGGCAGATCCTTTTGGCCCATGGCCTGCATCATCTGGCGCATACGAGCTGAGGGTTCGTCTTCATCGGACACGATTACCGAGGGGCTGTCGGCGAGGCGCGAAGATGCCCGCACTTCTTTGACCGCTTGGCCGAGCGTGGCCTTGATCTTCTCGAGCAGAGGTTTCAACTCTTGCGCCTTCTCTGTGGCAGTATCGTCTTTGAGGTCTTCTGAGGTGGAGGACTTGTTTACGGCCTTCAGATCGATATCATCGTACTTGGAGACGCCGGAGAAAACGATCTCGTCAATGTCGTCATCCAGGATCAGGACCTCGATATCCTTGCTCTTATAAATCTCAAGGAGTGGCGAGTTGCGTAGCATCGATTCGGAGCCACCGGTGACATAGTAGAGCGCCTTCTGCTCCGGTTGCATGCGCCCCTTTGCCTCGGCCAGCGAGGTCAAACCTTCCACTTTGGTCGACTTGAAGCGGACCAGGTCGAGCAGCATCTCGCGGTTGGCAAAATCCCCGTAGAGCCCTTCCTTTAATGGGCGGTTGTATTCCCCGATGAACGCCGCGTACTTATCCTTGTCGTTGGCCGCGAGGTTCTTCAGCTCAGAGAGAATCTTCTTGACGCTCGCTGTCCTGATAGAAGTGAGCACCTTGTTCTGTTGCAGAATCTCACGCGAGACATTGAGCGGGAGGTCTTCAGAGTCGATAATGCCGCGGACGAAGCGGAGATACTGCGGGAGCAGCTCTTTTGCATCATCCATGATGAACACACGCTTTACATACAGTTTGACGCCACCCTTGTAGTCTGCCTGGTAAAGATCGAGCGGAGCCTTAGACGGTATGTAAAACAGCGTGGTGTACTCGAGCGTGCCCTCCGCGCGCGTGTGAAACCAGAAGAGAGGATCTTCCCAATCGCCGGTGAGCGATTTATATAGTTCCCTGTAGTCTCCGTCGGACAGCTCGGACTTGGGACGCTGCCACATGGCGCTGGCGGCATTCACCTGCTCGGTAGTTCGCGTTTTGACGGACTCTTTTTGTTCTTCGTTCCACTCGCTTTTGTCGTAGGTGAGAAAGATCGGGAATGCGATGTGGTTGGAGTACTTCTTGACGATCTCCCTTAGCCGCCAGCTGTTGGCGTACTGCTCGCCTTCTTGGTTGAAATGGATATGGACGGTTGTTCCGGCGGCGCTGCGTGCCTCGGCGCCCGAGGCCTCTTCGATGTCGAAGCCGCTCTTGCCATCACTTGTCCACTTGTACGTCTTCTCTTCGCCGGCCTTGCGCGAGATGACCTCGACCTTATCGGACACCATAAAGACCGAGTAGAATCCAACGCCGAATTGCCCGATCAGGTTGGTGTCTTTCTTGGCGTCGCCCGAGAGTTGCTCGAGAAAGCTCTTCGTTCCGGAGCGCGCGATGGTACCGAGGTGGGCAATCAGGTCTTCCTCATTCATGCCGATACCGGTGTCAGAGATCGCCAGCATCTTCTTCTCCTCGTCGATTTCGAGGTCGATGCGAGGTGAGTCTATCCCGTTGCCGGCGAGCACCTTGAACTTGTCCTCGACGAGAGTGAGGAGACGGAGCTTGTCGAGTGCGTCAGAGGAGTTGGAAATCAGTTCGCGGAGGAAGATCTCCGGGTGTGAATAAAGTGAATGGACGATCAGTTGGAGGAGCTGGCTTACTTCAGTCTGGAATTGTTGCTTTGACATAGCATCTCTAATTATCACCGAAAAGCGGGCGTTCGTGAAAATTGCGGGGACTCGACTTTAGGGCTTTTGATATTCGAGGACATGCCGCGTATACGATCTTAGTTCTCGAGCCGCAAGAGCGAGGGAACCGTGGCGATCAGTTGACTGCGCAGATATATCGTGAAACGATATATTGTGCAACTATCGAGAAGTCAACCCAATATTGCCGATCCTCTCATTCATGATCTCGCTGAATTTCGCTTCGAAATGCGACGATTTCTGAGTTTTAGTGAGCGTGCCGCAATCAAAGCAGGATTGCAGCCGCAGCAGCACCAGCTCCTCTTGCAAGTAGCTGGTGCACGCGATGCGGCCTCTGTCACGATCGCTTACGCGGCCGAACGGCTTGGTTTGAAACACAATAGTACGGTCGAACTGGTCGATCGCTCGGTGCGCGAAGGATTCTTGGCTCGGGCCGCGGACGCGGAGGATAAGAGACGCGCCGTTCTGCACATAACCCGGAAGGGAAGAGTCATTCTTGGGCAACTTGCGGGAGACCATGTGACAGAGCTGATAGAACTCGCGCCACGACTGGTACTGGCTTTGCAGAAAATTGGCGAACATGTCCATGGCGGTTCCGCAAAGGACTCCAAATGAGATCTCGGACTTCTGCTTTGCGGGACTTTACCGTGGATCGCCGGGTGTGGCTGCTCACCGCCGTTGCGCTCTTGATTGGCTCGGGAGCAGCAGCTCTAGCTGTGCTGTTGTTAAGAGGAATCGCGCTAGCGACCAATCTTTTCTACTTTCACCGTCTGAGTATGGCTATGGTTGGCCCGGCTGCTTCCACCCTTTCTCTATGGGTCATGATGCTGAATCCGGTGCTTGGCGGATTGATCGTAGGCACAATGGCCTACTACGGTTCAGACAAGATTCGAGGTCACGGGATTCCCGAAGCCATTGAGGCAATTCTGTTGCGTGGGGCACGCGTCGACCCGAAAGTTGCCCTTCTTAAGCCAATTTCCGCGGCAATCGCAATTGGCTCGGGAGGTCCTTTTGGTGCCGAGGGGCCGATTATCATGACGGGCGGAGCGTTTGGGTCTCTTGTGGCCCAATGGCTCCATTTGACTGATGCTGAACGAGCCACTTTGCTCGTAGCCGGTGCGGCCGCCGGAATGTCAGCAACCTTTGCCGCGCCGATTGCGGCCATCTTGCTAGCGGTGGAGTTGTTGCTTTTCGAGTGGCGTCCTCGTTCGCTCGTGCCTGTGGCCATCGCCAGTATCACGGCGGGAGCGCTTCGCGTTTCCTTGCTTCGGTCGGGACCGATCTTCCCCATGAACCTACACTCGTCTTTCCCTCTTGCCACAGAACTCGCGGCAGCCTCTCTGCTTGGTGTTCTGGTCGGCCTAGCCGCCGCGGGGTTAAGCCGGCTGATGTATGGATTTGAAGATGGCTTCGAACACTTTTGCGGAAAGCTGCGATGGCACTGGATGTGGTGGCCGGCAATTGGTGGTCTGGGTATTGGGGTGGGCGGCTTCTTCTTTCCGCGCGGTCTGGGAGTTGGCTACGACAACATCGCCGAGCTTCTGCGTGGCAACGCGCCACTCGGGCTTTTGATTGGTTTGCTCGCAGCCAAATCATTGATGTGGGCTTTCTCGCTTAGTTCTGGGACCTCAGGGGGCGTGCTTGCACCTCTGTTGATGATTGGCGGGGCTATTGGTGAAGCAGGCGCCCATTGGCTTAATCTGCCGATCGAAATACAAGCACTGTGGGCCTTGATGGGGATGGGTGCGATGCTTGCAGGCGCGCTTGGTGTACCGTTGACTGCTATTGTTTTCTCCCTCGAGTTGACTCACGCCCTGCCTGCATTGCTCCCGCTTGCACTTGCCTGTACAACGTCCTACCTGGTGACAACTCTAGTGATGCCGCGGTCGATTCTCACAGAGAAGCTGAGCCGTCGCGGGTATCATCTGTCCCGCGAATACGGAGTGGACCCTCTCGAGATGATCAGCGTGTCGGAAGTGATGACGAGCATGCCGGAATCATCTGGAATGGCTCACAAGCAAGTACCAACCAAGGCTTTGCCCGATGTGCTGGCGTATGCCGATGAAACCTGCCGGGCGGTGGCAGAAGAGATGGCGATCACCGGCACGACCTATATGCCAGTGATCGATCGGGAAACTGGAATCGTATGCGGCAGAGTCAGCGCCGAGGATCTGTTGGCAGGCAGACGGCGGGCTGTGGTGCGGGAGTCGGAGAGAAGTAGGTAACCCTCTCCGAAGGCTTCTGAAGGCAGCGAACCGACGCTGTCCAATAGAAGCTCGACCTGGCGCCGAAGGGGACGCAAGCACTGGCATCTACCACGTCAGGCGCAGCAACGAAATTCCAAGGTGCGGCAGCTCTGTTGAGATAGTGACGTGCCCGTTTCTTATATCGAGCCACGCGGGCGAAGTCAAGAGTTGGAGCTGACCTGCGGCTCGCAGCTCTTCAAATTGCTCGGGAGTTGGATTCTGCGGCGAACCCATCTTCTGCCACGCTGCATAGGCGTTGCTGTGCGTGTGGTCGATCCGATAGTGCTGAACCAGAACGCGCGCCAAACCGGAAGGAAACCCCGAGATTGTCACGGTTGTTGGAACGGCCGGAGCCGGCCGATTGACGTCGTGATAATTCCAGAGCAGGATAGCCGCCTGTCCGTTTGAAACTGTCGCGAATGCGTCGACATCTGGTTGGTCCCTCACACCGGAGCTTACGAGGGTGTCGATCGGCACTGCGCCGGTGCTCTCGGTCTTGACTCGATCACCCGACATCAGCCCAAACATCCGAAATACGTTCAGTACCGGCTTGTCTATGCCGTTGGTTGCGAGAGATCGAAATCCCTCGAAATAGTCCTTATCCTCGAATTCAAATGACCAGCTCAACATGGAAATCAGGTTGACGGCATATCGATCTTCGAGTTCGAACATTCCCTTGAACGCCGCAGCAGTGTATGCCGGGTAGAGCGTGCCGTTCCGATAGTTGTTTGCGGGATTGACCTTGGCAGAGCAGGCCGCACAGCCTTCAGGGTCGGCTTCACTCAGGATGATCGGAAGGTTCCGGAATCTCGGGAATCCCGCGACTAAAGAGAACCCTTTCTCAACATCCGTGAGCTCCCGATTGAGACCCATGGTTACAACTCCATCATGGATTACCGGGGAGCCCTTCGCGTGAAAGGAAATGAAATCCAGGGGAATCATGCCACCTGTCGCGGCGCTTCTTCCGGAATTCACGTGCTCAAGGAAGTTCTTGAGAAAGATGTTAGCCTTTTCCCTCCCTGGACTAGTGCTTGCAGGGCCGCCTACTTTAGCCCGCGGAAGCGCTTTTCTTACTCCCGCAACGGAGTAATCGTAGAGCTTCCAGTAGTCTTCGGGGGACGAATGCCAATAATCGATGTCCGGCTCGTTCCACACTTCGAAGTACCACCGCAGAACTTCGTCTTTGCCATAGCGCTCGACCAGGTGTGAAGTCAGCACCTGCACTAACTCTTCCCATTTCTTGTAATCTTTTGGCGGATTATTCGACGCGCCCGACACGGTGGAATGTGGATAATGCACCTGGTAGGGCTCATGACGGTTCGGAAGATCCGCAGCAAGGTCCTTCGGCATGAAGCCGAGCTCTACGAGCGGCTCGACTCCAGCTTCCTTATATGCATCAAAGATGCCGTCCAGTATTGCGAAATCGTAGACGGGCTTGCCATTCGCATCTTCGCTGTAGATGTTCGTCGAGCTGAACTTCAGCTCTGGCTTTCCGTCGCCGGAGGTCAGAAGATGATGCACGCGTATGTGAACCGGAACGGGGCTCAGGTCGTGCAGTTCCTTTAGTAGGGCGCGTCCATGCGGCATCGTAGTGTAGTTGGCCTCGTCGTATCCAAACCAGCTATAGACGGGTTTGTACGCGCCAATCTTGCGATCGAGATTCACGTGAATTGCAACAGGCGCCCCGGCATCAGGCAGGGGTTCAGTGACTGTCCCTTGGCCCAGCATTGCAGCTGAACCGATCATGGTAATTGTAGTGCAGCACGCAAGAGCGGTGAACATCGGAATCCGAGAGAATTCGGGCATTTTCTTTTTCATGTCGATTGAGGAAGAAGCATGTCTGAAATCGATCGAATGCTCTCTAGGGAGATGAGATGCCATTATGTCATGCATGTCAATGGGCTGACCGCCGCGTCGATGACTCGATGTATAGATGAATGGAGGACTCTCAGGACGAGAGCAAAGACCGCAGCAGGATGCGCGTCGGACCGGGAGAGGTCCCGCTTGACTTTGCCTCGCAATTCTGACCATGCTCGACATGCTGATGCTCACTTCCCGACATGTTGATCGTCGGCCTGCTCGTCCTTAGGCCTTGGAACAATTGCGGCTGGGCGCCGCGGGAGAAGTTGTGAATAGGAATCTCAATCGCAGGCAGTTTCTTCGGACGGCGGCAGGTGCAGCCGCGGTGACAGCTGCTCGAGGGACGAAAGCCGATGGCAAAGGTCGGTCTATTGCGATCGTGTTCGATCCCGACGATCCGGTTGCATTCTCTCCTGCGGCGCGGTGGGCCGCTGAAGAACTGAAGAATGCTCTTGCAGCAAGCGGTGTTCCAACGGGTGTCTTCAGTGACGGTGCACAAACTCCTGCAATTGGCCTGCGGATAAGGGCGGCGGGAGTCACTTCCCCTAAGGCTGTTTCCGCACTGAGAGCGGCCCATGTGGTCGCTGAGAATGCGCCCGAGGCGCTGGTTTTGTTGCAGCGTTCGGATGAGATCTTGGCATGCGGGTACGACGCAAGGGGGTTGACCTATGCGCTCTTGGAACTAGTCGATCGCGTACGCTGTTCCGACGAACCGCTGTCTGCCCTCACGATTTCCGAGCCCATCGTGGAACGTCCAGCCCACTCCATTCGAAGCGTCACGCGCCTGTTTACGAGTGAGATCGAAGATAAGCCCTGGTACAACGATCGTGCCATGTGGCCCGAATATCTCTCGATGCTTGCGGCGCATCGTTTCAATCGCTTCAACCTCGCACTCGGCATCGGTTATGACTTCCTGACGTCTGTCACGGATGCCTACTTCCTTTTCGCCTATCCATTTCTTTTATCGGTGCCTGGCTATAACGTGCGCGTACCTCAGTTACCTGATGCGGAGCGAGATAGAAATCTGGAGATGTTGCGCTTTATCAGCGAGCAGACAGTAGCCCGCGGCATGGAATTTCAACTAGGCATTTGGATGCACGGCTATACCTGGCTGGCTAGCCCTAATCCGAACTATACGATCGAAGGTCTCACCCCAGAGAACCACGCACCTTACTGCCGCGATGCAATCCGGACTTTACTTGGGTCTGTCCCAAACATAAGCGGCATCACCCTGCGTGTCCACGGAGAAAGCGGAGTTGCGGAGGGCAGCTATCAGTTCTGGAAGACAGTGTTTGATGGAATCGGTTCGTGTGGTCGTCGGGTTGAAATCGACATGCATGCCAAAGGCATGGATCAAGGCATGATCGATGTTGCTTTAAGCGCGGGCCAACCCGTCAAGATTTCACCGAAGTACTGGGCCGAGCACATGGGCATGCCCTATCAGCAGGCCGACATTCGCGAGCAAGAAAGACCCCACACCGGGAGCGGAACCTCAGGGCTCATGAAGCTCAGCGCGGGCTCGCGCAGCTTTCTGCGTTATGGTTACGGCGACTTGCTGCGCGAAGACCGCACGTGGGGCATCATTCATCGAATTTGGCCCGGAACGCAGCGCCTCTTGATTTGGGGTGATCCTCTCACAGCTTCTGCCCATTCCCGTGCCTTCTCCTTTTGCGAGAGCGATGGAGCTGAGCTCATGGAGCCGCTTTCATTTAAAGGACGCCGTGGTTCGGGTATCGAAGGAGGACGCTGTGCTTATGCGGACAAATCGCTCAATCCCCGTTGGGATTGGCAGAAATACGACTACACGTATCGCATTTGGGGCCGTCATCTCTACAACTCCAACACAGACCGGGAAGTATGGCAACGGGCTATGCGGCACAACTTCCGTTCGACCGCGTTGGATCTGGAGAATGCGTTGTCGAACGCGAGTAGAATCCTGCCAATCATCACGACCGCACACGCGCCGTCGGCCGGCAACAATACCTACTGGCCCGAAATCTACCTGAATCAGTCCATCATTGATGCAGCGCATCCCGGACCCTACACGGACACCCCGATCCCACGTGTATTCGGGATGGTAAGCCCGCTCGATCCACAGCTGTTTTACCGGATGACAGACTTTGCAGATGATCTGCTAAAGGGAGAGCGCAGCGGAAAATACACGCCCATCGAGGTAGCCCAGTGGATCGAGAGTTATGCGGCGACCGCCCTTGCCGCAGTGCGAAATGCCGAGAGCCTTGCCAATGGAAGAGACGGTACTGACTATAGGCGTCTAGTGGTTGATATTTCTGTGGCTGCAAACTTGGGTCGCTTCTTTGGCGCAAAGTTCCGCGCCGGTGTTTTGTATTGTCTCTTCGACAAGACCGGCGATCGTTACGCAGTCGAAGAGGCTTTAAATGCCTACAAGCGCGCTCGTGAAGCATGGACTGCCATCGTCATTCCGACCAAGGGTGTTTATATGGCGGATATCACGGTGGGCGAAATGCGTCAACTGCGCGGCGACTGGGCAGATCGATTAGGTGACATCGACGCCGATATCGCTTTAATGGCCGGAAAACTCTCCTCTGCCAAACCCACGCAAACAGCGGGGCCAATTGCCGCTGCGATTGCTGAGGCACTCGGCAAACCACAGAGGGTACCAGCAATTGGAAAGCACACGCCCGCAGCCTCGTTTATCGCAGGGCGGGCGCTCGGTCTGGAATTCGCTGCTGAAGCGGATTACTTGTCGGTGCAGCTTCATTATCGGCGCGTGAACCAGGCCGAACGCTGGCAGGCAGTTCCAATGCAGTCGGATGATCGACATTGGCGCGCTGCGATTCCAGCCAAATACACGCAAAGCCCGTACCCGCTCCAATACTATTTCGAAATGAGGCATTCGCCCTCATCGGCCGCGCTTTATCCGGGTCTGGGTGAGAATTTGGCACGCCAGCCCTACTTTGTAACTCGCAAAGGGTAGGCACAGATTCCGAAGAAGTCGGTACGTCTTATCAAAAGAAATGGGGATGGCCGGTCCCGGCCCTCCCCAAGAAACCTTCTTGATAACTAGCGGCTTGCGGCTTCGGCAGCACCGAAGTAGCGCGAAACCTCATGCAAGAATGGCTTTGCCGGTTGGGGCGGCGGCACGCTTCCGTGCAGGATCTGTTCGAATGTGTGGGACCCGCCATAGAACTGGTCTGTATCGTCCTTGTTTTGGCTGATGGATATGCCGTTCAAGTCGATGCCTGCAAAGGCACCGCGACTACGTGACCATGTCAGAAGTTCTGCATGCATGCTCAAATCGGTTGATGCCTGCGCGTCGCGGCCGATTGGTCCCGCTGCTGCTGCTGCATCGCCACCGATCTTAAACTTGTCTCGCAGCAGATCCTGAAAACCTTTGTGGTTCACCGCAACCAGAACCAGGTCCGTACCCTGTCCGCCCGCCTGGAAGCCGACTGATCCGCCGGCCAAACGAATGAAAACCGGTGCACTCCATCCGCTGCTTGTCCTGCACGTGACCACGCCCTGGCCATACTCTGCGCCAACAATAAACGCGCCTTTAACCACTCCTGGAATCACTCCCACGCAAACTGCCTTGCGTGCAATGCCCTGCGGAATCGACTTATCCGGGACTGACATAATCTCGTTCAGTGTGGCTTTGGCTGCAGTCAGGCGTGCGTCTATCTTGTTGGCATCATCCGCGGCACGAGCCAGCAGCGATGTTGCTCCCATCACGACCAATACACCCAGTAGTTTTTTCATTGAATTCCTCCTCATTCGTGAGAACAACGTCTTCCTGGCGGTACGGCGGGCCGCGAGTGCGTTGCGTGCTCCAATCTCTTCCGATGCAGTTCTTTCGGATCAAGTTGACTTGAGCGGGACAAAACGGGGGAGATTCGTTGCAGTACGAGTCATTTAAAGACCGCACCGGTGAAGTGAATCTTTCGGCGCATGTGGGAGGCAGTGCGATGCTGTCTTCCGGCAGCATGTAATAGATAGCTCTGCGTCGTTAGCTAATAATATGTCCGGTATTCTGTGAAGTGTCCGCTTTGGTGCGGTGAGGATGGAGCCACGCGCGAGAGTATGGAGATCTATCCAATGACCGCAGTGGAGCGATCGATGAAGTTGCATTAAGTGCTGTTGAGAGCCTCGGCGGGCAAGATCAAGTGGTGGCAGGCGGCGGAGTTGATCCTCGGGCCGTAGCGCCCGCGAAATAGAAGCCAAACCCGCCCGCGAATTCCATTTCCGCGACATGCTCCACATCCAGAACGAGGGCGGCGAGTTCGAAGTCGAAGTTCTGACCCTCTCAGCGAATACGCGGCCTAGCCGTAGTGGCCAAACACTTTACCGAGGACAGCAAAGCACCAGCCGGAAGGCCGCCGAGGGCAGGAGTTCATGCCCCTCTCCGATAGCCGCCCCAGTAAACGTGACCACCGCCGCATCATCCAGTTACGCCGGAGGGGCACTAAAGGCATGTTCGCTTGAATTCCTTCCCCTCACATGCCGATATCCGGAGCGAAACGCTCAGGTTGGGACGCGGCGTGCTGCGTTTCTTCGGCAAGGGGGTGTTTTCGATGGAACTTAGAAAGAAGATAGTCGCTCTGGCGCTGACTTCGGTAGTCGTTTCGGCCGGTGCGAGCCTCGTCATTCAGCGTTCTCTCCTCCGGCGGCAGGGCATCGAGATGACCCGGGAGAACATGCGCGCCATCCTCCTCAGTGCAGAAAACACCCGCAACTCCGTTGCGCAGATGCGCAATCAGCGCCTGTTCGACGAGGCGAGTCTCAGATCCGACGCAGCGGCGGCGGATGAGAATGGCCGGCGCAGGGTGTTGAGCACAGTTCCAGTAGTCGCGGCCTGGAATTCAATCGAGCAAGTCTCGCAAAAGGAGGGATACCAGTTTCGCATTGCCGCTCGCAACCCGCGCAACAGCAAAAATGCCCCAAGCCCGGAGGATGAATCCATCCTCCGCCAGATCGAAAACGGTTCGCAGGAATACTTCGAGGTAGACAGCAGCCGGGGGCAAATTGTTTATGCACGACCGATTCGACTGACGCCAGATTGCCTGACATGCCACGGCAGTCCCACTTCCAGTCCGACCGGCAACGGAAGAGACATACTCGGCTATCCGATGGAGGGCTGGCGCTCCGGAGACTTGCACGGAATGTTCCTCCTTCGTTCGAGCATGGATCGAGTCGACAGCGTAGTGAGTTCGGGCATGCGCCGTGTCTTCCTGTGGCTCTCACTGATCTCTTTGGCCATTGGCTACACGGTCTTTCTTCTGGGTTCCAGGATCAGTACTCGCCTCCTCGAATCCATCCAGTCACTTGCGGCCGGTTCGACGGAGATCAAAGAAGCATCGCGTCAGATCTCGGAGAACAGCCAGAACCTGGCGCAGGGCGCCACCGAACAGTCGGCTTCGCTGCAGCAAACGTCCGATTCGAGCCAGCATATCCGATCGGTAGCAACGCAGAATGCGGATCGTGCCGGCCTGGTAGCGGAGGAAATGGGGAGTGTCTGCAAACAAATCGAGGACGGCGCGAGGGCGCTGCGGGAGATGGAATCCTCGATGAACGAAATCAAGCAATCGAGCGACGAGATTGCGAAGATCATCAAGATTATCGATGAGATCGCATTCCAGACCAACATTCTGGCTTTGAACGCCGCGGTGGAGGCAGCACGGGCAGGCGAGGCAGGGGCCGGCTTCGCGGTAGTTGCCGATGAAGTGCGGAACCTGGCGCAACGGTCTGCCAAAGCCGCCAGAGACACAGCTCCCCTCATCGAGCAGGCAAGTGCAAAATCGCGTACTGGCAGCGCCAAGGTGGCGCAGGTTTCAAAGGTGATTCACTCCGTGAACGAAGCGATCTTCAAGATGAAGGAGATGGTGGAGGCTGTGAAGGTAGGCAGCCGACAACAGGCCGATGGCATCGAAGAGGTGTCGATTGCCGTAGGAGAAATCACGCTGGTTACACAGCACAGCGCTTCAAGTTCCGAGGAGTGCGCAGCGGCTTCAATTCAGTTGACTGCGCAGGCCGAGCACTTAGATCGAATTGCGTTCGATCTGCGAATGGTGGTCGGGGGAACGAGCTGAGATCCAAATTGCGAAGCGTGGTATCTCGCGGAGTTGCTTTGCGGTAACAAATAACCCGCCCCGCGCAGACGCTTCCATCGGCGCTCGTGACGGTACCGTCGGCAAAGGTGCTGTAGAGAGAACCGCCGTCTGCCCAGCTGGGATACCAGGTGTCCGCAGCGATTGACGGCTGGTAGTGCCGTTGTCTGCCGGTAAGGCGTAGCTCGCGGAAGCCAGGACTTTGAGCTAAACGGGGTGGGCCCCTGTGGAAGCATCTACTTCAGCCTTGGTGGGCACCAAGAACGCGCCGGCGAGTCATCGACTAAGCTCAAGAATCCAATCTTCGCATCTTCTCCGTGGCTCCAGCATCCAACGACCAAAGAGGGAGTGCGTGATGGATGAGCTTTTTGTGCAGACCGTAGTTTCGTCGTGGAAACAGATTGTCGGCCGTCTGGATCAGCGTTTCGCGCCACTTGATGACGAACAACTTCAAAAGCAGGTTGCACCGGACAAGAACCGCCTTTTCTATCTGCTTGGACATCTGACTGCTGTACATGACCGCATGCTGCCGCTGCTGGGCATCGGCGAGCGTTTGCATCCTCAACTAGACGAGGTTTACCTCAGCAATCCGGACCGGACGTTTGCCGATCCGCTCTCAGCTGTCGACCTCAAGCAGGCGTGGAGTGAAGTGAATAATGCGATTGCCTCGGCGGTTGAGAAGTTCTCCGTTGAGGATTGGCTGAAAAGACACGCCGCCGTATCGGAAGAAGACTTCGCCAAGGAACCAACACGAAACCGCCTCGCGGTCTTTCTCAGCCGAACCAATCACGCATCGTTTCATACCGGACAGGTCGTACTCGCGAAGTAGCGGCTGATGGGCAGGAAGCTAGAGATTCTTTGCAAGACGGCAGGTGCATAGATTATGGGGTCTGTTTAGTTCCGCAATTCAAGGAATGGGCTTTTCCCACTCAACTGATCATTTGGTGTGAAATTTTCCAGGCGGTAGGGTCCGCATCATTTTTGGGTTGATCCGGTGATGCCAGATTGACAAGCACGCCAGTCAATTGCGTTCATCGTACGGTTACGATTCCCGCTTGAATTGCGAATCCTTGCAGGTGGCTAAGAGCACAATTGGTTCCCGGGATGGAACCTGCGTCATGGTCGTGACTACAAATACCTCAACCACCAAGAGCGGTGAGTCGCTTTATACTGCGCGAACCAGCGGCAGACTGGGTAGAGCGCAGCAACCATCCAGATCCAGATAACGTAAGTGACCCAGAGCGGGTAGCCGAAATCTGGGGGATAGACGTCACGCGGCCCGCCCATGGCTGGCATGCCATGGAAGATGAAGCTGAAGGTGCGGCTGCCGTAACGGATGTAGCTCATGACGGCAAGCAGGATGTGGATTGCGTAAAAATGCAGGACGAAGTAGAAGAGTGGGACACGACCGAAGACGATGAGCGGATTGCGGTTCGAGAATTTGAGACGGTCATACCAGGCGAGCAGGACTAATGCCGGGCCGATTGTCATCAGGATGTAGTCCAGAGACGCGGGGTACTTGGTGCAGTTTAGGAATGACAGCGCTGTGAAGACGACTGACTTTTGCGTGGTCCAATGGGAAGGGTCGCCATAGACATTGATGGCGCGGATGACGAGGAAAGCTGCGGTAAGGGCCACGCCAAGACGCAGTGTGATGCGGCGACGGACCGTGTCATCGAGAGCGAAGAGCCGAGCGAAGCAATATCCGGCTCCCATCACGCCGATCCAAGGCAGGATCGGGTAAACGACGAAGGCTGGATGGTTACCCAACATAATCACGCCGGGTTCATGCAATAGACGCCAGGCCCATGCGAAATTGCCGAAACGCGAGGCGGAATACGGATCGAGCAGGTTATGCAACGCGATGATGGCGATGCTGAGGACGCCAAGCAAGCGGAGAGGCAAGTGGATGAGCACGGCCATTAGGAGCATGCACGCGCCGAAGATGTAGAGGACGAGAAGAAGAATGAGACTGTGAGCCGAGAGATTGAAGCTATAGGCGAAATTCATGACAAGCCCCTCCAGAGCCATGAACCAGACGGCTCGAGAGACTAGGAACCAGGAGAGCTGACCGCGCGTCTTGTTGCCTCTGTTCCACCAGAGGAAGGCTGCCGCGCCGGCGCAAAACATGAATACCGGCATGCAGAAATGCGTTATCCAGCGGGTGAGAAACATGATCGCGCTGGTTTGTGACAAGTCAGTCGGCGAATTGGACATGGAATAGCGGTCGAAGAAGTCGCGAATGTGGTCGATAGCCATTATGACCATGACGGTGCCGCGCAGGGCATCGAGACCCGTAAGGCGACTAGCCGGACTTGAGTTGGACGGTGGGGGCAATTCCATCGCGGTGCTCCATCAGGGAAAGTGGGTGCGGTCTGACGTTATAGATGACCATACTCGATATGCGACAGACGCCATAGTAGGCTCAAGTAGAAGTCTCCGCTTCAAAAAACCCTCCGCGATAAATCCAAGGATCTTCGATTCTCAGACATAATCGCGGATAAGGCCTTTTCTTGAAGAACGATTCATGATTCGTTTGTAAGACGAACTCGATGAGTGATTGGGCGGCCGCGCGCCGCGCGCCATTTGTCCGAGAAGGCGATTCTTCACTCAAGTGAATTCCAGCACATGTTTGGAGCACATCGGCGATGACGTTATTCATCTAGAGCTGCCAGCAGGTCTCAGACATGGATGAGAAGTTCAGTTTTCATCCGGAAGGGCGATCGACGGTCTATTTCCGTTGACTACGTCGCCGTGTCCGCTTCATACTGTAGTCCTTCTTTAACTGAATCACCGCACGTCGTACTCATCTAGCGACGCACCTGCTACCCTCTGATTTCGACCCTTGGAGCGCGGTCAGGCCTCTGTCACATTTCCCGGGAACCGCCTTCCTGCCTATCTCTTCTCTTGCGGCTCGATCTGGAATTTGTACTGTGGTATCAGAGTCGCACTCTTCAAATCCACCACTTGATTTGCGCCATCGAAATTGGGCCAGAATCGCTTCTCTAAAAAGATCGGGGCATCTCTCCTCAACGGAAGAATGCTCAGCTCAAGCGGGACATCGGCTATCTTCCGGTTGAAGCGTTGCAAGCCAATCGTCCACGCAAGGCCATTGTCGAAATTATCGTCGAGCAGATATCCGTTCACAGACAGGCGCGCAACATCGCCTGCGTATGCAATCTTGAGAAGCACGTCGCTGATCGTGCTGCTTGGAAGACTGTGCGGCATGGATATCGCCCACTTCGCGGCCAATTCGAAATCGGTGTCATCCGGAGCCATCGCTACACCCTTCGGGCGCCACGAAAGTGGCGATCCAAGCTTCACAGGTGGAACTTCGTCCGCCTCTTTGACCTTCTTTATTTCTAGGTTGGGATGTACTTCAGGAACAGACGCGACGAAGTGGCTCGTCTCACCAAGTCGATGGGATTTCAGATTGCCTCCCGCCAGCTTCCAATGGCCATTCACAGTTGGGAACAGAGTGAAGGCGCAGCGCGCATCACCTTCAGACGTGAGCACGAACGACTTTTCGTCCGTGAAGAAATCCTCGTTAGTCTCGAGCAAATGCGCGGAACCATCAATGCTCGTCTTCCAAGTGTTTTCGGCCTCTTGGCTCGACAAGAGAATCAGCCGGACCTCTGGTCCATGCCCGTGCCTGATTCGAATGCCATGATCGAGACCAGCAGGAATACTCGAAATCGAAATATCTTCTCCGTGCCTTCGAATCACTGCACCGTGAGCATCTACCTTCAACGAAGGTTCGCTTTTGATGACGAACTCGGCGGAGATCCCAGGGATCTTCTCGAAGAAGTACGCTTCGCCCTCGCGGGTCCCGATCCGTGTAAACAGCTGCGCTGTGGCGTACTTCAGAGTCGAACCACCGAGTTTCAAATTGAACGGCCAGATGAAGTACGCGCCCGAGGGGATATCGATTGGCCGCTCAGGTATTCGTAAATCTGATCGTGGCAGCGAGACGTGAAACTGAACGTCTTTCCGCACAGGCATTGTTGCCCCGCGCACATAGTTATTCACAAATAGAAAGCCGTGCTGCCCATCGCTACGCAAGGATGAGCGCAGCACACTGATATCATCCGGGCTTTTCGGCAGCACGGTAGGCGCATAGACCGCCATACGGGCCAACTCACTTCCAAAGTCGTTCAGGAAATAGTGGAAGACTTTCAGCTTTCGCAATGAGGCGCGTTCTTCGCCGAATTCGCTCAGTGGGGCCTGAAAATCGTAAGACCTCGTCGGGACATCTGTGGGATAGCCAGTCGCCTGCGACTCCTGGAGAGAGGTTAAATGCCCGTCGGGGTTCTCACCACCCTGGAACATATAGTACCCATACAGGTTCGCACCTGACCCAAGCATCACCGGAACCATGGCCGCCACATCGTCGGGCTCGATGACCGGCCTCCGATGATACGTGTCTTGAACACCCCCGCCCAGCTCGGCAGTGAGAAACGGAGTATCAGATTGCACGGCATAGGACTCGCGGGAACCACCGATCTTGCCAATGTTCCCTGCCACTCTGCTTCGGAACCGGAACAGGTACACCTCATTGGGTGGCAGTGCCGAAATTGAAGAGTCCCAGGGCGCGTCGGGATATCCTCCGAAGACGGGCAATACCTCTCCTTCGGGCACTACGGCTTTATCCCATCCCGTCACCGTGTACAGCGGAACATCCAAGCCAGCCTCGATCGCTAGCTTCTTCAGAGCGAGAATGTACTCCTCACCCTCCGATGGACCGCGTGCGGAGTATTCGTTCTCCAATTGAATGCCGATAACCGGGCCGCCATCCTTCCAGAGAAGGCCTTTCAATTGCGTACCGATCTGGGTATAGAACGTGCCCACATGCGACATATAGGTTGGATCGGTACGGCGAGAAGGACCTTCTTTGAGAAGCCAATCTGGAAATCCGCCGTTTCTCACCTCCCCATGGGCCCATGGGCCGATGCGAGCAACGACATAGAGCCCATGCTTTCCACACAATTCAACGAAACGTCTCAGATCCCTTTCGCCCGACCAGTCGACTTTGCCCTCAATCTCTTCGTGGTGAATCCAGATGACGTATGTGGACACGATCTGCACTCCTGCAGACTTCATCTTGAGCAGTTCTTCCTCCCATTCGGACTCGGGAACACGCGAGTAGTGAAACTCACCCATCACGGGGAGCCAGGGACTCCCGTCCATAGTGAGATACATCGAGTTGATCCCAATGGTATGGCCGGATGCAGAAGAGAGCGTTCCTGCGTGATACGAAGACTGCCTCAGAGTCTGAGGCGGCGTGCGAGCATCAATGGTGATCGAATCAGGGGAAGCAGATGCATGCAGCCTCATAGCAAAAGCAAGAAACACAAAGAGAGCGAAACATATCGTGACTTGTGCACCGCGCAATCTCATATGACTGACCGATCCCGAAATGGATCCATGCCTTCCTCATCTTCTCAAGTCTTGATGGCTGCACTCCTCCAGCTCATAGAACGAGTAGCCGGGGGAACGTGTCTTCTAGCTTGTGCGGCCCCGTTCAGGTATTCCATCGTAATTGCAGAACAGCCCGCAGGCCGCCCCCATCTGCGACAATCCTTCTGATTCTGGCAATCGACAACTTAACCTCGAAGGTCCGAGCAACCTGTGTGCGACACCTGCACGGCTTTCCACGCCATCTGCGCAATCGATTGCGTCGGAATGCCTTTTCGTGCCGTCATTGCCCAGCCGAAACTCCCGTCCATACCGCTGGGGGATGCTGTACGACGCTCGCCGGACTCCAGGCCTCGCGAACTCGTCCGAACCAGCAGTCTGTGCGCCGAGAAGGACGAGTCCGATCCTCGAAAGGGTCTTGAAAGACTTGCTCCGGGTTTGCACAGGCACCTCACAGCGGATAACGTTGTGTACGTCAACCATAGACTCTGGAGCCGGAATGCCAACGGAATCGGCAGAAGGAACTGACCCCCCCGCCCACTACCTCCTGTTGCCTGAAGCTCCTGCAGCTGAGCTGGGGCCGGTTAAAGCGTGGGAACAGGATGTGGAGATCCTCACCTATGCACCCGGCGCGCCGGAACGGAATCCCATGTTCCTGGAAAGGCGCGTGTACCAGGGCAGCAGCGGCAAGGTATACCCGCTCCCCTTCATTGACCGCATCGCGACTGAGCCGGCGCGGAGACCGTGGAAAGCCCTTCATATCGAGAACGAGTACCTGAGACTCATGATCCTTCCAGAGATCGGCGGGCGCATTCACGTCGGCTACGATAAGACCACTGGCTACGATTTCTTCTATCGCCAGAACGTCATCAAGCCCGCGCTAGTAGGACTTGCAGGGCCGTGGATCTCCGGCGGCGTTGAGTTCAACTGGCCGCAGCACCATAGACCAGCGACGTTTATGCCCGTTTCGACCGAGATTGAACGAGCCACGGACGGGTCCGTCACCATATGGTGCAGCGATCACGATCCGATGCAACGCATGAAGGGGATGCACGGCATCTGCCTGCGCCCAGGCCGGGCTGCATTCGAACTGAAGGTGCGGCTCTACAACCGCACTCCATTCACGCAAACCTTCCTCTGGTGGGCCAATGCTGCAACGCGCGTGCACGAGAGGTATCAGTCCTTCTTCCCTACAGACGTAAAGTTTGTTGCGGATCATGCAAAGCGCGCCGTCACTTCCTTTCCGCTGAGTGCGGGCCACTACTACGGCGTAGACTACGGAGACCGAGCGCGACACGGCGTACCAGCGGATGAAGCGCCCCGCCAGTTTGTGCCCGACGGTAGCTATCCGCCGAACGACCTCAGTTGGTACGCGAATATCCCCGTCCCGACCAGCTACATGGTCACTGGTACAGAGCAGGACTTCTTTGGCGGCTACGATCACAAAGCCAACGCAGGCGTGGTTCACGTGGCCAATCATCACATCTCGCCCGGCAAGAAACAGTGGACATGGGGCAACCATGAGTTCGGCTATGCATGGGATCGCAATCTGACCGATTGCGATTGTCCCTACATCGAGCTGATGGCCGGCGTGTATACGGATAATCAGCCGGACTTCTCGTATCTGGCTCCATGGGAAACCAAGACATTCACCCAGAACTGGTACCCGATTCACGCCATCGGCGCGCCAATTGCCGGGAACACAGACGCTGCCCTGAGTGTAGGGACTGAACACGGGACGATGCGAATCGGCGTTTGCGTCACCGCTCCCATCGAAGACGCAACCATCGTTCTCAAGATCGACGGCACTGAAACCGAGCGCTGGAAGAGAAGCATCACAGTTGCGAACCCGGTCCTCATCGAGACTCCTCATACTCACGGAGACGATCAAAGCGATATTGCTGTGTCTGTCTATGCCGGCTCGCGGCTCTTGATCGAATTCGACTCTGCGCAGATCCAGCCTGCGTCACCACCCATCATTGCGAAAGAACCCAGAGCTCCCGAAGATATCGAGAGCATCGAGGAACTCTACCTGACAGGTCTACATCTCGAGCAATATCGTCACGCAACGCGGATGCCCGAGACATATTGGGCAGAAGGCCTGCGCCGCGATCCCAACGAGTCCCGCCTCCGCAACGCAATGGGACTGTGGCATCTTCGTCGCGGCGAGTTCGAGCAGGCTGTTCAACACTTCCAAGCCGCCATCGTCCGCCTGACGTCGCTTAATCCGAATCCGCGCGACGGCGAGGTCTACTACAATATGGGCCTCGCGCTGCGCTACCAGGGCCAAAACAAGAAAGCCTATGACGCCTTTTACAAGGCCACCTGGAACGCCGCGTGGCGTGCGGCTGCACACTTTGCTCTCGCGGAGTGTGATGCTTCTAACCAGAACTGGACCCCAGCCGTCGATCACCTTCAGCGCAGCTTGCGGGCAGATTCAGACAACCTGAACGCACGCAATCTCCTCAGCATCGCATTACGCAAATCAGGCGACACTGCTGCTGCCGACCGTGCCCTCGACGAAATTCTGGCGCTCGACCCACTCGACATCACCGCCCGATGGCAAAAAGGCATCTCTCTCGCTACCGGCCAGGAGTGCCTCGACCTCGCGTTCGATCTGATTCGAGCAGGACTGTACGACGAGGCGTGCATCGCGCTTCAGACAGCGGATCTGAATACGCAGGATGGGTCGGCGCCCATGATCTTATTCACTCTTGCCTACGTCCAGGACAAGCTTGGCGCCTCAATCGCGTTGCAGACTCTCGACCGTGCGGCGAAATCCTCGGTGGACCACTGCTTCCCGAGCCGGCTCGAAGAGATCATCGTACTCGAGTGGGCCCTCGCAAAATCATCTGAGATTTGGATGCCGTGCTACCTGCTCGGCAACCTTTTCTACGACCGGCGGCGTTACGAGGAGGCAATTCAGCAATGGGAGAGCGCCGCCAAAGTTAACCCGTCATTTGCGACGGTCCATCGCAATCTGGGAATCGCTTTGTTCAACATCCGTCAGGATCCGGCTCGCGCCCTGAAGAGCTTCGAAACTGCATTCGCCGCAAACCCGTATGATGCGCGCGTACTCTACGAATGCGACCAGCTTTGGAAGCGCACCGGACGATCTCCAGAAGAGCGGCTGGATGAGCTGGTTCGCTATCCAATGCTCGTTGAGATTCGCGACGAGTTGTCGGTCGAAGTCGCCACTCTTTTGAATCAGGTCGGCAGGCCGGGCGAGGCTTTGGATCTTCTCCTCAGACGAAACTTTCAACCATGGGAAGGCGGTGAGGGCCTCGTACTCGCTCAGTATGAACGCGCGCAGCTCTTGCTCGGCCGTCGCTCACTCGATCAGTCAGATTTTGCCAGCGCACGTAGTCACTTCCTGGCCGCTCTTCAGCCTCCGAAGAACCTCAGCGAGGCAAAACACCTTCTGGTGGACCAACGCGAAATCTACTTCTGTGTAGGTGAGTCGTTTCATCTCAGCGGCGATGACGAAAATGCTCATGCATGGTGGCTCCGTGCGGCACGACAGAAACTCGACTTCGAGCAGATGTCGGTAGAGGATGTATCTGACCTGACGTTCTGGACCGGACTTGCCCTCGAACGCTTGGGGAGGGAAAACGAGTCAATGGCTCTTTTCACCCGTATCTACGATTACTCGTTGGAACTGGAACTGGCGCAGCCGAAAATCGACTACTTCGCCACTTCGCTCCCTGCCATGCTGCTCTTCAACGAGGACCTCGTTCGACGCAATCACATCGATGCACTGTTTCTTCGCGCGCAAGCTCTAACTGGCCTGAGTCGCACAGCCGAGTCGAAGAGCCTGCTCCAGGAGGTGCTCACTCTTGACCGTAGTCATGCTGGAGCATCCGACCTTCTCAAGCAGCTCGGTAACTTCAATCGCGGGTCGGTGCGTTAACCATGCTTACACCGCCCTCTGCACCTCCGGCGGATCCCTCCGCACGCGTTGATCTTCATCTCCGCTATCTCTGGACCATCGCATTTATCGCCGCACTCGGCGGACTCCTCTTTGGGTACGACTGGGTCGTTATCGGAGGTGCCAAGCCCTTCTATGAGGTGTATTTCGGTCTCACCTCCGACGAACTGATCGGATGGGCAAATAGCTGCGCCCTCCTAGGCTGCTTCGCCGGATCGCTCCTCGCCGGCGCCGCTGCCGATCGCTTTGGCCGCAAAACGTTACTCGTCTTTTCCGCGCTTTTGTTCGCGCTGTCCTCTGTCCTCACTGGGTGGGCACACAGCTTCGACGCATTCATCGTGTGGCGCATCATCGGTGGAGTTGCAATCGGGCTGGCATCAAACGTCTCGCCAATGTACATTGCCGAAATCAGTCCGGCTCAAGTGCGAGGTCGGCTCGTCAGCCTCAACCAACTCGCAATCGTAATCGGGATCCTCGCCGCCCAGCTTATCAATTGGCGCATCGCCGAAAAAGTTCCGGCAGGATCGCTTCAAGTCGTGCTCGCCACTTCGTGGAATGCACAGTACGGCTGGCGTTGGATGTTTACCGCTGTAGCCGTACCTGCAGTACTGTTCCTCTGCTCCGCCCCGTTCATTCCTGAGAGCCCTCGTTGGCTAGTCGCCAGAAGCGACCTGCAATCTGCTCTCGATGTCTTGATTCGAATTGGCGGCCAACAGTACGCGCAATCGGAGTTAGCCGCGATTCAGAACTCGCTGGCAACCCCGCATCAGAGCGCAGGCTGGCGCGAACTGCTCTCCGCACACGGCCGCAAACTCCTTTCCATCGGCGCAGCATTGGCCGTCCTGCAGCAGTGGAGCGGCATCAATATTCTCTTCAACTATGCGCAAGAGGTCTACCGCAGCGCCGGCTATGGCGTAAGCGAAATCCTTTTCAACATCGTCATCACGGGCGCCATCAACCTCATCTTCACCGTCATCGCCATGTTGCTGGTTGATCGTTTCGGCCGCAAAAAGCTCATGATCTTCGGCTGTATTGCCATCGGTGCATCCCACCTGGCTGCCAGCACTGCATATCGCTCGCATGCGCAAGGTACGTGGGTTCTCGTCCTCACACTGTGCGCCATTGCTTGTTACGCGATGTCGCTAGCTCCGGTCACCTGGGTGCTCATCACTGAAATCTTTCCCAACCGAATGCGTGCATCTGCCGTCTCGGTTTCGGTTGCGATTCTATGGGTTGCGTCGTTCGCGCTCACTTACACATTCCCGCTGCTCAATCGGTCTCTCGGAACTTCAGGCGCATTCTTGATCTATGCCTTTGTCTGTTTCGCCGGAGCAGTTTTCGTGTCCATGGCTCTGCCTGAGACGAAGGGGCGCTCGCTTGAAGGTTTGGAGGACTCCATCCTGCATCGATGATCTGGCCGCACGCGTCCGTTGTTTCAGAGCAAGGCCATTTGTTGCGAAGGTTGCGGGGACCAGACCCAACATCCTGTCGCCGCTTCGTCTTACAAGCTCGGTATCCGGTTGAGTAGCATTCTTAGCTCATGAGCCTTGATGAGTAGAACGAACGCTATCTTTACCCTCAAATGGGAACCACTCCAGATATGTAAAGATCACGCGGTTCAATGTAGAGGAGTACAGAACCGGCAAAACTAAGTTGCAGCTCAATCAGCACTGAAAATGACAGCGTTCATAAATCCATTCCACTTGGCCGTAGAACCGGCTTGGCGGAAACATGAAGCATGGCCGTGCTCAGTTGTTGATATCACCGCTCAGCGAGAATGGGTCACAATCCGGGCGGTTCGTTGCCTTCGAAGCACGGGTCATATCCCATAAAAAGGAGGCACTCCAACAGCTCAGCGTCACGAAGGATGTCGCCTGGAACTCGCTTACGTTCCGCGGAAAGCTAATCCACGAGCCCACGAACCGCGACGGCGACTTGCTTGTGAATCAGTGCATCTGCCTTAGTTAATTCGGCATAGCGTTTTGTTGTTGACCAAAACGCTTGAAACTGACTGGTGGGGTATTTCCGCTTTACTGAGGCAAGGCCCTCTTGGAAATCCCCCCCAGTGATCGATGGCCTCAGCAGCCAGTTTGTCCTTCTATCAAGCGCCATTCGATCAGAGCCGTGTACCAACTCATTTTGTCGATTCGGAACGTCTCGTGGGCCGTTACCTGTGTATTGCTGAAGGTCGAAACCGTCAGCGCGCTGCCGTTGAACAACGGTCGGCTTGGTTTTGTTCGGTTCAAAACCGCTGCCTGTCAGCATGATCTGGTTGGTGGAGTAGTTGATGGTGCCGTTGTTGACCACCGGGGTAGCAGCCACGGCAAACAGCGGTGCGAGCATGAGCAAAAACAGAGCCGCAGTCATGCGCATGTGCTTGGCCTCCTTGGAGAAGGATTTGGGAGAAGCTGGTCTCGCGGGATGTTTGTCCGCGAGATGCCTTGACCCGCAGACTTCTCGTCAGTGCGATCAAGTGGCTGAAGGGTTGGCGATAGTGAGTCCCGTATGGCCATGCCTGGGGGAGGGCGTCGAACTGGGGACGATCGTCCTCCTCGACTCAGGCCATTTCTTCTCAGAGCAGGGCGCTGAAAGGAGTATCCGGGGTGATGCGTTTCGCTGACAGCACGCCGGTAAACCACACGTAGACGTTCCCGGAAGTGTCGTAGGCATGCAGAGCGAAAGTTCCGGTATACGAGTTCCCGTCCGGGTTCAGCGTAATCTTCTCGATGATCTGTGCGCCTGCCTGGGGCGTCCCGATGGTATCCGGTGGCACCGTCGGATCGAACACATTCCCCTGCCAGGGGATGTGGTTGAGGAGATAGGTGCGTTCTCCTGTGTGCTTCCAGACGCCCAGACAGAAGTTCCCGTCCTGTGCCGAGCGCGCGGAATTCATGATTTCCGTTCCATCGCCGTGCCATACCACCACAGAGTTGTCGATCACCACTCCACCGGAGACGGGAATGGTCTCTCCGTTCTGGGTTTGCGCGGTAAAGACCACATGCCACATTCCGACGATGGGCTCATGGTCGTCGTAGTCGTCGAGCGCCGCCAATACGAGCCGCGGTGTTGTCCCGCCATATTGAGGGCTCCAGTTGGAAGGCTTGATCGGCTTGTTTGGCAGACCGCACTGGGCCATAGCAGCAGGAGCTATGGAAAACACAAGCGCCAGAGCGCCCATGCCTGAGATCGATTTCCAGATTTGTAACTTCATTGATTTCTCCTCCTCGGCCGGGGATGGCCGACTGAAGAGTAAGCTAACCGTCAGGCGCGGGAGGGGACAATGAAGAGGGGGTAAAGGTCGAGGTGAAGTTTTGATAGAGCGGTAACTCACTGAAATGAAACGCGATCAAGCTAATATCACTTAAACGGATGCTATACTTCACCCTCGGGGGTGCCTTCCCGTGGCGTTCAGAGTCTTTGAATTCGGCGACTTCAAAGTAGATTGCGACCGCTTTGAGCTGTCCCGTGCGGGCCGCGCCCTCAAGCTGGAAAGAAAACCGATGGAGTTGCTCATTCTGCTGGCAGCCGGGAATGGCAATCTCATCACCCGAACGGAAATCATCGAGCTCCTTTGGGACAGTGAAGTCTTTGTGGACACCGAGCACGGCATCAACACCGCCATCCGCAAGATCCGTCAAGCCCTCGGCGATGATCCCGAAAGGCCCCGCTTCGTACAAACCGTTACCGGCAAAGGCTATCGGTTCATAGCTCCCATCGCACCAGTTGAGAATTTATTGCCCGGAGACCAGAGCCGGTTATCGCCGACTGATCCCAAACCCCTGGAAATCGGAGGCGCGGCTGCCGCCCCGATGCCGACCACGGCCAGCTCAACCCAGTCGCGAACGGTCCTCAACGCATCGCAGCACAGCGACGCGGCGCCGGGGAACGCTCACAACTCGCGCCTCATCCTTTGGTTCACCGCCTTCGGAGCGGCGGCTGTCCTCGCTTTCATTGCCATAAGTCCGGCTACGCGCGGTTTGGCAGCTCCATTCCTAGGCCTCTCTGCAGGCCCTCAGATCAGATCTCTGGCTGTTCTTCCGCTCGATAACCTCTCCGGCGACCCGTCTCAGGGTTACTTCGCGGACGGCATGACCGATGAGCTGATTACCATGCTGGCCAAGAACTCGACCCTCCGTGTTATCTCCCGAACCTCCGTCATGCAATACAAGGGAGTTCGCCGCCCCTTGCCGGAGATAGCGCGAGCGCTTGGCGTCGACGGTATCCTCGAAGGATCGATCGCTCGTTCCGGCGACAAAGTTCACATGACCATCCAGCTCATCCAGGCGCCCAGCGACACGCACCTATGGGCGGAAAGCTATGACCGCGATGCGGACGACATTGCTTCGCTTCCGAACGAAGCCGCACAGACCATCGCAAAACGCCTCAACAGCGCTGTGTCCGTATCGGCGAGCCAGCGCTATGTCAATCCCGAAGCGCACGATGCCTACCTGCGCGGCCGCTATCTTTGGTATGCCAGTCAGAACGCAAAGTCCTTCGAATATTTCAAGAAAGCGACGGAACTGCAGCCGGACTATGCACCCGGATGGAGCGGCTTGGCGAATTACTACGAGGCAAGCGCCATCGATGGCCAGAAGAGCCCGGCGGAAACGCTGGCGGCCGGGGAAGATGCAGCCAACAAGGCGGTTCAACTCGACGACACACTTCCCGAAGCGCACCTCGCCCTATGTGCAGCAATCTTTGTAAGTCGCTGGGACTGGACGCGCTCAGATCAGGAATGCAAGCGGGCGATCGAGCTTGACCCGGAGTTCGCAGAGGCATATCACTTTCGCGCCAAGATTCTTGCCGCGCTCAACCGCAACCAGGAAGCCATCGAAGCGCAGAAGAAAGCGACCGAACTCGATCCCTTCGCGCGTCCCTGGGCATTGGATTACTCCTACCAGCTTGCGCGTCAGTACGACGCGGCTCTGACAGACGCCCTCCAGCGACTGGATTCGGCTCCCAACGATTGGGGTCTTCACTGGATTCTGTATGTGACCTACAGGTGTAAAGGCATGTACAAAGAGGCCACGATGGAACTGGAGAAATTGTTGACGTTGCAAGGAGAGGAGGCCTCCGTTGCGACGGTGAGGCGTGCCTTCCAGCAGGGAGGATACAAGAACGTGGTCCGCTGGCAATTGGGCGACCTCAAAAAGAAATCCTCTTCGCAGTATGTCTCGCCCGTTGATCTGTCCCTCCTGTACGCCCAGCTCGGCGACCGCGAGGAGACCCTCTCTCTTCTCGAACAAGGCTATCGGGAGCATTCTCCGCTTCTGCTCTGGGTGCAGAACGACCCGGCATATGACTTCCTCCACTCCGATGAGCGCTACCGCTTGGTTATCCGAAATATGAGGTTGCCACCGGCCTATTGATTCCAACTCGCTGATTCTTTCCTCCCACAGTCAGATACCCCACAAGGATCGAGCCTAGATTGCTGTCATGATGCTCGACTGTTGAGAACAGCCCGCCGCGCTCATTGACTCTGAATTGGGCTGAGTCTCGAAGATCGGTCCTCATAAACCCCCAGGGTCCGGACAAATTGTCATCGTGGATTACTCCTGGATTCCTGGAGCAGAGCCGGCATCCCGGTACGTATCTGGGCATTGAGCGCATCGGCAATAATGCCTTTTCCGCTTCGTCTCACGACTTTCTTAAGTCACTCTCGGCACGGAGCAGGCCGGCCGTCCAGACCTTGGGCGTCGATCCAAAGAGCCTTCTGAAGGCCTCGACAAATGCGCCGGATTGTTTATAACCGACACGAGAGGAGACTTCCTTCACCGAATACCCCGCTACGAGAAGTTGTACAGCCCTTGTGAGGCGAGCCTGGCGGCGCCATGTGTCGATGTCGATTCCCAGTTCTCTTCGAAAGATACGCTGAGCCGTACGGACTCCGACACCAGTTTCCGCACATAGCCTGGCCAAGGGCCTAGAGTCCGCCAGCCGACCAGAGATCACCTGCGCCACAGCCAAAGCGCGAGGCTCAGAGGGCATGGTTAGCCCAAGGGGGGTGGCGGTTGCGCTTGCCAGTTGCACAGCCAGGAGATCCCGAAGTGCGCACTCCGGCGGGTTGCGCTGGCGCAAGCGACCCAGTCGGACAGTCTCGATGATCAGTTCGCGAAGCAGCGGCGCAACGTAAAGAAGCGAAGATCCGGACTCCCTGCGTAAAACCGTTCCGGGGCGAAAATACAGCGTGCGCATACGAACCAGCCCAATCGTCTGGATCCGGTGAAAAGTCTTTGCTGGTAGCCACAGTGCGAACTGGGGCGGTAATGTCCATATGCTTCTTCCGGAAGAAACTTCCATGATGCCCTCGATTGCATAGATCAACTGATCCGATCCGTGAGCATGGTCGGGGCCCCGGGAACCTGCTGGGTATTCGTAGGACAGAGCGGAAACGGAAGTGCCGCGCGGAGGGTCATATTCACGTAAAACCTGCCCTTGTCGCATACGCGGAATATTATGACGCACTACTCCTCTTGCGACAAAGCCAATTCGTCTGGATGATGTTCATGAGAGAACGGAGTGCGACTTATGAACTACCTTCACCGCTTGTTTTGCTCCTCGGCAAAATGGAAAGAAGTACTGCAGCGCTATGGGCTGCCCTGGGCTCTGGAACAAATCGACCTGGGCAGCGAAGTGCTCGAGATCGGTCCTGGGTACGGAGCTGCTACAGAAGTGCTGCAACGGCAGGTGAAACACCTGGTATGTGTGGAGTCAGACCGCAGGCTGGCGGACCGACTTCGTCGTAAGTTCAACGGCCATGTAGCTGACGGTGAATCTGCCTCTGCCTGCTGACAACTTCGAGCTGAATATTCCTGAGGGCACGACCATCCACAAGTTGAATTGAAATCCGGCGAGGATTCCGCCTTATACCGTTTGTCTGGTAGCCATCTGCTCGCAGATGTCCTGAAAGACCGTGCTCTGTTGCTTCCAATCGAGGAGGTCTCCGGCGGAGACTACATTGTGAAAATTCTGGATTCTTGACCAGACGATCACCAACTGGTCAGGCTGTGGATAGGGCAAGGGAGCCAAGGAGCGTGGCATAGTCGACCGTGAAGATCAATCGCGCAAGTGCGGGATGTGCGGCGATTCGGCAGCCTGCCGCAGTTTTGGCAACAAGGATGACGCTCAAGTCTGGGCGAATTCCTACAAGAGCGGGACCGTCCCAGTCCACGTTGACCCCCGCGACCCCACACGTTCCGTGCTACGTGAAGAAGACCTTTAGTCGAGATCGCCGTACCATAGTCTGAGGGGGCAGAGAGGCCTATGTCTGACGCAGAGTTGAATTCTTCCCGCAAGCACGCATACACGGATGCCGGTATACCCCAACTTCCGGAGCCGACATACGCTGAGCGCGTGCGCACACTGGTTTCGCTCTGCACGATTGCGACTCTCTCAACCGTTTCTCGCAAGCGCTTGGGATATCCGTTTGGATCTCTCATGCCTTATGCGATCGACGGGACCGGGCGGCCTGTCTTTCTGATCAGCAATATGGCCATGCATACCCAGAATATTCAAGCGGACCAACGGGCAAGTCTCTTTGTGAGTCAAGGAGGCGACGGCGATCCGCTTGGCACAGCGCGGGCAACGATTGTTGGTGATGTCCTTTCTGTACCTGAGGATGAAGTCGGCGAGGCTCGCCAGCGCTATCTGTCCCGCTACGAGAACAGCCGCTCATGGGTCGACTTCGAAGACTTTGGTTTTTACCGCCTGCTGCCCCTGGACATCTATTACGTCGGCGGCTTTGGAGTGATGGGATGGGTTACCCCGGAGGAATACCAGTCCGCGAAGGTTGATCCTTTGGCCGAGGCGGCTCCAAAGATTGTCGAGCACATGAACTCGGATCATGTTCCCGCAATGATCCTGCTGGCTAGAGTCCATGCTGGCCTGAACGCAACTGAGGCCACAATGACGGCGGTCGATCGGCTTGGATTTCACCTTCGGTTGAAGACCAACGATGGCATGAAAGGGACACGGATCAACTTCCTACACGAAGTCCAAAACTCGAACGAGGCGCGCAAAGTGCTCGTGGAAATGGTCGCGGCGGCTGAGCCAAACGCCTGACCAAAGCGGACGTCGAGAGCTTAGGAAGCCCTGCTTCTTTTGACTTCTGGTTGATACCGTGCCGGGCTTCCGCTTGGATTATTGACTGCTTTCTAACGGAAGTGTAGGCCACATTCAGCCCGGAGGCCGTTGTTGGTATGCTCGGTGATTGATTACCGATGTCCAGATCAGGGAAATATTTACGTCGAGCACTGCTGATTTTTGCAGGATTAGTCCCAGGTCACGTCAGTTACAGGCGCCAGCAGTCCTGCCCACGGTTGTCGCATCGAATCTTCAACAGCCCATGATCCGTACTCGAGAATGCGCGTCAGCAGTGTCGGATCGGCGCGCATGTTGTCGTTGTCGCGCCAGCCCGCAAGAATGTGTTTTGCTTTGACCGCAATTGTCCCGAGTCGGATTAGTTGCCTGGGATACGGTTCGAATGAACCAGGCATGCTGGGCTTCACAAGCTACTCGGTTGTTATTTGCTGGCGGCTTCCAGATGGGCAGGGGACCTGTCGAAGCCTGCTTCCTTCTGGGTCGGGAAGTGAGTGCGGATGTGCTTGGCGAGTGCCGATAGGCGCATGAGAATCAGCAGAAGGATTACGGCAATTGCCGCAAGCCAGAAGTCCGAAGGTGTCATCATTGTCATGGTTTACCGATCATACCCCGCAAATGCCCATTCGGAACGGCTTCGGGAATCTAAGGTAATATTCCGACCGTCACATCGAGACTCGGCCTGCGGATCACCCACGACTCTGAAGGCACCCTAAAAATGGCCTACCTCCTGTTTGGCCACAATTCTCGCGGAACTCTGAAACCCGTTCTCTGCCAGATAGATATGCGTCGCGTGGGGTACGCAATCGGGTCTTAGACAGGATTGAGCAAGAGATTGGCAGGATCGGGAAACCGCAGACCATACGTGCCCTTCTACTATTCAAGATGTGCGAACCGATGCGGACACGTCCGCGAGGTCCGCAGCGAGAATCAGGAGGAGTGTCGTGGAAAAACGGAAGCTTGGAAACAGCGATCTGGAAGTATCGGCCATCGGATTTGGCTGCATGGGAATGAGTTGGTCATACGGACCACCCAAGGACGAGCAGGAAATGACTTCGCTGCTCCATGCTGCTGTGGAAAGAGGCGTCACATTCTTCGACACCGCGGAAGTGTACGGTCCGCAGTTGAACGAAGAGTTGGTCGGTGAGGCACTGGCTCCGTATCGTGACAGCGTCGTGATCGCCACAAAGTTTGGTTGGGAGGCGAATCGTGAGGACGGCGGCAAATGGAGTGCTTTGAACAGTCGGCCCGAACATATCAAGCGGGTCGCAGAGGAATCGCTCAAGCGTCTTAAGGTGGAGGCCATCGATCTCTACTACCAGCACCGCGTCGACCTCAATGTTCCGATTGAAGACGTGGCGGGTGCGGTGAAGGATCTTATCCAAGAAGGCAAGGTCAAGCATTTTGGCCTCTCGGAGGCGAGTGCGAAGACTATTCGTCGCGCTCATGCGGTTCAGCCAGTTGCGGCATTGCAGAGCGAATATTCGCTGTTCTTTCGAGAGGCGGAAGAGACGGTGATGCCTACGCTTGAGGAGCTTGGCATTGGTTTTGTGCCGTTCAGCCCGCTTGGCAAAGGTTTTTTGACGGGAAAGATCGACGCGAACACCACGTTCGACAGTACCGATTTCCGCAACACTGTTCCACGTTTCAGCGCCGAGAATCGCAAGAACAACCAGGCTTTGGTCGATGTCATTGCTGCGTTCGCGAAGCGGAAGAACGCCACACCCGCGCAAGTCGCGCTCGCCTGGCTACTCGCAAAGAAGCCCTGGATCGTTCCAATCCCGGGAACGACCAAGCTATCGCGTCTTGAAGAAAACCTGGGCGGTGCGACAATCGAACTCACAGTCGATGAAGTACAGTCTCTTGAGGAGGCTTCCTCGAACATCAAAGTGGAAGGTGCCCGCTACTCACCATTCCATCAGTCGTTGGTGGGTCGATGAACGGCGCTCGTAGAATCGCCTGCGGAATGGTTCTGTTTGCTGCGATGACAGTCAGCTTGGCCGCATCGGGACAGATCGCCAAGAGGGACAGCGCACGAGAGAAGCTGATCGGCGCATGGCACCTCGTCCATTTCTATTCACCCGGCCCCGCTGGAAAGTCGGCACCTGGTCCGCAACCGCAAGGTATGCTGATCTACACTCAAGACGGACACATGTCCGTTCAACTGATGTATCCAGGGTTGGCAGATACACCGTCGAACGAATATGTGCGGCAGGGGTACGAGGCATCATTCGGCAGTTTTGACGTAGACGAGACCGCACACACGGTGACACACCATGTGCAGGGGTCGATTACTCGTGATCTGCTTGTAGGGAAAAACCTGCCGCGAAAGTTCGAGTTTACGCCCGATGGACATCTAATCATCCGATCCGCTCGGCCGGAGGAGCATTGGTTTGTGACCTGGGCGCACTACTAGACAGGATTCTGATTGCGACGCGAGACGCATTAGCAATCTGACGGTCTCAACGCTGCAGCGTAGAATGACAAGAGGCAGGATGATGTGACTTTTGGTGCAAATTCGATTTCAAACCGGTCGCGCTTTCGAGCTGCGCTGCTGTTAGCAATCATTGCCGATGCCCTCCAAATATCTGTCTTCCCGCTATTTATTGAAGGCGCTGAATCACCCGCTGCTGACGTACTGGACCTCGGTGTCGGGGCCGTGTTGGCTTACCTCCTTGGTTGGCACTGGGAATTCCTGCCTTCGTTTCTTGCCAAGCTCGCACCCGGTCTCGACTTGGTCCCTTTCTGGACAATGGCGGTCGCAAACGTTTATCGAAAATCGAAGCAGGTTACAGTCACGATTGAAGGCAGCGCAAAAGCACGTGGCACTGCCAATTGATGAATGCTCCCGCCCAATCCATGTGATCCCGCCGCCTTGGCCATCCCATTTCATTGCTGATCTGGTCACCGCTGAAGGAAGGACCTGTACCGGACTCCTGACCGATAGGCACAACTCTGACGCGACCTTAATCCCGGACCCTGGGGGGCACTTACGGGAGTGATCCCAAGTATGGGCATCTACCGATGCTGGATCGGAGCCAGAGTTGCCCCTCCACAACATCCGCAAAGCTAACTTTCCCGTGCTTTACTCGGGGGCAGCGAGGCTCCGCGCAGTGCCTCAGCGGGTCAGTCTGCAAAGCGAATTGAAGAGAAGGGGTCTAGAGTAGATAGGGCGCGGCTTCAGAACCAAGTTTTGGGGAGCTGACCGACGCTTGTATTCATGCGGCGGCAGTGAGAGTCGGTTGATCCAACCACTGAAGTTCGCGAAAGCGGGGAAAATGCACAAGTCGATCGATTGGCCTAGGAAGGCTTCGCCTGCGCGACACACCAATAGGAGGTTCTTTGCTTTGGTTGTGCTGGCCGCGCTGATCCTTTTCGGGAGCCGAACTGCGTTGTCCTATTGGGTTTCGTGGCTCTGGTTTGGGTCGCTTGGGTACGGTGATGTGTTTACGAGGCAATTGGCGTTACAGTGGGGGATCTTCGCGGCGTTTGCCGCAACTACGTTCTGCGCCCTTTATGGAGCGTTTGCTCTTATCAACCGGGCGCATCGCAACGATCTGCCGCTCGATCACACAATCGTTTTCGGTGGGCAGGAACTAAATCTATCCGTTCAGCCTGTGCTGCGTTTCATCGCTATTGCATGTTCTGTGGTGATTGGGCTCATCACCGGCGGTGCCATGGCCTCAGAGTGGCCGACACTGGCGTTATTCTGGTTCGTTCCCGCAGGAGCCAGCACCACTGTCGATCCAATCTTCGGCAAGCCGCTGAACTTCTTTCTTTTCACATTGCCAGCATGGAACCTCATCGCGGGGTGGCTGCTCACAATCGCCGTCATCACGTGCCTCTTGGCCGGACTGTTTATTCTCCTCACATCTGGATCGCGCGCAATGGGCGAGCGAAGCGCGAGCTACTTCCCATTGCAGTGGCGGGGGTCTTTAGCGGCAGTTGCATTTTTGTTGTTCGTTCTTGGCATACGAACGTATCTTGGCCGTTTCGCGCAACTGTACGAGCATCACACGGTATTTGATGGCATAACCTACACTGGTGCGCACGTCACCCTCACCGGCACGTTGGTTACCGTGGCGACGCTTTTTCTCGGTGCTTTCATCTCCGCGATCAGCGCTCTCTGGGCGCCGCGGGTCCGTTGGTTGGTCGCATCGATCGCTCCGGCAGCGATTTGCTATTTGGCCGTCGGCGTCGTTGGCTGGTATGTGAGCAGCTTTCTGGTCAAACCTAATGAATTGGTGCGAGAGCGTCCCTACATTGCCAACAACATCGAGATGACGCGTAAGGCTTTTGGATTGGATGGATTCGTGCAGCGCGTATTTCCTGCTGAAACCACTGTAGGGGCAGCCGACCCAGGCAACAATCAGGCTACGCTTCAGAACATCCGTCTGTGGGACTGGCACGCGTTGCAGGACGCGCTACGCCAGATTCAGGAAATCCGCACGTACTATGACTTTCCTGATATTGATATTGATCGCTACACAATCGACGGCAGAATGCAGGAGGTAATGCTCGCAGCTCGGGAATTGAATGTTGACAAGCTCCCCGAGAGCAGCCGCAACTGGATCAACGAGAAACTGATCTACACGCATGGCTACGGCGTCACCATGAACCCCGTGAACGGGTTCACACAAGAGGGGCTGCCCACGCTGATGCTGAGTAACATGCCGGTGCAAAGTACGGTGAAGGGTCTCAACGTCACACGCCCTGAGATCTACTTCGGCGAACTGACCGACACAGATGTATATGTGAAGACGAGACAGCAGGAGTTCAACTATCCACAAGGGGACACCAACAACCTCACTTCTTATCAGGGCAACGGCGGCATCGAGGTAGGGGGATTCCTGCGTCGCGTTCTGCTGGCCTTCGATCGCGACGACTTGGCCAAGTTGCCGTTCAGCGATGACGTGAATTCGCAGAGCCGCCTTCTTATGAAGCGCAACGTGCGCGACCGCGCCGCAGCACTGGCGCCGTTCCTGACTTTTGAACAAGACCCGTACATCGTGATCGGCGCAGACGGGCGCCTGTCGTGGATCATGGACGCGTTCACGACGTCGAGTAATTACCCATATGCGACGCACTATGGTCTGGGAAATGGCTCCATCAACTACATTCGCAATAGCGTCAAGGTGGTGATTGACGCCTATAACGGCGCAACGACGTTCTATGTATTCGATACAAAGGACCCGATCCTCGCTGCTTATCGCCGCATCTTTCCCAGCCTGTTCAAGGATGCCGCGACGATGCCGGCAGACCTGCGCAAGCATCTGCGTTACCCCGAGACGCTGATCAAGTTACAGGCAGAGGTTTATGGCCTCTATCACATGACTGACCCTGAGGTGTTCTATAACCGCGAAGATTTGTGGGCCGTGGCCAGTGAAGTTGGAATGGGCGACGGCGGCGAGCAGGCTACGCAGACGATGCAGCCAAATTTTGTCCTTATGAAACTGCCCGGGGAAGCCAGCGAAGAGTTTGTTGAAATCCTTCCCTTCACACCTGCAAATCGCAATAATCTGATTGGCTGGATTGCGGCCCGCTGCGATGGCGAACATTACGGTACATCAGTTGTGTACGACTTTCCTAAGACCAAACTCGTCGATGGGCCGCTGCAGATCGAGGCGCGCATCGATCAGAACGCTCAACTCTCCGGTCAACTGACTCTGTGGAATCAACAGGGCTCGCACGTACGTCGCGGAAGCCTGCTGGTGATTCCCTCCGGCCGTGCACTGCTTTATGCGGAGCCCATTTATTTGCAAGCGGAGAGGAGCCCGATGCCGGAGCTACGCCTGGTTGTGCTCGCGCTTCAGGACCGGCTCGCCTACGGCCCCACATTCGAAGCAGCACTGACGTCCCTCTTTGGCGGAACCGTCTCCTCTCTGAGTTCGAGCGAGGCGCCTCATCCCGCTACTGAACTGGCCGCGCCCCAGCCGGCAGCCGATCTCCATGGACTCATTGCAAACGGTGCCAAGGATCTGGAGGACTACCAGAGGCTGACTGCGGAAGGGAAGTTGGGAGAGGCAGGAAAGAAGCTCGACGATTTGAAGAGCGTGATCAACCGGTTGAATGCGCTTCAACGGTAGCTCTCTAGATGTATTCTCAACTGGCGAGGTTTTACGTCCTGTCAGTCGGCTTCACCACGCGCAGCGAGCATTAGTTTTTTCGCTCGCAAGCCTAGCAATTCACTAATGATCGCTGAGATCGTAAGAATCCTGCATCGTCTCCGCATCGACAAGCTGAAAGCCTTTCTTGGCATGGGCGAGATCAACGAGTTGCATTGAACTTCGAGATCGATTCTCCGAGGATCACGCCACAGCGAAAGGCCGAAGTCCTGGCGCCTCGAGATGCTGTGACGATCGAATGGGCGCAGACGATGACGGAGCTGCAAGAGCTGGAGAGCTCTTGCGCGAACACTGATTGATTAAGTTGCACTGAGGCAACCGATTCGAAGTGCCAACGGGCCATCTGAGATTATCGGGCGGGATGCACTTTATACGAAATGGAATCCGCCTGCGACCAACGTCCCGGCTGCTGAGGCGCAGCGATCTTTGCGAGTCTTCAACAAGTCTTCTCGCAGCATTTTTGTGCGTTTGCAGGGCTCGGCCTCGGTATTCGGAGGCGGAAATCGGTAGCGTTTGTCGTACGCGATCAAGACCGTCATGGTTCGGCGGTTTCGCTTTGATTAAGTTGACCGCCGCTAAAAAAATGGTGGCGCACCATGCTTCTGGCAAGCAGCAACAATGTGACCGCAAGGATCACTATGAATAGAAACTTTGCAAACCCAACCCGCCGCGGCCTCTGTTCTACCGCATTCGCCTTGTTCCCATTGGTGGCCATTAGTCGCTCCTCTGCGAAGCATTCGGGCTCCTTTGGACTGCGACCCACATGATCCGCCCTTCAATCAGCCATGTCAAACTTCTGGGCATAGAGCGTAAGTTTTCTGACCTCACCACTGGCGCCAAGGTACAGGCTGGGCAAATGGATGGCGTGAAACCACTCGGCGCCCGCGCGAGGCAGCTGGGGATGGAATCATCTTGAATTAAATGTCGACTTTCTGCTCGATGGGGTAGTCTAATAGCCAGCGAGGAGCGTTCAGACTTGCCCTTCCGGGCTACAACGTCGACGGTTGTCTCGGTAATGCAAGCTAGGCATGCCCGTCCTCGGCGGCGGCCGGCGTTTGAATTCTCTGCGCTCGATGTTCTCCGGCCGTGCGTTCTCGGGTGCGCAGCACTTGCGATTGCCGTTCTGCTTTGGGGCTACGGATACAAGCTTTCGCTCTATCACCAACACGAACGCCATTCGCAAGTTCCCGTGGCGAAGTTGTGGATTGAACACCGAAGCTCGGCATTCTCTTCCGCTTCCAAGCTTCGCATCCGAGCAAACAGCCTGACGGTATCGCTTCCGTTCGCGCATCTTGCGCCACATAATCTATGCGAACTTGAGCAGCCGCTCGACCGTCCATCCTTTAAAGTTGCTCGGCTTGCCACGGCCGGCTCGCTGATCCCCCTACGATCTCCCCCCTCCATTCCACTCCTTCAGACATAGTCGGCGCCGCGTTTTCGCGTCCGGATGGACCCATTGCGCAGCGCGTGTTTAGGCGTTTCCACGCCTGGAATGTCTTTCTTCCTTAGAGGAGCAAAGCATGGAATCCCGTTGGACGACGCCCGCTCAAGTGCTGGCGTACTCTGCCTACGCTTTGCTGCGGGCCATTCGGTCGGCGGCATATAGATTGCACCTGAACTCAGACTTTCACTCCCGGTGCATCCGAATTCGCATCCAGCCGCCAGCGACGGCGCAGAGCAGAGTGCCTCGAATCATACGGCTCGTTCAGGAAATGACCCGTGCCGGCGATTTGATCTTGATCGATCTGCGCATTGCACTCGAATTGCAGGGCGCAAGAGCGGGCACGATAGACCTGCCAGTCTCCAGCGAAGAATTGGTGTTGGCCTTGGGTAGTCTCCCGTTGCAGCGCGCAGTCAAGATCTGTGTGGCTTCGAGCGATTGCATCTTCCTGCTCGATCGCCGGTCCTGTATGCGCGTATCAGGGCCGTCAAATGGCCTGAGCGAGATCCTTGCACGATTGGAGGCGGCATGACTGCCCTGCGAGAGATCTTGCAAGAGAGAGGCGGAAACAAACTGCGGCAAGGTGATTCGCGCAAGATCGCGGTCCCCGCAACCCTACACGTTTTGTTCCTCGGGCCTGAGGATCCAGAGGATGACATGTGTAACCTCCTTTTGCACCGGCTGCAGTTCAGAGTCCTGCTCACTAGCGATTGCCAGGAACTCTGGCTGCTTCCATCGGGCGAAGTGTTTCATCTGGCAATCTTGCACTCCACACTCTCCGATCTCGATCTGGAAGTTGGGAGCAGGATCATTCGGCAGAAGTGGGCGGATGCCAAGATTCTCGTGATTCGGAACGACGCGGACCTTCTCGATGAAGACCTGTACGACGCTCGGCTGGACTCCACGGCTGAAGCAGCGACGTTTCTTGAGACAGTTCGGCGCCTTCTGAGCATGAGGTGCTACGCATGATGAACGGGAATTGCGCACTGCGTGAATCCGAGTTTCAGAGTTCAACAAGCGCTGGCGAGTCAGAGGTGACAGCACTAAATCACGTCGAGCTCGAGCAGCGGGTTGCAATCTTCCGCGAGGTAGCCGAACAGCGACGCACTCAGCTCTTGCGTCTTGCGCGCCGGATTACAAACTCCAGCGAAGACTCTGAAGACATTCTGCAAGACGCCTTTCTGAGGGCGTATCAGGCGCTCCCCAGGTTCCGGGGAGAGGCACTGATGTCGACGTGGCTCAGCGTGATTGTACAGAACACTGCGAAAGAATACCTTCGCGGGAGAAAGCGCAGATCTGTCTTGTCGATCGAGTTTTCGCCCAATGATGGATTGGAGAAGATCGTGCAAGACGTCCCCGACGTGCGCGAAACGCCTGAGGACGAGATCATACGCCGAGAAATGGAACAAACGCTGCGATCGGAGATCGGCAAGCTCAGCTTGCTCTGCCGACGAGCACTTGAGCTCTGCATTCTCGAAGAGCGTTCGCATATCGCAGCTGCGCGGGAGCTGAACGTGAGGGTCGGGACTATCAAGGCGCGTGTGTTTAGGGGAAAAAGCGTACTGAGGCGCGTGGCGACGCTCAGAGTGAGCAAGGAGGAGACAGCGGGAGTAAGAGAGACAAGGAACGTTGAGAGACCCCCGACAAGGAACACATAAACAAATGTGTCATTGCGCAGAAATAGGTACGCGCATTGATTCTTGTTTGCAACCGTGGTCCCTCCTGAACTGTCTGCTCAGTCGACCTGGACGGAGAAGATTCAATGCGCTCTCTCGCTTGCACTTTGTCTTTGATCTGGGCTGTTGGTCCATGAACTTAACGTCCGTTACCATTGCACGCCGGGATACAGGCTCGGGATTCGGCTCGCATGGTACTGAAAAGCTGTCGGGGTCGCTCCCTGCCAAACAACCTGCATTGTGGTTGGATCGAGCTCCTGTACGACTGCACCGGAGTTTGTTGCGGCGAAATCTGCTTCGACGTTGCCGTTGGCGAGTAGTTCTGCATTTCCGCCGAAGAAGCTGAAGAAATTCGGAGGCGGAATATAGTGTTTCGCGAGCGTCGCTGTCATCGCGTTCTCATTGATTTCCAGTATCGGGACGCTTGAATAGCAGGTCGGTGGAACCGACTTCCCCGGGGCACAACGCACCTGCCCCGACGGGAGGATCCGGTCGTTGCCGTTATCCATTAGACCGATCCGGAACACTCCGGTGGTGTTGGGAGTGAAGTAATTCATCCCGTGCTGGGCGTAAAACCAATCCTCTGGGTCAGCGCCACTGACCAGTTTGAAGTCACCGCCTTCTCCCAGACGCCACATCACCTTGCCTGAACCTGCGCCATCGAGAAACTCGATCTTGATGATCCAATTCTGGTGCCGCATCGAGACCAACAGATTATGATCGTCGCTCGAGTACAGCATCGCATTGGAATGGGTCCAGTCAGGGAAATTCATTGGCTGACGGTGGACGTCCAGATGATCAAAGGCGTTCCATGCCCAATCGGGATTTCCGTTTGCATCAACATCTACGAGCGCGTCTCCAAGAACCTGCGTGTTGGCCGAACTTCCTCCAAGATTGCTATAGCTCTTGTCGTAGTCCGTCAGCAGCACCCAATGGCCATTGGGTAATACCAGAACGTCGTGATGAAAGCTCTTGAACTGGTAGGCATTCCCTTGCGCATCTCGTAAACCCGAAACTCCGAGCCTCTGGTTGAGCTGATCAATCGTCAGCGTGCGCACCGTGTTGCCGGCTAAGTCAATCTCCCTCACCTCGTCAATCAGTCCCCGCGGCGAAGAAGGGCTTAACGATGACAGGTAAGACACGAGTAGAAGGAAATCGCCATTAGGCAGCAACTGGAATCCTTGAATCGAGTCCTGCACGGTGTGCTGATAGCTGTACGTCCAGATGACATTCCCGTTCAAATCTGTCGCCATGGCCTGGCTGAAGGTCGCGGGCAGAATGGTGTTCCACAATTCGACCCCCGCCTGGGCACTGCCTGCTCCCGAGCCAGAGATCTTAACTGGCGATGCGACGGGAGAAGCCTCGGTGGTGCAGGTTTGGTCAGCATCGGTGAAGGACGCACCGTTCGCAAGTTGAACCAGCCCTCTCATGTGGTAGAGAGTATTGCCGAGCATACCAGCGACCCATAGGTTGACCTGTCCCCCATTTGCCGAAGGCGTCGGCACGCTCCAGGTGGCGAATCCATAGTTCGCCGTCGTTCCGAACTGCACTGATACGTTCGCGCTCGTGGGCAGATAGACCGAATACTGGGCAACCTGCGGATTCCCGGTCAAAGGAGGGCAGCGAACCTGGCCGGGCTGGATTACCGTCACCACGGCAGTGGCGTAGTCACTCTGGGGCGAAGAAGCTAAAGATGCGGTAACCACGAAGTTGGCGCTTTGCTTCAGTCCCGTCGGGGCCGTGTAGTTTCCGGACCCGTCAATGGTCCCCGCACTTGCGCTTCCGGCCGCCGCTGACACCACGCTCCAATTGATCGCGCCACCAGTGTTCGACGTTGCCGCAAACTTGAAGCTCTGTCCCGGAGCAAGCGCCGCGTTTTGGGGTGTCAGGCTGACTGTTCCTCTCTGCGTGGGGGAGGGCGCTGGATTCGAGGGAGGCGGCGAATTGGCAGAGGATTTACCCGTTAGGACGAAGCTGGCGCAACCAGAGGTGAGCAGAACAACGAGCAAAAATGGAATTGTTCGAATAAACCCTGGGGGGGACGAAAACCCTCTCAAACGCGGGTGTAGAAAGCTGCTGCGCCACCGGGTTTCAAGTATGGAGACGGGGAACATTCAAAGTTCCTTAGCGAGCTGCAGCGAAGCCTGATCCACTTCTCATGGGCCGGAATCCTACGCGACTACAGCAGGCAACTATGCGTGCGTGCGGTGCCGGAAGGGGTTTCCAGAGCTGACCAATACTAGAACCTTCTGCCCTGATAGAACGCGAGAATGGCTTACCAGCGCACACCAAAGGTGACTGGAATGATCTCGGTCCGGCCTAAGCCATTCGTTGTGCCGATCTTGGGCGTTGCAATCCAGGTGTAGCGCGCCTCCGCAAAAAGCTTCATCTGGCCGTCGCCGTATACGCCGCCCAGACGATGCGTGAGCCCTATGCCCAGGTTCAATCCGCCCTGGTTTGAAGAGAATGAGTTGGCAGTCACAAAGACCGGGTAGCCGTAAAAATCGTAGCCGCCGAGCACGTTGAAGTTCGTTGATTTGTGATAGAAACCTCCTCCTCCAACAACGTATGCGCTGTTGGTCCTCTTCGGAAAAAGATCGAGTATTGGGTCGACGGTCAGGGCAAAGATGTGGCTGTTGCCGCTCTGGCCGCCACCTGCGGCGACGAATGCGCCTGGCAGCTTGTTGCCGAAGAACGAAAACTCGCCCAAGAGCGAGAGTCCCCTGGAGAAGTGAAGGCCGCCCCCCGCGGTGAAATTGCCGCCCCAGGTCAGGTAAGGTCCGTCATTGCCGATGGGGGAGTTGAAGCCCCCGCCGCCAACCCACGCATAGTGCCGTCCTCCACCGCTGCCGCCTTTGTCATACTGTCCCCCGCCGACCGCGGCGGCCGCAGGCGGCGCTGCCGATCCTGCAAGGCTAAACTCATTGGAACTAGAGTAGTTAATGGCATTCAATTGGGCGCCAGGAAACGTCGGCTTAACCGATAAAAGCCGCAGTGCGGATTGCGCGTCAGCAGCACCAACTCCCACCAAAACCGCAGCACCAAAACAGGCCAAACGTCGCGCATTCGACAACCAACCAAAACTGAACATATCCTGACCTCTTTCTTCGATTTGCCCTGCCATTGCTTGACTCGCTATCAATGCGAAGTCTCGGTGTATACGCTTGAAATTGATTCCGAAAAGGCGCGGGCCAAAATTGCCCCAACACAGATATAGAGACATATCCGTGTCCGAGGTTGCGTGCCAGTCGAGAACCAATGGGAACTAATTCGCATTGCACGAGGAGCAAAGGGAGTTCAACAAGGGAATGATCATGCTGGTTCCTCGATGCTCCCAACGAAGTGAATTGCCTGCTTTCTTTGTCACCTCCCACAACTTTTTCGATCGGCAAACCTCTCAACTATTGAGAGTTCTCTAATTGAACGACGACCTTGCGTGGCAGGTGAGATCTGTACGCAGGTCAAATGAAGCCCAATTGAGAACCAGCAGACAGGGGGCAGAGTGATCAAGGGCAAAGAAGAAAATGGATTTTGGTTTCCGATTCGAAACATCGTGTTCGCGACAGACTTTCTCGAGAGCTCGCGGCTTGCACTCGACTTCGCAGTCGCATTTTCCCATCATTACAACGCAAAGCTGACCATTGTTCACGTGTTCGAACTCCCGACTGAGGCCGAAGAAGTGGAGCTCCTTACTGGCAGGCGCAGCGTTTCGAGAGAACATGCGCTCTCTAGGTTAGAAGCGTTTGCGGAGGGAGTGCGACGCTTAGGCGTTTCCACCGAGACTGATCTCCGCGAGGGGGAGCCGTGCGGCGGCGTACTTGCAAGCGCAGCAGAACGAAATGCCGACTTGCTGGTTCTCGGCACTCACGGGATCTACAGAGGAGTGCAACACCTGTTAGTTGGCTCGAACGCTGAGAGGATTCTTTCGAGCGCCAAGTGCCCAGCGCTGACCGTGGGCAGACATGTGATGGCGGGAATAGACCTGGACTTGAAATTGCGCGAAATCATGGCAATCTTCGATTCTCCCGCGGAAACGACTGCCGTCGCGCGTCACGCGGAAGATCTCGGCCGCGATCTCGGCATTCCAGTAAGAGGGCTTCAAGTAGCATCTGAAGCTGAGAACACGCAGGATCCCGCATCCGCCAGGCGAAGTCAGGGACCTTCCGCACGCCCGTCGCTGCCCTCCTCACCTGGAGCGGAGCTAAGGTTCGAAGGTGTGTTTTCTCCGGAGCAGATAGTTCAGATTGCAGAGCGAACCGTAGATAGCCTCATCGTGACGGGAGTCCGTCCAGTCTCACGCTGGGATCGTCACTTCCGCACCAGCTTTGCGTATGAATTGGTTGCGAAGGCCAGGTCGCCGTTGCTGAGCATTCAGGTGTGAAGAGGGAAATGGTGCAGTCACTGCTTAATGTTGCTATATATGTCAGCCTTCCGCCTTGAAAGAAGTGACGAGTACAATTTTTAGGCCGGATCAAATAAATGCAATACACGAACAACTCGAAATCTGTTGAGATTTGACTTTCAGAAATCGTGGCCTCATCACAGCGGTACGCGACCCATTGAACGTTTCACTACGATCCTTGCGCGGTGTCGACCGTGAGTCTGCCGTTAGATCGAATTCTTGCGCGCAATCCCCCGCGCCCCTGCAGTGCCTTCTCCGGCCCAGGAGCGATCGCGGAGTCCATCCAATAACACGGCTTGCATTCGGAAACTCCTTCGAACTGCACACCCTGAACGGTGAACGTTTTCCCGACGAGAGTATTCAGATCCACACCCGCCGTCACGACTTTGCGCCATGCAACGCCCGGCGACATGGTACCCGAACCCAGGCACGCGCAGACATCATCGAAAAACCTCGCTGGCGAAAAAGGTAATTTGTCCTTTGTAGTTCTCCGCGTAGTCGAAGAACCTGTCACCGCGTACGCCAATCTATTTCCTGGGAAATGACCAGGGCGTCTTCAGGATTCCGGTAGCCGGAGGCAAGGAAGAGCGCGTGTTCGATATGTCGGCTTGGCACCTGTGGCCATTACGGCGGTTCCATGAGCCTTGATCCGACCGACGCCCCGCTGGTGCTGCGCGACACCGGCAGCGACGATTTTTACGCGCTTACGCTCGATGGAAAATAGCTCAGCCACAGGGCGCGGAAGAGGCCGCGGAACTTCAGACGATCCTCGATCATCGCAGAATCGCGATCTCTGGACAAGCTCCTCAGAATCATGTACGCTTTTAATAAGTACACAAGGAGTAATCTATGCCTAGAGTGGCCGTGGACGACAACCCACGAATGAATCTCCGGCTGCGACCGGAACAAAAGGCTACCCTCGTGCGCGCTGCGGCGTTGAGGCACACGGACCTGACGGAGTTTGTTCTCCAACCCGCCTTGCGGGAGGCCAAGGCGGTGATCGAGGAGTCGGAACGTATCGTCTTGTCCGAGCGTGACAGCCTTTTGGTGCTAAACCTTCTCGAAAATCCGCCAGCACCGAATGCTAAGCTGCGGGCAGCCATCGCTCGAATGCCAAAGCCCACGCGGAAACGAGGATGAGCGCTCCCGCCTGGCACGAAGAGCCGATCTCGAAAAAGCATGATCGGAAGTCTTTCGATTGCGGCGATCCGGCCATGAATGACTTCTTCGAGCGTTACGCCCGCCAAAGCCATGAATCTGGTGCCGCGAAGACCTTTCTCGCAATTGATAAAGCAGACAACAAGAGCATTCTTGGTTTCTACAGCCTGGCTCCGGCCGCTCTGGCTCACGCTGACACGCCGGAGACGGTTCGCCGCGGCCTCGCCCGGCACGATGTGCCCGGGTTCCGGCTCGCTCGCCTTGCTACAGACCTGCGTTGCCAGGGCCAAGGTATCGGGGGCCAACTCCTCGCTGCCGCCGCGCGACGCTGCCTGCGCGCTTCGGCTGAGGTCGGCGGCGTTGTGCTCATTATCGATGCGAAGAACGCTCGCGCGGCCCGATGGTACGCCAGTTACGGCGCCGTGCCTTTGAGCGACAAGCCTTTGACGCTCGTAATGTCGCTCGCCTCGTTTGCCCTCGACCTGAAAGCGGCAGGGCAGTTATGAGCGACGAGATGTGGAAAGGACGGGCTTGTTCCGGAATCCTAAATGAAGTCTTAAAAAATCACCGACGATCAATACATATCCCACAAGTCACATGAGACGGGGCACACATTGGCAATCACAGGCGTAGTCGCGAGCCGGATCCTTCAGGGGACTCTATCAAAGGCGCTGCTCTTGGGAGCGGTAAACCTGGCTGCGCTGCACGCAGCCGCCCAAGTCGAGTATGTCGACACGACCATCGGTACTGTCGGCATTCTGCTTGTGCCCACACGGCCTACCGTGTCCCTCCCGAACAGCATGGTGCGCATATACCCGATGCGCACGGACGCAATGGACGACCGGATTGATTCATTTCCGCTCACCATCAGCTCACACCGCATGGAAGAGCTTTTCAGCATTATGCCCGGAAACAGAAGTCCTGCCGCCTACGATCAAGAAAAGACAACGCCGTATTACTATTCCACCCGCTTCGATGAGTCTCTGATTCACACCGAGTTCACTCCAACCGAGCGTTGCGGCTACTTCCGTTTCACCTTCCCTGATGGAAAGGTTTCTCTCACCCTGGCCAGCCGCATCGCGGGTGACCTTGAAACGCAGGGCAGAGATGCAATGAGCGGCGAAGAACGATTCCGCAATATGAAAGCGTTTCTCTATGGTGAGTTCAGTTCCCCAGTCCAGGTAAAACTCGAGAAAGTGGGCGACAAAGCACGGGCGACTATCTCGGCAGAAAACGCGACGGTTCTCGATTTCCGGTATGGCATCTCTTTCATCAGCGTCGAGCAGGCCAAACGAAATCTTCGCCGCGAGATACCCGCCTGGGGCTTCGATGCGGTAGAAGCCGCGGCAAAGGCCCGCTGGAATCAGGTGCTCGGCCGCATTACGGTGGAGGGAGGCACCGAATCGCAGCGCAAGGTCTTCTACACGGCTCTCTACCGTTGCTATGAGCGAATGATCAACATTAGCGAAGACGGCCGCTACTACAGCGCTTTCGACCATCAGGTACATCAAGACCCGCGCCCGTTCTACGTCGATAACTGGCTTTGGGATACCTTCCGCGCACTCGAGCCGCTGCAGACTCTCCTTAACCCCGATGTGGAAGCGGACAAGATCCAGTCGTATGTGCGCATGTATCAGCAGGGGGGCATTATGCCGACTTTCGCGCTGTTGACGGGCCCCTACGCGTGCATGAACGGCAACCATGCTGCACCTTGGTTTGCGGATGCTTGGTTCAAAGGCGTTCGCAACTTTGATCTGCCGGTTGCATTCGAGGGAGTCCGCAAACGAGCTCTCGAAGATACACTTCTTCCCTGGCGTCTGGGCCCCAAGGGGCCACTCGACGAGTTCTATGCTACCCACGGTTATATGCCCGCTTTGCGCCCCGGACAGACCGAAACTGATCCGCGTGTGGACCCCTTCGAAAAGCGGCAACCCGTCCCCGTCACCCTCGAGAATAGCTTCGACGATTGGTCCATTGCTCAGCTGGCTCATGTTCTCCACAAGCCGCAGGACGAAGCGTTCTTTCTTGCTCGCGCGGCAAACTTCAAGCACCTATTCCGTGCCGACAAAGCTCTGATGTGGCCCAAGGACTCCGCCGGCCAATGGATTGAGCCGCTCGATCCGAAGTTCGACGGCGGAATGGGCGGCCGCGACTACTACGATGAGAACAACGGCTATACCTATACTTGGGATGTGCCGCAGGACTTTGCTGGGCTCATCCAGTTGATGGGTGGAACAGGAAAGGCGACTGCCAATCTGGACCAGCTTTTCCGCGAACCGCTGGATCGTTCAAAGTATGAGTTTCAGGCGACGTTTCCTGACTCCACCTCGATGGTTGGCCAATTCTCAATGGGCAATGAACCCAGCCTCGCCATACCTTACATCTATAATCGGCTCGGCGCTCCTTGGAAGACGCAGAAGCGTGTCCGCATGCTCCTCGAGTCGTTTTTTACCGATACACTGCAGGGCATGCCCGGAGATGAAGACGGCGGCGGCATGAGCGCGTTTGTAGTGTTCTCGATGCTTGGGTTCTATCCTGTAACTCCGGGTATTCCAACATACGATATTGGCAGTCCGGTCTTCGACAAGGCGACCGTTCATCTTCGTAACGGCAAGGACTTCGTCATCATTGCTCATCACACTTCCCATGACAACAAATACATCCAAAGCATCCGCCTGAATGGAAAGCCGCTCGAACAGGTCTGGTTCAGACACACGGACATTGCCAATGGAGGCAAACTTGAAATGACGATGGGCGATACGCCGAACACCGCACTTGGCTCTGCGCCTGCTAGCCTTCCGCCTGCGTCTATAGATGTGCACCCGGAGGACTTCAGCAATTGACGCAAAATTGCGCGGCGGACAGATCAACACCGAGTCGGGTTTAAGCTATTGATTCTAAAATGGCGGAGAGGGTGAGATTCGAACTCACGTTAGAGTTTCCCCTAAACACGCTTTCCAAGCGTGCGCCTTCAGCCACTCGGCCACCTCTCCTGCTCGGCTGCTATCCCTATCGAATTTACCACAGCCAGCTTCGCTAACCCGCATCCCCGCAAGGGACTGTGTCGCCGCTCAACAGGAAATGAAATCGTTTACTTCTTTCGGATGGGTCGTTTATAGTTTCGCCTTGCATGACACGCATCTTCGAGATGTCCACGTCGGACATCCTCTTGAAAGAGGTCCCAATATGCCATCCATTTCGCGACGCGCACTTCTCTCTTCCGGTATAGCTCTATCCACCTCGTCACTTCTTGCGCGCTCAGCATGGGCCCGCACCGCGTCGTTTCTCGACGGTTCGAACGATGCCAGTTCCCTGGGTGCGCTTTCCGCTGTGGCGCCTCGCGAGCACCTGCTCTTCGATTTTGGCTGGAAGTTCACGTTCGGGAACGGGGCCGACCCCGCGCGCGATCTTGGTTTTGGCTACGGACAGGGGGACTTTGCAAAAACCGGTGACTTTGAATTTGCCAAGGCAAAGTTCGATGATTCGAAATGGCGAAGCTTGGATTTGCCGCACGATTGGGCCGTTGAACTTCCGTTTGTCCATGATGATGAGCTAATGTCCCACGGCTACAAGCCTCTGGGCCGGCGCTATCCCGAGACCAGCGTCGGCTGGTATCGCCGCGAATTCGATGTCCCTGAAAGCGATCAGGGCAAGCGCATTTCCGTCGAGTTTGACGGGGTGTTCCGCGATGTACTTGTCTTCGTCAACGGATGCTTTGTGGGACGGAACAACAACGGCTACATGTCCTTCCAGTTCGACATCACAGATTTCCTTGAACTTGGCGCCAAGAACTACATCGTCGTCCGCGTTGACGCAAGCTTTGGAGATGGCTGGTTCTATGAAGGAGCAGGCATCTATCGCCACGTGTGGCTTACCAAGACCGATGCATTACATCTAGGAAAATGGGAAAGCCTTGTCCGGACAGACTTGAGCGGCACAACTGCAACCCTCTCGCTGGCAACAATTGTCGAAAATCAAGGTATGCAAACAGAGTCTTCCCGCGTCACCTGGCAGATTCTTGATGCAAGCGGTAAGGTTGTCGCGACTGCTGAAGCACCCCTGCAACCCGTGCCCGTCGATAATCCAACCCTATTTACCGCGACAGCTCGCCTTGAGAATCCGGCGCTTTGGTCGGTCGAAGAGCCCAACCTATATTCGGCGATCGTATCCGTGTCTACCGGATCGGTTGTACGCGACGGGGAACGCATTCAATTTGGCGTGCGAACCGCAGTCTTCACCGCCGACAAAGGATTCTTCCTGAATGGGAAGCCTATGAAGATCCAAGGTACATGCAATCATCAGGACCACGCGGGAGTTGGCGCCGCGCTCCCCGATCGCTTGCAGGCCTACCGGATCGCCGTGCTTCAGGCGATGGGTTGCAACTCGGTCCGCACCTCGCACAACATTCCGACTCCTGCGTGGGTGCAAGCCTGCGACCGAATGGGAATGACAATGATGTGTGAGACGCGCCAGATGAGCTCCAACCCCGAGGGAATGCTACAGCTCGAAATGATGATTAAGCGCTATCGCAATTCTCCTTCGATCATCCTGTGGTCGATAGGAAACGAAGAGTTCACGTTGCAGAACACCGAGGCTGAAGAAGGAGCGAAGATAGCCACTTCCATGGTGCGACGGTGCCATGAACTTGACCCCACGCGTGTGGTTTCGGCCGCCGTGAATGGGAATAACGAAAAAGGTGTCTCACTTGGGCTGGACATCATCGGCTTCAACTACAACCTCAAGTTACCCGACGCATATCATGCGAAGAATCCGAAGCGGGCGATCTACGGCTCCGAAACATCAAGCGCGATATCGACTCGCGGCGTCTACTCGACTGACCCGCTACGGAACACGGTCAACGCATACGACGGCGTCGTTCGGTGGGGTGAAACCGCAGAAGAATGGTGGACGTTCTATGGAACGCGCGAGTGGGAGGCAGGAGGATATGCCTGGACAGGCTTTGACTACAGAGGAGAACCCACCCCGTACGGATGGCCTTCAATCAATTCACAGTTTGGGATCGTCGATATGTGCGGATTCCCCAAGGACACGTTTTACTACTACAAAGCATGGTGGGGCACGAAGCCGTCGCTGCATCTATTTCCGCACTGGAACTTTGAGGGAAGGGAAGGCGAGGAGATTCCAGTTTGGGTCTACTCGAATCTCGATGAGGTCGAACTATTCCTCAATGGAGCCAGCCTGGGTAGTCAGAAAATTCCACACCTCGGACACGTCCAATGGAAGGTGAAGTATCTGCCGGGAGTGATTGAAGCGCGCGGATCGAACGACGGCAAGGTTGTGCTCACCGAGAAGCGCGAGACGACGGGTCCGACCGTGGCAATTCGTCTCACGGCAGACCGCATGGAAATCAACGCAGATGGGGAAGATCTCGCTTTCCTGCAAGTCGAAGCGCTCGACAAAGAGGGCCGTCAGGTGCCAACAGCCGGCAATCTGATCGCTTTTAAGGTCTCGGGCGAAGGCAAGCTCATTGGCGTGGGTAACGGTGATCCAAATTGTCAGGAAAGCGATAAGGAGCCGAAACGTTCGCTCTTCAATGGGCTCGCCCAGGTAATCGTGCAAGCCACCAAGCGCCCCGGGGAAATTCGAATAGAAGCTGTCAAAGAAGGATGGGACGGTCCGGAGTTGACGCCGGCCAAGCTCTCCATTACAACCAAACGTGTGGAAATGAGGCCATCCGTCCCCGAGACCCCGCGCCGCGGATGATGCGGCTGGAGCGTAGCGCCTGGACGACGCTATGATTGGCGCTATGAGCGAAAAAATACGATGGGGTATTCTCAGCACTGCATCCATTGGTGTGCGCAAAGTGCTCCCCGCGATGCAGCGGGGAACGCTTTCTGAAGTTGCTGCCATAGCATCCCGAGACATTGCAAAAGCACGCGCGACGGCCTCGAGTCTCGGCATTCCTACGGCTTATGGTTCGTATGATGAGCTTCTCGCCGATCCCACAATCGATGCGATTTATAACCCGCTTCCAAATCAGCTCCATGTGCCATGGACCATCAAGGCCGCGGAAGCCGGCAAGCATGTGCTGTGCGAAAAGCCCATCAGCCTGACCGTCGCCGAAGCCGAATCCCTCTTATCCGTGCGCGAGCGGACGGGCGTGAAGATTGGCGAGGCCTTCATGATTCGCAGTCATCCGCAATGGCTGCGCGCAAAGGCCCTTATTCAGGAAGGCCGAATCGGCCCGCTGCGTTCGGTGGCGGCATTCTTTAGCTACTTCAACGTGGATCCAAAGAACATCCGCAATCAGGTCGAAAGTGGTGGCGGCGCACTCTATGACATAGGCTGCTATTGCATTCAGGCGTCCCGCTGCGGGTTTGGAGGCGAGCCGATTCGTGTCGTCGGCTGCGTCGACCGCGATGCAGCAATGCGCACAGACCGTCTTACATCCGCCATCCTCGAATTTGCCGCAGGCCATGCAATCTTCACCTGCAGCACACAACTGGTCCCGTATCAGCGGGTCCAATTCCTCGGCACCAAGGGTCGCATCGAAATTGAGATACCTTTCAACGCACCGCCTGATCGGCCTACCCGCATTGTTATCGATGGCGGCGATCTTTTTGGCTCGGACCGCGTTATAGAAGAATTCCCGGCATGCGATCAATACACGCTGCAAGGCGATCAGTTTTCCAGGGCCATCCTTGAAGACTCAGAAGTCCCCGTGCCGCTTGAAGAGGCAATCCGCAACATGAAGGTGATCGAAGCAATTTTCAGCTCTGCGAAGTCGGGTTATTGGGAAAAATTGTAGGCCGTCCGCCGCTTTTTCGGCGTCATCCGCCCTCCGCGATGCCCTACGGTTGCATGGAATAGGCGCTGTTCGGCACCTTTGCTCCAGCCTGTGAGGGTGTTGGCAGCGTGCTCTTGTCCCAGCCTCCGCCTAGAGCCTGCACCAACTGCACTGCCGAAAGCATCTGCTCAACCTGCAGGGAGTTTAGCGTGACTTGGTTATTCAGTAGCGAGGTTTGTGCCGTTACGACATCGACATACGGATCGACACCGCTGTTGTAGCGCTGTATCTCCAGATCGAGGAACTCCTGCGTGGACTTGACAGCCTCTTCCTGCCGCTGGATTTGCTGCGAATAGATCCGCGTTGAGGCCATCGCATCTTCTACCTGCTGGAATGCCGTGAGAACCGTCTGCCTGTAGGTCGCCAGATCTCCGTTGTAGATCGCTTCGTATTGATGGAGCTGGGCACGATACAAGCCACCGTCAAAAATGAGCTGCGACGTGGAGGGGCCGATTGACCAGAACCGGCTCGGCCAGTCGAAGAGATGTTTCAGCAGGGAGCTTTCGAACCCGCCTGCGGCAGAGATTGTCACCTGTGGAAAGAACGCGCCGTAGCCAATTCCGATCGTTGCGTTGGCGGCCGCGAGCCTGCGCTCTGCGGCTGCTACATCGGGTCTTCGTTCAGCCAGTTGCGAAGGAACTCCGGTTGGGATCGCCGGGGGTGTATAGAGCATCGGTCGCTCGGGAACGGTGAAATCTGTTGCGACTTTGCCCAGAAGAACAGCCATGGCGTGTTCGTACTGAGCACGCGAGAGCCCGACGTTTATCGCTGAAGATCGTGCAGACTGCAGCGTCGCGCGCGCCTCCACAACTGAAATGTATGTTCCTGTACCCGAGTCGAACGCTCCTTGCGCCGCATCGAGTGCTTTCTGGTCGGCCTCTACTGTTTGGTTCAAGATTTTCTGCAGCATGTCCTGGCCGCGAATCTCGAAATAATACTGAGCTAAGGAGGCCTGTTCGGTGAGTTTTTCAAGTTCCACATCGGCGGCGCTTGCCTGGGCGCTGTATTGCGCCTCGCGCACTTCGTTGCGGATCTTGCCGAATAAGTCCGGCGTCCATGAGACGTCGAGTGGCGCTGACCAGAGAGTCGAGGTCTGGCCGGTATTGGCCTGCGACGAATTACGAAGATTTCCAGAGGTGCGCGATCGGCCCCACGAGAAACCGGCTGTGATTGTCGGCCAATACTGTGCCCTTGCTTCGGCAACAAGAGCCCGAGCCTGCATGTAGGTTTCAAACGAGATTTTGATGTTCTGATTGTTGATATTGAGTTGGTTCTCAAGATCATTCAATTCCGGCTCGTTAAATACCTCCCACCAATTGCCGCGGATCATCGCATCTTGGGGATTGGCTACCTTCCATCCGTCTGTGTCCTTGAAGTTGACTGTGGACTCCTTGTAGTTAGGCGCAGTAGCAGCAGGTGCAACCGGCGTGTGGTAACGCGGCCCTACGCGGCATCCCGCCAGCAATCCCATCAGAACAACGGCTGAAGCCATCCCTGCGATTGTCGGATTGGTTTTCCATTTCAGCATAATCACACTCTTTCGCATCACGGCGTTACGCTTGCCGTCGCGGACCGTTCGATCCTGTTTCTTCTGTCTGAAGCCCAAAGACGCATACGGTCCATCGCTAGGTAAACTACTGGTGTCGTATAGAGAGTAAGCAATTGGCTCAAGAGCAGGCCGCCCACAATCGTGATTCCAAGCGGTCTTCGGAGTTCAGAACCTGTCCCAGTTCCGAAGGCTAGCGGTAACGCGCCGAAAATTGCAGCCATGGTGGTCATCATGATCGGCCTGAAACGCAACATGCATGCTTCAAAAATTGCATCGTGGGTATTCTTGCCATGCTGCCGTTCGGCCATTAACGCGAAATCGATCATCATGATCGCGTTCTTCTTCACAATGCCGATGAGCAGGATGATGCCGATAATCGAGATCACGTTCAAATCAATGTGGAACAGCATGAGCGCAAGCATCGCGCCTACGCTGGCCGAAGGCAGCGTGGAGATGATCGTCAGTGGATGAATAAGGCTCTCATACAGAATTCCAAGCACAATATAGACTGCAAGCAGAGCTGTGATGACCAGGTATTTCTCGGTTGCCAGCGATTGCTGGTAGGCCTCAGCGGTACCTGCAAAAAAGCCATGCACCGTTGATGGCATTCCGAGACTCGCTTCCATCCGCGCTACTTCGAGAGTCGCATCGCTCAATGACATGCCGGGCGCCATGTTGAACGAGACCGTGACGGAAGGGAACAGGCCCGTGTGATTCACCTGCAAAGGTGTCGTAGAGATCTTGCGAAGTCGTGATACTGGACAGCGGTGAAACCATGTTGAGCCCTGCGCGACTAGACCCGCCCGAAGGCTTGAAGTAAATGTTGTTCAGCTGCGACGGGTTCTGCCAGTATTGCGGAGCAACCTCCATCACGACGTAATACTGATTCAGCTGCGTGTAGATTACCGACACCTCGGATTGTCCAAAAGCGCTGTACAGCGATGAATCCAGCGAACGCGCTGTTTGACCCAGGCGTGCAGCCGTCACGCGATCGTACGTCAGCATCTGCTGGAGACCACCATTTTGCTGGTCTGTATTCACATCCAATAGCCCTGGTAGCTTCCGCATGTTCGCCAACAGGATCGGTCCCCAATGGAACAAATCAGTTACGTTGTCCGCCTGGATCGTGTACTGATAAAGTGCTGCGCTTCCTCGGCCGCCAATCCGCAGATCCTGTGTTGGCTGCATGAATGCTGAGGCAATTGGAAGGCGGGTGATTTTGGGCCGCAATCGGTTGATCACGTCCATTGCTGAGACTTTTCGGCCTTGGCCCAGCGGCTTCAGCGCAATATAGATGAATCCCCCATTGCTGGCTCCGTTTCCGCCCGTATACGCGTTGACGTGATCTACTGCCGGGTCCGCCTTGATGATGCCAACCAGCGTCTTCATCGAAAGGTTCATGAATGGAAAAGATGCGTCCTGCGGGCCTTGCACCATTCCAATTGCCGAACCCGTATCCTGCTGCGGAAAGAATCCTTTCGGAATACGCACGATGACCACAAGATTCAGCGCTACTGTAAGCGCCAGCACGATGAGAATTAGAGCAGGATTGTCCAGGGCCCATGTCAGCGAATAGCGGTAGATGCTCATAAGGCGAGTGAAGAAGTTCTCGCTCGTTCGATAGAACCAGTTGTGCTTCTCGCCTTCGGTGTGCGACTTCAACAGATGCGCGCACATCATCGGAGTGGTTGTAAGGGAGATCACCATCGACACAAGAATTGCCGTCGAAAGGGTGACGGCGAACTCGCGGAACAGGCGGCCAACAATGCCACCCATCATCAGAATCGGAATAAACACCGCGATCAGCGACATGCTTATAGAGAACACTGTGAAACCAATTTCCTTGGCTCCCAGCAAAGCAGCTTCGAAAACCTCCATCCCAGCTTCCAGATGACGCGTGATATTCTCCATCACTACGATCGCGTCGTCGACCACGAAACCGGTCGCAATCGTCAGCGCCATGAGCGACAAATTATCCAGGCTATAGTCGCACAGGTACATCACAGCGAAGGTCCCGATCAGGGAAACAGGGACAGCCACGCTGGGAATCAACGTGGCTCGCGGGCTGCGCAGAAAGATGAAGACAACGAGAACGACGAGAATGACGGAGCCGATCAGTGTCTTCTCTACATCGTGAACAGACGCGCGAATTGTCGTCGTTCGGTCCATGACAATCGTCGACTGAATACCTTTTGGCAGGATTGCCTCGAGGAACGGAAGTTGGGCTCGAATCCGGTCCACAGTTTGAATGATGTTGGCGCCGGGCTGTCGAAAGATGATGATGAATACGGCGCGCGTGCCATCCATGTAGCCGGCGGTGCGGATATTCTGCGTCGAATCGACAACATCGGCAACATCAGACAACCGAACAGCCGCCCCGTTGTGGTACCCAATGATGAGCGGTTTGTACTCACTCGCCTTCGATATCTGATCGTTGGTGAGAATATCGGCGGTGACCTGGCCGTCGGAGATTTGTCCTCGCGGTTCATGCGAGTTCTGAAGACTCAATACGGACTGCACAGTACCAAGCGTCATCCCAAAGCTTTCGAGCTTTTTGGGATCGACCTCGACACGGACCGATGGTGTTGCGCCGCCGCCTACACCAACCTGCCCGACGCCTTGGATTTGCGAAAGCTTCTGCTCCAGTACCGTCGAGGCAAGGTCGTAGACCTTCGTCACATCGTACTTATTGGACGTGAGCCCAATGATCATGATCGGCGCATCGGCAGGATTGACCTTGCGATACGAAGGATTCGATGGCAGGTTGATCGGTAGATAGGTTCGAGCCGCATTGATCGCCGCCTGCACGTCCCTCGCTGCTCCATCGATGTCGCGGCTCAGGTCAAACTGCAGCGTCACGTTTGTGCTGCCGAGAGAGCTGGAGGAGGTCATCTCCGTGATGCCGGCAATGTGGCTGAACTGACGTTCGAGTGGCGTCGCAACCGAGGCAGCCATAATCTGTGCGCTTGCCCCGGGTAGCCCCGCATTCACGCTGATCGTTGGGAAGTCGACCTGCGGCAGCGGAGACACGGGCAGCACCGTGAAAGCGATGGCTCCTGCTATGGCCACAGCCACTGTCAGGAGCGTCGTGCCAATCGGCCGCTTGATGAATGGGGAGGATAAACTCATGCCTGCTCCGCGGCCGCCTGTTGCTCCTTGATCCTTCCGGCTTGCGACGGACGATGGCCAGTAATGCGCTGACCAATCCGATCAAAAAATACATAGATGACCGGCGTCGTATAGAGCGTCAGTATCTGGCTCAGCAACAATCCGCCCACCATTGCAATGCCTAACGGCCTGCGCAACTCCGAACCCAAACCTGTCCCCACGGCCAGCGGAATTCCACCCAGCAGCGCTGCCATTGTGGTCATCATGATTGGCCGGAAACGCAGCAGGCTTGCCTCGTAGATCGCATCAACCGACGATTTACCCTGCTCGCGCTCGGCGTCTAGCGCGAAGTCCACGATCATGATGCCGTTCTTCTTAACAATACCTATTAGAAGAATGATGCCGATAATCGCGACGACAGAAAGGTCCTGCCCGCAGATCATCAGCGCAAGTAATGCGCCCACGCCAGCCGAGGGAAGGGTAGAAAGAATCGTAATCGGGTGTATGAAACTCTCGTAGAGGACACCCAGCACGATATAGACCGTCACGAGCGCTGCCAGAATCAACAGTGCTTCATTCGAGAGTGAATTCTTGAAGGACGCCGCCGTTCCCTGGAACTCCGCCTGAAGGCTGGGAGGGAACTGGAGTTTCTTTGAGACTTTGTCGATATCCGTGATTGCCGTTCCCAGCGACGCGTTCGGTGCCAGGTTGAAGGAAACCGTCACAGAAGGGAACTGGCCCTGATGATTGATCGAAAGCGCTTCCGTGGTTGCAGTGGCTTTTGTAAACGCACTCAGCGGAATGGCATTCGAACTAACTGCCGACGTAGATGCATTTGGCGTGGTTCCCGCCGTCGTACCGCCGTTCTGCGATGAGCCGCCGCCTGATGTGATTACTCCCTTCGCCGAGGCCGGCGTTGTCAGAACAGCAGAGGATGGAGTGTACTTGACCGACGTCGTCAGTGCGTTCGATCCCGCCGAAGCAGAGGCCGAATTGGAGAATGACGTCACTGCACCTGCACCGCTTGCTCCCGAAGAGGCATTCGATTGGATATACAGATCATTAAGTTTAGAAGGGCTCTTCTGCCATTCCGGATCTGCCTCCAACACCACGTGATATTGGTTTACTTGCGTGTAGAGCGTGTTGATCTCGCGCTGACCGAATGCATCGTACAGTGTGTTGTCGATCGTTGTTGGCGCTATGCCAAGGCGCGACGCCGTCACCCGGTCGATCTCCAGCGAAATCGCCCTGGCTCCCATCTGCTGATCCGTCGCTACGTCCTCAAGTACCGGCAGCTTTTTTAGTTCCGCAACGAATTTGTTGGTCCACTCGTTCAATTCATTCGTATCTGGATCTTCGAGCGTGTATTGGTATTGTGTCCGGCTCACGCGGTCGTCAACTGAGATGTCCTGCACAGGCTGCATGTAAAGATGAATCCCCGAGACCCGTTGCAGGCTGTTCTGTAAGCGTCGAATTACGTCTGAGGCGCTCAAGTGCCGCTCATCGAGCGGCTTCAGATTGATCGAAATACGCCCGCTGTTTAGCGTCGTATTGATCCCGTCTGCACCGATGAATGAGGTTATGCTTTCGACGGCAGGATCGGCCAGGATGACGCGCGCCAATTCCTGCTGCCGGTTGGACATGTCTGTGAAAGAGATCGATTGAGATGCCTGCGAGATTCCCTGAATCACGCCTGTGTCTTGAACTGGAAAGAACCCCTTCGGGATCAGGATGTAAAGAACGATCGTGAGCGCGAGTGTGGCCGCCGCAATAAGTAGGGTGATGGTCTGATACTCCAAGACCACCTTCAGCGTGCGTCCATAAAACGCGATCATCCTCTGAAAGACTCTTTCGGAGGCGTGATAGAAACGCGACTGCTCCTTCTCCGGTATGTGCCGCAAAATACGCGCACTCATCATTGGGGTCAGGGTGAGTGAAACCACGGCCGAAATAATAATCGTGACTGCTAGCGTGACAGCGAATTCGCGGAAGAGGCGTCCAACGACATCGCCCATGAACAGCAAAGGAATCAACACAGCAATCAGTGAGACAGTTAACGAGACGATCGTGAATCCGATCTGTCCGGCGCCCTTCAACGCCGCCTCCATCGGAGCCATTCCTTCTTCGAGATAGCGCGAAATGTTCTCGATCATCACGATCGCATCATCAACCACAAACCCGGTTGAGATGGTGAGTGCCATCAGCGACAAGTTATCGAGACTGTAGCCAAGCAGGTACATCACGCCAAACGTTCCAATGAGTGAAAGCGGCACAGCCACACTCGGAATAATCGTAGCCCGAAGGCTGCGCAAGAACAGGAAGATGACCAGGACAACCAATGCAATCGTCAACCCGAGTTCGAACTCAACATCGTTTACGGATGACTGGATGCTGGTGGTCAAATCCGTCATGGTTGTGACTTGGATCGATGCAGGGAGGTTCGCTTCAAGCTGAGGCAGAATCGCTCGGATCCTTTTCACGACCGTGATCGTGTTGGCGCCAGGCTGGCGCTGGATATTCAAAATGACCGCCGGCGTTTGGTTCATCCAGGCCGCTTGCCTGGTATTCTCGACCCCATTTACCACCTTGGCGACGTCTCTTACAAATACGGGTGCGCCATTGCTGTACGAGATGAGGACATTCTTGTATCCGTTCGCTTCCGTGATTTGGTCGTTGGCATCGATCTGATAGTTCTGCCGCGGACCGTCGAAATTACCCTTTGCCGAGTTCACGCTGGCTTGCGTCAGTGCCGTGCGGACGTCCTCCATGTTCAGTCCATACGAGGACAACTGCACGGGGTTGACCTGAATGCGAACCGCAGGCTTTTGGCCCCCGCTGATGCTTACTAGGCCGACGCCGCTTAATTGCGAGATACGCGGTGCCAGGCGCGTATCCACCAGGTCCTCTACTTGCGAAAGGGGCATCGAGGAGGAAGAGATGGCGAGGGTCAAAACCGGAGCATCGGCAGGATTGGTCTTGTTATAAACAGGGGGCGTAGGAAGATCAGACGGCAAAAAGCTTTGCCCGCCGTTGATCGCCGACTGTACTTCTTCTTCCGCAATATCGAGGTCCAGCGCTAGATTGAATTGCAGCACGATCACCGACACGCCGCCGGCGCTGGTCGACGTCATCTGGCTCAATCCCTGCATCTGGCCAAACTGACGTTCCAGCGGCGCCGTGACGGTCGTAGCCATTACATCCGGGCTAGCCCCGGGATAGAACGTCAACACCTGGATCGTGGGGTAGTCGACCTCAGGCAATGCCGAAATCGGCAGCTGGAAGAAGGCCACGATCCCAACGAGTAGAATCGCAGCCATCAGCAGCACGGTTGCCACCGGCCGCAGAATAAATTGACGGGACGGATTCATGGAGCATTGCTCTCCGGCGAGCTCGACGTAGCCGGCAGCTTGAAATTCGAGGGCGTGATCTGCGAGCCGTTTTGCAGTTTCTCAAAACTGCTGTCCGCCACTACATCCCCTGGCTGAATTCCTTCGACGGCTGTATATCCCCTGTCGGCATTCCCGACTCTTACCGTCCGCATGGCGGCCTTGTTGTCTTTAATCACATAGACAAAATCCGTGCTGCCGTTGTGCTGAACGGCCGACGAAGGGATCAGTGTTTGGTTGGTGAGCGTGTTGACCAGAAGCCGCGTGTTCACAAATTGGTTGGCAAAAAGTGCGCCGTCGCGGTTATCGAACTCTGCGCGCAGCTTCACCGTCCCTGAAGTGGTGTCAATCTGGTTGTCAATACTGATCAGCTTGCCGGTCGCCAACAGCTTTTGCTGAGTCCTGTCATACGCCTGCACCTGGAGTATTTTTCCCTTGGAATGCTGTTGAACCTCGGGAAGGCTGTCTTCTCCCAGCGTGAAAATCACCGTGATAGGCTGTTGCTGCGTCACCACGACGAGCGTGGTTGCTGAATTCGCCGTCACAAGATTTCCCGGATCGACAAGCCGCAGTCCAACTCGGCCTGAGATCGGTGAGGTGATGTGGCAGTAACTCAGTTGCACCTGGTCATATTCGACCGTACCCTGGTCGTTCTTTACCGTGCCCTGCTCCTGCAGAACGACCTTCTCCTGGTCTTCGAGAGTCTGTCGCGGAATTGCGTTCTTTGCCCACGCCTGCTTGTACCGCTCCAGGTCCATCTGCGCTTCTGCAAGCAGGTTTTGATCGCGCTCGAGGATTCCCTGCGCCTGCGCAAGCTGCGCGGCGTACGATCGTGGATCGATGTCGATCAGCGGGTCTCCTTTGAGCACAAACTGCCCCTCGCGGTAATGGACGGCTGTGATCACACCGGTTACCTGCGACGTGATGGCATCTGTGAACACGGGTGTCACCGTGCCGATCGCATCCTGGTAGACGCCGATCGAGCCCGTTTGTGCCGTTGCAGTGGTTACCGGAATCGGGCCCGTCATCATACGTCGGCCACCGCCGCCCATCGCGGTTGCCTGTGTCTTATTGTGCTGGCTGATTGCCCAGTAGAACAGAAGCCCGAAAAGAAGAAGAACTACGGCCCAAACCCAGCGATGACGGCGGTGAACGGTGGGCCGCGGCGATTCATAGCCAGGCTCTCTCATCGGAGATGCTTGCGAAGCACTAGGTTGTTGATCCATTGTCTCTGTTATTTTCCGAACTGCGGGTTTCGCTGCATTCGCTACCCCGCGCTAGTACGTGCAAACTGCGCCAATTCAAAGTGCGTCCTCACTGGCACAGGTCTCAGGTTAATCCCTCCCAACTTCACCGTCGGGAATGGCGGAGACAATGCCGAGGAGGTGTCGCCCTCATAGTGAAAGATGTACAGGTGTCCCGTTTGCACTGTTGAGTAGGACGCGTGAACGGTGCAAATAGCCTCACTGCTCCGGGCCGTCGGTTGGACAGGAGCCGATCGGGCTTAAAACCTCATTCACCCGCCCCGGTGCGGAGATGCTACGTCTTCGAGGAACTCGAATTTGCCTCCGCCCCGCGACAAATGCACACTCTCGATTGTAGCCTTCGGCTCCGGCAGGACGCTCCAAATTGCGGTGCATTGAGCGCAACTCTTCGATGGGTCGGCGCGGCGCGTCGGTCTCGACCGGCGCTGCCTCTGAAAATTGAAGAGCAACATCCCTCATTGCGGATGGCATCACAGCAGCAGAACAGGAAATCGATCAACACGATCCCAGCGGTCAAATGCGAGCTCTGATTCGACCGAGAACATAGCCGCGGCTGCAGGGAACAGGAGCCGATCATGAAGTTGATGAGCGAAAAACTCCCCGACTTGCAGGCGTTGTATGTGAAAGAACTGCGTGTTCTGCTTTCGGCGGAAGAGTTAGTGATTCGCGGGCTTCCGAGGATGGCCGAAATGGCTACCGATGAGGAACTCAAACAGGCCTTCCGGACCCACGAACTTGAAAGTGAACAACACTCGGCACGTCTTAGAACGATCCTTGCCCATTTAGCCGTCGAGCCCGATCCGCTGAAATGCAAACCCCTCGGAGCGATGATCGACGAGGCGGAGGACCTCATCCAGGACACCGGAAATGAAGCCCTCCGTGATGCGGCTCTTATCGCTGTCGCCCAACGCATCGAGCACTACGAAATCGCTTCTTACGGCGCTGTAAGGCACTTTGCTCACGTCATCGGGCGCGAAGAGGAAGCTGGACTTTTAGATCGGACGATCCAGGAGGAAGGACGCACGGACCGCACCTTAACAGCCATTGCTGAACGAATCAACCCAGTTGCTCAAAGAGCAGCGTAGCGAGTTATTACCGAACCAGGAGAGCAAGAATATGGATCAGGGGTCACAGCAAATTCCGCCAGGTCTTTTCACGATGCCAGCAGAACAGATCGTCGAGTCTCTCATCTCGAAAGAGCACTTTCCCGGCGGCCCGGTCAGCGGAATGCGTATGTTGACGTTTTATCTCTCCTACGCCGGTAAGCATCTTAGTCCATCCCGATTGCGCCATCTCGAACGTGCAAGGAAACTCCTGGCCCTGCACCTCGATCGGATGATGAAGGCAGGGCGCCAGAAAGCTGCCTAGGGCCGGCAGCCCCCGGGTCTGTCAGGTCCCAAGACCCGAAGGCACCCCGGCCCGTGAATCGAAGCAGCCCTGTTCTAGCCAGCCGATTGAGCTTCATGGAATGGTGACCCCGGGAAGATTCGAACTTCCGACACGCAGTTTAGGAAACTGCTGCTCTATCCACCTGAGCTACGGGGCCACTTTTAAAATCAATAAGATACAGATTCATCACTCTCGTTGAACTCCCTCAAACTCCAGTCAAGTAGCTCGATGAGGTCCAAGTATTGAGCGGCACTGCAAAGCGCGCAAAGAGCGCGATACCAACAGGGTACCATCCGTAAAATCGAACGGTCGAACGTCGTCGGACATGGAGCTAGCTCAAACACGGTCGAGCCTCACATGGACGTTTTGTAAGATCCTGCTCACTGTCCATTTCTTTGCAACGACAGAGCCTGTCGCCATCCCCCAAAAGCATCCACCTTTGCATCATTAGGAATAGTGTCTCCGCATCGTTCGCCGCCGATCCGACCTGGTCGCCACTTTTCAGGCTCCCGCTAAGTGTGGTACCAAATGCCAAGCCGTACTGTTAGCGCTGGAACGTCGTAAGGGTTGCATACTCCTCTAAATCGACGAGACGAAGGCGAGGATGAAAAAGGCATCTTGAGCGAAAAGCCGGAACAGCCGCACCAGAACAATGCATCAAGCGAGACTGCTCGAGAGATCAATCGAGACATAATCCTGCGGGCGGTTCGCAGGCATCAACCGCTGAGTCGAGCTGATCTCGCTCGCGTTACCGGCCTTCGCCCCAGCACGGTCTCCTCGATCATCGGCCGATTAATTGAAGATAAGTGGTTATCGCGTGGACATCGAGCGCGATCGGCACGCGGGCGACGTCCGACCATTATCTCTCTCAGTCGGAATAACGTTGCCCTTGCAATCGATCTTCGCCCCGAACACGCGAATCTCGCGATTATTGACGTTAACGGCAGAATCATCAAGCTGGATAAGGTGGCATTTTCCGTTTCCAAAGGCTCCAAAATCGAAGCAGAGAAGGCCTTCGGGCGGATCCTTGACGCCGCTCTCAATCTGAAAAAGGAAAGCCGCAAACTAGTGTTTCACGGAGTCGGTGTTGCGGTTTCCGGCCGCGTTGATCCCAGAACTGAGCGCCTCGTTTTTGCCCCAAATTCGTTATGGATGCATGTTGACCTCCGTGGCGAGATTCAGAGTGTTTTAGGAAAACAGGTTGAAATAGACAACGCGGCAAATGCTTGCACGATCTCTGAGAAGTGGTTTGGAGAATGCGCCGATGTTCCCAACCTGATTGCCATTTCAGTTTCGGAGGGCATCGGAACAGGGCTACTCGTGGACGGCCGGCTGCTCAGAGGGGAAGACGGGTTAGCGGGCGAATTCGGCCATATGGCCTTCGACGAATCAGGACCGCTATGCGGATGCGGCAACAAGGGATGCTGGGAGATGTTCGCTTCCACCCGCGCCGGTCTCCGCTACTACCGCGAGCTGGTCCCCAAATCGCAGTTGCGCAATTTCCGCGAATTGGTCGATTTGGCAGTCGCCGGCGACCCAGCGGCCCTTCAATCCATCGATAAAATGATCGTCGCACTCGGCAAGGGGCTGGCTGTCCTCAGCGTTGGACTGTCTCCCGATGCGATCATCATCGTCGGTGAATGCACGGCTCTCTGGAGTCGGATCCGCCCCATCCTGGAACAGAGTCTCGCCGCCAAATCCATCGCTGCGCACACCCCAAGATTGCTGGCTGCAATGGAGGGTGATACCGCTCGTCTGCGCGGAGCGGCTGCCATGGTTTTCCAGAAAGTCCTTTTTCATGGCGTGGATTGGAACTAAACGACGAATCAGCGGTCCAGGCAGCCGAGCCAGTTCATCGCGGCCGGCAACTTGTACATATCCGATCTGTTTACCCGAAAAAAGCCTCCTGAAGTGAGGGAGAAACCTCGGTTCGATCTCTTCCGGGTACCCCTTTCGAATGCGCGCAAAGCGCTTCAATCCTCACTCCGATTTTCGGCCGAAATCGGCCGAAATGACTCCCAAATGACGTCCCCGTAAAACTCATTGACAGGGCATTCACCGCAGGGGTAGAGTCCCACGATGTAATTAGTTCAGGTCCCGAAGAAAAGATGTGCGGATCGGAGTATCTGGAGAGAGAGGCGGGCATGGCGCGTAAGTCTATGGAAAAGGCCACTCAAAGCAAGTGGCATATTTTGGGGGTAGTGTTCCTCGGGATGCTAACCTTCGCGGTCGGGGCCTTCGGCCAGGGTGGCAATGTTGCTATCTCCGGAACCGTTACAGACCCATCTGGCGCCGTGGTTGCGGGCGCCAAAGTGACCGTGACGCAGAAGAACACTGCGGCGGTTCGTACCGACACGACGAACAGCAGCGGTCAATTCAATTTTCCTTCGCTTCAACCCACGACCTATACCATCGCCGTTCAGGCGGCCGGATTCAAGCAATACGTCCAAGACGTTGTGTTGCTGGCAGACCAGATTCGCGACTTGGATGTCCATCTACAAGTCGGAGCGGCAAGCCAGCAGGTCACCGTCGAAGAGTCGAGCGTTGCGGTCAACACTGTGAGTCAGGAGCTAAGTCAAGTCATTGAGAGCTCACGCGTGAGCGATCTGCCTCTCAACGGCAGAAATGCGGCTGATCTCACACTCCTGGTTCCTGGTGCCGTATCGGCCATCGCGAACAATTCCGGCGCGCTGCAGGGAGACACAAAGCAGATTCCCGGTGCCGAAGCGATCGCAGTCAACGGTGCGCGACCCGATCAGATCGGCTACAACCTGGATGGCGCCAACAACGAAGACTTGATGAGTAATACAAACGATCCGTTTCCGTTTCCAGATGCGTTGCAGGAATTCAGTGTCCAGACCAACAGTTTCGACGCACAGTACGGCAACAATGCCGGCGCAGTCGTAAACGTTGTGACCAAATCCGGCACCAATGCGTGGCATGGCGATCTGTTTGAGTTTGTGCGCAACAGGGCCTTTAACGCCCGCAACTTCTTCGCAGACAAGAAAGATCCGCTCAAGCGCAACCAGTTTGGCGGCACGATCGGCGGGCCCATTCATAAGAACACCAGTTTCATCTTCTTTGGATGGCAGAAGACAATCATCCGCAGCGTCAACAACGCCAGCAATGCCATCGTCCCTACTGCAGATAACTTGAACGGTGACTTCTCGCTTACAAATCCCACGGCAAAGATCAACAATCCCTTCACCCACGTTGCTTATGCAAGCAACGCTTCAGTTGGCCCCATTGACCCAGTGGCTCTCAACATGGCCAAGCTCCTGCCGGTTCGTCCAGCCGGATCCACAAACGGCTCGGTGACGTTCGGCACTCCACTGCAGCAGGATTTCAACGAATACATCGCGCGCTTCGACCAGGTTTTGCGCGGCCAGGATCGCCTGTTTGGGCGCTTTTATCTCAACACTTACAAACATGCGCCAACCTATGACGGGAAGAATCTGTTGACGGCGGGGCCGGGCTCAACCGTGCGGACGCAGAATTGGGCCGTCGGCTACACCTGGGTTATTTCGCCCCGGCTCGTGAACTCCGTGACTCTCGACGCAGTGCGGTCGGCTTCCGACCGCGGTCAGCAAGGCGGCCCCGGAGGAACAGTTCCGGATATGACCACCTTTGGCTCAAACATCTGGCAATTGCCCAAGGCGCAAAGCGGCATCCGGAGCTTTGCTGTGGCTGGCGACTTCACCCTTGGAAGTTTTACCAACGCAAAATTCATCCGTAACACCGCCGATGTTCGCGAAATGATGAGTTGGAACAAAGGCAAGCACGACGTCAGTTTCGGCTTCGATCTTGAGCTGGACCAGTCGATCATTCGGAACACCGATCTGGAGAATGGCAGCTTCAACTTTACAAATGATGTGACTGGTCTCGCCATGGCGAGCTTTCTGTTGGGCTATCAGCACACATTCAGCCAGACATCGGGTGATTACTCGGACTCGCGTGAAAACCCATTCGGACTCTTCGCGAACGACAAGTGGAAGATCTCCCCGCGCCTTACGTTGGACTACGGCGTGCGTTGGGAACCCCAGCAGGTCATGAAAGAAACCTCGGGACGCATCGAGCAATTTCGCCCCGATGCACAGGCTGCCGGTGTTCACTCCGCAATCGTCCCAAGTGCTCCGGCCGGCCTCTTCTTCATTGGCGACAAATACAACGGAGTCGGCGTACCTGATCGCGGAGAAACGGGCGACTTGAACAACATCGCTCCCCGCGTCGGTATTGTTTGGGATCCAACCGGTTCAGGAAAAATGTCTCTCCGCGCCGGTGGCGGTCTGTTCTATTATTCGCGGCTGCCAGGGCTGTTTCTGAATGACGCCGCGATTTCTGCGCCATTCAGCCTGCGCATTGACTTGAACGACTCCACCACGGGAGCCTCGCAGATTGGTTCGCTTTCTGCTCCGCTGGCTGCCTATCCAACCTTTACCAACGGCTTCCCGCAGCGTTTTACGCTTAAGAATGTTCCCAAGAACGCCACCTTCGTGGCCAACCCGACCGTCTTCGGCTCTGCAGCCGGGCGTCAAGTGGGTCACCCCTGAAATCTACGATTGGAACATCACCTTTGAGCGTCAGCTGCGCGCGGATACAGTGATCCACGCATCCTATGTTGGAACGCGTGGAACCCACCTCCGGCAGGATGTGAATCTCAACCCCGGCGCTTATACGGCTGGCAGCACCGCATCGCTGCAGGCAAGGCGACCCTATCAGCCGTTTGCCGTTATCTACCAGAATCGAAACACGGGAGCGAACGCCTATAACGGTATCCAGCTCGATCTCGAGAAGCGGGCTTCAGGGGGTGGAAAGGGAATTCTCAACCAGATCACCCTGCTTGCCAATTACACATATTCCCATGCCAACGACTACGGCTTGTCGGAAAACGGCGGGATCACAGACATCGGATCTAGCATCGGCTCGGGTATGTCCTTCTACGATCCGCGGCAGCACGCTTTTGAAACGGGGCCTGCAACCTTCGACCACAGGCACCATGTCGTCGCTTCCTACGTTTGGAATCTCCCCAAACTCAGCGGTTCCAACGGCATAGTGCGTAATATCGTCGGTGGCTGGCAATGGACCGGCATCTACTCGTACACCTCCGGCGATCCTCTAACCATTCTCGCCGGAACCGATCAATCCCAGACAGGCAACAACCTTGATCGAGCGGATTACACCGGCCCTGCAAACGAATTAGGCAAGCTGGTCCCGTCCAGCCAGCGCGGCGGATGCACCGGCGTGAAGCATTGTATGCCGTGGCTCAACACAACTCTCTTCGCAAAACCGACGGCCGGAAACTATGGCAACGTCGGCAAAGGCACCTGGCGCGGCCCGAACCTCTGGGATGTCGACACGGGTCTCATTAAGAACATTTACCCCTTCCCGTCGCGTGAGAATATCAATTTCCAACTGCGCGGCGAGTTCTTCAACCTGTTCAATCATCCACAATGGTCCGATCCGAACGTGACCTTCGCCAACGGCGCCTTTGGCAGTACTCGCTCGACCATCGGTACAGCTACAGGCAACGTGGGCACAACCGCGGACTACCGGGTGATTCAGCTCGCACTGAAGATGAACTTCTGACGTGTCGATCTTCTGGCGATTGATGCGTCCAGCAGCTAGTCGGTAGAACTTGGTTTGATCGAAGGAGAGGCCGGAACATCGGTCTCTCCTTCGCAACAACAGGGCGATCCTTGTCAGGGAGAAGAAGCACATGAAGGCGTCGCGCAGAGAATTTATCAAGACGTCCGTCGCAGGAGCCGCCGTTGCCGGCTTTCCTGCGATAGTCCCCAAATCGGTCTTCGGGGCTACGGCTCCATCCAATCGAATCAACATCGGCGCCATCGGCGTGGGGCGCATCTCGCGCGGTCATGACATGCCCGGCGTCCTCCAGTTCACTGGTGTTCCCGGCCGCGACAACCGCATCGTTGCCGTCTGCGATCTGAGTCATGATCGCGTCAGCCTGGGCAAGCAGTTTGTCGACAAGGCATACACAGACAAACTGGGAAAGCCTTATGAGGGCACCAAAGGCTATTCGGATTGCAAAGAGCTTTTTGCTGACAAGGAAATTGACGCGGTGCTGATCTCTACACCGGATCATCAGCACGCTCGCCTCGCAGTCGCTGCTGTGCATGCGGGTAAAGATGTCTATCTCCAGAAGCCGGCATCGCTCACCATTCGCGAAGGCCGCATCATGGCCGATCACGTTAAAGCCAGTGGCCGAATCCTCCAGATCGGTTCGCAGCAGCGCTCCTGGAAGCAGTTTGCGCGCGCTGTCGCACTCGTCCGTAATGGCCGCATCGGTAAGGTGAAGCAGGTTGAGGTGGGGCTGCCCGGCGATCCTGCCGGCGGCAATCCCCAAACTATGCCCGTTCCTGCCGGCTTTAATTACGACGAATGGTTGGGCTCAACTCCCGAGGTGCCTTATACGCTCGATCGGGTCATGCCAACCACCGGATTCTCGCGCCCCGGCTGGTTACGCCTGGAGCAGTTCGGTGCGGGCATGATCACTGGCTGGGGGGCTCATCACGTAGACACCGCACATTGGGGCATGGACACAGAGTTAACCGGCCCTGTCGAAGTCTGGGGACAGGCCGAATTTCCCAAAGAAGGCCTGTGGGATGTGCATGGCCCATTCAAGACCTACGGTCGCTATGCAAACGGCGTCATCATGACCATCTCTGGTGACTTCGAGAACGGTATTAAATGGATCGGCGATAAAGGATGGATCTTCGTGTGTCGAGACGGAATGACGACTCCCACGGCATCATCCAGCGACAAACCTGCTCCCGTCGTGCCATTACGTGCAAGCGACCCCAAGATCCTCGACTCCGAGATAGGGCCGAACGAATTCCATCCCTACACATCTGACGACCAGCATGGAAATTGGCTCGATTGCATTCAATCGCGCAAAGCGCCCACCGCGCCTGTCGAAGTCGGCCACCGTGCCTGCACGACATGCCTTCTCCATTGGATCGCGATGAAGACCAATCATCACGTGCAGTGGGATCCGGTCGCCGAGAAAATCCTTGGGGATGACATTGCCGGAAGTCTCTTGTCCCGCCACCAGCGTCATCCTTACGAACTCGCTTGACGCAACTCGAACTTGCACGAATCTGCTTCTGATTTGGCTCGAAGCTGCGTGACTGCGCACTGTGTGCCTGCTCACCCACAAATGCCTTCAGAAGTGGCTTGGCATTTGTATCTTAATCCTCGCCGGAATGGCGTCGCGGTGTGCATACGTCTGCAGACGATCGATCCATGCATGGGAGAGTTCAAAACCCGTCGCCGCAATTAAGGAGCCATCCCTGGTATACAAATCCTGTTGGAGGATCATGCCAAGTGCGAGGTCGCGGACATTGCATTCGCGAGTCTGCATCGGAAGCTTCAAATGCAGGTCGGCGAGCGCCGCGACCATCGATGGGTCGACGCCTTTCAGAGTCGCGCGGACCTGCTCGCAAGCTTCAGACGACGACATCCCACGATTCAGAAGCGCATCGAAGGCCAAGCCTGTTTGCAAAAGCTGAATGCCGTATTCAATTTCCTTTTTCTCTTGAGCTGTCGCAGCCTTAATCTCCGCTGTCCGCTTGTTCTGGTGCGCGATCATCTGCGCAATCGCCTCCATCCGCGGAATGCGGGCAATCATTTGCGCCGCAATTGCGGAATGTCCGTCGTATTTCCGCTGCTCCTGCTCTGAAAGGGGCTCCCTTGCATACGCTGAGTTAACTAGATCCGGGTTCAGGGTTACACAGCCGAGCTGGGACAGCATAGCTGCTATTTCGTATCTCCACGATGATTCGAGTCCAAGCTTCTGCGCTGCGTGCTGGACGAAACGGCGAAGGCGCATCGCGCGGCCAAATGCGGCGGGATTGCTAAAGCTGAGCATCTCTGAAAGCACCGAAACGCAACCCTTCAGCGTTCCTTCCAACAGCTCCTTCTCTGCTGTGATCAGGCGATACTGCGCAAGCCCCGACTCGACAGCATTCATCAGGTTCTCCCGGGAGCAAGGCTTCGTCATAAACCGAAAAATCCGGCCATCGTTGATGGCCGCCATTGCTGTATCGAGGTCAGTCTGTCCGGTGAGTGCCATCCGCACCGTGTCCGGGGCAACTTCGCGAACGCGTGTTAGAAACTTTGCCCCGTCCATTTGAGGCATACGCATATCCGAAACCACGACTGCAAACGGCCCGGACTCAGCAATCGCTGCAAGTCCCATCTCGCCTCCGACAGCTGTCTCGATCGACCGATCCCGGCCGAGAAGTCGCCGGTAGCCATCAAGTACTGCAGGCTCATCATCGACAAACAGAACCTTTTCGGCCATTGTTAGAACTCCCGCCCCGATACCGCGCCACAGGCATCTTTCCAGGCTTCCAGGCGATCAAGCCGACCGATCCGTGCTAAAAATGCGGTGTCGAGTCGATGAATATGGTCAGCGGGCTCGGGGTACGACCCCGCTGCAAGTAAATCCGCTACATGTACGGCTGCGAGTGGTGACATTTCATTTGTCAGGCACTCCGATGGACGATGATGCCAGGCAACAGCTTCAACAATTGGAAATGGCAATCCCCAGATACCCAAAAGATATGCCCCGACCTCCGCGTGAGTGCAGCCCAAGATCTGTTTCTCGACCTCCCAATCTTGTCTTCCCTCGGTACGGCTGAGGTCGGCGATCATTCGGTGGAGTCCCGGCTCGGTTGAAGAGATGATCAGTTTTCCGATATCGTGCAGCAGGCCGGCGCTCAGATATACCCCCCGTGAAGCTGCGTTGATCCCCTCGGCGCGCGCAATGGCCCGACATAATTCGCCCGTTAGGTTGCTATGCCGCCAAAGTGTTTCAGCAGAATAGTCGGCTTGTTGTTTAGAGCTAAGAGAAGAAAAGATGCTAAGTGATAGAACCAGGGATTGAATCGTATCGACTCCCAGATGAAGAACTGCCTGGTCAGGTTGCGTGACCTCGGCGTGCGCTGCATAGGCGACGGAATTCGCAACCTGGAGAATCTTCGCGGTCATTCCCATGTCGCGTGCAATCAATGCGCCGATTCGAGAAGGAGAAGGATCGCTGGCATGGAGTTCATCCACTACTTCCATGTACAAGGTGGGCAGGCTTGGTATCGAACGGAGCTTCGCAATGAAGCTCTTCAGAGCCGTATTCTCTAGCAGATCTCCGAGAGCGATTGTCTGCGATAAAAGAGCTTTCAACTGGCGCGCATCGAAGGGTTTTGCCAAGTACTGATGGGCCTTCACGGCAGAGTCCAAAATAGACAACCGATCCGATTGGCCTGATAAAAGGATGCGAACCGTCTGTGGATACCGTTCCTGCACGATATTGAGGAACTCCAGCCCGGTCATGCCCGGCATTCGCATATCGCTGACGACGATATCGAAGGGCCGATCCATAATCTGCAGCGCTGCCGCTCCGCTCTCGGCAAACTCCATCTCCCATTGTTCCTCCATCGAGTGGAGAGAGCGTTTCAATCCCATCAGAAGGTTCGGGTTGTCATCGACAAACAGAAGCCGCTTCTTCATCTCAGTCAACAGCCTCTCCAGATAGAGGCAGGCGCACGAAAAAGGTCGTGCCGTTATCCTGCTCGGTATCGAACCATATTCTGCCTGAATGCTTCTTTACGACCACCGTTTGCGCCAGCGTTAGCCCCTGGCCAGTCCCTTTGCCAACCTCCTTTGTTGTGAAGAAGGGATCAAAAATCCTGTCGCGAATCTCCTCCGGTATGCCGGTACCAGAATCTTTAATTCTTATTTCGGCCCATGGGCCTTCATGGAGCGTTGTGATTGCGATCTTTCCGCGCACTTTACTGTTGTTTCGCTGAGCTTCCTGGATCGCGTGTGCTGCGTTGACTAGGAGATTAAGCAACATCTGGTTAATTTCTCCCGCAAGGCAGACGACTGGGGGAAGATCGTGATCAAGATGCAGTTCTACGTCCGCCACGTACTTCCATTCGTTCCGAGCAATGGTCACTGTCGCTTCGATTGCCTTATTCAGATCGGTCGCCTGCTTATGCTCAGATCCAGGATGTGAGAACTCCTTCATCGCGCGCACAATCTTTGACACTCTCTCTATGCCGTCCAGCGTCTGGTCAATTGCCTTGGGAACCTCTTCTCGAAGGTAGACTAGATCGGCAGATCCAACGGACGCATCGAACTCGCGGCATTCTGGCGCGCTCTCCGCGTTGCCTTTTATCTCGCTGCGGAGTTGCTGCGCGAGTTCCAGCATGTGCGTCACTTGTTCCCAGCAATCTTTGAAAAACAGCGTATTGTCGCCGACATACTGGATAGGAGTGTTAATCTCGTGCGCTATGCCGGCGGCGAGTTGTCCAATCGCTTCCATCTTCTGGGCGCTGCGCAGTTGGTCGTCGATTGCGTGTTTCTCCGTCACATCCTGCGCAAGAATCAGCAGTCCCGTTCCAATTGGATAGGCAGTGCACGCGTACCATTTCTTCATCGCCGGAAGATAGCCTTCCGATCGGCGGGTCACGCGTTGATCCATCGCCTTGCGGTACTCCTGTTCGAATACGGTGCCTAGAATCTCGGGCTGATAGTCCCATAGCGACATGCCAATCACCGCTCCCATGTCGCCTGCCGGTTGGGGGCGGTTCGTAAATGTCAGCCGCCACGCCCGGTCCAGGATGAGCATATGCTCTCCTGTTGTCTCAAGCAGCGCTCTCATCTGCGATTCAGCCGTAGATAGCTTCTGCTCAAGCTCCTTGTGCTCCGAAAGGTCGCGGATAGTGGTCGATATCCCGATCATATTTCCATCTTCGTCGCGAACCGGAAAGGCAGTCAGAGAGACAGATAAGGTACGGCCATCCTTGTGGCGTCGGATCGTGTCGAGGTTCTGCACCGGTAACCCGTGGCGAGCCCGCCCGCAAATCCAGCTTTGCTCCTGTTCTTTGCCAGGGCAAAGTAGTAAAGCGGTCGGCAGACCAATGACTTCGTCGATCGAATATCCGAAGATCTCTTCGGCAGCCGGATTCCAGGTTGTGATTGTCCCTTCTAAAGACTCGCTGTAGATTGCGTCATGGGATGAGTTAACAATCGATGCGAGTAGCCGCTGCGTCCTGACCAACGATTCGTTGGCCTGGCGCGCCTCTGTGATATCTGCGCTCACACTTGCAACTCGCACCACCCGGTTATTCAGATCGAATACCGGAAAGCCTCGCTGCCGAATCCAACGCAGTTGTCCATCCGCACGGCGTATCCGAAACGAAATCTCAAAGGGCGTTCGGTGCTCCTCGGCATAGGCAGCGATCACGTTGTCGCGATCGTCGTCATGGACATCTGAGAGCCACGCAAGAGGATCAGCGTAGAGAGACTCAACCGTCCTTCCCCAAATGGATTCATAAGCCGAGCTGACGAACAACGCACGCCCACCGCCGGCTTCCAAAATCCAGAACACCTCGTGGATTGCTGTGATCAATTCCTGAAAGCGCGCTTCGCTCTCAATGAGTGCCTGGCGGATGTGGCGACTCTCGGTAACATCGCGAGATACGCCACAGGTTCCTATGATCCTTCCGTCCGGTGAAACCAGGGGCATCTTGCTAGTCGATACCCAGGCGACTTGGCCGTCAGGCCAGGTTTCCATCTCCTCTTTGTCCAAGAGAGGCTGACCGGTCCGAATGATCTCCTGTTCATCGAGGAGTGCTTCTAGCGCATGTTCTTCGGTGAAAAAGTCGCGGTCCGACTTGCCTTTTGCTTCTTCGCGTGAACTAAGCCTCAAAGCACGCGCTTGGGCATCGTTGACGAGGACGAAACGGCTTTGGAGGTCTTTGAAATAGACCCCGCTCTGGACATATTCCATAAGCGCAGCGAGCAGGAACCCTTGATCGGAGAGTTTGGGATCCACATCAGCAACGCAATCTGACGCTGTGCCCGGGCATTGCGAAACTTGAATCGCATCCTGCATACTGCCTTCTTCTCTCCGCGGTCCATCTCGGTCTGCATCGACCTGGTCCGCGCCTTCCTCTCTATCGGCATTCCGTCGCAAGAGTTTCAGTCATAGCGCCTAAATGCGTGGCCTTGTTCAGGATCACGAGGCGCATGTTGCCCACGGGCTATACACGCTGCACTGACAGGACTTGGCGCCGGGCATGTCAATGCGATCGCGGCCACGGATCGCTTTGCTCGTGTCTGCTTATATCGGCGCAATCGGGCCCACCTGTTTCCACTTTGAGCCTCCCGAGATCTCTTTCTAATGAGGCGATTCTGGTTTGCAGCGCGGCCCGGGCGATGAGTGCTTCAATTCGTCGAGTCGCGGTTGTCGCAGGACTCAAGGCCTCTCGCGTCAGCGTGGAGACTTCCTTGTGGCAAGAATCCAGAAACATCTTGATCTCATCTGCTCGTTCTGGATGAACAGTATCGTCCATACATCACCTCTTGGACGCCCCACGGGGGACTGACCCGGATCCACCGATAGCTTGGTTAAGAGATTTAGGAATAAAACAAGAACCGTATCCCGAGCTGTTCCTTGATCGGTGCGCAATAGGATCGCGATTACTGCGGCGGAGGTCAACTTTTATGGAACGCAGGTTTGGAGGAAGCGAAACACTTAATAAACTCATCTCTAGGGGCCCTTTGATCAGAGTTTCCCACCAGATCCTGCGAAGCCACTGTGATTTAAATCACACAGATCTCCATTTGCTTGGTCTGGGCAACGAAGTGAGAGTCGGGCAAAACGAGCCATGAAACCCGAACCCCGTATCCGCCAAGTTGATGAACTTGAAGGCCCCAGCCCACCGAGAAGCTAGAATCGACTTGGTCTTCATCGACCAGAGCCATACTGGATCATGGCCCCAATGGTGACTCAATCAATGCATCTCGCCTTCACGTGTCGTCTCATAGGTGATAGAAGATGATTCTCCCCAAGCTCCGATCAGATCTCGATTTCATCCCCTCCCCGTTGAAGGAACGTCCTGGGCTCTTGATTCGCGATTACTTCGGATACTCAGATGCCACCTTGGTAATTCCACCATTGCTTGTGCGATGCCTTGGCTTCTTCGATGGCATTCAGACAGTTTGTGACCTGCAGACGGAGCTTCAAAGACTTGCGAGGGGCCTTCAGATTGGAGAGGCGGCTCAGTTGCTGGTCGATCGGCTGAGTGAAGCTGGGTTTCTGGAAGACGAGACATACGCGCGTTTAAAGGAAGGTTCCCATTCCTCCTTTCGGCGAAGTGCGGTGCGTAACGCCGCACATGCGGGCAAATCCTATCCTGGCGAAATCGATTCGCTGCAGCGCGTGATGAAAAATTACCTTGGCGATAAAGCGGCGATAGCGCCAAAGGGACTGATCGGCATCGCAGCACCTCATGCGAGTCCTGAACACGCATGGCAAAGCTACCGTGCGGCGTATCAGTGGTTAACTCCAGACCTGCGGGATCGTACGTTTGTGGTTCTAGGAACCTCGCACTACGGTGAGCCAGACAAGTTTGGGGTTACGAGAAAGCCCTTTGAGACTCCCTTCGGCAGAACGCGCATCGATGATGCGCTCGTTGCTGAGCTCGAGAATCAGCCTGCTGTGACCATGGAAGATTACTGTCACGCGGTGGAGCACTCAATCGAGTTTCAAGTTGTCTTTCTGCAATCCATCTTCGGTCCCGATGTGCGTATACTTCCTATCCTATGCGGATCGTTCGCAAGAAGCATCGAGAATGGCGGTCTCCCGGAAGATCAAGATCGGGTAAGGAGGTTCTTGGATGCGATCGAGATGATTGCCGGTAGGGAATCGGAAAGATTGTTGTGGGTTCTAGGTGTCGACATGGCCCACATGGGCGTGCGCTACGGAGACAAGTTCGCAGCACAGGCCAACACAGATGAAATGACACACGTCGAACAACGCGACAAGCAGAGGATCGAGTGCATCAATCAATCCGATTCTCGAGCCTACTGGGATCTGGTCAAGGAAAACAGAGAAGATCTGAAGTGGTGCGGATCTGCCCCTTTGTACACATTTCTGAAGGCTGTTCCGCAAGCACGGGGCACGCTGCATCGATATCAGCAATGGAACATCGATGATCAGAGCGTGGTTAGCTTCGCCGGCATGTCGTTCCACATCGAGCAAGGAAAGGAGGGCTAGAACCGTCATTTCGTCGGGACTGGTCGCAAAACTCCGCAAACAGGCACACGTGAACACGCGGTTCCGACTCGTGTCATGACCCTCTTCCGTCAGAAGCTCAGCTGATAGCGCGCAAAGATTTGCGAAGTTCTTGCGCAGCGCCACTCGGCAGGCCAGCTTCGATGGCGCGATGCGTGCTCTCCCACACCGGCGTAGCGCGAAGCAGTAGATCGTGGGCCTTGGGTGTCAGCCGGAGAAGGCGGCTTCTCCGATCATTAGGATCCGGAGAGACCCTGACGAGACCCCGCCGTTCGAGCGGCTTCAGTGCTGCCGTGAGCGTGGTGCGGTCCATGGCCAGAAGGGAAGCCACCGAACCCATCGCAGGGGGTTCTGGGCGGTTCAAAGACATCAAAAGAGAGAACTGCCCGTTTGTGAGATCAAACGGTCGTAGCACCTCATCAAACCGTCGCGCCAGAGCACGTGCCGCACGCTGCACGTGAAGACAAAGGCAGCAGTCCCGCACAATTAATGTCATTTCATACGGGAGTTGTTTTGTGCTTGACATCTAGAAATAATAGTTGATATCAACGTAAATATCAATGATTCCGGTGGGAGGTTTGTATTTCCCGGTCCAAGGTTGGTCACAAAGATCTTGACGTTAAGAAACTAAACGGTTACGGCTATGGAAACCCGTTGGGTTACGTTATCAATCTGTGTCGCAGGCACGACGATTCTTCCCCGCTTCGCTACCGCCTGACTGGAGGAGGTCCCATGTCTTTCTTTCGCGATCTGAAGATCGCCGTCCGTTCTCTGGCGCGAGTCCCTTCCTTGTGGATTACGGTCGCTTTGACCCTGGCCCTCGGTATCGGTGCAAACGCGGCTATCTTCAGCGTTGTGCGTGCCGTGCTCTTGCGGCCGCTGGCCAATCGGGATGAGAACAGATTGCTTTACATTCGCCAGAGTGCCCCGGGAATCCACATGGACAATGCCACGTTTTCCATTCCCGAGATTCATGACATCGGAAGGGCCCTGAAGACCATTGAGAAGCTCGGGACCTTTTCGGAAATCGATTTCACGCTCGTAGGGCTGGGTACGCCGCGTGAAATCCCCGCAGGTGTTGTTGATGGCAATTATTTCGAGGTGATGGGCCTGCGTCCGGTTCTCGGACGACTCTTGACGCCTGCCGACGATGGTCCAAACGCCCCCGGTGCGGTTGTCCTGACCTACAAATTTTGGAGAACGTCGCTACATTCAGATCCCAGCGTCCTCGGGAAGATTGTGAGGCTCGAGAGTATGAGCGGTGGGCGTTCGGCCACTGTTGTCGGCGTTTTGGAGCCATCGGTACCTTACCCGGTCTCAACAGAAATCATTGCTAATGTCGTTACGAGTCCCCATCATCTCTCTGCCACCATGGTGACCGGTCGAGAGCATCGAATGACAGAGGTCTTTGGACGCCTCGCTCCGGGTGCCACGCTGGATTCGGCGCGCGCTGAGCTCAAGACCGTTTACTCAGCAATGGTTGCTGCGCACCCGGAGGTCTACAAACCCGAAGACCATTTCACCATCGGTGTTACGCGGATCCACGATCAAATCAATTCACGCGCCAACACAATTCTCTGGGTCCTGTTTGCCGCATCGGGATTGCTCTTCGTGATCGCCTGCTCCAATGTTGCCAATCTCGTTCTTTCGCGCACAGTCCGTCGCGAAGCGGAACTCTCCGTTCGTTCTGCCCTCGGCGCCAGTACAGCCGTTCTGCGTCGCTCTCTGCTGGCTGAAGGGATTGTTCTTTGTGGAAGTGGCGCAGTCGCTGCCATCCTGCTTGCTGTCCCAATGGTGGCTGTGTTGGGTCGTTATGCCTCTCGATTCTCGGTGCGCGCCAACGACCTGACCCTTGATTTCAGCCTGGTATGGTTCGGGATTATCCTCGCCCTGGTGGCGGCATTCTTTCTTGCCTATATCCCCCGCCTACCCTCTCCCGATTCGCCGCATGGCGGCCTCGCCGGTCGTGGCGCGCGTGTGGCCGGCGGAAGCAATCAGCGGCTGCGTATCTTCGCTGTGACGCAGATCGCCGCGTCATTCCTTCTCCTCGCTGGTGCCGGAGTCTTGATGAAGACGCTTTTTCTTCTGGAACAGACCCGGCCGCCTTTCGACTCTGCCAACGTTCTTGCGATCAATCTGCCAGTCATGTCCTATGGAAAAACCCCGCAGCAGGTAGAGCAGTTCTATCGCGACGTACAACGGCGTGTTGCTGCCCTGCCGGGTGTGGAGCACGTTGCCGAAGGCTTCAGCGTCCCGTGGCGCGGGGAGCGGGTGCAGGATCTTAGCTTTTCGTTCGCAGCCCAGGGAGCCCACCGCCAGGATGGAAAAGATGAATTTCGCGCGACCTTTCGCTCGATCTCGCCTGGATTCTTTGCGACACTTGGCGTTCCCGTCCTTGAGGGCCGTGACTTCAACGATGGTGACAGGGAAGGCTCCGAACGAGTCGTCATCATCAGCCAGAGCCTAGCCCAGATGCTCTATCCCGGACAGGATGCTGTGAATCGAACCATGTGGTGGACCGACGGCGTGATGAAGTTCATCGGGATCAGCACTGAGCCGCGTCGTATCATTGCCGTGGTCCCGGACTTCGATGACGAAAACATCATTCCGTCACCGGCGATGACGATTTATCAGCCCATCGACCAGGAGGGATGGAGCGGTCGTCTCTTCGTTCGCGCTCATCAAGATCCCTATGCACTCGTTCCAGCCGTTACCCGCACAATCCATGAGCTGTCCGCTGACCAGCCCGTTGAGCATGCCAGTACATTGAACGATGTGCGCGCCGAGGTTCTCACTCCCGATCGTCTGAATGCGATTGTTTTTGGCGGCTTCGCTGCCGTAGCGCTTTTAATCTCGGTTGTCGGCGTGGCTGGCGTTCTGGCCTTCTCGGTCAGCGGACGCACCAGGGAGTTCGGAATTCGTATGGCCCTCGGCGCGCAACCGCGCAACATCCTCACGAATGTTCTGGTGGAGGGTTTTGTCATGGCGGGCATCGGCGTCGGAGCAGGAGTTATGGTCGGTTTTGCTCTTGCGCGCATTGTCAGCAAGTATGTTGCAGAGATCCATCAGCCGGGCGCTCTCTCATTTATCGCATCCGCTGGAGTAATCCTGGCTGCCGCTGTCGTCGCTTCCGCTGTTCCTGCCGCGCGTGCCTCGCGCATCAATGCGGTAGAGGCACTTCGCGCAGAATGATTGCTTTATCCTTGCACGGGCTTTCACTTCTAGTGAAAGTCCCGCGATCGCATGTCGGCTGAAGTAATGTCGAGGGGAAGTATTCGATATGCCTTGACGTGAATCACTCCATCCTGATTTTGTATCGGACCCTCAATCTCAAGAAAGCGGCTGCGCGTCACAAGCACCCGGTCCCGCTCAAACGTATCTGGTGTGATGATGATATTCGCAATGCCAGTTTCATCTTCCAGTGACAGGAAGACGAAACCTTTTGCTGTACCGGGTCGCTGGCGCGCGATTACACATCCGGCAATGCGGACAAAACGATTGGACTGCATTTTGCCTAACTCATCTGCTGCAAGAACACCTCGCGCGCGAAGTACAGTTCTCTGATAGGCCATTGGGTGAGGACTCGTCGTCAGGCCTGTGCCGTCATAATCCGCAGCGAGGCGCTCATCTGTCGTCATCTGCTGGAGTGGCATCGGCGCAGCTTCCTGCTTTTGTGCGGTATGCGGGTTACGTAGCAGGGGACCGACCGGCCTGCCTGCTTCTTCCACTTGCCAAAGCGCATCGCGGCGATGGGCCACGTTGCCGAGCGAGTTGAGCGCGCCTATACGCGCCAGCAACACAAGCTCTTTGCGATTCAGTTCAGGCACTCGGAGAGTGATGTCATCCACAGAAGCAAAAGGTCCATCGCTCATACGCGCCATGAGAATCGCTTCCGAAGCCGCCTGCCGCAGACCCTTCGCATAGTTCATGCCGATGCGCAGGGAGAGTGTGCCATCCGGCTCCTCTTCCAAAGTGCAAAGCCAGTCGGAACGCTGCACATCAATCGGTCGCACGCGAAGACCGTGACGCACCGCATCTTTGATAAGTACCGCCGGGGAATAGAAGCCCATAGGTTGGTTGTTGAGCAGTGCGCAGGTGAAGGCTGCAAGATAATGTACCTTCAGATATGCCGAAGCATAAGCGATCAGCGCGAAACTGGCAGCATGCGACTCCGGAAAGCCATACATGGCAAACGAAGAAATGGCTTGCACAATGTTTTCCTGCGCTTCCGTGCCAATCCTGTTGCTTGTCATACCTGAACGCAGGCGTCCTTCGAGATCCTTCATGCGCTGCATCGAACGCCGCATGCCCACTGCACGGCGCAACTCCTCAGCTTCCGCTCCCGAGAAACTTGCAACTGTCATCGCCATGCGTAGTAGCTGCTCTTGAAAGAGCGGTACACCGAGCGTTCGTTTCAGCACCGGTTCAAGTGAAGGATGGGGATAGCTCACTTCTTCTCTGTTTTGTCGGCGGCGCATGTAAGGATGCATCATTTTGCCGACAATGGGACCAGGCCGGATAATCGCGACCTGCACGACAAGATCGTAAAAATGCTTTGGCGCATTGTGCGGAATGGATGCCATCTGCGCGCGACTCTCTACCTGAAACATTCCCACGGTATCGGCCTTGCATAGCGTGTCATACACCGTGGGATCTTCAGGCAATGCGGCGAGATCGATTTGCTTGCCATAATGGCGTGGAATCAGTTCCAGCGAATCCTTTAGTACCGCCATCATGCCTAGACCAAGCAGATCCACCTTGATCAGTCCGAGATTGGCGCAGTCTTCCTTGTCCCACTGCACAACAGTTCTGCCCGGCATCGAGGCGCGTTCAAGTGGGACAACATGATTCAGCATGCCTGCACAGATCACCATGCCGCCGGAGTGCTGCCCGAGATGTCGTGGAAGATTCTGCATGCGCATGCACAGATCGAGATAATGAGCGATGCGTCGATGGCGTATGTCAAACCCTGCCTGTTCGAAATGGCGTGCCATGGTGTCGTTTGTCCCGCGCCACTCCCAATGGCCAACCAGGCTTGAGAGTCGAGCCAGTTGATCCTCATCGAACCCCAGTGCCTTGCCCACCTCGCGTGCAGCAGACCGGCCGCGATACGAGATCACGTTTGCAGTCATCGCTGCTCCGAGTGCCCCGTATTTCTCATAGAGATGTTGAATCACCTGCTCGCGATGATCGCCCGAGGGCAAATCAAGATCGATGTCAGGCCATTCCCCGCGGTTTTCGCTTAAAAATCTCTCGAAGAGAAGCTCCATGCCGACCGGATCGACAGCGGTGATTTCGAGTGCATAGCAGACAGCCGAGTTTGCCGCTGATCCTCGACCCTGGACCAGAAATCCATGTTGCTTGCAATAGCAGATGATCTCCCAAACGATAAGAAAGTAGCCCGCAAATCCGAGCTTCTTGATCAAAGCAAGCTCATGCCGCACCTGGGCCCGTGCCTTTTCGAAAAGATTCCGTTTTTCCGGTGATCCATAGCGCTTGCGCACGCCTTCGTCGACGCGCTTCTCAAGAAAGCTATCCATGGTTTCGTTGGCTGGCACCGGGTAATGCGGAAACTCGTAGCCTAGGTCATTCAATTTGAATTGCAGCCTATCACTCACGATGCGCGTGTTCGCAAGCGCTTCCGGTATATCGCGGAACAGCGTTGCCATTTCTCGTGCCGTGCGTAGATGTCGCGCTGTATTCGCGGTGAGCAGCCGCCCAGCCTTATCGAGTGTGGTGTGATGTCGAATTGATGTGAAGACATCGAGGACTTCCCGATCCTTCTCCGCAGCATAGCGAACGCCGTTGGTAGCAATTACAGGTAGCTGAAGATCCGATGCCAAGTTGAGCAGTGTCTGGTTGCGGCATTCCTCTTCACGCTGTTGATGCCGTTGCAATTCCAGAAAAAGACTGCCGCTGCCGAAGATAGACGAGAGCCGATCGGCAAGCTTGCGCGCGCTATCTTGTCCCTCCTGTGCGAGCACCGCCGCAAGCGGTCCTTCATCGCCCCCAGTAAGACAAATCAGGCCCCCCGCAAACTCCTCGATATCATCGAGTGTTGCCGCACCCTCCGTCTTTGTCGTTTCGCGCATCTTGAAGCGTGTAATCAGCTGGCATAGATTCTGATAGCCGGCTCGCGAAGCGCACAGCAACGTTAGTCGCGGCGGCTCCCCGGGGTATTGGTGTGGCAACCATCCGGGCGGTTGCAGTTTGCTCCCGAACGAAGACACGGCGATTTCCGCACCGATATGCGCCTTGATCTTGCCGTCTTCTGCGGCAGTATGAAACCGTGCAGCACCGTAAAGTCCGTTGCGATCGGTTAGCGCAATGGCGGGCATTTCCAATTGCACTGCGCGCTCAACCAGCGACTCCGGCTGTGAAGCTCCATCGAGAAAACTGAAGGCGCTCGACGCATGAAGTTCGACGTAGTCGTCACTGGTTCGAGGAGCAAGTGTCAATGCTTGAACGCGTGGTCTATATGCATCGTCAGGATGACAGACGGGTGTCCCCGGCGAACGCTCATTTGGAATGGAGCTAGTCATAGTGCGCCTCCAGACGCCACTCCTTCTGCGCGCAGTCGTAGACCAGAAGGCATGCCACCGATTTGCCGGTGGAGTCGGAGGCAAGTACATCCCACTCTTCTAAGTTCCATTCGTCTGTGCTCCACCAGCAGCCGGCGGTCTTCCATGGGCCGTATGCATCGATAATGTCGAAGTTGTTATCCCGGCTGCGAAAGGTTGATGGCTTCAGATTGCGTAGGGCTACGCGCACAGGAATCGGAGGCCGCATGCGCCGCAGAGCCATGTGGGTCCGCGCTTGCTTTGGCTCTGTTTTTTGAGCGGCAAGTGAGAAACCTTCCATGTGAAAACTGTGTGGCCGATGTGTATCATCGAGCACCGGTGTGCCGACTCTGTCCTCACCCACAATCGCCTTCAGGCGAGCAAGCGTGACATCGAGCCGTGAAGGTTCCGGAGTCTGTGGAGCAAATAAACCAAGTTGTACTTTGTTGGATTGACCTGCTTCAGCACAGAGCGTAAGAGCCGTGACCGCGGCGTGCGGAGGATGAGCCCCAATCTCCAGATGGAATAGCTTGAGAAGAAATTTTCGATCGATGGTCGGCAGGGCTGGTCTGATCCTGATCGAATGAGTCTGACCGCCATCAAGCTTCAACAGGGCAGTCACAGATGCGAGCGAGAGCGCACGGCTGGCAGCACGCGATGCAAGGCAATCCATCATGCGTGCGCCGATAAAGAGCAGGGAATCGACCTGCTCGACGGGCGTCTCGAATGCGCAGAATTCTTCCAGAGAAAATGCAGGCTCGATCGGCTGAAAGTTGTGCACTGAAGATCCCCTCGCAACTTCCAGCCAGCCTGAGCACTTTTGGCCAAAGCGCGTAACTAGCTCGACGCGAGGAAGCTTCGCTAAAGCTCCCAAATTGCGTACTCCCCAGATAGCAAAAATTTCAAGAAACTCTTCCTCCAGGGCCATCTCTGCAATCGGCAGATTGGCTAAGGCGGCAGCTTCCTCGCCCTGCTTGATAACGATGATCCCCCGAGTCGCGCCCGCTTTGAGCCGAGCGGTATCGAAATTCGCGCTGATTGCAATGGATGCGTGAAAGCCTGCATTGAATAGTGCAGACCGCAGCCGTTCAGCCAATTGTCCCGGAGGGCCGAACAGGCGTTCGGTGCCGGAAACATCCAGCACAAATCCGCATGCAGTGCCGCTTGAAACCTCTTCAATACGCGGGGAGAAGCTGGCAGCGCACTCCAGCACTACGGCGCGCGCCGCGGTTTCGCTTGCCGCCGATTGCTGCAGCAGAACTGCTTCGGCAATGCTCGCCGTGTCCAAGGGAGTCATGCCCAGAGTGGCTCCGCGTCGTTGTGCGAGCTGATTGAACGAGCAGACCGATTCCTGAGGAGCCTTCCCCTGCGTGACGAGTACGGGCTTTCCCTTGAGGTCCGGCCGAAGGCGCACCAGTGCCTGCGTAGGAAATTCAGCAACGTGCACACAGGCGTAGATCTCTTCTTTCATGCCCGTCTCTCCGCGTTCCATGCGACGTCTGCCGACCAGGTAGAGGCGGGCGGCTTCAGTGCGCGCGTCGAAAAAGGTGCAAAGCGCTCGCGCTTACGTTCTACGGAATACTCAAATCGGCGCAAGACGGTTCCGCCGGCGCTCTGAGCATGCTGCGGAGCACATGCCAACACTGCTGCCGCGCTCGACTGTGCATAGTCTTCCTGGCTCAGCACTACAAGACAGCACCGCGTGCGATCCGCTGCCTGGCGAAAGCGAAACCACGTAGCCAGCGGGATTTTTGTACCGTGCTCCGGAGCAGTGCCTCCGAGATCGAGCACAATGGTGGCGAACCCGCCCACCTGCAGCAGCAAGTCCGTTGCGCGCAGTGCCTGGTCGAGTCGCAACCACGGCTTGGACTTCATGCCTTGCCTTGCAGAATTGCACCGTACCCACAAAAGATGAGGCAGAACGACGCCATTCGCTGCGGCCGATTCGGGATCGAAGGCGTCCGCCACATCGACCCATGCACAGCGCTGCTCATTTTCTGTGCGGCGCGCAACAAATGCCAGCGTAAGGCTGGTCCTGCCCGACGATTCCGGCCCCAGAATCTCGCTGATCGCGCCGACCGGAAGACCACCCTCTAGCAACGCATCCACGGCATGCACTCCCGTAGGTACGACCTCGCGTATCGTCCGCGGAGAAGGCGTCAGCGCGGACGGAAATCTGTGCTCAACAGCACGTTCGATTTGGAGTCGCAGGGCGGCAGAGGAAGACATAGGCGCAAGGCGATTTTCGCCTTTTATTCGCCTAGACTCTACCAGTGTCGAAGTTTTGTCAAGAATAAGACGAGCAAGTATTTTTACCGCTTATTTTTCATGAACTTATGCTGATTACCGGATGAAGTACTGGAAATCTTTCTTCGACTAGAGAAGCTCAAATCCCCTGCCAGAGGGCAGTTGTCACACCGCGCAGTTCTGGAGCAATGAGCCTTGCCCACGGCGACCGTAAGTGCATGAAATTCATTGAAAAGTCGGCCGCGTTTCTCTTCCGCATCGCTCGCAAATGCGTCGCGTGTCAGCTGCACAAGGCTTTCGTATCCTGCCTTATTCTTACCCGCCGCAGGAACAAGCAGCGCATGCCGCTCTACAATCCGGCGCAGATATTCATCAGCCACAGGAACCGTATGCCCCAGCGCGTAAAGCAGAATCGCATCGGCTGTCTCATCCCCCACTCCAGGCAACTCCAGCAGCCGCCTGCGCAACACCTCAGTCGGAGTTGCCGCTAGCACCTCCAGCGAGCCATCAAACTCGGCATCCAGCAAAGTAACAAACGCCTTCAGCGCGGGCGCTTTGCGTGTATAGAAGCCCGATGGTCTGATCATCTCCCTTAAGTCTTCGAGCGAAATCGCACGCAGACCGCCAACCGTCAATGCCCCCGCTGCCCTTAAATTAGCAATCGACCGCTCCACCGCCTTCCACGAAGTATTTTGTGTCAGGTAGGCACCGAGAATCACTTCGAAAGCCGTCTCCGCAGGCCACCAGTGCTGGGGACCATACGCTTTCGCCAGCCAGTCATGCATTCTGCGCAATCGCAATGCAGCTCCGCGGACACTACGCATCTTCACCGCAGCTCGTCCGGCGGTGTCTGTAACTGGATCTTCCATTCCAGCACCCGCGCTCGCGCTGCGGCAGCTTCTGCCTCAGGAACATGACCCGCATGTTGCAGCGAGATCGATAAAGCGGCATGCGCCAACGGGTCATCCGGCGTCAACGCGGTCAATGCAAGAGCCGCGCCAATCGATTGCTCCAGCCTCCCCGCATCCCGCAAGGCGCGTACCAGCCCGTGATGCGCTTCATGGTTTGCCGAATCGGCGGCAATCGCCTCACGGAATGCTTCCACAGCTTCCGTAGCGTGTCCTGCGGCCAGCAGCTCAATTCCTTTTGAGTTGGCCTCTTGTGCACTCATCTGTGTCATCGCCAGTTCTAGGATAAAGTCTGGATGCATCTTGTGATCGATCCTGGAGGATTCCTATGAAAAGCCACACTGAATATCTCGTATTTGAAACAAGGAAGCGCCGCGAAATGGTCCACATTACCGATCAGGTGGAACAAATCGTCGCCCGCAGCGGAGTAAAAGATGGTTTGTGCTTCGTTTCGCCCATGCACATCACTGCCGCAATCTATGTCAACGACCACGAGAGTGGCCTGATCGAGGATATTGGCAAATGGCTTGATGAGCTCGCGCCTGCGCGCCCCGATTACAAACATCATCAAACCGGCGAAGACAACGGGGATGCCCACCTGAAAGCTCTGCTCCTCCACCATGAGACAACTCTGCCGGTTACGAATGGCCGCCTCGATCTCGGAACCTGGCAGCGTGTCTTCTACGCAGAATTCGACGGCCAGCGTCGCAAACGTGTCATTGTCAAAGTTCTCGGAATCGAATAGCCTCATTCTTCCCTTATGGATCGTTGTCGGTGATCGTGCCCAAGCGCCGCCGCTCTGCTCACTACGCGTGCCGGCAAGATCGATCTTGGAACGAGGCAGAACGATGAGATCGACACGGCGGTTCTTTTCCCTTCCTTCGGTCGTTGCGTTCGACGCAACAGGATGAAACTCCGCGGGTGAGATCGCCTAGGGCGCACGCATCATCCGTGCAATGCGCGTCGCGCGCGCGGACGAGAGCTCCCAGTTCGAATCAAATTCGCTCGTGTGGATAGGCACATTGTCCGTGTGTCCTTCGACGCGCACATCCTAGGAGTCCTGCCCGCCGATGCCGCGATCTTTCGCAACGTCGATAGAGTCTCCGGGCGCGGCAGGGCTGAGCCAGAATCGAAAAAACCTGCCTCACGCAAGCTTTTAGATGGGATCAGCCACCGATCGTCGCGATGCTGAAGGGCGCCGTCGGGATGTCAAGAGAGCACTCGACATCATCATCCACCTTCAGGCACGCTTGCGTATGGACGTCGGCGGTCAGCCGGCACAGGCACTGAGCGAGTTTTATGCATCCATCTTCGCGCAAATACTTCAGGCTTCTCAGGCCGCGTCCCGACCCAAATTTGACCACGCGATAGAGTGTGTTCGGGAGGTTCGAGACGCGTGGAGGCAAGTGGCGCGCCAAGCTGAAGCGGGCCTCGCGGCAGCGAACGCGGCGCCTTCAGCACACGGCGTGCCCTTCGCCGCCGGCGATCCCGAGTATGACTCTGGCTCACGATGGACTGCCTAGCCTGCGACCGTCAATTCCTCTTCGAGTTGTTGCTTCTGGTAGAGGCTCGCATAGTATCCGTCGAGCGCCAGCAGTTCTTCATGCCTGCCAATCTCGACAATCTGCCCATGATCAAGAACTGCAATCTGATCGGCGTTCCGTACCGTTGAGACTCGATGCGAAATCAAAATTGTCGTGGAAGTCGACGTATAGGATTGGAGCCCGCTCAGAATCCGCTCTTCTGTGTAAGTGTCTACGTTGGCCAGCGCATCATCGAGAATCAAAATAGCTGGCCTGCGCAAAAGCGCTCGCGCAATTGCTGCGCGCTGCTTCTGACCGCCGGAGAGTGTCAACCCTCGTTCTCCAACCATCGTTTCATACCCTTGGGGAAACTCCTCAAACTCCTGCCGGATATGCGCAGCTTTCGCGGCCTTGAGCATGTCCTCTGTCCTCGCATCCGGCACACCGAACGCGAGATTCTCCCGAATTGTCTCGCTGAAAAGAAATGTCTCTTGCGGAACCATGCCGATATTGCGTCGCAGCATCGCCAGTGGATAATCCCGAATCATCCGTCCATCGAGCAGGAGAGAGCCCGCGGGTGCTTCATAAAGTCGAGCGATCAGGTTCACCAAAGTGGTTTTGCCCGACCCCGTCGGACCAACAATGGCAAGACTCGATCCCGCTGGAATCCGCAGCGATATATTGTGCAAAACCTGAGTGCTTCCATAGCTGAAGTTTAGATCGCGGAATTCAAGATCGCCGCGAATCTCGAGAGTGGATGGAATCGAAGTATCTGCCTCACTGTCGTCGATCGAAGGCTTGGCTCGTAGCAATTCATCGATTCGCTTAACGGATGCCGTGCCTCTTTGGAATAGGTTGACGACCCATCCCACCGCGATAATCGGCCAGATGAGAAGGATCATGTACGTATTGAACGCCACAAACTGGCCAGGTGTAATGTGGTGCGCAACAACCTCATGTCCACCCACGAGCAAGGTGATAATCATCGAGACGCCGAGAATAAACTCGAGCGTCGGCCACAACATTCCCATCAGCTGTACCAGTCTCTGAGCGCGCGCGATGTACTGTAGATTCAGCTTCTCAAAGATGGTGATTTGGGATTCTTCGCGGGCGAAGGCGCGCACCAGACGCGCACCGGAGTAGTTCTCCTGCGCCTGCGACGAGATTTCCGAAAAGCTCTCCTGGATACGCTCGAACCGGTCATGAATCCTTCGACCGAAATACTGCACGAGAATACTGGCGATAGGCATCGGGGCCCACGCCACCAGAGTCAAATAGGGGCTGATGCGAAGCAGGAAGAAGAGAGCGCCAACGGTGAAGAAGATGGTGTTTGCGCTGTACATGAGAGCGGGCCCAAGCAGCATGCGCACCGCATTGAGATCGTTCGTCATGCGCGCCATGATGTCGCCGGTTCGATAACGCTCGTAGAACGAGCTGTCCTGCAATTCAAGCTGACGAAACAGATCGTTGCGCAAATCGAATTCTATTTCGCGCGAGATGCCAATCAGGATCCATCGCTGCGCATAGAGAAACACCCCTTTTACGAGGGCGATTAAAACCAATAATCCCGAGAAGACTAGAACCCTGTCTTTTGTAATTCCATGTTCCAGGCCATCGATTGCCTTCTCCAGCACCAGTGGAAAAAGCACCCACACGCCGTTCGTGGCAATGCAGGAGAGGGTGCCCCAGATGTATCCCCGGCGGTAGCGGCGCATGTAACCGAAGAGGGGACCCAGGTCGCGAAGCATATCTGTATTGTACGGGTTGGCCGGCCCCGCGTGAAATCGCGGATAAGGCTACGCCGCGCAGCGGTTTCGGGTGGTTCTAGGTAGGAGTTCGCAGAAGGAAGTACCCGGCAGTAAGCCCAAATAGTACATCCGGACTCCACGCGGCAAGTGCAGCCGGCAGATAATTGACGTTGCCCATGGCCCCAAACAGCCCATCGATCACCCAGTACGCGAGAGCCACCGCAATTGCAACTGCAATGCCCGTGAGTGAACCGCGACGGCCCATGGATAGCGCAAATGGAATTGCAAGTATCGCCATAACCACCGCAACCAGAGGATAGGCAAGCTTTTGCCATAAGGCGACACGCAACCGCATTGTGTCGAATCCGCTCTGACGAAGATCTCTAATATATCGATCGAGTTGCTCGAAATTCATCTCCTGCGATTGCAGGCTCTCTTTCGTAAAGTAAGTCGGCTCTTCGTGAATCTCGGCAAATGAGGTGGAGCGAAAATCCTGATAGTGTGTCTGCATCGCTCCGTCGAAATCGCGCTCCCAGCCGTTCTGAAAGACCCACTCGTTTCTGCGAGCGTTCCAGGAAACTCGGGATGCGAAGATGCGCCGTGAAATTGCAAAATTCGTAGGACTAAACTCAAACACTGAGAGATTCGCAAATTCATTGATGTTCGGATCGAAAAACTGGTAGTAGAAGATGCGGTTTGGCTCCCCGGGGCGCGGCTGCCCGAAGATCCATTTCTGCTCCGGATGAAGAAAGGTTTGCGGGGGGCGCCCTTTGATCGTGCTGCGCAGAGCTTCCTGTCGACGATTGGCTTGTGGAAGATAGTACTGATCGAAGAGGAACAGACACACTGAAAGAATCGCGGAAATAATCACAATGGGAACCACAAGCCGATAGAGGCTGATCCCCGTCGCTTTCATTGCCACGATTTCGCTATTACGATTCAAAACCCCGAATGTCACCAGCACTGCGATCAGCACCGCCAAAGGTGCGATCCGGTAGAGCATGCTTGGAGTCAGGTTGAGCAAATACTCCCCGACCGTCGACAGCGGAATATGGTTGCGCAGAACATCGCCCACAAGTTCAAAGAAAGTGAACACCAGCATCAAAAGAACAAAACCCGTCAGCACCAGTAGAAACGTATTCAGGAACTCCCGTACCACATACTCATCGAGAATTCGCGGAAAAGCTCCGTGTCCCCCGCGCCGCAATGAATGAGTCTGCAATCGGCCGAGAAGCCCTGAGAAGGCCTTCGCATTTTGCTTCGTCTTAACCCCTAGATCCGGGAGCAGGGAAGTCCATCGTCCCATCGCCGTCAAGACCCGTCCGCCGCTCGCCATCTGCCAAAGCAGAAAGACGCCGGCACCTGCAAAGACAAGATTCGCCAGCCATACCGCGAGCGAGGCCGGGAGTTTCCCTTGGCGACCCAGCGCAATTCCGACGTACGACAAAACGTAATAGCAAATGACTAGAAGAAGCGTAAACACAAAGCCGGAGCTCTTCCCTCCGCGTCTTGAGATCACGCCCAGCGGAACACCCACCAGCATCAGCACAAGGCATGCGGCCGGATAAGAGAACCTGCTATGCAACTCAATAAGGTAACGGCGCCCATCGGGCCCTTGCGTGCGTTTTTCGAGTGTTGTCATGGGCATCGCATAGATGGCCGTGTCCATGCGACCAAGGTGCACGTCATTTTGCTGGCCCAGCGGTAAAGGCAGATCCGTGCTGGCAAATGTTGAGACCTTGTACTGCTCTGGTTCTCCAGCTGTCGCATCGTGCTCGGCTCCATCGCGGAGCCGCATCAACAACTCCTGCGTCGAGTCGCTGACGACTGTCGCCGAGGCGGCCGTCGTTACCAGCGGAGTCGTAGGGTCGCTCACATCCGCCATGAAAACCCGATCCCAGTTGGACGCACCTGTGCCGCCGCGCACATTTTGGACATACAGCACGCGGTTCCGAAAATCTTCGTAAAAGACGCGCGGTTGAATTTCATACGAGGCTTGCGAAGTCTCTAGCCTCTGCTGCATTTCGAGAATCGCCTGGTTCGATCGCGGAGCAAGATAGATCGAGTTCAAGAGGCCCAGCACCGTGCCTGCAATCGCCACAATCGAACCCACGCGGACGAAATAGCCGATGCCCATCCCCGAGGCGCGCATCGCAATAATTTCGCTATCGGCGGCCAGCCGACTAAGGCCCAGCAAAATCCCCACCAGCACGGCCATCGGAATCGTGACTTTGAATGTGTTGGGCATCGTGAGGAGGAAAATCTCCAGCACGTCGGTCCATGTGGAACTATTGCGGATGACCATCTCCAGGATGTGGTCGAGATCCCGCATGAAAAGGATGAACGTGAAGATAACGCCACCGATCAGCGTGTGGGAGAGAATTTCGCCGAGGATGTATCGCGTCAGGATGCGCACAGGAGGGGCCTGCGACTAGTTTACCGTGCCGCTGCGCTTGCCAGCGGAACCGGCTTCCAACGCCGCAAACGCAGGCTGTTCGCCAGCACGCTTACTGAACTCAAAGCCATCGCTGCTGCTGCAATCCAGGGGCTTAGCAGAATGTGGAATGCTGGATACAGTAACCCGGCTGCCAATGGGATTCCGATCACGTTGTAACCGGCAGCCCAGCCAAGATTCTCACGCATCACGGTCAGCGTCGCACGTGCCAGTTCCCGTGCCGCGACGATCGACGTCGGTTCGGCGCGCAGCAGGACCACATCGCCGGCTTCCTGGGTCAGGTCGGTCCCCGATCCCATTGCCAGACCCACATCCGCTTGCGCCAGTGCACCCGCGTCGTTAATCCCGTCTCCCACCATTGCGACGCGCAGGCCTTGTTCTTGCAGTGCCCGCACGCGTTCCAGCTTGCCCCCAGGGTCGAGACAGGCTTCCATCTCATCGATGCCCGCCTGGTTGGCAATGGGAGCGGAAGCTGCTGCAGAATCGCCGGTCAGCATCATCACTCGAAGCCCAGACCTGCGCAAATAAGCCACAGTATCGATTGCATCCGCGCGCAGCGTGTCACGCACGTCGAAGCAGCCTGCCGGCTGTCCGTCCAGCGCCAGAAAAAGCCGCGTCATCCCGGGTTTGGGCGGATTGAAGTTATTCGGCGACTTGGCAAAGATCTCCTTGAAGAACGCCTCATTTCCGATCATGCAGTCGAAGTCATCTACCGTCCCTGAAACGCCGCGTCCCGGCATCACTTGTACGTCCCGGGCGGGCTGCCAAAACAAGCTGCGGCTCCGCGCGGCATCCACTATCGCGTGCGCCAGCGGATGGTTAGACTGTTCTTCCGTTGCCGCGGCAAGCCGCAAGAGTTCGTTCTCCTGATAACCAACCAGCGTTTGAATCGCCGCGAGTGACGGCTTTCCTTCCGTCAGCGTACCGGTCTTGTCGAGCACAACTACGTCGATATTCGAAAGCCGCTCAATGGTCTCGCCACCTTTAAAGAGCACACCCATCTGCGCACCGCGGCCCACTGCTACCGTCAACGCTGCAGGAATAGCAAGCCCCATCGCACATGGGCAGGCAATCACAAGTACCGCGACGGAACTCGCCAGCGCCATCTCCAGCGAATGGGTTGCCAACACCCAAATCACAAACGTAATCGTTGCCAAGGCAAGTACAGTCGGAACGAAGATCGAACTGGCCCGGTCGGCAAGCTGTTCCATCGGAGCCCTTGAGCTCTGCGCCTGCTCTACCATGCGCGTAATCTGCGCCAGCACCGTCTCTTCGCCCAGCGATTGCGCACGGCACAGTACCGCGCCATCGTAGTTGAGCGAGCCCGCCAGCACTTTATCCCCTCGCTCACGCACCAGGGGTGTCGATTCTCCCGTCATCATTGACTCGTCGACAGTCGTACGGCCCTCGGCAATTTCCGCATCCACCGGGAACCGTTCTCCCGGCAGAACTTTGACCATATCGCCCACGCGAATCTCTTCAAGAGGCACAACCGTTTCCAGACCCCGCTCCACGCGCCGCGCCGTTGACGGCCGCAAACGGCTCAGCGAATCCAGCGCCGCCAGTGCACTCTTCTTCGCGCGTCCTTCCAGCCACTTGCCCAGCAAAAGGAAGCCAAGAATCAGGAGGACGGCGTCAAAATAAACCTGCTTCCCATTCCCCGGCATAATCGTCGAAAACGCCGAATAAGTAAACGCTACTCCCGTGCCGAGGCTTACCAGCGAATTCATGTTCGTCTCGCCATGCCGCAGGCTTCGCACCGCACTCACATAGATCGGGCGTCCAGCCCAAACCAGCAGGCACGCTGTCGGAATCAAAAGACACCAGCGAAGCACCGAAGGCGGCGTCTCGTACAACCACGGCAGCAAGCCCATTAGAAATCGGTCGACAGTGCCCATGTGTTGATCAAGCGGCATCGCGACGAGCATGGCGACGATCCCCGCCGCAATCATGATCCACGCCTTGGTTCCGGACCGGCCTTCTGCGCCCTGTTCGCGTTGTGATGCGCCGTGATCATTCGCAGCCGAAACAACGGATTCGTAGCCGGCGCCGCGAATCGCTTCCACCAGCGCCGGAGGATTGGCCTGCGATGGATCGAAGACCACTGTCGCTCGATGCGCCATCAGATCCACGCGCGCCGATTCCACACCGGGTGTCGAACGCAGCGCAGACTCCACATGATGCTGGCAAGCGGCACACGTCATCCCCAGTACCGGGAGTGTCACCGTCTCTGAGGATTCAACTGGCATCGACTCGCTACTTTTCCAAATGCGCGGAGTACCCCGCTTTGCCCAAGGCAGCAATGGCCCGGTCGACAGCAGCCGGCTCATCCGCCGCACCTAAGCGAGCCGCGCCGATCTGCACTTCCACCACCTCGAGTCCTTCGCTTGAATTCAACGCCTGCGTCACCCTTCGAACGCAGGAGCCGCAATGCATTCCGTCGACACGGAGCGTAAATTCAGCCATTTTGTTAAGCCCCCGCCGTGTTTGATGATACGCCAGCAAAGACGATGCACCGCTCGTCGAACGCGCGTCGGAAGATTACTATTGTTGCAGAGCGTGTTCGGCAATCCGACACAAAGCAAAGGACATAGAAGGAAGAAAATGCTGAGAGAGTTTCCTGAGGCTCCGCTCGTGGGTGTCGGCGCCGTCATCGTCTACGAGGGCCGCGTGCTCCTCGTCCAGCGGGGCCGCGAACCGCTCAAGGGACACTGGTCTCTTCCTGGCGGCCTTTTAGAACTCGGGGAGTCACTGCTCAGCGGAGTCGCGCGCGAAGTTCAGGAGGAGACGGGCCTCCTCGTCGAACCCATCGAGCTCATTGAACTGCTCGACCGCATTCACCGCGACGGAGACCGCGTGCGCTATCACTACGTCATCGCCGACTATCTTTGTCGCGTAAAAGGTGGCGTGCTCAAAGCAGCGTCCGACGCCGATAACGTGCGGTGGGTTGAACGCGCGGAATGGAACAGCCACAGCGCTCTCGTCTTCGATCCCATTACCGTGCGCGTGATTGAAGCAGGCTGGCAGCGCGCCCAGATTTTGGAGATCAACTGATGCGAAGGCGCCTGCAATGGATTCTCGGAATTATTTCGGTCGCCGCTCTCATCGTCCTCCTCGCGTTCTGGCTGCGCCCCGTCGAACTGTTCATGGCCCAGGCTGAACTGCGCCTGCTTTTCTCGGGAGCGGAGTCGCACACAATCAACCTGCCGACTTACCGGGTTCGTGTCCACTACTACGTCCTCGGACCTCGCACCGGTCCTCCTGTAGTTCTGGTGCACGGGCTCGGCGGCCAGGCCGAAGATTGGGCGCACCTTGCACCCTATTTCGTCGGCGCCGGCTATCGCGTCTATCTGCCCGACCTCGTCGGCTATGGGCAAAGCCAGAAACCAACCGCTTTCTCCTACTCGATACGAGATGAAGAGGGCGTGGTCGTCGATTTTCTCAATGCCCTCCGCCTCAAGCAGGTGGACCTCGGCGGGTGGTCCATGGGGGGCTGGATCGTGCAATGGGTCGCTTTCGAGCATCCGGAGCGCATTCGTAAACTGATGCTGTTTGACAGTGCGGGCCTTGCCGTCAAGCCCGACTGGGATACAGGCCTGTTTACTCCGAAAACGGCCGCGGAATTATCTCAACTCGACGATCTCTTGATGCCCAATCCGCCCAGCGTTCCTGGTCTCGTAGCGGCCGATATTCTCCGTAGCTCCAAACAAAATGCCTGGATCATCCAAAGAGCGCTAGCTTCGATGCTCACCGGGCGCGACGCCACCAACAACTTGTTACCGTCTTTGAAAATGCCGGTATTGCTGATATGGGGGGCGATGGATCGGATTACTCCGTTGAACGAAGGCGAGACAATGCACCAGTTGATTCCCAAATCACAAATCAACGTGGTTCTGAGCTGCGGCCATCTAGCCCCGAGCATGTGCGCCCCGCAAATAGGCCCTATCGCCCTAGCATTTCTCCACCGCTGAGTCGTAGTAGGGCACTAATCTAATTGGCCCCATCCAGTCCCGCACATTGGACCTTCCCTGTAGTCCACTCCATTCCATCTGCTGATGCAGGGTCATCCTGAGATCCCGCGCGTTGGGGCCCCGCGGACGCGTCAGCGTGCATGGGGTAAGCGGGCGAAGGATCTGCATCTTTTTCTTGCGGAAGAGGAGAATCTCCCTTTCGCCTTCCCTCTGGGGGAAAGGGAGGGAAACCTCGGATCTTGGGGTAGAAAACCTAAACCCCGATCACCGCGCAAAGCTCCTTAACCGCCGCCGCACTCTTCTTCAGCGCCGCATCTTCTTCCGGTGTCAACTTGATCTCGATGATCTTCTCGAGACCGGCCGCTCCCAGCTTGCACGGCACACCGATATAGAAACCATCGATGCCGTACTCGCCCTGCAGATACGCCGCGCACGGCAAAATCTTCTTCTTATCCTTGAGAATTGCCTCGACCATCTCAGTGACAGCTGCGGAAGGCGCATAGAAGGCGCTGCCTGTCTTCAGGTGCTTCACAATCTCGGCGCCGCCATCGCGCGTGCGCTGCACTAGCGCCTCCAGCCGATCCGTAGCAATCAATTCCGTAATCGGAATTCCAGCCACCGTCGAATAGCGGGGAAGCGGCACCATCGTGTCTCCGTGGCCGCCCAGCACAAACGCCGTCACGTTCTCCACGCTCACCTTTAGTTCTTCCGCGATAAAGGTCCGGAAACGCGCCGAATCCAGAACACCGGCCATTCCGATCACCCGCTCGCGATTGAACCCGGCCTGCCGATACGCCGCCTGCGCCATCGCATCCAGTGGGTTCGACACAATAATCAGAATCGATTCCGGCGACTGAGCCACGACCTTCGCAACTACATCCGACATGATTTTGTAATTCGTATGCAGCAGATCGTCACGGCTCATCCCTGGCTTGCGCGGAATCCCCGCCGTGATCACAACGATGTCCGAATTCGCCGTCGCCGCATAATCATTGGCGCCCACAACGTGCACGTCGCGCTTCTCAATCGGCATCGCCTCAAGCAGATCGAGCGCCTTACCCTGCGGCACACCTTCCACCACATCGATCAATGCAACGTCCGCCAACTCCTTCGAAGCAATCCAATGTGCCGCAGTGGCGCCCACGTTGCCGGCGCCGACAATACTTACCTTTTTCCGCATGATCCTTTTCTCCCGGGTTCTTATTTCCTAGTCCCTATTCTCTAGTCCTTACATGTTCCCAATAATTCGCGTAGCAAACTCGCTCGTGCCCACCTTCGTCGCTCCGGCCGTCTGCCGCTCGAAATCGTAGGTCACAAACTTCTGCAGAATCGTCTTCTCCATCGACGTCTCGATCAGCTTGGCCGCTTCCTTCCAGCCGATGAAATCCAGCAGCATCACGCCCGACAGAATCACCGAGCCCGGATTGATGACATCCTTATCCGCATACTTCGGCGCCGTGCCGTGGGTAGCTTCGAACACGGCATAGCCGTCGCCGATATTCGCGCCCGGTGCAATGCCCAGTCCACCCACCTGCGCTGCAGCCGCGTCGGAAATGTAGTCGCCATTCAGGTTCGTCGTTGCCAGAATGCTGTAATCTGACGGCCGGATGATGATCTGCTGGAAGATCGAGTCGGCGATTCGGTCGTTCACCAGAATCTTCGACTTCCACGCGCCATTGCCGTGCGTCTTGCCGATCGTGTCGAGCGTCTGCTTGACCTCGGCATACAACTCCTCGCGGAACGCTGGCGAACCGAACTCGAGTCCCGGCTCGATCAACGCCGCATTCTGTTCCACAGTGAGCCCCGGATTCGCATCGAGATTGCCGAGAATCCAGCTCTCGCGCTCGGTCACGGTCTCCGCGCGAAATTCCTGGGTCGCCACTTCGTAGCCCCACTCGCGAAACGCGCCTTCAGTGAACTTCTGAATATTGCCCTTGTGCACCAGGGTGACCGTCTTGCGTCCGGTCTCGAGCGCGCTCTTGATCGCGTACCGCACCAGCCGCTTCGTTCCGAAGATTGAAATCGGCTTAATGCCCACGCCGGAGTCGGAACGAATCTTTTTCTTGCCGCCCTTCAGCAGATCCTCATTAATGAATTCAATGAGCCGAGCCACATCCGCACTGCCTTGCTTGAACTCGATACCCGCGTACACGTCTTCCGTGTTCTCGCGGAAAATCACGATGTCGACCTTTTCGGGATGCTTCACCGGGCTGGGCACGCCCTGGTAGTACTTCACCGGCCGAACACAGGCATACAGGTCCAGTAACTGGCGCAGGGCAACATTCAGCGAGCGAATCCCCCCGCCAATCGGCGTGGTCAGAGGCCCTTTGATTGAGACCCGCAGATCGCGCGCCGCGGCAACCGAATCGTCCGGCAGCCACGTGTTGAACTGGCGAAACGCCTTCTCGCCGGCAAAAATCTCAAACCACTTGATGCTGCGTTTCCCGCGATAAGCCTTGTCCACCGCCGCGTCGAACACGCGTTGCGACGCCTTCCAGATATCGCGCCCGGTTCCGTCGCCTTCAATAAAAGGAATGATGGGGTTATCGGGGATTTTGTATTCGCCGTTCGAGTAGTCGATCGCCGCGCCGTCTTTGGGCAGTTCAAGCCCGTTGTAGGTCTTCTGCATTGGTTCGCAATGTCCCTTTCCCCTATACCTTTGCAGACTTAGGCCGCAGTCGGCAAATCCCGGGGTGTGGAAGGGAACTGGGCGAAGTCCCGAGCGCATTTCTGGATCGAGTTTCAAGGAACTCGTCTTGTAACAGGGCACGACTTCAGTCGCGTCGAATAGAGAAGGAATAATAAGGGGTTTTAACCCCTGAGGCCCTGAGGGTTGGTTGCAGGAACTCTCCTCAAACACTCTACGGAACATCGTGCAGGCGATCGTCATCGTAACGCGGTATCCCGAAGTGCCCCCGCAGATGCAGCAGATCCACCGGGTTCAGGTTCCCGGCTACTGTCACCAGTGTCAGGCTCCGCGGCGTCTCCGCTAGAATCACCGCGCCCCGCACATTTACGCCGTCCAACACTACCCACACGTCCGTCGTCTGATTGTGTACCGGCCCTCCGGTGCGATTCGTTGTCACCAGGTGCTTCCAACCGCGCAGGTGATACGCGGCACGAACCGCATTCACCTCCGCCTCGTCGGGAATGCCGGCATCCCCAAACCGCATCGTATGGACGCTGACTCCATCCAGTTTTCGAATGGCCTGCCGTTCTCCCTCATCGGCATCCGGAACCATCCCCGCCGCGATCCCCAGCAGATTCCGATCCAGAGTGAAGCTCGACTTCACCGCCGCCTGACGAATGAGCTCCTCCAGGGCGGGCGGTGTCCATTCCAAAGGCACGGGAGACGCCGTGGCATGGTCTCCCGGTGCTACGGCAGAACCCTGTGCGACGGCCTCAATCGCTCCGCCATTCGCCGGCTGCGCCCCGGCAACAGGAACACCCACGCAAGACACAACAATCCCGACAAGCAAAAACGACTTCATACCTCCTTGAACGCCAACCCGCCCCAAAAGTTCCGGGCGGCCCTCAGTTTTCTGCGTCACACCAACGCGGCGGACCGACGCCGAAGCAGCTTTCCTGTCGACCCGCGGTCCATTCTTTTTCACCCTAGAAACTCCTCATCCTGTGAACACCCGATGAAATCCTGAGTAGCGCTGTTGTGAGACGGCAAGATGCGATAGACTCATGCGGGAGCGTTTCCAAAATCACGCTCTGTCCACGCCACGGAGGATACATAGAAATTGGGAAAGAACATGGTCCCGAAGAAGATTTTCTTCACCAAGGGAGTAGGCAAGCACAAGGAACGGCTGACCTCGTTTGAGCTCGCTCTCCGGGATGCAGGAATTGCTTCGCAGAATCTCGTTCGCGTCTCGTCCATCTTTCCGCCGCAGTGCAAAGTCATCACGCGCAAAGAAGGCCTCAAGTACCTCGACCACGGCGAAGTCGTTTTCGCCGTCATCGCTGAAAACTCCACCCGCGAGCCGCACCGCCTCGTCGTTTCCAGCATCGGCGTCGCCATCCCCGCCGATCGCGATACCTACGGCTACCTCAGCGAGCACCACAGCTTCGGCGAGACCGAAGAGCAGGCCGGCGAATACGCCGAAGAGCTGGCCGCCGAAATGCTCGCAACCACTCTCGACGTCGACTTTGACCCCGACAAGAGCTGGGACGAAAAGAAAGAGATCTATCGCATCTCCAACAAAATCGTTCGCACCAGCAACATCACGCAGTCGGCTGTGGGCGACAAGCGCGGACTCTGGACCACGACCATCGCCGCCGCAGTCCTGATTCTCGAAGTGTAGGGCCTCACCACTTTCTCGGGCCAACTCCGTCCGCGGGGTTGGCCTTGCTGCTTCATCCCTTGGAAGGAAGATTGCTGCTCATGGTCGAAAAGCGCCGCTACAAGGTTGGATTGATCCAGATGCGAATGGGGCCCGATCCCGAGGCCAACCTCGCCTCGGCCATCCGCCACATTCGCGAGGCCGCGCGTCTCGGCGCAAACATCGTCTGCCTCCCCGAGCTTTTTCGCGCTCAGTACTTCTGCCAGCGCGAAGACCTCCGCCTCTTCGATCTCGCCGAGTCCATCCCAGGACCCTCGACCGCGAAACTCGGCGAGGTCGCCCGCGAAGCTCGCGTCGTCATCGTTGCCTCGCTCTTTGAGCGCCGCGCCCCGGGCCTCTACCACAACACCGCCGTCACCCTCGACCCCGATGGGAGCATCGCCAGCGTCTATCGCAAGATGCACATCCCCGACGATCCGCTCTACTACGAGAAGTACTACTTCACGCCCGGCGATCTCGGATTTCGCGCCGTCGACACCTCCTTCGGCCGCATCGGCACGCTCGTCTGCTGGGATCAGTGGTATCCCGAAGGCGCGCGCCTCACCGCCCTGCAAGGCGCAGAAGTCCTTTTCTATCCCACGGCCATCGGCTGGCATCCGGCCGAGAAGGACGAGTTCGGCGCCGCGCAATACGACGCATGGCAGACCATCCAGCGCGCGCACGCCATCGCCAACGGCGTCTACGTGGCCGGCGTCAATCGCGTCGGTCATGAGAATGGCGACGTCCTCGGCAATCGCGCCCAGGGCCCCGGCCTCGAGTTCTGGGGCGGCAGCTTTCTGGCCGATCCCTTCGGCCGCATCATCGCCAAGGCCTCGCACGATGCGGAAGAAATCCTCCTCGGCGAAATCGATCTCGCGCTCCTTGAAGACACGCGCCGCAACTGGCCCTTCCTGCGCGACCGCCGCATCGACGCCTACGCGCCCATCACCCAGCGCTTTCTCGATCCCATTCATCCCTGGGCCCCAGATGGAGATCCAAAATAGCAATGCCCGCAAGTTCGCCTGAACAGACACCCCAAGCCCTCGGCTACCGCATGCCTGCCGAGTGGGAGCCGCACGAGGCCACCTGGCTCGCCTGGCCGCACAATCGTGAAGACTGGCCCGGCAAATTTCAGCCCATCCCCTGGGTCTACGCCGAAATCGTTCGCCTCCTCGCCGCACGCGAGAACGTTCACATCCTCGTCGAGAACTCCAAGGCCGAGAAACTGCGCCACCGGCATTCTCAAGCGCGCCGGCGCCAATCTCGATCGGGTCCTTTTTCATCGCGTGGCCTACGGACCGCGTCTGGACCCGCGACTCCGGCCCCATCTTTGTCCGCAATGCAAAAGGCGAGATCGCCCTCACCAACTGGCACTTCAACGCCTGGGCCAAGTACGACTGACTGGCATCTCGATGACCAGATCCCCGCCCGTGTAGCAGACCTTTTGCATCTGCCGCAGTGGCAGCCTGCAATCGAGATCGACGGCGCCCCGCGCCGCTTCGTCCTCGAAGGCGGCTCGATCGACACCAACGGCGCAGGGCTCTCTGCTCACCACCGAGGAGTGTCTGCTCAGCGAGGTCCAGCAGCGCAACCCCGGCGTCAGCCGCGAGCAGTTGGAACAGGCCTTTCACGACTACCTCGGCATCGATCAGGTGCTCTGGCTCGACCGCGGCGTCGCCGGAGACGACACCCACGGCCACGTCGACGACATCACCCGCTTCGTCGGCCCGACAACCATCGTCACCGCCGTCGAGCCCAACACAAACGATTCGAATCACGAGCCGCTGGCCGAGAATCTCGCCCGCCTCAAAGCCGCGCGCACCCTCGAACGGCAAGCAATTCACCATCGTCGAACTGCCCCTGCCGCGCCCCGTTGTCTTTCGCAGGCCAGCGCCTGCCGGCCAGCTACGCCAATTTCTATCATCGCCAACGGCCTCGTCCTGTGCCGACCTTTCACGATCCCAACGACCGCGTGGCCCTCAACATCCTCGCCCAGGTCTTTCCCGACCGCGAAGTCATCGGCATCCACTGCGTCGACCTCATCTGGGGCCTTGGCGCGCTCCACTGCATGACCCAGCAGCAGCCCGCGGGTCATTTCATCGACGAAGAACTATCCTCGGGGCCTCCGTCGCGATAGCATCGGGAGCATGACCGACCTCGAAGCCATGCAGGTCGCCTTCGTTGAGGCGCGTCTCGCTGCCGAATCAGGCGAAGTGCCTATCGGCGCGGTCCTGGTCCGGGACGGCGAGATCATCGCGCGTAGCCAGAATCGCGTCGTGCGCGACAACGATCCCACAGCCCACGCCGAAATCATCTGCCTTCGCGAAACCGCAAAAATCCTCGGCAACTACCGTCTCAACAACTGCTCGATCTTCGCGACCCTCGAACCCTGCGCTATGTGTGCCGGAGCCTTGATTCATGCGCGCCTCGATCGCCTCGTATTCGCGGCGGCAGATCCCAAGGCCGGCGCCTGCGGTTCCGTGTTGTCGGTCTTGAATCATCCCCAGCTCAACCACAAAATGGCCATCGACCACGGAATCCTCGCCGACGAATCTGCTGCCCTCTTACGCGCCTTCTTCCGCGAACGCCGGTAACATTCGTTTCGCCCTTAAATCGGTGTCGCGTTTTGAAACAACATAAGTCGTACCCCAAGCGCAAATGGGGTCGTCCGCTGCATTGTGAAAGGGCACGACTTCAGTCGTGCCGTAAAACGCTCAAAATGAATGCGGCTTTAGCCGCTGAGGGATCCCTCCGATTGCGGAGTCGCAAAGAGCAATCAAGGAGACTTCAGCGGCCCAGCCATCGAGAGCATCTCCCGTCACCGCGACCTTCTGCCCATCAATGCGACAATGACCCCACATTCAGCCATCCAGACCAGGGAGAGCAGCAATGCCGAGCGAAAGAAATCCACTGCGCCGTCTGTTTCCCTTCAAATGGAACCGCGTCTCCGTCGTCATTTCATCCCTCGCGATCACCCTCCACATCGTGTTCAACGTATCGCTGCATGAGAAGGGGTTTCTCGCGGATCTTCCCTTGTGGATCGCGATTGTCGCCGGTGGCGCACCTCTTCTCTACGATCTTCTCCGGCAGATCGTTCGACGGCAATTCGGTTCGGACTTTCTCGCAGGGCTTTCCATCATCACTGCGGTGGCGATGGACGAACTCCTCGTCGCAACCATCGTCGTGCTCATGCTGGCCGGCGGCCAGGCGCTCGAAGAATTCGCAACAGAACGCGCCTCTTCGGTCCTGCACGAACTGGCAAAACGCATGCCCAGCGTTGCGCACCGTATCCTCGAGGGCACCGCTCACGACATTGCTGTCACGGAGATCGCCGTCGGAGACCGCCTCGTAGTCTTTCCTCATGAAATCTGTCCCGTCGATGGAACCGTCGAATCCGGCAACGGAACGATGGATGAATCCTTCCTCACCGGCGAACCCTTCCGCATGAGAAAGACCGCCGGTTCCCAGGTCATCTCCGGCGCGCTCAACCAGGACTTTGCGCTTACCATCGTCGCCGACAAGCTGGCCATCGACTCGCGCTACGCACGCATCATGGACGTGATGCAGGCTGCGGAGAAGAATCCACCCCGCATCCGCCGCCTCGCTGACCGTCTCGGTGCCATCTACACGCCGATTGCCGTACTGGTTGCCCTGGCCGGCTGGCTGCTCAGCGGCGATCCCGATCGGTTCCTCGCCGTCATTGTCATCGCCACTCCTTGCCCTCTTCTGCTTGCTATCCCGGTCGCGATCATTGGCGCCATCTCGCTTGCGGCAAAACGCGGAATCGTGATCAAGAAGCCCGTAGTACTGGAACAGATCGGGCGAATCCAGACCATGTTCTTCGACAAGACCGGCACACTCACCCACGGCGAGCCCCTGGTCACCGACATCCTCTGTTTCTCAGGCGCTGATCCGTTCACCGTCCTGCGCCTGGCCGCAAGCCTCGAGCAGTACTCCAAGCATCCGCTCGGCGGAGCCATTTTGCGCGCAGCCGAGGAGAAAAGCATCGTTCTTCAAAACGTCGAAAACATAAGCGAAAAGCCAGGCGAGGGCCTGATCGGACATATCGAAGGACAAAAGATTCTTGTCACTGGAAGAAGCAAGCTCCCGCCGGAGATGGAAGCCGGTCTGCCCGCCAGTGCCTCAGGCATGGAATGTGTCATCGTCATTAACGATCGCGTATCCGGCTTGCTGCGGTTTCATGACCGCCCCCGCAATGAGGGCAAGCCTTTCATCAGCCACCTCATGCCAAAGCATCACGTCAAGCGGCTCATGATCCTCTCGGGTGATCGCGACAGCGAAGTGCAGCACCTTGCTGACATCGTCGGCATCACCGACGTTCGCTCGGGTCTCAAGCCTGAAGAAAAGTTGCAGATCGTTCGCGACGAAACAGCGAAAACTCCTACGCTCTTCGTGGGCGATGGAATCAATGATGCTCCAGCTATGATGGCCGCCACCGTCGGTGTGGCCTTCGGTCAGAACAGTGACATCACCGCCGAAGCCGCAGGAGCCGTCATTCTCGATCCGACCCTCGACAAAGTCGACGAGCTGTTGCACATCGGCAGGCGTATGACCCGTATTGCTCTGCAAAGCGCAGTCGGAGGAATGATTCTGAGCTCACTCGGGATGGCCGCCGCCGCTCTCGGTTTCTTATCGCCCCTGCAAGGCGCCATCGGTCAGGAAGTGATCGACCTTCTCGCCGTCTTCAACGCCGTCCGCGCGTCGATTCCCATGCGAGATCTGCGCGATTTCTAGTGGTTTTGTCTCACTGAAACCATCGGTGCGTCAGCCGCGCGTCAGTGCCCGGATCAGCTGTGCCCGTTCGGGCCATTTCAAGCCAAGATCCGCAAATTTGCCGTTATGGTAATCGGCATAGTTGAAGCCCGGCGTCACCGTGCAACCCAGCAGGGCCACTTTGCCCGCGCCAATCAGCCGCGCCCCTTGCCACACGCCCGCCGGAATCACGACCTGTACAAGCTGACCAGCCGCTAAATCTGTTCCCAGAGTCAAAACAGCAGAGCTGCCATCGGGATATAGGTGCAGCATCTCCACTGGATCGCCAAGGTAGAAATGGAAAACCTCATCCGATTCAAGGACGTGCATCTCTGAAAATGTGCCAGGTTCGAGCAGGTAATAGATCGCGGAGCCATAGGTCCGCACTCCGCGGGTAAATTGAACCGTCTCCCTGGATGTGTATGTACGACGGAACCAGCCGCCTTCCATCGGATGCGGCTCTAACTTCAGCAAGTCTTTGATTTCTTCTGCAGTCATCCCGAAATCCATGGTAGCAGCGCGAGACGTTTAGAATCTTTGTATGGACGTGCAGGTTTATACGGCTGCCTGGTGCCGCGATTGCCGCGCGGCCAAGCAATTCCTCGACTCTCATGGCATTCCCTACACCGAAATCGATGTCGATGAGAACCCCAGCGCCTCCGAAGAGTTGATTCGGCACGTGGGCAAACGCGCGATTCCGCAACTGGTCATCGACGGGCAGTGGTTTCAGCCCTACAAACCTGGGCGCGGGCTGCTCTACGACGAACTTCACGAGAGACTCGACATTCCACGCCCTTGAACCCACTTCGCGCCCGTAAAATCGAAGGTTGGCTTGACTGCCCGCGAGGCGGCTGAGTCCTTGGAGCAGCCCTTGATCGAACGCTATACACGCCCGGCAATGGGGCGCATCTGGACTGAAGAGAGCAAATACAAATGCTGGCTCGAGGTCGAGTCGGCAGCGAGTGCCGTGCTTGCAGAAGATGGCGTGATCCCCAAAGAAGCAGCCGAAGCGATCGCAACTAAAGCCAGTTTCTCGGTTGCCCGCATCCAGGAGATTGAAGCCGAGGTGAAGCATGACGTGATTGCCTTCACCACCGCGGTCGCGGAGACCCTCAAGGCGCAGGGATTCGGCGAGCAATCCCGCTGGCTGCACTACGGCCTCACGTCGAATGACATCGTCGACACCGCGCAGGCACTGCAGGTGAAGCAGGCCTCTCTGCTCATCGAAAAAGGTTTTTCCGCTCTGCTCGTCGTCTTAAAGCGGCGCGCAATCGAATTCAAGCACACACCAACCATTGGCCGCACCCACGGAATTCATGCCGAGCCGACGACCTTCGGCCTCAAGATTCTCAACTGGTACGCGGAGATGGAGCGCAACGTCGTTCGATTTTCCGCTGCGGCCGAAGACATGCGCGTCGGCAAGCTCTCCGGTGCTGTCGGGACATTCGGACACCTGAAGCCGGAGCACGAGGAGCGCATCTGCGCACGTCTCGGGCTGAAGCCGGCGCCTGTCGCGACGCAGGTGATCCAGCGCGATCGTCATGCGGCATACATCTCGACGCTGGCGCTGATCGGCAGCACGCTCGACAAGATTGCAGTTGAGATTCGCCACCTGCAGCGCACCGAGGTGCGCGAGGCACAGGAGTATTTCAGCGAGAAGCAGAAGGGCTCTTCAGCCATGCCACATAAGAAGAATCCAATTACCTCGGAACAGATCAGCGGCCTCGCGCGCGTGTTGCGCGGCAATGCGCAGGCGGCATTCGAAAATATTCCGCTGTGGCACGAGCGCGATATTTCGCACTCTTCCGTCGAGCGCGTGATTTTCCCGGACTCAACGATCCTTGTCGACTACATGCTGGCCAAGACGACGGACCTGATCGATCGGCTGCTCGTGTATCCAGAGCGGATGAAGCGCAACCTTGAAAGCACAGGCGGGCTGATCTTCAGCGGGCAACTGCTGCTGGATCTTGCCGAAGCGGGGATGATGCGCGAAGACGCGTATCGATTGGTGCAGTCGCATGCGATGCGCGCGTGGAAGGAAGACCGCGTATTTCGCGATGAAGTGTCCGGCGATCCGTTGATTACGAAACTGTTGAGCCCCGAAACGCTGGCGCGGACGTTCGATTCGACGCGGCAACTCGGCAATGTTAATGCGATTTTCAAGCGCGTTCTGGGCGCGGAGTAGCTGTCGCGGCGGTCGATTTCCTACGGCTTCGGATGCGTACGACGCTTCGAAATTGTTCCACGTGGAACAATTGTGTTGACGGACACATGTGTTTGGTTTGAACTGCAGAGAATTACGGTGACCTAGGTATTGCGCAAGTGCGCTACTTCAGGGTGCGCGGGTGTAAGGGGGTATAGGGGTGGGGGTGCTCTTCCTGCGGTGGCCCGCCAGGCCCGTCCGCGGGAAGCAGTTCAAAAGTGCACGAGGCCCCATTTCGGTTGTGAAGGAAGGGCGGCTTATTCTGTGCAACCCGACGGCAGGAAAAAGTGCCGCAGGATTGAGATCCGCGATGGTGCGATGCGCGGGGTGAAGAAGAGACCGGGTGGGAGAAAGAGCAGGGATCGATGCAGTTGACATTGGCGATTACTGGAGCTTCGGGGGCAGTGTTCGGCAGGGAAGCGCTCCGTGCTCTTGAATCGGATGATCGCGTGGAGCGGGTTCATTTTGTGGCTTCGGAGAACTCGCTGCGGGTGATCGCGGAGGAGCTTGGACTTTCGGGCCGCAACGAACTGGTTGAGAAGCTACTCGGTGCGAAGCCCACGAAGACGGTAGCGTTTTCCGATGGGGATGTAGGGGCGGCGATTGCGAGCGGGAGTCATCCGTCGCATGGGATGATCGTTCTTCCGTGCTCGATGGGGACGCTGGCACACATCGCTCACGGACTGGCTGACTCGCTGATTGCGCGCGCGGCGGATGTAACGCTGAAGGAGCGGCGTCCGTTGGTGCTCTGCGTACGCGAGACGCCGTTCAATCGCATTCACCTGCGCAACATGACGCTGGCAGCAGAGGCAGGTGCGACGGTCTTTCCGATGATCCCGGCGTTTTACAACAAACCTGTCGATTCGGATGAGATGGCGAAGCAGTTCGTGTTCCGGGTGCTGGCGCATGTGGGGTTGGCCCAGCCGGGGGCGTATGTGTGGAAAGACAGGGATTAGGGACTAGGCGGCAGAATTGCCTGGAAGGCGAAAGACGATGCGTCCAGGTTAGTGGTCTATCCCGTTTCCAAAACCGGGAGACCTGGGGCACCCTCGGTCGTGCTGATTTTTAGAGTGGATGGGACACAACAGTTCTCCCCGGTCCCCAAAAGCGAGGGACCCTTCGGCTACGCTCAGGGCATGCACGGGGGCACCCATTTTCGTGCGGACAGATCTGGTTTGTCCGGGTCTCAAATCGAGACCGGGGTCCCCGCAAGTCAACTCAGCCTATCAACGTGAATGATGTTAGCACCTGCCTCCGTCCAAGAGGCCTGATCCGTATTGCTCAGACTTTCTAGAGCTGTGCTCCTAGAATCGATTCACTTCAAGCTGTCGACAACACATCGCTCCTCACTGGAGAGAAGGGGGTGGAAGATGTCCCAAGAACCAAAACCTCGTGTGTTTGTGGTGGATGACGAGAACGTCATCGCTTCAACTCTGGAGTTGATCTTGAGGAGTCATGGTTTCGATGCGCATTCTTTCGCCGATCCGATTGCTGCTTTGGCGGCGGCCCAGTCGAAGTCGCCCGATCTGCTGATCACAGATGTGATCATGCCGCAGATGAATGGGGTTGAATTGGCGATCCGCATCAAGGCGGACTGCCCAGGCTGCAAAGTTCTGCTCTTTTCCGGGCAGGGGTCCATTGTCGATTTGCTCGCGGAAGCAAAGGCGGCTGGGCATAATTTTCTTCTAGTCAATAAACCTGTCCATCCCGCGGTTCTCATCGAAGCAATCAACGAAACTCTTCAAGAGATCGGGAGTCTCGTGTGACCGACACCGGTGTCGGTCTCTTTGATTTGCTAGGCGGGTCGTCCTCTGTCTCGGAATAGTGCCCATCCAGTTGGTCTGGAAAGTCACCAGGACCCGGGGACCGCCCGTTCCCGCTTGGCGGTCGCGCAGCAGATCCCGTCGACCTCGCTCAGGGCAGGTCTTTCACCCCGCTCACCGCCGATGGACGTCTCACATCTGCGGTGCCCCCACGCCAATTCGTTCAGGATGACAAGGCCTAAATCGTTGAGGGCTGTGCTTTCCCACCCAAGCGAAGCTTGCATGGGGCACCAACTTTTAGAGTCAACTGGGGCCATTGCGAAAGCAAAAGCAGATCCTTCACTTCGCTTACCCCAGTCGCACTCCGCGCGATCGGGGCTCCGAGCCGCTCCGTTCAGGATGACACTGGGGGGGGGGACAGGTGGCTTTGCGTTGTGGGGTTCGTGGTTCCCACCCAAGCTGCGCTTGGATGGGAACCCATTGTTCGTGCTCGCTTTTACGGTGCCTAGGATGGATTCAGTTTCCCTGGTCCCACGATAGAATGGCGGCCATGCCGGGCAGACCTCTTTTCGCTGCGCTTGTTCTGGGTTCGTTCTGCGCGGTCCTCGCGACTCGTTCTGCTGCTCTGGCGCAGGAGGCGTCAGATGCAAGCGAATCTGGGATGGTGCTGCACGTCGAGTCGCGCGAGGCTGTGCTGGATGTGGTGGCGCGCGATCGGCACAATCTGCCGATCGCGGATTTGGCTGCCAGCGAATTCCAGGTCTTCGAGGTTCCGAAGCATGGCCGCAAGATTGCGCGTCGCGTCCTCTATCTCCGCACTGTCGACCCGGAGCGCAAAGACAGAGAAGAAAATTCGTCGGGCGGTTTTCACGTCACGTCTGGTGCAGTTTGCGCGCTCGATGCCGCGGTTCACTATCAGATCGCGATACCGGCGTCTTCTGAACCCGGTTCGCACACCGTGCTGGTCAAGACGACTCGGCCTGACGTAAATCTCGCGTTTCGGCGGACGTATTATGTGGGCCACACGCGCGACAATGCCACTGTGCAAGAGTTAAAGAAGCTCGTAACTCCGGAGGCCTTGCAGGAGGCGGCTTGCACCCATCCGCTGACACCGCCCACTCTTGCGATCACAGCCCATGTTGAGGAAGCTGCGGGCAGCAGCCTTACGCGCTACGCGGTGGCGATTAAGCCGGAATCGTTGAGCGGCATCGGCATTAACGGCGCCGTGCCGCGCGTTCGGCTCGACTTCGGCATGTGCGTCTTCGATGGGGATGGAGAGGTGGCGGATTATTTGCACTCGACCGTGGATCACCAGGTGAATGCCGCCGATCTTGCGCGGTTGCCCGACCATGGCTTTGTCAGTGTTCTCGAAATCTTAGGGCCTAAACCACCGGCGCTGGTGCGCGTGGCGGTGCTGGATCTCACCACCGGCAATCTGGGGGTCGTCGATGTTTCCCGGCCGCTGCCCATCGGAGTTGAAGCCAGCAAGTCGGAAAAGAGGCGCAAACTCATCGGCGATATTCGCGCCTTCGGTTCCGTCACGCCGTTTGAACACGCTTTCTGCGGCGATGTGTACGAGCTTCCGCCGGGTGTGACCTCTGTTGACGAATTTCATGAATTCGATCCGGTGGCTTCGCTCTATACCGACGCGCTCAACGTTCCCAACGAAGACATCACGCGGATGGGCGGTATTCCGGGGGTGACCCATAGCAGCCTGTGGTTTGGGATTGACTATTACGGCAAGTTCTATGTCACCAATCCGGGCGAGTACGTGTTCGAGCTGCAATCGGACGATGGCGCGCGGCTTGAGATCGACAATCGGCTCGTGATCGATTTGGATGGAGTGCACCCGGTTCAAAAGCAAAGCTCGGCAATGTCGCTGGCCGTGGGATGGCACTCGATTCATGTGCCGTACTTCCAAGGGCCGCCCACGGCGCTGGCTTTGGTGTTGTCTATCCAGCCGCCGGGCGAGGTGATGCGGCCGTTTGATCTCGACGAGTTTGTGGCTCCGGCTGCGAAGAGGTGAGGGGGCTTTGGGGATTCGAGCTGGCTTCCCCGGTCCACAAATGTGAGGGACACTTCGGTTACGCTCAGGGTTGGCTCCGTGGCACCCCCGGTTGGTGGAGTTAAGAAGCTAGTTGACTTGGATGGGCGGGAGACTCGATACTGCGTTCATGCTGAATCATGGGCAATGCGGGAATGAGGCTATGGGCATGTGTATGTGTACATGCGGGCCAGTCCGCGCGGCTCTGGAACGGCAGATGCGTTAAGCACAACCGATTCTGAAACGAACCCCGCGGCCCGGTCCTGAGAGAGGATTCGGGTTTTTGTGTTTTTTGGGTGCAGGTGCGCGTTAAGAGATCTCAGAAGCGGGTTGACGGCGCGGCAATGATTCCGCTGGGGCTAAAGCCCGGCCTATCTTCTGCGGTCACTCGGCACGACTGAAGTCGTGCCCTGTTACAGAGAGCGAAGCGAAAGTTCAAATTCTAGTAACCGAGCGTAAAGGAGTTTGAGAATGCCAGACGAGAAGCAGTTGCAGTTGGCCACCCTTGCCGTCCATGCGGGCCAGTCGCCGGACCCCGCAACCGGATCGCGCGCGGTGCCGATTTACCAGACCACGTCGTATCTCTTTCAAGACGCCGATCACGCGGGGCGGCTGTTTGCGCTGAAGGAGTTCGGCAACATCTACACGCGGATCATGAACCCGACGACCGATGTGTTCGAGAAGCGCGTTGCGGCCCTTGAAGGGGGCGTGGCGGGACTGGCGACGGCATCAGGGCAGGCTGCGGAGACGTTGACGCTGACGACGCTCGCCTCTGCCGGTGAGGAGATTGTTTCGACGACTTCGCTCTATGGGGGAACGTACAACCTGTTCCACTACACGCTGCCGCGCCTTGGCATCAAGGTGCGGTTTGTAGATGCGGACGACTTTGACGGGTTGCGGGCAGCGATCAACGACAAGACGCGCGCGGTGTACACGGAGACGCTGGGCAATCCCAAGCTCGACGTGGTGGACATTGAGAGGCTGGCTGCGATCGCGCATGAGAATGGGGTGCCGCTGGTGATCGACAATACGTCGGCGTCGGCGGCGCTGGTGCGGCCGATTGAGTGGGGCGCGGATATCGTGGTGAATTCGGCGACCAAGTTTCTTGGCGGGCATGGGACATCGATTGGCGGCGTGATTGTGGACGCGGGCAAGTTCGACTGGGCGAAATCGGGGCGGTTCAAGGAATTCACGGAGCCCGATCCGTCGTACCACGGCTTGTCGTACTGGGAGACGTTTGGGGCGATTTCGTTCATTCTGAAGGCGCGCGTGCAGGGGCTGCGCGATACGGGTGCGGCTCTTTCGCCGTTCAATGCTTTCCTGTTGTTGCAGGGGATTGAGACGCTGCACCTGCGGCTGGAGCGGCACTCGCAGAATGCGCTGGCGGTGGCGAAGCACCTGGAGCGGCATCCGGGCGTGGAATGGGTGAATTATCCGGGGCTGGAGTCGAGCCGGTATTACAAGCGGGCGCAGAAGTATCTGCCGCAGGGGCAGGGCGCGCTGATCACCTTCGGGATTCGGGGTGGCTACGAGGCGGGCAAGAAGCTGATCAATTCGCTGGAGCTGTTTTCGCTGGTGGCGAACATCGGCGATGCCAAGTCGCTGGTGATTCACCCGGCGTCGACGACGCACCAGCAACTTGTCAGTGGAGGAGCAGGCTGGAACGGGTGTGACGCCGGAGATGGTGCGGCTGTCGGTGGGCATTGAAGACATCCGCGATATTCTGGCGGACCTTGACCAAGCGATTACCGCGGCGAACGGACATACATTCGCTGGAACCGAAAGGGCTGCGGTTGCGGCACAATAGATGTAATGACTGACGCCGAAACGGTGAAGCGCGCGGCGCCTGCCGCGAAAAGCCGCGCGCTGGCTCCCACGTACGAGGGGGATTTTGTTTTGCCTGGCCCCCTGGTGCTGGAGAGCGGGCGGACGCTGGCGACGCCGACGCTGCATTACGCCGTGTATGGACGGCTGAATGCGGCGCGGGACAACGCGGTGCTGGTGTGCCATGCGCTGTCGGGTTCGGCGCTGGTGGGCGAGTGGTGGCCGGAGATTTTTGGTCCTGGCGCGGTGTTGTCGCTGGAGCAGGACTTCGTTATCTGCATCAACATGCTGGGCTCGTGTTACGGCTCGACGGGGCCGGGCGCGGTGAATCCTGAGACCGGCCTGGTATACGGGCCGGACTTTCCGCTGGTTTCTGTTCGCGACAATATAAGGGCGCAGGCGCAGCTGCTGGATTCTCTGGGCATCAAGCGGCTTCGCCTGGTGCTGGGCGGATCGATTGGGGGCATGCAGGCGCTGGAGTGGGCGATTCACGACCCGGCGCGGGTGGAGCACGCGGCGATTATCGCGGTGGCTCCGCTGACGGCGATGGGGCTGGCGCTGAACCATCTGCAGAGGCAGGCGATCCAGAACGATCCGGACTGGGATGGGGGTTATTATCTGCCGCATCGTCAGCCGCGGCAGGGGCTGGCGCTGGCGCGCGCGATCGGGATGGTGAGCTACAAATCCCCCGAGCTGTTTGAGGAGCGTTTTGGACGGAATCCCAACCGGAACGGGGAAGACCCGTGGGCGCATGACCTGCAGGGCGGCGGGCTGGTGGGTGGCCGTTACGATATTGGCGGCTATCTGGATCACCAGGGGCAGCGGTTCATCGATCGGTTCGATGCGAATTCGTACCTGGCGATTTTGCGGACGATGGACAACTGGGACCCCCTGCGGGGGGGCGGGTCTTCGGAGCAGGTTTTTGGCACGATTAGAGCCCGGTTGAATTTCGTGGGGATCAGCTCGGACTGGTTGTTTCCAGCGGCGTCGGTGCGGGAGTTTGCGGAGACGATTCGTGCGGCAGGGGTGAAGACGGATTATCGCGAGATGGTGAGCGCGCACGGTCACGATGCGTTTCTTGCGGAGCAGACGGAGCTGGTTCGGCTGCTGCAGTAGAGCGGAAAGCGAAGAGTGGGGCCGGTTCGGAACAGTTTTGATGGGTGCGGTGTCTAACGCGATATGCTTGGACGAATTGGCGTGCATCCAACGGTTCAAGAGGCGAAGCAGCGGTGCGCACGACTGTACCAAGGGACAGGTTCGGCAACCGGCGGGGAAGGTCGAACGACAGCAAGGCCGGCGGTGACCGCATCTGAGACGATAGAACGAGGCGAGCGCATTGATTTTCGACCTCTTAGCGAGAAGTTTGCTTGTCACTTGGGGCGCTGGTTTCTATAATCCTCCCAACACTGCACTGGTAGCCGTGTCCAACCGCCAAGCAGAAGGGTTGTGCAGTCCGCCAAGAGAGTGCTTGAGTATTCATTTCACTTTACGTATCTCCCAGGAGCACTGAATGAAGAAGATAGTCTTTGCATCTGTGATGGCATTGGCAAGCATTAGCCTTGTTGCACCGATGCTGCACGCACAGGATCAGGGCGGCACGATCAAGATCAATGATCCGGCCGAGTTCAACGCCTACCAGATGGCGACCACCCAGAGCGACCCGAAGGCCAAGGCGGCGGCGCTTGAGCAGTTTTTGACGCAGTATCCGAACAGCGTGGTGAAGAGCGCGGTTCTCGACATGCTGGTCGACACATATCAGCAGGTCCAAGAACCGGAAAAGACATTGGATGCGGCACATCGGCTGCTGCAGATCGATGCCAACAATATGAAGGCCACATTGATTTCGGTCTTCGTTCGGAAATCGCAGTGCGCCAAGAGCGTGAGCGCGTCGGGTAAGTCGTCTGATCCGCAGACGTGCGACGACGCTGCGACGCTGGCGAAGACGGGGCTAGGACTGGCAAAGCCTGCAGCTACTTCTGCCGATGACTGGGCGAAGCAGACGGCTATTGCGTATCCGGTGTTTCACTCGGCGATTGCGCTGGACGATACGGTGGTGAAGAAGGACTACAAAAGCGCCGAGGACGAGTACACGGACGAGCTGAAGCTCTATTCCGATGAACAGAGCAAGACGGCAGGGCCTGCAAGACACGCTGCTTCTAGCGCAGGCGTACAGCCAGCCGGGACCGTCGCAGGATTTGATCAAGGCGATCTGGCTCTATGCGCGCGTGTGGGATCTGGCTCCGGCCAACTACAAGGGGCAGATTGCGCCGAAGCTCGAGTACTACTACAAGAAGTATCACGGTAGCCTCGACGGTCTGGACGCGATCAAGCAGCAGGCGTCGGCCTCGGTCTTTCCTCCGTCGACGCTGCATATCGATCCTGCAAAGAGTCCGCAGGAACAGATTCATGACCTGATTACGCAGACGCCGGATTTGACGACGCTGGCGCTGGCGGACAAGGAAACGATTCTCGCCTTCGGTGCGAAGGAAGATGCCGACAAGCTCTGGAGCCTTTTGCAAGGCAAGCAGACGCCGGTCCCGGGAATTGTGATTGACGCAACGGCTTCGCAGATCAAGGTGGCTGTGACGCAAGACGCGAAGGACGCGAAGATTGCGGACTTTATCGTGAACCTGAAAGAGCCCTTGAAGGACGCCGAGCTGAAGCTATATCAGCCTGGCTTCGAATTCAAGACGCAGCCCGCGGCTGAACTCGACGGAACCTACGACACGTATACGCAGATTCCTGCAGCGGACGCGAAGCCAGCCACGGACACGACCCCGGCGACTGCAGCTACAGCGCAGAGAGCGGAGATCGTGCTCAAGGATGCATTCATCCAACCCGAGAAAAAGAAGGCGGCACCGGTGCACCACGCGCCTGTGCACAGGAAGGCCAAGTAAATTAACGGCACGGGACGGGTCGAGCCAAAAATAAAGGCTCGACCCAGCACTCCTGGGAAATCACAAAGGGCAATCCCGCATGGGGTTGCCCTCTTTGTTTTTGGAAGTGGATGAGAAACGCGGCGCAGGGGCTAAAGCCCGCGTTCGTTTTGTGCGGGCTCGGCACGGCTAAAGCCGTGCCCTGTTACAGAACCCGTCGCTGAGGCAGTGCCATTTCGCAACAGTACGACTCTTCGCGGCACGGCTGAAATCGTGCCCTGTTACAAACTTCTTCGCTGGAGCCGTGGCCTGTCACAAAACGCTTGATTGTTCGCGGCACTGGAACTATTCGCCGAGCATGATGCGCTGGATGGCGGTGGCGCGGCCGGTGGCGGGGTCGCAGGTGACGAGGGTGGCACACATTTTGGGATTGCCCTTGGCGGCCTCGAACTTGCCGGGCATGCCGGTGAGGAAGCGCTGGAGGACGATATCCTTTTCGACGCCGATGACGCTGTCGTAAGGACCGCTCATGCCTACATCGGTCTGAAAGGCGGTGCCGCCGGGGAGGATGCGCTCGTCGGCGGTGGGGATGTGGGTGTGGGTGCCGAGGACGGCGGTGACGCTTGCCGTCGAGATGCCAGCCCATGGCGACTTTCTCGCTGGTGGCCTCGGCGTGGAAGTCGAGCAGGATGACCTTCGCTTTGAGGCCGGCGATGAGATCGGTGGCGAAGTGGAATGGGTCGTTGGTGCCGCTCATGAAGACCTTACCCATAAGGTTCATCACTGCGTACGGCAGACCCTTGTTGGGGCCGTTGGCGATGACGCCTTCGTAAACTCCGTAGCCGGGCAGGCCGGGCTGCATGTTGGCGGGGCGCAGGACGCGGCGGGCGCGGGCATGGCTGTCGGCGGGGACTGAGGCGAGATAGTCGAGCAGCTCGCGTTTATCCCAGACGTGATTGCCGGTGGTCATGACGTCGGCGCCGAGTTCGAAGAGCTCGTCGACAATCTGCGGGGTGACGCCAAAGCCGCCGGCGGCGTTCTCGACGTTCATGATGGTGAGGTCGACGTTGTGGGCGGCACGCACGTGGCCGATGTGTTCGCGCACGATTCTGCGTCCTGCGCTGCCGAAGATGTCGCCGACGAATAAGAGGTTCAAAGTGCAGCTCCTAGCTACTAGCTCCTAGCTCCTAGCTAGAGGCGGGCTCTCGCATATCGAATGTGACCGAACTATGTTTCTACGATGCATCGATCTCAAATGCGTCGGATCTTCCATCGAGTGCTCGTGCACGCTGTCTAGCTAGAGGCTAGGAGCTAGAAGCTGCTTTTCGCTCCGCATCAGCGGAAAGAGAATCACGTCGCGGATGGATTTGGAGCCGGTGAGGAGCATGGTGAGGCGGTCGATGCCGATGCCTTCGCCGCCGGTGGGAGGCAGGCCGTAGGCGAGGGCGCGAACGTAGTCCTCGTCCATCTGGTGTGCTTCGTCGTCGCCGCGGGTCTTCTCGGCGAGCTGCTCTTCGAAGCGCTTGTGCTGTTCGACTGGGTCGTTGAGCTCGCTGAAGGCGTTGCCGAGTTCGAAGCCGCCGGCGAAGAACTCGAAGCGCTCGACGTGCTCGGGGTCGTCGGGCTTGGCTTTGGAGAGCGGCGAGACGACGGTCGGGTAGTCGTAGATGATGGTCGGCTGGATGAGGAAGGGCTCGACGACCGCTTCGAAGAGGTTGTAGACCGACTTACCGATTGGCGCACCCTTCATGGAGTCGTAGTAGACGGCGGTGATTGCGCCGTGAATCGTCTTGAGCTCGGCGAGGCGGTCGGGAACGATGGTGTTGGTTTGGCACGCGGCCTTCTCGAGGGAGCTCATCGCCGCATGCAGGCGCGACTGCAGCACCTGTGTAGAGTCGAGCGCGGTCTCTGCGGGCTTGGGGCCGGCTTCTTCAGGCCAGTATTTCTGAATGGCCTGCGCGCATGGTGAGGCGTTCCCACTTGCCGAGGTCGATGGTGTGGCCGTTGAACTCGGTGGTGGTGACGCCGTTGACCTCGCGCGCGACGAATGCCATCAGATCTTCGGTGATCTGCATCATGTCGTGGTAGTTCGCGTAGGCCTGGTAGAACTCGAGCATCGTGAACTCGGGGTTGTGCTGGGTGCTGATGCCCTCGTTGCGGAAGTTGCGATTGATTTCATAGACGCGATCGAGGCCGCCGACGACGAGCCGCTTGAGATAGAGCTCAGGCGCGATGCGCAGGAACAGATCCATGTCGAGCGTGTTGTGATGCGTCTTGAAGGGCCGGGCCGCGGCACCGCCGGCGATCTGCTGCATCATGGGTGTTTCGACTTCGAGATAGCCGCGTTCGTCAAAGAATGTGCGCAGGGCCTTGAGCACCTTGGCGCGCTTGACGAAGACTTCGCGGCTTTCGAGGTTGGCAAAGAGGTCGACATAGCGCTGGCGGTAGCGCAGCTCGACGTCAGAGAGGCCGTGAAACTTCTCCGGCAGGGCGAGCATGGCCTTGGCGAGGAAGGTGAGGCGCTCGACGTGGACGGTGAGCTCGCCGGTGCGGGTGCGGAAGAGATAGCCGGTGACGCCGACGTGGTCGCCGAGGTCGAGGAGCTTGTAAAGCGCGAATCCCTGTTCGCCGACGGCGTCGAGGCGGACATACATCTGAAGGCGCTGGCCGCCCTGTTGCAGGGTGGCGAATCCGGCTTTGCCCTGGGCGCGGATCGCCATGAGGCGTCCGGCGACGGCCACAGTGACACGATTGGCCTCAAGATCTTCCGCAGTCGAGGCATCCCATTTTGCGCGGACATCAGGAATGGTGTGCGAGGCAGGGAACTGGTTGGGATAGGCGGACTGCCCGAGCTTCTGAATCTCGACTAATTTCGACTGGCGCAGCTCGAAGAGGTTGCGCTCAAACTCCGAATCGAACGGGATGTTGGTGGCTGTCATTCTGGGTTGTACTCAAAAGGGAAGTATACCTGCTGGCGAGATAGGGCTGTATGCTGGTTCAGGGCTTGAGGGGCTCAGGAAACTCCGACTCAGGCAGGGGCCAAAGCCCCGCGATCTTTTATAGCTGTTTTCGGCACGGCTGAAGCCGTGCCCTGTTACAAAGCGCTTGATTGTTTGCGGTGCGGCTGAGGCTGTGCCAATTTACAAAACGCTTCAGATGATGTTTCTTGATCCCTATGCCGTATAACAATCCCATTCCCGATCCGAAAACGCGCAACAAGGCCGCAGGTGGATTGCAGAGCCTGGTGCAGGCCGAGAAGTTGATGCAGATCGCGTTTGTTCTGCCGTCGGCGATGGTGATTGGGTGGCTGCTGGGTGCGTGGGCCGATATGAAGCTGCATCAGTCGTGGCTCACGATTGTGGGCGTGATTTTCGGCTGTATTTCAGGACTGGTGTACGTGGTTCGGCTGGCGATGGACGCGGAGAAGAGCGTAGGGCCGCTGGACGATTCAAGCAAGAAGGGGAATGGTTCGGGCGACGCGCAATGACGACTCAAGAGACGCATCCTATTGCCGATTTGACGGATGAAGCGCTGCAGGGCATGTTGAAGCGCTCGTTGTGGATCACGATTGCGCTGGGGATTCTGGGCGCGGGCGCGGTGACCATCGGGTCGAACTGGCGCAATGGCGCGATGCTGTTGACGGGGGCGGCGATTTCGGCGGCAAGCGTACTGGAGTGGCGGCACCTGGTGAAGGTATTCAACGCCCGCATGGACCACCAGAGGACGCCCGGAAGCGCGGCCGTGGTGGTGGTCTTCTTTGTGATGCGGCTCGCAGTCTTTGCCGGGGTCATTTATGGTAGCCTGAAGTGTTTCCAGGGATCGGTAGTCGCCCTTCTGTGCGGTCTAGGATTGGCAGTGATGTCCGTAGGCTGGGAAGTGATCCGTTTGCTCCGTGAATAATGGGGAGATCGACGCGTGCGGTAAGCCGCGCCCAGGGACAGAAAGAACTCGTTGATGCAGGAATCGCTTGCAATTACAAGCTTTTTGAATAGCCTGTTCGGCGGCCCGGTTTCGTCGCTGCAGCACGCGGTTGGCATTCAATCGACGCCGGCGACGGCGATCACGAATGCCTTTGCGCTGGAGCTGCTGGTGGCGACCGGCCTGATTCTTTTCTTTGTGTTGGTGCGGGCTACCTTGTCGGTGGAAAGCCCGAACCCGGCTCAGCAGGTAGCCGAGATGGTCTACCAGGCGATCGGCGATCAGTCCGAACAGATCATCGGGCACGGGTACGAGCGCTTCCAGTCGTTTGTGACGTGCATCTTTTTGTTTGTGCTCATCAACAATCTACTGGGCGCGATCCCGGGAATTCCGGCGCCGACGACCCAGCCGGTTGTTCCGCTTGGCCTGGCCGTGTTGACGTTTCTGTTTTACAACTACCACGGACTTCGGGCGCAGGGTCCAGTGGGCTATATCAAGCACTTCGCAGGTCCGGTGTGGTGGATGGCGTGGCTGATTTTTCCGATTGAGATTGTGTCGCATCTCGCTCGCGTTCTTTCGCTCACCATCCGTCTTTACGCCAACATGTTTGCCAGCGATCTTGTGACGCTGGTGTTCTTTTCGCTGATTCCGGTGGCAGTGCCCGCGATCTTTATCGGGCTGCACGTGGCGGTGTCAGTGATTCAGGCATTCGTGTTCATGCTGTTGACGATGATTTATCTGTCGCTGGCGGTTTCGCACGAGCATTAAATGCAGGCAGGACAGGAAAGACAGCTTCTAGCTGCTAGTTTGTTTGTGTTGCTGGATGGCTTCAGAGGCTGAGAGGAAGATGAGTTTTTCGTTCCCAACGGGAACGGGCTAGAAGCTAATAGCTAGAAGCTAGTAGCTGCTTCAAAAGGATTCCGCCGGAGAGCGCTTCTGCTTCGGAAACCCGGAAGGTTGCGAGTGTGAGGGGGCCAGCACGGTGAGCCTCAACCACCCCCTGGCAGCCAATTCAAAGAGAAGCTGGAGAACTATGCAGAAGTTTCAATATGTGTTCATGACGTTGGCGGTTCTTTGTTTCGCCATTCCTGCGTTCGCACAGGGCGAAGCGGGTCCGGCCAGCCTGGTGCCGATCGGTGCTGGTATTGGCATGGGTATTGCCGCGGGTCTGTGCGGTCTGGGCCAGGGCAAGGCAGTGGGTTCGGCTGTTGAAGCTCTTGCCCGTAACCCTGGGGCGCGGGCCGGGATCTTCACCTTCCTGGTGCTGGGTCTCGCGCTGATCGAGTCGCTCACGCTGTTCACGCTGGTCATCGTTTTCGCGAAGGTCAAGTAAGCAATCTGCAGCAACGACAGGAAGCTCCGCCTTCGGGCGGGGCTTCCTGCTTTTAGCGGTGGCTTTCAGCGCCTGGGGATTCGGGTTTTGCCGGGCCGGCGCGGAGGAGCTGGATGGCCTGCTGGTAGGAGAGCCCGAAGGGCAGCGGGACAAAGTTGCTTTGGTCTTCAGTGGTATCGAAGCTCTTGGTGCGGAAGACAAGGCGGCCGGTCATGGCCATCTGGAAATGAACGACGCGCCATTGGCGATGCGCGACTTCGGCTTGTTCGAGGATGATCCACCCACCTTTGTTGAGGCGACCGAGGATGCCCCAGCCAAAATCGACGTCCTGCCGCAGATGTCCTTCAAGGCGTGTGACGCGGCCCTGTTCGGGATCGATCCAAAGTTCGCCGGTCATCTGGGTGAGGGCCTGGGTTTCGAGGTCAGGTGGATTGAAGGCGGGATTGGGTTTGAAGGAGAACTTCTCAATCCGCCCGGATGGGCTCTCGGCCGGCCGACCCGCGGGGCTCGCGCCGGGACCGGCGTACTGGTAGATGAAAGCGGTTGGGAGGGCGCGCAGCACCTTGAGGACGCGTTCGATGTCGGCCTGCTCAGACTGCTTGCGGTGGCGTTGTTTTCCGGGATCGAAGAGGAGATCGTTGATGCGGGTCTGCTCCTTGATGTCGTCTGCCTGGCTCAAGGGCTGGTCATTGATGGCGACGAGGCGGGCGACGGCGCCGTCTTTGGTTTCGACGATTTCCTTGGTGGTGACGAGGCGGGGGCTGGCTTTGCGCAGGCGGTAACGCATCGGGTGTTGGGTATCCTCGGCAGCGATCAGTTCGGCGGCCAGGGCTCGCTTGACGAGTTCAGTGTCGGGGAGTTCCTCTTTGGCGATTGCGCGAGGAGGGGCGAGTGTGCACAGCGCCAGGAGGGGCGCAATTGCGGCCCAACGGGTCAATCGGACATGCTGACGGGGCAGTTTAGCGCTCATTCGTGTTCCAATGCGTTGAGGTGGCCCCGTGAAGGGATTCCCATGGATATTCCGCATGATGGGGATGCACAGGTATTAGACGCTCCGGTTACTTCCGAGTTTCGGGAATTGAAGTACCGGGGGATTGTTGCGTATAGTGCGGGCAGGGCCCCTGGGATTTTCAGCGTACCGCTGGCGCACCCGAAGCCAGCTGTCTTGATATCTGAAGATGCTTGAATGAATGCCTCGGAAGGAATCGCAATTATGGCAACGGAGAATGGACTCGCGCGCATTGGTAAGACGGTAGTGATTCGCGGCGAGCTCAAGGGTAGTGAAGATTTGATTGTAGATGGGCAATTGGAAGGCACCATCAACCTTTCAGAGGGCCGGCTGACAATAGGACCGAATGCGAACGTTGCAGCCGATCTTATCGCACGCGATGTTCTGATTCTGGGAAAGCTCCAAGGCAATATCGTAGCAAGCGGCCGCGTGGAATTGCGGGCGGGGAGTGTGGTTGAGGGCGATGTGCGCGCGATGCGGCTGGCGGTCGAAGACAATGCCGTGTTTCGCGGCAAGGTCGACCTGACGCAGGGTGCGAAGTCCGCCGAAGGCGCGGCAGCGGGGAACGGTTTCTAAGCGAGGCCCGCTCTGTTCAGTTAAGGGTTTCCGGCGAGCGCTTCAGTTCGGCGGGCGCCCGGTTGTTTCCAGGCGCCTTTGACGGCAGGTCGTCGAGGGCTCGCCGGCAGGCAACTCCAATCTTTCATTCACCCTGACAAGGGGCTCGAGAGTGATCAGGCGTCTATTCGAGAAGAAACCGGAAGTGAATCCCTCGTTTTCCGGTCCTGCAGGCCCGAAGTACCCGCGGTACTCAGGCGCATGGGGCACGCTGCGCAAGCGGCTGCAGAGCGAGCCGGGGCTGCGGGTGATCGATGCCGGCGCGACTTCGCCGCACAATATCAATTACCTGACCAACATGGGGCAGAGCATATTCCTGTGCGACCCGGTGAGCGATGCTTTGACGGGCGAATGGCAGATGGGCAAGGACGAGGACGACAAGCCGATCTGGAACGTCGAGGCATACCTGGAGCAGACAATGCAGTTTTCAGGACGCATGTTCGATGTGGTTTTGCTTTGGACGGCGCTTGATTATCTTCCTGAGGCGTTTGTAGTGCCCGTGGTGGGGCACTTGTACAACGCGATGAACCCGGGAGGGCAGGTGCTGGCGTTTTTTCTTGCGAAGTCGAAGGAAGAACAGCTGCCGTATTGCCGATTCCACCTGACCGAGACGGACGACGTGGAGATGCAGCAGGCCCAGCCGTTCCAGACGCAGCGGTCATTTACGAATCGCAGTATTCAGGAGTTGTTCTCGCGGTGGTCGGGATTCCGGCAGTTTCTTGCCAAGGACGGTCTGTACGAGGTTCTGATTACGCGGTAGATCGGGACAGGGGTCAGAGGTCAGGGATCAGGAAAAGGCAACTGCAAAGGCGGATCCTTCCTCCGCCCTCCGAAACCAAAAAGCGTGCGGGGCCCGGTCCGCACCGGAAGACGTTCATCTGAGTTCGTGCTTTCCGACGCAAGCAGAGCTTTTTGAGGGGGCACCTTCGGTTCGTGCTGTTTGTGCGAGTGGCTGGGATGCATTCAGTTTTCCCTGGTCCCCGAATGCGAGGGACCCGGGGTACCCAGCGCTCAGTGTTCGTGCGGTTTGATGCAATTCCGAATCTCGTGATCAGTCAAAGGGGAGCCAGGGCTGCTGTGCCAGCGGCTGCTCTACCTCGGACATGCCGGTGAGTGCTTTCTCTTCTGTGCGGTGGCCGAGGTGGTTCTCGCGGCGAACCATTTCCACAATTTTCTGCAGGCGGTTTCGATATTCGGCGGAGACGAAGGCGTTGTGGGCGTAGCGGTGTTTGTAGGACTCGAGTTGCGCGGGAAAGTGCTCTTGAACGAAGTCGAGAAATGTGGGGAGGGAACAGGGCTTGAGGAACAGCGCACCCGCAACGAAGAAGCTGGCGTTGGCTGCTGCGGCCGCTTTGCCTACGGCGCCGATTGAGAGGCGACTGTCGGTGATTCCGGGCATGAGAGGCGAGCACATCACGCCAGCGCGTAACCCGGCACGGCGCAGGCGGGCCACGGTGCGGATGCGGAGATCGGGGCGGGGGGCGCGGGGCTCGAGGATGCGGGCCAGCGCTGGGTCCACGGTGGTGACTGTCACGAGAATGGAAAGCTTGTGTCGGCGCGCAATCTGTTGCAGAAGGTCGATGTCGCGGGTGATGAGCGTGGATTTGGTAACGATGCCCAGGGCGAATCCGCTGGTAGCGGCGAAAGCTTTGAGGATGGACCGGGTGACGCGCTGCCGGCGTTCGATGGGTTGATATGGGTCTGTGGCTGTGCCGAGGGCGATGTCTGTTCCAGGTTTGAGGCGCTTGAGCTCCTGTGTCAGGAGCCATTCCGCGTTCTGCTTGAAGTAAATCTTATGCTCGAAGTCTTCGGGGGTAAGCTCAAGAAACTCGTGGGCATAGCGGGCGTAGCAATAGCGGCAGGCAAACTCGCAGCCGCGATAGGAATTGATGCCGTAGGTGAAGGGCAGCTTGCGTTTCGATTGGACTTTGGAGAGGACAGAGCGCGTGGGAAGGGGTCGATATTCGGTGCGGCAACCCGTTGAGTCGAGGGGCGCACTGGCTGCGGAACGAGCCAGGGACGAGATGCGGCGATCATCGGGAACGGGTGCGCCGGACGGCAACGGGATGTTGGGCAGAATGGGAAAGAGGGGAAGAGTATTCGCCATTTGTTCGCCTTCTATGAAAGGCTACGCCTGGAGGAGTGAGACGTCAACTTAAGCGGGTTGCGCTATCGGGAGCGGCGTTTGCCAACATGGGATGGACGCTTGATCGCGAGTCGCTGTCTGCGGGTTTTGGATGGGGATCGCCGGATGAAGTGAGTCGCGATCCTTCGAAGCTGCATCCAGGAACATGGACCACATTCATCGAAGAGGAGACTTCATGAGCTTGTTGAAGGGAACGCGCATTACCTGGCTGGGGCACGCTACGGTGCTCATCCAAAGTCCAAAAGGAACGAACATTCTGATCGACCCGTTTATTGAGGGGAATCCCAAGTATCCGAAGGGGTACAAGCTACCGGAGAAGATCGACTATGTTCTGCTGACGCACGGGCACGGCGATCACATGGGGGACGCGGTTCCTATTGCGACCAAACATGGGTCGACGGTAGTTGCGATCTATGAGCTGGCTGCGTATATCGCCGGCAAGGGCGTGAAGAACACGATGGGCATGAACCTGGGCGGCACGGTGGAGCTGGGCGATGTGTCCGCGACGATGGTTGAGTCGAAGCATTCGTCGGGCGCGCAGGACGAGGCAGGAACGCATTATGTGGGGGTCGCGACGGGATTCGTGCTCGCGGTGGCAGGTGGGGCCGTGCTCTATCAC
>CAWFZI010000020.1:0-686589 GCA_963820295.1 uncultured Acidobacteriaceae bacterium | reverse complement strand
CATTGACGTTGGTTGCTTTCGCCTGCACCAGCGGCGTCTCGTACACCTTCACCGATCCCTGAATCAGTTCCAGGCTGCTCAACAAGCTGATTCCGGGTTTCGTACCTTTCGGCTGGCTCTCCGTCGCCTTTTCCCGCGTTGGGTCATACACCTCATACAGCAAATAGAGGTGCTGATCCTGCCGAAACACATGGCGGATATTCGGCACCCACTCCTCCCCCTCGCGGACCAGCGGCGTGTCCTGCTTGCTCGGCTGTTTCAACGACGCCAGCACAATCGAACTCAGCTTCAGCGGCATCTTCTTCATCTCCGGCAGCTGGATATCCGTCTTCAAACGAACCCATCCGTCCAGTCTGGTTTTCGCGCACCACAAACTTCAGGTGATACTTCCCGGGAGGTAGATTGAAACTCGTCGTGTATTCGATATTCCTCTGCCGTGCCTGCAGCGATGGATCGAGATTCAGCTTGACCGTCTGCCGCGCACTCCCGATCGGTCGCTTTACCTCGTCGATCACTTCGCCAATAATGTCCAGCGTCGCCTTGTCCTTGTCTCCGCCCTTCACAAACGGAATCTGCGAGCCCGGCACAATCAGCGACACCGGCACATAAAACCGGTTCTCATCCAGCCGGAAGTACATAGCGTCGAGATAAACCGCCATGTCCGTCGCCGGCAGATCGCTCGCCAACTGCTCATCGAGCTCGCGCTCGCGGTCTTCCCTGCCGGAATGCTTGAAGTCAGCGGGCGCATAATAGCCCGGCCGATACTCAAGCTTGATCCCCGGTCGATTGACCTTGATCGTCAGCTTGCGATATTTGCCGTCACGCGCCGGATTCGCCGAATGAAACCCGATCGCATAGTAAGCCGAAGTATCGCGCTGCACCTGCGCAAACGCCGGCGCAAAATCGTTCGAGTCGAAAAACGCTTTGCCGCCCGTATCCGAACTCAGCGTCGCCATCACCTCCTGCGACGCGAAGTTGGAGTTCATGTTGTTCAGCAACGCACCGCCGTTATAGGCGCCCGACCCGCGCAAACTCCCCGTCGACGCATCGCCCACCGGTGAGATCGCCTGCAGCCCTCGCGTATCCACGCTGTAGATGGCCAGATTCGCGCGCACCGCCGCATTCACCGCCGAACGCAGCGAAGCCTGATTTTCGATCCCATCGCGCGAAATCCCTCCGGAAAAATACAGAAGCGACTTTTTCTGTCCGATCTTTTCCAGTGCCTTCGATACCGCACGCAGAGCGAACAGTTCCCTATCCGTATTGATGTCGTTGTACTCACTCTCATCCGGCGTGTAGCCCGTCGTATCTTCCACCTGGTTCGAGGTCGACGTCGCCCCCTGCGCAAATCCTGTCCCTTCCGTCCCGTTGTACACGCCTACTTCGTGGATCAGCGCATTCTTGTCCGCGGTAAAATCCTGGTCCACCTTCAACGTCGTGCAGCAAGGGAAACAAGCGCTACCAGGTCCGCCGGCTGCATCTTGGTCCTCAAAAACGCCTGCGCCGCTTCGACACTCCGATCCAAATCTTCCGCCTGCATCGACGTCAAATCGAAGAACATCACAATCAGCCGATGATTCCGCAAATCCTCAGGCTTCGCCACCAAAACCGCTTTGCTGTCGCTCCCGTTCGGGCCTGCCGCCAGGCCGCTCACCACCGCTTCGTTCAGCGGCGTTGCCATCTCCACACTCTGAAAATCGAATGTCGCAATCTTCTGCGCCTTGCCGTTTTCGCTTACCGTGAAATCGCTGTGCTGCAGTCCGCGCACAAACTCGCCCGTCTTTGCGTCGCGCGCAACAACGTTGGTCAGCACAAGCTCTGCATTCGTCTTCAGAACAAAGCTGCTCTCCTGTGGCGCGGCATCCTGTCCAGCGGAGGGAACGCCGTTTTGCGCAAAAACGCTCGGCGGCGGCGGAGCCATCAACGCAACCGCCATCAGAATCGCCCCGGTTTTTCGCACTCCATTCAACATCGCTTCTCGCCTGCAAGCTTGCGAACTTCGTTAGCTCCGCTTGCTTCCCCTGACTCCGCTGCCGTCAAAACCTGAACCGCGCCGTGAACTGAAACGACCGCATCGAGCCCACCGAGACCACCTGCCCAAACGACGGCGAGGCTGCATTCGTGTCCACGCCCGCATACTGCACGGTGTTGAACGCGTTATCTAAAGTGGCCCTGATCTCCATGCTCCTCGTATCGCCGAGTCCTACCGTCTTTGCCAGCGCCATGTTGTTCGAAATCGTCCCCGGTCCCGCAATCGAATTCCTCGCCGCGTTCCCGAAGCTTCCGCATGGATACGCGGCATTCGTTCCCGGCACCGTGTAAGCCGCGGAGTTGAACCACTGCCGCCCACTGCCCGCATTCAATTGGACGCCTGGGTTCACATTGGGCCGCAATGTTCCGCCTGTGCCGCACGCCACGCTCGTCACCTCCGCAGCGTAGTACGGATTCAAAGGCGTCCCCGTCGCAAACGTAAAGCTGCCCGAAATAGAAAAACCTTCGAGAATGTGCGAAGCCGTTCCGCTCGTGAACCAGAATTTGTCCTGCCCGAATGGCAGCTCGTAGAGATAGGTTCCACTTACCTTGTGCCGCTGATCGAGGCTCCCATTTCCCGCCTCCGCGCTCAGGTTCTGCCAGTTCTGCGCGCCTACGCTCGCGCTTCCGCCCTCGGAACCCGCGTTGTCGATCAGATGCGAGTACTGGTAATTCGCTCCCACCGCAAGGCCCTTCGTAAGCCGTTTGTTCAAGCGCACCGTGCCCGCAGTGAACTTTGAGAAAGCTGCCGCCTGGTCGTAGTTGAAAACATGATTTGTAGGATTCGTATTCGGACTGCTCGCTGTCGCACGAGGCGCGCTCGTGATATCAAGATGATTCCCTTTCGATCCGTTGTAGCCCACATTCAGAACCATGCCCCACGGCAGAGTCTTCTGCACATCCAAATTCCACGTCTCGACGTAAGGCAACAGATAATGCGGATCGAGCGCAAAATTGCCGATCGCATCCGGCGCTGGAAATCCCGCCGCGAAGGTGTCAGGCAAGAGGCCGGAGCCGCACGCGCGCAAGCCGAATTCGGCAGCCCATTCGCTAAAGAAGCCTGGTTCGTCTGCTCGTTCGCAAACGGGGGTTCATGCGCCATGCTCCCGGCAAACGTCGCGTACTGCCCCACCGTGTAGTTCATTCCAAATCCGGCGCGCACAACCGTCTGCTTTGGCAAACGCAGCGCCAGCCCCAGCCGCGGCGCAAACGCAGTGCGGAATGGAAACACCAGCGACTCCGGCAGTTTCCCGCTGAACGCGCCAGTCCCTCCAGCCTGCACCTCGGCCGTTCCCGTGAACCCTTCCGACGGATTGGTATCGACCGCTGCCAAATGGCCGTACTTCTCCGTGTAAGGAGCAAAGAACTCGTAGCGCACGCCGTAGAGCAGCGTCAATTGCGGAAGGACCCGCCAGTCATCCTGCGCATACGCATCGAAGACGTTGTCGCGCAAATAGCTCTTGGTAATCGCCGAATCGAGCGTCGTCTGCTGCGGCAATCCAAGCAGCAGGTCCGCCAGTGAAGAACCCGTCGCAGGATTGCCGTTCGCATCCTCGGTAAATAAACCGGAAAACGTAAAAGTCCCCGTCGCATACGATCCCGATAGAAAGTCCCGATGCACGCGCCGATAGTCGCCGCCAAAGCGCAGGTTATGTTTCCCGTGAATCCAGCTCAGCGTCTCTGAAATTGAAATCGTCTGCGCGACCGACAAGCTCGGCTGCTGCTCATTCAATCCCTGAATATTACTCAGCTGCACATTCGGCAGCCCGTAGTTCAGCGGACTCGCATTCAGCGCCGTGCCGTTGGGCCCGAGAATGCCGAGGTTCGTCGAAATGTCCTGCTGATTCGTAAAGAAATTCGTCGCCTCGCTATTGCTGCGGTTCCAGCTCACGTTCGAAATGCTCGTGAGCCGGTGATAGCCCACCGTGTATCCCGCCTGTACAGAATTCGATTGCGACGAGGTCTTCCCTCCGAGATCCGGAAAGATGTTCACCTTATCCGCAGCCGAGTGCGCCCAGTTGTAGTTGAAGTTGATACTCTGCCGAAGTCCCTGGTTCTGTTGCGCTCTCCGCGCCCCACTGCCGCGCCCGCCGAAACCAAACGGGGATGCATTCGCCCCGAGGCTCCGCATATACCGCACCCCAGCCTGCGTCGAATTGGTTTGTGCAGTCGAAAGTAGATGGTAGTTCTGCACCGTCCCCGGCAAATTCGGCTCGGGAAAATACTTCAACAACGCCACTGCCTGCGCCGAGATGCGATTCGACGGGATAACATTCGCAACGCCATTCGAGCTGAATTGCTGCAGCGTCGTCGGATCGTAGATTGGCGCCTGGCCGGTCGCAGAAAAATCGCCTCGTCTCTCGGCATCGGTCGGCACGGTCGCGTATTCATCCAACGGTGTCGAACTGCGCGTACCCGACAACGTCAGGAACATCGTGTCTTTCCCGCTTGGCTTCGTCAGCCCTGGAATGTACGGTGCGCTGATAAACGTCAGCCCGAAGCGATTCGTCCCGGAGTCTGGCTGCGCCTGCGACTGTCCGCGCAGACTGAAGGGTTGAGCGTTCAGCGCCGAATTGCTTCCCATCCAGAAAATCGCGCCATGGGGCTGCCCCGGATTGAAACCACGAAAATTCCCGCGCCCACCACCGAACCCTCCGCGTCCGCCGCCAAATCCACCCCCTTCAAATCCGCCAGCTCCACCGAAGCCCCCGCCGCCAAAACCTCCAGGCCCGCCGAATCCACCACCGCCAAATAGCCCTCCCGCTGCTCCAGCCAAGCTCCCAGCTAGCCCCGGGTTCTGCGCTCGAAATGTCTCAAGCGCGTCGCGCAGCCGATCCATGTCCACACCGGCCAGTGGGCTCACCGCACCCGCTTGTCCGCTTATCGCAACTGAATCCCCGCTGAAATCGCTGTTCCCAGCGATCGACGGCAAGACTGCCCCGCTCGCGCCCCCATTGCCGGCCTGCATCTCCGCATCCGGCGTCAGGGCATTCATCAGGCTCAGGCTTTGCGCACCGTTTCCCGCCAGACGCTGAATCGCCTGCGCCAGCTGCGCCGACTGCCCTTCCTGCTGCTGCTCCAGTTGGGCCGCGCGCGAAGCTAAAACAAGGGAGAAGCTCAACGTCTGATCGCGGCTCCCCGCATTCAGCACGGCTTCCTGTGCACCCTGCGCAAAGGCGGCAAACTGCGTCCGAATCACATAGCGTCCGTTTTGCGGAATCGTCAGAGACCACGCTCCGGCAATGTCTGTGGTTGTTGAATAGCGCTTACCCGTCAGAGTGTTCTGCGCCGTCACCGTCACTCCCGGCAAGGGAATCGCGCCGCTCTTCACCGTGCCGTGCAGCCTGCCTCCCGACGCGCCGATATCGGTTGCGGAAGAAGGACTTTGTTGCGTTGCCTGCGTTGAAGCTCCCTGAGCGGACGGCCCAGTTGCCTGTTGAACTGACAACCCCTGAGCAGGAGCACCCGCAACCGCCTGTGCAATCGCATGCGCAACGGCAACCGTCAGGCACACAGCAACACTCGCTTGTTTGGCCACTCGCTGCATGCAACCTCTCCGTTTGCGCCGGTATTGAAACAGACGTTTCTCAGCGCGCGAAGGTTTACCTCGAAGTTACATTCCACTCCATCGTAAACTTACTTCTGCAGGAACAAGAGCCAAGCCAGATGCACCAGACCAAACCGTCAACCATCCGCTTTGTCGAATTAAACCAGCTCTCGGATCCCGCGATCCTCTTGCAGGCACGGGAGCTCCTCCTCGAATACGGTCGCTTTGTAGTCGCGCAGCCAGGAGCCGCGCGCTTCTGCTTTGGCTCCCTCGAGAACGAAGCCGCGCGCCTTCCGCAAAGCTATCTCGAACAAGAAGGGGGCTGCTTACTTGCTTTCGTTGGAAACGAGCCCGCCGGCTTCATTGCATGGCGCGCGCTCGCTTCATCCGCCCAAGTCATTGAGGGCGCGTGGGAAATGAAACGCCTCTGGGTACGTCCGTCTGCGCGCGGTCTTCATCTCGGACGCTTGCTCACGCAAGCAGTCCTCGATCGCGCCCGCGAAGCCCAACGCAGCTCTGTCTATCTCGACACAGCGCCCGCGTCCATGGGCCCGGCATATCGCATGTATCTCGAAATGGGCTTCACTCCGTGCGCGCCCTACAACGATAACCCTGTCGAAGGACTCGCCTATCTCGTCAAGCACGTCGAGCCTGCTTCAATCGATTGCGAAGGCAATTCATAAACTAATTCGCCTCCTGAATAGCTAGACACACGCGCACCACTCCTGCGCAGTGTGGGTACCACTTTAGTGCCATCAGCCGTATTTCTTCTTGCAAACGAAGAATTGCCATGTTAACTCTTGAGCCAATACCTTCTTGGTAGATACCGGAGCAGTAAACTCCCTCGGCAAAGGCAGGCTCCCCTCATGATGAAGATCGGCACCACGATCCGCGCGCACCGGCTGCAAAAAGGGCTCTCGCAAGGCGACATTGAAAAGAAGACCGGGCTCTTGCGCTGCTATCTCTCGCGGGTTGAGAACGGCCACACCGTGCCTTCTCTCGATACGCTCTCCAAGATCGCGCTCGCGCTCGATTTGCCCATTGCCCAGTTTTTCGCTGAAGATGCAGTGGGCCGTCAGCTCAACACGCAACGCCTCTCCGACGAAGAATTGCGCTTCCTCACCCAGATCCGCCGCTACTCAACCAACCTCAACGAGAGCGATCGCAGGTTGCTGCTCGCCATGGTCAAAAAGTTCGCCGCCACTGCGGTCCGCTAATCCGGCGCGCACCAGACGCCACTCCGATTACCACTCGATCACAGGTGCCCCATCGAAGCTTTGCTTCCCGGGTCCCCGGGAACGGGCCCATGTTCACGGGGTGGGCAGGCTGGAAAAGCAACGACCCTCATTGGAGGGAGCCGAGGCCTTTAGGCCTCGGAAAGAGTCGGCAGCGGAATAGGGCCTTTAGGCCCGGCTTGATTGGAATCTGCGGAAGCCTAAACCGTGCGAACATGGGTGCGCCGATCCCGATTCTTGGACCGGGGAACGCACGACTCTCGTTCCTCACGATTCATCAACCCTCGCGCCAGGGGCCCCACACCTTGGGGTAAGCGGAACGAACGATCTGCTTTTCGCGATCCTTCAATCAGCACAGAAAATGGCTCCCCCTCGGATTTGGGGACAAGGGAAAGCAGCAATACCACCCCCAAAGATTCTCATCCTAGCGGCCGTCAGCCGACAGCGTACGCACCTCCGACCCCGCCATCAGAAAAGCGCCCACACCAAACACATAACTCGTCTGCGGCTTGTAGCTGTCCGGACCTCCGCCGATTGGCTGAATGCTTCCCAGCCGCCCGTCCGCATAGACATGCGTCAGCAGACCGGCCCATCCTTTGCGCACCACCGGCAGATACTCCGCGCGCTTGAGAATTCCCCGATTAATTCCCCACGCCATCCCATAGACAAAGAATGCCGACCCCGACACTTCCGGCAGAGGATACGCGCTGCCTCCAAGAAGACCCGGCTGCCACAACCCGTCCGCGTTCTGAATCGACTTCAGCTTCTCCGCCATCTGCCGAAACTGCTCCACATACTTTGACCTGCTCGGATAGTCCTTAGGCATGGCATCCAGCACTTCGGTCAAACCGGCAAACACCCACCCATTGCCGCGCGACCAGAAAATCTTCTTGCCATTTGCTTCACGTTTGTCCAGGTAACTTGTATCGCGAAAGTACAGATGCTCGGTGGGGTCAAACAGCAATTTCGAAGTCACCCACCACGCGCGATCCATGTGGTCCAGGTAACTCTTGTCTCCTGTCGTCTTCGCAAGCTCCGCCCACACCGGAGGAGCCATGAACAGCGCATCGCACCACCACCACATCGGCGTCTTCGCGTCATGCCACGGCGGACAGCTCTCCGTGCAAACATCGGGCATCGGCAGAATCCGATCGAGCGCGGCCTTGGTCGGCTCCAGCATCTTCGGATCGTGATACTGCGCGTACAGCTTCAGGTACATGTACCCGATGGCCTGATCGTCCGCGTGCGTCGCGCGAGGACCCAGCTGCCAGCCAAATTTCTTTCCCGCCTCCAGCATCGCCTCGCGATAGCGATCTTCGTGCAGTGAATCCGCGGCGGCCAGGTATCCCCGGTACAGCGCAGCAAAAGTCCAGTCCTGGTCGAAGTCGTCGCGCGACTTCTCCAGCTGCCAGTCGCCCACCTTCCGCATCGCCTTACCAATCGCGTCTTTCTGGAGTGACGGAGACAAGTCGGTAGCCAGCGGCCCGGCCACCTCCGGCGTGTCTCCGGCTGGCTGGTTCTTCTGCGCACCGCCGGGTGCGGCGAACATCGACATGAAGACTGCAATCGAAATGAGCTTGGCAACGGCGGGGATCTGGGGCATCTGTATCCTTCTGCAAAGAGCGGACGGATCAGAATACATGCCTGCTCAAAGTGTGCGCAGCCGCTCTCTTCCTGTGCCGCGCAGCGACACTCCGGCGTCGCGCTATCCCGCAAATCGGACGATGAAGAACGCGAACAGGACAAGCGCCACGAGAACCGTTACCACCGCAGCGCTCAGCCGCGCCTGAAACACCGGCTTCGGCGATCCAAGTCGCGGCACCATCGGCGCTGCGAACAGCAGTCCGCAAGTGAAACCGCCCAGATGAGCCGTATTATCGATGCTGATGCCGGCGCCAAACACATGCGTCCCCCCGCTGATCGAGAGTCCCAGCACCAGGTTGATCGCGGCAAAGTAAATCACTGAACGCCGCAGTTTCTTCAACTCAAGAGGCGGAACCGGCAACCTTGGCGATTTCAAAAGTACAATTAACGCCCCCGCAATGCCGAACACAGCGCCCGAGGCACCCGCACCCACCGGAAAAACAAACACGCTGTGATACTGCGCCAGGTCGCGATGGAAGCTCATCCAATTCCAGAGCGTCGAAAGCAAGTTGCCCGCCGCACCCGTAAGCAGGTAAACCGCAAGCACCCCCGCCGGCCCCATCAGAGGTTCCGCCAGCAGACCGAGATTCCACAGGCACCACATGTTGGTTGCAAGATGCAGAATGCCCACATGCACAAACATTGCGGAGACGATTCGCAGCCATTCCCACTGGCCCAAAATCAAGACCGCACCCGCATTGTTCGCGCCCCAGGCATAGAGCTGTTCGGTCGTCGGCGAAATAGGGCTCACATGCCGCAACGTCATCGCCAGGAACACAAGGCAATTCACGCCAACTAGAAAATATGTCGCCGGAGCCGAGGCCCACGAAGGCTTTCTGCGCGGTTGCGCTTGAGCCACTGTATAGTCCGCGCCCGGCGGAAGGATTTCGGGTTCCGGAACATGCGAACTGCTTCCCATCCCTCTATCGTAAATTGAATTCCTGTTGCCCGCCGCGAGGCGCCCAGGCGCCATGTTGAAATCCGCAGCGTTTCTCCTTAGCTCCCCGTCCTCAGCACCCTGTCTGTCACAGGCTCCGGCCGTCGCCGCGATGTAGTCTGTTCTTTGGTCTTTCAGAAACCTCAGGCCTAAACAACCGCAAGGAGCGACAGGGGTGACTTTTTCAGCAACAGACAAGCGCATTCGCCGTGCACTGCTCAGCGTGACCGACAAGACCGGCCTGGTTGAATTCGCAAAAGCCCTCGCCGGCTTTCAGGTCGAACTCGTTTCTACCGGAGGCACCGCCAAGGCACTGCGCGAAGCCGGCCTCGCGGTCAAGGACATCAGCGATCTCACCGGCTTTCCCGAGATGCTCGACGGCCGAGTCAAGACGCTCCATCCCCTCGTCCATGGTGGGCTGCTCTACATCCGCGGCAATGCGGAACACGAAGCTGCCGTCGCTGCCCATGGCATCCAGCCCATCGACATGGTGGTCGTGAACCTCTACGCATTCGAGAAGACCGCGGCCCAGCCCGAGGTCGCATTCGGCCACCTGATCGAAAACATCGATATTGGTGGCCCCTCCATGGTCCGCTCCGCCGCCAAAAACTTTGAAGACGTCGCCATCGTCACCCGCGTCTCCGATTACACAGCCCTGATCGAAGAGCTGAAACAGTCCGAGGGTACCCTGTCCCGCGCAACCCGCTGGCGTCTTGCCAAACAGGCCTTCGCTCTCACGTCTGCGTATGACTCCGCCATCGCCAACACCCTCGATCAGATTGACGATGCTCCTCCGCCCGACCAGTCCTTGGCGAAGCCGTCCGCCGCGTCACCCCTTCCTGCGACCCTCCGCATCAACATGCCTCTCGCCCAATCCCTGCGCTACGGCGAAAATCCCCACCAGCGTGCCGCCCTTTACGCAAACGGCTCCGGACTCGGCATTGCCGGGGCGCGGCAGCTTCAGGGTAAAGAACTCAGCTTCAACAATCTCGTCGACCTCGATGCCTGCTGGGATCTGACCCGCGAATTCGACGAGCCCATGGTCGCCATCATCAAGCACACCAATCCCTGCGGCGCAGCCACCGGCGCAACCATACTCGAGGCCTACCGGAAAGCCCTCGCCTGCGATCCTGTCTCCGCTTTCGGGGGCGTCATCGGCATCAATCGAGAAGTCGACGCAGCTGCGGCCGAGGAAATCGCTAAGCTCTTCGTCGAAGCCATTGCCGCCCCGGCCTTCACGGCCGAAGCCCGCGAGCGCTTCGCAGCCAAAAAGAATCTCCGCCTCGTCGAAGTCCAGCCCGCTCCGCCCGTGCCCGTCATCAAGCACGTCTCCGGCGGCCTCCTCCTGCAGGATGCCGATACCGGCCGCATCACCGAAGGCGAACTCGACGTGGTCTCCTGGCGTCCTCCCTCCGCCGAAGAGCTGCGCAACCTCCTCTTCGCCTGGCGCGTCTGCAAGCATGTCAAATCCAATTCCATCGTCTACGCCCGCGACGGCCAAACCATCGGCATCGGGGCCGGACAGATGAGCCGCGTCGACGCCGCAAAGTTCGGCGCCCAGAAGGCAGTCCTTTCCCTCAAGGGAACCGTCGCCGCCTCTGACGCTTTCTTTCCCTTCCCCGACGGCCTTGAAGCAATCGCCGCCGCCGGAGCTACCGCCGTCATCCAACCCGGCGGTTCCGTCAAGGACCAGGACGTCATTGCTGCGGCCGACCGGCTCGGCATGGCCATGGTCTTCACCGGAATCCGCCACTTCCGCCACTGAACCAAAGGAATCAGGGATCAGGGTTAGTCGAAAAATGGGTGCCACATCCAAGCTCTGCTTGGGTGGGAAGGCAACGAACCCGACCACAGCAAATCTAGACCATCATCATTGTTCGCAGGACCAAAACCTTAACCCGATCCAACCACACTCAGACCCTTCGTTACGGTACGAATGTCCAAAATGCCCCTCGTACCCATTCCGCTGCGACCATTCCCGCGTAAAATCGTCTTTACAATAGGCAGCCGGCCCGGAGACTGCCCGTGGAGTCTTTTTGTTTTCCGAGGTATCATCGCTCCTATCTGCCCCCGTTCTAAGCTCTGGCCCCGAAAGGCGTGGAACTCATAGACTGATGAGAACAAATCGTTTAACGAACAATCTCTGGTACTCGATCGCCGCCGCCTCGTTACTCCTAGCCCCGGCGATTGCTGTCCACGCCCAAAGCTCCGCGTCGCCTTCCACCGCCCCGGCAACTGCGCCAAAACTCGGCGAAGACGCCATCAATTCGGCTTCGAGTCGTGCCAAGGCTTATTACCATGCCGCGCTCGCCGACATCTACGAAGAAGAAGCCGTCAATTCCGGTCGACCCGAGTACGTCACCCACGCCATCGAGGAGTACAAGGACGCGCTCAACGCAGATCCTGGATCTCCCCAGTTGAACAACGCGCTCGCGGACCTCTATTTCCGCACGCCCGGCCACATCCATGAGGCCGAATCCACCGCCCGCGCTCTCCTCAAGACCAATCCGAATAACGTTGACGCCCACAAGCTCCTCGGCCGCATCTATCTTCGCCAGCTCAGCGAATCGCAAAATTCTGTCTCCTCCTCCTCTCCAAGCGGCAACGTCTTGGATCAGGCGATTGCCGAATACGAAAAGATCGTCGCCCTTGAATCCAACGATGTGGAAGATCGCATGGTGCTCGGCCAGCTCTACACCGTCAAGCACCAGCCCAAAAAGGCGGAAGAGCAGTTCAAGGCCGCACAGGAAATCGATCCTGATTCTGAAGACGTCATCCTCAATCTCGCTCGCCTCTACGCTGAGAGCGGCGACCTGCAACATGCCACCAAGGTCGTCGAAGACGTTCCCGTTTCCGATCGCACCTCCAAGATGGAGTTCGCTCTCGGAGCTGCCTACGACCAGATGAAGCGCCCGAAAGATGCGATCGCTGCTTTCCAGCGCGCCCTCGACATCGAACCGGGAGATACCCGCACCCTCGGCGCTCTCGCCCAGGCCCTGCTGAATGATGGCCAGCTCGATCCCGCTCTCAAGGCGTTTCGCCAGCTCTCAGACGCGGACCCCGACGACACCGGCGCCCTCATTCACATCGGTGAAATTCAGCGACGGCAGGGCAAGTATGAAGATGCCCTGACCACGATCCGCAAGGCGGTCAAAAAGGAACCCAACAGCCTCGAAGCCGGCTATAACGAGGGCCTGCTTCTCGACGTGCTTGGCCGCTACGATGAAGCCGCCCAGGTCTACGAGCACATGGTGGACCTCACCTCGCACGCCAACGGCGCCTACACGACCGAAGAAAAGAACAACCGCGGCATCTTCCTTGAGCGCCTCGGCTCCATCTATCACGAGCAGAGCAAGACCGACTCGGCTATCGCCGCCTACCAGAAAATGATCGATATGGGCGGAGACTCCGCTCTGCGCGGCTATCAGGGACAGGTTGACACCTACCGCGACGCCAAGCTGTTCGATAAAGCGGTCGAAGTCTCGCGCAAAGCCGTCGACGCCAACCCCAAAGCAATCGAACTGAAGCTGATGCTCGCCGGCGAACTCGGCGACCAGGGCAAAGCAGACGACGGCATCGCCATGGCCAAGGGCCTGCTGAAGAACGACAACTCCGACGACGACCGCAAGATCTGGCTCGAGCTCGCACAGATGTACACCCGCCAGCGCCGCTGGAAAGACGCCGAAGAAGCGCTCAACAAAGCGGGCACGATGACGACCAAGAAAGAAGATCGTCTCTATCTGCTCTTCCTCCGCGGCGCCCTCGCCGAACGTCAAAAACACCTCGAACCTGCAGAGGATTTCTTCCGTCAGGCCCTCGACCTCGACCCCTCCAACGCCATGGTCCTCAACTACCTCGGCTATATGCTCGCCGACAAAGGCAGCAAGCTGCCTGAAGCGCTCAAAATGATCCGCAAGGCCGTCGAGCAGGAACCGATGAACGGCGCCTATCTCGACTCGCTCGGCTGGACCTACTTCAAGATGGGTCAGTATGAGCTTGCGGAAGAGAATCTCCGCCAGGCCGTCGAGCGCGACCAGGCCGACCCCACCGTCCACGAGCATCTGGGGGACCTCTACGAGAAGACTGGACGCATTCGCCTCGCCGCTGCCCAATGGCAGCTCTCCCTGCGTGAGTTCTCACGCTCCGCGGCCGCCGATGTCGAACCCTCCGATGTAGCCAAGCTGCAGCGCAAGCTTGAAACTGCACGAGTCAAGCTAGCCAAGGAAGAAAGCATCTCCGGCGCACCGAAACCCGAATAGTCCGCTCACCGCGGCATTCCACACGCTTGTAAAAAAGAACTGCGGCTTCTCCTTAGAGAGGCCGCAGTTTCCTTCTTGCCAGATCACTCTCTTCCAGACTCAACCGGTGCTCCCGGTCCCTCGGGGACCAGGGAAAACCGAATTCATCCCAGCCCCTCTAAAAATCACTGAAAATGGGTACCCCATCCAAGCGCAGCTTGGGTAGGAAAGCAACGAACTCCAAAAGCGAAGCCCCGTATCGTCCGAAGCCTAAACATCCTAAACAATGTCATCCTTGAATGGAGCGCGTTTGGGGCCCCGTGGATGCGGCAGCATCCATGGGGTAAGCGGAATGAAGGATCTGCTTCCGCTTTTCGGAATTGGGAACTCCCAATCCCCGCCCAAAATGGGTGGAAAAGCAAGAACCCACACCCACCGACTGTCATCCCTTAGCAGGCTTAGACACCCCCGGGCACAGCACCGAAGACAGCCCCGGCAGCATTACTTTGCCTGCGCAGCCGACGCGATATAAAGATCGACATTCGCCTTGTCCACAAGTGACGTGCCCGTGTCCACGAACACTGGGTACGGCGAAAATGGATCCGAAGCAAAGTCTTTGTTCCCCTGTATAGGACCCGCATGGAAAACTTCGTCCAGCGCCTTCAACCCGTAATAGCCCATCGTGTACGGTTTCTGAACGATGATCGAATCAATCAAGCCGGCCTTCACTCCATCCAGCGTGTCGGGATTCGCGTCCCAGGCGATCACCGTGCGGTTCCCATCGTTCGCCCGCTTCACCGCATCGGACACCGGCTTGCCGCCTGAAGCTTCAAGACAAACAAATGCATCGATCTTTTTCGGGCCCGTCAGCGCCACAAGCTCCTGAGCCTTGTCGTACGCCACACTCGCGTCGCTCTTCGTGTCGACTACATCCACGATCTTGATGTCCGGCCGTGTCGCCAAAATGTCCTTGAAGCCCTTCAGCCGGTCGTCGATGTTCGACTGCCCCGCCAGCGTGAAGAACACCACATTCCCGTGGCCGCCCATCTTCTCAATCAACCGCCGGCCTCCCATCCGTCCAGCCTCCAGGTTGTTTGTGCCGATGAAATAGAGGCGTCGGCTCCCTGCCGCATCCGAGTCCATCGTAATCACCGGAATCCCCGACTGAACCGCTGCATCGATCTCCGGCTCCAGCACTGAAATGTCTGCCACTGAAATCAGAATGCCCGCCGGCTTCGCAGCTACGGCCTTTTGGAACTCCTGCAGTTCTCCTTGGGGATCGTAGTTCGCCGGACCGACAACCTTCGCTGTCACCTTGAACTGCGCTGCCGCATGATTGAATCCCGATGCCGCCGTTTGCCAATAGGGCAGCGAGTTGTTCGCGGCGACCAGATAAAAGACCTCTTTAGGTGAGTGCCTGTCGCATCCCGTCGTCCATACAATGCCCAGCACCAATGCCGCCAGTGCCACGTTCTTGATTGTTCTCATTCTGGTCCTCCTGGTCCTTGATCACGCCAAAGGGGCTTGCAGAACTGCCATCTGCAACGTCCCTGAAGAATCGGCAGGATAGTACTCCCAGCCAACCCTGTTGTCCATTCCTCGCAACCGGCAAATTCTACAGCAAGCCTCTCGCCCGCGTCGTGATTCCGCGCACGTTCACGGCACAATCGCGCCGACCTTCTTCTGTGCGGTATAACCAGAATGGGTGGCCTCCGCCAATGACAACCGCAGAAACCAACCTTCCGCAACTGCTACCCCCCACCCTCGCAGTCGATTCCCGAGGTCCCCTCGCTCAACGCGCATGGTCTGAGCCGCCCCACGCCTATCGCTCGCCGTTTGCACGCGACGGCGCACGCATCCTCCACACCCGGGCCTTTCGACGCCTCGCAGGCAAAACCCAGGTCTTCGCGCGCCTCCCCGGGCTTCCTCCCGGAGACCACTTTCGCTCCCGCCTCACACACACCCTCGAAGTTACCCAGGCAGCCCGCACTCTCGCCCGTGGACTGGGCCTCAACGCCGACCTTGCCGAAGCCCTCGCCCTCGCCCACGACATCGGCCACCCCCCTTTCGGTCACGCCGGCGAAAAAGCCCTCGACCGCGCTCTGCAGGCGCACGGTCTCCGCTTCGATCACAACCTGCACGCCCTCCGCATCGTCACCTGGTTTGAAGAGCGCTCCGCCGCCTATCGCGGTCTCAACCTCACCCTCGCCGTCCGCGAAGGAATCATCAAGCACTCACGCGACTACTCCCCTGCCGCGCATCCCGAGTTGGCCGAATATTTTCTCGATCTGTGGCCCCCGCTTGAAGCTCAGCTCATCGACCTGGCCGACGAAATCGCTTACCTCGCCGCCGATCTCGACGACGGTCTCGACTCCGGCATTCTCGCCCTCGATCAAGTCCGCGACGGCGTTCCCCTCTTCCGCCGCTTCGACGACCTCGTCGTCCGCACCTATCCCGGCGCACGCCCCAGGCTCCGCATCAGTGAAGCCCTCCGGCGTCTCCTCAATGCGCTCGTCACCGATCTCATGAACGAGGTCCGCGCACGCGTCGCCGCCCTTGGAACCACCACGCTTGACCAGGTCCGCCGCGCCCCTGAACGGCTCGTCGCCCTCAGTGCTGAAATTGAAGCCGAACGCGCCACTGCCAAGACGTTTCTCTACGCCAACTTCTACAACTCTCCCGGCATGGAAGAGGCGCACCGCCACGCAGACAGCATCGTAGAAGAGCTATTCGCGCGCATCATGGCCGACCCGTCCCTGCTGCCCGCGGATCACCAGTCGCAGATCCCCACCGAGGGGCTCGCGCGCACCGTCGCCGACTACATCGCCGGAATGACCGACAACTACATGGAACAGTTCTGGCTGCACGTCACACGACGCTGATCGGCAATCGAAGCATCACGATGAAAATGAGGACAGGGGCGGGTAGCCCTATTGGACCGTTCCCTGCGGCCGCAGCCGGCGCAGCTCAAGCGCGCACTCCACCGCATTCTGCGCGTACATCCGCAGATTGTCTGACGCCACCCACAGCCAGATCCTGCTCGCCTGTGCCGGGTTTCGCGCACCGGGATCCAACCGTAGCCGCACCAGCACATCGTTCTGCCCCGTCGCCGCCAGATTCGACGGAGAGTCCGTATCCTCGAGCACCAGGTCCAGATGATCTCCGCTCAATGCCTCTTCGAGCGTCGCAATCTCTGCCGGCCTTTCCAGTTCCACCGCAATCGAAAACGCATGCGCGTGAAACACCGGCGCAAGAATCGCCTGCAACGTCAGCGACGACCAGCGATTCCCGGCGAGGCTCGCAAAATGCCGGCGCACCCGCGCTTCCACGCCAATCAGACTCGCCGTCGCATTCTCACCCAGTCCGGAGAGAAGGTTGTACGCCGCCTGCGCATCGAATGTCGCACGCGGCAATGTTTGAAAGCTCAGCAGGTTCAGAGTCTGCTGATGCAGTTCGTCCATTGCCTCGCGGCCAAACTCGCTCGCCGGCACAAGCAGCGTCGCAGCGGCCGAGCGCACCGGCGCATAACTATGCAGCCGCTCCATCACCAGCGCGAGCACCAGCGCCGCCGGATGCGCCGGAATAATCGCAGGAGTAAACAAGTCGGCGCTCAACGCATCCGCTCCGATCCACGGTGCGCGCACCAGCACTCCCACTTCTTGGTCCAGTGCGCCCGACAGATCGATCACCGAAGAGCCCGCCTCCAGCGCATGCTTCCAATGCTTGCGCGTCAATTCCGTCGGTCCGCAAAAGAAGGTGAAGTCCGCCTTCTCAAAGGCATCGGCAGCAATCGGCTGGATGAACGTCACCTCGTCGCCCACCTGGTCGAGAGTCCCGAGGGCATCGTCCTTATCCAGCAGTAAAAAACTCGCGGCCGCCAGCGGCGACTCGGAGAGAGCTTCCTTCAATTCCCTGCCCAGCAGCGTGGATGCGCCGGCTATCGCAATCTTGTACACGGTGTTCCTTTATTGTCTTTCCTGAGAATCGTTACGAATGAGGGGCTGGGTCCGGTTCCGTTGGTCTCGACCCCTTCACGGGCGGCTCCACTCCGGGAATCCTTCGTCGTCTCGACCACGAGTACGCCGCCCGCGCCCAGATGCCCGAAAACATATACACCAGCGCTCCTGAAAAGAAAACCCCCTGCGAGTAGCGCACCGCGGCGTAAATCACCATCGCAATCAGAAGCAGCAGTTGGAACGGATGACGCTCCGTGAGATTGATCTCCTTGCCCGACCAGAAGCGCCACGTGCTCACCATCAGGAATCCGCAGAGACCCACCAGGATTAGCCACAGAATAGCCACCCACCAGGCTTGCACAGGGTAAGCATTGAAAAAATGCACCGTCGCCGCAAGAATACCCGCCGCTGCCGGAATCGGCATCCCTACAAAATACTTTCTGTCCGGCCTTCCTGGATTGCGCGGCAGCGGGTCGTGGCTGATGTTAAACCGCGCCAGCCGCGATGCCCCGCCAATCAAAAAGAGAAAGCAGATGAATCCGCCGGCCTGCAGTAGATGCTGGTGAAGTTGCGCGTTGATTGATTCGGGAAGGAAGTTAAAGCCCCAGATGTACGCCAGCAGGCTCGGCGCCACGCCGAAGGTGATTACATCCGCCAGCGAATCCAGTTCCTTGCCGAAATCGCTGGCCGTGTTCGTCATCCGCGCAATGCGCCCATCTAGCGCGTCAAAGGGAATCGCAAAAAGGATCGCCAGCGCCGCCCAATCCAGATGCGTATGCGCGTCGCCGTTTCCCCCGATCGCCGCCATCGTCTGTGTGATCGAAAAATAGCCGGCGCCGATATTCCCCGCCGTAAACAGCGACGGCAAAAGAAACATCCCTCGCCGCAAGCGCGCACGCGCCTTCGCCCGTTCCAGATCGCGATCTACGTCCCGATCGTGGTTCCGGTCGTGAAAGTTCATGCCCGCGCCCCTTCAGCCATCACGGCCGCAGGCTCCGCAGCCATCGATTGCAGAAGGTCGGGCACCGCATCCGGCATCAACGCAATCACGCTCGCTCCGCCTTGCACGCGCTCCCCGACTTTCACCTGTACCAGCGCCTCGGCAGGAACCACAACATCGACGCGCGAGCCGAATTTGATCAACCCCACGCGTTGCCCGCGCTCCACCCGGCTGCCCTCGCCAAAATTGAACACGATGCGTCGCGCCAGCAACCCGGCAATCTGCTTGAACGTCACCTCGCATCCCTCGCCCCGCACCGTCACGATGTTCTGTTCGTTGCGGTCCGCAGACAAAGGGTTCATCGCGTTCAGATATTGTCCTTTTTGATAGCGAACCGAGGTCAGAATGCCGGCAATCGGCGACCGGTTCACATGCACATCGAAGACGCTCAGAAAAATGCTGATTCGCTGTCGCGGCCCGGCCGGCGTCGATATATCCACGGTCTCCGTCACCCGTCCATCCCCTGGCGACACGATCATTCCGTTGCCCGCGGGAATCTGTCGCTCCGGATCGCGGAAGAACCACAGGAAAAACACCGCCAGCACAAGCGCCGGAAACGCCCAGATCAAACTGCCCGTCGTCCACGCAATCAGCGCGGCGACCACAACCAAGCTTCCACCGTAGATGTAACCGTCACGAACCATAGGCTCTAACGATTATACGGTTGAATTTGCTTCAGGGAATGCAGGCCGGCGAACGCCAGGAACTTGGATTCACCAAAAGCCTGAGCTGTCATCCTGAGAACCCGCGCGTCCGCGCGTCCGGGGCCCCATGCGCAGCATGGGGTAAGCGGGTCGAAGGATCTGCTTCTGCTTTTCGGAAGAGGGAAGCCGCATCCGCACGAAAAGTGGGTGCCCCTCGATAAGGACGAAGGCTTTGTCAAGCACGATTTTGGCGTGCTGATCCGAGGCGGTGCGTGAGCGCCGCTTTGTTCGCCAGAGGGGTTGAGGACCAGAGCTCCGGGAGACTTCACGCTGCATCACCACTCGGTGGGCGTTATCGTCTCACCAACCATCGATACGGCCATCGACCACAGGCCATGATGCTTCTATGCGAACATCCAGCCTATTGCTGGATGCGAGAGCGCCCAACCAATCCTTCGGTCTGGCTTGCGCCGACCAGGGGCACCCGCGGGCTGCTCTCGATATGGGCGATCTCTGGATATCCAACGTTCTGCCGCAACATCCAGTAGAGTCGCACTGCCAACTTCCTGGCCGCTGCCACCTTGGCCACGCCCTTCGGCTTGTGGTGGCAACGAGCCTGCATACTGCTTGCGAAATCCTTCATCCAACCGGTTGACCGTCTGCGCCGCTTCGACCAGCAACTGGCGCATGAACCGGTTGCCCTGCTTGGAGATCGAGCCCAGCCGCTGCTTGCCGCCCGAGCTGTGCTCGCGCGGAATCAAGCCCAGATAGCTGGCCACCTGGTTGCTGTGCTTGAACCGGCTCACATCCCCGATCGTCAGCACAAACGCCAGAGAAGTAATCGGACCCACGCCCGGCTGCGTCATCAGCAGCCGCGCCTGCGGATGCTCTTCCGCCGCACGGCTTACCGCCTCATCCAACTCGTCCACCTGCCGGTCCAACTCCGCCAGCAGCCGCAACAAATCTTCGCGCCGCCGAGCCGTCCAACCAGCCAGGGGAAGTTTTTCCAAATAAGCCCTCCCCCGAACGCTCCAAAGGGAACTCTTCTTCTGCAAGCCCCGGTTCAGCGCCAGATGCTGCAACCCGTTCTTGACCCGCGTCCGAATCTCCACCAGCTTGTGACGGTGAATCAGCAACTGGCGAAGATCCCGCTGCTCGGCCGCTCGGCGTCCACAAGCGCGGAAACCGGTTCTCCATCAGCAAGCGCAGAATGTGTCCTGCATCGCGCCGGTCGGTCTTCTGCCGGCGCACATAGCTGGCACGGATCTGGGCCGCATCGCCGACCCACACCACATGACCCAGCCGCTCCAGCCAACTCGATAAACCACTGGCTGTTGCCGCACGCCTCAATCCCAACCAGCGCCGGCGCCTCCAGGCTCCGATAGAACCGCTCCGCCTCTCCGTCCCCGTTGCATCAGCTTCTGCTCCGTCATCTCGCCGGTCTCCGTATCGAAAACCGCTACCTGCTGCCAACTGGGATGGAAATCACATCCTACAATCTTCATAGAAGGCTTCTCCTGATCCTGCAGCTCGTGGTCCTCAACCCACTCGCTACTCGATCTTCGCTGAAGCCTTCGTCCTTATCCCATCAATCCAAGCGCTGCTTGGGTGGGAAAGCAACCAACCCACAAGCGAACTCCTGTCGTCCTGACCCCATCCCCGCCGATGCACTTTCATCCTTGTATCTCTGAATGAGCGGCAGTTTTCGTAGAGACTGTTGCAGTGGGGGAACCGAGGCATCGGTTCCCCCGCGGGCGGACGGCTCCCGTTCATCCTGCGGTCTCAACGACCGGCGTTCAGCACAGTTAGGGCCGCGCCTGGTCGTCCTTGGCAATATGCATTTCGCCGCGAAACACGTGGTACTGCTCGAACGAGACATCGTTCAACTGCGTTTGCAGCGCAGGCGGCTGATTCTTCTTTGCTGCCCCTCCCGCACCCAGCGGAACCTTCGAGAGCGCCACGCCATGCACGGGACAGGTGTACGTGTGCTCGCCGATCTCCACCGGTCCGTACTCGACCGCAATATCCGCAGCTGCCATCGCATCGTCCGGCGCAGGCCGTGCCACCACTGACAACCAAACCACCGCTCCATCCGAGGGACGAAGCCCTATTTCGCCTCGGTAGGCGACGAACAGGTTTCCGTGCTTTGTCGACCCAGGCGGCTTGATCGAATAATGCGACTTCTCTTTCGGCGCTTCGAATCCAAAGACCGCGATCCGGCCATCGGCGCCAGACTCCCATCGCGCCCAGGCGAGTCTGCTTTGCACGGCATCCATCATCACCCCGTAGAGTATCGGCCCGAACTCCCCAGCCGTAGTGAAACGCGAGGCGTAGCGGTCCTCATCGGTAAATCCACTGTCCTTTTCCGTATCTTCGTGGCCTTCAACATAGGCCACCTTCAGCTTTGAAGTGCCAATCACATGCAAAGGCCGGTTGCGCAAAGGATCGGCTGCGGCCGCATCGGTCGAAAGGGCCAGCTGCCGCGGCGGGCGATCTTCAAAATACGTAGTTGACCGCGTCGCACGAAAATTGGGCAGTCCCGGCAGGGTCTTGCTCAAGAACTTCCCGAACGCCGTAATCATCCGCCGCTGCTCCGCAATGCTCGGCTGTGAGGCCGTGGGAATATCCTCGGCGGGGAGTGGAAGAAACGCGGATCCATCGGCCAGGGCAACGAGAGCCTCGCGCGTCTTTTGCCCCGGGAATTTAGCCTTCCAGCGCGAAACCCGCTCCCCATTCGCACGCTCGGTGAGACTCAAACCCGCGAGAATCTCAGCCAGCTTCGCGTCTCCCGCATTGCGATTGTCTGCCAGAACCTTCTCAAACTCAGCGACGGTCACCGGTTTGGTTGCCGGCTCGGGCGTGTTCATCAGCTCTTCGTCGATTACCCTCTGCATGCTGCGGGTGTACGTGTCCATTCCCTGCATAGGGACAGGCGAGGGATCGAAACCTTGAGGGGGAGCCGGCGAGGGAGGCGGAGTTGGCGTCGTCTTTTGCGCCAGACAAACCGTCTGCGCCATGAGCACAAAAACCAGCCAAATTGAGAGGCAGAAGCGCTTCATTTCGTCCCTTGAAAGTTCGGTCGAACCATACGGTCTTTCAAAAAGTCGGACGATCTCAGTTCGATACCACACTACACCTTCCCTCCCAGCATCTACCCAGCCACCAAACAGGGGTTCGTTGTGGTTCAGCTCCAATTCGCGCAAAAAGTGCACACGCATCCAAGCTCTGTGTAGTGGGAAAACCACGAAGCATTCTTAGGCCCCAAGCATCAAGGCGCGAAGCGCAGTTAGCCCTACCGCAGGTGGGGTTGACGCTCCAGACCCGTCAGTATAGCCTCGCGATCAGACAACAGCAGGGACAGGAAGATCCCCATTATGAGAACGCCAACACTTGAAGACGAAGCGAACGCAGGTTCCGCCGCGCAGCTAAGGCGGCACCTCTTCTACGAAACCTCGCATTCTCCCGCGCTGACCGATCTCGTCGGTTATAAGAAGGCCAGCGACATTGTCGATTTCTGCTTTATTGCCAATCCCTACTACCCTACGGCTGGCATGCTCGCGGACCTGCAGAGCAACCTCCCCAATCTCATCAAATCCTACCCCTCCAGCAACCCGCTCATCAGCCAGCAGCATCTTGCCGCTGTCCTCGGCGTTGACCCCGAACATCTGATCATCGGCAACGGCGCAACCGAGCTCATCGCGCTGCTGCAGCTCACCCTGATCGACCGCATCGCCGTGCCCATTCCCACCTTTGGCGAATACATCGAGAAGATGAAAGACCTGCGCGATGCAGAGCTCTACCCGCTCGATCCGAACGACCGGTACCAGTTGCGCCTCGACGACTACGCAGCCTGGGTCAGTCAACGCAAGCTCGAGTGTCTCCTCATCATCAATCCGGGTAATCCCACCGGCCAGTTCATTCCGCTCGAGGAGATGGTCGACTTTCTCCATCGCGCACGCGACCTAGAGCTGGTCATCGTCGACGAGTCCTTCATCGATTTCGCCGGCGACCCCATTCCAAGCCTGCTGCCGGTCGCTGACAAATTCACGAATCTGCTCATCGTGCGCAGCATGAGCAAGCACTGCGGCGTTCCCGGTCTGCGCCTGGGCTACTGCTACAGCGCCAACCTCTACCTGCTCAACCGCCTTCGCCGCTTTGTTCCCACCTGGAACCTGAACACCCTCGCCCAATACTTTCTGTCGCAGTTGCCCGCCAACGATTCCGCCTACCACGAGGGTCGCAGGCGCCTTATCGATGACGTCACACATCTCTATAAAGACTTGCGAAGCATTCCACGACTCGACGTCTATCCAACCGGAGCCAACTTCCTTCTCTTCAAGGTTCAAAACGGCATGACTGCCAACGAACTACAAAGCCGACTTCTGCTGGAACACGAGATGTACGTGCGCGATTGCTCTAATAAGCTTGGCATGGATGAGTTTCATATTCGCGTCGCTTCGCAAGGACGGGAAAAGGACGCCCGCCTCGTAGCGGCTCTGCGGACATTGCTCAAATGAATCGGCCCATCGTCCTGGTTGTCTCGCGGCGCACAATCCGAAAACACAAGCTGATTGATTACGTCGGCGAGTTCCATCTCGAGCTCCTCATGCGCGGAGGCACGTTGCCCATCATTGTGCCTGTCGCCCACGGCACACTAACATGCCTGCCGCTCTATATGGATCGCATGGATGGACTCCTGCTGGTTGAAGGCGAAGACGTCGACCCAAAACGGTTCGCGCACCGCAAGGCGAACCTCCAATATGTCGAATCCATCCATCCCTACAAAGATGAAATCGAGATTCGCCTGCTGCGCCGCGCCATGCGTCGCAACGTGCCGATCATGGGCATCTGTCGCGGGTCGCAGATCATGAATGTCGTGTGCGGGGGCACGCTCTACGGCGATGTGAAAAAGGAGAAGGACTCGGATTTACGGCATATCAACTACGAAAACTACGATGGCTATCGCCATCGTGTCTCGGTCGAACCGGGGACGCCGCTCTCCCGCTGGTACCGTAGAAAAGCTCTGCATGTGAACAGCTATCATCACCAGGGCATTCGTAAGCTGGCGCCCCGCTTTCGACCCATGGCCCACGCCGATGACGGCTTGATCGAGGCCTATTACGATCCCAAAGCTGCCTTCACGGTGGGGCTTCAATTCCATCCGGAGCGCATGCTCAAGGAATACGACGGCAATCTGAAAGTCTGGAACGCGTTCACTGAAGCGGTCCACAACAAGCATTCATAGCTCTGCCCGGAGCACCCAGCTATGTACGCGGCCTTTACTCCGTGCGCAACGCTCGCACTGGGTTCACATTGGCCGCACGCGCAGCGGGCAGCGCACTGGCCGCCAAAGCAACCGTTGCCACTGTCGCGAACGCCACGAAATAGGACGTTGCATCCAGCGGCGCTACACCGTACAGCGCCGACGAAAGCGCACGCCCCACCAGGATCGCCAGCGGAATTCCCAACGCCATCCCCGCCGCCGCGAGCCACAGGCTGCCTTTCAAAATCATCCACACCACCTGCGACCGCCGCGCGCCCACAGCCATCCGCACGCCGATCTCCGCCGTCCGCATGCTCACGCGATAGGCCAGCGTTCCGTAGAGACCCGTCGCTACAAGTACCACCGCAAGAAATCCGAAAAATCCCGCAAGCCGCGCAAAGAGGATCTGCCGCGCGATCGTTGTGTCGAACTGCGCACGCTGCGTCATCGGCTCAATCAATGGCAGATTGGGATCGAGTTGCTGCACCGCCTTGCGCGCTGCCGGCAAAACCGCGAGCGGGTTCCCGTGCACCCGCATCTCCACCTGCATCGAACCAATCACGGGAATCTGCGCATACATGTACCACGCCATCGGAATCGGCGCTTCGTCGATACTGCGATATTTGTGGTCCTTCACCACGCCGACAATCTTGATCGTGGCCTTGCCATTGTCTGGACCAAACGTGTGACCCAGCGGATTCACATTGGGCAAAAATCGCTTCGCAAATTCCTCGTTGATAATCCCCACGAGAGACGACGCTGCTGTATCGGAATCGGCGAAATCCCGCCCGGCCAGTACAGGCACGCCCAGCGTACGAAAGAAATCGGGGCCGGCGACATTGCTGCGCACTGTTCTCGACCCGCCGTTCGCAACATCAGGAAGCTTCCCATCCACCAGCATGTCGCTGTTGTTTGACCACCCGGATCCCAGGCGTTCTTCCATGAGGGTCACCGCCTCCGCCCCAGGCAAAACCCGCAAACTACTCAGAAGATTGCGATAGAAAATCCTGCCTTCCGTAAGCGAGGGAATGTTCGGCTTCACCCCAAACACGACCAGGCCGTCCACCTGCATGCCGAGCGGTGTGTTTTCGAGATTCCGCAGCGTGCGAATCAGCAATCCCCCACCCACGAGCAGCACCACGCACAACGCCATCTGCAATGCGACAATGAACCTGCCCATGCGCGACCGGCCCGTGTCCGTGTTCGATGTCGCCGCCGAAGTCTTCAGCGCCAGCGTCGCACCGCCCGCAAGCGCTACCCGCAGCGGCGCGATCCCAAACAGCAGCGCCGCCACCGTAAGAATGGCCAGTGTAAACAGCAGAACAGTCCTGTCCGGCGCCAGGCTGGTCTCGATCTGAGCCCACTTGCCCAACAGCCTTGCAGCTATCTCCGCAAATCCCCACGCCAGTGCACCGCCTGCCGCAACCAGGATTGCACTCTCTGTCAGCAGTTGACGCAGCAACTCAAGACGGCCGGCCCCGAGCGCCTGGCGTACCGAAAATTCGCGCTGTCGCGCCGCATTGCGCGCGAGCAGTAACATCACCACATTCGCAAGGGCAATCAGCAAAACAAATCCCACCATCGCCATCAGGATGCGCAGAGGGTTGCCATAGCGTTCGTCATAGCCAGGAAAACTCTTCGCGTCCGTTAAGCCAAGAACCGGTGGCTTTTCGCCCTCCATCGGCGCGCCGCCCAAACCGATATAGGCTGCTCTTTGAAAAATTGGCTGCAATTGGGCCACGGCTTGCGATCGGTTTACCCCCGGAGCAAGCCGTCCGATGATCTGCAGGCACCACCAGGTGGGGTCCGCCGTATACAGCTTGCCTTCATCCGGCGGATTGCCCCACGCATTCAATTCGCGCCGGTTCTGCAGCGGAATCCAGAAGTCGGTCGACCGCTCGCTCTCAACACCCTCGAATCCTTGCGATGCAACGCCCACAATCGTCATGCCAACGCCGTTGACATACAACGTTCTACCCAGCACCCCAGGGTCGCGCGCGAAACGACGCGTCCAGTAGTTGTAACTGATCACCGCCAGTGGAGCATGACGCGTCTCATCCTCTGCGCTGAAGCCGCGGCCCAAAGCCAATTCCACTCCCAGCCCGGAGAAGAATGTTCCGCTCACCATGTCGCCTTCCGCTTCCTCGGGCTGCGTTTCGTAGCGCACGGCGACTTTGCCGCCGGAGAGCGGCACAGACGCGATCACCTGTGCCAATGCTTTGCTCTGCTGCCTCAGTGCCTCGTACACCGCGTAAGAGAAGGTCCGCTCGGAGTCAATCGTGCCCGTCCCGCGCGGCGGGTTGGAGGTCCTCAGATACACCAGGCGATCAGGGTCAGCCACCGGAAGCGAGCGAAGCAGGACCGCATTCATCACGCTGAAGACCGCAGTGTTCGCACCGATCCCAAGCGCCAATGTCAGAATCGCCGTCAAAGCAAATGCCGGGCTCTGGCATAATGACCGCAATCCAAAGCGCAAATCGCGCAGTAATCGGTCCATCCCCACCCACCTGCGCTTCATGTGGAACTCCTCCTGGGCCGCACGAACACTCCCGAATTCGCGCCGCGCTTTCCACCGCGCCTCGTCCTCGTTCAAGCCCTCTTGCCTCAGCTCATCGGCTTCCAACTGCAGATGTGCCTTGATCTCTTCGGCAAAGTCCTTTTCACTTCGCTTGCGACGGAACATGCTCACGCCTCCTCTTCCTGCGGTCCCTTGCCGGAATTCAGAATCAGGCCCATCGCACGCGTCAGCCGTTCCCATTCGCCCGTCTTCTCCACAAGCTGCTCGCGGCCCTTCGGTGTCAGTGCATAAAAGCGCGCCTTGCGATTGTTCTCGCTTACGCCCCACTTGGCGCGAATCCATCCCTTGTCTTCCAGCCGCTGCAGCGCAACGTAGAGCGATCCGTGATCCACAAAAAGCACTTCTTCTGACTGGCGTTGAATCGCGCGCGCAACCCCCTGCCCGTGGCACGGCCCATGTAAAAGGGTCTTGAGAATGAGAAGGTCAAGCGTGCCCTGCAACAGGGCAATGCGATCGTCGTTTTGTTCCCGGGTAGCCATTCGACCCAAGTATCCTCCCCGCTCGGGTCGAATGTCAACCCAAGGCCCCACCGTGCACGTGTCGATCCGAGGTTTGCCTTGACCGGCAGGAGACTGTATATCTGGTTCACATGTTCCCTACAGCCCCGAGGCCGCCTCGTGAACGGTGAACTATCCAACGGCCTTGCCGCTCTTCGCACAGCGGGAAATCGCATCGTCAGCACGGCCACCGGGCAGCCCGTTCTGTTGCGTGGCGTTAATCGGTCTGGTCTTGAATACGCCGAGCCCGACGAACAAGGCTTTCTGTCCGGAGCGTCCCTCTCCCGCGCAGAAATCCAGTTCATCGTTCAGGAGTGGCGCTGCAACATCCTCCGCATCCCGTTCAATCAGGGCTTCGTTCTTCACGGCCGATCGGGCCGCTCCGGCGAGGAGTATCGGCAGGCACTCGATCAGATCATCTACTGGGCTTCGCTCTACGGCGCGTACACGCTGCTCGACCTGCAGTGGCTCGACGCGGAACGCATCTACGGAGGCGATCGCAATTTCGGCGCGCCGCTTCCAAATATCGATTCCATCGAGCTATGGTCCACCCTCGCGCGCCGCTACAAAGCTGAGCCCGCCGTTCTCTATGATGTGTTCAATGAGCCGCACGACCGCTTGGCCGATGATCCCTACCCCCTGAACAAAGAAGACGGCGCTACCTACCCCGCAAACAAAATGACCGTGACCATGCAGGAGTGGCAGCCTTGGGCGCAAACACTCACGGCAGCCATTCGGAACGAGAATCCCGAGGCCCTCGTCTTCGTCGGCGGAACTAACTGGGCCTACGATCTGCGCGGCATGCCTATGGACGTTGAGAATCTCGTGTACTCCACCCATGTCTACCCCAACAAGGGCAACAACTGGGCCGACGCCTTCGGCAACCTATCGAAGTCCGTTCCCGTGTTCGTGGGCGAATTCGGGGCCGGTGAAACTCAGCGCGACCTCGACTTCCTTCAGAGACTGCTCAGCTACATGCAGGAGCTTGAGCTCGGCTGGACCGCCTGGAGCTGGTCAAACGAGCCCTTCCTCGTCACCCGCTATGTCCCCACTGCCTTCGGCGAGGCGGTGAGGCAAAAGATTTCTGTTACCTAACCCCAAGCCGACGCCAGGCGAGACGCTGTGGCTCACACCCCACACCCATAAAGCGGCACCCGCCCATTGTGATTCTCATCACGCGTTTATCCAGATAGAGCACACAGAATCAATACTGTTGCCCTGACAGACCGCAAGGATTTCACGCGGACGGCAAACTATCCAGACGATTAAGATGAATCCAAAAAAGTGGAAAAGATAAGGGTCTGAAAAGACTGAACGAAGGTCACTTCGGGGTGGAATCTGAACCCCTTTCAGCCGATAAGCGCTGGTGGGACCTCCCCCTTGAGGTGAGCGTGATTCGGCCCAAAAAACTGATTGCCGGATCCGGGAATGACCTGGTTCGGACCACACAAATCGACCGCACCCGACCCTCGGACGAAACCCAGCACCTGCAACTCGTCCAGTCTGGTCTCAAAAAGCCGCCTTCAAAATCGGCAAAGCAGACCCGCGAGTTGCTGGCATCCATTGTTGAGAGTTGCGGCGACCCGATCGCCTCGGCCGATCTGCACGGAACAATCCGCAGCTGGAATCGTCCCTGCGAACGCCTTCACGGGATTTCCGCCGCGGAAGCCCTCGGAAGAAACCTTTACGACGTCCTGACCTCCTGCCCTCAAAACGAAATCAAGCAGATTCTCGAGACCGTTCGAAGTGGCTGCTCCGTCGAACCATTCGAGTATGTCGTTCGACACCCGGATGGATCGCATACCGACGTCTCAACCCGCGTATCCCCTGTGCTCAATCAGCAGGGAGAGGTGATTGGCGCGTCCGCTATCTTCCGCGACATCACAGAGCAAAAGCGAACCGAAGAGAATCTGCGCGACAGTCTCGATGCACTCGAAAATGCGCAAAAGATCGGCAATCTGGGCTGCTATGCGCTCGACATCCGCACCGCCCTGTGGACTAGTTCGTCTGTCATGGATGAGATCTTCGGTATCGGTCAGAGCCCTGCGCACACCCTCGACGAATGGAGGTCTTTGGTTCACCCGGAAGAACGCCCGGTTCTCACTGCGTATTTCCGGGACGAGGTGATCGGAAGATGCATCGACTTTGATAAGGAGTACCGCATCATCCGTCCATCGGATGGCGCAGAACGATGGGTTCACGGAATAGGCAAGCTCGAGTTCGATACCGGCGGCAACCCAATCAAGATGAGCGGCGTCATCCGCGATGTCACTGAAAGCAAGGCCGCGATTGAAGCGATTCGCAGAAGCCACGAACACTACCGGGCTCTCTTTCAAACCAGCATCGACGCTATCATCCTCTCTCGTCTCACCGATGGAGTGATCTTCGACGTCAACCAGGCGTTTCTCGAAATGACTGGATTCGCGCGCGAAGAAGTCATCGGGCGACCCTCCTTAAGCTTCAACCTTTGGGCAGTTCCCGCCCAGCGGGAGCAATTGACTTCTCTCCTGCGCCACTACGGCAAAGTAAGGGATTTCCGCGCCAAGTTCAGGCGAAAGAACGGTAAGATATTTCCCGGTTCCGTGTCCATCTCCGCCGTTGAAATCGATGGCATTTCTTTCGCCACGGCTCTCCTGCGCGACGACTCCGACACCGAAGCGGCGGCGCAAAAATTGTCCACTGCCACTGAAGCTTCTCGCCTAAGTGAAGCGCGTTACCGCACCGCTTTCCAAACAAGTCTCGACGCCATCGCCATTAACCGCATCGATAACGGGCAATACATCGATTGCAATCAGGCGCTGCTCGATGTCCTGGGCTTCACGCGCGAAGAGATGCTGGGGCGCACATCGCTCGAACTCGGCATTTGGATGCATGCACTCGACCGAGCCCGTCTCATCCATTACCTCGAGCACCACGACGCCTGCAGGGACTTCGAGACCCAATTCAACCGCAAGAATGGCGAAACCTTCTGGGGCCGCATGTCGGCATCCAAGATTGACGTCGACGGCATCCCCTGCATCCTCACTGCCTCGCGCGATATAGACGCTGAAAAAAGAGCCGCAGAAGAAATAAGGAAGCTGGCTTATTACGATCACCTGACCCAGGTCCCGAACCGCCAGAGCCTGCAGGAAAACCTTCAGCAATCGTTGCAAGCTGCCCAACGCGCAGGGGGCAGCAAGGGCGCAATGCTCCTCATCGACCTCGACGATTTCAAGACACTCAACGACTCTCTCGGACACCAGGCCGGAGATTTTCTCCTCCAGCAGGTGGCCGCACGCCTTACCGGCTGCAGCGTCGGCTTTGTGGCTCGCCTTGGCGGAGACGAATTCGTCGTCATTCTCGATCACCTCGGCGCAACCACCGATGAAACCATGGAACGGGCCGGGGCCGAAGCGCAGAAGATCCTCGTTGCCATCGCTCAGCCCTACATTGTTGCCGGCCGTAGATGCGTGATCACGTGCAGCATTGGCATCACCGCATTCGGACACAGGCAGGACTCCCTCGAATCCGTAATGCAGCAGGCCGACATCGCCATGTATCAATCTAAGGCCGCCGGCCGAAACGCCGTCTGCGCCTTTGCCCCCGCCCTGAAGCTGGCCGTCAGCGCCCGCGCTTCAATGGAAGAGGCCCTACGCCAGGCTATCGCAACCAATCAGTTCGAGCTCTACTACCAGCCGCAGATCGATCGCGACTCCGTTGTCGGCGCCGAAGCCCTTCTGCGCTGGAACAGGCCTAACCATGATGTACTCTGCCCCGGCGCTTTCATTCCGCTGGCCGAAGAGACCGGCCTCATTCTCCCGCTCGGCGAGTGGATCATGGAAGCTGCTTTCTCGCAGGTCGCAGCATGGGCCACCCTCAAAGAAACCGAACACCTCTCGCTCTCCGTCAATATCAGCGCTCGACAGTTCCGCCAGCCCGAATTCGTGCGGCAAGTTCTCAGCGCGCTCCAACGCACCGGCGCCCACCCCGAACGCATCAAGCTCGAACTCACTGAGAGCGTCACCGTGGACGACATCGAGGGCGTCGTCGAAAAGATCGCTATCCTCCGATCCCACGGCCTTAGCTTCTCGCTCGACGACTTCGGCACCGGCTACTCCTCCTTGTCCTACTTGAGAAAGCTGCCGCTCGATCAGCTCAAGATCGATCGCTCCTTCGTCCAGGACATGCTGCTCGACGCCGGCAGCGGCGCCATCGCCCAAACCATCATGTCCCTCAGCCAGGCACTTGGCCTCTCCGTCATCGCCGAAGGCGTCGAAACCGAAGAGCAGCGCACATTCCTGCTGCGCCTCGGCTGCCATGCCTTCCAGGGCTACCTGTTCAGCGTCCCCCTGCCCTTGAAGGATTTCGAGAAGTGGCTCATCGCCTTCCCCCAGCGCAACTCCCAGCAACAAAGCCTCGCTTAGCCGACTCGTTCTGATGAGCGCCCCGAACAAGCAAAGACTCGGCCGAGTCTTTGCGATCAATGCCGGCCTACCTAATCTCCCTGCTGTGCGAAAACAGAAATGCGCCCGTCCCCTTCCCGGCACTCTAGCAGCGACCTGTCCACAACGAACGTTCCTTCTTTGAGCATCCACCTCCTATCGACAGTGCGCAGAATCTGATGCGATCTTTTCCACCTTGCAGAAAATGCGCAAGGAAAGAAACGCCGATCACAAGTAAACGTGACAATGCTCACATACGATCGTCAGTTTTTTTCGCTACGCTGCGTCCTACTGATGATCTGCATCACAGCAACGGATCTCGTTCGTTGATTCGGAGATGATCCAGCGAGAAGAGCAGGCGGGATGAACTTTTTCAAAGATGTGGGGCACCTCTTTCGGTTCGCGGGGCTCTTCGTAGTAGCGTTCGTCGTTTTCTGGATCATCCGAAGTCACGTGGTCCCGCCCACATTCGGTAAATATGGGCACTATCGTGCAGCCGCAATCGGAGAGATCGCTGCCCGTCCGGTGCACTATGCCGGGCATGAATCCTGCGAAACCTGCCACACCGATGTTCTCGACGTGAAAAAGGCAGGAAAGCACGCGCACGTGAACTGCGAGGCATGCCACGGTCCGCAGTCGGAGCACGCAGCCGACCCAAGCAATGTGACCCCGCCCAAGCTCGATACGGCCACACTCTGTGTGCGATGCCACTCCGCCTCCGCGGCTCGGCCGAAGACCTTCCCGCAGGTCGACATCGTTGAGCACGCGAATGGTGTTCCCTGCGAAACCTGCCATCAGCCGCATTCGCCGGCTCTCGATGCCGGAGGTGCTAAGTGAATCTCAGTCGCCGGCAAATCCTGATCCTTCTGCCTGCCGCAGCAGTTGCGTGGAAATCGGTCCTCGCCGGAACTCCAGAAGACTCGCCCAACTACAAGATGGCCGAGCACTGGTGGGGCATGTTGATCGACATCCCCAAGTGCATCGGTTGCGGAAACTGCGTCCGCGCCTGCCAGGCCGAGAACAACGTGCCGGACGGCTTCTTCCGTACCTGGGTCGAGCGCTATCACGTGTCCGACGAAAACATGACCAACCCGGAAGTGATTTCTCCGGACGGTGGCAAAGAAGGGTTCCCCGTGGCGAAAGAAGACGCGGGCAAATACTTCTTTGTGCCCAAGCTCTGCAATCATTGCGCCGACTCGCCTTGCACGCAGGTATGTCCCGTGGGAGCTACGTTTGTCACTCCCGATGGAGTCGTACTGGCCGATCCCAAGTATTGCCTTGGGTGCGCTTACTGTGTGCAGGCCTGCCCCTACGGCTGTCGCTATATCCACCCGGAGAAAAAGGTCGTTGACAAGTGCACGCTGTGCTATCACCGCATCACCAAGGGATTAACGACCGCGTGCGCGGAGAACTGCCCAACAGGTGCCAGACAGCTTGTCGATCTCAAGAACCCGAACGATCCAATCCACGCCTTCTTGAAGACGCACAGCGTGCAGATACTCAAGCCGCAGATGGCCACAGGGGCAAAGGTTTACTACAACGACCTGGATGGATCGGTGCGGTAGCAGCCGGAAGCAGAGGAAGATTATGAACGGCGTCGAAGGCTTCATGTATCCGAACGAAGTCGAGTTGTACTGGAGTGTGCTGATCGTCCTCTATCCCTACATTACGGGCTTGGTGGCGGGCGCATTCATTCTGGCATCGCTGGAGCGGGTGTTTCGCGTGGAAGCGGTGAAGCCCACGTATCGTCTGGCCCTGCTGACGGCCCTTTCGTTTCTGCTTGTCGCGCCGCTGCCTTTGCAGCTTCACCTGGGCCACCCCGAACGGTCGCCGGAGATGTACTTTACGCCGCACAGCACATCCGCAATGGCCATGTTCGGCTATGTGTATCTCTGGTATCTGATGGCCGTGCTCGTGTTCGAGATCTGGCTCGACTACCGACGCGATATCGTTCTGCTCGCCGAGCGATCGCGCGGCTTGAGGCGACTGGTTTATCGCGTGATGACCCTCGGCTCGTCGAATATCAGTCCGCGCTCCTTGCACATCGATGAGCGCGTGGGATGGATTGTGACGCTGGTAGGAATTCCTTCAGCCTTTATGCTCCATGGCTATGTGGGATTCATCTTCGGCTCGATTAAAGCGAACCCATGGTGGTCTTCGCCGCTCATGCCCGTGGTGTTTATCTTTTCCGCGATGGTTTCGGGAATTGCCTGCGTGATGCTGCTCTACATGGCCACCACCAAGCTGCGCGGCCGCACGATCGACTTGCTCTGCGTGGATACGATTGCGAAGTACCTCTTCTATACCTTCATCATTGACTTCAGCCTGGAAACGCTGGATTTGATCCATCGCATTTACGAGGCGGACGAATCGTTCCGAAGCCTCGACTTCATGGTGCACAGCCGGCTTTACTTTTCGCACATTGTGGTCCAAATCATCTGTGGCACCCTCGTTCCGCTGATCCTGCTGGCGATCACCCAATTGGTCAAGCTCGGAGATATCGCACGCAAGCGCATCTACGGCACCGCTGGATTCCTGACGCTCGTGGGCATCTTCGCAATGCGCTGGAATGTGGTCATCGGCGGACAGCTATTTTCCAAGAGCTTCCTCGGTTACACCACCTACAAGATGAGCTTGATCTCCCGCGAAGGGCTTCTGGCAGCGGTTGCACTTACTCTGTTACCTCTCGGCATTCTGTGGATACTCATCAAACTGCTTCCTCCCTGGCCAGAAGAAGCGTCGCAGCCGGTGGCCGGTGATTAAGGCCTGAATACTGGGTAATAGCTATCGTTGGGGTGAAGACCATGCAAGTTCATCCCGAATCGCTCGACCTGTTGGCTTCCAGACTCACCGCTCTGGAGCTGCGCGTCGCGGCCCTCGAGCATCCGTCCACGACGGCCGCCGCAGCGCCCGATGAAGTGTTACACCCTGTTGAGTCCGCTGAATCTTCCCCGCAAATCGGTCCCGACTCCGGCAGCCCGACAACAGCGACAACGACAACATTGACCGGAGCGTTCTCCCTGTTTGGCGCTGCCTTGCTTGGCATTGCCGGCGCCTATCTGCTGCGCGCAGTCTACGGGGCGAACCTCCTTCCACGGGCACTCGTCGCCGGACTTGCCGTGATCTACGCAACAAGCTGGCTACTGGCCGCTGCACGCTACACGTCCCGGCGAATCGCCGCGTCGCTTTTCGCGGCCACATCGGTCATGATTCTTGCGCCCATGCTCTGGGAGATGTCGATTCGCTTTCAGGCAATGAGTGCGGCCACCGCCGCAAGCTACCTGGCAGCTTACGCAGCGATTGCGACGGCCCTCAGTTGGCGCTCGACCCTTCGTTCGGTTGGGGCGACGGCCTTTTCGGTGGCTATCTCCGGCTCAGCTCTCATTGCAGTGGCGCTCTCCATTGCTACTCACTCTATGGCGCTTTTTACCGTCATTCTCCTCGCGCTCTATAGCGTCTGCGAGTTGTCGTCGCTGCGCGATCATGTCGGAAGTGTGCGGATTCTCATCGCCCTCTGCACCGACTCCTCAATCTGGGTTTTGCTGTACGTCTATTCGCTGCCGCTCAATGAGCAGACTGGATATGCTCCGCTGAATTCCGTGGTGATCCTCAGTTCCGTTGTTTTGCTCTTTGCGATTCAAATCGTCAGCATCGTGATTCACGCAGTGCGGCGTGCGCAGCCGATCGAAGTCTTCGCGGTTCTGCAGGCGCTGATTTCGTTTGCGATGCTCATATTCGGAATGGTGTGGTTTGTCCCAGCCTGCGGCAGACAAGCCATTGGCGCTCTCTGCCTGCTGCTCGCGGTTAGCAGCTACTACGCCGCCTATGGGCCCATCCGTCGAGGCGCGGGACGACGCAACTTCAGCATCTTCATCGTGTGGAGCTGCGTGCTTCTGCCGGCTGCGGCCTTTCTTCTTACCCCATCTGCGATCGCTTCGGCCATTCTCGCAACTGTCGCCGCCGCTGCCGTCCCCCTGGCCGCACGTACGCAGGCTCGCTCGATCGAGATACAGGGTGCAATCTTCCTTGGCATCGCCGCATACGCATCCGGCCTCCTCTCCTATACCGCGAACACCCTAGCAGGCAAAATGCCTGGATATCCGGCATGGTCTGTCCTTCTCGTTGCGGTCTTAACTGCGCTTGTCTATGCCATGGCAAAGGAAACTCCGGGAGAATCCGCTGTCGTCCAGGCGATCCATCTGCTCCTGGCATTTCTTGCCGCGTGTAGCCTGGCAGCCTTTCTGGCACGCGGCCTCGTTGGTCTTACCTCCTTCGCACTTAAGCCGGAAACGTTTCACATTGCGTCTCTGCGCACTGGCGCGCTCTGCGCCACGGCTCTTGCACTGGCTTGGCTCGGAGTCCGCTACGGCCGGGCGCAGATGATCCGCCTCGCCTATACCGCTCTCGCCTTCGCTGTCGCCAAACTGCTCTTCGAAGATCTCCGCCACGGCCGGATGGAGTTCATAGCGATCTCCATCTTCCTTGTCGCTCTGACCTTCATCACTATCCCGCGCGTGACAAAGACTCACCTACATGCGGGACCACTTGCCGGGCCTTTTCAGTAAGGCAAGCTATGCTCGAGTCCCGTTGAGTCGGCGGCAAAGGCTCACCCCTACGAAGCCGCCTGCACAACACCCTTCAGCCTCATTCCCGAGACGACCCTGCAGCGGCTCATCCAGCTAACTCCTGAACGAAGAATATCTTGCAACCATGATCAGCGCGTGGTCAACACCCTCATTCGCCTCGCAAGCGCAACAATGGGACAATGGAAAGGAACGCATTTCCCCATGCAGCACACTGAAACCATCGCCGTCGCCATGTCCGGTGGAGTCGACTCTTCGACCGTAGCGGCGATCCTTGCCCATTCCGGCAAGCCCATCGTCGGTCTCACCCTCCAGCTTTGGGACCAGATGCGCCTCGCCGGCAAGCATGGCATTCCCGACGCCCCGAAGGCCGGCCGCTGCTGCTCAATTGACGACGTGTATGACGCTCGCCGCGTCGCCACGCACCTCGGCATCCCGTACTACGTCGTCAATCAGGAAGAGCGCTTCGAGCGCGACGTGGTCCGCCCCTTCGTCGAGGAATACCTCGCCGGTCGCACCCCGATTCCCTGTTCTCTCTGCAACGACCACATCAAGTTCGATCAGCTCTTGCAAACCGCACGTTCCATCGGCGCCGACCGTATCGCCACCGGCCATTACGCGATCAACGAGTTCGATCCCACACGCGGCCGCTGGATCCTCAAGCGTCCCGCCGACCTCGCCAAAGACCAGACCTACTTCCTCTTCGGCCTCACGCAGGAGCAGCTCGCCCACACGCTCTTCCCGCTCGGCCACCTCACCAAGCCCCAGGTCCGCGAAGTCGCCCGCGAGCGCGGTCTCTCTCTCGCTCAAAAGCCCGACTCGCAGGAGATCTGCTTCATTCCCGGCGGCGACTACAAGCAGTTCATCACTGCCTATCTCGAAGAGCAGGGCGAAGCGGCTCCCGCCACCGCTGGCGAGCTCGTGGCCTCTACAGGCGAAATCCTTGGCCGCCACGAAGGCATCTCCAACTTCACCGTCGGCCAGCGCAAGGGCCTCGGCGTCGCATCGCCCTCGCCTCTCTACGTGCTCAACATTGATCCCTCCAGCCACCGCGTCACCGTCGGCGCAGATGCCGAGCTGGCCACGCGCACCCTGCGCGCCAACCGCGTTAACTGGATCAGTATTCCCAAGCTGACCGAACCCATGCGCGTGAAGATCAAGATTCGCCACCGACACGAACCCGCCTGGGCCACCATTACACCGGCGACCCACTCCGAATCGGCGCAGTCGAATGCAAGTACTGCGCCAGGAGCAGGTTCGCGTCGCAGGGAAGTTGATACCTCCGTGCTCGCAATTTTCGACGAGCCACAGCGCGCCGTCACCCCCGGCCAATCCGCCGTCTTCTACGACAGCGACGAAGTCGTCGGCGGCGGCTGGATTCTCTAGCCATTCCCAACAGCAAGCCTGCGCCCTCCGCGCGTTATACTGGCCCGTCACCAAATCCGGAGAATTTTCGATGCTCAAGAAAACGTTTGCTCGACTAGCGACTACCGCTGCTCTCGCCTCGGCCTCCGCCCTCCTTCCCGCTCAAGCCCCGGCAACCCTGACCATTCACGCCGACCAGCCCGTTCACGCCGTCAGCCCCTCCCTGTACGGCCTCATGACCGAGGAGATCAACTACTCCTACGACGGCGGCCTCTACGCCGAAATGGTCCGCAATCGCAGCTTCCATAGCGACTGGAGCGGCATACCCTACTGGTACCTCCATGAAGACGGCACGGCCGCCGCGAAGATGAGTGTCGATACATCGACAGGCCCCAGCTCCGCTCTGCCGGCAAGCTTGCGTCTCGACGTTGAGAAGGCTGACACGAGGAATCAGGCTGGCGCCCTCAATCCCGGCTACTGGGGCTTCGCGCTGCGTCCCAACACCACGTATCCGGGTTCCTTCTACGCCAAAGCTGGGTCGGCCGATCTCGGTCCAGTCACCATCAGCCTCATCAGCGACGACACCGGCAAGGTCATCACCACTGCGAGTGTCCCAACCATCGGCAGCGACTGGAAGCAGTATCGGTTCACACTGAAAACCGGCGCAATTGAACCCTCGGTCAAGAACCACCTCGTCCTGTCGGTCGGTCACCCCGGCACACTCTGGCTGCAGCTCGTGTCTCTGTTCCCGCCCACCTACCACAATCGTCCTGACGGCTTTCGCATCGACCTGATGGAAAAGATGGCCGCCATGCATCCAACATTTCTGCGCTTCCCCGGCGGCAATTACCTCGAGGGCGATCGCATCGTCGACCGCTTCGACTGGAAGAAGACCATCGGCCCGTACGTCGACCGCCCCACGCATCCCAGCCCTTGGATGTATCACTCCGATGACGGCATGGGGCTCCTCGAGTTTCTGGAGTGGTGCGAAGACCTCAAGATCAATCCCGTGCTTGCTGTCTACGCCGGCTACTCGCTCCGCGGCGAACACGTTCCGGCCGATCAACTGCAGCCCTACATTCAAGACGCCCTCGATGAAATTGAATACGTGACCGGCGGACCCGACACGAAGTGGGGCGCCGAGCGCGTAAAAGACGGTCATCCCGCGCCATTCAAGCTCACTTATGTCGAAATCGGCAACGAAGACTGGCTCGATCGATCCGGCAGCTATCAGGAGCGCTGCCCGCCCTTCTACGAAGCCATCAAAGCGAAATACCCCGAACTACAGCTCATTGTCACGGCTCCTGTCAAAGGCCTGAAGCCGGATGTGCTTGATGAGCACTTCTACGTGCGCGCGACCGGCAACTTCCACGACGCGACGCACTACGATCCGCCGGCTGCGGGCTCCCCCGCACCGCGCTGGGACGGTGGCCGTTACGACAAGACCGACCGCAACGGGCCGAAAATCTTCGTCGGAGAATGGGCCACACGCGAAGGCATCCCCACGCCGAACTTCGGCGCGGCGCTCGGCGACGCGGCATGGATGACCGGCCTCGAACGAAATAGCGATGTCGTGATCATGGCCGCCTATGCACCGCTGTTCGTGCGCGTCGATCCGGGCGGCATGCAGTGGGAGACCGATCTTATCGGCTACAACGCAATGAAGAGTTACGGCTCGCCAGCCTACTACGCGCAGGTGATATTCGGGTCCTATCTAGGGGATCAAGTGCTTGGCTCGAAGCTTGAGGGCGCGGGACCAAAGCTCTTCTACTCCATCACCGGCGACGCGGCGAAGAAGAAGCTGTATCTCAAGATCGTCAATGGATCGACGGACGCCCAATCAATCGCCATCCACATCGACGGAGCCAAGCTCGCCGCGACAGCTAAGCTCGTCAGCCTGCATGCCAACGACACGCAGGAAACGAACTCCATCGACGATCCACAGCGCCTTGTACCTGTCGAATCGACACTGAACGGAGTGAGCAGCAGCTTCCATCACACCGTTCCCGGTTTGTCGATTCAGGTCATCGAGTTCAACAAGCAGTAGGAGACATCGCACTCTAGCCGAGGCCGAGCTGGTTTTCCCGTTTCATGAATCCGCACGAAAAATGGGTACCCCTGGTCCCTCGCTTTCGGGGACCAGGGAAACTCCATTCATCCCGCCGCGCGCTTAAAATCTGCACAGCATCGGGTGTGCCCCATCCAGGCTGCGCTTGGGTGGGAGAGCACCAGCCCAAACCAGCCTTTGCACACTTCGCGGACCGAAGGATCTCCTTTTCCCAGCACCAGCTCGACCAAACGAGTGAGGCAGTTTACCGCCGCGAAGCCCAAGCCAGTCCATCGGGATTCCCCCCCGCATCGAACTTACCCACCATCATCAGTGTCTTCAAATCGATCACAGCCACGTAGTTGTCCGGCGTGCACGACACAAACGCCCGCCTGCCGTCGGGCTCCATCTGAATCCCCGCTGCTCCATGCCCGATCGGCAGTCGCTTCACCACATGGTGGCTTGCAGCGTCGATCACGACGAGATCCGGGCCACCCAGCAACGAGACCAGCACTAGCTTCCCATCCGGCGTGAACTTAAGCCGGTTTGCGCTCTTCACTTCAGCATCCAGAGTTGCAGTCACCTTCTTCGCTTCCAGATCGACTATCGAAATTGTTCCATCGCCGGAGTTCGCGATCCACGCCTCTTTGCCATCAGGTGACACGTCGAACCCTTCGTCGCGCGTGCCCACAGGCACAACGGTTTCCAGCCAATCCCCGCCCGGAGGCACAATCGCGCCTTGCGGCAAACCCGGCAACGCGGGCGCGCCCGGCTTCGGAGCACCGCCCGGAATGTCGAGACGATCGATAATGCTGACCGTTCCCGAGTTCACATTGGTCGTGACAATGCGCTTCTCCCCAGGAAACACGTGGATCATGTGCGTGCGATTCTGTCCGATGCCGACAATCTCATCCACCTTGCCCGTTGCCGGATCGTATCGCCCAATCGACTTCGCCGCTTCCGCTGTGAACCACACCTTGCCATCGACGAAGGCCAGTCCGTGCGGTCCTCGCAGCGCTCCCAGGTCAATCGCGCCCACGCGTTTCTGTCCAACCAGGTCTATTTCCGTGAGCGTATGAAACTGCCCAAAGCCGTAGTTCGACACGTAGGCCGTACGTCCGTCCTCTGAAGCGATCACCTCATGCGGGTCGTCACCGACCGGCGCACGAGCAACCACGCGCAAATCGCCTGGATCGACGATCGAAATCGTGTGGTCCTTTTTTGAAAGAACAAGCAGGGACTGACTGGGAGTGGATTGTGCCGCCAACAGCGTGGCCGTAGCCGCAAGAGAAAGAAGAACTGCAGGGGTTTGCATCTTCATGTTTGTATCCCAGCGGAGAATCGGTTAGCTCAACTCCCGCTATACAAACATATCTTGGTCGGCAGCGGAGTGCGTCGGTCGCGGCTCATTTTGGCTGCGCGGGGGCCCGCTGCGCAGCGTACCGAAGGCCGCTCGCGCAAATGCTGTCACGCCCGCCAGTTGCTTCAACGGCACGCTGACCACTTCCGCCACCACGGCTCCCGCACGATCTACCGTATCGAGCAGGTTGGTAAGCATCGAGTCCACACGCGAAGACTGACGATGCACGCGCTCCAGAAAGTCGCCGGCAGAAATCTGCAGCTTGGCGCTCTGCACGCGGGCTCCGCTCGTCAGCACCGCAAGATCGCTCGCGACTGATTCGATCTTCGGGCCGACCGTCGTCAGCAGCTCCCGCGTTTCTTTCACCATCGGCAAAACATTCGTGCGCAGATCTTCGATCTGCGCCTGGGCAATCGTCAGGGCTTTGCGTGCTGTGAGCAACATCGCCAGCAGGACGAGCGCCTGCATCAGCACCGCGGCTCCGGTACAGGCGACAAAAATCAACAAGAGTGTCTCGTTATTCACCTTGTTCCCACCGAACATGATTCTGCGGAGGTCTCCCGCCTTGGCTGCCCTTCTTCTGGACTCAAAGCCGGCAAAGTATGTGTGCACGGCTTCAGAACGCAGAACAAGAAACTTAAAGGAAGCAGCCTCCGCCAGCCAAGCTACTCCGGCGATTCAGTCGCCGTTGTCCGATACGCTTCGCGGCCTGCATCCACAGCCGCCGCTACCCGCGTCGTCTGATCGCCCACCAGGCTCTTGCCGCGTTCGACAAACTCTTCCCACTGCGCGCGCCCGCGGTCCACTACTTCACGGCCGCGATCCACGTAATCTCCGAACTGCTCTTTGCTCTTGTCCACCAGCGTGCCAACCTGCTGTGCAGCCTGCTTGCTCTTCGCACGCAGATACTCGCTGCCTTCGCGGGCGCCCTTCGCGATGTCATCGCGCGTTTCGCGGCCGCTCTTCGGCGCATACAAAATGCCAACCAGAGCGCCTATGCCAACGCCCGCCAAAAACCAAGCCAATCCTTGAACCCTGCTGTCGTCTGCCATAACCAAACGTCTCCTTTTCAAGCATCGGAGCCTGAGAATATCAGGTTCCATGGTACGCCTCAAACACACCCCAAGCTCTGTAAATCTATCTCCAAATCGCCCACTTCAGCAAAGCCGGGCGGTCCGAAGCTGAATTGCGGAACGGCTAAATCAAGCCTCTTCGCATTGGACGCCCGCGCCGGAGAATGTGTTGCAATCGTTTCAAACTCACTTTGGCAACAGGCTATGCGCAATCGCATCCAGAAGACCGTTGAGAAAATTGATCGACTCCGGTGCCGAATAGCGCCGCCCAATCTCCAGCGCCTCGTTAATCACAATCGGAAACGGCGTCCCCTTGAATCCCAGCATTTCGCCTACAGCCATGCGGACCAGGTTGCGATCGACAGCCGGCATCCGCTCCAGACGCCAGTGTTTTGAATTTGCCGCGATCAGTTCATCAATCTGCTCCTGGTTGGTCGTCGCAACCCGGAAAAGATCCTCGGCAAATCCCCGCACGTCCGCCTCGACGTCGTCGCCGGCCTTCCAGAACGTGGCGTTCACCTGCTCCGGTGTCTGCTTGCCCACATCCGCCTGGAAGAGCATCTGCATCGCCAACTCGCGACCCTTGCGCCGCGTCCCGGCGGTCAAGCGTTTCCTCGCTCTGTCAGCTTCCGCTTCAGGCTGACCATCTCGATTGCTGCGGCCGCTGCTTCGAAACCCTTGTTGCCCGCTTTGATGCCGGCGCGGTTCAATGCCTGCTCAAGCGTCTCGCAGGTCAGCACGCCAAAGCTGTGCGGCACTCCCGTCTCCTGCTGAGACTGCCCGATCCCGCGCGACACTTCGTTGTAGATCGCTTCGTAATGCGCCGTCTCCCCGCGTAAAAGGCAGCCTAGCGTAATAATCGCGTCCACTTTCTTCTGCTCGGCAATTGTCCGTGCCGCCGCGGGAACCTCCCATGCGCCCGGCACCCGCACCACATCGATGTCGCTTCGCTGCGCTCCGCTGCGGAGGAGTGCATCCAGCGCGCCCTCCAGCAGGCGATCAGTGATCACAGCATTCCAGCGCGCCAACACGATTGCAAACTTCATCCCCGCGGCAGAAAGATCGCCTTCCAACGCAACCGGCTTGCCCTTCAGCGGATCCACCCACGCCCAGAAGCTCATTGCGAATCCCTTGGCCGGTTCCACTGTGAACATGCGCGATTTCCAGTGTGTATCTGTAATCTCGGACGGGGCCGCCGTGCCACCGTCGATCTTCTGCTCGCGCATCCACGCAGCCGCAGCCTGGTGCACCGCATCCAGCTCTGTCACTTCGATAAGGATATTGGCGGTGGAGGGAAAATCCCCATCGACAATCTCAAAGTTGCCAAGCGGCGCCAGAAACGAAGCACCCCGGCTCCCGGGCTCGTTCCAGCCCTTGCCGCTTGCAAAACCAAGCGCCGACAGAAACTGCGACAACCGGTCATACACCGCCCGGTCGCCTGCGGGGCGCAGGAACGAAATCCCTTTAATCATGCCTTGATTCTATCGTGCTGGCTTTGGTCCGAGGAGGGAGTACAGGACGCCGCAAGTGAAAAACAAAACGTGCGAAACGCGCCGGGAATTCCAATGGCTGGAATCCCGGCGCGCCTGCTCAGAAGGTATTTGCCTAGGTCGTCGATCGCGGCTTCACCGCAATCGCTGTCGCAGGAACGGCGCCGCTCACGGGTGTGGTAAGCGTGCAACTCGGATCCGATCCCGGTACGCATGCCGGCAAATTAGGAGCAAGCTGCTGCGTATCGGTCAAGGTCGAGGTATTGATGTAGTGAATCTGGTTGTCGCCCGAAGTCGACACAAAGAACAGCGTGCCGTCGGTGCTGAATGCGCCTGCCACCGGCGCTGTAATCGCCGAGGCCCCAGTTAGCGTGATGTATCCCAAGGTTCCCGGCGCCACGCTTCCTGCAGGCTGCGTGTAATACGGCAGCGACGCTCCCGGCGTATTCCCGCTGTAGGTGATGAAACTCAAATTGGTTGAGGAAGCCGCCGTCCCCTGTGTCACCGCCGCCGGCGACGTCACGATTTGATTGACTCCCGTCGCATTGATCGGATTCTGTGCGGTTCCGAGCGTGAACTGAGTGGGCGCAGCCGGATGAGTGATGGTAAGTGGCCCAAGCGTCGTCACCGGAGGTGTTCCGGCGGTAGTTACAGGGCACGCTATGGGCGTCACGGCCCCGCTCGAAGTCGTGGTCGTAGGGATCGACACGGGAATATCGTTCAGCGTGATCCCGCCGCCCGTATATGCCGCGCCGAGAATGTGGTCGCCATCGGTGGTAGCCGCCAGCACATCGTTCGCTTGCGGAACAATGTCACCCTCCGGATAGAACACCATGTGCGCATAATCGCCCACAGTTCCCGACGGGCACCACGTGTGCGCCACTGTCTGAGTCCCGCTCAGATACACGCCCACCCCGGGAACCATCAGAGCCAGGTGCTCCGCTCCTCCCGAGGCGCTCAAGTCATAGCTCGTAAAACCTGTGTTCGCGTTGTACACGTACAGCGTGTCGCTGTGACCCGCACCCGCCGCCGCACTGTCAGTGATGTAGAGCGTCTTTGCATCCGGCGTCCACTGCGCCGAAGTCCCCACGCCGCCGAAAGTAGCAGTGATCGTCCCGCTCGCTGCGTACAGATAGAAGACCTGGCGGGACTGGTCGTTGATCAAAATCGTCTGGTTGTTCGGCGCCACGGCAAGCACCACGCCGGGCACATTCGGATTCTCTTTCGCCAGCGAGTTCGTCGCCGTGTTGTACACCATCAGTTCGTGCGACGATCCGAAATAGAGGTTGGTGCCCGTCTGGTCCATCACCATCGAATTCGGTACGTAGGGCAGCCGCACATTCGAGCCCGCCGTCCCCGTCAACAATTCGATCGGAACAAAATATTGCGATGCTCCTGGCGCCGAGAACCACATGTACGCACTGGCCGTTCCCGGCGTGGTGATGTTCACCGCGTTGCTCGAGATCGAGAGCCCGCTCCCATTACCCGCGCCAATCTGGTTGATCGGTGCCGGATTACAGGTGCCCGGCTGGCAGATCGCATACACTGAAGCGCCACCTGGAAACGCCGCCGAGATCGCGCCCGCTGCGCCCACCGTAATGTCCAGCGGATTGGTCGATTGATAGTCCAGCGTTAAACCCGTAATCGGCTGCCCCAAGGTATCGATCACGGTGGTGGTAAGGTTCTGCTGCACACCCTGCGTCACGGTTCCACTTGTCTTGCCGTTCGCCAGCGCAACCGAAATCGACTTTGGACCGCATGTGGAGAAATAGCCCGCCGACGAACCCGATCCCGCAATCGATGCGGTAATCGCCGTCGTACCCGGCAACTGCGCAGTGATCTGATTGGTCTCGGAATTGATTGTCGCCACCGAGCTGGTGCCTACCGTGTAGCTGGCTACGCCGATGGCCGACGTGCAATCCGGCACCGACGTCACGCCCGGCGGCAATCCGCCCGGACATGCATAGCTCGTCACGTTTGCGGGCGCGCAAAATTCATATTGTTGCCCACCGCTCGCGAAGCATGCCTCCGAGTCCAACTGCGCCACCGTAGTCTGCGAATAGCAGGCCTGGTGGCCGCCCGGTAAAGACAAGGCGATCGAGCTCACCGGGGCATGCACAAACACCTGAACCGGATTCGATGTAATCGAATCTCCCGTCGCAGTGATGAATGCCGAACTGTAGGGCAGCCCACTCGAGCTGGGCGTGGGATTCGGCGCGTTGCAGATCGTATAGTCCGCGATGCCGCCACCGGAGTTCCGGTTCCATCGGCCCGCGCACATATTGCCTGACGGCGAAATATCTACCAGCTGATTATTTGTGGTGCCGAACGTATACGTGGCGACGCTCGCCGATGCGCCTTTGCAGGTCTTTGCCGTCGGAGTCGAAATCTGCCGCGTCTGCCCGAACGCCAGTGAAACGCCCGTCGTGCGCGGTTCCAGATCGATCGAGTAGACGTCCGTGTCCTTTAGACCGTAGCCCAAGCCGTTGCAATAGTTCCCGGCCGGATTGCGCACGCAACCGGAAATAGAAATCCCCGCTGGCACTGCCACGCACAACAATAAAACTAGCGTCAAATACCGCCGCATGAATCCTCCCCGCCCCACCCTGCGAACCGTGGAACGGTCGTTCAGAATGCGCCTAGAAATTTGGGGTTCAGGCCGCCGGCACACCTTTCCGGACATGCCCGCATCGGTCATCGTCTACTCTGGCCAACTGCCGCATAATTGCGGCTAACGTCCGACCAGTCGACGCAATACACCCAGCTCTGCTCCAAAGAAAAGTGTATCAGGGCAAAGCGGCCGCCTTTGAAACCCAAAAACCAGCCAGGCTTTGTCGATATCTGGATAGACTCCGCAGCCCCCGGATGGCGAGCAAAAACTCCTGTCAGGAAGGCGGCATATAGTGCCCAAACCACTCCACAGTCCGCTCCATCACATCGCGCCGGTGTACTGGGTCCACAAACCCGTGCCCCTCGTTCGGATAAACCACTAGTTGCGTCGGCACATGCTCGGCCCGCAGCGCATGCCAGAACTCGTACGACTGCGGCGCCGGACACTCCCCGTCCCGATCTCCGACCACCACCAGCACAGGCGTATGCGCCTGCTTGATAAAGTCGATCGCCGAGCTCTTGGCATAGACCGCTGGATCGTCATATACAGACGCCCCAAAATAAGGAATCATCCATTGGTCAATCGAGTTCTCTCCGTAATAGCTCAGCCAGTCGGAGATACCCGCGCCCGCCACGGCAGCCTTGAACCGCCCCGTCTGCGTCACCGCGAACATGGTCATAAAGCCGCCGTAACTCCAGCCCGTCAGTCCTACCCGGCTCGGGTCCACTGGATACTTCGCCACCACCAGGTCCACGCCGGCAAGAATGTCCCGCAAGTCTCCATAGCCAAAATCCTTGCGGTTGGCCTGCGTAAACTCCTCGCCCTGTCCATAGCTGCCCCGTGGATTCGGCTCCAGCACAAAGTAGCCGAACGCCGACAATGCCTGTGCGCTAATCCCGCCCCGCGAGCCCCACTGGGCCGTCACCGCGGATGCCGGTCCGCCATGTACTTCCACAACCAGGGGATACTTCTTCGCTGGATCGAAATCCTTCGGCAACATCAGCCAGCCCTGCACCCGGAACGCATCGCTCTTCCACGAAAGAGATACCGACTTGCCCCATGCCGGCTCAATCCCACCGTTCAGGTGCGATAGCTGCATCACCCCGTCCAACCCCGACGTCATCACCGTCCCCGGCCGTGCCCCATAAATCTCCATCGGACGATCGAAGGTGCTGGCCCTGAAAACAAACATCGAGTGATCCGCCGTAGACGAGAGACTCAATTCCATTCGCCCGTCGCCCACTGTCCCGGGAATGCTGAATACCGGCGCGCCGAAGCTGGTGGTCACATTGCCCTGGGCCATCGTGCCCTGGACTTTGAAGCGAATCAGCTGGCTGTTGCCCCCCGCCAGCTCATCCGCAAACAAATGATCGTTGCCATCCCACTCCACCCATGCAGGAGAAGTCGGCCGTCCCTTGGTGATATTGACCGGTGCCCCGCCTCCCGCCGAGACAAGCCACACATCGCCGCCCGTCGAGCCTTGGTCGCTCATCAGGCCACCGATAAACGCAATCGTCTTCCCATCGGGCGACCAGCGCGGCACAGCGATCTGCAGTCCATGCAAAGCTCCCTCGACCTCCGGGGGAGACAAAATCGCCTTCGCCCCTCCGCCCAAGGTCTGCGTATAAAGCTTCGCCACCCACCAGTTGTTCTCGCCCGGAGGCGCGGCGGCAATGTATGCCAGGCCTTTGGAATTCGGCGCCCAATCAAATTCGTACACGTGCAAATCGGCCGGAGTCACCTGCACAGGCTCCACAGACACAGTCGTCGCGACGGGCACCGTCGCCACACGCTGGATCTCCACGCCGTCTTCTCCGATCACGCCCGACGGAGGCTTCATCGCCGCGAGCGCACCCGCGGGCCGCGTCGCCCCTTCTACATATAAGAAAGCAATCCTCGTCCCATCGGGAGAAAACGCCGGCTCATGCTCGTAGCCTTTCAACTCCGTCAAACGGCGCGCAGGACTGCCATCAAGCTGCGAAAGATACAGGTCCATCTGGTCACCGGGCGCTGCACAATCGGAAAAGAACGCCAGGGCCTTCGAGTCGGGAGCCCACGCGATCTGATTCTCGCGGCACGCGTCAACCGGTTTCTGAGCTGCTGTCACCCGCCTACTCTTCTTCCAATCGTCTATGGGCGCCACTTCGATCGCACCGCCACCTCGCGGCCCTTCGACCCAAGCCAGCCGCTTGCCGTCCGGCGAAATAGCCACTTCATTCACTGTGCGGCCGCGATTCAAACTCGAAAGCACGCTCTCAATCTGCGCATGGTCCGGAGCCGCCGCATATGCCGCTCCTGCCAACCCGCACAGCATCGCCGCAACAGAAACCGAGAGCGCCCAACTATTTCTCAACATGATCAAATGCTATCAAGCAAGGCGCCGATTTGAGCCACACGCCGGATAGCAGCGCTTCAATCACCCGCCGCGCGCGATCCCATCCAATCCAGCAGCCACCGCCACGTCGCATCCATCGTCCGCTCCTTGGGCGGTTCCGGCGTGCTCCCTTTCGGAAACACGACTGCTTTCCCGCGATAGGCAGCGGCGAGCTCCTTGAACACGCGGCCCTGCTCCTTCACGCGGCCGTCATTGGTAAGCAATCCCAGGCTGTACTCCAGCGGATTGAAGGCGAACTTGCGATCCACATCGTGGCTATCCCAGTAACTGAACCAGCTCACGCCTTCATCGATCGCCGCTCGCACTGACTTCTCCAGCCACTCCGCCTGCCCCTTTTCCGGCAGTTCCTCAATGCATGTGTTGAATTCGCCCGCCCACACCGCCTTCTGCTGCGTCCCCGCATACGCGCGAATCAACGCCGCCATTCCAGCCAGCAGCTTCACGCTCGGCGCATCCATCGCCCCGCCGTACTTCACCGCTCCGGTCCAGAAAGGATAGCAATGCATCACCGGGAACCGTGCCGCCGCCAGCGCACTCGGAGAAAATGTGTCGTCCTCAAACCAAGGATGATGATCGACTCCATTGACGTGAAGATGTCCTGGAAGCACCTCATTCATCAGCGCGAACATCCGCGCCATCCACGCGTCTCCGGCCACAAGCGGCGCCTGCCAGCACGTGTTCAGCTCGTTGCCGAAATCGAAGCCGATGACGTTCGGGTGCGGTTTCATCACCCGCGCCAGCGAGCGCACAAGAAGCTCTTGCGCATCCCACATCGTCTTCTCTGTGTAGAAACCTTCGCTCAGTCGATTAAACGGCGGAAGAAAATACCAGCCGCTCAACTGCCCAGTGAACACCGTCACCAATGCATCCAGATGCCGCTCGCCCATCAGCCCGATCAACTGATCGAGCCGTTCCAGATGCGCCGTGCTCACCCATTTCGGATTCGGCTGAAAAAACGGCCACACCAGCATCACGCGCAGATGGTCCGCACCAAGCGCCGCAATCGCATCCAGATCCCGCCGGATCGGATCGGCATTCCAATCGTTCCAGCAAAACCACCAGTTGTGCGAGGGCGTGTAGTTCACACCAAGCCGATGCCGCGTCAAATCGAGATTCGGTAAGGCCGCGCCGGTTGTCCCCTCAACCATCTGTGCCATCGCATTGCCGCGCGCCGCCAACGCTCCGGCAACCGCCGCGCCACTCGTAACAAATCTCCGTCTGTCCATCGCACGATCCTCACCCGACAGCCAAGACTAAGCTCTCGCGCACGCCGGGGGCCACCTGACTGCCCACTTCGAACTCGAGCGAACCCTCGACCTCGCCTGGACCGTCGTCTTGTTTGCCAACTTCGGGGTCTTCGTGCGCATCACCAACGGCCTCACGCCCAGGCTTTGTGAAAGGGCACGACTTCAGTCGTGCCGAAAAGGTCGCAGGTGGATTGTGGCTTTAGCCCCTGAGGGAAGACCCTCACTCCAAGAAAGTCCGTGATCGATGCGAGGCCACTAGAGCCGGACAAAAAGGTTCCTGCGCAAACAAGAGCCAGGCGCTAGCTCGCCGCTTCCCGTATCGCCAACAGCTTCTCCAGCAGCGGCTTCAACAACTTCAAGTCCAGTGCATTCGCCCCATCTGACTTCGCATGTGCCGGATCGTCGTGCACCTCGAGAAACAGGCCGTCGATGCCCACCGCAACGGCCGCTCGCGCCAGCAGAGGAATAAACTCCGGCTGCCCACCGCTCACCCCATTCGCCGCCGAAGGCTGCTGCACCGAGTGCGTCCCATCGAACACCACCGGGGCCATCTCTCGCATAATCGCCAGCGACCGGAAGTCGACAACGAGATTGTTGTAGCCGAAACTAGCTCCGCGTTCGGTCAGAAACACGCGCTCGTTTCCGGTCGACCGCACCTTCTCAACTGGATGCGTCATATCGCCCGGGGCGACAAACTGCCCCTTCTTGATATTGACCGCGCGCCCGGTCTTCCCGGCCGCCACCAGCAGATCGGTTTGCCGACAGAGAAACGCAGGAATCTGCAGCACATCCACGGCCTCGGCCGCCACCTCGCACTGCGCGGGCTCGTGCACATCCGTCAGCACTGGCAGCCCCGTATCCTTTGCCAGCCGCGCCAGAATGCGCGTGCCCTCCAGCAATCCCGGCCCGCGAAAGCTCTTCACACTGGTCCGGTTCGCCTTGTCGAAGCTCGCCTTGAAAATGTAGGGAATCCCCAGGTCGCTCGTGACCCTCTGGATCGCCTCGGCCATCGTGCGCACATGGTGCTCCGACTCGATCACGCACGGTCCCGCGATCAAAAACAACTGCCCCGCGCCAACCTGCACTGGGCCGATTTCAAACGAAGATCTCACGCGCCGATTCTACGGCATCAAGCCGAGCCACTCTAGAAATCGGCGTGGACCGAGGGTGTCCCATCCAAGCTCCGCTCGGGGTGGGGCAGCAACGAACCTCACGTGCGAGATCCCCTATCGTCCTCAGCCCTTCATCTCCCGATGCCTTGTCATCTTGAACGGAGCGCGTCTGGGGCCCCGATCGCGCGCAGTGCGATTGGGGTAAGCGGAGGGAAGGATCTGCTTCTCGCAATGCTTCAATCCGCACGAAACGGGGCGCCCAGGCCCGGCCCCAAGCGCCTACGCCAATACGCGATGCTCGGCACGGCTCCGCGACCACTCCCAAAGCGCACGCTCCAGCGCATGCAGCGGTGTCGCTCCCGGTAAATCGCTTTGCGGCTTCACCAGGCCCCGCTCAGCCAGCCGCCGGCAAAATGCCACATACTCCGCGTAGAACTCCACATCGTGCCGCGCATGGCCCAGCGCTTCCAGGGTGCGAAAATCCAGCACGTTGTACCGCTCCGGATCGATTGCCGCCAGGATCGCCGATGCAATTGCAAGGTCGATCCCCCGCAACTCCATCAACGCCTCAACCGCCTGCCGCGTCGAAGCGCTCGGCGAAGCCGCCACCGCCAGAACTCGCTTGATTTTCGCTTCGCTGTTGCCAATCAAGTAATGAACCACGCGCTCCGACTTCCAGCGCACAATCGCTTCCAGGTTTGCCAGGGAGTATTCCCCGTTGCGGATCGCCTCGCCGGCTTCATAGGCCGCCGACTCCAACTCGTGTTCCCGCTCGCCGGCCTTCTGCCAGCATTGCTCAGCATATTGCTGCAACTCGTTCTCTGCCGGTTGTAATTCGAAATGAGACATCGTGAATACTCCCTCTCGATAAAAACCATGTCACCATAGGCCCACGAAAATTACGTTGTCAATAGGCGGCCATCACACCTCTGTTACTTGCTGAACACCCAGAGACAAACCAACTGGTCACCCGCATCACCCGAACGAGTGATCGGTGCCCTTTGGAACGGTGAGTGGGATGCGACCGGATCTATCCCAGGTTGCTGGCTCGTCGACAAAGATTCCCTACCCATGCGCGCTGCGTTCCCAGCCAATTGAGCTTCGATAGAGCCGCGCGGCGACGGCTTAGGTCACAGAGTCCAGAAGACTCCATATTTCCATAAATATGCTAATATATATCCATGCGAACAACCGTCGACATTCCCGACGACACCTACCGCGCCCTCAAGATTAAAGCCGCCCGCGAAGGCACGCCCGTCCGCCAGATCGTGCTGAGGGGAATCCATCGCGAACTTGGTGGAACGAACGGGAAGTCGGAGCGCAAACCGTTTCGCGTACCCGTCATTCGTTCCGCGAGGCCTGGAACCTTGCACCTGACCAACGAGCAGATCGATGACATCCTGGCTTCCTGACATCAACGTCTGGGTGGCCCTGCACCATCAGCGCCATGCCCATCATCGCGTCACTTTGGATTGGTTCAACGGTCTCGATGAGCAGAGCACGCTAGTCTTTTGCCGCCAAACGCAACTCGGCCTCTTCCGGCTGCTTACCACCGATACGCTCATGGGCGGCGAGAACCTCACCCAGAGAAAATGTTGGGCGCTCTATGCGCAATGGATGGCCGGCGGTCGAGCCCAGGAGCGGCCTGAACCTCCCGGCGTCCATGCGGCCTTTCGGGCGCGGACGATGGCATCAGAACCGGCCCCCAAAACCTGGATGGACGCTTATCTCGCCGCCTTCGCCGAAGCTGCTGAACTGAACCTTGTCACCTTCGACAAAGCCTTAGCAGCAAGGGCAAAAGGCTCTCTGCTACTAAGTTGAAACAAGGCTAACGGTACGGCTGCTCACCAGCCCTCTACTCCGCTGCAACGCTAGCGAGCTTCTCGCTCTTCCGTTCTACCCGATTCTTATAGCTCGCATCGATGAACGCCTGGAACAGTGGATGCGGCTCCAGCGGCTTTGACTTGAACTCCGGATGAAACTGGCATCCTAGAAAGTACGGATGCCCCGGAATCTCGACAATCTCCACATACGTCGAGTCCGGCGTCGTTCCCGTAATCTGCAGCCCGCCGCCCGTCAGCAGCGCCTCGTATTCGCGATTGAATTCATACCGGTGCCGATGCCGCTCGCTGATCTCCGCCGCGCCGTACGCACGATACGCCAGCGAGTCCTCTTGCAGCACGCAAGTCCACGCGCCCAGCCGCATCGTCCCGCCCATCTCCTCCACGCCCAGCAGCTCGCGCAGCTTGTAAATAATCCGATGCTGGCTCGCCGGATCGAACTCGCTTGAATTCGCATCCTTCAACCCGCACACGTTCCGCGCAAACTCGATGCACGCTGTCTGCATGCCCAGGCAAATCCCAAAGTACGGCACCTTCTTTTCGCGCGCATATTTGATCGCGTTCAGCATGCCTTCAATGCCGCGCTTGCCAAACCCGCCCGGCACCAGGATCCCGTCAAATCCCTCCAGCTGCGTCTCGTAGCTCGTATCCTCGGGCGACTTCGACTCCAGCCCCTCAGCCTCGATCCACGTCACATTCAATTTCAGTGTCTTCGCCACCGCCCCATGCGTCAGCGCTTCCTTCAGCGATTTGTAGCTGTCCTCGTACTCCACATACTTGCCCACAATCGCAATCGAAACTTCGTCCTTCGGATTCTTGCAGCGATCAACCAGGTCATGCCACTTGCTCAAATCCGCTTCAGGAGCTTCCTTGTGCAGATACTTCAAAATCAGCGAGTCCACACCCTCCTGCGCAAATCCCAGCGGAACCTCGTAGATCGTCGGCACCGTCCGAGCACCAATCACGGCGCGGTCTTCGACGTTGCAGAACGCCGCAATCTTCTGCTTGATCTCGCGGCTCAGGGGCCGATCGCTGCGGCATAGCAGCACGTCCGCCTGGATACCGATGCCCAGCAGCTCTTTTACCGAGTGCTGCGTCGGCTTCGTCTTCAGCTCTTGCGCCGCCGCAATCCACGGCACCAGCGTCAGGTGGACAAACACCGTGTTCTCGCGCCCAAGCTCCTGCCGCATCTGGCGAATCGCTTCCAAAAACGGCAGCGACTCGATATCGCCCACCGTCCCGCCAATCTCCACAATCGTCACGTCCGCGCCGTTGGCTGAGACCTTCCGCATTGCATTCTTGATCTCGTTGGTTACGTGCGGAATCACCTGCACAGTCTTGCCCAGATAATCGCCCCGCCGTTCCTTCAAAATGATCTGTTCATAAATACGCCCGGTCGTCAGGTTGTTGTCGCGCGACAGCGGAGCATGGGTGAAACGCTCGTAGTGCCCCAGGTCGAGATCCGTCTCCGCGCCGTCATCGGTCACAAACACTTCGCCATGCTGAAAAGGCGACATCGTTCCCGGATCGACGTTCAAATACGGATCGAATTTCATGAGATTGACACGCAGCCCGCGGCTCTCCAGCAGGCACCCGATCGAAGCCGCTGCAAGACCTTTTCCTAAACTGGACACAACTCCGCCCGTCACAAAGACGTATTTCGCCGTCATCGCTGCGACCTCTCACTTTTGTTTTGAAATTGGACGTACCAGGTGGGCACAATCAAGTATGGCAGAGTTCCGCTTTTGATTGAAATACAAAATTTGCGCCGCCGTGCAAAACCCGGCACACAACCCGGCAACTCCATATTTTTCAAAAATTTAATACCCACGGGCAAGCTTCAAGGACGTCATCCCACAAACCCGCGGGTGCGGAGAGCCGATTAACCCATAGGTCCAGTGGCGCACAGGTCCAATTGGCCCGCGCCAAATGCTGACATCCATCAATGTTCGATTCGCCCGGCCTTAGGGCACAACCAGGGTGAATGTCGATTTCGACACAATTGTGCCGGAGGTCGCTGTCACCGTCACGCTATAGGTCCCGGACGTCGTTCCACCGGACGGCCCCCCCGACCCGCTGCCACCGCCCGCTCCACCACCACCGCCGCCACATGCCAGCACTCCGTTTGAGAACGCCACAAGCAGCAACGTGATGCCCGCGCACACAAGCCAGCGACGACCGCGCCGCACACGAGACCCCAGCAGCAACAGGCACCCAAGCACGGTTTCTCCCGCAGCGTACCAGGGCGTACCCGGATGAACAGGTCGCACAAGGCCGGCGCTCGTCGTGTGCGGAGTTGTCGTAACAGTGAGCGTCAACGTCACCGGGTTGGAGTCCGCGATGTCCAATGCGTTGCCAGGACTGAGCGTCAGCGTCGGCACGTTTTGCGCACCCAGCGGCCCGGCCGTCACCCCTGTAGATAAGACGACGTGACCCGTGAACCCGCCCGAAGGCGTAATCGTAATCGTCGACGTGTTGCCCGATGTCGCACCCGCAGCGCTGAGATTGACCGCCGTACTCGTCAGGCTAAGCGCCGGAACCGCATTGACGACAACCGAAGCAGTACCCGCAGCGGAATTGTAGTTGCCGTCCCCTATATACGAGGCCGACAACGTATCGGTACCCACCGCCAGCGCACCTGCCGGAATGTGAATCGTCGCCGACCCACCGCTCAGCAGGGCGGGCAATGAAGCGTAGCTCCCACTCGTCAGCGTCACCGGCCCGGTCGGGGCAGGAGCCCCTTGCGGTCGCTGCGCAGTAATCAAGACATCGAATGCGTGCTGCGTATCTTCGGTCTGATTGGCCGGCGTGACAACGATCGTCGGCGTTCCCTTCGTTACCGTGATCGCCGCTGTAGTCGTCGTCGGTGAGTTGTTGTAGTCCCCCAGGTAGCTCACCGTCAGCACGTCGTTGGCGATCGGCAACGACAAGGGCGATACGGTAATTTGAGCGCTCCCGGCAACAAGATTCGCCGACAGAATCTGCACGCTCCCAGTCACCGAAATGCTGCCCGTCGGAACCGGCCCTCCCGGTGCCGGCTGGACAACGATCTTCATCACCAACGGATCGGTGAAAGCAATAACCGATGACGACAATGCCACATTGATTTGCGGCGTAGTTTTTGGCGCAGCCGTTACTGGGATGTATCCCGGAGCATAGCGCGAGTTATAGATGCGGCTACTCGCGGTGTCAGGCGTGTAGTTAACATCGATTCCGTCAACGCCTGGCGATAGAGACCCGGCCGGAAATACGAACGTGGCGCTACCCCCGGAAAGAGCCGCACTTAGTGTTTGGGTTGAATTGTCCTGACCCGTTTCATCGATCGAGATTCCACCCGTCGGAATTGGCGCTCCACTCCCGCCGTTCACCGTGAGCTTGATTGTCAGGTCTTGTGCAGTTGTCGGATTCGGAGGAGTGAATACAGCTGTGATTGTCGGAGTGATTCCGTTGACCGTTACGGTACACGATCCCCACGACTGGCTGTACGTCCCAACACTCGCCAGGTCCGGAAGATATTGGACCGAGACGTTACCGGGACCTAAATTCAGCGTCCCAGAGGGAATCACGACCGATGCCGCCCCGTTCACCAGAGGCAGAGCATCCGAAGCATAGGTTCCGCTCCTCACAGTCACAGATCCCGTCGGAAGCGGCTGCCCTGTACCACCCGCAACCGTAATCGACACAGTGAATGTCTGCAGTGAGGTGATCGTAGTTGCCGAGCCAGTCACCGTCACGGTTGGAGTTGGAAGAGCCGTTGCGAAATTATTGATGAACTTCGCAATGTCCGGCGACCCCACCCCCGTCACCGGGTCATAGCCCGTGGCCAGCGAATATCCTGCCTGTCCACCGCTCAAGCCGGACGGTCCGGGAGTGCTGTTGTTGCACATGCTGGGCGCAGTACTGCACGCGGCTACACCGCTGGTGGCGGGCGTCGCATCGTGGAAAGACGATGGCGCGTTCTGCGCCAGCGCGTAAATCTCCGGATTGATGTTGCCTTGCGGATAACCCAGGAGTTGATTGACCAGAGCCGCAACGCCCGCCATGCTCGGCGCAGCAGCAGAAGTCCCGCAATACCCGACAAAGTGAAATGCGCCATTCGAATCCGCGACGCAGCTTCCGCCGCCGGCCGCGAAGCATCCGAAGTAGCCGTCATGGCACGACGAGGAGAACGACACGTCGGGCGTGTACCGCCCTGTGCGCGCCGATGGTACGCCAGGACCCGTTTGCCAGCTTGGAGTCGCGATGACGCTGCTCACACCACCGCCCGACGAAGCAATCTGAGGGGCTGAGCTCGCGTTCAACGGCTCATTCCATCCACCCTCGGGAATGTAGCTCTTCGCTGAGCTGAAGTACTGCGATCCGTTTGAATTCCAATACGTCGATGGATTGCTCGCGTCGTTGAATTCCGTGCCGCCCACGCACGTAGCGTACGACGACGAACAAATGTAGTTAGGACTAATCGCTGGTGGGTTCGATAGCGGAGTTGTGAATGCCGCCTCGCACCCCGACGCTCCCGAATCGCCGGACGAGACAAAAACCGAAATTCCCTCAGCTGCTGCCTGCTGAAAAAGCGCGTTCCAGTAGTTCACGCCCGCGGGTCCGGCAGCAGACTCGCACGCGCCGAAGCTGATCGTCATTACCTGCGCCGGCACCGGCGACGTTTGCACTAGATACTGCGCATCCACTTCAATCCCACCGCTTGCCTGGGTCGCAACCACAAGCAGCAAATTCGCGGCGGATGCCACGCTCCCAGATCGCTCCACGTCCAGGGTCGCTTCGCTCTGGTCCCCCGCCGATACGCCGGGAGCTGGCGGACTCGTAAGCGCCGGTCCAGGGTCGACCCCTCCCAAGGCCGTTGGCACCACCTCGGTCGGCGGTTGCCCCGCTCCGGCAAGTTGGCGGAAGTTCGTAAGGTCGGCGAAGTTGACTCTGGAACGTCCCACGATTCCAATCGTCTGCCCCATCGCCTCGTAGGTCAGCGCGTCGTCATAGATGGTTTGAAAATCCTGTTGGGTGATGAAATGGCTACCATCCGACAGCGTCAGTTGCGGCCCATCCGCCTGCTCCACGTGCAGCTCGTGCGAAGGCCGATCCTCAACCGTGTACATGCCGTGGATCGCCTGCACCACGGAGCCGAGTGTAGCCGGAATCATCGGATCGGAGGCAACCGAGATGCGCTCTTCGCCGTTCACGCGATAGCGATGCACCTCGGTTCCAAAGGCCCGCCCCACCGTCGCAGCAGGACCGCCGAATCCAATGAAGATCCCACTCGGTGCAGTCCACTTCAACGCGAGTCCCTGTCCCTCGAGCCAGGTCTTGATTGTTTGAAGATCGCCGGCAGAAAGACCGAAGCGCTGCCCCATTTCGACCGGTGTCAGCCAGTGGTGATACTCCGGCGACGACGGGTTCTTCTGGTCCGCAAGCAACTTCTCCAAAGCAGCCTGCTGCACCGGAGTGCGCGACAAAACCAGCGTGAGCGCCATGTCGGCCGTTGCCGGCCCCAAATCGTTCTCCGCCCTTGCCCACAGCGGGAGATGCCGCGCAAGAGGACGCAACGGCGACCCTTCGATCGCGCTGGTGAGTCGATTCGGAATGGGTTGGATTGCGGCCGCACCGGCCTGCCGATCGGCAGCGGGCACACGTGCAGACTCAGGTCCCTGGGCCCACAGATTGAACGACAAGGCAAATAAGAACAACACGGCAGTCGCTGCCTTAAGCAACGAGGCCGGAAAAGAGCGGCTCATAACAAAACGATTGCGGCAATTATAGGCACATTTTCGCGATCGCCGCAGTGACTTTTGAGGGAGGCGCTTTCATAAGCCGCACAAGCCGTTCACCAAACTGCCCAAATACGCCGCTTTCGGCCAGACGTTCACCTGGCAATCGGCAGACGGCCCGGCAAGGCTCAGCCTTTCTCGCCTCTTGCCGCATCTCATGTGCAGGCTTAAGATGCCTCACTGGAGATGCGCCGCATGACCACTACCGCCACGAAACCCAGCCGCAAACTCGGATCCGCCGGACCCGAAGTCTTCCCCATCGCCCTCGGCTGCATGGGCATGAGCGGTATGTACGGCGCTGCCGACGAAGGAGAAAGCGTCGCCACCATCCATGCCGCCGTCGATGCCGGCGTCAACCTCATCGATACCGGCGACTTCTACGGAATGGGCCACAATGAGATGCTGGTCGGCCGTGCTCTTCGCTTTATCCGCGAACAGGTCTTGATCTCCGTCAAGTTCGGCGCACAGCGCAGTCCCGACGGCGCATGGCTCGGATACGACGCCCGGCCCGCCGCCGTGAAGACCGCGCTTGCCTACACTCTCAAACGCCTCGGCGTCGACCACATTGACATCTATCGGCCCGCGCGCCTCGATCCCAAGGTTCCCATCGAAGATACGGTGGGCGCTATCGCCGACATGGTCAAGGCTGGCTATGTCCGCTACATCGGTCTCAGCGAGGTCGGCGCTGAAACCATTCGGCGCGCGGCCGCCGTCCATCCCATCGTCGATCTGCAGATCGAGTATTCGCTCTTCAGCCGCGGCCCTGAGGTCAAGATCTTCCCGCTGCTTCGAGAGCTCGGCATCGCCGTCACCGCTTACGGCGTTCTCTCGCGCGGGCTGCTTTCCGCCTCCAGGCCCGCGGCTACGGCGGATTTTCGAGCCTATCTGCCGCGCTTCAGCGGAGACAATCTCGCGCGCAACCAAAAGCTCGTTACACAGCTCAAACAAATCGCGGAAGCCTGGGGAGTCACGCCGTCGCAGCTTGCCATTGCTTGGGTCATGGCCAAAGACCCATCGATTGTCCCGGTCATGGGAGCGCGCACGCGAACACAATTGGCCGAGAGCCTTTCCGCTCTCAAGGTAGAGCTATCCTCGACCGAAATCGCCGACCTGGAAGCCACAATCCCGGCGGAGGAAGTAGCCGGTACCCGCTACGACGAAAACCAGATGCGCGTCCTCGACAGCGAGCAATAGCGGCGTCTGCGAGAAGCGCGCATCTTAGCGCAAAACAGCCTAATTCTTTGCAAATCGCGGCCAACACCTGTGTCAGACAGCACAATTGTTCCACGTGGAACAATTTGGAAGCGTCATGTTGGAAAAACGCCTCCTGAAAAAGGGGCGGCCACGCAATTGTTCCACGTGGAACAATTGCGTAGCCCGTCACAATCCATCCGCTTGCCTCTGCGCTTTACATCTGATTGATAAACAGAGCGACCGGCCCGCCATCTTTCACGCCGCCGACAACGTGCACTCGATCGCCCTTGTCTGCTTGAAACTTGACCCCAAGCACCGCGCCCGATCCTGATTCCGCAACGGTATCCGCATCGAGCTTGAAAGTCTGTAAAGCTCCCGCGGTGTCCTTCACCTCAATGGAGCGGCCTCGGTCGATGTGCTCGACGATGCCCGTTGTAGCCGAAAATGGTCCGTGGCCCAGGCTGCGCAGCGCCACCACTGATCGATCGCCGAACCCACCGATGTAGAAAACAACGACGTATGCGCCTTGCTTCTTGAAATCTTCGGGCGTAACGGTATCGGACAGAAGCTTCTTGTCTACTGACATCGAAACTTTCGTGTTGGTCAGGTCCTTGAATACACCGCGCGCGCCGCCATCGAGAAACATCGTGATGGTTTTGGCCGCGGGATCGATGGAACTCACGGTTCCAGTGAGTGCGTGCACCACCGCCTGCGACAAGGCAAACCGGCCGGATGCTGCAAGGCAAAATGAAAATGCTAAGCAAAACACAATTCTTCTGAACATGTTTTCCCCCGGATATTTTTTTCGTCGCGGCAGACGCCGGAGCTTGAGGCATTCGGCGGCCTGTCTGAATGCCGCCAGTATAACTCCGGCTCCGAGGCTCGCCTTTCATGCAAAGCGCATGGCGCAGCCCAGCCCAAATTGTTCCACGTGGAACAATTGTGCCGGCCGACACAGGTGTTGTGTCCGTTTTGCAGAATATAGCGGGGAAGTATGAGTGGGTTTCTTAGACGTTGCGGGGGTGGCGCGCAGCGCGTTCTCACCAACGCAAATCCGTGGGTTCCCACCCTTTCGCCAGAAACAACGCGAAAGGATGGGCCACGGACCACTTGCGGTTTCCAACTGCTACGCCCCACGGCAGGTTAGAAGTTGAAGGTGACTTTCGCCGTGAGCGCGCGCGGCGTTACGTAGTGCGTGCCGCTGAAGGTGGAGAGAAAGTTATACAGCGCGTACTTGTTGGTGACATTGATCGCGGTCAGGTCAAAATTCACTTTGTAGCGCTCTCCGTGAAAGATGTTGTCCTGGCCGATGGTGGCATCGAAGAGATTGCGCGGAGCGATGCGGGGCGGATTCTTGTCGTCGTTCTCCGTTCCCGGCGCGGGGATAGTCACCAATGACGAACCGTATTGAGTTGGGAGACAAGACTGGAACCCTGCGGTACGGGTCGCCGCAACACCATTGCATGTGAGGCCGGCCTCTGCTTGTTGATCGAAGGTCAGTCCGCTGAGGTCGACGGGGGTGGTGGTATCGGTTGCGAAGGGCACCGCACCGGCCACAAGACCCGAGTCATAGCGCCAGTTCCACCCGGCCCACGGCCCGCGCTTGCCGAACTGGTATTGCAGGTGGGTGGTCTGGTTGAATTTTTCGTCGTGGTCGATGCGGAAGGGTTGTCCACCGGTCTGGGGAGCAGCCCCCGCTCCGGCCGACTGCGGCGGGAAGAAGCGTGCGGCCACAGAAGAGGCGACAAAGTAGGCGCTGATGTTGTGGTAGACGGGCATATCGACGTGCAGAGCATAGCCCGGGATCTTGGAGTTATGCCAATCGATGGGGAATGTGATGGGCGTATTGCCGAGCACACCAAAGTCGAAGGCATTGTGCGTGTACTTCCAGATGTATTCGCCGCTCACCACCACTCTCTTCGCAAATGCCTGCTGGATCCCGGCATGGAATTCGTTGCGAAAACCGGGATCGAGAGTTCCCGCGACACCCGAAGTGCAGGCGAGCAGCGGCGCCAGCACTTCGTTTGAGCACCCGCTACTTGACAGTACGAGATTCTCGTTGAACGGCGTTTCGAGGGTACGTGCGTAGGAGACGCTCAACACAGTGGTAGTGGGTTTGATGTTGTAGGCAATACCTACACGTGGTTCTGCCTGATTGGCATTCGTCAAGCCGTTGTACAGGTCTTCGCGCAGGCCGAGGTTGAAGTTCCAATTGCCAGCCTTGATCTGGTCCTCGGCATAGAGCGCGAGCTCCTTGATGTCGGTGTGACCAAAATAGCTGTAGAAGGTGCCGCTCCGCGTCAGGTCATAAGGCGCCAGGACGGGGAGATAGTTGGGATTCGGAAAAGCCACGACGCCATCGCAGGCCGTGGGATCGGAATAGCCCGGCAGAGGGTTCCCATTCCCGTCGACGCAGGGTGAGTTATAGGTCGCCTCGACCACACCGAGGTTGTCGTGCTCGCGCAGGAAAGTTTGCTGATACTGCGCACCGATCTTGATATTGTGTATTCCCCGCGTGTAATTCAGGTCGGTATGCACCCCTGCATTGGTCAAAGTTCGGCTTTGAGAAATCGACGACGTTTGAAGATTGCTAGGTCCAAGGTCGGCCAGCGGGTTGCCACTGGGGAAGTAGTTATAGTTGTCGCGGCGGACATAACCTCCGAAGTTGAGCACGGCGTTGTTGCTGATCACGCGGGTGTAGGTAGGCGAGACATTGAATGTGCCAATCTTTGAGCGCTGGTCTGTGTCTCCAATATTGGCAAAGACAGGGTTGGGGCCGGCGCCACCGCTCACGACATTCTGGACATTCAGATTGTCGTAGGAGTTCGGGTTCTGAAACCACGAGCGACTGTAGTTGAGGTCGAGATGGATCGAGTCAGACGGTGTGATCGAGTAATCCACGCGATCGAAGATATTCTGCTCGTTGCCTTTGTCGTGAAAGGTGGCAAACTCCGGCGGATCAAGAAAGCGGCCGGTATTGAGCGCGTCCGCTTCGATAAAATTCCCCCACTTGCTGCCGCCATACGATAGATCGAAACCGCCCGACGCGGAACCGAAGGATCCGTACGAGCTGCTCACGCTGCCGGTGGGTTTGGTAATCCCTTGGCCGGAACGGGTTGTCGCCACGATTACCAAGCTGGTTTTGCCGCCGTACTCAGCAGGCGGTGCGCCGGAGATCACTTCGATGGACTGGATGGAATTGGAGGGAAGCTGGTTGGAGAAGACCTTGCTCTGCTGGTCGGTGATGGACTGGCCGTCGACCGAAAACGAGTTCGACGCATGATCGCCGAGGCCATGGAAGAGCCCGTTCGAATCGGCCGCTACGCCGGGCGTAGTGAGCGTAACTAGCGAGCTGAGGGTTGAAGACTGGCTCTCGAGCGGCACCTTGATAAACATGTCGCGATCGACGTCTACGTGGAAGGTGGGGTCATTCTCAATCAAGTCGCCCGAGGACTCAACGGTGACCGTCTGACTGGCCCCGGCAACCTGGAGCACAAGCTTCACGCTAGTGCCGACCACCGAATCGATCTCAACGTCGCGCGTCGACTGGGCAAAGCCGTCCGCGGATACATCAATCGAATAGGAATTGAACGGAACATTGGGAAGCGAGAACTGACCGGTTGCGTCCGTTGTGATCGAGCGACTGAAGCCGCTGCGGGAGTTCGACACGTGGATGGTGGCCTTTGGAATCACAGCGCCGCTGGGGTCGGTGACGGTACCGTGGATGGTGCCGGCGTTGCCGCTTTGGGCAAACGCACGGTGTGCACCGGCTAAGAAAAGAACAACCAGGAAAATGCTGAAAAAATGGCCGCGTTTGAACGGCATATATTTGTCTCCCAAGGATGGCTAAAAGGCGAATGGAAAACCGCGGCACGAGCGCCGAGGCGTCATCGATCCAATCCGAGACATCTCTCCGATTTACTTATTTGTGTTTTTGCCTTCGCTCGTCAACGCTAGGGTGAGCTCGAGGCGAAGGTGGTCCTGCTGGGACGGAGAGACGCCTTAGCAGGAGGGAGGAGGGGGGCGCGTGAAGAGCTGGGGATGCCAGTAACGCGTCACACCAAGGACTTCAGGGACGGGTACGGTCCTGGCCACCTGCACGAGCGCGATGAGGGCCGTTGTTGCGGCCACGGGCGCGGCCGTGTGCATCACGATGCAAAGGGGGCAATGATCGGCGTCGCTTACGCCCTGGTGGGTGTGCGCCACCTGGGCAATCGAAAGGAGCGCCAACAAAACGAGACACACGAGGGCAACGACCATGAAGATGCGGGAATGGTCGCGGCGCAAACCGTGCGTGTGTGTCTGACTTTGAGCGAACAAGGGAATCCTAGCCTTCAGGCTATATGGAACAGGATACATGGAATTAGATGCGGAGCAAGGGCAGAAGCGAGCCAGAACCTGTTACCGGCGGTCTCGATTTTCGGTCCAGTTTCGCCCAAGGCTGGGAGAAACCGCCGTCTTCGAGCTTCGTCTAAACTGGGGAGCCATGATGCAACTTCTTCATTTTCGTGCCCTCGCGGGCCTTGGGCTGGGCTTTCTGCTGATTGCGCCGGTGAAAGCGCAGGCGCCCCCGGAGCGCAAGCCGGTTCCCCTGCAGCCGGCCGTGCCGGGCATGGGATCGAACCATCGGCTGATTTTGAAGGACGGCAGTTATCAAGTAGTGCGGCAGTATGAAGTAGTTGGCGACCGAGTGCGGTATCTCTCGCAGGAACGGGGCACATGGGAAGAGATGCCGGCGGAGCTGGTGGACTGGGAAGCGACGCGCAAATGGGAAGGCGCCCATGCCGATGAGCAGGCGGACCAGGTTTCGCCCTCGATGAAGGAAGCCGAGGAACTAGATAAAGAAGAAGCGGATTTGCGCGCGGACCAAAAGGCGCGCATGCCGGAGGTGGCGAAGGGACTGGAGCTTCCGGATGAAGATGGGGTTTTTGTACTGGACACGTATCAAGGCACGCCGGAGCTGGTAGAGCTGCCGCCGATGGACCTGAGCATGAACCAGAAGAACAAGCATGGGCTGAGCACGCTGAATCCCCTGGCGGGACAGAAGGCCAGCCTGGAGCTGGCCGGGGCGCACGCGAAGGTACACCTGCATGTCAACGATCCAGAGATTTATCTCTCGCTCGACACGGGCGACGCGGCGCCGCTGAAGACGCATGCATTCACGGTGCAGACGGAGGGAGTGAAAGAGGCCGCAAACCGCAAGCACGGCGCGCACTCGCCGTCGTCGGGATTTGCGATTGTGCACGTGGATGAGCGGCGGGCCGTGCGGATTGTGGGCGCGATCCATGTGAGCGCGACGGGCAACGTGACGCAGGACGAGGACGTAATCGCGGCCAAGACAGAGGTGGTGGCCGGTAAGCACTGGCTGAAGCTGACGCCGGAGAAACCGCTTGCGATTGGGGAGTACGCGCTGGTGGAGATTTTGTCGCCGTCGGATATCAACCAGACGGTGTGGGATTTTCGCGTGGATCCGCGGATGGGGGATAACGAGGGGTCGATCGGGCCGATTGTGAAGTAGGGGACCCTTGGGTTTGTTTGGGTTCGTGGTTTCCCCTTTCGTCAGGAGAAAGACGAAAGGATGGGGCACGATGGGTCTGGGTAGATTCAGGCCGATTGAGAAACAGCTGGGTCAAAAGCGACCTGGGGCACCCAATTCTCGCGGACCGATTCAAAGGAAGTGCGTCTACCTCTCTACGGCGCTTCGCGGCGAGCGATCTTGATGCGGCGCTTCTCCCACTCGGCGCTGGAGAAGATGCGGGGACCAACTTCAATCAGACGCGGCATCATATTGAAGACTGCCACCCTGCTCCACGGCTTGCCCTCGCGCGTGCGGAAGCCTTTCTCGTTTAAATCGCTCACAATGCTGGAATAGGAAAAGTCCTGGGCCAGCAGGTCCATCATGAGGAGCAGGACCTGGTTCTCGTGCGGATCGACCTCGAGGCGCTTGCAGTCGTTGGAGATGCAGAGGCCGTAGGGGATGTCTTCATTGAAAGCGCCATCGGGAGGCGCTTCGGTATCGGGTAGTTCGCGCCGCCACTCGATGGAAACCATTTGCCAGCCTGCCGCTGTTCGCTGCCGGATGATCTCAGGACTGAAGGGACCTGAGATCGCATCGCGCATCCGTTCGAAGTACGCCATGGCACACCTCTGAAGTGAAGAGCATTCCTGTTGGGTATTGGACATGCAATTGGGTTGCCACGCCTGCGCGAGGCTCAAATTATCCGAATGCAGTGGGTTAGCTGCGGCGCGGCGGTGTGGGGATGACGGCGCAGTGGCCAATTTTGCAATCCGATGTCCGAAGCCGGACACACGGGACGCGCTGCGCTCCTGCCGGATTTACTCTCGAACGCCGATGCCGAGGGCTTTCATCTTGCGATAAAGGTGGCTGCGTTCAAGACCGAGGAGTTCGGCGGCGCGGCTGATGTTGTTGCGGGCTTCTTCGATCTTCTTGAGGATGTATTCGCGCTCGTAGGCGTCGCGCGCCTGCTGGAGGGTTGAGAACTCCTCAGTAGATTGGGAACCGGATTTGTGGGTGAGGGGCGGCAGGTGTTTGCGCTCGATGCGCAGGGCGCGCGGGTTGAGGATGAGGACGCGCTCGATGACATTCTTCAACTCGCGCACGTTGCCCGGCCAGTGGTATTTGGCGAGGGACTCGAGCGCTTCCTCAGTGATCTCCATGCGTGGGCGGCCATATTGGCGGCCAAAGTCGGCGAGGAATTCACGAGCAAGTAAGGGGATGTCCTGTTTGCGTTCACGCAGGGGCGGAACGAAGAACGGGACAACGTTGAGGCGGTAGAAGAGGTCTTCGCGAAAATTGCCCTTGGCGATCTCTTCTTCGATGTCCTTGTTGGTTGAGGCGATGACGCGCACATCGACGCGGATGGGCTGTGTGCCTCCGACGGGGGTGAAGAGCTGGTCGTCGAGAGCGCTGAGCACCTTGGCCTGGGTTTTGAGGCTCATGTCGCCGACTTCGTCGAGGTAAAGGGATCCGCCGTCGGCGCGTTCAAGGGTGCCACGCTGCTCGGTAGGGCCGCCGGGTTGCGCGCCATGCCGGTACCCGAAGAGCTCGGTCTCGATGTGGTCTTCAGGGATAGCAGCGCAGTTGAGTTCGACAAAGACGCGGTCGCGGCGGAGACTCTCTGCATGGATGGCACGCGCGATGAGTTCCTTGCCAGTGCCGGACTCCCCATAGATAAGGACGCGGCCATTGCTTGGAGCCATTAGTCGAATCTGCTGGCGCAGCGCTTTGAGGGGCACGCTCTCGCCGGTGAGGACGGACCCCACACCAAACTGGCGGCGGAATTCCAGGTTCTCGTTGCGGAGGCGGCGGGCTTCGACGGCGTTTTTGAGCACGATGAGGGTGCGTTCGAGCGAGAGAGGTTTCTCGAGGAAGTCGAAAGCGCCGAGTTTGGTGGCTTTGACGGCGGTTTCGATTTTGCCGTGGCCGGAGATGATGACGACTTCGGGGCGCGCCTGCAGATCAAGGGCGTGGATTTCGGCGAGGACTTCAAGGCCGTCGCGATCGGGCAACCATATGTCGAGCAGGACAACGTCGTAGGGGGCGTCCTGCACCAGGACAAGGGCCTCGGCCGCGGTGGCCGCGGTAGCGACGGCATAGCCTTCTTCGCGCAGGATTTCTTCGAGGGAGGTGCGGATTTCAGTTTCGTCGTCAACGACCAGGATGTGGTTCATGGATGCACTTTCGTGAGGGAATCGGAGATTGCCGGATCGTTGGCGCCGTTAGCGGATGTTTCCATGAGAGGCAGGTGGACAAGGAAGCGCGCGCCTTTGGGCGTGTTGCTTTCGGCGCGAATGGAGCCGCCGTGCTCCTGGACAATTTTGGCGGCGATGGAAAGGCCGAGGCCGGTCCCGCGCTGCTTGGTCGAGTAGAAGGGGAGAAAGAGGCGCTCGCGCATTTCGTCGGTGAGTCCGTGACCGGTATCGGCAATTGCAACTTCGACAGCGGTGCCGTCTTCCGTGAGCTTGCTGCTGATGCTGAGGACGCGCAAAAGGCTACCCTGCATCGCCTCTGCGGCGTTGTCGATGAGGTTGGCGAAGGCGCGGCGCATGGACTCGGGATCGGCGAGGACGAGGGGGAGATTCGACTCGAGTTCGCGGCGCACAGTGATGCCGGCCAGCCGATCGGCAAACAATGCCAGCGCTTCATCGGCGACGCGGTTTAAATCGCAGGCGCGCGGCTGGGGAGCGGGAAACTGAGCCAAGGCGGAGAACTGGTCGACGAGCGTGCGCAGTGTACCGACACAATTCAGGATGACTTCGCTGCACTTGCGAATGATGCCGGGTGAATCGGGCTGGCTGCGATCGAGGTGGCGTCCGATGCGTTCGGCTGAAAGCGCAATCGGCGTGAGCGGATTCTTGATTTCGTGCGCGACGCGCTGGGCCACTTCCTTCCAGGCGAGTTGGCGCTGCGCGCGCAGCAACTCCGTCGTGTCTTCAAGGACAAGCACAGTACCGGATTTGCCGCTGGCAAGCCCCAAACGCGCGCTGGTGACGGCCAGGTGCATGGTTCGCCCGCGATTGTGGAACTCAACCTCAGTGGATGCGGCCCCCATGCGCTGGCCACGCCGGATTACAGCGGCGATATCGTCAACGTACTCGGGAGGCAGCAACGTATCGAGCTTTCTTTCGCGCAGATCGTGGTCTTCGGCCTGTCCCATCAGTACCGCGAATGCGCGGTTGGATTGAAGTACGGTGCCGGTGCCGTCGAGTGTAACGACACCGCTGGGAATCGTCTCGATAATCGTTTCAAGCTCGCGACGGCGCTCTTCGATTGCGAGATTGGCTGCAATTACTTGAGCCGACGAGCTCTCGGCTAGCCGGCGGCTGGTTTCAAGATCGGCCGCCATATGATTGAACGACTGCACCAATTCTGCCATTTCGCCGGTGGTGACGAGAGCGACGCGATGATCGTACTTGCCAGCCGCGATCTTGTCCATCGCATCGGCAAGCGCTTCAACGGGGCGGGTAATCTGCTTGGAGAGAAACAGGGCCAGCCACACGCTCGAAAAGAAGACGACCACAGTGATGAGGAGCAACATCAGGATGAAGGTGTTGCGGACCTGATGGCGCGAGCGAAAGAGTCGCCAGTACTCATTTGCGCCGTCGCGGATGCGCGCCGTGGTTTGGCTTAGGCCTTGAGGCATGGGCAGGGCGGCGACAACGATTTTGCCGGAAGTGCTGACGGACATGCCGACGGCATAGTCGGAACCGCCGATGCGGAGGATGGGTTCGTCTGTGCGCTGTGCGGAGGCCAAAAGAACTGCGGAGAGGGGACCGTGCAGTTGGATGGCCGCATCTCTGGCGCCTGCCTCAACTCCTTCGGGAAGCCATGGAATTAGGCTCGCGGCGCTGGAGTCAGAAGGCGCCTGATAGCTGCCCAGCACGTGGTGGTTCTTGTCGTACACCAGTGCGAAGCCGCCCTGCAGGGTGATGCGATGCGAACCGAGCACATTCTGCAACCCTGCAAGGTCGCCGTCTGCAGCACCGGAGGAAGCAATGGATTCCGCCTCGCCCCGCGCGTTGCTGGTGACGTACTGCGCAAGCTCCAGCACGACGCGGGTCGAGTCTTCGTGCAGCTCCGATGTATTCGGAGAGAACCAGCGATCGATGGAGCGGTTCATGAGCTGGAAGTTGAACAGGTACATGAACGTCGCCGGCGTGAGGGCGATCAATACCGCTCCGATAACCATGCGGGTGCGAAGGCGCGCGCCGAGGGCGCTGCTTGTCTGGTCTGCGTAGAGCTTCAGGATGTTCCTGAGCAAGAGCATGAGAAGGACAAGCAGAAGGAGAAAGACGACGACCGTCAGCCCGGTGAAGGCGAGAGTTTCGCCTGCTGTTTCCGGGTTGAGGAACGAGATGCTGGTGGGATTGAATGCCTGCAGGCCGCCAAGCACGGCGAAAAACAAGAGGACGCCGAGGCCCAAAAGGACCACGGTCCTGCGTCTCGCCTGACCCGGGTAGGACATGCGCCGATTATAGGCTTTGGGAGAATTCCGACGCTATTTGGAAGAGTGGCGTGTGGTCTCCCGCGCATCTCTCGTGCAGATTGAGATTGCGCTTGTGGTTTCGCGGTTTCCCACCCACGCGATGGTTGGATTGGGCACCCGTTGTTAGTCGCAGATTGGGGATTGCGAAAGGCAAGAAGCAGATCCTTCGCCCCGCTTACCCCACTGCGTGGGGCCCCAAAACGCGCGGGTTCTCAGGATGACACTGCATGGGGAGATGAAGAACTGTGGACGACAGGATGCGGTCGGCGTTTGTTGCTTTCCCACCCGAGCGGAGCTGGGATGGGGCACTCATTTTTGTGGTGATTTTAAGTGTGGCTGGGTTACTTTTAGTTTTCCCTGTTCCCCGAATGCTAGGGACCAGGGGCACCCATTTTTTGTGCGGATTGAGGCTTCGCGAGCGGCTAGCTTAGGACGCTGGCGGTAGCTGTCCAGGGCTTGTGCTGGCTTTCGGCTACGCCTCTGTAAGTGAGAGTGCCGCGCCATGTATTGAGGCCCTCGGCGAGGCCTGCATCTTGCTTGAGCGCCGCCTGCACGCCGAGGTTGGCCATGCGCAGCAGGTAAGGAAACGTGGAGTTGGTAAGCGCGAGCGTGGAGGTGTGCGGGACTGCCCCGGGCATGTTGGTGACGCAGTAGTGCACGACTCCATCGACAACATAGCTTGGATTGGAATGCGAGGTGGGCCGCGCAGTCTCGACGCATCCACCCTGGTCGATGGCAACGTCGACGATAACGGCGCCCTTCTTCATCTGGGAGACCATGGCGCGGGTAACGAGTTTGGGTGCAGTTGCACCAGGGATGAGCACGCCTCCGACGACGAGGTCGGCCTCGCGGGTGGCCTGCGCGATGTTGTAGCTGTTGGAAGCGAGCGTGTAGAGACGTCCGCCGAAGATGTCGTCGAGTTCGCGGAGGCGGTTGAGATTGACGTCAACGAGCGTGACCTTTGCGCCGAAGCCAAGCGCGATGCGGGCGGCATTCGTCCCAACGATCCCGCCACCGATGATGGTGACGTGCGCGGGGGGGACCCCCGGTACGCCGCCGAGGAGAATGCCACGGCCGCCGCGCTCTTTTTCTAAATAGGTAGCGCCTACCTGGACGCTCATGCGACCGGCGACTTCACTCATGGGCGTGAGCAGGGGCAGAGTTCCCTGGCGATCGCGCACAGTCTCGTAGGCGATTCCGATGACCTTGGATTCAAGGAGCTTTTCAGTCAGTACTGGGACGGGCGCGAGGTGCAGGTAGGTGAACAGAACGAGACCTTCACGGAAGAAGATGTACTCCTTCTCGATGGGCTCTTTGACCTTGACCACCATTTCAGACTTGCCCCAGACGTAGCCGGGATCGCCAACGATTTCGCCGCCCGCGTTTTGATATTCAGCATCGTCAAAACCGGACTGAGCCCCAGCCTGCGTTTCGACGAGAACCTTGTGTCCCGCTTCAGTGAGTGCCTTGACGCCGGCAGGAGTAACACCGACACGCGCTTCATTATCCTTGATTTCTTTGGGGACACCGATGATCATCGCTCACACCTCTGCCGAGAGTTGACCGCTCTCAACTTGGATGCGCCAGTGGGGGAGACACTGACTGGAAGTATGCGCGCCGGATTTGTCTGTCGGGGAGGGCTGCGTTACCGGCGCGCAGTGCGCTTCACTTCCAATAGGAAGCATGGTACGGCGAATCCGGCTGTCAATGTGTGCAAAGTTCGTGGTACAACCACCGCATGAGCACAAAACGCGAAAAAACCTACCGATCGGCGCAAGAAATGCCCGCAAACGGGACAACCGCGAGCCTGGATGCGATGGACGCCGCGATTTTGCGTTACCTGGAGCAGCATGGACGCGCCACCAATTACGAAGTGGGCGAGGCGGTCGGGCTTTCGGCTTCGGCTGCATCGCGGCGCATTCTGGCGCTGGAGAAGGATGGCGCGATTCGCGGCTATCGCGCGCTGCTGGATGAACAAATACTCGGCAAGCGCATGACGGTGTACATCCGTGTGTCGCTGGAGCGCCAGTCAGCGACGGTGCTGAGCGCGTTTGAGACGGCGGTACGCCGCTGCCGCGCGATCGAGAGCTGTCACCTGATGGCCGGGCACTACGACTACATGCTTGTGGCGCGCGTGGCGGGGATCGACGACTATGGACGTCTGCATCAGAACGAATTGTCTCGGCTGCCGGGCGTGACGCGGCTGGAGACTAGCTTTGCCTTGCGCGATGTGCTAGCGGGCACGAAGGGATAGGACGATGTTTGCCACCCAGGTGCGCTAATCTTGGAAACACGCAAGACAAAACAGTGCTCGATGGGCTGGAGCAGTGTACGCATTCAGGGCGAAACCCCTCAGACCTTCGAAGCCATTGCGGCACGACTAAATTCGTGCCCTGATACGAAGCGCGTTCTGATCACCTTCATTCATGAGGATCTTCATTCATCAAGGAGCGTCGATGCCTTCTGCCCGATTGAGTTTACGGTTTCTTCTCGCTGTTGCCGTTTTTTTATCGCCCGTCTCTCTGCTGACCGCGCGCGGCGAGGTTCCTACGCCGATCTCGGTTCTGGGCCACAATCCCGGCGATGATTTTTATCTGGCGGACTACGAAGACACGGTGCGCTATTTTCACGCGCTGGCAGCGGCTGCACCAGACCGGATGAAGATGTTCACGGTGGGCAAGTCGACCGAGGGGAAGGACATTGAGATTGCGGTGATTTCGTCGCCGCAGAACCTGGCCAGGCTGGATGAGTATAAGCAGATCGCAGGCCGGCTGGCCCATGCGAGCAATCTGAACGACGAGCAGGCGAAGGAACTGGCGCGAACATCGAAAGTGATTGTGCACATCGATGGCGGTCTGCATGCGAGTGAAGTGGCAGGACCGCAGCACACGATGACATTGGCCTACAAGCTGCTTTCGGCGCAGAACGATCCGCAAGTGGACGCGATTCTCGACCAGGTGATTCTGGTGCTCTGGCCGACGCTCAATCCGGATGGGCAAGACATGGTGGTGCATTGGTATCGACAGAATGTGGGAACCAAGTACGAAGTGAGCCCGATGCCGTGGCTCTACCAGAAGTATGTGGGCCACGATAACAATCGCGACGGCTACATGATGAACATGAAGGAAGAACAGGTGGTGGTTAAGACCCAGCTGGAGTACAGCCCTGATATCTTCTACTGCCAGCATCAAACAGCGCCGTTTCCCGCCCGCATCTGGATACCGCCGTTTTCGGATCCTATTTCAAGCAACATCAGCCCGCTGGTGCGTAGCTGGCTCAACCTGATTGGCACGAACATGACCGCGTACCTGAACGCACACAACATGCCGGGAGCGATTTCAGAATCGCGCTTCGACAACTGGTATGCGGGCTTTACGGATTGGGCGCACGTCTTTCGCAACGAGATTTCGTTCTTCACGGAGACGGCGCTCTACGAATACGCGACGCCGCACTTCTATACGGTTGGCGACTTCCCGAAGGAGTACCAGGATCTGCGCGCGCTCAGCATGTATTCGACGCCCTGGGAGGGCGGGTGGTGGCGGCTGAAGGACGCGGTGGATTACATGGTAGGCGGGTCGATGTCGGTGCTGGACCTGGCGGCGAAGAATCGCGAGACGCTGCTGTACAACCGCTACCAGGCGGCGCGCGACACGATGCAGCACTTCCGCAAAGAGCCGCCGTTTGCTTACGTGATCTCGTTGAAGCAGACGGACACGCCGGAGGCTGGCCTGCTGGCGCAGAAGATGATCGACAACGGGCTCGATGTGTATGCGAGCAAGGCGGGGTTCAAGGCCAACGGTGTCGAGTATCCGGCGGGGTCGTGGGTGATTCCGATGGACCAGCCGTTTGCGGCACTGGCGAAGGAGTTGTTCGAGCGGCAGCGTTATCCGGATGCGTTGGAGAACGGGACCTCAAAATCCATCGACCTGCCCTATGACGTGACGGGCTGGACGTTGCCTCTGCAAATGGGCGTGCATGTGGATGAGATGCTGGATCCTTTGACCGCGGAGCAACGGGGCGGGATAGGGAAGATCGAAAAAGTGATACTGCCGGAAGCGACAGTAGAGGGCGCGGGCACGGTGTTCGCGGTGAGCCACAGGGCCAACGCGGCCTTCGAGGTTGTGAATGCGGCCCTGCAGGCGGGGACCACTGTGTCGGTTGCGCAGGAGCCGGTGACGACGGCGGAGGGCACGGAGACAGGGGCTTTCCTGATTGGCGGAACGAAGACTGCGCTGGCCGATCTGACGAAGAAGTACGCGATTTCGGCGGTGGGGGTGAGTGCGCCGGCACATACGCTGCAGCTCAAGAAGGCGCGTGTAGGACTCTATCGGCCGTGGGCGCCTTCCATTGATGAAGGATGGACGCGGTGGGTATTGGAGAACTATGGGTTTGAGCCGAAGAGCGTTTACAACGCGGACATGAAAGCGGCCGGATTGCGCAGCCGGTACGACGTGATCATTCTTCCGGACATGTCGCAGAAGCAGCTGACGGAGGGGTTCGGGATTGGGGTTGTGCCGGGGCAGTATGCAGGCGGCCTCGGTGACGATGGGGTAGAGAACCTGCGCGAGTTTACGCGCGAAGGCGGCACACTTATCGCGCTGAACAAGTCGGCGGGCAGTTTGATCAAGCTGATGTCGCTGCCGGTACAGAATGTGCTCGAAGGGTTGAAGAGCGACAAGTTTTTCTGCTCGGGAGCGTTGCTGCGGGTTGAGACGGAGCACGGCGAGTTGCCGGTCAATCACGGTGTGGGCGCTTCGCCGGTGGTGATGTTTCAGGATGGCCCGGCCTTCCAGCCCCTGCCGGGATTTCATGGGGCGGTGCTGGCTCGATATCCCAAGGCGACGAATCCACTGGAGAGCGGGCTTCTGCTGCATCCGGAGGCGATTGAGGGCAAAGCGGCTGCGGTGGAGGTTGCGTATGGCAAGGGCCGCATCGTGCTGTTCGGGTTTAAGCCGCAGTTCCGGGGGCAGTCGCACGCGACGTATAAGTATCTCTTCAACGAGCTTTATGTGTTCGATCACCCGGCGCTGGGGGAGGATCCTGCAGCCGTCGCGCCATTGAAGACAGAGGATGCCGGCGTCCGATCGGCGGAGAGTAAGAATCGCAAGCCGGAAGGCACGTTACCTCAATAACTTGCCGCCCGATTGTGGGCGGCGTAGCCTTACTCCAACATCTCTCCGTAATCCATGGGTCAAGCGTTTCCCTACGGAAGGGCTCCCCAGCGGGAGCCTTTTCGAATGAATCGAGATTGCCTGTCGGGATGCGAACGATGTCTGGCTTGCAATGCGCTTCGAGTTCCGATTGCACCGATCGGATAGCGGCAATGCAGAAAGCCAGGTGGGCAAAGTGAAACGAGGCACCACGCGATGAGCGAACCAGGCCAGGACAATGCGATCAAGGTGCCGGAGAAGATTGGAAACCAGGAGCTGTTTCGCGCCGGCGACCCGGGCGATGCGCAGTTTCCGGGAGAGGCGTCCGGGATCCAGCGGAAGTCAGGGCGCGTGCCCGTGTTGCTGATCGTTGTGGCATTGGCGATGGCCGCGTTTGGTGCGTTTGTTTATGTCACGCAGGGCAAGCCGGGGATTCTGAAGATGTCTGCCGAGTCAGACGATCTGGGGGCGGGGATTTCACAGGCATCGGGCTTGCGCGGCCACCTCGTGGTGCGCTGGCAAGGCAAGACGCAATACATGCTTAAGATCGAGCCGCTCGATCCGCGCGACGCGCAGGGATTTGCGGCGGTGACATCGAATCCGTCGAGGCCGATTTCTATCAATTTGAGGCTGCTCGACTCGGGTGGGTTCGCACTGTGCGGCAAAACGATCGCGCTCCCGTACGATTCGGGGCGTGGGAATCACGCAGCTGCGCCTAAACCGGGCGGGTCCGACACGTTCCGGAATATCCAGGGCACGACGGCCGCTGTGGAAGCGCTTTGGGCGGAGGGCGAACTGCCCTGTTCCGCCGATCAATACAAGCACTTTGATTATTGGGATATGTCGACCAATTTTCCGACGCTGGCTGAACAGGACCAACTGCTGGGGCGTAAGCCGGCCGAGACAATGCGTGATGCCGAAGTTGCCCGCAGCCAGGATGCGCGCAGTGGAGACGCGCACGAGAACCACGACAATGCTGAGCCAACGCAGAGAAGCCGCGCTTCGCGGACCGGGGCCAAGCGCCGCGTTGTAAAGAAACAGCCACCTGCCTATTTGGTGCAGGGGGACGACCGTGCGACGGAGTTCGACGCAACACGCGGCGTGCTTGTGGTCGGGGTCCGGACAAGGTTCTCGATCGACCGTAAGAGCGACGAAGCGATGGTGGCGAGTTGGGCCGAGGAAGATTCGCTGATCCATTTCACGTGCGACTCGCGGGCGAACTGCTCGCTGCGCCGTGCGGGAACGCAGGCGATTGTGCCGGCGCGGATGAACGAGTAGGCTCTGGCGGCTTTTACATCAGGGGCGTCTGTCCCAGTAGCCCGGGCGACGCTTGGCGTGGGCTACGGCAATGATCTCGATCTTTCGCGGACGTTCTCGGAATACGACAGAAAAGGGAAAGCGGTTCAATATTATCCGGCGTGTCCCGCGGAGGTAGGGTGGCCACATTCCAAGGCGCACTAGCCAGAGCACTGAAAGCCTGCCTCAGCTCAGCATCAAACCGCAGCGCGACCGATTCACTTCGCGCAAAATACCATTCGAATGCGGCCTCCGCCTCGGCTTCAGCGTGCGGATCCAGAATCGATTTCATCCACGCGTCGCCCGATTTCCGATTCCATTTCGCGCAGCGTGGCCCTTTTCGCTCAGAATGACAGTCTCTCGTTCTGCTGCGGGTTCCAGAAATGGGACACAAGGTCGCCGACCTATTCGGCGTTGTCGATCTGGGCGCGCTGCAGCTTGTCTGAGTAATCCACGTACACCGCTTTCCATGTTGTGAAGAAATCGATTGCGCCCAGTCCTTCGCGATGGCCGTTGCCTGTCTGCTTGACGCCGCCGAAGGGCAGGTGCACCTCGGCGCCAATGGTGGGCGCGTTGATGTAGGTGATGCCCGCCTCGAGATCGCGCATGGCCGTGAAGGCGCGATTTACATCCTTTGTATAGAGGGCGGTTGAGAGTCCGTAGTCGATTGAGTTGGCTATTTCGATGGCTTGCTCGAAGGTATCGAATTCGATGAGGCTCACCACCGGACCGAAGACTTCTTCCTTCGCGATACGCATGGTCGCCGTGACTCCGCCCACGATGGTGGGCTCAAAGAATGTGCCATGGGCAAAGCCACCCTCGGTGAGCGCATGGCCGCCAGCCAGCAGTTTGGCGCCTTCGTTCACCGCAATCTCGACATACTTTGCCGATGTTTCGATTTGCGACTCGTTGACCTGAGGACCGACCTGCACGGACTCATCGAGGCCGTTGCCGATTTTGAGCGCTTTGGTCCGGGCCACGAACTCTGCGGTAAACCGCTCGGCGATGCCGCGCTGCAAGAGGATCCTGCTGGTGGCCGTGCAGCGCTGGCCGGTGGTTCCGAAGGCGCCCCACAGGGCTCCGTCGAGGGCCAGTTCGAGGTTGGCGTCGTCGAGAACAATCTGGGCATTTTTGCCGCCCATCTCAAGGGAGACAGGCTTGAAGGTGGCCGCGGCGCGCTGGCCCACATGCGAACCCACGTCGCTTGATCCGGTAAAGCTGATGGCGCGCACATCGCGGTGCTCGATAAGCGGGGTGCCGACGTGCGAACCCGAGCCGCACACAATATTGACGACTCCCGGCGGCAGGCCCGCATCAATGAGAGCCTGCACCAGGTTGTAGACCGAGAGCGGCGTATCCGAGGCCGGCTTGATGATGCACGTATTGCCCGACACGAGGGCTGGGAACAGCTTCCAGCTGGGGATGGCCATGGGAAAGTTCCACGGCGTGATCAGTCCGACGACGCCGACCGGCATCCTGACGCTCATTGCGAACTTGTTTTGGAGCTCAGAAGGAGTGGTGACACCGAAGAGGCGGCGGCCTTCGCCGGCCACGTAGAAGGCTTCGTCGATGGCCTCCTGGACGTCGCCGCGGGTCTCGGCGAGGACTTTGCCCATTTCACGGGTCATGTCCTTTGCATACTGTTCTTTTCGCTCCCGCAGGAGGAGGCCGGTGCGGACCAGAAGCTCGGCACGGCGGGGCGCGGGAACGAGGCGCCAGGTGGCATAGGCCTTTTTGGCCGCGGCCACGGCTGCATCGACGTCCTCGCCGTGCGAAGAGGGAAAGGCTCCGATGACGTCGTTCCGGTCGGCTGGATTGAGGTTAAGGAGGGTTTTTCCGCTTGCGGCTGGAACCCACGCGCCGCCGATGAGATTGTGATATGTCGGATAGGTCATTGGATTGGTCTCGGATTAAGTGGAGAGTGGACAGTGAGGTTATAGCATCCCGGGGCGGAATGGTGCGACGCCCCTGGAATCGGCGACCGCGGAGTGGCGGCGTGAAACAATACATGCACAGGCCAATTCCGACACCGAAGCGGCGAATGCGCTTGTCGCTGTTTTCGGTCCCTTGCGATGAAGGAAATAAGTACCAGTTACCAACGGTGCGCATTTGCTTTCTCCATTGGCGGATGGCCGTACAATACTGCTTGAGGTAGACCCATTTCCCAATGGCTTTGAACGGCTTTCCATCCCGCAATTCGCGGACGCATGGCTTGCGCTCGCTCTTCAGCATGTTTTCGAGCGATCTTGCCATCGATCTCGGTACCGCCAACACGCTCGTCTTTGCCGCCGGCAAGGGCATCGTGGTCAACGAGCCCTCGATTGTGGCCATCAACAAGAACACAGGCGAAGTGGAAGCCGTGGGCAAAGAGGCCAAGGACATGCTGGGCCGGACGCCCGGCAACATTGTCGCCATCAAGCCGATGAAAGACGGCGTCATCGCTGACTTCAAAGTCACCGAGAAGATGCTGAATTACTTCATCCAAAAGGCGCACAACCGCAAGATGCTGGTGCATCCCCGCATCGTGATCGGCGTGCCGTCGGAGATTACGCAGGTAGAAAAGCGAGCAGTCGAAGACTCGGCTTATCGCGCCAAGGCGAGCGAAGTGTATCTCGTGGAACAGGCCATGGTGGCTGCGATCGGCGCGGGGCTGCCCATTACTGAACCTTCGGGCAACATGGTAGTAGACATCGGCGGTGGGACCACGGATATCGCCGTCATTTCGCTGTCAGGCATTGTCTATTCGCGTTCCGTCCGTATGGCAGGCAACCAGATGGATGAGGCCATTACCAACTACCTGAAGCGAAAGTACAACCTGCTGATCGGCGAGCGCACGGCCGAGCAGATCAAGATTGAAATCGGTTCGGCCTATCCGCTGGACAAGCCGCTGACCATGGAGATCAAGGGCCGCAACCTGATTGAAGGCGTGCCCAAGACGATCTCGATTGACGACAGCGAGATCCGCGAGTCTCTCGGCGAGTGCATTGCGGTGATCATGAACGCGATCCGCGTGGCACTGGAACGTACGCCCCCCGAGTTGTCCGCCGACATCAGCGACCGCGGTATCGTGCTGACGGGCGGCGGCGCGCTGATCAAGAATTTAGACAAGCGCATTCGCGAAGAAACGGGCCTGCCCGTCTCGGTAGCGGACGACCCATTGGCATCGGTTGTCCTCGGAACCGGCAAGATGCTTTCTGATTTCCGGCTGTTGCGCAAAATTAAGATCGACTAACGAAGGGATCAGGTTTCAGGGATCAGGGATCAGAAGTTGCTTGTTGGCGCGCTTCCTGACTGGCCCCTGAACGCTGATTCCTGAACCCTGGTCCTCATGGAATCACTCTTCGAGCGTTATCGGAACCTGATGGTGCTGCTGGCCATGCTGCTGGTGCAGATTGTTGGCCTTGCGATGCAGGTGCACCGTGGCGACTCGGGGCGAATGAGCCTGGATGCACGCGACAGCGGGGGCGTGCGGCTGATTCGCTTGTGGGCCAACGCGATCGTTTCTCCTCCCGAACGATTCTTCCACTCGATCTCAGCGAATACGTATTTTCTGTGGCACAACTACTTCGATCTGCTCCACGTGCGCGAGCAGAACAAGGACCTGCAGCAGACAGTCGATCGCCTCCGACTGGAGCAGGCGGCACTGCTTGAAGATGCGCGCCAGGGCGAGCGGCTGCAGGCGATGATGAACTTCCAGGAGAAGTACATCTACAAGACCCAGGCGGCGCAGATTATCGGCACCAGCGGCAGCGATCAGTCGCGGCTGTTTTACATCGACAAGGGCGAGAATGCCCATCTGGCGCGGGACATGGCGGTGATTTCGCCGGACGGTATTGTAGGCAAGGTACGTGAGGTGTATCCGCGCTCGGCGCAGGTTCTGCTGATTAACGACCAGACGAGCGGCGCGGGCGTGATCCTGGAGACGACACGGATTCGCGGTATTCTTGCGCGGCAATGCACAGGGTCAGCCGCAGATTGTGAACCTGATGGTCGACAGCCGCATTCAGCCGGGCGAGAAGGTGCTGACTGCGGGCGGGGACGAGATATTCCCACGCGGCCTGCCGGTGGGGACCGTTGATAAGGTCATCAAGGATCCGGATCAGGATGGATTCATCAAGGTGATCGTGAAGCCGGCGGCGCATCTCGATCGGCTCGATGAAGTCCTGGTGATCACCTCGGTCGAGCCGCGCTTCCCCGCGGATCAGGCGCAGGACATGGCGACGAGCGAGTCGCTGAAGGGCGCCGAAGCACAAGAAGAGAAAGCGCAGAAGAAGGCCTCTGAGGTGATCGCAGAGCATCTACCGGGCCTCACGATTCCTAATCTGCCGCCCGATCAGCAGCCCCTGAACGATACTTCGAATCCAACCCCGGTTACGCATCCGCCGATGCCTTTGCATCCGGATCGTTTTACGCCGGGAGCCAATCCGAACTCGGGCGCTCTTCTTCCGGCAGTTACAAATTCGCAGGGCGCAAATTCGGATGGCGATGGGAGCGGTGCGGCTGCTCCGGCGCCACAGGCGGCCGAACCGAAAAAGCCGGTGAAGTCACCCGAAAAACCGCAGGCGAAAGCGACGGGCAAACCGGGCAACGATGCAAACGCCGGGAGGAACCCGTAGCCATGTCGGTGTTGACTGCGGACTCGCGTCGCGATCTTGAGATTCACAAATACCCTGTGCTGCTCTATGTGCTGGCCCCGCTGGTGGCGCTGGTGCTGCAGGCCTGGCTTCCGCGTCTGCTGGGCAAGTACTCATTCTTCGATCTGCCGCTGGTGATCACTGTCTACTTTGCGCTGGGGCGCCGCAGTCCGATCCAAGGGACGATCATGGGCTGTATCGTGGGGCTGTTTGAAGACGCGCTGACGCATCACGCCATTGGCATCAACGGCATTGCGAAGACTGTTGCCGGATTCATGGCGGCGTCGGTGGGCATTCGCATCGACGTAGAGAACCGCATCATTCGGATCGGGCTCATTCTTCTTCTTTCGCTGCTTTCGAGTTCGCTCATTGTTTTCGTGAATCGGTTCTTGCTGGGGTTGGCGGTTGAACCCAACTGGCTCAACGATCTCTATATCGCCCTGGGCAATTCTGCGATTGCGTTGTTTGTGTTCCCCGTTCTCGACCGGTTCCAGATCCGGGATTGATTGGTTGCCGGACTGATTTCCGGAATTGAATTCACTTACTCGCCTTGGAGTCCGCGCACGATGGAGTACTTTCTGACGTCGAGCCGTCTCGGGTTTCGCTGCTGGACCGCGGAGGATCTGCCGCTGGCGTTGGAGCTGTGGGGCGATGCCCGCGTGACCGGGTTGTTTGGCGGGCCGTACACGGAAGCGATGGTGGAGGCGCGATTGGAAAGAGAGATGCGACTGGCTGAGGAGACGGGCGCGCAGTACTGGCCGGTCTTTTTGCGGACGACACGGTGAACACGCGGGCTGTGCGGGGCTGCAGCCGTGGCCAGGAAGACAGAACACTCTGGAGCTCGGCTATCACTTGCGCCCTGGGTTTTGGGGTAAAGGTTTTGCGACCGAGGCGGGTGGGGCGGTGATCGGCTACGGATTCGAGCGGATGGGACTCGACACGATCTTCGCGGGCCATCCGCCCGGCCATACGTCGTCGCAGAAGGTGCTGCTCAAGCTTGGATTCCGGTATGCCGGCGAGGCGTTTTATCCACCGTCGGGCATGATGGAACCGAGCTATCTGCTGAGCCGGGCGAATTGGGAGCGATCGGTGGACTGAGGCACGAAAGTTCAATTGCGGAGAGCGGCGGGCGCTGCGATGCAAAGCGAATTGGCTGTATTCTGAGAGAGCTGGACCATGTATTCAGACAGAGCAGGGCGGGGCGAAAAGATCTCCGGCATCAAGCTGGCGATTGTGCAGTACGGCATTCTGCTGATGATGCTGGCGCTGGCGTCGGGATTGTGGCGTCTTCAGGTGCTGGGCGCGGCGAACTTCCGCCTGCTGGCGGAGCAGAACCGCATCCGCAAAGTCCCGATGCTGGCGCCGCGTGGCAAGCTCTTCGATCGCGAAAACCGGCTGATTGTGGACAATTACCCGTCGGTCTCCTGCTTTCTGGTGCGTGAGCAGAACCGCAACATCGACGCCGATCTGCCGATGATTGCGCAGGGGTTGCACTTGGATCTAGAGCAGCTGCGGGCCACGCTGAAACGGTTCCGCACGTCTCCGGGGTATCAGCCGATTCCGATCAAGCAGGATGTGACGCCGGATGAAGAGGCCTTCATCGAGGCGCATCGCAACGAGCTCCCCGAGCTGGAAACGATCAATGAAGAGCGGCGGCTGTATCCGCGCGACGGGTTTGCGGCGCACCTGATCGGCTACGTGGGCGAAGTAAGCGAAGACATGCTCGAGAATGACATGCGCTACGCAGCCTACGAGCCTGGCGATGTTGTGGGCAAGGCCGGCGTAGAGCAGACCTACGACCAGCTTTTGCGCGGCGAAGACGGCTCGCGCGACGTGATTGTGGACAGCCACGGACGCGAGGTGGGCATCCTCGGGACACAGCATTCGGTACCAGGCAAGGATCTTCGTCTCACGATCGACAACGATTTGCAGCGCGCGGCAGAGCTTGCATTGGGCGATCGCGAAGGTGCGATTGTCGCCATGGATCCTCGCAACGGAGAGATTCTCGCGATGGTGTCGCGACCGAGCTTCGACCCCAACGCTTTCGCGGTGCGCATCGATCGCGCCGAGTGGAACAAACTCATCACCGATCCCGAGCACCCGCTGCTGAACAAGGCAATTCAGGCGCAGTTGGCGCCGGGATCGACGTTCAAAATCCTGATGTCGGTGGCCGGGCTGCAGGAGGGCATTGCGCAGGACCTGCACGTCAACTGCTCGGGGGGCGCAAACTTCTACGGCCGCTTCTTTGCATGCGACCGACGCCACGGTTCAGTCGATATTCACAACGCGATTCCCTACTCCTGCGACACGTTCTACTACACGCTGGCGGACAGGCTGGGCATCGATCGGATTGCGAAGTACGCCACCGAATTCGGCTTCGGACAGAAGACAGGCATAGATCTCCCCGGCGAACAGCCTGGACTGATGCCTTCGCCGCAATGGGCGATGAAGAACTACCATCGCAAGTGGTACGCTGGCGAAACCATCTCGGTGGGTATCGGCCAAGGCGCGATTGAAGCGACCCCCCTGCAACTGGCGCGGATTATCGGTGGAATTGCCTCGGGGGGACACCTCGTGCGTCCGCACACGGTCTTCACCGATGAGTTGCCCGACGATTTCCGCCGCGCGATTGAAGATACGTATCCGGGCACCGGAAACGTGACGGTGCCGATCGATCCTGCCAACTGGATGACAATCACCGATGGAATGGCCCAGGTGACGATGCCCGGCGAATTCCATACGGCAGCTTCGGCGCACCTCGAGAGCGTGGATCTGGCAGGTAAGACCGGCACCGCGCAGGTCATGAGTCACCAGGCACTCGATAAGTCCAACAAAGGCCACGCCACCAATCCCAACGTGTGGTTTGTCGGCGTGGTTCCGCGCCGCAACCCGGAGCTGGTGGTCGCCGTTCTCTGGCAGCACGGGGATTTCAGCTACTACCCCGCGCGCATCGGCTCTCGCGTGGTGGCGGCCTACGTCGAGAAGCAGCGGCGACTGGCGCACAATCTGCAACCCACAAAAACAGAGGTGCCTGTGACAACAGAATCGCAGGTGAAGACGGAGTCGCCGGTGGATGTGGGCGCGGTTTGGACAGGTGCGGAACCGGAGGAGACGACGCCGGGAAAAGGTCAGACCGCTCGGATTCATACCGGACACTTCTTCATCGATCTGCCCCCGAACTCGAGCAATATGCCGAAGGAAACAACGAGCAAACAACCACGCGCGAATCCCGTGCCATCTGCCCTCGGGCTCGCGCTGCCCGCGCGACAGGGTGACCTGCCATGAGCCCTATGCGGCGCTTTCTCAGCTTTCGGGATTTCGATTGGGGTCTGCTCGGCATGGTGCTGGCCCTGTGCACAATCTCAGTCTTCGAGATTTATTCCGCGACTCTGCGCACGCGCTTCGCCGGCTTCCATACACGACAGATTTTCTTTGTTGCGGCCGGGCTGGTGGCGATGTTCATCCTGGCCAAAATCGACTATCACAGGCTGATTGACTGGTCGCCGTGGGCATATGGGGTGTGCATTCTCGCGCTGATTGCCGTGAGGCTGGTGGGACACAAGGCTCTTGGCGCGCGACGCTGGATCCAGATCGGCTCCATGCAATTTCAGCCTTCCGAGTGGACCAAGCTGGTTCTGATTCTGGTGGTAGCGCGCTATTTTGCTAATCTCGGCGGACGCAATCTCACGTGGGTGGACATTTTGAAGGGCATCGGCCTAGTGGGCGCTCCCATGGCGCTGGTATTGATCCAGCCTGACCTGGGCACAACGCTCATTTATGCGCCGATCCTGATTGCCGGGCTTTTTCTGGGCGGCATCAACTGGAAGCAAGCCGCGATTCTTGCGACCGTTGGAGCGGTGGTCGCCATTGGCGCGTGGTCGAGCGGCAAGGGCCTGAAGCCCTACCAGAAGGCCCGCCTCACGAGCTTCATCGATCCAGACAATGACCCAAAGGGCTCCGGATATCAGATTCGACAGTCGCTGATCGCAGTGGGCTCAGGTGGGATCTGGGGCAAAGGCGCAGCCAAGGGAACTCAGACCCAGGGCTACTTTCTCCCGATTCCCTACACGGACTTCATTTTTGCGGCGTTCAGCGAGGAACACGGCTTTGTCGGTGCCCTTTTTGTGCTGCTGCTATACTTCTTCATATTGATGCGTTTGATTCAAAACGCTCAGACAGCCGCCGACCTACCCGGCTCCCTCATTATTATGGGCGTCGTGGCGGTGTTGACCTTCCAGATTGCGGTCAACGTCGGTATGGTCATCGGATTTATGCCGGTCACCGGAATCCCTTTACCCCTCTTGAGTTACGGCGGATCTTCGGTGTTGTTTACCTTCCTTGCGCTGGGCGTTGCGATGAATGTGCGCATGCGCCGGTTTGTAAACTAGGGTATTTTCAGGGACTTGAAAGTCCTGAAGATGCCGGGGCGCCGCGGCTAGCACTTGGCTGGCGCGCTCGAAACAGGTTGTACCCTGGGCAAAGCCTCTCGATGCGGTGTTCCAGGAAAAGTATTTTGAATGATTTGAAGCCGGTCAGGTCCCGATGGATCGCTGACCCGGCAGGATTGAGCACATGAGCACGCAGAGACGGGAAAGCAGTTCCCCTCGGGTCGCAACGATGCGCCCGGGAATCCGGAGCCGCTCAAACCCCGCGACACCCAGTCGCCGGGGAACCCGGTCCTGCTGGCCCCGTACAGGTTGCACGACTCGCAAGGGAGCGGATGGGCTTGTCAGCCTTGCCCCGATCACGCGGTGCAACCTCTGGTACGCCAGCATGAAGATGGCACGGCCGGCTCCAACCGGCAGGCTCGCTATGACTTCTCTGCAAGTGGATTCCCGTTCCGTACGGCTCGTTTGTCCCGATGCCTCCTCCTTGGGAGTCGTCGATGCAGGCTCGCGAGCGACACGCAGGCATTCCCTTTCGCCCGTCTTTATCCTCTCCGGTTCCGCGTCTCTCCATCCGACCTTGCCGCAGGACCCAGCCGCCGATCGCGGTTGGGCGGAAAGGCACGATGGCAAAGGAAATTTGCATTTCAAGCACGCCGCATGAAACTCGGCTTGCGATTCTGGAAGACGATCAACTCGCGGAAATTTACTACGAACGCGAAAACGAATACACACTTGCGGGCTCGATCTATAACGGTCGCGTAACCCGCGTGCTGCCAGGCATGCAGTCGGCATTTGTCGACATAGGCCTGGAGCGCGACGCTTTCCTCTACGTCACGGACTTCATGGAGCTGGAAGACCAGGAAGAGACGGACGAGTTGGAGAAAGCTGCAACAAGCAGCCCCAACCAGGCACCGCGCGAAGTGCGGCACGGCGGCGGGCGCAACGGCCAAAGGCAGGATCGTCCACCGCGCGAAGCTCACCCGGCAAACGGCGAAGAAGCCGGCCCCACAGAGATTGAGCTGAGCGCACCCGAGTCGGGCGAAGCTGCGCGGCAAGGGGAAGGACGCGGTGACGAGGCGGCAGGATCGGCCGACGAGCAAGGCGGAAAGCGCTGGCGCGGACGAAGGCGGCGCAGAGGTGGCCGCGGGGGATCGGGCGCTCCCGAATCTCAAGCGGATACGGACGAATCGACAGAAGCCAGTTCATCGCTTCCGATTGAAGCGACGGCATTCGAGCCGACGGAATTTACAGGACCACGGTCTGGACAGGAATCTGGGCAACGGTCTCGGGAACAGTCCCGGCAGCGCGGCTCATCGCGGGAACAAGGCAGCGAACAGAGCGGTGCCGGACCGCGTGGCGATCGCGCGCCCGCACCGTTTGTGCTTCCCGGCGAAGCGCTTTCGAAGTACGGCGGGACCCCGGCGGAGACCGAAACGAAATCGTCTTCGGAGCCGGCTCGTCCGCAGATTACTTCTAAGCCTTCAACGCTCATCGATGCTCCGCTGGCATGGGATGGCAGCGGCTTGCTGCCGGGCGAATCGTTGTCGCGCCATCGCGGGGGTCGGCCGGGGGTTGAGGCTGAACCGCAAGGCGCTTTTGCCGTCGAAGAAACGGTTGAAGAGACGGAAAGCTCTCCTCTGACCCACGGGCTGGCATCGCCGGCGGGCGAAGACGTTCCTGCGGATGAGGACTTTATCGAGGAAAGCTTGGTGGAGGAGGGCGTTCTTTCAGAGAATGCTCAGCGCTCCGCAGAGGTTCCCGAAGCGACGCTTGCAGCTTCAGGTGTTGTGGTTCCCGAGCCCGATACATTGCGGGAGAGCACGCCCACAGAAGAGATCCACGAAACAGAGCAAGAGAGCGACGCGAGCGCTTCGCATCATGTCGATCCCCTGCCCCCGAGCGGATTTCGTCTCTTTGGATTTGGCGGGAAGAATAAGAAGGATGAAGAAGCTCCTCATTCCGGTTCGGAGCACGCGGCACCTCAAGTAGAGGCACCGGTTCGCTCGGCATCGACGTTCGCCCCGGGGAGCGGCCTAGTTGAAGAAGAGCTGATCGAAGGCGAGGAGCTGGATACTCTGCCGCATCGGCACGCTCACAAGCACGACGAGCACGATCTGGACGAGTACGAAGAAGAGACTCTGCAGACGCAGATCCGCTCGGGCGAGCTGGGCGAGATGCTGCAGGAAGCGCACCTCGACCACCGCATCCAGATGAACTTCGACGACAAGGCTGTTGCTGAAGAGGACGAGGAAGGGATCGACTCCGAAGAGGACGACGAAGAAGAGCCCGCCACGGCTGAAGGTCAGCCGGCCGGCGATGGTCAGGCGCAGCCACGCCGCGATCGCGCAGGACGTGGCCGCCGCGGCCGCGGAGCTCCTGGTGGCGGCGGGAACAGGCCCGGAGACCGGCGTGGTCCTTCGCGCCGCTCGGCACAGACTTCGAATCTGCCGATCATTTCAGATCTGCTGAAGCCGGGCCAGGAAATCCTGGTTCAGATTGCCAAGGAGCCGATCGCCAAGAAGGGCGCGCGTATCACGAGTCACATTGCTCTTCCCGGCCGCTTCCTTGTATTTATGCCGACGGTGACGCATGTGGGCGTCAGCCGCAAGATCGCATCCGATGAAGAGCGGCAGCGGCTAAAGCGCATCCTGACGCATGAGCGCGGCGAAGCCTCGGGCGGATTCATTGTGCGCACTGCGGCCGAAGGCGCATCGGAAGAAGAACTGCGGGCGGATCTGCGCTTCCTGATCCATCTTTGGAACGACATCAAACAGCGCTCGGACGATTCAAAGTCGCCGGCGTTGATTTATCACGATCTTTCGCTGATCGAGAGGATTCTGCGCGACCAGGTGAGTGCGAACTTTTCGTCGATCTGGGTCGACTCCGAGGCCGATTACGAGCGGATTGTGCGCTTCCTGAATCGCTTCTCGCCGTCGCTCGTGCGCCGCGTGAAGCTCTACACAAAAGAGACGCCCCTCTTCGAGCATTTCGGCATTCAGGACGAAATCTCGAAGGCGCTGCGGTCGAAGGTGTGGCTCAAGTCGGGCGGCTCGATCGTTATCAATCAAACAGAAGCATTGGTGGCGATCGACATCAACACCGGCAAGTATGTGGGCAAAACGGCGCGGCTTGAAGACACGATCGTCAAGACGAACCTCGACGCGATTCCCGAGATTGTGCGGCAGATTCGTTTGCGCGATCTGGGCGGCATCATCATCATCGACTTTATCGATATGGATGAGCGCAAGAATCGCTTCAAGGTGATGGCGGCGCTGGAAGAGGCGCTCAAGAACGATCGTGCTCCGACCAAGGTTTTGCAGTTTAACGATTTTGGTTTAGTCGCGATTACGCGCAAGCGCGTGAAGCAGTCCTTGGAGCGCACACTCAGCGTACCCTGCCCCATTTGCCAGGCAACCGGCATGGTGAAAAGCCCCGCGACTGTCTGCAACGAAATCTTTATCGAGTTGCGGAAGATGCGGAAGCACTTTGAGAGCGGCGACGTTCTGTTGCGCGTGCATCCTGAGACCGTCAAGATACTCAAGACCAACAACGCCCGCTGGCTGAATGACTTTGAAGAGCTGACGGGGAAGAACATCCTGGTGAAGAGCGATGCCACGCTGCACCCGGAGCAGTTCGACATCCAGGGATAAATACCTTCACCCTACGAAACAGAAGAAGGCCGGAACTCAGGTTCCGGCCTTCTTGCGTCTGCGGGCACGTGCAACTTCCCGCAGGAAAACGTGTCTAACCAGTTGAGGGGGCAGAGCAGGCTTCCCTGTCAGGAAAAGACGATTCACCTTTGAGGTACGGACATGTCAACTCCCCATTTGACGCCGCTCTTGCGGCATGCCTTTCTTCTTTCAACTGCGATGCTGCTCGGAGCGGGAATCGCGTCGGCCCAGGTTGCGCCCACACATGACGCGTCGAGTGCATCAGCGTTCAACGAATCGAATGTTAGCGCGGCAACCGAGTCCAGTTCCAGCGCTGCACTTCCTTCAGCGGATGGATCGGAAGGTGCGGCAGCATTGCCTTTGGCTCCCAGCGCGGCTGCCGGGCAGGAGCGCGGCGGCTATCACTCGCGCAATATGTTCAGCCATCTGACATTTGAGGCGGGCGGTGGCGCGAACGGCCCAACGAACGACTCATCCCCCTACATCACGTGGGGCGGCAACTTCACGGTGGGCGCCGGGTACCGCTTCAATCCCTACGTCTCAATGATGGCGGAGTACCAGTTCATCGATGACAAGCTACCGGGAGCGATCATCGCCGAGACGGGTTCGAATGGCGGACACGCTCATATCTGGTCTCTCACGCTGGATCCAGTGATCGACCTCATGCCGAAGAGCACGAATTCAGTGTATGTGACGGGCGGGGGCGGCTTTTATCGCAAGGTCACGAGCTTCACCGATCCCCAGCAGACTTACTATTGCGATTATTTTTACTGCTACCCCGGTGTCGTCAACGCAGTCGTTGGACACTTCTCGAGCAACCAGGGCGGCTGGAGTATCGGCGGTGGATTTACGCATCGGCTAGGCGGTATGTACGGCGAGGGCAAGGCGAAGCTGTTCGCCGAAGTCCGCTACCTGGATGTGCTGACTCCGGCCGTTACCACCTCGGCGAACGGACTGCCGGTAACCAGCGTCGGCGCAGATACGAAGGTGATTCCGATTACGCTCGGCGTGCGCTTCTGAACTGAGCACGGCGCGTTGCTAACTGCGATCCCCTTGCATCACGCCGATGCAGGGGGATTGTCTTTGAGCGGATTCGGATTGCTGCGGGGGGGGAGATTCGCGCGGAAATTCCCTCGGAAGTGATCAGAGATAACCGGAGACACGCAGCCATGTGAGGCCGCCGGCGACCACACCGATGGGCGCGAGGATGACCTGAGCGATCTGCATCCTGACTGAATGCTCGCCCTGCATCGCAAGCGCATTGAGCGCGGCAAACGCCAGCACGACGATGGCAAGGACAAGCACATATAAGAGCGGATTGCCGATGGCGGTCCAGGCGGTGATGTAGCCTCCTGCCGCGCCTGCTAGAAATGATGAACCGAGTCTCACGAATTTGTAGCCGAACGCGGGCCGTCGGGTCTCTCCAGCCCAGTCCGGCGTAAACCGCTTGAACGCGGCGGTGAGCGCGAGTGCAAGAAGCGTGGTGGCGATGAACCCTGCAAGAAGGGCCGCAAACGCGTGCATTACGACCAAGGCTTCTTCTCCGACTCCGTGGGAGTGCCGACTTCACCGCTTTCGATGCGCGCCAGGAATGTCCGCGCCAGGCGCGGCTCGCCGGGATGGCTCTCGCCGTTCATGGAGCAGAGATCGAGGAATTCATCGCAGAGCGCGTTGCGCTCGCCGTCTTGATTGAGGATGGCCTGGAGTGCAATCGCCAACTCGCGGAGACGTGCGGCCTCAGGCCAATTGCGTCCTCGCTCGTCTTCCTCGGTCAAAGAAACATCGGAGAAGAGGCCGCGCCTTCCGCGCGCACACTCGTCAAGGCAAGCCATGAGCTGGTCGGCAAAAACGCGGGCGAGCGCATCGAGTTGACCCGCGGGCTCCTCCGAATCCGTCGGCGGAGTTCGATCATCTGGGTCCACGAATCCCTCTTTCACTTCGCCTGCATGGCGGCTTCAACTTCGTCAGCGCTGTGCGGCATTGCGGCGTCGAGGTCAATTAGTTTGCCGTCAGGGCCGACGAGGAAATCGCACTCGATGCGGACGCCGATCTTCTCTTCAGGGATATACACACCCGGCTCAATGGTGAAGACCATGCCCGGCTTGAGCACGGCGGGATACTCGACGGCGGGATCGTGCACGTCGATGCCCATCATGTGGCCGAGTCCGTGCAGCCAGTATTTCCCGAGCGGCTGGCCGTGCAGGTCTTTGCCATGGGTGTTGATGTAGTTGTAGGCAGCGGTATCGAGCGAATCGGGATCTTTGCGCTCGCGATCGTTGATGCTCGATTTGTCCGCGACAAATGCATCGATCGCGGCCTTCTGCGCAGCGAACACGATGTTGTAAATCTCACGCTGGCGCGGCGTGAAATGGCCATTCACGGGCACCGTACGCGTGATGTCGGCGGCATACATCGAGAATTCGCACGCTGCATCGACAACGAGGATGTCGCCGTCTTCCATGGTGCGCGAGTTGGCGGCGTAATGCAGGGTTGTGGAGTTGATGCCGGAGCCGACGATGGGCGCGTACGAGGGACGTTCGCATCCGCGGTCGAACCACACCTCCGTCATTTTTCCAGCGATGGCTCGCTCTGTCACTCCGGGCCGCACCGCGTGCATCATCGCCAGCTGCGCGGCCATGGATGCGTCGCTCGCCTTCTTCAGCAATTCAATTTCGCCCTGGTCCTTGACTTCACGGAGAGGCGTGATAAGCGTGGTTACGTCACGCGCGGCGGGTGCGGCGTCCAAGCCGAGGGTTGCCGCATTGAAGGTCACGATCGCTTTCGCAGGCTCGGAGGAAGGCTGCGTCCATAGGTTATGGACAAGACGGCGATCGCGAGCCGTGACGCGATTCAATTCCGCGGGCAACTCTGTCATGGGCAGGACGGCATCGACGCCGGTGGCCTGCTCGACACCTGCTGTGGCTGCATCCATCTTGACGCCGGTATAGAGCTCCGTGCGCAGATTGCGCGTGGGCAGAAAGAGAATTTCCTTGTAGGGCTGGACGGAACCCTCGGTGCCGATGACCAGCAGCGCGGCGCCGGGCTCATTCCAGCCAGTCAGGTAATAGAAGTCCGAGTCCTGGCGGTAAGGCATGAAATCAAGGACCGGTTCAGGCGCAGCGAACAGGAGCGCCACGCCACCGCGCAGGCCGACGCCCAGAGCTTCGCGCCGCGAGTGATAGGCGCTTGCGGGCTGCTTTTCAAGAGCGAATCCAGAAAGAATGCCGGCAACACAGACAAACAGGAGAAGGGCCAGGGAGCGCATCGATTTCATTTCGCTATTGTCGTCTGTTGCACGCGGCGACGCCAAACGAAATGACGCGAGTGAATGCGGCGAAGAATTGTTTGCGAGAGCGCGAAGGCTTAGGCGGCGGGGACAGTGGATGCAACCACGCTCATGCCATCGAGGGAGCGGAGGCTCGTGTCGTCGTCCGGATCCTTCGACTTGAGCAGGCGGTGAAACGCATCGGCGGGGACAGGACGTCCGAAGAGCCAGCCTTGCGCGTAGATGATCTGGCTGGCGTTGGCAAAGTAGCGCGCCTGCTGTGGTGTTTCGATGCCTTCGACGATGACGCGCAGGCCCAGGGTATCGGCCATCGTGAGTATCTGCGGAAGAATGGTTACGGTGACGGCATCGGTTCCAATGGCCCTGGTGAACGCCTTGTCGATCTTGATGGCGTCGACAGATAAATCGTGCAGGTACGCGAGGCTCGAGTAGCCGGTGCCGAAGTCGTCGATGTAGACGTAGTGGCCACGCTCGCGCAGGCGGAGAATCGTTTCTTTCGCAACCTGCTGACGGGCCGTATAGCTTTCAGTGATCTCGATACCAAGGCTGCTGGCATGCACACCTGCATCGGCCAGGGCGGTCTCGAGCATAGGGAGGAACTTCGGATCGGCCAGATCGGAGGCTGCGATGTTGACGTTAACGCGGAAGCCGGGACGTTCGCGCATGATCGTTCCAAAATCGCGAAGAACATGGCGCACCACGAGGCGTGTGATTTGCCCGACGAAACCGCGCTGTTCGGCGACCTTGATGAAGTCGTCGGGGCTGATCGGGACGTTGTCCTCGTTGGTCCAGCGAGCCAGAGCTTCTACTTCGACGATCTCCTCGGTTTCGAGGTTCACGATGGGCTGGTAGACGATGCGAAGTTTGTCTTTGCGAATGGCACGGAGGAGCTGGCTCTCAAACCCGCGGGTGCGGCGGTAGAGTACGAAGATGACAAAGCCGAGAAGTCCGCCAGTCAACCCTCCGAGCGTCATAAAGCCGCCCACTTCAATTCGATTGGCCTGGATCGCCTGGGCAATCGACGTATGAGCCGCGAGACAGACGACTCCGTCTGGCGAGCATTGCGTTCCGTACAAACGGTCGCCGTCGCGATAGCGTCCCGGCTTGACGAGAAAGTCTTCCTGGGTTTTGACAGGGGAACCGATGAAGTGCCCCACTTCGCGGTTGGGCGCGTCAAGATCGGTGCCTGTGATTTCGATGGAGCTATTAAGAACCGGCTTGAGGCTATAGGGGCTGTAAACAATGAAGAAATCGTTCTGCTGAACAGCCGTAACCACCTCATTGGGGACGCTGAAGGGAGCGATATTGCGGTACATCTTCGTTCCGTCGCGTTCAAGGAGGTAGGGCTTGTACTGGGCCTGGGATTGAGTATCGAAACCTAGCGCTGTGGAGCACTGGATGCGCCCATCGCGCATGCGACCGGCTGCTTTGAGGTATTGCGATTGGAAGACGAGCCCGCTGAAGTATTTGACCTCAGCCTGCGAGCAGGGCTCGAAGGAAGAGGAGTTCATCGTGGCCAGGGTTCTACGGGATTCCTTAGTCGCCCGCTCGCCTTCGCTGACGATCTTGGCCGCGTACTGTTCGAGCCGCGTTTGTGACAACTGCAGCGTCAGGACGCGACCGAGCATATAGCCGGCATAGATGCCGCCCGTCAGGCCGATCGTCGTTGCCAAAGTGGCAACCCAGACACGCTGTCCAAAAGTACGCATGGTGGTGTTACTAATGTTTCGCGGATCAGCACTAACGGCAATCCCCTATTTGGGGCATCGAACCCAGATCACAACCCCTTTGATCCCATCGGAATTTGGGCGGTCGATGAGCGTTCTGGACGAAGGCGGGCGAAGATTCGACGAATCCTCCGTCCGTGGGAATTGGGATGGTATGGGGTCCGGAGCCGGTCGGAGTCAGAATCTCCCCCCCCTCAGGAAGGGCCGTCATCCTGCTCGCAAGTTCGGTGTGATTTTGTTTCTGCACCAATTTTGTTGCACCTGACGAGTCTTGCAGTGCGGATGCGGGGTTGATGATTTTAGGCGGATGCCGGGATTCTTTGATTCCTGTTGCAAATCGATTGATTTAAAGAACCGACGGCGAGATGAGCGTTGAGTTTCCCGACGAATCGCAGTATTCTAGAGATGCGAACGAGTTTGTCCGCTGCATCTGCCGTGGGTATGCCGGCTGGCGGAGAGATGAGTGGGCTTACAGCCCACTTTTTATTTGGGGCAAATTCCCAAAGTCAAACGCAGGAATTGCGCAGAGGAGAAGAGACCGGCGCGCCAGTCTTTTGACGCGCGGTGGAATCAATGGCGGGTAAGCAGGACGAAATTCGAGCGGCAGCTGAGCGAGTGGCGGCTTCCCATGGTCTGGACTTAGTGGATGTGGAGTTTACCGGCCGGGCCAAAGAGCGCGTTCTTCGCGTCACTCTCGAAAAGAATGCAGAAGGCCGCGCAAAGTTGAAGGCGGCGATTGAGGCGGGGGCAGAGGATCTTCCCGAACGCCTGGCGGAAGGCAAGTTAAGCATTGAGCAGCTTTCCGGCATCACACATGAAGATTGCGCGGAGTTCAGCCGCGACTTTGGCGTCCTGCTGGACATGGAAGACCTGGTTTCAGACGCCGAGTACACGCTGGAAGCAAGTTCACCGGGGCTGGATCGGAAGCTGACCAGACCGGAAGAGTTCAGGAGATTTGCGGGGAGCCTGGTAAAGGTTCAAACCTACGAGCCCATCCGCAACAATCGCCATTGGCAGGGCAGACTGGCAGCAGGCGAAGGGAATTCGATCGCGCTCGATCTTTCCGCGGTGCGGCAGAACAGCAAGAGCCGGAAGACTGGCGTAGATACCGTGGAGATCGCACTGAGCAACGTGGAGAAGGCGCAGTTGATTCCGGAGATCTGACGGTCTCCGAACATCGAAAGCTTTCAGTCATCGCATACGATTGCGGGCGGGCAGAAGCCCAGCCCTTCAACACACGAAACATAACCTGCGGCATCCCTTCTCCGCAGCACCCAGAGAGCACTTAAGAGTATGGCTAGCGCTTTGTACCAGAGCATCGAACTCCTCAGCCGCGAGAAGGGCATTGAGCCCCAGATCGTTGTTGGCGCCGTAGAAGAGGCAATCGCCCTTGCCACGCGCAAGTATTACAAGACCCAGGAAAACATGCGCGGGGAGCTCAATAAAGAGACCGGCGAGATCACAGCCTATGTTTATAAGACTGTGGTGCCGGACGAAGAGCAGGTAGAAGATCCGGTGAATCAGATTACGCTCACCGAAGCAAACGACCTGGCTCCAGGGGTTGAAGTCGGCAGCGAGATTCGCCTATATCGCGATACCAGCCCGTTGGGCCGCATTGCCGCGCAGTTGGCCAAGCAGGTCATCTTCCAGAAAGTACGCGAGGCAGAGCGCGACACGGTTTTCCAGGAATATGCGCATCGCGAAAAGGAAGTACTGAACGCGACCGTGAAGCGGATCGAAGGCCAGGACGTGATCTACGACCTGGGCAAAGCGGAAGCGCGCTGCCCGCGTCGCGAGCAGTCGCGCCTGGAGCAATTCACGATCGGCGAACGTGTGCGCGTGGTTCTGCTCAAGGTGGACCGCGCCGCCAAAGGGCCGCAGGTGATCGTTTCCCGTGCCGCGCCGGAACTCGTGTCGAACCTGTTCCAGTCCGAAGTTCCGGAGATCTACGACAACACCGTGGTGATCCGCGCGATTGCGCGCGAAGCGGGCGAACGAACCAAGATTGCGGTGCAGAGCCGCGACAAGGATGTGGATCCGGTGGGCGCGTGCGTAGGGATGAAGGGCATGCGCGTGCAGTCGATTATCCGCGAGTTGCGCGGGGAAAAGATCGATATCATCGAGTTCAGCGAGGAGATTACGACCTTTGCCGAGAAGGCACTGCAGCCGGCCAAAGTGAGCCGCGTCTCGATCTCCGATCTGACTGACAAGCAGCTTGAAGTGATTGTCGACGATACGCAGCTTTCGCTGGCCATCGGGAAGAAAGGCCAGAATGTGCGTCTGGCGGCGAAGCTTCTGGGCTGGAAGATCGATATCAAGAGCGAAGAAGAGAAGCGTCAGGAAGTCGAGCAGCAGATGCAGGCTCTCTCCGGCGGTCCGACCACGCCGATTGAGCAGGTCACGGAGCTGGGTGACACGATCATCCAGAAGCTGGTGGCGGCGGGCATCACGACGGTCGAGAATCTTGCCGATATGACGCCGGAGCAGCTGGAAGAGATTCCAGGCATCGGCGAGAAAACACTGGAGCGCATCAGCGTGGCCGTTCGGCACTACTTTGGCCACTTTGAAGAAGGCGAAGAGGGCGCGCCGGAACCCACGGAGGGTGCAGCGGCCGGCTCTGCGGCAGCGGATACGGAAACGCCTTCGGAAGGCTCGTCGGAGATTGAGACGGCGGAAGCGGCAGCAGGCACGGCGGAAGCCGAGCTGGAAAACTCGCAGGAAGTGCTGGAAGAAGCCGAGATGGTTCGCAATGCGGAAGTGGAAGACAACCTTGCGGAAACCGAAATTGAAACGGATGGCTCCAGCGAGTTGGGCACGGAAGTTTTGACATCGGCGGAGTTGGCGGTTGAGAACGTGCCGCCTGCCGGTGAGGGACGCAACAACAATGAATAGGCAGGAAGACGCGGCGCGCACGATGCGCTGCGTTTTTCAACGCGATTCAGGCGATAATGAAAGTCCGAGAACAAGCCATTGCCATGAGGTAGCTACGATGAGCGACTAAGGGCTTTGGGCAGCATTTTTGAAAAGAGGCGGATGAGCAAGGTTCGAATCAACGATCTCGCGCGAGAGCTGGAAGTCAAGAGTCGCCAGATTCTTGACGTGCTGGCGGAGCTCGGCATGGGAGCCGGCAAGACCCACTCCAGCTCGCTGGAAGCGGATGAAGCCGTAAAGGTACGCGCGCAATTTGAACATGCGCGCTCGGGAGGCCATGCGGGGACGAGTTCTTCGCGCGGCGCTCAGGGGATTGCCCCCAAGATTGATTTATCGCACGTCTCCAAGCCCGGAGACGTCATGAAAGCTATCCTGGCCAAGAAGGCAGAAGATGAAGCGCAGGCGCGTCGATCGCAGCTGCCGCCTCGTCCTGCGACGCCGCCCGTGGTTGCAAAAGCGCAGCCCGCGCCGGCCGCGCCGGTGATTGCACCGGCGGCCCCTGTTGCGGCTGCGCCAGCGGCACGGCCAGAGCCACGAAAAATTATGCCTCCTGTGCGGCAGGCGCCTCCTATTGTTACGCCGCCACCCGCAGTCCGTGCGATTGCGAGCAAACCGCCCGCGGGTCCGGTTGTGGCCAAGGCGCCAGCTGGTGCGGTGCGTCCGGCTGTTGCGGTTGTTCCTCCGGCTGTTGCCGTCGTGGTGAAACCGCCCGCAGCTCCGGTTACCGCTGCGGCGGTCCAGGCTCCAAGTCATGTTTCTGCCCAGACTGCGGAATCCACTCCTGCAGCAGCAGCCAAAGCGCCGGCTCCTCCTTCGCTGGCAGTTCCTGCGGCTGTTGCTGAAGCCGCCGCTCCAATTGCCGCGACGCCCGCGCCCTCAATAGGCGACGCGCCAGCTGCAGCTAGCACTACACCTGTCGTCGAGAAAGCAGAGCCTTTGCAAGTCCAGGTTCCATCCGCTCCAGCGGCCACTGCTGCGGCAGTGCCGGAACCGGCAAGCACGGCTGCGCCTCGCGCTACTGAAGCGCCCGCACCGCCGGTTCGCCGCGTGGTGATGCCGCAGACAGGTCCCCGGCCGGTTTACAAGGCTCCGATTGTGGTGCCCACGGCTCCTGTTCCCCCGGCTCAACCTGGCGGCGGGATTCAGCGTGGAAGGCCGATCTTCGATCGACGTCCCTCGAGCGGTCCCAGTGCGGGTGGCTTCGGCCAGCGCCCGCAGAGCGGTCCTCCCGGGCAGTTCCCCGGTGGCCCTCGCCCCAAGCACCCGACTCGCACCACGCCCGGCGGTTATGCCGGCCCTGGCGGCGCGCCGGGCGGACGCCCTGGCTTTGGGCAGCGCCCAGGTTTTGGCGGACCTCCTCGCCCCGGCTTCGGCGCACGGCCTGGGTTCGGCGGCGCCCCAGGCACTACACCGCCTCCGGGCGAAGCGCCTCGCGCGCAGCGTGCAAGCAACGCACGCGGCCGCGGCGGACGCCAGCAGTATCCGAAGACGAAGGAAGGCCCAATGAAGGGCTTTGTGCCACCACCACGTTTCGGTGGTGCGGCACAATACAACACCGAGCCTTTGCCGATCACGCGCGAAATCACCGTGACGGAAGGCATCAGCGTCAAGGATCTGGCCGAGAAGCTCGATGTCCGTGCCAAGGATCTGATCGCAACGCTGTTGATGCGCGGCGTCTTCGTCACCGTGAACCAGTCACTCGACGCCGAGATGGTGAAGGATGTGGCGGCCAAGTTCGGCGCGGCGGCCAACGTCATCAGCTACGAAGAGGAACTGGAGAACGAGGCGATCGAAGAGGTTCTCGATACCGACAAGACCGACGTCATCGAAGTTCCGCGCGCGCCGGTTGTCACGGTGATGGGACACGTCGATCACGGCAAGACTTCTCTGCTCGACGCCATTCGTGAGACCGAAGTAGCTGCGGGCGAAGCCGGCGGCATCACGCAGCACATCGGCGCCTACAAGGTGAAGTTCACGAAGGAAGGGTCACCGGCCTCCGGGCGCGAGATTGTCTTCCTCGACACGCCGGGTCACGAAGCCTTTACCCGCATGCGTGCCCGCGGCGCCAAGGTCACCGACATTGTCGTCATCGTTGTAGCAGCGGACGACGGCGTTATGCCTCAAACCCTCGAGGCAATCGATCACGCAAAGGCCGCGGATGTTCCGATCATCGTGGCCATTAACAAGGTCGATAAGCCCGAGGCCAATCCCGATCGCGTGATGAAGCAGCTCGCCGATCGCGGTCTCACCCCGGATGAATGGGGCGGCGAAACACCCTACGTCAAGGTTTCCGCAAAGAAGCGCGAGAATCTTGACCGTCTGCTCGAAATGATCTGTCTCGTATCCGACATCAAGGCGCCCAAGGCAACACCGGGACGCAAGGCTGTCGGCTCGGTGCTCGAAGCCAAGCTCGATCGCGGACGCGGCGCAGTGGCTACCGTGCTGGTGCAGGACGGAACCCTCAAGCTGAACGAGAGCTACATCGTCGGCAACACCTTCGGCAAAGTCCGTGCCATGTTCGACGACCGCGGACGCGCCATTGAAGAAGCCGGCCCATCGAGTCCGGTCGAAGTGCTCGGCCTCGAATCGATGCCGGACGCAGGCGATACCTTCCTCGTGGTTGCCGATCGCGACAAGGCCAAGGGCATCGCGCAATACCGCAAGATGAAGGAGCGCGAGGCTCAGCTTGCCAAGAGCTCCCGCGTATCCCTCGAAGGGCTGGCGGAGCAGATTCGTACCGCCGGCGTCAAGGATCTGCCGCTCATCATTAAGGGCGACGTCACCGGTTCGGTTGAGGTGCTGGGCGATTCGCTCGTCCGCATGTCGACGGAGAAGGTGCGCGTCAAGGTCATCCGTTCCGGCGTCGGATCCATCACCGAAAGCGACGTGGATCTGGCGACCGCTTCGAACGCCATCATTATCGGCTTCAACGTGCGGCCCGAGCGCAAGGCGGCCGAGCTGGCGCAACAGGAGGGCATCGATATTCGTCTGCACTCGATCATCTACGAGTTGCAGGACGAGATGCGCCTCGCCATGATGGGTCTCCTCGATCCAACCTTCAAGGAGAACTACATTGGCCGTGCCGAAGTGCTCAACATCTTCAGAATTCCGAAGGTGGGCACCATCGCCGGCTGCCGTGTTCAGGATGGCGTGATCCGCCGCGATTCGGAGATCAAGGTGATGCGCGACGGCGAGCAGGTGTTCAAGGGGAAGATCGGCTCTCTCAAGCGCTTCAAAGACGATGCCCGCGAAGTCACTAACGGGATGGAGTGCGGTATCGGCGTAGCCGGCTTCGGCGACCTGAAGGAAGGCGACCTCATCGAAGCCTTCTCAACCGAAAAGATGGCGGCCGACCTGGGCCAGCTGACTTCAGCCAAGGCGTAACATTTCACCGAGTTGAAACATCGGCCCGCTTCCCTCAAGGGAGGCGGGCTTTTTCTTTGCCGGGCCATAGTATGATGGGTCCTTCCCCGAGGCAGATCTATAGGAGAGTGCTTCATGCGCTTTACCCCTTCGAGCACGCTGATCGGGGTCGTTGTTGCCACGATTCCGGTCATTGCCATCATCGGGTGCCACTCGTATGCGCCCAACGCAGGGCATGAAATTGTTCTCGTCGAAAAGCCTATTCTCTTTGGCCATGGCGGCGTGGACGCCCAGCCTGTGAAAACGGGCCGCACCTATGCCGCGATCAGTACCGATGGCATCGACGTCAACATGCAGCCCCAGAAGTTCGAAATCGAATTGCCGGACACGATGACCAAGGACGGGGTTCCCATCACGTTTCACGCGATCATGGCGCTTCGGGTCACCGACTCCGTCACGCTGATCAAAAACTTTGGTCCGGATTGGTACAGCAACAACCTTGAAGAGCCTTTTAAGACGATGGTGCGCCAGGCGGTGCGCAAGCGCGGCATGAACGAGACGGCCATCAGCACGACTGCGCTGGATGAAATCGATAACGAGATTCACGATGAGCTGCTTTCTTTCATGAAGGCGAAGTCGTTGCCCGTAGAGCTTGTGACTATGACAGTGGGGAGAGCGAACCCGCCCGACTCCGTAAAGAACCAGCGCATTGAAACAGCTACGCAGGAGCAGCGCATCCAAACCGAGCAGCAGATGAAGCTCGCGGAAGATCAGCGAGCGCTGGCAGAGACAAGCCGGGCCAAAGCCGACAATGCCTACCGCGAAGCGATGGGGCTCTCGCCTCAGCAGTTTATTCAGCTTGAAACCGTAAAGATGCAGCGGGAAGTATGCGGCGAACAAGGCAAGGCGAACTGCACGTTCATTCAAAATGGGGCGCAGCCGGTATACGACCTGAACAAGAGGTAGGCTGTCCTCCGCCTCAAGTTGAATTGATGCTCCGGCCGCAGTTCGGTGGAAAACTGCCGGCCGCCGGCAGTGGGCGGACCATGGTATGCTGAGGCTCCCCGACTTGGGGCCCCATCCCAAAATTCCACACTTGAGATCACTTGAAAGGAGCATCACCATGGGCTTACTTGAAGAAGCAGCCGGCGCATTTGCAGCGGTTGAGGGCGTGAAAAAGCTTGACCCAAATGCGGGCATTCTCACGGAAGGCGTAGCCGCCATCGCAGGGTTTGAAGGCGCGAAAGAGATCACCAACTTCATCGAGAAAAGGGAAGAAGAGAAGGCCGCCGAACAGAAATAAAGCAGCCGAGGATCTTTTTCACTTGCGCCGTTGCCCTGTTCGGCATCGATGCAGAACCCAGCAGAAACGTCGATGGCCCACCACCTACTGAGTGGCGGGCCATCGCGTTTTCATCCCAGGAAAACGCGGCGCGTGAAGGCCTTTCGCGCTGGCAACCTGCTCCCTTCTCCTCGCGTCCTAGCCGGTGAACGACTGGAGGAGAAACATGACTTCTATCAAAGGAAAGAAGATTGCCCTTCTCGCTACCGATGGCTTTGAACAGGCAGAGCTGATGGAACCGCGCAAAATGCTGGAGGAAGCGGGTGCGACAACCATGGTCGTCGCGCCGAAGAGCGGCCAAATTAAGGGCTGGAAGATGAAAGACTGGGGCGAGAGCGTGAAAGTGGACAAGGTGCTGGACGACACGAATCCGAATGACTTCGATGCGCTCGTTCTTCCCGGTGGTGTGATAAATCCAGACAACCTCCGCATGGATCCTAAGGCAGTGAACTTTGTCCGGCAGTTTGTCTCAACCGGCAAAACAGTGGCTGCAATTTGTCATGGACCATGGACGCTGCTCGAAGCAGGGGTACTGAAGGGGAAGACCGTGACGTCGTGGCCTTCGCTGAAGACCGATTTGAAAAATGCCGGCGCCAACTGGGTGGATCAGGATGTAGTGACCGACGGACAATTCATCTTTAGCCGAAAGCCGGATGACATTCCAGCCTTCAGCAAGGCCATCATCGAGTCGGTCGGTCAGGGGGCGAAGGCTGTGGCAGCCTGATCCATCCATTCCTATCAGCCGCGACTTCCCCTGGGCCTTGTCGAGCAATTGGTCGCACTGGATCCTTAAAACGGATAGCGGTCTGCCTGGATGCACTCACGCGCCAAGGCGCGGCTCAGAGTGACTCCATCGGCAGGCGTAAACCTCGTGAGTCTGCGCAGGATCGCGAGCTGTGTTCGCAGCATATCGCCTTCTGCGCAGGCCGCGAGAATTCTCCTTGCGGCCTGTTCCGCTTGGGCCATGCTGTCGTCGGCTAGAAGTCCGGTTGCAGCCGCGGCTGCGCTGGCTGAATTCTTGTTTGCGGCAGCGAGTTTGCGCGCGCGTAGAAGGCCCGACTCGAGAGCATAAACCTGACTGATCATGTCGGCGAGGTCAGCCATCACTTCCTGCTGCTCCTGGAGCGCAGTCATGTAGCGCTGGCTTGCGACTCCCGCAGCAAAGAGAGCAACTTTCTTGAGCGCGCTCAACGCTTCGGCTTCGCGTGCGAGGATCGTGTATGAGTCGTCTCCCCCATCGAGCGAAGCTGGCTGCATTACCTCATCCATCACGCCCTTGATGGCCGCCAGCAGGGGTAGCTCGCTTTTCAACGCGCGCTTCATCAGCCATCCGGTGACGATGAGGCGATTGATCTCGTTGGTGCCTTCGAAGATACGGTTGATGCGCGCGTCGCGATAAATCCGCTCAGCGGGATACTCCTCGACATAGCCATAGCCGCCCATCGTCGCCACCAGTTCGTCGGCAATCGCGGAGAGCATCTCCGATCCATAGACCTTGAGGAGCGAGCATTCGACTGCATATTCCTCAATACGGCGCTGAATCTCGCGCGGCTCACGCTTATCTCCGAGCGAAGCCAGAGCTGCATCGATTAATCCTGCGGTGCGATAGACCATGCTCTCCGCGGCGTACAGGCGGGAGGCGCCGGTTGCGATTTTTCGTTGGATGAGACCGAACTCGGAGATGGTCTTGCCAAACGCTTTGCGCTCGCGAGCATAGTGAATTGTGTGGGCCAATGCATGACGCGCACCTCCCACGCAGGCTGCAGCCATCTTGAAACGACCCATGTTCAGAACATTGAATGCGATATGGTGCCCCTTGCCCACTTCTCCGAGCAGATTTCCGACGGGGATCGTGCAGCCATCGAGAATGACTGGGCAAGTGGACGATCCGCGGATGCCGAGCTTGTGTTCTTCAGCGCCGATCTTTAATCCGGGAGACGTGCGCTCGACCAGAAATGCAGAAAACTTTTCGCCATCAACTTTGGCGAAGATGGTGTACAGGTCGGCGATCGCGGCGTTCGTGATCCACATCTTCTCGCCAGTCAAGGTGTAAGTAGCACCGTCAGCGGAGAGCACGGCACGGGTGCGGATATTCATGGCATCGGAACCGGAGGTGGATTCCGAGAGCGCGTAGGCGCCAATCCATTCCGCAGTGGCCAGCTTGGGCAGGTAGCGCTGTTTCTGTTCCTGAGTGCCGTACCAGACGAGGGGGAGCGCGCCAATGCCGACCTGCGCTCCGAAGGCGGTTGAGAAGCTGCCCAGGACCGAGATATGGTCGGTGACCACGGTGGACTCGACCTTATCCAGCCCCATGCCGCCAAATTCCTCAGGGATTTCGAGGCCCGTAAATCCAAGCTCGCCGGCCTTCTTGAGCAAGGAGGAAAGCAAGCCCGGCTTTTTGGACTCAAGCTCGGGGATTGCGGGCAGAATTGTTTCGCGGGCAAACAGCGCCACGGTCGATGCGAATTGGCGCTGCTCCTCGTTCAGATCTTCGGGGGTGAATACCTGCTCCGGTGTCCGGGATTCAATAAGAAAACTGCCGCCCGCAGCGGCAACGATGGGGGAGTCGTCGGCGGTCGACATGCGTGCTCAAGCCTCCGGGCTGAGCTCACCTTACGCCAGAAATTGGGGGCGGGGCAAGCTGCGCGAGCGGCTACCTGGCTTTCTGTCCAATCGCTTACAATGAAACCTGCCCGACTATGGAGGCTTTGCCCTGCTTTCAGCGCTTGCCGACAGCCTGATTTCCACCGCCGGGGCCTTGAGCGCCCTGTCGCAGCGGGCTGCAGTGTGCCTCGCCTTTGCCCCGCAAAACGGCCTCCGGCATTACCTCAAGATGCAGTATGCCGATCAGACCTTCCGGGGGCTTTACCACTGGAATTGGTTTGATCTCCTGCTTTTGCTTCCCTATTTTGCAGTGATGATCGTGCTGTCGGTTTACGGCATCCATCGCTATACGCTGTGCTATCAGTACAGAAAATACCGCAAGAATTACAATCCCGACCCTCCGGAGCTCTTTGCTGAGCTGCCCAGGGTGACGGTGCAGCTGCCCATTTTCAACGAGCAATTTGTAATCGACCGTCTGATTGAGGCAATCTGCGCGATGGAGTATCCGCGCGAGAAGCTTGAGATTCAAGTGCTCGACGACTCGACTGACGAAACCACGGATGTGGCTTCAGCGATTGTGGACCGCTACGCAGCGCTGGGCCACCCGATCGTCTATATCCATCGCACCAACCGCTACGGATTCAAAGCGGGAGCGTTGGACGCGGGTCTGAAGGTGGCCAAGGGCCAGTTCGTCGCGATCTTCGACGCCGATTTTGTGCCGCCGCCCGATTGGCTGATGAAGGTGATTCACCACTTCTCCAACCCGGCGATCGGCATGGTGCAAACGCGCTGGACCTATCTGAACCGCGACTACAGCATGCTGACGCAGATCGAGGCGATCCTGCTGGACGGCCACTTCATCCTTGAGCATGGGGCGCGCTCGCGTTCGGGGGACTTCTTCAACTTCAATGGCACGGCAGGCATGTGGCGGCGCGAGGCCATCTCCGACGGCGGCGGTTGGCAGCATGACACCCTGACGGAAGACACCGACCTGAGCTATCGCTCGCAGATGGCCGGATGGAAGTTCAAATACTTACCTGAAGTGGAGTGCCCTTCCGAGCTGCCGATCGAGATGACCGCCTTCAAGACGCAGCAGGCGCGGTGGGCCAAGGGCCTGATCCAGACCAGCATCAAGCTGCTACCCGTGATCTTCAAGTCGAATGTGCCGCGGCGCATCAAGGTTGAGTCGGTCTACCATCTGACGGCGAACATGAGCTATCCGCTGATGGTTATCATGTCGGCACTGCTTATACCAGCCATGATCTGCCGCTTCTACCAGGGCTGGTTTCAGATGCTGCTGATCGACGTGCCCTTGTTTACCGCTTCGACGTTTTCGATTGCCGTGTTCTATGTGGCCAGCCAGCGGGTGCTCTTCCCCAAGACGTGGCCCAAGACCTTCCTTTATCTGCCGTTCCTGATGGCGCTGGGCATCGGGCTGACGGTGACGAACACCAAGGCCGTGATGGAAGCGCTCTTCGGAATCAAGAGCGCCTTTGTGCGCACGCCGAAATATCGTGTTGCGAAAAAGGGCGAGAAGTCGCAGGCGGCCAAGTATCGCAAGCGCCTTGTGCTGGCGCCATGGATCGAGCTGCTGTTCGGCACGTACTTTTTCCTCGCGATCCTGTACACCTTCTCGAATCACAACTACTTCACCGCGCCGTTCCTGATCCTGTTTGTGATCGGCTATTGGTACACGGGGTTGATGAGCCTGCTGCAGGGGCGCTTTGAGCGGTGGCGCGGCGGCGGCGCGAATGTGGATGAGTCCAGCCCGAAGCCGTTCCCGGTAGGGGTCTGAGACTGAGTTCGCCTCCTCGTCCGCTGGGCCGAACGGTCGGCCCCACTGCAGGTGGTCCGCTACAATAGATTGAAGCGCCTGCCGTACCGGGGGATTCGAATCCTCGGGCCGCCAGGCGCATCAACGCATTATGCTCACGAAAAATCTGCCAGAAGCCCTGACCTTCGACGATGTTCTGCTGGTGCCTGCCTATAGCGATGTCGTTCCCGCCCAGGTGAGCACGCAGACGCAGTTGACCCGCGACATTACGCTGAACACGCCGCTGCTGTCGGCGGCGATGGATACGGTGACCGAATCGCGGATGGCGATCGCCATGGCGCAGATGGGCGGCATCGGCATTGTGCATCGCAATTTGCCCATCGCTAACCAGGCGGGCGAAATCGACAAGGTAAAGCGCTCGGAGAGCGGCATGATCGTGGATCCGGTGACCATTGGCCCGGATCAGATGATTGCCGATGCCCTCGAAGTGATGCGGCGCTACAAGATCTCCGGTGTGCCGGTGACGCAGGGTAAGAAGCTAGTCGGCATTCTCACCAATCGCGATCTTGCGGTTTGAAACGCGCTCCGACATTCCGATTGGCGACGTGATGACGAAGGAGAACCTGATCACGGTTCCGGTCGGCACGACGCTCGAAGAAGCCGAGCTGATTCTGCACAAGCATCGCGTGGAAAAGCTACTTGTGGTGAACGACCAGTACGAGCTGAAGGGCCTGATCACGGTCAAGGACATCCAGAAAAAGCTGAAGTATCCCAATGCGAGCAAGGACGAGCAAGGCCGCCTGCGTGTGGGCGGGGCCATTGGAGCAACGGGCGATTTTCTCGAACGCGCCGCTGAGCTGGTGCGCGCTCGCGCGGATGTGCTGGCCATCGATTCGGCGCATGGGCACTCATCGCGCGTTCTTGAAGCAGTCACGGCCGTGAAGAAGGCATTTCCCAACGTCGGTCTGCTGGCAGGCAATGTGGCCACGTATGAGGGCGCAATGGCCCTCATCGACGCGGGCGCGGATGCCATCAAGGTCGGCATCGGTCCAGGTTCAATTTGCACCACCCGCATGGTGACAGGCGCAGGTATGCCGCAGATTACCGCGATCTCAGAGGCCGCGCGCGCGGCGCATGAACGCGGTATCCCCGTGATTGCCGATGGCGGCATTAAATACTCCGGTGAGATCACCAAGGCGATTGCGGCCGGCGCGAGCTCAGTCATGATCGGCTCGCTGTTTGCCGGCGTGGATGAGAGCCCGGGCGAAACGATCCTCTACCAGGGCCGCAGCTTCAAGAGCTACCGCGGCATGGGTTCCCTGACAGCGATGAGCCAGGGATCGGGCGAACGGTACTTCCAGTCAAATTCGGACCTCGGCAACAACGACGCCAGCACCGAGGGTGTAGTGCAGCGCGAGCGCAACGGACAGAACCGCCTGGCCAAGTTTGTGCCGGAAGGCATTGAAGGCCGCGTGCCGTACCGTGGACCGCTGGAGTCTATGATCTATCAGCTCGTGGGCGGATTGCGCTCGGGCATGGGCTATCTGGGGTGCGGCACCATCGATGAGCTCCAGCACAAGGCGCAGTTTGTCCGCATCTCCGGCGCAGGCTTACGCGAGAGCCACGTGCACGACGTGATCATCACGCGTGAAGCGCCCAACTACCACGTGGAGTAGCGTCCCGGTGCATGCGAGGGCTTGCGCCATTACGTAAGTGTGCCGATTCTCTGTTCCCTGGACGTTCGACGCTTTCTATGGATCGGTTTGCGCGATACGAATAGAGTGACACCCGTTGCTGAAAGGCTGCTTTTCTTTTGAGACGATTGCAGGAAGAACGAACCGTTTTCTATTGGATCCGCGCCTGGTTTCCCGTGGCTCTCGGCGTTCTTGTGATCGCGACCGAGTCCACGGAGTTTCTCGGCGCCGATCATACTTCCGGGCCGCTGCGCTGGGTATGGGAGCATCTGTTTGGCGCGGTAAGTGACGGAAGCTGGAGTTTGATCCATCACTATATTCGCAAGGCAGGGCACTTTACCGGATACGGGCTTGTGGCGTTGACGTGGCTGCGCGCGCTTTGGATGAGCCTGCCGCGTCTGAGCTTTTTGCAAAACGCTCTCCTGGCCCTGCTGGGCACGGCGCTCACGGCGTCGGCCGATGAGTTTCATCAGACCTTTTTGCCCAATAGAACAGGACTGGCGCGCGATGTGGTGCTCGATTGCTGCGGCGCCATTTGCATGCAGCTGGCCTTTTTTCTATTGCTCAAGCTCACTTCGCAAAAATGGTTTGATCGGCCCGTTTAACTTCTTCCCCTGCTCAAAACGCCCTTGGCACATACGACAACCCTCTCAAGGGCGCGTCTCTCTAAGCCTGTATTGGAAGAGAGATCTTCCTCAAAGGAGAGAGTCGATCCATGACCAACAAGAGAATCGGAAACGAGACTCGCGCAGGTCTACGAGCCAACTCATACAGCTGCGATGGCGGGAGGGTACGGGAAACTCGGGCTGAGCCCGAACGAAGTGCCTAATCCGTTTCTCGGTTGTGATCCGGTGGCCGAACCGGGTCTTCGAAAATACGGAAGAGCGAGGGCGAAGTTCCGCGAGGGATTTCGCCCTTTGCTCGTGGAGCTGTATTCTATCCGCGTAGAGCCATGACTTCCCCGGCATCGATTCGCATCGGCATCTCCGGTTGGCGGTATGAAGGTTGGCAGGGCACCTTCTACCCCGAAAAGCTCCCGCAGAAAAAGGAGCTGCAGTTTGCTGCGCAGCACCTGAACAGCATCGAGCTCAACGGCTCGTTCTACTCGCTGCAACGGCCATCGAGTTTCAAAAGCTGGAGCGATGACACGCCGGAGAACTTCGTTTTCTCAATCAAAGGCCCGCGCTTCATCACCCACATACGGCGCTTAAAGGACTGCGAAGGACCAGTCGCTAATTTTTGCGCACAAGGGATTCTCCGTCTTAGTAAGAAGCTGGGACCGATATTGTGGCAGCTGCCGCCCAGCTTCAAGTACGACCCAGAGATTTTGGAGGGCTTCTTCAAACTGCTGCCGAGAAGCCACAAAGAAGCGGCAAGCGTGGGAGCCAATCACGATCGTTGGATGAATGGCCGTGCCTGGCTCGAAGTAGAAGAAAATGCGCCGCTGCGCCACGCCATCGAAATTCGCCACAAGAGTTTTGCGAACGAAGAGTTCGTCACAATCCTGCGAAAACATGAAGTGGCGCTCGTAGTGGCGGATACGGTGGAGTGGCCGCGCCTCTTCGATATTACGGCCGACTTTATGTACTGCCGCCTTCACGGCAGCGAGAAGCTCTATGCCAGCGGCTACGATGGCGAAGCCCTCGACGCGTGGGCCAGCCGCGTTCTTGCGTGGTCGCTAGGGAAAGAAGCGGAGGACGGTACGAAGGCCAGCCCCAAGGATGGGCCACAAAGGGCGCACCGCGATGTATTTGTTTATTTCGACAACGATATGAAAGTGCGCGCGCCGTTCGATGCGCAAAGTCTGCAGAAGAAAATCGATGAGCTGAAGAGCGCCTGAAGCGGTGCAGCTTTTCCTCTAGCGGCGATCAGGCACTGTAGTTCGCGACTACGCGCACGACTTTGCCGGCCGCAGACACCTCCATGAATTCCGCTGTGTGCGTTCCATTCTGGTTGATGTAGTAGAGAATCACGCTGTTCAGACCCCAAAGAACATCTTTCAGCTCGAAGCGGAGTTGCGGGTAGGCATCGAGTCCCCGCTGAAAATATGCGCGCAGATTCACCCTCCCGATAACCTTTCCGTCCGGCACGCCCAGCAGGCGCGCGGCGACCGGTGAAGTTAGCTCGACCGCCTCGTCGTAGTGCGCCAGTATTGCTTCGAGGTCGTGACTGTTCCACGCGGCGACCCAGTGGTTGGCAAGATTCCAGGCTTCATCTTTTGTCATCAGCGGCTATCCTCCGATCGATGAGACGAGAAGAGCGATCAAAAGCAGACTCTTTCGGTCCAATTGAGTAGACGTTCTCATTTGGGAACTGGAGCCCGAGTTTGAGCAAATAATGGGGCCCTAGTGCAAGCGGCGCAGCTAAAAGTGACGAATGGAAGGCGAGAATAGAGACGCGACCCAATCAGGCGGAACAAGTGACAGGGTACAGCCGTAGTTCTACGCAAGGAACCCTTCGATGACAAGCGATCTAAGACTCGCGGTGCGGCAGTTGCGGAAGGCGCCCGGATTTGCCGTTACGGCGATCCTGACCCTGGCTTTGGGCATTGGGGCGAACGCAGTGGTATTCGGCGTGCTGAATGCCGTGGTGCTGCGGCCAGTAAAGGTGCCCCATGCACAGAATCTCTACCTGGTGCAGCATTTCCAATATCCGTCGCAGTCGTATCCTGACTATCTGGATCTGCGCGACAGAAACCGCACATTCGAGAGCATGGTTCTGTCGAACATTATGGGGCCTCTCGGCGTGGATGAGGGTGGCGGGAAGCCATCGATGGCGTGGCCCTACCTGACAAGTGGGAACTACTTCGACGGGCTGGGAATTCAACCGTATGTAGGGCGGTTCTTTCACGCGTCCGATGAACGCGGGACGAACAGCGCTCCGTTTGTGGTGCTGAGTTACCCGTACTGGCACAGCCATTTCCGCTCCGATGTCGGTGTAGTGGGGCGGACCATGCTATTGAACAAGCACCGGCTCACGGTTATTGGGGTGGCGCCGCCGGAGTTCCGTGGGACAGAGCTGTTTTTTGCACCGGAGATGTGGATTCCGATGGTGGAGCAGCCCATGCTTGAGGGCTACGACGAGCTGAAGCAGCGCGGCAATCACTCTTCGTTTGTGGTGGGACGGCTGAGGGCGGGCGTGACGCCGGAGCAGGCGCTGGCTGACCTGAATTCGATTGGCGCGTGGCTGTCGAAGACGTATCCTGCCGACGATGATGGGATCAAGTTCACGCTGGCACGTCCGGGACTCATCGGCGACATGCTGGGTGGCCCAGCGCGCGCCTTCATGGCAGGCCTGATGCTTCTGGCTGGCCTGATACTGCTGGCGGCATGCGCGAATTTGGGCAGCCTGTTCGCAGCCCGCGCAGCGGATCGCGCGAAGGAAACTGCGCTTCGCCTGGCGCTTGGTTCGCGGCGCGGAACCATTTTGCGGCAGATGCTCACCGAGGCGGTAGTGGTGTCTCTGGCCGGCGGCGTGTTGGGGCTGTCCGGGAGCGTGCTGGTTCTTCACTGGCTGAGCGCCTGGCAACCGATTCCGGATATCCCGATCAACGTGCCGGTCAATCCGGATGCGGCCACCTACGTTGTGGCCCTGCTGCTGGCGCTGGCGAGCGGCCTTGTGTTCGGCATGGTGCCGGTGCGCCAGGTGATGCGGTCCGATCCATGGCAGACGATTCGTACGGGCATGGCTGTCGGCGGCGGAAAGAGGCGGTTCACGCTGCGGGATATTCTGCTGGCTGTTCAGATTGCGATTTGCGCCGTGCTGGTGACGTCATCCCTGGTGGCCGTGCGTGGCTTGGTGCGCTCGCTGCATAGCAACTTCGGATTTGATCCGCAGAACGCGATTTTAGCGGGCGCCGAGCTGCACATGGGCGGCTACGACGATGATCGACTGCGGCAGATGCAGCGGCGCATGATCGACGCGGCGGCGGCAATTCCCGGTGTGACGTCGGTGGGCATTGTGGATCACTTGCCGCTCGGGGTTTCGGGTGGGGATTCGTTTGTCTATCACGACGACACTACCGACTATCGGCCGACGAACATGGCCGCGGATGCGATGAACTACAGGATCTCACCGGGATATATGGATGCTGCGGGTACCAAGTTGCTAGCGGGGAGAGACCTGACGATGCAGGACGACAACAAGGCGCCGAAGGTGGCCCTTGTCAACCGGGAGTTTGCGACGAAGGTTTTCGGGTCAGTAAATAAGGCCCTTGGCGGTCATTTTAAGTATTACGACGGAAAGCGCGCGGAGGTAGTGGGCATCGTCGAAGACGGAAAATACCGGACGCTGACGGAGAATCAGCAGCCGGCGATGTTCTTCTCGTTTCAGCAGGAGATGACGAGCAGCACATGGCTGGTGGCGCGGTCGAACCGCGCTCCTGATGAAATCTCGAAGGTTTTAGAAGCCCGGTTGCAGGCGCTCGATGCCGGCCTTCCACTGGTGGTGCGGCCCTGGAATCACGCCATGGGCTCGGCGCTCTTCCCTGCCCGCGTGGCGACCGTCGCGCTTGGTGTGCTTGGGATTCTGGGCGCGATGCTCGCAGCCACGGGCATTTTCGGCATGGCGTCGTATACCGTGAGCAAGCGCCTGCGCGAATTGGGCATTCGCATGGCGCTCGGCGCAAGCCGGAAGCAGATGCTGCGGTCGGCGCTGGGAAGGGCCTTTATCGTGCTCTCCGCAGGTTCGATCGCGGGCCTTGCTCTGGGCCTTCTGGCGACAAAGGTGCTGTCGTTTATCGTGTACCAGGCCTCGCCGAACGATCCGCTGGTATTGGGCGGCGTGGTATGCACCATGCTGGCGCTCGGGCTGGTAGCTGCATGGATCCCCGCGCAAAAGGCGCTGGCGGTCAATCCGGTTCGCTTGCTGCGCGAGGAGTGAGGCTGCAAACTTCGCCGTAGAAAAACAAAACGGGCGCATCCCGTGAGGGAATGCGCCCGTCTTGTTTCTGCAAATGGAATGCCCTTGCGGACTAGACCTTAGGCGGCTTCTTCGCCGCCCTTTTCTTCGTCCTTCTTGCTTTCTTCGAGCTGCTTTTCAAGTTCGGCGCGCTTCTTGGCCTTGATGTCTTCACGCTTCTGGCGCTTGACTTCAAGCTGCTTCTCGGCGCCGAGCAGTTCGATGAAGGCGGTTTCGCCGCCGTCGCCCTTTCTAAATCCGGTGCGAACGATGCGGAGATAGCCGCCCTGGCGATCGCCGTACCGCGGGGCCACAGTCTCAAAAAGACGCGTGACGGCCTTGTCGGTCATGAGATAGCTGAGCGCCTGGCGGCGTGAGTGCAGATCGCCCTTTTTGCCAAGGGTGATCATCTTTTCGACGTGCGGACGGACAGCCTTGGCCTTGGCCACGGTGGTCTCGACGCGGTCTTCTACAAGCACGGAGGTGACCAGGTTGCGCAGAAGGGCGCGGCGGTGACTGGTATTGCGTCCGAGCTTGGTTCCTGCATTGCGATGGCGCATTGTGAAAACCTTTCAGTGAACAGTGATCAGTGGACAGTTGTCAGAGAACAGGGTTCACTGAGCAGAATGCAAGAGATCGGACAATCGCTATTTTTCTGCTCACTGGACCCTGTTCACTGTCCACTGTCTTAGAAATTCTCAGTCTCGGTGGGCAACTGGAGGTCGACTGAATCCAGCGGCTCATCTTCTTCGTCGAAGTGGCTGTAGCTTGCAGCCAGTGCTGTTGCCGGGGGAATGCTCGTGGGTCCCGGAACCGCATTACCGCTTTCGTCGATCTTCATGCCGAGCGACAAGCCCATCTGCGCGAGAATTTCCTTGATCTCGTTCAGGCTCTTGCGGCCGAAGTTCTTGGTCTTGAGCATCTCGGCTTCAGTCTTCTGCACCAGCTCGCCAATGGTTTGAATGTTGGCATTCTTGAGGCAGTTGTAGCTGCGGACCGAAAGTTCGAGCTCTTCAACGGAGCGATTGAGATTGTCGTTGCGCAGCAGGACGCGGCCTTCTTCGCTGCGGGATTCCGCTTCGATTTCTTCTTCGAAGTTGATAAAGATGTTCATGTGGTCCTTGAGCAGCTTGGCGGCCAGGCCCACTGCATCGGCCGGCAGAACAGCGCCGTTGGTCCACACTTCGAGGGTGAGCTTGTCGTAATCGGTGATCTGGCCGAGACGCGCAGCTTCGACAACGTAGTTGACGCGGCGCACCGGGGAATGGACCGAGTCCACCGGAATGAAACCCAGGCCGAGATCGGCGTCGAAGTTCTTGTCGGCGGAGACGTAGCCGCGGCCGCGCTTCAAGCGCATTTCCATGTCGAGGCGGCCACCTTCAGAGACGGTGGCAATATAAACGCTTTTGTCGAGAATCTCGACGTCGCCATCGGCTTCAATCATGCCGCTGGTCACAACACCCGGCTGATCGGCGCGCAGGTAAAGCGCCTTGGGGCCGTCGCCGTTGAGCTTGAAGGGAACCTGCTTGAGGTTCAGGATGATGTCGGTGGCATCTTCGACGACTCCGGCGATGGACTGGAACTCGTGGAGCACATCTTCAATGCGAATGGCGGTGACGGCGGCGCCTTCAATGGAGCTGAGCAGCGTGCGGCGCAATGCGTTGCCAATGGTGGTGCCAAAGCCCCGCTCGAAAGGCTGGGCGCTGAACTTGCCGAAGGTTTCGGTAAGCGTCTCGGCATCGACGGCCAGGCGCTTCGGTTTTTGGAATCCTCTCCACAACATATGGGTCTCTTTTCCCGCGTGGCATGTACGTCGCGAAGCATTTTGCGGCGGCCGCGCAAGTTCTCCTTGGTTTGAGGTGCAGCTTCTAGCTGCTAGCTCTTAGCTTCTAGCTCATCCTGCTCGCGTTGAAACCATCAACTCGGCACAGACAACTAGAAGCTAGTGGCTAGAAGCTAGTAGCTGTTCTTACTTGCTGTACAACTCGACGATCAGCTGTTCGTTGATCGGCATTGCAACATCTTTACGCTTGGGCAGCGAGAGCACGCGGCCGGACATGTTCTCGAAGTTTGCTTCGAGCCAAACCGGGACTGGGTTAGCGGCTGCATACTGCACGCCCTGCTCTACGATGACCAGCTTCTTGGCGGCTTCGCGGATCGCGATCTCATCGCCGACGCGCACCTGGAAGGACGGAATGTTGACCTTGCGGCCGTTGACCGAGACATGGCCGTGGCGAACCACCTGGCGTGCCTGGCGGCGCGAGATTGCAAAACCGAGCCGGTAGGCGACGTTGTCGAGGCGGCACTCCAGCTGCTGGATGAGCAACTCGCCGGTGACACCCGGGTTTCGGCTGGCCTTTTCGTAGTACTCGCGGAACTGGCCTTCAAGCGTGAAGTACATACGCTTGGCCTTCTGCTTTTCGTGCAGCTGCAGGCCATAGCCTACGATCTTGGCCTTGCGGTCTTTGCCGTGCTGCCCTGGAGGAAAGTTACGCTTCTCAATGGGGCAACGGTCGGAATTGCATTTGGTGCCCTTCAAAAAGAGCTTGGTGCCTTCGCGGCGGCAAAGGCGGCATACTGCTCCGGTATAACGTGCCATTTCTTCTCCTGACTTCGGATGACGGCCGGTTTACGCGGTCCTCCGGACTTTTGATCCAGCGGCGCTTCGTCCCGGCCCATGTTTCAGTTATCAGGGTTCAGGATTCAGGGATCATTCCGAGGTGCTAGCACAGACGAATCTGACTGACCCCTGATCCCTGTTCTCTGATCCCTGTTCTTACACTCTGCGGCGCTTCGGCGGACGGCAACCGTTGTGCGGCACCGGCGTCACGTCACGGATGGACTTGACTTCGATTCCAGCGGCTGCGAGTGCGCGAATGGCCGACTCGCGGCCCGAACCGGGACCGGCGACGCGAACATCGACTGCACGCAGACCGTGATCGCGCGCCATGCTGGCTGCGTTCGACGCAGCCTGCTGCGCCGCGAACGGTGTGCCTTTGCGCGAACCGCGAAAACCGAGCGAGCCCGAGCTCTTCCAGCTGAGCGTGTTGCCCATCTGGTCGGTGATGGTAACGATGGTGTTGTTGAACGAGGCCTGAATGTGCGCAACACCAAATGGCACATTCTTGCGCTCGCGCTTTTTGAATTTCTTGTTCTTGCTGGCTTTGCCGCCCGCAGCCTTTTGCTCTGGTTTCGCCATTTAGGTTTTCCCCGTCGCTTTCTTCTTGCCTGCAACTGTTCCCTTGCGGGGCCCCTTGCGGGTGCGGGCATTGGTGTGGGTGCGCTGGCCGCGGACCGGCAGCGACCGGCGATGACGGTTGCCGCGATAGCTCTGAATGTCGATGAGGCGCTTGATGTGCATGGAGACGTCTTTGCGCAGATCGCCCTCAACGTCGCCCTCGTCCTCGATTACCTGACGGATGCGGTTAACCTCGTCTTCGCCCAGGTCCTGAATTTTCTTGAAGGCATCGACGTTCGCCTTCTCCAGGATCCTTTGCGCACGCGGATTGCCGATTCCGAAGATGTATGTGAGCGCGATCCGGGCCTGCTTGTTGCGGGGCAGATCGACGCCAGCAATACGTGCCATTCTGATTCCTTTGCTTCTGCTTGTTAGGTGCCCTCGGCCTAGCGCCGATTCGCACGGTTGATGCGGTTGTCTCCGAGGTTCATCGCAAGCCTTGACTCAAGCTAACTAGCCCCTGAGGAGTTCGTAGTTCAGAGTAATCAGTTCTGGTCAATGCTCATTGATGCGGAGCTTTTCAACTGTGAACCTAGAACTTCGAACCGAGAACTGCTCTTGGATCTTCCGCCGACCGCCAGGCCCAATTAGCCCTGGCGCTGCTTGTGCTTCGCATTCTCACAGATCACACGAACCACCCCGCGGCGGTTGATGACCTTGCACTTCGAACAAATCTTCTTTACCGATGCACGGACCTTCATGAATTACTACCTTCCTCAAGCTTCTAGCCGTTAGCTTCTAGCTTCTAGCTTGTGTCCTTCCACTCCAAAGTTAATCAGCCTCGAACAGGCTAGAAGCTAGAGGCTAAGAGCTAACAGCTGCATCCCTTACTTATACCGATACACAATGCGTCCGCGGTTCAAGTCGTACGGACTTAACTCCACGGCCACGCGGTCGCCTGGAAGAATGCGGATAAAGTTCTTGCGCATCCTGCCCGAAACGTGTGCCAGCACTTCATGGTTCGTCTCGAGCTTCACCTTGAACATTGCGTTGGGCAAGGTCTCGACGACCGTTGCCATCACTTCAATCGCGTCTTCCTTCGACAAACTCGCTCCCGCCTGTGCTTGCGCACCTTGTAGCCATGACCGGCACTACTCAGTCAGAATTCTCGCTCCGGTGTCGGTTACCGCCACCGTGTGCTCAAAATGAGCACTCATGCTTCCATCGTCGGTGACCGCGGTCCATCCATCTTTCAGGACGCGCACTTCCGGCTTGCCCACGTTCACCATCGGCTCGATGGCAATCACCATGCCCGCACGCAGCTTCATGCCGCGGCCGGCTTCACCGAAATTGGGCACCTGCGGCTCCTCGTGCATATGGACGCCAATGCCATGCCCAACGAAATCCCGTACCACCGAAAAGCCCTCAGCCTCCACAACGCCCTGCACCGCGGCACCGATATCGCCCAGCGTGGCGCCCGGCTTGACCACCGCGATACCCGCCTTAAGAGAGGCTTCGGTCACCCGCAGCAGCCGTTCCGCGTCCGGCGCAATCTTTTCGCCCACCGGAATAGTAATGGCCGCGTCGCCGTAATAGCCGTCAATTACCGCTCCGCAATCGACCGAAACGATATCCCCTTCTTTGAGAACACGCTTCTTGGAAGGAATGCCGTGCACCACTTCGCTGTTAATAGAGGTACAAAGCACGCACGGATAGCCGTGATAACCCTTGAATGCCGGCCGAGCCCCGAGTGCGGAAATGCGTGCTTCGGCTACTTTCTCGAGGTCCGCCGTGGTGGCGCCCGGCTTCACGTGGCTGCGCACTAACTCCAGCACCTCGCGAACCACGCGGCCCGCGCGGCGCATTTTCTCGATTTCTTCCGACGACTTTAGAACCACGGGCACCCGAACCAACCTTCACGTCTTCACCGGAAGAAGGAATAGCCTCTACCGGCAACGTACAAACACACAAACTCGCCGTTCCGGTGCCGCCGGCTTGACGCGCGTCCCAGAGGACGTGCCATTCAAGCCTGGCTGCGCAACCGTTCCACGGCGGCAACAATCCGAGCCGCAATTGCGGCAATCGGCCCATCCGCGGCCACTTCGGCAAAACGGCCCAATTCGCGATAGTGGTCGATTACCGGGGCGGTCTGTGCCTCGTAGGAGCGCATGCGCTCCGCAAAGACCTTCTCCGTATCGTCCGCTCGCTGGGCCAGAGCGGCACCTTCTATATCGCAAAAACCCGCCCGCTGAGGCGGGTTGGAGTAGATGTTATAGATGGTCTGGCAGACGGGGCAGATTCTGCGCCCCGTAATTCGGCGCAGTAACTGATTATAGTCCACCTGCAGGCTGACAGCAACTACTGGCAGCCCCACCGTGCGAGCCGCCAAGCGCCCATCCAGCCAGGTCGCTTGAGGAAGGGTCCGGGGGAACCCGTCGAGGATGTAGCCCCTCTCCGTATCCGGTTCCACCAAACGCAACGAAACCATTTCGTTCACCATGGAGTCGGGAACCAATTCCCCGCGCTGCATAACCTCCCGAGCAGCCTTCCCGATGGGGGTTCCTGCGGCCACATTGGCACGCAGAAGGTCGCCGGTTGAAATCTGGGGGATTCCCCAAAGCTTCACTAGCTCCTTGGCCTGGGTCCCTTTCCCTACGCCAGGAGCTCCCAACAAAAGAATAGGACCGGGTACGATTGATGTTGCCGTAACCCGGTCGCTTTCCTTAACACTTGCTGATGCCGACATTTACCAAGTTTTCCTTCCGCGTATGCGACCGGAGCGCGGGGAAAAGCCATCATAATGACGCATGATCAGCTGCGATTCGATCTGGTTTACGGTGTCCATGGCCACACCCACTACGATAAGCAGTGAAGTGCCGCCAAAGTAAAAATTGACCCCCAAACCATGCGTAGCCCATGCCGGTAGATTCTCAAAAAACCTGCCAATGAGCCAGATCTTGTCGAAGCGGATGCCCGAAATGAGGAAGGTGGGCACCAGGGAAATAATGATGAGGTAAATGGCCCCAACCAGCGTGATGCGGGTCAGGATGTCGTTAATGAAGTCCGACGTACGCTTGCCGGGGCGAATTCCGGGAATGAACGAGCCCGATTTGCGGAAGTTATCCGCAATGTCGTCCGGCTTCATCACGATGGAGACGTAGAAGTACGCAAAGAAGATAATGCCCAGCATGTACAGCAGCTCATACCAGGGATATCCCGGCTGAATGGACTGCAGAATCGGCTGGAAAAAGCGGCTGTTCTGCACCGACTCCATTTGGCCCATCATAAGCGGCACAGAAAGGATTGAGCTGGCGAAGATGACGGGCATGACGCCGCCCGAATTAACCTTCAAGGGCAAATGGCTCGACTGGCCCCCCATCATGCGGCGGCCGACGATGCGCCGGGCACTCTGAATGGGAATACGGCGCTCGGAGCGCTCGACGAAGACGATGAAGGCGACGACCGCGATCATGGCCGCAAGCAGCAAGGCAATCGCCAGAATGGTCAGCGATCCCCAGGCATTGGTCTGGACTTTTTGCAGCAGGTCGCCTACGGCCCGTGGAAGTCCGGCGACGATGCCGGCGAAGATCAGCAGACTCATCCCGTTGCCGATGCCACGATCTGTAATCTGCTCGCCGAGCCACATAATGAACGCCGTGCCGGCGGTCAGGGTAAGGACGGTCATCAGGTCGAAGCCGATCCCGGGATTCAGAACCAGGCCGGGCGACTTGCTGAGAATGGCGGCAATGCCGATGGACTGGAGAGCGCCCAGGATGACGGTCATGTAGCGCGTCCACTGCGTAATTTTGCGCCGACCCAGTTCGCCTTCCTTCTGGATGCGGGCAAGGGGCTCGTAGACCACGGTGAGCAGCTGGAAAATAATGGACGCCGTGATGTACGGCATGATGCCCAGCGCGAAGATGGTCATGCGGCGCAGGGTGCCGCCGGTGAACAGGTCCATCAGGCCGAGCGAGGTGCCATTCTGGCCACCGAAGAGCAGCGCGAGCTGCGTCGTGTTTACGCCGGGGGTGGGAATCCATGCACCCAGACGGTAGACGGCCAAAATGCCCAGGGTGAACAACACGCGCTTGCGCAGGTCGGGGATCCGGAAGATATTGAGGAACTTCTCAATCATGTCAGCGAGTCCGATTCAGGCGTTGCCGCCCGTCGATTTCTTGGCTATTGCCCCATTGTAGGCGGGAACGGCCTCGGTTTGCCGGAAAATCCCAACGAACGAATTCTCAGGCACCGGGCCGGTCTACGCGGTGTCCCAGGACACATTCGTCACGACTCTGAAATTGCCGGAACGAATCCCTGGGTCCGCGCTTCCCCGCCCCGATTGGATGGGAAGATTTACGCCTGCGGCGTAGCGACCACTCCGCCTTCGATTACAGCCTTGCCCCCGGCCTTCTCAATCTTCTCCGTGGCCGACTTGGAAAACTTGTGGGCATGGATGGTGAGCGCCTTGGTCAATTCGCCCGATCCGAGGATCTTGATGAGCGCCTTCTTGCTCGAAGACAGGCCGAGCTTCTTGTAGTCCTCGAGGGCTATCTCTTTCACGTCAAGTTCGGCGAGTCGCTCGAGATTGATGACCGTGTACTCGGTGCGGAAGATGTTGGTAAAACCGCGCTTGGGCAGGCGGCGGTGCAACGGCATCTGGCCGCCTTCAAAACCACGCATCATGTGAGAGCCGGAGCGCGAGCGCTGACCCTTGTGACCGCGGGTAGAAGTCTTGCCCATGCCGGATCCCATACCGCGGCCGACACGCTTGCGCCCGGTATTGGCTTTCTTGGGCGCGCGTAAATTGGATAGATTCTTTGCCATGATTTCCTCGCTGTAGCGCCGGCAGGGTTGAGCCCCACCGACTCGCGTTAAAGCAGTTCAGAGTTCGAAGTTCTTAGTTCACCGCGGATGCGCAACTGCTGGCACTCTCTATCTGTGAACCGCAAACCAGGAACAAGGAACAAGCATTCTTGAGAGCTAGCTCTCGAGAATGCGGACCAGATGCGGAATGGTCTTGACCATGCCGCGCACTGACTCGTTGTCGACCCGCTCGACGATCTGGTTAAGGCGCGTAAAGCCGAGCCCCTTGACGACCAGTTTGTGCTTAATGGGCGTGTTGTTCTTCGAGCGGTAATACTGAATGCGAATCTTTTTTGTCTCCGCCATGATTAAAGCTCCTCAACCTGCTTGCCGCGCATGGTGGCGACTTCGCCCTTATCGCGCAGCTGCACCAGCGCGTCAAACGTGGCCTTGATGACGTTGTGCGGGTTGGCCGTACCGAGGCTCTTGGTGAGCACGTTCTGCACGCCGACCGAAGTCATCACCGCGCGCACTGCACCGCCTGCGATCACGCCTGTGCCTTCCGGCGCGGGCTTGAGCAGCACCTGGCCGGAACCAAAACGGCCCAGCACCTGATGGGGAATCGTTGTATCCGTGAGGTTCACGCGCACCAGGTTCTTCTTAGCCGATTCAATCCCTTTGCGAATTGCCTGGGGAACTTCCTTGGCTTTGCCTGAACCGTAGCCCACGACGCCCGAAGCGGCATCGCCTACAACCACCAGCGCGGCGAACGACATATTCTTGCCGCCCTTGACCACCTTGGTCACGCGATTAATGGCCACCACCTGATCCTTCAGGTTGTACTGGTTGGCATCGAGTTTCTTCTTCAAGATCGTCATTTCTTTCCTTTTGAGCTTCTAGCCTCTAGCTCCTAGCTTCTAGTTCATCCGCTTAGGCAAGGCTGTCGACTTAGCACTGTGAGCTAGCGGCTAGAAGCTAGCAGCTAGCGGCTGCTCTTAGAACTCCAGGCCTGCTTCGCGCGCTGCCTCGGCGAGCGCCTTGATGCGACCGTGATACAAAAATCCGCCGCGATCGAAGACTACCTTCTTGATACCCTTTGCAGTAGCCTGCTCGGCAATGGCCTTGCCTATCTCCTTGGCCGCAGCCACATTGCCGCCGGTCTTGAGCTTGAGCGCCAGCGTAGAAGCGGAAACCAGCGTCTCGCCCTTCTGGTCGTCAATCACCTGCGCGTACAGGTGGTTCAGAGAGCGATACACGTTCAGCCGCGGCCGCTCCGTGGTGCCTGACAGCTTCCGTCGGATGCGCGCGTGGATGCGCTGCCGAATTGCGTTTCTCTTGTTCTGCGTGATCATGGTCTTCTCTTCCTATCAGCGGAGCGGCCCTGCGGCCCCGTTCGGGTTAAATGCAGCTTCCAGCTACTAGCTTTCAGCTTCTAGTTCATCTCGCCGCAACTCACACCTTCAACTCAAGACAAAAGCTAGGAGCTAGAATCTAGCGGCTAGGAGCCTATTTTGCGCCAGTCTTGCCGGCCTTCTTCTTCAGTTTCTCGTTCGAGTAGCGCACGCCCTTGTTCTTGTAGGGATCCGGCTTGCGCAGCGAGCGCATGTCGGCGGCCACCTGGCCCACCTTCTGCCGGTCGATGCCGCTGATGGTCATATGGGTCTGCTTCGGATCGATCGCCACTTCGATGCCCGTGGGCAGCGGAAACTCGATCGGGTGCGAATAGCCCAGGGTAAAGACCACCATACCCTTGCCCTTCATCTCGGCGCGATAACCGATGCCGACGATGTCCAGCTCTCTCGTCCAGCCCTTGGTTACGCCTTCGACCGCATTGAAGACCAATGCGCGCGTCAGTCCGTGGACCGCAGCGAACTTGTCGCTTTCACGGTTTACGTGCAGCGTGCCGTCCTTGGTCTCGAGCTGAATCCCTTCGGCGATCAGGGCTGTGACTTTACCTTTGGGCCCTTCGACAAGAACGGTGTTGCCTTCGACCTTGTACTTCACTCCCGTGGGTAGCGGGATCGGTTTCTTTCCAATACGCGACATCGATTCAATCCTTATTAGCTTGCGAGTCCCGACGATGCGATGCATCTTCGTTCCACTGCAGCCCTGGGCTTCTCAGCCCTGTAACTTAGTCCAAAGCGCAAAAGCGCGGAGCGCTTACCAAACTTCGCAGAGCAATTCGCCGCCTACACCTTCGCGGCGTGCCTGGCGCCCTGTCATGACGCCTTTCGGCGTGGTCATGATCGAAATTCCCAAACCACCCTGGACCCGCTTGATCTCGTCGCGGCCGATGTAGACGCGGCAACCGGGACGCGAGATGCGGGCCAGATCGCGAATGGCCGCTTCCTGTCCGCCGTACTTCAAGTACACCCGGAGAATCAGCCTGCCCTCTTCTTCCTGGGTCTTGTAGTTCGAGATATAGCCCTCTTCTTTCAAGATGCGGGCAATCTCGGTCTTCAGCTTCGAAGCCGGCACATCCAGCTTCTGGTGACGCGCCCGAATCGCATTCCGGATCCGCGCCAAAAAATCTGCTACTGGGTCGGTCAGACTCATTCCTTCTCCTTCATTCCCCGTTCGCTCGCCGTGGCGAGAACCAGCCGGAAATGTGTACAACAGTGGTCAGGGTTCAGAGATTAGGTGTCAGGGAGAAACTCTTAAATTTGCTTCAGCTGCCCGCCTAATCGAGAACAACTGATTCCTGATTCCTGAAACCTGATCCCTGTCTTGCTACCAGCTTGACTTCACGACGCCGGGGATTTCGCCCTTCAGCGCCAGGCCACGAAAGCACAGACGGCAAATGCCGAACTTGCGCAGGAAGCCGCGGGGCCTTCCGCAGAGCTGGCACCGATTGTGCTTGCGGCAGCTGAACTTCGGCTTCCGCGCGTCTTTCACTCGTTTTGCAGTGGTTGCCATAAATCCTCAAATCCCTCTTACGCGCCCTGGCGGAACGGCATGCCGAACGCCTTGAGCAGCGCACGCGCCGAGTTGTCGTCCTTGGCCGTGGTGACAATCGTGATATTCATGCCCTTCAACTTCTCGACCTTGGAGTAATCAATCTCCGGGAAGATCAACTGATCGCGCAGCCCGAGCGTGTAGTTGCCGCGCCCGTCGAAACTCTTGGTGGAGACGCCGCGAAAATCGCGTACCCGCGGCAGTGCCGTCGAAATCAGGCGGTCGAGAAACTCATAGGCCTTGTCGTTGCGCAGCGTAACCATGGCGCCGATGGACATGCCTTCGCGCACCTTGAATGCCGCAATCGACTTCTTGGCCTTTGTGGTCACCGGCTTCTGTCCGACAATCGCGGCCAGATCGGCCACGAGGGGGTCGAGCAGCTTGTTATTTTGCGTCGCTTCGCCCAGTCCCATATTGATGACTATCTTGTCGATCTTCGGAACGGCCATCGTGTTCTCGATGCCCAGTTCCTTCTGGAGCGACTGCTTGATCTCTTTGTTGTACTTCTCTTTCAGCCTTGCTGCCATGTTTCTTCTTCTCTCTCTTCCGTTCTCGGATTGGTCGCGCGCGGCGCCCGTTTACCGTTTCGGAAGTGCTGGTCGCACGATGAATGCCCTTTCGCGCTGACCCTCTATTTCTTCTCTACCGCCGTTACTTTTTCGTCGGCAACTCGGAACCGCACTTCTTGCACACGCGGGTCCGGATCGAACCTTCCGTCTTAAAGCCCACCTTCGCTGTGCCGCAGTTGGCGCAGAGCAAGGCGACGTTCGAGATGTTGATGGGCGACTCATGCTCGGCGATGCCACCCTTGGTGCGCTGTCCGCTCTTGCTCGAAACTGTCTTCTTGACGACCCGCACATGCTCCACGAGCACCGTTCCCTTGTCGGGGAATGCGCGCAGCACGCGGCCCGTCTTACCGCGGTCGGCACCCGCAAGCACCTTAACCGTATCGTTGCGACGAATACTTAAACTCGACATATCTTCTCTCAGTTCACAGTTCTTAGTTCACAGTTCCAAGTCCCTAGCGCCTCGGCTCACCCGCTGTGAACCACGAACTAAGAACCACGGACTGCTCTTACACGACTTCAGGCGCCAAGGAGACAATCTTCAGAAACTTCTTTTCGCGCAGTTCGCGAGCGACGGGGCCGAAGACGCGCGTGCCTACCGGCTCATGCGCATCGTCAATCACCACCGCAGCGTTCTCGTCGAACCGAATGTAGGTTCCATCGCGACGCCGATGCTCTTTGCGCGTGCGCACAATTACGGCCTTCACAACCTTGCCCTTCTTGACGGTTCCATCGGGCGAAGCTTCCTTGACTGCGGCGGTAACGATGTCGCCGAGGCCGGCCTTCTTGCCCAGACCACCGCCGAGCGGCAGAATCACCTGGAGCTTGCGCGCGCCGGAATTGTCGGCCACCGCGAGCATGGTTCTCATTTGTACTGCCATGATTCTTCTCCTTACCCGCCTGCCCTACTTGGCCGCTTCAACCTGGTTCACGGTCGCCGTATCTTCGAGCTGGCTCAGCGTCGAGCGGCGCACAATCTCTTCGAGCGACCACCGCTTGAGCTTGCTCAACGGCCGCGTCTCGCGAATCCGTACTACATCGCCCACGCGCGCTGAATTCTGCTCGTCGTGCGCATAGAACTTCTTCGAATGCTTGACGATTCTCTTGTACTTGGGATGAGCCTTGCGCATTTCGACCTCGACCACGATGGTCTTCTGCATCTTGGTCGAAACCACGTTGCCCACCTTCTCGTTACGCCGCGAAGTCGCCGGCGCCTGTGCCTGTTCTGCTGTCGCCGTCATTTACCGGCTCCCTTCTTTGCCTTGGCCGGCTTCGCGCTGACCGTCGCGGTCTCATTCTTCTTGGCGCCGCGAACGCCCAGTGCGCGCTCCCGCGCTACCGTCTTGACCTGGGCAATCTCCTTGCGCAACTCCCGGAGCTTCTTCACTCCGTCGTTCTGCCCGAGCGACACCTGGAAGCGCAGCCGGAACAGCTGTTCGGCCGAAGTCTTCTCGTGGTGCGCGAGCTCGTCGTCGCTCAGATTGCGAATCTTTTCGAGTTCCATCTGTTCTCTCCGGCGCCCCGCCTGTCGTTCTCAACAGGCTGGCGCAATCCTTCTTCTAGCCGTATTACTCTGCCGCAGCGACGACCTTCTCCGCGCCGGGCCGCTGCACAAACTTGGTCCGTAACGGAAGCTTGTTGGACGCAAGGCGCATTGCTTCCTGGGCCATCTGCGGCGTAACACCTTCCATCTCGAACAAGATCTTGCCGGGCCGCACCACAGCGACCCAATGATCCAGCGCGCCCTTGCCCGAGCCCATACGGACTTCGGCAGGCTTCTTGGTAATCGGCTTGTCCGGGAACAGCCGCAGCCAGATTTTGCCGCCGCGCTTGATGAAGCGGGTCATCGCGATACGGCTGGCCTCAATCTGCCGGTCCGTAATGTAGCCGCACTCCATGACTTTCAAGCCGTACTCGCCGAACGACAGCGTTGAGCCGCGCCACGCCTTACCGCGCCGCTTGCCCTTCTGCTGCTTGCGAAACTTCACCTTCTTTGGCATCAACATAACGAAAACCTCAAAAACAGTGATCAGTTGTCAGTGAACAGTGATCAGTTAATTCCGGCGCTCGCCAGCCCATCAACTGAACCCAGCTCCCTACTGCAACCAAGCCTCTGAAAAATCTCAACCCTAAAAACCAGCACGAAAACACTGATCCCTGACAACTGATCACTGTCCACTGCTTCTAAAACACTGACGTCCCGACCGCGGGCGCTTGACGGCGCTTCTGCTCGTAGATATCGCCACGGTAGATCCACGTTTTCACGCCGATCTGGCCATAGGTGGTTTCCGCCTCGGCAAAGCCGTAATCGATGTCCGCGCGCAACGTATGCAGCGGCAGACGGCCCTGCAGATACCACTCGGAGCGGGCGATTTCGTTGCCGTTCAAACGGCCCGAGACGCGCACCTTGATTCCCTTGCAACCGAAGCGCAGCGCTGAATCGACGCTCTTGCGCATAGCGCGGCGGAAGCTGACGCGCTTCTCAAGCTGCAGCGCGATGTTTTCGGCCACCAGCTGCGCATCGAGCTCCGGCTTGTTCACCTCGATGATGTCGATGAACACGTCGCGGTTCGTTCGCTTGCCAAGCTCGGCCTTGAGCTTCTCGATCTCGGCGCCCTTGCGGCCGATGACGATGCCCGGGCGCGCAGTGCGGATCAGGAAGCGCAGCTTGTTGCCCGGCCGCTCGATCTCAACCGAGCTCACGCCGGCAGCCTTCAGCTTCTCGCGCAGTTCCTTCTTGAGCTGCACGTCTTCCACCAGGAGCTTGCTATAGTCGCGCTCAGAGAACCAGCGCGAACGCCATGGCTTGTTCACTCCCAGCCGGAATCCATAAGGATGGACTTTCTGTCCCATACTTTTCCCTCAAACCCCTCTACTGCATTTCCAGGGCTGCAGCACCCTTTCTATCTTTTCGCAAAGGCCGCCGCTTCTTGGTAGTTGCGCCGGATTCGCTGCCCAGGCGCCGATCGAGATCGGCCCTGGAAAATCGTCAGGCCTTTTTCGCGGCCTTCTTCTTCGGCGCTGCTGCCGGCTTCTTTGCCGTCGCCTTCACCGCGGATTTCGATTTCTTTGCCGGCTTCGCCGCTTCCGATTCCTCAGCCTTGGTCACCAGGTTCGAACCATTGCCGCGCTCTGCAACCGACACCACGATGTGCGCAAGGCGGCGCTGGTACCGATAAGCGCGACCCATAGGAGCAGGCCGGATCCGCTTCATGCGCGGCCCGTCATTGGCCAGAGCCTGCTTGACGTAGAGGCTGTCCACGTCAAGGTCGGTGCCCTGTTCACCGGACACATACTTCGCATTGTCGATCGCGGACGTGAGCAGCTTGTGAATCACCGGCGCAATGCGCTTCTTGGTGAATGCCGCAGTTTCCAGCGCTTGCTGCACGCCCAGGCCCTTGATCAGATCAAGAACCAGCCGCGCCTTCTGCGGCGATACGCGCTGAAACTTGGCCTCGGCCCGGTACTCTTTTATCTCGACTGCCATTGTCTCTTCCTCAATCTCTGCGCGCTCGAGAACAACATCCTCTCAGCGCTGAATCTCTCTTACCGTCCAGGCGCCGGCTTGGCCGAGGACTCGGCTGCCTTTGAACCGCCCGTGTGTCCCTTAAACGTGCGCGTCGGCGCGAACTCGCCCAGCTTGTGTCCCACCATGTTCTCGGTAACATACACCGGAACGAATTTCTTTCCGTTGTGCACCGCAATGGTGTGGCCTACGAACTCGGGAAAGATCGTCGAGCGGCGCGACCAGGTCTTCACGACCTTCTTGTCGTTGGCCTTGTTCAGCACCTCGATCTTCACGCTGAGGTGCGCATCTACAAACGGGCCCTTCTTTGTCGAACGTGCCATAAAAGTCTCTGCGCTCCTCTACTTCGCTCTGCGGCTGACGATGAACGCATCGGTCCGCTTGTTGTTGCGCGTCTTGTATCCACGGGTGGGCTGGCCCCACGGGGTGACTGGATGACGTCCACCCGAAGTTTTGCCTTCGCCGCCGCCGTGCGGGTGATCGACAGGGTTCATCGCAACGCCTCGGTTGGTTGGGCGGATGCCCTTCCAGCGATTGCGTCCGGCCTTGCCGATGGCCACGTTTTCGTGATCCGTGTTCCCCACCTGGCCGATGGTCGCCATGCACTCCACCAGCACCTTGCGGGTTTCGCCGGAAGGCAGCTTCAGCAAGGCATAATCGCCTTCCTTGGCTACCAGCTGCGCCTGCGCACCGGCCGATCGCGCCATCTGCGCGCCCTTGCCGGGCCGCAGCTCGATCGCATGCACCGTGGTGCCGGCGGGGATATTCTTGAGCGGCAACGCGTTCCCGATCAGGATGTCGGCTTCAGGACCGGAGGTCACTGTCGAGCCCACCTTCAAGCCGACTGGCGCAATAATGTAGCGCTTCTCGCCGTCCGCGTAGCTCACCAGAGCAATGCGCGCCGAGCGGTTTGGATCGTACTCGATCGTCGCCACTTTGCCGGGAATCCCGTACTTCTCACGCTTGAAATCGATGAGGCGGAGTTTCTGCTTGTGCCCGCCACCGTGGTGCCGAATCGTCAGGTCACCCGAATTGCGGCGGCCGCCGGTCCGCTTGCGCGTGGTCAGCAGCGGCTTGTGCGGCTTGTCCGTCGTCAGGTCGTCGTTCACCAGCGTTGTTTGAAAACGCAGTGTCGGCGTTATCGGTCTGTATGTCTTAATCGCCATCGTCTTTGTCCTACAGTTCTGAGTTCTTAGATCGTAGTTCTCAGTTCACCGAAGTCCAAGTTGCGCGCAACTGTGAACCGTCAACTACGAACTGCGAACTGTCCCTTTACAGGTTGCTCACGTACTCCGGCATCTTCTCGCCGGCCTTCAGCCGAACGTATGCCTTTTTCCAGTCGGGACGGAAGCCCGCGTACTTGCCGCGGCGGCGCTCCTTGCCCAAAACGTTGGCCGTGCGAACAGCGGCCACCTTTACCTTGAACAGCGCCTCAACGGCCTGCTTCACTTCAGTCTTCGAGGCGTCAGGGGCAACATCGAATACCAACGTCCCCTCGGTCTCTTTCACGCCCAATCCCTTTTCAGTGATCAGGGGGCGGCGAATTACGGAATAGAGTGTCGACATTACGCGGCCTCCGTCTGTGCGTGCTTGCGCTTCGAGACCGACTTCTGCAACGTCTCAGAAAGCTGCTCGATCGCGGCCTTGGAAAAAATCGCCCGCTCGTAGCGCAGCAGGTCGTAGGGATGGACCTCGTTGTTCAACACGAGCTCAACGCCCTTCAGATTGCGCGCGCCAAGTACCAGGCCCTGCGTCAGAGTCTTGCCGTTCTCAACCAGCAGCGTCGTGCGCTTCGCATCGAGCTTGTTCAACGCGTCGCGATAAAGCTTGGTCTTGGCTTCCTTGATCTCAAGCGAATCGACGACCGTCAGCTTGCCATCGGCCAGCTTGGACGCGAGGGCCGAGCGCAGCGCGCCCAGCAGCTTCTTCCGCGGGAAAGCATAGTCGTAGCTGCGCGGTTGAGGTCCGTGTACCGTACCGCCGTGACGCCAGAGAGGCGAGCGCACCGAGCCAACACGCGCGCGGCCCGTGCCCTTCTGCTTCCACAGCTTCTTGCCGGAACCGGCAACCAGCTTGCGGTTCTTGGTGGCATGCGTGCCCTGCCGCAGAGAGGCGCGATAGTGCTTTACCGCTTCCCACAGCAGATCCTCGTTCACCTGGCCGAAAACCGAATCCGCCAGTTCGAGCGAGCCCACCTTTTTCCCGTCTAAATCGACTACATCCACTTTTGCCATCGTCTTCTTCTTTTTCCGGGCACTGCATGCAGCAGACTTTCTGCCCTTCTATTTCTTTGCGCCCGCGAGGGCGCAGTTGGCCCCACCGCAGGTGGCTACTTCTTCTTCGGCGATGCCTTCTTGGAAGCCTTCAGCGGATCAACCGTGCTCGATCCGGCGAAGCCACGGCGTTCGCGCGGCGGAGCTTTGGCCTTCGAGATCAGCACATAGCCATCGCGGGGCCCAGGTACCGCACCCTCAACCATCAACAGGTTCTCGTCCAGATCGATACCGCGAATGCGCAGATTGCGTACTGTGACCTGATCCGTGCCGAAGTGGCCCGGCATGCGCTGCCCCGGAAACACGCGCGACGGAAAGCTCGAGGCGCCGATCGAACCCTGCACCTGGAACATGTGCCCGTGTGACTTGGGTCCGCCGCCGAACTTGTGCCGGCGCACAACGCCTGCAAAGCCTCGGCCCTTCGATGTCCCGATCACATCCACAAACTTGGCATCGGTGAAGATATCAACCAGAACGCGATCGCCGGCCTTGGTCGCCACTTCTCCATCGGCGCCCGCCTCCAGATCGACTTCCTTGATGAGCTTCACCGGCGGCGCTTCGGTCTTGGCGAAGTGGCCAGCCTGCGGCTTGGTGATCCGCGAAGCCTTCACAAACTCAACCAGTCCGATCTGCGCGGCGTCGTAGCCGTCCTTCGAGGCAGTCTTCAACTGCGTAATCACGCAAGGGCCGGCCTGCAGCACCGTAATGGGGTGCACTTCGCCCTTTTCGTCGAAGACCTGCGTCATACCGATCTTTTTACCCAGAATTCCCGTAACTGCCATGTCTTCCTCACCTCATCATGCGATGTTGTCCTCATCGCACTGCCGGGGCCCTTTCGGACCTTTCTACTGCTTCGCGCGATTACCGCGACATTGGTGCGCCGCAAGACGCGTCTGGCCCCACCGCAGGTGGCTACTTCTCGAAGGCCTTGATCTCGACATCGACGCCCGCGGGCAGATCGAGCTTCATCAGCGCGTCCACCGTCTGCTGCGTCGGCTCGAGGATATCGATCAGACGCTTGTGCGTACGGATCTCGAAAGCCTCGCGCGACTTTTTGTCCACGTGCGGCGAACGCAGCACGCAGTACTTGTTCTTGATCGTCGGCAAAGGAATCGGACCCGCCACCGTTGCCCCGGTGCGCTTGGCCGTCTCCACAATTTCGCCGGTCGAGGTATCCAGCACGCGATAGTCGTATGCCTTTAACCGGATTCGAATTCTCTGACCTACCATGTGTTCCCCTTCGGGGAACAGTGTTCAGTGGTCAGTGAACAGTGATCAGAATTTCCTGCCTGATCAATCTGCTGCGGAGGCTCCGCTCTGTTCACTGTCCACTGTCCCCTGTTCACTGTCTTGCTACTTGATAATTTCCGCGATCGTTCCAGCGCCCACAGTGCGTCCGCCTTCGCGAATCGCGAAGCGCAGACCCTTCTCCATGGCCACCGGCGTAATCAATTCGATCTTCAGCTGCACGTTGTCGCCCGGCATCACCATCTCCGTGCCTTCAGGAAGCTCCGCCACACCCGTCACATCCGTCGTCCGGAAGTAAAACTGTGGACGGTAGCCCTTGAAGAACGGCGTATGACGACCGCCCTCTTCCTTCGACAACACATAAATCTGACCCGTGAAGTTGGTGTGCGGCGTAATCGATCCGGTCTTGGCCAGAACCATCCCGCGCTCCACATCTTCCTTCGCAATGCCGCGCAGAAGAAGTCCCGCGTTGTCGCCCGCAAGGCCTTCGTCCAGCTGCTTCTTGAACATCTCGACGCCCGTCACGACCGTCTTGCGCGTTTCGCGGAAGCCGACAATCTCGGTTTCCTCGCCCACCTTCACCTTGCCGCGCTCAATACGACCCGTGACCACCGTTCCACGCCCGGAGATCGAGAAAATGTCTTCGATCGGCATCAGGAAGGGCTGGTCGATCGCGCGCGCCGGAAGAGGTACGTTCTTATCTACCGCTTCCATCAGCTCGTCGATCTTCGCTTCCCACTGCGCTTCCCCGTTCAGCGCACCCAGAGCCGAGCCCCGTACCACCGGCACGTCGTCGCCCGGGAACTGGTACTTGGTCAGCAGCTCGCGCACTTCCATCTCAACCAGGTCGATCAGCTCGGCATCTTCCACCGCATCGCACTTGTTGAGGAACACCACGATGTAAGGCACGCCTACCTGGCGAGCAAGAAGAACGTGCTCCTTGGTCTGCGGCATCGGACCATCCGTGGCCGCAACCACAAGGATCGCGCCGTCCATCTGCGCCGCACCCGTGATCATGTTCTTGATGTAGTCCGCGTGGCCAGGGCAATCCACGTGCGCATAGTGACGGTTCGCCGTCTCGTACTCCACGTGTGCCGTCGCGATCGTGATACCGCGCTCACGCTCTTCTGGCGCGTTATCAATCGAATCGAAAGAACGAAATGCAATCTTCGGGTTGTGCTTCGACAATACCTTCGTGATCGCTGCCGTCAGCGTCGTCTTGCCGTGATCGATGTGCCCAATCGTTCCCACGTTCACGTGCGGCTTCGAACGGTCAAACTTTTCCTTCGCCATTTTCCTATTCCCCTCGTAGCTTCCGTGCCATTACCAACAGGGCGCCGGCTATCCGGCTCCAGCCCCACTAACTCAAATCAGCCGCTAGCACTTAGCTGCTAGCCTCTAGCTCCATCCTGCTTGCACCAGCCTCTTCAACTTGATCTCTCACCGACCAAGCTAGTAGCTAGGAGCTAGCAGCTTAGAAGCTTCGATCACTTTCCCTGCGCACGGCCGATAATCTCATCGGCGATCATGCGCGGCGCTTCTTCGTAGCGCGCGAACTGCATCGAGTACGACGCGCGGCCCTGTGTTGATGAACGAATATCGTTGACGTAGCCGAACATTTCCTTCAGTGGAACGATGGCCTTGATCACCTGCGACCCGGCAGCGTGCTCCATGCCCTCGATGCGCCCGCGCCGCGAGTTGATATCGCCAATGATGGTTCCCATGAACTCCTCGGGTACAGTCACTTCGACGGCCATCACGGGCTCCAACAGCACTGGCGACGCTTTTCTGGCCGCTTCCTTGAACGCGATCGAACCGGCAAACTTGAAGGCCATTTCGTTCGAGTCGACTTCGTGGTAGCTCCCGTCATACAGGAACACCTTGACATCGACGATCGGGTAGCCGGCCAGGATGCCAAGCTCCAACGCACCCTGCACGCCCTGATCGATCGGCTTGATGTATTCCTTGGGAACCACGCCGCCCTTGATTTCGTTGACGAACTCGTAGCCCTTGCCCGGCTCGTTGGGCTCGATGCGCAACTTGCAATGCCCGTAGTTGCCCGAACCGCCGGTCTGGCGAATGTACTTGCCTTCAGCCTCGGCAACCTTGCGAATCGTCTCGCGGAAGGCCACCTTGGGCTCGCCGACATTGGCTTCGACCTTGTGTTCGCGCTTCATGCGGTCCACAAGAATCTCAAGGTGCAGCTCGCCCATGCCGCTGATAATCGTCTGGCCTGAATCCTCGTCGGTGCGAACCTTGAAGGTCGGATCTTCATCGGCCAGGCGCGAGAGGGCGATGCCCATCTTTTCCTGATCGGCCTTGGTCTTGGGCTCGATGGCCACCGAGATGACCGGCTCCGGAAACACGATCGCACCCAGCGCAATGGGATGATGCGGCGCCGAGAGCGTGTCGCCCGTCTTCAGATCCTTCAGACCCACACAGGCGCAGATGTCACCGGCATAAATCTCGGTGATGTCTTCGCGCTTGTTGGCGTGCATCTTGACCAGCCTGCCCACGCGCTCGGTTTTGCCGGTGCGCGGATTGAGAATGGTGTCGCCCGTCTTGAGCGCACCCGAGTAAATGCGAATAAACGAAAGCTTGCCGAAGGGATCGTTAATCAGCTTGAAGACGAGTGCCGAAAGCGGCTCGCTGTCCTCTGCCTTCCGGACAAGAATCTCACTGTGATTCGAAGGATTGATGCCTTCGACAGGCGGCTTGTCGAGCGGGCTCGGCAGATAGTCAACCACCGCATCGAGCAGCGTCTGAACGCCCTTGTTCTTGAAAGCCGAACCGCAGATAACCGGGAAAACCTTAAGATCGATGGTCGCCTTGCGAATGCCCGCCTTCAGCTCGGCAATGCTCGGCGTTTCACCTTCGAGGAACTTCTCGAGCAGAACATCGTCTGTTTCCGCGATCACTTCGATCAGCTGCAGGCGGAAGGCCTCAGCCTTCTTCACCAGGTCCGCGGGGATCTCTTCGACGTCGTACTGGGCGCCCATGGCCTCGTCGTGCCACAGAATCGCCTTCATCTCGATCAGATCGACGACACCCTTGAAATGCGACTCGGCCCCGATCGGAATTTGCAATGCAACCGGCCGCGCGCCCAGCCGCTTGCGGATGGTCTCGAGCACATACTCGAAGTCCGCGCCGTTCTTGTCCATCTTGTTGACAAAGCAAATGCGGGGAACCTTGTACTTGTCACCCTGACGCCAGACGGTCTCCGTCTGAGGCTGCACGCCGCTCACGGAGTCGAACACCGCAACTGCGCCATCGAGCACGCGAAGAGACCGCTCGACTTCAGCGGTAAAGTCCACGTGACCGGGGGTATCAATGATATTGATGCGGATGTCTTTCCACATGCACGTCGTCGCAGCCGACGTGATCGTGATGCCGCGCTCCTGCTCCTGCTCCATGTAGTCCATGGTCGCGGTGCCTTCATGCACTTCGCCGATGCGGTGCGTGATGCCCGTGTAAAACAGGATGCGCTCTGTCGCTGTCGTCTTCCCGGCGTCGATGTGCGCCATGATCCCGATGTTCCGGCAACGATTCAGAGGTATGGTGCGAGCCACGGCTTCTTCTTCCTTGCGGGCCCAAGCCCGCGGTTATTCGTACTGCTTCAAAACTCTCCCGGAGGTCATGCACCGGGAGCACAACTCAAAATGCCTGCCTACCAGCGATAGTGCGCGAAGGCCTTGTTTGCTTCGGCCATGCGGTGCACGTCTTCTTTCTTCTTCATGGCCGCGCCGCGCCCATTGGCGGCATCGAGCAGCTCATTGGTGAGCTTGTCGACCATGCCCTTTTCGCCGCGGCTGCGACCGTACGTGATCAACCAGCGGATAGCGAGCGAGGTGCGCCGGTCGGCATTCACTTCGATCGGCACCTGGTAGTTGGCGCCGCCTACCCGGCGGGTCTTCACTTCGAGCAGGGGCTTGCAGTTCTCGACGGCCTTCTTGAAGAGCTTGAGCGCGTCGTCTCCGCCGCCCTTCTCCTCCAGGTTCTTCATCGCCTGATAGAAGATGCCCTGTGCGGTCGACTTCTTGCCGCCCCACATCATCGAGTTCACAAACTTGGTGACCAGAGTCGACCCGTAGACCGGATCCGACGCCACTTCCCGCTTCGCAATGTGCCCTTTTCTCGGCATTCTCTTCCTTATCCCTCGGCGCTCTTTCTGCGCCCGCTTCTGTTGCCCCAGTCCCGGCCCTTGCACTCCGTCCGGGAACCGCGTTCCACTGCCCTACTCCAAAAAGCTAAAGAGCGGAGCTCACTTCTTGCCTGTTGCCGCTCCACCCTTGGCGCGCTTGGCTCCATACTTCGAGCGGCTCTGCTTGCGATTCGCCACGCCCACCGAATCCAGCGTGCCGCGCACCACGTGATACCGAACACCGGGAAGGTCCTTTACGCGGCCTCCACGGATGAGCACAATTGAGTGCTCCTGCAGGTTGTGCCCGATGCCGGGAATGTAGGTCGTGACCTCGATCCCGTTCGTCAACCGCACGCGAGCCACCTTGCGCAGGGCCGAGTTTGGCTTCTTGGGCGTCTGCGTGTATACGCGGGTGCACACACCGCGCCGCTGCGGCGATGCCTGCAGCGCAGGCGATGCCGTCTTGTAACGGGGGGCCGTACGCCCCTTACGAACAAGCTGATTAAATGTAGGCAAACCGAAACTCCTTACCCCAAAACGCTTAAAGCCCAAATCCGACAGCCGCGCGCAGGCGTTTTGAGCCTTTCCCGACCGGCGCGCAAGTTCGCGCACGGGCTGGAAAACCCAAGGTTGCTGCTTCGCGTCTGCCTTCGTTCCACTTCCAGACGAGAACCAGGACGGTGGTCGCGCGTCCATCCAAGAAACCTACCTTGGTCCGGAGCCGACTCCGTTTCGCTGATTCCGGCCCGCATAGCCCTCCAAGGTGGAGAAACGCGCGGACACCGATGCGATGATTCCCTTGCCCCTCGCAAGATAAGAGCGTATCCAGGGATGCTTGGCCGGTAAAACTTCACTCGGCCTTGGGATTCAGCCTTCGCCGGTTCGCACTGGCCGGGCTGCCCCACGTTTCCGGCGTATGACACACGACCGGGCACGTTCTTGCGGAACCTACTTACAATAACAAGAAAAAAGGGCAGGGTCAACGGATTCGACCTCTGCCCTTTGCTTTTCTCGTCTTTGCCTCGTCCTTGCTCGTCTTTTTTGCCGAGTGCTTACTGGATCGAATGCACCGTCCACGCACCATTCACGAGGGCAAAATCGGCATGACGCTTGTCAACGACCTGGTTTCCAGGCCCGTGCGCAATCTGCTGCAATGTGTCCGGAAGCCCGGTCATGTCGACTGCCTCAATGAAGCTGGCGCCTTTTGCCGTATCCACACCCGCCACCATCTCATCCTGAACGTCGCCTATGTCGCGTGCTTTCAGCCGGTTGGTCTGAACTGAATTCATTCGCACCATGTAGTTCTTGTCGTCAAGGCTGTCGGGCCGCCACTGGATCGTATCGCCGCCCGCGGGAAGCTTCACGAGCTTCTTCCCTTCATCAGTCAACTTGAAGTCTGCCCAATACTTGTTCGGGTAAATGATGGTTCGGTTCCAGTACTTTGCTACTGCGCCCTGCACCATCCCATCATTGTTCACCATGATGGTAACTGGCACCGGCGCCGCCTGGTCATAATTGGACTGGATCAGCGTCAACGCCTGCGCCTGGGTCAGCTCAGGTGCCGATTTGCACCCTGACACGGCGAGGCCCACACCCAACAGCGCAACCGCGCCAAAGACCTTCAACTGCACTCTGTTTCTCACGTTTCCCCCTAGACCACTTGAAAATGGTTCAGATTCGTCGACCCGCCATTTTTCACCTACTTTCTATTGCTGTCAATGGAGTTGAAAGTGACCGGACGCACACCTCAATAGTTTTTGCTGTGGGAAGCGCGAGCATATTGCCCCGATTTCCAGCATCTACAGCGGGCCCACGCTACTGTTCAGCGACACGATCGAGCAGAAGCCGAAGGAATTCCTTCTCATCGGACTTCAGACACACTTCTGCGTTTGGGGCCCCGCTGACTGCGCGGGTCATTCCCTTCTCATCCACTTCAATGCGCATCGGCTTCACCGGGCATAGGTCGGGCCGGAAACTATAGGCCACCGCCACCGGGTCGAACAAGGTCGGCGAAGGATTGTGTCCCTCCGCATGGCCCATCCATTGGTGATAGAGAAGGGTCAACTGGTCGGTCAGGCGAGAACCGTGGGCAAAGATCGTCTCGCGCTCCATGGCCTCCAAATGGATCTGCGTCGAATCGAGCGGCATCATGAAGATTGGCACTCCCGCCGCGAACAGTGCCTGTGCGCCTGCTGGATTGCGATTGATGTTCCATTCCGCATCGGGAGGGCGGCGTTTGCCCGGCTGATTTCCGACAGAGGGGCCGTCGTAGCCGCGCTCGATACTACCGCCCATCAGCACGACCCGCTTCAGCTTGTGAAATGTCTCGGGGTCGCGTTCGATCGCCGCCTGGACAGTGAACAAGGGCCCAATCGCAATCAGGGTGATCTCACCCGGGTGCTTCCGTATCTGGTCGAGCAGAAATGTTGCCCCATCGGCATGGACCGTTGCCGGCGCCTGCAGAGCATAGGCCTTCTGCGTCATGACATTATCGGTCTGAGATGCCGGTCCGGCCGCAACAGGGATATCGCTCCGGCCCACGGCCGCCAGATACCTGTCCAATAGGCGGGCGCGAAGCTCCGTATCGCCGAAGGTCGTGGTAACCCCAAGAATTTTCAGCTCAGGACTGCGCAGTGCGAGCGCCAGGGCAAATGCATCATCGATATCGTCGCCAATATCGGTGTCAATCACCACCAGCTGCGGCGTGGCCTTTTGACCCAGCGCAATACAGGGCAAGGATCCAAGAACCAAACCGAAAAGGAGCGGGGCTAAAAATGCCCGCAATGATCTTCCGCTGTACTTCATGCCAGCTATCCTAACCACTCCGGGCATAGGCTTGCCCGACCGGGCGCAGAATCTCGTCCCGACTGCAATGCGACCGCTTGCTGCTACGCGTTCTTCTCAAGCTTGCCCACAATTGCATCCGTGTCATACACGCAGCCGCCCCACACGCCGCCACTGGCATGCACCAACGCCGCCCACAACCGCGTGTCGTCGGGCAGAGCCGGATGCGGCCGCAGATCCGGTCGCAACGCACGCGATGCCAGCACGCGCCCGCCTTCTTCCGCGCCAAATATCTTTTCCGCGTCGCCGACCAGCGCCACCGACCCCACCAGCTTTGCGCGGTCGATAACGATCTCGATCTGGTCGCCTTCAAGAATCTTGCCGATGGGCCCCCCGGCAAGAGCTTCAGGAGAGATATGGCCGACACATGCTCCTGTAGAAACGCCGCTGAAGCGCGCATCGGTCAGCACCGCTACATGCTTGCAATGAGGCAGAGCCTTGAGGGCCGATGTGACCTGATAAATCTCCTGCATGCCCGCCCCCTTGGGACCGCCGCAGATCAACACGATTACATCGCCGTGTCCGATTGTGCCGCTCTTAATTGCCTGGATCGCCGCCGCTTCTGTGATGAACACCCGCGCCGGACCGCGATGCCGAAAGACTTCGTCCGCATCCACGAGCGAAGGATCAATTGCCGTGCTCTTGATGACTGAGCCCTCGGGCGCAAGATTGCCAATCGGGAAACATACCGTCGATGTGAGGCCGCGCACGCGGGCACGGTCGCGGCTCATGATCACATCGTCCGCATCGATGCCGTCGAGGTCCTTCAATTGCTTGCGCACCGCGCGACGGCGCTCACTGTCGTGCCACCAGTCGAGGCAGGAACCCAGCGTTTCGCCGCTCACTGTCTTGACGCTCTCATCCAAGAGCCCGCCGGCACGCAATGCCAGCATTGCTTCGGGCACGCCTCCGGCCAGAAATACCTGCACCGTGGCGAAACCGCGCGGCCCGTTCGGCAATGCGTCTACAAGGCGCGGAACTTCGCGATTCACCTCCGCCCACTCTGCGACGGTCGGCCTCTTCAATCCCGCTGAAAAAGCGATCGCCGGCAAATGAATCAGCAAATTCGTCGACCCGCCAAAAGCCGCATGCAACACCATCGCATTGCGCAGCGCACCCGGCGTAAGCACGTCGCGTATGCCCATCTTCGATTGATGCATACGGGCCAGTGCGCGCGCCGATCGCTTGGCCGCGTCGAGCCAGATTGGCTGACCCGAAGGCGCGAGCGCCGTGTGCGGCAGCGACAACCCCAGCGCCTCCCCGACAACTTGCGATGTTGCCGCCGTACCGAGAAACTGGCATCCACCGCCGGGGCTCGCGCAGGCCCGGCATCCGACTTCCGCCGCGTAGGCAAGCGTTATCTGCTGCTGCGCAAAGCGCGCCCCAATGGTCTGCACCTTGCCCGCGTCTTCACCATTTTCCGGCAGGAGCGTAACCCCGCCCGGCACTAGCACTGCCGGAAGCGGACCTGCCGATGCCAGCGCCATCATCATTGCAGGCAGACCCTTGTCGCACGTGGCCACGCCCAGCACGCCTTTGCTTGTAGGCAGAGACCGCATGAGCCGCCGCAGCACGACGGCCGCGTCGTTACGGAATGGCAGCGAATCCATCATGCCCGTTGTGCCCTGCGTACGCCCATCGCAAGGATCGGTGCATGCGCCGGCAAACGGAATTGCGCGCAACGCCTTCAATTCGCGAGCGGATTCAGCAACGAGCAGGCCTACTTCCCAGTGGCCCGAGTGAAAACCGAGCGCGATCGGTTCACCGTTCTCCGCACGCAGACCGCCATGCGTACTGAGAATAAGAAACTCCGGATCAAGGAGCCGGGAAGCCTCCCAGCCCATGCCTGCATTCTGTGTCAAGCCAAAGAGATTGCCCGACGGCTCCGAGAGCAGCATCTCCGCCGAGAGCGGCAATGCACCAGAAGGTCCAGCCGCATGGGTCGTTGTCGTCTGCGAGAGGGCGGCAGGCGACTCCAGAATTGAATCAAGTGAAATGTCGATAGCGGCGGCTCTCCTCAGACTCCGTCAGTATAGAAGCCGCGGTCTAAGCCGGTCTCATGGCTCGGCCGCAACCATGTTCAGCGTATAGACATGCGGCTGCGGCTGCGCCTCGGCGTGGATCGAATCAGCCAGCGAATCTTCAAACGCCTGCATCACATCTGACCCTCCGGTCTGCACCCCGGTATCGGCGTTCCGCACTCGCATGCGCAAATGGATGTAGTGCGCCTCATCCCGATCGCGCACCAACCAGCTCACACGCTGTGCCTGGTGAAACATCGGCGTCGCGTAGTCGGCGAGATTGATACCTGTTGCCAACTCTTCAGACGAAAATGTTCCGATCGCGCTGGTGTCAATCGTCAGCCTGTACCGCCCCGCCGCGAGGCTCGTTACCCGCAGCGGCTCCTGGTCCAACTGCTTCTCAAGGTCTGACAGGTCCAGCAGCAACTCCTGCGCGGCATTGCTGCGCGCAAGCGGCAGCGGCAATGCATTCTCGGTTTCGGTCCAGCGCACTGAGCCTGCATTTGTCTCTACGTCCCCCACGGCTGCATTCTGCTTCTCAAGCACCCGTCCTGCCTGCGCATCGATCGTGACCGACGAGACCAATGCCGGCGCATTCCATCCCTTCAGCAGCGCCTCGGCCATGATCCAGTGTGCCAATGGATCGGGATGCACGCGATCGGGTAACAACAGTTTGGCGATGCGCGGATCAAGTGCCTCCGCCTTCTCGATCGCAGCCACCGTGGCAGGATTCAGGTTGACGAACGTGCCGCCATACTTCTTTGCCAGCGATTGCTCCAAGTCCGCGAAGTGCTGCATCACGGAGTTGTAGCCACCTGGAAACATCGGTGTCCGCGTCACGTCGTCATACGGCGATGGTCCCAAAAGCGTCACGCGCGCTCCCGGCGCATGTTCGCGAATCGACGCCAGCAGATGCTCGTAGCCCTGCGTATACGAGGCCTCGATCGCCGGCGTGGTGACACGATAGCCGCCGTCGTTCATCCCCAGCATCACCGTCACCACCGTTGGATTCTCGCTGAAGACGTCGCGCTCCAGTCGCTGATCGATCGGCCCGCCACCGCCGCCGGTGACGCGATCGCCGCCTACGCCTGCACCAAAAAACCGCACGCGAAGCGCCGGAAAACGCGTCGCCGTGTAGAGCTCGACATATTGGTTGTAGAGGTTCTGTTCTGTAATGCTGTCCCCGTAAAAGACAACCGTGTCGCCATCTTTGAGATAAAACCCGTTCGCCGCTTTCGTCGCAACCTGCGCTGTCTTGGGAACATTCAGAGCTCCTTCGACAGTCGAGGTCGTCCCGGCTGCAGTTTGCGTCTCAGGCATCGCCATCGGCGAATCCGATGCGGTCGCTACGGCCACCAGCGAGTCCGCACAGCCGTAATACAAGAACCACTGCTTGTGGAAGTACACGAGACCTTCGGCGAATGTAGTCCCGGCAGCATACTGGCCGGTTTTCTCGTACGGCAGCTCCGGCTTCAGCACAGGCCCGTCGGTTTGCGCCAGCAGGTGCATCGGGTTCACCGCATCGAAGAGCGCCTCTCCGAACGCGTAGGCATTCGGTCCAAGATTCGGATCGCCTCCACTCTCGGCATTCTTGCCGTTGTAGAGCACGACGATGCCTCCGCTGGTTAACACCGGCGGTGGCCCCGTCTCAGGAAATGAGCTGTCAAAATGACCGGTGCGCGGCCGCAGTAACTCCGCCGGCTCCCCGCGTTCGTCCTGCACCGGGGTCCAGTGGATCAGGTCTTCCGAAGTGGCAATGTGAATTGCGCCCTCGCCCCAATACATCCAGTACCTGCCGCCAATGCGCGCAGCAATCAGCCGGTCTTTCTCGACGCGCGTCACGATACCTGCGGATTTGTATTTGAGCTGCGCGTATTTGCCGCCCTCCGCAGCCAAAAACGCCGGGCCGTATTTGGTCCAGTGCAACAGGTCGCGCGACGTGGCAATGCCTACCGAGTAGGTGGTGCGATTCCACTGTGTATATGTCAGTACATAGGTGCCATCTTCTCGCTCCACGATGCGTGGATCTTCGACTCCGCCAGGCCACTCGCGCGCCTTCTGGCTATCGTCAGACGGATAGAAGACCGGCACGCCACGCCGCGTGAAGTGAATGCCGTCGGCGCTCTCGGCCAGCCCCAGGCGCGACGTGTGTCCACCAATCGCCATTGCTCCGGAGTTATCTTCGGCGCGATACAACACGTACACCTTGCCGTTGCGCACAATCGCCGCGGGATTAAATGTGTGCAGCGCCTCCCATTGCACCGGTGCTTTCAGAATCGGATCGGTGAACGTGGATTGCGGGCGGGGTGTCACCACGGGATTTCCTGTCGCCGGCCGTTCAAACGGACCAATCAGCCATGGCTGCGCATTCTGCCCCCACAGCATCGACATCGACAGCAGCAATACCGCTGAAATCCCAAGGAATCTCTTCTTCATCGTTTTTGTCGTCCCGTCTCGCCTTGCCGGTCCACGCGCGCGATTGACCCGATCCATCCTACGCGCCGCCTTTATGTGACGTCAGCAGTTTCTCGCGCGCTCAAAAAAACTCAGCGCCGCATCGCCCTGCTCAAGCAGCCGCGTGCGCTTAAGTGAACCGTACTGTTCATCGAGATGAACCTTGCGTCGATGCTCCGCAATCACGATTGCGCCTGCCGCCAACAAGTTTGCATCCCCCGCGCCAAGCCATCGCAGCGTACTCGCGTACTCCTCAGCCGCATCGTAGGGAGGATCGAGAAAAACGATATTGAAAGGCCGATCTATTTTCGAGAGCCGCGTCCGATACGTGCGCACCGTGCCGGAGTGCAGGCTGAATCCTGCGCCAATGCCCAGGCTCGCGAGATTAGCGCGCAGAACCTTCAACGCCGCTGGAGCATGCTCGACGAAGACGACTTCCCCTGCTCCGCGGCTCAGCGCCTCAAGCCCGACCGCTCCCGAGCCCGCGTATAAATCCAGAAAGGTGGCGCCTTCGATGCGCGGCGCGAGCACATTGAACAGTGTCTCCCGCAGTCTGTCGCTCGTAGGCCTCGTGTCCAGGCCGGGCGGCGCCTGCAACGAGCGCGAACGATACATGCCGGCAATGATGCGCATCGCCCCTCAGCATACCCGAGCCGGGGAGCCGTCCCTCTATCGGTTCCGCGGCGGCCAGCGGGGTCCCGGTAACAGGCCTTCGTCGCTGGGGTGCCAGCAACTACAATTCCTGTATGCGAGGCTGGTCAATTCCGCTGGGGCGCTGGATGGGCGTGGAATTGCGCGTCCACACATTCTTTCTGCTCCTTGCGATCGTGTGTCTCGGCCTCAGCACGTCAGAAGGCTGGCTGCGCGGTCTCGCCTTGTTTCTGGTGCTGGTTGTCGCTGTCGTCATCCGCGAAACCGCAAGGCTACTCGTCGCCGCGTGGCTCGGCCTGCGGTTGCGCGCCGTTCTCGTGCTCCCGATCGGCGGGCTGTTTGCGTATGCCAATCCCGAGAGCCAGGAAAATGCGAATCAAGGAATCGGCCAATTCGCAATGGCCTTCGCAGGCCCGCTGGCAAGTTGCGCCACCGCCGCTTCACTCGGCCTGATGCTGCTTGGGGCCGGAGGTGACAACGTCCGCCTCTTCGATCAACCATGGATCACTCCGGCGTACCTGCTGCGCAGCCTCGTGTGGATGCAGGCAGGGCTCGGCCTGCTCCATGTGCTGCCCGCCTATCCACTCGATGCCGGACGCCTGTTGCGAGGCCGCTTTGCCCGTGAACACGGCATTGCGCCGACTGGGCGCGCGGCTACCGGGCTTGGTCAACTGCTGGCGCTCGCCGCCATGCTGGCCGGCATGCTCCTGCACAGTCCGTGGCTCATCATCGCCGGCTTCTTCATCATGATCGGCGCACAGATCGAGGATCAGGGCGTCTTCTTCCAATCGGTCGTCGACACCGTCCGCATGCGCGAGGTAATGCTCACCGACTTTGCCACCCTGTCGCCCTCTGACACCCTGGCCGACGCCCTGGGGCGATGTGTCCACTCTCTGCAGGAAGATTTTCCCGTCGTGCGAGGCCCTCAACTTGTCGGCATCGTTTCGCGCCAGCGCATCGTCGACGCGCTGCGCAACGACGGCAACGGCTACGTACAGTCCGTCATGTCGCGCGCCTTTCAGGTCGCGCGTCCCGAAGACACGCTCGGCGCTACAATTCGCCGCCTTACCGCAGGGCGTGGACTTTCGCTCATCCCTGTGACAGAAAGCGGACGAGTAGTAGGCATCGTCAGCGTGCAAAACTTGATGAGTTCCATGACCCTCCTCGCAGAGAAGCGCCGCATCGAGCGCGAAGAAGCGGAGTGACCGATCAGGAATTGCGAATGAAGGATCGGACATCAGGGCTCATGCAAAAGTGAAGATGCTACATTGAACTCTGTCATCCTGAGCGGAGCACGCTTGGGGCCCCGCAACGCGGGGTAAGCGGAGCGAAGGATCTGCTTTGACCCGCCTTCGATGCCTCAAGATCTCACCTCAATCACTGATCGGCAAAGCGAGCCGCTTGCTCCCGGCCTCTATCTCGTAGCCACGCCCATCGGCAACCTCGGCGACATCACGCTGCGCGCGATCGACGTACTTGCGCGCGCGTCGATCGCATTGCCTGCGAAGACACCCGCCAGACCCAGAAGCTGCTCAATCACTTCTCGATCGCCACGCCGACCATCAGCTGCCACGAGCACAACGAGCGCCATCGCGCTACTGAATTGATCGAAACGATCAAGGCCGGTGGCCGCGTTGCAGTCGTTTCGGACGCGGGCATGCCCGGCATCAGTGATCCTGGCGCCTGGCTCGCCGCGCAAGCCATCGCCGCAGGCATCGCAGTGATTCCAATCCCCGGAGCTAACGCAGGCTTGACGGCCCTTATTGCGTCGGGCCTCCTCTCCGCAGAATTTCAATTCATCGGATTTCTGCCCGAGAAGGCCGGCGCGCGGCGCACCCGCCTTGAACGACTCGCCGCCGCACAACGCGAATCGACTCAGACTCTGATCTTCTATGAAGCTCCCCATCGCGTTCTGGACGCGCTCGCCGACCTCGAATCCGTTTGGGGACCGATGCTGCGCCTCGTCGCGGCGCGCGAACTGACCAAGGTGCACGAAGAATTCCTGCGCGGCACTGTTGCCGATGTTCGAAAAGAACTCGCCGCCCGCGACCGTATCCGCGGAGAATTTGTGCTGCTGCTTGAAGCGCCCGACGCCTCTACGATGGGCACTTCCGACTCCTCAGTTTTGGGAGCCAGGGAAAAGCTCTCCGAGCGCGTGGCCCGTCTTCAATCCGAAGATGGCATCGACGAGAAAGAAGCACTGAAACGAATCGCGCGCGAACTCGGCCAATCTAAATCCGACCTCTACCGCGAACTCCAGCGCGAGCGCGCCCGGCGTAAGTAAAGAGCTTCACCGCCGGCCAAATCTCCTTGCATAGAATTCCCTCCTTTCGGCGCACAATCAAAGTAAGCGAATGAGAACCAGGAGCACGCGTCCTGTCTCGAAAACTTGCAGAGTGATCGCCACAGAAGCAGCGATCGTCATTCTGAAGGAAAGAAGCCCCGAACGGTTTTCTGCTCGGGTGCGGTGAGCGGAGGATCTGCTTTCTCCCCATCCCGGCTCTCAACCCGTGCCACAAGAGGAATTTGACCGCAACCCATTAATTTAGAGCAACTTAAAGAATTGATCCATCGCTAAGCCTAAAAGGCAGAGGAATTTGCGTTCAAAGACCGGGGTGGGGGGGTCCCTGGAATCGCGCCGAAACACCTGGCGAGAATAGTCCGGCCGATTAACCTGTACCTCTGCGTTACCCTAGTCCCTTATGGGGCGCATCCGAGTTCTCTCTGATCAGGTGGCTAATCAGATTGCCGCTGGCGAGGTGGTGGACCGCCCCGCCTCCGTCGTGAAGGAGCTGTTGGAAAACTCCCTCGACGCTGGCGCGATGCGTATTCGCGTTGAAGTCGAAGCCGGCGGACGCAAGCTGATCCGCATCTCCGACGATGGCCATGGGATGAACCGCGATGACGCGCTGCTGGCTTTCGAGCGCCACGCGACCTCAAAGCTTCGCACCGCCGGCGATCTGCTTTCGATTGCAACGCTGGGGTTTCGAGGCGAAGCGCTGCCCTCCATTGCTTCAGTTGCGCGGGTGACCCTTGAGACCGCGGCCGCAGAAGAGGCTTCCGGAACACTGCTTGAGATTGCCGGCGGAAAGATCTATCGAGTGGAGGATGCGGCATTGCCGCGCGGCACTACGATTTCCGTCGCTGATCTCTTTTTTAATACGCCTGCGCGCCGCAAGTTTCTGCGCGCCGAGTCGACCGAACTGGCGCACATCACGGCATTGGTCACACATTACGCGCTCGTCCATCCGGAGAAACACATCGAGCTGCTCTCCGCCTCGCACACGCTGGTTTCAGCCCCGCCTGTCGCGCGCACCGCGGAACGCATCTATCAGATCTTCGGGAAAGAAACGCTGGAGCAGTTATTGCCCGTGGCGGCCGAACGCCATCTGGAACGCGCAGGCCTGCCTGAACCGCCTCCATGGAAGAAAGATCCTGATGAGCCCGCACGCGATCCGGGAACTCTGCGGCTCAGTGGTTTCTACTCCAAGCCTGAGTTGCAGAAGCTGAACCGCAACTCCATTTACATCTTCATCAACAAGCGCCTCATCCGCGACCGCCTGCTTTTGCATGCCATCACCGAGGCCTATCGCAACGTAATTCCGCCTACCAGCTTTCCGGTTGTGCTTCTGTTCCTTGAAATGCCGCCGGAAGAAGTGGACGTGAATGTTCATCCAGCCAAGACTGAAGTCCGATTCCGGCAGCAGTCTCTGGTACATGACTTCGTCCGCGACAGCCTGCGCAACGCTTTGGTCCTGGCACGACCGGCAGCAGGATTTCTCGCCGCTCTTGACTCAGCGCCACTGGCAAGTCCGTCGTTGATGCCGCCGGCTGTTTCGCCACTTCCGGGCTCGCCTGTTGCTGACCAAAGCGACGCTGAGAGCGAAGTGCTCGACGCCGCAGGGGCCGCGCCGTTCCAGCTCCAGCCAAAGCTGCCGCCTGCTGTGCCCGGGCGCCTGACCTTCGAGGGAAGCCTCTCTGCCGGAGAATTCGACGTTCCTCCTGCGGCTTTTTCGAATGGTTGCTCAAACTCGAGTCGGCCAGAAGAGTTCGCTGCGCAGAGCTCGCAGAGCGCCCAGGAAACCGCCGACATAGAGACCCAGCAGTCGGCCTCGAACCTGAACCACCTCGGGACGCTGCGTCCGATCGGCCAGCTTCGGGAGTCGTTCATTCTGGCAATTGGCGACGACGGGCTGTGGATTATCGACCAGCATGTGGCCCACGAGCGTGTTTTATTCGAAAAGATTTTGCGCGACCGTCAGGTGGAGAAAGTCCAACGCCAGCGCCTTCTTATGCCTTTGCTGGTGGAGCTGAAACCTTGGCAGATGGTGGTTTTTGCTCAGATTGCTGAAGAACTTGAGCGCAACGGCTTTGAGGCAGAACCCTTTGGCCCTCAAACGCTTGCGGTAAAAGCGGCGCCGGTGGGCCTGGAGGGCGGCGAACTTGAGCGATCGCTTGCGGAGATCATCGAACAGTCCGGTGGCGAGTCAGAAAATCAACAGAATCAAACGCTTGCCATTCTGCGGTCGCGGATTGCGGCCTCCATTGCCTGCCATGCCGCCATCAAAGTCAATACCCCGCTTGACCCCGCACGTATGGAGTGGCTATTGTTGGAACTTTCAAAGACCGAGCACCCAACGAGTTGCCCCCACGGACGTCCCATTGCACTGCAGTATTCCTGGAAGGATATCCAGCGGGCTTTCCATCGCATCTAGTTCGGATTTAAAATCCTTTATGAGACCGCTTCTCTCCCAGGAGAAAGCGGCTTGGCTGGGCCCCAAGAGCCCGGAAGAGAGGTTTTTCTTTGACAGCGGAACAATTGGAAGCTGCGCGCGCCGAACGGATGCGCCAGAACGGACTTGGGACTTTGACCTTCGAAGAGGCCCGTACGTGGATTGAAGAGACGGGACTTTGCCTCTTTTTGCCTCGGAAGCAGTTCACTTCATCCGTTGCACCCTCGTTTGTTGAGGCAATTGCCGGACGACGGGACGTAACCCCTGATCCAAATCATATTTCTGCTGCCGAAGGGCTGCTGGTTCGTCTTGAGAATGAGGGAGTTGCAGTTCGGCTGAACCTTTCAGGCCAGCCGAGCGAGCAGCCCGATTTCGTTGTTGCGACCTGGGTTTTGCCATACGTTTATGCCCTGCGCGGCGACCGCGACTGGCGTCGCAATCCGCAGTTGACCGGCTCCCGTGCTGTATCTCAGCTGGCGGTCCAGGCCTATAAACAGCTTGAGGCGAACGACGCGACCATTGCTCAGCTCAAGCACGCCCTGGGACGCGAAGTGAGCGAAGTCGCCGTCATCCGGGCTATCACCGAGCTCTGGCAGCAACTTCGGATCATCCCTGTGATTGCCGCACCGGGGCAGGCCGCGAAATGGCAACTGCTGCGTCACCGCTATCAAAAAGCCATTGCCGAAGGCGCTTCCACTTCGCAAGTGACTGCAATTTCAGTACTTGCTTCTATTTACCTGCAGGCTGTGATCGCCGCCAGCATGGAAGAAGTGGAGCTGTTCCTCGCTCCGCTCACGGCCCGCAGCAAGGTCCGCGAGGTGCTTCGCGGACTGGTGGCGACGCGCCAGGTGCATACGATCACAATGGGCCATGCCCCGCATTTCTACGTCGCCGGCACCTTGCCGGAGTTTGCACCGCCGCAGCTCGGTTTCTCAAGCTCGTTTGGGGGCTCTTATTTTCCCAACAGCTTTGACCATGAAGATTCGCACCGCGAATCCCGCTTCTCCCATGCTCCGGCCTATATTCAACCGCCAGCGCCTGTTGCGCCGTCTGCGGCAGCCGAGCCCCTGTTGCCTGTAGCCAGCCCGGCGGCAGGAGTAGAACCAAAGCCAGTACAGGCAGAGAAGCCCGCCGCGCGGCCAGTCTTCAGCCGACCTGGACATAACCGGAATCGGAAACCTGCGGCGCGGACCAGCCAGCCGGCCAAGGGATTGCGGACCGGCAGACGTCCTACAGAAGCTCGCCCCTCTGCATCGCGGAGCTCAAATGGGGCCAGAACCGCAAACGGCGCCCGCCCTTTAAACGGTGGGCGGAGTGCCAACGGGGCACGGCCATCCAGCGGAACCCGCAGTTCAACCAGCGCAGCGCGTCCGGCGAAGGGAACTCGCTGGAGTGCCCCTTCCAACGGCAAAAGCAACGGGAACCATGCAGCACCGGCGCATTCGAACGGAAGCGCAGGGCGCACCAACGGAAACGGGGCCGCAAAGAGGAACGGAGCTTCGGCTGCCCCATCCTGGACCAAGCGGAACGGCCACGCGACGGCAAAGCCTGCGAGCCACCAAACGCAGCGGCACCATGGCGCGCAAGGATGTGCGCGTGGACGCACGCGGTACGTCGCGCAACGGGCGCAAGCCTGCGCTGACAGCAGGCGCCAAGGCCGGCAACAGCAAGCGATTCGGGTTTACCGCTCGCTCAAATAAGGGAACGAAGAAACGCGGATGAGCGCGGCAGAAAGTTCGTCGCCGGCGGCCAAGCCAATCCGAAAGATCATTGTCGCTATTGACGGACCGGCTGGAGCGGGCAAAAGCACGATTGCCCGCCATCTGGCCCGGCACTTCGGCCTGCTGAATCTTGAAACCGGGGCCATGTATCGTGCCTTCGCTCTCAAGGCCCTGCGCTCCTCAGTCGCGCTGGACGATAGCGCGTCGCTTCAGGAGCTGGCAGGCGAAACGCAGATCCGTCTCGAATCCGGCGAAGAAGAAAATCGCGTTCTGCTCGATGACGAGGACGTGACCGGCTTGATCCGCAATCAGACGGTCACCGACGCCGCCTCCCGCGTGAGTGTCTTCCCAGCTATTCGTGCCTGGATGGTGCGCCTACAGCAGGAGATGGGCGCTGCGGGTGGCGTTGTAATGGAAGGGCGCGATATCGGCACAGTGGTGTTTCCGCATGCCGATGCCAAGATTTTCTTGGATGCGGCCCCGGAAGTGCGCGGCATGCGCCGCTTCGATCAGCTGGGCGCCAAACCTACCGTGCAAGCCGAAGACGTGATTCGAGAGCTGCACGCACGCGATGAGCGCGACCGCAATCGGGCCGACTCGCCCTTGAAGCCTGCCGACGACGCGGTTCTTCTCGACTCCACTAATCTGACCTTGGACGAAGCCGTGAAGGCGGCCGAAGAGATTGTGGCGGCAAAGCTTGCGCTTGAAGGTTCTGCCGCGGTGCAGAATTAGCCGAAGCCAGGATCGGCCGGACCGCCTTGCTGCTGTTCTTCAAGAGACTCTTCGCCTGCAAAGGCTGCACCTTAGACCGCCAGAAGCTGTTTGAGCGGCATAGAATTGCGACAGGATCTGGAAACAATGGAAATCACATGTAATCGCTGTCATCAACCCGTGCAGGCCGACAATTGCTTCTGTCCGTCGTGCGGACTGCCGCAGCTTGTGTACACACCGGATCTGCCGGAAGGTCAAGCTCCCGCGGAACGCTGGAACGAAGCCGCGCGCGACGCGAGCATGGTCGATTGGAAACCAGCGATGCGCGCAGCGCTGGTGCTCGCCATACCGGCCGGTTTGCTTTCGAGCGGTGTTTCCCCTCTTGGCTTACTGGGTTTGTTCTGGATGGCGGCTGCTGCGGCATGGGCTGTGGTTCTTTACGTCCGCGGCCAACGGCCAGCCTGGATCACGGCCGGGGCGGGAGCTCGCATCGGGCTCGTGACCGGGTTACTGGCTGCATGGCTTGCATTCACGGTGAGCGGGGGCGCCCTTTTTGTCGAACGCTATGTTCTGCACCATTCCAGTCAGATCGATTCAGAATGGAAAAACCGCGTGGAGATGAGCCAGCAGATGACGCAGCAGTGGGCTTCTGGCCTCGAACCGGCCGACGCCTCCGAGGCACAGTCGTTGCGCGCGCAGGTGAAGGCCTGGATGATGTCTCCCTGGGGGCATGCGGGCATTGAAGTGTCCAGCCTCGCATTCAACGCAGTGTTTCTGCTTTTTTTTGCCGCCGGCGGAGGCGCGCTCGGCGCGCGGCTGCTTGCCCGGACGCGACGGTCAAGTGTCTGAGACTTGGTGAGACCGTGCTCTCGCCGCCCATAGGCTGAAGCGACACCGGATCGACTCCGGTTCCACTTCTCCACAACTTGCTGCAACGAGCCAAGCCTCGTATCATCCGGCGAGAGAGAATCCATGAGTGAAGAGCCAAATCATCCAAACCTGCGCACCAAAGGCAGGTTGATGTCAGCCTCTGAAATCGAACGCACCCTGGTTCGTTTGGCCCATCAAATCGTAGAAAAAAGCAACGGCAGCGAAGACCTGGCCTTGATCGGCATCAAGCGCCGCGGAGTTCCCCTGGCGGAACGGCTGGGAAAGCTTATCGCGGGCATCGAAAAGCGTCCCGTAGATACCGGCGTACTCGATATCCAGTTCTATCGCGACGATCTTTCGACTGCCGATGTCCGGCCCGTCGTCACGCCTGGCGCGATCGGCTTCGACGTGGAGGGCCGGGATGTGGTGCTCTGCGACGACGTTCTGTACACCGGCCGTACGATTCGCGCCGCCCTCGATGCCCTCTTCGACCACGGCCGTCCCCGCCGTGTCCAACTGGCCGTCCTCATCGACCGCGGACACCGCGAATTGCCCATTGAGGCCACATACGTCGGCAAGACTGTGCCGACGAGCAGCCGCGAAATCATTGAAGTCAAATTCCGCGAGGTCGATAACGACGAGCAGGTTTTGCTGGTCGAACGAACAGATTAAGCAAAGAAGCCTCTGGCTTTTGGCCGGGGGCAGGAGCTAGAGGCTAGAAGCTCAACATGACCGCAGCCGCCATTGCACCACCCGCCCGCCGCCAGCTCCACCCCCCAACGGTTCCCGCTTCGCAGTTCCCTTTCAATAAGGGCTCCCTGCTCTCGGTTCAGGACCTGAGCCTGGAAGGGGTCAGCCAGATTCTCACACGCGCGAGCGTGCTCGAGCAGATGGATCCATTAGTGCGCGACCGCATTCTGCTGAAGCGCCGACTGGCCCTGCTTTTTTACGAGTCCTCCACGCGCACCCGCACCAGCTTCGAGCTCGCCGCCAAGAGCCTCGGGGTCGACACGACCCTTATCTCTAATCTCTCGTCGAGCATCGAAAAAGGCGAATCGCTGAAGGACACGGGCCTGACCTTGCGCGCCCTGGGCGCGGAAGCCATTATCCTGCGCCACAATTCTTCCGGCGCCCCCTGGCTGCTTGAAGAAGCTACCCGCCTGCCTGTTCTGAATGCAGGCGACGGCATGCATGAGCACCCCACGCAGGCCTTGCTCGATCTGCGCACCATCCTGGCGCATCTGCGGCCCGGCGTCACCACCGTCACCGCTGAGACCCTCGCCGGCGTAACCGTCACCATCACAGGAGACATCCTGCACAGCCGTGTTGCTCGCTCGAACATGCTGCTGCTGCCGCGCCTCGGTGCGAAGGTTCTGCTCTGCGGCCCGCCGTTGTTTCTTCCTGAGTTGGCCACTGGAGCCGGCCCAGGCATCGCGATCGAGCGCGACTTCGATGCAGCTTTGCGCCAATCGCAAGTGGTCATGATGCTGCGTATCCAGGGCGAACGCCTCGCCGGGCTGCAGATCGATCTCGAACAATACAAGACGGGGTATCAATTGAGCGGACAGCGCCTCGCTGCGCAGGCACCGAGCGCATTGGTTCTCCATCCAGGTCCCATCATTCGAGGGCTTGAGCTTACCGCCGGTGTCGCCGACGGCAGCCAGTCCGCCATCCTCGAGCAGGTGACCAACGGCGTCGCGATTCGTATGGCTGTCGTGGAGCGAGCATTGACTCAAACATCCTCGGCGGGAGGCCGCGCATGACCGCACTTCTTATTCGCAATGGCCACCTCATCGACCCCTCCGCCGGCGTCGACGCCCCCAAAGACATCCTGCTGCGCGACGGCCGCGTAGTAGAAATCGGCGGGCCCAATAAGATCAAGCCCGTGAATGGGACAGAAGTCCTGGATGCCTCCGGTCTTACGGTTGCGCCGGGGCTCATCGACATTCATGTTCATTTGCGCGAGCCGGGGCAGAGTCACAAAGAGACCATCGCCAGCGGAACCTCTGCGGCGGCGGCAGGTGGCTTCACAGCCGTTGCCGCCATGCCCAACACGACGCCGGTGAACGATACGGCGGAGGTAACGCGCTGGATGCAGTCGCCCGATCGCGGCGCCGTGGTGCGGGTCTACCCCATCGCCGCCGCCACACGCGGGTCAAAGGGCGAGGCGCTCAACGATTTTGCGGCACTCAAATCCGCTGGCGCAGTCGCCGTCACCGACGACGGCCATCCGATTCTGAAAGACAGCATCATGCGCGAGACCCTCGCTGCAGCAGCACGCGTGGGGCTGAGCGTCATCCAACATGCTGAAGACACGCGCATGACACAAGGCGCCAGCATGAATGCCGGGCCCACTGCGTTCAAGCTTGGGTTGCGCGGCATGCCGCCCGAAGCAGAGTCGAGCCTTGTGGAGCGCGACATCCGCCTGGTAACCGAACTGCGCGACGCACGTTCGCATTTGCATGTGGCGCATACGTCGACGGCCGCCGCAATAGCCGCGGTGCGCCAGGCCCGCCGCAACGGCCTGCGTGTCACTTGCGAAGTCGCGCCGCATCATTTTCTTCTCACGGAAGAGCACGTCGGGATGTACTCGACCAATGCCAAGATGAATCCGCCACTGCGTTCAGCTGCGGACCGCGATGCAATGATCGAAGCAATTCTCGACGGCGTGGTCGACGCCATCGCAACCGATCACGCCCCGCATGCGACCCATGAAAAGGAAGTTGAATTCGAGAACGCGCCCAACGGCATCACCGGCCTCGAAACCGCACTGGGCCTCTGCCTTCGCTGGCTGCACAAGGAGTGGAAGCTGCCGCTCGGCCGCGTGCTGAGCCTGCTGAGCGCGCAGCCTGCCGCACTGCTGGGCCTGAAAGGCCGCGGCACGCTTACGGTCGGCAGCTTCGCCGATGTTGTAGTGTTCGACCCGAAGGCCGAATGGATCTTCCGCGCCAAGGAGACACGGTCCAAAGCGCACAACACACCGTTCGATGGCTGGACCATGCAGGGAAAAGTGCGGTGGACGATCAGCGAAGGCCGCGTTGCCTACACGAGCGCCTGACATCCCCAAAACTGTAAACGCCGCTGCTTTACGAGGCCTTGCTCAGCAGCTCGCGTTCTGCGCGAAACCAATCTTCTTCGTGATGCCCGTGCTGGCGGCCGCGTTCTGCCCAATAGCGGTGTGCCAATCTGGCAATCTCTTCGTGCGAGACGCGCATCGGGTTCCTGTTGGGCGCTGCTGCCTGCATCTGAGTCACATTCGACTTCGGCTTCTTGGCGGCCGTTGCGGCCTTTTTGGGCGCAGCCGCACTCATGGTCGTTTCAGTGGGACTCGATTTCTTTTTTGCTGCATTCTTTTTTGGTTCCGTTCCAGTCGCTCCGGTTGTCGCTGCTTTTTTCGCGGTCGTAGCTTTCTTCACCTTCTCCATTGTCAGGTTCTCCTCGTCGTATAGGGGGGCCGCCGAGCAGGCCGATCGCTCTTAGGATACAAAGCCGTAAAGGCCACTGAAAGCTCAATCCCCATGGGCGAATCCGCGTAGCTAACCCGCTCCCAACCCCTAGTCCCTCAGATGCATCCCTGCCTCCTTCAGTTCGTCGCGCAACGATCGGTCCAGTTAGCCAGAATTCCTGCGGAGGCTGTACAGTGGAGACCTGGTTGACGAAACCCACCTCCCACGAACCGAACCGACCTTATGGACAAGCGCGAATTTCTCAAAACCTCCGGCGTCCTTGTAGCGGGAAGCATGATGGCGCGGTATGCCCCGGCCAACAGCAACCTGGGCCCCGCGAAAACTGGGCAGGCAACATCACCTACAGCACTGACCACGTGCACATGCCGGCCACCGTCGAGGAGGTTCGCTCCATCGTGCAGAGCTGTTCGAAGCTGCGCGCTCTCGGATCACGCCACTCCTTCAACACCATCGCCGACAGCACGCAGAATCAGATCTCGCTTGTTCATCTAGACCAAATCCAGATCGACGAGAACGCGCATACCGTCACGGTGGGCGCAGGGATCAAGTACGGCCAGCTCGCTCCCGTGATCGATGCGCGCGGCTACGCACTGCATAACCTCGCATCGCTTCCGCATATCTCGGTTGCCGGGGCTATCGCTACCGCAACTCATGGCTCGGGACTGCACAATGGCAATCTCGCCACGGCGGTCGCGGCCCTGGAGCTTGTTACCGCCGACGGCAAGACGGTTCACCTCTCGCGCGCGCAAGACGGCGACAAATTTCTTGGAGCCGTAGTCGGCTTGGGTTCCCTCGGTGTGGTCACGCGCGTCACGCTCAACCTGCAGCCCACCTATCAGGTGGCGCAATCGGTCTACCACAATCTCTCGTTCGATCAGCTCGAACACCACTTCGACGACGTCTTCGGCGCCGGGTACAGCGTGAGCCTCTTTACCGACTGGCAGAACCACCGCGCCACGCAAGTGTGGATCAAGCGCCGCCTTGCCCCGAGCACGAAGAACGATTGGGCCCCCGAGTTCTATGGTGCGAAGCTCGCCACAGAAAAGCTGCACCCCATTGAGGGCCACGCCGCCGACGCATGCACCGACCAGCTGGGCATCCCTGGCCCCTGGTATGAGCGTCTACCCCATTTCAAAATGAACTTCACGCCGTCCAGCGGCCGCGAGTTGCAGACCGAATACTTCGTCCCGCGCGATCGTGGCTACGAGGCCATCCTGGCGGTCGAGAAACTTCGCGATCGCATCACGCCGCATTTGTTCGTGACTGAGTTCCGCACCATTGCCGCCGACGATCTCTGGATGAGTATGGCCTATCGGCGCCCCGGGCTTGCCCTGCACTTCACGTGGAAGCCCGAGTGGCCCGAAGTGAAGCAGATTCTTCCGCTGATCGAAGAGGAGTTGGCACCCTTCGGCCCGCGCCCGCACTGGGGCAAGCTTTTCACGGTTCCCCCCGCGCGGGTGCAGGCGCAGTATGCTCGACTGGCAGAGTTCAAAACTTCATTGCAGCATTACGATCCAAGCGGAAAATTCCGCAACGAATTCCTGGAGAAGAACCTCTATTCGGCATAGCGAAGCTCAAAGAGGCTCGTTCTTCTTCTCGCAGCGCCACTACCCTTTGCGGCGGTAATGGATCTGAAATTCATATCCAGCGTTCGGAGGGAACAGTCCTGCCACGTGCCGCAGGCGCTCTGCGAGCGCCGGAGCAGCCAGCAAGGGATACTCGCGCTCGCGCAGGTCGTGATAATCGAAGTCGACGCCGAGCGACAACATGTAAATTGCCAGTGCATCAGAGAATGAAGCCTCAAAGAAGCTGCTCCGGGCTCGCTCATCGATGCTTTTGCCGTTGCGTGTTTCCTGCGCGCGCCGCCGCGTCTCCCATGCATCCTGGCTGGACTCGCCGCGCACCTGGGCCTCGGCCTGCGACCACACGAGGGATGAGAAGCTCTCGGGTACGCCTGCAACTGCTACCAAATTGTGTGCGACGTTGATGAAGAACTCGAAGGCCAGGCCGAACCTGTCCTCGACCAGCCGCGTGGAGATGAACACCGCCTCCGTGGAACCAAAGGTCGCATTCCGGTGGCAAATGGCCCGGTCGCCGAGATCCACTGAATACGACGGCGCGATCATCGTTTCGCCCGTATCGGCAATTGCGAGCGGTACGAAGTAGTAGGCGCGGCTTGCGAGAGCCGCAGCCATAGTGGCCGGCACCGCCCCAACCATGCGCTCCAGATCGACTTCGGGCACTCGGGTTTCACCCCATGCCGCATAGCGGACACCGTTGGCAGCCGCACCCACGGTTGTCTGCGCCGCGACCTTTTCAGCTTGCCACAATTCGATTTGAACGTTACTGGCCATGAAACTGTATTCTATCTACACGAGAGAGGTCGCGAAAGTGACGCATTCAACTGCCCATTCCCCGCGCTCCGCCGGCAGCTTCCTCGGCTTTCCCCTGGAAGGGTTCAGCCTCTTCCAGAGCCTGTTGCTCGCGCTGGCAGCTGCGTTCTTTACCTTCTTCGCCACCACATTCCTCGCCATCATGGGACTGCTGGTGTGGAATGGCCTTCTACACCACTCCATTGACTACGCCGACAGCTATCGACTGGTAGGTTTCCCGGCGGGCAGCCTTGTGCTGCTGCTTGCGCTGCCGCTCTTCGGCACCCTCTGGTTTCGCGCCAAGCTCCGGCAATAGGGCTTCATCAAAGCGGCCACAAAAGGAAACGGCCCCGAAGCCGGGGCCGCGTTCCATTCCGCTTGAGCTCGCTTACATTCCAGCGGGCTTGGGGTTGTCGGGATCGTACTTCGCAATCTTGATCTTTTTCGCGAGGCCGATTTTTGAGAGCAGCCAAATCCCGTAGAAGTTGGGATCGATCTCATACCACTTGAGGCCATGCCGCGCTGAAACCGGGTGCGCGTGGTGATTATTGTGCCAGCCTTCACCGCCTGACAGCAGGGCCACCCACCAGCTGTTGCGCGAGTCGTCCCGCGTCTCAAAGCGCCTGCTGCCCCACAGATGGGTCGCGGAGTTCACCAGCCAGGTAGCATGCAATCCCAGGGTCACGCGGAGCAGCACGCCCCACAGCACCATGGCTACACCGTTGACCCAACCACCCCAAATCCATCCGCCGGCAAGCAACAGAACTCCGCTTACCGTAACCGGAATCCAGTGATACTTGCTCAGCCACACATGGAACCGGTCTTTGCTGAGATCGGGCACATAGCGCGACAACACTTCCGTCTGGGCATGCAGAGCCCGTCCGAAGAGGAGCCAGCCCGCATGGGCCCACCATCCGCCTTCGCGCGGGGTGTGCGGGTCGCCTTCGTGGTCGCTGAGCTGGTGATGGACACGGTGCGTGGAAACCCAGAAGATCGGCCCGCCCTCAAGCGACAAGGTGGCGCAGATGCTCATCAGGTATTCGACCCACTTCGGTGTCTGGTAACCGCGATGCGTCAACAGCCGGTGATAGCACATGCCGATGCCCACATTGATCGCGAGCACATGCAGGATCGCCATGACTGCAAGCCGTTGCCAGCTGAAGAAAAAGAACGCCGCGAGCGCTCCCACGTGGAAAAGGCCGACCGTGACCAGCGTGAGCCAGTTCAAGCCCTCGGGCACTGTTGCGGCCTTGCCCATGCGCACCAGCTCACGGGCCGCCACGCGGCTAACTTCAGTGCTTTCCTCGTTCGATTGAACTTCGCCGGCACTTGCAGGGGAAGGTGCGGTTACGACAGATGCCATTCGGTTGATAAGTCCCTTGAAGAGCGGTTTAATCCCCACTCTCACCCCATGATTGTATAGGAGAGCGAGAATTCATACCGTCGCCGATCTCTCGATACGATCAAAAGTCACGGAGCTGTTGCAACGGCAACTCTTACGGGGACCTCACTTCGGCGACTAATTCCGATCACTGATCTCCGTCGCGCCGCCTCCGGTGACGAAAAGCTGGGTCGCCCGTCCACGCAGCACCCGGTAGAGCGCAAACTGGCGCTGGGCCGTTCCGCGCAACTCGAAGAGAAGCTCCCCGCGATTATCAGCCAGCGCGTCCACCGCATCCACCAGGCGCATACGGGGTGAGTCATCCAGGTGCGCGGCATCGGTCACACTCTTGAACAGCACGAGCAGGCTGCCGTACAGATCGGGTTGCGCGATGAGCGTGACAAATTTCCGTTGCGCAGGGGGAACATCGTTATGCGCCGTAAGCACCAGGGTCGCCCCGGATCCATACGCCAGCTCGAAGACACGAAACTCCTCGTCGCCCAGCGGAGCAGGCGTGGGCGCCGCAACCGGCTTCATTCTCGCCTTCGCTGTGGCAGCGCGATGGACGGTGGGTTTTGCCGGCGCGGGCGGCTGGATGCCAAGAGCGGTCCGCGCAATCTCTTCGAGGGCTGCCTTCATCTTCCATTCGTCCGCGGGGTCGGCCCATGTATAGCCCCATGGATGTTCGGGCCGGTTCCTGGGATCGGATACTGCCACAGCCTGCGCCATGTCCGGTGGCATGCCTACGAGGGTGGGTGTGACCTCCGCCGTGACACCGCCGGTCGATTTGCCCCGCTGCAAATGAGGCCGATCTGGATCGATTGCACTCGCTACCGATTCGACATAGCCCTCGTCTGCAGATTTTTTCGCCTTGCCATGCTTCAGCGTCGGCCGATCGGGATCCGAGGTCGTGGAACTGCTGGTTTCCGAACCGGATGTCGAGCCCGAATCGGGCGCTTTGTGCAATGTCGGCCGATCGGGGTCAGAGGCCGGCGTGGAGCCGGATGAAGTGCCGCTCCCTTTGTCGCCGCTCTCCTCGCCATCGGAAGCCTTCTTGTGTAGTGTGGGCCGGTCGGGATCGGGTTCGCCCGAACCTGCTCCTGCATTTGCCCCCGTTCCGGCGCTTGCGCGAGGTCTCTTCCGAACCCTTCTTCCGGTGCAGGACCGGGCGATCGCTGCTATCCGGTTCGTCGATCTTTTGCGCAGCCTCCAACGCTTTTGGCCTCGGGCTCGGCATCGGTTTCCAAACGCCGAAGCCCACCCAAGAGTCTTGCTGCTGTGCTGCGCTTTCGACGTCGAACAATCCGAGCCGCGCACCGTTCTTTAGGAGGATGTACTCAACCCCACCTTCGACTGCGAGGGGCTCCGGGCGGGCAAGATAGACCCCACCATCCTGTAGCTGTTGCCCATCGAAGACCGTAATCGGCACCAGCCGGCTCGTCTTTGGTTTGCTGAGGTCGCCTGTCCACTCCAGTACGCCGACCGCGCGGAGAGACGGCGCCACGGTGTCCTTGTCCTTCTTCACCTGGCCTGGATACTGCGCGCGGGCCTGACCCGCTGCCAGGGCAAGGGCGGCGGCCGCAATCCACAACCCAAATGCACACGTGCGGACGCGCCGCGATGACGCCTCGCGCCCTGCTCGGCCATAATGCAAGGTGACGGTCAATCGATCCGACACACGATCTGAAATACGATCTGACATACGAGGGAAATCCCCATGGAACTCAACACAAAAGTTGCCGATTTTACGCTTGAAACCGACGAGGAGAAAAAAGTAAGCCTCTCTGACTTTAAAGGCAAGCCCATCATCCTGTTCTTTTATCCCAGAGCAGACACGCCCGGCTGCACCATTGAGGCCTGCGGTTTCCGCGATACGTTTAAGAAACTTCAGGCGGCCGGCGCGGTTGTTCTGGGCATCTCCCGCGACACACCAAAGGCACAGGCCAAGTTCAGGGCGAAATACGACCTCCCGTACACACTCCTTGCTGATGTAGACGAGAAAGTCTGCAATCAGTTTGGCGTGATGAAGGAAAAGAACATGTATGGGAAGAAAGTGTGGGGCATCGAGCGCACCACCTTTCTCATCGGCCCCGACCAGACGTTGATCCACATCTTTCCCAAGGTCACGCCGGAAGGCCATGCCGAAGAAGTGCTGAAGCTGCTGAAGGAATGGCAAAAAGCTCACAAATAGGCGGCAAGCAGCCGGCACTTCCGGGCAAGCTGCTGCCGCGCAGCTTCTTTGAAGATCCTCCGCAGCAGGTTGCGCCAAGGCTTCTCGGAAAGCTGCTTGTCCATCGCGTTGCCGGCCGCGTCATGGCGGGTAGGATAGTCGAAGTTGAGGCATATCTCGGTCCGCACAACGACCCACCCGATCCTGCTGCGCACGCGCATCGCGGCCCCACACCACGGAACCAGGTCCTTTTCGGTCCGGCCGGGCATGCGTACGTCTACAGCATTTATGGCCGCTACTTCTGCATGAACATCAGTTGTGAGGCCGACGGCCTGGCGGGCTGCGTCTTGCTGCGCGCCCTCGAACCCGTCACTGGATCGGATTGGATGGCCGACAACCGGGGCTTGCCCGTTGGTTCAGCGCCGCGCCTGCTCACCTCCGGCCCCAGCCGCCTGTGCCAGGCAATGAATCTCACACGAATTGCTCACAACGGCCTCGACATCACTAAGGCCGCATCGCCGCTCCAGGTGCGCGACGACTCCTACTGCGTGCGGGAGGCGCTCGTCACGGTGCGCATCGGCATCAAGCATGCCGTCGATTGGCCGCTCCGCTTCGCCGTGCCCGAACATGGCTGTGTTTCGGGCGCAAGAAATCTTGCGGGAACGCGCGTCAATCTCCCCTAGGATTCCGTCCTACAGTCAACATCTGTTATTTTGGTCATCGACTCGATCTCAATTTGCGAGGACTTCCCTACTTGAACATCACTTCCCTGTTCCGCCATGCCCCCGCCGCCGCATTTCTTGCCGCAGCCGTTAGCCTGACCGCGGCCGCACAAGCACCGGCGACGCCGCCCCATGTGCATCCGCCGGCGCCCGCACCCACGAACCTCCAGGTGCTTCCCAAGACCATGACCGGCGAGCAAGTGCACGAACTGATGCACAAGTGGGAGGCATCGCTGGGCACTGAGTGCAGCACATGCCACGCTGCCGACCCCACCCGGAAGCGTCCGGACGGACGGCCGATGTTGAATTTCGCCGACGACTCCAAGCCCCAGAAGGCCACAGCGCGGCTGATGGTGCACATGGTAGAGGAAATCAACTCGCAGTACATCGGCAAGATCGACAACTCAGGCGGCCCCGTCACCTGCGCGACCTGCCACCGCGGGCATCTGGATCCACCGCCCTTCGTGGCTCCGCCCGACGAAGACCACGATCACCCCGCTCCGCCACCGACGCCTCGCTAGAAGAAGTGACATTCCAAACCTGCGCCACGGGCCGTGAAGACCGTTACGTCTCCCGGTCCGCGCGCGCATAATCACCGCTCTTGCCGCCCGCCTTGGCGTCCAGCCGCACCTCGCGAATCACGATGCCCTTGTCGAGCGCCTTGGTCATGTCGTAGACCGTGAGCGCTGCGACAGCTGCCGCGGTCAACGCCTCCATCTCCACACCCGTTTGTCCAGTTGCTGCTGCTGTCGCTGTAATGCGTACCCCGCCCGCTACGACTACGGCCTGCACGTCCACGTGCGTCAATGCCAGCGGGTGGCACATGGGGATCAGTTCCGACGTTTTCTTTGCCGCCTGGATTCCTGCAATCCGTGCCACTTGCAGCGGATCACCCTTGGGATTTGAAGGCAGCGCCTTCAGCACCGCCGCAGAGAGTTCGACGAACGCAGATGCCGTTGCGGTGCGTCGGGTGGGCTGCTTGGCACCTACATCCACCATGCTGGCCTGGCCGGCCTCGTCGAAGTGCGAAAGCTTCGGTTTCTTTGTTTGCTTCATTTGCCTTCCTTAAAACAGCAGGATCTTCACCATCGTTCCTGCTTCCAGACTCCCCACATCTTCCGGCACCATAACAAAGCAATTCGATCGCGCAAATGCCGGCAGATCGCCGCTGCCGTTCCACGGTACCATCGCCACTTGAGGGACTTGGTGCACCGTCGAATCAACCGTCCAGTAGGCTGGCAGAAATCGAGTGAGCCCCGGTTTACCTCGACGATCGGTCTCCTGCTCCATCTGCGCGGCAAGGAAGCGCGGCTCCCACTCACTACAGCCGGCGAGGCCCCTCACCACCTGGCTTGCAAACAACAGGAACGTGGCTGCCGACGAGATTGGATTGCCGGGCAGACCAAAGAAGGGTAAAGGGGACGCTTCTGCACGCGGCACTTCGCCAAAAACAAGCGGCTTCCCTGGCTGGATCCGTACTCCCGTAAAGTGAAACCGCGCGCCTAACCGCGCCAGGGCCGGTTCGACCAGGTCAAACTTGCCCGCCGAGACGCCGCCTGAAATCAGCAGCAGATCCGCATCCAGCGCCGTTCGCAACGCACAATCCAGCGCATCCGGGGTATCGGCTGCCGCAGGCAGAACCCAAGGGTCAGCCCCTGCGCGCGCGACGAGCGCCGCCAGCATGGGCGCATTTGAATTGCGAATCTGCCCCGGCCCGGGCTCTTCGTCCACAGAGACTAGTTCGTTCCCCGTGGCCAGGATCGCTACGCGCCGCTTCTTATACACGGTCAGCCGCGGCAATCCGCACGCCGCGGCAAGCGCGATCTGCGCTGGCCCGATCTCCACGCCCGCGGAAACGAGCGTCTCGCCTCGTCGACCTTGCGCGCCGGCAGCAACGAGATTGTCGCCGGGTCGAAGAAACCGATTCAGGGACATGCTAATCCGCTCGCCCTCCCGCTCAACGTGTTCCAGCATGACCACCGCATCGGCGCCCTCGGGAACGGGCGCGCCGGTCATGATCTCCCAGACGCAGCCGGCAGGAAGGGGCGCGGCAGGCGCTTCCCCGGCTTGAATCGTGCCCGCAATGCGCAACGCTGCGTAGGTGGAGATTTCTGCCGCTCGGCAGGCGAACCCATCCCGCGTTGAACGCGCAAAGGGCGGCTGATCGAGATCGGCAACAATCGTCTGCGCCAGCACGCGGCTCGTCGCGTCCGCAAGATCCACCTGCTCGACAGGTAGCTTCGTCAGGCCCGCTTCGCGCGCAAACGACGTCACACGCGTGTGCGCCTCCGCGTAGCTCAGCAGTTCTGCGCTCATGTTCCCACTCATGGGTTGGATTGTAGACGGAGAGCGTTGGCGCACTTCGCGGCCAAACAATTCTCCCAAAATAGACGTCCAAATACGAAGAGCGCCTCCAGATTCGGAGGCGCCCCACGTTCCAGGAAAAACTTTGCTTACTTCTTCCCCGCTTTGTAGCTCGAGTTAACCTTCTGCCCGGCCTGCTGCAGAATCGCCTGCACCTCACCTGCATAGGGACCGGTCGGCGCCAGATCGAGATACTTCTGGTAAGCCTCTGCGCAGCCCTCAGGCAACACGATCCGCTGCGTCTTGGGATCTACGGTAGCCTTCGATACCAACCCCTGGCCCTTCAGGTAATACACCAACGCATCGTTGGGATCGTTCTTGATCGCCAGATCCGCGGCAGCCACCTGCGCATCCGCATTGCCTGCCTGGAAGAAGATCACAGCCTGGTTCCGCAAATAGGTCTCGGCTGCCGTGGGATTCGCCTTCGCCGCTGCCTCGTACGCAGCGTTGGCTTCCGGAATCTTCCCGGTCCGCGCGTAGATTTCGCCCAGGCCCGCGTTCGACATCCCCTGAATGGCGGGGTTCGGCTTCTTCGACGCCGCATCAGCTTCCAGCGCTTTCTTGTATGCCGCCTCAGCCTCGTCGTACTTCTTCAGACCAGACTCGGCTTGCCCAAGATAAGCCCAAAGCACAGGCTCATTCGGACGCAGTTGCGTATCCTTGTGCATCAGCGTCTCAACATCGTTGTACTTCGCCGTCTTGATCTCTGCTGCCTTCGTCTCGATATCGGCCTTAGCTGCGCTCGCGCCCAGTTGCTGCGCTGCGGCGACATGAGCTGCATCGGCATCCTTCAGATCTTGGCCTACAACCTTGAGATCCGAATTGAGAGCCTTGATGACTTCGTTGGCTTTCATTGCCTCGGAGTTCTTTTTACGGAGTTCTTCAAGCTCCTTCTTCTGTTCTTCCGGCAGCTTTTCAATGTAATCAGCGCGCGACATATCGATGTCGGCAGCGGTGTCCTGACCGGCCACGACTTTAAGGCTCTCGAGATCGTCGGCCTGCTTGTCCTTTTCCATGCCAGGCGAGCGGTAGATCACGTGATAGGTCCCGGCGGGAACTTCACCGGCATAGTCGCCCGTTGCGCTAACAGTGAAGGTGCCTCGGTCTGCCGTCTGCGCCGACAAACCAGGACCCGAGGCAGCACGGGTAATCTCGATAAACGAAACTGTGCCGCCGTTCTGCGGCGCACCTGTGGGATTGGTTACGTGACCGTGGACCTTGCCGGTGGGCACGCCGGACGGTGCAGCCGCAGGCTGCTGCGCAAGTGCAGGGACCAGGGCCATCGCCAGCGCGCCTGCCAAAAGTGAAATGCTGCGTTTCATTTTCTTCTCCTTCAAGAGCCTCGGCTCGCGGGCTCGATCAAACCAGAATTGCGATCTCCTACCGTGCAGCAACGCGCGAACCGCCAACAAATGGCACTTGCAATGGGATGCAAACACTTTGCGATCCGACTTGCTGTCCCGTGGGAACGGCCCTCGCGCGCTGAAGCCAGAACGCGGGCCGCTTCTCTCAGCAGGACTCAAGTTAAATCGAATGGACCGTCCAAGACAACCCCATGTGTCCCATTTGGCTGTTCTTTGCCCTCCCGGATCCGTAGCTTGCCGCGCGAGCAGGTGCGCCAAAGCCCAGACGGCCCACCGATGTCGCTCATTTTTGAGCGGCACAATTGACCCGTCTCCGGAAGGATTCTTTCTCACTGTAGAGCGTGCCGTTGGCCCCGGATTGTGGCCGGCATCACACTCTACAATGGGGGCATGTCGCTCGCAATCCGGATGGCCACCCGGGACGATGTCCCTCAGATTCTCCAGTTTATTCAGGCCCTCGCCACCTACGAGCGGGAGCCGGATGCGGTCTCCGCAACAGAAGTCGACCTTCTGCGCGATGGCTTTGGCGCTAATCCTTTTTATTTCTGCCTCATAGCGGAGTCAAACGGCCTTCCCGCAGGGTTTGCTCTTTATTTCTTCAACTACTCCACCTGGCTTGGCCGGCCAGGTCTTTATCTTGAAGACCTTTTCGTTCTGCCCGAATGCCGGGGCCTCGGCATCGGCAAGGCCCTGCTCCAGCGTGTCGCCGCGATCGCGATTGAAAAGGGCTGCCTGCGTCTCCAATGGGAGGTCCTCGACTGGAATACCCCTGCGATCGACTTCTACACCGCCATGGGCGCTGAGTTTCTTGACACGTGGCGCAATGTTCGGGTCACGGGCGATGCCTTGCTCAGGCTGGCCGGACACTCCGGCGATGACCTTGACCCGCCTGTACGACAGAACCAGTCTGAAGAGCGACAGCCATGAGCTTGCCGCAGGGGAAAGGCAAGCGCGAGCCCACTGCGCCTCCCCCGATTATTCGCGTGATCGGCGGTGGTCTTGCCGGACCTGAAGCCGCACTGACCGCGGCGCGCCTCGGCTGTCGAGTCGATCTCTATGAAATGCGCGCCATGGTCGACGGAAAGCCGCGTCTGACGCCTGCACACCAGACCATCGATTTCGGCGAGTTGGTTTGCTCGAATTCGCTCAAGAGCGAGTCGCCCAACACGGCGCCGTGGCTGCTGAAGCAGGAAATGCGCCGCGCGGGGTCTACTCTCCTGCGGCTTGCCGATGAAACAGCCGTACCTGCAGGCCACGCTCTCGCCGTCGATCGCGTTGAGTTTTCGCGTCGCATAGCCGATGCCATCGATGCCGAGCCGAATATCCGGGTGATCCGCGAGGAAGTGACCTCCCTCGACACGGATCCTGCACAGAACGAGAGCGGCGCCCAGTGCGGCTGTACGATCATCGCAACCGGCCCTCTCACTTCGGCCGCTCTGAGCGGAGAGATCCAACGTCTGACAGGATCGGACCATCTCGCGTTCTACGACTCCATCTCGCCAATTGTCGATGCCGATTCCATTGACATGAATCGCGTTTACTTCGCGGCTCGCTGGGATAAAGGCACAGCCGACTACATCAATTGCCCTTTCACACGGGAGGAGTACGATCGCTTTCTCGATGCGCTACTCGCAGCTGAGCCCGCCGAATCGAAGGAGTGGGAAAAGCTTGACTACTTCGAGGGCTGCCTCCCCATCGAGATTCTGGCCCGCCGCGGCCGCGACACGCTACGCTTCGGTCCCATGAAGCCCGTGGGCCTGCGCGACCCCCGCACCGGCAAAACACCGTGGGCGGTGGTGCAATTACGCAAAGAGAACTTGCGCGCCGACAGCTACAATCTTGTCGGTTTTCAGAATCACCTCAAATGGGGCGAACAGGCACGCGTTCTGCGCCTCATCCCAGGCCTTGAGAATGCGCGCTTTCTGCGCTATGGGCAGATTCATCGCAACACTTACATCTGCGCGCCCGCACTGCTGGATGAAACACTCCGCTTGCGGTCTCATCAACGGAACCTCCTGTTTGCGGGACAGATTTCCGGTGTCGAAGGCTACACCGAGTCCATCGCTTCAGGTATGCTCGCGGGGCTTTACGCCGCATCGCTCGTGCGCGGCGAGGAGCCTACCGCTGTCCCGCGCAGCACAGCGCTCGGATCGCTGATCCACTACATCACGCATACCGAACTCAAGAGCTTTCAACCCGCCAACATCACCTTCGATTTGCTCGAACCGCTTGAGGAAGAGCTGCGCAAGAGGATACGCGACAAAAAGGAACGCCATCGGTTGCAGTGCGAGCGGGCACTGGTTGCCTTTGATACATGGTGGGCAAACTCCGGTTATGTCCCAAACATGAAAGTCAGTGACTGAACTCGGCTCTTTCATGCGATAGTCATTGCATATTCAGATATGCGTATCGCTCATCGGTCGCTCACAGAACTCGTCGTCCGCGATAGCAGCATCTGGATGGCGGGCGTCTGCGTGGGCGGAGCGCTTCTCCTCATCGGCTACGGCATCGCTCAGCAGGAGATCAACTTCTTTTGGATCGCCGCCTTCTTTCTTCTTTGTGCAACCATCCTTGCGCGTAGCACCACCTTCACCTTCGACGGAATGCAGCGGAGAGTTCGCTGGCACGGCTACAAGCCATTCAAAAGGGCGTCGGGCATAATCCCGTTCGACGACATCGCGGATATCACGATCGAAATTTCATCCGCAGTCGGTGGTGCACCCACCTATCGGTTGTCTCTCAGCACGTCAGCGGGCGTCGTGCCGATGGCCTACCTTTTCACTGCAAGCAGAGACGCCTATGTGTCACTGCGACATGAACTCCTGAGCTTTCTCAGGCCGGGCCTGCAGGAACCGCCGCCCGATGTGCATGCGCCCGCCAACGGCATCCCTGCCGCCCTCGAATCCTCTCTGCGCGTCTTGCTGGCCGGGGGCCGCAAGGTCGACGCCATTGCCCTTCTGCGCGCGACTGAGCACATCGGGCCGGGGGAAGCTCTTAAGCGCCTTAACACGATCGACCCCAAGCTGAAGACAGAACAGAACGTGTCCGCATCATGACCCCGCAATCGCCGCAGTTTCTGTGCTACTCTTCTGCCCATCCGGAAAGGCTGTTATGCAAGTCCTCTCTGCCACGCAAGCTATCTCTCCCGCGATCAATCGGACCCGGCATCTGCTTTTCAGTCCCTTCAAATGGACAACATTTCTGAAGATCTGCGCTGTTGCAGTCTTCACTGAAGGCTTTGGCGGTAATTTCAGTTTCTCCAACCCCAGCCACTCCACCACGCACTCAACCCAAACTGCAGTTACATCCTTCACTTCACCTAGTCTCACTCCGGGATGGATTGCTCTGATTCTCGCCGCTGTCCTGGTGAGCCTCGCGCTCGGGTTCCTCATCCTTTACCTGATCACCCGCCTGCGTTTCGCTCTGTTTCACTGCCTGGTTTATCAAACCAGAGAGATCCGGCCGGGATGGCGCCTTTATCGCGAACAGGCCAATCGATTCTTCCTGCTGAATCTAGCCGTGGGGCTGATCTTTCTTTGCTGCGTCGCCGCGGCAGCCGCACCATTCGTCATCGGTATCATTCGCGTTGTCAAGGCATCGCACACCGGCGCGCAGCTGAATCTTGCATTGCTCTTCTCGCTTGCCTTGCCGCTGCTGGCCGTCGCCCTGCTGGTAGCCTTCGCGGCAATCGTTATCGACATCGTTCTTCGTGATCTGATGCTGCCTCACTACGCGCTCGAAGATGCAACCGCTCGTGAAGCATGGCGCACTATTCGCGCTCAAGTCCTGGCAGATAAGGGATCTTTCCTGCTCTATGCGGTTCTTCGAGTTCTGTTGCCGATCGCGGCGATGATGGCGCTGGTGATGGTGCTGGCCATTCCCATGCTCATTCTCTTCGGCCTTCTCGCAATCTGCTTTGCCGGCTTTCATCCCGTCTTTGCAGACGCAACTGGGTCGCTCGGAGCCCTCCGCTTACCGCTCGAGATCCTGCTCATCGCAATCGCGGCGGCGCTTGGCCTGCTGGCTGCAATCTCGTTCGGCGGCCCGCTGTGTATCTGGTTGCGCAATTTCGCGCTGATGTTTTATGGGAGCCGCTACACCATGCTGGGCAACGTCTTAGTACCTCCCCCACCACCGCCTTTGTTTGCGTTTGAAGACTCTCCCAACGAATAATCCTGGACGCCGGACCGCCGAGAAGAACAACCGCCCCGAACGACGGAGCCGCTGAGTTGATGGCATCTTGGCGCAACGTTGGGAACCTTTTCCCCCTCGCCCGTGTCCAAGAGAAGAGGGCTTCCGTCGCTCGCATCCCCTCGCGGAACGCAAAGCAGGTTGGAGTAGTCTGGTCTTAGACCGCTTTTGGGGCAAGAGATTCAGGAGTTGTGATTTGCGGCGTTGGTTACTCATCTTGATTGGTTCGGCGGTAATTGTGCCGCTCGGAGCACACTCCTCGGCACAGAGCGTGCCGGCATCCTCCACGTCGGTGAAGGTAGAACTGCCCAAGCCACCCAAACCGCTACTGCCAGAATCCTTCGCGGGATGGGTATCGCCCACGGCGCCGCATACAGTCGCCGATGCTGCCCAAGCCGATGGTGCGAATGCAGACGCGCTCAAGGAATATGACTTCCTCCGTGCCGCGACCGCGACCTACAACCGCGACGGAGAGACGCTCGACATACGAGCGCTCCAGTTCAACGACACGAGCGGCGCCTACGGAGCCTATACCTACTACAGGCAGAATTCTTGGCCCAAAGAGAGCATCGGAACCGGAGCGGCTTCAAACAAGAATCGCGTCCTCTTCTGGCAGAACAATACTGTGGTCGACGCTACTTTCTCGCACGTAGGGCCGATGTCGGCGGCCGAACTGCGCGAGCTCGCGACCCAACTTCCTCCGCTGAACGGAAATAAGGCTATCGCTCCCCCGATCCTCGCCAACCTGCCTCAGGGATCGCTCGACCATCAGACAACCCACTATGCTCTCGGGCCCGCCAGCTATGCGGGCTCAGGCGGTGTATTGCCGCCCGAACTGGTCGGCTTCGACCGCGGCGCTGAAGCGGTGACGGCCAATTACTCGTTGCGCTCCAATCCGGCCACGCTCACAATCATCGACTATCCGACGCCGCAATTGGCTGCAGCGCAGGAATCCAGAATCCGTGCCTATATCCAATCCGGGAGTCAGGCGAAACCCGCGTTTCCAAAGCCGCTGACGGATTCAGATCAAGCTTCGCTTGAAGTGAGGCGCAGCGGTCCGCTGGTCATCCTGGTGAGCGGCGACGCCATTCCCGAAGAAAGCCACAAGCTCATCGGCTCAGTTAATTTCCAGGAAGAACTGGTCTCGATTCCGCAACCGTCGGAATCCGAGGTAAACAAAACAGGCAAGCTCCTCTTCGGTATCGCAGAACTTGTCATCGTTGGCTCGGCAGCGGCAATCCTCCTAGGACTCTTTCTGGGAGGCGGAAGGGCCCTCTATCGCATCGCTCGCGGTAAACCTGTCTCTTCGGTCTACGAGACCGAGTTCATCCGTCTCAATCTGGAAAAGTGAACTGGAAAAGCCAACCCGGATCTGCTAAGGGAATCGGCTTTTAGCCTGTGGAAAATCAGGCGAAAATCATTGAAAACCGGGAAAAACGCGGCGATACAGGGTAATAAAAAGGCGAAGATAAGGTGGAGTCAGGGTTCGTTTATGAGAAATCGAACTGCTCTCCAACTTTATGAAAATAAATAACTTATTTCGGTCCGGATTTATTCTTGACACTCCGCCGCCCCGCCCCTAGTATGCAGCCAGAAAGTTCTGATGGCCTTGCCTCCGTTGGAACTATTCTCCCTAGGAAGGAGCTGCCCTGTTGCCGGGCGGCTCTTTCCGTTTCTACGGGAAGTCGGGACTGGCACAATACCCCGGTTCCTCTTCACAAACAGTCTTTGAAAGTCGACCGCTCCTGCTCCCCCGTCAGCGAGCGGTTTCTAGTGGAGTTTGCTCCACCCGATGTCAGCCAGCAGGGCCCTTCCCACGACGAGCGCGGTCACGGTTAGGGCTGCGAGCAGACACGTCCAAAAGCCTGTTCGGCTAAATGAAATAAAAAGCGTCCCGTTCTGCCCGGTGAGCGTGAATCCGTTTTGGTCGGGAAGCAAGGCGCGGACAGCAACGGCGAGCAAAAAGCCTGCCGCCCACACAATCGCGATTTTGAACGCCAGTTGGAGCGTCTGATCCATCGTATGTCCTCTGCATTTCGATGCGCCGAGCCCAGGGTCCGCCTCTCACTTGACTGATCAACTTTACCGAAGGCGAACGCGACGATACAATCTTTGAGGAGTACGCCGACGTAGCTCAGTTGGTAGAGCAGCTGATTCGTAATCAGCAGGTCATCGGTTCAAGTCCGATCGTCGGCTCCATTTTTCGCCCTCCGGTAATGCTCACCTGTTGGGATCGAGAACCCCGCTACGCCCGCCGATTATCCGAGATCCCGCTGTGGCAGCCCACCGCAACCTGAATTGCACACCAACCCTCGTCCTCGTTTGAATGCGGATTTCGTTGGAGGCTGTTCCGACGTCAAACCACCAGGAATCCCCGAATGCGTTTTCCTCCAACCACTGAGGTGTCGGTGAAGCTTCTTCAATCGTTCGTCTTCTTGCTCCTCTTTCCTGTTGGAGTCTCCAAGTATGCCGGCGCGCAAATCGCGCAGAAGAGCCAGACGCCTTCCGGCATCGATCCGTATGCGACGGCCTCCGCGGCGGAGACGAGTGGCTCTGCATACGTGCCGATGGACAGTTGGATCTACCCAGCGCTCGATCGCCTTCATGCTTTAGGGTACGTCGATACAGCCTACCTCGGCCTGCGCCCCTGGACGCGGCTGAGCATCGCCCACATGCTCGAAGATTGCTCCGATAAAATCCAGTCCGATACAGGGAATGACGAGGCGCTATCGATTTATGCCGCGCTTCTCCGCGAGGTCCAGCCGGATCTGAGCCGGATCAGCAGTCTCAACCATCCAGTTGCTGGGCTCGAGAGCGTATACACTTCGATGCGCGGGATCGGCGGAACTCCACTGCGCGATAGCTTCCACCTCGGCCAGTCGATCATCAACGACTACGGCCGTCCCTATCAGGCTGGCTTCAATAATTACACGGGTATCAGTGCCAGGGCTGAAGCTGGACGGTTCTCGCTCTACGTTCGCGGAGAAGTGCAACACGCACCCGATGGACCGGGCTATGAGCCTGCGCTGGCCTCTTTCCTGTCCACCACACTCGATCAGGTTCCCTTCACACCGGGAGTGCAGCAGGACACGCTTCCTGCGGGACCGATTCACGCTGCTAATGATGTGCGACTCGTCGAAGCTAATCTCTCATACCACCTGCTGGGGCATGAAGTCTCCATTGGCAAGAGCGATCACTGGCTCGGGCCTGCCAAAGGTTCTTCGATGTTGTGGAGTAACAATGCCGAGAATATCTACGACTTTGAAGTCAACCGCGTCGAGCCGCTGCGGATCCCTTTCCTATCCGCAATCACGGGCCCCTTCCGGTACGACTTCTTCGTTGGCAGCTTAAAAGGCCATACCTCTCCCAATGACCCGTGGGTTCATATGGAAAAAATCAGCTTCAAACCCACACGCAACCTGGAATTCGGGTTCGATCGCCTGACTGTCTGGGGAGGGAAGGGCCATGCACCGATCACACTCCATACTTTTCTGCATAGCTTCTTCAGCTTCCAGAACGTGACGGGCGCCGAAAAACAATCCACAAATGATCCGGGCGCCCGATTCGGCACCTTTGACTTCAGCTACCGACTACCTTTACTTCGCAAATGGGTGACCCTCTACACCGATTCGCTGGTCCACGACGACGTCAGTCCTATCAGTGCCCCACGCCGGTCAGGCTTCCGCCCGGGAATCTATCTGGCCCGCTTCCCCGGCGTTGAGCACCTCGATCTGCGGGTTGAGGGAGCGGACACTGACACGGTCAGCGCTTCGATACAACAAGGTCAGTTTCTCTATTGGGAAGGTATTCAGAAGCAGGGTCCGACCAATAAGGGCTTTCTGCTTGGCGACTGGGTGGGGCGCCAGGGAAAGGGCGGCCAAGCCTGGCTAACCTATCACCTCTCTCCTCAGGAAGAGGTGCATTTCATGTATCGGACTGCGAAAGCTTCCAACAGCTTCATTCCTGGCGGCACCACGCAGAATGACTTCGAATGGTATGTCTGCAAGCGGGTCTTTCAGGATTTCGAGGTGCGCGGATCGTTTCAGTACGAGAAATGGAAGGCTCCGATTTATCTGCCAGGCATCCAGAGCGACACGAGCGGCACCGTTCAGATTACGTGGTTCCCTCGCAAGTAAGGAATCATGGTAGTGGGTCAGTTTGCGGAATCATGCGCAAGGAGAAGTCGCGGCAGTGCAGGCGGGTTTTGAAAGGCAAACCTCAGACCCTTGCACGAAACCGTGGTCTGCTGAGGCCCGAAGCATCTAGGCTTCTGTGAACTGCTGCTCTCCGGCAAGATCACCGTCATTCGCCAAAATCGAGACGCGTGTCACAATCGGAGCAGGTACAGCCATACTTTCCACTGGCAGAACGCCGCTCATCAGTTTCTCCATAACCGACGTATCCCAGCGCCGCAGAACGGTGTTGATCAGAAGGCTTAAATCGGAGGCAAACGTCGCCCGCGCCATATACTCCAAGTCGAGCTGATGCTTGGCCGGTAGAATCCGTTCCCGGTAATAATCATCCAGATCGTGCTTTGGCAGGCGCGCAAGGAAACTCTCTTCGCGAGCAAAAGCAATGGTCGCGGCACCCGTAATTCCTGGCCTGCATTGCAATACCCCAATCTGATGCTCGGGAAGTTTAGGGCGCGCACCAACGAGGCTCATATCCCCCGTGAGTACATTCCAAATCTGCGGCAATTCATCGAGTTTCCACCGACGCAAGAATGGGCCCACAGGAGTAAACCGCTGATTGTCTGCAGTTGTCACTGAATGATGTGCGCGGTCTTCGCGATGCTCTAGTGTGCGGAACTTCACAATCGTGAACGTACGCCCGTTACGCCCCATGCGCTTTTGCATGAAAAGAACAGGCCCTCTGGAAGTCAAGCGAACCGCGAGCCCGATGATCAAGAACGCCGGAAGTAAAAAGGGTAAAACCGGAATGATGCACGCACAGTCGAAGAAGCGCTTGGCACCCGAACGCGACCACCTGCTCACGCGCGGCCGAACAAGGTGAATTGCCGAACGGCGATTCGGCGCCACTTTAGGCGCATGTGCCTGCTTCTCGAGTGCATCGGCGTCCTTTAGAAATCTTGCCTGTGCCGATTGATCTAGGGCGGCGTCAAGAGTTGCAGGAAGAAGCGACTTCGGACTCAATTCACCCTCCACAGAGTGACAAACTGAAAGTTCGGCTTCGTAATAAGTCAGGAACGGAGCCTTTTTCTTTGATCTGCGCCTTGCGGTCAGCTGGTTCCTTCAGGCAACGTCGCTCCGTCGCGGAGTCAACTCTCACAGAACCGATCTGCAACCACCAACGTCCATCAGAACTGTAATCACGCGCTTAGTCGCGCTGTAAAATCGAGCAATCTGGGCAGCATCCAAAAACTGATCGTTAACTTGCTGCCGAACCAACTTTTTCAACCCCAGGAATGGTGGCCTCATTAAGCCATCTGAAATTTAGCGACTAACTTGGTATTTCATGCCAACAGGATAGCAGACATCAAATGTTCGGAATTTACAAAAATGATAAAAGGAATTGCTTGGCGGATGGGATTTCCCAAATTGATCCCGCATTCCAATATTGGCGCAGAATGATTACTCTTAGCATTGAAATAATGAACGTGGAAACTCCGCATGTACCGTGACGTAAGTCACGGTAAATAAACAACCCAACTTCCTGGAAAAAGTTTCGCACTCCTCGCTATTCGGCAGCTACTTTTCGAGAAACGCAGCAGAAGTTGTGCATTTCTACGCACGCGCATATATCCGATGAGGTAATAACTCAAAAGTTAATAAGCCTATCGAGAACTCCTTCCCGCACCATCGCTTCCTGATTCCATTTCCGCTTCAGGGGAGCAGATAATCCCTCCGTATCGTCTCAAGCAAATGCATGAAACGAGGTCACCGACTCCTCATTATCCCGCGCGAACTGTTAGCCAGTGGCCTCAAGTGGCATGTTAGACTCCGCATTAGGAGTTGTCTTGCGTTGGGGTCAGAGGCTGCAGAGTTAACTCGCTTGGCACTGTTCTCCGCTTGATTTTGTCTCCCCCTACCTATGATCTCGCGCTCCCTTCTCGCTTGCCTGCCCTTCCTGCTCCCACCCGCGTTTCTCGCGCAGCAGTTGCCTCAGAGTTCCAGCGCAAACAGCACCCAGAATTCCAATACTTGGGATTGTTCTGACCCGTTGGTGGGCAGTTCTCCCCAATGCAGCGGGCAGCAGAATGATGTCAATGCGATGCTGGGGTCCCCGTCGAGGTTGCCCACGGAGACCGGCTCCAACCAGCCTCAGATTCAGTCGCCTTCCTACGCCGACTCCGAGTCGCAGAACCGTCAGCCTTCCAACCGGTCCTCCGCTCAGAACCAACAACGGTTTATTCCGGAGCCTTTGACGGAATTTCAGAAGTTCGCCGCCTCGACCACCGGCCAGGTTCTCCCCGTTTTCGGCGCGAATCTTTTTCAAAATGTTCCGTCGACTTTTGCGCCGCTGGATATGGCGCCGGTTGCTTCGAACTATCTCATCGGGCCGGGAGATGAGCTGCGCATTCGCGTCTGGGGTCAGGTCAATTTCCAGGCCAACGTACGCGTTGACCGCTCCGGAGAGATCTACATTCCTGTCACGCAAATAGGTCCGATCCACGTTGCCGGGTTGCCGTATTCCGACCTGGAGGCACACCTCAAGGATGCGATCGGCCGAGTCTATAAGAACTTCAATGTCCAGGCCGATATCGGACAGATAAGGGCTATCCAGGTCTATGTATCGGGCGCGGCCAGGCGCCCCGGCGTCTATACCGTTAGTTCGTTGAGCACCTTGATCGACGCGCTTTTCGCCAGCGGTGGCCCGTCCCTTCAAGGTTCCCTCCGCCAGATTCAGTTGCGCCGCGGAAATGAGACAATTACCAATCTCGATCTCTACTCCTTCTTGATCCGGGGCGACAAATCAAACGACGTCAAGCTGCTCTCCGGTGACGTCATCTATATTCCCCCGGTTGGGCCGCAGGCGGCCGTAACCGGCAGCGTGCGTGTCCCCGCGATATTCGAGCTTCGCCCCAACGAATCGCTATCCGACCTTCTCGCAGATGCGGGCGGCGCTTCGACGGTGGCCTCAGAAGCACGCATTTCAATCGAGCGGATCGAAAATCATGACACGCGGCAGGCGATGGAAGTCGCGTACGACTCCGCTGGATTGGCTACCCCGGTCGCGGATGGCGATCTTGTTCGCGTCTTCGCGATCGTGCCGAAATACAAACAGACGGTCACCTTGCGCGGAAACATTGCCAACCCCGGCCGCTTCGCGTGGCACCCAGGTATGCGCGTCAGCGATTTGATTCCCGACAAAGACTCGCTGATTACCCGCAACTATTGGTGGCGGCGCGCACAGTTGGGCCTGCCTTCTCCAGAATTCGAACCGATCCCGGGCTTCTCGACTATGCATCAGCCCTCGCAAAATCATGCCGTCACGCTTCCGCCCCCACGGTCTGAAAGCTCCTACTCAGATTCCCGGGCGAACATGGCGGGGGGTCCGCAGCAACAAGACCAGAATCAGCAGCAGGACATTTACGGCCAGTCGCCAGACCAGCTTGGCCAGATCTCCCCCTACGACCGCACCGGGCAGCAACAATTTCCTCTTGCGCAGAACGGCACTGCAAACTCCTACGCGGCAGGCCCTTATCTAACGGCGCAGCAGCGCACCTCGAGCACCTCTCTCGCGGCCCAACAGCAAGAAGAGAACTCGAATCGGATCGCGCGTGGCGCCCAAAGAACGGAGATCACGCAGACGGCTCCGGACGTGGACTGGGATTATGCAGTCATTCAGCGCCTCGACCCGGAAAACCTCAAGACCGTGCTGGTGCCCTTCGACCTCGGCAAGCTCGTTTTAAGTCACGACGCCTCACAAAATCTCGAGCTCCAGCCCGGCGATGTCGTTTCAATCCTCTCTGAGGCTGATATTCGGGTGCCAATTGCCCAACAAACGAAACTGGTCAGACTTGAGGGAGAATTCGTCCACGCAGGACTCTATACCGCACGACCCGGTGAAACGCTCCGTACTCTAGTAGAGCGTGCAGGCGGGCTCACTCCTAATGCCTATCTCTACGGTTCCGAATTCACGCGCGAATCAACTCGAACGGTCCAACAGGCAAGGCTCGACGAGTATGTACAAACCCTCGATATGCGCATTCAAAGGAGCAATCTCGCTCTCGCTGCATCGCCCGCCAGTTCGGCTCAGGATCTAGCGAGCGGCAACGCAGCTCAAAACAGCGAGCGGGAGCTGATTACTCGGCTACGCCAGCTACGCGCCACCGGCCGCATTGTTCTCGATTTCCAGCCGGGAACCCATGATGCAAGCAGCTTGCCGGACGTTTCTCTGGAAGACGGCGATCGTTTCATCATTCCTCACGTTCCGGCGAGCATCAACGTGGTTGGCGCGGTGAACGATCAGAATTCCTTCCTCTATGCGCGCGGACGGCGCCTCGGCGGCTATCTGAAGATGGCCGGCGGCTTCACCAGGGACGCAGAACGCGGGCGGGCCTTCGTGATTAGGGCGAACGGCGAGGTCGTCAGCTATGAAAGCCGTAAGGGCCTCTGGGGAAATCAGTTCTACGATCTTCCCATCTATCCCGGGGATACCATCGTCGTGCCCGAGAAGACTTTCAGACCGTCCGCCCTCCGAGGTTTCCTCGATTGGTCCCAGGTCTTCTCACAGCTCGCTCTTGGTGTTGCAGCCATTCGAATACTCTGATGAAGTTCTCGGATAAGTCGGTAATTGGCAGGCACTTGTGGCTATACGTGCATTTTTCCCAAATAGCCTCTCTCGCGTTGCATTTCTCTTGAATTGACAGAAGATCGCACTATCGTTTCATCTGGACCCTCGACTATGCGCGATTCGGACAGCATCTTTGATCGAGCACTTGCCTCCCACGTCAGTGTGATTGAGGCCCTGCAGGGGCTCTGCCCGATCCTGGAACAAATCGGTTCAATGATGAGCCGCGCCGTTCACGACGGAAAGAAAATCCTCTGGTGTGGCAATGGCGGGAGCGCCGCCGATTCACAGCATCTTGCCGCCGAACTCGTCGGGCGCTTCCTCAAAGAGCGGCGAGCCTTACCCTCCATCGCCCTCACCACAGACACCTCTATCCTTACCGCAATCGGCAACGACTACGGTTATGACCTAGTGTTTCGTCGGCAGGTCGAAGCACTTTGCGTTCCAGGGGACGTGTTGGTCGGCATCTCCACTTCCGGGAACAGCAAGAATGTCCTGCTTGCCCTAGAGGCAGCTCGCATGATCGGCGCGCATACGGTTGCATTTACTGGTAAGAACGGCGGCCCCATGGCCAAGGCCGCGTCCCTGACTTTACAAATCCCGTCGACCGAGACTCCTCGCATCCAGGAAGCACATATTCTCTGCGGCCACATGCTCTGCGACTATATCGAGCAAAACTTGGACAGGTAAACCGATCCGAAGGCACACTGAGGCAACGCCAAAAATAATGGCCCATGTTTCGGCCGCTTACCGGATCTAACTTCTCGCCGCCTCCAGCTCGACTAGAGCGCGGTCCAGAGCGCCTTCCCATGGAGACAGATTCAAGCCGAATCGAGCGTTTAATTTTGCATTAGACAAAACCGAATTGAGGGGACGCCTGGCCGGCGTAGGATATTCGCTCGTAAGGATTGGGCTCACCTGCGGCCGCTTTCCACCGAGCACGGCAGCACCGCGCGCGAAGATTGCTCTTGCAAAACCACACCACGAAACCGATCCGCTGCAGGTCAGATGATAGGTGCCCGCCCAGGAGGCCGCTTCGCCATAGGTCCCAGCGAGAACTCCATCGGTGAGCTTGCGAGTTGCTTCTGCTAACTCGATCGAAGTTGTCGGAGCGCCAATCTGATCGTCCACCACTCTAATCTGATCGCGTTCCCGACCCAACCGAAGCATCGTAAGCATGAAGTTGTTCCCGTACGGGCCATAGACCCAGCTCGTACGCAGGATCAGAAACTTCCCGCCGATCCGGCGGATCGCATCCTCTCCAGCAAGCTTGCTTCTGCCGTATTGATTGAGTGGATTCGTTGCGTCGGTCTCGACCCATGGAGCAGTCTTCGACCCATCAAAAACATAGTCAGTTGAATAGTGAACCAGCAACGCTCCCAGGCGCACCGCTTCTTCTGCCAGAATTTCGGGGGCTCTCCCATTCACTGCCATCGCAATTTCAGGCTCCGATTCTGCCCGATCCACCGCGGTGTAAGCAGCGGCATTCAGAATCACATCCGGCGCCATCTTGCGAACAGCTTCTCGAAGCTGTTCGTTCGAAGTGAAATCCACCTTCGTTCGGTCGCAAGACAGAATCTCGCCGGCTCCTGAAAAGAAGCGCACCAATTCCCTTCCCAGCTGGCCCGACGAACCGAGAATCAGAATCCGCAGCGCGCTGCTCACGCAAACACCTCAGCCTCGCGGAACGCGGTGCCCGCTTGGTCCTTGGCTGAGACAATCGCCTGCTCCGCGGCCACAGGCCACGGAATCGCAAGATCCGCATCGTCCCATCGAATCGTCCGCTCCCCACCCGGGCTGTAGTAGTCCGTCACTTTGTACGCAAATCCAACTGACTCCGTCAGGGCGAGAAATGCGTGGCCAAAACCGATAGGGATCCAGAGCATCCGCCCACTCTCCCCATCCAGCTCGACTGCGACATGTTTCCCGAACGTGGGCGCGCTCCGACGCAGATCGACCGCTATATCGAGCACCGCTCCGTGAGTCACTCGCACGAGTTTGCCCTGCGGCTGCGTCAGTTGGTAGTGGATTCCGCGAAGAACATTCCTTTTTGAAACAGAGAAATTATCCTGAACCCAGTTCGACGGTAACCCGGCCTCTGCGATCTTCCTCAGATTCCATGTCTCCTGAAACGCTCCACGATCGTCGCGATAGACATCGGCGATCAGTACAACGACGCCCGGTAACTTGGTTTCTTCGACTCTCATGGTTCTGGATCCGCGGACCAATAGGTCTCATGCCGCAGGGAGAGCAGATATTGCCCGTACCCGCTCTTCAGCACCGGCTGCGCTAATCGCTCCAGATCTTCTCCACTGATATAGCCGAGGTGGTACGCAATCTCTTCCGGACAAGCAATCTTCAGTCCCTGACGTCGTTGAATCGTCTGGATAAAAAGTCCCGCCTCAAATAGAGAATCGTGCGTCCCTGTGTCCAGCCACGCCATGCCCCGGCTCATCACTTCCACCTTCAGGGTTCCCGCGGTCAGATACAGCCGATTCAAATCGGTAATTTCCAGCTCACCCCGATGACTCGGCTTCAACGACGCGGCCAGACGCGTCACATCGCGATCGTAAAAGTAGAGTCCTGTGACGGCATAGCGCGACTTAGGCGCTTTGGGCTTCTCTTCGATACTGACTGCATGCCCTGACCCATCGAACTCCACCACACCGTAGCGCTCGGGGTCTTGAACCGGATAGGCGAAAACAATTGCGCCTTTATCTACCGTCGAAGCGCGCTGTAAGTGATGTGACAGCGACTGGCCGTAGAAGATGTTATCCCCCAGAACCAAGGCGCTCGTATCGTCTCCAATGAAATCTCGCCCAATCAGAAACGCCTGTGCCAAGCCGTCTGGGCTTGCTTGAACCGCATAACTTAGGTTGATTCCCCAACGAGAACCATCTCCCAGTAACTCGACGAAGCGCGGAGTATCTTGAGGCGTTGAAATAATGAGGATGTCGCGCAGACCCGCCAGCATCAGCGTACTCAACGGGTAGTAGATCATCGGCTTGTCATAGACCGGCAGAAGCTGCTTGATGACGGCGTTTGTCACCGGATAAAGCCGAGTTCCCGAGCCACCTGCGAGAATGATTCCCTTCATTGCGGAATCCTTTCTTCATAATTCTTCTTGATCCAGTCGCGATAAGCGCCTGTTCGCACGTCCTCAATCCACGCGTCGTTCTCCAGATACCACGCAACCGTCTTCCGCAAACCGCCCTCAAACTCAGCCGAAGGCCGCCATCCAAGCTCCACTGCAATCTTGGTCGCATCGATCGCATAGCGCCTGTCATGGCCCGGACGATCGGCAACGTAGGTAATGAGCTTTCTGCGAGAGCCCAGCGCATTATCCGAACTCATCTCGTCAACCAGGTCGCAGATGGATGTAACCACATCGATATTCTTCCGCTCGCTGTTGCCGCCGATGTTATACGTCTCGCCCAGCCGGCCGCGCTCGAGCACTGCGCGAATCGCCGAGCAATGATCCTCAACAAAAAGCCAGTCCCTGACATTCTGTCCGTCTCCGTACACGGGCAGCGGCTTACCTTCCAGCGCGTTCAAAATCATCAACGGAATCAGCTTCTCGGGAAACTGATAGGGCCCGTAGTTATTCGAACAATTCGTTGTAAGTACCGGCAGTCCGAACGTGTGGAAGTATGCGCGAACTAGATGATCTGATGCTGCTTTCGACGCCGCATAGGGACTATTCGGCGCGTAAGCAGTCGTCTCTGAAAATGGCGGATCATTCGGTCCAAGAGTTCCGTAGACCTCATCCGTCGAGACGTGCACAAAACGAAATCGTTGTCGGCTCGCCTCATCCAGTTCCAGCCAATAGCTGCGGGCCTTGTCCAGCAATGTCAGCGTTCCCTGTACATTGGTCCGGATAAAGGACCCAGGGTCCGCAATCGATCGGTCTACGTGGCTCTCCGCGGCAAAATGAACAATGGCGCTGGGGCGATGCTCGCGCAACAACGCCGCAACTCTCTCGCCATCGCAAATATCTCCCTGCTCAAAGCGATACAACGGATTACCTGTGAGCGATGCAAGGTTCTCCGCGTTCCCCGCATAGGTCAGTGCATCGAGATTTATCAGCGCGGTTTTCGAGGTCTTCAGCCACTGCAACACGAAGTTAGAGCCGATAAAACCGGCGCCGCCCGTAACCAGAATTGTCTCGTTCATTTCGATCCCTTGTAGCGGGAATTCTATAGCCAAAAAGATAAACGCGTGCCGCCGTGAAAGCTCTGAATTCAATCCAAAATTGCGGGACACGCAGACCTCGCGCGCAATTACTTTTATGTATCATCCCGCAGCGCGTTCACTGAGAGTGAGTCTAACATCCGGAATGTCATCCTGGGGCCCGCGTTTTAGAGTTGGCGGTCGAATCAGCCCGACTGAACCTGCGTGACGCAGCGGATCTTCATGGGACCTACAACGACTGGACATATCGCTGCAGCCCTTCAAGGAACGCGTCTCGCAAATGATGCAATTCCTTGATGCCTTCATCAGCTTCTTGCCCATTGGGACCGCCGGAAACAAGAGCGCGATCGACATAGGAATGTAGCGCGCAGTGCTCCGCACCCAGAGCTTCCAAGCTCGACCGCGCTCCGCGCCCCGCAGCCGTCTCCGCATCGAGCCACGAGCCGAAGCGGCATAGATGACGGTCTATCGTGGAAGGTGCCGCTCGATCGCTTCTGAGGAACGATTCAACCTCGGCGGTCCAGGCACGATGCTCCACGCTCGCATACAGCAAGGGCCAATGCACGGGATCAACCGCAGGCACATTTGCCCATCGCGGATCCGGTCGCCAGTTGGCTACCCAACCCGGAATCTCGCTGCCCGGCATGGGACGTGCAATTCCATATCCTTGTGCTACCGGACATCCAAGCCGCAGCAGCATCATCCCGTGTTCGACTGTCTCCACCCCTTCGGCAACCGCTTGACGCCTGAATGTATTCGCCAAAGCCAAAACGCCCGCCAGGATTGTCAGATCCTCCGGGTCGTCTAGCATGTCGTGCACAAAACTGCGATCGATCTTCAGAACGTCCACGGGCAATCGCTTCAGGTACGACAACGAGGAGTAGCCAGTCCCAAAATCGTCCAGCGCAAACGATATGCCAAGGTTGCTGCAAGCCCGGATCACCTCCGACGCCTGGCCGAGGTCCTCAAACGCGCTGCTTTCGAGCACCTCCAATTCAAGATTCGAAGACTGAACCCCGGGGTGCCGTGCCAGCAACTCCTTCAATCGATCAACAAATCGAGGGTCCTGAAGCTGCAGACGCTTCGACATTCACACTGACCGGTATGTCCAGGCCCCGCTCATGCCAGCCACTCCATATGGGTCAGCGCGCTGTCGATCACCCACTCGCCCATCTCCACCGACAAGATGTTCCCTTGCACGATCGGAAGAAACTGCTCCGGCAGCAAGCAGGCCGAGTTCCGGATGCCGCCAACGAATCAGGGCTTCGGCACCCAGGACCTCTCCGGTGCGCATGTTCACCCGCGGCTGAAAAAATAGCTCGAACTCCTCAGCGCGCATCGCATGGCGAACGCGGTTGAGATCTTCATGGCGTCCCCGCATGCTGCGGTCCAATGAAGGATCGAAAACGTGGCAGCGCCCCTTGCCGGACAGCTTCGCAAAATACATCGCTTGATCGGCCTGACGCAGGAGCTGATCCGGCTCAACGTCCTCGCTCTGCGGAAAAAACGTGACCCCGATACTTACCGTGAGCTGCAACTTCAAATCCGCAATCTCCACCGGCGGAACCATGGCGTCGCGCAAGTTCGAGATCAGCGCAAGGCTTTCTTCGATATTTGCCATCTCCGGCAGAACCACGGCAAACTCATCTCCGCCGAGCCGGGCAAGCGTATCCCCTTCGCGCAGTGCAGCTGTCATCCGTTGCGTGACGGCGAGCAACAGCTTGATCTCCAACAATGTGGCCGTGACGATCGTTCACATCACGAAAATCATCCAGATCCAGATACGCGACCGCTGTCATTCGTTCCTGCCGACGCGACTGCGCCATCGCCTGGCGAAGACGATCCCCGAACAACGCTCGATTGGGCAACCCGGTCACCACGTCGAAGTGCGACATGTGCTTCAGTAGTCGCTCCCTCTCCTTGATGGGGGTGAGATCGGAGAAGATCGCAACGTACTGCCTTCTTCCGCCCGTAGGGTCCGGAACCGCGTTGATCGTCAGCATCTCTGCGTAGATCTGCCCGTCTTTGGCGCGATTCCAGATCTCGCCCGACCAGTTCCCTCTCTCCTTGAGCCGGCTCCACATCTCCGCATAGAACTCATCCTTCTGCCGGCCGGAGCGCAATATCCGCGGGTTCTGTCCCAGGGCCTCCTCACGGGTGTAACCGGTGATGCGCGTAAAGGCATGGTTTACATCGAGAATGGTCCCATCCTCGTCGGTGATCACAATGCCTTCGGAAGCGTGCGTAAAGACATTCGCTGCCAGTCGCAGCCGGCTTTCGTTCAACTTCAGGTCCGTAATGTCTTCGGTGAATAGAACGATGCCGCCGATCGCTCCATCGCTTTCTCTCCACGGCTCGATCTCCCAGCGCAGCCAGCATTCTGAGCCGTCAGCCCGCTTAAAGAGGTCCTCGTCCTTGCGAAGGGATTCACCTGCCAACCCCCGCCGATGAAAGGCCTTCCAACGCTCGGGAATTTCGGGCAGAACCTTGTAGTGCGAACGGCCGAGAATCTCCATGCCCGCCAGCCCATAGTCCTCGCGCCAGCGCCGGCTCACTGCCAGGTAGAGCATCTCGCGGTCGAACATCGCAATCGCTGCCGGTGCATGTTCGATGAAGAGCTGCAGCAGATTTCGGCTCTGTTCAAGAGCCTCTTCGGCCTGCTTGCGCTCAGTAATGTCTTCTGAGAGCACCACGATGCCGCCCACTTTTCCCTGGCCGGTCCACCACGGCCGCACAGTCCTCCGCAGCCATCTCCGGCCCCCGTCCTCTCTCTGGTAGCTGTCCTCTGCAAAGGGGCTAGCCTCGCCAGCCAGAGCGCGCAGATGCTCCTCTTTCCAGTGCGCCGGAGCCGCGTTGCCTATTTCGTAAATCGAGCGCCCCGCCACATTCCATTCCTTCAAGCCTCGATCTTCAATCCACCGCCTGCTTGCACTCATGTAACGCAATTCGCGATCGAACATCGCAAGCCCCGTGGGGGCGTCCTCAATGAAGAGTCGAAGCAGGCCCGCGCTCTCACGCAGATCCGCCTCATCTGCTTTTCTTTGGGTGACGTCTTCGATCGTTCCTCGCAGCAGTGCCCTGCGTGCCGCGCGAATCCAATTCCAGCCTTGCCCGCACGTGCGCCCACCGCAGATTCTTGTCTGACTGACGAATGAAGCGTGTCTCTCCATCGAGCATCTTGCCCGGGCTCAAGTGGATTTCCCCAAAGAGCGCGCTCAACCTGCCAATATCATCGGGATGGATCAGATGGTTCCACACCGCAACAGTACGTTCGCATTCTCTCTCGAGCCCGAGAATCTCGTACAGCACATCCGAAGCAGTCCAAGCCTGCGCCTCGATGTCCAGAATGAAACTGCCCACACCCGCGATCTTCTGCGCTTCCCTCAGGGACTCTTCACTCGCCCGCAGAGCGCGTTCCGCAAGCACATGTTCCGTAGTCACCGCGGCAATCGTAAGGATCGCAATGACCGTGCCCAATTTGTCGCGCACCGGGAATTTGCGGTGACTGAGCCACTCCTTCTTCCCGTCTATGTCCAGCGCCTCCTGCAGGAGAGGCTCCACCGCCCTACCTGCCAGCACCTCGGTCTCGGCTGCGTAGGATTCATCCGCAAACTCCTCAGGGAACAAGTCGTAATCCGAAATTCCCGCGACATCGCGGAGCCCCAACGCCGGAAGCGACTGCTCGTTCCGGAAATTGTGGTTGGCCAGAATGACCAGGTGGTTCCGATCTTTGATGTGAACGCACTCGTTGACGCTGTCGAACACCGCCGCCAAAGTGCAGCGGCGATCCATCTTCCCCTGAAGCAAGATGCTCTGGGGTAAGTTTCGCAAGGCCCACGTTCAGAATGGTTTCGCCCTTAGTGGTCACCACGCGTTCGTAATGCCAGCAGACACAATGGATCCCGCCGGAAGCATGCCGCATCCGAACATTCAGCTGCCCCGTTGCGGGCGCGATCGTGAGATAAAACAGACGGCGCACCTGGGCCAGATCGGCTGCATGAATTACTCGTTCGAACGGCGGCGAAGAAGAGAGTAAGCCCCGCACTTCATACCCGAGAAGCGAGTCGAGCCGTCCGCTGGCAGACAAAAGTTCCAAGTGCTGCTTCAATGCCAGACAAATATCCGCTTCGGACACGGGGCCCCACCCTCTTCACGCGTTCCACTATGCTGACCTTCGGGATGCACCACCGTACCACAGGAGTTGACGTAAGCACAAAAGAGCCAATGGTTTATTGATCAAATGATCAATATTCTTAGTGCTCATCTTGTGGCGCAGATTTGGGTTCGGTCTGCCTTGCAGGACGCTTCTCCCCGAGAAGCTGCACTTGCCCGGATTTGCCCAGTTCCGGCGTCTGGCCGGCGCCTCTTCTCGCCACCCCCGACAGAAGGAACCAAATTAGGTATTGGTTATCCACTCACTTTTTGCAAGGCCGTAATTCAAGACCGCTTATCCACGCATATTCTTGGCATAATCGCACCAAGCGGTTCCTCGGGAACTGTTCCAGACGAAAGTCCGAGATTGCATCGAAGACTCTAGTTGAAGGTTGATTTCGCAAGCCGGTTTCAAGGGAAGCAACGTTCCCGCACACCGGGTCTCCCTCTGACGGGAGATGGACTAGCCAAGGGAGCATGGAAGAGTGACCAGCTATAGCCGTCAGGATGTCTTGCGTATCCTGCAGATCACTTCCCGCCAATTGCTCGGTTGGGAGCGGGCGGAACTGATCCCCCCTCAGCAAACCTATTCCTTCCAGGATCTTGGTCAGCTTCGCACTCTGCGCTCTCTGCGCGAAGACGACGTATCGGCCGCATCGATCCGCGACTCCATCGTCGCGATGCGTGCCGTTGCCGGCATGACCAATCCGCTCCTTGAAGCGACGGTAGTGCGCACTGGGGCCCGCCTTGCCTTCCGGTGCAGTGGAGCCATGTTCGACCCCATTCGCCGCCAGCTCCTGTTCGACTTCGAACGCTTCGAGAACAATCCAGCTGGGAACGGTCCGGCTCCCCTCCGCCGGCCAGGCGTATCCACCGAAGCTGCCGAAATACAAAGCCTCTTTCTGGCCGCGGTGCAGGCAGAGGAGTCGGGCGATAAAAATCAGGCGCTCGCTCTTTACGAGCAGATTCTGGCGCGTGACCCTGGATACGCCGCCGCCTACATCAACCTGGGCACCATCCACTTCCACCTGCGCCGGTACAGCCGGGCTGAAGAGCTCTATCGCCGTGCAACTGAGACCGATCCCGGCTACGTGCTTGCATTCTTCGATCTTGGCAACGTGCTCGATGAGTTAGACCGGCCAGAGGAATCAATCCAGGCATACGAGCAGGCAGTTAAGCTTTCACCCCACTATGCCGATGCACATTACAACCTCGCCCTGGCTTACGAGCGCAAGGGTGACCAGCGTTCAGCACTGCGGCATTGGCAGGCCTATGTGAAACTCGACCGCAGCGGGCCCTGGGCGGATCATGCCCGCGGCCAGATTCGCAAGCTCCTTGACGGAGAACGACTCACCATTGCCTGGCGGTCAAGCAAATTCGTTCCGCACCCTCGCAGTGCGCCGGCACTCAAGCTCGCCGATCGAGTCTAGACCGCCCACTCCGGTCACGCGCATCTCCCGTGACATCCTCCCCGACCGCCTGCGATTGATCGAGAGAGCGGGGTGGCCGCGAAGTGACCTTTGTATCGAACCGGTGGTCCCTCCACAACTTTGTTGCCGACTCTGAGTCTAATCTTGGAGATATCGTGTGTTCCACCAGTCTAGGAGGCTCCCCCAGATGTGTATCGGACGGGCGCCAATCCGCTTCCACCTTTCTTCTCTCCCTGCCTCCGGAAGTCCATTGGCGCTCAGTTGCCCTGGGAATTCCTGCAGGCTTGGGCTGTCGTCCTCGCTCTCTGGTCGCACCGCGTGCACTCCGCCTGCGGATCCGATCGCTTTGAATTGACACCAATTTGGCCCCCGACGAACTAAGGATGACTATGACAAGACCTGCTCCCGCCCCTACTCCGCAATGGACCCTTACGCGAGCCTGGCTGGCTCTTCCTCTGCTTGCGCTCGCCGCAACTCTGGCAGGCGCGCAATCGCCGGCGGCGCGCATAAGCGCCCCGCTGTCAGACTCCGCTGTGACCACCCTGACGGGGTCGCTCCATCCCCTTGCCCAGGCCAGATTCGATGTAGGGCAGGTCCCCGCCGATCGCCGCATGGCCGGCATGAGCCTCGTCTTCAGCCGTTCCGCGGCACAGCAGGCCGATCTCGAAGCCCTCATCTCTGCCCAGCAGAATCCAGCGTCGCCCCTGTACCACCGGTGGCTGACCCCGGACCAGTTCGCAGCCCGCTTCGGCATGGCCCAATCGGATATTGATAAGGTTCAGACCTGGCTCGAGCAGCAAGGCTTCTCCGTCGATTCGGTTGCACGCAGCAAGAATCTCATTCGCTTCAGCGGTAACGCAGGACAGGTTGAACGTGCCTTCCAGACGCAGATGCACTTCTACACCCTCAATGGGGAAAAGCACTTCGCCCCATCAACGCCGCTTACCCTTCCCTCTGCTCTCGCGCCGGTCGTGCTCGCCGTGCGCAATCTGGACGATTTCCGCCCCCGCTCGATGATTCGCCCCTCGGGCAACGGGCGCGCCCGCTCCGCCTTCACGTCCAACGTCTCCGGCAACGTCTTCTTTTCACCCGGCGATATCAAGCTGGCCTACGGCATCAACACGGTCGCAAGTTCAGGCAATACCGGCGTCGGCCAATCGATTGTGGTCGTCGGCCAGTCCGCGATCGTGAATAGCGATATCGAGAGCTTCCAAACCGCGGCAAGCCTCCCCGTGAAAGATCCCACGCAGGTACTGGTGCCCGGCTCCGGAACCCCCCAGGTCTTCTCGGGAGATGAAGGCGAGTCCGATCTGGATCTGGAATGGGCTGGCGGCATCGCCCCCGGCGCTAGCATCTACTTCGTCTATACCGGTAATAACACCAATTACGGTGTCTTCGATTCCATCCAATACGCAATAGACGAAAAACTCGGCAACATTATCTCGGTCAGCTACGGCGCTTGCGAGCCGGAACTCTCGCAAACGAGCGCAACCGCACTCGACACTGTCCTGGCCCAGGCCGCTACGCAGGGCCAAACCGTTGTGGCGGCCTCGGGCGATTCCGGCTCTTCCGCCTGTTACCAGGCTCCACCCACCACCCAGAATGGCCTCCCCCCCCTCACGACCCAGGAACAACTTGCCGTGAGCTATCCAGCCAGCAGTCAGTACGTAACCGGCATAGGCGGAACAGAAATCACCAGCGCCAACGACGCCTCGGGCAATGCGTATTGGCAATCGAAAGGCACCAGCGACGAAGTCCTCTCCCTCCTCCAATACATTCCCGAAGTTGCATGGAATGACAATGTCGCGGCAGTCACCGCGGGCGGAGGCCTGAGTGCCACCGGCGGGGGCGTGAGTACCCTCTATACCACCAAGCCAAGCTGGCAAGCTGGCGTCCCCGGTATTCCGAGCGACGGCAAGCGCGACGTCCCTGACATCTCCTTCTACGCTTCTCCTGACCTGCCCGGGTTCCTCTTTTGCACCAGCGACACGAGCGACTGGAACACTCAGCGTGTCGCCCCAGTCCAGACCGGAAGCTGCGGCTCCGGCTTCCGTGGCAGCGCGTCCGATAGCTCGCTGACCGTTGCGGGCGGCACCAGCTTCTCTACGCCTATCTTCGCCGGTATGGTTGCTGTTCTCAATCAGGTCGAGGGTTATACCACAGGGCAGGGCTTGATGAATCCGACCCTCTATTCGCTTGCCGCAACACCTGCGACCTATGCCGCGGTCTTTAAGGACATCACCACTGGCGACAACAAGTGCCCGTCCAGCGCGGGATCCAGCTATCTGCAGCTCTGCCTCCTCCGGCCAGCTACGCCACGACTACAGGCTACGATCTCGTGACCGGCCTAGGCTCCTTGAACCTCAGCGCTCTCGTCACCGCCTGGCCCGGGACCCCCACGCCCCCACCCCAAAATCATCGGAACCAGCACGTCGTGAGCGCCGCCAGCCTGACGCCCAACATCAACACCAACGATGTCGTCACCATTACCGTCACATCCAACAGCGGAAGCATCGATACCCACCGGCAACGTCACCGTCTCCAGCGACGGCTGCGGCACAGCCTACGGTGTCACCGGCTGCACCCCGCAGACGATCCCCCTCACCTCCAATGGCACCGCTACATACACCGCCAACTTCACCACCGCCGGTGTCCATACAGTCGTTGCTCAGTATGCGGGAGACTCCACCCATGCCACGTCGTCCGGCTCCATCTCCATTACCATCGCGGGCAGCAGTTCCGGCAAAGGCACCTTCACCTTGGCGTTCAGCCCATCAACGGTCACCATCAGCCAAGGTTCAAAAGGAACTGAGAACCTGACCATTACGCCCGCAGGCGGTTACACCGGGACAGTCAACTTCACCTTCACCACTTCAAACAACAGTGCGCTGGCCAATCTGTGCGTCTACGGCAGCACAGGGCTAAGCTCAAGTGGGTCCGCTACGATTACGGGCACCACTCCGCTCAGCGCACAAATCGGTATTGATACGAATGCCTCCAACTGCGCGGCTACCGGAGCAAGCAAGCCGGGCACCCACGCGCTGCATCGGCTCGGCGCCGGCAACACCTCGAAGAATAATCCGTCCAGTCCAGCTCCCCTCGCGATTACCTTAGCTGGGTTATTCCTCGCTGGATGCATCGGCCGCTCCTCGCGGAAGCTACGAGGTCTCGCGGCCATCGTTGGCCTGCTCGCGCTTGGCCTCGGCCTCTCCGCCTGCGGTGGGGGCGGCAGCAGTAGCTCGAGCAGCCTTTCGAATCCGCCCAAAGGAACCTACACCATCACCATCAACGGAACGGATTCCACAACCACCTCCATCACCGCACAAAGCAGTTTTACCTTGGTCATCAATTAGCTGCACGCAACAAGCAAGGGCAGAGCGCGACTACGCTCTGCCCTTTTCTTTTTCTGGCCAACTGCAGAAGGACCCGTCCCTGCAGCACCCGGTGGGAATAGACGCGACCTTTTGATACACTCCGATGGCTGGAGGCACAGCATGCTTTTGTCTAAGCAACCCCAGTCCCCTCGTCCGCTCACCGAACTCTCTGAGGAAGAGAGCCTCTTTTTCGCCACCGTCTCGGCATTCGCTCAGGAAAAGATCACCCCGCTCGTCGGGCAAATGGATGCGGACCAGCAGTTCGCTCCCGGCCTGCTCCAGCAGCTCTTTCAGCTCGGCCTCATGGGCATCGAGATCCCTGAAGAATTCGGCGGATCGGGCGGCAGCTTCTTTGACGCCGTGCTGGCCATTGAAGCCATCTCCGCCGTCGATCCTGCCGTCGCCGTTCTGGTCGACGTGCACAGCACCCTGGTGATCAACGCGCTCCGCCGCTGGGCCACCGAGCCGCAGCAGCGCCGCTGGCTCCCCCGTCTCGCCTCGGATACCGTCGGCGCCTACGCCCTCAGCGAAGCAGGCTCCGGCTCCGATGCTTTTGCGCTGCAGACGCGTGCAATACCCGACGGCGATGGCTATCGCCTTAACGGACGCAAGCTCTGGATCAGCAACGCGCGCGAAGCCGGTCTCTTCATGGTCTTCGCTACCATTGACCCTTCCGCAGGCTACCGCGGCATCACTGCATTCCTGATCGAGAAAGACGCCGCCGGCTTCGCTATCGGTCGAAAAGAGGACAAGCTCGGTATACGCGCCTCCAGCACCTGCGAGCTCATCTTCGACAACTGCCTTGTCCCTTCCGGCGCCCTCATCGGCGAGCCGGGCAAAGGCTACAAAATCGCCATCGAGACCCTCAACGAGGGCCGTATCGGCATCGGCGCGCAGATGCTGGGCCTCGCCGCGGGTGCGTGGGGCCATGCCGCACGCTATGCGCAGCAACGGCGCCAGTTTGGCAAAGCCATCGCTGAATTTCAGGCGGTCCAATTCACGCTGGCCGAGATGGCCACACAGATCGAAGCCGCGCGTCTCCTGGTCTACAACGCCGCACGGCTCAAAGATGGGGGCAGACCGTACGTGCGCGAAGCTGCCATGGCAAAGCTTTTCGCCTCAGAAGTTGCCGAGCAAGTGGCAAGCCAATGCGTTGAGATTTTTGGAGGAAATGGATTTGTCCGCGACTATCCCGCTGAGAAATACTATCGCGATGCCAAGGTGGGCAAGATCTACGAAGGCACCTCAAACATGCAGCTAGCCACCATCGCCAAACAGGTCCTCAAGCGCCCAGGCTAGCCTTCCGCCTCCCAGCCCTTTTCCGCGCTGTTCAGAGCTTAACCATCGACGAAAACTCTGTGCCCACCCTGAATCTCCGTGCCCCATCCTTTCGCCTTCTTACCGGCGAAAGGGTGGGGGACCTCAGCCCTCAGTTCTGTCTCTGTTCAGGACTCGCGCTACCCGATTCGGCCACGAGTCCGGCGGCCCCATCGACTGATGGGGATGCTTCCTCGACCTTGGCATGATGGCGCTTGGAATCCACCTGCAGCGTCACCGTTTGCTGCTTGCGATCGCGCAGAATCGTCACCGGCACCGGCTTGCCTCTGTTGGCCCGCAGCGCGCGATCCCAATCCGCGGTAGTCGCAATGCCGTCCACGCCCACCTTGAGAATCACGTCGAATGCTTTCAGCCCGGCCGCTTCTGCCTCGCTCTTGCGCGCAATCTGCTTGATCATCAGCCCGCTGTGCACGCCAAGGTAGTCGGCCATCTGCGAGGTAAGCGGTTCAACAAGGGCACCCACATTCAGCGTACTCGCCCCCAGGAAGGGAAGATGAAAACCGGTCGGCACATCGCCCCCGCCGCCCGACAAAATCCCCATGCCCGGCGCGGAGCTTGCCGAATCGCCGCCATTGTCGAGCCGGTTCCAAACGTCATGCTCCATCTTCTTCCGATCAGCCAGCTGCACCGTAATTGCCTGCACCGCTCCATCGCGGCTGATTGTTAGCGCAACCGAACGGCCCGCAGGAACCTCGCGCAGCATCCGCCCAAATTGTTCGGAGCCGTCGATAGCCTGACCATTCACCTGCAGAACAACATCGTTCACGCGAATGCCGGCTTGTGCCGCGGGTGCGTCATGATCGATCAATGTGACAACAGCCCCGCGCGCATCCTTCAACTTCAGCTTAATTGCGGTGTCGGCATCGATATCGCCCACCAGCACGCCCATGTATCCCTGCGGCGAACTGGAATGTAGCAGCGGACTCGATTCCTGTAAGATCTCTGTCAGTCCGGCGGACTGCGCGCGCGCCATGTGCGTGCCGGCCACCAGCCCCGCCCCTAGCAGCGCGGTTCCAGCCCCAGCCAGCGCGGGTTTCAATACTCTCCCGATGACTCTGTGGTACGGCCTCAAAAAGTACTTCATGATTCCCCCTGCAATTTCTCTTCAGGCCCGCACTCTTGTTGAAACGGCGCTGTCGCCTGAACACTTCTCATGACTATTGAATCTCCGGCACCCGGCTAAGAACCTGCCGCGAGACGTTGCGAATCTGGGGATTCTGGTCCGACGTTGCTACCGTCGACAGCACCTGCCGCACCGTCATATCGGCTTCGACAGGCTCTAGAATGTTGATCGCTTCCGTGCGAATCCTGGGATCGCCGTCGTTCAGCAGCGCTTCCAGCACTGCATCGCGCACGCGCATATCCTCTGACACGTAGGGTTCGAGTCCCTTCAGTGCCTTCTCGCGCACGCCCTCGTTCCGGTCGTAGCGCAGCGCCACCATCAGCGCATCCCGAATGCCCGCCGCATTGCAGCTGTGCCCGGCGCGGCACTCGGCTGCCAGCAAACCAACTGAGTCGTCGCGAATGCCTGCCGAGTTCGCATCCTCCGATGCCATCATCAGACAGCTGGCGAATCGCCGGATCGTCGAGTTTGCCCTGGACCGTCTGCGGCACCACTTCGTTGTAGCGCACTTCGACCAATCCGCTGTTGGGCTGCTGCACGATGCTTGAGATGCTTGCTACATCCGCCGGCTGCACTGAAGCCTGCGCTGTGCTCGCCGCTGCCGGCGCGGTCGAGGCCGCTTCCCGGGCCGCATGAGACTGCGCAACTTCATAGCCCCCGACGCTCCCAGCACCGATTCCCGCCACCAGCAGCAATGCTGCCGCCACCGGGGCCGCCTGCAGTCGCGCAAAGTTGTTAAGAATTCCTTCGCCCCAGCGCTCGTACCAGCGCTTCGGGGGGATCGCATCCAGCGCATCCTCAAGCCGCATCCGCGACCGGGCCACCAGATTGGCCGGGGGCTCCGTTACCGGATGCACTGCTGCCAGCGTCTTCAGCGCCAGCAACTGCTCGCGCTCCGTGCGGCATTCGGTGCATGTCGTCAGATGCCGGTCCAGCTCGTGGATCTGGTCATCCGCCAGTTCGCCGTAAGCCGCCAGCACGATCCGTTCATGGGCAACTTCGCAATTCATGGTGTTACGTCCTTCCAGCCTCGTAAAGCAGTGTCACAAATCTCGGTCCAAAGATCTGCTGCTGCATGCCTACCGTACGCCCGCCAGTTGAGTTCTCAACTTTTTAGTCGCTCTAAAGAGCGTATTCTTGGCGGTCTCTTCCGTGGTGTTCAACATCTCTCCAATGGTGCGCAGGCGGAGACCCTGGTAGTGCTTCAATTCAAAAACCATGCGCTCGCGCGGCGTGAGCTTGCCCAGCGCCGCCTGAATCCGTTCCCCCAGCACCTTGCGGTCCAGCTCCCGGTCGGGATTTGAAAACGACCGTTCGTCGGAAACTGAGGCCAGCAGATCGATCTCGTCGCCGGAGTGATCCACCAGCACCGCGTGGTCTTCTTTGCGCGTCTTGCGGCGGCGCAGCTGGTCGAGGCAGAGATTGGTGACGATCCGGTAAATCCACGTGTAGAACGAGCACTCGAAGCGGAAATTCCCGATATACCGGAAGGCCTTCAGAAACGCTTCCTGGTAAATATCCTCGGCGTCGTGCTCGCGAGCCCGTCAGGTGCAGAGCCAGCCGCAGAACCTGGTGCTCATACTGGCGCACCAGCGCATCGAAAGCGACGCGCGATCCCTTCTGCGCCTCGCGGATCAGCTCCATCTCCGGGGCGCGCGCCTGCAACCGCTCCTGCGCCCGATTCGGCCCGTCCATTGCTCTGCTGGCAGCCATACCTGGAGAGGATTGTACCCTCCTTGCGGTTGGCCAGGCTAAACCGACCGGCGCAGGTCCCAGTGTGGTCGACGGGACGGGTACTAAGCTGGCAGCTTCAATTGCCATGGAATCAATACTCCGTGAAACGGGAGTTGTCCGCACTCTGATAGACGCCGGAGAGCATGTCCTACGTGAGCGCCAATTCAGTACCTCCGTGCCTCTCGCCCCTGCTGCCGGTACACTTGAAGTCGATGAGCACCCCCCTCTTTCCAAATGCCACGCCGGCTCTTGTCCGGCTCCGGATGGTTTACCGCCCACTGCGACGGCGGCTCCCGCGGCAACCCCGGCCCCTCCGGCTATGGCGCGGTCATCGAAGACCCCCAGGGCCAGGTTGTCGCCCGCCTTAGCGAGTATCTGGGCCGCCAAACCAACAACTTCGCCGAATACTCCGGCCTCGTCGCCGTGCTGCGGTGGGCGCTCGAGAACGGGGCCGGGCGCCTGCGCGTCGTCTCCGACTCCGAGCTGATGGTCAAGCAGATGAAGGGCATCTACAAGGTGAAGAACCCCGGCTTGATCCCGCTCTGGGAAGAAGCCAAACGCCTTGCCGCCCGGCTCGAAGGATTCCAGATGAGCCACACCCTCCGCGGCGGCAACAAAGAAGCCGACCAGCTCGCCAACGACGCCATGGACAAAGGCATGGGGAGAAATCAGGGCTCGGGGTTCAGAGAACAGGGATCAGCCAGCCCTCCGCAGTATGGCTCCGCGTCGATACAGGAAAGGGCGCCGGCACCGAAGCCTACCCGCCAGGTTTTCGAAGGCCTGGTCAAGAACGGCGTCGTGCACCTGATCGAAGGCGAGCTCCCCGACGGCATCCTCGTCAAAGTCGTTCGCGAATAGGTACACCCTAAAAGCAAACAGCGCAGCTTTCGCTGCGCTGTTGAGATCTATGTTCGGGCGCCTGCTCAGCCCTTCGCCCCCAAATTATTCCGCCACTTGTGCCCGCCGCGCTCCAGCAGCCGATCCGCGCAATCCGGTCCCCACGACCCGGCAAAGTAGTTCGGAAAGACCTCAGGATTCTTCGCCGCCCATGCCTCGCAGAATCGGCGTGTACAGCGCCCACGTCACCTCCACGCCGTCGCGATGCGCAAACAGCGTCTGATCGCCCAGCATCGCGTCCAGCAGCAGCCGCTCGTACCCATTCGCCGTCGACGTGCCGAAGGCCGCTGCGTAGTTGAAGTCCATGTTCACCGGGCAGACCGACATGTTCGGCGTGGTCGGCACCTTCGCGCCAAACCGCAGCGCAATGCCCTCGTCCGGCTGAATGCGAATCGTCAGCAGGTTCGGCTGGATGTCTGTGCAGGGACCGCCCGACTGCATCCGATTGAAGATCAACAGCGGCGGCTGCTTGAACTGGATGCTGATCTCCGTGGCGCGTCTTCTTCATCCGCTTGCCCGCGCGCAGATAAAACGGCACGCCTGCCCAGCGCCAGTTCTCAATTTCGAGCCGCACCGCCGCATACGTCTCCGTTCCCGACTCGGGATTCACGCGCTCTTCGTCGCGATAGCCGACCACCTTCTTGCCGTCGACCACGCCGGGGCCGTACTGGCCGCGCACCGCGTTCAAAATCGGAATGGTGGGAATCGCGCGCCAGACCTTCACCTTCTCGCGGCGCACCGCGTCGGCATCGAAGCTCGACGGCGGCTCCATCGCGACAAAACTCAGCAGCTCCATCACGTGGTTCTGCACCACGTCGCGCAGCGCGCCGGCCTTCTCGTAGAACGGCCCGCGCCCCTCAACGCCCAGCGTCTCCGCCGCCGTGATCTGCACGTGATCGATGTAATTGCGGTTCCAGATTGGCTCAAAAATCCCGTTGGCGAAGCGGAACACCAAAATGTTCTGCACCGTCTCTTTGCCGAGATAGTGATCGATGCGGAAGACCTGGTTCTCGTGAAACACCGCATTCACCTGGTGATTCAGCGCCCGCGCCGATTCCAGATCGTGCCCAAACGGCTTCTCGATCACGACGCCCACGCGTCCCTGCTCGGGCTGCGCCATCCCCTGCGCGCCGAGATTCTCGATGATGGCGGCAAAGTACTCCGGCGCGGTCGCAAGATAAAACAGGCGGTTCGGCCCGATGCCCTTCTCCTGCGCAATCTTGTCCAGCTCTGTCTTCAGCCCCGTATAGTGCGACGCATCGTCGAAGCTCAGTGCGTAGTAGCTGATGTTCTTGGCGAACTCCTCGAGCTTGGGATCGTTCTTGTCCACGCCGCCGAATTCGACAATGCCCTCGCGCATGTCCGTCGCGAATTCATCGCCCAGCGGGCGCCGCGCCACGCCCACAATCGCAAACTTCTTCGGCAGCAGACCCGATCTGCTCCAGGTGAAACAGCGCCGGCAGCAGCTTGCGCTTGGTCAGGTCGCCCGACGCGCCAAAGATCACCATGATTCCCGGGTCCGGAATCCGCTCCTGAGACCTGCGGAACACTCGTCAAATCCTCCGGGCCGTACCTTCATCTCCACCGTCGCCATCGCCCCTCATCCTCCCGATACTAGCTGTAAGTTCACGAGGTCCTGATCCCTGATTCCTGACCCCTAGTCCTTCTTCACCGCATGTCCGCCAAACGCATTGCGCATGATCGCAAGCATCCGGTCGGTAAAGTTGTTCTCCTCGCGCGAACGAATCCGTCGAATCAACGACTCGGTAATCACCGGCGCCGAAACATTCAGATCGATCGCCTCGAAGACCGTCCAGCGTCCCTCGCCCGAATCGGCAACATACGCCTCAAGCCCATCGAGCGTCGGATTCTTGCTCAGCGCATCGGCCGTCAGGTCCAGCAGCCAGCTGCGCACCACGCTGCCATAGCGCCAGATCTGCGAAATCTGCGCCAGGTCGAGCTTCAGCTCTTCCTTCTTCTCCATGATCGTGAAGCCCTCGGCATAGGCCTGCATCATGCCGTACTCGATGCCGTTGTGCACCATCTTCACGAAGTGCCCTGCACCCGCCGGTCCCACATGTCCCCAGCCCGTGTCCTTGCCCGGTGCCAGCGTTTCAAAGATCGGCCGCAGATATTCGACAGCCTCCTTATCGCCGCCGATCATCATGCTGTAGCCCTCTTTCAAGCCCCACACACCGCCCGACGTGCCCACGTCGACAAACTGAAATCCCTTCGCCGTCACTTCCTTGTAATGGCGCTGCGAGTCCTTGTAGTTCGAGTTGCCGCCATCGATCAGAATGTCGCCCGGGATTCAGCAGCGGCTCCAGCTTGGCAATCGTGTCGTCCACCGGCTTGCCCTGCGGCACCATGATCCAGATCGCCTTGCGTCCTGTCAGATTCTTCGCCATGTCCTCGAGTGAAGACACGCCCACATTGCCTGAAGCCGTCAGCTTCTGCACCGCTTCCGCGTTGAAATCGAATCCCACCACCTGGTGGCCGCCGAGGCGCAGCCGCTCCGCCATATTGCCGCCCATCTTGCCGAGGCCAATCAATCCAAGTTGCATACTCGCTCTCCCTTCGAACTCGTTACAGAACTCCCAAATTCGCTAACTCGCTTCGCAGCGTCTCTGCGCCAGTGAAGCGAATCGCCTTCATGCCCGCACCTTCAGCCGCTGCTGCATTCTCCGCGCGGTCGTCGATAAACAGCACCCGCTCCGCCGGCGTCCCAAGAATATCCAATGCCCGACGGTAAATCGCCTGTCCCGGCTTGCGCAGTCCCAGGTAACAGGAACTGAACGCGACCTTCAGATGTTCGCGGATACCAAAATGTCGCGAAGCGATACTCATTGGTGTCTCGCGCTTCATTGTTCAGCGCGCCCAGCATGCACTTATCTGATGCCGCCAGCTCCGCAGGATTCCCATCGCGCCATCCGGCAAGCATCTTCGACTGCGCGCAAATGGCGTCGAGAAACTCTTGGTGCGAAAAGCTCGCGCGGCTCGTAAAACACCGTCGCATCCAGATACTCCTTTACCGTCATTGCATCGCGTTCCCATGCGTCGTTCGGTTGCGGATGCCGCGCCTCAAACTCCGCCGCGTCGAGATGAAACTGCTCCAGCACAATCGCGCGCTCGCGATGGTCCCAGCCGTTCGTCAGCAGGACTCCGCCTACATCGAAGAGAATCACGTCGAAGGGGAACATCGACGCGCTTTGCCTCTTGCACTGCTCATTGCGAAGATGAATCAGGGATTGCGGAAAGATCTACAAGCGGCGTCGCTGCCCACTGTTCACTGTCCAGCTGCTTTGTCTGGTACTTCGCTTCAATCGCCAGCACCTTCTTGAAGCGTCGCGTAAACCGTTCTTCATTGGAAATGAATTTTGCGTGAAGGAACGCATCCACGAGTTCGTATGCCAGCGACGCTCCAATAATGCGCGCGCCCAGCACCAGCACGTTCATGTCATCGTGCTCCACGCCCTGGTGCGCCGAATAGGTGTCGTGGCACATGCCTGCGCGAATGCCGGGAATCTTGTTTGCAGCAACGCACACGCCCACACCCGAGCCGCAAATGAGAATTCCGCGCGGCGCCTCGCCCGCGCGAATAGCCTCGCCAACGCGCTCCGCAAAATCGGGATAATCGTCCTGCGGGTCGCACGTAAATGCACCGAGGTCGATCACCTCGTGGCCGGCCTTGGCAAGATACGCGCGCACCTCTTCCTTCAGAGGAAATCCCGCATGATCGGAAGCGATAACAAGTTTCATTGTCTGCCCTCTGATCCTGCCTAGAAACGGAGGTGACGGAGTTAGATGCGCCCTCTAACTCCGCTGACTCCGCTTTCTACTTCACAAGCGCCTTAGCCTTGGCGGCAACATTCTCCGCCGTGAATCCAAGCTCCTTCATCACCTTCGGACCCGGCGCCGAAGCACCAAAGCGATCCAGCCCGATCACGTCGCCGTCCAGACCCACATACTTCCACCACCCCAGCGTCGATCCTGCTTCCACTGCAAGCTTCTGGCACGCCGGCCGGCAGCACGCTGGCCTTGTACTCCGCCGTCTGCTCGTCGAAAATCTCGCAGCTCGGCAGGCTCACTACGCGGGCCGCAATGCCTTCCGCTTCAAGCAGCTTCTTCGCGTCGACGCACGGCCAAACCTCGGAGCCGGTGCCGATCAGAATCACCTTGCGGATTCGGCGCATCCTCCAGCACGTACGCGCCCTTGCTTACGCTGCCATAGACATCATGCGTCGCCGGATCGATCACCGGCAGATCCTGCCGCGTCAGCGCGAAGAAGCTTGGCCCCATCCGCTCCAGGGCCAGTCGCCAGCACGCCGCCGTCTCATTGGCGTCCGCCGGCCGGAAGTCTGTCAGATCCGGCACCGCGCGCAGCATCATCAACTGCTCAATCGGCTGGTGCGTCGGTCCGTCTTCGCCGAGGCCAATCGAATCGTGCGTGAACACAAAAATCGAATGCGCGCGCATCAGCGCAGCCAACCGAATTGCCGGCTTGCAGTAATCCGAAAAGGTAAAGAAGGTCGACCCGAACGGCACAAGCCCCTCGTGCGCCGCCATGCCATTTACCGCCGCGCACATCGCAAACTCACGCACGCCGAAGAACACATTCCGCCCCGCCGGATCGACATGGAAATTCGCGCCCGGCTTGAAAATCGTCTTCGTCGAAGCCGTCAAATCCGCCGCGCCGCCAAACAGCTCCGGCACTGCCTCGGCAATCGCGTTCATGATCTGGCCGCCCGCATTGCGCGTCGCCACCGGCTTGCCCGCCGGAAAGCTCGGCAGAGCCTTTTCCCATCCAGCCTTGCGCTTATTGCTCTTCGTCCGCTCAAACTCCGCGGCAAGGTCGGGATATTGCGCCCGATATTTCTCGAACAGTTGCTTCCAATCGCCTTCAAGAGCCGCACCGCGCTCACCGGCTTTGCGCCAGTTCTTCAGCGCATCTTCCGGGACATAGAAGCTCTGGTCCTCCGGGAATCCAAAAAACTTCTTTGTCGCCGCTGTATCCGCTGCACCCAGCGCTTCGCCGTGCACCTTGTTCGTACCGGCCTTGGGGCTCCCGTATCCGATCACCGTACGCACTGCAATCAGCGAGGGCCTTCCGGTCTCAGCCTTCGCCGCCTCAATCGCCGCTTCAATTCCCTTCAGATCGTTGCCGTCGTTCACGATCTGCGTGTGCCAGTGGTAGGCGTCAAAACGCTTCAGCACATCCTCAGTGAAGCTCAGCTCCGTCGGCCCATCGAGCGAAATCAGATTGTCGTCATAGAGCACAATCAGCTTGCCCAGACCCAGCGTTCCTGCCAGCGAAGCCGCCTCGTGCGAAATGCCTTCCATCAGGTCGCCGTCACCGCACAGCACATATGTATGGTGATCGACAATCTCAAACCCGGGCTTGTTGTAGACCGCTGCCAGATGCTTCTCTGCCATTGCCATACCCACGGCCATGCCAAAACCCTGTCCCAGCGGCCCTGTCGTGACTTCGACGCCCTCCGTCTCGCCTGACTCCGGATGTCCCGGCGTCTTCGAGTGCCATTGCCGAAACGACTTCAAATCATCCAGCGTGACCTTGTACCCGGAGAGAAACAGCGACGGAATACAGCAGCGCCGAAGCATGGCCATTCGACAGCACAAAGCGATCGCGATCGGCCCACTTGAAATGCGCCGGATTATGCTTCATCAGCTTGTGGTACAGGAGATAGGCGATCGGCGCGCAACCCAGCGGAGCCCCTGGATGCCCGCTATTGGCCTTCTCAACCGTGTCTACCGCAAGCAAACGAAGTGTATCGATGGAAAGTTCGTCGATCGAAAGTGCCGAAAGTGTGGCAGTCATACCGTATGGAGTCCTTTCTCCCGGAGAGGGGCTCCCGCAAATCATCGCGGAACCCGCGTGCTCCTTAATGTTGCGCTTTGTCAATACCGACGTTCACGTTATAGCCGAGCCAACGGCCCTGGTCCGTCCACTGGAGAGTCCATGATAGTTCACCACCTGCCGTCTCCTGCGCAGTGGAAATATCCGCGCTGTACCCGGCACTCCCCAGGCTGCGGCTTTGCGCAATATGGCTCGTCTTCCACCCATCGGTGGTCCATGTCACTGCAAAGCGGTCGCTGTCTACGATGCGCAGTGTATCTCCCGCATTCACTTCCTGAATCGGACGGCGAAATGTGAAGACTTCCAAATCTGTCCGTCTGGACTTCCGTCCTTCCGGTTCGCTATAGCGCGCATATACCGGTTCGATGCGGTCGAATACCTTGCCGTCCAGCGCCGAGCGCAACAGCTTCAGATATTCCGCATGTGCCCACACCAGCGGCACGGCCGATCCTGCAGGTTGCCCCATCTGCAGCCGGGCTGAAGGCACGCTCGGCTCATCCCACACCTGCTCAGGCAGCATCTGCCCTATCGTCGCGAACCGCTCGTAGGTCTTGATCAGCGTGGAAATATCCTTGCCCGCCGCCAGCTCATAGTGCGCTCTCTCGCCGGTCAGAAGCGGCCACACGCGGCCCTGACCCCAGCCGAGAAACGGGCCGCCGTCCGGTCTCTGGCCATAGCCATCCCAGTTGTAGCGAAGCCATCCCGGCCCCTGCGGCAAACCGCGTTTCAGAACTGCGTCTACCACCTTCAGCGAATCCACCATGAGAGGGTCATCGGCACGCCGTACGCCGTAGCGCACAAGCTCCAGAAATCCGCCATCGATAATCTCGCGCGCCTGAAACGAGTCGCGCGTCCCCGGCGGCCTGTTGTTCAGGTGGATCTCCTCGTCGCCGCAACCCTCACAGTGGTAGGCCTCGCCTTTCTCAGGAGGGCGAACACGCATGTAGTGCCGCCTCACCTCCGGCAGAAGGACTCCCCGGTTTGTCACTGTCCAGTCTTCGAGGTGGCGCTCGATCCAGTCGGCAAATTCCTCGTAGAAGACCGCCAGTTCCGTCGAGTCATGGGCCCGCGCAATCTCCGCTGCGCAGATCAACCCCGAAATCACGGCGGCCAGCGTTGACGGAGAGTAGCCCGCATTTTCTTCCCATCGCTCCTGGTGCGTGATCGGCGCGTGACGCACAAGAAATCCCGCAGCCCTCTCCACGAATGGGAAAATCTCCATATCGCCCAGGCCCTTTGCCTGCCACAAACGCCATGCCAGAATGATCGGAAACGCGACCTCATCCAGTTGCTCGCCCGACCAGTAGGGACGCCCGTCGACCCAGAAGTTCTGCGCAAATCCGCCATCTGGTTTCTGCGTGCATGCCAGGTACACCAGCGCACGCATCGCTGTCTCTGCCCGTCCGCAGGCCAGCATCGCGCTCGCAGTCTGCACCATGTCGCGCGTCCACACCAGGTGATAGCCGCCCAGGTCATCATCGCTTTTCGCCTGGCCCCACGGAATAGAGGCCGACGCCACAAACGCACCCGAAAAAGTCTTGTCCTCATGGGCCAGCAGAACGTTATGGCTGGTTCGCATCAGTTTCCCGTCGTCACACGACTTCGCCGCCAGCCACTCGGGATTCGCGACCCGGCGCCACTGCAAAATAAACCGGTCGCGGTGCTCTTCATAGGGCTCTGCCAGAGACGTGACTGTCTTTTGCAGCGCGGTATGCAGTCCCTGCCCAAGCCCGATCCCTACCACAAAGACGCGCGACCCATCGTCTCCTGCCGCTCCCAGGTTCAACTCGCCCAGCATGGCGATATTGCCGTCGTGCGCCGAGCCAAACTCCCAGTCCATGCGGTAGTTTTCCATCACATCCCGCCACCCGTCGCTCGCGCCCACAAAGCCGCAGCTCACGCGCGAAAACCCGCAACTCGCCGCCATCGCCAGCGCAAAGTCGTTCTTCCAGGCCACCAGCGTCTTGTACCCGGCAATATCCACGGCCCGCGCCGTGTTCCCCGCGCCGCCTCCGTCCAGGTGAGGCGCCAGCAAGGCATACACCTTCAGCCGCGAGAGCAAGTCCGGATGACCTTCAAGCCGCACCCACTGCAGCACAACCGAGTGGTGCGGATCGCTGATGATCTCGCGCGTCAGCTGGTAGCGGCCTTCCGGATCGCGATTCACATACCGCACCCCCAGCGCTTCAGGGTGGATGTACTCAAAAGTTGTCAGCAGATCGCGCTTCTCTTCGTGCGCAAACGTCTCGCCGTCCGTGATCAGGAACTCCATGTCCCGCACCTGCGGGCGATCGATCGTCGGATGATAGATTTCGTTCAGAATGCCGTGCGAACACGTGAACCATACGCGACTCGAAGCCGCATAGGCCGTGCCGATTGCATCCTTCACACTCGAGGTCCAGCGTGGTTCCAAACCAGGTGCGCCAAACGCCTCGCCCTGCTGGTCAAGCCAGCGGTACAAACTCTGATCGATCACTCAGTGCTACCATTCCTGCTGGGATCGCGCCGACTCACGCGTTGTATCTGTCTTCTTAATCGATGTTTTGGTGCGATGAAGGTTTCCGCCCATTTCTCAATTAGTTTCGCACCTCATCCGCTCCAGCCGCATCCATCTATCCGGTAGGCTCCGCGGGGGAGTAACGTTTCCCATCCAAACACAGAGTCCATGCCTGGTATGTGAAGATTGGGTTTCACACCTGCGCACTGCCGCCCAGTTTCCACATACCCGTCATCCTCCGCGGTTAAACGTCCACAGTACAATCCCAATCGAAGGAGATTTCCCCAAATGGCTTACGAACTCGCACCGCTCCCGTACGACTACGCGGCCCTCGAGCCTTTTATCGACGCCGAGACCATGAAGCTCCACCACGACAAGCACCACCAGGCCTATATCAACAACGTCAACGCTGCCCTTGAGAAGCATCCCGAGCTGGCCTCCAAGTCCGTCGACGACCTGATCAAGGACCTGAACGCCATTCCCGAAGACATCCGCGGCGTCGTCCGCAACAACGGTGGAGGACACTCCAATCACAGCGCGTTCTGGAAGCTGATGGGCCCAGCCGGCTCGGCAGGCATCGGCGGCGCACCGTCCGGCGATATCGCCAAGCAGATCTCCGCCGACTTCGGCGACTTCGATGCTTTCAAGAAGACCTTCAATGAAACCACCGCCAAGCAGTTCGGCTCGGGATGGGGCTGGCTCGTCTTCCAGGGTGGCAAGCTCAAGGTCATCACCACGCCCAACCAGGACTCGCCCCTCAGCCAGGGTCTTTATCCCATCCTCGGCAACGACGTCTGGGAACACGCATACTACCTGAAATACCAGAACCGCCGGCCCGACTACCTCGCGGCCTGGTGGAACGTCGTCAACTGGGCTGAAGTGAACAAGCGCTTCGCCACCGCCAAGGGATAAAGCCTACCCCGTGATACACGACACAACCGGCTCGCCCGGGATTCTCTATTCCTGTGGAGAACTCCCGCGAGCCGGATCTGTTCTTCCCATCAATACATATTGGATTCAGTAGTTTACCTGGCACTCTCGCGCCATCCCGGCTTTCTGCAGAATTCACATGGAAATCGATGCCCAAGTGGCCGATAGAGTCACTGCACACAGCCCTGTCATGACCAGGGTGCCTCTGGCCGCCAAAATTCGGCGCCTGCTCCGCTCATTTGGTCTGTTCGACCACGCTGCCTGCCGAGGATGCACCGTTGAAAACTACCATCGAACTCTCGATGATTGTGAAAGACGGCGGCCCCGTGCTCGCGCGTTGCCTCAAAAGCGCTGCTCCCTTCGTCGATCGCATTGTTATAGGCGATACCGGCTCAACCGACGACAGCGCAGCCATCGCCCGTGATTTTGGCGCTGAAGTCTTTCTCATTCCCTGGGAACAGGACTTCTCCCGCGCCCGCAACCGTCTGCTTGCCCAGCGCAAATGCGACTGGATCCTCATCCTTGACGCCGACGAAATGCTTGACCCTTCGGCGGGTGGCCGTATCCGCGCCCTGCTGCAATCTCCCAGCATCTTCGCCTGGCAGAACCCGCGCTGGAACTACATGCGCGACATGAGCGCGCGCCTCGGTTTTCAGAGCACCCGGCCCAACCCGGTTCTGCTTGAAGAAAGCCGCGCGTATCCGGGATACGTTCCCTTGCCCACGACGCGCCTGTTTCGCAGCCATCCGGGCATTTATTACGAGGGCTGTGTCCACGAAACGGTGATGCACCGCCTCGACGCCTTGCATCTGCCCACCGCCGCTGCCGACTTCGTCGTGCACCACTTCGGCACCGCCGAAGATCCCGAAGACGCCCGCAAGCAGAAAGATCAGCTCTATCAGGTCCTTGGCGAAAAGAAGCTCGTCGCCAATCCCAACGACCCGCAAGCCTTGATCGAACTTGGCCTGGCCGAACTCGAACATGCTCGCCGTCCCGCAGCCGCCCTCTCCCACTTTGAAAGAGCCTGCCAGGTCAGCCCCCAGTCCGCTGCCGCCTGGCTCTATGCCGGAGCCTGCCTGGTCCGGCTCAGCCGGCTCCCCGAAGCTATGGCGCGCCTCGACCGTGCAGCCGCGCTTGGCAACCGCAACGAGCTCTTCTATCAAACTCTGGGCGATGCCCACTTCCACGCCCGGCGCTACGCTGAAGCCCGCTCCGCCTACCAGCAGGTGGCCAACATGGGCGAGGGCTCCCCGCTCAGCGAAGCCAAGCTCGGCGCCTGCGACGTGCATCTGGGAAGTGTGGAGCAAGGCATCGCACGCATGAGGAAAGCTGTAGCGGAAGCGCCTGCCTTCGGTGAACTCTACGACATTCTGGCCGCCGGAGCTCTCCTGGCCGGCAACGTCCAACTCGCCGCAAAGACAGCACAGGATCGACTGGTCATCGGCACACCGACCGACTTCCACTTCCAGCTGGCAACGCTGCTGCAAAACCAACTGCGCGCTCAAAACCCCAACCTCATCCTGCAAGCCCACGCCTAAGGTCGAGGGCAGCTCCCTGTCAACCGGTCACCGACCACTGTACTCATCACTTGGGCAGTTCCGTCACATCCCACCCGCCGCCCAGCGATCGAATAAGCCCGACGCTCGCCACAAACTGACGCGTCTGCAACCCTACGGCAGTCTGCTGATTCTGCAGCAGTGTTGTCTCCGCCGTCAGCACTTCCAGGTAACTCGTCACCCCGCCTTTGTATCTGCGGTTGGAAACATCCAGGGAGTGCCGCGCCGAATCCACCGCCAGCCGCTCGGCGACCGCTTCGCGTTCCAGCACCCGCAGGCTCGAGAGCTGGTCCTCCACATCCTCAAACGCCAGGAAGATCGTGTTCCGATACGACGCCGCCTGCGCCTCATACGTGTGCCGCGTCTGATCCGTCACCGCATGACGTTGCCCCGCATCGAACAGAAGCTCCGCGGCCTGCGCTCCAAGGCTCCACAGCGCGCTCGGACCCTGCAGCCATGTCCCGCCATGCGCGCTCTCAAAGCCACCCGAACCGCCCAGGCTGATGTTGGGGTAGAACGCGCTGACCGCAATCCCAATCTGCGCATTCGCCGCTGCGGTCCTGCGCTCCTGCGCGGCAATATCCGGGCGGCGCTGAAGTAGTTGCGACGGCACACCCACAGGAATCGACGGCATCGCTAAGCTCGAGTGGCGAAAATGGAATGCTGAAAGTCGGAAGGCTCTCATTCGCGATTGTGCCTGCGGCGTGTTCAAACTGCGCGCGTGCCTGCTCCACATCCACGCGCTGAGCGCGCACGGTTTCCAGTTGCGTCTGTGCCTGGGCCACATCCACTTCAGTCGCTACGCCGCCTTTCAACCGTCGCTGCGCCAAGTCGAGTTGGCTCTCCAGATCCTTCACAGTTGAATCAAGCAACTGGATCAGCGAGTCCGCTCCGCGCAATTGAAAGTAGGCCGTCGCCATCTCCGCCTGCAGGCTCAGATCTACATTGGCCACATCGGCTGCGCTGGCCTGCGCATTTTCATGCGCCGCCTCCACGCTGCGCCGCACACGCCCCCAGAAGTCCGGCTCCCAGCTACCTTGCGCTTCCAGCGTCAAATCGTTGTAGCTACTCTTCGTGCTCGACGACGCGAGAGGACGATTCCTCGATGCGCTCTCGTGCACAAATCCCGGCCCGCCCGAGATTGTCGGAAACAAATTCGCACGCGCAATCGCAATCTGGTCCCGCGCGGCAAGATACGTTTCATAGGCCTGGCGAAGGTTCTGGTTTGAGGTCGCAATCCGTTCTTCGAGCTGATTCAACTGCGGGTCCTGGTAGACTTCCCACCACTTGCCCTTTAACAACCCGTCCGAGGGTGACGCGGGCTGCCAGCTTCCGCCTTGCGGATTGGGTGGCGGAGCTACAGTCGGCGCACCCGTCTCCTTATAGGCAGCCGGCGCAGTGAACACCGGCTTCTGATAGTCCGGCCCAACCGGCTTGCATCCCGCAAGACTCCCCACTGCGGCCAGCAACGCAACGGCTCCGGCAGCTTTTGCGATGCGCTCTCGCCGCATCCTCACCTGCCCCCCTGCGCGCCGCCCGGCGCTTTATCGGTCACGCTTTCGCCAGAGCTCTGCTTCGGCGCAACCTTCTCCCCCTCAATCAGCGAGTCCGGCGGATCCTGAATCACCTTGTCGGTTGCCTCCAGCCCGCTCACAATCTGCACTGAGCCTCCGTCATCCTGTCCAATTGTTACCGTCACCAGGTGCGCCACCGGCCCCTGGCTCCCGTTCACAACCGTGCCCAGCTGCAAACCCTCGCGGCGGAAAATCAACGCCGAAGCCGGAACAATAAACGTCGGTCGCGGCGACGGCGCCTTGAAGTGCACCTGCGCCAGCGAACCCGGCATCAGCTCGCCTTTCCGATTGTCCAAATCAATCTCAACTAACAGCGTGCGTGTCACCGGGTCGATCGCATCCGCAGTCCGCACCAGCGTTCCCTGGAACGTCCGTCCCGCATACTCCGGAAACGTCACGTCGATCTTCAGCCCGCGCTTGGCGCTGCCTGTATACACCTGCGGCACGTTCGCATACACGCGCAGGGTTTGTAGGGACTGCATGTGAAACAGCTCGCGAGTTGCACCTTGGTCGATCAACTGGCCCGTGTCCACATTCCGTGCCGTCACCACGCCGTCAAAAGGCGCATACACCTTCTCGAAGGATTGCAGCTCATGCAGTCGCTGCAGATTCGCCTCTGCCGACCGCACCGACGAGGCTGTCGCCGCCGCTTGATTCTCGAATGTGTCCGTGTCCTGTTGCGAAACCGCATTCGAGCCCACAAGGTCCGCGTACCGCTGCGCCTGAACATGCGCATTCTTCGCCGTGGCCTTCGCTGTCGTCAGGTCGGCTTCCGCCTGTGCCAGTTGCTGATCTACCTCAGGCGAAGCAATCTCGCACAGCAGCTGCCCCTTTTTCACCCGGGCGCCAATATCGAAATACCACTTGGTCAGATAACCCGACGTCCGCGCATAGATCGGCGAATCGGTGTACGCCGTCACGTTGCCCGGCAACACAAACGTATCTGTCGAGATTCCCCGCTTCGGCGCCAGCGCGATCACCGTCGGCGCAGCCAAACGCGTAGTCGTATCGGCAAGTACGCGGTCGTTGTGCATCCGCGTAAAAATGCCAAAGCCGCCCAGCAACACCGCCACTACGAGAAGAACGACAACCACGACGACGGCGCCTCGAGTGGAAACCGCCGCCTGTTCGGGCGCGCTCTCATGGTCGTTGTTTACGGCTTTCGGTCTGGATGCATTTGCCATCAAGTCACTCCGATGTGTGATCGAACTCGTCCACGATGCTGGCTCTTACCGGCGCATGAGCTTTCTTGCGGCGCTCCAGCCAACCATGAACAATCGAGAAAAAGACAGGTACAAAGAGCAGCGTCGCCACCGTTGCCAGCAGCAATCCGCCAATCACAGCGCGGCCCAGGGGAGCATTCTGCTCACCACCATCGCCCAGTCCCAGCGCCATGGGTGTCATGCCGATAATCATCGCCAATGCCGTCATCATCACTGGACGCAGCCGCACAAAACCCGCGTTCAGCGCCGCCTGCCGCGCATCGCCCACCAGCACGTCCAACTGTTCGCGCGCAAAGCTCACCACCAGAATCGAGTTCGCCGTCGCCACACCCATGCACATGATGGCCCCTGTCAGGGCAGGCACGCTCAACCGCGTATTCGTCAGAAACAGAAACCAGACAATCCCCGCCAGCGCCGCCGGCAGCGCCGACACGATCAGAAACGGATCGAGCCATGACTGGAAGTTCACTACGATCAGCAAATACACCAGAAGAATTGAAAACGCGAGACCCGCAAACAATCCAAAATACGACCGCTTCATCGTCTCGCTCTGCCCGCGCAGGATGAAGTGCGACCCGCGCGGCAGCTCCTTCTCGTGCTTCGCGAGTATCTTCTCCATTGCGCGTGTCACTGTACCCAGGTCAGTCGAGTTCACGTTCGAGTACACGTCGATCACAGGCTGCACATCGTAGTGGCTCACCGACCCCAGTTCGGTGCCGGGCACAATATCCGCCAGATTCCCCAGGATCTGCACCGGCCGCACCGCTCCCGGCGCTCCGCTGTAGCCCGCCGTCTGCACACCACCCGTCGAACCGGGCGCTCCCGTCGACGCCGCGGTTGCCGCCGTGCCCGTGTTCATGGTCCCAGTTACCGGCAAGCTCTTCAGCGCCGCAAGCGACTGGATGTCATATTCCGGCATCTGCACCGCCACGTTGTACGTAACGCCGTTCCGCGGATCCAGGTAAAAACTCGGCGTCGTCTGGAAACTGCCGCTCAGCGCCACCAGAATGCTCTGCGCCACATTCTGTTGCGTCAACCCCACCGCCGCCGCACGGGTTCGATCCACATTTACTGTCATATTCGGCAAATCGAACGGCTGCTGAATACGCGCATCGGCTGCCCCCGGCACATACCGGACGTCGTTCAGCACCTTTTCTGCCAGCGCCCGATTGCCATATAGATTTGGGCCGACGATTTGAATATCAATCGGCGCTGCCAAACCAAAATTCAGAATCTGCGTCACGATATCGACCGGAAGCTCGTAGAAGGTTACGCCCGGATAATCCCGCGCCAGCGCCACACGCAGGTTCTCCACATACCGTTCCGTCGGATGATGGCTCTTGCTCAACTGCACCTGGATATCGGCATCCGCCGTTCCCACCGGCGCCGAGGTTGAATACGACAGATTCAATCCCGAATACGGCAGCCCGATGTTATCCACGATCGTGACCAGTTCTTTTGCCGGAATATTCTCGCGGATCGTTCCATCGATGTGATCGCAGAGCGCGGCCATCTCCTCGATCCGCGTTCCGGTGCGCGCCCTTACGTGCAATTTGAATTGCCCCGAATCGACCGAAGGAAAGAAATCCTGGCCTAGCCACGGCGCAAGCACTCCCATCGAAAGGAGCGAGAAAGCCATGAAGCAGACCAGAAAAACCGCCGCATGATCGACGCACAAGGTCAAAACGCCCAGATAGAACATGCGCAGCCGCTCAAAACCCGCTTCAAATCCCCTCTGAAACCGGACCAGCGGGTTCCGGCTCGCCTGCTTCTTTGCGGTCTGAGCATCGTCATGCTCGTGCAGCAGATATTTCGCCATCGTCGGCACAACCGTGCGCGACAACAGGTAGCTGGCCAGCATCGCGAAAACCACCGCCTCGGCCAGCGGTACAAACAGGTACTTCGCCACGCCGCTGAGGAAGAACATCGGCACGAACACGATGCAGATTGAAAGGGTCGACACCAGCGCGGGCGTCGCAATCTGCGCCGCGCCATCCAGAATCGCCTGCTCGATCTCCTTGCCGGCCTCTAGATTTCGGTTGATATTCTCAATTTCAACCGTCGCGTCGTCCACCAGAATCCCGACCGCCAGCGCCAACCCGCCAAGCGTCATGATGTTGATCGTCTCGCGCAGTGCCGCCAGAGCTGCCAGCGAACACAGGATCGACAACGGAATCGAAACCGCGATAATCAGCGTGGAACGCCAGCTGCCGAGAAAAATAAGGATCATCACCGCCGTCAGGCACGCGGCAATAATCGCCTCGCGTACCACTCCGCTGATTGCGCCGCGCACGAAAACCGACTGATCCGACAGCGCATTGATGCGCAATTGCGGAGGCAGCTGCCCCTTGATGCCCTCCAGCTTCGAGCGCACTCCCGCGATGATATCCAGCGTTGACGAAGACCCAGTCTTCAGGATGCTCATCAGGATTGCGCGCCGCCCATCCACCCTGACAATGTTGGTCTGGGGCGGACTCCCGTCGCGCACATGCGCCACGTCGCGCACGTACGTGACGGTGCCGTTTACCGACCGAATCGGAAGATCGTTCAGCTGCGCCACAATGCTCGGCGCCGAATTCGTTTCGATCGCATATTCAAAGCGATCGATCTTCGCCGTTCCCGACGGCGCAATCAGATTCTGCGCACCGACCGCGTCTACAACATCGCCGGGCGATAGCCCCTTTGCCTGTAATGCCGCCTCATCGATATCTACCTGGATCTGCCTCTGCTTGCCGCCGTAGGGATAAGGAGTCTGCGCCCCTTCAATCGTCGCCAGCTGCGTTCGGATCGTGTTCGTCGCCAGATCGTTCAGCTGCGTTTCGTTCAGCCCCTCCCCTGAAAGGCCGAGTTGAAGCACGGGCACGCTTGATGCGTTGTATTCGATGATGAACGGCGGGGTGGTGCCCGGTGGCAGGCTGCGCAATTGCACCTGGCTGATCGAAGTAATCTGCGCCACCGCGCTCGCAATATTCACGTGCGGCTGAAAGAAGATCTTGATGATGGCTATGCCGTTCAGCGACTGCGATTCGATGTGCTCGATATCGTTGACCGTCGTCGTCATCCCCCGCTCGCTGTTAAACACGATGCGGTTCGCCATCTGCTCCGCCGACAGGCCCGAGTAGTGCCACACCACCGTCACGATCGGAATGTCGATGTCCGGAAAAATATCCGTTGGCATCGACAGAATGCTGTAGGCGCCAAGGATCAAAATCAATAGCGCGAAGACGGCAAACGTATAGGGCCGCCGCAGCGCAAGCCGAACAATCCACATCATAGGACTTGTACTCGCTCCAAAGCCGGCTCGCTCGCCACCGAAAGTACCGATGGGAGGGCGGTGCGATCACGAATGCCGGCACACCCCGCGACGGGCAGACAGCAGTTCAAAAGGTGCTCAGGCCAAAACGGCCTGCGTCGATCCACGGCTGCAATCGCGCAGTCCCAACAAAAATCCCGCTGGAAACTCCATGGTAGACGAAAGGGTGGCCAGAATGCGACGGCAGCGTCGCTCCTGGAAGCATGACTGTTTGACGTGACAGCAGCAGGCAAAGATGCAGTCGACGGAAGACGAATCGGCCTCTTCGAGCTGCTCCAATCTCAGTCCTGTCAGGCGCATAGACCCTACATCGCAAGCAAAGCCACCGTTGCCACCGCGGCGCCTACTGCCAGGCTTACCCAGTCGCGCATGGCGAAAACCACTGGATCCTCATTCAATTCTCCCCGCGAGGCCAACAGCCAAACTCGATTCAGCCAGTAGATCAACAACGGCACAATCAGCCACAGCCGCGAGGCATGACGGTACAATCCCGTCACATCGGGTCGCGCGATGTAGAGCATAAAAACGACCACCGCTGCATACGCGCTCGCCGTCCCGAAACTACGAATTTGCTCCATATCGGCCACCAGGTAGCCGCGTCCGTATGTCGCGGTTGCGCCCCGCTCCCGCAGGTTCTCAATCTCGCTGAAGCGCTTGACCATCGCCAGCGACAGAAAAAGAAAGCTGGAGAATCCCGCCAGCCACTGCGAAATCTCCGTCCCCGTCGCGGCCCCGCCCGCCAGCAGCCGCAGTGTGTACAAACCCGAAAGCACCAACACATCCACCACGGCCACGCGCTTGAGATAGAGCGAGTAGCTCATCGTCACCACAATGTAAAGGCCAAGCCACAGCGCAAAAGTGGAGGGCAACAGGGGCAGCAGCGCGATCGCAGCGCCCAGCAGCAACAGAACCAGAAGCACTCCCGACGACACCGCCAGATCGCCCGCCGCAAACGGCCGCAGCCGCTTCGACGGATGGCGCCTGTCATTCTCGATGTCGAGCATGTCATTGATCAGGTAGTTCGCCGACGCAAAGAAGCTGAAGCAGACAAAAGCCACAACATCCGCAAAAACCGATGCCGCCGTCACCTTGTGCGAGAGGAGGAGCGGCGCAAACAGAAGAATGTTCTTCGCCCACTGATGCAAGCGAATAGCCTTCAATAAAGTCCGCGCCGCAGGCCTTTTGTCGATAAAGGTGCGTTGTACCCGGACCGAGCCCATCCGCAACGCAACGCGCAAGCCGGCCGTCGGATTCGCTACCATGGCTTCACCCGCCTCCGCGAGCAAAGGCAGGTCCGCTCGGGCATTGCCGATGTAATCGAATGTGCCGAACCGCTCTTTGAGCCGTGCCAGTTTCTTTGCGCCTGTCAGGTTCGTCTTGGCATCCGTGCCCAGCACGCCGCAAAAGAGACCGAGATGTGCGGCCACTCGCTCTCCAAGTCCCGCATCGGCGCCCGTCGCCAGATAAATGTCCCGGCCCTCCCGCCGTTGCGCCTGCAGATAACGAAGTAGAAGCAGGTTATAGGGCAGACGCGCGGCGTCCAGCGGAGCATTTCGCGCGATGTGATTCTTGAATCTCGCTCGCCCGCCCGCAAGCCACAACGGCAAGCGCCACATCCGCAGCGGTTTGCTGCGCACAAACTGGCAGAATCCATCGAAAAGCGAATCGGACTTGATGAGCGTTCCATCCAGGTCGACACAAAGCGGCCTCTGCCGCTCCTGTGGATCGTCCGATTCACCCGCAGGCCCGTCAAAGCACTCAGCAGAGTGCTCGATCGGCTGCTGCACTTCGCTCATGGGGCTCATGGGTCCCTGGCCGTTTCACAATCTCCGGATTGGCAACGATCGATCCCGACAGGACCACTCGTCGCAACGATCGCAAAACCACGTGTATTCGGAACTGCTCCAGTATAGCCACGCCGCTGCGCGTTCGAGAGCATGCGCAATAAAGAAGGCGAGCCGCATCCGGCTCGCCTTTTCAAAACAACCCCTGAAGCTCGCCTTAGTGTGCGTAGGCTGCTTCTTCCACTGGGACAGGATCTAGCAGCTTCACAGGGTAGTACGCATTGCGTGCGTACTGCTTCACCATCCGGTTGGTGTTGAAGAACGAGCCATTAAACGCCAGCGTCGTTTTCATCAGCCGTGCCCACTTCTCCGGAACATCGCGGTAGAGCGGAACCACTGAATTCTCCAGCTTGCTGTACAGCGACTGTGCCTCTTCCGCATCGTTCGCGCCGTCTTCGATCGCCCAGCCCGTTACGCCCTCGATGCAGCCCTCGATCCACCATCCATCGAGAATCGACAGGCTTGGCACGCCATTCAACGCCGCCTTCATCCCACTTGTACCCGACGCTTCATAGGGCCGGCGCGGCGTGTTCACCCAAACGTCCACGCCTGCCGTCAGCAGCGCCCCAAGATCCCAACCATAATTCTCCAGATACACGATGCGCAGCATGTCGTTCGACAGCTTGTGCGCCACCTCGATCACGTCGTGAATCAAAGCCTTGCCAGGAAAATCCTGCGGATGCGCCTTGCCCGCATACAGAATCTGAAGGCCGCCTGCTTCCGTGGCAATCTTCAGCAACCGCTCCGGATCCGTAAACAGCAGGTTCGCACGCTTGTACGTCGCCGCACGACGCGCAAAGCCCAGCGTCAGCACGCGGGGATTCAGCACCAATCCCGTTCGCGTCGCCACCTCCGTCAGCAGATCCTCCTTCGCACGGGTATGCGCCTTCAATATCTCCTGCTCCGGCAAATCGATCGCGCTACGGATGTACAAATGATCCCGACGCCACGCGGGTAGATGGCTATCCAACAGCTGCTGCATCGGCTCGCGCACCCAGGTCGGTGCATGCACGCCATTGGTGATCGAGTCGATCGAGAACTCAGGGAACATCGCGCGCGACACCTTCCCATGCTGCATCGCCACGCCGTTTGCGTAGCGCGAAAAGCGCAGCGCCGTGAGCGTCATGTTCAGCAGGCCGTCACGAAAGCAACCCAGCTTGTCGAGCCGCGCCGTGCGGTCGCTGCCCAGAATGCGATTTGCCTGTTCTGTCGAAAAACGGTCGTGCCCCGCCGGCACTGGCGTGTGCGTTGTGAATACGCATTTGCGCCGCACCTGCTCAATATCGGAATCTGTTGCGGCGCCCAGCGGGCCGCCGCCCAACTGCCCTTCAAGCAGCGCCAGCGTCAGCAGGGCCGCGTGCCCTTCGTTCATGTGGTAGACGTTTACATTAAAACCCAAGGCACTCGCCATGCGGGCCCCGCCCATTCCCAACACAATCTCCTGCTGCAGACGATAGTTCGTATCCCCGCCGTAGAGATGATCCGTCAATCCACGATCCCAGCCCGAGTTTCCATCAAGATCCGTATCCAGCAAATAGATCGGCACCACGTGTCCTGAGCGGCCAACCATCTCGTACCGCCACGCTCGCACCGTCACCACGCGGTCTTCCACTGAGACCGTGATACGTGCCGACTCTTCATTACAGAAGTCCGCCGGATTCCACGGCTGCACTTCTTCGGTCTGTTCGCCCGTTCCGTCCAAATGCTGCTGAAAATAACCCTTGCGGTGCGCCAGCGTGAACGCCACCAGCGGCACGCCAAGATCGGCGGCAGAACGCAACGTGTCCCCTGCCAGCATTCCCAACCCGCCTGAATAGGTGGGCATCGCAGGATTGATGGCGATCTCCATCGAGAAATAAGCGACTAAACCAGAGTCGGGGAATACTTCGTAGGAAAAAGGCTTGTTTATATTGTTTTCCATCACCATCTCTCTGCTGCTCGGGTCCATGTTGCAAACGCGTTCGAAAGATCCGAAATGCTCCTCGTGCGGAAGCTGTTCCGTATCCCTTATCGGCGCAAACTTTGTACGATTCTAACAAGGAATAACGGAATTCTCCGCAGAAGAACCGGGCCCGTGTTCCCTTTGGGAAAGTTACCTTTGTCGCAGAGCAGGAGAATTGCGACTTGATTGTAAGAGGTCTCTTAGCCTCCGCTGGGTTGCATCAATGCACTCACCTGGTGCGCCCCGCGCGATGCATGACAGATCATCAACTGCGGCACAATTCCCGTTTCACTCGTGTAACGCGCCCCCAGCGCTTCCGAAAATTCAGCCGCATGCTCGCGTTCCACCAGGTTGATCGTGCAGCCACCGAATCCTCCCCCGGTCAATCGCGCGCCAATCAGTCCCGGCAAATCCTGTGCCAGAGCCACCATCGTGTCCGCTTCAACGCAGCTCGCTTCGAAATCCTCGCTGTAGCTGCGGTGCGCCTCCGCCATCAATCGGCCCAGCTCTTCTAAATTCCCGTTCAGCAAAGCGTCCGCAGCAGCAACCGTTCTCAAATTCTCGCTGATCACATGGCGCGCCCGCTTCACCGCATTCGCACTCATCTCCGCGCCCCATTGCTTTAGATCATCCAAGGTTGCGTCCCGCAAATAGCGCACTGTGGGCCGATGCCGCGCAATCACCGCCGCTGCTTCTTCCACCTGTGCTCGCCGGCTAGTGTACGCGTCTCCTGCCACCGAATGCTTCACCATCGTATTCGCAATCACCAGTGCGACATGAGAGGGAATCGGCGCCAGCTTGAAACTCAAATCGCGGCAATCCAGAAGTAGCGCGTGATCCTCTGCCCCATTCGCTGAAATGAACTGGTCCATGATGCCGCAGTTTGCGCCGACAAACTCATTCTCTGCGCGCTGGCAGAGGCGCGCGAGTTTCGCACCGGTAAACTGCACGCCCAGCATTGACGTCACCGCCAGCGCTGTCGCCACTTCCACCGATGCCGAACTCGACAAGCCCGACGACACTGGTACATCCCCCCACAGCGTCAAGCTCAGCCCGGGAATCTTCAGCCCCTCACCGGCCAGGATCGCCATCACTCCCAGCGGATAATCGCTCCAGTGATGCGCAGCGCTTACCGGAAGCGATGCGGCATCGAAGATCCGCTCCTCGCCGAAATTCTCCGCGTACAACACCACTTTTCCATCGGTGCGCGGTGAAATCGCGGCCAGCGTGGCAAAGTCAATTGCCGCAGGCATCACAAAGCCTTCGGCGTAATCGGTGTGCTCGCCAATCAGGTTCACGCGCCCCGGCGCCACAAACACGGCGGGCTCCGCCTTGAATCGGCCCAGGTGCAATGCGCGTATCGCAACAGGATCGTGCATGTTTACATCGTCTCCACTTCCACGCGCATTGGCCAGGTAGACGATTCACCCGGTCCGAGGACGCGTGACCATTCTCCAATTTGCGCAAGCGAATCCACCGGCGCTGTCGCGGGCTCCATCGCAACGCACATCTGCTTCTGCCCATCTCCGCCCGGCCAGCCGCCGTAGCAAAGCCACAATCCCAGGTAGGGCGTTGCCGCGGTGTCAAACGCCACGCGCACGCGCACTCCCGCCTTCACCCGGTGCAGCACGCACCAATTCTCCGCCGCCTGCAGCGGACCCGCGAAAAGCTTGTCGCCCACCTTCGATTCGCGCGGCTGCACTCTGCTTAAATCGATTGCTTCACCCGTCGCGCTCCGTGCCACCGGCCATGCGACCATGTCCCCTGCGGAACCGAGCCGGTCGCCGCCCGAACCCTCCACGCGCAGCTTTCCAATCGATGGAGGCAGCTCGATGCGGTCCCCCGCGTCCACCGCGAATAGCGGATGCACGGCCCACGACCAGGGCACTGCCGTCCGTCCCGTATTGTTCAATGTGTATCTGAGATCCAGTTGCCAACCCTGCTTCGTCTCCACAAGCTCGACCGATCGCGCAAGCGACAGCGGCAATGAAAAGCACGTTCCCAGAAGCGTGACGGATCCCCCGTTCTTGCCCTCGGACTCCTGTTTTTCCCAACCGATGCGCCACAGATCCCCATGATCGGGAACCTCCGCGACTCCCTCGCTGGTCGTCACTGCGCATGCCGCTACCGAAGGCACGCACTCATCCCACCCGCTCGCGTCGCTCGCATCGAAAGCCAGCGTCCGCGTCCGCGGCGCAACAGGCAGAAGGGGTGCCTGCAACAGTTCGATATCCTTCACGCAGATTGAAGCGATCTTTCCGCCAAACTCCGGCAGAATCTTCACGCGGCATGCGCCCGCCTGGATGACAACGTTTTCTTCCCGAGCGACAGTACTACTCCCGCGTGCCATCCGATCTACTCCCTTTTTTTCCATTGCGCGATCACTTCATCGCAGGATGCGCTCAACTTGGTCCAAATCATGGGAAGCCACTCAGCGTGCTCCGCCTTCATCAGCACCGACCGCAGACAAGTGAAGTGATCTCTCTCACCCAACCCGTCGTCCGTCTTCCTTCGCGCACCCATCTCCATTCGCATCCCCATGCCCATCCAGGATTGCGGCAATTGTACAAGGGCCAGATGCAGATCGCGTGTGCCCGCTGCCGCAAATACCCCCTTCGCCGCTTCCGATGCCGCCAGGGGATCTGCTGCACGCAGGGCCCAAACCACAATATCCAGCTCCGGCTCCCCGCCCCTCAATGCGATAAAACGTTCATCCGCCCGCAGGCGTCGATCCAGTTCCACCGCCGCGCCGCGCCCCAACGCCAGCCCCCGCGCAAACTCCCCGCCCGGCTTCAACGGCAGCAACTTCTGCATCGCCCATAACGCCACCGCCGCAGCCCCGGCGCGCGAGCACTCCAGGCTGATCTCCCCCAGGTGCAATTCCTTTGAGGTGAAGTACGTGTAGGGAGATTCATGTTTGTAGAACCGCCCCACCGCTGGATCCCGGAATAGAACGCAACCACACCCATAGGGCTGTAACCCATGCTTATGCGGATCGACCACGATCGAATCCGCCTGCTCGATCGCTTCAAAAGCTTCCCGGGCTTCTGCGCCCAGTTCCGCCGCAATCAGCCGGAAATACCCCCCGTACGCCGCATCCACATGCACCCGGAAACCATACCGATCTCGAAGTTCCAGGATCTGCGGCAACGGATCGACCGCTCCGATCGCCGTTGTACCCAGCGTCGCCACCACGGTCCCCACATCGCCTTTTTTGAGCTCGTCCTCAAGGACATCCAGACGCATCCGGCCCCGTTCGTCCGCCGCCACCGCTCCAAACTCCAGCTTCAACACATGCGAAATCCGGCTGTGCGTGTAGTGCGCCTGCCCCGACGCAACAATTCGCTTACCCGGCGCCAGTTGCCCCGCAACCCACAGAGCCTCCAGGTTCGCCATCGTGCCGCCCGAGGTGAGATGGCCCAGATATTCGGTCCACCCGAACATTCCGGCAATCTCCCGCACCGCCTCGATCTCCATCCCTGAGCTGGCACGCCCCCCGTCCCGTGCGTGGTTGTTCGGGTTCAGATTCATCGCCAGCGTATAGGCGGCCGCCGCCACCGGGTGCGGTGGCTTCAGCATCTGCCCGGCATAGAGTGGATGGAAATAGGGAAAATTATCTCCAAGCCGCTGGGCCACCGTCTCCAGCACCTCGGCCATTCGCTCAGAATCTATGCCCGCGGCGTCAAACTCCGGCAGACCCGCAAACGCGGCCTCCAGGGTCCCACTAGCCCGCCCAACTAAATCGGCAACCTTGCTAAAGGACATCCCGCCCCTCCACCCCATCGTCCGACCGACCCAATCGGGAGCACAGCGCCACCATTCTCATTTTGAACCTTTTGCGAGGCATGACTATTTCGTAATGGGACTAGAGGGTAGAATCTGTACTCGTTTTTTCACACCCGATGCTACACTGGAATCAGCGTTAGAGCCGAACCGGGCGTGTGCAGTACTCGCCCAAAAAAGCAAGATTCTGCCAGTGGTCGCTCCGATTCATCCAGCGCAATTCAATACCAGGAAACAAAATCGAAATGGAACAAGGTACTGTGAAGTGGTTTAATGACGCGAAGGGCTTCGGCTTTATCTCGCGTCAGAACGGCGAAGACGTATTCGTGCACTACTCTGCAATCAACTCGAGTGGTTTCAAGAGCCTGCAAGAAGGTCAAGCCGTGCAGTTCAACGTGGTGAAGGGCCCCAAAGGTTGGCAGGCTGCGGACGTTCAGCCCCTCTAATTCGCTAAGCCCGCCGGATTCCGGCAGAATCTAGCAAACCAACAAAGGGCTGGGAGCACTCCCGGCCTTTTGTCTGTGTCGCCGCTGCCGCCTCCCCTTCCTCGGCCTCAGACTCCTCGCTCCGCAATCCCCAAATCATCATGTGCGGGCGTGAGCGTCTCGCGTACAACAACGCCCCGCCACTTTTCCCTTAAAGCGCCAAAGTCATCACCGAATACGACCGCGCCGGCAACTGCACCGTCATCGTCGACCCCACCTTCGGCTTCTCCAGACGTCTGCGGAATGACCTTCTTAGGATCCGCAAACGTGTTCAGCGCCTTCAGATCCGGTCCCGTCAGCGTTTCAAACGACGTCACCGAAGTCGGCGTCAGATCGTGCCAGCGAAGCTCCAGCTCCTGCGCCTTCTCCAGATCCCGATTCAGAACAGAAGACCGTCGCAGCCTTCTTCGCCGCATCCATCGTCACTGTTACATCCAGATACGGGCACATCGCCGAATCCTGGAATAGGCAACCCGATGCTCTCAATCGGCCGCCCCAGCGTGTTCACCGGATACGTCGGTCCCTCCGGCGCGATACTCAACGCGGTTCCGTGCGCATACTTCAGAGCCCACGCGTACGGATAGAAGATCGTCTGCCGCAGGATCCCGTCCTCATTCGTCGTAATCGGCGCAATCACATTCACCAGCTGCGCCAGGCACGCCACCTTCACGCGGTCCGAGTGCCGAATCAGCGAATTCGCGAGCCCACCCACCAGCAGCGCGTCTTCCAGGTTGTACGGCTCCTCCAAGCAGGTGCGGAGCGGGCTTCCCATGTCCATCCGCGAAATCGCCGCCGCGGGCCCGATACCACACGTTCCATTCGTCGAACGACAAGAACAGCTGCTTGCCCGAGCGCTTCTGCGCGCGCACCGTATCGCACACCGCGGCAATCTCCTCAATCTGCCGGTCCATCGCCAGGTTCATCGCCAGATACTTCGCGCTGTCGTCGCTCCGGTCTCGTCCGTAGTTTCCCCAGTAGCGGTGCAGCGAGATTCCATCCACCACGTCGTAGCACTCTTCCAGCACCGTGCGGTCCCAGTCGATATACGTCGGCATAAACGGCCCGCTCGATCCGCACGCAATCAGCTTGATCGTTGGATCGATGGCGCGCATCTGCCGGGCTGCGTCCGTCGCTTTCAGCCCATACTCGCGCGCCGGCATGATGCCCAATCTGCCAGGGCCCGTCCATCTCGTTGCCGACGCACCAGAACTTCACGTTGTGCGGCTGCTCATACCCATGCGACCGCCGCAGATCGCTCCACTTCGTCCCCTTCGGATACGTTGCAGTACTCCACCAACGCCGCCGCATCCTCCGCGGTCCCGGTGCCGAAGTTCAGCCCGAACAACGGCTCCGTTCCCACCTCGCGCGCCCACGTAATGAACTCGTTGGTCCCGAACTGATTCGTCTCCAGCGTGTTCCACGCCCGGTCGAGCACCGTCGGCCGGCTCTTCTTCGGCCCCACGCCATCGAGCCAGTGATATCCCGATACAAAGTTTCCGCCGGGATAACGCACAATCGGCACACCCATCTCGCGGATCTCCTTCATCACATCTGTGCGGAACCCATTCGCATCGGCAAACTTCGAGCCCGGCTCGTAGATGCCCTCATAGATCGCGCGCCCCAGCTGCTCCAGAAACGACCCGAACAAGTGCGGGCTGATCGCAGCAGATCTGCCGCTCAGAATCGATCACCACGCGCGTCGTTTGCGCACCTTGCGCCACGCTAAAACGGCCTAATGCAGAACTAGCAGCCACTGCCAGCCCCGCCTCGCCCGCATTCTTCAAAAACCGCCTGCGTGAAACGTTCTTCATCCGATGTCACTCCGATCCCGTTCAAACTCCCGAAACTCGCTCAAAACTTCGCAAGGGTGAGCGAGCCTTGCAGCAGCTTCACCGCTCAGCAATCCAATTTAAAGTAAACGTTTGCCCGGAGCAGCATAGAATCCCCCTGCGCCTTTGTCAAAAGCCTCTCTCTTTTCGAAATATTGCGCAACGGACTCAAATGCGTCGGGAGCGGGCAGGCTGAATCGCTATCCGCAAGCCGCTCACCCTGTATTCCGCAGCCCCGCCGAAATTCCGCTGATCGTGGCCGCAATCGCGCGATTCACCTCCGGCGTATCCTCGCCGGCGCGCTTGCGCTGCAACATGTCCACCTGGATCAAATGCATTGGATCCACATACGGGTTGCGCAGCCGGATCGACCGCGACAGCACCTGGTTCTTCTCCAGCAAATCTTTCTGGCGCGTAATCGCCAGCACTGCGTACACCGTACGGTGCAGTTCTTCCTCCAGCATCGTGAAAACGTGGTCCCGCATGTCCGCGTCCTTCACCAGCATGGAGTACTGCCGCGCCGTCGCCACATCCACCTTGCCCAGCGCCATTTCAACGTTCCTGATCAAATCGATAAACAGCGGAAACTCCGTCGCCATCGTCTGCAGCAGCTCCAGCGCCCCCGGCCGGTCTAGGTACTTGCTGAACGCGTGCCCCACGCCAAACCACGCCGGCACGAGCAACCGCGACTGCGTCCACCCGAATACCCATGGAATCGCCCGCAAATCGGCGATGTTCGACGACGCCTTTCGCCGCGAGGGTCGCGACCCAATCATCGCGTGCTCCAGCTCGCCCACCGGTGTCGACTGCTCGAAGTACGTAATCACATCAGGATTTTCAAGAATATTCGCGCGGTAAAAACCGAACGACAGGGCCGACAATTCGTCCAGCGCCGATTCCCACTCCGGCTTCAGAATTCCCGTAAAATGCCCTTCAGGGTCGCGTGCATTCGGCCTCGCCAGCGCATCCAGAGATGCCGCAATCATCAACTCAAGATTGCGCTCCGCGAGCACCTCATCGGCGTATTTGAAGTTCAGAACTTCGCCCTGCTCCGTAATCCGTAGCTGCCCTTCGAACGAATCCATCGGCTGCGCAAAAATCGCGCGATGTGTCGGTCCGCCTCCGCGTCCCACCGTGCCGCCGCGTCCATGAAACAGCCGCAGCTTTACACCGCACTCGCGCGCCACGGCATGCAGCGCACGATGTGCTCTGAAAATCTCCCACGTGCTCGTCATCATGCCGCCGTCTTTATTTGAGTCGGAGTACCCCAGCATCACTTCCTGCCAGTTCCCCCAGCTCTCAAGAAGCCTGCGGTAATCGGCCCTGCTCCATAGGGCGCGGCACACCTCCGGCGCATTGCGCAAATCGTCAATCGACTCGAACAGAGGTACCGGCATCAGGCCTGGATCCTGTTCCGATCCCTCGACACGCACACCGCCTAGCCGCGCCAGCCGCACCACCGTCAGCACATCCTCCACGGTCGACGCCCCACTGATCACGTACTGCCGAACCACCTCCGGCGAACAGCCGTTCTTCGCCTCTGCAACTACACGAAACGTCTCCAGAACTCCAGCTGTCTCCGGCGACAACGCGCCAGGCAGCGACTCCGCAACTGAATCTGCAATCGCCTCCTTCAGCGCCGCGGCATGCACCCGCGCGTGCTGCCGAATATCCAGCGCATGCAGGTGCAGCCCAAACGTACGCACTTGCAGTATCAGCGGATCTACAAGCGTCCGCGCAATCCGCACACCTTCATGCGCCATCAGCGACGACCGCAGCAGCTCCAGATCGTCCAGCAATTCATTCGCAGAGCAGTATGCGGGCAACACCTGCGCCAGCTTGTCCTGCCCCTGTGTCAGCGTGAACGGAGTCACTGGAAGCCCCGTGGAAAGAGCCTCCGTCGTCTGCTCCAGCGTGCGCTGCACCCGCGCCTTCAGGCAGATCGCAAATCGCCGATAATATTCGAACTCGTATTGCTGCCCGAACACCTGCGCCTCGGGCGTATGCACCTGCGCCACGTATGCGCGCAACCGTGCAAGCAGCGCATCGCTCACTCCGCACTGCTGTGCGCTCGTGGTCACCAGGTCGATCAGGTTGTCCAATTGACGCTGGTAGTAGAGCAGCAGATGACCGCGCGCCAGCCGGATCGCATCCCGCGTCACCTCCGGCGTTACAAATGGATTTCCATCGCGGTCCCCGCCGATCCACGATCCAAAATGCAGCACCAGCGGCAACTCATGCGGTTCAAGTGAAATTCCATACGCCGAACGCAATGCCTCGGCAATCTCGCAATACAAGCTCGGCAGCGTCTCAAAAATCGAGACGTCGTAGTAGTCGAGACCCATCTTCACTTCGTCAAAGACCGTGGGCCGCCGCGACCGCACCTCGTCCGTCTGCCACAGGCTCGTAATCTCCGCGCGGATTAGCTCCTCCAGCCGCGCCAGTTCCTGCTCCGGAACTGGAATGCGCCCCAGCTCCTCGAGGTACTCTCCAATGCGCCGCCGCTTTACCATCACCGATCGTCTTGCCGCCTCAGTCGGATGCGCCGTGAACACCGGCACAATCAGCACCCGCTTCAGCCAGTCCAGCGCCTCATCCGCACTGATACCCACTCGCCGCATCGCGCATAGCGTGCCCACGAGCGAACCGCGCTGCCGACCCGCTTCTCCGCTCAGTTGTAATGCGATACGCCGCCGCTTGCGATGATTTGTCTCCGCAAGGTTGATCAGCTCAAAGAAAAAGGCGAACGCACGGGTCAGCAAAATCGCCCGCTCCACCGGCAACGAATGCACCAGCTCCAGCGCCTTCTTGCCGTGCAGCGCCGCTTCGTCATCTTTGCCGCGGGCCTCAGCATCGCGCCGTCGAATCGTTCCCTGCCGAAGCGCCTCCACCTGCACGAATAAATCCTCGCCCGCCTGCTCGCGCAGTACTTCGCCCAGCAGAGTCCCAAGCGAGCGCACATCGCGCCGCAGAGGCGCCTCTTTCAAATCGCCGGTGCGCGCTTCAAGTTCCGCCAGCCGCTGCGACCAGCTGTCCGGATTCCACAAAAGTGCCATCGTCTTTTGATTATGCACGATGGCTTCAGAAGGTCCGGCCGGAATCCCGCGAACGGAATCGTCGCCGCGAGCTCCCACTCCGCACGAACATGGGTGCCCCATGTCTCGCTTCTGAGACGTGGGAAAGCAACGAACCCCGCGAGCGAAATCCTAAGCAGTACAACGCTCGTGTCCCACTTTTTTGCCTGTCAATTGGCGATCGAATGGCCCCAAAAGACCCAAAATCGTACGGCCGTCCTGAACGAAGCGCATTTGGGGCCCTGGAGACTAATTCAGCGTCTCATCGCCCGGCCTCGCATCGCGACAGATCGAGTAAAACTATATTCACCCACACCAGCAAGGAGACCCTCCATGCGCAGCCCCTCGCCCGCTCGATGCACGACCGCTCTGTTTCTCTCAGCTGCAATAACCTTCCCTCTCCTCCAATTAGGATGCAGGCAGGCGCCGTCATCCGCAGCGGCAGCAACCGATACCCGCGCCCTTGACGAACAAGCCATCCGCGACACGGAAGCAGCCTGGGTGAAGGCCTTCGCGACCAAAGAGCCCGAAAAGGCAGCCGCCTTCTACGCGGACGACGCCGATTCCATGCTCCCTGACACACCGCTGATGGCCGGCCGAAAAGCGATCGTTGCTGGAATGAAACCCGAACTGGGCGACCCCAACTTCTCGCTTGTCTTTGCGCCCACCAAAGTGGAAATCGCCAAGTCGGGCGACATCGCTTATTCCAAAGGCTGGTTCAAATACACCACCACCGACCCGAAAACCGGAAAGCGCGTTGGCCAATCCGGCAATTATGTCGAGGTCTACAAAAGACAAGCCGACGGAACCTGGAAGGTGCAAGAAGACATCGCAACCGAAGAGACACCGCTGAAGGCTTTGAAACCTGGAGAATGAGAAGCCTGGGCATTGCTCCCGCCGGGCGCCGGGAGCAAAAGAGCCTCGCTGCGAGAAGAGCTAAGGGAGCGGGATCTCCAGCGTTCCAGCTTTTCCGGAATTCAAATCATAGACGGCCGACACAAAGTGCCCATCGAACTTTGCGGGAAGGTCGATCTCCAAGTGAGCGCGAATACCGCTCACGCGAATCGCCTCGTATTCGCTGCCCTTCAGGCTGAGCGTCTCTTCGTCGCCCTCCCAATTCACGGCCTTGCCGTCGCGGTCATACGCCTTCAGGCCAATCAACAGCTTGCCGCTGCGCTCGCCTTGCGCGCTCGGCTGTAACTCTACGTCTTCTGCCCGTACGACAAAATCCACTCCGTAGCGCGTCAGCTGTCCCGAGAGTGCCGAGTTCTCTCCGGCACGCTGCGGAGTAGCGTTCGGGGCGGTCGTTCGCGCCGTTGCCTTGGCTCCATACAACACCCCCGTTGCACCCGGCAGGCCGTACTCCAGTAAAGGCGTAAGCGGATTCGCATTGGAAGCCGCGTCGTGCGCGGGTCGTTCGTCTGCGTTATAGCCGTGCCGGTACGTCAGCTTGTACTTTCCGTTCGTCAGCCTCACATCGATCCGGCGGAAGCTTCCATCCATTGACTCATCCGCAGGCGAGTAGCCGACAGAGTAGTAGTGTGCGCCGTCATTCATCGCACTCTGCAGCGCGGTGTTCAGGTCATTCGTGTTATAGAACGCCTTGCCGCCGGTCGATGCTGCCAGCTGCTCCATCGCATTGATCACGCTCGAACGCCCACTCGCACTCCCGACAAACGGTGACATTGTTCCGTTGCTCATGGGACCTTCCGGCGCACTGCCCATGCGCGGCGCTCCAAACGCAGACGACGTCCCCGGCCCGCTGCTGTCGGCCTCAAGAATGTGTTCCGTCATCATGCCCTCGGCGCTGACCGGATACACCGAGATCTGCGAAAGAGTAAACAGATCGGCGGTTTGCTTCACCCGTTGCAGGTAGCCAGGCATCGAAGGATTCTTTTCAATACTCGCCCGCTGCTCAACTGTGGGAAATAGAACAACCGGAAACGTACTCGCGAACCAAAGCAGATTTTTGCGACCCGGAACACCGGAAAGGTAGTGCGCCAGATAGTTGAGCGCGTCAAACGTCATCGACGCCCGAGCGCCGTAATCTCGAACACTTGCGTACTCCTGCGCCTTTCCGAGCGCCTCGATGGCATAGGGCGAAGCCTGCATCCCTTGTAGCTTCGAAAGGTCCGAAGCGTCGTCTCCTGAGTCGCTGCTCGATCGCCCAATTTTCTTTGGCCTGAGGGCATCGCTTTGCAGCGCATGCAACAACATCGCAGTATCGGTAGTGAAGCCCTGCACAAATCGCAGCTTCGATCCCAAAACAAAAATTGCCATCCGGGTGCCCGTCTTCATCTTGCCCAAAGATTCAACGATCTGCTGATGCACGAACGTCTGGTCCTGGGGCGGAGTGTTCAGCACATCCAGCAGCAGTACGTTTACGGCATCGCTCTCCGAGGCAGGCGGAACATTGGTTGCTGCGCCCGCGGGCAGCGGCGGCATCGCAGGTGGCGTACTCATCTGCGCACCACCCTTCGTGTGGTCCTCAAAGAAATCGATCACCTGCGTCTTGCCGTTCTCCGCGACGGCAAAGTCCTGCCGCGCCAGGCCCGTTACCGGATCGCCATTGCCCTTCGTCACCACCACATCCACCACCACATCGCGGGTAGTCGATTTGTAGAGCGGCGCCTGCGGAATCTCCGTTGCTGCGGCAGCAACCGCAGGCGAAGCGCTGTTCGCGGCCGAACCTGTCGGCGTCGCAGTAAGCTCCGGTGGACCCGCCTGTTCAGCATGGTCTGCTTCCTCAGCCTTCGGTGAAGCGGCACGTGCGCCCGGTGCCAATCCCTCGCTCGCACCCAACACGCCACGATCGTCCTCCGTGGCCGCGCCCTGCGCCGGTGAGCTGGCTCCTGGATTTGCCGGCCCTGCGGACGGCAGGTTCGCCGGCACCCCCGCCAGAATGCGCGTAGTCGATCCAAAGCGGCGATACCCGGTGAATACCGTCTCATTGATCCGCGTTACCGGCGTCGCGCCACCGATTGTCCGTCCCGGTCGATTCATGTCCTGCGAGATCGCCACGCTCCGCGTCGGGCAAATGGACGTAGTACCGCCGATCTCAAAAGGGCCGTATTTCACTGAGATCGCCGCCCGCCGGATCACTTCCTTCCTGCCCAATTCCGCCTCCAGCGTCACGCGAAGAATCGCTCCGCTGGCCGGGTCAAGATACAACTCCCCGTGATAGGCCGGTGTTCCCTGATACGCCAGAGGTTTGCCGGCATTTTCGAAGGTGTCCATGCCATTCCACGCACAGCAGAAATCCACCTGGTAGTGCGACACCTCCTTGGGTACGTCGAAATGAAACACCGCCATCTGCCCAAGCGTGCCTGCTTCCCAGCGGCTCCATGTCACTCGTCCTTTCAGAGAATCGGTCAGGATGATCGCCAGCACCGGCCCAAATTCTCCCCAGGTCGTGAGACCGGTTGGCCCAGCGGCTTTCTTCGCTCCTGCCTCCTCCGCTTCGATAGCCTCTTTGCCGTCGCGATACGTAATCTCCCGCTGGTATGTCCCTACAGCGTGCATCGCAGTCACCGGCGCATAGCCACTGTGTCCCACCACAGTCGGGCTGTCGTTGAAGCTCCTCGTCTCGCGCATCGCCAGAAAATCCGGCAGGTGCCGCAGTGAATTCATCACGTAATTCAACGCTGCCTTGTACATCGCTCGCTGCGCCGCCATATCCGGACGGGGCGTCGCAGGCAACTCATTCGCAGGTGGAGCGAGTAGAGCAGAAGCATCGGCCAGCAGTTCCAGCGCTTGCGTTGTGAGCGGGCCAGTCTTCCCAGCGGAGATAATTCGCCCCAGAGTGGGCATCGTTAGCTCTTCTGTCAGCTCAAGATCGCCCAGATTCTCAGCGATTGCGCCGTCGCTCTTGTGTTCAGCTTCCTGCTGGGCAAGCATCTGCTCGAGTCCGGCCACGCTCACTGGCTTCGAGGCCAGCGCAGGCAGAACACACCCCATCATCGCAATTGCCAGAACCGCACCACGCATCTTGTATTGCCTCGGAGCAGAGCAGGCGACACATCGTAACCGCCGAAACCCGCGACCATTGGACCGGCGCAATTCTACTATGGTTACTGGAATTTCACTCAAGTGATTCGGACGCGCTAAGGTCTCATCTTCGATAATCCATTCCGGTGCAAAAGGGCGCGTGCCGATCTGCTGTATCGATCGAGCGCATCCAGGGCTGGCTGGTCCATGCCTGGCCGGGCCTGCTTTCGCGGTTGCTTGAATGCAGGCCAGGATAGGACTGAGGGAGCAGTTTTTCGATGTTGGTCCCCAAAAGTTCTGCCTGCGAATAACCAAAGAGCTCCGATGAACGCGGGCTCGAGTATCGATGGCGCGATGTACATGCATCACGATCAATTCCCGTGGCGTTAGGCCGCGCGTCTGACGCACAATGGGCTTATGCGTCTCGTGCGGTCTCTTGTTCCCTGCATCCTCGCGGTTTCGAGTTTTGGTTCTGCGGCTCAGGCTCCTCTTCGCGGGCAAGCGGTACCCTCTTCTTCCCCTGCCCGCCCCCTCCCCCCGGTGCGCGATCCGCACTCGCCAGGATTTGTTGCCGCCACTGAGCTGACAGACGGTAGAGTTCCCTCTCCCAATGCCGACGGCAACTTCATCATCGGCCCTACGCACACACGCGACTCAGAACTCCCTGCTACGGACGCCGTCTCCAACGGCACGGTCATTGAGTTCACCATGAGCTCCGCCGACAGCAAGTACTACCCCGGCATTGCGCGTGAGCCTGGCACTTTCGGCACGCCAGACCCTTCCAATGCCGCCAAGCTCGATGTGCCCACCAGCCATCCCGCGCCCTACACGCGCAAGATAGCCGTCTATGTGCCCAAGGCCTACACGCCTGGCAAAAATGCGCCCTTCATCGTCGGCGCTGATGGCCCCGACCGACTCCTCTTCGCAACCCTCGACAGTCTCATCGCGGCCCACAAGATCCCCGTGATGATTGGCATCTCCATCGGCAACGGCGGCGGCGATGCGCAAGGCAGCGAGCGTGGTCTTGAGTACGACACGATGTCCGGCCGCTACGCCGAGTTCGTCGAGAACGAAGTGCTGCCCGCGGTCGAGGCCCATGCCAACGTGCGTCTCACTCACGACCCGAATGCCCGCGCCACTATGGGCGCAAGCTCCGGCGCGTCGTGCGCATTAGCGATGGCCTGGTATCACCCCGAGTGGTATCACCGCGTCCTCTCCTACTCCGGAACGTTTGTGAACCAGCAGTGGCCGTGGAATCCGCAGACACCGCATGGCGCCTGGGGTTTTCACGAGAGCCTTATCCCGCAAAGCACGCGTAAGCCGATCCGCATCTGGATGGAAGTGGGCGACCGCGATCTGCTCAACCCGAATGTCATGCACGACGAGATGCATGACTGGGTGCTCGCCAACGAGCGAATGGCAATCGTTCTCGCCGCAAAGCAGTATCACTATCAATTTGTGTTTGCGCGCAACGCAGTGCACGTCGATCGCGGCGTCCGCGAAGAGACCCTGCCCGAAGCCCTCGAATATGTCTGGCAGGGTTATCACGGCAAGCTCTAACCAGCCACCGAAAGCCGGAGCTCAAAATGTGTGATCACTGATTGCGTATGAAAGTGCCCTGCCATCTGCCGACAAATTGTTCCACGTGAAACAATTTGGCGGCGGATGGGGCACCCCTCGTTAGTCCTCGAGTTGGAGAGTCAGCTCTTCCCATTCAGAGGTGAGGGCCGCCAGCTCCCCACGCAGCGCGACTGCAAGATCCGTCAATCGTTGTGTTTCCGCCGCCGATACATATACGCCCAGCTGCTGCTCCGTGTGCGCGATCGATGCTTCCACCCGCGGAATCTCTTCTTCGAGAAACTCGCAGCGCTCTTCCATTTGTTTTTGCTTGATGGGATTCAGCCGGCGCGGGCGCGCGCCATTCGAGGGTGCGGGAGTTTCGTCGGGTCCGCCTTCGATCACGATGGTGGTGCCGGTCGCGAGGGGAGTGGCCTGCACAGCAGCGGCCTGCTTCATTGCCACGACTGGAGCTGTTGCGGCAGCGGCCTCCTGCTCCTTCTTGCGCATGTAATCTTCGTACGTGCCTTCGTAGGTCGTGATCGCGCCGTTCTCCACTTCGAGCACGCGTGTGGCGAGCCGGTCGATGAAGTACCGATCGTGCGAGACGAAGACCACGGTTCCACTGAAGGCCGCGAGCGCATCGAGCAGCACATCTTTCGCGCGCATGTCTAGATGGTTCGTTGGCTCGTCGAGCAGCAGGAAGTTTGAGGGAGACACCAGAATGCGCGCCAGCGCGAAGCGGTTGCGCTCGCCTCCCGAGAGCACGCCCAGCTTCTTGAAAACATCCTCGCCGGAGAAAAGGAAGCAGCCGAGCAGCGAACGCAGCTCCGACTCCGGCACTTTGACGGCGGCGCGGCTGATGTCATCGAGCATGCGCGCCTCGCCGTCGAGTACCTTGTACTGATCCTGCGCGAAATACTCGCTTACGACGTTGTGGCCGAGCTTGACCTTGCCTTCTGTCGGCACTTCCATGCCCGTGAGGAGTTTGATCAGCGTCGATTTGCCCGCGCCGTTCACGCCGACCAATGCCACACGATCGCCGCGCTCGATGGAGAAGCGCGCGTTGCTGAAAACGCACTTCGCGCCGTAACTTTTGCCCAGCCCTTCAGCCTCAACCACCATGCGGCCCGAAGGCGGAGGCTGGGGAAACTTGAAGTGGATAACCGGCTCTTCTTCTGGGATCTCGATGCGCTCGATCTTCTCGAGTTCCTTGATGCGCGACTGCACTTGCTTGGCCTTGGTGGCCTGAGCGCGAAAGCGATTGATGAAGGCTTCGAGATGCTCGATCTGGTCGCGCTGATTTTTGTAGGCCGCGACCATTTGTGCGCGGCGCTCTTCTTTTTGCGAGAGGTACTTGGTGTAGTTGCCGTGATAGATGGTGAGCCGCTTGTTCCATATCTCGACGGTGCGATCGACCGTGACATCGAGAAAGTAGCGGTCGTGCGAGATAAGGATGTATCCGAACGGATAGTTCTTCAGGTAGGACTCAAGCCAGTTGCGCGTCTCCAGGTCCAAGTGATTTGTAGGCTCGTCGAGGAGAAGCAGATTAGGCCTGGCTAGCAGGAGCTTGGCGAGCGCGATGCGCATCTGCCAGCCGCCACTGAATTCGTCGGTAAGGCGCGACCAGTCTTCTTTGCCGAAACCAAGACCCGTAAGCACGGCGCCAACCTGTGCATCGAGCGCATAGCCATCCATGACGTGGAAGCGTTCTTGCAATGTTGAGTAGCGCTCGGCGGCCGCTTCGTACTCAGGGCTGGCGTGATCGAGCTCGGCCATCTGGCCCGCAGCGCGCTCAATTTCGCCTTCCATTGCGCGCAGTTCGTCGAAGACGGTGAGGCACTCTTCAAAAATGGTGCGGCCGGTGAGGCGCAGACCTTCCTGCGGCAGGTAGCCGATGCTCATGCCGCGGGTCAGTTGCATCGCGCCGTAGTCGAGCGACTCGAGGCCCGCGAGGACCTTCATCAGCGTGGATTTGCCGGTGCCGTTGGCGCCGACGAGCGCCGTCTTCTCATTACTTCGGATGAGCCAATCGGCTTCAAGAAAGAGGACGCGCGGGCCGAAGCGCTTGCCGGCATTTTGAAGGGAGAGCATGCACTTCTATTTTCGCAGACCACTGCGTGGGGCAGCCGCTTCGCGTGGCATTCATCAGACAGCGCAATTGAATGTGCGAACAGCAGATCCTTCGCCCCGCTTACCCCATGAACACCCTTGTTGTTCAGGGGGCCCCAAACGCGCGGGTTCTCAGGATGACGAGTGTTTGGTGCAAATTCTGAAAGTGGCTGGGTCTCATCCAGTTTTCCCTGGTCCCCAAACGCGAGGGACCATGGGCACCCGTTTTCGTGCTGGATGACGTGTCGCCATTTTCTAGCCGATGCATCCTATTGCACGGGGGCGGAGAAGCGAGTGGCTATCTCCGCGTTGGCAGACAGCAGCGCGTCGAAGGGCCCAATTTTCGGCAGGGTTGCGCCTGCAGCACGCAATGTGGCGATCAGCACTTCGGTGGGAATGTTGCCGACGAGGGCGTCCTGCGCGAAGGGGCAGCCGCCGAGGCCGCCAAGGGCTGCGTCGAAGCGCCGGCAGCCGGCATCGTAGGCCGCGCGAATACGTGCGGCGGCCTCGTCGGGGCGCGCGTGGAGGTGAACTCCAATCTCCGCGCCTTGATGCGCTGCGAGCACAGCTCCTAGGGTATCGGCGATTTGCGCAGGAGATGCGAGGCCTACGGTATCGGCAAGCGACACTGCGGTTGCGCCGGAGTCAAGGAGAAGCTCGCAGGCGGTGACGACTTCTTCGGCATTCCAAGGTTCGCCGTAGGGATTGCCGAAGGCCATGGAGATATAGGCAACGGCATTGAGGCCGGCGTTCTGCGCCGACGAGGCGATGGATTCAAACATCTCGATTGATTCTTCGAGGGTCTGATGCTGGTTGCGCTGAAGGAATTGTTCAGAAACCGAGTACGGAAAGCCGAGGGTGCGGACGGCATTGGCGGCGACGGCACGCTCGGCTCCTTTCTTGTTTACGACGATGCCGATGATCTCGACGTTCTCGGGCGGCATGAGCGACTCGAGCACCTGCTCGGAGTCTGCCATCTGCGGCACAGCCTCTGGGGAGACGAAACTTACGGCGTCAAGATGAGTGAAGCCCGCGGCGATGAGCCTGCGCAGGTACTCGGCTTTGACGATGGGCGGAATCTGCTTGTGCAGGCCTTGCCATGCATCGCGGGGGCACTCGATGATTTTGATTTCGTTGGGCATCTGTTTCATAGATGAGGGTAATTGTTCGCAACGCATTTCGAATTTTTGTGCACGGAGGTGATTGACTCCTTCGTTAATAACGGGAGGGGGGTGGGGGGGCAGGGGGGTGGTACCCCTTTTCCCTTTCAATGCCCTTCACACTTTCCTCGCCGATTTGATTGTGCATGAAAGAGGGGAAATGATGTGCAAGGGTATGGGTTCGCGCGGGTTTGAAACTACGCGAGAAGCAGATCCTTCGCCCCGCTTAACCCAATCGCACCGAAGTGCGATCGGGGCCCCTGGCGCGCGGGTTCTCAGGATGACAAGCTCTCGTGATGATTGGAGAGTGGCTAGGATGTATTCAGTTCTCCCACCCTTGCTTGCGCAAGGACGGGGCACCCAGTTTTCGTGCGATGAGGAGGCAGGAAAGGACGGAAAGCGCTCCGATCAAGCCGGGCCTGAAGGCCCTATTCCGCTGCCGACTCTTTCCGAGGCCTGAAGGCCTCGGCTCCCTCCGGTGAGAGTCGTTGCTTTACCACCCAAGCGCTGCTTGGATGGGGCACCTATTTTGTGGGGATATTGAGAGGGGTTGGGACGTATGCAGTTTTCCCTGGTCCCCAGAGGCGAGGGACCAGGGGCACCCATTTTTCGCGCGCTGGAAGGCGCGCATGCCGCCTGGACGGCGGGTCCTCACCCGCGGGAGGGGTGGACTTTGAGGATTTCGCGGGCGATTACCATGCGCTGGATTTCGCTGGTGCCTTCGCCGATGGTGCAGAGCTTGACGTCGCGATAGAACTTTTCTGCGGGGTAGTCTTTGATGAAGCCGTAGCCGCCGAAGAGCTGCACCGCTTCATTACAGATGTGGACGGCGACCTCGCTCGCAAAGAGCTTGGCCATCGAGGACTCGCGAGTAACTTTGCGGCCCGCATCTTTGAGCACGGCGGCGCGCTGGGTGAGCAGGCGAGCAGCGTCGAGCTCGGTGGCCATGTCGGCGAGCTTCCACTGGATGCCTTGAAACTCGGCGATGGCTTTGCCGAACTGGCGGCGTTCTTTCACGTACTTGAGAGCCGCATCGAGTGCGCCGCGGCCGATGCCGAGCGAGAGCGCGGCGATAGAGATACGACCGCCGTCGAGCACGCGCATGGCGTCGACGAAGCCTTCGCCTTCCTGGCCGAGGAGATTTTCGGCGGGAATCTCGCAGTCTTCAAAGATGAGCTCGCTGGTGTCGCTGGCGCGCAGGCCGAGCTTGTTTTCTTTCTTGCCGGGCCGGAAACCTTTGGTGCCTTTCTCTACGATGAAGGCGGATAGGCCGTGCGTGCCCTTGGTCTTGTCGGTCACGGCGATGACAACGGCGACGTCGGCATAGTGGCCGTTGGTGATGAAAGTCTTGTTGCCGTTGAGAATATAGCGGTCACCTTTTTTGACGGCGGTGGTGCGGGCGTTGCTGGCATCCGATCCGGAGCCGGGCTCGGTGAGGGCCCAGGCGGCGAGAAACGCACCGCTGGCGAGACGCGGCACGTACTTCTGCTTCTGTGCTTCAGAGCCGGCGAGAAAGATGTGGTTGGTGCCGAGAGAGTTGTGTGCGGCGACCGCGATTCCTATCGATCCGTCTACGGCGGACAGCTCTTCGATAGCGAGGACGTAGTCGACATAACTGAGGCCCGCGCCGCCGTACTCGGGCGGAAAGATGATGCCGAGGAGGCCCAGGTCGCCGAGCTTTTTGATGGCTTCGAGGGGGAACTCACTCTTTTCGTCCCACTCCATGACGTGGGGAGCGATTTCGCGTTGGGCGAAGGCGCGGATTTCGCGGCGGAGATGTTCCTGCTCTTCGGTTAGGACGAAGGGGTAGAGGTTGTTGGTGTCGGCCATGGGGGCTCCTCGTGGTCAGATGCGAAAAGTTGGGATGGGTTCGTTGCTCTCCCTGGTCCCCAAAAGCGAGGGACCAGGGGCACCCATTTCTTTGCTGATTGAAAGTGCGCGAAAGGCAGATCCTTCGACCCGCTTACCCCATAAACGACTGGCGTCGTTCACGGGGCCCCCAATGCGCGGGTTCTCAGGATGACACATCCAAAAAATGAAAGTGTATTCCGGGGCTAGAGCTCCGCGCATCGGCCCGTTGTATGCCAAAGGCCCGAAGGCCTCTGCTCCCTCCGTGTAGGAACTCATGTTTGGAGGACTCCGGGGTTGAAGGTTGGGACTTCGGGATTGAGGGCGCAGGCTTCGAGGGCGGCGATGAGCACGTCGCGGGTTTTGGCGGGGTCGAGGATGGCATCGATCCAGAGGCGGGCGGCGCCGTAGCGCGGGTCGGCCTGCCGGTCGTAGTCGGCGCGGATTTCGTCGGAGATGGACTTGCGTTCGGCGTCGGTGAGGGTTTTGCCGCCGCGCTCCATTTGCCTGGCGCGAACTTCGGCGAGGGTGTTGGCCGCGGAGGCTCCGCTCATGACGGCGTAGCGGGCGGTGGGCCATGCGAAGAGGAAACGCGGATCGTAGGCCTTGCCGCACATGGCGTAATGGCCTGCGCCAAAGCTTCCCCCGAGGATGACGGAGATTTTGGGGACGACTGAGGTGCTGACGGCGGAGACCATCTTTGCGCCGGCGCGGATGATGCCGGACCACTCCGCGTCTTTGCCGACCATGAAGCCGTTGACGTCGTGGAGGAAGACGAGAGGGATGAGGTTCTGATTGCAGTCCATGATGAAGCGCGCGGCCTTTTGCGCGCTCTCGGTGTAGATGACGCCGCCGACTTCGATTTTTTTCGCGCCGGCGGCGGGGCCCATGGCGACGGTCTGGTTCTGGTTGATTTTCTGGTTGGCGACGATGCCGACGGCATGGCCGCCGATGCGTGCGTAGCCGCAGAGGACGGTGCGGCCGAAGTCCTGCTTGTACTCGTCGAACTGCGCTGCGGTCGGCGAGGCGGGCGATGACTTCGTGCATGTCGTAGATGTTGGTTGAGCCGGGGTCAGGGTTGATGAGGGTGTAGAGATCTTCGGCGGCGTACAGGGGCGCGTCGGTGGCGGGATCGTATGGAATGCGGGAGAAGACTGCTTTCGCTGTCGTGCGCGGATGGGCGCGCGCCGATCTTGTCGACCAGAGAGCGCAGGCGAGCAATGCAGAGGTGGTCGTTGGGCTCTTTGAAGTCGACGGTGCCGGAGATTTCGGCGTGCATGGCGGCGCCACCGAGTTCTTCAGGATCGGTTTTCTGGCCGATGGCGGCCTGGACGAGCGAGGGGCCAGCGAGAAAGAGGCCGGAGCCTTCGGTCATGAGCACGGTGTCGGTCATGACGGGGAGATAGGCGCCGCCGGCGACGCACATGCCCATGATGGCAGTGATTTGCGGAATGCCCCTGGAGCTCATCACGGCGTTGTTGCGGAAGACGCGGCCAAAGTCGTCGGTGTCAGGGAAGACGTCTTCCTGCAGCGGAAGAAAGACGCCGGAGGAGTCGACGAGGTAGAGGGTGGGGATGCGGTTCTCAAGGGCGATGGTCTGGGCGCGGAGGACCTTCTTGGCGGTCATGGGAAAGAAGGCGCCAGCTTTGACGGTGGCGTCGTTGGCGATGATCATGCAGAGGCGGCCGCTGACGCGACCGATGCCGGTGACGACGCCAGCGGCTGGGGCACCGCCGTATTCGGTGTACATGCCGCGCGCGGCCCAGAGGCCGAGTTCCAGGAAGTCTGCCGGCGCGTCGAGGAGGAGGTCGATGCGTTCACGGGCGGTAAGGCGGCCCTTGGCGTGCTGCGCTTCAGCGGCTTTGGCGCCGCCGCCCTGACGGAGTGTGTCTTCTTCAGCGCGGAGAGCGGCCAGGAGCACCTGGAGCGCCGCACGATTGGAGCCGCTTCGTGCCGATGCGGCGTCGAGCGTGGAGCGAATCTGGTTTTGGATGCTGACGCTTTCCGTCATGGGGACCATCCGGTGAAACTAGCCGACTCTATCATTTTGGATGCGTTGGGCGTCCAGAACAAAACGGCTCTTCCCGCAGGAAGAGCCGCTTCGTCGTTACATATGCGATTTAGTTCACGGTGAGAGTGAAGGTAGTGGTGGGCGCCGGCGAGATGGCGGGGTTGCCGGAGCCAGTGACAGTGAAGGTGTAGGCGCCGGCGGTGGTGCCGGGATTGCTGGTGGAGCCGCTGCTGCTGTTGCTGCCGCCTCCTCCTCCGCCGCCGCATGCAGCGAGGGAGCCGAGAGCGACAAGCAAGGCGATCATGCCGACAAGGTTGCGCCATTTACGCCGTTGCGCGGGAATTCCGAAGAGAGCAAGCAGGCCAAGCCCGGCTACGCCGAGACCGGCGAGGGCGGTGCGGTTGCGGGCGGAGTTAGGCCGGTCTGGATGCATGAGTGAGGCTGTTGCCGCCGTGGTTGTTATGGTTACGTTTGCGGTGGCGCTGGTGGTGGCGGAGCTGAGCGTGACGGAACTGCCGGAACAGGTGGGCAGGTTGCTTGCGCCTGTCGGAGAGCTGGTAAGAGCGCAGGTTAGGGCGACCGTACCCGCATAGCCGTTGCTGCCCGTGACTGTGACAATTGCTGTGGCTGGAGCGCCCTTCGCGACAGCTGCCGGGGTGGTGGAAGCGACTGCGTACGATGGCGGGGGGGTGACGGTTTCACTGGCGGTGTTGGTCCCCGTGGCATACGTGCCGTCGCCGCTATAGGTAAGGGTTAGGGTATCGGATCCGATGGCCAAGCTGTTGGCTGGAATCTTGATGGAATAGGCGCCGCCGGAGAGTGCGGTTGCCGCCGATGTGTAACCGCCGCCCGCCAAAATCACGGAGCCTGTCGGCGTAGGTCCTGCGCCAGTAATGCTTCCCGTGACGGTAAGAGCTGCGTTGACGGCGACTGAAGCGGATGCAGGCGTCACCGAGATTGCAGTGGTCGCGATCTTGGTAACCGACACGCTGGCTGACCCGGTTGCGAGGGCATAGTTCAGATCGCCGGTGTAGCTGGCAACGAGGCTATAGGTGCCGCCGGCCAGGGCAAATGCCGGGATGGTAAAGGTGGCGGTTCCGCTGGAGAGCGTCTGAGCCCCGCCGAGGAACCCGCCTCCGGCAAGAGTGACCGTGCCGGTGGGTGTTCCGCTTGTGCCCGCGACGGTGACCGGAACACTGAGGGCCTGATCGACTGTGATTCTGCTTGCGGATGGAGTGACCGTGACGGTAGCTGTTCCGGCGCCGGTGGACGATGTCCAGCCATTGACGACGTTGGCTATGTTGAGCGAGCCGAGGCCCGTGGCCAGATCGAAGCCAGTGGTTGCGGCATAGCCGGAGAGCACGCCTACGGTGTCGCCGGTGTGCGCAACCGCGCAGTCGGGGCTATTGGGAGCGCAAGGTGTGGCGATGGTGCCGGTGTCAATATCGCGGAAGTAGCAGCCATTGGCGATGGTGCCGTTTTCAGTTTTGCAAGTCGCATAACTTTGGAGCGCAGCCAAGGCGTAGAGCTCGGAGTTGGGGCTGCCTTGGGGCGTGCCGGCTTTCTGATTGATGAGTGCCATAACGCCGGCCATGGCAGGCGAGGCTACCGAGGTGCCGCCAACTTCCTGCGCAGTGGGCTCGGTGCTAAGCGTGGTCGAGGTTAAGCAGGAACCGTTCGCCGAAACGCAGATGAGATATGCACTGCCGAGAAACCCATTCGACGCAAAGAAGGAAACGTCAGGAATATCGCGCTTTCCATCGGACGGTATACCAGTGACATTGGTCTGCCAGCTTGGCTTGGCGTATCCTCCGCTGCAACTGGCAACGGTGTTTCCATCGCTGGTGGTGCAAGAACTGACACCTCCTCCGCCGCCGATGGAGTCAACAAATCCGGAGATGTCGATGCCGGTACTCCCCGGGGTGTTGGTCAGTGTGTAGACCTGTTGATACCAAGTCAACACAAACTGGCATGCGGATTCAGCATCTGTTGGAGGAGTCGGGTTGATGTTGTGATTATTGAGAAGAGGCACAATCACATTTTGCAAATAGGGGATCGTGAGTGGGTTGGTGCAGGTGTCGTTCCAAGGCACCTCGGGCATGTAGCCGATGGCGTTGAGACCTGCGGAGGTATTCGTGTTGCTCCAGTAAGTTGAGGCGGACGATCCCCAGTTGAGATCGGTTCCGCCGACAGCGGTGTTGTAGGGGGTGGAAGCGAGGCCGCTGACCGAGACGCCGTATTGCGCCGAGTAGGGCGTGCTGGCATCCATGCCTTGGTCGCAAGCGGCGGCGCCTGCGTCACCCGAGGCGACAAATACCGCGATGCCTTCAGTTGCGGCGGTCTGCCACAGATTGTTGTAGGCGGTGTTGCCGGCGGTGCCCATGGCGAGTTCGCAGAGGCCGTAGCTGACATTGAGGATATGTGCGTTCGCGACCGGGGTAGCCGTGTTGCCGATGTTCTCAACCACGTAGTCGGATGAGTCCCAGACTGTGTCATCGGTATTGGAGAGGATGCCCGAGGTGACGAGCACGATTTGAGCACCGGGGGCCACGGCTCCGGCCCACTCCACGTCGAGCGAGTTCTCGGTCAGATCGTTGACATTGCATGCGGCGGTGGTACTGGTGCAGACGCCGGGGTCGAGCCCGTTGGCGCCCTTCACCTGGATGGGAGTCAAACCTGCGGGAAGGCCGAAGATGCTGCGGAACGAGGCAACGTCCGAGGGATTGATGTCGCTGGTGCCCGTAATGGCGATGGTCTGCCCGGTGCCGTCGATGGGCGATGCAGCGTTCCAGAGCGGCAGCACGTTGTAGATGGTGGCGAAGTCATAGGGGGTGACATCTTCAACGAGATAGGAGCTGCTGCCGGTGCCAATGGTGATGCCGAGCTCAGGATGCGCGACGGAAGAGACACGCGGCGTGCCGAGCAGATCCGCCGCAGCGTTGCGATTGACTGCACTCTTCCATCCACCGGCGGCGCTGTCGAATGATGCCTGCGCGCCGAGCCGATGCAGAGGCTTTGGCACGAAGTCGTGCAGGGCCTTGACGCCGACCACGACCGGGGCCAGAGCGGCGGGGATCTCAGGATCGCTGACGTTGGCGATGTGCTGCTGGCCGTTGACCGACAGGTTATGAATCTCCGTGTGAAACGCGGCCTGCACCTGCGAGGCTGTGCCGCTGAACCGGATTGCCATGCGGTCTTTAGAAATTGACGAAATTGAAAAGCCGCGGCTCGTGAGCCAATTGGAGATGGTGGCAATGTCGGTGAGTGAGGGCCCGAACTGCTCGCCCACCTGGGCCGGAAGCAACCAATGATGGAAGTTGGGCGAAGAGGCGTCGTACTGGCTGGCCTCAAACCGATCGAACGCGGCCTGCTGCTCGGCACTGCGGCTCAGCACGAGGAGCAGGTTGGACATAGGAAGGCTGCCGCGCACGGGGCCGAGGTCGTTCATTGCGACGGCCGCCGGATGCGTGTTGCCATGAAGGGTGACGAGCTGGTTTTCATCGACACGTTCAAGGATTCGTGCTGGGATGCGTGCTTGGATAGGTGCGGACGCCGCTTTCTGAGAGAACCCTGGGGTAGAGGCGATGAGCGTAAGGGCAAAGACGCAGAAGGGCAAACTACGCAGAAAGCGCATGCGTTTTTTCCTGGAACCTTTCTCGGAGACGGAACCCCGAAGACCGCAAAATAGGTGAAGGCCAATCATATCCAAAGAAAATTGCCGCCTCTGTACCACCTTCGTGGGGTGAATCCCACTTATCTTGCGGAAGGAATGGCGCGCGGCACCCTTCTTTTTATGACCTATTTTGTGGGGTTTGCGACGCTTTGCGCGTCTCGGCCAACCCCCTAAGGTAATGTCGGGCCCCAGGTTCGCAGCCACCTGCTTGCAATGCGGAGCGATTGGATTGCGGATCAGTCCTGTGGATGGGCGATACGACAGGCGGCGAGGTTGGGCGATGTGGAGTCTGGAGCGAAGGGCGCCAGGCAGAACCGGCAGTGACTGCAAAGAAGTTACAATCGTTGCTGAGCGAGGGCCTGTAGCTCAACGGTTAGAGCAGGGGACTCATAATCCCTTGGTTGGGGGTTCGAATCCCTCCGGGCCCACCACCATTGCATGGAGCGGACGCTCGCTTTTCGCTCGCAGAGGGCCTTGGCGGTTCATGCGCCGCGGCCAGGTTTTCGCCTGTCGGCTCAGAGTTCTGCAAAACCCCTCAAGTTTCGAATCGCTCTCGGGGCCAATCAGCGGCGGCTTACTTCTTAAAACCTTGCGTCTTCGAAGGGCGCGCCAAAGATCGGCGACGGTCTCCTTTTTCACTTCGGAAAAGTTACTATCGCATCGATGGCACCTCTTCTCCAATGGTTGATGCTCGGGGTTGCAGGGCTGGCGGCTTCTACGCTGGCTGCCGTTACGGGGTTTGGCGGGGCGGCCGTTTTGCTGCCGGTGCTGATCGTTGTATTCGGGGTTCGCGAAGCGGTGCCGATCCTGACGGTCGCCCAGCTGGTGGGCAATGGAAGCCGCGTCTGGTTCAACCGGGGCGAGTTGAACTGGCGGGTGGTTGCATGGTTTGCTCTCGGCGGCATTCCCATGGCGCTGCTGGGCGGATACTTGTTCGCGACTGCTCCGTTGTCGGCGCTGACACGGTTACTCGGCGCGTTTCTTCTGCTCGTGGTGGTGTGGCGTCATTTACGGCCGAAGCGGACACGTTCGTTTCCGGTTGCGGCTTTCGCGGGAATCGGCGCCGGCGCTAGTTTTCTTTCAGCGCTGCTGGGGAGTGTTGGGCCGATCATGGCGCCCTTCTTCCTCGCGTACGGGCTGGTCAAGGGCGCCTACATCGGCACGGAGGCGCTTTCGACCGTAGTCATGCACATCACGAAGCTCGTTGCCTATCGGCAATCGTCGATTCTGACAGGAAGCGATGTGTGGACAGGTCTCGCCCTCGGCCCGGTGATGATTCTCGGCTCCTACCTAGGCAAGCGGATTGTGGATCGTCTACCCGAGAGAGTTTTTGTGGCGATCATTGAGGCGGTGCTTGCAATTGCCGGCCTGACCTTCCTGATCCGCGGATAGAAGATTTGCCCTGGGTTTGGCTTAGTAATGGATGGTCGATTCGGTAGAGAACTTGTGGTAACCCCTGAATTCGATTGAGTTGACGTAGAGGCTGGTGCGATCCTCGATTCGAACTTCAGATCGATAGGGCAGGTTGTAGCTCTGGTTCTCGATGGTAGCCCTTCGATACTGCACCTTGATCTGCCCGGTCTCGATGGGAAAACGCGGCGGCAGGTCGAGCGTGGTGTCGATCTCGAGCACGTCGAGAGTACCAGCGTCCACGATGACTTTTCCATCGTAGGGAGCCACAATCTGCTTCCCTGACTCGCGGTGAATCACCACTCTGCCATTCTCTTTGGGAACTCGAAATACAAAGACATACGCAAGATGTCCATGCAGTGTGGCGACCCGGTCCAGGGTAATTTCGGCGTGCGATTGGGGGTCAAAGATATCGTGCAGCATGCTTCCAAATTCGCCGGTACTGGTAGCGCCTTGAAACTGCATGTGGTCGGCCGAGGAGACTTTTCTTCCGTCGACTGAGAGCACCGCATAGTTCTCGCGGCCGCCGATGAAGGTGAGGGTCTCGTCGATGACGTCGTTCGCCCTTCCCGGCCCTGGAATGAGGAGCGGAACATTCGGATTCAGATTGCCGCTGATACCAGAGCCGACGTCGATGGCGCTGCGGCTGGAGACGGAGCGATGCGTGATTTGCTCGCAGATGAAGTCGGGCAGCTTGAGCGTGTATTGCAGAGCGGAGGCTCGGACCGCCTCAAGGACTTTGAGTGAATCGGCCGGGGGCTTGGGCGAGGCCGAGGCGATGGTTGCGGCGGTGAAAAAGAGAAGCACGAGCGTTGCGCGATGGAAGAATTTCATGGCCCGAGGTTTTCTCCCTGTCTCTGTGGGCGATCTTAAATCTTGGCCGCGGGCGCTCGTATACTCAAGCCAGCGTATGGCGACTCGACTGGATACCATTCTTGCCTCAACGCGGGCTGCGGTCACGGCGGCAAAGGCACGCGTGCCGGCGTCCGAGCTTGAGAGGCTGGCGTTGGCGCACCGGCCGCGCGGCTGGGCTGCGGCGTTGCGGCAAAGGGCCGCGGCCGGGCCGGCGGTAATTGCGGAGATCAAGAAGGCGTCGCCATCGAAAGGCATCATTCGCGAGGATTTTGACGTGGCTTGGCTGGCGCGGCGCTATGAGGCCGGCGGGGCCGCGGCGCTCTCGGTGCTGACCGACGAGCCGTATTTTCAGGGAAGCCTGCGCAATCTCGAGCTGGCCTCGGAGGCGGTGGCGTTGCCGTGCCTGCGCAAGGACTTTATGGTGGACGCGTATCAGATTGCCGAGGCGCGCGCGCACCGAGCCGATGCGATTCTGCTGATTGCGGCGGCGCTGACTGCGGCGGAGATGAAGCAGTTTGCGAACGCTGCGCATGCGCTGGAGCTGGATGTGCTGGTAGAAGTGCACACGGCCACGGAGTTGGATACGGTGCTGGACGCGCTGGGCGAAGACGGCGCGGACGCGATCGGCGTGAACAATCGCGATCTGAAGACATTCGAAGTGCGGCTTGAAACGTCGCTGGCGCTGGTGGATCGGATTCCTGCAAGTGTAGTGCGCGTTGCCGAAAGCGGTATTTCAACGGCAGAAGATTTGGCGCGACTGCGTGCGGCGGGGTTCGACGCTTTTCTGATTGGCGAGAGCCTGATGCGACAGGCCGACCCTGGCGCCGCGCGCTGGCTGCGCTGCTTGCGGGAGCGATGGCGACGCCGTGAGCCTTTGGGTCAAAATTTGCGGGAACACTTCGCTCGAGCGATGCGCAGCTTGCGGCTGATGCCGGGGCGGACGCGGTGGGGTTCGTGTTTGCGCCGAGTCCGCGGCGCGTGACGGCGGCGCAGGTGGCGGCCATTACGCCTGGGCTTGCCGCCGGGGCTTGAGAAGATTGGCGTCTTTGTCGATGCTCCGGTTGAAGAGATTGTTGAGACGGTGCGCCTCTGCGGGCTGACGGGCGTGCAGCTGCATTCCGAGACAGGACAGGAGGCGGCAGCTCAGCTGCGTGCGCAGCTTGGGCCGAGACTTGCGCATTTTGCGCGTGCTGCATTTCGGTCCGGCTACGGCTGAGCAAACCAGCGCGGTTCTCGACGATTCCAATATTGATGCAGTGCTGGTGGATTCACGCACGGCGACAGCAGCGGGTGGGACGGGGATCGCCTTCGATTGGCTTAAGGCTCGGGAGACGCTGATTCCGACGGCAGAGGCGCGGTCGCTGCGGATTGTTGTGGCGGGAGGGCTGAATCCTGAGAATGTTGCCGAGGCCATTGCGACGCTGGATCCATGGGGCGTGGATGTGGTGAGCGGGGTGGAGGCTGCGCCGGGCAGAAAAGACCGCGACAAAGTGCATGCCTTCGTCGCCAACGCCCGCCGTACAGGCAGGACCTAGCGACCGCAACCTTCAGCCCACGGAACCATTCTTGTGTGCCGCGCCGCCAGAGCCCGTCCGATCCCGTTTGAAATACGACTCTTACTGGGCGCTCACACAGATGACAAGCTTTCCGCGAGCCCGCCACGTTCCCTGAAGCCGCATTGCCTCTGGAACCTCCTCGAGCCTGTATCGGTGCTCGATGACGGACTTCAGCTTGCCATTTGCCAGCAACTCGCCAATCAGTGTCAGATCCTCGCGATTGGCCTTGGCCACAAACGTGGTGAACTTCTGCCGCGAGAAGCAAGATTGCGCAAGCGCCGCGAGCAGCCCTCCAAACATTGCGGTCATCGAAGTTGACCCAGCCAGGATCCCCCCTCCGACATGGATCCCCTCCGGGGTGAGGACCTCTTTGCAGGCGGAGAACGGATGGTTTCCCGCGAGATCGAAGATCACGTCAAACCGCGCCGCGCCTTTTGTGAAGTCCTCTTGCGCGTAGTCGATGGTGCGTTCGGCCCCAAGCGATCGCACCAGCTCGGCATTTCGCGCACTGCATACCGCGATCACGTGCGCCCCAGTGTTCCGGGCGAACTGCACAGCGTAGGTGCCTACGCCTCCCGAGGCGCCATTGATGAGCACACTCTGCCCGCTTCGCAGCTTCCCCTTGTCGCGCAAACCCTGCAACGCAGTCAGCGCCGCAATCGGCGCAGCCGCTGCATCCTCGAAGGAGACGCTGTCAGGCTTGACCGCCAGGCGGGACTCCGGCGCAACCGCATACTCCGCGAATGCTCCCTTGCAGGTGCCAAACACCGCATCCCCTGGCTTGAACTGCGTGACGCCCGGGCCGATCGCTTCCACCACTCCTGCAACATCGACTCCCGGCCGCTTGAGCTTGCCCCCGCCCATCAGCAACCGCATCAACACTGGACCGCCCTTCATCATGTGCCAATCGAGCGGATTGGTTGCCGCGGCGCGAATTTTGATCAGGACTTCCTCTATGCCCGGTGCCGGCTTCTCGATCTCTTCAAGGCGCAAAACCTCCGGGGGACCATTCTTGCGATACACCACGGCCTTCATGTGCAACCTCTCTCGATCTCGCCACTAGACCCCACGCCTGCAGCGAGCGCAAGTTTCTGCGTCACATAGAGAGGTGACGACGCCAATCGGGACTCCTTGCTTGGCAACCCCCTCCCGCAGTGCGGTGCCGACCTTCCTGCAGGATTTCGACTGATCGGGCGTTTTAGTAGACTGGAAGGGCGCCTGAATTCGCGGTGCGCAGTCCAGGAGTTCCCAATGGCATCCATCATCCTTCCCGCAGCTCCTTCGGAGTCGCGCCCCGGCCGTTTCGGCATCTATGGCGGTCGTTATGTGCCTGAGACGTTGATGGCCGCCCTGGTTGAGCTGGAGCATGAATACGATTTGGCCAAGGCCGATGCGGCATTCCAGGCCGAGCTGGCAGGGCTGCTGAAAGATTTTGCAGGGCGGCCTACGCCTCTCTACTTTGCGAAACGGCTGAGCGAGGAGCTTGGCGGGGCCAAGATTTATCTCAAGCGCGAAGACCTGCTGCACACTGGCGCGCATAAGATCAACAACGCACTGGGCCAGGCGCTGCTCGCCAAGCGGATGGGGAAGAAGCGCATTATCGCGGAGACGGGCGCGGGCCAGCACGGTGTGGCCACGGCGACGGTATGCGCGCTGCTGGGCATGGAGTGCGTCGTGTACATGGGCGATGTGGACATGGCGCGGCAGGAGCTGAATGTGCTGCGCATGCGGTTGCTGGGCGCAGAGGTGCGCGGCGTTTCATCGGGATCGAAGACTCTGAAAGATGCCATCAGCGAGGCGATGCGGGACTGGGTCACCAATGTGCGCACCACCTATTATTTGCTGGGCAGCGCGCTGGGGGCGCATCCTTACCCGACGATGGTGCGCGATTTTCATCGCTGCATCAGCATCGAGATGAAGGAGCAGATCCTGGAAAAAGAAGGCCGTCTGCCCACGGCGATCATCGCCTGTGTCGGGGGCGGATCGAACGCGATTGGAGCCTTCTACGAGTTCATTCCCGACCGCCAGGTACGGCTCATCGGCGTGGAGGCAGGCGGCTGCGGCACCGAGCTGGGGCAGCATGCGGCGCGTTTCCGCGGCGGCGAACCGGGCGTGCTGCAGGGAACATTCTCGTATGTGCTGCAGGATGCGGACGGGCAGATTGCGGCGACGCACTCGGTTTCAGCGGGTCTGGACTACGCTTCGATCGGGCCTGAGCATGCGTCTCTGCACGATTCCGGGCGCGCCGAATATGTTTCGCAGGACGATGCGGCGACGCTGGAGGCGGTGGTGAAGCTGGCGCGGACCGAGGGAATTTTGCCTGCGCTCGAGAGCGCGCATGCGGTTGCCGAGGCCCTGCGCATCGCTCCCGGCATGAGTTCGCATGACATACTAGTCGTGAACCTCTCTGGACGCGGCGATAAGGACATGGGGATTCTGGCGCGCGAACTGAAGATCCAGGGGGCGTAAGTACAGACTTCGATGGCGATCCGCTTCAATCACAAACCGGGACTGGTGGTGTATCTCACTGCCGGAGATCCGTCGCTCGAGGCCACGTGCGCCATTGCGCTGGAGGCAATCGACGCGGGCGCCGACGTGATTGAACTGGGAGTGCCGTTCAGCGATCCACTGGCAGATGGGCCGATTATTCAACGCGCCAGCGAGCGCGCACTTGCACGCGGCACGAGCTTGAAAGGTGTCCTCGGCGTAGCTCGGGAGATTCACGCTGCACGGCCCGAGGCCGGGCTGATTCTGTTCACCTACTACAATCCTGTGCTGCGCTACGGGCTGAAGAAGATTTGCCGATGATGCGGCGGCAGCCGGCGCCGATGGCGTGCTGCTGACTGACATGATTGTGGAAGAGGCTGATGCATATCTCTCGGAAATGAACCGCGTAGGGCTTGCGCCTGTTTTTCTGGCGGCGCCCACCAGCACCGATGCGCGGCTTGAAGCGATTGCCACGCACAGCAAGGGATTTGTCTACGCGATCTCGCGCACCGGCATTACCGGCAAGCAGCAGAGTCTCACGTCGGACGCAGCGGCGCTGGTGGCGCGCATTCGGCGATGGACCCCGCTGCCGGTGGCCGTGGGGTTCGGCATCTCCAACGCGGAACATTTCGCCCAGGTGGCGGAGTTCGCGGATGCCGCGGTAGTCGGCAGCGCCATAGTGGAGTTGATCGAGCGATCGACTCCGGACACAGCGCCCGGTGCAGTGGCTCGATTTATCAAGGGTCTGCGCCAACCTGCGGCGGCGCTGGCCCAATAGACCCCAAGCCCCTGAGCTTTCAGCTTCTAGCCTCTAGCTCCTAGCGTGCCTGTGGCCGATTGAGCGACTGAGGTTTTGCTTCAGGAAACGAGGCTAGCAGCTGGAAGCTCGGAGCCAGCAGCTCACACAACACGAGGATGGGATGACGCTCGAAGAATTGCGCAATCAGATTGATGTTCTGGACCGGCAGCTTGTGGAACTGCTGAGCGAGCGGGCCCGTGCCGCGCTGATGATCGGCCACCTGAAGGTGGCCACTTCCCTGCCGGTGTATGAGCCGGCGCGGGAAAAGATCATTTACGCGAACGTGCGCGCGGCGAACAAAGGCCCGCTGCCGGATATCGAGTTGACGCATATCTACGAGCGCATCATTGACGTGATGCGGGCGCTGCAGAGAAACGAATTGGCTTCAGAAAGAAATGCCCAGGCGAATGCACCCGGATCCGTGGCGGAAGCCGCGCGCGGCGGGGATTCGTTGGGCCAAGGCACAGGCCAAGCGGGACCCCAGCGACAAGGACCCGTCGCTGGGGAATCCCGTGAGACGCCTGAGAGCGGAAAAGCAAAATGATTGTTGCAATGCAAGAAATGGCCACGGAAGAACAGATCGATGCGGTAATCGACGCGATGATCGATGCCGGCATCGGAGTTCATCGAACCACGGGTGCGACGCAAACCATCCTTGCCGGCGTAGGACCCACGGCGGGAGTCGATCTGAGCAAATTTGAAAACCTCAGCGGCGTGCTGCACGTGCACCGCATCAGCTCGCCGTACAAATTGGCTGGCCGCGGGTTTCGGCCCGAGGGCACGGTGGTTGAGTTTCGCAACGGCGTGAAGGTCGGCGGCAAAAAGGTAGCGGTGATGGCGGGCCCCTGCTCGATTGAGAACCACGACCAGATGTTTGAGACTGCGGCCCGCGTGAAAGCTGCGGGGGGCAGCTTTCTGCGCGGAGGCGCCTTCAAGCCGCGCTCGTCCCCGTATGCTTTCCAGGGGCTGGGGATTCCGGGCCTCGAGCTGATGCGCGAGGCCGCAGATGCGCACGGCCTGCTGGTGGTAAGCGAAGTCATGGAGATCGCGCAGATTGAACCGATGCTGCCCTACGTCGATCTATTCCAAGTGGGCGCGCGCAACATGCAGAACTTCAACCTGCTGCGCGAACTGGGCCAGGTGCGCAAGCCGGTGCTGCTGAAGCGCGGCATCGCCGCCACGATCGAGGAGCTGCTGCTCTCGGCCGAATACATTCTCAGCGGCGGAAATTACGACGTGATTCTCTGCGAGCGCGGCATCCGCACGTACGAGACGGCGACGCGGAACACGATGGATATCTCGGCGATTCCAGTGGTGAAGAAGTTCTCGCACCTGCCGATCGTCGGCGATCCATCGCACGGCACCGGGCATCGCGACATGGTCGCGCCCATGGCGCGCGCAGCTGTCGCGGCAGGCGCCGATGCCATCATCGTCGAAGTGCATCCTAACGCGGACAAGGCGGCTTCAGATGCGGCGCAGACGCTGTATCTGGAGCAATTCGATAAGCTGATGGGAGAGTTGCGGGTGATTGCGGAGGCTGTGGGAAGAACGTTTTAAGCAGAGCTAGCGGAGTTAGCCGCGCTTCGCGCGTGTTTGCGGAGTTCGTCCCCTAACTCCGCTGTCTGCGCTAGCTCCGCTCTTTGAAAGGAACCATGATCGAGCGCATCGCCATTCTGGGTACGGGCCTGCTGGGCACCTCGGCGGGGCTGGCGCTGCGTGCCGCGGGCTTCAAGGGATCGATTGCCGGCTGGAACCGCGGGGCGGAGGGCGCACAGATCGCCCTCAAATCCGGCGCCATCGACTCCATTGCTTCCGATGCGATCGCGGCGGCGCTCGAAGCTGACGTAACCATTCTCGCTGTGCCCATCTATCCCACGCTTGACTTGATGGAGCAGCTTGCATTGCGCCTGAGCGGCGATCAGCTTGTCACCGACGTCGGCAGCACGAAGCTGCAGATCACCAGGGCGGGAATGCAGCACTTCAACCAAGCGGGCCGCGCAGCTTTTCTGCCGGGTCATCCGATGGCCGGCAAAGAACGGGGTGGCGCAGAGCTCGCGGATGCGAACCTTTTCCAAGGGGCGGTGTGGCTGTTCACTGATGCGCCGGACACCGTACGCTCCCAGCGCGGTCGCGATCTCAGCGAGGACTGGCGTCGCTGGGTGGTAGCCGTCGGCTCCAGAATTATCGATCTGGACGCGGCGCGGCACGACGAGTTAGTCGCCTGGGTGAGCCATCTTCCGCAGTTTTTGGCGACTGCCTTGAGCGCCTTGCTTGAAGACCAGGTGGGCGATGCGCCCGAACTCAAGGACGTGGGCGGGCGCGGTTTGCGCGAGATGACGCGGCTTGGCGCGAGTCCCTTCTCAATGTGGCGCGACATTGCCTATACAAACTCCGATGCGATCCAAAACGCGCTGCTGCGGCTGGAACAGCGGCTGGCTCATTTGCGCGAGAACCTGCGCACGCCGGAGCTGCGCGATGAATTCGACAAAGCGAATCGTTTTCGCAAAGAGTAGAGAGCAATCGGGAGTTGGTCTTCTCACCATGAGCGTCCAGTAATGAACATTCAGGAGCAGTTCGGGCAGATCGATATCTACGTCTTCGATCAGATTCTGCGGGGCAACATCGTCGCCGGCATGCGGGTGCTCGACGCGGGGTGTGGCTATGGCCGCAACCTCGTCTACCTGCTGCGCGAAGGCTGCGAGGTGTTCGCGGTGGACCAGGATGCGGCCGGCGTCGAGCATGTCCGGCGGCTCTCCGCGTCGCTCGAAACAGGTCTGCCGGAGAAGAATTTCCAGGTTGCTGCGATTGAGCAGATGCCGTTTCCCAGCGAGTTCGCGGATGTGGTGATTTGCAGCTCGGTTCTACATTTCGCGCGCGATGCCCAGCATTTTCTCGCGATGCTGAAGGAACTGTGGCGGGTGCTTCGGCCCGGCGGAATGCTGTTTTGCCGGTTGGGTTCGCGGATCGGAATGGAGTTTGAATCGGTGCGGCCGAATATCTACATCACCGGCGATGGGTCGGAGTGGTTCCTGGTGGATGAGAAGATGCTTCTGCGTTTAACGGATGAGCTTGGCGGGGTGCTGGTGGACCCGCTGAAGACTACGATTGTGCAGGATCACCGTTGCATGACGACGTGGGTGACGCGCAAGCGCAGGAATTGACGGTTCAGGCCTGGGCTGGGGTGGGGACAGGCATCGGGACGGGTTCCTTCACCGGGTCGAGTACGGCAAAGCCTTCTGCTTTCGCAGCGTCAAGCAGACCCGATGAAGATGAAACGAAGATGATCTCGGTCCCCTGAAACATTTCGCGGGCCACGATTGCGGCGGCCAACTGGAGTGTGTCGGGCCAGCGCAATTCGGTGCGGTCAACGAGCTGGCGTGCCGCTTCAAGAACTGCGGGGTTCAGAGGCTCCTGGACCATGCGCGCGGCCTCGATGCGCAGAATTTCGAGGGCCGCATTGGAATCTTCGGCGCTGAGATCGCCGGCTCGGGCGCGCCGCCGGATGGCCGTGTAGACCTCCAGTGGAGTTGAAGCAGCGATCAGTTTCCGATTATCCTCGACAGCCTCCATCAAGCGGATGAGGGCATCTGTGCCCGGCTCCTGCACAAACAACTTCACAAAGGCTGTCGATTCGAGGAAGTAGCAGCTCACAGGGACCCGCGCTCCTCTTCAATGACGTCGACCATAGAGCCGCCACTGCTGACAGTCACGGGATGAAAGCGCTGGGCCTCTTCAGGCACGTTGGCTTCGGCGCGATTGAGGCGGATAGTCGTGGTTGGATAAGCGGGCGTCTTGGGATTGGCGATTTTGCTGGTCAACACAACGCCGCGTTGAATTGCCTCGGCGAGAACGGCCTGGCGCGATTCGGGATGCTGGTTCCAGCGAAAGGTCTTGCGCGGCAGGAATGAGTCTCGAAACCACTTCAGCGCGATAAATGCGTGTCCTCCCCGCTCAGCCTCGGCCAGTGCCGCGCACAACTCCTTCACGCGCACTTCAAGATCGGCGGGCACCATGGAGGGCTGGGGATCTTCATCGTCTTCAAATGAGTCGGCGGAAGCGCGGGGCGACCGAGTCTGCCGGGGAGATCCTGCTTCGTCTGTCCGCTCGAAATAGATGCGGACCTCGTCTTCTTCAGGAGACCAGGATTCCGCAGAAGCATTGCGCCGCTTGCTGCGGCCGTTCTCACTGCACAGTTCCACGATGACCTGATATCCCGGAGGCGCGAGAAAGCGCAGCGCCCTGACCAGTCCCGGATCCTGCGAAAATGCCAGTTCGCTCAAGGCTTCTTCAATAATCTCTTCAGCGTCAGGAATGCTCAAGTTGCTGACGTCTATGCTGCTTTGCGCAGCGCGTGTCGCCTTCATTTTTGTTTCTCCCCTATAACGTCTCTTTAGTCCGCTTTGAGCGCGGTTATCGATGCCGGAATAACTTCATAGTGCGGTATGTTAGATCCGCAAACGCGGAACCCCGCTTCTCCGAAAAGAATCGGGTATGTCCTCCCGAATGGGTATAAGGCGATTCCATGGCGTGAGAGCAGTCTTGAAGGACCTTCCCCATCAGTCCTCAATGGCTCGACTGCTTCATTACCCCTGTCTCGTTGAACCCGAAAGAAATTCGAGAAACTCTAGCTAATCCATGCCAGGAGCTAAGTACGATCCCGGTGCTAATGATAATAATACGTTTCTGGCTCAATGCTACAGGGAATCGGCTGCCTTTTCTGCCGGCTAGAAGCGGTTTCTGCGCCCCCCGTAACCCTCTTCGTCATTCCGCCGCAAAGCCTGTCTTCGTACAATAGGAGCATGCGTCATTGGCTGTTGGCTGCGCTGCTTTCCTTTTCCGGTTTGCCTTTGTTGAGTGCCCAGGCTTTCGATCTCGCAGGGCCGAAGGTGGATGTGCACGTAAAGCGGGGCCAGACGACCCTGCCGATCGGCCAAGTGCCGAACCTGCTTCCGGGCGACCGGCTCTGGATTCATCCCGATTTTCCGCAAAGCCAGTCTGCGCACTACATCCTGATTGTTGCGTTCCTGCGGGGAATTACCAATCCGCCGCCGAATGACTGGTTCACCCGGGTCGAAACATGGAATCGGGAGGCACGGGAAGAAGGCGTCTTTATTACGGTGCCGGAAGAGGCACAGCAGGCAATTGTCTTTCTTGCCCCGGAGACAGGTGGTGACTTCAGTACGCTGCGCAACGCAGTGCGGGGCCGGCCCGGCATTTTTGTGCGCGCCACCCAGGACCTGCAAGCCGCGAGCTGGGACAGAATGCGCCTGGATGCCTATCTCTCCGAAGTCAAAGTCACCTCGCAGACCGATCCAAACTCCCTGAAGCAGCGAGCTGAGATCACGGCGCGCAGCTTGGGAATCAAAATCAACCAGGAATGCTTTGAGCGGCCTATCGACCAGCAGGCAACCTGCCTGTCGCAGCACACAGAAGGCCTGGTGATGGACGACTCGAACGCCCAAAGCCGTGTGGGCCAGCTGACGGGCGGCTCCACCGCCGACCTGATGAGCCAGCTTAGCTACTCCACAATGGGGGGCGGCGGAGCGTACAGCCCTTACATCGGCGCCATTGTGGACACGGCACGGATTCTCTCGTCGCTGCACACGGCTCACTATCAATACATTCCTGCGCTGGCGTTGCCTACGGACGATACGCTGAACCTTCGCCTCAACGTGCCGCCGTCGTTCCGCGATCCCAAATCCGTAGTCGTGATTGCTCTGCCGCCGATTGGGCCGCCGCGGTTGCCGCCGCTGCATCCTATCGATCCAAAGCAGGTTTTTTGCGCGCAGAAGCCGAACCTGGTGCTTCCTGCCGAGGGCGCCCCCCTGGCGCTTGCGACGCAGCTGGCCCACGATCTGGTTCTGCGGGTGGAGACGAAGGGCGGCTCGGTGGACGTGCCATTGAAAGCTGTCCCGGCTGAAGGGGGGCTGAGCCTCGCGGGGCCCGCGCCGCTTTTTGCCGCGAGCGAGATTACGGGGATAGTGCGCGGCAAGTGGGGCTTCGACGACTGGATTGGCCCGACCTACCACCTGCACTCTGCCCAGCAAGGGAAATGGACGCTTGCTCCAACCGACCAGTCGGCCCTCGTGGTGGGTCGCGAAGACACGCTGCATATTCAAGGAGACAGCACGCTCTGCGTCGATAAGGTGGAGCAGCTTACCGCGAGCGGAAACGCATTGCCCTTGACCTGGAAGCAAGAGAAGCAGGAGAAGCTTATTGTCACGATGCCCATGGCTGAGGTTGCGCCCGGGCCAGTGAAGGTCGAGGTTCAGCAATTCGGCTTGAAAAAGCCCGATGTCCTGACGCTGAATGCGTATGCCGAGGCGGCCTCGCTCGATCGCCTGTCTCTGAGTGCGGGCGACACCTCAGCTGTGCTCACTGGTACGCGCCTCGATGAGGTTGCCAAGGTTTCTCTCAATGGAATCGCCTGGTCGCCGGCAATCCTGAGCCGTGTGCAGGACGTGGACCACCTGGCGATGAATGCCGACAAATCGACTGCCGCACTTGCGCCGGGCCAGCACTTTGCCGCGGTAGAGCTGCGCGACGGCCGCGAGTTGAAGGTGCATGTAACAGTAACCCCGGAGCGCCCGCAGATTGCGCTGCTGAGCAAAGGCGCGCAGGACGCATCGAACGAAGTGCCCATGCCGGTGCAGCTAGGGAGCCAGGACGATTTGCCCGTCGAGAAGCGGCTGGTGTTCTTCCTTAAATCGAAAGTGCCGGCAACGTTTCCGCGCGACGAGAAGATTGAAATTGCCGCGGTCGATGGCAGCTTCCACACGGCGCTCTCGCTTGCCGACGGCAGCCTGATGCTGGAAGACGCAAGCACAGCTTTGGGAGTGGTTGAGCCGCTGGCGCGCTTTGGCGCTTCCGCCTTTGGCCCTGTACAGGCGCGCGCCGTTTCAGCCGACGGAATTACCGGCGACTGGCTGCCGCTGGGAACCCTGGTGCGGACGCCGGGGTTCAAAGAACTGCGCTGCCCTCACGCTGTGGCAAAGCCATGCGCGCTCAGCGGGAGCAATCTCTTTTTGGCAACGGCAATCTCAGCCACGCCGGCCTTTGAGAGCCCGATCGACGTGCCACCTGACTTTACCGGCACGCAGCTCACGGTCCCGCATCCTGCGAGCGGCACGTTGTACGTGAAGTTGCGCGATGATCCGGGAACCGTGCAGACGCTCACCTTGCCGGTATTACCGGTGAGCGCGCTCTCTTTGGCGCCGATGTACGTTGCACCTGCTACGGGCTCCGCTGCCGAACCGGCACAAGAAGCGCCGGCGACGAAGCCAGAGATACCCGCGGCAACTCCGGCTGCCAGTCCGGCAACCGCACCGTCGGCGCCGCAAGCGCAGCAAGCTGCCACGCCGACCCGCACACACTCCTGATCTGGATCAGGCGCTGCGATGCTCGGCATTTGCTTCCCTTTAGTTGAAGCGGCGCTTAGTTGAAATAGGCCCGGTTCTTCGCGGCGAACTCGGCCTTGTCTGCAGGCAATTCGCTCTCGGCGAAGATTGCGCCCTGCGCGCAGATCGACGCGCAATTGCCGCAGTCGATGCATTCGTCGGGGTTGATGTAGACCTGCGAAACTGTCCCTGCTTTGGCGTCGTCCGCCGTCGGCGCAATGGCCGCGGTTGCGCACTCAGCCACGCAAACAAAGTCCTTGGTGCACGCATCTGTCACTACATATGCCATGTGAATTCGCTCCTGATTTGTGAGACCGGGTTCCTGGAAACGAGCGGTGTACGCCGTTTCCCGCACCTTGAGGCTATCGAGGGCCGCGGCATTTTGGTCGTGACTCGAATCACAGGCAGTGACCTAAGCTGCGACGGATCAGACTGATTACCTAAGAATGCGATCTCAACCGCTCTGTAACATCCATGTGATCCAAGGTTTTCATTCAATCCGCAGAATGAATTCATGCAGACGAAAAGTGGGAACTTGTTGCAGACATTTGCCTGCTGGAACTGGAAGTGTGCCCTGCTCAGCGCAACCATGCGTTCGGCAGTCTGCCTGGCGGCGATGGCCCGATCAGGTGCGCACGGCCGGTTTGCCGTAGTTGCCGTCGAGATTGCCTACGTCACGCTGACCGCCGGTCTGTACGCCGGCATGCAACAGCGGGCGCTCGCCTTGCGTTCGCGGTTGCTCGGCAACCTCATCGTCGCGGTGGGCATTCCGTTTGTGGCACAGGGACTGGATTGGCTGGCTCATTACGCAATGGACCCCGCCGCCCCGCCGAAGGCGCTCTTCGCCCTGTGCGTCTTCACATTGCTTTCTGCGCTCTTTCACTTGCACGTGATGCGCCGCGGTGTCTTTCTCACGGGGAATGCGGGCCGCTCGCTGGCCGACGATCTTCGGCGCATGCCGCGCCTGGTTCTCGCCTTCGTTCTGATTCCCTATGAATGGCTGGCAGGCGTGACCGCACGTTTTCAGCGTCCGGCGGAGTCGGAAGGCGTTCTGTAGGGCGGGCAGGTCGGTTCGGCCCGCTTCGGCAGGCTATCCTAAGCCCATGTCCCGGTTTGGACTTCCCTGTCTCGCTCTTCTGCTCCTTGCTCCCTTAGAAACGCCGGCCATAGCTGCGCACAGGAAGATTCCCCCCGCGCAGCGCTCCGACTGGTCCTTTGCTGTCTCCGGCGACAGCCGCAACTGCGGTGATTTCGTAATGCCCGCGATTGCCGCGCGCGTCAAAGCGGAGCATGATGTTTTCTACTGGCACCTGGGCGATTTTCGCTGGATTTCGCAACCCGATCAGGATCTGATTGCCATGGATCATGGCGGCCCATGGTTCACCAGAGAATCGTATGTGCACATCGCGTGGAACGACTTTCTAGCTCACCAGATGGCTTCGTTCCCGCCGGTTCCGGTTTTTCTCGGCCGCGGCAATCACGAAAATGTGAGTCCGATGACACGCGAAGACTATATTCAAGAGTTTTCGAGTTTTCTCAATCGCCCTGAGATTGCCGCGCAGCGCACGGCGGATGCGCCCAATGGAGCCCCTGTCGGCCCGTGGTATCACTGGACGCGCGACGGAGTGGATTTCATCACGCTGGACAATGCCAGCCGCGATGAGTTCTCCGATGCGCAACTGCGTTGGCTGCGCGGAGTTCTCGACCGCGATCTCGCGCCAACCTCCGGCATCCGCACCATCGTTGCCGGAATGCACGAGGCTTTGCCGCACTCCAGTGGCGCTGAGCACGCGATGGATGACTGGGACGGAGGCGTGCGCACGGGGGAGCTCGTCTACACCTGGTTCAATGATGCGCAGGCGGCAGGGAAGCACGTTTATCTCTTTGCCAGCCACTCGCACTACTACTCTCCAAACATCTACGACACCCCTTACTGGCGGCAGCGGACGCCCAAGGTTGTACCCGGCTGGATTATTGGCTCGGCGGGTGCGCGGCGCTACGCGTTGCCGAAGACAGCGCATGCAGGAGCGAAAACGCATATCTACGGGTTCATGCGGGGTGCAGTTCATCCCGACGGGTCTATCGACTTCTCTTTACAGGAACTGAGCGAGGAAGATTTGGTGCGGGCGAGATGGCCCGACGCCCCGCTTGACGCGATTCATGAGTGTTACGTTCACAATGCCGCGGAATAGCCGGCGCTGGTGGAAGATATGCCGAATTTTGAGTCACTGCACGAAGCCCCCGCGATGCTCCAGGAGATCCACGAGCAGCCCGAGGCGCTGGAGCGCACGATCAGCGCCTACCTCGACAACGGCAGGTTGAAGGCCGATGTCGCCCGCAGCGTCGCTTCGTGGGCTCATCCGGCAGGGGAGGTCCTGATCGCCGCCAGCGGTTCGAGCCGCCACAGCGGCCTTGCGGCAGAAATCCTGCTTGAAGATCTTTGCGGCCTCGCTGTCGATGTGGAGTACTCGAGCGAATACAGCCTGCGCGGTGGAAGCCATACGCGCAAGCCCGCCGTGATTGTGATCTCGCAATCCGGCGAGACCTCGGACACTCTTGCCGCACTGCGGGCAGTGCGCGAACGCGGCCAGACTACGCTTGCCATTACGAACGCCGCGTCGTCCACGATGGCGCAGGAAGCCGCCGTGTCGATGCCGCTGGCCGCAGGAGTCGAGAAGGCTATCCCAGCGACCAAGAGCTTCACCTGCCAGCTGGCCGTGTTGTTCCTTCTAGGCCTCTATGAAGCAGCGCGGCTCGGGCGTTTGGATGAGCAAGAGCTCAATGCCAATGTTGCGCGGTTGCTCGCCGTGCCCGACTCGATTGCGATACAGCTCGACGGCTGGCGCGCTCAGATGGAGCGGCTCGCACAAAACTATTCCTCGGCGAATACCTTCCTCTATCTTGGCCGCGGTATCCATTACGCCATTGCGCGCGAAGGCGCTCTCAAGCTCAAAGAAGCTTCTTACGTGCATGCCGAGGGGTATCCGGCGGGCGAGTTGAAGCACGGGCCGAATGCATTGGTCAGCGAGCGCGTCCCCCTGGTCGTTTTGGCTACCGTGGATCGGGCTCTGGATTTTTCTGTGATTCGCTACGAAAAGACGCTGCAGCTTCTGGAGGACATGAAGGCCCAGGGTGCCCGCGTCATCGCGATCGCCAACGCCGGCGACCGCAGGGTGAAGGCTCTGGTGGACGATTGTGTCGAGGTGGAGCCGACGACCGAGTACTTGTTGCCGATTGTCGAAGTGGTGCCGCTGCAACTCTTCGCTTACTTCATGGCGCTCGCACACGGCGTCGATGTGGACCGCCCGCGCAATCTCTCCAAGGCTGTTGTGGAACCATAAAGGGTGGTCACCGCGACGGTCCCCACCTAAATCGAGAGACTCTTCGGCGCGACCAGCTTCCACGCATCAACTATGTGAGTGGCCAGTTCCTCGTCTCCCACTCGATCCAGTTCAACTCCGACCCAGCCCTTCACGCCAACATAGGGAGGCCGAAAAAATATGTCCGGTGAAGCCGCGACCAGGCTCTCCTGCAAGCCGGGAAGGGCGGGTATCCAGATGGCGACATGACCATCGTTATGATGATTATTGGCAAACATCGCGAAGACCCGTTTGCGCACAAACCAGGTCGGCTCTCCGTGCGACAGCTTTTCTTCGCATCCCGGCAACCTCATGCACATGCGTCGAACGCGGCCGACGTGTTCTTCGCCGGATTGAATTTGCTTTTTGACCACGGTCTCTGTACCTCACCCGCAACATAGATAACAAGAGTCAAATTACCAGAGGCTCTCGGGCAGCGAAGGAGAATGGTCTCTACCATCGAGACCTGCACTCCATCACAGGTCCTTCCCTGAATAGACTCGGATTTTCGGTAAAAGCTGGATTGGGTATCGCCCACCCTTTTGGAGTTCCTCGATGTGTTCTCGATTCCTGCTCGCTTGCACCTTCCTTCTCGGTTTCGCTCCGTTGAGCGTTGCCGCGCCGCCGACGGCGGACGATCCCCTGCACTTCTGGATATGGCCGTCAACGATTGCGCATGCCGACCTGCAGAAGGCCATCGAGCAGATTCGCGCTTCAGGAATCGAGACCGTCGCCGACCCTGCCGAGCAGCCATGGACGCATATTCTGCTCTGGAACAGCGACGACTGGATCCTGCAGCGTGCCGGGGAAAAGGATGTGATCGAGCTTGGATGGACACTCACGGCCGCCGCGCTCAAGCAGCACCTGCCGGCAGGCGCGAAGCTCTGGGCGAATATCCCGCCCTCGCAGGAATTAGGCGGGAAGCTGGATCTTCGCAACCCCGGCGGCAAGGTGCAGGGCGTGAGCGACGCTACGCTCGCGGACTATGTTCTCACCGGCACGCTGACGCCCGATGGTCCTGCGTGGGCCTGGTATCACAAGGTGGACTTCGATAAGGGGTCCCCGGACCGCAATGCGCCGAAGCACAACCCTGGCTGCTCGTCGATGTCAGACTATCCGGTTCGCACGAGGTGGGTTCCGATCCCGGATCTGGTTGGGCTGCGTGATGCCGCCGGCAAGTTGAACGACGATGCTGCGCGCCTGGCGAAACTCGCAGAGTGGCTGCACCTGCCTTTGACTGCGCGCGCCTCCCACGATGATTCCATTGATCTGGGCTGCGTCCGCGAAACCGATCCGAAGTCTCTGCCAAAGGTTCACAGAGGCGGTAAGAATTCCGGTAAGGGCAAAAGTACAGGTGTTCCACTTGGATCAGGTTCCGGCGACTCCAAGCCGGGCGACTGATCGCTACACGGTGGCTTTCGTGGCTCCGGTTGAAACGCCGCCATCGACCAGCAGCGTTTGCCCCGTCACGTAGCGGCTCGATTCAGACGCTAGAAACACGACGGCGCCATCGAGATCGTCGGGACGCCCGGGCCGTTTCACGGGAATGCGGTCGGTGATGTATTCGACCCACTTTGCGTTGTCGTAGAGAACGTGATTCTGCTGCGTTTTGAACCATCCGGGTGCGAGGCAATTCACTGTGACGCCGCGACTGCCCCAGTCGTCGGCGAGACTCATGGTGAGCTGGCGAATACCGCCGCGGCTTGCTCCGTAGGGCGCCAATCCTGCGAATCCGGCGACGCTCGTCACCGATCCGACATTGATGATGCGGCCGTAGCCGCGGGCGAGCATGCCGCGCGCCACGGCTTGCGCTACAAAAAACGACCCGCGCAGATTCGTGTCGAGGATCGTGTTCCAGTCGTCCCACGTGACGTCGAGCGCGGGCTTGCGAATATTGCATCCGGCATTGTTGACCAGGATGTCGATCTTGCCGAAGTGCTCTTCAATGGCCGCCACTGCGAACTGGATGCTCGCCTGATCGCGCACATCGAGAGCGGTTGAGAATGTGCGTCGGCCAAGGGCCCCGATTTCGCGGGCGAAATCCGAAAGTGTCTTCGCGTCGCGGCTGGTCATCGCAATGTCAGCGCCAGCGCGCGCCAGCGCGCGCGCGAAATACTGGCCTAGGCCGCGGCTTGTTCCAGTGACTAACGCCACCTGGCCCGACAAATCAAACAGGTTCTCGCTCATTGCATCCTCAAGGCTGTAACACGACTTTCAACAGTCCCGGCTCGCGGTCGTAGAGCCGCTGGAACCAGCGCACGCCTTCTTCCAGCGGCGCAACCGCAGAGACCAGCGGGGCTACCTGGATTCGTCCATCGGCCATCATGGCGATGCATTCGGGATATTCTCCGCACGACGCGCACGAGCCCTGCAGACGAATCTGGCGCGAAACAACCGACTGAAGCGCCAACTCAATCTTCGGCGCAACATTGCCCACCAGCGTGACCGCACCGCCCTTGCGGACGCTCTCAACGGCCAGAGCGATGGCATCGGTAATGCCCACGCACTCAAGCGCTACGTCTGCGCCGCGTCCTTCGGTGCGCTTCTGAACCTCAGCGACTACGTCCTGTTTCTTTGAGTTGAAGGTCTGGGTGGCGCCGAGGCTACGCGCCAACTCGAGACGCGTGTCATCGACGTCGACCACGAACACCCGCTCTGCACCCGCTTCGCGCACCGCCTGCAAGGTGAGCAATCCGATCATGCCCGCGCCGACAACAACCGCGGTGTCGCCGGGCTCGACGGGGGTGAGCGAGACGCCGTGCACGGCCACCGACACGGCTTCAATGAGCGCCGCATGCGCAAACGGCATGCTCTCAGGCAGGGCGTATGCGATGCGCGCCGGCACCGTTACATATTCTGCAAATGCGCCCATCCTGCGAAACAGCGGGGTCGACACGCCGATCACTTCGCGACGGTCACAGAGATTGATCTGCCCGCGGCGGCAATAGAAACACTCGCCGCAATACACAGTGGAGTCGAATGTGACGCGATCTCCGACACGAAACTCGGTGACCCGGTTGCCGACCGCTTCGACGATGCCTGCCGCTTCATGCCCCATCACGATCGGCGGAATGCGCCGGCCCGTGCTGCCATCGAAGCCGTGTACATCGCTGCCACAGATGCCGCATGCCTTGACGCGCACCAGCAGCTCGTCGTCTGCCGGCTGCGGAACGGGCACATCTTCGATTGCCAACTGCTTGTAGGCGGATAAAACGAGCGCCTTCATGTGGACTCCTGCGTTGAAAGGCGCGCACGGACTCCGCGCCCAACTGACCTCTCATTCTACTCAAGCCGCGCCGGTTGCCGGGCTGGCGGATGGCGTCTCGGGCTCGATGCGGCCCAGAAGACAAATGTAGGCTGCAATCCCGATGACGAGGTAGATTGCGGCGGCGCCGAAGGCCCATGCGAACGAATGGGTGGCAGCAAAGAGATATCCCGTGATGATGGGCGCGGCCACGCCAGAAAGCTGGTTGGAAAAATTCAGAATGCCGCCCACACGCCCCACGTTGCCCCGGCTTGCGATGAGAGAAGGAATCGACCAACCGACGGGCGCGGCCGCCGACAATCCACCAATCGATATGCTGATCCAGAGCAGCGCGTGCGCCGCATCGTGCGCTGTGGCGGCGCCCAGGATGCCGAGCCCGAAGGCTGTTCCGCAAATCAGAACGATCTGACGCACACGGCTCGCATCGAAGCCGCGACGAATCAGCATATCGACCAGCCAGCCGCCAACTACTAGATCGCATATGGTGGCCACCAGCCAGGGCAGGCTTGTGTACAAAAACGACTTATAGAGATCGATATGCAACGCGAGCGAGAGATAGCTAGGCAGCCAGGTCAACAGAAGATAAAAGACGTAGTTGTAGGAACCGAATCCGATGGCGAGGCCGATAACTTTGCGCCGGCCGAGCAGGAAGCCCAGCGATTTCGGTTCAGCCGTGCTCTCGCTTTTCCATTCGCTCTCTTGCGCGCCGGAGACAATCGTTTCCCTCTCCTCTGCGGTCAGCGTTGTATCCTCTGCTGGATCGCGATACACCTTCCAGAACAGAAGAAAATACAGCAGGCTGATTGCGCCGGTGAGTGCGAAGCTCCAGCGCCACCCGATCCTCAACAGGAGGATGCCGAGGAGAGGAACGCCAATAGCCGAGGAAAACTTTGCCGCGGCGTCGAAAATCGACGTGGCAAAACTGCGTGCCCGCGGGGGAAACCACAACCCCACGGCCTTGGCGTTGGCGGGAAATGTGGGGGCCTCGCCCACTCCCAGCAGAAAACGCGCTGCAAACAAACTTGGAATTCCTGGCGCGGCGGCGGCGCAGAACGAGGCAATGCTCCACAGAAACGTGCTCGCGCGCCCGATGCGCTTGACCCCGTAGCGGTCGAGCAAGACACCGACGGGCAACTGGCAGAATGCGTACGTCCAGTTATACGCACCCGACAAGTAGCCAAAGGCGATGTTCGAAATACCGAATGCGCCGATCAGGGCCTCATGGGAGACCGACAGGTTGACGCGGTCGAAATAGTTCACCAGGACGCCGAGGCCAAGAAGGCAGGCAATTTGCCAGCTTCGCTTCGGCAATCGCGCTGGCACCTGCAGCACCGATTCGCTCAACTAAGTTCCCCGCCCCAATGAAGTGTCGTGCTTTCTTATTCTGCAGCGCCGCGGAGGCTCTGCAGGTCGATTCCGAGTTGCTGGCATTTTTTGTAGAGATGACTTCGCTCGAGCCCCAGCGCCTTTGCAGCGGGAGTAATGTGTTTTCCGCAGCGTTCAAGTTCCGCCAGCACCTGCGCCCGTTCAAAAGCAGCGACGCGTTCGGCAAGGGGCCCCGTCAGCAGGTCGCCCCCATGACCCGAGACGGCGGCCGTTCCTTTGCCCGGTGGCAGAGCGCGCAGAACGGCTTCGGCATCGATCTCGGCGTCGGCCAGCAGAAGCAGGCGTTCGACGACATTCCGCAACTCGCGAATGTTCCCCGGCCAGGCATACTTTTTCAACGCGTCAATCGCTGACGATGCAAAGGGTACGGGCTTCCATCCATTCTGCTCGCTGACCTGCCGCGCAAAATGCTCAACCAGTGCAGGCAGATCTTCGCAGCGCGTGCGCAGGGGTGGCAGTTCCAATGGGAAGACAACCACGCGATGATAGAGGTCGCGGCGGAATCCGCCGGACTCGACGAGCTGCTCAAGGTTGCGATGCGTCGCTACCACTACCCGCACATCGACCTTGGTGGGCTTGTCGGCACCGACTCGCTCCACTTCACCTTCTTCAAGCACGCGCAGCAGCTTGGCCTGCATCGCTCCCGGCATGTCTCCTATCTCGTCGAGAAAGAGGGTGCCTCGATGAGCCTGTTCGAACTTGCCAGTATGCCTTTGCGCCGCGCCGGTGAACGATCCCTTTTCGTGTCCAAACAATTCGCTTTCTATCAACTCGGCAGGCACGGCAGCGCAGTTGAGCGTAACAAAAGGCCCATTGGCGCGCGGGCTTTTCTCATGCAACGTCCGCGCCACCAGTTCTTTCCCCGTGCCCGTTTCGCCGTAGATGCAAACCCGCGATTCACTGGCCGCGACGCGCTCAATTTGAGTCATCACCCGGCGCATTGTCTCTCCGGTCCAAACCAGGCTGTGCTTTCCCACACGCGTGCGCAGGTCGCGGTTCTCGGTCTCAAGCCGCGTAAGCTTCAGCGCGTTTTCGACGGTCACCAGCAATTTATCTGTCGAGAGCGGCTTCTCCAGAAAGTCCAATGCGCCGAGACGGGTCGCGCGGACGGCCATGTCGATGTGCGCCTGCCCGCTCATCATGACGACTGGAGCCGTGACGCCGGCGGTTTTCAAATCTTCGAGGAGCAATAATCCGTCGCGCCGAGGCATCACCACATCGCTCAGGATCAAATCGAACGGCTGCGTTTGCGCCAGTTCCAGCGCGCGTTCGGCGTTATCGCACACGACGGCTTCGTGGCCGGACAGCCGAAAGGCGCGCGAAAGCGAGGCCAGCGTGTTCGCTTCGTCGTCGACAATCAGGATTTTTGCTTTCGCATTCATGCGGAGGCCTTCGGCAGCGTAATCATAAATGTTGCCCCGCCGCCCTGGCGGCTATCCACCGTGATGGTGCCGCCGTGATCTGCAACGACCGACTGCACGATCGCTAAGCCCAGACCCGTTCCGTGCTGCTTTGTGGTGTAGTACGGCGTGAAGAGGCGTTCGCACTCCTCCGGCGTCAGGCCCTCGCCCGTATCGGACACCTTGATTTCGATCTTGTCTCCCCTTGGTTCTGCGGCAAGCGTCAGCCGGCCGCCCTGAGGCATCGCGTCCATTGCATTCAGCACCAAGTTTGAGAGCGCCCCGTGCAGCAGTTCGGGATCTGCCATGAGCGGCATTTGCTTCTCTGCTGTATTCATAACGAACTCGATCTTTGCGTCGCGACTCGCCGCACCTTCGTAAAGGGCTTTTACTCTCTCCAGCAGATTGCGCGCGTCGATGCGCTCAAGCTCCGGCTTTGGCATCTTGCTGAAATCGCTGAAGCGCCCGATGATCGTTTTCAGGTTCGCGATCTCCATGCCGAGCGTCGCAGTGCTCTCACGAAACACTTCGTCAAATTCGGCCTCGGACAACGCGCGCGCACGGATGAGGTTTTCGACCGTCAGTTGCAACGGAAAGAGAGGGTTTTTGAGTTCGTGTGCGAGACGGCGTGCCAATTCGCGCCATGCGGCCACGCGCTCGCTCTGCACCAGTTGCTCTCGCTGAGCGGTCAACTGCCCCGTCATGTGGTTGAAACTGCGCGCCAGCACGCCCACTTCGTCGCGCCCTTGCTCGGGCACGCGCACATCCCAATTTCCGTCCGCCACCTCTTCGGCTGCGCGCGCCAGTTGCTCAATGGGCCGCGAGACGCGTGCCGCAATCCAAAGGCTGAACACGACTGCCAGCAAAATGCCCCCCGAGGCGACGCCATACGCAATCGCGCGAATATGCTGCTGTGTCTCCACCATGCCTTCGCGCGAGATGCCCACCATTAAAACCGCCAAGACCTGACCTGTTTCGCTTTTCAGAGGAATCGCTGTGGCGTTGACGCTGTCTTCGCGTGGGCTGGCGCGATAGAGGACGGCGGTTTGCTGCTGACCGGCTTTCAGCGCCGACTCGATCAGCGCCTGGTAGCGCCCTGCATCGAGGACATCCCCACTTGCGCTCACCAGTTGCCTTGGATCGAACAAGGCTGAACCCGTGGATGAATTGTCAGGGCCAGGAGATTTCTCGCTGTAAAGAGCCATCTGCATGCCTGGAGCGACCGGCAGGTTTGCGAGGAAGCCCTGATCCACGCGCTTGCCTCCGACGAGGCGGACTGCAGTTTCCGATCCATGAATGGAACGCACCGCGAAGAGGCCGAGCGAGCTGCTGCCGTCGGGTAGATCTTCGCGCTTCAGAAACGCATTCCAGCCCGCTCCATTTACGGCCGGTTCGGGATAGCCGAAGCGCGCCGGCCATTGCGCAGAGCTGACGACGTTTCCATCGGGGCCCACAATCTCGAGGAAGTCGAGCTGGGCCTCCTGCGCCATAGTCTGCGCCTCGGCGAGATACGGGGTGGAGTCGCCAGATTGCGCCATTTGCAAAGCTATGCTGCGGGCGTGCTCGCTGGACGCCAGCCGGTCAACTGCAGCCGCAACCTCGGTGGAGCGGTTCTGGAACTCGCGCTGAAACTGACTCACGAAGAGTGCGGTCTCCTGCTGGTCACGTTCTTCAAACACGTGCCGGATGCGCACCAGCACCGTCCACGCGACCGCGGCCACCGCAGCCGCCACGGTGAGGGAGAGAAGCAGAAGCAGCCGCTGGCGCAAGCTCACGGCGCATCCTCGAGAGAAGCATTCGCAAGTGCCGGTATGCCGTTGGAGTCAAGTTGCAGGTCGCGAACGCGCGCCCCCACGGCATAGGCGCGCGGCAAATCGACCAGCGGAATCAATGTGTGCCGATCGAGAAACTCGCGCTCTGCCTGATAGAGAGCGGAGGGCGAAGGACCTGCGGGAATACTGGGCGCCCCCAAGCTGCGCGTTACATTTTCCAGAATCGCCGCAGATTCTCCTCCTTCAAGGGCAATCGTGCGCAGGGCGAGATCGGCGTGTCCGTTGGGCGCTGCGGCAACAACTGCCACATTGAATCCGGCTTCGCGGAAGTTAAGAACCATGCGCTGTGCGGCGAGTTGCAGAACGCTGTCGCCGGGCACCTGAAGCGTCAGCTGCGGCACGGTGAGGCCGCCTTTGAGTTCATGCGCTTTATTCAGATCGCGATCTGGAGGAAAAAGGAACGAAAAGCCGCTGCTGGTTTGAGGCAGAATGCTCGCGGTTGCTACACCTTGTTTTTGGAAGATCACGCTGGCCAGTGCAGAGCGATCGACGGCCGCGGCGAGCGCGGCGCGCAGCATTGGATTTGCCAATGAGCCGCTATCGGAAACCTGAAGCGCGAGGAGTTCTACGGGCGCAGAGATCGCCAGAGTGAGCTTCTGCTGCTGGGCCTGCCGGATCGTCTCGACCGGAACCTCGACCACATCGGCACGTCCAACGCTCAGATCGAGAGCTTGATCGCGTGCGGCACGGTGCGCACGAATCTCAACCACATCCGCAAACGGCCGGCCCTGCCAGCAGGATTCGTCCGCGTTCAATGCCAGAACGCCATTACTAAACCCTGCCACATGGAACGGTCCGGTGCCGACGTTGCTATCGGCGGCGCCCGCAAGCGCAACCAGAAAGCGATCGTCTGCAAGCAGTGCCGGCAGGTTTGGCATCGGCAGGTCGCTTGTAAAGACAACATCGGAACCAACTGCGTGCACCGCGGTCCAGGGACAATTTCCGTTGCAGCTCAGATTCAGCGACGCGACAACCGCCGCGGATGTCATAGGCGAGCCATCGTGGAAATGGACGCCCGTGCGCAGCCGGAACAACCAGCGATGCATACCGCTGTCGGTTTCCCATCCCGTGGCGAGGGCCGGTTGCACAACCCCATCCGCGTCCAGCCTTGTGAGGCCGTCAAAAACGAGCCGCCGCGCCACGCCATCAGCTTTCTGCCACGGATCGCCTTCTGTCTCGACACGCAGCGTGCCGCCGTAATGCGGTCGCGTTCGTGCCGTCGCAGGGATCGTCAATGCGCAAAACAACCAGCTAATTGCAAGTCGCCGTAACACGGTCCACCTCGTAGGCACGATTGCCTCCGCGTACAACAGCCAGAGCGCTTCGTTGATCGGGCGCTGCCCAAAGAGCCATCACGGTTCCATTCGACTGCAGCGGCGCACTTGCCGGCACAGCCTCGAGTGCAGGGATTTCGTATGCGCGCAGGCTATCGGTGGCCGCTTCGCCTGAACCCGACACAAGAATCTGCGCACCCGAGCCGCAGCCGGAGCGGATTACCGCGAAATCGCTGCCCCAATCGCGTACGCCGGCTACGTTCTTAGGCGCTCCATTTTCGATCAGTTGCACTTTGCCGTCGATGCCGCCGACGAGCATCGCCATCGCATCGCTGCCGCGCGGAATCCACGCAGCGCTGTAGAAAGGTGGCAGCTCAGGACCAAGACTCGGCGTTACCACTCCGGTGAAGTAATTGCGTGCTCCGTTGAAGAATGCTTTCACGGGCGCCGTTCCCGCCTCAGGCACTGCGAGGGGCCAGGGGTCGTCGCTGGGGTGGCAGTTCACCGCGCCTTCAGCAGGTGGCGATCCCGCGGGGAAAGAGCCCGTGCACTCGATCGACGCGAGCCATGCGTCGAACCCCGTCGATCCATCCGGCAACAAGATGCCCTTGGGATCGCGAGGCAGAGGGCGCCGCTGCCCAATGCTCGTGCGGCTTTGCTCCCGCCACCCATTGCTCCCGCGCAGGTAAAAGACGATTTGCTCCGGATTGAGGACGATGAGTCCGTTGGCCGATTCGAGCGCCGCAAGAATGGGCTCGCGGGATGAGAAAAGACTCTCCGCGCGCAGCCTTAACCCGCTGCCTGTCGCCACACCCGGATTGTTATCCGGCCCCGCCTCCACCATCGCCACGCGGGTTGTGTTGCCTTCGACCACCTCGGCAACCCAGAGCCGCTCGCGTGCATTTTCACTCAAGGTGACGCGAATTGAATTGGCGCTGTCGTCGTCGGACACCGTGACGCCATGAGCCTTCAAATCTTGCTCAATGCTTTTGCGAATCGCAGGCAGGTCATCGTTTGAAACGGTCGAGAGGTTGCGAAGAGTCAGGCGCGCCTGTCCCGGTCCCAGGATTGAGGCAATCTGTTCGGCCAACACTGCTGCCGGACGATCCCATAGGCCAGGCGCTTGTGCAACAGCAACGCCAAGCGCCATCCCGAAAACGAACCCCACCGCAACCCAGCGAAGCAGCCTCATGGCCATCATCATTTCTGCGCGTCTCGTTGCGCGGATTATATCGTTTTGCACACCGGCTCTTCTTGGCCGTGTGTTCACGCAGGAAAGAAACGCGGGACGGGACTCTCCTTCCCAGCCCCGCGTCTTGCTCAGTGGCTTCCGCCGCCTTTGCTGTCCGGTGTGGATTCGTTGTCCATCTCCTGCTTCACCACTGGAGCGTTCGCCATGTTTTTAAAGACATCGTTGGCGAAAAAGAATTTTCCATCGGAGGGGACCATCACGACCTGGATTTTGTCCGATAGCCGCTCGGCGACAATCTTGTTGATTAACAGCGGGGATTTGTTCAGCAACTCCGCTTCACTCGTCATCCGCTCCGCATTGGCCACGGCAATCAGCTTGATGCGGCTTGCCTCGGCATCGGCCAGCAGGTTGCGCCGCTGCAGTTCGGCCTTGCTGTCGATCACTTTCGCTTCAGCGTCCGCCTCGGCGTTCTGGATGGTTGCTTCCTTGCGCGCTTCCGCTTCGAGCTTGCTCTGCTCAATCTGCTTCTGTTTGAGAGGCAGCGTGTACTGCATCGCATCCGCCTCGCCCTTGGCTTCAACCACCTTCGATTTCGCATCGCCCTCCGCCGACTTTACTTTGCGTGCGGCATCGGCCTCAGCCTCAAGCTCAGCAATCCGCACCTGTTTCTGCTGGATGTCGGTGTCGACGGACATCTGGTCATCCTGCTGTTCTTTCAACAGCAAGCCTTCGAGACCCTTTGCGTACTCCTCGGGCAACTGCACATCGGAGAGCATCACTTCTTCAACCACGATGCCGTCGGCGCCCAGCTTGCGTGTAATGATGCCGGCAGCTTTGGCACGCACTTCTTCGCGCTTGCTCGAGAAGATCTCGCGCACTGTGTAGGAGGGAGCGAGCTCGCGCCATGCGCTCGCCACGACAGGCGGCACAATCTGCTTGTCTGCCGGTTGCGGCAGATGCGCCTGGGCACTGGCCAGCTTGTTGGGGTCGAGCCGATAGCGCACCGTGACGCCGAGGCCGATGTTCAACCCTTCGCGCGATTGCACGTCGAGACTCGACTTCGCACTCTTCGCGCCGTCCGTCCCTAAGCCGGCCGTGAAGAGATGGTCGCGCAGGTCGAAGAACTCTACCTGATCGACCAGTGGAGTAACAAAGTGCACGCCGGGGTACAGCGTGCGCGGCATCGTTCCGCCGATCTGGCTGATGCGCACGCCGCCCATGCCGCTCGGCACGACGACTATGCTGGAGGCCATCAGCATGGGCACGCACGCGGCCATCGCCAGAAATACGGGCATGCGCCATGCAATCGGTTCCGGTTCTACGGTGGTTTCGGTTCCGTCGGTCGTCGTCCGCGCATTCTTGATCCGCAGCCACAGCGCATAGAGCGGCAATCCAAAAGCGGTGGTCAGCAGCAGCGCCCCCGCTAGCGTCAACAACATCTTCAGTGCGAGCATCTCTCGCCTCCCGGTTTCTTGTTGAGTTCCTCACGTCCGTGCATCGCGATCTTGGCGCGCCGCACCCCGCATCGTCCAGTTCCCGGCCATGGAGCCAACAGCAGCCGGACCAGTCCTCCCAGCGTCAACTCTTCAAGCAGCAGCCCTGCAGCTACGGGCAGAAGGATTGCGCCCATTTCACTCAGCAGATGCATCGCTCGCCTCCGTTACCGCGTGCCTGCGGCGATCATTCTGGTTGCCGATGTGGCTTCTACAGCCGCCACGCTATTCGCAGCCGGCGTGGTGGAGACGGTGGTTTGCGCAGTCAACACGGGCTGTGCCGCCGGCGTGGTGAGCATTGGGCCGTTGCCGAAGAGGCGCGCCGTTTCCTCATTGCGCTGGCCCACCAGCACCACCGTGTCGCCGACGTGGACTTGCGCATAGAACTCTTCGAGGTCGGGCTTGGCCATGCGGATGCATCCGTGCGAAGCAGCCTTGCCGATCGACCGCGGCTCGTTGGTTCCGTGGATTCCATAGCCGCGGATGCTGAGACCCATCCAGCGCGAACCCACCGGATTGCCCGGTCCCGGCGGCACAACCTTGCCATTGTGCGCGTAGGTCGGATTCATCACGCGGCGCTCGATCACGAAGGTGCCCACCGGGCTGGGCGAGGAGGGCTTGCCCACTGAAACCGGATAGACCTTCTTGACCTGGCCGTCTTCAAGCAGCGCGAGCTTGCGATCTTCCAGGCTCACCACGATGGTTCTCTTGGCCGGTGCGCTCTCCACCGCCGCCTGCGCTACCGCCTGCATCGCCAGAACCCCGGCTACCACTACGACCATTGCCAACCTGCTGAGAATGAATCCTGTCATCGCGTCCCCCTGAAACTGCCTGCGCAATGACAGAGTGCAAGCGCAGAGCCAATCAGGGGCGATTGATTTGAAAGGGTTTGCGAAGGGGATCGAATCGGGCTAGCGTGTCAGGAAACGCACGGTGTGCGCGCGGTGACACGGAGAAGAACGGGATCAAAAAGCGAGGAGTGGGGAAAGGTGGGCCACGTCAACTTCGCGATTCAGGGCTTGATCAACTTGTAACTTCCGAATGGCGGGTGAGAACGAAGCCGCAGGCGCCGCGGTCGCTGCGGCTGTGGCTGGCGAGTAGTTTAGAGGCCGGTGTAAATTGTCGCTCACGAGGAGGCATGTGCGCCGATGACGCGGCCGGCCATCGAAGTGGCCGACATCGTCCGTCGCAAGGGCAGGCAGTTTCTCCAGCGCTTCCAGGCTGTTCTCAACTATCAACAGCTGAAGGCGTACCGGGCCGTGGAGCGTTGCCGCACTGCTGCCCTTGGCGGGCATAAGGATACGTGTGAGGACTGTGCGTACGAAGCACCCTTCTCGTACAACTCATGCCGATCGAGATGCTGTCCGAAGTGCCAGGCGCAGGCTCGCAGGCGATGGCTCCAGATCCAGCAACGCGATCTCGTGAACACCAACTACTTTCACGTCGTCTTCACCCTCCCCCACGAACTGAACCCCCTGGCACTGACGTCGCGAAGGCCAGTGCTCGATCTGCTGTTCGAGGCCAGCTCCCAGACCCTGCTCGAAGTCGCCGCCGATCCCAAGCGTTTGGGTGCAGAGATCGGATTCCTCTCCATCCTGCACACGTGGAGTTCGAACCTTCTGCCTCATTACCATGTCCACTGCGTCGTTCCCGGCGGCGGGCTGTCGGCCGATCACAAGCGCTGGATCAACACCAGCCATCCGATGTTCCTCCTGCCGGTTCCCGTTCTGCGCACCGTCTTTCGCAAGAAGTTCCTCGCAGGCCTTCACCATCTCTATCGCAAGGGCCTGCTTAACCTGAGAGGTCCCGCCCTTGATCCTGCCTGCTTCGAACAACTGATCGACACGCTCGGCAAGAAGAGATGGTACGTCTACGCCAAGCCTCCCTTCGGCGGACCCGAACATGTGCTGCGCTACCTCGGCCGCTACACCCACCGCATGGCTATCTCCAACCACCGCATCACCGCCTTCGACGGTCAGCGCGTCAGCTTCCGCTGGCGCGATTATGCCCACGGCAGCAAGCAACGCGTCATGACCCTCGACGCCGTCAACTTCCTCTGCCGCTTTTTCCTGCATGTGCTGCCTAAAGGCTTCGTGCGCATCCGTCGCTACGGCCTGCTCTCCAACCGCTTTCGCAAACGACTGCTCCCCCTGGCGCGCACACTGCTCGCCGAACAAGGTCGTCAACCGCTCCCTCTTCCACCCTTGCCTGATTGCGCTCCGTGGCACTGTCCCCGTTGCGGAAAAGCCATGCGCGTCGCTCAGCGATTCACCGCCGAGGAACTCTACTTCGCAGACTTCGACTCCTCATGAACACCGTCCCCAACACGCTCCAACGGCTTGCTCCCTGCACGTCTGCCTGCGGCAGTGTGCGCACAGGGCTCAGAACAGCTCATACACCACGGCTAACTGCATCCGAAATCGCCCCATCGCAAATCGCACTGCCGTCGGATCACCGGCTTCCATCCTCAACAACGAAGAACCGGCCCACAAAACCACTCGCCGCAAGTCAAGATGCTGTTCAATATCCATAATCCCAGTCAGGATCACCGCGACCGCGCCGCCTGCGCCTTCCTTCTTACCCCCTAATCGAAAACGCCTCGCAACCACAGCTCAACCTAACCGAAGCTGTCGTGCGCGAGGCATTTCCGATGTAGGCTAGCGGTTAGAACCGGCCCACAAAAAAGCTCGCCGCAAGTCAAGATGCTATTCAATATCCATAATCCCAGTCAGGATCACCGCGACCGCGCCGCCTGCGGCTTCCTTCTTACCCCCTAATCGAAAACGCCTCGCAACCACAGCTCAACCTAACCGAAGCTGTCGTGCGCGAGGCATTTCCGATGTAGGCTAGCGGTTATCCGCTCCCAAGTGCCGGATTCATAATCTATTCATGGCCTCCTTCAATGATCGCGGGATTCTGTTTGTACTCTCTGCACCCTCTGGTACGGGAAAGAGTGTCATCACGAAAAGACTTCTTGCGGCCGACCATAACGTCTTTCTTTCAATTTCTGTGACGACACGAGTGCCTCGCATATGCAAGCAAGCCGCCCCCGAAAGAGGCTTAGTGAAGGGTAGCTGACGGCACGTTTTCTCTCAGACATCCACCCAAGGTTCGCCAGAGATCGGCGCGTCTTCAGGCGCAAGTTGTTCCTGATGGACGATTCTGTAGACACCTTCCAGTTCGTATGGGCAGTAAATGACTGTCAGGTTATAGCGTCCATCAGTGCATTTGAAGAGATACACATCTGCATCCGCCAACGTCGCTTGCCAGTTCTGAAAACGCCCCAGGTCAGCCCATTGATGACCCCGAACGGCTTCTAGCATTGCGGAAAAATCCTGCCGTTCTTCGGGTCCGATAGCTGTGCTAGCAACCCGCTGATATTGGTGGCCCATCATTGGAAGCTTGCAAACAGGGCAAGAGGGCATTGTTTCCGCGAGTATGGCTCTAAACCCCTCGACGGCATTCGGTGCCGAGGGGCTGAACCAACTGCCAACAGGTTTCAAAAAAGCTTGCGCCTTTTCAATAAGATTCACAGCTGCACCTCAGACATCCTTCCCAAGTTTTATTCTCCGCAGTATCGAGCTTTTGGCCATATACATTCCAAAACTCTTAGCAACCACCCAATCTCGATGCGCATTCCGGTGTAGTGGTATTTAGGGAGTTTACGAGTTTCTCGATGGTGGCACTTCCAGTAAAACCTCCTAACAGGGAACCTCCTAGAGCACCCCAGGGCCCCGCCAACGCACCACCAGCTTCTCCGCCCGCCTCTGCGCCTGCCAATGACCCACCTAGGCTCAGTGTCCCCTTCGCCGCAGTATCGAGCTTTTGGCCATCCGGGGCTTGAACAGTATCCACTGCTACCGATGCCACACCTGCCACAACACCAACTGCGCCAAGCGTCTTAGACGCGTCTCCTAGGGCATTCACCCCAGCATTGGTCCTAGGAACTCGTTGAAATTCGCCTGATTGGAGTGTCTTTCTTGGCGATTTTCATTTCTCCCTGTTCGAAATCTGTTTGAAGTACAGTTCTTGTCGGTGTTTATAGGTGTTTGCGAGCCTCAAGGAATCATCCTCGAGGCTCGCAACCGTTGCTCAGGCACACTTCTCCCGGAGCATTTCCGGTGGTTGAGCCATCAGTCGCGGCAGTCGGATCAGGTTGTGCGCCGCGCAACTGAAGACGAACAGCCAGTCCACTTTCTCCAGACCTCGCAACTTGACCTGGCGTAGCGGGCCGGTTTGCTTCAGCCATCCGAATCCCTTTTCGATCAGCCATCGGCGGCTCAGGCTGATGGCATAGCCGGGCTGGCGCGTGGTTCTGCGGTCCAGGTTGCTGGTGCGGCCTTTGTCGTTCCTGGTAACGTGCGGCGTCACGTTCAACTCCCGCACCGTGCTGACGAAATCCTTCGTGTCGTAAGCCTTGTCGGCGCCCACCGTGATGCGGCGGGAGCGGCCCTCTTGCTTTTCGGCAAGCATCAACAGCGCTGCATCGCGCTCCGCATAACCGTCGGCGTGCGTCACCATCGCCGCGGCGATCAGACCGTTGCGGTTTTCTACCAGCGCATGACCCAGATAACTCAGCTTCGATTCCTTGCCGTAGCTCTTCTTGTACAGCCGCGCATCTGGATCGGTGGTGGATTCATGCGTATCGTTCGATCGCTTCTGGCCATGGAAGTTCGTCCCGTCGCCGTTGTCAGAGCCGTCCTTCGAGCGAAAGCTCTTTTGCGAGGCCCACGCCTGGATCAGCGTGCCGTCCACCGTGAAGTGTTCGTCGGACATGAACTTCTTCGCCTGCTTGTTCACCTCGGCGAAGAACTGCTGCGCCACATCGGAAGTCAGCAACCGGTCGCGGTTCTTGGAAAACACCGCATGGTTCCACACCGCGTCGTCCATGCCAAGACCCACAAACCAGCGAAACAGCAGGTTGTAATCGATCTGCTCGACCAGCAAACGCTCTGACCGCACTGAGTAGAACACCTGCAACAAAAGCGCCCGCAGAATGTACTCCGGCGCAATCGATGGACGGCCGGAGTCGGCATACAACGCATCGAACTCCGGGCTCAACGTCCGCAACACCGCATCCGTCAACTTGCGAACTGCACGCAATGGATGATCCTGAGGCACACGCTGCTCCAACGAAACATAGCTGAACATCCCGTCCTGATCCCGCTCATCTCCACGCATGTCTGTTAGACGAATCGATGCAAACCTCCGACGCAAAACACGTACCTATTTCAACAAGTTCCTAGAGACACAAACCAACCTGAGTCCATACCAATGCTCATGGTAGGCCCAGTCAAGTACACGAGACCCCAAGGATAAGCGGGGCCGAAGCCTTCGGTGCAATATGCAATTCCAGTGTTAGATTGAACGTGCTCTAGAACCGTCCAGCATGGGTATGCCACGCCTACTGCTCCGTAATCCCATACTCGATCCACGCAGTAAGGCTCCACTAGCAGCTCTGAAATCCTCTGAACGAGCCTTTCGTCAACGACACGTGCAAGCTCATCTCGAACGAGCTTGGAGATGTCATCTTTGCATGGTTCCACGATAATCCCTTGTCAGTTGATGTCGCTATCAGTCCAGATGTGAAATGTTCCGAGCAGAAGGTCTGCTGGTTGCTTCTGGGCAGTGGATCGCATGGTAATGAGTTCTTCAGGGCAATCCGGCTGATCGATACGCTCGTCGATTGGTTGCACACTGGCCAGTTCCAACAGAATGCAGTCCAGTGTTGGCACTATCCGCTCTACCCGCTCGGTGAACTCAGCTTCTGAGTTGACCGAAGCTACTACATTCACATAAGCCCCTTTTCCGTCGTCTCCAAATCGTCGGAATCCCTCGCATTTTGGATCAGCTACGAGGCAAGCCACACCCGTCCAAATATCCATGTCAGCATTCTCTCAATAATCAAAATCATTGTAAGGAACCGGTAGCGCCCGTGCGGTGGGCGATCCTTCCGTAACCAAAAATGTTGCAACTTCAGGATCGGCGGTCATCCACCAGCTAGTCAGAGCGTGGCTGAATCGCCGCGCTAGTAGCCCGCTAAACGCACCTATGGTCTGACCGTCTAGGTAGTTGACAGACTTCCTTGATCGAGGCAACGAGCTAGCGGGACAAAGTGTCCGCTGAGGCGTCGATAGGCAAACCGACAGCTCGACAATATTTGCGATTTTCGGGATGCCAGCCGGAGCCGTCAGAGTAGGTTACAGAATCCAACTCAATCGACGTCACTGTACTGAAATTAGGTACTGGCACATCAATCGAAGCATTCTGTCCTGCCGCTACAGTCTGATCGAAAGCAATCGTCTTTGTAATCTCGGCAGGATCTTTGGGGGAATAAAGAACGGCTGGAGCGACGCGGCCTCCAATTGGAAAGCCCTGAACCGTTATACGGGCGGCGACGACCTCCGATTTGGGGTTACTGAGGGTTATCTGAAGCCGCTGTTCGTTGACTGTTTTCCGTCTATTTTCGGCGGGCACAATTGGCACGATCTTCCCGGAGCTGTTCAAACTCGCCTTTAGCTCAATCGGGCAGTTGGCTCGGAAACTCTCCGACGAAAACTGTTTACCCGAAGTCTGTGAGAATGCCATCGAACCGAACAGGAATGCGAGCGGCAATGTGCGAGTGGGATTCATATCGTGCTCCAATCAAGAAGCTGACGCCATAATTATAGACGGCCATCGATTGATAAGGAGAGGGTTGGCAGTCGCTCATTCGCCCTTTGGGTCTGGCACACGGAATCTTTTCGGGCTGCGGTCGGTTTGTGATCGATCCGGAGATTACTCTTGCGATACTAGGACGATCTAGGCGTTAACCGGCAAGCGATTTCCGCGTGGCGTGTAACTCGACCGAATCATTCTCCAAAGCCCAAGAGCCTTCAACATCGCCTCAACCTGCTCGGCGGCAAGCGGCCAACCCCGCGCACCTCGATCTCCGCAATGCATCCACGGTAATCGTCCAGAAATCGCGGAATCTCAATCATCTCGCCTCCTTCGCGCGGCACGAGTGCGATACCACCACTGACCACCACGTAGCCCTCAATCTCCGACCACAGCAGCTTCCAGCTCCGCTCTCCGATCTGCCGCGTCACTCCCAAGTCATCGACGGTCACAGTTCCCCGCGACTTGCGCGACAAACCAAGTGAACCCAACGTGGCGATGCCTAAGATCACGAACAGCCCAATTCCGATCCACTCCATCGCCGCCAGGAAAAACTGGTCGATGGCGTCCGCAGGTTTCAGTCCCGGCAGATGCCCGTGTATTGCCGCCCATCCCGTGATGCCTATCGCGCCCCCCGCAAGTCCAAAGTACCCGAAGTACTTTCCAGTGCTGTCAAACCCCGCGTAGGCATCATCCTCTGCGGTGAACGTAGTCATGCGGGTCATGGTACAACGCCAGCCCACTCTGTGGATGTCGATGAGAATAGACACCTCGACGTTAAGCTTTGTTCCCCATTCGCGGTCGTGGTTGTATCGTGATCCACCCGGAGATTACTTTGGCGATACTAGGACGATCTAGGCGTTAATCGGCGAATAATTTCCGCATCGAGTTATAGGAAAGGAGCGGCGCTTACGGGCAAATGAATGTCGGAGACGTTAGCTTCTTTTCGGATTCTGTTGTCCGCATTGCAGTCTCATTCGGCCAAGAATCCAACTCGACGCGCAACTGATCACCTGTGCGCAGGTCGAGGAAACCCGGATCGATAGTCAGCGTGAAATAGGCAGTGTCTCCCTGCGCGATCAGCAACGGTGCCCATCTGTCTTTCGTTATCCCACCAAGCACGCCACCAAGCCCCTTTCTTACCGATACAGGTCGCCATCCTTTAGCGGTGCGTACTTGCAACTGGGAGGCGAGTCCGCAAACATGATGCTCATCTGACTCCGTGTCGCTTCCACAAGTAGGGAGCACGATCGGCGCATCTTTGGCGTGAACTTCAATTCTCAAACCGATGTAACGATTCGCCTCGACATTAGTAATTACTGCGCTTGTAGCTGGCGTCTGGCAAAGAATCTGCGTATTGCACGCAATCACGGCAATTCCAAAACATACAGCGATGGTCAGCAAGCTCTTTCGGATGTTCAGGTTCATCGACAGAAGAATACATCCAAGACGGCATTCCGGTAGGATTGTAGCTAGGTTAGATCGGAAACGCCTCGGCCGAGATAGAGCGTAGAGTTGCATCACTTCTCCGAGGCGTTTTCGATTAACGCACGAGAAGGAAGCCGCAGGCGTACTTAGCGGACGCGGTGAGTTATGCAGGGATTATGGGTATTGAATGCTGTCTGTGTTGGGCGTGAGTGCTTCAGGGGGATGAATCGGAGCCGACGGCGATGGTTGGAGATGTGAAGCGATGCGAGTTGTCGCTTGTTGAGCGCTATGTATGGATAGGGAGAATCGATGAAATGGCCGGGTATGGCGTGCTGAACACACGCATGCGCAGGCGTGCGGAAAGCAAGTCGGCAGTCCGTGATGGAGCCAAGCCTCATGAGGAGTCGGGATCTCTGCCCTGGGATAATTCCGCTGCGGTAAATCTTCTTGCCACGCGCATCGGTCGGCCGCATTTCGGACAGTGCCAGAGTGGAGTGGCTTCAGTTGGATCCTTCGGCGCGGGCCTGGGAAGCGGATAGCGACCCTCGGCGGCGAGCAGTTTTTGCGCCAGGGGCAGGCACTGTTTGCGGAAGCGGTTGGACAGCAGGCCGTAGTGGCGGATGCGCACGAAGCCTTTTGGCAGCACGTGGAGGAAGAAGCGGCGCAGAAACTCGGTTGCCTTGAGCTTCATGATGCCTCGCCTGCCGCCATGGGCGTAATCCTTCCAGCGGAAGTGGACGAGCTTGCCGTCGAAGCTGACCAGGCGGTGGTTGGAGATGGCGATGCGATGGGTGTAGCGGCCGAGATAGCGCAGCACCTGTTCAGGACCGCCGAAGGGCGGTCGTATGTCGACGACCCACCGCTTCTTCTTCAGTTGTTCCATGGTCGCGGCGAACACATCGGGATCCTTAAAATCCGAGGCGGTGCCGCGGCAGTCGAGCAGTCCCTTGCTGTACAAGTGCGCAAGCCCCTCGAGAAACCTGGTGCGGAAGGCGATGCGCAGGCATGGAGCGGGCACGAGAAACAGCGGATGAGAAGTGTGTATCCAGCGCTGATGGTCCGGAGATAATCCGCCGGCGGGCACCACACAGTGGATATGTGGATGGAGAAGCAGGTTCGATCCCCAGGTATGGAGGATCGAGAAGAAGCCGATCTCGGCGCCGAGACGCTTCGGGTCGGCGGCCACTTCGAGCAGTGACTCGGAGCTGGCGGCGAACAGCAGGTTGTAGTATGCGACGGGGCTGGTGCGTGCAAACCCGTTGAGTTCGTGCGGCACGGTGAACACGACATGGAAGTAGTTGGTGGGAAGCAGTTCCCGTTGCCGTGCCTCGATCCATCGCTGTCGCGCGCGTGCCTGGCACTTGGGACAGCATCGCGATCGGCAGGAGTTATAGGAGAAAGGCGCTTCGTACTCACAGCCGACACACTTGTCCCTGTGTCCGCCAAGAGCCGCGGTACGGCAACGCTCGATGGCCCGAAATACCTTCAGCTGCTGATAGCTGCGGCTGGACTTGAAGCGTTTTAGGAACCGGTTGCGCAACGCACGAAGGATGTCTGCCACCTCGAGGGCAGGTCGGATCATCGTTTATCGGTACGCCGGAAGGCGCGGCGGCTGTCGTCAACGTTCGACAGGCGAAGATCTTCGAGCGGGTTGTGCACCTGCTGCAGATGCTTCTGCGAAAGATGGAGATACTTCGCAGTAGTCTTGAGATCTCCGTGTCCGAGCAGAATCTGGATGGTGCGCAGATCGGTTCCGCCTTCGAGCAGATGCGTCGCCCAGCTGTGCCTCAGCGTGTGCGGCGTAACGCGCTTGCGAATACCGGCCTCTTGCGCGGCTTCTCTACAGGCAAGCCACACCGCCTTGTCGGAGATAGGTTGATGAGGTTCCTTCGCGTGACGCGATGGAAACAGATACTCCAGTGGCTTGCGCCAGCGCCAGTAGGCCCGCAGTGTCTCGAGCAATGTCTGGCTCAGCGGCAGATCGCGGTCCTTACCGCCCTTGCCTTCGACTACGCGGATGATCATGCGCTGGCTGTCGATGTCGTGGAGCTTCAGATGCGCAACTTCGCTGCGGCGCATGCCGGTGCCGTAGAGAACCATCAGCAGGGTGCGCCGGAACAGGTTGGAGCTGGAATCGATCAGCCGTTCGACTTCCTGCTTGCTCAGAATGCCAGGCAATCGCCGATGCCCTCTCGGATAGGGCAGGAACTCGCGGAACTCCTGACGTCTCAGCGTGCGCACGTACAGGAAGCGCAGCGCAGCAACGTGGTTAACAACGCTGCCGACCGACAGCTTGCGCGTCTTCAGCAGGTAGGCCTGATAGCTTCGCAAATGCTCCAGGCCCAGCTTGTCCGGCGACTTGCCGAAGTGACGGGCAAAGTCTTCCACCATGTGCAGGTAGCGTCGGATCGTTCCGTCAGAGTAGTTGCGGCGCTGGAGTTCTTCCAGCATGATCTTGCGCAAATGGGTCACAAGTACCTCCTTGTGACCCATACCCTACATCGGCTGAGAATCTACTCGAAGACCAACACCGTAGCGTCCGCGGCGCCTGCGGCTTCGTTCTGGTGGGCAACCCGGAAGTGACCCAGTGTTGGTGCACCTTCTGGGTAGAGGGTCAATGCTCCATCGGCGGTGCCGGCGACCCATCGGACCAATTGCCAACCCAGACCATGAGAATGGTCGCCCGTTCCTCTGGATCATTCGCGGCGATAATCGGCGAACCCGGCTGGTCGGCTCCCCAGCTCTTGGCCGCGTCGCCCGAGACAAAGAACATCAGATGCGGGTGCCAGCTCATGCCGCGGTCGTTGAGGTATTGCTGTTTCGACATCATGTAGCACATGGCTCCCGGCTCCAGTGCGGGCAGTTCCTTCTTATCCAGTGCCGAAGCGGTCGCCGCGACGATTTCCGTTTTCGATTTTCCTGCTAGCACCAGTTTTGTCTTCATCAGAAAGATCGGCGCAAAGGTTCTTGCGGCCGCCGGATTGAAGCAAATGGGGGAGCGAACTTTGGGATTCCAGAATTCGGCATCGTCGGTGGCGGCGCCCCAGGACCGCTCCACCACACAGAGAAAGCCATTCGTGCCTTTGACTGCGGTCGTGAATCCCTGCCTCCCCAGCACCATCACCTCGGCTCCGTCTGAGACGGATGCCGGAGCAGCACTGCGAGCCAACGCGATTTCCGAATTCTGATCGGCGATCAAATACCGGTCCACGGGAGCCATGGCCGGGTAGGTTGCCTTCTCCGCCTGCGCGCGCGCCTGTGGCGTACCGCCGGCCAGGCAAAGCTGAACAAGAACGACGAATGCGATGAGCTTGCAGTCAGTCTTCCGCATGGGAATCTCCAGTAGGACTTGCATCTTACTCGATTCTCAATTGGACTCTGCAAAAACTACGAGGTGTGTTCACAGGAATCGGGGCTTATCTGGCCGTCGGCTCCGGCGCGATGCCGGCGCGGGCGCAGGAGTCTTCAGCCATCGACTAACGCACCGGGCGAGGTAGATGCGCCTCTATGACCGCCGCAACAATCAAGATGTGATCTGGCGCAAGCTGCCCTGAATCACTTGCTCCGCTGCTTCGCGGTTTGAGCATCCCGGCGAGCATCCGAGATCAGTAGGACGCCCAGCACACTCGCGAGGAGGATACCGAACATCCCTGTCCCGCTTAGATTCTTCGCGATCAGAAAGAAAAGACTCTCCAACATAAGCACCCCGGTTCCGTAGAAGACCAACCTATCGGCTCGTTGCTGAAAAGTGTGCAGCGAACTGACCCTCGACTCGGTGACGAAGGGCACCCGGGGCGCAGAACAAGAAACGAAGGTCATTTTGCAGCCCTTTGCAGATTATTTCCGCGAATTGGCTACGCTGGTTTTGGAGGGAGATCTGAAGCCCCGCGTACTTGATCCGCGCCATGAATTTTTAGCGTCCGCAAGTTCTTTCTTTGCAGGAATTTGAGACTTAAGTCCCTGACAGAGAGGAACTTAGCCAGATTAACCACCCTTAAACCCAATGGATAGAGGAATTTGCGAAAAAAGTCCGGGGGAGGGGGTACGAGTCTTCCTACAGCATCTTTGAGTCGGCGCGGTCGAGCACGGTGTCGGCGGCGGCGCGGCTCCAGCCGATGCGCAGGTCTTTTACATCATGCAGCGCGAAGGCTCCTGCCGGGCCGCGGGGCGCGGTCACGGCAAAGAAGTCGGCGCGGTCAACGTCTTTGAGATAGAAAGCAGGGCGCGCTTCGGGTGTTGCGGGCGCAACTTCAACGTGGCTCATCTCCACATTGCGCACGTGGCGCAGAAAAAAGCCTGCTGCCGGAATCACGCCGAACCGCCCCGGATCGGGATAGCCATTCTCAAGTTCGGGCGGCTCCGCATGTGCGTCCGCCGCCGTGCCTCCTCCTGCCGTCTCTATATAGATGTTGGAGAACTTCAGATCTTCGATCGGATGATCCGGAATGCCTGCGACGATCGAGCCCTGGCGCTGCGGTCCGGCCAAGCACGTAATGTTGCTGATGGCGATGCGGCGCATGCGGCCCACGTGCGTGCTTTCTTTGGGCCCGCGGAGGCGCGCGCCGAGGCGCAGAAAAAAAGGCGGCGACGCAAGGTCGCGCATGGTCGTGTTCGTGATCGTGAAGTCCTCGAGCAGCGCGCCATCCACGCTTTCGAGCGCAAAGCCCTGGCATCCCTCGAAGATGCAGTTGGAGATCGTCACGTTGATAAATCCGCCGTTCGACTCTGTTCCGCACTTGATGCGGCCCGTCCGGGGATGGCGCAAGTCCGGCGCGAATTTCTTGAAGGTTCCGTCGAGCACCGAGCCTAATTCGTAATAGCCGGTCACCCAGCAATTGGCTATGGTCAGGTTGCGTGTGGGACGCGCATAACCGAGAGCGTAACTCGACTTGGGGCAGATAGCGTCGTCCCACGGCGAATTGACGGTGCAGTTGGAGACGCGCACGTTCTGGCAGCAGTCGATGTCGATACCGTCGCGGTCGGTGTCGATTTTCAGGTTGTCGATGGTGAGGTTATCGACGCCCGTGAGCAGCAGGCCGAAGTGGCCGCCTTTCAAGATCGAAAAATCGCGGAGCAGCACGTTGCGGCAGTTCTTCAACGCGATCGTTTTATTGCCGACGCCCGCCTGCTCGGCGACGAAGAAGACCGGATAGTTGCCGCGCGGTGCGTGCTCGCCGCCGAAGCTCAACCCTTTGCCCCAGATCAAGCCGGGACCGGTGATGCTGATGTCGTGGAGGTCTTCGCCCCAGAGGAGCGAGTTATGCCAGTGATTGTGTCCGTAGTCCTGGTAGGCGTCCCAGGCGGTGTTGGGCTCGGCGGTATCGTAGGCGCCGCCGTTGTAGCCGGTCTGCTCGCCGGGCCGGGGAGAATCTGCCGCAACGATGGTGCTGCCCTGGCTCAGGAACAGGTGCACCTGACTTTTGAGATGGATCGAGAAGCAGAGATAGCTGGCCGCCGGGAACAGCACGATTCCACCGCCGGCAGCGGCTGCGGCATCAATCGCGCGATTCACCGCCGGCGTGTCGAGCGTCTTACCGTCTCCTGTTGCGCCGTAGGTGCGCACGTTGAAAAGGCCCAGCGAGGCAGTCTCCGCAGACGGCGCTTCGCCCGATGCCGCCAGCGATGTTGCAGGGATACCCACCATGGCAGCTCCGATGCCGCCTGTCCGCAAAATCTCGCGCCGCATTGCGTCGAACGACTTCATCTCCATCCCTCCAACATCCACCATCCTCGCGCAGCCGCGCCGCTTTGAGCTTGTGAAGGTTTGCGGAGGGGCGGCTTGAGGCCGCCCGCCCAAAGCATAACGAGGGTATCACTCGCCGCAGCACTTTGACCGCACTCCAAGTGCGCATGTGCCTTCAGAAAGCTCTCGCTGAAACGATATACTCTCGATGCCGGAGCCCTTGTCATCTTTTGCGGACCCCGAAGCGTCTGCTCAAAGGGACGAATCCAATTATGCTGCTCCACGAAGACCGACTTTTCCCGGCCGATCCTGCAACGCGCTCGATTGCACGCGCGCTCTATGCACACGTTCGTTCGTTGCCGATCGTGAGCCCGCATGGACACACGCAGGCCGCCTGGTTCGCGCAGAATCAGCCTTTTCCTGACCCGGCCACGCTGTTTGTGCAGCCGGATCACTACGTCTATCGCATGCTCTACAGCCAGGGCGTCTCGCTCGACGATCTGGAAATAGGCCGCCCAACGATCAGCGATCCACGCAAAGTGTGGCATATTTTTGCGCGTCACTATTCGCTTTTTCGCGGCACGCCAAGCCGCATCTGGCTCGATTACGCCTTCCAGGAACTCTTCGGGATGGAAGAGCGCCTGAGTGAAAAGACTGCGGATGCGTACTTCGACACTATCTCTGCAAAATTGCGCACTCCGGAATTTCTGCCGCGCGCGCTCTACGAAAGGTTCAATCTTGAAGTACTGGCGACTACCGATTCGCCCCTGGACTCGCTAGACGATCACGACGCGATTCGGAAATCGAATTGGAAGGCCCGCATCGTTCCTACGTTTCGGCCTGATTCTGTCGTCGATCCGGAAGCCCCGGCGTTCTTGCAGTCCGTATCAGCGCTCGGCGAGCAAACAGGCGAAGACACTGCATCGTGGACGGGTTATCTCGCCGCTCTGCGCAAGGCACGCGCCCGCTTCAAGGCTATGGGCTGCACGGCGACAGACCACGGACACCCGACTGCGCAAACGGCGGATCTGTCGGAAGCCGAGGCGGCCGGCCTCTTCGGCCAGGTAATTTCAGGACGCGCCGACGCAGCGCAGAACGAATTATTCCGCGCCCAGATGTTGACCGAGATGGCGCGCATGAGCCTTGAGGATGGGCTCGTAATGCAGATTCATCCCGGCTCGGTGCGCAATCACAATCGCGCTCTGCACGAGCGGTTTGGCCGCGACACCGGCGCCGATATTCCGCGCGCAATGGAATACGTGAAGGCTCTGCAGCCGTTGCTGAACCGATTCGGAAATGAGAGCAAGCTGACGATCATTGTGTTTACGCTGGATGAGACGACCTACAGCCGCGAGCTCGCGCCGCTTGCCGGGCACTACCCAGCGTTGCGGCTCGGTCCCCCCTGGTGGTTCCTCGATAGCCCCGAAGGCATGATGCGCTTTCGAGAACTAGCCACGGAGACTGCGGGCTTCTACAACACCGTCGGCTTCAACGACGACACGCGCGCATTTCTCTCGATTCCAGCACGGCACGACGTGGCCCGGCGCATCGACTGCGCTTTTCTGGCGCGGCTAGTTGCGGAACACCGGCTCGACGAGGATGAGGCTTTCGAAACCGCGTACGACCTTACCTATGGTCTCGTGAAGAAGGCTTACAGGCTGTAGCCTGCTGCACCGAAAACAAAACGCCGATCTCTTTGCCCGTGTTGTTGCATCCATGTTGAGTGGGTCATCCAGGCCCGCCTCTTTTATTCCCCAGAGGAGGAATCGCATGAAGGTGATGGAGTTCCATCCGGCAAACGGAGCAATGGTTTTGCTGCCTGCAGAGCATGAGAGGCCGCAGCCGGGCGCCGGTGAGTTGTTGATCCGAGTGCGCGCGGCCGGCGTTACACCCACGGAAAAAGTGTGGTATCCCACGACGCACAACACGGATGGCTCGGAGCGAACTGGTGCGGTTCCTGCCCACGAATTTTCGGGCATTGTGGAGCTGGCGGGTGACGGCGTCGATGCCTTTCGAAGCGGCGATGAAGTCTTTGGTATGAATGACTGGTTCGGCAGCGGAGCGATCGCGGAGTTTTGCATCGCAAAAGCGGAGCACGTGGCGCTCAAGCCCCATTCCTTGTCGCATGTTGAAGCCGCCACGGTGCCCATTGCCGCGCTGACTTCGTGGCAAGGGATCGTGGAGCGCGGTCGGCTGCAGAAGGGAGAGACGATCCTAATCCAGGGCGGTGCCGGTGCCGTTGGTTTATTTGCCGTGCAACTGGCCAGACTGCAGGGAGCCACTGTCGTGACCACGGCGTCCGCCGAAGATGTCGATCTGCTCCGTGGCCTTGGCGCAGATCGCGTGATCGACTACAAGAGAGAGCGGTTTGAAGACGCAGGCCCAGTGGACGCGATCTTCGACACGGTCGGTGGCGAGACGCTGCGTCGTTCATGGAGCCTTCTCCGCCCCGGTGGTCGGCTCGTCACCATCGCCGCCGATGCAGAAGGGACGCAGGATTCCCGCACCAAGGAAGCCTTTTTTATTGTGGAACCAGACGGAAAGCGCCTAGCGGCGATCGCTCGTCTTTTCGATTCGGAGACACTCAAGACATTCGTGAAGGCCGAGATTCCGATGGCAGCCGCCAACGACGCGTATATCGAACATCCCGCGGGACCGAAACGGGTCGGCAAGATCGTCGTTCGCGTGGGCAGCTAGCCGCAGCCTACTGCCTTGCGTGACGCAGACGGCATAAAAACCAGGCGCAGATACAGTTTCACGGCCGGCATCAAACGTGAAGAGCCGGCATCGAATCAACAGAGGAGCGCATGACACTTCTCGCACTGGCTTTCTGCATCGGAATCGTCGCGGGGTTGCGCACGTTTTCAGCGCCCACGCTTGTGAGCTGGGCCGCGCGGCTCGGCCTGCTGCATCTTGATGCAACATGGGCCGCTTTTCTTGGCTATCGTTGGACTCCATGGATCTTTTCCCTGCTTGCTTTGGGCGAGCTGGTGGGGGATAAGCTGCCAACCACGCCCAGCCGCAAATCTCCTCCGCAGTTCATCGCGCGCGTAGTTTCCGGCTCCTTTGCCGGGGCCGCAATCGCTTCGGCTAGCGGTGGTTTTCTTGGGGGCCTGTTGGCCGGTGCGCTCGGCGCTGTTGTGGGCACGCTGTCGGGAGCAGAGTGTCGCCGCCGGCTCGTGCAAGCGATCGGGGACCGCGATTTCCCCATCGCTTTGCTTGAAGATGCCATCGCATATGCTGGAGGAGCAATCTTGCTGAAGATTCTTCTATGACTAAAGCATTCGACGCACTTGTAATTGGATCGGGCCAAGCCGGCCCGTTCCTCGCGGCACGGCTGGCAAAGGCCGGTAAAACGGTTGCACTTGTCGAGCGCAAGTTTCTGGGCGGCACTTGTGTCAATACCGGTTGCACGCCCACGAAGACCATGGTTGCGAGCGCGCGGGTGGCACACCAGGTGCGCGAAGCTGCTCGCTTCGGAGTGCATGTGCAAGGCGAGATCCAGGTCTCGCTGGCTGAAGTGAAGAAGCGCGCCGATACCGTACTGCTCAACTCGCGCACGAGCGTCGGCAAGATGCTGGCCAATGCCGGGGTCAATGTCGTGTATGGTCATGCGCGGTTCATCTCTGCGAACGACGTGCAGGTCGGCGACGCTACGCTCCATGCCAGCCAGATCTTTATCAATGTGGGTGGGCGGGCGGCGCGACCTGCTTTACCGGGTCTCGACAGTATTCAATACCTGACCAACTCCACGCTTCTGGAGCTGACCGAACTTCCGCGGCACCTTATCGTCGTGGGTGGAGGGGCGGTGGGAGTCGAGTTTGCGCAGATGTTTCGGCGGTTCGGCAGCGAGGTTACGCTAATCGAGATGAAATCGGCGCTGCTGCACCGGGAAGATGCAGGCGCTTCAGTGGCTATGGCTGAACTGCTGAAGCAGGAGGGCGTGCATTTGCGCCTCAATTCCAGGTGCATCTCATTTTCGGCACTGCCCGAGGGGGCGTGCGTTCATGTGGATTGCAGCGAGAACGATCGAGAGGTCCACGGGTCGCACGTGCTGATCGCGATGGGCCGCGTGCCTAACACGGACGACCTCGGTCTTGAGGCAGCAGGCGTTCGCACTGATTCGGATGGTTACATCCTTGTCGACGAGAAGCTCCGCACGAATTTGGCACACATCTTCGCTCTGGGCGACTGCAATCGCCGCGGCGGCTTTACGCACACCGCATACAACGACTTTGAGATTGTGGCCGCGAATTTGCTGGAGGATGGCGATCGACGGGTGACTGACAGGATTGCGGCGCGCGCAACGTATACCGATCCGCCGCTGGCGCAGGTGGGGATGACCGAAGAAGAGGCCAGGGCCACCGGCCTCGAACTGCTGATCGGCACCCGCTCAATGAGCTCGGTCTCGCGAGCAATCGAAAAGGGCGAGACCTTCGGTTTTATGAAGGCGATTGTGGATGCGAAGACGAAACGGATTCTCGGTGCGACTATCTTTGGCGTCGAAGGAGACGAGGCGATTCACTCCATCCTCGACACGATGTACGCCGACCAGCCCTACACCACGCTGCAGGAGGCCGTTCACATCCACCCCACAGTAGCGGAACTGATTCCGACGCTGCTTGGTTCGCTCAAGCCAGCCGAGCCAACGGCCTGACGGCAGCCTGCAGTCGAGACCGCCGCCCTAGTCGAACCAATCCCTGATCTGCTACCCGCTGCAGCGAAAAGGCACAGACGAGACGCTGCGCGCCGATCGGCCTACTACAAAACTTAAGAATTTTTCATATTGCATTCCCATAGGGAGTTGTTTATGCTCGCATCTATTGGTTTGCCATAGGAGGAGCTTCGAATGGGCAGCAAGACCGATGTATGGCAGGGGACGCTGGCGTTGATGGTGCTGAAGACCCTGCAGATGATGGGTCCGCAGCATGGCTACGGGCTGGCGCGGCGCATTGAGCAAACCAGCGGTGACTTGCTGGAGCTGAATTACGGAACGCTCTACCCGGCGCTGCTGAAACTGGAGCAGGAGGGGTACATTCGCTCGCGCTGGGGAACTTCGGAGAACAATCGCAAGGCCAAGTTTTATGAGCTGACCAAGGCCGGCGAAAAGCAGGTGCGCAAGGCTGCAGCGGAGTGGGAACAGGCCACGGAGATTCTGGCACGGTTTCTGGCGCCGAATGCGGAAGCCTAGGAGGTAGCGATGGATCGTCTGCGAGCGAAGCTGCGGGCTCTCTGGGAGCGGGTACTGGGCACGCGAAGTAAACAGGACGACTTTGATGCGGAACTCGAGAGCCACGTGGCGATGCACGTGGACGATGGTGTGCGCGCGGGTCTCAGTCCAGAGGAAGCGCGGCGGCAGGCGTTGATCAAACTAGGCGGCGCTGAGCAGACGCGGCAGGCCTATCGCGATCGCGCCACGCTACCGCCGATGGAGGGCGTGCTGCAGGATGTGCGCTTTGCTTTACGGCAGATGCGCAAAGCACCGGGCTTCACGATCACTGCAGTGCTGACGCTGGCGCTGGGCATCGGCGCGAATGCTGTCATCTACACGCTGGTGGATTCGATTTTGCTGCGGCCGTTGCCGTATGCGCAACAGGATCGGCTGATGCGGATCAGCGGCGAAAAGTCACCCGTGTTTCCCAAAGGCTGGATTCGCGAGCTGGGCAAGAACTCGAAGGCATTCGAATCGATTTCGGGATATGGCCCGGACGCGGAATCGAATGTTTCGGATTCCGGCGCACCCGAGCGGGTCTTTGGCGCGAAGGTGATTGTGAATGCCTTCGAGACTCTGGGCATTCGATCCGCCTTCGGAGACTTTTTCGCTGCGCAAGATGCGATCGCGGGCCAAGACAATGACATCGTTCTGAGCTACGGTTATTGGCGCCAGCATTACGGTGGAGAGCCCAGCGCTATTGGGCGTACGCTTCGGGTCGATGGAGTTTCGCGCCGTATTATCGGCATCATGCCCGTCGGTGTGCACTTTCCCTATGCCGATACGCAATTCGTGATCCCGGTTTCCTATCGCGCGGATGCGCCCTTCGATCCGTGGAGCAACTTCGACTTGCAGGCCTTCGGCCGTCTCGCGACCGGCGTAGCACCGGCGCAGGCACAGTCGGAGCTGCGGCGACTGCACGCAATCCTCCTGCCCGTGTTTCCCTTCCGCATGCCCGATGTGTGGGCCTCGGACATGACGGTGGTGCCGCTACTTGAATCTCAGACAGGCGCCATGCGTCCGCGACTGCTCCTGCTGTTTGGCGCCGTGGGGCTGATTCTGCTGATTGCGTGCGCGAACGTAGCCAACCTGATGCTGGCACGTGCGACGGCGCGCGAGCGCGAGATTGCAATTCGCGGTGCGCTGGGCGCTTCGGGCAAGCGCCTCATCCAGCAAGTGCTTTCAGAGAGCGTGGTGTTGGGAGTGACGGCGGGCCTGGTGGGGCTGGGCGCGGCGTTTGCGAGCCTGCGCATTTTTGCGGGACTGTTGCCGGCTGATACGCCGCGCATTCAAGACGTCGCCCTGCATACCCAGGATGTGTTGTTCACGCTGGGCGCGTCGCTTCTCGCAGGTTTGCTGTTCGGTGTGATTCCCGCCGTCAAGATGGCATCGCTGAATCTGCTGTCCGCGCTGCGCACCGGAGGGCGCGGGGTGATGGGCAAGGGCGCGGGTTTCGGTGTTTCGATGCTGCTGGTGATGGCGCAGATCGGGCTCTCGGTGATGGTGATTACGGCCGCCGGGCTCATGCTGCATAGTCTGTACGCGTTATCGCAGGTTGACCCTGGATTCAGAACTGTTGGTACCGTGACGGCTGAAGTAGCACTGGATGCCGCGGCATGCCGAGAGAAGGGCCGCTGCCAATCGTTCTATACGACGCTGCTGGCGCATGCGCAGGAGATTCCCGGCGTTCAGAGCGCCGCGGTGACAGATGCGCTACCCCTGAACGGGCGCGATGACAACTATGTCTTTGACGCGGAGGGACACGCGCGCGATGCGCGCCAGGGAGCGTTGCTGGCAACTGGGCGCACCGTGTCGCCGGGCTACTTCGATGTGCTCGGGCTGCACCTGATGCGAGGCCGCCTGCTGACGGAAGAAGACGCTTCAGGCGCAAGCCATGCTGTGGTTGTGAACGAGCGGTTGGCCGAGCGCTATTGGCCCCACCAGGATCCGGTGGGCAAGCATCTGCTGGATGTGAATGACGCGCCGGCTCCGGCGGTGTGGGACGCGACGAAGGCCTCAGTGATTGTAGGCGTAGTGCGGAATGCGCGTGAGGCAAGTCTCGAAGGCGGTTTCCACGACGAGGTGTACCTGCCGATGACGCCGGGACGTGAGCATCCGGTTATGTATGTGCTATTACGGTCGCATGCGACGCCGGCTGAAACCGCGGCGGGACTGAGGCACGCGGTGGCGAGCATTGATTCGCTGGTGCCGGTGACGCGGGTGCATTCAATGGATGAAGTAGTGGCGAACTCGGTGGCTGCGCCGCGGGCGCTGGCTGTGCTGCTGCTCGGCTTCGGCGGCCTGGCAGTCGTGATTGGCGCCGTGGGGGTCTACAGTCTAATCGCGTACATCGTGAGCTGGAGAACGCGAGAGATTGGGCTGCGCCTGGCACTGGGCGCGCAGCGCTGGCAAATCGTGCTGGCCGTTGTGCGGCAGAGCCTGCTGCTCGCCGGCGGCGGATGCTTTGCGGGATTGGCGGGCGCGCTGGCCTTGAGCCGCACGCTGCACAGTTTTCTGTTTGGCGTGAGCGCGCTGGACCCCATCACCTTCGTCGCAGTGCCGGTGTTGATGGCGCTGGTGGCGCTGACTGCGGCTTGGATACCCGCTCGGCGTGCGGCAGCAGTTGATCCCATGGTGGCATTGCGGGGCGAGTAGGCGCTCCTCATCGGGCGGCGCGCCAGAGTGGTACACTCCACGAGCGAGAGTTGAATCGGGAGTGGAGTGTGGGCGCAAGCGCACTGGAATTTCGTCTGCGGATGGCGATCAACGCCGCGATTATCATTTTGGGGTTCTGGGCGCCATGGATCGATGCGTGGGGTGTCGGTAGCCGCATCTCTTTGCTTGAGTGGTTAGCGCTGGAGATCAGCCGCACTGGATTGTTGCGCTTCACGGTGGCGACGCCGGTAGTGATCGTGGTGGGCATCTTCGTTGCGGGCATCGGCGCATTGTTGCGGGTTTCGGGAACTGCGTATCTAGGCTCGGGCACGGTGCAGAGTATCCACATGCGGGCCCAGCACGTGATGGCCGATGGGCCGTATCGGTTCGTGCGCAATCCCCTTTACCTGGGACTGTGGTGCATGGTGGCTGCGCTCGCGCTGATGATGCCGCCCTCCGGGGCCTTGTTTGCGATGGCGGTGCTGACGCTCTTTCTGCTGCGGTTGATTCTGGGAGAAGAGCGATTTTTGTCCGCGCAGCTGGGCGAGCCCTATCGGGCCTACCTTGCCAGCGTGCCGCGACTCATTCCGAGCCTGAGAAGCAATGTGACTGGCAGCGGAAACAAGCCGCAATGGTTACGTGGCGTATTGGCGGAGCTGCTGCCGATCGGGGTGTTCTTCATCCTGGCAGTGCTGTCGTGGACGTATGACAACCGGCTTATGGGCAGGGCGATTCTCGTCGTATTCGGCGCCTCGCTGGTGGTACGTGCCCTATTGCCCGCGGGCGACCGTCCCTCGTCTACGAGTGCTTGATGGCCAGCACCAGCAAGACCGCAAAAGCCACGAAACATGATGGAGACGCCAGCGAGATTATCGTGTGTTGGCGGAGAAGGCGGTTTTGAGGGTGGTGATCGTGGTAGATCTGGTAGACGGGCGAGCGCCAAAGAGACCGAGTGCGCGAGAACAAGGCGAAAGGTTCCAGGTCGGGCCGCACACTGTGAACCGCATTCACGATTCGCCATCGCAGCTCGTACTCGTACATGCCCAACCCGAAGCCTGCGATCAGGCATAACAGCGCAAGTCCACCATAGAGGAACATTTCGCCGTTATTGTACGAGCTTTCACGGCTGCGCGGGATTGGGCTTCCCGAGACGGCCGAGATGCGTCCAGCCAAAACCGTTGGAATATTTCAGGCCATAGCCAAGCACGCGGTCGATGGCGATGTGGTTGATCCAGATGAGAGCGATGGGCAACTGAGCATTGGCGCCCAGCAGAAGCGCGGAAAGCGCAAGGACTACGGGCACAGCGTAGGAATGTACCGCGTTGTACAGGCGCGCTCCCCAGCACGGGCTGTGCAGATAGCCCAGCATCGAGAGGTCGGGCACGAGCCAGAGCGCCGCAAAGAGCCACCAGCTTGCCCCGGTGCGCGCATAGAGCAGCAAGGTGAGCGCAGCAATGGCGGTTGCTTCGATACGAAGCAGAGTACGAACGGAGCCTTGCACGGCAAAGCCGGGGGAAGATCGGTCGCTAAGAGATGCGGAGCTTGCCATGCCGAATTGGATGTTTGAGCGTGCGCAAGGTGTGCGAAAAATCGGGACGCAGCGAGATGGGCAGATGGCGAAGCGCCAGGAATGAAAAAAGAGGAGAAGCGCGAAGCTTCTCCTCTTTCATAGTCCAGTCCGGGAAATACTACTTCTTGGGGGGGGCAATGACGTCTTTTGCAGCCTTGGCAACGCGGAACTTAACGACGGTCTTGGCCTTGATCTTGATGGCTTCGCCGGTTTGGGGGTTGCGGCCGATGCGAGCCTTGCGCTCTGCCTTGACGAGGCGGCCGATGCCGGGGATGACGAAAACGCCGTTCTTCTTCGTTTCCTTGATCGCGGTCTCGGCGAGCAGGTCGAGGAACGCGGCCGATTGTTTGTTGGTCAGTTCGAGCTTCTCGGCGAGGTTCCGGGTAAGAGCAGTCTTTGTGAGTCCAGTTGCCATATGATGTTCTCCTTCTCGGGTTGTTGCCTGGGTTTCCGCCGCTCGGCTTCCTGAAGAGATCGGGAAGGCCAGAACCGTACCGCATGGAGGGAGTGCGACCGAGGCAACGTTTGCACGAAACCCCTGTATTCATGCGGGTTCGTACAGAACCCTGTCGTTCGTAACAATGCGGCTTGCGGGTGGGTAAAGTCAATGGAAAAACGCCTGTTTTCCACAGTTTTCTTAGGTTTTTATCCCTAAATCGCCGTTTTTAGGCCAAAATTGCCGGTTTTTGACGTGTGAAGGCCTCAAATGCGCGCCAATCGCGGAGAAAATGCATGCCCGGCGCTGGGTCAATGGAGTCCGAAAAGCACCCTCTTCCTGGGTGCGAGAGCGGCGGCGATGGGCGTATTAAGCGCATCGATGATCGGAGCCGCGAGCTTGAAGTGGCGGATGATGACGGAGGCCAGTTTGGGATCGAGAGCGGCCTTCGCCGGCAGCGTGGCTGAAAGTCCCCACTGGCGGCAGCGGATCAGATCGAGGGCCGGATGGTCGGCGGGGAAGCCCTTCGGCGGGCGGGTCAGGGGATTGCCTTCGAACTCGACAAACGCGCTGCGCACGGCGGGCTTTTGGAGGAGTTTCCTGAATTCACGGTGATTATCGAGGAGCCAGTGGCGGATGGCGGCGAGTTGCTCCTTCTCGGGCATGTAGGCGCCGGCGGCGATGATGACTTCCTTCGCGCTGACGTGGAAGTAGTAGCCGGCGCCCGAGGTCTTCTGCAAGCCCTGGTGCGACCACCACGCGGCCACGTGGGTTTTGTAGGGGCGCTTGTCGTTGGAGAAGCGCGTGTCGCGATAGATGCGGAAGAGAGACTTTTCCGCAGGCCGCACATGGCTGGGCGCAAAGTCGAGCATGGCGTCGGTAATTTTGCGAACGACGGCCAGCATCGGCTCTTTGAGCTCCGCCTCAAATTCGGCTTTGCGCGGCGTGAACCACTCGCGGTCGTTGTGCCTGGCGAGGTTGCGGAGGAAGGTCAGGGCTTGGGGGCGGAAGTAGGGGAGAGCAGCCGTGGCCGGGACAGGTGTACGGGGCATACGGTTGTCAGTGTAGGCCCGCGGGATGTGCGCTGCACGCGGAGCCTGAGGAAAACCACGATCTCAGTCCGTGCAATGCGGGATACGGAAATAGCCCCTAGCGGATGAGCTTGAGCGCACCGCGGAAAAGGCCGTCGAAGTCGGCGGAGAGCGCTTTGTCTTTGGCGATTGCCTGCTCGATGGCTTTCTCAGCCGCGGGGCGCTGATAGCCAAGATTGGTCAGAGCGGACAGCACATCGTCCACCGCGGGCCCGTGGACACTGGTCGGCGCAGGTGCGACGGCGAAGTCGTCCAGTTTGTCTTTGAGCTCGACGACGAGGCGCTCGGCGAGTTTTTTGCCGACACCGGGAATGCGCGTGAGCTGAGCGTGATCTTGCGCGCGGATCGCCTGCACGGTGCGATCGCTGGAGAGGCCGCTCAGCATCTTGATGGCGAGCTTGGGGCCAACGCCGCTCACGGTGATCAATCGCTCGAAGAGGCGCTTCTCTTCGCTGTCGAGAAAGCCGAAGAGCGCGATCTGGTCTTCGCTCACCTGCGTGTGAATGTGCAGCGAGGTTTCAAGCACCGAACGAAGGAAGCGACGTAAACGTAGGCACGGAGATCGTGACGTCGTAGCCGACGCCGGCAGCCTCGACGATGGCCTGGCCGGGTTGTTTATAGATGAGCTTGCCGCGCAGGTGAGCGATCATAGTTTCCCTATTGCAGAATACTCATTTGTTTCGCAACCCGCGTCAGAGTCTCAAGAGCCTGGTCGAGTTGAGCCTTGGTGTGCTCGCTCGTGAGGATGAGGCGAATGCGCGCTTTGCCCTCAGGGACTGTCGGAAACGCAATGCCAGTGCCCATCACGCCTTCGTCGAACAGGGCACGCGAGAAGTCCATGGCGGCGCGGCCTTCACCCACGATGACAGGGGTGATCGGCGTCTCGGTGGCGGGTGTGTTGACGCCGCCGATGTTGAAGCCGGCCCGCTTGAGCTCGCCCTGAAAGTAGCGTGTGTTCGACCAAAGCCGCTCGATTCGTTCAGGCTCCGCCTCCAGGATGTCGAAAGCCGCGATGCAGCTGGCAGCGACCGAAGGCGGATGTGAGGTGGAGAAGAGGAATGGGCGCGCGCGGTGATAGAGGTAGTCAATCAGATCCTTTGACCCGCAGACGTAGCCGCCCAGCGCGCCGATGGCTTTCGAGAGCGTGCCTACCTGCACGTCGACGCGGCCATGCATGCCGAAGTGGTCGATGCTGCCGCGGCCGTTGCGACCGAGCACGCCCGAGGCATGCGCGTCGTCGACCATCATGATGGCTCCATATTTTTCGGCGAGCGCGGCAAGCTTGTCGACCGGGCCAATGTCGCCGTCCATGGAGAAGACCCCGTCCGTGATCACGAGTTTGCGCCCCGATTCGCTGGCGATTTCCTTCAGCAGCTCCTCGCAATGACTGACATCTTTGTGGCGAAATACCTTGATTTTCGCGCGGGAGAGACGCGCTCCATCGATGATGCTGGCGTGATTCAGCTCGTCGGAAAGGATGAAGTCTTCTTTGCCGAGGATGGCGCTGACTGTGCCGGCATTGGCCGCAAAACCGCTCTGGAACACAACACAGGCCTCGACATTTTTGAAGCGCGCGATTTTCTCTTCCAGCTCCATGTGGATGCGCATGGTTCCAGCGATGGTGCGCACGGCGCCCGATCCTACCCCGTAGGTCCGCGTAGCGGCCAGAGCAGCTTCAATCAATTTGGGATGATTTGCGAGGCCGAGGTAGTTGTTGCTGGCGAGGTTAATGACCTCCCGGCCGTCGTAGTGGCAAACAGGCGCCTGCTGGTCGTCGAGAACGCGGAGTTTGAAGTGGGTGCCCTTGGCGCGCAGTTCGTCGAGAGCCGCGGTTAAGTAGGAGAGCTGCGGGCGCGTTGCGGTCGAAGTCATAACGGCACCTCAAAGAGAAAGGATAGCGCGGGAGGCAGGGTTCAGGTCTCAGCGATCACTGACCAGTGTGGTGCCTCAGAGTTCGTACGTAAATTGAGGGACCGCACGCGCCCTCCTAAAGCTTCGCGCACCTTGGCCGTTTGGTTCTGTATCAGGGCCCGACTTCAGTCGTGCCGCAAAGGTTGCAAAATCAGATGGGCTTTAGCCTCTGAGGATCCCGCTTTGCAAGCCTGGATTTGTTGTCCTGCTCAAAGAACTTCTGAGACACGACACAGGGACGCTGGCCTAGAAACACATTTGTGGGGCTTCGGCCTGACCACAACTTGCGCGGGGGTTTGCGCGTCTATAGCAACAGGAACGATGGGAGTGGCTGTGCGTGGATTTGAACTGATTCGTTTTGCAGGATTTATTGCCTTGGGACTCTCAGCTGCGTGCGGTGTGGCTCGCGCTGAAGACGCGAGTTTTACGGTGAGCCAGAACGGCAAGCCGGTAGGTACAGCGAGCTTCCACATTGCCGCGGCCGCCAACGGCTACGAGTCAACGTCGATTGTGCGCGTGGAGATGCAGGGGCTCAATTACGCGCTGTCAAAGACGGAGGAGCTTTCGTCTGCCAACGAACTCAAGCATGTGCAGTTGAGCGCGACTGTAAACGACCAGGCTGTTTCGGTGACAGCGAAGCCCGATGCGGGGCAACTGTTGATGAACATCTCGGCGAATGGACGGAGCACCACGACCCACCTCGCAGGACACAGCTCCGCCGTTTTCCTCCCGGACTTCGATCCCGGCGCTCTTGAGACGCTGCTGGCGCTAGGGGTGAGCCACAACAATCGCGACCTGTGGGCGATCATCCCCAAGCAGGCGGGTTCGGTTACTCCAATCAGCGTGGCGACGTATGCCGATGAGCAGGGCACGCTCGAGGGAACGCCGATCGTTGTCCATCATGTGGTGGCCACGATCAATGGCGCGAATACGGATTTGTTTGAAGGTCCGGAGAGCCAGCTGTTGCAGGCCGAGCTGCCGCAGGCGGGGTTTGCTCTGGTGCGTAAGGGCTTTGTGCTGAAGCCGCCCGCGAAGGCTGTGGCGCCGAGTGAGTAGCTTCTAGCCCCTAGCCCCTAGAAAATTCCTCTCGGCCGACACAGCGGCCGCAATCGGCTCTTCGCTAGAAGCTGACAGCTAAAGGTTCCTCGCGGCGGCCACGGCCGAGGCCCAGGCCCATTGGAAGTTGAATCCGCCGAGATGGCCGGTGACGTCGACAGCTTCGCCGATAAAGAACAGCCCCGGCACCGTACGCGCCTGCATAGTCTGCGAATCGAGATCGGCCGTGTCGACGCCGCCGGCGGTGACCTCGGCCTTGGCGAAGCCTTCCGTGCCGGTGGGGCGAAACTCCCAGCGATGGAGACGGAGTTCGCAGGCATCGAGAGCGGCGTTGGTCCAGCCATTGGGCGAGCCGATGTCGACGAGTCGCTCCGCCAATCGCTGCGGAAGCACGGTGCGCAGAGCCTGACGCAGAGCTCCCGTATCGCGGCGCGCGCCGGGGGCGAGCATCGAGTGGAGCACGTCTGTGTCCGGCGCGAAGTCAACGATCAGCGTGCCGCCCGCGCGCCAGTACGATGAAGCCTGCAACACGGCGGGACCGCTGAGTCCGCGATGCGTAACGAGCAGTTTCTCTTTGAATCGCGCCGAGCCGGCCTGCGCAAGCACCTCTGCGGATACGCCCGCGAGAGCCGTCCAGCCCGCCTCTCCTCCGCCCAGCAGGAGAGGCACCAGGGCTGGACGTGGCTGAATGACGCGCAGACCGAATTGGCGCGCGAGGTCGTACGCAAGTCCCGTCGCCCCGAGGGTCGGAATTGAAAGACCGCCGGTTGCGACAACCAGGGCAGCAGCGGTGAATTCGCCCGCGGAGGATGCAATGTGGAACGCATCGCCTGCGCGCTCTACCTTGATGTTGTGCGCGTCAAGGACGAGTTCGACTTTGCCGCATTCGCATTCGGCGAGCAGCATATCGAGGATGGCGCGAGCCGAGCCATCGCAGAAGAGCTGGCCGAGCGTCTTCTCGTGCCAGGGAATCTGATAGCGCTTGACTAGCTCAAGAAAGTGCTGCGGCTGGTAGAGTGCGAGCGCGGACTTGGCGTAATGAGGATTGCTGGAGAGAAAATTCGAGGGCGTGCAGTGGAGGTTGGTGAAGTTGCAGCGGCCTCCGCCGGAAATGAGGATTTTGCGTCCTGGCTGCGCATTGTGCTCCAGCAAAACCACGCTTCGGCCGCGCTGGCCTGCCACGGCGGCGCACATCAACCCGGCCGCGCCCGCCCCGAGGACTACGACATCGGAAGAGTGCGGTTCAGATCGAACTCGCGTGGGTTCAGGCGGCATGGTGTCATTTTCGCTGAACCGGGCGGCAATGCGCGGACATCCAAAAAATGTTTCCTGCAAGGCAATCAGCCGGCTCAAGGAGGTCGAATGACACGGGCAGCGAGCAGTCCCATCGTTCCGCCATTCACAAGGGAAAGCGCGACATTGAAGGTGCGCGGTGCCGAAGACGGGTGGAATACCCGCGATCCGCAGCGTGTTGCGCTTGCTTACAGCATCGACAGCCGCTGGCGGAACCGGTCGGAGTTCGTCCACGGGCGCGAAGAGATCGTTGCTTTCCTCACGCGCAAGTGGTCCCGCGAACTCGAATACAGGCTAATCAAGGAACTCTGGGCGTTCGACGGAGCGCGCATTGCGGTACGTTTTGCCTACGAGTCGCATGATGCGGCTGGGCAGTGGTTTCGGTCCTATGGCAACGAAAATTGGGAATTCGGTGAGGACGGCCTGATGCATCACCGTTACGCCTCCATCAACGATCTGCCGATTCAAGATTCAGAGAGGCTCTTCCATTGGCCGCAGGGGCGGCGCCCCGACGATCATCCGGGCCTCAGCGAATTGGGACTCTGAGCCTGTCTCCATGGTCAGCGCTCCCGAAGTGGCGGAGAAAGATCTTTGCGATCAGCCCTCGTCGTCGCGGAACATGGGATGCGGGATCAGCCGGCGGTAGTCCTCCTGCGTTGCGCCGTCGAGGCAGGCCTCGATAATGCGATGGCCGAGGGGATCGAGTTCGGGCACCTGGAAGGGTTTAAGCTCGCGCGCGAAGAACTCCCGCCACTGGCGCGCGCCTTCTTCGTAGACGTCCATGCCGCCCTGAATCTGTTCTTCCACGCGAAGAAAGACGCGGGGAATCATGGATCCTTCGACGCGCAGTTGATTGGGAATGTAGCCGAGGAGCGGGAAGATAGCTTCGCCGACCTGCTCGCGGCCAAACTTGGCGCTTCCGCGGCGGGCAAGGTATTCGCGGGCAATCCACTCCGCCATGTATCCGACTTTCCATGCGCCGATGTGCTGATTGGGCAGCAGGACGTAGCGCGTTTCCGGCGTGGCCACGATTTGCTGCAGCAGCAGGTTGGCCTGATCGACGCGGCGTCCCGTGGCAAATGCCCAATAGGAGCCGACGCCTTCGGATTCCATCGGTTCCGTTGCACCACCTATCTCGTCCAAAGGTCCGCCTCCACGCAGTGGATGGATGCTGGGGTTGGCGTGACCGCGCGGGGCAACCAGACGCCAGAGCCAGGCAAGCGCAGGGCTGAGCACATGGATCATGGCGAGGATTCCGTAGAGGCGGCTGCTGCTGTGCGTAGGCGGGCAGCGCACGCCGAAGCTGCGCACGTCCACAGCTCGTGTGCCGGTGGCGATGTCTTCAATCATGCGTCGCGGAAGGATGACCCGCGGGTTGGGACACATCTTGCCGGGTGCGTCCTCCACATGCTCCCAGGTGAGGCAGGTGCCCCCGGGCACGATGTAGTGGTTCAGAAAGAGCAGCGGCTCAGGCGGATCGATGCAGAGGCGTTCAAGGTTCGGCGCGGTCCCGTAAGCGTGGATGTGGTCGACGCGGACGAACCATGCATTTTCGGCGTCGGCGATGGTGAGCCGCTTGCTGGTGCGCTGGTAGCTGGGGTGGGCGCATGCCATGTCGTCGGCGATGGGTCGCAGATGGCAGGCTTCGGGCAGATTCAACGTGCGCTGCTCGTGCGTGATGACGTTTTCGCCGATGAGCAAGCGGCCGTCTTCCATGCGATGGATGTGCTCGGTCATCTCGCTTTTGCCGCCGCCGGATGCTCCCTCGTGCATCAGGATGAGCTGGTTCTCATAGGGGGTGACGACGGCGACAGCGGCGCAGTGATTGGTGGTCCAGCCCTCGCGCTCGCCAATGTCGAGCAGCATGGAGTACACACCCTTCTTCGCGCTGGGGCCGGGATAGAGGTTGTAGGCGAAGACCTCCTGATGCGTGGCGGAGCGGTCGTGCACCACAATCTGACGGCCATCGAAATGCGTGTGGCGGAACGGTGGCGCGACGAAAAGGATGCCTCCGGTGATTTTGAAATCGGATGGAACCTGGCTGCGCGCGATCATGCCTTGCAGATCTGCCAGGGCTGCAGCAAAGAACGCCGCCTGACGCGGCACGATCAGCAGCGATCCATAGCCGAGCGCGTCCGTGCCCGCATAGAACGGCATCGCGACGAGCTCCTGCGTCTTGAGCCAGTCGAGGGTCTGCTGGCGGGTGACATCAAAAGATTCTCCGAACCGTTCTGCATAGCGGGGCTTATCGGTCGGGAGAGCGTCGCCGATGAGCATTGCGTCGGGATCGCGGCGGCGCATGGCAGGGTCAGGGAAGTTGATGGCGAGACCATTGCGCGCCTTGGTGATGACGGCTTCGACCATGCGGCTGGCGCCAAGCGGCTGCCCCGGCAGATGGAAGACGGCTTCGTAGACGCCGTGGTCGTCGCGATTGCCGAGCGTCCAATCCGTTGTCCCCGTCGAGCGGCCAAGAGCCCAGTCCAGAAGCTGCGAACGCGTCTCCGGCGTCTGCACCAGCGGCGCGGCGGCCAAAACCTCGCGCACATGCGGAGGCAGATCGAGCTCGGCCCAGTTGGACTGAAAATCGATGACAGAAGTGCTCGCGGGTGCGGTGGCCATGGCGATCTCGCTTTCCGTTGCTTCGTCTGGGGTACGACTTGATCCAGGGGGAGGGAATGGGCTCCGCCTGGCCTACGGAAGCCAAAAGAACCCATGTATTTTTATCGCACTCGCCTGCACCGCTGGCAGTGCGCCCCATCACGCCTTTGGAGCGGAGGGATCGAAGAAATCCAGGAATCTTTCCCGAACGAGGGCGAGAGCCTCTTCCGGTGTCGAGATGGCACCTTCAAGCTGTGCGTCTTCCACTGCGCGCAGCATCACCTGGAAGCTGGGACCGGGCGCGAAGCCGGCGGCAATGAGTTCGCGGCCGGTGAGCAGCGGCCGAGGGCGCACCAGCTCAGCAGGCGTGGCCTCAAAGCGGGCGCGCACAAAGTCGTAGATGTCGAGATTGCCGTGCGCGGCGAGGCAATCCATCCGGTGCAGGGCAAGGTGCTCGTCGAAGCGTTCGAGACGAAAAAAGCGCTTCAGCGTGGAGTCTTTCATGCGCGGCGCATCGGCAAAGCGCATGTGGTTTTCGATCAGCGAGAGAATCTGGCGCGTGTCCTCATTCGAAAAGCGAAGGCGGCGGCAGATTTCTGCAGCGATGGCGACGCCGACTTCTACATGTCCGTCGAAACGGATGCGGTCGGGCGCGATGCGGAAGGTGGCGGGCTTGCCGACGTCGTGCAGCAGCGCTCCCCAGGCGAGCGCGAGCGGGCAGCCGGGTGGAAGCTGTTCGAGGAGAAGCAGAGTGTGGACGAAGACATCTCCTTCGGGATGGAACTGCGGCGGTTGCTCAACGCCCTTCATGCGGGCGACCTCCGGCAGCACTTCGGCGAGGAGGCCTGTCTCGTCGAGCAACTCGAAAGCGCGGCGGGCCTTGCCCTCCGTCAGCATCTTGGTGAGCTCGTCGCGGACGCGTTCGCGGCTGACGGCCGCAATGCGTGGGGCCAGGGCGCGCATTGCAGCGAAGGTCGCCGGCTCAAGAGTGAAGTTGAAGCGCGTGGCAAAGCGAACGGCACGGAGAAGGCGAAGCTGATCTTCCTGAAACCGCCGCATCGGATCGCCGATGGCGCGCAGAATGCCGGCGTCGAGATCGGCCAGGCCCCCGACATGGTCGATGACTGCGTCGCGGAGCGTCCGCGGATCGGGGCGGATCTCCTCCAAAGGCCCACCCCCACGCAGTGGGCCGCACAGCGGATCGAGGAGGAGGCCGTTGATGGTGAAGTCGCGGCGCTGCACGTCTTCGGCGGCGTTGAGCGTGTAACGGACCTCGTCGGGATGGCGGCCATCGGAGTACGCACCGTCGGAGCGAAAGGTCGCGACCTCCACCTGCGGTGGGGCGGACTCCTGGGAGGAGTTCTCGGGCTCGGCGGCAACGAGAACGACGCCGAAGTGCGCGCCGACGGCAAAGGTGCGCGCGAACATGTTGAGCACGACGTCGGGCGTGGCTGATGTGGCGACGTCGTAGTCGGCAGGCTCGCGGCCCAGGAGCAGGTCGCGGACGCAGCCGCCGGCGAGATATGCCTCATAGCCCGCCTCGCGCAGCGTGATGAGAATGCGCAGTGCGGCATCGTATTGGGGCGGCGCGATCTTCATCGGCTGCTGTTATTGTCGCGCGCGCCATGCGATGGTCAGCAAGGGCAATCCCGGTAAACTGAGAAGATGAGCGGCAAGGGTCTGATTCTCGGCATTGAGAGCTCGTGCGACGAGACGGCGGCGGCGGTGGTGGAGCGCGGCGCCCGCACCCTGTCGTCCGTTGTAGCCTCGCAGATTGCCACGCACGCAAAATACGGCGGCGTGGTGCCGGAGCTGGCGAGCCGCGAGCATCTGCGCGCCGTCGTGCCGGTGGTGCGAGCCGCGCTGGCTGAGGCCGCAGTGGAACTCGCCGATCTCGACGCGATTGCCGTGACCAGCGGGCCGGGGCTTGCCGGAGCTTTGCTAGTGGGGATCACGTATGCGAAGGCGTTGGCATTTGCGCAGGAATTGCCGCTGATCGCCGTGAATCACCTGGAAGGGCACATCCACGCGGTCCTGCTGGAGGAACGGCAGAAATCCGTTGCGGCACTGGATTTCGAAAAGCAGCCCATTCGCTCCCCTCAGGATGACATCGAGGATGGTGATTCGCCCGATTCGAGCGCCCTGGCACTCGTGGTTTCCGGCGGGCATACCCATCTCTACCTGGCGCAGCCGCAGCAGGGCACGTGGCGCTACAAGCTGGTGGGGCGAACACTGGACGATGCCGCGGGCGAGGCCTATGACAAGGTGGCTAAGTTGTTGGGACTGGGCTATCCGGGTGGGCCGTGGATCGATGGGCTGGCGCGTTTCGGTGATCCGCGCGCGATCCCTTTCTCCTTTGCGCAGATCAAGACAAAGATTCACCTGCAAGGCGCCGCGCCGCGCACAAAGGCTGCGAAGACGGCTCCGATTGCCGCACTCGATCCTCATTTTCTGTTTTCGTTTTCAGGAATCAAGACGGCGGTGCTGCGCTATGTGGAGCTGCATAACCTGAAACCCGAGGCCGAAGCACGGCGCGAGGCGCTTTTTACAGGTCCCGATGCGCCCGAGCGGCCAACAATCAAGAACGCCCTGGCTATGTGCGATCCCACAACACTGGATCTGATCGCAAGCTTTCAGCACGCAGTGGTGGGCGACCTGATGAAGAAGACATTTGGTGCAGCGGAAGAGCTGAATGCCGCGCGCATTCTTGTCACGGGCGGCGTGGCAGCCAATGGAGAGTTGCGGGAGAGGTTCACGGCCGAGGCCGCGCGGCGCGGGATCGAGGTAGCATTTCCTACGCTGGCGCTCTCAACCGACAATGCCGCAATGATTGCCGCGGCAGCCTGGCCGCGCTTTGTCGCTGGGGAGTTCGCCGCGCCCGATTTGTCTGCCGACCCATCGCTCGCTCTGGGCGTTTGAGACGAGATATCAGCGGAGAGAAGCAAACAAAATCAGTGGAGCGAGGGGAAGTTCACTTCCACTCCAATATCGATTGTTGGATTGGTTATTGCGTCGGCTGCATCGGTTTGCGGAAGGTGATGCAGTACATCTTGCCGGCAGCCACTTCGCGCGCCTTGATTTGCTCCATCTCCGGGGGAATGAGATCGATGGGGCAGCGCACGGCTTCAGTTCCGGGAGGAAAGTAAGACTTGATGAGCGGATTCTTCTGGTAGCTTTCGCGCACAACCTTTTCCGTCTCGTCCGCGATCACGATTTTCGTTCCGGGCTTGGCTACCCAGATCATCTCGCGAATTGCGCGATCGGGATTTGAAAAAAAGTTGAGGCCGCCGATGTGAAAGACGCAGTCGAACACCTCGGCACGAAACGGCAGGCGGCACGCCTCTCCTTGAAATAGCTGGGCAGTCCGTCGCCATTTCTTCAGGTTCCTGCGGCACTTGGCGAGCATGCCCCAGGAGATATCGATGCCGAAGATGTCCATGTCGTCCGGCAGCAGACGCAGGCTGGCGCCGGTCCCGATGCTGACTTCCAGGACACGCATTCCAGGAGCGATCTCGAGCTCGTCGAGAATCTCCCGTCGGTAATTGGGTTTGCGGGCAAACAAGTGGTGCAGGGCTTCAGCCAAATCGTAACCAGGGGCAATGCGGTCGTACAGCGCCTGATATTTAAGATTCGATCCGGTTAAGGTACTGACAAATAAAGGTATGCCATCGCGAATAGGATAAACACGGCCCGTTGCGGTGTTGCGAAGAGTATTTCCCTCCAACTCAAACTCGTAGCGCGTATCAGGGTCGCAGAGCAGAGACAGAACGTCGCTTTCCATAACCTCCTTTCGAGTGGAAAAATGATCCTGAGATGGGGGAGTCTCAATCACATCTATACACCAACCAGACGTTTAATTGCATGGGTTGAAGTGAAATCGCGCAAGATTTCGCGCTGCTACAATCGGGATTGGTATCGCTCAAAAAGCTAATGCGATTTTTCAGTGGCAACTCGAGTATTGACTAAGGAATGACTCTTCGCCTGTTTAACACCCTCACGGGACAATTGGATGAGCTGATCGCCTCGGACGGCAAGGCTCTGCGGATGTATGCCTGTGGCCCAACGGTGTATGACTACGGGCACATTGGCAACTTCAGAACCTTTCTGCAGATTGATATTCTGCGACGCTATCTGAAGTTAACGGGCATGTCGCTGCGCCACGTCATGAACATCACCGATGTCGACGACAAGATCATCCGCAACGCGGGCGAGCGCGGCATGGAGATTGGCGCCTACACAGCGAAATATGTAGACGCATTCTTCGAGGATCTAGACTCACTGCGCGTAGAACGGCCCGAAGTGATTGCTCGTGCAACCGAGCATATTCCTCGCATGGTGACGCTGGTGCAAAAGCTTGCGGAAGCGGGCGCCGCATACCGGGTCGACGACGGAAGCTGGTATTTTCGACTCTCGGCATTTCCTGAGTACGGCAAACTCAGTAAGAAAGATCTCAGCGGAATCGAAGACGGCGCGCGCGTGGATGTGGACGAGTATGAAAAGGATTCCGCACGCGATTTCGCCTTGTGGAAGGCTGCGAAGCCGGGAGAGACCTCGTGGGATACGGCCATCGGTCGCGGACGGCCAGGGTGGCATATCGAGTGCTCCGCGATGGCGATGGAATACCTGGGCGACAGCTTCGATCTGCATGCCGGCGGCGAAGATTTGATGTTTCCACACCATGAGAATGAAATCGCGCAGAGCGAGAGTGTCACACACAAAACGCTCGCGCGCCACTGGATGCACGTCCGGTTCCTGCTGGTGGATGGGCGCAAGATGTCGAAGAGCGAGGGAAACTTCTACACGCTGCGCGATCTGCTGCTGAAGGGATACAAAGCGTCTGCAATTCGCCTCGCGCTGATTTCGGTGCCCTATCGGCACCAGCTCAATTTTACGTTTGAGGGTTTGACTGAAGCGACCAACGCGATCGACAGGCTGCGCACATTCCATCAGCGCCTTATCTCTGGCACACCGGCGGTAGAGAAGCCGCTCGCAGGCAGCGGCTGCTCGCCACTCGAAGCAGCGGCCGAGAAAGCCGAGTCGGACTTTATGGCGGCGCTTGGCAACGATCTGAACACAGCGGAAGCGCGCGCGCCGATTTTCGACCTGATTCGCGCGGCGAATACGGCGCTCGATCGCGGAGAATTCTGCGCAGCCGATCGGGAAGCAATATTGAAAACACTGTCGCGGTTCGATGCCGTGTTTGATGTAATCGAGGACCGCGATGCGGAACCGACGCGGCGTGCGCTGGCATGGGCCGAAGAGGCGGGGCGCATGGCCGATGTAGCTCCCGAGCTGCTTGCCAGTGCCGCCATCAGCGACCAGGAGATCCAGGCTCTCGTTGCCGAACGCGATGTGGCCAAGAAGCGACGCGACTTTGCACGAGCCGACCAGATTCGCAAGCAACTTGCGGAGGCGGGCGTCGTCATTGAAGACTCAAAAGAGGGCGCACGCTGGAAGCGCAAATAGCGTCGCTGCCAGAATCGCGACCCCGGAGGGTCCCCATCCGATGGAAGCCAATGAAGCACAGGAGTTGCAGGAGCATGCCGAACATGGTTCGCACGAAGGCATGCGTCCGGTTGCCTTTACCATGAGCGTGCTGGCCGTCCTGGTTGCGGTGACTACGGTACTCGGGCATCGCACGCATACTGAGGCCGTGCTGGATCAGAACAAGGCAACCGATAAGTGGAACGAATATCAAGCGCACAAGATTCGATCCAACGACACCGCATTGATCGAAGACTTGCTGCGTGTGGTGGCCATCTCCGATAAGTCCGCAGCAGAGAAGATCGCGAAGACGTATGCCGATCATCAGGTGAAATGGGCCGATGACCTGAAGAAAGCTAAGGAAGAAGCAGACGCGTTGGAAAATCAAGTGGAGAAGGCCGAAGCCCGCGCCAATCGCTTCGATCTTGCGGAGGCACTTTTGGAGATCGGGTTAGTGATCACTTCGGTCACCTTGCTTACCCGCAGCCGGATCTATTGGCTTTTTGGCATTGCGTTCGCTTTGGCGGGAATCGCGTCGGTGGTTTCGGCTTACTTTCTGAATTAGTGGCGGTGACTAACGTTCCAATTTGGAACATCGCCCTTGCATTAGAAAACAGTCGCATTACTAAAGCTGCACAATGGTGTGCTACTTTCGCGCCAAGTCGCGTGAATTCACTTGCTTCGAGCAGAAGATACAGGCTAAGTTAGTTTCATCATTGGGGAACAACGTAACACTAACCAATGGCCTTGCAACTAAGGTCTGTACGAAAGCCCGCCTACTACAATGGCGGGCTTTCGTGCGTCTGAAGGCACCATGTGTACCGCGACAGCGGCAGCTATGAGATCGGCGGCAGGCTCTTCTCTGGACGCAGAGAACGCACGCACAGATGAAGGTACCGCATACATACGCGGCGCGCGTCGCGGTGATAGACTGGCGGCGCAATGAGATCAGTTTCAATCGCGATTGCTGTTGCGCTGCTTTGCATCGCTCGCCTTGGCGCCCAGCACCCTGCGGCAGGACCAGAAATCCATACGAGCGCTCTTGGCTATGGCTACTCACTACCCAGCACTTGGGACGTGGTGACTGCGACCCCTACTCTGGCCGGCGTTAAAGAGCAGGCGCAGCAGAATGCCGCGTCCGATGACGAGAAGAAGGGCGTCGCCTGCGTGCAAATCGCGTTTACCGCAAGACACGGAGAGCCAAGCTCGGTGCTTGTCGTAGTGGAGTTGCCCTTTGATTGCTTCGGGCAGTCCATGACGACCAAAGACCTGCCGGGTTTCGCGCAAGGGGCTTCTGAAGGCATCAAGCAGAGCTTCGACGTTAGCAATCCGGTGTATGGGGATTACACGCTTGGCAGCCACAAAATGTGGATCGAGCGCGCCAAAGGCACTCCGAAAGGACATCCCGAGGCGCCGTACACGGTCGAGGTAGCCTGCACGCTGCTGAAGAAGGGCGCCGTGTGCTGGATGGCCGTGGCGGCCGACGATGATGCCTTGAAGGTCCTTGAAGACGGCGCGGTGACGCTGGAGGGAGAGCCGCCGGTTCCCCTGGTTCCTGCAAGGGCTTTCGACAAGAAGCCTACCCAGTAGTACCGTCTGCATCTTGATCCAGGCACGGCCTGTTTTTTCCCGGCTTGCGGCGCGTGCTATGCTCAAAGCCAGCGGGAATCCCATGCACAACCCATACGCAAACGCGACGTTTCTGGTGTCCACTCGCAAGAGCTGGTCCCGCTCGCGCGCCCGGAGCATTTGCCCCCGCCGGCATTTGCGTGTGCTGCCTACCCGCACACGACCTAGCCTCTTCGGCGGCGATTAGTACAAGACCGCCGAAGATCCTCGCCCGCTGATCAGACCTGCATGGGTCTGCGGAATGGAACGACCCTCTCCGTGAGGGTCTACGGCAGCGCCTTCAGGTCTTGCGCATACGCCGTGACAACCGATTGCCGAGGAGACGATGGGATGAACAAACAAGAGATGCACGCGAAATTTGGACCGAAGCTGCTGGGTCCGGTGCCCGGGCCGAAGGCCAAAGCAGCCGTTGAGGCAGACACGCGCTGGATTTCACCGAGCTATACACGGTCGTATCCGCTGGTGGCCAAGCGCGGTCGCGGAATTCGCGTCGAAGATGTGGATGGGAACGAATTCCTGGACTTCGCGGCGGGCATTGCCGTGGTTTCCACCGGCCACTGCCATCCTGAAGTGGTTGCGGCAATCCAGAAGCAGGCTGCAGAGCTGATTCATATCTCCGGCACCGATTTTTACAACGAGCCGCTCACGGATCTTGCCGAGCAGCTATCGGCCGTTGCGCCGATGCCCGGCCCGCACAAATTCTTCTATGGCAATTCAGGCGCGGAGGCAATTGAATGCGCGCTTAAGCTCGCGCGCTATCACACGGGACGCCAGCACATCATTGCGTTTCTCGGCGCCTTTCATGGCCGCACCATGGGTGCTCTGTCGCTGACTGGATCGAAGCCGCAGCAGAAGCGGCGCTTTGCACCACTGGTGCCTGGCGTGACGCACATTCCTTATCCCAATGTGTACAGAGCGTGCAAGGGCGATGCAGAGGAGCAGGAAGCCTTCAGCATGGGCTGCGCGCGTTATCTTGAAGAACGCATTTTCAAAACGATCGTTCCGCCCGAAGAAGTGGCCGCAATTTTTGTCGAGCCCATCCAGGGCGAAGGCGGCTACGTGGTGGCGCCCACGAACTTCATGCGCGAGCTGCGCGCCGTTTGCGATCGTCACGGAATTCTCCTCGTTGCCGACGAAGTGCAGAGTGGCGCAGGCCGTACGGGGAAATGGTGGGCCATCGAGCACACGGGCGTGCAGCCGGATATTGTCTGCATGGCCAAGGGCATTGCGTCAGGCATGCCGCTGGGTGTCTGCATGACGCGCGCCAGCGTGATGAACTGGGTGCCTGGTTCGCACGCGTCGACCTTCGGCGGCAACCCGGTTTCGATCGCCTCGGCGTTGGCCACCATCGAGATTCTCAAGCGCGAGGCCATCGGCAATGCAGAGCGCGTTGGCTCCGCGATCATGCAGCGTCTGCAAGGCTGGAAAAAATCCCATCCTATGGTGGGCGATGTGCGCGGCCGCGGTCTGATGATCGGCATCGAGCTGGTGCTGGACAAGGGAACCCGCGAGCCGGCGGGTGCGGTGCGCAATCGTATCGAGACGCTGGCCTTTGAGCGCGGCCTCATGGTGCTGGGCTGCGGCGAGAGCTCAATCCGGCTGTGTCCGCCGCTCATCGTGACCGAGGACGAAGCGATGGTAGCGCTTGACATTCTCGAAGAAGCGTTCACCCTCGCCGAGCACGAGCACATCGGCGAACCGGCGACCGCGGCTGTCGGCGACGGAGCCTAACCCGAACCCATTGCGCGCCTGCAGGTCTGTGACGTGTGCCGTTGGCACCGACAGCCTGCGGGCGCACAATGAATCTCCATGGCGAAAATTGCGCAGGGCCGGGACTCACTGCTGAAGCGCGCTCTGGGGAGTTTGGAGCGCATTGCAGAGCGGCGTGGTCGTAGGCCGAATCTGCCGCCGCACCTGGCCACCGGGTTTGCCGGTGAGGATGCGGCCTTCTTCCACTTGCGGCGCAAACGATACATCGTGGTGGCGCGGCGCTGGTCCTCAGGGGATATTCCCGGCGATGTTGACCTGATTGCCTGGGATGGGCCGATGCTGTGCTTCATCGAAGTGAAGACGCGCACGGCGCACGACATGACCCCTGCCCAGACGGCTGTCGATGCTCACAAGCGCAGAATTCTTCGCAGGTTGGCGCGGCGGTACACGAGACAATTGCCACAGCAGGCAATGCCGCCCGTGCGTTTCGATGTGATCAGTATTTATCTGCTGCCGCAAGCTGAGCCGGAGATCGCGCATTTCGAGGCCGCGTTCGGCTGGAATGAGCACAGACACAGCACTTAGCGCAGCTCAGCCTTTTGCGTCTTCGAACTCTTCGTGCCACGCCATTTGGATCGCCTCAAGGCGCGACTCGTTCGATTTTGCCGGATCGTCTGCGAATCCCTCGAGCTCCGTCACGTAGCGAAGCAGGTCAGTAAATCGCACCGTCAACGGATCGAGGTCGGGAAACTTTTCCTGCAACTGAATGCCGATCTCTTCGGCATCGGTCCAGAGAATCTCACGGGGCATTCTTCTTGCTCCTACTTGGGCTCGGCGAGAGCGAGTGGCTTGCCCTCAGAGGTATAGTTGCGATTCCACTTGGGAATCTCGACGACATAGTTGCCGGGCTTGGTGATGACCGCCTGGCATCCAAGGCGTGAATTCAGCTGCTGATCGGCGGCCATATCGAGACGGTCGAGCTCGTCATCTTCAGCTTCGCTGATCCCGTTCGCTCCGTCCTTGAGCCAGATGTGACAGGTAGTGCAAGCACAGGAACCACCGCACGCATGGTCGAGAAAGATGCCAAAGTTTTCAGCGACGTCGAGAAACGACATCGGCTTGCCATGGTGGTCATAGGGCAGCGTGCCGAATTCAAACTCGACCACTTTGCCCTCGGGCTCGAAGGTGACTCGAACGAGTTTATCGGGCGGAATGTTTTTGGTGTTTGCTTCGCTCATTGATTTCAATGCCTCGTGCTGGACTCGTTCTTTTGAACGACGGCTCAGTGCAATGTTATTTGAATTCGGCCGGAGCCATGGGATGCGGCGCGGTCACTTCGTTGCCCAGTTCGTCGCCGGCAGCGCTCATGGTCTTGCCGCGGATGGCGGTAGTGACAGCGGCGTCCATCATAAGCTCGGCCAACCGCTGCGTGGCGCGGTCGAGCGCCAGCGTCGCATCGCGCAGCGCTTGCAGATCTTCGCCCAGCTTGACGGAAGACAGCCGATCGCGCGCCCCATCAATGGTGGCTACTTCTTCGCCCGTCAGTTGACCCCATGCGGGGCTGGTGCGTGCCTGTTCGACCTTGGCAAGAATCGACTCGGCCTCGTTGCGTGCTTCAATCAGCAGGCGTTTCGCAAAGTCCTCTTCCGCGTGATCGAACGAATCGAGAATCATGGATTCAACCTGCTCATCGGTCAATCCATAGGTGGCCTTCACTTCAATCTCCGCGGCTTTGCCGCTGCGCTGTTCGCGTGCGGAAACGTGCAGAATACCGTCGGCGTCGATCAGGAACTTGACTTCAATGCGCGGCAGTCCCGCGGTCATCGGCGGAATGCCCTTCGAGATCGAAGCGCGCCAGAGAGCGGCAGTCGCTTGCCAGCTCGCGCTCGCCCTGCAGCACATGGATCGCGACGTTGGTCTGGCCGTCGACACCTGTGGTGAAGTGCTCGGTCGCCGACGCGGGAATCGTCGAATTGCGCGGAATGATGCGCGCGACAACGCCGCCCAGCGCTTCAATGCCAAGCGAAAGAGGCGTAACGTCGAGCAGCAACATTTCCTCTGTGGTCTTCGACGCGCCGGCAAGAATGTCAGCCTGCACCGCCGCGCCGAGTGCGACCACTTCGTCAGGGTTCAAGTCCGTGTGCGGCTTTTTGCCGCGTGCCCCGAGATGGAAGAGATCGTCGACGAGCTGACGCACTGCGGGGATACGCGTCGACCCGCCGACGAGCACAACTTCATCCACTTGCTCGGGCGTAATGCCCGCATCGGCCAGTGCCTGCCTGCAGGGGCCTGCGGTGCGCGCAAGCACCGGCTCAATCAACTGCTCGAAGACCTCGCGGGGAATATCCCGTTGATAGCGGTCGCCGTTGGGCAACTCGATATCGAACTGAGCGGAGCCTTCAGAGGAGAGCCGGATCTTGGAGTCGATGGCGTCTTTGCGCAGTCCCTGGACCGCACCAGGTTGCTTGCGTAGATCGACGCCGTGCTCGGCGTGAATCTCATCGAGGGCGATGGCTAGCAGCAGGTTGTCGATGTCGTCGCCGCCCAGATGCGTGTCGCCGTTGGTGGACTGCACTTCGAAGATGCCGTCGCGCAGCTTGAGAATTGAAATATCGAATGTCCCGCCGCCGAAGTCATACACGGCGATGGTGCCTTCCTTCGCGCGATCGAGCCCATACGCAAGCGCAGCCGCGGTGGGTTCATTCACAAGGCGCAGCACATCAAGGCCGGCCATGCGGCCCGCGTCCTTCGTGGCCTGCCGCTGTGCGTCATTGAAGTAGGCGGGGACAGTGATCACTGCCTGCGTGACAGGCTCCCCGAAGAAGCGCTCCGCGTTCCTCTTGAGTTGACGCAGAATATAGGCGGAGATCTCAGGCGGCGTAAAGCGCAGCTCGCCGAGTTGGATGCGCGGCACTTCTCCCGCTTCAACGTCGTCGGCCAGGCGAAAGGGAAACAGCTTCAGCTCCTGGCGCACTTCGTCGAGGCTGCGGCCCATGAGGCGCTTCACCGAGTAAACGACTCGTTCCGGCGTCTCAATGAGAGCGCGCCGCGCGCTGTTCCCCACCGTGACCGTCGGCCGTCCGCCTTCGGCAGAAATCGGATCCAGTGCGACAACCGAGGGAACCAGATTGGAGCCATCGACGCCAGGGATGACCACCGGCTTGTCGCCCTCCATGTAGGCAACGAGAGAGTTGGTGGTGCCAAGATCGATGCCGACTACGCGTCCTTCCGCCATGCGGTGTTCAATTCCCTCAGGGGCTCAGGCCCCGGCTTGTTGATTCGTCCCAACGATTCGACTACTTGTCAGTCCGGAACAGAGGCAGGCTTACGCGCCCAGCGTCTCCGTTACATCGCGGACCAGGTTGTTGAGATAGCGGCGTCGATCGAGCAGCGCCACCATGGTTTTCTGCGCGGCGAGGCGCGCGGCCTCATCGCCGTCATCCCATATTCTTCCCTGCGCGCGCAGGTCTCGGTCGACCTCATCGAGCAGGTCGTCAAACTTCTTCTTCGCGTCGACCAGGCTCTTCTTCAGATCGGGATCTTCATCGCCCATCTTTTTGGCGGCGCGCATTTCTTCGAGCTGCATGTTCAGGTCGAAGACCTCTTCCAGCAAGTCAGCAGGCACGCGCGAGGGATCGATTCTTCCCTTCCCGCTATGCTCTTCGCCAATCTCCGCGCCGTGCAGCTTCAGCAGGTATTCGGTGCGTCGGATCGGGTCGCGCAAGGTGCGATAGGCATCGTTGAGAAGCGCCGTGTCGGCGAGGCTCCACTCTTTTTCTTCTGCCGTAGCACGAGCAAAACGATCCGGATGCAGCTTGCGGCTAAGCTTGTGGAACTCGTGCTCGAGCATGCCCAGATCGAGATCGAGACGCGGCACAAGGCCGAAGACCGAAAAATAGTCGCCGCTCAATGGCGGCTGTATTTTGCTGCAGTGAGGGCAGAAGAGCGTGGACTCGTTGTGGGCCACGGAACACGACCAGCAGGCAACGGGAACGGCGGAATCGAGAACTTTCAGCATGGCGGGCTCCGGCGAAGAACGACCCTACGACGAGAAGGATGACCCGCAGCCGCAGGAACGCGAAGAGTTCGGATTAATGAAGTTGAATCCCTGGCGCATCAGCGTTTCTTCGTAGTCGAGCGTCATGCCGTGCAGATACAGGAACGACTTGGGATCGACGAAGACGCGCACGCCGTCGAAATCGTAAATGCGATCGCGCTCGCGGGGATGGGTATCGAATTTAATCGCATACGACAGGCCCGAGCAGCCGCCGCCCGTAACGCCAAGACGCAACCCGCCCTCTTCCGGCGAGACGCCTTCCTTGGCCATAGCGACGCGCACGCGCTTGATAGCGCGTTCCGTTAACTGCAGCCCCTGGCTCGGTGCGCCCGTGGGTACAGGAGGCGCACCTGATTGGGGACTCGCCGCGGACATGTCGCCTGAAGGCTTGCTTTCGATTGTGACTACGTTGGACATGTGTTCCTGTTCCAGTCTCGACCTCGGGGCTTGCATCCCAGGCCTCGCAGATGAGACCTGGGGACCTGAATACGTGCCTTACTTCGCTTCGACTGCCGCCGCCACAGTTTCAGCCACGCCGTTCTTTTTCTTCCAGTCGCCGATCGCTGCGCGGATCGCGTCTTCCGCCAGCACCGAGCAGTGAATCTTCACCGGGGGAAGCGAAAGCTCCTTCACAATGTCGGTGTTCTTGATGGCCATCGCATCCTCGACTGTGCGGCCCTTGATCCATTCCGTAGCGAGCGATGAGCTGGCGATCGCCGAGCCGCAACCGAAGGTCTTGAACTTCGCTTCTTCAATCACCTGGGTTTCAGGGTTGACGCGGATCTGGAGGCGCATCACGTCACCGCACTCCGGCGCACCCACCAGGCCCGTGCCCACTTCGGCCGAGCTCTTGTCGAGCGTGCCCACGTTACGCGGATTGTTGTAGTGGTCTACGACTTTGTCGCTGTATGCCATTGGTCCGTTCTCCTCCGCGGGGGAAGCCGCGTGTACTTCTGTTGGATTCGGCAGGCTTGCTCGCCGATGCTTCATTCAATCTCAAACGCCGAAGGCGAGCTAGCCCCACCGCAGGTGGCTAGTGCGCCGTCCATTCAATCTTCGTGAGGTCAATGCCTTCTTTCACCATTTCGTACAGCGGTGAAAGCTCACGGAGCTTCTTCACAATATCGATCACCTTTGCGGCCACGTAATCCACTTCGGCCTGGGTGTTGAAACGGCCCAGTCCGAAGCGGATCGAGCTGTGTGCCACATCGTCCCCAAGCCCAAGGGCCTTGAGCACGTAGCTCGGTTCAAGCGTGGCTGAAGTGCAAGCCGATCCGCTCGAAACCGCAACGTCGTTAATGCCCATCAACAGCGACTCGCCTTCAACGTAAACGAAGCTCATGTTCAGGTTGCCGGGCAACCTGTGTTCCATCGAGCCGTTGACATGGATGTAGTCGAGCTCCGCTTCAAACTTTGCCTTGAGACGATCACGCAAGCCGCGCAGGTAAGCGGCTTCGTTGTCCATCTCCTGCATCGCGATCTCGCAGGCTTTGCCCATACCCACGATGCCGGGAACATTAAGCGTGCCCGAACGCATGCCGCGCTCGTGGCCGCCGCCATCGATCTGCGCCGCAATCTGCACGCGGGGATTGCGCCGGCGCACGTAAAGAGCGCCTACGCCCTTGGGGCCGTAAATCTTGTGCGCGGTGAGCGACGCCACGTCTACGTTATCGGCAATCACGTTGAACGGCACCTTGCCAATGATCTGAACCGCGTCGGTATGGAAGAGCACGCCTTTCTCATGGCAGATCTTGCCGATCTCGCGAATCGGCTGCAGCACCCCGATCTCGTTGTTTGCCGCCATGATCGAAACCAGGATCGTCTTGTCGTCGATCGCGCGCTTCAGATCTTCGAGGTCGATAAGGCCGTCTGCCTTCACTGGCAAATAGGTAACGCGGTAGCCATACTTCTCGAGGCGCTTGCATGTATCGAGAATGGCCTTGTGCTCTGTCACCTGGGTGATGATGTGGTTGCCGCGCTCGCGATACATCTCAGCAATGCCCTTGATGGCGAGGTTGTCGCTCTCAGTGGCGCCTGAGGTGAAGATGATTTCCTTGGCACTGGCGCCAATCAGCTTGGCGATTTGCTCGCGCGCGATTTCAACGGCCTGCTCGGCTTCCCATCCAAAGGAGTGGTTGCGGCTGGCGGCGTTGCCGAATTTGTTGGTGAAGAAGGGCATCATCGCTTCCAGCACCCGGGGATCGAGTGGGCTGGTGGCGTGATTGTCCATGTAAATCGGGAGAGTCACTCCGGCCGGCACTTCAACGTTACTGACGACTGTGCTCATCGTGTTTCCATCCTCATAACTCGTTACCGTCGCAAACGCGCGGTGGGGAAAGATTGCCTTAGGTCGTTAACGTAACCAGCGGACTGGCATCCGGCGTCCGCACGGTTTCAGCTAGATCCTGAATACTGATGCTTTTCAGCACGCCCGCGATGGTCTCATTCACGCGCGCAAGCGGCTCTTTGATGGTGCAGCTCGGCGTAAGGTCGCAGGCCTTGGCGCCCTTGGTGCACGAAGTGATAAAGAACGGGCCGTCGATCGCCAAAATCACTTCATAGGCAGAAATGCTGCGCGCCTCTCGCGACAGCGCGTAGCCGCCGTTCATGCCGGCGTGCGACTTGAGCAACCCCGCCTTGGTGAGCTGCTGCAGAATTTTGGCCAGAAGCTGAGCCGGAATCCCGTAAGCGTCGGCAATGTCCTTGGCGCTCAAGGCCGCCGCTTCAGGCGCGATCTCGACGCCCGTGGAGCGTTGCGCGGCGGACTCGGCATGTTCGGCGAGGAACTTCAGCGCCATCAATCCGTAGTCCGCTTTTTTGGTGAGCTTAAGCATTGAATATCCGACTTCTTCGGTCCGCATTCAGTATACGACCGATTCTGTCGGGGTTCAAGTCGGTCGAAAATGACGATTCCGACATGAAAAACCGCTCAACAAAGGTGATTTTCAGGGTTGAATTTCAAACAAAGGCCGCTACAATCGGCGGGAAGAGCATCATAATTCAACTGAATACGACCAAGATGGCAACGGCCTGCAAACACCCTAAAGTGAGAATTGTCTCCCGGCACGAAGACACCGAGTTTGTCGAGTGCTTGGAGTGTGGCGAAGTCTTTGATTCTGAAGAATTTAATGACATGGCTATCGAAGAAACCGTGGATCAGGTTAAGGATGACGCTGCCGACGACGAATAGCTCGCTCTTCGCAACTCAACTCCTGCCAACATCCTTTTGACGCGCGACTGACCGTGTTCAGACCGCATGGCGTCGTGCCTTGGCGCGTGCCTTGTTGCGCACCAGCTGTTGGACCGGCGCGTCGTCACTTCGGCACAACAGCTGGCGCGGCAGCCGGCTTATGTGCCGCCACCCACGCATAGTGCAGGCCAGAAACGATGGTGAAAATCATCGTTGCCCAGAGCGCGAACGTCCGCAGAGCGACGACCCAGGGCGCCGCATCGAACTGGTGCAGCAAGACCACGGCAATCGCCAGCACCTGAGCCAGCGTGTTGGCCTTGCCGAAGACGCTTGGATGGAATTCGCGGCGGCCCGCGGCGGCATAAAGAATTGCCGAAACCAGCAGAATGCACACGTCGCGGCCAAACACCATTACGGTGACGCGCAGCGGCATCAGCCCCTCGTGTAACAGCACCAGAAAAAGGGTGCTGAGCAGGAGCTTATCGGCGACGGGATCAAGGTATTGCCCCAGCACGGTGCGTTGTTCGAGCAGGCGGGCCAGTAAACCATCGAGCGCGTCAGTCAGGCCGGCAGCGACAAAGAGGAAGAAGCCGAGTTGGAACCGGCCTTCGAGAATGGCCGCGACAAGAAAGGGCGCGAGGCAGATGCGCAGCAGCGTCAACAGGTTCGGCGCGGAACGAAGCGGATTACGATGTGCGGCAATAGTCATCTTGCGTGGAATGAACGACCGGCCCGCATTTTAGCCGACACCGATGGTATAGCACGTGCCGCTGTCCGGCCATTCTTTTCGTCCCTAGCCGATGCTGCTAGACTAATTCCTGACCCTTTGCAGGCGCGTAGCTCAGTTGGTTAGAGCGCTTCCTTGACACGGAAGAGGTCGCTGGTTCGAATCCAGTCGTGCCTACCATTATTTCGAAAATCCCTCCAAGATTTCCCCTTTCCGCATCGCCCATTCGATAGCCCTTTGGCCCAGCCGGCTCTCGCCCGCGGGCAAGATTCCCTGTGCCCTCTACTTTGCCGGATCGACGAGCGCCCCGTAGACCACCGAACGGCTCAGATACTGCAGGTTCTCGCTGTTGGGCCCTGCGCCCATCCGCTGGATCATGCCGACAAAAACTACATCATTCGTCGGATCGATCCAGAACCAGGTACCCGCGGCGCCATCCCAGAAGAACGTACCTTTGCCTTCCGGCAGGTTTGCCTCCGGAGGATTGAACACTACGGCGCAGTTATAGCCGTAACCAAAGCCCGGCCGCATCACCTGGGACCCGATGCGGAATTCGCCGGTCAAAAGATCGGGCGGAAGATGATTTGAGCTCATCAGCTTAACCGTTGCTGGAGAAAGCAGGCGCTTGCCTGAGAGTTCTCCGCCGTTGCCCAGCATCTGCGCAAAGCGATAGTAGTCCTCAATGGTCGAGACCATGCCGCCGCCGCCCGAGGGCATGGCAGGCTCTCGATTGAAGTCGCGATGGTTCACCGTCTCTGGTCCCGTCGCAGACAGAGATCCGTCCTTCGAATCCACCCAATACACTGTGGCAAAGCGCGACCATTTGTCTTGAGGTACGTAGAAACCGGCATCCTTCATGCCTAGTGGCGCATAAATGTTTTCGCGCATGAACGCGGGCAGGGACTGGCCCGAAAGCTGCTCAACGATTGCGCCCTGCACGTCCATCGAAACCGAATAGACCCACCGGGTTCCCGGCTGATAGAGCAGCGGAATCTGGGCGAGCTTGGTGACAAATTCATGAAGGCTCGTTGAGGCAAACAGGTTGGCATCGCGATACATCTTGTCGACCGGCGTATCGCCGAAAATGCCATAAGTAAATCCCGCTGTATGGGTCATCAGCTCGCGCATTGTCGGCGGATGAACCGGGTCCACCAGGATCATCTTCCCATCAGCATCCACGCCGTTGAACACCTTCAGATGCGCGAACTCCGGGATGTACTTCGCGATGGGATCGCTGGGCAGCCACTTGCCCTGCTCGTACAGCTCGAGCATCGCAACGGCGGTTACCGGCTTGGTCATCGAGTAGTCGCGGAAGATCGTGTCCTTCGTCATCGCTGTCTTGCTTGCGATATCCCGCATGCCATACGCGCGATAGTCGACCACCTTGCCGTGGCGCGCCAGCAGCGTAACCACACCTGCCACCTGCTGATGATCGACGGCTTCCTGCATCAGGCGGTGAAGGCGTTCGAGACGTTCCGATGAAAAGCCGACGCTCTCCGGCTTCACGATCGTCATGTCGAGCGGATGCGCCGGCGCCTGGGCTTGCGCACCTTGCCCTGCCGTCGCCAGCGTTGTCACGCCGATCGCGAACGCGACCCCCAAAAAACGGAAACGGAATGATGAATCGAATCTCTTCATGTCTCTCCCGAACTGCCGCAGCACTGCGTCATCTGTTCAAGCAGAATCGGCAACGCGCGAAATTTTGCTCTCAAAATTGCAGGACTCTTTATAGCAGAGACCTGTGCGCCATTGCCCGCAGAGCAGCCTAGTAAATCAACTTTAGCGAAAACTGTATTTGCCTCGAACTACCCGCCGTCTTGCTGATCTCCCCGAAACCTGAACCGGTGACGATATTCGCAGGCAATCCCATGCTCACAATATTGAACAAGTTGAACAGCTCCGAACGAAATTGCAGGTCGACGAACTCCGCGCCGCTCTTGCGACGGCCAAACGGTGTGTCTTTGATGAACGCAAAATCGAAGTCGTAGTAGGCCGGCCCGCGAAATGTATTGCGGCCCACGGTGCCGAACCGCCCCGAATTTGGGCCGCTTCCCCCGGGAAGATGGATCGGAATTGAAAAGAAATCCGTTCCGTTGTTCGCGCCGTGTCCAAAGTAGTCCTTGCGATCCGACCGCGCTGTCGACAGCTTCGGCTTTGCAATCTGGTCGGGTCGGTCCACGCCGTTCGACCCGTAACCCGTTTGTTGGATCCCCGAATAAACCGTGAACGGCGATCCGGAGCTGATGCTCGAAATACTCAACATCTCCCAGCCGTAAGTGATTTTTTTGCTCAGCGGCTTTAGAAAGCCAACGCTGTCCAGGTGAAGATCTTGCGCAACACTCAATCCGAATCCGCGCGTCACATCGAACGACGACGGCCCCTTCTCGCCATGCGTGTCGTACGGATTCTGCGAGAACCCGGAGGTCACCGCGCCCGTCGATCCCGTTCCACCAATCACCATGCTCGTGTTGTCGATCGACTTGCTCCAGGTAAAGCTGGCCTGGATACCGGGGCCGCCGTGCCCGACTGTTCCGGAGAGCGAAGTCTGCAGCGCATGATAGGTCGAGTGCGCATCGGCGAAGATGACATTCTCCACGCCGAAGCCGCCCGTAACATTTCCCGCGCTGTCGAACTCCGTATGCGGCGCGAAGCCTGGGCTAGCCCCGGGGTACGCATTAGGAAAGCCATAGCGCGGCAGCTTCTCGCTTGCAGTTCCCACGTAGCTCGCGTCCGCCGTCAGGTTGCCTAATTTCTGTTCCAGACCGGCCGTCCAGGTGAACAATGTCGCGTTCCCAAAGGTGCGATCGACGCCCGACAGGTTCAGCGCGCTCACCACGTGGCTCGGCGTAAGCGCGGCCATATCCTTCTCGTAACGATCCACATCCAGTACCGTATTGGGCGCAACCGACTTGGTCTTGCCCGTCGGAAAGATCTCCGTTCCCGCGGGCGTGTACGCGGTCGGTAACTGCGACGGTGTGATTTGGAATCCATAGTGAATCGGCGCACCCGAAGCCGCCACCAGGCGCGGGTAAACCGCAAACGGAGTCGCACCGGTTAGAAAATTGTCCTGCCAAATGTTGGGTGGGATCACCGTAATACCCCCGCCGGCATGGGCCTGCAGCTTGCTCGTCACCTGCCATGCGGCCTGAATGCGCGGCGTGAACTCCTTCCACTGCTTCTTGTATCCCGGCTGCGGATTCACCACAAATTCCTGCGTTCCATTCGCGTTCAAGAATCCCGAGGTACGGCGCGCTCGCTCTGAAATCGGCGTGTACACTTCCCAACGCAGTCCGTAATCCAGCGTAAAACGGGGTGTTACTTTCCATGTGTCTTGAATCCACGCGTTGAAGTTGTTCCGCGAAATCGCCGCCGGACCAATGTGCTCTCCGTTGGAGATGAAACTCGGCGCAAGAGCGACCGTGTACACGAACGGGCTGCCGGACAAGAGGCCGCTTAAGGTATCGGGCAGCGGATCGCCTACCGCAATATTGTGCGTCCCGCTCGCCGAGGAGATCGCTTCGGTCGCATAGGCGGTGCCCCCGCCAAAGTTGTATTCGCCATTCGGGCTGATGCCGAAATACGTTGTGTCGCGGTTGAGGCGCGCCTCGAATCCCGCGTGCACCACATGGCTGCCCTTGGTATACGACACTGTCTGCTTTCCTTGAAACAGGTTGCCGTAGGCCTGCATCACCGATCCGGCCGCCGAGTTGAATGCCTCGTAGGTGCCGTCGTTGAACTTCACCGCCGGGTCGGTGTAGTCCGTCGTCGGAAATCCCGGCGTGGTGCGCGTGATGCTGATGAGCGACTCAAGAATCAGGCGCGGTGAAATGGTACGCGTGTAGGCGCCCATCACGTTGCGCTGCCGGTCAATATATTGCACCGCGAATGCCGGATCGATCGCAGTTTGATCCGGATTCGTCGTAGGTCCGGTCAGATTGTCCATTGTGAAACGCGCGTAGAACTGGTCTTTCGGCGAGAAGCTCTGATCGATGCGCACTGAAAACTGATCGGCGTCGGTCGCCACCTTTGAGGCAGTCGCGTACGTGCGCGCCCCGAATGCGCCGGCCGTGTAGTTCGGCATTGGATACCGCGCCAGAATCGCTGCAATACTTGGATCCACCGGCACCTTGAGCGTGTCGGTCGTTCCATCCGAATACGTGACTACGTCAAGGCCCGCGCGCTCGGCCGCCGTCGGCACGGGCATCACTTGCGTTGTCCCCAGCACCTGCCGGAAACCCTGGTACTGCGCAAAATAGAACGTCCGCTTGCGCCCATCGTAGATATGCGGGAGATAGACAGGGCCGCCATTGGTGAAGCCGAATTCATTACGCCGAAATGGCGGAATTCTTCCCGGATACGCCGGGGTTGCATAGTCGAAGAAGTTTCGCGCATCGAATGCCGAGTTGCGCACAAACTCGAAAATCGAGCCGTGAAATCCGCTCGCACCCGACCGCGTACGGATGTTGGTAAAGCCTGATGCGCCGCGACCGATCTCCGCCGGCATCCAGCCTGAGCTCGAGTCAATTCCCTCCACCGCATCCACGTTGAAATTCGAGAAGGTTGATCCACCCATCTCTGGGTCGCTGATGTCCGCGTCGTCCATTGCAAACGTCGCTTCCACACCCCGCTGCCCGTTGATCGCAAATTGCGCAGTGAAATTCGTCGCCCCGTTCGAATCGGTCATGGTGCCGGCTGCCAGCAGCAGGAGCGAACTGAAGTCGCGCTTGTTCAGCGGCAGCTCGCTCACAGCCTGGCTCGAAAGTTCCTCGCCTCCAGTCGCCTTTTGCGCCGGCTCCTTGAGTGTCGCCACATCAATTGCGCCGCGGTCCGACAGAGTGACTGCCACCGGTTCGGTTGCCGCCGTCAGAACGATCGTCTTCGCGTAGGTGGCTTTGCCACCCGCTGCTTCAATGATGAGCCGGTATTCCCCAGCGGCCAGGCCGGTGATTCGAAACCGTCCATCTGCGCCTGTTTCAGCGTCGGCGCGAGCGCTATCGCTTGCAAGCTCGATCTTTGCGTGAGCAATCGGTGCGCCCGCTGCGTTTCTCAGCAGGCCTTCCCATGCTGCCTGCGCCTTCTGCGCGCGCGCCAATCCACTCGCCACGAGCGTCCCGACCAGCAGAATCACCAATCCCAAAACTGCGCCGCCTGGCCTCAAGCAGCGTACCGAACAACCATTGACAGCATTGTTTCTCACGGAATTCCAGACCTTGTCTTGAACAAAAAGTGACGAGAAGAGCCCGTTCACGACATAAAAAACAGGTGCATCCCAGTCGCCGCATTATATCTTTTCGCTGTGTACTAAAACCTTTTTGCTGGGAAGTTGTGACGGGTTGACGGCGCGAGGAATGCTGCTTCGGGTTCCGGCCTTGCTCCTTCGAGTTCCCTTTAACTCGAGCCCGTCCCACGCCTTCCCTACAATGGATCCAGCCTATGGCTGATCCAGAACTCAACTCGCCTCCCAGTGAAATCCCCGCGACCGACACGATCGCGGCCATCTCCACGCCCCCGGGTCGCGGCGGCATCGGCATCGTGCGCCTCAGCGGCCCGCAAGCTACATCCATCGCCGCTCAGCTCGTTCGGCTTCATCATCCCCTCGAACATGCGCGCGCCCGCCTTGCCGACGTGCTCGACCCTGACGACAACGCCCGCATCGACGAAGCCATGATCACCTACTTCGCTTCGCCGCACTCCTACACCTCAGACGATCTCGTTGAAATCGCGGCCCACGGATCGCCCGTCGTACTCGACCTCCTTTTGCGCCGCGCTCTCGACCTCGGCGCGCGCCTCGCCGAGCCGGGAGAATTCACGCAGCGCGCCTTCCTCTCCGGCAAGCTCGATCTCACCCAGGCCGAAGCGGTGCGCGACCTGATCGAAGCCCAGACACTGACTCAAGCCCGCCAGGCCGCAAGCCAGATGGGCGGCGCGCTCAGCCGGCGCGTGCAGCCCATCAAGCAGTCGCTCGTCGAACTCATCGCCCTGCTCGAAGCGGGCATCGACTTCGCAGAAGACGACATCGACGTCACGCCTCAGTCTGAAATTGCGCACCGCATCGACGATCTCATCCCGCCGCTCGCTGCCCTCGAAGCATCTTTCGCGCGCGGGCGCGTTGTGCACGACGGACTGACCCTCGCCATCGTCGGCCGGCCCAACGCCGGCAAGAGCTCACTCTTCAATCGGCTGGTCGAGCGCGACCGTGCCATCGTCACCGCAACTCCAGGCACTACACGCGACCTCGTCACCGAGCGCATTGCCATCGACGGCATTCCGCTTGAGCTTGTTGACACTGCCGGCCTGCGCGAGACGCTCGAAGAAGTCGAGGCACTCGGCATTGCCCGCAGCCGCGAAGCGCTTGCCGATGCCTCGCTGGTGCTCGTCGTCCTCGATGCCACGCAGTCCCTCAACGATGAGGAACGCGCACTTCTCGCCGCGGTTGATAACCGCCCGGCAGTAGTCGTGCTCAATAAATGCGATCTTGCCGCGGCAGACTCGGCACAGACCGGCGCACCAGGCACACTCCGTACATCCGCGCTCACCGGCGAGGGCATCGCAACACTGCGCGAACGCATCGTCGCCCTCGCCACCGGCGGAGCCGCCGCCGAACCGGGCCTGCTCACCAGCCTGCGCCATCAACAGGCCATCGTCACCGGGCGCACTGCACTCGCCGACGCGGCCCAGGCCAACGCCAACACGATTCCGCACGAAATGATTCTGCATCGACCTCTACCGTGCGCTCTGGGCGCTCGATTCGCTCACCGGCCAAACCACTCCCGACGACATCCTCAACCTGATCTTCTCCACCTTCTGCATCGGAAAATGATGGCGTCATGAGGATGCTGAGAGGAACAGAAAGACACGCCCTCGCGATTCCGCCGCAGGTAAGGGCCTACTTGGTCAGGCGAAGCAAGCCAAAGCTTTTCGGCACATGAAAACTCTTCTCCATCGTGGGCTGCCACATCACTTGAACGCGGCGGGGCTCAGGCCCCTGGCTACGAAAGAGATTGATGCGGAGCGCTTCGCCGATCGCGGGCGGACGATCCTGAAGAGCGGCGAAGGGAATGCGCATCGCTCCATACCAAATCTTTGCTGCCGCATCGATGCGTGCCGCCTTGGCGAAGCCTGAGTCCCAGATCCAGCCGTCTTCGTGCTGCTGCTTCGCCAGATCGATATCGAGATCGACCCATTCCCCTTGCGGAGAAATCTCAAATTCCTTGTAGCGCCCAATATTTTCGAAGTCGGAGCCGATGAATGCCTCGGCCACGTCCCAGTCCCACAACCGAAAGGTCTCACCTTCGAGATTGGGCGTTGGATTCAGATTCAGTTCTTCGTATGGACAGACGAAAAGAAGGTAGAGATTTTTGATGGTCCAGCGCGAACGAACCTCAGAGCGGTATCGCGCGCGGAGCTTGCCGAAGCTATCTCTCTCGGCATAAATGGGGCGTGCCGCCTGCCAGAACGGCGTGGTGGGATCGGTGCTCGGCTCCTCGTCCTGTGCGGCTTTCACGCTTTCAAACACGGTGTCCAGAGCAGTCCGAGGCAACGGAATGCAGAACGACAGAAGCATAGAGATAAGATCGCATGATTCATTCGAGCCGCACAGAGCAGCAAGCTAGCTCAGCCTGAAAAAGACGCGGCACCCGGCTCATCTGTTCTCCGACGCATCAGCAGGTACACCAGCAAACCGACAGCGATCCAAGCCGCTCCCAGCAATTGGGCCACATGCGCAAGGTTGAGCCAAATGAAGCCGCACACGAGGAACCCGAGCAGGGGCATGGCTACCGGCAGAATCACTTTCTCCTTTGACCGGAATCCGTAGTGCAGGAGCGAAGCGAGATTCACACCCATGAAAGCGATGAACGCGCCGAAGTTGAGCAGCTCGGCGCCGCGATCGAAGCTGAGGACAAAGCACCCTGCGAGCGTAATCGCGCCGAGCAGCAGAACGTTGTTCCGCGGAATCGCGGTACGCCGGCTGGTTACGCCGAAGAACCTGCGAGGCAGAGCATTTTCCCGGCCCATGCCATAGAGCAGTCGTGCAGCGCCAAACTGCGCAGCGATTCCCGAACCCATATTCGCAACGAGCAGCGTTCCATTCAAAAGGAGAAAGAGGAAGCGCCCACCGACGCGGAGAGCCACATGCACGTATGCGGTATCGAGAATCTCCGGCGCGAACGAGCGGATCGGCCACGCAAGTTGAGCCGCGTACGCTTCCACTGCGGAAAGAATTCCAATCGCGAGGCAAGTCAGCACCGTGCCGAGCATGATGTTGCGGCGCGGGTTCTCAACCTCCTCCGACATCGTGGAAATGCCATCGAAGCCTATATAGGTGAGGACCGCAATCGAGGTTCCGTGTAGAAGTGTGCCCGGAGCGAAAGTGGCCGGATCGTAGAAAGGCCTCAGCCATGCACCGCCCACGGGTCGCATCACAGTAGCGATGTAGTGGAAGGCGTACGCGAGAAACACGAAGACCACGACGCTCATTCCTAGCGCCAGAAAGCCGTTCACCTTTGCCGAAGCCTGCACGCCACAAAGATTGAGGCTCGTGAACACAACAACGATCGCGAGAGCCCAGGCAGCATAGGGAATCTCAGGGAAAATTCCGTGCGCCGCGACGCTGCACCAGATGGCACAGATAATCGGATTGAGCATGTAATCCATCAGCATCGACCAGCCGACGATATAGCCGCCCAACGGGTGCAGCTCGCGGGCAACGTACGTAAAGGCAGAACCCGCACTGGGATAAATGCGCGCCATGCGGCCGTAGCTCACTGCTGTAAACAGCATCGCCACCATGGCGATCAGGATTGTAGTCACCACGTGGCCGCCCGCGGCGTTGTTGACTACGCCGTAGATGCTCATAGGCGCTGTGGGCTGGATGATGATGATGCCGTAAAGCACCAGGTGCCAAAGCTTCAGCGAGCGGCGCAGGCCCGAGGGCTGAGCTTGTCCTGCTTCTGAAGTTAGAGCGGAGAATTCCACGGGGTACTCCTCGAAGATCGTACTGGAGATCAAACGGCCGGCTACGGAATATTCCGTATTCTTACCAGTATTTACGAATTACGGCAAGCTTGGCAGGTCCAGAGAGAGGGTAAACCCCGCAATTCCGGTGCAGTCTTCGGCGCGAAGTCCCAATGTTTTAAGGTGATGGGCGGGGATTGGGGTGCTTGACAGAAGCCTCCCCTTCCTCTAGCCTTTCGCTCGTAAGAGTAATAAAACGAAACATGCCTGGAGGCGACGGTGCGCACGGCCGCGAATAGGTTGAAAATTTCATCGGTTCTGATCATCGTCGTCTCTCTGGTCCTTGCATCCGGTCTGGCCTCTGCCCAGAATCGGATGGCAGTATCAGTTGACGCCCAAGGGCAGTACCTCCTTGGACCGCCCGACGCCCCAACCTTGATTTCCGGCGTAGCGGCGAAAATCGACGGCCATTGGGTGCACTCCGCCGATTACCCGAAGCATACGATTGAGAAATCCAGCACCGAAGGCTACCTGGGAGCCGCGCAAGAATGGCGGGTCTCCTTCTCCGGTCTGGCGGGAACGCCCGACTTGCTTTATCGGCTGCGCGCCTACTCGTCTGAACCGTTCGTTGATGTCCAGGTCACGGTTCGCAACAACACGGGAAACAGGGCTACCGTCGAGAGCCTCCGTTCAGTTGAGGCCTCCGGCAACGGCGTCGCTCGCCTCGCCGGACGCCCCGCGGCCGATCGCGTGCTATCCGATAGCTTCAGCGAAGATCGGCCCGCCATGCAGATCCGCGACTTGGGCGATGCCGAGCACCAGGTGCATCGCGCCGTCGGCAGCCAGTTGATTTACAACCGCGAATCCCACCAAAGCCTCTTTGCAGGGACGCTGACATCGGATCGGTTTCTCACCGTTCTTCGCCTCTATGTAAGCGGCGACGGGCGACGGAAGCACTATCGCGCGCTATGAAGTGGATTCGACCGGCACTACCGAGTTAGAGATAGAAAACTCTCTCGAAAAGTCTCCTGCCGTTGACAGAGTGGAACTCAGCCTTCCCGTTGCGCCGGGCGGCGAACTCTCGTCAGAGACCACGGCAATCAGTCTTGGCAACGATTATCACCATCAGCTCGAAACTTATGGCGCACTAATCAGGAAGATACACAACGCGCGAGTCTCCGCTCCGCCCTTGATGGGATGGTGGAGTTGGACAGCCTATTACTTCGGCCTCAATGAAGGTGCTGCACTGACCAATGCCGCGTGGGAAGCTGATCACTTGAAGGCCTTCGGGTATGACACGTTTCACATCGACGAGGGCTACCAGTTCGCGCGCGGAGAATATGGAACACCGGACGCCGCCCTTTTCCCGCGCGGCCTTGGTCCGCTTGAATACAATGTCCGCGGCCTGGGACTCACACCCGGCATCTGGACCGCCCCGTTTGAAGTTTCAGAGCGGTCTTCGATCTACACCCAGCACCCGGACTGGCTGGTCAAGAATGCCCAGGGCCAGCCGATTCATGCCGGCGACGTTGTGGACGGGAAGGACCCGCTCTATGTCCTCGACACCACAAATCCCGCAGCGCAGGACTATCTGCGAACAACTTACCGCAAGCTCGTCCACGACTGGGGAATCCATTACATCAAGATGGACTTTATGGACGACAGCGCGATCGAAGGCTATTACTACAAGCCGCACACCACCGCGATGGAGGCGCAGCGCATCGGCCTGCAGATCATCCGCGACACGGTGGGAGAAGACGTATACCTCGACAAGGACGGCAGCGCGATGTTGAACCCCGTGGGCTATGTCGACTACGGACGCATCTCGCAAGACACCGGGCATAATTTCCTTGAGAGCCGCGATGCGGCCACCGGCATCGCGGCCCGCTATTACATGAATCGTAACTTCTATGTCACCGATCCCGATGCTTTCACCGTCTCAAAGCAGTCAATCCTCGATCAGCCCTGGCCCGACGGCAAAGGGAGCCTGACCTTAAACGAAGCGAAGGTCTCCATCGCTCTTTCAGCCGTCTCTGGTGGAACACTGGAGATTGGAGACGACCTTCCTTCTCTAGGAGACTCCCCCGATCGGCTGGCATTGATTGAGAATCCAGATCTGATCGCAATGGTGCGGCTTGGCAAGGCCTCCGTGCCGGTCGACTTGATGGAGTACGATCCATCCGATCAGCAGCCGAGTATTTTCTTCCTCAAGGAGTCGGATCGCCAGAGCATGCTCACTGTCTTTAACTGGACAGACAAGCCCCTCTCTAAATCAATCCGCCTTTCAGATGTGGGCCTCGCTGCAAACAGCCAATATGCGGTCACCGATGTTCTCGATCGAAAAGAAGTGGATGCTTCCTCAGGCACGCTCGCTCTGGATCGGCCTGCGCACTCTGTCCTGGTGCTGAAGATCTTCGATCGTAATCGAGCCGCCGCCGCACCGCAGATAACTACCGAGTGCAAGGAATCTGCAGCCGCCGGGGAAGACGTGGCCTTTACCGCAACCAGCAGCCCCGCGCAACCGGCATTTGCCTATCGGTGGGAATTCGGAGACGGCGTGCAATCGAGCGGATCGCGGGTAACGCATACCTGGACCGAGCCGGGCGATTATGCGGTGCACGCCACCGCTCTTGGCCTCGACAACCTCTCCAGTGAAAAGATCTGCGAGGTCCATGTGACAGGCCACATGCCGACCGTCTTCACTCCCGCCGCCAAAAGAAGATACGAACCGAAATGAGTTAGGTCTTCAGCTTTGAAACGAGTAGGCCAAAGGTCTGATCCCTGATCCCTGACTCCTGCCCCCTGATTGCTAGACCAGCACGACCTCGATATTCTGCGCCCGCAAAGCCTCAGCCGTCTCATCGGAAAGATTGCGGTCGGTAATAACGCAGTGCACCGCCGAGGGTGGCACAATTCGGGACAGGCTGCGGCGATTGAATTTCGTCGAATCGCAAACCGCAACCACGCGCCGTGCGGCCTTCACCATGGCGCGGTTCACGCGCGACTCCAGAAAGTTCGGCGTCGTCAGACCCACTTCGGGATCGAACCCGTCCACCCCGAGAAACAAGATATCGGCATGCATCTCCTCAAGCACATCCTCCGCGAGAGGTCCCACCAGCGAAAACGAATTCTTGCGCAGGCTGCCTCCAATGAGGATCACTTCCAGATTGGTGCTGGCCAACTCCGCCGCGATGTTCACCGCGTTGGTGATCACCGTAAGCTGCGAAAACCGGCGCAGCTCGTGAGCGATCGCGGCAGTCGTGGTCCCGGAGTCCAGCAGAACGCACTGGCTCTCCTCTACCATCTTTGCAGCAGCTTCGGCAATTCTTTGCTTTTCCTGCGAGTGCTGCCTCTGCTTATCCTGAAGAGACGGATCGAACAGCGCGCTGGACTGAATGCGAAGAGCGCCACCGTGTGTGCGCTGAACCAGTCCTTTGGACTGCAGGTGCTCTAGATCTTTCCGAATGGTGATCTGCGAGATCCCGAGGTCTCTCGAGAGATCTCCAACCAGAACACGTCCTTCGTTCTGAATCAATGAGAGGATGTGCTGCCGCCGCTCCTCAATCAGGAGCTGGCCGGACTCCACCGGAACTGCTTCTTGCGGTCGGGCCATTCAGTTTCGCCTGCTTTCCGATGGAATGCTACATTAATCCCCAACACAAGTCACGCCCAGCAGAACATCTTGCTGTAACTAACAGATAAATTTACGGTTGCAATGAGAAAGAAGATGGAGACGCAGACAAAAATGCGAATCGTTCGGGGAGAAGTCATAACGATACGGAAGCACGAATCGGTGCCGGGGTTTTGCCTCAATGAATTCGCAACGGCGACGGGGACAGCCATCCTTACGAGCTGAAGGGTCCGCCGCTGCCTCTGCAATCTTGTTGTAGGCATCGTGAGGCTTGGCCACTTGAAAGAATAACCTGCGGCTACGTTTGTCTTCTTTTTATTTCGTATAAACTGAATGCGAAGCAATACGACGGAATTGACCCCTCACGAGGGCAGAATCGCCCGCTTCTGCAGTTCGAATGAGTATGAGGTCAGCATATCCGCGGAAAGGCAGATCTTTGAAAAGGCGCTTCGACATCACCATCGCAGGCGAAACAAATCTTGACCTCATCCTTTATGGCCTCGCCGAGCAGATGCCCGTAGAGCGGGAGCTCCTTGCCACCGATTTCCGCATGACGCTCGGGAGCTCCTCTGCGATTCTTGCCCACAATCTTGCCGCGCTCGGCCTCTCCGTCGGATTCATCACACTTCTGGGAGAGGACGCCTTAGGCAATCTCGCCCTGGCGCGGCTTTCCGAGAAGGGAGTCGATCTGGGCTGCGTGAAGAAGGCCGCTGGTGGAACTGCGACAGGCGTTACGATCCTCCTGCATCACGGTGCCACACGCCACATTCTTACCTATCCAGGAACGATGTTCGAAATGAGCGCTTCCGATCTGGACATGGACTACCTGGCCTCCGGACGCCACTTCCATCTCTCCTCGCTTTTTCTTCACAAGGCGTTGCAGGTGGATCTCCCTCGAATCTTCCGCGAGTTGAAGGCTGCAGGACTGACTCTCTCCCTCGACACGAATGACGATCCTGAAGATCGCTGGGAAGCCGGTCTGGACGAGCTGCTCGGCATAGTCGACATCTTCTTGCCGAATGAAGACGAGGCGCGTCGCATCACGGGCGCTTCCGACGCCGAGAGCGCCGCTGCCCTTTTAGCCAAGCGCGTTCCAGTGGTTGTGGTGAAGTGCGGAAAACGCGGAGCTCTTGTGCGGTCTGGCGACCAGCAGTGGACGATCCAGACTGAACTTGTCACCCCGGTCGATACCATCGGCGCGGGCGACAGCTTCAATGCCGGATTCTTGTCCGCCTACCTGCGCGGAGAGCCACTCACGGCCTGCGCAGCCTTCGGGAACAAGACCGCGGCTCTTTCGACTCTTCGCTCGGGGGGCACAGAGTCGTTTCGCGATCCCGCGCTGCTCGTGAGCCTGCTCGTTGGCAAGACCAAATCCTGATCGGCGAATCCTGACCCTGCCACGCGACCGGCATTTCCTAGAGCGATTGCTGCCTGCAGGCATCCGCATACACCCGCAGCACCTGACGAATTCGATGCTTCACCAGTGCCTCCGCTTCGGGGCGCAAGGTGCCGCCGCGCACCGCACGGTATTCGTCGGGCAGAAAACTGCTGAGCATCGTCTCCGGGATTCTCGTCTGGCTCAGATTCTCAATCAGGGTGCCGACGGCTTTCTTCGCTTGCGGGTCGTTCCAGTAGTAACGCACACGATCGCTATAGCTGTAGCGCCGTAACAGCCTCTTCGCAGGCTCATCACCGGCATAGTGATGCTCCCAGTTGCGCGGGTCTTTCAGCATCACTTTCTCCATGATGTTCATCAGGTCTGAGCGTTTCTCGGGCGACACCAGCTCGGTCTCAATCGACGTCAGCGCTTCGAGAGCTTCGCGCATTGCAAACGTGAGCGCAGGGCCGACTTTGAGGATGGCGAAGCCATCGTGCACCAGCGCCCGATAAGCCTCCGGCCTCTGGTAGTCGGTGGAGTGGGCTTCAAAGACCAGCCCTTTGGTTTCATCGAGCAGCGCAACAAGATGCCGAGCGCGTTCGGGCGCATAGTCCACAACACTGTCGTGGTTGAATTCAACCCCAGGCTGCACCACAAGAGCGATCACGCGTGGCCACGCTTCGGCAAGACCCGCTTCCTCAAAAATGCGGCGATGCACCGCCAGCGTCTCGGCTGCGTCTTCGCGCCGCGTGGGAGTCAGTTCCGTGAGGCTCTCCGTAGCCCCACCTGGAATGGGAACCTCGGTGCCAATGACATAGACGGGTTTCCGCGCACCAGCCACCCTCTCCGCGGCAGCGCATAGAGTGGCCGCGCGCCTGGCCACAGTCTCTCCCGGCAATGGGTGTGGATCGCCGGCACAGGCCATGCTCGCATCCAGGTGGATCTTCTCAAACCCAGCCCGCACATATGCCTCGACCATCCGTTCCGCTTCAATCATTGCCTCGGCAGCCGGCTGCTTTTGCCACGGATTAGGACCGAGGTGATCTCCCCCAAGAATGATCCTGGACTCTTCCAGTCCCTTCCCCGCAGCGATCTCCAGCACCAGATTGCGAAAATCAAGCGGCTGCATGCCCGTATAGCCGCCGTGATGATTCACCTGGTTCGACGTCGCCTCAATCAGAATTGGCGAGCCGTCCTCGAGAGCTTGCTCGATCGCAGCCTCGAGAACCCATGGGTGGGCCGAACAGACCGAATAGATCCCTTTGGGATTCTTCAATTGCCGCGCTGCGGAGAGTTCCTGAAGGGCATTCGCCATGAGATTCGTACCTCTTACCTGGGTATTCGGCCAGCGACGCGTGTCAATTTCCGCGACGCCTGGATCCTTCCATCGAAATTAAGTGTACCGCATAGGAAATAAAACGAAATAACAACGACCAGCAAAGCTTGGCGCAGAATGGAGCTAACTCCAAGTCTTCTGGCAGGGAGGATGCGCGACTTCCAACGGTCCCAAGTCTCAGTCCGAAAGCTTATCTGCATTGATACCTGACATTTGCATAGAGAGAAGCGCGCCAGATCTGAATCAGCGGCTTGCCTCACTTTCCAGCCAAGCTTTCGATTGGCCCCATTTCGCTCTTGACAACCGGGTCGAAATAAAGAGAAATAGGAAAGTATTCGCTACGGATGGAAAGGCACCCGGGGGAGCCGGGGGCAACTCGCAACCCCCGCTAGCCTGCACCGTCCGGTCTCCGTGTTCTTTTCAATGCGTTCGCCGTTTGCGCAGGCGCTCCGCAAGCCACAGTCGCCAAGGTAAGAATCGAATCGGCAGATTTTCGAAACACGAGGTCTCGCATGAGCGCCACAGCTGTTGTCGAAACGAACAAGCAAAAATCGAGAGCGGACGTTCCATCAGGCTCCTTCCCCGACCAAGTTGCGGAAAAGCCAATCCAGAGAAACGTCGCAGTCGATGCTTATCGCGGACTCGTCATGCTGCTCATGATGGGCGAGGTCATGCGCTTCGCCGACGTCTACCGCGCTTTCCCAACGAGCCTTTTCTGGCGCGTGCTCGCCTACAACCAGACGCACGTCGAGTGGGCGGGCATGGGGCTGCACGACATGATCCAGCCCTCGTTCACCTTCCTGGTCGGTGTCGCTCTTCCCTACTCCATCGCGTCGCGGGTACGCAAAGGCGAGATTTTTGCGAAGCAGTTCGCCCACGCCATCCGCCGCTCGTTCATTCTGATTGCGCTCGGAATTCTGCTTCGCTCCATCGGCAAACCAATCACCTATTTCACCTTTGAAGACACACTGACGCAGATCGGTTTGGGATACACGTTTGCATTTCTGCTCTATTTCTGCCGCCCCCGTTGGCAGTGGATCGCCTTTGCTTCAATCCTGATTGGCTACTGGGCCGCCTGGGCTTTCTATCCGGCGCCGGGGCCTGCCTTTGACTACGCTGCGGTAGGCGTTCCCGCCAACTGGCATCACAACTTCACTGGATTCGCCTCTCATTGGAACAAGAACAGCAATCTGGGTCAGGCCGTCGACGTATGGTTCCTGAACCTTTTTCCGCGCGAATCGCGATTCGCCTTTAATGAGGGCGGCTATCTGACGCTCAGCTTTATCCCAACCCTGGGAACCATGCTGCTCGGCTTATTCGCCGGCCGCTGGTATCGCGAAACGCCCGACCGCATTCCACTCAGAAAGTTCCTGATCACCGGCGTCGGTCTCGCCGCGCTTGCGCTGGTGTTGCATTTCACCGGCATCTGCCCCATCGTGAAGCGCATCTGGACTCCGAGCTGGACGCTCTTCAGCGGAGGCATGTGCTTCTTCTTTCTCTCCGCTTTCGCCTGGATCATCGACGCGAAAGGATTCCGCCGCTGGGCCTTTCCCCTGGTTGTCGTCGGCCTCAATTCCATGGCCGCTTATCTGATCGCGCACCTCTGCGAAGATTTCATCATCAGCACCTTGCATACAAACCTCGGCTACCGTCCGTTCCAGATTCTTGGGCCCGGACTGGAACCCTTTCTGCTCGGCGTAACCGTCATGCTGGTGTACTGGCTGATGCTCTTCTGGATGTACAAGAAGAAGCTCTTCATCAAAATCTGATCGCTCGTTTCTGAACACAAAAAGAAGAGCGTGCAACGAATCGCTTGATTCATTGCACGCTCTTTTTCTTCTTCCGGTCAGCCTTATGCAAGCGTAGCAATAGCCGATGCCTTCCGCTTGTTCCACGTCCCGCGTGTAAAGTCAGGGAACTCAATCGGCGCGCTCCCTGCCTTCACAGACTGTTCACTGAGCGGGGCGACAGAAGACCACAAGGCCGCATCGTACACATCCAAATCGGGTGGCAGGCCTTCTCGAACGCACTGCAACAGGCGATACAGCATGATGTAATCCATGCCGCCGTGACCGCCATTCTTTCTGGCCGCGTCGCCCTCGCTCGTCCACAGTGGATACTCGTACTGTTTCCATTTGCTCTCCGGGCTGTTCTCTACGGGCTCCCACGATTCGTCCGCATTTTGCCCATCGATATAGATGCGCGGAGGATAATCCTGAAAGATTCCCTTGGTGCCCGCAATCTGGTTGATGCGATCGTAGGGATGCGGCGTTGACACCGTGTGTTTCACCGTAATCGTCAGACCATTGGCTGTCTTGATCAGCGAGGTGTTCATGTCGCCGGTCACATAGCGCTCCCGCATCCGGGGATCGTCGGGCTTCAGATGCGCTTTGCGATAAGCATCAAGACCGCGCTGCGGCGTGCTCATCGAAACGATGTGTGCAAAGCGGTCGCCGCGCTGGACACCCATGTAGTTCGCCACCGGTCCAAGCCCATGGCTCGGATAAAGATTGCCTGTATGAAGTGTGTGTACGGTCCTGCGCCACAAGCCCTCTCCGGCATTGGAAAAAAGCTCTTCGCGCAGGTCGTGCAGGTACGCTCCTTCGCCATACAGAACATCTCCGAGTACGCCTGCGTGCACCATACGCAGGAGCAACGTTTCGTTGTATCCGTAGCAGCAGTTCTCCAGGATGATGCAGTGCTTGCCCGTCTGCTCTGAGGTGTTCACAATCTTCCAGCAGTCTTCGATCGTGGTTACGCCGGGAACTTCGATGGCCACATCTTTGCCCTGGTTCATGCTGTAAAGCGCCATCGGAGCATGCCAATTCCAGGGCGTTGCCACAATCACCAGATCGACATCCGCGCCGTCGAGCATCTTCTCGTAGGCATGATCGCCGTCTGTGAAGAGCGCTGGCTGTTTCTGGCCCTTCGCCACCACCAGTGCTGCTGCAGCTTCAGCTTTAGGGCGAACAACGTCGCATAGAGCCACCACCTGCCCATCTGCCGCGAGAACGTTGCGCAGCAGCGAAGTGCCGCGGCCGCCGGTCCCGATGATGCCGATGCGTGGCTCGCGCTTCGCGAAGGCAACATCCATCATGGAGCGATGGGGTTTGCTGCTCTGTTCGTCTGCATGGGCGGCGGCGCTCACCGCAATCGCAGCTCCAGCGCTCACCTGCATGAATCGCCGTCTGCTCCAAAGCCCTGCTTCGATCTCGTTCATTTGGTCCTCCAATTTCTCTTGCGCGACGCAAAGTTACGGTACGCCCACCCGCATCCACAAAATGATTGCGCAAACCAAGAAAACGCCGGCCCTACGTCAGCGAGTGCGCGGCAAAAGTTTCAGCGCATTGTCGCGATACACCTTGCGCAGAACATCGTCGGGAAGAAAAACGCCGTAGATATTCCAACGCCCCTGCCGCGATGCATGCGAAGGATACTCGAAATACTCATCGGCGGTCTCGAGAAAGCGATAGTAGAGCCGATACATCTCCGGATCGGGCAGCAGATCGGCGCCAAAAAGAATGCGATCGGCGTACTTCAGAAAGAACTCGCGAGCCCTGTAAGGCTGCCGCCCCAATTCAGAGACGCGCGCACTGATGTCGACCATCAGGTTTGGAAGCGCATCGAGTTGTTCGGCAAGATACCCCAGATCCTCGCTGCTCTCGGCGCAGTGCGCACCGACAAATGTGATGGAGGGATGCCGCGCGATGACGCGATTTCGCTGCTCAAGAAGCGCCCGCTTCGGAACCGGCGAGGAGGAGAAGCCCCAGTCGGGGTGCGCCGCCAGTTCTTCGAATCGCTCGTTGTATGGATCGATCGGGTCGAAGAACGCCGTAGGATCGGCAGTATGAAACATAACCGGCAAGCCAAGTTTGCCGCACTCCTCAAAGATAGGCGCAAACCGTTCATCGTCGATCCGCAGCAGTTGGCCATCGGAGTCGCGCAACGTCAGGCCGAAATCCTTCCAGAACTTGATGCCGATCGTGCCATGCTCCACCAGTCGATGAAGGCGGTCGCGTGTGACCTGGACAAAGTCGCTTCGCTCAACCCCGCTCCAATCCATCCAGCCAATGGAGTAGAAACGATCGGGTGCGGCGGCGTGATATTTGTCGATGATTTCCAAAGCGGTCTGCCCCACCTGCATCGTGATGTTCACAACCCGCTCGATGCCGCACTCGTCCATTACCGCCAGCACGTCTTTGGGGCGCATCGAGTCCAGGTGGTTGTGATAATCAATGACAGGGAAGCGAGGCTTTTCGATCCGAACGGCAGGAGTTCTCAATGCTGAACGAGGATGGAAATCGCTTAGCCTTAAATCAACTTCGGCCGTAGCGCTTACCAGATCGACGAATTTGTCTGCGACGATCGGTCCGCCAGCTTCGCTCATACCTCATCCCCCTGGGTCCGGATTAGTACCAAATTGACTTGTTTTGTTATGTTTTCTTTCGCTTTGTTCCATTACGATATAGTTGCGGTTTCAAGTAGTCAAGATGTTCACTCTTCAGGAGCCCTCCTCGATGCGACTGCAATCGGCGCTTTCCTCGATTTCCCTTCTTCTCGGAGTTCCCTTCGCCTGCGCGGCTGCCCAGAGTCCGGCCCAATCCTTTGGAAATCAGGCAATCACGGCGCACCTCTCCCTGGAGCACCAACACCTGCTGCTGAACTCGGTCGCAGCACAGGGCGAGTCGAAGACGATCCGGTTGCACGACATGTTTGTTCTCGTCCTCGACGATCGCTCCATCCCCTCCTCAGAGCTGATCGCTGGCGCTCCGGTAGTACAGGTACTCAACCCCGATCCCGAAGCCTCGCGCGCCGCAGCGCGTTTGCCCGGCAAGCAACTTTGTGCCGATCTCAAGGAACGGACAGGATCGTTTCGGGTCCATTGGTGCCTCGTGGTCCGCGGCGATGAGCCTTATCTGCGGCAGGAGACGACGATTCAGGCAGGCACTCAGCCTTTGCCGCTGAAAGATGTTCAACTCCTTCGCTTCCGCGATCCTGAAGCCCACGTCGTCGGCTCAGTTGCCGGCTCTCCGATTGTGGCCGGGAATTACTATCTCGGCTTCGAGCAGCCGCTCTCCTATAGCAGCGTTGTCGGCGGCGTCGCTACCGCCGGCCTCAAACGCACACTTCCACTCAGCGCGGGCCAGTCCATCACCTACTCCTCAGTCATTGGAGCCGCAAGAAGCGGCCAGATGCGGCGCGATTTCCTGGCTTACATCGAGCTCGAGCGAGCCCATCCTTATAGAACCTTCCTGCACTACAACACCTGGTACGACCTGGGTGAAGGGCAGCGATTCAGCGCTGCAGACGTAGTCGACCGCATAAATTCCTTCGGTGAAGAGCTGGTGCGCAAACGCGGCGTCACGATGGATTCCCTTCTAATGGACGACGGATGGGACGACACGAACTCCATGTGGCAAATGAACAGCGGCTTTCCCGATGGGTTGACGCCCGTTCGTGCCGCGGCCCGCGAATATGGGATCGGCCTCGGTATGTGGCTCTCGCCCTGGGGTGGCTACGACAAAGAGAAAGCCGAGCGAATTGCCTACGGCAAAAGCCACGGTTACGAGATCGTCAAAGGCGGCTATGCCCTCTCAGGCCCCCGCTATTACGCAAAGTTCGAAGAGGCCTGCCTGAACTTCATCGACCGCTACGGAGTAAATCAGTTCAAACTGGATGGAACCGGGAACGTGAACCAGGTCTTCCCAGGTAGCATCTTCGACAGCGACTTCTCTGCCGCCATTCATCTGATCGAGCGCTTACGCCAGCAGGAGCACGACCTCTTCATCAATCTGACCACCGGTACCTGGCCGTCGCCCTTCTGGCTGCGCTACGCCGACACGACTTTCCGTCTGGGAGAAGACCACGATTTTGCGGGCGAAGGAACATGGCGGCAAAAATGGATCACCTATCGCGACGAGCAGACCTACCGCAACATCGTCAAGGGCGGCCCGCTCTTTCCCATCAATTCGCTGATGCTGCATGGCATCATTTATGCCGCCAAGGCGAAGAATCTCTCCACCGATCCCGGCCATGACTTCGCGGCGGAGGTGCATTCCTACTTCGGCAGCGGAACCGAGTTGCAGGAGCTCTACATCACGCCGTCGCTGCTCACCTCGGCCGATTGGGATGTGCTCGCGGAAAGCGCGCGCTGGTCCCGTCAGAATGCCGAGACTCTGCGCGATACGCACTGGGTAGGCGGCGATCCCGGTCAAGGCGAAGTCTACGGCTGGGCTTCGTGGAGTGCGAAGAAAGGAATCCTGGTCCTGCGCAATCCGACATCAACCACTAAAGAAATCCGCATCGACGTAGAGAAGGCGTTCGAGATTCCCGTAGAAGGAGCAAAGGCGTATGTGGCGCACAGCCCCTGGGCCGCGGATGCCGCGAGCCCTTCCATCAAGCTCGAAGCGGGCCAGCCCCATGCATTCGAGCTCAAGCCCTTCGAGGTACTCACGCTCGACGCCACGCCGCAGCTCTGATGGATAGAGTCCCGCACGCCCCGTATCCGCAACGCGTGCAGGATTCTATGAATGGATCTGCACGCCACGGACCACGCGATTAATGATCCCGTCCGGGCTCGGATTGTCCGGATTCAGCCCCAGGCGCAGGCTCAGGTGATACCCCAGCAATTGCGCGCTCACGATCTCGTACGATGTGCGCAGTGAATCGTCTTCATGTGGCGCGACCGCTGGAATTCTCTCGTCAAACAGTTGATCCTGCTCTTCGGGGTCGGCGATGCCCACAAGATATCCGATCTTCTTCGAACGAAGCTCGTCAATCAAATCGATTTCATACGAGCGGCGAACCGGATCGCTCGACAGCAAACAAAGAACCGCTGTATCGGGTTTTACAAAAGACATGGGCCCGTGCCGCAGACCGAGAAATGTCTCCGTCACAACGGTGAAATACCCCGACGTCATCTCCAGCGTCTTGAGGCCTGCTTCGCGTCCCCAGCCCAACAGCGGCGACGACGATAAAACGACGATCCGATCGCGAATCCGGTCGGCCACACTCCGACACGCACCGTCAATATCAGTGAACAGCGAGGCCGCGCGCGAGCTCAACACCTCGACATGCGCCAGCACACGATTTGGCTGGGCCAGCGCCATTCCGGCAAGAACCAGGCTCGAAAAGGAACTCGTCATCACCAGGCTTCGATCGTTGGTCCGCGGATCGAGCGCAATCAGATCGTCCACCCCCGCGCGCGCCAAAGCACTGTCCGCATTGCATACGATGGCAAGTTGGTAGATCTCCGGGTGCTGGCTCCGGATGCGCTCCACCACCGCCGCACTCTCAGGACTCTCGCCTGAACGAGCCAGTGAAATCACTGCATCCACTCCAGCGAGATAGCGGTCTGTATCTAAAAGCAGGTCGGTCGTGGGAATCGCGATCGCGCCTTGCCACGCTGCGGCAACTGCGCTCGAGGCATACGCCGAGCTACCTGCGCCGGTGACCAGAACCCTCTTGCTCCGCAGCTTCGTATCGATTTCGAGACGCGCCGCCTCAGAGCGAACTTCCTTGCTGACTACCGGCCAGAGCTCCGGCTGGCGAGCGATCTCCTGAAATGTTAAGTGACCCGCGGTCTGGATATTCGCTGGCGAGCTCCCGAGGTTTTGTTGCATGCAGACTCCATTCGTTCTATAGATCCGGCGAGAAGACACAACAGCCCCGCGGGAGTTTTCTAAGCACATCAATTAGAAACCATTCGTAAGTATATATTCGCGTAACGTAACCGTCAATGAGTTCAAATGCTTTGCTCTCGAGGGATCTCGCCCGCCCCGGAATTGAGATAAAGGCTGAACCGGCGTTGATTATCGCCAATTTGCAGACGTTCCGAGTCAAACCAACCTACAAGAAGCCCAACAATTTGCATTGACAGCGATGTTAATTATCGTAATAATTCGAAGATAAACGACGGTTTCATTTCCTTTCAAACAGAGGCTGAGTCAAATTCGCACTCTACCGTCGGATCTCAATCGCTCCCGCCCTTGCGGGAAAGGGCCTGCCAGATTCTGGCACGAATGAAACCACCGATCGGCTTTCAGCGACCGACAGAACCGCATTTTAGGAGGCTTCTCAAATGTTTCCTCGTTTCGGCAACCGGCGATTTGCCTGTCTGGTGGCGCTCCTGGCAGCGTCAATCACCCCTCTTTTCGCACAACGCGATGCAGCCTCCCTTGAGGGACGGGTCGTTGACTCATCCGGAGCTGTGGTCGCAAACGCTGCGGTAGTCGCAGTGAACACGGCAACCAACTTCGCCTATCGGGTGCAAAGTGATACCACCGGCGCCTGGTCCATCAGCCCGGTGCGCATTGGCACCTACACATTGACCATCTCCGCTCCCGGTTTCAAGCAGGCCGTAGTCGGGCCCATCACGCTCGATGTGCAGCAGCGCCAGCGCGCGGACGTGGCTCTGCAACTGGGCGAAGTCAGTGAACATGTCGTCGTTGAGGGCGCAGCGCCCATTCTGGAAACAGACTCGTCTGAGACAGGGCAGGTGATCGACAGCGTCTCGATGGTCGGCTTTCCCCTGAATGGCCGTAACCCCGTGCAGCTTGCCCAGTTGAGCGTCGGCGTCACCACCAGCGAACCTGGAGCGCGCGACTCGGGCGGATTCGGCTTCAGCGCCAGCGGGTCGCGTTCGCTGGATAACAACTTCCTCCTCGATGGCGTTGACAACAACTCCAACCTCCCCGATTTGCTGAACGAAGCCAACTACGTCGTGATGCCGCCTCCGGATGCCCTGCAGGAGTTCAAGGTTGAGACGGGCAACTACGATGCGGAATTCGGCAGATCCACCGGCGCCGTGGTGAATGCCACAACCAAAGGCGGCACCAACCAGTTTCACGGAACGCTCTACGAGTTCTTGCGCAACCAGGCATTCGATGCAATGAACTACTTTGACGCGACCCGCCAGCCGTATCACCAGAACCAATTCGGCGCGACCCTTGGCGGCAGAATCATTCGAGACAAATTGTTGTTCTTCGTGGACTATCAGGGATTGCGCGAGAGCCAGGCGCAAACCACCACTTCAACGGTTCCCACCGCAGCCCAGCGAGCGGGCGATTTTTCCGATCAGCTCGACCTCACTTCACCCACGGGCGTGCTCGACTGCAACGGCGTCCAAACCTATCAGGGCGAGCTCTTCGATACAAAGCAGACGCAAGCGACCGCCGGCGGCGGATTTTGCGGCGTTCCTTTCGGCTATGCCAATGGAGCACCGGTGAATGTCATTCCCGCATCCAAAGTCGACCCGCTTGGAAGCACACTGATCAACCTCTTCCCCAGTCCCAACGCATCGGGAGTCGGCTACAACTATTTGTCCGATCCGGTGACTACACAGACTTCCAACCAGGGAGACGTCCGTGTCGACCAGGTTTGGGGACAGCACGACACATCCTTCTATCGCTTCAGCACCAGCAATACGCCTGAGATCATCGGCTCGCCCTTTCCGGGATTTGCGGATGGCGGCGGATTCTTCGACGGCAACCAGCAGATCACTGCCTACAGCGGTGCGGCGAGTGAAGTGCACGTCTTCTCCGTCCATAAAGTGAACGAGTTCCGCGTCGGCTTTAACCGGATCAAGACCAGCCGCTACCAGGCCTTCTCAAATCAGAACGTTTCATCTCTCATCGGTTTTCCTGGTGTGCCCTATGAGCCCGGCACCAATAATGGCGGCCTGCCGCAGCTCTCATTCAGCGACGCCTCCACGCTCGGCAGCCCCACCTTTCTACCGGCGGTCGAAAGACAAACCACCTTCCAGATCTCGGATACGTTCACTCTGAATGTCGGACATCACACGATGAAGCTCGGTGGAGAAATTCGGCCAGAGCGCTTCTCAATCTATGAGCCCGCCGATCCGCGCGGCTCGATGACCTTTTCGCACGGTTACACCGATAACGCCGGCAACCCCGGAACCGGAGGCAATAGCCTCGCGACCTTGCTCACCGGCCAACCCAGCGGCGGCAATATCAATAACCTGAACAACATTGACTACTACCGCCACACCTACGCGCTCTTCGCGCAGGACGACTGGCGCGCTCTCCCGCAACTCACCCTGAACCTCGGCATGCGCTACGAGTTCTTCTCGCCGGTCTACTCCAAGAACAATGCGCAGGCAAATTTCAATCCTGTCACCGGGAAACTCGATATCCCTAAGGACAGCAATGTCACTCTGACGCCTACACTGGCCGCAACCTTGCCGGTAAATCACACGGCATCGAATGCGCTAATTTCCTCCGACTACAAGGATTTCGGGCCGCGCGTGGGCTTGGCCTACAACGCCACCAAGCATCTCGCCATCCAGAGCGCGTTTGGCGTCTTCTTTAACGGAGATGAGGCTGGACCCTACAGCAACCCAAGCCCTGGATTCAACCCTCCGTACTTCATCAGCCAGACCTTTTCTGCTCCCTGCGGACTGCCCTCGTATTCGGCAGCGCAAGATTGCTCTGTTCCGGGCATCGCAACGCTGTCGCAAGGATTTCCCGCCGACTCCCTCACCGATCCCAACACGCCCACCCTGTTCGCACTCGACCCCAACCTTCGCATGCCCTACGTTCTGCAGTGGCACCTGAGCACTCAATACCAGGTGAGCGATAAGTCGGTAGTTGAGATAGCATACGTCGGGTCCAAAGGCGACCGTTCGTACATCTACCTGAATGGCAACCAGGCGCAGCCAACGCCCGATCCTTCTGCTCCCACGGCCCCGCGGCGCCCCTTCTCATATGTAGACGCTTCCATCGGCTACCTCCGGTCGTCCGGCTCATCCAACTACAACGGCCTGCAGACTTCGTTCCAACAACGCCTCAGCCGCGGGCTTGAGTTCATCGTCAACTACACCTACAGCAAGGCTCTCGGCAATGCCAGCAGCGCCGACCTCGGGTCGCAGAACAACGATGGATTCCGCAACAGCCGCTATCCGAATCAGGAATACGGTCCACTCGATTTCGATGTCCGCAATCGCTTTGTGGCCAGCTACCTTTACGATCTTCCCTTTGGCACTGGGCATCGCCTGGCAACCCACAATGCAATCGTCGATCACATCATTGGAGACTGGAACTGGTCCGGCATCGTCACGCTGTCGTCGGGCACTTGGTTCACAGTCACCGATGGCAATGCCGACTTTGCAAACTCCGATGGTCAGCAGCGGCCCGACTTTGTCCCCGGCGTCAAGGCGAACTCAAAGCCGTGTCTTCCGGGTACATTCTTCAATACGTGCGCTTTCCAGAATCCTGCGCTCGGATCGTTTGGGAATGTGAGCCTGAATAGTCTCGAGGGCCCCAGTGACAAGAACGTCGACTTTGCGCTGGAAAAGAAAATCCCCCTGGGCGAGAGCCGGCACATTGAATTCCGCGCCGAGGCCTTCAATGCCTTCAATCACCCGAACTTCCAGTTTGCCGCGCCCGGACCGCAAAACTCCATCAACTCCACGATCATGGGTACGCCAAGCTTCGGATCGCTCACCGGCGCCAACGCTCCCAGGCTTCTGCAGTTGGCGTTGAAAATCTATTACTGAAATCCATGCACCGAGCTTGAAATTCTGCAGGCATGAATCAAGCCTGATCCGCCGCTGGGTGAAATCCAGCGGCGGTTTTTTTGCGCCTGCCCTTGCCTACTCGATCCCTTTTCTATACACGACCCACCGAAAGTCACGGCACAACGTGCAATCAGGTCCCGTAAAGCTAAGTGCCGCGACACGGTCCTGATGCAGCTGCCAGGCCAGCCAGTCCAGCTCAACCTTGGTTGCTTCTCCGTTGGGCTCGCTGAAAAGGCCTCCGTGACCCGCGCCAGGGTGATCCGCGACGAACACGGGCACGTGCTGAATGTGCTGAAAATCGTCCAGTCCATTCGGCTCCGCGATGTCCTGCGGGCCTCCTAGAATGTAGAGAACCGGCGTGTGCAATTGCACCAGGTCTTCCTTCTTCATCTGGCTCAGCAGCTTCACCACGGCCGCCATCTTGTCGTTCGCAGGCACCCCGCCCACTGGTTTACGAAACAGCCCGCTGTTCTCCAACACCAGCACTTTGGCGCGCGGATCGAGCGCCGCCTTCATCGCAATCAATCCGCCGCAGCTGTGTCCCGAAAACGCCACTGAAGCCGAGTCAATTTTGCCAAAGTACGGGCTGCCCTCCCGCTTGTTCTCCGCGAGTATCCAGTCGAGAGCTGCCAGCATCTTCTCCGGCGTGGCTCTCTTATCGGAGCCCGCTTGCTGTGTGCCGTCGGTCGCTGGCTTCGGTGCCTTGGGTCCGCTCTCGATCTCGCCCGGAGCAATCGCCACATAACCTCGGCTCGCAATCTCAATCAGATGAAACCGCGCGCTCGTCGCATCGTAGCCGCAGCCGCCATTGCCCCAGATGTAAACGCCCAGCTTCGCTTTCACCTGCGTCAGATCCTTCGGCTGATACACCACGTCTTCCATGCCATTCCGAGCCATCGCATAGGTCGCCGGATAAGGCCCGCTTCCGTCCATATCCGGAAATTTGCCGGTCTGCATCAGCATCGCTCCGCGCGCCGCCGCTTCCTTCGCAAGAGCAGACTCCGTATCCTGCGCGGTAAAAGCCTGAGCCGTTGTCGCCGGCGCTTGCGAGGGCGCGGGAGACTGGCTCAACACAACAGAAGGCAGCAGGCTGCCGGCAAGCAAGTAAGGCAAAAGATTGCTCCGAAGGCTTGACATCACTCTCTCCATTGACACGGTATGACTGAATACCATCGCAAGACAGCCTATCAGTTGGCCTGGGGAGAAAGTCCGGCACTTAATTTCCAGGCGCGTAATTGGACCGCATCGGCCCGTCCTCGGGATCGATTTTGCCCGCTGACCCGCGCCGGCGTATGATGACTCGCTTGGCCCGCGAGCTAAAAAACCCTCCGGGCCTGCGGAGAATTCCCTATGAAGAACCGCATCCTCGAACGCTGCGCATACGCTCTCAGCGCATTGCTTCTATTGGGGACCATGGCATTTGCCCAGTCCGCCCCTACCGTTCCGCCGCACGGCAAACTCAAGCCCCTCTTCAACGGAAAGAACTTCAATGGCTTCGACACCCTGCTACAGAACCACGGCATCAACAGTGATCCAGACAAGGTCTTTCAGGTTGAGAGTCGCGAGCTGCACATATCAGGAAAAGAGTTCGGCGGCCTGGTAACAAAGAAGGAATACGGCAACTACTACCTTCGCGCTGAATTTAAATGGGGAGAAGCCATGTATGCGCCGCGCCTGGGAAAAGCGCGCGACAGCGGCATCCAATACAACATCACCGGCCCACTTCGCGTGTGGGGTCGCTTAATGGAATTCCAGGTCAGCGAGGGCGGCACCGGCGACATCTGGGTCATCAACGGCACCGGCCTCACGGTCGACGGCCAGGAGTATCTCAGCACCGCGGAACCGGGCCCCCATCAATACACACGCATCGCGCACATCGGCCGCGGACCGCTGGTCAACGAAACCGGGTTTCGCGATCCAGTCAACGAACTTGAGAAGCCCCACGGAGAATGGAATCTACTGGAGCTCGTCGTAAGCCCCGATCGCATTCTCTATTTCGTGAATGGAAAACTGGCCAACAGCGCGACCAAGCCAAACACCACGCAGGGAAAAATCCTCTTCCAGTCAGAAGGCGCCGAAGTCTACTTCCGCAACATGGGAATCGCCCACCTGAAGTGATCGATCAATAGTTGGGTTTGCAATTCAGTTCGGTTTGCGCTTCGTTCTTCGAAAGGGAATCCCAAGCAGCACGAACCCGAGGGTGCCCCATCCAAGCGAAGCTTGGGTGGGAAGGCAACAACCTTCCAAACTGAAATCCAAATCACCACGGACTGAAAGTGCCCACCCAAATTAGGCGGCCGCGCCAGCAGTTAGCCCCACCGCAGGTGGTCGCAGGTGGGTCACTGCGCGGGCGGCACATACTCCTTCGGCAACGCAGACCCCTCGCCGAAAAAGAACATCTCCAGTTGTTCCACCAGAAACTGTTGTGCCTGCGGTGTCCAGGGCTGCAGCCGATACTCATTCAGCAGCATCTTCTGGTGGTTCACCCATTCGTCCCACGCCGGCTTCGACACGTTCTTGTAGATCTTCTGTCCCAGCTCCGAGTCAAAGGGCGGCTCGTCCAGCCCTTCCATTTCCTTCTTATAGCGAACGCAAAAAACTGTATGTGCCATCCGTCAAAACCCTCATCGCTATTGTATGGGATGGCCTTCCAGCACCCGAGGTCGCAGGTTTGCCGACTTCAACCTCGGTGACTTCACGTCGCCCTTTGACTTCCGGCGATTCGAATCCGAAAACACTACCGCACCAGCTCCGACACCACTTCAACTACCTCGCGCCGCGTGGTCCCCGGAATATCCAACGATCCCAGCACCACCGGTTTTCCCGGAGTGAGCATCGCTATCCCTTCCATCTTCGCCTGCCGGATGACAGGGTCCTGCTCGCCGATGCCTGACTTCTCATCGGCGATGCTCGACTCCTCCACCTGGGTCCGCAGACGCTGCGTCTCCCCGCTGCCCGCGAGATCCGCCTCAATACTCAGTCCAAGATCGATATATTGCACCTGCGAGCTCGGCTTTTCGCTCTCCGAACTCGGTGACCCGGTCACCAGCGGCTGGCGCTTCCCCGCTTTCACCACATTCTTCGCGTTCACCGGAACCGTCAATTCCACACGGCGCGTCCCCACCGATTTGCCGTCCTCCATCTCTGTGATCGTGTAGGTCAACCGAAACACCTTCCGTTTGCGGTCAAGCTCCGTGATCACCCGCTGCGTCTGTTCAATCTCATCCGCCGTGCCGCGAACGGTGATCGCCCCCTGCGACGCAACAAAATACACGTGGCTGCGCGGCGACAGAACGTTGCGCAAATCGGTCACAATGTCTTGCGTATCGGCCGCGTCCGTCACGTTCGTCAGAAAGAATGTGCGCACTTCCTCTGGAGCCCTTGTCTCCTTTGTTTCGTTTGATTGAGTCTGCGCACCTGCGCCCGCACTCAGCAAAATCACTCCCACCGCACACACGTGTCCTATTGCACTCAATGTTGCCCGCATCGCTGCCTCCGAAGATTGAATGGTGAAGTCTGCCGCAGCCCCGTCTTCATTTCCGCACAGCATCTTCTGTCGAGAAAGACGCATCGGGTTTGCCGCCGCTCAAATATATCCAAACTTCTTCGCGCGCCTTGCTTCCCGGCTACTCGATAAAACATCGTAGCTGCATCTCAACCGCGCCGCATTATCCTCTCTCTATGTGCGGCCGTTTTGCCCGACGCTCCACCCAGGAAGTTCTCGCCGACTGGTTCGGTGTGCCCATCGAGGACATGCCCTGGTTTATCCCTACCTTCAATGCGGCGCCGCAAAGTACCCAGCCGATCTTCCGCCTCGATCGCGACGCTGGAGCCCGCATCTGCACGCTCGCCCGCTGGGGATTGGTGCCCTACTGGGCGAAGGACCAGAAATTCGGCTACTCCACCATCAACGCCCGCGCTGAAGAAGTGCTCTCCAAGCCCGCCTTCCGCGAAGCCTTCAAAAAGCGCCGCTGCCTCGTACCCGCTGACGCCTTCTACGAGTGGCAGGCCGCGCAACCGGCAACCAGGTCCAAAAACAAACAGCCCTACGCCATCGCTCTCAGCTCCGGCGAGCCCTATGCCTTTGCCGGTCTCTGGGATTCGTGGAAGCCCAAAGAGGGGCCGCCCCTCGAAAGCTTCACCATCATCACCACCGACCCCAACGAAGTCACCGAGAAGATCCACGACCGCATGCCTGTCATCCTCGATCGCCGCGACTACGACCGCTGGCTCGATCCCGGCAGCCCCCAGCGCCCGCCCACCGACCTGCTCCGTCCCTACCCCGCCGAGAAGATGCGCGCCTGGCCCGTCGGCGACCGCGTCGGCAACGTCCGTAACGACGACGCGGCTCTCCTGACTGAAACCGAGCCTGCTCCCGAAAATCCAGGACTGTTCGGCTGAGATTCCAGCGCCGACAGCCGCAGACAGGCTGAATTTTCTTGACAAGGTTCTGTTTTCGGATTTTCCTGTGGACGAATCGAATTCTCCACGGATTTCCCGTGTGCCTTCTGCCAAGCCGCGGAACGCTCTTTTTGTGCGATCCAGTTTCGCCGCGCGGCCCGCCTTAACCCAGGTGAGAAAAAGGTTGCCGGTGTGGAGATGCAAGGAGAACCCATGAACGATCCGACGCCATCGCCCTCCACTACGCAGTCGGGCCTCTCCGAGAACGCAGCCGGAGGCCTAGCCTACATCACCATCATCCCGGCCATCATCTTCCTGATGGTCGAGCCCTACAACAAAAACTCGTACATCCGCTTTCACAGCTGGCAGTGCATCTTTATGGCCATCGCATGGTTTGCCATCGATGTCGTGATTGCCATCTTCGGCCACATCATGTCGTTTATGGGCATGCTCGCCTTCGGCCTCTATCCCCTGGTTGCACTGGCCATGCTCATCCTCTGGATCATGGTGCTCATCAAGGCTTTCAATGGAGAGCGCTTCAAACTCCCCATCATTGGCGACCTCGCACAGAAACAGGCCGGTTAACCGGCCTGTCCCCCATCGATGCCGGGCTGTTCATGCATTTTTTTACGAGCGGGTGAAAAAACAGCACTGCAGTTCATTTCGAATTGAGTACAATCACCGCACTCGGCAATCCCCAATCTGCCACTCCCGATTCACCGCAAAGGAGCCAACCATGTCCGACTCACCGCAGTACACACCCGTTCCGCCCCAGCCCTCGGGCGCCCCGCAGGCGCCCGCACAAAGCGGCCTCTCCGACAATGCCGCAGGCGCCCTCGCGTACGTCACCATCATCCCCGCGATCATCTTTCTGATCGTCGAGCCCTACAACAGAAACTCCTACGTCAAATTCCACTCCTGGCAATCGATCTTCTTCTGTATCGCGGCATTCGCAGTTCACATCGTTCTCTCGCTGATTCCAGTCATCGGCTGGGTTCTGGTGCCCTTTGTTTCCCTTGGGTTCCTCATCATCTGGATCATCCTGCTGCTCAAGGCCCTCAAGGGTGAACGCTTCCAGTTGCCCATCATTGGCAAATTCGCCGCCCAGCAAGCCGGCGCATAAGCAGGACAGTTCTCGGGCCCTGCGGGACGGAGGAAGCGCGGGCCTTTAGGCCCATAAGCAGGGGAGCTCGCGAAAGAGAGGGCTTCAGCCCCGGAGCTCTTTCACGTTGCAACAGCCACTCCGAACATGGTTGCCCCATCCAAGCTCTGCTTGGGTGGGAGCGCTGCCTAAACCTGCGCCCCGCTCCCTGATCCTCAACGCCTCTTCCCTTTGCGCTTGCCCTTCCGCGCAGGGTGCCGCGATTCTTTCCGCGGCTTCTTGACCTTTGGCGCGGGCCGCGCCGGCTTGCCCGTCAACGGCAATCCCTCTTCTGCAATCGAGAACTGCAGCCTCCGCTCCTGCGCCAGAATCCGGTCAAGCACAACGTGCACGCGATCCCCCGCGCGAAACCGCCGTCCCCACCGCTCGCCCACAATCTCGTGCGTATTCTCGCGCCATGTGTAGCGGTCGTCGCGCAGCGAATCAATGGGCACCAGCCCCTCTACGAACAAATCCGTCAGCTCCACAAACAGCCCATACTTCGCGGGATTTAAAACCAGCGCCGCAAACTCCTCGCCAACCTTGTCCTCCATAAAGCGGACCTTCTTCCACTCCACCAGCTCGCGCTCCGCCTCGGCTGCCCGCCGCTCCGTCTGGCTCGTCTCCTCGGCAATCTGCGCCAGCTCCGCCTCTGCAATCGGCGGCTCCAGCAAAGCCGCTTTGTCGACATTTCCGCGAGGCGGGTACGCCTCGAACCTGGGTGCCCCCGGTCCCTCGCTTTTGGGGACCGGGGAGGACGGCCCTCTGTGTCTAACCTTCTTCTCGTCAGTGGGTGGGAGACCCAATCCCCCCTCATTCTGGTGCCGCCAAGGCGAACTATGCCGTCCCTCCGCCACCACACCCCGTCCCACCACACCCCGCCGCAAAAGTTCCTTCGTAATCCGGTGCACAATCAAATCCGGATACCGCCGGATCGGCGACGTGAAATGCGTATACGTCGGCGCCGCCAGCGCAAAGTGCCCTTCGTTCTTCTCTGAGTACCGCGCCTGCTTCAGCGACCGCAGCATCAGGTAACTCAGAATCCGCTCCTCCGGCTTGCCTTCAATCCGCGCCGCCAGCTTCTGATACATCTTCGGCGTTACCGCAATGTCCTCGGCCACCTCATGTGTGCGCGCCGGCCTCCCACCGCGATGCGCCTCGCGCCGATCGCCGCGCGTCTGTATCTTCTTGACCGGCAACGCACCAAGGCCAAGAGAATACCCGAAGCTTGCGGCCAGCTCTTCAAACTGCACCACACGCCGCGCCTCCGGCTTTTCATGGATCCGATACAGCGACGGCACGCCCAGATCTTCAAGCCACGTCGCCACGCACTCGTTCGCCGCCAGCATGAACTCCTCGATCAGCCGATTCGCCCAAGTCCGCTCGGCGCGCGTCACGCCGCGCATCTGGCCCTGCTCGTCGAATTCAATTACCGGCTCCGGCAAATCGAAATCAATACTGCCGCGCTCCTCACGCCGCTTGTTCATCGACTCCGCGAGTTTTTTCATTCGCTCGAAATCGACAACCCGCTCGGAATACTGCGCCCGCGTGTCGGGATCGCCTTCCAGAATCTTGTGCACCGCCGTGTACGTCATCCGCGCCGCCGAACGAATCACGCCCTCGCAAATCTCGTAGCTCTCAATCCGCCCATCGGCGGTCAACTGCATCACACAGCTCAACACCAGCCGGTCTTCGCCGGGCCGCAAGCTGCAAATATCCGTCGACAGCTCCTGCGGCAGCATCGGAATTGCGCGATCCGGAAAATACACGCTCGTCCCGCGCAGCCGCGCCTCTAAGTCCAGATCCGTTCCCGGTTGCACATACTCCGCCACATCGGCAATGTGCACCTGCAGTTCATAGCCGCCATCCGCGCGCTCCATCACCAGCACAGCATCATCGAAGTCGCGCGCCGTCTCGCCGTCGATGGTCACAATGGGCAGCGCACGAAAATCCCTCCGCCCTTCGAGATCCTCACTACTCAACTCGCCCGGCGATTTCTCAAATTCAATAATCTTGTCATCCTGAACGGAGCGCGTTTGGGGCCTCGTGGGCGCGACAGCGTCCACGGGGTAAGCGGAGTGAAGGATCTGCTGTTGTCTTTTCGACTTATCAAGCCGCGCAATCTCCCGCGCCTCTTTCAGCACATTCTCCGGAAACATTCGCGGCAGCTGATGCTTCCGGATCATCATCTCCACATCCACGCCGAAGTCATCCGGATCGCCCAGCACCTCGATCACCCGTCCCAGCGGCGGCTTGAATGGCGTCGGCCAGCTCGTGATCTCCACATCCACAATCAAACCCTCGAGGCCGCCTTCCGGGCCTTCACCTTTTGGACGGCGTCTGGCCTCGGTCCCCAGCACCCGATGCGGCGTAGCCTCAGGCTTCTCCGCCACTACCTCCGCCCCGTCGGGAATCACAATCGCCTGCGTCATCCGCTCATCAAACGGAATCACGACATTTAACGGATACCGTTCTCCGCGCGAGTAGTGAAACGTCCCCACCACCGTCGCGTTGCGCCGCTCCAGCACCCGCGCAATCCGCCCCGACAGCTTTCCATCCGCGCGCGGCGGCTCCACATCCACCAGCACCTGGTCGCCCTGCATCGCGCCATTCATTTCATTGGGAGGAATAAACACGTCGTCGGTCACGCCCGAGGCCTGCCGCGCATTTGGCCGCACAAACCCATAGCCATCGCGATGCAGATCGAGCCGGCCTGCGATCAGGTTGTCGCGCCCGCCGCCCAGGTTCACTTTTCTTGGAATGCCCCAGTGGTCGCGATCGATCTTCGTTAGCTCGCCCCGCACCGTCAGCCGCGCCAGCTGTTCCAGCAGCAAACGCCGCTCGCGCCCGCCGCCCAATCCCAGCTCCAGCACCAGCTGTTTGTATCCGGCCTTCCCCTTCGGCGAGCGCGCAATCCGCGCCACCAATTCCCGATCCGTCATACCTCCAGAGTAGTGCCTTCGCATATGCTTTGGCTGCAACTTCGCCTCGTCCAAGGGCACACAACTCTCTTTAGCGATTCGCGCTACACTCGTTGCGAGCCAGATTTCCCCCTGGCCCTTTGGATGCAGCGCTGGCGCACGGCTGGCCGGAAAGGGGCACCCCATGGATGCGATCTCAAAACACACAATCCTCGGAGCAGGCGGCAGCATCGCCAACGCCCTCGTCGCTCTTCTCACGCAGCGCAAGCTTCCAGTGCGCCTTGTCGGCCGCCATCCCGTCTCCATTGTCGGCGCAGAAACCCGCACCGCCGACCTCACCCACCAGCAGCAGACCATCGAGGCAGTCGTCGGCTCATCCATCGTCTACCTGCTCGCCGGCCTCAAGTACGACCACAAACTCTGGGCCGAGGCCTGGCCGCGCATCATCGACAACGCCATCGAGGCCTGCCAACGAACTAGCGCCCGTCTCATCTTCTTTGACAACGTCTATATGTATGGCAAGGTCAACGGACCTATGACCGAACAGACCCCCTACAACCCCTGCAGTAAAAAAGGTGAAGTGCGTGCGGCCATCGCCACCACGCTAGAGCGCGCGTGGCAAGCGGGAAACATCACCGCCCTCATCGCGCGTTGCGCCGACTTCTACGGTCCGAGCGCCAAGAACGGCATTCCCAACACCATGGTCTTCAATCCTATGGCGCAGGGCAAAACGCCCATGTGCCTTGTCAGAGACGCCCTTCCGCACTCCTACACATACGTTCCCGACGCGGCGAAGGCTTTGCTTTCCCTGGCTGAAAGTGCCTCCGCATGGAACCAGGTGTGGCATTTACCCACGGCGCCGCAGTCTCTCACCGGCCGCGAGTTCATCGACGCTGCCGCCAAGGCCATGAATCGCCCCGCCAAGTTTCGCGTCCTCTCGCGCCCGATGGTCAAAATTGTTGGCTGGTTCAACCCGCTCGTCGGTGAAGTATACGAGATGCTCTATCAGAACGACGCGCCGTATCTCTTCGACTCATCGAAGTATGCGCGCACATTCGCCTTCGCAGGCACGCCCTACCCCGAGGGAATCCTCGCTACGGCCGATTCTTACAAAGCCGCGACCTGAAGCGCATACGCCTGGCGGAGCAAAGGTCGAGTGACTGGCGGCGTCCGCTGTGGGCCTGGCTACCGCTACGGCTGCGGCTTTGTCTCAGGCTTCTCCCCGCCTGCATCACCGTGCAAAAACCGCCCCACACCCTGCGCCGACTTCTTCAGCGCATGCGTCACCTTGCCATAGCTCGTCCCCAGCGCATTGCCCGTGTCGCTGCCTGCCAGCGAGATCGCCGTATCCGTTTTGCGATTACTCATCGCCAGCGCATCCGCCGTCGAGTTACTCACCGCAATCGTCGCCTGCACCGGCCGCTTTCTCGGATTCGCCCAGGCGATGTCCGTCGCCGGCAGCTTCTCGAGCCGCGCCAGCTCATTGGGCCCAAAATCCGAGCGCCCCAGCTTCGCCGCAAACGGCCACTCAGCCGACGCAATCCACGCCGACCCGTTCATCGGGTCCTGCTCTTCGCCGAGGTTCACGATTCGACTCACGTGCATGGTCTTCAGTGCGGCGCACTTGTCGCCTCCGCATCCATGCCCGCAAAGCTCGGGATTCAGAAACGAAGCATGCTTGCCGCGCGAGATCCACACCTCAGCCCCGGCGCTTTCCGCGTGCAGCGTCGACGCCCGCACAACCTGGCTCGCGTCGCACACCGTGTCTTCGTGGGCCGCCGCATACCAGTACAGCGCATGCCAATCCTTCGCGCCCTTCTCGATCAAGACCGAGACATGCTCCGTATCCAGTGGGTGCCCAAAACGCCCGCAGTCGGTCCTCCAAAGATGGAAATACCGCAGCTCGACCACCGGCTCATGCACGTCTTTCAACAAGCGCGGCGTCGCCACTCCGTACACGGTCCCGTCTTCCGCAGTCACCACCGGATGAGACAGGCCCGGCTCAAACGCTGCCGGCGCACCCGCACAATCCTGGGGATCGGCCTGAAACTTCGGAGCGAACTTAACCAGCAATTCCTGCTCCAGCCCATCGCTCAATCCATCGTGGTCGCTATCCACCGCAACCGCAGGCGCGTCCACCCTCGCCGCACGCGCTCCGGCACAGCTCAGCAGCATCCCAACACAGGCGCAAGCAAGCACGAGGACCCGGACACAAGACATGCAGTCATCCTACGCCAGGCCCTCGCCACCCCACTCCAGTCAGGCCAGGCCCCAAAGAGTCTGCCCGCACGGCAGGTGCCCCGTATGGCCAGTACCCTACGGAACATACCCCGGCCCGCGCAGCACCTTGCCCGGCAGCGCCCCCGTCATCTTCCCCTCGGCAATCACCGGCACGCCATTCACCAGCACGTACTCCATCCCCACGGAAAACTGATTCGGATTCTCAAACGTCGCCTTGTCAGTAATCTTCGCTGGATCGAACACCACCACATCCGCAGCCATGCCCTGTTTCAGCACGCCGCGATCCGTCAGCCGCATCCGTTGCGCCGGCAAAGCGGAAAACTTCCGTATCGCGTCGGGGAGCGTTAGCTCTTTTTCTTCCCGAACATACTTGCGCAGAATCCGGGGAAACGTCCCATACGCCCGCGGATGCGGATGCTCCGTGCCCAGCAATCCCTCCGGTGAAGTCCCCTGCGAGTCGTTATCGATCGACATCCACGGCTGCTTCAGCGCCAGCACCACATCCGGCTCGTCCATGCCGAACACGGCCACCTCGGTGAACGACTTGTCCTTGATCAGCAGATCGCACAACGCATCGATCGCATCTTCATGCCACAGCGCCGCCACCTCAGACAAGCGCCTTCCTTGCAGCGGCAGCAGTTCTTTGTTCTGCACCACCGCAATCAAAATTGCCTCAGGCCCTGGAATCTCCTGCCACTCGTTATCCCACTCTTCGCCGGCCGAGTCCTTTCCCGGCGACGTCATATCTTTGCGAATACGCGCCCGCAGAGCCGGATCCCGCAATCTCTCCACGAGCTTGGCATCGCCTCCATCGTGCGCCCATGGTGGAATGAAAGCGGAAAAAGTGTTGAACCATGCCGTGTAGGCATACGTGTTCGCGCTTATATCAACGCCTGCCGCGCGCGCTGCATCGATCCGCGCAACGATCTGCGGCATCTTTCCCCAGTTCGTTTTGCCTGCCGCCTTCAAGTGCCAGATCTCGACCGGCAAATGTCCCTCGCGCCCAATCCGCGCCGCCTCGTCAATCGACTCCAGCACCGCGTTGCCCTCGCTGCGCATGTGCGTCGCATAGATGCCGCCATACTGCCCCGCCACACTGGCCAGCGCGATCAGCTCGTCTGTCTTTGCGTACGGCGCGGGCGCATACTGCAGCGCACTCGACACGCCCACAGCGCCATCCCGCATCGCATCGGCCACAAGCGCCTTCATCTGCGTCAACTGAGCGGCCGAGGGCTGCACATCCGCATCGCCCAGCACCATCCGCCGCACCGATGTCGCACCCACATAGCTCGCGAGATTGATCCCCATCCCCTGTTTCTCGATCCGCGCAAAATACTCGCGCAGCGTCCGCCAATCCGGCGTCAGATGATAGTGCTCGTATCCCGCACGATCTGCCGCAAGCATCGCATCGTTCACCGGCGCCACCGAATTCCCCTCGCCCGTAATCTCCGTCGTGATGCCCTGGTAAATCTTCGAAGGCAGCCGCGGATCCACAAGAATCGTCAGCTCCGACTGCCCCAGCATGTCGATAAACCCCGGCGCCACTACCTCGCCCTGCGCGTCAATCGTCTGCTTCGACGGCGCGTCCGCCAGGTTCCCGATGGCCGCAATCTTTCCATCGCGAATCCCCACATCGCCCGTGTACCAGGGCGAACCCGTCCCATCCACAATGTGCCCGTGCCGGATCACCACGTCGAACGCCGTTGCCTGTCCCAGGCCGACGGCCGCGTACCCCAGAATTCCAAGCGCCGCCACCCCCGCCAACCCTCGCCCCAACCTCAATTGCACGCCCATCCAACCCCCTCTCCCGATTTCGTTGCCTCGGCTGATTCCGCGCTTCTCCCCTAAACCGGCTGCTTGGTACAATGAGCTACCGGCGAGTACCAAAGATTATTTGCCTGCTCCCATTTGTGCTATTACCGCATAAAATAGCCGCAGACATTCAGCTGAGGTCGTCGGGCACCAAGCACGTGAACAGCGAAAAACGCGCGGTTGACTACCCTGTTTAAGCAACGGCCTCAGAACGACACAATTAAAGTTTTAGGTCACGCACTTTAGGCCTGCCTTGGAAAACCGTCCGATCGGACAGAAAAGGAATTTCTTTTGAGCGCTATGTGGAAACCCACCCAGTCAGGACCATCCTCTCCAGCTCCAACCCCGGAGCCCGTTCGACAGACGACGCCCCCGCCTCAGGCCGCAGAGCCCTCACGTCCTGCCGCTACTTCGACGGGCGAACAAGCCACCATCGGCAAGGGCCTCTTTATCAAAGGTGAAATTACTGGCTCTGAATCACTCTATATCGACGGCAAGATCGAAGGCACCATCAACTTGCCCGGCAACCGCCTCACGGTTGGCAAAAACGGACAGGTCAACGCTGCCATCAACGCCCGCGAAATCGTTGTTCTCGGCAAGGTCCGTGGCAATGTCTCCGCCACCGATCGCGTCGATATCCGTGCAGAAGGCTCGCTCACCGGCGACGTCGCCGCTGCGCGCATCAGTATTGAAGATGGCGCCTTCTTCAAGGGCGGTATCGACATCCGCAAGCCCGAAGGCAAGGCAGCTGCCGAGCCCGTAAAGGCCGTCGCAGTCTAGAAGTCATCTCCTAAGCAAGCAAAGGGCAGATGTCCGCGTAATCGCGCGCATCTGCCCTTGCTGTCTCCGCAGAAATTTCCTTCGCGCCTCCCGCACCGTCCATTACCATCTCCCCATGAAGCTCGCTCTCGCTGGACTTCTCCTGGCGTCCCTCCTGCCTGCCTGCGCGCAAACCGCTCCTTCGCCTGAGCCCTCCGCGCCTGCTTCTCTCGCACCTGAGGAACAAGCCGCCCTCGTCCGCCTCGGTAGCCAGCTCCTCCTCGCCGGCAAAGCCTACGACTACGATCGCCACCTCGCCGACGACATTGGACCCCGCCTCACCGGCTCGGCCAACTACGTCAAGGCCGCCACCTGGGCTGAAGCCGAATTCAAGCGCCTTGGCCTCAGCAACGTCCACCGCGAGTCATGGGAGATGCCCGCCACCTGGGAGCCGGAAACCCTCGCCACCGCGCGCATCCTCAAGCCCCACGAGCAGCGCCTCCATCTCGAAAGCGAAGGCTGGAGCCCCTCCACCCCCGAAGGCGGCGTCCGTGGGCCTGTCTTCTACGTCAAAGACCTCACACCCGACGGCGTCAAAGCCGACGCCGAACACATCAAGAACACCGTCGTCCTCCTCGACGAGGAATCGCTCGCGAGCAACAAGCCCTTCCGCTTCGGCCTGCTCTTTGATGCTCTCCGCATGATCGGCGAAGAAGGCGCGCGCGGCCTCATCTTCGGCCTCGGCGCTACCAACAATGCTCCCAGCCTCATCGGCAACACTGCCTTCACCGGCTCGCTCGCCAATCTCCCCTGCGGCAACCTCGGCGAAGAGGACACACTGCTCCTCAAACGATTCCTTAAAGACGGCCCCGTCGAAGTCGAGTTCAGCTTCAAAAACCGCATCCGCGAACACGTCAAAGTCGACAACGTTGTCGCCGAAATTCCCGGCAGCGACAACAACGGCGAATATGTTCTCATCGGCGGCCATCTCGACTCATGGAACACCGGCACCGGTGCCCAGGACAACGGCACCGGCGCATCCACCGTTCTCGCCGTCGCCGCAGGTGTTAAGGCCGCTGGCCTCGCGCCACGTCGCACCATGCGGTTCGTCCTCTTCGGCGGCGAAGAGCAGGGCCTCATCGGCTCCGTCCACTACGCGCGCGACCACGCAGCCGAGCTCGCCAAGTGCGACGGCGTTTTCGTCACCGACTCTGGCGCAGAGGCCCCCAAGGGCTGGTACGTCTTCGGCCGCGATGACGAGGCAAAAGCACTCGCCCCGCTCAAGCCCCTTCTTGCCTCTATCGACGCTGCTGACACCACCGACAACGGCCGCTTCACCTTTCAGACCGACGAAGCGCCCTTCCTCGTGCATGGCGTCCCATCCTTTGTCCTCTGGACCCCCGTGGACAAGTACATGCTCCTCCATCACAAGCCCAGCGACACCTTCGACAAAGTTGACCAGCGCGACCTGGACCTCGGCGTCACCGTCGTCGGCATCACCGCCTATGCCTTCGCCGACGCCCCAACCCCTCTAGCCCACCTCGACACCGCCGCCGTCGAAGACGAGTTCAAGAAGATCAAGGTCCAGGAGCAATACCACGACCTCGAAGACCACAAACTGTTCTGAGACCTTGCTTTGTCTGAGACCGCAGTTCTTGAAGCATCCGACAGCAAAATCAGAGTGCCCCTGGTCCGGGCCCCACGAACAGGTCTTCGTTCGTTGGGTGGTGGCCGCTTGTACTGGGGCCGGGGAAAAGCACAGACCCTCCGAGGCGAAGCCGCCTGTCGTCCCCAGCTCTCAATTTCCCGATGCGGTGTCATCCTGAGAACCCGCGCGGCTGGGGCCCCGGTCGCACGAAAGTGCGATTGGGGTTTGCGGGGCGAAGGATCCGCTTCTCCGTATATCCCCAGCGTTTTAATTGCCAAGGTGTGGGTCCGAATGAACAACCGATGGCAAGGGAGCACCTAGTCCCTGCCCTACGCCAGCCTCAGCCTCTTCCGCATCACCCGCGGCAGCGCCGATCCCGTCTTCCGCAGGATCCAGTCCGTCGCCAGGCACCAGGCAGCCGTCCCCGCCAGCAGCAACGCAAACTCCGCCCAGCGGCTCTGCATACGCATCTGCATTCCCAGCGCGCCCACCGTTACCCCAAGGAGCCAGCCAAACACTGCCCACACTGCCGCGCCGCTCGCCACCCCGGCCAGCAGGCACCTGCCCAGTTCTTCATAGTCCAGCCCCGCCAAGGACACCATGCGCCGCCGGTGTAGCAAGTAAGCAATCGTCAGCGTCTGCAGCGCAATCCCCAGGTCCGACGCCACCGCCAGGCCCATCGCTCCATACGCGTGATACATCCCTGCATACAGCGGCAGCGAAAGCAGTGTAATCGCCGTTCCCGCCGCCATCGGCGCCAGCGTGTCGCCCGCCGCGTAAAACGCCCGCGAATAAATCGACTGCGCCGACCACAGGAAAAGCGACAACGCAAACACCGCAAAATATCCCGCGCACTCATGCGCGTCGGCACGCGAAAAACGCCCGCCTACAAACGTCAGATCGATCAGCGGCTCGCCCAGCACCACCATCGCCGACGTCGCCAGCAATCCCATGCACGCCACGCGTGTCACTGAATCCGCAACCGCAGTCGCAAACTCAAAGCGATTCTCCTTCGCCCACAGGCTCGCGAAAAACGGCATCGACGCCACACCCGCCGCCTGCGCCAGCATCGACATTGGCGCCGTAAACAGCCGCTTCGCATACGTCATCAGCGAAATCGCGCCGCTCGTGCCCGAAGCAAAGTGCGCAATGATCCAGTTGTCCGCCGTCACCAGCGATACGCCCACAATCAGCGGCAGAGACAACCGCACCCACTCGCGCAACCCTTCGTCATGCCAATCCAGCATCGGCCTGTAGCGCACGCCCGCGCGCCGCGCAAACACCGCATTCAGCAGAAACGGCCCCAGGAACGCGCCGGCCACCGTGCCGAGCGCCAGCGACGAAACCCCCAGCCGACGCACCAGCAGGATGCCGCCCACAATCGTGCCCAGGTTGTAGATCAGCGGCGCCACGGCCTGCACATTGAATTGCTTGCGCACCAGCAGCACCGCACCAAACACCCCGCCCGCAAAGAAGAACAGCTGCGCCGGCAGCAGGATGCGCGTGAGCTTGATGCACAGCGCCGCCTTCGCCCCCGTAAATCCGCTGAACCACCAGTGCACATACAGAGGCGAGAGCGCTTCTGCCAGCACAATCGCCACGCCCAGCACAAGAAACATCGAGGTCAGAATCACCGAGAGCGAGCGCTCCCCGGCATCTTCCCGGCCCGCATCGCGATAGCGCGTCAAGATCGTCACAAACGTGATCGACGCCGCGCCGCCCACCAGAAAATACGAGATCATGTCGGGCAGCGTGAACGCCGCCAGAAACGCGTCGGCCTCCATCCCGCGCCCGAACAACCGCGCGATATACAGGTTCCGCACCAGCCCGAAGATGCTCGACAACAGCGTCGACGCCATCAGGATCACGGTCGCGCTGAACACCGAGTGCGCATGCGAAGGTCGCAGCATCCGCATCGCCCGCGTCCACCGCGATTGCGGCTCAGGCGAACGTCCCGTCTCCGTTGTAGGCGTGCTGGTCACTCCTGTGATTCTATCGAGGCCCCCGCGCCGCGTATCCTGATTTCCTGAAGGGAGAAATGTTCATGCGGCGCTTCATCGCGGGGTTGTTGCTGGCGACAGGGTGCGTGGCCTTGGCCGCGCAGCAGATTCGTACCGGAGACGGTGCCGTCCTCGGCGCACCTCCGCCCGTCGAGACCAATCCGGTCGTCGATAACTACAACGGCGTCAAACTCACGGACAGTTATCGCTGGCTTGAAGAATCCAAAAGCCCTGAAACCCGCGCCTTCATTGACGAACAGAATGCCTATACCGCTCGCTACCTCAAGCTCGCCCGCATCCGTCCCCAGGCCGTCGACGACCTCACCGCGCTCGAACAGGTCTCCCACTGGACCATGCCCATCCAGCGCGGCGATGCTTTCTACTTCATGAAGCGCCTCTCCGACGAGGGCCAGGCCTCCATCTACGTCCGTCACGGCTTCGCCGGCAAAGACCAGCGCCTCCTCGATCCCGCCGTCCTCAGCCGCGATCCCAACACATCCATCGACCTCGCCGACGTCTCGCGCGACGGATCTCTTATTGCCTACGTGGTACGCGCCGGCGGCGCAGACGAGACCACCGTCCGCGTCTACAACCTCAAAACCAGAAAAATCCTCGAAGACGAGCTGCCCTCCGGCCTCTACTACTCCATCGACTTCACGCCCGACGCCACCGGCCTCTATTACACCCGCACGAACAAAGAAGGTTCCCTCGTCTACCTGCACACCCTCGGCACCCGCAACTCCCGCGACACCCTCGTCTTCGGCCACGAGTTCTATGACGAGCCCCTCGGCCCCATCGACCTCATTCAATCGCAGGTCACCTACGACGGCCGCTACCTCGTCGTCACCATCGAGCGCGGCGTGCCCGCCAAACGTGTCGACATCGTCTTTCGCGATCTCGCCAAACCCACATCCCCCTTCACCGTCCTCGTCTGGGGCATCGAGTCCCGCTTCTCTGTTGTCTACGCCAAGGGCGCATGGTACGTGCGCACTGACTACAAATCTCCCAAAGGCCGCGTCCTCCGCGCCGACCCGGGAGTCGATCCAATTGCCTGGAAGACCATTGCCCCCGAGACATCCGATGTCATCGAGAGCTTCTCTATCGTCGGCAGCAAGGTCTACGTCAACCGCCTCAAAGACGTGAAAACAGAAACCTCCATCTACACTCTCGACGGCGCGCCTGCCGGATCTCTCGCGTACGATGGCATCGGCTCTGCCTCCTTCGTCGTTGGCCGGCCCACCGACCGCTACGGCTTCTTCAGCTTCGAGTCCTATATCCAGCCGCCCACGCTTTATCGCCTCGACACCCTCACCGGCAAACGAGACATCTTTGCTCAACCCCGCGTGCCCTTCAACACGGGCGACTACGAGCTCAAACAAGTCTTCTTCCAATCCAAAGATGGCACCCGCGTTCCCATGTTCATTGCCGGCAAAAAAGGCCTCAAGCAGGATGGATCCGAACGCCTTCTTATGACCGGCTACGGCGGCTTCAACATCAGTGAAACTCCCGCATGGAACCCAGCCTGGGCCTGGTGGCTTCAGCAGGGCGGCTGGTTCGCCGTGCCTAACCTCCGCGGCGGTGGCGAATACGGCGAGACCTGGCACGAAGCCGGTATGTTCGAGAAAAAGCAGAACGTCTTCGACGACTGGTTCGCCGCCGCCCACTACCTCATCGATAAGAAGTACACCGCCCCCCGGCACTTCGCTATCTCCGGACGCTCCAATGGCGGCCTGCTCATGGGCGCGTCCTTCACCCAGCACCCCGAGCTCTTCTCGGCCGTCTGGTGCGGCTACCCGCTCCTCGACATGCTTCGCTACCAGCACTTCCTGCAAGGGCCGCACTGGACCACCGAATACGGCTCTGCCGACGATCCCGACCAGTTCCGCTATTTGCTCAAATACTCGCCCTACCAAAACGTGAAAGCCGGCACCGCGTATCCGGCCGTCATGTTCTTCACCGGCGACAGCGATACGCGCGTCGACCCGCTCCATGCCCGCAAGATGACCGCACTTCTCCAGTCAGCTTCATCCAGCGATCGCCCCATTCTGCTTCACTACAGCCTCAAAGGAGGACACTCGGCCGGCGTCAGTGTCGACCAGCAGGTCCAGGATGACGCCGATCAGCTCAGCTTCCTCTGGACGGAAACCGGGACCGCACACCCCCCCGCTCCCCCTCCTCACTAGCGCCTGTCTCTGGAGAGAAGGGAACCTGCTTCATGCACCGCATCAATCCGCACGAACAGCGGTGCGCGGTCCCTCGCATTCGGGGACTGGGGAGACGGCGAACCAAAAAGCGAAGCCTCCTGTCGTCCTCAGCCCTCTGCATCCCCATGCGATGTCATCCTGAAAACCCGCGCGCCTGGGGCCCTATGGGCGCGGCAGCGGACATGGGATAAGCGGGGCGAAGGATCTGCTTCTCGCGCACCTTCAATCTGCACGAAATCCCCACAAATCGACGGTGCCCCATGTCTCGCCTTAGGGACATGGGAAGACAGTATCCATCGAAGCAATTTTCGAAACCAGCACGAACCGTGGTGTCCGATTCTTCGCTCACGTCCCAGCAGCCTGAATCGAATCGAAACACCACACCCGAACCTTGCCCGGGTTTCAGTGCAAATCCGCATGCTTCTCAAGTCCTTCCGCCGTCTTCCGATATCAAGAGCAAGGTTGGGACCGGCTAAATGATGGATACGACCATAGGTCCGGCGAAGAGCGAACCTCCCGGCCGTTCATTCAAAAGAGTCAAAGACCACCTCACGCGCGAAGAAGAGCGTCTGGCCACTCTCGCCGAATACAACATCCTCGACACCCCCGCCGAGCCCGCGTTCGACGCCATCACGCGCCTCGCCGCTGATTACTTCAACGCCGATGCCTCCTGCCTCGGCTTCGCCGACGAAAGCCGCGTTTGGATCAAGTCGTGGTGGGGAAGGCGCGTGCGCGAACTTCCCCGCGATTCCTCCATCTTCGATCTGGTCCTGGATCACGATGGCCCGGTCATCGTCCCCGACAGCCGGCAATCTCCCAAAGACTCTCCCCTCATGGCCCGCATCGTCCACGCCCGCTTCTTTGCCAGTGCGCCCGTCCGCTCCCCTGAGGGGCACATCCTCGCTGCCCTGACGGTCTTCTCCGTCCAGCCCCGGGCCCCATTTACGTCCGATCAGATCCGCGTGCTCGAGAGTCTTGCCGATCTCGTCGCCGGGCAGCTCGAACTTAGCCGCCTGCGCGCCATCGCGAGCCGGCCCCGGCTGCGCGCCGATTCTCTCCGAGCCGACGCTTCAGCCAAACCGTGGCCCCGCTGCAGCGATCTGCGCCGCGCCCTCGACCGCCGCGAGTTCGTCCTCCACTACCAGCCCGAAATCGATCTCTCCACCCGCCGCATCGTTGCCGTCGAAGCCCTCATTCGTTGGGTCCATCCCGAACGCGGAATGCTTCTCCCCAAAGATTTCATCCCGCAGGCCGAAGAATGCGGCCTCATCCTTCCCATCGGGGACTGGGGTCTCGCTGAAGCCTGCAGCCAGATCCAGGCGTGGAACCGCGAGGATGCCATCAATACTTCCTTGCGCGTCTGCGTCAATCTCTCCGCCCGCCAGTTCGCCCGCCCAGGCCTCGCCGACCACGTGCAATCTCTCCTCGTCCACACCGGCGTGGCAAGCCATCAGCTCGGCCTTGAAATGACGGAGTCCAGCCTCATTCCCAACCTCGGTACTGCCGTCGACGTCCTCAACGATCTCCACTCCATCGGCGTCTCGCTCCACATGGATGACTTCGGCACCGGCTACAGCTCCCTCAATTACCTCCACTCCTTCCCCTTCGACGTGCTCAAAATCGACCGCTCCTTCGTCGGTCGGATGCCGGGAGGCGAACAGTCCCTCCAGATCGTTCGCACCATCGTCGATCTCGCCCGGGCACTTGGCATGAACGTCGTCGCCGAAGGCATCGAAACCTGCCAGCAATATGCCCTCCTTCAACGCATGGGTTGCCGCTACGGTCAGGGCTTTCTCTTCGCCCGGCCCATGCCGGCGGAACAACTTACTGCCCTCCTCCGCCTACCCGGTCGCGTCCTGCCTGAACCCGAAAACCCAGCTCCCGACATGCTCTCCGCCTAACCGCACCCATCCCGGCGAAGCGTCTGCTTCCCGCCACATCGAGAGCGAGAAAGCCCCGCATCTCTGCAATGGAGGTCCCGATCAGGCGTAAGTCCCATTCCGGAACTATCCCCGGCCTTCCGCCCCTTTTGGAAATCCACCTCCAGTTTTCCCCCGCCCCTCCCCTTCTTCCTCAGCCTTTCCTCCTATGCTTCTCCCGTGACGCAAACCTCCTCCAACCCCGTTGCCAGCTTCGCCAGCCTTCTGACTGGCCTGGTCGCGCCAAAAGCAGCCTCGCCCGCATCCAGGGGCAAGCAAAAGAACGACTCCTGGAATGACGATGCCCTCGCCGATGACGTCGCGACGTTGAGCTACGAGCAGGCCTTGCGCGCACACACCCGCTACCGGCCCTCCAATCCCAATCTCCCTGGTTTTTACCCGGCAGACCCCCGCCCAACCCCCCCGGCCCCGGCTCTCGCGAATGCGGCAGCCCCGGCCGGCCCCGCCTCCCCCGTTTGCGCCAGGCCATCCCTCCCCAGCGAAGGACGCAAAGCCGCCAGCATCACCATCCGGCTCAGCCAGGCCGAATGCGCACAGCTCCGGGACCGAGCCGCCGCTGCCGGCCTCTCCGTTTCCGCCTATCTTCGTTCCTGTGTCTTTGAGGTGGAATCTCTGCGCGCCGAAGTCAAGCAGACCGTCGCCCAGCTGCGCACTGCCGCTGAAACTCAGTCAGCCTCGTGCGCCGTCTCTGTCCCGCATCGCACCCCGGCAAGCGGTCAGAAAACGCTGCGATCGCGCCTGCTATCGCAGGTCTTCCCGCAATTCTTCACCCGCTTCTTTCTCCGACTCGGCCACCGCACCCCGCGCGTTGCCCACGCCTGAAGCGTTCTACCCCGCATTTGGCCCGCCCCGTGCCTTACTCGACTTCCAGCACCAGGCACTTCAAATACTCGGTCTCCGGCAAATTCAGCACCACCGGATGATCGGGTGACGCCCCGCGCCGCTCATGCAACTGCACACGCCGGCCCGCATCCGCCGCCGCTGCTGCCACCGCTCCCTCCAGATCCGTCCAGCTCACATGATGACTGCACGAGCATGTGACCAGCAGACCGCCCCGCTCCAGCATCTTCAGGGCACGCAGGTTCAGCTCTTTGTACCCGCGCAGCGCCCCTTCCACCGCGCGCTTCGACTTCGCAAAGGCCGGCGGGTCCAGCACGATCGTCGTGAACTTCTCTCCGGCCTCCGACCAGTCGCGCAGAATCTGGAAAGCATCGCCATCCACCCAGTCCACTTCCGCGTCCAGCTTTCCCCGGTTGGCTTGCAGATTCTGTTCTGCCACTTCAAGCGACGAGCGCGAGGCATCGATTCCCGTCACACTCCGGCACACCTGCGCCAGGTGTAGAGCAAATCCTCCCTGGTATGTGCACACATCCAGCGCCCTGCCTGTCGCGCCCAGCCGCGAAGCCCATTCCTTCGCCGCCGCATAGTTCATTCGCTGGTCGAGAAAGGCGCCCGTCTTCTGCCCCGCATTCCCATCGAAGTGAAACTGCAGCCCGTTGAGCCGGAACTGAGTTTTCGTCGCCGGCGTCCCCGCATCCGCCGCCCATAGCGGAGCAGCTGCAGGCGCATCCAGCCCTTCCAGCTCCCGAATCCGGGGATCGGGCCGCTCCAGAATCGATGCTGGCTTCAGTTCCTCGCGCAGAACCCGTACGCACGCCGCGCCGAATGCCTTCGATCCCAAACCCCGCGCCAGCCTCTGCACCACCGCGATCTCGCCGTACTTGTCCACTACCAGACCCGGCAGCTCATCGGCCTCGCTGAAGCACAACCGAGCAGAGTCGGTCTCCTCGTCGAAGAGCGGCCGCCGCCGAGCAATGGCCCCCCGCAGCCGCTTCTCCACCAACTCCAGCCACCGCGCCTCGTCGATCGCCTCCCGGGCCACCAGCCGCAGCGCAATCTGCGATGTCGGACTGTACAGCGCCGTGCCCAGCAACAACCCACGGCTGTCAGCAACCGGCAGCAGAGCCGGCGGATCGCCCTCGCCCGTCTCCAGTGACTCCACATCGGAGGCATAAACCCACACATGTCCCCCGCGCAACCTGTCCGCCGCCCGCCGGTTCACGCGTGCCCCAGGTTGCGTCTGCTTCCCCTCTTCCTTCTTCTTTGGGAAAGCCGCGCCCGCTTTCACAGACCTCGCCGGCAGACCCGATCCCTCTCGCCCATCGCCCTTCTCCCGCCGATCGCGGCTTGCTGTTCTCGTTGTGTGACCCGAAGACAAAGAAGGCGCCTCTGGCTGTCGAGCCATGGGCGCCTTCGGTTTTTTGGCAGAGCGTTCTGCTATCCGTGTTTTGGTGGGCTTGGTCATTGGCTTCCTCTAGGGATCATAGTCCCCTCGCAAGCCGCAGCCGTCCGCCCCGGTTACCGCTCCTGCATGCTCTCGATATAGCGGCTCAAATTACTGATCCTGAGCTGCTTATCCTGAACATTCGCCACGTTCATCTTGCCAAGGATGGGACCCCAGACTGGCATCTCTGCCGATCCGTGCGACGGCACCGACACGCCAAACTGCAATACCGATACGATATGGGTGTCCGGAAATCTTCCATGGTTCTTCTTGATCATTCCTGTCAGGTCCGACGGCTGCTCTTTTAATGCCGTCGCGGCCGGTCCATGACCTTTGCCATCCACGCCATGACACGGCGCGCAATAGCTGGTAAACATCTGTTTACCGCTTGTCGGCGAGGTCCTGTTCACCGGGATCGTGACCTTTGCATGAGACTGATCTGCATATCCCACGCCCACGGTAAACACCGCGGCGAGGGTTGTAAGTAAGAGGCGTTTCAACATAAGTTCCTCCGTTCTTTTCCTCCACTCCGCTGGGGACTCTACTCCTCCGCGATAGATACCCTGCTGTGATGGCGAGCACAAGATAGGAGTCCCGTGGACACTGACGTACCTATAAATAAACCGCTAGTATCTGAGGGCATAACTCGCATAACTTATACAAGATGAGTGATTCATGAATGACTAAAGTATCTACTCGCAGATATCGCGGTTGACCTCATTACACTGCGTCGCTCGCGGCTATCTTCCGAACCAACCAATAGAAACTACTGCCGCGTTCGCGCGCACCGGATTCAGACAGGTCAACTTACCCTGAAGCAATGCGAACGCCTTCGCGAGCCGGCCCGCTCTTAACGAGTGGACCAGCTCCATCAACTCTCCCAACAGCTTCATGCCGAATCTGCTTCTCAGTTCATTGGTGCAGCCGATCAAGAGCCATTTCCAGGGCGCCAACAACCAGTGGCGGAACAAAGGGCGCGAGCATCATTCCAAAAATCCACATCGCGATCAAGACACACCTGCCGGGAATTCGGTTTCTTGATCGCTCATCGGCGCGCAGCGAGAATCGATGAGGAGTCGGTGCCTTGGGTCCCTCGCTTTTGACCGGGGAGCAAAGACCGCCGTACCGAAGAAAGTTGGCGATACCCACGCGAATCCGCACGCGAGTTAACCAGCAACTACTCCTGCATCAACACAATCGGCCTATAATGAAGCATGGCGACCGCCCGCCAGCAGCTACCGGCAGATATCCCCGATCCCAGCCAGCCCGGCTTGGAGACCCCACAAACTCCGCCACCCGCGGCTGAATCCGCCACGCCGGTCGATCCCCACGCCATCGACACCCGCTTCGAAGCTCTCCTCCGCCAGGTCCAGTCCAATCGCCCCAGCGACGACGTTGGCCTCATTCGTAAAGCATGGGAGTTCTGCGTTCACCACCATCAAGGCCAGATGCGCGCCTCCGGCGAGCCCTACATCATCCATCCCCTTGAGGTTGCTGAAGTCCTCGCCGAAATGAAGATGGACTCCACCGCCATCGCCGCCGGCCTCCTCCACGATGCCGTCGAAGACACTCCCGCGACCAGCGAAGAGATCGAATCCGCCTTTGGCGACCAGGTCGCCCACATCGTCGAAGGCGTCACCAAAATCGACAAGATCCAGTTCGCCAACCGCGAAGACCGTCAGGCCGAGAACGTCCGCAAAATGCTCCTCGCGATGGTCACCGACGTACGCGTCGTTCTCATCAAGCTGGCCGACCGCCTCCACAACATGCGCACCCTCGAGCACCTCAAGCCCGATCGCCAGGAGGCCATCGCCCGCGAAACCCTGGACATCTACGCGCCCCTCGCCCACCGCCTCGGCATGGGCAAAGTGCGCGGCGAGTTGGAAGACCTTGCCTTCCGCTACACCGACCCCGTCAGCTTCGAACAGGTTTCCGCCGCCGTCGAAGCCCGGCGCATCGAAGGCGAACAGTTCCTCAAGGGCGTCGAAGATACCCTCGTCGAACAGCTGCGCGAAAACAACATCGAAGCACGCGTCGAGTGGCGCATCAAGCGCCTCTACTCCATCTATCAGAAGCTGCAGCGCTCCAAGATTTCCTTCGAACAGGTCTACGATCTTCTCGCCGTCCGCGTCATCACCGAAGATGTTGCTGCCTGCTACGCCGTCTTTGGCCTCATCCACACACTCTGGCGTCCCGTCCCCGGCCGCATCAAGGACTTCATCGCCATCCCTCGCGCCAATCGCTATCAGTCGCTGCACACCACGGTGATCGGCGATGGCGGACATCAATTCGAAGTGCAGATCCGCACCGAGGATATGCACCGCATCGCCGAAGAAGGCATCGCCGCTCACTGGAAATACAAGGCCGGCGCCAACACCGTCAACGCCCGCGACGAAGAGCGCCTCAACTGGATCCGCCAGCTCGTCGAGTGGCAGAAGGAAATGACGGATCCCAACGAATTCCTTTCGAGCTTAAAGATGGACCTCTATCCCGACGAGGTCTACACCTTCACGCCGAAGGGAAAAGTCGTTGTGGTCCCCGCCGACGGCACGCCCGTCGACTTCGCCTACACCATTCACACTGAAGTTGGTCACACCTGCGTCGGCGCCAAAGTCAATGGCCGCATGGTGCCGCTGCGCACCAAGCTCCGCACCGGCGACATCGTCGAAATCGTCACCCAGAAAGATCACAAGCCCAGCCGCGACTGGCTTTCCTTCGTCAAAAGCCCGCGCGCCCGCAACAAGATCAAGCACTGGCTCAACGAAGACCAGCGCCGCCGCGCCGTCGACATCGGCCGCAAGCTCCTCGAGCGCGAAGCACGCAAGCACAAGATCCCGCAGGCGCAGATTTCTGATCAGGACCTGGGACGCATCGCCGGCGAATACGGCGTCGCGACTGCCGCAGACCTGCTTGCCACCGTCGGCCTCGGCAAACACTCGGCGCATCAGGTGCTCAACAAGCTCGCCCCCGGCTACGCTGCTCCAGCCGAGTCCGATGCGCCAGCACCCGAGACCAAGCCTGGCGAAAGCCCCATGTCCGATGCGGTGCGCAAGCTGCACCTCACCGGCTCTGACTCCCTCCAGGTCGAAGGCCAAAACGATCTCCTCGTCTATCGAGCGCGTTGTTGTAACCCCATCCGCGGCGAAGAAATCGTCGGCTACGTCACCCGCGGCAAAGGCGTCGCCGTCCACGCGCGCAGTTGTCCCAACGTGCAGAACCTTCTCTACGAGAGCGACCGCCGCATCAACGTGGAGTGGTCACGCGTCGGCGATTCCACCGGTCGCGCGCAGCGCTACCCCGTCAAGATTACGATCTATTGCGACGACCGCACCGGCATGTTGAAAGAGCTCACCGCCGTCATCTCCGACGACGACACCAACATCCGCAACATTGACATCCGCCACGACGACAGCGGCGAAGCCATCATCGAGTTCATCGTAGAAGCCGAAGACGTGCGCCACCTGAACCGCATGGTCCTCGGCCTCCGCCGCGTCAGCGGCGTCCGCGACGTCCAGCGCACCCAAAAAATCTAACGAACCCGCTTCACCCCAATCCACACAAATGGGTGCCCCATCCAAGCTCCCCTTGGATGAGAAACTACGAGCCTCCAACGCGATGCCACCTGTCGTCCTCACCTCTCCTCATCCCAGGACGGCGTCATCCTGAAGTCCCGCGCGCCTGTAAGCGGGCTGAAGGATCTGCTTTAGCACAGCATCGATCCCAAGAAGCCGTCCTGGGGTGGGAACCAAGGTCCCGCTGCAGCTGCTCCCTTTCCGCATCTAACACCAAAGGGAGTGAGCACGGAACTCCCGCAAGGCAACTGAGGGAGTTCCCATGCGCGCATTGCTTCTTCTCATCGGCATAGTACTGCTCGTTCCATCCGCTCCCTTCGCCTCCGCACAGAATCCGGTCGCCCTCGTCCGTCAAGCAGTCCAGACCGAGCTAGCCGCCAACCGCAACGACCACTCTCGCTGGATCTTCTACGACGTCGATCGAAAGCCCTCAGGCACCACGGAGCAATGGGTCGCGGAAACCGGCAGCGGCAGTCTGCATCGCATCCTGACGCGTAAAGGCACACGACTCTCACCGGCCGATCAGCGCAACACGATGGACGAGTTCATCCACGATGCCGATGCCCAGGCAAGCCAGCGCAAGTCAGGGCAACACGATGACCGCCAGTCCGAAGACATGCTCAAGCTTCTGCCTGACGCCTTCACGTGGACCCTCGTTCGCATCGAGGGCCGCAACACGCTTCTACACTTCGCACCCGATCCAAACTTCAACCCGCCGACATGGGAATCGCGCGTCTTTGCTGCCATGGAAGGAGTCATGCGCATCGACACCGCGCAGCATCGCATCGTCAGCTTGCAAGGACGCCTCGTCCACACCGTCCGCTTTTGCGGCGGCATCTGCGGCAGCCTCTCCGCCGGCGGCACCTTCGACGTCGAGCGCCGCGAAACCGGTCCCTCCATCTGGCAAATCGTCGAAACCCACGTGCACATCCACGGTACCGCTCTCTTCTTTAAAAACATCTCGCAGGAAGAAGACGAGGTGAAGTCACACTTCCGCCAGCTCCCCGGCGACATCTCGCTGCAGCAAGCCGAAGCGAAATTGCTCCAGCAAAACGGCTAACCGACGTGAATGCTCTTTCAGCGGCTCATGCCCGTAACCCCGCCCGCCGATATGCATCTAAAGAGTTGTGGTGGGAGGTGCGCGCATGAATGCTTTGGACCAAACCAGCCTTATCGGCGAAAGCAAACCCACGCAGCGAGTTCCTAGTGAATTAAGTGCGAAGCTGACAGCACGCATTCAGCAGCGCATCCTTGCAAACAAAAAGGGCCGCCCCGACCCTTCCATCCGCAAGGCGCTTCACGACTGGCTCGCGCGCGACGACACACCATTCTTTCCCCGCTTTGTACCGCGCAATCCCGCAAACGAAAAACGCGGCGCCACAGAGCACGTGCGCGCCGCCTGATTTTAGTGATCGCAATCCGCACACACCTGACAGATTGAACCCGGAAAATCGGGTTCCCCTGGTCCCTCGCTTCCGGGGACCAGGGAGGCAACAACTGCAACCCACCGCGGCCGAGCGAAGCCTCGATCTCCAGAGAAAATGGATGCCCCATCCAAGCGCGGCTTGGGTGGGAAAGCACGAATCCACAAGCGAACTCTGTTGCCCTAGGCCCTTCACACCCCCATGCAGTGTCATCCTGAATGGAGCGCGTTTGGGGCCCCGGTCGCACGTCAGTGCGACTGGGGTAAGCGGAATGAAGGATCTGCTTTTGCTTTTCGTGGCAATACCACCAATTGGCGGGAAAACACGCATCCGCCGTATCGAGACGAGACCTAACTAGCCTTCACCGGCTCCGGCATCCAGCACCCCGGCGTCGACTTCGAAATCGCAATCTCGTCTTCCGTCATATCCACCGACACATCCCCAAACAGCGGTGTGCTCAAATACCGCTCGCCTGTATCCGGCAGCATGCACAAAATCGTCGATCCCTTCGGAGCCTTTGCCGCCACCTGCAGCGCGCCGGCAAACGTCCCGCCCGACGAGATCCCCACAAAGATCCCTTCCTTCTTGGCCAGTTCCTTGCTCCACTTCAGCGCTTCCGCATTTTCAATGCGCACGATTTCGCTGATTGCCTTCGAAGCCATCGCATCGCCCGCCAGCTTCGCAATAAAGTCCGGGCTCCAGCCCTGCATCGGATGCGGCTTCCACGAGGGATGCCCCGCAGCGGCCGATCCATCCGGATTCCGCTGCTGCTCCACGCCGCTCGACAGCATCGGTGCATCCGCAGGCTCGCACACCACAATCTTTGTCTCGGGCCGCTCCTTCGCCAGCACACGCGCCACGCCCTTCAACGTGCCGCCCGTTCCGAAGCCCGTCACCCAGTAATCCAGCCGCTCCCCTGCAAAATCATCCAGAATCTCTTTCGCCGTAGTCCGCGAATGCATATCCGCGTTGGCCTCATTCTCAAACTGGCGCGTATAAAACCAGCCATGCTTCGCCGCCAGCTCTTCCGTCTTCTGCACCATGCCCACCGCGCGTGCCGAGGCCGGCGTGATCACGACCTTCGCGCCCAGAAAGCGCATCAGCTTCCGCCGCTCCACGCTGAACGTCTCCGCCATCGTCACCACCAGCGGATAGCCCTTCGCCGCGCACACCATCGCCAGACCGATGCCCGTGTTGCCGCTTGTCGCTTCCACCACCGTCTGCCCCGGCTTCAGCTTGCCGCTTCGCTCCGCGTCTTCAATCACGCCCAGCGCCAGCCGATCCTTCACCGAGCCCAGCGGATTGAACGCCTCCACCTTCACGTAAAGGTTCACGCCCTCAGGCGCCAGCCGATTAATCTTCACCACCGGCGTGTTGCCCACAGTCTCAAGAATGCTCGCGTATCTCCGACCCATGTCGACCTCCCGACAGCGGCCATTCTACATCCGTCGCGTTACCGGCAAACACCGAAAACAGCCACCAGCATAGGAGGGACCTCACCCCCGGGAAGTTGTCATCCTGAAGCGCAGCGAAGGATCTGCGGTTGCCTTACGAATGCACCAGCGATACTTCCCCATCGGCCACGATACGCCGGAACGTCAGCGATTTTGCCCATCGACTCAGTAAATGTTGAGTTCCGATGGGATGCGACTACCGGTAATCAACGACGTGTCGATACACAGCGTCAGGGTCAGCATCTGCTGGTACGTCAAGTCGCAACCCAGCGCCGACGCGCAAGACCTCCAGCACAAACAATTGAGTGCCCTCAGTTGCTCCCAGAGGCTCTTGCAACTCTGTGCCGGTGTGGCCTGTCTCATTCTCGATGAGGACCCGATAGGTCGAATGACCACCGCGGTCGACAACTTTGTCGAAGCATAGTCTGTCATCAATCACTCTCGCAGCTACCGTGTCGCGGTTGCTAATTCCAAAGACATAGACAGGGCAATGCTATCGACAACGAATCGGCCTCGGCCCAAATCTTCAGCCCAAAGGCTCTCGGCCTCAAGCTCTTCTTCGCTATCCTGCTGCGACAGAGCGAAGCGAACCTTGACTCGGTCATGAGCTTGCTTGATGCATTTCCGGAATCGTCACTCATGCGCAGGTACCTTGGACCATCCTAGAGAGCTGGCCCGAGGGTCGAATAACCCGCCCAACCGGAACCTACGAGTCTCAGCCCACAATTGGAGCAAGGAAGCATTCCACGCACACCCAAAACCTCCGTGCTACCGTGATCTCAGAATGAGCAAAAGAGTCCTCACCCCCGCACGCCTTGAGGCATTCTCCGACGGCATCATCGCCGTCATCATCACCATCATGGTGCTCGAACTCAAAGTCCCGGCGCAGGATGGCCTCGCGGGACTGCGTGCCGTCGCGCCCACCCTCATCCTCTACATGCTCACCTTCGTCCAAATCGGAATCTACTGGGTCAATCACCACTATCTCTGCGACGAAGTGGAGGCGGTCAGCCACGGCATCCTGTGGTCAAACCTCGCCTTCCTCTTCTGCCTCTCGCTCTTTCCCTTCGCCACCGACTGGATCGGCGTCAAGGGACTCACCTCGTTCAACACCGCGCTCTACGCCGCAGTCAGCATCTTGCCGGGTCTCGGCTACATGGCGCTCTGGTCGCGGATCCGCGCTGTGAGTGCGACTCCTCCGGACGCGAGCTGGTCAAAACAAATCGCGTCCGTCTCGCTCTACGTCCTGGCAATTCCCGCCGCCTACTACCGTCCCGCAGCCTCTCTGGCCCTCATCGGAATCGTCGCCGTGCTCTGGCTGCTCCCACCCAAGGACTAAGCCAACGCGGAGAAACACCGCCACCGGGTCACGGATGATTCGTAGATCACGAGTCGCAGAAGAGTTCATCGACTACACAACGGCGCAGGCCCTACGACCCGGAAGGCGAAGCGCCGGGATTATGCCATCCGCCGTCCGACGCGATCAGCACATCCGCCTGCTTCGGGCCCCACGTGCCGCGCGCATAAGACCGCACGCGAGGGTGGTGCTTCAACACCCGATCGACAACCTCCCAAGCAGCTTCCACTGCATCCTCGCGCGTAAACAATCCTTCATCGCCCTTCATCGCATCACCCAGCAGCCGCTCGTACGGCGTCTCCTCACCGGCCTGTTGCTCAAGCAGGTAGAGCTCCCGTTGCGTTCCGGTAAACTCCTCGCCGGCCTTCTTCACACGCGCCGCAAGACCAATCTCCGCGTTCGGCGAAAGCCGGAAACGAAGATAGTTGCCCTGCGCCTTAGAGGCTGCTGCATCTTCAAAAAGCCTCTGCGGCGGCGGCTTCAGCTCCACAAGCACCTCCGTCGCCGTCGCGGGAAGATACTTGCCCGAGCGCAGATACCACGGCACGCCGTCCCACCGCCACGAGTCGATCATCAGCCGCAGCGCGCAATACGTCTCCACATCGGAGTTCTTCGCGACATCCGCCTCCTGCCGGTAGCCCGCATATTGCCCCCTCACCATGTCCTCAGATTTCAACGGGCGCATCGCCTTGAACACTGTCGCTTTCTCGGTCTGCACGGCGCCGAAATTCCTACCTGCAGGCGGCTCCATCGCCAGCAGCGCAACAATCTGAAACAGATGATTCTGGATCACGTCGCGCAGGCAGCCGGCCGACTCGTAAAATGCCCCTCGCGTTCCCACGCCGAAATCTTCTGACAAGGTGATCTGCACGCTCGAGATGTAGTTGCGGTTCCAGATCGGCTCAAGAAACGAATTCGCAAATCGAAAATAGAGAATATTCATGATCGCTTCCTTCCCCAGGAAGTGATCGATGCGAAAGATGGAATCCTCGGGAAAGACCGCTCGCGCCACGCGGTTCAACGCGCGAGCCGACGCCAGATCGCGCCCAAACGGCTTCTCCACAATCACGCGCGCCTTCGTCGCTAATCCCGATGCGCCCAAGCCCTGGATCACCGTTGCAAAAAGTGACGGCGGAATCGCGAGATAGTGGGCCGGACGGCGCGCCTTGCCCAGCGTCTCCTTGATTGCCACGTACGTCGAGCTGTCGTTGTAATCTCCGCTGACATATTTCAGCAGCGACAAAAGCCGGCTGAAAGCCTTCTTATCGTCGATACCACCCGACTGCTTGATGCTGTGGGTCACGCGTCTCTGCAACCGTTCCAGTGACCATTTGGGAAACGCGACACCAATTACAGGAACATGGAGCGTTCCGCGTTTCACCATCGCATAGAGCGCCGGAAAGATCATCTTGTGTGCCAGGTCGCCCGTCGCGCCATACACCACAAGAGCATCGGAGTGAGAACTGCTCATCGGGTACCCTCCATCTCGCCAGCCGCCGATCTTCAAATGCAGTCCTGATCATAACGGGCCGCGATTACCCGAGGCGGCCCACAAGCGAGCCACTTCCCGATTGCCAACACAAACCTGGAGCAACTTCGCAATTGGACAGATGCGCTGCTGGCCATCCTGGCGTTTCCGCACCGACTTGAAAAGTCTCGAAGCAAGGCCACTTACTGACTCGGATCTTCTTTCTCGGTTCAGGCCGGCATCTCGAACCCGTCGAGAAACGCGAGGCTGCCCGAGGACGTAGCCTCCAGACGCAGAGGATGAACAGCCTCATACTCCGCCGATGCATACCATGTCTCGGCCGCCTCGCGCGACGGAAATTCAAGGATCGTGACAAGATTGCCCGCAAGCGAGCCTTCTCGAACATCGCCTCTATGTGCAGCCACAAGCACCTTGCCGCCATGCAAAGGAATCGTCGGCGCGGCCCCTCTGCGGTACCGGTCAAACCTCTCCGGATCGTTGATGTTGAACTGAAGCAGAACGTATGCTTTCGGCATTGAGTTGCCTCCTCCTCACTCGACTCACGATTTCCAAATTAGTCGAGCAATTCTATCCGACCGTCCGCATTTTCTGTGCTCCGCCGCCCTCATAAGCAGAGGCTCGCCCAAGCCGCGAAGTCGATCGCGGTCTGAATCTCCATCTGACCTGGTGACAATTTCTGCCAGGGCGCACAACTGGCGCGCTAGGCCCCCATCGCGTGCTCCGCTCCGCGAAATAGCGCCCGCAACGCTTTCCATACCCAGCGCACCAGCAGCACAATCAACAGCAGCAGCACCGCCGCGATACTCGCGGCCACATAAGGCTTCCACGTTGCCATCCACGTCAGCAGCACGGCCAGCGCATCCTCGCCCAGGCTCAGCGCAATATTGCTGAAAGGTTCCGGCGACGGAGTGACCGCGGCACGCGCCGCCGTCTTGCCGCCGTGCGCAGCCAAGGCAATCAAGCCACCGGCAATCGTTGCCGCAGCCTGCTCGCCAGGCGACAACGCCGCCGTAGCCTGATACGCCAGCAGTGCCGCCACGGGGACGCGAATAAACGTGTGCAGCGCATTCCAGATCAGATCGAACGCGGGAACTTTATCGGCGAAAAATTCAACGGCAAACAGGGCCGCACTCGCTCCAATCACATACCAGCTCTCCAGCAGGTGCAGACCCGTGGGCAGCTCCACCACGCCCGCATGCCCCAGCAGACCCAGCGTGGCCACCGTTGCATACACGTTGAGACCTGCGGCAAAACTTACCGCAATCAGCAACGCCACCCATTCGCTCCCCGGCAGCTTCATCCCGCCAGTATAGGACGAGTCGACGGGGTGGCTATTCCCTATTCCCTAGTCCCCTGGTCCCTGCCTCTAATCACTTCACTCCCTTACTGGGATCCCAAACGCCCTCGAGCTTCCGTACATAGAGAATCTGTCCGATGTGATACGCGTTGTGCGCGCCCACATGCGCAACCAGCGACGCATTATTGGCCAGCGTCTGATCGTCGGCCTCCTGCACCGCCGCCTCCCAGTCCTCCATCACTTTGTTCAGCTTCTGCACCAGGTCATCCCATTGCGCGGGAGTGAAATCGTTAAACGTCTCGTCATTGTTCCCATTGAACGCCGGCGGCTTCTGTCCCTTGAACCGCGCCAGGCTCTGCGTGTCCCAGAACCACAGGTGATACGCCAACTGGCCCACAGAGTGCGCGCCCTTCCCCGGCGTCCACTTCGCCTGATCTGCCGTTAACCCCGCCACCGCCGTGCTTGCCGGCACAAACCAGTCTTCGTTATTGTGGGTCGTCTGTAACTGCTCCAGCAGCACGCCGCGCAATGTCGTAGGCGGCTTCTTGTCTTCCGCACGCACACCCACCGCTATCGCCAGCATCAACACCAAAAAAGCCTTCCGCATTCCCAAACCCCCTTGAGCGTCTCACTCACCTCTAAGATGCCGGAAGTATACCTTCCGCCCTGCGCGCCTCCGCCAAACTGTGACGAGTTCCCGGACCGCCAGTTGCCTGCCATGATCCAGTTCGCAAATCCGTCGCGCCGTCGGGCACCAAATTCATTGGTCCCGCGCCCCTTCCAAGCTACCGTTCAGTTCTCATGCATACGGTTCGCACTATGTCGCGCCCTCAAACAGAGTCCGTCACAACCGCCGGCCTCTTCGAGACCAGAATCCAGCCCGCTCTCGCCCTCGCGGCCCTCGGACTCCTCGGCCTCGGCATCCTCACGCTGGCCTACGGCGACTTCGCTCTCGTCTGGCAGCCCGTCGCCTCTTGGATTCCCGGCCGGGCCGCGCTCGCCTATCTCACCGGCGCACTCGAATGCCTCACCGCTCTCGGCTTTTGTTTTCGATCCACCAGCAAACATGCCGTCCGCATCCTGCTTCCGGGCGTTGTCCTTTGGCAATTGCTCAAGGTGCCTCAGCTCCTCATCGGGCCGTCGCATGAAGCCGTCTATCTCAGCTTTGGCGAAACCGCCATCCTTCTCGCCGGCGGATGGACGCTCTTCGCCCGCCTCGCCGACATCGCCCCCACATCCCCGCTCCGCTTCCTCACCACTGAAAAATCGCTGCGCCTCGCGCGCATCTACTTCGGCCTCTGGATCATCCCCATCGGACTCTCCCACATCGTCTACATCCAACCTACGGTCCACCTCATCCCGATGTGGCTTCCGAACCGCCCCTTCTTCGCGTGGCTCACCGGCTTAGGGCAAATCGCCAGCGGCCTCGCACTCATCTTCAACGTGCTGCCACGTGTCGCCGCTTATGCTGAAGCCGCGCAGCTCTGGCTCTACGCCCTGCTCATCTGGGTTCCCACTGTTCTCTTCGGTCCCAACACCGATGTACAAGCCATCTTCGGTGGTGCCGCGGGCCTCCGACTGCCCCTCACAGGGCTCCTCGTCACATGGTTCCCCGCCGCCTGCGCCCTCGTCATCGCGCAGTCCATCGATGGCAAGAAAAATCCCAACTGAAATCGAAGAAATCCCCTCCGTTATTTGCCGGTGCCCCATCCAAGCCCCGCTTGGATGGGAAAGCAACAGACCCCACAGGCAAACTCCCCCTGTCGTCTTAAGCACTCCACATCCCCAAGCAATGTCATCCTGAGTGGAGCGCGCCTGGGGCCCCGTGAACGCGTCAGCGTCCATGGGGTAAGCGGAGCGAAGGATCTGCTTCTGCTTTTCGGAAATGGGAATCCCCAACCTGCACGAATAGAGGGCGCCGATGGCCCGGGGTCCTGGCGAACGGGTCTTCGTTCGCGGGGTGGTGATCCTTCGCACTAGGACCAGGGAAAGGTTGATCCCACCGCAGGTGGGTGTCTGATCCAAGCGTTCGCTTGGGTTCGAAACCAACGAACCTGCAAGCGAATCCCCTCGGAGTCTTCCGGAGGCCCTTCACACCCCTACGCAAGGACCTCCGCAATGACGCCGTCTTGACGGGCGCAGTGTAAAATTCCCGCGAGTTCACTTCTGCAACTCGAAAGGATCCCCACAATGCGCATGCGCCTTTCCCTCGTAGCATCCCTTTTTCTCGCACTCGCTTCTCTCGCCGCCCTGGCTCAGGACTACGGCCAGGATCGCGACCGGGACCGCGGTCAAGACCGCGATCAGCCTCGCCAGTGGGGACGTCCCCATCCACCCCGCGCCGGTGCCTGCTTCTACCGCGACGCCGGCTTCTCCGGCGACTACTTCTGCATGCGCGCCGGCGATCGCTGGCCTAGAATGCCTCGCGGCTTCAACGACCAGATCTCCTCCATCCGCGTCTTCGGCGGAGCCCTCGTGCAGGGCTTTGAAAATGGCGACTACGGTGGCCGCCGCATGCGCGTGGACCATGATGTCGACAACCTGATGCGCTTCCGCCTCCCCGGCGATCCGGCCAAAAGCTGGAACGACCGCATCTCCGCCCTCGCCGTCTTCAATCCTCGCGACGACTGGGACCGCCAGCACCCATAAACCGGAGCCACGGCTCATCTCTTCGAATCACATCAACCATCCAGAGGGGATCCGCCATTCAGGCCGATCCCCTCGCATCCCACCTGTCGCCGCATCGTCATCTCCCCACAACTGATTCCCCACGAGGCGCCTCATGCTGTCTTCCCCCGCCGCAACCTGGCCCGCACTTCCGCAATCCGAGTGGTCCGACACCTGCGCCACTCTGCAGCTCTGGCTTCAGATCGTCGGCAAAATTCGCCTCGCTCTTGTGCCGCACCTCAATCACACCTGGAACGTCACCCTCTACCCCACGGTTCGCGGCCTCACCACTGCGCCCATGCCCCACGGCGCTCGCATGGTCCAGATCGACTTTGACTTCATCAGCCATGAGCTTCGCATCGACGTGAGCGATGGCAGCCGGCGCACCCTCCAACTCCAGCCCATGCCCGTCGCGGCCTTCTATCGAGAAACCTTCGCCGCCCTCAACAGCCTTGGCACGCCCGTCCGTATCCGGCCCGTCCCCTCCGAGATTGAAAACCCCATTCCCTTCGATCGGGACCTGACCCATCACTCCTACGATCCCGCCTACGCCCATCGCTTTTCGCAGGTCCTTCTCCAAACCACGCGCGTCTTCACCGAGTTCCGCGCCCGCTTCCTGGGCAAGGTCAGCCCCATCCATCTCTTTTGGGGAGCGATGGACCTCGCCTGCACGCGCTTCTCCGGCCGCACCGCGCCCGAACACCCCAGCATGCCCAACCTGCCCGATCGCGTCACCCGCGACGCCTACTCCCACGAGGTCTCCAGCGCCGGCTTCTGGCCCGGAGCTCCCGGTATCGAGCCCTTCTTCTACAGCTACGCCTATCCTGAGCCACCCGGCTACGCCGATTACTCCATCGCACCCGGCATCGCAAGCTACAACAAGCCCTTCGGCGAATTCATCCTGCCCTACGAAGCCATGCGGCTCTCCGCCGACCCCGACGCCGCCCTGCTCGAATTTCTGCAGACCACCTACGAGGCCGCCGCCAACTCCGCCCATTGGGACCGCTCCGCCCTCGAACTCGCATAAGTCACAGCCTCCATTGATGTGCTAGCGTACGTGTGAAAGAAGGAAGACCATGGCAAAGCATCTATCACGTTTGATCTTTCCCGTTTTTCTCTTCACCGGCAGCGTCACCTTGCTCGCACAATTTCCCCAGCTGCCGCAGATTCCAGGTCTCGGCAAAACATCCAACGCAGGCGCCGGCCTCAGCGACACGCAAATTGGATCAGGTTTAAAAGAAGCTCTCGCAGTCGGCACGCAGAAGGCCGTCAAGGCGGTCGCCAAGCCAGGCGGCTATCTTCAAAATCAAGCCATCAAGATCCTGCTTCCATCCAGCCTTCGTCCCGTTGAAACCGGATTGCGCGCCATCGGCCAAGGCCCCAAAGTCGATGAGTTTATCGCCAGCATGAACCACGCTGCGGAAACAGCCGCGCCTGAAGCTTCCAAAATCTTCGGCGACGCCGTCCGCCAAATGACCTTTGACGACGCGCGCAAACTCCTCGGCGGCGGCAACACATCCATCACCGACTACTTCAAGTCAAAAACATCGGCGCAACTGGCTGTCGCTTTCCGTCCGCATGTTGAAAAAGCAATGGCCGCCAACGGCGTCACGCAGAAATACGAAGCACTGCTCGGCCAGGCGCCCAAACTGCCCTTCATGAACAGCTCCAAATTGGACATCAACGCCTACGTCGTTAACAAGGCGCTCGACGGCCTCTTCTACATGCTCGGCCAGCAGGAAGCGCAGATCCGCACCAATCCCGCAGCCAGAACAACCGATCTGCTCAAGAAGGTTTTCGCTAAGCAATAGGGCCTATAAGTGGCTGCGGAGATCTCATGACGAGAACTCCGCAGCGTGGGCAGACGTTGGGGGAAGCCGCTTGCCCGTCTCGTTCTATCTCTATTTTTTAAGGTGAGCCGAAGCCCGTTGATGCAGCTCCTCCGGGTTCGAAGTCAGAAGAAAGTCTTCTCCCACCTCAACCTCGTGGAGCTTCTGATTCGGGCCGGCACGCAAGCCGCCGCGAAACTGTCCCGGAGTTCCCGGCGCAGAAGGATGTGCCGCCGGACCCACGCCAACTACCTTGCCACCTTCCACGATCACGTTGATCTTCATGACAGACCTCCGCCGTGCAGGTTGTACCAGCACCATTGTGGACCGTTGTTTTTGATGGTCACGAAGTAAGTGATATGGCCGTCGGTCTCCATCTGCTCACCTTCTTCGATCGCCATCATCTGCGCACCCGGCGTCTTCACATCGGCAGTCGCGTATTGTGCTCCGCGATTGTCGTAGAACGTGTACCACCAGTAGTGCGTGCCGCCGGGGCCGAGCCATACCGGAGTGAGGAAGTTATTGAAGCTCATCTGTCCCATCCTTTCTGTGACCTCTGCTGTCGTGCACTGCCTCGCCTCTCCAGGCCAGTGGGACGGCCAGGAAAGCGAGGTGCCCAAACTTGTTTGGGCGGGGGGAAGAGTCACACTCAATAGTGAGTTTCAGAGCCTTTTCGTTTCGCCCTTTTCCCATCGGAGCAGAAGACACGCCTCCAAATTGTTCCACGTGGAACAATTGTGCCGGCAGTCACACCCGTTGCGGAGCTCGCACAAAATAGCGCAGCTTTGTGCTCGCGCGATGCTCGGCGCTCATTGTCGCAAGAGAGGATTGGCGATAAAAGCCAGCTGCGCCCGAAGCAGTTTCTCCGTGTCAAGAGAACAGAGAGCAACTGCACAATTTCCGGAGCGCGGAGGGGGAGGGGGGTACCCGCCTCGGGCTTAGGCATGCAGGGTGCCCGGGATCAGCCGCGCTACCCAATGCTGCACTCCTGAGTCTGCATCCGCAGCGGGATATATTCTGCAGGCGCTGCCTGCACCGGCTGGAGTTGCTTCATCCTAGCGAATTCTGGGCCTAGTGAATTCTGGCGTGAATGGCAGCGCTTACTGCTTCCAGATACTTGTCGGCTGCCTCCACCGCGTCAATCGCCTCGTCCTTGCCGATGATGGCCACATCGTAGAAGGCCTCATTGCGCTTGCGGCGCATGCGGTCAAACAAAGCAAAGGTTGCGGCGAGGCTCGAGTGCAGATGCTTCTGTGCGAACTCGATAATTGCGACGTGATGCCCGAGCTGCACCCGCGGACGCTGGCCGTGGCTTAACATCAACGCGAGGGAGCCCTTCAACATCGCCTGGTAAGCCGCCTGGTATGCGGTCTCTTCGTCGATCGCCAGGTTTTTGCGGGCCGCCGCCGCCTTTTTATGCGCATCAGCGAGAAACAGTTTGACCTGCCTGGGATCGACCTTTTGCGGTTTTGTCTTGACGATCGCCAATCAGCTCGACCCGCTTGCCCTTCCAGATATCGGCGATAAAAGGATCGCCCTTTTTAAGCCGCTTTTCCAGCTCTTTGGCAGACAAGACAGTGTAGTTGATCTCGCGCCGCAGTGCGCGCTCGGCCTTACGCACCTCAACTGCGAGCTGAGCCTGGTCCGGTTGGCCCACGAGCAGCAGATCGATATCGCTGGCGGCATCGGCTTCATTCTTAGCGAACGACCCATAGAGCCATGCGTCCCGGATTCCATGGACGGTGCGCAGGGCGCGCTTCAGTGCGGGCACGACGCCGATGGAGCCCTGCAGCAACGCGAAGAGCGGCTTCAGCACGGGCGAACTGGGATTGACGCTGTAGTAAAGCTGGCGGCCTTCCGGTTCCGACCGCAACAGGCCTTCCTGCTCCAGCCGCGCCAGCTCTCGCGACAGATTGGTGGAGTCGGCCTCCAGTGCCTGCGCCAACTGGCGCACATACACGCGCGCCTTGCGATTCACGTAAAAGAACGTGAGCAGCCTGCGGCGTAACTCAGATCGAAGCGAAAGCATTGCAGTAAAATTATACTGCATTTGCAGTAGAAACATACTGCAAAGAGTCAGCGACCGTGGCGAACTGGCGTCCGCGGGCTCAAGCCAAGACCGCCGGCCCACGGATGCTGGGTGTAGGAATCATTGAAAATGGCATAGGCGTTCATGTCTGGGAGCCTCTGAATCGTTCTCGCCGACTTGACCGGCTGCCTAGCTGTCAAATCCCCCACACGCGCTCATAGGATTCCTTCGCTAGGAGCTTCGCGCGCTGTTCAATCTCGGCCGATCCCCACGTCTTTGCTTTTAGTATGACGGGGTCCACCCACACCTTGGCGTCCTTGAGGATCTTCACCTTCTCGCCGAGGTCCTTGTTCGCCAGTTTGTTGTTCAGCGATTGGTTAACCAGTATGAGGTTCCCAATTGAAGCGACCGTCTCTTCCGGAAGACCGGAACCGCGCGCAGGTTTTTCCGGCGCTAGGTGCTCGATTGTAACTTGCTCGGGATCGATAGGGAGGCCCGTAGATTTCGCTTGGTAAATCCTAAGCAGAATGTACCTAACGAGACTTTTTTGTTTTGTTAATTGGGAGGAATAGCCGAGTTCCAGGAATGCCGGCTCAAACTCGGCGTAGACTGGTCGCTTTGGAGCTAGTTTGTCCTTTTGGAAGTCCAGAAAACATTTTGCCTTGTTGTCGGAGCCTTTCGCGTTATAGAGGTCGCGACCAGCGAGTGCGTACATAAAGGAAATGCCCCCAGAAGAACGTTGGGACGCAATCGCAGTAAAGGAGAAATGAAAGTTTTCGATTGCCGATAAAATTGACTTGACGTGCTTGGTCTTAAGAAGACCATCTTCGTACTGCTGCATCACGCTCAATACCAGCGGCAATTGCTGCTTAATCCTGAAAAGATTCATCGCCTGGAGTGAATTGCGAATGTCAATCTCTTCCTTCTTCCATTTTCGGTATGACGGTTCGTGGATGTACCGATAGATTTCGCATTCTTTCAGCAGGTCGTTCAAGAACGCCCTTGCCAAATCCTTCTTGATGCGGCTCTTGAGAGATTTGTACAGTTTCTTCTCAGTTGTATATTCATATCGGGATAGCCAGAAATGCAGAAGGAACGTTGAGATATTGAGATCCGCCTGAGATGCCTCGAATATCTGGCTCATTCTGTCCCACTTATCCTTCGCGATATCCACTCCTCTATTCGTTGGCTTTAGGAGTCTTACGACGTGGCTCTTAACTAAGTCGGAAAGTGTCAGGTCTTTTCCGCGCGTGTTCAGCGTTTCGAAGATTACGTATGCGTCGTCGTCATTCTCAAGTGCCGTTTAGATTAGCTTCAAGCCTAGAACTTCGTCGCGTATCCTGGATAGGTCCTCTTGGACTCGAGTTCGCTTCTTTTCAACCGATAGATTGGGAAGGACCTTGATACCCTGGACGACATCCGTAAGGCTATCGGTAAAGAACTGAAACGCCTGCTTCAGTAGCTCTTCTTCTGGCCCCGCGTCAATCTCATCTTCCTCATCTTCCGGGGGATCGCCAAATTTCTGAACATGCTCTTGGAAATATGGGTAGGCTGTCTGGGTTTGAAGGACATACAACAGTTGGTCGGAGATATCGGCGCGTTCAATCAAACCGTGTATCCCCTGAGCTAGATTTGTGGAACCTTCGCCAGCGAATGCATTTCGGAGCGCGCAAAGAAGTAGCGTTATTGTTGTGACCCTCTGCTGACCATCCACAATGCCCATCGCAGTTTTGTCATCGTAAACAACAAAGTTGCCAATGAAATACTGCCCCTCGTTCTCCACGACGGCGTCTTTCCAAAAATCCTCAATATTGCTTCGATCCCAAGAGTAGGGCCGTTGGAATCTCGGAATCCGATAGAAGGACTCGGTCAGAAGTTTGCCAACATTCTTGTCGAGACACGTGATTTTCACAGTTCTTGACCCCCGTCCTGGAGAGAAGTCTTAGATTCGAACCCGTGATTATAGGCTTTCTTTGTATTTGTAAACCCATAACGCAGAGCGACTTTGTTTTCATTCCCTTTTGTCTTTTGGGCATCGCAACAACGAGCGCCCGATGCCGTCGTCAGGCCGTCTTGTGATTCAATAGAAAGGATGGCTACGCAACGGAGGTCGACGCTGCGCGGACGCCGCATTGCGGCCCAGCGCAAGGTACGCGAGTACGCCATGGTGGCGCGCGCCCTGGCCAATACCGGCCATCCCGTCCTCGCCCAGATCGTCCCGGCGCGCTTCTGCAACCTCTCCTGCACCTACTGCAATGAGTACGATAAAGTCTCTGATCCCGTGCCTTTAGCCGAGATGCTGCGCCGCATCGACCACCTGGGCCGCCTCGGCACGGCCATGATCGGCATCTCGGGCGGCGAGCCTCTGACACATCCCGACCTCGACCAAATTATTAAGAGAATGCGCGGCACCGGCGCCATCGCCGGCATGATCACCAACGGCTATCTGCTGAATGTGGAGCGCATTGAGCGCCTGAATCAAGCCGGTTTAGACCACATGCAGATCAGCATCGACAACCTCGAGCCCGACGAAGTCTCCAAAAAGAGCCTCAAGGTCCTCGACAAAAAGCTCCAGATGCTGGCCGACCACGCCGAGTTCCACGTCAACATCAACTCCGTCGTCGGCGGCGGCTTCAAAGACCCCAACGACGCCCTCGTCATCGGTAATCGCGCGCTGGAATTGGGCTTCGAGTCGACCATCGGCATTATTCACGACGGCGACGGCCAGCTCAAACCGCTGAAGGACGACGAGGCCAAGGTCTACTTTGCGATGACCAACCGCAAAAAGACCAACTACGCCCAGTTCGATAAATTCCAAGAAGCGATCGTCCAGGGCCGGCCCAACGACTGGCGCTGCCGCGCCGGTTCGCGCTATCTGTACATCTGCGAAGACGGCCTGGTGCACTACTGCTCGCAGCAGCGCGGCTACCCCGGCGTTCCCCTGGCCCAATACACCACAGCCGACGTGAAGCGCGAGTTCCTCACTGCCAAAAGCTGCAGTCCTAACTGCACCATTGGCTGCGTCCACCGCATCAGCCACATCGACCACTGGCGCGCTCCGCAGACCAGCACCATCTCGCCCGGCGGCGAAGGCCTGGTTCAGATCAACGGCATGGGCGACTAGCCGCCGTTTCTCCATGCCTACGTGGAGTATCGAGAAGCGGAGTGTTGAGAAATCAGGCGCCTTCGGCTTCGCACCGCCCCTTCAACCCCTGGCCCTCTCTGGTGAGATATTCCCAGTTGAGGTCTTTGAGCTGCCACGCTATCAGCGCGCCGAGCAGGCCCTTGTAATCGAGAGCAAGCGTGATGCGGACTCCTTCAGGGATGGCCGACACGCGATGCGTAGCGATGATTTTGATGCCGGGCCGGCTGGTCTCCCAGGTAAAGACGCCGATGCGCTCATCGAGCGCGATCACACGCCATGTATTGGCCATTAATCGGGGCTGCCAGATTTTGGTTCGGCTTCCGATCGCCAGAGGGCCGCTCTCAAGCCGCTCGACGCGCGCAACGGTTGGCGTCCACTCAGGCCAGTGCTCCACATCCACAAGCACGGCCCACACACGCTCGAATGGCGCAAACACTTCAACCGCGTATTGAAAACTGCTCATCAGGGACCCAGGTGGTGATTCACTTACGGGAGGTGTGCGTTGCGGCTCCCTTGGTCTTTTCAAGGGCTTCGTCGATCATCTGAAACAGCTTGCTATGGTCGACGACTTCGACGTAGTGAGGCCCGCTCGCTTCCGCAGTCACAATAAAGATAGTTGGCGTCATGGTTACACCGGTCCGCCTGCTGAGCTGGTTATCCGCTTCAACTTCGTTGGCAAGCTTGCTGCCGGGGTCCATGTCAAAAGGAAGAGTAATGCCGTGACTCTGCGCAAAACTTTGGGTGAACTGACGCAGCATCATTGGATTGAAGATGGACGATTGGTTGGCAAATACCTGGTTGCGATATTCGTCTCCCAGGCCCTTCTTTTGGAGGTCAAACCAGTGGGCATTGATCGCCGCGGTCCGGCTCCAGTTGTGCGAGGGAATGAGCAGGTCATGGCGTACGAGCGGGATTTTGTACTTGTCCACCGCGGCCACCAGCATCGGGTTGACCTGTGCACAGGCGGGGCACTCGAGATCGGCAAACTCGACGAGCGCCACGCGCGCACCCGCCGGAGGCTTCAGGGCAGAGGCATCTTGCACGGTGACTGCAGAGTATAGCGCCTGCGTAGCGACGAGAAGAACGGCGAGAATTGCGAGGTTACGGCTCGCGGAACCGATGGTCATCCGAGCACACAGTTTTTTCATGGAGGTCTACTTGTGCGCGGTGCGCACGGCTGCTCCCCTGGTATCTTCCAGAGCCTGGTCGATCAGTTGAAACAGCTTGCTGCGATCGACCACCTCAACAAAGGGCGCGCCCTTGCTGTTCGAGGTCGTGACCCAGATGGTGGGCGTGTGCTCAATGCCGATACGCTGGCCGAGGGCGTAGTCCGCCTTGACCTCGGCTTGCAGTTTGCCCATCGGGTCGATGGCGAAAGGCAGGGCTAGTTTGTGCTCGGCTGCAAACTTCTCAGTGAAGCTGCGCAGCCCGTTCAAGTCGATAATCGACGGCTGGCTGGCAAACACGGCGTCTCGATACTCGTCGCCTAGCTTCTTGCTTTTGGTGTCGAACCAGCGCGCATTGATCGCTGCCTGCGTGCTCCAGTTGTGAAACGGCAGGGGGAAGTCGTGGCGGACCCACGGGATGTTGTATTTCTCCGCAGCCTCGCGCAGCAAAGGATTCGCGTGCGCGCAGTCCGGGCACTCCATATCTTCGAACTCGACGATGGCAACGCGCGCGCCGGCAGGCGGCTTGAGCGCGGCAGGATCGTGTACCTGCGTGCCGGGGGGTGGCGGGGCAAACTGCGCATGCGCGCTGCTTGTAGCAGCCACCATCAAGGCTGCAAAGGCAACACCGGCCATCAGACCGGATCGACGGAATCGGACGGGGAAGAAAACAATGGAAGAAGGATGCATCGCTAGTTAGACGGCTCCCTGTCTCCCATTGTAACGGGAGGACGCAGAGAAAGTCGCAGCCTGCGCAGCGGCGCGGGGTTACTCCCGCTCGCGCTTGCGGTCCGCCATCCACTTGCGCCACTTGTAGTCGACTACAAATGAGACGACCACAAGGGCGATCACTACGCAAATGAAAATCACTTTCATGCGACGGCCGCTTTGCCCCCTTCAGCATACGAGTGCCCCGAGGGCGCCCGTTTTAGCGCCCCACGACTAGGACGGTAAAGGACCCCGGAATCATGGCAGGACGCGGCCGCGGATTCTCCGCCGTTGCAGCCGGACGCGGGCCAAACTGCGCCGTTACCAGGTAGACGCGGTCTGTCGTCTCTTCGTAAAACATGGTTCGAGCGCCTGCCTGCGTGGGCAGCATCTCGATCGTTTTGTACGCAGGCGAGGCTGCATCCACTACAGCGAGCACGCCCTCTCCGCAGGATGCAAATGCCAGCTTATGCTTAGGGCTCCAACCCGCGGCATCCGGCCCGTCGCCGATCGCAGGAGACGCCAGCACCTTCCCCGAATGCGAATCGACCACCGCCATCTTTTTGCCGTCGCACACTGAGAAAAGCCTGTGCCCAGGCACATCGAGGGCTAGCCCGCTGGGCGAGTCGCACCCGATCGGCCACTCGGCCGTCAGCTTCTTTGTGCGCGCATCGAGGCGCACAATCTCATTCTTGTCTTCGATGTTGTCGAATACCGTGCCCGACCCGTCCACTTGCGGAAACTCCGGCTTGCCCGGCAACGCAATCGTTGCCACTACCTTCTCCGTAGCGGCGTCAATCACCGACACGTCTTTGCTGCGTCCATTAAAGGCCCACACGGTTTGCGTCGCAGGCTCATAGATAATTCCGTCCGGGTTCGTGCCTACCGGGATAGTGGCCACAGTGGCCAGAGTGGCGCGGTCGAAGGCCACAACCGCATTGCCTCCACCATCCGAGACCCACCCGAGTTTGCCGTCGGAGCTGAATGCCACACCATGCGTGCCGTGCAATCCACTAATCGATCCCACCTGCTTGCCGGTCTGGGTATCGAGCACGTCCACGTGATCGCCGCGCGTGATGTACAACCGGTGCGCCGGCGAATCCACCGTCAGGTAATCCCACCAACCCGCGTCTGTCAGCTTCCACCGGTCGACGATGTGATACGGCTGCTGGGCTTGTACTGCTTGCATCGCCGCAACAAAACTGCAGACGACGACCGCGATCCGGCAAAAACGCGGGCTTCGATTCATCTTCATTGGTTGCTTCCCTTCAGAACTGGTTCACGGCTGTTTTGGCCTCGCACGTATTGTCACGCACCAACATGAAGATCGGCTGAAAACGGCCAGTGACATTTCATGGACGACGCCCGGTCGCGAATAGCCGCACCGCTGCGTTGTCATTTGAATGTTCCGGCGAGGGTGCGGGATGGCCCGATGCATTACTCTTATCGCTGCAGCCCATCCCGATTTCCGGACTTCCCGAGTGCGCATCGTCCTCTCGAATATTGGCACCTTCGGCGACATCAATCCGTTGATCGCGCTCGCCCTTGAATTGCGCCGCCGCGGTCATATCCCGGTACTTGCGCTGCCCGAAGTGTACCTGCCCAAAATCAAGCCGCTCGGCCTCGCCTTTCACGCAGTCCGGCCTGACATCGACCCCAGCAACAGCAAGCTCGTCGAGATGGTTTATGACGTCAAAAAGGGAACCGAGACCGGCCTGCGCGAGTTCCTCTTTCCCGTCTTGCGTCAAACCTACGACGATCTCCTCGCCGCCGCCACGCAACCTGCACGCGCCGATCTCCTCCTGCTGGGCGAGCTCAATTATGCCGGCCCCTTGGTCGCGGAGACCACTGGTATCCCCTGGGCCAGTTACGTGCTCGCACCACTCTCGTTTTTTTCCGCATTCGATCCGCCCGTGCTGCCTCCATATCCCAAGCTTGCGCGGGCCGATCGCGTCACTGGCTTCGGTCGCGTCATCAAACGCGTAGCCCGCTTCACCACCCGCAAGTGGCCTGAGCCCATCTACGATCTGCGCCGCGAGCTCGGCCTCCCGCGCGGAGCCAATCCCCTTTTCGATGCGAAGCACTCGCCTAACCTGGTGCTTGCCCTCTTCTCACGCGTGCTCGGAGTGGAGCAAAAGGACTGGCCGCCCAACGCGCTCATTACTGGCTTCTGCTTCTACGATTCCGACGCGGGCAATGCAGCGCTGCCGCCCGATCTTGAAGAGTTCCTCGCCGCCGGACCGCCGCCCGTGGTCTTCACCCTGGGATCGGCTGCGGTGCTTGCTGCCGGGGACTTCTACGATGTTTCGGCGCGCGCCGCAATCAAACTAGGGATTCGCGCCGTACTGCTCGTCGGCTCCGATCCGCGCAACCGTCCCCACCTCGAGTTGCCCGGCTCCATTTGCGTGGCGGAGTACGCGCCCTATTCCGCTCTCTTTTCGCGTTCGGCACTCGTCGTGCACCAGGGCGGTGTGGGAACAACCGGACAGTGCCTGCGCGCCGGCAAGCCGATGCTCATCATGCCTTACTCCCACGACCAGCCCGACAACGCGCGCCGCATGCGCAGGCTTGGTGTCTCGCGCACCATTCAGCGCACCAGCTACAAGCCGGCCCGAGTGGCCAGAAGGGTTCGCGCAATGCTCGATGAGCCGGAGTTTGGAGCACGAGCCGCACAGGTAGCACAGCAGATCGCCGGCGAAGACGGAACGAAGATGGCGTGCGATGCCCTCGAAGCACTTCATGTCCGGACGCGGGATCCCCATCGTGCCGCCGACAATCCTGCGCAATGAACAGCGAACAGAGTGCACACCGGGTAACGCTGTTGCCGGCGGCGCTAGAGCAGAAGCCGATCCTTGACGACCTCTTTCAACAATATGCCCGCGACTTCAGCGCCTTCCATCCCGTTGGGTTTGGCGCCGACGGCAGATTTCACTATTCCCATTTGGACTCGTATTGGCAGGACGAAACGCGCTTTCCATTCCTGGTGATGCTCGACCAGCAGCCCGCGGGATTCGTTCTCGTCCAGCGTGGATCGCAGATTTCCGAAAACCCGGCTGTCTGGGACATGGCGGAATTCTTCGTTGTGCGAGATCGTCGGCGGAACGGTATCGGGACCAATGTCGCGCACGCGGTGTGGACACGCTTTCCCGGCCCATGGGAAGTTCGCGTGATGCAATCGAATCCAGACGCGCTGTTGTTTTGGAGCGCAGCCGTGCGAAATTTTGCAGGGCAGCCAGTCGAACCGATTTCCCTGGATGAGGAGCGCGAAGGCTGGTGCGTGTATCGGTTTGAATCACGCACCGCCGGAAATCAGCCCTAGACCCACTCGCCCTGCCGCATCAGGGGCTCGATCGTGCCTGTGGCCGTTTCGCCGTCAATATCTAACTGACCCGACCCGATCATCCAGTCCACGTGAATCAGGCTGTCGTTCGCGCCGTGCGCCGCAAGCTCCTCGGGCGTCATCTTGTCGCCGCCGGCAAGACAAGATGAATACGCCTGCCCTAGCGCGATGTGCGAGGCCGCATTCTCATCAAAGAGCGTATTGAAGAACAACATGCCGCTGCTGGCAATCGGCGACGAGTGCGGCACCAGCGCTACCTCGCCGAGCCGCCGCGCGCCATCGTCTGTGTCAATCAGCTTGCGCAGCACTTCTTCGCCGCGCGAGGCATGGGCCTCCACAATGCGGCCGCCTTCAAAGCGCACGCGAATCCCCTCGATCATCGTGCCCTGGTGCGAGAGCGGCTTGGTCGCCGTCACGGTGCCGTCGGCGCGGTCTTTATGCGGCGTCGTGAACACTTCTTCGGTGGGCATGTTGGGGATGCAGTAGTTCCCATTGCCCGCCGTCGTGCCACCGCCCAGCCACAGATGACCGTCCGACAGCCCGAGCCGGAAATCCGTGCCCGGCCCGCGATAGCGCAGCGCCGCATAGCGCTTCGCATTCAGACTGCGCGGCGCGCTTGTGCAGTTCTGCATCGTGCGTCTTCCACGCGCTCACCGGATCGTCCAGGGTGATGCGCGTCGTCTTGAAGATCGCCTCCCACAGCTTCGCTAGCGCCACATCAGGCGCGTCGTTGGGGAACATTGCGGCTGCCCATGCCGGCGTCGCGCTGGCCACGATCGTCCAGTTGATCTCGTGCCGCGTAATCAGTTCGAGGGCCGGCCGATAGGCTGCGGAAACCGCGCGGTTCGCACGCCCCACCTTGTCTGGATCTTCATTGGACAGAAGCGACGGATTCGCGCCCGCAATAGCCAGCCGCGCCGCGCCGCTCTTGAAGGCCGTGCCCATGCCGTCATACAGCCAACCCGCAGCTTTGTCGAAGCTCGCATCGGGAGCGAAGCGATAGCGTGCCAGAGTCGCCTCGTCATCCACATAGAGTGTGGTCACCAGCGATGCGCCGGCGCGATACGCGTGCTCTGTAATGCGCCGGGCCAGAGGCACGCTGTCGAGCGACGCCGTCATCACCAGTTCCTGGCCGGCCTTCAATCCCAGCCCCACCTGCACGGCCACTTCGGCCAGCTTGTCTAGATTCTGTTCAAAGGTCCGTTCCGTAACGGTTGTCGCAGGTGCGCTCATCATGTCTCCCTTTCTTTCTTCGATCTGAGATTGTGCGGTAGCCGTCACCGCGGACCCTCTCAGTATCTCAAGTCGATTTGCCGTCTGCTCCCAAGGCGCACTGCATGCGGCGCCTCAGCAACCCGTTCCCGACTTGGCCAGCGCATCCTTCAATCCCTGCATGCTCACGCGGCTTGAGGCTTCAGGTGTTCCCGCCCCGCGCCAGTGAGTCTCAAGGCTCACGGCGTATCGATAACCGTCACGGGCTAATGCACGCAGTTGTCCAGTCCAGTCCACCACTCCTTTGCCCACAGGAGCCCACTCCCATTTGCCATACCCTTTGCGCACCACGCTCTTGGCATGACAATGGCCGATTCGGTGCTTCGGCAGCAGATTGTATCCCTTTGGGAACGGCTGCGAATCAGCGAAGGTAGCCGCATTCCCCGGATCCCAGTTCAGCATGAAATTCGCCTCGGGGATGGCGCTCAGTGTATTGGCTGCCTCTGCCCCGGTGGCCGTGTTGCACGACATCTCATTCTCAAGCAGCAGAACTGTCCCGCTCTTCGCGCAGCGCCGCGCTGCTTCGCGCAGCTTTGCGTTGATGGCCTCCCGATAGGGTTTCACGTCGTCCAGACGCCAGAAATCGAAGCAGCGAATTCGATCGGTGCCGAACGTCTTGGCCAAATCGATGCACTGCTCCAGCAGAGCATCTTGCTTATTGAAGTCGTCATGCGCACCAAACTGATCGCGCCGTTCGCTTTGCTTCGACAGGGGCGCGCCAGGCCAATCAACCTTGTAGAGGGGGCTCGCGATATCGGTCACGCGCAGCTTATATTTCGCCAGAATCCTCTTCGCATCCGTAATCTGTGCGGCATCGAGCTCGGTCAGATTCTTGTTCCACATACCCCGCAGTTCTATCCATTGCAGACCAAAATCGTGCGCCGCCACCTCGCATGCATGATCGAAGTCCTGCGAGATCTCGTCGCTGATAACAGCAACGCGAAAGGGGCAGCTTGCCTGCGCGGCGCGGACACGTGCCGCCCACAGGCTCGCCGCACCCGCACCAAAGAGAAAATCCCGTCGCGATACTCCCATAGCTCTCTACCCTTCTGCGAAGTCGTCGGGCATGCCCCGCCCCATTTACTTTGGATGCTTGCTGCGGGCGCGACGAGAGCCTACTGCCGCGCCGGATACTTCTTGGTTTGGCCGGTGCGCGAATTCATGACGCTGAAGCTTCCATCGGCGCTTGCCACCACCTTGAAGTACGCTCCATCGCTGCCGCCCTTCAGATTCGCGATCAGCGAGTCCGCGCTGTTGTGCGCCGCATCGGAATCTTCCGCCGTATGCAGCATCCACAGATCCTCAAGCCCCGGGCTCTCATGCACCGTCTGCCACGCCTCGGGACTGCCGGCTTTGTGCGCGCCGTTATCCATGATCGCCACGCGCGGGTGAATTGCATCCACAAACGCCTTCGAGTTCGAAAGGTTGAACCCGTGGTGATTCACCATGTAGAGATCCACGTGGCCAATCAAATTCTTGGGGCACACCAGCGGAATCTCCTTCGCCTTAGTCAAATCGCCGAGGTCGAGAAAGCGAAATTTACCGAAGCGGATCAACACCCCGGCAGACCGCGGATTCTCCGTCGTATCCAGGTCCCAATGCGGCTCGGTGGCGCAATATGGATTCGGCTCCGGCGTTACCCCGGGAACGGCTGCAATATGTTCGCCGTCCGCAGCCAGCACGATCGTCGTCAGCCCGGGAATGTTGATGGTGTCGCCCGGATGCACGATCCGGCGCGGCGTATTACCAATAGCCTTGATATAGGCCGCATAGTCATGGCGCGTAATATCCGAGTCCTCACGATTCTCACCGTGATCGAGGAACTCGCCAACCTTGATGCGCTGGACAAGATTCGGCACACCCCCCACATGGTCCACGTGGAAATGGGTAATCAGCACATGGTCCAGTTTGGTGATGCCGGCATCCTTCATTGCCGCTTCAATCCGCTCGGCATCGCGGCCGTTATTCCCCGGCCAGCCGGTGTCTATCAGTAAGGATGCCTTGCTCGGCGACACCACGAGCGTGGACTGACCGCCTTCCACGTCGATGCTGTAGATCGTGAGGGGTCCAGAGGGGGATTGCGCCGGCGCAACGCGCGAACCAAGACCGGCGATCAGAGCCAACGCGCATAAGGGGGGAAGCATGAGGTTTTTCATATCCGCAAAAGTGTAACGCGCTGCGCGCACCGTGCGAAACCCGGCGCATCGGGCCCTCGATGCCCGAACTGCTAAAATAGACTGGAGCCGCGTTGCGCGGCCACTCAGATCAATCCCCCAACCTGCCGGCCGTGCCGCCGCGTCCACCAAGAAGAGGAATTTCGCGCCTGTGACCCAGACGATACGCAATATCGCCATCATCGCCCACGTCGACCACGGTAAGACCACACTGGTTGACGCCATGCTCCGCCAGGCCGGCACCTTCCGCGCCAACGAGCAGGTGGCCGAACGCGTCATGGACTCGAACGAGCTCGAGCGCGAGCGCGGCATCACCATTCTGGCCAAAAATACCGCTATCCAGTTCGAGGGTGGCAAAATCAACATTGTCGACACCCCCGGCCACGCCGACTTCGGCGGTGAAGTCGAACGCGCCCTCAAGATGGTCGATGGCGTCATGCTGCTGGTGGACGCGGCCGAAGGCCCGCTGCCCCAGACCCGTTACGTACTGGCCAAGGCGCTCGAAGCCAAGCTCAAGCCCATCGTCGTCATCAACAAGATTGACCGTCCCGACGCGCGCGCACAGGAAGTGCTGAACGAGATCTACGATCTTTTCATCGATCTCGACGCGGAAGAGTCGCAACTCGATTTTCCGGTGCTCTATGCCGTAGCCAAGGCCGGCACAGCGACCACCGATATGGCCGTGCCGGGCACCAGCCTGCAGCCGCTCTTTGAGTCCATCGTCAACACCATTCCTGCGGCCACCGGCGACGCCGAGGGTGCGTTGCAGATCCTCGTCACCAATCTTGACTACTCTGACTACTTCGGCCGCATCGCCATCTGCCGTGTCTTTCAAGGCACGTTGCACGCCGGCGACGAGGTCAACATCTCCAAGCGCGACGGCTCTCTGCTGAAAACGAAGATCACCAAGCTCTTCACCTTCAGCGGGCTCAAGCGCACTGAGACGACTGAAACCACGATGGGCGACATTATTGCCGTCGCGGGCGTCGAGGGCATCACCATCGGCGAGACCATCACCGGCGTGGAGAACCCCGCGCCGCTGCCGCTCATCGTCATCGACGAGCCCACCATCGCCATCCAGTTCAGCGTGAACAACGGGCCCTTCGCAGGCCGCGAAGGCCAATACGTCACCAGCCGCAACCTGCGCGAGCGCCTTGAGAAAGAGCTGCTCACCAACGTCTCAATCCGCGTGGAAGAGACCGGATCGCCCGACACATTCAAAGTGCTCGGCCGCGGCGAATTGCAACTTGCCATTCTCATCGAAATGATGCGCCGCGAAGGCTACGAGCTCATGGCCGGACGCCCCGAGATCGTCACCAAGGTCGTCGACGACGTGCGCATGGAGCCCGTCGAGCACCTCACCATCGACGTTCCCGAAGAGCACACCGGCGTGGTGATTGAGAAGCTCGGACCCCGCAAGGGCGAGATGACCAAGATGCACAATCACGGCTCCGGCCGCGTGCGCATGGAGTTCCGCGTGCCCAGCCGCGGCATCATCGGCCTGCGCAGCGAAATGCTTACCGAGACGCGCGGGACGATTGTCATGAATGCCCTGTTCGACGGCTACATTCCCTACCAGGGCGAGATTCCGCAGCGGCCCACCGGTGCGCTCATCTCCGATCGCCAGGGCCTCACGACGACCTACTCGCTCAATGGGCTGCAGGAGCGCGGCATTCTCTTCCTCGGCGCCGGCGTTGAAGTTTACGAAGGCATGGTCGTCGGCGAGCACTCGCGCGACAACGATCTCGACGTCAACGTCGTGCGCGAAAAGAAGATGACCAACATGCGCGCATCCAGTGCCGACGAGGCCATCCGGCTGGTGCCCTATCGCGCACTCAATCTTGAGCAGGCGATCGAATTTATCGCGGATGACGAATTCGTTGAAGTCACGCCCAAGTCGCTGCGTCTGCGCAAAAAGATTCTGCAGGCCAATCGCCGGCCCAAGCGCACTGAGAAGGTCGGCGCCTAGACTCCGGGGAGGTCTCTCGTGAACTACGCACCGATCAATCTCGCCCAGAAGTTCGCCCTCTTCACCGAGCAATGGCAGCCCAAGGTCATTGCCGAGATGAACGACTACCAGTTCAAGATCGTGAAGCTCCAGGGCGACTTCGTCTGGCACGACCACCAGGACACCGACGAGACGTTCCTTGTGATCGAGGGCAACCTGAGGATTGATTTTCGGGATGGCGCGGTCCACATCGGCCCCGGCGAAATCTTCGTTGTCCCCAGGGGCGTGGAGCACAAGCCCTTCGCGGAGCACGAAGTAAAACTGATGCTCATTGAGCCCCGCGGCGTAAAGAACACCGGCGCGTCAGACACGAACCGCACCGCCCCCAACGACGTCTGGATTTAGTTCCAGTTCTTCACCTTCGGCCAGATCGCAGCAAGCGGCTGCTTCAGTCCCCTGCAATAGAAAATATCAATCTGCTCATACGGCATCGAGTACGGATGGCTTACATGAGCCTTCCACTCGACCGATGTGAAAAGCTGCTGCAAGTTTTCTCGCCGGTCGCCCATCACGATCATGCTTTCGCCCGTGTATCCGCGCGGGCCCCACAAAAAGTAGCTCTGGTGTCCGCTCAGTGCCGGCGGCAATCCAAGCCGAGGCCCAAACAGATCGACGGCCCCGGCCTGTCCGTAGTTTTGGCCAAAGATCGCTGTGTGCGCTCGAACATCAGGCGGTAGGCTGTTGTAGATCTGGGCCACCGCCGTCGCCATTTCCTTCCATCCGAATTGGTCGGCAAATAGTTGCGGCAATGGACCAAGCTTGTGGTTCTCAATCGTAGGCTGCTGCACATGCAGGGCGGTCGCGTACCGTATGTAGGTTTCAGGCGGAAGCAGCGGAATCGCCAACGGCGCCAGCAGGACGCCCATCGCGGCCATGCCCGCTAGCCAGCCCCAGCGGAGCCACGCAAAACTCCGTCTACCGATCCAACGCTCCCACAGCACCGCGCCCCCGGCAAAGAGCACAGGGAACGCTGGAAACAGATAGTACACGCGGGGATTCTTGATGATGATAATGAGCATGGTGATGATCCACGCCCAGCCAAGAAGTCGAAACGGCTTGCCGTCGCGCTGGAAGAAGAAAAACCACAGGCCGCCAAGCCAGATCGGAAGACTCAAGGGGAGCATGGACTGCATCTCTTGTGAGAAGAAAAGCAGCGGAGGCATCGCAACATTACGTCCGCTCTGCTGGATGTTCTTCTGCAGTTCGAGAAACGGAAAGTGGTAGTGAATATTCCAGAAGAGATTCGGCAGGAAGATTAGAAACGCGAGTACGCCCCCAATCCAAAACCATTTGCTGGCCATCAGCCGGCCTTGGCGCGTCAGCAACAGACCTGCGATCAGTCCGAAGCCGAAGATGCCCATCGAGTACTTGTTCTCGAGGCCGATCCCCGCCAACACGCCGAACCAGATCCACAGCCGCTGATCGTCTGTGCGAATCATACGGACAATCAACCATGCGCAGCCGATCCAGAACAGCGGCTCCATGCAGTTCATGCTCAGGAAGTGATCCATCGCCAGCAAACCGGGCGCCAGCAAGACTGACAGCGCGGCCATTCCTTGCGCAAAACGTCCGCCGCCCATTTCGCGCGTCAGCAGGCCTGTCAGCAGCACCAGCGCCGCACCGCACAAGGCGGGCAGCAATCGAATTGCGGAAAGCGAGTCGCCGACCGTCGCGCGGATCAACCACGTCACCAGGCCGATGAGGGGAGGCTGATCGACATAACCCCAATCCAGGTGCCGCGCGCAATCAAGGTAGTAAAGCTCGTCGACGAAATAGCCGTAACCGCGGCCCGCATAGAGATGCACTGCGAGCTTCACCAGGGCGATCACAGCAACTGCAAGTCCAGAACCAAGCAGCCAAGGCTTTGCGGATTGGCTGCGCAATGAAGCCGCAGTAATTTCCTCTGTGGGTTTGTGCAGGCTGTCGTCCACGAACACATCTCCCGGCATGGAATGCATACAAGGGAGATACGGATACCGGGCGTAAGCAGTTCAACCCAGTCGCCTCTTCGCCTCAAGCACCCGCTCCAGCGCTTCATCGGCTGTCGAACCCACCGCAGACAGATGCCCCATCTTTCGTCCTGCCCGCGGCGTGTGCTTCTCATAGAGATGCAGCCGCACCCCCGGCACCGACAGTGCCGCTGCAAAATCCGGATCGTCTTCGCGGTCCAGCCAGACATCACCCAGCAGGTTCACAATCGCAGCTGGCGTAATCAAGCTCGTATCGCCCAGCGGCAAATTGCACGCTGCGCGCACCGCCTGTTCAAACTGGCTTGTCACGCATGCCCGCTCGCTTTGGTGATAGCTGTTGTGCGGGCGCGGCGCCAGCTCATTCACCAGCAGTTGCCCATCTGTGGTCACAAACATCTCAACGCACAGCAGTCCTTCAATCTCCAGCTTCGAAATAATCGCTTCGGCCAGCCCTTGCGCGTGCAGTTCCAGATGCGACGGCACCTCTGCCGGCAAAACGCTCCAAGCCAGGATTTGATTCTCATGATGATTGCGCGCCGCAGGAAAGCTCGTCACTTCGCCGCGCGGGCTGCGTGCTGCCATCACGCTGATCTCGCACTCCAGCTCCAGCGCTTTTTCAGCAACGGAAGGCAGCTCACCCACAGCCCTCCACGCGTTCTGGATGCTCTCCGCAGAATTGCCGCCCACCCCGGTATGGATGCGTGCCTGCCCGCGTCCGTCGTAACCGCCACGCCCAATCTTTAGAAAGACATTTCCGCCAAGCGCTGCCACTGCGTCCCCGAGTTCCGTTTCGCTCGTCACTACGCGAAACGGCCCAACCGGAAATCCATTCTCCGCGAGCCATGCCTTCTGCAGTGTCTTGTCCTGGATAATGCGGATCGGCTCCACACCCGGACGCAACGGCGCGAGTGCTGCGACCTCATTCAATGAGTCCAGCCCGATCTGCTCAATCTCCAGCGTCACCGCGTCGGCGCCTTCGGCCAGCCGTCGCGCCGCGTCCTCGTCATCCCAGCGGCCCACAATGGTCTCGTCCACGACATAACTCGCCGGGCACTTTTCTTCGGGATCCATTACCCGCACGCGATAGCCCATCGTCCGCGCAGCCATCGCCATCATCCGGCCCAACTGGCCGCCGCCCAGGATTGCCAGCAATCCACCGGGCCGTACAACAGAAAGCCGATCTAGTTTTTGAGAGTATTCTTCCGTCAAGCAGCAGGCTCCCCATCGCCGAGGCCCTGCACCAGCACCTCAGCGGTCCGCGCCGTGCGCCATGCGCTCAACCGTTCGTAGAGTGCATCATCCGTGGTCGCCAGCATCTCCGCCGCAAGCAGCGCCGCGTTCGCTGCGCCCGCCTTGCCAATCGCCAGCGTTCCTACGGGAACACCCTTCGGCATCTGCACAATCGAGAGAAGCGAATCCATCCCATTCAATTGCGTCGCCGCCACTGGCACACCCAGCACAGGCACCAAGGTCTTCGCCGCCAGCATCCCCGGCAAATGTGCCGCGCCGCCTGCGCCCGCGATAATCGCGCGCAACCCGCGTTCACGCGCTGTCGCCGCATACTCAAACAGCAGATCGGGCGTCCGGTGCGCACTCACCACCCGTGCTTCATACGAAACCTGCAGCGCGCGCAGAACCTCCACAGCGGCGACCATCACTTCATAGTCGCTCTTCGATCCCATCACCACGCCAACCAGCGGCTTTTCCTTCATGCGCAGATTATACGGGGCGACCACGGAGTCCTGAGAGTGCCCAAAGTCATTGAGCCGGATGAAAGCGGGCTCGCCTGCAGCTACTTTCGAAACCACGCCTCCGCCACCACTTCGATCACCGCGAACACCACGCTCGCCGCCGCCAGAAAACCTTTTGCTCGCTGCCAATTCTGTTCGTGTCGCTCCATCCGGTGCTCCAACTCTGCAATGCGCCCGCCATTTCCATCACCCATCAGGCTGCACATCTGCGTCTTCAGCACGCTCAGGTCGCTCAAAACCTGCGCTTCAAATTCATCCATCATTCGCATGCATTCGACTCCCTCACGCCACTCATCTCGGACATCTGCTCTATGTTCTCTGGCGCTGACCCAATTGCCGACCTGTCATCCTGAGGTCCCGCGCGTTTGGGGCCCCGCGGGCGCGCCAGCGTACGTGGAGTAAGCGGGCCGCAGGATCTGCTTTTGCACCAAGGTCGCGATACGCTGTGCCGCTCTTGAGCATGTGATAGATGACGGTCAGCAGCGAGTGAGCCACAGCCACCAGTCCTCGTTTGCGGCCACGACGGTGCATGAGATTGCGTGCGTGCGCCTGGAAGTAGCTGTCTTTTTTGTGGCTGGCGGCCCAGGCTGCCTGTACCAGAGCTTGTCGTAGCCAGCGGCTGCCCTTGGTGGTCTTGCCGCTGCGCTTCTTGCCCGCGCTCTCGTTGTTACCCGGAGAGATGCCCGCCCAGGAGGCCAGGTGCGCATCGCTCGGGAACGGTGTCATATCGGGGCCGATCTCGGCCATCAACACCTCGGCCACACGCCGATCAACTCCCGGTATCGCATCCAGCTTCTCCAGAACGGGCTCCAGAGGGCGCGTCAGTTCCGCGATCCTGTCATCCATACGGGCGATGAACTGCTCGGTGGCCTGCAACTGATCCAGCAGCAGCCGCAGCATCCAGCGATGATGATCGGTTAGCTTGCCGTAAAGCGCTTGTTCCAGTTGTGGAATCTTGCTCCGCATCCGTCTCTGCGCCAGGTCCGCCAGTTGAACAGGATCATCCTGTCCTGCGATGATGGCCCCCAGCATCAACCGTCCGGATGCGCCAACCACGTTGCTGGCCACGGAGCCAAGCTTTATGTTGGCGTCCTCCAGCACCTTCTGGATACGGTTCGAGATACGGCTCATCAACCATCTGCGTCCGCTGCCGGGTAAGATCGCGCAGCTCACGCTGTGGCCTTGGCGGAATGAAACTGCCCTTCAGCAGCCCATGCTGCAGCAACTGAGCAATCCACTGGCAGTCCCTGATGTCGGTCTTACGCCCCGGAACGTTCTTCATGTGATGAGCGTTGACCAGCAGAATCTCAAACTGCGCTTCCAGGATGTTGAAGATCGGCTTCCAGTACACCCCGGTCGACTCCATGGCCACATGCGTGACGCCGCTGGAGCAAAGCCACTCGGCCATCTCCACCAACGCACGGGTGGTTGTTTCCCAATGGCGCACCTCGTGCTCCACCTTGCCGCCTCCACTCAGCCGGCGAACGCAAGCTTCCACGCTGTCCTTGTGCACATCCAAACCGGCACAGCACCTAAGAATGATCTCCATAGGTTCCTCCTCCGGCCATCTGCGCAGGGGCATCGACAATACCGTTCAGTCTGCCCTGCGTGCTTACGTTCAGCAACAATCTTGGCTACACGGCGATGTCCCGGACAGACTGCGGTGCGGGCTACAACGGCTCCACAGATCCTCGTCCTTCACCCACGCAGATCGCCTCACCTATTTTCATCCTCTTGGGTGGCGCTTCGCGACATGTATGACTGCGGTTGCTTTCGCAAGGAGCGAAGCCCCAATCCGCACGAAAAATGGGCGTCCCAGGCCCTACCCTGAACCGTGACACCTGACAGATCGACTACCATGTCTGAGTGACAACCCTCCCCGCCACTCACGATCCCACGCTTCTCGTTCATGGCGGAGCATGGGCCATCCCCCCCGACGCTGCCGCCGCGCATGAAGCCGGCGTACGCCACGCCCTCGAAGTCGGCCACGAAATCCTCGCCCGCGGTGGCGCAGCGATCGACGCCGTCGAAGCGGCCGTCGCCATCCTCGAAGACGACCCCGCCTTCGACGCCGGACGCGGCAGCTTCCTCACCGCCGACGGCCGCGTCCAACTCGACGCCCTCCTCATGGACGGAGGCCGCATGAAAGCCGGCGGCGTCGCCTGCGTCGAACACCTCCGCAATCCCATCCACGCCGCGCGCCTCGTCCTCGAACAAAGCCCGCATGTCTACTTTGTGGGAGAAGGCGCAGAGCGTTTCGCCCAGTCACACGGCATGCAACTGATCGACAACGCCGAGCTCGTCCTTGACCGCGAACGCGAGCGTCTCGCCCAGGCAAAAGCCCGCCAGGCCGCGGGCCTCGCCGACGCCACCTTCTCCGGACACCGCGACGACAAAGACCCCGAAACCGCTTATACCGAAACTTCCGCGGAACCCGCCGAAGGCCGTTCGCCGTCCTCGCAAGACTCTGTGTCGGGGCTCGACTTCGACCCTGAGGCGCCGCGTCAGACAGGCTCTGTATCAGGGCACGGCTTCAGCCGTGCCGATGCATCTGCTCAAAAAGAGAAAGGGGCTTTAGCCCCTGAAACAAAACCGCCTCGCCCCAACCCAGACAGCCACGACACCGTAGGCGCAGTCGCCCTCGATGCACGCGGCAATCTCGCCGCCGCCACCTCCACCGGAGGCACCCTCAACAAAACTCCCGGCCGCGTCGGCGACTCGTCTCTCATCGGTTGCGGCTGCTACGCCGACAATCTCGCCGCCGCCGTCTCTCTCACCGGCTGGGGCGAACCCATTATGAAATTGGTATTAGGCAAATGGGCCACCGATCGCGTCGTCGCAGGCTCAGCCCCTGAAATCGCGGCCCGCGAAGCCATCAGCTATCTCTACAACCGCCTCGGCGGGCACGGCGGCATCATTCTCCTCGGGCCCGACGGCCGCTTCGGCCTCGCCCACAACACCCCCGCCATGGCCTGGGGCGTAGCCACCCCCGGCGGCCTACAAACCGGCCTCTCCATCTAGCGTCTTGTCCCTGAAATCCGCATCCTAATTGCGGGTGCCCCCGGTCCCTCGCCTTCGGGGACCGGGGATCCACGAACCCCTACAAATGCCCCCCCCGTCCTCAGCCCTTCACATCCCCATGCGATGTCATCCCGAGAACCCGCGCGTCTGGGGCCCCGATGACGACGCAAGTCGTCATTGGGGTAAGCGCGGCGAGGGGTCTGCTTCTCGCGATGCGTCCATCCGCACCGCATTTACCGTGGCACTCCGCTTCCACTTCATCCGCGTATAAGCCACGCGAAACCCCTGCCGTTCCGCATTCCTCTGCGACTCACTCCCCGCCTCTGTCACCATCATCGCCAGATCGCACCCGTGCTCAAACGCGTACCGCATCCGCGCCTCCAGCAGCGCACCCTGCAATCCCTTGCGCCGCATCTCTGGCGCAGTCGCAGCCCCCGCAAACAGCGCCACGCCGTCGTGCAGACTCAACCCGCCCGCCGCACCCGCCACGCCATTCAGCTCTGCAAGAAAGCATGGGCTCTGCTCGCGCGCCACCATCAGCGCACCCATCTGCTCCACAAACTCCCGTAGCTCGGGATGCTCATGCGTCCATCCCCGCGCACTCACTGCGGCCCAAAGCTCAGCCTCGTCCGCACCCACAACCCCCACATGAATCCCCGCGCGCTCCCCGCCCTCCGGTTTCTCGACCGTCCGATACAACACGCTGCTGATTTCGATGGGCCGATACCCGCGCGCGCAAAGCAGATCCACTGTCGCTGCGCCCGCCATCGGACTCACCTCGTGCATCGTCGCCGCCCCGCGCTGCGCGAGAAATCCTTCGATCTCCTCCAGGCTCTCCGCCGTCGGCTCCTCAAACATCCCTAGCCCGAACGTCTGCGTCGTCGGAGCATCCACGCCATCAAACACCACATCTGCGCCGGCACACCGCATCCATGCCGAGCCGCACTCTGGAAAAATCCGTTTCCGCGCCGCAGCAAACTGCACGCACGCCAACCCCTCCGCACGCTCCAGCCGTTGCGCCAATTCCCGATTCGCAAAAATCATCGCGCCTAATCCTACACGGCCAAATGGAGACACGCATCCTTTCACGAGGCCCCAATCCGCAGGAAAAATAGGTGCCCGGTCCCTCGCACTTGCGGACCGGGGAAGACTGAACCCATCCCAGCCACTCTCAAAATCAATCCGGAAATGGGCCCCATCCAAGCTCCGCATGGGGGGGGAAGCAACAAACCACGCAATCAAATCCCGGCTCAGCGCAAGGTTTACTCTGAGAGAGCCCCATGACTCTCGTCCTAGCCTCAGCCTCTCCGCGCCGCCGCGAACTCCTCACCCAGGCCGGCCTCACGTTTACCGTCCAACCCGCCCACATCCCTGAAGACCCGCTCCCCAACGAAGATCCCATCGCCTACGTAGTCCGCCTGGCCCGCCAAAAAGCCGAAGCCGTCTTCTCTGAAATCTCAAAAGCCAATGCGAGCGAAAAGCGAGCGTCTGCCGCGCCGCAGGTGCTGGGTGCCCCCGGTCTCGAATTTGAGACCGGGGTGGGATCTCACCTCGCAAACGATCCTCTCGACAACTTGATCGCTCTCGGGGCAGACACCACCGTCACCATCGACAACCAAATTCTGGCCAAACCCGAAGATGCCGCCGACGCTGCGCGCATGTTGCGCTTGCTCTCCGGCCGCACCCACCGCGTCATCACCGGTGTTGCCCTCGTCTCGGCGCAGGGCACCCAGGTCGCCGCGGAGGTTACCGGCGTCCGCTTTCTCACCTTGTCTGGAGAAGAAATCGCAGCCTACATCGCCACCGGCGAGCCCATGGACAAAGCCGGCGCCTACGCCATTCAGGGCCGCGCCGCCCGCTGGATCCCCCGCATCGTCGGTGACTACTTCAATGTCGTCGGCCTGCCCCTCGCACTCGTCACCACCATGCTCGAATCTGCAGGAATCCGCCCGGCGCCCGGCAGCTAGAAGTGCACCACCAGCTTCACTCCGTTGTACGTCAGCGTCTTATCCGCCGCCGCGCTCTCCCCAATCCCCACGCCGCGCCCCTTGCCCACCAGCACAACCCGCAGAGTTCGCTTCGCCAGCATCCCAGGGAAACTCCCTTCGCGCGCGCCAACCGTCAGCGTCTTCGCCGCATCGTCCCAGTGCAGCGCAATGGTCGCATGCGCGCCCTTCGTGTAGTTGTATCCATCGTTCTCGTCTTCATACAACGTGAACTCCCCATCCGCTCCTGCATACACCCTCACTTCCAGCGGATCCTCTGCCTTCTCCGTCGTCCACTCCATCGCCGGTCCCATTGGCACAATCGATCCCGCGCGCACAAACAAAGGCAGCATGCTCAACGGCGCATCGGCCTCAATCCGCCTCGCGCCCTCCACCTTCTCTCCCGTCCAGAAGTCGTACCACGTCGCCTTCGGCAGATACACCGTGCGGCTCGTCGCTCCCTGCGTCGTCACCGGACTCACCAGCAGCGCCGGACCAAACAAATACTCATCGCCCGTGTTCTGCGCCTCCACATCGGTGCGCCAGTCCATCACCAGCGGCCGCATCAAAGTCCCGTGCTTACTCGTCACCTGCCACGCCTCCGAGTAGATGTACGGCATCAATCGATATCTGAGCGTGTCGTAGTCCACAAGGATCTTTTCAGCATCCGGCCCGTACGACCACAACTCGTTCTCATCGGGGTTGCGCGTTCCATGCACCCGGAACACCGGCGAGAAAGCGCCAAACTGAAACCACCGCACAAACAGCTCGCGAAACTTCGGATCGTTCAAATTCCCGCCCGAAATAAAACCGCCAATATCCGTCGTCCAGTACGGCATCCCCGACATCGCATAATTCAGCCCCGCCGGAACCTGCCGTTGGAACGTCCGCCAATCACTCAACACATCGCCCGACCATGCCGTCACGCCGTATCGCTGTATCCCCGCATACGCCGACCGCGACAAAATGAACACGCGTTTCTTGTCCGATGACGCCTGTTGCCCTTCACTCACGCCGCCCGCATGAAATAGCGGATACACATTCGCATACCGCGCACCCGATCCCAATGCCAGCGTGTGATTCACAAGCAAATTGTCCTGCTGCCCCTCGGTCTCCGGCTCATCCGTGTCCAGCCACCACGCGTCCACACCCTTCTCAAACAACGCCGCATCGATGTTCTTCCAGTACTCCTTGCGCGCAGCATCGTTCGTCGCGTCATACAGCGCCTGCCCCAGCGGATGGAACCCCGCCGTCTGCGTCTTCGCCACGAACCAACCTTCCTTATCGAACTCGTCATACACCGCCGACCCCGGCCTGAAGTACGGCCACACCGACACCATCAGATGGAAATGCTCCTTGTGCAAGGTGTCGATCATCCCCTGCGGGTCCGGATAGTTCTGGTTCCACTTCATCTCCCCCATCGTCACCCACCAGAACCAGTCCTGCACAATGTTGTCCACGGGGATATGTTCCGCGCGATACTTCGCCGCCACACCCTCCACTTCTCTTTGCGATTGATATTTGTTTTTGCACTGCCAGAACCCGTACGCCCAACGCCCAAACAACGGAACCTCGCCCGTCAACGCGCGATACTCTCCGACAATATCGTCCGCGTCGGGCCCGTAGAGAAAGTAGTAGTCCACGCCGTCTGCCACTTCCGCACTCATATACAGCCAGTGCACAAACCGGTTGTTCACCTTGCTCCGCGACGGATTGTTCCAGAAAATTCCGTACCCGTTCGACGACACCAGCAGTGGAATCGCAATCTCCGTGTTCTCCTGCGACAACTCGACCGTCTCGCCGCGATAATTCCACACCCCCGCCTGGTGCTGCCCTAAACCATAAAACCCTTCATGCGATCCGTAAATCCCAAACGCCGCCTCCGCATGAAATGTCTTCTCCCCGTTCACCTCTGCCGGATGCAGCATACGATACGAATCCGTCGTCAGCGGCTTTCCATCCGCACTCGCATAATGGATCGCGCCGCTCTCCCGCTCGATCGCAACCTTCAGCTTCGACGTCGTGAGCGTGACCACCTTGTCGTCCGAACTCACATCGAACGGCGCCGCAGGCCAATCGCTCTTGATAACCACATGATCGGAATGCTGACCCGAAGGGCCGCCCACCGCAGCCGCGCCGGGAGGTGTGTACGTCACATGCAACACATCGGGCGCGTCCACCTCGATACGCAGCAGCCCATCCTTCTGCTGCACTTCGAGGGTCTGGCCCTTCTTCTCGAAACCCACCACCGGGTTCGGCGGATTCCACTGCGCCCATCCCGCTGTCCCACCAAACACCCCGCCCAATGCCAGAAGAAAAATGCTGGTCCCACGCCAAGCCCTCATCGCAGCGCATCCTTTGCTCGTTTGAATCGCAAACAAACCAGTCTACGCCCCAACACTCACTCATCGCGTAGACCATCTCCCGCCATCCTGAGCGAGCGCAGCGAGTCCAAAGCCTGCCCTGAGCGAGGTCGAAGAGGACCTGTGTCTGCATTGCGTGATCCATCAATCCCAACAAAAAATGGGCACCCCATCCAAGCCCCCCGGGGTCCCCGCGAACGGGTCTATGTTCGCGGGGTGATCGAGGGCGGGAAAGCAAGAACCCGCAAGCGAATCCCCCTGTCGTCCAAATCCTTAAACATCTCAAAGCAATGTCATCCTGAAACGGAGCGCGTCTGGGGCCCCGTGAACGCAACAGCGTCCATGGAGTAAGCGAAGAGAAGGATCTGCTTCTCATCCCCGCATTTCGCAGTCAAAGAGAATTTAGACGACCGCCTACCGCATCTCCTCAACAGCGCTTGCCTCATCACCTTCGCGCCGGAACTTGAAATGCAGCGTCCATGCGCTTGCGACCGTCGCCGGCTTGAACTTCCAGCCGCGCGCCGCTTCCAGCGCAACCCGCGCAAAATACTTGCTCGGGCCGGCCGATGACAGCTCCGCATCACTTACCTTCCCGCTCGCATCCACATGCACCTGCACTGCGACGACACCGTCCCATGAATCGTCGCGCGCGCAAACGGTGCTACCACCGGCATCGCGCGCTCAGCCACTCCACCCTTCGCCGTCAATCCCGGCGGTGTCTTTGCCCCATCGGTGGCCTCGCGCAAAATACTTGCTCGGTCCCGCCGACGTCAACATCGCATCCGCAACCTGTCCATGCGCATCCACAGTGACGCGCACAACCACAGACACCGTTCCATGAATCGTCGCACGCGCAAAAGGCGCCACCGTCGGCATCACGCGCGCAGCCACTGCGCTTTTCGCCGGCAATCCCGATGCCGCTGCCGCAGTGCCTTCTTTCGCCGGCGCATTCGATTCCGACGGCACAGCACGTGATTCGGAAGCGTTCTCCTTCGGAGCTCTGCGCAGCATCATCAAGGCAAACACCGCCACCAACACCACAGCACACGCCGCCAGCACAAATCTGCGCTTCGTCCGCGTCCCCGCCCGGCTCCGCTCCGCAACCGCGTCCGACACCGGCGCCGTCTGCACCGGCGCTGTCTCGCTCGCCCTGCTCACCACAGGAAACGCAATCGGCAAATTCGAAGCCATGCGCGTCTTGATCGCGCTTAGCGAGCACCTCTGCTCCGGATCGATTCGAAGGCACTCCCGCGCAATCTCCGCAAACATGCGCGGCATCTCCGGCACCACCGGATCGCGCATCGAGGTGCGGTCCCACGCGAGAGGTCGTTGCGTCAGCACCTCCACCAGCGTCATACCCAACGCCCACACATCGGCCGCGGCATAGATCGCACCGCTTGCCGTCTCCGGTGCGTCATACGCACTGGGCAATTGAAAGCGATTGCGCACCTCGCCCGCAGGCGTCACGTTGTCCCCGGAGATCTTGAGCTGCTCGTCCACAACCAAGATGTTCGACGGCTTCAGATGCCCATGCACAAAACCCTTCCCGTGCAGATACTCCAATGCATCCAGCACCGGCTCCAGCATCTCCCGCGCCTCTTCGCTCGTCAGCGCACGCTCTGGAACAATCTGCGCCAGCACCTCGTCCGCGCATTCCGTCACGACGTAGACCATGTTGATCGAACCAAACTGGAAACGCCCCGAGCGAAACACCCGCATCAGGTGCGGATGAGATAGGTTCACGATCTTCGCCCATCCCGCAAGGTACGCGTCCGCCGCAGCGCCCTCCGCCACAATTAGCTTGATTGCGGCCTTCTTGCCGATTGGCTGCTGTAGCTCCGTCCGGAACAGCGCAGTCCCCGCCGTTCCTCCAAGCCACGCATGCAGCGCAAACCGACCATCGATGATCCGCCCTACCCAGCCATCGGAGATGATCGGTCCACCCATGGCCCCAAATTGTATCCAAGCACCGGGCAAAAGCCTTGTGTCATCTTTGGGATAAGACGGAATTCCGGTTACTTAAGCCATACCCGCCCATCCACAAGGCAAGAGCGCCTCTTTGCATCCCTTCCGCCTCTCGATCATCCTTTCCCTAGGTCCTCTTTTCCTTACCGACTGCCAAATCATGAGCCATCCTCTTTTTTCGCCCTTCGCTTTGCGATCAATCACTTTCCCTAACCGCATCGGCGTCTCGCCCATGTGCCAATACTCCGCACTCGACGGCTTCGCCAACGACTGGCACATGGTCCATCTCGGTGCCCGCGCCCAGGGCGGTGCCGGACTGGTCCTGCTTGAGGCCTCCGCCGTCGTACCCGAAGGCCGCATCACCCCAGACGACCTCGGCATCTACAAAGACGAACACGTCGCAGGCCTCGCCCGGATCGTCGAGTTCATCCACTCGCAGGGCGCGCGCGCCGGCATCCAACTCGCCCATGCCGGACGCAAAGCCTCAATGGCATCGCCTTTTGTCGGCGACCACCTCGTCCTGCCAGAGCACGGTGGATGGCAGCCCGCGGCTCCCAGCGCAATCCCGTTCGCGCCCCACTACGGAATGCCCCACGCTCTCTCCCTCGCGGAAATCGACGCCCTCGTTCGCGCCTTCGCGCAGGCAGCATGTCGCGCCGTAGCCGCCGGCTTCGACGCCGTCGAAATTCACGCCGCGCACGGGTACCTCCTCCACGAATTCCTTTCGCCGCTCTCCAACCAGCGCACCGATCTCTACGGAGGAAGCTTCGAAAACCGCATCCGCCTTCTCCTGCAGGTTGTTGACACCGTCCGCGCCTCTTGGCCAGATCGTTTACCTCTCTTCGTCCGCATCTCATCCACCGACTGGGCTGAAAATGGCTGGACCGACAGCGACTCAGTTGCTCTCGCCGGCCATCTCCGCGCCCACGGTGTCGACCTCATCGATTGCTCTTCCGGCGGACTCGTACCCCATGCCTCCATTCCCGTCGGTCCGGGGTATCAGGTTCCCTTCGCTGCACGCATCCGCGCTGAAGCAGCCATCCCCACCGCCGCCGTCGGCATGATCACCGATCCGCAGCAGGCCAACGAAATTGTTGCCGAAGAAAAAGCCGACCTCGTCTTGCTGGCGCGCGCAATGCTCCGCGATCCGTACTGGCCCCTCCACGCTGCCGAGGCCCTTGGCGAATCCGTCAGCTGGCCAACTCAGTACCTCCGTGCAGCGCCGCGCCATGCGCCGGCCCGCGCTTCCCTCACCAGTCCCGAATCGGCATCGGAACCAAAGTAGACAATACCGCGCCGGCATAACATTGCCTGCACCTTCAATTTCTCCAGCGTTCTGCACAGGCTGGCCCTGATTTTTCGTCGCCGCTCTCAATCTCTCTTGGCCTATACTGGCGATGAACGACGGCTGTCCTGCGCAGAAACGCTGGCCGTCACTTACCCTATGGCCACGCAACTGTCCCCCAAGCGCGTCCACGAACAACCATCGATTCCAGACCGTCTCTATTTCAAGATCGGAGACGTCGCGCGCATCTGCAGCGTCGAAACCTACGTCCTTCGCTTCTGGGAGTCGCAGTTCCCTCAACTTAAGCCAGGCAAAAGCGGAACCGGACAACGCCTCTACCGGCGTCGTGACGTCGAAACCGCCCTCGAAATCAAGCGCCTCGTCCATGGTGAGGGCTACACACTCTCCGGTGCACGCCACGCCCTCGGCCAAAGCCGTCGCACCGAGCAATCACGCCTCCCTCTTTCCCCCGGCGAACCCGGCAAGCGCCTAGACAAGGCCGCTGCAATCATCGGCTCCGCTCGTGCTGAGCTCCGCGAAATCGCCGGCCTGCTCTCTTCACCCGAACCGCAAGCTCCGCGCCGCCGGCCCCGCATCGGAAGCCTGCGCACCTCCTCTGAGTTGCTCTTCCCTTCCTGAAAACCGGCAGCAGCGCCCTTAGCAAAGCATCCTCCCAAAAAAAATAGGTGCCCGGTAATTGCGCAATCGTCTTGTGTTGTCATCCTGAGCGAGCGCAGCAAGTCGAAGGACCTGCGGTTGCTCTTCATGCCCCATCCAAGCTCCGTCTGGGTGCGAAAACCACGCCCCCCCCAAACGAAATTCAGCGATCCGCAAGAAAAGTGGGTCGCCCTGGGCTGGGCCCCGTGCGCGACACAGTCGCACATGGAGTGAGCGGAGTGAGGAATTCCGCTTTCCAGCGCAGCCATCCGCACGATCCCGCACCCTCACTGTTAAAAAATCGTCAACCGCCGCCTCTATCTAGTGACTTCCAAGGTTCCTTTGCGCTCCGTCAGACCGCACGCTCCTCGGCTATCCCAACCTCTCACCACATCTTTTGTGGAAATTCCCTAAAGACCGCGCCTCGCCATGCACACCGAAGGGCATACCGCAACGGTTACCTTCCGGTGAGGCCGCCATCGCTCTACTAAAATCGCGATTGACCGCCATCCGCACATGTACCCATCACTTGCGCCAAACAGCTCGTCAATCCCTGTGCGGCTTTCATCACCTGGGAACGCCGAGCTGCCTCCTCGCGGACTGCAATTCAGTTACTGCGCGCCTCCAAGTAATCGATTTTCGTTACCGTCTTGCACGCGGGAAGGGTATCGAAAGCGGCACCGTTCGTGCCGCTTTTCGACACCTTTGCGCCATTGTTCTCAAAGCAGACACGAGCTACTTTTATGCATAAGCCTTGGTCTGAGCGCGTCCGCTCAAAGAAGCGAACCGCGATCGCTACGAACAGAAAATAAGAGGATTCAAATGGCCACTTCTGAGCAGTACTTCGACCTTGTCAGAACCAGCAAAAGTAGTTGGATTGCCGTACCGATCAACCGGACTTCCCCAGCCGGAAATGGAACCGCCTATACCGAGCCCGGAGCTGATCTCCTCAGCAAACCCGCCCCGGCGCGTCTCTTCGCACAGGCCTCCGGCTCCCACGTTAAGTTCTCTGAGCGTTTCCCGCGTCTCACGATCGCCATGATCGCTGGCATCATCTTTACCTTCAGCGTCGCGGCCGAGGTTGAAATGCTCCGCAACGCCGGCTACTTCTGGAAGTAGTGCGACGCCTTATTTAGCGGGCATATCGCTCGCCCATCAAAATTGACTTTTCCTTGGGGGAGGAAATTGCGGCCAGAAGTTTGGGCCGCAATCTTTTTTTGCGCTCACGAGGCAGGTAGCTTCAGCTCTTCCCCATGTTCTTCCTCAATACCGCACCCGCCACAACCACAATTGCCGACAGGCGCAGAAGAATCATCCAGACATTTCCCTCGTTGGGCCGCGCCATATCCAGCAGGATTGCGTCGATCCCTCCCTGCAACGCAAAGAAGGCTGCAAACGCAACAAAGAGCGGATCGCGCGTGTCTCGCCAAAAACGAAGGAAGAATAGGGCCGCAACCAGCGAGATGGCCGCAATAAATCCAAGCAGAAACGCGTCTGCCAACGGGTATGCGATCGGGCTCATTCGCTCTCCCACACAAGTCCGTAAAGCAGAAGGCACATGGCAACCGCCGTGCTGCCTAGTCGGAACGTGAACAGATCCGTCTTCGGAAGAACCAGAAGATCGACGATCATAATCAGGTGGGTCAACGTCAGACCCACAAAACAAAGACCGCTCCACAAAAGAAGGCGCCTGCGAGTGCGTGCATAACCTCGCAGCAGCAGCGTCGCGCAAAGTAGCGTTGTCAAACAAGTCAAAACGTAAATCGCCGGCATCATTGGTCCTGATCCTTCTTGAACCGGAAGGCACGAGCAAATTCGCGCACCGAAGAAGAGGCTTTGGCGTGAATCATAGTCGAAATTCGCACAAGCTCGTGTTTATACGCCTCCTGCACCCGCGCCAGCATCTCATCTTGTTCATTTGATTTTGGCAGATAGGAATACCGCGTGGGCAGCTGCGTCGACTCGGATACAAACCACTTCCTCACCAGATCCCTTAGCAGATCGCCGACTTTGTCCGGAGGAACATACAGCCGTGCGCCCAGCTCCTCGCACGTCCAGCCTCGCGGTCGCGTGGTCCACAAAAGCACCAGCGCTTCCAGCTGCGGAACCGTATCGATGTGCTCCAAAATAAACTGGTATACGCCCGAATCTGGAGACGTTCTATCCTCTGCCATCGGCCCCTTCGACCTTGCCGGGACCGAGCGGCGAGTTGCACCCCACTGATCAAGACCAAATCCAGCAGCGCCGGATCCAAACCCGCGGAGCGTCTCCGTTATCCCAACAGTCGCCTTTTTTCCGTTTTCCCCAACGAGTTGGATGGCACAATCTCCCGACTCGTTGCCTCGAAGGTTCATCCGGCCCCTTCGACATCGTCTTCTTTCGCAATGCCCTCATCTACTTCAAGCGCGAAAGCCAGGACCTCTTCCTCCGCCGCATTGTCCGCCTCCTCAAACCCGGCGGCTTCCTCTTCCTCGGACACTCCGAACACATTCCCTGGCTCCACGACATCCTCGAGCCACTTCAGAAAACCGTCTACCGCGTGCGGAGTCGGAAACCATGAACCGCGCGAGACCACAGTCCAGATCGAGGTCCTTGCCTTAGTCCTTGCCTCTGCCCCTGCCTAAATTCCTGCAAAGACCCTCCACCCCACCGCCGCTTGCAGCAGACTGCAACGCCTCTCCGTTCTCCGCTATCGCTCGCGCCGCCGCTTCCCGCATCACCATCGGCGATGTCGCTGCCAGCCTCGCACCGCAGCGTCTCAGCACCCTGCTTGGCTCCTGCGTCGCCGTCTGCCTCTACGATCCACTCCTTCACGCCGGCGGCATGAACCACATCCTCATGCCCTGCTCCGCCGACTGCGGCGGCTGCGAAACCCGCTACGGCGTCCAGGCAATGGAACTGCTCATCAATCACCTCATGCATCTCGGCGCCGAGCGCCGCCGCTTCCTCGCCAAAGCCTTCGGCGGAGCCAACGTCCTCCCGGCCTTCACCACCCCCACCATCGGCGAACGCAATGCCGGCTTCGTCCGCACCTTCCTCGAGACTGAACGCATCCCGCTCCAGGCTGAATCCCTCGGCGGCGATCTGCCCCTCGAAGTCATCTTTGAAACGCACACCGGAAGAGCCTTCGTCCGCTCCATTCGCATCCGCACTTCCAACCTCGTTCGTCAGGAAACTGCCTGGTTGAACAGCCGCATCGAGCAACACTACGCATCCGAAGCGCCCGTCCTCTTCTGACTCGCGCGCTCCCTGAAAGAAGGTGCAGGATGATCTCCAGCCACCCCATCCTCTCCGGCTCCGCCGCAGATACCCCCAATCCAGACCCCACGGCCAGCCCCATCCCGGGTCCCATCCCAGGTCCCATTCAGGTCCTCATCGTCGACGACTCTGCTCTCATGCGCCAGCTCCTCACCCAGATCCTTAACTCCGATCCCGGCATCCGCGTTATCGGCACTGCCTCCGACCCTTTCATCGCCCGCGACAAAATCCAGTCCCTCCATCCTGATCTCCTCACGCTCGATATCGAAATGCCGCGCATGGACGGCCTCACCTTCCTCGAGAAACTCATGCGCGCCCACCCGATGCCCGTCCTCATGATCTCGTCGCTCACCGAACGCGGCGCCGACACCACCCTCCGCGCCCTCAGCCTCGGCGCCGTCGACTACATCTCTAAACCCAGACTCGACGTCACCGAAACATGCCGACAGCTTCACGATCGCCCAGGACGAAGCCACCTCCATCGTCTACGGCATGCCTAAAGAAGCACTCCGCCTCGGCGGCGTCTCCCAGGTCCTCGCCCTTGACCGCATCTCCCCCCCGCACTCCTCGATCGTCTCGGGTAATCCACCGTTTTGAAGAGCGCGGCTTCAGCCGCGCCAAATATCGCCGCCAACAAGCCCGGCTTTAGCCGCCGACGGACGTGTTTTCGGCATTCGGATCCTCTCTTACAGCAAGGTTTCCCCTGAGAAGACCCGCTCAGCCACGGCTTTCGCCCAAGCCCCAGCGCCCACCGGCGGTATCATCGTCTTTCCGATGCGAGGCGACAAAATATGGATCGCAGATCGTTCTTGCGCGCCGCCGCTCTTACCGCCGCAACGCCTGCCGTCGGGCCCTCTTCAGCGGCGATCACTGCCGCGCAGCCCGCGCAGTCTGACGCCCAGGCCCGCATCCAAAAAGCCGCGACCGCAGCACTCGCCCTGCAGCGCCGCGATTGGGAGCAGGGCATCCTCGCCCAGGCCTTTTTTGAAGCTGGAAACCGCGCGCAGGTTCTCCTCCTGACCCGCGCCGCAATCGTTCAGCGCACCCCCGACGGCCGCCTCGGCGTCGTTGTCTCCGGCGCATCCACTGATTCAGCCATGGGCGGCGCGGCTTACGCGCAGGCCGCCGACTGGTCCGTCGATCCCGTCCTCCGCGAAGCCGTCAACGGCCTCCTCACATGGATCCGCGAAAAAGCTCCGCGCAGCGCCGACGGCATTCTCTATCACCTCACCGACGCGCCACAGATGTGGTCCGATGGCTTCAGCGGAGCGCCGCCGTTCCTCTCCGCGATGGGCTTTCACGACGAAGCACTCCACCAGATCGAAGGCTTTCGCGCCCGTCTCTACGATCCGCACAAGCGCCTGCTCGCCCACATCTGGGACGATCGCGCCCAGCACTTCATCGACGCGAGCTTCTGGGGTGGAGGCAATGGCTGGGCCGCTGCAGGACTAGCCCGCGTGCTGCGCTCCCTTCCACCCAATCGCAGCGCGGACCGCGCACGCCTCGCCGCCTTCACGCGCGATCTCCTCGACGGATGCATCGCTCACCAGCGACCCGACGGCCTCTTTCACAACGTCATCGACGACACCTCCACCTTCGTCGAAACTAACCTCGCGCAAATGCTCGCCTACGCCATCTACATAGGAATCGCCGACGCCTGGCTTCCCGCAACCTATCGCACCGCTGCCGACCGCATGCGCGCCGCCGCTCACGCCAAGATGGACGAGCGTGGTTTCATTCAGGGCGTCTGCGGCGCTCCCAGCTTCGATCGCCCCGGCACCTCCACCGAAGCCCAGGCCTTCTGCATTCTGATGGAAACAGCAGCCGCCCGATCTGGAGAGAAATCATGACCCGCGCCATCGTCATCGGCTCCGGTCCCAACGGACTCGCCGCCGCCATCGTTCTCGCACAGGCCGGCCTCGCCGTCGACGTCTACGAAGCCCAACCCGAGGCCGGCGGTGCAGCACGCACTCTGCCCCTCACCCTTCCCGGCTTTCAACACGACTTCGGATCGGCCGTCCTTCCCATGGCCGTCTCCTCACCGTTCTTCAAGACCCTTCCCCTTGCCCAGTACGGACTCGAATGGATTCACGGCCACGCGCCTCTCGCCCATCCACTCGACGACGGCGTGGTTGTCCTCGAGCGCGATCTCGCCACCGCAGATCGCATTCTCGGCATGGATGGCCGCCGCTGGCGCGCCCTCCTCGATCCGCTCCTTGGACCAAACAACGCCAACTTGGACGACTTCCTTTCCGACTCCCTCGGCCCGCTTCTCCGCCTTCCCCGCCATCCCCTGCGCATGGCACGATTCGCCCTCGCCGGCATTCAGCCCGCCGCCTGGATCGCACGCAACGAATTTGAAAACCCGCGCACCCGCGCACTCTTCGCCGGACTCGCCGGACACTCCTTCCTCAGCTTCGATCGCCCCATGAGCTCCGCCATCGCGCTCGTCCTCGCCGCATCGCTCCACGCCACCGGTTGCGCCCGCGTCCCCCGCGGCGGTGCCGGCGCACTCACCCGCGCTCTCATCGCCCATCTCGAATCGCTCGGCGGCAAAATCCACACCGCGCATCCCATCGACGCAGCGGCATGGAGAGATCTCGCCGCTAAAGACACCGTCACACTCTTCGACACCACGCCGCGCGCGCTCGTCTCCATCGTGCGCGAACGCGTCGCCGCGCCATTCCTCAGCGCGATGCAGAAATTCGCTCCCGGCCCCGGCGCTTTCAAAATCGACTATGCGCTCTCCCAGCCCGTGCCTTGGGGCTCCCCCGAATGCCAACGCGCCATCACCGTCCACATCGGAGGAACCTACGAAGAGATCGCCGCCTCTGAAGACGCCGTCGCCCGCGGCCGTTGCCCCGAGCGTCCCTTCGTTCTCGCCGCCCAGCCCTCGCTCTACGACCCAACGCGCGCCCCTGAAGGGAAGCACGTCCTCTGGGCCTACTGCCACGTTCCGAATGGATCAACAACCGACATGTCCGGCGCCATCGAAGCCCAGATCGAGCGCTTCGCTCCCGGCTTCCGCGACTGCATCCTCGCCCGCACTGTCTCCACGCCCGCAACACTCGAGCAGCAAGACGCGAACCTGGTCGGAGGCGACATCGGCGGCGGCGCCATGACCCTCCGCCAATTCCTCTTCCGCCCCACCCTCCGCGGCTGCGCAACCGGAACACCCGGCGTCTACCTCTGCTCCGCCTCCACCCCTCCCGGCGGCGGCGTCCACGGCATGTGGCGGCGTCCACGCCGCAAGGCTAGCCCTCAAACAACTCCGCTAACGAACAGCATTCGAGGACATGGAAGGCTAGAAGAGACCAGCGCGAATCCGCCTCTCGTCCTCAGCCCTTCAATACCCCATGCAGTGTCATCCTGAGCCTCGGCAAGCTTCGGGCCCCGTTATCGACGCGAGTCGGCAATGGGGTAAGCCGAGCGAAGGATCTGTTCCTAGAGAAATCCCAAGTACCACAGCCCTCCGTGTCCCACCCATTCACCCTCTTTCTGGCAAAAGGGTGGGAGACCTCAGAACCAGCAAACCCGAACCACCCACCGCAAACACATTCCCGCCTTTGAAGAAGGCGCGAGGAAAAAGTCTCGAACGAAAGAGTTGGGAAAGAAAAGGATTGGAACGAGCTCGCCGTAGCAAGCAGGCCAGAGCCGGAAATTTCGAGCTGTCGAATGCTTTGTAGGTCGGCAAAAAACAGAAATGCGGCCCTCAGGCCGCGTCTGCTGCATGCAATTTAATGGTCGGGACGGGGAGATTTGAACTCCCGACCCCTCGCACCCCAAGCGAGTGCTCTACCAGGCTGAGCCACGTCCCGACACAATCGAGCCGGCTCCGGAGAGCCGGCTTCAGGGGTATAGCTCATTTTACACCAGCCACGGCTTGCCGCCCTTTACTTCAAGCACCGAACCCGCTCCTTATTTCGGTCTCTCATTTCCGTAGTGAATAGTCGACTCTGCCGCAAACCGGTGATAGTCCTTGAAGTCGATCGTGTTCATGTACGCGTAGGCGTCGTCCCGCATCCGCACCTCCGCATGAAACGGCAGGATGCTCGTCATCCCCCCAATCGTTACCGGCTCGTAGTCGAGAACCCGCTCCACTTCCTGCACCGGTGCGCCCGCTGGCATATTGAGCTTCGACTCCATCCGTAAAACATTCTTGGTCCCTGTATCCACAAACACGTGCCCTTGATAAGCAGCCACGATGACTTGGCCGGTGCCTTTGCTCACGACTCGCGCTCCGTTGCTTAGCGGCACCCGAAACGCGAAGACCCAGACACGCCGTCCGCGCAGATTTGTCTCTCGATCCCACGTAAAGGCCGCAGGCACTCGAGGATCGAACACGTCACGCAATTCGCTGCCAAACTCTCCCGCCGTCACTATCCCTGTCATCTCGGTATGCGGAACCCCGCTCACCTTGCGCCCGTTCTCGGCCACCACCACATAGTTCTCCCGCTGCTGAAAGTACGTCAGTCTCTCCTCGATCACATCGCTCGCAACCACCGCCCCCGGCGTTACACCCGAGGCGATCTCGCCGAGCCCGCGGTTTATAAAGCCCGTTCCCGTCGTGGTGCGATGCGTGATCTGTGTGCAGATGAAGTCAGGCAGCTTCTGTGTGTACGCAAGCGCGGAGGTGCGCACCGCCTGTAGAAAGGCTTCCTTCTCCGTCGAAAGCGGCGACCCAACGCATACCTCCACGCTCCATCCCAGGACCACCAGCACCATCGCGCCTAAGCGCAGAGGTTTCATCGCGCTCACCTCAGATTCATGCGCGTGCCGATCCAGCTACACGCGGCCCGTCTACTGAGCCTGGTTCCCACCCGTCAGGCTCTTCAAAATCTCTACCTCGCGCGCTCGATACGGCCGCCCATCGGGATAAAACACATCGTGCTGCCACACCGCAGGCTGGTCGCTCACATAAGGCCGCTGCCACGAGTCCCACGGAATCCAGGTCTGGCTCTTCCCCGCCACCAGCCCCCAATTAATCGCTCCCACGTGATACTTCTTCGCCAGCGGCAAAATCGTGTCGAACGTGCTTCCGATATTTCGCGCCATGTATTCGGTACAAATCAGTGGCCGATGAAACTGCTCGAGCATCTTCACGTGCGCTTCGAAATTCTCCGGCCATCCATAATCGTGAAAGCTGATCACGTCCGACTGCTCAATCTGGATCCGTCCTACCGGCGTCATCTTTTCCAGTGAACTCCAGTCCCCGTGCCACACGCCGCTCGTCAACGGCTGCGCCGGCTTCACCGATCGCGCCCATTCGAAAACCTGCGGCAGCAACTTCGCAATCAGCTCATTCTTGTCCTTCGGATCGCCCTTCGCATAGGAGCTGTCGTTTCCGTTATCCGGCTCGTTCCACACATCCCACCCCAGCACCCGCTTGTCATTTGCAAACGCACCCACCACGCCCTTCACATACTGCTCAAGCTTTCCGTACTGGGCTGGATCTGCCAGAACCTCTGCGCCTGGTGCCTGCACCCACCCTGAGTTATGCACTCCCGGAATCGGCGGATGCTGTGGCCCCAGCTTCGGCCTCGGGTCCCAGCACGAATCGAACAGCACAAACACCGGCCGGATATGATGCCGCGCGGCAATCGTCAGAAAATCGTCAATCCTCTTCTTGAATCCCTCGGGGTCTTGCTCCCACAGCAGGTTGTGCAGAAACACGCGCATCGTGTTCATCCCCGTCGCTTCAGCCCAACCCAGCTCGCGATCGATCGTCTTGGGGTCGTAGCTATCGGCTTGCCACATCTCCAGCTCGTTGATCGCCGTCGACGGCAAAAAGTCCGCGCCCACAGGCCACGCCTGCGCCGCATACCACGCGCTCGCCCGCGCCTCCGTCCACCGCGACTGCGCCCATCCCCCGTTGCTTCCAACCACCAGCAGCAACGCAACAACCACCCCAATCCGCATTCGACAAACCATCTTCTGCACCTCGTCCTCTGTCACGTTGGCTCTTCCTCTCGTCCTCAACTCTCCACTCCCCGATGCCGTGTCATCCTGAGAACCCGCGCGCATGGGGCCCCACGCAGTGGGGTAAGTGGGGCGAAGGATCCACTGCTTCGGACCCATCAATCCACTCAAAGAATGGGTGCCCCATTCAAGCGCAGCTTGAGTGGGAAAGCAAGAACCCCACAACCGAAGCCCCCTATCGTCCGAAGCCGTTCACCTCCCCGAGCGTTGTCATCCTGAGAGCCCGCGCGCTAGAGGCCCCGCGAACGACGCTGGTTGTTCATGGGGTAAGCGGGGCGAGAGCCTGCCCTGAGAGAAATCGAAGGGGATCTGCTTCTCGCGACCCAAACCCTATTCCCTATTCCCTGCTCCCTGCTCCTTACTCTCGCCCAGTTCCCTCGACTTCTCCCGCTCCGCCTTCGCCTCTTCCGCTCGCCCCTGGCGCTCATACGCAATCGCCAGCTGCGCGTGCGGCGCCGCAAACGATCCATCGGCCGCAATCGCTTCCTGGTAGCGCGCAATCGCATCCGCAATCTGGCCCCGCAGCATCAACTGGTTCCCCGCGTTCATCGCAAAATTCGATTTCTGCCGATTCACAGCACTGCGCGCAAGTTCCGCCCCCTCTTTTCTGAGGCTCATCGCTTCGCTACGGAGCGCCGCCATCTGCTTGCGCAACTCCGCTGCCTTCGCCGCATCGCCGGCCGCATCCGCCGCATCCGCCTGGGCGCTTGCGTTCCCAGCCTCTTCCGCCAGCACACCCGCCAGCGTCACACGCGGTCCTGGCTGTCCCGGTTGCAGAGGAATCGCTTTCTTTAAAGCATCCGCCGCCTCGGGCAAACGCCCATCCTGCTTCAATGTGCTCCCCAGAATCGCCCATGCATCGCCACTCTCCGGACGCAGCGCGACTGCCTTCCGCAACTGCACCACCGCATCGTCCAGCTTGCCCATTTGCATCAGCAAGATTCCCAGCGTATACGGCGGATCCTGCAGCGTCGGGTCCATCTCCCCCGCCTTGCTTAGTTCTCGAATTGCATCCTCATAGCGGTCTTTAAACTTGTACGCCAGCCCCAAATCGTAGTGCAGTTGCGAGTCGTTTGGATCCAGCGTCAGCGCCTTCTCAAAATCTGCAATTGCCTCATCGAATGCCGAGAGCTGCACGTGCGCAATGCCCATGTCCTTATACGCGGCGGGATTATTTGCATCCAGCTTCTCCGCTTTATCCAGGACCGTCAGGGCTTCTTTTGCCTGGCCCGTCAACGTCAGTGCCAGCCCCAGATTCGTCAATGCGCTCTCGTTGTTCTGGTCGACTGCAACGGCCTTTTCAAACCAGGGAACCGCCTCCCGTTGACGCCCCAGCCGCTGAAGGGCCATCGCCAGCTCAAGCGCCACGCCCGGCTCCACCGGGTTCGCCTTCAGCGCCGCTTCAAACTGCGGAACCGCTTCCTCGTCCTGCCCCGCCGCCGCCAGCGTCTCGCCATACTGAAAGAGCGCGGTTCCATCCGCCGGGTTCGCCTTCACTGCTTCCGACAACATCGTCATCGATCCCGCAAGATCGCCCTGCGTCCGCAACAACACGCCGAGATGTACCTGCGCGCGTTCCATCGTTGGGTCCAGCGCCAGCGCATGTTCGAATCGTTGCCTGGCCTCGTTCCACTCTTTCTGCTGCGCATAAACTGAACCGATTGCATCCTCAAGATCCGCACGCGGACCGGCGATACCTTCTTCAGCAACAAACATCGCAATCGCGTCCTTCGGCCTGCCCACCACAGCCAGCGCGCGCGCATAGGCGTCATAAAATCGCGCGTCCAGCTGCGCCCCAGGCACGCTGCTTTTCGCATGAACCGCCGCATCAAAGTGCGGAATCGCCTTGGCCGCATTTCCTGTCGCCACATCCGCCAGCGCAAGATTCGCTTCGCTTCCAGCCTCGCCTGGCTTCAACCGCACAGCTGCTTCCAGTTCCGGAACCGCGTCGGAGGCCTTGTTCATCTCCAGTAGCACCGCGCCCAGCGCTGCATGAGCCTCGGCGATCTGCGGGGCCAGCCGCACCACCTCCACAAACTTCGTTCGGGCCAGCTCCAGATTGCCGCTCTGCTCCGCAGCATACCCTGCATGAAAGGCTGCATCCGCTTTCTTCAGACGTGCGGATTGCGTCGCACCCGCCTTCTGCGACGCACCATGAAGCGATGTCAACGCCAGCGTGCAAACCAGCACACCGCGCATCGCGATTCCTGCTACCCTCATTGCCTATTTCTCCGCCGGCTTGGGATCGTTGCGATGCTGCAAATCCACGACCATCCTGAATTCGCGATTGGCCGCAGCCACCTCACCCGTCGCCTTGTAGGCTTGCCCCAGCAGGTTGTGCGTAATGTAATTCGATGGATCCATCCGCTCTGCATGATCGAGATAATGCAGTGCCTGAATCGGCTGCTTCAGCTTTAGAAACACTTCGCCAAGCAAAATGTAAGGCCCGGTCGCAGTTGGCTCCAACAGCACTGCGCGATTCAACGCCTCCTGCGCCTTGGTGTATTCTCCCGATCGCACATACGCATCGCCCAGCCGATCGTACAAATCCGGATTCATTGGATTGAGCGTTCGTTCTAGTTCCATCTCTTTGATCGCCGTCTCCGAATCGCCCCGCGCCAGCGCCACTTCGCCCAGCAGTTCGTGCGCCAGCGGCAGCGTTGGTTGCAGCGCAATCGCTTTCCGCGCTTCCACCTCCGCCTGCTCGCGCAGCTCGCGCCTCAAAAACATGCGCCCCGCGAGAAGATGCGCCTCAGCCGAATCCACAGGAAAACCAAACTGTGTAGCAAACGCGCGACGCGAATCGTCATAGCGCTGCACGTCCGCATAGCTCAACGCCAGCACATAATTGGGATCGATGTTCGCGCTCTCCACCGACGTGCGCGCCCTCTCAAGAAACGGAATCGCTTCCGGCGTGCGGCCCAGCCGATAAAGGCTCACCCCATGCATCTCAATCGATTCGCTGTCCTTCGGATCCTGCGCCTCGGCCTTTGAAAAAGCCTCGATCGCTTCCTGTAACCGCTCACGCTGATACAAAATGATGCCCCGCAGACGCTCCACGCCCGCCGGCTCTGGCTTCTGTTGCGCAAGCTGATCGAGCTGCGTCATCGCCTGATCAAGCCGGCCACGCCCCGCCAGCTCGCGCGCCGTTTCAATCGTCACAGCCGGCGCTGCATCCGGGGCGCTCTGCGCATCCTGCGCACTCGCCCAACCACCGATCAACCCCACAAACAAAAAAATAACAAGTGTGCGATACATAGGAATCTTGCTCATTGGAAGTCTAACTCTCAACTCAGAACGTTTGCGCAGCCGAGGGACCTGCGTAGTTTCCAGCGACGCCCCAGTCCGCGCGCAAAGAGTGTGCCTTGGTCCCCGGGGTCCCCACGAGCACTCGGGCTCCCCCGCGACAGGTCTTCGTCGCTAGGTGAGAACAGGTCTTCGTTCGTGGGGTCGTCGAGGCTGGGAAAGCAACGAACCCAACCGGCGAAGCCCCCTCTCGTCCCCAGCCCCACACATACCCCTGCAATGTCATCCTGAGAACCCGCGCGCCTGGGGCCCCACGAAGTGGGGTAAGCGGGGCGAAGGATCTGTTGTTCAGGACCCATCAATTCACACCAAAAAAATGGGTTCCCATCCCTGCTTTCCGGGGCCCCCGGGAACGGGTCCATATTCACGGAGTCGTCGAGGGTGGGAAAACGGAATCCAACCCAACCAACCGCATCCCCAGCGGAGAAATCCGCGCTTGCTCTTGCAGTTGTCTTTCCTGAACTCCGACACTTGATCGCTGACGCCCTGTCCCGATCGGCATAGGGGGGAGAGTTGTCCCTCCTCCCCTGCCACACCACCCGGCATGCGGGTCCGCACCGGGCGGTTCGAGAAGTTGAGGTCAGCAGAGACGGGGGATTCCAAGTTCGTCGGCCCATCTCAGATTCAGCACTTTATGCAGGAGCATTCCGCTGTTGCGCCACCAGCGGCGGGTATTGGCCGCCACCTGTGCCGCCACTTCGGATGAAGCTCCTTGCTTGCGCAACTCGCGATAGGTGGTTGTTCCGCGCTCCCATTGTTTGAGTTGGATGGCCCGCATACGATGGCGTATCCATTGATCCAGATCGCTCCAGACTCCTGGAGTGTCCGCCAGTCGGAAGTAGGCTTTCCATCCCAACACATAGACGCGCAGTTGCTTGACCACCATGTCCAAGCTGTACCCGCAGGATCGGCGGGTCAGCGCTCGGACTCGCTGCTTGAACGTTGCTATAGCCTTCGTGGCCACACGGCGTTTGATCTTGCCGCCAGCAGCCACCCAAAAGCTATATCCCAGGAATTTGCGCCGGAACACGCTGGCTATCGTACTCTTGGCCTCGTTGACCATGAGACGCAGCCGACCGTAGAGCCGCCGCAGCAGTTGCATCACCCGCTCGCCTGCGCGGCGACTGCGAACGTACACGTTCGCGTCGTCGGCGTAACGAACGAAGCAATGCCCCCGCGCTTCCAACTCCTTGTCCACTTCATCCAGCAACACGTTGGCCAGTAGTGGCGACAACGCCGCCTTGCGGCGTCCCTTCGTCGCGATCCACCACTACGCCGTTCATCAGGACGCCGCTTGTCAGATAAGCTCGCACCAACCGGACAACTCCGGCATCGGTGATCCTCTTCCGCAAACGGTCGATCAGGATGTCGTGGTTGACCCGGTCGAAGAACTTTTCCAGGTCCACGTCGACTACGATCCGCCGCCCCTGTTGCACGTAGGACTGCGCTGCTAACACCGCTTCCTGCGCACTCCGGCGCGGGCGGAATCCGTAGCTGTGCTGGCTGAAGGTGGGATCAAGAAGCGGCTGCAACACCTGCAGCAACGCTTGCTGAATCAGACGATCCGTCACCGTCGGGATGCCAAGCTCGCGCTCGCCTCCGTCTGGCTTGGGAATCGTTACCCGTCGCACCGGCTGAGGCCGGTACGTCCCATCCAGTAGTTGTTCGCGGATCGAAGGCCACTGCGTGCGCAGCCGTTCGGCAGTCTCGTCGATGCTAAGACCGTCAACGCCCGCCGCGCCCTTGTTGGACCGCACCCGCTTCCAGGCCTGCTGCATGTTCTCTCTGGCCAGAGTTGCTGAAAGCAATCCCGGCCCCGTGTCCTCCGGTTCATGACGCGGGCAAAGGACTTCGTCGCTGACCGGCGCGGACAGCGATTCACCCTGTTGCCTGCCGGACCGCTCCGCTTCCGCGGACATCTGACGCAATGCCCTCCGCATCGTCATGGCGGATTCCACTCCTCCTCGTTCAGCCCTTCACTCGCCTCGCGGCAAGCTAATACGGCCTCGGCTGACTTCTCGCTCCGGTTCGACACCGTCGCCCCTTCAGGCACAAGGCGAGATCTCCCCACACTCGGTCGCCCTCATGCAGTTGCGCTTCGCTTCGTTCGCTGTGACCTGCTTACGGCGGGACTCACACCCGCAGGAGCGCGCCCATGCTGGGCGCACCCAAAAGAAGAGGGGAGCCGAAGCTCCCCTCCAGGTAGAATTCGCCTGCGCGTTAGAACTGCACGCGAAGAGCGAACTCAAGTTGACGTGTGGCGCCGCCTGCTCCCTGGCCGCTGATGCTTCCAGGGGATTCAACGTTGCCGCCAGGATTGCCTGGGTTGATGTGGTTGAACGCGTTGAACGCGTCCATGCGGAACTTCACCGCCACTTGCTCCCAGACTGTGAACGTCTTGGTCAGACCCAGATCGGTATTGAAGAACTGAGGTCCGAACATCGTGTTCCGACCTGCATTTCCTATCGTGTCGAGACCCGGATTCACGAAGATTCCGGTTCCTGCTGCCACGTCCGCTGAGTTGGTGATGTTCCCCGATGAGCCGGCACTGCAACCTGTGTGCGCGCAGGGAATCTGTTGGTCGTAGAATTTGCGGCTCTTGGTTACAGGATCAAAGCCGGTCAAACTGGTCTTCATGTGACGGCCCGCGACAACGCTCACATAATTGGGCGCGCTGCCTGGGACGTTGCTGCCCGATTCGCCGTAGCTGAGGGTATAAGGCAGTCCACCCGCCCAGCTCAACACACCACTCAGCTGATACCCACCGATGATCAGATCCGTAACACGATTGGCGTTGGTCGCAAACTTCTTGCCCCGGCCAATCGGGAAGTCATAGCTGCCATAGGCGGTGAGCTGCTGCGTACGCGTATTGCTGTCGCGTCCGTGCGTCACCTGGTGATCCCAGGTGTAGTAGCCGGACTGCTCGTCGAACGCGCCGTCCCACTGGTAGTTGCCGGTAACCGCTAGCCCGTTCTTGTATTGCTGGGCGAGTGTCACCTGCAGAGCGTCGAATTCGGTGTTCTGATCGTCGCCCCTGTAGGCCAGACCGCTGGTCCATCCGCACATGCCGGCTGTCACCAATGGCTCGTTGGGTGTCGTGTAGTTGGCGTCGCGGCATGCGGGCAAGCTCAGCCCGTAGTACCGCTGCAGGAAGTTCTGCGTTTGCACACCGCCATTTGCCGCGATCGTGTTCTGCGCAACAGACGGATCGTAGTGAAGCGTTTGTCCGTTGACACTGTACTTACCGGGCAGAGTGATTGCCGCTTCGTTAGGATTCGTGCCGTTGCTGTCCCCGTCACCCAGAGTATGGGTGCCCTTGTTTCCCACGTAGGCAACCGTGAGAGTCATGGAGGGAGTAATGGCACGTTGAATAGCAAGGTTCCAGGCATCGATCGTCGGGAACTGCAGCGGGTTAGGCCGGGCGCTCGATGTGACCGAGGAGCCGGGGTTGGGAATCAATCCGGTCTTCGGCGTTGCCAAGATCGTCGGAGTCGGCGGTCCTTGGTTCAGCGTAAATACGTTGCCAATCGCCGTAGGAGCCGTCAGTTGCTGGTTGCCCAGCACTGGCAGGTTCTGCGTCACCGTGTGGCCGAAGATCGATCCGAATACGCCCGTATCGAAGCTCCGTCCGTAACCGGCGCGAATCACCGTCTTGTCGTTGATCTGATAGGCCAACCCGATGCGTGGAGCAAACTGCTTGCCCAACTGCGCACGCCACCCGAGATTCGACCCGATTCCGCCGACTCCGGCAACATGCAGGTAGCCATCCTCGATATTCAACAGCGCGCCGTTGCCGGGTGCGTTGACCGACTCCGGGAAGTAGGCTTCCCAGCGGAGGCCAATGTTCGCCGTCAGCTTGCGCGTCACACGCCAGGTGTCTTGTCCGTAGAAGAAGGTCCGCTTCTGGAACTCCTTCGCATTCGTTGAGGTGGAGTAGAACCGGCCAAAGCTGGTTGCTTGGCCGAGCATGTAAGTGGCGAAGCCCATGCCGCCCTGCACCGCAGACGCAGGATCGGACGTCGGTCCAGCGCCAAACGTGATGAGACCGGCACGGTCCGTATCCGACGGAACACGCAGGTTCCGGCCATAGCGGAGGTCGACACCCACCTTAATCGAGTGGTTGCCAATCACCTTGGTCCAGTTGTTCACGATCTGGAACTGGTCTTCGCGTTCAGTCAGTGGGCAGTTGCAACGGTTAATGCCGAGGCCTGCTCCATACAGCCAGTTGTCGTTGCCGAAAATCTGGTTGTTCGTGCCGCCAGGCAATCCGTTGATCTGGAAACCAGGTGCTCCTGCCGTGAACGAGTTGCCTGCGATGTTGATGCCCGGAATGCCCAGCTGATTCGCCAGAGCCGCCGTGCTGTACTTGGTGTCGATCACGTTGTAGCGGTAATACGCCAGGCGGAAGTCAGTCAGCAAATTCGGATTGATCGCGATATCCATACCCGAAGCCAAGCTGTCGTTCGCGCCGTTGGAGTTGCCGCCATAGTTGCCGATACCAAATCCGGTGCCGCCGGCATCGCCAAACATGACTTTGCCCGAGAGAGTATCCCAGAAACGGGAGAAGCGCTCGAAAGCATGCATCCTGTCGTTGATTGTGAAGTCAAGGCGCTCTGTCCATTGGTTGCTGTTGAACAGGCCTGTGCCCGACGCGTTGTAGTTATTGTTCAATCCGTTCAAATCGCCGATACCGCCAGGATGAATGCCGGCCGTGTATGGCTCAAGCATCTTCAGCAGTGCGATTGCAGGAGCCGAGGACGCGCCGCTGAGATATGACCGCGGAATGATGTTGTTGGCAAACGCCGGATAATGCAGCTTGCCGTCTGCACCGAGCGTCGGTGTTTGCGTAGTGTCGTAAAGCTGCGCTTTCGGTCCAAGCTCAGCCAGATACTCGCTCAGGTCGCAGCCTGTGCCACCTGTCGAGTCAGACGCATTGCCAAGGCAGGTCTCCGTCGCAAGATGCGTCGGCAAAGTGTCTTTCGCCGATGTTCCCACCTTCTGACGCTGAGCCTCGTAGCCCGCAAAGAAGAAGAACTTGTTCTTCATAATCGGACCGCCGACAGACCCACCGAAGCGATTCTTCAGGCCCGGAGGCATCCCGGAAGGATTCGTGAGGCTTACCGCGCCGGCGGACTGCGTGAATGGATCCCGCGCCAGGTTGGCGTTGCCCGTGCGGAAGTCATACGCACTTCCGTGGAAGGTGTTGGTGCCCGAGCGAGTCTGCGCAGTCACGACAGCCGACACAGCCTTGCCAAGCTCAGCATCGAAATTCTGCGTGGTGATCTTGGTTTCTGTCACTGCATCCATCATCGGATTGATGACGATGATTCCAAGAATTGGATCCTGATTGTCCGTGCCGTCCAGTTCGAATGCCGTGCCGCCAAAGGCCTGGCCATTCACCTGGATTTGCTGCGACGCCTGCGGGTTCTCATCTGCTGCGTGCGACCATCCCAGCTTCTGCGCTCCAGGGAGCAACAGTTGCAGGTTGGTGAAGTTCTGGTCGCCCACCGGCAGGCTCGATACCTGCTGCTGGTCAAAGACTGTTGCAACATCGGCGCGGTCGGTCTTCAACTCCGGCTGCGAATCCGCGTTGACTTCGACTGTGGTGTTTTCGGCGCCTACTTCTAGCGTGGGGTCAATACGCGGCGCTGTGTCGGCCTGGACCGAAATGCCCTTGGCCTCAAAAATCTTGAAACCCTTCGCCGCGACCTTCAAATCGTAGGTGTCGGGAATGAGGTGAGGGACGCTGTAATCGCCCGAGGCATTCGAAGTCGCTGTTACGACCGTGCCCTTCGCTTCGTCCTTCACAGTGATTGTGGCGTTGGGAATTGCGGCGCCCGATGAATCCGTCACAGTGCCAAATATCGATCCGTAAATCGACTGCGCACTCGCCGGAACGGGTATAAGCAGACATGCGCAGGCCAACATCGCCAGCGCAAGCGCTGTACGCAAGTTTCTTTTCATGCGGTCTCCTGAAATGACTACCTTGTTGCTTCTCTGAACTCGTTGTGAACTCTGCCGGCTGGCAGGGTGTGTTGCGGCTAGTCGGCGTGCAAAGCTCGCCTGTCACAATGGCAGGTTCGCAAAATCCCAGGTACCGCCGCTCCTAAGTTTTTCTAGATGGAGCTAAAAAGACGATTCCTGAAGGCAAAGCGAAACCATATCCAAACATGGACCGAACTGTCAACGTTCAAATGCAGGAATTATGCGTTCCTCTCCGCCCCGAAAGGACATGTCAATCTCGACACGCCCTGACCGCCCTCCAAAATCCCTTGGCATTCTGCCCCATACACCCCTGTCAATCCCTAAATAGCGATAATTAAAGCGATTTACTGAAATTTACCGCTTGTTTACTGGCTGTATCCCAGTGTTTTCGTAGGCATTTTGCCCCCTCCAAGGAGCTCATCTCCCCTCCACTAATTGATCGATAAACTCATTACTTTGTCATGTCATTTTGAGGTGACTCAGATCACGAGTCAAGCGTCGCCAAAGCACGTCCCAGGCCCCACCCCCGCAGCCAACTGCCATTCATCCGGACGAGATCCGTATCAACCAAACGGTTGATTTTTCAATGACCTCACCCAAAGCACCAGCCAGCATCCCGATCGCCTTTGCCCAGTGCGGCCGATCTCGAGAGCTACCACGGCCCGCATGCAGGTATTTCAGCGCGCCCAAGTGCCTTTCATCAGAGTTGTGTATGACAATCGCGCGCCCTTGAGGCCGCGCTTTCTCGACTAGCCCAGCTCGCTCCAGGCCCGTGCCGTCTCAATCCCGATCCGTATTGCCTCGGAAGAGACCCCGCCGCCTCACGCACACGTCATCGCGATCCGCATCGACGGTTTCCCGCGCGAATCTGCTCCGCTAGATCTCGCGCCGCCGTATCGTCCGGCGAAAATTCCAGCGCCCGATCGAGCGTCATCAGCGCCGCTCCACCATCGCCTGCCGCGCATTCTTCGATCGACAGATTCATGGCCGTCGCCGTCGCCGTAGGATCGTGCGCAACCACGCCCTTCCACAACTGGATCGCTTCAACCACATTGTGCTTTCGCGCTTCGATTAGCCCCAGGTCTCCCGCCGCCACTGCATCATATGCATCGGCAGCCAGCGCCAGCCTGTACTCCTTCGCCGCTGCGTTCGCGTCGCCGCTCACCTGCTCCAGAAATCCGAGACGCTCGTGGAGCGCGGCATCTCCCTCCGCCGCTGCGCTCTCCTTCTCTGCCTTCCGCAGTAGTTCAATCGCGCGCGCCCCTGCCGCCTGATCGCCGCGAACCGCCATCTGCGCATACGCCAGTCCCAATTCCCGGTCGCTCGTCTTCAAACCGCCCACAGAGACAAGCTCTCCACTCGCCGTTTCCGGCAGCCGCTCTTCGCTTGCCCGTTTTCGAATCGAGTGATCCGTTACCTGCTCATGCGCAATGTCGCTCGACGAAAGCCGCGCCATGTGGCACGCCGTGCAGTCCTGGTTCTCCGCATGATGCTTCTCAGCAAACTTCGCACCTGTATGGCACGCAAGACACTTTTGCCGATAAAACGCGACCCGCTGCTCCGGCGCAGGCGAACCATGCGGATCGTGACACGTCGTGCACGTCATCCGGTCTCCCGACTTCCGCTTGCACGCGCTCGTCAGCAACGCTTTCCATTGGCTCGTCGCGCGGCCGCCCGAGCCCTCCTCGTCGCGATACACAAAGAACTGCGCGTAGTCGAACAGGTTGTCCCCTGGTTGGAACTGCTCCATCCGCTTGCCCAACCGCTCCACCGACACCTGCCCTTCGAGATGGCAGCTCAAACACACCGAGTCGCGCCGCACCGGCTCCAGCCCATCGATATCCAGCATTCGAACCTTGCCGCTCGAGGCCACGTGCGCGCTCCCATCGCCATGGCACGATGCGCACCCGATCCCACCCGCGGCAAACGGCTCACCCGCATAATGATTCCGCGCATCCGCAAGCGCTGAACGCACCCCCGAAGCATGACAACGCAGGCACCCCGAATCTACCGGAAGCGCCAGCGGCGCTTCGCGGTCCTGCAGATGACCCGGCGCCATGTCCCACACTCGCTTCTTCGCGTACCAGTTGATCGGTGATTCGAACCAGTACCCCTGCACCTCGAAAAGGTAAGTGCGCCCCCGCCTTCCCGACCCAACAAAGTACTTCAGCTCTTGCCGGCCCTTCAGCGCTCCCACCGCTCCGCGCGTCAGCGCCTCGCGCTCATAGCTGAGCCACACCTTCCCCGCGTCTTCGGTCAGACGGTAGTGCACTCCTGAAGCTCCATGCACAAAATCGGCCGCATAAAATCCCTCCGCCGCGGGCCCGCTCGCATGCGCCATCGGCGTCTTTTTGTAGCGCTCATAAATCTCTCGATGACACGACGCACAGGCCGCATTCGGATCGCGCACTGTCGTCTCTGCCCCGCATGCACAGGCTCGCGGTGGCAACGCCATCCATAAACAAAGCAACAGGGCCGTGCCGAGTCCGACGTACAGAAGGCGTTTCAGACGCAGCATTTCACCAGCATTCGCCACCGTTCAATTCGTCCTATCGTTTTAAAGACGAATCAACCGCCCTCACAGTTCTCCCCCTCGTCACATCCAAAGAAAGAATCGAGCAATCCCACAAGAGAAAACCCCTGTCGTCCTAAGCCCTAAACATTCCCAAACGATGTCATCCTTGAATGGAGCGGGTTTGGGGCCCCGTGCGAAGCATGGGGTAAGCGAATGAAAGATCTGCTTCTGCTTTTCGGAGTTGGTAACTCCGAATCCCCAGAAAAGAAGGTGCCCATTCAAGCGCAGCTTTCCGGGGTCCCCGAGAACGGGTCCAGGTTCACGGGGTGGGCGAGGGTGGGAGAGCAACAAACCCCACAAGCGAACTCCCAAACACAACAAACCCCGCGACGCCACTCGACTCCAAAACGCCGCGCATCTCCCTAAATCTAAATAACATAAACAAAAGTAACGTGTGCGATTGTAATAACACCTTCCGACCCCTTCCCTAACCCCATTCGAATGGCTAATATAACGCTTTAGTAGCATTGTTCCGACGGCAAACCCAGCCTATTCTCAGGGAGTACGCGGGACGTCTATTCAATGCTGTCCTGGTAGGAAACGATGATCACGGCCCTCCAAATCGGCGCACTTGCTCTCGTAGTCGGATATCTCGTCTACCTGCGCATCTCCATGGCGCGCCGCAATGGCCAGTCGTGGGAGTCGCTGATCGCCCGCCTGCAACCCGGTTGGAGCGGTCGTCAGTTGAGCGAGCACTTCCTCTGGAAAGAGGGCCTCAGCTCCACACCTGAAGACACCTGGGAACACATTCAGGGCACACGCGGTCTCTGGGCCATGCACAAAAACGCAGGCGTCATGCTCCAGATGGCCGACTACGCCGCACGCCACGGAGAAAACGTCGACCCCGCACTTCTCCAGGCCCTGCGCAGCGACGCCATGCAGGTCCGCCTTTGCACCTTGGTGACCATCGCTCAGTGCAGCTTCAGCCAGGCAACAGACAATGCCCGCTACAGTGCCTTCCGCGCAGCCTCCATGTACACCGGCATGGCAGCCCGCATGACGCAGCTCCTCGAAAGCAGCGCCAATTCAGCACTGCCCAGCTTCGTCGCAGCAATGTAAGCAGCCGCACCAAGCGGCTCCCCTCCCCAGCTTTCCCATAACCCACACCCTGCTCTCTATCCTCCACACCCCTGTCATCCCGAGCGAAGCCGAGGGATCTGCGGTTGCTTTGGGGCCTCAACCCACTGGGATGCTACGATTGCGCGTGTTTAACTTTGGCAATCCGAAAACCCCAGGCCAGTGGGTCGGCCACATTCTAATCGCGCTCATCGGCCTCTTTCTGATCTGGTGGATGCTCCGTGTCTATGTCCACTGATTGCGCGCCATAGTAGTGCGCCTGCACACCGCATACCCGCCCGCCCCCCGGACCGAGCAGAAGAGGACCAGTCGCCCATGAATCTTCTGAACAGCCTGCTTCAACCGTGGACCTTGATCGTCTATGCGGTCCTGATGTTCTTCGTGTTCCTCGCCATGGGAAGTACATCAAAGAAGCCTTGACCCGCTACCTGACCCACTCCCTACTTCTTCACCCCATCCATACCCATAGTCTTCAAAATCTTCCCGCCCTCTTCCACCACATATAGCCGCTTCACGTCCAGATCTTTCAAAGTATCCACCGCCCCCGAAGGCCACTTAATTTCCACGAGCTCCACCTTCTGCGCCGAGCCCAATCCAAAGTGAATCCGCAAATCGCTCGCCGAATAATACCCATTGCACGACCGCACTTCCTCAATCTGCGTCAGCGGAGCGTCTGGTTTCGCCGTCAACACCGGCGTTCCCGTCGCCGCCACGACCTTGATCCGTGCACCAATCCCCGTCTTGTTCGACTTCGTTCCCACCAGCCGAATCTTCACCCAGCTTCGATTCAACGTCGTGTCGCACCGCAGCAGCTGGGGCGGAGCATTCACGCAGTTCACCACCGCATCCAGATCGCCGTCGTTGTCAAAGTCGCCCACCGCAAATCCGCGCGCCTTCGCTTCTGCCGTAATCCCCGCGCCGCCCGTCAGGCTCACATCCTCAAACTGCCCGTTGCGCAGATTCCGATACAGATACTTCCGCTCCGCATAGCTCGCGTCCACCTGCGTCCCATCCACCTCGGGATACACATGCCCATTGGCCACCAGAATGTCGAGCCAGCCATCGTTATCCATGTCGATGAAGCTCACGCCCCATCCCAGCAGCCGCGTGTTGATTCCCAAACCAGCCTGATACGTCCGGTCATCGAACGACCCATCGCCAAGATTCATAAACAACGAGTCCGTGTCGCCCGCGAAGTTCGTCTTCACAATATCCAGCAGCCCATCGCGGTTGTAGTCGCCAATTGAAACGCCCATCCCTGCCTGCGGCTTCCCATCGGGCGAATAGGCAACACCCGCTTCAATCGCCTGATCCTTGAACGTGCCGTCTTTCTGGTTCACGTAATACGTCGCGGATGTCGAATCGTTCGCGACATAAATATTCGGCCACCCCGTGTTATCCAGATCCGCCGCCGCACAACTCAGGGCATAGGTCCCCAGCGTGCCGATCATGCCGGCCTTCTCGCTCACATCCGTGAACGTCCCATCGCCGTTATTGTGGTACAGCAGATTCTTGCCGCCCTCCATCCCCGGCGGTCCGCACGCCACCACGATTCCCTTGTAGGTACAGTTCGCATCTTCAGGCGCCGGCGCAGTCTTCACATCGAAGTCGATGTAGTTGCCCACAAACAAATCCAGGCGCCCGTCCTTGTCGTAGTCCAAAAACGTGCATCCCGAGTTCCACCGCAGCCGATCCTGCAGCAGCCCCGCTTCTTTCGTCACTTCCGTAAATGTGCCGTTCCCGTTATTCCGGAACAACGCATTCTGCCCGTAGTAGCTCACGAACAGATCGTTCCACCCATCGTTGTTGTAGTCGCCCACGCAGCACGCCTGGCCCCATCCGCTGCGCGCCAGCCCAGACTTCAGCGTCACATCCGTAAACGTCCCGTCGCGATTGTTCTTGAACAGGTGACACACCGGCTCATGCCCTTTAGGAAATCCCTCCAGCCTCCACCCATTCACCAGAAAAATATCCAGCCAGTCGTCCTGGTCGTAGTCGAAAAACGCCGCGCCGCACCCCGTCGTCTCCAGCAGATATTTGTTCCTGTGTTCGCCGCCGAAGATCGTCTCCACCTGGAGCCCAGCCTGCTTGGCCACATCCACAAACTGCACACCCAGCGGCGTTCCCGTCACTGGCGATGGGGCTCCCTTCGGTGCGGGCCGAGCCTGCGCCTCATACGCCTGCCGCGCGCTTCCGCCCGGCTTCTGCGGAGCAGCTTGCCCCATCAATGGCCGCGCCAGCCCAAGCACATCCTCAAGTGACAACACCATCGCCGTCCGCGACAGCGACTTCAAAAACCTACGCCGGTTCCAACTCAAATCTGCTTCCCCTCGCGTCTCGGCCGAGTGATTCCTCAAAGGAATCGTTCGCCTCATCTCCAAATCCCGACAAACTCCCCACGCGCAAAAACCACACAACGATCATACGAGCCAAAGCCCTCCGAAGCAGATCCGCTCCTGCTGTCCGAAGCCCTAAACATCCCCAGACAATGTCATCCTGAAGTCCCGCGCGTTCGGGGCCCCGTGCGCAGCATGGGGTAAGCGGAGCGAAGGATCTGCTGTTTCGGACCCATCAATGTAACCATGAGGTTTCAGAGAGTCAAAGAGTCTGGGACGGGCGCCTGGGACGAATGGATGTCGCTGGCATTCTTCAGGCGAAGGCGACACCGATCGCGCGCCCGGTTTTGAGAATGAACGCGCGCCCTTCGTCATACTCCGCTTCCGTCGCGAGGTGCTCGAGCATCAGCGGTGTATCCCGCCCCAGCGCCGACAGGCCTCGCAGGTAAGCTTTGTAATCTATCGCGCCGCGCCCCGGCGGCACTTCCTTGAAGTGCACGTTGTACTCAATCTCCCAGTGCAGATCCTTGGCATGGCACGAAACGATCCACGGCCCAAGCTTCCGAAAACACTCCTCAATATACGCAGTGTTCGCATAGAAGCGCGTAGGCGAGTTGATGCCATTGCAAATGTCGAGATGGACAGCGAATGCCTTGCGATCCACCGCGCGAATCAGTTCTAGATACGCGTCGGGCGAGTCAGGAAGATTCCAACCCATCATCTCGATCGTGAAGCGCGTGCGCGTCGGCTTCACCGAGTCGATCACATGGCGGCAGTTTTCAACCGTAGCGTCGAAAAATTCGCGCGATAGATTCTTCGCATCGGGCCCGTACCACGAGTCCGGATTGAACGAGCCTGCAATGTCCACGCAGCACCGCGCCCCAATCGCATCGGCCAGTGCGCAGCGCTCGGTAACGTAGTCGACATTCTGCCGCCGCTTCACCGGGTCGGGGTCGAGCATGTTCTTCCACGCCCCCACTTCGGCGATCACAACATTTTCTGCGGCGAAGGCGCGCTCAATCGCGCGCAGCAGATCCGGGTCTTTCAGCGTTGCCATCTCAGGAACATAGGCCGCACTGTAACCAAGCCGGCGATGCTCATGCGCCAGCGCCGACGGATCCGAGGACTCGAGAAAGATGGGACCGCCGAGGCGCACCGGCGCGGAATTCGAGACGGGCGCGGCAGCAGCCACAGAAGCGGTGGCAGCAGACATGGCAAGAAACGTACGGCGGGTCGTCTGCATAGCGGAATAAGAGTAGCGCACACGGCCGCAGCCAGCATCCTCTCATCCACAAAAAATGGCGCGAATTCCCCTATCGTCCGAAACCCTAAACTTCCCGTGACATTGTCGCTGAACGGAGCGGCTTGGGGCCCCATGAGCAACGCAGTTGGTCATGGGGTAAGCGAAGAGAAGGATCCGCTTCTGCTTTGCGTAAGCGCGGATTCTCAAGCCCCGCGATACCTCCATGCCCCATCCAAGCGCAGTTTGGGTGGAAGAGCACGAGCTCCGCAACCAAAGCCCCCTGTCGTCCGAGACCCTCAACCTCCCCAAACAATGTCATTCTGAACGGAGCGGCTTGGGGCCCCGTGAACAACGCAGTTGGTCATGGGGTAAGCGAAGAGAAGGATCCGCTTCTGCTTTGCGTAAGCGCGGATTCTCAAGCCCCGCGATACCTCCATGCTCCGTCCAAGCGCAGCATGGGTGGGAAAACACGAACCCCACGAGAGTATTGTCATCCCGAGCGAAGCCGAGGGACCTGCAGTCGTCCTCGATAATCCCCTTAAGAAGAAACCGGCTCCACCAACGAAGAAGCAGCATCCGGCTGCGCCCTCAGCGCCTCAATCGTACTGCGCAGACGCGCGGTCAGCTCATCCGCCTGGCGAATCGTCATGCCGGCCGTCGATATAGGCTCGCCCACCGAGAGCGTCAACGCGCACGGATAAAAATGCCGCGTGTGAATCGGCAGCAGATCGTACACTCCGCTCAGCGCAATCGGAACAAGCGGCACCTGCGCGCGAATCGCAAGAAACGCTGCTCCCGCGAGAAAAGGCTGCAACTCGCCCGTCGGAGTTCGCCCTCCCTCAGGAAAAACAAACAGAGGCATGCCGCCGCGCAGCGCGCGCACTCCCGCGCCAAGGCTCGAAAGCGTGGCGTGCGTGTTGACCGTATCGATCGGGATCTGGCCCGAGCGGTTGAGGTGCCAGCCGATAAACGGAATCGGCCACAGCTCCTTCTTGGCCAAAATGCGAAATTGAAAAGGCAGCGCGGCGAAGATCACCGGCGTATCCATATAGGACGTATGATTGGCCGCGTAAACAGCCACCGGATGCTTGCGAAGATTCTCAGCGCCGTAAACCCTCAGCCGCGAGCCGGAAATGACGACGCAGCCGCGTGCCCAATGGTGCGCGAGCTGGTGCTGGATGCGCCCTGATTTCTCAACAAGAGAAACAGCAAGCGAGAGCGAACCGCACAGCACCGTCCAAAAGAAAAAGAGCGGTGCCTGAAAGAGATTTGTACGCCAGCGATAGAGGCGTGGCAGCGGCTGCGGCGGGCGCGTCATGGCTTGGCACTCAAGTGCAGACCCGATGTCCCAACCGGCAACGGGTCCGGCTTCGGTGCTGTGTCTGCAAGCAGCAATGGACGGACTTCTCCGACAAGATAAACAGATCCGGCAACAGCAACGACCGCTCCCGAACCGAACCCAATTCCGAACGCGATCCCGCGCCGGCCGAACCCAAAGCAGCCTCTGCAAGTTGAAGCGCTTCGGCAACCGAGCCGGCGGCACGTGCCGCTACGCCGACCGATTCGGCAGCCGCAAGCAGGTCCGCCATCGGTGTCGCGCGTGCACTGGCAATCGGCGCAAAAATCACCTGATCGAAAAGCGGAAAGAGAATATGCGCCATCTCGGCGGCAGGCTTGTCGCGCAGGCAACTGAAGACAAGCACAGCCGGCGGAGCATCCGCTTCTCCCAGATGAAAGAGAGAGCGCAGCGCGGCGCGAAGAGCCCATGCCCCCGCGGGATTGTGCGCAACATCCAAAACCGCCTGCACCACCTGCGGCGGGGCCACCTGAGTTGCCGCGGAGCCCTCCGGCAAGTATCGCGAAATCACTTCAAGCCGGCCTGGCCACCGTGTCGCATGAATACCCTGTTCAATCGAAGCTGCCGTGATGGGGAGATGCTGATGGCTTGCGAGTTCCGCCGCGGCCGCAATCGCAAGCGCGATGTTGCGGTGCTGGTGCTCCCCCTGCAGCGGCGAGTCGACAACAATTTCCGCGCCCAATGCCTCCACCCGATAAGAACGCGAAGTCGTCAATTCCGTAGAAAAGGGCGCGGCGCTGGAACCTGCACGAACCGTACTCTGCGGCATATAAGGCACGGCGCTCACACCGCGCACATCGAGTTCGGTCGCAACCTCGCCCAGAACCTGGTTTGCTTCCGGATGCTGCGGCAGCGTGACCAGCGTGCCCCGTGGTCGCAGGATGCCCGCCTTTTCCCGCGCGATCGCCGCAATCGTCGGCCCCAGCCACTCGGTGTGATCGAGCGAAATATCGGTGATCACCGAGAGAAGAGGATCGACGATGTTCGTCGCGTCGAGACGCCCCCCCATGCCCACTTCGAGAACAGCAATCTCAATGCCCGCATCGGCGAAATGGAGAAAGGCCATCGCCGTAAGCGTTTCGAAGAAGCTGGGCAGCTGCGCAAGCTTCTGCGCAAGAACCAGCTCCTGGCCTGCGTCGTGAACACGGAAGTAGAGCCGGGCAAACGCATCGTCGGAAATCTCCACATCGTTGATGCGAATGCGTTCGTTCGGCCGCGTCAGGTGCGGCGAAGTGTACAGCCCCGTTCTCAGTCCCGAAACCTGCAGAATCGAGGCCAGAGTCGAGGCCGTGGAGCCTTTCCCGTTCGTTCCCGCAATCAGCACCGAGCGGAACCGATGGTGCGGATTGCCGAGCGCCGCGAGCAGCGCGCCAATTTCAGCAAGAGAGAACTTGCGACGGCTCTGGCCGGGCTGGGTATGCAGCTCAGGAGTCATGGCACTGAGCTGATCGATGGCCGCCGCATAAGACATGAGAAGAATCAGTATAGAGGGAGCAGCAGGAGGCGACGAACGCCGCCCAGGCCTAAATATCCCAAACAGTGTCGCTGAATAGAGCGCATCTGGGGCCCCGTGGCGCGGCACCGTCCTGGGGCAAGCGGAATGAAAGCCTGCCCTGAGCGAAGCCGAAGCGGAACCGCTCCTGCTTTTCGCAAGCGGCACCTCTCAATCCCCTCGAAAAATGAATACCCCTGATTCCTAGCTCCGGGGCCTGATCGAGTCCACAACTTTTGCCGATTTTTTGTGTTCCTTCCCCCAGAGCTCGTTGTATGCTTCCTCCTGCGGACGAAACTTCGCCCGGTTCCGGGTCCCCCGAGCTGCCGTTATCCACTCGTCCAACCAGACATCGAGTTGCAGAATGGCCACAAGGGTTCTTTACTTCGGAAACGATAGCTGCCACCGCCTTCCCGTCCTGGCCGCGGCGGGCTTCGGCGTGGAGCACTGTCCGTCGCTTGCGACCCTTCGTGATTCCCTCTCCTCCGCCCCCCAGCCGCGCGCTGTTTTTTTCTGCGACCACGCGAGCTACCTGCCCCACGACGCCATCACCCTCGTCCGCACGCATCCCGCCGTCCGCGTCATCCTCTTCCGCGAAACCAACCAGCAATGGAATGAAGCCGAGTTCGATCTCGTCATCCCGGTCCTGACACCGCCGCCTTCCTGGCTCACCGATGTCTCGCGGCTCCTTGAAAGCCCTCTCCACCGCCCGCGCTCCGTCCACTCCCAGTCTGTCCCCGGAGGCTCCTCCATCTCCGCCCTCCGGGACGACCGTTCCGCCTGACAATTCGGTGTATCGAGAACCGTCGTCCCGTGAACCGCCCTGGAGTAAACGGGGCAGGCGTTCTGCTTCTGCTTTCCATATCTGCTGTGCCTCAAACCACACCAAAAGTGGGTGCCCCCGGTCCCTCGCTTTGGGGGACCGGGGAAGCTACAATCCCATTCGCGAATCCCTCTGTCGTCCCAAGCCCCTCACCTCCCAGAAGCAATATCATCCCGAAAACCCCTCCCGTTGCGCCCCTCGGGCGCGGGATCTGCCTCTGCTCCATTTTCCTGGGATGCCTCGAGGAGGGCAGTGCCCCTTCTCGGTGATTTACAACCCGGAAAGAACCGGTCAGGACCGCGCGAACAGGGCCCGGAACACTTTCCAGAAGCCCGGCGCTCGGACGCCGAAACCCTGTCCCTTCAGTAATTAACCGCATTCCACCTCCGTATCACCCCTATCCCACCTAGGATCGCCCCCTACTGCCTGCGTGTGATTGTCCCCCTCCAGACACCCACCTACACTCGATATCAATAAGGGTTCGGCTTCACACAATAAGAGGGAAAACCCAATGCTCGAAATGAAGAACCTCGACTACTACGAATTCCTCCAAATCAGCCCCAACGCTGACGCGGACACGATTCACCGCGTCTACCGCTTCCTGGCTGCCCGTTTTCATCCGGACAACCCGGCCTCCGGCGACCCGGAAAAGTTCTTCATGCTGAAGACCGCCTACGATGTCCTTTCCAATCCCGAATCGCGCAGCAAATACGATGACGCGCGCCAGCGGGATGCTGCCGATCAAACTCCTCTCTCCACTTCGATCGATTTCATGGACCAGTTCGAAGGCGAACTCAATCGCCGTCTGGCCGTCCTCGCCGTTCTCTACTACCGCCGCCGCAACTGCTCTGAAACCCCCTCCGTCAGTCTCCCTGAGATTGAGAAAATGATGGGCTTTCCGCGCGATTACCTCGACTTCACAACCTGGTATCTGCTGAAAAAGGGCTACATCACCCGCGCCGACAACTCTGACTTCACCCTCACCGCCGACGGCGTCGACTTCGTTGAAGCCCAGCGCGTCAACATGCCGGTGCTCAACAGGATGCTCACCAGCGGAACCACCGTCAGCACCCCATCCTCTTCTGTCGATCTCGCCGACGCCGAAATGGATGCGGCCCAGGCCAACGCAGCGCGTCCCGTCATCGTTCCCAACAGCCCGATGCGCGAAGACCGCCACGCCGGCCTCGCCAATCAACTCAACTCGCTGTTGGAACAGCGCATCGTCCACTAAATTGAACGTGGCAGCGGCCCTTTTCCGCAGCCATCCTTTTTGCCTTGGTTCTCAAAACATTCGCAACCGAGTTAAACCAACCGAGTTGCGATTCCGCCCTGGGACCTCCTGATTGAAAGAGGCACAATCAGGCGGCCCCATCAGCGGCCTTCCCAAAAATCCCTTCCCGATCCAGCGCAAGCCCCCTATCGTCCTCACTCTTCACCCACCGAATGCAGTGTCATCCCGAGAACCCGCGCGTTTGGGGCCCCGCGGGCGCGGATGCGCACGTGGGGTAAGCGGGGCGAGGGATCTGCTTCTAACGATGCTCGTCATCGGCTCCCAAGTGCATGGAAGAGACACCACAAGAGTTCTCTGTTCCCTAACCCCCGATCTAGCCCCTAGTCCCCGCCCCCAGTTACCTAGGCGAAGGAACGACGAACGCCAACGGTCTCATTTCAATAGACATCCTGCAAACCTCATGGTTCAATCAAACCTGTTACAGGAGTCTTCCCCGCATGGCGCGTCCATATTGGTCCGGTCCTCTCCAGATCTCGCTCGTCTCCTTCGGCGTCAGTCTCTACGTCGCCACTGAGAGCAAGAGCCGCATCAGCTTTCACCAGATCAGCCGCAGCACCGGCGAACGCGTGCGCCATCAAAAGGTCCTCGAGAGCTCCCTCGACACCGAAGAGTCCGCCGTCGTCAATAAAGACGAAATCGTTAAAGGCTACGAATATCGCAAGGGCCAATACGTCCTCATCGAACCCAGCGAACTCGAAAACCTCCGCGTCCCCTCCAAGCACACCATCGATGTAACCCAATTCGTCAATATCGAAGAGATCAATCCCGAATACGTCGAGAAACCCTACTACATCACGCCCGAGAATGATGCCCAGGCCGAAGCCTTCGCCGTCGTCCGCCAGGCCCTCGTCAAAACCGGCAAAGCCGCCATCGGCAAAATCGCCTTCTCCGGCCGCGAGCACATCATCGCCATCAAGCCCGCCGGTGACCGCGGCATGATCGGCTACACCCTTCGCTACGCCGACGAGATCCGCAAACAGGAAGACTACTTCCGCGACATCAAAGCCGCCGCCATCGACGAAGACTCGCTCCAGCTCGCCGAGTCTCTCATCGCAAAGCGCTCCGCCAAATTTGACCTCGACAAATTCCAGGATGGCTACGAAGTCGCCGTCAAAGAACTGGTCGAAGCCAAGGTCAATAACCTGCCCATCCCCAAGGACGAGGCACCCGCAATCCGTCCAGGCAAGGTCGTCAATCTCATGGACGCCCTGCGCGCCAGCCTCACCACGGAGAGCGCACCCGCCAAGCGCACTGCCGCCAAGAAACCACCCAAGAGTGAAAAGGAACCAGCGCGCCAGAGCGAAAAGGAACCAGCACGCCGCGGCATCGGCCTCGTCAAAGCCGCAGCCAAGTCCGCCTCCCGCCGCAAATCCGCCTAGTCCAACCTTCGCCTCGCCCTGGCCTCCGTGCTCCTTTGGAGGGAGCAGGGGCCTTCAGGCCGCTGAATGGCCCAACAACTCTCGATGAATTGTCATCCTGAGAACCCGCGCGTCTGGGGCCCTGTGAGCGCATGAGCGCTCAGGGGGTAAGCGGGGCGAAGGATCTGCTTCTGTTTTGCGAAGCATCAATCCGCACAAAAACCGGGTGCCCCATGTCTCGACTTTGAGACATGGGAAAGCACGAACCCCACATCCAAGGCCCGTGTCGTCCCAAACCCTAAACATCCCCAAACAATGTCATCCTGAGAACTCGCGCGTCTGGGGCCCCGTGAGCGCATGAGCGCTCAGGGGGTAAGCGGGGCGAAGGATCTGCTTCTGTTTTGCGAAACATCAATCCGCACAAAAACCGGGTGCCCCATGTCTCGACTTTGAGACATGGGAAAGCGACAACCCCACATCCAAGCCCCTTGGCGTCCGAAACCCTAAACATCCCCAAACATTGTCATCCTGAGAACCCGCGCGTCTGGGGCCCTGTGAGCGCATGAGCGCTCAGGGGGTAAGCGAGGCGAAGGATCTGCTTCTGTTTTGCGAAGCATCAATCCGCACAAAAACCGGGTGCCCCATGTCTACGTGGGAACCGTCGTAGCGCATGACGAAAATCTCGCCGTAGGTGCGAGGCATTATTTCCTGGAAAGAAAGATTGGCGCGGAAACTCGTGCGCTCGACCTTAGCACATGGCCAGGCGAGCTGAAGAATCGGTCGGCCCCGTGCGCAGCAATCCCCTTAACGAGACGCGCGGAGTCATTCAACCTCGAAGAGTGTAGCCGCAATGCGCCGGAAAGTCCCCGGTTGACGCGATACCGCCAGGCCACCTGACGCGGCCGATCACTCCTGAATGGCCGGCATAGCGCCTGGAATCTCGTGACATCCGAGAGTCGCAGAGGTCCATAACGCTACCGCATCTTCGGGGACGGATAAGAGAGTCAGCGCAATGCTTGCTTGGTGAGAGATTCAGCCTGGAGGAGGACCGACGAAGGGCCTAGCGGTATCCCCGTACCCTCCGTGCCCTAGGCTGTCTCCAGAAGTTCCGTATGATATTTCGGGGCGATCGCCCTCGCCTTCTCCAGAAATTCCGCCATCTGCTTTCCGTCCAACTTGGGTGGCGGCGTTGTGCGTGAAGCGACTGGAACGCCGAGCTCTTGAAAGAACCTGTCATTGCCAGCCGGCGAGCAGATGCAGATCATCCGGACGGGGCGCGAGCCTGCATTGTGAAACTGATGCGGGGCGTTGGATGGAATATTGACTGTGCTGCCAGCGCGCACGATGGATTTCTGGCCGCGGAAGGTCACGTGCAGCTCGCCTTCGAGAAGGATGAAGGTTTCCTCGAAGTCGTGACGATGCGGGCCGGGACCGCCGCCGGGAGGCACGTGCATGTCGATCACGCAGAAGCGATCGTCAGTGTCTTTGCCGGCGACGGTGATGGTATACGTATCGCCCACAAGACCAATATGCTGGGCTCTCGGACTATCCACCTGGGCGAGTGCAAGGCTTCGGCTGAGATCGTCGGCTGGAAGTGGAGTGAACTCGGATTCTGCATCAGACATGTGATTTCTCCCTTTGCTTCGAATTGCCAAGGCAGCAGCTTACGCCTTCCACATTGCTGCAGTTTGAGTTGCGAAATCTTCGTAGCTGCGTGGCGCGTGGCCCAGAAGCTTGGTAAGGCGGGCGACTTCAGTCTCGGTCGATGCGAAACCGCGATCAAAGTATCCTTGGAACATCATGCGAAGATCGTAGGCGCTCCAACTCGGCATCCTCGCGCGCATGGCTTGCTCCCATTGATCGAAGTCGTGTCCCGTGTACTTGATCTCCTTTCCCAGCAGCTTGCCCCACAGAGCGGCATTGCCGGGACCGCTGATCATCTTGGATGCGACGATGTCGTAAGTCTGGCCATCGTGGCCCTCTTCAGTGAGCGAGACTGCAGCTGCTTCGGCTATATCGCGAACGTCCGCCACGGCAATTCCTGCAGTGCCGACCGGCATCGGGTAAACGCCTGGGCCCGTAAGAGCGTCCTTCAAATTGGCGTCGTTCTGAATGTAGTAGCCCGGACGCAGAATGGTGTACGGAACACCGAACTCGCGCAGGGCGCTCTCAACTGCTAGCTTCGATGCAAAATGTGGCACATCGCGGAATTGGTCTGCCTTGAAGACCGACAGGTACGTCACGTGCTTCAATCCCACCCGCTTCGCGATGCCATAGGCGATCAACGCCTGGGTCAGCTCGTCGGTGACGACAGCATTCAACAAGAACAGCTTGTCGATCCCCTGCATCGCTTGTTCCACAGAGACCGGGTCGAGCAGATCACCAATCGCCACCTCCACTCCGACAGGCAGCTTGCCTGCTTCTGGCTGTCTGCGAGCCAATACCCGCACCTCTGCGCCACGCTTGAGCAGTTCCGCGACCACCGCCCCGCCAACATTGCCAGTTCCGCCTGTCACCAGAATCTTCATCTCATCTCCTCCGTTTAACTGTTTCGTATCCGTTCGCTACTAGAGACGCTTCTGGGGATCCTCGCGAAGCATCCATTCAAACAACTTGGTTTTGCGTTGGAGCAACACAGAACTAGAATCGTCTGAACGAAGTTCCGACATTCTGCATGACCGTCGACGCAAACATTGACCGGGAGGTTGCATGGAGATACCCGATCTCAACGATATTCGAACTTTTGTTGCCATCGGCCAGGAAGGCACGCTGACCGCTGCTGCCAGGCAACTGAACCTTCCTACGTCGACGGTAAGCCGCGCCTTGACCCGTCTTGAAAAACACCTGGACGTTCTGCTCGCCCAGCGAAGTCCCCGAGGACTCATCATGACAGACTGCGGCAAGGAGTATCTGCAGACCTGCAGGCGGGCGCTGCGCACCTTGCGCGATGGAAGCGAATTGCTGGAAAGCAACCGCGAACAGCCAAGCGGCCTCATCAAGATTGCCTGTCCCATCACCATGGCGCGCCTCATCTTTGCGCCACTGTTAAAACAGTTTCTAGGGCGCTACCCCAACCTGCGCGTGGAAATCGAACCGTACTCTTCCGGATGGGACCAGGAGCCGCGAGAAGATGTGGACGTGTTCTTCAAGGTGCGAGCGCCCCGTGATTCCATACGTCGGGTGCGCCCCTATCCAGGAACAAAGCGCGGACTCTTCGCGAGCGCGGATTACATCATGGAGTACGGCCTTCCGGCCACGCCGGACGAACTAGCAGCGCACGCATGCATCGGTTCTGGAACCTGGAAGTTAAGCCGCGGTCTGAAGGTCGCGGCCCCCAATATTGCCTACAGGGTAGTTCTCAGCGATCCCGGGGTTCATCTCGATCTTGTGCTCAGTGGCATTGGCATCGCCATTCTGCCGCTCTACATGGGCAAACACCCGGACATGCGAAACAGATTGGTGCCAGTCTTGCCCCAATGGAGCCCGGAGCCGATCACCCTATGCGCACTCTTCTCCGGTCCTGCGCGGATGACTCCGAAGGTCCAAGTCCTGCTGGATTTTCTTGGAGAATTTATCGGAACTGATCGCGATCCGCGCCTTCACCGCTTGCCGGCGAAGGGACTGTTCACCGACTCGAAGCTTGGGGCAACATCTGGACCATAGGGATTGCGGTTCTCCGTAGACGAACGCAGCAGTCGCTCGATGCAGTTTGAGCCGGTGCGTTAACTGCGATGGTGCACACCTACTTCTTCAGCGCCTTACATACCGCGCCCAAAGTAAATTCCAAAGACTCCCGCGGCACGCTCTGCACAAACGGACCGATCACCCATCCCAGCCCTGTCGGAATCGACCGCGTCAGCGAAATCGATTCGATCTGCACGTACAGGCCCCCATCTCCCTCCGCATAACTCCAGTACGAATTCAGCCGCCACAAGAACCCGTGCTCGTCCTTCGCACTCAACGCATGTTCGCTCGACGTGCCTGCATCTGCAATCTCTGAGATCTTCGTGCTCCGCGACAAGCTATAACCATGCCCCGAGTCCAGCCGCCCATACGTGATGTCGTACGTTGAATCCAGCACCACCGTCAGCACATGCTTTTGCCGCACGCGCATCTTCCCTACAAGATGATCGTCGCCATCCCGCTCCAGCACTTGTGCCTGCACCACCTGCGGCGCAAAGATCTGCGGATAATTCCCAAACGCCCGCATCACCCGCTCAAAGTCCGCGGCCTTCGCGCCTGCAACAAACGCCGAGCCCCGCCAGTGATGCTCCAACGCTCCCGGCAACTCCGCGTTCGTAGCCGTCACGCGCTCAATGCGAACCGCCCCGCCGCGCAACGCGCTCCAATCTTCAGCAACGAGAAATCCATCGCGCGATCGATGCTGCTGCGCCAGCCGCAATTCCAATGCATGAACTGAAGCATCGAACCCGGCAACCGCCGCAGCCGTCGGCTCATCCGAGTACGCCCGCATTCCCGCCGTGAAGAGAAACCCCGTCACCACTCCCGCGGCAAACCATCTCCGCATTCCCACCATTCGCCGCATCCATGTCATCCAATCCAATTTCACTCCGCCGAGAATACATCTCTCTTCCTCATACCCGCTGCCGCAGCGCGTCCGCATCCAAGCATGAGGCCGGTACTGTGGGCCGCTCACACGCTCAAACCGGCAAACATTGCAGCTTTTGGCCTTACGCCATTTCAAAGGAGCCACCCCATGTCCCTCCCCCCGTTGCCCCGCCGTCTCTCGTGTTGCCTCGCTTTAATTGCGCTCTCTACAGCCTCTTCGCCTGCACAGGCTCCCGGCACCATGCTCCGCCCCAACCCTCCTGCCGGAATTCTCGAAAAGCTCGCTGGCGACGTCGCGGTCGCCCACGTCTACGTCACCAATACCCCGGCGCATAGCACTGACAATCAGATAACCGCATACTCGGTCGGCATCGCCGGCCATCTCTGGCCCATCCAGAGTTCGCCCTTCACCGCCGATGACACCGGCCTGGCCATTACTCAGAACCAGCTCTTCGCCATCAATCGCACCACCCCCTCCATTGATGCATTCTCCATCGCCCCCGATGGCTCGCTCTCCTACCTTGCCTCCACCAGCTACGCCCAGTTCAATCCAGAAGACTGCGGCTTCGCCGGCTCCCTCTTCCCCGATCGCACTGCCACCGATCTCTACGCAACGGAGTTCCTCGGCGACTGCGCCAACAATACCTACGAGTCCTTTGCCCCTCAGGATTCCGGCACGCTCACCAACCTCGGCCCGGTCTCCGGCGGAGCTGGCTCCTTCGGCGGCGTTTATCTCCCCGCCGCTTTTTTAGGCAACAACCAGTTCGCCTATGAAGCCTCCAACGACAACTGCTTGTATTACAAGGTCTGGATCTTCCAGCGCGCACCCGGCGGTCTGCTCACACAATCGGATGCCACAACGACTCTGCCCGGTCCGCCCGAGGGATACCGCGTCTATCTCCCCACCATGCTCGCCACAGATCCATCCAACCACGTCGCCCTCGCGCTCTGGCCCGCCAATCCTCCCGGATGCTCCACCGCTCCCCAGCAAATTGGCATCTTCACCGCGGACGCCAATGGCAACCTCACCACCACCAATACTGCGGCCACCATGCCTCCCGTCGCCATCGGCAGCGTCAACGACCTCAAGATCTCTCCTGCTGGCAACCTCCTCGCCGTCGCCGGCACCACCGGCCTCCAGATCTTTCGCATCAACGGAGTCGGCCCCGTCACTCCGCTCGCCTCTGTTCTCACTACCGACCCCATCAGCGAATTAGCCTGGGACCGCGCCAACCACCTCATCGCCCTCAGCCCCGTCTTCAATCGCCTCCACGTCTTCGCCGTAACCCCCTTCGGATCGAAGGAAGCGCCCGGCTCACCCTACACCATCAACCAACCCCTCCAACTGGCCGTCCAGTCCCGCTAAAAACATCCCGAAGGATTGTCATCCGAAGCCCCCGATCGTCCGAAGCCCTGTCGTCCTGACCCCGTCCAGCCGATGCACTGTCGCTGAATTGAGCGCGCCCGGGCGCCGGGGACGCGTCAGCGCCCATGGGTTAAGCGGAATGAAAGCCTGCCCTGAGCAAAGGAGAAAGGGATCCGCCTCTGCTTTTCGGAATTGGGAACTCCAGCAATCACCACCGAAAATGGGTGCCCCATCCAAGCAGCGCTTGGGTGGGAAAGCACGAACCCCACCCGACACGCCCCTCCACAATGTCATGCCGACGACCCGCTCGTTGGGGGAATACCCACTCCCGGCCCATCCAAAGAACACATCCGGGATTCACCCGTCGCCCTACCCTGACTTACACTGGTCTCTCATGCCTGTCCGTATCGCTATCCCCGAGCCCTCGGTCGACACTGAGTACAATCAGCGGTCGCTTCCTTCCTATATCTCCGCCCTGCAATCCACGGGCGCCACCATCGTTCTGGTCCCCCTCCACGAGCGGCCCGATCGCGTCGCCAAGCTTCTCGCCTCCACGCACGGAATCCTTTTACCCGGCAGCCTCTTCGACGTCGACCCCGCGCGCTACGGCGAAGCACGCATCTCCGCCTGCGGTCCAGACGATCCGGCCCGAACCGCCGTCGACGAACTCCTCCTGCAAGACGCCTTCAACCTCCACAAGCCCATCTTCGCCATCTGTCACGGCGCACAAACCCTCAATGTCTGGCGCAATGGCTCCCTCATTCAGGACCTGCCCTCTGTCCTCGGCACAACCGTCGACCATACCCCTGGCCGGGGCGTTGTCGACGCGCACCCCGTCGCCATCACCCCCGGTTCGCGCCTCGCCGCGATCCTCGCAACGCTCAGGCCCGCATCCTTATCGGATACCTACTTCCCCGTTGAGCAGAAGGACTCGCGTTCTGTCGCCAGCGCCCAGGCCGTGAACTCCAGCCACCACCAGGCCATCCGCACGCCAGGCGACAACCTCCGCGTCTCCGCCATCTCTCCCGCCGACGGCGTCATCGAAGCCGTCGAGCTCGATGCGCACGATCACTATGTGGTCGCCGTGCAATGGCACCCCGAACGCACGTACGTCACCAGCGCATTCTCCCGCGCCCTCTTCGCCGCCTTTATCCATGCAGCCGAAACATGGCAGCCCCGCCGTGTCGAGGAATCGGTTTCCGCCCAATAACCCACTAGAACGAACGTTCATTCGAACGCAAGAGAGACCGAGGCGTGATCCGCTTCTGCCGTTCATAGGTAGGAAACCCCATCCGAGCCGATGCAGTGTCATCCTGAATGGAGCGCATTCGGGGCCCCGTGAACGCGATAGCGTTCATGGGGTAAGCGGAATGAAGGATCCGCTTCTGTCTATCGGCGATGGAACCCCAATCCGCACCAAAAGAGGGTGCCCATCCAAGCAGCGCTTGGGTGGGAAAGCAACGGACCCCACAACCAAATTCCCCTATCGTTCTGACCCCGTCCCAGCCGATGCACTGTCATCCTGAATGGAGCGCATTCGGGCCCCGAGAACGCGTTAGCGTCGATGGGGTAAGCGAAAAGAAAGCATGCCCTGAGCAAAGCCGAAAGAGATCCGCTTCTGCCGTTCGCGAAATCTCAATCCACACAAACAGTGGGTCGTCGACCGTATCGACTGTCTTCACGAATCCGTGTGAGCGTCACCCCATCGAATAGCTATGGCCTTAAAACCTGCCGTGTCAGACGGGAAGCATTTCGCGAATCCAGTGCCAACCAGTGTTGGCGGGTTTTCCACGATGTTCAAGGTGGGTCCCCGCTTCTTCTTCGGACAAAAAGCACGATCGCCGCAACAGGCGCTGGGGCCTTTCCATACCGATCCTCGGGTGTATGCAACGAGCCCTCAGTCCGGCCTGCGCATCACCTGGTTCGGTCACTCCAGCTCGCTCGTTGAAATTGATGGCATCCGTCTCCTCATCGATCCGGTCTGGGAGCAGCGTGCCTCTCCCACCCAGTGGACCGGCCCCAAGCGCTTCTTCCCGCCGCCGCTTGCGCTCGAAGATTTGCCGACAATCGACGTCGTCCTCATTTCGCACGATCACTATGACCATCTCGGAGCCGATACGCTCCGCCGGCTTGTGCCCATGCAGCAGCTGCGCCACGCGCGCTGGATCGCTCCGCTCGGTGTTGAAAAGGTCCTTCATACACTCGGCATCGACCCGCCTCACTGCACCACGCTTAACTGGACCGAGAACACAAAAGTCGGCGCAGTAACAATCACGGCGCTTCCCGCGCGACACTTCTCCGGGCGCAGCCTGTCGAACCGCAACCAGAGTCTGTGGGCCTCCTTCGCTTTCATCGGCCCCAGGCACCGCGTCTACTATGGCGCCGATTCAGGCGAGTGGTACGGTTTCCGCGACATTGGCTTGGAATATGGGCCGTTCGACCTGGCGATGCTTGAGATTGGAGCTTCCAATCCTCTCTGGGCCGATATCCATATGGGCCCTGAGGGGGCGGTCCGCAGCTTTCACGCTCTCGGCGGTCAGGGTCTGTTCATGCCCATCCACTGGGGACTCTTCGACCTCGCACTCCATCCCTGGGCCCAGCCAATCGAGAGTGTCTCCGCGGTCGATGGCTTGAAGATCTGGTCTCCGACCCCGGGCATTCCATCCGAAGTGATCCCCGGCAAAGAACTCCGCTCCGACTGGTGGCGCGAAGGGAATCAGCCTTGACCCTTCATCAATCACGAAGCCTCAACCCCACGATTCTGAGACACGGGAAGACCGAATCCCTCCCAACCGCGCGAAGCCGTCTGTCGTCCTCAGCTCTCAACCTCCCCATGCAGTGTCATCCTGAAGACCCGCGCGTTTGGGACCCCGTGGGCGCGTTAGCGTCCATGGGGTAAGCGGAGCGAAGGATCTGCTGTTGTCTTGAGCGAAACTGCAATCCCCACAGAGAATAAACGCCCGTGAGGCTGCCCGAGCGAAGCCGAGGAATAAGCGATTGCTTTTCGGAGGGAGCAGGGGCCTTCAGGCCCCTCAAATACAGGACGACAAAAAAGGGGCTTTAGCCCCGGCGGCTGCGACCCTGACCCCTGATTTACTGCTTTCCCAGATTCTCAAGCAGCCCATCAAAATCCGCCAGGCTGCTGTACTCGATGATCACCTTGCCGCGCCCGCGATGATCCTCGATCCGGACCCGCAATCCAAGCGCCCGCTGCAGTTGTTCCGCCACTTCCTTTACATTGGGGTCCACCGGAACCTCAGGCTTGGGGTCCTTCTTTGTCCCCTCAGGAAACAGCACACTCTGCACCAGAGTCTCCGTCTGGCGAACAGAAAGCGAAAGAGCCACCACCCTTTTGGCCGCCTGCTCCAATCCCGGATGATGCTGCAACCCCAGCAGCGCGCGCGCGTGCCCAAAACTCAGTTCACCAGTCTCCACTTTGTTCTGCACGTCAATTGGTAACTTAAACAAACGAAGGAAGTTACCTATACTTGCGCGATCTTTGCCGGTGCGCAGCGACATCTGCTCTTGCGTCATGTGAAACTCGCGACCCAGCCGCTCAAAGGCCCGCGCCTGCTCCATAGGATTGAGATCGGCGCGCTGCAGGTTCTCGATGATGGTGATCTCCATCGCCTGCTCGTCCGATACCTGCCGCAGGATCGCCGGAATCGTCGGCTTCCCCGCCACCTTTGAAGCGCGCCACCGCCGCTCGCCGGCAATCAGCTGGAACCGGCCATCCGCCTGCGGCCGTACCAAAATCGGCTGGATCACCCCATTCGCCGCAATCGATGCCGCCAGCTCTCCGAGCTGCTCCTCGTTCACCTTCGACCGCGTCTGATACGGGTTCGGGTCGATCAACTCCAGAGGAATTTCGCGCGGCTTGCCGCCCTCGTTCTCTCCCGCGGCGGGCGCCGACTGTGTAGAAGGATGCGCGGGGGTCTGTACCCGGGGAAGCAGCGAATCGAGCCCCTTGCCCAGGGCGCGGCGTTTAGGGTCGGATGCCATCGTTGTCATTAAAAGGAGCCTCTTCTCCGGTACTCGCCGGAGCATTCTTTCTCATTAATCTCAAGGTTGCCGCAGCCGAAGCGGCGAATCAGCCGTACGGCCAGAAACGAACCTCGGGCTTGGGAGCGTTGGCCGCGGCCGCCTTCCGCTCCAGGCTGCGCGGACTCTCAATCTGGTTGCGCGCCAGAAATTCGCCCGTCAGCTCGAAGTAGGCCTCGGTCCCTTTGGAGCGCGCATCGTACAGCGCAACCGGCTTGCCGTGGCTCGGCGCCTCCGCCAGTCGGATGTTGCGCGGAATCACTGTCTTGAAAAGCTTCTCTTTGAAGTATTCCCGCAGCGTTTCAGTCACCTGTTGCGCAAGGTTGGTGCGGTCGTCGTACATCGTCAGCAGAACGCCCTCAATCTCAATCTCCGGGTTGAAGGCCGCACGCACACGTTCCAGCGTCGAAATCAGCTCGGAGACACCTTCGAGGGCGAAATACTCGGCCTGCATCGGGACGATCAGCGAATCGGCTGCGACTAAAGCATTTAGAGTGAGCAAATCCAGGGCTGGCGGACAGTCGAGAACTACCAGATCGTGGTTGCCGCGTACGGTAGCCAGCGCATCGCGCAGCCGGGTTTCGCGACCCTCCACCCCCGTGAGCTCGAAGTTGGCGCCAATCAGGTTCTTTGATCCGGGCAAAAGCCACAGATTCTTGACGTCCGTAGGGAGAATCACCTGCTCGGCGGGTGCGGAGCCAACCAGCACGTCATAGATGGAATGGCGGTTATCGTCCCGGGGTATGCCGAGCCCGGAAGAGGCATTTGCCTGCGGGTCGCAATCCACCAGAAGGATGTTGAGACCTTCGATGGCCAGGCAAGCTGACAGATTGATTGCGGTGGTGGTCTTGCCAACTCCGCCCTTTTGATTGACCACACCGAGAATCTTGCCCATGGCATTTCAGGTTAAAATGCGCGGCCGGTTTGGTGCACGGCCCGAGGGCTGTGGAGAAGTGGGGTTCCCTGTGGAAACCCACCTGGACCCTGCCGGGAGACGACGGCAAATCCAGGGAATCAGGGGAGTTAGAAGAATTGTGAATGCCAGGCAACTCGGGTAGTTATCAACAGGCTGACCCCAAAAAATAGTTGAATCTCGACGGGCGAACGCGTGCGTGTCGCTCTTTCTGGCGGGCAAAATTGGCACCCGCTGAATATTTCTCCAGCCCGGCACCGGCTCAAATTGTTCCACGTGGAACAATTTGACGGTTGCCGCCAGGCCCATAACGCCTGAGTGGGATGCCTCGACTGGGTGGGAAGAACGAGAATGTCCCCCGGTTGGGACATCGCTACAGTCAAGCACTAGCTCGAAATTGTTCCACGTGGAACAATTTGGCGGTTGCACCTCCACCTTCGGGCTGCTGAACGGAGAATGGTGGGGACAGAATTGTTATCCGTGGAACACCTCTGGGAGATGGCCAGATGTTCCTCGAAGAGGGCTGCGGGGTCTTTAGGGCTAGAAATTGTTCCACGTGGAACAATTCCGCATTCCGGACATCCGTTTCTGGCGTCCGGGGAAATCCCAGAGGTCGGACGAGCGCAAGGGAAGCGCTGATCTCAGAATTGTTCCACGTGGAACAATTTGGCGGATGCCGAGGTGGAGATTGTGGATGTCGCTTGCTTCGGATGGTGGTGGCGGCATGAGGGAGAGGACTCAAAATGTTCCACGTGGAACATTTTGACGCGCCTTGTCCTCAGCACAATCGGGTTTTTGGCTCTTCCGGTCTCCCGAAATTGTTCCACGTGGAACAATTGTGATGGACCGCGAAGGTGGGATGGGTTGCAGATGAATAGAGGCAAATATGGTATGGAGACTTCAGACTTGGGTGACTCCTGCCGATTTGGTTGGGCTGTTCTGCTTCAGCTACGCTTTCCCAACAGGAGAACCCCCTGTGTGCTGCCGGGGAGGGGCACGGGCTCGATCCAGGAGAATGCCGGGCCGGCTGCTGCCTGAAGGGTTTCCGATTCGGCGCGCGTGGTGAGCGGCGCCAACCAGCCGTCCGATGCGACGAGGAGCGCGGCCGTCTGAACGGCTGCCTGCATCCGATCGACGGCGCGCAGGGTGACACAATCAAACCGCTCCTGCAGGGTTTCGGCGCGGGCGCCATGTACACGCGCCGAGATGCCTGTGACGCGAATTGCTTCGCGAAGAAAGGCCGCCTTTTTGCCTTGCGATTCGGCCAGCGTGACGGCGATGTCCAGGCGACAGATTGCTATGGGCAGACCTGGAAATCCTGCGCCCGAACCGAAGTCAAGGAGAGTATGGAGGTTCGCCGGCAGCGCCTGCGCGCAAGCGATGGATTCAATGAAGTGACGCTGGAGAATGGATTCCGGATCGCGGAGGGCGGTGAGGTTAGTGCGGGCATTCCAACGCAGGATGAGAGCAAAGTAGTCTCTAAGTTGTTTATTTTGTTCTTCTTGCGGTGACTTCATGCCTGCGGCGGTGAGCAGCTCAGCGAGGCGGTCGGCGGGATCTTGCTGTGAATTCACAGTTGTGAGTATGCCCTGTCGGGCCGGGTTGGGAGGTGGTGTTGTCGAATTAGTAAATAGTTGCCGGCACCCTGTCGTTAGCTCAGGGTTGTGGATCTCTCGTTTCCGCTTGCAGGTTCTTGTTTTCCCACCCAAGTTTGGAGTGATTTTTAGATTGGCTTTGACGCTGCCGCTTTTGCCGGGGTGACGAGGTCCAGGTTCGCAACCGCCGGGGCTAAAGCCCCTCTTCGTGTCGCGCTGTATTTGAGGGGCCTGAAGGCCCCTGCTCCCTCCGAAAAGCAATCGCTTATCCCTTCGGCTTCGCTCGGGATGAGAGGTCGCTTGTGGGGTCTATTGCTTTCCCACCCTCGCCCACCCCGTGAACATGGACCCGTTCTCGGGGACCCCGGAAAGCTGCGCCTGGATGGGGCACCGACGTTTCGTGCCGATTTTTGCGGCGGCTGGGACGTATCCAGTTTTCCCACCCAAGCTGCGCTTGGATGGGCACCCCGGGTCGTACGAGATCGCTGGAGTGGGCGGAGCGGGGTTTCGCTTCGCGCGACAGCTGGTTGCGATTAGGATTCCTCTGGACGATTGTTGCGCTATTTTTGGGTGGCTGCGATCGGTTCACGGCCGTACCAATTTCCCGGAAGAGGACTGAGGTCTTGTCTATGAAGAGGAATGCCATAGCACCGCCGCGGCGGCGAGAGTTTCTCAAGCTGGCTGCGTTGACCGGTGCGGCAGCGCTTACGGGCGGGGGCTCGCCTACCGCGGCGGAGCCTAGTGCCGTCACTCAATCTGCGGATCGCCATGAGGGCGCCGGCACGATGCCGTTCCTTCGTGTCAGCGGCCGCCAGATTGTGGATGCGCAGGGGAAGAAGGTTCGGCTGCGGGGAACGTGCCCCGGCGGCTGGATGAATATGGAAGATTTTATCAATGGCCATCCCGGCGCGGAGCACACACTGCGCGCGCAGATGGCAGAGGTACTAGGTCCGGCGAAAGCGCAATTCTTCTTCGATCGGCTGCTGGATTACTTCTTCAATGAAGACGATGTGATCTTTCTGAGGAAGGCGGGTGCGACCGTCGTCCGATTCCCGCTGAACTATCGGCACTTCGAGGACGATACTGCGCCTTTCAAGTACAAGGAGGCGGGTTTCGCGCGTCTCGATCAGGTGTTGAATCATTGCGAGAAGCATGGCCTTTACGTCATTCTCGATCTGCATTCAGCGCAGGGATGGCAGAATGTGCACTGGCACTCCGACAACGCCTCGCGCATCAGTTTGTTTTGGGAGGTTGCGTACTATCAGGATCGTTTTGTCGCCCTTTGGCAGGAGTTTGCACGCCGCTATAAGAACCGGGGCGTGATTGCCGGCTACGATGTGCTGAACGAGCCCTGCTCGAATAACGATCTGGGCGACTATCCGTGGAATATCTATTCCAAGTACAAGCCGAACTTCGACCGGATGAATTCAGTGTATCGGCGGCTGGTGACAGAGATTCGGAAGATCGATCCCAAACACATCATCTTTCTCGAAGGAGATAACTACGCGAAGCAGTTCTCAGGATTTGACGCGCCCTTTGATGACAACCTCGCGTACAGTTCGCATAACTACACGGTGCCTGGATTCGGACCGGGACAATATCCTGGCATGATCCATCCTCGATCTGCGGCGCAAGCCCCGAGGCATGGGACCAGCAGAAGCAGGAGCGCTTCTTCCTTGATGCCGAAGGAACGAAATTCACCCAGCAGCACAATGTTCCGTTGTGGGTGGGCGAGTTTGGATCGGTGTTCAACGGTCCGTCTGACGAGAACGGGGATCGGCTTCGCGCGCTGGACGATCAGATTGGCATCTTTGAGCGCAACGAGGCGCACTGGACGACGTGGAATTACAAGGATGTTGGCGTGATGGGGATGCTGACGCTTGACCCTGCGTCTCCTTACATGGAGCGCATTCGCGATCTTCTGCGCAAGAAGGCGGCTCTCGGCACGGACGACTGGATGTCGTGGCTGCCGCCTACGCCGGTGAAGGATGCGACGGCTCAGCTTGCAGAGCAGGTGCTGCAAGTGGTGGGCGATCCGCAACTGGATGCGCGGCTGAATGTACGGTGCGTGAAACAGACACTATTGTGCTTCTACACGGGAACACTGATGCAGCCGCTGTACGCCGGCCTGTTCAAGGGGATGCAAGAGAACGAGCTGGATCACATGCTCTCTTCTTTTTCGGCAAAGCAGTGTGTTCCCAACCAGGGGTTGGTGGATGTGCTGAGCAAATACATGACTGCGCCGGCCTGAGAGCCGGGTGCAGGGTGCTGCTTCAGCGAAGGCTGTTTTTCATTCCGGATGGTCGTGGTTTTGGGGGATAGTTTGGGTTCGTTGCTTTCCCATGTCTCAAAATCGAGACATGGGGCACCCATTGTCGTGCGGATTTGGGCTTCGCAGGTGCAAAAACCGGTTAACAAGTAGTCGAGAATATTGGACCCGATCAGTGGCGGGATCCTGCGGCGCGACTTGAAGCCTTCATCAACGTGGGCAGAATGATCTTCGCCATAATCGAATTGGGTGGCGTGGATTCGGCGTTGTAGCCGCCTCCTGTGAAAACGGCGACGAGATCGAACTGCGGAACGAGATAGATTTTTTGTCCGCCATTGCCTTGGGCGGCTACCAAGTTCACGTGCTGCGAGCCGGTTGGCGTTTCCACATTCAGCCAGGGACGCCACCAGAAGTAGCCGTAGCTGACATTGTCTACATGGCTGTGCTCGGCGATCGCTGTGCGCGCCCAGGACTCAGAAATGATGCGGCGCCCGTGCCAGCGTCCGCCGTCGGCAAATAGAATGCCGAGCTTGAGCATGTCGCGAGGACGCAGGTGGATCTGGGAGTATTCCTTGTCGGCGTTGGTCAGATCGTAGTTCCACACCCATGAAGAGCGCGCGATTCCCAGCGGCCCGAATAGGTTTGCCTGCGCAAACTCCGGCAGCTTCATGTGAACCGCATTCTCTGTCATCCGACCCACAACGGCGACCCCGCCGGAGCAGTAGAAACCCTTGGTTCCGGGATCGTTGATCATGGGAAGATCGAGCGTCGCCTTGACCCAGTCGGGCGAATTATCGAGCACGGTTTCACGCCCTGGAGACGTGGAGCTATGGTCGTTGCAGTCGAGGCCGGAGCTCATGGAAAGGAAATCGCCCATCGTGATCGCGGACTTGCGCGCGTCGGGATTGGCATAGCTCGCATAGCTCATGTGCGGTAAGACCGGCTCATTGGCTCCTGCGAGGGCGCCGCGATCGATTGCGATACCCGCCAGCGTGCTGACGACGGTCTTGGTTGCGGAACGAAGCTGTTGTGTGCGCTCCGCACCGTAGCCATAGAAATACTCTTCGAGAACCAGCTTGCCCCGCTGATAGAGCAGGACGCTGTGCACGTTTTTGTAGGTGCCGTCGAGGATGGCGTGCACGATGGCGTCGGCAGTGGCGACTCCAAGATCAGATTTCGCGATGTCTCCGACGGCGATTCCGTCGTGGAGGTTCGGCGGGAGGATGGTAGCGATAGCTGTCAGGGGAATCCTGCCCCTGGGGACGCGGGTGGGCAAGCGCGGCGGATTCAGGGGTGATTGTGGTGGATACACGCGGATGGAAGACGCCATCCTGCTCGTACCCGGTGACCTTGCCGCTCGCGTTGCGTGGGAATGAGACCGTCTGGCCCGTCAAGGTGGTGAATCGGTCGACCCCCGAGGGACGCAGCGCGTATTCGGCGTCGTCGACGACGGCGAAGAGGCCGTCGCCGTTCACGATTTCAAGGGTGTGACCGGGCGCATCGGCGTACGTGCCGACGTAATCGGTCAATTGTGAAGCGACGGTTTGCTGCGCGCGGAGCCCGTCTACAAGCCCAAGGAGAACTGTCAAAAGCAAAGCAAGACGCAAAGGATACCGGTGTGCGCGATCTTGTCCCAACCAGTTGCCTCATCTCTGTTGTGTTGACGGGAAGTGGGAAGAGCCAGCGCCCAGTCTACTACCGGTCTTCTTCTGCAATCGCGGTCGGTTCTAGGAAACGATTTTCGATCGCGGAACACTATTCATGCGAGGGTCTTGCGGAGTGCGAGGCGAACAGTGTTTGCGTCTCCCCTGAGAGGTTGCGATGAAACGACGGAAGGCAGAAGTGGTGCAGCGAGTTCAACCGGGCCATCTTCCCTTGAAGAAGGCGGTGCTCTGCCTGGATTGCGAGAGCATCAGCGACGCGAACCAGGAATGCCCGGCGTGCTGCTCCGGCGCACTGATGAACCTGAGCACGGTGCTCAATCCGCGAGAGCGTATTTTGCTGCCTGCTGTTGCTTGAGGATGGCGGGTTTTCCTCTTTTCGTTTTGGGGATGGGGTTTCGAGGTTTCTAGCTTTCCCACCCTTGCTGCGCAAGGATGGGGCACCCATTCTTTGAGCTGTGAGCAGCTTTCCCTGGTCCCCCAAAAGCCAGGGACCAACACCCCGCGAACGAAGACCTGTTCTCACCCCAGCGACGAAGACCCGTCGCCGGAGACCCCGAGTGTTCGTGGGGACCCCGGACCAGGGGCACCCGCATTTTGTGCGGATTGAGGCTTCTCGATTCCGAAAAGCAACAGCAGATCCCCTTCGATTTCGCTCAGGGCAGACCATCGCTCCCGTTCATATTGGGATTCTTTCGTCACAAAGAAAATGTGTTTGCGCGCTTCGAGGAACTGGCGGAGTGGGGTTGACGTAGGTGTCTGTTGAGTGGCAACTCGCCGCTTACGTCGAGCCGGAATCCGGATGGGAGACCTTGCATGCATTCTCTGATGAGCCAAGTGAAGCAGGTACTGCGCAGGCTTTGGCGCGCTCCGTTGTTCACGGCGGTCACGCTGATCACGCTGGGCGCGGGTGTGGGGGCGAACATCGCAGTGTTCAGCGTGGTGGAGGGTGTGCTGCTGAAGCCGTTGCCCTATCCACACGCGGAGAGCCTGGTGGGCGTGTGGCACACGGCGCCCGGGTTGAACATCGGCCTGGCGAACATGGCTCCGTCCAATTACTTCATCTATCGCGAGCAGAATCGCGTCTTCGAAGACATCGGAATGTACCAGGGAGATTCCGTTGCGGTGACGGGCCAGGGTAGTGCGGAGCAAGTGCAGTCGCTGGATGTAACGGATGGCGTGCTGCCGATTCTAGGTGTACCGCCGATGCTGGGGCGGTGGTTCAACAAGAGCGATGTAAAGCCGGGTGCGGCCGATACGGTGATGCTGAACTACGGCTACTGGCAGCGGCGTTTCGGCGGCGATCGCAGCGTGGTAGGGCGAGCGATCACGCTGGACGGCAAGGCGCACCAGGTGATTGGCGTGATGCCGCGGCAGTTTCGTTTCCTTGATGGCGAGCAGCCCGAGCTCTTGCTGCCGATGCAGCTGGACAGGAGCAAGACGCACCTGGGGGAATTCAGCTATGAGGGCGTTGCACGGTTGAAGCCGGGCGTGACGTTGGACGCGGCGAATGCGGATATCGCGCGGCTGATTCCGATTGTGTGGTCGAGTTTTCCGCCGCCGCCAGGATTCAGCTTGGACCTGTTTCACCAGGCGCGCTTTGGGCCGAAGGTGCGGCCATTGAGCGAGGACGTGGTCGGCGATGTGAGCAAGCTGCTGTGGGTGCTGATGGGCTCGATCGGCGTGGTGCTGCTGATTGCGTGCGCGAACGTGGCGAACCTGCTGCTGGTGCGTGCAGAGGGACGGCATCGAGAGCTCGCAGTGCGGGCGGCGCTGGGCGCGAATCGTTGGCGGATCGTGAGCGACTTTCTGCTGGAGAGCGTGGTGATTGGCGCGCTCGGCAGTGTGTTGGGCCTGGGGCTGGCGTGGGGCGCCCTGCGGTTGCTGATCGCGATTGCTCCGGTGGGCTTGCCACGGCTGCACGACATTGGGATCGACTGGACAGTGCTTGGATTTACGGTTCTGGTGTCGCTGGGGTGCAGCTTGCTGTTCGGATCGATTCCGGCGCTGCGGTATGCGAGTGCGCGGATGGGAACCGGGCTGCGCGATGGCGGACGGAGCGTGAGCCAAGGGCGGGAACGGCATCGGACGCGGAACACGCTGGTGGTGATCCAGGTGTGTCTGGCGTTTGTACTGCTGATCTGCTCGGGGCTGATGATTCGCACATTCATCGCACTGACGCATGAGAGTGCGGGCTACGACACGAGTGCACCGATGCAGACGCTGCGCCTGGCGATTCCCGATGCGGAGATACCGAAGGCCGATGCCGTCATTCGGACAGAGGAAGCGGTTCTGCACAAGATTGAAGCGGTTCCGGGCGTGACGGCGGCGGCAATTGCGAACTCAGTCCCGATGGATGGCGGAACATGGTTCGATCCGGTGTTTGCGCAGGATCGCAGCTATGCGAATGGGGCGATCCCTCCGATGCGGCGATTCAAGTTTGTTTCGCCGGGATTCTTCTCGACGATGGGAATTCCGCTGATGGCGGGACGCGATTACACATGGGCGGATTTGTACGAGCGGCGGCCTGTGGCCATGGTGTCAGAGAACTTTGCACGCGAGTACTGGGGCAGCGTTGCCAACGCACTGGGCAAGCATGTGCGCGTGAGTTCCAAGGACGACTGGCGCGAGATTGTTGGCGTAGTGGGCAATGTGCACGAAGAGGGGATGAGCAAGGATGCTCCGACGACGGCGTACTGGCCGCTGCTGATGAACCACTTCGAAAGCCAGGACGAGAATGTGCGGCGATGGGTGGTGTATGCGGTGCGCACTTCGCGCGCGGGTTCCGACAGCCTGATGAAAGATGTGCGCACAGCGGTGTGGTCGGTGGATGCGAACCTGCCGTTGAGCGATGTGCGGACGCAACAGTTCTTGTATACGCGATCGATGGCGCGGACTTCGTTCACGCTCGTGATGCTGGCCGTTGCCTCATCGATTGCACTGCTGCTGGGCGTGGTGGGATTGTACGGCGTGATTGCCTACTCGGCTTCGCAACGGAAGCGCGAGATTGGGATCAGGATCGCGCTGGGCGCGCAACGAAACGCGATTACCGGAATGTTTGTGCGGCAAGGCATGCTGTTGGCCGGAGGCGGCGTGGTGTGCGGTGTTCTGGTGGCGGTGGCTGCGACACGGCTGCTGCGCTCGCTGCTGTTTCATGTGAGCCCGATGGATCCGCTGACGTATGGATGCGCGGTTGTGGCGCTGTGCGGCGCGGCGGCGCTGGCGAGCTATCTGCCGTCGCGGCGGACGGCTTCGGTCAATCCCGTGGAGGCGCTGCGGGCGGAGTGAGTAAGGCAGGGATCAGATTAGAGAGTGGCTGGGATGTGTCCAGGTTTCCCTGGTCCCCGAAAGCGAGGGACCAGGGGCACCCATTTTCGTGCGGCATTGTGATGATGCAGTGAAGCCGGGACGCTTGCAATCGTGAAGCTCAGGCGTGGGGGTTGTAGCCCATGCCTGCTAAGACGCCGCGCATGTAGGCGAAGCTCTCGGTGACGCCGGGCATGGGATCGTCGCCGTGGACTTCGTATTCGAGATCGGCCCAGCCTGCATATTTGATTTTGACAAGAGCCGCGAAGATTTCGTGAATGGGCATCTTGCCCTGACCGACAGCCACCTGACTCTCCTTCGACGTGAAGTCGGTGAGGTCTTTCATGTGCAAATTGAAGAGACGCGGTCCGGCGGCGTGAATGGCTTCGACAACGTCAGTGCCGGCGCGAACGCAGTGACCGATGTCGATGCAACAGCCGATGCGCGGGTCCATGGAGTGGACGGCCTTGAGAACGTCGAGAGGCGACGGAAAGATTTTGTCTTCGGGGCCGTGGTTGTGAATGGCAACGCGGATGTCGTATTGCTTGACGAATTTTTCGACGCGCGGCAGGGTAGCGGGCGCGGGATCTCCGGCGACGATGAGCTTGATGCCGGCACGCTTGCAGTACTCGAACTTGGCGCGGATGTCGTCGTCTTCGTCTTTGGGGAAGTAGATTGCTCCGGCAGCGTGAAGATGGATGCCGGCTGCGTCGTAGTCTGCGACAGCCTGGGCTTCAGCGGCGGGATCCATGGGCAGATGGTCTTTGGTGTCTTTGACGTTGAGCCCGGTGACGTTGAGTTGCTTGAGCCAGGCGATCATTTGCGCACGAGAGAAGTTGCGGAAGGTGTAGCTGGCGATGCCCAGCTGGATCGGCGAGGGCGGCCCGGAGAGCGGCTTGGGTTCGGCTTCGGATCGCGCGGTGAGGACTGGGTACGCGGCGGCGGCGAGGGCGGTGGAACGGACGAAGGTGCGGCGCGAGATGTTGTTCATGGACAATCCTCGAGAGTGATCAAAAGAGATCCGGCTAGAGTTTGGGAGCCCAGTTCGGTTCGTAAGTGCGGTCCCAGAACTTCATGGCTTCTGCATCGTTTTTGATTTTGCCGTCGGCGGGGTCCAAAGCGAGTTCGCGATGGACGCGCCACGCGATGTTGGAGAGCTGCAGCATGGTGACGGCCACGTTGCCGATCGCGACGGGGGCATTGAGCTTGGCGCCGGTGCGCACGCCGGCGATGAAGTTGGCGAAGTGCGCGTCGGTCATGGAGTCGGCGCCCACGAGGTCGGCGGTGCTGGTGGCCTGCTTTTCAACTTTGAACTCGTCGGTCTTCTTTCCATTGAGGTCGTATATTTCGTAGCCGTCGCGATCGACGAGGACCGTGCCTGTGGTTCCTTCAATGAGAGAGCCACGGCCGCGGTTGAAGTAGCGCATGCCGTTGCAGCTGGTGCTTTCCCACGCGATCATCTTGTCGTCGTATTCGAAGCTGGTGGTGAGGGTGTCGTAGAACTGCCAGTCGTCCTTGTAGGCGTAGCGGCCACCGGAGGCAGTAACGCGATTGGGAAATTCCGCAGCGAGAGCCCAACGGCAGACGTCGACTTCGTGCGTCCCGTTGTTGAGGGCCTCGCCTGTGCCCCAGATGTGGAACCAGTGCCAGTTGTAGGGTTGCACATTGTCCTTATAGGGCTGACGCGGCGCGGGCCCCTGCCAGAGATCCCAATCGAGCGTGGCGGGCACCGGCGCGTCTTTGCCGAAACCGATGGATTTGCGATTGTTGTCGTACCAGGCTTTGGCGAAGTAGGCCCGGCCGATCAGGCCGTTATGAATCTTCTGCACGATATCGATAGTGTGGGGCGAGGAACGCTGCTGGGTGCCCATCTGCACGAGCTTGCCGTATTTCTGCTGCGCACGGACGAGCAGCGCCCCTTCGGCGGGGTTGTGGCTGCAAGGCTTTTCGACGTACACGTGTTTCCCGGCCTGGAGACCGAGGATCGCCATGGGCGCGTGCCAGTGGTCCGGCGTCGCGATGGTAATGGCGTCGATGTTCTTCATCTCCAGAACGCGGCGAAAGTCCTGCTGCGTTTTGGGCGCCTCGCCCATCTGCTTTTCAGTGGCCGCGGCGAACCTGGCCATGATGTTGGTTTCGACGTCGGAGACGTAGGCGATGCGCGCGGCAGCCCGATTGGCTCGGAGGCTGGATAGATGGGCGTAGGCGCGGCTGTTGAGGCCGATGACGGCGAAGTTGAGGCGCTCGTTCGAGCCCATGATCTGGCCATAGCTCTTGGCGGTGTTGCCGATGGCAAGGCCTGCGGCTCCGATGGCGAGTGTGTCGATGAATTCGCGTCGCGTGACCATGGGGTGTTCCTCCGTTGCGCGGAAAGTGGTGGTTCCGAAACCTGTCCATAGTAATACGCCACCTGCCACCTGCGGTGGGGCCAACCGCCGCTCGCGCGGCCACCGGCGCTCAAGGTAACCCGTGGCGCGCAGAGGAAGATTCGGTTAGTGTCCACCATTGACCACCCGCGAACAGGGACCCATTCTCACCCACGAACGAAGACCGTTCGTGAGGACTCCTGGGCCAGCGGCAGCCTCTCTTTGGTGCTGATTGAGACGTTGTGAAGAACTGCTGATTTTGGTTCGTTGCTTTCCCACCCAGGCGCTGCCTGGATGGGGCACTCTCCGTCGTGCCGATTTTAAGAGTGGCTTGGATGCCTCCAGTTTTCCCTGGTCCGAAAGCGAGGGACCAGGGGCACCCGGCTATCACCGGTGGGGGAGCGAACGACAGGGTCGTTAGGCGGTGCTAGAATGATCGTTCTAGTTTGGCGGGTGCGAGAGAACGATGGGCAAAAAGGTCGATAAGAAGCAGGCGATCGTGGATGCAATGCTTGAGCTGGTGGTGAAGCGAGGCTTCCACGATGCGCCGATGTCGGCGCTGGCAAGGAAGTCTGGTGCGAGCCCCGGGGTGATCTATCACTACTTCGAAAACAAGGACGATGTGATTCGCGCCGTGTATGAACATGTGTCGGCGCTGAAACACGAAGCCCTGTTTCGGGGCTACTCAGAAAAAATGGGGGCGCGGGAGTCGCTGCTACTGATCTGGCTGAATGCTTACGATTTCTATCGGACGCATGCCCGCGAGGCGCAGTTTCTGGAGCAGTATCTGCATTCACCTTACTGCGGGACGAGCGAGACCGAGAAGGAAACGAAAGACGCGACCGTGAAGCGGATTGTGAAGTGGATGCGACCCAAGAAGCATGGCGGAGTAATGAAGGATTTGCCGGCTGAGGCGATCGACAGCCTCACATTAGGTCTTGCGGCAAGCCTGGCAAAGGCGCCCGCGATCTTTTCGAAGTCGACATTGAAGGGGATTGCCGAGGCGGTCTGGTCGGCAATAGCCGAGGAATAGAACTTTCCCGCAACGAGAGGGAGTCGTTGCGCGTCGGATAGAATGAACGTTCGATCTACTCAGTAGGCGGCGATCAGTGGGCAGTGAACAGATTGGGGTCTCAGATGAGTACAGTTTTGGTTACGGGCGGGTCGGGGTTTATTGCCAGCCACGTCATTTTGCAGCTGCTGGCGGCGGGGCATACGGTGCGTGCGACGGTGCGCGATTTGAAACGCGAGCCCGAGGTGCGAGCCCTTCTTAAACAGGGAGGCGCCGAGCCCGGCGAGCGGCTGCAGCTGTTTGCCGCGGAGTTGATGAAAGACGCGGGTTGGGCGGAGGCGGCACAGGGATGTGACTACGTGCTGCATGTTGCTTCGCCGTTTCCGGCAAACGTGCCCAAGCATGAAGACGAGTTGATTGTGCCGGCGCGCGAGGGAGCGCTGCGTGTGCTGCGCGCCGCACGGGATGCGGGCGTCAAGCGCGTGGTGCTGACTTCGTCGTTTGCCGCAGTTGGCTATGGATTGCCGGACCAGGCGAAACCATTCGACGAGACCAACTGGACGAACCTCAATGGCGAAGGACTGACGGCGTATGTGAAGTCGAAGACCATTGCCGAGCGGGCGGCGTGGGACTGGTTGGCGGGCGAAGGCGGCGGGCTCGAGCTGTCCGTGGTGAATCCGGTAGCAGTGTTTGGGCCGGTGCTGGGGCGAGACTATGCAACATCGATTCTGCTGGTGCAGCGGTTGATGGATGGTTCGGTGCCGGCCTGTCCGCGACTGTGGTTTGGGGGCGTGGATGTGCGGGATGTCGCGGATCTGCACCTGCGGGCAATGACGAATCCGGCAGCCAAGGGAGAGCGGTTTCTGGCGGTGGCTGGGGATTTTGTGTCGATGGTCGAGATGGCACGGATGCTGAAGGGCCGCATGGGCGCCGCGGCAAAAAAAGTTCCCTCGCGTGAGATGCCCGACCTGCTCGTGCGGCTGTTTGCGCTGGCCAAGCCGGAAGCGAGGCAAATTGTTCCGGAGCTGGGGAAGCGGAAGAATGCAACGAGCGCAAAGGCCCAGACGATGCTTGGATGGCAACCACGTTCGCTGGAAGACTCGCTGGTGGCGACAGCGGAGAGTCTTGTGCGGCTGGGGCTCGTGGGTTGAAGAGACAGGGTCTGGGGAAGAGGGAATTGGGAATAGACCTGTGTTGAAAGGTTGTTGACCGCACTTCAATCAAAGCAAAATCCAAAGCGCACTTTGCTTCGTACGTGAGTTGTACGCAGGACGACTGAGCTCACAACGAAGTAGAGGAGGCGCAAGCATGGAGCAACTCCAGGAGTTGATCGGGAGAGGTGTATCCCGTCGCAGATTTTTGGCGGGTGTGGGGTGCAGTGGGACGGCGGCTGCATTGGCAGTGGCAGGTTGCGGCGGCAGCGGTTCAAGTACGAGTACAACGACTCCGCCGCCACCCCCGGCGACAATCACGGATGCGGATGTTCTGAATTTCGCACTCAATCTTGAATATCTCGAAGCAGAGTTTTATCTGCGCGCGGCAACTGGTGCAGGCCTCTCGGACGCGGACGCGGGTACCGGAGCAGGGGCAGTTACGGGCGGCACGCAAGTGCAATTTATGACGCCGGCGATTCAGCAATACGCGATGGAGATTGCGAACGACGAGCTGGCGCATGTGCGTTTCCTGCGCAAGGCGCTTGGGTCGGCGGCCGTGAGCCGTCCGCAGATCGACTTGACGAACAGCTTTAATGCAGCGGCGATGGCCGCTGGAATCGGAAGCGCCTTCAATCCGTTTTCGAGTGAAGACGCATTCATCGTGGGAGCATTCACGTTTGAAGACGTAGGAGTGACGGCGTATCACGGCGCCGCGGGATTGCTGACCGACAAAACCAACCTGGGTGCGGCGGCCGGCATTATGGCGACCGAGGCGTACCACGCAGCGGAGATACGCACGCTGCTGGCGCAGATCGGCGGCACTTATCTGACGTATGCCAATCAGATTTCGGCATTGCGCGCGGCTGCAGGCGGCGGCAGTGAAGTTGCTGTAGCGGGCAACACGATTGTCGCGGCGGATACGAATTCGATTGCATTCGATCGCACCACGGACCAGGTGCTGCACATTGTGTACCTGAGCGCGACGGCGGGTGTGGTGAAGAGCGGCGGCTTTTTCCCCGCGGGACTCAACGGCAAGATCGCAGCGACGGCGAGCTAAGGAGACGCGATGGAGACGATGACGAAGGAACTGGGAAACACGAGCGGTCTTGGCCGGCGCGCGGCTCTCTTGCTGGGCGGCGCTGCAGTGGCGGGTCTGGCGCTGGGACGGCGCGGCGAAGCGCAAGCGGCCACTGTGACCGATGCCGACATTTTGAATTTCGCGCTGAACCTTGAATACCTTGAAGCGCAGTTCTACACGCTGGCGACAACGGGAATGACGATTGACCAGGCAGGCGTGGGCATCACGAGCGGAGGCGGTGCAGCAGGCGGAACCGTCACGGTCAAGGCGAATCCGATGGTTCCGTTTACTACGCCGCTGCTGCAGCAGTTTGCGCAGGAGACGGCGAAGGATGAGCAGAACCACGTGACGTTTCTTCGCACGGCGCTGGCCGCCAATGCGGTAGCGATGCCGAATATCGATTTGATGAACAGCTTTAATGCGCTGGCAATGGCGGCGGGACTGGGCAGCAGCTTCGATCCATTTGCAAGCGAGACCAATTTTTTATTGGGCGCTTTCATCTTTGAAGATGTGGGTGTGACGGCGTATCACGGCGCGGCGGGCCTGATCTCGAGCAAGACGTATCTCGACAAGGCAGCGGGAATTCTGGCGGTAGAGGCCTATCACGCGGGCAGCATCCGGCTCCGCATCTTTCAAGCAGGTTCGGCGGCGCAGGCGGCGGCGACAAGTATTGCCACGGCCCGCGCAACGCTGGACGGCACGGGCAACGACGATATCGGTGTCGGCGTGACGAGCGGCGCAGCAACGGTGGTGGATGCGGACGCGAATGCGATTGCGTTCAGCCGGTCGACGGCACAGGTGCTGAAAGTTGTGTACGGGGGCGGCACGACGAGCGGAGCGTTCTTCCCCAATGGACTGAATGGGACGATCAAATAGGAATACAGAGAGACCAGACAGAAACGAGAAACAGGGGCCAGGGGACTACGAGCCTGGCCCTTCTCTCTGTTTGCGGGTTTTGGCTTCGATCCTTCCCCCTGACTGCGTGCGACGACGGCCTACGACAGTGAACTTGCAGTCGTGGGCATTGTTGCGTTAGGGCTTTCTTCTGCGAGCGCGGTCGGCTAGAATCAGCGCGGCGGCCCTGAAAGGCGATTCCCTTCTCTTCTCGATGAATGAGACTCCCTCCAATCCGGCGAAGCCTCTGGGCCGTACCTTAGACAGAGATTCAGAAGCTCGAAGTGAGACCGGAGGCGCTCCGGCCGGGGATGGCGTGTTGCTGGATCGCGTGAAGGCGAACGATCAGGGCGCGATGGCGGAGTTCTGCGACCGCTATGGGCGACTGGTGTATTCGATTGCGCTGCGCGTGCTGAAGGACCCGAGCCAGGCGGAGGATTTGATGCAGGAGATTTTTCTGCAGGTATGGCGGAATCCGGGGGCATTCGAGCGGGGACGCGGATCGCTCGGGGCGTGGCTGGCAGTGGTAGCGCGCAACCGCGCGGTGGATGTGTTGCGGCGGCGCAAGCCGGATGACTCGATGGATGACGTGGTGCTGGCGTCGAGCACGAACCTTGCCTCGGAAGTGGAAAGTACGCGGATGATGGAGAAGGTGCGCCAGGCGATGGGGGGATTGCCGGCGGAGCAGCAGCGATCGGTGGAGCTGGCATTTTTTGAAGGAATGACCCACGCGGAGATTGCAGCCAAGACAGGCGATCCGCTGGGCACGGTGAAGACGAGGATTCGCACGGCATTGATGAGTTTGCGAAAGGCAGTACAGGCGTGAGCGAAGACACACACATTCCGCAGGACGAACTGGCGCTTTATGCGCTGCGGGAGCTCTCTGAAGCAGAGACCACGGCGGTGCGCGCGCACCTTGCCGTGTGTGCGTCGTGCCGGAAAGACGCAGCGGAATTGGCCGGCGACCTGGCCCTGGTAGGGATGAGTGTGGAGCAGCATCCCTTGCCGGAGGGCGCGCGCGAGCGACTGATGGAGAAGATTGCCGCCGATGCGCGGGATGCTGGACGGGGACAGGTAGAGAAAGTGGTTTCGATTGACGAGGCACGGTCCGAGCGACGTATCTACATGTCGATCCCGTGGGCCGCTGTCGCGGCGATGCTGGTGTTTGCGTTTGCGCTGATGATGAAGATTGGCGATTTGAATCGCCAGGTGAAAGAGCAGACGGGCTTGCTGGCGCAGCAGGCGGCGGTAAGTTCAAGGGCAGAGCGTGTGCTGGATGCCCTGACGTCGCGCTCGGCGCAGCGCGTGTTGCTGACGGCGGCGAACACAAAACCGGCGCCGAGTGCGCGCGCGGTGTACGTGGCGTCGAGCGGCAGTTTGATTCTGCAGGCGAGTCATCTCGATCCGCTGCCGGCGGGGAAAACCTATGAGCTGTGGGTGATTCCAGCAGATGGAAAAGCTCCCATCCCGGCAGGTCTGTTCCAGCCGGATGCGGAGGGGAGCGCGAGTGTGATCCTGCCTGCGCTGCCGAGTGGGGTTCCGGCGAAAGCATTTGGCGTGACTGTGGAGCGGGCGGAGGGAGCCACTACGCCGACGGCGCCGATTGTGCTTTCGGGGGAATAAGGACAGGGCTCAGGGCCTAGGGGTTGGTGACTTCCCCGGTCCCCAATAGCCAGGGACCGGGGGCACCCACTTTTCGTGGAGCGAGCCAGGACACATCCAACTTTCCCAGGTCTCAAAATCGAGACCTGGGGCACCTATGGTTGTACGGATCGACATTCTACGAAAAGCAACCGCGGATCCCTCGGCTTCGCTCGGGATGACAAGCTCACAAGATGAGATGAAAAGGCCGGCGCGCAATCGCAAGCCGATGCGCGCGCGGCCGCTTGGGCTGTGATCAGGCGGGGTCTTCGGCGTGAGCCTGTAGTAGTTCGAGGAAAGCGGCCATGGCGGGCGAGATCCACTTGTTCTTGTGCCAAAGGACATGGGTCTGGATGTCGAGGGGCGCGCCGGCCCAGTGCAGCGCTTTGAACTGGTGCAGGCGAATTTCGCGCGCGACCACGATGGCGGGCAGTACCGCGAGTCCCATGCCGACGTGCACGCACTGCTTCATAGCTTCGACGCTGGAGAACTCGGTGATGTGGCCGGGGCGCACATTTTGAAGTGCGAGGGCGCGGTCGAACTTGGCGCGGTAGCCGCAGCCATGTTCGGTGAGGAGCAGGTGCTGGCTGACAAGATCGGCGGGTTCGACGGTGCGCCGCTTCGCCAGCTGGTGCCCGGCATCGCAGACAAGGAAGATTCTTTCGGTGCGCAGGCGGATGCTGCTCAGGGCGATGTCGGAGGGGGCATCGCACATGCTGATGACGAGATCGATCTTTCCTGTTTCGAGCTCCGTGGCAACAGTGTTGTCAAGGTTCGGGCGGAAGGCGATTTCAACATTCGGAAAGCGGCGGCGGAAGATGCGAAGCACCTGCGGCAGCCGATAGGTGAGGATGCTTTCAGGAGCGCTGATGCGCAAAGGGCCGCTGGGCTCGGCGCCGTGGCGGATAGCGCGCTGACCTTGCTCCATCGCCTGCAGAGCCTGCTCGGCAAAAGGGTGAAAGCGGCGGCCCGCGTCCGTGAGCGTGACGCGGCGACCGAGCCGGTCGAAGAGAGGGACACCCAGTTCTTCTTCAAGCGCCTTAATCTGCGCGGTGACATTGGACTGCACGGTGTTGACGCGCTCGGCAGTCCGGGTGAAGTTCAACTCTTCGGCAAGAGTGCGGAAGATCTGAAGCTGTCGGACTTCCATCGCGCATGTACCTCCTCGAATTGAAGACAAGAAGCGGAGTGCGGGGATCGGTGTATCCCGGCGAAGATCGGCTGCATGCGAGACCCAATCAATCTGCAACCTAACGATATGGCCGAGCGATGGAAGAGGCCGGCTTCATCCATCTCCAAATCAGATCGAGTCTATCACGTCAATCAATTGGACAGATGCCGCCCGCGAGGGCAGACTCTCCCCATGAGAGTCGAGCTTCCCCGCCGGTTCTTGAGGCCGGCATGGTTTCTGCCGATGGTGCTGCTTGGGTTATTGCAGGGTTTGTGTGTTGGAGCCCATGCCGATCCGATGCCGGATGAACCGAAGGTGCTGGTGCTGTTTGCCGATCAGGCGCTGCGTGAGAGCGAGTGGACGGGTCTGGTTGCGGCGCTCGAAAAGGGCATCGCGGATGAAGCGGCCGACGATCCGGCATGGGCAGCCCATGTTTCGATTGTGCGCGGCGACCGCATGGATGCGGGCATCGAAATTGGACAGGCGATCTCAGTGTATCTGCATGGCAATTGCTCGCTGGTGCCGGCGACGCACACCAATCCGATGGGTGCGCTGGGGTGGGTGCGGCGGGTGCGCGGGCGCATCGAGCCGTTCATCCATGTGGACTGCACGAAGATCGCGGAGGAGCTCGGGCCCGTGGCGCTGGGCATGAATCGGTCTCGCCTGGACGAGGTGATGAGCGAGGCGGTGGCGCGCGTGATTGTGCATGAGTGGGTGCACGTGGCGACGCAGAATCCTGGGCATGCGCGCGATGGGGTGGCGAAGTCGAGCTTCGATGTTTTTGATTTGCTGGCGGAGGATGAGGCGGTGCGGCGAAATCCGCAGGTGCTGCAGAGGTGGAAGTGGTGAGGGAGTGCGTATTGGGATTGTCGTTTCCGTAGTTGTGGACGACAGGGAGCTTCGTGGCCTGGGGGCTTTGCTTGTGGGGTTCGTGCTTTCCCACCCGAGCTGCGCTCGGATGGGGCATCCGCCTTTTGTGGGGATTGATGATTCGGTCGCAGCAACCGACGGTGCTTCGTTTTCGCTTAACGATGACGGGTTCTGGTCGGCTACATGTCGCTGTGGGAGGGGTTGAGGAGTTCTTCTTCGGGTTCGATGTGGACGAGGACTTTCGCAACCCGCTGCACGTCGGCGAGGATGCTGTCTTCGACGACGTGCGAGATGGCGTGGCCGTCGCGGACGGTGATGTCTCCACTGACGACGACATGGAGGTCAACGTAGTAGCGAAAGCCGACTTTGCGGACAAAGCATTTTTCGAGTCCGACGACGCCGGGGACGAGGACGGCTACCTGGCGGACATGCTGCTCGATCTCCGGCGGCGGTGCGGTGTCGAGGATTTCGGCGAGGGGCGACTGGAGCTGACGCCAGGCGCTGAAGAGGATGACCGGCGAAGCAAAGAGGGCGGCCCAGTCGTCCATACGCGGGTCCTTTGTAATGAGGGCGAGCGAGATACCGATGAATGCAAACAAGGAAGTGATGGCGTCGCTCAAGTGATGCCAGGCGTCGACGCGGACAGCGGTGCTCTCAATATTTTGAGCGATTGAGAAGACGTAGCGCGAGAGCACGAGCTTGATGGCGACGACGCCGAGAAGGACCCAAAGCGTGTAGTAGTGAGGCAGGGGATGGGGCGAGCGGATGAGGGCGATGCTCTCGGCGGCGATGGCGAAGGCAGCGCCGGCCATGGCGAGGCTGACGAGGGCGGCCGACAGCGGTTCCGCTTTTCCGTGTCCGTAAGGATGGGTCTTGTCGGGTGGGCGCATGGCGACGCGCAGCCCGATGTAAACGACAGCGGAGCTGAAGACATCGGAGAGGGATTCGATGCCGTCGGCAACGAGGGCGAAAGAGTGGCCGATGAAGCCGGTGAAGCACTTGGCCAGCGCCAGAAAAAAATTGGTAACAATGCTGAGGAGCGAGGAGCGGAGGCCGCGGTGGACGTCCATCTCGGCTTTGGAGGCGTCGGCCATAGGGGAGAGCGCTTCTCGATTCTACGCCACCTGCGGTTGAGGCCAACCGCCACCTGCGGTGGGGCTAACCGCCGCTGCGCGGCCCTCTGCGGAAGGGATCAGCCCTCATTTATGTGCGGATTTGAAGAGTGGCTGGGATAGATCTAGTTTTCCCTGGTCCCCAAAAGCTAGGGACCAGGGCCACCCGATCGTCGTGTTGGATTTGAGAGTGGCTACGATGAATGTAGTTTTCCTTGGTCCCGGAATGCGAGGGATCATAGCGCAACGGCCCTGAGGCGACCGCAGAGGCAGGTCGAGTTAGCCGCGTGGGCGGAGCATTTGACGCAAGGGATCCTGGCGCGTCTCGACGGGGCGGACGGAGACGGGTGGCCTGCGGGGCGGACCGGGGATGGACGCAGGGCGCGGCGGATCGAACAAAACGTCGGCCCATTGCAGATAGACCTTCCTCGAAGAGGTATACAGGCGCACTAGGCGGCGGCGCGATCGATTGGCTGTTGCAGGCAGTGTGTGTTCGAAGAAGATGGGGAGCGTGACGGTGGAGAAGAAGGCGCAGCGGTCGGTGAGCCGCGCCGAGGCATGCCGAATCACGATGCGGATTCGCTTCTGCGAGAAGATGGCTCGAGCCGATGCCGCATGTGCGACTTGACGGAGGCGGATCGCTGAGGCCATGCACGACGCGGTGCAAGCGGCCGCGATGCTGCCGGCAAAACGGGCGACGTGCGTGCGCGCGCGAATGAGAGCCGGAGCGAGCGGGAGCGGACGGCTTTGCTGGAGCGGCTCGGCTTTGATGCTTGCCGGTCGTGCGTCAGGAGTTGCGCTTTGTGCTTTCGCCGGTTCGAGAGAGATGGAGAGCTGAAGGCCAATACGCAGGCGCGCGAGGGATCGCAGGAGACGAAAGTCGATCAGGCTTTTTGCGGGGAGTATGGCAGGCGCGGGCTCCGAGGCAGGCGCGGCGCTGAGCTGCTGATTAAGTTGGATTGGCTCCACAGGCCCTTGCCCGGTATGGATTGGGCTTGTTGTTTTGGGCCAGATACGAGGAGCCGGGGCGGCCTCGCTCTCGAGCGAGTCGCCCGGCATGAAGGGGTTGGCGGTAAAGGCAGAAGCCCAGGCGCGAACGGAGGCCGGCTCCATGGAAACGATTCCAAGCGGGAGCGAAAGCTGCGGCGCGGGGGCAGACGAAGGCGCGAGGGATGCCGCAGCGGGAACCGAGGTGGCGGCGCGCTCCTGCGCAGACTTGGGCGCAGGACGAAGGAGGACGCGATCGCCGGCAGAACTTCCCGAGGCATTGAACGAGTGAATGGGCAGGACGAGGGCGCTGGCGGCGCGGCCGTCGAATCGAGGGGCTTCGTCGTCGGGTACGAGCTCGATGTTCTGTACGACGCGGCCTTGATGATCGAGATAGACGAGGTCGTAGGGCGAGAGGCGCGGGACAGAGGGAACGCTCTTGAGCGGATTGAGCCAGAGTGCCGGTGTGGCGCCGGAATCCGCGCCGGGTTCAAGGCCTTCGATGAGAGCCTTCACGGCCTTGAGCGGTTCCGATTGCGCATTGATGACGGTGACGCGCGTGGTGAGGAAACTGGAGCGGGTCTCGTTGTAGAGGCAGTATTCGGTCGTCGGCATAAGCCCTCGTCACAGCAAAAAGGAACACCGGAGACTATCCCGGCGGGAAAACACACTCTGAAGGCAAGGAGCGGGCGTTCATTGAATCAATGGAACATTGGTTCGATGAGTTGATAGGAACTGAACCGGTCAATGGATGCGTCCTGGGGTGGGGGGGACAGGACGAGGGCTACGTTCCGCTGAATTTATGGAACGCGATAAGGGGGTGGTTCGTCGACATTTTTGCTGTGGAAGACGGGCAAAAGCATACCCCGTCCGTAACATGGAGCGAGACGTCGGTAATGTGAAACTGGTGCCTTCCGACTTTATCGGGGCTCGGGGATCAGAGGGGTGTGGTCAGGGTCAGTGCAGAAATTGGCCGCCCATTCGCGCCGTGAGTTCCTAGTTGCTTAGGAGAAGTTGGAGGGCCTGGCGTGCGTTTTCGAGGCACTCGCGGGCTTCGTCTTCGGCAAGGAGGCCTTGGTGTACGGCGCGCTTGCCCGTGTCGTTGACCAGGTTGGCAATGCGCGGAAAGCCGGAGTCGATGCCGGTGAGCTGCAGGTTGTTGTTGACCTCATGGAGAAGATTGCCGAGCGTGGCGGCGTTGCGATAGCGCGTGCGGATGAGGCGAGAGAGCTGCGACGGGAGCTTTTGCTTAAGGGCTTCCTCGAGCACGGAGCGGCACAGGCCGGCGCAGGCGGTGAAGAGGCCGTAGAAGTAGCAGCGGGTGGCTTCGTCGAGATAGCGGTCGGCTTCTTCAGAACTGGCAGTGGCGACAATGCACGCGCGCAGCGCGGTGGCGCGCTGCACAGCGGGCTCAACGAGCTCGAGAACCTCAAAGACAAAAGCTGTGCGGAGGAGATCGTTCTGCTGCGCATCAAGAGCGGCCTGAATGGATTGCCATGCGGGGGTAGCGGCAGGAGGCGCGGCCGGCTGCAAGCGTGTGAGCGAGGTGAGCCGCTGGCGGGCATGCTGAAGAAAACCCTGGCGCATTTCAGCGGCGAGCCTGCGCCAGTCGGCAACGAAGGCGGCAGGATTCTCGCGACAGCGGAGGCGGAGCTCGTCGTAAACGACATCGGGCAGAACGCCGCGCAGTTGTTGAAAGCGGCCGGTGTGCGCCAGCTCTGCGATGGACTCGCAGAAGTCGCGGCCGGGGGCGTCGTGGCTCCAGTGATCGAGGAGTTGGTGCTCGAGTTGGGAGATATCGATGGGCACGTTGCTCTTGGAACAGCGTAGGACGGTTGAGTGGTGCGTGGATGCAGTGGACGGGTTTTTTGTTTGCGCTGTGCAGGATTGGGATTTGGATTTCGTGCTGGTTTCGGAAGTGGGCTGGTTCGTTGCTTTCCCACCCAATCGCTGCTTGGATGGGGCACCTTCTGTTCGTGCTGATACTAAGAGTGGCTGAGTTTGCAGCTTTCCCTGGTCCCCGAATGCTAGGGACCCGGGGGCACCCGCTGTCGTGTGGAACTGTAGTGGGTTGTGGCAGGTTGGCACGCGGTTTTCCTTTTTGTTTTTGGGGGTTGTGCAGAGTGTGGAAGAAGCGTCCGGTGTGGAGAAGGGCGGCTCGGTAAGTGATTGCGCTGAGGTGGGATGGAACACGCGTCCACATTGAGGCGGCGGTTTGCACAGGGAATTTGCGGCGCGATGTGGAAGACGTGGGAAAGTGGGGTGGGGGTAGAGGTGTAGCGGGGGAGATTTCCAAATCTCCTGAAAAGCACAGGAAAGATTTAGAAAAAGGGGCTGTGGGTTAAGTGGCTTGCAGTGAAGCAGTAGGGAGAGAAATCCACTTTTCCAGCGCGAACTACGGGTACTACTGTTCTTTATCTATCTTTCTCTCTGTTAAAGCCCCGGAGTCCGTCGCATGGAGGCGAAGAGAGTGTGGGTGCCAGGGAAAGAGCGGCGAAAGACAAAGACCATTCGCCTATAGAATCGGCTGAGGTTGGACGGTGCGCAGGTGGGTTGCGGACGAGAAATCGAAAGCGAAGCGGTGTTGGCGACGGGAAGCAGCGTGCGCGGGAGCAGTGTGCGTGGAGTCATCCTGCTGCTTCTTTTTTGCCTGACGATCTCGGCTGCCTGTGCGCAGACGGTGGATGCGACGCGGTGGAGCTCCGGGACAGTGGACCTGAGCGGTGAGCAATGGCTGAGCCATGAAGGCGACGACGTGGCTTGGGCGCAGTCGGGCTTCGACGATGCGCAGTGGCAGACGGTGGAGCTGGACGAGCTGGGTGCGGCGAAGCGTGGATGGCGCTGGTATCGGCTGCACGTGAAGCTGGGGAGTGCGCGTCCGCATGAGCATTTGCTGATTGTGGGCGGTGAAGGTGTCTACGCGGCGTATGTGAATGGGCGTGCGGTGGAGGACGTTCGGCTGCGCCGGTGGTATGAGCTGAGACGTCCGGTGGAAGCGGTTATTCCGCTGCGGGACGATGCGACGGAAGTAACGATTGCTTTGCGTACGCACACGACACAGGTGTACACGCTATGGCATCTGCCCCTGTTCCTGACGGTGGCCCTGGGAACAGCAGATGCAATCGAGAATGATCGGGCGACATTTGAAAGCCAGCGCATGTATCAGGCGCTGCCGACAATCGCGATTAATTTCATGTTGATCCTTGTTGGCTTCGGGGCATTTGCGCTTTATCGCAGCCAGCCGGACCGTACGGAGTACTTGTGGCTTGGTTTGTATCTGTTCCTCATTGGGCTATCGAATGGGCTCTTGAACGCTGCGGCAGACGGTGTTCTGCCGCTGGTATGGAATAACCTGCTCGGCGATCCACTTGTTTTTGTGGTCACGGTGATGCAAATTCAATTCACCTTCAGCTTTGCGGGACGGCAGGTAACGCGGGTCTGGCAGATCTACCGCGCACTGTTGATTGCGGCGTTGTTTCTCTCCGCATCGGTATGGCTGGGATGGCTCTCCATCACCCCGTACATCCTGATCGAAGCGCTGGCGATTCTGCCGGCGGCGCTGATTTTGCCTGTGCTGTTGTTTCTGTGGTACCGCAGGGGCAATCGCGAGGCCGGGTGGCTGGTTTTGCCTAGCCTGTTGCCGGCGGCGACAGCGGCTCTCTACAACGTGGGAACAGCAGCGCTCTTTACCGGCTGGAAAAGCATCGAGGTCTTGACCGATCCGATTGCGCTGGGGCCGGTAGCGGTTCAAATCGCGGATGTGGGCGATTTTCTCTTTGCGCTGGCAATTGCGGTGGTGATGTTCTTCCGGTTTACGCGTGTGAGCCGCGAGCAGATGCGCGGCGCGGCAGAGCTGGAGGCGGCACGCGAAATTCAGCGGAGACTGGTGCCGGCACAACTGCCCGCCGTGGCTGGTTATGCGCTGGCGGCTGCGTATTATCCCGCGCAGGAGGTGGGTGGGGATTTCTATCAGGTACTGCTGCAGAAGGACGGAGCCTCGCTGGTTGTGCTGGGCGACGTGAGCGGCAAGGGACTGAAAGCGGCAATGACCAGCACGCTTGCTCTGGGAGCATTGCGCGCGCTGGGCGACGAAGGTCTGGGGCCGGCGGCGGTGTTGCACAGGCTGAATCGGCAAGTAGCTGAAACATCGGAGGGCGGCTTCATCACCTGCGTATGTATCAGGCTCGCTGAGGATGGCGCGGTAACGCTCGCGAATGCAGGACACCTTTCTCCCTACCGCAATGGAGAGGAGCTGGTATTGGCGCCAGACCTGCCCCTGGGGATCGTGGCTGAGTGCGCGTATGCGGAGATAACAGTGCACCTGGATGAAGGCGAACAGTTGACGCTGCTTTCCGATGGGGTGGTGGAGGCGCGCGCTGTGGACGGCGCACTGCTGGGGTTTGATCGGACGCGTGCCCTGAGCGGGGGAACGGCAGAGGCGATTGGAATGGAAGCCCGGCGGTTTGGGCAGGAGGACGATATTACGGTGCTGACGGTGGTGAGAAAGTGACAGGGAATAGGAAATAGGGAATAGGGGTCAGGAATGGCGTTTCGGTGATCCAGTCTGGATTTCAAGGATGGGGACGGGATTTCCACGGATACAGGCGACGAAATGGTGAATACAATCAGAGGCAAGAAGCGGCCGCCGTTTCGCTGTGTCGGTGTGTGTTGTAGGCTTGGGCCAGCGGAAGCGGCTGATTTCTGGGGACAAGAGGGTCGTGCGGAAGGCGTTGCAGGCGGCGCGAGAGCACGATCGAGAGGTGGGGATGATGCCGTTAGCGGAGACTGAAGTCGAGAAACCGGCCGCGCAGGGGGCAGCGATGGAGATAACCGTAAGCCGCCAGGAACTGGTGAAAGAGCTGACGGCGACGCAGAGCGTGGTGGAGCGGAAGACGACGATTCCGATCCTGTCGAATTTTCTGGTGGAAGCGGAAGGCGACCGTCTGAACATCACGGCGACAGATCTGGACCAGGCGATCCGGACGAGCGCGTCGGTGAAGGTGAAGAAGCCGGGGTCGTGCACGATTCCCGCACGGAAGCTGTACGACTACATCAAGCTGCTGCCGGAAGGCGATATCTCGATCAAGATGCTTGAGAACCACTGGGTGCAGATTCGCAGTGGGCGCTCGAACACCAAGATGGTGGGGATGGCGCGGGCGAATTATCCGCAGGTGCCTGAGTTCCCTGTTGTGACGGCGACGAGCATTCCTGTGGCGGCGTTGCGGACGTTGATTGCGCGCACGATTTTTTCGATTTCGAACGAAGAGTCGCGCTACACGCTGAACGGCGCGCTGCTGGTGCTGAAGGCGGAGTCGCTGGCGATGGTGGCGACCGATGGACACCGGCTCTCATTTGTAGAGAAGCCCGGCGAGCAACTGGAAGGGATCAGCGGCGAGAAGCGGGTGCTGATTCCGCGCAAGGCACTGCAGGAGCTGCAGCAGCTGCTGGCCAACACCGATGCGGAGAAGGTGGAGTTTGCCGATGACGAGCACACGCTCTTCTTCAAGGTGGGTCACAGGACGCTGAGCACGCGGCGGCTGTCGGGGCAGTTCCCGAATTATGAGGCTGTGATGCCGCGGGACAACACGAAGTTCGCGGTGGTGCGGTCGAGCGAGTTGTCGGCGGCGATTCAGCGCGTGGCGCAGTTTGCCGATGAGCGTTCGGGGGCGATTCGGCTGCGGCTGGAGTCGAACGAGCTGAAGATCAGTTCGCAGTCGACCGAGAGCGGCGAGAGCGAAGACACGATCGACACACCGTATTCGGGCGATCCGATTATGGTGGGCTTCAATTCGTCGTACATCATCGACTTCTTGAAGGCGCTGGGGAACGAGGGCGAGGTGCGGCTGGAGTTCAAGGACTCGCAGTCGGCCGGCCAGATGCGGCCCGAGGATCCGGATGCGGAGTTTAAGTCGCGGTATGTGCTGATGCCGATGCGGATCTGAAGGCAGTGAACAGTGTGCAGCAGTGCACAGTAGTGGACAGACGCGGCCCGGCATCCTGCCGGGCCGTGGTGTTTTCGGGCGAGTTCGGGAACAACGAGGCGCGCATTGAGAATTGACGGCCGGTGCGTGCAGTCCAAGGTGAACGAAGCCCCGGAGCAATAGCCAGAGGTAAGGGCGCTTTCCTCTCTGAGCAGATAGCGCGGACGGCAGGCGCAACTGGTGTTGCGTCCGTCACGGAATTCATCCAGAAGCGGCCGCAGAATGGGGGCGTGGAGGAGGAACGCCGCCATGAAGAGACATGAGGGTGGGCCGTCGGATTCCATGAGAGTTTCCGAGATCCTTGTCTGGTCGGGGCTTTTTATCGGGTTTCTAGTGATGCTGGGCTGCTTTTTGCGGTTATTGGTCCCCGGACCTGGGATGTAGGCGGCGACGCCGATTCGACGTTATCGGCAGCCGGGCACACCGGCCCAATATTTACCGGAAGGTAGCGTCCGGGTAGCGGTCTTACTGAAGTGTTTGAGCCTAGCTCAAAATGATCGGGGAAGTAAACCGCGCGCGATCACGCCGCTCTTCGAAATTCGACAAACCGTTTAGCGAACTGAGCCCAAACAAGAAGAGTCACAATCAACGTCGGGAGAATCCAGAGCAAGACCACGCTCATGTTTGGAAACTCCGTCGACAACTGATGAAACGACTCGGAGGCATTGAGAAGCCAGGTCTGAAGTCGAGCAAAAGCGATCGCACATGGAATGACGATGACGACAAATGCCACCTGGCTGACGATGAAACTTGACGTTGCCATCGTCAGTTCTTCGCCGCAATGTCTGCAGGCGAAAACTTTGCCTGCTGGTGACCGGAACATATTCAGCAAGAAGGTCGTGGGGCGGATCGAATCGAAAAGGACAGAGACCTCGTGTTGGCACGACGGGCAGCTTGCCATGTTTCCTCCCGCGAAGATCAATTATGGACCGCTTCCGTCAATTCGACCCGCCTTGGGTAGCTTGTTGCGGAGGAGAAAGTAACCAATCTATGGCGAAGACCAGGGTGGATCCGTAGGGAGCCGCAGTATCCGCGCTCGATTCGCCCGAGTCGGGAAACGAATCGGCTGCTCACCTCACTACTAGATACGGCAGCTGCGCTTGCCACGATGGGGCAGGCCTGAATTCCAAAGCTGGAGCTCAGGGCCCTTGCCGCCGTCGACCATCCAGATCAGGATGGTGCGATTGCAAGCGCATAGGACCGGCTCACAGTTCCCCCGAGGTGATTTTCATGAGGCCCTTTCATCGTGGACGCGCAGTGCTCCTGACCCTTGTTTCGCAATTGGCTGTGGCTCTGGCTGCATCCTCGCCGGCCGTCGCGCAAGCGGCGAGTGCTTTCTGCCAGCAGAACAGTCCGGGCAGCATTACCTGCCAGGTTCAGAACCCAACCGTGACACAGCACGACACCGCGTATCCGCAGATCCAGTTTCTTCCCGGGGATACGGTCCAAGTGACTGCGAATGGCTGCGTGCAGACAGGCGGGTCAGGAAGGACCTGGAAGCGCTACGTCAATCCTTCGGGCGACAACTCCGACCACCTGTATTTCGGGCTTGTTTCGATACCGGGAGCGACCAACGGGTTGATTCGACTGAGCGACGCGATCAATAAGACGTACCAAGTTCCCAAATCCTACTCGGGCGACCTTGCGCTGCATCTGGGCTATCAGGACGACCAATACAGCGACAACGGCTATTGGGGCCATGACGACGGCACGGAGAATCAGTGCCAGAATGTGGGCAACGCATCGGCGACGGTGTATATCTTCCGGACCGGATCCGCGACACCGCAGCCACCGTCCTCCGTGCCCTCGCATCTGCACCTGAACATTGGAGAAGATCCGCTGATCCCGGGGGTCCTGCAATTAAGCGAGGAAAACTGGACGGTCACGGCTAGCTGGATTCCGGGCAAGAGCTTCACGGCATCGGGTTCACACACCACGGTGGACTTTCCTTCGACACCGACCGGCGACAACAACCTGGTCAGCATCCATCTGGACTTTAAGGCGACGGCAAGCGGCGAGATCAACGGCGCGGATTTCGCAGGCGTGACGACGCAAGCGGTGGGTATGCCCGATCCGGCGAAGGTGCACATGGCGGGTACGGATTACACGGTGGGATATATCGCCTCCTATCAGACGGGCCTCGACTCGGCGGGCAAGCCATTGCTCGTGGTTGCGGTGACGTACGAGGGGGGGCAGGTAGGAAAGCTCACCCTGACGCCGGGTCTGGCACTGAAGGAGAAATCGTCGGCGAGCGTGAATCGGATGGCAGTCAACTCGCATGGGTTGAAGCCCGGGGCAGCGAGTGCGCCGAAGAGCGGCTCTGCCACGCTGCAAGCCAAGACGGTCGATCCAAACCTGGCAATCGATAAAGAGAAGCTGATGTTCTCCCAAGCGCGCTATCGGGCAGTTCTCGAGGGCAAATTTGCCGCTCGCTTCGTGGGTTCGCAAAGCTGGAAGAAGCTTCCTCTGACCGAGACGCGGCCTTCAGCTCCGGGGCGTTAAGGTATCCCCATGGAGCCGGTTTTGTGGATGCCATGATAGCGGGATGCGCCCCGCAGGCGCCCCCGCTTCTATAGGTCGATGCACCCTAGTAGTATGTTGGGGAACTCCTGTGTGCCCTATCGCTTCTTCCTAAACGTTGTTTTGATTCCGACGTTTCAGCAGTTTTACATCGACTCAAGCATTGCCGTATTCAAGCATTTGCCTGTTATGGAGGATTTCGATTCATGTCTCGATTCCGGAACACGATTGCACGGTGTTGCGTTCTGGCGACTGCGATGGCAGCGCACGGCGCAGATTTCAGCTATCAGCAGACCACACAAGTGACGGGCGGGTCGATGCTGCAGATGATGAAGATGGCCGGCGCGTTTAGCGCGCAGGCGCGCAAGATGGGCGACCCGATTGTTTCGACGGTGTATCTGCAGGGGAACCGCAAAGCGTCGGTGTCGCAGGATGCGATTGAGATTATCGATCTCGACAAAGAGGCAGTGACCCACGTGGATTTGGTGAAGCACACGTATTACACGCTGACGTTTGCCGAGATGCGGGCGCGGATCGAAGCTGCGCGCGCCAAGGCGGCGAAAGAGGCGAAGAAGCAGGCGCCCGCGGCGCAGCAGCCAGACGCCAACAATGTGCAGGCCAGCTTCGACGTGAAGGTGCGCAATACCGGCGCGCATCGGGCGATGAGCGGCCTTGATACAAGCGAATCGATTATGACGATGACCATGACCGCCACAGCCACGGATAAGGATACGAAGAGCCAGCAGAGCGGTTCGCTGGGCATCACGAACGATATGTGGATGACGCCGGAGATTCCCGGCTATGTGCAGCTGCGCGATTTTGACATGCGCTATGCGGCGAAGATGGCATCGGTGATCGGGCTTGGGACGGGGGCGGATTTTACGGGGATGTTGATGACCCATCCGGGCGCCACCGAAGGCATGGCGAAGATGGCGGCGGAGATGCAGAAGCTGCACGGGGTTCCGGTGATGCAGATAACGCGCATGGGACCGACGACGGATGGGAAGCCGATTCCTGCGGCGTCGGAAGCGCCGCTGCCCCCGCCGACTCCAGCTCCTTCAGGCGGGGATTTGGCGAAGCAGGCCTTTGTGAACAGCCTGCCGTTCGGGTTCGGCCATAAGAAGAAGGATCAGGATCAGAGTGCGAATCAGAATGCCGGAGCGAATGGGCAGGCAGGCGCGCCCAGCGGAGTGGCTGCAATTTTGATGGAGACGCAGGTGGCGACGTCCAACTTCAGCACCGCGCCGATCGATGGCGCGCATTTTGAAGTCCCGGCGGGGATGAAACAGATTACGGCGCCGGAAGGGGCGTTTTAAAACAGGGGTCAGAGATCAGGGGTCAGGGACCCTGGCCGAAGGCTTTGCGCTTTCCCATCCGAGCGGAACTTGGATGGGGCACTTTTGAGTTAAGGTGCTTTGGTTTTGAAGCGCCAGAGGAAGAGATCGACGTCGGAGCGAAGCACGCGCTGAGCCTGGCGATCGACACCGGAGCTCGAGGTACTGCCCTCTTTTTCGTCCTTGAGAAGAAATTGAAAACCGACACCGTCGCTGGTGGCGCGGACGACTTTGGCATTGAGGGTCAAGGAGCGCTCGGTGCTCGGATCATGCTGGTCGGTCAAAGTGATGCGCACCACCGTGCCGGGGTACCACCGCTCTTCGGTAAAGACGAAGACGCCGGTTGCGCTGATGTCGCGAACGCTCTGTGCGACGGGGCGTCCGCCGGTGAAGAAGTAGGCGACGAGGCCGGTGAGCACCTCGCGCTGAGCCTTGCGCGGGTCCGGCGGTTCGGGTTCGAGCAGGCGCTGGAACCAGCTTCTTGAGTCCGCCACTTTCCAGCGGGGCGCGGCCTCTTGTTTCGGCTCGGCTTGCGGGACCGGTGCGGGTGGCGCCGGTTGTACGGCTGCAACCGGAGCGGTCTCGGCGGGGGCCGCTCCCGCCGCAACAACTTCACTGGAAGGCTTTGGATTGGCCCGATCGATGAACGGAAGAACGTTCCCCGGAGTTTTGGGGCCGGGCAGGTCGTTCTGCGGAACAGGAATTGCGGGCGCGAGATTCGGACTGGGGGCGTTGGCAGTTTGCGCTGCGGGCGCGGCTTCGTTTTCAGCGAGCTGCTGCAGGCGGTGTTTCATTTCCTCGGGAGCGCAGAGGATCAAACGATCGCCGGTCCGGGTTCCTGTGGAGTGGATGCTTTGCGCCGGCAGAGCGAGGACGCTGGTGGCGGAGCCTGCGGCGACCGGTTGCGCAATCGGGAAAGACTCGACGACATCGACAACGACGGAGCTTCGGTCGAGATAAATGAGGTCGAGCGGGATGCGGACGCTGGTCGGCGAGATGACCTGGATGGGAACGATCCAGAGCGCTGTGCCACTGGTGGGGGTGAGAGTGGGCAACCGCGCATCGAGGCGAGCGGAAGAGGAATCTGTTACTTCAACATTAGCGCAAAGAAAACGCTGGCGTGTCTGGTTGTAGGCACAGTGCTTGCCGGCTGGGATGGGGAGGTTTGCGGAAGCGAATCCCGACTCTTGCTCGCTCGATCCAAGCTTTCTAGCTACCGACGCTCGTCCATACGGAAAATCAGCCATTGACAGATACTGCCCGCCTATCTATCGGCAGTTCCCTCATATATATCCAATTGTTGCGCGAGCAAAGGGGAGAAACCGGTCGGCGAAGGCATCGTGGAGGTGACCGACGTACTGTCTTGATGAGAATTTGGGTCGTTTTGGGACGAATCTGGGCAAGACTTGCGCGAGCTTCAGGCCTGGAAGAGGATGGCGGCGACCCAGGCGACAGTGATCCAGAAGAGAACGCGGCGGGTGGTGTCCTTGTGGTGCGTTTTCCAGATGTCGATGGCGCGACGGAGGAAGATGCGGCATCGGTGGGAGCGAGAGCCGGTCTTCTGGAGGTGTGCGGAATGAGGGCGTAGCGTGGCCATCTTTTGCACAGGATCGGCTGAATTTGGGTTGGGTGGGACTTTGCGTCGGGTGGATCTGGCTGGCGGTCACGGGGGATTTTCCGGATTGGGACGTTGTTCCGATTTGGGATTGGAGGAGGCGGTCAGGTCGGGGCAGGCCGTGGTGGTGATCGGGATGCCCCGAACGCGCCACATTCAGCGATGACATTGATCGGTGAGGGGTGCTGTGCGGCTAGCGGCGAAGGGCGCGGACGATGCGGAGGACACCGACCACGATTGCGACGGGAACGGCAAAGAGCAGGGTGTCTGCGAGGATGTTGGCGGCGAATTCGATGAACAGGATGAACGCAGCCTGGAGGGCAGTCTGTTCTGTGGGGATGATTCCGAAGCGATAAAACGGGGCGAGCATGATCAAAGCGCCGTGCTGATTCCCATGAAGGATGCCATCGATTTCGAGGGCAACGGCGTTGATGAGGCCGAGGATAGCTCCGACAATTGCCGCAGAGCGGATAGGGTACGTTCGGACGTAGGCCAGCATGGGCACATTGTAAGAAATTGGGAACGGGAATTCGAGACAGGAACGTTTCGCGCGCGCAAGTTTGTGCTTTCCCACCTTGGCGCAAAGTACGCGCCAGGGTGGGGCACCTGAGTTTTGTGCTCGTGCGAGAGCTGCCTACCAGGTGAGGGTGACGGTGAGGGTTTGGAAGCCGGTGCCGGGTGGGAATCGACCGGTCACGAGTTGAGATGGAAGATTTGCTTTCTGTCTCTCGGCGTCATAATTCGACTGCAACGCTGCTCCGCTGACATGAAGCTCTCGAAGTTGCGAAGTCACGACGAGCGGTATACGGAATTGCTCTCCCGCGAGTCCTTCGAGAGTGATCGTCAGACTGTTCCCGGAGATCGTTTGACTGAGCACGCGGACAGACGCCGAGCGCGCTCCAGGCAAGGGTGCAGTGATCTCAGCGGAAATTTCGACTGCGGGCCCTGGAATTTCAAGGCGATCGTCGGCTAATTGCCTTGCATTCGGCGCAGCCGTTGCGAGCTTGATATGCGCTGGATTGGGGCCGAGGATCTTGATCCTGCGGCTGCTCCCAGGGACCATCGAAGAGAAGATCGACAGTGTCGTTCCCAACAGAAATGTGCTTGACTGTGGCGCTCCCCCAGCTTGCGGGTAGATGCGGATTGACGGTGATGGTCTTGGTGGCGGCATCGATGGAGATGCCGAAGAGGCCGCGCAGCGTTGGCGTGACGACCATGGCGCTGGACCAGAGTTGATGGCTCGTGCTTCGTCCAAAGGGAACAAAAAAGTCGCCGCTGAGGAGTTCGGTGACGGCGCCGAGGTCTTGGGCGCGGGTGAGGTTGGCGTTTTCCATCAGCAATTGATAGCCGGCGAGGGGCTGGTTGGCGCGGTATTCGGCCAGGGCGGCCCAGCCGGTGAAAAGCGGCCAGACGGAGCCCTGGTGATAGCTGAGGCCGTCGTAGATTTTCTCGGTGTTGGCAACGTCGCGTGTGCCCCAGTCGGTGTTGAGTGCGGAGGCAACAAACTGCCGTAGACAGGCTTGTCCTTTGTTGAGAATCGGCTGACCGGCAGCCGGATCCCACCAGGCGAGGGCGGGATAGATGGTGGTAGTGCGGTCGTTAGTGCCGTCGGCGTTATGGCTGAAGTCGTAGCAACCTTTTTCTGGATCGTCGTACTCAGTGTTGATGGTCTTTGCGATGGCTTCGGCCCGATGCTCCGCGCCTTCTGCTTTGGAGGCGTCGTGCAGCTGACCCTCGATCGAGGCCATGGCAGAGGAGGCTTGCTGATCCAGTAACGCCAGATAGATTTCCTGGTGCGGCATGCCGCCGGGCCAGCTCTCGACCCAGCCTGTTCCCTGCGAGTTGTCGTAGATGCCGTCGTGGTCGGTGTCGTGCGCAGGGTCGGTTTCGAAGGCCCAGGCTTTTTCGATGGCGTCGCGGTGTTCGGTGAGGAAGGCGGTGTCGCCGGAACTCCGGACATAATCGGCGACGGCAAGCAAGAACAACGGAGTTGAGTCGGCGGCGGCGTACATGTAGGGGAACTGCCGCCAGTCGATGGCCGCGGCGGTTTGGGAGTACTCGTGCATGATTTTGCCGTCGGCACGCTGGCGGTGGATGAGGAATTCGAGCTCGGATTTGGCGAGGGCGAAGTCGCCATAGCCGTTGACGGCGTAGAGGGTGTAGAGGGCGTCGCGGCCGAAGAACCAGCCGAAGCCGGGGCGGGCAGAGTCAGCGGAGGTGAAGTAGCCGGCGACCAGTGCGGTCTCTTGCGGGTCGGGGGACTTTTGCGCCGAGTCGTCGCTGCTTCGCACATCCCGAACAGCAGATCCTCCGCCCTCCCCGGCGGTGGAGTCGCGCGCCGGTGGGGAGCTTTGGCCGGGGATGGTTTGGGTCTTGAGCTGCTCGATGGAGATGACGGCCCATTGGAAGGCTTCGTTGAGTGCCTGATCGGGCGTTTCGATGGAGGTCGCACTCGCGAGGAGCTTTTTCCAGGATTCGGCGTGGGCTTGATAGAGCGCTGGGGTTTGAGTGTTGAGCTCGGTTAGGGTGGCGGCGAGTGCAGCGTTGGTGGCGGTGGAGGGAGTGATGCCGGCCGCCATCAATAGAGGAAACAGCTTCTTGTGGTCGCGGACCGGGTCAATTTGCAGGCGAAGTTCGAGCGGGTGAATCTGTGGCCGTTCCTGATACGGAGCGAGGATGCCGGGTTGCGCGCCGGGGATAGTGAGGGCCGCGGCGAGGTTGGGGTAGTCGCTGTGGAGAACGTAAAAGCCTCCTGCTGCGGCTGGATTGTGTGCATTGGCAGGTACCCATTCAGGGCTGGGATTGCCTTCGTTGCGTTCGGGCCACATCCATTTGAGCTCAGGCGTAAAGCGGAAGGTGAAGAGCGTGGGGCGGAGGCAATCGAACTGGTAGAGGATGACGGGACCGGTGCGGGCGAGGGCCGGGTTCTTGAGGGCCTGTGCCGGGGAGAACATGATCTGGCGGACGGTGAAGGCGGGGTGAGAGTACGTGATCACCGTGCGATCGGGCCGCACTTCAATCGCGGCGGATTGCTGATTGACGTCGATGGGAACGCCGTAGCCTTCGACATCAGCCTGCAATGTGAGGTGCGACAGAAGCTTGACCGGGAGGATCCAGGACTCGAGAACACCATCCTGCTGGCCAACGAGAATACCGCGCTCGCCGGCAACGGTGAAAGGGCGAGTGGGCGTGGTGAGGTCGCGGAGCACCGGGCCGGAGGTGTCAAACCGGATGGGCGCCAGAGGGGCGAAGCTGGTTGCGGTCTGGGCGTGAAGCGTGGCGGCGAAGAGGAGAACGGCGGTCCTGAAGAGCAAGCGGTACAAGTTGTGCATGGCTTTGTGTCCTTAATGAATGCCGTTGGAAGTGTAGGGGTGGATAGAGGGAATAGGGAATAGCGAATGAGGAGTGGGAAGAAAACAGGGCGCGTGCTTTTGTGCCGATTGCGGCAGCTGCAGGTTGCACCGATTTTGGTGCGCGCTCGTCCATATGGTTTTTCATAGCAGTGTATTGAATATCAATAGACTGTGACGAATGGAGTGGCACTCACAAAATCGAAATGAGCTGCTAAAAGGTTGCAAGTACGAGAGTTGCATAACGCGAGATGGTAATGTGCCTTTGGTGCGGGGATTGCATTACGAATGCTGTTCGAGAATTACCGCACTTCTTAGAATGAATTAGAAGTTGGCTTCACTCTGATCGATTCGCGCTTGCATCTAGACCAGGCGCGCGGGCGAACTGCCTTGAGCAGGGGCCGCGGAGTGAATGGGGAGACACCTCAGGTTCCCGTACCGACAGCCTCTCAGCAAAAAGAGTGGCCGGTAGTCCAGCTTCGCCAGCGGGCCTGGCTGAGTTTTCTTGCACCAAACCGGCCCGCGTAATGAGCCAGGAACTGAACAAGGAGAAAACAGATGCGTTTTAGAAGTCTGATGCTGCTCGTGTTGGCAGTATTTGTGAGCGGCGCAGCATTTGCCCAGACAGGCAGTATCACGGGACAGGTAATGGATCCCGCGGGGGCCGTGGTGACCAACGCGACCCTGACAGCAACCTCGACGGCAACCGGCCTGACGCAGACCGTATCGACGAGCTCGGCAGGCGTGTACAGCTTTGCCGCGCTTCCCCCTTCGACGTACGACGTTACGGCGACGGCTTCGGGGTTTCAATCGCAGACGAGGCGCAACGTGGTGTTGAACGTTGCTGCGACGCTGCCTTTGAACTTCAAGCTGTCGGTGGCGACTGCGACAACGAGCGTCGAGGTGGTGGACGCGAACACGGCGACGGTGGAGTCGAGCAGCGCCGAGCTCTCGACGGTGATTGACGCGCAGCAGATGAACGATCTTCCGCTGGTGTTGCGCGATCCGTATCAACTGGTTCTTCTGGCTCCGGGCGCTGTGACGGCGTCGAACAATATTGGCGGCTTCTCGGTCAACGGGCAGCGCGACCGCAACAACAACTTCATGCTCGACGGCGCGGACAACAACGACACCTCGGTCCCGGGCATTGCGGGCGGCATCTCGTCGGCGAATCCCGACTCGACGCAGGAGTTCCGCGTCATCACCAACAACTTCGATGCCGAGTTCGGGCGCAACACCGGCGCAGTAATCGATGTGGTCACGCGCGGCGGCAGCAACAAGTTCCACGGCGACGCCTACGAGTTTGGGCGCTACAACGCCCTGGGCGCGCGCGACTTCTTCAACCGCAAAGAAGATGGACCGCAGGATCCGTATGTGCGCAACGATTTTGGCGCATCGGTCGGCGGCCCGATCTGGAAGGATCACACCTTCTTCTATCTGAACGGCGAAGCGCAGCGGTTCCGCACCACGCGTACCGAAGCGCAGACCACACCCACGGCGGCCTTCAAGAGCGGCGTGTTTACCTTCATCGATCCGGTTGACGGCAGCCAGACGCCGGTGGATCTGACGGCGAACCCGGCAACGAATTCAAACAACTATGCGGGCCTGGGGCAGGATGCGACGATGAACAAGATCTTCGCGGTCACGCCCGTGGGTCAGGCGGACAACGGCGACGGCGTGAGCACGACGTATCAGTTCGCGTCTCCAGACAGCCTGAACGGCTATAACCTGACGGGGCGCTTCGACCACAAGCTCTCGGACAAGCATCAGCTGACGGTGCGCTACATCTACGGGCACTCGGCCGAGAACGATCCATTCCACGACGAAGCGTCTGCCGGGGTATGGAGCGACGGCGAGCATCGCGACCAGCCACAACGGCGCGATTTCACTGGCGTCATCTTTGAGCGCGAATGCGACCAACCTGCTTCAAGGCCGGATACAACCAGAGCAATCCGGGATTCTTCTGCGCGCACGCAGGGCTCGACAGCCTGCTCGGCCTGGACAACTTCGGCAACGGCCGCGATGTTTCAATTCCCTACTTCTTCACGATGGGCTGCTCCGACCTGGGCGACAGCAACGCGCAGGCGCGCTTGAGCTCGACGCTGATGTTTGCCGATACGTTCTCGGTAGTGAAGGGCGCGCACACGCTTCAAGTTCGGCGGCGAATATCGCGATGTGAAGGACGCGAGCTACGACAACTTCAGTTCGCGCGACCTGCTTTCGCTGGACAACTACTCCACCTACGGATCTATCCGTCGTATGCGTGGAACGGCGATCCGGATTCGCCGACGCTGCTCAACTTTGAAGACCTGGTGTGGGGCGCGCAGGGCGCAGTGGCCAATTCGTTCGAGAACCAGTTCTTCACCTCGGACGGCACGCGCCGCGGCAACGACCTTACCCGCTTTGTGCAGCATGAATGGGCCGCGTTTGCGCAGGACTCATGGAAGGCCAGCTCACGGCTGACCGCTCATCGCCGGCCTGCGGTACGAGTTCAACGGTGTTCCGTATGAGAAGGACGGGAATTTCTCGAACTTCTACGGCAACGCTTCGGCTGCCTCTGCCGACGGCCGGCTACTTCAGCTTTACGAGCGTCGGGCCTGGCTCGGGCAGGCAGCTCTATGCCGATAGCTGGAAGCTGATTGAACCGCGCATTGGCTTCTCGTACGCGCTGGACAACAACGGCAAGACGGCCATCCGCGGTGGCTTCGGCATCTTCCACGATCGCCTGTTCGATAACCTCTTCGGCAATGCGCGCTCGAATCCGCCGTACGAAGCGAGCTTCAACGACTATCCATTTACGGGAGACAACACGACGCCGACGGTGACGACGTATCCGGCCCCTGGAGATCTGACGCCTTCGTCGCATATCACGAACGGAGATTATTTCGAAGCAATCGTGATCGATCCCAAGCTGAAGATGCCGACGACGTTGAGCTACAACCTCGGCGTGCAGCAGCAGCTGAATCCGAAGCTGGTGTTTGAGCTGAACTACGTCGGCAACCATGGAACGCACGGGCTGCGCGAGATCGACGGCGCGCCGCCGCAACCAAACCTCGTAGCCGCCGACATTGCTGCGGGGGTATCTCCTGCGGCGCTGCAGCTGAACTCGCTCTACCTGGGCGGATCGAACTTCGATCCGGCGGTGAACAACACGGCGTTCTTTCACGAGCTGTTTCAAACGTCGGTTGTGAACAGCAACTACAACGCGCTGCAGGCCAAGCTGCAGGGTCAGTTCAACCGGCTGCAGTTGATGGGCAGCTACACCTACGCGCACTCGCTCGACAACGGATCGGATCCGCTGGCGCCGGGTGCGGGTGGCTCGGGTCTGCCGCGTAACAGCTTCGATCTGGGTCCGGAGTACGGCAATTCGGACTTCGATGTGAAGCAGCGCGGAACGCTGGCGGCCTCGTACGATCTGCCGATTGGCAAGGGCTCTGCTTATTTGAATGGCGGCATCCTGGGCCATGTGCTGGAAGGCATGCAGATTTCGGGCGTACAGCAGGTGCAGACCGGTTTGCCATTCGATCTGCGCGGCACGCGCGACAACCTGCACACGAGCGTTTTGGACCGGCCGCAGATGATCGGCAAGCCGTATCCTTCGAATCGTGGAACGATCGTTGCTGCAGGTAAGATCACCGGCGTGAGCGCAAGCGCGTTTGCGAATGCTCCGTTTGGCCAAAGCGTGTCCATCCACAGGAACACGTTCTACGGTCCGGGATTTGTGGATACGGACATGGTGTTCCAGAAGACGCAGTCGATCGCCGAAGGCGTGAAGATTGTTTTCCGCGCGGAAGGGTACAACGTGCTGAACCATCCGAACATGACGTCGCCGAGCTCGGGGAGCATTTCGTCCTCCCTGTTCGGAATCTCGACGTCGCAGGTTGGCCAGAACGACGGTACGACCGGCGCGCGTCAGCTGCAGGGCGCTTTGAAGGTGATCTTCTAAACGAACCGAACTGAGTAAGTACAGAGGGCGTTCGCGCAAGCGGACGCCCTTTGTGTTTTACGCTTGCTGTTCTCTGGAGGAAAATATCGATCGGGGGCTAAAGCCCGCGTGCTCTTTGCAGGCTGTCGGCACGACTAAAAGTCGTGCCCTGTCACCGGACCGATTGTGCGGGCAGTTCTAGGACGCGACGGCGGGGGTTTTGAGGAAGTCCAGGGCGCGGGCGATGTAGGTCTTCAAATCGCGGCGATGGACGACGGCGTCGAGGAAGCCCTTTTCGAGGAGGAACTCGGAGCGCTGGAAACCTTCGGGCAGCTTCTGGCGAATGGTCTGCTCGATAACGCGGGGTCCGGCGAAACCGATGAGGGCGCCGGGCTCGGCAATATTCAGATCGCCAAGCATGGCGAAGCTGGCCGTAACGCCGCCCGTTGTGGGGTCGGTCAGCACGCAGATGTAAGGCACGCGCACCTCGTCGAGCTGGGCGAGCGTTGTGGAGATTTTCGCCATCTGCATGAGGCTCACAATGCCCTCCATCATCCGCGCTCCGCCAGAGGCGGTGATGACGATGAGAGGCTTGCGCTCGATGCGGGCACGATCGGCGGCGCGGGCAATGGTTTCGCCCACGACAGCGCCCATGGAGCCACCGATGAAGGCGTATTCCATCGCGCTGACAACTACAGAGTGCGAGCCAAGCTGACCGAGCGCGTTGATGATGGCATCGTCCAGACCCGTATCCTGCTGGGCTTTGCGGAGGCGCTGCTTATAGGGCTTGAGGTCGACAAAGTTGAGCGGGTCAGTGGAGCGCAGGCCGCCGTCCACAATTTCGTAGCCGGGCTCGAGCAACAGGTCGAGGCGCTGGCGCGCACCCATCTTGAAGTGGTACTGGCACTTGGGGCAGACGTTGAGATTGGCCTGAAGGTCGGGATTGAAGATCGCCTGCCGGCAGCCTGGGCACTTGGTCCAAAGGCCTTCGGTGCGGACTCGTTTCTCTTCCTCGGTCGGATTCTCAGGGGCTTCGAACTCGCCGTTCTCGCGTTTAAACCAGGACATATAGGCCTCTGCCATTGTATATGCCACCACCCGCGGTGGGGCCACTCGCCGCCACCTGCGGTGGGGCCACTCGCCGCTTGCGCGGCCAGTGACTTCTCGCTGTTGACCTGCGGGCTTGGGGATTCCCGAAGATGATCCGCGTCGGATCTTTCAGGAAGAAGCAGAAACAAAGGGGCCGGAGGAGTGTGGCGATTGGGGTTTCGCATGCGGTGGTGGACGAGAGGGCAGACTCTTCCATGCGTGACCGGATGTACAGCGGGATGGGGGTGGGGATTGCTACACTTTCTTCAATCCACACGATGAAGGCCGGAGCAGTTCAACTCGGCCTCGAGGTGTGTGTGTTGAACGGGTTGTGATGCGGTCTTCTTGCGGCGTGAGCCGAGTCTTGTCGTGGTTCTTCTTTTGCGTGGTTGCCGGTTGGCCGATGGCGCAGCGCGCCCTGGCGGAGCCGGAGCCGTTGCGTATTCCGCGGGTGAGCCGGCCGCCCAAGCTGACAGATTTTCTGAATGGCACACCGCGCGAAGCCGAAGCGGTGGTGAACACGTTTTGGCAGTTCGACCCGCATGACGGTGAGCCGATCAGCTTGCCGACTACGGCGTATCTCTCCTATGACAAGACGAATTTATATGTGGGTTGGATCTGCAAGGACGATCCGAAGAAGATCTACGCGCGCGTCGCGCCGCGAAAGCAGATCGAGCTGGACGACCGGGTAACAATCAACATCGACACGTTTCAGGACCACAAGCACGCGTACTGGTTCGACGTGAACCCGTATGGGGTGCAGTTTGACGGGCGCACGACGGATGGCATTGGCGACGATCCGAGCTGGGAGGCGCTGTGGTTCTCAGAAGGGCGCATCACGGCGGACGGATACGTGGTGCTGGAGACGATTCCTTTTCGCAGCATCCGGTTTCCGAAGGCGTCGAAGCAGATCTGGTACATCTGCCTGGCGCGCGCAATTCAGCGGAACAACGAGTTTTCAATCTGGCCGTTTGTCTCGCATCAGAAGCTGCCGCAGTTTGTAGGGCAGTTTGCGCCGATTGAGATTGACGAAGATATTTCGCCGGGTCGGAATGTGCAGATGATCCCCTATGGAATCCTCTCGAGGGATAAGTATCTCGATCCAGTCCTGGGGTGGCAGCAGGACGTGCAGCACACGGGCGGCCTCGATGCGAAGTTGGTGCTGCACGATGCGCTGACGCTGGACGTTGCGCTGAATCCCGACTTCAGCGAGATAGGGACGGACGATCCGAAGGTGCAGGTGAACCAGCGGTTCGAAGTGATCTATCCGGAGCGACGTCCGTTTTTTCTGGAGAATGCGTCGATCTTCTCGATGCCGGAAGAGCTCTTTTTCTCGCGCCGCATCGTGAATCCCCAATATGGGTTGAAGCTCACCGGCGCGGTGGGCCGCTGGGGCATGGGAATGCTGGCGAGCGACGACCGGGCTCCCGGACAGGTGCTGGCACAGGGGCAGACGGGGCACGGCGATCGCGCAATCGATGGCGTGTTTCGGACGGAGCGGGAGTTTGGGCATCAATCGCATGTGGGCCTGTTTTTGGGCGGGACGAAGTTCGACAAGACGTCGAACGGTGTGGGGTCATTGGACGTGCGGTATTTGACCGCGAACAACTGGATGCTTGCGGGCCAGGCGACGACAACCGAGACCGATGCGGGTGCAGCGGGCAAGAGCGCGGGCCCAGGCTATTTGCTTCGCCTGAAGAAGTTCGACAATCATCTGACGTTCCAGAATTTCTATACCGACCGCAGCGCGGGAATGAATTCGACGCTGGGCTACATCAGCCGAACGAACATCCGGCAATGGGAGACGTACGCGTCGTATCAGTGGAAGCCGAATCCGGGGCGGACGCTGATGGCCTACGGGCCCACGATGGACGGAAGCGTGGTGTACGACCACTTGGGCGTGCTGCAGAACTGGGATGTGGATCCGGGCCTCTCGATCACGTTGCCGCGCCTGACCACGTTCACGTTGATGCACGATGAGGGGTTCGAGCGATACCAGGGACAGGAACTGCGGGAACGCCTGACAACGGCAACGCTGTTGACGTCGTGGTACAAGTGGCTCGACCTGAACGCGACGTGGTCGTTTGGGCGGCAGCCCAACTATTATCCCGCCACTGGGCTTGTGCCGTTTCTGGGGCGGTCAAACAATGCGTCGGCCGATGTGACGCTGCACCCGCATCCGCACCTGAAGATGGAAGAGATTTACTACTACACGCGGCTGGCGATGCTATCGGGAGCAACGCAGGCCACGGCGCAATCGACAACACAGCCGCAGGGAGCGATTTTCACAAATCACCTGATTCGCTCGAAGATCAACTACCAGTTCACGCGAGAATACTCCTTCAACGCGATTCTGGACTACAACGCGCTGTTGCCGAATGGCGCGCTGGTTTCGACCGCGTATTCCAAGCAGGCGGACGCGACGCTGCTGTTTGCGTATCTGCCGCATCCGGGAACGGCGTTTTACCTGGGCTATGCGGATACATTCCAGAACATGGACTATGACGCGAAGGCGTCGCCGGCGCTGACGCTGACGAACGTGCCGAGCACTTCGACCGATCGGCAGGTGTTTGTGAAGTTCAGCTATCTGCTGCGGTTTTGAGCGTGGGTTGCGGTATTTGCTCGGACGCGCCGATTGCTGCTTTGTGAATACGAGAAGCGGATCCTTCACTCCGCTTACCCCATGAGCAACTGGCGTTGTTCATGGGGCCCCAGACGCGCTCCGTTCAAGGATGACACTGCATGGGGAGATGGAGGGCTGAGGACGACAGGATGGGTCTGCGTTGAAGGTCTGGAGCCTCCCACCCTTTCCGCAGAAGAAAGCGGAAAGGATGGGGCGCGGCGATTTGTGCTGATTTAAGACGCGCTAGGAGGGCGATTACCAGGTATAGCGCACCGTGTAGGTGAGCACGGATTCCCCTTTTGCGGGGACCTGGATCGGGAACTCTACGGTGTGGGCGTCGCGCTTGGTGAAGGCCGAGGATTTATCGACAATCGCTCCATTGGCTCCGCGGTAGAGGTGCTCGACTACGGTGACGGTCACGGGCTGCTGCTTCTGATTGGTGATCTTGATCTCGAAGGACTCGTCGAGTGTGTGGCCATTGACGCTGACGTGGAAGTCGGTTTGGCGGCGTGAGCCTTTCACGTCGAAGGCGCTGCCGGTCATCAGCCGCACGGTCTCTTCGGTAGGCGTATGGCTGATCATGTCTTCGCCCACAAATTCCATCTGTCCGTCGGCATCGCTGCGATAAAGACGGACACGCCCGGCGGGCAACGGAATGCCGAGATGGTTCGCCTCGCTGTTCTTGATCTCTTCAACGAGTGCGACCTTGGTGTTGCTGTTGTCGAGGCCGTAGTTGCGCTGCTCGTTGACGTTGTCGTTGTTGTACCAGGGCTGCACTTGCGCCGAGCCGTCATAGAGGTAGTTGCGGTGGACAGAGACCTGCGCGGCGTTGAGGAACTGCACTTGCTTGGTTTCGCCATCGCGCAGGGCAACGGTGCGGTTCAGGTCGTAGAGGTGGAAGTCGTCGAAGGCTTTTTGGGTGACCTGGGCTGCTGCGTCGAAGGCGTCCGCCATTCTGGCATTGGCCATCTGGCCGACTTAGCCAACTGCGCGTCGCGGGCTGAATCTTGGAAACGTCGCCGGCCATGAGCTTGATGCGGGCCTGGGGAAAGTCGGTGCCGGAGAGGTTGTGGATGGTGATCCAGCCAACCACGTCGCCTTTTTCGTCGCCGGTGACGTCGGCGGAGTTGGGGACGACGACGTTGTAGGTTGCGTTCCAGTTGAGACCGCCGGTGATGTAGGCGAGCTCGGCAGAGAAGCGGCCTGGTTTCTCAGACAGAATCTGCCAGCGCAGAGTGGGCTTGAGCAGAAGGCCGTCGGTGGTGGCCGGAAACAACGGGGTGCCGGGCAGCTGGAACTGCATCTTGCCGTTGACTTCAATCAGCGGCTGCGCATATTGGCCGGGCTGATTGCCGTTGTACCCGCCCTGGGACTGGAAGCCGGCACGGATGATTTTTCCCTGCACGATCTGCGCTCCCTGGGGCGTCGCGACCTGGAAGTCGATGGTTTTGCCTTCGTATTTCTGCAGGAGCCATTCCTGATTGACGAGGGCGGCATCGTAGTTCTGCTCGAGGACCCGGAAGGGGTGCTTGCCCGAGGGATCGCGGAGGACGACCGAATCAGGCTCGAGGCGGCTGGTGACGCTGGTCGTGGTGACTTCGTTCAGGCCGGGATGGAGATCGAGGTCAATCCCGGTGCGCGCAACCGCAAAGTCCTGGTTATAGATCGTCAACGCCATGGGCGTGTCTTGGGCGACGGCGAGCGGGGCGATGAAAGCAAAGGCGAGGATCGAATGGGCAAGGCGCATGGGCTTTCTCCTCAAAAAAACGGCGGACGGATAACTGTAGAACGATCCGGCAAGAAAAACTTGCTCATTGGACGGGGGGCGCGGCAAATAGCGAGGGCGGATTCGTGAAGAGCAAGCGGATTCGGTGATTCTCGTCTTCAGTATTCAATGCCGCGCTGGGCGAGGATTCCCTTTTGGTAGGCGTGCTTCACTTCGCGCATCTCGGTGACGGTGTCGGCCAACTCGACCAATAAAGGATGAGCGTTGCGTCCGGTGAGGATGACGTTGACCATTTCAGGGCGGCCGCGCAGAGTTTCAGCTACCTGCTCAGGGGACAACATCCCGTAGGAGATGGCGTAGTTGATTTCGTCGAGGACGACGAGGTCCCACTCGCCGGAGAGGATGGCTTCGCGGGCTTCTGCCCAGGCTTCTTCGACCAGGCGGATGTCTTCGGGGTCGGTTTCGGCGCCGCCGACTTTGACGAAGCCGCGGCCCATTTGCCGGATCACAAAATCAGGGCCGAAGGTGGCGATGGAGTCGAGTTCGCCATAGTGCCATGAGCCCTTGAGGAACTGCAGGACGAGAACCCGCATCCCGTTGCCGGACGCGCGCAAGGCGGTTCCAAGGGCGGCAGTGGTCTTGCCCTTGCCGGGACCGGTGTTGATGAGGATGAGGCCGCGACGGGATTCGGTGGTCACGAAGGGAAGTATAGAGGAGCAGGGACTAGGGACTAGGGAGTAGGGATCTGCAGTTGCCTTGAGCTATGCTTCAATCCGCGCGCAGATCGGCGCCCCGTCCTATTCCCTAGTCCCTAGTCCCTACTCCCTGCTCTCAGTGCCCGGAGTGATAGGGGTGGCCGGTGAGGATGGTGGTGGCCCGGTAGAGCTGTTCGGCGAGGACGAGGCGGGCGAGGGCGTGGGCGAGGGTGAAAGGGCCGAGCGAGAGCAGGAGTGCGGCACGTGCGCGGGCTTCGGGCGACCAGCCGCTGGCCGGACCGATGGCGAAGACAATGTGCCGGGCACCGTCGTCGCGTCGCGCGCCCAGCCAGGCGGCGAAGGCTTCCGAGGTCATCTGCTTGCCGCGGCTGTCGAGGAGGACGGGAAGGGTCGGAGTGCGACTGGACAATCCACTCTGTCCACTCGTGCTGCGGCCTTTGGGGCCTCGATCGAGCCAGTCGAGAAAGGCGTCTTCTGACTTGAAAGCTTCGCTGGCCGCGTCGGCAACGGGCGCGCACCGCTTCAGATAGAGGGCGACCAGGGATCTCCACTGGGTCCTTCGACTGGGGTCGGGCACCGATGTGAGCGAGTGTGAGGTGCATGGCGAGGAGGATAGCTCAGATCCGGCGATCGAGTTCTGGAAGAAGCACCCTGGGGTGTCATTTAGGGACAGGTCGAGGACGATCTTTGGGCCAATTCGTTCCGCAGTTTTGCGAATTTTGTTCTGATCCGGTAGATGAGACGGGGCGCTCTACAGCGAATCAGAGACCGATTTTAGAGAATTCCCCAAAAACGATAGGCACTAATTATTTTTAGGATATCGGGCAACCATTCTTCGTATTTTCATAGAATGACCATTTCATACCCGGAATGAGTCATGACCTAAGTACCTTATTTTCAACCAAAATTAAAATAATGCACCATTTTTGGTGATTGGCACCCGTCATGCAAACTGTTGCACAAGCAGTCCTTCGCTCCAGCTGGTTGTGGTCGGGTCGGTTGCAGGCCTTCAGGAGCGAAAGTCTGACCCCGTCATCTTGCTTTCTTACGTTCAAGAACTGCTGCACACAAGAAACCGCGGGAAAGCTCAGAGAGCCGGAACGCATGGTGGAGTACACGGATAGAGGGTTCCCGAGGGGGCTTCCCTATCTGTCATCAACGAATTCGAGGAGACCGGAATGTTTCGTTGGCTTAGAACGTCATCTGCGGTTCATGCCGTTCGCATGCTTCTCTTGGTTCTGCCCCTGGCAGCTTTGCCTTTGTTCTCTCAACAAACAACTACGGTGACCGGTGGTTTGAACGGGACCGTAGTGGATTCGACGGGCGCAGTTGTGGCCGGAGCTACCGTAACGCTGGTAGGCCCGCAGGGCACACGTGTAATCACGTCGGACACAACAGGCCACTACAGCATCGGCGGCCTGATCCCTGGGTTCTACGACGTGACTGTCGAGAAGCAGGGATTCAAGAAGGTGAAGTCGGCCCACAACGAAGTCGTGGTGGGCGCCTCGTCTCTTTTGAACATCAAGCTGCCTGTGGGCAACAACGAAGAGACGGTGGAAGTGACGGCGACGGCGATCGGCATCGACACACAGTCGACGGCGATTGATGCCAACCTGACGGACACGTTCTACAACAGCATTCCGATGCCACGGCAGGTGAGCGCGATTTTCTATGCGGCTCCCGGTGTGGCAAACGGCCAGGTCGCGGGTTCACCGAACCAGGCGGGCCCCGGAAGCTCGAATCCCTCAATCGGCGGTTCGACCGGCCTTGAGAACCTGTACGTGGTGGACGGCGTGACGATCACCGACCAGGCGTACGGCAGCCTCGGCACCTACAACGTGAACCATGGTTCGCTGGGCACGGGCATCAATCTCGCGTTCATCAAGGAAGTCGACGTCAAGACGTACGGCTTTGAGCCGCAATATGGCAAGGCGCAGGGCGGCATCGTCCAGATGGTCACCAAGTCCGGCTCGAACAATTATCACGGAGCCTTGGGCGCGTATCTTGGACCGGGCGCGTGGTATGCCGACCGCAAGCAGTTCTACCAATTCGGCTATCTCCAGACGACGCCGAGCATCACCGACTCGACCCCGCACTACGATCTCGCGGCTGAGTTTGGCGGCTACATTCCTCACTTCCGCGACAAGATCTTCTTCTTCGGTGCGTTCAATCCGTCTCTGGATCAGAGCATCGCATTAGCGAATCCAAATGTGGCCAATAAAGCTTTGTTGAGCCACGGTCCATTTGCGTACAGCACGACCGCGCTGAGCTGGGCCGGCAAACTGACCTTCCAGCTGAGCCCGAAGTTCCAGTTTGAAGCGGCAAGCTTTGGCGATCCTTCGCGACACAATAGCATTCCGAACACGCTCTCCACTGCGAACCTGCAATCTTCATTGAGCAGCTACCAGTACGGTTCGCGGGACTCGCTGATTCGCATGAACGGCGTGATCACCCCGACCTGGGTTGCGGATGCGTCGTTTACCTACAACTACGATCACTTCGCCGAGACGCCGGCGCTGAACCAGTATTCGATCTCCGACCAATCGCTTCTAGTGAGCGGTACGGGTTCGACGGTTGCGACCGGATTCGGTTCGTACACGCCGACGAAAGAAGACACCTATAGCATCAGCGCCAACACGCAGAAGACGGCGCACTTCTTCGGCGAGCATACGTTCTCGACGGGCTACAGCTACGATCACACCCGCTTCCTCTATCAGCCTTCGCGGTCCGGCAACCTGTTTGCCATTCCTTCCACCAACGCGGCGGGCACCGATCTGGCAAGCCTGTACTCGAACATCCCAGCAGGTGCGGCGGGCAAGCTGACCAACGCCCAGTTCACCGTGACGGCTGCCAATACGACCGACTCTGACCGACGCAACCTGCACGCAATGCCCGGTGTGGAATGGGATGCACGTCTACGCTTCCGAAACACGCGGCACCTATGTCGGGCTGAAGGTCACTTCGTTCGGGCGGTACCATTCTGCCTACGCGAACGATACCTGGGTTGTGAACCGTTTCCTGACCCTGAATGGCGGCGTCCGCTGGGAAGAAGAGCGGGTTGCCGGCACGTTGCTGAGCTATCCGTTCACAGGCGCTTGGTCGCCCCGCGTCGGCGCGAACATCGATCCGTTTGGCGATCGCAAGGGCAAGGTGTTCTTTAACTATGGCCGCAACTACTGGGCAATGCCCCTGGATGCAGCCAACCGCCAGCTCGGCAACGAGCAGGACGACACGCACTATTACTTCGCACCGGAGATTGTGAACGGCGCGCTGGTGGTGGTACCGGACGCTGCGCACACCCTGAACGGATTGCCGAAGAGCACGGGCAGCACCGGAACAGTTTCAAAGTTCAGCGCCCCGAACTTCTCGTCGTCCACAGGTGAAGGCATCATTCCCGGAACCAAGGCTGAGTACGAAGACGAGTACGTGATCGGCGTGGAGCGGGAGATCAAGAGCGGGCTGGTTGTGAAGGCACGCTACGTCGATCGCCGCCTGGGCAGGATCATCGAAGACATCGGCAGCCAGTCGCCGGAAGCATCGACGATCTCGGGCAACTACAACGGCGGTATTGCGAACCCTGGTCCCGCGACCGATATCGCGGTCAACGAGAACGAAGTCACGTACACGAAGGCGCAGTTTGACGCGGCAAACCCCAACCCGGCGAGCGACGGTTCGAACTACGTGGCGCCAGTCGCTGGTTGCACGGCGACCAACGACACGTACTTCTCTGCCGGCGGTATCTGGGTCAATGGCCAGAACCAACCGGTGGGCGGCGCCTGCTTCCTGAATCTTGCGACCATGGATGCAGGTCCGGGCGATGGAAAGCCGGATGGCTTTGTGAAGCCGGTTCGCCGTTACCAGGCGCTTGAACTTGAATTCGACAAGCGCTTCAGCAATCACTGGCTCGCGGTTGTGAACTATCGCTACGGCAAGCTCTTCGGTAACTACGAAGGCGCCTACCGCAACGACAACGGACAATCGGATCCTGGCATCAGCTCGCTGTTCGACTTTACGGCCGGCAAGCTGAACCTTCTGGGCGATCAGTTCAAGCCCGGCTGGCTGAGCACGGACCGCCGCAACGTAGGCAACCTCTTCCTGAGCTATACGGTTGCTTCGGATAGCCCGTTTGTGGGCCACTTTGCCAAGGGGCTCACCGCCGGCGTCGGATTCCGCGGCCAGTCCGGTGTTCCTCTCAGCTTGCTCGGCGATCACCCGGCGTATCTGAACCAGGGCGAAATTCCGATCGGCGGACGCGGTGCAGCAGGCCGGACCGCTTCCTCGGCGCAGTTGGACTTGAAGGGCGAATACGCTCTTCCGCTCCACGACACGAAGGTGCTGAAGCTGGCGCTGGATGCGTTCAACGTGACGAACTCGCAGTTCATCACGGGTAAGGTGCAGTTCACGCAGCAGCCCGCAGCGGGCTACCCTGTCGAGGGCACCTCGCCAACGCTGAACAAGGACTACGGACGGCCGACCAGCTTCCAGGGTCCGTTCTATGCACGTGCAACGATCCGCTTCGAATTCTAGGAGTTGATAGAATCTAACCGGAGGGGAGAGAGGCTACCTCTCTCCCCTTTGCTTTGGTCTGGAGTTTTCTGTCTTGAATTCGAATGTGCGCCGGGCTTTGGCCTGGGTTTCAATTGTTGCCTGCTTCGTGCTTTGCTTTGCTTCCTTCGCCTATGCTGCGGATCGCTCAAAGAACCTTCCGCCGCGGTACCGGCACTGGTTGAACGAGGAAGTCAATTACATCATCGACAGCAACGAGAAGAAGCAGTTCCTTTCGTTGAACACCGATCCGGAGCGGGACAGCTTCATCGAAGCTTTCTGGAAGATTCGGAATCCCGACCCGGGCTCTGCGACAAACTCCTACAAGGACGAACATTATAGGCGGCTGAGTTACGCCAACGAGCACTTTGGCAGCATTGCGGCCCAGGACGGCTGGCATACCGACCAGGGGCATATGTACATCGTGCTGGGGCCGCCGAAGCAGATCATGACGTATCCGGTTGCGCGCAACGTGCGGCCTTTGGAGATCTGGTTCTACGAGAGCCCGAGCCGCGCGCTGCCTCCGTTCTTTAATCTGCTCTTTTACAAGCGCAGCATCGGCGAGCCGTTCACGCTGTACTCTCCTACGTCAGATGGGCCGGCACGGTTGGTGTCGTCGCTGGAAGCGCTGAACGATCAGAAGAGGAGCTGGGATATTCTGCGCAAGTCGCTGGGCGACGAGGTAGCGACGATTGCGGCTACGCTGCTTCCGGACCGCCGGGTGGATCTGCGCGGCGACTGGGAACCGGATATGTCGTCCGACGTCATGCTGAGCGAGATTCAAGGGCTGCCGGATAATCCGCTGACGCAGGAGCAGCTCAATCTGAACCGCCTCGCCGAACGCGTGACCACGAGCATTCTGACGGGCGAGACTGCGCCGGATTTCAGCTACGGCGTGTTTCGCGACGAGCAGGGCGGCGAGACGCTGAGTTACTTGCTGAAAATGCAGACCGTCGATCCAGGATTGATAGGGACCGAGCCTGGCAAGTTGCCGGTGTACGATCTCGAACTGCGCACCTCGGTCACGACTGCGGATGGCAAGCCTGTGTATGCGCAGGTGGACGACCTTGCCGGCCGGCTGACCGAAGCGGAAGCGGATTTGGCGCGGAAGAAGAAGTTCGGCGCAGAGGCGCGTCTGCCGCTGGCTCCGGGCAATTATGTATTAGTGGCGACACTAACGAACAATCTGAATCATGTGGCCGCGCGGCGCAAGGTATCGCTGACTGTGCCGGCGCCGAAGAGCACGGGCCTGAGCATTTCGCCTCTCGTGGCGTTTACGAAGCCCTCGGGTGTGCCCGATCCGAATGGGACGTTGCCTTTTAGCGCTTCGAAGGTTCGGTTTACGCCACGCGGGGCGCAGACCGTGACGATTCGCCAGGGGGAGAAGCTGCCGCTGGTGTTTCAACTGTGGATCGATCCAAAGATCGCGCAGGAACATGCGGAGCAGAAGATTCATCTGCGCTATGTATTTGGCGCGGTAAACGCAACGCATGACTCGGCGGTGACGGAAGACGAAGAACTGGATCCGGCGAACCGCGATGCGGCGGGGAATCTGCTGACAGGTCACACTGCGGACACTTCAGAACTGACGCCAGGCACCTATCGCGTGGTGGTGGGCGCCAACTGGGTCGGCACGGCGCAGACGGTGTACGAGTCGATGGCGCTGCACGTGGTTCTTGCGTCAGACCAGATCGATGCGTGGACTGTATACGGCGGCGTTGTGCCGGATGTTCATGCTGTGGACGATCTGAAGCGAGGCATGGCTGCGGAAGCGGAAGGGGACGGCACGGAAGCGGCGCGTTTCTATACGAAGGCGCTCAGCGAGGGGTCGGCCAATCCCAAGCCGCTGGATCGCCTGGCAGCACTCCTTGCGCAGCGAGGCGAGGCGGAGCAGCTGGCGAAGCTGAGCCAGCAACCGATGGTAAGCCAGGTAGCGGTGACCCCGAAGACGCTCTTGTTGATTGCGCAAGCGCTCACCAAGAACGGCAATCCCAAGGGCGTGGTGCAGATGCTGGATGCGCAGATCAAGCTGCAGGCGCCGAGCGCGGAGCTCTACCGCGCAATGGCCGATGCGTGTGAAGCGACAGGCGACCGGTCGCGCGCCCACGATTTCCGTGCGCTCGCGGGGGGCACGCAAAGCAAAGACTGATTACCGGGTTGTTTGCCGGGGAGCAGCGGCCTTCTTTGGGGCAGCTTTTTTCGGCGAGGATTTTTTAGCAGGCGCTGGCTTTGATGCCGGCGCCTTTTTTGCTGCGGCTTTTTTCGTGGACGGCGCCGCGAGTTTAACAGCCTTTGCCGGAGCGGGCTTGGGCGCATGAGGCATTGCGCTCTCGCTGGAGGTCGCGAGGGGCTTGGACTTGCTGCGCGTGGCGCGTGTCTTTGCGGCCAGCGTTGCCTTGAGCTCTTCGTCGAACTCGGCGGGTGTGAGCGGCCGAGCGGACTTGCGGAGGCGCTCGATATCGTAGAAGGCGCGGCGCTCGGCGAGAAAGACATGGACAACGAAGTCGACGTAGTCGAGGAGGACCCAACCGCCTTGACGACGGCCCTCGACGGAGTTGGCGTAGACGCCGTAATCGCGCTTGAGGACGAACTCGATTTCGTCGGCGATGGTCTGCGCCTGGCGATCGTTGAGCGCGGAGGTGACCAGGAAAAAGTCAGCAAGCCCCGAATCGATGGGATCGAGCTCGAGGATGCGCGTGTCTTCGCCTTTTTTGTCTTCGCAGACGCGGGCTGCGGCCTGGACGAGGATGCGGGTCTGTTCGTGTGCTGCGGTGGGGGTCATGCTACGGAATGGTCTCCAATGGACATGGTAGCAGTGAACAGGTGTCAGGGGTCAGGGTTCAGGTGTCAGCGGTAGAGGTTGTGGGCGGCGATGTAGTCGAAGACGGCGTCGGGTAGATCGCTGTGGTGGCCCTGTCCGGCCGGGATGCGGGCGATTTCGGAGTGGACTTCATCGCGAATGGCGGTGGCACTGATGTCGATGTGGAGGCCGGGGAGCAGGTAGAAGGGCACGGTGGCTCCGGCAGCGTTGCGGATGGTGCATGTCTGAAGTTCGATGCAATGCGCCGCTGGAGCGGGGATGCACTCTTCGGCGAGGGCGAGGCCGGGGGGCAGAGCGTCGGCAAGATCGGCGATGTTTTGTCCGGGGCGCGAAGCAACGATGAGAGGCGCGATGAAAGGGATCTCGGCGCCACGATACCAATGGCGCAGAGCGAGAAACGAATCCGCGCCCATCAGGCAGAAGAGGGCGGCGTTCGGCGGCAGCTCCGCCCGAATGCGGAGCAACGTGTCGATGGTGTAGTTGGGCCTCGCTAAAGGGTTGGGGGCATCGGCGAGAGAGAGAGCGAAGCCCGGCTCATCGGCGATGGCGAGGCGGGTCATCGCAACGCGGTCGTCGAAACTGGCGGTTGAACCAGCAGGCTTGAGGGGCTGCGCGCCGACCGGCGCAAAGAGAACCGTGTCGAGCTGGAGCGCGGCTTTTGCGGCGCGGGCGATGGCGAGATGGCCGCGATGAGGCGGATCAAAACTGCCTCCAAAGAAGGCAATACGCAGACCAGCGCCGTGCGCGGTGTCAGACATTCGAAGGCCCCATACACTACCATTCTAGTTGAGATGCGATATGTGATTGCGGTTCTGGCGTTGGCGGGCGCAGTGGTTTCGGCGCTGGCCCTGCAGGTGCATTACTCAACGGCCACGGAGCCTTGCTCCATCAACGAAAAGTGGGATTGCGGGGTGGTGAATCATAGCCCGTTCGCGATGATCGGCAAAGTCCCGGTGGCAGCGTTGGGAATTGCCGGGTATCTGGCGATGGGCGGGCTGGCCCTGGCGCGTTGGCGCTTCACTTTGCACATCGTAGGGCTGCTGGGGTTGGTGTTTGCCCTGCGACTCACGTTTATCGAAGAGTACGACCTGCTGGTGTGGTGTCTATACTGCGTAATTTCGCAGGGGATTATTGCGTTGATTGTGCTGCTGAGCCTGGCGTGGCTGGGAGCGGATTACTACTCGTTGAAGCGGGCTTCGAAGCGGTTGGCTTGAACACGGTCGCTTCCGTCCGGCCGCGCTGATAAGGCTTGGAAAGCGTGTGACTGACGGAGATGCGACCGGCGTGTCTTTGCACTGATAAACTTAGAGACAGGGACATGTTCAAAGATCGATACGCGCGCTGGATGTATGACTGGGAGTATCGGTTAACGACGCGCGACGAAAATCGCGTGGTGCGGCCGCTTGAATGGGGATTCGAGTGGGTGGAGCCGTGGCTTGAAGCGCATGGATTTGGCGCGGCTGTGCCAGGACCCGAGGCGTTGCGCGACGAGGCTGCGGCCGAAGACGCGATGGTGAAGATCAATCAGCTGCTGATCCGGAACAGCGATCTGTTTTTTGGGTATGAGCGGCCTACGGATTTTCGGCTGGAAGAGCGGCATCCGATGCTGTTTCCAACCAACGTGCGGCCGGAGACGCTGGCGCAGGATGCGGAGCTTCGCGAGCTGGCGGCGGCTGGCAAGGTGGAGAAGGCCCAGTTCCTGCGCTTCACTTCGCCGGAGCGTACGCCGTATCCCGAAAACGACATGGTGAATGCGCGGTGGTTCCCCGCCCCGGCGCACAAAGATCCTAAGCGGCCCAAGCAAGCGATCGTGGTGCTGCCGCAGTGGAATGCGGATGCGTTTGGGCACAACGCGCTGTGCACCATCTTCAACAAATTCGGAATCTCGGCGCTGCGGTTGTCGAAGCCGTACCACGATATTCGCCGTCCAAGCGAGCTGGAGCGGTCGGACTACGCAGTAAGCGCGAACATTGGGCGCACGATTTCAGCATGCCGCCAGGCTGTGGTGGATATTCGCTGCTGTCTTGATTGGCTTGAGGAACAAGGCTACGAGCACTTCGGAGTGCTGGGGACGAGCCTGGGATCGTGCTACGCATTTTTGGCGAGCGCGCACGACAAGCGAATTCGCGTGAATGCGTTCAATCACGCGTCGACCGCGTTTGGCGATGTGGTGTGGGCCGGGCAGAGCACGCGGCATGTGAAGCAGGCGCTGGCCGATGCGGGTCTGACGCAGGATAGGATTCGCGCTTTGTGGGGCGCTGTGAGTCCGGTGAACTACTACGACAAGATCATGCGGCCCGATGTGGCGGGAGCCGACAAGAAGGGTTCTGCTGGTGTATGCGAACTACGACCTGACCTTCCCGAAGGAGTATTCGCTGGAAGTAGTGAAGGCGTTTAAGCGCGTGGGGCTGAATTTTGAGCGGCGGGTACTGCCCTGCGGACATTACACGACGGGCGAGACTCCGTACAAATTCATCGATGGCTGGTACCTGGGGTCGTTTGTGTGGCGGGCATACAAAAAGCTGCGCGACGAGAAGGCTGCGGGTGCGGCGACTACGGTGGAGTGCGCGGAAGAAGAGGAAGTCGGCGCACGCTAGGTTTCTACGCGGGCATGAATCTCAGTCTTTTCGTTGCCGCGCGAACACAGCGCGCATCAGGACGTTCCCCGGTTGAGCAGTTCAAGAATGAAGGCTCCCGCGCCGTAGCCAACCATGGGCCGCGCGCCCGTGGGGTCGCCTATGTGGCCCGGGAAAAGCTCGCAGGGCAAGGCCACATACATCTCAGGAATGATGTTGTGGTCGGCCGCGGCCTTGTCGACAATGCGCTCAATGAGGGCGGCTGCTTCCGTATTTCGGCCCAGATGGCGATCGACTTCCGCGAGAGCGAGGTCGACGAAAAGAAATTCTTCGCGCTCATACCAATACTCGAAGATGGCGGGATCGGTATAGGTGCTGCGCACACGCCGGTAGCCACCTGAAGCGACTTTAAGGAGCTTCATCCTCCTGACGGTATCGCGCACGACGGAGGAATCGGAGACGAGACCGAAGTTGAGGATGGGCAACAGTGCGCCGTCGATGTCGTTTTTAATGCCGTCTTCGAGCGTGCCGTGCAATTCGCCGTTGCGGATAAAGGCGGCAGCGAATCCTGCTTCGAGTTGCCCGACGTGCTTCAGGATGTTGGTATGGGTTGGCTCGTCGCCGGCACGCAGGGCAACATCGGCAAATTCTTTAAGGCCCACAATTGCCATTGCGGTCGAGAAGGCAAAATGCTTTTTGTCTTTCTGTCTCTCCTCCCAGATGGATGTGTCCGCGGCGACGATAGAGCCTGGGCCATAGGTTTCTAGGTTGGCGAGGAGCGGCTTCACAATGTAATCGCGCGCGCTTTGATACACCGGGCCGCGGTAGGTGGGGACGGTGAGTAACGGGTCATCGTCGTACCCGCGCAGATAGACGCCGAGCGCCCAGAGGACTTCACCCCAATCGTCGAACTCGATGTTGGTGCTGCCTTCCTGCGTGAAGAAGGGTTCCTCGGAACCATCGCCGAAGTAGCGCACGACGGAGACCTGGTAGTCGACGCCGGCAGTTTGGGCGCGCATCTTTCCGGTGGGCTGCGCGTTGAAGTAGGCGAGCAACGCGGCGCGTGCCTCGTCGCGATGGCCCATGCGTGCAAGCGCGACCGTTGCCCATGCCATGTCGCGCACCCACGGCGTGAACCACACCCCGTCTGGAAGACTGGCAACGATCAGGCCGTTGCTGTTTCTGTTGGGACGATTCGGTTCGCGGCTCTGTGCGATGCGGAGCATGACCTCGCTCTGACGCCACAGATGCCGTTCTCTTTCTCCGACAAAGCGAACTGTGGGTTTGACGCGCCACTGATCGAGCTCTGCAATCTCACGTCGGACGAGCGCGTGCGGCGAGAGGCCGGCTCGCCACTGCACAAAATCGCGAACGGTCGATTCAAGATCGCGGTCGTCTTCAATCGAAATGAGTGTCCAGGCATTGCTGTTGGAGAAGAGAGACGGGACGGATGCGGATTTGTGCGGTTGTGGAGCGAGCGGGATAAGGACCAGAGATTCGTCGATGCCGTCGAATTGGAGGAGCTGGATATCTAAGTGGTTGATGCGCACAGTGCGCTGCGATCGCAGAGGCCGGTTCCACTCCACATGCCACGCGCCGGTGGTTTTGGAAATCGGTTCCCAGTCGACGATGAGTGTGGTGTGGCGAAAACCGAAGGGCATGAACGCGAAGCCTTCGCCGGCCGTGCCGTGGAGATGAACGACATGCGAATCGTCTTCGTATTCCGCGGTTGCGGCAGCCGTGTTCGCTTTATCTGCGGTTGGATCGTTGAAGGCGAGGCTCTTGATGAAGTTGACCGTTTCAATCCCTTCGCTGAGGGGATTTTTCGGGTCGGGCCGCGTGAAGCTGTAGGGGTGCGCATAGAACTTGGTGACGATTGCTTTTTCTGGCGACACCACGGCAAAACCAAAGCCATTGCCCGTGACGAGGTTGGTGGCGGCGGCAGGCAGGCATGCGATGAGGGCAAACACGCAGGCGGCAAATGATCGGCTGAAATACATGACGAACCAGTTTCGACCTGCGCGCAACCTTCTGCAACTGATTTGAGAACTTACTGCGATTGATAAAAAACTTTGAAGAAGCGGTAAAGGTTCCAAAGGTCGACTTTGGATGAGCCTTCTACCGTCGCGTGCATTGACAGCAGGGGCACGCCGATGTCGATTACGTTCATATCTTCGCGGGACATGAAGCCGCCGATGGTGCCTCCTCCTCCGACGTCGACCTTGGGCGTTTGTGTCTGCCAGGGAATCTGATTCTGATCGAGCAGGGCGCGGATATGCGCGACGAGTTCGGAGTTGGCGTTGAAGCCTGCGCCGTACTCCTTGATGGTGACGCCGTAGCTGAGACGCGCGGCGTTTGTAGGCTCCTGGGTGCCCTGGAAGATGGGGTTCTCGCCGTCGTTGGTGTCAGATGAGACGACCTCGGCGTTGTGGAGCGCGTCGCGCAGGTCGATATCGTTGTAGGCCGACCCGCGCTGGGCGGCAGCGATGCGTGAATAGGTTGCGGTAAGGAATTGCGAGCCCGCGCCAGTGTTGTTGACGGAGCCGACTTCTTCGAAATTGGTAAGGTAGGCGAGCGCGGTGAGTTTCGGCGTGCCTTGCGTTTCGATGACGGCGCGCGCTGCGCTGAAGGACGAGAGCTTGTCGTCCTGCCCCCATGCGGCAACCAGGCCGCTGTCGATGCCGAGATCGCGGGGCTGGAAGGCTGGAACGAGGGCTAGCTCGGCGCTGACCAGATCTTCTTCCTTGATATTGAATCTCGACGTGAGGGTTTTCGTTACCTGCTCGGTGATGGAGCCGTCTTCTGCGGGGACGCTGCCAGCAACGGGGTCGAGCTCCTCGCCGGTGAGCACGTTCGTGTAGGTGCGTGTCCGCAGTTCGGCGTCGGAGTGCGGTGCGTTGGCGGGAATGAGAAAGATGGGATCCGCGGGATCGAGTCCGATGGAGACATCTACCGTGCGACCGTCTTCAGTGTCGATGCGGCCCACGAGGGCGAGCGGTACATTGGCCCACTGATACTTCTCGATGCCGCCGTAGTAGTGCGTCTTGAAGAGCGCAAAGCCGGTTTGCCCGGCGGGGTAGATCGGACGGGCTTTGAGATCGATGTGAGGGCTGTCTTGATGCGCGCCGATAAGGCGCGAGCCTTCAACGAGCGGCGCGGAACCAATGACAGCGAGGATCACGGCGCGATTCCGATTGTTGAAGATGAGGTGCGCGCCGGGCTTGATCTGTGCGGGTGAGGTGAAGTCGGAGAATCCGGCGGCCTTGGCCTGGCGTGTGATTTCGCGCGTGGAAAGCTCGGCGGTGCGCGCCACGCTCATGTACTGCTTGTACTGGTCCGCGAAATGAAAGACCTGCGCATGCTGATCGGGATTGAGGAGCAGCCAGCCGGATTTTTTCGAATCCCAGACGCTGGACTTTTGGGCGATGGTGGGGGCACAAGAGAGAAGCAGGATGAGGGCGAGATGAAAACGTCGAGGCATGGAGGAGCTCCGCGGATTGGGTGTGGGAATGGCGGTGCGGCTAAACGCAGTGTAGCTCGCTCCGATGCATACGAGAGTGAAGGATGAATCAGGGATTGGCAGGGAGCTTGAGGCGGAGGAGCTTGGCGGGGTCGAGGTACGCGCCCTGCCAGCGCACCGCCCAGTGCAGATGCGGGCCGGTGACGCGGCCTGTGGCTCCGCTGAGGCCGAGAGGGTCGCCGGCGTTGACGTGCTGGCCCTCGTGGACATCGATGCGGCTGAAGTGCATCGACAGAGTGTAGAGACCGAGGCCGTGATCGATGACGACACAGTTGCCTTCAAAATAGAGGGGGCGTGCGAGGACGACCACGCCGCTGTTCCCAGCCCGGACTACGGTGCCCTTGGGGGCGCGAAAATCCATGCCCTTGTGAATGCTGGCGAGCTTGCCGTTGAAGGTGCGGCGGGTGCCGAAGCTGTCGGTCGGCGGCGCCTGGACTGGCGCGCGAAAAGAGCCAGCCCAGAGAGGACTGTCTGCGCTGACGGCAAAGATCTTCGCCTTGAGCTTGCTGTCGGTTTCGATTTGTTTGAGTTCTTCAGGACCGGGGGAGACGAATTTAGGTGGAACGGTGAGAACGCCGGTGCGGTAGTGGGCGGGATGAATGTCGATGGCTTGGGTGATGTCACGGATTGTGTTGTTTGCGAGTTGAATGTGGATCTGCAGAGCAGAGGGGCCGGCGGACGCTTCGACGTCGACGCCCGCCAGAGCGAGCCAGGAGCCGTGATCGGGCGCGGAAAAAAACTGGAGCTTGCGGCCGAGCCACTCGCCAGTGACCATCGTTGTCTCGGGGGGCACATTGACCCTAATGAGTTCGGGAGAACCAGCGATGACGATTGCAGGTGTCAAAGAGAGTTCGCTGGTTGCTGGCCGAAGCTGTGGAGCAAGCAGGAAGAGAGAGCATGCGGTGCAAGAAGCGATCCGCACGAGGCGTGAGGCGGTCATGGCTCCATTGTAGGGAAGAAGGGAAAGCCTATCGTCCAGCGCCCTTGCGCGCCGGTGTGGGGATGCGCTCAAGGAGTCTGATTTCGACGACGTCTCCAATACCCTTGTTGAGCTTCTGGACGAGGCCGGCTCTCACGGGCAGCTTATGCCTGCCATCGCCGAGGGCCATGAAGGAGCTTTGAAAGTCGATTCCGTCGATTGCGGCGCGCACTTTTACGAGTCCGCGCGTGCCGAAAAATGCAGCGGACTCGGGCCACACAACATAGGTCCAGCCACCTGGTTTCGGGCTTTTCTCAAGTTGCGCCTTGAATGTCTTGTTGAGTCTGGTCGCTGCCATGGTTTTCCCTTCATCCGCGAGTATGTCAAATCCTCGTAATCGATGACGATCGACTGGAGCGAATTTCGACAAACAATATCGCGAAGAGAGCCGAGCGTGCGCAGAGGGCAGAGCCCCGACGCAATACCGGGTCAAGTGGCTGGGCGACCGCTTCGCTACGGCGGTTCAAAGAGGCCTGTAACGCGCAAGCAGGATCGGGAATCTATTCCATGGAGGGGTGCGGATGCGAAGGACGACCCATTTGGCGTGGTGGACGTGGCTCATTGCCGCCGCTTGCCTTGCGGTTCCAGGGAGGGGGCGGAGTGCAGAACAAAGGCCGGTTCTGGTGGAGCTGTTCACCTCAGAGGGCTGTTCGGATTGCCCGCCGGCGGATACGTTGCTTGAAAAACTGGACAAGGAGCAGCCGATTGCCGGCGTGCACGCGATTGTTTTGAGCGAGCACGTGACCTACTGGGATCGCCAGGGGTGGCGCGATCCGTTCTCGATGGACCAGGTGACGGAGCGGCAACAGGCGTACCAGGCGCGGTTCGGGCTGAAAGATGTGTATACGCCCCAGATGGTTGTGGATGGCACAGTGCAGTTTGTGGGCAGCAATCCGCGAGCCTTGGTGGCGGCGTTGCAGGATGCCTCGGCGCGGCCCAAACAGCCACTGTCGATCGAAAACGCACGCTGGGATCAGGGAACAGTGGAGTTTTCGGTGCGCGGTACGGCGAATCCCGGTGAGCGGCTGGTCGTGGTGCTGGCGGCGGATGCGACGCACACCGAGGTGACCCGCGGCGAAAACGCCGGCCGCACACTGCATCATGTGGCCGTGGCACGGGCGCTTAAGGATTTCAAGGGCGATGTGATGGACGGACGTGCATTAAAGCTGGAGGCCAGAAGCCTGCCGGACGGGCCGTTGCGCCTGATCGTGTTTGCGGTGGATGGGCGGACTGGTCACGTTGTGGGTGCTACGGAGCAGACGCTGACGCGCTGAGAGATTCGGCGGGAGAACTCCACAGGCGAGACGGGGATGAGGTTGCCGTAAAATCTAGAATATGACCGAGCGCATGCAGCTTTCCCTTGCCCAAGCCGACCCTGAAGTGGCCGCAGCGGTGGACCACGAAACCTTTCGCCAGCACGAAGGGCTGGAGATGATTGCCAGCGAGAACTTCGTCTCCGAGGCAGTGCTGGAGGCGGCGGGTTCCGTGTTCACAAACAAGTACGCGGAGGGCTATCCGGGGCGACGCTACTACGGCGGGTGCGAGTACGCCGACGTAGTCGAGAACCTGGCACGGGACCGGGCCAAGCAGATCTTCGATGCGGAGTTTGCGAATGTGCAGCCGCACTCCGGGTCGCAGGCCAATGCGTCGGCGTATATGGCCGTGCTGCAAGCGGGCGACACGATTCTGGGGCTTGACCTGGCGCATGGCGGGCACCTGACACACGGGCACAAGCTGAGCTTCAGCGGCAAACTGTATCGGACGACGTTCTACACGGTGCGGAAGGATACGGAGACAATCGACTATGACGAGCTGGAAGCGACTGCGACGCGCGAAAAGCCGAAGGTGATCATCGGCGGGGCGAGCGCGTATCCACGGCTATGGGATTTTGCGCGGATGCGTCAGATCGCCGATAAAGTTGGTGCGACGTATATCTTCGACATGGCGCATATCGCCGGCCTGGTGGCAGGCGGGGCGCATCCGTCGCCGGTACCGCACGCGCACATTACAACGACGACCACGCACAAGACGCTACGCGGACCGCGGTCGGGCTTGATTCTTGCTGGAAAGAACTACCAGGTGGGCGAGAAGCCGGAACAGACGATCGGCAAAGCGATCGACATGGCGGTGTTCCCTGGGCAGCAGGGCGGACCGCTGGTGCACATTGTGGCAGCCAAGGCGGTGGCGTTCGGCGAAGTGCTGCGGCCTGAGTTCAAGGCGTATGCAGCGCAGACGGTGGCCAACGCGAAGGCGCTTGGCGAAGCACTGCGTGCGGCGGGCTACAGGTTGGTCTCGGGCGGCACGGACAATCACCTGCTGCTCGTGGACGTATTCCAGAAGGGAATGCTTGGCTCAGAAGCAGAGCTGGCGCTGGGCAAGGCCGGAATCACGGTGAACAAGAATGCGATCCCGTACGATGTGAATCCGCCGCTGAAGCCTTCGGGAATTCGCGTGGGGACGCCGGCTCTGACGACGCGGGGAATGAAGGAAGCAGAGATGAGGACAATCGGCGCATGGATCGCGAAGGCGCTGGAGCAGCGAGGCGACGATGCGGCGCTGGAGCGGATTCGCTGCGCAGTGGCGGAGATGGCCAACCAGTTCCCACTGTATGCGTGGCGGAGAGCGCCGGCTGCGGTGGCGGTGTAGACCAGACACCAGGGATCAGGTGTCTGGGATCAGAAGCAGAAGCGCTGGGGCAGGATGCCTCGGCGCTTTTTGTTTGGCTTCTTATTTGAAGACGTTTGCGTCGGGCACGCCGAAGTGAGGTGCATTGGGTACGCAGTCATCAATCGACTTGAGGACGATGTTATTGCCTTCGCCGATCGCTTGTCCGGAGAGGATATAGGGGCTGTATTTCTCGGGCGGCGTGCGACTGTCGATCCAGCGCTTGATCCAGGTATCGCAATGGAAACGGAAACCCTTGCTGTCGTCGGTCCACCAGACTGCGCGCACGGTGAAGGAGCGGCCGCTCAGCGCGGTGCCGGAGATGAGGGAATACGAATTGTCTTTGCTGGTGGTGATGGATTTGAATGCCGCGATCTTATAAACAAGCCAGCGGGTCTTTCCATCTTTCGGCATGAATCTACAGGCTTCGGCATCGCATGTCCTGCGCACGCGGAAGATATCGATGGTGACCGGTGCACTGGAGATATTTTTGTATTCGATCGCGATTTTGCCTGCGGCCGGAGTGTACTCCTTGCCGGCGCCTAGAGAAGTGGCGAAGCCGGTCGAGGGATGGCGGTTGAGTTCGGTGGCTTCAATACAGTTGGTGGGGCAAGGTTTGTTGTCGGAGGTGCGCCAGTTGATTTCGACAGGCGCGGTGGCTTCAATGGAGAGCGTGAAGGACTGATTCGGCTGCAGCGTCAGGCCTGACTTGATGGGAATATGGACAACCGATCCGTAAGAAAGGCCGCTGCAGAAGAGAAGAGCCGCGAGGATTGCCGTGCGCATACGCCGCGATTCTACTCTCGATTGAAGCAGAGACGGGTGGAAATCGGACCAGATGGGATGCAATTGAAGCGGGGCGCGGTCGAGCTTTAGTCCGGGTATGTCTGTAAGTTCCTGAGGGGGCGAGCAGAATTTACGAAAAGCAACTTGCGCACCTAACCTGGGTTGCATCTAGAGTAGTTAGGGCACCCGATCGCGATCGTTAAGCGAAAGTGAAATGGGGGCGTCCCAGGAGGTTTCTCGATGCGCGCAGCGCTTGCAGTTACAGCATTGCTGGCTTTCTCTGTGCCGATGTGGGCTCAGCAATCCCATGACAATCACGATCAGCATGGCGGGTCACAGCAGCATGGCGGGCCTCCGCATGGTGGACCGCCTGCGCATGTGGCTCCGCCGACACGTGGACCGCAGCCCTTCCATGGCACGCCGCAGCCGGTTGGACCGCAGCGGCACTTCAACGATCGCCCCGGCCATCCCGACGAGCCGCATGTGGACCCAGGGAATCGGTGGGTAGGTCACGATGAAGGGCGGAACGATCCGCACTTTCATCTCGACCACCCATGGGAGCACGGCCGCTTTTCTGGCGGATTTGGACCGCGGCACGTATGGCATCTCGGCGGCGGAGGTCCGGGCCGCTTCTGGTTCAATAACTGGTACTGGAGCGTAGCGCCGTTCGATCTGGGATATGTGAATGACTGGATGTGGGACTCCGATCCAATCGTGATTTATGACGATCCCGATCATCCGGGATGGTATCTCGCGTACAACGAGCGGCTCGGCACGTATGTTCACGTGCAGTATCTGGGGTAGGCGAGAGAAGCAGAGATAGGCGAAGGGCGACCTCAATCGAGGCCGCCCTTTTCTATTGGTGCGAGGTTGGAGTTCGGTTGAAATATACAGGCAAGCCTACTGAGCGCTAAGATAGCGAGTCCGAGCGCAATAAGGATTTGCGTTTCGCATGTTGGATGAGCGCGAAGTTCAAAAGAGCAGAGGAGATGGGATGGCAAGTTTCTTTCAGTTGGTGCGGGGACGTGTAGGCGCAGGTGTTCTAGCGATGGTGTGTAGTGTTGCTGCGCTGCACGGGGCCGCCCAGGCAACGGAAGGAACAATTGTGCTAACAGGCGCAGATCGCAGGACCGCCACTTCGTTGAATGGAGAATGGGCATCGATCGTGGACCCATATTTCTCCGGCTTGTTCAGCTTCCATCATGAAGAGAAAAAGAACGGCTGGTTTCTGAATTACAAAGCGAAGCCGGGCGATCCCTTTCCCACTGAGTATGACTTTGCAAAGGCCCCCAAGTTAAAGGTGCCGGGCGACTGGAATACGCAACGCGCGTCGCTTCTTTATTACGAAGGGCCTGTGTGGTACGAGAAGGACTTTACTTACACGCCGAAGGAACATACACATGTGTTTCTGCACGTGGGCGCTGCCAACTATCGCTCCTGGTTCTGGGTGAATGGGAAGAAAGTATGCGAGCACGAGGGCGGGTTTACGGCGTTCAACTGCGAGGTGACGTCAGTCATTCACGCCGGGGATAACTTCGTTGTTGCCGCCGTGGATAACACGCGGCGTGAAGATAACGTGCCTACGCTGGAGACGGATTGGTGGAATTACGGAGGGCTGACGCGGGAAGTTTCGCTGATTGAAGTCCCCTATACATTTATCGACCAATACGACGTGCACCTGGAACGGGGAGAGGGCTCAACGATTGCCGGCTGGGTGCATCTAAAGAATGCGGCTGAGGGCGCGAAGGTCGACATCGATATTCCGGAGCTAGGTGCGCACACGAGCGCGACGGCCGATGCGGAGGGACGCGCGGTAATTCGTTTTGATGTGAAGGGATTGGAGCGCTGGGCGCCGGAGACGCCGAAGCTTTACAAAGTCACTCTTCGCGCAGGCACGGACGCGGTGAACGAACTTATAGGCTTTCGCACGGTGGAGACGCGGGGAAACGAGATTCTGCTGAACGGCAAGCCAATCTTTTTGCGTGGGGTATCAGTGCACGCAGAGGCGCCCTATCGCACGGGGAGAGCCTATTCCGATAAGGACGCAGAGACGCTTCTGGGATGGGCGAAGGAGCTTGGTTGTAACTTCGTACGGCTGGCGCATTATCCGCACGATGAAACGATGTTGCGCGCGGCAGACCGGATGGGCGTGCTGGTGTGGTCGGAAAACCCGGTGTACTGGGCGCTGGAATTCGATAATCCCAAAGTATTAGCAAAGGCCGAGCAACAGTTAGATGAAGAGATCGACACATCGCGGAACCATGCAGCGATTATCTTGTGGTCGATGGCGAACGAAACGCCGAACACCGCGGCACGCACACAGTTCATCGAGACGCTGGCGAGCCGCGCGCGCGCGTTGGACAGAACGCGCCTGATTACAGCCGCGTTGCTTGTGCGTGCGAAAGGCGATACGAAGATTGTGGATGACCCTCTGGGCAAGGCATTGGATGTGATTGGGATTAACGAATACATCGGATGGTACGAAGGACACCCTGAAAGCGCGGATGTTACAGAATGGGACATCGAATACGACAAGCCATTGATTGTGAGTGAATTTGGAGCAGGCGCAAAAGCGGGCCTGCATGGCGGCGCGGATGAACGGTGGACAGAGGAGTACCAGGCGAATGTATTTCGCCATCAGCTGCCGATGTTAAATAAGATTCCGCAACTTAGGGGAATGAGTCCATGGGTCTTAATGGATTTCCGCTCACCGAATCGGCCGCTGACGGGGATTCAGGATGAGTTCAATCGCAAAGGGCTTATCTCGGAGCAGGGGCAGAAGAAGGCGGCATTTTATGTACTCCAAAAGGCTTATCGGGATAAGACGATTGGAAAAGCCGACTAAGAAGGGATTTTTTCGAATAAGTGAAGAAACTTATCAAGATCGAGAAGGAAATCAGGCGTGAATTGAGTTATGCTCGAAATATGACGATCGATTCAATTCTTGCACAACTAGATTCAGAGATAGCACGACTCACTCAAGTACGTTCTCTGCTGGCCAATACTGCAAAGACAGCGCCGAAGTTCGCGGATCATAAAGTTGCGAAGGTTGCTACGAAGCGGCGGAAGAAGCGTGTGTTGAGCGCCGATGCGCGGAAGCGTATTGCGGATGCGCAGCGCAAGCGTTGGGCCGCGCAGAAGGCTAAGTCGAAGAAGGACTCGTAGAACTTCTGCACGATCGATTCTTCAACAGGCTTCAGAGAACAAGATAGTGTGGAAGGCGGACGCGGGACGCATCGAGCGGTCTTGCGTTTGGATTGGAGCTTCGGCGAACGCTGAGGCTCTTGCTGTTTGTGTGTGCTTGTCGATCAGCTCTTGCTTTCAGTGTCGCCGAAAGCGATTTGCGCCTACTCAAAGAATGGCTGGGTTGCATTCAGTTTCCCTGGTCCCCAAGAGCCAGGGACCTTGGCCCCCCCCGTTTGCGATGGACCCGTTTCCGGGGACCCGAGCGGAGCTTGGACGGTGTGCCCACTTCGGTGCTCATTTTTAGAGTGGGTTGGTTGGCGTCCTACCAGGTTTCGACGGCGAGCACATTGGGTGGGCCGGAGTGACCCTGGATGACCTGGGTTTCGATCACCGCTTCCATGTTTTTCTTGTCCCAGTCAGCAGGAGCTTTGGCGAGAAGCGTATCGAGATAGACGGGATTGTAGAGGATCTCACCAGCAGCTTCAGTTCCCTCTTCAGAGATGCCGGCAGCAATAATGACAGGCTGTCCGGTTGTGCTGTCATGAATGCGGGCGACGATGGCGTAGTCGCGCGCGAGCTTCTCGTAGGGCAGGTCCCACGCAGTGGCCCAAGAGGTCGGCTTGGGATTTTTGCGATCGACGAGGAGGGCCACGCCGTCTTTGGATTCAAAACCGAAGCGAAGTTTTTGGGTGACGCGAAGCGTCCAGATATTGTCGAAGGCGCCGATGAGGACGATGGGGCCCTCGCGTAGCTCAGAGAAGCTCGCCTCGGATGCGGGCACGACGCGGAAGGTCTTGTGGCGGGTCTCGAGGGCGGCGGCTGTGCGGGTGAGGGTGATGACGTCGGCCAGGGCGAGGTTGCCGGAGTAGTGGAGCCGGACGTAGAGCTTCTCGGGCGGCGGCGGCGCGATCGGCGCGTCGTAGTTATCGATGGAGTCTGTGTCGATGCTTTTGGCTGGCTCGCCGAGGCAGAATGTGGCGGGATTGGCACTGGCAACGAAGGGTTCCCAGAAGCGATCGATGTTCGAGGGTGGGGGTGGCGGCGGATCGGCGTGATAGCGGAGGCCGATGCCGAGACCGAGCGCGCCGGAGAGAGCTACGAACAGGCCCGCAATGAGCCAGCGGAAGCGCCAGGGGTGCCCGAGGGCCGACGGTTCTGCAGCGGAGACGGCGGTGGACAGAGACGGACCAGGATCCTCAGCCGATGCGTCCATATCGGTGACGGAGACGGGCGCGGAGCCTTGGACTGGGACTCCATCGGCGAGTGCCGGGGCAGCTTCCTGGTTCCGGTCTTGATGGCGGAAAAGCGGAACATAGGAGCCGATGGGGAGTTCGACCACCAGTTCGCCGGCGTGGGACGAGTCGTAGTAGTACTGCGATAGGCGCTTACGGACTTCGCCGGCAGTGATGCGGACGACCGGGTCGGCATTGGCGTCGTAGCTGGGGGAGCGGCCAAAGACCTCAATGCCGATGCTGCGCTCTTTCAGTTCGGATGCGTTGCCCAGCAGTGTCTGCTCGACCACATAGCCAAGCAAAGCGGGATAACGTTTGCTATTGGCGAAGAGCGAGTGGGAGACGAGGCGCTCCAGCTGCTCGCGCACAGCGGCCGGATCGGGGACAGTCGTCGGCTGCTCCAGTTCTTGCATGGATTTTGGGGCTACCGGCATGTCTTAACTCCAGATACGGCTCAATTCGCCCTACGGGGCGGAATGCTTCAAAAGTGTGCCCTGCCGCCGGTGGGGGACCGGTGGTCTGCAGGCTCGATCTCACGCAAATCGGCCGGCTCCTTGATCGGCTGCGTCCGAAGGAGCCAACCGTGCAGCGCTGGTGCATTGACGGTTCAGTGACCCGTTTCAACTGCCCGGACCATTCAGGTCTAAATTCCGGAGCATCGAGTTACACGAAGTTCGGGCCCTCTCCATCGATCGCACTGCGTATCATACGTCCTAGAAAATCGATTGTCCATGCCCCATTAACTCTTTTGCATTCCTTATTTAGTGGTTAAATCTGCTCGATGCTACCCGATGGAACCTATCGAGAGCAAAAACGCCGCACCTATATTTTCCTCGGTCCAGAAAATGTGTCGGCAGTGTGCCTCTGCGGGAGACGCAAGTCTGTCCAGCAGGGGTTCCCTAGCAGAAACGCATTTTCTTGTGATTGCGGCTCCTCGCCCCTCCGGTTTGCCAGACCTGGATCCATCCAGGCGGGACTCACCGGGGGGCGCTTTTTTGCGTCCTGGACGCGCTGTGAGAGGAGAGCTGCCCAGTAAACATGCCGGCGGGAACCTTCTCAACAATTCTTAACGTTGAGGGGTCCTGACTGAAGGGGAGCCGGTGCACTATGCTGGTCGGCGGTTCGCCGTGAGGGAGCAACTCAACGCCAAGCCGGCGTGAGATAGCAAGCCCCGCATCGAGGGATGGTTTCCTCGCGCCCTGGGATATCCATGTTTGAAAGAGAGGCTTGAGCGTATGAACGTGTGCCGTTGGAAGGGGTTTTTGCTGCTGTGCTGCGCCCTGGGAATGCCGGTGGGGAGCGTGGCCGGCCAGGCTGTGTCGCAGGAACAGGCGCATCGGAAGGCCGAAGACCTGCTGAAGCAGATGACAGTGGAGGAGAAAGTCGGGCAGCTGAACCAGTCTTCAGGCATTGTGATGCCGATGCTGGGGAACGAAAAGCCAGACAAGCTGGTGAGCCAGGGAAGGGTTGGGTCGGTTCTGTGGCTGATCGATGTGAAAGAGATCAACCGGTTGCAGCATATCGCGGTGGAGAAGACGCGGCTGCACATTCCGATTCTGTTTGCGTTTGACGTGATTCATGGATATCGCACGGTGTTCCCGGTGCCGCTGGCGATGGCATCGTCGTGGGATCCGAGCGTGGAGGAGCAGGCGCAGCGCCTGGCCGGGCAGGATGCGCGGGCTGCGGGAATCGACTGGACGTTTACGCCGATGGTGGATATTGCGCGAGACGCGCGCTGGGGCCGCATCGTGGAGGGCGCAGGCGAAGATCCTTATTTGGGCGCAGCGATGGCGCGCGCGCAGGTGAAGGGCTTCCAAGGCGAGACGCTCGGGCCGGACAGTGTGCTTGTGTGCGTGAAGCATTACGCAGGGTACGGCGCGGCTGATGGCGGCCGGGATTACGATTCGTCGTACGTTCCGGAAGAGCTGATGGAGAACGTGTATCTTGTGCCGTTCCATGCGGCAGAACAGGCAGGCGCGGGCAGCTTCATGAGCGCCTATATGGATCTGAACGACGTGCCGGCGAGCGGCAACAAGTGGCTGCTTACGGATGTGCTGCGCAAGGACTGGGGCTTCAAAGGCTTCGTAGTTTCCGACGCGTTTGCGGTGGGCAGCCTGGTGACGCACGGGTTTGCGCGCGATGGAGAAGATGCGGCGTACAAGGCTGCGACGGCCGGCTTGAACATGGACATGGCGAGCCAGACCTACACGCAGAATCTCGCCAAGCTCGTGACGGAGGGAAAGGTGAGCCGGGCGCAGCTCGATGAGTTGGTGTTGCCGATCCTGGAAACAAAATACCGGCTGGGCCTGTTCGAGCACCCGTACGTGGATGAGTCGAAGGTGGACGAGACATTGTCGCGGCCAGAGGGCCTGGCGCTGGAGCGCAAGCTCGCGGGCCGGTCGATGGTGCTGCTGAAGAACGACAACAAAGCGCTGCCGCTGTCCAAGAGCGTGAAGAAGGTTGCAGTGATTGGGCCGCTGGGGGATTCGACCCACGACATCGAGGGTGGCTGGACCGTAGAAGGGCTGTTTGGTCCCGGCGGAAAGAGCCATCCCGTGACTGTGCTTGCGGGCATCAAGAACAAGCTCGGACCGAGCGCGGACGTGACGCTGGTTGCAGGTCCTGAACTGTCGCGCCTCTATCCCGGACTTCTCGATCAGATGGCGGGGCGGAAGCCAGTTCCACCGCCTACCGCCGAAGAGGCAGCGGATTGGATTGCGAAGGCAAAAGCGGCAGCGGCGGACGCCGATGTCGTGATTGCGGTGATGGGCGAAGCAGCCTCGATGAGCAGCGAGGCAGCTTCACGCGCGACGCTCGATCTGCCGGGTATCCAGGAACAGATGCTGGAAGCGGTCGCGGCGACGGGAAAGCCTGTTGTGTTGGTGCTGGAGAATGGCAGGCCTCTCGACATTCGGTGGGCCTCGGAACATGTGCCGGCAATCCTTGAGGCATGGTATCCGGGCACCGAGGGCGGCAATGCTGTCGCCGATGTGTTGTTTGGCGATGTGAACCCTGGGGGCAAGCTGCCGGTGAGCTGGCCGCGCGCAGCCGGGCAAGAGCCGCTCTACTATAACCACAACCTCACGCACGAACCGGAAGACCGGCCGACGTTCACGTCGCGGTATTGGGACATGAACAGCAAGCCGCTCTATCCCTTTGGCTATGGGCTTAGCTACGCGTCGTTCAAGTTCGATCATCTGCGGTTGAGCAAAAAGGACATGAAGGCCAGCGAGACGACAGAAGTCGACGTCGAGGTGACGAACACGGGCTCTGTCGCGGGCGATGCGGTTGCGCAGGTCTACATCCACCAGCGTGCCGGTTCGGCTTCGCGGCCGGTGCGACAGTTGAAGGGTTTCAAAAGGGTGACTCTGCAGCCCGGCGAAACGCAAACGCTGAAGTTCCCGCTCGGCAAAGACGAACTGCAGTTCTGGAGCCCACAGACCAAGGCATGGGGTGTGGAACCGGGCACGTTCGATGTGTGGGCCGGCGAGGACTCTACGGCAAGCCTGCATGCGGAGCTGGTTGTGGAGTAAAAAGCAGGGATCAGGTTTCAGGGATCTGCAAAGGGGGGCTCTCGCGCGCGAGAGTCCCTCTTTTGTTTGCGCCTGTAACAGAGGGGATCGAACCAAGCCAGTCGCGCTCACCCGTGTGGGCCATTACTTTGCGATGGGGGCTGGGCTTGAGCGGCGGGTCCATGGAGCCGATAGGTGTCTTGCGATGCTGCTGAGCCTTTTCCAAGCCGCTGCGGTTCTTCTGGTGCTCCTCTATCTGGGGTACATGAGGCGCAGCATGGTGCGACGCGGCCGGCAATCGTGGGCTTCGCTGCTGGGGCGGCTTCACAAGGAGTTTCACGGGCGCGAGTTGAGCCCTCACTTCCTCTGGAAAGAGGGTTTGAGCGCCGGGCCGGAAGAGACCTGGGAGAGCCTGGGCGGTTTGCGCGGCCTGTGGGCAATCTTTCAAAATGCGCGCGTGCTGATGGAGATGGCGGAGTTTGCGGCGCGCACCAGCAACGTCGATCAGTCTCAAGTGGATGCGCTGCGCGACGATGCGGCGCAGATCCGGCTGTGTGTGGCTGCGGCGCTGGTGCAATGCGCAATGCATCACGCCAATGAGAATGTACGGATGCGTGCGTTCCATGCGGCGTCAATGTATACGGGCATGGCGGCGCGTATGACGGAGATGCTGCAAAACGCCGCGGCGCCGGTCCTGCCGGAGTTTGTGGCGGCGATGTAAAGGGTGAGATGGCTTCGCCACAGGCGCAAGTCTCGCCGAATCATCGAGAGCGGCCAATGCGACTTCAGACTAAAGTAATGTGACCTGCGTGTACGGTGAAACGATTACTCCTCACGGGGCGCCTTCAGCAGCGGGGTACGATGATCGGATAACGAAGCCTTCAATCTGAAGAGGGAGCTAACACGTGGGCGCATTTGAAGAAAACAAATGCAGACGCAGTATTGTCTCCGATACGTTCCAATGCCTCACAGACCATGCTCAGCGCTGGCGCGAGAAGATCGATTTGCTCGAGGCCGGACAGCGGGTTGACCGGGAAGAAGCCATTGCCGATCTGGCGAAGCTGCTGGATGCCTGCCAGAATCTGCGCGACGCGATTCTTTCAGAAGACAGCGGTGCTAATTGGAAAACAACGACAGAGCTGCGCTCGCTGGTCGACCGTCTCGATGAGGTTGCGGCGAAACGCAAGCGGTACCTGGACCTGGCGCAACTGCTGGTCGCCGGAACGGTGTCGCATCGGCGCGAGAAGACGAAGCAGGAGCGCTTGAAACAGCGCGATGCAGCTGTAGCGGAGTTGATGGAGGTGTCGGCGATGCCGCATCTGGATCAACTGCCGGGGCCTGCTGTGAGCGGGTGGCTGCAGTGGGCGTGCAGCCTTGATGACAGCACGAACGATCCCGACCTGGCGAAGTTGAAGAGCACTCTGCCGCGAGTTGACGATTTTGTGAGCCAGCTGGAAATCGAGATGTGGCAGGACGGACCAGTCTCCATTTCGCAGCAGATGGTGGATGCGGTGCCTGCGATCCAGGCCGAGCCGGATGGTTCTGGTTCTGCAAGCGATTCTTCGAACGAGCGCGGAACCCGTGGCGACGATGGGCAGGGCGGCGGCGGTATTGCGGCGCCTGCGGAGACAGCGACCAGCATCATGACAGAAACGGCGCAAGCCGCGACAGAACCGCCGGTCATCGCAACGACCGAAGTCGCCGCGAAGCCGGTCAAGCCTGCGAAGAAGATTGTGCAGGAAGGCAGACTGTCTTTCTTTTCTGTTGAAGAGATTGAGGAGTTCAAGCAGAAGATCGAAGAGGCTAAGACAACGCCCAAATCATTGCGCAGGGTGCGTGCCCTGCTGGGCATTTCGCAATGGCTGTTGCCGAGCGACCAGAATCCTTTGCTGCAAGCGAGCTGCGGAATTCGCGCGCAGATTGGGTACACGGGCAGCTCGGATCTGCTGCCGGTATCTGCCGAAGATGCGGAGCGCGCGATTGAGGCGGAGAGTGGCCTGCTGCTGCTGACGGGCGGCGCAGACCTGCTGCGCTGGAGCATCGCGCAGCGCGAAGAAGGACATGGCAGCGCGCTGGCTGCGATCCGGCGACTGTCGACCGAACAGATTCGTTCGTGGTTTGCCGATGGATACAAGATCGAGCTGGCTGAGCCGCAGGTGCTGGATATGTTCCGGCTGACCTCGGGAATTCCCTTGCTGATTGGAGAACTTCACCGGCTGGTATTGCCAAATCCGAAGATGCCTCCGACCTGGCTGGGCTATGCGATCTGGACAAACGTGAAGGCTGCGTTTGAGCGGCGGCTTCCGGTGCTGGCGCGCGAACTGCGCAACGGTTCGCCGGCAGTGCGGCTGACCGAGCAGGAGATTCGAGTTCTGAAGATGGTGACGATCGCGAGCGAAGATTCAACGCCCGAGACGATTCTGAAGAACATGAGAGAGGATTGGGATCGCTACCACAGGCCGGAGATCCAGGCGCTTACGGCGAAGGATGAGCCGCGCGTGGAACTGTTGCAGAGCCTGGGACTGCTGCCGGTGCAAAGCGGTGCGGGTGGCGGCGCGTTTAACGCGTTGACGCCGGTGGGTACCGACGACGCACTGCGGCAGATCGTGAGTTATTTATAGCAACTTATTTATATAAAACGTGGAATTAGATAGAGGCGTAGGGAAGCTGAGGTGGGGTGGCCAAAAGCCACCCCACTTGGCTTTTTGGGGTGCAGTTAACTTGCGCGCAGGGCGACCATGGGGCTGATGCGCGCCGCGCGCCGCGCCGGAATGTAGCCGGAGAGCGCCGCAACAGCGAGCAGGCCGACAGCGATGGCGATGTAGGTGACGCCGTCCCAGGGCGATGTTGCGAAGAGCAGCGTGGCAATGAGGCGGGCGGTAGCGAGCGATGCTGCCGCGCCCAGAACCACGCCGATGAGCGCGAGCCGCAGCGTGCCCACGAGCACCTGGCGCTGGACTGCTCCTGCACTTGCGCCGAGAGCCATGCGAATGCCGATCTCCGATGTTTGACGCGTGACGGTGTAGGAGATGACACCGTAGATGCCGAGGGCAGCAAGCAGCAGGCCGAGGGTGGCGAAGGCGACCACGAGCAACATGAAGAAGCGTCGCGGCGAGTTGGCGTGATCCACCAGGGCCTGGATGGGACGGAACTCCGCGAGCGGCTGTTTTGGGTTGAGATCGCGCAAGGTGCGCAACACGCTGGTGGCGAGCGTGGCTGGAGGCAACGTGGTGCGAATGACAAGTTCGGCGCTGCTGGGGCTGGCCTGCGTTGCTGCATAGTAGATCTGCCAGCCGGTTTCGCCGTCGACACTTTCCTCGTGAACATCGTCGACAACCCCGATGATGTGCAGGTCATTCTTGGGGTCGATCTCATTCGACGTAATGATCTGCCCCACGGCATCGTTGTTGGGCCAGTGGGCGAAGCCGGCCAGGTAGCGCGCGTAGGACTCGTTGATCATCACGACGCTCGCACTGTGGGGGCCGTCGGACCATGAAAAGTCGCGACCGCGCAAGCGTGTCCCCATGGCGCGTAGATAGCCTTGCGTCACAACGTACACGAGCGGGCCGCTGTCACTGCCTTCGGGACGCTTTACGCCCTTCGGGAAGGGTATTCCCCAAGAGCGGTTCTGGCCGAGGGGAAGGTAGTCCGTGAAGCCCGCAGCTTCGATGCCGGGGATTGCGCTGATACGAGTGAGCACATTCTGGAAAATGGCGGCACGTTTCAGAGTGCTGGCGCCGTCGGGCGAGCCGGGGGGAACGGAGTCGTCATAGTCGACCTTGACGGCGGCAGCGCGCTCCGGCTGAAAGCCGAGGTCGACGTCGAGGACGTGCATGAAGCTGCGCAGCAGCAGACCGGCGCCCACGAGCAGCATGCAGGCGAGGGCGACTTCAGAGACGACAAGAACGGAGCGAATGCGCTCATGTTTGCGGCTCTGGCCTGAACCGGCGCTCGTGTCTTTGAGGGCTTCCTGCAGGTTGCCGCCGGCCATGCGGAGGCCGGGCATGAGGCCAAAGAGAAGAGCAGCGGACACGGCAATGAGCACGGTCCAGCCGAGAGCGGCGCCGTCAATATGCAGCGTGCTGAGGAGCGGGAGCGCGATCGCTTTCTGATGCGCGAGCCACTGCAGGAGAGAGAGCGCGAGCAGCAGACCGAAGACGGCTCCTGCGCCGGAGAGGACGAGGCTCTCGGTGAGCAACTGGCGAACGAGGCGAGCGCGGCTGGCGCCGAGAGCGCCGCGCATGGCGAATTCCTTGCCACGTGTGGCTGCCCGCGCGAGAAGGAGATTGGAGAGATTGACGCAGGCGATCAGCAGGATGGCTCCGACAGCGCACCAGAGGACGACCAGGGCGCGACGCAGTTTACCGCTGACGTAGTCCTTGAGAGAGACGGGGACGATGCCACCTTCGGCTCCATGTCTGGCATACGATCCGCACGAATTCGGGTATTTGTTGTTCCAGCACATGGAGGGCGCAACACGGTCGGCATCTTCGCGTGCCTGCGCGAGAGAAATGCCGGGTTTGAGCCGACCGATCATCGTGATGATGTTTCCCCAGTCGCGCGGTGGCCCGTAAAGATTCAGCGGAGTCAGAGCGTCCACTTTTGTGCCGGGAGCGAAGACCGCGCCGAAGTCGAATGTTGGGGGCAAGACGCCGATGACGGTGGTTTGACGGCCGCTGATGTCGAAGGCCTTGCCGACGATGTTGGGGTCGGCGTTGAACTGACGCCGCCACCAGGCGTCACTGAGGAGGATTACTGGAGCAGCGCCATTGCGCGCATCATCCGCGGTGAAGACGCGGCCCATCGCGGGCTGCACACCAAGCACCTGGAAGAAGTTCGCGATGACGTCGATGTCTGTAGCGGTGACAGGCGCGCTGCCCAGTTTGAGGCTGAGATTGTCAGGGCCGGAGAAAGCGAAGTAACCGGTGACGTCTTGATAGGAGCGGCTGCCGGCGCGGAATTCGTCATAGGCGTCGGTCGAATAGGTGGCACATGATTGACCGCACTTGGAGGGCGGGGGCGCGATCCAAACAAGCTGCTGCGCGTTCGGGAACGGCAGCGGGCGGAGCATCAGGGTGTTGACGACACTGAAAACCGCGATATTCGCTCCGATGGCCAGTGCCAGAATCAGCACGGCGACGGTCGTGAAGCCGGGCTCGCGGCCCAGCGTGCGCAGCGTGTATTTCAGATCCTGCAGAAGGATGTCGAGACTCATAAGACCGCGTGCCTCCCGGTGCTGTTCTCTGGCTTGTTGCAGGCCGCCAAAGCGGAGAAGGGCCTGACGACGGGCTTCGGCGAGGGGCAGACCGCGCTCCACGAGCTCGTCGACGGCGAGATCGATGTGTGCTGCGAGTTCGGTGTCCAGATCGCGATCGAGAGGACGCCGGAAAAGGAATGCGCACAGGCGGCCGAAGGTGCGGCGGGTCTCGCTCATGCGGGTTCCTCGCCTTCGTCCTTGCTCATGGCGAGCACGCGATCCATGACGCCGGTGAGGCGCTCCCAGTAATGCGCATCGGCGGCGAGCTGGCGGCGGCCTGTTCGCGTAATCGAGTAAAACTTCGCTTTGCGGTTGTTGCCTGAGACTCCCCAGCTCGAGCCAATCCAGCCGCGCTGTTCCAGGCGCACGAGCGAGGCGTAGATGGTGCCTTGATTCAGCAGAACCTCGTCGCCGCTGACTTGCTCAATGCGGCGGGCGATGCCGTAGCCGTGCAACGAACCCATGGCGGCAAGGGTCTGCAAGACCATGAGGTCGAGCGTGCCCTGCAGGAGGTCGAGTTTGGGAGACATGTGCGGCTCCTGTGGTGTTCGCACATGAGTGTAATGACTGACCTGTGCGGATGCCACAGGAATGTGACGAACAAGTGGTATGAGCAAACAAAATCGGAGCGCTCCGATCCGATTTGCTCAATGCAACTTCGACTGCATTACCGTCGTACTGAAGCGCGGCGAAGGGTTAGTTATTCATTGGTATATAAAGTACAGAAAACCCGCATGAAAAGCGCAGAAAACGGCAATTATGACCGGATGAAGACCGAGCAGGTACGAGGCCAATTCGGTACGCATGCTTTCCCTCGGAAGTAGCATTGTGCAAGACAGAGGAGTCGCCTAGGCTTCAAAGTGGCGCAGAAGTGAATGCCTCGCGCTAACTCCACCGTAAGAGGCACGGCGATTCCGTACTCTTGTCTGCAAATCGCGATCTTCGTTGTGACGGCCGGCTATCTCGGCTATTGGTCCGCAGAGCAGCGCACGCGCTCGGCGCGATCATGGGATGAGATCGCGGCGCGGCTGCAGCCGGATTTGAGAAGAGCTGCGCTCGGCACGAGTTTCGCGGTTACGGTCGACCGGTTGTTCAGCCGCGAGGAGATTGAGGCGCAAGCCAGGAGCGCGCACGGCCGTCGGACGATGTTTCACAATGCCGGCGTGATGCTGGAGATGGCCGAGTACGCAGAACGGTATGGCGGAACTGAGATTGCACCGCTGATCGCGAGCTTGCGCAGCCATGCATGGGCGATTCGGCTGGCGACGGCGAAGAGTGTTGTTCGCATCACTCCCGCACAACGAGCGGCGTAGGCGCGTTCGGAGCGACGAGTCTCAAAGACATCCTAGGTGAGCGCGCGGTCGAGGTGGACGTATCCGCCGTCGACTACGAGGTGCTGGCCCGTGGTGTGAGCGGACTGCGTCGGCGAGAGCAGGAAGACTGTGGCCGCGGCAATCTCAGAAGACAAGGTCATGCGGTGGCCAAGGGGAATTTTGGTGGTAATTCGCTCGAGGGCGGCTTCCGGATCGCTGAGTGTATCGAGCCAGCGGCGATAGAGAGCGGTCATTACTTCAGCGGGCAACACTGCATTCACGCGGATGTTGTAGGGCAGCAGCTCCGCGGCCCACTCGCGGGTGAGGGCGAGCTGCGCGCCCTTGCTGGCTGCGTAGCCTGAGGTGTTGCCCTGGCCCGTGAGCGCGACCTTGGAACTGATGTTGACGATGGCGCCCTGGGTGCGTTTGAGCGCGGGCAGCGCGTAATGAGCGAGGGCGTAATAGTGGTGCAGGTTTTTTTGCAGGCTCTTGAGGTAGGCTTCGACTGAACCGCGCTCGAGGCCGATGGCGTCGTTGGCGCCGGCGTTGTTGACGAGGCCGTAAATATCGCCGTGGCGGTCGAGGATTTCGGCGATGGCGGATTGGCATCGGTCGAGATCTTCGAGTTCCGCCTCGACACAATCGCATTGCGCGGAGACCGCCTCCATCTCAGCCATGAACGAGCGTACATTTTGTGAGCGGCGGCCCAGAATGACAACGCGCGCGCCCTCGTCGAGACAGGCGCGTGTGATGCCGGCACCAATGCCTGCGCCGCCACCAGTGACAACGATGAGTTTGTTTTTGAGTCCGAGATCCATGCGGGAATTATTGTTGCACGGCGGAACGGTTTCGGAAACGAGAGTCGGAGGCGCGAAGGCCTCTGCCCCCTCCACTAGCTGAGGCCGGAGAGCACGAGCATACGCGGCTCCGTCATTTCGTGAATCGCGGAGCGGATGCCTTCGCGGCCAATGCCGGAATCCTTGACGCCTCCGTAGGGCATAGTATCGACGCGCCAGTTGGGCGTGTCTCCCACAATCAGTGCGCCGACTTCGAGCTCGCGGTACGCCGTGAGTATGCGGCCCGCATCGCGTGTGAGCAGGCCGGCCTGCAGGCCATAGCGCGAGTGATTGACGTCGGCGAGAGCCTGCTCAAAATCCTCGTACGGCTCAACAATGAGGACGGGGCCGAAGACTTCTTCATCGCGAATCTTCATGCCGGGCTGGGTAGCAGTGAGAATAGCGGGTTCGATGAGCGAGCCTTTGCGCTCGCCGCCGGCCACCAGCTTGGCGCCCCCAGCGACCGCCTCCTTGATCCAGCTTTCGATGCGTTCGGCTTCGCTGAGCCGGACGAGCGGGCCCACTTCAGTAGCTTCGTCGGCGGGGTTGCCGGAGACGAGTTTGCCGGCAATCTCGACAAGCTTCCAAACAAAGGACTGGAAGATGCGGCGCTCGACAAAGACGCGCTGCGCGCTGATGCACGACTGGCCCGCGAACCCGAAGGCGGCGTGGGCCGTGCGTGCCGCGGCGTCATCAAGGTCCGGCCAGTCGCCGTGGACAACGAGGGCGGCGTTGCCACCGAGCTCAAGCATGACCCGCTTGCGGCTGGAGTGCGCCTTGAGTTCCCAGCCAACCTTTGCGGAGCCGGTGAAACTGACGAGCTTGATGCGGTCTTCTTTTTCGGCGAGCCAGGCCGTGTCGGCGTTGGAGAGGGTGAGGATGGCGAGCGCTTCCTGCGGCCAGCCTGCCTTGAGAATGAGTTCGCCGAGCGCCAGTGCGGTGAAGGGCGTTTGCGGCGCCGGCTTGAGGAGGATCGGGCATCCGGCGGCGAGGGCAGGCGCAACTTTATGCGCGACGAGATTCAGCGGGAAATTGAAGGGCGTGATAGCGAGAACAGGTCCGACGGGAAAGCGCTGCACAAGACCCCAGCGATTTTCGTTTCCCTCGGTGAGATCAAGTGGAATGGATTCGCCGCCGAGGCGCACGGCTTCTTCGGCAGCTGTTTTAAAGGTGAGGATGGCGCGATCGACTTCTCCGCGGGCAAGGCGGAGGGGCTTGCCCGCCTCCGCGACGATGAGCTGGGCGAAGCGGTCTTTCTGTTCGAGCAGCGCGGCGGCAATGTCCTCAAGGATTTCACGGCGCTTCCAGCGCGGAAGAGAGCGCGTGCGGCGCAGGCTTGCGACAGCGTGGCTCACGGCCTGGCGCGCGTCGGCCCGAGTAGCCACGGTAACGCGGCCAACGAGACCCTGGTCCCACGGCGAACGGACTTCGAAGGAATCGCCGTCTATCCACTCCTTACCGCAGAGCAGAAATCCAGTTTGCGTGCCGGGGCGCATTTTCATGGGGAGGTTCTCCTGAGGTTCCTGGAGATGATGGTACTAGGGTGCACCTGCCCCTCGGGAAGGTCTGGTTTTTGGGGAATCTGGCGGGTGCCTAGTGTTGGGTGGGGTTTACTGCGGAGTTTGAGAATCCCCGTGCGTGAACGAAATCCAACAGGTCTTGCGGAGTGTTCATTTTGTCTTGCAGCATCGCCGAGACAACATCGTGCTCAAGCAATTCTGGAGTGGGGAAGGCAACCTCGGATGCCGAGGTCTGCCCTGGAAAATGAACAAGAAACACAGGCCTTTGGTCGAAGAGCCCGTTGGAGAGGGCCTCCTCCTCCAGAGTCCAGCCTTCCGAGCCTCGCCACAGCGGAACTCTCCACGAGTGATCGGAAGAAACAAGGACAGTGGTCTGATTCCGTTCGGGGGACTGATCGATATCGCGCATGAGGGCAGCCATGGTGTCATCTGCTAGTACGAGATTGTCGAGGTAGTTTCCGCACTCGCAGAATGTGTGGGTCTGGCGGTTATAAAAACCTGGGGGATGAGGGACCGGCATGTGCAGAAAGACAAAATGGACACTCGGATCTTGGAGGAGATGATGAGCCCGCGCCATCGCCTCCACAAGGTTGCCATGTCTCGGGCCAATCGACTCCGACTTGCTCGCACTTGGATTGAAGAGAAAAGCGGGGGTCAACAGCAGGGCGTTGGCAAATGCTGAATGTTCATCCGAAGCGCCCATCAGTTCCGCGGGTATTCTGGCTTGCGATGCGGGTCCCCACCAACAGGCAGTTAGCTCCGAACGGAAGATCCGGCAATACGGGTTGTACCAGCCCACGACTCCAGGGTCCCAGCCGTAGGCGTGAGCCATTCCGAATAACGTCTGCTTTGGATCAAGGGCCTGCAGCGAATGCCGCACGGGGTCGACATAGAAAAGTGCGCCCTGGGAATCGCTGACGATATCGTCGATTTCTTTGCCCGCAAAGAGCGAGGGAATGATGCGATCGGTCGCGAAGCCAACAGGGACGATCTGCGAAAACGAAGTGCTCGTGGAGCGGAATGCCCGGAGGTTGGGGAAGTCCAGGTCGCGCGGAGGGCGATCAAAGACGAGGTTGTAAGACAGTTCATCGAAAAGAATCCAGACGATTCTCTTTTGAACATGCACGTCAGCTTGGGCAGGCGCGGGATGGAAGACTGACGAAGGATGCGACGACAGGGCAAGGAGCAGTAATTCCGGAACGACCCAAAGTAAACAGACCGCCGCGGCAGTCAAAAAGGAGCGAGCCGTCTTTACGATGGGGCGAACCATTTGCGGCCGCCACCCGGCGAGTAGCGCAAAGACGAGGGGAAGCGCAACACGAAAAATCATGCTGGAGAAAATCCGGTTCGTGCCTGCCAGAAGCGGAATATTGTGGGCGATGCCCCGTTCTTCCAAGAATCTGTTGGCCTGCCACCCGTTCAGCAAAAAGAGAATGACGTCCATGGCGCGCAGGAAGATGGTTCCGGCAATTGCGGCTGCGAAGACTGTACGCGGCAAGCCGGAAAACCGGTTCTGCAGATAAACAATGAAGGCGAAAGCGAGAGCGATAACGGCGAGCAGGGCAAGCAGGATGCCGAAGATAAGATTCGCTTGATGGAGCCGGTGATGATAGAGAGCGATCTTGTCGGGATAAAGAAACTGCATATAGTAGGGGAGCGAGACAATCAGACCGGCCCCGGCAGCCTCAAATGCCCATCTCGCTTTTATTTTCATTGGAACTTCTCGACGAGCCGGAGCGTTCGATTGTTGGCCAGGCGATTGCAACGGCGGACCGTGAACTGTTGAGTTAGCAGGTGGACGAAATAGTCCTCCGTGAGATGGGCGTAGAGATCGTCGCGTCCTCTGCTGAGCTGTTCGAATTTGGAATCTTCTTTTGGAATCCACTCGAGGATTGCCCAGCGGGTTGTGATTTCGGCAAGCTGATCGAGGATCGCAAGAAGAGGGATCTGGTCCGATACGAGAACGTGGTGAAGAACGCCGAGCATGAGAACGCAATCGAATCGGCCGCGGGCGCGCGCAAGCAGGCTGTCGCACTCGGCATTTCGCCAGCCAACCGCCGGTGTGGGCCTGGCAAAGTCGACAGCGAGCGGCAGAATGGACAGCCCTGCGCGATGCGCTTCGTTCCAGTTGAGCTCAGTTGCCTCCACATCGCTATCCCATGCGACGACGTTGGCTCCGCATGCGGCCGCGATACGCGAATAGACGCCGGTGTTCGCACCCACATCCAAGACGTGTGCGGGCTGGATTTCGGTGAGGCACTGTTTCACGAAGTCTTGCTTGGCTGACTGCTCGCCGGGGTCGTAATGCGCGGCGTCGTCTGTATAGGTGCTCCATCGCGAAGCGCGAGGAGAAGGACCTAGAGCGAGAAGCCGCTTGCGTGCCGTCCGCAGAGTGCGGCGCAGGATCGGGGTCGAAACGTCTGCAGAAAATTGTTGTTTGCTCGCGCTTGGCTGCGCCTGCTTGCCACGGGAGCCGCGCTCCGCCAGCATGGGAAGAGTGATCAGCGAACGGAGCGGTGCCCGCCACCGTTGACCGAGTGACAACCACGGAGCCAGATCCGCAGGCTCGTAGCCGTCACGCCGCTGTTGTGAGGCCGCGAGGGGCCATCCCAGATAAGTAAGTGCAGCGAGAGGAAGCATGAAGGTCCGCACAAATTGCCCATACGCCAACCAGAATGGGTTCTTCGGATCTCTAACTTCGAAAGAGAGTACATCGACGAAGATCGGCTGTGCTCCAGAGAATAGGACGTTGAGCGGCGTCGCATCCTTGAGAATGTAGCCCTCACTTAGAGCCTCGTCGCATAAGTCGAGAGTAAGTAAGCCTGCGCATATCCATTGGCCAGGCGCCCACTCCCAGGGATAGGAAGGGAAGAAGATCGGATCGTGTTCCAATTGATAGGAACCATCCGACTGAAACGGCATTTCTTTCGTCGCTACGAGATGACGAGCCTGCATCCACCGTTGAGCAAGGGGAGATTGAATCCAGGTGCGAACGTTCTCGAAATGTTGCGGATAGATGTTGCGGCGAACCTGCTCGCGATTTCTATGGAGCGCTCCCTGGGGGTCGCGAAAGGTCGCGTTTTCGGCGGGCAAGGGCTGTCCTCAGCGAGTCACGTCGCTTGCAACGTTTTTACTCCTGAAAAACCGACTGAAGACCCGGACGATCCTATTGCGAACAACAAAGGTAAATCCCAAGAAAGTCGATCCGATCACTTGCATAAGAAAGAGGCCCGCACCAGGATCTGCGTAGGCATATGCCGGTCTTGCGCACATACATAGAGCGATAAGGAGCCAAAGGAGAAGAACGCAGCGATCGAGAGTTCGACTTATCCGCATAAGGCTCCTAGAGGAAGAGACAATTGACTGAACGGGGCCGGCTTGAGGTCATAGTACCACCGGTCGATTCGACATTTATTTATGAAGTAAGCAACAGGCTATAAGTGGCGAGCGATCAGAAGTAACAATCTTATAAAACCAATGGAGAGTGCATAAAGAACGAAGGTTCGCCCGGCGCGGTGACAACGGTAACGCGACCTAAGAAGTGGCCGGCCGCAAGTTATAGAGTTGTCGGTGATTCGCAGTCGATCTACTTTGCCACCGAGCAAAAAAGTCATGATTGTCTTGTCGCAGCCATACTTTTGCGGAGATGCTCCTGGAAATTCTTTGGAGCTCGCTGAGACGATGGTTCCCAGTTGCGGACGTGCTGAAGAGATTGCACCATTGGCGGACCGGATGCGTGGATGGGTTTGCGTGTCGACGTTCAATCCGACCAATGCCTATACTGGCTGTTACCGCCGCTAGTGGAAGGAAACGGTTCTGTGACGAGAAGGCGATGGGCGAGCCTGGCCTTTCTGACCGCTCGGTGGTTTGATCCTGGTTTGGTTGGGCAGTGGAGTCGCGCGATCGAAGCCGCTTGGAGGATTGGATTTCCGGGCGCTGTACGCCCCCACGATTTATCCATTTACCGCACCATTTGCCCTGTTGTCCTGGCACGTTGCGCATACGTTGTGGACGGGCCTCACCGCAATTAGCTTTTTGGCAGCAGCGCTTGCGATGTGGAAACGTGCAGAAAAGCATGCGCCCCTCATCGCCGGATGCCTTGTGGGATTTCTTCTGTCGAATAGCGAAGTGATTCTCGGTGGCGGAAATGTCGCCGGCTTTGCGGTGAGCTTCTGCGTTTTAGGGGCATGGTGCTGGATTGAAGATCGATGGGCATGGCTTGGAGTATTGTTGTTCGCCGCCAGTTTGGCGATGAAGCCGCACGACGGGGGATTTATCTGGCTTTACTTTCTGCTGATGGGAGGCAGATTTCGCAGACGAGCAGGGCAGACCCTGGCATTCGATATTGTGTTGGGCCTTGCGTCGATGCTATGGGTTTGGCAAGTCGCCCCGCATTGGCTCGCGGAATTGCAGCAGGTGATGGCGGTGTATTCATCGCATGGAGGAGCAAATGACCCCGGGATCGTCGGGAGCCCCACGAGTATGTTTCGGAGCTCGGCGAAAGCTGTATATCCGGGGATGGTGTGCGATCTGCAGTCAGTCGTGGCGGTGTTCCGCGATGATCCTGGGTTCTATAATCCGTTCACCTACGTTTTCTGTGCGCCGTTCCTGGCAGTGTGGGGGATTACAGTGGTGCGTTCCAGGTTTTCTATTGAGGGAGCGTACTTGGCAATTGCGGCGATCGTCCCCTTTACCTTGCTGATCACGTATCACCGCACGACGGATGTCAAGCTCCTGCTTCTGACGGTACCGGCATGTGCACTCTTATGGGCGCAGGGCCGAGGGATAGGCAAGCTTGCTCTTGTGCTGACGGGTCTCGGCATTCTGGTCACAGGCGATATTTCTTTGATTGTCATTGGAATGGTAGAAGGCCAGCCTGATTGGATGCATGCCAACTGGTTGCATAAGATTCCGATGGTCGTTTTGTATCGCCCGGTGCCGTTAATTTTGCTGGCGATGGGTTCATTTTATGTGTGGGTATTTCTGGCGATCGTCAACCGGTCGCGTCAATGAGCAAGGCGGAGCCTCTCGATGAATGGGCGAAAGAGAGTCTGGGCATGGTCCGTGCTGCTACTGAGTTTTGCGCTGTCGGTTTGTTTCGGTTGGCAGGTACTGTTCAGCGCCCCGGGTGGAGCCGTAGATTTTCAGGGCGCGTATTATGCTACGCGCTGCTTGATGTCGCACCACGATCCTTACAGTCCCAGTGACGTGACGACGATGTACGTGGCACTGAAGAGGCATCCGCCGCCCGAGGGATTCTTCCGAGCAGATCTCGCTTTTGCGGGTTTCGTCTATCAACCGATAGTCTTCCCACTGATAGTTCCGTTCGTATGGATGGGTTGGAGTATGGCACTACGCGTGTGGATGGTGCTGCTGATCGCGGGGCTGTTCACGAGCGGAGTGCTGATGTGGCGTGTGGGAGCGCGCGCAGCGCCGGGCGTTGCGATTACGCTGGTTTGCCTGATGCTGGCGAATGCCGCCGTGTCCATCGGAAGCGGAAACCCGGCGGGTGTAGCGATCGCGCTCTGCACGTTTGCGGTGTGGTGCTTTCTCGAAGCGCGGTATGAAGCCGCGGGTGTGGTGTGTCTGGCACTGAGCCTGTTACTCAAACCGCACGACAGCGGGCTTGTATGGCTCTATTTATTGTTGGCGGGTGGAGCATTGCGGCGGCGCGCGTGGCAGAGTCTTGCGGTCACAGCGGTCGTAGGCGGGGCCGCATTGATTTGGGTGACGACCGTGGCGCCGGCGTGGCCTGGGGAGTGGAAGGTGAACCTCGCGGCTATCAGTGCGCCTGGGCAGATGAACAATCCCGCGGCGCTAACCGCAGAGGAATTGCGGATTACCAAGACGATCGTGGATCTGCAGTCGGTAGTAGCGGTGTTCTGGCCTGACCCAAGGGTCTACAACCCAGTAGCGTATACGTTTTGCGGGCTGCTTCTGCTGGTGGGCGCGGCAGCGACATTCGGGCGCAGGCTAACGGCCGAGCAGGTATGGCTCGGTCTGACATCGATTGCGCCGTTGACGCTCCTGGTGGTGTATCACCGACCCTACGACGCACGAATCCTGCTGATCGCGATACCCGGATGCGCATTGCTGGCGCGCCGCGGAGGGTGGATCGCGAAGACATCGGTCGCGTTGACTACCGCGGCAATCTTCTTGACGGGTGACCTGACAACCGCTTTTTTGTTGACGGCAGCGCAACAGTTGCACCTGGAGCCGGCGACGTTTACGAACAGGCTTTTGATTCTCTTGCTGACCCGCACAGGCGTGCTGGCCTTGATTGCCATGAGCTTGTTTCACGTCGCCGCGTATGTCCGCGCTGCGGGGGGTTCTGGCACCGAGCGCGATACACTGGTCGCCTATGGCGCATGAGAGCCGGACGCGCAGGAAGTTGCCGTTTGATCCTGTTGCAGCAGTCGAACATCTGAAGAAGAACGACCCCAAGCTGGGCGCGCTGATTGAGCGGGTGGGGCCGTTCACGATGCGGCTCGATGCATCGCCTTCGCCGTTCGAGACGCTGCTGGAAGCGATCTTGTATCAGCAGCTGCATGGCAAAGCGGCGGCTACGATTCATCGGCGCGTGCGCGAAATCTTCGGCGGCGATCCCACCCCGAAGCAATTGCTCTCGGTGCCCGATGAGATTCTTCGGGGCGCGGGCGTTTCAGGAAACAAGGTGAAGGCAATGAAAGACCTCGCCGCGAAAACGCTGGATGGGACAGTTCCCTCGCACGCGGCAATTATGAAGATGCCAGATGCGGATATTGTCGAGCGATTGACTGAAGTGCGCGGCATTGGGTCGTGGACCGTGGAGATGCTGCTGATTTTCCGGCTGGGCAGGCCGGATGTGTTGCCAGTGACGGACTACGGCGTGCGCAAGGGGTTCGCGCTCACGTTTTTGAAATTGCCGAAGACGCGGCCTGTGGAGGCCAAGGATCTGCCAAAGCCCGACGTGCTTTTCCGGCGTGCGCGGAAGTGGGCGCCCTTTCGCTCGGTGGCGAGCTGGTACCTTTGGCGCGCGTGCGATCTGGCTAAAACGCCAACGCCAAAATCCGCGCCTACAATGGGTTGAACGGCTCAAGATGCAGCTTCGACCTCGGCTTGTGGCTTTTCGATTATTTTCGAAAATCGACGAGATCCTGCCATGCTGAGAATCCAGCATCTTGCCCTGACGCAGCGGCGACCTTTTTCGATGGGATTATTTAATGGCTCCGAGTAAACACTTCGTCTGCATCCATGGGCACTTTTATCAGCCGCCGCGCGAGAATCCGTGGCTGGAGACTGTAGAGACGCAGGACTCGGCCGCACCCTACCACGACTGGAACGAGCGTATCTGCGCCGAGTGTTATGCGACCAATGGAGCGGCGCGCATCCAGAACATCAAAAACCAGATCACGCGAATTGTGAACAACTATGCGCGGATCAGCTTCAACTTCGGCCCTACGCTGCTGAGCTGGCTGAGGGACAATGCGCCGCGTACCCATCGCATGATCGTGGATGGCGAGCGCCGCAGCCGGCGGAACTACAAAGGGCATAGCTCGGCGATGGCGCAGGTCTACAACCACATGATCATGCCGCTGGCGAATATGCGCGATCGCGAAACGCAGATTCGCTGGGGGATCGCCGACTATCAGTATCACTATGGCGCTCCGCCCGAGGGGATGTGGCTTGCGGAGACGGCGGCAGACACAGAGACGCTGGAACTGCTTGCGGAGAACGGAATCCGCTTTACATTGCTGGCGCCGCACCAGTGCAAACGCATTCGAGCACTGAGTTCCGCGGCCACGGGAGATGCGTGGATTGAGACGCCGGGCGCAACGGTAGATACGACGCGGCCTTATCTGGCGCGATTCAAATCCGGCAAATCGCTGGCCATATTTTTTTACGATGGGCCTACGTCGCGCGCAATTGCGTTTGAAGGGCTCCTGAACTCAGGTGAGAATTTTGTCGCGCGTCTGAAAGCGGGGTTTCGCGAGGGAGCGCAACCGCAACTGGTGCATGTTGCAACTGACGGCGAGTCTTATGGGCATCACCACAAGCACGGGGAGATGGCGCTGGCGTACGCTTTACGGTTGCTGGAGCAGGACAAGACGGTTACGCTGACGAACTACGGAAACTACCTGGAGCATTTTCCACCGGAATATGAGTGCGAGATAGTCGATGAGACTTCGTGGAGTTGCGCGCACGGCATCGAACGCTGGCGGTCGAATTGCGGCTGCAGCAGCGGGAAGCCGGGGTGGAACCAGGAGTGGCGCGGGCCGCTCCGCGCGGCGCTCGACGAGGTACGCGACACGGTGGCGGTGTGGACGAACGAAGAGGGCGCTAAGCTTTTCAACGACGTGTGGGAGGCGCGTAACGGATATATCCAGGTGATGCTGTACCGCAGCGAAGAAACCGTCGAGCGCTTCTTCCTTGATTACCAGAAGCGTGTCTTGAGCGCAGAAGAGCGAGTGCGCGCGCTGGAGCTGATGGAGATGCAGCGGCATGCGCAATTGATGTACACCAGTTGCGGATGGTTCTTCGACGATATTTCCGGGATCGAGACGGTGCAGGTAATTGCCTACGCGGCACGCGTGCTGCAGTTGGCCAAGGTGCTTTTTGGCGGGAAGGCCGAGGGACTCGAAGCGGCGTTGGGGCTGGAAGAGGCGTTCATTGAGCATTTGCAGAAGGCGAAGTCGAACGTTCCAGCTGCCGGCGACGGCGGGCGGATTTATAGAGAGAAAGTCGGGTCGATGGAACTTGGCCTGCAGCAGGTGGCCGCGCACTACGCGATCAGCAGCGTGTTTTCTTCTTTTGTCGAAGAGACGGAGTTGTTTTGTTATCGCGTGAGGCGGATCTCGTATGACATTTGCACCTCGGGTCGCGGGCGCCTGGCGCTGGGCCGAACGGAAGTGACGAGCGCGATTACAGGCGAGAGACAAAGCTTCAGCTTCGCTGTGCTGCACTTTGGCGACCAGAACATTACGGCGGCGGTGAAGGAGTACGCGGAGAGCGATGCGGCCAATTTCGATGAGTTCGCAGAAGCCGTATCGGAAGAAGTCCACAAGGCGGATTTCCCAGAGGTGATCCGGATGATCGATCGCTTCTACGGGCACGTAGACTACTCGCTCACGTCGCTGTTTACAGACGAGCAGCGGCGCATTGTGCAACTGATCTTGGATTCGACCTTGTCGGACATTGAGACATCGCTGACGAACATCTACGAAGATCACGCCAGCCTGTTGCACTACCTTTCGCAGGCGGGGCTGCCGAAGCCGCCGGCGTTGTCGCTCGCCGCAGGATTTGCGGTGAATGCGGGATTGCGCCGCGCGCTCGAAAGCGAGCCGATCGACGTGGCAATGCTGCGTTCGTTTCTGCACCTGGCGAAGGCGGACCAGGTTCCGCTCGAAACAGCGACGTTGAGCTATATGGCCGATCAGCGGATGAAGCGCTCGATGGTGGAGCTGCAGTTATCCAGCGGTTCGCTGGAGACGCTCGATCGAGCGCTGGCACTGGCGCGGGCTCTGAAGGAGATGCCGTTTGAGCTGAACCTGTGGCAGGCGCAAAACATCTGGTACGAGATTCTGAGTAGCGCGGCATATGCGCTGACGGCATTGGCCGACGATGAGCAACCTAAGTGGGACAAGGGTTTTGCTGCGCTGGGTGCGTGCCTGTCGATCGATACGGTGGCCATAACGGCGCACGGCGAACGTGTGGAGAAGGACTAACTCTGGGGCGTGAGCCGCTTTGATATTGCTCGCATGCGGAACATCGGTGCGGCTTTTCTACAAGCGGCGAAATGCCTGGAAGGCTACCAAGCGGTCGCCGGGAAGCAGGTTCATGGCTTTCACCCTGCCGTAACCGGCTTTGGGCAGCGGGCTGACAATGGAAGCATTCTCTCTAACTATTTTCAACGCGTGCTTTGATATCCGCGAAGGCCGCGGCGATGAGGTTGCTGAGTGCTGCGTCGTTGATGGCTGAATTGGGTTTCAGTTTTACGTGACGCATGAACTTCCCCGTGCCCTGCAGCAAGCCCGCCGGGTCAGGCAACGATGCGCCCTGAAAGAAGCCGACGTTGACGTGCGCGGTGAAGACATTTACATAACCGAACGGCACGTCTCCCAGACAGGCAACCGGACAGCCGTCGTGCAGAAGCTCGCGCACCTCGTCGCCGCAGTTGCGCATCACTTCAAACCACTGCTGCGCGAGGTCGCCTAAGGCGCCCGCATGCCCTTTCATCCATGCATCGATGGCGGGGTCGCGCACAACGGCGCCGTTGAACCGGAGAAGCAGTTCGGTTGTCTTCACGGGATCAATCTACCACCAGGAGAATGCTGGAAGTCTTCTCTTAATGACAATTTGCGTGACATCAGAGTATCGTTGCCGCACGTTCCCCAAAGTGTTTTCCCCACCTATCCCCAATCAGTCGTCACCTAAAAACGAAAGAGGAGGAATCGACTATGCAGTACATGATCACCTGGAATGAACGTCCACAGGGCACTCCGATCGAATACGAAAATGCACAGAAGCGCATCCTGGAGGTCTTCAGCCCCTGGAAGGCGCCGGCCAACTTCAAGATTCACGCCTTTGTTATCCGCGTCGGCGACTGGGGTGGGTACATGCTGATGGAGTGCGACGACCCGCTCGAAGTGCACAAGTTCTGCTCTATGCTGCCCGCGTTTTCCTTTGAAGCGCGTCCTGTTGTCCCCGTTGCGGATGCGATTCGAGTGGAACTTGAAGCGATGGCTTATCGCGATGCACTGAAAAGCAAGTGAAGAATGCCCGGCGCAACGCGAAGAGACGTTCGAAGCGCGCCGGGCATTGAGTCGACTCGCGGCGAGGAAGCTGCATGTTCCCTGGACCGCGAAGGCTGCTATTTGGTTGGCGCGGGCGGCAGATAGCTCAGGTCCGCTTCGAGGCGATATTCATTGACCTCCGCCTGCACAATCAGCGGTCGAACCTTTACAAGCAAAGCCTGATAGCCCTCTTTGCCGAGTCCCTTTTCGACGCCGAACGGTTCGTCGAGTTCGCCCCATTTGTCCATCTCAACCACAGAGGAGACCTGCGTATTGGGTGCGCCGTAGCGGGCTTCCGCGAAGGTGTAGGTCTTCAATCCACCTTTCTGCGCTGCCGGCAGAATATCGGTCTTCACCAGGTCGAGATACTCCTTGTACTTTTCGGGACGTACGAGCGTAGTCAAAACCCGAACCATCTTCGGCATCTCTGCGCCGAGCGGCAAGCTCAAATCCGGCTGAATCACCTCGATTGTCCTGCGCCAGCTCGCAGCGCAATCGACCATCCGCATCTGCAGTCTCGCCAGATCCGCGGCATCCTCTTTTGTGCTCGGGTCAGGACCTGCATCGAGCTCAGACCACTTGTCGTAGTAGGCGACGATCGCGTATTCGCGCGGGCCGGTGAGCGCGAGCCACACCGAGCTGTAGCGCGTCGATTTGTCTTTGGCCATCAAGGCGTGAAGGGCCTTGATTTCGGCCTGAAAATCGCCAAGGCGGTCCGGCTTCACCGTCACGAACGTGACGCTCCGGATGTCGCCTTGAGCGGATGCGAAGGGGACAAGCGACGCCGCAATTGCCGCAGCGAAAACGCATTGACACACGATGCTTCTTAGATTCAATCCCATGGTTTGCCTCCTTGGTGCGAGCCAGGCCTTCGCAGCCCGGCATTCGAAGGTCCGGAGTTTCAGCCGAACGTTGTCTTTCTGAAGACACCGGCTGAAAAGGGGTCCGGCATCGATGTCTTCACAAGCAGCAGAGCTCAGATTCAGTTGGGGATGCTGTGATCGGGCGAGTATACACCGGCTTGTAGTGCGCGCACATCAATCAACGTTATTCGCAGATGGCGCTGCGCGATTCAGCGTCTGCGGCAAAGCCGGAGAGTTCGCGGCAGCCCATTCGTTGCAGCGTTTTGGCAGCTCGTTTTTGGCGGATCAGGGCGTCCCGCTCCTGCATCTAAATTCGCATTGGGAATCCGTATTGCCCTGAATCTCGTTCCCCTGAAGTTCGAACTCGTCAAACTCGTTCCCCTGCATTTTGGGGGAGACCAGAGAGAAATGGAGCGTGCCCAATGGCGATCTCCCGTTCCAGCCAACCCGTCGCTGTCGTTCAGCCCCGCGGCGTTCTTGCGGGCACTTCCGCGCTCAAGAAGCGGATCGACAATACGTTTCTGATCGGCTTTCCCCTCGCCGGTTCCTTGGCCGGCATTTTCTGGTTTCGCTCCCACCCCATTCACGTCGTCGAGGTGGTCACCTTTATCCTCGGCTACTTCGTCGTGGGGATGGGCACGGGTGTCGGCTTCCACCGCTATTTCTCGCACAAGAGCTTTGAGACCGCCCCGTGGGTCGCTTATCTGCTGGGCGCAGCAGGCTCAATGTCCTTTCAAAGCTCGCTGCTGACGTGGGTCACCGACCACCGCCGTCATCATGCGCACACCGACAACTGCGGCGACAACCACAGCCCGGTCGTCGATGGCCACTGCGACCACGAGTCTTCGCTCAGGGGACTCTTTCACGCCCACATCGGATGGATGTTCGACGACACCACGACCGACCTCAACATTTACGGCCGCGATCTCGCACGCGATCCCATCATCCAGTTCTATGCGCGCACGCATTACATCTGGCCGGTAATTTCGGTGGCGGTTCCCTGGCTGATCGGCTATGCCTTTGGCGGGTTCACCGATGCGTGGGGCTGCTTTTTTGCGGCCTGCCTGCGCACCGTGCTCTTCCAGCACTCAGTCTGGGCGGTGAACTCTCTCGGCCACACTTTCGGCTATGAGAACTACAACATGCGGAACAACAGCAAGAACAATCGGGTTCTTGCGGCGCTGACCTTTGGCGACGGCTACCACAACAACCATCACCGCTTTCCGCGCTCCGCCTTCCACGGATTGTTCAAGTACGAGGTGGACCTGAACGGCCTGATCATTGTGGGTCTCGGCAAGCTGGGCCTCGCGCGCAACATCATCTTTGCCGACGGCTACCTCGGCAATAAGAGGCCCGTGCTTTCTGAGGATGCGCGCTCCGCCCAAGGCTCTGAACCGGCAGGGGACGCAGTGGCCTGAACGCAGGCGGGCAGATCCCACGGATGTTGCGCTCCACTTGTGGGCGCTTCTCTTTGAGACAGAGATCAGGGCTTCTTCGGCTGCGGTGGCGGATCGGGGTACGCGCGTTGCACCGCGACCCTGAGCTGCTGCACCAAAGGAACATCGGGAGCGCCGAGACCGTCCTCCTGCTCCCCGGTCCAGATGGGACCGATCCGCCTGCCCTGGGAGTTGGCGATGTAGACGCGCAACAGATCAGAAGCGGGACCCACCTCTGCCCGTCCTCCGATTTCATCGTCACCCTGATTCTGCGTCTGGCGCTGCGCGGGATCCTGCGACGTGTTCTGGCCGCCCGGCTGCATGGGGGGCATGGGGTGCGGACCGGCCGAGATGGTGCCGTGCCCCTGCAGTGAGGCGAGACGGCCCTTGCGCACGACAAAGATCAAATCGGCGTCGGATGGGGTGATGGCGATCGCGTAGCGGTTCCAGTCGCGAATCACGTCTAAGACATCGGAGATTGCCTGGCGGTCTTCAGGAAAGAGGCGGGGGTTGGTGATGTCGCCGTCCATCGCCTGGACGTAGACATAGCGCGCGTTCTGGAAGCTCGCGGAGATAATGGGCTGCTTCTTTTTGTGTTGGCCGTAGAGAAGCGAGGAGCCGCAGAGCAGGACGACGGCGATGCGCTTGCAGGTGTTCATCTTGAAGGAGTTCATACACTACCTCCGCTCGCGCGTCACCGTTCGGCTACGGAGCTTCGCAGGCAAGCGTACGCCGGTTTTGCTGGTTGTGGCAACGAGCGCCATGTACCCGATTTCGAGCGGATTGAGATCAGGGCTTTTGTTTTGGATCGGGCGGTGGGTCGGGGTACGCAATCTCTACGGCCTTGCGCAGCTGTAGAAGCAATGGGACGTCTGGACCTTGAAGGCCATTGGCTGCCTGGCTTTTCCAAATCAGATTGCCGCGCCTGCCTTCTGCACTGCGCATGTACACCCGGAGAGTATCTTCCTGTGCGCCCATGCCCGGGCCGGGGTCTTGCGGGTACGAACCGGGGCGTCCCATCGGAACACGCGGTAGAGGAGAGCCGAACGGAACTCCCCCGGATCCCGGAAGAGAGCCGAGACTGCCTTTCTGTACGACGAAGATCAGGTCGGCGTCCGCCTCACTCGTGGTGAGGCTGTAGCGGTTCCAATCGCGGAGCGCATCTTCCACGTCGGAGATGGCAAGGCGATCGGGGGCGGAGAGCTTGGGCTGCATGCTGTCGCCGTCTTCGGCCTGCACGTAGACGTATTGCGCAGATTTGAAGGCGGCGGGCGGCTTCTTTTCTGCGGCCAGCGGCAAGCACGGGAGGGTAAGCAGGAGAACGACGGCAGGAAAGAGTTTCATCGCGCGGCCCTCGAACGGAGCACCCAGAACCGGCGCACTCTTCGCATGAAGAATACGCCGATGGGAGGGGTTATGCCAGACGGCGGTTGGACGCGGCGGGTGGGTACGGTTGGGTTCGATCGCCGCCATTCGGGTTTGGATTCCTGCGGCCGGGGGAGCATACTGGGGGCATGGCCACGCTGCCCATGCAAGAGCCTCACGTGACGGTCGCGGAGTATCTTCGGACCGTTTATGAGCCCGACTGCGACTACGTGGACGGACGGGTTGAGGAACGCAACGTGGGCGAATTCGATCATGGGCTTTTGCAGCTTTGGCTCGGCGCGCTGTTTATGAAGAATCGGGACGAATGGGGTGTGCAGGCGGTGACCGATGTGCGCACACAGGTAAAGAGAACGCGATTCCGTTGCCCGGATGTTTCGGTGTTGCGCGCAGGCGCAACCCGGGAGCAGATCATCGCGCACCCTCAATTGATTGCGATCGAGATTCTGTCGCCTGAAGATCGGTTGAGCCGGATGCAGGAGAAGATCGACGATTACGTTGAGTTCGGCATTGAAAACGTCTGGATCATCGATCCAGAGACGCGGAAGGCCTGGACAGCGGATCAAACGGGACTGCACCTGGTGCAGGATGGGGAGTTTCGCGTGCCGGGGACGCCGATTCGCGTGGTGCTGAGTGAGGCGTTTGCGGAGTTGGATCGCGGATAATCTCATCCTCGATCTTTGCTCCTTCTCGCAATCGTTCCATGAATGCTGCCCCTTGCCGATCTGGGAAAATCTTCAGTTCACCAACATCACCTTTCATTGCTATCGAAAGTGCGGCTCCAAACATTGGCCGAAAACTATCGAACTCTTGTAAAAGCTGGTCTAGCTCACTGCCAGCGCGACTTATCGACCAATGTCGGGTATGGCCGCGAAATTCGGCTGGGGGCTTGAGGGGAAGACTGATCTTTATATCAAACCGAGGAGTCACTTCGGTGTAATCCCGAAGGATCAGAATGTGATGGAAGAAAGGTCCTGGATTAAGCATGCTTGAGCTCCCGAATTGAACAAAGGCGCTTTCACTTACAGGAGCCAACAATAGTCCCACTCGGATAGATAGTCAACTCAATGCTTATGAATAACATGCGAGCATAATCCGATGCTTGCATGCTAACCAAATTCGAATCGATAACTTACTTCGAACCCGACGTCAGATTAACTATGAGTATCTCGAGAAATATATCTGCCAATCTCATGGCCACTGCTCCGCCGTAGAACATCAGCTTTTCAGCGCCACCCGAATGTGGAGCTCTTTGAGCTGCTGCTCGGAGACGGTAGTGGGCGCGTCGGCCATGAGGTCGATGGCCTTCGCGGTTTTGGGGAAGGCAATCACCTCGCGCAGGCTGGAGGCGCCGGTGAGCAGCATCACGATGCGATCGAGGCCGAGGGCAATGCCACCGTGCGGAGGCGTTCCATACTCGAGCGCATCGAGGAAGAAGCCGAAACGCTGGCGGGCTTCTTCTTCGCTGATGCCGAGCGAGGCGAAGATTTGCTGCTGCACATCCTTGCGGTGAATGCGGATGGAACCCGAGCCAAGTTCCAGGCCGTTCATCGCGAGGTCGTAGCAGTCGGCGCGCACCGAGGCCGGGATCGCTGACAAGGTTGGCCATGTCGGCTTCGTAGGGCGCGGTGAAGGGATGATGCGCAGGCATCCACTTGCCGGTGGCCAGGTCGTACTCGAACATCGGGAAGTCGATGATCCAGATGGGATGGAATGCTTTCGATCCATCGATTGGATTCCCGCTGCGTGGATCGGCATTGGCAAGGGCATCGTCGGTGAGCTTAAAGGCGCCATGCTTGTCGGCGTACTTCTTCGCTAATTCGGTGCGGAAGTTGCCGGCGGCGGCATAGACGTTGATTTCGCGCTCAGAGAGACGGCCTGCGAACTTGGTGTCGCTGGCCTTGATGTGATGCGCAGGATCGCCGGCCACGATGATGACGAAGTCTGCGTCTGAGGCTCCGGCGAGCTCGCGCACCTTGGTGGCAGACTCGGGAAATCCCTTGGCGAGTCGCTTGAAATCGTCGATGAACTTGGCGCCCTTCTTCTGATCGAAGAGCGGGTGATTGTCTTCGCGTTCCTTGCGGCTGAGCTCGCCGACGTTGGGAATGCGGAGAGCGACGACCGGCAGCGCGGGATCGATCTGCAGAGTCGCAAGAGCCTCGTCGGTGAAGGCGGGGCGCACGTCGGTGAGGCCGGGCAGGCGCAGGTCGGGCTTATCAGAGCCGTACTGGCGCATCGAGTCGTCGTAGGTGATGCGCGGAAAGGGCGTGGGCAGCGTGATGCCGGCCGCGGCCCAGGCAGCGGCGCAGAATTTTTCGACGACAGCGAAGACGTGATCGCGGCGCGGGAACGACATCTCCAGATCCACCTGCGTGAATTCAAGCTGGCGATCGGCGCGCTGGTCTTCATCGCGGAAACAGCGGGCGACCTGGAAGTAGCGATCGAAGCCGCTGATCATGAGGATCTGCTTGAAGATCTGCGGCGACTGCGGCAGCGCATAGAACTCGCCCGGATGCACGCGGCTGGGAACAAGGAAATCGCGTGCGCCTTCGGGTGTGGACTTGTTGAGCACGGGCGTTTCGATCTCCAAAAATCCCTGCGAAGACAGGCTTTCGCGAATCGAGCGCGTGATCTGGTGGCGAAGCCAGAAATTGCGCTGCATCTCAATGCGGCGGAGGTCGACGTAGCGGTACTTGAGGCGAACCTCTTCGTTCTGGATTGCTTCTTCAGCGGGCGAGAAGGGGGCGAGGCGCGTGTCGTTGAGGACGCGGAGCTCGGTGGCTTCAATCTCGATTTCGCCGGTGGGCATTTTGGGATTGATGGCGTCTTTGTCGCGCAGGCTTACCTTGCCGACGGCGGCGACAACGTACTCGGGACGAACCATCTCGCCCTTGGCGTGGCCCTCGGGCACGAGTTCTTTATCGAGGACAACCTGGCAGATGCCGCTACGGTCGCGGAGATCGAGGAAGATGAGGTTGCCGTGGTCGCGGCGGCGATTGACCCAGCCCATGACGACGACGGGTTGGCCTGCGTCTGCGGCGCGGAGATCGCCGCACATGTGGGTGCGTTCGAGAGTGCCTAGAAAGTCGAGCAATGGATGAATCCTTTTATGCGCGTTCGGGGGTTGCGGGCGAGGTGCGCTGCCAGCTCCGCGCGCGGGACCTTGGTTTGTGTGCCTGAGGCGAAGTCTTTCACTGTCAGGATACCGGATGCGAGCTCGTCTTCGCCGAGGATGACGATGCGGCGGGCAACCTTGTCGGCGGCCTCGAAGGACTTTTTAAGACGGAAGCTGCCGTCGCCCAGTTCGATGCTGAGTCCGGCGCGGCGCAGTTCGCGGGCCAGGGCGAGCGCGGCGGCGTTAATGTTTTCACCCAATGGCGCGATATACGCATCGACCACCTGCGGCTGGGGCCGACTCCAGGGACTGGAGAGTCAGCACAAACGATCTTCGCCCATGGCAAAGCCGATGCCGGGGGCTTTGGGTCCGCCGATGGCTTCGGAGAGGCCGTCGTAGCGGCCACCGCCGAGCAGGGCGTTTTGTGCGCCGAGACCGCCGTGAGTGAACTCGAAGGTGGTGCGGGTGTAGTAGTCGAGGCCGCGCACGAGGCGGTGATTGCGCGTGTACGGGACTTGGGCGGCGTCGAGAGCGGCGAGGACGGCGGCAAAGTGGGTCTTCGATGCCTCATCGAGAGAGTCGACTATTTTGGGCAGGCTATCGATGATGGGCTGGTCTTCGGGCACTTTGCAGTCGAGCACGCGCAGGGGATTGGTGACGGCGCGGCGCTGACAGTCTCCGCACATCTGCGAAGCGACCGGAGCGAGTGCGGCGCGGAGGGTTTCGTTGTAGCGGGCTCGATCCGCAGAGGAGCCGACGGAGTTGATCTGAAGGGTCCAGCCGGTGATGCCGAGCTCGTCGAGCAGAGTGGCGAGCATTTCGAGAACTTCGGCGTCGCGGACGGGGCTTTCGCTGCCGGCGGAGGCGGGGCCGATGACTTCGGCGCCGATCTGCGAGAACTGGCGATAGCGGCCCTTCTGCGGGCGCTCGCGCCGAAACTGCGGGCCGATGTAGTAGAGCTTTTGCAACTGGCCGGTCTCGCCCAGCTTGTGTTCAATGTAGGCGCGGACCACGCCGGCGGTGTTCTCGGGGCGCAGGGTGAGGGACTGCGGCTTTTCGGACTGCGCGCGGGCGCGGTCTTCCCAGGTGTACATCTCTTTGGAGACGATGTCGGTTTCTTCGCCGACGCCGCGGGCGAAAAGGGCGGTGTCTTCGAAGACGGGGGTGCGGATTTCGCCGAAGTTGTAGCGGGCGAAGACGCTGCGGGCGGTGGCCTCGATGCGGTTCCAGTGGGCGGTTTCGGGCGGGAGCAGGTCGCGGGTGCCCCGCACAGCTTTCAGGGTGGTCATGACTTGTTCAGTTTAAATGGACCGTTTGCGCGTCCCTTTATCGCGTCCCGCTCTGGAGTCCCCTTGCGGTATAAAGAGGTATGCGCGCCGCAGCTGGCGCGGGAGCCTGCCGATGATGTTTCACGTTGTCCTGAAGAAGGATGAAGAGGGCTGGATCGTCGCGGAGTGTCCTGCTCTTCCCGGCTGCTTTTCGCAAGGGAAGACAGAGCAGGAAGCGCTGACGAATATCAAAGAGGCCATCACGGCCTGGCTTTGGGCAGAAGATCAGAAGGCTGCCGCATCGTTGCCGGACGACCAGACACGGCTTGTTGTGGCCGTTTAATCGCGTGGTCATCATTTTCCCACATAACGTCTGCGAATCCTCACACCTAAGTCCACAGCAAATCCTCTGAGAGAATGAATCGGAAACGGATATCGCCATTATCCCATTTCTCGCGAAGGTGATTTGTGGGTAAGCTCGCGAACATCTCGGGCAAAGACGCGGCGAAGGCCTTCCAGAAGCTAGGCTGGCAGATTCGGGGACAGGTGGGTAGCCACCTTGTTCTGACCAAGTCCGGGGTTCGCGCCAATCTCACGGTTCCACAGCATTCAGAGCTGGCCCCAGGAACACTGCGAGGCCTGATCAAGACGGCCGATCTCACGGTCGATGAATTCCTAAAGCTTCTTTAGACAGGTTTCAGAGCGACTTGTCCGACTGATCGCCGCGCGACCTTCTCTGTCAATATCACCACGATACTGCGTTTGGCCAACTCGCTGTGGCTGATTGAAATCTCCTTAGTACGGAGAGCATTGCAGAGCAGCGTCTCCAAATGCGAGGGTTCTCGCTCCTCCCGCCTCGACGTGGACAGATGAGTCATCTTTTGAGGTTACGCGAGAAGCCTCGTCCGATGGAAAATCCCATCCCACTTTTGGAGCAGTTACCTTCATGCAAGAACCCCTCCGGATTGTCTTTACCGGGGTTTGATGGCAGTCCTACAATTCGCTCCGATCTTCATCCAGGGTATTGAGAGGGCTTAAGATGCGGTTGGGTGCGGTGGCGACGATCGTGGTGTGCGCGCTGGCTTGGCCTGCGGCGGGGCAGACCCGCGTCGATATTGAGCCCCTGCGCGTGTCCGACGCGGCCGGGACCTGCGACTACACGCCGATCGCAACTGAAAAAGCCTATTTCAACAATGTGAGCAAGGGCGAGATCGTCAACGGGCAGGCCGGCGATCCGTACAGCATCCACGGAAAAGCGGGAAAGTACATAGCCTGGTTTGGCATCGTGCGCGGAATTACGCCCGCGGATAAATCGGGCGGAGACGTGCAGCTGCTGGTGGAACACCGGTTCTTCGACGGGTCGAGCGATTGCCGGCTCATGGTGGTCTCGCAGAGCGGGGGCGGAGATTTCGTGGCTGGACTCCGGATCGATCCGGCAGTGATTCCGCCGCTGGCGCTCGTGAGAATCTACGGGGTCGTGGTGGGAGAGAAGGACAAGCTGCCGCAGGTGCTGACGCAGTATATGCGCGTCTGGCCGTGGCACACCTTCACGTTTACGCAGTATGGACCGGCGGATCAGAGCAATCCGCGCTGGGCGAAGTTTGCGCAGTACGGCGGGCAGATCTATAACCCTTCGCCGACAGAGGACTACTACCGCCACGTTCTGGGCGACCCCTTGGAGTTCGGCATGAACCTGAAGCCTGAGAGCGGTCTGGCCCAGAACACGAGCAAACCCTAAGCCGACTAATCCTGCTTTTTGGAGCACGCTCCAAGCACGCGCTTGAATCAAGGGTCTTTGCATCTCACCGTCTCCTATCGCATCCTAGACGACCATGGAATACAGACTGTTGGGAGGCTCGGGCCTCAAGGTTTCCGTGCTGAGTTTTGGGGCTGCCACGTTTGGCGGCGGCAACGAGTTTTTCAAAGCGTGGGGCGAAACAGACGTAGCCGAAGCCACGCGGCTGGTAGATGCCTGCATCGATGCGGGCGTGAATTTGTTCGATACGGCGGACGGCTACTCGAACGGCGCATCGGAGGAAATCCTGGGAAAGGCCCTGGGGGCGAAGCGCCGGAATGTGTTGCTCTCGACGAAGGCTTATTTCCCCATGGGCGACGGGCCCAACGATCGCGGAACATCGCGTCACCATTTGCGCGAGGCGCTGGAAGCGAGTCTGAAGCGGCTCGGCACCGACCATGTCGACATCTACCACATGCATGCCTTCGACGCGTTGACGCCGATTGAAGAAGTGCAGGACACCTTGAACACGTTTGTGCGCGAGGGCAAGGTGCGCTACATCGCAGCGTCGAATTTTTCCGGTTGGCAATTGATGAAGTCGCTGGCGGTTGCCGAGCGCCATGGATGGACGCGATTTGTCGCGCACCAGGTGTACTACTCGCTGATTGGGCGCGACTATGAATGGGAGCTGATGCCCCTGGGGATCGAAGAGAAGGTCGGCGCGCTGGTGTGGAGTCCTCTCGGCTGGGGGCGGCTGACCGGAAAAATCCGGCGCGGGCAGCCGCTGCCTGAAGTGAGCCGTTTACACAAAGCATCGGACGGCGGCCCGCAGATGCCGGATGAATATCTCTACAACGTCGTCGACGCGCTGGATGAGGTGGGGAAAGAGACAGGCAAGACGGTGCCGCAGGTCGCGCTGAATTGGTTGCTGCAACGGCCCACTGTCTCGTCGATCATTCTGGGCGCGCGCAACGAGGAGCAACTGAAGCAGAATCTTGCCGCGGAGGGCTGGAAGCTGACAGCAGAGCAGGTTGCAAAGCTTGACAAGGCCAGCGCAGTGACTCCGGCCTATCCCTACTGGCACCAGAGGAATTACACGGAGCGGAATCCGCTGCCGGTGTAGCGCAGGTGTCAGGTGTCAGAGCCGAAGTCTGAACTCACAAATTGAATACGGGTTGCACGCCTGCGCCTAGTAGTTGTGGTGGTGGCGGTGGACCACGTAGCGGCCAATCATCCAGCCGACAGCGCTGCCTACCAGAACGTCTGAGGGGAAATGCTCGCGTGCGAGGATCCGCGACATGCTGACACCTGCGGCCAACCCATAGGCGGTGATCTGCGTGAGCGGGCCCTTGTATTCCGAAGCAATCACCGCGGCGGAAGACCAGGCGATGATGCTGTGGTTCGACGGGAACGAGGAATTGAATCCGACTCCCGACTGGAAGAACTTGCCGCGCGCGTTGTCGAGCGTAGGCCGTTCGCGCAGAGAAACGATCTTCGCCACTTCATTCACCGCAAGGCTGTCGAGAATGGCCTCGCCGCCGAGGATGCCCGTCTCAGTGGCGTGCTCGTCATGATGGATTGCGCCCAACCCGTAGATGATCACCGGAGCCGCGATAAAGCCACCTTCCAGACCATTGGAGGCGGTGGAAGCACGGCTGTTGAGCGAGGCATTTTGCAGCTTGGACGAACTCATCACCTGGTGGTCGGTGGTGATGGCGACTGTTGTTCCGATGACAAGGAGCGCAGGGCCGAGGACATTGGATTCATTGAGGTGCGCAGGGCTGGTCCAGATGGCTTCCTGGTCTTTCAGCAGATGATGTGGCGTATTGCGGAGAGTCACGGCCTCGTTGTTTTCGGAGTGAGCCTGCGGCGCGTCGGGCAAATCGGCGACAGTCGTCTGCGCCAAGGCGGGGCAGAAAGCTGCGAGCAGAACGACGAAAATCAGAGAATATTGGCGGGGCAAAGGAGTCTTTCTCAAGAGCATCTCACACTTAAAGATGCTAAATGATTGGTTGATTTGCGCTGAATGAACAAAACTTCATGTTCGATCACCAGAGAAAGCTGGTTCAGCAAGATACATTGCAACGTAGTCGAGGTAATTTTGCGCGTACTGCAGAATAAGAGCGCGGTCGCTTTCGCCGAGTTCCCGGCGCAATTTGGCAGGGACACCGGCCCAGAGCGTGCGAGGCGGTACGACGGTGTTCTCCGGCACCACAGCGCCGGCGGCAATAATGGAGCCCTCGCCGATCCTGCAGTTGTTCAGCACGGTGACACCCATGCCGATCAGAACAGCGTCTTCGACCACGCAGCCGTGGACCGTTGCGTTGTGGCCGATGGTGACCCAGTCGCCGATAGTGACGGAATAGAGATTGCGCTGCCCGTGAAGTACGGCACAGTCCTGGACGTTGGAGTTGGCGCCTACCCGGATGGAGTGGACATCGCCGCGCAGAACGGCGTTCATCCAGACAGAGGAGTTTTCGCCGAGGGCCACATCGCCGAGGACCTGGGCGGAGAGATCGACGTAACAGCTCTCTGGAATTTTTGGGGTGTGGCCCTGCCAGATGCGGATCATGAAATGGGAACCTCCGGGGCCAGTCTAGAACACGGAAGAAGGGGAATCGGGCTAGACCGCACACTGCGGAAGCCAAAATCGAGGTCGAAATGTGGATCAGGTAAAAGTATTGGCCCGAAAATCCTGTCCACTGAAAACGCTGGGGTTTTAGTTGATTTCGTATGAACCTATTGACCGTAACGTTCAGAATTCAAGTATCATGAAAGAGCCCCTTGGCATGTTTGGAGGTGGGTTTCTTTGGCAGAGGTTCGCGTACAGGAAGGCGAACCGCTCGAAAATGCGCTACGCCGGTTTAAGCGTAAGGTGCAGCAGGAGGACATCATCAAGGAAGTCAAGCGTCACTCCTACTACCTTAAGCCGGGCGAAAAGCGCCGCGTCAAAGCAGCGTTGGCGCGCAAGCGGAATCGTAAGAAGGCTCGTAAAGAGCAGGACTAATGGATTTTCCGGATCGAAAGCGGTCCGGGACAACTGAAGCGCGATGAGCAATCCCCAGCGGGCCCGCAGTTGAACGGCGGATCCCGCTAGCAAGATCAAAAACCGGGATAGCCATCGCGATTCACTCATGCACTTCCGCCGCAGCACGGGTGATGGCGGAGCCAACCAATGTCATCTCCCATCTGCGGCATCGAAACTCAAATAGCCGCTCCTCTTTCTCGCGGCCCGGGCCCTTGTTGTGAAGAAGTACGAAGACAGGGAAGCGGGACCGGCAAGCTCCTCAAGTTATGGCCGATTTCTACGATCCCTTCTTTTGGGGAACGGCCATGGTATTTACCGATCGAATCTTGACGTGCATCGATTGCGGGGCGGAGTTCGTCTTCACCGCCGGCGAGCAGGTTTTCTTCAAAGACAAGCAGTTCCGAAATGACCCCAAGCGCTGCAAGCAGTGCAAGGCCAAGCGGAGCTCCGGCGGGACACGCGTCCGCTCGGAAACCCGGACGACCTGTTCGGAGTGCGGTGAAGAGACTACTGTCCCCTTCAAGCCTACCCAGGGCCGGCCGGTATTGTGCCGCTCCTGTTTCCAAAAGAGGCCGCCGGCGACCCCGAGTCCCAGCCCGCAGCCAAGCTGAAAAGCATGGGTTTGGAGATACCGCGGGCGAAAGCTGCGGTGCATGTCTGTGCGTGTCGTCTCTGGCACCGCAGCCGATTTTGCCGCGGAACGCGCTTTCTCCACGCGCCAACCCTCTTCTGCCTCAAGCAATGCTCATGCCTTGGCTTTTAAGGCGCGATGCCCGATGTCGCGGCGGAAGTACATGCCTTCAAACTGAACTTCGGCCAGGGCCTGGTAGGCGCGGGAGAGAGATTCGCGCAGGGTGTCTCCCGTGGACGCCGCGCAGAGCACACGGCCGCCGCTGGTGACCAACTGGCTGCCGAGCCGCGCCGTGCCGGAGTGAAAGACCTGCACGCCGGGGACCATGGCGGCGTTGCTGAGGCCGGAGACCGGGATGCCGGTCTTGTAGCTGCCGGGATAACCGGCCGAGCTGGCGACGATGCAGGCAGCGGCGCCGGGGGTCCAGCGAAGAGGTGTGTTCTCGAGGCTGCCGTCGATGCAGGCCTCAAGTGCTTCGAGCAGGTCGGACTCAAGACGAAGCAGGATGGCCTGCGTTTCGGGGTCGCCGAAGCGCGCGTTGTATTCCAGAACCTCCGGACCGCGCGGCGTCATCATCAGCCCGCAATAAAGGACGCCGACAAACGGAGTTCCTTCCGCAGCCATGCCGCGCACAGTAGGCTCGGCGATGTGGCGCAGAATCCACTCAGTCATTTGTGGCTCGAGTATGGTGTCAGTGGAGTAGGCTCCCATGCCGCCGGTATTGGGGCCTGTGTCGTACTCGCCGATGCGCTTGTGATCTTGCGCGGGCACCAGCGGCGCGACATGAGTCCCGTCGCTGAGGCAGAGGAAGCTGATCTCTTCGCCTTCCAGGAATTCCTCAAGCACAACCTGCCGCGACGCTTCGCCGAGAAGCGAGCCCTCGAAGAGCCCGTGCGCGGCCTCAAGCGCTGTGTTGCGCGATTCGCAGATAAGGACGCCTTTGCCCGCGGCGAGGCCATCGGCTTTCACGACGATGGGCGAGTGGAAGTGGGTGATGGCTTTCTCAAGTTCGCTGGAGTGCGCGCAGACCATGTATTTCGCCGTAGGGATCTGGTAGCGCTTCATGAACTCCTTGGCGAAGGCCTTGCTGGATTCGAGACGCGCCGCGGCCTGTGTAGGTCCGAAGGCGCGGCGGCCGCGGGCCTGGAGCGCATCGACGATACCGAGCGAGAGCGGCAGCTCAGGACCAACGACGGTGAGGGCGGGGTCTTCCGCTTCGACGAGGCGCAGCATGTCGTCGAGGCTTTTAAGGTCGACGGGAACGCAGCGGGCGATTTGCGCGATGCCGCCGTTACCGGGCGCGCAAACTACTTCAGTGACGCGTGCGCTGCGAGCGATGGCCCAGGCTAGCGCATGTTCGCGGCCGCCGGAACCCAGAATCAGGACTTTCATGGATGGAACCCCTCTATGTCCGGCGTCGCCGAACCCCCGAAAGGGTATGGTCGGCAATGGGGGTAGGGGAAGTCAAACGGGGCGTCTCAGACTCGTATGCGCTGCCACCTATACTGAGGCCTGGATTGCGCGCGATGCTCGCGATTCGGGGGAGCGCCACCTTGGTCGAAACCCGCATCAAGCCATTTCAAGAGCAGCTGGCCGAGCAGCAACGGCGCGCGGCGCAGCGGCGTGCGTTTGTGCGCAACCAGACACTGGGGCTGCTGCTGTTTGCTGCGGCGATTCTGGCGTGGTGGCTCTTGCACACCAATCCCAAGTGGATCTTTCCGCCGGGGTGGTGGAGGCTTTAAAGCGGGATCAGGGACAGGGATCGGGATCAGGGAATAGGGAATAGGGAATAGGGAATAGGGCCAGACTCGATGATGCAGTCGCGAAAATCCGATCCGCTGGCGGTGCTGCTTCTGGGTCCTACCGGGAGCGGAAAGACGGCGCTTTCTCTTGCGCTGGCCGAGCGCTTCAACGGCGAGATTGTAAGCTGCGACTCGGTGGCCGTGTATCGCGGCATGGACCTGGGGACGGCGAAGCCCTCGCGGGAAGAGCGGGCCCGGGCACCCCATCACCTGATCGATGTCGCTGATCCCGATAAGGCGTTTACCGCGGGCGAGTACAGCCGGCAGGCGCGTGCGGCGCTCGGCGAAATTATGCAGCGCGGACGGTTGCCGATTGTGACAGGTGGAACGGGGCTTTATCTGCGCGCACTGACCGAGGGTTTGTTTGCGGGGCCGGAGCGGCAGGAAGATCTGCGCGAACGCCTGCTGCGAAGCATCCAGCGACACGGAAAGATGTGGCTGCATCGTTTGCTGACGCGGCTGGACCCGGTGTCGGCGGAGCGGATTCATGCCAACGACGCACCCAAACTGATTCGCGCGATTGAGGTGTGCCTGGCTGGGCGCAAGCCGTTGTCGAAAGTGCTGGCGCGCGACCCGCTGATGGGGTTTCGGCTGCTGCGGATCGGGCTGAATCCGCGGCGCGAGGCGTTGTACGAGCGGCTGAACGCGCGCTGTGCTGCGATGTTTGCGGCGGGGCTTGTGGACGAGACACGGGATCTGCTTGCGCGCTACGGGCCGGTGAAGGCGCTGGATTCCCTCGGGTATCGGCAAGCGCGGGGCGTGCTGGATTGCACGTTAACCCTTGAGGCCGCGATCGAAGCGGCACAACAAGGGCACCGCAACTATGCGAAGCGGCAGATGACGTGGTTCCGGCGCGAGCCCGACGTGTATTGGATCGAAGATTTCGGCGATGCGGAAGAAACTTGTGCGGCGGCGTCTACGCAGGTGAGCAGGCGTCAATAGGTCATGCGCACGTTCATCAGATGCGCTTCAGTGTCGGCGATGCCTTCAGCGTGTGGATGGATGGCGGGCGCACCGGGAGCGCCTTTCGGCGCATGGGCTCCGAGCCACTTCTTCAACGTCTCCGGGTTGTAGCGCTTGCCGGCGATCTCTGACCATGCGGCGAGCAGAGTCTTGTTTGTCCCCGGGACCGGTTCCGGGCCGTCGAGAGTCAATTGGCCGAAGAGATAGGGCAAGCCCTCTTCCACCTCGATCGATACATCGATGACCTTTGCTTTCTCGTCGACAGCCATCGACGGCACCGCGCCCACGTCGGCAAAACCCTGCGCTTCATAGAGAGCCTTTACCTTGTCGAGACCGGCGGCGATGGCGCTGCCATTGAAGGTGCTGCCAGGGGTAATGGCAAACAAGCTGCGCAGCTGCTCCGTCTTGAACTGCGTGGTGTGTCGGAACGTGATCTGCCCCATCCTGAACTGATCGCCCGCTTCAAACTGGACGGCCACATCGGCGGAACGTTTGCCGCCGTCAGGCCGCGCGTTGGTCAGCTGCGGCGTTTCGAGGTGCGCGAAGTAGTAACCCTCGTCGCGCAGCTTTTGCTGGATGCGGTCCTGCAGCTCATCCATCGTGCAGGTTATGCCTTGGAGCGCTGAAGAGACGGGCCGCCAATCCGCCGCGGGTTTGTCGGTTGCCGTCAGGGTAAGAGTCCGCACCACCACGGCAACCGCCGTTTGCGCTTGTTGCGCTGGTGCAGCAGCCGCCAGCAGACTCGCAACCAGAACGATGCAACTTGCCTTGCGCATCTGTTTTCTCCCCGTTCCCTTCACACGCGCCCTAAGCTCGCGCGCGTTTTTTTCAATTCACGCTGCCACCATGCGCTTTGGTCTCGGCTTGCGTCAATGCGAATCGCGCGCAGCAGGTGTCATTTCAATGTAGTCCAGCGCCGCCGGATCGCCTTCGTCCGGCTTCCCCATCACACGAATGGTATCGCCCGGCTTCAGTGTCACGTTGGGCACGATGTGGCGTGTGGAGTTATCGCCGTGGGGATGCGGCGTGGGCAACTGCGCGTCGGCTGACCAGCTTGCACCGGGTCCTGGTGCGTGGCCATTCACTGTCAGCGCGAAATGTGCGATACCGTCCCGCAGATCGAAGTATTGGACCGCGATGTCATACGAGCCGGGAGCGCCTTGGTAGGTCCACTCGGCTGAGCAACCGGGAAGAGCCGACTCGTCTGCGACAACGGGACACGAAACAGCTTTGCCGCGCGAGGCATCTTCCCACGGCTTGACGTCGATGACGCTGTAACCGGTAAGTCGTGCGTCTTCGGCTTCGAGGCGGCCGGGGAATGTGCCGGCGCGGCCCCGGTCGTCTGCAATGCCGCTGAGCTTGAAGAAATACTGCACAATCGCATCGCGCCACACGATCGCGTGGCCGGCCTGGTACTCGAGGCGCGGCAGCACGTTGTTGTAGAGCGCCGGATCGATGCGGCCCTTGAGCGACTGCCAGTCGCGCACAAACTGCGCCGCCTGCGCCGCGCCCGCGTAGTGGCTGTCGTAGAGATACTGAATCACGGTCTTTCCATCGTGCAGGCGATAGGTATAGGGCACGTGATGGAAGAAGAGCAGCAGATTGTCAGGCGTGGTGGCAACGTTCTCGTAGATTTTCGCAACCTCCGGCTGGTACTGCCCGGCATAGCCGGTCCCTGTCGCCACGGAGCGGTCCATCCCCACGCCAACATGGTCGGCGCGATGCCACTGGCCCCATCCGTTGTTTTCGCTGCCCTCGATGCCCGGGCCATAGTGGCTGCCGGTGATGTCGGTCAGGGTCTGCAAGCCCAGCGGGCCAGTGTAGTCCTCATACGCGGGCCAGCTCTGCATCAGCATTTGATCTACCTTTTGGACAACTGTCGTATCGTTGCTGATTGTCTGACGGGTCCACTCTTCCGCAATTTTTTCAGGCGATAGATTTGGATCCCACGCGAGGCGGCCAAATGAGTAGAGATTGGCGAGGGCGAGCGGCGAGTTGAGCCACGCCTCGCGGCCCACGCTGGCAACGCCAATCATTCCGCCCAACGTTTTGTGAAACGCAGTTCCCGCGATGACGTCCTTCACGGGCGTAGACCGGTCATCGACGCGCATGTCGAAGTCGAGAACCTCTTTCCACATCGGCGCGAGGTAGACGAGGTGGCGCTGCTGGCCAAGGTATTCCTGCGTGATCTGCAGCTCGAGGCCCTGATTCGAATGGGTGAGTCCGCCGAAGAGAGGCGAAACGGGCTCGCGCACCTGGAAGTCGATGGGGCCCTCCTTGGTTTGCACAACGACATTGGGCGCGAACTTGCCGTCGAGGGGATGAAAGATGTCGTAGGCGGCGCGGGCGCGGTCGGCCTTGGGATCGGTCCAATCGAGATGATGGTTGTAGACGAAGGCGCGATAGAGCACAACGCCGCCGTGCGGGGCGAGCGCGGCAGCAAGGGTGTTGGCGGCATCGGCAGGCGTGCGGCCGTAGCTTGCGGGTCCGGGCTGGCCTTCGGAGTCGGCCTTGACGGTGAAGCCGGCGAGGTCGGGAATGAGGGTGTAGATCTCGTCAACCTTCGCGTTCCACCAGGCCTTCACGGCAGGGTCCAGCGGGTCGTAGGTGCGGAGGCCGCCAATTTTTTGAGGGCTGGCAATGTCCACGCTCATGGCCACGCGCACACCCCACGGGCGCATGGTGTCGGCGATTCTCGCCAAGCCGCGCAACATGTCGGGAGCAAGAAAGGGCGCAGCGTTGTTGACGTTGTTTACATTGCATCCGTTGATGCCGATGGAGGCCAGCAGGCGCGCATATTCGCCCACAGGCGCAAGGTCATCGCGGACTCTTCCATGATCGAAAAAAATACTGCGGCCGGCATAGCCGCGCTCGACGGAGCCGTCGAGGTTGTCCCACTCTTCGGTCCAGCGGATGGGCATGGCTGGGGTGCTGCGCACGGCGGATGCTTCCGGCGTGTGAGACTCGGCCAATATGCGGAGCAGGGCGAAGGTCCCATAGAGCACACCTCGATCACTGCCACCGGCGACGAGGACGACTGCATGGCCCTTTTGCTGGATGCGGGTGAGCAAGTACCCTTCTGCTCCGAGATCGTTCGTAATTGCGACCTTCGGATAGGCTGCACGTAATTCAGGAACCGTCCCAAGCACGAGGGCACCAGCACTTCTGTTAGCCGCCGCGAGCGCAGCCGCTCCATAGAGCCCGGCGAGTCCGCGATTCAGTTCCTGCGCAGCCGAGGCTTCAAGTGGGCTGTTGCCCAGCGCCTTCACATAAACCGGGATGGGTGCGGGACGGCTGGAGGGCGCGTATTTCAGCCATGCCTGGTCGGCCGTTTGTGCGAAGGCGAGAGAGGCCGCCAGGGCGAGGGCGACTGGAAGAGCTGCGAGCCTGGCTGATAAGCGGAACGCGCGCGAAAAAGCGATTTTCTTCAACATGACAACGCCTCCCCTGGGGCGCCGCGGCGTGCATCACCGTTGTACCACTGCGAGGGGGCAGGGATACAGGCGCAGTTTTCCTGAGTGCGTGGTTGCGATTGACGCAGCTATTGAGCGCTACTGAACGGTCAGTACGAGGCTTGTCGAATGCGTGTTGGCGGTAATGCCGTTGCTCGACTGCGCCGTAACGGTCAGAGTGTAGGTGCCGGTAGGCGTGGGCAGATTCGTAGAAGGCCCGTGATTGCGATAGTTATAGAGAGGATTGCAGGCCGTTGTTCCCAGCGCGATTAGTCCGAGGCAGAGAACGAAGCTCATGCGGCTCAGCCAGCGGCGGCGGCGTGCGCCAAATGCCAAGCCCGCAAAGCCGAGAGCTCCCGGCAGCAGGAGGGCAAGGGCCAAGGGTTTGGAATGGCTGTCGCTCGACGGGACAACGCGCGCCTGGGCTTGCGATTTCGCTACTGTGGTCAAGACCAGAGAGCTATTTACAGCAGCCGTCGTGTTGGGTGAAATCTCAACGTTCTCGGGCGAAAAGGAGCACGTCGCCTGGTCGGGCAATCCGGAACAGGACATGGTCACAAACATCGGCGCGGTCAGCGACGCGGAGTTGATCGGCGTCAGAGAAGCGATGACGGCGCCTGACTGTCCCTGCTTGAGCGTGAGGGAGCCCGGCGCAACGGTGACGGCGAAGTCGGGCGTGGTTCCGGTTACGGCAGCCACGGGCCTCACCTGGGAGACCGAGCTCTGGTGCGTCGTGTTGCCCACATAGCTTGCGGTCAAATTATGCTGGCCCGGCAAGAGCGAGAGCTCTGTGGTGGCATGCCCGGTGGCATCGAGAGCGACGCCCGCCAGTTGCCCATTCTGATCTGCGATAACCACGGCGCCCTGTGCGGGCACGCCGTCGCGGCCCGCCACGCTCACCGAGAGAGTGGCTTGCGTGCGCCCATTCAGGTCGTGGATCTCCGTCGACAGCTGCGTCTCCGTCGCTTGTCCTTGAGGAGATCCGGCGGCCATCGCCACGGCCGGCAGCGCCAGCGCGAAACTCAATGCTGCAACCAACTCCAGCCGCAAGCCGCGGCCCCACGTCCATCTCACGTCCAGCTGCTCCAAACCTAAGAAAAAATCGCGTTTCGACCCAGAAAGGGCTGTGTCAATCCATTGTATCTGGCCGAGGCACAGGCCAGATACCTGTCCGTGTATTGTGCCCGTACCGTGCGTCCGTCGAGTGCCTGTGGAGTATTGGACGCGCCGCGGATCGAAAAGCAGCCGCTGAGGCCGCGCGAGCCCCCCCGTTATTCGCCGGTTTGATCACTCGTCTCGCAGCAGCTGGGCGGGGTTGACGGAGAGCGCACGCCGCGCCGGTATCCAGGTGGCGATAAGGCCGATAAGAATCATGGCGGCCAGCGATCCAAGCAGGACGAATGGATCGCGCGATGGAAAGCCCCTCGATTTCGGCAGCAGGGCGATGCGACCGCACCACCAGGGTGAATCCACTGTCATGGTATTGCCCGAGCGGAAAGAAGAGAGCGCCGCCGGCGTCCTCGGTGAGCGATTCGTATTTGCCGTCTTCGACAACCCCGACGACTTCGTAGCGCGTGCCGCCGGAGGTGCGGAGATGTTTGCCCAGCGGCGATTCTACGCCAAACACGCGATGCGCAAGGGTCTGGTTGATCAGGACGACCTGCGGCGATTTTGGCTCGTCGTTCCAGGAGACATCGCGCCCGGCGAGAAGATGGGTTTGCGCAGCATTGAGGTAGCCGGGGGAGATGGCAAAATATCTCGCGCTCGAAACGCTGTTGGTCGGACGGAAATCAGTCGCATCATCGCGAAAGACGCCGGTTCCGCTTCCGCCAACGCCGAGCGGCCGGCTGTTGATGGAGCCGACGGTGGCCCCTGGGATACGCGAGGCCTCGTCAAGAATGCGGCGCTGAAGCGGAAGGGCTGAGTCGTCGGTGTAGCCTGCCATTCCCATGGCGGCGAGGTTCACGCACGCAGCAGCGAGCACCAGCAGCGAGAGCATCATCATCGCAAGGAGGAAGGGTTGCGCGGGGCCCCGGAGGACATCGCCCATGAGGCCAGGCTGGACGAGGCGAAGCGCCATTCCTGCATTGGTCTGCGGATACTGGCGCGCCAGTTCACCGGCCACAGTGTTCAGGTTCGTGGTTGCTTGAGCGGGTGTGATGCCAGGCTTGAGGACACCGAGGATGTAGAGGCCGTGAGAACTGCGCTTGGTCAGGTAATCATATCCGCTGATCGGTTTTTCGTTCATCATCGGGATCCAGAAGTCGGGCCACAAAAAGAGCTCAGTCCCGTTGAAGGTCTTGGGCGCGACACCGATGATGGTGAACGGATGCTTGTTGAGATCTACGGTTGTCCCCACAATGCGCGGATCGGCGTCGAAGCGCCGGCGCCAGAAGGCATCGCTGAGGACGATGTAGGGCATGGAGCCGGGGCCGTGTTCGTCACTGGAGTGGAAGAAGCGGCCGAGCGCGGGCGTGACTCCAAGCACGTCGAAGTAGTTGCTCGAGGCTTCGTATATCCAGGATCGCTGCGTTGAAGTGCCGGTGCCGACGCCCGCGCCATCGATGCGGTAAGCAGCTAGGTCGTCGAATGTAGTGTTGCGAGACCGGATATCGACGAAGTCGGGATAGGAGTGATTTAGGTCGCCACGCTCTCGCTGCGCAATCTCGACGAGTCGGCTGGAGACGGGCAGGTCGAGTGGGTGCAGCAGCATAGCGTTCAGCACGCCGAAGACGACGACGTTCGCGCCGATGCCGAGGGCCAGCGTGAGGATCGCAGTGCAAGCAAATCCGGGCGATCGGCGCAATTGACGAAGAGCGTAGCGGAGGTCGCGCGCGAATGTCTCGAGGCCCAGCGTAGTGTCGGCGGCGGTGACGCGTTCCCGTGTTGACGCAGGATTGCCAAAGCGCAGAAGCGCCTTGCGTCGTGCCTCGTCGTGGGGCATTCCATCACGCATATACGCTTCGATGGCAAGGTCGATATGGGTCTGCAGCTCTTCGTTGATTTCGCGATCGAGGATGGGGCGCCGCAAAAGATTGGCGACGCGACGAAAGAGAGCCATCTTCTCCTCCTGGGTTACTCGAGCTACTCGGCCCGCAATGCCTTCATGGGATCGACGCGCGCGGCTCTTCGAGCGGGAATCCAGCTTGCGGCGAGGGCGACGGCTGCGATCGCTGCGGTAATGGCGACGAAGACGAGGCGGATCGTCGGGCCGAACGCCGCGCAGCAGATTGGCCACGAGGTGCGCCAGAGAGAACGCCATCACCAGGCCCACGCCCATCCCAATCGCGGTGAGGCGCGTGGCGCGGCCCAGGATCATGCGCAACACATCTTCGCGCCGAGCGCCCAGGGCAAGCCGCACGCCGATTTCGCGGGTGCGCTCGCCCACCAGGTTGGCCATCACGCCGAAGATGCCGATGGCGGCGAGAAAGAGAGCGACCAGCGCATCGAAAGCGATCATGCCCGCGGCATACATGAGGCCGATGAGATTGTCATTCATCAGGCGACGGTAGGTGAGGAGCGAGTCGAGAGGCAGCGTCGGGTCAAGGGCAGCCAGGGCTTTGCGCGCCGGCTCGGCGAGAGCGACGGGGTCCCCGCCGGTCATGACGGCATAGGTTGTGGTGGGAGAGGGCAGCTGCGCGGTGTTCACGTACACCACGGCGTAGGCATTCTGGTCCCAGAGGGTGTATTGGGCTTCGCCGGCGACGCCAACGATGGTGAGCCAGGGGTTGTGCGCATCTTTCGTCGCCGCATTGCCCATGTGGATGCGATGGCCGACGGGGTTTTCGCCAGCGAAGTACAGGTCGACGAATCGGCGGCTCACAATGGCCACGGGTGTGGACTGCAGAGAATCGCCAGGAGCGAATCCGCGGCCACCGAGGATGGGGATGTGGAAAGCAGAAAAGTAGCCAGAGCTGATGATGACCTGCAGGGCGTTCTGGTCGCGTCCCGGGGCGGCGGGACGGCCGTCGATCTGGACTTCACGATCCCAGCCGTAATCGGTATAGGGAAGTACGTTGGTGATTTCGGCGTGTGTCACGCCCGGAAGGGCGCGGAGCTTTGCAAGGCTGTCGGTATACCAGGCGACCTGCTTCTGCGTGTCGTAGCGTGCGTCGGGCAACGCGATGGAAAAGGTGAGTACCTTCTCCGGAGTATAGGCATCGGCGATGTGGAATTGGGCATTCATCCCTTTGGCCATGAGGGCTGCGCCGATAACGAGAGCGACGGCGAAGGAAATTTGCGCGACCGCGAAGAGGTTACGCAGCCAGCGTCGAGGTCCGGAGCCGATGGTCGAGCGCGATCCGGATTTGAGTTGATCGGAGAGATTGGTGCGCAGGGCGTCAAGAGCGGGAGCGATGCCGGAAACGAGGCCAGCGAGCAGGGCCAGAGCCAACGAGAAGGCGAAGGCATGACCGTTCAGAGAAATATTGGACCAGCCCGACATGTGCCGGGCAACGCGCTCGGGCATGAAGACCAAGGTGAGACGGAGGTAAAGCCAGCCGAGGACGAGGCCACCGCCTGCTCCGATGAAACCGAGCAGGAAGTTTTCCGTGAGGAGCTGCCGGAGAATGCGGGTGCGGCTTGCGCCGAGTGCCGTACGCATGGCGATTTCAGTGCGGCGTTCGATGCCGCGCGCGAATTGCAGGTTGGCGACATTGGCGCAGACAACGAGGAGCACAAAAAGTGTGGCGCCCATGATGAGCCGGTAGTACAGAGGGGTGAGATCGCCATTGATGGTGTTGAGCAGCGGGTCGGCGCGCACCGTCCAGGCACGGTTGGTCTTGGGGTAGATGGACGCCAGCTGTGCCGCGATGGCGCGGAGGTCGGCCCGTGCCTGGGTTACGGTAACGCCATCGCGCAGGCGGCCCTCGACCCGGTAATCGCGGTTGCTGCGGTCGGCGCGTTGTTGTGGCGTGAGCGCGAGAGGCAGGAAGATCTCAGCCTCAGGGGGGTATTGCACCGACTTAGGCAAAACGCCGATGACGGTGTAGATGCGCTGGTCCAGTTCGATCGTGCGGCCCACTGCATTGGGATCGCTGCCGAAGCGCCGTTGCCAGAAGCCGTAGTTGAGGACCGCGATGCTGTCGCGGCCTGGACGGCAATCTCCATCGGTGTAGAGGTGGCCAAGGATGGGTTGAATGCGCAGCACACTGAAGAAGTTTGCCGAGGCGCGCTCGACCTGCACATGGGTGGCTTCGCCTGTACCCGTGAGGCTCATATCCCGGCCGGTGCGGATGGAGAGTTCTTCGAAAGAACGGTTCTGGCGGGCCCAGTCGTCGTAATTGGCATAGGCGACGTTGTTGCCGCCGCCGGTGTCCTGGAACTCGGCGACTGTCAGGACGCGATCCATGGCGGGTACGGCGAGCGGGCGGAGGACGACTGCGTCCATGCTGCTGAAGATAGCCGTATTGGCGCCGATGCCGATGGAGAGAGACAGGATCGCGGTAACCGAGAAGCCGGGGGATTTGACAAGCTGACGGACGGCGTAGCGCAGGTCGGCCCAGAGGCGCTCGAGGCCCAGCGCCGCATCGGCCGCAGTCACATGTTCGCGTGTGGTTGCGGGGTTTCCGAAGCGAAGAAGGGCTTCGCGTCGTGCCTCGTCACTGGGCATGCCGCGCGCGATGTTCTCATCGGTGCGCAGGTCAATGTGAGACTGGAGCTCGGCATCAATCTCGCGGCGAATGTCGGCGCGGTGGAAGAGGTTTCTGATGCGGCGGAATAGGGCCATGATCTTCCTTTCACGCGTAGCGCAATACGGCGCGTACGCCCTTCACCAGCTGATCGAAGCTCTCTTCCGCTTGCTGAAGCTGCTTTCGACCCTGGGCGGTGAGCTTGTAGTATTTGGCGCGGCGATTGGTCTCGGTCAGCGCCCACTCGGCAGCAATCCAGCCGCCCTGCTCCATGCGGTGCAGCGCCGGATAAAGCGAGCCCTCTTCCACACGCAGCAACTCGCCAGACGCACTTTGAATGTGCTGGACGATGCCATAACCATGCAGTGCACCGTTCTGTGCGAGGGTTTTCAGAACCAGGAGGTCCAATGTTCCCTGTAGGTCGGTTTTTGCCATGCTGTACCCCTAGCGATCTTGGTACCTAGGAGCCTAGGCCTAGAAGGCTAGGGGTAGCAAGAAGTCTGTGACGAACGGAGGGAAGAACAGGGAACAGCGACTAAGGACTAGAGAACTACCTTCAGGGGGTGGAGACGGTTGCCTTGTTGTGGCGATAGGCGGCGGAGGGAATGTCGGTAGGCGGCAACCCGGGGCCTTCCCAGAGCAGGCGCGGTGTGCCCTGGCTTGCGAAGTGCAGTCCTTCGATGTGCAGCGTGTGCAGGCCGGCGCGCAGTCCAATGGAGCCGCGGTCGTAGCGCACCGCGTTGCCGGCCACTCCGCAGACCTGCGCGAAGGGCGGCCCGGTTCTGGCAATCTCCGCTCCGTCGATCACCACGCGTGCGCCATCGCGCGCCATCAGGTGGAATGTGTAGCCGCCATCGACTGGTACATCGATGTATCCGTCCCAAGCCGTGGCGTAGCGCGTAAATCCGTGCGGGTCAACGTCGATGCCCGCGGACTCGCCATTGAATACGGCGACTTCTTTGCTCATGTCCGGAAGCTCGGTCCACGTTCCGGGATAGAGATGCCACGCGAGGCCGGGAAGATTCGGTCCAATGGGCTCGACCGCTTCATGCCACTGTGCGACGACGACGACGCCCTGTGCCGCCCAGTCCTGATTCGCCGAGTTCTGCCCCTGATCTTTCCCTTCGACATGCAGCAGTACGCGAAACCGGCCCGCACCGTTCGCAGAGTCGAGGTCGGTTCCGTCTGCATCGGCAAAAGTGTGCGACACCTTGCGGCCCTGCGCCGTCGTTCCATCGCCGAAGAGCCAGGTGAAGTGCGCGTGCGCGGCATTATCGGCGGTGAATGTCACTTTCTGGCCCGGCGCAATCACTGGTGGATCGACCGTGAAGTGCGCGACAGGACCCGAGGGCGCTGGGAATGCGACGGGTGCGGCGCTATCGGTAATCGCCAACGGAACGTCGGCGTTGCTCGCGACGCGCTGCTGACCGTACTTCACGTTGTCGAGAGTGACTCCACTAATCTGCCCGGAGATCGTCGATCCCAGAAGCGGCGGCTGATCGGGCGCCCAGATGTTGCGAAAGGTGAAGCCGTGCAGCGCGGGCTGCTCCTGCTCCATTTGCAGAAGAGAGTACCAGTCGTCGAGAAACAAATTCTCAAAAGTGTAGCCGGAGTGATCGCCCATTGCGCCGTTGGCTCCCCAGAAGCCGAGCAGCCCAAAAGGCTGACCGCACGCGCCAATGCCGGCATGCAGAATGTCGGAGTCGCGCAGAGTGAAATTGCGGGAGCTGAAAATCTTGCGCGGCCACCCGGCACGAACGATGTTGGAGATGCTTGTCGAGAGCGCGCTGTTCTCGATCGTGATGTCGTGCACATCTTTCCCGGGACGCAGCATGTCGGCGTCGGTGTAGCCGTCCCAGTTGCCCATCAGAGCAATCACGTCGTCCGACGCGCGGAAAAAGGAATTCCGCACCAGGCCATCGCTCGAACCGATCCAGTCCATTCCATCCTGGTTGGCGTTGCCGGGGTTGCCGCCCATGACGCGCAGATCGTCGTAGAGGAATCCGCTGGAGTCTTTCATCTGCACAGACCAGGTGCGCGAGCGAATGACGCAGGTGAGGCCGCTGACCTGGATATTGTGGGCGTTGCTGGTGCCGATGCAGTGCCAGTCGGGCTTCTGCATCCAGCCTTCGTCGTTGGCCGGGTCCTGCGGCCCGTCGTAGACAAGGGTGCCGCGGCCAAGGACTTTGACACCGGTTACGTCGAAGAGATTGAGGCTGCCGTAGAAGAACGCGCCGGGGGCGAGGTAATACGTTTCGCCGCTTTTGGGATTAAGGCTCTGGCGATAGACGCCAGGCTTGTAGACGACGGCTCCATTGGGCGGCGGCGGAGGCGGCGATCCAGCGAAGAGGAAGAGCATCTGCGCGTGATTGAGAAAATCGCGAGGGCGTGCGATGGAAAGCTTGGCGGGACTTTGCAAGCGGAAGCGAATCGTCTGGCCTTCGCGCCGGGCATGCAGCCCGAGCCGCCAGGGCTGGATGTCGACGCCGCGATCCCAGAAGCCTTCAGCCTCGGCGGTGATGGCGATCTCAACCGGGCCTGTGATGTCGAAGCTGGCAAAGTCATAGCTGGCGGCGACGTGTGCCACGTCGACCGGCTTGCCGTCGACAGTGACCGTGAATGCGGTGGAGCGCATCTCCTGCGGAACGGGCACCGGCTGCACGCGCGGGGCGGCGAACACGTTTTGCGCGAGAAAGAAGAGCACCGGCAACAGCGCGCGGGAGGCGGCCAAAGATCAAGACCCCAGCAGTGGAGAGTGGAAAAGTCCACTCTAGCACTGTTCGTTTGCGGACAGTGCCCCGCGCATTCGTGCGCTTTCGAACAGTGGTCGCGATCCGTAAGCTCTCTGTCTCCCTGAAAGAAAGCCAGAACCGGAAAGCGCGGTTTGGCGTATCAAGTGCATCAGGATTTTCAATTCCGCTCCGCCCCGGGAGACGCACATGCAGAAGTTTTTGTTCGATCTTCGCTTTGTTGTTCGCCAACTGCTCAAGTCTCCGGGCTTTGCCATCACCGCCGTGCTGATCCTTGCCTTCGGCATTGGAGCAACATCGGCAATCTTCTCCATTGTCGAAGCCGTCCTTCTGCGGCCGCTTCCCTTTCCTGAGTCGGACCGGTTGATGGTGTTGTCAGACCGGCTCGCAGGCGTAAATGTGGGCGGCAACAACGAGGTTGGCGTAACCGTCCCCGATATCCGCGCTTATACGCGCGAGACGCATTCGTTCACATCGCTGGGCGGGTATCAGGGCGCCGGCTTTGAGCTTTCGGGTAACGGCGAGCCGGCACAAATCAACGCGACCCGCATGACGGCAGGCGTTTTTCCGGCGCTTGGTGTGGCGCCGCAGCTGGGCCGGTTCTTTACCGCGGACGAACAGGAGCATACCGCGCAGGTGACCGTGCTGAGTTACAGCGCGTGGGTGAATCGATTCCACTCCAATCCGCATGTGCTGGGCGAGAAGGTGCTGCTCGATCGCAAGCCGTATGTAGTGATCGGGGTGATGCCGCGGAACTTCGAGTTTCCGCTGGTGAGCGGACAGCTGAATCGCACCGAGCTATGGGTTCCGTTGAGTTTCACCGAACAGGAGCTCGCGCCGCCTGCTTCCGCCAACTGGAGCTATTCGATGGTGGGCCGGCTCAAGCCGGGCGTCTCCGCGCAACAGGCCCAGGCCGATGCGGAGCGCGTGGCGCAGGAGATCATGCGGAACTATCCGGCGATGATGGCGAACCTGCGCATCAGCGCTCTGGTGCGTCCGCAACAAGAGGAGACCATCGAGCAGGCGCGTCCGTTACTGCGCACGCTTTTTCTCGCCGTCGCCGTGGTGCTGCTGATTGCCTGCGCCAATCTCGCCGGGCTGCTGCTGGTGCGGGCGATTCGCCGGCAACGCGAGATTGCGGTGCGCATGGCGCTCGGAGCGCAAGCAGCGGCGATTCTGCGCCAGACCATTCTTGAGAGCCTGGCCTTGAGCGTGAGCGGCGGCGTGCTGGGCCTTACGATTGCCGCGGTTGTGCTGCGCGTAGGCAAGAGCCTGCTGCCGGAGAGCCTTCCGCGCATCAGCGAGATCGGGCTGAACTGGAAGCTGGTGGGCTTTTCCATGGCGCTCGCCGTGGTGACAGGCATTCTGTGCGGGCTCGTTCCGGCCTTTGCGGCGCTGCGCACCAACGTGAATACCCATTTGAAGGAGGGTGGCCGCTCGGGAACTGCAGGGGGAGGCCACGCGCGGTTGCGCTCCGCGCTGGTAGTGGCCGAGATCGCCATCGCGCTGATGTTGTTGTCGGCCTCGGGCCTTTTGCTGCGCAGCTTTGAGAAGATGCGCTCCGTCGATCTCGGCTTTCGTCCCGAGCATGTGACGATGGCCTCCTACGGACTGCCGCAGCACCAGTACTCCAAACAGGACCAGGTGGACACCTTTAACCGCGAGCTTCTGCAGCGGCTGAATGCCCTGCCGGGCGTCACGGCGGCTGGCTTGACAAGCACCATTCCTGCGGGCGGCGCGAACAACAACCAGACCTTCGTCGTGGATGGCTATGTTCCGCCGAAGGGCGCGGATATGAACCTTGCCACGGTCTCGTACGTGATTGGCAAGCAGTTCGAAGCGCTGGGAATTCCGCTGGTGCGTGGCAGGCTGTTCACCGACGATGACCGCGCAGGCAAGCAGCTGGTGCTGATCGTGAACCAGAAACTGGCGCAACACTACTGGCCCGGCCAGGATCCGGTGGGCAAGCGGTTGCACATTGGAACGCCGGAGATGCAGACACCGTGGATGACGGTCGTCGGGGTGGTGGCGAATGTGGCGCTGACTTCTCCAGACGAGCCGGCAAAGGAGCAGTACTACGTTCCAGCAGTCCAGGCCGAGGAGGATGCGGGCTCGCTGGCCCAGCCAGGCGATCTGAGCGGGAACGGCGGCTACATCGTGCTGCGGTCGGCGCTGCCTGCGCAGCAGATGGAGAATGCATTGCGAGCGACAGTACGGTCGATCGATCCTTTGCTTCCGCTGACGCAGGTGCAGACCATGGAGCAGGCCGTGTCTCTCTCAGAGGGGCCTCGACGCTTCAACACAGTTCTGATTTCGAGCTTTGCCTTTGCCGCGGTTCTGCTGGCGGTGCTCGGGATCTATAGCGTGATCGCGTTTTCAGTGGCGGCGCGCGTGCCCGAGATGGCAATCCGAATGGCGCTTGGATCGCAACGCGCGGCGATCGTGCAACTGATTCTCAAGTCAGGAGCGAAGCTGGCCTTGGTGGGTTGCGTGCTGGGCGTGGGTGGAGCGATGGCGGCATCGGGCTTGCTGCGGTCGCTGCTTTTTGGCGTCAGCCCGTTTGACCCGCTGGTGCTGACTGGCGCGACACTCGGAGTGCTGTTGCTGGCGGTTGCTGCGTCGGCCGTCCCTGCAATGCGGGCGGCATCGATCGATCCGATGCGGGCACTAAGGGGCGAGTAGTCGGGGAACAAGTTTCGGGTTTCAGGGATCAGGGATCAGACGGTCCGCTCGACGCGGCCGCCAAAACATGCGCGCGCACAATCTGCTCGCCTCTGAAACCTGATCCCTGATCCCTGTCCTTCAAATTCCTTCGCCCATCGAGACGTAGTCGCGCAGAGTATCGAGTTCTTTGCGGTAGGCGTTGCGTTCGGCTTCTTCGGCGGCGAAGGGGACGGGCTCCTCGCACGGCTGCGCGCCGATCCTCTGCTCCAACTCTTCTACGCGCGCTGAGAGAGCAATCAGGGCGTCGGAGAGCGGGTCCTTGATGTCGTGAGGGTCGGTCAGCAGGATGCGCTTGCCCGCGCGGTAAACGATATGGGCGGGCACGCCGACGACGGTGGAGTTGGGCGGCACGTCATCAAGCACGACAGAGCCTGCACCGACCCGCGAGTTTTCGCCGACCGTGATATTGCCGAGGATGTTGGCATTGTTTCCGATAAAAACGCGGTCGCAAATGGTCGGGTGGCGCTTGCCATGGCCTTTGCCGGTGCCGCCCAGCGTGACGCCCTGGTAGATGGTCACGTCGCTGCCGACAATGGCGGTTTCACCGATCACAACACCTGTTGCGTGATCGATAAAGAGACGCCGGCCCAGTAGTGCGCCGGGGTGAATGTCGACGCCGGTAAAGAAGCGGGCAATCTGCGAGAGAATGCGCGCGGGCAGATAGAGGTGGGCGCGCCAGAGCGAGTGCGCGGCGCGATACATCCACACCGCCCAGAGGCCCGGGTAGCAGAGCAGTACCTCCAGCCCGGAGCGCGCGGCCGGGTCGCGCTCCAGGACGGAGTGGATGTCTTCGCGGATGCGTTCAAACATGGCCATAGTCGTACGATGTTCAACCCAGCGGTCAGCGAGCAGCTTTGAGGCCGTTGCTCACCGACCACTCTTTCACAACTTCTCTGTTTGCCTGCTTCTCTGTTTCACTGTTTTTCGCCTACACCGTCACCGGCTGTGTCGGCAGAGCCAATGCTTCCTGGCGCAGCGAATCGAACAGCACACTCGACAAATAGCGTTCGCCGTAGCTGGGCAGAACGGCCACGATCAGCTTGCCGGCATTCTCAGGGCGCGCGGCAACCTTAAGGGCTGCAGCAACGGCTGCTCCGGAGCTGATGCCCACGAAGATTCCCTCTTCCAGCGGCAAGCGGCGCGCCATGGCAACTGACTCGTCGTTTGTCACCTGGATGACTTCGTCGATGAGTTTTGTATCCAGAATGCTGGGAACGAAGCCTGCGCCGATACCTTGAATCTTGTGCGGGCCAGGCTTGCCGCCGCTCAGAACCGCGCTATCGGTCGGCTCCACCGCGATGGCCTTGAACTCGGGCTTGCGCGCCTTGATGTATTGCGCCACGCCGGTGATGGTGCCGCCGGTGCCCACGCCGGAGATGAGAAAGTCGACTTTGCCGTCGGTGTCTTCCCAGATTTCAGGGCCCGTGGTGGCGAGGTGGATCGCAGGGTTGGCCGGATTGTCGAATTGCTGCAGCACGACGCCGTTGGGCGTATTGGCCTGGATCTCGTTGGCTTTGGCGATGGCGCCCTTCATCCCATTGGGGCCGGGAGTGAGCACAAGCTCCGCGCCAAATGCCTTGAGAAGCACGCGGCGCTCGAGGCTCATGGTCTCAGGCATCGTGAGAATGAGCTTGTAGCCTTTGACGGCGGCCACAAACGCAAGGGCGATGCCGGTATTGCCGCTGGTCGGCTCGATGAGAACGGTCTGACCCGGCTTGATGCGGCCCTTCTTCTCCGCATCGTCGATCATGGCAAAGCCGATGCGGTCTTTCACGCTGGCAAGCGGGTTCTGGCTTTCAAGCTTCACGACCACGGTCGCGGGCAATCCCGCCGACACGCGGTTAAGGCGCACCAACGGGGTGTGCCCAATCAATTCAGTTACGTTCGCGGCAATACGCGCCATTCTTCTTCTCCTCATGCGGGAAAGCGCCCCTGGGCGGAACGAGAATCTGTCCTGGGGCTGAGTTGGTCTGGTTAGGGCGGGAAATCCGTGCGCCATCGGGCGCAACCGTGCATCGGCAATCACCAGGGCGGTGTTAGCGACATCGATGCATGCAAACAGGTTAGACCCGGTTGGCAGCCTATGGCAAGTGGGGTTGCGTGGGCGCAGGGGAGTTGCGGCCTGAATTCAGCCTCCAGATGGCTGCGTTCAGAAGCGTCGCAAAGCTCGTCCATCCCCAGTAAGGCAGCAGTAGCCAGCCGGCAGCGGGGGCAATCCGGGCAAAGACAATCGTCGTCGCGCCAATCGCGCACCACAGCAGAAGAACCTCAGCCAGAGCCGCGCCCAGCGCGTGACGTCGAAAGAAGATCGACGACCAGGCAAGGTTGAGCGCCAGTTGCGCCATGAAGAGGCCTAGACCCACATTGCGAAGCGGAGAGGCGTCAGCCTCGCTCACCATCCACGCGGCAACGGCCATCAGGAGATACAAAAGCGTCCAGACAGGGCCGAAGACCCAGTTCGGCGGATTGAACGACGGTTTGCGCAGGGTGCGATACCAACCGGCAATTTCAGGGGCTGTCCAGCGGCCGCCGAGCGCGCCCGTGCCCACGCAAACAACGATCCATCCCACCAGAGAAAGCCAGTGCATTTGAAATCCTCTTTCACATCGGGAGTCGGATGCTGCGAACCGAGCCGCTCCCTTTGTACTTTGGATGCCGATCGGGGTGTACGCTTTGCGGCCGGTCCAGACCCTATCGCGGCACGCGTTTCACCGCCGCGGAGCTCAGTGGCCCCGTTGGCTTCGGCCCCATTGGGCACGGCTGGCCGCCACAGAGCGCCCCGGTGATGCCCTTGCCCTCAGTGATGGAGTAGATGCGGTCCACGGCCGGCAGCGGGATCGTTTCTTTGCGGCCGGAAGGCCAGCGGATCTCGGCGATACCGGCGGTTTGCGCATCCCCGAGGCCGAAGTGCGCGCGCTTGTCGTTGGATGAGATGTAGCTCCCCGCGCTGAGCACATCGGCGCGCTGCCGCATCCGGTTGGCGGTGAGGAAGACGACAGCGCCCACGGCATCGCGCGGACTCTTGCCTGCGCCGGTAAGGCTGAGTTCGACCCAGTGATGCTTATCCGCGTTCACGTTGCGCAATAGGATCGGCAGGCCCGCGATGGGGGAGATAACCACGTCGATTTTGCCGTCGTTGAACAGATCGCCAAAGGCCGCTCCGCGCCCCGAGGTCACGACGGCCAGGCCGGTGTCTTTGACCGGAGGGACATAATCGAAATGGCCGCTGCCGGTATTGCGAAAGAGCAGTGGCCGCTGCGCATAGGTGGAGCCCCAGTCGGAGTGGTCAGCCACCGGGAAAACGTGGCCGTTGACAATGAAGATGTCCTTCCAGCCGTCATTGTCGAAGTCGATCAGCCCCGTCCCCCAGCTTAGAAACGGAATGGCGACATCGGCAATGCCGGCGCGGTTGCTCACGTCGGTAAAGCTGGCATCGCCGTCATTGCGATAGAGCACCTTGGCGTCATCGGCAAAGTCAGTCAAGAGAAGATCGAGGCGGCCATTGTTCAGGTAATCGCCCATGCCGATGCCCATGCCCGCCACTTCGCGCCCGTCTTTGTTCAGCGCAAGCCCTGAGAGATAGCTTTCGTCCGCAAAGATGCCGTTGCCCCGGTTGCGGTAGAAGTAGTTGGGTGTGGAGTCGTTCGCCACCACAATGTCAGGGCGTCCGTCATCATCGACGTCGGCAAACACCGCGGTCAGTCCATAGTACTTGCTTTTGTCGGCCACGCCCGCCTTGAGGCTCACGTCGGTAAATGTGCCATCCCCGTTGTTATGGAACAGGTGGTCGGGCTCGCCCTGCAATCCGCGCGGTCCGCAGGTCAGGTTTCCAATGCCGCGAAAGGCGCAGTCGGCGAATCCCACGACTTCGCTGCGCGGATAGGGCAGCTTGTCGAGATCGAAATGAACATAGCCGGAAACAAATAGATCGAGCCGGCCGTCGCCGTCATAGTCGCCCCAGGTTGCGCCCGAGGACCAGTTGCCGAGGGTGACACCGGCTTTCTCAGCCACGTCGGTAAACGTTCCGTCATGATTGTTGTGGTACAGGCGGTTCTTGCCGTAGTTGGCGACGAAAAGATCGGGCCAGCCGTCGTTGTCGTAGTCGCCCACCGTGACGCCGAAGCCCCAGCGATCGTTGGCGACACCGGCTTTTTCAGTCACGTCGGTAAAGGTTCCGTCGTGGTTGTTGCGGAACAGGGCTGCGTGCGGTGGAGGCTCCTTTCCTGCGAGAGCAGGAAAAGTTGAGCCATTCACGAAGTAGATGTCCAGCCACCCGTCGTTGTCGTAGTCGAAGAGCGCCACGCCCGAGCCGTTCGATTCAAGGATGAAGGTCTTTTCCGGTCCGCCCATGACGTGCCGCCACGCGCCAAGCCCCGCAGCCTGCGTCACATCTTTGAAAACAATGGGGCCGTCGTCGACAAAACCGCCTGCCGTGATGAGGCGGCCCTGTGCGTCATATTGCGCCGCCTGGGGAGCGCCGCTGGACATGGTGTTTTGCGCAATGCCGCAACAGCACGCCAACAGCTGCAACGACAGCAAGAGCATTGCGGACCGACGTAAACGGAATGGCCGCAAGGGTTTCGACTCCGGTGGAAGATTGCCCGCTATATTACCCGAACCAAGGAACAGCGCAATAGCCCCAAAATGATTTCCCCCATGTCTTCCGTTGTCCTCTTTCGGCTGGTTGTGCGCCGTGCCGGGCAGGAAGCCGGTCGCCGGCCGAACGGGTCCGGTATATCCTGAACTGTTGCCTCGGGTTGGAAGCCATCGGCTTCCGCGGCTGTCCCCCAGGCCCCAAACGCCATGAGCAAGCCAAACATTTCGGTCCATCTCCCCGACGGGTCGGTCCGCGAGGTGCCCCAGGGCACAACGCCTCTCGACATTGCCAACTCCATCTCGCCTCGCCTCGCGGCCGCTTCCGTTGTCGCGCGGATTACGCCGCTGTCTGCCGAGAAGCCGAAAACCCTAGACGGCGCCTCGGGTGAAGACACGTCCAGCGAAGGCAAGGAGGCTGAATCCGAAGCCTCGATGTACGCGGCCGAAAGCGCCGCCGGGCCGCGCCTCGTCGATCTGACGACGCCGCTCGAGGCCGACGTGACGCTTGAGCTGGTGAAAGAAAACGATCCCGACGCACTGAAGGTGGTGCGCCACTCCGCCGCGCACGTGCTGGCAACCGCCGTGCTGGAGCTGTTTCCGGAAACGAAGCTGGGCCACGGCCCTGCAACCGACTCAGGATTCTTCTACGACTTCCATCGTGAAACGCCCTTCACGCCCGACGACCTCGCCGCCATCGAAAAGAAGATGGCCGAGGTGGTGGCGCGCGACGAGAAGTTTGAGCGCGCCTACGAGCCCCGCGAGCAGGCCCTGGAGGAATTCGAGCGCGACGGCGACTTCATGAAGACCCACTTCGTCACCCGCTTTACGGAGCCTGGTTCGAAGGTGAGCTTCTATCGCAACGGCAAGTTTGTCGACTTCTGCCGCGGACCGCACGTGCCTTCGACCGGCCGCGTCAAAGCAGTGAAGGTCACCAAGGTTGCCGGCGCGTACTGGCTCGGCGACGAGAAAAATCCGCAGCTGCAGCGCATTTATGGGACGGCCTTCTTCTCGCAAAAAGAGATGGACGCCCACTTTGCGCGGCTTGAAGAAGCAGCCAAGCGCGACCATCGCCTGCTCGGCAAGCAGCTTGACCTGTTCAGCATTCAGGAGCTGGCCGGCGCCGGGCTGATCTTCTGGCATCCCAAAGGCGCCATCATCCGCAAGGTGATGGAAGACTGGATGCGCGAGGAGTGCCTGCGCCGCGGCTATCAGCTGGTGTACACGCCGCACGTGGCGCGCGTGGCCTTGTGGCAGACCTCGGGGCACGAGGGCTTCTACGCCGCCAACATGTTTACCCCCATGGAACTGGACGATGCGATGTATCGCATGAAGCCGATGAACTGTCCGTTCCATATTCTGATTTATAAAAACTCGCCGAAGAGTTATCGCGATCTGCCCGCTCGCTACGCCGAGCTAGGCAACGTGTACCGCTACGAGCGCTCGGGCACCATGCACGGCCTTCTGCGCGTGCGCGGCTTTACGCAGGACGATGCGCACATCTTCTGCATGCCGTCGCAGATCGAAGACGAAGTAGTGGCCTGCATCGACTTTGCCGAGGCTGTGCTCAAGACCTTCGGCTTCAACGAATTCAAAGTGGAGCTTTCCACCTGGGACCCGAAGGATCGCGCGCATTACGTGGGTTCAGACGAGAACTGGCAGTTGGCCACGCAGTCGCTTGAAAACGTGCTGAAGGCCAAGGGAATTCCATACAAGACGATCCCCGGCGAAGCGGCGTTCTACGGGCCCAAGATCGATGTGAAGCTGGTGGACGTGCTGGGGCGGCTCTGGCAGCTCTCAACCGTGCAATTCGACTTCACCCTGCCGGAGCGTTTCGAGCTTGAGTACATTGGCGAAGACGGCGGCCGGCATCAGCCGGTGATGGTGCACCGCGCGCTCTTCGGGTCGGTTGAGAGATTTTTCGGCGTGCTCATCGAGCACTATGCCGGGGCGTTTCCGCTGTGGCTTGCGCCGGTGCAGGTGGGTCTGGTGCCGATCAGCGAGAAGCACGTCGCCTATGCGAAGAAACTCGAAGCCGAACTCAAGGCAGCGGGCCTCCGCGTGGAGACAGACGACCGCAACGAGAAGATGAACGCCAAGATTCGCGACTTTGCCCTGCAGAAGACGCCGTACATTCTTGTCTTTGGCGACAAGGAAGAAGCAGCAGGCGCGGTGAATGTGCGCACGCGCGGCAAGACGGAGCAGGCCTCCATGCCCCTGGCGGAATTCATCGCCAAGGCGAAGGCGCTCGTGGCGAGCCAGTCGGTGGAGTTGTAAGGCGGTTTCGCCGCAATATACCGAAATTACGCGAGACGGCAAATCGTCCAGTTCAGAACTCCGATCGCGATCGCCGCGGCGTCATTTGCTTTGCATAATCGATAACCCATTTGGGCGGATCGGGCTCCAAGCTGCCATCGACATTCACGTTCAACTGGCGAGCCCACCGGTATCCCCACATAGGGCCATACTTCGTAGTAAGGGTCTCGGGAATACGGTAAGCAGGGTCTTTTTCTGCTTCATCCAGCGATACCCAGCGATAATGTTTCTTTTCGAACAATGCGAGCAACTGCTCGATCACGTCGGCATTCAGCTGGTTATCGTGGATGAGCATAATCTCTGGCGGCTCATGTCCAATAACTTGCTGGTTGAGTTTCGAAAAATAGTCAATCTGGGCTGCGGTGAAAGCTAAGTAGTCTGCGCGCAGGCGAGAAGCAGAGGCCTGATCGTGACTATTGAGCATCTGGACGTAGGCGCGGTCAAACATCCAATCGGAGGTCTCGATGGTGCAGGGGGCAAGACGGTATCCACGCCGCGCAAGGAAGACGGCCACCGAGTCGTGCTTCTTCCTGGTGTCGCCTGTGTGGTTGAATGGAAAGCGAAAGAACGCCACGTTACGGCCCACAGCCTTCATCACCGGAACAATTGACTCCTCGCCACGAACAATCTGATCTTCAAACTGTTCAATGGTCAGGTCGTCGAAGTTGGGATGCGCATAGGTGTGATTTCCCAGGTCGAAACCTCGCTCCGCCCATTCCCGCAAAATCTTAGTGCCAGAACTTGGCCCCAGATCCTCAACGCCTTTTTGAATGACGAATCCGGTCACCGGAACGTTATGGTGCGCTAACGACCTCAATAGCTTGCGGTTACCAACCTCTGCTCTCTTTGCATCCGTCGGGAGCATGGGCTTGTCTTCTCCAGTAACAAAGGGAAGATCATCGATCGTCAGGGCAACGGTCCGCGTTTGGGCTTCAAGTTCTGAAGCCAGAGGCATCGTTAGCAGTGTCGCGGCAATAAGAGAAACTAGGCGCATGAAAGAAGCGGAAGACGACAGAGGAAACTATTGCGATTCTACTTCTGCTCGATTGCGTCGGCGTCAAAAGGATGCGGCTGGGTCTCCGAGACACTGGCGCTCTGCCCCTCCGCCAGACGAGTCCGGGCCTGATCCTTCTGGCGCGACGTCATCACCGTCGCTAGTTCCTTCAAACTCCGCGCGGCCGTTGAGTCGCCTGCGTCGGCGGCCCGCGTCAACCACATGTACGCCGTCACATAATCCAGAGGAACGCCGCGGCCGGCGGCATACATGGTCGCGAGGTTGAACTGAGCGCGCACCGTCCCATGCGAAGCCGCGTCGCGATACAAGGCAACGGCCTTCGCGTAATCCTTCTCCGTGCCGAGGCCGTCTTCGTACATCACGCCCAGGTTGCTTTCCGCTTCGATAAGCCCCTGGTCCGCTGCCTTCCGGTACCACTCGAGTGCCAGGGCATAGTCGCGGGTAACGCCGAATCCGTGATGGTACATGGCGCCGAGATTATTCTCTGCCGCCGCATTTCCCTGCTCTGCGGCCTTGCGAAACCACTCTGCCGCAGCCGCGTCGTCGCGCGCCACGCCACGCCCGGAGCGGTAGAGGTTGCCGAGTTTGCACTGGGCGGTGGGCTCGCCCTGCTCCGCAGCGGCCTGATACCAGTGGGCCGCCCGCACCAGATCGGCCTTGCCTCCCCAGCCCTTTTCATAGAGAACGGCGAGGTTCACCTCTGCCGGTGCAAATCCTTTGGAGGCCGCTGCCGTCAGCCATTTCAGGGCTTCCTGGTAGCTCTGCGGAACGCCTTTGCCGAAGGCATAGTAGAACCCGAGATTGTTCTGGGCCATCGGATTGCCGGCTGCGGCAAACCGGGTAATCGCCTCAATATTGGGCGCTTGGGGATGCATCGCCTGAGAATCCGGCGATTGCGTCGTGCTGCTTTGCCGGCGCCGCCGCCGGAGTTGCTGGCTGCGGTAGATTTTGCTCGGCCTGAAAAGCAGGCGTGGCCAGTGTCAGACAAGCGAAAACGAGCGATGGGGAGAACAAACTTGCCTTCATGGGGGGAGGCTCCTTCGACGCAACTGCGAAGCTAGAATCCTAGCTCTATTTACCGTCCATTCTCAATAAATTAATCATCCGTTAATGACAAAAGTGTTGCAGCCGTAAATTGCGGCTCACTCTTGAACTGAGTTTCCCGTTTCGGCCGCTAAAAGGCCGCTTTGCGCAGTTGGATGCGGCGCGGGCGATGGCAGGCATCGAATTTGTGAACGAGCAGGACCGGCTGCGGAGGCAGCATGGCGCTGCCATCTCAACTCAACGACAACCGGAAGCTTTCGAGCCTGCGTGCGCTCAACCGGCTTAGGCGCGATTTCTCAGTGCAGGATAGCGGGAGAAGATGAGGCGCCGATCGGCTTCGCTGAATTGGCGCGAGCGGAGTTGGCTTGTCCTGCGGTCGTGTGCCCTTTTGATTCAGCACGTTCATCAGGCTCCATTCGCGCGCCGGCGTCTGCGGCTCTTCAGCCTTCAGGTCGTAGCGAGTGAAGTCGATGGCGAGCGGCGGAGCGTTTTTGGTCCAGTCGTGCAGCAGGGCGAGGCGAAACTCGCGGTTCATAAACCACTCGATTTCGAGATTGGCGTCTGAGCCGGGCGCGCCGGTTCCCCGTGCATCGAAGCGGTAGTTCAGCTTGTCGTTGTTTGGATTGTGCTCGCGCCACTTGAGGCCGAAGGCGCCTTCGGTCATCACCTGGGTGTCGGGCCAGCGTTCGTGCACGGCCTGCAGCCACCAGGCAAGGTCGTCGTCGTGGCCGATCGAGATTTCCCAGATTCCAGTCACAAAGCCGAAGCCATTGAGAGCGTGGCCGCGATCGAAGTGCATGGCGGTGGTGGCCATCATCTCGCGGCGGCCCGCTTCGATCCCCAGGTTGCCCACAGTCTCGATGGGTCCCACGCCCATGCGGCTGTTGAATCCGCCCTGAAAGCCGTCGCGCCGCGCGGTGAGAAAGTCGCAGGTCCAGCCATCGAGGCAGACGCAGTCAATGAAATCCGCCGGTCCCTGCGCGGGTTTGAGGTAGTGTTCGCGGCTGGGGTAGTAGGGATAGCAGATACCGCCGTCGCCATCGCCGTTATCGATGGCGTGCTGGCTCCAGATCTGTCCCTGGCAAACGTGAATGCCCTGGTCGGCCACGAGCAGCCGCTGATTCTCCGCATCCATAAAACCTGCAACGAGCGACTCGGGACGATATCCCGAGCCGACGAGATCGCTAACCATCTTGAGCGCGTCGTTGATGTTGCGGCGAATCTCTTCGCGCGTGTTGTACATGGGTGCGAAGTAGCCGCCGGGGATGAAGGTGATCTCGTCGCCGTACTGATCGTGATAGCCGGCGAGAAGCTTGCGGGCTTCCTTGTACTCCTTGCGCTGGTCGTTGAGCGCAAGCCAGCTGATGGCCCACGTCATTTTGCCGTTGGGGCAGCCGCGGGCAAAGGCGTCGCGGCGCGAGCGAATGCGTTCAGGCCGATTGTCGGCGGCTTCGTCTTCCCCGATGTTGCGCGTCGGCGTCACTTCGATCTGATTCACGCGCACCACGGACACATGCGTAATGTAGCGACCCTGCAAGCGAGACGCCGGTGCGGCGAAGATTTTAGGGTTCTGCGCCGCAAGGGCAAGGGAAGTTGCAGCGGCGTTGCGAAGAAATGTGCGACGGGTGAAGGAGTCAGAATGCATCGAGGGAATTGTACCGAGTGCCGGAGCGCGTATCCCGAGATGCCGTCTGGAAATCAGAAGTCGCGCGCAGGCCGCCTTTGAAGGTCTCGGTCGGTTGTCTTCTTACGAACGAAGGAAGTGGCAACGTTCGAGCAGGTAGTTGCACGCCCAGAATTTCAGTTTTTGGCTTCGCAAATCCTAGATTTGGAACCCGTCAAATCCCCCAACTTTGCACCCAGTGTGCGAATGTGTGCCAGGAAGCCGTGGGTCCGATGAAGCGGCTCATCTGTCCCATGAAAATCAGAAAGGCGCTGCCCCAAATCGTCGCGCGTTGAATTCTGTGCGATGACCACAAGTCGTACGCGGCGAGCAAGAGAAGAAAGATATAGGTCGCGGCATAGGCTGCATAAAACTGATGAAACAGAATCGGGATGTGCCAGCGATTGAATGCCGCCCGCGTAATGCACGCGGTAGCGATGATAATCAGACGCTTGTGTGCCGCCGCATTTCTGCGAAGCGCGTAAGCGAAGCCGGCGAGCACCGCAAAGTCGAACGCATCGGTAAAAGTGATGGAGAGCAGGCCCAGCACCGCCTCAGAGTTCGGTTTGCCCTTCGCCCGCATCGCTAAATCGGCGCCCGTCAGCACCACCGAGATCACCATTGCACATGCCAGCACGAACCCCGCCATGCCCAGAGTGCGGTGCCAACGAACCTTGCGTGCTGAAATCAACGCCGTCTGAGTTACGAGCAGGAGCATCCACGTGGTGAAGATCACCGCATGAATGTGCACGATCCGCGATGGCAGCGGAGCTCGAAGACCACCAGCCAGGTAGTAGGTAGGGGCAAATCCGATCGCCGCGACCGTCGCTAGAAGCAGGGCCATTGCAAGGAAGAATGGACGGTCGTACTTTCGCTCGGCCAGCCGCTTCGACGGGTTGGCCGGGATTCCTGCTGCTGTTGCCACATGGTCCTTTCTTATGCGGCCTACGATTGCGTCTGAAGCTTGGGGGGACGGGAGAAAGCACTATAGCACGCCGAGCGATCGTGAGATTTTCTCGCCACGAAGCTGCAGCGTCCCCTCGGGTGGTGGCCGACCCGTCAGATGGTCAACGTGGCTGCCGGTCCTCTCGTTGCAGAGACCGTCGTCCTTCGCACTTAGACCCGAGTCACAAGATCCGTGCCCCAAGCCCCCCGGCCGCGTGAGCGGCAGTTAGCCGCACCGCAAGGTGCCGGGAGTTAGCCGCACCGCAGGTGCCAGGTGGCTAGGCGTTGATAGCCATGCCTTCGACGGCAGCGTAGGCGTCGAGCATCGCTTCGCTCAAGGTCGGGTGGGCGTGGATGGTGAACATCAGCTCATCGACTGTACCTTCGAGTTCCATCACGGCGACGGCTTCGGCGATAAGCTCCGTGGCTTGCGGGCCGAGGATATGCACGCCAAGAATCTCGCCATATTTGGCGTCGGCAACAATCTTCACAAAGCCGTCGTGGCTATCGACGATCGTGGCCTTTGAATTTCCGGCGAAGGGAAACTTGCCGACCTTGATTTCGTGGCCCTTCTCTTTGGCCTGGGCTTCGGTCAGTCCCGCGCTGCCAATCTGGGGATCGGAATAGGTGCAGGCGGGGATGCGCTCGCGGCGCACCGGGCGGAAAGGGCGTCCCGCGATTTTGGTGACGGCCACAATACCGCTCATGCCGCCAACGTGCGCCAGCTGCGGCAGGCCGGCCACGATGTCGCCGATGGCATAGATGCCCGGCTCGGCGGTCTGCTGCGCTTCGTTGACCTTGATGAAGCCGCGGTCAAGTTCGATCTTCGTCTTCTCAATGCCGACGCCTTCAGTGCGCGGCGCACGGCCCACGGCGACCAGCACCTTCTCCGCTTCTTTCTCGATTGTCTTCCCGTTCGCAGTGGTCCACGTGACTTTGACGCCGGTCTCGGACTTTTCGACCTTCTCCACCTTGCAGCTGGTGTTGATGTCGATGCCGCGTTTTTTGAAGACGCGCGTCAGCTCCTTCGAGATGTCTTCGTCTTCGGGCGGCATGATGCGCGGCAGAAACTCGACGACCGTCACTTCCGATCCATAGCTCCGAAAGATCGACGCGAACTCAACGCCCACTGCGCCCGCGCCGATGACGATCAGCGATTTCGGGACCTGCGGGATAGAGAGAATTTCAATATTGGTCAGGATGCGGTCGTCGGGCTTGAGGCCGAAGATAGTTTTTGCTTCGGAGCCGGTCGCGAGGATCACGTTCTTCGCCTGAAGCTGGCTGGTCTTGCCGTCGGCGCCCTTCAGCGTCACAGTGTGCACGCCGTCTTTCGCGGGACCAGTAAGCTCGCCGTAGCCGGGCACAACCGTGACCTTGTTCTTCTTCATCAGAAATTCGAGGCCCTTGGTGTGCTTGTTCACAATCATGGTCTTGCGCTTCAGCACGTTCTCCCAGTTCAGAACGGGGGCAGGCACGTTGTCGATACCGTACTCGGTGGCGTGCTTCAGGTGATCCCAGATCTCGGCGTTGAAGAGCAGAGTCTTGGTGGGGATGCAGCCGACGTGCAGGCAGGTTCCGCCCAGAACGTTTTCTTTCTCGATCAGCGCGACCTTGAGGCCGAGCTGTCCGCCGCGGATTGCAGCCGTGTAGCCGGCCGGCCCGCTGCCAAGAATCGCTACGTCATAGACAAGACTGGGGGCGTTGCCCGGGGTGCTCTCTGCCACGTCGAAACTCCGTTCTGGCCGCGCCGGAAATCTGGCACCGCGCTTGTTGCCATGGTCAGTTTAAAGGATGCGTCTACGGCTTGCGCGGTGCCGCAACGCGTCTTCTGCCATTCCTGATTATCGTTCGAGCGGAGTGTAAGTAATGCGGACTACCGATGCGTCCGGTACTCTGGGAGAGATCCCTGCTTTTCCCCGGAGAGTCATGACGACAATCAACGAGTTTTCTCGGCGCGGCTTCCTCGGCGCCGGTGCGGCGGTCGCTGCCGCATTGGCCGTTCGCACCGCAACTGCAGAGACTAATGCAGAAAAGCCGCTTCCTCCAGCGATTGCCGCGCTGCCTGTGCTCGGTGGGCAAGCGAGGCCGTTCACGAATGCGGAGCGCGAAGAACGCATCGAACGCGCCAGGCGCAAGATGGTTTCCGAGAAAATCGATGCCATCGTACTGGCGAACAGCACCGCGTCGTCGGTCTATTTTGCCAACATGCGGCTGAACGGCGGCGAGCGGCTGTGGGCGCTGGTGATTCCGTCGCAGGCCAAGCCGTTCCTGGTGTGCCCGGCGTTTGAGGAAGGCCGCGCGCGCGAGATGCTTGCCGGCGGCCCGCTGGCCAAGGAGGCGGATGTGCTGGGCTGGCAGGAGGATGAGAGCCCGTACGCTCTGCTTGGGCGCGGACTGAACGAGCGCGGGCTGAGCGCAGGCACCATCGGCCTCGATGAAAACATGAAGTTCGTCTTCGCCGAGGGAATCCGCGCAGCGAATCCGCATTTGAAGTTAGTGCTCGCCACGCCAGTGACAGCAGGTTGCCGCATGGTGAAAGACGCGCACGAGATCGAATGCCTGCGGCTCGCCGGGCGCGCCACGCTGCTGGTATATCGTGCCGTGGCGCAATCGCTCAACGTCGGCATGACGACGCCGGACGTGCATGCGCTGGTGGCAGCGGCGTACGGCCGTGTGGGATTTGAAGGCGAAGCGAGCCTGAATGTCGACGAGTTCACAGCAGTTCCTCACGGCTCACCCAAGCCGCAGACGCTGCGCGAAGGCAGCATCCTGATGCTCGATGACGGCTGCATGGTGGAGGGCTACACCTCCGACATCACGCGAACCTTTGTGCTGGGCCGCGCGACGGACAAGATGAAGTCCGTGTTCGACCTGGTGCAGAAGGCGCAGTCCGCGGCGCTCCATACCGCGCGGCCCGGCATTGCGGCGGCCGACGTAGACTCCGCAGCGCGTAAGGTGATTGTCGAGGGCGGCTACGGGCCGGGGTTTACGTACTTCACGCATCGTGTGGGCCATGGGCTCGGCATGGAGATGCACGAGTGGCCCTACTTCGTGAAGAACAACATGTTCGGGTGGGATCGCGCACCGCTGCTGTCCAAAGGAAATGTCTTGAGCGATGAGCCGGGCATTTACATTCGCGGCGAGTTTGGCGTGCGGCTTGAAGACGATCTGCTAGTGACGGAATCGGGTGCCGAACTGCTGACGCCGCAGAGTCCTTCGCTCGAAGAGCCATTCGAAAACATGGCGTAGGCAGTCATGCGCCGCCCCTGATGCGGCGTCGGCGAAACCTCCTCAACGCGGCGCGTGCGGCCTCACTCCAGACCAGGTCCAGCCGGCAATTTTCCAGCCTCCGTTTTCGACGCGCAACACGGCGGTCAGTTCTCCTTCTTCCACCAGAGGCTTACCGTGCTCTTTGTAGAGGTACACGGTGGGCACGATAACGTAAGCCTGGTTGCCTTCGATTTCTTTGCGCGTGGCTGCGCCGTAGGTGACGCGCCCGTCGGTCACACCGGTTGCCTTGGCGTGCGTATCGTAATCGGCCAACCACTGTTGCAGCGCGTGCGGGCCGACCCATTGATGCGGAGCAAACTCATCGACAATAACGATGCTGCCCTTGGTGCATGCGGCGAACGCCGCCTTTGTATCGCCCGTGTTGAATGCGTCAATGAATTGCCGGATCGGTGCAGCGGCGTCTCCCGGAGAAGCGGCTAACGCGGTTGGAACGATCGACAGGCCCAGGAGTAGAGCGAGCATTTCCTTCTTCATGGAAGTCTCCTGAAATTCATAGTTGGAAAACCGGGAAGATGTGTGCATGAAGCTTACATCCAGAGATCAGACTGTCAATTGAATTCCCGGGCGAGGCTCGTATCGTTTTAGCCCAGCGTCCCAACGATGCTGTCGCTCTTCACCATCCTGACCACCGGCAGCGCTTCGCCATTCTGCAGTGGCACAGCGATGCGCTCGACTTCTACGTACCCCTTGAGCTTGTAGAGCGGCACGCCGGTCAGCGTTGAGCCCATCTCGAAGCGACGAAATCCGGCGGCGCGTGCCTCGGCTTCAACGTGTGCGAGAATCAGCGACCCAAGGCCCTGGCGCGCGAAGTCAGGATGCACGAAGATGGCCCGCACCTTGGCCGCGTCGGTTGCAGGATCGAGCAGTTCGGGAACGCGGTCGGGGCCACGATCCGCGCCGAAGAGGGTTTTGCGCTTCGACCATCCCCCGCATGCGACAGCGCCCCGCGCTTTTGAGTCTTGGACGACTGCAGTAGCGACGAAGTAAGTCTGATCGTGGATGAGCTGGGTATCGAGGCCGAGTACGGTGCCAAGCGCGCCCTCAATTTGCGCGGGCGTGTAGTCGTTGGCCTGCAGCCCGCGCACCGAAGCCTCAATGAGGGTATGGAGCGCGGGGATGTCGTCCTCGGTAGCGAGGCGGAGCGTGAAGGCCGGAGGCATCGCGCTGTCAGACTACATCATTCTTCCGCTCACGATTTTGAAAGCGCGCTCATAGGAGCCGAGATTAAAAACGTTCTTGTAACCGATCTGCTGCAGGCGCTCCTGAGCCTTCTTGCTGCGCATCCCCGTGCGGCAATGCAACAGGATGACGCAATCCTTGCTCTTGATCTTCTGCGGCAGAAGACCCTCAAGCTCGTCGAGCGGAATGTTGAAGGCCTGGGAGAGATGGCCGGAATTAAACTCGCGCGACGAGCGCACGTCGACGACAAAGGCGCCGCGCCGCAAGTAGTCAGCGGCTTGCTTCTGCGGAATCTGACCGCTGCGCCGCATGAACATGAAGGCAACCAGGCCAGCGAATGCGAAGAAGTAAAGAGTCCAATACGAGATCAACGAACATTCCTCCCACGGGCGTGCAGGTTTGAAGTCAAACCACGACGTTGGGTCATAAGAAACCGGTTATCGAATAGACGTACCCGGCGCCCTCATCTGAGAGGAACAGGCTCGGATCGAAGAGCTTGGACATCATGGCCCGAGGCGATGGGGGTTCGCTTAAATCGGCGATTCACCGGAACTTAAAAAGATGGATCGCACCTTGCTTCGTAGAAAACTTATCCCGAAGCAAGACAGAACAAATGGGTGAATGAATTGATTTTACTTGGGTGTCGCGGCAGAAGGAATGGTGCCTTAGTGCAGAACAACGTGGTTACGTTTGATCTCCACTTGATTACTCTTTTGCCACTTGAACCAGCGTTGAATAGAAGGTTGCGCCCGCGCCAAGGTCGGTGAGCCGTTCGCTGGTGAGCGAATTCACGTTGTTGTTGTCGCCATTGAGCTTGGCCCAGTCCAGTTGCGCGGTCACCACACCTGCCGGCAGGCTGCCGTTGACGTGCGCGGTGAGGCGAACCGAGCCGCGGTCGTTGAAGACGCGCACGGCAGCGCCTTCCGCAATTCCACGGGCGTCGGCATCGGCCGGATGAATCTCCAGCATTTGAGCCTTGCGCGCCTCCATCTTTCGATGGCCGTCGAGATTCGCAAAGGTGGAGTTCATGTAGTTGTCGGCCTTGCGGCTCAGAAACTCCAGCGGAAAATGCTCCGCACTCTTGCCCCAGCGGGATTCTGTGGGCGGCTCAAAGGCAGGGACTGCCTCGAGGCCCTGCGCGGCCAGTGTTTCGGAGAAAAACTCGATCTTGCCCGAGGGTGTGGGCAACGGTCCCGCGGTGTGTGGCAGAAACGGCTGCGTCTCTGGCTCGCGATGGAAGGCGAGCGGGATGTGGCCTTCGTCGCTCTGAGATCGTCGAAGGTGATGTGCTCCATGCCGGGGTTTGTGGAGTGTCCGTTTCCGGGCGCGATGCCGAGAACCTGGCGGACAATCTCTTCCGGCGTGTCGCGAAAGCAGTCTTCAGTGAATCCCATGCGTTGGGCGAGATCGGAAAATAAGCGAACGTTGGAGCGTGCCTCTCCCGGCGGCTCGATGGCCTGTTGCGAGAGCTGCAGGAAGTAGTGGCCGTAGGCGCCTTGAATGTCGGTGTGTTCGAGAAACGTGGTCGCGGGCAGCACGTAATCGGCGTAATCCGTCGTGTCGTTAAAAAATAGATCGTGGACTACGGTGAAGAGATCCTCGCGCAGAAGTCCCGCGCGGACCGCGTTGCCGTTCGGTGCGACCGCGCCGGGGTTGGAGTTGTAAACAAAGAGCGCCTGCACGCGCGGGCCGTCTTCAGGCTTGTTGCCGAGATCGGTGAGCGCATGGCCCAACGCGCTCATGTTCACGACGCGGGCCAGGCGCTTGATAGGCGAGGCAAGCGCGAGGTCGGGCCGTTCGAGCGCCTTTTTGTTCCAGGCGAATCCGCCCGAGGTCGAGAGCACGGCCCCTCCGCCACGATGTTTCCACGCACCGGTAAGGGCGGGCAGCATGCAGATGGCCCGCACCGCGGTGCCGCCGTTCTCAGAGCGCTGCACGCCATAGTTCAGGCGCAGGGCCGCGGGCTGTGTGGTGGCGTATTCGCGCGCCAGCTTCTCGATCTCCGCAGACGTCATGCCTGTCCAGACGGCTACGCGTTCGGGAGTGTACCCGCGGACGCGCTCTGCCAGCTGCTCGAAGCCGTGCGTCATCTCGTCAATGTAGGCGCGGTCCTCAAGGCCGTCGCGCAAGATAACGTGCATCATGCCAAGGGCGAGTGCTCCATCGGTGCCGGGCCGAATGGCGATGTGCCAATCGGCAAGCGCGGCGGTGCGCGTCTTGTAAGGGTCGATGACGATGAGGCGCGCGCCATTGCGGCGGGCCTGCTCAATGAACGGCCATAGATGAATGTTGTTGCCGTGAATATTCGCGCCCCACGCGAGGATCAGCTTTGCATGGCGAAAATCTTCCGTCGCCATCCCTATCTTTTTGCCGTAAACAAGAGTCCACCCCACGCCGCCGGCCTCAGAACAGATGGTGCGGTTGAGCTGGCTCGCGCCCAGCCGATGAAAAAAGCGGCGGTCCATCGACCCAAAACCAAGCTGGCCAATGGTGCCCGCGTAGCTGTAGGGCAAGATGGATTCGGGTCCGTAGGTGTCCGCGGTTTGCTGCAAGCGCGTGGCAATCGCATCCAGCGCTTCGTCCCATGAAATGCGCTCGAACGCTTCGTGCTCCCGGCCGCGGGGCAGCGGTCCTTTGGCCACACCGGCCTTTCTGCGCATGGGATACAGGACCCGGTCGGGCGCATACACGCGATCGAGATATTTCGCCACTTTGCCGCAGAGAAATCCCTGGGTCACCGGGTGCGCGGGGTCGCCCTGGACCTTGACGGCGCGACCGCCGGCGTCCACAGTGACGAGCACTCCACAAGAGTCCGGGCAGTCGTGCGAGCAGACGGTGTGCACTACGCGAAAAGGGGATTCGGCAGCGGCGGAAGCCATGAATCCATTGTAAGCTGAAGCCGGATTTCCCTGAACCCCTGGAGGTGACCCGATGAAGCGAGTCCTGATGAAACGAGCCCTGACGAAACGAACGTGGATGCTGGTTCTGCTCGCGGCCTGTGCCTGCGTGCGGCTCACTGCGCAATCCCCCGCCGAAGACGAGGCGGCGATTCGCGCCGGGATCAAGGCGCAGGCCGATGCATGGAACCGCGCCGATATTCCTGCGTTCATGAAGTCGTATGAAGATTCGGCCGATACAACGTTTATTGGCCAAACCGTGCGCAAGGGTTACCAGCCGATTCTGCAGCGCTACAAGGAGAACTACACCACGCGCGAGCAGATGGGCACGCTGACATTCAATGACATCGACGTGCGCCTGCTGCCCAATGGATGCGGTCACACGGAGATCGCGCTGGTCACCGGCAAGTTTCACCTGGAGCGCGCAACGCACGGCGCAGCGAAGAAGGACGATGGGATCTTTTCGCTGGTGTGGCGCAAGGGACCGCGGGGCTGGAAGATTGTGCTGGACCACACGAGCTGAAGTGGCGCTACGCAGCTGATCATCCAATCTTCGGTGCTTGCGAGAGGGATGTGTTCGGTTCGCCTGCGCCAACCACCGATGCGCCGCGGGATACCTCCAGAACGCGGGATAATAAAGAAGAGCTGAACGGCGAGGTTCGATTAAAGGGGTGGGCCCGGTGCATTCCGGAGTAGCCGAAGGGCCAATGGAGATCCGATCGGGTGCGCGCGTGCCGGGGCGCGATGCGCTGGCGCTGCTGATGGCAGGCGTGGTCGTGCTGCATGCTCTGCTGCTGATTGTTCTGCCCCATGCGGTTGCGCCCTCGCGCTATGCGCACCGTTGCCACCGGGCTACTGGCCGCGTTGTGTGTCTGGCTTCGCAGTGAACAGGTTGCGCCGCGCGAGCGCATCATGCTGCGGTGGGTCAGCTTGAGCCTGATGCTATGGTCCACTGCGCACATGCTTGCGACACTGCTGGGACCGCCCAGCGCAGCGAGCAGCCTGGCCGTTGATCCTTCTGACATGCTCTACATCGTTGCGGCCTTTCCCCTTCTGCTTGCGCTCTCGACTACGCGCGAAACAGAGCAGCTCCGCTCGATTTTTTTGCTCAACTGCGCACAGCTCGTGCTGGCAACCCTGCTGACGTATGTGCTGCTGTTCAAGACCCCGATGACGGCGCAGGCCGCGTCCACCGCGATGGGCGGCATTTATGCGGCAGAGTGCGGACTGCTCGTGGTGCTGACAGCGTTTCGCTTCGCCGCCTGGACGTCAAAGGAAGAGCGGCGGGTGATCGGATCGATCCTCGCGTTTCTCGGTTTGTATCTACCCATCGAGCTGGGCATGGACTATGCCACATTGCACTGGAGCCTGCGCGCCGGAAACTTCTTCGACCTGTTGTGGAGCCTGCCGTTTTGCGCCGCGGCGTTACTGGCTCTCATCCTGCCCCTCGATGAAATAACCGACGAGCCAGAAGACACGTCAGTCGAGAGCGCTGCGGTCGAAATCGGCAGCCGCCGCATGCTCGTGGGCACGCTTGCTCCGTTGCTGATCACCACCGGCGTGTTTGCGCTGGCGGCGTCGGTGACTGTGCATTTTCCTGCGTTGGCCCTTTCGTCCGTGTTTCTGCTGCTTGTGGCGCAAGGGCTTGAGGCCGGTGTGCTGCAGCGCAAGTACATGACCGGTCAGGCTGATTTGCTTGAACGTGAGCGCGATCTGCGCACCGCCAATGCATCGCTCGAAAAGCTGGCGCAGCTTGACCCGCTCACGAACGTGCCCAACCGGCGGCGGTTCGACATGGCGCTGGACCAGGCAGCGCGGCGCGCCATCCGGCAAAAGAAGCCGGTAGCGCTGCTGGTGATTGACCTGGACTACTTCAAGGGCATCAACGATGTGCATGGGCACAGCTATGGCGATGTTTGCCTCGTGAGCGTGGCGCGACTGCTGGGAGCACAGGCACACCGGCCCTACGATTTGCTGGCGCGCTATGGAGGCGACGAGTTCTTCCTGCTTCTTCCGGATACGGGAGCACGCGGCGCCATGGCGCTCGCTGATCGCATTCACGCTGCGATTACGAAGCTGGGGCTCGAGAATCGCGCATCGCCGCTCGGCGGACGGCTGACTGTGAGCGTCGGCGTAGGCGTGAGCGATGGTGAGTTTCGAATCGGCGCAGCAGCATTGGTTGACCTTGCCGACCGCGGGCTCTATGAGGCGAAGCGGCGCGGCCGCAACCAAAGCTGCCTGCGTACACCGATGGGTGGTCCGGAATTGGTGAGCAGCGCGAGCAAGGGCCCCGCGTAGCCGGCTTCAGCCCTTCGCGTGCCTCGACAGTTGCGTGAGGTGCGAAGAAACTCCGTACAGAAGGCGCTCCTGTACACTGGTGCGGTTATGAGCTGCCTCTTCTGCAAAATCATCGACGGAAGCATTCCATCGAAGGCCGAGTACCAGGACGACATCTGTTATGCCTTTGCCGATATTCATCCCCAGGCGCCCGTGCACCTGCTGATCGTGCCGCGCGAGCACCTGGTGTCGCTCGCCGAGGCGGGCGAGCATCATCCCGCAATGCTGGGGCATTTGCTGGGCGCCGCAGCCAACCTTGCGCGAGCCAAGGGACTAGCGAAGGGCTATCGGGTGGTCATCAATACGGGCGAGGACGGCGGGCAGACAGTCGATCACCTGCACCTGCATCTGCTAGGCGGCCGACCAATGGCATGGCCGCCGGGCTAAAGGCAGGTATCAGGGGTCAGGTTTCAGGAATCAGAAAAACTCAGCGGGCGATGGAGAAACTTGCGCGGAGACTATTCTGATCCACCTCAAAAGAGAAAAGCGCACCGTGGTCGGTGCGCTTTTCTCTTTGTTCTTCCTAGTCCCTGAAATTATTCCCTATTCCCTGTTCTTCTCACATCGGCTGCGGAACGTATTCCTCTTCCTCTTCCATGCCATAGCGGCGGAGAAGGTTGGGGAGGCTCTGCGAGAAAGCCGAGCGCGGCATGACCGTGTCGCAGCCGACTTCGACTGCTTTTGCCTTCAGGTCGCCCTGCAGATGATTCAGGAAGCCGATGATTGACGTGGCCTTCTTGAATTTCGTCTTGAATTTGGGAATCAGCGTCATCGGCTTGGCATTGAGGTTGTTCAGATCGAACACCAGCAATGTGGGCTTGGCTTCTTCCGGCGTATCGATTAGGCGCGCCACTGCTTCCTTGTCGCCCTTCACGAACTCAACCTTGATGCCCAGCTTGCGCGACGTCTCCTGGATTTTGGCCTGGAAGAAAAGATCGTCGATAAAGCAGAAAATGCGCGTGGGCGCGTCTTCGCGAATCGGCGCCGGCGTCGACTGATAGACGTCGGGGTAATAGCTGCCATGGCCGTTGCCCGAGGTGGGAATCGTCGAAGGCGGTCCGTCGGCCACGTTGCCATTCGCCGTGCGATAGCTGTGGTCCATGGGACCCACAAACATGCGCGGTCCGCGCTGCTTGTCCTTGCGGCGTCCATTGTTCGAGGGGTTGATGCTGTTGCCCGGCTGGGGACCCTGCGAGCCTCCGCCGTTGCTGCCACCCTTCTGGAAGAATTTCTTCTTCTTTCTTCCCTGGCGAAGATGAGGCGGCTTCTGCTGCGCGGGCTGCCCTTGCGATGGCTGCGCCTGGGGCTGAGGCGGTTGTGCCTGCACGGCCTGGGGCTGAGGTTGCTGCGCCTGCGGAGCGCCCGGCTGGCCTGATTTGTTTTTGCGGCGACGCCTGCGGCGGCGATGCCCCTGCGACGGCCCAAGGCCATTCGCCTGGGCTGGCCCCGTCTCGGACTGGGGCTGTGTCGGTTCTGTCGTCATGCGTGCACTTCCTGGCACATTTCTTTTGTGTGCATATGCGTTACGGGATTCAAACTTCCATGGCTGGAGCTGTCTCCCTTGAGCGCGCCGTACGTCCTGGCAGGACGGGGGAATTGGCGGCGAGCTATGGTTTTCCTTATCCGGAACCGGAAAAAACATGAACGCATCAAGCCGGCATGTCTCTTTACGGGTCCTGCGAAGCTATAGTTTTTTCACAGCGCGCGCAGCCTTACGGGCCGAACTCCACACACAACCAACGGCGCAATGAAAGCGGCTCCCTGGGCTACTGCAACTGTGAAAACGCTGAAGCCACCAGTACGCCAAAAACCTTACAACAACTCTTTCCGGTCGTAGGGATGGAATGGAGCGGCCAGCGTTTTATCTGGGTAATGCCCTCTCTCTCGGGCGTTCGCCGCTTCCGGACGATTTTTGTCACTGGAGCCTGGCGAAAAATCCCTTCAACAGCGGCGAGCTTTCACTTCCCCTAAGGGTGGTCCGCATCAGCCGCCTTGATAGGCAAACTCGATACTACAGCGACGAGGTCTCGAGCGCAAGTGGAAGCCTGGAACAAGAGTAATCAGAGTTTTTGTCGTCCTGAGAGGAAATCAAATCCCCGCCCAGCGCTCGCGGCGGTACCTGCAGATGCACAAAACGCCACTCCTGAAGAGTGGCGTTTTGCGTTTCCCGTGCTGGTCACTGGCCTCCCAGCAAATCATGGCCGGGGTTTTACCCCGCGCCTGTCGCAGACTCCCCCGACCGGTATTCCCTGTTTTCTGGGCCGCTTCTTGGCGGATGCTCTTGTCGGGTGTCTGCTTTTTTGTGGGCTCGCCGGAATCTTCCAGCAGCCGGTACATCACTGGCACCATACTGGTTTGCAATCCCCGTGCCGTTCTCGTGTTCCTTTATTTTGTGTCGATTACGGCCGAACGCACGCCGCGCAAGTCTCGAATCCAGTAGCTTAGAGGGGGTGTTCTCTTAAAAACCATAGACCCACTCTGATTCGTACCAGGATATCCACAGGCGCGTGGTGCGTCTCAGCGCTGGCAATGGGGGCAGTAATGCGTGCTGCGTCCGGCCAGGACGATGCGGCGGATGAGGCTCCCGCAGGTATGGCACGGTTCGCCGGTGCGCTGGTAGACACGGTGCTCCAGCTGAAAGAAGCCGCGGACACCCTCGGCATCCACGTAGTCCGAGACTGAAGACCCACCCAGGCGAATCGCATGTTGCAACACTTCGACGAGGGCTTGACGCAGCCCCTCGAGTTCGGCACGGGTCAGTCGCCCGGCTTGGCGGCGCGGCCGAATCCCCGCACGAAAAAGACTCTCATCGGCGTAGATGTTGCCAACACCGGAGAGCAGCGACTGGTTGAGCAAGGCGGCTTTGATGGCCAGGCGTCGTCCCCGAAACAGCGCGGTAAACCCCGCAGAGTCAATGAAGAGCGGATCGGCGCCGGGCGCGGCAAAGGGCTTCTGGCGCGCGAGATCGCGCCACTCCAGCCGCCCAAAACGCCGCGGATCGACAAAGCGAACTTCCCGGCCGCTGGCCAGCGTGAGCCGCGCATGGGTATGCTGAGCGATCGGGGCTTCGGGCGTGGTGACAAGAAGACGTCCGGTCATCCCAAGATGCACAATCCACTGCCCTGTGGGCGGCAGGTTTTTGGAGGAGCGCTGCGGTGCAGTCAGACCCAGCTGAACAACGATATGCTTGCCGACGCGAGCCACGTCGAGGATCACGCGATCTTCGAGTCCCTTGGCCTGCCGGGCCGCGGAGTTCTTGAACGGCTCCCGATGCGAACCGAACCAGGCTTGGACGATGCGGTCGCCGCGCACACGCGCGTGCACGCCACGTGCGATCGTCTCGACCTCAGGAAGCTCAGGCATCTGCCTATTCTAGCCAGCGCACCCGGCTGTAATGCGAGCACCTTTTTAGGGTCGGCTACTTGATCTTGGCGCCCTCGCGAATACGGCTCGCCTCAAAGCTCACGATGCGCCACACGCCGCCCGCATCTCGAACATAGACGTGCGTGTAGCGGAAGCTGCCCTCCAGGGCGCCTTCGGAAGTCGCCCCGTTAACCTCGGCACGCGAAGTCACGAGGGCCGTGTTGCCGTAGAAACGCACCTTGCGGTCGGTGAGGGTGAGCGACTTGAAGTGCAGCATTCCGCTGCGCATGCTGGCGAGCGCCTCATCTCTCGTCTGCAGCATGCCGTTGGCAGTGATGCCGATGTAGTCCTTCGCCAGCAACGCGTCCAGTGCTGCCACATTGCCCGCCAGAACAGCATTGCGCCAATGCTCTTCGAGTTGGTCGATATCGTGGCGGGTCTCATGGCGTTCGCCGCGAGGCATGGCTGTGAGGGTTGATGGGCCAGCGAAGAGCAGCGCAGCGAGAAGAGTTGCCACTCGGAGGCGAGGAAAAGTACGAAGACAGCTGGGCCTGTTCGTGCTCATAGGCGTAACGGATAGTAGACCGGAAGCGTTTACCGGGTCAATCGAGCCGTGGTTAAAAAGGCGGCGCTTCGAGCAACATTGGCCTTTGCATAGTGGGATGCACCCTTTCACTCCGGCGCAATGCCACGAAAGTTGTGGCTTACGTCCTCGGGAATCGTCGCCGATGAACGGGAAGACATCAGCTCCATTCGTGAGGCACAGGGGCGAGACGCAGAAAACCCTGCTCGACGTGACAGTACTCAGTCTGTTCGTCTCCCTGTTCTTCGTCTCCGGCAAAAGCGGAAGCGCTGCGCCTTGTTCCGCGCATAAGCGGATGCCGCTGCAAACAGGAGGAGAGGCCTCTCAGGCCAGCGCAACCAGGTCTTCGCGGCTGCGTTCAAGCATCTTCTGGTAGACGCCGCAGACAGCGTATTTGGCGAAATGCGGCGACTGGCGATGCGCTTCCGCGGCGGCCGAGTCTTTGTACTGCTCGTAGATCAGCACTGCGTCGGGATCGCCTTCTACCCGATGCGGAATATAGCTGACGCAGCCGGCTTCCTTGCGCGAAGCTTCCGTAAGCTGGCGGAGAAGTTCGGCAACCTCGTCCCTGTCTTCAGGTGCGAACTTCATTCGGACAGTAAAGCTGATCATGGGGAACGGTTCCTTCCTGTCACTCCACAGCTGCTGCGCTAGCCGGTTCTAAGCCTGATTCGATAGCCAGTTCAATAGAGGGTTCGATGGCATTCTATCCAACCCGCCACCCCACGACCAACACTCTTCTACTCTCGTGCCTTAGGCGCGCATCGCGTCCAGTGCCGCGGCGAACTCCGGAAGAAGCATCGTTTGGTTCCGATCAGGCCCGGTAGAAACCATGGCGATCTTCGCGCCGCTTTCTTTCTCCTGGAACCGGAGATAGTCCTGCGCGGCCTGCGGCAGCTTGTCGAACGTGGCAATGCCTTCGGTTGAGGTGCCCCAGCCTTTGAGCTTGGTGTAGATCGGCTTGATCTGCTCCAACCCCTGCACATCGGCGGGAATCTCATCGGTCTTCTTGCCGTTGATCTCATAGCCCACGCAGATCGGAATCTCTTCGAGCGTATCGAGTACATCGAGCTTGGTCACGACGAGCCACTCCGCTCCATTCACCTGGTTCGAGTAGCGCAGCAGCGGCATATCGAGCCATCCGCAGCGCCGCGGACGGCCGGTCACAGCGCCATACTCCTGTCCGCGCGCACGCAACGTTTCCCCCACAGCATCGTGAATCTCCGTCGGGAACGGCCCCTCGCCCACGCGCGTGACGTAAGCCTTGGTAACCGAAATAACAGTGCCGATCGCCGTCGGCCCCACGCCTGTTCCCGTGGCCGCGCCGCCCGCCGTGGCCGACGACGACGTCACAAACGGATAGGTCCCATGATCGATGTCGAGCATAGTGCCCTGCGCGCCTTCAAACATAATCGACCCGCCCGAGGCGAGCACGCCGTGCAGCAGCCGACCCGTGTCGGTCACAAAGGGACGCACCTGCTCGGCGGCAGCAGCGTACTCGTCAAACATCTTCTTCGGATCCAGCGGAGCCGGGCCGGTCTGGGGACCGAACAGGGCCTGCACAATCTGGTTCTTCTCCGCGCAAGCAGCCTCAATGTGAGTTTTCAACAGCTCGGGTCGCAGCAGGTCCACGATGCGCAGGCCGCTGCGCGCCATCTTGTCTTCGTAGGCCGGGCCGATGCCGCGGCTCGTAGTCCCGATCTTCTGGCGTCCGGGAGCGCTCTCGGCCGCCAGCTCGATCATGCGGTGATAGGGCAGAATGACCTGGGCGCGGTTGGAGACAAAGAGCTGCCCATCCACTTCGACACCGAGATCGCGCAGCTTGGCCACTTCTTTCAGAAACGCGATCGGGTCGAGAACTACTCCATTGCCGATGACGCCCTTGCAGCCCCGACGCAGCACGCCGCACGGAATCAGCTGGAGGACAAATTTCTGGTTGCCATGAATGACCGTGTGTCCGGCATTATGCCCGCCCGCGTAGCGCGCCACGGCGCTGAACCGCTCGCTCAGAACATCGACAATCTTGCCCTTGCCTTCGTCGCCCCACTGGGCGCCGAGCACCACTGCTGTTTTTGCTCGCATCAGTTCTGCTTCCCGCACAAATGCCCGCCGCAGCCGCTGGTCTCGTGTTGGCTACGCGGGCAAAACTTGGGCGCAGCGTTGGGGCTGCGCCTGACTTGATGATAAACCCCGGAGGGTATGAAGGACGCTCAAACGAGACAGACCGTTCGGCGACCCGTTGTTAACCATTACCAGGTCAAGGCCGTTGTCTATGCAGGATGGGCGCCGGAAAGTGCGCTCCTCTTATAAGGGAGATCGAGATGCACAACGGTCGTCGGGTTCTTTGGATTGTTTCTTTCATGGTTGTGCCTCTGCTCAGCTGCGCTCTGCAGGCTGGGGCGCAGGCACACCCCGTGGCTTCCTCTGTTGCGCCACCGCCGGCCCCCCTGCTCAACGACAAAGACGTAGCCTCCACGCAAACGGAGCTCATCCGGCTCCTGCGGCTGAGCCCCACGCTGACCACCGTGGTCGAGCACGATCCGTCGCTCCTGGCAAACCAGGAGTATGTGGCGAAGAACAATCCCCAGCTGGCCGCATTTTTGACCACGCACCCCGAGGTGGCGCGGAACCCTGATTACTACCTCTTCTCGCATCTGCCGCACCAACCCGGCGAACCGGATGAGGTTCTCGAGCGCGCTGTATGGCCCGATGTGTACCGGGCCCAGAATAATGACAGCCCATTCCGCGAGTTCACGCACGACCTGGGGCCATTGCTCGCCTTTCTCGGCTTTTTGTTTGTGCTGTTCTGGATGATGCGTATGTTTGTCGAGAACCGGCGCTGGGGCAAGGTCTTCAAGATGCAAAGCGACGTGCACAGCCGGCTGATCGATAAGCTCGGCACCAGCCAGGAGCTGGCCGCTTACATGGAGACAGACGCGGGCAAGCGATTCCTTGAGGCCGCGCCCATTGCGGTGAACCTGGACAAGAGCCCGCGCGTACCCAATGCCGTGGCTCGCGTGCTGACCCCGCTCCAGATCGGCGTTGTGATGGTGCTGCTGGGCACGGGCTTCCTGCTGCTGCGCCACGCCGGCCCCGACCTCGACGAGCCAATGCTGATTCTTGGGACGATCGTGCTCATGCCGGGAATCGGATTTATCCTGAGCGCGGGAATCTCGTGGGTGCTGGCGGCACGGTTGGGACTGATACCGCCACATGCCGCAACGAACGGCAACTTCGATGCGCCGAATGGCTCCAGACGGTGATCCCGGCGGAGCCGAAGGACTGTGAGGAAACAGAAGCCTATGCCCTGGGAATCCGTTCTACCGAGAGCGCTGGCAGGCGATGCATCGGTTGCCGCTGAGTTGATGGAGAGCGCCTGCGGTCCCATGGATTCTGAAGCCTTTGCGGGCTTCTATCAGCGGACGGCGCGCTCGCTCTGGGCCTACCTCGCACGCGTCTCCGGCGATGCAGCGTTGGCCGACGACCTGATGCAGGAGAGCTACGTGCGCTTTCTCACCGCGGCTTATCCGGCCGATGGAGAAGTGGCCGCGCGGCGTTACCTGTTTCGCATCGGGACGAATCTGCTGCGCGATCACTGGCGTCGGCAGCGCACCACCTCGATTGACGAGATTCCCGAAGAGCGGTTTGCGAGCCACAGCCATGCAGGCAGCACCGAAGCGCAGGCCATGCTGGGGCCGGCGTTCAAGCTCTTGCGGCCTCGCGATCGTCAACTGTTGTGGCTGGCGTACGCCGAGGGCTACAGCCATCGCGAGATCGCCGAGGTCACAGGGCTGGCCTCGGCCAGCATCCGATTGCTGCTGTTTCGTGCCCGGCACAAAGCCGCCCGGCTGCTGCGAAGCGAAGCGTCTGCAGAAGGAGGGGCGCGATGAGCCCTTTCAACTGCGCGCACGAGATTGAAGTAAAGCAGCTGCTGGAGCGGGGGCAGTGGCTGCAGGCTTCTACCGAAGAACTACGCGCCCACATGAAAGGTTGCCGCGTCTGCACGGAACTGGTTCTGGTTGGGCAAGCGCTCACCGAGGCCCGCACAAGCGCCATGGCCCTGCCCGTGTTGCCCCCGGCAGGCGCACTGTGGTGGCGCGCGCAACTGCGCCGTCGCAATGAAGCGCTTGCGCGCATGGAGCGACCCATTCTGGGTGCCGAGATTTTCGCGCTTGCCGTTGTCCTGCTGGCGGCGGCATGCGGTGCGGCTTGGCAACTGCGGCGCGGCATCGATTTTGCCGCATGGCTGCGGGATCTGCATCTGGGCACGCTCTGGCCCGCGTCGCTGGCGAGCTTCGATGGCGCCTGGGGTTTCCTTGTGCCGGTGCTGGCTGCGCTCGCCGTCGTCAGCGGCGTGGTGGTCTACTTCGCGTCGGAGAAGTTGTAGAGCGCGGAGGCATGCTCGCCCGCGTCAGTGGGCGAACTGAATCCCCCGCCCGAGAAACCATACATACGCCGCACCTAACACCGCAGCGGCAATCCACCACGCGGGCGCGCGCCGCACCACCAGCGGAGTCTCGACTGGCCCGCGCGGGATCAGGCTGTCCAGCCAAAGCAATCCCGAGGAGCCGCCGAAGGCCGCCGGAATCGACGAGATCAGCAGCAGCTTCACGCCCAGCGGATCGAAGGCGCCTGCCAGGACGCTGAATCCGCACGAGGCGAGATACGGCAGCCTCCCCACCGTGTTGTACATCCCGCGCTCAAAACAAAACGGACGCACCGCACGAGCCAGCAGCAATGCCACAAGGAAATAGAGAATCGCCCCGAACAGTGCCATCCCCGTACGCCACAGTGCCTGGTGCGGCAGTCCATCGATCACCTGCTGCCAGTCGCCAAAGCCGCCAATGCCGGAAAACATAAAGTAGCCCGCCCCGGCAAAAAGGTTCTTCGCGGCCAGCAGCCAACAGAAATAGCGCAGGTTCGCGCGATCTCCTGCCAAACGCGCCATCACAAGGGCCAGCGCCCCAGCGCCCAGGTTCACTAGCGTCCCGCCCGCATCGACCCAGCGGTCGGGGTACAGTGTCGACAGATGATTGCTCGTCAGCTCGGTCGGTACCGCGCCGCGCAGCCAAGCCGTGACCCCGTGGCCTACGCCCTCATGCAGCAGCGTGGCGATGGCTTCGGCAAGAATCGCCATGCTGACGATCGTCGCCTTGCTGTGCTTCTCGGGCATGGCTGCCATTCTACGTGCGTCGGATCTTTTCGTTTGCATAGAATTGCGCCCTTTCGGCGTACGCTCAAGCTATGCCATCAACTACGCGAGGGTGCTCATTTACCGGGCGGGTGCGGCCCATTCTGTCAGGAGTCTCCCCGGTCCGTACCCTTTCCGGGGTACCCCCACCCCCCTATACCCCCCCACCCCCCGGTCGTTAATAACCGATAAGTAAATAACTCTGGTGTGGTGCTCGGCGCAGATTTCCGCCGTGCGCTTGCAGTGAATTTCTCTGAAGTGTGAATGAAGCCCAATCGTCGTGTCGGCGTTCGCCGCGTCTCTGTTTGTCGGATTCTCTCTGTATCTCGCGGACAGTCTCTTGTTAACCTGCCTTCATGTCCACGTTTGTGATCCTGTTGCGCGCGGTCAATGTGGGTTCGACGGGCAAGCTGCCCATGGCCGACTTCCGCAAGCTGCTCGCGGATGCGGGCTGCACCAACATCGAAACGTATATTCAGAGCGGCAATGCGGTGGTCGATGCAAAGGGAACGGCAGCGAGCCTTGCGAAGACCGTTGCTGCTGCTTTGGCAAAGTACATGGGCTCGCCGGTTCCGGTCCTCGTGCGCACGCACGCAGAACTAGAGCGCGTAATCGCGGAGAATCCCTTTGCTGCCGAAGCGGCTGCAGATGGGACGCGCGTGCATGCAGTATTTCTTTCAGCGGATCCAGGAAAAGCGAAAGCAAAAGCGCTCGAGCCGATTGTGACGAAGTATCCAGCCCGGCGCGACCGCTATCATCTGGCCGGCGACACGGTGTATTTGCATCTGCCCGACGGCGCGGCCGAGAGCAAGTTCACAGCGCAAACTGTGGACAAGGTCCTCGGCGTGACGGCGACGGCGCGCAACTGGAACACAGTGCTGAAGCTTCACGCGATGGCGATGCGGTAAGTTTTTCGCTCCGAGTTTATTGCGCGCCGAGAATCGCATCGGCGATGAGTGCTGCTTCAACAGCGGGGCGCACATTGTGGACGCGCACGATCGACGCGCCGTTGAGAATCGAAGCAACCATGGCGGCGACTCCGGCGGTCTCGCGCTTGTCGGTAGGCGCAGATTGGCCGCCGTAGAGCGACGAGAGCGCATGACCGAGGAAGGATTTGCGGCTGAGTCCGGCAAGCAGCGGACGACCGAGGCTGAGGAGTTCTCCCTGGCGTGCGAGCAACGAAAAACTCTCGCCAAAGCGTTTGCCAAAACCGTAGCCGGGATCAAGCACAATGCGCTCCATCGCAATGCCCGCACTGCGTGCAATCGCCACGCTCGCAGCGAGGCCTTCGCGCACCATCGTGAGCAGCGCGTCGGGTTCAAGCTGTGGTTGCGTGCGCCATTCATCGGGTCGCCCGCGCGTGTGCATCAGGAGGACGCCGCAACCCGCATCGGCACAGACTGCGGGCAGTTCCGGGTCCCACGTGAAGCCGGAGACGTCGTTGACGATCTCTGCGCCTGCAGCCAACGCGGCGCGTGCCGTCGCTGCCTTATAGGTATCGACGGAGACAACTGCGTTCGGCGACTCCTTCAATATCCCAGCGAGAACCGGCAGCAGCCGTGCCTGCTCTTCGTCGCTGCTGACCGCGGGAGCACTTCCTCCTGCATTGGAGCCAGGCCGCGTGCTCTCCGCTCCAAGGTCGAGCAGGTCCGCGCCTTCGTCCAGGCATTGCACGCAGCGGGCGATTGCAGCATCTGTGGAGAAGAAAGAGCCGCCGTCGCTGAAGGAGTCAGGCGTGATGTTGACCACGCCCATAATGAGTGTGCGACGGCCCAGTTCGAGCGTCCGCGTGCACAGGCGCCAGGAGCAGAGCGAGCGGGTTGGAAATCGATTGGGCAATTCAAGCTGCCGGAATACCTCCTCGATTCTAAGCGGGCATCTTCTCTTTGTAGGTGAACCTGCTCTGAGAGGTAAAAAACGCATCGCTCCTGCTACACTCCGGCCATGGCAAATCAGCGTGCCTTGTCAGCGATTCTTGCTGCATTTTTGATGGGGGCCAGCGTGCTCGCGGCACAGCCCCATCGAGCTGCAACGAGAACAGCATCCCGTGCAACAGCACATCCGCCTGCGGCAAAGGGAGCCATCGCGGAACGCATTCAGGCAATTTTGGCCGAGCCCGCGTTAAGCCATGCAGAGTTCGGCATCAGTGTCACCACTTTGGACGGGGTTCCGCTCTATGGGCTCAACGAAGGCCGTTTGTTTACGCCGGCATCGAATGCGAAGCTCGCCACAACCGCAGCGGCCTATGCGCTGTTGCCGGTGGACACACTCACCTGGACGACCAACGTCGTGGGCATGGGCGATGTGGACGCGTCGGGCGTGCTGCACGGGAATTTAATGCTCATGGGTGTGGGCGATCCGACGTTGAGTGCGCGCAAGTACCCTTATCAGCCGCCTGCGGCAAATCTCGCACCCAAGGCGCCTGCCGGCGAAGCTGCGCCAGCGGTGAAGTCGGCGCCTGCCTCGGTTCCGCCGGCAGCAACAGCCGCGCCCGAGCCGCAGCCGAAACCGAACACGATGACGGTGTTGTCGCTGCTGGCCGAGCAGGTGGAGCAGGCAGGCGTGCGCACGATTGACGGCAACGTCGTCGGAGACGATAGCTTCTTTCTCAACGAGCCGTATGGCACGGCGTGGGGTTGGGACGACATGCAGTGGGGATACGGTGCGCCGGCTTCCGCTCTGAGCTTCAACGACAACATGACGAAGCTGCGATTGACGGCCGATTCCTCGACCCCGAGCGGTGTGGCAGCGGAGTGGGATCCGGGAATTGAGTACTTCACATTGGACGACACTATGACCCTTGCTGCTCCCGGAGAACAGCCGCGCCCTGGACTGCTGCGCATGCCCGGCAGCATGCTGGTGCGCGCCTGGGGCACCGTGCCTCCGTCGGGATTTGAAGCGGATCTCGCGGTGGAGGAGCCGGCGCAGTTTACAGCGGAGGCTTTCAAGCAGGCGCTCCTGCTGCGAGGCATCCAAGTGACCGGGTCGGCAACCGCGGCCCATCGCGAGCCAAACGGGACGGGAGACTTTATTGGCGAGCGCGGGCAGACCCTCAGGCTGGAGCGCAGCAATCTGGCGACCGTCGAGGCTCCGATTACCGGACGCCGAGTACTGGCGACGCACATCTCGGTGCCGCTGGCCGAGGACATTACTGTCACCAATAAGGTGAGCCAGAACCTGCATGCGGAGCTGCTGCTGCGGCTGTTGGGGAAGGTATTTGGGAACGACGGCAGTTTGGCGCAGGGCACGCGCGTGGTCCGGCAGTTTCTGGTAAATGCGGGCGTAAGCGACCAGGACTTCTTCTTCTACGATGGCTCCGGCATGAGCATGGATGACCGCATTGCTCCACGGGCAAACACACAGCTTCTGTCGTGGATCGCGCGGCAACCCTGGGGCCCGGCCTTTCGAGCCACGCTGCCGGTGGCGGGCACGGATGGAACGCTGACGAATCGATTCAAGACTTCCGCCTTGAAAGGCAAGCTCTGGGCGAAGACCGGAACGCTCAATGAGACGGTCGCGCTGTCAGGCTATTTGACGGCTTCGAGCGGGAAAATGCTGGCGTTCTCTGTGATGGTGAATGACCACCGGCCGGGCAGCAACGCGGAGACGGTGGCCGTTGAGAAGATCTGCGAGGCAATTGCGGCGACAGAGTGAGAGATGAAATTGCGGAGGCCTCAAAGTCCGACACAACAGATTCTCTATTTAGCCGGATCGACGAGCGATCGCCAGGCGGTTCGGCATGAAAAAGCTCTTCAAGGATTCCTCCAAGGACCGGCGGAGGACGCGCGGGCGATTCGACTTCGACTTACTCGAATAGGAGATTTCCCGGCATCTTTATAGCAGAACCGATGTGGAAACGGGATATTCGACCGGAGTAGACGATTGGCAAGCTTGTATCATTGAGGGCAATGCACGATTACAAAAAGTTCCTGTTGGCAGCGGTGACGGTAGGTGTGGTTTTGGGCGCGGCGGGATGCAAGCCTCTGCCGCCGTCGAAGCCGGCGTCGGAATGGACTCCGCAGGAGGCACGCGGTGCGCAGGTGTACCAGAAGAACTGCGCGCGCTGCCATTATCCGACAACGACCTCGGGGCTGCATGGGCCGGGACTGCAGGCGATCACAAAGGTGCAGGCGATGCCTTCGGGTGCGCCGCCGACGGATGAACGGCTGACTGCGGTTATTTTGCACGGACGCGGCGAGATGCCGGCGACCCCGCTCGACGATCCTGCGCTGCAGGACCTGCTCGCGTATCTCCACACGCTATGAGCGACGCGAACGGAAAGAGCGGCGCTCACGATAGGGAGAATGCTGCTTCAGTGCAACACGAGCGCCTGCCGCTGCCTGGGTTGCTGGCAATCGGTTTGTATCTTCTTGTGCTGTCCGGCGTTCTCATTCTCGGAGTTGCCGGGCGACATTATCCGGTTCTATTTCTGATTCTCGCGGCAGCATTCATGACGGCGAGTGCGGGGCTTATTTTGTTGCTGCGCTGGGCATGGGCGCTGGCTTTGGCAGCGGTGTTCCTTCTCGCGTGCTACAACTTGTGGATCTTCGGCTCGCAGCATGTGGGCGCCAGCCTCGTGCAGGGGTTGTTGAACCTGGTGTTCTTTCTCTACCTGGTGAGGGCTGAAGTGCGGGCTAAGTTGCGCTAACGCCGGACCACGAAAACAGCACGGCAAACACACATCGCACGAATCGCGGGCATCGGTCCGGGGCCATCGCAGACGAACGTCGGCAGCAGCTCGCGCCTATGGTAATCTCTGCCCATGCTGCGACCCTTGCTTCGCTCTTCAAGAGCCATTGTCTGCCTCGGAGTTTTGGTTCTTTCGTTGACCTATGCCTGGGGTGACGACACCCCGAAGAAACGCGATCTCACTCTCGATGATCTTGCAAAACTGCAACGTGTGAGCGGGCCTGTCGTGTCACCCGATGGAGAGTGGATTGCCTATTCGGTTAGCCAAGTGGATACGAAGGACGATAAGAGTGTAAGTCATCTGTGGATGGTGAAGTGGGACGGCTCGATTGACTTACAGCTTACCTATGGCAAAGACGGCGCATCGTCGCCGAAGTTCAGCCCGGATGGGCGGTACATCAGCTTTATGTCGTCGCGGCCGGGACCTGCGAAGGGTGACCAGGTGTGGGTGATGGATCGGCGAGGCGGCGAGGCGGAGCAGTTCACGGCAATTACCGACCACGAGATCAGGGAGTATAGCTGGTCGCCGGATTCGAAGAAATTGCTGTTGACGCTGCGACCGAAGAACGAGCCGGATCCCGAAGAAGGAAAGCCGCCCGCGCCGCCCAAGCCGATTGTGATCGATCGCTACCACTTCAAGCAGGACATCCAGGGCTATCTGCGCGACGATGCGTGGAATTCACTCTATCTCTATGACATTGCGACGAAGAAGCTGGAGAAGCTGACCACCGGCAAAAACGTGAACGAGGACGATGCGGAGTGGTCGCCGGACGGTAAGTGGATTGCGTTTTCGAGCAACCAGGAAGCGGACCCCGACCGCAGCATTAACAGCGACGTCTTTGTGGTGGAGGCGAAAGCCGGATCGGCGCCGAAGAAGCTGACGACGTGGGAAGGCCCCGATGATGGAAGTCTCGCTTGGTCGCCGGATTCCAAGTCGATTGCGTACACGCAGGGCGCAACGCTGAAGCTTTGGGAGTATTCGCAAGCGAGGCCCGCGGTGGTGACGCTGGATGGCAAGGTGAGTTATCCCGCGTCTAAGTTGGATCGCGCCGTGCGCTCACCGCTTTACTCGCCCGACAGCAAGCTAAGTTACTTGGTCAATGACGATCGGAACCAGTATCCGGCGGAAGTGGAGTTGACCGGCGCTGGGGACAAGCGGCTTGAGAGCAGGCAGGGCACGGTGATGAGCTGGGATGCGGCTGGGGGGCATACAGCCGTGTTATTCACTGACGATGCCGATCCTGCGGAGATTTATGCGCTCGACGGCGGAGTGCTGCGCAAGCTGACCAAGCACAACGACGCCCTCGTCGCCGAGCTGAATCTAGTGCCAACCGAGGGGATCGAGTTCAAGAGCAAGGATGGCACCGAGGTGCACGCTCTGCTGACGAGGCCCAAGGGATTCAAGGACGGATCGCCGGTTCCGATGATTTTGTTTATCCATGGCGGTCCCAACGCGCAAGATGAACACAGCTTCGATTTTCTGCGGCAGTGGCTGGCGACCAAAGGCTATGCGGAGCTGAATGTGAACTATCGCGGCAGCTCGGGCCGCGGCCAGGACTATGCAAAAGCGATTGCGGCAGACTGGGGGCACTTTGAAGTCGAGGATCTGCTTGCGGCAGTGGATAAGGCAGTCGCGCTTGGCGTTGCAGATCCGAGTCGGTTGTGTGTCACGGGCTGGAGTTATGGCGGCATTCTGACCGACTACTCCGTGGCCAGCACCGATCGCTTCAAGTGCGCAATCAGCGGCGCGGGTGTAGCGGCACCGATGTCGTTTTACGGTTTCGACCAGTACATTCTGCAGTACGACAACGAACTGGGCCCGCCGTGGAAGAATCTGCAGCTTTATCTCAAGATGAGTTATCCATTTCTTGAAGTGGATAAGAGGGTGCACACGCCGATGTTGTTCATGGGCGGGACTTCAGACATGAATGTGCCTCTGCTGGGCGGCGAGCAGATGTATGAGGCGCTGAAGTCCCTGGGTCGTCCAACGGAGTTAGTTGTCTATCCAGGGCAGTTTCATGGATTTACCAAGCCGAGCTACATCCGCGACCGGTATGAGCGCTGGCTGGCGTGGTGGGATAAGTATCTGAAGCCGGGGCAAACTCCAGCGGCGACGGGGGAAACGAAGAAGCAGGGCGAGTAGGCTTCGAACAGACGACGGGCTGTGCGCGCGCATGTCGCTACAATAGAACGTGATGGAATTGGTGCAGATTGAATCCGTGCGCAAAGCTCCGGCGCCCAAGCCGGAGTGGCTGAAGGCGCGCGCACCTGTGGGCGAAAACTATCACGATCTGAAGAGACTCGCCCGGTCGCTCGGGCTGCACACGGTATGCGAGAGCGCGCAGTGCCCGAATATCGGCGAGTGCTGGCATCACAAGACGGCGACGTTCATGATGTTGGGCAATCTGTGCACGCGGCGCTGCGGATTTTGCGCAGTACCGAAGGGACGGCCGGAGCCAATCGATTTCGATGAGCCGCGGCGGCTCGCGAAGGCAGTGGCCCAGTTGGGGCTCCTCCACGCAGTGGTCACGAGCGTGAATCGCGACGATGATCTCGTCGGCGGCGCGCGCGTATTCGCCATGGTGATTGAGGAGATCCGGCAGCAAGCACCGGGCTGCCGCGTAGAAGTCCTGATTCCGGATTTTCAAGGAAACGAAGAAGCGATTCGAATTGTGGTGGAGGCACGACCTGAAGTGCTGAACCACAACACGGAGACTGTGCCACGGCTGTATCGCGTGGTGCGTTCGGGGGCGCGGTACGAGCGGACGCTCGAGCTGTTGCGGTACTCGAAAGAGCTGAATCCGGCAGGCGCCACGAAGTCAGGGGTCATGGTTGGGATCGGCGAAGAGACAGGCGAATTGCTCGAGGTGTTTCGCGATCTAGCGGCGGTGGGCTGCGACATTTTGACGATTGGGCAGTATCTCAGGCCCTCGCGCAATCACTTGCCGATGACGCGGCTGTATACGCCGCGCGAGTTCGCAGAGTTGAAGAGCGAAGCGTTGAAGATGGGATTCCGGCATGTAGAGTCAGGCCCGCTGGTGCGGTCCAGCTACCATGCGCATGAGCAGGCGGCATCTGTCGCGGCGCGGCGGCCGCCTCTGCCGCCGCAGCAGCAGCGGTGTGAGCAGCGGCTACTCTAGAAGTTCTCAACCATCCAGACGTTCTCTTCGCCGGTGATTATATTGAGGGCTACGAACCGTCCGTCGGGAGAGGGGATGGCCCAGTAGAGCTCATGGTTCGGGGTACTCTCCAGCAGCCCGCGAGCTTTGCCCTGCAGGTCGGCTTCGAGAAGAACGGAGTCTGCGGCGAGGCTCGTTAAGAGCAGGCCGTGATTGTCCGCGGTCCAGAGCCTGGCCGTCTCAGGCGGCCCGTGCGATTTTGAAATGTCGTCGCGGACTGATTTTGGTCGAGGCTGATTTGCGCGCCCCACCGTCGGCGCGCCTAGCGGCGAAGGGCTAAGATTTCGGGTGCAAAGAGGATCCAGGCAATGGCGGCAACCACGAGGCCGCCGGCGATCACGAACCATGACCATTTTGTCCAATGCATAGAGGGCCGCCTTTCTGCACGGCTGATCCGGAATGGTTCGATCCAGACCAGGGACACAGAAGGGACGTTCGAGAGCAGGAAAGGGCAGCTTGCCCAGGGCAGGAAACGGCCCTTAAGCTGGAGGGGACGCCGTACTATAGTGGAGGCGGAACGAGGAGAACGATGGCAGTCTCAACGATGGCCGGTATCCCGGCACTGAAAGATCTTTCGACCGACCTGAAGCGGCGTATGGACCAGGCGGTGAGCGGTTTCCAGTCGAACCTGGCGGCAACGCGGACGGGCCGTGCGAGCGTGCACATGCTGGATCAGATCAAGGTGGACTACTACGGCACGCCCACGCCGATCAGCCAGATTGCGCAGTTGTCAGCGCCGGAGCCGCAGTTGATTTTGATTGCTCCATGGGATCCGACCTCGCTGAAGGACATTGAGAAGGCGATCCAGACATCGGGCCTTGGGTTCAATCCGCTCTCAGACGGAAAAGTGGTGCGGGTTCCCGTGCCCCCCATGACCGAGGAGCGTCGTCGGGATGTGGTGAAGCACCTGAACAAGGTACTGGAGGACCATCGGACGGCGATTCGAAACGTGCGCCGCGACGGCAACGATGCGCTGAAGAAGCTGGCGAAGGAAAAGAAGATCAGCGAGGACGAGGAGAAGAGGGCGCTCGAAGAAGTGCAGAAGATGACCAACGACGAAATTCTGCGCATGGAAGAGCTCTCGCGCAAGAAGGAAGCCGAAGTGATGCAGGTGTGATAAGCATTTACGCTTTCAAATAGAAAAGGCCGAAGCGGAATGCTTCGGCCTTTCTATTTGCCTTAATGGCGTGAGTGCTATCCCAGGAATCCAAGATAGGGGCTTGAGCCGAAGTTCCCGAAGTTGGGGAATACAGTCCGCACCTGTCCATCGGAGAGCCCGAACCAGCGGGCCAGGGTGCCGGCGTACTGGTCGACGGATGTGGTGGGAATAAGTCGGCCTGCGCCCACGTCGTTCGCCTGGTTCGCGCCGACAACCGGGTACTGGCCGTACATGTCTTGACCCTGCACTGCGCCGCCTACGACAAAATGGTGGCTCCCCCATCCATGATCGGTACCGTCGCTGTTGGAGGTGAGGGTGCGGCCGAAGTCGGATGCCGTGAAAGAGGTTACCTGGTCGCCAAGACCCATGGAGGTCATGACGCTGTCGAAGTATTCCAGGGCGGCTCCAAGCTGCAGCAGCAAACGCGCATGTTGCGTGGCCTGCTGGTCGTGGGTGTCGAAGCTCCCGAGCTGCACATAGAAAATCTGGCGCGTGACGCCTAGCCCGGCTTTGCCGCCGATGATGCGGGCGACTGTCTGGAGCGACGAAGCGAACGGATTGTCGGTGAGCTTGTTCGTCATTGGATCGAGGAATTGAGGGGGATTGGGAACGCCGCCGGCTCCCGCAGGGAGCATCGTGGTCGCCAGCGTGGCCTGGGCCTGAATCGAACGCTGGACGACGACCTCGTATTCCTTGGCGAAGAGGTTTTGTTCGTCGGCGCTGAGGATTGAATTCAGCGCATTGGTGGCCGCGGCATTGCCGAAGGGGGCCTGAGCGAGGCCGCCTATGGGAATGGGGCCGGCCGGGGTGCAGTTGATCTGGAACGAAGTCTGACCGGAGAGGAACAGGGCGATGCCGGCGGTGGAGATACAGGTGAACATGGAGTTGGAGTTCATGTTCATGCTCTCGATCACATCGGCGACGGCGCCGCCCCAACCGACATGTTCGCTGCTACCGAGGTTCGAAGAGATCGCCTGCCATGCGGCGGTCTGATCGAAGTGCGAGAAGAGAGAGTCAGGCAGCGGGACCGAGTTGGCCTGCACCTGTGCCTTGGTTGCCGGGGCAATCAGGGTTCCGGTGTTGGCGACGATGGCGGCGCGACCTGCGTTGAACAGATTTTGTACACCCACAAGAGCCGGATTGAGCCCGAAGGTGCGCCCGGTCTGTGGCGTCCTGAGCGTAACCGGGAGGATTTCGGTGAGAGGATAGGCGAGTCCGGGAGCCCCGGAACGGGCCGCGGTGAAGGAGGCATAGGAATCCGGATCAGTTGCAATCACTGTTCCGTGCCCGTCGTTCCCGCCCTGCAAAAAGATGCACACGAGAGCTTTGTAGTCGGTGCTGCCCGCGCTCTGCGCCATGGCGGCCATGGAGTTGAGGCCCACCAGGAATGGGCTGGCTGTGATTCCCGCCATCGAGGCATACGAAGCCGTCCGCAGAAACTGCCGCCGTGTATGGTCATGCTTGCACATAGTTGGGCTCCCTATTGTTGTGCGGTAAAGTCTGGCGACGCCAGGGTGAGATAGGCCGCGGTTTCGACGCGGGATGCCAGCGCTGCGTTGATTGCATTCTGATCGGTGCCTGTTGGGATGTTGATTGCACTCACCGCCCCCACGATCTCGGTCTCGAGAGTGCTATTCATCTGGCCGGCCATCAGGAGCAGATTCATGCGGTCCACCAGGTCGGTCGGCGAATTGGCCAGAGCCAGCTCAGGGCCGTACGACGAGAAGACGTCAGGGCCATTCTTGCCATTGGCGCCGATTGCGCCCTGCATGTAGTTCAGATAGCCGACGACAGTTGTCACGTTGGTCATCTGGAACTCCGGCCCCAGAAGGCCAGCCGCCTCGATGCTCGTTCCTGGCGGAACATAGTTCGGAGCGAACCAGTTGAAGACAGTGGGCGAACGGAACGGCATCTGTCCCAGGCCGTAGATCATGTCTTCCGTGCTGCCCAGCCAGTAGCCTCCGTTGCGCGATTGCGCACTCACCGCGCGCGCCCATTCGGTGTAGCGCAGCAGAGCTTCACGCACTTTGCCGTACTGCACATTGGCCGTGGCCGCGGACGCATCGCGCGCTTCGGTATCGGTGAGGATGGCGGTGATCACCGCCTTCATATCGCCGCGAACGCCGGAGCCGTTGTCCTTGAACACGCTGGCGACCCGGTTTACATAGGCTGGACTCGGATTGCTCGTCACCAGGTGCTCAATCAGCTGCCGGCAGAAGAACGGTGGCAGATTTGGATGATTGAACAGGGTATCGAGCGCAATCTTCAGATCGCCATCCGGGTCAGGGCTTGTGGATGCCGGGATGGTGACTCCAAGGAAATCTTTCTCGGCGGTCGAGTGGTGGCTCGGATAACTGACCATCGGCAGGAGATCCTCGCCAACCCCTGTTCCGACGTAGACGCAGCAGCTGGACCACCCGGCACCGGAGGTGTCGCCCGGAATCTGCCAGCTGAAGCCGGTGAAGACTTTGGCCAGACCCTGGACGTCGGTGTTCGAATAGGTCGGAATTGGATTTCCCGAGCCATCGAGCTTCCGCGTGCCATCGTTATTCAGCTGGTAGAGGCCAATGGTGAACAGCTGCATAATTTCGCGCGCGTAGTTCTCGTCGGGATCGGTGGTCGCATTGCCCTTGTCGTTGGCCAGCATGGAGAGCCACTGGCCCATCATCGGGTTCAGGGTCACATCCTGTAGAAGCGTGCGGAAATTGCCGAAGGCGTCTGCCCCGAGCAGATCGTAGTAGTTAGCCTCGCCGCGCGGCATGCTCTGCACCTGAGGATTGGTGCCGGAAATCACGAAGATCTGCAAGAGCGCGTACTGCATGCGCTGCCGCAGCTGGTCGTTTGCCGCGAGACTGTTTTGCCAGAAAGCATTCTCTACAAACTCTTCGCTCTGGTTGTTCTGAACGAACAGGGCCGCGTTGCACTTCACGTCGCCGGCGGCGCATGTGGGGTTGTTGACGATCAGAGCCTGTTCGACCCCAGGTTCCATCAAAGTCTGCGGCGCCGCAAACTGCTGCGTGAGCCAGGTCTGGTAGCCGATCAGTTCCAGGGTATGAATGTCGCCGTCGGTTGCGCCGAAGGTCGTCTGCTGCAGGAACCGCGAGGCATCGGTGGGGCTCACCACCAGTGTCGGCGCACCCCCTGCCACGTCGGCAATGAGGTCCGCCGAGGTTGCCGGGCCGGGATCCGGATTGAGCACCTGCAGATCGATGGTGCCGGGCTGGGCTGGGCTGATAGTTGCCGTGAGTTGGGTGCCGCTGTTAAACGTGGTCGACACGGGCTGCCCATTCATTAATACTTTGGCGCCGTTGATGAAGTTCTGACCGGTGAGCACCACCGAAGCCGATCCAACGTTGAATGAGGACGGGCTCGCCGAGGTGAGGATTGGAATTGGATTCATGACCGAGATGTTCTGGCTGATTGAAACTGTAGGGTCATCGACGCTTGTTACGGTCAGCTGAACAATATTCGGATTGGGCACGACGGCCGGTGCGGTGTACGTGATCGCCCCATTGGCATTCGCGGCGGCCGTACCGACGGTCGCGTTCCCGCCTGCAATTCCATTGATTGCCAGCGTCACGCCGGTATTTGCAGTGCCTGTCACCTCAAGGCCGAAGCCGATCGTGTTGGTGACACGCACGTCTGTGCCTTCCGATGGCCGGAGTTTGAGAGCGACCTGGCCGGGAGCCACCTTCACTTGCATCGTTGCCGAGTTGGCCGATCCGGGATCCGGGTTGGTGACGAGCAAGGGGAAGGTGCCGGGATTGGGCGCGGCGATCGACGCGACTAGTTGGGTGGAGGAAATGAACGTGGTTGTGACCAGGGTTCCGTTCCACGAAATCTGCGCGCCATAAACAAACTGCGATCCAGCAACAGTTACGGTAGTGACGCCCTCGGAGAAGCCGGTTGGTGTGACGGAGGTGAGAACCGGAATGGGGTTGAGCACGCTCAAGGCGACGGAGCCCGGGGGATATTCCGGGTGGCTCGGCGCCGAACTGGTGATGATGACGTTGTTCGGAACAGGCACAATGGCGGGCGCGGTGTACATTCCATTGCTGTCGATGGTGCCGAGGATCGAACTGCCGCCCACGATGCCATTCACGGCGAAGGTGAGTGGAACGCCCGTTGCCTTGGCGTTATTCACGATCTGGAGCTGCTGATTCACTCGAATGGTGGCCGCCGAGGCAGAGATAGCAGCAAAGTAGCCTGGATCGGTCACTTTGAATCCCGAGCAACCGGTCAAAAGAGAGAGCGCGCCAACAAGCGTCGCGAGAACGAGCGCGCGAGCAAGAACGAGCAGGCGATCAGATGAGGGTCTCATGGATGCTCCTGGGAGGAGAATACAGCTCAGTTATGTAAAGTTAGGGGCGCTGCAGACGCGGGGAAGAGGGAAGCAAATTGTTTTATCCCGCCCAGCGGGCCGGACCTTGTCTGGGGCGATCTCGATCAAACTGCTAGCGCAGAGTCTCTGCGGACCCCTCGACAGTGTATGAGGACCCTTGTTGAACAGACTTCATCAGAACACATCGCTTCTCGAAGGGGATGTCTGGCGAAGTAACCAGCGGAAACAAAAGTAATGTTGGCAGCAGAAGCCGTTTTTGGGGTCTTTGCCTTGCATTTTCAGATGTGGGTAGCGATCCAGAGGCAAGCGTCCTGTTCTATATTTCAGAGGGCTAATATGAGAACGTTTTCTTTCGCTGGAATTTTCGTTGCTGCCGTGCTCGCCCTTCCCCTCATCGGCGGAGCTCAAGGGAAGCCGGCCACCGGGCACAGCTTTCGCGCCGTTGGCGACCACTTCGAACTCGACGGCAAACCGTTCCGCGTTCTTGCCGGGGAGATGCATTATGCGCGGGTGCCGCGCGCGTACTGGCGCGACCGCTTGCGGAAGGCCAAGGCGATGGGACTGAATACCATCACCACGTATGTCTTCTGGAACGTGCATGAGCCGCAGCCCGGGGTGTACGACTTCTCGGGCAATAACGATGTGGCGGAGTTTGTACGAGAGGCGCAGCAGGAAGGGCTCTACGTCAATTTGCGTCCCGGCCCGTACAGTTGCGCCGAATGGGACTTTGGCGGTTTCCCAGGCTGGCTTCTCAAGGATCGTTCGATGGTGGTGCGCAGCGACGATCCCAAATTCATTGAGGCGGCTTCGCGCTGGATGCATCGCCTGGGCCAGGAGCTTGCGCCTCTGCAGATTGGCCGCGGCGGTCCCATCATCCTGGTGCAGATCGAAAACGAGTATGGCAGTTTTGGCGACGACCGCCACTATCTCGGCCAGATCCGGCAGCTCATTCAAGACAGCGGATTCCGCGAGGCGCAGCTTTATACCGCCGACGGTGCGGAGCAAATGCCCAAGGGTTCGTTCGCCGATTTACCGGCGGCTGTGAATTTCGGTACGGGCGAGGCGAAGAAATCCTTTGAGCAAGTTTTGAAGATGCGTCCGGGACAACCGCACATGGCCGGCGAGTATTGGGATGGCTGGTTTGATCATTGGGGCGGCAAACACGAGGAGCGCAGTGCGCAGCAACAGATCGACGAGTTTCGCTGGATGGTGAATCAGGGCTATTCCGTCAGCGTGTACATGTTTCATGGCGGCACGAGCTTCGGTTTCATGAGCGGCGCCAACTCCGATGGTAAGAATTATGAGCCTGATGTGACCAGTTACGACTACCAGGCCACTCTCGATGAGAGTGGAAGGCCCACGGCAAAATATATGGCCTTCCGCGACATCATCGCGAAGGCCACCGGAGTGACGCCGCCGCCCATTCCGGAGACGCCCGCGCCGATTACGATTCCCGCAATCGCGTTGAACGAAGCGCAATCCTTGTGGAAAGCATTGCCGGAGCCGGTCAAGTCGGTAGAGCCGCTGACGATGGAGGATATCGGACAGAACTACGGCTATCTTCTCTATCGCACGACGTTGAAGAGTGCGGGCGATGGGGAGCTGGTGCTGGATAAGCTGCACAGTTATGCGCGCGTCTATCTCGATGGCGAATTCGTGGGGAGCCTGGATCGGCGTCTTGGTAAGATGTCGCTTCCTCTGCACGTGGCACAGGCGGGCCAGCAGCTCGATATTCTCGTTGAGAATTCCGGACGCGTGAATTTTTCGATCGTGTTGCGTGGCGAGCGCGCGGGCATTACGAAGCAGGTCTTGTGGCGGAACGAACCGGTTGAAGGCTGGTCGATTTATCCGCTGCCGATGCTGGGGACCGACGCGATTCAATTCGGAACTGAGCCGTGCAGCGGTCCCTGTTTTTCCCGTGGCCATTTCACGCTGGCGAAGGCGGGGGACACATTTCTCGATGTGCGGGAGCTCGGCAAGGGCGCGGTGTGGATCAACGGGCACGCGCTCGGCCGCTTCTGGGATATTGGTCCGCAGGAGACGCTGTACGTGCCCGGAGTCTGGCTGAAAGAGGGCGAGAACGAGATCGTGATCTTCGATATGAAAGCGAAGCGTGGGGCAACGGTGTCGGGAATCGATCATCCGTTGTTGGACGGTGCAGTGCGAGAGACGGACTAGTTGATCGAGTAGACGCTTTCCAGTCTCACCGGGCCCAGGCCAGACCATCGGTTGACTTGCCTGTAGCGATCATGCGCGTGACTTTCAAGGTGGCGAGATCGATCTCTGCGACCTGATTGCTGCGCATGCAGGAGACATAAGCGGTCTTTCCGTCTGGCCGTACAAGGACCTCTTGCGGGTAGGCGCCGACAGGAATGTTCTGCGTCACCTGCATGTTCTTGATGTCGATCACCGCGACCTTATTCACATCGGGCAGCGCGACAAGGAACCAGCGTCCATCCGGCGTGACCGCACCGCCATAGCCGTTCGACTCAATAGGTATCAATTTGGCAACGGTTTCTGTTGTCGTATCGATGACTGCCATCTGTGGTTTGGTCTGGTCGGCGGTGAAGACCCACCGGTCGTCGCTTGAGATGGCGATGCGCTGCGTGTTGCCCGAAATCCGAATCACCTTGAGTGTCTTGCGCGTGGCGATGTCAAGAACGGAGACTGTGCCCGGGCCGACGTTGGCGGTGTATCCTCGGCGTCCATCATGTGAAAGCGCGAGCATATGGCTCTCAGGCTGGCCGGTTGGAATCGACCCAAGAATCCTGAGTGTTTTGGGATCGATGATCGTGATCGTCTTGTCGAGTTCGGTGGTTACGTAGAGTAATCCATCCTTGGGACCGATGACAGGGCAGTGCGGACGTACGCCGTGGTCGAAGCTGATGGTGCCGGTGATTTTCTGCGAAGCGATGTTGATGGCGACAATCTTTTTCCCGTCCGTTCCAGGCTTGCCGACACCGGAGTTGCCGTAGATGGGGACGTAGGCTGTGCGTCCGTCGGGTGAGGCGACCACTTCGTGGCCAGTGACGCCGCCCTCGAGCACTGAGCCGAGGACTTTACCGCTCTCCGGATCGACGATGGCGAGGCTGGCGTCGCCTTTCTGGGCGACGAGCAGGCGGGGTTGCTGCGCGTGTGCGGAGACGAGCAGTGGCAACAGGAACAGGGGAACGGCGAAGCGATTCGACCTCAAGGTGGATCCTCCCGGGGGCTACGAAAGGAGTCTAGCGCAGGCCCCCGGCCGGGTGACCTACTTCTCCGCTCTCCATGGGTTGTAGGTGCCAACACTCCATGAATGGCCCTCCGGGTCCTTGACGGCGAACTCGCGGCTGCCGTAGTCGGTGTTCTGAATCTCGCGGATGATGGATCCCCCCGCTGCCTCGGCTCGCGCATACGCGGCATCTGCGTCGGCCACGATCACGTAAGCGCTCCGTGTCTCCATGTCACCCACGTCGGCAGGTGACCTGAATCGATGCCCGTATGCGTCGTCTTTACAGGAGCCGAGCATGATCATGCCTCCACCCAGCGTCAACTCGGCGTGGCCGATCGAGTTGTCCGGCCCTGGATACACGGCGTGCCTTTCAAACCCAAGAACCTGACAAAACCACTCGATCGCGGCGTGCGCGTTTCTGTAACGCATCGTCGGCATGATGGTGGAGGGGGAATTCACTGCAGTGGACGGCATAGCAACCTCCTGAGGTCAAATTCAAACGACCACCTCACTATGGCAGCTCAGGGCAATCCTCTTCTTGGAAAAATCGGAACGGGAACGGGCTTATTCCGCCGATACATGGTTCGTCCAGGTAGTGCGACGCGCGGTATATGTCGTGGCGTCAATTCCAGAGAACGCGCGGAACTCGTTCGCGAAGTGGGACTGGTCATAGTAACCGCAATCGAGTGCAAGCTGGGCCCAGCGCACATCCCCGCCCGCATGCAATTGCCGCAGTGCGGTTTGAAAACGCTGCACGCGCACCCAGGTCTTCGGCGTCAGGCCAACCTGTTCGCGAAACATCTGGGAGAAGCGCCGCTCGCTCCATCCCGTTTGCTTCGCCACATCGCGCACGGTTGCGAGTCCCGCGGCATGATCGAAGGCACGAATCGCAAAATCAATTTCAGGCAATCGGCACGGACCACGCCTTGTCAGGCGCGTCGCGATCCATTCTGCAAGGAAGTGTTCCAGACAGCTCAACTTCGACGCCGGCGAATGTAGTTCGCGCAGACGATCCCGCAGCGCCCTCGTCCGCAATCCCCACACAGTTTCCAGGTCGACAGTCCGGTTGGTGAACAGGTCAGTCGCGTCCCCGGAAAATACTCCGAACCCGCCTGGAGCAAAGAGGATCCCGATCAGATCCGCCATGTCTGAGGTATCGACGATCTCGTAGACCGAGCGAGGGCCCACGACCAGCGCAGGCACCACCCGCCGGTCCGGTTCACCCTCCGGGCAGTCAAGCAAGAAATCGCGCGCCAGACTGAGGATCACCTGCGCGCAGCCAGAAGGCAGTACGCGCTCGCGCCGATGACTCGCGTGTGTCACGCGCGTATACCACAGCACGCGAATGAACTCTGAAAGGGGCGGCGCGGGGATGCGCTCCAGATAGAGCATTGCGACCTCAAGCTCCTTATAGCACGGCCCGAATGCGCCAGGAAATCCATGCTTCATGGCTTCGGCGTATGCTGCCCTCATGGCCCTGCCGGTGGGCGACGCACAACTCGTACAGATTATGGATGCGGCGCTGGCTGCAGCGGCCGAACGCGCGGGTTCGTGGCTTGCCTGTAAGCCGGGATGCACACCGTGCTGCCATGGGGCTTTTGCGATTGACGCTCTCGATGTGGCGCGCCTGCGTGCCGGGATGACGGCACTGCGAGAGGCAGACCCTGCGAATGCCGCGGCAATTGGCGAACGCGCCCGCGCCTGGGTTGCGGAGCACGGCAGCGATTTTCCAGGGGATCGAGCGACCGGGGAGCTTGGGACGTCGGACGAGGACCAGGCTCGCTTTGACGAGTTTGCCAATGACGCGGCTTGTCCGGCGCTGAATCCGGCCACGAGCCTTTGCGATGTGTATGCCTGGCGGCCGATGACGTGCCGCGCCTTTGGGCCTCCCACACGTATGGGCGAAGGAGAGGCGCTGGGTTGTTGCGAGCTGTGCTTTGTGGGCGCAAGCGAGCAGGAGATTGCGGCGTGCGAGATGCCAGTGCCCTGGGAGCTCGAAGAGCAGCTCGGCGCACAAATGGCGGATGCTGGAGAGACTGTGGTTGCGTTTGCGCTGCTGCCTTGACCTGGCCCTTTCCTCAAGGTTAAGGCGTGTTGCGCCGCTCGTTCTCTGTTCTTTGCCGTAGAATGCTGCCAACTCCTGGAGGGTGACTGCGAACGATGCCTGTCGCTCAACTCACGCTCGAACTGCGCATTGAGCATGCTCAATCGCTCAAAGACCGGCGGCAGGTGGTTCGTTCAATGAAGGATCAGTTGCGCCAGGGCTTCAATGTCTCCGTTGCCGAGCTGGACGAAGCGGTGACGTGGCAATCGGCAACGCTGGGGGTAGTGGCGATTTCGCGCTCGCGCGATTACCTGCATGGGCTCATGGATGAGGTTGAACGTGGGGCCCGGCGGATGACGAATGAATTGGGGGCGGAGTTGACTGATGCTTTCTGGGAGTACGTTGAAAGCTAGATTTCGCCACGCCGATCTGCTCTAGAACCAGGTATTTAGAGCCCGTTGAAGAAAGGGAGAGGGAGTAATGGCCCTTCCCTCTTCGTGTGCGTGCAGAGTGCGTTCCGTCACATCGATCTTGACTGCCCGATGCAAGACTGCCTGTAGCTTAAGGATGCAAATGAATACTGTTGCACTCATAGAGAAGCTCAACAAGATCGAACGGGCCCTGGAAGCTGGCGAGAGCGCGACCATTCGCGAGCTGCTGCGCGATGCGCAGCAATGTGCACTTCAACTTCAGCGAGAGACGCCGGAACAGATGCGGCGGGATTCACGGGCGAGCCTCCACCCTTAGAGGCTTCCAAAATCAATTCAAGTTCTACGAGACTGGCCGAGGGGCCGGCGCCTTTAGCGCCCTGACACTTCGTCGAGGATCCATCCAGCTGCGAGGCTTCGGTCGCGCTCCTGGTCGGCGTCCTTATTCGCAGCTTCCCCTGAGTCGTGGGAGTAGTACTCCATGCCGGTGATGGCGTTGAAGTCGGGATCTTTCAGGACCGAGTCTCCTTCGAAAATACGCACTTCGTAGAAGGTATGATCGGCGGATGGTTCGGCCACGATCTGGCGATATCTCCGGCCGGGTTTGGGATCGGCGGAGTAGAGCACATAGAACCTGCTGAAGCGAGGCATAGGGCATTCTACCTCGGTAGTCAAGGAAGGGGTGTTCTACCGCGCCCACAATACAGCTGGGCGTCAGGGAGATACCGCTTTGGTTGCACATCGTTCCAAATGCGCTCTGATATCCTGAGAGGTTTACCTGGGGAAGGAACAAGTTATGCCGGAACATAGAGGGCGCAAACACCATCAGGACCGCGTAGCCGAGACGCTGCGCGAAGAAATTGGCGCCATGATCGAGGGCGAGCTCTCCGATCCACGCATCGCGTTTTGCTATGTCAGCGAGGTGGTCTTGAATCCGGGGGGCAAGTCGGCGCGGGTCTACGTTGCGGTGGACAGTGCGGTGCCCGACATCTCAAAGGCTGAAGAGGAGACGGTGGCAGGGCTCGAAGCCGCCAAGGGCTTCATCCGCTTTGAATTGAAGGAGCGGATGGGAGTGCGTCATGTTCCCGAACTGAGCTTTTTCGCCGACCGGTCGGGGCGTTTTCAGGCGCGTATCGAAGAGCTGATGGGCCGCTCGCGCAAGCGGCAGAAAGCGCCTGTGGAGTAGGCGCGCATGGACGACTCCCACCCCATCGTTGTGGACATGCCCGCCTTCGCGGTCGTCGATCCGTTGCTGGCCATTCTGCGGGTAATCCGCGAGGGAGAGCGCTTTCTGGTGTGCTCGCACTCGCGCCCTGACGGCGATGCGGTGGGCAGCGTACTGGCGATGGGCATGCTGCTGGAGCAGCTTGGGAAGCGCGCCGATCTGGTGACGGCTGATCGGATTCCGGTCGCCTATCGCAAGCTTCCTGGAGCGGAGGCGATGCGCACGGCGCTGCGTGTGCATGGGCCGTACGATGCGGCGATTCTGCTGGAATGCGACAGCTTTGAGCGGACGCGATTGCGCGGGCTGGAGCCGTTCGCGATCGTAAACATTGACCACCATGCCAGCGGCCGCGCATGGGGACAGTACAACTGGATCGATCGCGAAGCAGCAAGCGTGGGCGAGCTAGTGCACCGGCTCATCCAGGCCGCAGGGGCGACGGTTACGCCGGAGATGGCGACGTGCATCTACACGACCCTGCTGACCGACACAGGGGGCTTTATTTATGGCGGAGTGCGGGCGTCGACATTTGCTTTGGCACAGCAGCTTGTGCTGGCAGGCGCGAACCCCGTCCGGATTGCGCAGGATATCTATTTCAGTACGGCCACATCGAAGCTGCTGTTGTTGGGCGCGGCGCTGAGCAATCTGCATCGCGAGGGCCGGCTGGCGTGGCTGTGGGTGACCCATCAAGACATGGTCCGGACCTGCGCCGCAGAAGAAGACTGCGAGGGCATCGTGAACTATGCGCTCTCAATTGCCCATGTGGAGGTGGCTGTTTTTTTGCGTGAACTGCCGGAGCGGCGCATCCGAATGAGCCTGCGTGGCAAGGGCAAGGTGAATGTGGCTGCTATCGCGGAAGGCCTCGGCGGGGGTGGGCACGAGAATGCTGCGGGGTGCACGGTCGACGGGCCGCTTCTCAGCGCGCTGGAGAAGATACTGAATGACCTGCGGCCGATCGTGGCTGCGTTGGCGGGGTAGCCGGGTTGAACCGAGCTGAACGGAGCTGGACCCGGCTCGGACCGGGTTCGAATCTGTTAGCCTTGGTTCTGGCCGGGACCATGGGTCGGCGGCCGCTCCGAGAGCCCTCAGGCAGTGTTGCCGCCTGATTTGGGCGAAACCTAAACTGTTCACCAGGAGTTCCCCGCTCCCCTGCAAAAGGCTGAATGGCCCCGGCGTGCGCTTCTGGCCGGTGGTCCGCGTGGAGAACCTCTGGACGTGGAGACTGTGCTGGGATCATCAGTTTCGGAATCGACGGAAGGGACACGCAGGAAGCTTCCGAACTGGGCCACTGTGTGCGAAGCGAGCGTTTTCGTGGCGTTCGCTGTCTTCTTCATTCTGTATGGGGTTACGCCGATTCTTGGTGGCGACGGGCTCGGCCTTGTGGGTGCAGACGAGCCGCGTTATGCGCAGATAGCGCATGAAATGCTGGACAGGTTCAACTCCGCGCACACCCTCAAGGGTCGTCTGGTCGCGTGCGTCACACCCTATCTCTACGGTCATCCCTGGCTTGAGAAACCGGCGCTGTATTACTGGCGCGCGATGTTCGTTTTTCAAGATTTTGGTGTACACGACTGGAGCGCACGCCTACCTTCGGCCACCTTTGCCTTCATCATGGTGGCACTGATTTACCTGCACATGCGACGCTTTCGTCGCGGCGGGCACCTGGATGCGGCGATTATCACGGTCGCCTGCACGGGCATCATTGGTTTTGCGCGGGGCGCCTCCACTGACATGCAGATGGCCGCGCCGTTCTGCATCGGCCTGCTGGGGTGGTATGCGTGGTACGAAACAGATTCGAAGTTCTGGCTTTTCGACATCTATTTCTTCACGGGGGTTGCCACGCTGGCAAAGGGGCCGGTGGCTCCGTTTCTGGCTATCTTGATTTTGGTAGCGTTCGCGGCGCTGCGGAATGAGTGGTCGATTCTGAAGCGCTCGTTCTGGTGGCCAGGAGCGCTGCTGTATTTCGCCATTGTTCTGCCCTGGTTCGTTGCAGTCCAATACGAGAATCCGACCTTCTTCCGGGAGTTCTTTCTGGAACACAACCTGGAGCGGTTCGCGACCAATCGCTTCGAGCATCGGCAACCCATCTGGTATTACATCGTGGTGTTGGTGCTGGCAGTGATGCCCTGGACAGTGGTGGCGGTGCGCGCGCTCGTCGACGGAATCCTGACGTCGATCGCAGAGTGGCGGCTGCGGCATTCAAGAACCGGCAAGCCTTTGCCGAAGCGTCCTGGCGATGCGTTTCCCGAGTTTCTGGTTCTCTGGGCACTTATCCCAATCGTCTTTTTCTCGTTCTCGCAATCCAAGCTGCCGGGTTACATTCTTCCGTCTATTCCTCCGCTCACCATTCTGACGGGCGACTACCTGTTTCGCTGCCGGCGGAACGGGCTGAACTTCTGGGTTTTGCTGGGCCATTCCGTGCTGTCGGGAATCCTGTGCTTGGCAGCATTTCTGCTGCCCTGGTTTGTAGGGCACGGGCCGACAATGCCGCCGACGCACGCCCTGGTGGCGGCCATACTTGCTTCAATCGGCGCAGCACTGCTGATCCTTGTGGTGGTCCACGGTTTTGGCGTAGCGCGCCTGCGCCTCGTAACGACGGGCGTCCTGATCGTCCTGATGTGTTTTCTTTACGGAATAGGGCCCTTCTTCGGGATTCCCGCGGTGGGTGCTTCTAAGCATGTGGCGGAGTTGCTTGACCGCTCCTACTCCGCGCGCCCGCTGGCGGTGCGACTGGCAGGGCTTGCGCCAGCGACGGAGACGGTGGCTGTTTTCCGAGTCCGGCGCGATGTGGAGTATGGGCTTGCTTTCTATCGCAACCATAAGGTCGTCAACTACGAAGAGAGCGGTGTGCCCTCGGAAGAACACCTACTGGTGGCCCGCGTAACCGGTCGGGGTGGCGCCGATCTGCACACGCAGGATGCGTTGGGAGAGTACCTGGAGGGGCGGGCCTATTCCCCTCTGTTTACGTGGCCGGAACAGGGACTCGAGATTTACCTGGTAGGGCGCAAATAAGGTGTGAGGATGCGCAACAATCGGCGGGAGTGCGATTTGCGATCTCATCCCACTTCATGGCACAGTGACCCAGAGGCCGTTTGCCAAGGTCAGGTGCTCGGAAATGAGTTCCGGATTGGCGTCCTGGTGCGCCGGAAATCCTGAAAGAGAAGAATGGCAGCCAACGTTTCCTTTGAGATTCTCGACCTGCGGCATTTCGGAGCACCGGTGCTGCGGCCTGTGCTCGAGGCAGAGAGCGAGCTTTGGATGGAACGGCTGCACTGGGACTACCGTGCATCGTCCAAGCTGTTGATGCAGTACATCGATAGCCGTATGCTGCCGGGGTATGCAGCACTTGAGTCCGGACAGGTGACAGGCTATGCCTTCTGTGTCTATGAGGAAAGCAAGGCGGTCATCGGGGACGTATTCGCGTTACCTGGATTGAGTCCGGAGACTGAGAACTCCGTAGGCGGCGGGACCGAGCCAGCGTATGAAATTGAAGAGACCCTCCTCAAACATCTGCTGGAAACGCTTCTGAATTCTCCCCAGGTGAACCGGATTGAGTCGCAGCTTTTGCTGCATCCCGCCGGTGTACACGCGGGAGTTTTTCTCAAGGCGGGATTCAAGGTGTTTCACCGGCTATTCATGGTGCAGAAGCTGGCGGGGCGATGGAACCGAGTGAGCAGGGACTTGCCTGCGGGCCTGGAGCTGCGACCGTGGCGCGAAGAAGATTTGAATGCGGGCGCGCGCCTCATTTCGACCGCGTATCAGGGGCATCCCGACAGTCTGATCAATGACCAATACCACTCGGTACACGGATCGCTCAGGTTTCTTCACAATATTGTGCGTTACGCGGGCTGCGGGGCGTTTTCACCGGTGGCTTCGCATGTGGTGGTGGATCGAGCCAGCCGCGAACTGGTTGCCCTTGTGCTGGGATCGCGCGTGAGCCCGGAAAGCGGCCACGTCACGCAAATCTGCGTTCACCCGGAGCATCGGCGGCGGGGCCTGGCGCGGATGCTGCTCTCGCTGACGGCTACGCAGTTCATGCGACTGGGAGTGAGCGAGATTTCGCTTACGGTGACAGAAGCAAACCGCGATGCCATCGAGCTTTACCAGTCGGAAGGGTATGAGAACCGGCACATCTTCGATGCGGCTGTTTGGGAGCGCGACCTCAATAGTTGAGCGTTCCGAAACGGTTTTTTCAGGCATATTTCGATACTTCCGTAACCATATCTCTATGCCAGCCCCCGACTTCCTGCTAGTGGCCTTGGTAGGATTGATTCGTATCCCTTTAACAATTAGCCATGGGATTTGAAGCCAACGGCATCTAAAAGCTCCTTTGTCCGTAGTGGGATTCTCCATCGATTGAGGCAAATCGGGTAGGGATGCCTGAGTCTGCACGGGGAAAGCTCTCGGCGAAGCCTAAGCAATTCACAACGGAAAAACATGTTGGAATCGCCGCAATCCATGGAATCTCGAAGATGAAGTGCCGAAGATAGGTTTTACCGCATACGGGTATCACGATGAAGCTGAATCCGAAAATCATAATCGCACGCCTTTCTCGAGACGAAAGCGGACAGGCGGCTGTATTCATGGCTATATGCATGTCCACCGTTCTGCTCGGTTTCTTCGCTCTGGCCCTGGACGCTGGAATGCTCTATCGCCAGAAGAGGTTGGTGCAGACTGCGGCCGATGCCGGCGCGCTGGCGGCAGCGGCTGGGCGATCAAGCGGAGTTGACATCACAACTGCGGCCCAAACGGCGGCGACGCAGAATGGACTCACTCTCGGTTCGGGGCGGGGCCAGGCCACAGTTGTTGCCTCTTCGCCTTCCAGCAGTGGCAACACCGGCTTTGTGCAGGTCGTTGTAACCGACCACTCGCCGACGCTATTCCTGGGCGCCCTCGGTCCGCGGTTCAATCCCATGGACATATCCGCGGTGGCGCAGGCCTCCTACACAATTTCGAGTAATGCGTGCTTCACCGCCCTGAGCCCGACGGGTTCCGCAGTCTCCGGGGTCTCGGGAGCCGAAACCAACGGTTCCACGACCATGACGTGGGGAGTTACGGTGATGTCCGACATCGCCGTTACGAATAACGGCAGGATCAATTCGCCGAACTGCGGGGTTCAGGCTTGCGGCCCCGCCAGCGCGGGCAGCGGACAAGCCGCCGCTGCGATCTTCGCGGCCGGATCCGGAAAGGTTTCTGCGTCCTCCAACACCGCACCTAGCTGGGGAACTGATAACAGCGGAAGTACAGTCACCTCGACAACGTCGTTGCAAGCGTGTAGTGGCAACCCACTCGCGAGCCAGATGCCCACGGCGCCCACTCCAGGCAGCTGCATTGACCCAACATGGATGTCGGCGCACACCGCAGGAGGAGCAGCCGAGACAATCTCCGCAGGGACCTACTGCAACTTCAATACCTCGAATGTCTCCACGCTTACGATGCAGCCAGGCCTCTACATCATCAAAAACACATTTAGCACGAACAGCGGTTCAGTGATTAATGGCAACGGAGTCACCATATATATTGCAAATGGTGCCATCGCAAACGCCAATAACTATACCTACGTTGCCGGGGGCGCCACGCCCTATGGGGTAGGCAACGGCACGACGATGAACATTTCGGCGCCCACCTCTGGCACTTACAACGGCATCGCGATCTGGGATGGAAACGCTTCCGCAAGCTCCCCCGACACATTTACTTTCGGCGGGGGCGCCAGCTCGAGCTTTACTGGCGCAATTTATGCACCGAACACCAATATGGTTCTGGGTAATGGCACAGGCACCTCCGCGCTCAGTTCCTCTATCGTCGCCAACACCATTACGGTTGTCGGTGGCTCCACGATCCAAAACGCCTATAACGCCGGCAGCTCGGCCGCTTCAGGTGGCGTTAACCTGGTGGAGTAAAAAATGCGCAACGGAGTTCAATCGGGCCCTTCGCAGGACCCGGCCGCAATTAGCCACTGGCTTTTGTTTTACAAAGGATTGTGCAGCGAATCGGGAGCCTCATTTATAGAGGTCTCCCTAATTGTTGGGATCCTCGCCCCATTAATGTTGCTGGGCACCACGGGGGCGGCCGCTCTGATTTATGCGTCCATCGAACTTTCCAATGCCGCCCATGCTGGAGCGGCCTACGCTGCACAGTACTACAACGCAAGCTCCACTCCTGCCCTGCCCACTTCCGCGCAAGTCACGACGGCCGCGCAGAATGACGCGCCCGAGTTGACCAACATGCTGAAGTCTGGAACCAGTCTCAGTGTCTCGATGGCCACCGGCTGCAATGGGGGCGCGGCCACCGCAGGGAATACGATCCCGACCTGCAGTTCGGGTGTTCTGCCCTACGTGCAAGTCACCGCTCAGGGAATTGTGGTTCCGCTCACGGCATTTGCTGGCCTTCCAAAGTCAATAACAATGACCACCAAGGCAACCATCAACCTGGTGAAGTGATGTCGAAGAGAAGCACGCAGCATCGAAGTACAATGCGAGGAGAACGACTCCTTCACAGCCTCTTGGGCCGCGGTTCGCGCCTCCTGACGGAATGCGATTCGACTGACATGTGCCGGGGCGGCGAGGAGGGCGCGGAAGTCGTGGAGTTCGCTCTCGCTTCCTCGGTTTTTTTTCTGTTCGTCTTCGGCTTCATGGAGCTCTGCATGCTCTTGTTTATGTACAACACAGTGGCCGAAGCGGCCCGTGAAACCAGCCGTTGGGCCAGCGTGCGCGGAGCCAGCTCCAGCGTTACAAGCGGCGGGGTCACGTCGTGCTCCAACCCCTACATCACGCAATGTCCCGCCACTGTGACGCAAATTCAGAACTACGCTAAGTCATTCATCGGTGGATCCGGAATGACCGTCGTACCGTCTTGGTGCAACTCCGACGGGCAAACCAACTGTGTCCAGAGCCAGAGCAACGCCATCAAGGGAAACATAGTCAAGGTGAAGGTCACCTACACCTTCGCCAACATTCCATTTGTCTCGAAGAACGCACTGTCGGTATCCAGCACATCCGAGATGGTCATCTGGCAGTAGCCCGCTAACTGGATTTGTGTCGCTTAGCGCGCGATCAGGTACATCACCCAGCTAAGCACAATCGCCGATCCCACAAAAAGCAGGAAGCAATAGAGGCCGTAGCGGAACATGCGCCGGGGCGTTTCGCGCTGGGTAATGCCGAAGACAACCGACGTGCAAAGGGCAAACAGAAGCACGGCCGTGAAATGGGAAGGCGCGAACATCAGGCAGGCTTCCTTCCCGTGCGCAGGTTGTGCGCGTCCACCGCAGCGATCACATTCAATAAGCCGGCAATGACGATGAAGCGCGTGCCGTAGTCGGCTGTGGTGATCTGCACAGAGTCCGCTCCAAGGCCGAAGACGCGGCTGACGATGTAGAGGATGCCGCTGCCCAGATCGCCCACGAAGCCGAGGATGTCGAGAATATCGTGGGCGCTGGAGTAAATCTTGCCCTGCATGGCGATGCCCAGCACGAACATGGTGAGAATCGAAATGGCCAGCAGAGCGCCGCGGCCCGGTTTACGAACCAGGAAATGCCCTGCGCCCGGAACGAGCCAGCCAACGATCAGAGGAAGGTAGACGAAGCCTTGGGGAACGGGTTTTGCGCCTGCAGGCGTGCTGTTAGGTGATGCTGCCATGCCTCTTCGACTATATCGCACCTGGATGGCCAAACCGGTGTGGGAAGCTGCCGGCTGCCGGGACCGAACCATGCGGCGCCATTTTAGATACGCACCAACTCGGTTTGAATTTTGCCTGTAACCCAGGCCTTGCTTTCCGAGGTCATCATGTCGATTTCGGTGCGCGCGCCGAATTCCGGTAGGTAGATGCCGGGCTCGACTGAAAAGCAGGTGTAGGGCAGCAGCAGGCGCTCGTCATGGGTTTCGAGATTGTCGAGGTGAGCGCCGGGGCCGTGTAGCTCGTGGGCGATGTTGTGGCCTGTACGGTGCGTAAAGTATTGCGAGAAGCCCGCGGCGCAAATGACTCCGCGTGCGGCATCGTCGGCTTCGTAGCCGTACATCCCCCGCCCCGCAGCGAAGGCAGATTCGACGGCGGCAATGGCGGCATCGCGCGCATTGCGCACCGTGGTAAAGACAAGCTGTTCACGCTCGCTGGGCTCGCGGCCCACGACACCGGTCCAGGTGATGTCGTAAAAGACGCTGTCTTCCTGGTCGACACGGCCCCAGATATCGATCAGCATGAAGTCGCCCTCGCGAATCGGCGCACAGCGGTCTGCGGTTGGCTCGTAGTGCGAATCGGAGCTGTTGGCGTTGACGCTGACGTTGGGTCCGTTCTCCCATACAAGACCTTCGCGGCGCATCGCCTTGCTGAGCCACTGTACGTGATCGAACTCAGTGTATGCGGGGATGCGGTGGGAGCCGGCAGGCGGACGCACCCGGCGGCCGATTTCTTTCCAGCCTTCTTCGAGAATGCGGTCGATGGCCTTTTGCGCTACGGTATGGCTGGCGGCCTGCTCTTCGCTGAGGACGGCTTCGAAGTGGCTCACCAAATCAGCGGAGGAGACAATCTGTTTGCCGAGGTCGCGGAGGAATTCGACAGTGCCCGCGTCGACCATGGAGACATACATGATGGCGTTGTTGGGCGAGTACTGCATAGCGATGGTTGTAGCGCCGGTGAGCATCGCTTCAAGTCCGGCGGCGAGTTCAAGCCAGCTGGAATAGAGACCTTTGGTGCCGGGCAGGGTATCGAGGCGCCCTTGCTCCACGCGATGGACAAGTTTGCGCGGTGCGCCATGGGCTGGAACGTAGTAGTACCAGCGGCGCGTAATGTGCGCTTTCTGGTCGAGGCCCAGAATATGCGCGGCGATGGGGTCGCGGTGATGATGATCGTAGAAAAGCCAGCCGTCGAATCCGGCGTCGCGCAGTGCGAGCTGAATTGCCTCCAGGTCCATTCAACGATTTTACGCGGTGGGGTGCGGGTTCGCCGATCCAGGAACCGGTTCCAGAGATTGGCTTGAAAGTGGACATCGAGTGGAGAATGGAACATGTGAGGATGCTGAAAACACGGGTTTCGTTCATGGAGGCGAGGATGGGAAGAAAGGGCTGGCGGGTAGACGTACCGGGCGGGGAGTTTCTCGAAGTGGAGCTTTCGCGCGAGAAACCCGGAGCGAACCAGGTTCTGGTCAAGATTGCGGCGAGTGGGGTCAACCCGCTGGACACGAAGATCCGGGCCGGGGCGGCTGCACATGCCCGGCAACCTCTTCCCGCAGTGCTCGGTCTGGATATGGCCGGAAGGGTGGAAGAGGTGGGTGCCGGAGTGACTGCATTCAGTCCCGGCGACGAAGTGTACGGCATGGTCGGCGGGGTGGGTGGGCTCCAAGGCACGCTTGCGCAGTTTGTGGTAGCCGACGCCGGCCTGCTCGCACACAAGCCGAAGAACCTATCGATGCGCCAGGCTGCGGCTCTGCCCTTGAGCACGATCACTGCCTGGGAAGGGCTGGTTGATCGCGCGAAGGTGCACGAGGGGCAGACGGTGCTAATTCATGCGGGCGCTGGAGGCGTGGGGCATGTTGCGGTGCAGATAGCACGCGCCTTCGGGGCAGAGGTGTATGCCACCGTGTCAGCCGATAAGAAAACGATTGTGGAAGCCTACGGCGCGACTCCGATCGACTATCGGTCGGCATCGGTTGAAGACTATGTTGCCGCTTCGACGGACGGCAAGGGATTCGACATCGTCTACGACACCGTGGGGGGCGCGACGCTGGATGCCTCATTCAAGGCCGTGAAGCAGTATACAGGCCACGTTTTGAGCTGCCTCGGATGGGGCACGCACTCTCTTGCGCCGCTTTCGTTTCGCGGAGCCACCTACTCCGGCGTATTTACCCTGTACCCTCTGCTGTCGGGGGAAGGCCGCGCGCATCACGGCAAGACCCTGGCCGAGGCGGCGATACTCGCCGAAAGAGGAAAACTCGAGCCCCTTCTAAACGAGCGACGCTTTTCAACCTCTGAGATCGGCGCCGCACATGCCCTTGTTGAAAGAGGCGCCCTTGGGAAGGTTGTCGTCGATATCGCAGACGGGAGTGCCGATTGATCGGATCGGAATGACTCGTTGCTAAAGCGCGGCGAGGGCGTCGGCCTGGCTGGGAAAGAGACCTGCGTATTTTGTGATGCCGACCATTGTGAAGACCTTGGTGAAGTGCGCCGAGAGCCCGAAGGCGTAGACCTTCTGACCTGAGTTCGAGGCTTCAATCAGCATCTGAATGACGAGCGCGATGCCGCTGGAATTGATGTAGTCGACCTTGGTGAAGTCGAGCAGAACGAGCTTCGAGGTTTGTTTGGGCAAACTCTGGTAGGTGCCGAGCACAGCCTCTTTGGAGGTGCTGGCGATGTCGCCCTCGTAACGCAAGACGGTGACCGGGTGTCCGGCAGGGGAATTGAGCTGGTCGACGCGCGCTTTGGTTTCAGTCTGCACGATCTCTTGTCTCCGATGGAGCGTTAGTCTGCTTCTTTGTCGAGGCGAATCACAAGCCGCACGTAGCTGCTTTTGCCATTGGTGCCTTTAACCCACTCGGCTTCGTCGACGAGGGCTTGAATGAGAAACATGCCCATGCCGCGCGGGTCTTCTTCGCCGTGAATCTTGCGATCGATGTCGGGCTTGATGGGCATCTTTCTCAGGCCCTTGCCGTCGTCGATCACTTTCACTTCGAGGGCGTCGTCGACGGAGGACAAAACCACGCCCACCGAGAGACCCTCATTGAGTAGATTGCCATGTTCGATGGCATTGATGCACGCTTCGGCGACTGCGGTCTTGAGATCTTCGACACGTTCCTCTTTGAAACCCATCAGCTTGGCTACAGCGGCTGCAGTGCTCATCGCTACTTTCTCGTAGCCAAGCCGCGAGGGCAGCCTCACCTCCACGCTGGTGGATTTCATGTTGGTCATGCCTTGCTCCCCATGCCTTACCTCGCTTCTCGACAAAGCGCGAGGGCAGTCATGTCGTCGCCCTGTTTTTCACCCTGGGCAAACTCGCCGATCGCAGTCCACAGTGCACCGAGGATATCATCCGCCTGATGCGTCGAGCACGTAGAAAACACATTCAGCAGCCTTTCCGGCCCGAATTCCTCTTCTCCGCAAAACACCTCAGTTAACCCGTCGGTGTAGAAGAGCAGCCGGGCACCGGGCGTAAGCACGGCTTTCTCGCTGGAGTAGCGCATCCCCGGAAGCAGGCCCAGCGGGGTGCCGCTGGACTCGAATTGCACCGAATGGCCCAGAGAGTCGAGGGCAAAGCCGGGGTTGTGGCCGGCATTCACGACTTCAATTTCACCTGACGCGGGATTGAGGCGCAGAAAGATCGCGGTGACGTACCGGCGACGCGCTTCCTCGCCCTCGGTCCAGTGATGCTGGTTCATGCGCGTGGCCAGCTCATCGAGCGGCAGGCCGGTAATGGCAATGGCCCGGAAAGCAGCGCGAAAACTGGTGGACATGATCGCCGAAGCCATTCCCTTGCCGGCCACGTCGGCAACCACCATGAGCAGGCTGCCATCGGGTTGTTCGACGATGTCGAGGTAGTCGCCGCCCACCTCGTAACAGGTCACGGATCGGAAGGCGACGGAATAGCCTGGGATATTGGGAAGAGTCTGAGGCAGGAGCGAACGCTGAATGTTGCGTGCGGCATCGAGGTCTTGCTGTACGCGCGCCCACTGCAGATTGCGCTCGTGATTGCGTGCGTTCTCAAGTGCGACCGCAGCCTGAAGGGTGAGGCCTTCGAGGAAGTCGGCTTCGTAAAGGGTGAGCTCGCGGCCGTCGGGCGGCGCAACGACGAGTTCTGTCATGCGGCGACCTTCACGATCCTGCAGGAGATAGATCGGCTGCGCCGCACCGGTGCCGTCGCCGAGGTTGAGGTCCTTTACATTCCCATAGGCGAGACCAACACTGGGAAAAGCCGCTCCGGCCATCTCGAGCTCGCGTACGACGATGCGCAGCGTCTGCTCGAGAACTTCATCTTCGCGAATGGTGGAGTGCACCTGACGCGAGGCTTCAAGCAGAGCCTGCAGGCGGGCGACTTGCTGCTGCAGCTCGATGGTTTCGTCACTGCCTGGAAGCTGAATGCCAGCCGCCATTCGGGACCTCCGTGGAATCTCACTCTACCATGGCGGCGGAGCGCCTGTTCAGACTCTACTTAGGAAGATGGTTGCGAGGAAGTTGGTCCGACGACGCGACGAATGTCCTGTGTTTCGAGGATGCGCTTAGCGCAGCCGTGGCGAGCTATAGCGAGCATGGCCTGACCGATTTCGCGTGTCGATAGAATTTGTTTGGGAAGCGCCCGATGAAGGAACGGCATCAGCGGGCTGAGGACTTTGTAGAAGGCACGGTACATGGGAGTCTTGGACTCAATGCCGTCGAGCGGCCGAATGAAGCCGGGGCGGAACATGTAGGCCTTAAACGGGAGACGCAGTAGGGCGTTCTCGGTGCGTCCTTTAACGCGCGCCCACATGGCGCGGTCTTTCTCCGAGCTGTCCGTGCCGGAGCCGGAAACGTAGATGAAGGTCAAGCCGGGATTGTTGCGGCAAAGTGCGTCGGCGGCGGCGAGCGTGAACCCGTAGGTGATGCGCTCGTAGTCGGCTTCTTTCATGCCGGCAGACGCAACGCCGAGACAGAAAAAGCAGGCGTCGAAACCGGAAAGAGTCGCTTCCATGTCGGAGTAACTGAGCAGATCGGGATGGACGATCTCGCGCAGTTTAGGTTCGCGCAGACCGATGGTAGTGCGGCCCAGCGTGACGACCTGCTCCACGTCAGAATCGCGGAGGCACTCCAGCAGCACGCCGCGACCGACCATGCCTGTTGCGCCAAAGATCAGTATCTTCACCGCAGGTGTCCTCTCTGTTTATGGCGTACGCCCTAATCCTGAGTCGAGCCCAGGAGACATTCTCCCCGGTTGTCGATTCCAAGATGAACGCCGCAATCATATGGTCACTCTCCAAAGTATCGCCGATGAGGGCAGGCGCGACTTCTTTAGTCACCCGAAACTAAGTTCGATGAGGGTATGAGTAACTGGCAATCGTAACTCGGAGTAATTAGCTCCTAAGTAGCATTTGCAATTGAATTTATTGGAGAAGAATGGCTTTATCGGGCTCTGTGCAGGTTGAAGGCAGACGCTCGAGCGAGGCCTTGCGCAACGAGGCCCGCTATTGGAGGGAACGCCATGAATATACTTCGTGCCGTTGGCGAACATATCGGTATATTCTCGTCTCCCATTTCTGAGCGCGCGATCGAGGATTCGTTCGCAGAGCCGAATCGAGATTCCCCATTACGGAAAACCCCGCAGGCGTTTCCTGCTGCGATTGAAACAGAGGTTCCGCATTGTTGCTTCTTCTGTTCCTGGTGCGGTGAGAAGATTCTATTGGCCCACGAGAGCGCCGGTCTGCCGTTTGGTGGACCAGCAATCCGCCGGATCGAGGCACGTTCGATTGGCACCGTATGCACGGCATGCGGACACGTAGCCCCGTTCTCGCTGTTCCGGGGATGCCATGGGTACGACACGCGCCATAAATTCATGCCCGCGCGGCACAAGGGAAAAACGGTGCTGCTGGATATGCTCCGATGCAAAGAGGAGACCTGTGTCTTTCCTTTGCCCTTCTTTGTGACCTTCGATGCCGAGCTTTGCGAAGAGAACGTGAAGGAATTTGCATCGAGATGGTGCTGGGACGACCTTGTCTGTCCCGCCGGGCATCCGGTCGCGCCACCTAAATGGCTGTTTGAGGCGGGTGTTTATCGCGGGAGCCGCGATCTGATGAGGATGGGAGTTCCCCGAGCGCGCTGATTTATCCTTTCTTTCGTGCGCAAGACTCTATCCGTCGCCATGATCGCGATGAACGAGGAAGCCAATCTTCCTCGGACACTGGGGAGTGTTCGGTGGGCGGATGAGATCATCATTGTCGATTCCGGGTCAACCGACAGGACCCTCGAGATTGCTCGGTCGTTTGGAGCACAGACGAGTTATCACGCGTTTGGAGGGCACGGCGAGCAGAAGAACGTTGCGCTCGACCTATGCACGAGCGAGTGGATTCTCCTACTTGACGCGGACGAAGTACTTACACCCGAGCTACAGGCGGAGATTCGGTCTCTGCTGGAGGGCGAGCCAACCTGCGGTGCCTATTGGATTCCGCGGCTCAATCTTTATTTTGGCCGGTGGATTCGCCATGGTGGCTTCTATCCCGATCACAAGCTGCGGTTGTTCAAACGCGGCGCAGCGCGGCTGAGCGAAGGCGTGGGTCCGCACTCAACACCGCAGTTCAAAGGTGCACGCGGCACGCTGCGGCACGACATGCTGCACTATGCTTATCCCACGCTGGCTATCTATCTGGAACACATGGGGCGGTACAGTAGCGAGATTGCGCAACTGCTGGTTCGCGACGGGCGCACGAGCCGATCGCTGCCGGCGTTTGTCTGGAACGCGGCCCTGAATCCTGCGGCGACCTTTGTCTACAACTACGTTTTTCGGTTGGGATTTCTGGATGGGCGCGAGGGCCTGCTGCTGCACCTGAACCACTCGATCTACATTCACTGGAAGTTTGTGAAGGCCTGGTGGCTGGCGAAGAACAGGCCGTAGTTCCCCGTCCCCCATGCAATAACCGCACCAGCCACTCGACCATGTGCATTCACCTTTCCCGGCCTCATCGCGCCTTTTTTGCGACCGTTCCCCGGCTGTGAATTTTTAGATGTGGCAGCTGGCCTGACCACGCTTTTCCAGATATTTCTGGTGATACTCCTCAGCGCGCCAGAAGGTTTGCGCGGGTTCGACCTTGGTGACAATGCGCCTGGGCTTGAAGCTCCCTTCGGCGGTGAGCTGGTCGATCTTGGCGTGGGCCTGGCTCTCTTGTTCTGGAGAATGGAAAAATATGGCCGAGCGGTACTGGGTACCCCAGTCGGGCCCCTGGCGGTTAGGGGTGGTCGGATCGTGCAGGCTGAAGAATGCGTCGAGCAGTTTTTCGTAGCTGACCTGCGCGGGGTCGAAGTCGAGCTCGACCACTTCGGCATGGCCAGTCTGGTCAGTGCAGACGTCTTTGTAGGTGGGGCGCTCGAGTGCGCCGCCTTCGTAGCCTACGGCCGTGGCGGTGACGCCGGGGATGGCCGCGAACGCGGCTTCGACTCCCCAGAAGCAGCCCGCCCCGAATGTCGCTTTATAAGTGCTCATACCAGATCAGATGCACGGAGCTGTATTTGGTAACAAAAGGGCGTGGGGCCGATCGGAGTCGCCCGTCCCTACCGGACTCAGTAGTCTTGGAGGGGCTTCCACCCCACGCTGAAGCGCGAGGCAGTGCCTACGATGCGGGGGAGTTGGGATGCATCTGGCCTTCCCTGGTCCCCAGAGGCGAGGGGCCAGGGGCACCCGTGATTGCGCTAGCTTGGACGGCTTACTTCCCTTTTTTACCGGAGCTACCCTTGCTGCCGGGACGTTTGGTTCCGCGGACCGGGCTGCTGCGTTTGCCAGCGGGACGGCCAGTGGAGCGCTTGGCGCCGCCGCTTGGTTTGCCTCGAAACCCACCGCCGCCGGGGCCGCGTTTTGCGCCTGCGGATGGCTTGCCGCGATAGCCGGACCCTGTTGAAGCAGATCGGCCCGAGCTAGGTCTGCCTGACGGCGGCCTGGTTGATCCCGGCCTGCTTGAGCCGGACCTCGTCGATTCAGGTCTGCCCGGAGAGGGCCTGCCTGAACTGGAGGCGGGACGGTCCGATGAGGGACGGAAGGGCCGCGCCGGACCGTCTGGGCGGGGTGGGCGTGTGCCTGAGTGCTTGGGGCGGTCGGAATAGGCTCGGTCGCGTGGTGGCGCAGTCGGGCGCGTGTCGCGCCGGCCTGAGAAAGCTGGGCGTGTGCCAGCAGGACTGAACGGCTTCCGCGCCGGTGTTTCGCGCTCGCCGGACCGGGAGGGCTGGTCGAATTCCGGCGTGATCTGAAGGCGTGGCTTGCCTGCGGGTCTTGGCTTGTCTCCTGAATCGCCCTTGGAGAATTCGCTTCTGGGCGCAAAGCCCGGCTTTGGCGGAAACCCTGTCTTCTTCGGGAAGTCGGGTCGGGCGGAGAATCCAGGTTTCGCCCGGAAGTTCGGCTTCTGCGAGAATCCCGGCCTCTGCGGGGGCCGCGAGGAATCACCCGCAGGCCGGGAGCCGCTGAAGGGTCGTTGCGGGCCACGGGGTCCACTCGAGAATCCGCCGGAGCCCGGGCGCGGCGAATCGCGCCGGTCAGCCGGGGGTCTTCCTGTACCCGATCTGCCTGTAGCTGGCCGATTTGTAGAAGGTCTCGCCGAGCCCGATCTGGCCTCGCTTGATCTAGCCTCGCCTGATCTAAAACCGCCGGGTACGTCGGCCGGGGGGCCATAGGAACGAGGCCCGGAGGGTCCGCGGCTCGCAAATCCTTCGCCACCGCGTGGAGGGTAGCTTGGACGGCCAGCGCCCGGCCGGGAAGAACTCGACCGGACAGAGCTTGAACGGCCGGTGCTGCGGTCTGGATAGCGGCTCCCTTTCGGGGCTGAACTTCGGCCTTGCGATCCGCGATCAAAACGCTGCGGCCGGTCTCCTGTGGGGTGGATTGGGCGATCCCCTGCAGGACGGAAGGGCCGCTCGGGCCTGGCGCCGGACTCCGCGGTCGGGGACTGACGTCCTCCGCCGTAGGCCTGGCGATCTTCCTTGCTGGGGCGTGTCGCATCGCGGACTGGGACACGTCGTCCGCGCTTGTCTTCGAAGGAAACGGCTTTGCCTGCGTCCTTTGGCAGAAGCTTGGTCGACTTGGGACGGCGGGGCTTGAGTTTACCGGCGGCGGTGAGGCGTAGCGCCTGCACCTCTTCTGGTTCCAGTTCGCGGAGCTTGCCGGGCTCGACATCGAGGACGAGCGGGCCGTAGCCTACGCGGCGAATCTTCTCGACGTGGTGGCCGATCTCTTCGAACATTTTGCGCAGCTCGCGATTGCGGCCCTCGATGATGACGACTTCGTACCACGGATTGTCGCCTTTGCGCACCTGGCGAATCCGCGCGGGGGCGGTACGAACTTTGTCGTTCTCTTCGGGGCGGCCGCGCTCGATGGCGACGCCTTCGCGGAGGCGGTCAAGCGCTTCTTCTGCGGGCTGTCCAGCGACTTTAACGAGATACGTTTTCTCGACACCGGAGGCGGCCTTGGTGAGCTGATTGGCAAGCTCGCCGTCGTTGGTGATAACGAGCAGGCCTTCGCTGAGGTAGTCGAGGCGGCCGACGGGGTAAAGGCGCTCGGGTGCCTTGGAGAAGAATTGCATTACGGTGGGACGGCCCTCGGGGTCGGTCACGGTGGTGACGAAGCCGCGAGGCTTGTTGAGCATAAAGTAGCGCTGGCGCTCGGCGCCCTGGAGCAACTTGCCGTCCACGCGGATGTGGTCGCGGGCGGCATCGGCCTTGGAGCCCAGCGTAGTGACGACCTGACCGTTCACCTGCACGCGGCCCCCGGTGATCATCTCTTCTGCGTGACGGCGGCTGGCGATGCCGGCCTGAGCCAGGATCTTTTGCAGGCGTTCGAGTTTCGGCGCGGGCGCGTTGGATTCGGCCGGCGCGGCTTCCTCCTGCAGCTCGGACTCTGGAATTGCTGCTGGGACGGTGCCTTCAGGGTCGTGCGTGGTCGCGGGTTTCGGCGTCGCTGAGGCTGCTTCTGCGCCTACGAGTTCAGAAGCTTCAGAGGTAATTTCCTGTTCGGGGCCGTCGGCGGGATGGTTGGTTTCATCAGTCATGCGGCGCAGCCTCGGCTGCGTGTTCATTCTCCGGCACGGAGCCGGCTTCTGCTGCGGGGAGGGTGGAGGCGGCGGGTGGTTCGGCGTCGTCTTCAGGCGCGTTCTCGTCGAGTTCGGGACCAGTTATTTCAGAACTTGCTTCTTCGGCGTCGGATTCAGCCAGCTCGATGGCGGCCATCTTCTCGAACTCTTCCATCGAGGGAAGCTCGGTGACATCTTTGAGGCCAAAGCGAAGGAGGAACTCCTTGGTCGTTTTGTAAAGGATGGGTCGCCCGATGACCTGCTTGCGTCCAGCCGTAGCAATGAGCTTCCGGGCAAGGAGCGAGCCCAGGACGCCCGCGGATTCGACACCACGGATTTCGCTGACCTCAGGGGCTGTGACTGGCTGCTTGTACGCAATGACCGCCAATGTTTCCAGCGCGGGTAACGAGAGGCGCATGGGGGGCTTGAGGCTCTTGATCAGAAGACGAACGGCGTCGTGGCACTCCGGCTTGGTAGCCATGCGATAGCCGCCGGCGATTTCGCGAATTTCGATGCCGCGATCGTCTGCCGCGTAGGTAGCAACGAGCTCATCGAGAAGCTGACGGAGAATCGCCTTTACCTCGCGATCGCGCTGACGCGCGAGACGTTTGGCTTCGGCTTCAGGATCGGGCGTTTCGCTGGGTGGGGGCGCGGGCTCTGCCCCTTCAGATTCTGCGGTGTCGGTGGACGACGCAGAGACGGTTTCCGCGACAGGGTTTGGCGCTGGTTCGTCGGTCGGCTTGGTGGGCTCGGTTTCCGGGACGGAGGCGTTTTCCGACTGCGCGGCGGCGTAGAACGCCGGGGTCTGCTCCAGGCCGAGGTAGGACAGGCCTTCGTCGATCATGGGAAGCTGAGTCGCTTCCTGGTTCGGATATTGATCCGAGTCTTGGGTCGGGTTCTGGGCCGCTTCAGCTTCGGCGGCTGCTTGCTGCTCAGCCTTCCATTCCAAGGCGTCGGCGGCAAACAGGGCGGCGAGCTGGGAGAGGGTGACCGGCTCCTCGGCGGCGTAGATAACGGCTTCCAGTTTGGCTTTGAGGCTCATACAGCAGTGGGTACCTAAGGTATGGTACCGGATTGAACGGAGGACGAGGCGCGCGGAGGGGTGAGGAAATCGGGGCGAAACGAAAGGCGCCCCGCTGGATGGGGCGCCTTTGCCGAAAGATACGTCGAGTAAAGGTGTCAGGAGGGCCGGTTGGTAGTGGTGTGAACGATAGAGATCTTCGTCTTGCCGTCGTTTTCAGATGGCTTGCCGGAGATGGTCACCATGACCGATTCGTGGTCACCTCTTTTAGCGGTGATCATCGCGCTATCGTCGGCGTCGTAAACAGATGCTTCACTCCCGAATTTGTTTTTGTAGAAGCTGAGAACCTGATCTTTCGAGTCGGATGTGGTGAAAGCGCCCGACACGACGGAGCCACTGGGCAGTTTCATGCGCATGCCGCCGGCCTTGGTCTGAGCTCCGGGATAGATTTCCGTGCCAAGCTCGTCTGGTGTGAAGTCGGTGGCACCGCTTGTGGAGACCGCCCCGCCCGGCGTGTTGATGGTGACCTCACCGTTCTTTCCATGGACGTGGATGGCACGGGCCACGCGCCAGACGGTAAAGCCGACTGCGCCAGCGCCGAGGATGCCGAGTCCAACTATGACGGCGAGGACGATGAGGATGATCTTGACTGCGCCGCCTCCGCCGCCTGGCTGTGCGCCTGTAACGGGTGGTGGCGGAGGTGGAGTATAGCCAGGAGGCGGGGCTGCGGCGACGGGCGTGTAACCAGCGAGCGGTGGAGAGCCCGCCGCGGGCTGCGAGGTAGGGGCGGGCTGCATGGGAATGTTGACGGGCGTGTAGCCGGAAGAGGCCGCGGGGGCAACGGGGCTTCCGCAGGCTGCGCAGAATTGGGCACCTGAAGAGATTTCGGCGCCACACTTCGCACAAAGAACAGCCATGTCGTTCTCCTGTCTAAATGCGGGATAGCAGCCACTATACCGGAGAAGATTCTCAACCGGCGCGATATTTGTTTGGACAAAGAAAACGGGGACACGCCGAGGCCTGTCCCCGCGAGACGTTCAGTTGGCTAGTTAGAGAATTGGCGAAACAGCACAAAGAGCCCACCGGAGAGGATGGCTGCGGCAGGGAGCGTGAAGACCCAAGCCGCCGCGATGTTGCGAATGGTGGAAAACTGCAGGCCGCTCTTGTTGGCAGCCATGGTGCCAGCCACGCCGGAGCTGAGGACGTGGGTCGTACTGACCGGTAGTCCGAAGTTGTCTGCGGCGAAGATGGTGAACATGGCAACCAACTCGGCAGTTGCGCCCTGCGCGTAGGTTAGGTGCTCCTTGCCGATTTTTTCGCCGACGGTTACGACGATCCGTTTCCATCCGACCATGGTGCCCATGCCGAGGGCAAGGGCAACAGCCACCTTGACCCAGGGCGGAATGAACTTGGTCGCTTTGTCGACTTTGGACTTGTAGTTGTTGAGAGCCGAAGACTCGTCGGCGGTGAATTTCGGGTTCTTTGACTTGGCCATGAGGCGAAGCGTTTCGCTGGTCACGTACATGTCGTTGCGGACGTTACTCTGCAGATTGGCAGGTACATGTTTGTAATCGCCGTAAGCCTTGACGTCGCCTTCGAGGTCGCGGATGTTTTCGCGCAGGGCGGTCATGGTGGCGGGGGACATTTTCTTGGTGCGCAGATAGTCGGTGAGTTCGGTGCGCGGATCGCCGTTCATGATCGCGTTCTTCTCAACATGATGGTCGACGATCGAAATTACCTGTTCAGAAGCTGCAATGAAGTCCTGGATATCGCGGGGTCCGACGGTGTGATTCAGTGCGTACGCCGTGGGGACGGTGCCGATGAGGATGAGCATGATCAAGCCCATGCCCTTCTGCCCATCGTTCGATCCGTGGAAGAAGCTGACGCCGGTGCAGGTGAGCACGAGGAGCAGGCGGATGGGCCACGGTGGAGGTGTGTTGTCTTTGGGCGCCTGATAGAGCTCGGGATATTTAACGAATGCTTTGGCAAGGAGGAAGAGGAGCGCGGCGCAGCCGAAGCCCACGAGCGGTGAAATCAGCAGCACTTTGAAGACCTTGGTGGCTTGTTCCCAGTCGACGCCTGAAGTGCCGGAGGCGGAGTTCGACATCAGCTGGTTGGCTACACCTACGCCGATGATGGAGCCGGTCATGGTGTGCGTGCTGGATGCGGGGAGGCCGAGATACCAGGTGCCCACATTCCATAGAATCGCCGCAATCAACAACGCGAAGACCATGGAAAATCCAGCGCCGGAGCTGACTTTGAGGATCAACTCAACGGGCAGCAAAGTGATGATCGTGAAGGCAACGGTTCCGGCGGACGTAAGTACGCCGACGAGGTTGCAGAGTCCGGACCACACGACAGCCATGTTGGGCTCGAGCGAGTGCGTGTAGATGACCGTGGCGACTGCGTTCGCGGTATCGTGGAATCCGTTGACGAATTCAAACCCGAGGGCGATGAGCAGGGCCACGGCGAGGAGGATGTAGGCCCAGGTGCTGGTGGTGGTGACATTGCCCAGATCGCCGGCGATGTTGAAGCCGACGTAGCCGAGGCCACCGACGAGCGCCACCAGAACGATGGCGCCACTGATCCACGCGGGGAACTTGTGCGATTTCTTATCGAGCAGCGATCCACCCTGAGGCAGGGTGCCGGCTGTTGTTGCGATATCAGCCATAGGGAGCTCCGGAATGGTGAGGTTGACGTCCGGGTACGCAGGGGAAGGCAGAACCAGACTCACCATGGATATCCCAGATGAATGAATGGGGAATGAATTTTCCGAGGAAAGGCGGGAAATTGACGAGGGAATGCGGCGCCCCTTCAGTGTGCCGCTGCGATCAGGCCAAGTGGCTGAAAAGCCAATAGAGACTTGCGGAGAGCAACGCAGCCGCAGGCAATGTGCATACCCAGCCGGCGGCTATCTGCGACACGGTCCGCAAGCGGACGCCGTTGCCATTCGCGGTCATCGTTCCCGCGATACCGGAACTTAGAATGTGCGTAGTGCTGACGGGAAGCCCGAACTGGTCTGCGGCGAAGATGGTTCCCATGGCCACGATTCCTGCAGCCGCCCCTTGGGCATATGTGAGCGGTTCCTTGCCGATTTTCTCGCCGACTGTGATGACGATGCGTCGCCAACCCACCATCGTGCCGAGGCCAAGACCAAGGGCAACAGCTACCTTCACCCATGCGGGAATGAATTTAGTCGCGTGATCGATTTGGCCTTTGTAAGCGCCAAGGGTCTTTCGCTCTTCCTTTGTGAACGCCGGGTCATTCGATTTCTGCATCAGCCGCAGCGCTTCTCCCGCGACGTACATGTCGCTGCGCATCTTCGACTGCTCCTGCGGCGGGAGAGTCTTGAACTCCGCGGAGAGAGATGCCCGGTGGCTCATCTCTTCAACCAAGGTGCGCATGCCGAGGAGCGTGCCGGGCTGCAGATGCTCGGTCCGGATGTAGTTCGTTACCTCGTCGCTCGCGGAGGATCCGAGAGTGTTGCGGGAGTTGAGCTGGGAGTCCAGGTGCCTATCGAAAATCTGCACCGTCTGTTCTGATGCAGCGATGAACTGCTGGACGTCCGCGGGACCCATGCCGTGGTTGAGTGCGTAGGCCGTGGGGACGGTTCCGATGAGGATGAGCATGATCAAGCCCATGCCCTTCTGCCCATCGTTCGAACCGTGGAAGAAACTGACGCCGGTGCAGGTGAGCACCATGAGGGCGCGAATCGGAAGCGGAGGCGGCTCCTCATTCTTCGGAGGTTGATAGAGCTCGGGATACCGCAACAGCGCTTTGGATGCGAGGATGAGCAGGGCCGCGAGAGTGAAGCCGAGCAGGGGCGAGAAGAGTAAAGCCTTCAGGACCTTGATGGCCTGACCCCAGTCGACGCCCGAGGTGGAGGCATGTGGAGCGAGGAACTGATTTGCGAGGCCCACGCCCATGATTGAGCCAACGAGCGTGTGCGAACTGGAAGCGGGAAGGCCGAGCCACCAGGTGCCGAGGTTCCACAAGATGGCCGCGATCAACAACGCAAAGACCATGGAGAAGCCGGCTCCCGAACTGACTTTCAGAATGAGTTCGACCGGCAGCAGCGTGACCACAGCAAAGGCGACGGTTCCTGTGGAGAAGAGAACGCCTGCGAGGTTGCAGAGGCCCGACCACACCACGGCGAGTCCCGGCTCCAATGAGTGCGTATAGATCACGGGAGCAACAGCGTTTGCGGTGTCGTGAAATCCATTCACGAATTCGAAGCCAAGCGCGATGACGAGCGCGGAACCCAGCAGCAGAAGCGATTTATAGCTGGTTACGGACGCGGAATCTAGGTCCTGCGCCACGTGGCGAACGATGTACGCGATGCTGAGGGTGCAAGCAGCGACGAAGGCTGCAATGCTGATGAAGCCCGCCTGCCGATCGATCTTGCGCGTCGGCTTGCGATGGATGGTCGAACCGGAAAGCGCAGCGCCTGCTGGAACGATTTCTGCGGTGGCCATCAGAGATCCTTCGACCTACTGAGGGCAGCAGGATGCATCGGCTGCAGGAAGAATGATTTTGGGAAAAGGAAGACGGCGCGCTTGTGGCCAGAGGAGACAGCGACGAACTCTGAGGCTTGCATAAAACCCCGACAATCGTTTCGATGCACGACTGTTCGTTCCAACGAACCTGGGGAGGTGTTCGTTAGCTTAATTCTACACGATTTAGGGAAGGGGGAAGGGCAAAACACAGCAGGTCGCCTCCCGTAACTTATTGTTAATAAGCGAGATATTTTGTATTGAGGTTTTGTTGTGTTTCAGCGGGATTCTGTGGAGCGCCCGAACCAGTCGGCGAGCTGTTCTTCGGACAGAGATCCGTCGGCGAGAGCCCAAAACGTGAGAACCCGCTCTTCTTTAGACGCGGTAAGCGTCAGCCCATTGAGGCGTAGAAATGTAACAGACACAGTGAATGCAGTTCTCTTGTTCCCGTCGACAAACGGATGGTTTGCAATAATCCCCTTCGCGTAGGCGGCGGCAAGCTTCGCGAGCGATGGCGGTTCCTCGGAGTACGCGAGCAGATTTTTGGGGCGAGCCAATGCCGATTCCAGCAGACCGATATCGCGCACACCTTCGGGCCCGCCGTGAAGTTTCAATGCTTCTTCGTGCATAGAGAGCACAACGTCTTGCCGAACCCAAATGGGCTCACTCACTCAGCGAGCCTTTGCAGCACATCGCGGTTTTCGCGCATGACCTCGCGCGCCGCTTCCATCTGCGTGGCGAACTCCTGGTCGAAAGGAATCAAGCGAATGCCTTGAGGGCTCTCAACGATGTAAAGGGTGTCGCCCTTCTCGACATTCAATCTGGCGAGAATCTCTTTGGGAAGAATGATGCCCGCGGAATTGCCGACAGGAATGATTTTTGCAGTGGCCATAGGAACCTCCCGTACTGAGGAAGTATAACACAAGTTATAACTTAGCGAGTTATGGTCTTTAACCCTTTATTTCCAGTCGTCTCGGACGCTTAAGAAGCCCTCGTTCATCACGGAGTCGAAGCCGGAATGCTTCTTGATGAAGATTTCGGAGAAGGCGCGGTCCTGGCGGAGCAGGATGGCCTGGAGCCGGACTAGCTCGAGAAGAGCCAGGAACATTGCCACAAGGGCGCGTTCCGATTTGGAGTGACTGAGGAGGCGGCGCAGGGCGATCGGTTTGTCTTCCATGGTGAGGCGGCGGCCGAGGAACTGGATCATCTGGCCCACGGTGACTGAATCCTCGTCGACATTGAAGATGGGGCGCTTGCGGGCGCGATCGAGGATATCGCGGAAAATGCGGACGAGGTCGTCCGTGTCGGCGGCAATTTCCGGTTCGGCTGCGGCGTCTTCCTTGAATTCGCGCATGCCGGGGCTGGTCCAAGTGGCGGCTTCAAGCATTTGTTTCTGCTGCAGCATCTGGGCGGCGTTTTTAAAGCGCTCATGCTCGAGCAAACGTTCCACGAGTTCGCGTCGCGGGTCTTCGGCGGCATCTTCAGGCCCCGAGGGCGTGCGCGGCAGCAGCATTTTGCTCTTGATGTGAATCAGCAGTGAGGCGGTGTAGATAAACTCGCCAGCGACATCAACGTCGGTCGCCTTGAGCTGGTTGACATAGGCGAGAAACTGCGCGGTGATCTTCGCAATCGGGATGTCGTAGATGTCGATGTCCTGCTTGCGAATGAGGTCGAGGAGTAGATCGAGGGGCCCGTCGTAAACCTTGTCGACCATGACAGAGAAGGGCGATTGCTCGGGATCTTCTTCAGTCTTCTTGGCCTTTGGCGTGGTTTTGGCGGCTTTTTCCGTTGGGGCAGGTGGAGAGGTCAACACCAACGCAGGCGCTCCGCCTACTAATGGGGCTCGACCTTCTGATGCCTTGTGCGGGGGGTTGTCGTCCGGCTCGGGGTCAGGATTCGGTTCTTCGGGTGGCTTGGGATCGGAGAGCGGAACGAGGCCGGGCTCCGGCTCATGGATCGGCGCGGAGCCAGGCTCGGGCTCTTGCACAGGCGCGCTGGGTGTGGTTTCCGGGTTGGGGGTGGCTTGGGTCACTGCGTTTTCTGTATCCGATTCTCTCGTGTGTCCACTAGCGCGGCCGATCAGGCCGGCATCTTCATTGCGGCGCGAACCTCAACCATGGTCTGCTCGACGCGGTCTGCGGCGCGGTCTGAGCCTTCTTTCAGGATAGCGTCTACCTCGTCGTCGCGGAGTTTCGCGCGGCGTTCCTGGATGGGATTGAGGATCTGGACGAGAGCGTCGGCGGCCCATCCCTTGCATTCAATACATCCGATGCCGGCGGAGCGACAGCCGTCGTAGACCTTGGCTAGTGTCTCGGGCGTTGAGAACACTTTGTGCAGGTCGCCGACGGGGCACTTGTCGGGATCGCCCGGATCAGAACGGCGGACGCGCGCCGGATCGGTGACCATGGTCTTGAGTTTTTTGCGAACTTCTGCCTCCGGATCGGAGATCAGGATGGTGTTACCGTAGCTCTTCGACATTTTGCGGCCGTCGGTGCCGGGGAGCTTGGGCGATGGGGTGAGAAGGACGTCGGGCTCGGGCAGCACTTCGCGCCCGTCGAGTTTGTAGAAGTTGTTAAAGCGGCGTGCGAGCTCGCGCGTGAGTTCGACGTGAGCCTGCTGGTCCTGCCCGACGGGGACGTACTTGGGCTGGTAGAGCAGGATGTCGGACGCCATCAGAACCGGATACCCGAGGAAGCCGTAGGTGGTCAGGTCCTTGTGCTCCAGGTTCTCCTGCATCTCTTTGTAGCTCGGGACGCGCTCGAGCCAGCCGAGGGGCGAGATCATGCCGAGGTACATCGGGAGTTCGAAGTGCTGCTTGACGTGGCTCTGGACGAAGATCGTGCTCAGCCTCGGGTCGAGCCCGGCAGCAAGGAAATCGAAGGCCACTTCTCGCACGTTAGATGCGATGTTCGAGGTATCGGCGTAGTCCGTGGTGAGCGCGTGGATATCGGCGATGAAGAAGTAGCACTCGTATTGACCGCTCTGTTGCAGCTTCACCCAGTTGGCGAGAGCTCCCATGTAATTGCCGAGGTGGAGCTTGCCGGTGGGGCGCATGCCGCTGAGGACGCGGGGCCGGGATTTCGAAGTGAGTTGATCAGACATTCGGTCGGTCGGTTTCCGGGGTGGTGCCGTGAGATAGAGCCCGCATTGGATCCATGCATCGCAGGCCAAAGGAGGGCTGGGATTATTGTAGCGGGATCGCTGGCGGCTGGCGCGCGCGCCGGGCTAAGCGTGCGTCAGTACAAACCCGACCATTGCGAACGCCGGTGTGAGCACGATGCGCATGATGGTGCCGCCCACGAGGATCATGAGCAGCCAGCTGACCCAGAAGGGAATGCGATCGTAGGCTTGCATGGCGTTGTAGGGGAGCGCATTGCGCACCAGGTGGCTGCCATCGAGCGGTGGAATCGGGAAGAGGTTGAAAACGAAAAGAGAGAGATTGATTTGAATGGCGGCGACGCCCAGCAGGGCCGCGGCCTGCAAGGCAGGGCTGACGCCGTCGAGCAACGTTAAGCGGAAGGTATAGAGGACAATGTCACGGCCGCTCGGGGATTCAGCGGAACCCGGGACCGCATGGCAGATGAACAGCAGCATGACGAGCGCGAGGAACGCGAGGATGAGATTCGATACGGGGCCGGCAAGAGTGACCAGGTTTTCGTCGCGGCGAATTTTTTGAAAGTTGCGGCTAATTACGGGCGTGGGTTTGGCCCAACCGATGAGCATGCCGCCAAACATGCCGAATCCGATGAGGGGACCAAAGATGGCGAGCCCGGGAAACAGGAGGGTTCCGACAGGATCGATATGGTACATGGGATTCAGCGTCACGCGCCCTTCGAGGCGGGCGGTCTGGTCGCCGAGGCGCGAGGCCATCCATGCGTGGGAACACTCATGAAAGCTCAGAGAGAAGATGAGCAGAACGAACTCGAACAGGGCAAAAGTGAAGGCCGCGGATGACAAAACGAGCGCTCCCAGAGTATTGAAAACTCAGGGTAGCATGCGCGGCCGTTGCGCTTACCTGCGGTCGGCGGGAAAGTGACCGACTACGGCGCCGGGCGCTATTTTGCTGCCGGCCATGACAATCTCATGGCTTCCAATGCGGGCGCCTTCTCCAATTTCAACCGGCTCGAGCTTCACGCCGTCGGGCTGGTCGGGGAGATGGATGTGCGAGAAGACGCGCGCGAAGGAGCCGATGACAGCGTTCTTTCCGATCTTGATGCCGCCGCGGTCATTGAGCAAGGCGCGCTGGCGAATGACGACGCCGTCTCCGATGGAGAGGTTGTAGCCGTAAGTGAGGTCGACGCCGTGGAAGATCTTCACGCCAGAGCCCATGTGGTCGAAGATATGGCGGCCGAGCATGCAGCGAAAGCGCAGCCCCAGCCAGTGATTGAGGCCGATAGGGGAGCGGTCGAACATTTGCCAGAACCAGAGCAGCGGCTTGCGGCGGGCGAACCGCTCCGCATCCACATCGCTGAAGTGCTCGGCTTCGAGGGTCACATTTTCAGGATCAAGCGACATGCTGAGCACGTTGCCGGGTAGCTCGCTGGTGAGGGAGACGTTGAGTTTTCCTCCGTGAGGGCGGCCAAGGTAGAGCTGGTAAAGCTGGTCGCGCACGATCTCGGCACGGCGCTCCGGCGAGCAGTGGCGGATGAACTCGTCATCCAGAAACTGAAGCCAGCGGCGATAGACTTCTTCCGCTTCGAGCGACGGATGCGGGACGGTGGCCTGAGCGTTTGCCATATGCATTGGACGATAAACCACGCGCCAAGGATGCGGCCAGAGTATGGAATGCATCGGACCACAGTGCTGGGCGGGCCCCGCGTAGGGCTGAGCGTGCGGACGAAGCGTTATCCTAAAGGTCGGCGCAGTGCGATGGAATGCGCGCGCCCATCGAAGAGAGCTCGCAGACCATGCCTGAAGAAAACGCCTCTGCAACAAACGATTCCGAAATTCCTAAGATCACCGCACCGAACGCAACGATTGCCACCCTGGGCCAGCATGAGGGCCAGTCGGTCACTCTGCACGGATGGCTCTACAACCTGCGCGAGAGCGGCAAGCTGCTGTTCCCTATTTTTCGCGACGGCACGGGGACGGTGCAGGGCGTGGCGCATGTGAAGAGCGTTCCGCCGGCAGTGTTTGAAGCGCTCAAAGGACTGACGCAGGAGTCGAGCGTGATTGTGACCGGCAAAGTGCGCGCCGACAAGCGTGCGCCGGGCGGTTTCGAACTTGACGTCGAAGATGTGCAGGTGGTGCAGCGCGTGCCGGAGTCGGATCCGTATCCGATCACGCTGAAAGAGCACGGCGTCGATTTCCTGATGGAGCACCGGCACCTGTGGGTGCGCTCGCCGCGGCAGTCGGCGATCCTGCGCATTCGCGCGGAGATCATGCGGGCAGCGCAAGAGTATTTCGACAGCAACGGATTTATCCGCACCGATCCGCCGATTTTGACGCCAGCCGCGTGCGAAGGCACGTCCACACTTTTCCCAGTGGACTATTTCGGCGATCCAGCATTTTTGACGCAGTCAGGGCAGCTCTATATCGAGTCGACAGCGCTGGCGCTGGGCAAGGTCTATAGCTTCGGGCCGACGTTTCGCGCGGAAAAGTCGAAAACACGGCGGCATCTGACGGAGTTCTGGATGATCGAGCCGGAGGTTGCTTATTGCGATCTCGATGGGCTGATGGAACTGGCAGAGAATTTCATTTCGCACATTGTGCAGAGCGTGCTGAAAAATCGTGCGGCGGAGCTGCAGGTGATCGGGCGCGACCCGGAGAAGCTCAAGAAGATTCTGCCGCCATTCCCGCGGCTGCGCTATGACGAGGCCGCGAAGATGCTGAATGAGGCGCACGCGAAGGGCGAACTGGAACAGCCGTTCGAGTATGGCAACGATTTTGGTTCGCCGGATGAGACGTGGCTGAGCTCGCAGTTTGACCGGCCAGTGATGGTGCATCGCTACCCGGCGGCGGTGAAGGCGTTTTACATGGAGCCCGATCCGAAGGATCCGAACTTCGCGCTCTGCGTGGATGTGCTGGCGCCCGAGGGCTACGGCGAAGTCATTGGCGGATCGCAGCGCGTGGCCAGCTACGAGCTGCTGAAGAGCCGCATCGAGCATCACAAGCTGCCGATGGAGGCGTTCCAGTGGTATCTGGATCTGCGCCGGTATGGTTCGGTACCGCATGCAGGGTTTGGCATGGGCATCGAGCGGCTGGTGGCGTGGATCTGCGCGCTGGATCATGTGCGCGAAACGATTCCGTTTGCAAGGACACTGCACCGGATCTATCCGTAATAGACCACGCTAAGATCGGGTCGAGAGAATCGGAGAAACAACAAAGCGCGGTGGCCGGAGCCACCGCGCTTTGTTTGCTTTTATGCCGTCGCTAGAACGTGAGGCGTACTGCCATCTGGATCTGGCGAACGTTAGAAGCGAAGTTGCTGTTGTTGGTGCTGGTGATGGATCTGTAGGCGGTGCTTGTGTAGGGGGTCAACTGGTTCTGATGGGTGGCCGTGTTCTCAGTGACGGTGTAGGCGGTTGTGCCGAGGCCGGTCACGTTCTGATGGTTGGTAAGGTTGAATGCCTCGGTCAGAAATTCCAGGCTATAGCGTTCGCGAACGACGAGCTTTTTTGAGGCCCGCAGATCGACGGACCAGGTTTTTGGATACTGGAAGGCGTTGCGGATGATGCTGGGCACGCGCGCAGCGCCGCTGGATCCGTTGAACGAGGAAGTCACGAGTGAAGTTTGGGTTGTTGCCCCGTTTTGATACAGCTTGGAATTTGAAGTGCTGATGCCGGGCGAATACGGCAGGCCGCTCTGGGTCTGAAACGCCGGCGCGAGCTCGAAGTCATTGGTGAGATAACCGAGCGGGCCATGGAAGTGCCAGGGAGACTGCACCATCGTGAAGACGGTGAAGCGGTAAGGCACATTCTGGTTAGAGTTTCCGTAATCGAGCCCGATGTTGCTGGGATCGAGCAGCGCAGTTGCGCTTGCACCGGTTGTATTGTTCTCGCCGAAGTCCAGAGCATGCGACCATGTGTAGTTGGTATTGAGCGAGAAGAAGTGCGAGAGCCGATGCTTGTACTCGAACACCATGGCCTCATAGTTCGAATTGACGCCGCTGAAGATATCTGTGATGGAGCTGAAGCTTGCGTTGGGCCGCTTGTTGGTATTGGCTGAGGCGAAGAACGCATTGGCCGTGAAGGTGGACCCATTGGGCAACGGCCCGGTCTGGTTGGGATCGTTCACGGCGAAAGTGACGGGGACCGGCGCGGGCAGGTTGGTGTCGACGAAGTCGGGCAGGCGGCGTCCCCAGGAACCGAGCCATGAGAGGTTGATGACGTCGTTCTTGCCGAACTGCTGTTCGACGCCGAGGTCGGCCTGGTGAATCTCAGGCAGCTTGAAGTTGCGATCGAGATAGTAAGCTGTCGCATTGCCGCTGGCGCCTTGCAGGCAGGTTCCGTAGGCTGCAGCAGCAATGATTTGAGGGAAGACCGGTGCGCAGGTGCCTGTGCCGGGGAAGAGGCTTGGGTTGACCTGACCCGCGGAGTTTCCGCTGCCGATCAGGGCCTGGTAGAGAGTGGAGTTAATGGCGCGGGCGAAGAAGATCCCATAGCCGCCGCGAAGAATTGTTTTGCCGCCGCCATAGACGTCATAGGCGAATCCGACACGTGGGCCGACGTTGGCTTTGTAGTCGGGCAGCGATGCGGTCTGGGAGATTGCGGGGTTGGCGAGCTGCTGGTCGGGGAACTGCTCGTAGTCCCAACGCAGGCCCATGGTCAAACTGAGGCGCGGGCTGACTTTCCATTCGTCCTGCGCGAAGAGACCGTAATCGTTGGTCGTGAATTCGAGACCTGCCGCGCCGACCCCCTGGTTAAAGCTTGTGTAGTTTTGCGCGACCTTGCCCGCGACCGGGTTTTGCGAGAGATAGAGATCGGCGAGATAGTTGCCGAGCGGCGTGTTTCCGCTGTACGTGAATCCGCCGTATTGGTTGTAGAGGTTTGAAATTCGGTCGTTGGTATGCAGGACGTCTTCGCCGAATTTGAAGGTGTGTTTGCCGCGCACCCATTCCACGGTGTCGGAGATCTGCCAGCGCCGTTCGTCGGGCAGGGCTGCGCGATTGAGGAACTGTGGAGTGCCGAACTGGAAGAAGCCACTGAGGAAGACGTTTGGAGGAAGGCCGAGCGGGTTGGTATAACCGCTGGGCGTGCTCACCAGGTTGGTCTTTTCGTAGGCAGTAGGCGTCTGGTTGAATTCGAATTCGAAGTCGCGCCCGTACATGAAGCGGGCTTCGTTGCTAAGGGCGTTGGTGATGAAGCTATCGAGCTTACCGACAATCCAATTGTCGCGGACATAGTCATTGCCGAAGCTTGACGTGCCGTACGCGACGGCAGGGCTGGTCTGGATACCGGCAGGAGAAGTCCAACGCATGCGGTTGGCTTCAACCGAAACGTGGTTCTTTTGATTGACCTGCCAGTCGATTTTGGGGAAGTAGATGGTTTGGTCGCCCACACGCGGCACAGTGCCAAGCATGGAGGTCATGCCGTTAATGCCGCTGGTGTAGAGGGGAGCGGAGGCCGCATAAGAGAGTTTGGTGTCGCTCGAAAACTGGCAAACCTGGGCATCGGGATAACTGGGAGCCGCAGTGCCAGTGCCGCCGCAGGTCTTTCCCGCTGGGAGCGTTGCATCGGGCTGCGTGTAGAAGTTGGAGTTGGCGCTGGTGCCGGTGATGGTGGCCGCCGCGGGAAAGTCGTGGTAGAAGCGATCGCCTGCGATGAAGAAGAAGACTTTGTCCTTGAGAATGGGACCGCCGAGGCCAAAGCCGTATTGCCGGCGCAGATCAGTTGGTTTGAAGGATTGCGAGGCGTACACGATGGGGGCCGTCGAAATCTGGACAGGATGCTGGACGTAGAAGTTTTGCGCGGCCCAGGCACTGTCGCGGTCGAAGTAATAGCCTTCGCCGTGGAAAGCATTTGAGCCGCTCTTGGTGACAGAGTTGACGATGCCGCCGGCGGAACGGCCGTATTCGACCGAGTAGTTGGAGGTGTTGACCTGAAACTCCTGGATGGCGGCCTTGATCGTGGAGTAGCCGGCGCGGGTGCGACCGCGCTCTTCAGAGAAGTAGGCCTGGTTGTCGTCTGTCCCGTCGATGGTGACGTTGTTGAGCAGAGTGCTTTGGCCGCGGAAGCTCAGCAAGCCGAAGCCGTTTGAGTCATTGACGACGCCCGGAGTCATGAGGGCAAAGGCCGACCAGCGGTAGTTGTTCTGCGGCAGATCGTGCAGGGCCAACGAATCCACGACGCCGGCAAAGTCGGGCGAAGTTGTATTGATGAGAGGCGCCTGATCGGTGACTTCGACAGACTGTGCGGATGCGCCAACGGTCAAGTTGGCATCCACGTCGGTGAGCGCGCCCACCTGCACAGTGACGTTCACAGAGCGATAGGTATTGAAGCCCGGGGCAACAATGGTTACGTTGTAGGCGCCGGGCTGCAGATGCTGGGTGCGGAAGTCGCCCGAGGCGTCGGTCGTAATGACCTGCTCGGCATTGGTTCCGTTATTGTGCACGGTGACGGTGGCGTTCGGAACCACGGCGCCCGAGGAGTCGAGCACGGTACCCCCGATGGCGCCGTCCACCGCTGTTTGTGCGCGGAGGAGTTCGCTGCACCCCGCGAGGATGCAGGCGGTCAGGAACACATAAAGAAAGGCAGAATTTATTCTTTTGGACATGACTTTGGGCTCTCCTAAATACAAGCTGCAAAATTGTCTGGCAGTGTTTTTGCGGCGGTTGTTTCCGCCGATTGACGAATGCACATTGACTCGCTCGCTTTCTGTGTGTCGATTCAGATGGTCAACACGGTCAGCCCCGGTTTGCGGGACGAGCGATCGATGTGCTTGAGTGCGTTTTCAGGATTCCAAATACTTGTTAAGGGACTGTTACAGAGTGCTCCGTAGCGAAGGTCCGGGCCGGTTTCCTCATCGAGAATTAACCTCAACAAGGCTAGGAATCAGGCTGGGACCAGCTGTGGTTGTTGCAACAACTTTTCTGCACTGCCAGAATCCCCACGCGGCTGGCCTGAATCCAAGGAGTACGCAACAACGGGCTTCCCTTGAGGTGAGCATGACTCTTTCGGCCAGCGAAGTACGAGAACTGAAGCACGCAGCGACAACGGAGAAGGTGCTACCGGCGATCGGCCAGCGCTGGAGCCCGCGCTCTTTTTCGGATCGAGCAGTGAGCGTCGCGGATTTGCGCAAGGTCTTTGAGGCAGCACGTTGGGCTCCCTCGTCCAGCAATGAACAGCCTTGGCGTTTTATCGTCGGGCTGCCCGGCTCTGCCACCCACGAGAAGATTGGGTCGGCGCTCGTGCCGTTCAATCAATTGTGGGCTTTGCGTGCCCCGGTGTTGATTTTGGGCGTGGCGAAAAAGACTTTCAGCCACAACAATACGCCGAATGGATATGCCCTCTTCGACCTGGGATCGGCTTCGGGATTTATGACACTGCAGGCTGCGGAGTTGGGGCTTGTGACCCACCAGATGGCTGGGTTCGATAAGGACGCTATTCGAAAAGCGCTGGCGGTCCCGGAAGATTTTGAGATCGGCTCGGTGATGGCCCTTGGCTACCAAGATGAGCCGTCGGCACTTCCCAACGAGAAGATGCTGGCACAAGAGACTGCTCCGCGCACCCGGAAGCCGCTGGAGGAGATCGTGATGTCGGAGTGGGGAGAAGCGGCGAAGTTGATCTGAGGTGTTTGCAGCCGAAGCGCTCACAGCGGGCGTGGGCCGGCCGCGCTACAGTGGAATGCTGGAGAGTATTGTTTTGCCAGGATTGCCACCCCCCCGGCCGTTGCGGCAGCAGAGACCCGTGCGCAGGCGTAGACGGCACATGCCCGCGCCCAAGCGAAAAGCCAAAGCGTCGTGGCGCAAGCGTGCCGTGCTAGGCGGAGTTGCGCTGGTAACGGCCATCGTTATATGGGCGACTCTGGCACGCGCTTTCGCCCCTTCATCGAACACGAACCTTGCGCGCTTCGACACGGTTATTGTGCTAGGTAGCCCGGCCGATGCAGACGGGAATCCGACGCCCCAACAGATGGCTCATGTGATGGAAGGGGTGCGGGAGTACATGAGGGGAGTCGCACCACGGATCATTTTGACGGGAGGGCCGACACGGCACGGATTTGTCGAGGCGGCCGTGATGGCGCGGGTGGCGGAGTCGCAGGGAATTCCGGAGTCGGCGATTTTTGTTGAGCCGCGGGCGATGGACACGATTCAGAACGCGTGCTACTCCGAGCGGATAATGAAGGAGCATGGGTGGCGGTCGGCTGAAGTGGTTTCGAGCGACTATCATCTGCCGCGCGCGGCAATGATCTTCGGAGAGCAGCCCATGCAGTGGCGTATGAGAGCCGCTCCGCCCCTGACGCCGCGGTCTGGGTTGAAAACGGCAGCGTCCAATGCGCTGGAAGTGCTTAAGACGGTTCGCTACCTCATCTACGCGGATTGGGCCGAGAGCTGCAGCCCCTAACGGCAGGCAGATCATCGCGCGGCGGGACGGGCGATTGGATGCGGCTGCATACCCTCTGTGTTCCGAGACGTCTACAAGCAAGGCATCTCTTGCAATCCAATCTCAAACTGGGTCTGACCGAGCGATCAATGGCTGAACCTGCAATGTCGCGGCGCGGGCGCGTTGTCCGCTCCAAGCGTGGTCCTGTAAGCTGGGTAGTGATGCGTTTCCCAGTAAGTTTTTCTGCTCTTGCTGCAGTTGCAGCTTTGTTCGGGTCAGCGGCGCTGTCTTCTAATGCACAGACTGCAAATGACCCGCCTCAGTCGCCGGTGAACGGCGCCTATGTCGCGGTCGATCCGCTTTCCGGTGTGCACTATGACAACCGGTTCGACCTGTCTCTCGGGATGGCTTACGACCACATGAAGGCGGGCCCGACGCTGTTGCAGGGCTCGAACCTGGGCGGCCTGGACCTTTCGGGCTCCTACTGGCTGAGCCGCCGTTGGGGCATTGAGGGCTCGGGAAGAGGCTATCTTGGCACAAGCGGCGCTGCTCCGAACCCCTACAGCATCAATGGTCCGTTTGTCGCCCAGTACCTGTTTGTGGGCGGCATCGAGTGGCTTGGACCGCACAACAAGCATGGCGCGCTGATTCCGCACGCACTGTTTGGCGGGGCTTACGGCAGCTTCGAGCAGGATCTACGCGGGCATTCGCCGTCGGTCGTCGATTTTTACAACGACCAGCTGGCGCCGGCAGCGATTCTTGGCGGGCACTTCGATCTGAACCGTTCAGCGCGGTGGGTTTTCCGCATTACACCCGATGCCGTGATCACGCGCTATGGGATCAATTATGGGTCGAAGATTACGCAGACGGATGTGAACTTCGCGATTTCGGTTGGCGCCGAATACAGGTTCAAGAAGCGGCGTTAAAGCTACACGTCCGCCAGGGCTCTCAAGTTTGTCACGATGGTGCGAGGGGCAGGTTACCTGCCTCCATTGGATTTCCTGTTTTTTCTTCCTTCCCGAAAGTGGCGCAGTCTACATTGAATGGACTACGCATCTTACACGCGTGTGGTATTCTCCACCGTTCGGCGGGGAATGTCGGTTTCCTCGGCGTTTTCCGAAGGACTCCCGTTTATTTCGAGGGAGGTGCGGTATCAATGGGGCCGGATAAAAGACAGAAAGCAGGATCGATATAGCCATGAGGGACACACTGGGCGTCTTGCTCGCGGGAGGTGCCGGGGAGAGGCTCTTTCCGCTTACACGCGACCGCGCTAAGCCGGCAGTTCCATTCGGCGGGCACTATCGCATCATCGATATCACGCTCTCGAACTGCATCAATTCAGGCCTGCGCAAGGTCTACGTTCTTACCCAATACAAAGCGCTCTCATTGAACCGGCATATCCGCGAAGGTTGGACGGGTATCGTGGGACAGGAGCTTGGCGAGTTCTTCGAGCTGCTGCCACCGATGCAGCGGACGGGCGCCAATTGGTATATGGGGACCGCGGACGCGGTGTACCAGAACATTTATTCCATCGGCAGCGAACAGCCCAGCCACGTCATCATTCTTTCCGGCGACCATATTTACAAAATGGATTACAGCCGCATGATGGAGTACCACCGCGAGCAGCTTGCCGAGGTTACGATTGCCACATTGCCGATTTCGCCCGATGAGGTGAAGCAGTTTGGGGTGGTCGAGGTGGCGGCCAGCGGCGAGGTCCTCGGATTCCAGGAGAAGCCGGCGTCGACGACGGTGCGGTCGCCATTCAATCCCAATGCGGTAGATGCGTCGATGGGCATCTACATTTTCGAAACAGAAGTGCTGTTGAAGGCTTTGATCGCAGACGCCGAGGATCCGGCCTCGAAGCACGATTTCGGCCACAATATCCTGCCCAACCTGCTGGGCAAGCGCAAGATGATGGCGTACAGCTTTGTGGACGAGAACAAACAGCAGGCGCTTTACTGGCGCGACGTGGGCACGCTGGATGCTTATTACGACGCGAACATGGATCTTTGCTCGGTATCGCCAGTGTTCAACCTGTATGACAAGAGTTGGCCGATGCGGACCCGCGTGCGCCAGTATCCGCCGGCGAAGTTTGTCTTCGGAGAACCTGGCCGTACAGGGATGGCGGTGAACTCGGTAATTACGGCAGGCGTGATCATCTCGGGTGCGTCGGTTTCAAATTCGGTGCTGTCGCAAGATGTGCGCGTGAACTCGTACTCCGATGTGGATGCGAGCATTATTTTCTCGCATGTGAATATCGGCCGGCATTGCCGCATTCGGCGCGCGATCATCGATCGCGACGTTCATATTCCGGAAGGAACCGTGATCGGCTATGACCCTGTCGAAGACAAGCGGAGATACTTTGTGACTCCATCCGGGTTGACGATCGTTACCCGCGATGCGTCGTTGTTTGAGAATCCGGTGGATCCGGAATTTCTGGAGCGGTATTGAGGAGTTCACCAGGTTGCGGGGCAGCAAGCCCCGCTTTCCCTCAAGCCTTGCTTTCCCAAAAGTGTAGACGGTGATAGCTCAAGGGCGGCGGCCCGTTTGGATTTTCCGGCACTAGAGCTCGGAAAAAATCCTGCTGCCTTTGCCTTTTGGTATGCTCAGGCTGCAGTCAGCACGGGCCCAGTTCCAATCAAAGGAAGGTATTGCATGAAGCGCATTATTTTTGTGGCGGCATTTGCCGGCATGATGATTGCTCCCTGCGGTCTGGTTGCGCAGGCGCCCGCTGGAGCAACTGGCCAATGTAAAGACGGAACCTATACCACTGCAGCTTCGAAGCAAGGCGCGTGCAGGGGACACAAGGGAGTGGCGAGTTGGAACGCCGACGCCGCTCCGGCCGCGAAGGCTCAGACGGTGAAAACGGCTCCGACATCCGCACCCGCGGCAGGTCCGATGGCAGCTGCGCCGAAAGCTGCAACGGGTTCTGCCGGGGCAACGGGACAGTGCAAAGACGGAAGCTATACCACTGCGGCGTCCAAACAAGGGGCATGCCGGGGGCACCAGGGAGTGGCGGCTTGGTATGCCGATGGTGCTTCAACCGCCAAGCCTCAGGCGCAACAGGCAGCTCCTGCACCTCAGTCAACGTCCGCACCGGCAGCGGCGCCGAAAGCGGCAACGGGTTCAGCCGGGGCAACAGGACAATGCAAGGACGGGAGCTACACGACAGCCGCGTCGAAGCAGGGTGCGTGCCGAGGCCATCAGGGAGTAGCGACCTGGTATGCTGCGGCCGCAACAACAGCACCGGCTCAGGCAACACCGGCTCCAGCAACACCGGCTTCGGCCGCGCAGGCTCCGCAACCGATAGCGCAACCGGCACCGGCACCCGTTGCGACGAGAGCCGCACCGGCGTACACGCCTCCAGCTCCGCAGGCTAAACCGATGCCGACGCCAGTGGGTGGAGGCGGCCCGGGGCTCGTCTGGGTCAACACGCCCTCCAACGTCTATCACTGCTACGGCACGAGGTTCTATGGCACCACGAAATCGGGGCGGTATATGACCGAAGCCGATGCAAAGGCGGCCGGGGCTCGTCCCGATCACAATACGCCCTGCTCGAAGTAGCTCTCTTCGCGCACTTGAAGCAGTCGTTTCGCCCCACTTTGCTGGTCAAAGTGGGGCGATTCTTCTTGGTGCGGTTTATAGAAGAAGTGTTTCGAGTTCGTCGCATGCGTGAGCAACGCTCCGGGCCGGTGCCAAGCAAGGGTGCAAGTCGCCGAACGATCTGATGGTGGCGAATAGAGTCCGCCCGGGTCGGGGTCAAGATACATTCAATGCGCATGCGTGGATTACTAAGCTCCAGCGACGCGCCAGTTTCACTTCTTCTTGTATTCCTGAAATAGCTCAGGAAACTGTTGCTTCAGCGCTTCGATCTTGGGGCGGTCGCAGACCAGGATGTAGGGGTTGCCTGGGTTCTGATCTGCATAGTGCTGGTGGTAGGACTCGGCGTCGTAGAAGCCCTTGAGCGGAACCACCTGGGTGACAATCGGTCTTCGAGAAGACGTGCGCGGCATCGAGCTGAGCAATATAGGCCTGGCTGATGCGCTTCTGGTCTTCGTTGCTGTAGAAGATCACCGAGCGGTACGAGGTACCCACGTCGGGCCCCTGACGATTGAGCTGCGTGGGGTCGTGCGCGACCGAGAAAAAGAGCCGCAGCAGCTGCCCATACGTGATTTTGGAAGGATCGTAGACGATGCGGATGGATTCGGCGTGGCCGGTGGTTTCGGTTGTGACCTGGTCGTACGTCGCGGTGTTTGCTGAGCCGCCGGAGTAGCCCACGGTTGTCTCGGTGACCCCTTTGACGCGTTCGAAGACAGACTGCGTGCCCCAGAAACACCCGCCGGCAAATACGGCTGTTGCGCGGCCATGGGAAGAGGAGAGGGGATCGTCGGTCGTTGCCGCGGGGATGGGCGCTGTGCCCGAGGCCTTTACTGTCCGGGTGACGAAGAAGACTGCGGTCAAGAGAAAGACACCGACCGCGCCGAAAGCAAAAAACCTCGACAGACTCATGTTTTGCGACCCCTTTTGCTTGCCCGCCGCCCCGGCTTCGTGTCTTGACTCCGTAGCTGGGCCGGTTCGGCAACTTCCAGTTGATCAGATGGGCCACGCCCCGAAAAGTTACTGCATGCAATCAGCCGCACCATTTGCGGGGCAAAAAGCACGCGAGGTTCCAAACATGAACCAACTGGGGAACCAGCCGACAAAATGATGCGTATAGCCCGTCATGGCGTGCGCGGGTACATTAAGCTGGAGCATGATGGGGCTGGTGGCCCCACCCAAATCTCCGCGGCGGAGTTTGCAGCCGCGTGAGGTGGGCACCCCCGGACGGAGCGGGCTGCCCAAGGGCCATCCCGCTACTGCTCTTGAAGGGGCACAGCGGACTCGCGCAGGGCGCGAGGAGGTAAGACCGCTGGAGATCGACTGGTCCCAAGTTGTCCGCCGCTGCATGGACGGGGATTCGGGCGCATGGGCCGAGCTGGTCCGCACGCACCACCGACGTGTCTATGGGCTGTGTTACCGCTTTACGGGCAATCCTGCTGATGCTGAGGATTTAACCCAGGATGTCTTCCTGAAAATCTATTCGAATCTTGCCAGCTTCGACATGGACCGCGGCAGCCTGCAGGTGTGGATTACGACGATGACCCGCAACCTGCTGGTCGACAATTTTCGGCGGACGCGGAATCAGCGGGCAACCGGCTCTCTGGACGAGGGCTGGGATATGACCGACGAATTGAAGCCTGTGGACAGGCTTGTTTCGGCCGGTCCGTCGCCGCATGAATCCGCTGCGCAAAAAGAATTATCCAAGATGGTGCAGGAAGCGCTGGCGCGTGTCAGCGTGGAGCTTCGAGAAGCCGTCATTCTAAGAGATTTGCAGGATCTGGACTACAAGGAGATTGCCCAGGTTCTGGGCATACCCGAAGGTACCGTAAAGTCCCGTATCAGCAGGGGCCGCGCGGAACTGGCGCGCCTGTTGGAACGTAATAAGCGGGAGGTGATGTAACCATGGCAGGCAGCACACACATTCCGAACTCACCGGCATGCGGTCAGTGGGAGACGCTGCTGGCCGATGCGCTGGATGGGCTGCTGAGGCCGGAGGATGAGGCAACCTTCACCTCGCACATGGCCGCCTGCGCGTCGTGCACAGCGCTATTTGAGGAGTCTCGCCGCGGCCGCGAATGGCTTGAGTTTTTATCACCCGAGCCGGAAGTTCCCGAGGGCCTGCTGGATAAGATTCTGGCCGCTACTGGCCCTGGGCAAGTTGCCGGCTATGGGTTAGTTGCGGGCAACGATGTCTTGCCGATGCCGCAACCCTGGCAGCGGCCCGGCTTTATGGCACGGGTGCGCCGCTTTGCCGAACCCCGGCTGATGATGACAGCGGCCATGGCGTTCTTCTCAATCGCACTGACGATGAACCTGACCGGCATTCGCCTTTCCGATCTGCGGGCATCGAATCTAAGGCCCAGTGCGATTCGTTCTTTCATGGAGCGGCGGCTGACGATGGCTTCGACGCCCATCATCCGCTACTACGATCACCTTCGCCTGGTGTACGAGGTGCAGTCGCGCATGCGCGAATTGCGCCGTTCGACGCAAGGCGAGGGGCAAAACCAACCGCAGAACAACGCGCAGCCGACCACCCCGGGAGAGTCAAAACAAAACTCTCCGCACAAGGATGGGGGCTCGCGGGTCGATCCTCCGCAACAGTCCGGAGTACCGGCGGCCAATGATCCATTCGACTATGTCGAGACGGCTTTTTCGACCGGCAATCCATTGCAGTCAGAGCGGACTCGAAATTCATTTGCAGCACTTGAACCCGGCACCCACTTCAACGGCAGCTCTGCTCTAGGCGGCTCCGCAAGGTCAAGACGGGAAAGGAGCACAGTATGGACTGCGTAAACCATAGTGGTGTCGCGGCAACAGCTTTTTGCCAGAACTGCGGCAAGGCGTTGTGCGCCAACTGCGTTCGCACCGCGCCAGGAGGGCAGGTTCTATGCGAGCCCTGCTCAGCGGCGTGGCAGAATTACCAGCAACCGTTTGTTGCGCCTCCGCCAGGCGGCCCCAACCCTGTGGCCGCAGCGGTGCTGGGAATCATTCCCGGTGTCGGCGCGATGTACAACGGCCAGTTCTTCAAGGGCCTGATCCACGTCGTGATTTTTGCGGTGCTGATCAGCATCACGGATCACTACGGGATCTTCGGCATCTTCATTGGCGCCTGGGTGCTGTACCAATCCTTTGAGGCGTATCACACGGCGGTGGCGCGGCGCGATGGCCAGCCCTTGCCGGACCCTCTCGGCTTGAACGAGGTTGGCAACTGGCTCAGCCTTGGCGGGCGCGGGCAGTATCCGCCTCAGCAGCCACCGGTGGGAACCGCCGCTTCGGGCATGCCACCAACCGGCGGCTACCAGGCACCGTATGGCGCTCCCTACGCGCCTCCACCTACAGGAAGCTATGCGCCGCCTTACACGCAGGCTTCCGGATTTACTGATCCAGGCTATGTGCCCGTGCCGCCGATTCCGCCGGTACCGCCTGTGCCTCCGATGAGCTGGAAGCGCAAGGAGCCGATCGGTGCGCTCATCCTGATTGGCTTTGGGTTGATTTTGCTGCTGAACCAGATGGGCTACCTGGCTGAGCACTTTGTGCACTTTTTGTGGCCGCTCATTTTCATTGCGCTGGGTGCCTGGCTGATTGTTCGCCGCATCACTGACTCGCGAGGAGGCTCCCAATGAACCGCTACATTCTGATTCGCCGACTGACCGGCCCGTCGATTCTGTTGCTTTTGGGAGTTGTTGCGCTGCTGCATCAGGCGGACCTTGTGAGCTGGAGTATTTTCCTGCCCTTGTTTTTGATTCTGATCGGAGTGTTGAAGCTGGCCCAGCGCGCAGCTCTTGCTGCCGCCGGAGATGAGCCGATGTATCCAGGATCGCCTTATCCGTACGGCGTAGGTATGCCAGGTGCGCCAGTCGGCGGTCAGCCCTCTGCGCAGACCGGGAGCTCGATCGTTCCCGCCCCGCCTCAGGACTTTGGCGGGGGCACGACGGGAGGGCAGTCATGAGCAGCCAGCCTCCTTACACTCCTCCGGGCGGCGTTCCGCCCTATGACCCGCGCACGCAGTGGCGCGTCTATCGCGAACAACAGCGCGCAGCTTGGCGTGCCCAGCGTGACGCATGGAAGGCACAGCGGCACGCGTGGAAGGCCGGCTATGGTGGCACCTATGTGCCGCATGTGCCTTCTGTTGTAGGTCCGATCATTCTGATTGGGATTGGCGTGGTGGGCCTGCTGATTTACACCGGACACATCTCCACCTCGACATTCTGGGCGTGGTATGGGCACTGGTGGCCGGTTCTACTGATTGCGGCTGGCGTGGCACTGCTGGGCGAGTGGGCATTGGACATGCGCCGCAAGACGCCTGTCCATCGGGGCAGCGGTTTCGTAGGCATTCTGATTCTGCTAGCTCTTCTGGGTCTTGGCGCTTCGGGGTGGAACGGGATCTGGGGACCGATGCGCGCGCAGTGGGGCGATCACGACGACAATTTCTTCAACATGTTCGGGTTGCCTGAGCGCGACCAGGACCAGCAAGTTCTGAACACCGCGGTCCCCGCGAGCGCAATCGTGCAGATCGAGAATCCGCGCGGAGATGTGAGCGTGACGGCCGGCGATGCGAGTGAAGTGCAGGTACAGGCGCACCAGGTGGCCTTTGCCAACTCCGATGCAGACGCCAAGCGCATTTTCGATGCAGAGCAAGCGCATGTGACGGTCAGTGGCAATTCGGTGCTGGTGAAGTCGGAGAGCAACAAGAGCGGCCGTGTGAATCTCGCAATTACTGTTCCGAAGGGCGCGCAGGTTACGATCAACGCGGGACACGGGGATGTGACTGCCGCCGGATTGGGTGCGGGAGCAACCGTGACCTCAAGTCACGGGGAAGTTCATCTGAGCACGATCCACGGCTCGGTACAGGTTCACTTCTCGAACGACCGTGGAGATTTTTCAGCTCATGGCATCGACGGCGATTTGACGGCCGATGGGAACTGCAACGATGTCACATTTTCTGAAATCAAGGGGAAGGTCTCGGTCAACGGAGAGATTTTCGGTGACGTGCACATGGAGAACGTGGCGGGGCCGCTCCACTTGCATACATCGGTTACGGAGCTGCAAGTGGCCTCACTGCCGGGAGACCTGACTTTGAACTCCGACGATCTCAGGGTATCTGAGGCAAAGGGTGAAGTGCGCGTAACGACGCACGCCAAGGATGTGGACCTGAGCCAGATTTATGGCGACACATTTGTGACCAACAGCCACGGCCAGATTTCGGTAGCGCCGGCGGGCCCGTACAACGTGGAAGCCAAAAACGGCAAGGGCGATGTTGAAGTGACGCTGCCGCCGAACGCCTCGGCCACTGTGGATGGCCGCACCCATAATGGAGACATCGTTTCCGATTACGGGCTCGGGATCAGTGGTGACGAGAGTAAGACGGTATCAGGAAAGATCGGTACAGGACAAAGCAGAATCACTCTTGTCGCCGATGTAGGAGATCTGCGGATCAAGAAGGGGGAAGGATTCCCACCCGTGCCGCCGACTCCTCCAGCGGCCCCGGCTTCTGCCAACGCGCCTCATTTGAAGGCGCCGAAAGCACCACCGGAACAGCCAGTTACGCAATAGAACACTGAGGAACTGCAATCACACAGAAAGGGCGCAAAGGCTTCGGCCTTCGCGCCTTTTCTGTGTGGAGCCCGGCCGAACGTTGGATTCGAACGTTCATTCGGTTCGCAGATGCCTGCACGGGGTTCAACCGCGACGCACGCCACGCCGGCACAACACAGGCAATCGCCGCGACTAGTAGAAGCAGGCATGAGACGCCTATAAAGATCTCGGGATCGAGCGGTTGCGTTTCATACAGCATCGTTCGGATCTCGCGCACCACCGCCGCACTCACAATCAGTCCCCCTACCAAGCCAAGTATTGCGGGCCGCAATCCATCGGCGAGCATTAAGCGCAGCACGCTCTTCCGTTGCGCTCCGAGCGCGATGCGAATGCCGATCTCATTTGTTCGCTGAGCAACGAGATAAGCGAGCACACCATACAAGCCGACACCGGCCAGTAACAAGGCGATCGAAGCAAACGACGAGACCAGGATTGAATCGAACTGCGAGTCGGCCAGGTTCCTTCCAATCGCCTGGCGCAGAGTCATCACCTCTGAAACCGGCAGATCGGGATCGAGTTCTCCCACCACCTTCTGCACCGGCAGCGCCAGGGCCTCCACATTGCGCGGCGAACGGACAACGATTGTTGCGGAGTTATAGCCATTCCCGTAGATCGGCCAGTATGCGGTAGCCATCGGCGGTTGCGTCACGTCCCAGCGCGTATCGCCGACCACGCCAATCACCTCATAGACATCGCCGCCGAGCGACTGCTTCAGATGCTTGCCAAGAGGGTCTTCTCCGTGAAACAGGGCCGCCGCTCCCAACTGGCTGATGACTACGACGTGCGCGCGTTCCAGCCGCTCTTCCGACGTGAAGATGCGTCCGTGCACAAGAGGAAGCTGAATTGCCGCGAAGTAGCCCGGCTCCGCTCCACGCACTTGCAGATCCGGTATTTCGTGCACGGGCAGGGGCGGATGCTCCACTACGCTCATCAGGTGATCGCCGTTCCAGCCTTCGCCCGGAGCAGTACTCACTAGCCCCGCCGCCTGAACGCCAGGCACTGAGCGCACCCGCGCAATCAACTTTTCAAAAAAGGCTGTCTGCTGCGCTGGCTCCTTGTACCGCGCCTCCGGCAGACTCACCTGCATTGTCAACACGTTCTCCACCGGAACGCCGATGTCGTTGCTACGCAGATGTTGAAAGCTTTTCAAAAGCAGTCCGGCGCCAATGAGCAGCACGACCGTGAGGCCCACTTCAACGACGAGCAGAGACCTGCGCAGGCCGGCGCGAGACTGACCGCCGCTATGCGCCCGCGAGGATTCCTGCAATACCGCCTGCAGATGCGTGCCGCTGGAACTCAACGCTGCGATCAATCCTGAAACCAGCGCACACACTGCAATTACGGCGAGTGTGAACGCCGCAACTGTACCATCCATGTGGACTGTGTCGACGCGATTCATGTCGGTGCGCAGTTGGATGAGCCCCTTCACGGCAGTCCAAGCCAGCAGTAAGCCGACGGCCCCTCCGCCGATTGTCAGCAGAAGGCTCTCCATCAGGCGCTCGCGCATCAGGCGAAGCCGTCCGCCGCCCAATGCAGAACGAATGGCCATCTCTTTGCTTCGTGCAGCTGTACGCGCAACCAGCAGGCTCGCGACATTCATGCATGCAATCAGCAAAACGCATCCGGTTGCCGCCAGCAGAGCGTAGAGCGGAGTCTTGTAGGACCCGACGGCATCGTCCAGCATGGTGCGGCCACTAGCGGAATCGTGGATCGCCGGTCTTGCGCGGGTCACCTGAATCTGTTTCTGCACGGTCTTCAGCTGCTCGACGAGCGTGGAGAGCTGGGTTCCATGCAAAAGGCGCGCAATGATGATGAACTCGTGATCTTCGCAGGTCTTGAGCAGAAAGGGGGGAGCTTCATGCCGCACCGGCGTCCAGAGCTGGAGCTTGCGGCCGCCAAAGGAACTCGAAAACACGAAGGTGGCCGGCATCACGCCGATCACGGTGTAGGGTTTTGCGTCGAGCCAGATCGATTTGCCTACGATGGCTGGATCGCCGCTATAACGGCGCATCCAGAAGTTGTTTGTCAGAATCACCGTTGCAGGCGCATCGGGACGGTCGTCGGCCTCGACAAAACTGCGCCCCAGCTGCGGCGTTACGCCGAGGATTGAAAAGAGATCCCATGAGGCCCATGCCGCTCTCACTTTCTCCGGCAGCCGACCGCCCTCCCCCGATACGTTGTATTCCTGAAACGGCGAAACGAGAGCAAGATCTGCTCTTCCTCGTGTGGCCGCTTGCCATGGTTCGAAACTCCCTCCTGCAACAGGCATATACGGGGTTCGACCCACAAACTTAGTGTCGGACTCATAGAGGGTTACGAGTCGATCTGGATCTTTGAATGGCAGTGGCCTCAGCAGCACGCCGCGCACCACCGTAAAAAGCGCCACATTGGCACCGATACCGAGAGCCATCACGCCAACTGCCATGATGGAGAAACCCGGCGTACGAACCAGGGTGCGAAGACCATAGCGCAGATCGCGGATGAAAGACTCGATGGCGGTCCAACTCCAGGTGGCGCGCGTCTGTTCGCGAACCAGGGCCGGATTGCCGAAGGCCCGCAACGCAGCGTAACGCGCATGCTCAGGTGGCATCCCGGCGGCGATGTTCTCGGCGATCTGGCGTTCGACGTGAAAGCTCAGCTCGCGGTCTAGCTCTCTCGCAGCGGCGCCCCGTTGAAAGAGCATCTGAAATCGTATTCTCAGCATTGTGAGCAACCGCATCTTGAATCTCCTGTTTCTTCCTGAAAGACGATCGGCCACTGAACTGAAAATCTGTGGCTGTTGCGCGAGACTATGACTCAAACTGACAACTCGACCCAGACCACGAATGCCTATTCGGCGCGCAGTGCTTCCATCGGATCGAGAGTCGCCGCACGCCGCGCGGGCAAATATGCTGCGATGAAGCCCACAAACAAAAGCAGTGTGGGGGCGGCAATCATTGTCCAAGGATCATTCGCGCGGACACCGTAGAGAAATCGGCCGACAAGCTTTCCGGAGGCAAACGCAAGCCCCATTCCGACGGCGACGCCTGCGATCAGCATTACGCCGGCTTGGCGCATCACCATCCATAGGAGATTGCCGCGGCTGGCTCCGAGTGCGATGCGGATACCCAGTTCGCGTGTGCGTTGCGAAACCACATACGCAAGCAGCCCGTAAAGACCCGCCATGCACAACACCAGTGCCGATCCGCCGAAGATTTCCAGCAGATGCGCGGCCAGTCGCTGGCTGCCGTACGAGTCTTCGACGATCTGATCCATGGTGGTGATCGTCGCACCTTGCAGCTCGGGACTCGCCTGCTTCAGGATCGCGCGCAGCTCGGGGATGATCTCGCTCATGGGCCGGTTGGTTCGTACTGCAAGGTCCATACCCGCGGTAGACGGCCCATAGACTCCGCTGTCCGGCGTAACCTGGCATAGGCAGGCCTCTACCTCGGGCTGCGAGTCCTCGCTCACCTTATCTTGCCTTTGGTTATCGATCACTCCGATAATGTGCGTGTCGACACTCTTGCGAAAGCTCCAGAACTTGAAACCGACGATGGAGTTTAGATCGTGCTTGTCGGGCGCATAGACCCGCGCGAACGCCGGATTCACAACTGCTACGAGTTCTGACGTCGGCGTGTCGGTCTTCGAGAAATAACGGCCCCCGAGCATTTTGAAACCGAAGATTGGCCGTATCTCGGGGCTCGCGAGGTTCAGCCGGCCGCTCACCATCTTGCCGTCTCTATAAAGTCCCAGCTTTACGTTGAACGTGGATCCAAGGGGAACTTCGCTTATGAGCCCTGCGTTATCCACACCGCGCAGATGCTGCACGCGGTCCAACAGGGGAAGGTAAAGCGTCTGCAGGATGTTCTTGTTTTCGTAGCGAAACGACGGGATGCTCAGATGCGCCACCGCAATGTGGTCGGTGCGATAGCCAAGCGGAACGTGCCGCAGCGTGTAGATCGTGCGCAGCAACAGTCCGCAGGTGGCAACCAAGGTTAACGACAGTGCGATCTCACTTGCAACCAGGACACCGCGCGTGCGATGCTGACGCCGCGATGGACCTGTCTGCATGCTCCCTAGCTTGATTGCGGGTGCGACCGACGTCTGGGCGGCGAGCAAGGCCGGCCATGCTGCAGCGATCATTGTAGTGAGCATTGTCAGGCAAATGAGAGTAAGCAGGATCCTTTCATCCACTGCGACAGGAACGGGGACGGGCAGAGCGTGGCTGAGTTCATGCGCCAGGAACTGAACGGACCCAAGCGCCAGCCCCACTCCGAAGAGCACCGCCGTAGCACTCAGGAGCAGACCTTCCACCAGCGTGTACTGCATGAGCCGCCAGCGGCTCGCTCCGAGCGCCATGCGCATCGCGCTCTCGCGCCGCCGGCTGGTGCTGCGCGCCAAAAACAGATTCGTCGCGTTCAGGCTCGCGATCAGCCACAAAACTCCAGCTGCTGCAAGCAGAGCGAGCAGCGCTCTGCGCAGGTCCTTGTCGACCAGTGCATCGCCATAAAGTTCCACACGCACGGAGGCATGATCCCTGCGCAGAACATCGTCGGTATACAGTGCGGCCAACCTCTTCTGGATCGGAAGCATCTCTGCACGGGCCTGCTCCACGCTGACGCCCGGCCGCAATCGCCCGATCGCCGTGTACAGCATGCCCGGGAAAGCCCGCGCGTGATCGTTTGTCCCAAGTTGGATGGCGAGCCAGACCTGGTGCGGCGCATTGAGGTATCTGGCTGCGGGGTAGCGGAAACCCGGCGGCATCACGCCCACCACCGTGTAGGTGTCGTTGTTGATTTGCACCGCTTTGCCGAGGATGCCTCGATCGCTTGCGAATACTTGTTTCCAAACGGCATCGCTCAGGATGATCGAGCCGGTGTTCCTGTTCGACCCAGAGAGAAAGCCTCTCCCCAGCGCCGGCGCTGCGCCCAGCATGCCGAAAAGGTCTGGGCTGACACGTTCTCCGTCGATCTCAAGCGCCGCATTCGAACCTTGAAGAAAATTGCGCCCGCCGATCTGGCTAGAGAATTCAATCTGGATGAAGGAACGGCTCTGTGCTCTCCACTGCTCAATGTCGAGCCAGGGTGTTCCCGATGTGCGGTCCGCTCCGTCTGTCGTCTGGATCATCGCCAGCCGGCTGGCATCGCGATAGGGCACAGGCCGCAGCAACACATGATCGACCACCGTGAACATCGCGGTCGCCGCGCCGATTCCCAGTGCGAGGGTGACAATCACGGTGAGCGCAAATCCTGGTTTGCGTCGGATCCCCAGCAGTACAAAGCGCACGTCGCGCACGACAGACTCAATCCAACTCCACCGCCATGTTGCCCTGGCCTGCTCGCGCAGCAAGGCCGGATTGCCAAATGCGCGCAAAGCGGCATGGCGAGCTTCTTCCGCACCCATGCCGATAGCCAAGTTTTCTGCAATTTGCTGTTCCAGATGAAACTCCAGCTCATCCGACAGGCGGGCGCCTTCTCGCCCTCGTGCGAACAATGCGCGGATCGACATCGTGCAACGGTCCCACCACTGCATATGCATTCCCTCAGAACTGCACGCGGACCCGCCTGCAGCCGCCAGCACTAGGCTTCGCTGACGATTAAGTTGATTGCGGCTGATAGCCGGTTCCAGTTTGCTGTCTCTGCGTCGAGCTGTTTTCGCCCCGCGGCGGTGAGCACGTAGAACTTCGCTTGGCGGCCGGTCTCACTCTCCTGCCACTTGGCCTTGATCCAGCCCTGCTGCTCAAGACGGTGGAGCGCTGGATAGAGCGAACCCTGCTGCACCTGCAAAACCTCGCCTGAAATTTGTTGTATGCGTTTGGCAATCGCCCAGCCGTGCATGGACTCCGGCTGGAGCGTCTTGAGAATGAGAAGGTCGAGAGTTCCCTGCACCAGATCGTTTGGCTTGCCCATGCCTAGATAATCTACAAACGAGTGTAGACCGTCAAGGTATGGTGCGAAGTTTGTGACGAGCTACCTGCAGCTCTTGGAGCCTGGACGAGCTGGTGCCGCAATCACAAGAGGAGCGTAGTTTTTGGGGGACGCAAATGCTTTAGAGGAGAGGCTGTCTCAGCTTTTTTGGCGAAGATGGCCGGATTCGTTGTATGCTCCACTCGCGGAGGATCATTTGCCTATGGGGCTCTCGCCGATCAAGGTGATTACCGTGGAACGGGAGTACGGCTCGCGGGGAGGTGAGTTTGCGCGCGAACTTGCACGTCGACTCGGCTGGAAGCTGCTGGACTCGGAGCTTGTGGGCGGTGCTGCGAAAATGGCCGGGGTTTCGCCGGAGCTGGCGGCGAAGTTCGATGAACGCCTCGACCCCTGGTACTACCGCTACGGGAAGGTTTTCTGGCACGACTCGGCCTATCCGATGACAGGCCTGGGCGAAGACCAGGTGTTCGATTCGGAGCGGATGCTCGCGTTGATCCGGAAGGAAATTGAGCAAGCCGCAGAGGTCGGCAACTGCGTGTTGGTGGGCCGCGGCGCGGCCTGTGCATTGTCGTGTGTGCCGGGATGTTTTCACGTATTCGTTTATGCCACGAGCAAGGCCAAGCGCGACTGGTTCATGCATGCGTTTCCTGAGAAGTCACAGCAAGCTGATCAGTTAATTGCCGCTTCAGACAAGCGGCGCGCCGCGGTGATTCGCAAGTTTTATCAACAGGAGTGGTGCGCACGGGGGCTGTACCACATGCTGCTTAACTCGGCCATGGGATTCGAAGCCATGATTGAATGCACGGTGGCTGCGGCCGGATTGCAAGAAACAAGCGGTGCGCCGGTGAGCCGGGCGATTGGGACCGTTGGAGATTGCGGCTAAACGGCGACGCGCGGGACCCGAGACGTGATTCGGGTAAAGATCTCCCACGGGATGGTGCCGGCTTCCTCGGCGTGATCGCTGGCTGTGATGGTCTCTCCGCCCTGCGAACCAATAATTACGACTTCGTCGCCGGCCTTAACCCCGTCGATTCCTGTTATGTCGAGTACCGCTTGATCCATACTGATACGGCCGACGAGAGGGGCCCGCTGCCCACGCACCAAGAGGCTGAAGCGGTTGCCAAGCTTGCGATCGAGGCCATCGCCATAGCCCACGGCGAGCAGCGCCAACTGCATGGGTTCTGTCGCGACGAAGGTACCGTTGTATCCGACGACCGTGCCGGCCTGGATTGTACGTACGGTGACGACCTGGGTTTTCCAGCTCAAGACGGGTTGTAGGTGGCTTCGTGCCGCGGCGAGGTGTGAAGGCTCATTGCCTTCGAAGCTGGGATCGAACTTCGGAACCAGACCGTAGAGGGCCAAGCCTGGACGCAGCATCGCTTTCATCTGGTTGCGCGTGGCGCATTCGGCGATCGCGCCGGCCATACCGGTGAGCGAGGCTGCCGAGTTGCCGATGTTGAGCCACGTGGGATTGAGGCCAGCTGCATTGATTCGTTCGAGCGCAGTTTTCATCCGGAGCATCTGTTCGGCGGTGACGGCACCGTCGGCTTCGTCGGCGGCAAAGAGATGGGTCATCACGCCGTCAAGCTTGAGGGGTGATTCGGCCGTGAAGCGCGCGAGAATCGGAGAGAGGCTATCGGGGCTTACACCTTGGCGGCTCATGCCGGTATCGATTTCAAGGTGAACCGGGATTGAGCCCCGGGCTGAATTGGCAGCGCGGCCTGCGGCCTCCAACTCATCTAACTGCCAATTCTCCCAGGCAACAGGGGTCAGCCTATCCCTTACTACAGCTGCGCCCTGGCCAGGGAAGGCGCCGCTAATGACAAGAATCTCCGCATCTGGGCAAATGGCGCGCGCGGCGACGCCTTCTTCTACGCTCGTAACTCCAAGCCATTGCGCGCCGGCCCTTACCGCGGCGTTAGCGCAGTTTGAAAGCCCATGGCCATACGCATCGGCTTTGACGATGGCGAGTAGTTGGGCGTGGGGTGCTGCGGCTGCAGCGAGGAATCGATAGTTCTTTTCAAAAGCGCGGGTTCGAATTTCGACCCAGCAAGGGCGTGTTGGCATGCGGTCGTCCACATTTCATTTTAGGCGACGTGTGTCGGGGCTCGGTGCGTTTCCGATGGGCGATCACTCTGCGAATTGTGCGAGATGGGCCTCATCTGGTTTGGGCGTCAACAAGCTTACGACGACCATGGCGGCAACGGCGACGAACAGCGCGGGGAAAATGGCGTCGCGCTTGGCGAGGATGGGAGGAAAGAGCGCTCGGACACCCGGCACATCCCACGCCAGCGTGACCACGGTGCCGGCGCCAATTGCGGCCACCGCGCCCCAGGCCGTTACGCGCTTGGAGTAGAAAGCCGCCAGAACGACCGGCGTGAGCGCGGCCGAGTAGATGGTGTAGGCCCAGAGCATTTTTTCGAGGATGCTTTGCGCGTAAACGGCCTGATAGAGCGCCCAACAACCGAGCAAAACCACAGCCAGTCGCGAAACGATGAGCACTCGTTTATTCGAGGCGCCCGGCGCCATGTAGCGCACAAAGACATCGTTGATGAGGTTGGTGGCGGGCGAAAACAGATAGTTCGAAGCGGTTGAGATCACCTTGGCAAAGACGGCGCCAAGCAAAAGCGCACCCAGCAATGCGGGGAGTCCGTGGCGTGCGGTGTAGGGGATGATCTCGTAGGGTTGTCGCGCCACTTCGCCTGTGGGATACAAAGCCGAGCCAAATACGGCGATCGCCACGATGAGGGTCTCGAGCACGACCGTGCCCACGATCCAGCCGACAACGGAGAGACGTGCATCTCGCTCTGATTTGGCAGAAAAGAATTTCTGGTACATCACTTGGTTGCCGAGCATGAGCAGCATCGTGGGCACGGTGAACTCCATCGCGCGCACGAAGGTCAGATTCCCCAGCACCTGAAAGTGTGTGGCGGGAAGGGCCGCATGCAGGCCAGTCCAGCCGCCGGCTTCAAAGAAGAGATAGGGCGCGGCAACGAGACAGATGACAGTGACAAGCGAGCCGATGGCCACATCCATATAGGCCACGGACGACATACCAGCGAGAGCCGTGGTGACAATGACGAAGACCGCGATGATGTAAGTGCCCAGCTCCGGCGTCACGGTATCGGGAAAGATCAGATGCAGCACGTTGCCGCCGCCTTTGAATTGATAGCTGGTGATTCCGACATAGGCAAAGAGAATAGCGAATGTTCCGAGGACCCTAGCGGTCTGGTTGTATCGCGCTTCCAATAGATCAGGCAGGGTGAATTGGGCGAATTTGCGTGCGCGAGGCGCGATGAAGTAGATGAGAAGAAGCCCCAGCCAGCCGCCGCCGGCCTGCCATAGTGCGGCAAAACCGTTGCGATAAGCGTTCTCCGCTCCAGCAAAGAGAGAGCCCGCACCGATCCAGGAGGTGAGGAGAGTGAGCACCAGGACGAACGCCGGAAGTGATCGCCCCGCGACAAGGTAGTCTGCCTTGGTTTTAACGCGCGAAGTGCGATAGACGGCCACTGCGAGCAGGACGACGACAATGACCGCCAGAACGACAACATAGAGTTGCGACATGCACGCAGTTCCTCACGGGTGGATCAGGATTGGGAGCAGTGTATCGGATGAAGGCGTAAGCCGCCGAAGGGTGAAGCCAGGGACCCCAAAGAGGCGTGTTCGCATGCAACAAGGTTGCACGCCGCTGGCTGCTTGTTTGACCCCTTAGGGGGGTGTTGTTAAACTGAATCTGCGGGGTGGAGCAGCCCGGTAGCTCGTTGGGCTCA
>CAWFZI010000019.1:0-69016 GCA_963820295.1 uncultured Acidobacteriaceae bacterium | reverse complement strand
GGCAGATGCGACATTCGATCTGCATTTGCCCGCGGGTACGGCCATGCTCTATCAAAAGCGGATCGAGCAGATTCCCCAGAGCAAGCGCGACTCATGGCGTTACCACCCGATCGCCTCCGGCGACACGCTCAGTTCAATCGCGCGGACGTATCGCGTGACGGTGTCGGAGTTGGCAGCGGCCAATCAGCTTCGGGAAACGGCGAGCCTGGATGGAGTGGAGGCGCTAGTGATTCCCGTGGCTCCGTCCGCCGCGCCATCGCATGGAATTCTCTATACAGCGCGTCGTGGTGACACGCTTATTTCCATTGCAGACCGGTTCGGCGTTTCGCTTACTCAATTGCGCCGCTGGAACAATCTCAGCGGCGTTAGAGTAGCTCCGGGGCGGCGTCTTCGTGTTGCAGAACCGGCCTACGTAGTGCGCACCCGCACCACCAGCCATCGGCGAGCAAGCGGAACCTCCGCGAACCTTCGCGACGCCGCACCGACAAGCAAGACGAAGGCCGCCTCATCGGGGAAGAAGACACACACGACGAAACGGCGAGCAGCAACCACTGCAAAGACCGCATCGAAATCGCGAACGAGGTCGAAAAGCGGAACGACAACAAAGAAAAAGAAAGCTCCGTCGCGCGCACGGGCATCGAACTGAGGTTGAAGTCGGCGCAGAAAAAATCGCACAGAGCATTCGCTTTGCAGTAGTGTTGTGATAGCTTTGGTTTCGAAGCTATTGCTACAATGGTTTCCGCATGCTGTGCAAACGAGCGCACACTGCGGGGAATGAAAACCCTTAATCGGGGCAGCGGCGATCCGCTGGAGGCAAATCGGATGGAAGATGTGTACAAGATGTACGCGATGAGTGACGGCAACCCGGATTCGGAGCCGCTCGGGCTCGACTCCGATCACGAAAACGACTTTGAAGAAGACGATGAAGTCGAAACTTCCAGTGTGCTTACCTCCTCGGACGATGACGAGGGGATCGTAGAAGAAGCGGTGGTGATTATCGCCGAGATCCCTGAGATCGACGTGCCGATCAAGCAGCCCGCCAAGAAGAAGTTCGCGAAGAAGCCTGCCAAAAAAGCAGCCAAGAAAGCGCCCGCGAAAAAGGCTGCAAAGAAGGCACCTGCCAAGAAGCCGGCGAAGAAGGCCGCAAAGAAGGCAGCGCCCAAAAAGGTTGCGGCGAAAAAGGCCGCCAAGAAATCCGCCGTCAAAAAGAGCGCTGGCGCCCGAGGCGGAAAAGCCGCAGCGAAAAAAGCTGCGGTGAAGAAGAGCGCCACCAAACCAAATAAACGAGGTAAAAAGTTGGCTGTTAAGAAAACCGCAAAGAAGGCCGCGAAGAAGGCAGTAGCGAAGAAAGCTCCTGCGAAGAAGGCGGCGAAGAAGGCAGTGAAGAAGGCAGCAAAGAAGAAGTCAGCTGCCAAGAAGAAGTAAACCGGCAACCGAAAATCAAGGCAAGCAAAAGAGTCCGCTGCGGCGGACTTTTTTGCGCCCAAAAATAACCTGAGTCAGAGGGCGTAGGTTCCCGTCGTGATCTGTTTCAGATGCCAGTGCTGATGTTCCAGGTAATCGCGGATGAGAAAGCGAAGGGAAACCGGCTGATCGTCGCCCACGATGCAGCGCGCTTCGAGCTTGTCGTCGGGAATGTGGTCCACGACTGCCATCAAAATCTCGTGCTCGACTTCCCACCAGGAGAGCAGAGTGTTCCATGGCTGAGTGGCGTAGCCGTGGGCGTCTACCCAACTATTCTGAGCGTATGTGGGGCCTGCATACTGACCGTCGATCGCGGCTCGAACAAACCGTTGCCGGTTGTTGGTTGCCGAATCGAGAAGATGGCCGATGATCTGCTTGCGCGTCCATCCACCATCGCGCCAGGGTAGGTCGGCCCACTCCGGCGGAACCCGCATGAGGGCTTGATGCACTTGATCCAGACCGGCACGAAATTGTTCAGCGAGCTGATCTCTCATGACACCCCCCCATGCGGCGATTCGGCCCGATAACTACCGATGGCCTACTTCTTGAGTTCAGTGAGCGCCGCCAGCACTTCTTCAGAATGATGTGCCGGGTCCACCTTGGTCCATACCTTCACGATCTTGCCTTGCGGGTTAATGAGGAAGGTGTTGCGGTTGGCGATGGTCCAGCTCCCGAAATGACCGAGCGACCCGTACTCATCGACAACCTTGTGTTGCGGGTCGGCCAGCAGGCGGAAGGTGAGACCCTCCTTGGTGCAGAACTGTTTGTGGCTGTCGGGCGTGTCGACGCTGACACCGACAATCACCGCGTTTTCGGCTTCGAACTTGGAGAGATCACGCTGAAAATTGTGGGCTTCGATCGTGCAGCCAGTGGTCATGTCTTTGGGATAGAAGTAGAGCACGACCCACTTGCCACGGAAGCTGTTCAGGGCAATTTGCGAGCCGTCCTGCGAGGGGAGCGTGAACGTGGGGGCACTCTGCCCCACCGTGGGTAGGACTTCATCCGCTGCATTCGCTGTGCCAAGGGAAAGTACGAGCGCCAGAACTGAAGCAAAGGCAATGAGGAAAAACTTTTTCACAAGGGACCTCCGGTTGGTTAGGACGAGAATGGGCCTGGGTTGAGCCAAAGCAATTTGCCGGGAAGGGGCAAATAACGTGCCGCAATTAGTATCAGCGCTCCGTGGCCACGATGGCAATGCCCGCCTGATTGGCACGCTGCAACAGGGTGTCCCGATCAAAAAGCAAGGTGCGTCCTGCCTCGACCGAGAGACAACTGGCGCCGGCCTCGATCATCGTCTCGATGGTGCGCACGCCGATCACCGGCACATCGAAGCGCATGTCCTGGTTGGGCTTGGCCACCTTGATTACCGTAAGCCTCCGCTCCAGTATCGAGGCTGCGCCGGGCGCATCCCCGTCGACGGACCGTATCAACTTGCCCGCGCGTTGGATGGCGGCGTCGGTGCCTTCCATTGCCTCGACTGCAACGCAGGCCTGGGCCGCAACGACGACGGTCTGGCCGATATCGAAACCGGCAACCGACTTCGCAACCCCCAACCCATAATCGATGTTCTTTCGCTCTTCTTCGTCCGGAGGGCGTTCCGTTAGTTGGCCTTGCTGCGCAAGCAAGGGTTCGAGAAAGGCCGTGGAACTGATCAGCTCGATTCCTTCATCCCCCAGCACCTTCGCGACGGCGCCGAGCAGCATATCGGTATTGCGCGTGCGCAGGTTCAGCAACAGCTTTGCGAGCCGCCAATCGGGACGAATGCTGCTAAAGATTTGCTTGTGCTTCACCTGTCCGGCCATCACCGCCGTCGAGACGCCTTCTTTGTGAAAGATCTCAATGAGGCGGGAGAGTTCTCCCAAGGAAAGCCAGTAGACCGTGATGCGCTCGTCTGCCGCGGCGCGCTGATTGATCTCGGGATCGGTTTCTTCTCGAATGGCGGCCACGGTAACGGCGAGGCCCTGCGCACGCGCGGCATCGAGCAGAAGAAAGGGAAAGCGGCCATTGCCTGCGATGAGCCCGAGTTTCATTGCTGGGGATCCCTCTCCGAGAATTCCGTTGCGGGGCTCGGCAGTGATGCAAGAAGCGGCATGCGCCTTACTTGATCACGCCGCGCTGGCTGCGTTCGATGAAGCCCGCCAGCAGCGCCGCGTCCTCGCCTTCCATCCCTTTGATCTTTTCCAGTGCCTGCGCGGTGTTCATTTTCGCCGCGAGCAGCAGTCGAAAGGCCTTTTGCAGGGTCTGGAGCCGCTCGGGGGAAAAGCCTCGCCGCGCCAGACCCACCTTGTTGATCCCGAATGCCTTGTTCTCGCGCTTGGACGAAGTCAGCGAGAACGGGAGCACGTCCTGCGTCACGATGGTTCCTCCGCCGATGAAGGCGTACTTGCCTACGACACAATGCTGGTGCACCGGGCAGAAGGCACCCAGTGTCACGTAGTCCTCGATGATGACGTGACCGGCCAGGGTCGCCGCGTTGGCGAGGATGCAGTGACTGCCCACCTGGCTATCGTGCCCGATGTGTGCGCAGGTCATCAGGAGATTATTCGAGCCGAGACGCGTAATGCCGCCCCCTCCCACGGTTCCGCGGCTGATGGTGACCGACTCGCGAATCGTGTTGTCGTCACCGAGGACGGTCTCTGTCGGCTCGCCATTGTATTTCAAATCCTGCGGTGGCACGCCGATGCTGCTGAAGGGATAGAACGTGTTCCGCTGTCCGATGCGGGTGCGGCCATCAAGCACGACGTGCGAAATGAGAACGCATTCTTCGCCCAGCACAACGTCAGGACCGATCGTGGAGTAGGGCCCAACCCTGCAGGAAGCAGGGACGACGGCCCCTGGAGCGACGATTGCGCTCGGATGAATGCTCACTCGGCGTCCTCTGGAGCTTGGTCGCCGTGGGCTCGCTGCTCGCGCGCGCGGGTCACGACCTGGCAGGTGAGCGTCGCCTCGCAGGCCAGCTTTCCTTCGACCAGTGCCCGACCGAGGATGCGGCCCGCGCGGGGACGGAACGACAGCACGTCGACCTCAATGCGGATCTGATCGCCCGGCGTGACCGGACGGCGGAATTTGGCGCGCTCGATGCCCGTAAACACGACCAGTTTTTCGTGGCGATCGGGCATTTCAGCCATCATGATGATGCCGCCCGCCTGTGCCATCGCTTCGATCACCAGAACACCCGGCATGATGGGATAGCCGGGAAAATGTCCCTGAAAGAAAGGCTCGTTGATAGTGACGTTCTTGATGGCCACCAGCCGCTTGGCCGGCTCGAACTCGACGATGCGATCGATCAAGAGAAACGGGTAGCGATGGGGCAGAAATTCCAGGATCTCCTGGATATCAAACTTCATTCTCCGGCTCCAGACGGCATGCAGGGCAAGGCCCATTGCACACGTGAGGATTATAACGAAAGGTTTTGGCCGGGACTGCCCCGGTCGCGGAGCTGGCAATGCGCAGGGCAGGTTCGTGCAAAGGCAGGGGTCTAAGCTTCGCTGCGGCGCAGGTTCTTGAAATCGACTATTTCCTAGCCGAGTCTACTTTTTGATCTTGTGGGCGGCCGCGTCAACATCCCAGAAATCGGCAGGCAGGTCGCGGTTATACTCAACCTTCGTAATGTAGTACTGGCGCACGACTTCGTCGTTCTTGAGGCGCGTGATGCTGAAGGGTGTGGGAATGCCCTCGACGAGGTGGTAGTCGTCGTACTCTTCGGCATCGGTGTTCTTGTCTTTATAGACGGGGTCGCGCCACTGAAACGAACGCTTCAAAGGCAGGTGGGTCTGGTGGTCCATCTGGATGGTGATGGACTCGTTTTGCGGCGAAATCAGTGTTACCTGATCGGCCATATGCCGTTCGGCCATGGTCTGGCCTTCATAGACAAGAATAGTCTGGGGATCCTTGAGCCACACCTTGATGGCTCTTTCGATTGAGTGGTCGCGTCGCCGCAGGAAGTCATCGAGCAGATCCTTCTGCATCGGTTTTTTGCCGCGAAAGGTTACTTCCCAGCCCTCACGGCCGATGTAGAACTCGAGCACGTCGCGGTGTTTGGTCACCTCTGTACGATCATGATCGGGCCATTGGTGGAACTGCCATAGGTCGACCGTGCCGAGATCGGGCTGCCCGTGGTAGAACGCAGCGACGTGTCCCTGCTGCATCTCGTTTTTGATGCCCAGCCACGCCTGTCCCCCCAGAGCCGTGACCATTGCGTCGAGGGCGGCATGGGCCTTCTGCGCATTCTGCGCAGCATCATCGGTTGTCTGCGTGGGTGTTGCCTGCGGTGCAGCCAACAAAAAAACGGCCACCACAAAAGTCGAGATGCCGTAGATGCCCGGGGAGATCTTTTTCGTCATCCAGCTTCCTATCCAACCAGCAGAGATCCGCCATTCACGTTCAGGATTTCTCCGCTGATCGACCCAGCCCACGGCGTGCAGAGAAACAAAACTGGCCCCGCGATTTCGCGGGCGGTTGCCGGCCGACCCACGGGAATAGCCGCAGCAATCTTTGCACCGAGCTGCGGGTCGTTCAATGCTGCTGCCGACATGTCAGTTGAAACCCAGCCGGGCGCGACACAGTTCACCAGAATGCCTTTGGGCGCCAACTCGCTCGAGAGGCTCTTTGTAAGACTAATGATTGCCCCTTTGGTCACGGCATAGTCGGCGTGCAAGGCCTCTCCCCGCTGGCCGGCGGTGGAGCTGATGAGCACAAGATGCCCTTTCACTCCGTCGGCGCCGACCGGAGGCGGTCCCTGGAGCTCCATTTGGGTGACGGCTGCCTGGACGAGCCCAAAGATCGAATCTAGGTTGATGCCTACGGTGTGACGCCATTGATCTTCGGTCATAAGTTCGATCGGCACATCTTCTGCCGGCCAGACCCCATGATTTGCGATCAGGATGTCGAGCCTGCCAAAGGCTTTGACTGCGGCGCCCACCACGGCCCAACCCTCTTTCGGCGTGCTTAGCTCCTGCTCTAAAGCAATGCAGCGCGTGGGACCGCCGCACTCGGCCATCAGGGCAAGCGCCTGGTCTTTGGCTTGGCGATAACTGAACACGACGCGCGCGCCTGCCGCGGCAAACAGGCGAACCGTTTCCGCGCCGATGCCGCGCGAGCCGCCTGTGATGAGCGCTACCTTGCCGTCGAGAGACAACGAAACACCGGCCATACGCCCAAACTAAAGCATGGTCGGAAGAGATGTCGAGAGGGGACCAAGCCGGACAGGGGGCGGCGGGACGCTCGTCAGATGGCCCGCACCATCCGCGCCGGCAAGAAGATGATGGCGCTCACAAGTTCAAGGACGCCGCCGACCGCGATACCCACGATGCGGAAGGGCAAGAGCAGGAGCCAAACGAAGGGATAAAGGATCAGCGCCAGCAGTGCAAGCGGCCAGCACAAGACCAGAAGAATGCAGAAGAGTAAGAATTTTGCCATCGTTGCCGCCTCGCTTCCCGGCTTGTACGAATTCGCCCGCCGACCAGACTACACCCGCGTGCCCGATCGGTTTCGTGCCTCGGTCAGGAACGTGAGAGCCGCCTACCGCTCCGGGAGGCACATCTCCTGATACGCATCGAAAGAATCGTCGGTTCCCGCAGAGTCTTGAGGGACTGGACCAAGCGCACCTTGAGAGGTTGGGATCCTCGGCGCTTGAGTGCTGGATCGCACGTCAAACGGATGGCGCTCGTCTGCCGGTGCGTGGTTCCGCAGCGTCTCCAGTTCGTTTGGAGGCTGTGTGAGCTCCGTTGCGAGTTGAATGAAATTCAGCTCCGGCGGAGCATCAGGCTGGCCTCCGGAATCCTGCCAGTCGGTGGTTTGCCGCGGCGGCGGTAGAAATCCTTTTGCGGCCGGTACGCCTGGTGCGGCTGCGGTGCCCGGCCGGGCAAAGATTGTGAGAACGCCGGGCCCTTCAGCGTGAGGCCCCGTGCCGCAACGGTTCGGCGCGTCGAGCCCGAGATTCCGAATCCGCCCCATATTGAAAACGATGTGGAACGAACAAGGCTTCGCCTTCTTTAAGGAGACCACCATGTATGGAAAATTAACCAGGCTCCTGGGAACTGGCGCCTCGCCGGATGCGTCGGTGGCGACTTCGTCAAGCCAAAGGCGGCGTGCGAGGTCGCGCTCGTCATAGCCTGCGACCAATACCAGCCGCAAGTGAGCAAGAGGCAATCCAGTCCGGCCATCGAGAACGCGCACGGTCATCGGTTCGCGATGGTCCACTGGAATGACTTCGCCCAAGCCGAAGAGAGCTCCACCCACGAATACAAACCCTGCCGCCGTTGCAGAGAATCGGACCATGCGCGCGCCCCTCTTGCTTCGCTTATCGGCGCGATCGGGCGTGTCCTCAAGATCTAACGAGACCGCTTGGCCTTCTGCCGTTCCTTCAGCAGCTTCTTTCGCTCCCGAATCACCTTGGATCGTTCCTTCTCAGGCATGGCAAGTACGGTCCTGGTTCGTTTGGGAAGCTTTTCGTAGATCAAAGCATGGGCTCGCCGCAACTCCTGCTCGAATTCACGGGAACGCAAGGCGTCCCATCTCTCGACCGTGACCCAACCGGCCTTGGCGAGGTAAGGAGCAGCAATCACGCCGTCGATCTCGAGCAGTTCATGAAACCGCTCTTTTCCGGCATGAAACCAAAGCACGCCCGTGCCGGATCCGTCGAGATCGGTCATCGCGAACATCTTGCCTCCAATAGCGCGATCGCCTACCCAATAGACAAGGTGATGGCCCCAATTCAGGGTCTCGCATACGTGCGGAAGGGCTATGCAGAGGGCGCGGATGCGCTCGTTGTCCATGGCAGCCAGTGTAAAACCGCTCTCCAAAAAAATATCTTCAATTTATACTTGACGACATACACTGTTTGTCATACAGTGTATTAAGTACAGTGTACGAGGCACAGGATGACTCTCATGGACAACGCCTTTGAAAACCTACGGCTCGAGCTGAGGCGCGGGTGCCTGACGCTGGCAGTTCTGGCCCAGCTGCGGCAGGAGCATTACGGCTACACGTTGCGCAAGGAGCTGGCGGAGCGGGGACTGGCCATCGACGAGAGCACCCTCTACCCACTTCTTCGCCGGCTTGAGACGCAGGGACTGCTCACCAGCGAGTGGCGCGAAGAAGAGAAGCGGAACAAGCGTTTCTATAAGCTCTCGGCCGATGGCGAAGAGATCCTTCGCCAATTGCTCGAAGAATGGCACGCAATCAACGCCTCAATTTCCCGGATTTTGTAGCGCCGAATTCTGTAACAGGAGGGGACCCCATGGAACTACTCGACCGTTATCTGATCCGCGTGACACTGGTGTTGGCACTCACTATTTACGCGGTCGCAAGCGGTGAGGTCTCTGTTGTAGCCTCGCCCAGCCGGGCCTCCCTCATTGCCGCGGTGCAACACACACCCATCGTTGTGGGACTCCGGCTCGAACTTCTACGCGGCTGCGTGACGTTGGCCGTTCGCGCTCAACTCCGTCAGGAACGAGACGGCGACGCTCTTCACCTGGATTCTGCCGGGCGCAGCTTTTCCATCGACGAAAGCACGCCCTACTCATTGCTTTGTCGCCTTGGCGGAATGCCCAGCCGCCAACATACCGATTGACCGAATTCTTCAGCAAAGAAGGAATAGACCATGGAACTACTCGACCGCTATCTGCAAGCCGTCAAAAAGCACCTGCCGTGGAAACGGCAGGACGACATCCTGGCCGAGCTTCGCGCCAACATGGAATCGCAGCTCGAAGACAAGGAAGCCGAGCTCGGCCGTCCGCTCACTCAGGGGGAGGCAGAGGACTGGCTTCGAGCGTGGGGACCGCCGGTGGTGGTGGCATCGCGCTACCAGCCGCAGCAATATCTCATCGGGCCTACATTTTTCCCGATGTACCTCTACGTTATACGTCTTGCCCTGCTGTGGGCCTTGCTCATCTACACCATCGTGAATGCCGTCGTGATTCCCTTCACTGCGCCGTCTGTGCCGTCGGTCATTGATACTGTTTTGCGCGTTCCGGGGCTCTTGATCACGGTGGCAGGTTGGGTGACGCTGGTCTTCGCTGCGCTCGAGTTTGCCGCCATGCGCTACCCCGAGCATTGTCCGCCGATCGTGGGGCTCTCGAAGACCTGGTCTCCGAGTTCCCTACCCCCTATTGAGAAGCGGAATGAAGGCTTTGGAAAGCCGCGCAGCTACGCCCACGCAGTTGCCGAGGTAGTCTTCGGATTCATCGCTTTGGCTTGGATGCTGCTGATTCCGAAGCATCCGTTCCTGATGTTTGGACCGGGCGCAGCCTATTTCTCTGCCGGCCCCTTCCAACTGGCGGCAATCTGGTGGACCTTCTTCTGGTGGATCGTCGCGCTCAACGCGGTGCAGCTTGCCTGGCGCAGCATCAACCTCATTCGGGGCGTGTGGCAGAAACGTTCGAGCGGAGAAACACTTGTGGTCAAATCCATGGGATTGATTCCGCTGATCCTGCTGCTTCGGTTGCCGGACGAGGGGTATCTGTTACTCAAGAACCCGGCTGTCGATCAAGCGCACTATGGCAGCATGCTCGTCTCAATCAACGAGGGAATTCACCTGGCGCTCTCGATCGTGTGCATTATCGTGGTACTCACCCTTGCATGGGATCTTGGCCAGTTCATCTTGAACGCCTATCGGCAAAGGTCGGCGGCGCGGTAGGCAGTCGCTTGACGAGCCGCGGTTCTCAACCTGTGTCATCGCGAAATTCAAAATCCAGAAGCGGGCAGGACTCACCCTTTGCCCGCTTCAGTTCCAGTCAGAATTTCGATTCAAAGGCGCGGAAACGGCGTTCCTGCTCCCATTGAGCTGCGGCTTTCTGGCTAGCGTCAAGAAACGTTTTGCACGACGCGGAGGGCGATTCAGAACCGGGGACCTGGCCGCGGCATGCATCAGCGGTTCCGGTAAACGCGTCGGGGATTGCCCAGAGGCTCTGTCCGGGCAGAAAGTTGTGCTCCATACCTGTGCGCGCCATCTGCTTCAGGTCTGCGTACGTAAGGTGATAGTCGAGAGCTGCGCGCACGTACTCGTGTGTGATTTCGATGCGGCTTACGCCTTCGTCATCGGTTGAGAGCGCGACCGGCACATGCGCGGCCCGATAAAGCGGGAACGGGTGTTCATTCCCCTTGATGCCGAGAATGCCTTCATTTGAGCTGAGGTTGATTTCGACCATCACATGCTTCTGGGCCATCTCTTTCAGAAGCGACTGCGCCTTGTCCTCGTACATCACGTCGACACCGTGGCCGATGCGCTCGGCATGCCCTTCCTCGACTGCTTGCCGGATGTGAAAGCGCAGGCCTTCAGGCGGAACGAGGCCCGGCGCCAGTTCGCCGGCGTGCAGAGAGATGTGGACTTTGGGATAAACGGAATGCAGATAATCCAGCATCTTCATCTGCAGCGCGTAATCGCGCATGGAGACGAGGCGGTCTTCCGGCTGCACAAAGTTGATCCCAACCCAGGTGTCGTCGTGGGCGTTCATAGCCGCCTGCACAGTCTCAAAGCCTAAAAGCGTCTGAGCAAATACGACCTCTGGAGCGTTGGCGCGCAGCACCTGGTAGATATAGCGCACGGTCACTTTGCATGCAGGGGTTGCCTGCGGCGTTCCGCAGTGCTCGATATCGCGGCGCAGACCTTCAGCAGCGCGCACATCTTCGCGGTCCGCAAAGACCTCGTCTTTCAGCATCAATGAGAGCAACGCATTGCGATACGCCGCGAAATCGAGGTTCAAGGGATTCTGCCGCGCAATGGAGACCGCATGCTGGAAAGGCGGAGTCTCCATCACTTCGAGATACTGCTGATTCTGGCTCGCAGAGCGGGCCGCAATCTCGTCGACCCATTCCCCGATGTGCTTCTTGCTGAGGCCATTCACGCGGTCAAATGTGGCGAAGAACTGGTCATGGCCGCTGAATCCGGGCGTGGGGAAATAGCTGCGCAACGAGAGCGAATCGACGAGCCGGTCGTAGAGACCTTGCTGGGCGCTCGTCAACACGCCCGAAAGATCGGCCGCCGGCATAAGGGGAGCGGTGCAAGGCGGCTTCTCAATTGTCAGGGCTTTCGGGTCGACGCATAGGCCGTCCTCGCCGGCGTCCTTAATAAAGGTCTCGGCATAGACGGCGCCGCTGAGATGGACATGGAGATCCGCACCTTTGGGAAACTGATCGAGAAAGGCGTGAAGCGCCAGAGGCCCTGCTTTGACGGCAGTTTCATAGGCGCGCGCGGTTCGGGCCTCCGGCGTTGTCTGCGCCGCGAGGGAGATAACGGCAAGGGGAATGAAGGCAAACGAAGCCATCCAGCGAGGCAAGATTCTCATAAGTGCTTTCCATACTAGAACAGCCACGGTGGGTGCAGCCGCGGATCGTACGCCCGTTTGGCGGGTCTGCGCGGAGTTGATATACTTACTAAGCTGTTGCAGCAGACTGTTCGTGGACCCCGCCTCTACTTTCGGCTTCCGCCGGAATCCCACGCAGGAAAGTGCAACGAGAAGTCTTCACTGAGGCCAGGTAGCTCAGTGGTAGAGCGCGGCCCTGAAAAGGCCGGCGTCGGCGGTTCAATCCCGTCCCTGGCCACCATCCTTATCGGCCCCAGCCTTACAGCCGCGTAAGCCTTATGCGTCAGCGCAGATTTGTTGCTCGCGGGCCGACAAAGGGCTCCTGCCGATCCATCTGCTCCATTATTGACCCGTTTTACTTTGCATGTTGACTTCGCAGCGGACTTCGTCAACAATGCCGTAACTGTTTCAGTCATCCTTCTCTCTTCCCTTCAATCAAAAAGCGAACTCAAGGAGAATCCAACGGTATGACTGTTTCTCGCCGACTTGTTGTCACAGCTGTTGCCGCCCTTCTGTCCATTTCCGCATATGCGCAGAAGAATAACGAGGTTACTCTCACCAACGCGGATAGAGCCGCCGTAACGAGTGCTACGAGCGGGACGATCCACTCGCAGCCACCTTCGACCAGAGCCGCTGCGCCCAAGGGCAAGGAAATAGCTTCGAAGCCGGCTTCTCTCGGTCCGGTGATCACTCCGTTTCCCACTGGACCTCGGTACCCTGCCGATCTCACCTATCAGGGCGGTGAAACAGTTGGACAGGCTCAATATCACGCCGTCTATGTGCTCAACAGCTTCAAAGGCAAGACCGGCTGCACTGAAAACACCATTGCCAGTTGCTGGGGGAACCCAGAAGGCTTCCTGAAGGACCTCGGCAAGAGCGAGTTCATCCACGTAGCGGATCAGTATACAGGCCGCTATGACAGCAATCGCTATACCAACGGCGCGAATGCGTACGCCGTGTTTAGCACGCTACCGCATATCCTGACGGACACCGATATGGAAGCTCTGGTGCACGCAGTGGCTTCCAGCCTGGGCTATCCCACGGGGTACGGGAGCATCTACCACATCTTCCTTCCGCCCGGTGTTGACGAGTGCTTCGACTCAACTTACTCGCAATGCTATTCACCCGATAACCCGAGTACCTTCTACTTCTGCGCCTATCACAACTCCGTCACATTCACCGATGTGGGTCATGTTTTGTACTCCGTAGAGCCCTACCAGAACATTCCTGGATGCAATGTACCGCCGAAATCGCCCAACGGATCGCTCGTCGACTCCACCAACAACGTCCTATCGCACGAGACGTTCGAAACCATCACCGATCCAGATGGAACAGCTTGGTGGAATGGTGATTCGAATGCGCTTTATGGCAGTGAAATCGGGGATGAATGCTCGTTTATCATCTTTTATCCCACTGCTGTTTATTTCAATCCTTCGATCTGGAGAGTTGGGCAAAACGTATACGCCACTCAACCCGAATACAGCAACGAAGGACATGTCTGTACCACCTCGCTGGATATGTGACGTGCCGCTGTGCCTGATGGGGGAAGGCCGAAGAGTCTTCCTTCGTCAGGCCTTCCTCTGCTTGTCCCGTTCCATCTCAAAGGTTGAGCCGGTGGCGATCTTCTTGAGCGCATCGGCAGTTCTAGAAGGAGGCGTCGCACGCTATAATCAGGCATTCCTTCATCGATCGGCACTGCATTCAATGATCATCGTTCCCCGGTCTTCAAGTCGTTCAAGCACTGAGAGTTTGGTTTCAGTATGAACGGCGAAGAACTCATTCTGATCACGGGCGCGACCGGTTTTCTTGGTGTGCAGGTGGTCCATAAGCTACTGGAGTCGCACCCAGGCGCCACGCTTGCACTCCTCATCCGAGACAGGGCCGGCCAATCGGGCCAGCAGCGTGCCGACTTAATTGTCCCGCCGGAGCATCGGTCGCGCGTGCAGGTTTATTCCGGCGACGTGGGTCTTCCGAATTGCGGGCTCGATACCGCGACATATGAGCGACTTTCAGCAGAGGCGACACGAGTTATTCACTCCGCCGCGACGGTCCGTTTCGATCACTCCATCGATGAAGCGCGAAGCATCAACGTGGAAGGTACCCGGCGCGTGCTGGACTTTGCCTCGGGCGCGCGCCAGCTGCGGAGCTTTGCCTACGTTGGAACGGCCTATGTTGCCGGAGAACGCACCGGCCTCATCCGCGAGAATGAGCTGGCCGTCGGGCAGGGCTATCGCAACACGTACGAGCAAACCAAAGCCGAGGCAGAAGCCCTGGTGCGGTCTCGACTTGAATCGATGCCAGGCATGATTCTGCGCCCCAGCATCATCGTGGGCGATTCGCGCACCGGCGTCACCTCCAGCTTCAAGATGATGTATTGGCCGCTGAAGATCTATGCACGGCGTCTTTGGCGCACGGTGCCTGGGTTTCCGGATGCGGTACTCGACATCGTGCCAGTCGACTTTGTTGCCGCCGCCGTGACGCGCCTTGCGTTTGATGAGACAGCCCTGGGGAGCACAGTCCACTTGTGTGCCGGCCCGCGCGGCAGCGCAACCATTCAACAGATCGCGAACCGCGCGGCGGAGTATTTCGATGCGCCCCAAGCGCGCTATGTCGATCCCAAGTTTTTCTTCGCCGCGGTTCGGCCCTTGCTATTCCTCGCCCTATGGGGAAAGAAGCGTCGCGTACTCCGCGATGGGCGCGCCTACCGAGACTACTTCACCATGCGCATGCAGTTTGATACGAGCAAAGCGGAACGCCTTCTCGAGCCCTCCGGGCTGCAGCCACCTCCGGTGATGGACTACCTCGACCGGTTATTCCATTACTGTGTCGCCAGCGACTGGGGTCGCAAGCAGGTCTCTCTGCAATGAACCTATTCCGCCGCATTCAACTCTCGCGGGACAAGACGGTCACCGTAGCGAATCTTGTGGATGAGTTGCTTCGGCGCAAAGGGGATTGCGAAGTCTCTGTTGGAACCGAAGGCGGATTTTCGCTGAAGGAACTCCATGCAGACATCTGCTCCATTGATGCGTTCCTTCGCCGCTCCATCGGGCTGCGTCCAGGCCAGCCGGTCGCGGTCTATCGCACCAATACGCGTGAGTGTTTCCATTGGTTTCTCGCGATCATTCGCGCCGGAGGCATCGCGGTTCCGCTCAACCCGCTTCTCTCGCTTGCCGAGGTGCGACGCATTTTAGCCGAGAGCGGCACTGACATCTTGGTCTCTGACAAAGCCGTCTTCGAGCGCACCATCGGCGACCGCACCGCGCTCAACATAAGGACATGGATCCAGGCAGATAACGAGGCGGAGGCTCTGGACGGATTTGTCCGCGTCAGCGAAACCTCGACCACGTTTCCACCGAGCATTATCGATCCTTCCGCCACGGTTGCGGTCTTTCATACCTCCGGCACCAGCGGGTTTCCTAAAGGCGCGGCACTCTCGAGCAATGCACTGCTTGGCGCCCGTGCATCCACAGTATTGGCCGGACTGTTTCTCGGCCCGAAAGATCTAGCGCTCATCGCTCTACCGTGGTCGCACATCATGGCTGTCAGCATTGCACTTTACGGCCTCATGGCGGGAATTCGCGGCTGCTTCCTCGATCACTTCGACGTGGAAAGTGGGCTCTCGCTCGTGGAACGTTTCGGGATCACTGCGTTCGTGGGCGTGCCGGCGATGTTTGCCCGCCTGGTCAACAGCGATCCCGATCCGAGGCGCCTCAAGACCGTGCGCGTGTGGCTTTCTGCCAGTGACCAGCTTCCATCGAACGTACGTGAGCGCCTGCGGCAATACGGCGCGTTGCTTCGCCTGCCGGGGGGGAAGCGCATTCCTCCGGTGCAGCTGAACGGATACGGCATGGTGGAGTTGGGCGGCCTCGCAATGATGGGTATCGAGCTATCGCTGTTACCCGGAAGCGGAGACCTCTACTTTCCAGTGCCCCCTTTTCACATCCGCATTGTGGACGGAAACGGCATGCTTACCCGCGCCGGCGTCCCGGGGGAGTGCCAAATTCGCCGCCGCGGCCTTGCACCGCATTACTGGAAAGACACAGAAGATCGCCATGGCCTCATCTCAAACGATGGGTGGCTGCGCACGGGAGACCTGGCAACACGCAATCGGCTGGGCATGATACGGCTCGTAGGGCGCATGAAAGACGTCATCAAGTCAGGCGGCTACTCGGTCTACGTACGCGAACTGGAGGAAGCGATCCTCGCGCATCCCGGTGTAGCACGGGCCGTAGGCTTCGGCCTGCCCCACAAAGAGAAGGGCGAGATTCCAGTGGCGGCCGTGGAATTGCAGCCAGGCGCAGCAACTGCCGAATCGGAACTGCTAGATTGGTGCCGGCAGAACCTTGCTCCGTATAAAGCGCCGCGCCGAATCTGGATATTGGCTTCAGGGGGATTGCCGCAGAATCCGAATGGTAAAGTCATCCGACACGCGCTGCGAGAACGCTTCATGCACGAACAGGAATGAAGGTTCCGAGGGCGTTCAGACGACCTCGGCAACGTGCGATGAGGCAGCAGCGGTGACCATCTGCTGAATCGAATCGATCAGCAATTGAGGTTCATCGAGATGAATCCAATGGGCGCTCTCAGATGCGATCACTTGCCGGACATTGTTCCCTATTCGCGCCAGGCAGTCCTCTGAAAGCGGAGACGATTTTCCGGGCGTCAGCAGCAGCACGGGGATGCCATCGATGGGTGCTGCGTTCCGCATCTCGCGCACCGTATCAGGCACGGCCATCACGTGGCTTCTCATTCCGGCGTAGTAGCCGGGCCTCGACCAGTGAGCAGCCACAATGGGCCAGACCTCCGGCGGCATCTTGCTTACCTCGCCCCGCACGCGACTGAGAACATGCTTTCCGCCATTGCCGGCGACAGAAGCCAGCCTTTCCGCTGCAAGACCCGATCGGGAAAGGAGGGAGCCGATCGCGAGCCGAGCCAATCCAAAGCGGGCGATATGAATTGCGCAACCGGTGAGTCTTCGGCCGCGATCCAACTCCGCCTGCTTCGCCGGATCCAATGGAGGCCATTCTTCGCAGCGCATCGGATCCACTAGAACAATGCTCGAAACCTCCTGGGGATACAGGAGCGCAAACTTCCGCATCACGAGACCGCCAAAAGAGTGACCTACCAGAGTGTACGGCGGCTTGATTCCGGCTCCACGAAGCATTTCGTGCAGCTCTACAGCGATGTTGCCCGGCGTTCGCGCGGTGCGGCATGGACTGCTCCACCCGAGGCCGCAGCGATCGTACGAAGCTGTGCTCGCGAAGCCTGACACCTTCTCCTGGATATGAGCCCAATTAAGATTAGTGGCGGCGATCCCTGCTTCAAACACAACGGTGGCCTCGCCCGATCCTTTTTCGAGCACGTAAATCTGCTGTCCAGAACTGATTTTGACCCATCGGCCGGCGCTTGCGAAACGCTTGCGGTCGTACTTCGAGCCGATCCACTGGTAAAGATAGCCGGTGGTTGCCAGGGTTCCGGCCAATCCGGTCATCGAGAGAAGGTAGTACATACGTCGCGTCCTAGAAGTGCGTCAGTTGCTCTAAGCTGAAGTCCTTGAGGTCGAGGTGCGCCTTTGCATTGCCGCGATCGATGACCAGAAGAGTTGAACCGGAACGGCCGCGCACTTTTGCCTCGATCTGGCTCGCATACCAGACACCCTGACTTTGCCGCAGGCCAAAATAGGTGAAGTCCTTTACGAGTCCACCAGTCTTCATGTTCTTCTCAACATGGACAGGAAAGCCGCTTGCCGCATCTAGCCAACTTTTGACTTCGGAATAGTGGGAACGAGTGGCCATTCCTGGCTTGCTTACGAGCACATCGCACGTACGCACCCCGAACTTCTCCGTTCCCGCGTCTTGCTCGACCGGCCAGAAATAGGGCACGAGAAAATCCTCATAGCTGAATCCCGCACCGAGTGGGCCCTCGCTCCATTTATCGAAAGGCAGTGCAATCGCCCGCGCATCTCCGGGGTGGGCAATTTGAATTGTGTCTTCACCCCCGGAGCGCATTTCAAACAAGACATGAACTCGCGCATCGGCAGGGGAAGCGACCTCGAACAGCACGCGCATAACCCCCGGAAACCAGTGCGCGCGGACACTGATCGCATAGCTGGTGCGCGCGCTCTTTTCATCCACCCGAATGAGGTGCCCGCTCATGCGATAATCCGCCGTCTCCGCCTGCTTGCGCGCCATTACCAGAGCTGCCGGAGCGTTGGAAGCTGGTGCGGCCATCGGCACAAACAGCAACACGAGCAGCGCTAAGCTTTTGAAAGTCATGCCTGAACCCCTCTGGCGCGCAAGCAGATCATAGGACGACCGGCATCATCAGCGTAATGCGAGAGCAATGCGAGGGGAAATGCCGGAAAGATGGATTCAAGGGATTGCGACCGGCGCATTGAAAAGGGGTTGGAAAGTCCCGATACTCCTGCATGAGTTAGACTCGCGGCCACCGTGACCGGCAGCAGAGACCGACGCGACCGGTTCTTCCATTCGAAGCCCGTAAGCGACAGTTGACCAGCCATGATTCGGTGCGAATCCTCGCAACCTCGTAGTAAATAGGGAGGGCTTCGTCAGTTTATCCAGCACTCAGTTGCCGTGTCTATCGAAGAATGATAGCCCTTTTGGTCTTGTCACTGGCCGTTTTAGCTGCATTGTCGCCGCGACCGTGCGGGGATCGATCAATCCGTCCCGCATGGGGCACTCAGGTTCAGAAGGGCCGCTGTCCTTCGGTAATACCCGGCCAGGTGTCTGTGCGGAAGGGAGCGGCCGGTAATCCTGCTCCGTTGAAAAGGGTTGCGGCTGGATTCGACTGCCAGGCGTAACGCACTTCTTTGGGACTGGGCACCGAGGGGGATGACACGACGACCGTATGGCCCTCAATTCGGGCATCTGCCCAATACCACTTGTGATCCTCACCTGCGATCGAGAACTCCTCCAGTTTGTCGCCCTTCACAACCAGGCCGCCGTCCGTGTGAGTGAAATGCAGCCGGATCGACTTGGGGAGTCTGTCAACCGACTCGAGCGTTGGACCTGCGTAGACCATGGGCTTGCCGTAATACTTAGCGAGCGCACATAGCGCCAGGCGATCGCCCACAGGCTGCTTGTCTTTGGCGTGAATATTGTCGGGGTCGCCGGTATCGATCGTGACGGCGAGACAGGTGTTGGGAACCGTAGCCGCCGTCAGCGCCTGGGACTCGCGCGTCTCAGCCCATGCATCGTCCACTGGCGTCGTGCTGCGCTGCTTGAAGGCCGGCAGGCTCACGATGTAGAACGGGAAATTCCCTTGCCCGAAGAGCTTTCTCCAATCGGCGATCATGACGGGAAGAATGCGCCGATATTCGTATCCCCGCTCGGAATTCTGCTCGCCCTGATACCAGAGTGCGCCCGCAATTGAAAGCGGCGCAACAGGCGCGAGCATTCCCTCGTACAGCACGCTCGGCATCACTGGCCAGTTCTCGTAAGCGATGGGCAAGGGCTGCGGCGGCCGCGCGTCCACACTGAGCTTGCCTTTCCATGCACCCGCCAGCGGAACGCTTGTCTTGTCTCCAAGCAGGAGATGCAGTTCTTCCGGCTTGCCAAGAAATCCGCCGACGGGCTTCGTCTTCAAAACCCGAATAGCAATCGTGTTCTTGCCTGGCTTAAGCACGCCGCTCTTGATGAAATAAACTCGCGGATTTTCGACCCATGCGCTAGCTCCAACTTCAGTTCCATTGATATACGCAGTGTCCATTCGCTCAATCGAACCGAGAAAGAGCATCGTGCGACCATCAGGCAGAGGATCGGGTAGAACGATTTCTTTCCGGAACCACGCCACTGCCGGCGTATCAGGCACTCCCAGTTCAGTAAACCCACCCGGAATCTGCACGGTCTTCCAGTTCGAATCATCGAGATCAGATGCTGCCCAGTTTCCCTTGAGCCCAATGTCGTACTGGTCGTACCAGTGCATCACATAATTGCCGTACTCTGGCGCCCCCTCGGCAGTCAGGCGCGCGAGTTCTGCCAATGGAACGTCGAAGTCTTTGAGTGGCCGCAGCGCAGCGGCACTGGTCCAGGATTCTGCCGGTGTTCCGCCTACGGCATCGACCATCAGGCCGATGGGGATGTGGGTCTCCTGTTCAATTTTGCGAGCGAAGAAATACCCAACAGCCGATACCCAATCCGCCGTCTCCGGCGAAAGCACTTTCCATGATCCATCCACAACATCGGTGGGATGGTATGCGGCATGTGTTGCGACCGAGAAGAAACGAATGTCGGGGAAGTTCGCAGCTTTTACTTCAGCCTCTCCATTTTGAACAAACCGCAGAGGCAGCCCCATATTGGATTGACCACCGCACAACCATACGTCTCCTACCAATACGTTGTGCAGCGCTACGGTTTGGTGACCCGTAATTGTGACTGTGTAGGGCCCACCGACCGGCGGCGGCTGAATCTTCACCTGCCAGCGACGATCGGAGCCGGCGACACCGGTTGCGCTGTTGTTTCCGATTTGCACGCGAACTGTATCGCCGGGATCGGACCAGCCCCAGATGGCATCTGGCTTCCCCCGTTGCAAAACCATGTTGTCGCCAAAAACGGGACTGAGGAATGGCAGGGGCTTGACCGTGCTCGCTGTCGCATCCACCTGCGCAATGCTCACGGGCGGCAGTGCCAAACTCATTGCCGCCAATAGAACCAGATATTTCGCCCGCATCCCAACTCCTTCGCAGCCCGACGGTTGACTCGCAGCTAACAGGGTCGAGAGTGCCGCTCCAGATTGCGTCAGGTCTCCCGACTCTGGGAAGCCGCGCAATCGTCGCGCTGGATTCACTTCATGCGTGAATTCGCGAAAACGCTCTCTGGATGTTGGACTATACAGAACAGCTCAATCGGCGCGCAAATCAATAAATCGCTTTATTCGCGTCTACTGCCTCGTGCCGCCCATGCGGAGATTGCACAGGCGGGACATTTGGTTTTCGGTCACTGCGTTGAAAGGCCGCGCCTTATGAACTCGTTACTGCCAACCCCCGCCCAGAGCGCTGTACAGCTGCACCAGTGCAAGCGCCTCACTTTCGCGCGTGTTCACGAGATTCAGTTGCGCAGAAAAGAGATTCGAATCGGTGGTCAGCACTTCAAGGTAGCTTGTCGCGCCACCCTGATAGCGAATGCGGGCCAAGTGAGTTGCGTCTTCTGCCGCAGCAACAAGTTTCTCCTGCTCTTCGCGCGCCGCCTTTTGCTTGTTCACGGCGACAAGCGCATTGGATACGTCCCGAAAAGCACCCGCGATCGTCTTCCTATAGTTCAGCACCATCTCCTCTTTTGTGTGCTCGGACAAGTTGTACCTGGCCACGCAGTTTGCCGCCTTCAAAAATGGGCTGCGTCAGCGACCCAATCCCATAGATGAGACGGCTGTCCGGATCGACCAGGCTTGCAAACGTATCGCCACCCACGCCTCCTGAAGCGCTAATGGACAACTGCGGAAACAGCTGCGCGCGGGCAACGCCGATGCGCGCATTTGCTGCCACCAGTTGCTGCTCCGCTTCCAGGATGTCAGGCCGGCGCTCAAGCAGGCGCGATGGCAAGCCAACAGGAAGATCCTGCGGTATGGGGTTCAAGGCGTTTTGATCGCTATGAGAGACGGGCCCGGGATTCTGACCGAGAAGGAGGCGAAGGCCATTCTCCTGCTGCTGAATCTGCTGCTCAAGCTGCGGAATTTGCGCGGACGCCGTGTACTCAAGCTCCTCCGCTTGGCGCAGATCCGACAGAGGCACCGATCCCCCGCTCTCGAGCGTTTTGGTGAGATCGACCGATTGACGCCGCGTCGCAAGAGTTTCCTTCGCAATCGCGAGTTGCTGATCCAGAGCGCGTAGTTGGAAATAAGCGGTGGCTACCTGCTGAACGAGCGTCAATCGAACCGCGCGCTGCGCCCAGGTTTGCGACAGCAATTCGGCACGAGCCGCTTCGCTTTGCCTGCGGTACAAGCCCCAGAAGTCTGGGTTCCACGCGGCCGATAAGTTCAAGCTTCCTGAAGCAATGGTACCGCTCGGCAGGCTGCTTCCAAGCGTGCTCGGCAAATCGGCGCCGATGCCGCTGCCGCCCACTGTCACGCTTGGAAACTGCTGCGAACGCGTGATGCGAAGCTGTGCTTCCTGCTCCAACACGTGTTGCGCCGCGATGCGCAAGTCGAAATTGTTCTCCAGCGCGCTTCGGATCAGCTGCTGCAGCTCAGGCTCGTGGAAGACCTGTGCCCAGTCCTGTTCGCCAAGCGAGTTAGGGTCGGGACTCGAGACGACCGCATCATCAGCGCCCCGATACACGGCAGGCGCGGTAACTTGCGGACGAGCATAGTTCGGCCCCACTTTGCAGCCCCCCACAAACACCGCAAACCCGCAAGCGGCGGCAGCAAGGAGATTCTTAGAAATCATGTGTGTCACGCTTCTCCTCCCGGCGCCCCATGTGCTGGAGCGCGTCTGCCATGGCTCAGGTCAGGAATGCCCGGCTCGTCCATGCTCGTGCCCTTGCCTCCTTTGCGAAGGCGATGTGAAAGATACTCAACCACTGAAAACGTGACCGGCACCATAAGGATTCCCACGAGAGTGGCGAGGGTCATGCCACCGATGACTACCGTACCGAGAATGCGTCGCGACACCGCCCCGGAGCCGCTCGCCGTCCACAATGGCAAACAACCGAAGATGAAGGCCAGAGCCGTCATAACAATCGGTCTGAAGCGCAATCGGGCCGCATGCAAAGCGGAGTCGACGATGCTCTGCCCCTTGCGGTAGTTCTGCACGGCAAACTCGACGATCAGGATGGCGTTCTTCGCCGAGAGACCGATGAGCATGACAAGCCCGATGGTGGCGAAAATATCGTTCTCCAACGACCGCAGTGTAAGAGCAAGATATGCGCCCAGAATCGCCACTGGAGTGCTGAGAAGCACGCTAAACGGAAGTGTCCAGCTCTCGTAGAGTGCGGCCAGAATCAAGAAGACAAAGAGCAGCGAAAGGCCGAAAACCATCCAGGCCGGCACTCCCTCGGCTGCGCGCTGCTCCTGATAACTCATGCCCTGGTACGAGAAACCCATGCCCGGCGGCATCGATTCCTTGAATACCTGTTCGAGTGCGGCGCGCACTTGCCCCGAGCTATAGCCGGGAGCGCCTGCGATGTTCAATTGCGCGCCGTTGTACTCGTTGAAACGGAGGATGAACTCCGGACCGGTAATTTGCTTCACGTGAACCAGCGAACCAAGTGGCACCTGGCTGCCGTTCGCGCTGCGCACGTAGAACTGATTGATGTTCTGGATATTGGTTCGAGTGTCACCTTCAGCCTCGACAAATGTCTGCCACTGGCGGCCAAATCGGTTGAAGTAGTTCACGAGATATCCGCCCATAAATGTCTGCAGGGTGGTGTAGACAGAACTCAGCTCCACCTGCTGCTGCGTTGTTTTTTCGCGATCGACGTCGGCGTAAATCTGTGGAACGGCGGGCAGATACGAGGGCACGGCGGCAGCAATCTCAGGCCGCTTGGAGAGAGCGCCAAGAAACGCGAACACATTCTTGGTGAGGAAGGCTGGATCGTCGTTGCCCGAGCGATCTTGCAGGATCATGGTGACACCGCCTGAAGTGCCGATGCCAGGAATCGCCGGAGGTGGAAAGGAGAAGGCGAGGCCTTCGCTTACTCCTGCCAGCTTTTGTTGCACGCTCGCCTGGATTGCCTGAATATGCTCGGCGCGCGACTTTCGCTTATCCCACGGTTTAAGCGACACAAAGAAGAAGGCGGTATTTGTACTCTGGGTTTGCGTCAGAAGGCTGAAGCCATCGACACCGACGACGCCTCCGATTCCCGGCGTCTCCAACAACGCCTTGCTCACCTTCTGCACGGCTGCGTCGGTGCGCTGCAGTGATGCTGCGTCGGGCAGTTGCATCGCGACGAAGAGGTACCCTTGGTCCTCCTGCGGAAGGAACCCGGAGGGAAGACGGCTGCCAACGAATACAGCCAGCGCGGCTACCCCAAGCAAAGCGAGCATTGTGAACCCGGATTTGTGAATCAACACGCCCGAGGTCGAAACATACTTCTCTGTCGTACGGCCAAACACCTTGTTGAACCAGTCGAAGAAGCGCTGCAGTGGACCGCCTCGCCTCTTCTCCTCTTTCGGCTTCAACAGAAGAGCCGCGAGCGCTGGACTAAGTGTCAGCGCATTGAATGCAGAGATCAGCACAGAGATCGCGATCGTAATCGCAAATTGCTGGTAGAGCCGACCCGTAATACCGGGGATTGCGGCAGTTGGAATGAAGACCGCCGCGAGAATGAGCGCGATCGCCACAACCGGTCCGCCCACTTCTTCCATCGCGCGGAAGGCAGCATCGCGAGGCGACATGCCTTCGTCAATCAGATGCTCGACAGCCTCGACAACGATGATGGCATCGTCAACTACCAAGCCGATTGCCAGGACGAGTCCAAAGAGCGAAAGGGTGTTGATGGAAAAGCCGAGAAGCGGAAACATGATGAATGTTCCGATCAAGGAAACCGGCACCGCCATCAGCGGAATCAAAGTCGCACGCCATCCTTGCAGAAACACATAGACGACAAGGATTACCAGCGCGAGAGCGATGCAAAGCGTGATAACGATCTCGTGAATTCCTGCTGTAACCGCCTTGGTTGTGTCGAGCGGAATGTCGTAACGCATGCCTGGCGGGAAGGTTGACGAGAGTTCCTTGAGTCGCTTGGTCACCGCAGCGGCGGTCTTGACGGCGTTTGAACCAGGCAACTGATAGACAGCCATGATGCCGGCTGGAGCATTGTTATAGCGGGCAGTCAGATTGTAGGTCTGCGTACCCAGCTCCACGCGCGCAACATCCCGCAAATGGAGCACGGAGCCATCGGGATTCGCACGAATCACAATGTTGCCGAATTCCTCCGGAGTCACGAGACGACCCTGCGTGCGCACGGTGTAGGTGAACTGCTGGCCATTCGGTACCGGCTCCCCACCAATCTGCCCAGCCGGGTTCACATTGTTCTGCACCTGCAATGCATTGATAACATCGGTTGCGGTGACGCCCAGCTTGGCGAGCTGATCCGGCTTGACCCAGACGCGGAGCGCGTACTGCCCGCCGAAGACCTGGATGCGCGCGACGCCGGGAACGCGCGTCAGTTCGTCCTGGAGATTGATGATGGCGTAGTTGGTGAGGAAATTGACGTTGTACTTATTGTCGGGCGAAGAAAGGCCAATCAGCATCAGCGGCGAGGTGAGCGATTTCTGCACTACCACTCCGGCGGTGTTCACCTGCGCAGGCAACTGCGACTGCGCCTGCGAAACGCGCAGCTGCGAAAGCACCTGATCTGTATCTGGATTGGTCTTGACGTCGAAGTCGACATAGACGGTCGCCTGCCCATTATTGGCATTGACCGAATACATGTAGAGCATGTTGTCGACGCCATTCATCTGCTGCTCGATTGGCGTTGAGACAGCCTGCGTCAGCGTCCGCGCGTCCGCACCGGGATAGGTGGCCTGCACCATAATTTCGGGCGGAACGATATCGGGGTATTGCGACGTGGGCAGCGTCAACAGCGAAACGGTGCCGATAATGACAGTGAGAATAGCGATCACAATCGCCACAATCGGGCGACGGATGAAGAATTTTGACACGGATTACCTCCCGCCCGTCGGACTCGAAGTGGCGATGGCTGCTTGCTCTGAGACTTCGTGCGGATTGATAGGTGCGCCGTCTTTCAGCTTCTGCAGGTTATCGGTAATCACGCGTTGACCCGGCTGAAGGCCGCTCTCAACAATCCAGTCGCGGCCATACTGCGGTCCCAGAGTCACGTTCACCACGCGCACATGATTGTCCGGCGTTGCGAGGTAAATCTGCTCGATCCCCTGCAACTCCTGCACCGCTGCTTGCGGAACAAGCAACGCTCCTCGACGTACTTCCGTGGCGGCCGAAACGCGGCCGAATTGACCTGGCCGCAAGATGTTTCCTGGATTCGGAAACGAGGCTGCGATCCGGATGGCACCGGTCTGCTGGTTCATCTGGCGATCGACAAACGCGATCTGCCCTTGATGGGGATACGCCGTTCCGTCGGCAAGCGTGAGCGTGAGGGGTAAAGCTGACTTCACGCTCAATAAGTCCCCCCCGGTCTGGCGGGCGCGGGCCGTGAGCGCCAGATACTCGGCGTCGCTAATCGAGAAATAGACTTTGATGGGATCAAGCTGCGAAACCGATGTGAGAACTGATTGCGGATTCACGAGATTCCCGACCTGGGCTGTCGCTTGTCCGGCCACGCCACCAATCAGGGAGCGCACCTGCGTGAAACCCAGGTTCAGCTTCGCGGTCGTCAGCGCCGCCTCAGCCGCACCCACCGCTGCCTCAGCCGCGGCAACCGATGCATCTGCCTGCGCCGCTTGCTGCTTGTCGTTGTCCAACTGGCTTTGCGCGATCGCGTGCGCCTCCGCTAAGGGCGTGTCGCGCTTCAGATTGATCTCCGCCAGCCCGCGTTGTGCCTGTGCCTGCGCAAGTTGCCCCTTGGCCTGCCCAACCTGCGCCTGGGCCTGATCGACAACAGCCTGGAACGGACGCGGATCGATCTGGAAGAGCACCGCACCTTTCGAAACCGGAGAACCCTCGCGGTACTCCTGCCGGATCAGGTACCCACTTACCTGCGGTTGAATCTGCGCGTTGACGTAGCCATCGAGTGTGCCGACCCACTCCCCCTTCAGCGGCACATCGGCCTGCCGCACAGGCACAAACGACACAGGCATAGGGCCCATGGGTGGGCCGCCGGTACTGGCCTGCGTGGTCGCACAGCCGGTGAGTGTAGCTGCGGCTAAAACGAACGCGCCGCCGCTCAAGGCAAGATTCAAAATATTAGATGTCGACTTCCTGTTTGTTTCGGGGATGGCGCGCTGCCTCATGTCTCCTCCGCTCGCCTTTGCAATTTGTACAAAAAAGATACATCCCTGTATATTTCTATTCAGACGCGCCACGGCATTCACTCGATTCATGAAAGTTGTGTGCGCCGGAAATCATGTGTTGAAAGCGTCTCAGCACAAGCAAGAGCGGGCACTCGTTACCCGTGAGCACCTTTTGGAAGCGGCTCGTGTAGTCTTCACGCGACGCGGATTCGAGTCCGCACGCATCGAGGACATTGCGGCGCAAGCCGGGAAGACACGGGGCGCGTTCTACGACAATTTTCGCGACAAAGAAGATGTTTTCTTCGCTCTTTTTGAAGAAGACATTAACCGCGATCGCGAAAGAATGATTGAAGAAATGTCGGCCGCCTCGAATTTGGACGAGCGCGTGGAAGTGCTGGCCCGGCATCTTGGCGAGTTGTTACGCGACAAGCAAAGAATTCTTCTTAACCTTGAATTCAAGATGTACGTCATTCGCCATCCCCGTAAGAGGAAGCGACTGAGCGCACTCTTTGAAGAAATGTGCCTGCGCTGTTCGATGACGAAAATCAACACGCTGTTTCCTGAGATGGTTGGGGCGTCCGTCGAAAGGCGACGGCGTCTGACGATGGAAGTCGGCGCCATCATGGACGGCCTTGCGCTCAACTCGCTTTTCAGTCCTGAGGGATTGACCAGCGACCAGCGAAGGCGCTATCTGCGGGTTACGGCGCAGGAAGCCTTGCAGACCACTCATCAGAACTCCCAGGCAGACTGGCCGGTCGAACCTTTGGAGCGTTAAGAATTGTTAAGCCGCACCTATCGTCCGCCCTTTGTGCGAGACTAAAATGCCGTGGGAGCAGAACAGGCTTTGGTTGAGATAGAAGCGGGAGAGCGGCAGCGGCAGTTGTCGTTTCTGCTAGTGGACGACGATGCCGAGTTGTGCGGCATGATGCTGGAGTTCTTCAATGAGGCCGGCCACAAGCTTGAAACCGCGTACAACGGCCGCGAGGGTCTCGCAGCGGCTCTGCGCGGCAAGTACGACCTTGTCATCCTCGACGTCATGCTGCCGGGCCTGGATGGATTTGCGGTGCTCGAACAATTGCGCCGCAAGAAGGATCTGCCCGTTATCATGCTCACGGCACGCGTCCAACAGCACGACCGAATCCAGGGCCTGAACAGCGGCGCGGACGACTATCTGCCCAAGCCGTTCGATCCCGATGAACTGCTGGCGCGCATTCGTGCCGTGCTGCGTCGTACGCGGGGTTCGGCTCTGCCAAGCGAAGTGCCCATGGCGCTTGGCGGCATCACGGTGAACGCTTCCACCCGCGAAGTGTGGAGTGCCGGCGTTCCCGTCGAACTTACCGCGATGGAGTTCGACTTGCTCGACCTGCTGATGCGCGCGGCCGGCCAGGTCGTTTCACGCGACCAGATCACTTCAGTGCTTTTTGAGCGCGAAGCAACGCCCTACGACAGGTTCCTCGATGTTCATATCAGCCATCTTCGCAAAAAGCTAAAAGGTGGGCGACACCTGATCCGCACGATTCGAGGAGTTGGATATGTCTTCACGGGAACGCATTAAGGCTCTGCCCTCGATGTCCCTCTACGTCGCGGTGCTCGTAGCGATGGTAGGAATCTTACTGCTGTCGTTTCTGGCATTCGATATGATCGCCGACCACGTGCAGCGAATCGAAATCGAACCCACGTTCGTCAAGTTTGACGAGTTGCAACTGCAGAGCGCCCTCATCGCGTTGAAGCAGCGAGGACGGGAAGGGCTTAGCGATTACCTGACCAGCCTCAACAAAATCTTCAGTGGATCGCACTATCTGCTGGACGCACATGGAATCGATCTCGTCACCGGCGACGACCGATCTGCGCTGCTGCCGCCTCCGCCGCTCGATAAGTGGCGCGTACGCGCTCATGGCCGGTGGACACTCGCACATCGATCTGCAGATGGCGGCTATTGGTTTGCTGCCGAAGGCGAGTTGGGCCGCCCCCAGATCTGGACATTTCTTCCCTATTACTTTCTGGTTACAGGCGCGACCGTGGTTCTTTGCTGGATGGCCTGGATTGGGGTCGTTGCGCCCATCCGGCGCATCGCCTCCACCATCGGCCAATTCGGACAAGGCAATCTCGCAGTCCGCATCAAAACGAAACGCAGCGACGAAATTGGGCAATTGGCACGCACCTTTAATCAGATGGCCGATCGCCTCGAACGCCTCATCGTAAGCGAGCGTCGATTGCTCGGCGATATTTCGCATGAGCTTCGGTCTCCGCTGGCTCGTTTGAAATTCGCTGTGAAGCTCGCGCGCACGTCGCCGGACAATAAATCTGCACTGGACCGCATCGAACGCGATGTGGATCGGATTACATCGCTGGTTGCAGACATAGTGGAGATCACATTCATCGAAGGCGATCCCACTGTGCAAGACACGGGCATCGTTCACGCCGGCGAGATTATCAATGAAGTCGTTCGCGATTGCACGCTTGAAGCGCAGTTCCGCGATTGCTCAATCGAAGTCCACGGGAAGCTCGATGGCGCAATCATTGGAAGTCGGGAACTGTTGCGCAGGGCGATTGAAAACGTGCTGCGAAATGGAATTCGCTATTCGCCACAGCACTCCGCCATTCAGCTATCGATTGCGGAGTGCGAGCGCGAGGCAAGAATCGCAGTGCGCGACTTCGGGCCGGGTGTGCCGGAAGATGCAGTTACTCGCCTGTTCGATCCATTTTTCCGGGTCGAAGACGCACGCGATGCAAACAGCGGCGGATCGGGCATGGGTCTCTCGATCGCGAAGCGCGCAATTCAGCTGCATCACGGAACAATCGTGGCTGAAAACGCGTCGCCCGGCCTGCGCGTCTCCATCACAATTCCGCTCGCCACGGAGCCTGGGATTGCATTTGCACAAGTTACAGCGCAAAGCTAGTCCCACTTTAATCCACTTAATATTTCTTAAGCTTCAATGAGTGGACAACGCTGTGTAATGTCCTTAATGCCTCAGGCAGCAACTGGGGAAGCAATGAGGCATTTGAGGAGATACATATGAAGCGCATTTTCGGTTTTGCACTTATCGTTGCTTCACTCTCGGTTCCGGCGCTCGCCGCTAAAAATTCGCAGAATGTAACCTTCAATGATCCGGTGAAGGTCGGCTCCACGCAACTCCCTGCCGGCGATTACAAAGTGAGTTGGACCGGCACGGGAACCGACGTCCAAGTCACGATCGCAGACAAGGACAAAAAGACAGTTACGGTTCCTGCCAAGATGGTAGATGCAAAGAACGGCCACGTTGCGGTTCTCACCAATACGGTGGGCGGCGTCTCTGTGCTGCAGTCGATCGAGCTCAACAAGATGAGCCTCGTGATCGGCCACTCCACGTCCTCGGGCGAATAAGCACCCGCGCCTTCGTCAAGAATTGTTTGCGAGTGGAGTGCTGATCGTTGCGGCACTGCCGATTTCCTTCTCAAGCTTGCAAGCCTTCCTTTTCGCCCCCATCCCTCCCAGGGTGGGGGATCCTTTTTGCTTTCTCCCCAGCAGATTCGCGCGGTGAGAGAAACAGTCTGCAGCCTCGATGCCTACCAGACTCGGCACCGTGTCTCGTGCACCATCGGCTGTCCGGTCTTGCAGCTGAAAGCCTTCTGGAACTCAGGCATATTCGCCAGCACATTATTCACGCGAATCTCCGGCATCGAGTGGGGATCGATCTTCACCAGGGTCTTCATCAGCTCAGGGCGAAACGTGTCACACCATGCAGTCCCGTAGGCGATGAAGAAACGCTGCAGATTCGTTAAGCCGTGGTCGTCCTTGTCACTCAAGGTCTTGTTCTTCTCCTTCAGGTCCTCACTGAGAGCCGATAGAGCAAGATAGATGCCGCCGTTGTCAGCCGTATCTTCACCCTGGGTGAGTTTCCCGTTCTGTGTCGCACCAGGAACGCCGGGAACCGCAATGGTGTACTCGTGCGCGATGCAGGCGCCGCGCTCGTCGTAAGCCTTCGCATCTTCGGGTGTCCACCAGTCGCGCAGGTTGCCTTTCACATCGAATTTACGGCCCTGATCGTCGAAGTCGTGGGTAAGTTCGTGACCAACAACGGCGCCCTCTGCGCCATAGTTCATCACGTCATCTTCCTTTGCGTCGAAGTAGACCGGTTGCAGCATGCCTGCGGGAAAATTGATGGTGTTGCTCTGTGGGTCCTCATACGCATTCACTGTGGGCGGTGTCATCACCCACTGTGTGCGGTCGAGCGGCTTGCCGATGAACGACAATTGACGGCGCAGTTCAAAGGCAGTCGATCGCTCCACATTGAACGGATAACTGTCGCGAGTGATCGTAAGCGAGCTGTAATCGATCCACTTATCCGGGTAACCGATCTTGTTAATCACCGCAGCGAGTTTCAGATGCGCCTCTTTCTTGGTTGCCGGCTGCATCCATGAGACCGCATCGATGTCTCGGCCCATGGCGGCTTCAATATCGCGCACCATCTTCAGGGCGCGCTCTTTGCTCGACGGCGGGAACACCTGCGCGACGTAGACCTGCCCGAGTGCCTGGCCGATTTCTCCATCAACGGCAGTCGTACACCGCCGCCAATCGGGTGATCGCTTGGCCTGCCCCGTAAGAGCCTTGGTAAACTCGAATGCTGCGTCACGCCACGCATTTCCAAGCACCGGGGCTGCAGCCAACAGCAGATGAGCGCGCAGATAGAGCTTTAGGGTCGCCAGATCTTCGTCCTCAAGCAGTTTGTTCTCCGCACGAAAGAAGTCAGGCGCCGATACTTCGTAGAGGGGCACGGAGGGCGCTCCAATTGCATGCAGATAGCTGTCCCAATCGAAGGCAGGCATCAGCGCTTTCAGTTGCGCCAGCGTGAACCGGTTATTCACCTTGGATGGATCGCGGCGCGTCACATTGTCCATCTGTGCCTGCGCAAGCACGGTCTCCACATGCAGAACTGCCGCGGCATCTTTGGCGGCATCCTCGGCACTCACGTTGTCCAGCTTGAGCAGAGCGACCAGCAGGTCTGCGTATTTTGCGCGAATCTGCTTGGAGCGATCGTCGCTCGAGAGATAGAAATCCCGGTTCGGCATGCCCAGGCCGCCCTGGTCCACACCGGCTACTACGTTGCTCACGTCGTTGTAATCGGCCTGCTGGCCAAAGCCCAAGAGCGCTGCACGCGTCTGATTTTCGTCGCCCTGCCAGGCTGCGCCGAATGAACCGTGGATCATCGCCAGCACACCCGCAATCTCGGGCTTGCTCTTCATGCTATCGATGCGACCTAGCAGCGGTTGGATTGCCTCGAGATCGTTCACCTTGGAGGCCGCCTGATTCATGCAGCTTGCATAGAAGTCGCCTATCTTCTGCTCATTCGGCGTGCGTGATGCGCTCGCGACTTCATTCTTCTCGAGAATCTGGCGCAGAATCTCGCGATTCCACTCAATCAACTCGCCGGCAACCCCCCAGTACATCTGGTCCGCGGGTATAGGATTTGCTGCATTCAGCTTCGAGCAAGCGTACTGGTAAAAATTGTCGCAAGGGTCAACAGAGGAGTCGACACGCGTCACATCGATATGCTGCAACTCAATCGGTTTTTGCGTCGACTGTGCGAACGCGCAGGTTGCTGCAAACGACAGAAGGATGAGGTACGGTTTCATTAGGCCCCCCAAAAATCTCGCGGCGATCTCTGTCATGGGTACGTCGTCTGAACCAGATTGGGCCGCGGCATGCCGTCTTCAGGCTATGCAACCTAGCCTAAAGCAAACTGCCCCTGCCGCGAGGCCTGCTGTGACGAAGAGGCCGGCACTAAGGCTGGGCTTGTTTGCTTTTGCTGCGCGAACCTCGCCAGTATAGGAGAAGGCCCAACACGATCGATGCCAGGGTCCCGCCGATCAATTTCATTTCAAACCCGAGTTTGCTGGTCGAGTCACCCGGGGGCACAAGCGAAACAAAAATGCCGACCAGCACGACAACAAACCCCAGCCCGCCGCAGATCCACACCCCGGGCAGGCCTCCGGGAACAAGCACCGCATGGGCGTTTTCCTTGCGGTCTTTGCGATGGGCCAGTTTGATGACCGCAGCGAACATGTAAAGAAACGGAATGAAATAGAGAATGATGGCGGCGTCAATCAGGAACTGGTAGGCGCCGCGTGTAGAGTCGTTGATCTGGCTCACGAGTAAAATCGCGCCAGACGCAATTGCCTGCACCAGAATGGAGATATAGGGCGTCTTCCACCGCGGGTGGATTTTGCCAAATGCGGCAGGCAGGTAACGGTCGATGCCCACGACAAATGGGACACGCGCAATGCCGGCGACGGTGCTGCCGACGCCGCCGGCGTTGCCCACCGTGACGAGAATCGCTGCAGCGACGCCAAGCAGACCAATGCGCAAGGCGACCGATCCCAGCGTAATGGCGTGGAAGACGCCACTCTGCGGATCGAGATTGGCCGCAGGTACGAGGGCCAGGATCGCGAATGTTCCCGCGACGTACATGAAAGCGATCATTGCTCCGGAGGCAAATACCGCGCGCGGAAGCGTCTTGCGCGGGTTGCGGATCTCTTCGCTCATTGCCGAAACGAGTTCGAGTCCGGTGAAGGCAAACGCAATCTGCGACCAGAAATTCACCGTATCCCAATTCCACGCGGGCAGCATATTAGCCGCGGTGAAATGCGTGGCCGAGCCATGGCGCAGCACAACGAGAATCGCCACGCCGCCGAGCATGAGCAGCGGAACATACGTCCCCACTCCTCCTGCGTTCTGCAGCCATTTACCGACATTGAGACCGATGATGTTGAGCAGAACTGCGACGAGCAGCATGCCCAGGGAGACCGACAGCAGGAATGTACGATCCTGGGCGAGCGTAGCGCCGCGGCCGCCAAGGATGTAGGCGCTCATCGACGCGCTGGCAAGCAGCAGGCCCGGGAAATAGAAGACGGTGTAGATCCAATAGGTCCAGCCCGCGATAAAGCCATGAAAATCGCCGAAGGCTTCGCGCGACCAGACATAAAGGCCGCCCTCCTCAGGGAAGCGCGAGGAGAGCTCGTTGATCACAAACGCGCCGGGAACAAAAAAGAAGAACGCTGCGAGAACCCACAGGCTAATGGAAGAGGTGCCGTTGTGGCCGGCCGCCGCGATCCAACGCGGGCCTAGCACAGTGGCGATGTTGAACAGCAGGACGTCCCAGAACCCCATAGTCTTGCGCAACTGCGCTTTGGAGTCGGGCGTGGGTCGTGCGGTTGCGGTCATGGACGATCCCGCCGTGAAGAGATTCCTTCACAGCGGTGACGTGACCAAGCATAGCGGATGGAGGTACGACTCTGTCGAGCCCGCGCGTTAAGCGAGAGGGGAAGCGACCGAAAACTCTACGCGAGCGCCGCAACCTTGGCAGAGTCGTCATACTGCGGCTGTGCACTTTGCGGTGGCCGTGCGTTCATTTCGAGAACGGGCTTCGATGCAGAGCGTCCTTGTTCCTCAGTTGCATTCACAACCAGCTTCAAAGCCTCGACGGCGGCAAAAATCTGCGTCTGGCGAGCCTTCAGTTGATCCATTCTTTCCGCGATTAAACCGAGTTCTGCATAGGCTGTTTCCGCTGCCGCTCGATAAATAGGTTCACGTTGCTGAGTGTTCATCGTTCCTCCTACGAATTGCAGTGTAGGGCGAAGTAACTTCCTAAGGGCATCACCCGAACGGGGCAAACGAGGATACTTTTGGGGTAAACCTCTTGCATGGTTGGGCTTGCGCCGTTACGATGCAGCTGCCTTGGCGACAGCGCGCCTTCACGGTATACTAGAGGTTCGGCAAGCCTGTAGGTGGCGCATCTTGTTGCGCCCCGGTGGTTTCTCAAGTGAGAGACGGCGACGGCGGCGCGAAATACCAACGAATTTTGGAGTATCACGATGGCACAGGTATGCGACATTTGCGGCAAAGGCCCGCAGTTTGGCAATAACATCTCACACGCGCACAACGTGACGCGCCGCCGCTGGAACGTCAATCTGCAGGCCGTAAAAGCTCTGGTGAACGGCGCACCCAAGCGGATTCGCGTTTGCACCAGCTGCATCAAGGCCGGCAAGATCGCCAAGGTCTAGGCCGACCGCCGATTTTGCGGCAATCGGACCGCACCAAGACAGCCTGATTCAAGCTTGAAGCCAGGACCCCGCCTGCAGAGGCGGGGTTTTGTTGTGCCCGAAGACTCCAGGGCAGGCAGATTTTTGAACCTAATACACTTCCACCCAATTGCGTTTATTTCGCGTGTTCGAACGTCAACGAGGCGGAGTTGATGCAGTAACGAAGGCCGGTTGGGCCGGGGCCGTCGGGAAACACATGCCCCAGGTGCCCCCCGCAGCGAGCGCACGTAACCTCAACGCGGCGCATTCCATAGCTCAGGTCTTCGTGCTCATCCACGGCCTTGGAATCGGCTGGAATGACGAAGCTCGGCCATCCGCAGCCAGAGTCGAATTTGGCCCCGGAAAGAAACAACATCGCGCCACAACCTGCACAGTGGTAATTCCCTGTCTCATGATTCTCAGTGAGCGTGCCGGTAAAGGGGCGTTCTGTTCCTTTCTGACGCAGAACCCGATACTGCTCAGGCGTCAGCATCGCTTGCCATTCAGCGTCGCTATGGGTGACCTTATCTCCAGTTTCCGATGTTTTGTTCAAGTGTGGACCTCCAAGACAGCGGATGGTTGGATGCGCGATGTCCGGTTGAAGTTACAAAGCTAGGCCTCGGCAACCAGCTCGATCTCTACAAGTGCGTCTTTGGGCAACCGCGAAGCCTCGATCGTGGTGCGCGCGGGGGCAGAGGCACCTTCAGGTGCCAGATACTTGCCGTAGACGGCATTCATAGCTGCAAAGTCCTTGAAATCCTTCAAAAAAACCGTCGCCTTGACTGCCTTGGCGAGACTGCTGCCACCGGCTTCGAGGATTGCTTTCAGGTTTTCGAGCACGCGCTCAGTCTGTTCCTGGATCCCTCCGGGCACAAGCTGCCCTGTGGCGGGATCCAAGGCAATTTGCCCGGCAGTGTAGATCAGATTGCCCGTTCGAATCGCCTGCGAGTACGGACCGATTGCCTCCGGCGCTTCATTGGTAAAGATCAGCGTTTTGCTCATGCTCTCGATTGTAGAGCCCTTGGAGTCAAGGCCAGATTGCGAGAATGCCGCCCACAATCGGCAATCCAATAAGCCAATAACCATTGTTGATGGCAAACAGCTTAAAGGGCCGATTTTCGTAGATGCCCTGCGGTAAATTTGGCGCAGCGAAGAAACCGATCCAGGCGATGAAACCTACCAAGGCGCCCCAGCCGAACGAATTCGCTTCAGACCACAAGATGAGGTGCTCCATTACAAAGGCCAGGATCACGTCGCATACGAGCGAGGCAATCATGCCGGGGACGAGACTCTTTTTGTTTGGGTGCTCCTTGCTGAAGCCGAGCAGTGCCATCCACGGCTTGGAGAACAGCGCGGGGGAGTACCAAACGGCGCCCAAGAGCCAGAGGAAGGCTCCCGAAACAAAGATGGCAAGATGATTCAGGTCGTGGTGAACGTGATGCACAGGTTCCTCCGGGGATCAGAGACTTACTTCACGCAGTTGGGAAAGATTCGGGGAGACGCAGATGAGAGTCGCGCGGGAGGATGTGGAATGTCAACAGGGAATCTTAGAGTGGAAGAGATGAGCCGATGTGGCCTTTGGGGGGATGGAACGCAAAAAGCATCCCATCCGGCCGCATTCAAAATCAGCTGCACCGGATGGGATGGGGTGTGTCAGAGAACACGGAAACGACAGCTACACCAGCTTGGCGTCGAGCGTGATCTCTGTGTTGTTTGCGAAGAGCTTTGAGATCGGGCAGCCGGCCTTGGCACCGGCAGCGGCCGTATCAAAAACTTCCTTCGACGCGCCAGGAACGCTGGCAGTCGTAGTCAACGCGATCTTGGTCACCGAGAATCCATCTCCCACCTTGGCGAGGGTAACAGCCGCGTGGGTCTCGATTTTGGTTGGGGTCAGGCCCGCGCCGCCCAGTTGCGCACCGAGCGCCATCGAGAAGCAGCTGGCATGCGCCGCTGCAATCAGCTCTTCAGGGGTGGTTCCGCTGGCAGCCCCCTCAAATCGCGTCGCGAATGAGTAGTTGGCGTCCTTCAGAACGCCAGTTGCGGTCGAAATCGTGCCTTTGCCTTCTTTCAACGAGCCTGTCCAAACTGCACTTGCCTTGCTTGCCATAGACCCTCCTTAGGGTTCCGGAATCCGGTGGTTTTGGGGGTAAATTTGCGTTGCCGAAGGGGAAGCGACGGCAGCACGCGCGAAAGTTGATGCTTCAGGCACCTGCGAGGTTTCTCGGGGCAGGAGGCCATCTCCCCTATGCTAATCTCTCCCCCATGCTTCCAACTAGGCCCCGGGCTCTCGACGGCGATTTTGCGCGTGAATTTTCAGAGAGCAGCGCGACATGCGACACCTCAGCGGAGCTCCCTATCGAACACCACTGCCAGGTCTGCCCAACCTGTTCGCACCGTCTCAGCGGACATCGCTGCAAGCTGGTCTGCACGCAGTGCGGCTACTATCTCAGCTGCGCCGACTACTACTAAGGGACTTTACGTCCAGCGAATCGCGCTTCGCGCAAAACACTTTATCTGCCGCAGAACGGGGCCTATTGTCTTTCGCTGGCCTTCCGCGCCGCCTCGAACTCATCTCCCGGCAGCCACTCCACCGGTTTGGCTCGCTCGGCGGCCAGCCAGCCCAGCACAAAGCCGAAGCGCGCCAGCTTGGCGTTCCCACTGAAATCCCAACTCGCCTGGTACTCGTCTGAAGGCTGGTGGTAGTGATGCTCCACATAGTCTTCATCCTGCGCATGGCCCCAGGCTTCATCGCGGCCTTCGAACAAGTCGCCCTGGTCTACCGAAAACGCAGGGATGCCCACCCGCGCCAGCGAGAAGTGGTCGCTACGGTAGTAGTGCCCGGCCATGGGCGTCGGATCGGGGAGCAGTTGTAAGTCGAAATCCTTCGCCACCGTCTGCACCGTCGGCCAGAAATCGATCCGCTCTGCGCCCCCGAGATTGACGGAGCGCGGCACACCCACAGGCAACAGCATGTCGTAATTGAGATCCAGTGCAATCTGGCGAGCGGGAACGGGCGGATGCATCCCCAGGTACTCCGAGCCCAACAGGCCCTGCTCTTCGGCGGTGACTGCGGCAAAGTACATATCATGCGGTGGGAGTACCCTGGATTGCGCAAAAGTCCGCGCCATTTCCAGAAGGATGCCGCAGCCCGTGCCGTTGTCCGCAGCGCCGTTGTATATGTTGTCGCCCTTGGCGTCGGCGTCAATTCCGAGGTGGTCGTAATGTGCCGTGTAGAGCACCGAGTTGCCGCCTGGCGCTGCCCCCGGCACACGCGCCACTACATTTGCGCTCACGTAACGGCGTACGCGGCTCTCAATGTGGCCGCGCAGTTTCACCGGTATCTCAACGGCATGGAAGCCCCTTTTGCCCGCGCGGTCGATTGCCTGGTCCAGATCGCCCATGCCTGCCAACGTGAAAAGATGTTGAGCCACATCGTGCTGGATCCACGCGGCTGCGCGCAGAGTTGCCAGCGGATCGCCCTGCAGAAAACTCTTCTCAATTGCCTGCGAGTTGCGAACAACCTCCCACCCGTAGCTCGCCAGATCGGTGCGATGAATCACAAGCACGCCGATTGCGCCACGCCGAGATGCCTCTTCGTATTTGTAAGTCCAGCGGCCGTAATAGGTAAGAGCTCTGCCTTTGAAGAACTTCTCGTCGTCTGAGGGCGGCTCATTCACGATGACCAGGGCGATCTTCCCTTTTAGGTCCACACCGGCATAGTCGTCCCAGTTGTACTCTGGCGCGTGAATGCCATACCCGACGAACACGATCGGAGCGTCTATATCGGCGCTGGTCTGGCCGGTTTCATCCTTGGCCACGATTTGCGTGCCGTAAGCCAGGTCGACCGGCGCTCCCTTCGCAGGGACAAAAGCGAATCGCGTCTTGTCTTCATCCGTATGCACGGCAAAGAGAGGGACAGGCTGAAAGAAGCCGCCGTTATCTCCGGCTGGCTTGAGCCCGGCCAGGGCAAACTGCGTGGCAATGTATTCGGCCGCAAGTTCAGCACCGCGCGTCCCTGGACCACGCCCCTCCAGCAAATCGAGCGAAAGAAAGCGCACATGGGCGCGGATCCTCTCCGGGTCTATCGACGCGGCGGCCGCCTTTGCGCCAGCCGGCAGCCCCTCAATATCTGGCACCAGAGGAGCCTGCTGCGCATAAACGGCTGAAGTTACAAAAAGGAGGGTGGTCGCAAGAAGCGAGATCCGAGAGGAGTACATTCAGTCTCCGTGAAGCGGAATTGGGAACGAGGCAGACAGATCGATTTTACTCTGAGGCAGGTGCCGCAATCGACCTGCTGTTCCGCGATCAGGCGGGGCTTTCTGTTGTCTGCAGGGTCAGCATTTCAAGGGGGGCCACAGGCAATAGATGCGCGCGGCTCAGCACTTTGCGCGTCAGACCCGTAAGCGCCATGCCCGAGGCGTTGATCAGCGGAACCCAGCATCGCCGGCCATCGAACACCGTCAGGTCGTCGGCATTTTCCTCATCGACGTTGCGAATGCGCACGTAATAGTTCACCTGCATGATGGCATGCCGCACGGTCATCTTTAACTCCGCTTCAGGAACCGACGCCTCGCGCAAAACAGGCAACTGCCAAAGTCCGGGCATAACTGTCTGCGTCTCAGGCCTCTGCTCCAGCAGCACCTCGCGATTTGTAAATCCAGGCAGGTTCCCGGTACGCACTGCGAGCGCATAGCCGACTTCCTTGCTCAACATGCGAGGACGGGCCTGTGTCTTGTGCTCGCCACGCGTCACACAATCAGTTGAAAGTGGACAGGTAAGACACTGCGGACTGCGGGGCGTGCACACAGTCGCGCCTAGTTCCATTAATGCCTGGTTGAAATCCCCTGGCCTCTCGGGATCGAGCAGTTGGGTCGCTGCCGTTTCAATTTTGCGCCGCAACGCCGCTGCCCCGGAACGACCCAAAGCCTCCCAGCCCTGCACGCGGCACAAAACGCGCTCCACATTGCCATCCACAACTGGAATAGCTTCGCCATGGGCAATGCTTGCGATCGCGGCCGCCGTATAGTTCCCGATGCCGGGCAGCAGCCGAAGTTCGTCCGCCGACGTCGGCAGGTTGCCCTCGCGATGCTCCGCAACAAACTGAGCCGCCTTGTGGAGCATCCTTGCGCGCCGGTAGTAGCCTAGACCGCTCCAGAGCGCGAGAACCTCTTGCTCGCTGGCCAGGGCGAGTGAAACCAGAGTAGGGAAGCGGGCCATGAATGCCTGGTACCGCTCCACCACTACGGCAACCCGGGTCTGCTGCAGCATGATCTCCGACACCCAAATGGCGTACGGGTCGCGGCTGCGGCGCCAAGGCAGGTCACGCTGGCTCGCGTCATACCAGGCCAGCAATTGCCGCCGGAGCCGCGTACGCGCTTCGAGTTCGATGTCAATTCTGGGCATGGCGAAAAGCTCAGGGCAACACCATTGCATGTGTACGGCTCTAAAAAATCAGACGGGGCCCAAAGGGGAGAGGAAGTCCGTTCTGACACATAGGTAATGTTTGAGTGTCGCTCTTCAGTAACACTCTACTTCGACCCGTGCTACTTTCTCCATACCACTTCCGTCATTGAATGAGGAGTCGGACACGAATCGCTGGGGCCATCTGCCGAGTAACCCACAGCAATCAATAGCTTTATCCAAAGATCTGCTCAGAAGATCTATCTCCGGAGGGATTACCTTGGAACTGAAGACTTGGATTTCGCCAGTGGCTCTACTCCTCGCTGCCGGATCTCTGGTGGCGCAGACCCCTTACTTGTCTTCCAGCCTCGCAACAAACGAAACGGAAGGCGGATCGTACCGACCCACGCCGACAGTGCAAAGCGGCCCATCGTTTGGAGGACCGTTTTCGCAGGTGTCCGTTGGGGGAGGCATCAGCACCCTCGGTCCTGGCGTGCAAATCACGACGAACCTTGCCGAGCATCTCAACCTCCGCGTCAGCGGCAACGGTTTTCATTACGGCAGCACCTTTTCAACCAACGGCTTTAACGCGAATGCCAAGCTGAACATGGCTTCGGCGGGTATCGCTGCAGACATCTACCCCTTCCACAAAGGCTTCCGCATCAGCCCAGGGATCATGGTTCTGAATAACAACAGAGTCTCAGCCACCTCAGTAGCGGCAGGAGGCACCAGCTTCACGCTGAACGACACGACATACTATTCCGCCAACGCGAACACGGCTACCGGGGCAACGCCGCTGCATGCAGACGGATCTCTTCGGTTGAACACAAGCAGACCCGCATTTACTCTCACCACCGGCTGGGGCAACACCATCCCACGGAATGGCGGTCATTGGTCGTTTCCCGCCGAGGTAGGGGTCGCCTTTATCGGTTCGCCCGCTGTCAACGTAACCCTCTCTGGCTGGGCATGCCAAGATCAGGCTCAGACCCAATGCTCTGACGTCACCAGCACTACTGATACAACTGCCCAGGACGTGCAAAGCAATCTGGCTGTGCAAATAGCGAAATGGAAGAGCGACCTCGACGCGTTGAAGACCTACCCGGTCCTCTCGTTTGGCGTCGCCTATAGTTTCCCCGCGCGTGGCGGCAGCGTTCGCTAAATCAGCACAAGCATCGCACGAAGCGGCCGCGAAGAAATTTGCGGCCGTTCTTCTTATTGGCGCTTTGGGAAAGCATCGACAGTCCTCTCCGGGTTGTTTCGCCGATTATTCGGTAGGAAGATGGCTTGCAGCACCTTTGCGTCCGGATTTCGCCCTCTCCCCCGCTGGGTGGATCGAATAAACGAGCCCGAGAAAATCATCCGTGAGCAAGAAGCTGTCGGGGCCAGAGCGCAGAATGCCGCAAGGGCGTCCATGTACAATCCCCTTCCCTTTTTCTACTGTCAGAAAGCCAGTGACGAAGTCATGGGGCTGGCGGTCTTGCGGCGAAAACTGAACGACACGGTATCCAGTACCGATGTGCGGATGGCTTGCGCCGTGCAATGCCACCAGAAAGGTCCCGCCAAGGAGAGGATCACCGCGATCGAAGAACTCGAATCCGAGTGGAGAACTATGTGCCGCAAAGGTGGTGTAGGCCGGAACGACGCTTTCGCAGGAACGCAGCGGATCCGGAGCGCGGCCCAGTTCCGCATTCGGATCGGGGCCCGAGGCGTGCCCTCCTCCAGCGGCAAGATTGGTGCCCGCTGTTGCAACCCCTTCTTGCTTACCGTAAACCGAATCCTCTTGGCGCGCAGCGGGCGCAGAATCCACCACGCCCGCATCGTCGAGCGCCGGCAGCGGAGTCGCATCGTGGACCGGCTTCCCGTGAGCGAAATAGCATGTCGGCCAGCCGTACTGCAGCGGCGCGGAGGGCGCGGTCTCAACTGCGAAGAACGTATCTTCGGGCAGGTTGTCGCCCAGATGATCGTCGCCCATATTCGTGGCAAACAAAGCATCCTCGAGCGCGGCAATCGATCGCAGATCGACTGCGTTCCGCATTCCCTGGGCCACCAGTGTTGGATGGCCTCCATCCGGATCCATGCTCACGATTGCGGCGCGTAAAACCTCGCGCTCCTGGCAGTAGTTGCACGACGAACCCACCGACACAAAGACACGCGGCGCGTTGTAAACATGCGCAATCGCCACGGTCCGCGTCAGGTGCCAACCTCCATATTTGTAGCTGAGCCCATAGTCAGGAAACCGAATCAGCGTCTCGGGCGCGGAGGAGGGGACATTGTCGCCCGGCATGTATCTGTAGCGGACGACTTTGTCCGTAAGCGGAAGGTAGAGCCAGCTCTTGCCAGTGCTCGCGTCGGTCCAGAACGCAAGATTGTTGGGATTGCGCAGGTGATCGAGATAACGCGTGACATGCGAGAAGGCGTGAGCCCGCGCGTCCCACCCATCCAAAATGAAAACTCCGCCCTGGTGGTTGTCCGTCAAGTCATGCATGCCTGTTACGAAGATTCGCCCATCCGGCGCCTTCGCAAAGAAGCGCACGCGTCGCAGGCCTTTGGCCGCAATCGTAATGTCGAGCCCTTCAGGAATGGACAGGGTAATTGTTTTTCCCGGTGCGTAGGTCAGCGTGTGCGGCTTCTGCGCGCAGAAGGCCATGGACAGTGTCGCGCACCAGGTGCAGAGCAGGCGCGTCATGCGAATCCAGAGCGACGGCATGCTTCAAGGGTAATGCAGGGTTCACCTTTGCGGCTGGGTGGTCTCAGTGGCGGCCAAGTGGCCCGAGTTGCGCAGAGTTCTCCGCACAGCGTAATCTGCGCTCAGGTCCCACCTCGTGCCATTAAACCCAAACAACTCTGCTTCCTCGCCAAACGTGTCGTCCGCCAATCGAACCTATCAACTGTTCCTGCTCCTGGTGGCGGGCCTTGGCGGCCTGCTGTATGGAATCGATATCGGGATCATCGGCGGCGCACTCCCCTATCTTGAGGCGACGTCGCATCTGACACTCTCAGAGCTCTCCGTAATTGTTGCGGCGGTTCTGTTGGGTAGCGTCTTCTCCACCCTCTTTGCTGGCCTGCTCGCCGATTGGATGGGACGCAAGCCGCTCATGATCTTCAGCGGGCTTGCCTTCACTCTCAGCATTCCCATCATTGCCTTGTCCCAAGGCTACGCTCCGTTGTTTTTCGGGCGGCTGCTGCAGGGTATGAGCGGCGGCTTCATCGGCGTCGTTGTTCCCCTTTATCTAGCCGAGTGCCTAGCCGCCTCAACCCGTGGCAAAGGAACCGGCATCTTCCAATGGCTCTTGACGCTCGGCATCGTGACCGCCGCGCTGGTCGGTATCTTTTACAGCTACCGCGTGGCCGCTGTGGCGCAAGCCGGCGACGCGGTAGCTCTCTTCGCATTCAAAGATCAGGCCTGGCGCCGCATTTTCTGGGTGTCCTTGCCGCCTGGATTGCTCTTCGTCATCGGCATCTTCTTCGTAAGCGAATCCCCCCGCTGGCTCTTCCGTCGGGGACGCAAAGAGCAGGCTCTCGCTGCCTTGCTGCGTTCAAGGTCGCATGAACAAGCCCAGATCGAGCTGCGTGAAATGGAAGAAGCTGCGACGCAAGACACCGGAAACGCGATTGTGCGCGACTCGCTTCTGCGACGAAAATACGTGATCCCCTTCCTGCTCGCCTGCATCATCCTGTTTTGCAACACCGCTACGGGCATCAACTCGATCATCGGCTTCAATACAAGCATCCTTCTGCAGAGTGGCTTGTCCGATCTGCAGGCTCACTGGGGCTACGTTCTGTTTACTGCAGTCAACTTTCTGATGACCGTGGTCGGTCTGATCCTAGTCGATCGCAAGGGCCGAAAATTCCTGCTCATTCTAGGAACGGGCGGCGTCATCCTTTCGTGCATCTTCATCGGCGTCCTCTTTTTGCAGACCGAAAAATCGAGCGTAGATTTGGGCCCGCTTCTGCAGCGACAGGTCGCGACCGATCAAAAACTCACACTGCAATTCGATCGCGCTCAGGCCGCCCAGTTGCTGGCGCGTAGTGGCCTCGCCGATAAGAAAATCCCCGCCGACCATGCATCCTTCGCGGTGATTTATTCCTACGGCGACTTCACCGCATCCACAAGCTTCGTGCGGTCCGATGACCCCACGCCGCAAATTCTGTCCATTTCGCGCGATTCCTGCGTCCCCGTCAACCGCGTGGAAGCCCTCTTCAAGAATCCCTTCGCGAGTCTCAGCGACGCACGAGTCGCACCGCTCAAAATTGAGAAGGCAATTCTCGCTGCAGTACCAAGTGAGAATACAGGGTGGCTCGCCGCCGTCGGACTCTATGCGTTCGTTGCGTTCTACGCAATGGGGCCGGGTGTCTGCGTGTGGCTGGCTCTCTCTGAGTTGATGCCCACCAGGATCCGCTCCAATGGAATGAGCATTGCCCTCGTCATCAATCAGATCGTCTCCACCACACTAGCGGCAATCTTTCTTCCTTTTGTCAGCAAACACGGCTACTCCTCGATTTTCTTCCTCTTCGCAGGATTCACCGTGATCTACTTCCTCACCGCGGCCTTCCTGCTGCCGGAGACCAAAGGAAAGACGCTCGAGGAGATTGAGGCGCACTTCGAAGGACACGCGATCTAGTACCGCGCCCGAAGAGCAGCTCTGTCTGAGCGTAACTCTGCTGTGCCCTTCGTCGCTCAGGCGAGAATCAACGTTGGTTGACTCAGCGCAGAGAGTTTCCCTATGCCTCGAAGGTCTTGCGCCTTTCGCTCAGATCGTGCGAGATGGTGAGGTTGAGTTTCATATTGATGCCGTAGAACATCAGGCAGACAGCAGCCGCGAGGAAGGCCCCACCCGCGTACACCGAGGCGATCAGACGAATGCCCATCAGCGCATGTTCGGTCTGAACTGCATTCGACTGATAGCCATACAGCGAAAGCAGCCAGCCTGCGATGGCGCCGCCAAGAGCCAAGCCGATCCAAAGTGCGAAGACCACGCCAGCAGTGACGGTGCCGGTGGCGCGGCGACCCGTCTTCCATTCGCCATAGTCAGCCACGTCGCCCATCATGGCCCAAAGAACGGGGCCTGAGCAGCCATAGACGAACTGGCGCGCGACTTCAAGCACAATGATCGAAGTTGTCGCCGTCGCCGGAATGAAGAACAGCGCGATGCAAGAAACGCCCGTCAACACCATGCTCCAGACGAAGAGCGTACGCTTTCCCATCCGCTTGGCCAGCGCAGTCGAGCAGGCAACGCCAATCAGAAGCGCCGTCAATCCGAAGCCGTTGAACCAACTGAAGAGCAACTGGTTGCCTGCACAATATTTGAAGTAGGGCAGCATCAGGCTGCCGCGAATCATGAGCGCAATAAAGTAGAAGGTGGTCACCAGAAAGAGCGCGATCCACGGCCCATTCGTAAGCAGATCGCCCAGATCCTGCCCGACCGACGACTTTTGCTTCGGATCCGGCTGTATCCGTTCCTTACTTACCGCAAACGCGATCAGGAACATGACAACGCTTGTCACCAGAAAGATCCCCATCGTGATCTGGTAACCGCGGGCGCTGCTGCCGCGACCGAGAAAGACCACCATCGGAATCGCCAGGCTTTGCACGATGAATCCCGCGGCATTGGCGAAGAGCTGCCGGTACGATGCAATGCTGGTACGCTCGTTCGGATCGTCGGTCATCACTCCGGTGAGCGAGGCGTAGGGCACATTGTTGGCCGTGTAAATCAGCCGCAGCAACAGATAAGTGACCCATGCGTAAATCAACTTGGCGCCAGCGCTCAAATCCGGCGTGGTAAATGTCAGTACTCCAATCACGCCGAAGGGCAGCGCGGTCCACAGCAGCCAGGGGCGAAATCTTCCCCAGCGCGTATGGGTGCGATCGGCGATCACGCCCATCACCGGATTGAAGACCGCGGCTCCCAGTCCGACAATCAGAAACATCGTGCCCGCCTGGGCCGGAGTTAATCCGAACGTGTCGGTATAGAAGTTCAATTGCAGGGCCATCATCGCCTGGAAGACGAAGTTGGCAGCCATATCGCCAAGGCCGTAGCCAAATTTCTCTGAGAATGCAAGACCCTTGCTATTGCCGCTCATCGTTCCTTCTCTCTTCCACTCTGGCGGAGAAATACACCCGTCTTATTCGGCTCGCCGGCCTGCTAACCGGGAGGCCGTCCGCATCTGGCTTGAATGCGTACCCAGTAAATACTCCGAAATCCCCGCCTGTCACCTGCAGAATCGGCACGACACAAGCGGAGCCACCCAGAATCCGACTTCCTGCATGGTTCGAGACAGGCTCGGCTCAGATCGACGGACAGGCGATCAGATCTTCAAGCAGCCGGCTTGGGCTGACAGTGACTGGTGTCACACAGCTATATCGCTTTACTAGCTATTCTGACGACGACCCTGCGTGAGTGAACCTTGCCGCCAGGCACGTATAATTCGCTGCGGAGAACAATCGTGACACAACGTGCATCGCTCCCTTACCACCTGGGCTTCAACGCCCAGCACTCGCCCATGGGCGCTTTCATGAGCTTCACTTGCGGCAACTTCGGCACCCGCGGTGGCATTGGCTTGCAAATCGGACAGCCCGGCGATCAGGAAGTATTCATCGGCTTCAAGGATGGCGATCGCCACTCCGACGCGACATTGAAGTGCCTGCCGTTCTATAGCGCCGCGATCGATCGCTCTGCCGATGCATTTCTGGTGGAGCAGGCCGGCCCTTCGGAGCAGAACGTCAAGCCGGACGCCGTGCCGTTTAAGGAAAGCGAGTTCTCGCGTTCCTATGGCTGGGCAAGTGACCAATGGCTCGCCGAGGGGCTCAGTTTCACGGTCTATTCTCCTTTCGGATCGATTCCCGACCCCGATATCGAAAGCAAGGAGCGGATGCGCCAAGGCCTGTTGCCCGCGGTGATCGCCCGTCTGGTGCTCGATAACACCTCCGGCACAGACACACGGACCGCGATGTTTGCGCTCAACCATGCGCGGCCCGGCAGCCGGATTCTGGAAGACAACCTGGGCAATGGCCGATTGGCGTTCGCTTTTCGTCGCGAGGCCGGTGGGGCCGCCGAGCTTCTCGACTTCACAGCCTCGGAAGACGGAGTGAAGATAGATGCTGCGCCCTTCATCTTTATGCGCTGGTCTGCCAGCGACGGCGTGCGCGAGCGGCACAATCCCGTTCATCTGCTGGGTTCCTGCCCTGGATTTGGATTCGAGGTGCCGGCGGGCAAAAAGTATGGGATTACGATCGCGCTCGGGTCTTATTTAGAGGGTATCCAAACCAACGGACTCGAAGGCCGATATCTCTACACGCGCTACTTCGCTGGCCTTGCGGATGTGCTCAAGACCGCGCTCGATAATGCGGCCCAGCTCGTGTCGACGGCACAAGCACTTGACAGCAAATTGGACCAGGCGCCTGTCTCGGACGATCAGCGATTTCTAATCTCCCACGCCACGCACAGCTACTACGGAAGCACGCAACTGCTCGAGGTCAAACGCAGGCCCCTCTGGGTAGTCAATGAGGGCGAATACTGCATGATGAACACGCTCGACCTGGCCGTCGATCACGTGTTTTGGGAGCTGGAGCACAATCCGTGGTTGGTCCGCAACCTGCTCGACACCTTTGTTCGCCGTTATAGCTACAAGGACAAAGTGAAGGTCTACAAATCCGACTTCGCTCCATCGGTCGATACCGTTCAGATGGACCCCTCTCAAACGCCGCCGCCGCCCGATGAGGCCCAGCTCCAGCGTCCCTATGTCACAAAGCCAGGCGGCATCAGCTTTTGCCACGATATGGGCGCACACAACAACTTCTCGCCGCGTGGCCGCAGCAGCTATGAGTTGGCAAACCTTACCGGCTGCTTCAGCTACATGACAGTGGAGCAGCTCTGCAACTGGGTTCTAACGGCGGGCTGTTACGTAGCCAAGACTCGCGATTTCGCGTGGCTTAAGAGCAATAAGGCAGTGGTGGACGCCTGCCTGGCGAGCATGATCAACCGCAGCGGCGACGTTGGGTTTGCGCAGTTCGATAGCACCCGGTGCGCTGGCGGACAGGAAATCACTACCTACGACTCACTCGATCATTCGCTGGCTCAGACACGCAACAACATCTACATCGCGGTTAAAAGCTGGGCAACCTACTGGTCTCTGGCACTGATGTTCCGCGAACTCGGCGATGCAGCCAGCCAGGCTCGTTGTAAGGACCTCGCTGCCAAGGTTGCTGCGGTTGTGTGCGCACAGGTGCAGAACGGCGTATTGCCGGCCATCTTCGAAAAATCCAACCCCGGCTACTCTTCACGCATTCTTCCGGCGGTCGAGGGCTGCGTCTACACGCTCTACTTCGTCAACACTGGCTTTGCGGGCTGCACGCTTGAGCAGATCTTCGCAACTGAACCTGAAAAACAGATGTTCGGCGTCCTCAAGGAGCACACGCGAAATCTGCTGCTCGATCCTGAACGGCGCAATCTCTTCGCGGACGGAGGGATTAAGCTCTCTTCGACAAGCAATAACTCGTGGATGAGCAAGATCGCCATCTTCATGCATGTCAGCCGCCGAGTGTTCCATCTGGACTCTGAGCCGGAAATTGCCGAGGTCTTCAGGCAGGCGGATGCAGCTCATGTGAAATGGCAAACCGAGGGAAGCTCTTACTGGGCTTGCTGCGACCAGATCGTCTCAGGCGAAGGCAAAGCAAGCCGCTACTATCCGCGCATCATTACCAGTGCGCTGTGGATGGAGTAGAAAAGTCCATCGAGCGGAGAAGGCCGTTCGGGTCTTGAAATTCCAGCGCGCATATCACGATCTGCGGCGACTCAGCACCTAACCGAGACGTCACCGCGCGGTCCAGGCGCGATCGCGGAAGCAATCTGTATAGCGCCTAAGTTGTAGGCTTGGCTTGTTTCAGGTTTTAGGTAGCTTAGGAATTTTCTTGGTGCCGAAGAAGGGACTCGAACCCCCACACCCTTGCGAGTACGTGGACCTGAACCACGCGCGTCTGCCAATTCCGCCACTTCGGCACAGAAGACATGTCTGAATGGACTCGCCAGACAGGCAGCAACCTTGAGTCTCGCAAATGCAGCTACCCGTGTCAAATCTGCGGCACCCTGCTATCAGCGGCGTTTCAGAGCCTCTAGCTCGTCCAGCGTACGCGGCCAATCCGACCCGAGAAGACGCGAGAGACTGCGATCCGCCAGTACCTTGCCAGCGGTCTGGCAGCGCGCACAGTAGTTTGTCTCGTTATCGGCGTAGCGGATACGCTGAACCTTCTCGCCGCAACGCGGGCATGGCAGATTAAAGCGCCCGTGCACCGCCATCTCCGGACGAAACGCGGTCACCTTCTCTGGAAACTTCTTCTGCGCTTCGCCGATCAGACGATCCATCCAGACCGTCATCGTGGAGCGCGTTGCATCGAAGAGCCGCTGCCACTCGTCCGGCTTGAGTTTGTGCGTCTGCGCAATCGGCGACAACTTTGCGGCGTGCAGAATCTCATCTGAATACGCATTCCCCACGCCGCTGATAAGGCGAGGATCGGTCAATGCGCGCTTCAACGTCCGGTTTTCCAGCGAGAGTGCCGCGCGGAATCCATCGAGATCGGTCTCAAAGATTTCAACTCCGCCAGGATCCATCGCGCGCAGCGCATCTTCTCCACGCACCAGGTGCAGCGATGCTCGCCGCTTGGTTCCGGCTTCTGTAAGAACCAGGGATCCCTGCGGAAAATCCAGCGCGAGCAGCGCATTGCGGCCGGCCAGTTTTGCATTCGGCGATTTCCAGTGCAATCGCCCCGCGATCATCAGATGGATCACCAGCCAAACGAGCTCAGAATGCCCCCCAACAGAGCCTTGAACATCCGATACCACATCGCCATCGACGCCAATCGCGATGCGCTTACCAATGCGACGCAGCGAGCGGACCACCCTGCCCTCGACCGCAGATACGGGTGGGTCTACAGTCCGCAGCACAAACACGCTGCCGAGGCGCACATGCTCCAGCGGCTGGCCCAGCATCCGCGGCTCCAGCGCAGCGATGTAGGCTGAGATGTCAGGGAGTTCGGGCATTGCATTCAGACTGCAGGCTGAACGAGCACTCTGCAACCACGAATTTCAATGAACGCACGCCGTCACTCTGTTCCTCATGCCAGGATCGTGTTGTCGATCAACCGTGTTGTCCCGACCTTCGCCGCCACGGCAAACAGTGAACCAGGCGCGGCAACGTCCACCGGCAACAGGCTGGCCCAATCCACAAGCTCTATGTAATCCACTTTCACCGCAGGGTCTGTTACGAGCACTGCTCGCGCTGCGTCAATCAATCCACCCGCGCTCCGCTCGTCCTGCGCTGCCAGCGCCTCAACCGCTTGCACCGCGCGGCTCAGCACCAGAGCCTGCCTTCTCTCGTCCGCACTGAGATACGCGTTGCGCGAACTGAGAGCCAGCCCGTCCGCCTCGCGCACGATTGAACACACCACAATCTCCGTGCCGATCCTGAGGTCCGCCGCCATCCTTCGCAGAACGGCAACTTGCGCCGCGTCTTTCTGCCCGAAGAATGCTTTGTCGGCTTCGGCGGCGATCAGCAGCTTGGTTACCACCGTCGCTACGCCGCGAAAATGACCGGGTCTCGACTTGCCATCAAGCCTTTCGCTCAGTCCTTCAACCTCGACGAAAGTTGCCGCTCCTGGGGGATATACCTCATCCACAGTCGGCGCGAAGATCGCATCTACGCCTTCTGCTTCAGCTAATGCGCAGTCGGCTTCAAACGTTCGCGGATAGCGAGCAAAGTCCTCGTTCGGCCCAAACTGGGCGGGATTGACAAAGATGCTCACCGCAACGCGCGCACACGCGTCCACTGCCGCGCGCATGAGTGACGCGTGCCCTGCATGCAGTGCGCCCATGGTGGGAACAAGGCCGATGCTCGCGCTGAACCTGCGATTCTCCCGCGACCACTTACGCAGCTCTTCTACCGTGTGAAATATCTCCATCGGGACTTAACTCAGTTCTCCCAATCCTGCAAGGCATCGCGATTCACAATCGCATTTTCATCTATCTCGTCCGCAACGAAATTGCGCGGCTTTGCCATCGGCATGTGGTAACTCTCTGCATCTGACGGAAACGCTCGATGCTCCACGTCTTCGCGATAATGCTCAATCGCCTCGCGAATCAAGGATGCCGCGTCGCCGTAGCGGCGCACAAACTTGGCTGGGGGCGCGAAGGTGAGATTGACAAGATCGTGGAAGACCAAGATCTGGCCGTCGCAATCCGGCCCGGCACCAATGCCGATCGTCGGAATTGCGAGCTCCGCCGTGATCATCGCTGCTGCTTCGCGCGGCACACCTTCAAGCACCAGCGCGCCGGCGCCCGCTTTGGCCAACGCACGCGCGTCGGCACGCAGCTGCAGAATCTCTCCCGCAGCGCGAGCCTGCACGCGATAACCGCCCATGCGATGCACGCTCTGCGGCGTCAGGCCGAGATGCCCAACCGCCGGGATCTCCGCAGCTGTCAACGCACGCACCAAATCCACGCGCGACCCTTCGACCTTCACCGCTTCGGCACCGGCTTCCTTCACAAAGCGAACTGCGTTGGCAACGCCGTCAGCCACACTTCCGTGATAACTGCCGAATGGCATATCCGCCACCACCAGCGCACGCCGCACCGCACGGCGCACAGCCCGCGTGTGGTGCAGCATTTCGTCCACGGTCACTGACAGGGTATTGTCGTGTCCCATGACCACCATGGCCAGCGAGTCGCCGACCAACACCAAGTCGATGCCGGACTCATCCACAAGGCGCGAAGTGGCGTAGTCGTACGCCGTAAGCGCAGAGATAAGCTTGCCTTGGCGCTTCATTTCAGCCAGCGCGGGCATGGTAACTTTTGGGAGGGAAGAGCCGGAAGAAGACGCTCCGCCGGTGGAGAAGTTGGCAAGGCTCATTGTGTCTCCAGTGCCGCTCCGCAGAATCAGGATGCGACCCGAACAGTTGCGAGTATACGCCAGGCGGCCCCGGTCGTTCCAACCCCTGGGCCTTCGTGCAGCCTGCATCTTGGATGCTAATACGAGACAGAAGTTGCGCAGACGAAGCGCACGCCGCACACTGGTAGCAACCATGCTTCTTCCCATCGACACCGCGGCGTGGAGTTGTGTCGGCGCACTTGGCACGGCGGGACTCGTTGTGGGCGGATATGCCTACGCTGCCGTCTGGCCCACGTCTCGGATTTTCGGGCAAACCCTCACTGCTCCCAACAGGCCGAACGAGCTGGCACTCACCTTCGATGACGGTCCGAACCCCGCATGGACCCCACAACTCCTCGATATTCTGGCCGCGCACGAGGTACACGCAACATTTTTCATGGTCGGCAAGTTCGCGCAGGCCGAGCCTGCCCTAGTCCGTCGCGTCGCCGGCGCGGGCCACCTGATCGGCAATCACTCCTGGAGTCATCCAAATCTCGCGCGCACATCCGCAGGCAAGGTCCACGAAGAACTGCGCACCACAAGCGACACGCTCGCTCAGATCACTGGTGCGGCCATCCATTTCTTCCGTCCACCCTTCGGCGCGCGAAGGCCGGTTGTGCTCCGCATTACGCGCGAGCTGGGCTTAACTGCGGTGACCTGGAATGCCATGACCGACGATTGGAGCGAGCCGTCCGCTGATCGCATCGCGGCCAGCTTAGTGACTAAGATCGATCGCAATTACCGGCGTGGTTCTGCGACCAACATCGTCCTGCACGATGGCGGCCATCGCGGCCTCGGCGCCAATCGCGGCCCGTCGGTCCATGCCGCAGAACAACTGCTCGCCCGCTATCGCGCCGAACGCAAGTTCGTTACTTTCGATGCCTGGGTGCCTGCGGTCCATACAAGCTGAATGCGGCCGCTCTTCTTGAACTGACTTAGTTCTTGATCGCCGCGAAAGCCAGCCGCGCCGCTTCAATCGTCTGCCGCACTTCCGCCTCGCCGTGCATCGCACCCACAAAGGCAGCCTCGAACTGAGACGGCGGCAGCCACACACCCTGCTCCAGCATTGCGCGATGGAATCTTCCAAACGCTGCGGTGTCCGACTTGGCCGCATCGCTGTAATCGCGCACCTCTGCGTCCTGAAAGAACCAGGTCCCCATCGACCCCACCCGATTGGTCGTCAGCTGAACTCCCGCCTTGGCCGCCTCGGCCGCGACGCCCTCAAATACGGCCTTCGCCGTTGCCTCAAGCAGCGGATATACCGTTGCGGCATGCTCCTGCAGATATTCAAGTGTTGCGATGCCCGCCGCCATCGCCAGCGGATTACCGCTCAACGTGCCTGCCTGATAGACAGGCCCGAGCGGCGCGAGCAAATCCATGAACTTCCGCTTGCCGCCAAAGACGCCGACCGGTAACCCGCCACCCACAATCTTGCCCAGCGTGATCAGATCTGCATGGATTCCGTAGCGCTCCACCGCACCGCCCAGCGCCACGCGAAATCCGGTCATCACTTCGTCCACGATCAGCAGCGCACCCTCGCGCTCCGTAATCTCGCGTAGACCCGCAAGGTAGCCCGGCGCAGGCGGAATGCACCCCGCATTGCCCACAACAGGCTCCAGAATCACTGCAGCGATTTCGCCTTCGTGCGCGTCAAATGCAGCGTCCACCGCCGCCAGGTCGTTGTAAGGCAAGGCGTGCGTCAGCGCGGCAATCTCTTCGGGGACGCCCGCCGAGCCCGGAATCCCAAAGGTCGCCACGCCCGACCCGGCTTTCACCAGCAGCCCATCGGCGTGGCCGTGATAGCAGCCCTCGAACTTGAGGATGATCTTGCGTCCCGTTGCCGCGCGCGCCACGCGAATCGCCGACATTGTGGCCTCGGTACCCGAGCTGACAAAACGCAACTTTTCGATCGACGGATAGCAGTCGACAATGCGCTCGGCAAGATCGGCCTCTACCGCAGTCGACGCACCGAAGCTTGCGGAGTTCCGTGCGGCCCGCTCGATCGCTTCCACTACCGGCGCAAAGGCGTGTCCCAAAATCATCGGTCCCCACGAGCCAAAGTAGTCGATATATCGATTGCCGTCGGCATCCTCGAGCCACGCTCCTTCGGCCCGCTCAATAAACGGGGGAGCCCCACCGACGGCGCGAAACGCACGCACAGGCGAGTTGACCCCGCCGGGAAAGAATCGCTCTGCACGTTGCTGGAAGGCATGCGAGCGGACGCGGTTGGGTTGGGGCACATTCGAGCTCATGATCCGTTCAGTATAGAAGCCGCGGTGAATCCTTATCCTCGCCGGGGGCTTTCCGGTAGCGTTATCCTCAGGTTCTGCTCAAGAACCGCTGCCTCGAGCTGCTCTCCACTCGCCCAAAGCCTGCTAAAATCGACCTTTCCGCAGAAAGCCACACCGTGCCCGATAATTCCAAATCCAAATCCGTGACCTACGCCGACGCCGGTGTCGATATTTCCACCGGGGACCGCGCCAAGGAACGTATCAAGTACCTGGCGCAGAGGACTTTTAACCGCAATGTGCTGGGCGAAATCGGCGGCTTTGGCGCCCTTTTCCGTCTCGATTTGCAGCGCTGGAAGAACCCTATTCTGGTCAGCTCTGCCGATGGCGTCGGCACTAAACTCAAGATTGCGTTTGAGTTAGGACTGCACCAAACCGTGGGCGTAGACCTGGTGAACCACTGCGTCAACGACATCGCTGTGCAGGGCGCCACCCCCCTCTTCTTCCTCGATTACCTCGCCAGCGCCAAAACCGACCCTGAAGTGACTGAAAGCGTGGTCACCGGTCTTGCGGAGGCTTGCAAGGCCAACGGCTGTGCACTTATCGGCGGCGAAACCGCGCAGATGCCGGGCTTCTACACAGATGGCGAATACGATCTGGCGGGGTTCATTGTCGGCGCAGTCGATCGCGACAAGATGGTCACGGGCGTTGGGATTAAGGTTGGCGACGTCCTCATCGGGCTGCCGTCGACCGGCCTGCACACCAACGGCTACTCGCTCGCACGCAAGCTGCTGTTTGAGGTGGCGGGCTACAAGGCCACGCAATACGTCACTGCCATCAAGGAAAAAGCCGGCGCGGCCCTGATGAAGACGCATCGCAGCTACCTTCACGTGATTCAGAAACTGGTCGGTGCAGGACTCACCGTCGGCATGGCGCACATCACAGGCGGCGGCATCACTGAGAACCTGCCGCGCATTCTGCCCAAGGGCACAGGCGCGCAAATCGAGCTGGGCTCCTGGCCGGTCCTGCCCATCTTTGAGCACATGCGTGACCTCGGTCAGGTGCCGCAGGAAGAAATGATGCGCACCTTCAATATGGGCATCGGCCTCATCGCGGCCATTCCCGCAGCCAAGTTCACGCGTGCCAAAAGCCTGCTTGATCGGGCCGAGGAAAAGTTCTACGTCATTGGCCGCGTGGTCAAGGGCGATCGCAAGGTGCACTACACGTGAGCACAGGAAGCGCGGGATCACCGTTCCCTCAGCGCAGTACTGATCCCGCGACGCCGCACAGACCGACCCGCCTCGGCGTCCTTCTTTCAGGTCGCGGGTCCAACTTCCTCGCCATTGCACAATCCATCCGCGACGGCAAACTCGCAGGCATTGAAATCGCGATCGTGATTTCAAATGTCGCCGATGCCCCCGGCGTTGCCGCGGCAAAGCAACTCGGATTACCGCACGCAGTGTTTGTCTCCAAAGGCCGCCCGCGCGCCGAGCACGACGCAGACGTCACCGCCTGCCTGCGCCAGCATGGCGTGGATCTCGTTATCCTGGCCGGGTACATGCGCCTGCTTTCGCCCGCCTTCATTGCCGCATTTCCCAGCCGCATTCTCAATATTCATCCCTCGCTTCTTCCCGCTTTTCCAGGCCTTGACGCACAGCAGCAGGCATTCGATTACGGGGTCAAGTGGGCTGGTTGCACTGTGCATTTCGTCGACGAGCATCTCGACCACGGCGCGATCGTGCTGCAGCGCGCCATCCCCGTCCTCGATGAAGACGATGCGCACTCCCTCGCCGACCGCATCCTTGCCGAAGAGCACGTTGCCTACTCTGAAGGCATCGCTCGCGTCGTCAGCGGCGCATGGGAAATCACGGGCCGCCGTTTCGTTCCGCGCAACCCGCAAAATCTCTGAATCCGGCGTCACCGCCTTCCATCGAAACCCTGTCAACCTGTTCCAGACTGGCGCGCCTCGCAAGGACCTCAGGAATAAGCTCTTCCTCCCCGCCGGCATTTGCAGAGAATATGCCCCAAATTCCGTAACCTGAAGAGAAGCCTGACATGCAGAAACCGCTGGGCACGGGTGCGTTCAAACGCTTCCGGCGCCGGCGCACACCTGCGCTAGGCTTCCGCGGGCCCTTCGCGATCCCGATCGCAACTACGATCGGCTCTCGAAGAAGCGCGTCAGAAAACGAACCGCGCTCGCATCCATACAGGACGCGAACGTAAAGGAAGAGGAACAATCGCGATGGCCAATATCTTGGTAAATATCGAAAAAGGCATTGAAATCGGCGCTGAAGACGCACTACGGTGGCTCTCCGGCGCAAACAAGGCAATCCAGGCGACCCCTGCCGTGATCGCGGCGCTCGCCACTCTCGTTGGCGCTATTGAAAAGCCGCTGTCGGAGCTTGCCGGCGCAGCCGCCAACCCGCTGAACATCCCATTAGACGTGCAAACGGTTGCAGACCTGAAAGCAGTTTGGTCGCAACTGAAGGCCTTTCTCAAAACCCTCGGCATCAAGTTCTGAGTTGAAAAAGAACGGGCCGCCCCAGCACGGGAGCGGCCCATTTCCTGCCCAGCCGATTCTGGATCACGACTGCGCGCCCGGATCATCAAATATTGGTCGGCTGTGCCTCACCCAGAATCAACTTTAGTGTCATTTGCCGGCGTCCCCGCAAGATCGTCACACTGATCGTATCGCCCGCCTGGTGCTTCTCGAGAACAGAACCAATATCCTGCGGATCGGTGATCTCTCGTCCATCGATGGCGACAATCAGGTCTCCGCCAAGAAAAATGCGGGTATTCCCCACGTAGGCTTCTTCCGTGCCCCCCCGCAACCCGGCACGCTCAGCCGCCCCCCCTGGAATCACGCGCTGAATCAAGACTCCGTATTCCGCTCCGAGTCCCATCTGCTGTGCAAGATCGGGCCCGATGGCATACGACACAATGCCCAGCGACGGCCGCTTCACCTTCCCATAGCGCGTCAGGTCGGAAAGTACAGCCTTTGCGGTGTTGATCGGGATCGCGAAACCAATGCCCGAGCTTTGCTCCGCGCCGTTCGACGCGATCATCGTGTTGATGCCGATGACCTCGCCGTGTGAATTCAGCAGCGGACCACCCGAGTTGCCTGGGTTGATTGCGGCATCGGTCTGAATGGCATCTTCTATATGGGCCCCGCCATTTGCGCCCAGCGTGCGGATAGAGCTGATAATGCCCCGCGTCATGGTGCCGCCCAGCCCGAATGGATTGCCGATCGCGTACACCTTCTGCCCCACGGCGAGCTGGCTGGAATCTGCAAGCGTAACCGGCTCAAGATTCTGCGCATCAATCTGCAACAGAGCCAGGTCATGCACCTTGTCTGTTCCGATCACCTTGGCCGCATAGTGATGCTTGTTGCTCAGCTGCACATCGATGCCGCGATTCGCGCCATCGATCACGTGATTATTCGTCAGCACGTGGCCTGCACGATCGAGAATGAATCCCGACCCTTGTCCTTCTTGCGGTACAGCGCCGTAAAAGAAATTGAAAACCACTTGCCGCGAGGTTATGTTGACCACCGAGGGCAGAACCCGCTTGTACACCGCGATATTGTTTTGCTCTTCGGCATCATACGCGGGGGCAGCATCTGCCTCGGTCAGTTGCAGCGGCGATTCAGTCGAACGCAGGTGGCTGACAAATGGTAGATCCTTCAAATGCGAAGAAAAATGGGATGTGAGATACCAGAACCCGCCCACAAAGAGAGCAGTCAGCGCAATGTGACGCAATTTCATGATCGCGAACCTTAGAACCTTTCCTTCCAGATACGGGCTTGGGCACGGCAAGGTTCAGCCGAATCAAAAATCCGGCATCCCATTCCCATATGCCCTGCTACCTCTTATTGTAGAGAACTGCTTTGGAGAATTTGGTTGCTCTCGGCCGTTAAGCGCCTCCATAGCATCTCGACTTGCGCGCGGAGGGCCTGCTTATCTCCACTATTCTCCAAAACATAATCCGCTCGGGCAGCTTTCAGAGAGTCAGGAATCTGATGTGCAAGTCGCGACCGCGCATCTGCTTCGGCCACGGCTCGCTGCGTCTCCGCGACCCCAAGCCGATCCACGTAGCGCCGAACCTTTACGTCATCCGGCGCAGTCACGACGACCACCCGATCGATGCGCCGTCGCCAGTCCGCAAGAACACCTTCGTTTTCGCCGCGTGCTCGCGCATCGCGCTCTACCTCAAAGATCAACGCGGAGACCACCACGGCTACGGCAGTCGGATTTCGCGCGAACACCTGGGCAATCCATAGACGCTGCTGCTCCACTACCGCCGGATGCACGATCGCATTCAACTCCTGCAGGCGGCCCCCGGCAAAAGCGAGTTCGGCGAGATGTACGCGATCCAGCCGTCCGTCGGCACCCACAACCTTCGAGCCAAACGCCCGCACAATCTCTGCGTGCACTCTCTGACCGGGCTCCATGAGCGCCCGACCCATCTCGTCCGCCTCGATCACATCCGCGCCCAGCTCGCGCAGAAGATTCCCGACCGTGCTTTTGCCGCTGCCCAATCCGCCGGTTAGGCCAACCCGAAGCATTACACCAGCCCTCGCCGCATCTTGGCTGCGCGAACGGTGTTGGCCATCAGCATCGCAATCGTCAACAGACCAACACCTCCCGGAACAGGAGTGTAAGCGCCTGCCCGCTCAAATGCCTTTGGATGCACGTCACCCACAATTGTGGATCCGCGCTTCGCAAAAGTGGCTTCGCGCTTCTCGTTACCCGCAAAGAATCGGTTGAATTCGTCGCGCGTTGTCAACCGGTTGATCCCCACATCGATCACGGTCGCCCCGGGCTTCACCATCTCAGGCTCAATGAACCCAGCTCTGCCGATGGCCGCAACAAGAATATCGGCCTCACGCGTCATGGCGGGCAAATCGCGCGTCTTCGAGTGGCAAATGGTGACCGTCGCATTCTCGTGGAGCAGCAGCATCGCCACGGGCTTGCCGACAATATCGCTGCGCCCAACAACCACCGCATGCTGGCCGCTGATGGGGAGGTGGCTTCGCTTCAGAATCTCGATCACGCCCGCAGGCGTACATGGAGCCAATGCCGGCCGTCCCGCCTGCAACCGGCCCGCATTCACTGGATGAAAGCCATCCACGTCTTTGGAAGGCGACACCGCATCGAGCAGCGCTTTCGCTTCCACCTGCTTGGGCAAAGGCAACTGAATCAGTATGCCGTCAATATCGTCGCGGGCATTGAGCGCAGTCACAAGATCGAGCATCTCTTCGGTGGTGACACTCTCGGGCGGCGTAATCAGGTCGCTATAAAGGCCCAGTTCAGCACAGCTCTGCACTTTGCTGCGCACGTAGATCTCCGATGCCGGAACATGCCCCACCAGCACCGCCGCCAGGCCGGGCTTGATTCCCTGCGCGGCCAGTGCCCGCACCTCTTCTACTACCTCTTGTTTGATTGCCGCGGCAATCGCCGCGCCATCAAGGATTCTCGGCATCACGCTCTCCAAATACCCATCCTATCGCTTCGGGCCCTTTGCCTAGCCCAGCGCCGAGTTCCTTTCTGAAGGGCATCCAGTCGCTGTTTCATAGATCGCGCGGAGGCGCTCGTAGTTGGCCTCGGCCGTGTATCTCCGCTCGTAGACAGCGCGGGCGTGCAAGCGCATGATGCCAAGCTCCTCCGGACACGAGAATGCCCACATCGCGGCTTCTCTCAGTTCACCTGCGTCGCCGGCGGAGAAGAGGCGACCTGCTCCGGTCCCTGCGAGCATCTCTTCCATCGCTCCCAGCCTCGACGCCACCACCGGTAGCCCCGTCGCAAGCGCCTCCGCAATCACCAGTCCGAACCCTTCATACCATGTCGAAGGAAAAACCAGGCATGCGGCTCCGCGCATTATCTCCAGAACCTCGCTTTTTCTCCGCGATCCGAGCCACTGGATCCGTCGATCGGCTGATGCCGCTTCAGCCACGCGTGAGCTCAGTGGACCATCGCCAATCACTTTGAGCTCAAACGCCCCCGAAAGCCCCTTCCATGCCTCGAGCAGCGTTTCAATTCCCTTCTCTTTGACAAGTCGGCCTACGAAGAGTGCGAAGCCGCCCTTCCCTGTTCCAGAGCCGGGATCGGAATCGACAAAATTCGCCTTCACTGTGATCTTGTCGGCTTCAATCCCACCCGCAATGAACTTGGCTCGTGCAAACTCTGAAAGCGCTATGAACTGCGTGACGCAGCGATTCCACGTACTCAGCGCACGATGTACAGCAAGCAACTTGTAAAGTGTAAAGATGCATCCGCGCACGCCGACCCGATCGTGTCGAAACAATACTGGGCCCGGAGAATCGCGCAATGACAAGGCAGACCGGGGCGATCAAAACAAGCAGGAGCGCTGCTGCGAGCCGATCAAACACGAGCTTCGCAAACTCGTAGTTCCAATCCCGAACTGGCCTTCGCATCGCACCTAACAGAATGCCGTCTATGTCCGCATGCTCAATTTCCCCCAGAGAAAACCCGGAATCACGAGGCGTAAAGGCGACCGCGGCATTCGCCCCTTCCACCGCCTTCATCGCGTTTGAAAACCGCTCTGGGGTAAGGCTGGGAATCGCGATCACAAGCAACGCGCATCCGTAGGATTCCAGAATCTGGTCGGTGACGGGACCTGCGACAATCCGCAACGCAGGCTGGCGTCGATATCCCGACGCGAAAACCTCTTGTCCTGCCAGAGTCGCTTCGTCATCGACAAGCGCGACTGAGTCCCAGCCTCGGCGAGCGTGACAGCGCAGAAAAGATCCGCCGACCGCTTTCACCTGCGCCGTAGATCAGCACATTGTGGACACCATATCCTCGCGCCCGCAAAGCCCGCGCCCCCAAAAACAGCAGCTGCTTCTCAGCAATCTGCAGCAGGGGGACCCCTGCAGCCGCGACTGCTAACACCAGGCACGAGACAGGGTAGCTGGCGAGAAATGCAATCGACACAATCAACGCCAGCGCCTGTACTGAAACCCGAAGCGACCGCTCCGTTTCCTTGATGCACAGAAGGCTGCTCCCCGTGCGGTACGCTCCATCGCGATCCAGCAACAACACAATCAGTGTCGCAACCGCGAACGGCACATAGGGCGCTACGTTGAATGCGGCACGGAGACCGCAGCCGCCATGCGCCCATCGCGACGCGAAGAACGCTCCTTCCACAGCAGCGAAAACCGTCAGCCAGTCCACAACTATTTCAACCGCGGTGAAGCTGCGCTCAAACAGATCGTGAATCGCGCCGTGCGCACAGGCTTTCTCCGAGCTGTACATCAGACTCTCAAAAACAAAGGGGGCTTCGGCGCCGATGGAGCTCATGCAGACGCTCCTCTTGCCCAATTCCGTAAAGAAAGCTTCAGGTATCGCCGCGCACTAAGATATTGGCCCATCGACTCTTCTTCCTTGGCCTTGAAGCAAGGCTTTCCCGACGCATGTACAGCGTTCTATTAGGGGCCCGATCAATCAATTCTTCGTTTATCCGGCTCAGCAGGTGCCGGGAGGATCCGCCAATTTGCGCTGCGATGTTGAGGTGCAGCGCAAGTCCAAGCAAAGGGTATTTCAAGCTATGTTCTCTTGCTCAAGGACTGTGTTATATCGAGACATGCCCGACGCACAGTGCGCCCCGTCATACCGCGCCGCAATTTCAAATTAAGCTGTGGAAAATTCCAAAATGGAACTGCAGAGAAATTCGACCCATGAGCGCGACCGACGCTGAAAAAATCTCCCGCCCAACTGCTGCGGGGGAACTCAGGCGACAGTCCTTTCCAGTTCCGCGCGGGCCGCAAGATACGTGAGCCGGATCCCTTCCTCGAGACTCGTACGCGCTCTCCAGCCGAGGCCATGAATGCGGCTCACATCGAGCCGTTTTTGCGGAGTGCCATCGGGCCGCGATCGATCGAGCACAATCGTGCACTCGAATTCCAGAGTTCTTGCCACAGTCTCCGCAAATGCACGCACGGTGAGGTCTTCGCCTGTTCCGATGTTCACCAGGGGTGCCTGTTCCCGGCTCAATAGGCTGTCGTACATCGGGTCGGGCAGCGAAAGCAAATGAATGCATGCCTCGGCGAGATCGTCGCTGTAGAGGAACTCGCGCCGAGGCGTGCAGGTGCCCCAAAGCGTTAGCTTCGATTCACCGGCACGCTTGGCTTCAACCACTTTGCGGATTTACGCAGGAAGCACGTGAGATTTTGAGGATCGAAGTTATCGCCCGGACCGTACAAATTGGTCGGCATCGCCGCCAGATAACGCGTGCCGAATTGTCGATTGCACGACCAGCACATCTCCATGCCCGCAATCTTCGCCAGCGCGTACGCGCGGTTCGTCGGCTCCAGCGGCCCCGTCAGCAAAGCCTCTTCCTTGATCGGTTGCGGAGCAAGTTTCGGATAAATGCAGCTCGATCCCAGAAAAAGCAGCCGCGCAACGCCATTGCGATAACTCGCATCGATGACATTTGTCTGGATCTCGAGATTCTCGCGAATAAAGTCCGCAGGGTAAGTGTCGTTTGCGAGAATGCCGCCTACTTTCGCGGCCGCCAGAAAAACATACTCTGGCTTCTCACGCACAAAACATTCCCTCACCGCATTGCGGTCCGACAGATCGAGTTCAGCACGTGTTTTGAGCAGCAGGTTCGTATAGCCCTGCTGTTGAAGGCCACGGCAAATTGCCGAACCCACCAGTCCGCGATGACCGGCCACAAAGATACGGCTGTCTCTTCATAGGCGCAGATATGCTCTCACAGTTCGTAGTAATTCATGACCGAATAGCCATGCTTGCGAACCAATGCGTCTCGTTACGCAATCTTCAAATCTTCTTCGATCATCTTCCGCACCAGATCGCCAAACTCAATGCGGCTTCCAACCCAGTTCGGCCCGCCCTTTGCTCGCATCGCCGAGAAGGCTGTTCACCTCGGTCGGCCGATAGTAGCGCGGATCGATCGCAACAACCACACTCCCTTGCGCATCGCGGCCCAACTCCTCGACACCTTCCCCATCCCACGTGATCTTCATATCGAGAAACCCGCCGGCCATGTCGACAAAATCGCGGACGCTATGCTGTTCCCCGGTGGCAATCACATAATCCTTGGCCACATCTTGCTGCAACATCAGCCATTGCATTTCCACGTAATCGCGGCGTGGCCCGAGTCGCGCTTCGCGTCCAGATTGCCAAGGTACAGCGTCTTCTGCAGGCCAACCTTGATGCGGCCCAAGGCGCGCGTGATCTTTCGCGTGACAAATGTCTCCCCGCGCTTCGGCGACTCATGATTAAACAGGATTCCGTTGCACGCGAACATCCCATACGCTTCCCGATAGTTCACCGTAATCCAGTAGGCATAGAGTTTCGCCACAGCGTAAGGCGAGCCCGGCTAAAACGGAGTCGTCTCGTGCTGAGGAGTCTCGCGCACCAGCCCGTACAGCTATGAAGTAGACGCCTGGTAAAACCGCGTCCCCTTTTCTAATCCCGCTCTGCGGATCGCTTCCAGAAGGCGCAGGGTTCCCAGCGCATCTGCATCGGCCGTGTACTCCGGCTGCGCAAACGACACCTGCACGTGGCTCTGCGCGCCCAAATTGTAGATCTCGTCCGGCTTCACGGTCTGCACAACGCGAAGTGAGCCCGCTCGAATCCGTCAGGTCGCCGTAGTGCAAAACGAAACGCCGGCCCGCATCGTGCGGGTCCTCGTAGATATGGTCGATGCGGCTGGTATTAAAGAGCGACGAGCGTCGCTTGATGCCGTGAACTTCGTATCCCTTTGAGTAAGGGCCCTCCTCCCATCGTTCTTGCTCCCTCGGCGAATGCTTCCGCAACGCGAAACCGTTCGCCATGCGCAACGTCAGGCAGCAACCTCAATGCACGATTTAAAGTAGTCCAGGCTCAACTTCAATCCCGTCTCCAAATCGACCTTCGGTTCCCAGCCAAACAGGCGGCGCGCCTTGCTGATGTCCGGTTGCCGCTGTGTGGGATCGTCCTGCGGCAAAGGACGATACACAATCTCGCTCTTCGATCCCGTCACCCGAAGCACTGCCTTCGCGCATTCCAGAATCGTCCATTCAATCGGATTGCCTACATTTACCGGCTCGTGCTCATCGGTGCGCGAAAGACCGAGGATGCCAGAGATCTCGTCCGACACATAGCAGAAGCTGCGCGTCTGCTCGCCTTCTCCATAGACGGTCAGGTCCTCGCCCTTCAGCGCCTGAATCATGAAGTTGGAGATGACGCGACCGTCCTCCTTCTGCAATCGCGGTCCATAGGTGTTGAAAATGCGCACCAGCCGCGTGTCCAACGAATGATAACGGTTGTAACCCATGACCAGCGCTTCAGAAAACCGCTTAGCCTCGTCATAAACCGACCGGATGCCGATCGGATTCACGTTGCCCCAATAGTCCTCCGTTTGTGGATGGACCGAAGGATCACCGTAACACTCCGACGTGGACGCGTGCAGGAACTTCGCGCCATATCTCCGCGCAATGTCCAGCACATTCTTTGTTCCCGCGGAGCCCACCATCAATGTCTCGATGCCGAGACGGTAGTAGTCCACCGGGCTCGCGGGCGATGCAAAGTTGAAAACGTAGTCCACGCGGCCCGGGTCAAACGACTGAATAATGTCCAGCTCGCGAAATTCAAACTGCGGCTCATGCGCCAGGTGTTCTAAATTCCGCAGCGAACCAGTGCAAAGGTTATCGACCCCGAGGACCGCGTGCCCGTCCGCCAGAAGTGCGTCTGTCAGGTGAGACCCCAGAAAACCGGCAGCGCCGGTCACGAGCACACGCATCAAGCAATCGCTCCCTTCAAGTTATGGTTCGGAATGCAAGGACCGCTTGCCCTGAGCCTGCGTCCCTGCACCAAAACACTAGTTGCCGCCAGCCAGCGCCCTGTCTCTGGAATTCGCCAAAAGAGACGCTGTCATAACTGAGCGAAAGAGCCCCCGAACGCTTCTCAGTTCGGGGGTGGTGAACGAAGAATCTGCTCTATCGCATCCGCCATTATGCGAACAACTTTGGACAAAAGACGCTAGACCGCCTCGCGTTTCCTCGGCGTGTGAAACACAGTGATTGGATCGACCGGCTGCGACAATCCCGGTCGCCCAACGCTGAGATAAGTAAATCCCGCCTCGGTCATCGTTGCCGGGTCATACAGGTTCCGGCCATCGATCACAATCGGGTAGCGCAGCGTGTAATGCAGCTTGGCCAGGTCCAGCTCGGCGAACTCGCACCAGTCGTTCAGGATTAGTAGCGCATCTGCATCCTGAGCCGCGGCATACGGGCTGTCCACATAGCTCATCCCGGAGCCCGCGGGAATCAATTCCTTGCAGCGTCCCTCGGCCGCAGGATCGTAGGCCCGGATAATGCAGCCTTCGCTCAGAAGCTTCTTCACAATGTCCAGGGCCGGAGACTCGCGGATATCGTCCGTTCCGCCCTTGAACGCCAGTCCCAGCACGCCGATCTTCTTGCCGCGGAATGTCCACAGCGCCGAGCGCACCTTCTGGAAGAAGCGCAGCTTCTGCTCCTCGTTGATCTTTTCCACCTCGTGCAACAACCCGAAGTCAACGCCCACCAGCTCCGCCACATTGCGGAACGCCGCAACGTCCTTCGGGAAGCACGATCCGCCATAGCCCACCCCGGCGCGCAAAAACTTATTCCCGATGCGCGTGTCCAGACCGATGCCTTTCGCCACTTCCTCCACATCGGCGCCTGCGGCTTCGCAGATATTCGCCACCACATTGATAAACGAAATCTTGGTAGCGAGGAATGCGTTCGATGCGTGCTTGATGATCTCTGCTGCCTTGGTTGAAGTCAGCAGCAGCGGAGGCAGTTCATTCTCATTGCGCGGACCAGGAATCCGGTTGTCGCCGCGGTAATATTCGCCTGACGTCAGCGGCTCGTAGATGCGCTTCAGCAACTCCGACGCTCGCTCCGTCGCCGCCCCCACCACGATCCGGTCGGGATGAAGAAAATCGACGACAGCCGTCCCCTCCCGCAGAAACTCCGGGTTCGACGCCACATCGAAGTGATCCTTCGCTACGCCGTTACGCTCCACCACCCGGCGAATCCACTCGTTGGTGTAGACAGGCACCGTGCTCTTCTCAACAATCACTTTGTAGGAATCGATCGAACGTGCAATCTCACTCGCCACCGCATCCACGTACGACAAATCGGCGCTGCCAGTCCGGCTCTGCGGCGTGCCCACGGCAATGAAGATTGCCTCGGCCTTTTGCGCCGCGGCGCGCAAATCCGTGGTGAACTCGAGGCGCCCGCCGCGATGCTGGGTCAGCAACTCCGGCAGGTAATCCTCATGGATCGGCACCCCACCCGCGTTCAGCTTCGCAATCTTGCCCTCATCGTTGTCCACGCAAATCACGCGATGCCCAATTTCGGCAAAACACGCAGAGGCGACAAGTCCGACATAGCCGGAACCCACAACTGCAATAGTGACAGGCTGCTTGAGATTCTTCACGTCTGCTCCTCTAGTTAGGTCAATGTAAGATTGCGATGCTGTCTAATCCTCGCCCCGACAGCCCCGCCGCAAGACGATCCGCTTCCACCAAGATACTCGACTCTGTCTATAAGGAAAGGGCAAACTAGGTCCAATCCGCGCCGGGCTCTTCGGGCAGACGGGCATGTCAACTTCCTGGCCTATAGAGTAACCGGTGCGCCAGCAAATATTTACGCAAATATTCTCCCTCCCCCTGCCTTTCGTAAGGGGATCCGCCAGACAGCAAATTCGTCCGGTTTCCAAACCACATTCTGAACCGGCTTCGAGCCCCACCTTGCCGCTCCAATAGTGGATCTTTGCCTGTGTTAGCCTTGAAAACAGGGCGTTTTCTTCATGTCTGCTCACTTTCCAACTACCCGCGTCTACATGGACGCCAATGCCACAACCCCTCTGTTGCCTGAGGTGTTTGATGCCATGCGCCCCTATTGGATGGAGCACTTCGGCAACGCGTCCTCAATCCACTTGCACGGACAACAGGCCCGCACCGCCGTCGACCGCGCCCGCGAAACCATGGCTGAGTTCTTCAACTGCCATGACGCAGAAGTTGTATTCAACTCCGGCGGCACCGAAGGCGACAACACCGCCATCTTCGGCCTTCTCCATCCCGGCGACCACTGCATCACCACCGCGATTGAACACTCCGCGGTTCTCCAGGCGGCCCAGCGTCTGGCCCAGCACGGCGTTGAAACCACCTTCGTCGCGCCTCAGACTTCAGGTCTGATCGACCCCGCCGACATCCTGCGCGCCGTCCGGCCCCAGACGCGTCTCATCAGTGTGATGCTCGCCAATAACGAGACCGGCGTGCTGCAGCCCATCGAAGAAATCGGCAAGATCGCCGCCGACACAGGAATCTTCTTCCACATCGACGCCGTGCAGGGCGCAGGCAAAGTCAAGTTCGACGTTCGTCGCTACGGCTGTCACCTGCTTTCGATCAGCGCCCATAAGATGCATGGCCCCAAAGGCACTGGAGCCATGTTCGTGCGTCGCGGAACCCCTATCGAATCACTGCTCGTTGGCGGAAGCCACGAGCGCCGCCGTCGCGCCGGAACGGAAAACGTGGCCGGCATCGTAGGTCTCGGCAAAGCCGCCGAGCTTGCCATGCACTCTCTTGCCGATGGCACCATCGAGCGCCTCGCCGCACTGCGCGACCGCCTCGAAACCGAAATCCTGCGCATCCCCGGAACTGGCCTCAATGGAGCCCGACCCGACGGCAATCCCGTCCCCCGCGCCGCCAACACCACCAACATTTGGTTCGACCAGCTTGAGGGCGAAGCCCTCGTCATTGCGCTCGATCTCAAAGGCGTCGCCGTCTCCGGTGGATCGGCCTGCCACTCCGGTGCCACCGAGCCCAGTCACGTCCTTATGGCGATGGGACTCGACAAGAACCGCGCTCGCGCCAGCCTTCGCTTCAGCCTGCTCAAGACCGCCACAGACGCCGACGTCGACCACGTCCTCCGCGTGCTACCCGAAGCAGTCGAACACCTGCGCGCACTTTCTCCAGTAGTCGCCGGCACCCTCGGCTAAAGCCTCCGCGACGCATCAACCCGCACGGAAGACGGGTACCCTTTGTCCGGAATGTGCGCCACGAACAGGTCTTCATTCGTGGGGTGGTGATCCTAGCTTTTCGGGGATCAGAGAAAACTTCATTCATCCCGGCCACTCTCGAGATCCGCACAGAAAGTCAGTGCCATCCAACCTCCGGTTGGTGGGAAACAACGAACCCGACAAGCGAAGCTAACTGTCGTCCTCAGCTCTCCGCATTTCCATGCGGTGTCATCGCTGAATGGAGCGCGCCTTGGGCCCCGGTCGCACGTCAGCGCGATTGGGGTAAGCGGAATGAAGGATCTGCTTTGACCTTGCGGATGCCCTAATCCGCACGACGATGCCTGCCCCATCCAAGCGCAGCTTTCCGGGGTCCCCGGCAATGGGTCCATGTTCACGGGGGGGCGAGGATGGGAAAGCAACGACCCTCACTGGAGGGAGCCGAGGCCTTCAGACCTCGGAAAGAGTCGGCAGCGGAATAGGGCCTTTAGGCCAGGCTTGATTGGAGTCTTTGCGGAAGTCTCGATCCGTGTGAACATGGGCGCGGAGATCTCGATTCTTGGACCGGGGAACCACGACCCTCGCCTCACGATTGTCATCCTGAGCGAAGCAGCTTGGGGCCCCACGCAGTGGGGTAAGCGGAGCGAAGGAATTGCTTCTCGCGATCCTTAAATAAGCACAGAAAATGCCTGCCCCATCCAAGCGCAACAAACCCACCCGAGGAAAGCCTGAA
>CAWFZI010000018.1:0-152940 GCA_963820295.1 uncultured Acidobacteriaceae bacterium | reverse complement strand
CCGGCACGTCTACGCCCGCAGCTTTTGCGAGGAGGCAAATGATGCAATTCCACGAGGTCAGCGATCCCGCATGCTTAAGCAAATCCCTTTCCCGAGCCGCGGCCAGCACCTGGCGACTACCTTCTGTTCACACTCCTTTTCGTGGGTGTGCGTGCCGCTGAGGCACAGTTCAATGCGTCGCTGCGCGGCACAGTCGCAGACCAGACGGGCGCCATGATCCCCGGCGCAACCGTTACGCTACGCAACAAAGACACTAACCAGACCCGCACCTCCGTCACCAAAGAACAGCGGCGGCATCTTCAACTTCAGCGCCCTCGCGCCCGATCACTTTAGCCTCACCGTCGAACGCGAGGGCTTCAAGAAGAAAAGTGTTGGCCAGGTTGTGCTCATTCCAGAACAGGCCAACGTCCTCAACGTGCAGATGGAGATCGGCGGCACGCAGGAGACTGTCACCGTCAATGGATCGGCGGCGCCCTTGCTCGACACCGGTACCGCCACCGTCAGTCAGACCATCAGCAGCGAAGAAATTCAGCATCTTCCTCATTCAACCGCGACGTATTCCAGCTCGCTCAACTTGCCCCCGGAACGTTTGGCGATGCCTCGCAGGGGTCAGGCGGCGGCACAAACAATTTGCCGGGCAACGCAGGACCAGGTGGCTCCGCCGGCCGCTCCTCCGGAATCTTCCAGACCGAGAACCAGGTGCAGGTCCTGGCACGCCGGGCAGCCAGACAGGAACAAACAGCATCTCCGTCGATGGCATCAGCACCGTGAGTGCCGTGTGGGGTGGCGCATCTGTCATCACGCCCAGCGAAGACTCAGTGCAGAACGTGAAGATCGTCTCCAACAGCTACGACGCGAAGGTAGGCGGCTTCAGTGGCGGCCACATTCAGTGTCACATCGAAAGTCGCGCAAACGATGTACACGGCAGCGCCTTTTTCAAGGCCTCGCGTCCCGGCCTTATGAGTACCGAGCGTTGCGAACGGTCTCGGCTCTGCAGTTCCCGGTATCCTTGCTCAGCGTCGGCCTCAACCGCGACCAAAATCGTTTCAACAACTACGGAAGGGCATTCTCGGCGGGCCCTTCTGGCGCAACCATATCTTCGGGTTCTTCAATTACGAGACCAGCCCTCTCTCCGCCAGTACAACGGCGCAAAGCTGCGTACGAGACTTCGCAATTCGATTCCTCGGCTGCTGCATCGGGAAGCATTGCCTCAAAATATCTCAGTTACAAGGGGGAAGGTGCAGCTTCTTCCGGTTTGGTTCAAACCACATGCGCACAAGTCGGTCTGGTTGAAGGCGTCAACTGCGCCACAACCACGGGCGGCCTCGATGTAGGCTCTCCCCTGAAGTCGGCCCTCGGCACGCAGGACCCAACCTATGGAGGCTCAACCAATCATCCCGGCGTGGGCGGTGGTCTCGACGGCGTGCCCGATCTCGCCTTGTTCAACACAGTAAATCCAACTTCAACATCGCAGCAGCAGTACAACGGCCGACTCGACGCACAGGTGCGTAACAACGATCATCTCGCTTTCGCCATTTATTGGGTTCCGTCCGACACCACGAAATTATCAAGGGCCCGTGCGTTCGGCGAACCTTGGCACCACTCGCAGATCAACGACGCTTTCTCGGTCATCTTCGGAATCACACCTTCTCGCCGACACTGCTGAATCAAGCGCGGGCGAACGCTGCAGGTTGGCGTTGGAATGAGGTCACCTCCAATCCCCAGGAACCCTTCGGACTTCCGCAGGACAACATCGACAACACCGGCAGCCTCGGCGGCAACGGGAACTTCCAATTCCTCGGCGCTCCGGGACCCAGCAATTTCAATCAATGGACCTACGACTACAACGATGTCCTCACCAAGATCGCGGGGCGTCACAGCATCAAGGTTGGAGCGGACTTCACGCGACTCTACTTCCTTAATAACCCCACGTACTCCGCGCGCCCGCAGTTCTCTTTCCGTAATTTGTGGGATTTCGCCAACGATGCGCCCTACAACGAGACCGGCCAGTTCAACTCCGCCACAGGCGTTCCCTTCGCGAACCGCCAGGACGATCGGGTAGAATCTGATCGGCGTATTCGTCCAGGACGACTTCAAACTCCGTCCCAACCTCACCATCAACGCCGGCCTGCGCTGGTCCTACCTGGGAGCCCTTTACTCCAAGCAGAGCAATCTCGACGTGGCGCACCTCGGTGCCGACACAGCTGCCTTGACCGGGCTCAACGTGCGCGTCGGCGGCAATCTCTACACGCCACAGAAGTGGAACTTCGGACCGCAGCTCGGCTTCGCCTGGCTCCCCCGCCAGTCGATGGATCGCCTTGTGATCCGCGGCGGCTTCGGCATCAATTACAACCAGAATGAAATTGCCATCACCTCCAACGGCGCAGGCAATCCACCCAACGCCGTGCAGGCTTCATTCTGCTGCTCCACGCCTACGTCCAACGCACCGGGCATCCTCTACGCAACAGCCACCAACATCAACTCCATCTTTGGCTATGCGCCGAACCCGGCAACAATCACTACCTTCGGGACCAACAACCTGCCCACCACGGGAACCACTGCCGTCACCGGCTTCGATTCTCACCCTGGAACAATCACCAACTACCACTACTCCCTCGATATGCAATACCAGTTCCCCTTCGACATGATCGCCACTGTTGGCTATCAGGGGAGCGAGTCGCGGCATTTGCTCATCCAGTCCAATTTCAATGCCATCGCCGCCGCACGGGGAATCGCGCTCAATCCCAACGTCAATTTCCTCGACTACTACGCCAACACCGGCACGGCCAACTACAACGCTCTGATCACGACCATCAGGCACTCCTTCTCGCATCAGTTCAATGTCGAGGCGCAGTACACATGGTCCAAGTCGATGGACGAAAACTCAAGCCCCTATACAGAAGACCCGTATCCCTTTGACTCGCACGCAGCCTACGGACGCTCCGATTACAACGTTCCTGATTCCTTCAAGATCTTCGGTCTCTGGCAGCCGGTGTTCTTCCACGGCGGCAGCTGGGCCGAGAAGGTGGCTGGCGGATGGTCCATCAGCGGAATCTATAACTGGCATAACGGATTCCCTTTCAACCCGCTCTACAACGCGAATACTTCGGGCGGTCTCTACTACAACGGCAGCGGCTACCAGCAGCTTCGTCCTGCTGCGTTCACCGGCGGCGCAGGAAACCAAACCGGAAACAGCGTCTTTATGCAGAGCGCAAACCCCAACTACAACGGGGACGCCACAGCCTACTTTGCAGCGCCCGCCTTCACCGACGGCGCGGCGTTCCCGGCATTCTCTACGCCGCCCACCCCCGGCATCCACCGCAACAGCCTCAATGGGCCCGGCTACAGTGACTTCGATGGCTCGCTCACCAAAGCATTCGGTTTTCCAAACACACGCATCCTGGGCGAACACGCGCGACTCGAATTCCGCGCTGACTTCTACAACTTGTTCAACAAAACCAACCTCAACCCCACCAGCATCGACAACATTCTTGGCTCCGTGGATCCCGATGGAACCGTCTCTTCGGTGAATGGTGACTTCGGAGTGGCGCGTTCAGCCCTCGGATCGCGCACCATTCAGCTTCAGTCCCGCTTCAGCTTCTAGGCCCGGCAGAGACAACAAGGGCGCGCCACCAATCGGCGCGCCCTTCTCTTTTTTACCTCGCTAGAGCGAACGTTCATTCTAATCGCGACTCGAGCCCGCGGAATCAATGCGCCGCAATCTGCAGCACAGCCAGTCCATTCACCGGCAGCGTCAGTTCCAGCGCCCCTTTTGACAACGTGCGATGCTCCGCCGCGGGCAATGCCGAAGCCTCATTCAGCGCCCTGATCTGCGCCTGCGTCGGGAAGTGCGGACTCCCCATGGTCTTGTAGGCCGTCATTGGATTTCCGTGCATCTCATCCACGCGTTCGATCGTCACCCCTGCGCTGGGAGCTACGCCTTTGAAGTTGAGCCGCAGCGTAATCGGCTTGCCCTCCTGCACCTTGTCCATGTCTACGAGATTCCATGCCGCCATCACCAGCGTACCGTCCTTGCGGCGCGTCACCAGGACATTTTCCGCAGGGTTCTCAATGCGCTCGTCGCCCAATCCATGCAACAGCTCAAAGTCGTAAAAGCTCGGTTTCTTGATTCGATCCGGCGCAATCAGTCCGAAACCGTTGTCGAACGGACGATCTTTTACACCGCCCTCTTCAAACACATCGTCAAAGGTCCACCACGACATCATCTTGACCAACCCATCGCATTCGCTGATGTCGCGTGCCAGTGCCGGGCCTACATACCAGTTATCGCGCGCGTCCAGTTCGCCGTAAGACGGCACATTCCACTCCGTCCACAGCAACGGAAGCGATGACTCCGCGGATGCGCCAATCTCGCTCATGCACCTTCTTCACCGCGCGGCAGACCCGGTCCCGCATAGGAATATCCTCATTCGTTCCGAACAGATCCTTGACCGTGTCGTCCGCATAGCCATGCGTCGATACGAAGTCCACGGGAACATTATCGTCGTGCACGTGCGCCAGAAACTCCGGGATCCAATGCGCGGCAGCTGTCGCCGGCCCGCCCACACGCAGTTTGGGGCTGACTGCTTTGATATCGCGTGCCGTGTGATCGTAGAGTTCGAAATAAGTCGCCTGCTTCGGCTCGCCCGCCCAGAAATCAATGTTCGGCTCATTCCAGACTTCGAAGTACCACTGCGCCACCTCTTCGATTCCGTACCGATCGACAAGATGCTGCGCAAATGCCCGCACCAGCTCATCCCACTTCGCATAGTCCTTCGGCGGTGCTACGTTCTGCTTGTACCAGAACGGATGAATTGCAGGCTTGGCCGCCAGCTTATAAGGCATGAAGCTGATCTCGACAAACGGCCGCACCCCGCGCGCTAGCAAGCCATCGTAGATCTGATCGACATACGTCCAGTTGAAGACAGGCTTGCCGTCCTTATCCTCGTTGTACACTCCTACATCGTCGTGAAAAATCGCATGAAAACGCACATACCGCATGCCGATTCGATCGTGAACCTCTTTCAGATCGTCGAGATAGTTCTCGCGCAGCGCCAGCACCGCGCGGCCCGATCCAAACATCGGATCCCAGAAATGGGGAAATGGATGCGCCGGGGCATGCACATCGATCGTCACCAGTGTCGGTGTGGATTGTGCCGTTGCCGCAGGCGTCAAAGAGGGAAGTGCGAACGCCAGTGTGGCGATCGCAGCACGCAGTGAATTCATCATCGGTTCAACCTCGGCAGGAGATTAATGGATTGAAGAGAGACAGAGCAATTGCAGCCAGATGCTCACATCGACCATCTTGCCTTAGGTCGAGCTGACTTCATTCATTATTGGATGCCTCGTGGCCCTTCAAGGCATCAGCGTCGCGGAAGCACCGAAAGGAAACCCGGCCAAGTCGGGCCGGGTTTCCTTATTTGCGATGCTGCAACTTTTCAAAGGCCGCCAGCAGATCCTCGCCTTGAGTGGCAGAGCTTAATAGTGGGCGTTATTCAGGTGCGACATTGCGCGCTCATAGCCCCGACGGAATCCATCGCGGTAATCTTCGCGCAGGTCGCGGGCGACGTGCGGGTGGCGAAATTCTTCGCGGTTCTCCACATTGGGTGGCCGGTGATTGTCAAAATCCCTACGCGCCCCCTCGATCCCGTCGCGAAATCCCTGCCGCTGCGCTTCGCGAAACTCAGCCGGCGGCGCATCCCAATCACGGTCATGGTCGTGGTCATAATCGTGATGATGATCGTCGTGATCCTGTGCAGCGGCTGGCGAGCCAGCCGGAGACGCCTTTGCGTTCGCTCTCATTGGCGTCCAGCAAGCGAGCGAGAGTGCGAACAAGGAGAGAACAAGCCACTTTAGTTTCATCATGCAGAAACCTCCGTTCCAAGCCGTTCAGATGGTTTCATTTCGTGGTACGTTGCCCGCCTCCCCATCGAAATTCGCGCACCGTTGCAACCTGCCGCAAGCTTCTTGCTCCTCAATGTCTTGCGTCTTCCATCCTCTGGGATAGTTTGAATTTTCCAGCATGCCCCGCCGCCTCTCAGCTGAGCGCCTCCACATGCCTCCTCTCAGCAGCCTGGTCGGCGGCAAGCGAGCCTGGGCGCGATATACTCTCCGCAACCTGACTCCGACCGAAATCATGAGGCTGCTCATCATGCCGCAATCGATTCGCCTCTGCGCTCTGTCTCTTCTTCTATGGCTTCCGCTCTGTACGGCACAAACGGCTCCTCACAGAAAAGCGGCGCCACCCCCCAAACCCGAGCCCACCGAATCCGATCTCGTCGAATACATTCGCGGCGCTCTGCTCTCCCTGAGCCCCAGCGACGGCATCAACGACAATCTCGACGTCCGCTATGACACGGAGACGAAGGTCTTCACCCTCACCACACCGGCCGGCCATTGCGCTCTCTTCGTTAATGCCCTGAATCCGAACAACGCAGTATGGGATGTCTTCGACCCCAGCGATAGCGATCGCCAGCGCGAAAAACTTGTGCGCCTCACAATGGTCTCCGTCACCGGAAAGACCGCGCGCATCTGCTACGACAAGCTCGATCATGTGGATACAACATTGATCGGCAATCGCGCACGCTTCCTCTTTTCGGAACCAAAAACCGAAGACGTACCCGATTTTCAAGGAAAGATGGCCAAGGCCCTTAAGAAACTGATCGCGCTCACCGGTGGCGCTGAAGAGAAAAGCATCTTCTGACCACGCGCACGTTCAGTCTTTTCCTCCGCCGGAGACACGACCGCCCCCGATTACTCGGAGGCGGAAATTCGTGAAGCGGAACCCGCAGGCGTTCTAATCTGCAGCGACTTATTTCGCTGCTGCTTCTTCAGCCACTGGTTCCAAGGCATCCGCAAGCACCTGCACCTTGATATGCGCGGTAACTTCGCGATGCAGCCTGATTGCAACGGTAAAATCGCCCAGGCTCTTCAATGGATCGGTCAACTGAATCTTCCGGCGATCCACTTCAAAGCCCTTGCCCGCGAGTTCGGTTGCAATATCCGCAGACGTCACGGATCCAAAAAGCTGTCCGTTCTCGCCCGACTTGCGCGTGAAGCTCAGCACAACCGGTTGCAGCTTGACCACCTGCTCTTCGGCCTGCGCTTTTTCAGTTGCCGAGCGGCGCGCCGCAGCAGCCTTCATCTGTTCGATCACGCTCTTGTTTGCTTCTGTAGCCTGCATCGCCAGCTTGCGTGGGAGCAGGAAGTTACGTCCGTAGCCGTCGGCCACCTTCACCACATCGCCGCGGTGGCCAAGATTGGCTACGTCTTCCTTCAAAATGACTTCCATTGTGAAATTCTCCAGTGTTCGTACCGGCAGCGTACCCGCCAACTCTTCCGGTCATTTAGACCCGTTCCCGTCCGAGGGGTTGCGCCGCGCAGGATTCTATATCGGCATCCGAAGCATTGTCTCCTGCCTTGTTGGAACTTGAACAGCGCCTTTCGTACAACTTAAGCGCCATTACTCTCCAGCCGGCTCGGAGCTGCAGCCTAGTGATGCGTGGCAAACGGCAGCAACGCGATATTCCGCGCCTGCTTGATCGCGCGCGTCAGGCGCCGCTGGTGCGTGGTACACACCCCAGTCAAACGACGCGGAACAATCTTCCCGCGCTCAGCCACAAAACCTTGCAGCAGCCGCACATCGCGGTAGGGAATCGCATCGATCTTCTCGGTGCAGAACTTGCACACCTTCTTACGGCGGAAGAACTTGCCGCGTCCGCCCGGGCCGCCGGGCCGTCCACCGGGCCTTGGTCCCGATCCACCGGAACCCGATCCACCAGAACCCGGTCCACCCGAACTTGGTCCTCCCGTGCTCGGTCCCGACGATGCCGGTGCTCCTGCGCCCTCAGGCGCCCTATTCGTTGTTTCTTCAGCCATGCTGTTCCTCGATTACTTTCTTTGCTCTCGTGCCCTCACCGGGCACACTAGCGCAGCGTTATTCCGGCAACTGTCGATGAAGCCGGCAAATCCTTGTCGAACCGCTAGACGGTCGCCTGTACGGCTTCCGCAGCTTCAGCCGGGGCCGCAACCACGGGGGCTACAGCCGCAGGTGCTGCAACGGGAGCGGCCGCAGGTGCCGGTGCGCTCGCTGCCGGTTCAGAGCTCAGCTTCCTGCGTGTTCCACGCAGCGCCTTCACCTTGGCCAGCCGCTTCTCTTCCTCGTCAATGCGCACGGTAATGAACTTGATCACCGGCTCTGATACGCGCAGGCGGCGCTCGAGTTCCAACACCACTGCGCCGTTCGCTTCCACGGTCAGCAGAACATAGTTGCCGTCGTTGAACTTGCGCACCATGTAGGCCAGCTTCCGCCGGCCCATCTTGTCGACGTTCTTCACCACACCGCCGCCATTGGTCACGGAGGTCGTGAAGCCGGCAATCAACTTATCGACATCCTCTTCGACCGCATCGGGCCGAACAATAAACATCACTTCATACAAACGCGACATCCGGTTTCCTTTTCCGCTGGATTTTCACTCCAGCTAACGCAGTTCTCGGTTCACCACTCTCAGTCCCTTGTGCCTTGGTCCCAAGCCCCGCGTTCTGTGTACTGCCCACTGCTCACTGCCCAATATCTCTACGGTTGAACTCGTTCATCGCCGGCCCTGGCCCTTCCTGGACGATCCGCCGCGTTGCCGCGGCCACTCGATCCAGCACCTCATCCAGCACCGTCAATTCAGCCTTTCGAAACGGCGACAGCAGATAATCTCTGCCGGGCCGCCTGGCTCCCGCCTCTTTTGCTTCGGGTGGAAGCTCTTGTCCAACACCAATCCTCAACCGTAACCATTCTTGACTACCCAGGGCCGAAGTCACGCTGCGGGCTCCGTTGTGTCCCGCCGGCGAACCGCGCTCCCTGATCTTCAGCGTCCCGAGCACCAGATCAAGCTCGTCGTAAATCACAAGCAGGTCTCTTGCCGGATCGGCCTCAAACTCCCGAACCAGGGCGGCCACTGAAGCGCCGCTCAAGTTCATAAACGTCTCCGGTTTGGCCAGGATCACTTCGCGCCCTGCAATACGGCAGGTCGCTGTCTGTGCCCGGCAGCGCCGGTTCCCCACCACAACGCCCTCTTGCGCGGCGATGCGGTCAATCGCCATGAACCCCGCGTTATGCGGTGTCCACAGATACTCCAGGCCCGGATTGCCGAGTCCCACCACAACAAAGGGACCCCGCCGTCCGCCCACTTCAGGTGCCCCGACGAGCGGTTTCTGCTCGCCGGAGCCATCGATCTGACTTCCATCGGCCAAGGTCTACTTCTTTGCCCCAGCCTCGGGCTTCTTCGCTCCGGCCGCTGCCTCCGGTTCGCCCTTGCCCTTCTTCGCCACCTCAGGCTCCGTCGTGCCCGCCTCTCCCACGGCTGCCACAGCATCCGCTGCCGGTGCCGCTTCCTCGCGGATCGAGACCACGTGCGCTACCGTTGCATCTTCTGCGTTCAGATACTTGATCTTGTCGGAATGCGGCAGCTCGCTTACACGCAGCACACCGTGCATCCCCAGTTCGCTCACATCCACATCGATGTGGTTCGGAATGTCTGCGGGCAGGCACTCAATCTCTACCTCGCGCAACACCTGGTCCAGAATGCCGCCCTCGGCCTTCACACCGATCGGCGTGCCAATCAACTTCACGCGCACGCTCACGGTCAGAACCTTGTCGAGCGCAATCCGCTTCAGGTCGATGTGGATCAGTTGGTCCTTGATCGGCTCGCGCTGCCAGTCGACAATCATTGCCTTGGCCGCCGGCTCCGCACCCACAGCCACATCGAAAATCGTGTTGTGGCCCGTCTCCGAATACAAAATCCGTGAGATTTGCTTCGGGTCCACTTCAATGGCCACCGCTTCGTGGCCGCCGCCATAGAACACCGCGGGAATCTTGCCGGCAACACGCACGCGGCGCGCTGCATTCTTGTTGAACTTGCCCTCGCGGGGCTTCGCTATTACGACTTCAGGCATTTCCATCTCTCGTTTCTGTCATCGGGCACAGGAGATCAGCTTCAAGCTTCAAGCCGCTAGCTTCTAGCAACTTCTTGCTGCTGCGAGCTGAGTCGCCCACTCCCTTTGTGAAGGCCAGGGGTCAGGGATCGGAGATCAGGGGTCAAAATACCTCTAGCCCAAATCCATGAATATGCCTGCCACAGGCTCGTTATGTCTCGGTCACTGATCCCTGAAACCTGATCCCTGACCACTGTCTTTAAGAAAACAGCGTACTCACGCTGGTTTCCATGTGAATGCTTTCGATCGCCGCGCCCAGCAGGCCCGCAATCGAGAGCACCTTAAGCTTTGTCAACTTCTGCGCCGGCTCGCGCAACGGAATCGTGTCCGTCACTACGACCTGCTCCAGCCGCGAGTTGGCGATTCGTTCAATGGCCGGTCCCGACAGTACCGCGTGGCTCGCGCAGGCATACACTGAAATCGCTCCAGCGTTGTACAACGCGTCTACCGTCTTCACCAGCGTTCCCGCCGTATCGATGATGTCATCGAGAATGAGACAAGTCTTGCCCGCCACATCGCCGATCACATTCATCACTTCCGCAACATTCATGTCCGTGCGCCGTTTGTCCACAATCGACAACGGAGCACCAATCTTCTGCGCAAAAAACCGCGCCCGTTCCACACCGCCCGGGTCCGGCGAAACCACCATCAGGTTCGGCAAATGCAATTCCCGGAAATAGCCCACCAGCACCGGGCTCGCATACAGATGATCCACGGGAATGCTGAAAAAACCCTGAATCTGTGCCGCGTGCAAATCAACAAACAGCGCGCGGTTCGCTCCTGCCGTCGTCAGCAGATCCGCGACTAACTTCGCGCTGATCGCCACACGCGGCTTGTCTTTCCGATCCTGCCGCGCGTAACCGTAATACGGAACCACCACCGTAATCCGAGCCGCCGATGCGCGCTTCAAGGCATCGATCATCACCAGCAGCTCTACCAAGTGCTGGTCTACGGGATAGCACGTCGGCTGTACGACAAATACATCCACGCCGCGCACGTTCTCGAGCAGTTGGAAGAAGACTTCGCCATCCGCGAAGCGCTGCAGCTTGGCCTCACCCACCGGTACGCCGATGTGTCGCCCAATCGCTTCCGCCAGCGGACGATTCGCGGTGCCCGAGAACAACTTGAACCGCTTGTCCTCGCTCAGATTCCGCGTGCGCTTCCGATCCGGAGCCGGCTTGGCATCCTTGGCCTTTGCGCTCTCGGGAACTCCGCCCTTGCCGGCGTCCTTCCCCGCGTTATCCTTTGAGCCTTCCGGTCCCCCGGCCTGCTGCTTGTCTTCCACCGTCTCCGTCACCGTTCCCACATCCATTTTCCAAGAACCTCCAAGCTGGTTGGCTTTGGCTGCTCAACTGATCCAGAACCGCAAATTCAGCGCTCAAAACTTTGGCTGGGCGACTAGGATTCGAACCTAGACAAGTGCCTCCAAAGGGCACTGTCCTACCATTAGACGATCGCCCAACACCCGCATCCTAACGTGCCCGGATGCTCACCCGACAGCCGCTGGCGAGTCTCTCAACCCCTCAGCCGAACTGTCAATCACCCTCCCAAAGAAATGCGCTAATCAGCACTCAATTGGGTGCCCCTGGTCCCTGGCATTTGGAGACCGGGAAACTCGAATCATCCCTACAGAAGCATCTCTCCCCAGTACGCACTGCGCGGAATCGTGCGAGTCAACTCACTGCGCACACCCGCCTGTTCCAGCCGCTTCTGGGCCGCTTCCGCATCTCCACGGTTCTTGTACAAACCGAAAAGCGCCGAACCGGACCCCGACAACGAGGCATAAATCGCCGCCTCCGGGTGATCCGAAGCCGCAAGAATGCGCTTGATTTCTGCAAGGGAAGGATGCTGGGGAAAAACAACTCGTTCGAAGTCGTTCTGGATCCAGCTACTGATCCCGGTGCGGACAAGCGCGGACTCTGTCGGTCCGGCCAGGTCCTCTCCACTGGAAAGGACACCGGAGGAGCCAGCTCCCTGCTGTATGCCCCTCGGAATACCTCCCGAAAAGGCGCTTGCATAGGCGCGGCTCAACTCATTTAGTTTAGCGGTACTGGCCTCGGCGGTCAAACCTTCGCGAACACAGAGGTCATCCCAGTCGCGAAATGCCTGCGGAGTAGACACCCCCACCTCAGGAATCGCCACCACGCACCAAACCGGCTCAATGTCCGGCAGGGGATATACCTCCTGTCCCCGATTCACCCCAAGCACCGTCCCTCCTATTAAGAACAAGGGGACATCCGAGCCGACTTGGGTGGCCAGTGCAAGGCGCTGAGTCAAAAAGCTTCGCGTCCCTATGCCAATTTCTTCTCCCAACCCGATGAGCGCCGCGACGGCATTCGCCGAGCCCGCCCCTAGACCGCCTTGGATCGGCAAGTTCTTTTGAATGTGGATTTGCACTTCAGTTTTGCGCTGCAAGACCTTCAGCGCAAGCTCAACCATCTTCCACGCGGTATTCCGGCTATCCAAGGGCACCCGGGCATCATTCGACGTCAGCCGAATCTTCGTTTCGGCGGCCGGCGTCGCTGTCACCGTCACCACATCGTGCAGCTCCAATGTCTGATAAACCGTCGTCAGCGCATGGAACCCATCGGAACGCGGCGCCCCTATCCCCAGTCCCAGGTTGATCTTCGCGTGCGAACGTACCTTCGTCGGCATTCCGGTTCCCCGTACCGGTTCATTGTAGAGGCGAACCGCCCCACCCCTGCGCCATCCCTTCCAGATCAATGAACAAAGATCGCTGGCTTTTCGTATCAAAGAGGGTCACAATTCGAATCCTTAAGGCGTTCTCTCCCGACTGGCCCTAGACGGCTGCTGCACAAAGGAGGGCCTATGAGATTCTTCCCGAACTCGGCACCACCCAGCCGAATCTTTCTCCTGGCCGCGCTAGCCTCGACATCCCTGCTAACCCAATGGTTGCCAGCGCAGACTGAGCCCTTCCAGGCCGAGCCCCGCGAGTCGTACATCGTCTACCCGCGCACCCCTATCTATCAGGCTCCCATGGTCGAGCGCTACGGCAAGCCCTACGTGATGGTCACCATCAACGGCAAAGGGCCCTTTCGCTTCGTGATTGATACCGGCACCGGCGGCGATGCGCTCGTGACTCCCGAGCTGGCCAGGGAACTCGGCCTGCCCACCGTCGGACACGCCATGCTCAGCGATCCCAGTGGCCAGGGCGGCAAACGCGCTCCCATCGTTTTTCTTGATACGCTCGAAGTCGCGGGTCTGCAGTTCACAGGCATTCGCGCTATCAGTCACCCGTTCTTCGCCGAAGCAGGAACATGCGAGGGCCTCCTCGGCTTCACGCTCTTCCGCAATTACCTGCTCACCCTTGACTTTCCGAACCGCCTCGTCACCCTCAGCACCGGAGCGCTTGCACCCGACGGCGGCAAATCCGTGCTGCCCATCCGTATGCCCGACGGCGTGCCCATTGCCCGGCTCAAAGTTGATGGCCTCGATCCTGTCGAAGCGCAGCTCGACTCCGGCGGAGGCGGCCTGGTGCTCCCAGAAAAACTTGCTGCCCGCCTTAAATACGACATCGATCCAGTCCTCTTCGCCGCAGGGCGCTCCGTCTCCACGCGCTTTCAGATGAAAGCCGCAAAGCTCGCCTCCGACGTCAAGCTGGGCCGCTACACCTTTACCCACCCCGTGGTCGAAATTCACCCGGCCTTTCCGCTCGTGAATTTCGGCTCGCCGCCCATGCAGATTTTCGCCATCACCTTCGACCAGAAAAACCTTCTGGTCCGCTTCGTCGCCAACCAGAAGCGCTTTAGCCTCACCGCGCCGCCCAGTCCCACGCGCCTGACCAACGCACCGGCCTACGACCCGCCCCCGCCCGGCCTGGTCCCTGTCGGCTGAAACGCCGCATTCTCTGTTCGGCCTTGCTGCATTGCGAGGTCGAACAGAAAAACCCCTTCCCGAAATCCTCCGTCGCGCGCTACAGTGATTCGGTCCCTTCTCCTGTCCCGATCATGCAACTGCAGCCGCTCCATCAACTGGCGCGCGCATTCCTCAAACGGAGACACATGAATGCATCGTCGATCCTTTCTCAAAACCGCGGCAGCAATCTTTCCCTCGACCGGTCTAGGAGCCTTCGGTCTCGGCCAGGCACCTTCTGCTTCTCCTGAAGTACACATCGTGCCTGCAAACCAGGACCGCTTCGGCGAGCCCCACTCTTACGGCTTCAGCTCCATCCTGTTCAAGTTCGCCTCGCGCGACACCGCTGGGGGCCTGTTCATCATCGAGCACATCAATATGAGGAAGGGAGGTCCCAGCCTTCACATGCACCCTTTTCAAGAAGAGTGGTTCTATGTGATGGAGGGTGAAGTGATCTTTCAAATAGGAAACGACCGCAGGCAGATTCGCAGCGGAGAATCCGTGCTTGCTCCGCGAAACATTCCGCACACTTTCTCATGTACGAGCGAAACGCCGGGACGCATGCTGATCGCCTTCACTCCCGCCGGCAAGATGGAGCAGTACTTTCGCGACACCGCGATTCCCAATCCTCCGCATCAAGACGCCGAGTTCTATCGCAGGTACGGAATGGAGCTCATCGGCCCGTCACCCTTCCACGCCTGATCGCTCTAGGTCACCTTCAATCAACACGAATAGAGGTGCTTCATCCTTCGCGCACCTTGCGAAGGGGGGAAAGCAAGAGCCCATACCGTCTCTCGCGAAGGCGGCCGATACTCCCAGGCTCATCTCACCCATACACAGCCCTGCCCACCATCTCACGCGCCGCCCGCAAACTCTCCACCGCATCGCCCAGCGGCTTGAATTCCATTGCCAGGACGCGCCGGTACTTTAGCTCGATGAGCTTTTTGTAGATATTGGCGTAGTTGATCTCGCCCGTACCTGGTTCATGCCGCCCCGGTACATCGGCCACGTGAATCAGCCCAATCACATCGATATTCTTCTCGAGCTTCTCTATCAGGTTTCCCTCGGCAATCTGCTCGTGAAACAAGTCATAGAGGAACTGCACCTGCGGATGATTCACTGCCCGTACAATCTCGATCGCCTCCGCCGCCGACTGCAGAAAATACTTCGGATTTTCTTCTTGATCGATGCACTCCAACAAGAGCCGCACGGGCTGCCCGTCAATCTGCTTGCCCTGCACCAGTTCTGCTGCCCGCTTCAGGGTTTCGATGCAGCTTTGATGCTGCTCCGCGCGGCTGAGCCCCGGCACCACATTCCCTGACAAAGCAATCATCGCCGGACACTCCAGCGTCTCCATCGGCGTCAACGCCTCGCGCAGATCATTCAGAAACGCCTCTCGCTCCGACGGATTGGCCACACCATGCGACATTCCTGCCGTCGCATCGAAGTGAATGCCCAGCCGCCTGCGCGTCGCATTCGCCCGCGCAAAATCCGCCTCGCTCCACTTCGCGTATTCGCCTACGAGTTCCACATTGGTGTAGCCCGCGGCAGCAATCTTCTCCAGCCGATCTTCGAATCGCATCCCCGGCAAGATCGTCCACAACATCACCGACAACGAAAACGGCCACGCCGCGATCGGAGCCGGCAACCCACCCTCAGCTATCGCGACAGACGGCGCCGCCGCCCCCATCGCGCCCGCAGCCAATACCTGTGCAAATTCCCGACGATTCATCTTTCGTGCCTCCTAGCGCATTCCCAGTTTCCTATTCCCTATTCCATGCTTCTTCAATTCTCCCCAATCCTTCTCCGTATGGTCTGCGTACGATGAGCCAAACTTTCCCAGCGCCACGGCAAACCCATCCCCCGATCCCACATAGCCCGCAATCATCTGCGGATCGCCCGACCGCGCATGACCGCGCGCAAGCAGTTCTCCGCAAATCTCAGCGAACGCCGCCAGACCGCTCCCTGCGAGATCCGTCAACTCAATCGACCCTTTATGATCGTTGAGCTGCCGCACCAGGTAGTCGCGCCCTTCCATCTGCGTCCAACCCAGAAAAGGATCGGACTGCACCTGCATCGCGCGCTGGCCTTCCACCACACGCTGTCCGTTGTGGTGTGCCGGATGCGCCTCCGGCAGATACGCCGCGTACACCGACGGCGCCTCCTCCTTCATCTGCAGAAAAAGTGGATCGCCCGCACCGTTCCCCTCGAGGTAAATGCAGTAATCCCGCAGACCCACCGATCCCGTTCCGACCACCTTGAATGCGACATCCACGGGACGATACAACGACAACAAGTGTTGCCGCTGCGGCTCAAGTGTCGCGCGATAAGGCCCCAACGCCGCCAGCACCTTCTTGGCCTGTGCCCCGGTCACGCGCGTCAGCATCGGCTTTATTTCCTTAAACCGTCGTGGCGCACCCGCTTTTCTGTTCGCTGGCTCCGTCAATTGCTCCAGCGCATGCAGAGGTGTCGCGCGCTCCGCTTTCAACAACGCATCGTGCACTGGCTGCACGGATGCCATGCGGTGCACCTGGAATCTTCCCACCTCCAGCAGCGGCATCTCCGCAAACGCGCGCATTGTCGCGCAATAGTGCTCAACGAATGCCTCAGCCGCGCCGAACGCGCCGACGCTTCCTTGTGACCCGCTTCACGCCCCGCGAGCACCAGCGACGTCACCATGCGCTTCAGATCCCATTCAAATGGCCCACGAATCGACTCGTCAAAATCATTGATGTCGAACACCAGCCGCCCGTCCGGCGCGGCGAATGCGCCCAGGTTGCGCACATGCGCATCGCCGCAAAGCTGCGATCCAATTCCTGTATTTGGCCAGCGCGCCAGATCCGCGGCCATCACCGGTGCGGCCCCGCGAAAATATGCAAATGCCGACGCGGCCATCAATTGGTGTTTGAGCTTTAACAGCGCCGGCAACCGTCCCCGCTCCGCTCGCTGGAGCAGCATCCTTGCCGGAACCGGCCGCGCCTTGCCCTCGCACTCCTCGTGCGCCTGCCGCGCTACCTGCTTCCGCCGAGCCTGTCCCAGCGCGCGCCTCTCTTCCGGTGTCGCCCAATGCATGTTCGCGACCATATACCGGCGACCCTCCCTATGCAAATCCGCGCCCATGCGTCTGGACTCAAAGCAACAACTGCCCCTGCCCTAACACGCAAACGTGATTTAAACTGCAGACTTGAAGCCCGCCATCTCGCTCCCCCCGCCTGGCGTAAAACCTACTGGCTCCGGCCTCGGAGGACCCCCTTTGACGCGCATCCAAGCGCTGTTTTCGCCTGCTTCGCTGATTCCTTTTTTCGCGCTCGCGATCCTCGCCGCACCGCTCGGTGCTCAGGCTCCGGCGATCCCCCTTACAGTCGAGAAGATCTTTGCGCACGGCCCCCTGATCGGACACGCGCCGGAAGACGTCGAGTGGTCCCCTGACGGCAAGCACCTTTCCTATCTCGATAGCGGAGAACTCATCGATCTCGATCCGGGCTCCGGCAAACCGCATGTCCTTGTCAGCCGCACCAAGATGACTTCGCTCGAAGGTGCTCCCGCCTCTGAACAGGATCGCGATCATCGCGCCCGCTACGGCATGGCCGCCTATCAATGGGCGCCCGATTCGAATCACCTGCTCTTCGATACCAACGGACGCCTCTGGATGTACGACCTGCACAACGGTACAGGCATCGAAATCGCGTACACGCAACAAGCCTCCGGCGACGATCCCAAGTTCTCTCCCAATGGCGAATATGTTTCCTTCGTCCGCAGCCACAGTCTCGCCGTGGTGCGACTCAAGGATTCCACCTCGTCCGCGGTCGTTGTTGCGCCCGCTCCCAATGAGGCAACGCGCAATGGCGAAGTCGATTGGGTCTACGAAGAAGAACTCGACGTCCGCAGCAACTACTTCTGGTCGCCCGATTCCAAAAACCTCGTCTTCCTTCAAATGAATGAGGCGGACGTCCCCGCTTATCCCCTCACCGATTGGATTCCAAACCACGCCACCTTCGTGCCCCAGCGCTATCCGCAACCTGGCGACTCCAATCCAACCGTACGCATCGGCGTTGTCGGCGCACAGGGCGGCCGCGTCAGCTGGATCAAACTCCCCATCAACCCCGGCCAGGACTACATCCCCCGCTTGGGGTGGGTGGATCGCAAAACCGTCTGGGCTGAAGTCATCTCGCGCGATCAGAAGCACCGCATTCTTTACTTCGCCGATGTTCCCGACGGCTCCGTACGCGAGGTCCTGAACATCTCCGACGAAAAATTCCTCGACGAAAACTACAATGTCGATCTCGAAAACGGCTCCATCGTTCTCACCAACTGGAGCGACGGCCACAATCACATCTATCTCTACAGCTACGACACACGCAATCCCACAGGCTCAGTCGCCAAGCTCGAAAAGCAGTTGACCTCCGGCAACTTTGAGGTCAGCGAAGTTGCCAATGTCGATACCAAGCGCAAAATCGTCGACTACACCTCGAACGAAGGCGACCTGCAACAACAGCAGGTCTGGCAGGTCAGCTTCAGCGGAGAACGCAAACAGCTCAGCAGCGGCCCCGGCAATCACCAGGCCAACTTCGCCCCCGACGGCGACGCCTTCAGCGACAAATATTCGTCGCGCATGAACCCCCCAATGTTTCAGCTATGCCGCGGTGCGGGTCCCTGCCAGATCTACTGGGCCACACACGCTCTCGATCCCTACGCCCTGCGCGCGCCGGAGTCTCTTCAAGTCAAAGCGCACGACGGCACGACTCTCTATGCAACCGTGCTGCTCCCCGCCAACGCCGCAAATGCCGCCAGCGTTCCACTCATCGTCAATCCTTACGGCGGCCCGGGCCCGCAAGGCGTCGCCGATAAATGGTCGGATGCGCTGCTCTTCGATGAGCTCCTCGCCGAGAAAGGCTTCGCTGTCCTCCACGCCGACAACCGCGGCACTGGCATGCGCGGCCGCGATTTCGCCCAGGCCGCCTATCGCAACTTCGGCCCCGTCCAGCTTGAAGATCAGCTCACCGTCGTCGACGACGTGCTCGCTCGCTATCCTCAACTCGATGCAAAGCGCCTCGGCTGGTGGGGCTGGAGCTGGGGTGGCACCTTCACCCTCTATGCACTCTCCCACTCTGATCGCTTCCGTGCCGGCGTCTCCGTCGCCCCCGTCACCGACTGGCGCAACTACGACTCCGTCTACACAGAGCGCTACATGGGCACGCCTGCCGAATTCGCCTCCGGCTACAAGGATTTCTCCGTCGTCAACTCCGCGCGCAATCTCAAAGGCCATCTGCTGCTCGTCCACGGCACCGGCGACGACAACGTGCACTTTGAAAACACCATTCAGTACATTCAGAAACTCATTGAATCGGAGCTGCCGTACGACCTGCAGCTCTATCCACGCAAAACCCACTCCATCGCCGGCTCCGAGGCGCGCACGCATCTCTACACCCGCATCCTCGCTCACTTCGAGCACTACCTGATGCCGCCGGCGGAGTAAGGCCCATATGCTGCGGCCATGTCATCCTGAGAACCCGCGCGGTTGGGGCCCCGATCGCACGTCAGTACGAGTGGGGTAAGCGAGGCGAAGGATCAGCTTTTGCTTAGTATGCTCAGCCCCCGGTCCCTCGCTGTTGAGGACCGGCGAGGAACGAATCCCAGCCACTCTCAAAGCCCGCACCCGAAATGACATGGAGAAAAATCCATGAGCCCCGTCCCGAAATCGGTCGCCGCCGAAATCCTTCGTGCTGAAACGCAGCTGCTCGATCCCGCCTTTCGCCGCGATCGCAGCCAAGTCGCCGCGCTGCTTGCTGCCGACTTCATCGAAATCGGTGCCTCCGGCAAACTCTGGACACGCGACGCCATCCTCGAATTGCTCGCAACCGAGGACTACACGCCGCCCTCCCTCGAAGACTTTGCCTGCCATCCCATCGCGGCTGATGTCGTGCTGGTCACCTACCGCACCATCCGGATCGACGCCCCATCCGGAAGCAGCCAAACCACACTCCGCAGTTCCCTCTGGATCAGGCAAGCCGCAACCGGAACTCAACCTGAGACATGGACTATTCGGTTCCACCAGGGAACCCGCGCGCTCTGAGAGAAGCGAGCCAGGCAAGAGTACCGTCGACGACCCGAATCTTCCTTGGCCCTTTGGGCCTCGCACCAATAGAAAAAGGGGCTTTCGCCCCTCGTGTAAGTCCTTGCTTTTTCTGATCCCTGAAACCTGATCCCTGTTTCCCTACACTTCCCGCCGCTTGAAAAGCTCGTCCTTCTCCCGCGCCGGGCACTTTGTGCACTCCAGGCAGCAAACCAACAGAAATGCCACCCCTACCGTGACCAGGAAGGCCAGGAGATTAGCATTTGCCGCAAGCCAATGAGTCAAAGTACGCATAAGCTACACATAACGGGTCGATCAAAAGATAAGTGGCCAGACCCTATCGGGTGGGTTCAACTCGACGTGACCCACGTCCCCGCAAATCGGCTGGATAAAGGCGAGTCCAGTCTAGCACTCCTCATCTCCCTTAGATGTTGCGGAAAACCCTTGCGTAATAGCGAACAAAAGGCGAAAATGAAAGAAATGGCTTCGGTTCCCATCCCGAACCCGTCTCCCGACCTCTCCGAGACAGCCCCGTTCGAAGCCTTGCCCCCGGACTCCCCGGAAAGCTTGCCTGAGGAGTGGCCACCTGAGCTCGCTTTCCCCGCAGCCGCCACTCCTCCTCCCTCCGACTCGACGACCGACGCAGGCCCCTGCCTCAACTGGCTCTTCGTTGACCTTAACTCCTACTTTGCTTCCGTTGAACAAGAGGTGCGCCCCGATCTCCGCGGCCGACCCGTCGCCGTCGTCCCCATGATGGCCGACACCACCGTCTGCATCGCTGCCAGCTACGAGGCCAAAGCCTTCGGCGTCAAAACCGGCACCGTTGTCGGCGACGCCAAACGCATGTGCCCCGGCCTTGTTCTCGTCGAGGCACGCCATGAAATCTATGTCGACTACCATCACCGCGTGGTCGAAGCCGTCGAGTCCTGCCTCCCCGTTACCTCCATCATGTCCATTGACGAAATGGCCTGCCGTCTCATGGGCCGCGAACGGCCCTTGCGCGCAGCTCTCGATCTCGGCCTCCGCGTCAAAGCAACCATCCGCGAACGCGTCGGACCTATGCTCCGCAGCTCGGTCGGCCTCGCCACCAACCGCTACCTCGCCAAAATCGCTTCCGACATGGAGAAGCCCGACGGACTCGTTGCCCTCCCCCTCGACATTCTTCCCGACGCCCTCGCTCAGCTCACCCTCCGCGATCTGCCCGGCATCGGCGCAAAGACCGAGAAGCGCCTCAACGCCAAAGGCATTCACACCATGCCCCAGCTGCTGGCCCTCAGTTGCGAGCAAGCCGGAGAGCTGTGGGGCTCCGTCTGGGGTGAACGGCTCTGGCACTGGCTCCGCGGCCAGGACTTCGACATGTCCGAAACGGAGCATCTCAAATCCATCAGCCACTCCCACGTGCTCGCGCCCGAGATGCGCACCGCCGACAAAGCCTGGGCCGTCGCCCACAAGCTTCTGCACAAGGCCGCCATGCGCCTCCGCGCCGGACAGCTCTGGGCCAGCAGCATCGGCCTGGCCATTGGGTTCTCAGTTCCCCGAAGCGAGAAGGCACCCGTCAGCCGCTTCGGGGTTCCCACCCGCGGCTGGCACAGCGAAATTCATCTCTCAGAATGTCAGGACAACCAGACCCTCATCGCCGCCTTGAGCCGCCTCTGGGCCAAGCGGCCCGCGGGCGCGGAATATGACCAGCCCTATTTTGTCGGCGTGCAGCTCACCGGCCTCGTCCCCGACCGGCTTCACTCCCTCAACCTCTTCGACGCCCTCGAAAACACAAAGAGCCGCGCCCGCCTCCTCGCCGCCATGGACGAGCTCAATCACAAATACGGCACCGGCGCCCTCGCCCCCGCGGCCATGCTCACCGCCTTCAAAGCGGCCCCAACCCGCATCGCCTTCCACTCCATCCCGGAGCTGTTCTAGAAACCCGCCAGAGAAATGCGGAACTAAACATCCGATATTTCAACAGCGTCTGATCGAGTCCGCCTGTCATCCCGAGCGAAGCCGAGAGATCTGCGGTTGCCCTTCGCGAAGCCCCCATCAGCACGAACGAAGGTGCCCCATGTCTCGCTTCTGAGACATGGGAAAACTGGATATATCCCAACCACTCCAGTGCTAGCGCCTCGACTTAGGCACTCGTCCAAGCCGCGGATCATGACGCAGCAACAGATCGCACGCATGAGTTGCCTCGGTTTCGAATGCGGAACCGTCGCTTGGAATGAGAAGCCAGTGGCCGATCTTGCCTGCCAGCAGCTCGATGGAACGCAGCGATGGAAATTCGCGGCGGAGCTTCGGGTCTGCAGGGTCGACGGCATCCGAAAGAACCAGCCAAACGCCGTTGTCGCGCGGAGATTTGGGGTGATCGCGGAGCATGCACACAATGCGGTCGCCGACATAGACGGCAAACCCTGAAAACATGCGGCGCACCTCTGGATGCAAAGGAGCGAGCGCATCGAGGACAAACGCATGCGGCGGCTTCTGTTTTATGCGGGCAAGACGAGCCATGGCTTCTATGGGGACCACATTAGCAGATTCATTAGACGCCGAGACCCGAGGCCAGCTCTAGTCAGCTGCAGATTCGCCGTCTACGCGACCGACAGCATTACCCGAAACTCCGTTCGCCCCGGTGTCGACTCCACTTCGATCGTCCCCTCGTTATGCCGCACTAGCCGCCGCACAATATCGAGCCCCAATCCCGTCCCCTGCCCCTGCGGCTTGGTCGTAAAGAACGGATCGAAAATCCGCGCCAGGTCCGGCGCCGCAATACCCGGCCCATTGTCTATTACGCGGATCACAATCCGCTCAGTCTCGCGGCGCGCCGACACCTCCACGTGCCCACCAGCCGCAACTGCATCCAACGCGTTGTCAATCAGGTTTCCCCAAATCTGGTTCAGCTCGCCCGCAAATCCGTTGACGCGGGGCAAGTCGTCCTCCAACACCACCGATACCTTCGTCGATTTCTCACGCGCCTTCGCCCGCAGCACTGTGACCGTGTTCGCAAGGCTGGGCCCCAGATCCACCGGCTCGGCCACCATCGCCTGGTCCATGTTTGTGAATCCCTTCACCGCCATCACCAGACCTGAAATGCGCATCGCCGCGTCCTGAATTCCGGCAGCCAGCCGCCGCGCCGCACAACCCGCCGCAGCCCATCGCAGTACCGCGTTCAACGCCGGTCCCGACACGGCAGAGGCCAGCTGATCCAATGCCTCGAACGTCACTTCCGTATCCGCCAGCATCGCGGCATTTTTCGTGTCCAATCCATGCGCAGCGAGCCAGTCGAAGATTGCCTCCTCGCGGTCCGATTCCTCCAGAGGACTCCGCACCGTATGCGCGTGCTGCGCGAGACAAGCCCCTCGAATCGCATCCACGGCCGCCAGTTGCGCGTCGCTCAGCCTGGCCTCGCCCAGCGCCCGCGTCGCCTTCTCGCTGTCCTCCAGCCGGTCTTCCAACAGCGCCGCGCTACGTTCAATCGCCGACGCCGGATTATTCAGTTCGTGCGCCAGCCCTGCTGACAACTTGCCCAGCGAAATCATCTTCTCGTTCTGCAATTCACTCGACGTAAACAACCGCGCGCGATCGAGCATCACGCGAACCAGAATCGACGTGATCTCAAAGCATTCGCGCGTCAACGCGGGAAGATCCTTGCGGTCGATCGCCAGAATCTCCGTTGGTTCCAGCGCAATCGCATCCCCCGGTGGGCTCACCAGCCGCGAGTAGGGCAACACGCCTGACACGTCGCCCGTCCGCCACTCAATCATCTTTGAGAGTCCGCCGCCACGGTCGACGTAGAGGGCCACGTGCCCTGACAGCAGCACGAAAAGTCCTTCTACCGGGACGCCTTTGTGCGTCAGCACCTCGCCCGCGCCCAGCCCACGAACAGTCCCATGCTCAGCAAGCCACGCAAGCTCTTCGCGCGGCGCACAGCCCAGCGTCTTGTGCTCTGCCAATCGATCGGTAATATCTTGAACAATCACGCGAACTCCCAGCCCAGCCGGCGCCTTCTAGAGCGCAGCTTCAACGCAACCCAGCCGTCGAGCCAACATGTGTATTCGTGAATGGCCCCCAGGGGAAGCGGCGAAGTCATTGTAGCGCGGCGTATTGCAACAAGAGAGAGATTGTCATCCCGAGCGCAGCCGAGGGATCCTAGTCCCTGTCACTTCCGTATTGCTCGTCGCTTACCTGCTCCATCCACTCCACGGTCTTGCCGTCGAGCTTCTCCTGGATCGCCGTATGCGTCATCGCAGTAGTCGGCGCGGCTCCATGCCAATGCTTCTCGCCCGGCGCAAACCACACCACATCGCCAGGCCGAATCTCCTCGACAGGCCCACCCCATCGCTGCGCTCTTCCATATCCGGCAGTCACCACCAGCGTCTGCCCCAGCGGATGCGTATGCCACGCCGTCCGAGCACCAGGCTCAAACGTCACGCTTGCCCCCACCACGCGCGCCGGCTCGGGCGCCACAAACAGCGGATCCACGCGCACCGTGCCCGTAAACCAGTCTGCCGGTCCCTTGCCCGAAGGCTGGGAACCGGCACGCTTGATCTCCATCGTCTTCTCTCCTTGTACGCGTTGCTTAGGCCGACTTCAGCGAAGCCATATCAATCGAGAAGCGGTACTTCACATCCGACTTCAGCAGCCGCTCATACGCTTCATTCACTTTTTGAATTGGAATCACCTCAACATCTGAAGTGATGTTGTTCTTTCCGCAAAAATCCAGCATCTCCTGCGTTTCGGGTAAACCGCCGATCGGTGATCCTGACAAACTGCGCCGACCGAACAGCAATCCGAAGGCCCCGACGGCCAACGGCTTTTCCGGAGCGCCCACAAGCGTAATGTTGCCGTCGCGGCGCAGCAATTGGATGTACGCATTGATGTCGTGATCGGCAGACACGGCATCGAGAATGAAATCGAAGCTGCCCGCATGCTTCGCCATCTCGTCCGCATTCCGCGAGACAACAACTTCATCCGCTCCCAGGCGTAGCGCATCTTCCTTTTTACCCGGCGATGTCGTAAACACCACTGTGTGTGCCCCCAGCGCATGGGCAAACTTCACACCCATATGCCCCAATCCGCCCAGGCCTACCACGCCGACCTTCTTGCCCTTCGTTACGCCCCAGTGGCGCATCGGCGAGTACGTCGTGATCCCCGCGCACAACAGCGGCGCCGTTCCGGCAAGATTCAGATTCGCCGGTACCCGCAACACAAACCGCTCATCAACAACCACGCTCTCCGAGTAGCCTCCATACGTCACGCCCCCCAAATGCTTATCGGGAAAGTTATACGTCAGTGTGATGTTGGGGCAGAACTGTTCGAGTCCCGCCTGGCATTCCGGGCATGTCCTGTCCGAGTCCACCAGGCACCCCACCGCGGCCAGATCGCCCGATTTGAACTTGGTTACCGCCGACCCTACCTTCGTTACGCGGCCCACAATCTCATGCCCCGGCACACAGGGATACACCGTTGGCATGACCCCGCTCCACTCATTGCGCGCCTGGTGCAAATCGGAGTGGCAGATACCGCAAAACAAGATTTCAATCTGCACGTCGTGCTCGGTTGGATCGCGCCGCGTAATCGTATCGGCCGTAAAGGCTGAAGTCGCGCTCGCGACAGAATAGGCTTTGGCTTTGTACATGACCTCTCCTCTCGTTCTCTGAAAAACAATGGGGAATAAGCGAAGCAGCAGACCGTAATTCTAATCGCCGCCTCGCTCTCAGATCCTTACAGGCCTGTCATCTTTTCGAGGTGCGCCGGATACCGCTCTCCCTCCACTTTGATTGCTGCCGCGGCGCTCTCAATCTGCGCCAGATCGTCGGAAGAAAGCTCAACAGCAGCAGCACCGTTATTCTCCTCCAGCCGATGCAGTTTCGTCGTCCCCGGAATCGGCACGATCCAGGGCTTCTGTGCCAGCAGCCACGCAAGCGCAATCTGTGCGGGCGTCGCGTCCTTCGCTTTGCCGATCGTCGCCAGCAGATCCACCATTGCCTGGTTCGCTTTGCGCGCCACGGGTGCAAATCGTGGAATCGAACTACGGATGTCCGTCTTATCGAAGGTCCGGCTCTCGTCGATCTTGCCCGTCAAGAAGCCCTTGCCCAGCGGACTGAACGGAACAAACCCGATGCCCAGTTCCTCAAGCACCGGCAGAATCTCCTCCTCCGGCTTTCGATACCACAGCGAATACTCGCTCTGCAGCGCCGTCACAGGCTGCACCGCATGCGCCCGCCGAATCGTCTCCGAACCCGCCTCCGACAAGCCGAAATGCTTCACCTTGCCTGCTGCAATCAGCTCCTTCACCGCACCGGCAACGTCTTCGATCGGAACCTTCGGGTCTACACGGTGCTGATAGAACAGATCGATCGCATCCACGTTCAACCGCTTCAATGAAGCGTCGGCCACCATCTTGATGCGCGCCGGGCTGCTGTCCAGGCCCTTCGGTCCATGCGTCCCATCCGCGTTGATATCGAAGCCGAACTTCGTCGCGATCACAACCTGTCCACGAAACGGAGCCAGGCCTTCGCCCACAAGCTCTTCGTTGTTGAACGGACCATACACCTCAGCCGTATCGAAAAACGTCACTCCTTGCTCCACCGCCGCGCGCAGCAGGGCCAGCGACGCGTTCTTCTGCGGGAACGGCTTATAGGAAAACGTCATTCCCATGCAACCCAGGCCCAACGCCGATACTTCCAGATTGCTCTTTCCAAGTTTGCGCTTGTTCATCTCTCGTTCCTCACAGTTCCAAAGCCTACGCAAGGACCGTCTCGCACCGGTATCCCGATCCTTCCGATTTCCTTGCCTGATCCTGTCGAGTCCCACATTTTCGTGCACGCCGCCGCCTCGGCAGAGTTACCTTGATAGAGGGGGAAAAGCGATGAAGGCCGCAAGACAAAAAGAAGCCGCAGCCGCCGGATCGGTTGAAGAAATGCGCGCTGAGCTAGGCCGCAAAATTGCCGCCCGCGTCTCAGGCGAGGGCCCGCAAACAACGGCTCTGCCGGGCCTCGGGCTTTCCCGCAGAAGCGCTCCGTCCGAGTGCTATTCCGCCGCCTACGAGCCCGAGCTCATCGTATTTGCGCAGGGAGAGAAGCGCATCAACGCCGGTGGGGTAACTCACGTGTGCAACGCCTCCACTTTTTTACTCACGGCGATCGATCTTCCCGTCATCAGCCAGATCACGAAGGCATCCACCCAAGAGCCTTTTCTCGCCTTGAGCCTCAAGCTTGAAATGCCCGCGGTCCGCGAAATCCTCAGCCAGGATGAGTTCATGGTGCCGGTCACCGCCTCAAGTGCGCGCGGCATGGCTGTCGGCAAAACCCCGATCGAGTTGCTCAGCGCATGCTGCCGTCTCCTCGATCTGCTCGACAAACCTGCCGACATTCCCTTCCTCGGCAGCCTGCTGCAGCGCGAAATCATCTACCGCGTCCTCCGCTCGCCCCTTGGCAAGCACCTGCGCGCCATCGCCACACTTGGCGAGCAGAGCAACCGCACCGCGAAAGCCGTGGCATGGCTCAAGACGAATTACGCCAAACCGCTGCGCGTGGAACAGCTGGCCTCCCTGGCGCAGATGGGCGTCTCCACCTTTCACCATCACTTCCGCTCGCTCACTGCCATGAGCCCCCTGCAGTATCAAAAGCGGCTGCGCCTGCACGTCGCGCGCCTCCGCATGACTGCTGAAGGACTTGATGCCGCCAGCGCCGCTTTCGAGGTCGGCTACGAAAGTGCAAGCCAGTTCAGCCGCGAGTACAGTCGCCACTTCGGCCAGCCTCCCATGCGCGACGTCAAATCCCGCCGCCTCACTGAAGCTGCAACCGCCGGCGACTGACCCCTGAATTCACCGCATCGCACAATCTTCCTTTTCCTCATTGAGCGCTCCTGTACACTTCCCTCGGCCAGCTTTTCCCCAGAGCCTGCCGGCCAAATCCGTACTGAAAAGAGAACGACCATGAGCAAGAGATTGGGTAGTGTCTTCGCGGGTATCTCCTTACTCGCGAGTATGGCTCTGTGCGCCTTTCCTTCCGGCGCACAAGAGTCTGAGGTCAAAGAGAAACCAGCCATGTATTCCTACATCGCCAACTGGCAGATCCCCAGGGCGCAGTGGGGCGAGATGGCAAAAGCCGGCAACGACGACAAAGCCATTCTCGACAAGGCGCTCGCCGACGGAACCCTTGTGGGCTTTGGCAGCGATGAAGTCCTCGTCCACCAGGCCGACGGCGAAACCCACGACAGTTGGTGGTCGTCCATGTCCATGGCCGGTCTCATCAAAGTGCTCGACGCGTTCTACGCCTCCGGCACGGTAACCTCTCCCGCGCTGGCCAGTGCCACCAAGCACACGGACGGCATCATGATGAGCCACTACTACAACTGGCATCCGGGCGCCTATAAAACCGGCTATACCCACGTCGGAATGTACAAGCTGAAGCCCGAGGCGCCCGACGATGCTATCGACACCATGAGCAAGAGCATCGTCGTTCCTCTGCTCGAGAAGATGCTCGCCAGCGGAGCTATCCGTGAGTACGAAGTGGACACCGAGGCCATCCACACCACCTCGCCCGACGTATTCTGGATCGTCTACGTCGCTTCTAACCCTGAAGGCCTCGACGCAGTGAACGCAGGACTTGCCGAAAGCCTGAAATCGAATCCCTTCTTCGGGCCCGCTTTTGGCTCCATCACCGACTCCAACGCCCATCGGGACGAACTCCTCAGGGGCGCAGGCGTCTTCAAATAGACGTAAAACACTCTACTTTGCCTTCCGACACCGCGAACGGCAGGCTCCTGGCCGTTCGCGGACCGGACAAACCACCGAAGCACCGTGCCCCATCCATTCGCTTTCTTTCTTGCGAATGGGTGGGAGTCCACAAACCCTCAATGACCCGACCCACCTTGAGCGGAGTCTGGCTGTCTTCAACTCAAGCCGCGCTCGTCGCCGTCACAACCTCGTGCGCCCAGTCCATCGCCTTCCAGTGCGATTCCGCAACAAAGCTCTCCGGCACCTGCAGCAGCGTGCACAACTCTGCCATCTTCTCCCATTCGCCGGCTTCTACCGCCAGCACCAGCTTGTAAATCGGCGCTAGATGGCCTTCTTCATCCAGCAGAACACTTCGCATGTCCTGCTGCAGCGGCAGCGAATCCACTACCCGATCCATGGGAACGCCCAAGACCGAATCCATCAGCGACAGCAGTCCCAGCAGAAACAGATCTGCCTCGCCGTGCTTCACCCGTACACCCAGCAATTCGCTGAACCGTGCCCGCACCAGCGCGGAGAGCACAAGATCTGACGGCCTGTTCTGCGTCAGCTCAAGCATCACCGCCATCCGGCACCAGCGGCGAAGCTCCTGTTCTCCCAGAATCGCCAGCGCATGGCGCAACGAATGAATCTCATTGCCAAAAGCGAACGCCGGCGAGTTCAGGTATCGCAACAACCTGAAGCAAACCGTCGCATGCGTCTTCATGGCGTCTTCAACCTTGGCCATGTCCAGTTCCGGCTTCGCGATCTCCTCGAGCAGGCGCAGAGATGTCGCGCGGCTAGACGATGCCATCTGCGCCTTCACCGCTTCCGGCTTCCGAAAAAAATAGCCCTGGAAGAACTTGAAGCCCGCCTTCTTCGCTGCCGTAAACTCCTCGCGTGTCTCCACCTTTTCCGCAAGCATCTGGCAGTTTGAGCCGCGATACTTCTTCACAATGCCTGCGGCTTCTGGAAGAGAAGTCTGCTTCAAATCCACCTTGATAAAGTCCGCCAGTTCCGCCAGATTTTCCCGTGGATCATCGACCGCAAAGTCGTCGAGGGCAATCTTGTAGCCCGCCGCCTTTAACTGCCCGCATGCATGCAGAACCAGCGCGTCCGGCGTCACCGTCTCCAGAATTTCAACAACCACCTTGTCCGGAGGAAGAATCGTCACATCGCCGTTAAGGAGGATGTCGCGCGTGCAGTTAATGAACGCCAGGTGCCCGTCGCAAAGCATGTCCAGTCCCTGCAGGCTCGAAACATCGATCACCGAGCGCGTCGCATCATTCGGATCGCCGCACTTGAAATAGTTCTCTACGCCTGAGCGAAACAGCAGTTCATACCCAATCACTTTCTCATCAACTGCAAGAATCGGCTGGCGCGCCGTCGAGCGGACCGGTTGGCCGCCATTTTCATTCGGAGGAAACGTCATCGCGTCTCCTTCGGGGGGATTACACACTTCATCGAACAGTACCTTTCACTTAGTCCCTGCCAATTCGGGTCAGGGCCAGGCTTGCGCCAGCGCATGCCTGCGCTGGAAGGCTAAAACACGTTGCTTTGTGAGCGGGAGAGGAGCGGGGGCAACGAAACAAAGAAGCGGAAAACACTGGCTCGTGGACTTACATTGTCAGGCTCCCTCGTTTCACCTTCCTGTAGCGGGGCATAGGTATATTTGCTATGACGCGCGCCGCAACGTTTGAGCCGCGCGCAGGATCGAGAAAAAGCGTCTGTCCAAAAAACTGGACCATTCCCCGTCGCTGGGCCTCCAATTGGCCCCTGCCGAGCGGATCGACGCCGAACACCTCGCCAAACAACGGCGCATTGAGAAAATAGAACGTATTCGAGCCCAGCAATGCCCCAATCGCCTGGCGCCAATGCATTTCTCTCAGTTCCCCTGCTTCGATTCCTTGCTCGATCGTTTCCTGCATTCTTGCCAGCCATGGCGAAAAGAGTTTCGCTGCCAGCACTGACGCAAATTCGCTCCCTCCGCTCCAAAAGCGAAGCAGCTCCTGCTGCAACAGCCTCTGCGCCTCCTGGTCATGAATGTAGCGATCGAAATGGATCACTGCCGCGCGCAACAGGCGCTCTGCCGGGCTCGCCGATGACTTCAAAATCGCCGTTGAATACCGCACATACTCCTCAACAGCATTCAGAATCACCGCTTCGTACAAACCGCTTTTGCTCTTGAAGTAGTAATAGAGAAGCGACGTGTTCACCTTGGCCGATTCCATGATCGCGACCGTGCTCGCCCCGTCAAAACCCTTCTGGCCAAACTCGCGGCTCGCCGCACGCAAGATTGCGTTTCGCGTGTGGTCTGCCTGCTCCTTGCGGGCGGATATCTCTTTTCTTCTCACAGCCATCGTTGATTGACTATTCTATCAACGAAAACATGTAGACCTGCGCTCCAACCGTTCCTTGCCCAATCGACCGCACACCCTTCTCGCGCTCGCATCCCCGGGAAACTCGGTTCGCCTCGCGGCTAAGTTCATTGGTCTTTGTGGTTTATAAATCGATTGAGCTGGAGACTTTCGGTAATTCAGCCTGCGCTTAAATCTGGCTCCAGTACCACATAGCGAGAGTCCGGCTGAGGGGAGGCCCTCCCATCGCCCTTCGATGACACATCTTGCCACCGTACGTTACTCGGTGTAACATTCTGCCTGTTACACAGAGTAACGGGGCCGCATCCCATCGATTGCCTACTCCTCGCGGTCCATCCGGCGCAAACTTTCGAACTTTGTTCAGGTACAACACGTACCTTTTGCATCCCGAACCGCACTCCCCTGCGGATAAGAAAGTAGAAGCGATCTCATGGCCCATGGCTGGCAGCCTGACTTTGAGCGACTAGTCGAAGAACACCAGTCCATGGTGTTCTCTCTCGCGTCGCGCATGACCGGCGACCGGGGACTGGCCGAAGAAATCGCTCAGGATGTTTTTCTCGAACTGGACCGTAACATGACCCGCATTGAGTCACCCGAACACGCACTCTTCTGGCTCCGCCGGGTCGCCATCAGCCGCTCCGCCGATGCGCTTCGCAGGCGCCATGTTCGCGGCGTCGACCTCTGGATCGAGATCGAGGAGAACCACGGCGCACCGCTTGAAGAGCGGTCCTCGCCTCTCGGTGCGCGTCTCGAACAGCTCCTCACCACTCTGCCTGAGCCCCAGCGCGCCGCCCTCGTTCTCCGCTATCAGGAAGACATGACCCCCGAAGAAATCGCCCGCGCACTCGAGTCGCCCCTGGCCACCGTCAAAAGCAATCTCCAACGCGGACTCAAACTCCTGCGCGCCAAGGCCGAATGCCACTTGAAAAACTATCTGCGCCCTGAAAAAACCTTGGGAGGCTCGCGCTCCGATGTCTGAACGCAGAGATGAACCCATCATCGACGACGACGGCAGCAACGAGCTTCGCGCTTTCGAAGAGAAGCTTCGGCAGGCCATGCTGCGTCGTCCTGCACCTCCCGGTCTCAAGCGCCGCATCCTCGACCGGCGCAACCGCCGCCGCACCGCCCGACTGCATGAGCGAGCCGTGCTCTGGCAGCGCCTCGCCGCTTGTCTCCTACTCGCAATCGCCCTCGGCGCCGCCTTCACCTGGCGTCACGTTGAACAGCAGCGCAAAGGAGAAGCCGCGCGCGCCCAGGTGCTCACCGCCCTGCGCATCACCAATCATGCCCTTAACCAGATTCAGAATCGACTCGCTGACCATGATCGCAACGAGTAACAGTCAATTGCTTTCTGCTGTACAGGAGGTTCCTGTCTTTGTCTTGTCATCCTGAGCGAAGCAGCTTGGGGCCCCATCGCCGACGGAGTCGACAAAGGGGTAAGCGGAGCGAAGGATCTGCTTTTCGCAATCTTTCAATCAGCGAGAACAATGGGTGCCCCATCCAAGCTCTGCTTGGGTGGGTAAGCACGAACCGCAGTTTTTGGGGAAATTGTCATCCGCGCTTCTGGCGACCAGGGAAAGCACAAAAGCAACATCAAAGTTTCGATTTCCGAACCATCAGGATCACGACTATGAAGAATCGTCTTGCAACTCTTCTACTCACCGCCACGCTCGCTGCGCCGGCCCTCGCGCAGAATTCGCCGCTGCTCATTCCGCCGCAGCTCGAGAAAGAGCTCGCCGCCCGCGCCTCCGACGTCACCGAGGTCACACTCAACAAGAACATGCTCGCCTTCGCTGCTCAGTTCATGCACGGCAAAGACGACAGCGATGCGGCCACGCGCCAGCTCATCCAGGGCCTCGACAGCATCTACGTCCGCGACTACGAATTCGATAAGGACGGCCAGTTTTCGCCCGACCAGCTCGAGCAACTGCGCCGATCCTTCCAGACCCCCGACTGGTCTCCCATCGTGCATGAGCACGAGCGCCGCTCCGGCGAAAGCTCCGACATCCTCGTCAAAATGGTCAACGGAGAGAACCGCGGCATCTTCATCCTCTCCGTCGAACCACGCGACATCTCCATCGTCCTCATCCTTGGGCCCATCCGTCTCGACCAGCTCGCCAGCCTGCACGGCATCGGCGGCCTGCGTGGCCTGAGCGACATCGATCGCACCACTCGCACGCACGACAAGGATCGCGACAGGGATAAGGAGAAAGACAAGGAAAAGGACAAACACAAAGATAAGAAGGAGACTGAGCAATGAGACGCTTTCTCTGGATTCCCATCTGCTTCTTTGCGCTCGCGGTGCCGGTTGTCGTTCTTGCCGCTGGCGGCAGCGGCAGTTTCGATGGCGTAGTCTGCTCCATTGAAAACCGCTATCGCGCCCACGCCACGCGCATTCCCTTCCTAGGACTCGTCAGCCTCATCGCGCGCAAGTCCACGCACGAAGGTGTGGGCGGCATTCACGTCGCGGAGTTTGACAGCTTCCCCGCCGACATCGACGGCGCCGAGCTCGATCAGATTGTTGAAGACAAATTAGGCTCAGACTGGCAGCGCGTCATCCGCGAAACGAGCAAGCGCGCAGGAGGTGAGCAGACCCTCATCTTCATGCGCCCCGAAGGCGACCGCATGGGCCTCTTCATCGTCGATAAAGAACAAACCGAGCTCAACGTGGTTCAGGTCTCAGTCGACCCGCGCAACCTCGATGAAAACATCGGCCAATACACCCACCACCGCGGCGACCACGACGAATCAGATTAAACATCGCAGAAGCAATCAAGATCTTCATCGCGCGCACAGCTTCTCCTGGCCGTTTCGTCTCTTATTCGTCAGGGAAGTGCCGGCGGGATCGTCGGCTTGTGGCCTTCGTGTGAATCCTTTCCGCATCTCTCAGTCCTTCCGGCGCGAATCCACCGGGGGGTGCCCCAATGGTTGCGGATAAACGCCGATGGAAATGCTGGAGATCATCCATATTCCGTGGGAGTTTATCTGCGGCATGACTGATCTCTTCACGGCTTCCGGCCCCCCGGCGATCCGATTCGTAGCCGAATGTCGCCAAACACCCTGCCTGCTCCGCTCTCCGCATTGGGGTTGACGAGATTGGTTGGCAGCGTCATCCCTCGCTGAGCCAAAATCATTGGTATTTTGGAAACTCTTTCATGAAGCGCTTGACTGACTTGTGAATATTCTTCCAGCGCTGCTTTTCCGCCAAATTCCCCATCGGATCCTCGCGACGGTCCAGCCACGCAAGCTCGCGCTGTAACTTATGCAGGTTAGATAATCTCTCGGTGCTGAGAACCCCCGCATTCACTGCGTCACGAACAGCGCAGCCAGGCTCCACGTGATGACTGCAGTCGCGATAGCGGCAGCCGCGAGCCAGAGTCTCGATCTCGTCGAAGGTCATCTGCAGGCTCTCATCGCCGTTCCATAACTGAAACTCGCGTATACCATGCGTATCGATCACCATCCCTCCTTGCACGCAGAACAGGAGTTCGCGACGCGAAGTCGTATGTCGTCCCCGGCCGTCTTCACGCACCGGCTGTGTGCTTTGGCTCTCGCTTCCCAGCAGGCGGTTGATCAAAGTTGACTTGCCCAGCAGAATGAGTGTCAACACGATTCGAAAATGGCACATGAAATTACGCCAAATCACCCATCCGCAATTTAAGATCGCAAACACTTCGATGAGCGCCTTGCATTGATGTCTCTCATCGCTTGATGTCTCTCATCGAGGCAGTCATACGGCAACTCTCCGCGCTATTGGTTCGCCATCCTGCAGACGCAACTCCAATCGGCATCTTTTGCAGATGAGAACTTAAGTGCGTATCCTATGTGTCGGATTCCGTCCGCGAAAAATCTTCACAAAGGGCGCACTTGAAGCGCTGATGGCCTCATGAACCTCCGTAAATGTTTGCCCGTCTCAACTGCTTGCTCGGGAAGGCCCTACTCCCAGATGTACGCATTCTTCGCCGGGATGGTCCTTGCGATACTCCCCGGCAGCGCGACAGCCCAGACCGCCGCCCACAGGCAGCAAGGGCCATGCGACATCTATGCGGCGGCGAACGCACCTTGCGTCGCTGCCCACAGCACCACGCGCGCGCTCTACGCTTCCTACAATGGACCTCTCTACCAGTTGAAGCGTGCCTCCGACTCCAGGACCCTGGACATTGGCGTAGTGCAGCCGACGGTGTCGGTCGCGGGCGGATACGCCGACGCAGTTGCCCAGGATTCCTTCTGTGCCAACACGGTGTGCGTCATCAACCGCATCTACGATCAGTCCGGCATGGGTAACGATCTGCTTCAGGCCCCGCCAGGTACTTTCAAAGGGCCGGCCCAAGGTGGATTCGATACGCAGCCCATCGCCGACATGGCCCCGATCACTATCGATGGCCACAAGGCCTACGGCGTCTTCATGATGCCTGGCATGGGCTTCCGCAATAACAATGCAAAGGGCATCGCAATCAACGACGAGCCAGAGGGAATTTACTACGTCATCGACGGCACTCACTACGACAGTGGATGTTGCTTCGATTACGGCAATTCCTCAACCAACGGTCGCGCGGTCGGTACGGGCACCATGGAAACCACCTACTTCGGTACCTCCACCGCATGGGGCAGAGGCGCGGGGCCTGGTCCATGGATCATGTCGGACATGGAAGCCGGTCTCTTCTCCGGATACGGGGCAAAGCAAAACACCGCCGACCCCACTGTCGCTTCGTGGCGATTTGTGACAGCGGTAATGGATGGAGGAGGTGGAGACCAATGGGACTTGCGCGGAGGAAATGCGCAAACCGGCGGGCTCACGACCTTCTACAGCGGAAAGCGACCGATGCCGCAGCGAAGCGGGGGCTATTTCCCAATGCGTAAGCAGGGCGGCATTCTGCTAGGCACGGGCGGAGACAACGGCAACGGCTCGGCTGGTACGTTCTATGAGGGCGTCATTACCGCGGGGTACCCAACCATCGCCACCACCGACGCAGTTCAGGCAAATGTGGTGGCCGCGCGCTATGACGTGCCGCGACTGGCCCTCTCGCGCGTCACTACATTCTCCCCGCAATCGTCACAACCGGTTACAGTCACCTTCACCAACACCACGGGCTCACCGGCAGCCAGAGTGAGGTTGACCTTGACCGGACCCAAGCCGCAGTGGACTGCGCTGGTATCCGATACAAAACAAACCTCAAAAACATTTGCAGCGATTGTCGCTCCCGATGCCAGCGTCCATGTGACGTTCGATGTCACTTCGCCTGCAGTGACGGGCGACGGGTATTTGACGGGAAGAGTCGAGTGGATGAACGCAACAGATCCTAAGACCCACATGGACAGGATGGCCGCCAGGGTGCAGAATGCGCCGCCCGTTAAGATCAACGAGGTCAGTTTCGGAACCGGCGCCAACGCTGAGCGTCAGTTCATCGAGCTCTATAACGCCTCTAGCCGCAACGTGGATATCTCTCACTGGACGCTGGTGAGTACTCCAAGCCAGTGGGCTTCAATCCATCTCGCGACGATCCCCGCCGGAACAACGCTGGGGGCACATCGCTTCTACCTTCTCGGCCTCTCAGACTCAGGTTTGGCTGCACCCGCAGTCGCTGGGACAAAAACGATCTACGTGCGAAATTTAGAAAACCTGGAGACAGGGCAGAAGATCGATGTCGATGGCGAGATCAGAAACATTAAAAATGTAGGAACCCCGGCCGCGGATAAGACTACAGTCTTCATCCCAGTGTCCACCGGCCCTTGGCTCAGGTTTTCCTCCGGCATAAGCGATCTTCCGGTTGCCAGCGCGTCAAACTTTGCCGTTGGGCAGAAAGCCGGCATCGGTCTCGGCGGCAAGTACGAGCAAGTCACCGTCGTTTCCGTGGGAAAGGCCGCAACGCAGACGGTGCTCGCAGAGTCTGCCTCCGCCGGCGCTACCAACATCAAGCTTCTGGCGGATTCAGATGTCTCCGTAGGAGACACGCTGATCATCGGCGCCGGAGATCGCAAGGAGACAGTGAAGGCCGCGGCTGTGAGCTCGGCCGGAGCGAATGGCGGCGGAGTCGACCTGACGAAGCCCCTGCGGCTCGACCACGCATCCGGCGTGGATGTCTCCGACGTGGGCACTGGCCTCAGCTTTTCTCCCGCGACACGCTTTCGTCATGCCAGCGCCGACGCAGTTCAGCCGCTCGGCTCCGGAGTCGGCCTGGATCGGCCGTTGCTGCGCAGCCACTCTTATGGCGCGCCGGTGAGGGGCTGGTCCAATTCCATGACGGGTCCAGAGGGACCGTCGACGAACCAATGGTTCGGTGATCCTTTGTCTCCCAGTGCCGGCTCCCTCGCCCTGCTGGACGCAAACGGCAGGACTCTCGTGGATGCCATCGTCTATGGGTCTCAGCAGAGTAATTCCAGCGGCAACGGAACCATTGCCAGCCCCGAACTCGCGACGTTAGAAGGTGAGCAAGGCGGAGGCGGCTGCATCGTCGTTGTGCCTCGTCCCGGCAAAACGGAAGTTAGCGTTGGCCGCTACCCGGATGGTGCTGACACAGACTCGAACTGCAAGGACTTCCACGTTGAAGCGATTGCCGAGCAAAGCCCGACCCCAGGAACGCCCAACAAACACTAGCGCTGGCTTAGACAGCTCATCGAGCAAATCAAAGATCGGCCCAATCTGTCAGACATGTCCCCGGTCCGTACCCACCGGGACACCCCCCACCCCCCTTTTTAGCCGGTACCACCTCTACCTTTCCCCAGCGGGTGCCCTGGAAATAGTGCGCGGCTCTATGCATTTCTTGCGTTTGAGAAACCGCTTCCGGCACAACCGCCTCCTATCCCCAGTCATGTCTTGAAGAACCGGCAAGAGAGAGAAGCACAATCACAAAACAGCGATATCTTATGCAAGGTCTACAAACACCTGTGTCGGCCAGCACAATTGTTCCACGTGGAACAATTTGGAACTCGCCGTCGAAGCAGCCGGCCGCGTAAGACGGACTCGCATTGCCCGTCTTTGATGGCTGCCGGCGCCTTCTAGAATTGTTCCACGTGGAACATTTTGGCTATCGAGGACGCCTCGCCCCTTCACCCACCGGCTATCTGCACATCGGCCACGCGCGCACATTCTCCGCAGCGCACGAGCGCGCCCTCGCCGCTGGCGGCACGCTGCTCCTTCGCATGGAAGATCTCGATATCGAGCGCAGCCGTAGCCTCTATGCCGACGCAGCGCTCGAAGACCTGCGCTGGCTGGGCCTTGCATGGCACGAGGGACCCGATATCGGCGGTCCTTGCGCGCCGTATGTACAAAGCCAGCGATACGCCCTCTACCGGGCCGCATGGCAGAAACTTCTCGACAATGGGTTCATCTATCCATGCCGTTGTTCACGCAAGGATCTTGCGACCGCGGTTAATGCGCCGCACGAAGGTGCCGACCTCGATGACGAGCCCATTTATCCCGGTACATGCAGGCCGCTGCCTGGAACAAGCCGTCGCAGCAGCGCATCGGCAGGCGAAGAGCTTGGCGCGAACTGGCGCTTCCGCGTGCCCGATGGTGAGATAGTTTCGTTCAACGATCTCAATCTCGGCCCGCAACAATTCATTGCCGGTAGAGACTTCGGCGACTTTGTCGTCTGGCGGCGCGATGCGAATCCGGGCAACGAGGGCACTGCAAGCTATCAGCTCGCCTGCGTCGTCGATGATGCGGCAATGCGAATCACGGAAGTGGTGCGCGGAGCGGATCTACTCAAATCGACGGCGCGACAGATCCTGCTTAATCGCGCGCTGCGACTCAGTGATCCAGCGTGGTTCCATTGCGGATTAGTCACTGATCGTGCGGGCAAGCGCCTGGCCAAGCGCCACAATGCATTGAGCCTTCGGACTCTGCGCGAACAGGGCTTATCCGCCCGATGAAGTTTTGCACGCGGATTTGCCGGAAATCGAAAGCAGGCTCAAAGCAGAAGAGAGCAAATGAGAAGAGGCGCGGCCGGAATTGCGCTGCGCCTCTTCGGTGTTCTTGCCAAATAACCCGACATACTAAGTCAGAGTTAGAAAGTCGAGCAGCCGGTTGATGCGCACTTTCTTCCTGCTCGATGTTATTGGTGCACCGTGTTACTGGTGCTTGATGAATTTGCCGGTTTGCAGTTCGCGCATGGCCTGATCGAGCTGGGCCTGCGTGTTCATCACGATGGGGCCATACCAAGCCACCGGCTCCTCGAGTGGTTTGCCTGAGACGAGCAGGAAGCGAATCCCCTCAGGCCCGGCCTGCACGACGATCTCATCGCCTCGATCGAAGAGGACGAGCGAGTGATTCTTCGCATCGTACTTTGCTTCGGCATTAGGATCGATTGCCGACTCCGTCAGCACGGCTTGCGGATCGGATGCGTCGCGGAAGGTTCCCGCTCCGGCGAAGACGTAGGCAAACGCATTGCGCGTGACATCGACCTTGATGCGGCGCAGCTTGTTCGGCGGCACCGAAATGTCGACGTAGTTCGGATCGGCGGCCACGCCTTCGACTGGCCCGGACTTTCCCCAAAACGTTCCGCAGATGATGCGTGCCTTCGTGCCGTCGTCTTCCGTCACTTCAGGAATCGCGGCGGACGGAATGTCCTGGTAGCGCGGGTCGGTCATCTTCAGCGACGCGGGCAGGTTCGCCCACAACTGAAATCCATGCATGCGCCCATTCGCATCGCCCTTCGGCATCTCCTGGTGCAGGATGCCGCTGCCGGCGGTCATCCACTGCACATCGCCTGCAGTCATGCGGCCTTTGTTGCCGAGGCTGTCGCCATGCGCCACTTCGCCGGCAAGGACGTAGGTGATGGTCTCGATGCCGCGATGCGGGTGCCATGGAAATCCGGCCAGGTAGTCTGCTGGGTTTTCGTTGCGAAAATCATCCAGCAAAAGGAACGGGTCGAACTCCTTGGTTTTGCCGAAACCGAAGGCGCGTTGCAGCTTCACGCCTGCTCCCTCGATGGTGGGTTTGGTTTCGAGAATTTGTTTTACGGCACGCAGAGACATTGAGACCTCCAGAACAACGGGGATTGCCCGTTTCTATTCTCTTAGATTCACGAGGATGATATTCGTTGCAACGACTATTTTGAGTGTGACCCGAAAAGCAGATCCCCTTCGGCTGGGCTCAGGGCAGGCTTTCGCCCCGCTTTCCCCACGTCGTGGGGCCCCAGACGCGCGGGTTCTCAGGATGACAATTTATTGGTTTGTCTGGGTCCGGGCCTAAAGGCCCCATGTCTCGATGGCGCATTCCGAGGCCTGAAAGGCCTCGGCTCCCTCCGCTGTCGGGGTTCGTAGCTTTCCCACCCAAGCAGAGCTTGGATGGGGCACCCATTTTTTGGTCGGATGTTCAGAGTGGCTGGGATGTGTCCAGTCTCCCCGGTCCCCGAAGGCGAGGGACCCTTCGGCCACGCTCAGGGCAGGCACGGGGGCACCCATTCGAGTGGTGATGCCCTGCGTATTAACCTTCTCTTATCTTTGGTTTACGAACTGGCGGGCGGCCAGGAGGATGGCGGCGGAGCCCATCAGCGTGAGGACCAGGCCGTCGAGCCAGAGGTCGCTGAAGCCGGCGCCGCGGAGGATGATGCCGCGAAGGATCCGGATGTAGTACGTAGTGGGAATGAGGCGGCTGATGCCCTGGAAGAACAGGGGCATGTTTTCGATTAGGAAGATGTAGCCGGAGAGAAAGATGGACGGGAGGATGGTGCCCATGGCGAGCTGAAATGCTTCGGCCTGGGTGCGTGCCTTGGTGGAGATGAGGAGGCCGATGCCGAGCACCGTAAGGAGAAACGGCAGCGAGAGGACCAGCAAGAGAAAGACATTGCCATGGATTGGAACCTGGAAGACGATGCGCATGACGGTGAGAACGGCACAGAGTTCGAGGAAAGCGAGCACGCCATACGGAATCATCTTGCCGACCATCAGACCGAGGGGCGCGACGGGGGTCATGATCAGCTGCTCGAGGGTGCCGCGTTCGCGTTCGCGGACGAGGCTGAGAGCGATGAGCAGGATGGTCATGACCTGCAACAGAATTCCGACGAGGCCGGGGACAAAGAAATTCGCCGATCGCGTGGCCGGGTTGTAGAGGACCGAAGGGCGAACATCGATGGGCAGATTGCCGGAGGGCAGAACCTGCGCGAGCGATTGCTGGAGGGCCACTCCGGTAGAGGTGCTGACGGCCTGAGCGGCCACCGATGAATCGGATCCGTCGACGAGCACCAGAACAGATGCGCTTGAGCCGTCGAGCAAGTGACGGGCGTAGTCGTACGGAATGCGAATACCCACGCGCGCGCGGCCGCTGCGAATGGCCGCATACATTGCTTCGGGCGATTGCACGGAGCCGCGGAGGGCAAAGACATCGGAGGCGGCAAAGCGCTCGAGAAGTTGGCGGCTCTCCTGGGTGTTTGATTCGTCAAGGACAACGGTCGCGATCTGACGAATATTGGTATCGATTGCGAATCCGAAGAGGAACAACTGGAGCATGGGGATGAGCAGCGCGAAGAAGAGCGTGCCGCGGTCGCGAACGATGTGCAGCGCTTCTTTGCGGCAGACGGGGACGAGTCCGCGAAACAGATGCTTCATTGCGCACTCTCCATGATTTTGTAGGTGAGAGTGACGAAGACGTCTTCGAGCGATGGAACGATGGGCTCAACGGCGGCACGGGGAAGTTGAGCGCGCAGCGCGTCGATTTGCCGGTTGTCAACGAGGGCATGAATGGATTGGCCGAAGATGGTGGCTTCGCGCACGCCGGGCATCTTGCGCACGGAGTCGAGGATGGTCGAGGCGTTCTCCGTCTTGATTTGCAAGCGCGTGGTCTCGGGCGGATTGGCGTCGGGAAGGCGTTGGAGTTCGGGCACAGTGCCGAGGGCGACGAGATTGGACATGTAGATGTAGCCGACACGGCCGCAACGCTCGGCTTCGTCCATATAGTGCGTGGTCACGAAGAAGGTGACGCCCTGCCCGGAGAGGCGGAAGAGCAGATCCCACAGGGCACGGCGCGCAACGGGGTCGATGCCGGCGGTGGGCTCGTCGAGGAAGACGACTTCAGGCGAGTGAATGATGGCGCAGGCGAGGGCAAGGCGCTGCTTCCATCCGCCGGAAAGCTGACCGGCGCGGCGCTTGAGATAGTGCTCGATGCCGGTAAGGGCCAGCACTTCTTCTTCGCGCTGCTTGGCTTTCTGGCCTTCGATTCCGTAGACGCCGGCGTAGAAGGCGATGTTCTCTTCAACGGTGAGGTCTTCGTAGAGGCCGAATTTCTGCGACATGTAGCCGACGCGGGATTTGATTTCAGCCGCGTCTTTGCCGATGTCCATGCCGAGAATTGTGCCTCCGCCAGAGGATGGCCGGAGAAGGCCGCAGAGAGCTTTGATGATGGTGGTTTTGCCGGAGCCGTTGGGACCGAGGAAGCCGAAGATCTCGCCCTTATCGACAGAAAAGCTGACGTTGTTGACGGCAGTGAAGGAGCCAAAGCGAATGGTGAGACGGTCGGCGGTGATGGCCGCCGTCATTGCAGGCGCACCGTGGCGGACATGCCGGACTTTAGAATGCCCTGGGGATTGTCAACGTAGACTTTTGCGCCGAAGACCTGATGTTCCCGGTCGCTATGGGTTTGAACATTGCGCGGCAGGAACTCCGCTTCAGAGGCAATCTGGCGGAGGTGGCCTGTGAAGGCCCGGCCAGAGAAGCTGTCGACGCGTACCGAGGCAGGCTGGCCCAACTGCACATGAGAGAGGCTGGTCTCAGGGATGTAGACCTTGACCCAAAGCTGCGAGGGCTCGAGAAGAGTTAGGACGATGCGGCCGGCGGGGACGAGGTCTCCGGGGCGCAGACTGACGACCTCGACTACGGCATCGGCAGGAGCGACTAGTTCAGCTTCTTTCAATCGCGTGTCGAGTTCGGCTACGCTGCTTTGGGCCTGGGCGAGCCTTCCGCGCGCGGCGTCGATATCTTCTTTGCGGAAGCCTTTGCGGGCGAGGACGGCCGCAGATTGAGCCTGCGCATAGCGGGCCTGGGCGGAGCGTAAATCTTCAGATCGGGTGCCGGCCTGGAGCAGGGCGAGACGCTGACGCGCGGACTCGGCGCGCTGCTGAGCGGCATCGCGCTTGTCGCGCGCGTCGTCGAATTGCTGGCGCGAGATGGTGTCGGTGGCCATGAGTTTCTGCATGCGCTGGAAGAACGTTTCTGCATTGACCGAATCGGCCTGCGCTGCAGCCAGGTCGGCCTGGGCCTGCGCAATCTCTTCACGGCGGGGGCCATTTTGCGCAGCATCGAGAGCCGCCTTCTGGGCAGCGGCAGTGGCTTCGGCCTGGGCAATTTCCTCTGGTCGATTGCCGTGCTGCATACGATCGAGGTCGGCTTGCGCTTGCACGAGCTGGGCCGCGGCTTGCGCGCGCTGTGCCTTGAGCTCGTCGCATTCAAAGCGGACCAGCACGGCGCCGGCCTTTACCCGCTGGCCTTCTTCGACGAGGACGTCCGTGACGCGGCCGCCGATTTTCGAGCCAATCTGGATTTCGCGAGTTTCTATAGTCCCCGCGTAGTCAGACTGACTGCGCTGTGCGATCAACGCATACGCGATCCAAACAGCAGCCATGAGAATGACCGCACCCCCTGCGATAAGAATGCGCTTGCGCTTCATACGACACCTTTCACTACGAGTTCCAGACGTTCGCGCATGGTATCGATCAGCCAGCGCTCGGCTACACTCTCGCGCAGGAGCCACTCGAGCATGGTGGCCATGTACACGGCGAAGAGTGTTTCAGCGAGGCGGCGCGATTTCGATTTCTTGCCAAGCACAGCGATCAGACTCCGCGTGAGCACTTCAATAGCATGTTCGCGCGCAACGAGCAAAAGGTTACGGGAGGCCGCGCCGAAGACGGTTTCGAGCAGGAGCGGCTTGGACTGGATGCTGATGCGGGCATTCTCGCGGGTGAGCTTGAGGATGAGCTCAAGGACGTCGTCTACGGTTGGAGAGTCGCCGGCCTCGGAGAGGATGCGCTTGAGCCTTTCGGCGCGGGCCTCGGCTACGGAGCGCAGGAGAAGGTCCTTTTGCGGGAAGTAGTTAAAGAAGGTGGCGCGGGAGACTCCTGCGGCAGCGGCGATTTTCTCGACCGGGACTGCTTCATAACCATGTTTGGCGAAGAGCTCGAAGGCGACGCGCACGATTTCTGCGCGGGTGTTCTGTTTTTGCCGCTCGCGGAGGCGCGGTGGACTCGCGTTCATTTCTTGGATTGTAGTCCAAATTATGGATTGTGGTTGAAAGTTTGCAGGGATTTTGGTTGGGCGAAGGGCAGAAGCAGATCCTTCGCCCCGCTTACCCCTTGCTGCGCACGGGGCCCCAATCGCGCGGGTTCTCGGGATGACACTGCATGGGGAGGTGGAAGGCTGGGGACGAGAGGAGGCTTCGTGCGTTGGGGGGTTTTCCCACCCTTGCTGCGCAAGGATGGGGCACCGACCGGTTGAGGCAATAGGAAGGCCGCTGGGCTTGCGGTTTTTTGCTGGGACCCTAAAGGCCAGGCAACTGGGGAAGGCGACTTTATGCCTTGATGAACTGGATATCGAGCGTGATGGCTACGTCTTCTCCAACGAGGACGCCTCCGGTTTCGAGGGCCGAGTTCCAGGTGAGGTCAAAATCTTTGCGGTTAATGCGGGCAGTGGCGGAGAGACCGATGCGGGTGTTGCCCCAGGGATCTTTGCCGGGAGTGCTCGGACCCTCGACGGCGAAGCTTACGGTGCGGGTCACGCCGTGCAAAGTTAGTTCACCGACAACGGCATGTTCGCCGGCACCGGAGCGCTCCACCTCAGTGGATTTGAAGGTGAAGGTTGGGAATTTTTCCGCGTCGAGAAAGTCGGGGCTCTTGAGATGACCGTCGCGCTGCGCGTCGCCGGTGCTAAGGGTGGAGACCGGAATGGTGGCTTCAACGCTGGAGTTCGTCGGATTGGCTTCGTCGAGTTTGAGGACGCCGGTAATTCCAGAGAAGGCGCCTTTCACGTTCGAGATCATCATGTGCTTGACCTTGAACTCGGCGGCGGAGTGGGCGGGATCGATGTTCCAGGTGGTGACGGCGGTTGCGGTGGCTGTGGCTGTGGTCATGGGTTATTGTTCCTTTCATTTGTCTTGGATGCAGGGAAGAGATATTCGTTGCAACAACTATTTCAACGCGGCGTTCACTTGAATTCAGCTCAACGATGGGGATTGAGGCGGTTCGACTGTTTATTGCAACAGATTGACGTAGAAGGCGTTGTGGCCATCGCGCAGATCGCGGCCGTAGGAGAAGGCGACGGTGGTGGAGAGGACGCGGAGCTTGAGTTGGACGCCAGTATCGAAGAGCCAACGGGGCGGATCGAGGACTGTGGGAGCGTTTGCATACGCGGCCGATGTCGAGGAGTGGGCCGAGGGTGAGGTCGATGAGGCCGTTGCTGTACAGGTTCTTGTCAGCTTCCCAATTTTGAAGGAAGTAGCTGCGGCCGAGGGGTGCTGAGCCTTTGCGCCCGTCGCGGGTGCCGATGTGGGCGCGCATGGGCAGGTTGTTGTCGCGCTCGAGGCCGAGCATGAAGAGCTCGTCAAAAGGAACCTGGCCGAAGGTTCTGCCGAAGCGCAGGTGCTGCTGCATGTCGTAATCGTTGCCCTGGGCCCGGGGCAGCCAGTGCCAGTCGAGCGAGGCCTGAAGGGTTTCAGACGATTGGGGTTTTTGGGACCAGAGGCGCGCGGTCTGCGAGGAGGCCTGGGCGTCGAGGGTGAAGCGATGCTCGGGGATGCGGAGAAGCGTGCTCTGGATTTGCACGATTGGCCGGAGCTGGAAGCCGGAGGCGAGCAGTGGGGGGGCGAGCAGGGCACTGGGCGTGATGCTACGAAAATCGCGATGCGAGAGATCGGCGCCCGCGGTCCAGCGCAGGCGGTCGGCGGCGTGCGAGGCAAGCGTGAAGCTGCCGTGTTCGCTGCGCAGATTGAAGGCGGCGAGGACGGGGGCGGCGCCGGTGAAGCTGTTGCGGAGAGCCCAGTTTTCATTGCGCAGATCGACGACAAACGCGATGCGGTTTTTCGCACTGTGCTCGAAGGGAGCGGAGAGCTCGGCATAGGCGCGGCGCTTCTGCGCATCCCAGCGGAGGAGCGAGGTGAAGTTGATGGCCTGGCGGGCGATGTTGTCGTACTCGGGGGTGACGCCCTGAAAGGGCAGGTCGCGCAGGAAGAGAAGCAGGGCGGCCAGCTTTGAATCGCCGAAGCCGTTGCTCTCCTGGTTGCGGAAGGCAACGTCAAAGCGGCCGTCGGTGCGGGCGCGCAGGTCAAGTTGAAACTGAGCGAAGATGCCGAGGGCGCGGACGCGCTGCCGGGTGTCAAGGAGCTGCGGGAGGGTGAGGGTGCTGGACGGAGCGAAGGCAAAGGCGCGATCGAGGAGGGCTGGATCGACGCGAGGCGCGGGCTCCTGGAGGACTTCTGCGATTTTCGGCTTGCCAACGCGGTTCCAGTATTTGAGGGCCGCGTCCGTGTTTCCTTCGAGGAAATAGACGGTGCCGAGGAAGTCGTTGGTGTAGGCGTCGCCGGGAGCAAGCCTGAGGCCACGGCGCAGATGCTTGGCGGCGCGGGCATAGTGCTTTTGCTGGAAGGCAATGCCGCCGCGTTCGACGGGAAAGCGCGGATCGTGGGGCGCGAGACGTTGACCCGCTTTGAGGGCAGCATCTGCCTGGTCGAGACGGCCGAGGTGTGCGAGCGCCGATCCGTAAAAGAAATCGTCGTCGGCTGTTCGCGTGGGGAGGGCCTCGACGCGCTGGACTATTTCCTTCCATTGATGGGCGGAGGCTAGCTGGCGAAGCTGTGTTGAGTCCTGCGGAGAGGAAGACGGCGGCTGGGCTCCGAGACGCGTGCACTGGAACGCGAGCGACAAAATGCACAGCAACAGAGATGCCGCGCAGGGACGGATGGCTTGGGCGAGGAGATGGGGAAGGAATCGCACGATCAGTTAGTGCGCCGCCGGTTGTGGAAGGGAGAGCAGGATCCAGTTGCCGGCGGCTTTCCATTCTTGTTGGAAGCGGGCATCGTCTTCTTTCAGAAGCTTGCGTTGCGCGGGGTCGTTGAGGAGGATCACCTGCTCCGAGGGGACAAGACCGGCGATGACCACGAAGTGCAGCGGCAGGCCACGGCCAGGCTTGAGCGCCGCGATAAGCGGGCGTCCTGCGGCGAGGTTCTGCTCGAGGTCGGACCATTTGCCGGAAAAGGCGAAGGTACGGAAGCCGTTCTGCGCGAAGTAGCGCTCCATATCGCGAGCGTAGATGCCGTGGGCCTGGTCGGAGTGCAGGGTGCGCATGATCTGGGCGGCATCGGAGGCTGAGGTGACGGGCTGCCCGGCTTTGCGCTGCCAGTACTGCATGACCATGGCGATGGTAGCTGCACCGCAGCCTTCGCTGGGCTGGGCGACAAAGGGAACGTCGATCCAGAGATCGGACGAGGGAGATTCAGCAGGCGCCGCCGCTCCGGAAGTGAGGAGCAGCGACGCCAACAGAAGAGGGAGACGGCGCACGAGGCGACAGGCCTCAGCGGACCGCGACGATGACGAGGATGAGGACTGCAACCAGGAGAAGGATCACGATCAGATCGCGCTCGCTCAGGGTGCCGGCAGCAAAGTCGGACTGCGCCTTTTTGGTGCGCTCGGAGAGCTGAGCCAACTGGTCGTCGCTGAGGCTCGCGATGGCCTTGGTGACCTGCTGAGGGTTCATATGCGCGGATTCGAGAGCGTGTCGCGCTTTATCGGACGCGAAAACAGATTCGAGTGCCTGGAGGTTCTGCTGGCGGGCAGAAGATGCATTGACCGCGGCCGTCTGCATGTCGGTGGAGCTGACCAGATGGTCAGAGACCTCAGCGACCAGGCCTCTGGGCATGGCGAAGGTTGCGACGAGAGCGGAAGCGGTGAGTGCGCGAACGAATCTGAATCGCTCTGAAGGCATGGAGGGACTCCTAGGGGGAGATTTTGGGGCCCGGCTGAAGGCGATTATACAGTCGCGAAATTGAAGCAACCAAATGGATATCCGGGGTTTCCGGCAGCCTCAAACGAGCCTTCCGTGTGAGATGCAAAAAGCGGGGACGCAGCAGCATGCCGGCGAGCTCAGGGCGCAAACTTTTTGCGTTTTTCCTGTTGACGCGCGTGAATGGTCGGGCTGGCTCGTGATGATCGCGCGCGCCGCATTTTCCTGGAGCGGGCGCTCTCGGCTTCTCCCACATCGGTAATGCTGCGTGCAGTTACGATTTGCTGCGCAGCGCAGCCAGAGGAGGGATTGTGGAGTGCGGCTCTATCCTTCATTCTCCTAAGTGTGGCTCCCCCACAGCGTTCGATCGTCGCATTTGCTGCTTCTGCCTGATGAGTTTTAGTCCCCCGGTTTTTGAACGCGGTTGCAACAGGGAGTCCTCATGACTAAGAGAAAGATACCCGGCACCGGTGCCGGAGTGCGCCGGTTCATTTCGGCAAGCCGCGGGCAGTCAATGACTGAATATGCCTTGATCTGTGCGATGGTCGCATTTGGTGCGACGGCCGGATACAGTGCAGTGGCTTCAGAGCTGGCGGGTGCATACAACCAGATTTCGGCGATGTTTACTTCGGCGTTGGGGTCAAGTGCCGGAAGCGGTGGAGCGAGTAGTGGCAGTCCTGCGCAACCGGCTGGTCCGGGAAATCCAGCCAAGCCAGGAGGGCAACCTGGTGGACCCGGCGCCCATCAGGGACATCCTGGGCCCCACCTTCGATAGGCTTTCGCTCTCAGCATAACGAGCACGTAGGGCAGAACTGCAGATCGATGAAACGAGTCGAGGCTTCAAGAGCTTAGACCATAGATTAGAGAACGGAGAGGCGAAACAGGCCTCCAGCCTTACCCGAGGCTGGAGGCCTGTTTCGCGTGCAGCGATCAACACGATACCACGCGTTGCGATCGACGCCGCACAATGAAAGCGGCGCTAATCGGATGCGACGAGCAGATGGGAATATGAATCGCGCGGTTCAGCAGCGAGCTCATCGGGGATCGCCGCGAAGCGGTCGAACAGTACCTCATACAGTCCTTGCCGGGCCGCGAGCCGGTGGCGCCGCGCACGCAGGAATTGAAAACGAAATGGGGAGCAATGTTCGGACTTGCGCGAGAAAAGCGGGCGAGAAGAACGCATGAGCGTCGGCAATGGCCCCGATGACGAGAGACCGCCAGCTGAGCTTGAGTAGACTTTTCAACGATTGACTGCCGTTGGGTAAAGCGAACATTCGTTCTGCGATGCGCTCACAGAAACTCGAGCAACTGAAGCAAAAGGGCATCGAGCGGGATGCCGTTTCGGACTGCGCAGGTAAACAGTGTGCAGGAACCGCTGCGCAAATCGTCTCGAACATCCTGGAGATCGTCGCCTAATTGCAGGAGAGCGCCCCACTCGAAGGCGACGAGGCTTTCTTCGTCGGTCATCGATCCGCGGACGAGACAGGCATCGGCCAGCACGGATGTGCCGCCTTTGGCGAGGCTCATACGCAGAATGTCGAGGGGCTGGGTATGTGCGGCTACGATCGATCTGGGCGAGGCTCGCGACTTGGGCGTCGTGAATCGCGAGCAGGCAATCGAAGACGGCAGGATAAAGCGCGCGCGGAAACTCATCTCTCAATGAGAGCAACGAGCTGCCAGACGGCAGCCTCGCGCGGGTTGAGAACGGGCGCACTACTGCCGCTGAGACGACCGCGAAAACGGCGACTGAAGGATAGCTTGGCCGCAGGCGCGACGTCGGCGCTGTCGAGGTAGTTGTCGGTGTAGGGATAGAGCAGGCTGTAGGCGAGGATGGACGGGGTGATCGCGGAGGGCGCTCCCAGCAGCGGCTGAAGACCGGTGGTGGTCCAGGCATTGCGGCAGGCCTGGATGATGTCGGCCCGGCTCAGATCGGGATCGAAGGCCCGGGCACGCTGGGCAAACTCGATGCCGGCTGGAAGAAAGCTGTCGGTGAGGAGTGCCGTGGCTTCGGGCTCGAGATCGAGGGCATGGGTTGCGAACCGGGCAAAAGAAGCAACGAGGCATTTTTGCGTGTCGGCACGGGCAATGGTGGACCGAGGAGCGCCCCGAGCCTCGCGCTCAACCGCGTACATTTCGGCGTCGTAGGCGATCTCGCGGGCCTCGTGATCGCGGAGGCTGTAGCGCAGAGCGAGCATTGCTGAATTGGCGGCGCAGGAATGCCAAAGCGCGGCGCACCGTGTGACTTGTGCCTCGACCCACATTGCGTCGTAGCGTTCGCTCATTCTGAGGAATACGGAGGGCGGAGGGTGAGGGTTCCCTTGTTGCGTAGTGCCGGGTGGGATCAGTTGTCCCCCTTGTGCTGAAAGTGAGACTTCTCGCGCAGATTGAAAGTGCGCGAGAAGCAGATCCTTCGCCCCGCTTACCCCAATCGCACCTTGCGATCGGGGCCCCAGGCGCGCGGGTTTTCAGGATGACATTGCATGGGGATGTCGAGGGCTGAGGACGACAGGGGGCTTCGCTTTTAGTTTGTGGTCTCCCCGGCTCCCCAATGCTAGGGATCACCACCCACGAACGAAGACCCATTCTCAACCCTGCGACGAAGACCCGTTGCCGGGGACCCCGATGGACGCGCGGGTTCTCAGGATGACAAGATTTCGTGCTGATTGGGGCTTCGCGAAAAGCAACCGCAGATCCCTCGGCTGCGCTCGGGATGACAGAGGTTGGGTGGGTTCGTGGTCTCCCAACCAAGCGGAGCTTGGATGGGGCACCCATTTCGTGTTGATTTTGAGGGGGGCTGAGGTTGTGGGTCCCGCTTTCCACTGCTTCCACATTGGTCGCGCTTTGTGCGCCGTATTCTTGAGGCAGTCCCCCTCTCGTGAGCGACTTCGCACAAACCGTGAAACAGCAGGCCGACATCGTGAAGATTGTCGAGGGGTATATCCGTCTGCGCAAAGCGGGAGCGCAGAACTACTCGGGACTGTGCCCGTTCCACAAAGAAAAATCGCCTTCGTTCAGCGTTCATGCGGTGCGGCAGTTCTTTCACTGCTTTGGGTGCGGCGTATCGGGCGATGTGTTCTCGTTTGTGGGCAAGATCGAGAATGTTTCGTTTCCTGAAGCGGTGCGGATTGTGGCGCAGAAGTGCGGGATTCCGCTGCCAAAGAGGGAATTCTCTTCTCCTGAAGAAGCCGCCGAGTCGCGCATGCGCGGCAAGCTGCTGGATCTGCATGAAGCGGCGACGGCCTGGTTTGAAGAGCAATTGCGCGGCCCGGAAGGTGCGCTGGCGCGGGAGTATCTGGCTGGTCGCGGACTCTCGGAAGAGGGGATCAAGAAATTCAGGATTGGCTACGCGCCAGATAGTTTTCACGCCTTGCACGACCGGCTGAAGGGTATGGCGGACGAGGAGACGCTTCGAGCGAGCGGCCTTTTCGCCTCGAAAGAAACGGGAACGGGCCCGGATGGGCAGCCACAGTTCGGTCCGCTGTACGACCGGTTTCGCAAGCGCATCACCTTTCCCATTGCGAACGAGAGCGGGCGGGTAATTGCCTTTACGGCGCGGGCGCTGGAGACGGGAGAGAAGGCCGGGGCCAAGTACATTAACTCGCCCGAAACACCGCTTTACACGAAGGGTCTGGTGCTTTTCAACCTCGACAAGGCCAAGACGGCGATCCGGCAGGTGGAGTTTGCGCTGCTGGTGGAAGGCCAGATGGACTGCATCAGCGTGTACCTGCGCGGGATCCAGAATGTGATAGCGACCAGCGGCACGGCCTTTACGCCGCAGCAGGTGGCGATTCTGAAGCGCCACACATCGAATGTGGCAGTGAATTTCGACCCCGACACGGCGGGAGCCAATGCGGCGGAGAAGTCGATTGGGTTGCTGACCGAGGAGGGGTTCGCGATCAAAATCGTGACCCTCGAGGACGGGCTCGATCCGGATCGTTTTATTCGAGAGCGGGGCGTGGAGGCGTACACGAAAGCGATTCGTGGGGCGCGGCGACAGTCGGATTACCTGATTGAGCGGGCGCGGCAGATGTTTCCGGGGGCGAGCGCGGACCAGAAGGTGAAGGCAATGAACTTTCTGCTGCCGCACATCCGGCAGATTCCCGAAAGGCTGGCGCGGGACCAGTTTGCCGCCGATGCGGCGCAGAAGCTGGGGATCGATTCGGCTGTGCTGCGAGAGGAGCTGCGGCAGGCGGCTTTGCGGCGGCGCGACCATGTGGAGATTCGCACGTCGGGGCTGACAGAGGTGGAGCGGGTGCTGCTGCGGGCCTTGGCCATTACCGACCCGGAACACGAGGAGGCGCGGCGGATGGCGGTGGAGGCCGTGACGAGTCAACCCGATATTTTTGAAGGACTTGGCTGTTTCGCTGCGATGGAGAGTCTGGCTCGGCGGGGGGCGCAGGATCCGATGGAGATGGTAGAGGATCAGGCCCAGATGGGTTTGCTGGCGGAGGCGCTGATGGGAGAAACCGGTGCTCCCTCAACGGAAACCGTACGGGGCGCGATCGAGAGCGTGCAGAAGCGCCGAATCGAAGGCCGGATCCGCCAGCTACGGGCGCAGATTGGGGAGGCCGAGCGGAGAGGCGATCAGGTCGAACTGGCGCTTTTGACGCAGCAGAAGCTCGATCTGGACCGGACGCTGCGGAGGCTTCATGGCGGATAATCGACGGTCGAGCTGAGAAGAGCTCTTTGCAGCGTTCGAGACGGTCTCCGCGTCTAATTAATTGAGCGGGCATGGTTGAGTGGCAAGAGCCGGTTCAGTTTTAGCCGGGTGAAGGCGGCGGGGCGACCCAATGCAGTGAAGGAAACCCTTATTTTTGGTTGGGCGGATACCGGGCTAATTGTGGTAATCTATTGATCTCTGTGAGGATGCGCGCCCCCTTTGCCCCACATATGAGCTCCGGCTCGCGGGCGACCAGGCAGAACCTGAAGCGCAGGCATCTGATTCCGAGCGATGAATTGAACCGCTTTGTTCGCTTCGCGGGGTACCGAAGGTGCGCGCAAAATGCGCAAAGAGGCCCTGGAACGAGAACTGGCGCGCGAAAATAGCAGCGGATCGCAGAGAAAACGCGGGTTGATCAAGAGAGAATGCCCGGGGGCTGACCCCGGAGGCACGGCATACGGTCGTCGCGAATTGCAGACAGCGATGGCCTTCGAAAAAATCGGAGAAACCCGGTGATCCGGGTCATGCCGTAGAGAGCAGGATTGCATTGGCGAACGACGAGAAGTTTGAAGACGACATCACGAATCTGATCGAGACGGGAAAAGAGAAAGGCTATCTCACGTATGGCGATGTGAATGACATGTTGCCGGAGGAGATGGGCGGCTCGGCCGATGATCTCGACGATTTGATCACAACCATTGGAACCCAGGGCATCGACCTTTTGGACGCGCCGAAGTTCGGCAGCGAGAAGGATTTTGAGCTGGAAGAGGGCGAAGACGTCGAGCTGGATCTGACGCCCGGAACCCTTGAGAAAACGAACGACCCCGTCCGCATGTACCTGCGCGAGATGGGCACCGTACCGCTGTTGACGCGCGAAGGCGAAGTGGAGATTGCCAAGCGCATTGAGCGCGGGCAGCTGCGCGTGCTGAAGGCGATTTCGCGTTCGCCGATTGTGATTCGCGAGATTGTGGCGCTGGGCGAAGACCTGAAGCGCGGCGTGCGCAATGTAAAAGAAGTGGTGGTCTTCGACGAGGAAGAGCTCACCGAAGATGTGGTACAGGCGCGCGTCCGTTCGACCGTCAACAAAATCGAAGGGCTGATCAAGCACCAGAAGAAGATCGCGCTGCTCGAAGAGAAGCAAGCGGCGGCGAACAGCAAAACCAGCCAGCGGGAACAGCGCCGGACGCGCTGGGCAATCGCACGCGAGAAGGTATTTGTCTCGCGCATTGTGCGGGAGCTGAAGTACACGGGTCTGGAGCGCAAGCGGCTGCTCGACAAGGTCAACAAGACGGTCGACACGATGCGCACGCTGGAACGGCAGATTCGCTCGCTCGATCAGAAGTATGACGCATCGAAAAGCGAGGATCTGAAGAAGGAGTATCGGCGCCAGCAGAAGAACTGCAAGCTCGACCTCGAGAAGATTGAGGGCGACGCGGGTGTATCCATTGCCGAACTGAAGCGCACGCAGCGCGAGATGATTCAGGGCGACATGGACGCGGAGCAGGCGAAGCGGGAGCTGATTGAGGCGAACCTTCGTCTCGTGGTTTCGATCGCGAAGAAGTATACGAATCGCGGACTGCAGTTCCTCGACCTGATTCAGGAAGGCAACATCGGCCTGATGAAGGCGGTGGACAAGTTCGAGTATCGGCGCGGGTACAAGTTTTCGACGTACGCGACGTGGTGGATTCGTCAGGCGATTACGCGCGCGATTGCGGACCAGGCACGAACGATCCGCATTCCGGTGCACATGATCGAGACGATCAACAAGCTGATCCGCACGTCTCGTCAGTTGGTGCAGGAACTGGGCCGCGAGCCTTCAAGCGAAGAGATTGCGCGGCGCATGGATATTCCTGTGGCGAAGGTGCGCAAGGTGCTGAAGATTGCGCAGGAGCCCATCTCACTGGAGACGCCGATTGGCGAAGAGGAAGACTCGCACCTTGGCGACTTCATTGAAGACCGTCAGGCCGTATCGCCTTCTGAAGCAGTGATCAGCGTGAACCTGAAGGAGTACACCTCGCAGGTGCTGCGCACATTGACGCCGCGCGAAGAGCGGGTGATCAAGATGCGCTTCGGGCTCGAAGATGGCTCGGAGCACACGCTGGAAGAAGTAGGGCAGAGCTTCCAGGTGACGCGCGAACGCATCCGGCAGATCGAAGCCAAGGCGCTGCGCAAGCTGCGTCATCCTTCGCGCAGCCGCAAGCTGAAAGCGTTTGTAGACGGCGTAAAGGAAATGTAACCACCGCCTGCGGTGGGACTGGATGCGCTTCGCGTCTTGCTGCACCTGAGTCTATCCAAATTGGGAATCAAAGCCGCGGCCTTCGGGTTGCGGCTTTTGTTTTGCTTCCCCACTGAGAGGCGGCGCTGTGTGCCGACTTCCCTTTTTCGCTCGCCAATGCGTGTTACACTTTGCCTCGCTTCCCGATTCTGATTCTGCCGAGGTCCGCATTCTATGCGCGCATCCGTCTCCTTGCTCATTGCAGGTTTGTCTGTTGTTGGTTTCGCCCCTTCTGTGTTGTTAGCGCAGTCTGCCGCGCCGGCACGTACTTTGGTTCGCGCCGCGCATTTGCTCGATGTGCATTCGGGCAAAATGCTTGATGCGCAGACGATTGTTGTTGCCGGCGACCGCATTGTTTCGATTGCGCCGACAGCTTCAACACCCGCCGATTCAGGGGATACGGTAATCGATCTTGGGTCGATGACGGTTCTTCCGGGGCTGATCGACGTTCACACGCACCTGACGGGCGATCCCGATTTCGATCCCTTCAAGGAAGTGACGGATACGGACGCGAAGGATGCGATCACCGGGGTTGTGAATGCGCGGACGACGCTGCTGGCAGGATTCACCACGGTGCGGAACGTGGGAGCTTCAGGATTTGTGGACGTGGATCTACGTGACGCGATCAAGGCCGGGCAGGTGCCGGGGCCGCACATGCAGGTGAGCGGTCCGCCGCTCGGTATCACCGGCGGGCATTGCGATGAGAATCTGCTGCCGGTCCGCTATCGCGAGGTAGGCGATGGCGTGGCCGATGGGATAGCCGGAGTGCAGCACATGGTGCGGCAGGACATCAAGTATGGCGCGGATGTGATCAAGGTCTGCGCGACCGGCGGGGTGTTGTCGAAGGGCGACGATCCGCAGGCCTCGCAGTACACGCTTGAGGAGCTGAAGGCAATTGTCGCCGATGCGCATCGCCTAGGCCGCAAAGTGGCAGCGCACGCGCATGGAGCGCAGGGGATTCTGTGGGCCAGCGAGGCGGGCATCGACTCGATTGAGCACGGCAGCTACATCGACGATGCGGCCATCGAGGTGATGAAGAAGAACGGCACTTATCTTGTGCCCACGCTCTATCTGGAAGACTGGATGCTCGAGTATGGCAAGCTGCCGGCGTTCTATCAGCAAAAGATGAAGGACGTGTCGGCTGTGGCCAAGAAGAACATCCGCCACGCGTACGAATCGGGGGTGAAGATCGCGCTGGGAACGGATGCGGCTGTTTATCCGCATGGTTTGAATGGGCACGAGCTTGAGGTGTATGTGCGCGATCTTGGCATGAAGCCTCTGGAAGCGATCCAAAGCGCGACGGTGAATGCGGCAGACCTGATGGGGTGGAGCGATCGCGCTGGATCGCTTGACGCGGGCAAGTGGGCGGACATTATTGCCGTGAACGGTAATCCGCTGGCAGATGTGAAGCTTCTGCAGGATGTGAAGTTTGTGATGAAGGCCGGAGTGGTTTACAAGGGCGGCGCGAAGTAGTTCCAGCCTTTCAGTTGGACAAAGAGCCGCGGTCTTCGGATCGCGGCTTCTTCTTGGCAGCGAGTTTGCGGCCGGGACGCCGCTTCGTCACAAGCGTGCGTGAGTTCACGAATTACTGCTTGCCATCTCTCACAAGGCTCTGCTAAAACGTTTTTGCTGCTGCTTCGCCGGATTGTGTGAAGTGGAAGAAAGGATGTACACGATGAAAAACATCACGCGCCGCCAGTTTGGGAAGGGTGTTGCGGCTTCGGCGATTGCGACTTCTGCGGGGATTGCACTGCCTCGACTTGCCTTGGGCGAGACCTTCAACTTTCCAAAGGGCTTCTTGTGGGGATGCGCGACGGCTGCGTACCAGATTGAAGGCGGGGCAAGAGAGGACGGACGGGGACCATCGTTGTGGGATACGTTCTCGCATACTCCGGGGAAGACATATCACGGCGAGACGGGCGATGTGGCCGCCGACTCCTACCATCGGTACAAAGAAGATGTGCAGCTTTTGAAGGCGCTGGGGACGAGCGTTTATCGCATGTCGATTTCGTGGTCGCGTGTGATTCCCGATGGAGCCGGCCAGCCGAATCCCAAGGGGCTGGACTACTACAACCGTGTGATCGACGAACTGCTGGCGAACAATATTACGCCGTACGTGACGCTCTTCCACTGGGACACGCCACAGGCTCTGGATGGAGGATGGCAGAATCGCGCGACAGCGAAGTCGTTTGCGGATTATGCCGCGTACGTAACGCAGAAGCTGGGAGATCGCGTTCGTCACTGGATGACGACCAACGAGTTTGTGTGCTTCACCGATCTTGGATACCAGATTGGGCAGTTTGCGCCCGGGCTGAAATTGCCGCAGGGGCAGGTGAATCAGATACGGCATCACGCGATCCTGGCGCATGGGCTTGGTGTACAGGCGATTCGCGCGAATGCGCCGAGCGGCACGCAGGTGGGACTTGCGGAGAACGCGATTGTGTATGTTCCAGTGATCGAGACGACGGAGCACATTCTGGCCGCGCGCAAGGCGACGCGCATGGGCAATGCACCGTTCCTGACGGCGGTGATGGAGGGCAAGTATCCCGAGGAGTATTTGAAGCACGAAGGCGCCAATGCTCCCAAAGTGGAAGAGGGCGATTTGAAGGCGATTGGGAGCCCGCTCGACTTTGTCGGCCTGAATATTTATGTGCCGCTCTATGCGCGGGCCGATGACTCGGAGCAAGGTTTCGCAGTAGAGCCGATGCCGAGTTCGTATCCGCACATGTATTCGCCGTGGCTCACGATGGGCCCGGAGTGCATCTACTGGGGCGTGCGCAATGTGTGCGATCTGTGGAAGCCGAAGGGCGTTTACATCACGGAGAACGGAACTTCTTCAGATGACGTAATGACGCCCAGCGGCCACGTCGAAGATGTGGATCGCATCATGTATTTGCGCAACCACTTGATGCATCTGCATCGGGCCGCGGCAGAAGGGTATCCGTTGAAGGGCTACTTCTTGTGGAGCCTGATCGACAACTTCGAATGGGCCGATGGGTTCAGCAAGCGATTCGGAATCCACTACACCGACTTCAAGACGCTGAAGCGCACGCCGAAGCGGAGCGCGGAGTGGTACAAGGACGTGATCGCTAAGAATGCGGTGGTGTAGTTCGGCGGATCGGCACCGTTGCTCAATTCGTGGCAAATGTTGCGTAGATGGGTGGGTTGCTTGCTTTCCCCGGTCCCAAAGGCGAGAGACCGGGCACCCGCGGTTCGTGCCTTCCCACCCAAGCTTCGCTTGGATGGGGCACCATCTGTTCGTGCTGATTTACGGAGTGGGTTTGGGTACATGCAGTCTTCCCACCCAAGCTTCGCTTGGATGGGGCACCATCTGTTCGTGCTGATTCTGAAAAAGGCCGGGATGCATTCTCCCGGATTCCATAGGGCAGGGACTTCAGCTGACTTCTAGGCGGCCGCTTCGATCTCCGCGAGGTCTTCTGGGCTGAGCTGCAGCTTGCCCGCTGCGACATTCTCTTCCAGGTGTTTGACATTGGACGTGCCTGGAATGGGCAGCATCACCGACGAGCGGTGCAACAGGCCTGACAAAAGGAGTTGGGGGACGGTTGCGCCGTGGCGGGCGGCGATCTTCTCCAGCTTTTCGGCTGAAGGATGGTCGGGCTTGAGTGCTTTGCCGCCGACCATGGGATACCAGGGCAAGAACGCGATGCCTCGTTGCTCGCACCAGGTGAGGGTCTGCTCGTGGCGGCGGTCGGCGAGCGAGTAGCGATTCTGCACTGACACAATCGTGACAATTTTCTGCGCCTCTTCAATCTGCTGAGGAGTGACTTCGCTGAGGCCGATGTGGCGGATTTTGCCCTGCTCCTGCATCTGGCGGAGCGCGCCGAGAGATCTCTTCGAGCGGGGTGCGCGGGTCAATGCGGTGCAGCTGGTAGAGCTCGATGCGGTCGAGCTTGAGGCGCCGGAGGCTCATCTCGACGCACTGGATCAGGTAGCCGGCGCGGCCTACGTACTCAGTTTTGGCAGGTCCCTGCCGGGTGATTCCGCCCTTGGTCGCGATGACCAGGCCGGGTGGGTATGGGTGGAGCGCTTCGGCGATGAGCCGCTCGGCGATCTCGGGGCCGTAGGCGTCGGCGGTGTCGATCAAGTTGACGCCGAGTTCAACGGCGCGACGGAGAACACGGTGCGCCTGGGCTGGGTCTGCGGGCTCGCCCCAGGCTCCCTCGCCTACCAGGCGCATGGTTCCATAGCCGAGACGCCGGACGGGCAGATCACCTCCCAAGACGAATGTTTCGTTAGCAGAAATAGAGTTCATGGCAGCTTTGATGCTACGGGAACGCGGCGGAGCTTGCGCTGTCAGGGAACTGTTGACCAAGCAATCCCGTATGGTTAAATGCAGGGTACGCGAGGCGAAGTCATGACCAGCACAGCTTATCCCAATGCGCAGGCAATCTTTTACCACCAGTACGAAACCGTACGTCGCGACGAGGTGGTAGGGATTCTGCTGGCGCTCTTTCTAGGCACTTTTGGGATTCACCATTTCTATTTGCGCCGAACCGGTCTAGGGGTTCTGTACTGCTGCTTCTTCTGGACCGGGATCACGACGGTGCTGGGAATGGTGGAGTGCTTTTTTATGCCGGGGCGGGTGCGGGAGTTTAACGCCATCCAAGCGGCGGGCATTGCAGCAGCGCTGGGTATGAACGCTCCACCGATGGGTTGGCCGGTGAACGTGACGGTGAATATGCCGCCGGCACCGATGCAGAGCCCGTACGCACAGCCGGATCAGGGTTTGGCGCAGCCGGGCACGCTGATCGCTTGCAGACACTGCCAGCGGACGAATCCGCCGGGAGCTCGGTTCTGCGCGGGGTGCGGGACGGCGCTTTAAGGGTTCAAGGATCAGGGATCAGGGAACTTCCCTGGTCCCCAACAGCGAGGGACCAGGGGCACCCATTTTCGTGCGGATTTCTAGAGCGGGCAAGGCCTTAGCCGTGCCCTTTATGTTCTGTAGGTCCCTTTGAGAACGCCGGCTTACATGTTGGCGTGGCCGGAGCGCATGGACTCGTTGAACTGCGGCTTGGTGAAGTTGAGTGCCGCTTCGAGAGCTGCCTGATACTCGGCTGCGCGAGCCATCAATGCCGGCGTGGCTGCCGCGAATTCGCCGTCCAGAACCAACAATCCTGCGCCGGCCTCATGGCCTGCCATACGGAGCAAATCGGTTTCAGTGGTGTTCAGATATTGCGCGTCGCGGGGATCGGCGATCCAGACCGGCTTGCTTTCGCCGAGGACACCGGAGAGCCAGTAGACCTTGCGCAGCAGGTACTCCAGGCGCTCGGTATCGTTGGTCTCGGTAAAGAGAAACTTCTTTTGCCAGCGGCTGTAGTAGCGGGTGGTGACGGGCACGGGCTGGCGATTGCCGGACTTGACGAATTCAAGCTGGCCAAGGTCGACGGTCTTGCGAATCGCGTTGTAGACGAAGGTCTCAGCGTAGGGCTGTTCCATTGCAGGCACGATCTCGGCGAAGGTCACGGTGACCGAAGCCGCCACCTTGGCGTGCAGATTGTGCGCGCCACCATCGGCCAGATGCATTTCGCCGTGAACGATGTAGGTGTCGGCGCCCGACGTGGAGCGATGGAAGGGCCACTGGAATTTGCCGAAGGCGATGGGCAGGCCGGCGAGCGTGACATAGCACTCCGGACGGGGATTGCGCAGGCGCTTGGCCTCGGCACCGAGGTGGGCCGTCATCTCCGGCAGCAGTTGAGGCTTGTCAAACTCGAAGGCTTCACTCAGCTCAAGCTGGAGAGAACGGGCTGCGTCACCAGCGACGCCAAGTTGGAAAATAGTCGTGGGTTCGCCGCCGAAGTCCTTGCCGGTGGAGACGGACTGAACGGTGAGGCCCGCCTGTTTGGCGGCCGATTCGAGCGAAGCAACAAGAGATGTCTTTGAAGCGGTCATGCGCGGGGAATCCCTGCCTACTGAAGTCTCTGCTTATTCTAGTGCATTGCCGCGTCATTACTCCCGCAATCGCCCTGCTACACTAGCCGGGAACTTCAGGAGATTCCTCCCCGATGCGACGGATCGCCACTGCGATGCTGTTGGTTCTTTTGCCCTCCTCTTGTGTTTTTGGGCAGAGTTCCCCTTCCACATCCGTGACAACGCCTGGCTTGAGCTCTTCTGCGAACGATGCGATGGTGCGACTGGGCGGACAGATGATGCTTGCGGGCAAGACGTATGCCTACGATCAAGAGCTGGCCGATGAGATTGGACCGCGCCTGACGGGCTCAGCCAATTACAACAAGGCAATCGACTGGGCGGCGGCGGAGTTTCAGCGGATCGGCTTGAGCAACGTGCATCGCGAGAGCTGGGAGCTTGAGGCGGCCTGGGAGCCGGAGACATGGGCCACGGGCAGCATTCTCACGCCGTTGCAGCAGAGACTGCATCTGGAAAGCGACGGCTGGAGTCCTTCGACGCCCCCGGGCGGAGTGCGCGGCAAGGTCTACTATCTCGACGCCATCACAGGGGAGGCAGTGAAGGCGAAGGCAGCAGAGATCAAGGACGCGATCGTGCTGGTGGATCGCAACTCGTTCCACGATGACTCAAACCAGTTCGACAAGATGCTGGACGCGCTGGCGTTGCTTCCAGGGGAAGGCGCACGCGCGCTTCTGTTGGGTTCGGGCGCGGTGAATAATGTTCCCGACATGTTCGGCCTCACGTGCTGCTCGGGTAAGCTGGCGAGTCTGCCTGTGGGCAATGTGGGCCGCGAAGACTCCCTGCTACTGAAGCGCCTGCTCGATCGCGGGCCGGTGGAGGTGGAGTTCAGCTTTACGAATCGGATTCGCGCGCATGTACCGGTGGATAATCTCGTGGCCGAGATTCCCGGAACCGATGCGAACGGCGAATACGTCGTTGTGGGCGGGCATTTGGACTCGTGGCAGCTGGGCACGGGCGCGGAAGATAACGGGACCGGCGCAGCCTCAGTGATTGCAGTGGCGCAAGGGATTATGGCAGCTGGTCTGAAGCCGAAGCGCACGATGCGTTTTGTGCTCTTTGGCGGGGAAGAAGAGGGTCTGCTGGGCTCGATCCGCTACGTACGCGCGCACTTAAACGAGATGGACAGATGCGCCGGCGTCTTCATCACCGATACGGGATCCGAGGCGCCGAAGGGATGGTTTGTGTTTGGCCGGGCCGACGAACAGAAGGCTCTGCAGGCGATTGCGCCGGTGCTGGGGTCGCTGGATGCGGCGGGGATTTCAGACGATGGTCGATTTGCTTTCGCGACCGACCAAGGCGCGTTCCTGATTCACGGTGTCCCATCGTTTGTTCTATGGACAGACAGCACGAAGTATCGGGAGTTGCATCACAAACCGAGCGACACCTTCGACAAGGTGGACCAGCGCGATCTGAACCTGGGTGCGGCCGTTGTGGGTATTACGGCATTCGCATTTGCCGATGCACCGACGGCGCTGCCGCATCTGAATGCCGCCGATGTGAATGAACAGTTGAAGAAAATGAAGGCGTATGACGAATTCGAGGATATGCAGGCGCACCATGAATTTTGAGGCCTGACACCGTGAGGGGTGTCCTGAGCGCAGATCGATGGCCAAGGTACAATAATCCCTGTGCCGTCCGAAGCGTCCTCGCCGATTATTCTCGCCGAAAAACTGACCAAGGTTTATTCCACCGGGCGCATCCAGGTGCCCGCGGTGCGGGGTGTTTCATTCGAAGTGGAGCCGGGCGAGTTTGTCGCGATTGTCGGGCCCTCGGGCTCAGGCAAGTCGACCCTTTTCTATCTGCTGGGGGGGCTGACGCGGGCTACAGAAGGGCGCGATCCTGATCGACGGAACCGACTTTGCCAGTCTGAATGATGCGGAGCGCACCCGTCTGCGCAAGCACCGGATCGGTTTTGTCTTCCAGAAATTCAACCTGCTTCCGACGCTGACGGCGATGGGCAACATCGAGATTGCCTACGATATCAGCGGACGTACGGAGCCGATGGATCGCGTCTACCTGGACCATCTGAGCGACCTGCTTTCGATTCGCGGACGCCTTGTGCACAGACCGTCGGAATTGAGCGGCGGCGAGCAGCAGCGAGTGGCGATTGCCCGCGCACTGATCACGCGCCCTGCGATTGTGCTGGCTGATGAACCGACCGGCAATCTCGATACGAAGAACTCCGATGCGGTACTGAACATGCTGCAGCGTTCGAACCAGGAACTGGGCCAAACGACGCTGATGATTACGCACAATCCCGAGGCGGCAGCGATCGCTGGACGCATCCTCTATATGCGGGATGGAGAGATTGTGCGAATCGAGACGGGAACGGGCCGGAACAGCGGAAAAGGCAGCGTAAACGGTGCACCTGCTGCAGTTTGACCTGCTCTTGGTCCCCCGGTATACTCAGGATTGCGACACGCGGGAGTAGCTCAGTGGTAGAGCATCGCCTTGCCAAGGCGAGGGTCGCGAGTTCAAATCTCGTCTCCCGCTCCATTCCGCCCTCCGGCGCCAGCCGGGTTGGCTACGGCGGTTGGAGCATCCGTGAAGAAGGCAGCCCTGCCAAGGCGCGGTACCCAAGTGGTAAGGGAGAGGTCTGCAAAACCTTTATGCGTCGGTTCGATCCCGACCCGCGCCTCCAAACCTTCAGGCATGATTTAAACCTGATGCTCGCCTTTCGCGGCGGAGTCTGCGCGTTTGCGCGCACGAACTGCGATCACGACGAAATTCCGTGGCCGGGTTTCTGCCGGTCAGGCCACTGAGTCAGCGATCTTGGCGAACGCGTAGGGGCCTTCGGGAATGAGCAGAATCCTGGAGCGTGCCGGGAGCCCCGCTGTTGCCGCGGCAATGGCCAGTTCGATGCGGGAAAAGTGCCGGCCTTGCAGGGAGCCAAGATCTTCGCTTTTGACGCCTGGCGCGCAAAAGAAGAGTGAACTTGACCGGCCCACCAGCGCGAGTTTCTCCAGTTGCCATTGATCGATCATAACCGGAGCATGGGCAATTTCCGAGAGGAAGGTCTCGAAGGAGCGCATAGTCTTGAGCTTTGTCGAGAACTCCGCGGAACCGACGCCTTCAGCACACTCAGCGATCACCAGAATACGGCCGCCCGGCTTGATGAGATGCTGCGCGGCTGTGATGGCTTTGACGCTCTGATAGAAGGTGAGGTCGAGCGGAAAGCCTGCCGCGCTTGTGATGACCAGGTCGGCCGGCCCGTCGATCTGCTGGAGGCCGGTTTGCTGCAGGAACCGTACGCCGGTTTCATGAGCCAGGACGGGGTTGCCGGCAAAGACTCCGGAGATTTGCCGGTTGCGCGTCAACGTGACATCGAGCATGAAGTCATGCTGCGCGATGCGCGCGATCTCGAGGAGTTCGTCGTGCAGTGGATTACCCGCGATTGACCCTTCAGTCGCCAGAGGCTCGCGCATGAAACGGGGCGAATGAATGACCTTGATTGTCGCTTCGGCAGCGACGCCCGGAGCGACCAGCTTTCTTCCACCCGAAAAGCCGGCCATCAAATGCTGCTCAATAAAGCCGAGGGTGATGCGCAAGTCGGCATCGGCGAAGTCTTTATGAATGAAGATTGGTGTTCCGCGGACGGTGGTTCCCAGGTCGCGATGCTGCCCGGTTGCCCGTGCATCGTTGCTGACGACGGTGTAGCACTTTGCAATCGAGGGCCCGAGGATGTGGTCGATTTCCGCAGGCGTGGCAGCACGATGCAAGCCGGTTGCGATCAGGATGGTGATTCCGTCGGGAGCGATGCCGGCATGGTGGAGCCGCTCAAGCAGGGGCGGGAGTGTAACGGCATTGGGGGCGGGGCGGGTGATATCGCAGACAACGATTACAACCTTCTTCTTTCCCTGGGCCAATTCGACAAGCGAGGGGCTGCCTTGCGGATGATCGAGGGCATAGCTCAGAGCCATCGCCACATCGGGAAGGGGCTCAGCGCTTCTGCTCTCGACAATGGCGGAATCGAAACCGGCGGGGACTGAGACTTCAATTCCGGTCTTGCCGAAAGCAAATCTGGTTTTCACGATGATGTGTCCCTGCTGTTGATAGCTTTACCCTACCGAACCTGGTGAGCCTCTTCCCAGTATCTGGAAGGGGCTGACCAGTTTGAACTGCTTTGGAGAAGTGCCCCGGATAGTCGGCTTCCACCAAGGAGTCTAGCCATTCTGAGAGCATTCTGCCAAACCCTTACGCGATCCTGATGTGCTTGAATTTCGCTGCGTTCAGCGCCTGTTGGGAGTGTTTTCTGCCGGGAAATTGGGACGGCGTGAGGAACCCATCAAGAACCCATGAAGAAGTGGCAAAACTATACCTAGGAATAGTTGTATTGGCTGAGCCCTGCACCTACTCTTCTGAGAAAGCGACCGCCCATCTACCTGCAAAAGGCTTGTCCACAGGTTTTATTGAGACAGCCCATTCCCCTCGCAGGCGATACGATCGCCGGTTTCATCTGAACGCTCTTTGCGACCTTCAACAACTCTGACCTGCCGCGCGGGCAAGTGATCGTCCGTGACGTCGTAGACGTGTCTCATACGAGGAACATTGAACATTCAAGCGTTGCTGATCGAGCTGCTTCTGTCGGGTTTCTTTGCGGTGGCCTGCTTCCGAGCAAGGGCTACGGCACCGAGTCTGCACGGACTGGCACCCCAGAATCTTTTTGCATTAACCGATCGCCTGGAGCGATTGAAGAGTTCTCGCTGGCAGTGGTTCGCGGTGGTTCTTGTTCTGGTTGTGGTGCGCCTGCAGGTGAAGACTCCGATCGTGGCTGAGCTGACCGGCCTGGTCCAATTCATTGTGTTCCTCGCTTTGCCGACTGCAAAGAACGCGACGGGGGTTCTTCGCCGCTCATGACCGGACTTTTCGACGTGATGGATTTTATCGTAAGGGCGCGGCGGAGATTGCGTTTTGGTTCGTTTTCGCGCGAGCCACTCCGACTTCTACGGGTGGAGTGGAAGGGCGTGGCTCTCGAATGCGATTGGCTGATGCGCGCTGCCGATTCCTGGGATCGGTTTATTCCGGAGCGAACAGCTGCAGAACAGCAATCGCAGCAGGCTCTTCGCGATGCCCTGCGGCTGCGTGACCTGGTTTTCAAGAGCTTTCCGGGCGTAGTACGAGCGCATCTCCGCATGTTTCGCCTGAACGCGGAGAATCGGTACGAACTGGTGATGGCGGGCGTCTTAAATCGCTTCGACGAGGTGATGCGCCGCATTCCCTCGATTGCGATGAGGGCCAGGCTGTGCGGATTCGAGTTCACCCTGACCAAGGGTGTGCTGGAGTGCATCAACGGATTTTCGATCGATGGCTTCTGAGGCATCGGTCTAGCGGCGAGACGAACAGTGGTTCTTCTCTCAGTGTTCTAAACGCCGAGGGTGTCCTAACTGCAACAAAAATGGAGGAGGGCAGTAATGGCGGCAACAACATCGCAAGGCAAATCGTTCACGCTATTCATGACGGGGCTGACCGCAGCCTGCGCCGGAATCGCATTCTTTTCGTCCGCGGGCGGCAAGGGGATCCTGGTTCTAGGTCTCGTTGTGCTTGCGGTCTCATTGGGCATGTTCGTCAAGCTCAAGCCGTTGGAGGGGAAGGTCGCTCTCGGCTCGCAACCCGCCGTGACGAAACTGATTGGGTTGGTGTTGGCGCTGGGCGGATGGGTCGTGGTTCTCTTCGGGCTGCACTTGATGCCCAGTGTTTCCGGAAGGATGATCACGTCGCTGATCGGCTTTGCCATCACGCTCGTAGGCGTCCTGTACGTGCTGCCGACAGCAGTAAGCAAGAACGCGATATGGAAAGCGTAACGACACAATCCCCGATTTCCTCAGCGAGGATCAACCCCACCATGGAGCTGAAATAGATGAGAATTGCTCGCTTTGCATCCTGCATTTGTACTCTTGCGCTTGTGTTTGCGGCTGGCGCAGGGATTGTGGCTCGCGCGGACGCTGCCCCTTCAGCGTCGGCGCCGAGCTGAAGGACGCGGCCGGAAAGGCGCCGACAACAGCAGCACTCGCCAATGGTGATCCCGGCGGCGCACTCACTGGCACCGTCAACGACGTGCCCGTTGGAGACGCCAAGGCCGGACTCACCCTTGGCGATGTCGCCAACCAGGTGGGCCAGAACAAGATCGCGCATCAACTTCACCTGGACGCTGATCACCGGCTTCCTGGTGATGTTCATGCAGGCCGGATTCGCGATGGTCGAGGCGGGTCTTTGTCGGGTGAAGAATGCCAACCACACCTACATGATGAACTTCTTCGTGTACGCGTGCGGTCTGTTCGCCTACTGGATTATCGGCTTCGCGATCCAGATGGGCGGCGCAGCGGGCAACGGGAATCTCGGTGGCTTGCAGCCGCTGATCGGTGAGCATCCGCTCTCAATTTTCGGCACCAACTGGGGCATCTTCGGGCAGAGCGGCATGTTTCTTGCCGGTCACACGTATGATGTCGGCGTGATGGTCATCTTCCTCTTCCAGATGGTCTTCATGGATACGGCGTTGACGATCGTGACAGGCGCTGCGGCGGAGCGGTGGAAGTTCATGACTTTCGCGGTTTCATCGGTGCTGATGGGAGCGTTCACCTATCCGCTATTCGCCAACTGGGCCTGGGGCGGCGGCTGGTTGTCGCAGCTCGGCGTGAATGCCGGCCTTGGCAAGGGCTATTGCGACTTCGCCGGCTCGGGCGTGGTCCACGCCGTCGGCGGCATCACCGCCCTGGCATTGGCCATGATCATCGGACCGCGTATCGGAAAGTTCAATCGCGATGGATCGGCCAACGCGATTATCGGGCACGATATCTCGGCAGTACTCATCGGGTGCTTCATTCTGGCTTTCGGCTGGTTTGGATTTAACCCAGGCAGCACGTTGGGCGCTTCGGCCGCAGGCTGCTTGCGCATCGGCTCGGTTGCGGTGAACACCATGCTCGCGGGTTGCACTGGAACCTTCGGCGCGCTGCTCTACATGTGGTCGCTGAAGGGCAAGCCGGACGCCTCGATGAGCGCTAACGGCCTGCTGGCCGGCCTGGTTGCGATCACCGCTCCCAGCGGATTCGTGAATCCGACGGGCAGCGCCATCATCGGCTTCATCGCTGGCGTACTGGTCTGTGTCAGCGTCTCGTTTGTTGAGAACACGCTCAAGGTCGACGATCCGGTCGGCGCGATCTCGGTCCACGGAACCTGCGGACTGTGGGGCGTACTTTCGGTGGGCCTTTTTGCGGACGGCACGAGCAACTACGGCGGCGCGTGGAACGGTGTCAACGGTTCTGTGACCGGCCTGTTCTACGGTGACGCAAGCCAGCTCGTGGCTCAGTTGGTGGGCATCAGCACGCTGGTCGGATTCGTGTTCAGCTTCAGTTTCGTTCTGAACTGGGTACTGGACATCATCCTCGGTCAGCGCGTCTCCGCGGAAACCGAGGTTGCCGGTCTCGATTTGCCTGAAATGGGTCAGATCGGTTATCCGGAGTTTGTTTTCCGCCCCGAACCCGCTATTCTCGCGGCTGCCGAACACGCGGCTGTCGCTTAATTTTGCCGAAGGGCATTCTCCTGGAGCAGCAAGGCAGATTCTGCCATGGCCTTGCTGCCCATTTTTTCTTACCAACCTCTGGAGACTTCGACAATGCAGAGTATTTCGGCTCAGAATACGTCAGGCCAAGACATGTTTCTCGCTCCCCCATCTCAAGATTCGCTGGTGCTGCCCGGGTTTCTCGGACACGAGTCCTCGAAGACGCTGCAGCGCATGTTTCGCGATCCCCGCGTGCTGGAGCCGCATGAGCGCGGCGATCTGATTGCCCAGTTGCGGAAGTCGGTGGCCCTGGCGCCGAACGTCCCTGAAGTGCGCGTTCTGCTGGGTATGGCGCTCTGCGTGGATCTGCAGGCCCAAGAAGCGATGGAAGAGCTGCGCGAAGCGGTGAAGCTGGATCCCGATTGTTTTATTGCGCGCTTGAAGTTTGGCGAACTGCTGATGCGTCTTCGGGTTTGCGACCAGGCAGCGGAGCACACACATCGTGCCGCACAACTTGCGGCCAACCCGATGCAGTCAGAACTGGCGCGGAAACAAGCGGCAACGATCCGCACCATGCAACGCGAAGGCGTGGAGCGCGGCGGCTACGGCGGCATGCTGGGACGCGTTTTTCGTTTCGGACGCAAGCAGCGGCATCAGGAAACTGCACCGGTTCTAGTCGGATCCAAGTAGGAGAGAATGCCGGCACCCCTCCAGTTGGCACTGCTGATCGCGATTCTTCTTCCAGCAGGCAAAATCGTTGCATCCATCAGTTCGCGCTTCGGCATACCTGCGATTCTCGGGGAGCTGATGGTGGGCGTGGTGGCCGGCCCCGGCTGCCTGAACATGCTGCACATGCATTTGTTCAGCGGAACACCCGCGGCGGATTCGTTTCTTCTTCTCGCGCAAATCGGCGGCTTTGTGCTGATGTTCATTGCGGGCCTTGAAACCGACATCGATCGAATGCGCGAAGCCAGCGCCACAGCATTTCTTGTCGCTCTGTCGGGCGTGGTCTGGCCGTTCTTTTTGGGCGCGGGGGCAGCGCACCTGCTCGGCCTGCCCTGGAGCAGCGCATGGTTTCTTGGCGGCGCGCTGACGGCCACCAGCGTATCGATTTCCGCGCGCACGCTGATGGATGCGGGAAGAATGACCTCTCCCGAGGCAGCCGTAATTCTTGGCGCCGCGGTAATTGACGACGTGATGGGACTCTTTGTCCTGGCCTTTCTCGCCGCTTCGTGCAGCACCACCACGAGTTCGTTTGGTGTAGCACCGATGTTGTCGGCCTGGCTACAGGGGCATTGGCCCTGGGCTGCACAGCATCCGCTGGTAGTGCAGATGTCCATCATTGCGCTCTGCGTAACCGCATTTTTCGTTGTCGCGTACGGCGCCGCCCAGCGCTGGATCGATCCTCTGATGCGCGTGCTGCGCAAGATCGATGCGAACGAGGCCGTGACCAGCTGCGTGCTGGCGCTAGTATTGCTGTTCGCCGTGAGCGCAGAGTGGCTGGGCAGCGTAGCTGGAATAACCGGGGCCTATCTGCTTGGCTATGTTTTTGCGGGAGCCAAGCTCAAGACGCTCATCGAGCGCACCTTTTACGCGATCGGCCATGGACTGCTGATTCCGCTCTTCTTTGTTTCGATCGGCCTTTCGAGCAACTTCCGTGCGCTGGGCGGCCACTGGCTGCTGCTTGGCGTCATCTTTGCGATCGCAGTGGTGAGCAAGCTTGTAGGCTGCGGCATGGCGGCGCTGGGTATGGGGATGGGGCCGGTGCGTAGTTTTCGCGTGGGATGCGGCATGATCTCCCGCGGCGAGGTGGGATTGATTGTGACCGCGATGGGCGCGAGCACCGGCATCTTCAAGGAGCCGGAGGTCGCGGTGATGGTCACTGTAGTTCTGCTGACGACCTTGATTACTCCGCTGATCATGCGCGGAGCATTCATGATTCATTGCCCGCAGGATGCAGAAGAAGAAAGCTCCGGATCGACGGGTGCGGTTTCGTTCCCCACGGTTTCGGAGTCGCGCGTCGAAGCCTGATTTTCCGGATGGCGATAGAAAGCGCGCCGGCGCGGATTACGGTTGAGTGGTATTCCGTCTCGAGTTCGTCGGCAATGAAAATCCGATTGTGAGCCGGTTGCCTATGGGAAAGCTCTCATAGGCAACCGACCCTGCGAAGCGGTGGAGCAGATGGATGCCGTTGCCACCCGGCTCAATCGATTCGAGGCTCACTGGCTTCGCCGGGGCGGCTGGTTCCACGGGAATGAACGGTGCAGCCTTGTCGTCGATGGTGAAGAAGAGGGTGCTCGCAGTCGCGAAGGCCCCAATGACGATGGGGTGACCGGGCTGATTGCGATAGCCGTGGAGCACGAGGTTAGCCAAGGCTTCTTCCATGCAGAGCTGCATGGAAAACCTATCTTCTTCGCCAAAGCCGAACCGGTCTGCAAGCGCTTCAATCCATGGCTGGACACGAATCAATTCCGTGAGCCGACTATCGAGTGCGAGCCGGTCTTGCGGATCTTCCATGAGCGTCTCCGGCGCCGTTGCGGCGTGTGGGTCTGCAGAAAGCACTGCAGCCTCGCAGTTAGCGAAGTGCGGCAACGGCGGCATCCAGATCGTGAAAGATGGGGATGATCTCGTCGACCCTGCTGGCCTTCAGGACCTCTTCAACCATTGGCACGGGAGCGAACAGCGCGACTTTGCCGCCGCGGCGCGTGACCGCCTGCGCCGGAATGATGATAGAACGCAGCCCCATGGAGCCGAGAAATGAGACCTTGCTCAGGTCAATCAGGAGGAATTTGCTGCTTCCAGCCACCACATTCATCCGCATATCGACGGCTGCCGCACCCTGGATATCCATACGGCCATCCAACACAACCCGGGTAATGGACCCGTCCATTGATTCAGTCGAGATCGTCATGCGTGCTTCCTTGCTCTCCGGATAGTCTCCTGGCGGAGGAATGTCCAAGAGTCTCGCTCATCCTAACGGGCGATTGTTAAGGTCTGGTTACGCGGGCAACTTCCCGGTTGCCGCAGAGGGATCTCCGGTGCCTGTATAGCGAACGATCAGGAGAGTAATGTCGTCGGACTGGGCCACGCCGACGGTGAAGTTCTGGAGCGCACCGAGGATGCCATCCTTGATCGCGCTTAACGAGGAACCCTGATGCCGGGCGAGCTCCAGCTTGAGCAACTCGTCCCCAAACTGTTTTTCTTCGCGATTTTCGGCTTCGGAGACGCCGTCGGTGTAGAAGACCAGCGTGTCCTGGGGCTGGAGCTGAATGCGCTCGGCCTCGAAGGTGGCCTGTTCGATCAAGCCGACCGGGAAGGAGCCGCCGGTGCATAGTTCAGTGACCTGACCCTGCCGCAGGAGCAAGGGAGAGGGGTGGCTGGCCCGCACAAATTCCATAACGCCGTCAGAACCGACGAGGCCGAAGAACATGGTGGCATACCGACCGACGGCATCGCGAGTGCAGAGGAACCGGTTGAGATGGTTGAAGACCTTGACGGGGTCGACGCCGAGAGTCATGCCGGAGAGCGCTCCCTGCAGCATGGTTGTGAGCAGAGCGGCGCCGAGGCCTTTGCCCGCGACATCGGCGATCAAAAGTGCGATGCGCCCATCTTCCAAGGGGCAGACGTCGAAATAGTCGCCGCCCACTTCATAGCAAGGCTTGTGAATCCCGGTTACGGCGAGGTGCGGAAAGTCCTGCAGCCCCTGAGGCACGAGGGCCTGTTGAATCTGGCGGGCCACATTCAGCTCCTGCTCAAGGCGCTGGCGCTCGCGTTCACGCTCAATGAGCCGGGCGTTATCGAGAATGCTTGCTGCCTGAGCTCCGAGGGCATCGAGAATCTGGCGATCGAGGACCGAGAAAGTGGTGGCGCGCTTGGAATCGAGATAAATGACGCCGAGCAGCTGGCGACGTGGAGCGCCATGCGAACTCTTCGCCTCGCGCGGCGCGCCGAAGAGCGGAATGACGACAGCGGAACGCAGGAGCTGCATCACTACGCTGTGGGCGCCTTGCAGGTTCATGTCAGCGAAGTTGAGATCTTCGTTGATGACTGCGGATTCAAGCTCGATTGCCCTGCCCAGCACGGAGCGGCTGGGATTCATGGTTTCGGGCGCGAGGATTTCTCCATCGCGGCCGCGGCCAACCTTGACCTGTAACTCGCCGGATCCATCGGGTTCAAGAAGCATCCCGCGATCGGCGTGGGTAATGGAAATGGCGTGGTCGAGCATCGCGGCCAGCACGGACTCCAGCGGAAGCTGGGAGTGCATGAGCGAGGTGACCTCAAGCAGGAGCCTGAGCCCGTTGAGTTCATCGGCCGAGTCGTTGCCCTTGAACCCGATAATGCTCCGGAGTTTGGTTTCCGCCTGTTGCTGAAGGATCTCTTGCGACTGCAGTCGAAAGACAAGCTGACACCCATCATCGATGCCGAGTCGGATCCGGTCGCCATCGGCAAGGGTTCGCGTGCGAGTGGGGAGGCCGTTGATGAAGACGCCATCGCGCTGGCCGCGATCTTCAATGAGGAGCCCTGAGGGGCCAGCGGAAACGGCCACGCATTTGCGCGAGATGCGCATGTCATCGAGAGCCAGGTGATTGCCGTTTTCGCTTCCCCGTCCGATGTAGAACGGAAGTTCGTTCACTGGAACCATCTGTGAAGGACGATCGGAAAATGCGATCTCGATATAGGCGTGAACGGAACCGGGCGAATCAGACATGGCGTGTGTGAAGCATTCTAGCAGCGAAAGAATGCGGCAGGGAGCGGCTGGGTACTTTGCAATCGGAGGTAACCATCTATCGACTGTTAAATTTGGACCGAATTCATCCAAAATTCTTGACATTCCATAGTGCGTTCACTAGCGTTGGAAATCACTGCCCCTCATGGCTTCCCCAGAGAACCGCAGACCGCACATTTGTCTATAGATGCGGCTGAAAGCCCGGAGAGCAGTGGTTTCCCCCCGAGGACATTTTGTTCATCCCGCTTTGGTAGCGTCCGGGATCGTTGGGATCGTGCCGAGCGGAAGTGCGCTTCAGCGTTGACGGGAAGGGCTATGCCTTACTCCTGGCAGCCGTGGTGCATTTGTGTGTTGGTAAGGGCTCGAGGCTCAATTTTTAGGAGAACTATGACTTTGCGCGCGAAGGTATCAACCCAAGTTACATCCAAGGAATTCTGTTTCAAAGGAACCTCAAAAATGACGGACGAGTCCACTGGCTGGGCCCTCAGCGCGCGTTCAGCAAGTCAGAAACGACCCTTGATTGTGGCGTTATGTGCGGTGGCCTTGGGGATTTTCTCCCCTACCCGTGGCGCGGCGCAGATCACTTATAACGACTTCAACGTTCCGCAGGCGGCAGGCAGCCAGACGTCGACGAGCTGCGCTACACTCGCGGCCAGCCCCGCCGCATCGGGTGTCCTCTTCTGCTTTAATTCCGCCCTTGGCAGTGTGAGCCCAGCCTTTCTGACGGACACATATCCGCAGGCTATCGACCCAACCGGCGGGACTGGGAGCACGCAATACGCCCTGCAATTGACCCCATCCCAGGGCAGCCAGGCCACGAGCGTCTGGTATACCACGCCGCAGAACGTGGCGAACGGATTCACGGCCTGGTATGCCTTCAAGATCGTCCCCGGATCTTCGCCCTACGGCGATGGGCTTGCTTTTGTTATTCAGAATGCCCTCGGCAACGGAACAGATCCGTACAGCCCCCTATGCTTGGAGAGTGGCTCGGGCCCAACGGCACTCGGCGGCGGAGGCGGCTGCCTTGGATACGGCGGCATCGACAACAGCGTCGCCATCGAGGCCGACACATTCACCGATAGCTATGATCCGTGGGACTTGGGATTCGGTTCTTACGACGATAACCACATCGCCTTACAGGATTGCGGACCGGGGCTCGCCAATTCGACGGCGCACTATGTTTCGAACTCTGTCAGTCCCCTCGTACCGACCAGCTGCCTCGTTTCGCTCGGCGGCACCTATGCGATCGCCTCGAATCCAAGTTCAAATATTGCCGACAGAAGTCCGCATCAGGTTGTCGTCGTCTACAACGGCCCGAACGACTCGCCGGCAAATACCATTTACGTTTATCTCGATCCGGCGTTGAATCCCGGCACGCACACGCCCGTCGCGGGATCGACGCCTCTTTCTCGGGACCGTTTGATATTACACAGCGCATCAACCTGAGTAGTGGCGACGCCTACGTTGGATTTACCGCTGCGACGGGGGGAAGCGATGAGCAGAACGAGCTGATGGGCTTTACCTTCACTCCGCACGGCTATGGCGACGCCAACGTCTGCCCGGTGGGACAAAACACGCCCTCGCCCTGCAGCGACGCTTTTCCGGTGACCATCAAGTTTGCGCAAGACAGCACAATCAACTCGATCCAGGTTGTAACGCAAGGCACACCCAACCTCGACTTCACCCAGGCGAACGGCGGCACCTGCTCCGGCCTTATCCTGGCGGGCAATTCCTGCACGGTGGACGTTCAGTTTGCGCCGCTTGCACCCGGATTGCGCCGGGCGCGGTGCAGATCTTCGCCAACGGAGGCGCCCTGGTTTCAACCAAGCTGATTTATGGCGTCGGCCACGGCCCTGCAATTGCGTTCGGGCCGGGCACGCAGACCACGGTGAACACCGGCGCCTACTCCGCTGTCTCATCCGTTGGGTAGCGACTGTCGATGCGGCGGGGAACCTGTTTTTCGGGGATACCGTGCCTGGCTCACTGAATGGAACAGTAATCAAGATTGCCGCGAAGCGGCACGGCAACCACGGTGGGCACCGGGTTGGAGTATCCGCAGGGACTCGCGGTGGATGGAGCAGGCGATCTCTTCATCGCAGACAACAACCTGAATGAGGTGGTCGAGGTTCCGGCCGGCTGCACCACGAGCGTCTGCCAGAAGACTGTGGGCACGGGCCTGCGGAGCCAGTTGGGCGTGGCCGTGGATGGTGTAGGCAATGTGTTCATCAGCGATTTCAATGACAACGAAGTCGCCGAGGTTGCAGCCAAGGACGGATCTCAGACGGTGGTGTACACCGCTCCGGCGGGAATGCATCCGATCGGTTTATCGGTGGATGCGGCGGGCGATCTTTTCATTGCTGTTTTCTCTGATACGCCCGGCACCACACCCGGGAAGATCGTAAAGATTCCGGTCGGCTGCACCAGCAACAACTGCCAAACGACGGTGGGCAGCGGGTGGTATGAGCCGGAAGCCGTAGCGGTGGACGCGGCGGGCAATATCTTCGTCGCAGATGAAAATTCTACAGTGACCGAAGTTCCGGCAGGTTGCATCAACAATGCCAACAACTGCCAGGTCGCGATTAGCAACGTCGTTGCGTATAGCGTGGCGGTGGATGCGAAGGGGCAATATCTTCCTTCCTGAATTGAACGACCAACATGCGATCGCAATCAACCGGTCGCAGCCGCCGTCGTTGAGCTTTCGCCAGCACGACTGTGGGCAGCACGAGTGTCGACAGCCCGCAATCGGTCTCCATCCAAAACATCGGCAATCGGACCCTTGCTGCATTGACTCCCGGGCTAACCGTAGGTTCCAACTTCGCTCAGACCTTTGGCGCGAGCGCGCTCACCGACTGCTCTGCGACCTTCTCGCTGTCGCCGGGCGCGGAGTGCAATCTCAGCGTGAGCTTTGAGCCGCTGTCCGCCGGGCCGCTGTCGAGTGCAGCAATCTTCACCGACAATGCGCTGAACGCCAACCCTGCGACGCAAAGTGTTTCCCTCAGCGGCACGGGGACGAGCGTTCTTCCTGTTACGGTGACTGTTCCTAATGTTGTTGGACCAGACCGAATCGGCGGCATCGCGGCGATCGTAAATGCGCATTTGACGATGGGAGCAGGGAGCACCGCTTTTAGCCCCACCGTTCAGCAAGGCAATGTGATCAGCCAGAACCCGGCCGCCGGAACACAGGTCGCGACCACTACCGTCGTCGAATTGCTCGTCTCGAAGGGCCCGCAGCCCACAGAAAATCCGTTGACGCTGCAGAACAACTACTTTGTCACCGGCGACTACGTCTCGGCGGGAGTCACGCTTCGCGGGACCGGCGTGAACGGCATGGCGACAGGAACCATCAACATCCCCACCATCGCGCAGAGCAGCCAGGGGGTTCCCGATGGCGCCGACATCATTGAGGCTTTCCTGTACTGGCAGACGATCGAGAGTTCGCCGGCGGCCTCAGGCGGCAGCGGAATCTTCGACGGTTTCCCCATCACCGGCCAGCAGATCGGAAGCGACCTGCCCTACACGGATGGCAACGTCAGCGGAACCCTGCGGACCTATCGCGCCGACGTCAACGTCTATTTTCCGGCCCAAAGCAACGGGACACGCCTGGCCTCCGGCTCTCACAGTGTGACTCTACCCGGTAACGGAGCATCTGGATCGCTCTTGACCGAAGGCGCGAGCCTCGTGGTGATCTATCGCGTTTTGTCGAAGGATTTCCCGCTCAAGTCGGTCGTGATTTACGACGGGTCGGCGATCCCCACCAGTTCCACACCGCAGGCAATCCAGGGATTCTATGACGCGGTAGGGGGAGCGAATAGCCCGGCGGAGTTTACCAGTCTTTTCGCCTCCAACGGAGGCTGGAACAATAGCTCCAGCTTCGCCCCACTGCCCGCCGATGCGAGCCAGTATGCCACGACGCTGACCCCCGGCAGCGCGTACGCCGCCGTAATTCTCAGCACGCTGGTGAAGAACACCGATAACGACGGGATTCTGGATGCCTGGAAGGGCGGACCGCCCGTGGGCGATCCCAATGCCGGGAACCCTGGCTACTACGACGTGAAGACCGGATGCGTGGGTCAGACTCTGCCGGGCGCAAAGCACGGCCAGAAAGATCTGTTCGTTCAACTCGATTACATGTGCGGCGGCGTGCTCTCCGATGGCTCATGCGATCCGACCAAGGAGAATCTGTTCCCCTCGCCCGACGCGACGGGCAAGGATCCGCTCGCAATGGTGCAGCAGGCTTTCGCTGCGAACGGCGTCACTCTCCATCTGCAGATTGGTAATGCGGTCCCCGAAGACACATGCACGGACGGCAGCCAGTCGCAGCTCTGCCAGTTCCCTGATGAGCCGGGCGTGATCAGCTGGAAGAACAGCCTGGAGTTCTCGAAGCTCTGGCCGAAAAACTTTACCTCGTGCGCTTTGGGCGGCGATTGCTCCGCGCGCTTCCCCTACGGGCAGAAGGACAGCTATCACTACGTTCTGTTTGGCCACTCGCTTGCGATTCCGGCATGGAACACGCGCTATGGAACCCTGGTGTCGATCAACAGCACAGCCGGTGGCCAAACCATTATCACCACCGCCGACCGCGGCACCGGGATCAACGCGTGCCCCAGCCGTATCACTCTCTCGGGCGTCCTTGGGAACCCCAGCCTGAACGGGGTCTACGGCAATACGAGCTGTGCGGATACTCGAAGACAATCACGCTTCGCGACGCCTGGCCGGCGCACCCACGTGGAGCTATCCGAATGGCAATTTGCCCGAGCCGGTTATTGGACTCACATCGGGCACGGTGACGAGCATCTCCGGTTACTCCGATCTGGGCGGATCCGATTCAGCCGTCACGCTGGGCCTTTGGTTGACCGCCGCGAACCAGGACATGAGCAAGCGAGCCAACGTCATCGCGGGCACGCTATTCCATGAGATCGGGCACACGCTTGGGTTGAGCCACGGCGGGCTCTACTACGACACCGCCAACAGCTACGTGCCCACGTTTGAAGCCAATTGCAAGCCCAACTATCAGAGCTCGATGAACTATCTCTTCCAGTTGGATGGAGTGGGGCCGAACCAGGCTGTTGCTTTCTCAAACCAGGTGCTGACGACTTTGAACGAGGGTTCTCCGGTGGGATCGCTCCTCGATGCGGGCGGCAACCCCGCTACCTTCCCAACCTCGGCCTGGTACGTTCCGTACGTGGCCGGTGTATCGACGGCCAGCCCTGCGACGCGGCATTGCGATGGGTCGCCCCTGAATAACGACTCGGCCTATCGTGTGGATGCGCCTGTCGATCCGGTGGACCCGGCATGGGCGACGCAGCAGGACATCAACTTCGATGGGCAGTTCAATGCGCAGATGCGCGGCTTCAACGACAAGGACAATCTCGACCTGCGCCAGGTGGGCGCTACGGGCGGCGAGTTCGCTTCGCTGGCCAGCGTGCTCAATTTCGGCTCGTCGTCGGCACCGTTGAGTATCGCCGCAGGCGGCAACGTTACGCTGGGCAGCGGCGGGACCGTAACCCTCGGCAGCGGCGGAAGCGTGACTGTACCCGCAGGCGCCGGCAATGTCACCCTCGGCAGCGGTGGAACGATCGCGCTGGGCAGCGGCGGAAACGTCACGCTGGGCAGCGGGGGCAACGTCACCCTGGGTAGTGGCGGCACGATTACGCCAGGCAGCAGCGGAGTGATCACGCTGAGCATCGGCGGCAATGTCACGCTCGGCAGCGGCGGGCACCATCACTCTCGGCAGCGGCGGCAATGTCACTCTCGGCAGCGGTGGAACCGTGACGCTGGGCAGCGGCGGAACCATCATCGACAGCACTGGGACGACCGTTGTTGCTGCTGGTGGCACGTACACCTTTGGTCCCAGTGGCGGCAACATCACCCTGGGCAGCGGCGGCAACGTCGTTCTCGGTAGTGGCGGCAATGTGACGCTCGGCAGCGGGGGAACGATCGCACTCGGTAGCGGGGGGAATATCACCCTGGGCAGCGGCGGCAATGTCACCCTGGGCAGTGGGGGCAACATCGTTCTAGGTAGCGGGGGCAATGTCACCTTGGGCAGCGGTGGCAACGTGACGCTGGGCAGCGGTGGAACCGTCACCCTGGGCAGTGGTGGCAATGTCACCCTAGGCAGTGGCGGCAACGTGACGCTGGGCAGCGGGGGCAATGTCACCCTAGGCAGTGGGGGCGATCTGTCTCTGGGCAGCGGTGGCAATGTCACGCTCGGCAGCGGCGGGACCGCGCTTGTGGGTGCGGGTGGCGTCATCACCGTGGGCAGCGCAGGTGGCAATGTCACGCTGGGTAGCGGTGGCAATGTCACCCTAGGCAGCGGCGGAACCATCACTCTGGGGAGTGGCGGCAATATCGTTCTCGGGAGTGGCGGCAACGTCACCCTCGGGAGCGGTGGCGCCACGATCAACGGCACACCGGAATCTCAAGGCACCTACTTTGTGGCCGCGGGCGGAAACATTAACCTAGCCAGCGGCGGCAATGTCACCTTGGGCAGCGGTGGCAACGTCACCTTGGGAAGCGGTGGAACCATCGCGCTTGGCAGCGGCGGCAATGTCACCCTGGGCAGCGGTGGCAACGTGACCCTGGGCAGCGGCGGAAACATCACCCTCGGTAGCGGTGGAACGATCGCACTGGGAAGCGGTGGCAACGTCACTCTCGGCAGCGGTGGAACCATCGCGCTCGGAAGCGGTGGCAATGTGACGCTTGGCAGCGGTGGCAACGTGACCCTCGGGAGCGGCGGCAATGTGACACTGGGCAGCGGCGGCGCACTTACGAATGAGTTGACCTACGAGACGGCCAACTCGGTTGTACGCCCACCATCTTCGCCCACCGAAACTCAGGGATCTGGAGTTGTTCGAGTTGACTGGATGGCGCCGGCCTTCGGTGTGGTCCAGACCTACGCGATCTATCGCAGCTCCGATGGCGCGACTCCGATTTTGATTGGCAGCGTAAGCGGCAATCCGCCGGCGACGGAATTTATCGATACCAACCCGGATACAACGGCAACGACTGTGATGTACACCATCACCACCATACTCGTCCCGGATGCGAGCGAAGCTCCACGCCAGAGCCCGGCCTCCGTTCCCGCAGTGGTGAAGAACGATCAGACCATTGTGCTGGCCCCGTTGCCGAGTTCAGTTCCTCTCTCGCAATCGACGGTCACGGTGAGCGCGACGACCTTGTCGGGTGGCAATCCGAACGGGCTGCAAGTAAACTTCAGCGCGACCGGGTCCTGCTCTGTCGGCAGCCAATCGGTTGCATCCATCGGGGCCGGTGGCGCTTCTTCGGCCACGATCAATCTCTCCAACACGGGAAGCTGCACCATCACCGCATCGCAACCGGGCACCGACCCATCGCAATCGGGAGCTGCGCCGTTCTACAACGCGGCCAGTGCCGTATCCGGTAGCTTCGCGATCGTGGCGCAGAATTCCAGTCTGACGTCGCAAACCATCAACTGGGCACCGTTGCCGAATAAGCAGTACGGCAACACGTTCTCGTTAAGCGCAACCGCGAGTTCCGGCGAGACAGTCAGCTTCCTCACGTCAGGGCCTTGCCATGCGGATGGCACCATCACTGGAATCGGGATATGCAAGGTCACCGCGTCGGCACCGGGGGACGGCACTACCGTCAGTCCCGCTTCGGTGACGCAGTCGTTTACGATCTTCCCGGCGGTGCTCAAGGTGACCGCCGATAATCTCTCGATTTCATTTGGACAGCCGCTTCCGTTATTGACGTACAAGTACAGCGGTTTCGTGAATAATGAATCGGCCTCGGTCGTGAGCGGTGCACCTGTGCTGTCTACGACCGCTACAACGGCGAGCATCGTGGGGAACTATCCAATCACGGTGTCGACGGGGACGCTGGCGGCCGCGAACTACTCCTTCCTTTATGTGACCGGCACACTTGCGATCCAGCAGGCGAGTCAGTCGATTGCGTTCACCACGAACCCTCCGGCAAGCGCCGCCTACAACAGCACATTCACGGTTGCGGCTTCAAGCACGAGCTTGCTGCCGGTGACATTTACGAGCGGAGGCGCCTGCACGAATGTTGGCGCAACCTACTCCATGACCAACAGCACAGGCACCTGCTCGGTGATCGCGAACCAGGCAGGCAACACGAACTACGCAGCGGCCGTACCGGTTACGAAGACAGTGACCGCGACTGGACCGATGGTGTCGCTTTCGACCTCGGCAATCGACTTCGGCACGGTGTACTTTGGAAGCATTACAACGAAGACGATCACGGTACGGAACATTGGAAATGCACCCGTGACGATCAAGGATCCTCTTCTCTCGGTTGTCAAAGGAGGAAACTCCAACGAGTTTGTTGCGGTCAACCTCTGCCTGCTGCCGCTCGCGGCGGGGAAGAGCTGCACGATTACGATCGCCTTTGTTGCGGGCCCGTACTACACACCGCAAACGGCGGCGTTGCAAATTGTGGACAACGCTCCCGGCAGCCCGCAGGCAGTCACACTGACGGCACTCGTGATCAATCCGCTGGCTAACTTCAGTCCAACCAGCCTGAGCTTCGGGACCGTGAAACACGGCACCAGCAGCACGCTCAATGTGACCCTAAGCAACCCTGGAGGAACGCCGTTAGTCTTCAGCGGCACGGGCATCAGTGTCACCGGAACAAGCGCCAAGAGTTTCGTGCAGACAAACAACTGCGGGAGCTCGCTTGCAGCGGGGACCAAGTGCTCGATTGCTATCAAATTCACACCCGCCACGACCGGCACTTTCACAGCGAACTTGTCGGTCGTGGACAACGCCCAAGCCGGAGGTGGAACCCAAACCGTTCCGCTCTCAGGGAAGGGAAATTAGCAGCCGGGCGACATTCCGATTGTTATAGCGGTCGAGGTGATTGGGAGTTCGCTTTTGGGGTTCGTTGCTTTCCCACCCAAGCAAGGCTTGGATGGGGCACCCGATTTCCGTGCTGATTTTGGAGTGGCTGGGATGTATCCAGTTTTCCCTGGTCCCAGAAAGCGAGGGACCAGGGGCACCCATTTTTTGGTGACGATGGGAGTTCGCTTGTGGGGTTCGTCGCTTTCTCACCCAAGCAACGCGTTGCGAATCTATTTGCCGATGCGGCGGTGGAGTTCAGGGACCAGCGGATCCTCGGTTGAAGCGCCTCGAATGCTGAGGTAGGTTTTGTAGAAATCCGCGAACCCTTCGCTTTTCATCCCCTCGCGCACGCGGCCCTGGTAGTAAAACACGGGCGGGAAGTAAGCGTAGGTTGGCACGTTATCCATGAAGAGTTCGATAGCTTCTCCGCGTCTTTTCGCGCACTGATCGAGCTCCGAGTCGGCCTCTGTGAAAGCTCCCGCTTCCAGGTAGGCCCGGCCGAGTTCGAAGCGTCCGATCCAGGTATCGAGCAAGTCGTTTGCAGCCGAGATATCGGCAACCGCTTCCCTGGCATCTTTTCGCTTCAGCGCAATCATGCCCTTCACAATCTTGGCGTAAGCCTGGGGTTCGCTCGTCAGTTCGGCAGAAAGGACCGTGACAAGCTTTTGTGCTTTGGCCGGATCTCCCGCATCGACAAAACCGAGCGCGGCGAGAAACTGGATCGGCGTGGACTGACTGCTTGCCAATGCCTTATTGAAATTGGCGAGCGCTGCAGGATGATGTCCCTGCAGTTCTTCCATGTTGCCCAGTGCAACATATTTTCGCGCGGCATTATCGGCCATCTTGGCCTGCAGGTCAGCAGTAATGCCCTGCGTGAGAATGCGCGCGGCCTCAGCATAATTTCCTTGATAGGCGGCAAGATCGGCGAGACCGGCGGTCGCGGTCGAGGCCGCCAATGGGCCAAACTTCTCCAATTGGTGGTAGGCGTCTGCCGCCTTGTCGAGCTGCCCTTCCCCAAGCTTTGCTTCGGCGAGAACGAGGTATGCCTGCGCGGCCGTGGGGCTGATTGCGAGCGCGGCACGCGCTTCTTTTTCGCTGGCGCTGAAATCTCCGGCGAAGGCGCTGATAAATGCGAGGTTCAGCCGAGGTCCCACGCCTTTGGGGACGATCTCCACCGCGTGCTGCGCAGCTTCAACTGCCTTGGGGGCGTTGCGCAATTGCGTTTCGCAGGTGGCGAGATTGTTTTGGCCGACGCGATCTGCGGGATAATGGGTAACGAGCTGATCGTACTCCTGCACGCATTTCTGCCAGTCGCCGGTAGTGAGGTAATAGAGGCCGCGATTGCGATAGCGTTCCCGCTCGGTCATGCGGTCCACGTGTTCCATCGCCAGGTTCATATACTTTACGGCGTCGGTGGATCTTCCCATGTTCTGGGCCATGGCCGCCATGCCAGTGTATGCACGCGCGAACTTCGGATCGATTGCTGCCGCCTTCTGGAAGGAATCGAAAGCATCCTGGAACTTGCCGGCGAACTGCTCCTCAACACCGAGAGCGTCCTGGTGAACCGCCTCGAGCGATGAAGCGGTAAAGCCTCCGCTCACTTCATCGAATTGAACCGAGGAGGGGGTATTATCGCCGAGAGCCTTGCGCAGGGGTGCGGCCAATTGAGGAAGGTCGCGCAGTATGTCCTGCTTGTTGGCGACCGTGACGTCCGATTTTGCGAGAACCTTGCCGGTGACCGCGTCCAGAGCCATCGCGGATATATCGTACTGGTCGCCTCGCAGGTTTACCTCGCCGGTGATGACTGCGTTGACGCCCTGGTTCATGGCGACGAGCCGCGCTGACTGCTCGTCCAGTTTGTCGGTTGGGTGGGGGAGCTTGCCTGCCAGCTTGCGCGCGTCACCGCGGCTATAGGCGTTGATGAAGCTCGCGCCTTCCAGGGCCAGATCGAGCATCGGTTCCAGCGTGTTGTCCAGGACCGGGTCACCGGTATGGTTCGCGAAGTCCGCGACCAGGACAGAAACAGGAGCGTGCGTTCCCGATTGGGTGGTGGCGGCGCGGCGGCGAAGAGCATACCAGCCGACGCCAGCCGAGATCACCGCGATCAACAGGCCTGTGGCCGTAAAACGCAGCCACGGAAGTTCGCGCATGCGGATCAATCGCCGCTGGACAGACGACGCGGAAACTTTTCTCCCGCCCTTGCCTTGCCACGCGAGCAGATCCGCATCCAGTTCGTCCGCGTTCTGATAGCGATTCGCCGGATCCTTCTCAAGGCATTTCCCAACGATATTGCTGAGCGAACCTGGGATGTGCCGATCGACATCGACCAGGGACAGGGCTCGTTCCTGCGTCCGCTTCAGCAAGCTGACGATCGCGCTCTCGGCATAAAACGGAGTGACGCCCGCGAGCAGCTCATAGAGGATCAGCCCGACCGTAAAGATGTCGGAGCTGGCTTTCACTTCAGCGCCTTGCGCCTGCTCCGGGGACATGTACTCGATGGTGCCCAGCATGGCGCCGGTGCGGGTCATTCCATCGCCGGCGAAGGTGCGGGCCAAACCGAAGTCCATCACGACGACCCGGCCACTTTTGTCGCACATGATGTTGCCCGGCTTCAGGTCGCGATGGATGATTCCTTCGCGGTGCGCGGCAGCCAGTCCGCTGGCCACCTGCTCCATGATGTCGACTGCTTCGGCAACTTCGAGCTTTCCCCGCCGCTTCAGGATCCGGTTGAGGTCCTCGCCTTCGAGGTACTCCATGGTGATGAACTTCACGCCCTGGGCCTCGCCGAGGTCGTAAATGCGGATTACGTTGCGGTGGGTGACCTTGGACGATAGCAGGAGTTCCTGCTTGAAACCGCGCAAGAATTTCGGGATTCGCGGCCATCTCAGGCCGGATGACTTTCAAGGCGACGATACGGTCGACCTCGCGGTCGGCGGCCTTGTAGACCGCTCCCATTCCGCCTTCCCCGAGAAGCGCGAGAATCTCATAGCGATTGCCGAGGAGGGTTCCCGGCTGAAAAAGGATCGCATTTCCCGCCATGCCGTCGGCGCTGACGACTGTAGGGCTTCGATAAGCCGTATTTCCGGAGATGATGGTGGCGCCGCCGGAAATGATGGTCGCGCCCTTGTTGACGGGCGTGGGCCCCGGACTCACTCCGCGAGGATCGCTGCCTGAAAGCGTGTCCGATTCGGTTCGAAGCGGGGAGGTTGGAATGACGGATGGACCGGCATCGGGCAGGGTGGCGGGACCTGTTTGAGGCGGGATACTCTCGGGCGGATTCGACAACACGGGGGCGCGCACGCCTTTCGGCGCGGGATCTCCGGGAACGCGCGATTTGCCTTCCCCCGTGGGAATCTCGTCCATATAGCTCGCAAGTGACCCAAAAACGTAGCATCCCGAGCCTGAAGCGCTTAAAGGGAATGATGGGACGGCTATTGTGCTGAAGTATAAATGATTTCGCAATACCTTCGTTTGCAGAACTTGCCTGGCGAACCGTCCAAAAGTGCACGATTTTTAAGGGAAATGGGCAGATCTCGGCGTCGAAGGGGCGGGATGCTGCCAACAGAGCATGTGCTTTCACGAAAGGCTACTGCGGGATCGGAGCCAGCCCTCTTCGTTTGCACTGCATCCTACAGAACATCGAAAGTCCGTCCGAGAATCCAGCCCCCAGGTATACGCATGACGGGCCAAATCGCCCAGGAAAACAAGGCAATGGTTCTGCTTCGGTGTGAAGAACTGCAAAGCGACCTGAAAAACACGAAGGAAAGATTGAACCATGCGGCCGCACAACTAGAAGAATTGACAAGTATTCTGCTCGCGAACAAGCCTTCTTCTTTCAATTTGCTCTCACGCCCATGGCTCGAAGAGCTGGCGTTCAGCCAATTGATCGCCGATGTGCTGGAGGCCGAGCGGAAACTCGCACAGGTGCGTGCTGTAGCGGCGGAACTTGGTGTCCCGTTGCCTGCCGACATGCCGCGACAGATTTAAAGTAGCTCAAAGGTGACTCGATTACTTCCTCGACTACTTCTTTGCCCTCTTATAGAACGGGAGAGGCACCTGCTTGGCGCGCGCCCGGTTGCCACGGCAGTCAATCAGCAGGTCCGTGCCGGAAGCAGCGATCGCAGCCGGCACCAGGGCCATGGCGATGTTGGTCTTGAGGAAGGGCGCGGGCGATCCGGATGTAATTGTGCCAATCTGCTCTCCATCCAGAGAGGAGACACAATACCCGTCGCGGGCGATGCCGCGCTCTATCATTTCGAGACCAACAACTTTGCGAGAGGGTCCACCCGATGCCTGCACTGCCGCCAAAGCGTCTCGCCCAACAAAATTGCCTTTATCGAGCTTGAGCCAGCGATCGAGACCGCCCTCGAAGACGTTAATCTCTTCAGAAATTTCGTGTCCGTAGAGGCTCATGCCAGCTTCGAGCCGCAGGGTATTGCGCGCGCCCAAGCCGCAAGGGCGGATGCCGAACTCCGCGCCCGCCTCCAACAACGCATCCCACATTTTTATGGTGGTTGCTTCGTCGGAAGGGGTATAGAGCTCGAAGCCGTCTTCGCCGCTGTAACCGGTGCGGGCGATAAGAACGTTATAGATGCCGGCGACCTGTCCCCAGGTGAACCAGTAATTTCTAATCGCCGCGAGATCGACCTTGGTGAGTCTCTGCAGCGTCTCAAGCGCGCGCGGGCCCTGCAGGGCAAGCTGCGAATAGTAGCTGGAGTAGTCGCTGAGATGGATGCCCGGCCAGGAACCAACCTGCTGGCGGATCCATGCATAGTCCTTGTCTTTGGTGCCGGCATTCACGACGAGCAGATAGTCGTTGTCTCCGAGCCGGTGCACAAGGATGTCATCGACGAAGGTTCCCTGCGGCGTGAGCAGCGCAGAGTAGTGTGCCTGCCCATCCTTGAGGCGCGAAGCATCGTTCATGGAGATCTGCTGCACGGCCGCGAGGGAGCCGGGGCCGCGAAACTGGATTTCGCCCATATGGCTGACGTCGAAGAGACCCACGGCGTTGCGCACGGCGAGGTGCTCGGCGATGAGGCCGCCGCCGGGACAGGGGTATTCAACCGGCATGTCCCAACCGCCGAAGTCGACCATCTTGGCCTTGAGTGCGCGATGGGTGGCGTTGAGCGCTGTCTTTTTGAGAGCCGGTGCGACGGGTGCAGAGGGAGTGGCCATGAGTGTAATTTACTCTAACTCCGAGGCAGGTTTCGATGGAGCGTTTTGCAGACTGCGACGGCCCGCGATGAGTTACGCCCGGGGAATGATGATGCTGATTGCCGCGGGTGTGGCTTTCTATCGGGGGTGGAGGATGCTGCCGGCACACTCCGCATTCATGGCCTTCGGACTAGGCGCGCTGGCCGTGGCTCTTGCGGTGTGGCACCTGACGCAAGCTGCGAAGTCTCAACGCACGATTGGGATCCATTGAACCTGCTGCCTCATCCTCGAGAGCTGAGAGATTCAGACCGTCCATGGCTCCGCGCAGGTGATTCCTGCCTGCCCAATTGTCTATTTGCGGCGTGCTCGCCAGAACGAAGTGACTCCCAGGTAGAAGAAAATGACAACGACGATGGCCGATGCAACAAATGTTCGGTGGTCGGGCCCGTGGGCATAGCTGAACCGAGTGCGCCACAGCGTTGGCGCGAATACAACCACCGGCAGGAAGAAGAAGACGCCTGTCACTTCTAGCCAGAGGATGCCGCCAACGCGGCGAAAAGGCTTCAGGAATCCACCCAGGCCCCGGGCAAGACCGCCGGCGGCTTTCGCACTCGTTTGACGCCCGGCTGTGAACTGATCGACGACGCGATTGCCAATGCCAGTGCCAGATGCCTGCGGAGCGGACGCGTTCGGCGGAGTGGGGCTGAGGCGCTGGCCTGCAACGCGGCCTGCCACTCGCAATCCGATTCCCAGCACGCGCCCAACGGTTTCGGGTCTCATTTCGATATGATGGTAACAGCGGGGCGCTCAACCCGCCTTGCACAAAGGACGGTGCAATCAGGATTTGCCCCTTCGCTTGCTGTGGCAGTAAGGTAGAACAATCCCACGCCGCTCGTTGCGCTTGCGTCGCGCCGGCCGACGTTCTGGAGGCTTAGGTGACATCACGACTGCGCGAATTGATCCAACAACTCGGTGAGGCGATCCACGAATCGGTAATCGAGAGCGAGCAGATCGCGGGCGTGGTGCAGGATATTCGCCGTCACGGTTTCGATGTCTTGCTGATGCTTGAGGCGACCATCGGTCTCAACGAGGTCTCGAAAGAGACCGATGAGACTGAGGCAGGCACCGAGGGCGGAGTGGAAGGTGCGCCCTTCACCAAGAACGACGTGAACTTCCTGCGCTCACTGCGCATTTCTGTCGAAGGTGAAGACGAGGAAGATGACAAGCCTGAAGGCAACGAAGCTGAAACAGACTAGCTGAATCGAAAATCCAATTTAGCTGCGCCAGTGCAATTCCACGGGGCCGTCGATGGGATGCTTGCCTGGAGCTGTGTTCTCTGCCGCATCGAGCCGCGCCTGCTTGAGCGCGAAATACCACTTGGCCGGCTTGTCAGCATCGTCAATCAGCATCAGGCTCGGATTGTGCTTGAGACCCTCGGCCTGCTGAATCATCGTGACCTGATCCTGGCGCACGAACTTTGCACCGAAGAATTTCGCAATCGGTGTCAGAAAAGGCACGTGGTAGAAGACGTTCCACGCGGCGATTACATCGATACGGCAGGTGGAGCCGGTTACGGGCGTCACCGTAGTGAGGCTTGAAAACCACTTGTCGCCGCAGCGAATGATCTCCGTGCGGCGGTTGGGAAGCGTGAAGTCGATGGTGGTTTCGACAGGCTGACCATAGATGCCCAGAAGTTTGTAGGGCGCAGAGTTGGCGCTGGGAGCATGGGCGCTCATGCGAAAGCCTTCAGGAATGGGTTCGAAGCGCTTGGTCTTTTCGCGGATGCTAGCGCGGCTGCGCCACCACCATGCCTGGTGCACGAAGGGTCCGTGTGCCGGATCCATCAGACCGATAATGCCGTGATCCACATTGCAGGGGAGGTCGGCGGTGAGAAACGCGGTTCTGAAGCGAGGGCCAAACTTTTCTAGCTCGGGCACCTTGCGCAAGTGATCCGTTTCGCTCTTGCGTCCACTGCCGGGGCCTGGAACGTAGACCCACGCGTGGCCGTCGCGCTCTTCGCAGGGAAAGGCTGTCGCGTAGATCTTCGTGGCGTCAAGGTGGTCGTGGCTGGAAAGGGATGGAATGAGTTCGCAGCGGCCGCTGCAGGGCTCAAACTCCCAGCCATGATAGCGGCAAGTGACGCGCTCTCCATTGAACCAGCCTTCGCTCAGAGGGATGCCGCGATGGGGGCAACTGTCGCGCATCGCAAAGGGCTTCCCGCCCTTTGACCTTCCCAGGACAAGAGGAATTCCAAGAAGCATTGCCTTGGCGAGTTTGCCCTTGCGCAGCGTGTCGGTACGAAGAGCCGGATACCAATCGTCGTAGAGCAGAGTGGCCGTGGGGCCCTGAATGGGGATCCCTGCCTCGGTTGTCGTCACGAAGGGCATGTGGCACTCACCATAGCATTTTGCCCGGTGCGGGTGCTATGGGCGCCGTGTCCTGCGGTGCTGAAGCGAAACAAGCGCTCTCGTGTTCTCTTTCCATTTCCGGGTGCGTACAATCGAGGCGTCGTTCATTTAGCCGACAGGAGTTTTGCATGACGCGCGTTGCTCGATTGGTTCTGTTTGCCTGCCTGCTGCTCAGTTTCCATCCGGCATTTGCCGCACGCGACGTGGCTGTGCCGACGCGCTGCACGCCGCGGGTGAACCAGCAGATCGCCGACCTGATTGCCTCCGGGACCAGGAGAGATGTGGACAACATTATGGTGTGCGGTATTGCGATCGAGAAGACGCGCGTGCGCCACGGCGGCCCGCATGGCGATCATCATGTAACAACGATCGCGGCAGTGCTGCCGGGCGGGCAGACCGTCAATGTGCAGGTGGTAGTCAATGACGACCTCGACGGCGTTGTAGCGGCCCGCGCGAATGACGCGGTTTTTGCGTACGGCCAGGGGTACATCTCGCATGGATTTTGGGCGGCCGGCGTGCATGACGTGCATTGCTCCACTCACCCTGGCGCGGACAATGGCTGGGTGGTCGTGAATGGAGTGAAGACACCACAGAGCTGTCCGCGGTGAGACAGCCCGTCACAAAAAATCTCCTTCTCCTTGACAGCTTAGGAAAGCGGCGCTACTCTCCTATTCAACTTAGGAGAACCCATGGGCGACCAGGCGCAATTACTTCCCGGAACACTTGATTTGCTCATTCTCAAAGCTGTGTCACTGGGGCCGCTGCATGGCTACGGAGTCCTGCTGCGCATTGGGCAGATCTCCGGAAGCGCGCTTCTGATCGAGCAGGGAGCGCTGTATCCTGCGTTATTCCGGCTCGTGCGGCAGGGATTGTTGAAGGCAACCTGGGGTATTTCGGACAACAATCGCCGCGCCAAGTTTTATGAGCTGACTGCAACGGGAAAGAAGCGCCTTCGCGAAGAACAAGATGGGTGGAACCGTCTTGCCGTCGCGATGGCTGCAGCGCTGGCTGCGCGTCCGGAGGAAGTATGAACGCTCTGGCCTATGTTCGTAGCGTATTCGGAAGATGGTTTCGTCCAGGCGAGGCCGCAGAGGACCTGGACGAAGAGATTCAGGCGCACATCGCGCATCGCGCCGACGATTTGGAACGTAGCGGGCTGGCGCGGGCCGAGGCCGAGCGGCGTGCGCGGGTTGAGTTCGGCGGGCGTGAGCATTACAAAGAAGAAAGCCTGCACGCGTTCGGCAGCGACTTTCTGGCGACACTCATGCAGGATCTGCGCCTCGCTGTTCGCGTGCTCCGGAAGTCGAAGGGATTTACGTTCGCTGCCATTGTGACGCTGGCACTGGCGATCGGCGCCAATGCGGTGGTGTTCGGCGTGCTGGATGCCCTGGTGCTTCACACCATCAATGTGTCCGACGCAAAAAGTCTTTATGGGACGCAGTACGGCGCCGACACGGGGTTTCAGTCGTATCCGAGCTACGTCGACTTGCGCGACCGAAACCACAGCTTTCAGGATCTGGCGGCCTTCAATTTCACTCTGGGCACCGCGATCGATCCGGGCAACGACCCACAGGTGGCCAGCGGATTCTCGACGACCGGAAACTACTTCTCGGTTCTCGATGTGCATCCCTACCTGGGTCGCCTTTACTCCCCTGAGGACGAACGTGGATCGGGCAGCGCTCCGTATCTAGTATTGGGCTACGGGTATTGGCACGCCCGCTTTCATGACGATCGCGGCGTGATCGGGCGTGTTGTGAGAGTAAACAAGCATCCCTTCACCGTGATTGGCGTAACGCCGCCCGAGTTTCACGGCACAATTCTGTTTGTCTCGCCGGATTTCTTTCTACCGATCGTGGAGCAGGAGCTGATCGGTGGAAATTCGCTGACCGACCGAGCCAATAACGCAGCTCTCTTCGAGACCTTCGGCCATTTGGCTCCCGGGGTGACGCCGGCGCTGGCCGAAGCGGACGTAAACCGCGTGGCAGCGCAGTTGGCGAAGGCGTACCCGAAAGAATTTGAAGCGAAGCACATGGTGGTGGGGCGAACGGGGTTATCGGCTTTCAGCGACCCTGTGCACGGATTCGTGGCGGCGTTGATGGCACTGGCCGCGCTGATTCTGCTTGCGGCTTGTGCCAACCTGGGTAGCTTGTTTGCAGCCCATGCTTCAGACCGTGCCAAAGAAGTCGCGCTGCGACTGGCGCTCGGGTCGACGCGAAGGAGAATCCTGGGGCAGTTGTTGACCGAAGCAGTCCTGATCGCGCTGGCTGGAGGATCGCTCGGCATCCTGGGCGGGATGCCTCTGCTGCAAAGGCTGAGCACATGGCAGCCGTTCGCGGGCGCGCCAATCCATATCCCGGTGACGATGGACTTCCGCATCTACGCAGTAGCGCTGGCCCTCTCGCTGATGAGTGGCTCTTTATTCGGAATTGTGCCGGTGCGGCAGGTCATGAGGTCTAATCCGTACGAGGTGGTGAAGGCCGGGTCGATGACCAGGGTGGGCCGCAAGATGACGGTACGCGATGTGCTGCTGGTGGTTCAAATCGCAATTTGCGCGCTGCTGGTAACGGCGTCGCTCGTCGCTGTGCGTGGACTCATGCGGAGTGTGAACGCAAGCTTCGGCTTCGAGCCGCACAACACCATGCTCGCCGGCGTGAACCTGGCCACAGTGGGGTACACCGACAAGCAGATTCCGCAGTTCAACCGAAGGATGCTGGACGCGATGGCGACGATTCCCGGCGTCGAAGCTGCGGGCCTGGTAAACAACTATCCGCCGCTGGTGTACACGGCGGCATTTCGCGAGAAGGTGTTTACCGAACAGACCCGAGATCTAGCAACATCGCACGTGGCGCTCTCACCCTTCCGCTTCAATGTTTCGCCGGGATACCTTAAGGCCGCGGGGACGTTGCTCCTTGCGGGCAGAGATTTGAGCTGGCGCGACGACAAGGCCGCGCTGGTGCCGGCGTTGGCGAACCAGCAATTTACCCTGCAGATGTTTGGGAGCAAGATCGGCGCGATAGGGAAGCGCTTCCGCATCGGTGACGGAACCCTGGTTGAGATCGTGGGCATTGTGGAGGATGGCAAGTACCTTTCGCTGACTGAGAACCACGAACCAGCCATTCTGATGCCGTCGATGCTTTACGACGATCCGCAGAGCTATCTGGTTGTCAGGTCGGAGCGCGATCCAGAGCAACTGCAGAAGCTCATGCGCGCGAAGCTTCGCGAACTCGACGAGGGACTTCCAGTGGACATCCAGAGCTGGAATCAGCTGCTGGAAGTCGTGCAGTTCCCGGCGAAGGTGGCAACGATGGCATTGGGTACGCTGGGCGGGATGGGAGCTATCCTTTCGATCACGGGAATCTTTGGAATGGCGGCCTATTCGGTGAGCAGGCGCATGCGCGAATTGGGCATTCGGATGGCGCTGGGCGCGAAGAAGAGCCAGGTGTTGAGCACTGCGCTCGGGCGGGCCATCAAGTTACTGGCCTGCGGTTCGGCCGCGGGCCTGGTGCTGGGGCTATTAGCGACACGCGTGCTGACGTCGATTGTGTATCTGGCAACGCCGCGCGATCCCCTCGTGCTGGCGGGTGTGGTGGTGGCTATGGTCCTGCTGGGCGTGCTCGCGACATGGATTCCCGCGCAGCGAGCTCTCTCGATCGATCCCATCCTGCTGCTGCGCGAGGAATAGCTGCTTTAACGTTGAGCCATCAGCGCAGAGGTCGGGACGGTGACCGAGCCGATATGCCCCGAGTTTACGTCGACCACAACCACACGCAGCGAGCCATTGCCCTGCTTGGCGTCAAGGCGCTCGTCGAAGGCCAGCCCCTCTTTCATGGCGCGCTTGTAGGTCTGGGGCTTCAAGTGCAGTCCAATTGTGAGGCCGGAGACCTTGGCGTGGAGTGTTTCCTGATCGCGGCGGACAAGAAAGATATCCAGCTTGCCGGTCCAGATCGAATTTCGGTTCGTCAGGGCTAAATCCGATCCGGCGACGGTGACGCGGAGCGCACTGCCGGCGGCATCTGTGACAAGTTTTGAGCGAATGGCGATGCCGGTCGCGTCAACGGGATCCCAAACCGTTTGGGCAAATCGCTCTTTGAGCGAAGCCGGTTCCTTGTCGTACAGATACCCGGAACGAAAACGGAGAGTTGAGTCATGATGACCGACAAGTTTGACGGTCAGCCAATGGTATTTGCCATCGGCCTGCGAGGTTGGCGAGAAACCCAGGAGATATGTGGCGTGCGCGTCCGCTACAACCGACTCGAGCTCTCCGGCGATGTTGCTCGAACGTCGAAAAGTGCGGCCGCCCGTAGCATCGGCCACTTCACGGAATACGCCCTGAATGGGATGCATATCCTGCTGGGCCTGGGAGTCGAGGCGGCCAGCTCGGCCGAAGTCGCGCTCCAAGCCGTTCATATTTACATCCTGACCAGCCTGAATCTCGGTTGCTCTCGTCTCTGCCTGCAACGGATTGTCCTGGAAGGTCGGGGTGAGGACCATGTTGTTTCTGCCGATGTCGGCCTTGACTACGTTGGCTTCGAGCCGCGAAGCGTCGAGCGGGTAGACGCTGACGTGTGCCTTGTTCATCGCTTCCTGCGCGCGAAGAGCCGCGGGCTCAATGTTGCGACTGCCCTTGTCAAGATTGAATGAAAGCCGATTCCAATCTGCCAGAGCGTTGTCGCTGGTAACCCAGACAAGCTTCTTTTGCCCGGAAATGGCGCCGAGGTGACGGGCCACGCTGACCAGCAGATCGAGAGCATTTGGAACGGGCCTGCTACCCAACTCGCGCATCTTTGGATCGAGGGCCTCGGTCTGTGTGCCACTGTCGAGGGTGTAATTACCGTTGACGCTGAGGAGATCTTCGGGGCTATGCACGGTCTCGAATTGCTGGCGGTTCCTCATTTCCTCGTCCTGGCCATTGGCAAGGTCATGTGCTGTGGGCATCCACCTGGCAAGCGTGCGGGCGACCAGTGCATGGTCGGTGGTTGGTTCTCGCAGCACCTGGTACGAGTGATAATTCATAGAGTAGAGGGCAACCCGCTCGTCGCCGGGGAGTGCCCGCAGGAAGTGGACCATCTGCTGGCGTGCGTCAACGAGATCGCCGAATGATAAATTGCTGCCATCGACCAGCAGGACAATGGTGCTGCCTTCTGCAGAGGCCGTAGTTGTTGCAGCCGTCTGATTCGAGAATTCCGCTGCCTCCGTACTATTGGAGATAGGTTCCACAGCCGCTGTGCCGGTGGGATTTGTGGCAGCCTCGGCAAAGGAGCGTACCTCCTGTTTGACTCCGTTGTCATAGACCTCAAAATCCTCGGGCTTGAGATTGGTGATGGGCCGTCCTTTTTTATCGAGTGCAACCACGTTGACGTCGACGAGGCGAGCGTTGATTCGCAACGTAAGGCCTGAGCTCTCGGGCCCGGACTGATTGGCTGGAATATCCGGCAGCGCGGTTGCCTCTCCAGTGCTGATTTCCGCTGTTTCTCCGCCAGCGCTGGACGCTGCAGGGCTCGCAGCCGAGGCATTGCTTTCAGTCGCAGCCGGCCTGGTCGCGGGCGCGTCCCCAAGCTCCACGTCTTCCGGCACCATGTCGGTGTCCGCAACTTTGGGCAGGATCGCATCGGCGGTCACGCCTGCCGCACGCTCCTCCGCTCCGGTGAGGATACGTGCTTCTGCGCGGAAGAGATGGTAATTGTCGAAATCGACGTGATTGAGCATCATCTGGCTCGGTCCCATCGCAACCCAGGAGTGCCCGCTGGGATCCTGCAGATTGCGAAGAGTGCGCGCCACAGAGATTGAAATGCTGCGGACCGGACAGATGTAGGTCTTGCCGCCAAGCTCTACCGGACCGTATTCGACTGCGGTCGCGGCGCGCGAAATGGGATCGTCGGGACTTAGCTCCGCTTCAACCGTGAGGCGAACGATGACGCCCTTTGCCGGATCGACGGTAATGGTGCCGTGATATGCGCTCATCTCCTGGAACGGCTGGCTGTCGAGCCCGTAGGACTCAGCCACGCAGCAGTACCGAACTTCATAGTGCGACTTCTCTTTGGGGACGGCGTAGCGGAAGGTCGCGACTGGGCCTGCTGCGCCTTGCTCCCAGCGATCCCAACCGAGCGTGTTCTCAGCTGCGTCCAGCAACACCAGCCCCAGGATGGGCCCGAAGGTACCCCAAGAACGCAGGCCCTGTTCGCGCGCCGGGTAGTTTTGATCCTTTGGCTGGTTTGTTTCCACCACTTCTTCGCCGTCGCGGTAGAGCACGTTTGCATGCGCAATCCGCACCGCGTGGAGGGAATCGGACTCATCGAGAGCGGCGCCATGAGCGGTTCCCGGGGCATCTTCGAAATGCGTCGTGGTGCGTGCCGCGTAGAAGCGTGGCAATTGCGGAATTGTGTTGCTCACGTACGCCGCGACCTGTCCCATCATGCGGCGTTGCTCTGCCAGGGCAGGGGCAGGTAGATTCGGCAGCTCCGACGCGGGAGGCTCAAGAAACGCCGACCTGTCTGCTAATCCCAGCAAAGCGCGCTGGGAGCGCGGCCCGGGCATGCTCGCCTTCCAGTGCTCGACCCGCATGGGAGAAAACCGTTCGGTGAGCTGAAGATCGGAGAGCTGGGCGGCGTAGTCGTTGTCAGAGACGCCCTGCGTCTTGGCTAGAACGATCTCCAATTGCTCGACCGTGACGCGTTGAATGGCGAGAGCGGGCGAGGTCAATCCAGCAGAGAGTACGAGAACAGCCCATGCACGAATCACAGTTGCCTCCGGAATCCTAGAAAAACGTCAAGGGATACCTAAGGCGATTTCGGGAGATGGCGCCCATGAAACCGCCAGTGTCCGGCTGTCTGGTTGAGACGTCTTCAACGCGTCTTCACGCCGGATCGTTTGATGGCGGCTATTGTATGCCCCGAGAGAGAATCTTTCACCCGGAACGTTGCGAACCGGCGCGCTGGCAATTCACGGCGGGAGGCTCCCGATCGATCGAGTTGCAGCCAAACGATGTGGATTGAATCAGCTCCGGTCGGGCATCAGGATCTGCACAAGCCGGTCTTCATTGACGGCGGTTGGGATTCCCTCGCGGCTCCAATGCTTTTGACAACCGGGATAGTCGAGAGGCACGCATTGGGAGGGGATTCGCCGGGCGCGCATCTCGTAGCCTCCGGGAAGAATATTCAGCAGGCAGGCCACGGCGACGACGCCTACGGCCGGATTCTGTTGCCACCGGTTGAGCCAACGGCTGAAACCGCTGGCGTGTGGAACGATATAAACCGCCGCACCGAGATTGCGCATGCGTCGGGTAATGCGGTTGACCGCACACTCCGAATCGCAGCCGGAGCAGGCCATATCGATCCCATCGATACGCGCCCGGCAGGTTTTGGCCCGAGCGCCGCGCATACAGGCCGGCACCAGAACGACTTTTTGTGTCGTGCGCTCAAATGCCTCCCGCAAGCCCCGGTTCATTACCTCGGCGGCGACCATGTTGAGGTGATATTCCGACGAGGGGCGACCGCAGAAGAGGCGGTCCTCGCGAAGGCCGCGGTGCGGGAATTCGCCGGCGAGAAACGAGTCGACGTTTGCCGTATAGCCGCCAAGCCTTCGGGCGGCATCCTGCCCGAAATGGCGGAACATCTCAACGGCAATTCCCATCCAGTGTTCTGCCTTTTCGGGCCGTAGCTGAGCAAGGTAACCATGCCAGTTGTCCAGGCGCGCGGCCTCCTGCTCAAACTCACCCGTCGCGCGCAGCCACCGAATGAGGCCCGCGAGGCGGCTTACGGTTGGAGCCGGAGGTTCGTCTCGGAGACCTTCGGAGGACCGAATCGACTGAGGGCAATTCCCACGCAGAGGAAAGAACCGTGCGCACTTGATCGGCCAGTGGTTTCGCAAACGGGAGACGCCTGCGCAGAACGAAAAGCGCCCGCCCCACCGCCACCACCCAGCGCGGGGTAGTCAGTGACTGCCTTCGCATAATGCTCCCAGAGCATGCCCATTGTCAGGAACTCAATTGCATATTCGCCTCGGCTACGCTGCGGTTCGGAGAGAAACTCGCGCACATGCCGGCTATAACCATCTAGAAGCACACCTGCACGCTCTTCTATCGTGGCCACCCACGCATCGGCTAGACCTGTCGCTCGGCAAAGCTCGAATCGGAGTTGCCGGAGGGGCTCCGCAAGTCGTAGACAAGCCGAGAATCGGAGGGAAAAGGAGCGCCTGAAGGCGGCGATGGGTGCTCTCCATGTTGGAGCGTCCCGTGCGATGGCATATCAGCGTCTTGATGCTTCGAGCCAGATTCTTGCATGGCACTTCAATTCCGTCGTCGCCCGGATCTCAACCTCCGGTGGCAACAAGAAATCATACGCGCAGGCCAGAGAGCCCGTTCCGCAGCTTTCATGAATTGGGAGATAACTGTCCGAATCCGGACAGCCTGTGCGTCGCCGAACGAAGGCGCATGTGAGCTATCTCACATGCTCTAAACTACTTCGTTGAGTGAAGGGATGTTAGGGCTTGTGCTTTGTGGCACCGCGCGTGCATGAATGAATGGCATACACACCCATTGATCGGGGTGTACATGGGGAGGGCGCCTTATGGCTGGGCTGCTTCAAGATGTCCGCTATGCACTTCGGCAACTTCGCAAGAGCCCAGGGTTCGCGATCACTGCCGTTCTTATGCTGGCGTTGGGAATCTGCGCCAACAGCACCGTTTTCAGCTGGATCAATGGCACGATGCTGCATCCAATTCCCAAAGTGCGGGATACGGGACGCCTGGTGAGCGTGATGCGTGGCGAGTGGAACATGTCGCCGGTTCCGCCGCTGTCGTATCTCGATTACCGTGACCTGCGGGAGCGGAATCGAAGTTTCACTGGAATCCTTGCGTACAACCACGATTGGATTACGTTGACGGGTGGTGGAGAAGCGCCGCAGCGAATCTATATTGCCAATGTGTCGTCGAACTTCTTTGAGCTGCTGGGCGTGAAGCCTCTGCTGGGACGGTTCTTCTTGCCGGAAGAAGAGACACGCCCGGATGCGGTGCCGTATGCGGTGCTGAGCCACTCAATCTGGAAGACGCGCTATGCAGGCGACCCAGAGATCGTGGGTAAGTCGATTGAGATTGCGCGTCATCCGGTCACTGTGATCGGAGTTGCGCCGGAGGGGTTCATTGGTGCGATGCCGGGAATTCGGCAGGATGTATGGTTGACCCTCGATCCCATCGGAACAAACGCGTGGCGGATGACGCATCGCAACACAAGCTTTCTGAATGTCGTAGGAAAGCTGCGGCCAGGAGTGAGCCGGATCGAGGCGGCGCGCGACCTGGAGACAATCATGGAGCAGATCGTGGCAGCGTATCCCAACGATCACCTGGGAAACAACACGATTACGCTAGACCCGATGTGGCGGTCGCCTTTCGGCGCAAACGGGTACATGGCTCAGTCATTGCCTATTTTGCTGGCGATTGCAGGCGTGGTATTGCTGCTGACCTGCGCCAACGTCGCGACATTGACCCTGGTGCGATTTGTATCGCGCCGGCGCGAGATTGCGATTCGGCAGTCGCTGGGAGCGGGACGAATGCTGCTGGTACGGCAAATGGTGATCGAGGGGGTACTTGTTTCTCTCTGTGCCGGAGCGGGGGCCCTGTTGCTGACCACGTGGACAGCGAAGACTTTTGCACGGTTCATTCCGCCGAATTCCAATCCAATCGCGCTGAACGGAAGGATGGACCTGTACGTCGTGCTGGGGATCGGCGCTCTTGCAATCCTGGCGGCTATGCTTTGCGGTGCTCTTCCAGCGTGGCGTTCGTCGCACGTACCTGCGGCAGAGGTATTGAAGGAGGAATCGGCCAGCGTATCGGGCGGCTCACACAACCAGCACTTGCTCAATGCACTGGTGGTGACGCAAATCGCCCTGTCACTGGCGCTACTGGTGTCCTCAGCATTGTTCTTACGCACGCTTCGCAATATCGCCAACGCGAATCCGGGATTTGAGCGGGATCATGTCCTGACTGCGTCCGTTGGATTGAATATTGCCGGCTACTCGAATGAGGAGGCACAAGTAATCCGTCACAAGCTTCTCGATCGCTTGGAGGCATTGCATGGCGTGACAACTGTATCGATCACCGACTGGGTTCCGATGAGCTTCAACCGGAAAACGGTGGATGCATTCCGTGAAGGCTATGCTCCGCGCCCGCATGAGTCTCTCGAGGTGCGGAGGGCAGATGTCACGCCTCGATATTTTGACACTCTGGGTATACCGATTGTGGAAGGCCGCGACTTTACGCCAGACGACAGCGGAAAGGCCCCGCGGGTCCTCATCGTTGACCAGTTAGCCGCAAACCGATACTGGCCAGGTCAAGATCCACTGGGGAAGAGAGTCTCTATTTTTGGGCGCTTGTATACCGTTGTGGGCGTGGCGAGGAACACAAAGCACTCGTTTATGAGTGAGCTGCCCGAGCCCATGATCTACATGAGCTTTTTCCAGGGAGCAGACAACGAAACGATCGTCCAGGTGAAGACGCGCGGTAATCCTGCGGATAGCGCCGTAGCGGTAGAGAATGCAATCCATGAGATCGATGGGCGGCTTCCAGTATTCGACGTGCGCACGTTGCGGGAGACGACAGAAGTGGCGAACATTTTCATCGTCATGCAAAGCACGCTCGCAGGAATGTTCGCTTTGGTCGCGCTGATATTGGCCGCCACCGGCATCTACGGGGTCGTGTCTTACAGGACGGAGCTGCGCACGCATGAAATTGGGATTCGCGTTGCGCTGGGCGCGGGCCGAGCCGACGTTCTCAGGTTGGTGCTGGTGCAAGGCATTCGTCTGACGGCCATGGGCCTGGTGCTGGGGCTTGTGCTGGCGCTCGCGTTGACGCGCTTCACGCAAGGGTTGCTCTACGGCGTTTCGGCCACAGATCCGCTCACGGCGTTTGGTGTGACGTCTCTGCTGGCCGCGATTGCGATAGCTGCCTGCTACCTGCCGGCACGCAAGGCCATGCACGTCGATCCGGTTACGGCGATTCGAGCGCAATAGCAAAGGGGGCCATGAATGGCCCCCTTTGCTCATTGAGTCAATGGCATAATCGAAGGGCTTACATACCGCCGCGGCTGGCAGGCGGGACGATGCCGTTCATGCGCAGGTACTCGACCATCTGACCGTAGTGATCCATGAAATGTGCAATGCCGAAGGCAGCCATGCCTCCGCGCGTGCCGTTCGCAGTCATGACGAATGCATTGTCAGGAGTGATGGAGCCGACATAGGCATGGGCCTGCGTGAATGAGTCCTTGAGCGCCTGCACGATTTCGGCTTTCGTCTTGAGGTTCTTGATGGCCTCGCTCTTGGCCTTCGAATCTGCTTCGCTAACGGCTGGGTTGCCGAAGAAGTAGTAGTTCGCGTCGGCGACATGCTTGACCTGGTCGGCAAAGGTGCGGACGCCTTTGAACTCGCCTGCGGAGGCCGGAGGCGCAAAGTTGTACTTATCTTCAGGCATGGCCTCGGCCGCGCCAACGAACTCGCTTTCCAACAAGCTTAGAAGTTTTCCATAGACCTGGGCAGGCGGCATGAGGGTGCCCACGGCGGGTTTGGCCGGCGCAGGCGCCTGCGCAAAAGTCAGAGTTGACGGCGCGACGAACAAGCAACACGCCAGAACGGAAGGAAGTACCCGAGTGAGGATTCGCATGGAAATTCTCCTTATTTGTTTCTTCAGGTTTTGCGTCTGCCGCCCAGGGTGCCGGGGGCCATGGCATGGTTCCGTTGCGTGAGTACGTCGCGCAACTCTAAGTGGCCGCTCATAAATGCTCGCGTGAAGGGACTGTAGCAGATGACCTCCCCGGCGCGATAGCTTCGCTCAATGAATCTGTTGCAGAGGGCGCTGCAAACAGGATGGGCCGGTCGAGCAGTGACGAATGGCCGTCATGAAGGCGGCGGGGCGCCTTCCAGCCTCTGCAATATCCCTTCGCGTACGGTGAATCGCTCCCCACGCCAGACGACGACGTTGGACGCAAATGCCGCCGCCCACAGCCCAAGAGCAAGGACATCGCGCAGGGGCAGAAGCCACAGGTTTGGAAGCACATCGTGATCGCCCAGCACCTCAGCGCCAACAACCATGGCAAGCGTGAGGCGAAGAAAGAAACTCAGGCCAAGAATCCAAAGACTCACAGGGCTGATTCCGCTGGCCAGAACGTTGAGAAACGCCCACCCAAAACCGTAAGTGAAGATGAGCCCGGCATAACCCCAAGGCCGCGCATCGCGCACTGTCCTGAGCCAGCGCAACTGGTGATCGACAAAACCGCGCCAGGTATAGGGAGGCGTACTGGTCTCGACGACTTCAGAGCTGAGAGCCACGGCATAGCCTGCTTGCGCGATGCGCGCTCCCAGTTGATAGTCGTCGGCCAGATGATCTACCAGCGCGGCGAAGCCTCCGATACGGTCGAGGGCATCGCGGCGCACAGCCAGGGTGGAGCCCAGGCCATACCGTATGCCGCCTTCGATCATGCGGGAGAGAAGCACGCTAGGTTGAAAGTCGGTGGCGATTCCCAGCGATTCAAGGCGCGAGGGCAGGGTTGCACTGGCACGGCCGCGATAGAGCGCGGTCACCAGGCCGACGGGCCCGGCCACCACGGTGGGGATGCGCGGCTGCGAGAAGCCGATCATGACGCGCTCAAGGTAGTGCGGAGAAACCGCAATATCCGAGTCGCTGATCAACAGGAACTCATGCAGTGCGTGCGGCACGAGCTGCGCAAGGGTGCTTACTTTGCCATTGGTACCGAGGCGTTCAGGACACTCGATCAGGCGGATCGAATGCGTGGGGAATTCGCGCTTGAGCTGTTCAACCGCCGCCACCGCGGGATCGTCCAGTGAAGCAACCCCAAAAAGGATCTCGTAGGATGCGGTGTAGTTCTGGAGGCAGTGGGTGCGAAACGCGTTGAGAATGCCCGCGTCGAGGCCCTTGAGCGACTTGAGAATGCTGACGCTGGGCGCAAACGGGGCCAGGGGGGTACGACGCGCCGAAATGTAGACGCGTGCGGCGAGAATAGCGGCAAGAAAGTAGCCCATGCCGGCCACGGCCAGGACCGAGGTCGCCACTTCCACGGCCAGGGCCAGAGCGTGCGGCATCATCGCTGTCAGAATACAGGGCCGGGCTTACTCATACCGAAGCGCTTCGATCGGGTCCAGCGACGCTGCTTTCCATGCGGGATAGATGCCAAACAGCAAACCAATTGCGCAGGAAACCGCGAAGGAAATAAAAACCCATGTGGCCGAGAGCGCAGCATGCAGGAATGAGACGGCGTAATGCAGGATCAGCGTGAAGACTGATCCGGCGAGGATGCCCAATAGTCCGCCGACCGCGCAAAGCGTAACTGCTTCAAGTGTGAATTGCAGGAGGATATTGCGCCGCGTGGCGCCGATGGCTTTGCGGATGCCGATTTCGCGGGTGCGTTCGGTAACTGAAACCAGCATGATATTCATGACTCCCACGCCGCCGACCATCAACCCCACCGATGAGACAGCGACCATAAAGAGAAACAGTCCACCGGTGAGGGAATTCCAAAGGCGCGTCAGCGAATCCGGCCCGAATATAGCGAAGTTGTCGTCTTGGTCGGCACGCACGCCGCGACGACGGCGCAGTAGTTCGCGAACTTCATCGGTGACGAGCGCCTTATGCGCCGGATCGTCGTACTTGATCGTGATCCAGAAATCTTTGATCTCTGGATGCAGCATGCGGAAAGTTTCGAGCGGAAAGTAAGCCGCGTTGTCCTGCGTATTGCGCCCGCTGCCAAAAGGCTGCGGCTGCTTATCGAGTACGCCAATCACGGTGAAGATATCTCCCTCACACTCCACATCTTTGCCGATCGGCGATTCGTCCGGAAAGAGATCTTCCGCGGCGTCATGCCCGAGCACAAGAACCTTCGCAGCATGTTCTTCTTCGGATTCAGTCCAGAGCCTGCCCTCGATCAACTCGATGTCCGTGGTCTCCTTCACGGCCGTAGTGTTTCCGTTAAGAATTGTGTTCTGAATTTTGTGAGTGCCGTGTTTGAGCGAGACGCTGCCGAGACCGGTTTGGAAATTCTGATAGAAGAGCCCGGGATCGACCGCGACGACAAAAGGCAGAGAACGCATCGCGATTCCATCTTCATAGGTGAGCTGCTTGCGATTCAACTCGGCTGTTGTGGGGCGATGTCCAAAAGGCTCGAAGCGGAAGGCCCATAGATCGTTGGTCCCCAGAGAGCGGACGAACTGATCGATGTTGGTGTTGAGGCCATTGATGGCCGATGAGATCAGGATCACCGTTGAAATTCCGATCGAAATGCCAAGAATGGTCAAGCCGGACCGCAGTTTGTTTTTGCGCAGCGTGTCGAGCGCCAGCCGGACGGATTCTCGTGAATTGCCGAAGAACATAATTACAACTCCGCCCGCAGCGCGACGATAGGATCCAGCTGCGCCGCCTTGTGCGCCGGATAGACACCGAAGAAAAGGCCGACAGCGGTGGCCACAAACAGACTAAGGAGAATTGACCATATCTGCACCGAGGAGGGGAACGCAATGATGAGGGTAATGGACTTTGCCAACCCAATGCCGATCACTACGCCGAGCAGCCCGCCGACCATCGACATGGTGGCCGACTCGATAAGGAATTGCAGCAGGATGTCACGGCGGCGCGCGCCCAGCGCCTTGCGCACACCGATCTCACGCGTGCGCTCGGTGACAGAAACCAGCATGATGTTCATGATCACGATTCCGCCAATCACCAGTGAAATGCCGGCGATGGCGGCCACAACGGCGCCGAAGCTATTGAGGATCTTGCCGAGCAGATTCTGGAAGGTTGCGCTGGTATCGATGGAAAACGTGTCAATGGCATTGGGTGAGAGATGACGGCGGATGCGCATGATCGTGCGCAATTCGTCCGAAACTACATCCATAACGGCTCCGCCGCCTCCGGCATCGACATAGATATCGAGGCTTGCATGCGCACCAAACTGCTGCAGAAAAGCCGTAAGGGGGATTGCAACCCAGTTATCCATGCTCTGGCCCAGCATCTTCCCCTGGCGTTCTCCGACACCGATGATGGTATAGGGAGCACCGGCGACGCGAATCTCTTTGCCGAGCGGATCGCCAGGACCGAGCAGATTATCGACGATATCAGAACCGACGATGGCTACATGCGCGCTGTGTGCATCTTCGATTTCAGTAAAAGAACGGCCCAGCTCAATATTGAGGTTTGAGAGTGCCGGCATAGTCCACGTCCAGCCGCGAATGTCGGTGTCGGTACTGGAATGATTGCCGTAGATCACGCTGCCCGTGGTGTTGCGGCGTGCCCCTACCGAGACGCAGGAACGGCATTCAGAGAGCACGGTGCGGTAATCATCGAGGGTGATGTCGCGCCGCTTCTGGAACTGCAGATACTCATCGATGGTGATGAATGTCTGCGGCATCTTGCTGATCGTGACCACATCGGCGCCATAGGTGTTGATCTTGGTGGTCACAAAGTTCTTGGCACCGTTGGTCAATGTGACGACCATGATGACCGACGCAACGCCGATGACGACGCCCAGGAGCGTGAGGACACTGCGCATCTTGTTGGCCCAGAGGGACTGCAGGGCGAGCTTGACGGCTTCGATTAGCTCCACGACAAATCTCCCCCGTGGGGCCAAAGGTCGCAAAGAGCCCGTTCTTCCAAATGAGGGACGCCCATTTGGCGTTCAGGTGAGACGGAGCGACGGGCTATTGCAGAGGGGCTTTTACCGATGACCATTGATCGCTTTCCGGTTCATCTATTCATACCGCAAAGCCTCGATCGGGTCCAAATTCGCGGCCTTCCAGGCAGGATAGATGCCGAACACGAGGCCTATCGCGCAGGAGACGAAAAAGCCTACGAGGACCCATGGGATGGAGAGCGTTGCGGGAATGCCAATGGGCAGAAAGTAGACAATCCACGTCAATACAGCACCTAGAACCAGACCGATGATACCGCCTACGGCAGAGAGCGCAACGGCTTCGGTTGTGAATTGCGTCAGCAACGCCCCTTTGGTAGCGCCTATAGCTTTGCGCACACCAATCTCGCGGGTTCGCTCGGTCACGCTGACAAGCATGATGTTCATGACACCGACTCCCCCTACCATCAGGCCAACACTGGAAACAGCAATCATGAACAACACCAGGCTGCCGGTGAGCTGTCCCCACAGCTTGGAGAGCGAATCTGGGCCGAAGATTTCGAAATTGTCTTCGGCCTGGACCTTAACCCTGCGACGGATCCGCAACAGCTCGCGGACCTCTTCCTGCACCAGCGCCTTGTTTTTTTGGTCGTCGTATTTGACGCCGATGTACATGTCCTTGATCTCGGGGTAGAGGTAATGAAAGGTGCCTAAAGGGAAATAGACGCCATTGTCCGCGGGATTTTTTCCGGAACCGAAAGGCTGCTTGCGTCTGTTGATGACACCGATGACAGTGTAAAGGCCGGTGGCGACATTCACATCCTTGCCGATGGGGTCGTCCGTGCCGAAGAGGTCTTCGGCCGTGTCGTGGCCAAGCAGACAAACGTGCGCGTGACGCTGGTCCTCGCCATCCGTCCAGAAGCGGCCGTCGGCCATCTCCAGTTCCGAGGTGAGTTCAAGCTGCGCGGTTGACCCGGCAAGGAACGCGCCGCCAACCTTTTTGCCGTTGTACTTTACGCTGACGTCGCCCACATGGAATTGCTCATTGACATGCTGGTAGGTTCCGTCGACGGCTACTACGTGAGGCAAATCGCGCAAGGCGAGCACGTCGTCGAGAATCAGTTTTTTGCGGGTTAGCATTTCCGCGGTGGGCCGGACCCCGATCAGAGGCATATGGAAGACCCAGATGACGTTCGAGCCCATGGCCGTAACCCAGTCGGAGACTCGCTTATTGACCCCATTGATCACGGAGGAGATGGTAATCACGGTGCTGACACCGATGACGATGCCAAGGATCGTGAGTGCCGAGCGCAGCTTGTTGGCTCGCAACGTTTCAAGCGCAAGTCTGATGGATTCGCGGGTTTGCCCTCGTGCCATAGGAACCCTTTCAGGGAACAACGGGCAGCGACGAAAACTGGCGCGATTTTAGTCCTCGAAGGTGACGAAGCTCTGTGATGGCGGACGCACGGTTGCGGTGCTCGCAGATTCCCCGGCCGGTCCACGGGAATGGCGTCTCGTCGCCATGTTCGCGGGCCGGATTTTCTTCTCTAAGGGAGGCTATTCGTACCGCAAGGCTTCGATCGGGTCCAGGTTGGCAGCTTTCCACGCCGGATAAATACCGAAAAGGAGCCCAATTGCGCAGGAGACAGAGAAGCCAGTCACGATCCACACCATAGAAACGCTTGCCGGCAGGCCGATCGGAAGGAAATAGATGATCCACGTGAGCACGGAGCCGATGAGAACGCCGATGACGCCACCCACCGCACAGAGTGTGACTGCTTCGGTGGTGAACTGCGTCAGCAGCATGCGCTTGGTGGCGCCGATCGCTTTACGCACGCCGATTTCGCGGGTGCGCTCCGTTACGCTGACCAGCATGATGTTCATGACGCCGACTCCGCCGACCATAAGGCCCACGCTGGAGACAGCGATCATGAATAGGACCAGGCCGCCCGTCAACTGGCCCCATAATTTGGAAAGCGTATCGGGACCAAAGATCTCAAAATCGTCGGGTGCTTCGACGCGGACTTTGCGGCGAATTCGCAGCATCTCCCGGATCTCTTCCTGCACCAGCGCCTTGTTCTTGGGGTCGTCGTACTTCACACTGACCCACATGTCTTTGTCTTCAGGATGAAGATTGTGGAAGGTGCCGAGCGGGAAGATAGCCATGTTGTCGTTCGGGTTCTTGCCGCCGCCGAATGGCTGTTTACGCTTTTCGAGCACGCCGATGACGGTGTAAAGGCCCGTCTCGATATTGACTTCTTTGCCGACGGCCGGCTGGTCTCCGAAGAGCTGCTCCCAAGTGTCGTGGCCAAGCATCACCACGTGCGCGCCGCGGTGATCCTCGTCATCCGTGTAGAGGCGGCCTTCCTGCAGCGCGATATCGCTCACGAGAGACATCTCCGCTGTCGAACCCTGCAGAATCGTGCCCGCAACCTTTTTCGTCTGGTACTTAACGCTGACCTGGCCGACGCGGAACTGGCCGGTATGCTGAAAACCACCATCCGCAGCAGCGACGTGTGGGAGCGTGCGGAGGGCCAGAACATCGTCGAGCGTGAGTTTCTTGCGCGCGAGCATCTCGGTAGTCGGCCGCACGCCAATCACGGGCATGTGGAAGACCCAAATCACGTTGGTTCCGAGCGAACTTACCCAATCGGAAACACGATTGTTGAGTCCGTTGATCACCGATGAGATCGTAATCACTGTGGTGACGCCGATGACGATGCCGAGCACAGTCAGGCCGGAGCGCAGCTTGTTTGTCCTCAAGGTGTCGAGGGCCATCTTCACGGATTCGCGGGTTTGTCCTTGCGCCATAAAAGCAGTTCTCAGTTCTCAGTTCTTAGTTCTTAGTTCACGGCAATCCAAATTCTCACTGACTCTTTGCTTTTTCAGATCAATGCTCCTGAAGCGAGTCAAGCAATCCAAAGAGCATCTTTCTCACTTCGCTCGAGAGACCTTCGGCATCCTCGATCGATTCAGGCTTGCCAAAGTTGAGGCGACGAGCGAGTTCCAATTGTGTTTGAATTTCGCAGGTCGATCCTCGCGCGATGCACAGGAATTGCCGAAACTCGCCTGGGGTACCTCTTCGCTGACCTTCGGCAATATTGCTCGGAATCGAGACCACCGCTCTGCGCATTTGACTTGTCAAGCCGAAGACCTCTTCACGCGGGAAATGCTGAGTCAACCCGTACACGGCTTCTGCTAGTTGCATCGCACGTTGCCAGACGATCAGATCGCGAAACGAATGGGCCATGTGAATGAAGCCACTTTCTACATTGCCAAGAGCACTCTCTCAAAACTGCAAACTCAGAACTGGTAACTGCACTTTCTACATTTCTGCGCGCAGGGCGACTACCGGATCGAGGCGCGCTGCCTTGCTTGCCGGATACACACCGAAGAAGATTCCGACGGCGCCGGCCAGAAGGAGCCCGAGAAAGATTGCCCAAAGCGGAACCGCAGTCGGAAATCCTACGATTATGGTGATTAGCTTGCCGACCAGCACTCCCCCTAGAACGCCTATCGCGCCACCCACCAGCGCTAGAGACGCACTCTCGATCAGGAACTGCATCAACACATCGCGCTGCTTGGCCCCCAGTGCCTTGCGTACACCAATCTCTCGAGTTCGTTCGGTGACGCTCACCAGCATGATGTTCATAATGACCACCCCACCCACAACAAGCGCGATCGATGCCAGACCCAGCACGACCCAGGCAAAGAGCGAACTGATCTGCTTCCATATGTCGAGAAACGTGTCGTTGGTCTCGAGATCGAAGTCGTCGGGCTTACCGGGAGGGTTGTGGCGCCGCGTTCGCATCAACACGCGCACCTGATCTTCAGCGTGTTCCATTGTCTGCGCGTTGCCGCCGGTTCGCGCATAGATGTTTACGGAGTCGTTATATCCATAGACCTGCTGATAGGCGGTGATCGGAATCGCGACCCAGTTATCCTGTGACTGGCCCAGCGTTTTTCCCTGCCGGTCGCCGACGCCGATAATGGTGTATGGGATTCCGTCGACTCGAATCTCTTTGCCGATCGGGTCGCCATCGCCCAACAGATTGTCGACGATATCGTATCCGACGATCACGTTCTTTGTGGCGTGCTCGTCATCGGCGGGTGTGAAACCGCGGCCGATGGCGATATCAATATTGTTGAGCGAGAGCATGTTCCATGTGTATCCACGAACACTCGTGTTATTGCTGGAGTGGCCGTTTGCTACGACATTCGTGGATTTCTGCAGCTGCGCGCCCACCTCAGTGCATTCGTCGCAAGCATCCTTCACCGCTTGGTAATCTTCGATCCGGACGATCTTGCGCTTCTGATAGCTCAAATATTCTTCGGCACTGAAGATCACGCTGGGCATGCGCGTAACGGTGAAAACATCCGCGCCATAGCCAGAGAGCTTGGTGCTGACATATTTGTTGGCACCATTCACCAGCGTGATGACCATGATGACCGAGGCCACGCCCATAACGACACCAATGAGCGTCAAAATGGAGCGCAGCTTGTTTCCCCACAGAGACTGCAGCGCGAGTTTAAAGGCCTCGATAAGCTTCATGGTTCTGCGGGTTCCCCGTCTTCAGTGTACGCAAAGGATTGCCCGAACCCGCGCAGGGTGAAGCGCGCTAGGGGCGATCTGCCGTGAGGGTCGCGTATCTCCCTGGCTATTCATACGCGAATCGGCAGGCGCTGGTTCCCACTGTTGATTGGGACGAGTGGTGAGACGGGCAAGACGCATCGCCAGCCCGGTAAGCGGCTTGAAAGAGTCTCTGAATTAGATAGCGGCAATCACCAGATCGGGCATATAGGACCCTATCCCGCTGAAGGAGAAGGGGATTAGCCCTTCTCCCGCGCGATATTATCTGGCTCTAGACCGCTTCTGCCCGAGTGCTCGCCACCTCGATTTCGACCGTCTGCGTTCCCAGACGCGGATGCTTCGCGATGAGGCGCAGCTTGCCAGCTTCTTCGCTTGCGCGAATCCACACCGCTCCCGTACCACCCACGAGCGCAAAAGGATTGTCTCCGATCAGCTTGCCCGGACCTTCCAGCGTCAGCGCAATCGGGTCGTTTGCGTAGGTGCGAATCGCCCCAAATTCGTCAGTCACGCGCAGCACGACGCGCGTTGTATCTGCGCCGTCCGCCTGCAGTTCAACATCGTCTGGGAGCAGAGCGAACTTGGCATCCACGCCCCTCCCAGAGAGGGTCTTCGAAATGACCTGCTTGCCGGCGATGAAGCCATCCACGCGCAGATCGCCCCACCCGATGCGCAGCTTTTTGGTATCGAGCTTGCTCAATTCGAGAACAAACGGCGGATACTTCAAATGCGCGAATTCCGTGCGGTCGGGATCAAGCTCTGCGAGCGGAACCCAGGGGTTGCTTTCCAGGCTGTCAGCGCGCCCGAAGATTTGCAGATGATCGCAGTTGGAGCAAACGACAGCCTTGGTGAACCCAACCGACTCATCTCCGCGGGCCCAGTGGAATGCGGGCTCGAGCACGACTTCTTCGCTGGGATCGCATTGGGATTTATAGAAGCCGGCGGCCGGCTTCGGCTCGCGGAAGATATCGGTGACCCCGTGGTAGCAGATGCGATCGCCGGCTCCAAAGTTTGCATGCGTGTTGTAGTCGAAGGCGCACCAGCCAATACCGCCCGCGTATTGGGGATCTGAAGCCAGCTGATTGTGGATGCGCGCGTGCCGAAGCGTGTGTTCCCGCTGACGCTCGTCATCGTCTGTCGTCTTTGTAGGAAATGTATGGCCAACGAATTCGGTATTCAAATAGCGCGGATGGCAGGGCGGCTTCAGTGGAAATCCGAAGTCGTTCATCGTAAAGACGTCTTCAAGGAACTCCGACTCCTGGAAGTAGCGAATTCCGCCAGTTTGCCGTGAATCGTCAAGCGCGTGGGCAAGCGCATTGGTGCGCGTGTAGAAGTCGTGGTCGTCGAGGGACTCGTTAATGCGCACTCCCCACAACACGATCGACGGATGGTTCCAGTCGCGCCGGATCATGCGGCCCACGTTATCGATTGCGACCTCTTTCCATTTTTCGTCGCCGATGTGCTGCCAGCCGGGAATCTCCTCCAGCACCAGGAGCCCGATTTCATCGCAACGATCCAGAAAATGTCTCGACTGCGGGTAGTGCGAGGTCCGCACAATATTGCAGTGAAGGTTTTTGCGCAGAATGTCCGCGTCCTTCCGCTGGACACGCGCCGGCATGGCCTGTCCCACAAAAGGAAATGTCTGGTGCCGGTCGAGTCCGCGCAGTTTTACGATTTTTCCATTCAGCGAGAAGCCGTGATCGGTAAATGTTGCCTCGCGGAATCCGATACTACGAGTATCCTCGTCGATCGTACGGTCGCCCAGCTGCAGCCGAACATAGACCGTATAGAGGTGCGGCTCCTCAAGATTCCAAAGCTTGATGCCGCCGAGCTGCGTGAGCGAAACCTGGTGGCGAACCGAATCCCTGAGTGTTTCAGTTGTCGAATAGACCGGCGCATCCGTGTACGGATCGAGCGGGTCGGATGCCTTTGTACCTGCAGCTCCGGTGGTCTCGATTGCCTTGCGTCCTTTTGCGATTGTCTGGTCGCCGTCGCGAAGTTCGACCTCGATTGCGAGACCTTTCTTCGGCATCAGATCACCTGCCAGGAAGCAGTTCACTTCAAGCGATGGACTATTGCTCAACACGTCCTTGCATTGCGCAAAGACATTGTCGATGTACATGCGTGGAACGATGCGAAGCGAGACCTCGCGATAGATTCCGCCAAATGTCATGTAGTCGATTTCATAACCGAATGGAGGAATGTCTGCTCGCTCGGTGGAATCCAGTTGCACGAGCAAGACATTTTCTGCATCGCGGTGAAGGTGCTGGGTAAGCTCAAATGAGAACGGGGTGAAACCGCCCTTGTAGTCGCCCAGGCGAACTCCATTTATCCAGACCGTTGAAGCCGTCATCGCGCCCTCAAAGTCCACAAAGACGCGCTTGCCTTCGATCCCCTCGGGGGTCTTGAAACGCCTTCTGTAGGTTGAAATAAAGGCGTAATCCTTCTCGTCGAAACTGTGCCACGGCAACTCAATATTGGTGTGCGGAATGACGATGCGCTCGAGCCCGGCATCGTCGAAGCTCAGCAATTCTGCACCCTCGACCTTTGCCGGATGATAGCGCCAGTTGCGGTTCATGGGGAGGATCACTCTGCCCGGCAGGATCTGGTCGTCGGCAAGCAGCTCCGCATTGGGCAGTACCGTAGACGCCGCTACGGCACTCGCCGCCTTTAGAAAATCACGTCGTATCATTGGGCTCTTCTCTCCGATTTCGTTTACAGCTGTTGTGGGGTCTATGCGACCCACTTGTTCAGCGCGTTCTGCAAATGGGCTAGAGATACGGCCCCGTTCTCGGTCGTTAGTTCGAACTCTTTGGGAGCAACCAGATACACCTGCGCAATGCTCTCTGCCACGCACAGGCAAACTGTCGAGCTTTGATACTCCGGATACCGCGTCGCGGCCAACCAGACATACCAGGCAAGGATCTCCGCATCCTTTGCGCTCCCGGCCCGATCGTCGACCGAGGGGCCTGGATTCACACGATCCGGATTGTCGAAGACAGCGACTCCGGTGAAGGGTTTCGGTTTTGCGCGCACGCCGAAACGCGCCGCCAGCACCACCGGCCTTGCACGGCGGAAAGCTTCCGATGCCCCCCACTCCACAAACGAGTTGCCAAAGATTACAGCTCCATTCCCCGATAGATAGAGCGAACGCACGAACTCGCGAACGGCCGGATCGGCCACAATTTCATCCGGACACCAGGGAGTAACATCGACGTCACGCAGACGATCGAACACCATGTCTGCATCCGAAAGGTCCTTCCGCATCGAGTTCATTGTGTGTGAGAAGTTTTCGCGAAAGGTATCGAGGCGCTGATAGCTTAGTAGAACCTTCGAACGCGCAGCCTTTGCGGATTTCGCCGGGGATTCAGCCTGGACTACCGAATCGATCAGATCTCTGCCCGCGTCGAGAACCCAGACGGCCGCATGGGCTTGGTCTTCACCAGGCAATGCGCGAAGAAATCCAGAGTGCCCCTCAAGCCCATCGAGCAAGAATTCCATTGAGTTGCGCGAGGGTTCCTGTAGAGATGCATCGAGATCCAGAGGCGTGCCCGTTCCCTGCCATCGCCGCCATGCTGTCTCTCTTCGCAGCGGAAGTGCCTCTGGAATGTCGATCAGGATGAGGCGATGCACCGGTCTCGACACTCCTTCCGCGCTCACGGCCTGTTTGTCTGCCACGTCGAAGACAGATTGCACCGCGACCCGCCATTGCTGAAAATACGGCGAGCGTGCCAATTCCGACGAGTTCTGGATCGTCTGTTCATTCATCGAGAGATGCCAGCGTCTGACTTCCATCTTGTCTTCAATCTGCGTGATCTCACGAAACAGCGCGGCCGAATCCGCAGAGCTGAGCCCGTCGATATACAGAAGCAATCGCTGCACAGATTGCGTTTCGTTGGGAAAAAGAAATAGCCACTGGTGCAGCTGCTGATTAACAAATGGTAGAAACGTCAACGGCATTCTCTGCAATACACCGCGCTCCAATGCTCGAGAGAGATCTGGCGGCAGACTGCTTCGGTCAACCATGGTCGTTCCTCTAGACGTGCAACTCTGCGAGACGTGATCCTTGGAGCTCCAACGGCCGACACCCCAAGAGCGATGCGAGCGTTGGGCACAAATCGATGTGGCGAATCGGCCGCTCAATCACCTGAGGCTTATCTACTGCGCTCCCCAACGCCATCATCCACGTGTCTCGCGTGGAGTCGTCGTTTGCCCGGTGGTTAAAAAATCCATTCGTCGACGAGCCATCGGGATCCCGGCCGAATTCCGGCAAAACGCACAACGTCGATCTGCCTTTGTAGGCGGGATTAGTTTCGATCTCCTTCCACAACTGACTCGTAAGCCGATCGGCAGTCTGAATTCCGGAGACGTGCAATGCATACGAACCGAAATGGGCTGCTTCCACATCGGAAAAAGCGACAACCAGAAGCCTGGGTGCGAACTTACGCATGATTTCGCGGGCGACGAAAAACGTGAGTTCATCCCCCGAGGTGGGTCCCCCGCTGCGAACGAATGTTCCAATGGCCGAGCGAATACTTGCTTCGACGTCCGGATCTAGATGCTCTGCGACATCGAACACGTTCCAGCCCAGGCCCTCATAATTGCTTCCTTCAATCGCCTTCTCCAGTTCGTCTTCAACTTTGTTTCGATCCGCCATACTGCCGGTGCGCCCCGAGCGCAGCGCCTCTTCAACGGCCATCAGCATCAGCTGCTTTGGGAATACAACGTTAGCTCCGTACGCGGGACCGTAATGAGTGTCTGAACTGGCACCGATCAAGCTCGTGAGCGCCTTGTTGCTAGCGACTACCCACGTGTCTCTCCGGTCTGCATGCAGGCCCTTCCTGAACTGCTCAAAGATCGTAGGTGTGGAAGGGGCAAGCTTACCCCAGTCGTCGACTCGCTGCCAGTTGCCGGTGAGAATGCTCGAAATCGCATTGAAGTGTGCGGTAACGCCTTCATTGCGCGCGTGCGCGTAAAACAGCGCCTGCGGAAATAGCTGGACAAGCTGCGGGATATTCTCGAGTCCCTCGCGCGAGAACGTCTCAGCACGCCGAACGCCGCCAACGACCGCCAGCACAACCTTTTGCTCGGAGCCGACCTGCAGGGTGGGATTCCAGTCTGCCTTCGCTTGGGGAAGCAGCGCGCCGGCGATCATCACGCCAGCGGCGCGGAGAAATGCGCGCTTGGAAGGGTCCATCGTCAGATCGGTATCAAAATCACCTCCCGAGTTGAATCTCGCGGTGATCAAGTGATCCATCTCCATACCGTTCCTTATCATCCCTGCCTGCGACTTTCATTTATGCGAGGCATCGTCTCTCCACTCGCGGTCTCAACTCGTGGCTAATTGAAGCAATTGGCTCAAATCGATTTCCGAGGTCGAGGATGCTCCACGCGGCATGGCCGGCCCGATTGCCAAGGCTTCGTTATGTTCTTCGAACCAGACAAGAAATGAGGAGCGATCGTATCCCGGGAGCCGTTGCTGATTGATCCAGTGGTAATAAGCGGCCATATTGGCATCGACTAGCGAGCCGTTTGGATCAGCCTGCGCATTAGGATGCGTATCAAATAGAAGCTCGTTCATGGGCCGTTGCCGCTGTCGCGGGGCAAATCGAACCATGAGCGTGAGCGGTTCGGCGCGCCGCAGGGCCTCGCGCGTCGCCCACTGGGCAAAGCTCGTACTGAAGATTTGCGTGCCCGATCCTTCAGTAAAAATTTTGAGTTTGAAGCGGCTGAGCACTTGGTCGCTCGCGTCCTTCATTCCAAGGTCAGAGGGAGTCATCCGTGCAAGATGCGTCCGCAACTCCTCAGGCCCCATCCCCGGCTGCTGGATCTGCACCTGCATACTCTTGAGCAGGGCTTCACGTTCCGAGTCCATTGCGCGATAGGAGACGCAGACAAGGAGAGGGTCGTGCGCTGCCGCGTCGCCGCCATCCACGTACCAATGCGCGTACGGAGCAGGTTGGCTCTGCGCCCGCTGGGCCACTGCACCCAGAAGCATCTCAACCCCGTTATCGGGTTTGATGCGATTGAAGTAGGTGCCGTGCGCACGGAGGTTCCTGAAAAGCGGTCGATCAGAAGCAGCAGCGCCCTGACCGATGACCGCGATGCCAAGCCTCTGCATTCCCTGGGATTCAAGGGCGGGTTTCGATTGAAGCCGGGCACCGTAGGCCGTGGCCACATTGCGATAGGCATCCAGCTGATGCGTGCTCCATAGGTAGGCCGATAGTTGCTCAATGAACTGCGCCGGCGAATTGATCCAATCGAATCGCTCCAGTTGACTTGAGAGCGTGAAACCTTCAAAGCCCTGAAACCACTCCTGCCTTTGAGCTGGCGAAAGAGCGCTGAGCTGCTTTAATTCTCGGTCGATCGACTGCCGCTCAGCTGGAAACTTGAAATCGTAGTCGATGACTTCGCGCAGCAGGCCGGGCACAAAGCTCAAGGGAAGGAGGCGCAGAGAGTCGAGATGCTCTGCTACGAGCTTCTTCGCTTCCGGCGGATAGCCGCCGAACAGTTCCGAATTGAGATCGCGCGGCTGCATGGCAGTTAGAGAAACTCCTTGACCGGCTTACCTTGCGACTGCGCGGCGGCAAACCCGAGCATGGCGCCAAGGCTGGGCACGAGATCGATCGACTGCATGGGCTCGTCGTAGACAACACCTTGCCGCACGCCGGCTCCAAGCGCCATCATCCACGTCGTGCGGCTGGCTGTGTCGCCTGTGCGATGATGCTGAAATCCGTTCCCCCCAGCGTCGTAATCGGAATCCCGCCCGAAGTCTGGAAGAATGAACATCGTGGTGTTCCCCGCATATTCCGGTTCGCTTTGTACCGTCTTCCAAAGCTCCGCGCAGAGCCGGTCCGTGCGCCGTATCCCTTCGATGTACAGCGAATAGGCCCCGGAGTGTGCCACATCGATGTCGTGCATCGTAATCCAAAGAAGACTCGGCGCCTCCTGCTGCATCAGGCGTCTCGCGATATAGAGCGACAGTTCGTCGGGACTGGAGAGCGTGCGCGCATGCGCCAGAAAATCGTCGACCGACAAGCGCAAAATGGTTTCCATCTGCTGCAGCTGGAATTCATTCCCCGCGAGTTGAGGCGTGTACATTGGCGTTTCATAGCTATCGCGCAAAAGATGATCCAGGTCGGACAAAGAGCCTGACTTGGTGGCAGCCAACAAATGCTTCGGCAGGATCACTGCCGCACCGGTCCCTGGTCCGTAGAGTCGCGAATTGCTTTCGCCGATGCGGTTGAAACCGTTGCTGGGCGCCACCACCCATGCATCCGAGGCGGGACGCCGCAAATCTTTGCGGAAGTATTCAAATACAGTCGGATGGTCTGGTGGTACAGCAGAAAAATTATTGAGGGTCTCGTAGACGCCCGTGGTGAGGCTCGCCGTGGCCACATAGTGCCCGAGAATTCCCTGATTTGTTACGTGGGTGAAGAAGCTGGATTGAGGCGCCAGTTCGCTGATCAGATGCGGAATATTCTCCTGCCCTTCAGGAGCAAACGTCTCCTGGTCGCGCGCCCCACCGCCAAACGTGACAACAATGACCTTGCGTCGTTTGCGAGCGGATTCAGCGCGAACGAGCGGGCTGGCACTCATGAGCGTCGCACCCATCGCCATCCCCGCCGCACTGCGCAGAAAGTCACGTCGGCTTCGACTCAGACTGGCCGCAATCTCCCGCGGCGAGAATGCTCCTTGAGGATTGGCTTCGCTATTGAGGGCCTTCAGCATGGCTTTGTCCGGCTCCAACATCTCGCTCTGCACTTAGAATTTCGCCGCTGTGTTGTTCTTTTCAGAGTAGACAAACTGCTGTACCTCGGCGCGTTCTTTGTCTATCTCGGCGAGGTGCTCTGCGCGTAGTTTTTGATACACGGCAAACTCGCGCTGCGCCTCATCCTTCTTACCTACATGCACGTAGTCAGTCCCCAATCGATAATGAGCATCCGAGAGGTTCGGGTTAAGAGCGATGGCCTGCATGTACTCAGGAATGGCTTTCTCGTATTGATGCTCGCCGGAGTACAGATCGCCAAGTTGCACGTGAGCCTCGGGAAGGGAACCATCAAGCGCGATCGATCTCAAAAGAAGGGACTCCACTTCCATTAAGTCGGTGGATGTGTCGCCGGCGCGATTTCCTTTCCAGAGGCTGATTGCCAGATAAAACTGGGCGTGCGGATCGTCCGGCTTCAACTCGACGAAGCGGCGAAACGCCTTGATCACCGCATCGGCCAACTTGGGGGAGCTGTCGTAAGCCTTCGACAAGAAGAGATAGCAACGTGGATCGGCGGGGCTCAGATCAGCCGCGGTGAGGAGTGCCTGAACGGCATCATCGTATTTTCCGCGGGAATACTGCGCCAGGCCAAGCCCGATGAACAGTCGTGGAGACTTCGGATAGCGGGCAGTAGCGTCCTGAAAAATCGCGATCGCGGGTTCATAGGTTCGATGAAGCAGCATCTCACTTCCCCAGTCAAACAAGTTGTCTTCACTGGGTTCGAGATGGGCTGCGGCGCCATACTCGTTCGCCGCGTCCACGAATTTTCCTTCCTTTTCATCGATTTGCGCGAGCAGGTTATGCACTTCTCCCGTATTTTGCTTTTGCGCGATGTTCAGCGCCGTCTGGCGTGCCTCATCGAGTTGTCCAAGCTCGAAGTCGGCCATCGCCAGGTCGTATCCGTTGTCGTAAGAGTTGGGCTGAAGAGCCTGCGCTGCCAGCAGGAAGGTACGCGCCTCAGAGACCTTGCCCGTTTGCAGAAGGAACTCCGCAAGATTGTGGTTCGCGTCATAGTCATGCGGATCGAGTTGTTGCGCTTTGCGAAATTGTTCGCCGGCTAAAGCAGTTTTTCCGGAATGAAGCAGAATCGTTCCGAAGTTGGTCCGCGCCGCGGCCGATGTTGGATTTAGCTGGACGGCCACCTTCAGCTCCGCTTCGGCTTTGGTGCTGTCGGGGAGCGACGCATAGACCATGCCGAGCAGTTCATGAACCTCGTAGCTCTTGGTCGCATAGGGCAGAACCCGTTCCAGTTCCTCTACCGCGCGCGCATAGCGGCCTGCATCGTAGTCGGCGACTGCCGCTTGATAGATCTGGTCAAGAGCTTGCTTGGATAGTTCTTCGGCAGGGAGAACAGATGCACCGAGACCGGCAGAAACGAGCAGCAGCATCCATTGCCGAAGGCCTTTGCTCACCAAACCGCCTCCTCGCTTGCGGTTTCTGCACGTTGCCCGCACAGACGAACACCCCGAAAGGACGCTCTTTTGAGCGGCCTCCCGGGGTGTGTTCATTCTAGCCTAGTAGTACAGTTTCAACGCAAATTGAATCTGTCGCGGATCGAATGGAGCATCGCGCGTGGAACCAATAGCGCCGAAGGTGCTGCTTGTGTAGTTGCCAGAGCCGCCAACCGAGCTGACTCCGTTGCCGCCGAAGTTAGGAGCGTTGAAGTTCGGGTGATTGAGGATGTTGAAGAACTCCGAGCGGAACTGGACCGAGTATCGCTCGTTGATCTGGAAGTTCTTGAAGAGCGAGAAGTCGAAGCGGTGGAAACCCGGACCGGTAATCTGTCCGGCTTTGCTGCCCAGGGCGCCAGCACCGGCGGCCGGTACGCAGCCGACGGGTGTGTCTGGAATTGGTGTGATGATGCCCGACACTACACCCAGCTGACAAGGTTGGCTGAATGCGGTGGGGTCCCCGATCCAAAACGGCCCGTGGTAACCGCCTTTGGTTGCAATCTTGACTCCAAGCTTTGGACTCTTACCCGGAAGCAGGATGTCATTGCAGCCGTTGTTCGAGGCGGTTGTCGAGACCGTCCCGGTTGGGCAGGTGAAGTTGAGCGGTTGGCCCCCTTGCAGGGTCACGATCCAGTTTGTAGCCCAACCGCCGAGAACTGCGTTGGAGATGCCTCCCTGGTTCATGTACCGTTTGCCTTTTCCGAACGGCAATTCATATCCGCCGCTGAAGTGAATTACGTTGCGGATATCGAAGTCTGCCGGGGCGTAGTCGAATTTCGGACCGAGCCCAGGGATGTTATAGGCACGGAGAGAACCGGTGCTGCCGCCATTCAACAAGTCGCCGGCATCCGACATCGTCTTCGACCACGTGTAAGTGAGCAGGAAGGTCATGCCGTTTGCGTATTGTTCTTCCAGCTTCGTTTGCAGCCCATGGTAAGAGCTGACTCCATAAGTAGCCTGGTAACTGCCACCACCGAAGTCAACAAACGGAACGCAACTGCTTTCGGCGAAGGTAGCGTATGGGCATCCCTTCCCGGTGCTGATGCCGGCCGGCAGAATCTGCGTCACGTTCTGGTAGCCGACGCCTCCCTGCAGGTCAGAGCCATGCGTGTAGACATACGAACCGGTTGCTGAAAGAGTGCGTGTGACCGAGTACTGAAGCGTGAGGTTCGCGCTGTACGTACGCGGTGTCTGGTAATCGAACTGAAGGCCCTGCAGTCCCAAGCCCAAGGCGTTGACGGCCGTAGGTGTAAGTGGGATACAGGAGAATCCAGATTCAAGAGATGCTGTACCGCCGGGGCCAGCCGTTGCGCACCCGTTGAAAGGTGTGTTGTAGCTGGTCGGGGCAACCTGGGAAGCAGCCGCCGGAGCTGCAGGATTCGCCGTATTCCCGTACGAGAGGTTGAAGACAAAGGGATAATTCTCGCCGATGTTTGGTCCGTATCCCTGGTTCTCAAACGAGTTGAAGAACAGGCCAAAGCCGCCGCGTGCCACAAATTTCCGGCTGAATTCATACGCAAGGCCGATGCGTGGTGCGAAGTTTTGCTTCTGCGTCTCAAGAAGCCCCTGCCCGTATTTATCCGTCTGGTCCAGCGCAATTCCGTCCTTCGCCAAAAGATCCACGAAGCCCGCGCAATTTACGCCTGAACAAGTGGAATTCGTTGAAAGGGACCGGTTGTCTTTGCCATGGGCCGGAATAAGGAAGGTAGGCGCGCCGATTCCTCTCGCAGGCAAAGCGTTCGGAACAAAGTTAGCCTGGCCGCCATTTTGCTCATTGATCGGACCGAAGTAATCCCAACGGATACCGAGGTTCACGGTCAGTTTTGGGGTCATCTTCCAGTCATCCTGGAAGTACGTGGCGAAATACATCTTCTCATCGTAGGTCTTATTGATGTTGGATGCATACACGTGGTCGGAACCGCCCGAATAGCTGAATCCGTTAGGATTCGGGTTCCCGCCGATCGTCGCCGGTGCCGCCATTGGAGGAACCAGCATCTGCGCCATGCCGCCATTGGTGCTGCCCTGGTTAGGAATGTCGGTGAAGTTACTTGTGTATTGGAACGCGCCGCGTGACCAGGCAGGCTGCAAGGTGGAGAACTTTACGTGCTGGTACTCGACGCCCATCTTGAAGCTATGCTTCCCGTAGATCCGGGTGAAGTCGTCCGTAACCTGCAGTGTCGCACTGACTTCGTCGGACGGAAGGAAGTTATTGCTGCCAAGATTGGTCAGGTTGCCGATATAGAAGTTCGGCAAACCGCCGTTCTCAGCACTTTGTGGGATACCGGCGATTCCGTATTGCGCGGGAATGCCCATCTGGCTGCCGACCGGTCCGAAACGAGTGGTATGCAGGTGAGCGAATCCGGCGCGAGCCTGGTTGATGGTGCTCGGGTTGAATACGTGAGTGTAGGCCGCGACCATCTGAGCCGACTTCGCGGTCTGGATGCCCTGCTGGAACGCGCCGCCATCGGCTACGCCCGTGAAAGGACCAGGAATGAATTGCGGATCGTCCGCATAGCTGAAGCGCCCGAAGATCTGGTTTTTGTCGTTGGGATTGAAGTCTTCGCGTGTGTCGAAGGTGTTCGAATGCTCGTAGAGTCCCGGGCTGTCCTGGTAAGTGCCGATACCCGCATTGGGGGCTGGGATACAGATTCAGGAGCTTCACCGCGTTCGCATCTATGCGGTTTGCTGGAAGCATATTGAGGTCAGGGCAGCTTGAGATCGTAAAGCTCTTCGTTCCCGGTCCGCAGGCCGAGCCGAACGGCTCACGCACATAGCCATCCGCTCCAGACGTATTGGGCAAACCGGAGACCGGATCGACCGCGCCCGCGGCCACAAAGCGCGTTGTGCCAGGATCGAGGATTACGGCTCTCTGAATCGAACGGCCAAGGATGTCGGTCCTGGCAGCACCCGCCTGCTGCGTCAGGATGTCAGTCAGGTTGGTGTAGCCACTGCTACGCTCCAATGCAGTCGGGACTGAACTGGTGCTTGAAGTTCCCTGTACCCGGCGCTTGCCCTCATAATCGCCAAAGAAGAACAGCTTGTTCTTGATGATCGGGCCGCCCACCATCGCGCCAAACTGGTTCAGGCGAAGCTTGCCTTTGGTCGGAGTCGGAGAGTTGTTTTCAAACCAGTCAGCGGCGTCGAGCTTGTCGTTGCGGAAGAACTCCCAGGCCGCACCGTGGATGCTGTTGGTGCCGGACTTGATGGTTGCATTCATCACGGCGCCTGCCGCGCGACCAAGCTCAGCGCTGAAATCGGCTGTCTGAACCTTGAACTCCTGAATTGCATCTACCGGCGGCAGAATGACGAAATTAGTTCCATTCAGAAAGTCGACTGCGTTCGAATTGTTGTCGATGCCATCGAGGAGGTAGTTATTCTGCGCGGGTCGCAGGCCGTTCGCTGAGAAAGCGCCAGAGGCCGCGTTTCCGCGCGTGTCGGCTTGCGGCGTCTGCATGCCCGCGCCAAGCTGCGCAAGAAAGGTGAAATTGCGTCCATTCAGGGGCAGTGAATTGACTTCCTGCTGGCCGATCACCTGGCCCACCGATGCCTCTTCAGTCTGCAGTAGCGGAGGAGCAGTACTGACCTCGACGGTCTCAGTGGCGGCTCCAAGCTTCAGTTGCACATTGACCTGCAGAAATTGCGCTACTTGCAGGGTCAGATTGGTCTGAGTCGTCTTTGCGAATCCCTGGGCAGTGACGGTTAGCGAGTAATGCCCAATTCTTACCGGGCTGAACGTATAGAACCCGCTGGCATTGGTTCGGGTTTCGAGTGTGAGGCCCTGGTCTTTGTTGAGCAAAGTGACTTGAGCATTCGGCACAACTGCGCCGCTCGCGTCCTGCACAGTGCCGCTGATCGAGCCTTCGTCCACCTGGGCGAATGCCGCAGAACACTGAAACAGGAGAAAACACAAACAGGTCAACGTTGTGTAGACTGACGCACTCCAGAATTTTGAAATCTTACGCTCACGGCGCATCCCAAATACCTCCGCTATTGCCTTGCTCCTCGGTTTTGATCCGATGTCAGGGGTTATTGAATCCGTTTACATTTCGCACAGGTTGTAAACGGTTTCATTTTCGTGGGCCGAAGCGTAGTTCATTCGTATATTTTTTGTCAATCGAAAGTTGGAGAGGGTGTTGAGCGCGCGGATAACCGCGCCTGGGATGTGGATGGACTGGCCTTCCTCGATCTTCTAATTTCCTTTTACTAAATCAATAAAGTAATCGAAGAGTCTCCTGGTTTAATCCCGCCGGATTGGATGCTCTTTTTTGCGATTTTCCCCCGAGAACAATGGCGTTTCGGGCTCTGCTTCGCGGGTGCGTCGATTTCCGCGGGGAATTTTCCACAGGCCCTGAGGTGATTCAATTCGACCTCGCAGGGCCTCCCACGGCGAGTGCTATGATGCCTTCAGCTTGCCTGTCCCCGGACGTCCGAGATGACGCGATATAACGCGAATAAGCGCCCGCTCCTCTCCCGACGAACCTTGCTCAAGAGTCTCGGATGGGCGCCTATCCTTCTGCGGCCAGCGGCGATCTTTGGATCGATAGCTTGTGAGGAGACCGCAGGCGCCAGGCAGGACTTCAACGAACCGCTTCAGTTTTCAGACGTCCGTTTCAAGCCGCACTATCCCACCGAGTCGCCTTTGGCTGACGTGCTCCGGCGAGTCTCGCCAGGTTCGGACGAGTATGTCACAGAAAAATACGCCTTTGAGATCGGGGCATTACTCGACCGATGGAGCCGCGACCTTATTGCATCGCCGCAGAATCTGCAGACAGTGGGGCAGTTTCTGAGCTCGGCTCTGCTTGCCGGTTCCCTTTCGCCGGCTAAACAAACAAGAGTGCGATCATCCTTTGGCATCGAGGTGGTGCGGAGCACTTTTGATCCTTCACCCACGCTCGGCCGTGAAGATTTCATTGCCCACATCCACAAGTGGCTCGGTCCTGTCACTCGTATCCGCGCTGCTGAGTTCGAAATCTTCGAAGTTGAAGAGAGAGAGAGCGAACCACTCACCGTGCACGTTGCGATACGTTATGATCTCGTCCTTGAGCGCGAGGAGATGCTCAGCGAGGAGCGGGTGGGATCTTGGCGCATGGAGTGGACGGAGGAATCGCCACAAACGTGGAGAGCTCGGCGTTGGCAAGCCGATCAGGAGACGGCGAGCAGCATTCGTGGCCCCGCATTCCTCGACATCACAGCTCAAGCATTCGCCGGAAGCGATTCGTACGCCAGGCAGCTCCTGCATGGATCGGACTACTGGCGCACAGTGCTGGATGGGGCGATCGGGGCCGATGTCTATTGCAACAACGGGGTGGCCGCAGGCGATTTCGACAACGATGGATTCGACGATTTGTACGTCTGCCAGCCTGCTGGGTTGCCGAACAGGCTCTATCGCAATCGCGGCGACGGCACGTTTGAAGACGTGACAGAAAAAGCCGGCGTAGGTGTTCTCGATAACACTGCGTGCGCACTGTTCGCGGATTTTCGCAATAGCGGGCTGCAGGATCTTCTAGTTCTATGCGGCACGGGACCGCTGCTCTTTCAGAATCGCGGGGACGGCACCTTCACCCTCAAGCGCGATGCCTTTCGTTTTGCGCAACAACCTCAAGGCACGTTTACGCACGCCGCGGCGGCGGACTACGATGGCGATGGCCGGCTCGATCTGTATCTCTGCACCTATCAGTACTACCTGGGTCTCGATCAATATCACTATCCAATTCCCTACTACGACGCGCGCAACGGTCCGCCCAACTGCCTCTTTCACAATGAAGGCGACCTCTCGTTCGTAGAAACGACGGATGCGAGCGGAATGAATGCTGAAAACAATCGCTACAGCTTCGCCTGCGCGTGGGGTGACGCGAACTCCGATGGTCGACCCGACTTATTTGTTGTGAACGACTTCGGAAGCTCGCAGCTGTATCGCAACGAGGGTAATGGGCGCTTTTCTCTCGTCTCATCAGAGGCGCGCATTGAAGACGTCGGCGCAGGCATGAGTTGCTGCTGGTGCGACTTTGACAACGATGGCAGGCAAGATGTTTACGTGCCCAGCATGTGGGAGGCTGCAGGCCAGCGCGTTTCCGGCCAAAGACAGTTCCACTCCCAGGCACCCGATCACATTCGCGAACTCTATCAGCGGCATGCGCGCGGCAACGCGCTTTATCGCAATCGCGGCGACGGCACATTCGAGAATGTCGGGCACCAGGCTGCCGTCGAGATGGGCCGATGGTCGTGGTGCTCCGACTTTTTTGATTTCGATCACGACGGCTACTCCGACCTGTTCGTGGCCAACGGATATCTCTCCGGCGTCGACCGTGAAGATCTCGCCAGCTTTTTCTGGCGTCAGGTCGTCGCTAAATCCTCTGAAGATGCCACACCCGCGCCTGCTTACGAGCACGGCTGGAATGCGATCAACGAGCTGGTCCGCTCCGATCGCACCTGGCATGGCTACGCGCGCAATGTGCTGTTCGCGAACAACCACGATGGGACTTTCACTGAGATTTCAGGACCATCAGGACTCGACTTCAACGAAGATTCGCGTTCGTTTACGCTTGCGGACATCGATCATGACGGCAGGCTTGAAGTGATCCTGAAGAATCGCAATGCTCCGCAGATCCGTGTACTCCACAACAACCTGGCGGGGATCGGCCGTTCCGTTTCCTTCCGCCTGCGCGGAAAGAAAAGCAATCGCGACGCAATTGGCGCCGCGATCACCGTGGATGCGGGATTGCCGAAACAAACCAAGTATCTGCAGGCCGGGACGGGATTCCTGGCGCAGCGCTCGAAAGAAATTTTCTTTGGCATCGCCGATGCCGCCTCCGTCCATGCAGAGATCCGCTGGCCGAGCGGTCTGGTGCAAAAGTTCGCCGCCTTGCCTGCGGATCATCGCATTGAGCTTGTCGAGGGAGAGACAACTTTTTCCGCGATACCTTTCCGACGTTCTGCCTCGCCAACTCGCGCATCCACGCCACAAGCAGCGGAGGACCTTCCGCATACGGTCGAGACTTGGCTCATCGAACCGTTGCCCGCGCCAACTTTTTCATTACCCGATCTCTCGGGCTCTACGCACTCTCTCAAGGAATTTCGAGGAGCTCCGCTCCTTCTCACCTTCTGGTCAATCGAATCTACTGAAAGCATTGATTTGCTCGGCAAGTTGCAGGGTGCTAGCGGTGACTTACGCTCATCGCATCTCGCGCTCCTGGCTGTAAACGTTGACAATCGCCACTTATCAGCGCGAGACAGAGCGACATGCGAGCGCTTCTCGTTTCCCGTTCTCTTTGCCGACGAAGCGATCGCCGGCATCTACAACATCGTCTATCGCCATTTGTACGATCGCCGCAGAAACCTGCCCCTACCCGCGTCGTTCCTGCTCGATTCCGAGGGTTCAATCGTGAAGGTCTTCCAGGGTGTTTTTGAGCCGGGGCAACTCGCGGCCGACCTCCGCAGCATTCCTCGCACACAAAACGAGCGTCTGGCCAAGGCTCTTCCGTTCAAAGGCCAGGTACCGCAGGGCGGCTTCCAGCGCAACGTGTTCACTTTCGGCGTGGCGTTCTATCAGAACGGGTTCCTGGATCAGGCGGCTGAGGCTTTTCGGCAAGTGATTGCGCAGCGACCGGACGATGCGGATGCCCACTACAATCTCGGCACGCTCAGCCTGCGCCGCAACGACCCCGAGCAGGCACGCCTTGCACTTGAACAAACCGTCAAGATCCGCCCGGATTATCCCGAGGCTTGGAATAATCTGGGCATGCTGGCTGCGCAATCGGGGCAATCCGACGACGCTATTCGCGACTTCCGACGTTCGCTTGAGCTACGGCCCGACTACGCCATCGCGCTATTGAATCTTGGCAATCTCTATCGTGCGCGTCGCGACTTCGGCCAAGCGCAGAATTGCCTGAACCGTGCACTCCAACTCGAGCCGCGCGACGCAGAGGTGAACTACAGCGTGGGAATGCTGTATGCCCAACAAGGCCAGGCAGCCCAAGCAATGCAGTATCTGCAAAGGGCGACCGATTTGCGTCCCGATTATCCGGAGGCCTTGAATAATCTGGGCGTCCTGTTCGTGCGACAGCAGGAGTACGCAAAAGCCGAGGCACAGTTCAAGGAAGGAATCCGCGTGGCTCCCACCTTCGATCAGTCCTACCTCAACCTCGCCCGGCTGTATGCAATCGAGAATAATCAGGAGCAAGCTCGAAAGGTGCTGCTTGACTTGCTCGTCGTTCACCCAGCAAACGCAGCGGCAAAGCAGGCATTGGAGATGCTACGATGAGCACTTCGTTTAGTCCAGTCACAGGATGCCGTGCGAAGTGAGGCGGCCAGTTCCTTCAACGATGATTTCCGCAAACAATTCGGCCATCCGCATCGCGTCGTGTGCATTGGGGTTATTGCTCGTCTGCGCTTCAGCGCTTTGCGCGCAAAACACGGCGAGCGCTGGCGGGGACTTTCTTGAGGCCAAGCATCTCGCAGAGCAAAATCGGTTTCACGAAGCAAGAACCGCGGTTATGACGGCGCTCGAACGCCACCCGAAGAGCGTTGAAGGCTACAACCTTCTTGGCATCGTCGACAGTAATCTGAAGGACTACTCCGCGGCCCTCGCCGCGTTCAATCGCGCGCTCGCCCTGTCGCCTGAGTCGGTCAAGACCCACAACAATCTGGGTAGCTTTTATGTCAGCGTGCATCAACTTGGCGAAGCAGAAAAGCAGTTCCGCACAGCTTTGCGACTTTCGCCCTCGGACTCGGAAGGAAACTACAACCTGGGCTCATTACTCCTGGCAAGAGGTGCCGCAGCAGAGGCGATCGCCCATTTCGAACGTGTCCACCCTCAAAACATCGCGACTCAGTTGTCTCTCGTTCGGGCATACTTTGACGCAAAGCGACCAGCCGATGCGCTGCGTTTTGCAACAAAAGTCTCGGCGCAAAACGATCAGGTGCAAGTACATTTCTCACTCGGCGTTATGCTCGCATCTGAGCGCCAATACGCGCTTGCGCAGGACGAGCTGGCCAAAGCCGATGCCCTGCAGCCAAATACCTTCGAGATCGTCTACAACCTCGGGCTCGTGCTGTTACGGGGCAATCAGTTGCCGAAGGCTGAGCTGGCACTGAGCCGCGCCCTAGGGTTGCGGCCCGATTCTGTTGATGCGATGTACTTGCTGGCGCAGGTTTACAACGACGAATCGCGGCCGCTCGATGCTCTCGATCTACTGATCCGGGCCCATAAAGCGGCTCCCGACAATGCCGATGTCATCTTCCTAATGGCGCGCGTTAGTATGTCGCAGAGCTATTACGAAGACGCAATTCCCCTTCTGGAATCTGGAGTACGGATTGCACCGCGTCGCGCGGATTTGGTAGCGGCGCTCGGCGAGAGCTACTTCATGGCAGGCAAGGTCGATAAGGCCATCGAACAGTTCAACGCGCTTGTCGGTCTCGAGCACTCCGCGCGCTCCTATTCGTTCCTGGGCCTTTCGTATCGGAACCTGGGGCGCTTCGATGAAGCGAAACAAGATTTTCTTAAAGGTCTTGCAATAGATCCACGCAATCGTTCCTGCTTGTTTAATCTTGGTTTTATCGCAGAGCGCCAGGGCGACACTGCGGCAGCAGAGGGATATTTCAAGAAGGTGCTTGCCGCAAGTCCCGATTTCCCAGATGCCCTCCTGGAACTGGCCAACATGCGCATGGCCGCGAAGAAGTATCAGGAAGCGGAAGAACTCCTGCGCCGGTTCGTGCACTCGAGCCAAGACCCGGCGACCGGCTACTACAAACTCGCGATTGTTGAACGCGCGCTGCACGAAACGGCGGCCGCAGATCGCGATCTGCACTCATTTGAGACGTTGTCGAAGAATGCGCCTTCAGGCCCATTGCCATACGAGCATCTCTTTGAATATCTCGACAACCGCTCCACAATGAATCCTCAAGCGCGTCAGCAACTCGATCTCAACGAGCTCATCGCCGAAGAGAAGCGACACCCCGGCCAGCCCCAGAATGTCTATCTTTTGGCTGAAGCCTATCTCAAATCAGGAAACATAGAAGACGCAAAAGCGGCCATCGCGCAGCTCGACCAACTGAGTTCGGGAGACTACCGTTCTCTCGCCGGCACCGGCGTCTTGCTCGCCCGATACCATCTTTACGACGATGCGATTGCCCATTTCGAGCAGGCGCTTGTACTCAACTCGGATTCAGACGATGTGAAGTTTGACCTCGCCAATGCCTATTACCGCCGTCGACTCTATGCGCAAGCGCTGGCAACCGCTGAGACGGTATCGGACCACGGCAAGAACGACGACGCCTATCAGGCATTGCTCGGCGATCTCGATGCGCGTACCGGTAACTACGATGCAGCTCGCGCGATCTTTCAGCAATCGATCGTCCGCAATCCGGATAACGACCAGGGGTACCTTTCTTTGGCCTTGCTCAACATGCGTCAGGGAAATCTGGAGGAGGCTGCACACATCCTTCAACAAGGCGATGTGCGCGTTCCGGATTCCGGGAAGCTGGCTTGGGGACTTGGCGTGACTTCAGCGCTCGAGGGCAACAAGGCAACAGCGGAAAAAGAACTCACTCTGTCTGTCGATTTGCTTCCGCAATGGTCCGGTGGCTACTCGACTCTCGGCGTCTTTTACTTTCTAACCGGCCAAGTCGATAAGGCGCGTGAAGTTCTTGCCCGATTCAGAAACAGCTCCGCGAACGGCAGCCTCGACGTAGGCAGGATTGAGCAGGTACTGGATCAAGCTTCCTCGACGCAGCACTCCGAACGACCACTCTCCCAGGAAGAGAAGGCGCAGTTTCTCCAACTCGCTCTCTCCCTCGCTGACCGAACTCTATGAAACCTGAAGCGGAGATACCTGTACACCAGATGTTCTGGTTTCATTGCTGCGGCGCGGCGCTTGCATGCGCACTCGTCGTTGGAGCCGCAGCCCAGCGGAATAGCAGCGCCCCGCAAACCAAGCCCGCGCCCGTTGCGGCCCCGGCACCTCCGTCGACAACGGCGCCGTGGTTTACGGACATCCGCAAGTCGGCTGGCATCACCTTTATGCAGGACTCAACCGAATCTGACGAAAAATACTATCTCGAAACGATGGGTACGGGTGTCGCTTTCGTCGACTTCGATCAGGATGGCCTTCTCGATCTATACTTCGTGCAGGCCGGGGCCACCGAGGCCTACAAACCCACCAAGCCTCTTCGCTCCGCGCTGTATCGCAATAACGGCGACGGCACCTTCACCGACGTCACCGACAAAGCTCACGTAGGCGGCGAGGGACACTACGGGCAAGGCGTCGCGGTCGGCGATTTCGATAACGATGGCTATCCCGATCTCTATGTCACCGGTTATGGCCGCGCTATCCTCTATCACAATAACGGCGATGGCACTTTCACCGATGTCACGGCGAAAGCAGGCGTCGCGGATGAGGGCCTCTGGTCAACCAGCGCCGGATGGTTCGACTTCGACAAGGATGGTTGGCTCGACTTGGTCGTGGCAAACTATCTCGACTGGTCTCCTCAAAACAATCCGTGGTGTGGTGAGCGCGCCCCCGGCTACCGCTCCTACTGCAATCCCAACAACTATCACGGACAGAAGACCAAGCTCTATCACAATAATCATGACGGCACCTTTACCGACGTCAGCAATGAGTCAGGCATTGGACTACCTGAATCGAAAGGCATGGGCCTTGCACTCGCGGATTTCAATCACGATGGATGGACTGACATCGCAGTCGCCAACGACACCTGGCCGAATTTCTTCTTCCAGAACGACCATGACGGCAAATTCAGCGATGTGTCTCTGATTTCAGGTCTCGCCGCAAGCGAGGATGGCCGGTACGAGGCTGGCATGGGCATCGATGCCACGGATGTCGATGGCGACGGCCTGCTGGATGTTTACATTACGCATCTTGATTTTGAGCTGAATCGCCTTTATCACAACAACGGGGATGGCACGTTCACCGACGTCACGTACAGCTCGGGCATCGGCAACAAAGCGATGACCCTCAGCGGAGTTGCCGCCAAATTCATCGACTACGACAACGATGGATGGCCTGATATTGTTCAGGCCAACGGGGCCATGGTTGACAACGTAGCCCTGTATCACAGCGAAGTGAGCTACAAGGAGCCACTGCTCATGTTCCGCAATCTCGGCGGCGGCCACTTCAACAAAGTATCCGAGAGCCTCGGCGCCGATTTCGTGCGGCCTATCGCGGGACGGGGCCTCGCAACAGGCGACTTTTTCAATGACGGCGCAGTCGGCGTCGCAGTTGTCGCGCGCGGCGACTATCCCGAGCTGCTGCGCAATAATGTCAAGAATGGAAACCACTGGCTCGAAGTTTTGCTCATCGGCACACAATCGAACCGCGACGGCATCGGCGCTGAGCTCAAGCTGTCCGCGCCGGGACTGGTTCGTGTGGAACAGGCAAAAGGCGGCACAAGCTACATGTCCGCAAGCGATCCCCGGATTCACTTCGGGCTCGGCAAACAAACAAAAATTGATTCGCTCACAGTTACTTGGCCCAGCGGGCGCGTTGATAAGCTGACCAACGTTCCCGTCGATCAGATCATCGCCGTGAAAGAGGGACAGGGCATCGTACCGCGTTCATTTCCCAGGATCACGCATCGATGAATCTGCACGTGGACCACATATCCATTCACCGACCAACGGCATCTGCCTATAATCACTTGATCTTATGATTCTTCCACGCCGTCGTTTTCTGGGATCATCCGCTCTTGTCCTCGGCAGTTCGCTGCTCGACGTTCTCACCACACCTGTGTGGCGATCGAAGAATTCACGCTACGTTCTTGCCGCCACTGCAACACCTACTTCGCCCGTGCAGTTCATCGACGTGGCGCAATCTGCGGGCTTGACGACACCGAATGTATGGGGCGGGATCGAACACAAGCGCGTCATTATTGAAACCAAGGGCAGTGGCATCGCGTTTTTTGACTACGATAATGATGGCTGGCTCGACATCTACCTGACCAACGGCAGCCGATTCGATGAGCACTGGCCCGCCGGCCAGGAGCCAACCACACACCTCTACAAAAATAACCGCGACGGCACTTTCACCGATGTCACGGCAAAATCAGGGCTGGGGCGAAGCGGGTGGCAAACCGGCGTTTGTGTCGGTGACTACGATAACGACGGCTGGGACGATCTGTTCTGTACATTCTGGGGCCGCAACATTCTCTTTCACAACAACGGCAACGGAACATTCTCCGACGTCACAAAGAAAGCTGGACTGTACCAGGAAAAGGGACGGTGGGGAACTGGCTGCTCTTTCCTAGACTACGATCGCGACGGACATCTTGATTTATTTGTCTGCAACTTCGTCAAGCTCGATCCCGATCAGCCAATCGACATCAAAACAATGGCCTATTGCCAGTGGAAGGGCGTACCCACCATGTGCGGGCCGCGCGGACTCCCCGGCGATACGAATCTGCTCTACCACAACAATGGCGACGGGACGTTCACCGACGTCAGCGAAAAGACCGGCATCCTCAAGCCGGGTCCACGCTATTCCATTACCTCAGTCTCGTACGATTTTGATAACGACGGATGGCCCGACATCTATGTCGCGGTCGATTCAATGCCCAGCATTTTCTTTCAGAACAACCACGACGGCACCTTCACCGACGTTGCGGTCTTAGCAGGCTGCGCCTACAACAGCGATGGACACGAGCAGGCAGGCATGGGCATCGGCGTGGCCGACTACGATTGCGATGGCTGGCTCGACATCTTCAAAACAAATTTTGCCGACGATACCTGCGACCTCTATCACAACAACGGCGACGGAACCTTCAGCGATCTCTCCTTCAACTCCGGCATTGGCATTAACAGCAACTACGTTGCCTGGGGATGCGGGTTCATCGACTACGACAACGACGGCTGGTCTGACATCGTGCAGGTGAATGGCCACGTCTATCCCGAGATTGACCACTACAACTTCGGCGAGACGTTCAAGAATCCGCGCCTGGTTTATAAGAACCTCGGCAACGGCCACTTCAAAGACGTCTCGGCTGAAATGGGCCCCGGCATCAGCGCACGCTTCTCAAGCCGCGGAGCCGCATTCGGCGACTACGACAATGACGGCGCAATGGACATCCTCATCCTCAACATGAACGACGCGCCTTCGCTGCTGCATAATGTCGGCGGAAACAAGCAGAACTGGATCAAGATCAAACTTATCGGCAAAGTGTGCAATCGGACTGCCATCGGCGCTCGTCTTCGCGTCATCACGGGCAAGCACATCCAAATGGACGAGGTGCACAGTGGGACCAGCGTGATGTCGCAAAACGATCTGCGCCTTCACTTCGGCCTCGGCAGCACAGAGACGATTGACGCGATCGAAGTGAAATGGCCGACCACGCAGAAGGTGGAGCGTTTCACGCAGGTAAAGGCTAATCAGATTCTGACCATTCGAGAAGGCGACGGCATTATCGACCGATTCAAGCCGAAGTCAACTTGATGCTCATGGCGCGGAAGGCCCGCGTTCTGCTTCTATTACAAACTGCTTGATTTCTCTACGCTGACGGTCCGTCTCTGCCGCCTGCTGTTGATTGATCGCGTCGTGCAAAGCGAATTCCTGTTTTGCTTTCGCTCGCTGGCCGATCCGGTCGTAGGCAACGGCCAGCCTGTAATGCGCTTCGCTCGATTGCGGATCGGCGTCAATCGCCTTTGCATACAAGGTGATTGCGGCCGGGTAGTTCTGTTCAGAAGCCCGCAGATTTCCCAGTTGCAGGAAGCCTACGCTACATTTCGGATCGATCGTTACCGCCCTGGTGAGGAGGGCCTCGACCTTGCGCTGCGTCGCTACATCGAGCGCGTTACCTTGCTGCTTCCACATATCCATTGCATAGAAGTAATTTGCCAACGCATCGTTCGGATGCACCGATGCAAAGCGCGCTAATCTTGCGCCCATGCATGAATTGAAAGCCGGCGCGACCAGCTCAATTTTGCCCATGAACCGGTAGGGCTCTGGATCGCCGGGATTCAGATCGGAGGCTTCGCATAGGCGATCTGCCGCCTGTTGATATAGCGCTCCTGCGAAAAGGGCTGCGCCCAGCGATGTGAGGAGACGGAAAGATTTGGGGTACTGCTTGACACCGTGCTCAAAAACCTCCTTCGCCTGCAAAACTGCCCGATGCTGCAGCAGCTCTTCGCCCCAAGCAAAGTAGTTCTGTTCACTCGGATCCTCTTGCACCGCCATCGCAAATTCATGCACCGCACGGAGAGGATCTCCGCTGGCCTCGTCAATCGTTCCCGCTGCCCGATGCACCTCCGGATTGTCGGCGTGCGACAGCGCATGCTCCACATGCTGTCGAGCCCCCGCCAGATCACCCGTCTCCTTTAGAGCAACTGCGAGCTGCGCCTCATTTGCTGGATCTGCAGGATTCGCGTGGAACGCTTTCTGCAAGAAAGGCAGCGCCTCGCGCGAACGGCCTTCGTCGATATAGAGCTTGCCCAGGCGCCCATTCGCTTCAGCGCTCTCGGGAGCAGCGGCGAGTGCCTGTCGCAGCTTCTCTTCCTTTTCGCGGTCGACCGCACCAGCCGATTCTGCAGCGTTCCCGGCGGGCTTCAGCGTCAGCGTCTCTCGGTTCAGCGCCTCGCTTGTCCTAAGACTCACATCCGACCCATGTCCGCCAGCCGCCGTCCAATCGGTAACTCCCGCAATGGTGAAATTCGGATTGTCAGCAAACTCCATTGCTTGGGAGCCCGCCGCATGGCTAGGAGCGCCGATGGCTTTGAGAACCAGAGCAACAGGCTCACGGTTCTGGCCGCTTGAGAGGACCACCTGCACAGCGGAGCTGCTGGCGCCATCCTTCTCGGCAACAACGGAGTACTTTCCCGCGATGAGATCGCCGAACCCGAAGAAACCGTCCGCGCCGCTGTGTGTGTTTTGTACAGCGATGTGGTCTCGCTCGAGATGAACCGTCGCTCCCGCTACCGGCCGTTGCGCCTCATCGACGACTTTCCCATGGATGAAGAGACTTGCGGCGGACTGGGCGCTGCCGCCGGGGCATACGACTCCGGTTCCGATGGCCCACAACATCAAGCCGATCCCGAATCGGCTCATGCGAATCGCAAACATAGTTGAGCTCCCAGGGAGGAGGTCTTCAGATAATGATGGGCGAACATCGGTCCAATCCTTTGATATGCAGAAGGTCTGCGCGCTTGGCTATTTCTCGTCGAGCCGGAATGCGGCTCCTTGAAAGTCGCCGCGGAAATCGGCATCGAAATCCAGACCGTGATTCATCCACCACGCGCCACTCGCTACGGCCGGCGTTCCCGTCTCCACTTTGCCTTCAATGGGCGTAAGTGCATAGCGTGCGGTTGGGTTGAGCCCCATCAATTTCAATCGCGGGAACATATGCCCTTCCTGCGTCGAGTGAATAAAGGCGAAGACGACGGACTGGCTTTTGTCGGCATTCACCGTTTGCGTCGCTGAGAATTCGCTCCCGTTGCGTGGGGAGATGAGACGGTAGAGGTCTCCCTGCACAATCGTCCGCTGCACCTGGTGGTAAGCGGCAATCAGCCGCTTGGCTGTGGCCATTTCGTCATCATTCCATTTAGCAATGTTGGCGCCTATTCCGAGAGAACCCTGCATAGAGCTCAACAGACGGTACGGAAGAGATGTCGTTCGCTTGTTCAGCCAATGAGGAGAATCGGTGACCCACGCCATCATCACCTGCGGCGTGTAGGCGTAGGTAAAGCCATCTTGCTGCGTGAGGCGATCGAACGGATCGGTATTGTCCGACGGCCATACCTCATCGGCATATTGAAGAATGCCCAGGTCGACGCGTCCTCCTCCACCCGAACACGACTCGAATTCGACCTTGGGATGCCGCTTCTTCAGCTCCGCCAGAATGGCGTAGAGGTTTCGCGTGAACTCAACGTACACTTCTTTCTGCCGTTGGGGCGGAAGCTGATCCCAGCCAGGCTCGCTCCAATTGCGGTTATAGTCCCATTTCAGAAATGCAATGTCGTTCTCGGTTAGGAGCTTGTCGAGAAAGCCGAGAACGTATTCGTGTACGTCAGGTCGAGCCAGGTTCAATACAAGTTGATTGCGCTGCTCTGTCCGAGGCCTGCCTGCAAAGTTGAGTACCCAGTCCGGATGTTTGCGATAAAGATCGGAATCCGGGTTCACCATTTCCGGCTCAACCCAGAGACCAAAATCCATTCCCAACGAATGCACTTTGTCGATGAGCGGCTTGAGCCCATTCGGAAACTTCTCTTTGTTGACGTACCAGTCGCCTAATCCAGCGTGGTCGTCCTTGCGCTGCCCGAACCAGCCATCGTCCATCACAAATCGATCGATGCCTAACGCCGCCGCTTTCTCGGCAAGGGCAATCTGGCCGGCCTCGCTTACACGGAATTCGGTCGCCTCCCATGAGTTGTAAATGACGGGTCGCGGTTTGGGAGCCGCAGTTTCTCCTTCACCCACTCGATGGGGCAGCACGTGCGCAATCTCGAAGTGATGCAGGAGGCGCGATGCGCCGCCTAAACCGTTAGGCGAATAACCGCCGTAGAAGATTGGCGTCTCGAGCTTTGCTCCGGAGTCGAGCACGTAAGCAAAATCGAACGGGTTGAATCCGCCAGTCACCCGCACTGCGTCCAGTTGGTCGCGCTCGATGACGATGCGCCACGAACCACTCCATGCCAAAGCGCCGAACCAGACTTCGCCGTGATGCTCATCGGTGTCGCCAGATTGAATGGCAAACCAGGGGTTCGCTTGATGACCAGTGGAACCGCGGCGACTCTCGATAACACGTGCACCGGGGCCGAGCGCTTCCTGATTCAATGTCCACTCGCCCGCCCAGCGGCCGGTTAGGTAGTTGAGCGAATAGTGTCCCGCCGGCAGCGCCCATGCCGCAGCGGCTGCCTGCTCGATCGTGATGGGCTGCGACTCACGGTTCTCTATGGTTGCAGACCGCGCCAGAATGCCCGTCGCAGGATCCATCCGATAGTGCAGGGTGACAAAAACCGGACGGCTGATGTCCTTCAGTACGACATCCACACCCTGCGGATTGAACTGGTGGCTCTCATAGTGCAGCACAAGGTCGCGCACACCGTCGGCGAATGTGACTTTGAGTGCCGGCTCGACAAAAAGCCCGCTACCCCAGCCGGCGTACTCCTGCGGTGTATTTGTGTAGGAACTGTCGAACGAGGCCCATTCTCGCTGCACAGAGGCCGAACCGGCGTGATCGTCCGCGGCAATCCTTCCACCCCAGTACATCTGTTGCAGTTCGCTTCTCTGGTTCACGCCAAAGACGTACGACACATTCCCGCCGTCCAGACGAAACACCTTTGTCGTCGAATCAAAAGATGCCGTGGACTCCGCCATACCGGCCGAGGAAGAAGCTGCCAAAATCACGACACATGATAACGCTTTCACTAAAGGATGCATTCTCCCTCCGGTTGCCCTCGTGAGTCTCCACTTCAAAAGCTGCAAGTCATTCGACCTACGGGCGGCTCGACCGTCAGCGATCAATCTCTTTGATCGAAAAGCCAAGCCGACTTGTTCAATCCGCCCCGCGAGTGCGAACGATTCGATCGCAATCATCGAACCCGCGCAATTCTCGATCGGTCTTTGAGCGTACCAATCATACATAGCGACTTCTGCATGGCGCGAATCGGCTCTGGAATCCTCTATTTGGTCGGGGACTTGTTGAACGCATTTCCGCGACATGGGGTGTATAACGTTCAGTGACTGATTCCTGCGCGAATTCGATGCCTGAACCGGTCGCTCATGGAGGCAAAATGAAAACCTTTTCACGGCGCGATGTTTTGAAGACCAGCCTGTTGGCGCCCGCGGTTGCCGCGACTGCTCACGCCATTGGCCCCATCGATCCCGCGGTGCATGCTGCCGGCGAAGTTTCGGGGCCGCTCAGCGCACCCGCCACGGTGGCATCGGCTACTCCAGGGGCTGGCCGCGCGCGCCTTTTGCTCGATTTCGGGTGGCGCTTCCATTTCGGGCACGCCGCCGATCCGGCCAAAGACTTTGGCTATGGCAGCGCCGACGCCGGCAACTTTCAAAAGACGGGGAACTTCATGCCTGCGGCTTCCACTTCCTTTAGCGACGAAGACTGGCGCGCGCTGGACCTGCCCCATGACTGGACAGTAGAGTTGCCGTTCAAGAATGATCCCGGACTGCAAAGCAAGGGTTTCTATCCTCTCGGTCGCAATTATCCCGAGACCAGTGTCGGCTGGTACCGGCGAGTCTTCGATCTTTTGCCCGAAGATGCAGGGAAGCGGGTCTCGATCGAGTTTGACGGTGCCTACCGCGAGACCATGGTTGTGTTCAATGGCTTCTATATCGGCCAACACAGCGGTGGATACGACTCTTTTAGCTTTGACCTCACGGACTTCGCAAATTTCGGCCAGCCAAACGTACTCCTCGTGCGCGTGGACGCCACTGAAAGCGATGGTTGGTTCTATGAGGGCGCCGGCATTTATCGCCATGTCTGGCTGGTGAAGACCCACCCCGTGCACATTAAAAAATGGGGCACTCTCGTCCGATCGGAGATCCGCGGAAATCGAGCGACGCTTTCGGTTCTGAGTGAAGTCGAGAATCACAGCCATGCGCCCAGCAATGTGCGCGTCGTCTCCACGATCGTTGACCCATCGGGCTCTCCGGTCGCCAAAGATGTATCGTCATCCGCTGTGATCGCAACCGACGATCAACATGACTTCTCGCAGCAAATCGCGATCACTAGCGCTGCCCTGTGGTCTCTCGAACAACGCAATCTTTACAAGCTCCTGACCGAAGTGCAGGTGGATGGCAAGGAGGTCGATCGATACGAAACGCCGTTCGGAATTCGCTCGGTCCAATTCGATGCCGAACGCGGTTTTCTGCTCAATGGCACACCGCTGAAACTGAAAGGTACCTGCAATCATCAGGACCATGCGGGCATCGGCGTCGCTTTGCCTGACTCGGTGCAGTCTTACCGCGTCCGCAAGCTGCAAGAGATGGGCTGTAATTCCCTGCGAACCTCGCATAATCCGCCCACGCCCGAACTCCTTGATGTCTGTGACCAGTTTGGCATGCTCGTGATGGACGAGACGCGCATGATGTCGTCGAACCCCGAAGGCCTGAGCCAGTTTGAGAATCTTGTCCGCCGCGACCGCAATCATCCCAGCGTCTTCATGTGGTCGCTTGGCAATGAAGAGCCCACGGCAACCAATGCCAAAGGCGCCAATATTGTGACTGCCATGCAACAAGTCGCGGCGCGCCACGACGGCTCGCGCCCCACCACCATTGACGGCATGATCAATGGTGAGGCGGCGGGCAGCGGAACCGGCGGCCTTGCTGTCTGCGATGTCATTGGCTATCACTACGCCGATCCGCAAGCCGAAGCCTTCCACAAGGCGCATCCTGAAAAGCTCGTGCTTGGTACGGAGACCGTCAGTGCGGTTTGTACACGCGGCATCTACATTACCGACAAATCCAAAGGCTTCGTCAGCTCCTATGACCCGTACACCACATCGGGCCGCGCCTCCGCCGAGGGCTGGTGGAGATTCTGTAATGCCCGTCCGTGGCTTGGCGGCGGTTATGTGTGGACCGGCTTCGACTATCGTGGCGAGCCTTCGCCCAATGGGTGGCCCAACATCAGCTCCCAGTATGGCATCATCGACATGTGCGGGTTCCCAAAGGACGCCTTCTTCTACTACAAGTCGTGGTGGACCGACACACCCGTGCTTCACTTGTTTCCCCACTGGAACTGGCCCGGCTATGAGGGCAAGAAGATTGCGGTGTGGGCCTACTCCAATCTCGACAAGGTGGAGCTATTTCACAACGGGCAGAGCCTCGGCGCGAAAGATGTGAAGAAAGATGCGCATGTGGCCTGGAACGTGGATTATGCACCGGGCTCAATCGAAGCACGGGGATGGAAAGATGGGAAGCAGGTCATGACGGCGCGCCGCGACACTACGGGCGCTGCGGCAAAGCTGGTCCTTCGACCCGATCGCGATTCCCTCTCTGCAGACGGCGAGGATGTAGCTATGGTTGCTGTCGAGGTGCAGGACGCAAACGGGCGCACCGTGCCGATTACGGATAACCTGGTGACGTTCAGGGTCAGCGGTCCCGCTAAGCTCATCGGAGTCGGCAACGGCGATCCCACGGATCAATCGCCCGATAAGGGTTCGTCGCGCAAGGCATTTTCGGGATATTGCATGGCACTTGTGCAGACCGACAAAATTCCTGGCGCCATCACAGTCGAAGCAACGTCTCCTGGCCTCACCGCGGTCTCTGCGACATTCTCGAGCAAGCAGATCCCACTTCGCCCGCATGTCGGTCTCTGGCAGCGACCAGTTCCCAAGGGAATGGGAATCACCGGGCTTTGGGTCGCGACGTCAGAAATGGGCACGGGGTTCCCCGCGTCCGCGCTTGGCTCGCCGCGCATCTTCACGCTCACGCAGGAGAGCGGCAAACTGACAGGCACGGTGGAAGGACCGGGCGGCTGGTTCGGCGGCGACGACGCGCCAGTTAAGGTTCGTGACGGCATCGTCGAAGGAGATCATGTCTCCTTCAAATCCGGCATCAATATCTTCGATGGCAAAATCAACGGCGACACCCTGGAACTCAAGCGAACCGTGAAGATTCCGTTCAACCTGCCCACACCGACCAAGCCGGATCCCAGCGCGCCCGTCATCGGGCCCGCCCCCGATGGCAGCGATCCTTCCATCGACTTCGCTGATTTCTCGGCAGCGGGCAACATGTCGGTCGTCTTGAGGAGGTCGGAGCGTTGATCCCCTCCTGCGTCGCCGAACAACCGTAATTGCGATGAAACGAGCTTGGCCGCGGTTTTGCCGCGGCCAAGCCGTCCCATGGCACATGTAACCGCAGATTGTTCACGCAAATCCGACTGGAAGGCGGGAACCCAACAGAGAGCAAGCGAATTGATCCGCACGGCCTTAAATTGAATTGTCTATATAGATAAGCATCCCGGCGATGAGCTCTCTCGCGGTTCCCGCCGATTCCGCTCCGAAAGTAGCACCCAAGGCCATCGATCGCCAGGAGAAGATTGGGCTTGGCGTACTCTGTGAGTTAGAAAACTGAGGAGCAAGTAAGGATGACTTCTGCTCGTAAAATCGCGGTTGCTCTCTCATTCAGCCTTCTGATCTTATTCATGGTTGGAAGCTTCATGACTAGGGGTGTCATGGAGCATTTGCCTTTCCTGCATGGACAAAGAGAGGGTTGGGCGGGAACCGTTGTGCCCAGGGGCATTGTGGACCAACGTCCCTTCCAAACGGCGGCAACCCTGTCAGAACTGGCCGAATCCGCAGAGGAGCGCGAATTTGCCCGAGAGGCGGAGCGCCTTGCAGACCACGAGGTGGACCAGGCCTTCGCCCAATCGCTGCGGCAAGCGAATTTGGATGTAAAGCAGCTGACGGGCGCGTCTCTGCGGTTGCAGCAGAGAGTAACCGAGCTGCAGCAGACAGTAAAGGAGGATCAGGAGCGAGTCTCTACGCTGACCTCCAAGACCGGAGCTACAGGCGCTGCCGGTGTCGCCGACGGGTCCACCCAAAACGACCTCGACATCGCCAAGGCGCAGTTGGGTCTGGATCAGAATGAGCTCGAAGACTCAGTTGAGGATCTTGCGCGGGAGAGCGGAGACCAGCGCGTCAAGCTTCAGCAGGAACTCGCGGCACGCGAAGCTGAGATGAAGAAATACGATGCGCAGACTTCCACCGACACGGGGAAGACCGCCGTCGTCTCTGCAGAACAATTCAACACCCTGGCAGGACAAATTCTCGCGTGGAGAGCACAGCGAACCCGGAGTCAGCTCATTGAACAGGCGGGACAATTAGCAAAAGCGGATATCGCGGCTCTTACGGAAGACCACGCGCGGCTCGAAGCAGAGGCCAAACAGGCAGCAGATTCAGCCGGGACGCCAAGCACAGCCGGACAGTCCCGCACCGGCAAAGTGGATGAACTTCAGCGTTTGGCGGAGCGACGGAAAATCTTAAGCATTCTTTCGGACCGGCTCGGAGCGCAGGAGCAACTTGCTGCCCTCTATCTTCGCTGGGGTAAGCAGGTAGAACTGCAACACAAGATCGTGATGCACCTGATGCTGCAGTCGCTTGCCTGGATCGCGGCAATTGTTCTGCTGACGACGCTGGCTGGATATTTGCTTGAGCTGACGCTGGAGAGAGTATCGCGGGATCGGAGGCAGAAGGAAACGCTTCGAACCGTTCTCAACCTGAGTACAGAAGTGATCGGACTGCTTCTTGTGTTGCTGGTGATCTTCGGAACTCCGGCGCAGATGCCAACAATCTTGGGATTGGCGACCGCTGGCCTGACGGTCGTATTCCAGGACTTCATTCTCGCGTTCTGTGGTTGGTTTGTGCTGATGAGCCGGAGCGGAATCAAAGTCGGTGATTGGGTTGAGATCGATGGGGTCGGAGGCGAAGTGGTCACCGTGGGTCTCTTCAGAACGTGGCTGCTCGAAACAGGTAATTGGACCGCCAACGGCCACCCAACTGGCCGCAGAGTTTCTTTTCTGAACGGCTTTGCGATTCGCGGGAAGTATTTCAATTTCTCGACATCGGGGCAGTGGATGTGGGATGAGATCAAAGTAAGCATCCCGCCCGGGGCAGGTTCCTATCCTCTGATCCAGAAAATTCGCGAGGCAACAATCAAAGCGACTGCCGAAGATGCCAAAACAGCTGAAGAGGAGTGGAAGCGGGTCACGCGCGCGGAAGGCCGTCCGCAGTTTAGCGCGACACCTTCGGTTGATATGCGACCCGCCGGCACAGGCTTGGATATTGTGGTCCGGTACGTCACACGCGCCGGTGTGAGGCTGGAGACGAGAAATCGGCTGTTTGAGACCGTCGTCGAGCTGATGCGTGAGGGGCGCGAGGAAGCTCAAAAAAGTGAGCCGAAGACTTAGACGTCAAGTGACCGCTCTTCGTATCATCGCCGCTAAAGGGAGCGCGCATGCTGGAGTCAAGCACTGCTGCGCTCCCTTCTCGCGAATGGATTTTGCCTCGCCGTTGAATCCTTTATCAGCTCACGGCAAAACGGTCACCTTACCCAGCATCCCCAGGCCGTCGTGCAGCGCGCACTTGTATTGAAAGATGCCCGGCCGCGTGAAGGTGACACGGAACCGGGTTACGCCCGGCAGCGGTTGCGGTGAGCCGATCTGGTCCTGCGCAGCGGCAGCAATAAAGCCCGAATGCACGCTGTCCGTTGGCGAACTCACAGTGGCATGCAGCGCTCCATCCGGGTCCATGGTTACGTTCGCGGAAGGCGGCATGGGGTTGGCCGGCTCAACTCCGAAGGTGATCGTGTGTGGCGTTATCGGATCGTCGTTTGTCCACTCCACCGTTTCTCCGACATGTACCACCTTGTCCGGATGCATGAAGCGCATCACGGACAAAGTATCGGAACCGCCTCCCGTCGCCGTGATCGCGCCTGTTCCCGCTGTCACCTCGTCGCGTGAACTGTCCATGTCGTGATCCATCATGTGGCCGGCAGAAGAGAGCATGTCTTTTTCCATGTCCTCGGCTTCAGCCCTGTAGAACCATCGGTCATGCGGCAGCTCCGCGGAGAGATCAAGAACGTGGATCATCGCAGTGTGATTCTGGTGGTAGAGGCAGACAAGTTTGTAGTCTCCGGCCGTTGGAAACGTCACCGAGTATCCTTGCCCCTTGGTCAGCGTTCCGCTATTCACGCAGCTCGATCCATCTTCAGGGCTGCCGCTCGGCGTGGTTCCAGGGCAGCCAACTGGAAAAGGCGGTCGCACCTGGTTCGGGGTCAAGAATGTCACCGTGTGCGGTTCGTCGGTCGCGACCGTAAAAGCAACGGAGTCGCCGGCATGAATCCACACTTCATTCGGAAGGAAAGCGATAACCTGCCGTCCCTTGTCGCGGCTCTGGGCGCCGACCTGCACTTGCCAGTCCTGCGCCTGAACCAGTGCTGGCATTAGGTAAAGGGGGGCGCAGACAAACGCCAGGGCGCAGAGCCTCGTCAGTTTTTGCCTAAGCACCGGCACGAATTTCCAATTTCCTAATCTCATTACTACCTCCATTGCCGGGGAATGTGCCGGCTTGCATTCGATACAACGCAAATCCGAATGCCGGAGCAATAGAGGAAGGTAAATTAGCAGGTGAAGAAAGGTGAAGGCTTAAGTAATTCAATTTAAATGGGTACCGCTCATGGCGATTTGCACGAATGCTATACTTCAGCCACCCTCGGGAGGGAACCGGTGCCCTTTGCCGCTTATCGATTCGGCGACTTCAGCCTTCATTGCGGCAAGTTTGAGCTCAGCCGCAACGGCCGCAGGCTTAAGCTCGAACGGAAACCCCTCGAACTCCTTATCCTCCTGGTCACGAAACATGGCCAGGTCGTGACCCGTGAAGAGATCGCCAAGTGCCTCTGGGAGCAGGAGGTCTTCGTCGACATCGAACACGGAATCAACACGGCCGTCCGTAAAATTCGCCAGACGCTAGGCGACAGTTCGGACCTGCCAATCTATGTGCAGACGGTCTCCCGCTCCGGTTACCGTTTCATCGCAACAGTTTCGGAGTCTGAACCGGAAGTTGCCCAGCCGATCCAAACTCCTCATGTTCCAATCGAACCTACCCCTGCGCCGGAGATCTCTTCTGCGCCATCCGTCCCGTCGGCCGTTAACCCCCGGCTCAGATTCTGGATGACCACCGCGCTGGGCACATGCGTGCTCGTTGCAATCTTCACACTCACTCCGGGGTCCCATCGGCTGGCTGCCCGCTTCCTCCATCGAGACAGTCGTGCCGCCATCGGCTCGATTGCAGTTCTTCCGCTTCAAAACCTCTCCGGCGATCCGGGCCAGGAGTACTTCGCCGACGGTATGACCGACGAACTCATCACTGAGCTCGCCCGTATCCCCAATCTGCGCGTCGTCTCACGAACCTCCGTCATGGCCAACAAGGGTTCCCGCCGCCCACTCCCCGATATCGCACGCCAGCTCGGCGTCGATGCCATCGTCGAGGGCTCCATCGTCCGCTCCGGCGACCGCATCCGCATCACGGCCCAGCTCATCGACGCGCGCACCGACCGCCACCTTTGGGCTCAGTCCTTCGAAGGCCCCGCCACCGATGTCCTCTCTCTCCAGGACAGCGTCGCCCAGCAGATCGCCACCCGGGCCCGCTTCGTCCTCGCCCCTCCCACGCCGCACGCTCCCGTCAATCCAGGCGCGCACGACGCTTATCTCCGTGGCCGCTACTTCTTTAATAAGCAGGACTTCGCTCACAGCATCGAGTCTTTTCAGCAGGCCGTTGCACTCGATCCCGGCTACGCCTCCGCCCAGGCCGGCTACGCCTCCGCGCTCGATGCCGCGACGACCTTCAATATTGGCACGCCCGAACAGCTCATGCCCAAAGCTATCGCCGCTGCCCAGCGCGCCATCCAGCTCGACTCCCAGAATGGCGAAGCCTACACTGAACTCGGCAGCATCCAAACCATTTACTCGTGGGATTGGACTGCAGCGGAGCAGAATCTCAGCCAGGGTATCTCCCTAAGTCCAAGCGACTCCATTGCTGAATTCAAGTACTCCGTCTACCTCGACGCTGTAGGCCGTCCGCAGGATGCCGTCACTCACATGCGGCGTGCACTTCAGCTTGATCCGCTATCGTTCCTTGTCAACCGCCGGCTGGCCGTTGCTCTTTACTACGACCGCCAGTACGATGCCGCACTTGCTCAACTGCAGCGCTCCGCCGAAATGGAGGAGGGGTCCGGTTCCGTGGAGCATTACGCGAGCCTCATCTATGAGCAGAAGGGCAACCAGGACGAGGCCGTACGGCAGGACGTATTTGCGCTGCAGGCCGAGCCAAAGCTCGACGGCGCCGCTCTTCTTCGCGTGTACCGGCAGTATGGATGGGAGGCCTATTGGCGCGCATACACCCGCGCCCTCCACACCTCGACGGCCGACCCCTGCACCGCTTATCAAATCGGCGTAGATGATCTTCGCCTCCATGATCTCGACAATGCCTTCGAAGCGTTCCAACACGCGATCGACGGCCACTGCTTCAACATGGCATTCATTCGCGTGGACCCGCTCCTTGACTCCGTCCGCCACGACTCCCGATACGCTGATCTACTGGCACGCATACATCAATCGCCGAACGGCGCCTTGGGAATTGCCAAGTAAAAGCGGTCAATCCCCGCGATCGGCCGCGAGTATCCAATCAGCCGCTTAGTCGCGATGCAGTCGTTGTGAAGAAGAGAGGAATCGGGATCGGCTTGTGTTGATTGATATGGCGGGCACGAGCAAAAGAGTCTTCACCTTAGGATGCATTCCGGGGCTTCACGCGCGGCGGTCAGTGGACGAGTTGGCCCGCAATCGGCAGTTCGACACGTGTCCGCGCTGATTGGCGCACAGAGCTGTCGCTCCCGCGAGTTCGGAATCGATTTGCCTGGTGCGGCCCACTCGACTATGCTGGGTTGCTTACGAGGGTTGAGGATCAATAGTGAATCGATTTTCTTTGAGGATTCTTCCAGCTGCTACGTGTATGCTCGCAACTGCCTCTGCGGTGGCAGCAATCAGTGCCGAGGCCCAGATGCAGGTGGTGAAAGACGACTACCTCAGCACCCAAGGTTTCGACGTGATGCTCTACGACAGCACCTATCATCCTGTCTTTGTAGACCAGAAAAACACAGCCATGGAGATGATTCTCCACGACCAGCGCATCGCAACCAACGGCGACGTGCGCCTGATGCCGACGCCGGAGCAGTGGGACCTGGTTGCAACTCTGAAGAAGCGCTACGCCGACAAGGAGCGTAAGCGGCTCAGCGCCGACCTCGCGTTCCCGGCCTTCGGTTTGAGCTATACGCTGGAAGTGGAGGCGGAGCCGGGCGGCGTCAAGGTCAGCATCAATCTCGACAAGCCGCTGCCGCAGGAACTGGCCGGCCGTGCGGGATTCAATCTTGAGTTTCTCCCCTCGATCTACATGGGCAAATCGTATCTGGTGGACGGAAGCCGCGCGGGAATTTTTCCGCGCACACCGAACGATCCGATGACCAAGGTGTTGCCGCTGGCGAACGAGCCCAGGAAGGCGTACTACCTGGAGGATTGGGACAAGGCGAAGGGCTACACCGAGCCACTGCCGTTTGCGCAGGGCAGACGGATCACCCTGGGAGTCGACGACAAGCTGGCGCGAATCAGCGTGAGTTCGGATACCGCCGACCTGATGCTGTTCGACGGACGCGACCGCGCACAAAACGGTTGGTTCGTTTTGCGTTCGCTGATTCCCTCGGGCAAAACCACCGGGGCGATCGTATGGCACATCCGGCCGGATGTGATACCCAACTGGACGCGGTCTCCAATGATTGCGCACAGCCAGGTCGGCTATGCGCCGGGTTTCTCCAAGGTCGCCGTGATTGAGCTCGACCCGAAGTTCGACGCTCCGAAAACGGCTCGCGTGCTGCGCCTGATGGAGGATGGAGAGTACAAGCAGGTTTTTGAGGGGCCGATCACGGCTTCCACGCCCTGGCTTCGCTATGCGTATTCCAAATTCGATTTCACACCGGTTAGCGATCCCGGACTCTATGTCATCGAATATGCGGACCAGCGCACGGCGCCTTTCCCAATTTCAAAAGACGCGTACGCGCACATCTGGCAGGATAGTCTCGACCATCACATTGCCGAGCAGATGGATCACGTATCCGTGCGCGAAGGCTACCGGGTATGGCACGGCGCTTCGCACCTGGACGATGGCCGCATGGCGCCGGTGGTTGGCGAGCAGTTCGACGGCTGGAACCAGACCACGGCGACCGATGGCAAATATAAGGGCGGCGATCACATCCCAGGGATGAACGTGGGCGGCTGGTACGATGCCGGCGACTTCGACCTGGAAGAGCCCGCTCAACTGAGCGTGATCGAGAATTTGTCTCTGGCATATCGCGAGTTTCATCTCGATTACGACGAGCTGAGCGTGAATGAAACCGCCCACGAGGTGGAGATGCATCGCCCGGATGGCGTGCCGGATGCGGTGCAGCAGGTGAAGCACGGAACGATGCTGATCCTGGCGCAATTCCACAATATCGGCCACGCGATCCGCGGCACACACGAGCCGGATTTGCGCCAGTACACGCACCTGGGCGATGGCGCGTCAAAGACCGACGGACGCATCTACGACCCGAAGCTCGGACCGAACGAAGTGAAGGGCGACTACTCCGGCAAGCCGGACGATCGCTGGATCTTCACGTCGAACAATCCGTTCTTCCAGTGGAGCGCCATTGCCGCGCTGGCTGCGGCGTCCGACACGCTCAAGGGTTGGGACGACGCGATGGCAAAGGACAGCCTGGACACGGCCATCCAGGCGTGGAACGAGGAAAAGGCTCACCCGACGCCTATGAGCGGCTTTGGTCCGGGCGCTCCGACGGCTGGTGTGCTGGCAGCATCGCAGGGCACGGTTGCCGGTGCGCCTGCAAGACCGAACAGAAGCGGCGGCGCAGCTGCGGCTCCTGCTCCCGCGCCACCTGCGCCGGGTCCGTTTCCCGGCTTTGATCCGGCCAGTTTCCAGAGTGGTTTGGAATGGAATGCGGCACTAGAGTTGACTATTGCCACCCATGGCGCCGAGCCCTACAAATCGCGCCTGCGCGAGCTGTTCCCGCAGGTAATCAAGCCGCGGCAGATGGGCTTCAGAGGATGGACGGCGGTGCGCGCATTGCCGTATCTGGACTCTGGCGAAAAAGAGCAGCTGCGTGAAGCGGTGAAGACTTACGTGGTCAGCGAGGACAAGCAACTGGATGAAACGCCGTTCGGCGTGCCGCCGAGCCTTGGCACCTGGGGCGGCTCGGGGGCAGTCGTTGACATGGCTATCCGGATGTACTTCCTGCACAAGGCATTTCCCGATCTTGTAGGGCCAGAGTACACACTGCGCGCCGTCAACTACATTCTTGGCACGCATCCGGTGTCGAGCACTTCGTATGTTGCCGGCGTGGGTACTGTATCGAAGACCAAGACCTACAGCAATAACCGTGCTGACAACGCCTACATTCCGGGTGCGGTGATTCCGGGATACATCATCATCAAGCCGGATTTTCCGGAGTGTATCGACGACTTTGGATTCCTGTGGTTTGAGGATGAAGCCGTGGTGGCCGGGTCGGCAAGCTGGGTGGTGGCGGGCAACGCCGCGGAGGCGATCGTCAGGGAATCGAAATGAGAGCTTCAAGCGCGGAGACACCCGCGAGCGATGCCGGCGCACCGATCTGCGCGCAGCAGAAATTGATGCGGCACTCCGACACCTCTATCACGGCGAAGTATGACGATGCGCTCTTTGAATCTATGCGCAAGCACAATTCGATCGCGGTCCACAGGACTTTGGGGAGTGAATAATCTGGATGGAACTGCAGCCGTAGACCGGCACCCTAAGGACTTCGAAAGCCCGAATCCTATTGTTATGGGGTTGATTAGGGTTGGCCGGTAGGCTAAATGGTTGCGGGGGCTGGATTTGAACCAGCGACCTTTGGGTTATGAGTTCTCAAATCCAGGCATTTAATAGAGTTAGCAGGCATGGTTGGTTGCCGTCTGTAGTTCACAGAAATTATCAGGAGTTTGAAAGAGTTTCGCGGATGGGTTGATCTTGGGTTGAAAAGCAGAGCACTGATCTTTGCGGTCCGCTTGGGGATATCGTGAAATCGGCGAAAGCCCTCTCCGTGTAGACAAGAGGATTATGCGCAGATTTTCCTTAACCGTTACCACCATACGCAATGGATGCGATTCGTTCGCGGATGAGTGGAACTCGCTCGCCGTCTAGGACAAATCCAGGAAGTACGTCGAGAAACCGAGACTCCGCAAGTAGACCCATTGCAGCTTCAGCAAGATAATCTCGAAGATCCCGAGGCGATTCCGCAATTTCCTGCAAGATGGCCTCTCGTCCTTCTATGACTGCAACGAAGTCTTCAAGATCATGGCTTGCCTGAAAGTCCATCCGGCCCCTTCCTCGAAACGCTTCCATCTTTGTTCCCAGGAAAAACGGCGCAGTAATTACGCGGATCGATTGTCCGCCTGGCAGCGAGACCGCGAACGCATGACGGAGTGCCGGCTCATACCAGATGTTCGTGAACCCAAGCACGTCCTTGTTCAAGGCGAGGACATCCAGCGTCAAAGTACCATTGTGCCAGCGGCAAGTGAGGTCGGTGTCTTCGGTGAAGTGAGCCTGGCGAAGACGTTCTGAAAACGCAATGTAGTCTGCATAGGTGACGATTTCGGCAATCACATCGACATCTGTCGTACCGCGGATAGGAGCGGCGGCCTCGTCCGTAATGAGCAGACCCAGGGTCACGCCGCCCACGAACACGATCTCATCCAGAAATGGGGCAAGTTTGCGGACCGCATCTTCCAACAGGGGGAGGTTCGGGTCAGGCATTGATCTCCTTCCCGAGGAGCTCTACTGCGAGGTTTCGTTCGCGCGTTCTTCCGCTGCGGATCGCATCGCAAAGTGCGAGGACACTGTAGAACCTGGGATCTCGCAGCGCAGCTTTGGGCGCACCGCTGTAGAGAGGGGCGAGCGAAATGCCGCGAACTTTTCCTTGTGCATGCGGCCAGACCGGGGGCGGTTCGCGATCCTCCAGGAAGCGCGATTTGAGCGGTTCGGCCGCCGTAGCTGTGGGAACACCACGAACCATCGAGCCTCTTGCCGGCGGAAAGGTGTACTTCAATCCGTGCGTAAGGAATTCCATGAGCGCGGATCGGTTCACTCGCTTTTCAGCGCCCGACGTGTAAAGCAGGCCCGCATCCACACAGCGTTTCAGGGCCTTCGACACCTCTGATTGAGAGATGCAAAGGTTCTCGGCCAAACTCTTCGACTGCGCGCGCGGATCGTCTTGAATGGCGAGTTTGAGCAGTAGCGCAATATCCTGGCCTTGCATGTCTTTATTATAGACTATGATTTCCAATTTGGAAATTGGAAATCCAATCCACAAAGGCTATGAAATTCGCGCAATCAGAGAAGCGGTGGACCGTTGCCTGGTGCTTGTGGCGACATCGGCGTTTGAACTCCGAAAGCACCTCAGTTCAGTGACGATGCACCCGGTTGGGAACGGTCGGGAATGGCATTACGAAGCGGAAGGTGCGTGGGATCAATTGTATACGGACAGGAATTCCCTTCAAGAGGAGCAACAGGCTCTAGATTCGTATGAGGGGCATCTTCGGATGGTTGCGGGGGCTGGATTTGAACCGTCGATCTGTACTCGGAGCTGAAACCAGAGATCGTGCTCAGCCATGACGGGCCTGACCAAGCGATACAGGCTCTGCTCTCTTGCAGCCTCGTGCATAAGGGGCTTGTTCCGACTCGCACCGGGGCAAGCTCTGAATGCAATGCTCGAGGTAGATCTGGATATTTGGGCACTGGCATATGAAGTTCCGGCAAAGGATCGGGGGACGGAGTTCCGGTGCCTGCCTGAACTCGGCTGGTGCCACATCCCTACCTCGAAATCGACTTGACGTAATGCGCTGTTCGGACTGCAGATCTGAGACCTGATGACTGTGGCAGGTGCCTGCAGATCGGTCATCGACGAGTTGCGGCAGCCTCAGAGTGAAGCGAGGGACATTGTACGGAATCAAAGTGTCTCACTGGTGGCGCGACACTTGCTGTTGCATCAGCCGATGAACGCAATAAAACCGATTGCGGAGAATACGCCCGGAAACGAAGGAAGCGCCGAACCGCGCAGAATAAACTGGAATGGAAATCTTCGAAGGCGCGCATCGATGCTTCTTGCTCCCCTCCTGGCCAGCCAGTTCAATTCCATGATTCGTCAACGCGGCTACGATTATTTTCGTCAGCAGCGGGTGCGCAATGGGTACGGATCCGCTGCGGAATTCGGCGCCCAGGTGCGGGGATCGGATTTCTATCATGTCATGCTGGAATGGACGGGAAGCCGGCTCGAGGTCCTGTGCGATTGTGCCTATTTCATTGAAAACGATCAGCCCTGCAAGCATCTTTGGGCCGCGGTGCTGGCCGCCGATGCCGAGAATCACCTTTCCGCTGCGGCGGCGGCGCGCGTCGTGATTCTTGATACCGAGTCGCTGCTCAGTCGATATGCCGAGGCTGACGCCACCCTTGCAGCCGTGAATGCTGCCCCGTTGTCCAGGCCGACTCCTGCTGTCAAAGCGCCGCCCAGGCCCGCGGCCTGGAAGGCGCAGTTGAGCAGCCTCTTCTCCGTTCCCACTCCTCCTGCTTTTGAGAGCCCCTGGCCGGCAAACGCGGAGATTCTCTACATCGTGGATATTGCCCGCAGCCTGAGCTCGGCAGTCCTGATGCTTTCGCTCGAATCCCGCGAGCGGAAAAAGAATGGCGGCTGGAATGTGGCCAGGACGGCCGCTCTCGTTGCAACGCTCGGCCGTGTCGTCGCTGCCTGTTGCCGAGGATCGCGAGATCCTGTCACTGCTCATGGGCGGAGGAAGGAATTACGGCTACGGCGGCTACAACTGCTATGAGCCGATCTCCGCTTCCTATTCTGTAACTCCAGTGCTGGCGAACTCCGTGTTGCCCAGGGCGGTTCGCACTGGCCGCTGCTTTTGTCGCATGAAAAGGAAGAAACGGAACTGGTCCCTCTCGTCTGGGACGAAGGCGATCCCTGGAAATTCACCCTGCAGATACGCGAGGCTTCTCACCAAACCTATGTATTGACGGGAGAATTTTGCCGCGGTGCGCAGAGAATGGATGTGGCCGGGCCGCAGCTGGTCACTCCCGGCGGCTTTCTTTTCACGGCAGAGCGCGTCGCCCCGCTCGACGAGGATGCGGCCTTCCCAGCCGATAGCCCATCTTCGCAAAAGCAAATCGATTGCCGTTCCTGCCGAAGACTGGGACGAGTTTCTTCGCCCAACTGCTTTGCATCCCCTTCCCTCCCCGCTCTCGATCTGCCCGAGCATTTGCAATTCGAAGAGGTAAGTCTCACGCCGCGGCCCTGCCTGAAGATTTCAAGGCCTGAAGCGAAGTATGGCGCGGACCGCTTGAGCGCCGCTTTGTCCTTCGATTACGAAGGCCGCGCGGTCCCGGAAAAGGAAACGGCGCAAGGCTTCTACGAAGCTTCCACGCGGCGGTTTGTGCGCCGCGACCTCGAAGCGGAGAAGTCGGCGGCAGAGCTTTTATTTGACCAAGGGTTGCGCTATCTTGCCGCGA
>CAWFZI010000017.1:0-643667 GCA_963820295.1 uncultured Acidobacteriaceae bacterium | reverse complement strand
GGTAGCACTACTTTGGCAGTTTGGTTTCGACGGCGTCGGCGAGGAGTTTCTCGCAGTGGGGGCATCGCCTGGGTGGAGGCCGTGCGAAGAGGTCGAGGATGGCTTGCCTGATGGCCGGCATGCTCGGTTGTGGCGGCGGTCCCCCAACTCTTTTTTTTCCGTCCCGCTGCTTTGAGGCGGCGGGATTGGAGGAAGGCGTAGGCGATCATGGTCATCAAGGCGTGTCGGTGTAACCCGGTCCAGGATCGACCTTCGAAGTGATCGAGGCCAAGCTCCTCCTTGAGCTGCTGATGCGCCTGCTCACAGACCCATCTGGCTTTGATCGTGGCGGCGAGCATCTTGAGGCTCGCATCGGCCGGTAAGTTCGACACATAGTATTTTTGCTCGCCAGTCGACCGGCGTTCGCCGACGAGCCAGACCTCGTCGCCCGGCATGCACTGCATACGATTATCGAGCATGCGGTGCTTATGGCCATCCGCAACGCGGACACGGCGGGCCGCGAAGAGACATGTCAGCCGACCTTTGGTGCCCCGCCGCCAGCTGACCTTTTGCCATTTTCCACCGGCCAACAACGCTTCAGCAGAGACCGGGGGCTGATCAGGGATATGGTATTTGCGGGGCTTTCCGGCCTTCGCGACGGGGAAGATCAGGGCAACGTCGGCGGGATAGACGTTCTGGCGTCGCGACAGACCCACCGCCCACAGCAGACCGCGCTCGCTCAAAGCCTGACGGAAAGGCCCACTGGAGCCGTACCCTGAATTGGCAAGCACACAACCGAAACGCGCACCGGAGGCGATGACGCGATCGATCTCCTCGATCGCAATCTCCGGCTTTGTCAGAGCAGTCTGTCTATCCTTCGGCACACCGGCCCGCGCCATGCGCTCAGGGTCATCTGTCCAGCTCTCGGGCAGGAATAACCGCAGGCCCACCATCACCGGCACCTCGCGCGACGCTAACGTTACCGAGACCAGCGACTGACAGTTGGCAGTCTTCCCAAGCGACGAGGCATATTGTGGCGCGACGCCAACCGAGTGATGTCCCTTCTTGGGCAACGCCGTATCATCGATGACAAGAAACCCCGCCTCATCGCCAACCAGGCCATCTGCCTCCTTCAACAGGGCAGCCTCGAGTGGAGCACTGTTCCAAACTCCGGCAGCGACGAAATGATGAAGCTGGTCGTAGCCGACCTCGCTAGCGCGCGCCGCCATCGGCTGAACGCTCTTGCGATCTCCTGGACCAATCAAACCCGCGACATAGAAAGGGCACATCCGCGCCCGCGTCTTGTGCCGTAGCGCCGCGACAAACGGCGCAAGCCAGCGATCGAGGTCGGCTTGCCAGTCCACGTCCATTGATCGGCCCCCCATAAGCCGACCTCTCATGAATCACGCAAACCCTCCCTTGGGAATCCAAAAAGCTCGCCTGTCTCTAAAAATCTGCCAAAGTAGTGCTAGGTTCGCGATCAACGCGGCGCGTGACCTCGATGCACAACGCCTGCCAACGGTGCAGGTTCGCCGTGCCGCGGGCGGTCGTCGCCCGCTTCGCGTCAGCGATCCGAAGCTCGTCCCCGCGCTCAAGCGCCTGGTCCGGCACGCGAGGCTGGTCGATCCCAGCGGCCCTTGATCTGGGTGTCGAAGAGCATGGCGAAGCTTGCCGCAACCCTGACGCAGATGGGGCACCCGATCAGTGCCGATAGCGTGCGTACAGAGTTGGTGGAACTCGGGTTCTCGCGCCAGTCGAATCGCAAGGCGGATGAAGGCTCGAAACATCCTGACCGAAACGCCCAGTTCGAATACATCAGCGCGAAAGTCATTGCGGCGCAGGCCCAACAACAACCCGTCATCTCCGTCGACACCAAGAAGAAGGAACTGGTTGGCAACTTCAAGAATGGCGGAACTGATTATCGTCCCAAAGGCGATCCGCAGCGCGTGAACGTGCACGACTTCGAGGACAAGAAGCTCGGCAAGGTCGTGCCCTATGGCGTATACGATTTGACCGCCAACACCGGATTTGTCAGCGTCGGGATCACCAGCGACACCGCCGAGTTCGCCGTGCAGTCGATCCGCTGCTGGCTCGAACGCATGGGACGACAGCGCTATCCCAATGCACGTGAATTGCCGGTCACTGCCGACTGCGGCGGCTCAAATGGTGCGCGTGTGCGCCTCTGGAAGCTCGAACTGCAAAAGCTGGCCGACGCGACCGGGCTCGTGATCCGCGTCCACCACTGTCCGCCCGGCACATCGAAATGGAACGAGATCGAGCACCGGCTGTTCTGTCACATCACGCAGAACTGGCGCGGCCGGCCGCTTACGGATCGCCTTGCCGTGGTCGCATTGATCGGGGCGACGACCACCAAGACCGGTCTGCAGCTCGCAAGCGCGCTCGACACGCGCAGCTACCGAAGGGCATCAAGGTCAGCAACGCCGCATTGAAATGCCTCGACATCACCGGCGATCGTCGGTAGCGTGTATCGCCAGTGGCAGTGAATTGTCTTCTTGAGGCAAGGTGTGATTTGCTCAGATCATCTGATTCGGAGGGAACAGATGATCAAGTGCACCAAAGGCCAGGCCCGGCAGTTGAAAACGGCGTTGCGATGGAAAATGCCCGCTGGGCAGCGTCAGCGCATCCAGATGGTGTTGCTGCGCGAGAGCGGGATGACCCAGCCTCTGATTGCCGCGGCAATGGGTGTGTCGCTGAGCACGGTGAACCGGGCGCACATGGCCTACGACACGGGCGGACTCGAGGCGCTCAAGCCGAAACCAATTGGTGGACGCAAGCGCGAGAACATGACCTTGGAGGACGAAAAGGCCTTGCTGGCGCGCTTTGCCAAGGCCGCTGGAGCCGGCGAAATGCTGAACATCCACGATCTCAAGGCGGCCTACGAAAAGGCCATCGGGCATGAAACCAGCAAGAGCACGATCTATAATCTTCTGGCCCGGCACGGCTGGCGCAAGCTGATGCCGCGTCCGTTTCACCCCAGGCGCGACATCGCGGCTCAGGACGCTTTTAAAAAAATGGCTTTCCAAATGCTGTGAGGAAAGCCAAGCGGGCTGCCACCCGGCGAGGCCGCCGCTTGCGGATCCTGTTCGCCGATGAAGCGCGTTTCGGCCGGATCAACCGGCCACGGCCGTGCTGGGCCCCGATCGGCATCAGACCCGAGGTCGCCTCCCAGCTCATTCGCGAATACATCTATTTGTACGGCGCGGTCTCTCCGAAGGATGGGACTTGCGTCTATCTGATCATGCCGAGATCGGATATGGCGTGCTTCCAGGCCTTTCTCAACGCCCTGTCGCGAAAGTTTGCCAGGCAGGATATCCTCTTGATTCTCGACGGCGCCCCAAACCATCGCTGCCGCGACCTCGTGCTCCCCAGCAATATCTCGCTGCTCTTCCTGCCGCCATACTCGCCGGAGCTCAACCCGAAGGAAAATCTCTGGGAGGAAATCCGCGAAAAGATCTTCAAGAATTATGCGCTCAAATCAATCGACGCTGTGCGCACCAAACTCAAGCAGGCGATCCTCTACATCGAACGCAATCCAAAAATCGTCAAATCCATCACCTCATTCCCCTACATCCGAAAGTCATCCTGATGTGGAAATGGTATGAGATGGAGATCCCCGTCATTTTGTGGTCCGGGGCTCCATAGCAAGGCTCAATTAGGTCTCGCGAATGCCCGTCCGCCGGCGCTGGCGGAGACCCGTCATGGAGCGCGTTTGCCGCAAGCTCCAGTTGCAGGGTTTGTGGCGTGAGGGAATTCGTGACCTATACCGTTCCATCGCTGGAGATCATGTCGTCGTAGAGGTTCGCGTTGCCGGGAATCGTGTTCTTCTTGCCGTCGCCCGTCGCCAGATCGAACCCCTTGAAAATGACTGCCGTCATAGAACTTGGGCCAGCGACGCCCCGACTCGACACATCATTCGAACAGACCCATAGGGTGTTTGATTTGGCGTCGGCAAAGACTCCAAAGGTCGAGCGGCTTTCGAATGCTCCCGATGCGATCCACGCCGCGGCTTTCGATGCGCCAGGCCCTCCGGGGGTGCGACGGCGCTGCACTGAACGCTTGGAGATTAGGCAGTTCCTATGGGTATTTTAGCGTAGCGAATGGGTCGCCGATCCTAGTTCCGCTCACATCGGTTTCACTCCCGCGGACCCGATGCGGGAATGCCTTTGAACTTCTTGGTACTAATTCGTTCGTCCCAAATTAGGAGGGAAGGATGGCGTTGGTTAATTCAGACGACGAAACCACGAAGGGTAACCAGGTTTTAAGGTCCCCAAAAATCCAAAGCGAGGAAAGGTTGCCGGAACTTATTACCGGCGCGTCGGATGACGATCCGAGCGGCATCGCCACGTACTCGCAGGTGGTGTCGATCCGCTTGAAGATCTGGTGATGCCTCGAGGGTATCCGTTGATGGCCGCCATCCAAGAGATCAGCGGCAGGATCGGGCGTACGACCGGGCACGGGATCGCCGGTAACGTTGGTCATTATCCCGTCTGGTTGCTAAACGCCATCGTCGCCCTCCTCTTTATCGCGAACACGATTAACATCGGCGCCGATCTTGGAGCGATGGGAGATGCCTTGAGCTTACTGGTTGGCAGGGCCGCATCTTCATGTCGGGTCTGCGGCAATCTGGATGGCGTTGGGTCAGGTCTTGTTCCCTATCAGCGTTACGTCTCGGTACTTACTAATATCCCAATGAAACAGATGACACATCAAGCAGCGTAGCGCACGTGCTTTGCGGGTGAAAGTATGACTTGACCCCGGTCCCCGGGCGTTTCTCTGGATCGCATCTGAGGATCGACGAGGTAGCGGTGACGAACTCCATCGCCTGCTGCACGCGGCTTCTTCTTGATCGTCTGCTTCAGATCGTTGTTGAGATATTCATCCGGGTTGTGTTCCGGCGCATAGGCCGGGAGATAAAAAGATCTCGATTTCGACCTTGTGGCGCACCAGCCGAATCCTGAAACCGCCTTGGCGTGATGGACACGAAAATCGGCGTTGAAATCAGCAAAAAGACCTTTTGCTTCGCGCTTCGGATGGAGACGTTCATGAAATTCAATGAAGATCGCGACGTTCAGCGCACCCTTGTAGAACTGGAACCGCATGAGGCCGCGATTGCTCACGGCGGCGATCATGTCCGTCGAGAACTTCTGTCCGGTCTGCGTCAGGATCGGCGTCTGTCCTTTTGGCGCGTAACCTTTGCCGATCTGATCCTGGTTGCAAATACCCGTCTCGTCGCTCCAGTAAATCACCGCCTTGTCGCGCTTTGCCCGCGCCGCGATTGACGGATAATCCTGCTCCAGCCAGGTCGCGATCTTTTGCGGATTGCGCTGTGTCGCCCGCGTCAGTGGCTTTCTGGCGAAATGAACCCCACCGCTTCAAATAGAGCTGCATCGTCGACAGGCCAAGCGTCTTGCCAAGCTTCTTATGGATCAGCTCCCGTACCGCTTGCGCCGTCCACAACGCGAAGGGCAATTGCATTTGGTCTGGCATCTTATCGCGGATCCAGCGCTGGACGCGCCGCGCTTCAACCTCCGTCAGAATAAGCTGATCGCCCGCGCGCCGACCGCGCTTCCCTTTCTCGATACCGGACGAACCGTCGCCGCAACGCCCCGACACCAACGGGAACCCTGACCGTCCCGCGATGAACCCCGACAGCCAGCGCCGCCTCAATGCGGCGTCGCGCCCTTCTCAACAAGAAAAACGGCGCGAACACGCAGAGCTTCCTGTGTCCCTTGATCCAGTTTGCGGGCGTCGCCAAGCTGCATCAACGAAGACTACTGAGATTCTCCTCTTCGTCATGTCATCTGTTTGCAGACTTATTACCGGGGCGTCGGATGATGATCCCAGCGGCATCGCCACGTACTCTCAGGTGGGCGCCCAATTCGGCTTCAGCATTTCCTGGACGATGCTGTTTAGCTATCCGTTGATGGCCGCTATTCAAGAGATCAGCGGCAGGATCGGGCGCACGACCGGGCGCGGGATCGCCGGTAACATTCGCCGTCATTATCCCGCTTGGTTGCTGAACGCTATCGTCGGCCTCCTCTTTATCGCGAACACGATTAACATCGGCGCCGATCTCGGAGCGATGGGCGATGCCTTGAGCTTGCTGGTTGGCGGGCCGCATCTCTTGTATGTCGTCTTCGCCGGTGTTTTGTGCGTGGTGCTCCAGATCTTTGTTCCGTATCAGCGTTATGTCTCGGTACTTAAGTGGCTGACGCTCAGCCTGTTTGCCTATTTTGGCACCGTCATGGTCGTGCATATTCCTTGGGGGGAAATGGCGCGCGGCCTATTCATACCGACGCTTTCCGCAAGCACGACATTCTGGACGTCCGTAGTCGCCATTCTTGGGACCACGATAAGCCCCTATTTGTTCTTTTGGCAGGCATCGCAAGAAGTCGAGGACGTGGAAGCGTCCACCAAACGCGAGCCGCTGAAATATGCCCCGCGTCAGGCGGAAAACGCGCTGCAGCGCATTCGACTGGACACCTATATCGGCATGGCTTTTTCAAATCTCGTTGCCATTGCGATTATCGTGACCACCGCTGCCACTTTGCATGTCGCCGGGATCACCAACATTCAAACCTCTAGTCAGGCCGCTGAAGCCCTCCGACCGGTCGCTGGACGCTTTGCTTTCAGCATTTTCACGTTGGGTATTTTGGGAACGGGTCTTCTGGCGGTTCCCGTCCTCGCTGGCTCGGCCGCTTATGCTATCGGCGAAGCCCGGAAGTGGCCGACTGGACTTGCGCGGCTGCCGCTTCAAGCCAAGGCGTTTTATGCGACCTTGGCCATTGCCACTTTGGTTGGGGTTGCATTGAATTTTACGTCATTCAATCCGATCCAAGCACTCTTCTGGTCTGCGGTCATCAATGGCGTCGTGGCAGTGCCGGTGATGGTCCTGATGATGCTTCTTACCGCCAACACAAAGGTCATGGGCCAATTTACGGTGACTGGCGTCCTGCGTTTTACGGGATGGCTAGCGACTATCGTCATGGCCGCTGCGGTAGTCGGGATGCTCGTTACTGCCGGACTGTAACGAGATGGCCAGTGTCCTGTCACCTTGCGGCGGGGCTGCTTGCCAGGAACCAACCACCCGGCGCAGCGTTCTCTCTTCACCCGCCGAGAGGAATGCGAATGGCGCCGCGCTCGTTCTGGAAGGGCTATCTGAAACTTTCACTCGTGACCTGCCCGGTCGCGATGATGCCGGCGACCAGCGAGAATGAGAAGGTCCGCTTCCACACCTTGAACAGCAAGACCGGGACCGTGTCGCCAGCCAATATGTCGACGTCGTCTCCGGCAAGACTGTGGACGAAGACGATGAGGTCAAAGGCTATCCGCGCGGCGAGGACGATTACGTTATCCTCGAAGATGACGAACTAGATGCCGTGGCGCTTGAAAGCACACGCACCATCGACATCGATATATTCGTGTCAGCCGATAGCATCGAATGGATCTGGTACGACAAACCGCATTATTTGATACCCGACGACCCCGTCGGCGAAGAGGCCTTCTCTGTCATTCGCGACGCAATGCAGTCGACCGGAACGGTGGGTATCTCTCGCCTTGTTCTTTATCGCCGCGAACGTGCCGCATGCTGGAGCCTCGCGACCAAGGCATCGTCCTCGGCACGCTTCGCTACGGCGACGAAGTAAGAGATCCGAACGACTATTTCGGAAAGCTCCGCGATGGAAAAATCGACGCGGACCTCATGAAGCTTGTCACCAAGCTGATCGAGGATCGCATCGCACCCTGGGACCCCGAGATGACCGCGGACCCGGTGCAGGCCAGGCTACTGGACATCATCGCAGAGAAGAAGAAGGGCCGCAAACGCCCCATGACGACAAAGGCTGACGCCGCGGCACCCCCGAGTAACGTCGTCAGCATCATGGATGCGTTGAGGAAGAGTATCGCCTCCGAAAGCAAGCCAAAAAACCGATAGCCAAGGCCGGGCTGACCGCTGTCCCGGCCGGGTTCTATCCCCCGGCCGACCAGAAAATCGCGCTACGGTCATATGAATACCGCTTCCATAGCGGATTGAATCGAAGCGTTTGGGGTAGCGTGTATAGCCAGTGGCAGTGAATTGTCTTCTTGACGCAAGGTGTGATTCGCTCAGATCATCTGATTCGGAGGGAACAGATGATCAAGTGCACCAAAGGCCAGGCCCGGCAGTTGAAAACGGCGTTGCGATGGAAAATGCCCGCCGGGCAGCGTCAGCGCATCCAGATGGTGTTGCTGCGCGAGAGCGGGATGACCCAGCCTCTGATTGCCGCGGCAATGGGTGTGTCGCTGAGCACGGTGAACCGGGCGCACATGGCCTACGACACGGGCGGACTCGAGGCGCTCAAGCCGAAACCAATTGGTGGACGCAAGCGCGAGAACATGACCTTGGAGGACGAAAAGGCCTTGCTGGCGCGCTTTGCCAAGGCCGCTGGAGCCGGCGAAATGCTGAACATCCACGATCTCAAGGCGGCCTACGAAAAGGCCATCGGGCATGAAACCAGCAAGAGCACGATCTATAATCTTCTGGCCCGGCACGGCTGGCGCAAGCTGATGCCGCGTCCGTTTCACCCCAGGCGCGACATCGCGGCTCAGGACGCTTTTAAAAAAATGGCTTTCCAAATGCTGTGAGGAAAGCCAAGCGGGCTGCCACCCGGCGAGGCCGCCGCTTGCGGATCCTGTTCGCCGATGAAGCGCGTTTCGGCCGGATCAACCGGCCACGGCCGTGCTGGGCCCCGATCGGCATCAGACCCGAGGTCGCCTCCCAGCTCATTCGCGAATACATCTATTTGTACGGCGCGGTCTCTCCGAAGGATGGGACTTGCGTCTATCTGATCATGCCGAGATCGGATATGGCGTGCTTCCAGGCCTTTCTCAACGCCCTGTCGCGAAAGTTTGCCAGGCAGGATATCCTCTTGATTCTCGACGGCGCCCCAAACCATCGCTGCCGCGACCTCGTGCTCCCCAGCAATATCTCGCTGCTCTTCCTGCCGCCATACTCGCCGGAGCTCAACCCGAAGGAAAATCTCTGGGAGGAAATCCGCGAAAAGATCTTCAAGAATTATGCGCTCAAATCAATCGACGCTGTGCGCACCAAACTCAAGCAGGCGATCCTCTACATCGAACGCAATCCAAAAATCGTCAAATCCATCACCTCATTCCCCTACATCCGAAAGTCATCCTGATGTGGAAATGGTATCAGTGCTTCGATCCACTCTGACTCCGAGGTATGTGCCACGAATTCGGTAATTTGGCGTGCGGCCGGCTTTCGGTGGAACGAGCGTGAGAGGCATGGCACGGGCTTCCAAGGTGGAAGGCTTCAATCAGTATGGCCAGATCGTGGGCCGTAAACAAGCGAGTTCTGCCTGCCATCCTGCCGCAAGCAAAAGAGCGCAGACTGATGTATCCGTGCACTTTCGGAAACAGCGCGGTGACGCAGCGATACGTTTTCGCGTAAAGGTCGGAGTTATTCGGTGATTGAGCAGTTTTGATCAGCTATCGGGGCTTTCATGAAGGTCATCAACACGACGGCCAATACGGGGATTTGCTGGAACGATAGCCGCCCTGATCCGGGCATTAGCGCAAGAATCAGCGCATGGCCGGGCCAAAACCCGGCCATGCCCAACGCCTAAGTTCTAGAGCTTTCTATTCGCGGCATCCGCAACTTTGTTGGTTGCGTCCTTCACCGCCTGTTTCGCATCACCGGCGAGCTTTTCAGCCTTGCCTTTCGCCTGCTGAGCAAGGCCTTCGGCTTCCAGATCTGTAGAGCCAGTGGCTTTACCAGCAACTTCCTTGACTTTTCCCGCGGCCTGATTGGCGACGCCAGAAACTTTGTCTGAAGTGCTACCCATGATCTATCTCCTCACGAGGGTGTCTGTCACGATCGATGATTTTCAAACGAGAGCCTACGAATAAGGTTCCGCAGAATATAACTGCACGCGATCCAGTTGACGCCATGCGCCGAGCGTGATTTTTCATGCGACATGGATCAAATTGCCGATATAACCTAGTTTCTCGATGACGCTGGGCGATAGCACGAACGGATAAAGATCGGGCTGGCCCATTGATCGATTGATGCAGTTCATCGCCAAGGTGAGCGGGAAGCCAGACATCGATGATTTGATTGATGTCCCGACAGCGATATGGATCGAAATCGATTTTCGCGCGAAGCACATCTCCATCTGGGACCTCAGGCCTCGTACGAAGTCCAAAAGCCCGCGCAGTCTCCAATGTATCGATAATGCGAAGAGATATTTTGCCGCGCGATCTTCAACGACGTTCGTCGGCTCGGAGGAGATGGGCCACGTGGCATCGACAGCGAGATTCTTTGTATCGATGACTGAAATCGTGTCGTCCCATGTATTCGCGACGTAGAGACGCGCACCGTCGGGCGATAGCGAGAATCCGCGAGGGATGTGACCAACAGGAATCGCCTTGATCTGGCTGAAGGTCGCAGGGTCGAGCACGCGGACTTCGTCCGTGCCCTGGCATAGGACGTAGAGTTGAGTGCTGTCTTTCGAAAGCAGCATCTCAACGGGTGAGGCGTAGACGATATGTTCGCCGGTGGGATTACCTGCGGCAGCGCGTGCGGATGGGCCGTTGACGAGCGCAGAGACAAAGCAAATGACCGCTGCGGCACACAACGCCGCGATGAGGCCGAGTCTCGTGCGCGCGTGCAGAATCACCTGGGCTCCTCCACGGTGAGGACGCGGTCGATGGGCTGGTTTTCGAGTATCTGGTCGCGGCCGGAGGGCCAATGGATAAGGATCTTGTCTGCCGAGGTTGCAGAGCCTATACCGAAGTGCAGACGGTCGTCGTTTTGCGAGAGATAGCCTGAACCGCCGACGCGCTCCTGCATGAAGTGCTTTCCGCCGGCCACGATTTCAACACGCGCACCGATTCCATCGCGATTGCTCTTTGTGCCCTTGAGCTTGATGGCGACCCAATGGCCGGTGCTTGGCGTAATGTTGTGCACCAGCGTACCCTTGGCGCCGAGGTTCACCAGAAACGCATCCATCTTGCCGTCGTTGTCGTAGTCGGCAAAGCACGCGCCGCGCGCCACGGTGCGCGTACTCAGCACAGGCCCGGCGTCGCGCGAAACATCCGCAAATTTGTCATTGCCCAAGCCGCGAAAGAGGGTGTGCTCTTGCGGGATGAGATGAATCAATCCCCCATGAAAGATGAGGACGTCGAGTTGGCTGTCATTGTCGAAATCGTAGACGCCTGTTCCCCAGCTGACGTACTGTGCGTTAGCCTGCGACACGCCGTTGGTCGCGCCTATGTCGTCGAAGCTGAGTTTGTTTGTATTTCTCAGCATGCGGTTGTAGTGGCCGTCGGTGACCCAGAGGTCGAGCGTGCCGCGCCCCTCGAAATCAGCGAATACCGGGCCCATGGAGGAAGTGGATTCGCCGTTCTGTCCGAAGGCGGTGCCGGAGTCGTTGCCAATTTCTTCAAAGGTACCGTCGTGCTTGTTATGGAAGAGGAAGTTTTCAGTGCGATCGTTGGCTACATAGATGTCGTCCCATCCGTCGCCATCGAAGTCTGCCGAGGTGACGCCCATGGTGCGGCCAACAAGGGCGCTGATGCCGGACTTTTCTGAGACGTCGGTAAAGGTGCCGTCGCAGTTGTTATGGAAGAGCTTGTTGGTCTCGCCTTCGTAATCAAGCGGACCCGGGTAATTGTCTGCGGCGTAATAGGCGCGGTATTTGGGGTCGAACTTGACGTAGCGGCCCACGAAAAGATCGAGGCAGCCGTCCTTGTCGTAATCAAGCCATGTGGAGCTGATGGCCCATCCGTCTACCTTGATGCCGGCCTTCTCTGTGACGTCGCTGAAGTGGCCGTTGCCATCGTTTCGATAGAGGATTGTCTTACCGTAGCCGGTGACGAGCAGGTCGACGTTGCCGTCGTTGTCGTAGTCGGCGGCTGCCACGGCCATGCCGTAGATGTCGGGATTGAGGCCGGCCTTTTCAGTTACATCGGTGAAGTGGCCGTTGCCGTCGTTGCGATAGAGATGATTGTGCGGCAGCGGATCGGGCTTCACCTTCAGCGGGTGCGGGTGCATCGAGTCGTCGAGGGGGCGGCCATTGACGATGTAGAGATCGGGAAGTCCGTCATGGTTGTAGTCGAACCAGACGCAGCCGGCACCGGTTCCCTCGAGCAGAGAGCCTAACTGGGCGGAGCCAAAGCTGTGTACGTAATCGATGCCGGCTCGATCGGTTGCGTCTTCAAAACGGATGGCGGGCGCTGCGCTGACCGGCTCGGACGGAGCCGAAACGCTTGCTGCGGAGGTTGCTAAAGATGAGGGAGCAGGAGCCTGCGCCTGAAGCGAAGATTGCGCCGCGAAGAGTCCGGCGATTGCGCAAAGAAGAAGGCGTTTCATTTGGAGTTGCCTCCCATGGGAGCGGTCTGTGCCGCCTGGATCTTGTTCTTGCCGGTCAGGTCGACTGGAGTTGTGGTCCGCAGAAGCACGGCAGGGACACGGTTCTCTGCGGCATGTTCGGGGCCTGTGTGGCAGCCGACGCAGATGCGCTGCTCGCCGCCGCGCGCCCAGAACCATCCGCGTTCCTGACGCAGGACTGTGCCCTTGCTGTCGAGCAGAGCGAAGCGAATCGGCCGATCGCCGGGGACCTGCACGAAGTAGGAACCATCGGACTCTACGGGCGCGGTGCCGAGTGAAGTGATATTGCCGCCGGCATCGCGTGTTTCGAGGCGCATGGAGACGGGCGTGGTTTTCAAAGCGCCTTCGCGGGAGAGGCGCGCGTCGAGGGCGAGCATGTTCGCGTAGCTCCAGGGATGGAGCGCCGAGGGATGGTGTTTCGGCGTCGGGCGTGGAGCAACCAGAACAGGCGCAAGAAGATTGGTTCCGCTTTGCTCTAAGACTGTTTCAAGTTGCGAGCTGCCTGGTTTCCAGAGCTTGATGCCGTATGTTTTCTCCGAGGCTTTACGGGCGCTCACCAGCCACGCACGTGCCTGTGTTTCGGTAACCGCTCCGGCATATTGAGCTGGGGGAGCAGCGACGCGCTCTTCGTGCGCGAGCGGCGAGGTGAAGCGCGAGAGAGAGCTGCCGTGGGTGAAGACGACATCGCCGGATGCGAGTTGCCTACCAGCCCACCGCGCGGCGCCGTGGTCGCAGCGATACGATTCGACGCCCGAGCCATCGGAGTACACGAGAAACAGTTCCGGTATTCCGGCAGTTCCCAAGGGGTATCCTGCTTCGAAAAGGATGCGGCCATCGGCGAGGATGTCTGCCGGGATCGCATTGGCAATCGCATAGGAGAGGGGGAGAACGGCACCGGCCTCTCCGGGTGCGGATGCGCCGTCGATGGCGCTTGATTGAAGTTGAAAGCCGGCGGAGGTGCGCTGCGCGTAGATGAATTGACCGCCGGGCAGATAAAGGGGCCTGATCGCGTCCGCGGTCGAATGTGTTCTCTGATGAGTCGCGCGATCGCCAAGCGAAGTCTCCCAGATCTGCCATGGGTCGGTTTCAGCTTTTTTCCCGGCAAACAAGACGTGCGTGCCATCGAAGGAGACGTTTGCGTCGGCGGTGACCTCAAATCCACTTACGAGCGGAGTGGTCTTGCCGTCGTGTGCGAGCAGAAGTTGCGCGCCTAGCGGGAATCTCTCTTTGCCGCGCAGGGCCGCGAGCGGGTCATACACGGGAGCGGCCGTTACGATGAAGTCGGTGTCGACTTTGGTGCTCCGATCGGAAACGAATCCGCAGAGAAAGAAGAGCGCCGCACTGCAAGCTGCAAGCTGAACTGCCCTGGTCCCGAGCGTCATCCAACCGCCTCCAGGAACCGTTGACTTGCAGGCTCGTTCGCAGTCGGACGCATGGCGAGGTAAGGATCGAGTGAATCCATCATGGAATCGAACGCGGCGAAGTCGAGGGACTGATCGCCGTCGCTCCAGGCCTTGTCGGGATTGGGATGCACTTCGACGATGAGGCCGTCGGCACCGGCGGCGACTCCGACGCGTGCTAAAGCGGGCACCAGGTCACGATCGCCAGCGGCGTGGCTGGGGTCGGCAATGATGGGCAGGTGAGAAATGTGTTTGATGAGCGCGATCGCGGTAACGTCGAAGGTGTTGCGTGTGGCGGTTTCGAAGGTGCGGATGCCGCGTTCGCAGAGAATGACATTGGGGTTGCCATTATCGAGAATGATTTCGGCAGAGCGCAGCAGATCGGCGATTGTGGCCACCATGCCGCGCTTGAGCAGGATGGGGCGGCCCGAACGCGCCGCAGCCTCGAGCAACGAGAAATTCTCCATGTTGCGCGAGCCTATTTGAAGGATGTCGGCGTACTCGGCCACCAGGGGCACATCGCACTCCGACATCACCTCAGTGACGATCGCGAGGCCGGTTGCGGCACGCGCGCGGTCGAGCATCTTGAGGCCCTCGAGGCCATGACCCTGAAAAGCGTAAGGAGAGCTGCGCGGCTTGAAGGCTCCTCCACGCAAAATGCGGGCGCCTGCGCGCCGCACATGCTGGGCAGTCGTCATGAGCTGGTGCTCGGTTTCAACCGAGCACGGACCAGCCATGGTGATGAACTCATCGCCGCCAACTACGAAGTCGAGCACCGGAACCAGAGTCTGCTGGTGCTGCGGACTCTTGAGAACACCGGGTGTTTCGGCAAAGCGTTCTTGCCAACTAACGCGCACGAGTGCGCTCCAGTCTGCCTCCATCTACCGGGGAAGCGCCAGACTACCGCGAACATATGCGGGACGCCTCCATCCAAAGATGTAGGCACCGATCAGGTGTGATTGGCCTCACATCACCTTCGGTTTTATCGAGGCGTAAGCCCTTTGTCTGTGATGGATGAACTTGACTGTGGACTGAGTTAGTCCAAAATCGCAAGCGGCGGCGGATGGTAGCCGAAGGCGCGGTCTACAACAGCAGCAACGCCAAGGGCGATCTCGTCTTCGAAGGGGCGCGCGGCGATCTGGACGCCGATGGGCAGACCCTCGGGAGAGCGGCCAACGGGAACTACTGCCGCAGGCGCGGCGAGCGCATTGAACCACTGCGTGTGTCGCACGGCATCGAGATATTCGACTGTGCGGCCGTCGATGGTCCAGCCGCGCTCTCCATGACGAAATGCGGGGATGCTTGCGACGGGACAAAGCAGGAGCGGATAGTCGCTTAATTCTTCAAGGGTTTTCGCGCGGAGAAGGTCCAGCTCAGCCCACGCGTCCAGCAACTCAGTTGCGGTGAGGGATGGGAGAGATTCGGCGATGCCGAGGAACTCCGTGAAGATGGGGCTGAGATGTTGCCGCTTACCCTGAATGGCCGGTGCGTAGAACATCGCGCCGCATCGCACGAAGAATGTGGTCCAGAGCTTACGCAATTGTTCTAGTGTTCTTGGCCGGAAGGGTTCGACGCGAAAGCCGGATTCGCGGAGGGCCTGCGCGGCGGCGTTGACGGCTGCGCGCGTTTCCTGCGTGACGGGAACGAGGCCGTCGTCTTCAAAGAAGCCGATTGTGATTCGGCGCAGATCGCGGGGTGAGTACCCGCGCAATGGAACTGGCGGACTGTGTGGGTCTTCGGAGTCCTGCCCGGCGAGGGTGTGGAAGAGAAGTGCGACATCGTCGATGGTGCGAGCCATGGGGCCGATGGCTCCGAGGGTTGAGAAGGGTCCCACGCACGGAGGTAGATGCCCGGTCCCGGGGATGCGGCCGGGGGTTGGCTTGAGCGAGCAGATGCCGGTGAAGTGCGCGGGCACGCGGACAGAGCCGCCGCTATCGGAACCGAGACCTGCAGCCGACATGCCGGCGGCAATGGCAGCTGACTCGCCGCCACTCGAGCCGCCGGGGGTGCGCGCGAGATCCCATGGGTTCGATGTGCGGCCGTGCAAGAGATTGTCGGTCTCATAAGCCATCAGGAATTCAGGGCAATTGGTTGTGCCCAGAATCAGTGCGCCTGCCGCGCGCAGCCGCGCCACAACGACGCCGTCTTCACGCGGGATGTCGCCTTTATTGAGGAGGCTTCCGATTTCGCATTTGTAGCCTGCAGTGGCGATCGAGGATTTGACGGTAACAGGCAGGCCGAAGAGGGAGCCGTGCGGCTGCTTCGAGGTTTGCATCTCCGCGGCCTGCGCACGGACGCGTTCGGCATCAAAATCGGCGAAGGCATTGAGGCGCGGGTTGAGCCGATTAATCTGCGCGATGTGCGCCTCGGCCAGCTCGGGGATTGAAAGAGCGCCGGAGCGCAGCAACTGGAGTTGCCGCGCTGCCGATTGCAGCACGACACTGCTCATGGCTTTGCCGTGGGTATCGCAGTCGACGAGTCGTCGCTCGGTCTCGAAGGCAGCTCCTGATAGTCAAAGCGATAGGAGCGCACGGGCTCACCGGAATCGAAGCGGTCATTCCAATTGAGCTGATACGACAACGCGTCTGCATCCTCTGGATAGCTTTCCGTTTTTGGATACGGGTATTGGCTCATGCGATGGAAAGGCAACTGGGCAACGGTGAAGGGCGATGCGTCCCACCAGTCCATGTCTTTCACATAGCCATTGGCGTAGAAGAAGTAGTCGCGCTTCCAGTGCGCAGGCAATGCGGGAAGTTTAGTCGCGTCGAACTCGACAGCAATCTCTTCGCCGCTGCCAAAGATGGCGAAGCGATCGTCGACGCCTTTCACCAGGGCCGTTACATTGCCGAAGCGCGTGTAATTGCCGCGCTGGTGCTGGAAGGGACCGGTGAGGCTGACGCGATCGTAATCGTAGTTGAGGTCGCCGGGGCTCGTCCCATCAATCTGAGTTGGGTAGCCGCGGAAGTGTTCCGTAGCGAGAGCCAATGGAACTTCGGTGGATCGAGAGGCGGCTTGAGGGGCATTGTCGATCTGCACCTGGTCCCAGTAGATTTCGAGATTCGTCATCAGGCGAATGCGGCGCACGCCTGCGGGAAGCTTGCCGGTAAGGTCAACGACGATTGTCCGTTCGAGGCCTGCGGGGAAACCTGCTTCGCCGGGAATGCGCTGCCAGGTACCGTCGGGGAGCTGCGCTTCAACGTAGGGCGCGATCGGTTTGACCCCTGCCTGCCAAGCGGCATAGAGCGAGGTTGCGCTGAAGTAGTTCACGTAGCCAGTCATGAGCAGCTTGAGCGGAGCCTTGGTGTCGACCGAACCCAAGTCGAGCGTCAGAGAGTGCAGATTGGCAAAGCCGTCGTAAGGCTGCGGTGTGAATCCGCTGGCGAACTCGTGATCGGGCATGCTCAGCTTGTCGAGCACGTCTTGGCCTTCGCCATCCCATGCGGCAACCAGCGGCCGTACACCTTGCGAAGCCACAACGCGGCCTGAGGCAAATGGAGGATCGTCGAGGAAGCGCTCTTCCGGGTTGACTTCGACGTCGGCGGCGTGATCGACGGCGACGAGGCGCAGCTGGTCAATGTAGTTGACCTCTTCCATCGGCTCGATGAAGCGCATGCTCAGCTTGCCGTTCACGCCGGCCAGCTTGGCGCCTTCCACCTTGATCCACTCGCCGGGGTTGGGGATATTGCGCCGGGTGGGAGTAAACCAGTGGCCGACGACTGCTGCGCCGATCACGTCGGTGACGAGGCGGTATTTGTGGCCGTCCCATGCAAAGAGAACGGGGCAGGAGCTGCCGCGGCGATCGGCTTCTTTCATGGCAATCACTTGCGTGTGCGGCAGGTCGATCTCGTCCTGCAACACGCCGGTGGGCCACAAAATGCGCAGCAGATCTACCTTCTCGGCCTTGCCCAGGCCGACGAGGATTTGCGGCGCCGATTGCGTCTGGTATCCGGAAGCGCCGGCGAGTTCCCACTTCTGCCATTGGCCATTGGCGAAGATTTCGATTTTGGTGCCGATGGCGGTTTTATTGTCGGCGTAGCCGGTGAGGTCGAGGCGAACGAAGTGATTCTTGTTGGCGCCGATGTTGCGCAGCAGCACCGGCGGCGCGTTCAGTTGCGTCACGATCAGGTCCGGGGCGCCGTCGCCGTCCACATCGGCGGCAATGAGACCGCGCGGAGATTTCAACTGCACGGTGTCGAGGCCAAGGGCGTGGCTGACATCCTCAAAGCTGCCGTCGCCACGATTGCGCAGCACGCGCACCTGCGGACCTGCACTTGTATCGACGATTGTCGCGAGATCGATCCAGCCATCGTTGTCGATATCGACGGCGGTGACGCCCCAGCCCCGGAGTGCGCCCTGGAGCGGCAGGTTCACACGCTCGAAGCGTCTGCTATGATCGGCGGCTTCGACGTTGCGCCACAGTGTGAGGCCGGGTGCGCCTGCGTGGGTGACGGCGATATCCATCCAGCCGTCTTTGTTGTAGTCGAGCACGGAGATGCCTGTCGTCGCCGGAAGCTTTTCGTCGTAGAGCGCCTGGGTGGGATACTTCCCTTCCCGGGGATTCACGAACAGTGTGGGCGCATCGCTGTCGCCGGTCATAGCAAGGTCGACGGCGCGATCGTTGTTGAAGTCGGTGAGGATTGCGGCGGCGGTTTTGCCCTGGCCGCCCAGGCCAGTGGGCTCAGTCCAATCGGTGAAAGTTTTGTTGCCGTTGTTGCGCCATAGAACATTGGGCGTGTCGCCAGCCTTCAACGGCTCACCGGTCACCAGCAAATCGAGGTCGCCGTCGTGATCGTAGTCAACGAACGTGATGCCGCTGGGGCGATTGCGCGGAGCAAGTCCGGCATCGCTCGTCACATCTTGAAATTTGCCCTTGCCCAGGTTGCGGAAGAGTACCAGCTTGTCATCGAACGCGATGGCGAGGTCGTTCAGGGTGTCGGCATCGTAGTCGCCAACGGCGCAGGCCACGGCATGCCCAGAGGCCTTGAGCCCGGCGGCTGCGGTGTCGAGTTCGTCAAAACCGCCCTCGGCACGAGGATGAAGAAGGCGAATTGCCTGCGGTCCGGACCGAAGGACGACAAGATCCATTTGGCCTGAGCCGGTGGCGTCGATCATGCAGGCCCCGCCAGTTTCAGAGGCATTGCTCTCTCTTGCAAGCATGGGATGTGCCTCGAATTGGACGGGAATCATCGTCCGCTCGACGGCCTGGGGTTCCTCGACCGGAGTCACGGTGGAGTAGTGCCCCTGCTCGCCATAGGCCAGACCGATGGCGGCGGAGATCTTGGTGCTGGTGAGATGCTGGAAGACTTTGAAATGCTCCTTCGCCTCGGGTGTATGGCCGGTGCGCTGGAGGGCGCGCGCCATGGCGAACTCGGACGAGGCATGGAGTGGCGTGATCGCGAGAGCTTGTTTCAGGACATCAATTTCCTGATCGAACTGTTTGAGTTCACCAAAGCAGACCCCTTCAAAATAGCGCGAATCGGCATCGCGGGGATCGGCCTTGACCGCCTGCTTAAAGCTGGCGAGGGCGGCTTCAGTTTCGTTGTCGGCGTGCTGGGCCAGGCCAAGGTTGTACCAGGCTTGTGCGTTGTGCGGATCGAGAGCGAGCGCGGCGCGAAACGCCTTCTTCGCGTCTTCAAGCTTTTGGAGAGTCATCAGGGCGATGCCTTGATTGACGGCGGCCTGCGCCAGCTTTGGATCCTTCTTGAAGGCGTCGGTAAAGCTGGTGGCAGCCTTATCAGTAAACTGCTGGCCCATCTGGGCGACGCCGCGATTATTGAGCTGAATGGCCCCTGTGTCGTACTTCGTTTCCGCGGTTGCGAGCGTTGCAGTAGCCAGCAGGACGGTGGCCACTGCCGCGGCGCGGTGCCTGATTTTCATTCCCAAGGTCGCCTCTCCACACAAAAGGAGCCGGACCGGCCCCACGAAATCCAAAGAACTCTTCAGTGTATTCGAGCGTTGCCCGCGCAGGCATCCTCACTTCTGCCCTTGACACACGGGGCGCTATGGTACAAAGGGCGGTGAACGGAGTAGCACGATGGATTCGTTCTCGCAACAGCCGGCCATACGCCGGGAGTACACAATCAAGGCGTGGATGCGCCTTCTGTATCTTTGCCTGAGCGTCTTCTTCCTTACTTTCGGCGTGTTTTTCGGACCTGCGCTCTATCGCTCGGAGACCCATAATCTGCCTGCGGCGCTGCCGGCGGTGATGTTCTTCGGATTTGGCGTGTACATGCTGGCGATGGTGGCGCGGTCGCGGCTCATCATCGATGGGACTCACATTCAAGTCCAAACCGCCTTTCGGGAGCGGAGCGCTGAAGTCGGCGACATCGAGGGGTATCGCACGATTCGCTCGCGCAACGGCTCGTATATCTGGCTTCAGCTTCGTCAAGGCGCCGGCTCGATCACGATTCCGCACATCTTCGACACGGACGGCGATTTTGCCACGTGGCTGCGCCAGGTGCCCGATCTGGACCAGCGCGACCGGGAGAAACTGCTCGCCGAGATCGAGCAGCAGCCGGCTCTCGGCGATTCGCCCGAGGAACGGTTGAGCGCGCTGCCGACGGCACGCACCTGGGCGGTTTTTCTGGCCGTCGTTACGGTAGGAGCCGCGGCTCTTCTTCTGCTGGGACCTCCGATATTCCGCGCCTTCGCGATCGCGATTCTTGTTCTCACGCCCTTTGCCGCCGCCTGGCTGCTGCACCACGCGCCGCTGCTCTACGCGTTCTTCAAGCAGAAGGCCGATCCGCGCGCCGAACTGAGCTTCGTCCCTCTGATCGCGGCATTCGGTCTCCTTATGCATGCGGGCGGGTTGCACTTTGTCGATATTCGACAACTCGCACTCATCGCTGTACCGCTCGCACTGGCGTACTTCGCGGCCTTTGCCTCTGCAGTCCGTGTGGGCGCGCTGCGGCCTGGAGTGATGATTGCCGTTGCGTTATTCGCATGTCTGTACAGCTACGGACTGGCCGCGGTTACGGATGCTCTGGGAGATGGCACGGTGGCCGCCTCATACCGGGTCGATGTACTCGAAAAGCATGTTTCGCGCGGGCGGTCCACCTCTTACTCACTCACTCTGGCGGCGTGGGGAGACCACGGGGAGCCAGCCCGTGTGGGGGTTTCGGGGTCGACGTACGGAGCCGTAGGAATCGGCGACCAGGTCTGTATCCAGGTTCATCGAGGCAATCTGCATGTGCCGTGGTATTGGATCTCGGCCTGCTCCCAGGCGTTTCCGAGCAACATGCCCTAGCCGAGATGCAGGCGCATGGCCCTCTATACTTCTGGAGTGGCTTCATCCTGCGAATCCATCAACTGGCGCAAGTTCCTAGCGCGTCCTCCGTTACCGTGCCCCGGCGCCGAATCACTCATGGCGCTGCGGAATCAGCGCATCCTGATTAGCGGTGCCGGCGGCTCGATCGGCTCGGCGCTCGCAACACGGCTGGCTCAGCTTGAGCCTCGCGGCCTGATCCTGTTGGAGGCGTCGGAGGGCAGCCTCTTCAGACTGCAGCGAGCTCTAGGGGCGGCGGGGAGCGACGAGGGAGTGCACTGCGTGCTCGGCAGCGTTCTCAATCGAAGGCTGCTGGAAGAGCTCTTCGATCTTCATGCGCCAAATCTCGTCCTGCATGCGGCGGCGTTCAAACATGTGCCGCTGCTTGAAGAGCATCCGTTCGCCGCAATCGAAAACAATATTTTTGGCACTGAGAGAATGGCGGCGGCGGCAACCGCTGGAGGTGCACGCGTCGTCCTGCTTTCGACGGACAAGGCTGTCGCGCCCGCGTCTATTCTGGGTGCATCGAAACGTGTGGCGGAGCTGATTGTTCGGGACGCGGGGGGGACGGCGCTTCGACTGGGCAACATTCTTGGTTCGAGCGGGAGTGTGGCCGAAGCTTTTGCCGAGCAGATCGCGGGCGGCGGTCCTGTGACCGTGACCGATCCAGCGGCACGCCGCTATTTTTTGACACTCGAGGAAGGGGTCGATCTGCTGCTCATGGCGGCAGCGGAACCGGCATGCCCGTCGCTGCTGGTGCCGGAACTATCTACGCAGCATTTTGTCGCCGATCTTGCGCGGTTCATGGCTGGCGAGCTTTTGGCCGGCACCGAGGACGCGTCCAAGCGGACGATTGCGATCGAATTTACCTCTCCTCGCCCAGGCGATAAGGAGTCGGAGGTGTTCTGGTCGGCTGAGGAGACGGTTGATCGAGCGATCTTACCCGGCCTTCTTTCAGTGCGTTCGGCCGGTGTTGCGGGCATTGAGTTGCAGCGAGGGCTGGAATGGTTGCGGAACTCGCTTGAAGCGCGCGATTTGCCGTCGGCGCTTGAAGGCTTGCGCTCATTGGTTCCGAACTTCGAACCCAGCGCCGCGTTGATGGCCCACGCGCAACAGCGCAGGACGCGCGTGATGCCATGAGCGAGTCTTTCAGCGGCAGCAGCGGCAACAGCAGCGGCAACAACATCGACAAGGGCAGCGGCAAGAGACGCATCGGCGTTGTGACCACTTCGCGTGCCGATTACAGCCACCTCTACTGGCCTTTGAGGGAACTAGCGGCGCACCCAGCGATCGAGCTCGGCGTGTTTGCGCTGGGGCCGCATCTCTCGCCGGCATTTGGCACGACCATCGACGAGATTGAACGCGACGGCTTTCCGATCAAGGCACGCATCGAGTGCCTGCTCAGTTCCGACACCGATACCGGCATGGCGAAGACGATTGGGGTCGCGATCCTTGGGCTTGCCGATGCACTGACGGCGTGGCGCCCTGACCTGCTGCTGCTGATCGCGGACCGCTACGAGATGCTGGCGCCCGCGTCTACTGCGCTGGCGTTGCGCATCCCTATCGCTCACATCGAGGGCGGCGAAGTGAGCCAGGGAGCCATCGATGACCAGGTGCGCAACGCGCTGACCAAGATGGCGCATGTGCACTTTACCTCGACAGAACTGGCACGGCAGCGCGTGATTGCCATGGGCGAAGAGTCGTGGCGCGTGCACCGGGCGGGTGCGCCGTCGCTCGATCATCTGCGCCGATCGAAGCTTCTGGACCGCGCCGAGTTGGAGACGCGTCTTGGCTTGCGCTTCGAATCCCCGACTGTACTGGTTGCGTGGCACCCGGTCACCCTATTGAGGGACACCAATGCAGAGGCCGAATCGCTGTTCACTGCGCTGGCTCCGATTTCCCACCCCATCATTTTTGTGTATCCGAACTCCGACGCAGGCAGCTATTGGCTGATGAAGCGTACGCGCGGATTGGCTGCACTACGGGAAGGCATTCATATCTTCGTCAATCTCGATGCGGTCACGTATTGGAGCTTACTGGGCCAGGTGGATGTGCTGATCGGCAACTCGTCGAGCGGGATCATGGAAGCGGCTTCGTTCGGACTGCCGGCGGTGAATGTCGGCATGCGGCAGCAGGGACGGGAACGTTCCCGCAATGTGCTCGATGCACCGGCCGAACCAGAGGCCATCGGGGCCGCGCTCTCCCAAGCACTGAATGCGGAATTTCGCGCCGGTCTTCGCGGCATGACGAACGCTTACGGCGACGGCAACGCATCGGAAACCATTGCGCGCGTATTGGCTGAGGTTCCCCTCGATGGCCTGCTTTACAAGGCGGCCGTACCGGTAGCTTTGCCAACGCGCGATGGACCGGGTGGCGCATGAGTTTCCGCATCCCGCTGTCGGCCCCGGATATTACGCAGGCGGAGATTGACGCCGTCACGGCTGTGCTTCAGACGAATCAGCTGAGCCTGGGGCCGGAGCTCACGGCTTTTGAGCGCGCCATGGCGGGATATCACGGCGTTTCAGACGCGGTGGCGGTCAGTTCCGGCACGGCGGGCCTGCATCTCGCACTTGTAACACTTGGTATCGGCGCAGGCGACGAGGTCATCGTGCCGTCATTCGCCTTCGTCGCGGTCGCAAATGCGGTGGCCCAGGTGGGAGCGAGCCCGGTGTTTGTGGATATCGATCCGACAACGCTGAACCTTGATCCAGCGCTCATAGAGGCATCTATAACTCCGCGGACACGGGCGATCCTGGCGGTGCACACCTTTGGCGTACCAGCCGCCATGGATCGGATTCTGGAAATTGCCGGGCGCCACGGACTCAAGGTGATTGAAGACGCATGCGAGGCGATCGGCGCGGAATACGGTGGGACGAAAGCGGGCAGTTTCGGCGACCTAGGCGTTTTTGGGTTTTATCCGAACAAGCAGATCACCACGGGGGAGGGAGGCTGCGTTCTGGCGAAAGAGCCCGAGTTGGCGTTGCGTCTCCGGAGCCTACGCAACCAGGGCCGGCCGCCTGCCCGGTCCGGCGTGGACGGTAACTGGTTTGAGCACATCGAAATCGGTTATAACTACCGGCTCTCGGAAATTGCCTGCGCGCTCGGCAGGGTTCAGCTGAGCCGGATCGAGGGAATTCTTACTGCTCGTCGTGCCGCAGCGGAGCGATACCACGCCCTTCTTGGTTCGATTGCGGGCCTTGAATTGCCGCCTCTCTCGCTGCGGGGCGGCACAATCAGCTGGTTCGTGTATGTCGTACGGCTGCCGGGATGCGATGCAGAGTACCGGAGCAGGGTGCAGACTGAGCTGGCAGCAAAAAGGATCGCGACCGGGCGCTATTTTGCTCCCATTCATTTACAGCCTGCATGGAGCAAGAGCCCGAGTGCCGAGGCAGCGAGTCTTCCGTGGACCAACCGGATTGCCCCTCAGACGTTGGCGCTTCCCTTCTTCAATCGGATCACGTTTGAGCAGCAGGAGACGGTGGCTCGGGAGCTTCAGTCGGCGATAGAGAAATGTAAACGTTGATAAGTTAGTTTTAAATGCTACCTAACTCCCTCCAATATTGAAGTTATTTCTAAAATTGCCGATGTTTTGTAACGTAGCGGTCTCTGAAGCAAACTTTTCAAGGGCGTGAGCATCTCAAGTCAGGTACATCAATTTTCAACGAGCTGTGACGGATGTTCCTTGACAGCCAACGAAAAGCAGCGCACTATCGAGCCAAATCGGTCTTTCTGATTTCGCAGTTTTGAATCGGGAGGATACTCGGCAGACCGCCGCGATTCACAGACGACATTCGGCTACCCAGCTCCCTAAACTGACGTCAAACGACTGTGAGAGCACCCCCTATGGTAGTCAAGACACAAAGCAAGGGCAGAGGAATTACGGGCCTGAACGTGGGCATGACGAATGTCCAGCGTTACTTCCCCCGTGGCGTGTCGTTCATTGAACTGCAGCTGGATCATCTACAAATCCAGTGCGATCTCTCACCGGATTTCTGGCAAGACCAGCCGGAGATTTTCGATCCGCGTCTGTGCGCGTGGCTTGAATCGAAGTTAAGCGGCAGCGCGTCCCGAGGGCCAATCCCCCTCGCGCTGATCCCTGCAGGGAAGAATTCTTTCCGGGTGAAGTCTGTGCAGCCGAGCGGACCGCTTCCTGCGAAGCAGGCGAGTTAGGCGCGTCCTCGATCAACTAAGTGCTTCTGTCGCACCTGGGTATATTGCTGCATAACTCCACGGCAAACGATTGCCACGCCGACTCTCCTCGAACCGCCCTCAAGTAAATCGACTTATCATCCCAATTTGCCGCCCTTTTGCCCGACATTCGTACGGGAAAAACCGGCTGGTGCTCTTTGGCGCCAATGGTCGGGCGCGCAAATCTCCTTGGTAGACTCAGGAGGGTATGACGATTGAAGAACTCAGAAAAGCGGTAGAACGTTATTTCGCTACTGGACCCTCCGCGATCGGGGACGAGGCCGCGATGGCGGTTTTTCTCGAATTCCGGTCGGCAATGGAAAAGGGACAGATCCGCTCAGCATCGCCCGATCCGACGAACCCGATTGGGTGGTCAGTCAATGCCTGGGTCAAGCAGGGAATCCTTCTCGGGTTTCGCCTCGGCGTGCTTGCCGAGAGCCCGGGCAGTCCGTCGGCTTTCGTAGACAAGAACACCTACCCGGTTCGAAAATTCGGCGCTGGCGACGGGATCCGGTTGGTGCCGGGTGGTTCCTCGGTACGCTCTGGAGCCTACCTGGCACCCGGAGTGGTCTGTATGCCGCCGATGTACATCAACGTGGGCGCCTGGGTGGACGAGGGGACGATGGTCGATTCACACGCCCTGGTTGGTTCGTGCGCACAGATCGGCAAGAGGGTGCATTTGAGCGCCGCGGCGCAGATTGGCGGGGTCCTCGAGCCCATCAATGCAACACCGGTCGTGATCGAAGACGATGTGCTTGTGGGTGGCAACTGCGGCGTGTACGAGGGAACTATTGTGCGCAAGGGCGCGGTACTGGCTCCGGGGACCATTCTGACGCGGGGTACGCCGGTATTCGATCTGGTGAACGGTACGGTGATTCGCGCCAGCGAGTCGCAACCGCTCATGATTCCCTCCAATGCAGTCGTCGTTCCCGGATCTCGGGCCGTGTCGAAGGGCAGAGGGCAGGAGTGGCACCTCAGCCTGTATGCGCCGGTAATCGTAAAGTACCGGGACGAAAAGACCGACCTCAGCACCACACTCGAAGACCTTCTTCGGTAGCCGACTCGGCGACTTACTTTGCGGGACGCAGACCGCGATCGATGGCGGACAGCAGTTCACCGGAGGGGTCGTTGAAGTAGCTCCAGAACATGATGCCGCCGAGCTTGTGGCTTAGCACGTAACCGCATTTCGCCGCGATGGATTCGGGATCTTCATAGGACACGAAGATTCGTTTTTCTTCGCTGTAGAGTGAGGGCGCCCTGGAACTCTCATCCCAAAGCCGGGTGAAGCCGTGGCCGAGCATTGTCTGCTGGATCGTGCTGTAGGGCGCGTAGCTGTTGGGGATTGGCTTGCCGGATTGGAAGAGGCCGTGATTGATGTCCGGCACCTGCTGCCACATGCGGCCGTAGAACGGAACACCCAGGACGATTTTGGCCGTGGGCACGCCGGCGGCCTCAAATGCCCGCACCGAGGCATCGGCCGATTCCTTTTTGGGGTCGGATGGATCGGTGAATAGAGGCGCGTGATTGCCGGTGAGGGCATCGGAGCCGGCCTCATAGTAGTCGTATGTCATCAGGTTCACGGTATCGACAAAGCGCTGCACCTGCGCCATCTCGGTGTGGTCGATGTAGTCATCGAATGCTCCTGCGGCGATGGTCAAATAAAGCCTTCGGTGGTTGGCAGTTTCTTCGTGCGTGAAACGGGCGCGGAGTTCTTTGAGAAGCAGGGTGAAGTTCCGTGTGTCTTCTTTGCGAAAGGGATTTCCGGCTCCGGGCAATCCTGGGTACTCCCAATCCAGATCGAGGCCGTCGAGATTGTAGGTCGTCAGGATCTGCATGGCGCTGTCGATGAGGATTTTGCGGCTCTGCGGGTTGAGCGCCGCGGAGGAAAAGCCCACTGATCCGTTCCACCCACCAATGGAGAGCAGAAGGGTGAGCGACGGATTCTGGCTCTTGAGTGAAATCAGGAATCCAAGATTGGTTTTGTCGCTTTCTGCCGGGAGAACGACGCGTCCGTTCTGAATTGCAGCAAAGGCGTAGTTGATGCGGGTGAGGCGCTGCGGATCAATCGACCCCGCCTGTAGCGGACCGTTCTGCGGGAAGACATAGGCTGCGATCACCTGGCCGGAGGTCCGATTGGATTCAGTTGGAGACTGCCCGGCTCCTGCGGCGGGCAGCGCAATCAAGAGGAGGACAAGAAAGGAGTTGCATAGTCTGGGCATGATCCCCACTACTTCACCTTACGCTGCGCTCAGAACAACCCGAGGCTTTTCTGCCTGAGCGCGGTTACGGGGTCGAAACCGTCCGGCGTTGCGGACGCGGAATGCGGAGTGCAATGATGGCGGACCGGGAAGGCGGCCGCGTACGATCGCGTCACATGCAATCGATCCATCACGACGTAGCGCGTGCGGAGGCCGCCGATTGTCTGGGGAAGTGTTATGGGCACTTGCTTGCGATCGACATAGATCACGAGCGATGCGTCGCGCGGAGTGTCGAGGCTCTGCCCGACACCCACGCCAAAGAAGGCTGGAGTCTGTCGCATGAGCTTGCGCGCGACTTGCTGCTTTACGGTCATTGCTTGAGCGATTGCACCGGCTGAAAGGTTTTGGGCATCCGAGACCACGGTTGGTGCTGCCCCAACAGCAACTGCATGCGCGGTGGTGGGAATGACGATCGTCCGCAACCCTCCAATCACAGCAGGAACGAAGGGCCGGTCCTCTTCGGCCACGTAGACGATCACGGCTGCCTCGCCAGCGTGATCGGTGCTCTTGCCGATGGCTACGCCGAGGATGCCTGCGCCTGGATTGACCAACGCGCGGGCCAGATTGAGCCCGTGCAGGGCTCGAGCCGATTCTTCGTCTGTGAGCGGGAGGGCTTGCGCCGCTGCGATGGTGTTGTCACCGTAGCTCAGGCAGCTCACGGGATGATCGGCGGCACCGACGAAGGCGTAGTCGGTTCCCCCCGTCAGCTCGCTCAGTTGGCTGAGCACCGCGCTTGCGGGATTGGCCATGCCCTGGCCCACGCCGGCCGCGTCGGTTCCCCCCGCAAAGAAGAGACCTACCGGTTCGGCGTTTTCTGTGTCCACGAGAAGCGACCCGGAATCGCCAGCATCGCTGAAGTGGTTGCCGCTGACGCCGATTTGGTTGGTGAAGGTCTTGGTGAGATAAGGTCTCGTCTCGGCGCAATCTTTGTAGTAGTCGACCGAAACATCAACGGCAACCGCAGAGACACCACCGCAGGTGAGGCCGGTTGTTCGTCCGCTCTTGGCAACGTGCAACTGCAGAGACGCAGGCTCACCCTTTCCGTTGGTGGAAGAGATACCTGGCGGCGCTGCGGCGAGTGTTCCGTCGCTTAGGCGGCCACCTAATTCCTGAATGCTGCCCGAGGCGTCAACGCTGTGAGACGCAACCTGGGCAATGGCCGCGTCGGCATTGGTCTGGCTTGAGCTCAATGGCAGCCACGTGGTGAGCGAACCCACGGGTAATGTTCCAGATCCCTCGCCGTTGGGCGTGCAGTTATTGTCAATCAAGCCAGGCTGCACAATCGCGTCGCCCACAGACGCCTGGTCGCTCCGGGCCAGGACGTGATTGTTACTGAGCAGAAATTGCTTGCCGGCGCCGTCTTGAATGAGCGCGCCGAGCGTTCCGCTGCAGCAGTCGACGATCGTGTTGCCGCGGGCATCGAAGTCGTTGTTGTTTCCGCCGGAGCTTCCGAGAAGCATGGGGGTGGCAAACTCCACCTGGTGATCGGCGGGATTACTTGCGACCCCGGCGGTGTTGAGGAGGACCGCCGTCTCAGTCTTGGTAGCTGAATCACCCGCCCGCGCCACGATGTAGGTCACGCCGGTATTGGGCACGGTTGCAGGCGCTGTGTACGTGACAACGCAAGACGTGAAGGCCTTCTCAACCCGCTGGCATACGGGCACACCCAGGGAGCCAAGTCCGCTTCCCGAACCAGACGGCGAATCGGACAGGCTGAAGTGAACGCCGACACTGCCGCCGGCCTCGGCCAGTATTCCAGTGACTGAGAGCGTTTGATTTGCGCCGAGCGCCACGTTCTCGGGCGTGAGGGGCTGCAGGAAACCGGGAGTGAGCGTCAGGCTGGACGTCGCCTTTACGCTGGGATCGGCCTTGAGTGTTGCCGTCACTTGAACCTGCGCGCGGTCCGAAGTCAGGTAGCTGGGTGGAAGATACTGGCCGTTCCTGGAGATGGTTCCGGGCCCAGCGCTTACATCCCCACTGGAGACAGACCAGCTCACATCGGCCGCGCTTCCGTTATTCAATGTTGCCGCGAACTGGTGGACGGGGGAACCATGTGCATCGGTTGCGTTGCAGCCTGAGCAGTTTGTGTCGATCTGGGTCGAATCAGGAGAGATGGAAAATACGCTATTGGTCTGGTGCGCGGTCACCGGAACCCCGCCGCATCCGGCTAACACCAGGATCGACAGAAGAGCGGGAGCCGCAAGCCACCGGAGCAGGGGGCGTGCGAACCACGTGGTACTGGATCTATGCGAGTTGATTTCTCTGGATTGCAAAGTATGAAAAACCTGGTAACTAGAACCGTAAATTGTTTCGGAAGAGGACCCTAACCAAGGAGGCAGCTCACACCGTGGCAGGCCTCCAATTCCAGACTAGCGGATGACCTCAGCGCGCCGCACCCCTCGGGAGCGGCACAGCGGAGAATTAGTACTCAATTCGCGCCCGGGGGATTGTTGGCATTTTGGACATTTGGGAAACATTAACGTCTTCGAAAGCTGATACTTGGACACCACCAATAGAACATCGCGAATGCGGGATTGAAGGTCTCTATGGCCCCGTTGAAAAGCCGGTAAAAAGCAGCTCCGGGACCCGGATGGACGAACCGGAATTCAGCGTCCTGCTCTTGATTGGACTCTTTCTTCTCCATTTCATGTGCTTAAGATTAGTGTGGTGTCTCATAGGTTCCCTGAACAATGCAACAAATCAGTCGTGCAAAGCGGTGCCTCAGGGGCTAAAGCCCCTCTGATTTTGCAACCTTTGCGGCACGACTGAAGTCGTGCCCTGATACAGGACCAACTGCCAAGGGGCGCGAGGCTCACTGAAAATGGGAGTGAACAACGTGGCGCAACTGATTGCCGTGCGGGCAGACATTACCGAGCTTCAGGTGGACGCGATTGTGAATGCGGCTAACTCCTCTTTGCTTGGAGGGGGAGGGGTTGACGGAGCCATTCATCGAGCGGCAGGGCCGGAGCTGCTTGCAGCGAGCAGAGCGCTGCATGGCTGCGCTACCGGGGATGCCAAGGCAACACCTGGGTTTCGCTTGCCGGCGCGGTGGGTCTTCCATGCAGTCGGGCCGGTGTGGCATGGCGGCGACCAACATGAAGACTCCTTGCTTGCGGGCTGCTACCGCCGCTGCCTCGAACTTGCGCGGGAGCACAATGTCGCGTCAATTGCATTTCCCGCCATCAGCACCGGGGTCTACCACTTCCCTGCCGAACGCGCAGCCAGGATCGCTCTTGAGACTGTGTCCGCTCAGGTGGAGGAAAGCGGAGTTGCGGTTGTGCGGTTTGTTTGCTTCAGTGCGGAGACTCTCCATATTTATTCGAAGCTTCTCGCAGGCTGAGCTTCTGGAAGCGGTTATCTGGAACGCCGTCCGAAGACACTCGCGTCTTTGCGCGGTTCAGGCATCTGCGCCTCCGCAGAGCGCTTCCTATCTGTTGAGAGCCAAATCCAATTGAGGTCCCGGCATGAAGATTCTCACCGTGGGTGCGACGGGGAAATACGCGAGTTTGGTAGTACCGGAGCTGAAGAAGCGGGGGGCGACAGTACGCGCGTTGGTCCGCAGGGAAGAGGGTGCCGAGCGAGCGCGGGAACTGGGCGCCGACGAGACGGCAATCGGCGACCTGAACGACCCTACGAGCCTGAGCGCGGCGGCCGCGGGCGCCGACGGCGTCTTTCACATCAATCCCGCCTTCGCGCCTACTGAAGCCGACCTGGGGCTGGCAATGGTTAAGGCCGCAGAAGATGCGGGCATTTCAAAATTTGTGTTCTCAGGAGTCATTCACCCATCGCTGATGAAGCTGCCTAATCACGCGGCGAAGCTGCCGGTGGAGCAGGCGATTTATCAATCGGGACTTGTGTTCACGGTGCTACAGCCTGCGCTGTTTATGCAGACCATTGACCAGGGGTGGGAAGAAGTCGTCGCAGAGAGCCAGTTTTCGTTTCCGTACTCGAAGCAGATGCGTGTTTCCTATGTCGATTACCGCGACGTGGCTGAAGTGGCTGCGGTCGCATTGACGACGGAGCGGCTCGACTACGGCACATACGAACTTTGCGCTCCTGGAATGGTGAATCGCATTGAGCTGACCATCCTGATGACGAAGGCGCTTGGCCGTTCGATCGAAGCCGGCGATCTGCCGTTCGATGCGTGGGCCGACAAGGCGCAAATTCCGGCCGGTCCGATGCGTGACGGGCTCGCGCAGATGTATACCGATCTGGATCAATTCGGGTTGCCCGGAGGGAATGCGCTTGTGCTTGAGGCGATACTGGGTCGCGAACCGCGCAGCCTTGAACAATACGTAAATGAACTTGCCGGGCGGGAACGGGCGGCTGCGTAATGCGCAATTGAAGCTGTTGCATGAGAGTTGTGAGACAACCACAGGCGTTGCACTGCACATCTCACCTCCCGGAGTGAGCAATGGAGGATGGGAATATGAACAGCGGAAAGTGGAAACTGGTATTCGGCTCGACGGCAATTCTTGCCGCCGTACTGGCGGTTGCAGGTTGCCAAAAAGCTACGCACCCCGATGAGAAGTCCGCGGTGACGAACTCGCTGAACAGCAACAATCTAAGCGCTGTAGACGTGTCGCAGGATCGCGACAAGGGCGTGATGACGCTGAAGGGCGATGTGGCATCGCAGGATATGAAGGCCCAGGCCGAGACCTTGGCCAAAGCGGCTGCGCCGGACTATACGGTTGCGAATGAGATTGGCGTTCGTCCGCCCGAAGCAGCTCATGCAGGGGCGGTCGCTTCAGATCTCGACAGCGCGATTGAAGACAACTTCAAAGCTTCGATCAAGGCTCATGAAAACCTGAACGACCAGAGCATCAGCGGCTCCGCCAAGAACGGAACTCTTGTGCTGAAGGGCTCGGTAAAGACGACAGCGCAGAAGAAGGAAGCTGAAAGCCTGGCCAAGAAGGTTCCGAATGTGCAGCAGGTGGTGAACGAAATCGAAGTGAAGCCGAGCAAGCATTCAACGACGAATTCCTAACCCGCCCTCCGCGAAGATTTGCCTCATGCGTGCCGGAACAATCGACCGACACGCATGAGGCGAAATTCGCCGCGATGAATGTTCCATCGGTCAATCCACTGCAACCACCAGTTTTCCGAAGTGGGTTGCGGCGTCCATGGAATGCAGCACTTCTTTTACCTGCGACCACGGGGACGTTGTGAGCACGGGCCGAAGCTTTGCGAGCGCGACACACGCATTCATCTCTTCGAAATCGCGCCGCGATCCCACATAAATCCCCCGGATGTGAGCCTGTTTGCGCAAGATGACCGGCAGGGGCAGTTGCTCGCCCGGACCGGAAAGAACGCCAATCTGCGTAATGGTTCCACCCATGCGGATTGCGCGCAGAGAACGCGGCAACGTACCGACGCCACCCACTTCCACGACCAAGTCCACACCTTCTCCGCCGGTCTGATCGAGCACCCAGCGATCCCAGTCCGGCGTAGAACTGTAATTCAGACCTGCATCCAGTCCCAGGTCGTGAGCGCGCTCCAGTTTTTCACCGCTGCTGGAAATACCAAGGACGCGCATACCAGCCAATCGCGCAAACTGCAGCGCGAAGATCGAGACGCCGCCTGTACCCTGTACCAGCACGCTGCTGCCCGGCCTGAGATTAGCCGCTGCAAGCGCATTCCAGGCCGTGACGGCCGCACAGGGCAAGGTCGAGGCTTCCTCAAAGCTCAGGTGCTGGGGTATTCGCACCAGCCCGGCAGCGCTCAGAATGACTGATTCGGCCAGAACACCATCGATATCGCCTCCCAGAGCGCCCTTGATTTTGGCGGGGGTGGGCGGGCCGTCGATCCAGTTCTGCATGAAAATGCCGGCGACGCGATCGCCCGTTTTCCATTCCGTGACGCCATTTCCCACGGCGATTATTTCTCCGGCGCCGTCAGAGCACGGGATGCGCGGGAGATCCATTTTGGGGTTGTAGAGTCCCTTGACCATCATCAGGTCGCGATAATTAAACGAGACCGCGCGAATTTTGACCTGCACTTCGCCGGGGCCCGGATGCCGGTCCGGTCGTTCCACAAGCTCTAAAGAATCAATGCCAAACGCTGAAATTTGCCAGATGCGCATAGGAAATCCTTTGTTTAGTTGAGGGGTGGAGGTCATTTCGCGGTACACGATGCACAATGCGCCGGTAGAATGGAACCATGGCCCGCGGATGGGAGAGTAAATCGGTGGAGGAACAGATGGCAATTGCCTCGGAAAAGGCACCTGGTAAGACCGAAACTGGGTACGTCAGCGACGAGCAGCGGCGAGCTGCCGAGCAGGTGCGCACACAGCGCGAGCGCCGCAAGCAATCCCTCGACCTGCAGCGCGAGAGCATTCTTTCGCAGCGCACCTCGAATCCGGCACGGCGTGCCGCGCTTGAATCAGCTTTGAAAGACATTGAGGCACAGCTAGCCACTCTAAGCTAGCCAACCGCTTCTACGAGCCAGCACGCGCCCTACACACACTGTCCTTCCGCGCGGGCCGGTTTATCCTTCGCGATGAAAAAGAAGCGAATTCGCCTGTTGTACAGGTGTAAGTAAGACGCGCGCGATGTTCACGTGCGCAGGCCTACCCGCCGCCCACACAATCACTTCGGCAACATCCCCTGCCGTGAGCGGCTTGACCCCGTTATAAACTTTGGCTGCCCGCTCGGTGTCTCCGTGGAAGCGCACGAGGCTGAAATCGGTCTCGACCATACCGGGATCCACGCTGGTGACGCGCACAGGTGTTCCCAGTACATCCTGCCGCAGCCCGTCGTTAATGGCGCGCTCGGCTGCCTTGCTTGCACAGTAGACGGCGCCATTGGGATAGGTGAGTTCTCCGGCGGTTGAGCCAAGATTGATGACGTGGCCGCGTCCGCGCACGACCATTCCAGGCACAACGGCGCGGGTTACATAGAGCAAGCCCTTGACGTTGGTGTCGATCATTTCTTCCCAATCCTGAATTTTGCCGAGATAAAGCTTCTCTAGCCCGCGGCTGAGGCCGGCATTGTTTACCAGGATGTCGATCTCGGCCCACTCCTGTGGCAGGTCATCGATTGCCTGCTGTACGGAGCGATGCTCACGTACATCTAGGTTGATGGAGTGGACGTTCTGTGCTCCGCGCTGCAGGGCCTCGGAGGCAACCTCGGCCAGTTTGCCAGCGCGCCGGGCTGCCAGCAGCAGGCGAGCGCCCTGTTCGGCAAACGCCAGCGCGGTGGCCGCGCCGATCCCTGCACTCGCGCCGGTGATGAAGACAATTTTTCCCTTCAAGCTCATGGATCTATCCTAACGAACAATGGGTTCTGGAAAAGTGACCCTGGGTACGGTCATCCGCAGAATCGATCACCGGACAGGTTTATTTGGCTCGGCGCTCGGCCATTCGATACTGCCCAACCGCCCAGTCCTCTTCACCGAGGCCCAGCTGTCGGGCCTGCGTGAAGATTTCCGCAAGTTTGTCGGCCAGGCTCAAGCCGACATGCGCACTTGCCGCCGCCTGCCGCAAGAGGCGGTTATCCTTTTCGCCCAGTCCCATCGATGCTCCGGCATTTTGGGGTGGATTGAGCATCACTTTGCCGTAAGACGCGTAGAACGGCGATTGAAACAACGCGCTGTTGACAGCTTCAAGAAAGATGGCGGGATCGATGCCTTGCGAATCGGCGTAGACGAAGGCTTCGCTGAGCGAGAGGATCATGGCGCTGATGAGGAAGTTGCCTCCCAGCTTCAAGGCGTGGGCCTGGGGTGGCTTCGCGCCGACCACCGAAATGCCGCGCGAAAATACTTCGAGCAACGGCCTGGCCTGTGCGACGGTATCTTCCGCACCGGCAATCGTGATCCAGAGTTTGCCCGCTTCGGCAACGTTGGGGCGCCCGAAGACCGGGGCCGCAAGATACTGGCGACTGTGCCGCGCATGTTCGTCCGCAAGCCGTTGACTGAGGTTGACGCTCATGGTGCTGAGCGAGACGTGAAGGACACCCGGCTGCAGCGCCGCCAAGACTCCGTCCGGTCCGAAGAGGACAGCCTCGTACGCAGCATCGTCAAAGAGCGATGTCATCACGACAGGAACATCCTTGACGGCCTCGACAGCCGATGGGGCTACGTGGGCTCCATCGTCGACCAGAGCTTCAGAACGCGTACGCGTACGATTCCAAACCGTGACTTCGTGTCCTGCGGCCAGAAGATGCCGTGCCATGGGCGTGCCCATAGCGCCCAAACCTAAAAATGCGATCTTCAATGAGAAACCTCCGTCGCCGTGCGGCTAAGTAAAAACCATGATCCCGAATCTAGAGCCTGTGCGAACTCGCACGCGGTGAGACAGTACACTGGTCCTTCGATGCTTCGAACCGTGACAGCGACGCGTTATGTGATCCCCTTACGCGAGGGAGGATCTTTGCCAGCCATTGTAGAGGCGGCGGATCTTGGCCTTTATGTTGTGAAATTTCGCGGGGCAGGTCAGGGTATTCTGGCGCTGATTGCTGAATTGATTGCCGGCGAAATCGGGCGGGCTTTGGGGCTGCGCGTGCCGGAGATTGTCTTCATCGAAATTGACGCGTCGCTCGGCCGCAACGAACCCGATTACGAAATCCGGCAGCTTCTGAAAGCAAGTCCGGGGCTGAATCTGGCTTTGGATTATCTGCCGGGGTCGGTCTCATTCGATCCCGCGGCGCGCGACACCGCCTCGCCCGAAGAAGCGTCATTGACCGTCTGGCTCGATGCGTTCACGCTCAACGTGGACCGCACCGCAAAGAACGCGAACCTGCTGGTGTGGCATCGCAAGCTCTACCTGATCGACCACGGAGCAGCGCTCTACGTGCACCACGATTGGGCTGGGATGCGGGAGAAGGTTGCTGCGCCATTCAGCGAGATTCGCAATCACATTCTTTTGCCATGGGCCTCGCAAATCGAGCAGGCGAGCAAGAGCGCACACGAGAAGCTCACGCCGGAAAAGATGAAGGAGATTGTAGGAAGTGTGCCCAATGCATGGCTCGAATCGATTCCGGGAAATTTGAGTGCGGATGACCGGCGCGCGGGCTACGTGGATTTCCTGGTCAAGCGGCTTGGCAACTCACATATCTTTGAGCAGGAGGCGATGGATGCACGCACCCGCCTCGTTTGATTACGCACTCGTGCGCGTGGTGCCTCGGGTGGAGCGTGAGGAGTTCCTCAACGCAGGAATCGTTGTTTTCTGTCTTCAGCGGGATTACCTGGCTGGGCGCATTCTTTTGGATCCGGCACGCCTGAAGGCTTTCTGGTCGGACATCGACATGGATTTGGTGCGCACGCATCTGCAAGCGGTGGAACGCATTTGCACGGGAGATCCTGGAGCGGGCCCCATCGCGCAGCTTTCAAGGCGCGAACGGTTTCATTGGCTTGTTTCGCCGCGCAGCACGATCATCCAGACTTCGCCGGTGCATACCGGACTTTGCGAGACGACCGAGGGAATTCTCGATCATCTCGAAAAGCAGTTCTTTTCTTGAGGGAAGTGTGCTGCCAGCGAGCGGTACTCTGCCTACCGGGACGAGGCGAGCACCCAGGTTGCCGGCGATTCTACTGAGGAGTGACTAAGTGATGCGCGATCGCAAACAGCGCCAGCTCGAGCCGTGTTGAGACGCCGGTTTTGTCGAAGATATTCGACAAGTGGCGCTTGACGGTTTCTTCGCTCAGCGTGAACTGCTTGGCGATATCGCGGTTGCTGCAGCCTTCGACGATGCACCCTACAACTTCCAGTTCGCGCGGAGTCAGGCCATAGGTCTTCTGCTGCGGCGGGACGGCTTGCTGCATGAGGTCGTGCAAAGCGGAGACGAGATTCACGACCCGCTTGCCGCCTATCCAGTAATCGCCGGCAGTCACGGTTCGGATGGCAGTTTTGAGGTGACCTGCCAGAGCATCCTTGAGCACGATTCCGCGTGCACCAATGTGCAGCGCTTCGATGATCTGCTGTGTCGTGATCGTCGATGTAAGGAGCAGGATCTTGACCGAGGGCGAGCCCTTCATGATGGCGCGCATGGCTTCGAGGCCCGGCAGACGGGGCATGGCGACATCGAGCAAGAGAATGTCCGGTTGCAGTTCGAGCGTCTGGGTGATGGCTTCGTCCCCATCGTCCGCTTCGCCGACCACGTCGAATCCCTCTTCGGCTGTGAGCATGTTGCGCACACCGATTCGGACAACAGGATGGTCGTCCGCCAATACGATTCGTGTCAATCCTTCCACTTGAGCGGGACCCTCCTAAAGATCTGCGTGCACGCTTATTAAAAGCGGAAAACACCGGCAATCTGTCCGTTAGAAAGCCGAAAAAAACCTGATGTTTCCTATGTCGGAAATTCTACCTCAAGCATACGCTCCAGATTTTCCTGGGCTAGCTTCAATTCAATACGGATCGCCGCGGAGTTATTCAACTGATCACTCTCCGCCTCAAGCAAAGCACCCAACTTGGCCGCCTGGCGTGCGCCTGCCATTCCGCAGCCGCCCTTAATCGTGTGACCAATCCTGCGCACCTCAGTTGCATCGTGCTTGGCAATCGCGGCTTCTAACGCTGCATTTCGCTTCTTCAGGTCGGTGACAACCGCGACATAAACTTCCTTTACGGTCGGTTCGGGCATCATCTGGCGAAACTGGCTCAGAATCTTTGCGCTCACGACCGGTTCTTCGGAAATCTGTTCCCTGCTTGCCGTGGTGCCCGGCTTACTTTCTTCCAGCAGCTTCTGCAGCGCCTCCGGCGAAAAAGGCTTCAGCAGAAAACCGTCTACAACCGACTCAAGCTCTTTCGGCAATTGGCTTCCGCTAATGGCATAGTGCCTGCCTGGCAGCGTGTCCGCAACTCGGCGATTAGCTGTGCCCCATTGAGGCCCGGCATCTGCACATCTACCAGGATCGACTTGCGGGGTGCATGTTCCGTTCTGCAGCATCTGGACGGCCGCATCGCCGCTCGCGGCAGTATGCAATGTGTATCCGTTCAAGGTGAGAATAGTCGCGATGACCTCACGACTGATCAAATCGTCGTCGATCAACAGGACGGTCGGGTAATTGCGGTCCCCACCTATGCCAAGCATTGCGGTTCTTTCATCGTGAAGGAGTGTGTATCTGTATTATTCATCAGACATCGAGACTTCGTGCAGCCACCCGGGTGCCTTTAGTAACTCGCGAGGACGCGAACCATCTGCAGGACCGACCAGTCCGTCCCGCTCCATCAGGTCAATCAGGTGCGCTGCGCGGCCGTAGCCGATGCGCAGACGCCGTTGCAACAGCGAGGTGCTGGCCTTGCCAAATTCGAAGACCAATCGCACGGCATCGTCGAACATCGGGTCGTTCTCGTCAGGATCGCCGTTGGATCCCTCGACATTCGGGCGGTCTTCTTTCGGCGACTCAAGGAAGCCTTCGGCATACTGCGCGGCGCCCTGGTCTTTCCAGAAGCCCACGACGGCCGCCGTTTCCTTCTCGCTGACATAGGGGGCATGCAGCCGCATCAAACGACTTGTTCCTGGTGGCAAAAAGAGCATGTCGCCGCGACCCAGCAGAGCCTCTGCACCGTTGGTATCGAGAATCGTGCGCGAATCCACTTTTGTGGCGAGGCGGAAGCTGATGCGGGTCGGGACATTGGCCTTGATCAAGCCGGTGATGACGTCGACGCTGGGGCGCTGCGTTGCAAGGACGAGGTGAATGCCCACGGCGCGGGCCATCTGGGCCAGGCGCGTAATCGACTCTTCAACATTGGAGCGATCGAGCATCATCAAGTCGGCAAGCTCGTCGATGATGATCACGATGTAGGGCAGCGGCTCTTCCGCTTCGCCTTCGTCGAAGAGAGACGGCATGGCGCCATCGAAGAGCTTGTTGTACTGGTCGATGTTGCGCACGCTGCGACTGGCCAATAGCTTCAGGCGGCGCTCCATCTCGCGCACCGCGTTGCGCAGCGCGTTGGCTGCGAGTTTGGGCTCGGTGATGATCGGCGTGAACAGGTGCGGAATTCCCTCGTACATTCCAAGCTCGACGCGCTTGGGATCGACAAGGATGAGCCTGACCTGATTGGGCGTGGTCCGGAAGAGCAGGCTCATGATCATCGCGTTGATCGCGACCGATTTACCCGAGCCGGTGGAACCAGCGATCAGCACGTGCGGCATCGAAGCCAGATCGGCGGTCACGATGCGTCCATTGATGTCTTTGCCCATGGCCAGGGTCAAACGCGACTTGGCCTTGGAGAAGGTTTCCGACTCGATCACATCGCGCAGATGAATGGTCTCGCGCTCGTGGTTCGGCACCTGGATGCCTACGGTGCTCTTGCCTGCCATGCGCTCGATGAGAATGCTTTCGGCTCGCATCGCCAGGCAGAGATCTTCTGCCAGCCCGGTGACGCGGCTGTATTTCACGCCGGCTTCGGGCTTAAATTCATAGGTCGTGACCATGGGCCCGGGGTTGATCTGCACCACCTGGCCGCGCACATCGAACTCGCCGCATTTTTCTACGAGCACGCGGGCTTCTTCGCGCAGGACATCTTCGCGCACGGCCTGCGGCCCGGTTCCCGCATTCAGCAGCGTACTCGCCGGGAGCTTGAAGCCGCTCACGTTCTTGGGCGCCACCGTCACGGTTCTTACATCGGCATCCGCGCGCTCGTGGATCGCAATGGCTGCGGGCGCCTGAGAAGATGCAGCTACCGGTTGCGGTTCAGGAGCGGTACGCGTCGGCACGGGGATTGGTTTAGCAGCTACGGGCAGCGGGGCAGCCACGGGCGAAGGGGATGGGACTGGTACGGGTCCTAACGGTAACGGGCCCGGTTCGGCTGCGGCGCGTTCCCATATGCTTGTGCGGCGCTTGATCTCGGGTACGGGTTCGACCGGCTGGGCAGCCGCGCGTTGAAACGCGGGAATTTCATCGACCGGGTCCGGCTCCGCAGACTTGTCTCGACGGCTAAAAAATGAAAATAACTTGAATGGCTTCTTTTCGCGCAGCGCTTCGTCTTCAGCCGTCGCTGCCGAACCTGAGAAGAGCCGCTGATTCGGTCCGGGGGCTTCCTGTTGTGCGCGTGCGTCTTCACGGTCGGCTTTTGCTTCGGCGCGCTCTTCGCGCCAGTTATGCCAGCGGTCGCTCCATGCCATCACGTGGGCCCAGCGCTCTTCGACCATTTGCTTGATCGCCCAGAAGCTGACGGCGGAGGCGAAATAGATGCCTGCAAGCGCAAACGCTCCGGCGACAAGCCATGCGCCCTGGAGATTGAGATAGACCACGAGCGAGCCCGCGACCAGGCGTCCGATCACGCCTTCTACCGGAACAGCGTGCAACCAGCGCCAATGCCAGGGCAGCAAGCCGAAAACTGTGGGCACAAAGACCATGGCAAGCAATGTCCCGGCAGCACGCAACCAGACGGAACCGCCGGATTTTGACCGCATCCAGCCCCACCCGAGGCCGCCCATCCAGAGCGGCAGCAGGAACGCCGTGAGGCCCAGCGATTGCAGCGCCACGTCGCTCAACGATGCGCCCAGCACGCCAACCCAGTTCTGGATGTGCCGAGGCAGGGCGACATCCGTGGCGGTATCCAGCGAGGGATCGGCGGGATGGTAGGTCAGGAGAGAGAGGAGAAGGAGAATCGAGACCAGTGCGAGCATCATTCCCAGAAACAAGTTCAGGGAGCGGTTCCGCGTCGGCGAAAGAGTAATCGGTATGGCTTTCATTGAAGGGATGTCTCCGGTCCGCTGATCGCGCGGGAAGAGCGCGTCGACCTCAGCCCGGATGGATAAATCCCAGAGCAGTTCCCATTATCGATGGGCGGGAAGCGGAATTCGGGCAAAACCGGGCGAGGGGGAACCACAGTCTCCACCCCTCGGAAGCCGGTTGTGTTGCTAAAGCCTATTGGGCCCCGAGAAGGCGGCTTCCCCAGATAAGGAGGACAATGCCCACAACGATGCGGTAGACGGCGAAGATCGCAAATCCGTGCTTCCGCACCCAGGCTAGGAACCACTCGACGACGCCAAAAGCGACGATGAAGGAAATGACGAAACCGATTGCGAGCACGATCCAACGCTGGCCGTTCATTGTGACGTGGGCCGCCGCATCGCTCGCAACTCCAGCGGCTTTGCTCCCATGCAGTTCCTTGAGCAGATCGTATCCCGTTGCCGCCAGCATGGTCGGAATCGAGAGCAGAAAGCTGAACTCCAGGGCTGTAGGCCTGCTGAGCCCCGCCAACTGCCCGGCCGCGATGGTCGACATGGAGCGCGATACACCGGGGAAGATGGCCGAGAGCGACTGGCATAGACCGATCCAGATGGCCTGTCCCAGCCCCATCTCTTCCACATGGTTGGTCATGGGCTCGTAGCGGCTTGCCCACAGGTCCACCGCCCACATTATGATTCCGCCGATGAGCATCGCGAGCGCGATCACTGTCAGGCTTCCCAGGTTCCTATCGCTCCATTTCTTCAGCAGGAGGGCGGGAATTGAAGTGCAGACGAATGCGAAGAACGTCATCGAGATGGGATGGTTGAGCCATGTGCGGTCGCCGCTCTCACCGCGAGGGAAGGAATGCAGGAACTCGACAATCCGTTCAAGGTAGAGCAGCAGCAGCGCGAAGATCGCCCCGGCCTGGATCACGATTGTGTACATCTTCCAGTACGCGTCATCGAGGGGTAGATGCATGAGCGCTTCAGTGATGCGGAGATGCGCGGTGGAGCTGACCGGCAAGAATTCGGTCAGGCCTTCAACAATGCCCAGCACAATGGACTGAATGTAAACGTTCAAAAAGCCTCCGGAGCACAACCGTTGGTGCAATTGTCAGACCAACGGCCTGCTACTCAGTTGGGCGATCGATCCCGTAGACCGGAACGCCCTGGTCGAGTCTGTAGACGAGAGCAGCCGCTCGCCATGTGTAGTCCGACTGGGAAAACTTGTCTTTCAATCGTGCAGCCAGATCGCCGGCGTGACGGTGTGCTTCGTCCTGCTTCTTGTCGTTGCCGTCTGCGCCGTACATGTCACTCAAAACAGCCTGCCGGTAGGTCGCTTCGTAGAGCGCCCTGGCGGCACGCGGGCTGTCGGGGTGTTCGATTGCGTACTTCTCGAAGATCTCCGACTCTTTTTCAGGACACTTGGTGGAGCCCTGCCAGTCGCCGCAGAGCCTGTTATCGATTAAGTCATACTCTGCCAGATCGGCTTGTCGCGTGTGCGGGTACAGCTTGATAACTTTCTTGAGATTATCTTCGTCCATCTGGTTGCGCATGTAGGGATCGCGCTCCTTGGCGGAAGGAAGCGCACCGAAGTCACTCTTTTGAATTTGCCACAGAATATCGGCGGCTCGCCATGCGGCTTCCGGCGCGAGAGGAGAATTGGGGAACATTTCCACGATTCTGCGATAGAGCAGATGCGCGCTTTTGGCAGCGTTCGCAGGACCGCGCGGATCGCTGGCCGCAGCTTCCTGGCTGGCCGCGGCACCCATCAGGATCGTGTCGCCATTGGGCGTACTCTCAACGATGATGCCTTTTGCCTCAAGCCATCCAGAAACCGGAGGGGGGACCTCGTCTGCGCCAAAGACCGGCTGATCGCTCGAGTGTTCTTCCTCAATATCAGTATTTGCGTAAACGCGGAGCCACGGGCCGCTCTTCTCGGCGATGACCATCTCGCGGCCTACCTGCACGCGATCCACCTTCTGGGAGGTTTTGTTTGGAGAGATATAGAGCCACGTAACGCGCAGAGCCGTGGCCCGCGGTCCCGCCAACGGCTTGACCAGCTGGTCTTTCTTTTTATCGGCAAACGCACCGACAGCAGCGCAGAGAATGAGAGCCGCTGCTACAGACCTCGAAAGGGTTGGAATTTGAAACTTCATCTCTGAAAAGATCATAGAGCAACGACGTTACGCACCGGTTTCAGTGAGCACCTCGGCGAGCATCTCCGGTGCGACGTTGCCACCGCTGACGATTGCCGCTGCCGTGCGGTAGGCGGGGAGTTGGTCGGCATGAAACAGCAGTGCCGCGGCGGCAACCGCGCCGCTGGGTTCAGGGACAAGCCGGGTAGTCGCCACAATTGCGCGCATGGCGGCGCGAATTTCTGCCTCAGAGACAGTGACGATTCCGTCGACGTAGGCCTGGATGTGTGCGAAATTGCGAGCGCCCACGCTTTGTGTACGCAGTCCGTCGGCAATTGTCCGGCTCGTTAGCTCAGCCGGCCATTCAACGATCGTGCCAATACGAAAACTCTGGGCGGTGTCACCGGCCAGTTCGGGCTCGACGCCAAAGACTTTGGTTTCGGGCCGCAATTGCTTGATGGCAGCCGCCACCCCGCTGAGCAGGCCACCGCCGGAAACCGGCGACAGCACAAGATCCACATCGGGCAACTGCTCGACAATCTCGAGGCCGCATGTTCCCTGCCCCGCGATGATCTGTGCATCGTCATAGGGCGGGATGACGATGTAGCCATGCTCGCGCACCAGCTCTTCGGCTTTTGCCAGCCGCTCGCTCGACGCGGGCCCGACATCGACGACCTCGGCGCCGAGGGCGATGGTTGCCGCACGTTTGATGGCAGGAGCGTTCGATGGCATGACGATGACCGCTTTAGCTCCCACGGCACGGGCCGCGTAGGCCACGCCCTGCGCATGGTTGCCGCTGGAGTAGGTGATGACGCCGCGGCGGATCTCTTCGGGCGTGAGTTGCAGAATTTTGTTTGCTGCTCCGCGGATTTTGAAGGCGCCAATGGGCTGCAGGCTTTCAGCTTTGAGCCAGATCTCTTTTGCTGTTCCGTAACCGGCGAGGCCGGGAAACGGGGCGCGAATCAGGGGTGTTTTGATCGCGATGCCGGCGATGCGCGCGGCGGCTTCACGGATTTCGGCGAGGGTGACCAAGGAATCCACCGTCATGGCTGATATTTCTCCGGGAGCGGACCGGCAGTCGTGCTCGGTTCCCACAGGATCGAGAGCACTCTCCATTGTGTCCCATCGAACACGGCCTGAATGCTATTGATTCCCGTCACGGTCGCTTTGCCGTCGAGTGTGGGGCGTATCTCGTAGGTGCTCCAAAGATGGGCGAAGTGGCCGTAGCTCTCTGTCTTAACCTTCACCTGCACTTCGTAGAAGACGTCACTGCCGCGCTTGGCCACGGTGTTGATCCAGTCGTCTACGGTGAGCAAGCGGGGTGCAAAACCGCCGGTCTCCTCTTTGTGGATTGGCGAGAGTCGGGCATCGGGCAGCAGGACCTGGCGCAGGCAGGCGCGATCTTTATTCGCAGGCCCGCTCACAGCGTCGTCAATGGCCTTGACCAGTTCGTCGAGGGTCGTTTGCGCGGGACACGCGAGGGTTTTCTGGGCTTCCGCCGCTGGGTTTGTTTGTGCGGAAAGGCTTGGACCGAATGCAACGAGGACGACAGCGCATACGAGAGCGATGCGATTCATAGCGCGATTCTACAGAAGAGGAGTACGCGGGAAGGCTGCGAGGCGTCAAGAATCACCGGGGTCGTCGGCGGCGATCGGTTTGCGGCAACCGGAGATGTATTCAGCAAATGCGATACACTGAATACAAGTATTCACGGAGGGATTATGCCGACTTCGATCAGACTTGCGCCAGAGATCTCGGACCGCCTGGATCGGTTGGCAGCGAAAACCGGTCGTACAAAGGCGTTTTATCTGCGGGAGATCATCGAGGGCGGCATCGCGGAGATGGAAGATTACTATCTTGCCGCCGAGACGAAAGAGCGGATCCGCAGAGGCAAGGAAAAGATGCACTCTACGGCAGCCATAAGGAAAGATCTTGGCCTGGACGATTGAGTACGCCGACACCGCGCGAAAGCAGCTACGCAAGCTCGACAAACCCGCGGCACAGCGAATCGTGGCATTCATGGATCAGCGAGTGGCTCGAGGTAACGATCCGCGCAATGTCGGAAAAGCGTTGAAGGGCTCGCTAGGTGACATCTGGCGCTATCGCGTCGGCGACTTCCTCGTCCTTTGCGATATCCAGGATGGCGTTCTGATTGTTTTGGTTTTACAGATAGGCAATCGACGGGAAGTCTACCGGTAACAGGCTGTTGCTCTTTGAGTGCCTTCGCGGCCAATCGCCGGCATCCGCTTTGGCAATTCTCGAAACGCGGCTGTCGTTCTCTAGATCTCCAGAATCACAGGCATGATCAGCGGGCGGCGGCCGGTGGTTTTCTGGATCAGGCGCTTGAGTTCGACGCGTACCTTTTCTTTCACCATGCCGTAGTCCGATTTTTCTTCGTCCTTGAGACCGTCCAATGTGCGGAGCACAACGGCGCTGGCCTCGTCGCTGATATCAGCGCCGCCGAAGCCGCGCATGATCAGTTCCGGTGCGCGCTCTACCTTGCCGGTGCGCTTGTTGATGGCCACTACGGCCAGCACAATGCCGTCTTCGCTGAGGATGCGCCGGTCGCGGATCACGAGGTCTTCGACCACATCGATGGAGGAGCCGGAGTCGATCAGAATGCGACCCGCCGTGACCTTGTCTCTTTTCCGCGCATCGTCCTTGTCCAGTTCGAGCACGTCGCCGTCTTCGATCACGATGGCGTGTTCCACGGCGCCTGTCTCCATTGCAATCTGGGCGTGGCGGACCAGGTAACGGTAGTCGCCATGGACCGGGACGAAGAACTTGGGCCTGACGAGATTGATAAGCAGGCGCATCTCTTCCTGGCTGCCGTGTCCGCTGACGTGAATCAGGCCGTGTTGCCCATCGTCATAGATGACATTTGCAGATCGCCGGAACAGGTGATCAATGACGCGGAAAATTGCCTTCTCGTTCCCCGGGATAATGCGCGAGCTGAGCACCACGGTATCGCCGGCATCGATGCGGGCGTGCTTGTGATTGTCCACCGCGGCGCGGCTTAGGGCGCTCATCGGTTCGCCCTGCGTGCCGCTGATCAGAATCATTAATTGCTCGGGCGGATAATCGCGCATCTGGCCGGGATTGATGACAAGCCCAGGCGGCAGGTCGAGATAGCCGAGGTCCTGCGCGATTTCACTCGACTCCATCATCGAACGGCCCAGGACGACTGCCTTGCGGCCATGCGCGCGCGCCAGTTCCATCGCGATGCGGATACGGAAAATGGAAGACGAGAAGCAGCTGAAGAAAAGCTTTTTCTTGGTGCGCGAGAAGATTTCGTCGAGACGAGGCTTCACTGCGGCTTCGCTGGGCGTGTAGCCGGGCCGTTCCACATTCGTCGAGTCCTGCAGCAGGGCGAGCACGCCGCGCTTGCCGTACTCGGCAAAGGTATGGAGGTCGAAGGGCTTGTCATCGAGCGGAGAAAGATCGATCTTGAAGTCGCCGGTGTGAATCACGACGCCAACCGGCGTATCGACTGCCAATGCGACGCAATCCACCAGGGAGTGCGTGACGCGGATCGGCTCGATGGTGAACGGCCCGATCGAAAACTTTTCGCGCGGGGTGATCTCGATCAGCGTGATCTCATCGAGCAGTTGGTGCTCTTCGAGCTTGCCCTCGACATAAGCGAGAGTGAACTCGGTCGCGTAGACCGGCACTTTGATCTCGCTCAAAATCCACGGCAGCCCCCCGATGTGATCCTCGTGGCCGTGGGTCAGGATAATGCCGCGCACGTGCGCCTTGTTCTCAATCAGGTAGGTGATGTCGGGCACGACAATATCCACGCCCAGCAACTCCGACTCAGGGAACATCAGGCCCGCATCGATAACGATAATGTCGTCTTCCCAGCGGATTGCGAGACAGTTCATACCGAACTCGCCAAGTCCGCCGAGGGGGATAATTTTCAGTTTCTTCGTTTGCATCGGTCAGGTTCAATGCTAACAGGAAGAACGGCTCCCCCTCCGTGCGATGGCTTGTTTGTTTGCTACGATCGCCCGGCTTGCTCGAGAACGGCGATATCCAGCTTCTTCATTTGCATCATGGCCTGCATGGCCTTTGGATGCCGGATCAGCTCTCCGATGCGCGCGGGCACGATTTGCCAGCTAAGGCCGAACTTGTCTTTCAGCCATCCGCAAGCGATTTCGTTACCGCCTTCGGTGAGCTTTCCCCAGTAATGATCGATTTCGCTCTGATCTTCGCAGCGCACAACAAACGAGACGGCATCATTAAATCGGTGTCCAGGTCCGCCATTCATTGCAGTAAACGGCATCCCATCCAGTTCGAAGCTGATGGTGAGAGCACTGCCCTTCGAGCCGCCAGGGTCGTCGGCTTGGCGAACGAGTTTTCCGGTCTGGCGGGAGCTTTTAAAGATCGAAAGGTAAAAGGCGACTGCCTCTTCGGCGTTCTTATCGAACCAGAGAAAGGGCGCGATGCTGGAGACATGTGCTGCTGTACTCATGGGAACCATCCAGGGAAGAATTGACTTCGCCGGCACCTTCACTTGCTTTGCCGCAGCCGAGTGGGTATCCAGCGGTCGAGTCATCAGATCACAAATAGGTTGCAAAATGCAAGCGATATCTGTAGGTTGCATTTGTGGCCTCAAAACGCAAGTCGAAAGCACGTTCGGGTTGCCCGGTCTGCGTCTCGCTGGAGCGGTTCGGCGACCGCTGGTCGCTGCTGATCATCCGCGACCTGATGGTGCGCGGCTACCGCACGTTTCGCGAGTTCCAGCATGCCGGTGAGGGAATCGCCACGAATGTGCTGGCGAATCGGCTGCGTCGGCTGAAGGAGCAGGAGATCATCACAGTGGAACCGGCACCCGAAGATCGTCGCAGCGTGCATTACCGACTCACGGCCAAGGGCATCGCGCTGGCACCGGTGATGCTCGAACTGCTGGTATGGGCAGCGCGCCATGAAGAAACCGCAGCGCCTTGCAGCTTCGTCGATCAGATGGAGAGTAATCGCGAGGCCGTACTTGCCGAGACTTACCGGCGCTGGGAGCAGCGCGACCCTACTCCGCTGATTCCACCATTTCCCTCCCCTACTAAATCCCCAAGGAGAAAAACGACTCGATGAAACTACAGACTTATCTGAACTATGGCGGCAACTGCGCCGAAGCATTCCGCTTTTACCAGGAGCACCTTGGCGGCAAAATCGGCATGATGATGACGCACGAGCAGGCGCCGGATCAGAGCCAAGTGAAACCGGAGTGGGCGAAGGCCGTTTTGTATGGCAACATCACGATTGGCGACACCGTCCTAGCGGCGAGCGATATTCCACCGGATCACTTCAAACCGATGCGCAGCGTTTACCTTTCGCTCGGTGTTGACAGCGACGCAGAGGCGGAACGGATCTACGAGCTTCTTTCCAAAGACGGCGAGATATTCATGTCTATGCAGGAAACGTTTTTCGCCTCGCGCTTCGCTCAATTGCGCGACAGGTTTGGCACCTCGTGGATGATTCTGCACGAGCGCCCGATGCCCAAGCCCTAGCATCCAGTGCGCAGCAAAGGAATGGAGGGTTTTTCACCTGCATGAAGAGTCTCTTTCAAGTTTCAGAGGTGACTGAAGTGAAAACGCGCCTCGCCGAGCTGCGGCCGGAGAGTCCACGGCAATGGGGCAAAATGAATGCGCCCCAAGCCGTGGCGCACTGTGCAAGCTCGCTGGAGATGGCGCTCGGCGACGTCCGCTCGTCGCGGCTGGTGATGGGGCGTATCGTGGGGCAATTGATCAAACCCTTCGTATTTCGAGAGGGAGAACCGTTTCGGCGCAACACGCCGACCATGAAGAACCTTGTAATTCTGGACCAGCGCGACCTAAATAAGGAGCGTGAGCGCCTTTGCGGATTGATCGACCGTTTTGCCACTGCCGGTCCGGCAGGGTGCACCCAGAATCCCCATGCCTTCTTTGGCAGGCTCACGCCCGATGAGTGGGCGGTCCTGATGTACAAGCACCTGGACCATCATCTGCGGCAGTTCGGCGTCTAGCGGTTAGGGCCTTGTCGTTCTTGCTTTGGCCAGCGCGGCGACATGCGGACAAGGTCGAGACCGCCAAGATCCTGCACGGCGAATATCGGCGAGGAGGCGGGGACAGCCACGATACCCCGTTGCGGCAGATCGATCGGTTCGAAGCTAGGGCTGGTGAGACGTCCTGACCCTGCGGCAGCAAATAAGTAGCAGAGCCCGGGCCCCGATTCATCCGGACTTGGCAAAGTGGTGCTGGCACGACTTGTTTGCAAAGGGATGCGCTCGACGCAGAAATAGTCCTGATCAATCAGAACAGTGCGATCGGCAAGGACACGCGGCGGAACTTTGCCGGCGCGTGTTTCGAAGCGCATCGCTTCAAGTGACTTCTCAATGTGCAGTTCGCGCGGCCTTCCATAGTCATACATCCGGTACGTGATGTCACAGTTCTGCTGCGTTTCGAGCAAGACTGATCCGGGCCAGATGGCATGAACGGTGCCCGCGTCCATGAAGACCATGTCGCCCTGTGCGACGGGCAGCAATTTGAGACAGTCTTCGAGTGTGCCGTCCTGAATACCGGACCGGACCTGATCCAGGGTTGAACCGGCTTTGAGTCCCGCGGCAACCAGGGCCTCCGGCTCAGCGGCCAGGACATACCAGCACTCTGTCTTGCCTCGCGGCTCACCATATTTCTGGGCCATCTTGTCGTCCGGATGGACCTGTACACTGAGCTTTTCGCGGGCGAAGATCACCTTAATCAACAGCGGCGAGTCGGTCGAAGGGGCATGGTTGCCGAGCATGGCCTTGGGCTGCTCGCGGAACACCTGGGCCAGCGACTTGCCCTTGTGCGCGCCGGTTGCAACCTTGCAGGCGTCCCCGGTTAGCCAGACTTCGCCAATTGGCACTTTGCTGACATAAGCGGCGTTTGACGGTGGGGTGGGTTCTCCCTCAACAACTACGCAGTCATACCAGGGGCGCAGATCGCGCCATCCCCAAACGCGCGGGTCAAAGTGCGGCTCAATTCGAAAAGGCGAAAGCGCGGCGAACACGGCCGCGTTTTCTTCTGCTTGTACGTTCATGGTCTTTCGAAAAAGTCCGAATTTTGGCATCGACGTGCAGGCTTCCTTACTCGGTCTGCCCCTAGGGCTGCCCGGTAAATCTCACTCTAGCAGACCCTCGAAGGGCCAGAAGCCGCTGCTTTCGAGACGGCTCAGCGAGGACTCCGGGCAGTTGGACGTCAACGCCACGGGAGCTCGAATTGCAGGCGCCGGTGACGGTGTGTAAAGTTTGTGTGCAACTCTGCATTCCTTTTCAGCGCAGCTCTAAGTCCAAAAAGGAAGAAGGGATTCTGACGATCTCGGCTTCTCAAACACGAAGTCTCAGGTCCATTGGCTCCTCCAGGCTCCATCTCGGCTCGACATCGCTGCGGGTTATAGGACTCGCATGCCTGGCCGTTGCCACGAGCCTGCCCGGGATATGTGCCCGGCGGAGCACCGTGGCACAGCTCGAGGAGGCTCTGGCGGCGGACGCTGCGACGCATCGCGCTGACGCGGAAGTTGCGCATCAGGTGAGCGAGACGGAGCTGACAGAGCGCTTGACCCAGCGCACGTTGATTCATCTGGCGGCGACGCAGAAGCTGGGCCCTCGGACGGCTCTTGCATTGCAGTTGTTGTCAGATCAATCTGCCTTTCTCGATCCACCGGCAAACGAGCTGCCCGCGACGGCATTTCCCGACGCAGCAACCCAGGCACAGATGCTCGATGCTGCCCGGGCCTACTCGGTCCAAATCTGGACTCGCCTGCCCAACTTTTTCGTGACGCGTGTGACGAACCGGTTTGACGACGGCCCGCATGTTTTGGTCAAGGGGGACTGGCCTGTTCGGGCCGGAATGCAGCCGGCAGGCACCTCGCGTCGACAGGTCACATTCCGCGATGGTAAAGAGGTCCAGGATTCCGCCATGGCCACAGCAACGCCGTTGGCCAAGCCGGTGCTGGAAGTCGGGTTGCGCAGCTGGGGCGAGTTCGGGCCGGCACTTTTCGTTGTTCTCTCCGACGCTGCCAAGGGCAAGGTGACGTTTCATCACTGGGAAGAGATTGCGCCACCCGCGCCCGACCGAAGCGGCGCGGCCAAAGAGAGCGGGCCCACATTAGCTGCCGTCTATCGCTACGCCGTACCCAGGACCGAATCGCACTACCAGGTGAATTACTGCTGCATGCGCGACGCCAAGGCGATCGGCGGTCCCCGGGTGGTGTACGGAGGAGGGAGAAACCAGGGTCCCTCGCAGTACGTAACCAATTCCGTCGCGTTTGAGCCATTCGTGGAGACTCCCGGCTATCACGGTTCCATTTCCATCGATCCGGCCACGGGGACTGTTTTGCGAATCACGATCGAGACGGAGTTGAGCCAATCCGACCCTCTCAAGCGCGCCGCAATCGCAATTGAATATGGCCCGGTACGAATTGGCGATGTGAGCTTCATTGCGCCGGTTCGCAGTATCGCTTTGTCGACGGAGGAGGCCGCCTCCGGCACGACGAACGGGAGCGGTGCCAGCGAATCCGCCGAGTCCCTGAACCCGGCGTGGGCGAGCCCGGCGGTGGGCACGCTCGGCGTCCCATTGCAGCTCATCAATGAAACACGGTTCGTTGAATACCACCGGCTCGGCTCGACCGTGCGCATTCTCGCCGACGCGGCGACAACAGACTCGACTGAACCGTCGCCCGCTCTTGCAGATTCGACAGGCCCCGCAGGCAGTGCCAGAGAGGCCTCACCGTCGGAGGCGCCCGCAATGCCGGGACCGGCTCAGACGACGGAACAGTCTGCCATTGCCGCTGTGCCGAGTTCTCCGCCCGTCCCAGCAGCTGCCGCGCCCGCGGCTCCGGCCCAGCCCGCAATCCCTGAAGTCAGCATGACGGCAGCGCGCGGCGTGCCCGATCAGCCGGCGGACGCTCCTCAAGAGGGGGCGGATGGCTTCTCCATCAAAGTCACGTCCCGCCTGGTCGACGTCGGTCTGGTCGCTTACGACAAAAAGGGCCACCCGGTCACCGATCTCAAACCCGACGAGATCGAAATCTACGACAACGGCCACAAACAGGAAATTCGCTCGTTTGGTCTTGCGGGCAACGTGCAGCCAGAGGCGGTTCCGCATGCACCCGATGCGGCGTTGCCGGCAACTGCACCTCAGAACTCCCCCGAGGTGATTGCGACCTTCGCAAATAGGCCTTCGGACCAGACCGGAGCGCCTTCGCTTTCAGATATAGGCTCGACCGTTCTTGTGATCGATGAAAGCCATATCGCGTGGAGCGATTTGAGTTACGCGCGCGGCCAGGTTCTCAAGTTTCTTCGCTCGCTCAAGCCGGGTGAGCGTGTGGGCCTGTACTCCATGACCGGCCTTGGCTTTCGTGTGCTCACCGAGATCGGCACGGATCATGAAGCTCTAATCGCTCACATGGAGAAGTTTCTGCCTTCGGCGCAGTCTGTTGCCCAAGCCCAGGACGAAGAGATGCGCAATCGGCAGCATTTCGATGAGGTTCAGAATGCCGCCGATCTCAATTCGGTGAACGGCAACCACACCGATGTGCCGGATGGACAGCAGCCCGTTGATCCGCAGCTGCTAACGATGGGCGATAACCCCGCACGCGCGTCGTTCGTCATTCTCGCGCAGGTTGCCCGTCATCTCGCGTCGATTCCCGGGCATAAAAAGGTTGTCTGGGTTTCGAGCGACAACGTTTTGGCGGACTGGCAGGATCAATCGGTGGGCATCGACAAAAGTCCGAAGGATGTAAGCGGCTTTGCGCTGCGCGCGCAGGAGGCCATGAACGACGCCCACGCAGCGGTTTATCCTTTCGACGTCTCGCAGATCGAAAGCGCTACGATCACGGCCGACCTGCAGCATCAGAACGTGGAGCTGACGCCGGCTGCTGCAGAAGCAGCAAGCCTGGGCGGCGGCCCGACCGCATCGCGCAACACCACTCCCGGGCGCATCAACGCAGAGCTGAGCCAGGATCTCCATCCCGTACAGGGACCGGTGCGACAGGTCGCGGCGGCGACGGGAGGGCGCGTCATTCGCCGAGCCGGCGATCTAGCAGCTCAGCTGGACGACATCGTGGCTGACGGACACGCCACGTACATGCTGAGCTTTTCGCCGCAAGGGCCGGCCGACGGCCAGTATCACACTCTCAGTTTGAAGTTGAATGGCAGGCGCGGCCTCACGCTGCGCTACCGCACCGGCTATCTCTTCGAAAAGGAGCCGGCAACGCTGAAGGATCGTTTTCAGCAAGCGGTTTGGCGTCCGGTCGACCTGAACGAGATCGCGATCAAGGCAAGCGTCATGCCGCAGGGTCGCCAGGCTGACGTAAAGATCAACATCGCGACCGGCGATCTGGGATTGCGGCAGCAGGGCGGTCGCTGGATGGACAGACTCGACATTTTCTTTATTCAGCGGGACGATGCGGGACTGCATGCGCGCGTCGAAGGGCAGACTCTCGGACTGCGGCTTATGCCCGCAACGTACGAGAAGCTGCTGCCTGCCGGCGTGCCTTTCGAGCAACTCATCGGAGCAAAACCGGGCATGGGATCCTTGCGCGTGCTGGTGGTTGATGAGAACTCCGGGCGCATGGGCTCTGTCACTCTTCCGCTCTCTGCAATGAGTGCCGGAGGCGATCAATAAGACGCCGAAGGTCTCAACATGAACAACAACAGGCGCGCCGATCCAAAGAGCTCGCCATGGAAAGACACCGAGGGAGGAATTGATGAAACGTTTTGGGATATTGATCGTTCTGGCGGCCCTTGCGGGAATGCCGGCGTGGAGTGCCAAGAAAGTCACCGTGGCAGAGCTTAAAGAGACGCTGGCGGCGATGCACCAGGCAAACAAGACGGACGCCGAGGTAGCCAACGCTTTAAAGCAGCTGGAGCTCAGCGAACAACTGACGCGCAACATGATGAACAGCCTGGTGGCGGATGTACCGGGTACGCTCTCGACTGAGCAGATTTACGTGCTGGAAGCGCGCAGCGCCATGCTTGCCCCCCCGGCCTCCGATATTCCGACCGCTGCGGCTCCGGATGCTGCGGCGCAGAAGGCACTGCTCGATAAGGCCGCCGATTATGTTTCCAAGACCTACGACCAGCTGCCGGCAATGACCGCGAAGAAGACGACCATCCGTTTCCAGGACAACGTTGAGGCGGCCGCACCCGCTTCTGGGCTCGCAGGCGGCGCTGTCGACGTGACGACGGGAGCATCTTTCGTGAGCGCATACCAGTTTATCCACTACATCAATTCGACGGACTCGCATGTTGCGAGCGAGCATGGCGCCGAGAAGGCGCCTTCGGAGAAGGACAAGACGCCTTGGGGTTCCAACAAAATGATTGCGCTGCAGATGCCGGACCCGAATTTGGGCACCGTCTTTTCTGAAGCGCAAGCAGCCGGCGAGGTGAAGTTTCTGCGCTGGGAACTGGTCAACGGGAAACAGGCCGCGGTTTTCTCTTTTGAAGTGCCGAAGAAGAAAGGGCGTTTCCCCGTGGCAGTTTGCTGCTTTCCGGATGTAGAGCAGGCTGGCAAGGCCAGCTTTCAGTCGGCCGCAATCGGCTCTGCAGCGGGGTCGGGTGGCGGAGGCGCGTCGGGCAATCTGCAAACCACTACCAGTTGGAACGACTACAAGACGAATGTTGGGTATCGCGGCGAGTTCTTTATCGATGCGGACAGCGGCGTCGTGGTGCGGATGATTACCCAGGCAGAGCTCAAGCCAACAGAAGTGGTTCATCAGGTGGACGAACGGATCGACTATGGGCCGGTCACTGTAGCCGACAAAACTGTCGTTGCACCTGTGAGGAGCATCACCAATACGGAAGTTGTTCCGAACGGCGATTCCGGCTCGGCAGGAAAATTCTCAATCCGCCGGACGCTCTTTACCGCTGAGTTTAAGGACTATCAGCCCGGCGGCGCGAAGTAACGCTCGCAGTCAAGCCCAGCGCGGCGGTCAACCGGGATGACTGCCGCGCTGGTGCGTGAAAGAATTGAAGGAATGAAATCCATTCTTTGCATTCTTATGTTGCTTTTGTGTGGGACCTACGGTTGGTGTGGGCGGAAGATTACTGTCGGTCAATTAGAAGACCTGTTGCACTCGATGCAGCAGCAAAAGAAATCCGATGCGGAAATTGCCACTGCGCTTAAGCAGGTGGATCTTAGCCAGCAGCTGACGCGCAAAACAATGAACAGCATTGTGAGTTTTGCACCGGGTCCGCTCTCAACCGAGCAGATCTATGTGATGGAAGCGAAGAGCGCGACCCTCCTTCCGCCCGACACGGATCTTCCGGCCACTCCGTCGCCGGATGAATCGACGCAAAAGGCGATACTTGCCAAGGCTGCTGCCTACCTCGAATCCACCTATGCTCAATTGCCCGCGTTGAAAGCTGTGAAGACGACACTACGCTTTCAGGACAACGTCGAAGCAATTGCATCGAGCTCCGGCCTGCAGGGTGGCGCGACAGACGCCGTTGTCTCCTCAGGGTTCTCGAACCCGTCGTTGTTTGTGCATTACATGAACTCAGCCGAAACCCCGCTGACGATTGTGCACGGAGGCGAAACGTCGTCGGACGAAAAGGATAAGACCCCGTGGGGCGCCAACAAAATGATCGCGCTCAAGTCTCCCGCTCCGGACCCTGCCACAGTCTGGAACGAAGCAGAAGCCATCCAATGGCAGCGCTGGGAACTGATTAATGGCAGCCCCGCCGCGGTGTTCACCTTCACAGTCCCGGAAAAGAAGTCGCACCTGGACATCGATATCTGCTGCTTTCCCAAAGTGAATCAGACAGGAATTGCCTCCTTCTACACCGCGACAACAGCTTTGACGATGGGTGGGGGGGCCAGTGGCGGCGGAGTTGCGGGAAATTTCCAGACCAGCACCAGCTGGAACGACTTCAAGGCCACCGCGCCGTATCATGGCGAGTTCTTTATCTCCCCTTCGACCGGCGTTCTGGTCCGCATGATTACGCGGGCGGAGTTTGAATCCGCTGAGATTGTTCACGCACTCGATACGCGCACCGACTTCGGACCTGTAAGGGTGGGCAATAGAGTGCTCATCGTGCCGGTCAAATCGTATGTCGATACCCTGGTCGTTCCAAATGGCGATTCGGGGGCGGCCAGCTACACAACTCGGCGCACACTATTCACCTCCGCCTACAAGGACTACGCGCAGGCACCGGAAAAATGATGTGACCTTCAAAAAAAGCCTGCGAACTCAAATCGCTCAATGAGAAGGGAGCTAGCGGGAAAATGAAGAAGATTGGCTGGATTCTGATGTTGCTGCTGGCGGCTCCTGCAATGGCCGCTACCAAGATGAACGTGGAGCAACTAAAACAGGCTCTCGCTGAAATGAAGCAGGGCAGTAAGTCAGACGAAGACGTAGCCGCGCGCCTGAAAGAAGTTCAGCTCACGGAAGAGTTGACCCACAGCGCAAAGACCAGCCTCACGCCGTACCTACCCGGCGATCTCTCAACTGAACAGATGTTCATCCTCGAAGGGCGCAGCGCGTTTATGCCACCACCCGCAGAAGATACGCCCACGTCTCCTGCACCCGACGCAGCGGCGCAGAAGGATATCTTGGCTAAAGCGGCGGACTACTTGTCGAAAACATACGATCAACTACCCCCATTTTCGGCGTCAAAAACCATTTCGCGCTACCAGGACGACCTTATCAATACGAGCAGTTCTCCTGGCTTGACAGTGAACACAGTCAATTCATTTGCCAGACTTTCGGATGCGGATACGAAAAAAGTGGAGTCGGAGAAAGGGATCGAGAAGTTAGCAGAGAAAGATAAAACCCCGTGGGGAGAAAATGGCAAGATCTCGCCGCCAAGCCCTATGCCGTCTCTCAGCGTACTTTTTCAAGAGGCATCGGAGGGGGGAAAGATCAGCTTTGCTCGCTGGCAAACTATCCAAGGCAAGCGCGCGGCGGTTTTCACTTTTGCAGTCGACAAGAAGAAGTCGCGGTATGAAGTGGCGTACTGCTGCTTCCCGAAAACAGACACAGCCAGCGGAGTTGCTGCCGCGGGGGGCTTTGCGCCTATGCCCGGAGAGATTCAGTCAGTGACGTCTTACCGGCCGTTCAAGAAGACAGTCAGCTATCATGGCGAACTCTCGATCGACCCGGAAAGCGGAACGATCCTGCGCATGATTACCTATGCTGATTTAAAACCAACAGACTATGTTCACCAGGAAGCTGTTCGCACCGATTACAGCGCGACAGTAGTCGATGGCAAAGAGTATGTGCTGCCGATGGAGAGCTTCACGGTCAACGAGGTGGTGCCGGGCGGGGAGAGTAATTCAACGACATATTCGGTCCGTCACAACCTATTCAACGCCATGTACGAGAACTACCAGTTGCGCAAATAAAGAGCGACTGCCTCCGCTACGGGCAGTCCTCTCCGCCCGTAGCGGGGTTGCTCACCCCCGTAGCGACCGGTCCACCGGATCCTTACTTTGGTCTGACGGCAAAACGCGAAACCCGGCGCAAACATGTGCGGACCTCTGCTACTCTTGGCCCATTATGCATCGCATCCCCGCCTTGCTTTGGGTCTCGACCCTCTTCTGGTGCGCGTCTTTCTCTGTCTGTGCCCAGACATTTGAGCCAAAATCGATTGTTTTTTCTGGCGCTCCCGAATACTCCACACAGGAGCTATTGAGCGCAACGGCATTGAAGCCAGGCATGACGTTGAGCTATGCGGAGATGAACGACCGCTCGCAGAAGCTTGTCAACAGCGGCCTCTTCTCTTCCGTCTCTTTCAAGTTCGATGGAGAAACGCTTACGTTTCAGCTCGCGCCAACTTCGGCGCTCTTTCCCGTCGCGTTCGAGAACATGCCGTTTGCCACGGGTAAGGAGTTTGACGACAGTCTTCATCGCCAATTCCCGCTGTATCATGGCCGCGTGCCGGAGGCGGGCAGCATCACAGAGAATGTGCGCGATGCGTTGATCCGGATTCTCTCTGCGCAATCCGTCCAGGCCAGCGTTGCAGCAACGCCGGTACGCAAGCCTTCTTCTGGAGAGACCATCGCAATCGGCTTTCGCATCACCGCGCCGACAGTGCTGGTGGGCGAATTGCGAACCGAAGGGGCCATTGTCGCCCTCGACCCAAAGGCTTCCGCCCTGCTCGCGCAACTCCGCGGCGTGCCGTACAACGCCGACGTGAGTCCGCAACAAATGGAGGCTGCGCTCAAGGCCTATTACATTAGCCAGGGCTATCCCGAGCCTGCCATTCATGCAACCGCGGTCCTCAAGCCCTCCATCGGTGCGGATGCGATTCGTATTCCGTTTCGAATTTCGATTCTCCCCGGAGCGCAGTACAAGCTTACGGGGATCGATCTTGCACCGGGGTTGCTGGTGACCCAGGCAGAGTTCGATCGCCAATTGCCGCTGCGTGCGGGCGATGTGGCAGACGGGCGTCTCTCAGAAGACTGGAAATTCATCGAGCGTCAATACCACAATCGGGGCTACGTTCGAGCAAAAGTTCAGCCAGCGGCAACGTTTGACCGTGCCGGCAAAACGGTTCGCTACTCGGTCACAGTCGAACCGGGCCCAGCTTACACAATGGGCGGCCTTACGCTTGAGGGAGTCACCGACGAGCTCCGTTCAACCATGCTGGCGGCGTGGAAGATGCCCGCCCGAGCCGTCTTCAATGAAGGTGCGATTGCCGGCTTCTTCGCGACGCACGGCGTGAACCCCGCACTCGAGCGTGTTTTCTCCCAGGTGAATTACAGGTACGCTCTCCATCCAAACGACGATTCCCACACCGTCGACCTCACTTTGACCCTGGAGAAGAAGCCGTGATCCGGCTATGCTCGGGGCATGGAACACGCGCAAATCCTCAACCCCATGCTTGACCACATGTTTCACCTGCCGCTTCCTATTCTTGAGAAGCTGCTTCGGCCGATCATCGTCTACCTTGTGCTGGTCCTCCTGCTTCGACTCTTCGGCAAACGCGAGCTGGCGCAGCTGAACCCCTTTGACCTGGTCGTGCTGCTGTCGCTCTCGAACACGGTGCAGAATGCCATCATCGGCGACGACAACTCCATTACCGGCGGAGTCGTCGGCGCATTCAGCCTGCTGGGCATCAACTGGATTGTCGTTCGCATTCTGTTCCGGTCGCCGCGTTTGACTCGACTGCTTGAAGGCCGGGCCGCCATTCTTATCCGCGATGGCCAGATCGACCGGAAGGCCATGGAACGCGAGTCGCTTACCCGGGAAGAATTGATTGAAGTCATTCACCGGCAAGGCTTCGAGCATGTAAGCGAGGTACGTCGCTGCGAACTGGAACCAAACGGCACGTTCTATGTGGAGGCCTTCGATCCATCGATCGGCGATAAACGTCATGGAGAGCTCATCGCGAAGATCGATGCCCTCAGCCAGGAGATCGCGGCGCTGCGTGGCTGACATTTCGCTTTCATCCGTGGCGCGAACGCGTCTCAAACCATACAACTGTCCAGGAGTCGTCCCCATGCTCCGCCAAATCGCATCTTTGCTTTTCACCGCCATGCTGGTCAGATCCGCCATGGCGCAGACGCTGGAGCATCGTCCGTCCTCGGCCCCTCGAACAGTCACGCCACCCCCGCAAGAAAGCAAAGGCAAAGAGATCCCCGCGGGAACAAGCCTCCAGGTTGAGTCATCCCGTCCTCATCCGATGAAGGCAGGCGAGTTGATCGATGCCCGCCTTCTGCACCCCATCTACGCCAACGGCAAGCTGATCATTCCTGAGAATACTGAGCTGCGTGGCTCCGTAATTGCACTTGACCCGGATACCAAATCGCGCTGGCATGCCCGTCTGCGAGGGGACTTTACCCCATTCCACATAGCCGAATTGCGGTTCAATGAGATGGTCCTGAATGGAGTTACCCTGCGTATCGAAGCGTCCGATGCGACCGGAGGAGCCCCTGTGGTCCATCTGAGTACACCCAGCGCTACGCCGCGGAGATCGTTTCTCGCAAAGGAATGGGGCCAAGTCAAGGCGAGTCTTCACAACCGCATCGCGTACTTTACCGAACCCGGAAAGGGTGATCGCGCGTTGCAACTGCTCTATCACCAGCTGCCATATCATCCCGAACGGATCGAGGCGCATACTACCTGGTCGTTTGAACTGAAAGCTCCTTTGGATATTCCTGCTTCCTTTCGGGCTGCCGATGCTCCAATCGCTCAGCCGGCAACTTCGCCGGGCAAGCCGGAGGTCTGGGACGTGCACGCCTTGCTTGCGCGCGATCTTTCTTCAGCCACAGCGCGGCCCGGCGATTCGGTGCAGGCCCTCGTCGTCGAACCCGTGTATGACAAGGACAGGCAGCTTGTCGTTCCCCAGGGCGCTACTCTTGTGGGCAAAGTAACGTCGGCAAGAGCGGCTCGCTCGTTCGGCCGCAATGGCAAACTCCGATTCACTTTTCAGCAGGTTCAGTTTCCCGAAGGGTTCGATCGTCCGGTGGAAGGGTCGCTCGGAGGCGCTACAACGGAACGAAACCGGAACTTGTCGCTCGACGCCGAGGGCACCATCTCTCCGAAGAACCAGTCGAGCGTGATTGCGCCCTTGCTTTTAACCCTTCTCGCAGGCCGAGCCCTGGATGAAGATGGCAGCCTGACGGCAAACAACACCGTGGCGTCCAATGGATTCGGGCTGATTGGCCGTATCGTTGGCATCACGGCAGCGAATCGCGGGGTGGCTGCCGGGCTGGGCTATTATGCCGCGTCGCTCTCGGTCTACGAAAACTTCCTGCACCCTGGCCGTGACGTTGTCTTTCCCAAGGACACACGCATCGAAATCGAAACGACACCCCTGCGTGCTCCGGTCCTGACGCCCCAGGGGCAATAAACGCATCTCAATATCATTCGACTGCGAGACGGGAGAAGGCCGTCCGAGGCACTGTTCGTCTTTCAGCGGGGATCACTCCCACTCAATGGTGCCGGGCGGCTTCGATGTAATGTCATAGACCACGCGGTTAATTCCGCGGACTTCGTTGACGATGCGGCTCGAGATCCGTTTCAGCACTTCATGGGGCAGAGGGGCCCAGTCGGCGGTCATCCCGTCTTCGGAGTGCACGGCGCGGACCGCGGCAGTATAGGCGTAGGTCCGCTGATCGCCCATGACGCCGACGCTCATCACCGGCAACAGGACGGCAAAGCTCTGCCAGACCTTGCTGTACAGTCCGGCGGCCTTGATCTCTGAAACAACAATGTCGTCGGCTTCCTGCAGCAGCGCGATTCGTTCCGGTGTCACCTCGCCGAGAATGCGAACGGCGAGGCCAGGACCTGGAAACGGCTGGCGTCCCAGAATCTCTTCGGGCATGCCGAGGTCGCGGCCGATGCGGCGCACTTCATCCTTGAACAAATCGCGCAAGGGCTCGATCAACTTGAGCTTCATCCGCTCGGGAAGTCCGCCCACGTTGTGGTGGCTCTTGATGGTTTGGCTCGGCCCCTTCACGCTGCTGGACTCGATCACATCGGGATAGAGCGTGCCCTGGACCAGCCAGTCGACACCGCCGGTTTGTCGAGCGATGCGCGTTGCTTCCGCATCGAATACGGCGATGAACTCGGCGCCGATGATTTTTCTCTTCGTTTCGGGATCGACGACGCCGGCCAGCTTATCGAGAAACTGTTTGGTTGCGTCGACGCCGGCAAGGTTGAGGCCGAGCTTGTCGCGCAGGTTCTTTTGCACGCTGACGAATTCGTTTTTGCGCAGGACCCCGTTATTGACGAAGATGCAGGTAAGCTGGTTGCCGATTGCTTTGTGGACCAGCACGGCGGCCACGGATGAGTCGACCCCGCCCGAGAGCCCGCAGATCACGTGGCCTGCGCCGACCTTCTGGCGAATCGAGGCGACTGTGGACTCGATGAAGTGCGCGGGTGTCCAATCGCCGCGCGCTCCGCAAATGGCGAAGACGAAGTTCTTGATGAGCTGTGGACCGAGTGGGGTGTGGTGCACCTCGGGATGAAACTGCACTGCCCAGATGCGGCGCTCGTCGTTGGCGATGCCCGCAAGCGCATTCGAAGTGACCGCGGTGCGATGAAAGCCCGGGGGCAGTTCGAGAGCCTCATCTCCGTGGCTCATCCATACGTGCATGGAATCGGGAAGGCCGGCAAAAAGCGGCGTGCTGCTGTCTTCAATCGTGACATCGGCATGGCCATATTCCCGCTTGGGCGCGGTGCGGACCTTGCCGCCCATGTGGTGGACGATGAAGTGCAGTCCGTAACAGATGCCGAGCATTGGCTTGTCAAGTTTGAGCAGAGCGGGATCGGCCGCCGGAGCATCGGCGTCGTACACCGAGGAGGGACCGCCGGAAAGAATGATCCCGATGGGCTTGTGGGCCTCGATTTCGGCAAGGGGAGCCGTGCAGGGCAGGACCACGGAGAAGACATTCTGTTCGCGGATACGGCGGGCAATCAGCTGCGTGTACTGCGAGCCGAAGTCGAGGATAACGATTGTCTGGGTGTCCACTCCCTAGTGTGGCAGGGCGGCGGTTGGGCTGTAAAGACGCATTCGCGTTCCGGCGAAATTGACATCATCCACCCCTCGTGCCCTGTCCTGAACCGCCGATGAACTATCTGAAGGAATCCAGCATGGACAAGTACACGAGCGGGGGCGACAGGAGACCGGTCCGCTATGCGACGCGGCAACCGATCCTGGCCGGGGACGAGACCGTCATCGGGTACAGGCTTCTTTTTCGCACCGATGTCGCTACTCACTTTGCATGGAACGCCTCGGAGGGGGCGAGCCGCGCCGCCATTGAGGTTTCGAGCCTGCTGGGGCTGAACGTTCTCTGCGATAACCGGCTCGCCTTCCTGCACTGCACGCGGGACACGTTGCTTGAGAACTACCTTTCATTCCTTCCGACGGCCAAGGTGGTAGCGGAGATAGGTCCTGGTGTCGCTCCAGATGAAGCGGTTACTTCAGCCTGTCGCGCGCTCAAAACGTCGAATTATCGCATTGCCCTCTCTCAATTTGCGATCAACGACCCGCGAACGCCGCTGCTCGATTTTGCCGACTACGTCACGGTGGATGTGCAGCAGACCTGCTGGGAGGACATCGTGCATCTGGCGCGCACGTACGGAAACCGGAGCCTGGGCCTACTCGCCGAAAACGTAGAAACCCGAGACGAGTTTCAAAGCGCGCTAAGAGCGGGATTCCACTATTTTCAGGGCTTCTTCTTCCGCAAGCCCGAAACCATGCGGACGCATGGAATTCCATCGAATCGTATTAGCTATCTTCGGCTACTGCAGGCGGTGTCGCGGCCCGAGATGCACTGGGACGAGATTGAAGACCTCATCAAGAAAGAGCCTGCTCTCTATTACCGGATCATCCGGTATCTCAACTCGGCCATATTCGGGATTCGGGGCGAAGTACGTTCCCTGAGCCAGGCGCTCACGCTTCTCGGCGAGAACGAGCTGCGTCGCTGGTGCCGGCTTGCGGGGGCCTTTGAATTGTCGACCGACCGGCCCTCAGATCTGCTTCTGAGCGCCATGGTCCGGGCCCGTTTTAGCGAATTGATGCAGCAGCGGGTCGAGCACGGAACGGTCGACCTGTTTCTGGTCGGACTGCTTTCGCTGATGGACTCGATACTTCAGATTCCCATGAGCATCGTCATCGATGGGCTGGCACTCGATGCAGCTTCAACCTCAATGTTGCTCTACAACACGGGCCCCCTTCTGCCTCTTTATCGGCTCATCTGGGCGCTCGAACATGGCGCCTGGGGGGCGGTGGTTCGTGCCTGCGACCACCTCGGCCTTTCCGAGGAGGACATCGCCGAAGCGTATTCCGCGGCGATGAACTGGGCGCAGACGATGACTTCAGGAACCTAGACGCTCTTTGCCGCGCATCAAGTAGCTTATTTGCAGTTATTTACAGAAACTTAGGATCCAAATTCTTATTCCCTGAACGGGGGATATTTGCTCCCCGATCGGGCTATCGGAGCGACACGAAAGCCGCATTGTCCGACAGGTTGCGGGCCTCTACCTTTGATTCATGGGCGGGCGCTTCGAGCCCTCCATCCAGCCACGACGAGGGAAAGAGCCATGATCGAGCAAATGATGAGCAGCATCTGGACTTCACTGGCCCACTTGCCCTCTTACGGTATGACGATTGTCGGTGCGCCCATTCTCGCTTTGGTGGGGATCAAGATCATGCTTCTCGTCAAGCAGTCGGCGAAGAAGAACGCGAAAAAAGAGTGGGTCTTCGGCCAGGAGCGCGATGCCGACGGAATGCCTGTGCTGGCGACCAACAAGGCTCAGAACTCCAGCGCGCGCACACGCCGCGCCCAGCAGCTACGCTCTCGCATCTGATCCGCCGAATTCCAACCCCCTTCAGAGAGCTCATAGCGACCTTCCGCACCCTCGGACACGAAGCGCAGAACCCTTTGCGTGATAGCCTGCTAGACAATGCCGCTTTTGTCAGCACGCAGCGGCATGTATTCTGCGGCCTCTTTTCTCCGGCTTCCACGCCGCGATGGCTTGGCCTGCGGATCCCTCGAGGACAATTCCGATGAAACATCTCCGCCTTGTTTCTATCCTCCTTCTGACAGCCGGAAGCGCGGCCGCCCAGGCACCTTCTACGCCGTCGACCGAGGATCAGAAGCCCGCACCGCCGCCCGCAATCAAGAGTTTCGACGCGTCGGCAATCGATACCTCCGCCGATCCATGCACGGATTTCTATCAGTACGCCTGCGGCAACTGGGACAAGGAGAATCCAATCCCATCCGATCAGGTGCGCTGGGCCCGTTCCTTCTCTCTGCTCCAGGAGCGCAATCGCTACCTTCTGTGGCAGGAGCTCGATTCCGCAGCGAAGGATCCCAAGTCTCCGCTGCAAAAGCAATACGGCGACTTCTACGCTGCCTGCATGAATACCGAAACGGTGGAGAAGAAGGGTCTCTCCCCGCTTGATCCGGCGTTTCATCAGATTGCAGGCATTGACGGTCCCAAGAAAATTGCAATCGTAATGGGCGATCTCGAAGCAGAAGGCGCGCCCGCTCCGTTGTTCAACTTTGGCATCACCCAGGACGAGAAAGACTCCTCAAAGCAGATTGCGCAGATCTCTCAGGGGGGGCTCTCTCTGCCTGACCGCGACTACTACATCGTGGATAACCCGCGTTTTCAGCAGATCCGCAAGGAATATATCGAGCACGTGACCCGGATGCTGACTTTGGCGGGAGATAGCCCCGAAACAGCCGCCAAAGAAGCAGCCGATGTGATGGCGATCGAGACAGCTCTCGCCAAGGCGTCCACGAGCCGCACGGAATTGCGGCAGCCCGAGAATCATTACCACATCTACACTGTCGCGGATTTCCAAAAGTTGGCACCCGACTTCGATTTCAGCGTTTACTTTTCGGATGTGAAGATTGGGCACTTCGACACTCTCAACGTGGCCACGCCGAACTTCTTCAAGAGCCTTAACGAGCTGATTGCATCCGAGCCAATCGGGGCATGGAAAGCGTATTTCCGCTGGCACGTCCTGCACGGCACCGCCACCGATTTGCCGAAAGCCTTCTTCGATGAGAATTTTGCCTTCTTTGGCAAGACGCTCGCCGGACAGAAGGAACCCCAGCCGCGCTGGAAGCAATGCAGCACGCTGACAGACCGCGCCCTGGGTGAAGCAGTGGGCCAGGACTGGGTGAAGCGGAATTTTCCACCTGCCGCGAAGGCCAGTATGGATAAGCTGGTGGCCGCTCTCGAAAAGGCTCTTGGAGACGACATCAAGACGCTGCCCTGGATGAGCGAAGACACCAAAAAGGCCGCCGAAGAGAAGCTGGCACTCTTCCGCAACAAGATCGGCTATCCGGAGAAATGGCGCAATTACGCTGGGCTGGAGGTCAAGCGCAACGACCTGGTCGGCAACGTCGAGCGCAGCACTGTATTTGAAATGCAATGGGACCTGAGCCATCTCGGAAAGCCCGTCGACGAGAAGGAATGGGGCATGACGCCGCCCACCGTCAATGCGTACTACAACCCGTCGATGAACGACATCAACTTCCCGGCCGGTATTCTGCAGCCACCGTTCTTCGATCCGAACATCGATCCCGCGGTCAATTTTGGCGGCATCGGCGTGGTGATTGGCCACGAGATGACGCACGGCTTCGACGACCAGGGATCGAAATACGACGGCAAAGGCGATCTGCGCGAGTGGCAAACAGCCGCGGATCGCAAAGCGTTCACCGAGCGGACCGACTGCGTGGCGGATGAGTACAGCGGCTTTGAGACCGCTCCGGCACACGGGGAGGTTGCAGCGCAGAATCTGAACGGCAGGCTGACCCTGGGCGAAAACACCGCTGACAATGGCGGCCTGCGCATCGCCTATATGGCATTGCTCGATACGCTGGCGTCCGAAGGCAAGAGCATCGACCAGAAAATCGACAACTACACGGAGGCGCAGCGCTATTTCCTTGGCTTCGCCCAGGTGTGGTGCCAGAATCAGACGGAACAGTCAGCGCGCCAGCTAGCTCTCACCGATCCGCACTCGCCGGGGAAGTGGCGGGTGAATGGGTCAGTGCAAAACTTCGACGAATTCGGCAAAGCCTTCGGCTGCAAAAAGGGCCAGCCCATGTATCCCGTCCAATCGTGCCGTGTTTGGTAGCGGCTCGTTCTTGTTCCGGAGCCGTTCGCGGGTTGCGATGGGCTCCGGGACGATCCTTCCACCCCTCTTCGTCGGTCGGCGCAAGCAGCCGGAATTCAATCGATTCGAAGCCGTCAGAGGTTGACGTTTGCCGCGGGCAAGGCGTCAAAAGGACAACTGCGCCCGAACAGAACGTCGAACCGGCTGCGGGTTGAGTCACCGCAGGGTCGAACCGAGACCGCATCGGATCGATGGATCTGAATGCCGGCGCAAATACAAGTCGATGGCCCAGCTAGGCACAACTAGGCTCGGCCTTTTACAATGCAGCAGGGACCAATCCCAACCCAGCTCTGCTGCGGAACAAGCCAACTTGGCGGCCTAGCCGAACCAGGATGAAGGAATCGCATGAAGTTTACGAAATTCGGCAAGACCCTTCTGATGATTGCCATCTCTGCCGGCATCATGTTGGGAATTACGTCTTGCGTCCAAAGTTATTCGGTCGGTTATCTCTATGTCACGGGAACGAATAATGCCGCCTCCAGCAATAACGGGATCGTGAGCGGCTTTAAGATCGATCACAACAAGGGATTGCTTACACCCATCAACGGCTTGCCGGTTGCTTCCGGCGGGGCCAACCCCGGACGGGCCGTCCTGCTCTCCGGCGGACGTTTCATCTACGTATTGAATCGCGGCAAAAACTCTACGGGAACCGCAGACTGCACGGCATCCGATCCTTGCATCGGCGCAAATATTACGCAATTCGCGGTCGGCGGCAACGGCGTTCTTTCGCCGCAAGGGCAGGCCTTCTACCCACAGGGGATCAATCCGATTCGGATTTTCGCAGATACCTCGGGCAGCTTCCTTTACACCCTGGACCAGATCGCGCCCGACAGCAGCACTTGCGCTCTCGCTCTTGGTTCCGGCGTCACGTCATGCGGAGATATCACCGCATTCAAAATCGACGCGAACACCGGCCGCCTGACACTGGTTGTCAACGCGCAGGTGACCTCGGCAAGCGGACAGGCGCTGCCGTATTTCCCGGTTCCGGCCAATCCCATCGATTTCGCTTTGACATCGAGCTACATCATCACGCTCAGCGGCACGCCGACGACCGGAGACTCGGTCTTCCCGTATACCTATAGCGCGGCCACGGGGCAGCTCACCGTCAATCAGAACAGCTCGCAGCCGCTGAATATCCTTAAGGCCACGGCGATTGTGAGCGCAGGCGGAGTTGCTTATGTACTCGACAACGAGGCCGGCACCTACAACGCGAATGGCAAAACGGTTACGGCGCCAGGCTGGATCTTTCCTTTCAGCATCGGGACGAACGGCGCTCTCCAGCAGGAATCGGGCGGAGCTGTTCCGGATGATGCTGCTCTGAGCAATCCTGTGTATCTTGCGCTTGAGAGCAAGGGCAAGTTTATTTACGTAGCCAACCAGGGCAACAACACGGATCCAAACAACACGCAGAGTGGAATTGCGGGCTACGTGATCGATCCATCGACGCACTATCCGACCGAGATCCCCGGCAGCCCCTTTGGTACCGGAGCGGGACCGCAGTGCATTCTCGAGGACCCCTCGAACCAGTTCATCTACACCGCGAACTTCAATGATTCCACCGTAACCGGGCGGGTCGTCGATCAGAACTCGGGGGTCCTGAACAATCTTCCGGGCTCTGCGAATAAGAGTTACAAGTTAGAGGGTCCGGCGGCGTGGTGCATTGCCACCGGTCGCACGAGTTAACGAACCCGCAGGCTTTCGGGCAGGCATAGTGCGCAAGCGCTTCCTGTCCCAGGCTCCGAAGACGGATTCCTGCAAACTTTAGCTGGATCGCATGGACTCTACAGCCCATGCGATCCGATTCTCAACCGGGTCTTTGGAGTGGCTTCCCGCTCCGCGAACGAAAGATGCGCATGACGTTGAACAGGAAGAGCCAGCTGGCGCTGGCCACCGCAGTGAGCTTGCTGGCATCCGGCCTTTTGACCGCGTGCGGCACCCTGACGGCTGACTTTGTGTATGTGACCAGCGCAGTGGCGGCTGGTCCGAATAGCTACGGCGAAGTGGACGTCTACGAAGTCAACTCGGAGTCCGGGAAGATGCGCACCATCCCGACGTCTCCTTTCCCTTCGGGCGGCCGCAATCCGGTGGCTGAGGCGACATCGCCGGACAACTCGACACTTTATGTCGTCAACCAGGACGACAACTCGATCGTCCAGTTTACGATCGGCACAGACGGCAAGCTCTATCCACAAAGCACCGTCAACACACCCGGAGTTTTCCCGCTCGCAGTCGCTACAGCCGGTAAATTCCTGTTTGTCGCCGATACCTACCAGCCGCTGCCCACGTGCTCTACGGCCGCGCCCTGCTCCGGCTCCATCGCGGTATATCCCATTGCCACCAGCCACGCGCTAGGATCTCCCGCAGTGAACACGGGCATCAGTGCCAGCTATTGGCCGCTCACCCTGCCCACGAAACCCACCGACGTCATCACGCCCACGGGCATCACCACAGGATCGGCAGGAGCCTACGTTTACATCAGCGCATTCGATGCTACGGCAGGCGGCGGATTCGTTTTCAGCTTCGCGGTCAACAGCGACGGCACACTTTCAGCATTGAACGCCGGCGCACCCTTTGCCGCAGGCGCGCACCCCTCATCGATTGCCACTGCACCGGATGGCAGCGTGGTCTACGTGACCGATAGCGTCAGCAACAATGTACTGGCCTTCTCCTCGACTGCTGGGATCCTTGCGCCGATCGCCGGCAGCCCATTCCCTGCGGGCAACGAGCCTTCCGCGGTCGTGGTAGATGCGTCCGGACAGCATGTCTTCGTGACCAACGCTCTTGATTCGAATCTGACCGTGTATTCGTCCTCGGGCGGTGCGCTCACCTCGCTGGGCAGCTACCCGACAGGTTTGCAGCCGGTGGCAATTGGAATCGATCCTTCTTTGAACGAGTACGTCTACACCGCGAACTTCCTTGGAAACTCGGTCTCCGGGTTCCAGGTAAACGCCTCCACGGGCGCCTTGCTGGTCTCGCAGCAATCGCCCTACGGAGCCAACGCAAACCCTACCGCCGTCGCTGCGATTCCGCACAACAAGCCAAAGCCGTAGCCTTGGCAAAGCGGCAATTCAGCGATGAGGAACGCCCGCAGCGGTTTTTGCGAGCCGTGGCGGACGAAGAAAAACAGTAATTCCCGGGCACGCAGTCGTAAGCCCGCGACGAAGGAAGCGCATGAAGTTCAGTAAATTTGCCGGGTCTCCAGCGACAGGCGTTCGACGTTGGGGTGGATTGAGCCAGCTCGTACTGGTCTCTGCAATCGGCCTTCTGGTGGCCTCCCTTTTGACAGCCTGCCAGCTGGTCACGATCGACTACGTCTTCGTGGCCAGTTCAGCCGGCACATCCACGAGCCCCAATGGACAGATCGATACTTACGCGGCTGACTCGCAGTCCGGCGCTTTGCGCAAGGGCGCTGCCACGGTCTCCAGCGGAGGTGTAACTCCCGTAGCCATGGCTGCCTCTGCCGACTACACCAACCTCTACGTCGCCAATGCAGGCAACGACACCGTGGTTCATTTCGCCATTGCCGCCAACGGCGTGCTGACATCGAAGGACACGGTCACGCTGAGCGGCGCTCCAGTCGCTCTCGCCGTCAACACGGCAGGCACCTATCTTTACGTGGTTTCGGGGACCAACACTGCCACGCTGACGGAGTATGCTCTTTCCTCCGGTACCATCGGCTCGGCTGCAGCCCAGATCGATCTCCAGGTTCCAGGATTCACAACCGACGCGCTGGCGCCCACGGGGGTGAATGTGCTCGCCAACAACAACGTGGTCAAGGGCAACGCGGTGTACGTGACCGCATATGACCAGTCCGCGTATAACCCCGGCGGAACCACCACGAGCACGGCTCATCCCGGCTGGGTTTTCGGTTTCACCATCGGGTCCGGCGGCGCGCTCACGCCCTCCAACGGCAGCCCCTACCAGGCCGGCGTCAAACCCACGTCCATCGCCTCCGACCCCACCGACAGATTTGTCTACGTGACCGATTTTGCTTCGAACCAATTGATTGGCTATGGCATCCAGGGCGGCAGCATGCTCTCGTTCCTGATCAACGGCCCGTTCAAAACCGGCAACGAACCGCAATCCGTGGCGATCGACCCGCGCGGAAAGTATATGTATGTTGCCAACGCGCTCGATTCGTCGGTGTCCGCGTACCTGATCGATCTTTCGACGGGCACGCCGTCAGCGGCAGTGAATCCCACAGGCAGCGCGACGAACTCGACGGATACTCAACCGCTGTCAATCGCAGTCGATCCGGCGCTGGGACGCTTCGTCTATACCGCCAATTTTCTAGGCAACTCGGTCTCGGGTTTCCGCCTCGATCCCAATGCCGGCAATCTCACGCCGACGCAGGCCACACCGTATCCCTCCGACCAGAAGCCGACGGCTATTGCAATCGTTCCCCACGGCAACCACTCCACGCAAGCAGTGGCACCGTAATCGGGGGTTTCTCGCGACGCGCAAAAAGCCCAGCTCTGCGCTGGGCTTTTTGCTGCTCAATTGCCTTGTTTACCCGGCGACTGTTATGCCTGCATCCATTTTCTCAGCATGCGCTGAGCGGGCTTCTCAATGAAGTGCAATGCAAAAAGGGCCATCAGCACCAGCAAGAGATAGCTGATCCAGGGATCGAAACGGTTGAGTCCCACGCGATTGAGCACGTGCGTGTCGTGAATCAGATTCCACATGTTGAAGTGCAGGAGGTAGAGACAATAGCTGGCCTCACCGACAAAGACCAGGGGAGCGGCGCCGATCGCATGGGCCAGAAGGTTCTCGCCGGCTAGCCCAAGGATGATCAATCCGAAGAACGGCATCAGCAGCCCGTCGTGCAGCAGCGGGTACGGCATTTTGCCCGATGCCAGCACTGCAAACAACGCCACGAACCCGAAAACGCCAAGTAACAGCCGCAGCGCTCCAGCACGGGGCATGATGGCATCGAGCCCGGCCAGCAGGACACCGAAGGCAAAACTGGCCAGGTGCGGCAGCGGAGTATACTTCAGCGCCTGCAGCCATGGTCCATAGCTGAAGCGGTCTGGATGCGCAATCCCGTCAGGTTTGAAGAGGATGTAGAGTGTACCCGGGATGAGCCCGAGCATCCACACTGCGCCCAGCTTCCATAGGTGCCTCCCTGCCTTCTCGGGTCCCTTCCAGCGGGCCATCCACGGAAAAATCAGGTAGTAGAAGGACTCGGAGGACATGGTCCAGGCCGGCGTATTCAGGAAGGTCGCGATCTCCGGAATCCATCCCTGCAACAGCAGCGGAGACAATATCATCCCGGTCCAGAACATGCCGTGCGTGTGCGCTGCCCACTCCTGGGGCAACATGCGCCAGGCCAGCAACAAGCTCACGAAATAGATCGGATAAAGCCGCGTGAAGCGGGCCTTGTAGTAGCGGGTCTTTTCCAGCTCACCGGCCCGAGCTCGTTCCGCGTAGTTGTAGGCCATTACGAAACCGGAGAGCAAAATGAAATAGCTCACCGACGCGTAGCCGGCATTCACAACCGGGGCGAGCCAGCCAAACCAGTCAGGATTGGAGAAATGAAAGAGAACGATATTGATCGCCGCAAAGCAACGCAGTCCAGTTAGGGCTTTGAGCGGGGCTGGTTTGCGGTTCTCCACTTACGTTTAGACGACTCCGGAGGATTCACAGCCACTGCTCACGATAACCTGCACTGCTATCCAGCGATTCTAGAAATAGATCGAACCAATCAGGCGGTTACGAGCGAACCAACCTTCTCGCCCAGCACCACGCGGCGAATATTTCCAGGCTGGTTCATGTTGAAGATGATCATCGGCAGGTTGTTGTCTTTGCAGAGGCTCACCGCTGTCAAGTCCATTACCTTCAGGCCCTGCTTCAGGATGTCCATGTAGGTAATCTCGTCGTATTTGACGGCATCCTTGAACAGCACGGGATCGGCATTGAAGACGCCCTCGACTTTCGTGCCTTTCAGCAGCACATCGGCTTTAATCTCCATTGCCCGCAGACTGGCTGCTGTATCGGTTGAAAAAAATGGGTTGCCGATGCCGGCCGCAAAAATGACTACGCGGCCCTTCTCAAGGTGCCGAACAGCACGACGCCGAATATAGGGCTCGGCGATCTGATTCATAAAAACGGCAGTCATGACGCGGCATTGCACGTCCCGGGCTTCGAGAGCGTCCTGCAGGGCAATGGCGTTGATCACCGTCGAAAGCATACCCATATTGTCGGCGGCCACACGGTCCATTTCCTTCGCCTGTTGCGCTACACCGCGGAAGAAGTTGCCGCCGCCGACCACAATTCCGATTTCCACGCCGAGTGCGTGCACGTCGGCCAGCTCGGCGGTGATCTCGGATACCTTGTCGGCATCCAGACCAAACCCTTTGGGGCCCGCTAGAGCCTCTCCTGAAAGCTTGAGAATAATCCGCTTGTACATGCCTTTTCGAGTATCGCATAAGGAACTGCGGCCAACAGAGGAAGGCCAGGGCACATCGCAAGAATGCAGGCGCCGGCCGAAGCAAGAGGCGGCGGCAACAGCGTTTACCTAGGCGGCGGCTTCTTCCCCAGCAGGTTCCGATTTGAAGGGACTCGCCTGCTGGGCCGCTTCGGTTGGGGGCGTTGCAGGCAAGTAAATCGAGAACGCCGTACCGCTGGGCTTGCCTGTCCGCGAACGAAAGCGAAGCTTTCCCTTGTTGCGCAGGACGATATCGCGGGTAAGCCATAGCCCGAGGCCTGTCCCGCGACTACCCTTGGTGGTAAAGAATTGGTTGAACAGGCTGGAGCGGATGTCATCGCGAATGCCGGTTCCCGTGTCGGCGATCGTGACTCGCGCAAACGGCAGGCCAAAGGAGGCCGTGCAATACGAGACACGGAGCTGCAGCATTCCTCCCTCGGGCATGGCGTCAAGGGCGTTGCCGATGAGGTTCACCATCGCCTGACGGATTTCGCCGGTCGAGCAGTACGCCATCGTCTTTGGAGCGATCACCGCCAGATCGATGTGACGGCCGCGCAGCTTTCCCCTGAACAAGGCGAGCGCCGAGGTGGCGATTTCCGCGAGGTCGGTGAATGCCGCTGCTGCCGGCGCACGGTGATAGCGCAGCGTCTGATTGATGATCTCGTTGATACGCGAGAGTTCCTGCGAGGCCAGGTTAGAAAAGCGGTGTGCATCATCAATCGATTGGCTGGTCTCAACCAGGTAGAGCAAGTTGCCGATTGCTTCCAGGGGGTTGTTAACCTCGTGCACCATGGTGGCCGCCAACTGACCGCTCATGGCGAGCCTCTCAGTGTTGCGCAAGGCTTCATCGGTTCGAAACTGCCGCGCAGTCGCATCGCGCATCTCAAGCTGCTTAAGGCGCGAGGCACAGGCCACCTGCACCGCGCTCAACAGCATTTCCTTGCGTGCGGGACGATCCAGCAGGAACATGCTTCGAATTTCGAGGCGAACCTGGCTTGCCGTAGCCGCATAACGCGAGTCGCTCGATCCGCTTGTCAACAGCATGACGGGCAGATCAGACCACTTGGGCTGCGCCGCAACAATACGACGCAACGCTGCCATTCCTTGTACGCTCAGGGCCTCATCCGTCAGGATCAACCCCAGAAGCGAGGTAATCTCCATGGCCTCGACATCGCAAATGGACCCGACGCAACTGGCGGAGTAGCCAGAGTTGCACAGCAGAGCACAAATGAGTTCCCCATCGCGCCCGATAGGAGCGATTACAACAAACCGAAGTGCATGGGCCCGGTCGGGTGTCACAGCAGCTGCTGCCCTCCCTTGAATTCCGGATTGCCCGTAAGCACCCCGGTGAAGTTCCTGAGCGGATCACCGATCATGAGCCTGCCATCGCTGATCAACAATTCGCGAATTGAGCGTTCGTGCGGACCAGAACGCCTCTTTACCACCGACAGCGCCTGACGCACTTCTCCGGCGGCTTCGAAGTAGCGCAACAGCAAGACATTGTCGGCCAGATAACTCACATCGGTCGGCGATGAAATCTGATGCCCCGGCAGCCCGTACTGAGCCAGCACCAAAAATGAGGCAACTCCTACTTGATTTAGATACGAAAGCACCTCGTGAAGCTGTACCGTTAGCGCACGTTCCTCGCTCATTGAGTTCATGAGGCCATTCAAGCTGTCGATCACGACAATGCGCCATTGATCCTGTTCGACGCCGTGGCGGATCCGATCGACGAATTCGCCCGGCGACAACTCCGCGGGATCGATCTGCTCCAGGTGAACGCTGCCGGCGTCGATATGGCGTTCGATGTCGAGCCCCAGGCCCCTGCTTCGCTCCAGGAAGCACTGCACAGTCTCATCGAAAGTGAAAATTGCCGCCTTCTCGCCTCGGGCAGCCGCGGTAGAGACGAATTGGGTGCAGAGCGACGATTTGCCGCATCCGGTAGGGCCGGCAAGGAGGGTACTTGTCCCGCGCTGCACTCCGCCGTTAAAGAGCGAGTCAAGTGCTGCGATGCCGCTGGGCAGGATTTCCGACTCCACCGTGCCCGTTCGGTGCTCTCCTGAGACGAGACGAGGAAATACCCGCACGCCGCCTCTCTCGATGATGTAATCGTGAAACCCTTCCCGAAAGCTCGAAGCCCTAACCTTAAGCACCTCAAGACGTCGGCGCGTTATACCGTAATTCCGGGCAAGCACTTCGAGACTGATGACCCCATGCGCGATGGTCTGCACCTGGCTTTCCTGGTTTTCGCGAAACCGCTCGTCCAGCAGCAGTGTCGTGCATTCCTTGTCTTCGAAAAACTGTTTCAGACTCAGGATCTGCCGGCGGTACCGTAATGAATCGCGCGCCAGCATCCTCAATTCCGACATGGAATCGATAACAACGCGCAGAGGGGAAACCTCCTGCACCTTGGCAAGGATTGTCTCGAGAACATCGGCCAGCTCCACCTCTGCCGGCAAAAAGACGGTGTATTGCCCCGTCGATCCGCCGATCTCCGGAGGAGCGATCTTGGCAATCGTGATTCCGTCCAGATTGAACTCATGCGATGCGGCGACGTGCCTCAGCTCGGACTCGCTCTCGGCGAGCGAGATATACAGTCCGCGTTCGCCCTGCTTCGCCCCCTCCAGCAGGAATTGGAGAGCCAAGGTGGTCTTGCCCGCGCCCGGACTACCTTCAATCAGATAGAGAAACCCCTTCTCGAGTCCCCCGCGCAATATGTCGTCTAGTCCTTCAATTCCGGTTCTGAGGCGTTGCTTTTCGTTCTGCATCCTCTTCGTCTTACTCCTGGTCTTCGAGTCCGCGAACCCGGCGGATGCACACGAACGCCAACGCGCAACCCCGATATCGTTCCTCTTTGGATTTTGGAATTTCCCCGGTAAATTTCAGGCGGGGAAGAGTCATCCGTAGGCCCTCGTTGTTGAAGGCTACCGCTCACTGCTTGAATAGAGTTGCGGCTACTCCGCAGCGTCTCGGCACTCGATGATTTCTGATGCCTCTCATCCCCCCCTAGTTGCTTTCCAGCAGGGGGTGAAGGAGTCCACAGCGACTCGTTCGTAACCTGAATGGCGCCAACGCGTGGGACAGTGCAACCACGGAGTTCCGAAGGGGCAAATCGAGGGTAGGGCTGAATAAGGGGCTTGAGGGCTCTCCCGCGCCAAAAATGAGCGCAAACGCAAGAAGGCCCGGGGTGTTCGCCCCGGGCCCGAGTCAGTCAGTTGCGCAGGCTGCGCTATTCGCTTGCGGTTTCGGCTGCTTTCGTCTGCGCGATAGTCCAATCCTGTGCGCCCACCTTGAAGCGGGCAAAGCGGCGAACGGTGATGTTCTCGCCCAGCTTGCCGACCTTCTGCGCAATCAGTTCCTTGATTGAAATGGTCTGCTCCTTGATGAACGGCTGCTCCAGGAGGCAAACTTCTTCGTAGAACTTCGCCATCTTGCCGTCAACGATCTTCTCGATAACGGGTGCCGGCTTGCCGGTAGCGGCCGCCTGGGCGCGATAGATTTCCTTCTCGCGCTCCATATCTTCCGGGGTCACGTCCTCAGGCTTCACGTAGCGGGGATCGCTCGCCGCGATGTGCATCGCGATGTCCTTGAGCAATTCCTGGAAGTCGTCGGTGCGGGCAACAAAGTCGCTCTCGCAGTTCACTTCGATCAGCACGCCGATCTTGCCGCCTGCGTGTATGTAGGTGCCCACGGCGCCTTCATTGGTAGTGCGAGCCGCCTTCTTCTGGGCCGACGCCATGCCGCGCTTCCTGAGCACGATGAATGCGTCTTCAATATTTCCCTTGGATTCCTGGAGAGCCTTGAGGCAGTCGCCCATGGGCGCGCCAGACTTTTCACGAAGGTCCTTCACCAACTTTGCATCAATCTTGTCAGCCACTGTAGTCATCTCGCTTCCTTCAGTCTCCATGCCGGCCCGCGGCCAGCCCTCGTTGGCATAAGAAAAGCGTGGCTCCCATTATTGCGGCCACGCTTGTCTCAGTATGCGCGCCAGGCGCGCAGATATGATTAAAAGCCTTCCGCGACTTCTGCCTCATCCAGCGCCGCTACCGCTGCGGGAGCCTTGCGAATCCCGCCACCGAGCGCCGCTTCGAGGTCGACTTCTTCAGGAGCTGCCGCTTCCACAGCGACAGATTCCTCAATCGCCGGGACGGGCAGTTCCTCGGTGAACGCCTTGTCGCCGACAAGGTTCACTCCTTCGGCCGCCGAATCGGCGATCTTCGATGTGAACAGGCGGATCGCGCGCAGTGCGTCATCGTTGCCGGGAATCACGTAGTCCACAACCGTCGGATCGCAGTTCGTATCCACCACGGCTACCACCGGAATGCCCAGCTTGCGAGCTTCCTTCACTGCGATGGCTTCGTTGTTTGAATCCACAACAAAGAGTGCATCGGGCAGGCGCTTCATGCTCTTGATGCCGGCGAGATTTGCCTGCAGGTGCTTGCGCTCCCGCTCCAGGTAAATCACTTCTTTCTTCGTCAGCAGCTCGTAGCGGCCATCCACGGCCATCTCATCCAATTCCTGAAGGCGCTTCACCGACTTCTGCACGGTCACCCAGTTGGTGAGCAGACCACCGAGCCAGCGCTGGTTGATGTACGGCATCCCAGCCCGGTTTGCCTCTTCGGCAACGGCGTCCTGCGCCTGGCGCTTGGTGCCGACGAAGAGAATCGTCTTACCGCTCGCGCACAGTTCGGTGACAAACTTCGACGCGTCCTTGAACAGCTTCAGCGTCTTCTGCAGGTCGATGATGTAAATCCCGTTGCGCTCGCCGAAGATGTATTCCTTCATCTTGGGATTCCAGCGCTTCGTTTGATGCCCGAAGTGAACACCCGCTTCGAGCAGCTCCTTCATTGTGATCGTGGCCAATGGGCCTCCTTCGTGGATTGCATCCGGACAAACCTTCTGTGGCCCGGATTGAACCCGCTTGCGCGGGAGATTGGTGAAACAGTGAACAGTCGTCAGTGAACAGTGGTCAGTTTTGAAATGCCGCGGCGGAGCGCATCTACTCAATCCCGCTGTCCTCGACTGCTCACTGCAAGCGCGTTAGCGCTTGCTGAACTGGAACCGCTTGCGGGCGCCCTTCTGCCCGTACTTCTTACGCTCTTTCTGACGCGCGTCGCGCGTGAGCAGACCTTCGGCCTTGAGCATCTTGCGCAGCTCGGGGTTGAACACGATCAAGGCACGGGCCACGCCCATTTTGACCGCATCGGCCTGCGACGATACACCGCCGGAGGAAACCGTCGTCAGCACGTCGAAGCTGCCCGCCAGCTCTGCAACGACCAGGGTCCGCTTTGCGGCAACCCGTTGCTGCTCGGTGACGAAGTACTCTTCGAATGCCTTCCCGTTTACTTTCCACTCGCCCGTTCCGGGGCGCAGAAAGACGCGGGCGATTGCCGACTTGCGACGGCCCGTTCCGTAGTATTGAACCAGATCTGCCATTCTTTGCTTAGCTCCTAGCCTCTAGCTTCTAGCCTCTAGCTAAAAGCCGTGAAACCTAAATTCCGAAATGCCAAAACTAGCAGCTAGAAGCTAGCAGCTAGCGGGTGTCCTCTACCCAACCTTCAAAGCAACCGGCTGCTGCGCAGCGTGCGGATGCTTGTCGTCGCGATACACCTTCAACTTCGAACCCATCGCACGGCCCATCTTGGTCTTCGGCAGCATGCCCTTGATGGCTTCTTCGAGAACCTTCTCAGGCCTGCGGTTGATCAGGCGCGTAAACGACTCTTCGCGCAGACCGCCGGGGAAGCCGGTATAGCGGCGATACAGCTTGCTATGCGCCTTTAGACCGGTGAGGCGAACCTTCGCCGCGTTGATCACGATCACATGATCGCCGGTATCGATGTACGGCACATACCGGGGATTCAGCTTGCCGCTCAACACACTGGCGGCTTTGGTAGCCAACCGGCCCAGGGTCTCGCCATCGGCATCCACCACATACCACTTGCGGTCAATATTCTTGCCGCTCGGAACAAAGGTCGACATTCTCTTCCTGCCTCTGAAAAACTCTTCGGCCAACTCGCAGCCGCAAACCAACGCGCAAAACGCGCTCATACCCGCGCAAAAATCGCGGGGCCTGTTCCACCCACTGCCAAACAAACCTGTTCGCGTGAGGATTGCGGGAGCTGGCCCGTGTAGGGCTTTGACTCAACTGGACTTCCGTTCATCAATGAACGCCCAGTGGCCGGTGGCCTGTCGCCGGAAAACCGGAAGGGTCAGGTTGAGCACACACAGACCCCAGGCACAACACCGCGCAAGGAGTACAGAATAACCGAATTAGGGTGCAGAGTCAACGAAATCGGGCGTAAACAATCCGCAATCTCGATGTGCCCTGCGAGGGCATTTCTGAACAGGGAACACGCCAGGTTCCACTTGGCCACTAGATGCTTGAATCCATCGCGTTGGATGGGTGGAAACGAGCACGATCCCTTCGAAACCCGCTCGGCTTAGGCCCCGGAATTTCCGCTCATGCTGAGACGTCGGCGTGTGGAATCCGCCGATGAAGCAAAGCCCATGGCGTGCCCGGCGGGTGGCGGCATCGTCGCGGCCGGATTTCTATTCCTCGCGGCTGTCGTAACTGTCGGCTTGGCCAAAGCCAATCCGGGCGGCAAGGACTTTATCGAGTACTGGGCGGTGGAACAGGGCTGGTGCACTTCGCCCAGCCCTAATCCAGTGGCGACCATTCGGCTATCGAACGGGGTGCTGGCTTCCGACTTCAGCGGCCGGAGGTTCTGGTAAGCCCACCTCCGGCGCTCGTGCTGGCGCTGCCACTCGGCTATCTTGGGGCAAAAACCGGCCTCATCTTCTGGACCCTTTTTCACTTCGCCTGCCTCGCCACATCGATATGGATGATTTGGCGATTGATGGACGACCGAACACGCTGTTACCCCTGTTCGGATTTCTATTTGCCCCGGTTATTGTGTGCCTTGAAGCCGGGCAGATCAGCCTCCTGTTTCTGCTCGCTGTGGTTCTGTTTCTTTCCTTCTCCATCGAGACGCGCCCATTTCTGGCGGGGATTGCGCTTTTTCCGTGCATCCTGAAACCGCATTTCTTTCTGCCATTCGCGATCGTTCTCCTTTTGTGGATCGTCTCGAGAAGAACATATGCCGTTCTCGCCGGGTTTCTGACAGCCGTGCTCGCGGGCCTCGCCCTGACCATTGTCTCCTTCGACCAGGCCATCCTCTCGCAGTATCGGGAAATGATGGCCCGGGAGGGGTGCTGAATCGGTACGTTGCGACCCTCAGCGTGTCGATGCGCTTCTTGTCGATCGCCAGGCGGTCTGGTTGCAGCTTCGTTCCGGCGACCCTGGCGTGCGTGTGGGCAACCTGGTACTTCTGGAGCCGGCGTGAGGAGTGGCGATGGATGGACCATGGTCTGCTGGTCCTGCTGGTCTCGGCAATGTGCGCGCCTTATGGCTGGTTCTCGATGAATCCGTGCTGCTTCCGGCTGTTATTACCGGCGTGCTGCGCGCCAAGGAAACGGGTACAGATCTCTTTGGCCTATCGCCGTAGCAGCAGCGGCGGCACTGATCGAGCGCAGCAAGAGGTGCAGCGTTATGTCGCCCTTCTATGTGTGGTCGACACCGGTCTGGCTGGCCTGGTACGTGTTGCCTCCAAGCCCGCTCGCACCCCGCAGAACAGTCCGGCATGCTGGTACCGATGCTCAACCGAAGCCTTCGGCGCTCGATGACAGAGCGCCCGTCCGCAACTCGGCAACCAGCGAAGCAAACCCTCCGACGCAAAGTGGCTGCCGCGTGCATCGTCGCGGCTGGAGCGATCCTCATTAGCGCGATCTACTCCATCGGCCTTACAGACAAGAATGCGACCGAGAGGGATTACATCCAGTATTGGGCCGCGGGACAGCTGCTTGTCCATCACGCCAACCCCTACAGTCTTGAGGCAATTCTTAAGATCGAGCAAGCGGTCGGACTTGAAGGGCCGTATCCGAAGATTTCAGTGGGACCGCCGGTCACTCTGGAGTTTTTCGCGCCGCTGGGCTTCGTCGGTGCGAAGACGGGGCTGATTGCGTGGCTGCTCGTGCAGCTTGTCTGCCTGGCGCTTTCGATCTGGATATTCTGGATCGTTTCAGGCAAACCCGATTCCCGCTATCACCTCTTTGGCTACGCTTTTGCTCCTGTGCTGGCATGCCTGCAGGCCGGCCAACTGGGCATTTTCATGCTCTTCGGGGTTGTCCTCTTTCTTTTGTTGTACGAGACGAGACCCTTTTGGGCCGGGGTCGTCTTGTTGCCTTGTACGTTGAAGCCCCATCTCTTCCTGCCCTTCGTGACCGCCCTTCTGCTCTGGGCAATCTTCAAGAGGAGGTACGTTCTCGTCGCCGGGTTCCTAATCTCGCTCATCGCATCCTGCGGACTCACGCTGCTCTTCGATCGCCGGCTGTGGATCGAATACATCGATCTGATGCGGTCATCCCGATTGATGCGGATTCAACTGCCTACGCTTGAGCTCGGAACTGCGCTTCTGGATTGCTCCCGATGCGGTCTGGCTGCAGTACGTTCCAGCGGCGCTCGCAACGATCTGGGCGGTCTTCTATTTCTGGACCCGTCGCCACCGCTGGAATTGGAACGATCAGGGGCAGCTCGTACTGCTCGTCGGCTTGATGTGCGCGCCCTATGCATGGCTCACGGACGAGGCGGTGCTGCTGCCGGCGATACTGTTGCGGTGTATATCGCGCGCGAGAGAATCACGATCGCTCCTGCCCATTTTGCTCGATCAATGCAATCGCACTCGCCGAGATCTTCACCGGCCTCGGCATCACATCCTGGTACTACACCTGGACAACGCCGGCCTGGCTCGCCTGGTATCTTTTGGCAACCCGCAAAACCGCAGCTTCGGGCCAGGACGCCGATACCGGCAGACTCGCCCTCCATGATGTGCATTGAAAAACAAAGCGGGCCGAAGAGATGCACTCTCTTCGGCCCGGCTCCGTATTCCTTTTAATTACGCTGCGTTTTCGCTCATCGAACGAACCTTGAAACGCTTCATCTTGATCGACAACGTGCGTTCGATCTTGCGCAGCTCGCCGCGTTCGGCTGCGGCCGCAAAGGTTGAGGCCACTCCGCTTGCCGAGGCGCGGCCGGTTCGGCCTACGCGATGGACAAAGTCCTCGGCAACCTTAGGCACGTCGTAGTTCACTACGTGCGCCACGTTCGCTACATCGATGCCGCGAGCGGCCACATCAGTGGCGACAAGCACGCGGTGATGGCCTTCCTTGAAGCTGCGCAGGGCCGCATTGCGTTGCGCCTGCGAGCGGTCGCCGTGAATCTGCGTCGCTGCCCAGCCAGACCGCGTCAGACGCCGCGCTACCCGGTCCGCTCCATGTTTTGTGCGGACAAACACCAGGAAGCTGCCCTCTTCGGCGCCCAGCAAATGCTCCAGAAGCTCCTGCTTGTTGTTCTGCTCGACTTCAAAGGTGCGCAGCTCAACATTGTCGGCGGGCTTCAAAACCGAGCCGATTTCAACGCGTGCCGGATTCGTAAGGTACTTGCGCGCCACGTCCTGAATTGCGCCTTCAAGTGTTGCGGAGTAGCAGAGTGTCTGCCTCGCAGTGGGCAGGGTCGCGCCAATGCGCGCGATCGCCGGCTGAAACCCCATGTCCAGCATGCGGTCCACTTCATCCAGAACCAGAATCTTTACCTGGTCCATGCGGACAAGTCCGCGCTTCAAAAAGTCTTCTAGCCGGCCGGGGGTGGCAACGATCAGGCGAGCACCACGCCGGATGGCGTCCAACTGCGGGCGCTCCTGCATGCCACCAACAACCAGTGCGGCGGTCTGCAGCGGGCTCGTGCGAATCGCCTTGAAGGCAACCTCGACCTGCATGGCCAGTTCGCGCGTGGGCAAAAGAATCAGTGCCTGTGCGGCATTTCGATCCGGGGTCTTTTGCAGCATTTCAACAATGGGGATGAGAAAGCTGAGGGTTTTGCCTGTACCCGTCTGTGCCGTAGCCAGCACGTCGCGGCCTTCGAGCGCGGGAGGAATCGCGCCCGCCTGGACCGGCGTGGGGGTTACAAAGCTGTTGGCGTCAAGCCGCGCCTGTAAGGCGGGCGAAAGGGGAAATTGCGAGAAAGTTGTGTTCAAAATGTATCGATCCTGTGGAGTTCCGGAGCCTCGTTTTCCAGGAGGCCTGCAGACGGAACCGGACGCGGACTACGCGAACCCATCGCGCACGAACCCGCTTTAGAAATATGCGTAAGAGAGAACCGAACTACGTCCTGGGGGACTGGCCAACCAGCATTCATCGAAGAATGCTTGCTCACCCGGGCTTACCCACGCTGCATATACGCCGAACGGCGCATGCCGGACGGCACCACTCTCCCAAACAAGGCCGAGACGCTTTCTCGACAAGGGAGCCAATGTGGTTACGCTGTAGGGGCTTGGGGAAATCTGTGCCAGGCTGAATTGCCTTAAGTAAAGAAGGGCAAACCGCCGCTCACGACCAAATCACTGAGCGCAAGCTAAGTATAGCATGATGTGGTTTTTTGCCCTACAGGGCCACCCAGTTGTGTCGCGAAGGTACTGTCCGCAGCCTGACTGCCGCCCCACTGGCCCTGTTTCATCCCCGTCCGGGTTTCATCCGTGCGTCCGGCAGACCCGTGCGCCGCTTCATCGCGAGAATCTCCTGGAGCTTCTCGTCTGGAATGAACGTCAGCGGCTTGCCGATCTGCTGCGCAATCAAATACGTCTTGCAGTAGTTCTCGAGAATCTCGACCAGCCACTCGGCATGGGTCACCGTGTCGGCCCAACAGACGATCCCATGATTCGATAACAGGATCGTGTTGTGGTCCTCGATAAACGGCAGGACGGTCTCGGCGAAAGCCTGCGTGCCCGGCGTCTCATAGCGCGCCACTGCCGAAGGCCCTATAAACATTTCATATTCGGGAATGAGCCCAATGGGCGGCGTTGTCCCGGTAATAGCAAAAGCCGTGGCGTGCGGCGGATGGCAATGCACGACTGCTCGCGCCTGCGCATTAGCCTTGTAGATCTCCAAATGCAGCAGCAGTTCGCTCGTCCGCTGCCCTTGCCCGGCAAGCAGGTTGCCCTCAAGATCGCAGAGGCAGATGTCGGCCGGTGTCAGATCGCCTTTACTGATCATGGTCGGCGTGCACAGCACCAGGTCCTCGCCAAGGCGGACGCTGATGTTGCCGCCGTTGCCGTCCACATAGCCGCGATTCCACAGCTTGCGTCCGACCGCAATAATCTCCTCGCGCAGCGCATCGGCTTGGGGGCAATGCGCCGTGACCTCCGTCCGAGCCGCCTCCTGCTGAGACCAGGCGACCTGCTTGACAGATCCTTCCATGCGCTCGCCTGTCGCAATCGTCGGCTGTGTCATGGATGCGTCCTCCTGCGCCGGTCAACCTGCTGCAAATGCAGACAACCGCACGCGGGCCCAGCGTTTCAACAGGACTATCTTCGCCTGAAGGTCGGTCCCTGGAGGGTGATCCTCATCACGTCTCGGTGCCAAGCTTGTGCGCCGGCTGCACGCCGATCGACGGGGTCTTGCGCGTTTCCATCGTGTCTAGCAAGTTTGCTCGCCGCAGCCATTGCGTGTTGGAAGCTAATCCGCCCTGACCAGCTTGCGCTGCAACTGCTCCAGCGTCTGCCCTTTAGTCTCAGGATAGGTAAACAGCACTACAAGGAATTGCACCGCCGTCATCACCGCGAAGAAGATGAAGGGTGCACCGCGGCCGCTGGTCCCCGCAATCACGGGAAACGTGAGCGCGATGATCGTGTTCATCGTCCAGTGGCTGGCATTGCCCACGCCCTGCCCCTTCGAACGCACGTGGTTCGGAAACACCTCGCCGATATACACCCAGATGACCGCACCCTGGGACAACGCAAAGAATCCGATATAGACGATTAACAGCCACACCAGTGCGCCCTGATGTGAGTTTGTCGAGAATACCCACGCCACTCCACTCAAGCATGCGGCTGTTCCCGCTGCGCCAATCAGCAGCAGCGTCTTGCGCCCCAGCTTGTCAATTACGCTCATGCCCACGATGGTGAAGATCAAATTCGTGAGGCCAATAGCGATTGCCTGCTGGTCGCCCGAAAGCTGGCTGAATCCCGCGGCCGCGAAAATGTCGTTCAAGTAATAGAGGATCGCATTGATGCCTGCGAGCTGATTGAACGCCCCGATCGTGATCGCAAGAAAGAGCGGATAGCGATATTTCCAGCGGAACACCGGCTCGTGCGCCGTGGCGTGTTCCTCGGCTAGAGCGGCTCGAATATCCGCCAGCTCGCCTTCGGGATTCTGCTCGCCCATCATCTTCAGCACGGCAAGAGCTTCGTCAATCCGGTCTCGCGACGCCGACCAGCGCGGGCTGCGTGGAATCCCAAACAGCAGAATCAGAAACCCAACCGCGGGAACCGCCGCAACGCCCACCTGCCAGCGCCATTCAGTTGCTCCCAGGTGCAGCAGGCGAATCAAATAGTTCGACGTGTACGCCACCAGGATGCCGAAGACCACGTTGAACTGAAACGCGCCCACAAGCCTGCCGCGCCATTTTGCCGGAGCAAGTTCGGCGATATACACCGGCCCGAGTACCGACGAAGCCCCGATTCCCAACCCGCCGATAAACCGGAAGACCATGAGCGAAGGCCAGCTCCACGCCAGCGCGCTGCCCACAGCCGACAGTACGTAGAGAACAGCGGTGAGACGCAGCGTTTCGCGCCCACCCAGCTTGTTCCCCACCACCCCCGCGCCGAAGGAGCCCACCACCGTCCCGATCAGCGCGATCGCAACCGTCCATCCCTTGCCGTAGTCGCTGAGGCCATACAGCCGCACCACCGCGTCGATAATGCCCGAGATGACGACCGTGTCAAAGCCGAACAAGAGCCCGCCCAGCGCACCGGTGAGCGTTGCCTTCATCAAATTCAGATTAGGTCGCATCGTACAAAGCCTCGGGAAATTCCACATCATCCTACAGACCGGGGTCTTTGCCTGCAAACCATTCAGCCATCACGTGCGAACCCGGGTGACAGTTGTTACTATCGCAGGGGAGGGCTCGCGAGAAAGACCGCGCTGGCTTCTTCCCGGCCCAACTGAATTTTCAGAGGACATCCCCCCCCATGAATCTGGCCTTTCTTCATCCGAATTCTCGCGTATATCTCTTCGTGAAACGTCTAGGGCTGCCGGCCGTCGTACTCGGCGTTGCAATGGCCGCATCGGCTCAAGCCAAGCCTGCGGAGAAACACGACCCTGATGTGCTGGTGTTGAGCAACGGTGATACCTTGCACGGCAAGTTCGTGAATCTGATTCAAGGCAAGGTCACGTTTCACAGCGATCCGCTCGGCGACATCTCCGTCAGCTGGGAGAATGTGAAAGAGCTGCACACCACCGATAAGTACGCCGTGCTCGAGAAGAGTCTCAAGCTGCGTGGACGCAAGAGCGCCGGCAGCATCCCCGAGGGAACCCTGGATGTGAGCAGACCAGGCTGTGACCATACAACCGGAAACAGGTGCCGCCCCGCCGCCCATTCCGGTCAAGAACGCCGTCAACATTCTCGATGCAGCCACGCTCGAGAAAGCAGCTCTACCACGAACCGGGCATCTTCTCCGGGTGGGATGGCGCCGCCACCGCAGGGGCGACTCTTGTCACGGCAACGCAGAATCAATACACCATTTCTGGCGGCGTCGGACTTGTCCGCGCGATCCCCAATGCAAGCTGGCTCAACCCGCGCAATCGGACGTCGATCGACTTCACCGGCTCTTTCGGTAAAATCACCCAGCCGGCCTATACCATTCCCGCGGTGCCCCCGGCGACCACGCCAACGGTTGTCCCGGGAATCACAACCAAGTCGGCTATTTATCACGCCGACGCAGAGCGCGATGAATACTTCTCGCCCCGACTTTTTGCGCTGGTCCAAACCGCCTTCGACCACAACTTTTCGCAGGACCTCGATTTGCAGCAGATCTACGGCGGAGGTCTTGGTTGGACGGTGCTGAAAACCCCGAGGCAGGAAGCCGACCTCAAGGCGACTGTTCAGTACGAGAAGCAATCCTTCATCAGCAGTTCAACCGGAACCAACCAGAACCTGATCGGATCAACCTTCGCGGCAAACTATCTGCTGAAAGCGAAGCTGGTCACCTACACGCAGGGAATCGCATTCATTCCCGCCTACAACAACACGCGGGCGTATTCGGCCAACGAGACCAACACGCTTGCCTTCCCCATGTTCAAGCGCCTCAGCTTCTCGATTGGAACCCTGGACTCTTACCTCAACAATCCGCCCCTGTCTCTGCCACCCACGAAGCGAAATTCGTTCGAGTTCACCATGGGCTTCACCTATGCCATCAAGGCAAAAGACTGACTTGGTTCTGGACACTTTTTTGCTGAGTCGAGGGTCTTTCAAAGTAAACCGATAAAGCTAGCCACCGGCGGCCTTGGCCCTGTAGAGTCTTTTGCGGGATTGCCCTTTTTGTGTGTCATTTCCCCTTGGCAGGGCGAGTGTGCCCTGCACACAAGGATAATCGCAATCGAGGGTAAAGCTCCAGGAGAACCGACCCATGCCCTTTTTCCGCCTTGGCTTATTGGCAGCTTTACTTGCCTCGGTCGCGCTGAGTACCGTCGCCCAACAGCCCGCTTATCTCGATCCGCACCTTTCCGCGCAGAAACGAGCCCACGACCTAGTCGGTCGCATGACCCTTGATGAAAAAGTGAACCAGCTCGAAGACTGGGCCACTGCCATTCCGCGTCTCGGTGTGCCCGACTATCAGACATGGAATGAAGCCCTGCATGGCGTAGCTCGCGCCGGATACGCAACGGTGTTTCCGCAAGCCATCGGCATGGGCGCCACCTGGGATCCCGCCCTCGTGCGCAGCATGGGCAACGTCATCTCGCAGGAGGCCCGCGCAAAATACAACCAGGCCCAGCGCGAAGGCAATCACCGCATTTTCTATGGACTGACTTTCTGGTCGCCGAACATTAACATCTTCCGTGATCCCCGTTGGGGACGCGGCCAGGAAACCTACGGCGAAGATCCTTTCCTTACCGGCAAACTGGGCGTGGCCTTTATCGAGGGCGTGCAGGGACCTGACCTCAACCATCTCCGCGCCGTGACCACAAGCAAGCATTTCGCCGTACACTCCGGCCCTGAAACCCTGCGCCACGGCTTTAACGTCGATCCCAGTGCGCGCGATCTTGAAGAAACCTATCTCCCTGCGTTCCGCGCCACTGTAACTGAAGGCCACGTGCAATCGGTGATGTGCGCCTATAACTCGATTGACGATTTCCCTGCCTGCACCAACAAGATGCTGCTCCAGGAGCATCTGCGCAACGCATGGGGCTTCAAGGGATTTGTGGTCTCGGACTGCGGCGCGATCGTAGACGTCTATGAGGGCCACAAAACAACCACCGATATTGTGCACGCGGCGGCCCTGTCGCTCCAGGCCGGCACCGATCTCTCGTGCAGCATATGGGCGCCCGGGTTCAATTCGCTCGGAGAAGCAGTCAAGCAAGGCCTCGTCTCTGAAGCTCTCGTTACCCAGGCTGCCGAACGGCTTTACACGGCGCGGATGCAGTTGGGTCTCTTCGATCCTCAAGGCTCCAATCCGCTTGATCGGCTTCCCATCGCCGAAGCCGGCTCGGCTCCGCACCGTGCCACCGCATTGAAGGCTGCGGCGGAGAGCATAGTCCTGCTCAAAAACGATGGCATCCTGCCGCTGAAAGGCACGCAGCGGCGCATCGCGGTTATTGGGCCCACTGCGGATCTGCTGCCCTCTATTCTCGGCAACTACGTCGGTACGCCGGTCAAGCCAGTTACGCCGCTCGACGGCATGCTCTCCGGTTTTCAGTCTTCGTCGATTCTCTACGCCCAGGGCTCCACGCTGGCCGATGGTGTCGGTGTACCTGTGCCGCGCACCGCATTTGGCCTGGGCCACGGCCTCAAAACGGAGTTCTTTGCCACCCCCGATTGGACCGGTCGTCCGGTCGCTTCGACCACATCGCCGCTGGTTCAGTCCGACTGGGAAAATGCGACACCCGTGCCGGAGATCGAATCCACAAACTACTCCGTCCGCTGGTCCGGGTCACTGAGCGCACCGGCGCCCGGCCACTATGTTTTCTCGCTCGAAACCGGCGACAGCTTCCCCTATTCTCCGAAGGAGTCCTATCGCCTTATGCTCGACGGAAAAGTACTGGGCGAAGGAAATCTTCGCGCAGGGAACGACATTTCCGCGATGGGCAACTTCAAGGCCGCGCCGGGCGCCTCACCCACGGCGCCTCCTGTGATGAGCTTCCCGAAGGTCCCTTCCATCGCCGTCGACTTCACTGATTCAAAACCCCATGATTTTGTGCTTGAGTACTCGCACTCCGACGATCGTGCAGGCGGCGGCGTCACGCTGAAATGGGAAGCGCCCGCGCAGGCACAGATCGATGAGGCCGTTGCGCAGGCTAAGAACTCCGATGCCGTTATTGCCTTTGTGGGTCTCTCGCCCCAGCTTGAAGGCGAAGAGATGAAGATCAAAATAGATGGCTTCAATGGCGGCGATCGCACCAGCATCGATCTGCCTGCTCCGCAACAGAAGCTTCTTGAAGCGCTCTCTGCGACTGGCAAGCCGCTTGTGGTTGTCTTGCAGAGCGGCAGCGCGGTCGCTCTCAACTGGGCCAATGAGCATGCTGCTGCAGTTCTCGAAGCGTGGTATCCCGGCGTCGAAGGCGGAACAGCAATCCGCCAGACGCTCGCCGGCATCAACAATCCCGCCGGCCGCCTCCCCGTCACCTTCTACGCAAACCTCGACGGTTTGCCTGCCTTCACCGACTACACCCTCAAGGGCCGTACGTACCGCTATTTTTCTGGCAAGCCTCTATGGGGATTCGGATACGGACTCAGTTACTCCACCTTCAAGTACGGCGCGGTAAATCTGTCGGCAAACACAATCAAAGCCGGTGATCCGTTGACGGCAACCGTCACGGTTTCGAATGCAAGCACCGTGGGCGGCGACGAAGTGGTGCAGGCATATCTCAAGACGCCGCAGGCAGGTGGCCCCATTCATTCTCTGGTTGGATTCAAACGCGTGAATATCGCCGCCGGCTCGAGCAAAGAAATCTCCCTGGAGATTGACCCGCGGGCCCTCTCGAGCGTCGACGACCAAGGCAACCGCGCAATCCTGCCGGGCAAGTACACGCTCAGCATTGGCGGTGCACAGCCACAGGAAACTCAGGCGAAGTCCGAGATAGAGTTCACAGTCACCGGAACAGCGCCGCTTCCGAAGTAGATGAAGCGGGAAGATCAGGCAGTAAAAGAAAATGGGCGGCAGAGAATGTCTCTCTGCCGCCGCCCTGTCCCTGGGTTGTCTGAAGTCGTGCAATCTTGCTGAACTCTGATGCTCGCGCACGTTTATGTGCTCACGGCGCGTTACTGCAGCAGCTTCGTCACTTCCTGCTGCACGCTGTTTGCCTGCGCGAGAGCCGCTATGCCCGTTTGGCTCAGAATCTCAAATTTCGACATGCTTGAAGTTGCCGCTGCATAATCCGTCGCTTGAATTGCGTTCTGCGCTGACACCACATTTTCCTGCTGCGTGCTCATCACCTGGCTGATGGCGTTCAGCGTGTTGATCTGCGCCCCTATATAGCCGTCCTGCGAGGCCACATCGCTGATTGCCCGATTCAGTTCGTTCAGCGCTGCTTCCGCTGCGCTCTGTGTCAGCAGATTGGTGCCGGCCAACGAAGCGCCAGCCTCGTCCGAGTAACTCATCGTCGCGGTTCCGCTACCCGAGTTCTGGTTTGAAACAAACGTCGCCGCTCCCGTCGTCGCGTTCTGCCCTGCAGTGGAGTTGTAAACAACGTGGGTTGCGTCGCCGGTCAGCCCGGTGTTATATCCGCGCGACGATGTGTAGCTCAGATTTGCGGTCTTCGTTGTGTCAATTACCGCTGCCGTCGCGGACGAGATCTGCCCGGTGGTTCCTTCTGCGGTTGCGGTCAGCAGAACGTCGCCAAATCCATTGCTTGTCGGCACCCATGTTGCACGAACACCCAGGTTGGCAGTCCCGTTCATTTGATTGATCAAGTCCTGCACTGTCGAATTGGCATTCACTGTTAGTGTCTTCGTCACTCCGCCCACGGAGAAGTTCATCGTGCCCGAAATCGCGTCGGTCAAGCTCGCAAAGCTGCCGAGTTGAATGGTGGAGTTCGACCCCAGCGTGGCATCCGCCAGGCTATTCGTATTCACTACGATGGAATTCCCCTGCGGCAAGGTTTGCGTCATCGTCAAACCTGTTGTGCTCGCTCCCGCCGTGATGCCCAGCCCGGCCGTCCCAGAAATAGCTACCGCCAGCTGTGCCAGTGTCGTCCCCGAATTCAAATAAGTTGTCGTGGCTGTGGATGTACCCGAGCCGATCGTGAAGGTATAAGTCAGGCCGCCATTGGTCAGCGAAATACTGCTTCCTGTGGCCAGGACGTCGCTGGTATTCACGGTGCCGCTGGCCAATCCAAGGGTCACGGCAGCTTTTACGCCGGTCACCGCGGTCAGTCCATTCGCCGTGCTCGCGGTAGTTTCGCCCTGGTAGTTGCCCCCGGCCACACTGCCCACGTCCGCTAGCGTGCTTGCGGCGCTATTCATCGAGATATTGCCCGACACACCGGCGGTTTTGGCCTGCAGGTAAATGCCGCCGGTCCCGCCGCCTGGGTCGGTCGCCGACATGTCCAACGCTGCGTCTCCATTGATCTTGTTTACAAGGCTGGCGACATCGGCACCCCCCGTGTAAAACGTTGTGGCAGTATCCGTCCCGGCGCCCATCACGAAAGTGTGCGTAACGCCATTGCTCGTCAACACAACGCTGCCCGTCAGACCGTCATTGGCGTCGTCGATCGTGGAGATGTCTGGCGCACCGGCGTTCAGTTGCAGCACGGCGGTCGCATAAACGCCCGCTCCGCCCAGAATGGGGTTGTAGAGCCCCAGCGTGTTGTTTGCCTGGGTGAACGAACCGAAGCTCGCCGTGATGTTCTCGCCCGTCGTTGCCGCGCTCGCGGTCACTGTAACGCCCGCGTTGCCGGCAGCCAATACCGCTGTTGCTCCCAGCGCCGCCGACTGCGCATTGATCGTCGTAATCAAACCGTCGACCGTGTTGCCATTTCCGTTGGTATAGAAGGTGGTCGCAGTATCGGTACCCGCGCCGACAATGAAAGTCAATGCTGCACCGGAGGAGCTATTCGTCAGCGTAACGCTGCCGCCCGCAGAGAGCACATCCGTGCCGTGGTTCGATCCGCTCGTACCAAATGTCACGGATCCTGGAACGGCAATGACCACTGCCCGACCTGCCACAACTCCGCTTGCCGTCGACATAGCGGGCGCATCGGTCGCGGAGGTAGCGGCCCCAAAGACTGGCACCGCTGCACCGCTTCCACTCTGCACGGTCACGGATAAGGCACCGAGGGTGGGCGACGCGTCATTCAGCGCAAGGCTCAGCGATCCGTCTCCATTCGTGATGACGCTTGCCGTCCCCGCCCCGACCTGGGTGTTGATTGAAGCCGCCAGCTCGGCCAACGTATTGATAGCCGGGTTGATCGTCACCTGCGCCACTGGAGTTCCGCCTTGGTTCACCGTGATGATCTGCCCCTGCGTCAGAAGCTCATTGGCAGGAATGCCATCGATATTGAGTATCCCGTTTGTGCTCGTAGCGCTTGGAGCCGCACCGGCTGAAACCAGGCCACCTGCAATCTTGATTCCCGTCTGCAATCCGCCGCCGATCACACCGGCGTCCGCCTGCGTGCTGAACGTGGCCGTCAATCCCAGGCCCGCATTGTCGATTGCGTTGATCAAACCGCTCACCGTATTGGCATAGGTGGTGCCGGTCCCGACAGAGATTTGGGTTGTCGCCATCCCTGACCCGGAAGTTCCGCCCTTGACCAGGTAACTCACATCGATCGTTGTTGCCCCGCCGGCGTTCAGAGTATCGGTCATCTGCGCATTCATACTCGCGGTGGAGAGATTTAGAAACACGTTGGCTTGACCGCTGGTATAGGACATTCTTCCGTTCGTATCGCCGATACTGGACTGCGATAAAGTGCGAATGTTCAGCTGGTCGATCGATGAGCCGGTTGTCGAAGAGTCGCCGGTGTAGATTGCGATCGAATTCCCGGAGAAAACCTGTTCCTGGTTATAGGTCGTGGTCGATCCGATATTGCTGATTTCAGCAAGGATCGATTGGTACTCTTGATTCGCCGCGCTTTCCTGCGTCGAGTTGAGGGTGCCGTTCGAGGCTTCAGTCGCCAGCGTCACGGCCCGGTTCAGCAGGTTCGTCACTTGCATAAGTGCCCCATCGGCCACCTGCAGAAGGCCTACGCCTTCTGCAACGTTGGTGGTCGACTGGGTGAGCGCAGCCGCATTCGCGGCCAGGCCGTTCACCAGCGAAAGTCCCGCCGCATCGTCGGCGCCGGAATTGATCCGCGATCCCGACGAGAGCTGCTATTTAGGACACCGAGGGCCATGGGACGTGCTCCGTTTCCGATGCCAGTCTGAGCGCTCAATCCCTGGCGCCTTTCAGCATGCTCCAGGTCCACCGTTTTCCGGTGGGACTCAATGCATCTACCTGCTTCATCGGAGGACACTGGCGGGACTTTAGTCATTTTCTGAAAAGCTTCGAACACTCCTTTCGGATCGGTTCAATTCACACATGTCTCGATTTGGCTCACAGATGTATTGCTTTGCATCAGTGAATGCCACGAAACGGCGCATGAAGCTGTTCCTTTCCGCGACAGTTTTGCTCCCGCTTGAGAGAATCTCCCACGGGGCCCGACGCTTCGCACAAAAAACGGCGGCGAGAGGATCGCCCCTCGCCGCCATCGGTTTCAACAACAACCGTAGTTGCTCTCTGCCAAACACCCTTTTTTGAATTCTGCTACTGCTGCATCCCCGTGCCCGCCCCCTGTGGAGCGCCGGGCGCGCTATCGTCGTCCAGCATGCCCTGAGGTCCTGGAGGAAGAGGCGCTTGCCCGTTGCCATCCCTCGGTCCATGCTCACGCGGACCGCGATCGTCTCCGGGGCCATCCGGCCGATGGCCCCAGCCTTCGCGACCGCGGTTCGATCGGAACTCCTGCACCTGCTTCCACTGCTCCGGCGTCAGTTTGCTTCGCAGGGCCAGCAAGTAGCGCGCATTCGCTTTCTCCAGCTCGGCGCGCGCCTGAGCCACCTTATCGATCTGCGCCAGAATGGCGCCCTCATTGGGCTGATCGCTCTGCACCAGCGGCTCCATGGAGAGCTCCGCTTTCTCCACGTTGGCTCGCAGATCAATCAACTTCTCGCGATGATCGAGCAGAATCTGATCGAAGGCCTTGCGTTGATCGTCCGTCAGCTTCAGCTGTTCCACAATCTTGGGATTGTTCCACCAGCGCCCTTCAATGCCATGGCCGCCAAAGGCCCGTTCAAACGGAGGTCGATGGCCCACCATGCCTGGGCCGCCCATTCCTGGGCCACCCATCTGCCCTGGTCCCTGAGCATTCGCGGCCAGCGCCATGCCTAGCCCCGCTATCGCTATACCAACTCGTCTTGCAATTAAGGCTTTCATTCTCTGTCCCCGTTCCCTTCCGTCGCACATCTACTGCGATTCTTCCTCTTCTGATAACTGGGCCAACGGCTCCATGGCCTTTGGAACTTCGCGTGAGACCGCATTATCGACGCTAGCCAGGATTTCCTCTTCCTGCTGCGCCCGCCTGGCCTGTAGCGCCGCCTGCTTCTGCTGTTCGGCCGCCCGCTGCTCTGCGAGTTGCGCCTGCAATACGCTCTCGTGGCGCAGGTAGACGCCTCCAGAGATGCCGCTCGTCAGCAGCACTGCGGCAAGGCCCCAGCTCGCCGCGAACTTCCACTGCTTGCTGGTCCTGTTCGCGCCAACCGCGCGGGGCCCACTGTAGGCCGCATCGCTCCATGCGCGCACGCTCGCCTTAAAGTCTCCCAGCGCCTGCTTCAGCGCGGGATCGAGTCCATCAAGGTCGGCCCGCTCTTCGGCTCGGCTCACGCCCTGTTCGCTCCCGATCATCGCTTTCCTCCCAACTCCGCTCGCACCCGCGTCACGGCCCGCGATAAGTGTGCCTTCACCGTGCCCTCACTGAGACCCGTACTCTGGGCAATCTCCGACAGCTCCAGCTCTTCGACGTAGCGCAGCAGAAATACCGTGCGCTGCCGCTCGCTCAGGCCTTCCACCGCACGCCATACCTGCGTGATCCGTTCGCGCGCTAATAACCGCTGTTCCTGCGAACTCTCGCCGCTCGGCAACCACTCGCAGGCCTCATCCAGATCGACTGCGTTCGTGCGCGTTTGCCGCCAGAATTGCATGCGGCGATTCCGCCAGTGATCCTTTTGCAGATTGATTGCAATCCGCATCAGCCATGTCATCGCAGTCGATTCGCCCCGAAAGCCGGACCAGTTGCGGTGCGCCTTCAGGAAGCATTCCTGGGTCAGCGTTTCAGCCAGATCCACATCGCGGGTCGAAGCGAGAAGAAACCGAAAGATCTGCGGCCGGTGATTCGCAACGACGAGCGAGAATTCGTGCGCGGCGCGTTCATCCGCTCGTGCAATGGTCATCGGGTCGAGAGTGGTGCATGCCGCCATCACTCCGGTAGACGCCTCCTGCGCAGCCAGGTTTACGGCGTCGAGGGATTTCTCAATTCGCGTCGGACACATCGGTCACCGCCTTCCCTCGTATAAACCCGGCGCAGCCCCGGCTGTTGCATTGACGTGCTCCAGAATAGGCAAGACTGCTAAACTTGACAGGTAAACGCTTTCTGGCCACTCAGGCCACAGGATTCGCACGATGCTCCTTGAATCGCTTCGCCAACAGGTTCTCACCGCCAATCTTGAGATTGCCCGCCGCGGCCTTGCTCCGCATACTTTCGGAAACGCCAGCGGCATCGATCGTAGCGGCGCCACCCCCTTGGTTGTCATCAAACCCAGCGGCGTGGACTATGCCACTCTTAAGCCCGCAGATCTGGTTGTGACCGATCTGGACGGTAAGATTGTCGAGGGTTCGCTGCGTCCTTCGAGCGACCTCGATACGCATACCCTTCTATATCGAGAATTTCCCCAGATCGGCGGCATCGTCCATACGCATTCCGAATTCGCGACATCCTGGGCCCAGGCATGTCGCCCAATTCCCTGCTTCGGAACCACCCATGCGGACTACTTCCACGGCCCCGTTCCGGTAACCGAGCCCCTCACGGCGGAAGAGGTTTCAACCGGTTACGTGAAAAGCACTGGCGCCGTAATCGTTCGGAGATTCCGCTCCGACAATCTAGACCCCATCGCCGTTCCCGGCGTCCTCGTCGCCGGACACGCTCCGTTCGCCTGGGGCAAGACAGCCGCCGAAGCCGTAGAACACGCGGACGTGCTTGAGTACATCGCCCGTCTCGCCTTCCGCAGCGTCCTTCTCACCGATTCCCTGGCCGAGATTCCACGCCATGTGAGTGAGCATCACTACTTGCGCAAGCATGGTCCCAAGGCCACGTACGGCCAGCGAAAACGGGAGTCCTAGCTCCCGGCAGAATGCACCAAAAGTGGAGCTAAATGCTCTTCGAGTTGAAGTCCGACAAGCTTATTGTTTCTAGTAGGCTAATCCTTAATTCCATAGCAACTCTATTCTTTCCCGTATTTTCCACATTCCGGCACGATCCGCCGGGATGACCTTTTATGCTTAAAATCGTCGATATCCCGCGTGTCTTCAACCGATTAACCATGCCTTCGATGGGATCGAAAAAGGGTCTCCTCATGGCAATCGACGTGCATTGATTCAGATCAGGTGCCCCTTTCATGGAGGCGAATCTCTTCAACCGTCTGCAAGCCACACTGCTGGCACTAGCCACAGTAGGATTGGTGTTGCTTGCAGTATTGAACCTCCGGCAGGAGAGGCAATTCCAGCAACCCGACGACGGCATCTGGTGGATTGAAGCGCCTTCTGGCGCCGGGCTGCTTGCCGAAAAGGTGCTACCCGACAGTCCGGGGCAGCGCTACGGAATCAAGAACGGCGATCTGCTTACCGCCGTCAATGACGCTCCAGTCCATCACATCTCCGACCTTGAGCGCGAACTCTACCGCACAGGTGTCTGGGATAAGGCGCGCTATTCGATCACGCGGGCAGGCATTGAGCTGGACTCGCCTGTGGTCGTCATCCCGGAGCCTGCCGATCGAAGCGTACAGCAGGCACAGCGTCCAATTGGTCTGATCTACCTGGCGATCGGGATTTATGTGCTTTTCCGCCGCTGGACAGCCCCTCGTGCCACCCACTTCTATCTTTTCTGCCTGGTCTCGTTCGCTCTGAATGCACTCAAGTACACCGGTGCGCTCAACAGCGCAGGCCACTGGGATTGGATTGACAAGACCGTCTTCTGGTCCAACGTGATCGCGGAGTCCCTGCAGCCAGCGCTGTTTCTGCACTTCGCCCTCAGCTTCCCCGAGGAGCGGCTTAAGAAAGTCGGCCGCCGTCTGCTGCTGCCCCTCGTTTACGCTCCTGGGGTTGTTCTGTTTGGCCTTTGGCTCATGGCATTCAACCGCTGGCAGGCCACCGAACTACTGAAGCACCGGCTCGACCAGGCCGGCACCGGCTACGATGCAGCTTTCTACGTGCTGGCCTCCGTCCTCTTCCTCAATAGCTACCTGCAGGCAAATACCCCTATCCAACGCCAACAGCTCAAGTGGCTCTGGCGGGGCGCCTTTCTCGCTGTTGTACCGTTCACGGTCCTCTACGCGATTCCGTTCCTTCTCGATTTCCGTATGCCCGGCCTACTGACCAAGCTGGCCGGTCTATCGCTGGTGTTTCTGCCACTCACTTTTGCATGGGCGATTGTGCGCTATCGCCTCATGGACACCGATCTCATCTTCAAGCGCGGCGTCGCCTATACTCTCGCGACAGCGCTCATCCTCGGTGTCTACTTCGGCGTCATCGCGATCATCGCGGAAGCCGTCCACCAGCGCTTCCCCGAGGCCATTCGCGAGTGGGCGCTCGTCATCGCGATCCTCATCACCGCCGCGATCTTCGACCCGCTTAAGCGCAGGATTCAAGGCTGGGTCGATCGCGCCTTTGATCGCCAGCGCTACGACTACCGCAAAGCCCTGGTCGAGTTCGGTCGCGGCCTGAACTCCGAAACCGACCTGCATGCTCTCCTCGGGTCCATCGTCGAACGGCTGCCAAACACGCTGCAGGTCGCACGCGTCGCTGTCTTTCTTGCAGATGCCCCGGGAGCTCTCACTCTAGCTGCCTCGCACGGTCTGCCCGCCGAGTTGCGCGTCGCGCCGAAGCTCGCCTCTCGCGCACCGCTCGACCTCAGCTTTCTCGATTTCGACAAAGCCTCGGACCACTCGCATATCTTTCTAGAAAACACCCAGCAAGCCCTCCACCTGAGGGAAAGCCAGCGCGAGACTGCCGCTCTTCTCGATCTCAACTACTACCTGCCGTGTCGCGTGCAGGACGGAGCCGCCGCGCGCACCATCGCTGTCATCGGTCTCGGCCGCACCATCGGCGGCGACTTCCTTTCCAGCGAAGATGTTGAGTTGCTCGAATCCCTGGCCAGCTACATCGGAATTGCTCTGCAGAACGCCAGCCTTTACACGCAGCTCGAAGAAAAAATAAGCGAGTTTGAGCGCCTGAAGGAATTCAACGAGAACATCGTCGAATCGATCAACGTCGGCATTCTTGCCATCGACCTCGAAGACCGCATCGAGAGCTGGAACGCTCAGATGGAAGCCATGTACGCGCTGAGCCGTGCCGAAGCCCTAGGCCAACCCATGCGCGCCGTCTTCCCCGAGCAATTCGTTGAGGCGTTGGACTCCGCCCGCAACGAATCCGGCGTGCATCATCTGTACAAATTCCCGCTCACCACGCGCGCCGGAGAGCAGCGCGTTACGAACATCGCCATTGCGCCCCTCATGTCGCGCGACTTCGTGGCGGTCGGCCGCATCGTTCTGGTCGATGACATCACCGAACGCGTCTCGCTCGAAACCCAGCTTTCACAGGCTGACAAGCTCAGCTCCATCGGCCTTCTTGCTGCAGGTGTGGCACACGAGATCAATACACCCCTGGCCGTCATCTCCTCTTATTCGCAGCTGCTCTCGAAGCAGATGCGCGGCGATACGCGCTTTGGCCCGGTGCTCGAGAAGATTACCCAGCAAAGCTTCCGCGCCTCAGAAATCGCGAACGGCCTTCTCAACTTCTCCCGCACCTCAACGACGGAGTTCCGCGAGACCAACCTGAACCAGGTCATTCGCGACACTGCCTCACTGCTCGAACACCAATTCAAGACTGCGCAGATTGAGCTCGATCTCGAATTGGCCGACGATCTGCCAACCATTCACGGCAACCCAGGCAAGCTGCAGCAGGTCTTCCTGAATCTCCTGCTCAACGCCAAGGAAGCAATGCCGGGGGGCGGACGCCTGCGTGTCGCAACCCTGGCAAATGGTCATGTGGAAGCCCTCGTCGCCGACTCCGGGGGAGGTATTGCCCCGGAAAACCTCAAGCGCATTTACGACCCCTTCTTTACCACCAAGACCACGCCCCGGCCCGGCGAGCGCCGCGGAACCGGTCTTGGCCTCTCTGTCTCCTACGGCATCATTCAGGAACATGCCGGCAAGATTCACGTCGAGAGCGCGGTCGGCGCCGGGACAACATTTCATCTTGAGTTCCCCCTCTTAAGGAAGACCGTACATGTCTGAGGTCGAACAACCGTTGAACCTTTCTGCATCCGCTCCAGCGCTCTCCGCACTCTCCAGCAGTGCCAGCATTCTCGTGATCGACGACGAAGCGGGTATCCGCGAATCGCTCGAGGTGCTGCTCACGCTCGAAGGGTTCGGTGTTCGAACCGCAATGGACGGAGAGCAGGGGTTGCGCATTCTCGAAGTTGAGAATTTCGATCTCGTTCTACTCGACCTCGCGCTGCCCGGCCAGAGCGGCCTGGAACTGCTGCCGCAGATCAAAGAGCGCCAGCCCGAAACTCCGGTCATCATGATCACCGCCTACGGCACAGTCGACAACGTTGTCGAGGCCGTTCGTGCGGGCGCTGAGAACTTCGTCCAGAAGCCCTGGGACAATGAGAAACTGATGGCCGACATTCGCTCGGCTGTCGCGCGGCACCGTGCGGAAGAAGAGAACCTGCAGCTCAAGCGCACCCTGAAACAGCGCTACAGCTTCTCCAACATTGTCGGCAAAAGCGATTTGATGCTGCGCGTCTTCGACCTTATCGCGCAAGTGGCGCCGAGCCGGTCCACTGTTCTCATTCAGGGCGAAAGCGGCACAGGCAAAGAAGTCATCGCCAAGGCGATCCACGCCCACTCGCCGCGCAAAGACAAGCCGTTTGTGCCGATCAACACCGGCGCCATGCCCTCGGAATTACTTGAGTCCACGCTCTTCGGCCACGTCAAGGGCGCGTTCACTTCCGCCGTCGCGTCAAAGAAAGGCCTCTTTGAAGTTGCCAACGGCGGCACCCTCTTTCTCGACGAAATCGCCACCATGGGCATGGACACGCAGGCCAAAATTCTGCGTGTGCTGCAGGACAAGCGCTTCATGCACCTCGGCGGGATTCAGGAGATCCAGGTCGACGTCCGGATTCTCGCTGCCACCAACATCGATTTGCGCCAGGCCGTTCGCGATGGACGCTTCCGCGAAGATCTCTTCTATCGCCTGAACGTCATCACCGTTGATCTGCCGCCGCTGCGGGCGCGGCGCGAAGACATTCCGCTCCTCGCCCAGCACTTCCTCGATTTTTATGCGAATGAGAACGGCCTCTCGCCGCGGCGGCTCTCCTCCGACGCGATGCGTGCCCTGGTTGACTACGATTGGCCGGGCAACGTGCGCGAACTCGAGAACTCCATCGAACGCGGTGTCGTGCTTTCCTCCGGCCCGGTCATCGGCTCCGATCTGCTGCCGGGACACATCACCGGCCGCAGCTTCCAGGACGCGCTCCTCGAGCACAATCCCAACGCCTCCCTCTTCGACATCCTCGAAGACATCGAGCGCCGCATCATCGTAGAAAAACTGGAGCGCTGTAACGGAAACCAGACCGAAGCTGCAGAGCAGTTCCGCATTCCGCTCTCTACGCTGAATCAGAAGATCAAGCGGCTCAACATCGAGATTCGGAAGCGCGGCCGCGAGTAGAAATCAACTCGTAGCATTCTTCCACCGCTTCAAAAACATCCTAAGATCTGCCGGTGGCTTCAGCCAGACATCCGCTGCGGTCTTGCGCTTCTCCCGCCGCATCAACACACTCAAATGCGGCCCTTTCGCCCCATTCACTGCCACAAACGCTGCTTCGTCTGTCAGATCGTCGCCCAGGTAGGTAACGGGCACACCTGGATCAGAGGCCTTCAGAATCTCCTCCACAGCGCCTCCCTTATCACGCCCTGCCCGCAGCTCAAGACCGGCCTCGAACTTCAACAGCCGCAGACCTTCGATCCGCGCCAGCGGTTCAAACAACGCCCGCGTCCTGCGCTCGATCGCTCGCGCCTCAGCAGGCGTGCGCCCGCGCCAGTGCATGACGGCCGCGTTCGGCTTGTCTTCAAACAATCCTCCCAGCGCATCCTGCTTCAATTGCTTCCGCAAATGCGCAAGGGCTTGTCTGACCGCAGGCGCCTGCTTCCCCAAGACCATTCGGCCATCGGGATAGAGCCGTGCTGCCCCATGCAGACCCCACACTTCCGGGGCTGGATCCAACTCGAGCATCGGCGGAATCTCCTCTGGGGGCCGCCCCGTAATCACCGCAATGCGCGTTTTCTTTTGCTGTTGGATTGCCGCCAGGAGCTCGCGTACGCCTGTCCATGGTTGCGCCTTAAAGCGGTCGACGCGAAACCCCGCTAGGGTTCCGTCGTAGTCCAACAGTAGGAGAGACATCGGCGCGTCTTGAAGGGCGCCGAAGAATGCATCCAACTTTTTCATGGCTTGAATATTCAACGACAGGTCTCGCTCTAGGCTAGTTTGCGTTGCGCCGGCTCCGGTGGCACGGCGGTAATTGGCCCCGAACCCGCTGTCTCCGGTGCGACGTTGTCTTCCAGGCGAATCTCACGCAGTGCACCCAGCACGTTCGCTGCCCAGCGGTAAATATTGTTTTCCATCACCTGGCGGCGCATGCGCTGCATCCGATCGCGCCGCTCGTCGCGGCCCATTTCGAGACCACGATGCATGGCTTCCGCCATGCCCGCGATGTCGTAGGGATTCACTACCAGCGCGTCGCGCAACTCCACAGCGGCGCCGGTGAACTTGCTCAGGATAAGCACCCCATCTTCATCGTCGCGCGCCGCAACAAACTCCTTCGCCACTAGATTCATCCCGTCATGCAGCGATGTGACCAGGCAAAGATTCGCAGCTCGGTACCAGCTATTAATCTCCTCATGATTGGCTTGCCGTTCAATCAGTATGATCGGCCTCCAGCGTGCAGTCTGGAAGCGCTGGTTGATCCGCGCCACCTCTTCATTCACGCGCCGGTGCAGCTCTTCGTACGCCGGAATGCGGGTGCGGCTCGGCGAGGCCACCTGTACCAGCGTCAATCGTTCCCAGTGCCACGGATGCGTCTCGAGCAAATACTCCAAGGCAAGCAGCCTCTGCACAATTCCCTTCGTGTAGTCCAGCCGATCGACGCCTACGGCAAGCGTCTCGGCACGCACGCCAAATTCCTTGAGCAACTGATTTCGTTCCGCAGCGCGCGCCGCCTCTTCCTGGCTGACATCTTCCTCTTCCGCGCTGGTCCTCGCAGGCGCCCCGGTAAAGGCCACGCTAATCGGATACGGCCGCACCGTCGTGATGTGCCCATGGCGGCTCACGGTCGCATGCTCGCGATCGGTGCGCGCCTCAAATACACGGTCTACCGCGGAGAGAAAATTATTGCAGTGCAGCGGAATGTGAAACCCGATTAAATCCGCTCCCAGAAGCCCGTCCAGAATCTCCGCCTGCCATGGGCAAATCCCAAAGGCTTCCGGATTCGGCCACGGAATATGCCAGAAGATCGCAACGCGCGCATCGGGGCGCGCCGCCTTCACCAGGCGGGGCAACAGCGCAAAATGATAGTCCTGCACAAAGACAATCGGAGCGACGCTGCCCTCCATTTCTTCCAGCAACGCTGTTGCAAAGCGCTCATTCACGCGTTGATAGCTTTCCCAATCGGCCGGCCTGAAGATCGGGCTGGTATGCGCGTTATGGCAGAGCGGCCACAATCCCTCGTTAGCAAAGCCGTCGTAGTAGCGCGACTCTTCCTCTTCCGTCAGCCACACTCTGCGCAGCGTATAGCGGGGATCGTCCGGCGGCACCCGCAAGCGATCGAAGCTATCCACCGTCTCTTTGTCCGCATTCCCGCTGCCGCTCGCCACCCACACACCATCGCAGGCACGCAGCACCGGTTCAATCGCAGTTACAAGGCCGCTGGGCGGCACGACATAGGTGATCTCTCGACCCTGCCGCACATGCATGTATGGCTCGCGATTCGAAACAGCAAAGATTCGGCTCGATCCGGTCTGCTCACGCATGTGGACAGAGAGCCGCTGGGCCGTCCAGACGTTATCCCCTGCTGTGCGCAGCCGCGCCTCGGCTTCGGCCGCGGCGCGCGCCGCCATCAGGCTTTCTGTAAGCGTCTCCACCTCGCGCGCCAGCGGCGAAAAAATACTGAAGTCTCCAGCCCCTTTTCCTTCGGGGCCCTCGAGATGTCCGCTCCGCAATCGACGCAGCCGCTCTGCAACCCGCGTCATGGGCCGCATCAGGAACCAGCGCACCATCACAAACGTGACCGCGGCAATCAGCAGCACCATCTCCAGGGTGCGCCAGAAGCTCCTGCGCCACACGTCGTAGCCCTGGCTCCGGATATAACCTGCATCCGCGAGGACCACGAGTGCCCCCTGCAGTTGATTGCCATTGTGCAGCGGAAACACCTCTTCCAACCACTGCACATCTTTTGAGTGGCCGAAAGCCGACTCGTCCGATCCCTTGCGAAGCGCCTTCTCCACGAGCCCAGGCGGCAGCGCCCGCACCAAGTCGGAAGGAGCCTCTGAGGCGATATACTCGCCCTGCGCGTTCACCACCGCCAAACCAAGAACGCCTGTACGCGCCTTCGAAGAGGCCAGAAGCGCCGGAATCGCAGCCACGTTCCCGGAAGTCAAGGTCTGCTCCAGGTAAGGCTGTAATCCAACTCCCATCCACTTTGTGGTGCTCGCCAGGTCGGTGCGCAGAAAGTGCTTGTGCGCCAAAACCTCGAAATATGTGGAGGCGACAGACACGGCCGTGACGCATGCGACCAGCACCGCGATCAGACGCAGGCGAAATGAGTGCATTCTTGTCCCCTCTCGTAGATTAGATGCAGGCGCGGCCCCCTGGTTCAGGCCGGCAGGAACACCATGCGATATGCTGTGAGGGATGCGACCGTTCCGTCCCGCATCTCGTGTCCGGTAAAAATGAATGGTTCTTGATCTCGAAAATTCTGCCAAGCAGACCGTGCTGACTGTGCAGGAATATTCCCTGTTCGCGTATCGGGCGCTAACGAACCTTTTTCGCCCGCCTGTTTATTGGACGGATCTGCTCGTCCAGTCGGACATCATCGGGGTTGGCTCCCTGTCCATCGTAGTACTTTCAGGACTTTCGACAGGAGGCGTGCTCGCACTTCAATCTTCCGCTACGCTCTCTGCCTTCGGCGCCGCTGCGGTCACCGGGCAGTTTGTTAGTTTGACAATGATTCGCGAACTCGGCCCGGTGCTCACCGGTGTTATGGTCTCCGGCCGGAATGCATCGTCCATGGCCAGCGAACTCGGTTCGATGGTCGTCACGGAACAAATCGACGCCATGCGTGCTCTTGGTGTCGATCCTATCCGAAAGTTGGTCACCCCGCGCATCTTCTCAAGCATCGCCATGCTCTTTTTTCTCACGATCCTTGCCGATGCCTTCGGCATCATGGGTGGCGGCATCGTAACCGTGGTCTTAAATCACCAGAATGGTACCCAGTACCTCAATATGGCGTGGGAGCATCTTCGTTTCCCAGATATCGTCCAGGGATTGATGAAGCCCATTTTTTTCGGCTTCATCCTTTCATCCATCGGGTGCTTCTACGGGCTCCGGACCACTGGCGGCACGCAAGGCGTCGGCCGATCGACTATCCAGGCGGTCGTTACCTCATCTGTTCTTATTATATTTGTCGACTTCATCATTACCCGGTTCTTGCTCAACGTCTTCGCCTCATGGATGTAAGTTCCGCCGAGCCGCGCTCTGACCAGAACCCGGCGCCTCGGGCGCAGGCCGATCCCGTTCTGTCCTTCGCCGGCGTTAATCTTTCTTTTGCCGGACCGCCCGTTCTCGAGGACATCTCATTCTCGGTTGCCCCCGCCGAAACCCGTGTCCTACTGGGACCTGCCGGCGTTGGCAAAAGCGTTCTGCTCAAACTTGCCAACGGCCTTCTCAGTCCCGATAGCGGAAGCATTCTTCTCTTCGGACAAAACATCGCGCATATGCGTGAAGAGAAACTCTTCGCGCTTCGAACCCGGACCGGCATGGTCTTTCAAGAGGGCGCGCTCTTCGACTCTCTCACCGTCCGCGACAATGTCGCGTATCAATTAATCCAGGAAAACATCCCTGATGAAGAAATCGACCAGCGCGTGCACGAGGCTCTGCGCTTTGTCGAGCTCGACCAAACCTTCGATCTGTTTCCCGCCAGCCTCTCGGGAGGGATGCGCCGCCGCGTCGCCATCGCGCGCGCGCTCATTCACAAGCCGGACTTGCTGCTCTACGACTCCCCTACCGGCGGCCTCGACCCGGTCACCTCCACCACCATCATCGAACTCATCGTCAAGCAGCGTGATGTCTATCGCACGCCATCGCTGCTTGTGACACACCGCCTGCAAGACGCCTTCACCATGTGCACGCACCATTTCGATCAGACCGCCGGCCGCATGCTTCCCTTGCCCAAAGGCCAGACCGATCCCAACACCACATTTCTCATGCTCGCTGAAGGGCACCTGATTTTTAACGGGTCACTTGCAGAATTGACCACGAGCCAGGACCCCTTTGTCCGGGAATTCCTCGCATGAGCCTTCCCCAATAAGATCAAATTCTCGACAACTTCGCTCGCAACTGATAGGTACAAAGAGATGACCTCGGTGCCAATCCGGAGAACGCTGCTCTTTCTGCTCCTGGTCCTTCCCTGGGCGCGACAGGCCGCCGGGTATTCGTTGCTCACGCATGAGCAGCTGATCGATCTCGCGTGGAAAGACTCGATCGTGCCGCTTCTCCTGAGTCATTACCCCGGCCTCACTCCGGCTCAACTTAATGAGGCGCGCGCCTACGCTTACGGCGGATGTGTCATTCAGGACCTGGGCTACTATCCCTTTGGCGACGCTTCATTCTCCGACCTCACGCACTATGTCCGTTCCGGCGATTTTGTTGTGAGCCTCTTTCGGAACGCGAAGAGCGCTGACGAACTCGCCTTCGCCGTGGGTGCTCTTTCTCACTACATCGGAGATTCCGTCGGGCATCCGCTAGCCACCAATCGAGCCGTCCCCATCGAGTTTCCGAAGCTCGAGTCAAAATACGGGCCTGTCGTCAACTACGCGGAAGGAGAACATCAGCACGTCCAGACCGAATTTGCATTCGACATCGATGAGATTGCGCATCATCGCGTCGCACCGATCCGCTTTCTGCGCCACATCGGCCTCCAGGTTCCCATCAAACAACTAGCCCTGGCCTATTACCAGACTTACGGCCTGCAGGAGGACTTCACCTCTCGCCGCGGCCGCCGTTTCAACATCCGCAACTATCGCTTTGCCGTGCGCACCTTCATTCCCCGCATCGCATATGCTGTCACGCTGCTGCATCGCCACCATGAGCCACCCGATCCCGATACAGCGGAGTACAAAGAGATGGTCGCCGAAGCCGCAGCCGTCGATCGAGAAAATGACTGGAGCACCTATCGTAGAAGGCCTGGGATCGAGTCGCACCTCCTCGCCGCACTGTTGTTTATCTTGCCCAAGATCGGCCCCCTCAAGCTCGTCGCCGTCAAAGGACCCACGACGGCCACCGAGGCTGATTACATGCATAGCCTGTTGCTGTCGATCACCATCTTCCGTCACATTCTCGAGCGATTCACGCCGCCCCAGCCCAATGGCAGCGGCGGCCACTCCACGCCTCCGCCTGCAGTTTTGATATCGCTCCTTGCCGCAACAAGCCCAGATATCTTGCTGCGCTCCCACGATCCAGAGCATCCGCTGCCGAATCGCGACCTTGACACGGGACATGTAGTAAAGCCTGGTGGCTACCGGTTAACCGACTCGACCTATGCGGACCTGCTCCATCGCATCACCCAGCAACCCACGCAGTCCATTCCGCCAGGCATCAAGAAAGAGATTCAGAACTATTACGCGAACCCTGACCTGCCTATCTCCACCAAGAAAGATCCGCAGCGCTGGGCCGAGGTTCAGGCGGACCTGGCGACCCTCGCCTCCATGCCCACAAGCAACGCTCCCGAGCCCTATCCCACTTACGGCGACGACGCGGCAGGCACACAGGAAGGCGAATCGCCGTCCCATTGATTCGACGCCCGTTCTCTATTCCCTGCTCCCTGGCCTCACCCCATCTGCTACCCTTCTGTTTTCAGTCTTCCCCATGAACGGCGGGTGATATGAGCTTCAAATTTCAGGGCTTCGATTTTCTCCATCTTGATAAATCCTTCAGCGAAGACGAGCTTCTTGTGCGTCGCACCACGCGCGATTTCGTCGAAGACAACCTGATCCCCATCATCGAGGAGTGCTTTCGCACCGGACGCTTTCCAAGCGATCTGATCCCCGTGATGGGCGAGCTCGGACTCTTCGGAGCGACCATCGATGGCTACGGCTGCGCGGGCATGTCCAACGTCGAGTACGGCCTCGTGATGCAGGAGCTCGAACGGGGTGACTCCGGATTTCGCAGCTTTGTCAGCGTGCAATCCGCGCTCGTCATGTATCCCATCTATACCTTCGGTTCTGACGAGCAGAAAAACACCTGGCTTCCCCAGCTTGCGACCGGCAAGAAGATTGGCTGCTTCGGTCTCACCGAGCCCGGCTTCGGCTCCAATCCCGGCGGCATGACCACGACCGCGCGCCGCTCTGGCGACGAATACATTCTCAACGGCGAAAAGATGTGGATCACCTCCGGCAACATCGCCGACATCGCCGTGATCTGGGCCAAGGTAGAAGACGAGGACAACAAGGTGCGCGGATTTCTCGTCGAGACCGACAGGCCTGGATTCTCCGCGCAGGAAGTGCATGGCAAATGGTCGCTGCGCGCCTCGGTCACCAGTGGCCTCTCTCTCCAGAATGTCCACATCCCCGCCTCCAATTTGCTTCCCGGCTCAGGCGGACTCAAGAGTCCTTTGATGTGTCTGAATCAGGCTCGCTACGGCATCAGTTGGGGCGCCATAGGCGCAGCTATGTCCTGTTACGACACGGCTCTGCAGTACGCAAAGGCGAGAAAGCAGTTCCACAACCAGCCCATCGCCAGCCACCAGCTCGTGCAGGAGAAACTCGTCTGGATGGCAAGCGAGATCGCGAAAGCGCAGCTGCTCTCGCTGCACGTCGGCCGGCTCAAGGACGCAGGCACGGTCGGACACGAACACATCTCGATGGCCAAGCGCAACAACGTGTGGATGGCGCTCGAAACCGCCCGCAGTGCGCGCGACATCCTCGGCGCAAACGGTATTACAGAGGACTATCCGATCATGCGCCACATGATGAATCTGGAATCGGTCAAGACGTACGAAGGCACGCATGACGTGCACGCACTCATCCTCGGCCAACACCTCACCGGGATCGCAGCGTATTGAAGCAGGCTGACAACTTGGAGCGCCGACGGGGTTTCGGTGCATTCAACAAAAGCTAATAGGAATGAACCGCACAGCCTCTGCTTGCCGAAGCAGTAACAATTGCGAACCGTGTGGTTCAGCGTGGCAGAAAAGTCGCAGGAAAAATTAGCAGCTGAGGCCCGGAGAACCGCGCTTCCGGTACTCCTCAGACGATGCGGGCTGTCGTGAAGCAGACAGAATCTTCTTGCGCTGCTTCAGCCTTCGTGATGGACAGGCGAATCGTGATGCTCTTCATGGCCATGGCCAACGGAAGACGGCTCCTGCTCGCCGACTGCTTTTGGGCTTGAAACAAATGGGGCAAGGCACTCCAGAAGCTTATCGAGCATCTCACCGCGGGTCAGCAATTTCTCGATTGCGACACGTACCTCGACGCGATCGTTACTGGCTTGTTCGAATGCGCTATCGTAGCTGTTCATAGGTATTTGTCTTGACCTCGCTGCGATACTACCACGCGGTCGACTTAGTTCAAGAAGAGTTGCCTCGAAAGAGCTGTGAAAAAAGCGGTTTGATTCGCAAAATGTATTCGCATTCGAAACAGCAACAAAGACGCGGTCTAGAACTGACTATAAAGTTACTTCATAGCTTCGACCTAAGTAATCTCCTCGCCCACCTATCCGTAACTCGGCCAATGTAACTCGGCCTGCGCAAATCGTCTTCACTCGTCCCCGCCTTCACGCAAAGCACGTTTCACCGATGGATCAATGAGTGCGGCCATCAGCGCCGCAACATCGCCAATCTTCTTTCCGAGCACAGCCGGCAGCAAATCGCAGGCTGCTGCTGCCTGAGGCAGCGCTTCTTCTGCAATCACTTTGCGAGCTGCGCCAAGGACTCGCTCGCCAAGGACGACTCCCAATGAGCCGAACACGATCACCTGAGGATTCAACGCGTCGATCAGCAACGCCAAACCGCGCCCCATCCACTTGCCCGCCTCAGCCGCAACTTGCAGGGCTTCAGTGTCGCCCTCCACCATGCAATCCACCAGCGCACGAATCGGCATCTCTCGACTCCATCGGTCCGGAAACATCCACGCTGCAAGTTCCACCAGCCCCGCACCTGAAGCAAACGACTCCCACGATCCTCGCTTGCCAAAGCCAAGGGGACCGTCTTCAGCGAGCCGCCAGTGACCTACTTCGCCCGCGGTATCGCTCGCGCCCCGTACAATTTGCCCGTTCACGATCAAGCCCGCTCCTACGCCCGTGCCGAATGTAAGGAACACAAGATGTCTTAAATCCGATCGACCCCTCCCAACTCCAAAGTGGAACTCCGCCAACGCTCCGGCATTGCCGTCGTGCTCCACACACACGGGCAGTCCTTCGAACTCATCAAGCAATCTCTTCTTCAACGCAATCTCGTGCCAGCCGGGAAGATGCGGTGGATTGATCAGAAATCCCTCTTCGATCCGCAGCGGCCCACCGACCGAAACGCTCACTGCTGCGATCTCTCGCCCTTCTGCCACTGCTGCAGCGCGAAGAATCCGCGCCTCGCGCACGAGCTTTGGAAACGTCTCCGCAAAGGGCTTCTCCGCATCTGTCGGCATCTCGACACGCTGCAGAATTTCTCCGCGAGTTGTCCCCTCGACACATGCTGTCTTCGTTCCGCCAAAATCGAAGCCGAGCACTGTTCGCTGCCGAATTGGTTGGCCTTCGCGCCTCATGCTTTGCTCCATGTCCGATCGCCGGATTCTACCATCGCGGCGTCTGGCAGCATTGCTCCACTGGCGCGCTTGTGGCCGCATCGGTATCGCAACGCGTCCGCGCGCTCGTGCTTGACCGCGATCAACCCTCAAATTACGATTGCCCTCAAGCGAATCGGGAGCGTGGCATTGCACCCAAGCCACATTCCTCTCCCGATACCGCGATGAGCGGCGTGCCTGCTGCCGATTCAAAAAAAGTAAATAAAGACATGATCATTGGAGTGGAAGCCTCAGATATATGAATGCCTTGATTCAGCGATTCAGTGTTGTCACAGGCTTCACACTCATGGTGGCCCTTCTCCTCCTTAATGCCGCCGTAACGCGGCAGCGCGTGCATCTGCTCGACGAAAATCAAAGTTGGGTTGCTCACACGATGCAGGTGCGCCATTCGCTGACGCAGACCGAACTTCTAGTCGCCGATGCTGAGACCGGGCAGCGTGGTTATCTCTTCACCTCCGACCCACGGTATCTTTCGCCCTATGACAGTGCTCGCGCTGCGATCGATCCTCAACTCGATGACCTCGCCCGGCTCACCTTGGACAATCATCGCCAGCAGGCAAACGTGGTCGAGTTGCGCCGCCTCATCCGGCTCAAACTCGACGAGCTCTCGGAAACCATCGCGCTATCTCGCGCCGGCAAGCAGGCCGAAGCCAAGGAAACTGTCCTTTCCGATCGCGGGCTCATGCTCATGCGCGCAATCCGGCAGCAGGTCTCCGTAATGGAGGAGGAAGAGGCCTCGCTCCAATCGAAACGCAATGCGGCCTACGAGCGCAGCGTTCGGATCGCGGTCGGATCGATCTATCTCGCCACCGTCGTCGCGATCGTGGGCCTGGCGCTTCTGGCGCTCTTCATCCTGCGCGAGCGACAGGCAAAAGAACGCCACGCCCAAGAACTGCGCGCGCGCGAAGAATGGTTCCGCGTCGCGCTCACCAGCATCGGCGATGGCGTCATTGCGACGGATCCAACCGGCGCCGTCACTTTCCTTAATCCGCTTGCGGAATCGCTGATCGGCATCCGGCTCACCGACGCGAAGGGCCGGAATGTTGAGGAGATCTTTCCCATCTTCAATGAATACTCCGGCAAGAAGGCCGAAAATCCTGTCACAAAGGTGATGGCCCTGGGAATTGTGGTCGGCCTCGCCAATCACACCGTTCTCCAACACACAGACGGCCGCCTGACGCCCATCGAAGACAGTGCTGCGCCCATCCGCGACGATCGTGGCCGGACCATCGGCGTGGTCCTCGTCTTTCGCGACGCCTCTGCCCAGCGCGTCACGCAGGAGATGTTGCGCAAGTCCGAGAAACTCGCTGCGGCGGCGCGGCTGTCCGCAACCGTCGCACACGAAATCAATAACCCGCTCGAAGCGGTCGTCAACCTGCTCTTCCTTGCCAGGACATCCGCTGGGGCCAACCCCGAGCTTCTTGAAAACCTGAATCTCGCCGAGCAGGAGTTGGAACGCGTCGCGCACATCACCCGCCAAACCCTTGGCTTCTACCGCGAATCCAACACGTCCTCGCACTTCGAGGTCGCCACCGTCATTGATCCAATCCTTCGCCTCTATTCCAACAAACTCGCAGCGAAGGAAATCCAGCTGGATCGCTCAACCGATGGCTGCCCACTTATCTGGGGTGTGGCCGGGGAACTCAAACAGGTCGTCGCCAATCTCATCGCGAACGCTATCGACGCAGTGCCGCGCGGAGGACGCATCGCAATACGCTGCGGCGCTGCAGGCACATCCGACGTGCCAGAGGTAAAGATCGTCATTGAGGATAACGGGCCGGGCATTCCATCCGATCTGCTCGATCGCATCTTCGATCCGTTCTTTACCACCAAAAAAGACGTCGGCACCGGCCTCGGCCTATGGATTGCCAAAGAAATCGTGACTCGCCATGGAGGCAGCATCCAGATACAGCCCACAGACGAAGAGTCCGACCTGAAAGGCGCGGCATTCGTAATTCATCTACCCACCCATCAACCCGAAGCGGAAACCGCGCACGACTAAGCAGCGCGAGGTCCGAGTCGGTCCGTTCCGAAAATCCTGCATCGACAAAGCCGGGGCCGCCACCGCATAGTCATATCCATGCAGATTTTTTTTGAGCGCTTCCCATCCCTTCGGCCTTGCCTGATACTTCTTATTCTCTCGGGCGCTCTTGCCGGACCGCCCTCTGCCTCGGCTCAGGCACCTGCGCAGACACCGCAGCCCCATCCTGTCGTTTTGCACGCGGCGCGGCTTTTGCAAATCGACACTGGCGCGCTTCTCCAACCCGGCGAAATTCTCGTGGACGGAGATCGCATTCGTGCTGTCGGTACTGTTGTCGATCATCCGGAGGGCTCGAAAATCATTGACCTGGGCAACCAGACGCTAATGCCGGGGCTGATCGACGCGCACGTCCATCTTTTTCTTCATCCGGGTGCAGAAGATCTGCAGACCGTGGAGGAGTCCGTTCCCTGGCGCGTGATCCTCGCCGAGCAGGCTGCGAAGGCCGATCTGCTCGCCGGATTTACTGCGGAGCGCGACATGGGCACCGAGGGTGCAGGTTCTGCCGACACCAGCATTCGCGATGCTATCAATGCCGGGCTCATCCTTGGACCGCGCATGCGGGTGAGTGGGAACGCAATCGACATTCTCGGCGGTCACGAAGACGCGAATGGCTACAACCCCGCACAGCACGTGCTCTCCAATGCCGACTATGCCAACTCGTCTGAGCAGTTGATCGCGGTGATGCGCCAGCAGCACAAAGAGGGGTCGGATTTCGCCAAGATTTATGAAACCGGCAAGGATCGCATGATCGACGGCGAATTGCGCACGCCATTCCAATACACTGCTGCCCAGCTTACCGCTGCCGTGGACGAAGCTAAGCGCCTGGGAACCAGCGTCGGCGTGCACGCCATGGGCGAGCCAGGAACCCTCTTCGCGGCGCAGGCGGGGGTAGCCTCCATCGACCACGCAACCCAGCTTAGTGATGAGACCATGCGTCTCATGCGGGAGAAGCACATCTTCGCCGTACCCACCTTCACCATCTTCGACTACTTCGCGCACCACCGTGAATCGCAAGATCAGGCAGCTGCTGAAGCGTCCTTGCTCGACTACAAGATTCGGGAGTTCAAGAAGCAAATCGCTGCGGGCGTCCCCTTCGCAGTGGGATCGGACGTCGGACCGTTCCCGCACGGCACCCAGGCACGTGAATTGACTCTGATGGTGCGGTTTGGAATGAAGCCCCTCGCGGCACTGCAAGCCGATCTGATCAACGGCGCAAAGCTTCTAGGCTGGGAAAGCCAGATAGGTGAGCTCAGGCCCGGCTATCTCGCTGACATCGTAGCCGTCCCGGGCAACCCTCTCGATAACATCGAAGTCGTCGAGCACGTCAGCTTCGTCATGAAAGGCGGAGTGGTCGTCCGGCAATAGGAATTAGTCCCCGGCACTTATAAGCACGGGCTCACCAATTTTCTGCGAAGAGGGCAATGTTTTGGCGGCGCCATATTTCAAGCGCCCTTTCAGCTTTATCATCGGACCCTCGATCAGTCGATAACTCAAAAGGGAGAGCACGAGTGTCAAACAGAATGCCAGCGCACTGGATGTGAGAAGTGCAAGCGAATGCCGCATGTGCAGATCCAATCGAGGAGTCAAATAATAAACAAAGAAACTCGAAAACGTTAGGTGGAAGACATAAAGGCTATAGCTTAGTGCCCCCAACCAACACACCCACCGTTGGCTGCACATTCGATTCAAAGGACTTCCCTGCTCCATTACAGCGACAACAATCGCAACCGCGGTAAAGTTGGCGAGCGGTATCGCCACTTCTTTCCCGGCCAATGTGGATGCCCACAGCCCTCCCTTGAAAAAGGCGAGAAGGGCAACCGCAATAATTCCGGCCAGAGCGGCCCATTTCGCCATGGGGATCAGTTGGCGATAGAGTGCGCTTTCACAAACCAGACTGAGTAAGACGCCCAGCATGATCGCGTCGGCTCGAGTCGGAGTGAAATTACCCATTCTCGGCGCCGAGATTGACAGAACCGGTGCGGCAAACCGGACGAGGCAACACAACAAGATAAGTACGCTCACAACCGTGATGAGTTTTCGGCGATCGCGAAAACGCCAGACTACCAGCGGCCAGATCAGATAGAACTGCTCTTCCACTGCTAACGACCAGAAATGAACCATCACGACGGAAGAACCGGGACGATACGAGGGGCCTGGCAGTAGATTCTGGATATACAGAAACTGATCAAATGAAAATCCGTCGGCAAGAAATCAGCTGCTCTCTGCACGTTCCTGCGCACGCCGCGCGAGAATCTTCCGCCGCGTTTCCTCGAAACGCGGCGACTTCCTCTCAGCCAGCGACTCCTCCACCGCTTTGCGGTAGCCGCCCAGATAGATGGAATAGAGAATTGCCAGGGAGCATCCGATTCCCCAGAGAAACCCGATGCAGAGCCCAAGGACCGCGGCTGGGCCAAATTCAACCATCGTGCACTTTCTCTTTCCTGACGCTTACACCACTACGGTAAAGCTGTCTTCGCTGCGCGCGACCGCGTGGTACAGCGTGTCCCGCTCTACGGGCACCCGGCCTGCCTCTGTAATCAAACGGCAGAGTTCCTTGCGGGTCATACCCTGCGGTGTGGTCGCACCTGCGTCGTGATAGATCTTTTCCTCAACCACCGTGCCGTCCAGGTCGTCGGCGCCAAAACGCAGGGCGATCTGCGCAATCTTCGGCGTCATCATTTGCCAGTACGCTTTGATGTGCGCAAAGTTGTCCAGCAACAACCGGCTTACCGCGATTTGCCGGATATCCGTCAATCCCGTCGTCACCGGCAGGTGATCGAGCGGCGTGTTCTCAGGATGAAATGCCAGAGGTATGAATGTCTGGAACCCACCTGTCTCATCCTGCAGCGCGCGCAGCTTCAGCAGATGGTCCACGCGGTCTTCATCGTTCTCAATGTGGCCGTAAAGCATCGTAGCGTTTGATCGGAATCCGAGTTTGTGCGCTAGCCGCGCCGTATCCAGCCACTCGCTTCCATCGATCTTGTGGTCGCAGATAATCGAACGTACCCGCGACGAAAAGATCTCGGCGCCACCGCCCGGCATCGAGTCCACGCCAGCCTCACGCAATTTGATCAGCGTCTGCTCTACGGTCAGCTTCGCGCGTCGCGCCAGGAATGCGATCTCGACCATCGTGAACGCTTTGATATGGACTTTGGGAAAACGCTCTTTCAGCCCGCGCACCAGGTCGAGAAAATATTCCAGCGGCAGATCCGGATGCAGCCCGCCCACAATGTGAAACTCCGTCACCGCTTCGGAGTAACCCGATGCCGCGGTCTCCCACGCCTCTTCCAGAGCCATCGTGTAACCCGCGGGGTCGCCCTTCTTACGCCCAAAGGCGCACAGCTTGCACGCGGCCACACACACGTTGGTAGGGTTAATGTGCCGGTTCACGTTGAAATAGGTGACGTCGCCATGCAAGCGTTCGCGCACATGGTTCGCCAGCCAGCCCACAGCAAGCACGTCGGAGGAACGGTAAAGGGCAAGGCCTTCATCGAAGTCGAGACGCTGCTCCGCCATCACCTTCGCGGCGATGGGTTCAAGCCGTGTGTCATAAGTCCGAAAATGCGCGGGCGCGTGATCGGTGATCTCATCCTGCATGCTTCGATGATACCGAATCTCTGGGTATTGCGCGTCCAGCGGCGAGGCTCACGAGCCATCCGATTCAAACCCCGGGCCTTAGCCGCTTGTCGCCCATACGCGAATTCGCAAAAAAGAAGAGGGGGCGCATTGCGCGCCCCCCTCCCGTGCCCCGATCGTCTTGCTGATCTACGGCTTCTTCGATGCGGCCTTCTTCTTCGGCGTCGGAGCCTTCTCACTCAGAAGCGTCGCCGAATCGGCTGCGTTGAACGGATACAGCTGAACAGACTGCTGTCCGGTGTTGGTCAGGGTTACATCGACACGGCGATTCTGAGCAAGCACGATCACCTTCAGCCTGCGCAGAACCTTCTTCTTGTCCGCGTCGCTGAGTTCGGTGTTCTCGCTTACTAGCGCCTTCACCTGGTCGGCTGAGAGCTGCTGGTCCTCGCCAACTGCTCGCGTCTCGATCGCACCTTCGGGCACGCCCTGCTCCACCAGGAACGACTTCGCCCGATTCACGCGGCGTTCTGTCAGTGCCTGGTTGTACTCTGCCGTTCCACGCGGATCCGCATGGCCCGTCAAGGTGAGGTGAGCATTCGGCTTGATCGCCAGGTAGTTCTTGAAGTCAGACGCCAGTGTGGTCAGCGTCCGCTGCTGGCTCTCAACCAATCCGCCCTCCGGCTTGCTGGCGCGGGGCTGAGCGGTTGCGAAGAAGATGCTGTGCAGCGCCAGGCGTGCTTCAAGCCGGAGCTGTTCAGGCGTCGGTCCCGGCGGTGGCGGTGGCGGCGCAATTGTCAGTGACGTATTCGCAGTGGCCGAGTGGCCCTTGTCGTCTGCAACGTTGCAGGTCACATCGACCGTGCCGGAAGGTGCTCCTGCCGAGCTATACGTTCCAGTCGAGCCGTTGGCCGCCACCGTACCCGCGGTTGCGGAGTAGGTGTAGGTCAGCGGACGATTCTGCGGGCTCTGGGCCGTTGCGGTCAACGTCGCCGAGTCGCCGGGGTTGATCGTCGTCGGATTCGCCGAGCAGCTGATGGTCGGCGGCTCAAAATCCTTGACGGTGAATGTGGTCGAGCTGTCTGCAATCTGCCAAGGCTTCAGGCCTTCCTTGCCGGCCTTGCCTTCCTTCACGCCGCACTTCACCGTGTAGGTGCCGGGAGCAAGCGAACCGGTTGCAACTGTGGCTGTCGTACCGCTGCCGGTCACGCCATCTCCGCTCCAGCTGTAGATTGCGTTTTCCTTTGGATTCAACCCGCTGGCAGTCGCGGTCACGTTGACCGGGTCACCAGGAAAGACCGATGTCGGCGTCGCCGAGCATGCGATCGTGGGCGGCGCGGGGGGCGCAATCGAGCCCACGTGGAACACCAGGCCGGCGCTCAACCGCGCGGCATTGATGTTGGCCCGTCCACCGTACACGCCGGGGCCAAAATTAGCGTGCATGTACTCGTAGTCGGCCTGGAACAGCCGGATCGCGAGGCGATGATTGAGGAATGGAGTGGCATAGTCGAGACCGCCTCCTGCTGTCAGGTCGGTTCCCCATTTTGCCGGGTTCTTGTCGGGACCGCTAACATCTGCCCCACCCACGAGACCATGGACGAAAGGCGTAATGTCTTCCATCGGAAAACGGAAAATGATACCGCCGGAAATGGTCTGGAACCCGTCGTCGTTGCCATGGGTTCCGATGTTGCTGCCGTTCGGATCCGCGTCACCCCATTCGTGGAAGCCATACTCTGCCTGCGCACCAACGTACTTGTTGAAGTAGTACGCGCCGCTGAACAGCCCGCCGAGGTTCACGGCGTTGTAGTTGTACGGCAAAACTGCGCCGCTGGGCTGCGGGACATTCACGGTTCCCTTCGGCGATAAATAGCTGTACCCGGCGAAAATGTCCCAGCGGGATGCATAATCGCTCGGGCTCGCTTTCGGCGCGGGTTTAGGGGCATCCTGGGCAACCGATGCGATCGTGGCGAACGCAAGGCACGAGATCGCAAGCGTCTGGCTCAGAGATTTCAACTTTTGCAAATGCATTTTGATTTTCCTCCGCAATCAACCTGGTCATCTTTGGGGGACTACGATTGAGTTGCTCTGTTCTTCCGTGTGCTCATCGCTCACGGATTCCGCTTTCAAGGCTGGTCAGAATTGCTCAACGATGTCGGTACGGAAAGTATTGAGACGACACCATTAAGCCTACCATAGGAGTGTGAACAGAACGATACTTTTCGCCTCTGGTCGTTCTAAAACACCTATGCTCAAAAACTGGTTTTGCTTGGTCGATCCTCGTGCCACTGCCGCGTAACTCCAGCCCAATCAACCCGCGTTCAAGGTCTTCAGAAGGCTGCGTGGCTCACGCTGAATCTTCTCTTGAAGAAGCGTAATCGCATACAACAGTTGCTCAGGGCGGGGTGGACACCCTGGTACATACACGTCGACAGGAATTACCTGGTTTACTCCTTGTACGATCGCGTAGTTGTTGAAGACCCCGCCTGAGGTGGCGCACGCACCCATCGAAATTACCCACTTCGGCTCCGGCATCTGCTCCCACAGCCGCCGGATCACAGGCGCCATCTTCTGCGAGACGCGTCCCGCAATGATCATCAGGTCCGCCTGCCGCGGAGAAGGCCTGAAAACCTCGGCGCCAAATCGAGCAATATCGAATCGGGAAGCCCCCATCGACATCATCTCGATCGCGCAGCATGCCAAACCGAACGTGACCGGCCACACCGAGCTTTTGCGAACCCAATTGACAGCAAAGTCCAACGAGGTGAGCAGAACCCCTTCCGGCTCCTCAAACCCGTAGCTGACTTCCTTGAGCTTGGCGCGATTCTTCGCACTGCTTTCCAGTGACCCGAAAACGTACCGATCCCGCTCCTGCGTAACCGCCATGCAATTACTATAACCCGATTCCAGTCGCGCGCCATCGCTGCTCGCAGCCAGAACCCCTCCAAAATAGAGCTGAAGAGAGTCCCTTTTACCTGCATAAAGCAGAATGGGCGCTCAATGAAATTCTCTCGGTGAAATCTGAAAGCCAAGGAGCTGATTGCGCTATCCTTCAATGTTCAACCGATCACGTTAGAGCCCAACTATCATCGCTCGCCTCGCGCCGCTTTCGGAGAGCCTCTCCTCTTCGCGTGCCGTGCACGCTGCGGTGGAGCAGGCTCAGCGTGGCTTCTGTTTTTTACCCGCTCTCCAGTTCCATCGGAGAGCGTTCTCGGAGTGAAATAAACATGAGTTGTTTGCGCAAGCTGCTCTTCGTCTCCGCATGCACTGCCTTTCCCCTCCTCGGACAGGCCCAGCAATCCGCACCCGCAACGCTCCAGGCGCCCGTAACCCAGGCCCAGATCGCTGCGCTGCAGCAGTCGATCCAAAATGCGCAGATGAATGCCGATAACGCCTGGATGCTGGTCTCCGCTGCGCTGGTGCTCCTGATGACTGGCCCCGGACTCGCTCTTTTCTACGGAGGCCTGGTCCGCCGTAAAAACATCCTCGGCACCATGATGCAGAGCTTCGCCATGATGGGTCTCGTCACCATCCTCTGGGCAATCCTCGGCTACTCGCTCGCCTTCGGCCACGGCAACGCATTCATCGGTGGATTCGAGCACATCTTCCTGCGCGGAGTCGGCCTCACGCCCAATACCGACTACGCGGCCACCATCCCCGAGCAGACCTACATGGTCTACCAGCTCATGTTCGCCATCATCACCCCGGCCCTCATTACGGGCGCTTTCGCCGAGCGCATGAAGTTCAGCGCCATGGCCGTCTTTCTCTCTCTCTGGTCGCTGCTCGTCTACAGCCCCATGGCGCACATGGTCTGGGGTATCGGCGGATTCTTGAACGCCAACGGCGGCACTGTTCCCAGCCTCGATTTCGCCGGAGGTACCGTCGTCCACATCACCTCTGGCGTCTCCGCACTGGTCACGGCCATCTACCTGGGCAAACGCGTCGGCTATCCGCACACCAATATGCCGCCGCACTCCATGGTCCTCAGCTTCATCGGGGCCTGCCTACTCTGGGTTGGCTGGTTTGGATTCAATGCCGGCAGCGCCCTCGGCTCCGGTTCCCTCGCCACCAGCGCCTTCATCAACACCCACTTCGCCGCGGCCGCGGCCGCCCTCGGCTGGACCGTCGCCGAATGGATCCACAACGGCAAACCCACTGCCCTCGGAGCCATCTCCGGCGCGGTCGCCGGCCTCGTGGCCATTACCCCGGCCTCGGGGTTCGTCCAGCCCTTCCCTGCTCTCCTCATCGGACTTATCGCTGGCGTCTTCTGCTCCTTCATGGTCTTTGAAGTCAAAAGCCGCCTCGGCTACGACGACTCGCTCGACGCCTTCGGCGTCCATGGCGCGGGCGGAACTCTGGGCGCAATCCTCACCGGCCTCTTCGCTACCAGCGCGATCAATGCCGCCTTTGGCAAAGGAGTGCCGACCGGAGCCATCGACGGCCACTGGCATCAGGTCCTCAACCAGCTCGCCGGCGTTGGCCTGGCCTGGGGCATATCCATCATCGGCACGCTGGTTCTGCTCTTTGTCGTCGATAAGGTGATCGGTCTCCGCGTTTCCACTGAAGACGAGCACGAAGGCCTCGACCTCTCGCAGCACGGCGAAGAGGGCTACGACCTCAACAGCTGAGACATCACCATTGCGCAGGACGGCTGAATCCGAACGAAACTGATAGCCCAGCCTTGTGGGCGCAACGGTGAGAAAACGACGAACCTAACCCGACAGAGGAAAAAGTATCCTGGCTCTAACCCCATACCGGCGTCGAGCCTGATACGCTGTCAAGCGAGGCTTTGCATATGCTCAAGATCGAAGCAGTTCTCCAGCCTTCCAAACTGGATGCAGTCAAGGACGCCCTGCTGGAAGCAGGGATTGAAGGAATGACCATTCTCGAGGCCCGCGGCCATGGCCGCCAAAAGGGCCATACCGAGTTCTACCGCGGCCGCGAATATACCGTAGATCTTTTGCCCAAGGTCAAGATCGAGTTGGTGGTGACCGACGACCTGAGAGAAGCTACCATCCAGGCCATCATCGGCGCTGCCCGCACCGGCCGCATCGGCGACGGCAAGATCTTCGTCAGCAAAATCGACGAGGCCATCCGCATCCGCAACGACGAACGAGGCGAGTCCGCCCTCTAGGCGTAGTCCCTTTCCAAGAACCGATCAAAAGCAGATCACATAGGGTCCGCCGCAAAGCGGGCCCTATGCTTTTGCGGTTGCTCCTCGGGGCCCCTAAGCCACGCCTTTCCTATACGCCCTACCCTCATCGGCAAAGTTTAGTATCCTGTGAATATCCTTTTGGGGTTTTCGCCGAACCACTGACATCTCACATGAATCCAGTCGCTCTGGCGGTTGACGATCTACGGGACCAGTATCTTCGCGAGATGGCGCTCGTCCGCCAGACCTGTGAGCGCACGGGCGACGGCACCGCGGCCATTCGCCGCCGCTCCGCGGTCGTCGACCGGATCCTCATTGAAATGTGGCGTCGCGCTTTCGCTGGACAAACACCCCCCAACATCTCGCTTCTCGCTCTCGGCGGCTATGGCCGAAAAGATCTCTTCCCCTACTCCGATATCGACGTCCTCTTTGCCTTCGCCGACGACAAGACCGAAGAACAGTCGCGTGAAACCGTAAGGGGCATCATCCAGGGCATGTGGGATATCGGGCTCCGCGCCAGTCCCGCCTCGCGCACCGTTAAGGAAATCGGCCGCTTCGATCCTGATAATCTCGAATTCACCCTCGCCACACTCGACCGCCGCTTTCTCGCCGGACAGTTTCCCCTCTATCAGCAGCTTCACCAAACCGTCCTCCCCGGCCTCGTCCTCAGCGAGTGGAACACGATCACCCAAAAGCTCGGTGAAGTCGCCCGTGCCCGCCACGCCAAGTTCGGCAACACCATCTTTCATCTCGAACCGAACCTGAAGGACTGCCCCGGCGGTCTCCGCGACTACCACCTCGCCGTCTGGTTCGCCCTGCTCTTTCACTTGAAGGAGACGAAGGAATGGCCCCGCCAGCGCGGCGGTGTCTTCCAGTCCGCGCGCGGAGATGCCGAAGCCGCCTTTGACTTCCTCGCCGCTGCCCGATGCTTCCTCCACTTCCGCCACGGCCGCGACGACAACACGCTCGACTGGCAATCGCAGGATGAAGCGGCAGCCAACTCCATCGGCCTTGAAACCCGCGGCACCGCCGACCCGGCCTACTGGATGCGCACCTACTATCGCCATGCGCGCATCATCTATCGCCGCGCCGCTCTGCTGATGGAGCACCTGCCCGCGCCCGTCAGCTTCTACCGCCAGTTCCGACGACGCCGCACCCCCATCGCCGGTACCGACTTCATCCTCGACCAGGGCCGCATCGACATTCTTCCCGGCGCGCAGTTCTCCGACACAGCCGCCATCCTGCGCATCTTCTCGCTCATGGCCACGCATGGCTACGCGCTCTCGCAGGCCGCCGAAGACCGAATCACCGACGCGCTCCCTGCGCTCGCGATTCACATTCCCGAAGGGCCCTATCTCTGGAATTCCCTCCGCGAAGTTCTGCTCGGGCCCCACGCGGCACACGCCCTTCGCACCATGCACGCCCTCGGCATCCTCGAGATGCTCATTCCAGAATTCCACGGCATCGACGCGCTCGTGATTCGGGATTCGTATCACCGCTACACCGTCGATGAGCACACGTTCCTCACCATCGACAACGTTCATAGCCTGCGCCAGCCGACGCATGACTGGGAGCACCGCCTCGCCCAGCTCCTGCCCGAGATTGATCGCCTCGACCTCTTCCTGCTCTCCCTGCTCCTGCACGACACCGGCAAGGGCCGACGCAGCGGTGAGCACACGGTCCAGAGCGTCGAGCTTGCCGACAGCTTTCTTGCCCGCCTCGACTTCGACGCCGAAGAGCGCGAGTCCGTCCTGAAGCTCATCCGCATGCACCTTGAAATGTCAAACGCGATTCGCCGCGATATTTTCGACATCGAAAACGTGCGCGCGTTTGCGGACAAAATCGGAAGTCCAAGCCTCCTCAAGATGCTTACGCTCATGACCTATGCGGACATCAAGGCGGTCAATCCCGAAGCGCTTACGCCCTGGAAAGCAGAGAATCTCTGGCAGTTCTACATGGCCACCGCGAACTTCATGGACCGCAGCGTCGACGAGGTCCGCTACCACGCCGCCATCGACCCCACCATCCTCAACCGCATCCGCTCCATGGTTCCCTCCAGCCAGTACGGTGAGCTCAAGCAGTTCCTCGAAGGCTTGCCCCAGCGCTACCTGCAGACGCGCCTGCCTGAAGTCATCCGCGACCATTTTCAACTCGCGGTCAAGCTCGATCAGGATCCTGTGCAGCTCGACCTGCGGCCCCATCGCCAGCTCTTCGATCTCACCGTCATCACGCGCGATCGCACTCGCCTCTTCGCCGACGTCTCCGGCGCGCTCGCCGCCTGGGGCATGAACATCGTCAAGGCCGGCGCCTTCTCTAACGAGGCCGGAGTCATCGTCGACAGCTTCCAGTTCACCGATGTCTTCCGCACCATCGAGCTCAACCCCAGCGAGAAGGACCGCTTCCTCGCCTACCTGCACGATGTGGTCGCCCAGAGAACACCGGTCGAGCAGATGCTCGAATCGCGCGCAAATACAAGCAACGCAGGGGGCATCAAGGTTGAGGTGAATACGCGACTCTCCTTCGACAACGAGTCCTCGAGCCACTCCACGCTTTTGCAGGTGGTCGCGCAGGATGTGCCCGGCCTCCTCCGCCAGATCGCCCTGACGCTCTCCACCCACCAGTGCAATATCGAAGTGGCCCTGATCGATACCGAAGGCGAAACGGCAATCGACGTCTTCTATCTCACCAGCCAGGGCGCCAAGCTGACCGAAGAAACGCAGCAGGCTCTCGGTGCAGACATGACCGCCGCCCTCGACGCCATCCGCGCCCCCGCTGCCTGAAGCAAACAGCAACTCCCTTCAGTCCGTCGGCCGCTCAGTTCTTTAGTCCATCGTCAGTCCACCCGAGCTCAATTCTTCAATCTCGACAGAGGCGTCCTCCTGAGAACCCGCGCGTTGATCGGGGTGATTTGGGGCCCCACGGAGTGGGGGAAGCGGGGCGAAAGCCTGCCCTGAGAGAAATCGAAGGGGATCTGCTTCTAGCGAAGCATCGATCCGCGCCACGAAGATGGGTGCCCCCGGTCTCGATTTTGAGACCGGGGCAACGGCAGCTCCTTGGCTGCGGAATCAGCGTCTCAAAGTGTTTACTGTTTCGCAATCGACCAGTAGTAAGCGAAACGTCCGCGAAGAGTTGCAACGGCTCCCCTCCGTTCAAGAACAAACCTTAGCCAGTGCGAACCGCGAGAAACACCGCGATCCGCCGATTTGACGCTGTAACCTATCCGCACACGGGTTCTAGCCCGAATGCTCAATGTCCTGAATTGGCAGTTGTATTTGGAGGAAACGTGAAGAGAATGATTGTTCTTGTGCTGATCGTTTGTTCGGCGATGGTTCTGAATGCTAGAGCTCAAAACGGTAAGCCCGAGCCGAAAGAAGTGGTCCTTGCGTTCTATCGCCTGGCCCTCGTTGATCTGCATCCTAAGGAGGCTTTTGAGCGGTACGCGGCAGCGGACTTCGTCGAGCATAGTTCCGATACTTCCGGGAGAACAAGGGAGTCCACCCTTGATTTCCTGACGAATATGATTCAACACGCACCACATCCGAAATGGGAGATCATTCGAACGATCGCAGAGGGCGATATGGTATTCCTCCATGTGCGCTTTACACCGGCAGATGGCGCTCCGCCGGTAGGAATTGGCGAAATATTTAGGGTTCAGAATGGCAAGATCGCTGAACACTGGGACATCGTTCAGCCCCCAAAGGAGCACTCCACTAATCCGACCTCTCCTTTTTGATATCTAACTAGAATTGACGCTTCCCGGTCGCGTGGGCCACACGGAAGCAAGCCCTTTGGGGTCCCTCATGGGTAGTTAGCTCTCCGAGATCGGACAAATATCCGATCTCAGAGCCACGACCTCGATCCATCAATTCAGCAGTGCGCCCTGATTGGGAATATCCAGAGAGAATGTCGGTATCTCAATATCGAAATGCTCGCCGCTCTCCGTCTCCATCTGATACGCTCCGCCCATCATTCCGGATGGCGTGTTGAGCGGCGCGCCACTCGTGTAGTCAAAGCGCTCCCCCGGCTTGAGAACTGGTTGCTCGCCGACAACGCCTGGCCCTTTGACCTCGGTCAATTCGCCGCGCGCATTCGAAATCATCCAGTGGCGGCTCAGCAGTTGCACCGTTTCCAGTCCCTGATTTTCGATGACCACTCGATAGGCCCATACGTACTGCGCGCCGTCAGGAGACGATCGCGTCTCAACATAAGTTGGCACGACGCTAACCGCTATCCCTCGAGTGCTCGCCACATACGGTGTCCAATCTGTCATGCAGAAATTTTAGATCAAGCGCTTAGGCTGAGCTCATCCGCATGCTCTCGGTCTGTACGCCTCCATAAATCAAAAGCGCGCAATTTCTGGGTTGAGGATCAATCACTCTTTTTCGCACTCTCGGTCTCGCGTTGTCATCCTGAAGCAGGCAAAACAGAAATTTCGGTGAATGGGTGATTTATCCGGAGAGTGCACTTCGACAAGAATTTGATCGCTGGAATTCTTTGAAAAAGAGCATCGACCGGAGACGGGCTAAAAATCCACGTGCGTCCGCACCGAACCCACCCACACCGGCCCGCGATCCCGGTTGTAGCCCGGATTGTCGATGTGCTGCACATTGATCGAGTAGAAGAGGCCGCGCCAGGCGTGCCAGGTGTAATAGCCCTCGACAATGTTCTCGCGCCCATAGCGCAACGTTCCATCGCCCAGCAGGAATCCGAGACCGCCATACCTCAAGTAATCCTGATGATCGCGCTTGATGGCATTCGACACGAAAACCACACCCGCCTTGTCAATCGGCCGATGCCACTGGCTTCCAGCGTAATCGGCCCCCGCTTCGACCGTCTGATCCACTTCGGTGTAAGCGAAAGATTCGTGTGCTCCCTCGTTCCACCCGAAGCGCCCGAACACGCGCAGGTTCTCGGTCAGCTCCTGCTCGGTGTTGTACCCCACACCATACTTGAGCGCCCCGAAGTGCTCGTGGCGAGTGATGTCGGGTGCGGTGATGCCATAGATTGCCGAGTCAGTCCCGTTCAGAAAATCTGCCACGGCTTCGCGGTATGTTCCCATGTGCGCTCGGTTGGCATAGAACAAGACGCGCGTGGTGCCCTTGCGCCCCGCGATCCAGCTGCGCCGCAATTCAAACTCGCCGTTCTGCCCATGCGCCCGGCTGAAAGCCCAATCCATGTCGATGCCGTTCGCCACCGTGGGCATGGCGAAGATTCCATAGCGCACGCTCCACGCACGATCGTCGTACTCCGTCATGCCGCCCACCGTGTACCCGCGCGTATCTGCCGCGTAATCCCATGCCCCGTTGTTGTCCACCGTCCAGTTCATGAACTGCAGATGGCTGTCCGAGCCGGGTCCGTTCGCATCGAAAAAATCCGGCAGCGTCATTTTGCCGATGCGCAACTCAACCCTGCGTGCAGGCACGCGGGGCGCCACACCGAAAAACCCCGGCTCCTGGTCCACGGTCTTCTCGGTCAATCCGACCACCTGGTGAATCTGGTAACGCGCGAAATAAGGCTTCGACCCAAGATTCGGATTGCGCACTACATCGAGGTTTGTGAAACCCGCAAGGCCCAGCGCCTGGCTCAGTCCGCGCCCGCCCGCGCTCTCAAAGTCGAGAATCACATCCGTGTTGTAGCGGATCGAGCGATCGAGCCGCAGCGCGGTATACAGCGTGCCCACAAGCGACGTCTTGTACTCGGCCGAATTGCGGAAGCTGTTCACGCCTTCATAGGCTGAGTGAAACGGCAGACGGCCCTGGAAAATAATGTTGGCCTGCCCCGAAATCCAGTAACGCGCATTTTCTGGATGAGAAAAAACCATGACTGAGGGTGGATCTGGAAGGTCGCGCGCGGGCGTGGTCGCTTCGCCCGTTTTCGTTTCCTGTGCAGACCCTTGCGGCCGCGAAAACGGCCCTGCGAGCGCGTGAGAGGCAGCCAGCGTCGCGTTCGGTTCCGGCGCCGCCGGGAGGTGCGCTTCAGGAACAGCCGTCTGCCCCCCTGCCGTGGCAGGCCACGCAGAGATCGCAATGCACACTAGCACCGCAGTGAGGAGAGATTTCGCAAGGCGCAGCATCGGTCGGTCTTTCCTTTGAAACCCGCAGAATAAAGATCGAGTAGAATGGGAGTGGAACCATACCCCCTCTGGGTAGATAGTATACCCCAGGTAGGTATTGCCAAGGGAGGCCGTCCATGTCCCATCAAGAGCGCGAGATGATCAAACTGCAACAGCGCATTCGTAAACTGCGCGGACAACTCGATGCCGTCGAGCGCTCGCTTAACGCCAACGACGACTGCGGCGATCAGTTGATGCAGCTTGCCGCCGTGCGGGGCGGCGTCAACAGCTTGATGGCTGAAGTGCTGGAGACGCATATTCGTTTTCACTTGGCCGATGGAACGAAAGAACAGATCGCGCCCGAACTTGCCGAGGATCTGATTGACCTGGTGCGCTCCTACCTCAAATAAACTCATCGCCAAAGACGCCGCACGCGCAGCTTCGTCCATCGTAGAGGCCGGGTGCCTGTGCAGTGTGAACGTTCGGTTATTCGCAATGCGCAGCAGCGAACGCACCGATCAAATCAACTCAGGTTACGCTCTGCCTGCAAACTCGCGCGTCTCGGTCATGACCTTTACTTTTTCGCCTTCTTTGATGAAGAAGGGGACACGAATCTCGATGCCGGTTTCAAGCCGCGCGGGCTTGGTCACAGCGCCTGAAGCCGTATCGCCACGCACGCCGGGCTCAGTGTATTCAACCGTCAGCTCCACCTGCGTGGGCAACTGCAGACCGATGGGATTGCCGTTGTATTTATCGAGCCGCACGATCGCGCCTTCTAGAAGGAAATCGAGCGCGTCGCCGAGTTTTTCTTTCGCAAGCGGAATGGTCTCAAAAGTGGTCTGATCCAAAAAATACGAGCCGTCGTTATCGGAGTAGAGATACGAAGCCTCGACTGTTTCGAGATCCGGCTCCCTGAATTTTTCGCCGGCCTTGAACGTCTTGTCGAAGACGGCGCGGGTAAGCAGGTTGCGCATTTTGAGGCGGACCAGTGTCTGGCCTCCGCGCGCGGTTGGCGTTGAGACGTCCACGTCCATGCAGTAGTACGGTGCGTTCTCAAACTCGAAGTACATCTTGCGTTTGATTTCGATAGCGTCGATAAGAGCGGCCATGCATTGATTCTAGCGTTCGGCTTGGCTCATCCGAAATTGTTCCACGTGGAACAATTTTGCGACGGCAAGGGTGGGCGCGCTTGAACGAACGATTGTTCCTCGGTTTTTCAAATTGTTCCACGTGGAACAATTGTGCTGACGGACACAGGTGTTTGCTCGAATTTGCAGAATATAGCGCAGTGCAATGGCGACCCTTTTGGTCGGAGGATAGCGGCAGAGAATAGGGAATACGCATTGGCGGAGAATTCATCCCGCAGCTTCGTGCAGCTAGAATGGCAGGCATTCCTGGTGACGCGAAAGAGAGGGGCCTCCATGGGCAACGATCGAAGTGTTCTTGTGTACGACGTGGGGGGAAGCCACATCTCGGTGGCCGTATGCTCGGAGGGGACGCTCGCCCTCGGTCCAGTGGTGAAGGCTGCGCTGCCTGCGGAGCAAACGACTGAAGCGTTTCTCCTTGTGCTGACGGACTTGGCGGCCCAGGTGGCGCCCGATCTCGCCCGCGTGGATGGGGCAGGATTCGCCATGCCGGGACCTTTCGACTATGCCGAAGGCGTGAGCTGGATGCGGCACAAGATGCCGTATCTCTACGGCGTGAACGTGCGCCAGGCGCTGGCCGAAAAATTGGGCTGGCATCCGGAGCAGGTTCGGTTCCTGAACGACGCGGCGGCGTTTTTGATGGGCGAGATTGGTGCGGGCGCGGCACGCGGGGTTGGGCGCGTAGTCGGCATCACGCTTGGGACAGGCATTGGTTCAGGATTTGCAGTAGATGGGCAGCTCAAGACCAGTGGTCCTGGTGTACCTCCGGGCGGCGAGATTTGGAACGTCCCGTTTGAAGGCGGGATTGTGGAGGACCTGATCTCGACGCGCTCGATCAAGAGCCGCTACCTGGAGCGCACCGGCCATGAAAAAGAAGTCGCGGAGATTGCTGCCGACGCGGGCGACGACCCTCACGCGAAGGGCGTCTTCACGGCGTTTGGCCGGGACCTGGGGCGGGCATTGCGCAGCCTCTTGCGTGAATTCGCTCCGCAGGTTGTGGTGTTGGGCGGAGGTATTTCCCGTTCGGCCGCGCTTTTTTTGCCCGCGGCGCAAAGCGAGTTGCAGGGTGTAGCGATGGAGTTGCGGATTTCTGTTCTGGGAGACCAGGCGCCGTTGGTGGGTGCGGCGGTGGCTTGGTTGGCACGCGGGTGATTGAGGGCTCAAAGCCCTCCGGTTGCAGCTGGGTCGTCCCTACGGGACTCAATTGAATTTCATGGGCAGTGTTCCCCACGCTGAAGCGCGGGGCTAACAAACGTTTCGCCTACGGCGCGGAAATGGTGGAATCACTCTACGTTCCCTTGCGCACAGCTATTGGAGAACTGCTTCAGCCGAACACGTATCGTGCGTCGTATTCGATCCCGCAATTGTGCAGGAGAGTTGCGAACTCATCTTCAAAAGAGCGGCTTCGATGATGCTGTTCCTGTTTGCCTATATAGTTCTTGATCGCGGGTACCTGAGAGGGACTGACGCTGAACGCGCCATATCCCTCCTGCCACGAAAAACCCGAACCCCAAAAGCGAGGGACCGGGGTTACTCTCAACGCATCGTGTATGGGAAGGATCACCGCCCGGGAACGGGCCATCCGGTTGCGGGCAATCAAAGACCCGCTCATCGCAAAAGACGCGATGAACGGGGCACAGCACGAAGAACCGGAACGGCATCCTGGGGTGAGTGAATCGCCTATCGTGGGATCGATATCCCGGTCCCCAAAAGCTAGGTACCGGGGGCACCCTCATTTGTCTTGGGGCTGGGCCTGAGTCTGCGGCTGGGCGGGGAGGGTGTAGATGACTTCGCCGGGCTTGGCGTAGTGGAGCTGCTCGCGGGCTTCGTGCTCGATGGCGTTGCGGTCGGTTTTGAGGCGGTCGACGTGATCGCGGAGGTGGGCGTTTTCCTGCTGCAGGTCCTGGATGTCGTGACGCAGTTGCTGGTCTTTGACGCGCTGCTGCTGCCAGGCGGAGAGGCCATGCTTGCCGTTTACGACGCCCCAGCCAAAGAGCAGGATCAGGGCAACCGCCACGACGGTGGCGGCGGGACGCCAGATGGATTGCGCGGTCTCAAGCGCGCGCTCCCTGAGCATCGACAGCTGCAGGGCCTCGGCCTTTTCAGATTCGTTTGCGTCCTGCATCCATCCCCAAATCGGCAACTAAGCCAAAACGAATTTCTTTGCCGCGGCACTGAGCGCTTCCATATCGTGCTCGTTGCGTGCCTCCGTATAGGCCCGGACCACCGGCTCGGTACCGGAGAGCCGGTAGCAGACCCACGATCCATCGTCCAGAATGAGCTTGAGGCCATCGGTGCGCACGACGCCGGTGACTTTGCGTCCGCTCAATTCAGTTGGATCGGCCTTTAACTTCTCAGTGAACGCGGCCATCGCATCCGGGGTCAAGCGGAAGTTCTCGCGCACGGGGTAGAAGGAACCAACCTTGGCAAACAATTCCTTCAATTGAGTACCAAGGTTTTTGCCGCGCGCGGCAACCATCTCGGCAATCAGAAGCCCTGCGATGACGCCGTCTTTCTCAGGCACGTGACCACGGATGGTGAGGCCGGCGGACTCTTCGCCGCCGATGGCGATTTTGTCGGCGATGATGAGCTCGCCGATGTACTTGAAGCCGACCGGGGTCTCGTAGAGCTGTACCTTGTGATGCTCGGCGAGCGCGTTGATGAGGTTGGTGGTGGCAACGCTTTTGGCGACGCCGTTGCGCCAGCCGCGCGTTTCGACCAAATAGTCGAAGAGGAGCGCGATGATGTAGTTGGGCTGAATGAAGGTGCCGTCTTCGTCGACGATGCCGAAGCGGTCCGCGTCGCCGTCGGTGGCGATGCCGATTTTGGCGCCGATCTCTTTCATCTTCGCTTTGCAGTCTCCGAGCAAGTGATCGTCGGGCTCGGGTGCGTGGCCGCCGAAGAGGACGTCGCGATGGTCATGCACTGTTTCGACGGGGACACCGGCTTCGCGGAGGACGTGGCAGCTGTAGCCGCGACCCGCGCCCCAGAAGGGGTCGTAGACAACCTTGATGCCGGATTTCGCGATGGTCTTGAGGTCGACGAGTTCGGCAAGGCGCTTGAGGAATGCGGGCTTGACGTCGGCCGTCTCGAAGCCACCCTCCGGGGGATTTGCTTTTGGAATGGCCGCGTCGGCAGGCTTAGCTGCAATGGCTGCTTCAATTTGCTTGGTCACATCGGGGAGAGCGGGCGCGCCGTCATGCGTCGAGAACTTGATGCCGTTGTACTCCGGCGGGTTGTGCGAAGCGGTGAAGTTGATGGCGCCGGAGGTTTTCATCGCGCGCACAGCGTAAGCGATGGCGGGTGTGGGCGCGGCGTCGGGAATGACGATGGGCGTGACGCCGGCTGCGGAAAGCACAGAGGCCGCCTCGGCAACGAAGCTCTCACCCAAAAAGCGGGGATCGCGGCCGACGAGCACGCGATGCGGCTCCGGCTGGGTTTTAACATAGGCGGCGATGCCGGCAACGGCGCGACGGATATTGGCCACAGTGAACTCGTCTGCAACGATGGCCCGCCAACCGGATGTACCGAACTTGATCGCCATGTTCCTTACTCCTCCGCACGCAGCGTGTTGAGCCGCAAGAAACATACTGCAACAGCGGAGCCGAGTCGGCAAGTTTCAGGGATGTTTTTGATCTGCGATTAATGATGTCACGAAGAATTCTGCCCGGCACACTTGACAGGCCGAGCCGGTGAGAGCAGGATTGCTATTAATTCAGTTTGCAACACAAACTAGTTTGCGAGGACAATATGCACGACCCATCCTCGGGCCCTTCAGCGTCTTCCGTTGTGTCCAGTTCGTTCGATGAGAACCCCGATTTGATCGCACGCCGCCTGCTGCAGAAGGCGCATCACCGCGATGGCCTGCCGGAGATCGCGATCGGGCTGTGCTTTCTCGCAGCGGCATTCAGCATGTGGCTTCAGATTGGCTTTCCTCCGGGCTCGCTCCCGTACCGTGAAGCAGCGTTAGTTCTTGGAATTTTTGTCCCAGCGCTCGGGCTCGGGTCGATGTGGGCAATTAAGAAGGTGCGGCAGCGATTTCTGATCGAGCAGGAGGGGTACGTCAAGCTGAAGCCCGTCAACCGGAGGTTTCGCGCAATCGTCGGAGCATTTTCGTTTGCGGTTGCAGTTGCCACAACGTACGCAATCTACAAGAGGGCGCTACCGCCGGCGAGCTGGATTCTGGCTGGAACCGGGATCGGGGGCGGCATACTCGCGGCTTACGCCGGTCGTTTGCCGCGGTATGTAGTGGGGGGCGTGGTGATGGCATTGACCGGGATCGTGCTTGCCTCCAGTCGCGTCTCACTTGGGGTGGGATACGTGATTCTCTACGGCAGCATGGGGATTTTGTCTCTCGTCTCGGGATGCGTGGTGCTTTTGTTCTTTCTGCGGCGTGCCGGCGGCGGAGCGTGAAATGAGCAAGAGTATTCAGCGGCTGGCGGAGATCGATCGCATCATTCACGAGCCCGCGCGCCTGATGATTGTGGCTCTGCTGGCGGCGGTGGAGGAAGCCGACTTTCAGTATCTCCGGCTGGCGACAGGGCTGACGCAGGGCAATCTCTCCACCCATTTGTCGAAGCTTGCAGAGGCGGAGTATGTTGACCTTGAAAAGACGTTCCGAGGAAAATATCCGCTGACGATCTGCCGGCTGACGGTGCGAGGAAAAGAAGTCCTCGACAAATACCGCAAGGTGATGCGAGCTGCTCTTTGAACCAGACCGATCGAGGATGCCCTGTGCCCGAATCGAATCCAAACATCCGTATCGTTCTGACGACGGCCGCGACGCCTGAAGAAGCCGAAAACCTGGCTCGCGCTCTGGTAGAGGAGCAGTTGGCTGCCTGCGCCACGCTTGTGCCTGGGGTTCGGTCGATCTATCGCTGGAAGGGGCAGGTGGAGGAGGCCAGCGAGACGATGCTGTTGATTAAAACCACGGTAGAACAACTGGCTCCGCTCGAAGCGCGCCTGCATACGCTGCACAGCTACGAAACGCCTGAGTTTCTGGTGTTGCCGGTGGAGGCGGGCAGCGACGGCTATCTGGGCTGGCTGCGGGCCAACGTTGGCAAAGTCTAGGGCCGTTGGGGGTTCCCATTCCCTGGGAGCCGGGCGTTGGACCATCTGGTATTCTGGGCTTTTGCAGTCATGCATTGGTTAGTTATTGCCCTTCTTGTTTCGCTCTGCGCGCTTCTACTTGCGGCAGGGGGAGTGGCTCGTCACATTCGACGCCAGCGCGACCGGCAGAGCGAAGCGGAAATCGCGCAAGCTGCCCGGATCCGCAATGAGGCAGATCTGGAATCAGAACCGTAAGGGGATCGAATGCAAAGAGGAAATTTCTTCGCCGTTGGTTCCATCGGCTGGCTGGACGCTTGCTCATCCACGGCTACAGGCTGGGCTGCGCTCGGCGGGAACCATTATTGCCGGCAGCCTGCTTCTTGCCGTTTGCGCGCACGTGTCGGTGCCGCTCTGGTTTACGCCGGTGCCGCTGTCGCTGCAGCCTTTTGGAGTGCTGGTGCTGGCGCTGCTTTTATCCCCACGGCTGGCTGCGGCCACGCTGTGCGCTTACCTGGTTGAGGGAGCGGCGGGGTTGCCGGTATTTGCGCCTTCTCCGCTGACCGGGGTGGTCCATTTGCTGGGACCGACCGGCGGGTACCTGCTGGCGTATCCTTTGGCGGCGGTGCTTGCTTCATACACCTGGCGACGGATGGGCCGGGGATTTGCGAGCGGCCTTTTGAGTGCGGCTGCGGGCGATGGACTGATTCTGACGTGCGGCGCGTTCTGGCTTGCGGTGTCAACGCACGCCCATGCTGGTGCAGTGCTGGCGGCCGCGGTGTGGGCCTTTGTGCCTGGAGATGCGTTGAAGATTGCAGCGGCAGCCGGGATTGCGGCGGGCTGGGCGCGGGTCGGGCAACAGAAGCGCTAACTTGAAGTACTTGTCGAAAGGACCTTGGTGTTTTTGTGAGCAATGAGAATGCAGCAGTAGCGAGCGCGCAGGCCGTGACGGATATTTCGATCGCACACAGTCCCGATTCCGACGACGCGTTCATGTTTTATGGGCTGGCGACCAACAAGATGCGCGTGCCGGGATACCGCTTTTCTCATACGCTCTGCGACATTGAGACACTGAATCGCCGCGCGCAGGACGAGAGCTTTCTTCGACGTGACGGCGATCAGCTTTCATGCGTATCCGTACGTGCAGAAGCAACTACACGCTGATGGGCTGCGGCGGCAGCGTGGGCGAGGGCTACGGGCCGATGGTCGTGTCGAACCGCAAGCTGCCGCCGGGGGAACTGGAGCGCATCCGCAGATAGCCGTACCGGGCACGCTGACGACGGCGTATCTGGCGCTGAAGATCTTCAATCCGAAGATTGAAGACCGAGATCGTCCCCTTCGATCAGATTATTCCGGGAATTCTTGCGGGTAAGTTCGAAGCGGGGCTGATCATTCACGAAGGGCAGCTCACGTATTCCACGAGCGGGCTTGTACAAGGTGCTGGACCTGGGCGTCTGGTGGCAGGAGACGACTGGGCTGGTGCTGCCGCTGGGCGGGAATGCGATTCGCCGCTCGCTGGGCGCGGAGCAGCACAAGATGATTTCGAAGGCACTGCGCGACAGCATTCAGCACGCGCTCGATCACCGCGAGCAGGCGCTGGAGTACGCGATGCAGTTTGCGCGCGATCTGGATACGACGCTGGCCAACCGGTTTGTGAGCATGTATGTGAACGAGCGCACGCTCGACTACGGGGCGGACGGGCGCGAGGCGATCCGGAAACTGCTGGACGTGGGATACGAGCGCGGGATCATCCCGATCAAGCCGCTGGTAGACTTTGTCGATTGAGTTTGCTGGAACGGCCTTACTGCGCTTCATGGGGCACCGCGATGGATGGCCTTTAAGCCTCCTCTGATTTCTGCCGATACAACCGGTAATCGGAGTGCCTTCGATGCCGGCTATCCCAGACCCACACGCACCGCCAGACAACCTCGCGCTGATCGTTTCGCGCGATCCATTTTTCGCTTCGGATGTCGAAGCCTTTCTGAGCCCGCTGGGAACCCGGACCGTGATGGTCGGGTCCGTCGACGCGCTGCGGACGGCCCTGGGCGCCTCACCCTCGGTTGAGCTGATACTGATTGACGGCGAACTCGCGCCCGCGGAGGTCGATCAGCTGCTCGCCTATGCGCAGCAGACGCCGGAGATTGCTGCCGATTCGATTGTGCTGATGGCGGATGGCGGCTTTGGGCGATGGAAGCGGCGCACAGCGGAAGGCTTGCTCCATGATGTAATTCCGCGCGACCGCAAGAATGCTCATTGGCCGTTGCGGTTGGAGCTTGCTCTGCGTCCGAGGGAATTCGGCGGAGAGGGTGCGCAGAACCGGTCGGGCGGGACGGCGCAGGAGCGCGGAGCAGTCGATCCACTTACCGTGGCCATGAACCGGCCGGCTTTGCTGTCCGCGCTGTTCCGGGAAACGGATCGCGTGCAACGGATGAAGATGCCGCTCAGCCTGCTGCTGTGTGCAATCGACGACTTTGACCACTGGGATGTTCGCCTGGGCGTAGAAGCCTGCGATCCCTTGCTGCGGGCGGTGGTGGAGCGGACGCGTCCGCTGTTGCGAAGCTACGATACCTTTGGCCGGACGGGCGATCACACTTTTTTGGCAATCTTGCCGGGGTGCAGCGTGGTGAATACGCACACGCTTGCGGAGCGCATGCGCGCGGCTGTTTTTTCAGAGCCGGTTGCGTGGCGAGAGAAGACAGTGCGTCTCTCGGCGAGCTTTGGAATTGCTTCGAGCGAGGGCCGCTCGCCGCTGGTCGTGCTGCAAGAGGCGGAACGCGCGCTGGCAGCGGCACAGGAGGCGGGGCCGGAATCGATTCGGTGCTTCGTGAGCCGCTCGAGCCCGGAGATTGAGCCGGTTGAATTTCTGTCGTGAAGCGGAGTGCCCTCAGGGCTGGGGCACGAGCGTCTCTTCGGCGGTATCCACGGAGTCGGAGGTGGCAAGGAACTCCTGAAACACGTCGTTCGATAGTAGACGTCCTTGCGGCGTGAGGCGCACTGTCTTTCCATCGCTGACAATCAGTCCGGATTCAACAAGGCGCTCGACGACTGCGAGCACTCGCCCTACTGGGACGCGGCCAAATTCACGACGCAGCGCTGAAAGAGGCACTCCCTGGTTGAGACGAAGCCCGAGGAACCAGGCTTCTTCGTGCTGGCGGTCGGGCGAGAGCCACGCGGTTTCGACGACGGGCGTACCGGCTAGATACTCCGCCAGATCGTCGCTGGTGGTGGAACGCAGGACATAGGGGATGCGCCGTTGCTTCAGTGAATCCGTCGCGTCGTCGAGGGCCTTGAGGGCGGAGGAAGCATCGAGGCCAACGCCGAGATAGGGCCTGCCGCTCCCAGTAGCGCATGTTGTGGACCGATCGCCTTCCGCGGCGCGCGAAATTCGAGATCTCATATTGCTTGAGGCCAGCGCCTTCAAGCGTCTCAATCGCCGTTTCGTACATTTGCGCTATAGCGTCGTCGGTCGGAACGAGGCCTGCATGGTAGCGGGTCCCGGAGCCCAGCAATTCCCTGCCGAGGCGTGAGTCTTCGTCCACTTCAAGCATGTAGATGCTGGCATGCGGGACACCGGTTTGGACGAGTTCGGCAAGCGATTCTTTCCACGAGGCGAAGGTCTGGCCCGCAAGGCCGGCAATGAGGTCGATGTTCAGATTCGCGATTCCTGCGGCGCGCAGACGTCGCAGATCGTCGTGCACCATGGAGCGGTCGTGCAGGCGACCGCTGACTTGCGCCTCGCGATCGATGAACGACTGGACGCCGAGACTGACGCGATTTACGCCAGCACGCGCCATTGCCTTGAGGGTTGAATCAGCGAGCTGGCCGGGGGCACATTCGACGGTGATTTCAGCGCCCGTTTCGACCTGGAAAATGGAACGGAAAGATGCGAAGAGCTGCGTCAGCAACTCCGGCGACAGCAGGCTCGGCGTTCCCCCGCCAAGGTAAATGGTGTCTACGGCGCGGGGCAGTTCCACGCCCATTTCCTCGCCCCAGCGCGCGGCGTTTTCCAGGTCCTCAATCAACCGGTGTACATACCGCTCATGCTCGGCGGCGGGATAAACGCCCGAGGCGAAGTTGCAGTAGGTGCATTTGGAACGGCAAAAAGGGATCGAGATATAAAGACCCAGTTTGTCGTTTTTTGCATCTGCCATACATGGATTCTTTCACGGTCTCGGCCTTTGATGTACCCGGCTCGAACCCGTGACAGAATTAAAGAGGGGGATTCCGGTTGAAGGCGTGGCCCATTGTAGGCGTACTTATAGTCCAGGCGCTTCTTTGCCTGGCGCACTGGTTCCTCTATTGCACTTGGATTGCGTTCTGGCACCCAATGAGCCCGGGGGCAGTTTTGGGATTGAAGATTGCTCTCGTCTTCTTATCCCTTGTTTTTATGGCCAGCGCCTTGTTGAGCTTTCGAGTCTCAAATTGGATGGTTGCGCTTCTCTATCAAGTGGCCGCGGTGTGGCTTGGGCTGCTGAATTTTCTTTTTGTGGGCGCATGCGCAGTCTGGGTTATCGACTTTGCGCTGCGCTTTGCGTTGCCCGGCTCAGCGCATCTGGAGATGCGGCCAGCTCTTGCTTCCCTTTTCTTGATTGCGGCAGTTGTCGTGGCGATTTACGGCATCCTGAATGCCCGCTTTATTCGGATTCGCCGCGTGCCGGTAACGCTGGACCGTCTCCCGGAGGCATGGCGGGGACGGACCGCTCTGCTGATCAGCGACATTCACCTCGGGAACATCAACGGCATCCGCTTCGCCCGGCGCATTACCTCCCTGGCGCAGCGCCTGGCTCCCGATGTGATTTTCATTCCCGGCGACCTGTTCGACGGAACCAAGGCCGAACCGGAGAAGATCGCTAAACCGTTCTTCACGCTTGCCCCACCGTTCGGCGTTTTCTTTGTCTCGGGCAATCACGAGGAATTCGGCGGCACAACGCACTACTCTGAGGCGCTCCGGCAGCATGGGTTTCGGGTTTTAGATAGCGAACAGGTGATTGTGGATGGGCTACGCATTGCGGGTGTGCCCTACGAGGTATCGAACTACCCGATGCGGCTTCGGCACATCTTGACTGGTTTCAACCTGGAGGATGGCGCGGCGAGCATTCTGCTGCAGCATGTGCCGACCCGGCTGCCGATCGTGGAGAAAGCCGGCATAAGCCTGCAACTGAGCGGACACACCCACGGCGGCCAGGTCTTCCCTTTCTCGTGGATTACGCGGCGGGCTTTTGGAAAATTCACCTATGGATTGCAGCGTTTTGGCGCGCTGCAGGTGATCACATCGAGCGGCGTGGGAACATGGGGACCGCCGATGCGGGTGGGCACTCATCCAGAAGTTGTCTTGATTACCTTCCGGTAGAAGTGCTTTGATGATCCTTCTGTCTTTTTCGAGGAGGAACCCCTTGACGCTTTTCCGGCGTTTGCTCGCAATTCTCATCTCAATCGGTTTTGCACTTCCATTGGCCACTGGCGCGCAACAAGCTGCGCAGAGTACGAGTACCGGCCCTGACCTGCAATTTCCTACTGTGCTGTACGGTGTGGCGTACTACAACGAGTACATGCCCGGCGACCAGGCCGCACGGCTCGACAAGGATGTCGCGCTAATGAAAGCGGCGGGCCTGAACGTGGTGCGCATGGGCGAGTCGACCTGGAGCCTGTGGGAGCCGGAGGACGGCAAGTTCGAGTATGCCTGGATGGATCGGGTGGTGGATGCGATGGGCAAGGCCGGCATTAAGGTCATCCTCGGTACGCCTACGTATTCCATTCCGGCATGGATGGCACATCAGCATCCGGAGATCTTTGCGGACCGGATTCCGCCGGGAATGTTTGGCGGCAAAGCCGTGCCGAGCGTGTATGGCCTGCGGCAAAACATGGATACCGATTCGCCCGCCTATCGTTTTTACGCCGAGCGGTTGATCCGCCACATTGTTGCGCACTACAAAGACAACCCGACAGTGATCGGGTGGCAGCTCGACAACGAGACGGGGAGTTACGACGCGGCGAATACCGATGTGTTCATCGGCTTCCAGCATTATCTCGAAAAGAAATTTGGCACGCCCGAGGCGCTGAGCAAAGCCTGGTTCCTGAACTACTGGGGCGAGAACCTGCACACGTGGGAAGACCTGCCGCGGCGCGATGGCACCATTTCGACCGGATACAAGCTGGAGTGGACACGCTGGAGCCAGATGCGGGTGACCGATTTTCTGCATTGGCAATCGGCGCTGGTGCGGGAGTGCGCCGGGCCGCGGCAATTTGTGACCACCGATTACGGCGGCATGATGAAGCGCGACGTGAACGAAGAAGCAGTTGCCGACTCACTCGATATCGTTGCCGACAACATTTATCACGGATCGCAGGATCATTACGATGGGTCATTCCAGGCGCTGCAAAGCGACTTTAGCCGATCGCTGAAGCACGGTAATTTTCTGGTGACAGAGACGAACGCGCAGACGATTGGATGGAACTCGGAGGGGCAGTTTCCGCCGTATGACGGGCAATTGCGCGAAGATGTCTACACCTATCTCGCGGACGGCGCCAACATGGTGGAGTACTGGCACTGGGCCTCGATTGCGGCCAACCAGGAAACCTACTGGAAAGGAATTCTTTCGCACGATCTGGAGCCCAACCGTGCCTATGCCGAGATGAGCCGCACGGCGCATGAACTGGAGAAGGTTGGTCCGCACCTCGTGGGGCTGAAGATCCACAACGATGTGGCGATCTTGTGGAGTCGCGACTCGGCGAACGCCATCAGCTTTATGCCGTACGGGGGCGCGGTGCCGGCGCGCAGCTGGACGGGGCAGCCCGATGGCTATGCGTCGGTGGTAGAGCAGATGCATCACGCGCTCTACGACCTGAATATCGGCGCGGACTTTGTGTTTCCTGAGACGACCGATTTCTCTGCCTATAAGGTGCTGATCGTGCCAGCGCTTTACATTGCAGACGACGCGCTGTTGCAGCGAATTGCCGACTATGTGAAAAATGGCGGGCATGTCGTGATGACGTTCAAGAGCGGCTTTGCGAATGAGAACTCGGCGGTGCGCTGGGTGCGCGCTCCGGGCCCGCTGCGCGAGGCTGCCGGTTTCAGCTACCAGGAATTCTCAAACCTGGAACGGCCGCTAAGTTTGAAAGGCGATCCGTTCCATGTTGGAGCCGATGCCAACAAGGTGGAGTACTGGGCGGAGTTTCTGATGCCGGAACACGCAAAGGCTTTGGCATATTATGACCATCCATTTTTCGGCAAGTGGCCGGCGATTACGGAAAACCAGTTCGGTGCGGGGACTCTGCTCTATGAAGGCACCTATCTCTCGGATGCACTGCAGACTGTAATGCTGAAGCGAGCGTTGGAGCAAGCGGGAGTTGCGGCAGGGGATGGGGCGGTCCCGGCCGGAATTCACGTGCAGCATGGCGTAAATCGCATGGGCAAGCGGGTGCACTACTACTTCAACTACTCGCCTGACACCGTGAAATGCGGGTACGCCTATGGCGCCGGAACCAATCTGCTGGACGGAAAAGCGGCTGCGAAGGATGAGGAGCTGACCCTGGCTCCGTGGGACCTGGCGATCATCGAAGAGCGTTGAGGGGCAGCTCGGGAGTGAGGAAGCAGGCCAGGGCAGTGCAGGAATCTTAAGATTTCCGCACTGCCCTTTTGCTTGGATGAACTGATAGGATTGCGTGTCTGCAAAAACGTTTGAGTTGGGAGTATCTGAGATGAGACAGTCCTCGTACGGCGTTCGGCATGCACTTCCTGTTCTGCTGTTTTCTCTTCTTGTTTGCACCGGCACGGCAAGCAATGCGCAGCGGCATGCGCAACAGCCGCCGCCAACCGGCCCGTGGATGAATGCGAGTCTCTCGCCGGACGAGCGCGCCGATCTGGTGCTGAAAGAGATGACGCTGGATGAAAAGATCGCGCTGCTGCACGGCGTGGGCATGCCGACCGATGAGCCGGTGACGCCGGAGAATGCGGCGTCGAACCGCGGCGTGGGATATGCCGTGGGCGTGCCGCGGCTCGGGATCCCGGGCATCGACATGAGCGATGCGGCCTACGGCGTGCGATCGAGCGGCGTGAACGGGCGGTATTCGACAGCGCTGCCGGCCAACGTGGCTGCGGCCGCAAGCTGGGACACCGAATGCAGCGTTTGAATATGGCGCACTGATCGGACGCGAGCTGCGGGCGCAGGGCTTCAACATGTCGCTGGGCGGCGGCGTAAATCTGACGCGCGACCCGCGCAACGGGCGCACCTTCGAGTATCTGGGCGAAGACCCGGTGCTAGCCGGAACGCTGGTGGCAAAGCTGATTGAAGGCACCCAGTCGGAACACGTGATCGGGGACATCAAGCATTATGCGTTGAACGACCAGGAGAGCGGACGCAACTCAGTCAACATCAACATCAGCAAGCGGGCCGCGCGTGAGAGCGATCTGCTGGCATTTGAGATTGGCGTGACCAAGGGGCATCCGGCGGCCGTGATGTGCTCGTACAATCGCGTGAATGGCGACTTTGCCTGCGAAAACAAATGGTTGCTGACCGATGTTTTGAAGAAGGATTGGCAGTTCCCCGGATTTGTTCTGTCGGACTGGGGCGGAACGCATTCAACCGAGAAGGCTTCGGCAGCCGGTCTCGATAACGAGGAGCCTGGCGACTTCTTTTACAGCGCAAAGTACAAGGCCGCGGTGGAGGCAGGGACGATTCCCACGGCTGAGCTGGATGAGCATGTGCACCGCATCCTGCGCGCAATGTTTGCAGCGGGGGTGATCGATTATCCGCGGCAGCGCTTTGTGGTGGACCCGTTTGCCGGCTTTGAGACGGCACGCAAGATCGAAGAAGGCGGCATTGTGCTGCTGAAGAACGAGCATGCAACGCTGCCGCTGAGCGCGGCGAAGATTCGCACCATCGCTGTGATTGGATCGCATTCGGATGTGGGCATGATTTCGGGCGGAGGCTCGGCGCAGGTGGATCCGATCGGCGGCAACGCGATTATGCCTCCGGGCAAAGGCGCGACGCACTGGCTGGAGGAGATCTGGTTCCCGACATCGCCGCTGAAGGCGATTCAAGCACGTGCTCCGAAAGCGACGGTCAAATACGATCCCGGCACTGACCCGGCTGCTGCTGCAGCGGCGGCGAAGGGCGCGGATGTCGCCATCGTCTTCGCTTACCAGTGGGCAAGCGAAGGAATGGATTTGAAGAGCATGACACTGGCACACGATCAGGATGCGGTGATTGCTGCGGTGGCTGCTGCGAATCCGCATACCATCGTGGTGCTGGAGACGGGGAACCCTGTCACGATGCCTTGGGTCAATGCGCCGGCAGCGATTCTCGAAGCGTGGTACGCGGGCAGCGATGGCGCCGATGCGGTGGGCAATGTGTTGTTTGGTAGCGTGAATCCGAGCGGCAAGCTGCCGAACACGTTCCCGAAGAGCGAAGCGGATTTGCCGCACCCGACGATTACGATGCCGCCGGAAGTTCATTTTTCCGGTGCGGTCTCGCGCGAGACGTGGGCGAAGGGACTGCCGCCCGTTCCAGGTCACCTACGACGAAGGCGTGAAGGTGGGCTACAAGTGGTATGAGGCCGAGAAGAAGCCGGTGCTGTTTCCGTTTGGCTTCGGGCTTTCGTATACCAGCTATCACTACTCCGGGCTGCAGGTGACGCCGGGCGAAACCGTCAAGGCTACATTTACGGTCGCAAATACGGGCGCGCGCGAAGGGTCGGAGATTGCGGAAGTTTACGCGATGCTTCCCGATGCTGCGGGCGAGCCCTTCAAGCGGCTGGTCGGCTTCGCGAAGGTGAAGCTCGACGCGAAGGCAAAGCAGACGGTAACGGTAGACATCGATCCGAAGTACCTGTCCATTTTCGATGAGGCAAAGGATGGCTGGACGCTGGTTCCGGGCGACTACACGATTCTCGTGGGTGGATCGTCCGTGAATTTGCCGTTGAAGGCGACGGTCAATCTGAAGTAGCCTCAAAACTCGAAAAACAAACTAGCATTCGCGACAAGCCTCGGGTTCCTACAGGATCCGGGGCTTGTTTTTTCAGCGGTCTTACTCCGCTTCGGGTGGGACCTGCTCGAGCAGGCGCTTCCAGGTCTTCTGGTTGCGGCGGAAGCTGCGCTTGAGGTCTTCGAGAATGCGTTCGAAGTCGGAGTTGGTGCGCAGGTTGTTCCACGCGGGATTCTTCTGGAACCAGGGATAGTTTTCGTTGCCGAGATAGATCGCGCGGCGCAGCCAATGCAGCGCTTCGCTGGAGTCGCCTTCGACCGCGAAGTAGGTGGCAAGCCGATAGGCCATCTCGCTGTCGGCTTCGGCTGCGGCCAGGGTGTCGTCTTTGAGTAACGCGGCGGCTTGCGCGCGATCGCCGGCCTGCACGTAACAGAGGGCGAGCGTGGGCACGGCGATGCGCATCGAGCTCGTCGTCGCGAATCACGCCTTCAAGAATCTCGATCGCCTTTGTAAGATTGCCGAGGCGCATCTGCTGATAGCCGGCCGAAGTGCGCAGCAGCGGATGGCGCGGCTCGAGGGCGAGGCCCTTCTCCAGTTCATCGCCGGCAAGTTCAATCTGATTCTGATAGTGGTAGACGCGTGCGCGATGGTTGTAGAGAATGGCGGCATTCGCGGGGTTCAGCTTGAGCGCGCGGCTGAACTGCTGGAGCGCCTCGAGGTACATGCCGTCGCCGCGCAGGGCAAGACCGGCGACCATGTGCACGTTCCAGTCGTTGGATCGCCGAGGCCAGCAGGTTGGCGATGCCGTGGCGCGCCGACTCTTTTTCGCCGCGCGAGAGCAGCATGTAGATGCGATAGAGATTGGCCTCGGTGGCCGCGGGATCGAGGCGCAGAGCTTCGTCGAAGGCGCGTCGCGCATGCATCACGTGAATCTGTCCGCCGAAGCCGTGGCGCACGTACTGCAATTCGGCGATGCCGAGGCCGCTCCAGCCGGCGGCGAACTCAGGATCCTTTGTGGTCACGCTATCGAACAGCGCATGGGCGCGATCGAGATCGGGTCGTGCGCCGGTGCGCACCATGAACGAGCTCAGCAGCGCGCGCGCCTGCAGATACTCCTCGCTAACGGGGCCGGGGAGCGAAGCATCGCGCGTGACCGCACGCGACGTTTCGGAACCCGCACCCTCAAGGCGATCGGCGCCACTGAGGCCGTGCAATGCTGCGAAGACCTCATTCGAGATTTCAGTCTGCACAGCGATCAGGTCGAGTGAAGCGACCTGGATTGCTCCGCCGGAGCGCACGCTCTGCGAGGCCACGTCGAGCAGCTGCCAGTTCAAATCGAAGCCAAGGTCTGAGCGCACGAAACTGCCGGCGAGCACAAGCGACACCAGCAGCCTCTGGCCGACGGAGAGCGGATCCATCTGCGCGATGGGCAGCGACATCAGCGTGCTCGAAGGGCGCACAATGAGCGATGGGATACGCGCGAGGCGTGCGGCAATGGCGTCGGCCAGCGCGTAGCCATAGAGCGGGGCAACATCTGTTGCGCCAAGATTGGCAAACGGGCAGCACGACGAGTGGAGTTCTGCGCGGCGCGGTCGCTCGCCGACTCGCGAAACCGCTCAGCCAGCATGGAGAGAATGCCCGTGTTGCGCGTTTCTCGGCTTCAGCGCCGGTGGTGGGCAGATATGGCCGCAGCATCGCCGGGAATAATTCCGGTCTCAATCTGCAGAGCCTTCATGATGGTCTTAAGTGCCTCGCGCACTTCGGCTGCGGTGTTGTAGCGGGCGGCAGGGCTTCTTCTCAAGGCAGGTCGAAATCACGCTTTTGAGTTCGACGGAAATGGTTGGATCGATCTCGCTGAGGTCGGGCGGATCGGAGAACTGGATCGCGCGAATGGCCTGAAAGTCTTCGGCGTCGGGGCGCGAAAAGGGATGACGCCCGCTGGCCAGCTCGTACAGGATGACGCCGAGAGCCCACACGTCGGACTGCACGCTCGACTGGCCGGTGACGAACTGCTCTGGCGCCATGTAGCGGATGGTGCCGCCACGCGCGGTGTAGGTTGCTGCGACCGAGGCATCCTTGGCGAGCGCGGGTTTGCCGGGATCGAAGCTCGTGTCTTCAGGATGCAGTCGGCGCGCCAGGCCGAAGTCGAGAATCTTAACCAGGCCGCCTTCGGTCAGCATCACGTTTTGCGGTTTCAGGTCGCGATGGAAGATGCCCAGCGCGTGCGCGGCCTGCAGGCCGTCGGCGATCTGGATGCCGACCGAGAGCAGCAGCTGCGGCGTGGCCGGTCCGCGGGCAATCAGCTGGTCGAGCGACTGGCCGGGAACGTACTGCATGACGATGTAGCCTTCGTCGCCGGCCTCGCCCACTTCGTAGATGGCGCAGACGTTGGGATGCTCGATGGCCGAGGCGAGGCGCGCCTCGCGCAGCACGGTGGACGCGCATCTGCTGCGCCGAGAGCAGACCGGCGCGCAGAATCTTAAGCACGACGGGGCGCTGCAGCAGCGTGTCGTCGGCAAGATAGACAACGCCGCTGCCGCCCGCGCCCAGTTTGCGGACAATTTCGTAGTGCTCGATGGTTTTTCGCTTCATCGTTCCCTTCCAGTTTACCGATGAGGCGGAGAGGGAGGTTCAGATGGCGGTGCAGGGTTGTGCAGAAAAGCGTCAGTGACCGCGACGTACTTCGTGTTCGTCGACCGGCGCAGGCGGTTCTTTGGCGAGGCGTCGCTGTCCGCGCCGGCCCAGAATAAACATCGTCAGCCCGAAGACCAGCAGCACCAATCCCCACCAGAGGTTGGCGTTGATGCCGAGGCTCTTGGCGTACAGCTCGACGTCGCCGTGGGTGCGAATGCCGAAGACCGTGAGGATGAGGCCGGTGAAAGTGAACATCAGGCCCATGGGAATACGCAAATCAAGACTCATTGAATTCTCCGTCTCAGGCAAAGAAGATGTTCAGTGCGATGGCGCAAAGAAGAATCGCCACGGCAAGGGCTTCGGGGCTCTTCCACCAGCGATTATGCGCGCGCGGCGGCTTGGGTGTGAGCGAATGGACAAGCCCCACCAGTTCCGACTCTGGGTGCGGCTTGGTAAACAAGCTCACGACTACCGTGACGATAAAGTTGGAGCTGAAGGCGAAGATCGCGCCCCAGAAGTTCTGCGCCATGTCGCTGGGATAGTGGTGCACCACTGTGAGCCATCCGCCATGGATGCCGGGGTGCGCTTCGATGGGGAGCGTGAGCCCGTGGTGCAGCATGGCCGCGGCCGTACCCGCGATCAGTCCGGCAAATGCGCCATGCCCGGTTGTGCGCTTCCAGAACATGCCCAGCAGGAAGGTTGCGAACAGCGGCGCGTTCACGAAGGAGAAGACAAGCTGCAGCGTGTCCATGATGTTGTTGAAGTTGATGGCGGCATATGCCGTCGCGATGGAGAGCAGAATGCCGCCGACGGTCGCCCATCGGCCCACTGCCATGTAGTGGCGATCGCTGCCGCCCTTGTGAATGTAGGACTGGTAGAGATCGTAGGTAAAGACGGTGTTGAACGCCGTGACGTTGCCTGCCATGCCGCTCATAAAGCTGGCGAGCAGCGCGGTGAGGCCGAGGCCGAGAATGCCGGTCGGGAAAAAGTGCAGCAGCATATTCGGCGTGGCCATGTCGTAATCCAGCAGCGGGTGGCCGCTGGCGTCGAGCATCGCCTTTCCCGTGACGGGATTGATTTTCGCCGGGACCAGTCCCCTGCCCTCTTCCACTTGCTTTGAGACGACATTTGTCTCGTGGTAGATGACGCCATTCTCGCTGTGAACCGTGGTCGTGGTGTGGGGTGTTGGTAACCCAATCGCCAGCAGGCCAGGCAGAATTACCAGGAACGGAAAGAACATTTTAGGAATAGCGGCGATCAAGGGGACACGCCGTGCCGACTCCATGTTTTTCGAGGCCATCGCGGTCTGAATCACGAGGAAGTCGGTGCACCAGTATCCCGAGCCGAGCACGAATCCAAGTCCCATGCCGATGCCGATGATTTCGATGCCCATGGGGTTGGTGTTGGAGTGGATCACGCCTTTCCACTCGTGCATGTAAGCGACGGGAACCGACGCCCTCAAGCCTGCCCATCCCCCGATGTTTTTCAGGCCCAGCAGCACAAGTGGCAAAAAGCCGGCAATGATGAGAAAGAACTGCAGCACCTCGTTGTAGATCGCGCTGGTGAGTCCGCCGAGGAAGATATAGAGCAGCACGATCACCGCCGACAGAACGATTGAGAAAGTGAAGATTCCTTCGGGCGCCCAGCCCAATGCACGGAACAGTCCGTCGAATACGTGGAGTGCCTGGATGAGCCGGGCCATGGCGTACATCGAAATGCCCGAGCTAAAGACGGTCATCACGGCAAAGGAGCAGGCATTGAGAGCGCGCGTCTTCTCGTCGAAGCGCATGCGCAGAAATTCGGGCACCGAGCGCGCCTTCGAACCGTAGTAGAAGGGCATCATGAAGATGCCGACGAAGATCATGGCGGGGATGGCGCCGATGCCATAGAAGTGCGCCGTTTCAAGGCCGTACTTCGCGCCAGAAGCGCCCATGCCGATGACTTCCTGGGCGCCGAGGTTGGCGCTGATGAAGGCCAGGCCGCAGATCCAGGCAGGGAGCGCACGGCCGGCCTGGAAGAAGTCCTTGCTCGTCTTCATGTAGCGCTTAAGGGCAAAGCCGATGCCCAGCACAAAGACGAAGTACAGCAGCATGATCAGCCAGTCGACTGAGGTGAGTTTCAAAACCGCTCCCCCGCATTGCTGTGGTTTTGCGCACGGCCCGGAGGCGAGAAGGGGCCCTCCAAGTCAGCACATCCGCAATGGATTACGGAGTCCACTCTACGGAGGAAGAGGAGGAGGCGTCCAGTAGTTTTTGTAAATGTTTACAGCACTCCGTGCGGCAGGCCTTTGGATGAGAGCACAGGTTAGACTAGAAATGCATGATTCCCACACTCGCCTGGACGCCGGAAGGCGTCCGCTTCATCGATCAGACCAAGCTTCCCCTCGAAGAGAGCTATGTGCTCGCAACCACGTATGAACAGGTGGCGGATGTCATCGTCACGATGGTGGTCCGCGGGGCGCCGGCCATTGGCGTCTCGGCCGCCTATGGGGTCGCATTGGGCGTAGGCGCAACCAACGCGAAGACTATCGGAGAATTCGTGCCTGAGTTCTCCGCTATCTGTGAACGTCTGGCTGGAACGCGGCCCACGGCCGTCAATCTCTTCTGGGCTATTGACCGCATGAAGCGCTTATTCCGAAATCTGTTGGCAAAGGGCGCAACCGTCGCCGATATGAAAGAAAAAATCCTTGCCGAAGCGCATGCGATGTACGAAGAAGACATTGCTGCCTGCAAAGCCATGGGCGCATTCGGCGGGGCGCTCCTGCCGGAGGAAGGCGGAGTGCTGACCCATTGCAACGCCGGCGCACTGGCCACCTGCGGCTACGGGACAGCTCTGGGTGTGATCCGTTCGGCGGTAGAGCAGGGCAAACGAATCCATGTGTATGCGGACGAGACGCGGCCTTTTCTGCAGGGAGCGCGGCTGACGGCGTGGGAGCTGATGGCCGATGGGATTCCAACGACCGTGATCTGCGACAACATGGCAGCCAGCCTGATGCGTGCGGGCAAGATCAAGGCCGTCGTGGTGGGCGCAGACCGGATCGCGGCCAATGGCGATTTTGCGAACAAGATTGGCACCTACAACGTGGCAATTCTCGCCAAGGAGCACGGGATTCCGTTCTACTGCGTCGCACCGTGGTCCACCATCGACATGGCGACGCCAACGGGCGAGGCGATTCCGATTGAAGAGCGGAGCGCCATGGAGGTGACGCATCATGGCGGCAAGCAACTCACCCCGCATGGCGTGGGCATCTGTAATCCCGCATTCGACGTGACCCCGGCGAAATACGTGACAGCCATCTTTACCGAGCGTGGAGTGCTGCGAGCGCCGTATTCCGAATCGCTGCAGGAGATGGAACTGGCCGCTAGCTGAGCACAACCGGCTACAGTAGTGAGGAGCCGTGCTTCCCCGCGTTGCCATTTTCCGTTTGAAACAAAAATCTCTGGCGCGGGGAGCTGTCCTCTCCCTGGGAGCCTTTGTCGCGAGCCTGCGGCTGGCAGGGTTTCCGTATATCGAGAGCCTGCATGGCTCGCCTTGGCAGATTGTCACGCTGATCCCGGCGCTGTGGGGCATGGGTGAGATTGCCCGCTGTCTGCAACGCCGCTGGACCTTTTACCACGGGGGCGTTCTGTTGCTGCTCTATGCCAATCTCATGATCCTGGCGATGATCGTGTTTCTGGTCATCTACCCCTGACCTCCGCCGGGAATGGGCGGCCGATTCATGCGGATTCCAAAGACCATGAGCAACAGAGCGATTCCACCATAGAGAAGATGCGGCCAGGCAACGAGACGCAACATGAGGCACTCGACCGCAAGCCAGACCAACAGGATGCAACCCTGAAAGAAGGTCCAGAGTCCATACCTTGCCTGGCGGCGCGCTGCGCGTATCGAAACCCACAACGGGAGCAGGCCATTGGAAACGAGCAGAATCAATCCCGGAATCAAATAGGAACTGAAGGGTGAGTACCGCAGCAGGCTTACAGGCAAAATGGGCCAACGATTTCCATAGGGGTCAAGGACCATTGCCAAACCACCCATAATCCCGCCCACGCCAAGAAACACAAGCAGGATGAGAGACCCCAGACGTACGCACTTCATCGCAACACCTCAAGAGCAGTTGGGGGGAAGGCGCAATCAGTCTACTGCAGTTTGAGCTTGCGAACTGTTCATCGCTGCCGTGTAGGATGGCTGTACGCCGCGGGACGGTCTTCGTTTAGGAACCGATCTGCGGCGCAAGAAATGGCAGTTCATTTTGCCGGAGGAAAGAATGTTCAAAGGCTTTCGTGATTTCATTCTGCGTGGAAACGTGCTCGATCTCGCGGTTGGCGTCATTATGGGCGGCGCATTCGGCACAGTCGTTACATCTCTCGTCAAAGACGTGCTGATGCCGTTCATCGGCAACTTCGCTGGCAAACCTGATTTCAGCGCGATTGCTTACAACCACATCATGATCGGCAATTTCATCAATGCGGTCGTCGCATTCCTGCTGGTTGCCATTTCGGTCTACTTCTTTATCGTGCTTCCTGCTAATTCGCTGATGGCGCGTTTCAAGAAGCCGATTCCTGAAGCGCCTCCGGTGACCAAGGCCTGCCCTGAGTGTCTGAGCGATATTCCGCTGGCGGCGAAGCGGTGTGCGCACTGCGGCCAGCCGGTCGCGTAGCATCGCGATCGGAAGGAGCTAGTCCAGTTCGCGCAGCGCTTGCGAAAACGTATAGATCCCGACAAAAATAAGACCGGCCAGCCCCGCCATCATGGCGAGGGCGTGGCCGGTGGGGATGTGCCGCGAGAGTTCCCCGGCCAGCAACGCTCCCAACGGCGGCAACCCCAGAAATCCTGTGGCATAGATGCTCATAACGCGACCACGCATCTCGTCGGATGAGAGATGCTGAATGGTGATATTGAAGCAGGAGATCATCAGGATTCCGTTGAATCCTTCAACGAACGCGAGGCACGCCGACAGGACAAAGCTGTGGGAGTAACAGAAGCCGATGATGGCGAGGAAGAAGAGAACCCCGCACACGGTGACCAGGCGTCCGCGATGGCGCAGCACGCCGACGGAAGCCACGGTCATTGCACCCAGCACTGCGCCAAAGCCCGAGCATGCCAACAGCCACCCTAACCCGCTTTCGCCGGCGTTCAGCTGCACCTTGGCAAAGTAGGGAATGAAGGTGAGGAATGGGATGCCGAGCAGGCTGACCGCGACCACCATCCAGACCAGAATGAGCATCTGGCGTTCGCTGCGCAAGTAAGCAAATCCTCCGCGCAGGCTGGACCAGATGCTCTCGTGCTTGGGCGGCGGTTCCTCTGGATATTGAATGCGGGTGAGCGCCCAGAGTACCGCCAGAAAGCTCACGCCATTCAGAAAGAAATTGCCGGCTACGCCGAAGACGATCATGGCGTATCCACCGAGCGACGGGCCAAGAATGCGCGACATGTTGAATTGAGCGGAGTTCAGCGCGATTGCATTGGTAAGGTCTTCGCGCTTGACCAGCCGGGGCACCATCGCTTGATAGCTTGGCGCATTCATCGACATGGCCATGCCATTGAGGAAAGCGATGGCCGCTACTTCCCAGACCGTGATGACCTTGAACCAGGCGAGACCGGCTAGAAGAAACGCCAACAGCATCATGATGGTCTGCGTGACCAGCAGCAGGCGGCGCTTGTCAGCTCGGTCGGCAATCACTCCGCCAAACAAAGTGAAAAGCAAAAATGGAATGGATCCCGCAAAGCCGACAACGCCTAACCAGAAGGCAGAGTTGGTAAGCAGAAGAACGAGCCAGCCCTGGGCAACGTTCTGCATCCAGGTGCCGATGTTCGAAAGAAAATTGCCGCTCCAGAAGAGACGGAAATTGGGATTGCGCAGGGCACGAACAGCCCGCGGCAGTTGCGTATCCGGCGGGCCAGCCGTTGCCAGAGCCTTGACGGCAGGCTCCTGCTGCGCCGCGCGCATCCATTCGTCGCCTGGTGTTCGCTCGTCGTTCAGAAGGGGGAGACCTCTATTCTCTAGTGTAAGCTGTGGTGAATTATGACGGAGCGCGCCCGGGGCCTCTTCCGTCGATCTCCCGCTGCACTTTCAGCACGCACCCAAGGACCTGACCGGATGTACATGCGCTCGATTCCAGCACTCTTTTTTCTTTTTGTCCTTATGCCGGGTCATCCGGCGTCGCATTCAGCCGCTCAATCGCCTGCGCCCGCGGGATTCGGCTACAAAGACTTCGCGAAAGAAGAGGCTATTGAATCGAAGTTCCTCGAGGTACCGAGCGCGAAACTCGCGGGTGAAGAGCTTAAGATACTCACCGCCGAGCCTCATCTTGCATCCACTCCGGAAGACCACAAGACAGCCGAATACGTCGCCGAGAAATTCCGCGCCGCGGGGTTTGAGACGGAGATTGTGCCCTATCGGGTGCTGATGAACCAGCCCAAGGTGGTGAAGGTTGAAGCCTTCGATGCCCAGGGAAAGCCGCTGATGAGCGGACCGACACGCGAGCACGTGCAAACCGATCCCGGCCAGGACAACCCGCGCGTCGTGATGCCGTTCAACGGCTCATCGGGTTCGGGCGATGTGACGGGCGAGGTCGTGTATGCCAATTACGGCCGGCTCGAAGACTTTGACCAACTCGCCGCGCAGCATATCGACCTGCATGGCAAGATTGTGATCACGCGCTACGGCTCGAATTTTCGCGGAGTCAAAGTCTATCTAGCGGAGCAGCGCGGCGCGGCCGGTGTGCTCATCTACTCTGACCCGCAGGACGATGGGTATTTCAAAGGCGATGCCTACCCCATAGGCCCGTGGCGGCCGGAAACCGGCGTGCAGCGCGGTTCCGTGCAATATCTCTTCAAGTATCCGGGAGATCCGGAGACACCCGGCGTGGCATCGACACCCGACCTTCCCGACTCTTCACGTATCAATCCGGAGGGTAATCAGCCGCATATTATCTCCATCCCCATCAGCTATCACGATGCGGCGCCGATTCTGCGAGCGCTGCAGGGACCGGGTGTTCCGCAGGGCTGGCAGGGCGCGTTGCCTTTTCGCTATCACCTGGGCGGAAACGGCGTGAAGGCTCATCTGGTTTCGGAGCAAGACTACCAGCGGCGCACCATCTGGGATGTGATCGGGCGAGTGCGCGGGTCAGAGTATCCCGATGAATGGGTGGTGGCCGGCAATCATCGCGATGCGTGGGTGTATGGCGCAGTCGATCCCAGCAGTGGAACTGCCACGATGCTTGAGGCCGTGCATGGCATCGGCGCACTGCTGAAAAGCGGTTGGCGACCGAAGCGCACACTCATGTTTTGCAGCTGGGATGCCGAGGAAGAGGGCTTGATCGGGTCGACCGAGTGGGTGGAGCAGCACGCGGCAACACTGGACCACGCCGTCGCCTATTTCAATACCGACGTGGGCGTCGCAGGACCGGACTTCAATGCGTCGGCGGTGCCCTCGCTGAAGCAGTTTGTGCGCGATGTGACCAAGTCAGTGCCCAGTCCCCTGGGCGGCACGGTTTATCAGGAGTGGCGCCTCAATAAGGACAAAGACAACGAACACCGCGCCTCAAATGCTCCGCCGCAGCCCGGGGAAGAGGTGCACGTCGCAGATCTCGGTTCGGGCTCTGATTTCACTCCTTTCCTGCAGCATGCCGGCGTGCCCTCGACCGACGTTGGCTCCTCGGGCGACTACGGCGTTTACCATTCGACCTTCGACGATTACGCCTGGTTCGTGATGAATGCCGACCCGAAGTTTGTCTATCTGCAGGAAATGGGGCGGGTCTTCGGTCTAGAGTCGCTGCGCATGGCCGATGCCGATGTTCTGCCCTACGACTACCCCGCGTATGCGCGCGAGATTACCTCGTATATCGAGACGGCCAAGCGCAAAGCAGGCGACAGCGGGATGGGGTCGCTGAATTTTGGCCCGGCGCTGACGGCGGCGGCACGGCTGACGGCCGCGGCGAACAAAGCACATACGGCCCAGATGGCCGCATCCGGCGACCTGCCGAAGCTGAACCACGATCTCCGGCAAGCTGAGACGGAGCTTTTGTCGCCGGGGGGGCTGCCCAATCGCCCTTGGTATAAGCACACGATTTATGCACCGGGGGAGTTTACCGGCTACGCCGCAGTGGTGATTCCGGGCGTGAACGAGGCGATTGACGCGAAAGATGCGGCAAGGGCAAGCCAGCAGCTGGCTGTGCTGGCCGAAGCGCTGGATCGGGCGGCAAAAGCCCTCGATTCCACACCCTAGGCGCCGGCGCACCGCGGACCCTGGGAACATTTGGGCTGCATGGGCAAACCATGTGATCCAGATCACCTTAGTTCAACTCCAAGGGCTTTGAATCATTGACCCGGCACCCCGAGGCTCGTATCGTTAAGTGAGCACATGAAGAAATCCTCCAATTCGCTCCGCATCGGTATCGCCGTCGCAGTCATTCTGGGCACCATCGGGTGGCTGGCCTACTCCGGCTACGGCTCAAGCAAGAGCTATTACGTCACCATCGCCGAGCTGGGCGGTATGGGAGACAAGGCTTACAAGAGCAATTTGCGCGTGGAAGGGTTTGTGAAGCCGGGGTCAATTGAGCAGAACGGCACCCATGTCACGTTTGTGCTGAATGAATTTGAAAGTCATTCGCCCAAGGCGGGAAAGGGCCGCTCACTGCTGGTGAGCTATAAGGGCTCGGAGCCGCCCCCGGACACATTCAAGGACGATGCGCAGGCTTTGGCCGCCGGCACGTTTGGGCGCGACGGCGTGTTTCACGCCTCGGAGCTGCAGGCCAAATGCGCCAGCAAATACGCGCCGGGACAACCGGGACAGCCTGGGCAGATGCCCGCAAATGCCGCTCCTGCGAAGCGCGCGGCCGTGATGCCCGCCAATCCTTCTTCCAGCTCGCCCACTGCGAACTGACGGCATGACCAAGCTCGCCCCGGAGGCCGCCGACTCGACCCTCGGCACCCAACCCCTTTCTGCAAAGCTCACACAGGTTTCAAAACTCTTTGGCTCTTTCGCGGCGCTGCGGCAGGTTTCAGTGGATCTGGAGCCGGGCCGCTGCTATGTGTTGATCGGCGAGAATGGCGCGGGAAAATCGACGCTCTTGCGGATTCTGGCGGGGTTGTTGCACCCGACGCATGGGACCGTGAAGGTGTTCGGCGATTTGGACCCGCACGACGCCCGTGACCGCATCGGCTACATGAGCCACGCGCCGATGCTGTACGACGAATTGACGGCCGTGGAGAACCTTCGCTACTTCGCCAGCCTCTATCAAGGGCGAAAATGCCTGACGCCTGCCGATGCTTTAGAACAAGTAGGCCTCGATCCAGCGTTGACACGCACGCTGGGGCAATACTCGCAGGGCATGCGGCAGAGGACCTCCTTGGCGCGCGTCCTGTTGCCGGTTCCGGAGTTGCTTCTGCTGGATGAACCCTTCTCGAATATGGATGTGGAGAGCGCGCAACAAATGGTCGAGCTGCTTGCGGGTTTTAGGCAGGGGAGCCGGACAATTGTGATTACGACCCACCAGCGCGAGCTGGCCGCGCCGATTGCCGACTGGGTGCTGCGTCTGAAGGCGGGGCGGGTGGCGGAGTTTTCGAAGGGGACGCCGACCCGATGAAGACCAACGGCGCACGGTTTCTTGAGGGACTGGGTATCGCGTTCGAGCTGCGCGAGTACGAAGTGGATCCTGAAGACCTGTCGGCGATCACGGTGGCAAAGAAGATCGGGATGCCGCCGGAGCAGGTGTTCAAAACGCTCCTCACAACGAGCGGACCCAATATTTATCGCTTCGCCGTGATCCCGGGCGATGCAGAGCTCGACTTCAAAAAGCTCGCACGCGCTTCTGGCTTGCGCAAGGCCGAGATGGTTCCATTGAAAGATGTTCAGCCACTGACCGGATACATTCGCGGCGGTGTGACAATCTTCGGCTCGCGCAAGCTGTTTCCGGCTTACATCGATGAGACTGCGATCCTGTTCGACAAGATCAGCGTGTCCGCCGGGACGCGCGGGATCCAGCTGATCCTTAGCCCAGGAGATTATCTGCGCGCTGCCCAGGCGCTGGATGTGGAAGTACAGACCGCCGACCTGATCAAAGCCGCTGCGCCCGAAGGGCTTCGAGGCCCGCAGTTATGATGAGCGCTCTTTGGACGCATCTCGTCAAGGACCTGCGCATTGAGTGGCGCTCGAAAGACGCCATCAACTCGATGCTGTTCTTTGCATTGCTGGTGGTGGTGCTGTTTTCCATTTCATTTGATCCACGGGGCTCGTTTGCGCGCGAAATTGCCGGTGGCGTGCTGTGTGTTGCCACCATGTTTGCCTCGGTAAGCGCGCTGAACCAGGCATGGGCACGCGAAATCCGCCATCAGGTGCTGGATGCGCAGCGCATGGCGCCCGCGCCGGCTGCAGAATTATTTCTGGCCAAGGTGCTGGCAAACTTTCTCTTTGTCACGATCGTGCAGATCGCGCTGGCCCCCGTTTTCCTGGTGATGTACAACCTGCAGATCCAGGGAAATCCCTGGCAGCTGGCGCTGGTTCTGCCGCTGGGCACCTGGGCGCTGGTGGCCAACGGAACGTTCTTCGCCGCACTCGCGATCCGCAGCCGCAACCGTGAACTGTTGCTGCCGCTGATCTTGTTTCCGATCTTTTTGCCGGCGCTGCTGGCCATGGTGGTCGCGACCACGTCCATCCTGACCGGCGAGAGCGATCCTTCGTTATGGATCAAGCTGCTGGTGGGCTACGACATCATTTTCACGACGGTGAGCTTGCTGCTATTCGACGTGATCTTCAACGCGGAGTAGGATTCAGCCTTCCGGCGGAGACCGTCCTAGTTGCACCCGTCGTACACTGAGAGGAGTCGAAGACAGGGTTTACCTATGAAGAAGATTGCCATTGGTCTGTATGCAGCCGTCACGATCGCGCTGATGGTCTGGGGCTACTACCAGGCGATGTATGTTGCCCCTTCCGACGCTATGCAGGGCGAGATCTCGCGCATCATTTACTACCACGTGCCGTCCTTCGCAGCGGCGTTCACCTTCTTTTCGATCAGCTTTCTCGGATCCATCGGTTTCCTGTCTTTTCGTCGTAGCCATCCGGAGTGGGCGCAAATCGCCGACGCGTGGGCGCTGGCCGGCGCCGAGGTGGGTGTCGTGTTCTGCACCGTTGGCCTCACCACCGGTCCGCTTTGGGGCCGACGCGCGTGGGGCATCTGGTGGACATGGGACGCGCGGCTGACAACGACGCTGGTGCTCTGGCTGATCTATGTCAGTTATCTGTTGTTGCGCCGGTTTGCGGCCGGACCGCAGATGCAGACGCTGGCTGCCGTGCTGGGCATCTTCGGCGCCCTCGACGTGCCCATCGTTTACATGGCCAATCGCTGGTGGCGCACGCAGCATCCGGCTCCGGTTTTTGGCGGCGCAGAGGGCTCGGGCATGGACAAGTCCATGGTCGGACCGTTTCTGTGGAACATGCTGGCGTGGTTCTGCTGGGGCATATTCATTCTGATCCTGCGCTACAGCGTGGAGCGGAAGCATCAGCAATACGCAACGGAAGAAGCCGAGGAAGCGCTGGCGGCTAATATTTAATCCGCCGAGCATCTCGTCCAAGATAAGGAAAAGAATGAGTCAAGCCGCTGTTCTCGATCACCAATTCGTCATCGCCGCTTATACGGTTACCTGGACGCTGCAACTGGGGTATCTCGCCTGGTTAGGCCTGAAGTGGCGCGCGGAAAAGCGCCAGGCGCAGCGGCGCGCAGGCCGCGCACGATAAAGGTGGGCGGACCGGATACGAGGCCGGCGTCACAGCGCGGTCGTTGTCGAGTTGCCGTAAACTGATGTCTTGAGAGGCCAGAGATGTTAGTTGTGATGAAAGCGCAGGCAACGCCTGAAGAGATCCAGGCGGTCTGCGATCATATCGAGCAAATGGGATTCCGCGCACATCCGCTGCCCGGCGCGCAACGCACGGCGATCGGCATCACAGGGAACCCAGGGGAAATCGACCGCGGCAATTTCGAGGACCTTTCCGGCGTCGCCGATGTGATCCGCGTGAGTAAGCCCTACAAGCTGGCCAGCCGCGACGTGAAGGAAGAAGACACCATCGTGCGCTTCCCAGGTACGGACGCCACGATCGGCGGGCGGAACCTCGCAACAATTGCAGGACCGTGTTCGATTGAGAGCCGCGAGCAGGCTTTCGCGATTGCCGAGCAGGTTGCTGCAGCCGGTGCGCAGTTCTTTCGCGGCGGAGCGTACAAGCCGCGCACATCGCCGTATGCCTTTCAAGGACTGGGCCTCGACGCCCTGAAGATCATGGCCGAGATCAGAGATAAATTCGGCATGCGTATTGTCACCGAGGCAATCGATAACGAAACACTCGACCTCGTCGCCGAGTGGGCCGATGTGATCCAGATAGGCGCGCGCAACATGCAGAACTTCTCGCTGCTGAAGCATGCGGGGCGGATGCGCAAGCCGGTCCTGTTGAAGCGCGGATTGAGCGCGACGCTCGACGAGTTCCTGATGGCCGCCGAGTACGTCATGAGCGAGGGCAATTACGACGTCATCCTGTGCGAGCGCGGGGTACGCACGTTTGCCGACCACACCCGGAACACGCTCGACCTGAGCATTGTGCCGGCCGTGCAGCGCCTGAGCCATTTGCCTATCCTTGTCGACCCGAGCCACGGCACGGGCAAGCGCGACAGCGTGCTGCCGATGACGCGTGCGGCGATTGCTGCAGGGGCAGACGGCATCATCGTCGAAGTGCATCATCAGCCGGACAAGGCGCTTTCCGACGGCGCGCAATCGATCTATCCCGACCAGTTTGCCCGCATGATGAACGAGATGGAGCAGATTGCGCCGGTGGTTCATCGCAAGCTCGCCCGCGGACTGCATATCGAAACTCTTCCGGCGGACACCCATGTCGCTGAGGCCCGCTAAGCTGCGCCTTCCCATGCGCGGAAGGGGCGCATTGAGCCAGTTGCTTGTTGCGATGCTGGGCTTGCTGGCGCTGGCCGGCTGCCGCCCGCACGACTTTCCGCAGTACCCGGCGAACTATCGCGAATACGCCTACGTGACCAACGGCGGCAGCGGCACCGTGTCCATCTACGACGTGGTGAATGTGCGGCTCGATCGCGAGCTGCAAGTGGGACAGAATCCTGTCGCAGTTGCGGCAGCACCCAGGCGCAATGAAGTGTACGTCGTGAATACCGGCGCCGCGGGCGGCCAGGGTTCGGTGTCGGTGATTAACGCCGAGAACAACAGCGTGATCGCAACGATCCTTGTGCACAAAGCCCCCACAGCGATCGCGGTGGATGCGGACAATACGTTTGCTTACGTCGCGAACTCGGGGTCGAACAATATCTCAGTGCTCGATCTGCAGGCACGGCGTGAGGTTGCAGCTATCGGCACGGGCGAGGAGCCGGTGGCGGTGCGTCTTTCGCCGGACGGCAAGACGCTGGCCATCGCCAACCGGCGCGGCAATTCGGTGAGTCTCGTGGATACGGCGACACGCCGGGTGCGTGCCGTATTCGAGGGCTGCCCTGGGGCGAGCGATGTCGTCATCCTGCCTGATTCAACCAAGGCGTTTGCAGCCTGCTCGGCGGGACACCAGGTGCTGGCCATCGCGCTGGCGCATGCTGCGCGGCCCGGTCAAGACTCGAGCCAGCAGAACGCCGTGGCTCAGGATCGGGTAGAGGCGCTTCTCGATGTCGGACGAGAACCCGTGCACCTTGCGCTGAAGCCCGATGGCGGCGAGATCTTTGTCTCGAACTCACTGAGCGACACGATCTCAGAAATCATTACAGGGACCGACGACGTGCTGGGCGCCTATCTGATGGGCGCCGACCCGGTACGCGGCCTGGTATCGGCGGACAATTCCCTGCTCTACGTCGGCAACCGGCGTTCGCAGGAAGTGGCGATCTACGCGATCGACGACGGCAAGCGCGCGAGCTCCATCCACGTCGGCGACGGACCGGCTGCACTGGCGTTTTCTGCTTCGGGCCACCTGCTGTTTGTGGTCGATGCGGGTTCGGGCGATGTGGCAGTGGTGCGGACGGCATCTCATTCCCTGTTCACGATGCTGCCGGCGGGCCGCGGGCCGAATGCAATCGCGGTGAAGGCGTTCAAGCTGCCCTAAGGACCTGACGTCCAGGCAGACGCGGTTTGGTTCATCGCTTTCTCACCCAAGCGTGGCTTGGATGGGGCACCCATTTTGCGTGCGGATTAATCCGCGTGAGAAGCAACCGTAAATCCCTCGGCTGCGCTCGGGATGACAATTGGTTGGTTTGGATTCAGGCTTCCCTGGTCCCCAAATGCGAGGGACCAGGGGCACCCATTTCTCCGGTGATTTGGATTTGCGCGTGCGAAATGCAGAAGCAGATCCTTCGACCCGCTTACCCCATGAACAACTGCAGTTGTTCACAGGGCCCCAGGCGCGCGGGTTCTCAGGATGACACTGCTTAGGCGTGTGAAGGGATTGGGACGACAGGCAGCTTCGGTTGTGGGTTCTTCGCTGTCCCACGTCTCAGAATCGAGACGTGGGGGTACCTACTTGTTGCTGATTGAGGCTTCGCGAAGCGGCTTGTCCACTAGCGCGGAGCGCGGCTGCCTGGACGGCTAGTCCTACTTTTGGCCGTTGAACCGGGTGACGCTGAACTGGGCTCCGGCGAAGAGGATGAGGCCGGAGACGTAGGCCCAGAAGAGTAGTCCCACAGAAACATAGAAGGGACCGTAGAGGGCCTTGAGATCGAGAAAGGGCAATACGGCAACGTAGACGTTTTTGGCCAAAAGCCAGATGACGCCGGTGACGATCGAAGTGCGCAGGACGTGGCGCGCAGGGATTCTGCGGTTGGGCAGCAACCAGTAAATCGAAAAGAAGAACAGGATGGAGGCTATGCCGGTCGACAGGGCGAGCCACAGGTAGCTGATTCCTTCGAAAACGAAATTGTCGGTGTGATGGAAGAAGAGGAAGCCGAGGATCTGGCGCTGCCACGTGCTGAGCAGAATGCTGCCCATGGCGAGGGCGACCATCAGGATCGCGAGACCGAAGGCGACCAGCTGGTTCATGAGGTAGTTGCGCGATTTGGCGACGCCCCAGGCCTGGTTGAGAGCCACTTCAAGGGGGAGAAAAATGCCTGTGCAGGAGATGAGGATGGCGACCAGCGAAAGCCACTGCACTTTTTGGTGCTGGGAGGCGGCAGCGAGCGTGGCGGCCACCCAATCCTGATTCGAGGGCAGGAAGTAGTGCACCATTTTGCCGACCACCTCGATCATCATGAAGGAGTGGAAGACCTCGCGCGAGAGGGTGTAGAGAAGCACGATAAAGGGGATGAACGAGATGATGGCGTTGGCCGCAACGCTGAAAGCGTAGGTGTGCACTTCGCTGTCGAGCAAATATTTGACGATGGGGTCGCAGCCCCGGCGCAGGCGAAACCACTTGGACTGGGTGACCGGCGGCGCGGGCAAGGGGGCGGCCGACGCCTGCACCTCTGGCTCCCGTTCGAGCGTACCGGCATTTGAGACGTCGGGCACCGAGATCTTCCCCTCTATACGACTTTAGAGCAGATGCAGCTGTGGTGCGGAGGCCGCCGTTTTTCAAGGCCTTTTGTTCAGAATACCTGCATTGGAGCATGGCGCGCGGTAACGAAGGTACGGGTGCGGAGCGACCGTTCGTTCCATTTTTTCTGCTTGCATCCTCTTTAGATTCCTGCCATAACTGGAGCACGGCGCGCCGGGAGGCACGCCGGTTTGGACCAAAAAGGGAAGGCCGTTTGAATTGGATGTTTTGTTTTTTGGCGGGCACAACCTCAAATCTGGTAGGTCAACGAGCTGCCGTTGCGCACACGAATTTGGGTGCGTGGGCGGCTCGCGGTGTTTCTGGGGCTGAATATCTCCCTTGAATGCGGATGCGAGGGGTGTGCCGAACCCACAAAAAGGAGTAGACGATGAAGGAACAGGGCATTGTGAAGTGGTTTAACGGAGCGAAAGGGTATGGCTTCATTCAGAGATCGAGCGGCGAAGATGTCTTCGTGCATTTTTCCGCGATCATGGAAGAAGGCTACAAGACCCTGAATGAAGGCGAATCCGTAGAGTTCGAGTGCACGCAGGGCCCCAAAGGCCTGAGCGCTGCCAACGTGATGCGCGCTTCCTAGTTTTTTTTGGGCCGTCGCTTAGACCCGGCCGCTTTTGCCTGTGGTTCGAAGTTCCATTTCTCTCGATCCACTCACAATTTGAGTTTCTTGAGCGCCCACGCGGCCGCTGCGCGCAAGCCTTCGTCTGTTGCGCCAGCCCATTCCCGCAAGCGGGTTTCGTTGTCGCGTGCCCCGGTGTTGGCCATGGCAACGGCGAGGTTGCGCCGGAAGCCGTTGAAGCCGGATCGGCGCACGGGCGAGCCGTTAAAGGCGCGTTCGAACGCCGGCTCGTCCAATGCGGCCAGAGCCTCAAGCGCGGGGTTGACGAGCTCGGCGCGCGGCTCGAGTTCGCGGTCGACGCCGATAGCGGCCTTGCGGTTCCACGGGCAGACGTCCTGGCAGATATCGCAACCGAAAATCTGGCGTCCCATTCCCTCCATCAGCTCGGGCGCGATGGGGCCCTTGTGCTCGATGGTGAGGTAGGCGATGCATTTGGTCGCATCCATCTGGTAGGGCGCGATGAGGGCGTCGGTGGGGCAGGCCTCGATGCAGCGCGTACAGCTTCCGCACCTGTCGGGGGCTTCCAGCCCTTGAACCTTTGGAGCAAAGTCGAGGCTGGTCAGTAAGACGGCCAGAAACCCGAAAGACCCGAGCTTGGGGTGGATGAGGCAGGTGTTCTTGCCGGTCCAGCCAAGACCTGCTGCCGTGGCCAGGGAGCGCTCGACGACGGGGCCAGTGTCGACGTAGGCGCGCGACTCGAATGGGCCAAGCTGGGCACGGAGACGGGCGTCGAGAGCCTGCAGGCGCTTCTTGAGGACCTTGTGATAGTCGGAGGGACGGCGCGCGCCGTCAGGACCGACGCGGCTGGACCAGGCGTAGCGTGCGATCCAAGCGCGTTCTGGATCGGCCGACGCAGTGGAGCGTGGGTACGCGGAGTTGTAGCTCGCAAAGCAGACGATAGCGGAGCGGGCCCAGGGAAAAGGCGTGGCGACGCGGGCGCGGACCAGTTGCTTAGCTTCAGTATCGGTGCGCTTCAGGTAGTCCATGGTGCCTGCGCGGCCGGCATCGATCCAGGACTCAAAACGAGAGGCATCGCGGGCTTGGCGCGCATACGGAAGAGCGACCAAGCCGGCCTCGCTGAAGCCGGATTCGAGGGCGAGCGAACGCGCAATTTCGGGCGTCAGGGCAGTAACCGTTTTCTCGCTCCGGTTGTCTGCATTGTTAACAACCAAGGGAACTTCTCCGTTGTATCTGCGTACCTAACTGCAGCATGTTCGATAGCGGACGCAAGCGCCAATTCCGGACACCCGAAACTGAAAACGGGCTCAGACAAAGGATGCCATACCCTGTGTTTTCAAGGTGCTTGGCAATGAGCCGGTTTGGCAGGCCGGGTGCATCTTCAGAGGCAGGCAAGAAACCGATGCCGGTACTTCCCTCCCCCACCAAGACGGAAGATGGCAGGCATCCAGAGGAGGTAACGATGAACGCCACTCTTTCCACCACCGACAGCACGCTGCTCGCGGCTCCCCATGAAATGCACGAACTGGTGCGGGGCCAGGAGCAAGAGCTGGTTGAGCGGTTGACTCCCGTGGTACGCAGACAGAGTGTAACCCTCGACCTGGCGCGCGTGGAACGGATTGATGCCGCAGGTATAGCAGCATTGATCTCGCTGTATGGGAACGCTCATGCGGCGGGCAATGAATTCATGGTTGTGAATGCAGCAACGCGGGTCGCCGAGATTCTCGCGCTGGTTGGCCTGGACCGCATCCTGATTTCGCGGGAGGCGGTTCAGGGCCGACCCACTGCGACAGGGGTTGCTGAAAACGAACCGTGCTTTGCCCAGCCAGCGGCCTAGAGCGCATTGCAGGGTCTTCCCCACGAGCGCCTTTGGCGCGCCAGCAGAATGAATCAAAAAAAGGATTTCACCTGAGATCGTCGGGGCGGGCCCGTGCGTGCGCGTAGAATCGTCTGCAATTCCCATTGATTGAGAGCGAAAACGATTTTCATGCCTATAAAGCGGCTCTTCTTGCTTGGATTCATTGTGTGCCTCTGTGTGGGCGCAGTGCGGCTACGAGCGCAGGATGCTGCCTCGGCCAGAAGGTTTCTCGAATCGTTGTATCGGCTGTACGGCAAGGGTGGGAAAGGCGTTGCCTTGTCGGGTCCGCGGGCTCGCAAGGTCTTTGACCCATCCTTGCTGGCGCTGATGGATGCCGATGCGAAGGCTAACGGGCCGGACCAGGTGGGTACACTGGACGGCGATCCCCTGTGCAGCTGCCAGGACTGGGATGCGCTGCGGGACCTGCAGATCGTGGTGGCCCCGCCCCTTGAGGGCCGGACTGTGGCTAAGGTCTCATTCGCGCTGTTTGCGGGAAAGAACGGAGGCCCTGGGGACCGGCGGAAGCTGGAAATCACGCTGGCCGCCCGGGCGAAACAGTGGCTGGTGTACGACGTGCTGGACTTATCGGAGCCGAGGCACCCCTTCGCACTGCGGAGTGAGCTGAAGAAGGATTTAGAGTCGCTCAAACGGGATGCGGCTGCCGGCAAGAAGGAGTGAACCTGGCTGCAAAATCCTGGGAACAGCATGAATGAAATTGCACGCTCGTACGTCTGATGAACGAGGCGTAGCGTGACCCGAAGAATCGCGAAACCCTTGAAAAACGCGACGAAAAAAGCACCTCTTCGAAGGGGCTGTGATGCGGGGCACATGCAAGTGTATACTTGCGGCGCTATTTGTTATTACGAAACGCGTGACTCTGCAAGGCGCAGTCGTAGTTTGTGAGTGACTGCACGCGCTTGGTTTTTCACCTGAAATTCCCGCGAATGAACCGAGCCAACGTCCGCCACCCATTCCTGGGCGCTGCCTTTGCGGGATACCGGACTTCTGCGGCTCTTTTTTTGCCGTCTGAGTCGAACCGAACAACCTACATCGGAGGCTTCATCCATGGCGCAGGGCGTACTGGAATCGCAACTTGCCGACAAAGCAGGTTCAACCGCAACTCCAACTCAATATGTGTACTTTTTTGGCGACGGCAAAGCTGATGGCCACGGCAAAATGAAGGACGTGCTTGGCGGCAAGGGCGCCGGCCTGGCCGAAATGACGAATGCAGGTCTTCCGGTACCTCCCGGATTCACGATCCAGACTGAAGCCTGCCGCGAATATATGCGCGGAAAGCTGAGCCCGCAGATCGAAACCGAGATGCTGGACGCTCTGGAAAGGCTGGAAAAGCTGCAGGGCCAGAAGCTGGGAGCGGGAGATAATCCGCTGCTGGTGTCAGTGCGTTCGGGTGCCAAGTTCTCAATGCCCGGCATGATGGACACGATTCTGAACCTGGGCCTGAACGACAACGCCGTGGAAGCGCTGGCCAAGCGCAGCGGCAATCCGCGTTTTGCCTATGACTCGTATCGCCGCCTGATCCAGATGTTCGGCGACGTGGTTCTGGACGTTCCCAAAAAGAAGTTCGAGCACATTTTCGACGGAATCAAGGCAGCCAAGAAGGTCAAGTTCGATTACGATCTGGGCCCCGACACGCTGCAGAAGATCATTGCCGAGTACAAGAAGCTGGTGAAGAAGGAAACCGGCAAGGATTTCCCGCAGGATCCGCTAGTGCAATTGGTAGCCGCGCGCGATGCCGTGTTCCGCAGCTGGCAGAACGATCGCGCCAAGACTTATCGCCGCATCAACCACATCGACGACTCGATAGGCACAGCGGTCAACGTGCAGGCCATGGTGTTCGGCAACCTGGGCGAGAGCTCGGGCACCGGCGTTGGCTTTACGCGCAATCCGGCAACCGGCGAGCACATCTTCTTCGGCGAATACCTGATGAATGCGCAGGGCGAAGATGTTGTCTCGGGCGTACGCACGCCCCTGCCGATCAGCGAGCTTGAGCGCGTAATGCCCAAGGTCTACGACCAGCTGAAAGACATTACCCGTCGCATGGAAAAGCACTACCGCGACATGCAGGACTTCGAATTCACCATTCAAGACGGCAAGCTCTACATGCTGCAGACCCGCAACGGCAAGCGTACGGGACTGGCGGCAGTGCGGGTTGCCATCGACATGGTGCGCGAAGGCCTGATCACGCAGGAAGAAGCCATTTTCCGGGTAGAGCCGAACCAGCTATATGACTTCCTGGTTCCGCGGCTTGTGGAGAAGGGCGAGAAGATCGAAGTGCTTGCCACGGGACTGCCGGCATCGCCGGGCGCGGCCGTGGGGCAGATCGTCTTCACCGCGGAAGATGCCGTGAAGTACTACACCAACGGCACCTACAAGACGGTGATCCTGGTGCGCGGCGAAACCACTCCGGAAGATATCGCCGGCATGGAAGTCGCATCGGGCATTCTGACCTCGCGCGGCGGCATGACGTCGCACGCGGCGGTTGTGACGCGTGGCATGGGTAAATGCTGCGTAGCCGGCGCAGGCGACTGCGTGGTGGACGAAGGCAAGAAGGAATTGCGCGTCAAGGGCAAGACCTACAAGCAGGGCGACTGGATTTCACTCGACGGCACGACGGGACGCGTAATTGCGGGCAAGCTGAAGACGCTCGATGCGCAACCCGACGATCCGGATCTGGTGAAGTTTATGAAGTGGGTCGATCCTCAGCGGCGGCTGCAGGTCTGGGCCAACGCGGACATTCCGCGCGACGCCAAGCAGGCACGCACGTTCGGCGCCGAAGGTATCGGGCTTTGTCGCACGGAGCACATGTTCTTTGCAGAGGACCGCATCGAGCATATGCGCACGATGATTCTCGCCAACAACGAGAAGGATCGCCGCTTGGCATTGAAGAAGCTGTTGCCGATGCAGCGCGCCGACTTTGCCGGCCTGTTCAAGTCAATGGACGGACTGCCGGTGGTCATCCGCCTGCTCGATCCTCCGCTGCACGAGTTCCTGCCCAAGCGCGAAGATCTGCTGGTGGAAATCAAGCACCTGGAAGACACCAAGCCGCGCTCGCCGAAGCTGAAGGAACTACGTCCACTGCTGGCGCGCGTGGAAGAACTGCACGAGCAGAACCCGATGCTCGGTCTGCGTGGATGCCGTCTCGGCATTACGTTCCCCGAGATCACGGAGATGCAGGCTCGCGCCATTCTTGAAGCCGCGGTCGCGGTGAAGGCAAAGGGCGGCAAACCGCACGTTGAGATCATGATTCCGCTCATCGGCTCGATCGAAGAGATGCGGCATCAGGCTTCCATCGTGCGCAAGGTTGCTGCCGATGTCTTCAAGGAAAAGAAGACAAAGGTCGACTACATGGTGGGCACCATGATCGAGCTGCCTCGCGCAGCGTTGACCGCCGACCAGATCGCCGAAGAAGCCGAGTTCTTCAGCTTCGGGACCAACGACCTGACGCAGACCACGTACGGCATCTCGCGCGACGACATCAACAACTTCCTGCCCGCGTATCTCAAGGCCGGCATCTTCAAGCACGATCCGTTCGCCTCGCTCGACCAGGCAGGCGTGGGTCAGCTGGTGAAGGGTGCCGTAGCCAAGGGACGCAATACGCGGCCGAATCTCAAGGTAGGCATCTGCGGCGAACACGGCGGCGATCCTGAGTCCGTCAAGTTCTGCCACAAGATCGGGCTGAACTACGTATCCTGCTCGCCCTTCCGGTTGTTGACGGCAAGGCTGGCGGCAGCGCAGGCGGCACTGGAAGAGAAGTCGGGCATGTCGCACACCAATAAGTAGTTCATCCAACTGGTTGTAAACAATGGGGCGCGGCCAATGGCTGCGCCCTTGTTGTCTCTACGGGGTTTGCGAGCCAGTCCCTATCCCGCGCCATTCGCGCATATCGGGAAACCGATGTTGCACGCTTTTCATGTCCTCTACGCAATCATGTCTGTCTTCTCTGCATCTAAGAAAGAGTGCCGCCGGGATCCACGCGACGTTGTGTTTTGGTTGCGAGCCCCTACGGCGCTTTTTTGTGTATGAGGTAGCAGGAAACATGCTGATCCGCGTTGGATACGACATTGAATTCAATCTCCCCTCTCAAGCGACCATCCTGGCGATGCTGAATGTGCATCCTTCGCGGTCTTTCGACCTTCTGGAACCGGACGAGATCCACACCCATCCCGAGCTTCTGGTCTCGAACTACTTCGACAGCTTCGGCAACCGGTGTACGCGCCTGGTGGCACCTGCAGGCCGGCTGCGTCTAACTGGTTCCACGCTGGTGCTGGATTCGGGCCGCCCGGACCCTGTGAAGCCGTCGGCCCAGGAGATCGCAGTGAGCGATCTGCCCGAGGAGGTTTTGATTTATCTGCTCAACAGCCGGTATTGCGAGGTGGATCGCTTCTCGAGCATCGCCTACGAGCTGTTTGGCCAAACGACGCCTGGCTGGGGCCGCGTGCAGGCGATCTGCAGCTGGGTGCACGAGAAAGTGCGGTTCGACTACGCCGCTGCGCGCCCGACCAAGACGGCGATGGATGTGTTTACGGAGCGCGTGGGGGTTTGCCGCGACTTTCAGCATCTGGCAATCACGTTCTGCCGGGCGATGAACATCTCAGCACGTTACGCGACGGGATACCTTGGTGATATTGGCGTGCCGGCGGGCGGGCCGATGGACTTCAGCGCCTGGTTTGAGGTGTTTCTCGACAACCGCTGGTGGACCTTCGATGCACGGCATAATGTGCCCCGTATCGGCCGCGTTTTGATGGCGGTCGGCCGCGACGCCTCGGACGCGGCGCTGACCACATCTTTCGGGCAAGCTGACTTGTGCCGGTTCTACGTGGTAACGGAAGAGGAAGGCCGCAGTACGACATCGGCAGGGCTGCCAGCTACTGAATCGCGCGCAATGCTACAGATGGCCGGCTGACGGACCGGACATCAGAGATCAAGTAGCAGGCAGGACAACTGTACGGAGATTGTTAGCCGCCTAGCGGGAACTGTCGCCGCCCGGCGCGTAGTAGCCCGCGCGGGTCTGGACCGATAAATCGTCCTTGTTAGGCTTGAGAACAATCTTGTGATAGCCGCCGTCGTTGTCGACCACGTCGGGCGTGTAGCTGAGCAGGTACTGGCCTTGCAACTCTTCGGCGATGGATGCATAAATCTCTTCGAGATTCTCGCGCTTTTTTGCTTCAAAATAACGCCCGCCCGTCTGGGTGGCGATTTTCTCCATAATCTTCTTGCCATCGACCTGGGGCTCGCTGCCTCTGCGTCCACCACCGCCTGGATAGCCCCCACCGGGGTAGCCTCCCGGATAGCCGCCTCCTGGGTAACCACCACCGCCCATGCCGCCCCGCCGGCCGCCGGGAAACCCATTGCTGAAATCGCGTTCCTGCTCGCCTTTGAAGTAGATGGTGTAGATGCTGACCTTGGCGTGCTCGGAGGAGTCAAGCGCCTCGCTCAAGGTTTCTTTGCTTCCGCGATCAACCCCGTCAGAGAAGACGATCAGTGCTTTGCGGCCCTCCTTCGGCTTCATCAACTCGTCTGAGGCAAGAAAGATGGCGTCGTAGAGCTGCGTGCCTCCGCGGCCGGCGCGCTGCCTTTCGCGATCATCGCCCGTCGTCTCCGGGCCTTGTGCATCGTCACGCGATCGAGAAGTGGGGCCCATCTCGTCAATTTCGTGCTGGAGCTTTTCGCGAGAGGCCGTGAAGTCCTGGAGGAGTTCGACTTCGCGGTCAAAATGAAGCAGGAAAGCCTGATCGCTGTGCCGGGCGCCTGGGGTCGCGGCCGAATCCGCCGGAGCCGAATCGGCGGCCTTTGGTGGGGACAGCATCTGATCCACAAACTTGCCCGCGGCTTTGCGCTCGTTCTCCAGGGCCCCGGAGAGGCTGCGGCTGGTATCGACCAGCAGACCGAGATTGAATGGAAGGTCGGTTTCGCGGGAGAAGCTCTTGATGACCTGGGGACGGCCGTCCTCCGTGAGCGTGAAATCGCTCTTCTGCAGGGTGGTGACGAGTGCGCCGTGCTTATCGCGCACGGAGACCGGGAGTAGCACCTCCCGCGCCTGGACATGCAGCGTGGTCACAGGCTTGTCGGACGCCGGGGGCGCGGGTTGCTGGGCAAAAACCGACCCCGGCCAGGTTAAGAGAACAAGCGCAAGGCCAACTGACAATCTCTGATTTCGCATTTTCATCGAACACACTTCAGTCCATTAGACGGCAATGCAGAGAACTGGTGACTAGACGGTCAAGAAAGCGTATGGGCTCAAGAGAGCGTACGAGAAGAATAAGGGATGGCCCTGCCGGTTCAGCCGTGGGGTAATGTGGGCGGGCCTCGGATTAGGTGGTCGGGCTAGCGGGCGCCCGATCCAGCAGGGTGCTCGAGGGTCCAAAGCCGTGCGCGTTCGCGCGTCTCGTGGAGGGTGGCCGGGGGCAGGGCGGCTGCCACCACGTCGCGCTGGGCGACGATCTCCTGGCGGCGGCCAGGATCATTTTCTGCATCCGCGGCAACATCGAGCCAGAAGCAGGCTTCTCCCATGTCCTGGGATACGCCTTCTCCCGCCTTGTACATCGATCCGAGCTCGTACTGAGCTGAGACTTTGCCTTGCACGGCGGCCTTCCGCAACCAGGCAGCTGCTTGTGCGTTATCGCGCTGGACGCCGATGCCGAGCAGGTAAGCTGCGCCTACCTTGTATTGGGCTTCCGCATTGCCTGCTTCAGCGGATTTACGGTACCACCGCATGGCCTCCGCCGGATCTTTGGCGACCCCGTCGCCATTTTCATGCAGCTCGCCCAGGCGATACTCGGCGGCTGCGTTACCGCGGGTTTGAGAAGCCCTGGTGTACCAGGCGACGGCTTTGCTTTTGTCTCTCTCTGTGCCCTGGCCGAAATCGTAGGCCCGGCCCACGGCGTATGCGGCGTCTGGATTGCCGTGCTCGGCAGCCTTGCGATACCAGCGCACGGATTCAGCGTCGTTCTTCAGCACCCCCAAGCCATTGTGATACGCGACGCCGAGATTGAACTCCGCATAGGAGTATCCGCGATTCGCCGCCAGTCGATACCACTGGATGGCATGGCCGAAGTTCAGCGGCACCCGCACGCCCACTGCATACTCAAGTCCGAGCCGGAATTGCGCTTCGGGATTCCCTGCGTTTGCCCTTTGCTCGAGCTCGGCGATTGTTTGGCCAGAGGCAATCGAAGACATGGACAAGATCAACGGCGTAACGATCAAAAGAATGCGTCGCGGTCTCTGCATGGTTCCTTCTCGCCGGACTAACTCACCCGCACTCCGTCCCTGCGTCGGGAACACAGCTTACAGGAGGGGAATCGGGGCCTGGCGAATTCTGCCGAACATCGTACTCCCGAACGGGAAGATCTGTCCGCAAGATTTGCTGGTATTTTTGGAGCGGACTGAAAGAAAGCCGAGATGTTGTTCTCACAACCCGAAGTTGGCAGTATCTGATCCTGGGGAAGCAGATCCTTCCCTCCGCTTACCCCACAGACGCTTTCACATCTGCCGGGCCCCAAACGCGCTCCGTTCGGGATGACACCGCATGGGGAAGTGAAGAATTGAGGCCGACCGGTAGCTTCGCGGTGGAATCTGGAATCCTGTGTTCAGGCCGCTCCGCGCTGGCCGTTGCAGCGTGCAAACATCTCGAGACCCAGGTTCGTGGGTTTGGCTTTGGCTTTGTAAGCATTGTCGTCGGTGGGTGCCTTCGGCGACTTCTCGAGAAGGCCGAGTTCAGAGAGTTCGGCGATGGAGCGATAGATCTTGGTGAGATTGTTCGAGCGGGTAATGCGGGCAATCTCTTCGGCGTTAAAGGCCATTAGAGACGGCGGGACGGACGAGCTCTCCCCCATAGCCTGCATCGCCTTGGCACAGGCGACGGCGAGAATCTGCGTGGGCAATGGGCCCAGTCGGCTAAGGATATCGATGAAGACGAGGTTCGACTCGTCCTGGCCTTCGAGCGTGCATGACGTGGCGAGCAGTCCGGCCCAGAGCTCCTGCAACCACTCCACATCGACCCAGGAGCCATGTTCGAGGATGCGCAGGATGAGATCGCGATGGGCAACCATGGAGTAGGCATGCGGCTCGGAGACGAGGAGACGCTCTGCCTTGAGCGCAATTTCAACGACGTTGGCAAGACGAACATTGCTGAGTGTCTTGTGGAAGAGGGCAGTGATTTCTTCGGTTGCGGAGGGACAGATTCGCCGCATGAACTCCAGGGCACGCGCCATGCGGAGCTCGCGCAGTACGCAACCGGGATCGATTTCGTCGACGCCGTTACGACCTGGGACTTGCCATAGCTTCAATTGCAGGCCTCCAGGAAGCGCGAAGGAAAAACCGACACCGTCGGAACCGGCACGAACTGCCACTACTTCAAGTTCGATGCATTCCTGCGAATTCTTCTCGAGCCGTCCCTTCCGTTGCACGATCAGATCCATCGCGGTGCCGGGCTCCCAGCGTTGCGCCGTGCGGAGATAGATCCCGTTCGAGCTGAGATCCGCAACCTCGTGCATGCGCGGCTTCTCCGCGAGTGAGTCATAGGCGACGAGGCCCTGGGCATTGCGCCTCTCAGAGGTGCGGCGATTCTGCTCGTAGAGCGCGGGATAGAGCCAGCGAAAGAAACGGTTGACGATGGGTTTCTTCTCGTCTGCCAGGACGGATAAGGGGGCTTCTTGAATTGTGAGTTCGGATGTTTGAGGGGCAGGCTTTGCGATCCGCTGAGCGGGCTTGGAGCGATGGCGCGATAACTGTTGAGCGATCGACGGAAATTCAAGGGGCGCACGCTCAGGCTTCGCCAGAGCCCCCGAAAGAAGCTCGTCTTCTTGCGCCTTCGACGGGTCGCGGAAGAACTGAGCGATGGCAAATTCCTTTTCCGCCGGAGCCGCATGCGGCGCGCTCTCAAGTGCGGCGGGAGCTTCAACGCGCTCCAGCGCCAGGAGAAACGGAGAAGGAATGTCTTCGACGATGGGTTTCTTGACGGGCTGCGCGACTGTTTCTGCGGGAGCATTCGAATTGCTGGGAGCAGATCGTGTTTCCGGAATCGCGGCCGCCGGCACCTCTTCCACTTCTTCAATCTCTGTCAGTGAGAATTCATCGCCTAGCTGGATCTTCGCGGCCGAGATGGTGCGAAAGGGCAGTACGAGCGCGCTGGTGGCGGGCTTGCTAAATCGAGGAATCTCAGAGGCCGGAAGCAGCTCGGCGCGTTGCAGGACGCGATTGTCTTTATCGAGATAGACGAGATCGAAAGGGGAGATGCGCGGCACCATCGGAATGACGGTGATATGGGTTAGCCAGAGACCGGATTCATTTTCAGAACCGAGCCCCTCCACCATCACACGCAACGCGGTCAAGGGCTCGCGCGTCGAATCCACGGCCGTGGCGCCCGAAGTGACGGACGTATCCCGCGTCTTGTTGTAGATCGTGTATTTTTTGGCTTCCATACGCCATCATCCGCGATGCCGGTGGCAAAGGATTGCTCTATGTTTTTGCTGCTTGCTGGGGCTAAAGAGATGCAAAACTGCTTGTAAATAGGGGCGATTCCCTGCCCTGTTGAAGTCAATGCTACCACCGGGCGCGATGGCGGCATTGCAACTTTCGGGCTAGCGGGGACCCTCTTTTGTCGCCTGTCGGAGCGGTCGACGATGGCGATTATCGGGCGCTGGAATCGGCTTTGTTTTGCTCTTTCAACCACGCATAGAGAGGGGCAAAATAATCGAGCATCGGCTGCGCGTCGAGCTGATCTGTGCCGGTCATTTCTTTTAGCGTAGCCTGCCATGGCTGCGACTGGCCCGCGGTGAGCATCGCGTTGAGCTTGTCGCCCGCGGTCTTGGATCCGTAGAAGCTGCAACGGTTGAGCGGACCTTTGTATCCACTGGCGTCGCACATGGCCTTGAAGAACTGGAACTGGTAGATGCGGGCGAGAAAGTAGCGTGCATATGGCACGTTGGTGGGGACATGGTTCTTCGCGCCGGCATCGAAATCGGCCTCGCTGCGCTCGATGGGCGGGGCGACGCCCTGATATTTCGCACGCAGAGCCCACCAGGCCTTGTTGTAGTCGGCAGGCTTGATCTGGCCTGAGAAGACCTGCCACCGCCACTGGTCGAGCGCCAGGGCAAAGGGAAGAAATGCCACCTTGTCGAGAGCCGTGCGCAGTTGTAGAGGGATGTCTGCTGCAGCGGGCGGTTCGTCTCCAGCGAGTCCCAGCGTCTTGAGGTAGGTGGGCGTGATGGAAAGTGCGATGGCGTCGCCGATGGCCTCATGGAAGCCGTCGTTGGCGCCATTGCGAAACAGATAGGGCTGCTGGTTATACGCGCGCTGATAGAAGTTGTGCCCCAGCTCGTGATGCACGGTCGTGAAGTAGTCGGCGTTGACCTCGATACACATCTTCACGCGGAGATCGTCGACAGAATCCACATCCCACGCCGAGGCGTGGCAAACAACTTCGCGATCGCGCGGATGCACAAACTGCGAGCGCTGCCAGAAAGTAGCCGGCAGAGGAGCGAACCCAAGAGACTTGAAAAAATCTTCGCCGTAATGCACCATGTCGCGGGCAGCGGCAGTGTGCGCTGCATGCCCGGCATCGGAACTAAGATCTGTGTCTGCGGCGAAGGCGGGGGCGGCGACGGGATCTTTTGAAGCAATCTGCTGCTTGAGAGCAGCCTCCAAATCTACAGGCTTGAACTGAGCGAGTTTCGGATCGGTGGGCGCGACGATGTCATAGATGTTGCCCCACTCCTGCGCCCACATATTGCCCAGCAACTGGGCGGGGATCATGCCGTCGGGCCGGTCGGCGGCCTTGCCATATTTTGCGATGAGACGCGCGCGTACGTACGTGTGAAGCTCGCGATAGAGCGGCTCAAGCTGCGTCCAGGCACGCTCGAGCTGGGCTGAAAACTCGGCCGGCGTCATGTCGTAATTTGCGCGCCACAGCTCGCCCGCGTCGTGATAGCCGAGTTCCCTGGCGCCGATATTCTGCAGTTCCATGAAGCGCGCGTATTTGTCTTTCATCGGCGCGCCGACGGCATGCCAGCCAACCCAGATTTTCGTCAGCTCCTCGGGATCACGCGAATTCGCCATGATCGTCGACAAGTCGTCGATGCCGAGGCATTTTGCGCCCGCAGCCGGCCCTTGGCCTGCGGGCGCGTCAAGGCAGTATTTGCCTTTGCCATACATGCCCGTAAGCGCGGCAGCAAGCTGTGTCTGTTCGGCAAGCAGAGCGGGTTCTTTGGGCGCGGCCGGAGCCGTGACCTGCAGCAGACGTAATTGGCGGCGCAGGGCGGCCGGGAGCTGCAGTCGATCGAAGCGGTGGCTCTCGGCGGCGAGCGCCAGCCCAAGTGCAGTTGCCGCCTCATTCATGCGCGCCGATGTTGCTTCTGTGTCTCCTGTGATGTCGGTCTCCGCAGTCCACTGCGCGTGGGAGGCATCGGTGTTCGCCTTCAGCAGTGCTACATTGGCGCGGTCGATAAAAGCCTGCGCCTCGGCGGCGGTAGGCGGCGTCTGAGGAGAAGACTTTTGTGCGAGCAGCGGAAGCGAGCAGACGGCAGAGAGCACGACAACAACGAACAAAGAGCGCATGGCGGGAGTATAAATCTGCACAGAGGATCTGGCTTGTGATCGTGACGAGCGGCGACATGGCAAGCGGATCGACCGTGGGATTCTATCTCTGCTTCTTCCTCTCACTGGCCGGCGGCGATGGGCTCCATCTGCCAAACCGTCAGATTCACGAGAGTCGACGGCTTACCCGACCATCGCATGCTTAGATCCTGCGCGGTTTTGCTTTTGTAGTAGAAGCGTTTGGTCCACGCGGCCTGCCCGTTGACCAGGGTTTCAATCACTGAGCCATCGATGTAGAGATGAAACTCCAGGTTTTCTCCATCGTGGAGAGTGATCGGAATGGGACGATCGTCGATGGAGATCTGCGCAGGGTTGTGCGGGTCGTACTCGAGTGTGAGGTAGGGCGACTCGCTTTCCGCGGGATTGAAGAGCGCCCAGCGAAAGGCTTCGGAGGTTCGCCGCGCCGTGAGCAGTATCTCTCCACGGCACTGCTCGACACGCATCGCTCCAATCTGCCGCTGCAGGCCTGGCTCATCGCCTATTCCATCGAGCACTTGCTTGCGTGAGCGGAGCTGATCGACTTCGGCGGCCACCCGGCTTATCAGCCGCCCATCAGCATCCAGGGTCAGCACGCGCGGTAAGGACATCATGCCGGCCCACCCAGCCGCTTTGTATTCCTCCAGCGGCCGGTCTTCCTCAATCCAGCCCCAGAGAATGCGATTGCCTGCTTGATCCAGCTGCGTCTTGGGAGCGTAATAGGAACCGTAGTCGAGGATGCCGGAGCGCTCGGGATGAAAGGTCATCGACCCCTCATCAAGCGTGCCGCTCTGCCAATAGGATTTGCGCAACGTGGAGCAGATCAGAACGTATTTCGCTCCGAGAGGAAAGAAGTCCGGACACTCCCACACTTCCCATGGATTAAAAGGTGAGACGTCGTGAACGTCCTCAGGGTTGCGGCTCGCAAGCACGTGCATGTACTCCCAGCTGCGCAGGTCTTTCGATTTGTAGAGCAGGATCGCTCCGCCTCTCCCCTCGATTCCCGTGCCAAGGGCCATGTACCACCAGTCGCCAATCCTCCACGGCGCGGGATCGCGAAACCCGCTCACCTGCATGCCCTCCGGGGGACGGTCAATAACCGGCTTAGGCAACTTCGTCCAGCGCTGCAGCTCGGGATCATCGGAGATGGCAAGGCACTGCGTTTCGCGCAGATTGCGCAGGCCCTCTTTGATGGTGGCCTGCGCTCTTGGAACGGCCTGAACCGCGGTGTACAGGACAACCACTTTGTTGTCCTGCACGACAGCAGTCCCACTGAAGCAGCCGGCCGCATCGGGGCCGTCAGGTGTGGGTGCGAACGCGACAGGCAGGTGCTGCCAATGCACCATGTCCGCGCTGATGGCGTGCCCCCAGTGCATGTTGCCCCAATACGCACCGTCGGGGTTGTACTGGTAGAACATGTGGTATTTGCCCTTCCAGAAGATGGGGGCGTTGGGATCGTTCATCCAGTTGGCGGGAGGCAGGAGATGAAATTGTGGGCGCAAGGGATCCGCTGCCAGGTTCACTGCGGGCGCGGCCGCCAGAACGGGATGCGAGCTCAGCTTGGAAGCAGCGACAGAAACCGCTGCTGCGCCGGAAACGCCGGAAAGAAACCTGCGACGGTTGATCTTCATGTTTGTCTCTCGCGCGCGAGCTTTACGCGCCAAGCGAACATGGTAATCGGCCGGGAGCGCCGAAGGGCAGAAGAATCGGCCGGAAAGTTTTGTGTGGAGCGGCAGGCGGGGGGATTTGGTAGCGCTAACGGGAATCGAACCCGTGTTTTAAGATTGAGAATCTCACGTCCTAACCCCTAGACGATAGCGCCACACTGGGGTCTGCAAGCCTTGGGGGCCCTCAATTACTGTAACAAAGATCGGCCGTTCGGGCCAAAGATAGCGCGTCGAGAAGTTGCGGCTAGATGCCGAGTTTGCGGACTTCGTCGTTGTAGTACTTGCGGTAGAGGATCTCCCACTCCTGGGAGCCTTCGAGGATAATCTTGCGCTGCGAGGCAATCTTCTGGCGCGCGGCCGTATCGATGGCGGCCTCTTGCGTGAGCAGCATCTCAAGGGCTTTGCGCGCTTCCTGGCGAATGGTATTGCGGTCTTCCATGAAGCCGACTTCATTAATCTCCGCGAGAGTATCGGCGACGGTGTGGGCGAGCTTGTTGAGCTTATCGCGGCCGATTCTCATAGCACCGCCTTGTACTTCTTGGCGAGCTCGGTCTTGACCTTCTTGAACATCTCGGCATACTGCGCGCCAGATTTGCGCATTTCGTCGGAGTATGCCTCGAGAATGACGCGCACCTCGTCGTTGATGCGATCTTCGAGCGCAAGCTCTTCGGTGAGACCATCGGTCACCCGCGCCTCCGTAGCCTTCAGATCGCTGGTGGTGATCATCTTTGCGTCGACGAGGTGCTTGACCGTGCGGCGGGCGAGATACCCAATGTATTCGCGAGAAAAAATCATGGGTTTAAGTAATGAGAATAGCGCATCGGGGCGGGAGGTGTATATCTGCGGCAGAGTGGAAGCCGCAGGGAAGCAACGGGATGCGAGGCAGAGTGCCGGACGGGACGTCTGGAGGGGAAATGGAGCGTAGTCAGGACAGCGGGGACGCAGGGGGTCAGGGAACGGAAACGACGTTGAGGTTGACGGTTTGGCCTGAGGACAAGGGGGAGAGGTGGATCGCGGAGCTGCGACCTTTCTGGAGGACGATAAGGCCTGTGGGGCCGACGGCGTCGATCTCGTAGCGCAGCAGGAGGATATGCGGGACGCGATTCCCAGCCCAGGAAAACGGGATTTCGAGGGCGCAAAGGCCGGCGGACCCCGGCGGGATGGTTGTCCCGCGCAGGGTCGTGGCACCGTTGGCTCTGCCGATGGTCGCAAACACGCGATCAGGTCCGTCGACGTCGCCCGGCACGATTTCTGCCTTGCAGGTGAGAATCGATCCGGCTGGAAGCGACGAAGCAATGTTGAATCGAAGCTCGACAAAGGAATTGAATACAGCCACCGGCGCATTGCCTTCCGCTGGCGCCCCGCAAGCGTGAGTCGCAAGCGATGTGCAGTAGGCCAAGCCGAGTGCAGCCACAACAATCCAGAAACCAAGAGTGCGATGCATCGTGGTTCTCCGCACTCCAGTTATCGGAGCGCGGGGACAGAAGATGAGAGGGAACGCACCTATGTCGCGAAACAGGTCAGGGCCAGACGATGTCGACGATCTCAGCTGCGATGCGGGCAGCTCTTTGCATTCAGACAGGAGTCGGCGATACGCAGCCGTTCAACGGGCCTGCCGCCTATGAGATGCTGGCTGACGATTTCGGCTGCATCTTCAGGTTTGACGTTGCCGTACCAGACAGCTTCTGGGTAAACGACGACTGTGGGTCCATGCTCGCATTGGTCAAGACAGCCCGACTTGTTGATGCGCACGCTGGCGCCGAGGCCTGCGGCCTTGGCCAATTGCTGCAACTGCGTGTGGAGCTCGCTCTTGCCGTCGGCGGTGCAGGAGGGACGGGGCGCGCCTTGGGGACGCACATTGGTGCAGACAAAGACATGATGTTCAAATGCGGGCAAACGAACAACCTCCGGGAAATTGGACTGACTTCAGAGTAAGGCTTCAAGCCGGTTCTCCCAAGTCCAGATGCGCAGAACGAGAAGGTTTCCACAATTGCCCGACCCAACCCGCCCGTATCTGAGAGAATGTGTGCTTGACTATGAGCTCGGATAATCTGCTTTCTCTCAAAGACGACATGGTGGCCTTTATCGAAGGGCATGGCCTGCGCCGGCTGCCGGGCTACGTCACCGAGGACATTCCCTCGATCCTGTGGGAGAGCCAGGGCAACGCCGACGCGTGGAAAGACTTCGTGGAGATGGCGAAGCACGTAAACGCGCCTTTTATCACTTTCAGCGAAATGACGCTAGAGCGCGAAGAGCTGGACTCGCTGATCGAGGAAGCCGGGGAGATGAATTTTCCCGATGAAGAGGCGACGGAGCTGGTGGAAGCGCAATGGCTGCGCAAGTACGCCGGCATGGTGGGATACATCCAACTTGGATTTGTCTACCAGGGCATTACATTTTTGCACGAGACGACAACCGACTGGTACGAGCGTTTTCAATCGCTGCTGGAAGACATCGAGAATTTTCACGACATCGTGATCGATGAGCATCAGCACGACGATGAGGACGAATAGAGCCGTTGGGCACCGCAAGCGCAGCGCCTAAAGGCACAGGTACAACAGCCCGCAGGCCCCGCCAACGATGGCTCATCGAAGAACCGCATCCCGACGAAGCTGAGGCCCTTGCAAAAGCATGTCGCTTGCCGCAGGTGCTGGCCGAGCTGCTGGTGGCCCGGGGCATTACGCAGGCCGAAGATGCCTTCACTTTTCTCAATCCAGACGCCGCGCATCTGCACGATCCCCTGTTGATGATGGGCATGGCCGCGGCTGTCGATCGCGTCGAACGCGCGATTGCCGAGCACGAGACGATTCTGCTGTACGGCGACTATGACGTGGATGGCACTACGGCGGTGGTGCTGCTGAAGACGGCGATCGAGATGCTGGGCGGCACGGTTCGTTTCCATGTGCCACATCGCATTCGCGAAGGCTACGGCATGCAGTCGAGCGTGCTGGAGACGGCGTACAGCGAAGGCGTGCGGTTGGTAATTACAGTCGACACTGGCATGCGGGCGTTTGCGGAGGCCGATAAAGCGCGCGAGCTGGGTCTTGATCTGATTGTCACCGACCATCACCTGCCCGATGCGCACGACGCGGTTCCTGCGGCACTGGCAATTTTGAACCCCAATCAACCTGGCTGCACCTATCCAGAAAAATCGTTGTGCGGCGCCGCGATTGCGATGAAGCTGGCTCAGGCACTACTGGAGCGGCGCGACCCGTTGCGCACGCGTGAAAAGACTCTGCCCAGTTTTCTAAAAATGGCGGCGATCGCAACGATTGCGGATGCGGTTCCGCTACGCGGGGAGAATCGGACCATCGCCGCTTTGGGGTTGCGCGAGCTGCGGCGGCCGATGGGTGTGGGGCTGCGTGCTCTGTTTGCCGCGGCGCAGCTGGATCCGGCTGCAAAACCGCTCACGGGCTTCGATGTGGCGTTTCGCCTAGCGCCGCGCATTAACGCCGCGGGCCGCATGGATGTGGCCTCGGAAGTGATCGAGCTATTTACGACGCGCGATCTGGGGCGCGCGCAGGAGCTGGCCGCCAAGCTGGAGCGGCTGAATCGCGAACGTCGCGACACTGAAGCTTTCGTGCTGAAGACGATCGAAGAGCGGCTGGCGACGGAAGATGGACTTGCCACCGAGCCCATGCTGGTGCTGGATGGTGACGGCTGGCACCGCGGGGTCATCGGCATTCTCGCATCGCGCGTCGTGGAGCGGACCGCGAAGCCGGCGATCGTCATCTGCGTAGAAGATGGAATCGCGCATGGATCGGGTCGTTCAGTGGATGGATTTCAGCTGCTGCAGGCACTTGAATCCTGTGCCGATTTGTTCACGCGCTTTGGCGGACACGCCTTCGCCGTGGGATTCGCTCTACCCTCTGCTGCGCTGCCTGAGTTGAAAGTGCGTCTCCGCTGTTATGCCGCGAGCCAGCTTGCGGCGCGCGAGCCGGAGCGCGTACTACGGATCCATGCGGAGCTTCCGCTGGATCGCATCACGCCGGTGCTCGCAGGTTGGCTGCGCAAGCTCGAACCGCTCGGCCACGGCAACGCCGAACCGGTCTTTGTGGCGAAGAGCGCGCGCCTGCTGACGGCGCCCCGGGTGATGAAAGAGAGGCACCTGCGGCTTGAGCTCACGCAGGAAACCGGCACGCGCGCAGGAAGTATTGGCGCGATGCGCGCTATCGGCTGGGATATGGCATTTCGCGCCACCGAGCTCGGCCTGTGCGAAGGAAGCCGGATCGATCTCGCCTATCGAATCCGCGAAAACGACCATCCCGATTATGGCGGAATCGAAGTGGAGATTGCTGGCATCGAGCCCGCATCCGCCTGACACAACAAGGCCCACGGCGAACCGCGGGCCTTGTTGATTTCACACACAACCGACGACCGTGTCAGTTCTTCTCGTGCTCGTGCGGCGGACGCGACTGCTGTTGCGGATGCGAATCGTTGTTCCGCGGCTGGCCTTCATTCCGGGGTTGGTTCTGCGGCCGGCTTTCGTTCTGCTGCGGGGGATGGTAATCGTTTCGCGGCTGATTCTGTGGATTCGGACGGTACTCATTCTGCTGCGCAGGACGAGGGCCGTTGTTATCGTGCATCCGGTACTGTGGCGCCGCGTGCTGCTCATTCTGAGGGTTGCCCTGGGGATTCCCGCGCGGCTGCTGCGGCATCGGCTGGCGGTTTTGAAAGTCGGGCCGGTTCGGCTGCTGGTTCTGCTGACCGTAGGACGGGTTCGAGCCGCGATTATCGAATTGACCACGGTTGCTGTTGTCGCGGTTGTTGTTGAAGTTGCCGCGGTTGTTGTTATCTCGATTATCGAATTGACCGCGGTTGCCGTTGAAGTTGTCAGGTCCCATCGGCCGTGTGCCTGTGGGGCCCAGATGTTGTTCGCGCTGAAGCGGGCGTTCACTCACTACATTCTGCGGGCGTCCGCCATTGAACCGCGCATAGGCATTGTGATCGCTCTGGGCTGAGTTCACATGCTGCATCTGGTACGACGTAGGCGCGAGGTGCTGCTCGCGCATCGCATTGCGTTCATCGGGGCCCGGATCGTGATGAATGCCGCCGGGGCCGCCGCTGAAGGCGACGCGATGGTCATTCCTGATCGTGTTGCGCTCAACGATAGTGCGATCTTCATAGACGTTGCGGATGTGCACATTGTCCACATGCATCACCGCTCGGTTGTAGGCGAAGTGGTGATCGCGCCACATGCCGCCGACGAAACCGACCCCCATGTAGCCAAAGCCATAGTTCACGCCACCGTAGTAGCCAACATGTTCGCCCCAGTAGCCGGGATGCCAGACGTACGCGTCCTCGTCGTAGCCCCAGTAGCCGGGGGTCCAGAGGGCACCTTCATACGGAGCGGGCACCCAGGCTCCCGGCACCCAGTAGTAGCCATCGGGGCCGTACGCCCAATAGCCCGGGGTCCACATCAGGCCTTCATCAGGGCAAGGGGGTTGCTCGTACACCACAAGCGGAGGAGGAGCGAATCCGACGCTGATAAAGACACCAGCGTACGAGGATGCCGGGATAAGCCCCAGAAGGAGCGCTAACAAAAGCCAACGGGCAGAGATAAAAAGTCGCATGGAAAGTGCCTCCTAAAGCTTCGTGCTAATGCTGCGTGCCTGCATCGCAAGCGGAAACGTTCGCTCCGGGCAGGCTGGCGGTGCTGAAGCTTGTGGTCGCGCCGCCAGACTACTCCAGTTGGAACCCGCCTTGCTATGGGAAGTTGCCACGTCACCGTAAACCTTTGGGTTCCACCCGGCCGAGCTCCTTCGGACAATATCTATCCTGATTCCAGCGCATTAGCCGCGTTCAACGTCACCGGACTCGTGCAGCCTGAACTTCAGTAGCGCACGCTGAGGCCCATGCCGAAGATGCGGTTGGCCTTCAGATCGACAGGGACCAGCACGTACGGCGGGTTGGCGACGCCAGTCGGGACGGCGGTCGTGCCGATGGTCCCGGCAACGTGCCCGATGCCGACGTCGAACGCGAAGTGCGGGTTTTCTTTTTGCGTCACGCGCACGGCATAGTCCATCGTCGTGGGAATGTGCGCGCCGCTTCCTGGCGGGAAGAGGATCGCACTGAGGTTGGTGACCTGCGGCGGTTCCTGCGTAAAGCCGATGGCCGGTACGATGGCGGTGTGAAACGGTGCAGGCAGTGGAATGCCGAGTCCGCCGAAGAGCCGTCCACCGAAGCGTGTGGCCTGGCCGCCTATGCCGTAGATCGAGGCGTTGGTCGCTTTCCATCCGAGATTGATGAGGAACGGCACGGGCGGATGAAGCCATGTTTTGGTCACGGCGACATATACATCCTCGTTGGTGTAGGCCGTCAGGTTGCCGGTCAGCTTCTGGTTGAGCGCACCGCTGACAAACTTGTCGCCGGTGCGCACAACGAAGCCGGCAGCAAGGCCCGGCGTCCATGGACCAAACTGCCCGTCTTTCACGGCGACGACTTTGCCGCTGAAGATGTTCATGCCCGGGTAATCCCAGAGGCTGCTGAAGAGCGCGCTGTTGCCTTTTGTGTGCTCGCTGCGCGTGTAGCCTACCTCGGCGCGATTGGCGAAGCCCTCGGCAATGCTGAAGGTGTGAATGTTGCCGATGACGTTGGATGCGTCGACGAAGTGGTAGCCGATTGCCGGATGCGAGAAGAACTTATCTTTCGCGGTGTAAACCACGTAGGCCGTCGGCGTGATGAAGCCGCCGGTCTGCCCTTCGAGGGTCAGATTTTGAGCGTTTGCTGAACATGTGGCGAACAGAGTTGCAATAAAGCAGCCCAGAAGGATACGGCGAGGGAGAGTACAGATTTTCACGGTCTTTCTACTCCAATCCGTGCGGTCGACGTTGTGGTGTCGACCTGTCGGCCCAAACATAAAATCATCTGTTTGTAACACAAGCGCACCGATGCCGTCTCCATTACCAGCGGTGTTAGACTCTCGCCATGCCGCGCGGATTATTCATCACTCTCGAGGGCCTCGACGGCTCCGGCAAAACCACGCAGATTAAACGGCTTGCTGTGTGGATGCAGAAACGCGGACTGACTCCGGTGGTGACCAGGCAGCCGGGTGGCACGGCAACCGGTGACCGCATTCGCGCACTGCTGCTCGATTCCGGCGCAACGCCGGTTGCGCCCATGACCGAGATGGCGCTGATGTTTGCCGATCGCGCCCAATGCATCGCGGAAGTGATTGAGCCCGCACTTGCAGCGGGAAAAATCGTGTTGTGCGATCGCTTCACCGACTCAACCGAGGCCTACCAGGGCGGTGGCCGTGAGCTTGGCTCGGCTCCGGTGCTGGACTTGCATCGCTTGGTCTGCGGCGATTTGCGACCCGACCTGACGCTGCTCCTGCTGCCTTCTTTGCAGCTCTGTCTGGAACGAGCGCGGCGGCGTAATGATCGCCAGACCGCGCAGAGCGGCGCTGACGAGGGCCGTTTCGAGCAAGAGAAGGATGCTTTCTTTCGTCGCGTCTGGCAAAAATATCGCGAGATTGCCGAGCGCGATCATGACCGCGTCGTGATGATTGAAGGCAACCTTGGGATCGATGAGGTGCATGAACAGATTGTGGAGGCGGTGAGCGAGCGGCTGGTTACGACTGGACACAATGCGTAGGCCGCTTCAGTCGTTGTAATTCTGCCGCTGTTATACTTCCGAAGAGTAATTTCAGCCATGTTTCGGAACAAATATCGGCGCGCTTGGCTCCTGATTGCGGCACTCGCAATCGGTGCGGCACTTGTCCTGATGCTTGTCCCGCACGCCCACGGGGTGGACAACGGAGCTTGGCTGGCAATTCTCCCGCTTCTTTTTCTCGGCGTTATTTCGCCGCTGTCTCTTCTGTCGCCGCTAGCGTTCGAGTATGCAGGTCGTGCGCCTGAAGCTCCCGCCCTCCCCGTATCCTTCCAGCGCCCGCCGCCCTTCTCACGCGCCTAATCCTCCAGGAAAATGTCCGGCCCACATAGCAGCTTGGCTGTCATGTGCCGCTTGTCCAACCATTGACTGAGATTTCGCTTGCGATCCGGAAGGTTTTCGATGATTCACCAACTCTTCTGTCTCTGCGGCAGTCTTGCGCTTGCATCGCCGCTCCTTGTCATTGTCGCCATCCTCGTTCACTATTCCCTGCGCCGAGCCATCTTTAGACGGAACCAGCGGCTGGGCAGGAGAAACAGGGGATTCTGTCCTTCCTCCTTTGCGCTCGGAACTGCGCTTCAATTGCTCCCCATGTTCTATCGCCCCAGTATGGATTTCGCGATCAAAGCAAGGGCGGTTGAAGTTATCGAAGAGGACGATGAAGGCGATCCCGAAAAGCCCGCGAAGCATCTTCACAGCCAGCTCCGGCGAATTCGCCGCGGCGAACCGTTGGAGAAGCTCGCGGTAAAGCCTTGATCAGAATGAAGATCGCTGTGCACATCTGCGAACAACGGTTTTGTGAAACAATATGAGAGGCAGGCAGAGCGTGACCGGAACTCGAAACAAGAGCGCGTGGATATGGGTGGCAATCGCCGCCATCACACTCGCGTCTGCATCCCGTGCTGAGGCGGGCCTGCAAAGCGCAAAAGCATACGCGCACCCGGTCCTGGCATTTCTGGCCAGCAGTCAGTCTCCGGTTGCGAACCCCGCCGTTCCGCGCTCCGTACAGCGGTGGTCCCGGCAGCCGATCAACTCCGTCTTTCGCAACGCCGACTCCGGCACATGGACGGCGATGCTTCCCGTCTTCTTCATCGGGCTGGTTTCTCCCCTGAGCCTGCTCTCGGTGGCGTCCATTCGATGCCTTGGCCGAGCCCCGATGGCTCCATTGCTTCCAGCCTCGTTTCAGCGTCCTCCGCCTCACCTCGTGTAATTTGTTGCGCCTCTAGCGATCCATGCGAACCCGCATGCAAGCCGGCCCGATCGGCTCTTCGCTGCAACTCCCAGGCATTACACCCAGATACGGAGATTCACAGTGTTTTTCGATAAGGCCCTCACGAAAGTCTTCGGCACCGCGAACGAGCGCGCCATTAAGCGCCTGCTCCCCACAGTGGACGCCATTAATTTGCTTGAACCCCAGATGCAGAAGCGCTCCGATGAAGAGCTTCGTGCCAAGACCGTTGAGTTTCGCGCGCGCATCGCTAAGAAGCTTGAAGGCATCACGGATGCCGATGCCCTGAAGGCGGCTGAAAGTGAAGCACTCGACGAGATTCTGCCGGAAGCCTTTGCAGCGGTCCGCGAAGCCGGCTGGCGCGCGGTGCAGATGCGCCATTTCGACGTGCAGCTGATCGGCGGCATGGTGCTGCACCAGGGCAAGATCTCCGAGATGAAAACGGGCGAGGGCAAAACGCTCGTCGCCACTTTGGCCTGCTATCTGAATGCCCTGGCCGGCCATGGCGTGCACGTGATCACGGTGAACGACTACCTGGCTAAGCGCGATGCCGAATGGATGGGCAAGATTTACGAGTTCATGGGACTGACTGTGGGCGTGATTGTGCACGACCTGAGCGACGACGAGAGGCGCAAAGCCTACGCCGCCGATATCACCTATGGGACCAATAACGAATTTGGCTTCGACTATCTGCGCGACAACATGAAGTTCGATATCAAGGATTGCGTGCAGCGCGGCCATTTCCACGCCATCGTCGACGAGGTCGATTCGATCCTGATCGACGAAGCGCGAACGCCGCTGATTATTTCCGGCCCCACAGACCAGACCACGGACAAGTATGCCCGCGTGCGCAAGATCATTCCACAGCTGCAACTGGGCGAGGAAGTCGAGTTTCTGGACCACAAGCGGCAGGCCGAACTTGGGATTCAACTGGCCGAGGGCGAGAAGTATTTTTCAGGCGATTACGTGGTGGATGAAAAGCATCGCACCATCGGCGTCACCGACGAGGGCTGGATCACGATTGAGAAGCACCTGGGCATCGACAACATCGCCGACGCCGAAAACTGGGATCTGAAGCACTACGTCGAGACGGGCATCAAGGCGCACGCCTTGTACAAGCGCGACGTGGATTACGTGGTGAAAGACGGTGAGGTCATCATCGTCGACACGTTCACGGGTCGCCTGATGCCGGGCCGGCGTTGGAGCGATGGCCTGCACCAGTCGATTGAGGCAAAGGAAGGCGTCAGCATCCGCAAGGAAGACCAGACGCTGGCGACGATCACCTTCCAGAACTACTTCCGCCTGTATCGAAAACTGAGCGGCATGACGGGTACAGCCGAAACCGAGGCTGCCGAGTTCGAGAAAATCTACAAGCTCGAGATCGTTGTCATCCCGACCAACAAACCAATGTTGCGCATTGAAAACTCCGACGTCGTTTTCCGTACGACGAAGGAAAAGTACAGTGCTGTTGCCGACGAGATAGCCGAGCTGCACGAGAAAAGCCAGCCCGTCTTGGTGGGTACTACGTCGATTGAAAAGAGCGAGCTGCTTTCGGGAATTCTGCAGCGCAAGGGTGTGCGCCACACGGTGCTGAACGCCAAGTTCCACGAGCGCGAAGCGGAGATCGTGGCGCAGGCAGGACGCATCGGCATGGTGACGATCGCGACCAACATGGCCGGCCGCGGCACGGACATTCTGCTGGGTGGCAACGCCGACTTTATGACGCGCCAGGAGCTGGTGAAGAAAGGCCGTGCGCGCGCTATCAGCGTAGCTGAAGGCGCTATTAATCCGACAGCGCCGAAGGGCTTTCTGCGCTTCTACTATTCCGGCCAGGAATTCGAGGTTGCTGAGCCGGATTGGGCCGAAGTCAATCAAGGTCATGCCGGGGCCGTCAAGGGTGAGCACGAGGAGGTCATCGCGGCCGGGGGCCTATTCATTCTTGGCACCGAGCGGCACGAGTCGCGGCGCATCGATAACCAGTTGCGCGGACGCGCCGGCCGCCAGGGCGATCCGGGCGCTTCGCGGTTTTATCTTTCGCTTGAAGACGACCTGATGCGCATCTTCGCGAAGCAGTGGGTGTCGACGCTGCTGGAGCGGCTGGGCATGGAAGAGGGCGTGCCCATCGAGTCGCGCATGATCTCCAAACGCATCGAGGGAGCACAAAAAGCTGTTGAAGCGCAAAACTTTGAATCGCGCAAGCACCTGCTGGAATACGACGATGTGATGAACAAGCAGCGCGAGGCCGTGTATGGCTTGCGGCGCCAGCTGCTGGAAGGCGTCGAGCAGCGCGAGTTGATTCTCGAGGACTATGTCGGCGGCATCCTCAGCGGATTGCTCGACGAATATGCGGGCGAAAATGTGCGGCCCGATCAATGGAACATCAAGGGGCTGGACGAGAAGCTCGTGGATCACTTTGGCCTGGGCCTTGCCGCAGCCGGTATCGACGCATCTCAGCTTGCGCGCCATGAGCTCGGAGACTCGATTTTTGAAAAGCTGAAGGAAGTGTACGAGTCGAAGGAAAGAATCCTGGGCGCGGAGGCGATGCGATACCACGAACGGATGATCATGCTGAGCGTGATCGACGGGCTGTGGAAAGAACATCTGCTGTCGATGGATCACCTGAAAGAGGGCATCGGCTTACGCGGGTACGCACAGCAAGATCCACTGGTGGCGTACAAGCGCGAATCCTTCGACATGTTCGAGGCGATGATGCTGAAGTTTCAGGAAGACACCGTGCGTTTCCTGTTCCGGATGCAGATTCTTGGCCCGGATGGGCAGCCCATGCAAGCAGCGCCTGAGCCGCGGCGAGCGGTTCCGCAAGCGCCGCCAGTGGCCAGTGCGGCGGAGCCGCGGGGCATGCTCAATGGAAGCAGTGGCGCCAATGGGCAACCGCACGAGGTTGGAATTCCGATGCGCCAGGCGTCGACAACGATCGACGCACTGGAGAAGGAGTTCCATCGCAAGAAGCAGCGCGAGCTTGCGGTCGCCAGTCGAGCAGGCGGCGGCGAATCGAGCCAGCCCGCGCAGCGGCATACCGGCGAGAAAGTGGGTCGCAACGATCCTTGCCCTTGCGGTTCCGGCAAGAAGTTTAAGAAGTGCCACGGCACCGAAAAATAGCCTCGTGCCTGCCCCGGCTGTGTTCGCTGCCTGGGCAGGCCGAAGTTATTGGGCCGCTTCGAAGTTGAGTGTGACATCCACAACGGACTGCCCGTCAGCCGGCACGAATCTCCACTTGCGCACTGCATCTTCCGCTGCGACAGACAACATCTGGTTACCGCTTACCGCCTTCACATCCGTGACTTTGCCCTCTGCATCGACGGTGGCTTCGAGTTTGACAACACCGCCAATACGCATCCTCTTGGCGATTTCCGGATAGACCGGCGCGACTCGGGACTTGACTGCGCGCTCATCGGACGCTCGCGCCCCCACTGAGAAAACACAGAGCATCGCCAGAACAACTGTGCCTGCGCCACCTGGCACAAATCGGCCCAGCCTGTTTCTCCAATTGCACATTGCAACCCTCCTATGTGCCCTATCGGCGCAGAGGGGATCGACTTTATGGGCGGCTTCTGCCCAATTGAACACCAGGAAAGTACACGCAGAAACCGGGTGAGAGCTGTGCTCTGCGGATTTATTTACGAAATTGAATGCGGCGACCCTACTCCGCTCTGCTCCACTGCGGCGAAGGTCAGATCCTGCGCCGTAGATTTGTGCTCCTCGCGCCATAGGTCGAAGAGCCGTCCGTAGCTGAGCGTCATGTACTCCGAAGGGTCGACGCCAAGCCGGGAGGCGGCGCGATCGATCCACTCCGGCTCGCCTTCGAGTTCGGCAAAGTTGCCGATCGGAGTTTCATCCACGACGCAATGCCCTTCGCCGTCACTCCATTCCGAGCGCCATTTTTCGTAACGAAACGCTTCGACGAGGCCAAGCGATTGAAAAATTCCCTCGAGAGCGTCGCCATTGCTCACTTCACTCTCGGTTTCGATGCGATGCTTGTGCCGATCCTCGCCGGGTCCAGCATCGGGCAGGCGTTTGTGGGTCACGACGCACCGGTCGCCGTAGTGCCGGACACGCAAAATCTCGGTCCGCGCGCGCATGGAACGCTGGGGAGTGTCATAAAGAACGTTGCTCTCGAACTGGCGGGGAGTTTGGAGGCTGAATCCAGAGGCCGTAAGCCGCTCCGCAAGCCGGCCCGGATCGCTCACCCGAAATTTGATTTCCGTTTCGATCGCCATGGTACGTGAGTATACGGCAGCCGACGCGCGACAATAGAAAGGTGAAGACGCTTCGCCTTTCGGCCGACCCGGCACATCTTGATCTAGCTGAATCGCGCGAGGCAATTGCGCAAGCCGCCCGGATTCTGCGCGGCGGCGGACTGGTGGCCCTGCCTACCGAAACCGTGTACGGCCTGGGCGCCAATGCTCTCGATGCCGTCGCCGTGGCGCGCATCTTTGCGGCCAAGCAGAGGCCGGCGTGGGATCCGGTGATTGTGCACATCGCGGGCAGTGTAACGGAGAATCTCATGCTCGAGGCGCTGACCGCAGAAATCCCAGAGCGGGCGCGCGACTTGATGGCGGCCTTCTGGCCCGGGCCGTTGACGCTCCTCCTGCCACGGTCCCAAGCAGTGCCGGATGCTGTGACCGCGGGTCGGCCCCTGGTGGGGATCCGCATGCCTGCGCATCCGGTGGCCTTCGAACTGATCCGTCAGGCGGGGGTGCCGGTGGCCGCGCCGAGCGCCAACGCCTTCAGCCACACCAGTCCAACCACTGCGGATCATGTGCTCAACGACCTGGACGGCCGCATCGACGCAATTCTTGATGCCGGTGAAACAGAGCATGGCGTCGAGTCGACCGTGCTGGATCCAAATCAGAGTCCGATGATGATTTATCGCCCCGGAGCGATCACGGCGGAGCAGATTCGTGCGATTGCCGGTCCCGCCGGAATCTTTCAGCCACCGATTGGGCCCGACTCCGAACCTCGCGAGGCTTTGCCTTCGCCGGGAGTGGGCCTGCGCCATTACGCGCCACGGGCGAAGCTGGTGCTGGTCGAAGCTCCACTTGACGATCTGGCCGCGCGCATGGCCGAGACTGCAGCGCGCTACGCATCAGGCCCCGTCGGCTTGATGTTGCCGGCGGAGGTCAGCGTCCGTGCCGACGGCATTCCTGGCGCCGTCGCCTTCCCCTGGGGACGCTGGGCCATACCCGAAGAACTGGCACACAACCTCTACGCGGGGCTACGCGCGCTGGACGCACAAGGCTGCACGGTGATCGTGTGCCCGCTGCCGCCCGAGAAAGGGCTTGGCGCTGCGATCCGAGACCGGCTTCTGAAAGCCGCTCACTGATACTCCATCGAAACCGCATGGTCTCTTCGCGACAAGGCTGCGGTCGACCTGTATGGCACGAGAAGCGTGCGATCGGTCTCGCTGCGAAGATTCAGATGGGAATGGATCAGGATCCGTTCTCGCCGTGCTTGTACATGTATTTGATTGCCGATTTATAGATCAACACTTTGTTGCGCCCGCGCACTTTAAGCGTGCGGCGGTCATACCATTCGATGCAGCCCTCAATAGTTTCTCCATCGGCCAGCACAATCACCATGGGCGTTTGGGTTTGAATCTGCTTCTGCAGATAAAATAGCTCGGCTTGGCGCTGGCTGGTCTCCTCGTCCAATCCGTGGTGCGTTAGATGAATGGGCACAAGATTTTTTTTGCCCATACGCGGAGAAGTTAACGAAACGGTCGCTCCCGGCTTGTTTTGAATTCCAGGCAACGCGGCTTGAGTACTCATGGATTACGATCCTCCTTGTTGTGCGTGAGGTCCGCTACCGAAACAACTGCAATTCTGTCCATCAACAGCACCGTACAGATTTGGGGAATGAAACATGGAACGGCGCAAGCTGACCTTCTATTTTTCGCCTCTCGTACGCGAAACACACCACGGCATCGTCCAGGAAATCCCTGTCCACGCCGCTTGCTTCCGGTCAAGGGGTGTGCCTGATTCTACCCCGAAAAGATGCCCGCCGATGACCGCAGGTTGCTTTTTTAAGGGATGAGCGCTTCAACGCTCGGCGATGCTGACGGTCATCGCATCCAACGACAGGGAGCGCAGCAGGTTTCGCCGCATTCCCTGTTCAGTCTGCGCGAGGGCTCGCGCCGCTCCATCGATCCAGTCCACAGTAAGTCCCTGGGCAAGACGAACGAGCTCCGCCTGCATGTCGACATTGCGCATCAGGGACGGTGAGCCCGCAACGGCGAGCAAGAGATCTTCGATCAGGCTCCCAAGCGCGCGCAGAAGGCCGATTGTCTTCTCCTGTCCATCCGCGCCGGCCCGGTATGTTTCAGTCACGCGAAAAAGCTGGGAGTAGTCGGGCTCTTTGAGAGCGGTTTGCAGGACAACGAGTGCATCGTGCCGGCTGGTCACATAAGCCTCAAGATCGATCTGCAGCGCGCGGCCCACCGCGCCTTCCGCCAGCCTGGAGGCAAGCGCCCGCTCAGAAGACTTCAACTCCGGCCGACGCTCGGCGAGCATCTTCTCGAGCTCTGACGCCGGCAATGCGCCCAGGCGATGTACCGTGGCCCGCGAACGAATGGTCGGGCATGAGTTCCTGCGGATTTTCGGTGAGAAGAATCAGCGAAGTGTGCGGAGGCGGCTCTTCGAGCAATTTCAAAAGGCTGTTCGCGGCCTCTTTCATAAACGCGGAGGCAGTGAAGATGGTAAAGGCGCGGCGCGCTTCAACCGGCGGGCGGTAGTAGGCTACATGGATTGCCTGGCGCACCTGGCCCAGCTTGATCAGCAGCTGTGGAGGATCAGGCGGAACAATGAGTACATCTGGATGGGTCTGGATAAGAATGCGCGTCTCGCGCTTGTCCGCATCGCGCATGTCTTCACGTGCGGCAACCGCTTCAGCCACGCGTTCTTCTAGATTTGCAGATCCGGCAATGCGCTCGCAGTTGGCACAGACGCCGCAAAAATCCGGCAGGCCATTCGATTGGGTCGGCCGCAGGCAGTTGACTGCACGCGCCAGCATAAGCGCCAGCGTGTACTTGCCTGCCCCTTTCGGCCCGGCCAGGATCAGCGACTGCGGAAACCGCTCTGCCGCGACGGCTTCACGCAGGTGTGTGACGGTGGAAGTATTGCCTAGGAATTCTTGAAAGCCCACGTTTGGAGTTTAGTGCATCGGCACCGAGCCTGCCGCGAAGCATTTCCCGACGCGGCCGTCCCCCGTGTCGGATGAACGAAGCCTATCTTAACCCCGCGGGATAACAATTCCCTTCACCCCGTATTTGGGGCGCAGGGTGATTTTCGGCTGCAACTCTATGCGTTGGCTCGGGTCATTTTGAATGCGCCAGCGCCGGGCAATCGTAGCCAGAACCAGAGTGGCCTCCATCCATGCGAACGACTCGCCGATGCACTGCCGTCCGCCGCCGCCAAAAGGAAAATATGCAAATCGCGGCCTGGCAGCCTTCGCCTCTTTCGTGTGCCTCTCCGGTCGAAAGGCAAGCGGGTCGGGGAACCACCGCGGATCGCGGTGCACGATGTACTGGCTGAAGAACACCATGGTCCCTTTGCGCAAGCGATAGGGCCCAACTGAGACATCTTCCAGAACTTCGCGCCCCATGGCCCATGCAGGAGGAAACAGGCGCATCGATTCCGCCAGCACCATGCTTGTGTATTCGAGCCGCGGAAGATCATCGAGACCCGGCGAACGGCTACCAAGTACAGCATCCAGTTCTGCGTGCAAACGATCCGCAACGCTGGGATTCTGTCCAAGGAGCAGCCAGGTCCAGGTCAGTGCGTTCGCAACCGTCTCATATCCGGCGAGAAAAAGCGTCAATACCTGGTCCCTGAGTTCATCTGCGGTGAGTCCGCGTCGATCGCCCTCCTCGCCTTCGTCGCGCGCGGCAAGCAGCATGGAAAGCAAATCCCCCCGCTCTTCGAGGGTGCCGGGCCCGGCCGCCTCCGCGCGCCGCGCCTCGATCATGCCGTACACGATCTTGTCGAGCTGCACTTTTGCCGCGCGAAATCGGCGCATACCCGGGAGGGGCGAATCGAGAAGCATTTCTGCGCGCGGCAGTGCAACGAGAAAGTTGTAGAGGTCCATGACCACATTCACCTGTTCGTTGATCACCTGGATCGCAGGAGTCACCTCGGTGTCAAAGAGCGTCAGCGCCGTGATCTGCAGGGCAAGACGCATCATCTCCGCGGAAACATCGAGTTGCTGGCCCGGCTGCCACGCGGAGCTCAGCGTCTCTGCGTGTTCAACAATCTGGACTGCGTAACGCTGAATGCGCTGGCGGTGAAAAGCAGGCGCGGCAATCCGCCTTCCGCGCTTATGCGTCTCGCCGTCAGAGGTAATGAGCCCCTCGCCGAGCAGGATTTTCATGCGCTTTTGGGTGCGATCTTTTCCAAAGCAAGCCGCCTTTTCAATAAGAACTTCCTGGATGTCTGAGGGTTCGCGCAGGACCACCACGTCGTGGAGCAACACACGATAATGCGCAGCCCGGCCGAACTTGCCCAGGTATTCAAAGAGAAGAATTGGATTGCCGACCTTGAAAAATCCGCGAAAAAGATAGAAGGGCAGATTGAAGCGAAGACCAGGCGGATAAAGATAACGCCCGCGGCGAACCGTCTTTTGCTCGCCTCGGGCGTTCGATGCAGAAGGTTCGGAGGTTGCCACAACTTGAGTCTAGATCACGCGGATGAAACCCATCTCCGCGCAGGCCGCGTGCGGTCCTCCCTGCTTTTTGTGGAACGCTAAACGCCTTTGCGGCTGTGTTCGCGAATGCTCTTGATTTCTTCAGAAGGAATGTGCAGGAACTCGAGGAACTCCTGATGCTCACTTGGTGCGGAGCGCTCAAACTCCGCATGCCAGCGATTCATCTGTTCCGGGGTGAACCCGCAACCTTGCATGATAGAAACCCACTTGTCCTTGGTGATCATTTTGACCTTTCTGAGCGCATTGTGCTCGAGAAGCGTGAGGATGGCCTGCTGGTGCGCGCGCAGGATTCCGATTTCGGCGTCCAGCTCGAGCAGACGCCGCCTCAGAACTCCGGCCGCACCGGTTCCAGGCCGATCCGGATTAGTTTTAATGAGAGCCCGAATATCGTCGATCTTCAGGCCGGCCTCGCGATACGCGCGAATGCGCTGCAGACGCAGCAGATCCGCCTCACCGTAACGCCGATAGTTGCCGCCGCTGCGCTGCGGACGGGGCATCAAACCGATCGATTCGTAATACAAAAGGGCGGTGCGGCTCACGCTGCATCGCCGGGCGAGTTGGGTCACAGTGAACATCGTCCAGTCCTATCGTGAACCCTCTAGTTGTAGACAGGTCAAGCGGTCTTCACAAGATATTTCTCACGATTGGATACTGGCCGATCCGGGTGCGGCGGCCGAGTCCCCGACATCAGTGACCTCCGGCGGGACCGCTGGCGACTTTGAAAGCACGGGTGAGCAGGACCAGCGGAGCGGCAATCAAGGTCATGATTCCGATGATGTGGAAGCAATCCATAAAGGCGAGAAAGTGCGCCTGCGCCTGCAACTCGCCGTACACATGCGCGGTCGCCGCACCGAGCGCATCGGCGTGCGCATAGCCTCGCTGCTGCAAGAATGCCGCGGCCTGTTGGACCTGCTGCTGCAGCGGCCCAGAGGAGCCAGGTAGTGCCCCGCCGACGCGCTCCTGGTGAAAGCTCCAGCGGCGCTCAGAGACCGTATTGATAAAGGCGATGCCGAAGCTGCCGCCCCAGTTGCGGAAAAAATTTGTGAGCGAGGATGCCTTGTTGTTTTCGTTGGGTTTGAGTTGCGAGTAAGCGATGACCGAGAGCGGGACAAAGAAGAAAGCGTAACCCAGGCCCTGCAGAGCACGGGCCCATGCGTAGTGGCTGTAGTCGGTGTCGAGTGTGAAGTGGCCGTAGTGCAGGAAGGAGATGCCGACCACGAGCACCGCGCCGAGCAGCAGAATGCGCGGCTGCACAATCTTTCGTTGCACAAGCTGCGCTCCCAGCGGCGCGAGCACCGTGATGACGAAGGCGCCGGGGCCAAGCACAAGTCCCGCATCGATGGCGCGGTACCCGTAGAGCGATTGCAGGATCTGGGGAATCATCGTGGTGGAAGCGAAGAGGCCGACGCCGAAGACGAAGTAGAAGAAGTTGGCGATGGCGAAGTTGCGCGACTTGAGCAGGCGCAACGCAATCACCGGATCGTCATGGCGCAGTTCCCAGAAAATGGCGGTTCCCAGGCAGGCCACGGCAATGGCGAGCATCCAGACAATGAACGGCGATCCGAACCAGTCGTCGATCTGGCCACGATCGAGCGTGACCTCCAGCGCTGCAGAACCCAGCCCGATCAACGCAATTCCAATGCCGTCGACACGCAGCCTGCCATCTGCACCGCGCACAGACTTGCGCTCTTCGGCAAAGGCAGGCGGATCGTGCACGAAGCGGGTGGTGAGAAAGAGCGAGAGCAGGCCGATGGGAATGTTGATCAAAAAGACCCAGCGCCAGTTGTAGTTATCGGTGATCCAGCCGCCCAGCACGGGGCCGATGGCAGGCGCGGTGACAATCGCCATGGTATAGAGCGCGAAAGCTGAAGCGCGCTTCTCCGCGGGAAATGTGTCGACAAGAATAGCCTGCTCTACCGGAGCCAGCCCGCCTCCGCCGATTCCTTGCAGGACGCGGGCAAAAAGCATGAAGCCCAAGCTGGGCGCGATGCCGCAAAGGAATGACGTGACGGTGAAGAGCAGGACGCACATGAGGTAGTAGTTCTTGCGTCCCAGCACACGCGACAGCCAGGCCGACATGGGCAGAACGACAGCATTGGCCACGAGGTACGTGGTCAGAATCCAGGTAACCTCGTCGTAGGAACGCCCCAGCCCTCCGGCGATATACGGCAACGACACATTGGCAATGGAAGTATCGAGAAGCTCCATGAACGTGGCCAGAGTTACGGTCAACGCAATGACCCACGGATTCACCGTGCGCCGTGAAACCAAATGCAGGCCTGGTTGAGCATCGGAGAGAGCGAGAGCGGTGGCCAAGAGCAGACCTCGGGGGAAGAAATAAGAGACCGATCGGTCTCAATATTCATCTGATTCTGTAGATTTGCGACCGATGCGTCTTTTTTGCGGTATGCTGATCGGCAAGGAAGATCAGATGAGTAAGGGAGAGTCCACCCGGCAAAGGATCGTTGCCGTTGCGGCGCCGCTGTTCAATCAACGCGGGTTTGCCGGCTGCTCGATGCAGGACGTGATGGAGGCGACGGGCCTGGAAAAGGGCGGACTTTATCGGCATTTCGGCAGCAAGGAAGAACTAGCCGCAGAGGCCTTTCGCTATGCGCTGCGGACTTCAGTGAAGATCCGGACCGAGGGAGTCAATGCTGCAGATGCTCCTCTGGAGCAGTTGCGCGCCGTGATTCGTCGCTTTGTTGAGGAACCCTCGCCGCTACCGGGCGGGTGCCCGCTGATGAATACGGCCATCGACACGGATGACGGGAACCCGGCACTGCGCAAATTGGTGCGGGAAGCGATGGCGGACTGGAAGGCGCGCCTCGCAGCCATCGTCGAAGACGGAATTCGGCGAAAGGAGATTCGCCGCGGCACCGATCCAGGGAGGGTCGCCAACATGATCGTATCCACGCTGGAAGGTGCGTTGATGATCAGCCGGCTTGAAAGCTCGCGGACCGCGCTCCACGACGCCCGCGAGTCGCTCGATGTCATGCTCCGGGAGATCGAGCGAAAACCCGGCAAGCGTTGATCGCAGGTAGCGGGAACTGCTGAAAGAACGGCGTTTCGGGACGGGAATGCGCACCCCGTACAATAGAGAGAGAGCTTTGGCGGCCCATGGCGGACCCAGCAAATACTTCCCTCAAACCCGCTGTCTCAGTGCAGAAACAGGACCGCAAGCCTGGCCCAGGCAAGACCGATGAGGATCCGGTCGGCAAGGTCTACGACGCGCACCTGATGCGGCGTCTCGGGCGCTATCTGCTTCCCTACTGGTGGCAAGCAACTGTTTCGTCGATCGCTGTCACGCTCAAGTCGCTCAGCGATGTCTCAGGGCCTTTCCTGGTAATGGTCGGGATCGACCACTTTTTTCCGACCGGCGCCAACGCTTCTCATGCAACGACCCACGGATTCGGCGCGGCCACGTGGCTTACGCGCCGCCTGAGTTCGGACCCCGTGCACGGCATTACGCAACTGGCGGGCATTTACCTGGTCCTGCAGATCTCGGCTTACCTCTTCGAATTCATTCAGACGTACCTGATGCAGTGGACCGGCCAGAAGATCATGTTCGATCTGCGCCGCGAAATCTTTCGCCACATGCAGCGGATGCACATCGGGTTTTTCGATACACATGCCGTGGGGCGCCTGGTTACGAGACTCACATCCGACGTGGATGCCATCAACGAGATGTTCACCGGCGGCATTCTCGCCATCGTCGACGACTTCTTCACGCTGTCGATCATGGCCATTGTGATGCTCAGCATCAACTGGTGGCTGGCTCTGCTGGCCTTCTCGGTGCTGCCGGTGATCCTGGTGGTGACGCGCCTGTTTCGCAACAGCGTGCGCGAAAGCTACCGCCGGGTCCGAGCCGCAATTGCACGCATCAACAGCTTCACGCAGGAGCATGTAAGCGGGATGCGCGTGGTGCAGCTCTTCAACCGCGAACAGCGCGCCTACAAAGACTTTGAAGACGTGAACCGTTTGCACATGATCGCGTTTAAAGACACGATTTTTGCCTACGCACTCTACTACCCGGCGGTCGAGCTGCTTTCGGCAATTGCGATTGCAGTGGTGATCTGGCGCGGCGGTTTTGGTGTGCTGGCCGGGTCGGTGACAATCGGCATGCTGGCCAGCTTCAACATGTATTCGCAGCGCTTTTGGCGTCCCATCCAGGACCTCAGCGACAAGTACAACATCCTGCAAGCAGCAATGGCCGCCTGCGAGCGCATCTTCAAGCTGCTGGATACTGCGCCTGAAATCGTGAGCCCCGACCGTCCACTGGAAGGCGATCATAGCAACCGCATCGAATTCCGCCATGTCTGGTTCACTTATCAAAAGCTCACGCCGGAGCAGCAGGATTTGGTCGATCAGGCCGCTCTCTTGCCGCAGCCCGGCACAATGCTCAACGACCTCAAAGACGTTGAGTGGATCCTGAAGGATGTTAGCTTCATCATCGAACCCGGCCAGACGATCGCCATCGTGGGGCACACGGGCGCGGGCAAGACCACACTCACCAGCCTGATGATGCGGTTCTACGACGTCACGGCAGGCCAGATTCGCGTCGACGGCGTGGACCTGCGCCAGCATGATCTGACGCGCCTGCGCCAGCACTTCGCGGTCGTGCTGCAGGATCCGTTCTTGTTCAGCGGCACAATTGCCGAAAACATTCGCCTCGGCAACGAAGAGATCACCGGAGAACAACTGCGCGAAGCAGCCCGCGACGTCAACGTTCTGGACTTTGTCGAAAGCCTGCCCAGCGGTTTCGACGAGCCGGTGCGCGAGCGCGGCAGTTCCCTCTCCACGGGACAAAAACAGCTGATCAATTTTGCCCGCGCGCTGGCCTACAACCCGCGCATCCTCATCCTCGATGAGGCCACATCCAGCGTCGACACCGATACGGAGCTGCGCATTCGCGGCGCGCTCGAACGCCTGGTCGAGGGGCGCACCAGCGTGCTGATCGCGCATCGCCTCTCCACGGTGCAGCGGGCCGACACCATCATGGTGATGCACAAGGGCCAATTACGCGAAATGGGCACCCACCAGCAGTTGCTCGCAGAGCGCGGCCTTTATTGGAAGCTGTACCAGCTGCAGTATAAGGACCAGGAACTCAATGGACACTCAACCGCGGTGCGGGAGCGGACCATCGCTCCGGCCGTATAACCAAAGGCAGGGTGCGTGACCGCGCTTAGACGCCTTCGATCCTCAACTCAGATATGATGAAGACTAGAGAATCCTGCAACGCTCCTTCGCCGTGCAGCTCGAGGGATTGTAAAAACGATGAACGCATCCCAACCTAGAAGAGTCGAGCTGTTCGATACAAGTCTCCGCGACGGACTCCAACAGCCCAATCTCGAAATCTCCGTACCGAACGCCGTTCTGCTTCTGCAGCGCATGGGCACCTTCGGGGTGCACTACGCGGAAATCGGCTTCGCGGGCGCCAATCAATTTGTCGCCGACCTCACGGCCGCATTAGGCGCCACGGATACTGGCTCAATGAAGCTGGCGCTGTTTGGGCGCACCCGCGGGCGCGGCACCAAGGTGCAGGATTGGCCCGACGTGCAATTCATCGTCCGCCATAAACGCCGCGTGCCGGTTGCCGTGGTCGTCGTCAAATCGCGGCTCCTGGATATAGAAAAATCGCTTGAGACCACGCCGGAAGAAAACCTGCGCATGGCATGGGAGACAATCGACTGCCTGCAGGAGAACGGCCTCGAAGTCATCGTCGATCTCGAACATGCGATGGACGCGAATTGCGGCCGCCGTGAGAACGGCGTCCCTTGCGATGCCGATATCCGCGCGCGCAGCCTCGAATATTTTCATCAGCTCACCGCACAGTGCATCGGCCAAAACGTAAGCCGCATCGTGGTGTGCGACACCACCGGTGGGGCGAGCCCCGAGGAAGTCTCTGAGGTTATCGGCGGCTTGGTCCGGACGTATCCCGGCGCCGGTTTCGGCTTCCACGGCCACACAGATCGGGGCCTGGGCATCGCCAATACCCGCGCGGCGATTCTGGCCGGCGCAGTGCAAGTGCAAGGTACATTACTGGGCACCGGAGAGCGCTGTGGCAATGTGAACCTGACGACGGTGACCGGCGGCATGCAGTTGCGCGGCGAGGCGGAATTTGTTTCTGCTGAAGCGCTGCGCGGCCTTACCAGCCTTTCCCATTCAGCCTATGCGGCCTTCGGTCTCGAGCCGCCCCATGGCGCTCCAATTGTGGGTACGGGAGCTTTTGGCACCTGGGCCGGAATGCATGGCAGCAGCGAGCGCAAGAATCCGGGAGCATATCTCTGGTGCGACCCCAGCCTGGTCGGCGCCAACCCGACAGTCGGGGTCAACCGGCAATCGGGCAAGGCCAACATCCTGCTTCTTTCTGAGGCGCTCGGCGTTCCGGTCGATGCAGTTCAGGCGCAGGCGCTGATGGACGCCAATCTCGCCATGATTGAAGGTGGGGGATTTACTTCGAGCGAAATTTCGTTCCGCCTGGCGTGCATGCGCGTTCTCGGCACCCTGCCCAATCGATTCAGCATTCGCAGCTGGCGCGTCTTCGACGAATCCGACGAGATCGGCACACGCTTCGTTCAGGCTTTCATGACGTTGTCGGTCGGCGACGCAACGGTGACGACGACGCGTGCCGAAGGCGCCGGACCGGTGGATGCTCTGACAAAGGCCATGCGCTTCGAATTGGAGAAATGGTATCCAGCTCTGGCGCAAATGCGGCTGGGCACCTTCACGGTGACCGCGCTCGATGTTTCAGCCCACGACTCGGCTGCGCACGTGCGCGTCACGGTCAGCTTCCACGCCGACGGGCATGAGCCGTGGGTCACGGCCGGCGTAAGTAGCGACATGAACCAGGCGGCATTGATGGCCATCGTGGATGGCTTCAACTACTGGCTGCTCATCCGCGGGAACTCCGAGCAGGAATCTGGAACGCCGACGACCGTTCTCGCCGTGCAACAGCTCGTCTAGGAAAACCAGCCGGCCTTTGAACGCCTTCGGGCCCGTGCCCGCCCGTTCCGCCTCTTCCCAATCGCACGCAATCGGCCCTAACCGGCCCAGGCTGGCTGCTGTCTAATGGGGTGCATGGACAGGAACGACCACGAGGTGATCCTTGCGGTTCTCTCCGGGGACAAGGACGCCTACGGACTTTTGGTCGCGCATCATAGCCACAGCGTTTTCAGGGTGGCGTATCGCATCACCGGCAATGAGGCGGATGCCGACGAGGTGGTGCAGGATGCGTTCCTGCGGGGTTATCGAAAGCTGGAGAGTTTCGAATCGCGCGCCAGTTTCGGCACATGGATCTATCGCATCGCAGTGCGTTGTGCTCTGGATCGGATTGCCCGGCGCGGCGGAGCAAACGACACCGGGCATGTGCCGGCAGACGCAGAACCGGAGATGGTGCAGATTCCCGATTGCGCGCCAAATCCGGAGCAGTTGCTGCTGAGCGGCGAGATTGGAGCGTTCAGAGAAACGGCCATGCACAGCTTGACGCCCCTCGAACGGACAGCGTTCACGCTGCGGCACATGGAGGATTGTTCAATGGAAGAGATCGCGGCGGCGCTGGAAATCGCGCCCAACGCGGCGAAACAAGCGGTGTACCGCGCTGTGCACAAATTGCGGCAGCGCCTTGCACTCCTGAAGGTGAGGGCATGAAGTCAATGGAGCATTTGAGCGAAGAGCAGTTAATCGATCTCTATTACGGGCAGATTCGCGGCGCGAAGGGCAGCACGCCAGCCTCCAGGCACCTCGGCGTGTGCAGGGCGTGCACCCGAGCCTACGAAGGACTGCGAACTGACCTGGGCGATCTTCGGCCCTTGGCGGTGCCCAGCCGCAGCGACGCCTATGGGCGGCAGGTTTGGGAAACGATTGCGGACCGCCTGCCTTCCTTTGCATCCCCAAAACGGCCCTGGTACCGGCAGACTCTCGGTATTGGATTGATGGCCACGGCAGCCTGTGCATTCCTCGTGGTGAGCTCCTTTTTTGCCGGACGTCAATGGGAGCATCGCCTGCAACCGCACACTACCGCCGCCGCGCATCCTTCTTCCGCCTTGCCGGAGAAGCGGGTTCTCGTGGTGGTGCTGGGCGACCACCTCGAACGCTCCGAGCGTCTGCTGGTGCAGCTCAAACATGCCAACGCCGACGACACCGAGCTCTCGTCGCCGCTGCGCGACGAGGCCAGGACACTGCTCGCGGCCAACCGCGCGTGCAGGCGCGAAGCTGAATCCTCGGGAGATCCCGCGCTGACGCAAGCTCTCGATAAGCTGGATCAATTGCTCACCGAGCTTGCCAATCACCAGGGCGCGCTGGACGCCGACGCCATCGCGAGACTACAACAGCAGATGAATCAGGACGGCCTGTTGTTCGAAGTGCGCGTTCTGCGCGCGAGAATACCGGACAGCCAGGCGGCCAACCGAAGGCCCTCGAATACTCACCCATCCTTCAAAGGAGGAGTCGCATGAAGATCACCGCCTCAATTCTTAGCTTCTGCCTTTCCGCGGCTCTGTCTTCAGGTGTCGCCGCCCTGGCGCAGATTGCTCCTGGCCAGAATCTGCTTTCTTCGGCCGATCCCCTCGCGCTGTCGTCTAACGCTGCCGCAGGTGCATCTGTTGACGACGATGCGTACGCGGACGGCGTGCGCGCAGTCAACAGTAGCCGCTGGTCCGATGCTGTCGCCATTTTTGCCCGTGTCGCGACCCTGGGTGGCTCCCACGCCGACGCGGCGGAGTACTGGAAGGCGTACGCGGAAAACAAGCAGGGGCAGGCCGGCGCGGCCATTGCGAGTTGTGGTGCGTTGCGCCACGATCACCCCGGAAGCGCATGGATCGAGGAGTGCGGTGCGCTCGAGATTCAAATTGGCGCAACCAAGGGCAAGCCGGTGCCTCCGAAAGATCTGCAGAGCGACGACCTTAAGCTGCTGGCGCTTGCCACGCTCATGCAGCATGATGAAAAACGCGCTCTAAAGGAAATTGACCAGATACTGAACAGCGACGCCTCTGAAAAGCTGAAGCAGGGTGTCCTATTCATCGCGGGACAGCACCACTCCGACACAATCTATCCGCAGATCGCGCGGCTCAGCTTTGCCGACGGAGACGTGCGCATCGAGCGCGCCAATGATCAAACCCACTCCAAGGATGTGACCTGGGAGGCTGCCACCTCGGGCGTGCCGCTTGCAGAGGGATACAGTCTCGTAACCGGTGACGGCCGGGCCGAGATTGAGCTCGAAGATGCTTCGACCCTCTACCTCGCTCCAAATTCGGTGCTGACCTTTAATGAACTGAGCACGTTCGAGGGCGTTCCTCACACCGAGATTGCGCTACTTTCGGGCACCGTCACGCTGCATGTGCATCCGAACGTCCCCGGCGAGTCGTTTGTGCTGCGGACGCCGACCGACAATCTGCTGACGAAATATCCGAGCACGTCGAATCTGCGCCTCAGCAGCTATCTCGATGGCATCGGTATTTCGGCCATCCACGGAGGCTCCATCGAAATCGGTTTAACAGGAGCCTCGGAGTTGCCGCTACCCGAGAACCAGGTGATGTACTTCAAAGGCGGCCGCCGTATTCTCGATGCCGGACCGATCCATCCACCTGACTTCACCGGCTGGGATAACTGGGTCGCAAACCGTTATTCAGCGCGCGCAGCAGCCACGGCAGATGTTCTCAAGGCCTCGGGACTGAGCGCGCCAATTCCCGGGATGGCGGAGATGGAAGGCAAGGGCCACTTTTTCGATTGCGAGCCCTACGGCAAATGCTGGGAACCGACGCCGCAGCATCCCGACACCGCCACCGGACAAACCGCTGCGGCAACAGAACCAGGCACGAGCGAACAAGCCGCAGTCGCTGCGCACGTTGCTTCTGGATCTGCCGGGCAGTCTTCGCAATCCCCGTCCACGGGCCGCAACATCCGCTTCCTTGGGCCACCCGCTGCATCGGGGGCGCCTCCCGGATACGGAGACTTGGACCCATTTCTCGGTTCGTTTTATCCGTGCATCCCGACAAATATGCGCGCAATGTTCTACCAGGGCATGCTGCCGGCAGCAGCGCAATACCAGATGCAGCCGTCGTGGGCATGGGCGGTGTGCAACTCCGGGGGCTGGATCTTCCAGGACAACCGCTACCTGTGGGTGGCGGGATATCGGCATCATCGACCCTGCATCGACTGGATCAAAAATGGCCACACGATTGCCTTTGTTCCTATTCACCCGCATGACATCAGGGACCACTTGCCGGTGAATCGCAAGGCTGCCGCTTTTGCCATCGACACCAAAAATGGCCGCTTGCTGCAACGAATCTCCTTGGGGAGTAAGGAGCAGGTTTCGCTGATGAGAGAGCCGCCTCGGGAGTTTCGTAATGCCATGCCCATGCCGCTTCCGCGCGTAGCTGAACCCCGCATGGAGGCGCACCAGCTTCGTTCGACCTTTGCTGCCAAGGGTGAGCCGGCGCGGTCCGCGGGAATTCCAATCACCTTCGACCATCGCTCGCAGAGCTTCATGATGCCGAACCATGCCATGGGCGGCGGCAGGCCCAGCTCGGGCTTCGCACCTATCAACAATCGCAGCGGCGATCTGCAATCGCGCAGCGGTGCGTTCAGCGGATTCCGTGGCGGCTACGGCTCTGCTTATGCCGGTGGAGGATACAGAGAGGGATACAGTGGCGGAAATCTCGGCAGTTCCAGCGGCGGTTCGTTCCACGCAAGTGGCGCAGGCGGCAGCAGCGGGAGCAGCTTCTCCGCTCCAGCCAGTTCAGCTGCGTCGGCTCCGAGCGCGGCTTCGGCTGGCGCCAGTCCACACCGCTGAGTGAGTATTTCGATTCGAAATTTCTCCAACATGCACAACAATTGAAAAGGCCGCTCCGCGATTGCGGAACGGCCTTTTGATTGTGGCTCTGGGCGACCTTACTTTGCCGCCAGCGAGGGCCGCGTGTCGAGCTTGCCGCTGGCATAGCCCTTGGCCATCTCCGTGATCGGAGTCTGGACATAGTCCCCGGCGTGACCGGCCTGACCGAACTGGGTCATGCGCAGCGCAACGACCTTCGCCATCGCCTCGCGCGCCGGCTTCAGGTAGTCGCGGGGGTCGAACTTTTCGGGTGTCTCCGCAAATACCTTGCGGATCGCGCCCGTAATCGCCAGCCGGTTGTCGGTATCGACGTTGATCTTGCGCACGCCGTTCTTGATGCCGACTTGGATTTCTTCCACCGGCACGCCCCAAGTTTCCTTCAGCTTGCCGCCGTACTGGTTGATGATGTCCTGCAGGTCCTTTGGCACCGACGAGCTACCATGCATCACCAGGTGAGTGTGCGGCAAACGCTGGTGAATCTGGATGAGCAAGTCCATCTTCAAGACCGAGCCATCCGGCTTCTTGTTGAACTTGTAAGCGCCGTGGCTGGTGCCGATGGCGATGGCCAGCGCGTCCACACCGGTGCGCTCGGCGAATTCGACCGCCTGGTCGGGATCGGTGACATGCTCGAGGCCCGAGCCGCCGGCGCCGTGGCCGTCTTCAATGCCGCCCAGAACGCCGATCTCGCCTTCCACCGTCACGCCGCGCGGGATGCGCATATTCCACGACGCGCCGCGTCACTTCAACATTCTCTTCGAAGGTCGAAGGCGTCTTGCCGTCTTCCTTCAGCGAGCCGTCCATCATGACGCTGGTGTAGCCCAGCTCGATGGCGCTCTTGCAGGTCTCAAAGCTGTTGCCGTGATCCTGGTGCATTGCGATCGGAATCTCGGGATTCAACTCGGCGGCGGCCTGGATCAGGCTGGAACAAGTACAGATCCTCAGCAAACTTGCGCGCACCACGGCTGGCCTGCACGATCACCGGCGACTTGGTTTCTTTCGCGGCGATCATGATTGCCTGAATCTGTTCCATATCGTTGACATTAAAGGCACCGACGCCATAACCGCCCTTGGCGGCCTCGTCGAGAAGCTGCCGCATGGAAACAAGAGGCATAGAAATCTCCTTTAAATCTGATTCCCGCTGCCGTTCACTCGGACCCTTGGGATTCGGGATGGCGGGGACTTTAGTCGTCTTTTATGGTAGCAGAAGGATCGAAACGCCCTGTGTGCGCGAGAACACATCCCGCGCACCGTGTGGAATAATCCCTCCGTGCCCTTCGTAGCCGGCGGTGCTCCTTCGAGTTGGTTTCTTCTCTCCTGCGCCGCGGGCACAGTGCTGCTTCTGCTCGTGTTGATTGCGCGCGTCCGGCTCCACCCCGCACTCGCTCTTTCGGTTTCGGCTTTTGCGCTTGGCATTGCCGCCGGCATGCCCCTGGCGCGGGTGCCGCTCTCGTTCACTGCCGGGGTCGGCGGCCTCATGGGACACATCGCCATTGTCCTGGCACTGGGCGCAATTCTCGGACGCCTGCTGGCCAGCTCTGGTGGCGCAACTGCCTTGGGTAATGTTCTGGTGGAGAATTGCGGGACAAAAGGCTTGCCATGGGCGCTCCTGGGGCTGGGCATCCTTGTCGGGATGCCGGTCTTTTTTGAAGTGGGCCTGGTGCTGATGATGCCCATCATCGCCGCGGCCGCCAAACGTAGCGGACGTCCAGCAATCCTTGTCGGGCTGCCCATGCTCGCCGGTCTTTCCATCGTGCATGGAACGATTCCGCCGCATCCCGCGGCGATGCTCGCCGCCACGCAGTATCACGCAGACCTGGGACGCACGATCGTGTGGGGCGTGCTGGTTGGAATTCCCGCAGGCATCGTGGCCGGGCCGGTGCTCGAGTGGGTGCTGTCGCGCTTCTGGAAAAAGATCCACGCCGCCCCCGCGAATCCCACGGCAGGCGAACCTGGTTTGTTTGTGGCCGAGACGACGGAGAGTCTTTCGGGGGAGAGCGAGCCAAGCGACGAGGCACTCCTTGCGCAGAGAAGTGCTACCTTGTTTGCGGCGCAGGAGCCAACGCCCTCTCCGGCCGGACCGTTGCGTGCGGCATTTGCCATCCTGTTTCCGATTGCCTTGATCTTTCTCGGCAGCTGGGCCGACTCCCTTGCAGCGCCGGGGAGCGGACTGAACGCTGCGTTCCGGTTCATCGGCAGTCCCGATGTGGCCCTGCTGATCGCCGTTCTCGCCGCGCTGGTTTCGCTGGGGCCCTGCATCCAGACCAGCCGGCATCATGGGCGCGAGCTTCTGCGGCATCTCACATCCGAGTCTTTCGAACCCATCGCCAATGTGCTGATGATCCTCGCTGCGGCGGGCGGACTGAGCGGAATCCTGCGCGATTCCGGTGCCGCACAGGCCACGATCACTCTGGCCCTGGGCGCACACATGCCACCGCTGCTGCTGGCATGGCTACTGGCTGCTGTGGTGCGGGTTGCAATGGGCTCCGCAACAGTTGCCATGGCCGTGGCTTCGGCCGTGCTCGCGCCCATGGTCCCCCATCTCGGGGTGCGACCCGAACTGCTGGTGCTGGCCACAGGAACCGGCTCGCTGATCTTCTCGCAGGTGAACGATCCGGGCTTCTGGATGGTGCAGTCGTTCTTCAATCTGGAAGTGAAGGAAACCTTCGCCACCTGGACCGTGCTCGAGACTCTGTTGTCGATCGTGGGTCTGGCAGGCACGCTGTTGCTGGCTGCAGTACTGGGATAAAGGCGGGGGTCAGGGGTCAGGGGTCAGGGGTCAGGGGTCAGGGGTCAGGGGTCAGGGTCAGGGGTCAGGGGTCAGGGGTCAGGGGTCAGGGGTCAGGAAGAGAGTTAACTACAACTCCTGCTCAATTGCCCAGACTTTTTCAAAAAATGCTATTCCGTAGCCCATTTGTGCCAAGCGCCGGAGCCCTAAATGATCCCTCATCCCTGACCCCTAATCCCTGCTTTTATCCCTTCCACGCGCCAAGCAGTTTGCGCACCAGCACCAGCTGCCCCACGTGGTACGCGTTGTGGTCGGCGGTCAACAGGGCTTCGCGCAGAATCGTTTGCCCATCCCCATGCGGGATCTTCGCGTAGAGATCGGTCTTCTCGTCCGACACCAGCGCGCAGAGCGACTTCAGATCTTTCCGAAAAGCGCGCACGCTCTTGTCCCAGGCCTTCTCGTCGGGAGGTGCAGGACTTTTAGGCCAGTACTCCTCGGGCCACTTCGGCGACTTGTGCTTTGCGTCGCGCGAAAACTCCAGAATGTCACCCTGCGCAATGCGCAGATGCTCCAGAATCTGCCAAGGCGAGTGCTCGGCGCCTTTAGGACGCTTACCCCGCAGGTCAGCCGGCATGTCTTTCACCGCATCGTCAAACGTTGCGTGGGCATTGCCCGCAGTGAGCAGGCTGATCAGGTGTTCGCGCAGCACCGTGTCTTTCGCCATTCGAGAGAATCTCCGTTTTTTTGATTTGAGGGCAGGCCTGATTCGAAGAGCCATGCCGCCTCAGTTGTGATTCGCCGTGCGCGCAGAAGGATGCGTGAAACTTTGTCCGCACCCTGGCTTCAGAATCCCTTGGTCCAGTGCACTCTGGCGCGTTACTCTGCGAATATCGCCCTCTTTCTTGAAAGGTCCCCACATGCTTCGTACCCGCCTTGCCGCCGCCGCTTTTGCGTTTGTCGGTTTCTCCGCCTGGTCGCAGCAGCCAACCAAGCCGCTTTATCCTAACTACCCCAGCGAGACGCCGAAAGAGCTGCATCCTGCCGATGCGACCTTCGACTACGCACGCCGCGAAGCGATGATCCCTATGCGCGACGGGGTGCGGTTGCATGTGGTGATTCTGGTGCCCAGGGGCGCACAGCACGCGGGAATCCTGCTGACACGCACTCCCTACAACGCAGATCAGCTGACCGGCCACGCCGCCAGCGCGCACCTGGGTCCTGTTCTCTATGGATACGACAACGCGACTGACGTGATCGTGGAAGGCGGCTATATCCGCGTGGTCGAAGATATCCGCGGCAAGTATGGCTCGGAGGGCGACTACGTGATGAATCGCCCGATCCACGGGCCGCAGAATCCCACGCCTGTCGACGAGGCCACCGACACCTACGACACCATCGACTGGCTCATCAAGAACATCCCGGAAACGAACGGAAAGGTCGGCATTCTCGGCATCTCGTACGACGGCTTTCTGCCTTTGATGGCGTTAGTCCATCCGCACCCTGCACTCAAGGTCGCCGTGCCGATGAACCCCATGGTCGATGGCTGGATGGGCGACGACTGGTTCCACAACGGCGCTTTCCGCGAGCAGAACATGCCCTACATTTACGAGCAGGCAGGCACGCGCGATAACGATCCCAGGGCCAAATGGTGGACGTCGCACTTCGACGACTACGACGAATACATGAGCGCGGGATCGGCCGGCGAACTCGGCCGGCTGCACGGGCTCGAGCAAATTGGTTTCTGGAAGAAGGTCCTCGATCACCCCGCCTACGACGCGTTCTGGAGCGATCAGGCAGTTGATAAGGTGCTAGCCGAGGACTTCAAGCAGGAGGGCATCAAGGTGCCTACCATGCTCGTGCACAGCCTCTGGGACCAGGAAGACGTCTACGGTGCGCTGGCCGTCTACAAAGCCATCAAGCCGCTCGACACCGGCAACGACAAAGTCTTCATGGTGCTGGGTCCGTGGCATCACGGTCAGGAGATCGAAGACGCCGCGTCGCTCGGGGCCATCCGTTTCGGCTCGGACACAGGCACTTGGTTTCGCCAGAACGTGCTGCGGCCGTTCCTCGATCACTACCTCAAAGACGATGCCCCGGCAATGCAGGTAGCCCCGATCACCGTTTTTGAAACCGGCCGAAACCGCTGGCAGACCTTACAGGCTTGGCCTGTAGCGCCGGCAACTAAGCCGCTCTATCTCGCGTCGGGCTTCAAGCTGGGCTTCGCCGAGCCCAAAGCTAACACCGCTGACTCAACGAACATCGCCAGCTCCGCTGACTTCGACTCGTACATCTCCGATCCTGCACACCCGGTGCCCTTCCGCGCGCGGCCCAGCCAGCCCATCGGCTACGATCCGCCGCTCACCTGGGCTGAGTGGCTGGTCGACGATCAACGCGAGGCTTCGGGCCGCACCGACGTGCTGACCTACACCTCGGACGTTTTGACCGAGCCGATGCACATCACCGGCCAGCCCATCGCCAACCTCATCGCATCCACCAGCGGCACGGACTCCGACTGGGTCGTCAAGCTGATCGACGTGTATCCCGACCAGGTTGCCGATCATCCCGAGATGGGCGGCTACCAGCTCGCCATTGCTATGGATATTTTCCGCGGCCGCTATCGCGAGAGCTTTTCTGCGCCCAAGGCAGTCGAGCCGAACAAACCGTTGGCCTATCGTTTCGCGCTGCCTCCGACAAATCACGTTTTTCTGCCCGGCCACAAGATCATGGTGCAGATCCAGTCCAGCTGGTTCCCCCTCTACGATCGCAATCCGCAAACCTTTGTGCCCAATATCTTCTGGGCCAAGCCGGCTGACTATAAGAAAGCGACGCAGCGCATCTTCCACGCACCAGGGTTGGCGAGCAGCATCGAGCTGCCCATTGCCGCCGCAAACTGAGACGAGGAGCAGCGCTATACTTGCAGCCGATGCGGAAATCAATTTTTGTAGTCGCCCTTGGTCTCTCTTTGTGCGTAGCAGTGCCCGCGGCAACGGGCATCACCGGAGCCGCGCAGAACACGCCCACTCCTGTGCCGGCCGAAATCTCTGCCGATCTCGGAACCTGTTCCGCAACCATCAACGTCACAGGCGCCGACTCCAAGCCGGTGTATGCGGCAAAGGTCACCGCACGGATTCGCTATGGCCCGCTGGGTGTAAAACGGCTCGATCTGGAGGCGTTCACTGGATCGGATGGGCAAGTGAAGATCACGCACCTTCCCGAAGTTCTGAAGAAGCCCATGTATATCCATGTGGCAAAGGATGACAAGGACGAGATGGTCGAATTTAAGCCGAGCGAGCGCTGCAAGGCCACCTTCAACGTCCAGTTGCGCTAATCCCGCGCCGGGAAGAATGGTCGGCAGCGCGGCCTCGAATCTGCGGCTCGGTAGCGCATCCATAAGAACCAAATCAATTCGTAAGAGGATCGAAGACTCGCGTGGCCCGCCTCGATAACTTCCGTCTTGTCGTCTTTCGCGCGGTTGCGCGTCAACTCAGTTTTCGAAAAGCCGCCGAAGAGCTCTACCTGACGCAGCCCGCGGTGAGCTTGCAGATCAAGGCTCTCGAAGAAGACCTGGGCGTCCAGCTCTTCGATCGTTCAGGCCTGCATCCGCATCTGTCGCCGGCGGGAAAGATTCTGCTCAAGCATGCCGACCACGCAAGCGAAATTCTGGCCCACGCCGAAGAAGAACTGGCCGCACTCAGCGGATCGCACGCCGGCGCACTCACCCTCGGGGCCTCCACCACAATCGCGCAATATGTCCTTCCCGGTTTATTGAGTGAATTCTGCAAGACGCATCCGCGCATTGTGCCCACGCTCATCAGCGGCAACACCGAGCGCATCGTCGCCGCCGTCGAAGACCGGTCCATCGAGCTTGGATTCATCGAGGGCCCGCCGCGCAGCCGCGATGTCAAAACCGAGGCCTTTCTCGAAGATGAAATTGTCCTCATCGTTCCCGCAGCGCATGCGTGGGCCGAGCGCGCCACCGTCGCGACCAACGAGATCGTGACTGTCCCGCTGCTGATGCGCGAGCGCGGCTCCGGCACCCGACGTGTTCTGGAACTGGCGCTCGAGCAGAGCGGCATCCAGCGGCGTGGATTACAGGTCGCCATGGAACTAGACTCCACCGAAGCAATTAAATCCGCAGTAGAGGCTGGATTCGGGGTCGGTTTCGTTTCGCGGTGGGCCATCGCCAAAGATCTGCGCCTGGGCCGTACTTTCAATCTCGTCGAGGTCGCCGGCCTCCGCATTCGCCGCTCGTTCCTTGTCGCCACCACAAGAGGCTCCGCGGTCGAGCCCATGGCGCAGGAGTTTCGCAAGTTTCTCTTCGCGCGAGCCGGCGCACGGGCCGCATCGAAAACCGTAAAGAAGACTGCCGCTGCACACGATAAGTAGTGCTGATGACACATCACTCCTTCTGCTTGGACCCGCGCCCGCCCGCCGGCACACACTGGGTTCATGGCGAAGAACATCTTTTTTATCGGCATGATTCTTGCGGCAAGCGGGCTGCTTTCGCCGCCGATCGCACTGGCCCTCGGGCTGGCCTACGGCTTCACCTTCGAACATCCGTTTCACCTTGAAGCCCGGCATCTCTCCAAGTTTCTTCTTCAGGCCTCGGTCGTCGGCCTCGGCTTCGGCATGGACCTGCACCAGGTGCTGCAGGCAGGCCGCTCCGGTTTCATCTACACGGCCTGCAGCATCAGCGTGGCTCTGTTGCTCGGCTGGGCCTTCGGCAAGTTGCTGCATGTGGAGAAAGGGACATCGTTCCTGATTTCGACGGGGACGGCCATTTGCGGCGGCAGCGCGATCGCCGCCATTTCGCCCATCACCAACGCATCGGAAGAAGAGATCGGTGTTTCGCTGGGCACTGTCTTCGTGCTGAACTCAGTCGCCTTGCTGCTCTTCCCGGCCATCGGTACCGCGCTCCACATGTCGCAAACCCAGTTCGGCCTCTGGTCGGCCTTAGCGATTCACGACACCAGCTCCGTCGTCGGCGCCACCGCGAAATTCGGTGTGCTGGCCCTCGCCGTCGGTACCACCGTAAAACTTGCACGCGCGTTATGGATCGTACCTCTTTCAATCGGAACTGCCATCGCCACCAAGAGCAAGGCGCGGATTCATTGGCCCTGGTTCATTCTTCTGTTCTGTCTGGCCGCTGTCGCCAACACTTACTTCACCCCGCTGCATGCGGCGTACCCGATTCTCAAACATCTGGGCATCCTGGGTCTTACGGTCACGCTCTTCCTGATCGGAACGGGCCTCTCACTCAAGACCGTGCGCGCCGTAGGTGTGCGCCCTATGCTGCAGGGTGTTCTGCTGTGGATCGTGGTGGCGGTGGGTTCACTCGCGCTGATTCGCTGCAACTGGATTCATCTCTAGCTTTGTAGGCGCACGCCTCTTCGCGTTCTGCCGTCGGAAGGGGCTGTCGAGTGATCGCAGTCACGGTCAAAGCGCCGGCATGCGCCTTGAATATACGCAGGGCAGCCTCGCTGCACTTAGGAGGAGATTCCAATGAACGTACGCGTGCAGCAAATCGAGGGCGTTCGCTTCACCGTAGAAGCGCGCAACCATACGCTGCTCTGCGATCAACCCGCGGACAACGGCGGCGGCGATACCGGCATGACGCCTCCGGAACTCATGCTTGCCTCGCTGGGTTCATGCGCTGCCTTCTATGCGGCTCAATACCTAAGCACGCGCAAGCTCGCCACCACAGGAATCGATGTCCGCGTAACGGCAGAGAAACTGAAGCAGCCGGCACGCCTGGGTAACTTCCAGATTGAAGTCCTCTGTCCCGTTCCGCTGACCCAAGAGCAGTCAGAGGCCATGTACCGCAGCGTCCACCAGTGCCTGATACACAACACACTGCTCGCGCCGCCCAGCATCGAAATCACGGTCAAGACCGCGCAGCCCGTCGCCGCACCGGTTTCTTAACCGGCGAGCACGGCGCGCTGCGCTGCGAAGATGTCCTTCAAACCCGCTTCAGCCAGGTCGATCAAGCCATTCAAGTCGTTGCGCGAATAGCTGCCCTTTTCAGCGGTTGCCTGCGTTTCAACAAGCCCGCCATCCGCGGTCATCACCACGTTCATGTCGACTTCGGCCTGTGAATCTTCTTCGTAGCACAGGTCGAGCAGCGGCGTTCCACTCACAATCCCCACCGACGTAGCTGCCACAAGTTGTTTCATCGGCGACTGCTTCAGCACGCCTGCGGCCACGAGTGCATTGAGAGCGATCGCGAGGGCCACGGCAGCGCCCGTTATCGCAGCCGTCCGCGTACCGCCATCGGCCTGGATCACATCGCAGTCAAGAATAACCGTCCGCTCTCCCAGGGCGTGCATGTCGATCACCGAGCGGAGGCTCCGCCCAATCAGCCGCTGGATCTCGTGTGTGCGGCCGCCGATCTTGCCCCGTTCGCTTTCGCGCGGCGTGCGGCTCACGGTCGAGCGCGGCAGCATCGCGTACTCGGCCGTCACCCAGCCGCGTCCGGAGTTGCGCAGCCATCCTGGAACCCCCTGTTCGATCGTCGCGTTGGTCAGTACGCGCGTGTTCCCAAGCGAAACCAGCACCGATCCTTCCGCTGTCTGCACAAAACCGGGCGTCAGCGTCAACGGGCGCATTTGGGCTGGGGAACGGCCACCAGGTCGAAAAAACGTGGAAGAAGCTGTCGCGTTCATAAGGGGGATTGTACGGGAACGAGCCAGCGAGACTCCTCTTCGGACCAGCTTCGGAAACCCGTGTCGTTTCGGGAATCAGGATCGGTGCGAAGCCTGAATCGGGATTCGCCTCTAAGTGACATCCTCTCCATTACTTGCACGAGTGTTCCATTTCACCGCGTCCCGATATGAAACTCTTCGGCCCCATTTGCTCCGCAAGCTCCATCCCCTGCGCCACGCGTAACTCCTTTCGCATCAGCGGATAGATCTGCCGTCCGGATTTGGCACACGACGTGTATTAGAAAAGGGCAGATATCGAACGAGTTCACCAAATTGGAAATCGCGCAATGCCGATTTCTCCCAGAGTCACCCCGCGACCGGGGCCACCAGAACGGTCCCAGACTAGAACGATCTAGAAAGGATGCTCCACAGATGCAACCGATACTCCAGTCAAACCCGCCCATGAACGTGCCGATGCCTGCTGCAACACCGCTTTCCGCCTTCAACCCGCAATACATGGGGACGGCCAACCTCGCGGAGGTGGCACACGAGGCGCGCAATATGGTCGCGGCGCTTGAGCTCTACTGCGATCTGCTGGAAGCACCCGGAGTTCTTACGGCGTCGTATCTGCACTATGGCAGCGAATTGAAAATGGTCGCCCTCCGCCAGCCGGCGCCTTGTGGATCGTCTGATGACCCTCGGGGAGGTCATTGGCGCCCCCTCCGCGGACGGCGCAGCAGATGCGGCGCCGCTTTCGGTTTCGCCTAACGCATCCAAAGCCAATCGCTACTGGGAGTATCTGCCGCCAACACTGATCCGCGACCTCTCCTGGGAACTGCAGGCGAACCGCAACCTGCTTGCGGCTCTTGCCGGGCCCGGCATCTGCATCACTCTGGACGCCGTAGGGGGAGCCCTGCCCGTGCGCTTGACCAGTGAGGACCTGACGCGAATCCTGGTAAACCTGGTGAAGAACGCGGCGGACGCCATGCCAGAGGGAGGCCACATTCAGCTGATCCTGCGCGAAACCTCCGCTGGCCCCGATGAAGACACCACCCTGCTGCTCAACGTGGAAGACAACGGGACGGGAATCCCTTCCCACTCGCTGGAGAACATTTTTGAGGCTGGGTACACCGCCCACCCCAGCGACCCCAGCGATCAGGATACTGCGCAGCGAGTCGAGCACAAAGGTTTAGGACTTTCAATTACGCGATCGATCCTGGAATTGGCCGGCGGGCAAATTCGCGCTGCCAACCGCGATCCTACAGGCGCTTGCTTCCAGATCGAGCTGCCCGTGCGCACCTCTTGAGGTGCCTGCATGCTCCCGGAACAGACATCAGTGATCTACCCCACAGACGAACGACAAAAAGGAAACTTAACATGCTCCAAACAGTATTCGAGACTAGAGTGATAGAACCTATACTTCCGGCTGAGCGGGCGCCGAGGCTCCAGGTCCTTGTCGTCGACGACAATGCGCCAATCTGCGCGGCCTGCGCCGAGATCGTTCGCGGCCTCAACTATTATGCCGAGACAACCTCAAGCGTCGCCCAGGCCCGTGTCTTGCTGGGCGGACGCACACCCGACATTCTGCTGATCAACCTGCCGCCCGGGGACCAGGAAGGTCTCGATTTCGTGCGGGAGGCGCATCTGCTCTACCCCCATATCGCGATCATCGGTATGACCACGTCGAGCACTGTCAATTCCGCCGTGAATGCCATGCGCGAGGGCGCGCGCGACTATGTCATCAAACCGTTCACCGTCGACGAACTCTCTGCGGTTCTAGATCGCGCCGCGGCAGGATGCTCCAAAAACACTGCCTCCCGTCTGCTGCGCGAGCGCCTCCGTCCAACCCAGGGATTCAGTTCCCTCCTTGGTCGCTCGCCTGAGATGGAGAAGCTCTACCGGATTCTCTCCAAAGTAGCCCAAACCACGCATCCGGTCCTGATCCTGGGAGAAAGCGGAACCGGGAAGGAGCTTGTTGCCCGGACCATTCACGTCAACGGCCCCAATGCCGAAAAGCCCTTTTTGCCGGTCGATTGCGGATCGCTTGTTCCGACCCTGATCGAGAGCGAACTGTTTGGCCACATCAAGGGTGCCTTCACCGGCGCCAACCGCTCCAAGGACGGGCTCCTGGTGAGCGCGGAAGGAGGGACGGTCTTTCTCGATGAGATCGGGGAACTCACGCTCGATTTGCAAGCCAAGCTGCTGCGCGCCCTGCAGGAGAAGGAAGTCCGGCCTGTAGGCGCCAATCATCGCGTTCCCATCAAAGCGCGGATTCTGGCGGCCACCAATCGCGACTTATCCGCGATGGTCGACTCCGGCACATTCCGCAAGGACCTCTTCTATCGCCTGAATGTCGTCAATCTGCGCCTGCCTCCCCTGCGCGATCGACGCGAAGATGTCCCTCTACTGGCGGCTCACTTTCTTGACCGCGTTTCGCATGCCAGCGGCTTAACCTACACGCTCAGTGACGAGGTGCTGCGCACCATCATGCGCCACGATTGGCCGGGCAATGTCCGCGAACTCGAGAACGCGATCGAGCACGGCTGCGCTTTTTCGACCAGCGGTGAAGTCAGCCTTGGCCATTTGCCCACGCAGCTGCGTCAGCAGGGGCTGGCCGCCTATCAACCGAACAGGTCGAACGTAAAGACCGAGAGTCCTTCTGAGACGCAGCGGGTCCTATCCCTGGCCGACCTGGAGCGGGATGCGATCCTGAGCGCCATACGGGTCCTGCATGGCGACAAGCTCCGGGCTGCCCAGCTTCTCGGCATCGGCAAAACAACCCTGTACCGAAAGCTTAAGGAATACGGCATCGCCGATCCGATGCAGGTTGGATAACCAACTCAGCTGAAGAGCGGCATTGCGGCCCCTGTCCCGCAGGCGAGCCGACCATTTGCGCCCGCGCCTCAACGTATAAGAAATTGGCATGGTACGTGCGATGAGGAATCGACACGAGAACTCCCCGAGGATTGACATGGATAAGGAAATCGGAATCAGCATCCTGATGGTGACCGGAATTGAAGGCGCGCAGAACTGCGCCGCCGCCATCGCGCAGCAATTGGGCTATTCCATCGAAGTAGCCGAAGGACGCAAGACCGCACTTGCCGCCCTTCACAAGCACGAGTACGGTGTAATCATCCTGGACGAGTCGCTGGCTTGCTGCGATCCCGCCGCCGCTGAAGTCATCTGGGAACATGCCGGGTTGGCGATTCCCCTGCAAATCAACTTCGCATTATCCGGTGCGGCCAGGATCATCCGCGAGGTTCGTGCGGCTCTCCATCGCCGTACACGCGAGCAAGCGCTGGCGCATCGCGCGGCCACTGAGGCGCTTGAAAAAGAGATGAAAACCACCATCGCCGGGCTTCTGCTGCACTCCCAGTTGGCCCTCTCGGCGCCCGAAATGCCGTACCCGGTCGCTGAAAAACTCCGCCAGGTGGCCGACTTGGCCATCAATCTGCGCGAACAGCTCAGCACGCAGGCAATTCCGGAACGATGAAGCATTTCTTCCAGCAGATCCCGCCAGCTCGCAAGTTCCGCCTGCCTCAGACCCGGCCGGCAAGACAACCCCAGGGCGATCGCTCATTCAGGTCGCGGACCCCCATCGCTTAATCTGAATGGGAAGATGAACAACTCCGCCGTTCTGCTCATAGATTGTCCTGACCGCAAAGGGCTTGTCGCGCATGTTTCCGGGCTTCTCTATGAGCACGGGGCCAACATCCTGCATGCCGACCAGCACCAGGATCACGATCTCGGGCTGTTCTTCATGCGCGTCGAGTGGAGCCTCGCCGCCGGGGACGCGAACCACGCCGACGCGGCGTCACCTTTCAATCTGGAGCTCTTCAAAACCGAGTTTGCTGCGCTGGCGGCAAAACTGAATATGCGCTGGAAGCTCTACGCGGCCTCTGCACGCCCGCGCGTCGCGCTCTTCTGCTCGCAGTATCTGCACTGCATGGCCGACCTGCTGCACCGCTGGCGCACCGGAGAGCTGTCCTGCGACATCCCGCTCATTGTTTCGAACCATCGCGACGTCGAAAATCTCGCTGCGTTCTACGGCATCCGTTTCGAGCATGTACCAGTCAACGCGGCAACCCGCGCTGAGGCAGAAGCCAGGCAGCTGGCTCTTTTAAATGAAAACACCGTCGACCTTGTTGTCTTGGCGCGTTACATGCAGATTTTGTCTGCAAGCTTCGTTGCCGAATATCCCGCCGGGATCATCAATGTGCACCACTCGTTCCTGCCTGCGTTTACCGGAGCGCGCCCCTATCACGCGGCGCACGCACGCGGAGTCAAGCTCATCGGAGCAACCAGTCATTATGTGACGGAGGTTCTCGATGACGGTCCCATCATTGAGCAGGACGTTGCCCGCATTTCGCATCGCGACCAGGTAGAGGACCTCGTTGCCCGCGGACGCGATCTCGAGCGACTCGTCTTGTCGCGCGCCGTGCGTTGGCATCTCGACCGGCGCATTCTCTGCTATGGCAATAAGACTGTTGTCTTCGATTGAAGGAACAGGGGTCAGGAATCAGCTTTCAGGGATCTCGGTAAGCTATGCCCGGCGAACGTGATTCGCATGACAAGTCAGTCCTGATCCCTGATCCCTGATCCCTGAAAACTACTCCACCAGCGCATCGGCGATACCCAGATGCCTATCCAGCGCATCGATCCCGAAGTCGATCTCTTCCTTAGTCACGATCAGCGGCGGTGCGATCACGAAGTGGCTCACCCACGCCTGCTGCGCCACCCCATCGGCCATCATCTTCGCCGCAATCTGCTCCACCACCATCGGCTTGCCTTCGACCTTATCGCGCATGGTATTGAACAGTTGCTTGGTCGTGCGGTTCTTCACTAGCTCCACGGCAAAAAACAAACCGAGCCCGCGCACGTCCCCGATCGACACGTGCTTGGCTTTCAAGGCTTCGAGCTTTGCGCGCACATACGGCTCCAACTCCGCCGCCCGCTCGACCAGCTTCAGCCGCTGCATCTCTTCGATCGTCGCCACGGCAGGTCCCAATGTGATCGGATGCGCCTCGTATGTATGCCCATGCGAAAAGTAGCGGTCCTCGAAGTAATCTGCAATCTTCTTCGTCGTTGCACACAAGCCCAGCGGCACATAGGCTGACGTGATGCCTTTAGCCGTCACCAGGATGTCGGGCTTCACATTCCAGTGATCGACAGAGAACCATTTGCCCGTACGGCCCCAGCCCGCCATCACTTCGTCGGCAATCAGCAGCACGCCGTGGCGGTCGCAGATTTCGCGCAAACGCGGGAAGTACTCCGGTGGTGGAACCAGCACGCCGTTCGTCCCGACAACCGGCTCCACGATGATCGCAGCCACATCGCTCTCATTGCGGATCATGTGCTCAATGTAGTCGGCGCACGCGATATTGCAGCCAGGATAGGTATGCTTGATCGGGCAGTCGTAGCAGTTCGTCTCCGGCGCAAAGACAACGCCCGCGCCCTTGCCTGCCGGCTCCATCGCCCAGCGTCGCGGATCACCCGTGGCCGCAATCGAACCCATCGTCGAGCCGTGATATGAGCGGTAGCGCGAGATGATCTTCGTCTTGCCGGTCACCATGCGCGCAATCTTGAAGGCTGCTTCGTTCGCCTCGGTGCCGCTGGTCGCGAAGAAGAATTTTTCCAATCCCCCCGGCAGCACCTCAAGCAACTTGGCACTCAACTTCGCACGTGCCGCGGTTGCATACACTGGTCCCACAAAGGCAAGCTCGCGCGCCTGCTCCGCAATCGACTCCACGACGCGTGGATTTTTGTGGCCCAGGTTAACGCACATCAGCTGTGCACTAAAGTCGAGGTATTTCTTTCCGCCGCCATCCGTGAACCAGCACCCCTCGGCATCGGCAACGTAGAGCGGCTTCCAGGTCTTTTGAAAACGCCAGGTGCCGTAATTCGTTTCGCGGGTGAGACTGCTGATTTGTTCGGGAGTCAAAATGTCGCTCATCGATGACCTCGTGGGGACTTTCCCACCTATGCTACGGCATCGGCGCCCCGGGCTCCACGCGCTTTGCCGAACGAAGTGCGATGAAACCCATCAGCAGCACCACAAGAATCAACGCCAGCCACAGCAGCACTGGATGCTTCTCGGTAAACGGCCGCTGATCGGGACGTGGTTGATAGGCCCCATTGGCCGTCTCGGGACCGAGCGTTGCTACCGCAGCCCCCGCCTGCAACGCAAACCAGCGCGCATAGTCGTACCGAGGAGACGAAAGAACAGCATCGCCGTAGTACAGCGTATAGCTGGTGTGTGGAGCAGCTTCGAAACAGAGTTCCCGCTGCAGCATCTCAAGCCGCACACCAGCAAACTGGATCGGCGCATCGTCTCCATTAACAACTGTGATCGTCCACTTTGACGGCGCGTCAAAGAACCTCTGAGGTGGATTCACATCGAGGCGCTCTTCGTCGATGCGATGCCCGTCCTGCGCCCGGTGAAGGCGCAGCAGACTTCCATAAGCAGATGTGGGTGGCGGAGAATTCCTTGTGGCATCTTCATTTTGCGATGAGACCGGCGTCACTTCCACCGTGACATCGCGGCTGAAATTCAACGGCTCGCCCGGCGGCAGAAACACAATGCGCTCGACGGGCACATGCGCCGGAACCGCGAACTCAGCAACCGAATCGCGCACCTTCTGCGTAAGATGCGCCGTGCTCATGACGACGAGGTACTTCGGCTCGCTTGCTGGCGCGGACGCTGCCGATAAGCCTTCAATCCGGCTTGGAGCGAGGGGACCCGCGATTTCGAAATGCAGCACACGAAAGTTGGATTTCGGCAGATGAAGGACCGTGCTGCGGCCCAGCTTCTGCCCAGTGAAATCGAAAATCGTATACGAACCGATGCGTGTCTGCGGGCCTGTCTCTGTTTGGCTTCCGGATACCGCTACGGTGGCTAGAAAGTTCTGGCCCGTCACGCTGAGCTGCAAATCGCTGTATTCGCCTGCGGGCATCTCCGCGTCAAACACCGTTTTGCCTTTGCGCTCTCCGAGGTTGAGCGGTGCGATCGACTGCGAGGCACCTGCCGGTGCGACAGCGCTGTGCACCACATAGGGCACGACGGCTGCACCGTTGTAAAGGCGAAGATCGGCCAGCCCTTGCGAAGCCCCGGCAAAAATTGCAGGATCGAGCACCGCACACGCCTGCCCTGAAGTATCCGGCGCCAGTTGCACCGGGCGTTCGAAGTGAAAATAGCGTATCTCCGGCTCAGGATCAATCGCAGCGGCGAGAAGAACAAATGCGGCAAGCAGTTTCACGATACGGGTCCTTTGCCGCGCAGGTTGAACCAGTCGCGCTGGTAAACAAAACTCACGCCGAGCAGCAGGGCGCCTAAACCAAGAAAACTCAGGATGCGATAGCCCTGACTCAGTTCGCTCACGTCCACCAGAAAGACCTTACCGATCGAAACGGCCAGCAGCACCAGCGCCTGCCAGCGCAAAAACGACGAGTTGCGCGAGAAACCCAGCCCCAGCAAAATGGCGCCAAAAACCATAAACAACGCGGAGTAGCTGAACTGCGCATACATGCGATGAAGCGTGTACAGCTGATATCCGCCGCGCCAGCCCGTGCCCCACCAATACGCATGAATCTCACGACCAGCGGCGAGAAGAATCAATCCATTCACCACAAGCGCGGCTGCAGCGGCAACGCCCAGCCACGGCAGCGAAGTATCCTGCTGGTCTTTGGCGCACCGGTGCGCGATCCAGCCAGCGAATGCGAACACAGCAATGCCCACAAGGTAGGTGGCGAAGCGCGCATTGAAGATCGGCGTGCTGCTCGTCGACGGATCAACTGTCACCAACGCCCCGAGCGCCAGAACAAGACACAGCAGCGCAAGAATGCTGAGGAACTTCGTGCGTGCACGGCTCGCGACCCACAGCAACGCGGCGCCTTCGGCCAGCCAGCCAATGGTGATCCAGCGGCCGGATGCCTTCAGTGGAATGGCAATAGTAAGAAACACAACGGCCGCGGCAAGATGCAGTTCAGACAGCAGCACGGGATTCGCGCGCCACCGGCCACGCGCAGGCAGGCGCAGCAGCAGCAGGTAGAATCCGGCGAATCCGACAGCAAGCCATGGCTCGGCGGAGTCCCAATGCTTTGAATCGAGCAGGCAGTAGAACGCAAGAAACCCTAGCGATGCATTCAGAATCGGCAGAAGCACCGTGGCGAGTTTGTCCCACGTCGGCATGATCTGCGATGCATCAACCTTGTCGTCTTGCTTGAGAAGAACGAGGCGTGGCGCAAGCGCAAAGAGCACGAAAAAGCACGTGAAGAAGAAGGCTGTTGTTCCGACTTGCTGGGCCGAGTAAAACGAAAAACTCCAACCCGCCGCGTAAAACACCGTGCCCGTAAAGGCTCCGAACAGCAGCCGCGACCATGGCCGCAGCGCCACAAGAATCAACACCGTGACGTTGAGCAGCAGCATGTAGCTGAAGAGCGCAACCTCGTGGTTCTCTCCCGTTGAAACCAGCAGAGGAGTGCCAAAGCCACCCGCAATCGCGTAAAGCGCCAGCAGCTCCGAATCCTGCACCCATGCGAGAAAGCCATTGAACGCGGTCACTGCGATCATGGCCGCAAAGGCGACCGATCCAGGAATCAAGTGAAAAAGCGAAAAGGCGGCCCACAGCGAAAGATAGAGAATGCCGCTACCCACTGATTTGAGCGAGTACGAAAATGCGGCGTAGCCTTTGGCGCGAAAGCGCTCAGACCAGGCGATCAATCCTGCCCCGGCGATCAAGCCAATCAGCACGCGGCCGAGCGGGCCGATCCAATGATTGTCGATGGCAAGCTTGAGAAACCACGCCATGCCGATAAGCACCGCGAGAATGCCGATGCGGTTAAACCATTGCGAGCCGATGCGGCTCTCGAGCGAACGTTCCGGCTGGCCGGGTGCAGTTTGTCCGAACGCGCCAAAGCTCGGCGCGGGTGTGGAAACTATGACCGGGGCAGGCACGACCGACTGCGGCGCAGCCGGCACGGCAGAAACGCTCGAAGGCTGCGCCGGCGCGGCCTGTTCGGCAGGTGCTGCCTGCGGACCCTTCCATCTCTCCGAAAGAATCCCCTGGCGGTAGAGCGCTTCTTCTAACCGCTGCACACGAGCGCGCAGTTGCCCCACTTCTTCTTCAAGGTTGCCGGCAGATGTCGGATCCATGTGCACAACGTTATAGCACCTTGACAGATGCTTAGCCGTGCACAAGGACTATCGGAGGTCCTGCGCCGCAAATCCTCAGCAATCGGTGGATAACTTTCGCCTTTTGTTCGCCTATACTGGCACCCATGTGGAACCTGCCCGTTTCCGGCATCTGCGATTACACAGTTCGCTGCAAGGGCTGCGGCGAGAATATCCCCGCACCGGTCGAGACGATGCCCGACACCTGGATCGTCGCCGATTGTCCGCTCTGCGGCGAGCGACGCCGCTATCTGCCTCCGAACATTTTTCGCGGGCGTTTGTCGTACCGGATCGGCAAAAAGCCGGTGCGCGCGCAGCGGGAGGCGCCGCCATGGGCGAGATGAGACGCGCTATTGCGCGCGAAGAGCAGGAAGGAAGGAAACGCGACCGCTTCGCATCCACCCTCGTGATTGCGGCCAGCATCATCGCCGCGGTACGACTGGCGCGCGACGATATCAGCGGGCCATCGCCCAAGCTCACCGCCACGATTACGGACAGCGTGTCGCTGGCGAGAGCAATTTTGGACAGGGTCGTCCGATAAGGATTTGATGGAATTCGATTGAAACGTGCTTCTCAAGACCGATTCAGATGCTTGATGAATCGCTTCAGGGCTTTCGTGTCGGCTATCTTCTCGCGCGGGATCTCATTCGCAAACAGGTCGGTCGAGTTCGAAAATACAAACGTAAGCCCCCGCCCATCCGGCCCTGAGCGAACAACCTGCGTCATCACCGCGATCCAGTCATCCTTGTCTTGCGTGGCGCCCTCTTGGTCGGCGTCTACTTGCTCTATGTCGGTCGCTCTTTGCAGAGTCATGGGAATCACGCTTCCAGGCAGCCAGGGCTCGTCGTTCACAACATACATCCCGCTGGAGCTGATATTCCCCACGGCGCAGGCCTTTGGACTTCCACTCGTCCAGTAATAGGCAACCAGCCCGGGGGGAGAATAGCGCTTCGCGGGATCAGTCGTTATCCAGCGACGGAAACGCGTTCTCCACGAAACGTTGCTTTCGGAAACGTCGCTTTCAGATGAGAATTGAGACTCCATCATGGCCTCCATCTGCTCGAGCTGCGCGGCAGCCCCTGGGAAGTCAGCTTGACGTGCGCACGCGCGTCATCTGAGCGATCGAGAGTTGTTGCCTCATTGGATCACAGACTTGCTTGCGGGGACCCACCATTCGAAGAGCGGGGGCGTTGCGACCCAATCGAAAGTCACACTCCGGATGTGGACTTCCGCAGCTGAGTGGCCTGCTCTCAGCCGGCCTCACTTGACAGCCGATAGTCGGGTGTCTACCATCGGATCCAAATTGAGGGTAGAACATCTTCCATGACCAAAGATACACAACCGCGCACGGCAGTTCTGCAGGGCACGCTCGACATGCTCATCCTGCGGACACTTCTCTACGGTCCGTCGCACGGGCACCAGATCGGCAAGCACATTCAGCGCACCACCAACGACTTTCTGCAGATGCAGCACGGTTCGCTCTATCCCGCCTTGCACCGGCTTGAAAAGCGCGGATGGATTGCCGCCAAGTGGGAAACCGCTCCCGATCGCAACCGCGAGTTCAAGTACTATCGCCTGACAGAAAAAGGAAGAAAGCAGCTCGTTGCCGAGGAGTCGCAGTGGAAGCAGATGACGGAAGCCGTGGCGCGCGTAATGTGGCCGGCAGCCACTGAGGAAAGCTAGGAGGAACGCCGAGATGAAATGGTGGCAGCTGCGCAAGAGGGATGCGGACCTGGATCGAGAGCTGCGCGCCGATCTTGAGCTTGAAGAAGAAGAGCAGCGAGAGAAGGGCCTGCCTCCTGAAGAAGCACGCTATGCCGCGCTGCGCGCATTCGGCAACGCGACCCTGATCAAGGAACAAACACACGAGTCCTGGGGCTGGGCGCAGTTTGAGCGATTGGGCCTCGACCTTCGCTATGCCGCTCGTCAACTACGCAAGTCACCCGGTTTCTGTCTCGTTGCCGTGCTGACGCTGGCGCTCGGCATCGGCGCAACCACTTCGATTTTCACGCTTGTCTACGACGTGATGCTGCGTCCGTTGCCCTTTGCTCGGGCCGATCGACTGGTGAACATCGAAGAAATTGCCATGGAATGGAGCAATCTCTATCCCACTCTGCCGGTGAGCGCAAATCACTTCACCTTCTGGCAGCGACACAACCGCAGCTTTGAAGCAATGGCCGCGATGCAGCAGGGTTCAGAGCCCCTCGGCGCAGAGGGCCGTCCATCGCAGGTAGGCGTGCTCGCAGCCACGCCGGGAATCTTCTCTGTCCTCCAGGTGCAGCCGCAACTGGGCAGAACTTTTACCGACAAGGAAGCCCAGCCCGGAAATGAGCACGTCGCGATTCTGACGTACGACCTGTGGCGCCATCAGTTCGGAGGCGACCCGGGCATCGTGGGCAAGGCCATCCGGCTGAACGGATTTCAGTACTCCGTAATCGGCGTGATGCCGCAGTCGTTCCACATGCCCCTAGTGCAGACTCTCGCGACCATCGGCAACACGAATCGCCCGCTTCCGGTGAGCATATTGGAACCACTCGCCTTTTCGAAAGAGCGTCTCGCCGAAGAGATGGGCGATCTGAATTACTTCGGACTTGCCCGGCTCAAGCCTGGAGTCTCGCTTGCCGCGGCCACAGCAGACCTGGATGCGCTGCAACACACGATCAGCGCGAATTTGCCCGCGGACGAGAAAGCAACTCTCTCGATCCTTCTCACTCCTTTCCAAAAGCAGCTGGTTGGGAACAACCGCAAGCCGATGATGATCCTGCTCGCGGCTGTGGCGGGCTTGTTGCTCGTGGGATGCGTGAACGTCACTAACCTCTTGCTGGCGCGCGCCGTGGGGCAGAAGCAGCAAATGGCAGTAGCGGCCGCCCTGGGCGCAAGCCGTGCCGAGTTGGTGCGCATGGCTCTTCGCGAAGCAGCCCTCCTGGCCGTGTGCGGGGGCGGGTTGGGGATCTTGATCGCTTCCGTCATCGTTCCCGCAATGCAGCGCTATCTGCCCGCGGCGCTCAACTTTCGTGGGCCTCTGCATTTGGATTGGGCCGGCGCGGGATGTGCCGTGCTTTTGGCTGGGATTGCCACCTTGCTGGCAGGCACCGCGCCGGCGTTGATGGTCTCGAATACCGCCCCCAATGAAATTCTGCACAGCGAGTCGCGCCTGGCCAGTGAATCGCGCGGAAGCCGCCGCGCGCGGCGGCTTCTAGTGGCATTCGAAGTGGCGGTGAGCGTCGGACTTTTATCGATGACCGGGCTGCTGACCACCAGCATGATCAAGCTCATGCAAGTGGACCGCGGCTTCAGCGCCGATCGAACGATCACGGCCACGATCGCTCTACCCATGGAGTCCTATCGCGACACAGAGCATCGCGCTGCATTTCATCGCGAAGTGCTCACACGCATGGACCGCCTGCCGGGAGTAGAGCACGCGGCGATCACCAGCGTGCTGCCGCTGACGGGCGACAGCTGGGGCGATATGGTGCGCGTTGCAGGCGACAACCGGCCCGTGACGCAGCTGCCCTTGGAGAGCTTTCGCTGGGTGAGTCCTGAATATTTTTCCGCGATCCACCTCGAGCTTGTGTCGGGTCAGTTCTTCAGCGAACACGACTGGGGCAAGAGTCTGGCCCTCGTCTCAGACAAGACAGCAAAGACGCTGTGGCCGGGAAGAAATCCAATTGGGTTGCAGTTCAGACGGGGAGACCGCACCAACGAGCCGCCGTTTACCGTCGTCGGCGTAGTGGCCGATGCACGCACGATCTCGCTCGCCAAGCCGGATCCGATGCTGATCTATGTTCCCTACTGGTACCGTTGCGAGCCCATGGCCGGCTTGGTAGTGCGCACGCGTCAGGATCCTTCCGCTATGGCCGATGTGATTCGGAAAACGGTGTGGAGTGTTGACCCCAGCGTGCCAGTTCCTGCCGTGCGCACTCTGGACGGCGTGGTCGCCGATTCAATTGCCAGCCAACGTTTCGTGATGGACCTGCTGCTCATGTTTGCGACCGGCGCGGTCTTTCTGGCGGGGCTCGGCGTCTACGGCGTGGTGATGTACTCCGTCGTGCAGCGGTCACGCGAGATTGGGCTGCGCATTGCGCTCGGAGCCCAACGAGCGAGTGTCTATCGATTGATTCTTCGCGATGGTCTGCTACCCGTGGTTGCGGGGGCTGCTGCCGGTATTGCACTGGCCTTCGGATCGGCACGCGCGATCAGCAGCCTCCTCTTTGAGGTGAGCCCCTACGATCCATGGCTCGCTGCGGGCGCGGTGAGCACGCTACTCGCCGTAGGCACGGCCGCCTGCCTGTTCCCGGCCCGGCGCGCCGCATCGGTACAACCCATGCAGGCGTTGCGTGCGGAATAGGAACGGCTTTGCTTAAAATGGAATAGAGCAGCCATGGCGGACGGACGCGAAGAACGCGAGGAACAGGACAGGCGAAGGGAACAGGAGCGGCGTCGCGATCTCGAAGACCGTCTCGACCGCGTACCGGTCGACCCCTATGAGCCGGAGCGGGACGAGTCTTAGGGACGCCTCTGCAGCCACGGTATCGGGTAGGAGGCGGGATTACTCCCGCCGTCCTCCCACACCACGCGGACGTGCCGTTCGGCATCCGGCGGTTCATGAAACAGACTGGAAGCGTCGTTGTGTATCCAGCAACGAAACCAGCCCCATGCGGTCGAACCAGTTCTTGGGGTAGGCTTGGTTCATATGCGAGGCACCGCCGTTCCACCATGGGCCTCGCCCATTGGTGGCCGACTTCCACGCCCGAACCTTATCTATCCCAGCCTTCATCAGATTTCGCGCTCGTGTATAGACACGCTTCCATTGCCGCCATAGCAGAGTCCGCAGTTTGTGCCGCAGCCAGCCATCGAGTTCCTCCAACACGTTCTTTACTTCGGTGAGTCGGAAGTAGGCCAGCCAGCCCCTCAGGACGGGATTAAGCCCCTTGATGACTTGCTGCATGCTCTGCCCGCGGCCCCGCTGTAGCGCGAGACGGATCTTCTCCCTCAAGCGCTCACGACTCTGCGATGCGATCTTGAGCTTCGGTTTCCTGTGCCACGTCATGCTGTAGCCCAGGAACTTCCGCTCCCACGGTCGCGCCACTGCGCTCTTGGCCGCATTGACCTTCAACCTCAGCCTTTGCTCCAGAAACGCCGTGATCGATTGCCTGACCCTCTGTCCTGCCCGATCGCTTTGGACATAGATGTTGCAGTCGTCGGCGTATCGGCAGAAACGATGACCCCGTCGTTCCAGTTCGCGATCCAGATCGTCCAGCAGGATATTCGATAACAACGGGGAAAGAGGACTGCCCTGCGGCGTCCCTTCGCTCCGTGCATTCGCTATCCCACCTTCCATCAGTCCCGCTTCCAGATAGCGCCGGATCAGTTTCAACACACCGGGGTCTTTCACCTTGCGTCCCACTCGCGCCATAAGCACATCATGGTTCACTCGGTCGAAAAATTTCTCCAAGTCGAGGTCTACGGTCCATCGCCGACCCTCGGCAACATACCCTCGTGCGGCATTCACCGCCTGATGGGCGTTGCGTCCGGGACGAAAACCGTAGCTCGACTCCGAGAACCCGGGATCGAACAGAGGTTGCAGTATCTGATGAAGTGCCTGTTGGATCAGCCGATCCAGCGCACAAGGAATGCCCAGGATGCGTACCCCGCCTTGCGGCTTCGGTATCTCCACCCTGCGCACTGCCTGAGGCATGTATTCGCCCGCCAACAGAGACTGCTTGATTTTCGGCCAGTGCGCCACAAGCCAGGGTTTCAACTCCAGAACCGTGAGCCCATCGACTCCCGGCGCTCCTTTGTTTTCCACCACCCGCTGGTAGGCGCACAGCATGTTGCTGCGTTCCAGCGCAGCTTCCAAAAGTCCCTGCGCTGCTTCCGGTTTCGTTTCTCCACCAGTCGCCGTACGAGTCTCAGCACCAGACACGATCCTCGACAGGTTCCGCCCGTCTACCTCCGCGCCGGCCTTACTTGCGTAAGCTTCTGCTTCGTTGACTCGCATCGAGATCTGCTGTCCTACTCCCGTGTTTCACGTTTGGCCCTTCACTCCGCTCTCGCGAAGCTAATATGGCCGCTGCTGACTTCTGGTGGTTCATCCCAACGCCTCACGACGCCGGTAGCCCTGAGGCAAACCACCAGATCTCCCCGGGTATTACGCACTCACCTTCACGCTTATCTCTGTCGGATATACGCCGCAGCGTCCGTGCAAGTATCGGGCTTTGCATCCATTGGCCTGCTCACCCCACTGCGTCGCCTCTATCCGCTGGCTGTTCGTCAGAGCAGCGCTTTGCCTCCAGCTTCCTCCGGATCCCACCTCGCGATGAACACCCTTGCTGTTCGGCTAACACTTCCCCTTGCCGGGTGTGTAGAGGACTTACACCTCCTAGTGAGTGCGCCCTGCCGGGCGCACCAAAATGAAAAGCCCCCGGCAAGCCGAGGGCTTTTTCCTTGCCTTTGAGACAGGTCAGTTGCTGAAGAGCAAAATCCCAGCGGCCTTCTCCTCGGTTCCGCTATCGTCCGCACTCACCGGGCGATAGAACAGCTGGTTCTCGTTGAGATAGACCTCGAGGAAAGCCGGTCGCGCCGTGATATGTCCGGCGATTAAGGCTTCTGAAAGCGGATCTTCGACGTAGCGCTGCAGGGCGCGCCGCAACGGGCGAGCTCCGTAGCTGCGGTCCACCAGCGTTTTGTCGAGAATCCACTTCTTGGCATCGTCTGTGACCGAGATGGTGATGGCCTTCTGCGCCAAGTTGAGGTTCAACTGCTGTATGAGTAGTTCCACAATCTGGATCAGATCCGCATCGTTGAGCGACTGGAACAGGATCACTTCGTCAAGCCGGTTGAGGAACTCGGGGTTGAAGGTCTTCTTCACCTCGTTCTTAACCAGCTCTTCGACCTTCTCCGAAACCAGGTCGTCGCGATCGCTTTGGAAACCGAGACCCTGCTTCTTCTGCAGGTGCCGCGCACCGATGTTCGACGTCATGATGAGGATGGTGTTCTTGAAGTCAACGGTGTTGCCTAACCCGTCGGTCAATTGGCCATCTTCAAACACTTGCAACAGCAGGTTAAAGACATCGGGGTGCGCCTTCTCGATTTCGTCAAGCAGGACTACCGAGTACGGCGACCGCTTGACGCGTTCCGTCAGCTGCCCGCCTTCCTCGTAGCCCACATATCCCGGAGGCGAACCGATCAGCTTCGAAACCGAGTGCTTCTCCATGAACTCCGACATATCGAAGCGAATAAGCGCCTTATCGGAACCGAACAGGAACTGCGCCAGGGTGCGCGCCATTTCTGTTTTGCCCACGCCCGTTGGTCCAAGGAACAAGAATGAACCGATCGGGCGATGCGGCGACTTCAATCCCGCTCTCGACCGGCGAATGGCACGAGCCAGCGCCGAAATTGCCTTCTCCTGCGAGATGACGCGCTTGTGGAGCTCTTCTTCCACGCGCAGCAGCTTCTGCGTCTCTTCTTCCTTGATGCTGGTAACAGGAACACCCGTCCAGCGGCTCACGACATCCTCGATATCTTCGCGGCCCACAATACCTGCAGCGGAGTCGTCGAGATGGTACTTGTCGCGCAGAGCACGCAGATTCTCGCGCTCCTTGCGTTCCTCGTCCGAATAGAAGCGGGCCTTCTCGAACTCGTGATTGGCAATGGCCGAGTCCATGCGGTGAACGATGAACTTGATCCGCTTCTGCACCTCGGTGATCTCCTCGGGCAGCGAAGTCTGGCGCAGCTTCACGCGCGCGCCGGCTTCGTCGATCAAGTCGATTGCCTTGTCCGGCAGGAAGCGGTCGGGAATATACCGGTTCGAGTGCGAGACAGCGAACTCGATCGCGGCATCGGTGTAGCTGACCGCGTGGAACTTCTCGTAGCGGTCCTTGATGCCGTTGATGATCTTGATCGCGTCCGCTTCATTCGGCGGCGGAACCTTGACGGCCTGGAAGCGCCGCTCGAGCGACCGGTCCTTCTCGATCGACTTGCGGTACTCTGCCGGCGTTGTGGCGCCAATGCACTGGATCTCGCCGCGGCTCAGCGCCGGTTTGAGAATGTTGGCGGCGTCGAGCGAGCCTTCGGCCGAACCCGCACCCACCAGCGTGTGCAGCTCATCGATAAAGATAATCGAGTTCTGATTCTCCATCAGCTCTTTCATGATGGTCTTCAGGCGCTCTTCGAACTGCCCGCGGTATTTGGTGCCCGCCACGATCAGCGAAAGATCCAAAGCCAGCACACGCTTATCCGCCAGGAAGCTCGGCACCTCGCCGTCGGCGATGCGCTGCGCTAGGCCTTCCACGATCGCAGTCTTGCCGACGCCGGGCTCGCCGATCAGCACAGGATTATTTTTGGTGCGGCGGCACAGAATCTGCACCACGCGCTCCAATTCCCCATCGCGCCCTACGAGCGGATCGAGCTGAGCGTCCATGGCCGCCTGCGTTAGATCGCGGCTGAACTCCGCCAGCAGGCTCGACTCGCGCTGCCTCTGCTGCTGCGGAGCCTTCTCCTGCGTCACGCGCGCCAGCTCGTCGCGAATCTGCGCCAGCTTTAACCCGCGCTCCTGCAGAATCTCCGAGGCGAAACACTTCTCTTCGCGCAAAAGACCCAGCAGCAGATGCTCGGTCCCGATATGCTTGTGGCCCAGCCGCTCGGCTTCCTCGGCTGCGTAGGCCAGGACGCGCTTGCATTCGTTCGAAAGCGGCAGGTCAACACTGGTCGACACCTTCTCGCGAATCGTTGTGTGCGCTTCGATCTGCTTGCGAATCGACTCGACCGATGCGTGCGAGCGCAGAAAACGGTTGGTTAACGCCTTGTCCTCGCGCAAAAGCCCGAGCAACAAATGCTCGGTTTCGATATAGGGCGAACCAAACTGGCTGGCCTCATACCGCGCGAAAAAGATCACGCGCCGTGCCTTTTCCGTATAGCGTTCGAACATTTTTTCTCCCCTTACGCCAGGCTCTCGATCAGGAGTAACCGTCCGATGTGCATCCCACCGACAAAAATCAGTCGTTGGGGAACCCGCCTCGGCCTCAGCTCAACCCGCACGCGCCCCTCAGTGAACATCGCCGCCGGAGGCTCCCACTGGGAAAAATCCCTTGCGCGCCCCGAACAGCTCTTTTGGATGGTCCCGGACCCGTCGGTCCTCCGTCTCTGGCGTTGGTTCTCTGCGCCGGAAACTTCCATCCTGACCTCGTCAGCCCTTGCGGGTTGGTTCCCCGGCAAAGACCCCTTGTCTAATCAGACTCAGATATCCCGAAATCGGTGCATCTTCTAGGTTGCCGCTCCGGGAGTAAGTCCAGTTTGGGAAGTTTGTCCCAAACTCTTCAAGCGCCCGCTCTCCAGGCGCAGAGTCCGCGTACAGCGCGCGGCCAAATCGAAATTATGTGTCACGACAATCGACGTCAGCCCGTGAGTCCGATGAAGTCGTTCCAGCAATTCAAACACACGACCCGCCGTGATCTCATCCAGGTCCCCGGTAGGCTCATCGGCCAGAAGTAGTCGGGGGCCACTTACCAGTGCGCGGGCCAGCGCTACCCGTTGCTGCTCGCCGCCGGAAAGCTCGCCAGGGCGATGGTCGCGCCGGTCTTCCAGGTCAACCTCTCTAAGCCAATTAGATGCAGCAGCCAGCGCATCGCGTCGAGATTGCCCGCGCGCCAGCAGCGGCATGGCTACGTTTTCCAGCGCCGAAAATTCCGGCAGCAAGTAGTGAAACTGCCAAACGTAACCGATCTCGCGGTTCCGAAAAGCAGCAGCCTCCCGGGGGCTCAGATTGGCCACGTTGATTGAGGCGCAGTGTACCGTTCCCGCAGTGGCGCGATCAAGAGCACCAAGGATGTGCAATAGGGTACTTTTGCCCGCTCCGGATTGGCCCATGATGGCCACCAGCTCACCGGGAAATACTTCTAAGTTCAATTCATGGAAGAGGGTGAGCGATCCGCGCGCCGTCTGGTAGGTCTTGTCCAGGTTGTCAACACGCACTAACGGCGCTCGCACGTCCGGTTCCCGCGTAGAGCGGGAAGCCTGGCTGGCAGCCGCTGGAAGGATCTGATTCATCCGGTGTCTCTATTCTATCGTGCCGGTGTAGGGATAGACCTGCAAAACCGGGCAGAAACTGCGAAGCAAGCTCTGCCCCGCTCCGCGGTGCCCGCGGGTTTTAAAGTGTCATCCCGAGAACCCGCGTGTTTGGGGCCCTGTTCGCGCGGTGGTGCGAACGGGGTAAGCGGGGCGAGGGATCTGCTTCTCGTAACCCAAATCCCCACCACGGCCCCGCGCAAAGGCCGGAAACTGCAGCACGAGATTACCTAGCCGGCAGCCCCTTCGCATTCAGTTTCCCGATCCGCCCGTTGGGCCCCACGGCGAACGGCAGAGAAACCGCATTCCACGCACCGTCGTCCAGCGGCCTCCAAGTCTTGCCATCGTCTCGGCTCACGTCGGAACCGTTGGTCCCCACGGCAACCCAGAGGTGCAGCGCATCGGACCACTGCACGGCCGATCTGTAGCCGTGCGGCATCGTGGTCGCTGCAATCCACGTGGCGCCGCCATCGGAGGACCATGCGGCGGTCGCCGTCGATTCGTTCGGCTTTGAGTAGTCGCCCCCCACAGCCACAAACAGCGAATTGTCGTTGAATGTGCACTCCGCGCAGATACCGGTCGTCAGCGGATAGCGATACGCAACAGAGAAAGTCCCGGAGCTGTCGCTCCCTGAGCCGATAGGAATGGGGCTCACCTTCCACGGAGGCTCCTTACGCATCGCCTTTTCCAGCAGCCCCTCTTTCTCCTCATTGGCGGTAAAAGGCCTGCTGAAGAAGAACGAGCCGCTCTTGCCTCCGGCGGCAAACGCGCGCGTAAACAACCCGTTTCCGCGCGCAATCGAGGTATTGCTGGCAGCAAACGCGGCAAGCGTCCGCTTGCCCAGCACGAGTCCGGGATGCCGATCGCGCTTCCACGCCCTGCCGTCTTTGCCGGAAAGAAACACCGCAAACCGGCCGTCCACCGGGTCCCCCAACAACATGCCCCGCGAACCGTTCATCCAGAAGCTGTCAAAAAAACCGTTGGGCGCATCTGGATTGGCAAACAACAACTCCCATGTTTTGCAGCCGTCGGTTGTTTCGTAGAGCCGGCTCTTCTCGCCCGGTCCCGAAGCCATAACAAGCGCCGTTCGCGCGTTGAAGCCCTGCACACCGCGGAAGTCCAGGGTCGCGCCGTCCGTGCCTGCATCCGGTGTCGTGCACTTGATCCAATGCGCGCCGCCATCCACCGTGCGCAACACGGTCCCGCCGGTTCCACTGGCCCAGGCCACCGTGGTACTCACGGCATGAACTCCGCGCAGCCCCGCCGTAGTCCCCGAATCCTGCATCTGCCAAGGGCCGCCCTGCTGCGCCACCCCCCGCGCTCCCAACCCTGCGCACACTAAGGCCATCCACACAAATCGCATGGGTCGCAGTATAGCTGCTGTACATCCCAGGGGAACGTTGCATACCGGCAAACAACCGTGCCCCATCCTTTCGCCTTCTTTCTGGCGAAAGGATGGGAGATCACACACGCCTCACCCAAGTGCGCGCAATCACAGAGCCTCCCCGCCTTCGCTTGCTACAAAAAGGCAAGCTACCGTGACCCATGCACGCATCATCGGAGCCCTCTTCGGGCTATGCCTTCCCGTCTCAACCCTGCTGGCGCAGCAATCATTCAGCAATCAATTCAGCGCGCACAACGCGGACATGGCAAAACTTCAACCCGCCATGATCACGCCGCTCGTTGCGCCTGATCCGCGTCTCATCCAGTACTACCGGTTCTCCTTAGCGCATCAATACACGGCCGCCGGGACTGAAACTGTCAATTACGGCAATGCCCGCGGAGGCGGCATCATCATCGGCCGCCGCTTCGAATTTGACTGGATGCCTCCCGCTTACATCCAGCACAACAACACGGCCATCGACGGCTTCGGAGATACATCGCTCTCGGCTAAGGTCCGCATCGCATCGGGTGCCGCCGGACATGGCAACTTCGATGTGGGCGCAATCCTCGCTCACTGTTTTGCCACCGGCAGCCACAAAAATGGTGCGCTCACCGACTCATTCACACCCACACTTGCCTTTGACTACACGGTCCGGCACGTCAGTCTTATCTCAGCGTTGAGCGGAGCGCTCCCCACCGGCAAGATTGCAACGCAGGGCCGCGCGATCGGCTGGAATGAAGTGGCACAGTTCCACGCCACGCCACACGTCTGGTTCGAGCTTGAAAACAACGCCACTTTCTTCTTTGCCGGCGCCCACGACGGGCGCATGCAGAACTTCGTCACACCCGCCGCGTTCTATGTATTGCGCCGCAAAGAATGGGCACCGGCTCATCCCTACTTCCTTTTCGACACCGGCATGCAGATTGCCACCTCCGGCCTGCACACCTACAACCACAACATCATTGCGGAAATGCGCATCCTCTTTTAATGCATCGTTGGGGGCTGCACGCTCAGCTGGGCAACGAACTACGACCGACCCAGTCGTATTCCATCCGCGCTATCTTTTGCAAAACCACTTCAACACCTGCGTCATCACTTTGCTTCGGACTCTGCCAGTGTCATGTCCACAACCCCAGCGGCGATTCGCATCGACACCACATAAACAATGCCGGCAACAAAGAAGCCAACGAACCACGCATAGTCATAGAGGAAATGCAGCGGCTTGATAGCAAGCCCAACCAGGGCAACGACCACACCCAAAACGAGCGCAAGAATCGCGCGTGGATTGATCCCTCGGGTGTAGTGATACGCGCCCTCGCGATGATACAGCGAGTTCACATCGAGCTTAGTCTTGCGAATCAAAAAGTAGTCGGCAACCATAATCCCGGCGACGGGCCCCAGTAATCCTGAGTAGCCAACCAGCCATCCGAAAATGTATGCGTCGGGAGTCGCGAGCAGCTTCCACGGGCACATCGCGAGCCCCAGAAATCCGGTGATGAGACCGCCGGTCCTGAAGCTGATCAGGCGCGGATAGAGATTCGAGAAGTCGTTCGAAGGCGAAACCACATTTGCGCCGATATTCACATTCAGCGTCGCAATCAAAATCGCGATCAATGCGACGAACGCAACCACCGGCTGATGAAAAGCGCCGATGAGCAGTATCGGGTTCCAAATCGGGTGGCCAAATAAAACAGCCGACGCTGAAGTGACTGAGATACCGACAAACGTGTAGAGCGTCATCGCAATAGGCAGCCCAAATGCCTGTCCCCACGACTGCGCAGACTGCGATTTCGAGTAGCGCGTGAAGTCGGGAATATTCAGTGCAAGCGTCGCCCAGTAGCCCACCATTGCTGTGAGCGAGGGGAAAAAGACCGCGGCAAATTCACGCGTCGAATGAAACTGGCTCGGTGTTGAGAGCATCGTGCCGAAACTGCCCGCCTTGATCCGCACCCAGATCACAAGCAACGCAGCCATGATGAACATGAAGGGCGCGCCAAAGGCCTGCAGGTGACGGATCGATTCAACGCCACGCCACACGACAATCATGTTCAGTAGCCAGAAGCCAAGGAAACAGGCCCACACCACACCCGACGCATCCGCGACCGCAGGCCAGATGACCTGCAGCATCGAATGAATCGCCGTGCCGCCGATCCACGACTGAATGCCGAACCATCCGCAGGCAACAATGGCGCGCAGCAGCGCAGGCACATTGGCGCCGCGCACGCCGAAGGGCGCGCGAATAAAGACCGGAAACGGTATGCCATACTTTGCTCCCGCGTGTGCGTTGAGCAGCATCGGTACCAGCACAATGAGATTGCCAAGCAGCACAGTGCCAACCGCCTGCTTCCAATCCATGCCTTTTGCGATGAGCGACGATGCAAGCTGATAGGTCGTGATCTCCATCGACATGGAGAACCAGAGCGCGATGTAGTTGTACATCGTCCACGTACGTTGTGCGGACGTGGTGGGGCTCAGGTCCTGGTTCGATAGGGACGGATCGACAACGCTCACAAGCGCTCCTCAGGAAACCACCCATGCGACACATGGAAGCGGATCCCCCTCGGCTCCCCTCAGGACGACACGGTTCTTCTAATCTAGGGAGGAAGACACAAAGATGGAATGATGATTCTCGCAAAGGCGATTACTTCCAGGCACCGCCGCGGGCGGCACGGCGCAGATACTGGCCGCGACCGGGCTTACCGATGAACTCGCCCTTGGACACGATCAGCTCGCCGCGCGAGTAGACGTCGCGCGCGTTGCCCCGCACCTTGAAGCCCTCGAACATGGAGTAATCGACGCGCATGTGGTGCGTAGCAGCGGAAATCGTATGCGCCGCGGTCGGATCCCACAAAACAACATCGGCATCGCTCCCCGGAGCAAGCACACCCTTTTTCGGATACATGCCGAAGATGCGCGCAGGTGCAGTCGAGACAAGCTCGACAAAACGGTTGAGCGAAAAATTGCCTTTGCCTACGCCGTGATGGTGCAGAAGCTGCAGGCGATTTTCGATGCCGGGGCCGCCGTTGGGAATCTTGGTGAAATCGTCTTTGCCCAGTGCCTTCTGATCTTCGAAGCAGAACGGGCAATGGTCGGTCGATACCACCTGCAGATTGTCTTTGCGCAAACCTTCCCAGAGTTTCGGCTGATTTTTCTTTTCACGCAACGGCGGCGTAAAGACATACTTCGCGCCTTCCCAGCCTTTGTCAGCCACATCTTCAAGTGAGAGCAGCAAATACTGAGGACAGGTCTCGGCGAAGGCAGGCAGTCCGCGATCGCGTGCCTCGCGCACCTGGTTCAGTGCGTCTTCGCTGGAGAGGTGCACGATGTACACGGGCACGCCCGCCATCTCGGCCATCGCAATGGCTCGGTGTACAGCCTCAGCCTCGGCGCGCGTAGGACGCGTGAGCGCGTGGTAGATCGGCGCAGTCTTTCCCTCGGCCAGTGCCTTCTGCACGATCACATCGATGACCGATCCGTTTTCGGCATGCATGCAAATCAACGCGCCGTTCTTGGCCGTTTGCCGCATAGCTTTGAAAATGGTTGCGTCGTCGACCATCAAGACGTTGGGATACGCCATGAACAGCTTGAAGCTGGCCACGCCCTCGCCCACCAGGTCATCCATGTCTTCAAGCCCCGCGTCCGGCAGATCCGTGACAATCATATGCAGGCCGTAATCAATGCACGCCTTGCCCTCGGCCTTCTTCCACCAGATATCGAGCGCGTCGCGCATTTTGGTTCCGCGCGCCTGGATGGCAAAGTCCACGATCGTGGTTGTCCCGCCGATGGCTGCCGCGCGCGTACCGGTCAGAAAATCGTCCGCTGAGTTCGTCCCGCCGAAGGGCATATCGAGATGCGTGTGGGCATCGATGCCGCCGGGAAGAAGCAGCAGTCCGGTGGCGTCGACGACTGTTTGCACTGAATTGGCCGGAATACCGGGGCGGACTTCCTTGATCACGCCCGCCTCAATGAGCAAGTCGGCTCGCGTCGTCGCGTCGGCATTGACGACCGTCCCGTTCTGGATGAGGACTGTAGGCATATTCTCAACACCCGATCGATCGAACGTTCGTTCTATCCTATGAGCGCTGCGGCTGGGGCGCACTGCTTGAGCCGCGCGTCCGTTCTTCCCATGTTTCTGCTGACAGACCCGCGTCAACCCGCACCATCGTAATGCACTGATCGACCGGACAAACGAGGGAACAAAGATTGCAGCCGACGCACTCCGTTTCATCCACACGAGGAATGCGTTCGATGGTGGTCATATAAGGACCGTGCGTGGTCGTGGCAGCCGCACGCTCCTTGCGCGTAACCGGCGTAACGGCAATGGAGGCGCGGGTACGGGCCTCATTGTCAGATGGAGTAGGGTGCAATTCAACGTGCCCATTCACCGGGCCGGTTGCACGATCGAGATGGATGCACTGATGCGCGCCGTCCCAGCAAGCAACGTGGCACAGGTCGCAGCCAATGCACTTCGATTCGTCAATATGGGCAACGATTTTAAAGTTGAGATTGAGGTTCTTCCATTCGGTCACGCGGTTTAACGACAAGCCGCGGAAATCGTCGATGCGATTGAAGCCCTTGGTGCGCATCCAGCTCTCAAGGCCTTCGGCCATATCTTCCACAATGCGAAACCCGTAATGCATCGCAGCCGTGCACACTTGCACCGTGCCGCAGCCAAGCAGCATAAATTCCGCTGCGTCGCGCCAGGTTTCAATGCCCCCGATGCCGGACAGCGGCAATTCAGAATCCGGATCGGCCATCACCTGCTGCACCATATTCAACGCGATCGGCTTTACTGCCGGACCGCAGTAGCCACCGTGGGAACTCTTGCCGTCGACATCAGGCCGAGGCGTGAAGGTGTCAAGATCGATACCGGTAATCGAGTTGATGGTATTGATTGCCGAAAGGCCGTCCGCACCACCGCGTTTCGCCGCGCGCGCCACGGCACGAATGTCAGTGATGTTAGGCGTGAGTTTGACGAGGACGGGAGTCCGTGCTTTCTCCTTGACCCACGCGGTAATCATCTCGGCGTACTCCGGCACCTGCCCCACGGCCGAACCCATTCCACGTTCGCTCATGCCATGCGGACACCCGAAATTCAACTCGAGACCGTCTGCACCTGCATCCTCGGCGCGAGCGACAATCTCATGCCACGCCTCGCGATTGGAGGCAACCATGAGCGAGGCAATGACGGCGTGATAGGGATAGCGTTTTTTAACCTCTGCCATTTCGCGTAGGTTGGTTTCCACGCTGCGGTCGCTGATGAGCTCGATATTGTTGAAGCCCATAATCCGCAACCCGTTCCAGTCGGTCGCCGAGTAGCGCGAAGATACATTGGTGACTGGCTCCCCAATGGTCTTCCACACAGCGCCGCCCCAGCCGGCGTCGAAAGCGCGCATGATCTGTTCGCCGGTATTTGTAGGCGGAGCGGAGGCCAGCCAAAAAGGGTTGGGCGAGTCGATGCGTCCGGCAAACCCGCGCACGCGAATGTCAGGCATACATAGCCTCCGCGATTTTGAGCATCGTCAGGGCAGATCGTTTGCCGTCGGCGACGGCATCGACCACTTCACGCCCGCCGTTGGCGCAATCGCCGCCGGCGAAGTAGCGCGAATTGCGCGTCTGGCCAGTGTTGCGATCAGTCACTATTTTTCCATCGCGCACTTCAACGTTGCAGCAATCGCGCATGAGGTCGGTGATAGGCGACTGACCGATGGCGGGTACAACGAGGCGGCAGGGGATGGTGTAGTGCGAGTCTGGGATCGGTAAGAGGGTATGGTCGACTTCGCGTACTTGCACTGTGTCGAGCATCAACACACCGTGCGCATCTTTGCGAATCGAGACAGGCTGACGCCGCCATAGAAACTGCACGCCTTCCACTTTCGAGTGCTCGTACTCGAAGTCAAACGCTGGGATATCGCTCTCACCGCGCCGGTAGAGAAGATAGACCGTCTCCGCGCCAAGGCGGCGCGCCGCGTTGGCGGCATCGATCGCTGTGTTGCCGGCTCCAATCACAACAACAGTGCCGGCAAGTTCACGGATGCGTCCGGTCTTGTAGCCGGCGATCAACTCAAGCGCATTCACCACGCCCTCGTTTTCTTCGCCAGGAATATCGAGTTGCTCCAAGGCTCCGAGGCCGATCCCTAGAAAAAGAAAGTCGAACTCCGCCTCCAGTTCGCGCAAGTCCTCAGCCGATTCAATGCCTGCACCGAACCGAAACTCGACGCCCATGCGCCGAATAAGCTCGATTTCCCGTAGGCTTTCGGCGGCACGCAATTTGTACTCAGCCACGCCATACGTATTGAGTCCGCCGGGCAGGAATTTGCGCTCGATGATTGTTGCTTGCGCGCCTTGGCGGCACAATTCCGCAGCACAGGCCAGCGATGCCGGGCCGGCCCCAATGCACGCCACACGCACATGCCGCGAGTTTCGGGGCGCCGTCTTCAGCTCCTCGCCGCTCGCGTGAAATGCATCCATCGCGTGGCGTTGCAGCTGGCCGATTCGGATTGGATGCCGGCCCTGCTTATGCATCACGCAGGCGCCTTCGCAGAGTACATCGACTGGACAGGCGCGTGCACAACTGCCGCCGAGGATGTTGGCGTCGAGAATACGCAGCGCCGACCCGCGCAGATTACCCGAAGCAATGCGCTTGATGAAGCCCGGCACGTCGATGTGCGTCGGGCAAGCAGCGGTGCAGGGCGCGTCGAAACAGTAGAGGCAGCGGTTTGCCTCGATGGTCGCAGCCTGCGGCGTGAGCGGCGGCTTCAAGTCGTTGAAGCGCTCGCGCAGTTGCGGATCGTCTGAGATCGTTTCGATACTCATGCACTCCTCAAATTCTTTTCTTCCCTGAGAAATAGGCGCTTAGGATGCGACCAGCGGACCATATTGATCCGGCCGCCGGTCGCGGAAAAACTGCCACGTGCGCCGCACTTCCGCAATTTCGTCCAGATCGAGATCGGAGGTGAGCACTTCGTCCTTGTCGCGCGAGGCCTGGGCAACAATCTGTCCGCGGGGGTTGGCGAAGTAACTCGATCCGTAAAACTCGCCGATATTCCAGGGTGGCTCAGTGCCGACGCGATTGATCGCGGCAATGAAGTAACCGTTAGCAGCGGCGTGTGCAGGCTGCTCGAGCTTCCAGAGGTACTCGCTGAGACCCGCGACAGTTGCTGACGGGTTGAAAACAATTTCTGCTCCGTTGAGGCCGAGGCAGCGTGCGCCCTCGGGAAAGTGGCGGTCGTAGCAGATGTAGACACCAATCTTGGCAAACCCAAGATCGAAGACTGGATAGCCCAGGTTCCCGGGGCGAAAGTAAAACTTCTCCCAAAACCCTGGAGCGACATGCGGAATGTGGGTCTTGCGATACTTCCCCAGATACGATCCATCGTTCTTGATAACGGCTGCGGTGTTATAGAAGATGCCTTCCTGCTCGACTTCGTAGACGGGCACAACCATCGCGATGCCGAGCTCTTTTGCGAGCGAGCGCATAAGGGTGACCGTCGGCCCATCGGGGACCGGCTCGGTGCTCTCATACCATTTGACGGATTGCTCGGCGCAAAAGTACGGGCCGTTGAAGATCTCTTGCAGGCAGACAATTTGCGCGCCTTCCGCGGCAGCCTGCCGAACGAGGTCTACATGCTTTTCGATCATGGCCTTCTTCTGTGCTGCCAGCGGATCGGTTGCGGGCAACGCGTTAGAAGCCTGAATGATGGAACAACGTACGACACGGGGCATGCCGGGCGACTCCCTCGAAAAGGTAAGAGACTTTGACGTTACTGCATGGAATGCAGAATGGGCAACGGGATAGTTACCTTGGGGCCCCGCCCGCCTAATGAATAGACGGGTCAGTATTCGATTTTGTTCGGTGTCGCGAGCCAGGTGGCAAAACTGGCCCACGCCTCGTCGCCCAGAAGTTGAGCGCATGGAAGGGAGCGTTCAGCGGAGCCCTTGCGAAACTCAGCGTAGAGGAAAGCGTCGTCGAATCCGGCGCGGGCGGCATCTGCCGCAGAACAGCCGTAGAAAACGGCGTCGAGGCGAGCCCAGTACGAAGCCGAGAGGCACATGGGACAGGGCTCGCAGCTGGTATAAAGTTGGCAGCCGGCCAGAGTAAATGTCCCGAGCACCCTGCACGCCGCGCGTATCGCATTCACTTCGCCGTGGGCCGTGGGATCGTTGGTCGTTGTCACGGAGTTGGCGCCCTCACCGATGATTCTTCCGTCGCGCACGATGACCGCGGCGAACGGGCCGCCTTTGCCGGTAACCACATTCTCCGTGGCGAGCGCGATGGCGCGGCGAAGGAACTCTGGATTTGGTAGGCTGGGCATGAAGAGTGTCGAAAGCCAAAGACAGTATGGCACAGGCCTTCCGGTCAACCCGCGTCCTCACACAACAAGGCCTTGTGCCTGCCACGCTGGTGGTGGAAGCAGGGCGTTTGGCGGAAGTGCGAATCGGGTTCGCAGGCGTTTCGGGCGCGGCTGTGCATGATTACGGAGATGCCGTGCTTTTGCCGGGATTGGTCGACTCCCACGTGCACATCAATGAGCCGGGCCGCACAGAATGGGAAGGCTTTTGGACGGCAACGCGAGCCGCAGCTGCAGGCGGAGTTACGACAGTCGTCGACATGCCGTTGAATTGCGTCCCTGAGACAACTGACGTTGATGCGCTCGAAGCGAAGCGGGGAGCTGCTCACGGAAAGACGTGGGTGGATTGGGCGGCGTGGGGCGGCGTGGTGCGCGGGAATGCCGATTGTTTGAAGCCGCTCGCAGCCGCGGGCGTATCCAGGATTCAAATGCTTCTTGATTCACTCAGGCATCGACGGATTTGCGTGGGTAGACGACGCGGAGTTGCGCGTCGCGCTCCGGCAACTGAAGGGTACGGGGCTGCCGCTGCTGGCGCATGCGGAGGTATCAAGTCCCGTGGATGCTGCGACGCAACGGCTCAACAGTCAGAGCACCGATTGGCGAAAGTACGCGAATTACCTTGCGTCGCGGCCCGATGAGGCAGAGACGGAAGCCATTGCACTGCTGAGTCCGGCTGGCCGAGGAATTTGAGACGCCGATTCATGTTGTGCATCTGTCGAGCGCGAAAGCGTTGCCGCTTTTGGCTGCAGCGCGCGAGCGCGGTGTGCCGATCACTGTTGAAACCTGCACGCAGTATCTGCATTTTGCCGCCGAAGAAATTCCCGATGGGGCGACGGAGTACAAGTGCGCACCGCCGATTCGCAGGTGCCGAAAACCGCGAGCGGCTGTGGAAGGCGCTCGAAGACGGCCTGATCGACTTTGTGGTCACCGATCACTCACCCTGCCCGCCTGCGATGAAGCGGCGCGAAGAGGGACGCTGGGATCAGGCGTGGGGCGGAATCGCGAGCCTCGGCCTGGCTCTGCCGATTTTGTGGACCGGCATGTGGAAGACGAAACCTTCCTTTGGAGAGAATTGGCCAGTGGATGGCCGCGGGGCCGGCAGCGGCTTGCCGGACTTGAAGGCGTGAAGGGAATGCTGGCTGCCGGCGCCGATGCGGATTTTGTAGTGTTCGATCCCGAGGCCGAATGGACCGTTTCGCCCGAGCATCTGCATTTCCGCCATAAGATCTCGCCGTATCTGGGCGCAACGTTGCAGGGTATGGTGCGCGAAACCTGGCTCCGTGGAGAACGCGTGTTTTGCGACGGACAGTTTGCCAATGAGCCGTGCGGCAAGGAGTTGGTGCGGCGATGAGAGAACGCGCTCTCCGCGCCATTGCGGAATGTGAGCAGATTGCAACCATGAGCGAGGAGCCGGGGCGCATCACGCGGCGCTTTCTCGTATCACCGACGCACGACGTGCACGCACATTTGCGACGCCGGATGGAAAGCCTGGGTATGGCAGTTGAGCTGGATGCGGCCGGCAATCTGCGCGGCCGGTCGCAGACATCCGGCAAGCGGCTCGTGATCGGCTCGCACATCGATACCGTTCCCGATGCAGGGGCTTTCGATGGTGTGCTGGGAGTTGTGCTGGCGCTCGAGTGCGTCGACCTTGCGCGCGCGATGGGCCTTGGAGCTTGCGTTCGAGGTAATCGCGTTTTCCGAGGAAGAAGGCGTGCGCTTCGGCGTTCCGTTTCTCGGCAGCCGCGCGGTCGCAGACCGCTTCGATCCTGCATTACTTGCGCTCAAAGACTCGGGGGGTGTCTCGATGGAAGAGGCGATTCGCGCGTACGGTCTCGACCCGACCCAGATCCCGAACGCAGCAATCGACAGCGACGTTCTGGGTTTCGTCGAGATCCACATCGAGCAGGGCCCAGTGCTTGAAGCGGAAAATCTGAGCGTGTCTGCGGTTGCAGGAATCATGGGCCAGTCGCGGCTAACGATCGAGTTAGCCGGCCAGGCAAACCACGCCGGCACCACGCCCATGGATCTCCGCAAAGACACGCTCGCGGCCGCCGCCGAATGGATCAGCGCCGTGGAGAAACTCGCCAGGAGCACAGAAGGACTGGTGGCGACAATCGGCAAGGTCGTTGCCACCCCGAATGCCGCAAATGTGATTGCAGGAATCACATCGATGACATTAGATGTGCGGCACCTGCAAGACGCAACCCGGCTTGGCTCCGTCAACGCGCTGGTCGAGAACGCGCATGCGATTGCGGCGCGCCGTGGCCTGGCAATCCAATGCACGCCGCAAATGGATCAGCCTGCGGTCACGATGGATGAACGGCTGACGGCCTGCCTTACTGATGCAATGGAGGCCGCCGGATTTCCGGCAAAACGGTTAGCGAGCGGCGCAGGGCACGACGCAATGGTCATGGCAACGCGGATGCCAACGGCGATGCTGTTTCTGCGTAGCCCCGGCGGCATCAGCCACAACCCCGCGGAGAGCGTGCGGCCGGAAGACGTTGAAGCCTCTCTACAGGTAATGCAGAACTTCCTCGAACGCGTGGCAGGCGAGCGTCTCTAGATCAGCTCAGCGCGGGTCCGCTATAGAATCGAAAAACGCAGTTGCGCACCTTCCGCATGAGGTCAAGACCTTGCATCATCTGGGATCAACCCGAAGCAGTCTGAAGAACGATCATCTGCTGCAAACGCCGGATACATTCATCCGCACGCCGCTGCCCGGCGCGAAAAACGTCGAGTTCGTCGTGCATGTCGCGCCGCAGTTAGGCGCACGGTTCACGCAGATGACGGCAGAGTTTGCCGCGGGCGGATCGCTGGGACCCACGCCGGCACAGCGCTTTCTTTACGTGCTCGACGGAGAAGTAGAAGTGGCCGCTGGCAAACGCAGAGTGGTTCTTTCCGCAGGCGGGTTCGCGTACCTGCCCCAGGATTCGAAGCACTCCATCCGGGCGGAAAACAAGGCGCGCGCAGCTTTGATCGAGAAGCCGTATGAGCCACAGCACGATGCGGCCAAGCCGCAGATTGTGATTGGCAACGAGGGCAAGATTGCGCCCATGCCGTTGATGGGCGACAACGCGCTCCGTGTCGTTCCCCTGATGCCGGACGGCGAGGCCTACGATTTCGCCGTGAACACCATGACCTACGACCCCGGCGCGGCGCTGAGCATGGTCGAAATTCATGTGATGGAACATGGATTGCTTATGCTCGAAGGCGCCGGAATCTACAAGCTGGGCGAATCGTGGTATCCGGTCCAGGCGGGCGACTTTATCTGGATGGCGCCCTATTGTCCGCAATGGTTTGGCGCGCTCGGCAAAAAGCCTGCGAAGTACCTCATCTACAAAGACTGGCGGCGGCATCCCCTGGGGAAGCAAGGATGACAACGACACAGCAGGTTTTGACGATCGACCGACTTATTGCGGAGCTGAAGACGCTCGCCACTATTTCAGAGGCCGAGCCCCCGGTGGTGACCCGCGTTGTGTTCAGTGAGGCCGACCTGCGGGCTCGTTCTTATGTAAAAGGCTTGTGCGAGACAGCAGGCCTTGTGGTGACCGAGGATGCCATCGGCAATACTTTCGCGCGCTGGCAAGGGACCGAGCCGGATCTAGCGCCCATCGGCACCGGTTCGCACATTGATGCGATTCCGAACGCCGGGCTCTATGACGGATGCGTCGGCGTGCTTGGCGGGCTTGAAGCAATTCGCGTTCTGCAGCAGCTTGGATTCAAGCCTAGGCGTTCGATTGAACTGGTGATTTTCACAGCAGAGGAGCCCACGCGCTTCGGCATTGGCTGCCTGGGCAGCCGCATGATGAGCAATGTGTTGGCGCCGTCGCAGGCAATCAAACTCCGTGACAAGGAAGGACGCGGATTGGAGCAATTGCGCACCGCCGCGGGATTCATTGGGCCGCTTGAATCGGTTGCGTTGCCCGTGGGCCGCTTCCATCAATTCATCGAATTACATATCGAGCAGGGACCGCTGCTCGAAGCCGAGGGAATCGACGTCGGCTTGGTGACACACATTGCGGCGCCGGCCAGCATGCGCATCGTGGTTGAGGGTGAAGGCGGGCACGCCGGCGGGAAGCTGATGCCGGGCCGTAAAGATGCGCTAGCCGCGTCGGCGGAGCTGATTCTATCTCTGGAGTCCGCCGCCAAAGCAACAGGGGCAATCGACACGGTCGGGACTGTGGGAGTGTGCGAAGTATTTCCTGGCGCGGTCAACAGTATCCCTTCGCGTGTCAGGCTGGAGACAGATATACGCGACATCGACGGAACGCGACGCGATCGAGTTCTCGATGCATTGCATGACGCCTGCGATCAAGTGTCGAGCCGGCGCGGTGTGGTCATCACGACGGAGCTTGTGAATGCCGATCCTCCGGCAACCTGCGACACCGCAATCCTTGCGGCGCTTCAAGATTCGGCCTCGGCCGCTGGCAAGACCTACAAGAAGATGGTGAGCCGTGCGTATCATGATTCGCTTTTTGTGGCACGCATCGCACCTATCGCGATGCTGTTCATTCCCTGCCGCGACGGCGTGAGCCATCGGCCCGATGAGTACGCCTCGCCGAAGTGGATCGGCTCGGGAGTGCACGTGCTTTCGCGCACGCTGGCAGCGCTGGCGAGCTAGTTGCCTCCTTCCGACGCCGTGCCCCAGGTTTTGCATTCAAGCGACTTCGTTGTATGCTATGCCTCAACCCGTACGATCTGAACGCGACTTCCCCGCTTATGAGCACGCATGCGAAAACCCGCATCGTCGGCTCCCCCATCCCAAGAAAGGAAGGGGTAGACAAGCTGCTGGGCCGCGCACGCTATGTGGATGACATCGAGCGCGAGGGGATGTGGTACGGCGAGACTGTGCGCAGTTCTATTCCGCGTGGACTGATTCGGTCGATCGAGTTTGGGCGCACCATCGATTGGACTGAATTCGCAGTGGTCACCGCGGCCGATATTCCCGGCGCGAATCACATCCAACTTATTTTTTCCGATCAGCCATGTCTTGCCGATGGTGCGGTGAATCATTGTGACGAGGCCATCGTTTTGCTCGCGCACCGCGACAAGCACAAACTGCGCGAGGCAGCGGCTGCGGTCAAGATCGAGTACGACGCGCAGCAGCCGGTCTTGTCGATTGAAGAAAGCGAACGGCAGGACGTTGTTGTGTGGGGCGCGGACAACGTGTTGAAAGGCTTTCTGCTGGAAAAAGGGGATGTCGATTTGACATGGGCCGGCGCTGCGCACATTGTCGAGGGCGAATACCGCACTGGCGCGCAGGAGCATCTCTACATTGAGAACAACGGCGTGATCGCGGAATACAGCGATGCAGATGGGGTGACAGTGTGGGGATCGCTTCAGTGCCCGTACTATGTGCACAGATCGCTCGCAGCCGTATTCGATCTGCCGGAAGAGAAAGTGCGCGTGATCCAGACAGAGACGGGGGGAGCGTTCGGCGGCAAGGAAGATTTCCCCTCCACCCTTGCATCGCATGCAGCACTCCTCGCCATGAAAAGCGGGCGCGCGGTGAAGATGGTGTACGACCGCATGGAGGATCTGGCCGCAACAACCAAGCGGCACCCATCGCGCGTGCGTCACAGGACAGCAGTGGACGCGCACGGCAACTTGATAGCCATGGATATTGAAATAGCCACCGATGGAGGCGCATATTCAACGCTATCCTCGACGGTACTTTCGCGAGCCACTCTGCATTCCCCGGGGCCTTATGTTTGCCCCAACGTGCGCGTACGCTCGAAGGCATGGGCGACAAATACGGTGCCGTACGGAGCGTTTCGCGGCTTCGGTGCACCGCAGGCGATCTTCGCAATCGAGCGTCACATGGACGAGATTGCTGCCGCGATCGGAATGGATCCGATCGAATTGCGCAGACGGAACTTCCTGCACGACGGCGATACCACTGCAACAGAACAGGTCATGCGAGAGCCGGTAATCCTCGATCAACTGCTTGATCGTGCCCTTGCTGAAAGCCAGTACTATGCGAAACGCACGCGGTTTGCGCAAGAGAATCAGACCAGCCCGGTGAAGCGCGGAATGGGCATCGCGGCCTTCTATCACGGAGCTGGATTTACGGGATCTGGTGAGCGTTACCTCAATTCGCTGGCAGGCGTTGACGTGACAGCCGAAGGCAAGGTGCGCGTGCTGGTATCGAGCACCGAGTTTGGCCAGGGAACCAACACCGTATTGACGCAGATTGCGGCCGAGGCTCTAGGTCTCAATTACGACGATGTGGAGATGGCCTCGCCCGACACGCGCGTCGTACCGAACAGCGGACCGACTGTGGCATCGCGCACGTCGATGGTGGTCGGCCGACTGATCGAGCGCGCCAGCCTGCAGCTCATCGCGATGCTGCAGGAACATGCGGCCCTCGATCCGTCATTCACGCGGGAAGAGTTTTTTGCAGCATGCGAGCGCTATCGCGCGGTAAAAGACGAGGTGGTTTCACTCTGCCGGTACGAGGCGCCACCGAATATTTTCTGGGATGACCAGAAGTATCGCGGCGAAGCCTATCCCGCGTACGCGTGGTCAATTCAGGTTGCTCAGGTCGCGGTTGACACCGTGACGTACTCCGCTGAGGTCGAGGATTTCTGGTCGGTGCAGGAAGTCGGCCGCGTTTTGAATCCTGTGCTCGCGGGCGGACAGATTGAAGGTGGCATCGCGCAGGGCATCGGCTATGCCCTCTACGAGAAAGTGCTTCTGCACAACGGACACATGATCAACAACCAGATGACGAATTACATTATGCCGACGGCGGAAGATGTCCCGCCAATTCACGTGTTTTTCGAGGAGATGCCGTTCAGTCACGGAGGCTACGGCGCAAAGGGTATAGGTGAACTTCCACATGACGGGCCAGCCCCCGCAATCCTGAATGCGATTCGCGACGCAACCGGGGTTTCATTCACCTCGATCCCTCTTCTTCCTGAAGATTTATTCGCAAAACTCGAACCGCATGCCGTAGTGGAAGAGGCGGCTGCCCTATGAGTGGCGAGTGGACTGCGATCCCATTGGTTGTGAACGGCAAGACCTTCCACGTCCAGGTCCCACCGATGAAGCGGCTGCTGGATGTGTTGCGCGAAGATCTGCATTTGACGGGGACAAAGGAAGGTTGCGGTGAAGGCGAGTGCGGCTCTTGCTCCGTGCGATTGAATGGGGAGCTCGTCAATAGTTGCCTCGTGCCGGTGCTACAGGCGAGCGGCGCGCGCGTCCAAACCGTCGAGGGTCTCGCGTGCGATGGCGAGCTACATCCTCTGCAGCAGGCTTTTTTGCACTGCGGTGGCGCGCAGTGCGGCATTTGCACGCCGGGAATGCTGATGGCCGCAACGCAGTTGCTGGCGGTCAACCCGCATCCATCGATCGCTGAGGTTCGCGAGGGACTTGCCGGCAATCTTTGTCGCTGCACTGGATTCAAACGAATCTTCGATTCGGTGCTTTCAGCAGCCGCGCATACCAGCGAGGCACATGCGCGGTAACGCCGAATCCCACGAAGTGATCGCTCCTGGCAGCCTTGAGGCTGCACTCCGCTCGCTTGCCGAGACTCCCGGCGTATGGACACCGATTGCAGGGGGAACCGAGCTGATGGTGATGCATGCCGCGGGGCGGCTCAATGCAAAAAAGCTCCTGAGCCTTTGGGGGATTCCCGAGCTTCGCTTTATCGAAACGAAAGCTCAGACACTGTCGATCGGCGCATGCACGACGTTTCGCGATCTGCGGATCGAGCCTGCACTTGCTTCCGATTTCCCACTTCTGGCAAAGGCTGCAAGCTGGATCGGATCGATTGCGAATCAGAGCCGGGCAACACTCGGCGGCAATCTCGTAAACGGCTCTCCCGCGGCCGATTCTTCTCCCGCACTCCTGGTGTATGACGCAGAGATTGAGTGCGTGTCGATTCGGGGAAGCAGGCGCGTGCCCTATACGGAGTTTCATACCGGTTACAAGCTCAACGCGCTGCAGCCGGACGAACTGCTTTATGCTGTTCATCTGCCGCGCCGCTTTGCGGATCATCGGCAGTACCTGCGCAAGGTTGGTACTCGCCGCGCAATGGCGATTTCGAAAACAGCGCTCGCAGGAACTGCTCTCATTGACAAGGGCGCAGTACGCGAAGTGCGCATTGCTGCTGCGAGTCTTGCCGCTTTTCCTGCGCGGCTGTATCGAACGGAAGACGCTCTGAGCCACCAGGAAATTACAAACGATACGATCCGCGCAGCGCGAGAGGCCCTAAGCGGCGAAGTTATTCCAATCGACGACATTCGCTCGACCGCGGATTACCGAAAACATGTCGCGGCCAACTTACTCGAAGAGTTCTTGCGCCAGTTGCAGCCAGAAAGCAGGTCGCGATGAATGCCGTACTCAAGGAGTGGAACAGCGCAGTCGAGAGCGTTGCCCTCGAAGAAATGATTGCCTGTTGCGGTGCACTACGATGGGCGACCGCGATGGTGGCTGCGCGACCTTTCCACGATGTGCTGCAGTTGAGCGAAGCAGCGGACCGAATCTGGGCAACGATGCAGGAAGCCGACTGGCTCGAAGCCTTCGCCTGCCACCCGCGTATCGGCGAACGTAAGGCGGCGCATGCGACGGCGCAATCCGTAGCATGGTCGCGCCAGGAACAATCGTCGGCATCCTCGGCCGCAGAGAATGTACTGGCGGAGCTGTCTTCCGGAAACGCGCTCTACGAGCAGCGATTCGGCTTCACCTACATCGTGTGCGCGACAGGAAAGAGCGCTGAAGAAATGCTGACGATCCTGCGCGGGCGGCTCGGCAATGACGAGGCCTCCGAGTTGCGCGAGGCGGCGGAACAACAACGGCAGATTCTGCAGATCCGACTTGGAAAGTGGCTGATGCAATGAGCAAGATCACAACGCACGTATTGGATGCGGTGCTGGGGAAGCCCGCCGCAGGCATATCGGTTCATCTTGAGGCCGCCGCGCGCTCTGGATGGACATCGGTTGGCGCAAGCACCACAGATGTAGACGGAAGATGCCGTGACCTCGCCGAGAACACCGCCGCCGGAACCTATCGGTTGACCTTCGCAACCGGTGCCTATATGGCGCGACTCGAGCGCACAAGTATTTATCCGGAAATTTCGATCACCTTCCAATGCGATGGGCAGCGCCACTATCATTTGCCGTTGCTGCTGAGCGATAACAGCTATACAACCTATCGAGGAAGCTGACATGGCACGACTGGGTGAAAATCGCTACGGAAAATCGCGGGTGAGACTGTCGCGCATCACGCGGCACAACGACTATCACGACTTCAACGAGTGGACCGTGGAAGTTCTGCTGACCGGCGATTTCGAAGCCAGCTTTACAGCCGCCGACAACAGCAAGATTCTGCCCACCGACACGATGAAGAATACGGTCTATTTTGTTGCGCGCGAGTCAAAGGCTACGACGATCGAAGGGTACGCACAGGAATTAGGCGACTATCTACTCACCAACAATCCCCAGGTTTCTGCGGTCAGCATCGAGGTACGCGAAAAATCCTGGGAGCGCCTGCATACGAATGGGGTGATGGAGCCGACGACTTTCAAGCTTGGTGCCCCTGAGAAGCAGACCGTCCTCGCGGTGCGAGAGAGAGGCGGCGCCTGGTCAATTACCTCCGGCATTGACGGGCTCACGATCCTTAAGACGACTAAATCTGCATTCACCGGGTATATCAAGGACAAGCTAACGACGCTGAAACCGGCGACGGATCGAATCTTCGGGACGAGCGCCACCGTCAAATGGGAGTACGGCGCCCCTTCGGCGGACTATGCCAGAGTGCGCGCGCGCGTCCTCGCTGCATTGCTAAATGAGTTCGCAGCGCATGACAGCATGAGCGTGCAGCATACCCTGTTCGATATGGGCAAAGCAGCGCTGGACGCGGCGCCGGAGATCGCGCGGATCACACTGATGATGCCCAATCTGCATCATCTTCTCGCCGACCTGACCCCGTTTGGACAAGACAATCCAAACCACATCTTCGTACCGATCGATGAGCCGCACGGCACGATCGAAGCTACGATCGAGCGCTAGGGTGTATCGAGATGTGCCAGGTCCTCGGGGAGGTCGATGTCGACTTCGCACCCCGAACACGCCAACGCGACAATCCGGCATGGCGGCTTGGCAAGCAGGGCCCGCGCCCCCTTATCCCCATGCAGCGCGTGAAGCTTAGGGTAGACGCTCCGGGGAAAGATCGCGGGAATGCCATAAATCCCCGCGTAATTTGAAGCCACAATCGTGGGCTCGCTTTGAGCGCCGGTGAAGGCCAGCAAAAGCGAGCGCAGGTGGCCTGCTGAAAATCGTGGCTGATCGCAAGTCATAACCAAAGCGCCTGTCGCCTCAGGCGCGCGCACGTCCGCCTCATTCAATCCGGCATGAATCGAGGTCGACATGCCCTGCTCCCATTTTTCGTTGAACACCGGGATAGCTTCGTTAAACGGAATGGTGGCGCAGATGGGCGCAAAGTTTGCGCCGAGCACGACGAGTACCGGAGAAGCACCAGCCTCCTTGGCCAACCGCAGGGCGCGTTCTAGCAACGCTTCGCCAGCGAAGCCGAGAAGTTGTTTAGGCTGACCCAGCCGACTGCTGGGTCCAGCGGCAAGAATGATCGCTGCGACTGACATTGCCTCAAGTGTAAATCCCGATCAAGGATTTCTTGACGCAAAGCTTCTCGGCGTTCGAGACTAGGGCAACCGGCAAACAATTCAGGCTGCGGAAGGCAGAGGCGTGGCGGACCAGACGAGTACGGCAGTTGGAGTGTACGCAAAAGGCAGCGAGCCAGAAAGCTACGGGCTGCATGCCGGCGTGCTGGGCCCGGTGGAGACGCTGGCACAGTCTGTGTCGGCGATGGCTCCATCCACATCGCCCTCGCTGACTATTCCCTTGGTGTTCGCTCTTGCCGGCAACGCAACCTGGTTTGTTTACCTGATGGCGACATTGACGACGCTGCTGGTCGGATTCTGCATCAGCAGGTTCGCCAAGCTCTCGGCCTCACCCGGCTCCCTCTACAGCTATACCGCCGAGACCCTGCCGCCATTTTTCGGAGTAATCGCCGCTTGGGGATTACTGCTCGCCTACATCGGAACCGGCGCGTCCGTGGCTGGCGGCGCGCTGTACTACACCAATCTTCTGGGCCAGCAGTTCCTGCACTGGTCACCGCCTGCCCTGATCACACTCCTTTTTGTCTGCGTCATAGCAGGATTCGTTGCTTATCGTGACGTAAAGCTCTCAGCCGAGTTGATGCTCTGGATTGAAGTCGGGTCCGTGAGCCTCATCGTGCTTGTGCTTACGATCATGCCGGTTCGCCTGGGCCTGCACCTCGACATGGATCAGTTTCATTTGCGCGGCGCGTCCTTACCCGCGCTCGGACCGGCGTTGGTGCTGTCGATTTTCAGCTTTGTCGGATTTGAAAGCGCGACCACGCTGGGTGCCGAGGCGCGTAACCCGCTCCGCACGATTCCGCGCGCGGTTCTGCAATGTGCCGTCCTTGCGGGTGTGTTCTTCATGCTCTGCTCCTATTCCGAAGTCGTTGGGTTTCGCGGAGAGTCAGGCAGGCTAAGCGAGTCCACGAGCCCCCTGCATCATCTGGCCGAGAAAGCAGGCGTCGCTCCGCTGGGTGTGGCCATTGATTTTGGCGCATGGATCAGCATGTTCGCCTGCGTGCTGGCCTGCACCACCGCCGCCGCGCGCGTATTGATGCGCATGGCGCATGGACGCCTTTTGCCCGCAGTGCTGGAACGGACGAGTAGGAAGCATGGAACCCCAGGCACAGCGATCGCCGTGTCGGCAGGCTTGATGTTCGTCGCGACTGCTGCGATGCAACTGCGGACGCTGACCGGGTCGGACATGTACGACTTGTCTGGCTCGCTCTCCGTGTTCGGCTTTCTTACCGCCTACGCCTTGGTGGCGATCGCATTGCCGTTTGCCCGCCATGCTGCCAGGCAACACTCGCATCTGCTCGTTGCGGTTAGCGTATTCACAGTGCTGGTGCTGGTTCTGATTGCCGTGTTCGATCTGCGTTCGACCGCCGACGCGCTCCACGCACGTATTCCGTGGATTTATCTGGGATATATTGCCGCGGGCAGCGCCTGGTACGCTTTGCAGCGACAACGTGGTGTTTTCAAAACGTCGTAGACGCTATGGTTGCGTCTCGGTATCGGGCTGCATCAGCACCAGCAGAACTATCCCAACCACGGTGAACATCCGAAAGGCCGCTTCCTGGCCATTCCACGTGTGCGACTGCCACATAAGGAACCACTCCGCGCCTACGGAGAGAAACGCGACGAGCCACATAAGCATGGAGAGCGCGAGGGCCATGATCGCAACGCTCTTGGCGGCATGAAAGCGCGCGGCGGGAAGACGTAGCGCACGGACAAGACTCACGACTCCCCACCACAAGAGCACCATGGTGACGATCTCCCAGGCAATGATGGAGAGATAGAAAACCAGATGGACTCCAGGCGAGGGCATGGCTCTCCACATGCCATGGTTGCCGGGGAAGGTCGAGTCCATCGACAAAACGTGGCGCACGAACTGGTAATTCGAATCGAAGTCGGTGAGGTTATTGAAGACAACCAATGTATAAAAAAGCGCGATTCCAGCTACGAGAAAGGTCTTTGCGGATCGAGTGATCACCGTGCAGGCCTCCGATGATTGTTCGGTACAAGGCTGCACGCTGAAGAGAAAGAGATGCGTAGGAATCGCGGCATGGCCCATGCTACCGCGGCCTGAATCCAAAACCCAAGAAGATTTCTTGCTCGTCATGCTACAGTCGAAAACAAATGGCTGCTATCTCTTCTGCTGAAGAAATTCTCGCCGCACTGGGCTATGCGTTGCCAGCGCCGCCTGCACCGGGAGGAAACTATGTTTCCGCCAAGCGCGTGGGCTCGATTGTTTATCTCGCGGGGGCAATCTCGACGGGGCCGCAGGGCGTGATTACCGGTGTCGCGGGTGCTGACCGGACGGTGGAAGATGGCTACGCCGCGGCGCGGGCTTGCGCGCTCACGCAGCTTGCAGTGCTCAAACGCGAACTGGGCTCGCTCAATGCAATTGCTGAAGTGCTGACTGTAAATGGCTACGTGAACGCCGTAGCCGGATTTCCGGATTCCCCGGCCGTGATCAACGGCGCATCGGATCTGCTGGTGCAGGTTTTCGGTGATCCGGGCAGGCATGTGCGCGCGGCCGTGGGCGTCAATGCTCTGCCGCGGCACGCATTGGTGGAAGTACAAATGTCGGTTCGCGTGAAAGAGTCATGATGGAACACATGCTCGCAGCCGCACCAACCCACTCCGTGTGGGATCGCTCGATCAAGCCGCGTCTCGAGATCGTGCCTGGCGACGAAGTGCAGATTGAATGCGTGGATGCGAGCGGAGCGCAGGTTTTCCCAGGCATGACGCTCGCCGAGTACCTGAGGATTGATCGCACGCGTATTCACGCATTGACGGGACCGATCTGGATCGATGGCGCAGCCGCGGGCGATGTTTTGCAGGTGGATGTGCTCGCAACGCGCCACAGCGGCTGGGGCTGGTCGAGCATTGTCGAAGGCCTGGGTTTCCTCAAAGAGCGCTTCAACGAACCGTACTTATTCCATTGGAACCTGGAAGGCGATTCAACACGATCCCTTGAACCCGCCGTCGTGCCAGTGCGGCCATTTCTCGGCGTCATGGGCGTTGCGCGCGCAGACGATGGCGCTTTCCGGACGCGTCCTCCGGGGTCGTTCGGCGGCAACCTCGACGTGCGCGAGTTGTGTGCCGGATCGACACTGTATCTGCCCGTCTACAACGCAGGCGCTCTTTTCAGTTGTGGCGACGGCCATGCGGCGCAAGGCGATGGCGAGGTCTGCATCAACGGAATCGAGTGCCCGCTCGACGTGACGCTGCGCTTCACTCTACACAAGAACCAGCCGCTCGCAGGTCCGATTGTGGAAGCGAGCGAGCGCGCAGCTCCCGATGCGCCAGCCGACGCATGGGTTGTGGTGGAGTCGGGAACGGACGTGGCCGAGACAGCGCGCACCGCGACCAATCGCATGGTCGATTTACTCGTGAGCCGCTGGGGTTTCAGCGCCGTGCACGCCTACCTGCTCTGCAGCGTGGCCCTCAAACTGCGCCTGAGCCAGGTTGTCAACGAGCCGATGTACACGGTGAGCGGAGCAATCAGCAAGCAAATCCTTCCCGCGCGGGAGTTGTTTCCCCTGACATGACCGTCAACGATCCTGAAGTGATTGCAGAACTCGAAGCGCTCTATCCCGAGTACGAGCAGGCCCTCGTGACGAACAATGTGGAAAAACTGGTCGCCATGTTCTGGAATGGGCCGCAGGTGATGCGCTTTGGCGTAACCGAGAATCTGTACGGTCCTGAAGAGCTCGAAGCCTTTCGCAAGGGACGCCCGGTCGCGAACTTGGCCCGCACGGTGAAGCGGTGCGAGATTGTCAGTTTTGGGCGCGATTTTGCCAGCATCACGCTGGAATTCGAGCGAGTTGTCCCTGGAAAGACCGTCCGCGGCCGTCAGAGCCAGGTGTGGGTTCGCTTTCCGCAGGGGTGGCGGATCGTCCAGGCCCATGTTTCGCTGCTCCCGAGTTAATGGATGCGGCCGTTCGTCCCAGCAAATGGGCCAAATCTTTAGAGGAACTTTATTTCAAAGCAATTATCCTAATCAGTAAACCGCAGGTCGCACCGAACCTGAAATGAAGCGCCTCGTTCGATGAGGTCAGCTTCACATTTCCCCTTTTTTTCGGGACCCAGATTTTCAGAGCAATCCCCCTGTTGAGGTTTTTTGCACTTAAAAAACCCGCGGGGAATCTTTATTTTCGAGGCCGTCCTCTTGAGGTATTCCATGAGATCGATTTCTTCCCTGCTTCCCCGGCTGCTGACATTTGTGGCAGTCGCTGCGCTGTGCGGTTCCATTGCAGTGGCACAGCAGACGCTTGGCGGCATCACGGGCGTGGTCACCGATCCATCGGGCAGCGTCATTCCCAATGCAACGGTGACGGTGCTGGACGAACAGACGTCATTGACCCGCACGATGGTGACCAACGGGGCGGGCACTTACTCGTTCGTCAATCTGCCGATTGGCGTTTATACCTTGACCTATGCGGCCACCGGCTTTGAGACGCAGAAGACTCCTCACATTACGGTGCAAGGAAATCGCACAGCCACGCTCAATGCGCAGCTGAAGGTGGCTTCGACCGGGCAAACCATCGAAGTGGATGCGACGCCCCTGATGAACGCCGTGGACACCACAAACGGCTACGTTATGGACCGTTCGCAGATCGACGCGGTTCCGCTGGCGACCGGCAGCTTCACGGGCTTGGCAGTACAGTCGGCCGGCGTCAACGCCGAACTCTCCGGCGGCACCGGGGCGGCTTCGGGTCTCGGCAATGCGCCCATCTGGTCCAACGGACAGCGCGACACATCGAACAGTTTCCTCTTGAATGGCGTGGACGCAAGCAACCTGTTCAACGGAAAAAGCACAAGCCAGGTTCCGTCAGCGCGCGTCATCAACAGCACCGGAGTTTCTTCCAGCACCGGCGCGGGCGGCGTTATCCAGACCCTCGCATCGATCTATCTGTCCATTGGCAACGCAATTCCTACTCCGGCTCCCGAGACGCTGTCGGAGGTCCGCGTGAATGCCTCCATGTACGACGCGACGCAGGGTTCCACTTCCGGTGCGCACATCGACATGAGCACGGCATCAGGTACGAACACGCTGCACGGATCAGCCTACTACCATCGCGGCACCAGCTGGCTCAATGCTGCGCCGTTCTTCTTCAATCAGGATCAGGACATTCCGGCGTACAACAAGGTTCCGCAGCTGCACCGGTACACATTGGGCGGCACGATGGGCGGCCCTATCATCAAAGACAAGCTCTTCGGATTCCTGTCGTATCAGCACATCCACGTTTCCGATCAGGAAATTGGCGATTCGGTTCTCGACGTGCCGGTGGGCTTGTCGGATGATCGCTCGGCCGACGCGCTGGCCACCGTAACCAACAACTCATTCGGCACGTCGCTCACCGCGGCCAACATCGACCACACTGCGCTGGCGTTGTTCAACTCGCCCTCGCTTCCGGGAGAGCCCGGCAAGTGGCTGATCCCGAATGACGCGTTGGGGGGCGCGGCGCCTTCGCCCGCGCATATCGACAACGCTTTCCTGCCCGGCACCGGGCGGTTCACCGCGGACATGATCGTCGCCGACCTCGACTACAACGCGACCTCAAAAGACACGCTGGCGTTGAAGTACTTCTACCAGCACGATCCTGCGATTGCCCCGTTCTCCTACTCCAGCATTCCGGGTTTCTCTGAGCACCTGGATGCGGGTGCGCAGGTAATGTCGATCAACAACAGCTACATTGTGAAGTCGAATCTGAGCACGACAGAAACCTTCGGCTTTATCCGCGAGAAAATCTGGGGCACTAACGAGCAGCCATTCGGACCTGACTCGATCCCCGGCGGCGCGGCGGGCACCGGTTCAATCAACATGTTCGGCTCTAAATATTTCCCCGGCGTCTCGGTCTACAACGTACTTGGCGATAACCAGCCGGCTGGCGAAAGCACCGCGATCCTGAACATCGGCCCCAACGCCGAAGGGCAGGCCCCGAACACCGGCGTATTCCAAAACCGCTGGTCGCCATCAGGCAATGCCATCTGGATGCTCGGCAAGCATACGCTCAGCTTCGGCGCGAACTATAGCTACACGCAACTGAACACGATCGACGAACGCACCGGCAAAGGCACAATCGCTACCGATGACTTCAGCCAGATGATCCAGGGCCTCGTCACTCCGGGCAGCTCGGCGACAGGCTTCTATGTCAGCTCGTTCCTGCAGGGTGATGCTAACCGCTACTATCGCGCCAACCAGCTCGGCACCTATCTGCAGGACAAGTGGCAGATCGTGCCGTCGCTCTCTCTCACCGCCGGCGTGCGCTATGACTGGGATGGTGGCCTGACTGAAAAATATGGCCGCCTGTTCAACTTCGATCAGAAAACCTACAGCTACGATGTCGGCTCCGACACGATCACGAACACAGGGTTGATCATCGCCGGCAATAACGCAAACGGCACCAAGGGCGTGAGTCCGACAACGCTCACTGGCCGGCAGTGGGGCATCGCCCCCCGCATTGGCGCGGCGTGGCAGCCGGGCTTCTTCCACAACAAGGTGGTTGTCCGCGCCGGCGGCGGCATGTACTACGACCGCGGCGAGCTGTTCAGCTACTTCTCCCCTGGCTACGCAATCGGCACCGTCACCGGCGGACCCTTCGGCGTGAACCAGCAACTGCCTTTCGTAAACGCGTCGAGCTGCCCCGTCGGCTCACAGACTTTCTATGAGGGATACATTCCAACCTGCGGCGGATCGGATGCGGAAGGAAATCTTGAAAACCCCTACGGCACTTCCTTGCTCCCGCCGCCTAACAATCCGAAGGCATCGGATCTCAACAACTACCTTCCCAACGCCAATGCAATTGTCAACGACTTCGGACAGCCCATTTCCCTCGGCGTCTACAACCGCGGCAACAAGCTGCCCTACACGATGAACTACACGCTCGATATCCAGTGGCAGCCGCGCAACGACATCGCTGTTGAAATTGGCTACGTCGGCAACCTCGGACGTCACCAGGTCATTCCCGTTCCGTTCAACCAGCCCAGCATCGCCTCTCCGACCAAACCGACACTGGGCGGCGGTCCGTTCCAGCAGAACTACACCTACGGCTACAACGTCGGCGGCGCGGTTCTGGACGATGGCTCGCCGTATCTCGCCAACTACGAGGGCGGCAACGTCGATCTGCGCGTGCCCTACATGGGATACGCGGCTGAATCCATCTCCTACCTTGCGGCCGGCGTAGATGCATACAACGCGCTGCAGGTGCATGTGGATAAGCGCATGAGTCACGGCGTGCAGGTTGGACTCTCCTACACTTACTCGCACACACTCGACGAGCAGAGCGGCCTGGGGCTGTTCTACAACGGCAACAACCCCCTCAATCTGCGCGAGGCATATGGTTCGGCGGACTTCGACCGCACCCATGTCTTGAACTTCAACTATGTCTTCCGCGTTCCCGATACCGCGCGCAAGAGCTCGCTTGCGGCCCTGGCTGTGAACGGATGGTCGTTGATGGGTCTGACGGTTCTGCAATCCGGACAGCCCTTCAGCGTAATCGACTTCTCCGGCGCGGTGGGCAGCATTTACTACTCCACGGCAGACGGCATCACCAACCCCATCGTTCCCCTGGCCGCTGGATGCACGGCGAAGAAGGCAATGACCGGGTCATCGGGCGCGTGGTTTGTAGCCAATGGAAAAACAGCGCTCGACCCAGCCTGCTTCACACTGCCGATTCTGCCGGCAGGCGGACTGGGTGGCGCGATCCCATCCTCCGATCCGTTCGAAACAGGCTTCGCCACCGGCCAGCGCAATATCTTCCGCCAGGCATTCCAGAAGCGTGCCGACGCTTCGCTGCAGAAGGTCTTCAGCATCAAAGAGAAGTACAACCTGAAGTACACCTTCGATGTCTACAACCTGACCAACACGACGAGCTTCGACGTTCCCGGCAACGAAGTATCGCAGAACCAGTACTACGATGCCTTCCCTGTGGCGGGCACCACGCCGCTGCCGACAGGCTGCGCCGCCGATGGATCGCAGACTAATAGCAGCTTCTACAACTGCCCGGGCGGCCTCGGAATCGTCACCCACACCATCGGCAGCCCGCGCCAGATCCAGATGTCGCTGAAGTTCGACTTCTAACCGTCAACAGCAAACCAGCTTCAAATCCAAAGGGCGGCTCCATTGAATTCCATTGGAGCCGCCTTCTTTTGTGGTTGCACCCGGCGCACATACTGGCCGATTTCTTCGCAGGATTTGCAGAAGATTCCGCAGCAGGCGCGCAGAATGGAAGATGCTGCGGGATCGGACTGGCTGCTTGCGTCGAGAGAGGGATCCCCCCCTCTTTTATTTGTGGTTTTCCACCGCAGATTTGCAGAAAATTACGGCGCTCTGTGAACCGGGCGAAAAGCACCGTACAGCGGGGCCCTACTGCGTCAGCGTGACCGTCAGCGTCTGCTCTTCAGCGGCGAGAAATGCCGCGCTCAGCTGCTCTGAATGGGGGAATATCTTTCCTTCCACATGCCGCGCAGGAAACTCGAACTGCAGCTCAGGCACAGCGAAAGGCCACGGCGCGAGCCGGAAGTGGCGGGGACCGATGGGAAGCACGCGGACTTCGGCGGTCGTCCCATCATTCAGCGGCAGTGGGTGTAGTAGGTGCGCGGGCGCGTCATAGGCCACGCAGGTCAGCAGTGAAAGGTTGTCGCACGCTTGCAGCAGGCGGAAGTGCTCGGTGATCGTTTGGTCTTCTCTCGCCAACGGAGCAAGAGACTCGTCGGCGTGAATTGCCCTGCGCAACTCTTCCTGGTAGGCACGCTGCCCTTCGAGAAACGCATCGAGCAGCGCGAGGCCCCCGGACGCAATGGTAGATCGGTCAGCATGTGCCGTGAGCAGGTTGTAAGTGTGGAGCGCGATCAGCAAGCCGGCATATGGATCCTTATCGGCGATGATGCGCACAGCGCGGTCGCGCACGGCTAGATAGTCCTCGATGTCGATTTCTTCGAAGGCGGAGTACTTCCCCACCAGCTCGATTGAAAATGCAGAAGGCCTACCCTGTCTCGTGATAGAAGGGTGTGCATCGCGTACGGCCCAGCCATCGTCGTGGCGAGCAATGCCGAACAGCACGCGAGCACGCGGCTCCGGCTTGCGAAACATCGCATTGCCCCACGCAGCTGCGAAGGCGCCTGCCAGTTCTGCGTGATCGGGGTGCCGTATAAGCCACCATCCCGTTTCCGATTCCATGCGCAACATTGTTCGTGCCTCTCCTATTCTGTTGCCTGCGGCCGGCTCGATTCGTGCCAGTTATGTAGGAAGAACCACTCAAAAAACATAACGACAAAGAAGAAGCCGAAGCCGAGTACGGTCGCTGCAAATACCAACGCAAACAGGTAGCTGGTTTCCATCTGGTTGCTGGCATAAACAATCGCGTAGCCAAGGCCGCCTTCGCCAACCCGGGTTGATCCGGCGAATAGTTCTCCCGTGATGCCGCCGATCACGCTGATGCCGGCAGAGATGCGAATCCCCGTAAATAGATTCGGCGTGGCATGCGGCAGGCGCAGCTTGAAAAGAACCTGCGCAGGCGTTGCTTTATGCATCATGAAGAGATGAATCAGATTCTCATCTACACTGATGAGTCCCTGCGTAGTGTTGGCGATGATCGGGGCGAGGCAAATGATAAACGTAACGATAGTGACCGAGAAGATGCCTGCACCGACCCAGTTGATTATGAGCGGCGCAATCGCAACAATGGGCACTGTCTGCAGCAGGATCGTGTAGGGATAAAGCGTTTGGCGCAGCCACCGCCACTGCGCGAATATCATCGCCGTTGCAATGCCGACGATAATGCTGCCGGCAAGACCGCCCGCTGCTTCTTCCGTCGTGATCCAAAGCGAATTGAGCAGAGAGGGATAACGGCTGTGCAGTGCTTCAGCAACGAGTTTGGGTCCCGGCAGGATATAGGGCGGAAAATGATTGACCCACACAAGTACCTGCCACAGCCCGAGCAGGCACAGGAACACAAGCACTGCATTCAGGGCGAGCAGGGCATTTCGCTTCATGCCGCCGTAACTCCTCGCAGCAGGCGCGACGTGCGCAGGACCATCTCTTCGAACTCCACCGTCTCGCGCGTCTCTGCGGTGCGCGGCCAGGGCAGCTTCACCTCAACTTGATGGGCTACGCGGCCGGGGTGCGGCGCGAGGATAACGATGCGCGAGGAGAGGAACACGGCTTCTGCCACCGAATGGGTCACAAAGAGCACGGTCCATTTCTGTTCTGCGAAAAGGCGCAGCAATTCCTCGTTGAGGCGATCGCGCGTCATTTCGTCCAGCGCGGCAAACGGCTCATCCAATAGAAGAATGCGCGGGCGGCTTACCAGCGCACGAGCAATGGAAACACGCATCTTCATGCCGCCTGAAAGCTGCCGCGGGTAGCGGTGCGCCACCTGGGCGAGCCCGACAAGTTCAAGCATTTGAGACACGCGTTCCTTGCGAAGATTGCGTGCCGCGTATTCAAGCTCCAGCCCCAGACCCACATTGCGTTCGACCGTGCGCCAGGGCAACAGTGTCGCATCCTGAAAGATGAAGCTCATCATCTCGCGCGCGTTGGCAGGCGTCATGCCATTCACCTGGATCGAGCCGCTGCTCACCGTGCTAAGCCCTGACACGAGTTTGAGCAGAGTCGACTTGCCGCATCCGGAAGGTCCGAGGAAAGTCACAAACTCACCGCGCTGCACGTTAAGCGAAATATCCTGCAGGGCCACGGCCGCTTTCTTGAACTGCTTAGTGACGCCCTGCATAGCGATCTCGGGAAGCGGGCCAGACTCGTGGGTCACCATCCCGACGCTCCTTTGATGGGCAGAGAAAGCTCGGAAGGGTGATCGGACGTATGCAGAACCTGCTGCGTCGAGCGCGCCCAGTTCCATTGGTCGGCGAGCTGCGGGGCAACATCGGTAGAGGGATTCCGATCGTACAGAGGAAATGCGGAGCTGGCAATCTCGAGGCGAAGACGCTCGCCCGGCAACAACACGAATGCGATCGGCTCCAACGTGAATTCCCATGCATGAATCTCATCGGCAGCGTAGTTCGATTCGCGAAACAACCAGCTGCTGCGTGCAATGCCGATGCAAAGAAACTCTGCGCGACCGGACGCGGTGACGCGCACGAGCTTCGCGACAAAGTCGGCATGCGCCGCGGATGTAACCGCATAGAGCTTCACGCGCGGCTGGCCAAAGACCTCAGTGGGTTGAAGAACCGGCTCGGATGTATAGACGAGAAGATTGTTCCCCATCTCAAGAGCGGCTTGATCGAAAGGCCCGCTGAGAGCCTGCGCGCCGCCGGGCGCCACAACGGGCACTTCCGGATCATAGACAAAGACATCCCGCGGTTCTTCGCTCTGCGGAATCGCTGCGGTCAAATGGCCATCGCCCTCGCGTGCGTTAGCACTGCCTCCACTGTGGAGATAGAGAGTGGCGGACTCTTCGTTCCAATCGTGCGCCCCGCGCCAGTTGTTGAGTCCAAGACGGAAATAGCGGACTCGCGCATCGATCGAAAACTCAGAGGTGTCCTTGAGCCAGTGGTTAAACCACCGCAGAAGGATATCGTCTGTATTGAGGTTCGCTTCTTCACCCAGGTTTGCATCGCCCAGACGATCACCCCACGGGATGTGCACCCAGGGGCCCACGAACAGGTACTGATGCTCGCGCGCAAACTCCGTGCCCGCACCTTTGCGCATCGCAAGATAACCGGCGATGGAGCCCTCAAGATAGGTGTCATACCAGCCCGCAATGTGGAGAGCCGGAACCTGAATGCGATCGATGCGTGTGCTGATATCCTGCTCGGTCCAATATTCGCCAGGGTCTCGGTGCTCAAACCAATCCCGCACATAGCCAGGCAATGCGGGATCGCCGATGGCTGGATTCTCGGCGTAAGGAGAATGCATGACTTGCGCTCGAATGTCGGACCAGGCGCATTCAAGCTTCGCACTCGCCTCACGCAAGTTTCTGCGGCGCGCATCTTCGCGCAGCATCTGGATACCCCAGCCGAGTGACGAGCTCAACCGCAGCGCACCCTGATGATAGAACCAGCCGCGATAGAGGTCGGTGGCGGTCATATGCGGCGCGATACACTGCAATCCCTCCGGCTGCTCGACGGCGGCAAGCAACTGAGTTGCTCCCTGGTACGAAAACCCATACATACCGATGCGGCCGTTGGAGGCGGAATGGTTGCGCAGCCAGGCAATGGTTTCGGCTCCGTCTTGGCCCTCGTGGCGAAACGGATAAAACTCGCCCTCGGATCCGCCACGCCCGCGCACGTCTTGAATCACCACGTGAAAACCGAAACGTGCAAACCAGACGGGATGCGCATAGACGACGGTAGACGCAATGTCGCGGCCGTACGGCTGACGCATGAGCAGCGTGGGCCAAGGGCCATCGCCCCCAGGATAGTAATGATCGGAGACGAGACTGACGCCGTCGCTCAGCTTGCACTGAACTCCGCGCTCCAGGCGTACTCCATTGCCGCAATCGATAAGGGACATGATCAGGCCCCGCGTTTCGGCTCGAAGTTGTACATCGCCACGAGAATTTCTGCGACACGCGATGCGGCCTCATTGGCCCACCGTTCGCCGTTCTCTGCCGTCGCCGCTGAGGGATCGCCGAGAACGCCGCTTGGCGCAATATCGCGCGTAAGCCAGGCAAAGTTCGCCGACGAACCTTCTGGCTTGAGAAGTTCCGGGGCATCGACGCGCGCGATGTAGTTGGTAGTGTATTCCTTCACATTGACCAATTCTGGCGTTGCGTGCAGTAGGTATGCAGTTTCGATTTCGCCTGCATGAAAGCCGTAAGTGCGTTCCTGCTGACTTACGCCTTCGAATGCGGCTCCTGGCGAGCCAAAAAGCGAGAACGTGCGCAGCCCGAACTCCGCGCGGAGATCGCGCGCCAGCACGTCGACGAGCGAGGTATTCCCGCCATGCGTGTTGTAGAGAACGACCTTCTTGAATCCGCCGACAGCGAGGCTCGCACCCAGATCGCGCACCACGGCGAGGAATGTCGAGGCGCTCACAGAAAGAGTGCCGGGAAATCCAAGATGCTCGTTGCTCTTGCCGTAGCAGACAGGCGGAAGCGCATAGATCGAAAACTCCGAGGGAACGAGTGCAAGCGCTTTGCCGAGCACGAGGTTATTGATCAATGTATCTGTCGCGAGAGGCAGATGATGGCCGTGCTGCTCGATCGCAGCTGTGGGCAGTACCAGCAGCGTGCTCTCGCGGGGCAGAGCATCTACCTGCTTCCACGTGAGATACGCGAAGTTGCGTTCGTCGGGAATCCAGGTCTTCACGGCGCAACCGCCTGCTTTTGAAAGCTAATCATCTTGCCGGGATTGAGGAGACCGCGGGGATCGTATTTTTGCTTTGCCATGAGCTGTATATTATCGGGGCGGAAACGTCCGCCGTCTTCCAGATAGTTCACGTGCGGGTTGGCCACAAACACGCCAATGGAACGGCAGAACGCGATCATGTCATTCAGCCGCTCCTCCGTTGTGAAACGAACGACAGGAATAGCGCCCGGAATCACGACGCCCTCCCCATTTTTCATGAATTCAATGTGAAATAGAATCTCGTCGCCATAGCGTTCGCGTAGTTGGCGGAATTGCTCGCGACAGCCGGTCGGCGAAAAGCCGCACTGTAAATACGTGTAAGCAGTATCGGCCTTCATGGCCCACAGCGTGGTGTGGTTCCAGGTGTAATCGCTGAGCAGCGGTTGGGTGCGCGGGCCCTCAAATGCGCCGGCGAATGTAACCTCGCCGCCTGCGGCATTAGCCGCCGCAGCGAGCGCGTCGGCCTGCGCAGCATCAATCATCAGCAGCGCCACCGCCTTGCCTTCGCGTATGAGGGTCTTAATCGGCGTGAAAAACGACGGGATCGGCCACTCGAACACCGTGGCGAGGCGCTTCTTCCATTGAGAGCCATTTGCGATGGCCTCGGTAAATGTGAAGGCATCGCCGTAGGTCCCGAAGGCGACCAGGCATTGCACCCAGGCAACAGCCGGAGTCAGAGCAAACCAGATGCGCGTCAGCACTCCATTTGTTCCCCATGCATGCAGAATCTCGTGGACCGCGGCGCCCTCGTGCTTCACCACGCGCGGCTCTTCCTCCATGGTCACTACCTCAAAAGCGCGCACCGTGTCGAAGTCGCGCAGACCGCCATGCGCAACCGAGCCAATGCCTCCTGAGCCGCCTGCCAGAAATCCGCCGACAGAGGCTTTAACCAATGTCGACGGGTACATACGAAGTTCCCAGCCCTGCTTGCGCGCTTCAGTTTCAAGCGCGCCGAGGCGCAGTCCGGGCTCGCATACGGCAACGCCGTCCGGCGTGATCGCTTCAAGCTTGTCCATCAGCGAAAGATCGAGCACGATGCCGCCTTGGAGAGGCACGCACTGCCCGTAGTTGCCGGTTCCCGCCCCGCGCACGGTGACGGGAATTTCATTGCGACCGGCGAAGCGAAGAATAGAAAGTACTTCATCCACGCTCACCGGCTGCACGGCGATGTCTCCGTTTTTACCGGCGAGTTTTGGTCGTAGGACCGGCGAGTACCAATAAAAATCATGCGACAGGCGCTCCAACACGGCGGGCACAGTCAATACCCGCGCAGGGTCGGCGACTAATGCCGACAATCCTTCTGCAAGCCGGTCATGCATGGGAAGACACCTCAAAAGACCCGAACATGCGCCGAGTCGTTATCGTTTGCGGCTGGACCAGCGACGAATCGCGCGCAGCATGTTGGGGTGGGTGAAAAGAGCATAGCACTCATCGCGTAAAAAGGGCCCATCGACCACGCAGCGCATGTCACTGCGCGCAGCCACTTCGACTGCGGGGATTTGAATCTGATTGAAGTGCCGGTTCGCGTCTTCGATCGTGGCGCCGTACACAAGCCGATCGAGACCGGCCCACAACGCGGCGCTCATGCACATCGGGCAAGGCTCGCAGGTCGAGTAAAGCGTGTACCCGGCAAGAGAGACATTCTTGAGCCGCTTGGTCGCCAGCCGAATAGCGCGGGTTTCAGCGTGAGCGGTGGGATCGAATGCCGCCATCGCATTGTTGAGGGCGCGCAACAGCAGCTCGCCGGATTTAGTGTGAACGATGGATGCACCAAATGGCCGCGGTTGCTCGGTTGACAGAGAACGGGCCGTGCGCGCGATAAGCGCCTGCATGTGTTCGACGTCCTGCACCGTCGTTCTTGAGGTCCGCTTGCTTGGGTGGCGCGCGGCCATCGCAACATCGCCCATATCCGAACTTAGCACGCTGGATCGACGGGAAAGACGGAAAATGGGTGACTCTTATGCCGTCTTTATGCGGAGCGGTCAAGTTGCCGGACAAGCGCGCATCCGGCGACCTACAATCTCTCTATGCCTTCAGATTGGTGGACGATTCGCAGCCTGCGCAAGGCCCTGGCAGAGGGTCAAAAGCAGCCAACGCAATTGGCCGAGGAAGCTGTCGTGCACGCCAATCAAAATGCAAGCCACAATACATATCTCTGGCTCGACCCGGAATGGACAAAGGCCGAAGCGGAGCGCGTCGAGGCCATGCCGCGGGCCGAGGGGGGTCCCTTCGGCGACGGGCGCAGTGCGCTCTGGGGATTGCCGATTTCGGTGAAGGATTGCTTCGACCTGGCCGGAAGTTCCACCACGTGCGGGGTCAAGTTCTATCGCGATCTAAATGGCAACGCCACAGAGGATTCCCGGCTGGTAGAGCAGTTGCGCAAAGCAGGCGCAGTAATCACCGGTAAAACGCACCTCCATCCCTTGGCTTATGGCATCACGGGCGAGAATCCAGAGTTTGGCGATTGTGTTCAACCCGGTAATCCCGCGGCATTGACGGGCGGATCGTCTTCCGGCGCGGCGGCGAGCGTGCTCGAGGGTTCGGCTGTTGCCGCCATAGGAACAGACACTGGCGGATCGGTGCGGGCGCCGGCAGCACTCTGCGGGCTGGTGGGCTATCGCGCATCATGGGGACGTGGAGACTGGCGCGGAGCCGGACATTTGGCGCAGTCGTTCGATACGATGGGCTGGCTCTTTCGCGACCTTGAAGATGCACCCCTGCTTTCGTTCATTTTTGTGCCTCAAAGCAACGCCCAGAGCGAGATCGCGCCGGCGCATCAGTTTGCGCGTTTTGGCATGATCGATGAGGGCTTTCTGCACGATTGCGAGCCAAAAATTGTCGACTCCTTGCACAGTGCAGCGCGCGAACTGGAAGCGCTCGGGCTGCGCAAGGCCACTTTTAATCCGCAATGGTGGGCAGATGCATTCGAGATCTTTGCGCCAATCCAGGCGTGGGAAGCGGCGCGGATTCATGCTGGCCACTTCGATGAATTTCAGCCCGCGATTCGCGAGCGGCTAGAGTGGGGCGCACGCATTACTGACGCTGAAGTGGCCGCATTGCGCGCGAGGCACGCTGCGTTCAACGCGCGGATGGACGATCTTTTCGCCGCACATGAATTGCTTCTGATGCCGGCCACGCCTGTGGCGAATTTGCCTGCCGGCGCCGACCATAGTCTGACGCGTCCGCGACTTCTGCGTTACACCACGCCGTTCAGCCTGGCTGGCGTACCGGTGGTGACTGTTCCGTGCGCGGCTGGGGGAGCGCAACTGGCGACGGCTCGCGGCGCGGACGAACGGCTTCTGCAACTCGCGGCGCAGCTTGGTGCGCAACGCGCGGCAAAGCGATCTGAAAGTCTTTGATTCGTTTTATTTCAATTCCTCGAGGTCATGTCCGTGAGAATCAGACTGTTTCTTCCCTTGACTGCATGGATTGCTGTTCTCGCTCTTGCTTCGGTTTTTGCAGGTTGCCGTTCGCGCGAGGCATCCACGGCCAACGGGCTGACGCCGGTACGTCTCCAGCTGGACTGGTATCCGCAGCCGGAGCACGGCGGCTTCTTTACTGCGGCGCTGAACGGGTACTACAAAGCTGAAGGACTGGATGTTACCCTGTTGCCGTTGCCCCAATACGGCAGCGTCGCCCAGTTGATATCGACGGGCAAGGCTGATTTTGGACTTGGGTCAAGCGATCAGATTCTGGAGTGGGATTCCAACGGCCTGCCATTGATTGCAGTCGCCGCGACGATGCAGCACGACCCACAGGCAGTAATGGTGCACATGAATTCGCCGGTGCACAACTTCAAGGATCTCGAAGGACACACCATAGCAGCACGGCCGGGCGCGACGTGGCTGAAATATGTGATTTCGCGCTACGGGTTGCACTCTATCCGCGAAATCCCATCAACCCTTTCGATTGCGAGCTTTTTGTCGAATCCGGATTACGTGCAGCAGATCTTTGTCACAAGTGAGCCCTTCTTCGCGAAGCAGGCTGGAGCGGAGGTGCGCACATTTCTTATCAGCTCATCGGGGTACGATCCGTATCGGGTCCAGTTCACCACGCGCGATTATGTCGCACAGCATCCCGACATTGTGGCTAAGTTCGTGCGCGCCAGTATTCGTGGATGGCAGGAATATCTGAAAAATCCGGGGCCGACAAATGCGTATCTACTGAAGTTAAATCCGGCGCTGAATCCGGCGCAGGAGGCTTACACGGCGCAGGCACTGCGCGAAGGCGGGTTTATCTCAGGCAGCGATGCAGGCGCGCCGCAGACCGGCCGGATGACGGCGGCGCGATGGCAAGCGGGCTTCGACCAGTTGAAGGCGCTGAGAATTCTGCATGGGCCAATTGATCCCACGACCGCGTACTCATTGCGCTTTGCGCAGTAGGCACGGCGCCTCCATGGCGAAGTGACGCTAGATCTGCGAGCAGTCGAGTGGGCTGAGGATTAGGTTGGTGATGTTGGAGACGATGGGCTCGTAGGCGAAGCGCGGGTCTGCGGCGAGCTTCTTCCACTCAGGATCGTTGCGGAAGATATCCCACTTCGCGTCGAGTTCAGCGCTGTCGGCAAAGCTGAGCATGTAGGTCAGATTCGGCATACGCGCACCGGCAAGCGTGTCTCCAAAAAAGACCATGTGAAACCCAGCCTTTCCAAAGATGTCGAACTCCCCGGAGTGGAACATCCGCACCTTCTCGACGTGGGCTTTGTAGCTGGGGCTCTCATAGGTCCGCAGCTGAAAGACTCGCTTGGCCTTTGTGGACGAGGCCTGCGGCGGGGTCAGTTTCGGCCAACCCTCGAATGCTGAGAGCAATGAATACTCCACGCGCTGAAAGGCGGGGGCATTCGCAGGCGCGCTCCAAAACGGCTCGGCGGCCTTCAAGAAGGTTTCATCCTGGCCGAGGTGGAGATCGACTTGCGCGAGCGCGGCAACGTCGTTGGCCGGAATCAACACATCGTACGTCGGGGTTTCCGGTCCGATGTCGACTTTGAAGGCCCCGACGGGTCCCATTCCTAACCGCGTAACCGCAGGGATGAGCGCGCCGGCCAAATAATTCTCCGTCAGCTTTTGCTGCGGCCCAGTCTGCAAAGTGTAGCGACGCATCTGGTAGAACTCACGCGTGCGTTCTGCTTGTGCCGCTGCGCCATCTGCCATGGTCAGAGCCGAAGCCGCAACTGAAGTTGCCAGAAATTGACGCCGATCCATTGTCCCTCCCAGGGTCGAAACCTACCGAACAAACTCAGTCTTCGCCGATGTCCTCGTTCCAAACTTCGGGACACTCGGCAATGTAGCCCTCGAGCAGCTCGCGGCAATCGCGGTCGTCAAGGTCAATTACGGTGACGCCGTTTTCGCGAAGCCAGCCGACGCCGCCCGCGAAGGTACGGCTTTCGCCGACCACCAGCGTTCCGATGCGGAATTGGCGCACCAACCCGCTGCAATACCAGCACGGTGCTAGGGTTGTAACCATCACCACATCCCGATAGCTGCGCTGCCGGCCTGCGCGCCGAAACGCGTCAGTCTCACCGTGGACGCTGGGGTCATTCTGCTGTACCCGTCGATTGTGTCCGCGACTGACTAGCTCGCCTGCGCGGGTAAAAAGTGCTGCGCCGATGGGGATACCGCCTTCAGCGCGTCCCTGCCGCGCTTCATCAAGGGCCACGGCAAGCATCTTCTTATAGAGTTCGATCGAATTCGGGATTTCGGTACTCAAGCGTGCCTCGTCGTTCTCGATCATACGAGATGGAATCGAGGGTACAGAAGGGATGGATATCCCACTCCCTTTGCGTTGAAGCCGGCTCGATGATGACCGAAATCCTTCGATCTCGAGAAGAATCACCTTCGTTAAGAATTGTTAAGCTATAAGATCCGCGATCGCCAAAGAATCGCGACTATATTATTGAAAATGAATAAATAACGCGTCCATATCCAGCGGAAACGACCTTCATTTTGCCACTCTTCGAGCGCGGGCAAGGTGCTTGACTTCGAGCGCGCTTCAAGTTGTACGTTGAGGATATGCAGAACTCGGGCTACACCATTCGAAGCATGGCGGAACGTTGCGGAATGACCGCGCATACGCTTCGCTACTATGAGCGCGTGGGGCTGATTCAGCCTGTTGGCCGCGCGCGGAACGGTCACCGGCGCTACTCCGAGGCCGACGAAGCATGGTTGCACTTTTTGCATTGCATGCGCGCCACGAGCATGCCGATTCGCGAAATGCAGCGCTATGCCGAGCTGCGCGAACAAGGCGACGCCACTTCGCTGCAGCGGCGCAAGATTCTTGAAGATCACCAGGCAGGAATCGCGGCCCAGATCGTAGAGTTGCAGCAGGCGCATGCACTTTTGACGCACAAGATCACCAACTACAAGATGATTGAGCAGCGCACCCGCGTCGCAGGCCCTGTGATGTCTGAGGAAGTGGATCACGCTCTGACGCCGGTGGGTTAGCACGTCACCCAAAGAAGAGGTAGCTGGAATGAAGACCCGCAGGTTGGGCTTGCACGGGCCGACGGTTTCTGCCATCGGCCTGGGCTGCATGGGCATGAGCGAGTTCTATGGCGGGCGCGACGACCAGGAATCGCTGGCCACGATTGATCGCGCGCTTGAGCTGGGCATCGATTTCCTCGACACGTCCGACATCTATGGACCGCATACAAACGAAGAGCTGGTGGGCAAGGCTCTGAAGGGGCGGCGCAATCGTTTCTTTGTGGCTACCAAGTTCGGCATCTTGCGCGACCCCGCGAACCCGACGCGCCGCGGAGTGGATGGCAGCCCTGCCTACGTGCGGGAGGCGGTCGAAAACAGCTTGCGACGACTGGGGATTGAGACGATCGACCTTTACTACCAGCACCGCGTCGATACCAATACGCCCATTGAAGACACTGTAGGTGCCATGGCTCGATTGGTGGAAGAGGGCAAGATCCGTTACCTCGGTCTGTCGGAGGCTGCGCCGGCAACACTTGAGCGGGCTCATCGGGTGCATCCGATCACCGCACTGCAAACCGAGTACTCGCTGTGGACGCGCGATCCTGAGCCCGAGATTTTGCCGACCTGCAGGCGGCTGGGAATTGCGTTTGTGGCGTACAGTCCCTTGGGCCGCGGATTTTTGACCGGCGCAATCAAGAGCCCGGACGATTTTGAGCCCGACGATTATCGCCGCATCAGTCCCCGCTTCCAAGGCGAGAATTTCAGGCGTAATCTTGATCTGGTCACGCGGGTTGAGCAGATTGCCGCTCAATCTAGCCTGACCCCGAGTCAGCTTGCCCTGGCATGGGTTTTGGCCCAGGGCGAAGATATTGTGCCGATCCCCGGAACCAAACGGCGCAAATACCTTGAAGAAAACGCCGCGGCCGTCGATGTATCGCTTTCCGCAGATGTCCTGAAGACCCTGCAGGAAGTTTTCCCCTCGGATGTTGCGGCAGGCGACCGATACGCACCCGGCGCCAAGGCCCTAGTGAACGTGTAGTCTCCGCACCGATCGAATTGGGGCCCTTACCGATTCGATCGTATTTCACGCTTGACGCCCTTCGGGCATCCGAAGCGTGCAGATTCACTTCATCTTGCCCGCACTTCCCCAGGGCGAGATGGCTGCAAGCGGGCTTTGGCCCGAGGAGGTCTCCGGTGGCAGATTCGCTTCCTCCGCATCGAAAACATTTGCAATCACAATTGGCACAGCGCGAGCTTGCGCCGGACCAGCAGCCAGTGGAGCTCGAATCGGTGCCCTCGCCCTCAGCGAAAAACAGCCAAGGGTTCAGCCGGCGGTCATTTCTTTCCGGCATTGGGGCAACGAGTCTCTTGGCAGGCGCGGCTCCGCTGGCCGCCGCCGCTCCGATCTTAGAGCCGGTGGTCGATGAGCCTGCGGATGCTGCGGGGACAACGACAGTAACGCTTCGCATCAACGGCAAGGAGCATGTGATGCGCGGACTGGACACGCGGGCCACGCTGCTTGATACGCTGCGCGAGCGGGTCCACCTGACCGGCACCAAGAAAGGCTGCGATCACGGCCAGTGCGGCGCCTGCACAGTCCACATAAACGGACGACGTGTGAATAGCTGCCTCTCGTTTGCGGTGATGCATGAAGGCGACGAGATCACCACCATCGAAGGCCTTGGACAGCCGGACAACCTGCACGCCATGCAGGCGGCGTTTGTAGAGCACGATGGCTACCAGTGCGGTTACTGCACGAGCGGCCAGATCATGAGTGCGGTTGCCTTGCTGAAGGAACCGATTGGGCCGTCGGAAGAGGACATCAAGCACGCCATGGCGGGAAACATCTGCCGCTGCGGCGCCTATACCAACATTGTCGCCGCGGTAAAACGCGTGCGGGCCCAAGCCTGACGAAGGAGCGAATCCATGCAGACCTTTCACTATGCCAAGGCCTCCAGCGTCGATAAGGCGATCGCCGGTGCATCTGCCGGCAAGTTTATTGCCGGCGGCACGACGCTTGTCGATCTGATGAAACTGAGCGTCGAGCAGCCGCCTGCGCTGGTCGATATCAACCTGCTGCCACTTGATAAGATCGAGCCGCTGCCCGATGGCGGGCTCCGCATTGGTGCGCTGGTGCGCAACTCCGACCTGGCATGGAACGCCGATGTGAAGACGAAGTACGCGGTGCTTTCCGAGGCGCTTCTCTCGGGCGCTTCGCCGCAGCTGCGCAACATGGCCACGACGGGGGGCAACCTGCTGCAGCGCACGCGTTGTGCCTACTTCCGCGAGCCGAGCGCTGGAACACCAGGTGGTTATGGCTGCAACAAGCGCGTGCCAGGCACAGGCTGCGCGGCTCTTGATGGCTTCCATCGAACTCATGCGATTCTTGGCACCAGCGAACATTGCATCGCAACTCATCCGTCTGACATGTGTGTCGCGATGGCAGCTCTTGAAGCCGTGATTCATGTGGAAGGGTCGAAGGGTAAGCGCACGATTCCCTTTGCCGAGTTTCACAAGCTTCCCGGAGACACACCACAGATTGAGAACGCGCTTGCGCCTGGCGAGTTGGTGACCCACGTGGACCTGCCCAAGCCCCTCGCGGGATCAAAGTCGGTTTACTTGAAACTGCGCGACCGCGCCAGCTACGAGTTTGCTCTCGCATCGGCAGCGGTGGTTGCGAAGGTCGAAGGCGGCCACATCCGTTATGTCCGGGTTGCAATGGGCGGAGTCGGCACAAAGCCGTGGCGCTCGCATGAGGCTGAAGCGGCACTTACCGGTAAAGCGGTCGATACCGCCACGTTCAGAAAAGCGGCTGAGGCTGCGTTAGCCGCCGCAAAGCCGCGCACCGACAATGCTTTCAAAGTCGAATTGGCCAAGCGCTGCCTCGTCCGCACATTGAAGCTCGCAACAGCGTAAATTGCGTGATCGACACTCTGGGCTGCTCGCGCCCGTTGAATTCAACAGGAATGACCGCTGAAGCCCGGACAGATCGATAAGGCCGGGCAGATCGCCCAACGAAGGAGATTGCAATGCCAACGCAAGCTCTTCCCCACGCTGCCAGCATCATTGGCGCGTCGGTGCCTCGCATCGATGGTCCTCTCAAGACGACGGGGACGGCACGTTATGCAGTCGATCATGACTTTCCGAACCTGGTGCACGCCGTTGCTGTGCAAAGCAGGATTGGCAAAGGGAGCATCCGTACGCTAGATGTTTCAGCTGCCGAGAAGATGCCCGGCGTGCTGATGATTTTGCACAAGGGCAATCTCAAGAATGTCTTTCGCACCTTCCCGCGACAGCAGGATGGCGCCATGGCTGAGTCGCGCGCTCCGATGAGCGACAACGAGATCACCTACTGGGGTCAGTACATTGCCGTCGCTGTGGCCGAGACTATAGAGCAGGCCCGGGCGGCCGCTGCAGCCGTGCGCGTCGAGTACAACGTCGAATCACCGGATGTGCGCCCCGATCTAAGTGAAGGCTTCACAGGCAAACGTGAAAGCAGTTGGAAACGCGGCGATCCCGATGGCGCTCTTGCGAGCGCGCCTGTCACTGTGGATGAAACCTATGTAACTCCAGTGGAAACCCACAACCCGATGGAGATGCACGGCACCGTTGCGGTTTGGGATGGCGACGGCGTCACGCTTTATGACAGCTCACAAGGTGTAGTTGGCTTTCGGACCATAATGGCTGAGGTGCTCGACGTGCCTCGGGAGAATGTGCGCATCATCTCCCGCTTTGTTGGATCGGGGTTCGGCGGTAAGCTCTCACCCTGGCCACAGGCGACGCTCGCGGCCGCGGCAGCGCGCCAGATCGGCCGTCCCGTCAAGCTCAGCGTCGACCGGCGCATGATGTTCTCCAATGTTGGCCATCGTCCACGCACGCAGCAGCGCATTCGCCTCGGCGCCACCCACGACGGCAAGCTCACCGCAATCCGTCACGACTTCAACTCCGAGACGTCGCAGCGCGACGACTTTGTGGAGCATTGCGGCGAACAGACACCTTTTTTATACAGCTGCCCGAATCTCGAAGTGACTACGGGCATGGTGCGCCGCAACGTGGGCGCGCCCGCCCCAATGCGAGGCCCCGGCGCTGTGCCTGGCCTCTTCGCACTTGAATCGGCGATCGACGAGCTGGCGATCAAGTTGAAGATAGATCCCGTGGAATTCCGTCTGAAGAATGACGCCGAGCGCGATGAGGGCAAGAACCTTCCCTTCTCCTCGCGTCATTTGAAGGAGTGCTACCAAACCGGCGCTGAAAAGATGGGCTGGAAAAAGCGGACGCCTGAAGTGGGCTCGATGCGCCGTGATGGCAAGGTGATCGGCTGGGGTGTGGCGGGCGCATCTTGGGCTGCTGCCCGGATTCCCTGCGCCGCGACGGTGGAGCTGTGCCAGAACGGTCGCGTCTGTGTTCGTTGCGCGACCCAGGATATTGGAACCGGCACCTACACGCTATTCGCACAAGTGGTGCATGCGCGGACCGGCGTTCCTCTCGACCGCATCGATGTTTTTCTGGGGGACTCAAGTCTGCCGGACGGCCCGACTTCGGGCGGTTCGATGGTGACCAGCGCCATTCTGCCTGCGGCGACGGGAGCGGTGAACCAGGCAGTTACCCGCGTCATCAACATCGCCACCATGCTGCCGGAGTCTCCGTTTCATGGTGCACATCCCGACTCGCTCACCGTGGCTGATGGGCGCGTCGTTTCAAAGCAGCAGCAGCCGGAGGTTGTGGGTGTGGCCTATCGCGCCGGCGCAGACCTGACTGCGCAGGGTCTTCCCTTCGAAGAGGTGCTGCGTCTCGCGAACCTGAGCGGCGTTTCCGCGACCGGGCACACCTTCCCGTCGTTCGAAGACCCAAAAGCTCAGAAGTATTCCCTGCACTCCTACGGTGCGCATTTTGCCGAAGTGGAATGGGAGCCGGAGATTGCGCGCTTGCGCGTGAGCCGCATCTTTTCTATTTTTGATTGCGGCCGCATCATCAACAAGAAGGCCGGGGAGAATCAGATTCTTGGCGCCGCTGTCATGGGTGTCGGCATGTCTCTATTTGAGGAGGCAGTCTATGACAAGCAATTCGGCCAACCCATCAATAACAACTTTGCCGATTACTTGGTGCCGACCTGCGCCGACCTGCCCGATCTCGATGTCACGTTTCTCGATTATCCCGATCTGATTGTCAATGAGTACGGCGCACGCGGGATCGGCGAGATCGGCATGGCCGGCGTGGCTCCAGCGATCACTTCGGCGGTGTATCACGCTACAGGCGTTCGTGTGCGCGAATTGCCCATTCGCATTGAAGACCTGCTCCAGTCGAAGATCGAGGTCTAATACAAGACACACACGAGCAAGGCACTCACTGAGCAAGGAAGGCACGCATGAGCACGACCTCCGATTCGATCATTGGCAGAGCAACTCCCCGTATCGACGGGCCTCTAAAGACCACAGGCGCTGCCACGTACGCAGCGGATTTTAACTTTGACCGATTGGTGCACGCAGTTCCTGTGGGAGCGGCCCTTGCCAGCGGTCGCATTCGTACTCTCGACACGAGTTCGGCCGAGCAAATGCCCGGTGTCCTTCTGGTGCTGCATCACGGCAATATCGGTCCGCTTTATCGCACGGCGCCGGGCGACGACAATGCGACGAACAGTGAAGTCCGTTCCGCCTTTGAAGACGAGACTGTGCGGCATTGGGGGCAGCACGTCGCTGTCGTGATCGCGGAAACGCTGGAGCAAGCGACGGCCGCGGCTGCAGCGGTGAAAGTCGAGTACGAACCGCAAAAAGCAGATCTGCGGGCGGAACTGGACGACTACAAGGGTGAGCGCAAGTCGGTGTCGAAGCGCGGGGATCCGGATGCCGCCTTTGCTACAGCGCCGGTCAAGGTCGATCAGACTTACATCACGCCGATCGAGACGCATAATCCAATCGAATTGCATGCGTCGGTAGCGGTCTGGGAAGGCGAGCGAGTCACACTCTACGAGACCTCGCAAGGGGTTGTGAATCATCGGGTCGTGATGGCGCAGGTGCTCGGGCTTCCGGTTGAGAATGTGCGCGTGGTAACTCGTTTTCTCGGGTCAGGGTTTGGCGGCAAGCTTTTTCCGTGGCCTCACACGGCGATGGCAGCGGTGGCCGCGCGCAGACTGAAGCGGCCTGTGAAGCTGAGCGTCAACCGGCGCATGATGTTCTCCGCGGTCGGCTATCGCCCGCGCACGGAGCAGCGCATCAAGCTGGGCGCTACGAAGGAAGGAAAGCTGCTGGCGCTGCGCCATGACTATCTCAATGTCACTTCGCAGCTGGATGACTTTGACGAAGGCTGCGGCGAGGCGACGCCTTATCTGTACAGCGTTGCCAATCTTGAAGTGACAAGCGGTCTGGTTCGGCGCCATGTTGGAGCACCGATGTGGATGCGTGGGCCCGGGGCGGTGCCGGGGCTCTACGCACTTGAGGCTGGAATGAACGAGCTGGCTGAGGCGTTGCAGCTCGACCCGATGCAGCTGCGGCTCATCAACGATGCGGAGAAGGATGAATCGAATAAGGACATTCCGTTTTCGTCGCGCCACTTCAAGGAGTGCTTCGAAGTAGGCGCGAAGAAATTTGGCTGGGAAAAGCGAACCGCAGCCATTGGTTCAATGCGGCAGGGCGGCAAGGTACTCGGTTGGGGTCTTGCAGGCGCAAGCTGGGTTGCGATGCGACTGCCCTGCACCGCCTCAGTTGAGTTTTGCGCCAATGGCCGGCTCTGCGTTCGCTGTGGCACGCAGGATATCGGCACCGGCACGTACACGGTGTTCGCGCAGGTTCTGAGCGAGAAGACCGGGATCCCACTGGACCGCATTGACGTCATTCTCGGCGACAGCGCGTTGCCGGATGGCCCGATGTCGGGCGGATCCATGGTCACAGGATCGGTTTTGAATGCCATTGCCGACGGCGCAAAGGGCGCGATCCAGAAACTGCAAAAGCTTGCAGCCGCGACCGATGGCTCGCCTCTCCAGAACGCCAAAGCCGAGAATGTATCTTTCAGCAAGGGCCGGCTTCACGCCAAAGACCAGGACCCAGCGACGGGTGTGGACTTCGCCGATCTACTAAAGATGGCCCGATTGAACGGCATCAGCGCCGAAGGCAAGACCCAGCCCTCGTGGGAAGATCCGAAAGCAAAGAATGTTTCTCTTCACTCCTACGGCGCGCAATTTGTTGAGGTGGAGTGGGAACCGGAGATTGCGCGGCTACGCGTGAGTCGTGTGGTCACCGTGATCGATGGGGGTCGCATCATCAATCCGCGTGCAGCAGCCAATCAAATTGCAGGCGCGGTGGTGATGGGTGTCGGCATGGGCCTGCTTGAAGAAACGATCTACGATCGGCGCAGCGGTCAGCCGATCAATGGAAGCATGGCCGATTACCTAATGGCGACTTGCGCAGACTTGCCGTCAATTGACGTTACTTTTCTCGACTATCCTGATCCCGCCATGGGCGAGTTTGGAGCGCGCGGCGTGGGGGAAATCGGGCTGGCCGGCGTTGCTGCGGCCATCACCTCCGCGGTTTATCATGCGACTGGTGTTCGCGTGCGAAAACTGCCGGTCCGCATCGAAGACCTGCTGCAATCGAAGATCGATTCCGTCTAAGGAGCTATGAACGACCTCGGCCCCATACTGACGCTTTGGCGCGCACTCGAAATTGCGGGCACGGATTACGTGCTGGCCACGGTCGTTGCGGTGGAAGGCTCCAGTTATCGAAAGCCAGGAGCAAGGATGCTTCTGGCGCAAGATGGCCGACGCGCCGGAACCGTGAGTGGCGGATGCCTCGAAGCTGAAGTGGCACGGCGTGCGTGGTGGCTCACGACGTCGGGTCCGGTAGTGGAGCGCTATTCCACGCGGGACGATGAAGACGAGCGGCCATATGGCTCGGGCTGCGGTGGCGTCGTTTTTCTTTTGCTTGAACGCAGAGAAACAGCTGGGCCCCTTTTTCAGCGACTCGAATATGCCTACAAACAACGGACGCCGCTGGCCGTTGCAACTATCCTTGATGGACCGCAGATCGGCGAGCGTTCGATCGCTGGGACAACGGAGCTGGCGACTAGTTCAGAATCTGCCGATGCGCTCGATGTCGATTTACGGCGGATTGCGCAGGCCTCTTTCGAGGGTCAAACGTCGTTCGAGCAGACCCTTTCGATCGACGGCCGCCCCACGCGGGTGCTCGCTGACTATTGCCCCGCCCGTTCTGGCCTATGGGTTTTCGGTGCGGGAGACGACGCAAAACCAGTGGTGCATTTTGCCGAAGGGCTTGGTTGGTTCGTCGCCGTCGCGGATGGCAGGTCTCATCTCGCAACGCGGGATCGTTTTCCGACAGCAGACGAGGTGCACGTCCTCCCCGTTTTCGACTTACCGGGAGATGCTGGGAGTCATTTCAGCTTACGGCCCAGCGATGCGGTAGTGCTGATGACGCACAGCTTTGACCAGGATGCGCGCGTTCTTGCTTCCCTGCTGAGAGCGGATACGCTGCCTGCCTATCTCGGAGCACTGGGCCCCCAGCGTCGCACGCGCGAGCTGCTTATCGAAGCGGCACGCCTCTTGGGATTGCCGGAATCGACCGACCGAATCGAACGTTGGCTTGCGGAAATGCATGCGCCCACAGGCCTCGATCTCGGAGCCGATGCACCCGCTACGATTGCACTCTCGATCATTGCTGAGATTCAGCAGACGCTCACCGCAGCCACAGGGCAGCACTTGCGCACTGTGCGAGCGGCCCGCGAAATCGCTACCCAGTGCTGAGTCATTCTTGCCCTCCGGGCTTACTCTGGCGCGCTGCGACTCAAGGCAAGTGCGATCAAGCGGCCTTGTTGTTCATATGCGCTTCAAGCACAGCAAGAAATTTCGCCAGCCACGCCGGATGCGCTGTCCACGCCGGCCCCGTTACCAGGTTCCCGTCGACGACCGCATCGCTGAAGTCCACCTTTACGAAGGTGCCTCCAGCCAACTCGACCTCAGGAGCACATGCCGGATAAGCATTCAGCTTCCTGCCCTTGAGAACGCCTGCCGCAGCCAGCAGCTGGGCGCCGTGGCACAGCGCGGCGATGGGCTTGCCCGCCTTGTCGAAGTGCCGGATGATGTCGAGCACCTGCGTATTTAACCGCAGATACTCCGGAGCACGGCCGCCAGGGACAATGAGCGCGTCATACGCTTGCGCCTTCACGTCGTCGAAGGTCGCGTTCAATGTGAAGTTATGACCACGCTTTTCTGAGTAGGTCTGATCCCCTTCGAAGTCGTGGATCGCAGTGCGGACTTGCTCGCCCGCCTTCTTCCCTGGGCAAACAGCATGGACCGTATGGCCCACCATCTGGAGAGCCTGAAAGGGAACCATGATTTCGTAGTCCTCAACAAAATCGCCGGCAAGCAATAACAGCTTTGCAGATTTCACCTTGGTTATCTCCTTGTGCAGAATTTGGGTCTGGCAGGGTGGCAATGCCCTTCCAGGTATTCCAGCGCAACTTCAATGTGAACGGTTCAAAGAAGAATCTCTTCACTCCAATGTTTAGCGGCCCGCGTTGACTTCTCGCGAAACTGCCCTTTCCACCAATCAGCGAGGCCCGGCATTTCGGCAAATTTCGCGGCAAGAGTTGGATCGAAGTTCAGGTAAAAGCAACGATTGAGTGCAGGGATTGAGCCATCGTTGTTCAGACGTTCCTGGCACAGCCAGGCATCGCCAGGCTTCACGACGCCAACCTCAAGCACCCGCAGATAAAAGCCTGTGCGATTTTCACGAACCGTCAGCTTCACCCAATCCTTGCGTCCCGCCCGGCGCGCCTGGTTTTCGCATGGAATGCGCGGCCCCGACACCTGCACGAGCGCCGAGCCGATGCGCACGATGTCACCGGCACACACCTGCGATTCTTCAATGCCGGTCAAGAGCAGATTCTCACCCAGGTAGCCGCGCTCAAGCGAAATTCCATGTCGCTCGCGCCAAAAGACGTAGTGAGAATCGAGATGCACGCAACAGGCTGCGTCTGGTCCGCCATGATACGGCTGCGCCACCTTATCCCCTTCCAGGCCCTCCTTGGAAAGATGAATGGGCGCATGCACACGATTGCGGGCAATCGAAGAGGTCCATTCGCCCCTCTCATCGTGAAGAAGATTTGGACCGCCCACAAAGAGTGCCTCAATCAATCCTGACAAGATGCTCTCCTTTCAATGCAGATGCGTTGATGCAGAGGGCCGATTCACTCATGCATTGTTGCACCGCAGACGAAGTTCATCTGCAGAATTCGGTCCCGTTAAAATCACAGTATGCAGCCTGCGAGACCGCCGTTGGAAGTCCTGAACGCCAAGATCGTTGCGTGCAATCGCTGCGATCGTCTGCGGGCCCATAGCACTGAGGTGGCGCGGGTGCGTCGCCGCGCGTACGCAGACTGGGAGTACTGGGGCCGTCCGGTGCCTTCGTTTGGCGACCCTGCAGCGCGCGTCCTCGCGTTGGGGCTCGCTCCCGGCGCTCACGGATCCAATCGTACGGGCCGGCCTTTTACTGGAGATGGCTCCGGTGATTTTCTTTTCCCTGTGCTGCACGAAGCAGGATTTGCTTCGCAGCCCCACGCAACATCGCGGGACGATGGCATGCGACTCACCGATCTCTGGATCAGTGCCGTGGTGCGTTGCGCTCCACCGGACAACAAACCAACGAACGAAGAGCAGCGTAATTGCGCCCCCTGGCTAGATGAAGAGATGCGGCTTTTGCGTAATCTGCGAGTTGTCGTGTGCCTTGGCCGGATCGCCTTCGATGGCCTGTTTTCGCATGCGCAGCGTACAGGTATCATCACTTCCCGAGTTGGATACACTTTTGGCCACGGGGCAGAATACACACTCCCAAATGGCGTTCAGGTAATCGCCAGCTTCCACCCTTCCCTGCAGAACACAAACACTGGACGGTTGACGCGCCCCATGTTTCTTGCCGTGTTTCAAAGAGCTCGAGATCTGGCGAGAGACGCCGTGGGCGGCACTTAAAATGGAAAACTATGGATGACTTTTCCAAGTCGATTCTGAAGGAACTTCTGCCCGCAGAAAAACTCCCAATGCCGCAGAAGGGCAAGCGCAAGCGAGCCGATATTCTCGACCATCTCGCTGCGCCAGTTCTTCTGGAACGCGCAGCATACCTGCGCAAGCTCGCCAGGCTCAGCGAGGGCTCTGCCAGCGAAGTGCTGAAGGAGTATCCGCGGCATGCGATTCATTTGCTGGTGCGCAGCCGGGACGGACAGGCCGAATTGCACGAGCGCTTCGCCGATCTTTTCTTTGTGATCGATGGCCGAGCCTCCCTTGTAACAGGCGGAACGGTGGCTGACGCAAAGACAATTGCACCGGGCGAGATTCGTGGATCGTCTGTGCAGGGCGGCGTGCAACAGAATTTGGGTGCCGGCGATGTGGCCCATGTTCCAGCCGGATTGCCGCATCAGATGCTGGTTGCGGGAGACAAATTTGTCACCTGCCTTGTGCTCAAAATCGAGCAAGATCCGCAAGAGGCTTGATCTTCATTGCATGCCCTCGTGTAGCATCACGACACTCACTGGCAGGAGGAGTGCACGGATGTCTTCCTTTGAATGGCGTCTCGCGGCTGCCGTGGCGCTAGGCGTAGTCTTAGACGCGGTATTCTTTTGGAAGTTTCAGCCCTACACCATGCGCGAAGCATTGACACGATTTGCTCTGTGGCTAGTGCATGGGAGAACAAAGGCCAGATCGATCGAAAGATTGCCACTGCAGGAGCGCTGCTCAATCCGCTTGCGCCGCATTGGGACCGAAAGCAAAATCCTCCGAGCCTACGATGCTCTGCAGCTCAACTCGTCCACGGACTTTGATCTCGCCGCTTTCGACATGCTGTCGAATCAGCGCCATCATTCGCTCCGCCGCCATGCGGTCGGCTGCCACGACGTGGGTATTCCCGCAAAGCCTCCCCAAATATCGGCCCGCGAGTTGCAACCATCTTCGCGAGACAGCATCCTGCGGGTCAAGGCACTCCACCGCAAGCGCATCCAGTTTGGGCAAAGCTTGTGCAGGTGCGGACTCGACACTCCACAGAAGAAGAACCTCGCCGCCCGCCGTCGGATGCGACTCGCCTCGATCTGCGGCCAAGGTCGTTACCGCATCGCGCACTGCATCGGGACGCACGCCTCGCTCGTTCATCTCGCGCAAGAGCTCAGATGGCGCCATACCGACACATACGGCCACCGCCGCTCGTTTGCGAATCTCGTTTTTGAGGATGCGAAGAGCCTCGTCCAGCGATGTTACAAGGAAGTCGACGACACCATCGCGAACGGCTTGTCTCTGCGCGGCAGGATCGGCGCTTGCGGTCAGTGTGGCTGCTCCGGCGATGTTTGCCGCGACCACAAGTGCGTTGCCGATCGCATCGAGTTCGCCAGCCCAGAAGAGACTGCCGCCCAGACTCAGCTGCGGATCCGGCTTCTGACGAGCTGCTTCCTGATCTGATGCCTGATCGGGTTTAGCCTCTTGCATCCGGACCATGGCGCGGTAGAACTTGTACACGCGCAGGCAGAAGAGAACATGTTCGGAGGGAGCGATGGAATCAGGCGTCAAATCAAGTCTCTTTCCAGTTGATTGTCGTGCCTATTCGAGCGCTTGCTCCTTCCAGTTGTGCTTCCGCACAAACAGGACGAGCTTACCGGGCTTGAGATCGGGCTTTACCTTGTCAATATCTTTGGGCCGCACGCAATCGTTGGGGATGGCGACGCCCGACTCGAGAATGTCGCTAATGGGATACCAACTGTCGGCGGCAATATTCTTTTGCTTCGCCACATCGCAGTTGACGAAATACTCGGTGGAATCGTCGTAGGTGACGCGCACCGCCATCACTTTAGCGTTTGCCGGCACGTTGACTTCGATCGTGCCATCTTCTTTCTGATCGACCCAGTCTCCCTTGATCTCCGGCTGCCGGTTGAAGCGCACCTGCACATTCGACGGAGTGATCGCCGCGCCCGTCCTGCCATCACGCACTTCGATCGTAACGAGTCTTCCGGCCTGTGCCCACGCAGTCATCGCCGCAGCACAAAGGCAGGCCATAGACAAGAGAGTGCTGTTTCTCGGTCGCATCATGGCGATCCTCACTTCTGCATTTCTACGCTCGCCGGGTCACCAGCTTGAATACGGCTGCCCGTCCGACCCTGGCTCCTGTGAGCCCGAATGCACATCGTTGATCCCAGAGTCGGTCTGGTCCACCGATGCAAGCGTATCACTTGTATCGGTCACCCAGGTTTCGCGGCTATGGGTCATAGGATCTTCAGGGATGCTCCGCAGGTACCCACTCTGAATCAGGTCGTCAAGCGATTGCGGCGCTTTCTGCTTGTCCATCGTGTATGAGTCAATTGCGGCGCGCATAACGTGCAGGTCTTCGCGGAGCACGGCCTCGCGGGCAGACTTCATGGCTCCCACAAAACTGGGAATGGCGAGCGTCGCGAGGATACCAATGATCGCCATTACGATCATCAGCTCCATCAGCGTAAAGCCCGCGTCTTTGTTTACCTGTTTCCGCATGGCAATGCCTACCAGTCCGAATACCGGGTACCGTCGAGAGCCGTACCCTGCGACTTTGAATACACATCGAAAACGCTTTGGCCGCCGAATGAATCGGAGGTGGGATCATCCTGCATCGAGCGCAAACCCCACTCCGCTTTGCCCGTCATTGGGTCCACCGGAATGCGGCGCAGAAATCGCACTTTCTTCCCCTGCACATCCACTCCATTCACCAGGGTCTCCAGGTCGGGCGGATAATTCTGGCTATCCACCTTGGTTTGGAATGCGCCTCGGTCGGCGGCGTCTTTATAGTGATCGATTGCATCGCGCATCTCCCAGAGATCGCGATGCAGCTCGCGTTCGCGGTCCCGCTTCACCTTGAAACGCGCCACAGGCACCGCTGCCGAGGCCAGAATCGCAAGGATCGCGACGGTCACGATCAACTCGATCAATGTGAGGCCGCGTTCTGATCGCTTCTTTGCTGGCCGTTTGCTCATGGCGCTGATCTCTACTTCACCTGAATCGTGGTCTGTGCCCCTTCGGCCTGCACGGGTTGCTGTGCGCTCGTCATCGCTCCGGGCCGCGTGATATTGATGGAGGTGCTTCCAGCCGCCTTGGCTTGAAATGTCAAGACGCAGACAACCCCGGCTCCGCTCACGCCTACCGATCCGGGCGGCCGCGACGCATTGATCGCAATCGTCCCCGGCCCATCGTCGCGATGCACCAGGGCTACGGCTTGTCCGTCGCGGCCCAGAAAATCACCATCGCCGACATTCACGAGCGCAAGCTTCGCGGGGTCGTATTGCACCTGCAGTGGAACCGATGCAAGATCGCGCGCACCTGTGACCACGATGGGAACCTGGAACGTAGAGCCCGCCGCCACCGATGAACCGGACGATGGCACGAGCGAGAAGCGTAACCCGCCTGGAGGGGCCATTGCCGCCGGCGCCTGCGTATTGGGAGGCGGACCGCTCTGCGCTCCAGCGCTGAACTGAGCCAACGCGCCCGGAGCTGCCGCCTGAGCGCTTGCGCCCGGCACCGTGCCTATGCCCGGCTCTGCGGCGGGTCGCGCTGCAGGCACGACGGGGGACAGACTCATCGGCGTACTATCGGCAGCAATATGCCTCAACTCAATTGATTGGCCGGCGCCGGTATCGATGGGCCGCAGATTGACAGGTAACAGATCCGACGACCTGACGACGTGCGGAATGAGCAGGAAGATCACTTCGTCGTTCGTAATGTGGTGGTCTTTCGATCCAAACAGGTATTTCAATACCGGAATCGAACTCAGGCCGGGTATACCGGTCCAGCTCTGCAGGTCCTGCTGCTGCAGAATTCCGCCGAGGACCGCTGCTTCACCTTCGCGCAGCCGGATGGTCTGCTCGCTTTTCTTCTGGGCGATGATCGGCTCCTGCACGCCGGAGATGGTCACCTGGCTGGCTTCGGAGCTGACTTCAATCGACAACTTCATCGTCACGTCGTGGTTGTAGTGAATCGTCGGCGTCATTTCGATATTCACGCCGACATCGATGTATTGAAACTGAGTCTCAGCCAAAGACGTGGTGGTTGCCGTAAGAGTGGAGCTGAACGAACCGGTGGCGATCGGAATACGGCTGCCTATCTTGAGAGTTGCCTTCTGCGCGTCGGTGGAACGAATGCGCGGATTCTGCAGCGTCTTTGTATTGGAATCGTTCATCAGGGCATTTGCCGTGGCTGCCCCGATGGTCACCGCGAAATCATTCGAATTGAGATGAGCCAAATTATAGAGAGTCGGATTCGTTGAACTTGAGGAAGAGGACGAAGATGACGACGAAGACGAGGAGCTCGATGACGTAGATGTTGGCGATTGCAGCGCGACGCTCGCGCTCTGCGGCCAGGCGATGCCCAGCGTGCGTTGCCAGTCCTTGCTGACCTCAAGCACAGCGAGATCGACCACCACCTCGGGACGTGCCCTGTCGAGATCGTTGACGAGCTTCTGCGCCAAGAGCAATTCGTCGGGCGTTCCACGCATCACAATTGCGTTTTGGCTTGCGACTCCGTACGCGTGCGAGTTGGGCAGAACATTGCGGATCGCTGTCTGCACGTCGTTCAAATCGTTCTGCTGCCAGGCATTCGTCAGATAGAAGGTCTGGACCGCCTGCTCTTCGAGCTCGGCGCGCTTCGATCGCGTGTTTGCGGCGACAAAAATTGTGTTTGTCGTGATGGGGCGCCAGAACGTGCCCGACAGCGTTCCCACGATGCGCAAAGCATCCATGAGGGTGACGTTGTTCAAGTCAACCTGGATTCTCTTGCCGGTGTAATCGGGGTCGAACAGCACATTGATGCCCGACGCTTTGCCCACGGCCTGGTAGATGGTTTTCGAGTCTTCCACCATGCGCAAGGTAAGGGGGTCATTCGACATGGGCCGCAAACGGACGGGAGCGGCCATAGTCGAAAGATCCGCCGCCTCGGAGGAGCTTTCCGGCAGCCCGTACGGATTGGGCGGCATCTGCTCCTTGTGCAGCGAGCGCACCTTGGCAATCTCCTGCTGCGCCGCCTCGTCGCTGGGATCGATCTCGCCGGCGCGCAGGAACTCCGCCAACGCGCCCTGTTCGTCGCCGGTGGCCAGAAGCCGCCGCCCGTTCTTCATGTGCACCGCTGCCGCGGGAGTCCGCACACGGAAGTACGCTTCCTTGTACGTCATCTCCTTGGGAACCATCGAGTAGGCCTTCTGGTAATCCGCGAAGGCCCCATCGAAATCCTCGTGCTCTTCAGCTACCTGCCCCTGTTTGTAATAGGACTTGGCCGATTGGGCGTGCAACTGGACTGAGCCGATCGAAAGCAATGCGAAGAGTGCCGCCGATGCGGTCAAGAGGAGATGTGCAGATGCGGCGCGAAGGGATGCGCGGTGGTCCATCGAACTCCTTGGCGTCCTTAGCGCGCCGTTTTCAGTGGAGGGCCGCTTTGGGAATAGATTGCCGCCGCCGGTGCGCGAACTAATCATCGAAACACCCAACCAACGTTGCCTCATTCTAGCAAAGCCCCGTTGGACCAATGACTTCACCGCCTTTTTCTCGGCCGCGCCAGCGCACGATCCCGGCCTTGCCAGCTTACCGAATTCCATCCCGATGCTACGATGAAGATTCGAGGTAACCGCACCGTGCCGCGCCAATCCAGCCACGTGATCGCGCCCCAGGACCGCACAGGACCTCAAAAGCCTTTGCGCCCGCGCGATCCGGTTGCCTCTGGTGAGCGGGATGCCGCCCAGAATCGCATTGCCAGCCATAACTATTTCCTGCTGGAGAAGTTCGAGGCCGGCGTCGCCCTGCGTGGTACCGAGGTCAAATCGATCCGCGAGGGTAAGGCCAATCTGAAAGACGCTTATGGACTCGTCAAAGATGGCGAAGCCTTTCTTCTGAATGTACATATTGGACCTTATTCGCACGGCAACATTGCCAATCACGACGAAACACGAACCCGCAAGCTGCTGATGCATCGCGAAGAGGTTCGCAAGCTACAGTCAAAGACGCAGATCAAGGGGCATACGCTCATCCCGACCCGGCTTTACTTTAGAAATGGGCGGGTGAAGTGCGAGCTGGCGGTCGCCAAGGGCAAGCAGGACTGGGATAAGCGCGAAACGGAGCGCCGTCGGGAAGCGGATCGCGAAGCCCGGGCAGCGATTAACGCCAACAAACATAAACGCCGCCCGGATTAGTCCAAGCCAATCAACGTCCGATGGATTTGCATTGCAGAATTGCCGGCAAGGATCAGGCCCGGCGCGCGATCTGGCGATCGAGTCCAGGAAGAATCAACACGGTCAGCACGGCTTGCGCGAGAAGTCCCAGCGCGATCAACAAGACGTACCCCTCAAAGTGCGCTCCACGCAACGCATTCTCCAGCGCGTGTAAAGCGAGCCAAACGATCCCTGCGCATCCTGCCAACGCGAGCAGCCTTAACCAGCCTTGGCCTCTTGAGTGCAGCGCGAGCAGCGTCAAAGTTCCCTGCCCGACAATGAGTGCCGCGATCAGCTCGCGCTCCGCATAGCCGGGATGGCGCAGCCTCAAGTCCATGATTCCGAGCCACGTGCCGGATGCCAAAGTAAAAACGCAAAGCAGCGTGAGAGGGAATGCCAGTCTCTGAGGAATGAAGCTCAACGTCTGGCCCAGGTACCACAACCGCGCATGCTTCACGCCCAATTGCGGAACCTTTACCTCGCGAAACTCCTCATACAGGTCGCCCGCCACCGTCTCGCGATGCCGCTGATGCAGGAGCAATTTCAGCATTCTCTCCATCCATTTTGGTGGATCAATCCGATTCATCGAGTCACCTCCACGGGCCATTGCACTCCCCGCCACATTTTCTCAAGGGTCGTTCGAGCCTCAGTTAGAGCGGCAGCCCCCGCAGGGGTCATGAAGTAAAAGCGCCTCGCGCGCCCTCCGCGTGCGGGCGTTCCTCTCTCCAGCCTCGATGACACAAGGCCCTCTGTTTCGAGCCGGTCCAACGTGGCATAGACGGCCCCTGCAGACACGTTCCGTTCTTGTTCGAGGCTTGTCTGCACAGTCCGCAGAACTGCCCGTCCATAGGCTTCCTCACCTGTGGCAAGGATTGCCAGAAGGACGATCTGCTCAAAAGTTCCCAGCAACGCCGCCATATCTACAATGTATACATCGGTTGTCAGTTTGTCTATGAATTTCTAGTCGATTCCAAATTGTCTGATCTGTTCAGGGACTGCGTCGGTGTCATGATCGCCCCAAAAATGAAACAATACCCTTGATGAAGACTGAACTTTCCTTTACTCCCCTCGCAGAAATTGCTACCGAACTGCTCACCGTGCTGGCCGTCGACACGCAGACTGAAAAAGGGCCCAGCGCCAAGCCTGCTCCGGCGCTTCTGAGCTCTGACCCAGCTGTAACCGCTGCCACGGCTGCGGTGCTGGCCGGCGGCGAGTTCAAGGCAGGCACAAACGAAACGCTGCTTTTGCATGCGCCCGCCGGCCTGACCGCCAAACGCCTGCTGATCATCGGACTCGGAAAGCAGGCGAAAGCCACGATCCACAGCGTCCGCAACGCTGCAGGAACTGCCGTTCGCTTCACCAAGCCGCGCGGGATTCGGGAACTGGTTTTCGCTCTTCCGCAAGGGACCCTCACGAGCCTTCCCCCCGCGGGAGTAGGGCGAGCAGCGGTGGAGGGTGCCTTCGTCGGCGACTTTGACCCCGACACCTATCGCAGCGACCGCAAAGATTTGAGCGTGCAATCGTTCACTGTTGCCGCGCCTGCTTCTGCGGATGAATCTGTCGTGCAGGCCGGTTTTGCCGAGGGCGTGATCGTAGGCGAGAGCCAGAATTTTACCCGCTCGCTGGTGAACGAGCCCGGCAACAAGCTGACTCCCACCATCATGGGGCAGCGGGCAGCGGCCATGGCCAAAGAAGTTGGACTGGCGTGCGAAGTTCACTCCACAGAAAAACTGCATGAACTGAAGATGGGCGCCTTCTGGAGCGTTGCGCAGGGCTCTGCCGAGCCGCCGGCCCTCATCGTGTTGCGGTATGAACCGGAGGGCGTAATGGACGGGCCTCTGCTCGGCCTGGTAGGCAAAGGCATCACCTTCGATACCGGCGGCATCTCCATCAAGCCCTCAGACAACATGGAAAAGATGAAGTACGACATGGCCGGAGGCGCTGCGATGCTCGGCGCGATGCGCGCCATTGCGCTACTGAAACCGAAGGTTCGGGTTTTGGCTATCGTGTGCGCTGCCGAGAACATGCCGGACGGCAAAGCCTACAAGCCAGGCGACGTCGTGACCGCAATGTCTGGAAAGACAATCGACGTGATCAACACCGATGCCGAAGGACGCCTCGTGCTGGCCGATGGGTTGACGTATGCGCGCCAACTGGGCGCCACGCACCTGATCAATGCAGCCACTCTCACGGGCGCCATTGGAGTTGCTCTGGGCATGATCAATGCCGGCGCATTCTCCAACCACGATGAGACATTCGAGAAGTTCCAGTCAGCCCTTGCTGTTTCAGGCGAGAAATTCTGGCGTATGCCTCTTGGCGAGGAGTATGCCGACCTGATCCGCTCCGATATTGGCGACATCAAGAACACGGGCGGCCGTTATGGCGGGGCGAGCACCGCGGCGGAGTTTTTGCATACCTTTACAGAAGACACACCGTGGATCCATCTCGACATCGCGGGTTTGGCATGGAACGACGAGAACAAACCTTTCATTGCCAAGGGGCCTACGGGCGTCGCTGTGCGTTCGATTCTGGAGTGGGCGCGGAGCTTCTCCGCGTAACGCACCTCGCAATTGCCGACAGGCGGCCGCGACGAAACTGAGAATAAGATGCCGCGCCGTGGGAAGAAGTGGACCACCTGCGGCTGGATTCGCAGTTTCTTCATTTCCTTATGCGATCCTTATTGCTTTGCGCCGATTCCCCGCGTTATTACAGGGGATGAGAGAGATTTGAGCGTAGAATCGCTTCAACTCACTCGAAAAATCAAGCGGAGGCAAACGCAATGATCTTGCAGACAGCAGAGATTTCGCCAAGCCGGAAGGCCGCTACAGAAGACGAAAAGGACCGGAATATTCAGGGCTGGAAAACATTGTGCTTCGTGGCGTGCCCCGCAATCTGAGGCGGCGCATCGCGAAAACGCCCTCCTCAAAATGCGTCATCAGCTTGCTCTTCTGGATCTGAGCCAGCGGCGCATGTCCATTGAAGAATGGATGGCTTCGCTGATGGGAGAAGCCGAGCTACCAGCGTAAGAACGAGTCCGTGCCTACCCTTGGTGCGCGTCGTGGTCGGCGACAACGCTGCAGCTTCCATCGCTGCGGAAGAAGAGGCCTGACCCGCCTGCTTCTTTCCACCAGCCTGGCCGGCCCAGTGCGCGCCGCAGACTGACCACGCCGAAACGCCACGCAGATTTATCGCCTGCAAATGGTTTTGCCGAGAGCACGTCCTGGTAGTTGGGGACCGGCCATGTGTGATCGAGCACCTGGTATTGTTCCAGCGTTCCGTTAAGCCATTGATCGAACTGCGCGCGAAGAGACGTCTGCGGAAGTAATGGGTAGAGGGCAACGATGTGTGCCGTGCCAGCTTCGTCGAGTCTGGTAGGAATCGCCTCCACAATCGCACGCAGAAGGCTCGTGCCCTCGGCGCCGCCGCTCCAGAAGTTTTCCCCAGCAGGCGCGGTCGAATCGGGGATGTAGGGGGGATTGGCGAGCAGAAGATCGCACGTGCCTTTAATGGCGCTAAACAGATCGCTCAAGACAAATTCGGCATTCGTGATCCCGTTGAGCGCCGCGTTGAAGCGCGCAAATTCAAGCGCTCGCGGATTGATATCGGCTCCGACGACACTCTCGCAATGATCACTGGCCAGAATGGCGTGCACTCCCGAACCGGTGCCGATATCAATGGCGCGCTTTCTCGGTGAGCGCTTTACGAGGCCGCCGAGCAGATAACTCTCTCCCCAAAGCCACATCACCTGGTTGATCGCCGTGTTCTTGCAGGCACGATCCGTCACGATGAGCTTTCCATAGCATGGAAAGAGGCAAATCCTGGAATGAAGGATTGAGCCTTCTCTTTGCGCTAGTCCACAATCGAGTAGCGTATCGACAAACGCGGTGGAAGCCAGGCTGTGGACGCGGTCGATCGCTACCTCGTCCCCATCGATAAAGAGCTGAAGCAATGTGTCGACTCGATCGTCTGTTTCCGGTGTCCATTTGCGCCGCAGCGCCGGCCAAAAATTCACGCCGAGGCGAGGAAAAACTCCCAACCGCTCTGCGCAGTTTTCAAGCGTGTATTCGCTGCGTGCAAGGCCCTCGCGCAAAATCGACATCTGCGCAGGGGAGCCGATCCTTGGTGGTGCGACGTCTTCCGCAATTGAAGCGATGGCTGTCATCTTCACATTCCCTAGAATCGTCGGGGCCAAGGCAGTCAGACACCCACGATGTTCCCCTCATCATCCACATCGATGGCCAAGGCTCTGGGCTCGCGCGGCAATCCAGGCATGAGCATCATATTGCCCGCAACAGCGACCACAAAACCCGCGCCCGCCGAAAGCGACGCGTCGCTGATGTGCAACGTCCAGCCTTGCGGAGCACCCATGCGCTTTGGATCGTCGGTCAGTGAGTATTGCGTCTTGGCGATGCACACCGGCAACTGCCCGAAGCCCCAGGCGGCGTAACGCGCGAGCTTCGTCCTTGCTGCGTCGCTGAAAGTTACGGCTGATGCGCCGTAGACCTTGGTTGCGACTTTCAGTATTTTCTCTTCGAGCGCGTCCTGCTCCGCAAACATCGGCTGCGCGTTGGGCGCCGGATTCTTTTCGATCGCAGCAACTACCTTCCTCGCCAAATCCATTGAGCCGGCGCCACCCTGGCTGAAGGCTTGCGGTTACGGCAGAATCGATTCCGAGGCGCGCGCACTCCAGTTGAATCGCGGCGAGTTCGTCTTGTGTGTCGGCTGGGAAACGGTTGATCGCGACCACGACCGGAACGCCATACTCTTTCAGAACGCTTGTGTGATGGCGGAGATTCGCGAAACCGGCTCCGAGATCGCCGACGCCTTGCGCCTTCAGGCTCTGCACTGTGGCCACGAGTACGGCAACAGCAGGCTTGATGCCCGACTTGCCCATCACGATGTCGAAGTATTTCTCGGCGCCTAGATCGGCGGCAAAGCCGCACTCGTTCACCACGTAATCGGCCAGGCGGACGGCCATCTTCTGCGAGACAACCGAGCTTGTGCCGTGCGCGATGTTTGCGAAGGGGCCGGTGTGGACGAGCGCAGGAGTGCCCTCTGTGGTCTGTACCAGATTTGGCATCAGGGCTTCATTCAAGAGCGCCATCATGGCGCCGGTTGCGCCGAGATCTTTTGCTGTGACCGGCTGCCCCGCCCGCGATACGCCGATCACAATCGATTCAAGCCTGCGGCGGAGATCGGCGCGGCTCGTAGACAGGCCAAGGATCGCCATAATCTCCGACGCTGCGGTGATCACGAATCCTGTTGCCCGGTTGGCGCCTTCATGGCCGGGCTTGTCTGGTTCGCCGGCGCTCACCACCGCGTAGCGCAGTGCGCGGTCGTTCATGTCCATGGCGCGCGGCCACTGAATCTCGGCCGGGTCGAGGTTGAGCTTGTTGCCGAAAAAGAGATGCGAATCGATCATCGCGGCAAGCAGGTTATGGGCCGCAGTGATGGCATGAAAGTCACCATGAAAATGCAGATTGATCTGCCGGCTCGGTTCCACCTGCGACTGGCCACCACCGGCAGCGCCACCCTTCATGCCGAAGACAGGCCCCAGCGATGGTTCACGCGATGTAACAACTGACTTGAGTCCGATCCGCTCCAACCCTTGAGCAAGCCCGATCGAAACCACGGTCTTGCCTTCGCCGGATGTGGTCGGCGTTGTGGCCGTCACCAGAATCAGTTTGCCTTGTCGCGATAAGCGCGCATCGTCAAGAAGGTTGAGGTTCAGCTTTGCGCCGAACCTGCCGACACGCTCGTACTCTTCCGGCGCGAGTCCTAGCTTCTCTGCAATGGTATCGATAGATAAAAGCGATTCTGTCTGCAAAATGGAATTCACCATAGGAGCAACCGCTCCGCACTATACCTCGTGAGTTTCGCTCTACCTGTGATAGCGGCTACAGAAGGCGCTACATCGCTTCAGGGCTCTCTATGCCCAGCCAGCCCAGCGCCGTGATCAACTCGCGCAGGACAACCGCTGCCGTCGCGAGCAGAAACATCTTTCGCCCAGGGTCTTCTTCGGTCAGGATGTGGTGCTTGTGATAGAAGTTGTTGAACTCCTGGGCTAGCTGAAAGGCGTGCTTGGCCAGATAGGCCGGCTCCGATGTAGCGATGCACTGCTCCAACACAGCCGTCCGACGCCCGGCGCGCAGCCACAGCGACCAGATATCTTCGGCGGCCTCTCCAGTGAGATATTCCGCAGTGCTTCCGCCGGCGGAGTTGAATTCCGCTAGCACGTTTTCCGGTGCCATTCCCGCCTTGCGAAAGATGTTGCGTGCTCGCACAACGGCATATTGGATATACGGCCCGGTCTCGCCTTCGAAGCTGAGTGCATCTTTAAAGTCGAAGGCGATTACCGAATTCCGCGTGTACTTCAGCATGAAATAGCGCAAAGCGCCAATCGCAATCTGTTCGGCAATTCTCTGCCGTTCGGTTTCATCGCGTCCCGTTTGGCGCGCATCCACTTCGGCACGTGTGGCGGCGATCAGCTTGTCGATCAGGTCATCGGCTTTTACGCCGAATCCCTTGCGGCCGCTCACTTCGATATACGCACGGCCGCGATCCTCTTCGGACACGTCGTAGCCGAGATCCATGGCGCAACGCGGCGTGAGCGCCACCATTTCATAGCTGAAGTGAGTGTAGCGATCGGCTTCAGCTGCGTGCCCCATGCCGCGCAGGGCCTGAATCACGTTGGCCTGCGGATCGCTCTGACGCGCGTCAATCACGTTATAGATCGCCTGCGCGTTGCCGAAGTGCGGATGCCCGGCTTCGCCCTTCTCCGCCGAGATCCAGCACTCATGGTCGGGATAGGTGAAGAACTTCTTATAGCCGAAATCGCGGCCCAGAAGGCCAAATTTCCAGAGGTGGTAGGCAATGTCCTTGCCCACGTAGGTCACGGTTCCGTTGGAGCGGACGATGACCTTCGCGTCCTCATCGGTTTCCTTCGTGGGCTCTTCATTGGCCGGTGCCGGTGCTGCTTCACCAGCTTCAGCGTCCTTGCCCGCGCCCGGACGCGTCATCACCCAGCAGCCTTTATTCTTGCCTTCGTTTTCGAAGTACAGCACGCCCGTCTTCTTCAACTGCTCGAAGGCAAGCGCCCAGAAGTTGAGGTGCAGAATCTCGCTCTCGCGCGGAAGAAAACCGTATTCGATGTCAAGCCGAAGCATGGTTTGGAGATGCCGCTTCAGCACTGCGGTCGAGATCAGTTCGGCAATTTCGGCTGTCTCGTTGCGGCCCTGCTCGATTGCGTGCAGGGTTGCATAGCGCAGTTTTTTGCGGGCCTCGTTCTCCGCGTCTGTACCACTCGCGTACCAGGACGAGGTGCGGGCGTAGAGATCCCAGCAGTAGTAATCTATGGCATCTTCGAAGCGACCGTTCCCGCCAAAGCGTGCTTCGCAATCGGCAATCAGCGCCTTTACATTGGCTGCGCTCTTCCCCTCGAGGTGCAGAAAGCCCACTACGACGTCGGCCACTTGCACACCGGTGTTGTCGATGTAGTTCTGCACGGTGACCTGCTGGCCCGCGCCCCGGAGCAGGCGCACAAACGTGTCGCCGAGAATGGCATTGCGCAGATGCCCGACATGCGCCGCCTTGTTGGGATTGATGCTGGTGTGCTCGACAATGGCCGCCGCGGGGGAAAGGACTTTGGACGAAATTGCGGGCTGATCGCCGGCGATTGTGCGCACGCCCTCGGCCCGGTCGAGCCGCGCGTTGATGTAGCCTGCCCCGGCAATCTCAAAGGACGCGAAACCAGGAAGCGAACCCAGCTCAGCAACAATCTCCTGTGCGATGACCCTCGGCGGTTTGCGCAGAGAACGAGCCAACTGGAGGGCGACGGGGGTGGCCAGCTCGCCGAATTTCAGCTCGGGCGGCGTTTCGATGGGAATGTTCTCGAGGGAGAGATCGTACTTGGCCTTCAGCACTTCGCGCATCCGCGCTTCGAGCTGTTTCTGCAGTTCCAGATACACGAAGAAAGACCTCAGAAATCCTTGATTTTCAAGGCGATTCTACCACCTGCGGTGGGGTTGACTCTCGATGCAGCCCGGGCCCTTTTTGCATCGTTGGCGTCCATTGTTGTTCAGCCACGCTTCTGAAACAACCGGGATTGAAGGGTGCGCCTGCCTCAATCTTCGGGGTTACCGAGGTTCGCACCCCATAAGAAAGCAGCTGCATCTCTCCTCCTTCGGTGCCGATAGATCGCAATGAGTCCCCGTGTGTCTGGGCTCGAATCGCGACACGGGAACGCCTGAGTTGTCGGGACGAGGAGTTAGACCATGCGCACGTTGCTTGGATTTCTTGCTGTTGCACTGTTGGGCGTGGCAGGCTGCGGAACCACGACCAGCAATTCCGGCCCCACCAATCCCGTTCCACCTCTACCAACCGATACGGTCTCGGGCACGGTGATCTACAACGGTGCTCCCCTTGCCGGGGCCACGGTCACCGAGTGGTCGACCAACACGAACGCAGTGCTCGGCACCACCACAACCGATGCGAGTGGAAACTACCGCTTCTCCGGCATCGGGACGTCGGGCAATGCTCCGCTTGAACTTCACTTCTGGGCGACCAAGTCGGGATACGGATTTGTTCCCTCCGTCGGAGCCGGCGCCAAGGCGATCCGCGCCGACCATACAGGACAGTTTCAGGGGACGCTGCTGGCGGGAATCTACCTCAACGTAATTGACTATGTCGCGCTGCCCAATGCGTCTTTGTCGGGCGCAAACTTTGTCGCCTATGACGGCGCAACGCCGCTGGTGGCGGTCGCCGCGACGGGCGAGACGACCAGCTACGCAGTGGGTGACGATGGCGCGCTGCAGAAGGGTGCCGCGTGGCCTGTAGCGCGATTCACCGACAACACCGATGGCACCGTCACCGATGCACTCACCGGGCTCATCTGGCTCAAAGATGCGGGCTGTCTTGCACCCGCCGTGTGGGCAACTGCCCTCGCGGAAGCGAATCAACTGGCCAGCGGAGCATGTGGACTTACCGACGGCTCTAAAGCCGGGCAATGGCGCTTGCCCAACTTGAACGAGCTAGAAAGCGTGGTGGATGCCTCGGCAAGCAATCCGGTATTTTCCACGGGCAATCCGTTCAAGAATATAGCGCAGGCGATTTATTGGTCGTCGACCAGCTACTTTGGCGGCCAAGGCGGTTCACCCCAGGCGTGGGCCATACGCATGACCGACAGTCGTTTTATCAATGACTCGGTAAACAATCTGAAGAACTCTTCAGCAAACCAAGTCTGGGCTGTGAAAGGTGCCGGTGGCGGAACGATCAAACTTCCGGCAACAGGGATGTTTCCTGTGTTCGCCGCCGGAGACGACGGCAGCGTGCGAGCCGGTGTGATGGCGCCCTATCCACGGTTCATCGACAACGGCAACGGCACGGTGACGGACCTTGTCACGGGGCTCATCTGGCTCAAGCTGGCCAACTGTATCCAGGGGGACTGGCCTTCGGCGCTTGCCGCCGTGCATTCGCTGGCCAGCGGCCAATGCGGCCTCACCGACGGGTCTGCGGCTGGCAGCTGGCGCACGCCCAACCGCAATGAGATGCAGAGCCTCTCAGACCGCATGGAAGGCAACCACTCCCAGTTCTTCAACCAGACGGACTACAACACCAACGGCTCCGTCTTTCAGCTGGCAATCCTCACAAACTTCGTCACGTCGCAGTACTACTGGACCTCAACCACCGACGCGGCCAACACTGCCGACGCATGGACGGTGTACAGCTGCGACTTCGGGGTGTACGAAACGCCGAAAACGGATACCGGCTACACGCTCGCAGTGCGTTGACGAAGAGCCTGTAACGAATCGCATAGGATGGATCGCCTGTCACGCCTGAGCTTGCCCGCAGCCCACATCTGACGGCTTGCCGTAAGATGGAAGTGAGTCTGTACGCAGCCTTTGGCCGACGATGTGTTGGAAGCCGAAGCAGCGAATCCAACAAACCTATCCAATGGCCGATCCAACTTCTAATTCAGCACGCTATCTACCTCACCACGCCCATCTACTACGTGAATGCGCGGCCGCACCTGGGTCACGCCTACTCTACGATCGTTTGCGATGCCATTGCGCGGCGCAAGCGCGCGCTGGGCATCGAGACATGGTTCCTCACTGGCACCGACGAGCACGGACAGAAGATCGAGCGCTCGGCCAAGCAGGCCGGCCGTACGCCGCAGGAGTTTGCCACGGCCATTGCCGGGGAATTTCGCGGCCTCTGGGATCGCCTCGGCATCACGTACGACGACTTCATCCGGACCACCGAGCCGCGTCATCTTCGCGGAGTGCAGCATCTATTCGCCACGTTGCGCGACAAGGGCTACATCTACAAAGGCTCGTACACGGGCCAGTACTGTGTTTCAGATGAAGCCTGGGTGGATGTGGCGCCGGGTGCCCCGTGCCCCGACTGCGGCCGCATCACTGAAACGGTCAGCGAAGAAAACTACTTCTTCAAGCTGTCGGCGTTTGAGCGCAAGCTGCTGGAGTTCTACGAGGCCAACCCCAACTTCATGCTGCCTGAGTCCACGCGGCGCGAAGTTATTTCATTTGTCCGCGGCGGGCTGAAGGATTTGTCCGTCAGCCGCGCTAGTTTTTCATGGGGCATCCCTGTTCCCGGCGATGAGAAGCAAGTAGTCTACGTGTGGCTCGATGCGCTGGCCAACTACATCACCGCCTTGGGCTACGGGTCAGATGCGCCTGAAGATCAGGAACGGTTCAAGAAGTTTTGGCCGGCGAACATGCACCTCATCGGCAAGGAGATCAGCCGCTTCCATTGCGTCTATTGGCCGGCATTCCTGATGGCAGCGGGTATTCCTGTGCAGCATTCGGTGCGCGCCAACGGCTGGCTGCTCTTCGATCAGGGCAAGATGTCTAAGTCGCGTGGCAACATTGTGCGCGCCGAGACGGTAGATACCGTTCTAGGGCGCGATGCGTTGCGCTATTTCTTGCTGCGTGAGATTCCGTTCGGCCAGGACGGCAACTTCTCCTTTGACGCTTTGGTGCAGCGCTATAACGGTGACCTAGCCAATGGCTACGGCAATCTTGTGAGCCGCGTCGTCAACATGGTGCACAAGTACTTCGGTGGAGTAGTGCCGGAAGCGGGGGCGGAAACGGCCTCAGAAATCGCTTTGCGCGAACATGCAACGCGCGCGATCGGCGAGTTCGGTCCAGCCTTCGACGATCTGAACTTTTCCGACGCACTGAAGAATCTGTGGGTACTGGTTGGGGAGACCGATGGCTATCTCACCGCCAACGCGCCGTGGAAGAAGCCCGCGGATCGCACCGAAGCCGATCACCAGCAGCTGCAGGCCCGCGTACTGGCAACTGCAGCCGAGGCCATCCGCATCATAACGGCGCTGGTTTACCCAATCTTGCCAGACGCTGCAGCCAAGGTCTGGCTACAGCTTGGTCTTGGCGAAATCGCCGATGCCGCAAAGCAGTCGTTTCTTACCCAGGTTGCCTGGGGCGGATTGAAAGCCGGTACACATTTCAGCGAGCCCGCGCCGTTGTTTCCTCGCGCGGAGAAGGACGCAGTGGAACGCATGCAGAATCTCGAAGACGAAAATAATCGCAGTGCCGTCGAAGCCGCCAGCCAACTCGCAGACAAGAACCAGCCCGCGGCGCCGGCCCCGCCCACCTCTTCACCATCGGTAGCACCGGTTACCTCGACTGATCCGGGCCAGACCAAGGCCAACGAAAGCCTTACCCAGACAACGTCGGTGCCGCCCAACGCGGAGAAGCCGGTCGAAACCGCAAAAGTGCACCAGGTTCCCGCGGATGTGACGAGCAGTCGGCTGGATGCGACTTCACAAACGTCAGCGCCGACAAGCGAGTCCACTGCAACGCAGGCCCTTTCACCCACCATCACGATCGACGACTTTGTGAAAGTTGACTTGCGCGTGGCGCAGATTCTAGTTGCGGAGCGCGTTCCCAAAGCCGACAAGCTGCTCCGTCTTGAAGTCGACCTTGGCTACGAGAAGCGTCAGATTCTGGCCGGCATTGCGCAGTACTACGAGCCGGAAAAGTTAGTTGGCCGCAAGATCGTGATCGTCGCCAATCTTGCGCCTCGTAAGATGCGGGGCCTGGAATCGAACGGCATGCTTCTGGCGGCTTCTCTGCCCGACGGCGCGCCCGTGCTGGCGAGCTTCCTTGAAGAAGTGCCGCTGGGTGCGCGATTAAAGTAGACCCTACCCCGACTCGACACGGTTTCACGGCTGATGCGGAGGCTCGGTTGTTGATTGATTCCCATGCGCACCTTGATAGCGAGCGCTATGCCGAAGATCGCGAGGCCGTCCTCAGACGCACCTTTGAGGCCGGAGTTGGCGCGGTGCTCTCAATCGGCATTGGCGAGAATCCGTCGGAGATGCACCAGGCGCTCGATCTGTGCCGCCAGTTCAACGGCCGACCGGGCATGCCGCGTCTCTTCGCCAGCGCCGGCATCTATCCCCACAACACGCCCGAAGCGGACGATGCGGTTCTCGCCCAGCTCAACGGCCTGCTTGCCGAGCCCGAGGTAATTGCCTGCGGTGAAATCGGCCTCGACTACTATCACGAGGGTGCGCCGCACGAAGTCCAACGGGCAGGGCTGGTACGCCAGCTTGAAATTGCCGCCGCGCGCAAGCGACCCATCTTGATCCATTGCCGGCCCAAAGACGGGATGACCGACGCCTGGGATCATCTTTTCCTGACCCTCGATACCTATTGGCGACACACCGGCCTCGGCGGGGTGATGCACTGCTTCGGCGGCGGGTGGGAACAGGCACAACGGTCCCTCGACCTCGGCTTTCTGGTCTCCTTTGCCGGCAATCTGACCTATCCCAAAGCCGAACCACTGCGGGAGGTGGCCGCCCGCATGCCTTTGGACGGTGTGCTCGTGGAGACCGACGCTCCCTGGCTTGCCCCGGCCCCCGACCGAGGCAAGCGCAATGAGCCCGCATTTGTGGCCCGGACCGCCGGCGTACTGGCTGGGCTGCTTGGGGTTTCAGATGAGGAGCTCGCCGCGGCCACCACCCAAAACTTCTCCCGGCTATTCCACCTGCCGCCCGGCGTGGGAAACTGGTAGGGGTGCTGCGCACGCGGCGTTCCGGCATTTGAGGATTAACGAACAATGGCCCAGGACAACTCATTCGACATCGTCAGCAAAGTGGACATGCAGGAAGTCCGCAACGCGATCGACCAGGCTCTCAAGGAGATACGTCAGCGCTTCGACCTGAAGGACTCCAACTCCGAAATCACGCTCGAAGGCAACGACGCCATTCAGATGGCCTCGGCCAACGAGTACAAGCTCGAAGCAGTCAAGGAGATCCTTGGGCAAAAACTGGTGAAACGAGGCGTGTCGCTCAAGAATCTTACCTACGGCAAGCTTGAATCAGCCGCCGGCCAGAGCGTTCGCCAGAAGATCAGCCTGCAGCAGGGCATTCCGGTTGAAAAGGCAAAGGAGATTGTTCGCATCGTCAAGGACTCAAAAAAGAAGGTGCAGGCCAGCATCCAAGGCGATACTGTGAGGATAGCCGGAAAAGACCGCGACGATCTGCAAGCCATCATGGCCGTGCTGCGGGGCCGCGATCTGGGCGTAGAACTGACGTTTACGAACTACCGTACGAATTGAAGGATTTCCCGGCCGGCAGTCGAGGGGCGCTCAGTGTGCGTACCCGTACCAGGCGAGTCCGCATCGGGAACGGAAAGCGCGAGAATCGAATCGATTGAGCACCTTGGCGATAGCAACGGCACGAGAGGTTTTCGAACTGCTCCGGGAAGACCTCGTTGGAATCGAGCAGGAACTGGGCCGCGACGCCGCCTCCAGCGTCAGCACCATCACGGAAATCGCCGAGTATCTGCGCGAGGGCGGCGGCAAGCGCATTCGTCCTTCCCTTTTGCTGCTGGCCGCACATACCCTTGATTACTCCGGCCCGAGCGCCATTCGCCTGGGTGCTGTGGTCGAAATGGTGCACACCGCGACGCTGGTCCACGACGACATCATCGACGGCGCGCAGATCCGCCGCGGCCGCCCATCGCCCAATACAACCTGGGGCAACGAGAAATGCGTGCTGGCCGGCGACTGGCTCTACATGCAGGCTTTTGGCGTCGCGCTCCAGGAGAGAAACTTCCGCATCCTGGAACTGCTGATCGGCCTCACCCAGCAAATGGTGGAAGGCGAGCTCCTGCAGATTCAGCGCCTGGGCAAAGCGGTCTCCGAGGCTGAATACTACGACCTGATCTATCGCAAAACCGCCTGCCTTTTTTCCGTTTCCATGCGTCTCGGAGCCGTGCTCGCCGGTGCGACCGAGGCCCAGGAAAACAACCTTGCTACCTATGGCCGCGCAGTGGGACTCAGCTTCCAGATCGTCGACGACGTTCTCGACCTGACCGCGACCGAAGAAGTGCTGGGCAAGCCTGTGGCCAGCGACCTGCGCGAAGGCAAGGCGACCCTGCCGGTGATTCACTCGATCGATCACGGTACGGCGCGCGATCGCCAGATGATTCAGCGGGTGCTGGACGACCGCAGCTTCGAGCATGTCAGCCGCGAGCGCATCCAGGAGATTCTTGTGCGCAACGGTTCGGTTGAATACGCGATGGCTGCTGCAGATCACTATGCCGAACAATCGCGCCAGGCTCTCGCGTCGTTTCCCGACTCCGATTTCAAGCGCGCACTTCTCTGGGTGCCCGACTTTGTGGTCGCCCGCGAAAAATAAAGGCCCCAACCAGATACTTCCCCGGCTATGACAAAATCCGCGCAAAAACTTTGGACCGACGTCGATCGTTACTTCGGCCGGCTCATTCCGCCCGACCCCGCTGCCGATGCTGCCCTTGAAGCCAACCGCAAGGCTAAGCTGCCGGCCATCGACGTAACGGCCCTGCAGGGCATGTTTCTTGAGCTGCTGGTGCGGATCTCAAGCGCGCGTCGCGTGCTTGAAATCGGGACCCTCGGCGGCTACAGCACTTTATGGATTGCACGCGCCTTGCCTGAGAACGGCTCGATGATCTCGTTGGAACTTGAGGCGCGCCACGCCGAGGTCGCGGGTGCGAACCTTAAGAACGCGGGCGTTCTCGAGCGTGTCGAGATCCGCGTGGGCCGTGCCCTCGAAAGCCTGCGCTCCCTCGTGGCATCTGGAGCTGCACCCTACGATCTCATCTTCATTGACGCCGACAAATCAGGCTATCCCGACTACCTCTCGTGGTCTTTGAAGCTCGCGCACGTTGGCACTCTGATCGTGGCCGACAACGTGGTCCGCGAGGGAAAGGTCGTTGATCCAAACGATCCCGACCCCAACGTACAAGGGGTTCGCCGTTTCACCGACCTGGTTGCCGTCGAGCCGCGGTTGCGCAGCACAGCACTGCAAACGGTGGGCAGCAAAGGCTACGATGGCTTTGCGCTCTGCGTTGTGATTTCTTAGCCGGCATGGATACACAAACGAAACTCCCGGCAAGCAAGGGCTCGCCGGGGAAATTTCTGTCGATGTTTGCGCAAGGACCTAGCGTTGATCCAGCTGCGGCTCCTCCTGCCCTTGCTCGGTGATGTGCACCGAGTGCTCCAGGCGGAAGGTCAGCCGAGTCTCTGCAGGCAGCACGATGGCCTTGTTGCCGGTGAACGCGGTCCCTGCCGTTCCGGCGCCTGCTCCGGCCAGGCCGCCAATCAAAGCGCCTTTGCCGCCGCCCGCAAGTCCGCCAATCAAGGCACCCAACCCGGCGCCGCCTCCCACGAATCCGGCAGTGCGCTTGCCCTTGCCTTTTTCGGCGCGCGCAATCGAACTGGTTTCAACCGAATAGCTGCCCCAACGCGTATGCACGCGGTCGAGCCGCACCGATAGCATCGCACCGCCCTTGAAACGTCCGAGTGCCTTGGCGTCGATCACCGTCCCTTCCGCACGCGCTCCGCGGGGAATCACGACCGTCCCATCCGCTAGAACATCGTCGGCGACGGTTGCGCTAAAGGACTCACCGGCCTGCGAGATATTTGAACCGAGTTCCGAATCCAGCCGCACGGGAATCGACGTCCCGCTCGGCAGCTCAACCACGGCAGGCGGAGGCGGAGCCTTGGGGGCGGAAGCTGCGGGCCGGCTCACGGGGGCCCCCGGTTGCGTTGCCTGGGCCTGTCCGGACGCAGCAGGCTGCCCTGCGGCTGCGGGCGCCGTGCCGGCAGGTTGCCCCCCGCTCGCGGTATCGCCCGCGGCAGGCTGCTGGGCATTGGGAGCAGATTGCGCGTTCTGACTGGTTGCCGGTGCGGTGTTCGACTTGCATCCGCCGAGCGAAAGCACAGCTAAAAGGCTGAAGCTGGCAAAGAGGGCAAAACGGGAAGGAATCTTCATCGTACTCACTCCTGGTTTTTCGATTCTCTTGCACACGAAAGCGGCAGCGAAGAAAACAAATACTGCAAAGTGAGATGCGGTTTGGATTGAGTTGGGAACGAAACCGAGGGGGCTGGCGTACGGTCCGCCGTTCAATATCTATCCTCGGCCATCAGTTCTCGGCCATTAGTTCTCGGAGAGCTGCGGCGTAATGCTCTGGCAATGGTTTCTTGTTGAGATGGTCGTCGCAAACAACGTGGACTGTCTCGCCTTCCGCTAGCAGCTTACGCTCTTCGCCGTCCTGTGCAGGCTTTCTCCAGATCTGATAAGCAAACTTCAGTACCGAGCCGCGCAGCAACGCTGGTCGCGTCTCAATCAGGATTTCGTCATCGTACCGGGCAGGCGCTTTGTAGCGGCACGTCGCTTCCACCACCGGCAGAATGCATTCGTGTTCTTTTTCGAGCTGGCTGTAAGCTAGCCCAAGCGAACGCAGAAGCTCTACGCGGCCCAGCTCGAACCACACCAGGTAGTTGGCGTAGTACACGATGCCCATCTGGTCGGTTTCAGCGTATCGCACGCGCACCTGGTGCGTGATCGTAGGCATCCCTGGTCTCTCTTGAGGTGCTCCGCAGCGACTACGGTTTCAGGTGGCTGAAGACGGTCAGCTTCGCCACGTCGTTAAAGCTCACATAGGCAAAGAACATCACCAGCACCACAAAGGCGGCCTGGTAAATGCGCTCTTTCACCACGATGCTGATGTCGTGCCGCATCAAGCTCTCAATCAGCAGCAACAGGATTAGCCCGCCGTCGAGAATCGGGAACGGCAGCAGGTTGAGGATACCCAGGTTGAGACTGATGCCCGCCGCAAGGCCAAACTTCGGAGCCCAGTACTTGGTCTCCGCTGCCTGCCCAGCCGCGTGCGCAATGCCTACCGGGCCTGCAAGTTGCTTTACCGAAGCTTGGTGGGTCAGAAGCTTCTTCAACACGTCGACGATCATCAACGAATTGGCCGCGCAAAACTCGCGCGATTCGCTCACCGCATCGCTGAACGATAACGGCCGTTGGTGCATCGGCGGGTCGGCGGGCGGCACTGCCATGAAGCCCAAGCGCCACTGTCCATCCTGTTCGGAGGGATGCACCACCGTTGGCGGAAGCGTGACACCGTTGCGCTGCAGAGTCAGCGCTACGGGCTTGCCCTGCCCTTCCTGCAGGTAATCGAGCAGCGGATCGACTGTATGGAGCGCGTGCCCATCGACCGCCATGATCGAGTCGCCGGCCTTCAGACCGGCCCGCGCAGCTGGAGATCCAGGGACCGTCTGATCGACCCCAATGGGGCCGTTCACATACTGCAGATACATGCCTGTCTGGCTTAGCTCGAATCCGCTCTTGGATGTCTTGCCTGGAACACGGAGCGTGGCCTGAACGGACTGACCATTCCGGCTCACAACCACCGGAAGAACCTTGTCCTCGCTGTTGCGGATCAAGTTCACCACGGCTTCGAAGTCAGGATTTCTGGTGTCTCCTACCTGGAGAAACGAGTCACCCGGCTGCAGCCCCGCATCGGCCGCCGCAGAACCGGGGGACACCCACTCCAGCGTTGCCACTTTGATATCGGGAACTTCGTTGATCCCAGCGAAGTAAATCAGCATCAGCCCAAAGGCCAGGATGAAATTCGCTGCCGGACCAGCAAGACCGATCAACATGCGTTGCCAGCGAGGATGCGAAGTAAATGCCCCGGGGTCATCCTGCAAATCTCCGGACTGTGCCGCTCCACTGCCGCTGATCTGGTCCGGCGTTTCGCCCGTCATTTTCACAAATCCGCCCAGCGGCAGCAGGCAGACTTTGTAGTCGGTGTCGCCGTACTTGACGCCAAAGAGGCGCGGCCCAAAGCCCACGGAGAAAGCCTCCACGCGGACGCCGCACAGCTTGGCCACGGCGAAGTGACCAAACTCGTGGACCACGACCATGATCCCGATCAGGACAATGAAGGCGAGAGCAGAAACAAAGAATTCATGCATAGATTTGGGGTAAAAACCTCTAGCTCACATACCTCGAGTGGTGGCTTCGACTTCCGAAGCAGCGGTAAGCGCATAGGCCATTTGACGCGCTTCCCGGTCGACCGCAAGCACGCCGGCAATCGTCATTGGATGCGCTTCAGGAGTCGATGCAAGCACTTCTTCAATTGTACGCGGGATTCCGTTAAACGGAATTCTACGGCCCAGAAACGCTTCGACTGCCACCTCGTCGGCGGCATTTAACGCGATACAGTGGGCGCCGCCCTTCTCTGCTGCCTCATAGGCTAAACACAAGCAAGGAAAACGCTTAAAGTCGGGTGGCTCGAAATCCAGGTGGCTCAGGGAGGCCAGATCGAAGGTCAGCTGCGAGGCTGGCCGCTCAGGGAACGCCAGTGCGTACAGAATCGGCAGCCGCATGTCGGTGACCGAAATCTGGGCCAGGATCGAGCCGTCGACATACTCAACCAGCGAGTGCATGGTGGACTGCGGATGCACCGTGACCCGCACCTGGCTGGGAGGCACATCAAAGAGCCTGCAAGCCTCGATAATCTCGAGGCCCTTGTTCAGCATGGTGGCCGAATCGATCGTGATGCGCCGGCCCATCACCCAAGTCGGATGCTTGAGGGCCTGTTCAGGCGTGATCGACTCAAATTGCTCGAACGGCAGGTTGCGGAAGGGGCCGCCCGAGGCGGTCAGCCATATCGTCTTCACTTCTCTGTGCTCGCCGACACGCAGGCACTGGTGCACCGCGTTGTGCTCGCTGTCGATAGGCAGAATGGGCACATTCCGTTCGCGGGCGGCCGCCGTTAGAATCTCGCCGGCGGCAACCATGCATTCCTTGTTGGCAAGTCCCACGGGCTTTCCCGCCAGAATCGCTTCGTACGTCGCTTCAAGGCCGGCCACACCCACAATCGCCGAGACCACGAAGTCGGTTTCGGCATGGATGGCGCATGCGACCGTACCCGCGGTTCCATGGACAACGTCAATGCCCGAAACGCCGGCCCCGCGCAGCCGCTTCAGCAGCCCGCCGGCCAGCTCTTCCGTTGCGAGCGAAACGATCTTCGGCCGCCAGCGCTCGGCCTGCGCGAAGGCCTCGTCGACATTGCGTCCTGCGGCCAGGGCCGTCACCGCGTAACGCTCAGGAAACTGCTCGACGATAGAAAGTGTGCTTTGTCCGATGGAACCGGTGGAACCGAGAATGGCCAGTCGCTTCAAGTTGCTGCTTGCCTCTGATCTATTATCGCCGACTCACGAATTCTTCCAGACCCGTCTCAGTGAAGAGTCTGCGCAAACCACAGCACGGGAGCCGCCAGCAGCAGCGCGTCGATTCGGTCGAGAACCCCGCCATGGCCGGGCAGCAGGCTTCCGGAATCTTTGACGCCGGCCGATCGCTTCAGGGCTGACTCCGCCAGGTCGCCCACCTGGGCTGCGACGTTGACTAGTGCGGCCATCAGCAGCCAGTACCACAACGCCTCGTCGGCGAAGGAGAGCCGGGTGAAATTCCACCTGGCCAGAGCCTCCGAAAGCGCGTAGAGCCCGCCGGTCACCAATACGCTGCCCACTACGGAGCCGATTGCGCCCGCCCAGGTTTTGTTCGGGCTGATGGCCGGGGCTAGCTTCCGCTCGCCCCACATCCGGCCCACATACAGCGCGACAATATCGCCGGCCCACACCACGAAGAGCAGAAACACCACCAGCGAAGGCCCATTCGAAAGCTCGCGCAGCGTGGAGACGGCAAGCAACGTAAGCCCCACGTAGGCCATCGCGAAAACCGAGGAGGTGGCATCCATCAGCACGCGGTCGATGGGCGAGCGAAACGTGCAGTAGACGAGAAGGATGAGACAAAGGCCTGCGAAAACAACAAGCGTCTGGTCCGGCGTCTCGAAGTTGACCGCGAACAGGACCGCGAGAGCGCCGGAGACGGCGATGCGGGGCGGCTTGGCGCCGCACTTCTCGGCCAGTCCGAGGAACTCCCACGCTGCCAGCACCGCAATCAAAGTGACTGTGAGCGCGATGAGCCATTTGGGCCCGAAGAAGACCAGGGCCAGCGCCAACGGCGCTAGAACCAGAGCAGTTAGGATGCGTCGCATTCAGGGATGAGAATACACCGCGGGCGCGCGCTGGACGATGTTACCGAGGACAGGGCCACCTGCCGAGTCGCGCCAGGTTGACAAACAGTCAGACAGTTTAATAGACTGTCTTTGGAAGAGGAGCTTCATGACTGGCTCAAGCGAGATGGTTCGGAAATTGGCCGTCGAAAAGTACATTCGGCCTGCGTTGCAGGCGGGCAAAACAGGATTCTCTATCTCAGTAAAGGAGCTCCATAGCGACCTCGTTGCGCAAGGCTTCCCACCAGCCAACGTTCCGCAGATCTGTAGCGCGCTAGAGAAGCATTCCTTCCTTCGACAATACGGTTTGGAGATCGAATCAATTGAAGGACCGCCCTCTAGGAGAAGCACCACGGTAGTTTTCCGTTATCGCATCGCGTCCGATGGCGCTCATCCGTTGAGCGGCACGGCAGGAGGAGAATCCACCGCGGAGCAGAACGAAGATCCAAGTGCCCGTGCAGTGCGACTGAGCGAAGCGCTGCGGGGAATCTTAAAAGATGAACTAGCCGAATACGGTGGAGGTGAAGCATTTCTTCGATGGGTTAGGTCAGAGGATGAGGATGCAGCATGAGCCGGATTTATTGGGACTCGATGCTGTTCATTTACTGGCTTGAAGGAAATCCGGTCTTTTCAGAACGCGTGCGCGAACTTCTTGAAAGGGCCTATCGAAGAAACGATCAGCTGTTCACGAGCTATCTGGCGCTGGGCGAGATCATGGCTGGAGCAGAGAAATCGCCTCATCCTCAAAAAACGACTGTCATCCAGAAGAATCTGGAAGAGATGGGATTTCGCTTCCTACCCTTCGACCAAGGCGCTGTGCGGCCGTTCAGCGCTCTCCGCGCAAAGCTGAAATTGAAGATAGCCGACTCGATCCATCTAGCCTGCGCGGCATCGGCTGGTATCGACCTATTCCTGACTGGCGATCAGCAACTCATCAAGCTCGACGTGCCGGGCATTCAGTTTATCGCCGACTTCAACACGCCGATTCTGTAGGAATATTCGAGGAACGAGCGCGGCGATTGCCCGGGCCCCTGCTCAGCCAGCAGCGAGCTTAATCCGCTCCGGATTCTCTTCTACTTCGCCGCAGCTTTCGCCGATGCCGCCAAAGCGGCGTTCGCGGCGCTGAAAAGCCGCAATGGCTTCCAGAAGATGAATGCCGCGGAAATCGGGCCAGAGCCGGTCGGTCACGAAGATCTCGGTATACGCAATCTGCCAAAGCAAGTAATTGGAAACGCGCATTTCCCCCGAGGTACGAATCAGCAGGTCGGGGTCCGGCATATGCGCCGTATAGAGATGGCGATGGATGTCTTCTTCCGTAATCCGGTCCAGCGACATGTGCTTGAGCCGCATCTCTGCCGCGAGGCCGCGAAACGCATCGACCATCTCGGAACGGGCGCCGTAATTAAGCGCCAGCGTCAGCGTGGTACCCGTATTGCGTGCTGTCGCGTCCGCAGCCCAGAGCATTTTGTCCTGCACTTCAGGCGGCAGATCGTGCGTGCGCCCGATGTAGCGGATGCGCACGTTGTTGTCCATCATGCGCTGCACGTTCGACTCGAGGTAGCTCTTCAGGAGCCGCATCAGAAAACTGACTTCCGCCTTCGGCCGCCGAAGGTTGTTCTCGAGCGAGAACGCATACAGCGTTAGCCACGGGAGCCCGATGCGCGACGCCGTCTCCGTGACTAGCTGAACGCTCTTGGCGCCCTGCTGATGCCCTAGAAAGCGCTTAAGAGAACGGTGCCCCGCCCAGCGCCCATTGCCGTCCATGATGATGGCTACATGATCGGGCATGCACCCAGGCTTCAGCGATGCATACACGGCACGCTCATCCGCAGTGAGTTCGTGAATACGCAGCGTGCCAGACAGTTGCAACGGGATCGCCTCTTGATGCACTCGCGGCTTCCGGATCGGCGCTCAGGAACATCGCCTTGGGCGGACCGGAGTTTGGCGCTTCTTCCGGATGGTGGGCCGGTTCATCGAATCGTTGTCCGGAGACACATGCACTCCGGTGCCGAAAAAGCGTCGGCATCATCGAACCTAGCACATGCGCGAACCGGTCGCAAACGGCTCGTGCAGGCTCTTTGAAACGGAAGTGATGGGCCGGCACAACCCTGAGACTGTGCCGGTCTGTCGGCGCCTGTTAGGCGGTGCGACGCCGGCCTGTGGCCATATCGCGAACTGAGCCGTAGACCAGCGTGCGATGGAGCGAGTCGAGATGCGGCAGCAAAGAAGCAATCTCGGCAAGGAACGGATCGCCCAGAATGGCTGCGACTTCTTCCTCGCGACGGCTCCGCGCATCCCGCACCAGCTGGCTCACCTCAACTTCGAGAGCATTCGCCAGCCGTTCGAGCGAGCCAAGCGTGGGAATCGCCTTGCCATTCTCGATCTTCGAGATGTAAGTGCGGGGCACCTGCATCCGGCTTGCCAACTGGCGCTGGCTCAGATGACGCGCACGACGAATCTCGCGCACCTGTCCCGCTACCTGCAGTCCCGCCTCGTTGGAGGCCGGTATCGGCTGCGCTGTGACCAATTGTGGGGCTAGGGGTGCTGGCTCCTCAATGTCCAGGGGCCGGTGGCATTTTCTGCAGAGAGAGTTGGTGGTTCTGTATTGGACAAGCTTACAGTTGTCGCAACGCAGGACCTCTCTCGTTTCCACACAAGCTAGGGTGGTCGCCATCGTTTGGTTGCGGAGTGCCAGAGCGTGGTCTCCGCGGTGCTTTGTTGCACCGTGAATGGTGTTACTTTGGGGGAAGTGAACCATAATTGTCAAGTACAAACTAGGGGTCAACCCTAAGATTTCCCCATCATACTCTGAAAAACCCGAAGAAACACGAACCAAATGCAGCAACACGGAGGAATATTTGTCCGCATCCGACACAACCTCAGCGCCTTACAGTCGCGAGCAGGCATGGCAACTGCTTGCGGAATGGACCCAGAGCGACAGCCTTAGAAAACACGCCCGTGCCGTGGAGATTTGCGTCTCCGCATGCGGTGCTGCGGAGGCCGAACGGCTAGGTCTGGCAGGCGAAAAACGCGAGAAGTTTCTGGAGCTCTACGCCACCACAGCGCTGCTCCACGACTTTGACTACGAGCGGCACCCTTCGCTCGAGGAGCATCCTTTTGTCGGTGTCCGCGAGCTCGAACGGCTGGGCTGGCCGCAGGAGATGCGCACGGCGATCCTCGGCCACGCCCAATACTCCGGCGTGCCTCGCGTGACGCATCTGGATAAGGCCCTGTTTGCCTGCGACGAGCTGGCCGGCTTTCTAACCGCGTGTGCCCTGGTCAAGCCGACGAAAGCGATTGCCGATGTCGAAGTGGCCAGCGTGAGCAAGAAGATGAAGGACAAGGCATTCGCGCGCAGGCGTCAATCGGCAACGACGTGATCCAGGGTGCAGCCGAGCTCGGCGTCGATCTTGACGCGCATATTGGCTTCTGTTTGGAAGCGATGAAGAAGCGAGCGGGGGAGATTGGGCTGTGAGAGCCCGCTGGCGGCCCGTGAGTGAACCGACAACCTTTAATGCGCTACGATAGGCTTCGCCGCCGCAGGGCCTCACACGCCTGCGGTGAGAGGCTTGCATGACGCACTATAAAAATATCCTCGCCGAATCCGCAGACAGCGTGCTGACTCTTACGCTGAATCGCCCCGAGAAACGCAACGCTCTGACACCTGCGCTGATCGAGGAGCTGACCACGGCACTGGACGAAGCGGCCGAATCCTCATGCGGCGTTGTGATCCTCACTGGGGCTGGAACTGCGTTTTGCGCGGGGCTCGATCTCGATCATCTGGCGGAACTCACGACACATACCGCTGAAGAGAACCTGCGCGATTCCGAGAACATGGCCCGCTTGCTCCGCATGCTTTACGACTTCCCCAAGCCCGTGATCGCCGCAGTCAATGGCGCGGCAGTCGCAGGCGGCATGGGCCTGGCCACAATTGCCGACTTCACGCTGGCCGTGCCCGAGGCCAAATTCGGCTACACGGAGGTCCGCATCGGCTTTGTGCCCGCCATCGTGGCGTCGTTCCTGCTGCGCCAGGTAGGCGAGAAACGCGCGCGCGACCTGCTGCTAACGGGCCGCCTGATCAATGCGCAGGAAGCGCTGGAGATAGGCCTCGTGACCCGAGTCGTCTCGGCCGAGGAGCTGATGCCTGCCGCGCGTGCTCTCGCAAAATCGCTGCTTGAGAACAGCCCCCAGGCGCTGCAGAGTCTCAAGGGCCTGCTGGCCCGGCACGCAAACCGAGTCCTCGACGCAGAACTCGCCGACGCGATCGCAACCAACGCGAGGCAACGTTCGACCGAAGACTTCAAAGAAGGTGTGTCGGCATTTTTGCAGCGTCGCCGGCCTGCGTGGCCAAGCCAGAAAGTACCTGCACCGAAGACGGATTAGAAGGTGCGCAGCTTGCCCCGATCACTCCACCGCCCGCTCTCGATCCAGCGATCTTCGCCCGGTCTGCCCTGGTAGTCATATACCCAGCAGGTCAGGATCCGGCCCTCAGCCAGAGTGACCATCTGCTCGATCCGCAGATACGCGGGGCCCTCGTATGCGTCCAGCTTCCGCAAAATCTCTTCGTCTTCAGGCAGTTCGTACACCGTCCCGTAGACGAGCCACGCCGACGCGGGATCGATCACAGCCCCCGGATAGGAACCAAGATCGTAGAGCTTTCCGAAGAGAAATCCCTCGCCGAGCGACCGCAGCTTTTCCACCACAGACGCCATCTCTCGCGGCGCGAGACCCGGTAGCAATGTTCCGTAAGCAAACAAGTGCCGGATCGGGCCTATCGGCGGTTCGGGACGAACACGGATCGGTTCGGTCATCGGCCTCGAACACGTTTAGTGCGGGTTCTTCGCCCTCAACTCGGCCACAATCTCTGCCGCAGCCTCACGCGCTTTGTCCGCCTGATCCGGCGGGAAGCTGATGGCGCCGACACGTGCATGGCCTCCGCCGCCATAGCGCTCGCACACCTGGGCGAGGTTCACCATCTTCGCCGGGTCTACTTTTGTCCACGGATTGGACCCCACGGCAACCTTGGTGCGGAAACTCGACTTGGACAGGCCGATCGAATAGGTCGCCTGCGGATGCAGGTAGTACGGGATGAACTTGTTGAAGCCTTCCATCGGCTGGTCCGTAATGTCGAAGAAAATGGTCCCGTCCTTTTCCTCGCTCCGTTCCCGTATTAGTTCAATCGCCTGCTGGTGCTTCTCGAGCAGCGGCCCCAACAGGCTTGCTACGAACGGCTGGGCGAGCACCTCGGCAAGGGGCATCTCTGTTAGCAGAGGAATCAGCCGAGGAATAAACACCGGATCCTGCGTCGACTCGATGATCAGCGTCAGCTTCATCGCCGGTGCGGCCATCTCGACCGCCGCTTCTGGACTTGCGTATTGCGCGCCATCGACGATGTTTGCCCAATAGATCATGTCGGCCATGGGCTTGGTGTCGAATCCAAATTTGGCTGCTCCCACATCTGCTAGAAATTTCGTGCACGACGTGTATGTTGGGTCGAAGAATTTGTGCGCTGCGCATGCCGGATCGCGCTGGCACTCCTGAAAGTGCTGGTTATCCTGCGGCGTGAGGAAAGCCGAAAGATGATGGTCGAACCACCATGTAATTCTTGGCGAGGACGAGTACTTGAAATCCACAATGGCATTCTCATCGCCCGTGAACTCGCTCTCGTCAAACAGTGCTCCGGCGCGATGCACCAATCCGTGGTAAGTGTAGGTGGCTCCCGGCTGGATGCACTCGCGATGAAACCGAGTGAACAGCGATGCCGAGCAAGCTCCGTCAAAGCACTTGTCGTGATAGAAGACGCGAACTTGCAAGTCTGACCGCTCCGTTCAGCAGAATCCGGAGAACCGGAAAGTTAAGCATCAGGCGCGGGGCCCCTTGTGTCAAGGCACCAAAGGCTCCCGGCATCGCGAAGGGTACTGGTTTAGATCACTGACCCAGCCCTCCGCGTTCAGTAGAATTCTTGCCATAGGCATCGCGTTCAGGAGCAAGCATGGAGCCGCAGTTGCAGTCCCGCACACCGGCAACGAGCGGCGACAAACCGGAGGAAAACCCAGAGCAGCTAGATCGACCCCCTCAGAACAAACCCCAGCGCGACCCCTCATGGCTCTGGATGAACGACGAGGGCTTACGGAGCGGGTGGTCGGCGGCCCTGTTTGTCGCCCTCTACTACCTCATCACTCCATTCCTTGACACCATCGCGGTCACGATCGATCCCCGGCTAGCCGAAAACACCTATTCTCCGTTTCAGGTTGTCATCGCCGAACTGATTCCCCTGTTCACCATTCTCGCCGCGGGACTGGTGATGGCGAAGATCGAGCATCGACGGCTCACGGAGTACCACCTGGCTGGGACGCACCGGCTGCGCCACTTTGCGGTTGGATTGGCCATGGGTTTCGGCGCCCTCTCCACTCTGATCGCTGCTCTATTCGCGGGCGGCTGGATTCATTTCGGCCGCGTCGCGCTCCACCCCGGGCAGGCATTGGGCTTCGGGTTCGTCTGGGCCTGTGCCTTCCTTCTCGTAGGGCTCTTTGAGGAGGGCAGCTTTCGCTGCTATCTGCTCTACACGCTCAAGCGCGGCATCAATTTCTGGTGGGCACTGGCGATTGTGGCGAGCCTCTGCCTGCTGCTGGCAGCGAGCCGCGACCCCAAAGGCTCCTCCGGCGTCTTCCTCATCGCCGCGCTGGGCGTTGTTCCCTGCTGGCTCCTGCACCGCAAGCGGCAAGAGAGCGCCGGTTTCTGGCAGGCGTCCTGGGCCACGTCAACCGCCTTTGGTTACTTCCACACCAGCAACAACGGCGAAAACTCGATTGGCATTTTCGCGGCTGCCCTCATCGGGTTCGCCTTCTGCATCAGCGTGCGGCTGACAGGATCGGCATGGTGGGCCATCGGGTGCCACGCGGCATGGGATTGGGCCGAGACCTATTTCTATGGAACGCCCGACAGCGGCTTCATAGCGCAGCGCCACTTCCTCACCACAAGCCCCGCTGGGAGCATTCTGTGGAGCGGCGGCGCGGACGGCCCAGAGGGTAGCCTTCTGATCGTCCCCGTGGTTCTGATGCTGGCGCTCGCTCTTCTGATCTTGTACGGCAGGGGCACCAATCCCGCGCAGACACGCGGGGATCAAGCAGCCTGAGAGCGTCGGAGTTCAGTCATTTGGCAGCATCGCTGGTGCGCGATCGCCTCACAGACACGAGGGCTGCTCCGGTGTACCATCAGTCGCGCAGGAGCCTGCCATGCGAACGACATTGCTTGTTGCGATGACGCTCATCGCGCTTTCACCCGCCGCCCTGTTCGGTGCCTCGGAACCCACTTACAGCAAGAAGCTGGATCAACCCCGGACGATCCAGGGTTACCCCTGCGCAAAAACCCATGCATGGTTTTACGCCGACGGCCGTCTGCAGCGGTGTACGGTCTCGCAGGATACTCTCGTGGGAGAAATCACTGTACCGGCGCAATCGATCATCGCGCTGTCGCACGACGGCAGCCCTAATTTCGCGATGCTTGTTCGAAACACAGTGATCAACGGGCTGCATTGCTCAGGTGGCGGACTGCTTGGGCCGGCAGAAGGCGCAATGACCGCCTTCTACCCAGGCGGCAAATTCAAACAGTGCTTTCTCACCGAGAATCAGATTGTGCAGGGCGTCCCTTGCGCTCGCGGGGGCATCGATCGAGCTATTGCGGGCCGCGATGTTCCGGTCGAGTTCGATGAGATCGGCAAGCTCAAAAGCTGCCTTTTGACGGCCGACTACGGCAACCGGCACAGCGGCGATCGATTCATGCAAAGCGCAGAGAAGTAGCCGCGCGGTATCCTGTTCCTGAGCGATGGCTTACTTCGAAAGCGCAAATCTAACTGCCGTGCAGGCCCATGAGACTCCACCGCGGCGCAGCACAAAGCGATGGCTCCGCATTCTGTTCGGCTGCCTTCTGGTGCTCGTCTTGTTGCTGGCCATCGCCGCAATTGCCGGCGTCCTCTGGCTGCGATCCGTAGCCAAGACCGCGCTACCCCAGCTGGACGGAGATCTTCACCTCACCGGCCTGTCGGCTCCGGTCGTCGTGCGCCGCGACGCGCACGGCGTTCCTCACATTGAGGCAGCCTCCCAAATCGATCTGTTCGTCGCGCAGGGATACGTTACCGCGCAAGACCGCCTGTGGCAGATGGACGCCTATCGCCGCAACGCCAATGGCGAATTGGCTGAGGTCATGGGGTCGTCGCTCGTCCAGCACGATATCGCGCAGCGCGTTCTCCAATTCCGCAACACAGCGCAGAGAGTCTACGCAAATCTGCCCGCCGACGAGCGCGCGCGTCTCGATGCCTATGCGCGCGGTGTGAACCTGTTCATCGCCCAGCATCCCGATTCGCTTCCGCCCGAATTTGCGCTGCTCCATTACAAACCGCAACCATGGGCGGGGGTTGATTCCCTCTCGGTCGGCATGATGATGATCGAGACTCTCGATTCGCGCTTCGACACCAAGCTGGCCCGCGAACACATCGCGCAAAAACTCAACAGCGCAAAACTCGAGGCGAATCTCTATCCCGTCGGCTCGTGGCGCGACCGCCCGCCTACCGGCCAGGTGATCGACCTAACGCAACCGCAGCCGGCCCCGCCCTCTGCGCCCGATGACGATGAAGACGATCGCACCGAGACACGCCTGGATACGAATGCCAATATCCGCGCGTTGCGCGCCGCGCTCGGCCGGCCGGCATGCGAAGAGTGCATCCCCGGCTCCAACAACTGGGTCATATCCGGCAGCCACACCGCCAGCGGAAAGCCGCTGCTCTCGAATGACATGCACCTGTCGCTCACGGTGCCGAACATCTGGTACATGGCCGACCTGCGCGCCCCCGGCTATCACGCAGCCGGCGTCACTCTCACCGGTTTCCCTTATGTCATTGCCGGACACAACGACCATGTCGCCTGGGGGTTCACCGCGCTCTACGCCGACGTGCAGGATCTCTACGTCGAAAAACTGCGGGGCAACAACTACGAAGGCGACGACGCGCAGTGGCATCCCCTTACCGTCGATCATGAGACGATTCACGTGCGCGGCGGCAAAGATGTGACAGTCGATGTCCAACTGACGTCGCATGGCCCGCTCTTGAATCCGATTCTTCAGAACGAAGCCCGGCCCATCGTGCTCAAGTGGAGTCTGTACGACTCCTCGCTCACCGCTCTCCCGCTCTACCCGATGAATGTCGCGTCCAACTGGGCAGAGTTCTCCGCGGCGCTCGGCCAGTGGTGCTGGCCCACGCAAAACGTCGTCTACTCCGACGACCAGGGCCACATTGCGTACCACGCCGTGGGCCGCGTTCCGATTCGATCCGGTGGGCTGGCAGATACCCCCGTCTCTGCTTCCGCGCATGCATGGCTAGGCTACATTCCGTTCGATGACCTGCCCAACGCGGTCGATCCGCCGTCCGGCTTTCTGGCGACAGCCAACGCCCGCGTTACTACGGAGCAGTCGCCGTTCCCGCTCAGCGATGAGTGGGCCGATCCCTATCGCATCGAGCGCATCTACAAGTCGCTGCAAGGCCGCGACGGGCTCACACCCAAAGACATGCTCGCCGTTCAAACCGATATCTACAGCGAAGTCGATCAGGAGATGGGCCACCGCTTCGCCTACGCAATTGACCACACGGCCGGCGTTGACGATCGTCTCCGCAAGGCTGCCGACCTGATGCGCAGCTGGGACGGCAAGCTTTCCACGGACTCTGCTGCTGCCTCGATTGTCACCTCGGCACGCGCTGCCCTGAAGCCCATGCTTCTACAGCCTAAATTGGGCGATCTCACCAGCCAGTACTACTGGTCCGAATCGAACTTTGCGATCGAAGAGATCGTGATGCACGGCAGCGCCGATTGGCTTCCGCCCGGCTTTAAAGATTGGGACGCAGCGCTCACTGAAGCCGTGCGCCGCGGGATGGATCAGGGCAAGGCTCCTGCGGATGTGAGCTTCTGGAAATACGGAAGCTGGCACGTCATCGATCTGGAACACCCGCTCGCGCGATTTCTGCCTGTCCTCGGCCGCATTGCCGGCACCGGCCCGCAGCCACTTAGCGGCGACACGGTCACCGTAAAGCAAGTCGGCCGCGCCTTCGGCCCCTCGCAGCGCTTCACAATGGATTGGAGCAACATCGACGGATCTGCCGAAAACATCGTGCTCGGCGAAAGCGGCAATCCCCTCAGCCCCTATTTTCGCGACCAATGGAGTGACTACTACAGCGGCACAACCTTCGCGCTACCCTTCAGCTCGGCTGCCGTAGCTTCGCAAACCCGGCACACACTGCGACTCTTGCCATGACTGAACAGGGGTCAGCGGTCAGCGCTCAGGGATCAGCCCCCAGTGTGCGGAGACAATCACGCATCCACGCGCTCATCGGCATGGCCATCATTCTGGCTGCTGCGCTCGTCGCCATCGCGCCGCAATTGTTTCTGGGCAACTCCTGCGGCCACGACTTCGACTTTCACCTTGTCTCGTGGCTCGATGCGCACCAAAGCTGGCGCGAGGGAATCCTTTACCCGCAGTGGTCGACGAGCGCGAACTATGGCGCAGGCGAGCCACGCTTCATCTTCTATCCCCCGCTCTCGTGGATGCTCGGCGCCGCCCTGGGCTTCGCCTTGCCGTGGAAGTTTGTGCCGATTGCGATGACATACATCTTTCTCGCCGGCACGGGGTTTGCCACCCGCGCACTCGCCCGACAGAAACTGAGTGAGGGCCCCGCAACGCTGGCCGGATGCGCCGCCCTCTTTTCCGGCTATGCGCTCTTTACCGCTTACGAGCGGTCAGACTTCGGAGAACTCGCGGGTGGCTTCTGGATTCCGCTGTTGCTCCTGTACATGCTGCGCGACCGACTGCCCGATGCGCCAGGCTGGCGGCGGGCTTTCGACGGCTCAACGGCTCCGCTGGCTGTTGCACTTGCCGGCGCGTGGCTCTCGAATGCGCCTCTTGGCGTCATGGCCGGCTATCTGCTTGCTGCCCTGGCTCTGGCTGCTGCAGTGTTCCTTCGCTCGGGCGCACCCCTGATCCGCGCTACAGTGGCGGCAACCCTGGGCCTTGGGCTCGCGGTTCTGTACATCCTGCCCGCCGCGTACGAAGAGCGCTGGGTCGAAATCAGCCAGGCCGTCAGCGATCCGGGTTATCGGTTTGAAAACAGCTGGTTCTTCGCGCACCACACCGACCCGGCACTAGAACTGCACGACATCGAATTACTGAAGGCCTCCGCCATTGGCGCCACCATGCTCGCGGTCGCCATCTCGGGCATCCTCATCTGCTGGGCGCGCCACCGCTTTCGCGGCCAAACCCGCTGGTGGATTCCGCTGGCCCTCATTCCGTTCGCTGTTCTCTTTTTGCAGTTTCCTATCGCGGGCCCGTTGTGGGCAGCCGTACCCGAGTTGCGCTTCCTGCAGTTTCCGTGGCGCTGGCTGGTTGTCGTCGAAGCCCCGATGGCCGTATTTTTTGCCGCAGCGGTGTGGATGACGCACCGCACGGGGCGCTACGCGGTGCTTGCGGTCTGTGCCGCGGCATTTCTCACCGCCACCGGCGCGGCGGCATTCAGCTTTTTTCAAGTCTGTGACGAAGAAGATGCAGTTGCCGGAACGCTGCGCGTCTATCGCTCCGGGACCGGCTTCGAAGGGTCGGACGAGTACGCGCCGCGCTCCGCAGACAATTCGCTGCTGCCGATTGGACTTCCGGCCGCGTGCCTGGCCTCATCGCCAACCGTCCTCCTAGGAACCATCGCGACACCCGGAGCAGATACCGACGCGACCAATCCCCAGTGGAACGCGAGCCAGTCAAGCTGCGCACAGAGCTTTCCGGCATCCGCGGATACCGCCGCACCGGCAGCGGCTCACCTGCGCATCGACGCCGACATACATCGAGACGGTTTCCTGATCCTGCATCTGCGCCGGTATCCGGCATGGCAAGTCAAACTGAATGGCGCCCCCGCGCGGAGCTTGCCCCTGCGCGCTGACGGGCTCATCGTTGTGCCGGTCGCGCAAGGCCATAACCAGGTCACTGTGGACTGGGCGACGCCCCCCGATGTGTGGCTCGGCCGCGGCATCAGCGCGCTGGCGCTGCTGTTGCTCACACTGCTCTGTGTCTTCGAGAGGCGGCAACCCCGGCCTCGGTTATCATGAGGGAGATGCCGAGTGACGTCCAATCCTTGATCCAGGAAGGCGCAGAGCTTACCGATAGAGCGCTGGAGGCACTCATCCCTGGAGCCGACGTTGTGCCCGCGTCGATCCACGCAGCGATGCGCCACTCGACCTTTGCAGGCGGCAAGCGTCTTCGTCCCGTGCTCGCCATGCAGGCCGCCGCGACAATCGCAGGTACACTCCCGCAAGGCATCGAACGTCTCGGCGCGGCCATCGAGATGCTGCATACCTACTCGCTCATCCACGATGACCTGCCCGCGCTTGACAACGACGACCTGCGCCGCGGCAAGCCAACCTGCCACAAGGCCTTTGGCGAAGCCATCGCCATTCTCGCGGGAGATGCCCTTCAGACCCGCGCGTTTGAAGTGCTCGCGGGCCTCGACGCACCCCCCGCAGCCACGGTACAGATCATCGGCTTGATCGCCAATGCGGTCGGCACTGTCGATGGAATGATTGGCGGGCAGGTGCTCGACATCGAAAGCGAGCGTCTCAGGCCCACCCCGGAACTCGTCGAAGCCATCCACCGTGCGAAGACCGGCGCGCTGATTCGCGTGAGCGTCGTTGCCGGAGGGGTTTATGCCGGGGCCACGCCGGATGACGTAACGCGCCTCGATCTCTTCGGTCGCAAGGCCGGCCTCGCCTTCCAGATCGTTGACGACGTGCTGGACGTAACAGTTGATTCCGCGCATCTGGGCAAGACCGCGGGCAAAGACCAGGCAACCGAAAAAGCGACCTGGCCAGCGGTCTTCGGGATTGAGCAGAGCCGCCGCGACGCAGCCAGCCTGATTGAAGAAGGCTTCGCCGCGCTCACGCCCTACGGCAGCCGTGCCGATGGCCTCAAGTCCGTCGCGCGCTACCTGGTCGATCGCAAGAACTGAACATGCTCTCCGAGTCGGACATCCTCGCCGCATTGCGCGACTGCTACGACCCCGAGGTCAAGCTCAACCTCGTCGACCTCGGCCTTATTTACAGCGTCAGTACAAGTCCCGATCCCGACTCAACGCCCGCGTGGCCGCGCCAATGGGTCAAAGTCACCATGACCCTCACCACGCCGCAATGCCCCGCCAGCGGCCTCATCTTCGAACAAGTGAATAACCGGCTCGCCGGAATTCCCGATATCAGCAAAGTCGAAGTCGATCTTGTGTGGGAGCCCAAGTGGACACCCCACCGCATCAGCGATGCGGGGCGTCGCCAGTTGGGGATATGAGAGATGGGCTGTGCGTCATCCGGAGATGACAACTTAGCGGCCAGTGCCCGTAAGTACCTGGTGGAGGTTATCCCGCGTTACGGTGAGCTCGTCCATCGAGCTCTTTACCCGCTCAATCATGTTCTCCACGTGATCCACGTAGTCCGGGACTTGTTCCCACCACGTGCGCACCAGCTCTTGCTCGCCGAGTAGCGTGAGCGCCGCGCCTGCCATGGCCGTGATGATGCCCGCCCGGCGCTGGCCGGTCAGCAGCAGAATTCCGCCTGCGACAAGAGCGCCACTTGCAGCAATCTTCACCAGGTCCGTGGATTCCGCTTGCGATCCGATCGCCTTGTTCAGTTCATGGACTTTGCGTTTGGGGAGTGACACGATGCCCATTCTTTGACTCCTTCAGTTGTCAGTTCAAAAGCTATTATGCGGCACGATTGATTGGATGCCGGCAAAGCTTTAGCTGAGGAAAAAGAGCCTGAAACTTTAGCCGTGCGATTTGCGGATGCGATTGAGCTTTTTTGATTCGGCTTCAATCCAGATCGAACTCGCGGAACGGCTTGCCTTCGGGAGCGTCTTTGGCCTTACGTAGCGCTTCGGCAAACTTCTTCTCCAGCAGATCGGCCTTGTTGCGTTCCGCGTCCACTGACTGGCGAAAGATCGACTCTTTCCGCTCGTCCTGCTCGCGCATTGCCTTGGCCGCCGTCTCGAGGTCCTCAAACATGCGCTTGCGCGGAGCCGGTGTGTGGGTCACAACCAGACCTGTGGCGGCGTCGATCTTCAGCATCGCCCCGCAGTCGGGGCAGGCCACTTCAAACGTCTTTTCTTTCGTCTTCGCCATGACACCTTGCATTGTAGGCGCTTCTCACTGCCGTTGAACAGGCGCTGCGATCTACTTCTGCCCTTCCGCTGAATGCACATGCAGAATTACCCGCCGATACGATGTGAGCTGCGGCGAGCCACTGTCGGTGACAGCCAGAATCACGTGAGCTGTCCCGCTGCCCTTGCATGGAACCAGCGGGAGCCACGCTGTCTGGCAGGGCGCATCAGCATGCACGCTCACTCGCGCTGTCTGCGCTCCCGTCAGTGTTAGCGCCGCCAGGCGCCCATCGGCGCTTCCCGCCTCTGCGTAGTGGAACCAGTGAAATGTGAGCGCCTGCCCATCGGGATCGGAGCTCTGGCTGGCATCGAGCGCGATCGACTGGCCCGCAGTCACATCCATCTCCAACGGCCCGGTTCCCCCCTTGCCGTTCACAACCGCAATCGGGTTGTGATTCGCATGGGCAAAGTCGGCGATGGTCCATGTCATGCGCGCCGCAAAATCATTCTGGAACGCCTCGCGCCAACGCCAGATCGTTGCCTGATCGGAGACATGCTCTTCTCCATCAGCGCCCATCACCGCGTCCTGCGAGTTCGCGCGAAAAAACTCATCGCCGCCCTGCGTCCAGATCGCATGTGTCTCCCCATAAGGCTGGCGGTAAATGTAACGGCCGCCCCATCCACCCCAGTCGGGCCGTCGATACGCATTCAGTCCGTTGTCGATCAGACCGAGAAACGATGGTGTGTCGCCCTCCATGATGAACATGAACTTCGGATACACTTTGCCCAGTGGCCCCTTGCTGCGTATATTCGCGTCCAGCCATTCGTTCGTCACGGTTGTAAAATCAGCTCCCGCTCCATTCCGGTAGTAGCGATCGCCGCTGATGCCGGTCCATGTGGCTGCGTAATACTCGCCGCTCGTCGGCGTCGACGGCATCACAATGTAAAAGAGATCCGGGAACTCGCGGCGAATCCACGGGCCCGCGTCGTCTTGATCCGAGATGGAATACACCCGCAGCTTTGCAACCAGCTTGGCCACCTGCTCCGGAGTCCTCGTGGCCCGCGCCTCGATCAGGGCCTGGGCCAGTGTGCTGGTGCCGCCCCAGACGCAGATCCACAATGGCCGCGGATCGTCTTTGTCCGCGGCACGCAGAATCGCCTTCGCTCCCTCGGATGTCTTGCCTGGTCCGGTTGCCTCCAGCCCATAGGCCGACTGACCTGTATACACGCGTGACGTGAGGTCGCTTGCTTCAGGCCAGCCTGGCGCGTGCAGCAGCAGGTTCGAGCGGACCTTCCCGTACTCCCCAATCAAATCCCGCATCGTCTCCGGGTGCGTGGCAGCCTTCTGCCAGGTGGATGTGGTTGCGATCATGGCTTCCAGGTCGAGTTCGTTGGAGTACATCAGCAGGCGCACAAACGACATCTGGTCGTCTGGCTCGTTGCCGATGTCGCTGAGGATCACAACGCGCGGCTTGCCCGCGAAATCGTCAACATGCGTCGGCGGCAAGCTCTGTCCGACCGCAAACACCAACCCACTGGCGCACGCACCTAAAACCGCTAAGACTCTGATTCCACGCATTTTTCTGTATCTCCCAAGGAAGAATCATTGTGCAGCACGCTTCCCGCTACGCGCCAGTCCGCAGCGAGACACAATCCCCACCGGGGCTAAGACCTGGCAAATTGGCCCCCCAAACACCGCCAGAGAGGGCTCTAAATGACGGAATCGTCACGATATCGTCATCTCCACCCCTGAATTGTGCCTGCCAGCGTGCCGATAAGGCCAAAGGATCAAGGGAGGTCCACACTCCATGTTGTCAGGCATTTCTGCAAGTACCGCCGTCAACCACGCCGCCCAGACAGCGCCGCCTTCGCAAAGCTCGCCGGCCGCGTCTGCTTCGGTCTCCAGCCACTCTATCCAGGACACCGTAACCTTGAGCCCGGCCGCGCAGCAGGCCTCGCAAGCCGGCGACGTGGACCACGACGGCGACAGCCACTGAGCCGTTTCATCACGCCCTCTCAACCAATAAAAGCCCCGCTCGCAAGAGCAGGGCTTTTTTTGCATTCGGAGCCTTGGGATGAATCGATTGATCTAGCGCTTGCTCGTTGCCGAGGCGATCTTGGCCTCGGCTTCAGCGATCACGCGCAACGCCTCGGTATAGGCCTCTTCGCTGTCCCCCGCCTGCTTCCACTCTTCGAGCCCGCGATCCAGCTGCTTCTCCGCACGAGGAACATCGATCTCCTCTGGCTTCAAAGCGTCGTTGGCCAGGATCGTGACCCGCTCGGGTAGCACTTCCACGAAGCCCCAGTTCACGTTGTAGACCTGCCCATCGCCGGGACCGCCGTGAATAATGACGTCGCCTGCGCCCAGCTCCGCTACCAGCGGCGCATGGCCGTAGAGCGGCTCCAGATAGCCCGTCTTCGACGGCAGATCGACCGAGTCGGCAAGCTGCTCAAACAGAACTCGCTCCGGCGTCACCAGCCGTACCCGCAATTGATTGGTTGTCGCGTCCGCCATGGGCTCCTTTCAGTCGCCAGGGAACAGTGGTCAGTGGTCAGATGCTCGGCTCCGGCACGAATTTAACTGTTCACTGAACACTGTGCACTGCCCACTGCTTTTTATGCCGTTGTCTTCAGTTCTTCTGCCTTCTTCAGCACGTCTTCAATCGCGCCCTGCATGTAGAACGCCTGCTCCGGAATATCGTCGTATTTGCCTTCGATGATTTCCTTGAAGCTGCGCACCGTGTCAGCGATCTTCACGTACTTGCCCGGTATGCCCGTAAACGTCTCGGCCACGTGGAAGGGTTGCGACAGGAACTTCTGCACCTTGCGGGCCCGCGCCACGGTGAGCTTATCGTCTTCTGACAACTCATCGATGCCGAGAATCGCGATGATGTCCTGCAGATCCTTGTAGCGCTGCAGAATGCGCTTGACTCCCTGCGCCACGTTGTAATGCTCATCGCCCACGACGCGCGCGGCCAGAATGCGCGAGGTCGATGCCAGCGGATCGACGGCAGGATAGATGCCAAGCTCCGACAGCGGACGGCTCAACACCGTCGTCGCATCGAGGTGAGCGAATGTCGTTGCGGGCGCGGGATCAGTCAAGTCATCGGCGGGCACATAGACGGCCTGCACGGATGTCACTGAGCCTTTGCTTGTCGAGGTGATGCGCTCCTGCAGCTCGCCCATTTCGGTGGCGAGGTTGGGCTGGTAGCCCACGGCCGAAGGCATGCGGCCCAGCAGCGTCGAAACCTCGGAACCCGCCTGCGTAAACCGGAAGATGTTATCGATGAACAGCAGCGTGTCCGCGCCTTCTTCGTCGCGGAAGTGCTCGGCGACGGTGAGGCCGGTCAGCGCCACGCGCAAACGTGCTCCGGGCGGCTCGGTCATCTGGCCGTACACCAGGGCGCACTTCGACTCTTCCCATTTGCCCGGCTTGATCACGCCCGACTCGGTCATTTCGGTCCAGAGATCGTTGCCCTCGCGGGTGCGCTCCCCGACGCCGGCAAACACCGAGTAGCCGCCGTGGTTCTTGGCGACGTTGTTGATCAGTTCCATGATGACGACGGTTTTGCCCACGCCCGCGCCGCCGAACAGGCCGATCTTGCCGCCCTTCAAAAAGGGCTGAATCAAATCGATGACCTTGATGCCGGTCTCGAACATCTCCTCGCGCGTCGACTGCTCGTCGAACAGCGGAGCGGGGCGGTGAATTGGCTTGCGCAATTTCTCGCCAATCGGGCCCAGGTCGTCCACCGGCTCGCCAATTACGTTGATCACGCGCCCCAGCGTCTCTTTGCCCACGGGAACGCGAATCGGTCCACCCTGATCGATAGCCTTCATGCCGCGCACCATACCGTCGGTCGCTTCCATCGCCACCGTGCGCACGCGGCCTTCGCCCAGATGCTGCTGCACTTCCAGAATCACGTTGATCGGGGACGGCACCGTGAAGCCGTCGCTCGTGACGCGCAACGCCTGGTAAATGGGCGGCATCGTCGCTTCCTCAAACTGCACGTCGACCGCAGGGCCGGAGATCTGAATTACCTTGCCGATGTTTTCTGCCATGTCTGCCTTCTTCGAGAACTAGACAGCGGCGGCGCCGCTGACGATTTCAATGATTTCCTTGGTGATAGCGGCCTGCCGCACGCGGTTCATCTGCAGCGTGTACGCGTCGATCATGTCCGAAGCGTTGTTGGTCGCCGAATCCATCGCTGTCATGCGGGCGGCCTGTTCGGCAGCCACTGACTCCGCCATGGCGTGAAACAGCATCGCAAACACATACTGCGGAATCAACCCGGCAAAAAGCTCTTCAGCCGGTTGCTCGTAGATATAGTCCACGTCGGCTGTGCCGAATTTCTTCGCCTCGTCTTCCGCCTCGTGCGTGTCAGCCGGCTCAAGCTCAATGCCGGCGCTGCGTGCGGCTTCTGCGGCGCGCTCGCGCTCTTCGGGCGTCGGCTCTGCTGCGCCGGCAATCCGCGGACTGCCGATCTTGAGCAGCGGCAGCAGTTGCTCCACCACCACGCGCTGCGAGATGACCGACTTGAATTCGTTGTAGACGATGTAGCAGGAGTCGATCTCCTCGTGCACATAACGCGCAATGATGTCTTGCGCCATCTCCAGCACGCGCCCCGTCTCAAGCTTCTCCAGCATGCCCGGATGGTCGCCGGTCACTTCAACTCCGGCTTTGCGCTCGCGCGTCTTGTGCGTGTGTCCTTCGCCGTCCTGGGTTTCCGAGTAGACCGCCGTAGGATAGCGCCGGCGCATCTGGTCGCGGCCCTTGCGGCCCACTGCCTCAATGTCCAGCTCTTTATCCTTGTTGCCGGCGATGAACTGATACGCGACCTTGAGAATGTTGGCGTTGAATGCACCCGCAAATCCCTTGTCACCGCTGACGATCACTACCAGGACGCGCTTTTCAGGGCGAGTGATGAAAAGCGGATGGCGCAGATTGCCCGTTTCAGGATCGAAGATTTCAATGCGCCGCGTGAGCGACTCGAGCACACTGGTGATCATCTGGGCATAAGGCCTTGCCGCCAGCGCCCGCTCCTGGGCGCGGCGCAGCTTGGCCGCGGCCACCATCTTCATGGCCTTGGTGATCTGCCGCGTGTTCTTCACGCTTCGAATGCGGCGCCGGAGATCGAGTACGTTTGCCATAAATTCAGTTCACAGTTCGTAGTTCTTGGTTCACAGCCGTAGTTTTGTTCGTTCCGCCCGCTCCTGCGAACTGAGAACTTTGAACTGCAAGCTGCCGTTACGCCGTAACCGGCTCTGCCTTCTCTGCCACAAATCCAGCCTTGAATTCCTTCAGGGCCGCATGAAGCCGGTTGCGAATGTCATCGTCCAGCTGCTTCTTCTTGGTGAGATCTTCGATGAAACCGGTCTGTGCGGTAGCGAAATACTTGTGCAGCCCGTCTTCAAAAGCGCGAATATCTGACACCTTCAGATCGTCGAGATAGCCCTGCGTGCCGGCGAACAGCACAATCATTTGCTGCTGCCAGGTCAGCGGATGGAACTGCGGCTGCTTCAACAACTCCGTCAACCGTTGACCGCGGTTCAGCTGCTTCTGCGTCAATGGATCGAGATCGGACCCGAACTGCGCGAATGCTGCCAGCTCGCGATACTGCGCAAGATCCAGCTTGAGCGTCGCACCCACCTGCTTGGTCGCCTTGATGGCCGCCGAGAAGCCCACGCGCGAAACCGAGAGGCCCACGTTCACAGCCGGACGCACGCCGGAATTGAACAGATCCGTTTCCAGAAAGATCTGGCCGTCGGTAATCGAAATCACGTTGGTCGGGATGTAAGCGGAAACATCGCCCGCCTGCGTTTCAATCACAGGCAACGCGGTCAGCGAGCCACCGCCGCGCTTGGCGCTCATCTTCGACGAACGCTCCAGCAAGCGCGAGTGGAGATAGAACACATCGCCCGGATACGCTTCGCGGCCCGGAGGACGCCGCAGGAGCAGCGAAATTTCGCGGTACGCCATGGCGTGCTTCGACAGATCGTCATACATCACCAGAGCGTGGCGGCCGTTGTCGCGGAAGAACTCGCCGATCGCGGTCGCGGCATAAGGCGCCAGGTACAACATCGGCGCCGGTTCTGAAGCTGAGGCTGCAACGACAATCGTGTGGCCCATCGCGCCCGCTTCAGTCAGAGTCTGCACAACCTGCGCAATCGAAGACCGCTTCTGGCCGATCGCGCAATAGATGCAGATCAAGTCGTTTTTGGCGTTGTTAATGATCGTGTCGAGCAGAACGGCTGTCTTGCCGGTCTGGCGGTCGCCGATGATCAGCTCGCGCTGTCCGCGCCCGATCGGAATCATGGCGTCAATCGCCTTGAGGCCTGTCGCCATCGGCTCGCGCACGCCCTGGCGGTCAATGATGCCGGGCGCGAGGCGCTCTACCGGGAGCGTCTCCGTTGTCGCGATGGGACCCTTGTCGTCGATCGGCTGGCCGAGCGCATCGACCACGCGGCCAATCATTGCGTCGCCCACGGGAACCGACAGAATCTTTCCTGTCCGCTTGACCTCGTTGCCCTCGCGAAGCTCTGTGTAGTCGCCCAGCACAACGGCGCCCACCTGGTCCTCTTCAAGGCTCAATGCGAGTCCGGCAATGCCATGCGGAAAGCTGAGCAGCTCGCCGGCCATGACCTTGTCTAGCCCATGCAAGCGCGCAATGCCGTCGCCAAGCGAGGTGATCGTTCCGACTTCGTCAACCTGCACCTTCGAGTCGTAGTTCGCGATCTGCTCGCGAAGAAGCTGTGTAATCTCGTCTGCCTTGATCTGCGCCATTTCGTTCCTTCAAATCCTGCCGTATGTCTTTGTGATTCCTGCAACCCAAACTCTGCGACCAATGCGGTCTTCAACCCGCTACGAGCACTTCTTTCAGCCGGTCCAGCTGCCCGCGTACTGAGCCGTCGTACACCGTTGAACCGATGCGCACGACCACACCACCCAGAATCGATCCGTCCAATTTGAAATCCGCTTGTATCTTTGCGCCTGCCAGCTTGCCCACGCCCTCGATCAATTGACTGCGCTCTTCGCTGTTCAACTCGCGTGCGGTGACAATCTCTGCCTGCCGGATGCCGAGCTGCTCCTGCAACTCTTTGCGATACGCCGCAGCCACCTCATGCACGTGCCCGATGCGGTCGTTGTTGATCAGCACGGCAAGCAGGTTCCGTAGTTCTTTCTGCAGGCCGAGCTTCGCGTTCAGCTTGTCCAGGATGCCGACCTTCTGCAATGCCGTGACCGCGGGGTTCTGAAAGAATGTCTGCAGCTCCGGGCTGCCGTCCCACGTCGCTTCGAAATCGGCAAACTGCTTGTCCAATGCGGCGGTGTCAAGATGCGCCGCGGTCACCACATCGAGAAAAGCGCGCGCGTAGCGGGAAACAAAAGCAGCCATTTAGTTTTGCCCCCTCTTGGCAGCATCGCCCACAAACTCGGCAATCAGTGCCCGGTCGGTCTCCGGCGTCAGCACCAGTTGCTTCGCGGCCTGCTCAATCGCCAGATCGGCCGCAAAGTGCCGAAGGCCTCGCTTGGCCTGCGCTACGGCCAGGGAGATTTCCTGCTCGGCCGCAGTCAAAATGTGCTCGCTTTCTTCGCCGATGCTCGCCTTGATCCGCTGCTCGTCCTGCTTGCTCTCTTGCTCCACCTGGGTGCGAATCGAAGCAATCTCCGTGTCCAGTTTGGAGAGCTTCGCTTCCACCGCACTCAGTCGCGTGTTGGCGTCTGCCGTCGTCTTGCGCGCCGTTTCCAGGTCGTGCTTCAACGTTTCAGACCGCTTGCGGATCACCCTGGGCATGATCCGAACCAGCGGAATCAGGATTGCCAGTGCAATGATTGCGAAATTGATGAACTCAAAAAGCCGCGCGGTCGTCTCAACGTCCAGATGAAACATCTTGGCCAGCGACTGCACCAGCGGCGTGTGGCGATAGATGTTTTCGTCTTCCCCGGCGCTCTCGGTTGCGCCCGCCTTGTCAATTGCCTTCTGTACAGCGGCTTCGCTGTTGCCGGAGCTCTGCGCGGCCGGAGCTGCTTGTTGTGCAACCACGCGAACCGGAGAACCACACAAGGCGATCGCCATCGCGGCGAAAAGAAAAACGGAATAGATACGGAAGGAAATTCGCGACGACTGCGTGAAATGTCTCAACGGGAACCCCCGGCGGTCGCCGGCAACACCGCGCGAACCACCTGGCTTGCCAACTCGGAGACCGAAGCCTGAACGAGGTTGCGAGCCTGCTCGGCCTCGGCATCGATCTCTGCCTTGGCCTGCTTTACCCGCGCTCCCGCAGTTTTACGCACACCGTCTAAAGCGGCATCCCGCTCGGCGCTCCACTGCTTGATGCGCTCTTCGCGAGCCTTGAAGATCTCGGACCGCGCCTGCCGCAATTTCGTGTCATACTCCGCGGCGCGCATCTCTGCCTGCTCGATTGCTTTGTTCGCCGCTTCGACCGCACCCTGCGTGCGGGCATGACGCTCTTTCAGCGCTGCCGTCAGCGGCCCCTGGACCAGGAACTGATACGCCAATACCAGCACGATAAACAACAAAGACGTGGGCACAGCGCCGATAAAGTAGCCCTGGAGTTGTTGGAAGATTTCTTGCATTCAGGCACCGGGATTGCAGGCGGTCAAATCTTTAAAACAGATGCAGGTGGAACACTTTTTTGTATCAGGCGGAAACTCGCAAGTCAACGCGAACAGGCTGATTTCAATCGACAGTGTGACTGCGGTCACGAAATGCGGATTTTGCGGAAAAAACCACTTGCTTTCGCTTAGAACAAGCCTAGACTAAAGATACCACCTAGACCCGGTTCAGGGTCCGGCGGACAGTCAGTTTCGGGATGCCTCTCCACTCCCGCGCTGGCTGCCCGCCTCTTCATTTTTTGGAGTAGTTTTTCGACCCACTTATCCGTGCTTCGGATTTCGCCGTCTACCTCCCTGACCGGCTCTTCTGCGAAGCAATGCAGAAGCGATCCAAGGAACCCTTCCCCATCGCCGGAAATAACGGTCGGTTCCGCACCATCCACGGAGGATTTTCAACCTATGCGTAACTATTTCTTCACGCTTGCACTAGGCGGAGCTCTCGCAGTGAGCCTTTCCAGCGCCCCAGCGGCTTTCGCTCAGGACAGCTCAACCCCGCCACCGCCTCAGGCACCGGCGCAAGACCAAGCTCAGGCGCCAGGACAACCCGGCCACGGTCCCATGCGGATGGACCCCGACAAGCAGCTCGAACACATGACCCGCGCCCTCGGCCTCAACGCCGATCAGCAAAGCCAGATCAAGCCGCTGCTCATCGAGCGCCAGCAGAAGATGGAAGCGCTCTTCCAGGATCAGTCCGCGCCCCGCCGCGATCGTCGCGCGAAGATGCAATCGATTCGGCAGGATACCCAGAGCAGGATCGAAGCCGTTCTAAACGATCAGCAGAAACAGAAGTTCGATGCCATGCAGGAACGGATGCGCAATCGCCAGGGAGGGCCGGGCGGGCCCGAAAATGCGCTGCCTCCGCCGCCGCAAAACTAAAAACAGACGAATCGAGGGGGGCCGCTCCCACGGCCCCACGATCTCCGAGTCCCGACCGGGTCCTCAGTCGCCGCCCTGTTCCCTCAATCCTTTTCTCAGTTTCTCGGCACTTTGGCCATCAGCCCCTGCGTGCGCAGCCAGGTCTCCAACAATGCCGGCCACTGATCCAGCGAGGCGTCTCCCTTGCCTAGCCCGCTGCCGTGCGAGCCGTGAGGAAAAATATGCGCCTCGGACGGCACGCCGGCTTTCACTAGCGCGTCATAAAAGCGCAGCCCCTGCTCCACCGGCACCGTCTGGTCGTCGAACGTGTGATACCAGAACGTCGGCGGCGTTTTCGCGGTCACAAACAGATCCGGCGAGTAGGCCGCACGCAGCGCCTCGCAGCGTTCCATGAGGTTGAAGATCTTGCAATAACTCAGATGCGAGGTGTCGCTTGAGATTGCGCCAATCCACGGATACACAAGCACCAGGTAGTCCGGCCGGCTCGACACGCGCTCCATCGGATCCGCCGCGTCGGGGTTGCCTTCTATAAATTGCGTGCCGGCTAAGGCGGCCAGGTGCCCGCCCGCCGAAGAACCAATCACCACAATCCGATTCGGGTCGATTGAATAGTCCCGGGCCCGTGAGCGCACCAACTGGATCGCTCGCCGCGCGTCCAGCAACGGCACGGGCAGCACATAGCCGTGGCTGGTCAGCCGATACTGCAGCACAAAGGCGCGGAATCCGCGCGCCGCAAACCAGTCGGCGTACTGCCGGCCCTCAAGATTCGCAGCCAGGTTCATGTAGGCGCCGCCAGGAAAAATAATCACCGCCGCGCCCGTCCCTGTTCCGGGCTGCGGCTCGAAAATGGTGAGAGTCGGCGTGTCTTCGCAGGCATCGCCTTTGGCCTGCGGCGCGGGCCCCGGCCACAGCCGAATCGTCTGAATACCCAGAAAGGCGTTGTCTTCGCCGGCCATCGAACACGGCGCCTTCTGCGGCTGTGCCACTGCAGCCGCGCCCAGGCTCAGCCCCAACGCAAGAAGAAGATACCGCCTCATGAACCCTCCGCACTCACCGCGGCGATTATAGAGGCAGCACGCGATGGATAGTTCCCGCGCTTTTCTGCTTCTGTTCTGTGATCCGATCCCCATTCCTTGGCTTTCCCGGCCTTGCCAGGCTTCCGTCGCTGTTCCTTCTTGAGATCAAGCGTCCGATCTAGTCTGACAAATTTGTCATTAGACGAGTTTCTTATCGCATGGGTTTACGTTTTCGGATATAAAAAGTCTATCTTCCAATCCGAAGTCGTGGACCGATTCTCCCGCAGTCGCTCTACGGGGCATCGCAAGTGCATTTGCCACGTTATGCAGGTATAAGCCATTTAAATCCTGCGAGATTCGCAAGGTGATCTCACATGTGCGGCATTGTCGGCTATACCCATTGCTTTCGGCCTCTACCTCCGAACGTGCTTTCTGCAGGTGTGAACCACCTGGCGCACCGGGGCCCCGATCATCAGGCAGGTTTTGCTACGCCTCATGTTTCGCTCGGCGCAACCCGTCTGCGCATCGTCGATCTGGATGCTGGCGACCAGCCAATGCGGAGCATTGACGGGTCCTGCACCATCGTCTTCAACGGAGAGGTCTACAACCACCAGTCGCTTCGCACAGAACTGGAACGGCGAGGACGCAGCTTTCGATCCGACTGCGATACCGAGGTTGTCCTCAACGCCTATCTCGAGTGGGGAAACGACTGCTTTCGTCGGTTGCGAGGTATGTTCGCCGTCGCCCTCTGGACAGAGCCGGATCAGCGACTGGTGCTGGCTCGCGATCGTGCGGGCATCAAGCCGCTCTATTACCACCTCCATGGAAGGGAGATCTTTTTCGGCTCCGAGATCAAAAGCATCTTCGCGCATCCCGATGTACAAAGGCGACTCGATCTCAAGGGACTCAATTGCTTTCTGAGCCTGAACTATGTTCCGGGTCCCAACACCCTGGTTGAAGGAATTACCAAGCTCATGCCTGGCCAGGTGCTCGAGTGGAAGCGCGGACTTGTCTCGATCAAGTCGTACGTCGCGCCGTCTCCCCGCATCGAAAGCTCGAGCACTCTCGACGAAGCCGCGGAAGAGTTGGACTCGCTGCTCCGCGAGTCCATCGCAGAGCAGCTACCAACGGATGTTCCGATGGGTGTGTGGCTGAGTGGAGGAATCGACTCTTCAACGATTCTGCACTACGCAGCACAATTCAGCTCGATCCCTCTTCGGACTTTCTCCATCACCTTTCGCGGCAAATCGTTCGACGAAGCACGGTACATTCGCTCGGTCAGCGAGCACTATGGGACCAGGCACACTGAGCTCGATCTGAATGAGGACATCGATCTCGCGGACACCATCCGTGAGATGAGTTATTACTCGGATGAGCCGGGAGCGGATGCTGGCGCGGTTCCTGTCTGGTATTTGGCGAAAATGACGCGGCCCGATGCCACAGTCGTGCTGACAGGAGAAGGCGCTGACGAACTATTCGGGGGTTACCTCACCTATCAGGCCAACCGTTACCGACGCGCCTCTGCTTTGATTCCGCGCCCCCTTTTGCGCGGAGCTCTTCGGTGCGCGCAGGTGCTTCGAGCATCCAACGAGAAGATCGGCTTCGATTACAAGTTGAAGCGCTTCCTGCAAGGTTCTCTCTTGTCGCCGGAGGCGGCTCACGTGTTTTGGAACGGGACCTTCAGCGAAGACGAGAAGGCGCGTCTCTTCCGTTTCGCGAACGCAGGCCCTCTGTCCGAGCTCTTGGCTCAGATGCAGCCCGGGAATGCAATGGAGCGCTTCCTTGACTTCGATCAGCGCTACTCGCTGCCTGACGCACTGCTCTACAAGGTCGACCGCATGAGCATGGCGCATGCCATTGAAGCGCGCCCTCCGTTTCTAGACGATCGGATCGTAAACTTTGCGGCGCGACTCCCCGAGCAGTTCAAGATTCGTGGCAAGCAGAATAAGGTTGTGCTCCGGCACCTCATGCAGGGCGCGCTGCCGCAGTCGATCTTGAGACGACCGAAGATCGGACTGGACATTCCGATTCACGCTTGGTTTCGCGGTGCTTTGCAGCCCTTGCTGGCGGAAAACCTGAACGAAATCGCGGTCGAGGAGACCGGCCTCTTCCATTGGCCTGCAGTGAAAGCGCTGATAGAGGCGCACCAGAACCGTAAAGCAAACTGGGGGTACCATCTTTGGGGCCTGTTGACGCTCATGTTGTGGATGAAACGGTGGAAGATCGAGACTCCGGCAATGGAGCTGCAGGTGCAGGCATCCTGCAGCGACGCCACGCTGGAGGACTCATCGTTGCTCTGGCAGCCAGCCTCGTATTCTGCTTGAATGCCATCAGCCCTCCGCGGTTGATGGACGATGTAGATGCAGTGCAGGCGCAGATTGCTCGCACTATGCTCGAGACCGGCGACTGGATCACAGCACGTCTCGATGGCGTTGCCTACCTTGAGAAATCGCCCCTGATCTATTGGGTAATGGCAGCTTCCTATCGGGTATTTGGCGTGCATGACTGGGCCGCGCGTCTGCCGTTGGCGCTCATCGTCGTATTGCTGTGCTGGGTCACCTATCGCTTTGGACGGTGGGGTCTCGGGGCGCGAGCAGGTGTCTACAGCGGTGTAATCCTCGCCACATCGACCGGGCTTTATCTCTTCACGCGAATTCTCATCCCAGACGCCGCACTGACGCTTGCCATCACCGTCACACTCTGGGCCTGGATGCGCCTGCTCGAAGACAATGCATCGCGGCCAAAACGATGGGCTGCTTTAATGGGGGCCTCGCTCGGATGCGGTCTGCTGCTCAAAGGACTGATCGCCGGTGTTTTTCCCATCCTTACGGGTCTGGCGTTCATGGCCTGCACCCGGCAGTTGACAACCCGTACAGCATGGCGTCGCCTGCATCTTTGGATCGTCGTTTCTGTGATGCTCTTGGTTGCGGTGCCCTGGCATGTGCTTGCAATGCGGGCAAACCCGCCGTTATTTGCCTTTTCCATGCACAGTGCGGCGGGCGAATACCGCGGCTTCTTCTGGTTTTACTTCTTCAACGAGCACCTGCTGCGCTTCCTCAATCTACGTTATCCGCGCGATTACAACACGGTGCCGCGCGTGCTCTTCTGGGCGCTGAATCTGGTGTGGCTCTTTCCGTGGTCGGCGTATCTGCCGGGCACCCTCAAACTCACCTACGGATGCGCTACCCGCGCCTCTCGTCTTCGCTTGCTGGCGGTCTGCTGGATCGCGGCAGTCATGTTCTTCTTCACCTTCTCGACGACGCAGGAGTACTACTCCATGCCGATCTATCCGGCGTTGGCGCTGCTGATCGGCTCCGCGCTCGCCGAGGGGCGCTGGATCCGCCCGGGTTCTCGTCTGCTCGCCTGCATCTTCGCTGCTCTCAGCGCTGTCATGGTGGCGATCCTTGTCTTGGTGGCGAAGACCCCGGCCCAAGGCGAATTGGCGACCGCTCTCGCGCAGCATCCCGAAATGTACACCTTGTCGCTGGGTCACATGGGAGACCTTACCCTGGCCGCATTTGCCTACTTGAAGCTGCCGCTGGCCATCGCGGCGGTGTCGTGCACCATCTGTGCGGCCGGGGTATGGCTCGCTCGTCATCACGTCGCCAGAACAGCAACCGTCCTTGTCGTCGGGATGATCCTGTTCTTCCAGGCAGCGCGCATCGCATTAATTCGCTTCGATCCCTATCTCGGCTCCTATCCGCTGGCCATGAAGCTGCTGCAGAGCCCACCCGGGCAACTGATCGAAGGCGATGCCTATTACAGCTTCTCTTCGGTCTTTTTCTACACCAACCGGAACGCGCTGCTGCTCAACGGCAGGAACAACAACCTGGAATACGGTTCGTATGCGCCGAATGCACCCGATGTCTTCATCGACGATGCCGGGTTCGCGAGTCGATGGCGATCGTCACAGCGGTATTACCTGCTCATCAACGAGCCAGACCTTCCTCACATTGTCAGCGTCGTTGAAGGAGAACGGATCTATTCGGTGCAAAAGAGCAGCGGCAAACTTCTGGTCTGCAATTTCCCTTAGAAGAAGGGATACGGGTCTGGCAGGTCTGGGTGCAATAGGCGCGAAAGCCAGGGTATTCAGCGGCTTCCTTGCCGTTAGTCGCGATGAGTGCCCGGACACTCGATCTGAAATTCAAACCCGCTCAGCGCGGATGGACCGAAGATCACGAGGTATTCGCCGTTCTCGAGAGGCCTCTCCGGTTGGATCGTGTACACAGCGCCGGAGAGGACTTGAAATTTGAGCGGAATCTCTTCTCGTGCGGTGAACCCCGGGTGAAAGCTGAAGGAGGACCAGCCCGAGGTTGTCTGAACCTCTCTTGCGTTGCCTGTCGTCGTTGCACGCACCAGGTGGACCCTCTGCGCATCCGGCTGCGAAGCGTCCAACGCGGCTGCTGTATGGCCCACATAGAAGATCGGCATGCGACTGGCCGGAGATTGAATCGCTCTGGCGAAGGGAAAAACGCTGACAATGCCGGGCGACATCCAAGGGACAAAGCTGCGCCAGCGGTGCGTCAACTTCTGGGAATCCGCATAGACGTGATTCAGTCCGACCCAGACGGTGGGATCGTCGAAGAAAGCCACCGTAATACCGCCCGAGGGGGGAGGGATCTGACCCCAAGCCGCCGCGGAAACCGGATCCGATTGCATTTTGCAGCTTGTGTTCTGGGCGGGAAGCCGAGGAACAAGGCTCACCAACCCGACGCAGAACAGGATTGCCTTGCATCGATGAATCGTTGAAACACAACTTGTCAGCAATTTCTTCAACTCAAGCGGGACCCGACCTTCCGCAACATTCGTATCTCATCGCGCATTAGTTCGACAATTGGTGCGAGGACCAGCGAGTTAGGATGGGACCCCAATGGGTCGTCCTGCCGACAGCCCTGCCCCTGTGGATCAAAAAGCAATTTTCCGGGTTGCGGGTGATCCAATCGGAACGCCCGAGAATCGAATCGGAATCCACAATCTCGGTTCAATGAACAATGTGGAAAGTGCGTTTCCAGCGCGTATCTTGGAAGAAATGCACCAGAACGTGGCCCATCCACGCGAGATTGTGACCTAGTCCTGTCTGTTCAAGTTGTCCATCTGCGGCCTTAAACGACCAATAGTTGAAGAGAGGCCGGCCAATTATGTTGGCGCGTGGCACGAAGCCCCAGTAGCGCGAGTCCAGACTGTTGTGCCGGTTATCGCCCATCATGAAGTACATGCCGGGTGGAACCACTAGATCGCCATCCTGGATATAGCTTGAGAAGTTGACGGCCCACGACTCTGTCGCCCCAGATACTGCTGTCGGGGGTACTGCGGGAAAATCGTCGAGGAACTCGTTGAAGTTATCCGTCGTCGTCGGCTGCGCAAATCCAACAGGCTGCGCGACGCCATTCACAATCACAATGCCGTTGCGTAGATGGATATGATCGCCGGGCACGCCAATCAATCTCTTCACCAGGGGAGTGTACTGCGGCGTCCCATCGGCGTCAGTCGCATCAATACCGGGTTGATAAACGGGCTTGTAGAAGACCACTACATCGCCGCGTTTCGGCTCGCGATATCTGATGAGCGGCATCCACGAAGCAGGCGGCATTAGGGTGATCCGGTCGACGACCAGGTGATCGCCTACAAGCAGCGTGTTCTCCATCGAGCCTGACGGAATGAGGTAGTTCTGCGCTAAGAAGGTCAGAATGAACAGGCCCACCACCAGAACTGAGCAGATACTGGCCAGCGCCTCGAAAGGAGTCTCTTCCCGATTGATTTTGGCGGAAGCTGTGGGCTTTGTTGAAACAGGAGAAATCTTCGTCGCTGGACTCATCCAAAAGGCTCCTCGGGAAGGCTGGCGAGCCCCGGAACGTTCGCAAGCGCTCACTTCAAAAGGATGATTTTATCTGCGTTCGACTGTCGTCGAGTTGCGTCTTGACCGGAGTCTATCAAATCCCCGTGCAAGGCAGGATTCTCCGGATGACGCGGCGTGCGAGACGTGGGCCACCCGGAGACTACTACTCAGTACGCAGCTGAGAGCGAACACATTCCGCCGGGGACCAATGCATAGCGGGCGTTTTCGTCGGCGGGGCATCTAGAGACCGATGGACGTGTGGCCGCCGCGGCTCTGCATTGCGTGCTCGGTCAGCTTCTCGGCCAGATCGAAGCCGTAGCGGCCGAAGTAGTAGGCCGCGCCGTGTAGCCGCTCCTGCAGCACGCCGCCTGGATAGAGGGCGCGGCTGATGGCCTGGGCATGACGCCGGATGGAGTCTTCTTTCTGCACCTGAAAATTCGCTGCCAGCCGCCGCAGCCGGTTCATCTGGTAGCGCATCTTGCTCGCAGCCGTCTCGCCTGAGCGGCCAAGGCCCGCGTCTATCGAGCGCATCCACTCGAGCAGCGGGGTTAGCTCGTTGTCGAGCGCGTTGCCGGCGGCGGCGATTTTGCGCTTGCCCTCAATCGGCATGGCCCGTGCGGCCAGGAGTTGCGTCAGAGAGTCTTCGGTCTCGGTGAAAATCCGGTCGAGCGTCAGCTCGTGCTTGCGCAGCAGCTCGCCAATCTCGGGCTCAATCAGCGTCGCGGAGAAGCGCGGCTCCGACGGCGTCATGCGCCCGCCCGGACGCACCTGGATGCGCTCGTAGATCACGGCGGATTGCGCGAAGTACGCAATCTCAGCCGGTCCGCCGATGGTGAGCGATGTGCCCAGCAGATGATCCTGGAACACCGGACGCAGCAGCGCCGAAGGCGAAATGCGCTCGGGCGCGGATTCGAGAATCGCCACCAGATCGGCCGTTGTGTAGCGGTCGCGGCCGGCCTGCCACAGCCCGCTCGGCTCTTGCGGACTGGGCGCAGTTCGCTTTAACGCGACGCGCGCGCCGGACTTCTCGTCGATCAAAAACAGCAGGCTCGACTGCGGAGCCACGGCAACCTGCGCATGGTATCCGGCGGCTTCGAGGGCGCGGTTTCGTTCGATCAAAGCGGAGTGAAGCTCGTCTGCCTGCTCGATTCCGGCGCGCAAAATCGGAGCGCCGAGCTTGTGTACGGCACGGCTGCCGGCGTCGAAAATCAGCAGCCCCTGCGCGGCAAATACTTTGGAATAGAACGCAGCAAAGGCCTGCGCAAAAGTGCGGCCTGGCTTGTAGGCCTCGGCCAGCGCGTCCATTGCCTCGGAGGCGCCGACGAGTTCCCACGCCTGGTCCAGGATTGGAGTAATCGAGTCGTCGAGTACGACTCCGCCAACGGGTACCGGAGCATCCGGCGTTTTCTCGTAGACCAGTCTCTTCAGCTCACGGCGCGAGGGAAAGGTGATGTGATTAATTTCGGCGAAGTCGTGATCTTCTGTCGCCAGCCAAAAAACTGCAGCATGCGGTTTGCCGCACGCAGTGCCTTGGCGCGCGCGCGCAAGGGCCGTGGCTACCTTGAGCGGGGTAAACAATGGCCCGCCGAAGAGCCCTACCTGCTGCCCGGTGACAACAATGCCCGCACCGGCACGCTAAGACGTCTAAAGCTGACGCGACCGGCGAGGCCGTCTGAGTCTGGGGATTCTGCTGCGCAAGCACGTCAACAAGCTCGGCCCAGTGCGCGGGGCGGGGCGGCGCTGCCTGCCATTCTGCCTTCATCGGCTGAAAGCTGAAAAATGGCTCCAGCGCCGACTCCCCGGAGCAGAAGTCAGTGTAGAGCCGGCTCAGACCAGGGACCTGGTCTGTTTCGGCGCCACCGGAGAGGGGCTTGCGTCCTTCGGGTGGAATCGGATGATAGTCAGCAAGGTGCAACGCGTTCACTTCCGATGGGTAAGACGTGCCGACGCCGGAATCGACGTTTGGGGGAGAACCGGTTGTGTTAAGGATGCCACGCCAGGGCCGAACGATGCACTTCCCCCACGCCAGGAAACTCCGTACCGTATTCTTAGTCTTTCGCCGATTCCCGACTTTCAGGAGACTGCCCGATGCCAAAGAAGCTTGCCAAGACCCCCAAGAAGACAAAACCCGCGAAGCCTGGGAAGAACGCGAAGCCCGAAAAGAAAGTAAAGCCGGGGAAAAAAGACGCGGTGAAACGCGAAGGCCTCGAGGTCGCGGAGATTCTCAGCTCCGAAATTGTGTATGAGGGGCCGCTATTTCGGGTGCGCCATGACAAGCTGATTGAGCCTGGCGGCAAGCACAGCGAGCGCGATGTAATTCGTCACAATGGCAGCGTCGTTATTCTCGCTATCGATCGATCGAAGAACAAGAAGGATCCTTGGATTGTGATCGAACGCCAATATCGGCATGCGGCCAACCAGTACCTGTGGGAACTGCCTGCAGGGAAGCTCGATGCCGGCGAAGAGGCGCTTGCCGGCGCCCAGCGCGAGCTCGAAGAAGAGACCGGCTACAAGGCCAAGAAGTGGAAGCCGCTGGTCGAGTACTACGCGAGCCCTGGGTTTCTCGGTGAGTCGATGAAGGTTTTTCTCGCCGAAGGCCTCATTGCAGGAGACGCGCACCCTGAGGAGGACGAGCAGATCGAGATGCGGCTAGTGAAATTATCAGACGTGCTGCGCATGATCGAGAAAGGCTCGATCCTCGACGGCAAGACCTTGACCAGCGTACTTCTCTACGCCCGCCTCCTCAAGAAATCTCGAAAAAAATAACGGGCCCGTTCCGTTAAAACAGCGCGTGAAATCAAGGCGTTTCTCGCATCCTGCTCGATGCGAGACGCCTTCGTCTCACTTTGTGAACTCTCTCGTCCCAAATTCAATCAACCTTTCGCGCACTTTCACCGTCATATCCTCATACGGCGAACGTCCCCCCGACACAATTCGTTCGTCGCAATTCCTCCAAAAGTAAGGAAGGCAAAAGCCTGTGGCTCAGTACAAGGGAAAGGTCAAGTGGTTCAACAACGCCAAGGGCTACGGATTCATCGGGCGCGATGACGGCCCCGATGTTTTCGTCCACTACTCGGCAATTCAATTGGACGGTTACAAGACACTGAAAGAAGGCGATGATGTAGAGTTCGACATCGTCCAGGGCCAGAAAGGTCCCCAGGCGGATGCGGTTGCCCGTCTCAGGGACGCCGCCCATTCGGCAGCGTAGTGACTCTTTGAGGCGTTGAGTCTGCAGGATTTCCCTGCGTGTCTCACTTTGAGTTGCTCACAAGCGGGGCGTAACAACCTACCCACACGAGTGGTGCAGGTAGGTTATGCCCAACCGCATTCAGTTCGTCAATTCTCTCTCTTCGGATCAGGAACTTCCCCCCGCCCTTCACACCCTTAGTCCAATTCCCGCAAAGACCAAAACCCTCGAGCACTGGTCGTCCTGCGCTTTCTTCCTTCCCTGTGAAGCTCCCTTATCGTGGATACTGATCGCGGAGACCACTCCCGGAGATCGCATCTCATTACCTCGTTATGGATAACCCCACCATCGCCCGCCTGTTGTCTGAAACTGCCGACCTGATGTCTATCGATGGGGCCGACACCTTTCGGCTGCTCAGCTACCGTCGCGCCGCCGAGGCCGTTGAACAAACCACCGTCGACCTGATGGCCGTTGTCGCAGAGACCGAGCGGCTCCTTGAAATCCCCGGCATCGGTAAAAGCATGGCGGCCAATATCCAATCCATTGCCGCCACCGGGTCCCTGCCGCAGCGCGATCAGCTGGTAGCAAAATACGGCACCGGCATCCTCGACCTGCTCAAACTTCCCGGCATGGGGCCCAAGACGATTGCGCTCTTCTGGTCGGCAGCGCAGATCACCAGCATCGATCAGCTCGCCGAGGCCATTGCGGACGGCCGGCTCGCGAAGCTGCCGCGCATGGGTGCCAAGCAGATTGAAAAGATAAAGAAAGGCATCGAGGACTACCGGCGCAGCGCGGGCCGGTTCCGCATCGACGAGGCCGAAGAGGCCGCCACGCGCCTATCCGCATATTTGCTGGCCTTTGACGGCATCGAGCGCGTGACCCCTGCCGGCTCTCTGCGCCGCGGTCGCGAAACGGCGGGCGACCTCGATCTGCTGGTGACCGGTACAGCCTGCCAGCCCGGGCACTGCGAGGGGGCGGTAGAATACGTCGCCGCCTACCCCGGCATCCACAGCATGATTGCGAAGGGCGAAAATAAGGTCAGCTTCTATCTTGCCAACAGCCTCCAGGTGGATGTGCGCCTGCTCCCATCCGAGTCCTACGGGGCCGCGCTGCAATACTTCACCGGATCCAAGGCGCACAATGTTTCCCTGAGGCAGCGCGCCCTTAAAATGGGCTACACGCTCAGCGAGTGGTCGCTGGCGCGGCTCGACGATGGATCAACCGTTGCCGCCGCCACGGAAGAAGAGATTTATTCCGCCCTTGGCATGGATTGGATGCCACCCGAGCTGCGCGAAAATCTCGGCGAAATTGAAGCGGCCGCGAACCACTCCCTGCCCCGCTTGATTCAAATGTCCGACATCCGGGGCGACGTGCACATGCACACGACGGAGACCGACGGGCACAACTCCATTCGCGAGATGGCTGAGGCCGGGCTCGCCCACGGCTACCAGTACGTCGCCATCACGGATCACTCGAAGAACCTGGCCATGACCAACGGCCTCGACGAGAAACGAGCGCTGGAGCATATCAAGCGCATAAAGGAGGTGGAAAAGCAGATGGAGGGGCGCATCCGGGTTTTCGCCGGCATTGAGGTCGATATCCTTGCCGATGGGGCTTTGGATTTAGACGACGAGGTGCTGGCTCAGATGGACGTCGTGATTGCCAGCGTTCACTCGCGGTTTGAGCAGAGCCGCGAAGAGATGACCGCCCGTTGCCTCCGCGCCATCGAGAATCCCTATACGCGCATTCTGGGCCACCCGACGGGCAGGCAGCTCTTGCGCCGTGAGCCGTTCCAGATCGATCTCGGCGTTGTGCTGCGCCGCGCTGGCGAGTTGGGCGTCGCCGTTGAACACAATGCCGCACCGGAGCGCCTCGACCTCAGCGATCGCGATCTGCGCCTGGCAAAGGAGCTGGGATGCAAGATCGTGATCAATACCGATGCCCACAACCTGCGCGATTTCGACAAGATGCCTTACGGTATGCGCCAGCTTCGGCGCGCATGGCTGGAGCCCGCCGACGTGCTCAATACCCGGGGCCCCGAGGAATTCCTCGCCGAACTGCGCCCCAGGCCATAAGAAATTACACAGGCCCTCAATTCCCTCTCCGTCAGATTTCATCGCCCGGTACACACTTCAGGCGCTAAGATAAGGGCGCATGAGCCTGCTCCACCAGGAATCTCAGACCGAGCTCGATGACACCGCCAAAGGCGAGTCTCTCACCAAGGGCACGAGCCACATCGTCCTCGCCGCCATTATTGCGACGGTGGTGGTCACCATCGCCATCGCCGTCTATGTGATCGCCGGCGAAAAACCGCCCGTCGCAACCGGAGAAATTCTCGATGTCTGGGCGCATCCCATGCACGAGATCACGCCCGCCTTCGACGCCGCGGGTGAATCGGTCTCGCAGTCTACATTCGATCAAGTGCTCGTTTTTACCAGGGTCCGCCTGCACAATCAGAACAAGAACCCCATCTTCCTACATCAGATCATGACCAACGTGACGCTGGCGGATGGCACTGTGGACTCAAGCTTTGCCACCTCAGCCTCGCAGTACGAGCGCATCTTCAAGGCCTATCCCGATCTGGCCCAGTGGCACACGCCGCCGCTCTCAACCGAGCTGACGCTCGAACCCGGCCAGACGGTGGAAGGGACTTTCGTCTCCTCCTTCCGCATGGCTAAGGATCAGTGGGATGCGCGCAAGGCGCTCGATTTCACGTTTGGATTCCGCTACCAGCCCGAAGTCAAGGTAGTCGCTGCCGGATCGGTTACTGACCGCTAGGCGGAGATTAGGTGTGGCTTTGACCGGAGTCATGCCGCTGAGTCGACCCGGGGTCCCCGACGACAGGTCTTCTTCGTCGGGGTGGGATCGAACGGCGACGCTGGATGAACTCACGACAAGCTCGGTCTCCCTAATTTCCGCTTGGAGTCACCGGAGCGGGTGCCGATTTGGGCGTTGAGAGATAACCGGAGACCTGATTCTTGCCTTGAATTCCGTTCACGACGATCTCGTATAACGCCGGCTCCTTGCCGCTATAGAACTGCAGAGGCTCGTCCACGTTGCGATCTTTCTTCTCGTAGCTGCGGTCGTCGGCATAGACCACGAGCGTGAACCGGCTCTTCTTCTGGTCCGTCTTCTTCAACTCGAGACTGATTGTGCCCACCGGCTTCTTTTGCCCCTTGGTGAGCGTGAATTCGTAGTAATTTCGATCGCCTTTGTGCCTCAGGATCTCCAACTCGTCATGATTGCGCGCAATCAGGCTGGAGTGATCGCTCAAATCGCCCCGCATCGAGGTCAGGGTCGAAAGGGCACCCTGCAAGTCCGACTGCGTCTTGGTCAGGTCGGTCTTCACACCGCCCACATCGGTCTTCACACTCGAAACATCGCTGGCCACTGCGCTCACCTGCTGCGCGGTCTGCTTCTGCGCAGTTTCAAGGCGCCGACTGTCAGCCTGCTCGCGGGCAATCAAGGCCTGCGCGCGCTCGTCCAGTTGCCGCTGCGTCAATCCCAGCGATTTGCCCAGTTCGTCGGTTGCTACCGTCAGCCGCGCGTTGGTCTCGCGCAACTCCGCCGCCAGCTTTACGTTCTTTTCGTTCGCGTCGGTGAGCGCGGCTTCCTGGTGCGCCATCCGGGTATTCAGCGTATACGTCCACACCAGCCCGCCGATTGCCGCCAGCAGCGCCGCTCCGATTACCGCCAGCAACGCGCCGGAATAGGTTCTCGGGGCATTCTCAAGTTCGTCACTCATCGTTTCCCTTTCCTCCTGGGCGGCTCCCAATTCTTGAACCGCGGTCGACCGGATGGCGTCATCGTATCCCGTTTTCCACCCCCGCGGAATTGCCTGCCTCGAGTCTCCAATGCACACAAAAGCGACCGGAAACTATTGGACGGCATGGGGTATGCGTACGGAACGCGTCCGGAGATTTTCACTCACTATAGAACGAATCATACGGCGGCGCGAGAGGATTAGCGCGTTCTGCGTTGCAAAGAGTAACCGCCCATCGTGGGACGCGCAAGGCCCGCCGCCGTGACAACCCGGCAATCACTACGCTATAAAGAACTTTGCTGCTTTTTTGCGGGTCCGGCGCTCCGCAGCGCCGGAAGTGCAGCCAAACGCTCAAAATAGAACAAAAGCACGAGGAGTCTAAGCCCAATGTCTACTGCTGTCGCGGGAAAGGGTCTGGAAGGAATTGTCGCCGCCAACTCCGGCATCTGCTGGATCGATGGAGAGGCGGGTGTGCTGGCCTATCGCGGCATCGATATTCACGAGCTGGCCGAAAACTCCACCTTTGAGGAAACAACGTACCTCCTCTGGAACGGCCATCTTCCCAATGCCTTCGCCCTGCGCGAATTCCAGGCCCAGCTCGCTCTGGCCCGCTCGCTCGACCAGCGCATCATCGACCTGTTGCGCAGTTTTCCATCTACGGCGACTCCCATGGAGGTCCTGCGAACTGCCGTGTCGGCGCTCAGCTTCTATGACGCCGACGAAAAAGACAACTCGCACGACGCCAACGTGCGCAAGGCCTATAACCTCACTGCGCAGATCGCCATGATCGTCGCCATCTACGACCGCATCCGTAAAGGCCTCGAAGTTGTTCCCCCCGATCGCTCCCTTTCGCACGCTGGCAATTTTCTCTGGATGCTCAACGGCGTTAAACCTTCTGAGACGGCTACCCGTACCCTCGATATCGCACTTATTCTTCATGCCGATCACGAACTGAACGCCTCCACCTTTGCCGCTCGCGTCATCGCTGCCACCCTCTCCGACATCCACTCCGCCATCACCGGCGCCATCGGCGCGCTCAAAGGACCGCTGCACGGCGGAGCCAATGAAGGCGTGATGCGCCTGCTGCTCACCATCGACAAGGCCGGCGCCGATCCAGTGGAATACGTCAAGGGCATGCTCGCCGCCAAACAGAAGATCTCAGGCTTCGGCCATCGCGTCTACAAGACTGAAGATCCACGCGCCACCCACCTGCGCCGCATGAGCGAGCAGCTAGGCAAAGACGCGGGCCAGCCGAAGTGGTACGAGATGTCGCGCGCCATCGAGCTCTACATCAAGCAGGACAAGAAGCTCAACGCCAACGTCGATTTCTACTCCGCCTCAACGTACGCGACGCTGGGCATCGATATCGATCTCTATACGCCGATCTTCGCCATTAGCCGCACCGCCGGCTGGGCCGCACACGTGATCGAGCAGCTCGACGATAACCGCCTCATCCGTCCGCGCGCCGAGTACATCGGCCCCGACTATCCCACACACTGGGTCGCTGTCGACGAGCGCAGCTAAGCGGCGGTCAATTCCATACCCAGGACCGGGATTTCGTCGATATACTCGTGCCAAAATGCAGGAGGTCTACGATGTCATCCCGTGTCCCCGCGGAGATCGTCATTCGGCAAGCCACGCCGGAAGACGCTCCCGTCTGCGGCAGAATCTGCTACGACGCGTTCAGCACCCTCAATGCGGAACACAATTTTCCCTGCGACTTCCCTGGCCCCGAAGCGGCCATCGGTATGATGTCGCACTTGTTCGCAACTGCGGGCGTCTATTGCATCGTCGCGGAGCGGGAGGGCCGCATCCTCGGCAGCAATGCGATGGATGAGCGCTCGATCATTGCCGGCATCGGCCCCATTAGCGTTGATCCCGCGGTGCAGAACCACGGCGCAGGAAAAAAGATGATGCAGGCAGTGATGGATCGTGCTGTCGCGCGTGGATCGGCGGGCATACGGCTGGTGCAGGCCGCATTCCACAACCGATCTTTCGCTCTCTACACGGGACTCGGCTTCGATGTGCGCGAGCCCTTGTGCTGCCTCCAGGGCCGGACAATCGCGCGTCAGGTTCCAGGGTGCACCGTGCGCGCTGCGGAACCCTCCGATCTTGAAGGGTGCAATGCTCTCGCTCGCCGGGTGCATGGGTTCGACCGCTCCATCGAGCTGGCACAGGGCATACGGCAAAAGACGTCCATCGTTGTCGAACGCGGCGGCCGCATCACCGGATATGCAAGTTCCCTCGCCTTCTTCGGCCATACAACGGCCGAGACCAACGTCGACCTGCAGGCTCTCATCGCTTCGGCGGACTCCTTCGGCGGACCGGGCATTCTTCTGCCCTCGCGCAACAGCGCCGTTTTGCGCTGGTGCCTCGCCAACGGCCTGCGCGTTGTGCAGCCCATGACGTTGATGACTGCCGGACTCTATAACGAGCCTGCGGGCGCATGGATGCCGTCGGTTCTCTATTGAGCGCGGAGTGCGCGTTCACGGAGTGCTCCCATCCAGCAGAATGCGTGATTCTGACCGGAACACATGGTATTGAGTGAACGAAACATCGTTCACAAAAATCCTTTCCGGCCCCAGACCGGGCGATTTGTCTTTCTTGGGCGCCAGCAGTGTGCGTGCACGCGAAACCGCGATGCTCCGTGTGGGACAGAAATACATCTTCCCGCCAATCTCAACCGGGCTGTACTCCACTACGATGTCTGCCCGTGAAAGAGGAGTTCCCTCCGCGGACTCTGCAAGCAGCGTGGAGAGATCGCCCTGATCGAGATCGGCTTGCAAGGTAATGCGAACGATGGTTCCGTTGTCTGGGTCGACTGCGATTTCGCCATGGTACGCAGAGATACGGTCGAGCTGCGACAGCACCATCCCCCCGACCGGAACGCAACAGAACTTGACTTCATAATTTGATTTCTCCATGGGAACCGCGTAGCGAAAGACTGCCAGAGGTTTCGACGCTCCCTGTTCCCAATGGCTCCAGCCGGAGGTGCCGCGGCTCGCATCCACGAGCACGGTCGAAAGAATCGGACCGAACAGCCCATAGGAATAGAGGCCCTGATCACTGGGTGTCCTATTTTTGTACGCAACCCGCGTGGCGCTTGCTTCCTCTTTGCCGTCGCGATATCTCACGATGGCGCTGGATCGATCGACTAGCTTAGGCGGAGTGTACCTGGCAGGGACCTCGTTTTTGATTCTCAGTTCCTTCGGCCAGTCCTCAAAGCGCGTCGTGGTTCGCGTCGCAAGAAAGTTAGGCAGGCGGTGATTCATCTCCAGAACATAGTCGACCGGCTTCGCCATGATTTGCTTCTGGCTGCCAAGATCGGGAGCGCTCTCCGGGGGAATCTCGGTCGCCGGCGGATTGAGAAACGCCGACATATCGGCCAGGATCGCCAGGGCGTTAGCGCTCTTTTCTCCGTGCAGCCCGTCCCTCAATCGAGCGAGCGTCGATGACGTCAGACGCTCCGTAAGCTGCATGCCCGACAATTGCGACGCGGTTCGCGCATCCGATTCGGCATGAGACAAGACGAGTGCTTGCTCCAACTCGGCAACTGTAACCGGCTGAGCGCCGAAGGCTCGCAAAGCCATCCCGGCGGCGATCAGAACTAGAAGCCAGCTTCGCATCGCACCCATCCTACGCCGGCAAATAGGCCACACACGCGCCTACGAGCTGAACTGGGCCGCCTTCCACATCAAATAAAGCCCCCAGGCAGCCAGCGTGCTCGCGTCCGCAATGGTGCCCTCGCGCATCATGCGCTCGAAGTCTGCGATCGCAAAGCTGCGCACCACCAGGTCGTGCTCCTCGGCGTCGCGGTCCGTCTCGGCTTGCGTCAGGTTCGTCGCCAGAAACACGTGCTGCTTCTGCCGCGTAAATCCATACGCGATCCAAAGCGATCCCAGGGGAACCATCCGCTCGGCATGGAGGCCTGTTTCCTCCTGCAGCTCGCCGCGCGCCAGCGCTTCCGGATCGACGACTGCCTCTTCCCAGCCGCCTTGCGGCAACTCCCAGGCACGCTGTTGGATCGTGTAGCGAAACTGCTCCACCAGCCAGACACGATCGTTCTCGATGGGCAGGATGATCGCGCACTCGTCTTTGTCGACGACGCTGTAAACGCCTTCTTTCCCATTGGAACGCAGGATCCGGTCCTCGCGCAGCCGCAGCCAGCGGTTGCGATAGATCTCGCGCGTCGAAAGCGTCTTGATTGAAGGCGAATCCTTCGAAAAACTCTCTTCGGCACTCACTGATCCAGTGTGCCACGTAGAACCCACCAGACTCACCCCGCATCTCAATATCGAAACGGCAAATTGCCGAAGGAGTATCCATGGCGCGCGATACGTCTCGCAAATCGGTCGATCTCAACGAGAGCTCAGTCTACGGAAGAGACCCCAACGACAACGCCGCAAGCGATCGAGGGGACACTGCCGACGACGGCACGCTGGACCGCCTCGAAAACCTTACCGGCGGGGCCGAAGAACCCGGTCTCTACGAGGGCAGACTGGCAAACGTGATGGACGAACTCGATGCAGAGACCAGCGAAGAGATCGATGCACTCGAACTCGATCTGCGGCAGGACGAACCGCGCACCGACACGACGAACGGCTCGGGTTGGATCGTCGACGACCTGGCCGAAGAGGAGATCGCGGGATTTACCGAGGTGGGTCCGGACCTTGAAGATCGAGGCGCAAAGAGCGTCGCGCCCAGTCTCGACGACACCAGCGCCATCCTCCGCCGGCATCAGGCCAACGCGCGCTCAGTCGATGTGGTCGAAAGCAATCTCGATGAGCCGCGGGACGAAGAACGCGGCGAGCCGATGGCGGACGACGACACTGCGGCGTGATGCTGTTTGGGATTTGAGGTTAAGAGACGACGTCGCGCACGCGATAGGCGCGCAGCCTGCCCAGCAGCGATGCCGGGCCGCTCACCGTGAGGCGTACGATGTTGCCTTCGTAGGCGCGGGTATGTACCACCATGCCTGCATCGATCGCCGCCAGAACCCCACCCTCCTGCTGCGGAACTCGCAGCTCGGCATCCAGAATCGGGTCCGACTGCAGCGCGTGGTCAATCGCCGCAAGCAAAGCTTCCATGCCCTCGCCGGTTCGTGCCGAGACGAGCACCTCGCGTGCATCACCTCGCGAACGCAGGCCATCGCGCTCTTCAGAACCTAGAAGGTCCGCCTTGTTCAGCACTTCGATGCGCGGCTTCTTCAGCGCTTCCAGCTCGCCCAGCACTTTTTCAACCTGCGCTTTTTGCTCGTCGCCATAGTCTGACGCCGCATCGCGCACATGAATCAGCAGCTCGGCCTGCTCCACCTCTTCCAGCGTGGCTCGAAAGCTAGTCACTAGCGTGTGCGGCAGGTTGCGAATAAAACCGACTGTGTCAGACAACAGCACCTTGCGCCGGCTCGGCAACTCAAGCGCGCGCAGTTTTGGATCGAGTGTCGCGAACATCCGTGACGACTGCAGCACATGAGCGCCGGTCAGGCTGTTGAACAGCGTGCTCTTGCCTGCGTTGGTGTACCCCACCAGCGCCACCGTGGGCACCGGCACGGTTTCGCGCCGCTGCCGCTGCTGGCGGCGCACGCGGCGCACTGACTCCAAATCGATCTTCAATTGATCGATGCGGCGCTGAATCTTGCGCCTGTCCGTCTCCAGCTGGGTTTCGCCCGGGCCGCGCGTGCCGATGCCGCCGCCCAGTTGCGACATCGCTTTGCCCCGCCCCGCAAGCCGCGGCAGCATGTATTCCAGCTGCGCCAGCTCCACCTGCAGTTGGCCCTCCCGCGTTCGTGCATGGCGCGCAAAAATGTCGAGGATGAGCTGCGTCCGGTCGAGCACGCGGCAGGGCAACGCTGCCTCAAGATTCCGCAGCTGCGTGGGCGAGAGATCGTGGTCGAACAAAATCAGGTCGGCATGCGTTGACGCCGCCACTCCGGCAATCTCTTCCACTTTGCCCGCACCTACCAGCGTTGCGGGCTCGGGACGCGGGCGGCGCTGCAGTAGCTCGGCCGCAACCACGGCGCCGGCGCTGGTTACGAGCTCGCGAAATTCCTCCAGTGACTCCTCTACGCCGAAGCCGGGTACAAACGCAGAGACACCCTCGCGGGCCGGAATGCTCTCATGCGCCGGCTCCTCGGCTATCTCGTGCGTGTCTGGATTCTCAGCGGCAGCCACTGCAGCCAGGCGTGTGCCCGCGCGCGCAACGCGGCTTCGCTTTGCATGGGCCGTAAAGTCCACGCTCACCAGAACAGCGCGTTCAGCGCTGCCGCTCGATTGCGAGCCGTGAACCCCGAAAGGCGCGGACCGCGATGTGCGGACTACCGCCTCGGCGGGCTTCATACGGACGCTCACACTCTCTTAAATAACGAAGCTATCGTTGCTCCGCCGTTGCCGCGGTCGGCGCAGGCGAAGGTACCGCCGACGGGCCGAGACCTGTATGCGCAGCCGTTGGACGATGCTCCGTGTGGAGCACGCTCCGATTGCTGACAACAGTGGAGATTGCGTGTTTGAAGATCAGCTGCTCCTGGCTGTTGTTCTCCAACAGCACCGAGTACTTGTCAAAGGAGCGGATCTTGCCGGTCAGCTTGACGCCGCTAACCAGGTAGATCGTGATCGGGGTCTTGTCTTTGCGAACTGTATTCAGGAAGGTGTCCTGAATGTTCTGTGCCGGCTTGTTTTCCATGTGCCGATCTCCTGCTTTCTGGATCTGTGTGATGCCTGCAAATTCCATTGCCTGCGTTAAAAACAAATACACGGGGGTGGCGCCGGAATCCCCGGCCCCGCCTGGTCCCGCAATGAGTCAACAATAACGGGCTTGACCAACCTTTTCAACTGCGCCTCTCACGTTGCCCATCACCGAAGGACCCTCCGCAGTCGATCGAACCGGCCCCGTTGTGTGACTGCTACCATACTTAGGTGCACGATCCAGCCCATACCACTGCGCCTTCCGCTTCAAAAACCACATCCGTCCCGATGCCAGTGCCGATGTTGGACCTCAAGCGGCAGTACGCTCCTTTGCACGGCGAAATCCTTGAAGCCCTCGGGCATGTACTGGAGACGCAACAGTTTATCCTCGGTGAGCCGGTAGCAGCCTTCGAAACCGCCGCCGCCCGCCACCTGGGCGTTTCCCACGCTATTGGATGCGCGTCCGGCACCGATGCGCTATGGCTCGCGCTCGCTGCCGCGGAAATCGGGCCCGGCGCCGCCGTCATCACCACGCCCTTCAGCTTCTTCGCCTCGGTCAGCTCGATTCTGCGCGCCGGTGCCCGGCCTGTGCTCACGGATATTGCTCCTGCCACCTTCAACCTCGATCCGGCTGCCGCGCAGGACGTTCTGGCCGGCCCCAATGGCAAAGACGTCAAAGCGATCCTGCCCGTTCACCTCTACGGCCAAACTGCTGATATGGCCCGCTTTGCCGGAATGGCCAAGACCCGCAACCTGCGTCTGATTGAAGATGCGGCCCAGGCCTTTGGAGCCAAATCGGGCCGTGTTGCCGCGGGGAGCCTCGGCGACATCGCGGCCTTCAGCTTCTATCCCACCAAGAACCTGAGCGCTGCGGGCGACGCCGGGATGGTCACTACCAATTCTCCTGAGCTTGCCGAGCGCGCCCGCATGCTCCGCCAGCATGGGATGCGCCGTCGCTACCATCACGACGAAATCGGCTGGAACGCCCGCATGGACGGATTTCAAGGCGCCATTCTCACCGTCAAGCTCAAATACATTGACCAGTGGAACCAGGCGCGCGCGACAGTCGCAGCCCGATACGACGCGCTTTTACGCGCTGCCGGTCTGGTCGAGTCAGGCCTGTATCCCGGCAAAGGAATCATCCTGCCCAACGAGATCCCAGGCGGCAAGCATGTCTGGCATCAGTATGTGATTCGCACCCGGCGTCGCGACGCACTCCGCGCCTTCCTCACCGAACGCCAGATCGGCTCCGAAATCTACTATCCCGTCCCGCTCCACATGCAGCAGGCGCTTCGATTCCTGGGTTACAAAGAAGGCGACTTCCCCGAAGCCGAGCGCGCCGCCGCTGAAGTCCTCGCCCTGCCCATCTTCCCCGAACTGCGCGAAGACGAGCAGCAGATCGTGGTCAACGCCATTGCGGAATTCCTGAGCTGATCTCTGTTCTCCGTCGCATTGCGCGTCCCTTGGTCCTTGGTCGCTCAGTCCCTGACCGGGCCCTGACCTCGTAGAATGGTCCCAACATGAAGTGTCCCTATTGCGGGTTTTTGCAGGATCGCGTCGTCGACTCGCGCGAGAGCAAGGAAGCAGACTCCATTCGCCGTCGCCGTGAGTGCGAAAAGTGCAATCGCCGCTTCACCACCTACGAGCGTATCGACGAGATTCCCTACATGGTCGTCAAGAAAGACGGCCGGCGCGAGCGCTTCGATCGCGAAAAGATTCTCCGCGGCCTGCTGCGCGCCGTCGAAAAGCGCCCCGTCTCGTCTGGACAATTAGAGAAGATCGTCGATGCAACCGAGAGCTACCTGATCGACGCCCCGGAACGCGAGCGCACCACCTCGGAGATTGGCGAGCTCATCATGCAGCACCTCAAGACTCTGGACACGGTTGCCTATATCCGCTTCGCCTCGGTCTATCGCGACTTCAAGGATGTCCGTGAATTTAAGGAAGAGTTGGAAGGCCTCCTCGACTCGCATCGCAACAAAGGCAAGAGCTGAATCGTCTCCGTCTCAATTCCCAGCGGACCCAGCACCCAGGCACTCACCACGCCATCGTAGCCGGCAGAAACTCCGCGAAGAGATCGTCGTAGTACGGCTTCAACTCGGCGACGTTCGGTTTGGAGTGTCCCTTCGAATAGAGATCGTACTGGTTGAACTTGAGCACCCACTCCAGCATCGATCTGTCTTTGTCATTGCACAGGTAGTCATACGCGCCATGGCGATGCCAGGGATAGAACGAGTGAAACCGCAGCATGTACAACGACTCGTCGCGCAGATAGGGTTCCATGACCTTGGCGATATACCCGTCATGCCCGAAAGACATGTGCACGTTTTCGAGGCCGCAGTTCGGTTCATAGATGCCGTACTTCGTCTGATACTCCGGCACATCGCGATCGGGGTTGAGCGCAAAATACTTCGAGAAAGACAATGTCCTTGGACCATGCGCAGCCTACCGGAAAGGTGTCGCCCACGACACCCCACTGCGGCTCACCATACAGGCACAAGGCACTTGCCCAGAGTCGTGGATGAAGCCCGTAAGCACCATCCAGCGTGGGTGCCCGTCGCGGCGAATCGCTTCGGAGGTCTGCAGCAGGTGCTCGATCTGCGTCAGATCGGTATCGGGATCGCTGTCATCGATCAAAGTATTGAGAAATTCAGCTGCCTCCCAGATCGTCTTCTGCCCTTTGTTCAGACCGAAATACTCCTTCTCTTTCCCAAGGGTGTAGGCAACCGTCTGGTGCTGGTGGTTGAGTCGATAGAACTCCGCGACACCGGGCTTTGCCGTGGCGTCATATTGCCTGAACTCAGTTTCCGATTTGCCTTCCTTGTAGCGGCCTTCGAGGAAATCATCCCATTGCTCGAGATTCTGTAGTGGCTGGCCGGTTGCTGAAGAGGGAGTGCTCATCGGGTTCTCCTTGAATTGCTGCCCAGCCGCGCGCTCAACAGGCGGCAGAGAATTCTTCCTGCGTTGCCGATAACCTAGCACGGACTGATCAGGCTTGCAATTGAGCCTCTGTGGCAGCGCTCGCGTTCGCCCGCCGCCCTTCGATGCAGTGAACTTTTTTGCAGCTGGATGAAACTGGGCGAAGCCAGAGTGAGCCCAATTTTCACTTCCGCTTTACCTCCTGCTAACAGGCCTGCACATACGATCGGTTGGCGAAAACTTCTTTTCGCCGCTCGTTCCAAATCCGGCGCTTCCCCGCGTTGCAACCGCCACCCCCCATCGCCACACAGGAGAACTCCATGCCGCAAAACACGCTCGCTTGGGTCAAGCAGCTTTTGTCGCTGTGCTTGTCCGCCTCCCTTGCTCTCGGGCCTTCCCTTCCCGCCTTTGCAGCCGAGTCCCACGGCAACGATCACGACTCCGATGACCAAGGTTCCAAGACAGTTACACCGATCAAGCACGTCATCGTCATCGTGGGTGAGAACCGCTCGTTCGATCACCTCTTCGCCACTTACGTTCCCAAAGGCGGTCAGACAATCAATAACCTGCTCTCCGAAGGCATCGTCAATGCCGACGGCACAAAAGGGCCCAACTTCGGCAAAGCTCTTCAGTACTCCGCCGATGTCAGCAAGAGCACGACCTACGATCCGAGCCCTTCCTCCAAGACGCCCTACGCCACCCTGCCCGCACCGCTCAACGGCGGCCCAACCGACGTGTGCAAATCCAATGGCATCTGCTCTCTCGCCGACGCACAATCCTCTGAAGACGGCCTTCCCGATCATCCCGAAAAGTATTACAAGTCGATGACGATCGGCGGCAGCGGACTCACGGGAGCCGTGCCCGATAGCCGCATTCCCGGCGTGCACAGCACTGCGCCGTATTCCACGCTCAATCCGGGACCGTTCCAACTCACCAACTCCACCACGTTTCCGTACACCTCGTACGCCAGCAGCCCCGTGCACCGCTACTACCAGATGCGCCAGCAGGAAGATTGCAACGCGGCCTACGCCACTCCCACAAATCCCAGCGGCTGCCTCGCCGATCTTTTTGCGTGGACCGAAGTGACCGTCGGATCCAACGTGAATGGAAAAACACAACCCACCCCCTTCTGCACCGACTATGCTGCGGGCTGCTCCACCACCGGCGAAGGCGGCACGTCGATGGGCTTCTACAACATGCAGCAGGGCGATGCGCCCTACACCCGCAAGCTCGCGGACGAGTACGCGATGAGCGATAACTATCATCAGCCCGCGATGGGAGGCACCGGCCTCGACAGCATCATGCTCTTCTTCGGTGACGCAGTCTGGTTCAAGGATCAGAACGGCAATCTCGTTCCGCCGCATAACCAGATGACCTTCCAGGGTGGCCCCGTCGACGAGATCGAAAACCCGAACCCCGTCGCCGGCACCAACAACTGGTGGACCCAGGATGGCTACGGCGGCTTCGGAACCAATGGAGCATCCACTGGCGTCTACGGCGGCGGCAGCTATAGCAACTGCTCGGACTCTTCACAGCCCGGCGTCGCTCCGGTTCTCAACTACCTCTCTTCACTCAAGCCCGCCATCAAGCCTAATTGCGATCCGGGCCACTACTACCTGCTTAACAACTACAACCCCGGCTACTTTGGCGACGGCAGCAACGCGTATGAAGACACCAATCCCTACAACACGCCCTTCACCATTCCCCCTACCTCGCAGCACAGCATCGCCGACGTTCTACTGGCAGGCAAAGTCTCGTGGAAGAGCTACAACGATCAATGGGACACTTATCTAACCGACAAATACCAGCGCAACTACGGCACCGTCGGCGCACTCAGCGATCAGTACTGCAACATCTGCAATGGATTCCAGTACCAGACGCAGATCATGACCAACGACAAACTCCGCTCGTCGCATATCACGGATACTGACCAGCTCTATCGCGACATCGAGGATGGCAAGCTGCCCGCCGTGTCGTTCGTCAAGCCCAGCGGATGGGTCGATGGACACCCTGCTTCATCGAAATGGGATCTCTTCGAAGGCTTTGTCCGCAAAATTGTCGACGACGTGAAGCAGAACCCAGAGCTCTGGAAATCGACCGCTATCTTCGTCACCGTGGATGAGGGCGGCGGCTACTACGATTCGGGATACGTGCAGCCGCTGGACTTCTTCGGCGATGGCACGCGCATCCCGCTTATTGTTGTGTCTCCCTACACGCGGCCCGGCTACATCTCGCACGACTACACTGACCACGTTTCGATTCTCAAGTTCATTGAGCGGAACTGGAATCTGCCGACAATCTCCGGCCGCAGCCGCGACAACCTGCCCAACCCCACCTACAACAAGGCCGTCAGCAAATACGCGCCTGCCAACACGCCCGCCATCGGAGATCTCTTCGACCTCTTCGATTTCAAATAATCCAGACCAATGCGGCGCCGCGATTTGCTCTACGCGGCGCCGCCCGGTCTCAGGTCAGGTCAGTCGACTAGTTGCGCTCATGTCCATGATCGTCGTCGTGTCCATGGCCATGCCCGTTGTCGTTTCCATGCCCATGGCCCCGATCGTCGGCGTGCCCATTGCCGTGCCCACCATCGTGATCTTTGTATTCCCCGTAGTGGTGCCCGTTATCGTGCCTGTACTCCTGGTGCATATCGTTCCCGTGGAAGTGCCTTTCCCATCCCTCGTGCCTGGCCCACTCGGCACGTTCGCCGCGCTCAGGAAAACGCCCCCGATATCCGAACCGCGGATCGAAGCTGCGATCCACGTATCCATGAAAGCCCTCCGGCCCCGCGAACCATGGCCCTGCGCCGAGGAAGACCCGGCCCCTGAACCACTGCGGTCCGTAATATCCAAAAGGCGCGCAGGAATAAGGCGCGTAGTTGAAGTAGCCGTAGGGACAAACCGGCGCCGGCCCAATCTGCACGTGGACGCTGACCTGCGCCCCCGCTTGCGGACCTGCCCCCGCCAAGCTCAAGGCGGCCGCTGCCGCAACTACAAGAAGCCTCGATCCCTTCATTCCGTCCTCCCGGCAATTGAATCCATTGTTGCAGTCTAAGCGCTGCCATGGCCGAGCCGAACCTCCTTGTCGTTCTCTCGACATGCCTAAAGTTCCATGCACCAAATACTGCCGCCTCGGCCCTTTTAATTTCAGCGCTCTTGCGCAAACCGTCGATCGTCGCAGATCCTGCACAGAGTGTCGTGGCACAAAGCATCGAATCCACGGCTCCAAAAAGGTTGGCCATGAGAATCGGATTTCTGGGACTAGGCGCGATGGGCACGCCGATGGCGCTGCGCCTTCTCGCTGCCGGCCACGAATTGTCGGTGTGGAACCGCAGCGAAGAACGAGTCAAGCCCCTTGTCCACGAAGGAGCCATCGCCGCAGGAACGCCGGCCGAGACCGAGCTTGGCGCTGACGCCGTCGTCACGATGCTGGCGGACGATGCTGCGTATGAAGAGGTCTTCTTCGGCGTTTACCGGCTGATCGATGTGCTCTCGCCCGGCGTGCTTCACATTCTGTGTGGCACTATCAGCGTCGCTCTTGCTGAACGGCTTGCCGTGGAGCACTCCACCCGCGGCATCGATTTTGTCGGAGTGCGCGTCGTAGGCTCGCCCGGCGAAGCCCGTGAAGGGCAATTGCGCATCTTCGCCGCAGGCACCGACAGCGCAATCGGCCGCGCTCGTCCTCTTCTTGCAACTTTTGCGCGCGAGATCGCTGTCGTCGGAAAAGAACCGCAGCAAGCCTACGCCATGCGGCCTGAAGCAGACGCTCCCAGCACTCCGCCGCTCACAAGCGGATCATGATTCTCTCCACCGTGGCACTCGCCGACCCCGGCTTCAACCGCTTCATTGGCTACGTTTATCCAGCCGACCTAAAAACACCGCTCCTCAATTTCCTCTATATCTTCTACGGCAACATCCTGCTCGTCGCCTTGATACTCGGATGGGATCTGGTGCGCGGCCGGCTCATCCGCTCCCACGTCATCGCTTCTATCTCTCTGCTCGCGTGCATGTACATCGCCGCGGTGCTCTTCTGCTGGAAGCCCTGGCAGGACCTCACCCTCCAGTGGGTCACCGCCTGGGCAAAGTGGTAAAAAACAGCATCGAAGGAATTCGCGCTGAACCGGCTCAGGTGGGTCGGATTCCGTTCCATCAAAATTAACCCGATGACCGATTGACATGGGTTGCCATGGTTGGTATCAACGCACCAGTCCTTGGAACGCCGGTACAACGGCGCGCCGGACAAAGGAGAACTCCCGCCATGTTTACCCCCAAAGGAAAATTCAGCTGGTACGAGTTGATGACCAGCGATACCAAAGCAGCAGGCAAGTTCTACTCCGACGTCGTCGGCTGGACCACCCAGGAGATGCCCAGCGGAATCGGCCCAGCGTACACCACCTTCAACATCGGCACGGTCGGCATCGCCGGCATGTTGACCATTCCCGGCCACACCGCATGGGTGGGCTACATCGCGGTCGACGACGTCGACGCGCACGTCGAAAAAATTGTCGAAGCCGGTGGCAAACTCTTCAGGCCCCCAACCGACATTCCCGAAATGCTTCGTTTTGCTGTCCTGTCCGATCCGCAAGGCGCGGCCATCGTCGTCTTCACGCCCCACCCCGGCATGCCCACACCGGAGCGACCCGCTCCACCTACCCCAGGCACCATCGGTTGGCACGAGCTCTACACCAGCGATCTCGAGGGCGCAACCGACTTCTACAACAAACTCTTCGGATGGACCAAGCTCAGCGATATGGATATGGGCCCCATGGGCACCTATCGCCTCTTCGATGAGGGCGACCAAAAACCAATGGGCGACGGCGGCATGATGACCAAGCCTCCGCACATCCCAAACTCATGCTGGGGCTTCTACTTCAGCGTCGACTCCATCAAATCGGCCGTCGCGCGCGTCGAGGCCGGCGGTGGCAAAGTTCTGAACGGTCCCATGCAAGTGCCAGGAGGCGGCTGGATCATCAACGGCCAGGATCCGCAAGGCGCCATGTTCTCCCTCGTGAGTAGCAACGAGTAGAAGCGGCGCGTAAGCCATCTTCAGAATCCGCGACCATTGGCCTCGCCGCGATTCTTTAACACCCCAGGCAAAACCTTTTTGTCGCTTCGCATGAAGCAACAAAAAGGTTTTGCCTTTAGCGAGGCCGCGCATCGCAAACGACACATGCCTCTCCGTGAACAACGGCCTGCTATCTCAAACCACCCTGACAGGCACACATGTCGTTCCAGCACACAAAGACGAGCACGGGCTTGTTTCCCCACTGGATCCATCCAGCCCAAGATGAACACATTGTCACTAGGGCGGCGATCGCTGCCGATGCTACCGTACACGGCAGTGTTGAGCTCCATCGCTTCTTCAATGTGCAGACTCTTGGAGCGCAGCGATTGATGCAGGGGACCCTGCAGCGTGGGGATATGAGTGAGCGCGGACCGGCGCGGCACAATCCCTCGCTAGCGGGCAGTTCACGGGTAATCCGAGAAAGAACGAAAGAAAGATGGACCAGCCTACGACTTCCCCTACATCCGATATCTGGTTCAACTGGCTCATGCACTGCCGGCACGCGGACGACGACGTCTATGCTGAAAATGTTCAGGCGAGCGTTGCCGGCTACGCAGACCGAGTCCTGGACGGTGCGGCTCTGCAGTGTGGAATGACTTTGGTCGACATTGGGACGGGCGACGGGCTCGTCGCGTTTCGCGCCATCAACCGCATCGGCCCTTCACTGAAGGTCGTCTTCGTGGACATTTCGGCTCCGCTGCTCGCGTTTGCCGAAGAATTGGCCGTTGCCCGCGGCGTAAAGCAGCAGTGCGCCTTTCTGCTGTCGTCTGCAGAAGACCTGGGCGCGTTGAAGGACGGCTCAGTCGATGCCGTGACCACGCGCTCCTCGCTCGCGTACGTCGCCAACAAAAGCGCCGCGCTGGGCGAGTGTTTCCGAATCCTCAAGCCCGGCGGCCGGATTTCGATTGCCGAACCGGTCTTTCGCGACAACGCTTTGGCCGCGGCTTCGCTCCGGGCGAGGCTTGAAATCGGCCCCAACCCCCCGGATCTAGTTCTGTCGTTCTTGCACCGATGGCAGTCCGCGCAGTATCCCGACACCGAGGACAGTATTCAGCGCAACCCGATCGCCAACTACAACGAGCGGGATCTGCTTCGCTTGGCTCAATCCGTCGGCTTTCGAGAACTGATTCTGGAGCTGCGCATCAGCGTCACCAACTCCTACCGCAAGTCGTGGGACATCTTTCTGGATTCTTCGCCACACCCGCTTGCGCCCCCTTTGCGAACCATTTTGCAAGAGAAGTTCACCGCAGAGGAGCGCCGGCAATTCGAGACGATTGTTCGACCCATGACCGAAAGTTCCGAGCTTTCCGAAACTGATCGGATGTTGTATCTGACGGCGCTGAAACCCCCGAGCCAGACTGCCCCAGCGGCAAATTGAGAGGGCGGTCGAAAAAGATCGCCAACCGAAGCAGCTATCGATTCACAGTATTTCCCCAAGCAGCCTTGGCACAATGCGGCTATCTCTGCCTGCCGTTAGGCGAGAGCACCGTGAGGCGGTCCATCTCGCTCAGCAGCCATGGCCCCGGTTCAAACTGATCGCGACGAACAGAATAGGTACCTAGCGTCTGCAGATGAAAGCGGAGAATATAGGAATCAAAGGACCTGCGCACCACGCGGCCGCATTTGTTGCAAAGCAACAGCTGATCGTCTTCCTGCATGCGCGAAGCCGTCAAAATCAGCGGTGTAAACTTCAACTCCGAGGGGCTCACCGGGTGCAGGCCCGCGCTCTCCGTCGCCCCGCAACCCGCGGGGCAGTCGTTCGTTTTCATCTCGGCTCCGAATCTCGAACACAGGGCATCCATCTGCGACGCCAATTGCCAACACCACTCGCCCCCCTGCCGCAGACAGGGGTCTCTCGACGTGGAAGGACGGGCGCCGCATTGAGAATTGCTTCCAAAAAGAACCACTTCGTTCTTGTTCGAGGTCGTTGGGGACCGGTCTATCCGGCTCTGAGAACCAATGTGCAGGGAAGGCAATAGCGGGTGGGTTTCACCACTCGTCTGGTGCTATCATGAGTGCTCACCGAACGCAGATAAAGGGACACATGAGGTCGCATGAGGGACAAATGAGGTCATGGTCCCGGCGCCTCGCGGTTTATGAATCGATCGCACACCCATCCTTCGGAAATCGCTCCTGACGCTGAGCGAGGCGCCCGGCTCGTCGGGTGGAAGGATATCGCTGTCTATCTAGGCAAGACCGACCGGACAGTCAAGCGCTGGGGAAGAGACCGCGGCCTCCCCGTGCATCGCGTGCCAGGAACAACAAAAACATCCGTGTACGCCTACTCGAACGAACTCGATCGCTGGCTCCAGTCCCCGGATGCTGAGCCGGAAGATGCGGCAGCCGACAAAGTTGAGCCGATGCCCGCGCCGGCATCCAGCCCGGCCCAATTGGCCTCCGATCCGGCTCAGCCAATTCCACCTCGCCCGGCTCTGACTCAACCTGACGTGCCGGTTGCGTCTGCTCCTCCCGCGCCTAAGCCCCTGCGACCGGCAAGGCACGTACGCTTTCTCTCCCGGCGCAAGGGACTGCTCGCCCTGGCTCTGCTGCTGGCCGCCGTCCTGCTCGATCTGGGGATTCGGTTACGCGCCGTGCCTGTCGCTGCGCTCTTGCACAACATGTTCAAGGGCCAAACAAACGCTAACGCGGCCTTAACTGTGTCCGACGCAGAGCGCCGCACCGCCACCGACTTTTATCTCCGCGGCCGTTACCAGTGGGATCAGCGCACCCCCGCGAGCTTGCATCGAGCCCTCGACCTGTTTACCCAGGCCATCGTCCATAACCCCGGCGATGCCCGCGCCTACGCCGGACTCGCCGATACCTACGACCTGCTGCGCGAGTATTCCACCGACGCCGACAGCGACGCCTTTCCGCGCGCCATCGCAGCCGCAAAAAAAGCGGTAGCCCTCGATGACTCGCTGGCTGAGGCGCATCGAGCCCTTGGCTTTGCCGAGATGTACGGCACTTGGGACTTTAGAGACGCTGAAGCCGAATTCCGCCGCGCCATCGCCCTCGACCCCAAAGACCCGCAGGCGCGCCGCTGGTATGCCAATGCCCTCAGCGTCGGCGGCCGCACTGACGAGGCGCTCGCGCAAATGGACAAGGCCCAGGAGCTTGGCCCCACTTCGCATGCCACCATGGCCGATAAAGGCTGGATGCTCTACAACGCTGGCCGCAAACGCGAGGGCATCGCGCTGCTCAAAGAGGTCGAGCAGTCCGCTCCCGACTTCTATTCGCCGCATTTGTATCAAATGGAGATCGGGCTCGACGAGCGCGACTACCCTTCATTCCTTGCCGAAGGTCAGCTCGCAGCGCAATCCAGTGGCGACGCCGCTTTGCTCGATACCATCGCTTCGGCGCGCACCGGCTATGAGCAGGGCGGCAGCCGCGGACTACTGCAGGCGCTTTACATCAAAGACAAGCACTATTATGCAACCGGTCAGGCGCATGCCCTTCAGGTGGCGCGGGTCTGCCTAGTGATGGGTAAGAAACAGGAAGCTCTCGATGTCATGGAGGAAGCGTACGCGCGCAGAGACACCGACGCGGTTACAATCCTGTCGCAGCCCGATATGCTCACCCTCAAAGACGAGCCCCGCTACCAAGCCCTCGCCCGCAAGATCAACTTCCCGCCCGCGCCCACGTTGCGCGCCTCAACACGGAATAGCTTCTAAGCCTTAAAAAAGCAGCTCCTGCGTCCGGCACAGCCCGCTCCACATCGAAACAACGGCCCGCACATGTTCCTATGCGCGGACCTTCTTGTCTCAGGAGTCCCGTCAGAAATACTTCATGTTCGTCAGGTCTTCAATCAACCCTGGGCCGGCGGGTTCCCATCCCAGCGTCTTGCGCGTCCACTCGCTTGTGGCCGGCATATCCATCGCCGCGAACCGGCCAAATACGCCAAAGTGCTCCTCAGCCTTTTCAGCGGGAATAGAAACCACAGGTATCTTCAGCCCCTTGCCGACCGCTTCAGCAATATCCCGCAGAGGCACGCCTTCCTCATCGACCGCGTGATATGTCGTCACGCCGGCGCCCGTCTTCTCCACCGCCAATCGATACAAGTGCGCTACAGCCTTTAGCGGCGCTGCCGCCCAACGCTGTGCGCCGTCACCCACATACGCTGCAGCACCTTTCTGGCGCGCCATCTCAATCATCATCGTCACCAATCCTTGCTTGCGCGTGTCATGCACCTGCGGCAGACGCACAATCGCCACGCGCACACCCCTGGCCGCGATCGCCTGCGCCGCCTGTTCCGGCCGGCGCGGAATCATCGGCGAATCGAGCGCGGGATCCGTCTCCTTGCGCAACTGCCCCGGAGCGCCGGCCGTGATCCCGATCCCCGAGGTCACCACCAGCAGCTTGCCCGGTTCCAGGACCGATCCCAGCGCCTCAATCGCCTTCACCTCATCAGCTGCATTCTGCGCAAACTTCGACCAGTCGTGGTTAAACGCCAGGTTCACCACCGCGTCCATCCCCGTGGCTCCTCTGCGCAGACAATCCAGATCCTGCAAGTCGCCGCGAAGAACCTCCGCACCCGCCGCCTTCAATTGCTCCTCGCCCGCATCGCTGCGCGTAAGACCGCGCACCTGGTGACCTGCCTCGATGAGTTCTTTCACCAGCTCCGTCCCAATAAATCCCGTCGATCCTGTCACAAATACGCGCATCGTCGCTTCTCCTCACGCTGGGTTGGGCCCCGTGGGGGCCGCACCGGTTGACATCTGTACTCACGCCGATTAAAACGGAGACAATCTCCGTATATAGAGATAACCGGAGACTGTCTCCGGTTGCATAAAATTCGCGCACGCTCACGTATGACGAAAAAGAAGCCCAAGCCAGTCCCGCCCGCACGCAAGCCCCGCGCTGACGCCGCCGCGCAACCGCGAACGCATTCTCGAAGTGGCAAAGGGCGCCTTCTCCGCCGACGGAGCCTCGGCCAGCCTCGACGACATTGCCCGTAACGCCGGCATTGGGCCCGGCACTTTGTATCGCCACTTTCCCACCCGCGACGACCTCATTGAAGCCGTCTACCGCAGCGAAGTGGAGAAGCTTGCGGTCGCCGAGAAGCGCCTCGCGGCCACCCTGCCGCCGCTCGAAGCCCTGCGCGCCTGGATGCTGCTTTTCATTGACCACGTCGCCGGCAAAAAACTCATCATTGCCGCGATGGACACCGTACCGGGCGGCTCCACGCGCCTTATGGAAGGGGCCCGCTCGCTCATCCACGGCGCCTTCATATCTGCCATTAAGCGCGCCATTGCCAACGGCGACCTTCGCTCCGACACCAACCCCGACGACCTCGTCCGCGCCCTTATCGGCGTCTTCCATTCGATGGCTCTGCCCGGCTGGGAGTCCAGCGCCCGCCGCCTCGTCGACATCCTCATCGCCGGTTCCCGCGCGACACCAAGGAACAGCAAAGGCTCCCACTCTTCCTGATCGGGAACTGTATATCCGACTATGTATCGGGACTGTGCCCCATTCATCGCAGTTTCATCGCGATGAGTGGGCGGGACGCCTCTTCCGTCATTGAATTGCAGGCTCGTACGCTCCTTTACTCCGTGTGTCTCCCCGTTGCAGATTAATTCCCGCATTACGCCACAATAGATACGGCGCATACATGGCGAGCATGCGTTCGGCCGCAATCACAAGCTGTCTCACGCGGCAATGCGTGCCTAACTCCTTCGCCGAGAGGAATCTGCGCCTAAGTCATTCAGCAAGAGCACTTTGCCGCGAAGCTCTCCCGCTAAACCCTCGCCGCAGAGGAATTTACACCCAGAGACTGGGGGGAGGGGGTCCGCCGCCGGGGTTCTGTATTCTCGAAGCAGCGGGCCTCGCCAAGCACCGCGCTAGAAGCTAAAGGAAAGCAATGACCCACAAAGTGACCCTCATCCCCGGCGACGGCATCGGCCCTGAAGTGACGCAGGCCGTGCTCCGCATCCTCGAAGCCACCGGCGTCAAGTTTGAGTGGGACCGCTACGCCGCCGGCGCTGAGGCCTTTGAGATCTACGGCGAGTACATCCCGACGGCGCTCTACGAATCGATCGAGCGCAACAAGGTCGCCCTCAAGGGTCCCGTGACAACGCCCATCGGGGGCGGTTTCAAGAGCATCAATGTCACGCTGCGCAAAAAGTTCGATCTCTTCGCCAACTTCAGGCCCATCAAAAACCTTCCCGGGCTGGAGTCGAAGTGGCCCGGCGTCGACCTCATCATCGTCCGCGAAAATACCGAGGGCGAATACGTCGGCCTGGAGCACGAAGTCGTTCCCGGCGTCGTCGAAAGCATCAAGGTCATCACGGAAAAAGGCTCCACGCGCATTGCCAAGTTTGCGTTTGAGTACGCCCGCAAGCACGGCCGCAAGAAGATCCACTCCGTCCACAAGGCCAACATCATGAAGCTGTCGGACGGCCTGTTTCTGCGCTGCGCCCGCACGGTCGCCGAGGGATTTCCTGAGATCTATTACGGCGAGCACATCATCGACAACACCTGCATGCAGCTGGTGATGAATCCGTATCAATACGACACGCTGCTGCTCGAGAACCTCTATGGCGACATCGTCAGCGATCTTTGCGCGGCCTTCGTCGGCGGCCTCGGCCTTGTGCCCGGCGCAAACCTCGGCCACGATTGCGCCATCTTCGAAGCCGTGCACGGTTCGGCGCCCGACATCGCAGGCAAAGACCTCGCCAATCCCACGGCGCTGCTGCAATCGGCCGTCCTGATGCTGCGCCATCTCGACGAAGAGGCCGCCGCCGACAAGGTCCACAAGGCTCTTGAAACCGTCTACTCCGAACGCAAGACGCTCACCCGCGACGTGGGCGGCAAGGCCGGCACCAGCCAGTTTGCCGACGCCGTACTGGCGGCCATGGGATGAAGCTGCAGCCGATCGATTCGCACGTGACCTCGGCGTCCTGTTCCCTTTCAACTGATCGGGTACACTGAAGTGTTCAAGACCATGCAAACCAAGCACCCAATCGGCATCCTCGGCGCCACCGGAATGGTGGGCCAGCGCTATATTCAGCTTCTCGAAAACCATCCGTGGTTCGAGATCGCGTGGCTTGCCGCCAGCGACCGCTCCAGCGGCAAAAGCTACGGCGAGGCCGTGAAGTGGCGTCTCGATACGCCCCTGCCCAAGCGCATCGCCAAAATGCCCGTGTCGCCGGCGGATCCCGCGGGCGCGCCGCACATCATTTTTTCTTCGATTGACGCGGCCTTTGCGCGCGAGCTCGAGCCGAAATTTGCCGACGCCGGCTGTGCGGTGCTGTCGAACTCCAGCGCCTTCCGCATGACGCCCAATGTGCCGCTCGTCATTCCTGAAGTGAACGCCGAGCATCTGCACCTCATCGAGGAGCAGCCGTCGCGCAGGCAGTCGGGCGGCTACATGGTCACCAATCCCAACTGCTCCACCATCGGCCTCGTGATGGCGCTGAAGCCGCTCGAAGAGCGCTTCGGCATAGAGCAGATCTTCGTCACCACGATGCAGGCCGTCAGCGGCGCGGGTTATCCCGGCGTTGCTTCGATGGACATTCTCGACAACGTCGTGCCGTACATCGGCGGCGAAGAAGAGAAGATGGAAGCCGAGACGCTGAAACTTCTCGGCAAGCTCGAAGGGCACTCCGTCGCATCCGCTTCGCTGCAAGGATCACGGCCCATTGCAATCGCGTTCCGGTCATTGACGGACACACCGAATGCGTCTCCATCAAGTTCAGCAAGAAGGCTACGGCTGAAGGGATTGTTGCCGCGTGGGATGGCTACAAGCCTTTGGCGGGGCGCGATCTGCCTTTCGCGCCGCAGCAGCCTGTGCAGTTTGCCGCGCAGCCCGATCGCCCGCAGCCGCGGCTCGACCGCAATCGCGAACGCGGCATGGCTGTCACGGTCGGCCGTCTTCGTCCTTGCAGCCTGCTCGACTGGAAGTTCGTGCTGCTCTCGCACAACACCGTACGTGGCGCAGCCGGCGCCACCATCTTGAACGCCGAACTGCTGGCAAGCCTGGGGAAGCTGGAGCCGGTTGCGGAAGCAGCCACCCGAGCCTGACGAGACTCTCGATCATGGAAGCATTTGCATGAGCATTGTTGTCATGAAATTCGGCGGTACGTCGGTTGAAGATCCCGCCGCCATCAGCCGCACCGCGGGCATCGTTGCCGGACGGTTGAAGCTCGGCAAGCGTCCCGTAGTTGTCGTCAGCGCTCTTGCCAAAGTTACAGATCAGCTTTTGCGCGCGGCCTCGGCCGCGGCCTGCGGCGACCGCACCGGCGCGTTGGCCATCAGCTCGCGGCTGCGCTGCCGCCATCGCGACACGGCATGCGCCCTGGTCAAGAACTCCGCTCACGCCGCCGAGTTGACCACCCTCATCGATCAGAAATTCGATTCGCTCGACGAGATTCTGCGCGGCCTCGCTGCCATTCTCGAACTCACGCCGCGCATCTCTGACCTTGTGGTGAGCTACGGCGAACGCATCTCCAGCCGCATCGTGGCGGCGGCTTTCCGCGAGATCGGCATCGACGCGGCCCATATCGACGCCCGCGAGGTAATCGTCACCGACTCGCAGTTCGGCAAAGCAATTCCCCAGGACACTCTCATTGAAAAGCGCGCCGAGGAGCATCTGCGCCCACTGCTCGACGGCAACAAGGTTCCGGTGATGGGCGGCTTTATTGCCTCCAATGAAGACGGCATTACCACTACGCTGGGCCGCGGCGGATCGGACTTCACCGGCGCCCTTGTGGGGGGAGCACTCAATGCCGACGCCATCGAGATCTGGACCGACGTGGATGGCATCATGACCTGCGATCCCCGCGTCTGCGCCGAGGCGCTGCGCGTCAAGGTCATCAGCTTTGAAGAAGCCGCGGAGCTGGCCTACTTCGGCGCCAAGGTCCTGCATCCCGCAACAATTCTGCCAGCGGTCAAGAAGAACATTCCGGTTCTGGTGCTCAACAGCAGGAACCCCACCAACGAGGGCACGCGCATTATCTCCATCGCGCCGCACTGCAAGAGCCCGTTCAAGTCAATCGCGGTGAAGAAGAAGTTGTCGATCATCGATGTGGTCGCCAGCCGCATGCTGATGACGCACGGCTACCTCAGCGAGATCTTTGCGATTTTTGACAAGCACCAGTGCCCTGTGGACATGGTCTCAACCAGCGAGGTCTCTGTCTCGCTCACCGTTGACTCCAATGACAAGCTGCCCGCCATCGCCGCCGACCTGAGCCGGCTGGCCGACGTGAAATACGAAGGAAAGAAGGCGCTGGTCTGCATGGTAGGCGAGGATATCCGCGGACAGAACGGCATCGCGGCGCAGGTCTTCGCAGCGATCCGCCACGTGAACGTCCGCATGATTTCGCAGGGCGCAAGCGAAATCAATATGAGCTTCATGATCGAGGAAGAAGATGCCGAAGAGGCGGTGCGGTCGCTCCACGCCGCGTTTTTCCAGGACCCGGACCCGGCCATCTTCGACGTGGAAGCAAGCAAGAAACCGCTTCTAGCCTCTAGCTCCTAGCTGCTAGCTTGTATGAGGCACACCGGTTCCTTCTTCGGCAATTCAACTTTCGCAAATGATGGAATCGCCCCGTTTCTAATCTAATCTCCGAGTCTCTTAGCTAGAAGCTAGGAGCTGGCAGCCAGGAGCTATCTCGATGCTCTTCCTCGTCCTCGGTAAAGGTAAAACCGGAACCCTCGTTGCGGAAGTGGCGCGCGAGCGCGGCCACGGCGTCCGCGTTTACGACATCGGTGAAAACGCCCACGCCTCGGCGCTCACGGCTCCCAATCTTGCCGGCGTCGATGTCGTCATCGACTTCACCACGCCCGAAGCCGCACTTGAGAACATCCGGGCCGTCCTCGCGCTCGGGCGCCGCATCGTGGTCGGCACAACCGGTTGGTATGGCCGGCTCGCCGAAATGAAAGATCTCGCGTTCCGCCGTCAGGGTGCTTTGCTCTACGGCACAAACTTCTCCATCGGCGTGCAGAAGCTTTTCCGGCTCACAGCCGAACTGGCGCGCCTGGACGGATACCAATTCGCGATCAGCGAAACCCACCACACGTCCAAGCTCGATGCGCCTTCCGGCACCGCCATCACGCTCAAGGAGATTCTGCTCGCGGCCAAACCCGGCATCGAAGTCCCGATCGAATCGCATCGCGTAGGAGACGCCAACGGCGAGCACGTTGTCACCGCCCGAAGCGAGTACGACATCCTGGAACTGCGCCATGATGCCAACTCCCGCCGCGGCTTCGCCTTGGGTGCAGTTCGCGGCGCCGAATGGCTGTACGACAAATCCGGCGTCTGGGAGTTCCGCGAGATCTTCGATCAGCTATAGTCCTGCTTCCCTGAGCTAATTCCGCACCACGGACCATTTGTGGTACCTTGGTGCGCAGCTTTCCCAAACCCCAGCCAACTCAAAGCACCACGGAGGAATCTGTTTCATGATGAAGACGAAATGGCAAATCCCTGCAATTCTGCTCGGCGCACTTCTGGCGAGCGGCCCCGCCCTTAGCTGGAGTCAACAGGACTCCGGTGCAAAGCAAGACATGAAAGACGCCGGCCACGAGACGAAAAACGCCGCGAAGGACGTCGGCCATGCAACCAAAAAAGGCACGAAGAAGGCCTATCACGCCACAAAGAACGGCACCAAGAAGGTCTGGCACAAGACCAAGAACACTGTAAAAGGCGCAGGTGAGGGCGCGAAGGAAGGCGCCAAGCAACCCAACTAGTTGCCTCGTTTTTAAGCAAGACAGTCCGGTATTTAGCGCCGGTCGAGGGAGAAGATCACTTTAATGGTGGTCTGAACTTCGACCGGTTCGTTGTTCAGCATGTAGGGCCGATAGCGCCAGCTCTTCACCGCATCCAACGCCGGCCCCCGCAGGATAGCCGGACCACTCAAAACATGAAGCCCCACGAGCGTGCCTGTTTTCGTAATCTCGCCGGCCAGCATGATTGTGCCGCTCACATGAGCGTTCTTCGCGAACTCCGGATAGACGGGCTCTGTCCTGTGAATGAGCATGCCCTCAGCCACCCCCGCTGAGATCGCCGAGACCCCAGGCACAATCTTCGGGGTGCCGGATCCGCTGAAAATCTGGCCCGGTAGGTTCGCTCCGCTATTCAGTGCATTAGGCGAAAAAGAGTCTGGAGCCACGTCGCCCGAGTCGCGTTTGGTCACGTTGGCCGCAATGCGCGACGGAGCCGCCAGCTGCGCGTTCATCATGTCCGCCGCGACCGAAGGCTGCGCGGTTTTGGGCTGGTCGGTTTCTGCAGGAGTCCCTGCTGAAGGCTTCGCGCCCGCCGTCGACGCCGATGGCTTCTGAGGCGCACTCACATCTGCAGCAGGCGCCGGCTGCTGAACCGTTGCCGGTTGCGAATTCGCCGCCGGAGTTCTCGGGTGCGAGGGAGTCATAAAGACCAGCATGCCGAGTCCGATGATAACCAGCGGGACGCCGGCAAAAATCGCCCAGCGCACCCACTGTGGCCGCGGATTTTCTGATTTGTCAGCGTCAATCGGTTGGAAAAGAGGCGCGGCAGAAGCGGCGGTCTTTTCTAAAACCGGTGTCGGCTCGCTCGATCGCGACACCAGTTGCGGGCCGCTGACCACGGCGGTGCGCTCGGCTTTCTTCTTCGCTGCGGGCTCCGCTACACTAGCCGCCACGTCGGCGGCTTTCGCAGCATTTTTTGCCGACAGAATCCATTGGGTATCCCAAGCGCTGAAATCCGTGCCGGCAGCCCCCTTGGCCAATGGCTCCGCAGCTTTAGGTTGAGCCTCGGAGACAGCGTTTGGACGAACCTCGTGCGAACGCTGGTGAGCCGGTTGTCGCCTCGGGCCGCTGCGGTTCAACGAACTGCGGCCGTGAGGGAACTTCGTACCTGCCAGGCTCGGGTGTTACCGGGCGCGACATGGAAATTCCCGCGCCAGGAAGCAGAAAGTCGGCTGGATTCAGCGGTGGCTCGATCTCCGCGGGGGGCGCAGAATGCGACGCCGTCCGTCCAGCAGGAAGCAGAAAATCAGCCGGATCCAATTGGGGCCCGTCCGATGAATCGTCGCGCACAGGCTGCGACGAAACGGCAAACCGCGCCGCCGGACTCTCCACCTCAGGCAACGAAAGCTCAACTTCACTCAGCTCCGGTGCTGCCGGTTCCGGGGTCGGCTCAGGTTCCAATGCTGCCTCTGGAGCGGCTTGTGCCTCAACGGCGCCGCTTGTTTGCGCCTCGCCGTCGTTCTCGTCTGGAAGCGGCAAAAAGTCGCGAGCACCCGCACGCATACAATCGCGCAGCAGGTCCGCATCGTTCCGCATGGAGTAAACCATTACGATCGCCGTGTTCAGCGCGGCAATCGTCTGCACAATCTGCAGGGCATAGCTCTGGTCGCTATCGACGTCGATCATCACGACATCGAAGCCCTCTTCCATCAGGTTCGGAATCTCCGAGAGACCTGCGGGATAATCGTTGAATTCACGGACCGTGCGGCCCGGCACACCGGTAAGCGCCTTGGCCATGACACGTCGGTGGGTCGCGTTGGGGCCGATGAGCGCGACCACAACGCTCGTTGCGCGGCTCGCCTCATCCTTTGGATCTTGAAGGGTTGTGGACATTTCCGTTCTGCCGCTCATAGGTCCTTCATCCTTCTTGCATCTTGCCGAACACTCGGGGAAATGGCCTGCCTCGCCGCCCTGTCAGATCGCTCCCAGACGCGCATTGAATGAGCACGCGCCGCGAGCCTGGCATTCCTACGGCCCGGCATGCGGAATTCAGCAGAATCTTCGGGAAAAAATGGACTGCTACCTGCAATTCTGGTTTTGTCCACATTGCAGGCTGAAGCTTTATCTATTTGCAGCAAAACAGCGACAACTCGACCCCTCAACAGCGACAACTGCTGCTGGGTTTTCCCTCGTGATCAAAATGGTATACGCGGATCCTTCGCCGGTGGAACTGCCCATTCAGGTCAAGTACATGCCTTTGGTCATGGGTAGGGCCTACCGGCACGTTGCAAACCGCAACTGGGTTTGCTTGCGGATCGTCCCCCCTTAAGCCCTCATGGAGCACCAGTTAATCTATTCCTCATGCTCCTTCGGCCCGCTCGTCTCTCCGATCTTCCCGGCATCCTCACCCTTGAGCGCACACCCGCCGCATACCAGTTCGTGGGGCAATGGAGCGAGGAGCGGCATCGCGCCACGATGACAAACGCCGACGCTCGCTACCTGGTGAGCGATGCCGCCCCGAATGAGCTGCAGGCTTATGTCATCCTGCGCGGCCTCGGCGAAGATTCCCGCGCCATCGAGTTGAAACGTATCGTGGTCGCCCTCCCCGGCCAGGGGCTCGGACGCCGCATCCTCCGCGAGGTCATCCGCACGGCCTTCGAGGATCTGCAGGCGCACCGCCTTTTTCTCGATGTATATGAAGACAATGCCCGCGCCCGACACCTCTACGCCAGTCTCGGCTTTGTCATGGAAGGCACGATGCGCGATGCTGCCTGCCGGGAAGGATGCTGGCACAACCTCCTCCTCATGTCGATGCTCGAGGAGGAGTACCGGCGGTTGTCCACTTAAGCACCATGCCCCATCCATTCGCCTTTTTTCTGGCGGATGGGTGGGAGACACAAACCCTCAATGACCCCGTTCATCAGGAGCAGCCTGACTCGCCTTCAGCGAGCCACCACCAGAATGATCCGGAAGCCGGACCAACCACTCTCTTATCCACGTCCCTTATCCACGCCGTACGGGTATACACTCACTTTTGATGAGAACCACAGGTTGCGGCACAGCAATCGTCACGCCATTCCGGCCAGACGGGGCCATTGACGAACCGGCACTGCGTGCGCTGGTCCAATGGCAAATCGACGCGGGCATCGACTTTCTGGTGGCTTGCGGCTCGACCGGCGAGGCCGCGACCCTTGAAGAGGCCGAGTGGCTTGATGTCGTGCGCATTGTGATCGATGCTGCCGCCGGCAAAGTCCCGGTCTGGGCCGGATGCACCCATAATTCAACTCGCACCCTTCTGCGCCAGGCGGCCCTGCTGCGGGATGTGGAGGGCGTCGATACGGTTCTATCTGCCAATCCTTACTACAACAAGCCGAATCAGGAAGGTCAGTTCCAGCATTTTTTAGCGCTCGCAAAAGCAGTCGATCCCCTTCCCGTCTGCCTGTACAACGTTCCCGGGCGCACCGCTGCCAACCTCGAGCCGCACACTGTTCTACGCCTTGCGGAATCGGCTCCGAACATTCAGGCCATCAAGGAAGCCAGCGGCAATCTCGCGCAGATCGGTAAGCTCATCCACCGTATGCCGCCGTCGTTCCGCGTCTTTTCCGGCGACGACAACCTGGCCCTGGCCACCATCGGCATCGGCGCACACGGCCTCATCAGCGTCGCCTCCAACGAGGCGCCTGCCGAAGTCGGCTCCATGGTACGCGCCGCTCTGCAGGACGAGTGGGACGAGGCTCGCGACCTCGAGCGCAAATTTGCGCCGCTCTTCGAAGCCAATTTCTGGGATTCGAACCCCGGTCCCGTCAAGACCGTGCTCAGCCTGATGGGTAAATGCCGGGAGTTTGTCCGCCTGCCGCTGGTTCCGCCCGACGCAGGCACTCGGATGCGCCTCGAAAAGGTTGCCGCCGACCTGGGCCTGCTCAAGTCTGTCCCCGCCGGGCAGATGGAATAAATGGCCTGACGGCAGCTCCAATTGAGCGCTCGGGAAACATTTCGAGCCAATTCCGCAACGAGCAGCGATTCAGCGCGCCCCGCTCAAGCGCACATCCCCGAAGACGATTTTTTCGATGCGATGTCGAAACGCCGTTTCCCCGCGCGTCATTGGATCAACGGCGCAAAACGCCGCCTACAATCCAAATCTGAGGAGAGACTTCCATGCAATATCTACTGACGCTCTACGCAAACGAAAGCCAGTTTCAGAAAATGACGCCGGAGCAACAGCAGCAGGGCTATGCAGCCTACATGGCCTATACCGAGGCGCTGAAGAAAGCAGGCGCGCACGTAAGCTCAAACCGCTTGCGCCCGAGCGCCACCGCAACAACACTGCGCACCACCGATGGCAAGACACAGGTTCTCGACGGCCCGTTCGCCGATTCGAAGGAGCAACTGGGCGGCTACTATCTCATCGACGTTCCTGACCTTGACGCGGCTCTCTCCTGGGCTGGCCGCTGCCCTGGCGTGGGACACGGCGTTGTCGAAGTGCGCGCTATTTGGGCGATGTGAAGAACACCATGACTGAAGAAGACGGCGCGCGGGCCTTCAGCACGGCCGATGAGGTCGCGCGCCGCAGTTATGGAAAACTCGTTGCCTATCTCGCGGCTCGCACGCGCGACGTCGATGCGGCTGAAGACGCCCTCGCAGACGCATTCGCCGCGGCTCTCGCCGATTGGCCGATCAAAGGCTGCCCTGCCAATCCCGAAGCGTGGCTGCTCACCGTCGCGCGGCGAAAATTCCTCGATCGAGTGCGCAACCGGCGACGCGAGGTAGCCGGCGACGAAATCGAGCGGATGGCCGATTCTCTTGCCGCCGCGGCCGACGAATCCGATTTTCCCGATCAGCGCCTCGCGCTGATGTTCGCCTGCGCCCACCCCGCTATCGAACCCGCTATTCGTGCGCCCCTCATGCTGCAGGCAGTCCTGGGCCTTGATGCCGCGCGCATCGCATCCGCATTCTTGCTCTCCCCGGCAACCATGGGCCAGCGCCTCGTCCGCGCGAAACAGAAGATTCGCATGGCCGGTATTCCTCTTCGCATCCCCGAGCGGGAGGAGCTCCGTGACCGGCTCGAAACCGTGCTCGATGCAATCTACGCCGCGTTCTCCGAGGGGTGGATCGATGCAACCGGCGCAGATCTCGCACGGCGCGACCTCGCCGAAGAAGCCATCTACCTGGGCCGCCTGGTCACTGAGCTACTTCCCGGCGAACCCGAAGCCATGGGCCTGCTGGCACTCATGCTCTATGCCGAATCGCGCCGGCGCGCTCGACGTGACGCCCAAGGGGAATATGTGCCGATGGCCGAGCAACACATCGAAGACTGGAACGCCGCGATGATCGAAGAAGCCGAACAGTTATTGCGACGCGCCTGCGACGCAAAGATCCTGGGCCGCTATCAGTTGGAGGGCGCCATCCAGTCTGCTCATGTCGCGCGCTGTCAAACCGGTTGCGCGAACTGGTCCGAGATCGTCGGCCTCTACGACGCACTGCTGGCGCACGCGCCGTCTCCGGTCGTTGGCCTCAATCGGGCTCTTGCCGTGGCAGAGCGAGACGGCGCACAAATGGGCCTCTCTGCACTTGAGTGTCTCGCCGAAGATCCAAGGCTCACCGAGTACCAGCCATGGTGGGCCGCCCGCGCAGAACTGCTTGCGCGCACTGGGAAATTGGACGAGGCCGGCTATGCCTACGAGGTGGCCATCGGCTTGGAACGGGACGAATCGGTCAGGAGATTTTTAGATAGACGCCGCGCTGCCCTTGTGCGATGACACGTAAGCACAAGATTACAAAAAAATATCGGGGCTGCTACACGACGCAGTGCCATAGCCATCATCGCAAAGAAAAATTGCACGACCTGCACAACTATGCGACGCATATCGGTGTTGGAAGTGAGCAGACGTACAGTTCATACGCAGGTCTTCGGTCTTAGCAAACATTTACCCCTCTCTTCGCGGTTTCATCGTTCAGCGCTTTAGATCCCCCATGAGCGAGTCGATTTTCGCTCAAAAGCCTTGGGGTGCGCCCGCAGATGAAAACGCTTCCGAAGTCCCCGCGCCGTAACAGGGCACGCTTTGCACATGAACAGTACGCCTAATTCCCGCGATGCTCCGTGGAGGCCACGGACAATTGCAGAAAGAGATGTATCTGAATATGGATTCAAAGATGCATGGGAGATTTTTTCTTCCCTCTATCCTCGCATTGACCGTCGGCGCAGTCCTTCTTGGAGGCTGCAGTGGTGTTACAACCTCCTCTAACCCCGGAAGCAACTCCAGCACGCCCACCGGCTCTTCCTTCGTTGTCGGTACCGATGCGCCGATGGCCAGCGTTACCTCCTTCAGCGTTCAGCTCACTGGAATGAACGCGTACACTTCGGCCGATTGCAGCGGTACAGGCGTCTCGCTCATCAGCCCGCAGACGGTGGACTTTGCCCGCTTCAATGGCCTGCAAACGCTGATCGACATGAACAATGTGGCCGCGGGCACCTATAACTGCGTATCGATCGCACTCGGTACCGCCACCCTTGGTTATCTCGATACCACGACAGCCGAGCCCAAGATCACAACCGAAGCGGCAACGCTGTCCTCCACGTCGTTGACCTTCCCACTCGCAAAGCCGATGGTCGTTGCAACCGCTGGCGCCCCCGTCGGCCTGCACATGGACTTCAACCTGCGCAAATCAATCGAAGTTGACTCCGGCGGAAACATCACGGGCGCCGTCACTCCGACCTTCACAGTGAAGGCCGTCAACAACTCCGATCCCGGCGCCTACATCGACGAATTCATCGCCGCGGTCGTCAGCACCAGCTCCACGGCACAGACATTCACGATTCAAGGGCCGCACGGCCGCCAATTCACAGTGAACGTCACTGGCCAAACGGAATGGGACGGCGGCGCGAGCCTCTCGACTCTCAACTCCAGCAGCATTGTCCAGGTTTCGGGCACTCTCGATCGCGCCGACGCAACCATCGATGCGGATGAAGTAGCCCTTCTTTCCGACACTGGCTTCTACGCCGCAGGGCAGGTCACCTATGTCAATCCAACAACGGGCCCGGCGACCAGTTTTGACCTGTATGTGCGCGGCACGCTTGCCCACGAATACCGGCGTCAGCCTCGGCAACATCGCTACAGTGGATCTCAGCGGCACGGAGAAGTTCTCTATCTACTGGAGGCATGGACCGCTCGCGCAGTTCCTCTTCAATCCAAGTGGGCTGCTCGCGGGCCAGCACGTGGCTGTCGGCGGACCCGCATCGGGCGCCGCAAGCGCTTCAGCCGTCACCGTGAACCGCGTCATGCTGCGCGACTGGGGCTTCAACGGAACTGTAGTTCCCGGCAGCGTCAACATCAATAATGGAAGCTTCAAGATGCAGGTGAACGGATTCGCCGGCGTCCTGATTCCTCAAACCGTTACCGTCTACACAACCCCGAGCTGCTCATTCCGCGACGGATGGACCGCCATTGCCGATGTCGCCGATGGAGCTAACGTCCGCGTGGTGGGTTTGCTCTTGAAAGACCCAACCTCCGGCAACACGGTGCTCGTCGGCCACTACGTCGACGACCAGAACTAGCCGCACACGCATCAACAATCAAAATGCCGGAGCGGGCTTCTCTGCTCCGGCATTTTTCTGTTCGACGATGCAAGCACTCCACGACTGATTCAGAAACCGCGGCCGGAGATCTGACCTGAAAAAAGCGCATTGCGCAACTGGGCCTTTCGATCGGGTGCATCGGCATCGGCGCCTCCCTTGCCCCACGTCCAGTAGATTCCCGCGTAAGCATAGTTCTCGGTCTGCCCGGCAACGGAGTGGCCATACGCAAACAGAAACTCCGTGTCCGGCTCCTTCTTCAAATGCCAGTAGCCGCCCGCATCGATCATCGTCGATGCCTGCGTCTGTGGTGCTGCAATACCTTCGCCGCCGTGCGAAAACACTTCGGCTGCAAGCTCAAGCCTGTCGCTGATTTCGCGCTTCACCAGAAACCCGCCATACGGAAAATCGTGAAGCCCCGTCTGCGGCACCACCTCTTCGCCCGCACCGCCGTCGAACAGCCACTTGCCTTCGTTCTTTTGCAGCCACAGCGGCAGCTTGTACCAGACCTTCCCGACACCGAGCCCCTTATCGGCATTCCCCGTCGGCATCTCGAACATGGTGAACGTGCCGATCTGCGGCGTCTTCTTCGTCTCCTTGAAGATCGCCAGCTTCACGCCCAATTCCATATCCGTCAGGCCAAACGCGCTCGGCCCCGTCCCCGCCGGATCGTAGATCGCCTTGTTCGAAGGAAAGTAGCCGCCCCAGGGAAGAATCGCATGCAGTTGCACGCGCGGCACCGCGCCCCAGTTGAACTCCAGCGCCGGTCCAGCCGACGCCATTGCCACCGGCGTTCCGTCTGCCGCGCCAAAGATATAGAACTCGTAGTGGCCAAAATCCACCGGAACCGGGTCGTCGACCTGAAATGGCGGCCCCTGCCCCCACGCGCGCTGCGCAACCAACAGCAAGAGCAGAAAGAATCTGACGGATGCCAACCTGTAGGGGAAACTCATCAACTCTCCGGGGCCCGCGCTCAACCGCAACGGTGCAACGATCCTAGAATTGCAAGCCAAACCGCGTCCAGAGGTCCGTGCGATATTCACACCGCCTTAACCCGCCAGCGCCGCCTTCACCAGCTCGCTCACGACGCGTCCCTCCGCCCGCAGGCCCTTCGCCTGAATCTTGGCCTGAACCGCCTTGATCACCGGCCCCATATCTTTCGGCGTCGGCGCGTGCCCGCTCGCTGCCGCATGTTCGGCCACCGTCTCGGTGACTAATGCCTTCAGCCCAGCCTCGTCCAGCGATTTCGGCAGAAACTCCTCGATCACCACAATCTCCGCCGCCTCTTTCGCCGCCAGCTCCGGCCGATTCCCTTTGGTGAATTGCTCAATCGAATCGCGCCGCTGCTTGATCATCGTCGTCAGCGTCTGCTGCTCTTCTGCCGGCGTCAAGGCGGCATTCTTTTCCAGTGCCTTGTTCATCAGCGCCGCCTTAATCAGGCGCAGCGTCCCCGTCCGTTCGGCATCATGCGCCTTGAGCGCAACAATACTCAACTCCGTAATATGTGCAGCCAGTGCTCCAGGATCGACCATGGTTTCCCTTCAAAACATCGATTCTATCGGAGAGCCGCGCCTGCCCCCGCACGATGACGAATCTTTCGAAAAGATGCAGCGCCCGGCCGCATTCGTTTTTGTGCAGCGCAAGCCAATCCGGCGCTTCGCAAAACTTCTTGCCCCGAGCCGCATTTGTATAAGCGGGAGTAAAAACGATGCTCACAAAATTCATTCCGATTGCTCTGGCTGGCGCGGCCTTGGCCCTGGGTCCGTCAGCGTTTGGCGCGAATACCGCCCGCCCTGGTTCCGTGAATTACATTGAGGGCGCTGTCTACCTTGACGGGCAGCAAGTCACCGACAAAAGCGTAGGCACCGCAGAACTCAATCCAGGCAACGAGATAAGCACCCGCGCCGGCAAAGCCGAGATCCTTCTGACCCCGGGCGTCTTTCTGCGCCTCGACGACAACAGCACGGTCCAGATGATCTCGCCCGACTTAACCCACACTCAGATCGCGCTCGAACACGGCCGAGCCGGCGTTGAAGTCGACGAAATACACGATCAAAACAACCTCGACATCGTCGACGCACGAGTTTCAACGCAGCTCCTCAAAAAGGGCTACTACGAGTTCAATGCCGATCAGCCCACCGTGCGCGTTTTTGACGGCAAAGCCGCCGTCGAAGTCGCGGACGGCAAATACCGCGTCGTCAAGTCGCATCATGAGTTCGCTCTCGTTGCCGGGCCCAGTGACAAGCCATTGGCCAAGGAGAAGCCCGTCAGCTTCGACGCGAAAGCGGCCCACGACGATCTCTACAACTGGAACAGCCTTCGCTCGCAATATCTAGCAGAAGCCAATAACCAGATCGCCGACCAATATGCAGGCGCCGAGTATTACCCCGGCTGGTATTGGGACCCTTACACCTTCGGCTACACCTACCTCGGAGCCGGTCCCTTCTATAGTCCCTTTGGCTGGGGCTTCTACCCTCTCGGCTGGGGCGGTGGCTGGTATGGCGGTTGGGGAGGCTACGGCGGCGGCTGGCACGGCGGTGGATTCCGCGGCCATCACGGCGTAATTCACGCTAACCCGCCTCGCTTCCAAGGTGGCAATCATGCCGGAGGATTTCATGGCGGCGGCTTTCACGGCGGCGGAAACTTTCACGGAGGTGGTGGCTTCCAAGGTGGCGGCATCCACGGAGGGGGCGGATTTCATGGCGGTGGAGGCGGTCATCGCTAAACGCTAGAACTCTGCTGGCCGGAGGAGCATACCCTCCGGCCACCCTATTTTTTGCTCGTATCCAAGAAATCGATCTACTCATTTATTTTCAATGGCATAGCGCCGGCAAATCGGGGACAATCCCTTACTTGGCCTCCGTTTCCCACATCACTTTTAATCACAAAAACCACAAAAATGTGTATTATGTGATCTCTGGCTCATTCACGAGCCCTGAGAATCGAGGGAAAAATGATCCGCAAGACGCGCCTGTTTACCCCCGGCCCGACCCCCCTGCTTCCCGCCGCCCAGTTCGCCATGGCCGCGGCCGACATGCACCACCGCACCCCCGAGTTCCGCGCCCTCTTCCAGAAGGTGCTCGCCCAGCTCAAGGTCTTCGTCGGCACCAAGAACGACGTGCTCCTGCTCTCCTCCTCCGGCACCGGCGCCATGGAGGCCTCGGTCTCCAACCTCACCTCGCCCGGCGACCGCGTCCTCGTCCTCACCGCCGGCAAATTCGGCGAGCGCTGGGTCGGTCTCGCCAAGGCCTTCGGCTGCGCAGTCGACGTGCTCAACGCGCCCTACGGCGAGACCTTCGATCTCGCCGAGATCAGCGCCGCCCTCAAGCCGGAGCACCGCGCCGTCTTCGTGCAGGCCACCGAAACCTCCACCGCGCGTCCGCCACGACGTTGAGGCGATCGCGAAGCTGATCAAGGAAGTCGCGCCCGAAGCGCTTCTCGTCGTCGACGGCATCACCGGCCTCGGCACCACGCACTTCGACGTCGACGGCTGGGGCATCGACGTCCTCATCGGCGGCTCGCAGAAGGCCGTCATGATTCCTCCCGGCCTCGCCTATCTCAGCGTCAGCGAAAGCGCCTGGGCGGCGATGGAGACGTCGAAGAATCCGCGCTACTACTTCGACCTCCGCAAGGAGCGCAAGAACGCCGTCAAGGGCGAAAGCGCCTACACGCCCGCCGTCGCGCTCATCGCCGGTCTCGGTGCCGCGCTCGACTACATCGCCGGCCAGGCCGGCGGCGATCTCGAGAAGGGCCGCATCGCGCTGATCGACAACGCGCAGGTCAACGCCGCCGCAACACGCGCCGGACTCGTCGCGCTCGGCTTCACGCTCTTTGCGCCGACCGCCCCTGCGGCCGCCGCCACCGCCGTCGCCGTGCCTGAAGGCATGGACTCCGGCGTCGTCGTCAAGGCGCTCAAGTCGAAGTTCGCGCTCGTCACAGCCAACGGCCAGGGCGAGATGCAGGGCAAAATCTTCCGCGTCGCGCACCTCGGCTTCTTCGACTACCTCGACACCGTCGCCCTGCTCGGCGCCATGGAGCACATCGCCAAAGACACCCTGGGCCTCCCGGTTGAATACGGCCAAGCCGTAGCCGCCGCGCAGAAGGTGTACGCCACGGCAGCTTCTAGCCACTAGCTTCTAGTTGCTAACCCTCCGCGCAAGGGAGCCATTCCGAACTTGAAATGGATCCCCTCGCGCAGAAGAGTCGAGAGCAAAGAATGATGAACCAGCTTTTAGCTAGAGGCTAGAAGCTAGCAGCTAGGAGCTGCTCCTGCATGGCTGAACTCACCTTCGGAGAAAAGCTGCTCATCGCGCGCAAGCAGCTCGATCTCTATCAATACCAGATGGCCGAGCAGCTTGGCGTGCACCCCAACTCCCTCACCAAATACGAGCGCGGCGAAGGCAAGCCGCACGCAGCCGTGGTGCGCATGTTCGATCTGCTCTGCGAGCAGAACGGCATCCGCTTCGACGAATACCAATCCGCACAGCAAGACAGGAGAGACGCGATGAAGATCGTTCTGGCTGAAAAGGTTTCTCCCGCAACGCTGGCCGTGTTCGCGGCCGAACCGGGATGGGAAGTCCTCACGCACGATCAAGCTCCCCGATGGCCTGCCCGCCGCGCTCGCCGACGCCGACGCGCTCGTCGTCCGCTCCGCCGTGCAGGTCGACGACGCGCTGATGGAGAAGGCGCCGAAGCTGCGCGTCATTGGCCGCGCCGGCGTGGGTGTCGACAACATCGATGCCGAAGCCGCCACCCGCCGCGGCATCGTCGTCATGAATACGCCCGGCGCCAACGCCGTCGCCGTCGCCGAGCTCACCATCGGCCTCATGCTCGCGCTCGCCCGCAAGCTGCCCACCGCCAACACCACCATGCACGCCGGCAAGTGGGAGAAGAAGAGCCTGCAGGGCGCAGAGCTGCGCGGCAAAACGCTCGGCATTCTCGGCCTCGGCCGCATCGGCCTTGAAGTCGCAAAGCGCGCCCGCGGCTTCGGCCTCGAAATCGTCGGCAGCGATCCATTTGTCTCCGCCGCCGTCGCCCGCGAAAACGGCATCGCGCTGGTCTCCCTCGAAGAGCTCTTCGCCAAGGCCGACTACCTCACGCTGCACGTCGGCCTCACCCCGCAAACCGCACGGCGTCATCAACGCGAAAACTCTTGCGACCATGAAGAAGGGCGTGCGCATCATCAACTGCGCGCGCGGCGAGCTGGTCGAAGATGCCGCGCTCGTCGCCGCCCTCAAATCCGGCCAGGTCGCCGGCGCTGCGCTCGATGTCTTCACCGTCGAGCCGCCCAAAGATTCGCCCTACCTCGAATTCGACAACGTCATCCTCACGCCGCACATCGCCGGCTCCACGGGCGAAGCGCAGGAGGCCGTCGGCATTCAGATCGCCATGCAGGTGCGCGAGTATCTCAAGCTCGGCGTCGTGCAGAACGCCGTCAACCTTCCCTCGCTCAGCCACGAGGAGTACGTGCAGCTCGCGCCCTTCATCGATCTCGCCGGGCGTCTCGGCTCGTTCCTCGCGCAAGCCGGCAAGGGCGGCATCGAGGCCATTCACCTCATCTATGGCGGCGCGCTCGCCGAAGCCAAAACCGACCTCGTCCGCAACGCCGCCATCGAAGGCCTGCTGCAGGGCTCGGAAAACGTGAACCGCATCAACGCCGCCGCCGTCGCCCAAGAGCGCGGCATCCGCGTGCACGAAGACAAAGCGCGAGAGCCATCGCGGCGGCGCGGCCACCGTGCTCACCATCGAACTGCACGCAGCCTCCGGTGTGCAGCCACGCCACCGCCACCGTCATTCACGGCGAGCAGCCGCGCCTGCTCGAGTTCGACGGCATCGACATCGAAGCGCCGCTCGAAGGCAATCTGCTCGTCTGCCGCAACCTCGACGTGCCCGGCGTCATCGGCAGCATCGGCACCATCCTCGGCGAACAGGGCGTCAACATCGCCAACTTCGCCCTCGGCCGCGAGCGCGCCGGAGCGAAGCCAGTCAAGGCGCTCGCCGTCGTACAGGTCGATGCGCCTGTCTCCGGCAAAGTCCTCGAAGCTCTCGGCACCATCGAGGCCCTGCTCGAGGCCAGGCCAGTGCAATTCTGATTTGATCGGCGTCGTTGCGTTCGTCCCAGATTGTGACTGCATCACGCAATCGGACCGGTTTTTGAAGCGCCGACCATCCAAACCAGTGCGAGGGGGTACCCCTACCCCCCTGCCCTTGCTGCCCCTGAAACTGTGCAGTTCTCTTCGCGCTCTTGACATTCAAAAGCCGCCGCCAAGCTCCCCGCCTGCTATCGTCAATCGAGCCTTCGGGTAACGAGACCGAAGAAGTGCACGAGCACAAAGCACCTATATTTCCTGCACGGTTTCAAACAGGTGTGTCCGCCAGCACAATTGTTCCACGTGGAACAATTTGGAACCGTGGAACAATTCCGAGCGCCTGTAACAAGGATTCAAATCGCCACGCGAAGCCGCTGCCTGGACCGCAGGTCCTTGTTCCACGTGGAACAATTTGGAGGCGTGGAACAATTTGTGAAGCCGCGCGCTGCGAAGCTCAGTTGACTGGGTGCGCCTTTCCGTTCTGCAAGCTCTGATCGATGATGGTGTGAACTTTGCGGTCCGCCTCCATCGCGAGACGGCCCTGCTGTGCGCCAAGACGACCCTGCTCGGCTCCGAGTCTTCCCTGCTGCGCACCGAGCTTGCCTTGCTGCGCGCCAAACTCTCCCTGCCTCGATCCGATCTTGCCCTGGAGATCGCCGAGACGTCCCTGCAAATCACCCAGCCTTCCTTGCAAATCGGCAAGCTCGTCCTGGGTGATATCTTTACCCATCTTGGCCTGCAGCTTAGCCATCGCTTCTGAGATCGCGGCCATCTCTTTGCGCATGTCCGGCGTCGGCACGCTTGCCTGCTCCTGCTGGCGGCCAAGCTCTTCCTGCTGCTTGCCCAGCGCTTCCTGCTGGCGACCGAGTTCTTCCTGCTGCTTTCCAAGCTCCTCCATCGGCTTGTACATCGCTTCGATCTGCGCGACAGTAGCGGCATCGTCGATGAAGTATTGCTTGCCCTCGTGCGTGAACCAGAGGAAGTCGCCATGCGCTAACTTGCGCGCCCTGTCGATGTCTCCTGTATGGATGTCGCCGGATAAATTCATCGATTCGCGTTTGTCGCCGCTGATGAGGGCATACGACTCGCCGTCATTCGAGAAGCGAGAGTAATAGCGATGATGCCGCGCATCGAACACAGCACCGTCCTGGTCGAACGCGAAAGCAAAATTCATCGGCGGAATCATAATGGACTTTGGAAGCGGGGGAATGACCACCGTCTTCGGCATGACAACAATCTTAGGAATCCGAATGACGCGCACTTCCGGCAGCGGCGGCAACGGTGCAACCGCGCCCTCAGCCTCCGGCGATTCTGGCGCCGTCGGCGCGACAGGGTGGACGATTACGGTGGGCGACTCAACGTCGACTACGGGCTCTGCGACTTGTTCCGGCTGAGAGACGCCGGTCGCGGGCGTCGCACTCTCTGCTGGTGGCGTGGGTTGCGCAGCAGGAGCGGGTGTGGCCTGCGTATCTTGCGCGGCCTGCACGCGCACCAGCGCGGTGGCTGCGTAGAGCGCAACAGGAACCAGAAGAATAGCGGTAAGGACACGGCGGCGTCCGCCGGCAAAGGCCTGCCGGAATGCGCTGTCATTGAGCAGCCGATCGATACGGCGAGAGAGAGTCCCTTCGCGAGCCATCGCAACTCCTATCGGTGTGGGGCGCGGCGCTGCCGCGAATTCAAGAAGGATCTGCGCGTAGGACGTACCGCTTACGGCCTGCGCGAGTCCCGCGCGATCGCTGATGGTTTCAGCGAGATCGGAGAGTTTGCGTTTGAGCCACCAGCCGAGCGGACTGAACCAGACCAGCGCCGCATAGAGTTCCGCAAGAAGCTGCAGGTAGAAGTCGCCCTGGCGAATATGCGAGCGCTCGTGCGCCAGAACAATGCTCAGCTTCTCGGTATCCCAATCCGCAAAGTTTGCCGGGAGAACGATGCCCGAGCCAATCGTGACGGGCGATGGAACTCTGCGACTGCTGCGGACGGGCAGCCCCGCAGCGAACGGAGTGTCGTCCAGGGAAACGGGTTCTGCGGATCTCCAGAGATGCAGCGCTGTTGCGAGCCCCAGGAGCACGCGCAGAAGCAATGCAGAGGCTACGCCGACATACAGCAGCGTCGCAATGAACGCGAGCGAGATTCCAGGGCGGAGCCGAACCGGCGCGATGGGCTCCGAAGAGACGGGCGCTCCCGTGTATACATGCGAGATGACGATGGACGCGGCGTCTGACGTGCGAACCGACTGAACCGACTGCGTTGCGTCGTCAGAGGAGACAGGCGCAAAGTCGCTCGAAGCGAAGACAAGATTCGCTGAGGAGACGGCAGCTTTCTTCGCGAGAACCGGTGCGGTTGTCGTTTGCAGAAAAACTGAATGGACGGCGCCATCGTGCTTCGCCGCTTTGGGCACGAGACTCTTGAGAACGCTCAATGGATCGGAAGGGAGTGTGAACGCGGCGAGAGCCGGCGAAGGCCGCCAGCGCGCAACCATGGGCGCGAGCAGCGGCATTGCAATTGCCGAAGCGAGAACCAATCCCCAGGCCGCTTTTTGCGCCAGCACATTGCGCACGCGGAAGATACGCAAGCCCACCCAGACCGCAAGGGCAAGCAGCAAAGAGCGCACTGCGGCTTCGATGAGTGTCGGCATCATGGCTAGGACTCCTTCTTTTTGGGTGGGAGGCTTTTTTGCGCAGCGGCAATGCGTTCGGCGAGACGGCTTAATTCAGCGCGATCGAGAACTTTGGAATCGACCATGCCGACGAGGAGCGCTTCGACGGAGCCCTCGCAGAACCAGTCGACGATGCGCTTGACGGCGCGCCCGGCAACGCGCTGGCGCGATTCGGCTGGGCTGTAGATGAAGGTCCGGTCTTCAACAGCGTGCGCGATGTAGCCCTTCTCTTCGAGACGGCGCAGCACGGTTCGGACGGTCGAGTCCTTCAATGGACGATCGAGTTCTTCGCGCACCTGCTCTGCGGTGACTTTACCTAGCCGCCAAACGATGGAGAGAATGCCGCGTTCAAGTTCACCGAGTTCCACGGGATCATGTCCGGAAGGGATACTACTCGTCATAATGTTACAGACTGTAACACAGAAAGAAGGCGAGCAGCCATATCAAGAAATTTCTCTGTGACGAATGGCAGTGGGGCGACGCTCAGGCCTAGGTCCCGAGCGTCGAGCGATTATTCATTCCATCGAATGGCGCTCAACAAGTTTGAATAATCGTCCGTCCATACTCTACCCCGGGGATGGCGCGGCACGGCTTGCCAATGAGCACCATTGTCGGGGTCGGAGGAGAGAGAGGCGAGATCGGCTGAGCTGCGCGCCATAACAATCCAGATCGAGGGAAACTTGCCGGCATCCTGCTGTGCCTGCGAAACATCGGAGTCATCCTCGACGACGCAAGCGAGCCCAGCGTCTGCTGCCAGGTCATCCAGCTTGGGGGCGAGGCGCAAGTAGAGATTCGAGATGTGGAATGCGAGGAGGCCGTGAGTTGCAAGCTTGCGCTGGTACAGCGCAAGGGCTTCTTTGGTGATGAGGTGCATTGGAATGGAGTCGCCGCTGAATGCATCGAGGACGATGAGGCCGTAGCCGGCGTCGGGAGCCTCGCGGAGCCTGATCCGCGCGTCGCCGAGCTGAATTCTGGCTGAGGGTGCGCATTGCGAGAGAAAGGTAAAGTATCGCGGGTTTTCAGCGATGCGCTCGACCAAGGGATCGATCTCGTAATAACTGAGGGATTGACCGGGTTGCACAAAGCAGGCCATCGTACCGGCACCCAATCCGACGATGGCCCAGTCACCATGCGGCATTCTGTTTTGCGCGGCACGGAAGATCTGCCCAGCAGGACCACTGCGGGTGTAATAGGTGAGTGGTTCTCGACTTCGTGTCGGATCAAGGTTTTGGATTCCGTGGACAGTACCGCCGTGGAAGAGCATATGGAACTTGCCGGCCGGATCGGTGGTGACGCGAGAGACGCCAAAGAAGCTGCGATCCGAATCGATTACGTGACCGAGCGGGCCGGCGTAAAAGGAACTTGCAAAGACAACGACGGCGAGCCCTGCAACAAAACGCAGGCGCCGCTTGGCGAAGCTGAGGCACCATAGAAGCGAGTAGCCGAAGATAAGGATGTTTAGGGAATGTCCTGGCCTGATTCCGGCACGTGAGAGCCCGAGAATCACGACGATCATGCAAAAGCAAAGAGCAAGTGGAAGAAGCCAGTCCTTGCGCTTTGCCCAAAGCTGCTGCGATGGCGTGAGGCTGGACGGGGCCGGGTCGGGGCGCAGGAACGCCGCGATGATGAGGACCAAAGGCAATTCCAGAACTGAGTGAAAAATGACAGGCGCCAAAAGCGAGTTGAACAGACCGCCCAGTACGCCCCCGACAGAGATCCAGAGATAGAACTCTGTGAGACGGCCGACCGCAGGCCGAATGCGAGCAAGTTCGCCATGACAAACCATCGCAACACCGAAAAGGACAGCTAAATAGAGCAAGAGTTGTGCAACAAACGGAAGTTTCGTCTGAGACACGGTGGGAATGAGTCCGGCGAGGAGAAGGAACGGCTCTCGCCTGATCATCCACTCATGCGAGATAGGCGGGCGCCGGGCAAATACGAGAACGAAACTGAGAAGGTAAAGAGCGAGAGAGAACACCCAAAGAAGTGGTATTGCAGGCACATCTGTTGTCAGCGCAGTTGTCACGCCGAGCATGAGGCTGGAAGGTACAAACGCGAGCGCGATCCATTGCGTGCGCTGCGACCACGAGAGCGCCGGGAGTGCGGGATTTTGGTTTGTGGCGAGCCGCCGTCCAGGTCCGGAGACCTGCCACGCGATGGCGGCACAGGCAACGGTGACCAGGGCGTAAAAGACGTAGCCGCCCGTCCAGAAGCGGGCCTGGATGCCGAGGCCCAGCATGGGCTCAATGAGCAGGGGATAGGCAAGAAGGCCAATTAGGCTGCCAGCGTTGCTTGCCGCATAAAGGAAGTATGGATCCGATGCGCTCTTGTGGCCTGACTCGGCAAACCAGCGTTGCATCATCGGTGTTGTGGAAGACAGCACGAAAAACGGCAATCCAACGGAGACAAGCAGGACACCGAAGATCCAAAGAACCGGGCTGCTTTGGCTGGGTGGCACCCACCCGGAGGGGAGATGGAGGGGCAGGAGCCCGATGAGCCCCAGAGGCAGGAGAACCAAAGCGGCATGCAGAAGGATCTGCGAACGCCGCCCGAGCCACTTGATCGCGGCGTGCGCGTACAAGTAGCCGGCCAGGAGCAACACTTGAAAAAAGACAAGGCAGGTATTCCAGACGGCCGGAGTTCCCCCGAGGGACGGCAGCATCATCTTGGCAATCATCGGCTCGACAAGAAAGAGCAGGGCTGCGCTCATGAAGATGGAAAGAGTAAAGACGAAGACGAGCATGGACTCCGAACTCCTCGGGACCGCGCGGTCGGGCCAAGTTCGCCCGGATACAAGATTACGGGAGGTGCCGCTTTTGTGTTGTGACAGCGGCCATCGAACAATTCCCGATGGTGACCATGTTTCCGCCGATCGGGACATTCGACAGCAAAAGATGCGGCGCCACCAAAAACAGAAACGCCGGGGACGATACCCCGGCGCTCCGTTGATCTCCAATTGAAGGACTCTTATGCTCGGCTGAGGTAGGCCCCTTCGCTGGTGTCGACCTTGATCTTCTCGCCTTCGTTGATGAAGGGCGGGACCTGGACGACGAGGCCAGTCTCAGTCTTTGCGGGCTTGGTGACGCTGGAAGCCGTGGCCGACTTGAGGCCGGGCTCTGTTTCAACGACTGTCAATTCAACCGTGCCCGGCAGTTCGATACCGACGGCCTGTCCGTCGTAATAGCTGACATGGATCTGCAGATTGGGCGTGAGGTATTCAACCGCATCGCCGAGGGTGGAACCTTTGAGAACCGTCTGCTCGTAGTCGATGGGGTTCATGAAGTAGTAGTCGTCGCCGTCGGCGTAGAGGAACTCCATCAGGATTTCGTCGACTACGACGCGGTCGATGGCGTCGGCAGAACGGAAGCGATGCTCGAACATGGCGCCCGACTTGAGATTCCGCAGCTTGGCCTGGATGAAGGCGCGGAGGTTGCCCGGGGTGCGGTGCTCGACCTTGAAAACCAGGTGCAGCTGGTCGTTGTGCTTGATGATCATGCCAGGACGCATTTGAGTGGCGGGAATCGCCATAAAGGGAAAACTCCTTGCTGTGCTTGCGTTTCTACGCAGAAATTCGGCTTTAGCCCAACCTTCATTGTACCCGAGCCACGGATTGCAGGCAGCGAGCCTCTTTGAGGGTTGCGGGACGGACCCGCGGCAGATATCGTTTGATCCGGTATCGTTTGAACCAGACCATGAGAGCAGCAAGCGAAAAATACCTGAAAAACGCGGCCCCGGTAGCGGGGCTTTTGCTGCTGTGTTTTTTGTGGTCGCTGGAGTCGTTACGATCCGATCTTGCGCCGAGCATTCTGGCCACAGACCTGCCTCCTTTTGAACGGGATGCGGTGCATCTCGGCGTGCTGGCCGTGGTGGGCTGGCTGCTGACGGCGGCGCTTGGCGCGAAATGGCCAAAGGGCCGACGCATCTGGGATGCGGTTCTGATCGGTCTGGGCTTGTTCGTAATCCCTGCTATTTTGGGCGAGGCGGCGAAAGATGAGATCCCCGACCTTACCCGCGTGGCACTCTATTCGCTCACGCCGGTCTTCGCCGTAGCGTTTGAGCCTTACCTCGGCCGCCTGACCGAAACGCGAAGCAAGGGAGGGCTACTGGCTGCACTGGGGTGCGTGATTGGCACTCTCGGGGTATTCCCGCTTCTGATTCCGCGTACGTGGCATGGAGCAGCCGGCTTTTTTGCAATCATTCTTGCGGTGGCATGCATTGCCGCAACCAACTGCCGGGCGGTGCGCGTGCTCTCAGAGATGCCGGGCAAATCGACCGCGCCAATGGCGGCAATTGCCGGAGCGGTTTCTGCGGTTCTTTTTGCCGGCGCGAGCCTTGTAAGCGAACACCCTACCTGGAGTCATTCCGTCATGGGCACCGAAATTGCGTGGTCGACAGCTGTTGAACTGCCCAATCTTCTTCTGCTTTTCTGGCTCATGCGGCGCATGTCGGCCGTGCGGATGACAACAAGATTCGTCGTCACTCCGTTGATCGTGAATGTGGTGGGGCTCATCGTCTTACGACCATCGATGCAGATACGGGCCGGGCTTGGGATCTTGCTGCTGACGGTGAGCGTTGGCTGGCTGCTGTTAGCTCGCGAACAAGAGCACGACGAAACCGGGCTGCCCTTGAACTTGAAGCCGAATTGAAGATTCTCAGCGCATTTCGATTCAGATTCTGATCAAACGTTTGAGTGAATGATCCGGCATTGGCGAGCGTGCCACGTATCGTCTAGTATTGCCTGCGGATTTCGAAGCGGGCATTCCACGCCCTCAGGAGCTTCTCTCGATGCGTCCCTACTCTTTCAATCTTCGCTCAGTATGTGTATCTGCCTTTCTGTTCACGCTGCTTCCGGCGGGCTTCGCGGTTTATGCGCAAAACGCTGTGACGGTCCCCGACGCGCCGTACAGAAATGCAAGCCTGCCTGTGGATCAACGGGTAGCCGATTTGCTGAAGCGGATGACTCTGGAAGAGAAGGCGACCATGCTGTCAGGCTCGGGCTGGATGGAGTCGGCTCCGATTGAGCGGCTCGGCATTCCGGCGATAAAGATGACGGATGGACCGATGGGCGTGCGGTCGTGGCTGGGGAGCTCGGCCATTACAAGCGCGGCTAACCCGACGGTAAAAATTGAGACGACCTCGTTCCCTTCAGGCGTAGCGATGGCGGCAACGTGGGACACAGAGCTCGTGCGCCGCGAGGGCCAGGCCATTGCGCAGGAAGTGAAGGCGCTGGGACGCGACATGATTCTGGGCCCCACGGTGAACATCAACCGGCAGCCGTTGTGGGGCCGGAATTTCGAGGGCTACGGCGAGGATCCATATCTGTCGGGAAAGCTGGGTGTGGCCTATATCGAGGGAGTACAGGGTGAGGGGGTAATTCCATCGGTCAAGCATTTCGACGCGAACAATGAGGAGTACGAGCGCCATCGCGTGAACGCCACCATCGACGAGCGCACGCTGCACGAGATTTATCTACCGGCTTTCAAAGCAGCGGTACAGGAGGCCGGTGTATGGAATGTGATGTCGGCCTACAACAAGGTGAACGGGGTGCATTGCGCAGAGAACGACTACCTTCTCGATCAGGTATTGAAGAAGGAGTTCGGATTCAAAGGGTTCGTTGTGTCGGACTGGGGCAGCACCTACTCGACAGCGCCCACGGTGAATGCGGGCATGGACCTGGAGATGCCGGGCGGACCGCCGATGGAGAAGTGGATGAAAAATCCTCGGACGCTTGCCTCGGGCAACGGCGACGGATGGCTGGTTCCGGAGAAGGTGCTGGGCGAAGTGAAGGCCGGGCACATCACCGAGGCCACAATTGATGACAATGTGGGGCGCATTCTGCGCGTGATTTTTCTGAGCGGGATATTCGACCATCCGCATATGGGCGGCGGTGAGGTGGACACGCCCGAAGAGCGGGCCGTGGCGCTACGGGGCGCGACCGAAGGCATCGTGTTGCTGAAAAATGAGCGATCCCTTCTGCCTTTGGACAAGCATTCAGTTCATTCCATCGCAGTGATTGGACCGAACGCCGCTATGACGCGGACTGGGGGTGGTGGCAGCTCGCTGGTGCGGCCCAAGCACGCGATCGCTCCGCTGGACGGAATCAAGGAAGCGGCTGGCAGCGCAATCAATGTGACCTATGCGCTGGGCGTTGGGATGGAAGGTGAGGATCCGGCGCAGGACACACCGGAGGCGCGGGTGATGGCGTTGAAGGAAGCGACGGACGCCGCCGCAAAAGCCGATGTGGCTGTCGTGGTGGTGGGGCGATACAACAAGCTGGAGTCCGAAGGCTTCGACGTGAAGACGATGGATTTGCCGGCAGGGCAGGATGAATTGATTCAGGCGGTCGAGAAGGCGAATCCGCGCACGGTTGTAGTTCTGAATACGGGCGATCCGGTAACGATGACGAAGTGGATCGAGAAGACGCCGGCGCTGCTGGATATGTGGTACGGCGGGCAGGAAGGCGGTCGGGCGCTGGCTGCGATTTTGTTTGGGGACGCAAACCCGTCGGGGAAACTGCCGGTGACTCTGCCGAAGAGATATGAGGACAACCCCGCGGCGGCGAATTATCCGGGCAAGGATCTTGAGGTGAATTATGCCGAGGGGATCTATGTTGGGTATCGCTACTACGACACGAAGAAGGTGGAGCCGCAGTTTCCGTTTGGGTATGGGCTGAGTTATACGAAGTTTGAGTACAGCGATCTGAAGGTCGCCTCTGGCGCCTCCGGCATGCACGAGGTGAGCCTGCGCGTGCGCAATGCAGGATCACGCGCCGGGGCGGAAGTGGTTCAGCTGTACGTGCACGACGGCCACTCGAAGATCGATCGGCCGGTTCATGAGCTGAAGGGATTTCAGCGCGTCGAGTTGCAGCCTGGCGCAACGAAGACCGTCAAGTTCAATGTGGACCGGGCCGCGCTGTCCTACTGGAATCCGGCGACGAAGGAATGGCAGGCGGATCCGGGGACATTTGAAATGCAGGTGGGTGCGAGTTCGAGGGACATCCGGCTGCGCGCGCCGCTCGTGTTGAACAAGTAAAGGATAGTTTGCGGCGCGACTTCAAGTCGTGCCCTGATACAAAACCAAACAGCAATTCATCCACGAACTTCTGAGACAGCACACTAGCGCGGCGGCTGGTAGGGCTCGACGCTGAGCATGTTGCCCAGAATGCCACGCTCTTCGGGGCTGAAGGCATTCTGATAGCGCGCTGAATTGAGGACGGTCTGGCGCTGGTCTGGGGGCACGTTGCGCAGATCGCGAAATGCGTTCTTCATGACCGCCTGGCGATCAGAAGGAAGGGTCCTCCAGCGCTGCCCTGACTCCTGTAGTTGGGCACGCCGCTGCGGAGAGAGGCGCTCGATATTTTCGGCGCGAGCCAGCCGGCGCTCCCGTTGCGCCTCGGGCATTTGGTCGACGCGGTTCAGCTGCTGAACCAGCCTCTGCTGTTGCTGGGGGGGCAGGCGGGTGAAGCTTGGGTCGTTGCGCAGCATACGCTGCTGGTCTTGCGGAGCGACATCGCGATGCGAATCGAGCCAGGCGCCCAGATGGCCGGGCGGAGCATACGCCGATCCCAGATTCGGGTAGGCGGGGCGTGTGTAGCCGGAATAACCTGGGCCGGGCAGCGCGGGACGCACGGCGGGCATGGGCGAGTATCCTGGCGTGGACCGATAGGCCCCCTGCGGAGCGGAGCCACGATACTGCGGGAACTCGCGGGATGAATCGCGTGAAGGATTACGGAAGGCCGGTCGGGACTGATTCGTTCGCGGCTCGTTCATGCGAGGCTCGTTCATTCGGGGCCGGCTCATTCTGGGCTGGGCCGCGTTGTGCTGGGCGCCCATGCCAGAAAACCGTGGCCCGGACGACGGACGCTGGCCATGCTGCCCCTGGGCCGAGACTGTGGGCAGGCACAGGACGACCGCGATGGCGATTGCCGATGCCATTCCGCGCGCCGCTCGAACGGCCCCCGCCTTAATTGCCCCTTTCATGATTCTCTCCGGCCCCCTGGCCCGGTATCGCTGATTCAAAGCCTCTGCGAATTGAGAGCCCCAGCTTCAATTCTCAGTGTTGTTATCGGAGCTCGAAATCGCTTCGAGCTGATCGAGCAGCTGCGCGTTGTTATCCAGCGTTTGCAGGTCATGCACCACGGCAGCCTGCGGAGCTGCGGGGCCGCTGCCCTGGTCCCAATTTGTCAGGCCCAGATACGTGCCGCCGCCGAGCAAAAGAACCACGGTCAGGGCCATCGCAGCTAGAGGCCGGGTGTGCAGCTGAGGGCCGTAGGCAAACCGGGCGCGCAGGCGTTCAAGCCAGCCGGCCGGTGCCGCCTGGCGCTCGTCGTTGAGGCGCGCCTGCAAGCGGGTCAGGAAGTAAGGGCTCGGTTCGGGCGCTTCCCACGTGTCAAGCAGGGCCATGGTGGAGCGCAGCTCGTCGAGCTCGGCGCTGCAGGCCTCACAGTCCGCAACATGAGTTGTAACCTTGGCAGGCGCAGCTTCAGGAGCGAGCAGCATATCTGCCAGCTTCGTCTCCATCGCCGTGCAATTCGTTTTCGGTTCCATCGCTACCACCCCACTCCCTGCCGGTCTCATTCGAGTTTGGTCCGGCTTGCAATCCCTAAACAAAATCCTTCAGTTTGTCACGCAACGTCTGGTATGCGCGAAAGAGCAACGATTTGGTTGCCGATTCGCTGAGCTTCAGCACGTCCCCGATCTGCCGGTAATCCATCCCCTGGTACTTGTGCATCAGCACGGCCATCCGCTGCCGTTCCGGCAGAGCCACCACGTGTTGCCGGATGGCCGCCATGCGCTCGTCGCGCAGCATCGTCTGCTCCGCGCTCGGATCGTCGTCGGCTACGTCGGGCGTCGAGCCGGTTTCTTCATCCGGCTGGTCCAGATAAATCGTCTGGGCCGACCGTTCATGCTTAGTATCGCGCGCATGATTCACCGCCAGGTTAGTCGCAATCCGGTAGAGCCATGTAGTGAATTTGGCCTCTGCCCTGTAGCTCTCGCGCGAGCGATACACGCGCAGGAACACCTCCTGCGCTAATTCTTCGGCAATGGCCTGATTGCGCACCATGCGAAAGAGAAAGTGAATCATGGCCCGGTGGTGCTTTTCCACCAGGTAATTGAAGCCTGCCTCGTCCCCCGCTGCCACGCGCAGCATGATGGCTGCATCGCTCGATTCATCCGCGCCGTAATTCACCGTGGGAAAAGAGCCGACGTGCGCGCCGGATCGGGAGGCCTGTCCATTGCCCAGTGCCGGTTTGTCCAGGACCAGGGTTGCCATATCTTCAGGAACCCCGTCCGGGTCCGAAGGTTGCGCCGAATTGCCGGTTTCCTGAGCAGAATTAGCACTTTCGGCGGGTCTGCCGGTGCTCTTGGGGCCGCCCCGGTCGCCGGGACGCGTCTCCTCTGCCCGGTGGGCCAGGAAGGCCATCCAGCCGGACCCGAAACATGGCTCGAGACCGAGCTCGAGACTGGGCTCGAGACTGGGCTGGAGACTGGGCTGGAGACCAGGCTGGAGACAAAAGCCTGCTGGGTCCAGAACTAGAACCTTGGGCTTGCGGGTTGGCCTGGAATTCCAGAACATTCGTGGTGTTTGCGCCAGTATAAAAGGTGGCTTTCGAGGCCGCTTTGGCCCCCGAGGGCCGCTGGTGTTACTCTACCTTACAGAAGCTGCAACGGCTTTGTTTTGGGCGCTTAACTCAGCGGTAGAGTGTCACCTTCACACGGTGGAAGTCGTAGGTTCGAATCCTACAGCGCCCACCAATAAATTCCTGAAAAAGAACGATAAGTCTTCGATCCGGCGGCGATGACGTATTTTTTAGCGGGCGATCAATCGGCTGACTGTGAGATGACGTTTGTCAGCGCGATCATTTGCCGCATGCGGTGTTCATTAGCCACGAAACTTTACCCGAATCCAGAATCTCCATGATGTCCGAGGTAGGAGAAACGGTGTGGTCGAACCTGCTCGTCTCTTCAATTAAGAACTGCATGTGCCGCCATGAGATTTCAGTTGGCGGGTAGGCGTGAGAACTTAGCTTCCAGAGATGAGCAGCTTTTTTCGCGCGTTGCGTTTCCCCTTTGACTAATTCTTGGGTAACGCTATTCGTTGACTGCTCAAACGCGACACGAAGCAGGGTTGTTTCCCGCGAGAGAATTCCTCCACCTTCAACCGAGACATAGTCTACTTTGAGGATCGGAGATCCAAATACCCAATTCAGAAAGAAACCGCCGTATACGATTGAACCCGACAAACCGGCGAACTCTCTCGATGCATCGTTCGGGTTCGACCGAGCATAAGCAGCAATGTGCGCAGCCGATAATTTACCCCATTGGTTCGCCAAAGCATCAGTATTATCTCCCGAGGTCCGATAGGCCGTTTTCGCATCCAATAGAGCATCCCAGTCCAATAGCTGACGGCCTGATTGCACATGACTATGCCCAACCATGCCAGCGATGGCAAAGACGGTATGTCCGAGAAGAATGCCAAACTCCCACTCCTGACGAACGGGGTCATTGAGGATTTGGTGCCTCCCACCCATTCGCCAGAAAAAAAAACGAATGGATGGGGCAAGGTGCTTCAGTGGTTGTCCGCCCCCTGGTTGATTTCGGTGGTAACTCGCTGAAAGCGAGAAAGCTGCTCAAGATGATAGAGCAATTGGGATGCGCACTTCGGGGACAGGAACCTAAGTGGCGACGATCTTGCGCAGGTCTTTGAGGAGAACGAAGAGGTGCAGAGGATCGACGGGTGAAGGAATGAAGTCGAATTGTTCGTAATACCGCCTCGCCGCGTCATCTTTGGCGTGAACGGCGAGAGCGCGGATTCCGGCGATGTCTGCTGCCTGCAGGGTGCGTAGTACGGCGTCGCGCAGAAGGGCACGGCCGATTCCCTTCCCCTGCCAGTCTTGGCGAACTGCAAGGCGGGCTAGCAACATGATCGGGACGGGATGCCGCGCTAGTCCTTTGCGAAGGCGTTCCGGGGCATCGGCATATTCAACCTGCGCCGCTGCCAGGCTGTAATAGCCCACCACCGCGTCGTTGACCAAGCCTAGATAGGTTTGAGCGGAGTTTGCGCCCTGGTTTTGAAGAGCGTGTTTGATGAGCCAGAGATTGAGTTCGGGCTGCCCGCAATCGAACGCATCAAGAACATGCTCACGCCGAAGCTTCTCAATGCTGCGGGTCTCACTCACCGATCAGAGCCGGAAGTGAAGAATCCAGGCTCTTCGAGGAGAGCTTTCAACCGAGGCAGCGACCGCGTGGGAGCGTCGAGCGCCGATTGAAATGCCGCCCACTTTTCTGCATCGAGGGCAAAGATGCGCCGCTCTGCAAGGGTCTCCTCCGCTCTCGAAAGAGCGCTCTCCATCACAAAGTCGCTCATAGAGCGATGCGAGGCAGAGGCGGCCGCCTGGAGTTTGGCCTTTGCGGAACGCGAAACGCGCAGGTCTAGTTTCTCTGTGCGGCGTTCTGTCGACCTGATTTGAACTGGCACGCCGGCTATTTCCCCTGGAAGCAATTCTAGAGAAATGTGATGACAACGTCAAGACAACAATGCTTATCCGTTCCCACAGTCGCAGGCGATCCTTCGCCGTTGACGGATGCCTACTTTTCCGGGTTCTTTGCTTCCCAGGCATACAGCTGGAACTCGCGGATGTGGGCTTCATGGGTGCTTGAGAGGATATTGAGGCGCACGCGCGAGGCCGTCACCGGAGCGAAGGCGTCGATCTTCTTGTGCCCGATGGCCTGGGCCGCGGCGATGGGCTTCCATTGGTGCTGCATTTCATCCCAAATCTCGATCTTGTACTTTTCAACATGCTGGCCGTCGTTGAGCCACTCCATGGTGAGGGCGTGATCGAAGGTGACGGGATGTTCGAAGTCGACCTCGAGCTCGGCGTGGTGCGAGCCGACGGGAGCCGACCAGAAGGAATCTGGATCACCATCGAGGGCGGCTGCGATTGAGGGCGATGTGGGCCGATGATGAAGGGCCAGGTTGCCGGCTTCGCGGCGACGCAGCGCATCTCCGAACTCCGCGAGCCGTTCGGCATCTGAATCGGGAATGAGGCCTCGATTGTCTGGCGCAACGCCCAGCATGAGCTGCGCGCCGCGGCCCACCGTGGCGTCGTAGGTCTGAAGCAGTTCATCGACGGACTTGAGCGAGGCTTCGTCGTTGGGGTGCCAGAACCAGTGCATTTTGCGCAGCGGCGTATCGGCCTCGACTGGCCGCCAGCGCAGGTACCCGTGCCGGTCGATTACGTTCCAGTTCTCGTAATCGACCACCCCGGCCTCGTTGCCGACCCAGCGCGCATCGCCGTACTCAAAGAGGGCTGTATCGGCAAAGACAACCGTGTTCGGCTGATAGGTTCGCAGAGTCTCAATGATCTTCGGGAAGTCATAGACATGGCCCGCAGATCCGGCGCCATCGAGCCAGAATTCGACTAAATCGCCATATCTCGAAGCGAGCTCTTCGAGTTCCGCGTTGTAATAGGCATCATAAGCGGCATTGTCTTTGTATTTCGGTTCGTGGCGATCCCAGGGTGAGAGATAGACGCCGAACCGAAGACCGTATTTTCTTGCCGCGCGCGCCACATCACCCACAACATCGCCTTTGCCGCCCTGCCATGGGCTGGTGCGGACGCTGTAGTCGGTTTGCTGTGTTGGCCAGAGGCAAAAGCCGTCGTGGTGCTTGGCCACCAGAACAACATACTTCGCGCCTGAAGCGCGAATGGCACGCATCCATTGGTCGGGATCGAAGTGAGAGGGGTTGAAAGTGGCCGGACTCGCGGTGCCGTCGCCCCATTCGCGATCGAGAAAGGTGTTGGTTGAGAAATGCAGGATGACGCCGAATTCGAGGTCCTGCCACGCTACCTGATAGGGCGCCGGAGTGACTGACGCCGAAGACTCGCCCTTGGCCGGCAGGGAGAAGATCTCAAACGCAAAGACAAACAGCAGAAGTAGCGAACTCTTCAAAGTATTCATCGCGGACGAGTGTACCCCAGCACGCCGGCCTAGACGGAAATGCTGCGCACCAGGCGTTCCATCGCGCTTTCCTGCTGCTCGATTGACTCGACGAGCTTGAACTGGGTCCGGCAGCGATCGAGGTTGTGCCCCTGTCGGTGCACTTTGAAGTAGGTATCGCCGCGCAGGAAATCCGTGAGAAAACGGATGCCGATTTCGAGGGTGATGAGTTTGCCGGAGAAGGCGAGTGTCTGGCGTTCTGCCGCGGCGAGGAAGGCGCCGGCGGTTTCGAGATAGCCGCGCAGCAGACCCTCGAACATGGAGAAATCCATGTGGACTTTCGCGAGATCGCGCTCATCTTCCATGACCGAGGTGGTTGTGGTGCGCACCATATCGCCGAAGTCGTAGGCGACCAGCCCGGGCATCACTGTATCGAGGTCGATCACGCAAAGGCCTTCACCGCTTGCGTCGTCGAGAAGAACGTTATTGAATTTTGTATCGTTGTGCGTGACACGCTCGGGCAGATTCGCCTGCAGCAGGGCGCCCACGAAGGACTGACGCGCCAAGGCGAATTCGATCTCGCGGCCGGCCAAGGCAACGCGGCCCAACTCATCCGCGGAGATCGCCTCTTCGAGAGCGGCGAAGCGCTTGGGCGTGTTGTGGAAGTCGGGAATTGTCTCATGCAGGCGCGGCGAGGGCAGGCTGGCGAGCATCTGCTGAAACCGGCCGAAGGCGCGGGCTGCCTCATACGCCTGGCGAGGAGATTGGACGGCGTCGTAGGAGGTAGCGTTCTCAATGAAGCGATACGCACGCCAGTACGCGCCCTCTTCATCCCGGTGCCAGAAGCGGCCTTCATGGGTTGGGATCAGGGTGAGAACGCGCCGATCACAGTCGGCTTGCCCATTGAGCTGCTGCGCCAGATGGGCTGTGACGCGCTGGATATTGTCCATCAGCGAGACGGGGTCCCGGAAGATGTGATGATTCATGCGCTGCAGTATGGCGCGCTCTTTGCGGCTGGCCCGGTGGAAGACGGCGCAGTACGAGTCATTGATGTGGCCGCTGCCATAGGGAGCGGCCCCCATAAGATCCCCATCGATCGCAAAATGACGCGCTGCCGCACCGACTGAAGTTGTCTCAAGCCCAGAGTCTTTTAGGATAGTAACCACCCTCCACAAGGCGCTGAATGTGACCGACCGCGCGTGGCCGGTCTTCGCGGTAGGTGACGCCGAACCACGACTCGCCGGAGCGGAGTACTTTCACTCGCGCCTCGCCGGACTCAATCAGCTGATTCACTGTAGTGGGTATATAACATTCTGCTTTCAGATCTCCAGCATTGCGCTCAAGAAATTCGTCAAAGTGCTCCTGCAGCAACGGAAAGATGTCGGGCGTAAAGCCCCAGAGATTCATGGAAACCGTTTCATCTCCTCGCAGGTTTATCGTACTGTGTTCCGCATCAGTATTAAGAATCTGGCCGCCGAAGCGCTCGATCCCTTTGCGCTCAACGATGTGCTCAAGGTAGCCGGTGCTGTCGACGGTGCAGATGCCGCGGGCCACCGCACCGAAGTCGGAGAGGGTGTTGCGCAATTCGAACCCGACCATTGCCAAATCCGGCGATCCGGACTGGAGATGATGCGCAATGGCTCGGAAGCTCCTTTGTCCATAAAAGTCGTCGGCGTTGATCACCGCAAACGGGCCATGGATCGCGCTCGCAGCCATCAGCACGGCATGCGTTGTGCCCCATGGCTTGGTGCGATCGACGGGAACTTGCTGCGCGGGCACGAGCTTGTCGATTTCCTGGAAGACGTATTCAACCTGCATCCGCTTGTCGTAGCGCGCGCCAATTGTTTCCTTGAACTGCCGTTCGATTGCCTTGCGGATGACAAAGACGACCTTGGCGAAGCCCGCGCGGCGGGCATCGAAGATCGAGTAATCCATCATGGTTTCGCCGTCGGGGCCCACGGGATCAATCTGCTTCATGCCGCCGTAGCGCGATCCCATGCCGGCTGCCAATACGAGAAGTGTCGGATTCGTCATGATTGCCATCCTTTCCCAATATATTGCTACGCAGATGTCGCGGGCAGGATGTCAATCGGAGCGCTTCAAATAGGCGAGGTGGAGGCAGTGTGCCTCGTTCGCCTGAAGCACAATCGCGGTCGCCCTGCGACGGTCTATCCACAGGCACTCGGCATGATACACCTCGGCTGCATCGCGCGCTGTTCGCGGCGTGAAACGAGGCTTCCGGGTCTCCTCTGACCTGCCGGGGCTAGAATGGCCGCACGATTTGCATTGACTTTTTGGAGGCTCGGAAATGATCCGAAAGATTAGTCTCGCGTTGCTTTTGTTTGCCTGCTCCAGCGTGGTGGCTCTTGCAGCCGATTTCAACGGAAAATGGACCGCCGAATTCGACACGCAAATTGGCGTGCAGAAATATACCTACGAATTCCATGTGAACGGCGCGACCGTGACCGGCAAGGCGATCAACGAGCATGGCGAAAGCCCGATTCAGGAAGGAAAGGTCGACGGGGACAACATAAGCTTCGTTGAGATGCTGAATTTTCAAGGCAACGATTTGCGCATCGTTTATACGGGCAAGATCGATGGAGACGAGATCAAGTTCACTCGGAACGTTGCCGAATTTGCTACGGAGCAACTAACAGCGAAACGCTCGAAGTAGACTTTTGTGTTGTTAGCGGGTCTCGCCGGTGCGGAGATTGGCTTCGATGCGCCGGCTGTAGTGGCCGGTAAGCGCGTTCCAACGGACGATGAGAAGTTCCTTCAGCATCTGCAGGCCGTCGCGCAGATAGCTCATCCGCGTTCGCGCATCATGTGCCCAACTTACTGGAACTTCCTGGACCTTGAAGCCGCGCTTGAGTGCGATGAAGAGGATCTCCGGATCGAAGCCCCAACGCTCGATGGTCTGCAGCTGAAACACGGTTTGCGCAGCAGCGCGAGTGAAGGCTTTGAAGCCGCATTGCGTGTCGGCAAAGGGTAAGCGCATGACCATGCGGCAAACTGCATTGAAGCAGCGGCCGAAGAATTGCCGGTAGAGCGGCTGGCGATGGGTTTGGCGGCTTGTTGCGAGCCAACGCGAACCAATAGCGATGTCAGCTCCGCCAGCGATGGCGGCAAAGAGGCGCTCGGCCTCGATAATGGGCGCCGATAGATCCGAGTCAGTGAACATGACGACATCGCCGAGGGAGTGAAGGACGCCGTTGCGAACAGCGTAGCCTTTGCCGCGATTGCCGGGATTTTCAAGAAGCCGCAGTTCGGGCGCATTCCGGGCGATGTCGTTGACCAGTTGGGCTGTATTGTCGGTCGATCCGTCGTTGACGACGATGATCTCAACGTCCCATTTTTGGGTGCGGACACACTCGATGACGGCGTCAAGGGTCGCGGGGATTCGGCCGGCTTCGTTGAAAGCGGGAATCACGATGCTGATTTTCGGATACTGCGACACCGCTGCCCCCTGGACCGAACGCGTCTTGCCTTTGAAGTGGACAATGGCATCATACCGCAGAAGGAGCGTTCGGGACGGTAGCACAGTTTCGCCATGTCGCTGATCCAAAAGGAGCAATCGATGGCCGAACTTGATTTTTAGACCCGGGACGCGGACAATCCGAATTATGCTATGTGCGGAGGTCTCAACAACATGACGAAGGCAGATCTGGTAGAGAAGGTCACCCGGCTCGGCGATCTTACCCGTCGCGACGGCGAAGTCATTGTCGAAACGGTGTTTGACTCGGTGATCTCCGCCCTGCAGAGTGGCGACAAGATCGAAATTCGCGGCTTTGGCTCGTTCCGGATTCGCCAGCGTAACCCGCGTATTGGCCGCAATCCCAAGACGGGTGAGCGCGTCGAGGTGCCAGCAAAGCGCGTGCCTTACTTTAAGCCGTCAAAAGAGTTGCGCGACCTGGTGAATCCCGCAGAGGCGGCCAGCGCAGTTTCGTAAGAACTCGCGCAGGGCCCATCCCTGGCTCAGCCGCACTCCAACCTTAAATCCGTGCTCTCTCAGTCCGGCCGGATGCCGATGACGCTCATCATGCGTCCGGCGTGTCCCTGGGAGCGGCGATGCGAGAAAAACAGGTCCGGGTGGCAATTCGTACAGCCTCCGGTGAAATGGATCGCGCCGGGCGGAACTCCGGCATCGAGAAGCTGGCGGCGGTTGGCCTCGACGAGATTCAAATGCAGGCTGGGACCGATAGGCGAGTGGCCGGGCGCGCGCTGGGTCAGGAAGAGCATCGGGTACTTTCTCCTGACCGCATCGGTATCGTAGACCTCGTGAAAAAGCGCGCCAGCGTACGAGAACTGCGACTCGAACTCCGAAAGCACCTCGTCTCCAATCGCATAGCAGCATGGGCCGATACCCGGTCCGATGGCGGCAATCAGATCTTTTGGGTTTGAATTGAATTCAAGGCGCATTTTGCCCACGCCCGATTCGACAATCCTGTTAACGGTACCGCGCCATCCGGCGTGAAATGCCGCTACAATCCGCTGTCGGCGATCCGCGATGAGAACAGGGATGCAGTCGGCCGTCTGGATGGTGAGGAGCACCCCCGGTTCAGCGGTCATGAGCCCATCGCCTTTGCAGGGAAGATCCGTGGGTGCGTTCGCTCGTTGCACGCGAAGCAACTTCGAGTGGAATTGGCGTACGACGACCAAAGGAGTAGCTGGATCTCCGGTGACAGCTTCGGCCAGCCGGCGTCGATTCTCTTGTACGTTGGCCCGTTCGTCTGCGGCGGTGAATCCGAGGTTCAGTTCGCCCGGCTGACCTTCTGCGCAGTAGGCGCGGCTTTGTCCCCCCTGGCGCGTGCTGAAACCGTGCCAAAGCCATGGCAGCTTGCTCCACGCAGGAATCTGGAGGAGGGGAACTCCGTTGGGCGCGTTGACAGGCGTTGGCCTGTCGGGCGCAAGCTCTTCAGGCATCGCGCCATCGCGCTTAAGCCGGGTGGGATGAGGATGCCCCGCACGCCTGCTGCGCACCAATCCAGCCAAACCGAAAAGCGCATCGACCTCTTGCACGTCGGAGGCGGGGGGCTTTGTATGCAGCGAACGAGTCGTCACAAGCCGATTCTATCGGGAGTTGCTTTTGTGTGGGAGGAACAAGCGGAGCGAATGGGCCTGCCTTCCGGCAGGCCCGCTCGAGAGGCATTTAAGGGAGGGAATCCTGAGGGGTCAAGAGAAGGGGTTCGTCTTTATCAACGAACCGTCAAAAGGAGTAAACCTTTCGTGGATGGGACTTAAATCGGGGAAGCCTCTGCTTGTTAACTGATAGGACGCCGGTTCATAGGAAAAGGTTGCCAAGAATAAATGTGGGCCGAGATTTTCAGCCAAGAAACGTCAAATCCACCCGCAGGCAGGCCGGGATTGCGCAGAAATCCCTAATCATCAAGGCCGTAGCGTTTCTTGACGCTTTCCAGAGCGAAAGGGCTGATCAATCGCGCCCGCAGCTCGGCTTTGCGGCGCTTTGCTGCTTCAATCGATTCGGGGGTTGCAGTCAAGCGATGCCGCCCGGCGCCCGATGCTTTGGAGCGGGCTTTCTGGTTCTTTTCGATACGCGCTTTCCAAGCCGTCGAGAGGGCTCCACGCAGCGCCTCTTCGTCCGCCTCGGCGAGGCGAATATGTGTGGCTCCATTCTTGCCCCACCCACCCGGAATAGGAACAAACAGATGGGGTTGCTCAGCTACGAACGCGGCTTGCTGTTCGGGAGTTAGCATCAGGTTGCCAAAGCCCTGCCTCTCCGAAGCAAGGGTGGCGAAGATGCGCCCGCCGACGCGGAAGTCTACCTGGCCCATATGGGAGCCTTCTTCCGCACCTTCGAAGCTAAGCGCAATACGGCGAAAATCGGATGCAATCATTGAAGGTGCTGTCTCCATTACTTTAGTTCGATGCAGGAAATGACTCAGCTGCTGTGCATCGATGCAATGAAGCGCATGCAATTCTCAGACTGCAGGCTTTCGCCGTCAAACGGACGCAGAAAGCAGCCGGCTCTCGAACTCCTCGTTGAGCCACTTTGAGAATGCGGCGAAGTCTTCGTCGCGGCCAAGGAAGTCGCGCACCATTTGCCTTCCCGGCTTCGATCCGCCCTGCTCCAACACGGTTGTGCGGTATTTTGCCCCCGCATCGCAGCCGAGCAGATCGGCAGGGTCGAATTGCGCGAAGAAGTCGAGCGCAATGACCTTGTCGAACGCATACGTGTAGTAGTTCGACGAGTAGCCGGTGAGATGCCCGAAGCTCGCGTACATGCGGTTGCCCTCGAACCAAGTCCACGGCTGGAGACTTTGATAGAGCCGCTTTGTCATCTCATCAAAGTCGAGTTTCGCGGGGTTCTGATCATGCAAATCGAGCGAGAGGGTCGTGTAGTAGAGCTGCGCTCGCACCCAGTCTGCACGTCCGAAAGCACCGGCGAGTTTCATTTTCCGGATGATCTCGGCGGGCAGCACTTCGCCAGTCTGATAGTGCTTCGCGAAGGTTTGTAAAAGCTTCTCGTCGCGGAAGAATTCCTCGAGCATCTGCGATGGAACTTCGATGAAGTCGCCCTCGGTTGCGAAGCCGGAAAGTCCAGCCCACTCGGTACGGCCGCCAAGAATGGCGTGCATCAGATGGCCGAATTCGTGAAAGAAGGTGACGACATCGGAGTACTGCAGAAGCCCCGGGTCCTGCTCGTCGCCCTTGGGGAAATTGCAGATGAGCGCAGCCTCGGGCAGGTAACGGCCGCGGACGCCGGTGACAATTGGTGCGGCGGAAAACCACTTGTCTTTGCCTTCGCGGGGGTGCATGTCGAGATAGAACCGGCCCACCAACTCGCCGCCTTCATACACATCGAACGCCGACACGGCCTGATCCCAGGCAGGAGTTGAAGTTCGACGGAATTCGATTTTGAAGAGGCGCGCTGCAGTCTCGAGCACTCCGGCTTCGACTTGCTCATAGGGGAAATAGGGCCGAACGGACTGCGAATCAAAATCGAATTGCGCCCGCCGGAACTGCTCGTACCAGTAACCACGACTGATGATGTCGATTTCCTTTGTTTCAGGTTCGCGGCTGCGCGTGAAGCTGAGGATCAGCTCATGCTCGCGTTGGGCGCCTTCGCGGCTTGCGTCGTTCAGCTTGGCAAGAAACGTGCGCACATTGGCGGCAGAGCCCATCATCTGATCTGCGGTTGCGAGATCGGCCCAGCTGCGGAAACCGAGAATGTCGGCAATCTCCTGCCGGGTCGCGAGCAGGTCACGCAGAATTTGCTGGTTGGCTGGATAAGCGCGCGTGTTGTAGGCCAGGAACATGCGCTCACGCAACGCCGCATTCGAAGCAAAGGTCATGATGGGCTGCATGTCGGGTGGATCGGTGGTCAGAGTGACGCGCCCTTCAGTGTTGGCGGGGTGCCGAGCAATGTAGTCGGTGGGCAATCCCACGAGTTCTGCAGGCAACGCCTCAATGGTTTTGGCGCCCTCCTGAATGTTGCGGCTGAAATCGAGCGAGTGCCTGGTCGCCTTCTCGTGCAGGGCCTGCAAGCGGTCGCGCGTGGACTGATCTTTGTCGACACCCGAGAGGCGGTAGCTCAGAAGTGTGCGTTCGACGTAGTGCCGGGTCGCTGGATCGGCGCCGGTGAGGTTAATGGCAGCAAGCGCGTCATAAACGGCGCGATTCAGACTTAATGCGCTTCCAGCCATGGCCACGCGCTGCGCTTCCATCTGCGCCTGATCGCGCACCCCTTTGTCCGAGGCAACCGAATTAAGAACCCCTGCTTGTGCACCGGCAAGACTCAACTGCTCGATGGCGGCGTCATACAGCCGGAGGGAGTTTTCCGGTGTGCGCGGGCCCTCGACCGCCAGCAAGGCAGCGAGTGCAGCTTCATGCGCGGCCAGCCGTGCGCCGACCCACGCGACCAGTGCCGGGGCGGAGTTCGCTCCGCCTGCCTCCCAAACATGAAGATCCTTGGCGGCAGCGGCGGCGGGTGGGGTTTCAACGGACATAGGGGATCAATCCTCCAGTTTCTAGGTTGCCACATCGGATCGGGATTTCCCTTTGGGTTCGTGCGGATTGGATTTCCCATTGGGTTCGTTGCTTTCCCACCCAAGCTGCGCTTGGATGGGGCACCGTCGGGTCGAGCGGGCTGGGAGGACTGAAGACTAAAGGTAGCTTCTTAAGTTGTTTATTAATATATATTTATGGAGATTTTACTTCTATTTGGCGAAGAACGGTCCGCGGTGGTTCCTTTCTTGTCGCAACCGGGTTCGAGGAGAGAGGGTGCACTCTAGCGCTTCGTTCTTGTGTTGCATCCGAACCGCAACCCATCTAATATGCGTCAATTGAGTGATGACCTCGTTGGCGGCCATGGCGACTCCTGCGGCGCCGCAGTCCGGATTCCGGCTGCGTGTGGGCAAGGTGTGCGTCGCCATCCAGGCCGGGTCCCCCGTTGAGCTTCTGGATCGGGCCGAAGCGGCGCTCAATGACACTCGGTTCATCGAGCTGCGGCTGGACTCTTTGCCGAAGCCAGGAGCCGCGATGGCGTATCTGCGTCAGTTCTTTTCAGAACATAAAGATGTGACGGGAATTGCGACCTGCCGGCGGAAGGAAAATGGCGGCCAGTTCGTGGGCAACCTGGCGGCGGAGTTGGCCGTGCTAGCCGATGCGGCCGCAGCCGGATGCCAGATCGTCGATCTCGAAGTGGAGTCGGCGGAGCAGGCCAAGTCCGCGCAAATTGCGAAACTGCGCGAATCGGGAGCGGCCCTGCTGATCAGCTTTCACGACTTTACCCGTACGCGCAGCCTGGAGCAGGCAGCGGATCGCATCGAGCGATTCAAACCGGACTACGTGAAGGTGGTCTCGACGGCGCGCTCGCTCGCCGATAACCTTGCTGTTCTTCGTCTGATTGAAGACCGCTCCTTGGGCACGCATGTTGTGGGCATCGCGATGGGCGAAGAAGGCCTTTTGAGCCGAGTGCTCGGGCCGCGGGCCGGCGCGGCGTTTACCTTTGCATCGCTCAGTGACGGGGCCGAAACGGCGAGCGGCCAGGTGACGGCGCGCGCACTGCTCGACCTTTATCGCGTGGAGCATCTGGACCAGGCGACGCGGATCTTCGGCGTCGCGGGCAATCCGATTGCGCACTCGCTCTCGCCGCTGCTGCACAACACGGCCTTCCGGCGCGAAACGGTGAATGCGGTGATGCTGCCGCTGAAAGCGCGGTCGCTCGACGATCTGCTCACGATCATCCGCGAACTGCCCGTGGCCGGAGTGGCTGTGACGATGCCTCTGAAGGAAGAAGTGCTGCCGCATTTGGCGAACATGGATCCGCTGACAGCGAAAATTGGCGCATGCAATACATTGCGTACGGGCGCCGATGGCAAGCTGTACGGCTTTAATACCGATGTGGCCGGAGTGCTTCGCCCGCTGGAGAAGCGGCTGCGCCTGAAGGGTGCGCGCGTTGCAGTGCTGGGTGCGGGTGGTGCGGCGCGGGCTGCCGTATTCGGTCTCGTGGAGCAAGGTGCAGAAGTCTTCATCGTCAATCGGACGCACGAGAAGGCCGTAGCGCTGGCACGGCAGGCAAAAGCGAAATCGCTGAAGCACGAAGTCTTTGCCAAGCAGAAGTTCGATGTGCTGATCAACTCGACGCCGTGCGGTATGAAGGGCAACAAACAAGTGCTGCCGATTGCCGAGAGCGAGCTTAACGCGAACCTGGTCTTCGATATGGTCTATAACCCGATCGAAACACCTCTGCTTAAATTGGCCCACAGCCGCGGGATCGCCGTAATCAGCGGGCTGGAAATGTTTGTGCAGCAGGGAGCGCGGCAGTTCGAAATCTGGACGGGCAAGCCGGCGCCGGAGAACGAGATGCTTCGCGTGGTGCAGCACGAGCTGCGACGCAGAGGCTAAAAAAACGCCTCCCGCAGATCGCATCACAACACACCGTGACAACCCTCCTTTCGACATGACTAGCGTCAGCTTAGCCTTGGCCTTGTGCTGCCCAGATGGCCGGCACGCGCAGCTTTGGCTCGCTCTGCTGAAATTTCATAGGCGCGTTTTGCGGGCACAGAGTGTCAAAGTCAGTTAGGCGCAAGATGGGGACGGCATGACACGAACGATCGCACTCTTCCTGGCTTTGATTTCTGCGGCGCTGCCAGCTTTCGCAGCAAAGCGCGTGACGGTTGCCGAACTGGAACAGGCACTTGCAACGCTGCGCGGCAAACCGGACGCGGAGGCCGCCTGGCAGATTGCCAATGTTGAACTGACAGAGCGGCTCACTGCGGCACCTTTGGCTCGGTTGCAGAGCCTCGTTGCAGGTGACAAGAGTCGGCAGGCCTTGCAGGCCCTGGCCGATCAGGCCGAGTTCCTCGCCCTGCCGCCAAGCGAGTTGCTCATAAGGCCAGCTCCGGACTTTGCCGAGCAGCGCCGCATCATGAGCCTGGTGGTCGCCTATGTCAGCAAGGCGATTCCGCTGCTGCCGAATTTCTTCGCAACGCGCGAAACATCACATTTTGAAGACACGCCGCAGATTGAACGGCACGACCGTTTCAACGCCTATGAGCCGCTGCATTTCGTCAACCGTGCCGAGACAACCGTTCTCTATCGCAATGGGCGCGAAACCACCGACGCCCCGCAAGGCGCTAAGAACGCGCTCCGATCGACGGAAGGGCTATCTACCTGGGGCGTCTTCGGCCCCATCATCAGCAACATACTCATGGATGCCGCGCAGAGCAAGCTTGCCTGGGGCCACTGGGAAGAAGGAACACCAGGACCGGAGGCCGTCTTCAGCTACGCGGTTGCGAAAGAAAAGTCTCACTACGAAGTGAACTATTGCTGCGTTGCAGAAGAGGGCCCAACCTCGGTCGCTAACGTATTTCCTTACCACAAAATTGTTGGGTACACGGGAGAGATCGCCGTGGACCCGGAAACCGGGACGATCCGGCGCATCACCTTGATCGCCGATCTCAAGCCCTCGGAGCCAATTGTAAGAGCTGCGATCCTTGTGGAGTACGGACCGGTTGAAATTGGAGGTAAGTCCTATATCTGCCCAATCCGCAGCATTTCCAGTACGCTGGCGCAAGCGCTGCAACTCGACACACGCTATGCCTTTGCACTTGCTCGTCAGTTGCAGCCATTGCGGAATATGGTGAATGAGGTCGCCTTCACGCGGTACCATGTGTTCCGCTCGGACGCGCGCGTGCTGACTCCTGCGGAGGCCGCGCTAGCACAGGCTGCCACGGCGCCGCCGGGCATCGCGCCACCACTGTCGACAACTCCCGACGCAACGGCGCCCCCCGAGAAACCGGAACAGCCCGTTGGCCAGCGATCGAGCTCTGCCGCGGCGGTTACGACCCAGCCCGCTTCTCCTGTGGCGGAATCAGGCGTGCCAACCGAGCCACCAAGGCCCGAATTCGACGTGGCGTCAACCCCACTGCCCACTGACGCTGTCGATCAACAAGTAGCCCAACACGGCGCTGCCAATGGCTTTACGCTGCGCACCACGACGCGATTGGTCGACGTGGCCCTGATCGCTTATGACAAAAAGGGGCATCCTGTCACGGATCTCAAGCCGGAAGATCTGGAAGTGTACGACAACGGGCGAAAGCAGGAGATTCGCTTTTTCAATTCGGCCGGAACAGAGGCACCCGCGGCGGCGACAACACCAACCGTCGACGAAGCCCCCGCGCAGCCGGGCACGTTTTCGAATCTGCCTGCGGCGACAAAGCAGCCTTCGAGAGCAGCGACGGCCAATACTACGATCTTCCTGATCGATGCCTCCAACGTGGCTTTCTGGGGATTTGACGTATGCGCGATCGGAGATGCTGCGCTTCTTGAAAACGTTGCAGCCGGAGGAGCGCGTTGCGCTCTACATCATGAAGAGCTATGGGTTCCAGATTTTGCTGGAGCCCACTACCGACCATGCGACGGTAGCGACCACCTTGACGCACTGGATACCAAGCGCGCAGGACCTTGCGCGGGCGCAGGATGAAGAGACGCGCAACCGGCAGCACATCGACTGGGTTGCCCATCCCAGTGACCTTGTTTATTTGAATGGCAACGACGGCAGCGACCCGGAAGGTGGCGTTTCCGGAAATGCGAGAACGGATCTGGCCAAAAATGGTGTCGACCCAAAGCTGCGCTCCATGGGCAGTACGCCCGCTGCAGACGCGCTCATGCGCCTTGAGGCTATCGCGCATCACCTCGCGTCGCTCCCCGGGCATAAGTCTCTCGTCTGGGTATCGAGCGACAATGCCTTGGCAGACTGGAACAACCAGGCCGCCACGCGCGAAGAGAAGGGCGTGAAAGACCTGGACCCGATGTCCATGCATGCACGCGAATCACTGAATGAAGCGCACGTCAGCATTTATCCACTCGATGTCTCACAACTTGAGGCGGGCGGGATCGCAGCAGATATAGGTACACGCAATGTGCTCGCGGTTGGCAAGTCGGATCGAGACCGCGCAGTTCAGTTAGGAGATGCAACACCTGGCATGAAACCCGGCCGCGTCACCGCACAAATGCACCAGGACACGCGTCCGATTGATAGCACCTTTCGGGAACTGGCAGAGGCAACGGGCGGACGCGCTCTGCGCCGCGCCGGGGATATTGCCGCAGAGCTCAACTCGATTGTCGCCGACGGGCGCGCTGCGTATCTGATCAGCTTCAGCCCCGACGTGCCTGCAGATGACACCTACCACTTGATCACGGTGAAGCTGGCGGCGAAGCGCGATCTTCGTCTCCACTATCGCACTGGTTATTTGTACGCCAAGGATCCGGCTTCGCTAAAGGACCGGTTCAAACAGGCCATCTGGGAGCCGCGCGATGCGGGGGAGATCGGCCTAACCGCGACGCCGGAGACGACGGAAAAAGGACTGGCGCTGCGCCTGGACATTCGCGGCACCGATCTTGCGCTGGCGCAGCTCAACAATCGGCGAACGAATGATCGATGGATCGATCAGTTGGATATTTTTCTGGCGCTGCGCAGCGACACTACATTGAATGCCAGCGTCACCGGCAAGACTCTGCGGCTGCAGTTGCTGCCCGCGACCTACCAAAAGGTATTGCAGGAGGGAGTTCCTTTTGAAGACCATTTGCCTGCGAACGCGCAGTTCGATTCCGCGCGCGTCGTGGTGATCGATAAGAACTCGGGCCGCGTGGGAACGGTGACGGTACCGGTGGGCGCCTTTTCGAAAACGAGTTCGGCTTTGCGCTAGCGGTCGTCGCTGTTGCGGCGCTTGTGCATGAGTTCTTTCAAGCGAGCAACACCACGATACTCATGCAGAATGTTGAAGCCCCAGGTGCTGGCCAGCTTGATTCCGTATCCTTCGAATGTCTTTCCTACGGACACGTTGGGCGGCGGCAAGTAGGCGGCGCTCAGGGCGGTCGACATGAAATAGCCGAGCATTACGGAGTAGTTCGGCATCTGCCGCCCTTTGTCGCTGAAGCCGACGAACTCACTGCGCGCTGCCCACCAGACGCGCGACTTCACCGTGCCGGAACCTTTGCGGAAATAGCGCGGGTCCTGATGGAAGACGACCGGCAGCAATCCTTCTGAAAAGAAATAGGTCGAGGCGAGATTGGTCGCGTTGTAGCCGAACAGCTCCGCAGCGCCTCCGGGACCGGGGCCGTAGTCGGGACCGACGTTCGCAGCTTCGTCGAAGCCGGTGACAAATGCTGCGCGGAAGATCAGAGTCGGATTGGCGATGCTACGGCCTGCCAGCTCGAATTTCTGGTGGGCTGCCAAGGGGGCAATCGGCTTGTCGGTCCGTTTGACAACATCGAACGATGGAAACAGCGCGAAACCCTCGTGAGGGATGGGCGCCTCGGGAAGAGAGGGATCAATGGGAGCCTGGCCTAGCGCTCGACCAACACTGAAAGAAGAAAGAAGCCAGACCCACAAAGCAAACGTCACCCATCGTGAATTCAAATCGCACCCTCGGCATTGAAGACCCTTACGAGTTTGAGTCCGGCAGGCATGGTTGGGTTGCACTGAAATGGCCCTCCGCCCTGGCACCAGAGGCCCGAGGTCGATTGGGTGCGATAGACTTCCCCTGCATCCGATCGCAGCGTTTTTCTGCCGGTGAATTGGGGACGCGCTGGGAGGCAGGTTTTGAGCATGCGACCCGAAAGGTTGGAGACAAAAAGAATGAAAACCAATGTACGCGACTTTGGCTCGTCCATCAGCCGCAGGAGCTTTATCTGGTCGGCGGGCGCTGCAGCGGCGCTCTCACGTACGGCATGGGCGCGGGGTGGCCGCGTCGCCGCATCGGACCGGATAACGATCGGAGTGATTGGGTGGGGAATGATGGGCCCGGCCAACACCAAGGCTTTTCTTGCCGAGCATGACTGCCAGGTGGTGGCGGCGTGCGATATCGACCAGAAGCATTTGCAGAAGGCTTTGGACACGATCAACAGCGCGTACGGAAACAAGGATTGCCGCCCGTATCACGACTATCGAGAGATGATCGCGCGGGATGACATCGACGCCATCATGATTGCTGTTCCCGATCACTGGCATGCCATCGTGGCAACAGAGGCCGCGAACCGCAAGAAGGACATCTACGGGGAGAAGCCGCTGGCGCGCACGATCGCCGAGCAGCAGGCCATTGTGAAGGCTGTTGAGAAGAACAACATTATCTGGCAGACGGGATCGTGGCAGCGCTCGTTGCCGCAATTTCATAAGGCCGCGGAGATTGTGCGCAACGGACTGATCGGGACAGTGACGCACGTCGAGGTTGGATTGCCGGGAGGTCATCACGATTTTCCGGGCACGGTTCCTGCGCTGATGAAGAGGCTGGCCGTGCTGCCGGACAAAATCACAAGCCCCGCAGATATCGTCCCCGGCACGAAGGCGTGGGATCTTGCGGTGACGGAGCCGCCAGCGGATTTCGACTACGCGCGCTGGATTGGTCCATCGAAGATGGAACCCTATATCGAACAGCGGGTTTATCAGAACTGGCGCTGGAACTACAACACCGGCGGCGGGCAGCTTCTGGATTGGATCGGTCACCACGGCGACATCGCTCACTGGGGACTGGGCTTCGATCTATCGGGACCGTCTGAAGTGGAAGGGCATGGCGAGTTCCCCGCCGCCAATGCGGTGTGGAACACGGCGACGAAGTACACGGTGGAGTGCACGTATCGCAAGGAAGTGACGCACTACGCAGGCGACGTGACGATGACGATTGCGGGCGGTTCGCCGGCTATTCAGCATGGGCACGAAATGGATCGGTACCGATGGATGGGTGTGGGTGGATCGCAGCGGATTCGATGCTTCGAATCCCGACTGGGTCAAGGGCGATTCCCTTCCCGACGATCTGCGCAAGGTGAAGCTCTACGAGTCGCACGAACACCGGCGGAATTTTCTCGACAGCGTGCGTTCGCGCAAGCCCACGATCACGCCGGTGCAGGTGGCGCACCACTCCACGATTCCGGGTCATCTGGGATTGATCTCAATGCTGACGGGCCGCAAGATTCATTGGGATGTGGAGAAGGAGACGATTCTCGACGATCCCGGCGCGAGCGAATTGCTGACGCGTCCATATCGGGAGCCGTGGAAGCTGGCGTGAGGCGGCGGAATTAGCTGAGTCGTCAGCTCGCTGCGCGAATGTTGACCCGTCTCTTGGGAGGATTCTTAGAGTGGCTGGGTTACATCGAGTTTTCCCTGGTCCCCGAATGCGAGGGACCAGGGGCACCCATTTCTTGTACTGACCCTGCGTAGTGCGTTAGCGGCGCTTTTTTGCCTTGGCTGCCTTCTGCTTGCTGCTCTTGTCGCCGGGCTGATGCATGGTCGGGATGGGGGCCATATCGGGGCCGATGCGGCGTACCGAAGTGTCACGCATGGCGTACGCGATGGTGCGCGGGGACGCTGGCCGGGCGATGCCGGTGGCCGGATCGATGGCGAGATCGGGCGAACTTGAAATCAGGAAGCTGAAAACAGGTTCGGTGCCCGAGGGCGTGGATTGCGACGTGACGCGCAATGGGAAAAAACCCTGGATTGGATGAATGCGAAACGCCGTTTCGTAGCGATGCCGCTTCACGCTCCAGGTGAAGACGCGGATCTGGTCGAAGTCGAACGGTAAGCCTGACTTGAGCGGAGCGAGCGCGGTGACGTATTCCGCAACTTCGTGGCTGGGCGTCTTGGCCTCGTCGTCGTGAACCTTGGTGAGGACGTACGCGGCAACGATGCGCTGGCCTTCGGCATACTGCGCCACGTCATCGGGCACGTCGGCGTCGACGCGGCTGCCGAGAATCCAGCCTGTGTGCCCCTGCTTATCGCGGATCAACCACCAGTCTTCAAGAGGGGGCGGCTCAGGTTCTGCTGTTGCCGTGTCAGCCTCGGGCCTGGCGACGGGCGCCTTCTGCGCATTGACCTCTTTCAGCGAGGCTCCGGCATTTTTGACGACCGAAGCGCGCATCAGCATCTGGACCTTCAAGTTGCCGGCCAGAAGATAGAAGCGATCGGTGTCGCGACCGGGACTTATGTGGAGGTAAATGTCGTCGCGCAGGGTGCCTGTGGCGACCACAGGATCATTTTTGTGCTGATTGGCAAGCTGCACGAATGCGTCATAGCCTTTGCCGTCAATGACAGCGCGGTCGGGGATCCAGCCGATTTCATTTTTGGATGTTTTGACGCGATAGAAGCGGCGGCCATGCTCGAGGACCTCCAGCGGCTCCCCGTTGGTGACTTCGCATACGCGGTTGGAGACGGCGGCTACGCGGTCGCGGAGATACATCTGGCGGGTCCAGACGTAGACCATCTCGTGCTGCTCATGGTGGAGTTTGAACCGGGAACACCCAACGGTGAGCAGCAGGAGCCAGAAGATGAGGGCACGGGCTACCCAGGAGGAGCGGCTCTGGCCCAGGGGAACATACGAAATGAAGAATTGTGTCTTTACAGCCACAGGCGGTTGTCTTGAGGATAGCACCGCCGGTGCGAAACTCGGGTGCCAGGGTTCAGGGGTCGAGTGTCAAGGGTCAGCGGAGAGCTAGGGGTGAAGAAGCAGATCCTTCGGTCCGCTTACCCCACAAACGCTCACGCGTTTGCGGGGCCCCAGACGTGCGAAACCTCAGGATGACATTTTTTGGGGGATTCGGAGGGATGAGGACGATCGGAGGCATCGCGGTCGTCGTTTGCATTCTCCCTGGTCCCCAAAGGCTAGGGACCCCGGGCACCCCTGCGTTCGTACTGATTGAAGCGACGCGACTATGGCGCGGCGACGATGGCGATTGGATTGGAGACGGATGAGTTGGTGAGCGGGGAGCTCAGCAGGCCTGTGGTGCTGTCGATCGTGAAGGCCGAGAGCGTGGTTCCGCTATTGCTGACGGCCAGCAGGAAGTCCTTGCTGTTGTCCTGCGCCAGGCCGTTGGGTTGAGTGCCCGTTGCGGTTGTGCTGGTGAGAGCGGTAAGAGCAGAAGCGGTGACGGAGTAGCCGGTGATGACGCCCGCTGCGCCGCTTTGCCAACTGGCCGCATACACAAAACCTCCAGTGGAGATGGGGAGGATCGCATGCGGTCCCGTTCCCGCTGGGGCGTACGGAGCGGTGTAAGCAAGCTCGCTGAGCGAGTTGGAGGCGATAGTGAAGACGCGCAGCGCGCCGGAATTGGTGGTCGAGTTGGGAAAGGCTACTGTCTCGCCGATGTACAGAAGGCGGCTTTGAGGATCGATGGCGACGGCAACGGACGAGCCGGCGCTGCCGTAGGGCTTGGTGACGGGGCTATAGGGATTTCCTATGGGGGCAGTGCTGTTGGCTGCGGTGAATGGGAATACTTCTGTGCCGGCGGATCCAAGGGCAACGGCGATGAGAGCGCCGTTCGGCGAAATCGCTATCCCGCCCCCCTGAACACCGGCGCCAGCCAGCGGTTGCGACTGGGGAGACCGGCTTGTGTCTTGTGCGCCGGAGGAAGTGATGGGTATCGCCGAGAGTGAGCCAGCCGCAGAGGCATCAAGCAGCCACTCCCCGGAGGGGTCCACCTGGATCGCCACCGCCTCAGGATCGGTAGAGACCGCGTTGCCCTGCGACAACGCACCGGTGCTGGAGTTGACGGTGTAGAGGAAGATGCCGCTACCGTTTGCAACGTAGAGAAAGTTTCCACTGGGGCTGATGGCCATGGCGGTGGCGGCGGTGAAGTTGCTATAGGAACTGCCGGCGATCGTGGCGAGGCTTCCCCCTTGGACGGAATAGCCAGAAATTGAAGTGCTGCTGAGTACGTAGAAATGGCCGCTGGTGGTGGCCGAGCTGCAATTGCCCGAGGCGCTTCCTACTGTGACGCAGACCGTGGTTGAGGAAGAAGAGTTACCCGAGGTGCCTGTCACCTTGATCTCGTAAGTTCCGCTGGTTGTGGTGGAGGTAGTGGTCGCAGTCAGCGTAGCGGTTTGCGCCGTCGAGCCGCTCATGGTTACTGAGGTTGGAGAGAGGGTGCACGTCACGGGACTTGTGGGATTCGCGAGCGAGGTGCTGACGGCGCAGGTAAGGTCGACCGTTCCCGTAAAGGAGCTCGCCGGCGTGACGGTGATGGTGGAGGTGTTGCCGGAGGTGGAGCCGGCGGTGGCCAGGCTAATGGCGCCGCTGTTCGAGAGGGAGAAATCGGTGGAGGCGGCCTGGTCCCAGAAACCTTTGCAGCCAACTAGAAGAAGAGGCAATCCCAATATCAGCTTGATCCACCTGCGTCTCATCCTGCCAATCCTCGCTTTTGAAAGGGTAACGCCTTGCGCCGGAAAATGCCTGGCGATGGGCCTTGCCTTCAGCAAACACACGAACACGGTTGCTTGTCGAAGAGAAGACGCGGGCGAGTTGAATTTCGCTCTTTAAATGAACATTCGCCGCCGATCAATTTGCGACGATCAATTCTCGGATGTGGATGAAGAGGAGAGACCGTTCCAAACCAGACGGGCGGCGGTGAGATCTTCAATGGCCATGCCGACCGATTTGAAGACGACCCGGCAATCGCGAGGAATCGCGACGCCAGCCGGGTCGGCGAGGATCTGCCCTATTTCGGCCGTGACGCTTGCACCCGAGAGGCGCACATCGCCCGCTTCGCGTTCGGCGCAGGCGCGGCACTCGGCGATCACGGAGGCCGAGTGCATCAGGTCATCGTCGAGCTCGCGCAGAGTTGCGCCGGTTGCACCGACGGCCAGGACGAGCGCATTGGAGCGCAAGCCATCGGCCGTGCAGGACAGGCTGTGGGGCCGAGGTCACGGTGAGGACGACATCCGCGGCGGCCGCGTCTTCAATCGCGACAGCCTTTGCGCCGGTTTGCGCAGCGAGGCGCTGGGCATTGGCAGGCGTGCGGCTCCAGATACGAATTTCGGCAAGCTCGGGCCACACGTGCCGCAGAGCCTCGATGTGGGCATGGGCCTGCACGCCCGATCCCAGGATGCCGAGGGATGTTGGCGGGGTGGCGAAATGGATTGGCGCGAGGCCGGCAAATGCTACGGACGAGACTGCGGCAGTGCGCATCTCGGTGATCAGGCGGCCGTCCATCACAGCGAGGGGCTCACCGGTTGCACGCCGTAACAGCTCGATGATGGCCATGTGCGTAGGAAGGCCGAGCGCGTCGTTGCCCGGGTAGAAGGTCACGGTCTTTACGCCCATGACATCGCCTGCGATCGCGGGCATGACGGCAAACCAGCCGTTGTTGGCGCCTTCGGCATTTCCTGCGCGCAAGATCATGCGGGGCGGTTGCTCTACGAGGCCAGCGGAATAATCGATGAGCGCCTGGCGGATTGCCGGAATCAGCGCTTCATAGGTGAGATGCCGGCGGACTTCCTGTTCGGCGATGTACAAGGACGGGCTTCCTGGCTTCGAATCGGCGCGAGTGCAGGCTAGTTGGGCTTGTTGCTCGAGTTGGAGCGACGGCGGAAGCGTTCATCGACCGGCTGACGGCCTTGAAAACCAGCTTCGACGGTATGCCAGTGCTCGATCGCCGTCTCGCCGCTGCGCCAGCAGAGAAGCACGATCTCTTCGTCAAGGCGGCAGGGGAAGTCGAGCAACCCGGCATCGAGATCCTTCACCTGGACGCCGATCGCGTCGATCTCCGCCACCGTCTCCCTCATTCTTTGAGCGTGGCTTTCGACCTCGGCACGCTGCTTGCTGACGGCGGCGACGTCGATCCGCATTCCGCCCGAAAGGTAAATCCGCTGGGCCAGCGCAGCAATGACGGCTTCCGCTTGCTCCGCGGCCTGCTTGCTCTCCTGCGCGCGCTTGAGCAAGGACTCCAGCACGGGTAGCAGAGACTGCGCCTCATCTAGGGTGAAGGTTTTCATAGGACCTGCCTCAAGCATACGACGAAATTCGCCGAGAGACCAACCCCGCGGACCCAGCTTTCTGTGGGATGCTTTGTGCCGCTAAAGGGGCATTTTGCCCATGAACCTGCATTCAAAGACATCTATTTTCAGAACCTTTCAGCGACGGTCGGCGTCTAAAACGAAGATCGAGTACGTCCGTTCGTCCATGCTCTCAATCCCCCTGTGAGGTGGCACTTTGCGGATCCGTAATGTTTTCGAATCCTGGGGCAAGGTCCTGCGAGGCCACACCCCGCTGCTATCAATAGAGATTACCCGCGAGTGTCCTCTGCACTGCCCTGGATGCTATGCGTACGGCGACAATCATCTCGGTGGCGACGTTACGCTGCGGGAACTTGCCGATAAGCGCGGCGATGAGCTGGTGCGCGGTGTGCTTGGGCTGGTGGATAATCACAAGCCGCTGCAGGTGACCCTGGTGGGCGGCGAGCCGATGGTGCGCCATCGCGAGCTGAGCAGGATTTTGCCGGAGTTGAGCGCGCGCGGCATCCACACAATGATTGTGACAAGCGGCATCATTCCGATTCCGCTGGAGTGGATGAAGCTGCCGAATTTCACCGTGGCAGTTTCGGTTGACGGGCTACCTGAGCATCACAATGTGCGGCGGGCTCCTGCTACGTATGACCGTCTGCTCGCGAATATCGCAGGGCGGCGAGTCAACATTCATTGGACGATCACGGCGCCGATGCTTGAGCGAGCCGGCTACATGGAAGAGTACGCGCGATTCTGGAGCGCGCGGGACGAGGTGCACCGTATCTGGGTGAGCCTCTACTCTCCGCAGCGAGGAGAGGTGAGTGCCGAGCGCTTGACTCCTGCGATGCGCGAGCGAATTGGCCGGGAGCTGCCGCGGTTGAACGCTCTCTATCCCAAGCTGCTGACTGGGGCGGGCTATGCGCGTGCGTTGCTGAACCCGCCTGCCTCGCCTGCGGACTGCACGTTCTCGCGCCTCTCGCGCAACTACTCGGCGGACCTGCGCACGCATGTGGAGCCGTGTGTGTTTGGGGGCGATCCGGATTGCTCGCAGTGTGGCTGCTCGGCGAGCGCTGCGACGCATTGGGTGAGCGAGATCTCTCTTGTCGGGCCGCTCAAGGCCAAGCATCTTCTGCATGGCTCCATGCACGTCGGCAGCGCTGTGGCACGCCTGAAGCGCATGACTCAACCAGCGTGGCGCGAACGCGAAGCTCTTGCGACACAGGAGAAACAAGAGCCCCTGGTACAGATCTCAATGGACTGAGTCTGGATCTTCTACCGGAGCTGGTTCGTTCTTTGGCGCTTTGCCGACGAGGGCGGAGACAACGGCAAAGACGCCGAGGATTCCGCCGATGACCATGAGGGAAATGGTGACCGGGATGTCGATCCACGGCGCAGCCAGCATCTTGATAGCAATGAAGCCGAGAAGCGCGGCAAGACCGTAGTGCAGATAGCGGAAGCGGTCCAGCAGTGAAGCCAGCGCGAAGTAGAGTGAGCGAAGACCGAGAATCGCTGCGATGTTCGATGTGTAGACCACGAACGGATTGCGACTGATTGCAAGCACAGCGGGAATTGAATCCACTGCAAACAGAAGATCGGTGAATTCGACGGCGAGAATGACGGGGAGCAGCGAGCCCTTGGATGGCTGCAGCTTGCGAATCCACTCAGGAATAGCAGCATTGGCTGAGCCGCCGCGCACCATACGAAACGCCGCGTACAGCAGAAAAAGACCGAAGACCCAGGTGATCCAGCCGAAGCGATCGATGAGGGTGACGCCCATAGCGATGAACAACCCACGCAATATAATTGCGCCGCCAACGCCCCAGAGCAACGCCGTGTGCTGCCGGTGCGCTTTGATGCGGAATCCGCGAAACAGGACGAGGAAGACGAAGAGGTTGTCGATGCTGAGCGAAGTCTCAATGGTGTAGCCGGCGACAAACTCGAGCGCGGTTTGGCGGCCTTTGAACCAGCCGAGCCAAAGGGCGAATAACGCTGATGCAGCCAGGAGTACGCCGGTCCAGGCCCACGCGGCTTTTTGTGTCGGGCCGGACTCGCGGCGTTGGGAGGGCAACAGGAAATCGACCGCCAGCAGCAGGACCACGGCTGCGTGGAACCCGAGCCACCAACCCCACGATGCGCCGGCGATCATAAGAGCCATGCTACTTCAGTTGGCGGGTGTTGGTGGATTGTTGCTTCCCCGTGATCCATCTTCTCGCGGTTTACCGGGGTGGCTGGGATTTGTGCAGGCTTCCCTGGTTCCCAAGTGCCAGGGACCAGGGGCACCCATTCCTTTGTGGTGATTGCTGGAGTGGCTGGGATGCATTCAGTTTTCCCACCCAAGCTGCGCTTGGATGGGGCACCCATTTTTTGTGCGGATTGAAACTGCGCAAACTGTACTCTAGCGGTGAACGAATGGAGAACGCTATCGATACCCTCCTCGGAATTGTCGAGCAATTGGAGAATGACCCATCGCTGCTCCAGCCGGATCATCTTCGCGAGCGGCTTGAAGCGCTCGATCGGCTTGATGCGTACTTTCCAGATGCGGGCGAACTCGACCGAGCCGGTGCGGAGGAATTGACTCGACGTGCGCGTGGCCTCAGTGCACGGCTCGAAGAGTTGAATCGCGGACTGTACGAGGCGATTCGCTTGGAGATCCAATCTGGCGCGCGGCCCGAATCTCTGCTGCGATGGGTCGATGTGCCGGCGGAAAACACCCCTGGCTCGGCATACGATTCCGTGGACGAATTGGTGAGCGGCATTCTTCAACTTGAAGAACCTGAGGACGGACGGATCGAGAGAGATCCCGAGATGGTCTTCTATCAGCCCACACCGGCGCGGCATATCTTCGCTTTGATGCGGGAGACGGCGCTTACAGCGGACGATGTGTTGGTCGATCTCGGATCCGGATTGGGGCATGTTCCCTTACTGATTTCGACTTGTACTCCGGCGCGCTCGATCGGAATTGAGCTGGAGGCGAGCTACGTGGAACGGGCTCGCGCATGCGCGCAGCGACTCCATTTGAGCAGGGCTGCGTTTCTGGCGCAGGATGTGCGAGTGGCCGATTTGTCGATTGGGACGGTCTACTACCTCTACACGCCTTTCACGGGGTCGATTCTGCGAGGCGTGCTGGATCACTTGCGGAGCGAGGCTGCTTCTCGTCCGATCCGGGTTTGCACTTATGGCCCTTGCACTGCGGCCGTTGCGAAAGAGCTGTGGCTTGAGGCTGTGGCCACGCCGGTGACGGATCGGGTGGTGGTCTTCAATTCGCGGCGTTGAGAAATTACATCCTCAGGGGCTAAAGCCCTCGCTTTTCCTACCGCTTTCGGCGCGACTAAAGTCGTACCCTGTTACAAAACTGATTTATACCAACCGGTTCTAGCGCTGGTCGATGAGGCGGACGGTCTCGAGGAAGACGTCGCCGTCGATTTGCAGGCTGCGGGCGCTAACCTTGTCCATTGTGTCTTGCACGGTGTGGTGGTAGCTGTTGTTTGGGCCGTAGTCGAGATCAATTATGTCGATGGACGGGACGCCGCGCTTCACGAAGGGCAGGTGGTCGTCGTCGACGGCTTCCTGCTGCTGAAAGAAATAGCGTTCGTAGCCAAATTTCTTTGCGGCCTGCGCGACCAGATCGACGAGCCAGGCGGTCGATCGGCTCTCCCGTTCGATGTCGAGATCCTTGTCGCCGATCATGTCGGCGAGTAGGAAGGCCTTGATGCGGGCGAGGGTTCCGTCTCGCCCCCATTTGGCGGCGAGATGGCGGCTGCCATAGGTAGAGTCAGACTCAGACCAGCTGCGAATGGCTTCTTCTCCATCGAAGAAGACGAGCCAGACGGAATAGCCGTCGAGCTTTTTGCCGCCGGCGGTGCGGGCGCGTAGCTGGTCGGCGATGGCCATGAGCAGGCCGGTGGTGGCCGCGCCATCGTTCGCTCCCACGAAGTTGATGTTCTTCAAGTAGTAGTTCGTCTCGTAGTGGGTGGCGAGCACGATTGCGCCGTCTTTTTTTCCAGGGAAGCGGACGATGAAGTTGCGCATGTTGACGGGGCCGATCGGTGTGTCGGCGGTGAAGGTGTCTTCTTCCAGCTGGTCATGCAGAAAATGTGCACGAAGAAACGCTTCGGCTTTCGCGTGTCCGGCGCTCGTGGGCCAGCGGGGACCGATGGCGGCGAAGTCACGGGCGTACTCGTACGCGCGACCGCCGTTAAAGCGCTGCTGCGCTGGTGCGGCAATTGCTGCGAGGGATAGGAGAAGGGCCGCGGCGGCGATGCGTCGACGAATATCGTTCATGCTTTCCTTCCGCGGTGCGGCTCCGTGCGCTCGCCGGGTTCGGAATTGGCCCATTGCACGTCGCTTTAAGGATAGCGGGTTGGCGGCGTCTTGTGACTGTGCCGACTTTCAGAGTGGCTGGGATGTGTCCAGTTTTCCCATGTCTCGAAAGCGAGACATGGGACACCCATTTTCGTGCTGATCGATGCGGCGTTAGAAGGAGATCCTTCTCTCCGCTGACCCCGCTTTGTGGAACCCTGAACGCGCGGGCTCCCAGGATGAAACCGGGGTGAGGGATGTATCGTCCTGGACGACAGGACGCGGTTGGGGTTCGTGCTCCCCACCCTTGCTGCGCAAGGATGGGGCACCCAATTCCGCACTCATTGGAGTCTCGTAAAACCTCGGACCGGAGAAAAGAGCTATTTGCTTTGGGCGGATGAGTCGGGCCAGTCTGGGCTTGTGAGACTGATGGTTACGAGCGGTCCCTCGGGGTAAATCTGACTTTGTTCCTTGAGGAAGGTTGGGGCTTCGCCACCGACGATCCATATCTGTGCGTTCGGGGGCTGCTTTCCAAAGACGGGAGCCACCATTGCTGCCAGGCCGCCGAGGTCGATCTTGATTTCGAAATGGAGAGACTGGCGCGAGGCTCCGGCAACGGAGAAGGCATCTTCGGCCTGCGGAGAGAAGACAAGTCTCACCATGCGCGGCTTGGGGGTCGCGACCAGCATGGGAACGATGGTTTGTTGTGCCTGGGGAGAGATATTCGCGACGATGACTGGGACCATTCCATTTGCAAGGTCCGGCGGCAGGTCGAGATGGCTCGTGTTTACCTCTTCCTTGCCATCCTTGCCTTCAGACCGGATCGTGACCTGTTTCTTGCCGCAATCGATGGACATATCGATTGGATGAGGGAAGAACGGGCCTTTCTGGATGTGGCGATCGGAGATGAGGCGAAGGACGTGGCGCTGCGAGTAGACGGTAGTTTCATCGTCGACGGAACCATCTTTGAAATGGAAGATGGTGTGCGCGGTGACCCGATCTCCGTGGGCGACCTGGATTGAGTCTCCTGAGGCGAGCAGATGGCCATCGTCCGAACGCAGCTCGAGGAAACCATGTACGGTGCCCTGTTGATGGTGGACCGGAATCGGCGCGGCTGGAGCATTGAGACAGCAGACGCAGCATAAAGCGAGGAACGACAGGAATCGGGTCGGTGTTTGCAGAAGGCCCTCCCTAGTGTTCGATGAGGAAGGCTCGGTCAGGAGTTAGCCGGGTTTGCGCGATTGTTGCGAGACGCTTCAGGAAGCGACTACTTTGGGTTTGCGGCGCGAGGGATGCACCCACCAGGCGACGCCGATGCCGATTAGATAAAGGCAGAGCATGGGAATCGCATAGATGCACATGGTCCATGGATCGGGGCTGGGCGTGATGATTGCGGCCACCAGGAAGACAGCAAGGATGGCATAGCGAATGTTCTTCCAGAGGAACTGCGGGCTGACTATGCCGAAGAGCGCGAGGAAGAAGATGAGGATCGGCATTTCAAAGCTGATGCCAAGGCCGAGGATGATGGAGAGAAAGAACCCCGTGTACTCCTCGATGGTGACCATGGGGTTGAAGCTCTTGCCGAAGTCGATGATCAGGATTTTGAGCGCGCCGGGCAGGACGTAGAAGTAGCCGAAGCCTGCGCCGAGGAGAAAGAGGCCTACGGTCGCGCCCATGAACGGGATGACGAAGCGGCGCTCTTTTTGATACAGGCCCGGGGCGATGAACAACCACACCTGGTAAAGAATGAACGGGGACGAGAGGATGGCGCCACCGATCAAAGAGACCTGCAGGTAGAGATTGAGCGGGTCCATGGGGTGGGTGTAATTCAGCTTGATGTGGAGGCGGCTGAGCGGCTCCTGAATGAAGCCGTAGAGGCGCTCGTGAAAGATGTAGGCAACAACGAAGCCGACGGCGAGGTAAGCGGCCGAATGGACAATCCGCTTGCGCAGTTCGTCGAGGTGCTCCATCAGGCTCATGCCGGGCAGCTCGGCGCGCTCGGAGACTGCGACGCGGGCTTTGCTGATTGCGTCGACGGGGTCAACCATTGTGGCTTACCGTTGTTTCGCCTTCTGAGGTGTTGGGGACAGCGGCGGGGGGCGTTGCCTGTTGATTCGCAGGGGGCGCGGGAGGCGGTGTTTCGGTTAGCGGGGTAACGAGGGCGGCTGTTATTTCGCTTGCGGACGGCGCTTCGCTCGATTCGGCTGCCGGCACATCAGCTGCAGACGATCGCCGCTCGACCGCGACGGTTTCGCCTGTGGAGGGAGGCTGGATGCGCGGCGCGACTTCTTCCGATTTCGATTCGGGAGCGGCTTCCGGGTTTGATTCGGGCTCAGGTTCAGTTGGAGCCGAGTTAGGATACTGCCCTTCGCCAGGATAAGGCGATTCAAGCGCGTTGACCACGGCCGGAGTTGCGGAGACCGATTCCTGGGCGGTCTGCTTACGCTTCTCCTCTTCTTTTTTGCGGCGGTCGGCATCTTCAGAGAGCCGCAGTTCTTCTTCCATCTGGAATTTGAAATCGTTGGAGGCTTTGCGGAACTCGTACATCAGCTTGCCGATTTGGCGGCCGATCTGCGGCAGGCGCCGGGGACCGAAAACCACAAGCGCCAACACCATCAGAATCAGCGAGTCGGCCATGCCCAAGCTGCCGATTTGAATTGGTGGTGGAGTTCCCATGAACGGTAATGATACCTGCCCGCGCTGGGCACTCACAAACCGGGGCCAGTTACGCAGGTGCGCTTCGCGAATCCTCGCGGCCCGGGGCACATCTATAATTGTGAACGGGCTGCAACAACCCCGTGGACGGTCTTTCCTGGTTTTGGTTTTGGAGAAGTTCTTTGCCGGGAAGAAAGACGCGTCCGCTGCAGCCTTGGGCCGATCGAAGGCCCGAGCTTTCAACAACCCCGTCTGCACGCCCGCACGTGACGAGCAGACTGAAGGCGGATTAAGGTGAACCTGGTTATCGATGACACGACGGCGACCTCGCCGGAGGCCGCCAGCAGTTGCAGCCTCGAAAACTACCTGGTGCTGCCAGACCACACTATGGACGCGCGCATTGCCGAGGCACGGGCACGGCTAGGCGCAACGACGATTCTGCTGGGCCATCATTACCAGCGGGACGAAGTGATTCGATTCGCCGATTTTACGGGCGACAGCTACAAGCTCTCGAAAATTGCAGCCGAGACCGAGGCGAAGTACATCGTCTTTTGCGGCGTGCACTTTATGGCGGAGAGCGCCGACGTGCTGGGTCGCGATGAGCAGAGGGTGATTCTGCCGGACCTGAACGCCGGCTGCTCGATGGCCGACATGGCCGAGATCTCGCAGGTGGAAGACTGCTGGGAAACGCTCACGCGTTTTCACCTTTCGGATGAGTTTGTGCCGATTACTTATATGAACTCGACCGCGGCTATCAAGGCGTTCTGCGGGGAGCGGGGCGGGCTCGTTTGCACGTCGTCGAATGCGGGCGCAGCCTTCAAATGGGCCTTTGCGCAGGGCAAGAAGATCCTGTTTCTGCCCGATCAGCATCTGGGACGGAACACTGGATACGCGATGGGAATTCCGCTGCATGAGATGACGGTGTGGGACCCGTGGGGGCTGCAGGGCGGGCAGACGAAAGAGAGCATCTCCGCCAGCCGCGTTCTGCTGTGGAAGGGCCACTGCTCCGTGCATCAACGGTTTCTGCCGAGCCATGTGGATCAGGTGCGAGCGAAGTATCCGGGAATTCAGGTGATCGTGCATCCAGAGTGCCGGTGGGAGGTCTGCCAGAAAGCCGATGCCCTGGGGTCCACCGAGCGCTTGATCGCTTTGGTGGAAGAAGCGCCGGCGGGAAGCATGTTCGCGGTGGGCACCGAGATTCATCTGGTGAACCGGATGGCGCGACGTTTTGCGGCCGAAGGCAAGCGTATTATTACCCTGGACGATACGGGCTGCCTGTGCACGACGATGTATCGCATCAGCCCGCAGCATCTTGCCTGGGCATTGGAGAATCTTGTTGAAGGCCGCGTTGTGAATCAGATTGCGGTGAAGGCAAGTGCGAAGCGCTGGGCACGCGTTGCGCTCGACCGGATGCTGGAAATTCGATAGCAGCACTCCATCAACGAGGACCGGGGCCCTCCGCCGTAGTCTTGGGGAGTGGAGAGTGTGCGGTGGCACGAAAGTAATTCGCCGCGCGCCGAATGTGATGTAGAACACATTCTGGAATTCGCGGCGGTGTGCCTCTGCCATAAGTTGTATTGGCCAACGCCTGTGAAGTGTGTTTTATTTTGGCTGAGGAATGGAAGTCGCGATGGGCTCACACAAAGAGAGTTCGCAACCTGGGCCTGCGGTCTTGGTTGCTTCTGAGCCGCACGAGAGCAGCGAATTCCGCTTCATGGCGCGCCAGCCGATCCTGAACAAAAAGAAGCAACTGTATGGCTACGAGCTGCTGTTTCGATCGGGGCCGAACCAGGCATTCGCCGATCTTGCCAGCGAGGGGGCAACGCAATCGGTTCTCGATCTCTCGCTGGTGCTCGGCGCAGGTTCGTTTACGGATGGGCATAGGGCGTTTATCAATTGCACGCGGGCGCATCTCAGCTCCGGCGTGCTTCGCACTTTGCCCAAGGACCTCGTCGTTCTGGAGATTCTGGAAGATGTGCCGGCCGACGAAGAGGTTTTGCGCGAGTGCCGCAAGTTGAAGGCGGAGGGCTACACGATCGCCGTGGACGATATTGTGTCGGCTACGGACAGACTCGAGCTCGTCTCTCTCGCTGAGATTATCAAAGTCGATTTTCTGCTCGCCGATGAGAAGCAGCAGAAGGAGATCGCAGAGCGATTCGCCCGATCCGGTGTTCAGCTGCTGGCGGAGAAGGTTGAGACGCACGAACAGTTTCAAGCTGCTGTGAAGATGGGCTACACGCTTTTCCAGGGGTACTTCTTCTGCCGTCCAGAGACGCTGCGCGCGAAGGCGCTGCCGAGCGCTCATCTAGGCTATTTGGAGATTCTGCGCCAGGCATTTCAACCTGAGGTCGATATGCAGGAGATGGCGCGGGTCATTCGCAAGGAACCATCCCTCACCTACCGCTTGCTTCGATTTATCAACACGGCGGGACGGGGACATCGGCGCGTGGAATCGATTGTGCAGGCTTTGAGCTTGCTTGGTATCGACGAGATTCGGAAATGGGTCTCGATCGTGGCGGCCATCGGACTTGCGGGACCACGTTCAAAGGAATTGATCCGCATTGCGCTGATTCGCGCCCGGTTCTGCGAAGAAGTGGCCCGCCATGGCGGGGTTCCTCCATCGGATTACTATCTGACCGGGCTTTTCTCGCTTCTCGAAGCGCTGATGGACAGACCGCTCAAGCAGATCCTCGAGGAGATTCCCATTCCTGCTTCGTGCTGCGAAGCGCTGAATGGTGCGTTCAACGGACCCGGCAATGCTCTTCGGCTGGCAATCGCGAGCGAAACGGGAGACTGGGCGGGAGTGACGAAGTATTGCGCCGCGCTCAAATGCAGCGAAACCGACGCCTGGCATTGGCAGCATGATGCGCAGAGCTATGTCAGCAAGCTGGAGTGGTGAGGGACCTGGTCGAGCAGCGGTCAGGCGCCTATTCGACGATCTTGAAGTCTGCCTGCTGATCGGCGAGCGAACTGCCGCCAACCCACACATCGTAGGTTGTCGGCTCCACGGTGCGCTTTACGTCGACGTTGTAGAAGCTGAGTTCGTCAAATCCCAACGGAAACGTCAAATGCTTTGTCTCTCCCGGCGCAAGTTCGACGCGGGCAAAGCCTTTGAGCTCCCGCACAGGCTGTTCCACGCTGGCTTCAGTATTGCGGATGTACAGTTGCACAACCTCTGTTCCGGCAACGCGGCCGGTGTTGGTCACGTCGACGCCCACGGTAGTGACTGGACCGCGATCGGCAAGAACTTCCTGCAAGGGAATTTCAGATCGAGTGAGAGTCGGCTTCGCATAACTGAAGCGCGTGTAGCTGAGACCCCAGCCAAAAGGAAAGAGCGCGGAGTTTTGCTCGTCGACGTACCGCGAGACGAATTTCTCTTCTGAATTGGTGGGCATGTGAGTGAGGTCGACATGTGCAGCGGGTCGGCCGGTGGGGAGCTGCGCATAGTAGAGCGGCTCCTGGCCGACGGCGCGGGGGAAACTTGAAGGCAGCTTGCCGGAGGGATTGACGTCGCCGAAGAGTACGTCGGCAACGGCCGGGCCTGCTTCGATACCGGGGCTCCAGGCTTCAAGGATCGCGGGGACATGTTCGGCTGCCCACTTGAGTTGAAGGGGCCGGCCGGCGAGCACAACGAGGACTACAGGCTTGCCTGTTGCGACGACGGCTTCGAGCAGCTTCTGCTGGTTGCCGGTAAAACCAAGATGAACGCGGCTGGAGGCCTCGCCTTCCATCCAGTTGGCCGGTTCGCCGAGGGCGAGGATCGCGACGTCGGATTGCCTGGCGATCTCGACGGCTGCGGCAATGCTTTTTTCGTCGTCGGGCGCGGGCTGGCTTGAGGCTCCTGCGACTGAGCCGCCAAATGTGACGTGCTCAAGAATCTTCTCGTCCTCGCCGGCGAGCAAGCCACATCCCTCGGCGAAGGTAAGCCGGTCGCCGAGGCGCTGGGCCAGTTCCTGCTTCAGGGTGATGACGTTTTTGGGATCGCCGGCCGACCAGGCGCCGAGGAGGTCGCGGGCATCGTCGGCGAGGGGTCCGATAAGCGCTATCTTTTTTGCCTTTGCGGTGAGGGGCAGGAGCGCGCCTACTCCTTCAACCGGATCGTTCTTGAGGAGCACCATGGTTTCGTCCGCGACCTTGCGGGCGGCGGCGCGGCGTTCTGAGGTGGCTTCGTAGGCAGGGCTGGCTTCGGTGTAGGGACGATCGAAGAGGCCAAGGGCGAATTTGACACGGAGAATGCGCCGGACTGCTTCATCGACCACGCTCTCTGGAATTTTGCCGGAGCGTACTTGCGAAGCGATGGTTGTGCCGAAGAGGTTGCCCTCCATGTCCATATCGACGCCGGCTTCGAGCGCCTTGCGGGCCACGGTCGGACCATCACCGATGGAGTGATTCCTCAGCTCTCCGACGGCACCCCAATCGGAGACAACGAAGCCGTCGAAGCCCCACTCTTTGCGCAGGATCTGCGTGAGGATAAGCGGATTCGCTGTTGCGGGGACGCCGTTGATGGAATTGAACGAGCTCATGACGGTGGCCACTCCGGCATCGACCGCGGCATGGTAGGGCGGGAGATAAACCTGGCGCAGTGTTTGCTCGCTCATATCGGTTGCGTTGTAGTCGCGCCCGGCGATGGCGGCGCCGTAGGCAGCAAAGTGCTTGACGCAAGCGGCGACCGAATCGAGTTTCGACAAATCGCCTTGCTGATAGCCATTGACCCAGGCACGCGCCATTGCAGAGCTGAGATAGGGGTCTTCGCCATTGGACTCGACGATGCGGCCCCAGCGGGGATCGCGCGCAATGTCGACCATGGGGGAGAATACCCAAACGACTCCGTCGGCACGGGCTTCGACCGCACCCATGCGCGCCACTGTCTCGGCGGCCTGGGGATCCCAGCTGGCGGCAATCGCGAGCGGAATGGGAAACGTGGTGTGGTCGCCATGAATCACGTCGAGCCCGAAGATGAGGGGGATATGGAGGCGCGATTTCTCCATAGCGATGTGCTGGTAGTGGTTGGTCCTATCGACGCCGACGACATTGAGCATGGAGCCGACTTCCCCCTTGGCTACGAGGTCATCGTAGGTGAGGCTGGAGGCGGCGGGTCCGGTCGCAAATCCCGCGGAGTACTGGACAAGCTGGCCAATCTTCTCTTCCAGCGTCATCTTCTTCAACAGCGACTCGGTGCGCGCGTTCACCTCTTTTGAGGCCAGCCGCTGGTTGGGAACGGGCCGTGACTGCGCAGGGCTGGAGAAAGGAACAAGCGCTGCGAAGAGGAAGAGCTGCGAGAGCGAAGAGGCTTTGCGGGCGAGGGCGCTTTGCATAACCCGGCCATGATAAACCGTTTGAGCTTTGGGCGTCAGGCTGGCAATTGCGCGTCAGGCGATTCAGGGGCGCTTCGAAAAAAGCAGGCGGGTTGGGGGCCTGGCCATTCGGCTGCGCAGCCGGTTCATTTCTGTTCCTAGTTGCCGCGTACGGCGCGGCAGTTGATCGCCGAGCGAACCGCGGATGTTATCGCCCGAAGTCTGCAAATGCACTACTCTGGCTTGTGATGGGCGTTGCACGGTATGCAGTCTCATTCCGGAAGGCACTTTGGCTGGCGCTCGAGCACGACGTGCTGAACACCGCCAAGGCTGCCGCGTATTCCGGAATGCTCATGCTTTTCCCCACGATGGTTGTGGTAACGGCGCTGCTAGCCTTTATCCCTGAGGGGCCGTCGATCATGGGCCAGATTCGCATTGCGTTTATGAACGTTCTGCCGGCCGATACCTACTCTCTGTTGTCGTCTTCGATGCAAGCCAGGCGCATTCAATCGGCGCGTCTCATTTTTCCGGCGCTCGCATTGAGCGTATTCGCAGGGCTGGGCATGATGCTCTCGCTGATGGAGGGTTTCCGCCGGGCTTATCGCTTTCCGCGCGATGAGTGGGGATTCTGGGAGCGGCGGCTGCGGGCTTTGCTGCTGGTGCCCATGGTGCATGTACCGCTGGCGTTGGCTACGCTGCTGCTCATCTTCGGGCACCAGATCGAGCATTGGATGGTGAACAACGCGGCGCATGAATTGCGTCACGCCGTGATTTTTTCCTGGCGCATGGTTCGCTGGGCGATTGCGCTGACGACAAGCCTGACTGTGCTTGGAGCGCTGTATCACTTCGGCACGCGGCGCAAGGAGCATTGGTCGCGGGTGATGCCGGGCGCGATCGCGGCAACGGTTGTGTGGTTTCCGGCGACGCTCGCCTTCGGCTGGTATGTAACGGCGATCGCCAACTACTCGCGCTTCTACGGCCCGTTTGCTGCTGGAATCGCGACACTCGTGTGGCTCTATCTGACGTCGTTCAGCGCGCTGCTGGGGGCGGAATTGAATGGCGTTGTTTTTCGCGCGCGGCTTGAGCAGGATACCGGCTTTCTCTCGAAAGACCGGGCGCATCGCTAATCGCGGTAGCGACCTGTTTTTGAATTGTCTGCAAATGCGCGAACGAAAGGAACAGACTCTCCGCTCAACCCGCCGTGACTGAAGAGGGGGCGGGCTCTGTTTATGCAGAGCGAGGGGCTTTCTCTTCATCGTGAATTTTCGCAGTTACAGACAACACACTTGCACGCTCATTTAATGTTTTCGTTCATCTCTCCGATAAAATCTGCAAGCGTTCGCCGTGTAGAATGGATTGGACTGTCCTCACTTCCACCCCCAACCATTGCGCCAACACCGTCTGGAGTGAATTGATGCCGCACGCTGAAATGAGCCTGAATGAATCCCCCATTCAACGACGCGCCAAAATAGTTGCAACGCTTGGGCCTGCTTCAAATACAGAGCCTGTGTTTCGGGAGCTTGTGCGTGCCGGAGTGGATGTAGTCCGCCTTAATTTTTCCCATGGAACGCATGAAGAGAAGCTTGCTTTGATTCAGATGATTCGCAAGGTATCGCGCGAGGAGCGGAAGCCGCTGTGCATTCTTGGCGATCTGCAGGGCCCAAAAATTCGGACGTCGAAATTGAAGGATCATCAGCCCGTGATACTGAAAGCGGGAGGGCGTTTGACGATCACGCCGCGCGAAGTACCAGGTACAGCTTCTTTGGTCGGCACAACCTTCAAGACGCTTGCGGAGAACGTGGAGCAGGGTTCGCGGATTCTGCTGTCGGACGGATTGATTGAGCTGCGTGTGCATGAAGTACTTGGCTCGGATGTGGTCTGCGAGATTGTGAACGGCGGCATGCTGGGCGAGAACAAGGGAATCAATTTGCCGGGCATTCCGGTGCGGGTCCCGTCGCTTACCGACAAGGACTCTGAGGATCTGGAGTTTGCGCTGAAGAACGGCGTGGACGCGATTGCAGTTTCGTTTGTGCGCACCGCCGAAGATGTACGGCTGGTGAAGAACCGCGTTTCAGCCTATGGCAGCGAGACGTGGGTGATTGCGAAGCTTGAGAAGCCGCAGGCGATCGAACACCTGGATAGCATTCTGTTGGCGGCGGACGGCATCATGGTTGCGCGTGGCGATCTCGGCGTCGAAGTTCCGCCGGAGCAGGTGCCGGCGATTCAAAAGCACATCATTCGACGCGCGTCGGAGTACTTTAAGCCGGTGATTACGGCGACGCAGATGCTGGAATCGATGATTGAGAACCCGCGGCCGACACGCGCCGAAGTTTCCGACGTTGCGAACGCGGTGTACGACGGCACGGATGCTGTGATGTTGTCGGGCGAGTCGGCGGTGGGCAAATATCCCGTGGATGCGGTGTCAATGATGGCACGCATTGTGAGCGAAGCCGAACGGCACATCAAGGAAGAGAAGGAAACCTACTCCGAGACCCGCGTGCGGCAGAGTCATCTGTCGATTGCGGAAACGATTTGCGAAGCCACGGCGCACGCGGCCGACGATCTCGATCTGCGCGGCATCGCGTTGTTTACGGAGTCGGGCGCGACGGCGCGGCAGCTGTCGAAGTATCATCCGACCTCTCCGATCTTTGCGCTGAGCCCCATTGAAGTCACGATCAATCGCCTGAATCTTCTGTGGGGCACAACGCCGATTCGCTGTCCCAAGGTGAACTCGACCGAAGCGCTGGTGGATGTTGCGGAGAGCCTGCTGGAGCAATACGGCTATGTGCGCAATCGCGAGGTGATCGCGATTGTGGCGGGTACGCGCACGAAATCCGGGTCGACAAATTTTCTGCGGCTGCATGTTCTGGGCGAGCAGAAAGAGGGTGTGCGCTTCTTCGCGCCGCATCAGGAGGAGTCGATGCCCGATCCCTCATCTCACACGGACCCATCGAAGACGAAGCGCGCGCGCAAGGCGCCGCTACGCCGGTATCCCTCGCCAAATCCGCCGAAGATTTCGAATCCGTAGGCGACGGTACGCGAGCGCGGGATGTCCCAGGGTTTTGGTGGAGAAGCAGATCCTTCGCCCCGCTTACCCCGATCGCATTCTCATGCGATCGGGGCCCCAAGCACGCGGGTTCTCAGGATGACAGCTCATTGAGTTACTTTGCAGCGAGCTGGCGTAGGACGTAGAGCAAGATGCCGCCGTGCTCGTAGTACTCGATCTCCTGCGGCGTATCGATGCGGACAACGGCGTGGATGGTCTTCTTGTCGCCATTGGGGCTGATTGCAATGACGTCCAGCGTGCGGCCGTTGGCGAGCTTCTGCTTCAGCAGGGTGGTTAGTCCAGGGAAAGAGAAAACTTCTTCGCCGGTGAGGCCGAGGCTTTCGACGTTCTGTCCTGCTTCGAATTGCAGGGGCAGAATGCCCATACCGACGAGGTTGGAGCGGTGGATGCGCTCGAAGCTTTCGGCGATGACGGCGCGAACGCCGAGGAGATTCGGCCCCTTGGCTGCCCAGTCGCGCGAGGAGCCTGAGCCGTATTCCTTGCCGGCGAGAATGACGAGCGGAACTTTGCGTTCGGCATAGGCAACGCTGGCATCGAAGATCGACATCTGCGTTCCTTCGGGCAGCAGGCGCGTGACGCCGCCTTCCGTTCCGGGCGCGAGCTTGTTGCGCAGGCGCACATTGGCGAAGGTGCCGCGCACCATCACTTCGTGATTGCCGCGACGCGAGCCGTAGGAGTTGAAGTCGGCGGGCTTGACGCCGTGTTCGGCGAGATACTTCCCGGCTGGGCCGTTGGCCTTGATGGAGCCGGCAGGCGAGATGTGGTCGGTGGTAACGGAGTCGCCGAGAACAGCGAGCACGCGTGCGCCGAGAATGTCGGTCACGGGTGCGGGCGTCTTGGGCATGCCGTCGAAGTACGGCGCCTGGCGGATGTAGGTCGAGTCGGGCTCCCACTTGTAGACGTCGCCGGTGGGGAAGCTGAGGCCCTGCCAGTTGGCATCGCCGTCGGTGACGGTTGCGTACTCCTTGCGGAAGCTTTCGCTGCTGAGGCCTTTCTCGATGGCGTCAGCAACTTCTTTCTGGGTCGGCCAGATGTCTTTGAGATAGACGGGCTGTCCGGCCTGATCCTTGCCGAGCGGGTCGGTGTCGAAGTTGTGACCGATTTTGCCGGCGAGGGCGTAGGCGACAACGAGCGGCGGCGACATGAGGTAGTTCGCGCGCACGTCGACGTTGACGCGGCCTTCGAAGTTGCGATTGCCACTGAGAACGCTGACGGCGACGAGGCCGTGCTCGTCAATGGATTTTGAAACGTCGGAGGGCAGCGGACCCGAGTTGCCGATGCAGGTAGTGCAACCATAGCCGACGACGTTGAAGCGCAGCTTTTCGAGATAGGGCAGGAGGCCTGACTTCTGGTAGTAGTCGGTGACGACGCGCGAACCGGGGGCGAGCGACGTCTTGACCCACGGTGGAACGGTGAGGCCTTTCTCGACGGCTTTTTTTGCGAGCAGACCGGCGGCGATCATGACCGATGGGTTCGATGTGTTGGTGCAGCTTGTGATGGCCGCGATGACAACCGATCCGTGATCGAGATACTTATCGGGATCGACGTCAAAACGCTCCTGAACAGAAGTGGTCACGTGCAGCGGAGCTTTCTCCGCGACGGCGGTGTCGGTGACGGTGGTGGTGCGCTCCCATGCGGCGGCAGTGCGCGTGCCGAGCGGCTTTGCATTTGGAGCGAGCAACGCGGGTAATTGCTGCGCGAAGCTTGCGGCGGCGTCCTTGAGCAGTACCCGGTCTTGCGGACGCTTTGGCCCGGCTACGCTGGGCTCAACCGCGCCAAGATCAAGTTCGAGGGTCTGCGTGTACTCGGCTTCTGGTGCACCGGCGGTGTGGAAGAGACCCTGCTCTTTGTAATACGCCTCGACGAGATTGATTTGGTCTTCGCTGCGGCCTGTAAGGCGCAGGTAGCGCAGCGTCTCCGCATCGACAGGGAAGATGCCGCAGGTGGCGCCGTACTCGGGAGCCATGTTGCTGATGGTGGCCCGATCGGCGAGCGGCAACTCTGCTATTCCTGGCCCGTAGAACTCAACGAATTTGCCGACGACTCCAAGCTTGCGCAGAGCCTGCGTGACGGTGAGGACGAGGTCGGTGGCGGTGGCGCCTTCCCTCAGTTTGCCGGTGAGCTTGAAGCCGACGACCTGGGGCACGAGCATGGAGACGGCCTGGCCGAGCATGGCCGCTTCGGCCTCGATGCCGCCCACGCCCCAGCCGAGAACACCGAGGCCGTTGATCATGGTGGTGTGGGAGTCGGTGCCGACGAGGGTGTCAGGATACGCAAATGATTCGCCGTCGATGTCGGTAGTGAAGACGACGCGAGCGAGGTACTCGAGATTGACCTGGTGGCAGATGCCCATGCCGGGAGGCACGGCGCTGAAGTTGCGGAAGGCCGTCTGTCCCCACTTGAGGAAGGCGTAGCGCTCGCGGTTGCGCTGGAACTCGAGGAAGGCGTTGGCGTCGTAGGAGCCGGCGGTGCCGAATTCGTCGACCTGCACGGAGTGGTCGATGACCAGCTCGGCGGGGACGAGCGGATTGACTCGCTCGGGATCGCCGCCGAGGGTCTTGATGGCGTCGCGCATCGCGCCGAGATCGACGATGGCGGGAACGCCGGTGAAGTCCTGCATGAGGACGCGCGCGGGCATGTAGGCGATTTCGCGGCTGGGCTCGGCCTTGGCGTCCCAGTTGGCAAGGAACTCGATGTCGGAGGCGGTGACATTGACGCCGTCCTCGCGGCGCAGGAGGTTTTCAAGCAGGATCTTGAGGCTGAAAGGGAGGCGGCCCAGTTTGAAGCCGCGTGCCGCGAGGGCGGGGAGGCGATAGATGGTGTAGGAGCGCGCGCCGGAGGTGAGCTTGGCGCGGCTGGAAAAACTATTCATGGGAGGACCTTTCTATCCACCGGGTCGGCGTTTGAGATGAGGGCTGCATGTGCGCGCTCCGGCTTTCGGCGAACCGGGATTCGGGTTCGACAGCAAAATCCGGAAAGATCGACGGAAATAGATTACTCAGCGGCAAGTCGGGCGTCCACGATCGGGACGGCCACGGCGAAAGCGCTTGGGCACGGGCATAGCCGGGATGGCTGAGAGGGGGCGCATAGCGGACAGCAGAATTTTATCGCGGAAGCCGCGCTGCCTGGAAGGGGAATGCGGAAGCGCGTTCGGCGCACCGGCTACACTGGCAGCGAACAGATGCACGATCCAACTTCCCTGGAGGTCTTCTATGTTCTTGTGCGCGCCGCGTGCTTTGTTGGCAGCAACGCTTGTTTTGTTTCTGGCAGGGGCTGCATGCGCCCAACCTACGGCGCCCGCGACACACAAATGGCCTGCGGTGGACGGTTCTGTCACGCTGCCGAACTTCCGCTTTGGCACGGGCGAAACGTTGCCGGAGCTGAAGCTGCATTACCTCACGCTGGGTACGCCTCATCGCAACGCCGCGGGGCATATTGATAATGCGGTTCTACTGCTGCATGGGACGGGGGGCGATGCGCATTCGCTGCTGAATCCCCTGTTCTCGAATGTCTTGTTTGTGCCGGGCGGCGTGCTGGACATTGCGAAGTATTTCATCATTCTGCCGGACGACATTGGGCACGGCGCGAGTTCGAAGCCTTCGGATGGCCTGCACGCGCACTTCCCTGCGTACGACTACGACGATATGGTGCGCAGCCAGAAGATGATGCTCGACGCGATGAAGGTGGATCATCTGCGGCTGATTCTGGGCACGTCGATGGGGTGCATGCAGAGCTTCGTGTGGGGTGAGACGTACCCCGACTTCATGGATGCGCTGGCGCCGTTTGCGTGTCTGCCGGTGCAGATTGCGGGGCGCAACCGGATGATGCGCTATATGGGGATCGAGGCGATCAAGCTGGACCCGGCCTGGATGGGCGGAGAGTACAAGACGGAGCCGGCGCAGGGGCTGCGGCTGGCGGATACGCTGATTCTGGTGATGGGATCGAGCCCGCTGGTGATGCAGAAGCAGGCCCCGACGCGGGAGATGGCGGAGCAATATGTGGACCGGTACTGGGCACGGCCTGCTCCGGATGCGAACGACATGATCTATTACCTCGATGCGAGCCGGAATTACGATCCAAGCCCGCATCTGGAGCAGATTAAAGCGCCAGTGTTGTGGATCAATTCGGCAGACGACTACATCAACCCGCCGGAGCTGGGGATTGCGGAAAAGATGGTGAAGCGCATTCCGAATGCTAAGTTCATCCTGGTGCCGATTTCCGATCAGACACATGGGCACGGGACGCATACAGTGGCTGCGGTTTGGAAGGATTACCTGGCGGAGTTCATGACGAAGACCGAGCCGAAGCCATAGCTAGCTCAAGGGAGTTCGTGCTATCCCACCCTTTCCGCAAAGCGCGGAAAGGATGGGTGCCGGGCGGAAAGTTCGGTGCGGATCGAAGATGCGCGGAGAAGCAGATCCTTCGGTCCGCTTACCCCAATCGCACTGACGTGCGATCAAGGCCCCAAACGCGCGGATCCTCAGGATGACATCCGTCCTTGCGCGTCGCTGATCAGACATCTGCGCGTTGCTCATCAGTCTGCGCATTGCTCATCCGTCTTTTGCGCGCCCCGAATCAGCCATTTGCGCGTCGGAGGGCTTGGAGGGGCCCGGCCACTCCTATACTGGGAAAGTAGGTGTCTCTTTTTCGCGAGGTCTTTTCCCTTTGAGATTCTGGGTCTGGTTGGCAGGACTCTATACCCGTTTCATCGCCTGGATGATGCACCGTATGCCGAACGAGCGGCAGCGGTTGCTGGCGTTTACGATTCTGGCCGGGGGTCTGTGCGGGCTTGCCGCGGTCGCGTTCCACATGAGCGTGCAATGGCTTGAGGGCTTTTTAATTGACCGGGCTGCCGCGGGCCACGCCACCGCAGGCAATCACTCGTGGATCGCGTGGACGGTGCTGAGCCCGGCTCTGGGCGGCCTGGTTTGCGGTCTGGGCCTGTATTTCATTGCCCCAGCGGCAGCTGGTAGCGGCATTCCGCAGGTTAAAGTCGCCTTTACTTTACGGTCAGGCTTTATTTCGGCGCGCGAGACGATCGCCAAGTTCTTTCTGTGCGTGATGCAGATTGGATCGGGTGGATCGCTCGGCGTAGAAGGCCCGACGGTGCATATTTGCGCCGGAGTCAGCAGCTTGCTGGCCCGCGCGGCAAGGCTGAATCCGGAGAACCGCAGGCGCATGACCTCGGTGGGAATGGCTGCGGGCATTGCCGCGGCCTTCAACGCGCCGATTGCGGCCGTGACATTCACGCTGGAAGAGCTGATTGGTGATCTCGACCAAACGATGCTTTCGGGGGTAATTGTCGCCGCGGCGCTGGCGGCGGTCGTGGAGCACACACTGATGGGATCCACCCCCATCTTCAATGTGCCGAGGGCCTTTGAGCTGGGCAAAGCCTCTTCGCTGGTCTGGTATGCGTTGCTGGGGCTGCTGGCGGCTATTGTCTCCGTTGCATTTACAGATTCCCTGCTAGGGCTGCGGGCATGGTTCAAGAAGCTTGTCGGCGTGCCGAAGTGGGTGCATCCGGCACTGGGCGGAGCGGCGACGGGCGGATTTGCTGTGGTGGGCTTGCTGGTGTTTCATCTGGGCGGGATTGCGGGCGATCCGTACAAGACGCTGACGCAGGCTTTTAGCGGCACAATTCCAGTGACGGCGATGATTGTGTTATGCGTGCTGAAGCTGGCGGCGACAGTGACCTCCTATTCGAGCGGCGGAGCCGGCGGCATCTTCGCGCCCGCGTTGTTTATGGGCGGCATGCTGGGCGGGGCTGTGGGCTACCTGGACGTTACGGTCTTTCACCACCCGGCGGACTCGATTGGCGCGTTTGCGGTGGTGGGCATGGGCGCGGTGTTTGCGGGAATCGTGCGTGCTCCGATGACGTCGGTTCTGATTATTTTTGAAATGACCCGCGGCTATGGGCTGGTGTTGCCGCTGATGATCGCCAACATGAGCGCGTTTGCGCTGGCGCGGCACTGGAGAAAGACTCCCGTGTACGATGCACTGCTGGAGCAGGATGGGATCCACCTGCACGAGGACCCTGCGCCACTGGCGTCTGCGCCTGTGCACGCTGTAGAGACGCCGTTGTTTTCCGATGAGAAGGATCGCGGGACATTTGTGGACTGATATCTAACCTGTCGGGGAATTTTTGCCAAGCGGAAAGCAAAAGCAGATCCTTCGGTCCGCTTACCCCCATTCGCACTGACGTGCGATCGGGGCCCCAGACGCGCGGATCCTCAGGATGACAACTCATCGCTTACAAGCTGACGCAACTGGGACGCGCGTTACTTCTGCTGCTCGTTGTAGAGGAAGAGGGCGCGCAGCTCGAGGTAGGGTCCGTGGAACTCACGCGGCAGCGGCGGGTAGCTGGAGCCCGTAATGGCCCCCCAGGCGGCGCGGTCAAGGCCTGTGTCGCCGGAGCGACCTTCGAGCACCATGTCGGTGACCTGTCCATTGGGCAGAACCTTGAAGCGAATCTGAACAGCGCCCGATTTCAGAATCGGTGGATTGACCTCGTCGGGAATCAGCGGGTCCCAGGTGTGCTCGGTCTCGTAGTACCAGCGGTGCAGCCATGAGTTGAAGTCGACGCCCTGGGTATCGGAGAGGATCTGGACACCACCCGCACCGGCACCCGGATGACGGGCGAGGCCTCCGGTAGGCTGCGCGGCGGAGTCGGCGCCGTGGTTTCTCGAAGCGCTGCGCATAGCATCGCGCAAGGCGTCGGCTGGATTCTGCGAGCCGATGGCGAAGCTTGGACGCGCGGGTACGGCTTGTGGATGCGGCGACTCGACAGGCGCCTCCGACTTTGTGGTAGGCGGCGCGGGCGGCGGTGCAACCTGAGGCGCAGGCGTCTCGAGCTTGGGCGCGGGCTGCGAGGGCAGTGGCACCGGCGATGGCTTGTTCATCGCTTCAAGCGTCTTTTTGTCGATCTGGGGACGCTTCTCAGGGACCGGCTTGATTTCGACCTTGGGCTGTTGATACTTACGCATCAGGTCGGGAGGCAAGTCAAGGTAGCTTAAATCTTTGCGCTGCTTGATGGCATCGAATGGATCGACGACAGGGGGTACGTGGAGCACGTATTTGGGAATCCAGGTGACGGCGGAGAGCAGGATGACGTGGATGAGGATCGCGAGCCAGATGCCTTCGCGCAGACGAGCCCAGCGCCGCTCGTCTTCGAGCTCGCTGATCATTTCCAACAATTCGTGGGTGTCGTAGTCGACCCAGCGGGAAGTGGATCGGCCCTTGGGCTGAGTCGTCTCATCAGAGGGCGCGGGTTCCTGGCCGGTCGCGAGGTCAGGCCCGGTTCCGACGGGATCGTTTGGCTCGTTCACGCTGGTAGGGGTTTCAGTGGTGGGCATTCGCACAGCGGGAAGCGCGGACTAAGCGCGGTTCCGTCTGGAGTCCTTCCTGTCTATTTTCTCATCCCTTACAAGATCAGCCAAACACCCGCTCAAACGGCAAACCGTACAATGAATCTTTTGGAATGGACGGATTGGCAGGGAGAAAGAGACCCGGTTGAAGCAGTTTTTCCTAAAACTTGCGGCGGAATGGAAGTTCGTGATTCTGCCGGCGATGATGAAGCTGGGGGTATGGGGCGCTGCGGCGGCGGCGCTGCTGGATTCTTCGTCCCTTCCGATCCCGATGGATATTCTGATAGCCGGCTGGGTGTGGAACGACAAGGGCCGTTTTTGGCTGTATTGCCTGATGGCGGCAGGAGGTTCGGCGATTGGGGGGCTGGTTCCCTATGGCCTTGGACGAGCCGGGGGCGAGCTTTTTCTGCTAAAGCGCGTGAACCGGGAGCGCTACGATCGGCTGCGCGACCGGTTTGAACGGCAGGAGTTTCTGGCCGTGATGATCCCCTCCATGCTGCCGCCGCCGACGCCATGGAAGATCTTCGTATTTGCCGCAGGCGTTTTTGAAATGAGGGTTTTACCGTATATGGCGGCGGTGGCGGCGGGGCGGTTTGTGCGCTGGATGATCTTGTCGCTGCTGGTGCTGAAGCTCGGACCCGGCGCAGTGGGCCTGGTGCAGCATCATGCGCTGACTGCCCTGCTGGTAGTGGGCGTGCTTGCGGTGGCGGGGTTTGGGTGGTGGTGGATTAGAAAAGGACAGGGACTAGGGACTAGGGACTAGAAACCGTGTGCATCCGGCTTCACCCCTTTTTGAAGGATTTATTTTGAGCGCCCGCCTATCTGCGTGCGAGATGCTCGTTTGATGGGGGATCAGGCTAGTCCAGGGGCGAAGGTTCGAACGTGCGCTCCCGTAGCGGGAGCTGCTGGGTACGGCGCGCTCTCAGGGTGACCCCTTTGTGGAGTCACCGTGGGAAGCTTCTGAATCTGTCGGAAGATCTTTACTTGCTCGCGAGAGCCGCCTGGGGTTCAACACCCTTGAGTCGGCGGACCAGGACGGGTACGCCAAACGCGAGGCCAGCGACGATGCCGGTGGAGATCAGGTCGTTGCGGTAGAACGGCAGGGCCGCGATAAAGCAGTCGCGCAGACCGGCAAGGGTCTGGGGATACATGGTGCCGCTGGCCCACACGGCGTAATCCGAAACGATAAAGAACGAGGTTGGCCCGAGAAGTACGCCAGCGGCCACGCGGGTAAATGTGGTGCGTGCGTGCAGAAGGATCCAGCCGAGGGCCATGGCCATGGCGTACCAGGCCCAGGTGGTGACGTATCCCTGCCAGCGGAAGGAGTAGTTGTAGACCTGGGTGGTGAGGAAGTAGTCAGTGGCGATGAGGGCGGCGATGGGGGCCAACATCTCACGCCAGGAGCGCCGGGCTCCGAAGTAGAGCAGGGCCCCGCCGATGGCTGTGAAGTTGAACCAGCCGGCGGAATGGGGAAAAGCAGCCAGCAGGAGGCGGCTGAGGATAGCCAGGGCAATGAGCAGATAAGCGGGCACGAACGCCTCCGGAGCGGGTTTCCTGAGGTGAACCCCAGGGCGAGAGAAGTACTGCATCCATTCTGACGGGTACGGGTGCGGGGGTCAACTTCCAACAGGGTGGTCGGGATGAATTCGGATTGGGTCGTTGGGAATTGAGGTCACTCGAAAGGGCCGGGTTCGTGCTGATTGATGCGTTGCTCGAAGCAGATCCTTCGGTCCGCTTACCCCAAAAACGCTGATGCGCTTGTTGGGGCCCCAGACGCGCGGATCCTCAGGATGACAACTCTGGCTGTGTGTGCAGATTGGCGCTCGTAAAGACAACCGCAGATCCCTCGGCTTCGCTCGGGATGACAGTCGCCAGAGATGGTAAGGGCTAGGAGTCTTCGTTGCGGGTGTGGGACTTCTTTCTGTGGCGGCGTGCATGGGGGTGGTGTTTGGCGGCGGAGGCTGTTCTGAGAGTGGCAGAGTGGCCGTGACGGCGATGGAGAACGGCGGGCCGAAGGGACGCGCCGACGAGATGCTCTGCCGCGGTGGGGCTGTCGTCATATGCGGGGTCGAGCATGGCAATGACAGCGATGGCACGCGAGCGATAGTGCCGGGCCCACTGGGTCTGCATCAATGTGTGCTGCACGGATTTCCAGTAGTCGCGGTCAGAGGCGAGCGTGTCAGAAACGAGAGGTTCAGACGAAGAATCAGCCGGTAGGGCGGTTGCCGGAGCTCCGTCGTTCACCATGGCGAGAAAGTCGTCGAAGCGGACGAGGTTAAGTCCGATTTGGTAGACGAGCTGGCTGAGGGCCATCTGCTGCGGGCCGGTGAGGCGGTCGAAGTTGCGGCAGTAGGCGCGCGCGTTGTAGATGGCTTGAACCGCGGAGATGCGGAGAAGGAGCGTGGCCTCGTCGTCGGTGATTTGCGGAGCGAGCGAAGGAATGTGCTGGCGGAATCTTCTCTTCTTCCACTTCGCAAAACGCTCTCTGTACTGATCGAGGATTGCCTGGAGGCGGTCGGGATCGAGACCGGCGGCTTGCCACAAATCGGCTGACGAGGGCTCGAGGAATGGATGCGGATTGAGTGGGTCGTCCTGCGTGTGCGGGCGCTCCGGGAGGTCGAGGGTGAAGCCGGCGCCGATCAAGGGCTGGCTGGTCTTGGGATCGGGATATGCGGCGAGGACCCAACCCTCATGGCGCTTGTCGCGCAACGTGTCCATCAAGCGGTCGAGACTGAATTTGATGTCGGAGTCTTTAAAGCTGCGCAAGATCTCGACGGCGGGAGACTCTGTTGCGGACGCACTTGCTTGTGTGGGCGCGGTCGAAGGCGACAGCGGAGCCGCGTCGGCGGGTGGTGCGGCGAAATTCGGCGCGTCCTGACCCGATGCCCCGGCGCAGACGAGGAGGGAGAGAGCAAAGGCGAGCTGCAGGGCAACGGTGCGCATGTTTCAGAATATCTTCGCATGAGAATGACGGAATTGCGTTCAGAAGGCAATGACCGAAGAGCGGTATCGACGAGAAAAAGTAATCGGCGAATTCTCATTTGGTCGAATGCCGATTCTTTCCTAGTTGCCGGGGTTCGTGCTTTCCCACCCAAGCTGCGCTTGGATGGGGCACCTTCTTTCGTGCCGATTTCTAGAGGGGCTAGGGTACATTCAGTTTTCACCGGTCCCCAAAGGCGAGGGACCGGGGGCACCCGTTTCTGCCCGGATTTCTAGCGGCTCCACATCATTTTTGGACGCGGCTGCCCATGCCTTCGGCGGCTTCGTCGCGGTTGTCGACGATGTAGGTCCATCCGCCGAGAGGCGAAGAGCCGGTGGCTCGGCCGGTGCCGCGGAACGAGTAGGCGAAGCGAAGATCGGAGAATTCGACGGTGGTCCAGGTGCGGCCGGGCACGAGGTGCGGCGGATCGGCGCCAGGCTCGGGATATTGGCCGATGTCGCGCACGACGGCCCAGCGTGCCCCAATCGAGATAGACCTGGCCGAGCTAGGTGCGCTTGGCGGCTTCGACGGCGGGCGTGTCGGTGGGCTTGTAGAGCACGTCGCGTGGGGCTTCGCTGTCGATGGTGTCGGCGTGGGTGTTGACTTCGGCGGTTTGAAAATACTGCTGCGTTTCGAGAATGGCGTGCCAGCGAAACGGATTGACGGGGTAGGGCTCGACGGCGACGCGGCGGATCGGCGCGGAGGTCACCTGCGTGTTCTGAAGCATGGCTTCGGCCTGCGCATGCTCAGACCAGCGCCAGCACCAGACGATGACCATGCCGCAGAGCGCGAAGATGGCCCAGCCGCGGCCGCGAAAGCGCGTGCGGCGCGCGCCGATTTCGCGATCGGTGAGCGCGAAGAGAGCGGGAAAAATCAGTGCAGAAAGAAGCAGCGCCCAGAGCACGGGTTCGGCGATGAACACGAAGCTGCCCGCATACCAGCGGGGGTTGAAGGGGAAAAAGGGGCGGACGCCGTAGTTGTTGGTCCAGTCGAGCAAGATGTGGGAGGCGGAGGCGATGAAGGCGGCGAGATAGACCCAGTGCCATCGAACTGGCTCGGCCGCCGTGGGCGCTTCTGCTTTTTGGAGCGAGTGTGCGCTGGCGCGGCTGCTCGCGCCAGCGATGGAAGAGCCATGCAACGCCGGTGGCGGCGGCGGCGACGAAGGGCACGGCGATGAAGGTGTGGGTGATGCCGCGATGATGCTTGCAGCTCCGCGACGGGCCCGGCGAAGCCCCAGACGACATCGAGGTCGGCGGCCTCGGCGGCGAGCATGGCGGCCAGCGTGGCGTAGGCGGTTTTGCGATTAAAGCCGGCGCGGCCGATGCAGGCGCCGGTAAGAAAGTGCGTGATGGGTTCCATAAGCTCGCTGTGGACGATCTTAGCCCACGCAGCGCGGCCACCTGCGGTGGGGCTAGATGCCGGCGGCGCGGCTCATGGTAGCGGAGTCAGCGGGGTTAGCCGTCGGCTATGCGGCGTGACCCTGCTCCACAAGATGCGGGCCGCGTGAGCGGCATTTGGCCCCACCGCAGTGGCTATAATCCCGGCATGGATGGGAAGAGTTCTTCGGACAAAGGGTTGCGGCGCGTGGAGGAGTTGCGAGCGGAACTGCGGCGGCATGAGCACCTGTATCACGTGATGGACGCGCCGGAGATTTCAGACGCGGCGTACGACGCGCTGATGAACGAGCTGAAGAAGCTGGAGGCCGAGCACCCGGATTGGATTGACGCCGGATTCTCCCACGCAGCGGGTGGGCGGGAAGCCGGCTGAGGGATTCAAGAAGGTGCCGCACTCGCGGCCGATGCTGAGCCTGGACAACGCGTACAGCGAAGAGGAACTGGCAGACTGGGATCGGCGCGTGCGCGAGCTGGCGGGCAGTTTGCCGGTGGAGTATACGACGGAGTTGAAGCTGGACGGGCTGAGCGTGGCGCTGCTCGTATGGACCAGCAGCGGATGGAGGCGCGACGCTGCTGACCGGCGTGACGCGCGGCGATGGGCAGGTGGGCGAGGACGTCACGAGCAATGTGCGCACGATTCGCAGCGTGCCGATTTCTGTTTCGGCTGCGGCGCTGAAGAAGGCAGGAATTTCACCCCACGGACGTGAACCTGTCCGCGGGGCGCCGGTGTTCCGGCGGCATTTGAAGTGCGGGGCGAAGTGGTGATGCCGGAGAAGGCGTTCGTGCGCACGAACGAGGAGCGCGAGCGCGAGGGATTGCCCGCGTTTGTGAATCCGCGCAACTCGGCTGCGGGGACTGTGCGCACGCTGGACCCAAGTATCGTGGCGCGGCGCGGGCTGGTTTTCTTTGCCTATTTTCTGCTGATCGATGGAGAGTATTTTGCGGCGGGACAGGATGCAACGCTGGATGCGCTGACGGCGTTGGGATTTCGCGTCAATCCTCACCGCGGGCGCGTGCACACGGTGAAGGAGATGATGGACTTCATCCACAAAGCCGGAGAGCAGCGCGACTCGTTGGGCTACGAGATTGATGGCGTGGTGCTGAAGGTGAACGCACATGCAACGCAGCAGCGGCTGGGATACACGGGCCGTGCGCCGCGATGGGCGATTGCCTACAAGTTCACGGCGGAGCAGGCGATCACGCAGATGCACGACATCATGATCACGGTGGGGCGCAGCGGCAAGCTGACGCCCACGGCGATGCTGAAGCCGGTGTTTGTGGGAGGCGTGACGATCAGCCGCGCGACGCTGCACAACGCCGACTGGATTGAGCGCATGGGCCTGCGCATTGGCGACTGGGTGAAGGTGGAACGCGGCGGCGATGTGATTCCCAAGGTGGCGGCGATCGTGGAAGACGCCGAACATCCGCGCGGGACGCACAGTTTCGTTTTTCCCGTGAAGTGCCCTGAGTGCGGCAACGATGTGGTGCGCGAAGAGGGTGAGGCAGACTACCGCTGCGTGAACGTGGACTGCCCTGCCCTGCTGCGCGGCACGCTGGAGCATTGGGGCAGTCGCGGCGTGATGAACATCGAAGGGCTGGGCGAGGCGTCGGTGGCCGCGCTGCACGGCAGCGGGACAGTGAAGAGCGTTGCGGACTTGTATGCGCTGACGGAAGAAAAGCTTGCAGGGCTGATGGAGGAGGTGGAGCGCAACGGCGTAAAGAAGATGCAGCGTGTCTTTGGGCCGGTGGAGATTCGCAAGCTTCTCGATCAGATTGAAAAGTCGAAGAAAGCGGGATTGGCGCGGGTGCTGATGGGCTTGAGTATTCGCTTTGTTGGCGAGCGAACGGCGGAGCTGCTGGCGGAGGAGTTCGGATCAATGGAGGCGATCGATGGAGGCGAGCGCGGAAGAGCTGGAGCGCGTGGAGGAAGTGGGGCCGCGAATTTCTCACTCGATTCTGGAGTTTTTTGAGCGGCCGGCGAATCGCGAACTGATTGAGCACTTGAAGGCCGCCGGCGTGGAGATGACGGCGGAGAAGAAGCAGCGCACGACGCAGCTGGAAGGGCTGACGTTTGTGCTGACGGGGACGCTGCCGGGACTTTCGCGCGAAGAAGCGAAGGCACTGATTGAAGCGGCGGGCGGCAAGGTGTCGGGGTCAGTAAGCAAGAAGACGAGCTATGTGGTGGCGGGCGAGGAAGCCGGATCGAAGCTGGAGAAGGCGCAGTCGCTGAAGGTGCCGGTACTGGATGAGGCGGGATTGCGAAAGCTGCTGAGCGCGGGCGCTTAGAAGCTGCTGGATCCGGCGCTCAGGCGGAGCGTCGGTTGGTGGGGTTGCGCGGGTTGTGTTGCTGTTCTCGTTGCTGTTCTCGTTTCCAGGCTTCGGCGCGCCAGGCGTGCGAGTTGAAGTTGGGGCGAGGTTCGGGGATTGCCGAAACTGGAGTGGGTGGCGGGTCGACCGGGGTCTGCCGTGAGGGATCGTACGCATCGTTGTAGGGGGCGGAGATGGGCACAGCGGAGCGTGCGGGCAGCGGATGAGCGGCCGAAGTGGTGAGGCTGGTGTCCGTGGTGATTGGAGAGACTGTCGAGACGGCGAGGATGGAGGTCTTTTCTTCGACGGAGTCAGAAGCATCGGCGGCGAGAGGTGCGGGAACGGCCAGGGTGCGGGCCATGAAGTCGTCGACGAGCTTGTGGAGGCAGGTTTGCCCACAGAGGTGCTTGGCCTTGGCGCTCATGCGAGCCTGCGAGTGCCATCCACTGATGCGGAGTTCCGCGCCATGCTCGGAAACAACAAACCAGTGGTTGGTCTGTTGCTTGTCTCTTCCGCAGATGTCGCACGAGATTGCCTGGCGAATCACCGGACCCCGTTCCTCCAGGCGAGCTGCCTACTTTCATTTCATCGGGAGATTGCGGCGAAAGTTGAGGAGGAATCGAGGGTTTGTGGACTCCCACCCATTCGCCCCGAAAGCGAATGGATGGGGCACGGTGCTTCGGTGGTTGGTCTGGTCCCCCGGTGGGAACTCGCTGCGAGCGAGTTAAGGCTGCCCAAGAGGACAGCGCAATCAGGATGCGAATTTTTGAGGGCTTATGGGCGCGGCGCGAAGTAGCCTTTGCGGGCGCGGACCGTATAGCGGCGGTCGTGGCAGTAGAGGTAGATGGGGCGGAATGCGCCGTCCGCTTTGAAGGCAGCAGGGACGTAGGTGAGCGCGTACTGGCTGCGCAATTCTTCCTCGATGTTTTTGAAGCTGCCGGACATTTCTTCGACCGATGGGCGGGAAGAAGACTTCGCCGCCGGTGTCGCCTGCCATCTGGGTGAGCACCTGGTCGCCTTTGCCGCGGCTCGGGGTCCAGTTGGTGCTGATGGCGTAGATGATGGTTTCGGCGCGCTGGCACATTTTGATGGCTTCGTCGGGATGGACGCGGCTCTGGTTGTCGTCGCCGTCGGAGATGAGGATCATGGCCTTGCGGACGGGGTCCTGGCCGCGCTCGTCGAGGAGCTTGTCACGGCACGCGGTGTAGACGGCATCGAAGAGCGCTGTGCCGCCACCGGGGCGCATGCGATTGATGCCGGCCTCGAGCGCGTCGAGGTTGTTGGTCCAGTCCTGCTCGATGGTCGGGGTGACGTCGAAGCCCATGACGAAAGCGCGATCGCTGCGGGCCTTGAGGATATTGAGAAGGAACTCGGTTGCCGACTGCTGCTCGAACTGAAACCGGGTGCGGATGGAGGTGCTGGCATCGACGACGATGCCGACGCGCAGAGGAAGATTGATCTGCTGGCGAAAAGAAGTAACTTTTTCAGGAGCGCGCCCATCGTCGAGGAGTGCGAAGTCGTTGAGCTTGAGGTTGGGGATGTAGTGGCCGTGCTTGTCAGTCACGGTGAAGATGAGGTTGACCTCGTTGGTGAAGACGCGAATGGTCTGATCGGGAGCGCCGGCATCCGGAGTTGCGGCATCGCCTGCGGGGGGCGTCGCAGTCGTCGCTGCGGGAGGAGTTGAACCGGAAGGCTGCTGGGGCGTCGTTGCCGAAGTGGCGGCGGAAGCGGGCGCAGCTGGCGTGTTGGCAGGCGCCTGCTGCTGGGCTTGAGCACCCAAGGGGTCGACTATGTCTACCGCGGCAGCGAGGCCGGAGTGGGCAACGGCGAGCGCGGAGGCTTGCTCCGCCTGACAGCCAGCGAGACCGATTCCAAAAACAGCCGCGGCAAACGCCAGGCTAAGCAATTTTAGCTTCATATCTTCCTTATTCTACCAATCCCACATTGTGTGCAAGTTACGGACGGGTTGAGCAGCATTGCCGCTTGAGGTTCATGCATCGCGCTCGAGTAGCGCGAGAAACTCTGTGAGCTCAGGCGGCAAAGGGGCCTCGGCCTGCAAAAGCTTGCCGGTGAGGGGATGCTCGAATTGAAGCTGCGCGGCGTGGAGGAAGTTGCGGCCGAGGCGCAGCTTCTCTGCTTCCTGCTTGCGGCTGATGTTTTGCTCGGTGATCTGGCCGGAGGCGCCGTAGAGCGTGTCGCCGACAACCGGATGTCCGATAGAAGCCATGTGGACGCGGATCTGGTGGGTGCGGCCAGTCTCTATTCGCACCTGGACCAGGGTGAATTTGCCGAAGCGGGTTGAGATGCGGCGCAGCACGTCATAGTGAGAGACGGCGGAACGGGCATTTTCGGTAGGCCGGGTGGTCATGCGGGTGCGGCGGATTGGGTCGCGGCCGACGGCGGCATTGATGGTGCCCTTGGGGCGCTCGACAGCGCCGTGGACAAGCGCGATGTAGGTCTTGCTGATTTTGCGGCCTGAGAAAAGGCGGCCCAGCGCGGCGTGGGCAGTATCGTTTTTGGCCACGACGATGAGGCCGCTGGTGTCTTTATCGAGGCGATGCACGATGCCGGGGCGCAGATCTCCGCCGGTCGAGGAGAGGGCGCGAAAGCGGTGCAGCAGCGCGTTGACAAGGGTTCCGCGGTTGCGCTCGTCATCATTTGCGCCGGAGCCGGCGTGCACCATCATGCCGGCGGGCTTGTTGACGATGGCGAGATCGGTGTCTTCGTAGACGACGTCGAGCGCGATGTCTTCAGCGATGGCCTTGAGCGGGACAGGATGCGGATCCCCGGTGAGAACGATCTCTTCGCCGCCGCGCAGCTTAAAAGACGCCTTGGGCTGTGCACCGTTGAGCAGCACATCGCCTTGTTCGAGGAGCAGTTGAACGCGGGAACGGCTGACGGGCGCGAGAGTAGCGGCAAGGAAATGATCGAGCCGCTCGCCCGCAGACTCCGCCGGGACGACGATGGTGCGAACTTCACTCATGGGGAACCTCGGCACTTGAAGAGGCCGGGAACGATTCGGCAGCATTGGGATGCCGGCTATGCTGGCGCAGAAGAACAGCGCCGGTAAGGACGAGGAGGACGGAGGCAACTTGCGGTCCGTTGATCGCACCGCTCAGGAAAGAACCGCGCCCTTCAGGATCGCGAAAGAATTCGGTGAAAAAGATGGAAGCGCCCAGGACGAGCAGTGCGATACCGCCCGTGTCGCCGGGTTGGTGCTGGCGCGGCATCCAGAGCCACAGCGCGAGAGCGAGGAGGAGAAAAGCTGCGGCGGCGTAGGCCTGCACGGGGTGAACGGGCACGAGGAGGGGCGTGCCGCTCCAGCGGGCCGCGAAGGGATGCGTGTAGACGACGGCCCAGGGCACGTTGGTTTCACTACCGTAGCCAGATCCGGAAAGGAGCGCTCCGAGTTGCTCACATGCGAGCGCCAGCGCGAGCGGGGCGGCCAGCGCATCGAGGGTGGGCCGCAGCGGCAAATGATATGCGCGAGCGTAGGGCACCGCCGCGGCGATGGCGAAGGCTGCGCCGATGGCGGCAAGCAGCGGATGATGCACCATGGCGAGCGAAAGAAGCCATGCGGGGTGGGTACGAACGACGGTCCAGTTGAGCACGATGAGCAAGGCGCGCGACCCGATGAGCGCTGCGAAAAGCGACAGGATGCAGAGGTTCCAAAGCTGGTTGGGATTGATACCCGCAAGAGGCGCGGTACGCATCAGGAGGCCGAGAGCGAGCAGAACGCCGAGCGCGGCAAGCACGCCGTACGACGGAACGACGATGGGACCGATGTGGAAGAGGACGGGGTACACGTGAGAGAAGGATATCTTCTCAGGCGTGAGAGTAGAAAACCGACCCACTGGGCCGTGCGTGATGCGCTGGTGAACCCGTCCTAAGACGGTGGAGCTCTCCGCGGTTCATTAGGCATTCCGGACTGGCGGACACGGCACACAGAACCGTTAGTCGAGTCGAGCCCCTGTTCAATGAATGTTGGTTCATCCAGCGTTGACCACCCACCTGCTTTGCAGGCCGGTTTCTATTGCGGATAGTAGGAGCAGTTGAGAAGAATTGCAAGTCTTGTGTGGGGTAACTAAGGTGTGATACGGTCTCGGCCCTTTGTGTTTTGGGAAGGCAAAGTCGAAGTGGGACGATAAAAAATGCGCACCCTTTGGAGAAGAGTGCGCCGCTTGACTAGCCGGTCTTGCGTTCGTCCTCGAGGACTTCATCGAGCATGCCGCGCAGGGTAAGCGCGCGTGAGTGTCCTTCGCTGACTTCCATGCCGCCGGCGCGGGCGAGCTCATCGGCGAGGTTGAGCGCCGCCAGAACAGCGACGCGCAACGAGTCGACGGTGCGGCCTTGCGCAGCGACGGTTCGCATTTTGGAATCAACCAGCGCGGCGAGGCGATGGATGTGCGCAGGGTTCTGGCCAGTGAGATGGTAGGCCTGGTCGTAGATGGAGACGGTGGTGTATCCGGGAGGCGCGGTCGCGCTGTTTTTGGCCATGCATCACCTCAAAGTTCGAGTGCGTCAAGCTGGGAGAGCAAACGCTCCACGCGCTGGCGCACCTGATCGCGCTCGGTGCGCAAAGAGCGAATTTCCTGTTTCATCTGGTCGAGGACGGGGCCTTGCTCGGTGAGTTGCGCCTCAGCCCGCGTGGCGCGTTCTTCGGCTGCGGCACGGCCCTGACGCTCGCGCTTGACCAGTTCGACGGCGCGCACAACGCGCTCTTCGAGCGCAGAAAAATCGTCCGCGCTGAGCGTGAGTGCCGCGGGTTCTGGAGTACCGGTTTGTGCGACGTCTTGCTCGGATTGCGGCTGCTCTGCAACCTCGGATTCAGACAACGTCTGGGACATCTAAATAACCTCCGCGCATGCGCGCTTCGTGCAAGTATACGGCAAAATGCGATCGGTGGAAGCCGCTCGCGAGAGGCCGCGCACCCGCGCGAATACGGGGTTCGCGGCGCTCTCTTCGGCTTGGATGCGAAGGGGATCGAAGGGTTTGACGCACCGTGCGGCACATGAGAATGCTCGCGCCGCAGATGTGGATAACGAGGGCGAATTAGCTACGCAGTCGAGCACCAGCGTGCGCGGCCGCATTCACAACCTGCGTTTGAAAGGCCTGCAGCTCTTCTTCGCGCAAGGTGCGATCGGGCGCATGGAAAGTGACGCCGAGGAGCAAGGCATATTCGTGCGCGCCGAGTTTTGTGTCGCGGAAGACTTCGCGCACGCGCCAGTCAACGAGTTCGGGGATATGGAGCGAGGCGAGAGCGTGATCGATCTGATCCCACGCAGTGCTCTGGCTTACCACGAGCGAGAAGTCGCGGCGGACTGGTTGGAAGCGCGAGATCTCACGTGCGGCGGGCTTGCGCAGCGGCAACTTGTAGAGGCGGTCGAGATAGAGTTCGCCGAGGAGAACAGTGTCTTTGAGTTTGCGCGCGGCGGCCTGGCTGGGGTGCAGTTGTCCGAACCAGCCGACCGTGATGCCGTCGGCATTGACGCGCGCAGCACGATAGGGATGGAGCCATGCGGGCATGAGCCCCGATTCCGGCAGGAAACGGTCGAAGTAGACTGCGCGGATTTGAAAGCGCGCCAGGATTTGTTCGATGACACCTTTGAGATCGTGGAATTCGAGAGCACGCGCGGGATGCAGTGCGGAGAGATCAGGAGCTGTGCCGGCGACACCGAACGCAAGCGCGGGACGCTCGTCTACTTTTTCAGTGGATCCGCTGAAGACGGTGCCGAGTTCGAAGAGACGCACGTCGCTGACGTCGCGATGGAGATTGCCGGCGACCATGGCGAGCATGCCGGGGATGAGCGACGGGCGCATGACGCCGGCCTCTTCGCTGAGAGGGTTGCCGAGAGGCACGATCAGTCCTGGCTGCGGCGCAGTGAGCTCGGCATCGGCGGCAGAACAGAAGGTGCTGGCGATGGCTTCGTGCAGGCCCGAGGCGAGCAGGGTGCGGCGGACGGTGGCTTCCGCTTCGGCCCAGGGCAGAGCTTTGACGCCTTCGCCAAAAGCGGGCAGGGTGTTGGCGAAGCCGTTGTAGCCGTAGACGCGGGCGACTTCTTCGATGAGGTCGATTTCGCGTTCGAGATCGAGGCGCCAGCTGGGGAGGGTGGTGTTCCAAGCCGCCTGCCCTGCGGATGAGAGGGTGCAGCCGAGGGCGGTGAGGACGTTTTCGACTGTGGCGGCGGTGATGCCTTCCTTGTCGACGGTGGTGCCGAGGAGGCGATGGACTTCGCTGAGCGCGAGGGCGACGGGCTTGCGCTGCGCGGTGCGGGCTTCGAGCGCGGGGATGCGGACATCGACGAGATCGCCTTCGAGGTAGCCGCCGTTGGCGAGCAGGATGCTGCTGACGAGGGCGGAGGCGACGGGGGCGGCGTTGAAGTCGGCGCCGCGCTCGAAGCGATGGCTGGCGTCGGTGTGCAGGCCGTGGCGGCGTGCGGTGCGGCGGACGGCCATGGGCTCGAACCATGCGGCTTCGACGAGAACGTTCTTCGTGTCGGGCGTGATCATGGTGTCCCAGCCGCCCATGACGCCGGCGAGGCCGAGGGGCTTGGCGTGGTCGGCGACGATGAGGTCTTCTGGATCGAGCGTGCGTTCGACTCCATCGAGGGTCTTGAGTTTTTCGCCTTTGCGGGCGCGGCGCACGACGATGCCGCCCTCGATTTTGTCGAGGTCGAAGGCGTGGGTGGGCTGGCCCATGGCGAGCCATGCGAAGTTGGTGGCGTCGACGGCGTTGGAGATTTTCTTCTGCTCGAGGAGGCCGAAGTAGGTGGAGATTTCGGCGCCGGGGAACCAGTCGCGCGAATCGCCGATGGTGATGCCGCGGAGAACGCGCGCGGTGAAGCGGCCGCAGATGTCCTGGGCTTCGATCTGGACAGAGAACTCCTGGGCGGAGGGCGAGTGTTTTGGAAGAGATACGTGGAGGGGCGTCAGTTCGACGCCGTAGATGGCGGCGGCCTCGCGCGCGATGCCGTAGTGGTTCATGGCGTCGACGCGGTTGGTGGTGATGTCCATCTCGAAGAGCGAGCCGTTGCCGGGGCCGAGATCGAAGATGCCTTCGACGGCGATGCCGCGGAGGGTGAGGTCTTCGGCGAGTTGGGTGTCGGAGACGGTGAGTTCAGGCAGGTACGCTCTTAGCCATTTCGTCAGAATCTTCATTTGCGCAATCCGTGCGGAGCGGGGTTAGCGGTGCTAGCGAGGTTAGCGGTGTTAGTTTCCGCAACGATGCAGTGCTGCCTCAACGAAGTGATGAGCCCGTTCAGCAAGCGCGCTACTTCCGCACCTTGATCCATAATAGATTGAACTTTTTGCACATTGAGATAGCCCAAGTCTGCAGCCAATTCGATCTGAGTCTGCATCTCGCACAGTGAACCGCGAGCATTGCCTAGGAAGTGCCTGAACTGCAAATCGGTGAGCCTGCCATGCCCCTCCGCGATGTTGCTTGGGATCGACACTGCAGCCCGCCTGACCTGCGAAAGCAGGCCGTATGCTTCGCTTTTTGGCAATCCCGCAGTAAGCGTATAGGTGTGCCGCGCCAATGACATCGCCTTTTGCCAGACGATTAGGTCTCGATAACTCTTGGGTCTAGACATTTCTAGCTCCGCTAACCACGCGCAGCGCGGCCAACGCCGCTAACTCCGCATTCATGCGAACTGCCCCAGAAACCGCATATCGCCAGCGTAGAACTGGCCGATTTCGCTGATGCCGTACTTCATCATGGCGATGCGTTCGACGCCCATGCCGAAAGCGAAGCCGGAGATCTTTTTCGGGTCGTAGGCCGGTTGTTTTTCCGCAGCGAAAGCGAAGACGGCGGGATCGACCATGCCGCAGCCGAGCAGTTCAATCCAGCCGGAGTGTTTGCACTTGCGGCAGCCCTTTCCACCGCAGAAGATGCAGCTGATCTGGACGTCGGCCGATGGTTCAGTGAAGGGGAAGAAGGACGGAAAGAAGCGCGTCTTGACCGATGAGCCGAAGAGCGCCTTCATCGCGTGGTCGAGCGTGCCCTTCAAATCGGAGAAGGTGATATTGGTGTCGACGCAAAGGCCTTCGACTTGATGGAAGATGGGCGAATGCGTGGCGTCCTGCGCGTCGTTGCGGTGGACTTTGCCGGGGATGACGATGCGGACCGGCGGCGGCTGCTGCTCCATGGTGCGCATCTGAACCGGCGATGTGTGGGTGCGCAGCAGGAGGCGGTCGCGCAGAGGGCGGCGGTCCTGGTTCGCGATCACCAGCGTGTCCTGCGTGTCGCGCGCGGGGTGGCCCGGCGGAAAGTTCATGCTTTCGAAGTTGTAGAAGTCGGTTTCAACTTCGGGTCCGACGCCGACGGAGTAGCCTAACGCCGCGAAGACGCTGACGATTTCATTGAGGGTGCGCGTGATGGGGTGCTCGGCGCCGGTGAGGCGGCGCGTACCGGGCAGCGTAATGTCGATGGACTCGGCGGCAAGGGCAGCATCGCTTGGGCCGGAGCCGGCAGCGGATTCGAGCAGGCTCTCGACGAGTTCTTTGAGCACTTTGAAGCGCTCGCCGACGGACTTTTTCGCTGCGGGCGGCGCGGCTTTGAGCCACTGGTCGGAGACGTCTTTGAGCAGGCCCTGCTTGCGGCCGAGCCAGCGGAGGCGGAAGGCCTCAATCGCATCGGGATGAGAAAGCGCAGCGGCCTCGTCCTGAGCCTGTTGTTGCAGCGAGGCAAAGGCTTTGTCGAGTGCGGAGTCGTCGTACTCCGCCAGAGATGGAATTGTTTCTGTGGTCATTGCGTAACGTTCAGGATAAACCACGCTTGCGTGACGCCGGGACAGAACCGCTAAAGAGGGGATCAGCATTAAGCGGCGAGATTGCAACGGAGCTTTGATCAGACTGCGAGCCGGGAAGCAACAAATGCAAACGGCCCGGAGCTTGAGGCTCCAGGCCGTTCTTACTGCACCAGTCCGGTGTAGTTTAAGCTGCCTTCTTCTCGGCGGCGAGAGTGGCCTTGGCCTGCTCGGCCAGCTTGGTAAAGCCAGCGGCATCATGAACGGCGATGTCGGCGAGGATCTTGCGATCGAGCTCGACGCCTGCCTTCTTCAGTCCATTGATGAGCTGGGAATAGCTGGTGCCGTTGAGCTTGGCGGCGGCGGAGATACGCACGATCCAGAGGGAGCGGAACTGGCGCTTCTTCTGGCGGCGGCCGGTGTAGGCGAACTTCAATCCGCGCTCTACGGCTTCTTGCGCTGCCTGGTAGAGCTTTGATTTTGTGAGGAAGTAACCGCTGGCGCGATCAAGAATCTTTTTGCGCCGGTCTTTGCGCTTGGTACTGCGTTTTACGCGAGGCATCTCTAGTGTTCTCCGTTTGTGTTGCGTTGGTTTGGCGGCTGGAGGCAGGAGGGCCGATTTGGGTCGGCCTGTAACCTCTTCACTCGCTCTGCAATCCTGAACTTCTCACCGATGCGAACGCTTTTCGCTTTCGATGGGGGCCATCTATTTCTTGGCCCATCTGCGTTTGTGGCACGAACCCAATCCAAAGGTCCGCCGCACGCAGTGCTCAGGCGTAGGGAATCATGCGCGCTACCTTCAAATAGTCGCCGTCGGAGACAAGCACGGTCTTACCGAGCTTGCGTTTCACTTTGGGAGACTTGGAAGAAAGGATGTGCCGCGTCTTCGTCTGGCCCCGCTTGATTTTGCCGGTGCCGGTCTTGCTGAAGCGCTTGGCCGCGCCTGAATGGGTTTTCAACTTGGGCATTGTTTTTCTCAGTTTGGGCGAACCTAGTGTATCCGCCTCAAAGTCTACGAACGCAGGGACTTCCCTGCGTCGGTTGACGCTCCAACCAGTATACCGCAAGGCCGGTTTTGGCGCTATTTCTCCCCTAAAGGCGCCCGGTTTCCTATTCGAAGCGGTAGAGGCGAACCTTTTCGACGCCCAGGGTACGGGGGTCGAAGCGCCAGCCCTTTCCCTGGTCGTTTTCGTCGCCATTGAGACGGCGGCCGGGGGTCCAGGCTCCGTCTTCGCTGAGTGTGCCTTCGTCGATCGAGGCGATGCCCGCCTGCCGGCCGGAACGCGGTGTAAAGGAGACGCGGAAGCCTTTGCCGGCGCCGGTGAACTCGTCGGGGCCGGAAGCGAGGATGAGCCCGTAGCCGGTTTCAGAGTGGCTGCCGAAGATTTCATCGAGCGTGACGTGAAGGGTGTAGCCGCTCATGGTGAAGTCGACGGAGGGATGGCTCCGATCGAGGACAAACCCATGGACAGTGCCATCGACCTGGTGCGCGGCGATCATGGGTGACAAACGAGCGAGAAGCGAATAGCTCGCAGCGAGGTCGCCCTTGGGATCGATTTCGCTTTCAATCGCAAAGGGCGAGAAGCCGAATCCGGCCTCCTGGCCGAGGGCGTAGAAGACATTGGCGGCTCCCGGCGCGCCTCCGCGAGTTTCCGGCATGAAGAGCGGGTTGCCATCGCGGTGATAGCGCTGGCACCAGAGGGTGAAGTTCGGATCGTAGAGATCAGGCGAGTAAAAATCGATGGCTGATCCCGCAGCTTTCCAAACATCGACGACCCAGGGTTCGGGACCGCCGCTGGGAAAGTCGCCGGGGGTCGCGTTGTCGCCGGCGAGCCAGGTGTTGACGTACATCGGGATGTCGTAGGCAGCTTTGCCGCGCGCGGTGACGGCCTGGATGAAGTGGGCGTAGTGCCAGGCCATGAAGATCTCGTCGGCGGAGACCGTGTCGCCAAAAACCTCGGCCCAGGTGCCGGAGGTTTTATCGCCGTTTGCATCCCACAGGGTGCGAAACGAGGGATAGAGGGTGTCGCGATGCGCCTGGAGATAGCGCGTGAGTTCAGCGGGCACGGGAGCGGTAAATGCGCGATTGGCGGCGGCCGAGTGATCGCGTGTATCGCCGAGGACGCCGACCTCGTTTTCAACCTGCATCATGAGCACGGTGTGGTCGCGGCTGTCGGCTTCTTTGATGTGCTGCATGAGGGCGGCGAAGGCGCGGGCATCGGCTTCCTGCGTTGCGGCGCCCTGGGGACTGAGGACTTCGACCTCGGCTCCGTTCTCGACGACGCGCGGAAAGCGGCGGGTGTCCTGTTTGACCCATACCGGCGCGTAGCTGGACATGCCGTTCTTCCAGGAGGCAAGCCAGAGGAAGACGATCCGCATGTGGTCGTGGCGCGCCTGATCGAGCAAGCCGTCGACGAGCGCAAAGTCGTACTTCCCTTCCGTGGGCTCGATGAGCTCCCAACTGAGGGGCGTGACAACCGTATTGAGGTTCATCGACGCCAGCCCGGGCCAGATCGGCTTCATGTACTCGAGGTTCGACGAAGAGGAGTTGTGCAATTCGCCGCCGAGGATGAGAAACGGCTTGCCGTCCACAATGAGCTGCGTGGCGGTGCCACGCTTCTCAAGGTGGGGTGCGGTGTTCGATTGGGCGTGGAGGGGGTTGACGGCGGGCGCGACAAACAGAAGCAGAATTGGCAACCAATCGAGGCGGATTCGCATAACGGAAGGGAGTCTAGCATGCGCCCGGTCGCTTAAGTTGTGAGGATAGAAATGGCGAGTTGCGAGGAGGTAGGTAGACCGGAAAGAGAACGGTTTGCCCTAGACTAGGAAGGTGGGTGCTTCGTTTCATATCGAGAATTTTGGGTGCCGGGCGGCGCGTGCGGATGGCGAGGCAATTGCGAGCCGGCTGCTGAGTCTTGGGGCGGTCTGCGGTGAGGGAGTCGGGGCCGCGGACGTGGTCATCGTGAACACCTGCAGCGTGACGGCGGAGGCGGACAGGGCGGCGCGGGCGTTTATCCGGCGGACCCACCGGGTGAATCCCGAAGCGCGGATTGTGGCCACGGGGTGCTATGCGCAGCGCGCACCAGATGAGTTGGCAGGGCTGGATGGCGTGGCTGCGGTGATTGGCAACAGCCATAAGGCATTGGCTCCAGAAATTGTGGTGGAGCTTGCAAGCCGATCGCAAACTGGTTTGGTCGAGTCGGGAATTGTGAGTGTGGCCTCCCTGATGGCCAGCTCAACGAAGAGCCATGCGCTGGTGCTGGCGGACGATCGTTTTGCGCACTCGTTCCTTGAAGAGGCGCAGGTTGTTCCCGGGGTGCAGACGCGGCCGAACCTGAAAATCCAGGAGGGTTGCGGAAATCGCTGCTCGTTTTGCGTGATTCCGCAGACGCGCGGCTCGTCGAGAAGCCTGCCGGTCGCAGAAGTGATGCGGCAGGTGGAAGGGTTTGTTGCCGCGGGCGGAGTTGAGCTGGTGTTTTCCGGGATCAACCTGGGCCGGTGGGGACGGGATTTTTCACTTGCCGACGAGGGGATGCAGGGGTTGGCGGTTCCCACCCTTTCGCCAGAAAAAAAGCGAAAGGATGGGGCACCCAAAACATTGGCTGCGCTGGTGCGGCGGATTTTTGAGGAGACTAGCTTGCCTCGGTTGCGCCTGAGCTCGATCGAGCCGATGGATTGGGATGCGGAGCTGATCGGGTTGATGGCCGAGTTTGGCGGGGCTGGGCAGACGACGCGTCGGCTGGCACGGCACGCCCATCTGCCGCTGCAGTCGGGATCGGATGCGGTGTTGCGTCGGATGCATCGGCGGTATCGGCCATGGCATTACGTTGAGAAAGTGGAGGCGCTGCTGCGGGCGGCGGGTCCGGAACTGACGCTGGGCGCGGATGTGATGGTGGGCTTCCCGGGCGAGACGGATGCGGAATTTGAGGAGACGCTGGCTTTTGTGCGAGCGCTGCCGTTTGGCTATCTGCACCTGTTCCCGTTTTCGCCGCGGCCTGCGACGCGGGCGTGGGCATTGCACCAGGAGAACCCGGTGCCGGGCGCGGTAGTCGATGAGCGCATGAGCGAACTGCGCCAGGTGTCGGCAGAGAAGACAAAGGCGCATCGACGGGGTCTGGTGGGGCGTACCCTGGACGCGCTGACACTACACACGCCGGAGGCGTTGGCGTGCGAGGGCCGAACCGTAGCACTAACAGAGAATTTTGTTCCAGTGGAGCTGGAGGGGATTCTCGAAGCGAATCGGCCAGTGCGCGTGCTCGCCCTGGGGTTGAATGCGGACGGCGCGCTGCGCGCGGCGGCCGTGAGCGAAGACGGGGCCGGAACCTGGCAGGATTCCCGGGCGATGGCCGACGCGGCGACGCCTTTGGGAACGCTTTCGGCACAGTAGCGACCCTTCGTTGCAGCTTTTTCGCCAAGCGGGACGGACGGAAAACCGCCCCTGAAACCGGGCCGATCGAGCCGGACCGATGCTATACTCAGGGTGCGTTCGCATGCTTCTTTGGCAGCCGGTGAGGCCCTGCAAAGGAAAGCACGGACAGCCAGTGGAGGAGAACCATCGCACTCGATAAACGCTCGGCCAAGTCTTTTATTCGCATCAACGATCGCATTCGCGCACGCGAGATTCGCGTCATCGATGAAAACGGCGAACAGCTTGGCATCCTACCCCCTTTTGAAGCTCTGAAGATCGCCCGCGAGCGCGGTCTGGATCTTGTAGAGGTTTCGCCCAACGCCATTCCGCCGGTTTGCCGCATTCAGGACTACGGCCGCTTTCTCTACGAGAAGGAAAAGAGCGAGCGGGCTGCGCGCAAGAAGCAAAAAGTCATCACGCTGAAGGAAGTCAAGTTCTCGGTCACGGTGGACGAGCACGACTACCAGACGAAGAAGAACCAGGCTGTGCGCTTTTTGGGTGAGGGCGACAAGGTGAAGGCGAGCCTTCGTTTCCGCGGACGCCAAATGGCGCACCGCGAGCTGGGCTACGCGATCATCAATCGGCTGATCCAGGACATTGGCGAAGCCGGTTCGGTGGAGTTTATGCCGCGCATGGAAGGCACGATTCTGCACGCGATTCTGGCGCCGACCAAGAAGGATGCGCCGAAACCGAAGCCCGCGCAGCAGGCTCAGTCCGCTCCCGCGCCGCGTCCGCCGGTGCAGCAGGTCCAATAGTTAGTCTGGAATTCGCGTTCGACAAAGGCCGCTCGGTGAGCGGCCTTTTCAGTTGCGCGCTACGGCTGCAGGAGGCTGTAGCCGGTTGTGTATTCTGAGCGCATGGATTCTTGCCTGCGCCGCCTTTCTCTTCTTTCGCTTCTGTGTGTGTTGCCTGGTATGTTTTCAGCGAGCGGGCTGGCCGCCGAAACGGCGCCGGCCGCGCACTTCCCTACTACCGACGATCTGCGACATCTGAAATCGATGGGAGGGCCGCAGCTTTCGCCGGATGGCAAGCAGGCGCTCGTGACTATCACGGATGCGACGGCCGATGGGGCAAAAGCACATGTGTGGGTGGTGGCGACGAGCGGGACGGAGAAGGCGCGGCAGCTGACCTTTTCTCCGCCGGCGGATAAGCGCGGCGAGCGCAATCCGCAATGGGCCCCGGACGGATCGGCGATTTTCTTTCTGGCGCATCGCGGGGAACACACGGAGCTGTTCCGGCTGGATTTGCGCGGCGGCGAAGCTGCGTCGTACGAGTTGAAGATCGCACCCGTCGTGGATGAATCGAAGGAAAAGAACGCGATACCTCCGCCGGGATCCGAGAAAAAGGACGATAAGAAAGACGAGAAGAAGCCTGCAGACGATGCGGCGAAGAAAGATGCTGCCGTGGAGCAGGTGGCGCTGGAACCCTCGGGCTATGCGCTGTCGCTGGATGGCAAGTGGCTTGCGGTGTGGGCGCGCGACCCCGAGACAGCGGGCGAGAAGAAGCAGAAAGAGGCGAAGGCCGATGCATCGTGGGTCAACCACGAGAAGCATGGTTCGCGGCTCTACCTGGCTGCATTGAAGGCCGACGGGGCGATCGACGGAGGACTGAAGGTTGTTGCGGTTCCGCCGGATGTGCACGAAGCCGTGTGGTCGCCAGCTGCGGATCGGCTGTTTGTGGTGACGGAGCCGCCGAATGATGTGTCGGATCTTGGGCCGGCGAGCGAGGCGTGGTTGGTGGATGCGGCGACGCCGGAGAAGCCGGCGAAGGTGGCTGCGATTCCGGCGACAGTGGGCGGCGGCACATTCAGCAATGATGGAAAAGAGATTGTGTTCAGCGCGGCGACGCCGGAAGACGCGCCGCCGGGGTATGACGAATTGTTCGCCTTGCGCGCGGGGGATGCGACCGCAAAGCCGGTGCGGTTGTCGGCGGGATTTGCGGGACAGCTGAATGCTTCGGCGTTGTTCTTCGCGCAGGATTCGCTGATTGCACAGGCGGGCATCGGCACGCGCGCCTCGGCGGTGCGGATGAGCCTGGACGGCAAGAGTGGCGTGAAACCGATCGACCTGGGCGCGGCGGTGATTTCGGGACTGAATACCAATCGCGCACAGAGCGGGTGGTTGTGGGTTGCGGAGAGTGGCGGGCAACCGCAGAAGCTTTGCTACGCCGAGCGCTTAGGCGATGCGTGTAAGGCGCTGCCAGTTCCGGAGTTGGCTCCTGCGGGGCTGCGTTCTGTGGAGCCTGAACTGGTGACGTGGAAGAGCGACGGGTTCACGATTGAAGGGATGTTGTATCTGCCGCCAGTGAGCGGATCAGCGAAGGTTCCCTTGGTTGTGGATGTGCATGGCGGGCCGTTTGGGGCCTTTGAAAATCGTCACGATGCGTTTGTCGCGTTTCTTCTGGGGCATGGATGGGCGGTGCTGCGGCCGAATCCTCGCGGGTCTTCGAATTATGGAGTGAAGTTTGCGTCGGCGAATAAGAACGATCTGGGCGGCGGGGACTATCGCGACATCATGACGGGCGTGGATGCCGTGCTGGCGAAGTATCCGCTGGACTGCTGCAAAGACGGCGCTGATGGGCTACAGCTACGGCGGCGAGATGGCTGCGTTTGTCGAAGGCAAGACGGACCGCTTCAAGGCCGTGATCAGTGCGGCGCCGGTGATTGACCAGTTCAGCGAGTACGGGACGGAAAGCGGCTCGTGGTACGACCGGTGGTATTTCGGCAAGCCTTGGGAGCACCTGGAAGAGGCTTGGCGGCAGAGTCCTCTGGCAGGTGCGGCGAAGGCCAAAACGCCGTTCCTGTTGTTGCAGGGACAGAGTGACACAACCGATCCGCTGGGCCAGTCGGAGGAGATGTATCGTGCGCTGCGGCAGGAGGGCGTGCCGGTGGAGCTGGTGACGTATCCACGCGAGGATCATGGGCCGCTGGCGGGCGGGATGTATGGAAGGCCGTCGCCGGAGCCGTGGCATGGGTACGATGCACGGCAGAGGGTGGTGGAGTTTTTGAATCGTGCGTTTGAAGTTGAGGGGCGGTAGAAGAGTGTTTCGCGCTGATCTTTGCTTCCCAAAAGCAGATCCTTCGCCCCGCGCACCCCACGTACGCTAACGCGTCCGCGGAGCCCCAAACGCGCGGGTTCTCAGGATGACACCACGTGGGGAGATCAAGAGCTGAGGACGACGGGGCACAAGCAGATAATTTGAAGTTCGCACTTCGCTATACTGGAAAGAGAATTGAGGACAGGTCTTCGTTCTCTCCCCCTGCATGGAAAGTTCGACGATGGAGAATGGAGCCAGGCCCACTGCGCACGCATCGCGCGCAGACGTGCGGCACATTCTGGGGTATGTTCACTTCACGTTTGTGTGCTATCTGGCCATCGGATTACCGCTGGCCGTTTTGCCGGCGTATGTGCACCTGCGGATGGGCTATCACGCTTCACTCGCAGGCCTTGTCATCAGCATCCAGTACATTGCAACGTTTCTGAGCAGGCCGTGGGCAGGGCGTATCAGCGATCGCTCGGGTGCCAAGGTCTCAGTGCTGTGGGGCATGGCGGCGTGCACCCTGAGCGGCTTGCTGCTGCTGGGCGCGGCGGCGTTGCATCGCAACCCCGCGTGGTTGAGCCTGACGAGCCTGCTGGCAAGCCGGCTGGTGCTGGGCGTGGGCGAGAGCCTGGGGTCGACGGGCGCGACGCTGTGGGGCATTACGGCTGTGGGCCAGGAGCACACGGCCAAGGTGATCTCATTCAACGGCGTAGCAACGTATGGGGCACTGGCACTGGGCGCGCCGTTGGGCGTGGTGATGGAACAGCAGTGGGGCCTGATCTCGATCGGCATTCTGACAGTTCTGGTCTGTGCCGCGAGCCTTGTGTTCGCGAGCCGCAAGAAACGTGTGCCTGTGGTGCATGGGGAACATCTGCCATTTCGCGATGTGCTGGGGCGCGTGACTCCGCATGGGATGGGACTGGCGCTGGGCGGGGTGGGTTACAGCGTGCTGGCGACATTTGTCACTCTGTTTTATGCGAGCCGCAAATGGGATGGGGCAGCACTTTGCCTGACGGGCTTCGGGCTGGCATTTGTGGCGGCACGGCTGCTTTTCATTCGTGCCATCACGCGCTATGGCGGGTTTCCGGTGGGCATCACATGCCTCGCGGTCGAGTCGGTGGGGGTGTTGCTTCTGTGGCGCTCGGTTTCGCCATGGATGGCGCTGGGCGGAGCGTCGCTGGCAGGTTTCGGTTTCTCGCTTGTGTTTCCTGCACTCGGGGTAGAGGCCGTGCGGCGGGTGCCGGAACGAAGCCGCGGTACGGCTTTGAGTGTGTATACCGTCTTCTCGGATGTGTCGTTCTTCATGGTGGGCCCGATCGCGGGCGCGGTGATTGGCACGTTCGGCTATGCAAGCGTGTTTCTCTTCGCTCTGCTATGCGTGCTGACATCACTGGGAATCACTCTGATGCTGGCGAGACAGAGAGCGGCCGAAGCGGCTTAGGCACAGATACGGAGAGACCCTGCTCCAGCGCTTATTCCGGGATCTGCAGTTTAGCTGCGAACGAAGGTTTTTGCGCGTAGGCCAAATGCAGGTTGTCGCTGAAAGATGCGACGCGCATCCCATGTTCCCTGAAAAGAAGAGCCAAGGCATGAAGGGAATAGAGCGAGACATGGCCATTGCGGGGCCCCGCATACCACCAATTCAGGCCGATGGCGGCGAGGTCGGCGGGCTGCACGAGAGTCGAAAACAAGATTGCTCCCGGCCGTTTGAGAAGAGCGACCATGGCGGCGATGGTGGCCTTGGGGGTGGGCGAATGCTCCAAGACTTCAAAACTGCAGATCAGGTCGAATTTCTCTGCCGGCAATTGATTGAACGTTGAATAGGGATCGTACGTTGTGGCCGAGAATCCTTGATCGCGCAGGCGCGCGGCGAGCACGCCGTTGCCGCCGCCGAAGTCGAGGATCTGGATAGAGGTTTTGGCGTCGGGGAATGAGTTGGCGATGAGATGCGCATTGCCTGCGGGGCGAAGCTCGACAAAGTCCGGATCTACAACGATGTATTCGTCGTTGTAGATATGGTCGCGGAATGAATCCCATGTCCACGCGTCGAACGCGCTGGTAAAGACGAAACTGCACTGGGTGCAGCGACGGTAGTAGATGGGAATTCCAGAGAGCGCGAGACGCCGGCCTTGCTGTTCAATGCAGCTTTTATGAAAGTCGACGACGCCGAAGAGGAGACTGGGGGCGCCGCAAACCTTGCATTCAACCGAACCTGGGTTTGCAATCAGCTGATGGCCGGTGATCGGCTCCAGGGATAACGGAGGGGACGACATTGCCTGCATGTTACGCGGGCTCTCCGTGGAGTGCGAGTGCCAAGTGTGGTGCAGGTAGCATTGCGACGGCCCGAGGCTGGCTCCGCTGGTTCCTTTCGTTCTGTCATTCGGCTTAGCCGATGGGGGATCGTCGATAGACTGGCCTTAAGCTGAGCAAATGCACAATGGGGGAACGAAGAAAAAGCCGATGGGTATGCGTTCATCATCCACTTCGCCGAAGATTCAAAAACTGCTGACACGCGCGGTGGACGCGCACAAGAGCGGCAAATTGGAAGACGCGAAGCAGCTCTATCTCGAAATTCTGGGGATCGATGTCAATCATGCGAAGAGCCTTTACGGGCTAGCGCTCATTGCCCATTTTCGAGGAAATCTCGATGGCGCGGCGCGGTTGCTGGAGCGGGCGCTGGCTTCCAATCCGAATGACTTCGCTTTTCATCGCAGCCATGGGAACGCTGTTGGTGGATCAAGGAAAAGCGAGGGAGGCGGTCGCTGCTTATAAAAACGCATTAAGACTCAGTCCGAACGACGAGCAAGCGCACTTTGAGATTGCGAAGGCCTACGCATTGGCGGGCGAATTGCTGGAGGCGGAGGGCCACTACAAAAGGGCGATCGAACTGCGCCCGGCCCGCGGGGCATCGTACGAATTTCTGTCGCGAGTGTTACAGCGCCAGGGCAAGTTCGAAGAGGCACTTGCTTCGTCTGAGCAGGCATTGGCCGCGGCTTGGAACGACGTGGATTCGCTGCAGGAGATGGGCGAGAGGCTGATACGAACCGGCAATACGGAAACGGCGGCGCGGTGTTTCGCAAGGACCCTGGTTCTTTCTCCGAACAAGGCAGAGGCGCACAATGGCCTGGGTGTGGTGCGGGCGGACGAGGGAAATCTGGAAGAGGCAGAGGCCAGTTATTTGCGGGCGCTGAGTTGTAAGCCGGCCTACCCGGAGGCTCTGTGCAATCTGGGTGCAGTGGCGCGCAAACGTGGAAAGACAGCGGAGGCACGACAGCTCTTCGAAAGCGCATTGCAATTGAAACCCGATCTTGCCGAAGCGCTCTGCAACATGGGACTTCTGCTGCTGGGAGAAAGGGATTCGGGCGGTGCACAGCGGCTTTTCGAGCGCGCCCTGGAGGCGGATCCAAAGAGCGTGATTGCGTTGCAGCACCTGGGAAATCTGCGGCTCCAGAATGGCAACCCGCAAGCGGCAAAGCAGTGTTTCGAAAAAGCCATAGCCCTGGCACCGGATCAGGCAGAGGGATACAACGGAATGGGGGCTGTGCTGCAAGAAGAGGGAAAGGTGGACGAAGCGGAGGCTAGCTATCGCCAGGCCCTGGCGTGCAAGCCGAAATTTGCGCCGGCCTACTGCAACCTGGGCAACGTTGCGAAAAAGCGGGGCGCGCTGGCCGAAGCAATGCAGCACTATGAACAGGCGCTGGCGCTCGACCCTGAGCTTGCGGAAGCGCACAGCAACCGGGGACTGATCCTGGTGAGCGAACGCCGGCTGGAGGAAGCGCGCACGCAGTACGAACGCGCCATTGCGCTCGAAGGGTCAACGGGAAACACCCGCTGGAATCGCGGCCTGCTCGATCTGCTGGAGGGAAACCTCGAGGCCGGATGGCAAGGTTATGAAACGCGGCGCTCGATCCCGAAGATTGCGCCGCGCGTTTTTTCGCAACCCACGTGGCGCGGCGAGCCGCTGAATGGGGCACGGATTCTTTTGCACGCCGAACAGGGCCTGGGCGACACACTGCAGTTTCTGCGCTACGTGCCCATGGTGCATGCTGCAGGCGGCACGGTGATCCTGGATGTGAAGCCGCCGATTGTGCGATTGGCGAAGCAGATGCCAGGCGTGGCCGAGGTCATTGCGAGCGGGGATCCGCTTCCCGATTTCGAGTGGCAATGTCCGCTGATGAGCCTGCCTGTGGCATTCAAGACAAAGCTGGAATCGATTCCTGCGGATACGCCGTACCTCGGCGTGCCGGAAGAGGCGCGGTTAGCGGCAGAACAGGTGGAGCTGGCGGACGGGGTTCTACGCGTGGGCCTTGTGTGGAGCGGAAATCCGGAGTTTCCCGAAGATAGGCTGCGGTCGATGCATCTGAGTGCTTTTGCGCCGGCGATGCAGATTGAGAACGCGCGTTTCTTTTCGCTGCAGTTTGGACCGGCGGCCTCGCAAGTGGAGGCGTATCGAGATCGGGTTGTCGATCTGACGCCGGCGATCAAGGACTTTGCGGATACAGCAGCACTGCTGGCGCGGATGGACCTCTTGATAAGCGTGGATACGGCCGTGGCCCATCTGGCCGGGGCGCTGGCCAAGCCAGTGTGGACCTTGCTGCCGTTCGCGTCGGATTGGCGCTGGCTGCTGAACCGCGACGATAGCCCGTGGTATCCGACGATGCGCCTGTTCCGGCAAGCGCGACCCGAGGATTGGGGACCGGTGATCGAGGGCGTGTGCACTGAATTGTCGAAGCGGGCGCAGCAAGGCTAGTCTCGCGGCAAACGGCGGCTCTTCGATCAACGGCAAGTCAAAAAACAACGGCCATCCCGAAGGATGGCCGTTGTTGCCTTGCTGCTTAGGAGAAAGCTTAGCGTTCGCTCTTCCAGTTGATGAGATCGCCAAGGGTGGTGGTTGAGCTGGAGACGGGCGCCTTGTGGGCGGCCTCCTTGTAGTGCTCGACCTGGGCGCGGCTGGCTTCGTGGCCGGATACGCGCAGGCTGAGTCCCACTTTTTTCTCTTCCACGTTGATCTTGATGATCTTGAAGTCGTGCTCTTCGCCCTGATCGAGCTTGGCGGCAGTGCCGTCGTCGCTCACAGCCTCAGAGATGTGGCAAAGGCCTTCAACGCCCTCGGCAACTTCGACGAATGCGCCGAATTGCGCGGTGCGCAGAACCTTGCCGTGCACAACATCACCCACACGGTGCGCGGCGAAGAAGCTCTCCCAGACGTCGGGCTGGAGCTGCTTGATGCCGAGCGAGAGGCGGCGATTCTGGGGCTCGACGCCAAGGACGACTGCCTTGACCTTTTCGCCCTTCTTGACCACTTCAGAGGGATGCTTGACGCGCTTGGTCCAGCTGAGGTTCGATACGTGCACCAGGCCGTCGATGCCGTCTTCGATCTCAATGAATGCGCCAAAGTCGGTGAGGTTGCGGACGCGACCCTCGACCACAGTGCCGGCCGGATAGCGCTCAGTGAGGTGCTCCCAGGGATTCTCGAGGAGCTGCTTCATGCCTAGCGAGATGCGGCGGTCTGCCGGGTTGACGCTGAGGACGACGGTGTCGACCTCGTCGCCGGGCTTGACCAGCTTGGAGGGGTGCTTGAGGCGCTTGGACCAGGTCATCTCAGAAAGATGGACTAGGCCTTCAATGCCCTGCTCGAGCTCAACAAACGCACCGTAGTCGGTCACGGAGAGCACGCGCCCATGGACGTGTGCTCCGACGGGATAGCGCTCCGTGGCATCGAGCCATGGGTCGGGCGTGAGCTGCTTGAACCCGAGCGACACGCGCTGCTTGTCTTTGTCGAACTTGAGCACCTTAACCTGGATCTCGTCGCCGACGTTGACCAGATCGCGGGGATGGGTGAGACGTCCCCAGCTCATGTCGGTGATGTGGAGAAGGCCATCGATGCCGCCGAGGTCGACGAACGCGCCGTAGTCGGTGAGGTTCTTCACCGTGCCGGTGAGGACCGCGCCTTCGTCGAGATGCTCGAGGGTGGTGGAACGCTTGGCGTTCTGCTCTTCCTCAAGGATCTCTTTGCGGCTGACGACGACATTGCCGCGCTTCTTGTTGAGCTTGATGACGCGAACTTCAATCTGCTGACCGAGGTAGCCATCGAGATTGCGCACGGGGCGAATCTCAAGCTGCGAGCCGGGCAGGAAAGCCTTCATGCCGATATCGACAGTGAGGCCGCCTTTGACGCGGCTGACCACGGTGCCCATGACGGGGGTCTTCTCGTTGTGGGCCTTTTCGATCGTGTCCCACACGCGGAGGCGCTGCGCCTTCTCGAAGCTGACGAGATAGCCGCCTTCGGGCTCTTCGCGCTCGATGACCACTTCAATTTGCTCGCCGGGCTGGAACCTCACGGCGCCGGTGTGGTCGACGACCTGCTCGATGGGAACAAGGCCCTCGGACTTGAGGCCTACGTCGACAACGAGGTGCTTCTCAGTTTGCTTGAGGACCGTGCCGGTGACGACCTTGTCGCCATAGGCTTCGACGGCAGCCGCTTCGGCAGCCTGCTCGCGCTCAAAGGCTTCGAGGGCCGCGGAGAAATCATCCATCGATTCCGGGGCGTGCTCGTGCGCTTGTGCGGTTAGCGGGGCTGCAGCGGATTCTGCTGCGGGAATGTGAGTGGCATCGGCGTCCAGCGCGGGAGAAACGAGTGCTTCGGCGGCTTCGGGGTTGGACGTGGATTCGTGCAACGGCTGTTCAAGCTCCGTCGCAGGGTCAAGGGTTGGAGTTTCGAGTTCGGTGTTCAGGGTTATGCTCTCGGGTTCTGGATTGAGGACGTTTGCCATCGCTGCTGCTCCGGGATTCATTACGCCCGGCGATGACGTGAGTCTCGCTTGGGCTGACGCAGGCGGAGATCTTTAACCGCCGGCGCCTGGAGGCCTTTCCATTAGACCGCGTTTGCGCGAAAAGGGATTCAGAAGGAGACAGCCGTCCGGGCCGGCAATGCCGGAGGTGGAAGCGACTCGTCTCCACAGGAATCACCAGGCGCGCAACGGCTGGCTGGAGGTCGGCCGCAGCTCACTGATGGAATCCACACACAGGAGCTACGTTTCAAGTTTAGCAACCTCGTCTTTCCCGCGTCAATGCAAGGGTTTGGCGCAAAGCCTGTATCTGTGCCGGGGACACGAGAAATTTACAAAGAAAACCGGCTTTGGGAGTTGAAACGGGAAAACAGGCGAAGCTGAGCCTCTGCGGGGGCAGTGGACGCCTTCCGACCGGGAATTGGCGCGTTGCGGCCGAGCCCTGCGGGACGCTGTGGAGAAGGATGGGCCTCTATACTGATTGCCAATGCCGGAGCAAAAGCCGGTTTTGTTGGCGGAATTCTGAAATTCTATGGATCAGCTCTGGACTCCCTGGCGATATTCCTACGTGACGACATCGGATGGGGCGCCGCGCCCCGGCATTCCGGCACAGCTTGCGGCGTGGCCGGGGGACACGGGGTGCGTGTTCTGCAACCTGGTGAAGTCGGTTGACTATGCGATCGAACACGGCATGCCCGCCGATGAAGCCGAACTGGCCGCGGGGCTGGTGGTGCGCGGAAAGCATTGCTACATCTGCCTGAATGCTTACCCGTATACATCGGGCCACGTGATGGTGGTGCCTTACGCGCATCTGGATCGTTTGGCGGGGATGACCGACGAAGGCGCGCACGAAATGATAGAGATGGCACGGCAGACCGAGCGGGTGCTCGAGAGTCTGTATCGACCGCATGGCTTGAATTTCGGAATGAACCTGGGCAAAGCGGCCGGCGCGGGGGTGGCGGGACATCTGCATCTGCATGCGCTGCCGCGCTGGGCGGGCGATACGAATTTCATGACGACTGTGGCGGAGACGCGGGTGCTTCCTGAGGATTTGACGACGACCTGGAAGCGGATGCGAGAGGGATTCGGGAGGCAGGGGCGTTAGCGGGGTGAACCGCGCTTTGCGCGTGTTCGCGAGCCAGCAAGCCCGCGACCCCCGAGGCCATTAAAAGTATCTTGCTTTCCACTTCCCGCCTTCGCTAGGATGGACCGCCGGTCGGGATGGGCTGCGCCGGGGCAGGACTTTTTCTGTAACAGGTGCGGGCTTTCAATCCATTCGGCAGAGAGAGCCTCTTCATGCAGAGATTTCTTGGAATGTGCGCAGCGATTGTGCTGACGCTGAGTGCGGTAACGGCGTTTGCGGCAACTGACCTGACGGGGTCATGGACGGGAACGGTGCAGTCACCCAATGGCGACATGCAAATCACCTTCAACCTGAAGCAGGATGGGGCGAAGCTGACCGGAACGGTGCAGACGCCGATGGGCGACCCGTCGGAGATTTCAAACGGCAAGGTGGATGGCGACAAGGTTTACTGGGAGACGAGCTTCAACGGAATGACGATGAAGCACGACGGCACTGCGAACGGAGACGAAATGAAGATCGCTGTGAAGTCGAGCGACGGAGGCTTTCCAGACATGGAAATGACGCTGAAGCGGGCGCCCAAGCAGCCCTAATCGTCTTCGACTATTTGAGATCGGGAAGGGTTTCTTCGGCTTCGGCGGCGAGTGCGAGCTCTTCCTGATCCACATTCGCTCGATCCAGCAGATTCTTCGGGATCGATTTTGTGGTACGAATACCGAGCTTTTTGAGCAATTCCACTTGTTTTATCAGGTTTCCCGAACCCTCGGAGAGCTTGTTCATCGCACTCTGGTAGCTCAAATCGGTCCGACGCAGACTGTCGCCAATCGCATCCATGTCGGTGACGAAACCAGCAAACTTTTCATAGAGTCGGCTGCCGCGTTCCATGACGTCGCGGACGTTGCGCGCCTGGCGCTCCTGCTGCCAGAGCACGTTGACGATCCGAATGACGTAAAGCAGCGTTGTGGGCCCGACCAGCAGGATGCCCTGTTTATAGGCGTCGGCCCAAAGTTCGCCGTCAGACTGCAGGGCCATGAGGAATGCGGGTTCGACGGGAATAAACATCACGACAAAATCAGGCGCTTCAAGCTCGGGCAGGCGGTGGTAGCCGGCTTTGGCCAGGTTCGCGATATGGCCGCGCACGCTGGCGAGATGCAGTTTGAGCGCGGCTTTGCGCTCGTCGTCGGCTGCGGCGTTGACGCAATCGGTGTAAGCAGTGAGCGAGACCTTGGAGTCGATGACGAGGCTGCGGCCACCGGGCAGCGATACGATGACGTCGGTGCGCACGGAGCGGGACCGCTCGCCGGACTCGCCCTCGACGCCGGCGAAGGATTGCTGGAATGAGTATTGCTCGCCTTCGCGGAGGCCGGCTTTGTCGAGCAGGTCGCGCAGGATGAATTCGCCCCAGTCGCCTTGTGCTTTGGCTGAACCGCGCAGCGCAGTGGTAAGGTTGCGCGCATCGGTTGAGAGCTGCTGATTGAGGCCGTTCAACGTTCCGATGAGGGTTTCAAGCTTGGTGACGCCGGTTTTGGAGTCGGACTGAGCCTCTTCGACTCTCTTCCTGAAATCTTCGATCTGCGTCTTGAGCGGGCTCAGGAGGTTTCCAAGCTCTTTCTGGCTGCCTTCGGAAAAGGTCTTGGATTTTTGCTCGAGGATGTTGGCTGCGAGCGCTTCAAACTGATGCGCGAAGGCCTGTTTTGCCGATTCGAGGAGCGCGATCTTTTCGGCCATGTTCTGGCGCTCGTTGTTGAGGTCAGCTTCGAGCTGACTGATACGAGCAGCCTGGTCCCGGGCGATGGAGTGACTTGTTTCGAGGTCGCGGCGCGCGGCATCGCGCTCGGCAGTGAGTCGGCCGATGGCGCCGGCACGCTCGGCGGCCAGAGACTCGAAGCCGGCGCGCGCGGCGGACTCAGCCTGCACGGAAGTGAGCTGGCTACGCGCAGCATCGAGGGCGGCGGCGGTCTCTCGCGCGCGCTGATCCAGCAAGGACTTCTCGGAGTTGGCGGCGCGGGCACGCATCCAGTAGCCAAGAAGAATTCCGGCAAGAAGGGCGATGACTGCGGCGGCTGCGACCTGCATGGGACGGAAAACCTCTTCGCCTAATGTACGCCTTTTCGATGTGCAATTCCGGGGCGAAACCGAGGCGGGTCTTGCTGGAGTTGAGGCCTGGCACCCGAGGCCTGCCGCCGGCGGTCAGAAGTCATCGTGCGGCGCGGCGTGGAGGTGATATTCTTGCGCGTCATCGGAACAGGCCTGGGAATAGACACGTGAATTTGCGCGAGGAGAACTACGTGAGAAAAGGAATTTTGCTGGTGGTTGGGACATTGGCGCTGTTGGCGGGTTGTGGAACCCAGGGGACAAGGCTCCCGGGCATTCCGGTGAAGCCGAAATGGCCTGGGCCACCTTATCGCCTTGCGCTCGGGGCGCCGGCTGCGAAACCGAATCCGGCTGGCATCGCGCTTCCGGAGATCAAGTTCACGGCGAATCCTGAGGCTCTCGAGCGGCGCGCAAGCCTCGTGGTGCGCTTCGATACCTCGGGCGTGAAAAAGGCCGAGCAGCAGATGGACCAGGTGACGGTTGGCCCTTTCGATATATCCGGCAATGCGGGCACTCTTCCGGCCGATTACATCGATTTGGCCGATAAAGGGCTGGCACAGCTGATGGGCGCCTATTGCATGAACGGCAAGGTGAAGATCTCGTTGGTGCTTGTACGGTCGTCACTCGCTCCGCAGGCCGGGGACGATGAGATCAAAAACAAGAGTCTGTCAGACTGGCTGCCGATTGATGCTGCGTTCAAAAACCCGCATCCGAAGTGCTAGGGTGTATCGGCGTCTAGCTGTTTCTGCCTTGTTCTGGCAGGGCGATTAGCTGCCCGATTGAGCGATCTGGATCACGATGCGACCGTTGTTGCCATGTGCGGCGGCTCGTTGCAGCGCCTTTCGCATCGACTCCTCATTGAATGGAATGACGGAGTCAATCGGCGGGAGCACCCCTGCCCCTGCTGCGGCTGCCACGTCGGACAAGAACTTTCCGTCCCCCGGACCGGGACCTGCAAGTACGTACCGCGGCCCGCGTAAGCGAGAACTCACGATACGGTAGCCGACGCGGGTGAGGATGGAGAGGATGGACAGCCAGCTCAGGGCGCGGTCGCCGATAAAGCGCTCAGGCCCAACGACGGTGACGAACCGGCCTTCCCGGTCCAGAACCCGACGCCCGGACTCTTCGGTGTCGCGACCGCCGACGAGATCGAGGACGCGATCCACGCGCGTCGTACCGGATCTTGCGAGAGCCTTGTCCCAGCGCTCGCGGCGATAATCCAGCACGAGTGAGCAGCCCAAGGCATAGGCGCGCTCGATGTTTGCAGGACCACAGACCCCAATGATGCGCGCACCGGCACGCTGGGAAAGCTGTACCGCCATTGCGCCGATTCCGCCCGACGCCCCGACGATCACGATCTGCATTCCGGCCTGCAGTTTTAGCGCTTTCATCGCGGAAAGGGCGACTGAACCCGAGACCCCGCAGGCGGCAGCGGTGTCAAAAGAAAGCCCTTCGGGCATCTTCACGAGCCAGCTTTCGTCCACTGCGCAGAATTCTGCCCAGGCACCCCTTCTGCGGAGCGGCATCTGTACCCCAAACACCGCGTCGCCGGTTTTGATCGTACGGACGTCTTTTCCCACGGAAACAACGATTCCAGCGAGATCGCTGCCTGGCGTAACCGGGGAATGGGCACGCGGGCGTCTTCCAACCGGAATTCCCCCGTAAAACGTTCCCTCGGCTACATGAATGTCGTCGATGTTGATGGTGGACGCGAGCACCTGGACAAGCGCCTGCCGGGCACTGGGTACAGGTGCAGCGATTTCGACCATCTGAAGAGCGTCGGCGAGAGTGCCGGGCAACGGCCGCCGGGTTAAGACGAGGGCGCGCACACTGTGAGTTTAGATACGACCGCAACCGAATGCGTTGTGGGCCCGTTTTGATGGAGGCGATCGGCCGCCGGTGCGTCGTTTGATGGGCGCTGAAGCGATGGGAGAGGGGCGAACCTGGCACCGTCCTGCGCCTTTGGCCCGAGGGACCCTTTCAACCAGAGCGCCCGGTTCGTATTTCCTGTCTTACCGCGCCTTTACATGCACTGGGCCGCCCGGTAGACTTGGAGTTTCGGGGCCATGCGCAGGATTTTGGGCGCGGTGGTTGTATTCGTGTGCCGGAGCCGCTATTGTAGGCTGGCGGAACTGAGACGCGGCAGAGCCCGGAAGGCATCCAAGTTCCGAACTAAATGAGGAGAATCACAGCATGGCTGTTGAAGAGAAAGTAAAGCAGATCATTGTCGAGCAGCTGCAGGTGGACGAAGCAGAAGTCACCCCGGGCGCGAGCTTCCAGGAAGACCTTGGAGCCGATTCGCTGGACGTGGTCGAGCTGGTAATGCAGTTTGAAGAGGCATTCGACCTCGAGATCCCGGACGAGGATGCGGAAAAGATCAAGACCGTCAAGGACGCAATCGAGTACATCGAGAAGAACGCGAAAGGCAAGTAACTGGTGAATCGTCGCGTAGTCATCACCGGCCTCGGGCTGGTCTGCGGTGTGGGTAATACCGCGCCCGAGGTGTGGCGACAGCTACTGGCCGGGGCGAGCGGTATGGCGCCTATTCAGGGCTTCGACACAACGGGATTTCCAGTCACCTTTGCCGCCGAGGTGAAGAACTTCGACCCGCTGAACTTCGTGGACAAAAAGAAGCGCGCAAGATGGGGCGCTTTATCCACTTTGCCTTCGCAGCCACGCACGAAGCTATCACTCAATCGGGATTGCAGATTACGCCGGAGATCGGCGACCGGATGGGTGTGTTTATCGGCTCGGGAATCGGCGGCTTCGAAATCATTGAGCGGGAGCACTCAAACCTGCTGGCGGGCGGTCCGCGCAAAATCTCTCCGTTCTTCATTCCCGCGGTGATCGTGAACATGGCGGCGGGGCAAATCAGCATTCGCTACGGAGCCAGGGGGCCGATTTCGGCAACGGCGACGGCGTGCGCCACCAGCGCCAACTCCATTGGCGACTCGGTGCGCATGATTCTGCATGGCGATGCCGATGTGATGATTGCTGGCGGCGCGGAGGCTTCTGTCACTCCGCTCTCGGTGGGTGGATTCGCTTCAATGCGCGCGCTCTCGACGCGGAATGAAGAACCGACGAGGGCGAGCCGGCCTTTCGACAAAGACCGCGATGGCTTTGTGATTGGCGAAGGCGCGGGCATTCTCATTCTGGAAGAGCTGGAATTTGCGAAGGCGCGCGGTGCGAAGATTCTGGCCGAGGTGATCGGCTACGGCATGAGCGCCGATGCGTATCACATGACGGGGATTGCTCCCGAAGGACAAGGCGCGCAGCGCAGCATGCGAGCGGCGTTGAAAGATGCCGGACTGCAGCCCGAAGAAGTTGGCTACGTGAATGCGCACGCCACATCGACACCGGCAGGCGACGGGAATGAGTCGCTGGCGATCGAAAAGGTGTTTGGCGAGCACGCGCTGAGCAAGAAGCTGAAGGTGAGCGGGACCAAATCCATGACGGGTCACCTGCTCGGTGGCGCGGGTGGACTGGAGGCCGGCATCACGGTTCTGGCGCTGCAAAACCAGATGCTGCCGCCGACAACCAACCTCGACAACGTCGATCCCGAATGCCGGCTCGATTATGTGCCGAACGCACCGGTGGCGCATAACTTCGATGTGGCGCTGTCGAACTCGTTTGGGTTTGGCGGGATCAATGCCACGCTGATTATGCGGCGCTGGACGGAATAAGACAGGGATCAGAGATCAGGTGTCAGAAAACTGCGGCGCGCATCTTTGGGATGCGCGCCGTTTTGTTTGGCCGAGAATTAGGTCAATCGGAGTTAACTCATCAGGGCTGCGGCGCCTGCGCCGATTAGGACGAACACGGCCCACCATGCGAAGACGGCGATGTAGCCCGAGCTGCGCTTGACGCCGGCGACGATAGCCGTGCCCATACCGAGCAACACCAGTGTCCAGATTGTGGTGAAGTCGATTGAACTCGCCATCGAATAGAGGGCGGCGTTGGTATCGAGCGGATTGAGAAAGGCTCCGAGATTCGTAGGGGCATAGTTCTTGATATTGAACGACTCCGGAGCCACGCCGGCAAAGATGACGACGATCCCGAGAAGAACTTTGATGACACCGGGCAATCCTGCATACATCCACACGGTGAAGATGCTGCCGAAGGTGGCTTTGCCGCCGAAGAGGAAGTTGATGGTCGCCCAGAGGCCGAGCGAGCCAAGGGAAAGAACAATGAGCAGAACAACCGGGTTGCCGATGAAGAAGCCTTCGGTGATGGCGACCGAGATCTTCATCGACGTCTCGCGCTGTTCGGGATGCTGAGCAAGATTCTCTTCCTGCTTGGGGCTGAGGTGGATCTGATTCTCAACCACCTGCGTCATGCCGATCTTGGAAACGACGACGCCAAAAAGCATGTAGCCCACAACCACAAAGATAAGGAATGGCATCCACCAGCTCTTGTTACCGCGCTTAATGTCGGCGAAGGTTTTGGAGGGTGCGGTGAATGTGTTGGATACGCGCTGCCACTGGGTGAGGCCGGGAGTTTCCCCGGCTACCGGTTGAACCTCAGGATCACTCATGATTCCGCCTCTCGGAGAGACTGCACGGTTAACGCTGTGGGGATGGACCGGGGGAGCTTGAGCGGTTGCGTTTCTCACGAGATATACGCGCGCGCCCGAACGCCGGTTCCATCCAGACAAATGGGTTCGCCCGCGATTGTACGCTGGAACCGAGATCGTGCGAAATCGATTTTCTGAGACTGAAGCGAGACGAATGATCTAGGCGGGGTGTACGGGCAGATCGACCGGTGCATCCGTCACGTCATCGGGCGAGTTCGTGGTGTGTGGGACGGGCTTGTGGGCCGGCCCTGCGCCGATGTAGCTCTTGTAGACGGTGATGTGGAAGCAGGACTGGCGAAACTCCTCTTCGACGTCGATCTTGCCCGCATTCTGCAGGGCGTCGAGCCGGTTCCGCATCCAATAAATCTCTCTGCGCGTGAGGCCGCGCTTGGCGATATCGATGGTAGCGCCGGTGAGGTGGGGGCTGGCGACGTCGCCCACGGCAGGGGCGGCATTGCCGTTGGTGCGCATCAGGTGCTTCTGATATGCGACGGTGCGAACCGCGGAGCTGACTTCGAACGCGTGGTTGAACTGCGCTTGATGGGCGCGCGCGAGGTCGGTAAGAAACGCGGCGGTCCAAGGACGGCAGTAGCGGCGATCAACCGGGAGGCTCGGATTGACGGCGAGCCCTGCGGACTCAGGAACGCGGACGAGCTGGCCGTCGGCGATGCGAGCGCGCAGGTCGGCGTCGTCTTCAATGCGTTCGAGGTTGTCGGCGTTGGTCTTCTCGTTCTGACGAATCAGCGATTCAAGAGAACCGCGAAGGGGGGCCATGGCCACGATGCTTGTAGTGCTGAACGGGTTGGCTGGCACGTGAAGCGCGGCCTGTTGGGGCGGAGCTTCGGCTGCGGCGATGCGATTGGCAGCTTCCTGCGGCGTGGGGGTATTGGTTCCAGCAGCATCCGCGACTTCAGCTTGTGCGCGGGAAGCATGTGCGTCGGGAACGACGGCGCGGGTGGCAACAACTGCCCGGCGCTGGGCCATCCAGCGATAGCGGCGAATGGGCATGCGTGCACGCACGATCCGGGGCCGGTGGCGCAGAGTCCGGCGGGATGCGATGGTGCGGGACGCAGTCGAAGCGGTTCTACGCTTTGCGTTGGAAGAGCGCCTTGCGGCGCCTTTTGAGCGGGCAGAAGTGCGCGCCGACGCTGCGTGCCGGTGTGCCGCGCGGGCTGAGGCTGCGGCGTGCGCCTTACGGTGCGCACGCCCTTGCAGCGCTGGAGCGCAGGGAGTGGCGGCCATAAAGACAGCCGCCAGAACGAGAAGGAATGTGGAGCGCACCTGAAGGAGCGTGCGGAGATTCGAGAGCAACACTAGTGTAAGACGCATGATTAAGAGATTCGAGTACTGAAAATGGTTCGAGATCGTCCGATAAGTCCACGTTCAGTTTACCGCAGGTGTTGATGGAAGACGTCGCAGATGATGAAACTTCGGGGTAACTCTACTGGATCAGAGATCGACACTGCCAGGTCTGTGCTTCTCCCGCTAGAATGGGCGGCGTTCAAGAAAGACAGGAGTTCCAAGCATCGTGACAAACAAAAGATGGGTGTGCGCGGCAGTGATCGCGTTGCTCGCAATACAAGCCGTGCAGACAATCTACGTCGTACATCGCGAATCGCTGACATTCGATGAGGCCGACCACATGTTCGCCGGATACATGATGGGGCACACCGGCGACTTTGGCTTGAACCCGGAGCATCCGCCGCTGGTGAAGTTACTGGCAGCGTTGCCGCTAGGGGGGCACGACTTCTGGGTCCCACCGCTGCAGGACCGAAACTTCAAGGTCGAAGCCTACATGAAGGGCCGCGACTGGCTGGCGCGCAATGATGGTGCGAGTCAAAGCATGGTCTTCAAGATGCGTATGGCGACGCTTGTTCTCGCCCTCGGACTTTCGCTGGTGGTTTTTCTGGCAACGCGGGAATTCTTTGGCACCATGGCGGGGCTGGCGGCGCTGGTGCTGGTGAGCCTCGATCCCAATGTGCTGGCTCACTCGGCGCTGGTGACGACCGACGTGGGCGTGTCTCTCTTCTTTCTTGCTTCGATTTATGCGTTCTATCGCTATGTGAAGCAGCCAACGATGGCGCGACTGGCGCTGGCGGGGCTGGTGGCGGGATTGCTGCTGGCCACCAAGCACTCCGGCATTTTGCTGGCGCCGATGCTTCTGATGCTGATCGTGTGGGAGGTTATGTCTACGCCCAGAAAGACGCGGGGACAAGCCGAGCTTCGGCTCACGGGAGCCTTTGCGGCGATCGTGGTCATCGGCATCATGGTGCTGTGGGCGTTCTACGGGTTCCGCTATGCGGCGCGGCCTGCAGGGTTGGCGCTGAATCCATCTCTCGCTGAGGATTTGAAAGCACTGAGCCCGTTTAACGCTGCAGCCATCGCAGCAATCGCGCGTTTTCACCTGCTGCCCGAGTCGTACCTGATTGGGCTGGTCGACGTGAAGATCATGGCGCAGTTCTACCCGACGTTTGTGCTGGGCAAGGTGCACGCGCACGGTGTGTGGTGGTACTTCCCTCTCGTGATGGCCGTGAAGACGACGCTGGGACTGCTGGCGCTGGTTGGGTTGACTTTGTTTGCAATCGCTACGGGCAAACTCCGCAAGGGGCGCGAGGTGGTGTACCTGCTTGTACCGGCGCTCTTCTATCTGGTTGTGGCAATTGCGGCAGGCATGGACATTGGCGCGCGGCACATTCTGCCTGTGGATGTGCTGATGTTTGTGCTGGCCGGCGGCGGCGTCGCGGCGATGGCAGCGCAGGGACGGAACTGGAAATGGCTCACGCTGGGTTTGCTGGCGGCGCATGCGGTGTCGTCGCTGTCGGTGTTTCCAAATTACATGGCGTACGCAAATGAGGCGTGGGGCGGACCCAACAACGTGCATAACTTGTTCAGCGACGCCAATGTGGACTGGGCGCAGCAGCTTATTCAAGTGAAGTCGTGGCAAGACCGACATCCCGGCGAGGAATGCTGGTTTGCCTATTTCGCGTATCCCGAGATCAACCCGGAGACTTATGGAATCACCTGCCATCATCTGCCCAACGGCGATACGGGCTGGCTGGGCGGCGCGGATGCGATTGCGCCGACTGTGACAGGAAGCGTGCTGATCAGCGCGGGGGACTTGAGCGGATGCGAGGCGCCGACGGGGCGGGTCAATCCCTATGTTCCTTTCCAATCGATGAAGCCGGCAGAGACGATCGATTACGGAGTGTTCGTGTATCGAGGAACTTTCGATATGCGGCAGGCTGCTGCGCTTGCGCGAGCGCAAAACGCCTCGCACCTGCTGTGGAAGGGGGACGCGGCTCATGCGCTGGAGTTGGCGCGCGAAGCAGTCGCTATTGACCCGCAGGAGATGCAGAGCCAGATGGCGCTGGGCAATAGTGCCGCAGCGCTGGGCCAGAAAGACGAAGCGCGCAAAGCCTGGCAGACTGCTTTGGGTATGGCGCGTCAGCTTGAGCCGGAGGCACAGCCAAGCTACGTGCCAGATCTGGAAGCAAAGCTCGCGAAGCTATAGCCTTCTGGCCAAGCACTCACTTTGGGGTCCGTTTCCGATTCGCGCGAGGATCATGCACGAGTGAATTTTCGACAGACCCTGAAGAGTGTCAACTAAGCCGGAGATCGAATCTGCAATGCACGCCGCCTCGGCGGGGCGATTCCAGAACCTTCACCTGAACAGTTCTTCCCGACACGGTCTCGAAGAGTGCCTGATTGTTGGCCGCAGAACACTCGCAGTAAGGATCGTCGGGCGTCGGCGTGCGCTCCGGGCTCCAGCCGCAGACGCACTTGCTCACGGGATATGTAAGGGCAATCCGATTGCCGGTTCGAACGCAGTTCTCAGGGCCCACAATGGCTCCCATTAGCTCCACAAGCTTGTCGAGGCTGCCATTGCTTTTCGCTATCAGGTCCTGACGAAATTGAAGTGCGCGGCAGCAGGCCTTGCCCCGCTGCTGCATGAGTTTCACCAGCGTGGTGCGATCAAGGTCTCCTCCTTCTTCAGGAAGTCGGAGAGAAACTGCCGCACTGCGCCGGCATCTGTCATGCATGAGCTTCCATCGCATTTCGTGTTTTCGGCATGTGCCGCGGCGGACCAGCACGGCAGCGAGGCGCCAACTGCCGCAATTGTTTTCAGGAAGGTTTTTCGATCCATGTGTGTCGTTCCTCTTTCACGGGCGTGGTTCACCGAACGCTCCGTTGCGCCCGAAGGCAATGGAACGGCCGCGACGGCGCGAAGCCGGGAGGCTTGTTGGTGGGATTGGAATGCAGCATCACATTAGCGCGCGAAGATGCGGGCGTCAGCAACTTTGGTCTCATCCGGCTCGTTCTTTGTGCGAGAAGGAAAGACCAGGTCGCTACATGGTCGAGCTTTGGAACTCGCTCTCGAGCAGGCGCGTGAAGACGAAATCAGCCTTGTGGTGGCTTTTGTGCGCCCACGGAGCGGAGCACTTCGACATCGAGCAGATCCTGCTGCCGGCCACTGGCCAGTTTATTGCGAATCAGATCTTCACGCGAGATCACGTTCACCGGAGTATCCCCATCGATCGCACCTTCAAGGCGATTGGCCCATGCCTCATCGAATGCGATGCCGTCTATTTGCTGCAGAATGTCAATCCGATCGGGAGGCTGGCCGATCTGGAATGCAGATCCGTCGGCGAAGTCCGATGGGGTCAAGCTTTCAAGCGGAGCACCGAACTCAGACAACGCCTTGAAGACAGCGGCCGCGTTCTCAGGGCTGGATTGGACGAATAGATCGAGGTCTTTGGTTGCACGCGGCTCGGCATAAACGCCAAAAGCGTGGCCGCCGATGACGAGATACCTAACGGCGTTCGCGTTGAACGCGCGCAGAATATCCTTCAGGTCTTTCGCCAACATGGGCTGGCTCTCCTTTGAATGCCGCTGCAAAAGCGTATGCCGATTCGCTCAACTCACACACAGCAACGAGTCGTTCCCCAACGGAACGGCTCTGCCAGTACCGGTAGGTCTCCCGCTGCTGCTCGTCTTTACCCTCGCCGTGGGGGTCAGTCACGCGGCGGATCGTTTTGTCCATCATGCTGAACCTTCTACTGCAGTAGCGTCGGTTCGTCGTCTTTCGCAATTTCCTCGGGCGGAATGATGACGGCGGCTGCTACCTTGTCATCGTCTTCGAGATTGAGCAGGCGGACGCCTTGCGTGGCGCGGCCGGCGGCACGGATCGTCTTGGTGTCGATGCGGATGATCTTTCCGAATTGGCTGATGACGACCAGCTCGGAGTTATCGTCGACAAGTTGAATGGTATTCACCTTGCCGATGCGGTCGGTAACGGCCATGTTCTTTACGCCCTTGCCGCCGCGGGTTTGCAGACGATACTCCTCGACATTGGTGCGCTTGCCGAAGCCATTCTCAGTGACAGCGAGAATGCGGTAGGCGCCCTCTTCGTGTTCCTTGGGCGTGATGGCGACGCCGACGACGTAGTCGTTCTTGGCAAGATCGATGCCGCGCACGCCGAAGGCCGGACGGCCCATGGAGCGGACATCGCATTCATCAAAGCGAATGGCCATGCCGAGGTGCGTGGCGAGGAAGACAATCTGGTTGCCGTCGGTGACGCGGGCTGCTACGAGTTCGTCTTCCTTGTCGATGCCGATGGCGATGATGCCGCGGGCCATGACATTGGAGAAGTCTTTGAGCGGTGTCTTCTTGACCGTGCCCTGCCGGGTGGCGAAGAAGATGAACTTGCCTTCTTCTTCAAGATCGCGAATGGCCATGATGGCGCGTACGTTTTCGCCAGGCTGCAGGTTGAGCAGGCTTTGCATGCTTTTGCCCTTGCCGGCGGCGCTGACGTCGGGAATCTCGTAGACCTTGAGCCAGTAGACGCGGCCGGTGCTGGTGAAGCAGAGCAGGAAGGCATGCGTGGAGTCGATGATGAGCTGCGAAACAAAGTCTTCTTCGCGCGTCTTCATGCCGGTGCGGCCTGTGCCGCCGCGGCGCTGCTGGCGATAGATGGAGATAGGGGTGCGCTTCAGGTAGCCCTGATGGCTGACAGTGACCGCGACCTGCTCGTCGGCGATCAGATCTTCCAACTGGAGTTCGGCCGACTCATCGATGATCTGCGTGCGGCGCGCATCGCCGTAGCGATCGCGCACGTCTTCAAGCTCCTTGACGATGACGGCGCGCAGCTTCTTGTCGCTACCGAGAATCTCTTCGTACTCGGCGATCTTGGCGCGAATTTCCGCGAGCTCTTTGAGGATTTCGTCGACCGAGAGCTGAGTGAGGCGATAGAGCTGCAATTCGAGAATTGCATCGACCTGCTTGAGGGTAAGGCCGCGTTCTTCGGTTGCGAGGCGCTGGCGATCGAGATTGATGACAATCTCGGTTCCCTTCCCCCAGGTGTAGAGGTTTTCGCGCGCTTCAACACGGGAACGAGAGGCGCGGATGATGCGAATGACCGTGTCGAGATTGTCGAGCGCAATCTTGTAGCCTTCCAAGATGTGCTCGCGCTCACGGGCCTTGCGCAGCAGGTAGACGGTGCGGCGCTGCACCACATCGATGCGGTGATTGATGAAGGCGCGGATAGCTTCGTCGAGAGGAAACTCCTTGGGCTGGCCGTTGAGCACGGCCAGGAAGATCATGGAGAAACTCTCCTGCATCTGGGTGTGCTTGTAGAGCTGATTCAGCACGATCTCGGGCTGCGCGCCGCGCTTGAGCTCGATGACAATGCGCATCCCGTCGCGATCGCTTTCGTCGCGGACGTCGCCGATTTCGTCGATGATTTTGTCGTTCACCAGCTCGGCGATGCGCTCGATGAGCTTGGACTTGTTGACCTGGTACGGAATCTCAGTGACGATGATCGCCTGGCGTTCTTTGGTCAGGCTTTCTGTAGCCACCTTGGCGCGCATCATGAAGCGGCCGCGGCCTGTCTTGTAGGCGTTGAGGATGCCGCCCTTGCCGTAGAGAAAACCGCCGGTCGGAAAATCGGGGCCCTGCACATGCTTGAGCACTTCGGCGAGGCCGTAAGTGGGGTGCTTGACGAGATCGATCGTGGCGTTGACGACCTCAGTGAGGTTGTGCGGAGGGATGTTGGTGGCCATGCCGACCGCGATCCCGTTGGAGCCGTTGACGATGAGATTCGGGATACGCGTGGGCAGAACGGTCGGCTCGCTCGTGGACTCGTCGTAGTTCGGCGTAAAGTCGACGGTCTCCATGTCGATGTCGGCGAGCAGTTCACCGGAGATGCGCTCCATGCGGCACTCGGTGTAACGCATGGCGGCAGGCGGGTCGCCATCGACGGAGCCGAAGTTGCCCTGGCCATCGACGAGCGGGTAGCGCAGCGAGAAGGGCTGCGCCATGCGAACCAGTGTGTCGTAGATGGCGGAGTCGCCGTGGGGGTGGTAGACGCCCATGCACTGGCCGACGACCTTGGCGCACTTTGTGTACTTCTTGTTGTACTGCAGGCCCATCTCGTTCATGGTGTAGAGCACGCGGCGATGAACGGGCTTCAATCCATCGCGAGCATCGGGCAGCGCGCGGCCGATGATGACCGACATCGAGTAGTCAAGATACGACCGGCGCATCTCGTCTTCGATGTTGATGGGGATGTGGCTTGGATTGCTGGGCGGCGTACCGCCGTCGAGGGGGAGCTGCGGATTCTGATCGTCTGCCATAGGGATTCTGGGAGCCCGCGAAGGTGGGTCAAAAAGGTACGCGACGGTGCCGCGGGCTTAAACCTTATTTTACCCTGTCGAAGGGCCTTGAAACAAGGCGCGCTGTGGGAAATAAGTCTTTATATTGCAGCGGGATACCCGAGACATCGAAACTGTGCCGTCGGCAGGCTTGCGTGGGCCTAAACAAGGGGACAAAATTGGGCTAGATTGCCGCTGATAAAGTGCCGCTTCCTTGGTTAATCCGCTGGATCTGCTCGGGCTAGATCAGGCCCGGCAGACTGAGAAGGCAGAAGATAGCTTGCAACGCCACAAGGGCAGCGCCGGCGGCCAGCGCCAGACGGCCATTCGGGCTCTCATACGCGTCGGCAAAGACCCCGGCGATGAAGGTAAGCAGAAAGGGCAATGCCCACAACCAGGGGCTACCTGGAACGTCTGTCATGACCAGAAGCAGGCACACGCAGGCAGACAGCAACGGCGCCGTGTTGCCGAAGTAGCGCGAGCGGCGCACGCCAATGTAAAGAAGAGCAGCCGATGCGGCCGCCAAGGTGATGCCGGCGTTCGAGAGCGTGGAGAATAAGCGTCTCGCAGGATCGAATGAGAACCAGAGAAAACCGGAGGCGGAGCGAAAGACGTAGCTGAACGCATCAGGCGATGCGTTATAGCAGAGGAAGACGAATACCAGTGCGCCGGCCGAAGCGATGAGGACGATTGGCAGCACCTGGCTACGGCGGCCTTCGGCAACCCAAAGCATGAGAATCAACCCGAGCAATGCGGCAAGCGGGAGTGCAGCAATGTGTGCCGCGGCCGCAACGCCGAAGACTGCCGTGAGTAGAAGGATTCGCGGCTTCCATTTGCGGCGCGGGCCCTGCATGGCATGGGCAACGCCGATGCAGGTGTATACGGCGCCGTAAACGCCGAGAGCGGCCAGGATTTCCGGCGAGGGAGAGACGCAGGCCTTGAGGATGGGAGGGGAAAAGCAGTAGAGCGCGAGGGCGGTGTAGCCACCGAAGTTTCCGAAAAGCCGGCGCGTGACCCACCAGAGGCCCGCACCCAGCACGCAACCAGCCGCCAGAAAAGGCAGGCGCAGCAGGAGGAGAATGTGCGTGAGCTGGTGGCGGAGTTCCCACGGGCTAAGCGACGCGGAGGAGCCCGCTTGCACGACGCGATCCTCCGGCTTCCGCACAAGGTCGAGAGTGCGCTCCAAAAACAGATTCAGCGTGAGCGGCAGCCCCGCTAGCCGGTAGGCCAGAATGCCATCGCGGATATTGCCGCAGGTTGTGAAGTAGCCTGCGATGGGCGAGGACTTCTCAAAGGTCTCGCGGCCGCACCGCGCGTACTGGTAGTCGCGATCCGAGAGCGTCTGGCGACTGGTGATCCACAGCCCTTGCGAGAGAAAGAGCAGGAGGCAACCGGCAGCAATGCGTTGCGGGAGGTTGAAGCGGAAACGTCGAATGAGACGAAAAGGGCGGGTCATCACGAACCGGACAGACTTTCTCAGTCTAAACGGCGGAATTGACCGGCCTGGAAAAACGGCGAAGCCGCCCATGGGGGCGGCTTCGAGCAGATTGGAGCCAGTACTCGGCTATGCAGGCTTCAGCGAGCGACGTTGAAGTAGGTTTTGCCGAGAGCCGTTGTGCCGTCGGGATTCCGGTAGACGGCGGTAATGGTGGTGCGTCCAGGAGCGAGGGTGGAGACCAGACCGGAGGCCTTGTCGATGGTTGCGACTTCACTATCGGTCGAGACCCAGGTTGTCTGGCTGGTCACATCGATCGACTCGCCGTTGCCTGTGTTTCCGATTGCCTTAAACTGCACTGCACCTGAGGCGTCTTTGCCCGCAGGAATCAGCGACAGCGTTCGAACCGCCCCAGCTGTTACGGAAACGGTGAATGTGCCGGTCCCGACTATGTCACCGTGAAAGCCCGGTGCGGCAGCGTAGATCGATCCGACGCCGGTCCCGAGTCCCGTGACAGTAGCGACACCGGTAGAGCTGTTGACCACGACCAACTGAGGAAACGAACTGGTCCAGGTGACTTGATCGGTGATGTCCCTGGTTACAGCCGCGTGACCGGGCCGGGTGTACGAACCAATCGCCGTGAAGTCCACATAAAGTCCCGTGGTCGGCGTGGTCGTGACGGCAGCGGGATTGATGGTGATAGAGGTAAGCGCCGGGTTCACGCTGCAACTGGTCAATGGAATCAAGGCACCAACGAGCGAGAGGGCACCGACCCACGACGAACGAACACGCATAATGGTCTCCTGGCGTTTCCGCCCGGCCGGCCTCAGCGAAACGACAAGGTCCCAGCCGCGTACTGCTTCTAATCGGCACCTACAGAGAAGTTTCTAACCTCGATGCCGGGCAAGCAAAGCTTGAATAACTACCTTGTTTGCGACCAATTCGGGTCGCAAACTCATGCCTAAGTTAGTGTTCGGCCCCCGGCGCACACTAATACGAGCTTCCCGGGACCTGCCAAACCTACTGAATTCCTCTTGTGAGGTGGCGCAATCATAAGACACATGAAGGAGACGAATCAATAACAAAGTAGGGTCATTTCAACCCCGGGGTTACGCGCGTAACGAAGAGACTACCAATCACTTGCGCGAATTTAACAACACGGAGAAGTGGGCTCGAAGAGAGAAGCAACCTGCCGTTTGCCGGGCTCGTACGGGTGCACATTCGACGGGTTTTGCTGCACCGAGCGGCAGAGGCTACACTGCCGTCAGCATGACGCGCACTCAAGACGACGCACCCGACAGGCTGGTGAGCGCTGCACGCGCCGACGAAGAGCAAGGATTCGAGCTCAAACTGCGGCCGCGGTGGCTCCGTGAATTTATCGGGCAGACCAAAGCGAAGGAACAGCTGGCCATCGCCCTCGAAGCGGCCAAGTCGCGTGGCGAAGCGCTGGACCATGTGCTGCTCTTTGGTCCGCCGGGGTTGGGCAAGACGACTCTGGCGACCATCATTGCCAATGAACTGGATGTGGGCTTCCAGCAGACCTCGGGACCGGCGCTGCAGATCCAGGGCGACCTGACGGCAATCCTGACCAACCTGCGCGAGAAGCAGGTGCTCTTCCTCGACGAAATCCATCGCATGCAACCGGTGCTGGAAGAGAAGCTCTACACGGCGCTGGAAGACTACAAGCTCGACATCATCATCGGGCAGGGCCCCGCCGCGCGCACGCATGTGATGGAGATTCGGCCGTTCACATTTATCGGAGCCACCACACGGCCGGGCCTGCTGAGCTCGCCGTTGCGCTCGCGCTTTGGGATCCTGCTGCGCCTGGAGTTCTATACGGAAGAAGAACTGCGGGTAATTGTGGAGCGCTCTGCCGAGGTAATGGGCGTGCCCATTGACGCCGACGGAGCCGCGGAGATCGCGTTGCGTTCGCGTGGAACACCGCGCATTGCCAACCGCCTGTTGCGGCGGGTGCGCGATTACGCGCAGGTCCGCGGTACAGGCAGCATCGACCGTCCCACAGCCAATGCCGCCTTAACGCTGCTTGAAGTGGATGCGCACGGATTCGATGAGATCGATCGGAAGCTGTTGCTGACGATTATCCAGAAATACGATGGCGGCCCTGTCGGGCTCGGGACGCTGGCTGCGACATTGGCCGAGGAAGAAGACGCGCTGGAAGAAGTCTACGAGCCGTTCCTGATCCAGATTGGATTTCTGGACCGGACCCCTCGGGGCCGGGTGGCGACACGGCTGGCGTACGAGCACTTTGGGCTGCCGATGCATCAAAGACAACCAGGGCTGTTTTAGCGATCTAGCGGAGCTGACGCTGTCAGCGGAGTTAGTTCAATACTTGCCCCGCGAGCTACCTGGGAGGAATCCAATGGCACTGACTGAGTCGACGATGGAGATGGAGTTGGGCATCGCTGCACCGGAGTTTGCGTTGCAGGATGTGGTGAGCGGCAAGACGGTGCGGCGCGATGATTTCCGCGGACAAAAGGCGCTGCTCGTGATGTTCATCTGCGCGCATTGCCCCTACGTGAAGCACATCGAACAAGGGCTGGCGGCGCTGGGGAAAGATTACGACGGCAGATCAATCGGCATAGTCGCCATCAGCAGCAACGACGCCGGCAACTACCCCGACGACAACCCTGTGGGACTAAAGCAGCAGGCTCAGCGCCTAGGTTTCGGCTTCCCTTACTTGTACGACGAAACGCAGGCGGCGGCGAAGGCGTTCAAGGCGGCGTGTACGCCAGACTTCTTTCTCTTCGACGAAAATCTGAAGCTCGTTTATCGCGGCGAGTTTGACAGCAGCCGCCCAGGAAGCGAAGTCCCAGTGACAGGCGAGAGCCTTAGGAACGCCATTGACGCGGTGCTGGCGGGCAAGACGCCCGATGAGGACCAGCGGCCTTCGATCGGCTGCAATATCAAGTGGAAGGCGTAAAGCGGAAGGCTTGGAAGAGCAGCGGAGTTAGCGGGGCTGGTTTGCTGGCGGACTTGGCCTTTCATAACTCCGCTAACATGTCTCGCAGCAACGCATAACTCCGCTCATCCCGCTCTACAGCGCGAGCCCTTTAAGATAGTCGCGGAACTGCGGTCCCAGGTCCGGGCGCCTGAGTGCAAACTCGACGGTGGCCTGGAGCATGCCGAACTTGTCGCCGGCGTCGTAGCGCTTGCCTTGGAACGTATAGCCGAACACCTTCTCTTCTTTGAGCAGCCCTTTGATTCCATCGGTGAGCTGAATTTCGCCGCCTGCGCCGGGCGTTGTCTCTTCAAGCAATTCGAAGATACGGGGCGTAAGCACATAGCGGCCTATGATGGCCTGCTTGGACGGAGCATCTTCGAGCTTCGGCTTTTCAACCATGCCGGTGCAGTTGTATATGCGCTCATTCTCAGGGTCGGGTGAGCCGGCCAGAACCCCGTAGGCAGAGAGGCCGGGGCCGTCGATGGTCATCGTGGCGAGCACAGAGCCGCCGCGTTCGTCGAAAACATTGATCATCTGCTTCAAGCACGGTGGATCGGCTTCGATCACATCGTCAGGAAGAATGACCGCAAAGGCTTCGTCGCCCACAAGTTCTTTGGCGCAGAGCACAGCGTGCCCCAGGCCGAGCGGCTCCTTCTGGCGCACATAGCTGATACGTGCCATAGTCGCAACACTGCGCGACACAGCGAGCAACTCCTTTTTGCCGCGGCGCTCGAGCGTGGCATCGAGTTCGAAACTATGGTCGAAGTGATCTTCCATGGCGCCTTTGCCACGGCCGGTAACGATGATGATGTGTTCGATACCGGAAGCAATCGCTTCTTCAACGCCGTACTGGATGATGGGCTTGTCGACCAGCGCCAGCATTTCTTTCGGAATGACTTTGGTAGCCGGCAAGAAACGCGTGCCAAGACCGCCTGCGGGGAAGACTGCTTTTCGTACTTCCTGACTCATCTGCTCTCCCGTTCTCTAATGACTAGAACGCAATCTGCGTAAAAATGCCTGCAAGATGGATGGTATGGTGTTTTCCCGAAGACGGTTGAATAAATTGAACTAACTCCCAGTTACTTGTGTTTGGCTACAGTGCGGGTGAATCGTCTCCCAGCAGAGTCTCACGCACGATCTTGATGGGAGGAAATCCCTGGCGAAGAAAGTCGTTGTGGAACTGCTCGAGGGAAAAGTTCGCGCCTTGTTTCTTCTTCAAATCTTCACGAAGCTTCATGATCTCGAGCTTGCCGAGGGTGTAGTAGAGATACGTGGGATCGGCGGTGCCGCGCTTGGCTTCAACGATTGCCGACTCCTTCGATTGATAGCCCTCTTTCTGGAAGAATTCGACGGCCTCGTCGAAGCTCATCTTGCCTGTATGCATTTCGATGCCAACAATGAAGCGGGCGTTGCGCAAAAGGGCATCCTGAAGTTGACCCAGGCGCAGGAATTTTGCTTCGCGTTCATCTTTGGCGCCCTGCCCCGGTTGGCCGTAGCCCTGGTCGAGCATCATCTGCTCGCAATAGTGAGCCCAGCCCTCGACATTGGTGCTTGCGCCCAGCAGCTTGCGCACCCGGCTCGGTGCGTCAGGCACCCACAGGAACTGAACATAGTGGCCAGGGTAGGCTTCGTGCACAGCAGTGGAGATGACCGTTCCGATGTTGAACGCGTGCATATACCCCTCGACTTCGGCGGGCGTCATGGAAGGATCGGGCAGGGTCACATTGAAGTAGGCTTCGGTCGCATGCTTTTCGAACGGGCCCGGCGTATCCATCGATGCGAAGGTCGTAGCGCGCATGAAGGGCGGCGTCTCCTCCACGATAGGGCGGACGTCGGAGGGGATGGTAACAATGTGGTGCGAACGGATGAATCCGATGAGGCTGTCGAAGGTCGCGGTGAAGGTCGGGATCAGCTTGTCGGGAGCAGGATGCATGGCGCCGAGTTCTTCAAGTACCGCGTGAGGATCTTTACCGGGCTCCAGTTCTTTGGCAACCTCGCCGAAGTGAGCCTGGTTCTTGTGCAGGTCGGCCCATCCGATCGCGAGCAGCTTGTCGAGCGGTAAATCCACCATTTCGTCGTACTGCAGTTTCTTTGAGAACGTGTCGGCGCCGATGCGATAGTCGCCATTGGAGAGCGGCAGAAGATCGGATTTGAGCCAGTCCAGATATGCCTGGAGCGAAGAGATCGCTTCGGCGTTGGTGTGAGCGAACTCTTCTTTCAGCGCCGCATCGGTGGCCTCAGTGAAGGCGGCCGGAACATCCTTCTGGAAAAAGCTTATGTTGCCCGGAAGCTGCTCGATGGCAATCTCGGTGTAGATGTGGGGCGGATTCTTGAGATTGATGCGCGCGTTTTCAAGCAGCTTCGGAATTTGGCGCTCACGTGCAACCAGCGAACGGAGGCGGTCGTCGGGCGAGGCAAATTTGCGCTCCATGATGCTGAATGCGCCGTTGGTCAGGAGCGTGGAGTAGTAGTCTGGGTCCTTCTCCCAGAAGCGAATTGTCTGCAGAGTAAGCAGCCGCGACCGAATGTTTCCCAGCACGATGTCGCAATCGCCACGGGTCGTCGGGTCGAACGAGGCTTTGCGCCGCATCCCTTCGAAGCGACGCTCAAATTTCTCAAGCGACGCGATCTCCGAACGGATAGCTGTTCGGCTCGGATCTTCGAGCTTCGTGTCGTACTGGTGATAGCCGGCGAGGGTTCCCTGGGTCGGTTGATTCGCGAAATAGACTTGATCGAGATACTCGTCCGAGGCGTGCACAAAAGCTGTCTTCCAGTAGATCTCGGTGAGCTTCTCTTTTTTGGCGTGGGCGGCAACTGAGGACGACATGAGGACTCCAAGGGCAAGCATTGCAACAAGTTTTTTCACATTCCCTCTTCTATTCAAATTGATAGCTACACATTAACTGCGGATGGTGCAAGGTTGGCAAGCAACTCGCGAATCTCGAGAAGTACCTCGTCGGAACGCGCAGAGCTGAGCGGATATTTCAGAACACCCTGAGGCGTGAACTGCGCGCCGCGTTTGGCGTTGCGGGCCACCAGGCGCATCAGTTGCTGCGGATCGATGGGGGCACTCTCAGTGAAACGCATCTGCAGTTCGGAACGACGCCTGTCGATTTGGGCTACGCCCATCCGTTCGCACTCCAGGCGCAGAGTGGCGGCCTCAAGCAAGTAGACGGTGGAATCAGGGAGCGGGCCATAACGGTCTTCCATCTCTGCGCGCAAGTCGGCGACAGCCTTCTCCGATGCGGCGCTGGCGATCTTCTTGTAGAGCCGCAGGCGCTGGTTCTCTTCCGCCACATAGCTCTCGTCGATGCGCAGCGCAATGCCGAGATTGAGCTGCGCGGTTGGGCGTTCTTCAGCGCCTTCGCCTTTGAGCTCTTTCACCGCTGCCTCAAGCATCGAGGTATAGAGTTCGAAACCGACGGCTTCGATATGGCCGCTTTGCTCGCCGCCCAGCATGTTGCCTGCGCCACGCAATTCCAGGTCGAGCGCGGCGATCTTGAACCCCGCGCCCAGGTCGCTGAACTCCTTGAGAGCGGCAAGACGGCGGCGCGCGATCTGGCTCAATTCCTGCTCGTTGGGAATAAGCAGGTAGGCATAGGCGCGACGGTTCGAGCGGCCCACGCGTCCGCGCAGCTGATAGAGCTCGCTCAGGCCGTGGCGGTCGGCGCGATTGATCAGCATGGTATTGGCGAGCGGTATGTCGAGGCCATTTTCGATGATCGTGGTGGCGACGAGCACATCGTACTCGTGATTCATGAAGGCAAGCATCACCCGCTCGAGCTCGGTTTCACCCATCTGGCCGTGGCCGACGACCACGCGCGCCGAGGGGACAAGCTCCTGGATACGGGCGGCAATTTCATAGATGGACTCGACACGATTATGAACGAAGTAGACCTGGCCACCGCGTTCCATCTCAAGCTCTACGGCAGAGCGCACCAGCTTCTCGTCGAACTTCGCAACAACGGTCTGAATGGCCATGCGGTCTTTCGGGGGCGTTTCAATCACGCTCATATCGCGAAGGCCCACCAGCGACATATGCAGGGTGCGCGGAATCGGCGTGGCCGACATGGCAAGCACATCGATTTCTTTGCGCATCTGCTTCAGGCGTTCTTTATGGCGTACGCCGAATCGCTGCTCCTCGTCGACGATCAGGAGGCCGAGATCCTGAAACTTGATGTCTTTGGAGAGCACGCGATGGGTGCCGATGAGGATGTCGACCTTGCCGGCTTCAACGCGCTCGAGAATTACCTTTTGTTCTTTGGGCGATCGGAAGCGCGAAATCATTTCGACTTGGATGGGAAATTGTGCGAAGCGACGTTTGAACGTCTCGAAGTGCTGAAAGCAAAGAACCGTGGTGGGAGTTAGCACGGCCACCTGTTTGCCATCCTGGACAGCCTTGAACGCGGCGCGCATGGCGACTTCAGTTTTGCCGTAACCGACGTCGCCGCAGAGCAGACGATCCATCGGCGTGGTCGATTCCATGTCGTGCTTGATGGCGGCGATTGCGGTGAGCTGGTCGTCGGTTTCGTTGTAATCGAAGGAATCTTCGAACTCGCGCTGGAATTCGTTGTCGGGAGAGAAGGCGGTACCCTGGGCGGTGTGGCGCTGAGCGTAGAGCTTGAGCAGCTCGCCGGCCATATCCTGCATGGCCTTGCGAACGCGCGCTTTTGTTTTGCCCCACTGCTGCGAGCCGAGGCGGTTGAGTACGGGCGCCGGTCCGGTGTCGGTAGAGCGATATTTCTGGATCAGGTCAAGACGGGTGAGCGGCACGTAGAGCTTGGCCTGCTCGGCGAACTCGAGAATCATGAACTCGACCGCGAGCCCGTCTTGCACGATTTCTTTGAGGCCCTGATATTGCGCGATGCCGTGCTCGACGTGGACCACGTAGTCGCCGACCGCGAGGTCGCGAAAATCGGAGACAAAGGCAGCAGTCTTGGACTTTTTCGGCTCAGGGCGAGCGAGAATATCAGCTTCGTCGGAGAGGTCGTTGGCGCCGAAGACAATGAGATTTGCTTCAGGAAAGCTGACGCCACTGGCAATTTGCGTACGCACGATAACGGGGACGCGGAGGTCGCCGGCCAGGTAACTGGCTTCGTCGAACATGGTGTCGTTGGTGGGGTGCGAGGGGCGGCTGCCCAGCCGGTACGGAATCTGATACTCGCGCATCACGGTGGCCATACGCTCGACATCACCCTGCGTGGGCACGGCGAGAACAATGCGCTGCTCCGAGGCCATGAGGTTGCGGATCTGCTCGGTGAGCGCAGGAATTGATCCGTGAAAGCGCAGCGTGGGTCGCGAATTGAGCGCGACCTCGCCCAGAGTGTGGTCGTCGTCAAGCACATCAACAGCGCCGAGTTGATCGAGGTCGAGGCCCGCGTGCGATGTGAGCAGTGCCTGCAGAACCTCCGGGCGCATGTAGATGTCTTCAGGTCGGATGAGCGAACCGATGCCACTGCGCTCGTGGCGCTGCTCGACCTTGTTCCACCAGCGATCGATTTGATTGCGCACCATCGCGGGTTCGTCGACAAAGAGCATGCACTTAGGCAAAAGCTTGAGGAGGTGATTCTCTGCGCCCGCGACGCAACTGAAGAACTCCCAGCCTGGAAAGACACTGACGCCGCCGGCGGCTGCCATTTCTGCGGCCAGCTGCTCGTCGTCGCCGGAGCTTTCAACATCGATGCGCTGGCGGCTAAGGCGCGCATTGACCGCAGCGAGCAAGCGCTCCGTGACCGGCGTCTCGGTCAACGGCAGAATCTGGGCTTCGTCGAGGCCGGCCTGCGACCGCTGCGTCTCAGGGTCAAATTTGCGGATGGTATCGATTTCGTCGCCGAAGAACTCGATGCGCACGGGGCGGTCGGATTCCGGCGAGTAAACATCGAGAATGCCGCCGCGCCGGGTGAACTGGCCCGGCATCTCCACGAGATCCATCTGCGTGTAGCCCGACGCTGGACAGGTGCGCGGTGAGGACTTCGACATCCACCTCTTCGCTGCGGCGCAGCGTGACGGCGAGGCTGGCATAATACTCGCGATCGAAGAGCTTGAGGGCCGCGGCCTCGGCTGGGGCAATCAGGATCGAGACGGCCCCGGTGGCGAGCTTGAACAGAGCTGCGGCGCGCTGCTCCTGCACATCGGGGTGAGGCGAAAGATTTTCAAAAGGGAGGACATCGTGCGCCGGGAGACGGACCACCCGGCTGGGATCGATGGCGCCAGTGAGTTCGCAACCGGCGCGGAGAACGGGCTCAAGAGCTTCGGCTGCCTTGTTGTCGGCAACGATCAGAATGACAGGCTGGCGAGCGGCGCGGGCCAGGAGCGGCAGGTAGAGCGAACGCGCGGTCGAGGTCAATCCAGACACACGTCGCCGGCCCGTACCAAGGTTGAGGTGCCTCTGTACGCGATCGAAGGCGGAAGAGTGCTCCAGCTCCGCGAAAATTTCGCGGACGAAGGGGAGGATCATGAATCTCTAGTTTACCAGTGCGGCTGCGCGCCGAGTACACGGCGAAGGGTGGCGTTCAGCAAAGGTTCCACTTGATCCGCGGAGTCTAGCAATTGGATCCGAGGACGGGAACGGTATCGCTCGAAGCGTCAGAAGTTCTTGGACGGCAGCATCTGTTGGTGGAGGATGCGCACAACCAGAATTCCGCCGGTCTGAACTAGATAGAACGCCACGTGAATGCCAAGTTCAAACCGATGCAATCCGGCTCGCACTTCGTCGCATTTTCTGCCAATCGAAGGGTTCAGCCCCAAGTGATCGAGGCCTTCCTCCAGTTTGGCGAGGTATTTCTCCGTTTGCCACTGTCCCCAGGTGTTCATCGTGTAGCCCGCGATTTCATCGATGTCGCGTTCCGCTTCAGCAGAGATCCGAACTCTGGTCAAACTCAAGCCTCGCGTCGTAACAGACCGTGCTTCTTGCGGACGCGCGTGAAAGCGCCAGGCCTAGCAACGCCGCCGGCCAATCCAGTCTCGATGGCCGCACGCAACGCAGACAATTTGGCCTTTTGCTCCATTTCATCTCGTTCAAGCAGGCGTAAGGCTGCGCGCATCACCTCACTCGCATTCGCGTACAGACCGGAGTCGATCTTCTTCGCGACCAAGCGATCCAATTCCGGAGTCAGGTTGACGTTACGGGTCGGCATCGTGAACCTCCATCGTCAGGATAGTGCAATTGGCAAGCCTTGCCAATGACTGCACGACGACGTCGCGCGCCCACTTACCGCTTGCGCAGGCGGACTGATTCCCAGCTGCCGTCGCTGGCCCAGCCGCCATCGACCGAGAGCGTGTGGCCGTTGATGAAACTGCTCTCGATGGGGTCGGCGAGGAAGGCGATGGCGCGCGCGATATCGTCGGGCGTCGCAAAGCGGCCCATTGGAACGCGCCCAGTGATGTCGGCGTCGGTATAGCCGCCGCCTGCCTGGTCGGCGACGTCCATCTCAGTTTTGACCCAACCTGGACAGACCGCGTTGACACGGACGCCGCGGCCGCCCCATTCGGCAGCAAGGGTGCGGGTGAGACCTACCAGTCCGTGCTTGGATGCGTTGTAGGCTGCCCGGTCAGCCACGGCCAGGAGGCCAGCGACAGAGGCAACGTTGACGATGGATCCCGAACCGGCTTGCAGCATATGTTTGCCAAAGACCTGGCAGAGCAAGAACGGCGCCACTAGATTGACGTCGAGCACGCGGCGGTAGTCGGTGAAGCTGGTTTCTTCAGCGGGGGAGATGAGGCTGATGCCGGCGTTGTTGACCAGCACATCGACATGCCCAAAGCGGTCCAGGACGCGCTGCGCAAACTCGGCGACCGTGGCCTCTTTCGTAATGTCGCCGGCAAATCCGAAGGCAACGCCGTTTTTGGTTTCGATTGCGGCTATGGTTGTGGCCGGCTCGCGCAGGTCGACGACGGCCACGCTGTATCCGCGTTCCGCCAGCAGCTCAGAGGTGCGGCGGCCGATGCCCTGGGCACCCCCGGTGATGACAGCGACGCGCTTGTCAATGCTCTTGGTTTCGATGCTCATGGTTTCGATCGTCTCCCATCTTCAGTGCGGCCGGCCAGGCAGTACGAAGTGTTCAGCGCAGCGCGGCTCATAGGAGTCGCCCGGCATCTTGATCGGGCTATCGTAAGGTGCGGGCTTGCCCTCGATCAGGCGCTGCGAATAGAGGGCCCTGTTGCCGCAGGCGCAGTAGGCCATGCACTCGGTAACGCTGCCGCCGTAGGCGTTGACCAGCCAATGGAGGTTAAGCATTTCGCCAAAGGGAATGGCGCGGAAATCGAGATCGAGGCCGGCGACCAAAACATCGTGACCCGCTTCGAGCAGGTGCTTGGTAAAGAGAAAAAGCTCATCGACAAACTGGCCTTCGTCTATCGCGATACATTCGACGCGCTTGCCGATGCGGGCTTCAAGGTCGTCGATGGCCGCGATGACCTCCCATGGATTGCGCGCGTTAAATTCAAGGGCTTCCATTTTTGAGTGGCCGTTGGGATTACGGCTCTCGATGACGCCGGGGCCGCCCTTGGTATCGTCGCTCGGTTTGAGCAGCTGAACGCACTGGTGCGCGTAGTGGCGACGCATTTCAGCACGGCGCAGCAGCTCTGCAGTTTTGTTGCTGCGCATGGGCCCGAGCATCAGTTCAATTTTGCCCGCCATTCGAGATCTCCGCATCTCTCTTCTTCGGCTTCTATCCTATCGGTGCGCCCAACACCTTCATTCTCGCGAGGCGGTTGCGCTATCTCACCGGCCACCGAGTTCCTTTGTGAACGCGTAGAAGAAGTCGAGCGATTTCCAATATGAGTCGACCGGCAACCGCTCGTCCTGACCGTGGGCGCGCTCGTCGTCGCGCTCAAGGGCCGCCGCCGAGTAGCCATAACAGGGGATGCCGGCTTGCGCAAAATAGATGGAATCGCTGGCGCCATTTTCCATCACCGGTGTGACAGGCGTTCCAGGCCAGATCTGTTGCGTAATGCGCGTGAGCGGATCGAAGACTTCTTTGATCGGCGCGGGGGGCGCAATCGCCTTGCGCTCCGGAGCGGTATCGGCAACCTCGCCCGCATCGGAAACGTATTTGACCACCAGCTTGGAATCGTCGAAAAGGGCGATGAGCTGTCGGCGAATCTCCTCCGGTGAATGGCCGGGGAAGATGCGGCAGTTCACGTTGGCCTGTGCGGTTTGCGGCAGGGCATTGTTGGCGTGACCGCCGGAGAGGCGCGTCGCCACACAGGTGGTGCGGAAGTTGGAATTGAAACTGGGTTCAGAGCTCAGACGAGCCGCCGCGGCAAGGTCCGGCGGGTCTGCGAGGATCGCGCGCATGTCCTCGGCGGTCGGGCTCGTTTCGCGCTTGGCCAAATTCGCAAAGTAGGTGCGGGTCACTTCATTCAGTTCGAAGGGAAACGAGTAGGCTGCGAGCTTGTTGAGCGCCGTTGTGAGCTCGTAAATGGCGTTGTCTGGGCGCGGAAGAGAGCTGTGTCCGCCGCGGTCGAGAGCCGTGACCTGGAAATCGGAGTAGACCTTCTCAGTGGCCTCGACGTCAGCTACGACGGTTTTCCCGTGATCGAGTTCCACACCGCCCGAATCGGGGTTGATGACGTATGCCGCATCGACCAGGTCGCGATGCTTCTCGACCAGCCACGCCGCACCGTTGAACTTGCCGCCTTCCTCATCGGCGGTCAGGGCAAGAATGAGATCGCGACGCGGCTTATAACCTTCGCGGTGGAGGCGCAGAAAAGTCGCCACCAGTACGGCGTCGGAGTCTTTCATATCCTGCGTGCCGCGCCCATAGAAGTATCCGTCTTTCTCGACGAACTCGAAGGGATCGGTATGCCAGTCGGAGCGCAGAGCCTGCACCACGTCAAGGTGGCAGAGAAAGAGCACGGGCTTCTCTGCCGGCGTGCCGGCTGCGCGGAAACGAACAACCAGATTCTGCTTGCGGGGATCGGGACCAAGCAGCTGCAGGTCCCCGGCGGGAAATCCGGCATCAAGGAAACGCTTCTGCATGGCGGCCGCCGCGGTGCTGACGTTGCCCGCGGGCGTGTCGGTGGTGTTGATCTCGATGAGCTGCTTGAAAATTGCACGGGCCTCGGCGCGGTCGGCCGGAGACGCCGGCGGCAAAGACGTCTGGGCCGCGAGCGGCAGAGCAACGCACAGAATTCCAAGAGGTGCGGCGCGACGGAGCAGGAAAAAGTTGAGGGCGCATGTGCGCATTGTAATGGCGCGGAGGTTGGAGTGAAGTCAAAGAAAGCAGGGTTTGCGCGCGGCAGAGAATCGTTCTATCTTGGTGCGGCATAACTTTGAGGTATTCGATGAAGTCCAGAATTCTTGCTGCCACTTTTCTCTCCGCCTTCACGCTTGCCGCGTTTGCACTTGTCGCGCCGGCACAATCGACGCCGGTACGCCCGAAGATCACGGGAATCTCGCACCTGGCTGTCTACGCTGCGGACCCCGCGGCTTCGGAACACTACTACACCGACATCGTCGGAGCGGTGAAGGAGAAGGACCCCGAAAACCCTCAGGGCGCGCGTTACGCGCTCAGCGCGACGCAGTTTATCGAAGTGCTGCCTTTGCCCGCCGGCGCAGGCATCAGTCGCATGGATCACGCGGGCCTGAACACGAACGACGCGGAAGGCATGCGCAAATATCTTGCTGCCAAGGGCTGGAAAACACCGGCGAGGGTGATGAAGGGTTCCGATGGAAGCAAGTGGTTCGAAGTACTCGATCCGGAGAATAACAAGATTCAGTTCGTCGAGCCTTCTCCCACGGCCAAGGTGAATGCACCAAATGCATTCGGCCACCACATCATTCACGTTGGGTTTCTGGTGCGCGACCGCGCAAAGGAAGACACGTTCTATCGCGCGATTCTGGGCTTCAGGCCGTACTGGTATGGCGGAATGACCGACACGAGAATCGAATGGGTTAGCCAGCAGACACCGGACAGCCGTGACTGGATTGAATACATGCTGGCTGCCGATCCAGACAAGGTGACCCAGCACCAGCTCGGCGTGATGGATCACGTCGCGATCGGCGAAGTGTCGGTGTTTGAAACCTTCAAGATGCTGACCGCGAGCAACCGCCTGGGAGCGACGCACGATGCAGCGCCCAAGATCGGCAAAGACGGCAAGGGACAGCTCAACCTGTACGATCCCGATGGCACGCGGCTAGAGTTGATGAACCTGCACGCGACGGAGAAGCCTTGCTGCTCGGAGTTCACGGCAGAAGATCCGGCGGAGTAGGCGTACGGATCTGCATCGAACGAATTCATCAGTAACAGGCACAGCAGCGGGGCTCGACGCATCGCACCAACGATGCGCCGAGCCCCGCCTCACTCGCGCTAGAATCGTAAGTAATCATGCTAGCCGCTGCGCTTTCGCCTGACGTTCTGGCCAAATACGAGCCCGTGATCGGCCTCGAAGTCCATGTACAACTGCTGACCGCGACCAAGGCATTTTGCGGCTGCGCCAATCACTTTGGCTCGGAACCCAATACGAACATCTGCCCTGTGTGTCTTGGCCTGCCGGGGGCGCTGCCTGTATTGAATGCAAAGGCGGTGGAATTCGCCACGCTCGCCTCCCTGGCCCTGCGCTGCACCGTGAACGAGCGGTCGATTTTCGCGCGCAAAAACTACTTCTATCCCGATCTGCCGAAGGGCTACCAGATTTCGCAGTTCGACAAGCCGCTTGCCGAACACGGCTGGATCGACGTGCCCACCGCCGATGGAACGATGAAGCGCATCGGGATTACACGGCTGCATATGGAAGAAGACGCCGGCAAAAGCCTGCATGATGGGTTTTCCGATTCATCGACGCGCACGTATCTCGACCTGAACCGCTGCGGAACACCGCTCACTGAAATTGTCTCGCGAGCCCGATATGCGCACGCCGGATGAGGCGTTCGAGTACCTCACGCGGCTCAAAGAGATTCTGCTCTACACGGAGGTTTCCGACTGCAACATGGAGGAGGGCTCGCTGCGCTGCGATGCCAACGTCAGTGTGCGTCTCAAGGGCGCTCCCAAATTCGGCACCAAGGTGGAAGTGAAAAACGTGAACAGCTTCCGCTTTGTCCGCGCGGCGCTGGAATACGAGATTGAGCGGCAGATCGAAGTGATTGAGTCGGGCGGGCAGCGTGATACAGGAGACACGCCTTTGGGATGCGGGCGAGGGCCGCACGTACTCCATGCGTTCGAAGGAACAGGCGCATGACTACCGTTATTTCCCCGAGCCGGATCTTCCGCCCCTGATCGTGACGCCGGAGTTCCTTGCCGAAGCGCGGCGGCGTCTCCCGGAACTGCCCGAAGCGCGGCGTGCCCGGATGATTGCAGAGTATGAACTCAACGAGCGGGACGCGCATACGCTGACCGCTTCGCGGGAATTTGCAGATCGGTTTGAGGCCGCGGCAAAGACGGCAAAGAATCCGCGCCGGGTGGCCAACCTGCTGCTGAGCGAGCTGGGCGGCCGGCTCAAGGCCCTCAATCTGGAACCGGAGCAGTCACCTGTCTCGATGGCTGGCGTGGTGTTGGCCGCCGATCTGCTGGATGAGGGCAAGATCAGCTCAAAACAGTTGAAACAGCTTCTGGATATCTGCTTTGAAAAGGGCGAGGACTTCCCTGACGTCTACGAGCGCGAAAAGCCCCAACAGCTCACCGATACCTCGGCCATCGAAGCGATGATCGACGAGGTGATTGCCGCAAATCCCAAGCAGGTGGAGCAGTACCGGGCGGGGAAAAAGACGGTGGCAGGCTTCTTCGTCGGCCAGGTGATGAAAGCCTCGAAAGGGCAGGCAAATCCTGCCCTGCTGAACGAGCTGGTGACCAAGAAGCTCGAGGGTTGAGCGGCGCAAGCTGCCGCTCGCCCAGCGCTTCGACTACGGCTACTTCATCTTCAATTCAGCCTCGAACTCTTTACGAGCATCCCATGAGCTGACGGTCTTGACGGCCGTTTTGCGACCGTCCTTCTCTGCCCACAGGTCGTAGTCCTCTGCCATATTCACTTGCGCAAAGTGAAAGCGCCCGTCTGTTGCCGAGGTGTAACTGCGGATGGACTTGGTCTTTTGGTTCTTGAGGAAGACGGTGGCCCCGGCCACAGGAGCCGAGTTCGCATCCACAACAGCGCCGGAGACGTTTCGCTGGCCCAGGTTCTGGGCGCGAAGCTGGGGGATCAAGCCCCCATGGTTTGCCGGCACAATTCCGGCTGCCAGGGTAACTGCGAAGACCGCGACAGCCAATCGAAAGCGGAGCAATTTACTCCTCCTCTTCTTCTTCCTCGTGAAACGCTTCGTCGTCTTCGTCGTCCTCGTCGCCCATCTTGGTCAACTCCAGCGGATCGACACCGACGACCTCATATTCGGAACCACACTCTTCACAGGCGACGACATCGCCCTCTTCCAGTTCTTCGACTTCAACATCAAGATCATTTTCGCATTCAGGGCAGCTAGGCATCGCAGCCTCCTCTCACCAGGCATTCTGCGGGTAAGAATAGTAAATTTGCGTGACAACTCCGCTAGTTTTAGGGACTACCCCACCCGAGGTCAAGTGCCCCATCCTCAGCGTTGTGCGAGATTCCCAAAGCGGAGCATATACCATCGCGCGTACTCTCCTCATCTTCGACGGCTTTTCGATGCTTTCCGTCTCACCAAGATTCAGGCTTCCCGTCTATGACAGCCGAAAATGCCCGGCTAGAAGGCGAACCAGCCGTTGAACTGCCCCTCAGAGCACGCTCTACCAATGGACAGACGCAAGAACTGCCTCCGGGTTTGTAGTCGACCGAGGAGTTTTTTCGCTCCGCATGGCAGTCCGCGCACGGCGGCGATCGATTTCTTGCCGCTCCACATGACACCCCTGTGTTCAAAGGGTTAACCTGATGCTTACATGCCTCGGATTGGCGCCACCCCGTTTGCTTTCCCCGATTTTCGCGGCGCAACACGCCGACTGGTTCTGGTGAACCTGGCTGCGTATTTTGTGCTGTATCTCGGGGGCTTTGTCGCGCCCGCGATCGCTAACCACGCCGCGCAGCTGCTGGTGCTGGTGCCCGAGGTTTTTCTCCATGGCGCCCTGTGGCAGCCATTGACTTATAGCCTGGTGCACACAGGGTTGGTTGGGACGCTCTTTGAGTTGCTTTCGCTTTGGTTTCTGGCTGGGTTTCTGGAGCCGTACCATGGCGACAATTGGGTGATGGGTCTCTATGCCGCGTCGGTGCTGGGAACCGCGATAGGGGCATTGCTGCTGTATGCCGGCGGTGCGGCACTTGGGCATCCTATCGAGCAGGTTCCGCTCTTCGGCTGCTTTGGCGCGATCTTCGGCATGTTGGTCGCCATCGGCTACCTGTACGGAGACGTACAGTTCATGCTTCTGTTTGTCATCGGCATCAAGGCGCGCTATCTGGCCGTGATCTACGGCCTCATCTGCATCGTGATGCTTTTCGGACAGCAGAAAATTTATGCGTTTGCCCAGCTGGGCGGCGCGCTTCTGGGCTTGATCTATGTACGGGTGATCCCCCGCCGCGGGTTCTCGTACCTGCTGAGCGAACGGTGGTATGGGCTGCGCAACGGCTACTATCGCTGGAAGCGCCGTCGCGCAGCGCGCAAGTTCGAGGTCTACATGCGGTCGCAGGGACGCACCGTGCGCTTCGACGGGCAGGGTCGGCAAATTGGCGAAGATAGCGACGACAAGAGCAAATGGAATTAGATTGCCGGTAATCCCATTCAACCACTTCGGCCAGCCAGAACGCGGAAACGAGAACCAGACGCCGGATCTGCCACGCCAGTGAAGTAACTCCTTTTCTTTCCGTGCGCTGTCGGGGCTCCACCTCTGAAGCCCACACCGCGCGGAATGCTGGAAAAGCCTCAACTCACACTTCGGTAACGGGATATCCACCCCAAAAGACGCATTGAATGAACTTGTAGTAACTCGCACACTAAAAGGGCTGTACGACTTCTTTCCGTTGGTCTGCGAGGCTTGGGCGTGAAGGCAACATCCAGGATGTTCACACTCTTGTTGCTCTCCATGGTCGCCCTCGTGGGGCTGAGCCTGGTGGGCTCCTGGGAGACAGATCGCTTCATGCAGCCGTCCGCGGTTGCAGCCGGCCACCCTTCCGCGCAAGTAAATCGCCTTCTCCCACCTGAAATTCCCGTGCAGACGATTCACAACTGGATGCTGTTTGTTCAAGGGATTTCGCTGCTGGTCTGCGCGGCGCTTGTGGGTTTTGGCTTCCGCCTGCGGAACAAGGCGCGGCGCGAAGAATCGGCCAAGACCGCACTCGAGAGATCCGTTGAAGAGCGGTCGATTGAATTGCGCAAGGAAGTGGAAGAGCGACGGCTCGGGGAGAATCTGCATCGCGGGCAACGGCGCATTCTGGAGCTTCTTGCTGAACCAAACGACCTGAGCACGGAAGAAATTCTGCAGCTGTTGACTGAGGCGATCGCCTCCCGCAACCAGGGCTGGCAATGCGCTGTGCACCTGATGGACCGCCGCGGCAAGCTACTGCAACCGGCAGCGTTTTCCGCGGTTCCCGACGCCCTGAAAGCGTATCTCAAAGCCGTAGGCACGGAATATGCCGACAGCCCGGAGTGCCAGGCGAGTGCATCGGGCGAAACCCATATCGTCGAGCATCTGGATGAAATTCAGCTGCCCTGGTGCAAGGCGCTTGTCGAGGCCGGTATTTTCTCCGCATGGTCTATTCCTTTCGCGGCCCACGGATTGAGCCGGCTGGCCGGCACGCTGAGCGTGTACTCGCGTTCTCACTCCAAGCCCTCCGCGTATGAACTGGAAATGTCAGAGGGGGCGTCGAAGTTGGCTTCCCTAATCCTCGAGCACCGCCGCTTGCGCTCCGAGTTGATTCACAACGCCTATCTGGATGTGCTGACCGGGCTCCCGAATCGGCGGGCAGGCGTCGAAGCGATCGACGCGGCGATTACCGCAGCGGCCAACCACAATGGGTCAGTGGCCGTGTTGTGGGTGGATATCAACCGCTTCAAGCGGGTGAACGATCAGTTTGGACACGAAGCAGGCGACCATGTTCTGCAAACAATCGCCGAACGCATTCGCAGGAACCCGCTGAACACGGGTACCGCAGCGCGCGTGGGCGAAGACGAATTTCTAGTCGTGATTCCCGGAACCGCAGACTCGATTGACAGTGTCGAGATCGCGCGCCGCCTCGGCACGGCCATCTCCAAACCCATCTACGTCGGCTCTACGCGGATTACCGTTTCCTCGAGTATCGGCATCTGCAGCTACCCGCAGGACGGAGCGACCGCCGACATCCTCGAGAGGAATGCCGATTTCGCGATGTCCCGCGCCAAATCAACCGGCGAAAGATATTGTGTCTTTTCGCCGGCCATGAGCGTGGAGGCGAACGAGGTGATGGAGATTGAAGAGGCGCTGAACGTAGCGCTGGAACGGAACTACCTCCGCCTCGTGTACCAGCCACTCTATACGGCGGACGGTGCGCTTACCGGCTTCGAGGCGCTGCTGCGCTTCCGCCATCCGCGCCTTGGGGAGATCTCCCCGGCTCGTTTCATTCCGGTTGCGGAGGATACGCGCCTGATTGGTCCGATCGGCAGCTGGGTACTGCGTGAAGCGTGCCGGCAACTGAAAGAGTGGCAGAACAACGGTCTTCCGCATGTGCGCATGGCCGTGAATATTTCCGCTCTGCAATTTGCGCGCGACGACTTTGCAGACTCCGTGGCGCGCACCTTCTCGGAGTGCGATCTGGATCCGGAGAACCTTATCCTCGAACTCACAGAGTCGGTCGTGATGGAAGACTACGCGTCCGTGGTGAGCCAGATGAATCTTCTGCGCCAGTGCGGCGTGCATATCGCCATGGACGATTTCGGCACTGGCTATTCCTCGCTCAGCTACATTCACCGCATTCCGGTGGACATCATCAAGATCGACCGCTCGTTTGTGGAACGCCTGACAGAAGTGGGCGGCACGCGCCCCATCGTGGAAGCCGTGATCGCGATGGCCAAGCACCTCGGCCTGAACGTGGTGGCCGAAGGCGTAGAGACGGTGGAGCAGCAGCAAATTCTGCAACAGGCAGGATGTCAGGGATTTCAAGGCTACCTGTTTGCGCGGCCCCTGCCTCCGGAAGAGGCCGAGAGCTGCCTGAGAGCCAGCATCACAACCACGTTCCCAAGGGCGATTGCGCAGGAGTCAGGAGACGGACTTGCCGTTGCTTAATCAAGATCGAAGCACGAACGCCGGCGAAGAGCTCAGCAACGTCCGTTCCGATGAAACATCGCCCACGCTGCCCACGCCCCCTGCAACAACGGCTCCGGGCGACCGCTCTGGTTCGCGCGGAAAGCTCGACCCCGCACTTCGCCGTGTGACGATCGTGAGCGCACACCGATCGAGTCTTCGCCGCAGCGGCAGCCTTATCCAGTAAACCCAAAGCCGGCTCACCGGTAGCCGATTCATCCCCCGCATCGGAAGCTCCGGGGGCACCGCGCGGCGCGATACAATCCTCTCTGGAATGACGACAAAACTTGCCTTTCTTTTTCCCGGACAGGGGTCGCAGGCCGTGGGTATGGGCCGTGAGCTTGCAGAGCGCTTTTCGGTTGCTGCGCGAACGTTTGAAGAGGCCGATGAGGCCTGCGGCTTCTCGCTTTCAAAGCTGTGCTTCGAGGGTCCTGACGAACAACTGAAACTAACCGAGAACACGCAGCCGGCGATTCTTACCGTGAGCGTGGCGGCTTATCGCGTGCTGGGCGAGCACGGGATCGAGCCGTCGCTGGCCGCGGGGCACTCGCTGGGCGAGTGGTCGGCCCATGTTGCAGCGGGCACGCTCCGGTTTGCCGATGCGGTTCGGGCGGTGAAGGCACGCGGCCGCGCCATGCAGCAGGCGGTTCCCGCGGGTCAGGGAGCGATGGCGGCCGTGCTCTCGCTGGACGCGGCGCAGGTGGCCGAGGCGTGTGCGGAAGCCGCACAGGAAACCGGCCTGGTTGTGGCGGCTGCGAATCTGAACTCGCCGGGGCAGACCGTTATCTCGGGAGCTCTTGCTGCAGTGGAACGCGCCTCGGCGATTGCGAAGGCTAAGGGAGCGCGCAGGGCGGTGATGTTGCCGGTGAGCGCGCCGTTTCACTGTGCCTTGATGCAGCCGGCACAGGAAGAAGTGGCCCGCGTTCTGGCGGCTTTGACGCTCGCCACGCCGCGCATTCCGGTGGCGGCGAATGTGACCGGCGGCATGGTGACGACCGCCGAAGCCGCGCGGGACGCGCTGATTCGCCAGGTGACCGGCACCGTGCGCTGGGTGGATTGCGTGCAGGCGCTGGTGGCCGCCGGTGCAACGGCGTTTGTTGAGGTGGGTCCCGGAAAAGTGCTGAGCGGATTGATGCGCCAGATCGATCCTGCGCAGAAAGCGCTCAATGTCGAGGACCCCGCCAGCTTAGAGAAAGCGCTAGGTGAAATGCAGGGCAACAACTGAATCAGTACGGGACTGAATCCACGCCAGGAAGCAATTGCTACGGACCGAGGTAGAGCTCGACTGGAGAAAATCCCAGCGTGTGCATCTTGGGGTCGTAGTTGAGAAAGAGCGCCTTGCTCTTGAGCCCGTTGATGGTGATACCCAAAATCAGCACGTTGCCCGAAATACGCGCGGCGACAATCTTGTGGCTCTTAATCGCGCCATAGTCGTTGGCTGAACTCGTCGGGCTCCAATCCTGCTCAAACCGGCTGAAGGGGTAGGCACTGTGCTCGGCGGGGTGCTTCTGCCAGTCGGGATCGTGAGTCCACTCTCCGTAGGCTTTCGCCAGGTCGTTCTGCTCGACGGCATCGAGGAAGTGATTGGCTGCCATCCTGCCACGAAAATGCGTAGCCCAGTTCCACGGCCAGTCCACCGGCATACCCGACACGAGCCAGCTACCGATAAACAGCACCACCAGGAGACCGAGGGCGCTGTACAGAATGGTTTGATTGCGGCGGGCGCGGGCAGCGTCGAAGACGGGCGCATCGAGCAGAGTCATCGCATTCCTTCCTGAGTGGCAGTGTACAGTGGGCAGCCACAACGGGCAGCTGCCGAGCCGGGCCAAGGCGAAAACCTCGAATACGTAAAGCCCGCCGTGCCCTGTGAGGTTAGACACCGCGAGCCGGCTTAGGGTTCCCCGTCGCCCGTTCTCTGGGTCCTGATCTCGGTCCTACTCCTTGCTATAAATGGTGCGGCTTTTCTCTTCGTGGCGTTCAAGCGCCAACTCAATCAGTCGCGTGATCAGGTCGGTGTAGCCGATGCCGGTGGCCTCCCACAGCTTGGGGTACATGCTGATTTGCGTGAACCCGGGCAGCGTATTGACCTCGTTCAAATAGATGCGGCGCTTGCCGTCGGGCTCCATCAGAAAATCCACGCGTGCCAGACCAGCGAGATCGCAGGCGCGAAAGGCTTCGACGGCCATGGTGCGAATCTGTTTCGACTCCGCCGACGTGAGCTTGGCCGGGATGATTGGAACCGATCCATCGGACAGATACTTGGCTTCGTAATCGTAGAACTCCTTGCCGGGGATGATTTCGCCGACGACACTGGCCTTTGGATCGTCGTTGCCGAGCACGGCGACTTCAAGCTCGCGCGCCTTCGACTTTTTGCCACCGACGCCCTGCTCGATCACCAGCTTGCGATCGTATTTGGCCGCGAGACTGAGGGCCGGGCCGAGTTCCTTGCGGTCATGCGCCTTGCTGATGCCGACCGACGATCCGAGATTGGCCGGCTTTACGAAGACCGGATAGGTCAGCGTCTTTTCAATCTGCGCGATGGCCTTGCGTGGCGACTTCTCCCACTCCGCGCGCAGCAGCGTGACGTGCTTCACGATAGGCAGCTTCGCCTGCGCGAACAGGCGCTTCATCGCGTCTTTGTCCATGCCAGCGGAAGAGCCCAGCACGCCCGAGCCGACGTACGCGATGCCCGCGAGCTCGAACAATCCCTGGATGGTGCCGTCTTCGCCGAAGGTGCCGTGCAGTACCGGGAACACGACGTCGATTGCCTTGCCTCCGGGACTCTGCGGGCCGGGCATGGGCGCCAGCAGCGTAGGCATGCCCTCTTGCAACAGCTTCGCTCCCGGCGTTGTTTCAGGATCGCCCGCGCGCAGAGGCCGACCCGCCGCGTGGCCTTCGAGCAGATGCTGCGCGTCGCCGGCGCCAAGCCAGCGGCCCTCTTTGGTAATGCCGATGGGCACCACGTCAAATTTTTTGCGATCAATCGCTTTCAGAATTGAAGCGGCGGAGAGCAGCGAGACTTCATGCTCGCCGCTGCGCCCGCCAAACAGAATGCCGACACGAAGTTTTTTTGCCATTACGCTGCAATCACCCGAGAAGAGAAGAAGCTCTTGAGTTCAGTGTAGAGCCCCTATCACCCGCGAGGGGGCTAGAGTATCTTCTTGCCAAACGCCGAGCAGGCTAGCTCCACCGCGAGGTCAGCGGTGCGATTGTGCTCGTCAATCACGGGGTTCACTTCGACGATTTCGAAGCTGACCATGCGGCCGTGGTCGGCGAGGATCTCCATGGCCAGGTGCGCTTCGCGATAGGTTGCGCCGCCGCGCACCGGAGTGCCGACACCGGGCGCGTCTTCGGGGTCGATCCAATCCATGTCGAGCGAGACGTGATAGCCGATGGTTCCGCGGCCTGCCGCGCGCAGTGCCTCTTCCATCACGGCCCGCATGCCGCGCTCGTCGATATCGCGCATAGTGTAGACCTCGGTGACGCCGGCCCGGCGGATGTTCTCCCGTTCCGCCGCATCCACATCGCGGATTCCGATGAGCACGGTATTTTCCGGCGCGATCTTGGGCGCATACCCGAAGATGTTGCTGAGCTTTTCAGGGCCGAGACCGAGCAGCGATGCGAGCGGCATGCCGTGCACGTTGCCGGAAGGCGATGTGTCCGGCGTGTTGATGTCGGTATGCGCGTCGATCCAGAGAACGCCGATCTTCTGGTTTTGCCGCCGGTAGAACTCCGCGACACCGGAGACCGATCCTGCGGCGAGCGAGTGGTCTCCGCCGAGCACGAGCGGCGTACTGCCTTCTTCAAGTGACTTCACAACGGCTTCCGCGGTGCGGGTGCAAGTGTCGGCAATCTGCTTGAGATAGCGGGCGTGCACATCGCCAAAGGCCTGCGTCTCGGCAATCTCGACGCGGATATTGCCGCCGTCGACGACCTGGTGCCCCAGGGCCTCAAGCCTTGCTTCGAGCCCGGCGACACGCATGGCGGATGGGCCCATGTCGACGCCGCGGCGGCTGGCCCCCAGGTCCAGAGGTACTCCTAGTACCCGGATGCGGCGCGGGGGCTGCGCTTGCGTACCGCTAGGCAATGAGGCGGGGGTAACATGCGCGGATTCTGCGGGATGATTTGTCATATCATCGATCACTCTGCGCCTGGAATCGAAAACCAGTCCACGCCGCCCTGCCGCAGGCGCAATCGAAGGGCATCTAACTTCAGAAGCAAAAGGTTACCGCGGGCATACAAAACCGTCATGCCCTAAAAGGGCTATTAGATCATTTTTCTTTCAGAGTAAGATGAAGATGTAACAATCTAAAGGAATTCAGCCCATTCTAGGAAGCAGTTGACCCTGCCTTGCACGGGGCCCAGCGCGAGGCACATGGGGAAGGATCGACGCATGATGGACGCTGAGGGTGCCAGGCTGCGAGGGACAGCCGCTGGTGCTTTCTTCATGGGAAAAATGGTCGCCGCGGCAGCTTTTGCGGTGGTGTGCGTCTCGAGTGCGAGCGCGCAACCGCTTAGTTCTGCCCGCGCGATTCGCGCCCTATCCAGCGCCCAGGCAAACCAGGGTCTCGCTGTCGACTTCGAAGCCACCGTTACCTACGAACGCAGCGATATACAAACCCTGTACGTGCAGGATGGCGACACCGGACTGACAGTCAACTGGACGGCAGAAGCCATTTTTGAACCTGGCGATCGCGTCGAGATCAAGGGAACCACCAAAGCCGGCTTTCGCCCGCTTGTTGTAGCCAAAAGCGTAACCCTGCAGCAGCACGGAACCCTGCCGCCGCCCGCGACGGCCACCTTCGATCAACTGATCCGAGGCGATTTGGATGCGCGCCTGGTTACGGTTTCAGCGAGCGTGCGCGACGCCGCCGCGGTTGTGAACCGGAATGTGCGCAGCACGCTGCTGCAGCTTCACATGGATGGCGGAGAGATAGAGGCCGCTGTCGATGTCGACAACCAGGAGATCCTTAGCTCCCTGCTGGATGCGGATGTTCTGGTGACAGGCGTGGTGTCAGGTCGTTTCGACGCCAAAATGCAACAGACAGGAATCATTCTCCATGTACGGTCGATGGACGACGTGAAGGTCATGCGTCGTGCGATCGCCAGCCCGTGGGATCTACCCATTACGCCGATGGATCAGATCCTGGCGAGCTATCACGTCACCAACGCCAGCAAGCGGGTGCGGATCCATGGAACCGTCACTTATTTCCGGCCTGGTTCGGCGGCGGTGCTGCAAGAGGGCGACAAGAGCCTGTGGCTGATTACGTCGTCGGTGGTGCCACTGCATGTTGGAAATGCAGCCGACGCAACCGGCTTTCCCGATCTGCACGAAGGCCTGCTGGTGCTGGAGAATGCCGAGATTCAGGATAGTGGCACGGCCGCTCCTATCGCACCGAAGCCAGTGACGTGGGAGCAGCTCGCAACCAGCCGGGACCTGTTCGACTTGGTAACAATTGAAGGCGAGGTGGTCGCCGAGGTCCGTGGGGGAGCGCAGGACGAGTACGTACTGGCCTCCAATGGCGACCTCTTCTCCGCGATCTACAAACATCCTGCCTCCGATGGGAGCGATCCTGAAGCGCCCGCGCCCATGAAGCACATTGCGCTGGGATCGAGAGTGCGCATCACCGGCGTCTGCTTCACGAATGCCAGCAGCCCGCTTGAGGCGCGCGTGCCATTCGACATCCTGCTGCGCTCACCCGATGACATCTCAGTTGTAGCCGGTGCGCCCTGGTTCACCACCAGCAACCTGGCGAAGATTGTGGGCCTGCTGTTTATTGTGGTACTCGCGGTGAGTATCTGGGTATGGCTGCTGCGCAGGAGAGTGCGCCAGCAGACCACCGCCATCACGGCTCAGAGCGAGGCCGACGCCGAGCAGCAACGGCGCATCGCGCAACTGGAACAGCGCCGCAGCCGAGTGCTTGAAGACATCAACAGCTCGCGCCCCCTGGGCGACATCGTCGAGCACATCACCGAGATGGTTTCGCACATGCTCAACGGTGCGCCATGCTGGTGCCAGGTCACAGAAGGCCCTCTGCTTGGCCAGCCACCCGCGAAAAAGGCGGGGATGCGCATCATCAGCCGCGAGATCCACTCACGCACGGACCTGGTATTGGGGACGCTTTACGCCGCTTTGGCGTCAATGGAAGCAAACGAAGAAGAGGAGCAAGAGGCTCTCACGGCCGGGGTACGGCTGGCGACGCTTTCGATTGAGACGCGCAAGCTGTACAGCGATCTCGTCCACCGCTCGGAGTATGACTTGCTGACAGATATGTACAATCGCTTTTCACTGGATCACCATTTGCTCGAAATGATCGAAAAGGCAAAGGAGACAGGTTCTAACTTTGGCCTCATTTACGTCGACCTGGACGATTTCAAGCTGGTGAACGACATGTACGGGCACCACATCGGCGATCTTTATCTGCAGGAAGTTTCGCTGCGCATGAAGCGGCAATTGCGCACCGGCGATGTGCTGGGCCGTCTCGGCGGAGACGAATTTGCAGCGCTGGTGACGGTGGTGCGCGGACGGATCGACGTAGAAGAGATCGCGCAGCGGCTGGAACGCTGCTTCGATGCACCCTTTGCCCTGGAGGGTTACGTGTTGCGCGGAGCAGCCAGCGTGGGCATGGCTATTTACCCGGTGGACGGGACCACCTCCGACAGCCTGCTCAGCGCTGCGGACGCGGCAATGTATTCGGCTAAAAACAGCCGCCGGGCAGGCAGAATGTCGACCCGCCGCAGCGGCTAGATCGCCGGTGCAAAGCGTCGATTCGAGCTCTAGCGCCGTGCTGACCCAATTCGGTCAAAGCATGACCCTTTAGTTTTGCCTCACCCTCTGAAATGATTGATCTTCTGCGCATCCGATGCCGATAATTTCGTATGAAGTTTGGGCCAGAATGCGGGTCGATGCGCGCGCGCCTGTCGGTGGCTGCGTGGGCCCTCTCGGCCTTGCTCTCAATCTCCGGGATGGATGGAGTGCGGGCCTGGTCCGCGCCTGCACCTCTCACCACTCTTAGCGCCATCCATCGCCTCACCAATGCCGAAGCAAGCGAAGCGGTTCCAGTTGCCTTTGAGGCGACCGTCACCTACATCCGCAACTACGAAAAGACACTGTTCGTGCAGGACGGCGACAGCGCCATTTATGTCCAGGTGGACATGAAGCAAGATCTTGAGCCGGGAGACAGGATTCTTGTCCGCGGGTTCACGCGGGACAGCTTTCACCCGATGGTGGTGGCACAAAGCGTCACCTTTCTTCATCACGGCTCGCTCCCAAAGCCGGTGAATGCTGAATTCTCTGAAATGATCCAGGCGAAAACGGACTGTCGCTACGTGACGATTCGGGGCACCGTGATCTCCGCAGTTCCGGCGTTGAGTTCGGGGCATCGCACCACGCGGCTTCAGATCGTGATGCACAAGGGATCGCTGGGGGTCACGATTGACCGCGGTACCCTCGCACGGCTGAGCGACCTGATCGGCAGCGAAGTCTCGATCACCGGCGCGGTGGCGGGCACCTTCGATGGCAAGATGCAGCAGACCGGCCTGCTTCTTCATGTAATGTCCTTCAGCGATTTGCGCATTCTGCATAAAGCACCAGTCGATCCATGGTCCATTCCGCTCACTCCGATGGACGAGGTGCTGAACGGCTACAACGTCGACGACCATACGCCGCCTGTTCATGTGGCCGGCATCATCACGTATTTTCAGCCGGGCCAGATGGCGGTCCTTCAGGAAGGCGACCGCAGCATCCGCGTGATGACCAGAAGTCTGGAGCCTCTGAATGTGGGCGACCGTGCTGAGGCCATCGGTGAGCCATCGGTCGACGATAGCTTCCTGGTCCTAAAGTGGGGCGATTTCAGGACAACCGGAGGCGGAGAGGCTGCTGTGACTCCGGTCCTCGTCAACTGGGACCAGCTCGCCTCGGGCCGGCACGCTTTCGACCTCGTTTCGATCGAAGGGAAAGTGGTGACGCAGGTTCGTGAGCATTCGCGCGACGTGTACGTCATTAATGCCGATGGACACCTGTTCTCGGCTAACGTGCGGTTCCCGATCCAAACGGACGCGGTCGCGGTCAAGCCTCCTCCTCCGATGAAGATCATCCCGGAAGGCAGCAAGGTACGGGTGACAGGCGTTGTGTTGCACGACGATGCCAACCCCTTCAACGGGCCCATGGCCTTCACTGTTCTTTTGCGTTCTTCCGCCGATGTGGTGATTGTGGCACGCCCATCATTGCTGAACGTCCAAAACCTGATCTTGATCGTGGGCTGCCTGCTGATTCTGGTTGCCGCAGGCAGTGCATGGGTCCTGCTGCTGCGGCGCAAAGTGCAAGAGCAGACCACGGAACTTGCGGCGCGCAAAGAGGCCGAAGCAGTCCTGGAGCGCAAACGGAGCCGCATTCTGGAAGACATCAACGGCACAGTGCCACTGGAAGAAATCCTGCAGCAGATCGCGGAGTTCGCAGCCTTCCGGCTCGATGGCGCACCCTGCTGGTGCGAGATCGGCGACGGAATCCGGTTTGGAAACGTGGCGGCTGAAACCGCGGGCCTGCACGTCATCCGCCAGGAAATCCCGTCGCGCTCCGGTCCGTTGCATGGACACCTTTTGGCGGCTCTCGCTCCCGAGGCTCCCTGCTCGGTGCACGCGCAGGAAGCGATGGCGATGGGCGCGTGGCTTGCGACTCTCGCCATTGAAACCCGAGGCTTATACTCGGACCTTGTCCATCGCTCCGAATTCGACCTGCTCACCGATGTCTTCAATCGCTTCTCCTTTGAGCGCCGCGTCGACTCGTTGATTGATTCGGCTCGGCAAGCTTCGTCTCAATTTGGATTGATTTACATCGATCTCGACGACTTCAAGCTGGTGAACGATCAGTACGGTCACCGCGCGGGCGATCAGTTTCTGCAACAGACAGCGCTGCGCATGAAGCGGCAGCTTCGCCCCTCTGACATGCTGGCCCGGCTTGGCGGCGACGAATTTGCCGTGCTTCTGCCCAACATTCATGGTCCCAAGGACGTTGAGGAAGTTGCATCGCGGTTGCAGCGCGGCTTTGAAGAACCCCTCGATGTGGATGGCTACAAGCTGCGCGGCTCGGTCAGTATCGGCGCGGCAATCTACCCCGAAGACGGTTCGACCAAAGACAGCCTGCTGAGCGCCGCCGATGCAGCCATGTATGTCGAAAAGAAAATCAAGAAGGAATCCGGGCAAAGCATGCACCGCCGGTAGCGAGCAGCTGAAAAGCAAAAGAAGGCCCGGCATGATGATGCCGGGCCTTTTGAGCTGATTGCAAGGATCCAGGTTGAACCCCATGCCAGTGCGCCGCCGGCCGAAGGCCGCCAGCCGCACTGAAGGTGCTTACTCGGCAGCCATCTCTTCGGCTTCGCCTTCCTGGCGCATAAGCTCCAGTTCGCGCTCTGCCGCTTCGATCTCCGCCGAAACCTCCTGCTGGACTCGGGCTGCCGCTTCTTCCAGTTCCGGAGAGAGCTGGACGTTGCGGTAGTACTCGAGGCCCGTGCCGGCCGGAATGAGCCGTCCGACGATGACGTTCTCCTTGAGGCCGCGCAGGCTGTCGATCGCGCCGTTGATGCTGGCTTCGGTCAGCACACGCGTGGTCTCCTGGAAGCTCGCCGCAGAGATGAAGCTGTCGGTCGAGAGCGACGCCTTGGTGATGCCGAGCAGCAGCGGACGCCCGATTGCCGGACGGCCTCCATTCCTGAGCACGCGCTCGTTCTCTTCGTTGAAGCGGAAGCGATCGACCTGCTGCTCGAGCAGGAAGTTTGTATCGCCCACTTCGTCGATCCGGACCCAACGCAGCATCTGACGGACAATCACTTCGATGTGCTTATCCGAGATGGCCACGCCCTGGAGACGGTAGACTTCCTGGATTTCGTTTACCAGGTAGGACTGCAGTTCCTTCTCGCCCAGTACGGCAAGAATGTCGTGCGGGTTCAGCGGTCCATCCATCAGAGGATCGCCGGCACGCAGACGCTCGCCTTCCTGCACGTTGACGTGGATACCGCGCGGTACGGAGTATTCCTTCTCATCCCCACTGTCGGCCGTGACGTAGATCTTGCGCTGTCCCTTCGCCACTTCGCCGAAGCGAACCACACCGTCGATTTCCGAGATGATGGCCGTTTCGCGCGGCTTGCGGGCTTCAAACAGCTCGACCACACGCGGCAGACCGCCGGTGATGTCCTTCGTACGCGTCGACTCCTTCGGAATCTTGGCGAGCACATCACCCGGACCTACCTCGTCGCCGTCCTGAATCATCAAGTGAGCGCCGCGCGGCAGCAGGTAGCGCTTGCTGGCCTTGGCGTTCTTGACGACAAACGTGGGCTGACGTTTTTCATCCGGAGCATCGGCTACAACCCAACGCGAGAGGCCGGTGACTTCATCGACTTCTTCGTTGAGCGTGATGCCTTCCTGCAGGTCCTTGAACTGCACGGTGCCGCCGATTTCGGTGAGGATGGAGTAGGTGTAAGGATCCCACTCAGCAAGCAGATCGCCGAGCTTCACACCGGCGCCATCCTTGACGCGAAGACGCGCGCCGTAGACCACCTGGTAGCGTTCTTTCTCGCGACCGCGATCGTCCACGATGGCGACTGAGCCCGAGCGGTTCATCGCGACCAGCGTGCCGTCTTTGCTTTCGACGGTGCTGAGATTGATGAAGCGCACAAAGCCGTTGTTCTTGGCATCGAGGCGCGACTTGTCGGCCACGCGGCTTGCGGTACCACCCACGTGGAAGGTACGCATCGTGAGCTGCGTGCCCGGCTCGCCGATGGACTGCGCCGCGATGACACCGCAGGTTTCGCCGAGCTCGACCATGCGGCCCGAACCCAGGTTGCGTCCGTAGCAGAGGGCGCAGACGCCGCGACGCGATTCGCAGGTAAGCACCGAGCGGATCTTGACGCGCTCGACACCCGCACCCTGAATGGCGGAAGCGATATCTTCGTCGATCTGCTGATTGACCTCGACCACCACGTTGCCGTCGTAGTCCTTGATGCGCTCGAGAGAAACACGGCCGATGATGCGATCGCGCAACGGCTCGATAATCTCGCCGGACTCGACGATCGAGCCCACGTAGATGCCCTCCGAGGTTCCGCAATCGAACTCCGTTACGATGACATCCTGCGCCACGTCAACCAGGCGGCGGGTCAGGTAACCAGAGTCGGCCGTCTTGAGCGCCGTATCGGCCAGGCCCTTACGTGCGCCGTGCGTCGAGATGAAGTATTCGAGCACCGTGAGGCCTTCGCGGAAGTTCGCGGTGATCGGCGTCTCAATGACTTCGCCCGAAGGCTTGGCCATCAATCCGCGCATACCCGACAGCTGACGAATCTGCTGCTTCGATCCGCGAGCGCCGGAGTCCGCCATGATGTAAATCGGATTCATGGCGCCTTCGTCGTCCGCGCGCTTCATGTTGCCGAACATCTCGTCGGCCACCTGATCGGTAACAGCAGACCACATCTGGATGACCTTGTTGGAGCGCTCGCCGTTGGTGATGGCGCCGTCCATGTACTGCTTCTGGACTTCGATCACCTTCTTGTCGGCTGCGTCGACGGTGGTGTACTTGCTGGCCGGGATCACCATGTCGTCAAGACCGACGGACAGACCGGACTTGGTGGCGTAGTTGAAGCCGAGCTGCTTGATGCGGTCGAGCATGCGCACCGTCACTTCAAGGCCGAGGTTCTGGTTGCAATAGTTCACCAGCTGACCAATGCCCTTCTTCTTGAGCAGGCCGTTGATGAACGGCATGCCCGGCAGGCAGCGCGTCGTTCAGAATCACGCGGCCAACCGTGGTCGAGATGTACTCCTTGTTGAAGTCGACGGGATCGGTGTGCGTAAGATCCTGATCGTCGTAGGCCGTGGTCATGTCGAGCACTTTGCCCGTGTAGCGCAGACGGATCGGGGTCAGCGTCTCGACTTCCTTGGCTTCGAGGGCCATCAGGATTTCTTCGGTGTTGGAGAACATGCGGCCTTCGCCGACTGCCGCCCTTCTTGGCCTTGGTCAGGTAGTAGAGCCCGAGCACCATGTCCTGCGTCGGAACGGTGATTGGCTGACCCGATGCGGGCGACAGAATGTTGTGCGAAGCAAGCATCAGCACGCTGGCTTCAATCTGCGCCTCAGGCGACAGCGGAATGTGCACGGCCATCTGGTCGCCGTCGAAGTCGGCGTTGAAGGCGGTGCAGACCAGCGGGTGAATCTTGATGGCCTTGCCTTCGACCAGCACCGGCTCGAATGCCTGAATGCCCAGGCGGTGCAGCGTTGGGGCGCGGTTCAGCAGCACCGGGTGATCCTTGATGACTTCTTCAAGGATGTCCCAGACCACCGGCTCCTGCATCTCCACCATTTCCTTGGCTTGCTTGATGGTGGTGCAGTGGCCTGTCTGCTCGAGGCGGTGATAGATGAACGGCTTGAACAGTTCGAGCGCCATCTTCTTCGGCAGACCGCACTGGTGCAGCTTCAGCTCCGGTCCGACGACGATGACGGAACGGCCGGAGTAGTCGACGCGCTTGCCGAGCAGGTTCTGGCGGAAGCGGCCCTGCTTGCCCTTGAGCGTATCGGAGAGCGACTTCAGCGGACGATTGTTGGCGCCACGCAGCACGCGGCCACGGCGGCCGTTGTCGAACAGCGCGTCCACGGCTTCCTGCAGCATGCGCTTTTCGTTGCGCACGATGACTTCAGGCGCGTGCAGATCCATCAGCTTCTTCAACCGGTTGTTGCGGTTGATGACGCGGCGATAGAGATCGTTCAGATCCGAAGTCGCAAAGCGGCCGCCATCCAGCGGCACCAGCGGGCGCAGCTCTGGAGGAATGACCGGCAGCACATCGAGAATCATCCACTGCGGCTTGTTGCTCGACTTGCGGAAGGCCTCGACGACCTTGAGCCGCTTGGCGTACTTGATCTTCTTCTGCGCGGAGGTCTCGGTCTTCATGCGCTCGCGCAGTTCGACGCCGAGCTCGTCGATGCTGACGCGCTTGAGCAATTCCTTGATGGCTTCGGCGCCCATCATGGCCTTGAAGCCGGAGGGGCGGTACTGCTGATCGAGCTCGCGGATAGTTGGTTCTCGTCCTTGATGATCTCGCGCTCTTTTACGGGCGCGTCGCCTGGATCGACGACAACGTAGGACTCGAAGTAGAGAATGCTTTCGAGGTCGCGCAGCGAAATGTCGAGCAGGTGGCCGATGCGCGACGGCAGGCCCTTGAAGAACCAGACATGCGAGCACGGAGATGCGAGCTCAATGTGGCCCATGCGCTCGCGGCGCACTTTGCTCACCGTCACTTCGACGCCGCACTTGTCGCAGATGACGCCGCGGTGCTTCATGCGCTTGTACTTGCCGCAGAGGCACTCCCAGTCCGTTACCGGGTCCGAAGATGCGTGCGCAGAACAGGCCGTCGCGCTCCGGCTTGAAGGTGCGGTAGTTGATGGTTTCAGGCTTGGTGACCTCACCATGCGACCAGCTGCGGATCTTCTCGGGCGAAGCGAGCATGATGCGGATGGCGTCGAAATCGGTAATCGGGCTGGTGAGTTCAAACGGGTTCGAACGGAACAAGGCGACCCTCCTTGGCGAGCCTTTCGGCCACTGCCGCGGTATCTCCCGGGATTCTTTAGCAGGTCCTTCCTTCCCGGGAAGCGGTGATTACCGCTTTCAAGAAGGACCCCAAAATCTCAACTAGCAGCTTCTAGCCGCTAGCCCCTAGCTTTTTCTTGCCCTAACCAAGCCTGCGAACTTCAGAGCAGCAGGATCGAGCTAGGAGCTGAAAGCTGAAGCTAGTGGCTGCATTTAGTCCGCTACTGCTGCGACTTCCGGCACGGGCACTTTCTTGATCAGGTCCGCGCGCTTGATCAGCTCCACATCGAGGCAGAGCGACTGCAATTCGCGAATCAGCACGTTGAACGACTCCGGCACACCCGGCTCGATCGCCGCCTCGCCCTTGACGATGGCCTCGTAGATCTTGGTACGGCCATAGACGTCGTCGGACTTGGCGGTGAGCAGCTCCTGCAGGATGTACGCGGCGCCGTATGCTTCGAGGGCCCACACTTCCATTTCGCCGAAGCGCTGTCCGCCGAACTGCGCCTTGCCGCCCAGCGGCTGCTGGGTGATGAGCGAGTACGGTCCGATCGAACGAGCGTGAATCTTGTCGTCGACCAGGTGCGAGAGCTTGAGCATGTAGATGTAGCCAACCGTGACCGGCTGCTCGAACTGATCGCCCGTCATGCCGTCGAAGAGCGCCGTCTTGCCGGAGGAAGGCAGACCAGCCGAAGCCAGCAGCGCCTTGATCTCGCTCTTCCTTGGCGCCGTCGAACACCGCGGTACCGAACCAGATGCCGCGCTTCATGCCGGCCGCGACGCGCAAGCAGCATCTCGTCGTCGAGTTCAAGCAACTGGCGCAGCGTTGCGGTGCCGGCAAACTCCTTCTTCATCAGTTTCGCGGATGAAGTTGGCGTCGTTGTTGACCTTGAGCAGCGCGGCAATCTTCTTGCCGAGCTCGTGCGCGGCCCAGCCGAGGTGCGTTTCAAGAATCTGACCGACGTTCATACGAGAAGGCACGCCGAGCGGATTGAGCACGATCTCGACCGGCGTTCCGTCGGGCAGATACGGCATATCTTCCTCAGGAAGAATGCGCGCGATCACGCCCTTGTTGCCGTGGCGGCCGGCCATCTTGTCGCCGACCGACAGCTTGCGCTTCATGGCGACGTAGACCTTGACCAGCTTGATGACGCCCGGAGGCAGTTCGTCGCCCTTCTGCAGCTTGGCGATCTTCTCGTTGGTGATCTTGCGCAGCACTTCGATCTGCCGCGAGGTCATCTCCTCGATCTCATCGATCTGCTCGTTGACGCGAGGATCCTTGTCGTTGTAGCGGATGCGCTTGAGGTTCTTGGTCGAGATGCGCTCGATGGTGTCGCGATCGAGAATGGCGCCCTTGGTCAGCAGGCGCTTGTTGGTCCGCTCGTCGTGCAGGTCGGCCAGCACTTCCTTGCCGCCGAGAATCGCTTCGAGACGCTTCAGGCGCTCGTCGGTCAAAATGCGGATTTCGTCGCCGAGGTTCTTCTCGAGCTTGGCGACGTACTCGCCTTCGATCTGCTTGGCGCGCTCGTCCTTCTCCTGGCCCTTGCGGGAGAAGATGCGGACGTCGACCACCGTGCCTTCAATTCCCGGAGGGCAGGTGAGCGAAGCGTCGCGAACATCGCCGGCCTTTTCGCCGAAGATGGCGCGCAGCAGCTTCTCTTCCGGCGTGAGCTGGGTTTCGCCCTTCGGCGTTACCTTGCCGACCAGGATGTCGCCGTGGCCGATCTGGGCGCCGATGCGGATGACGCCGCTCTCGTCCAGGTCGCGCAGCGCATGCTCGCTGACGTTGGGAATGTCGCGCGTGATTTCTTCCGGTCCGAGCTTCGTGTCGCGGGCTTCGATCTCGAATTCCTCGATGTGGACCGAGGTGTAGTAGTCCTCGCGCACCAGCTTTTCGCTGATGAGGATCGCGTCTTCGAAGTTGTAACCGCGCCACGGCATGAAGGCCACCAGCACGTTGCGGCCGAGCGCCAGCTCGCCCTGCTCGGTGCAAGGACCGTCGGCGATGACCTGACCCTTGAGCACGCGCTCGCCTTCGCGAACAACCGGCTTCTGGTTGATGCAGGTGTTCTGGTTCGAGCGCTTGAACTTGATCAGCTGTAGATGTCCGAACCAACCTCACGCGACAGCTGCGTGGGATGATGCTCGCCTTCGACGCGCACGATGATGCGCTCGGAGTCGACCGAGTCCACGATGCCGTTGCGCTTGGCCAGGATGACGGCGCCGGAGTCGCGCGCGGTCACGCCTTCCATGCCGGTGCCCACCAGCGGAGCTTCGGCCACCAGCAGCGGCACAGACTGGCGCTGCATGTTGGCGCCCATCAGCGCGCGGTTGGCGTCGTCGTGCTCGAGGAACGGCACCAGCGACGCGGCCACCGAAACAAGCTGCTTCGGCGCAGACGTCGATGTAGTCGACCTCGGCGCGGTTCACCAGCACGAAGTTGCCCTGACGGCGCGCATTCACCAGGTCTTCGGTGATCTGACCTTCCTCGTTGAACTCGATGTTGGCCTGCGCGATGGTGTGCTTGTCCTCTTCCCATGCGGACAGATAGAAGCTGAACGGGATGTGATCGATCTGCCGCTTGCCCGCCTTCTTCAGCTGAGGCATTCAGCTTGATGCGCCTCTTCCTTCTCGATGTGGTCGCCCACGCGCAGGCCGCTTTCGCCGGCGTTGGACGATCTCAACGTAGTCGAGGATGCGCGCAGTCCTTCACCTTGCGGTAGGGCGACTCGATGAAGCCGTACTCGTTGATGCGCGCAAAGCACGACAGCGAGCTGATGAGGCCGATGTTCGGACCTTCCGGCGTCTCAATCGGGCAGATGCGGCCGTAGTGCGTCGGGTGCACGTCGCGGACTTCGAAGCCGGCGCGCTCACGCGACAGACCGCCCGGCCCAAGAGCCGAGAGACGGCGCTTGTGCGTGATCTCCGACAGCGGATTGGTCTGATCCATGAACTGCGACAGCTGCGAGGATCCGAAGAACTCGCGGATGGCGGCCATGACCGGCTTGGCGTTGATCAGGTCGTGCGGCATCGCCGTCGACAGCTCCTGATACACGCTCATCTTTTCCTTGATGGCGCGCTCCATGCGGACCAGGCCGATGCGGAACTGGTTCTCCATCAACTCGCCGACAGCGCGCACGCGGCGGTTGCCGAGGTGATCGATGTCGTCCACCATGCCGATGTTCTTGCGCAGCTTGAGCAGGTAGCGGATGGTGGCGTAGAAGTCCTCGGGCGTCAGGGTGCGATGGTCGAGCTGGGTCGCATCCTGGTTCTCGTAGAGCTTGATGTTGAACTTCAGACGGCCCACGCGCGAGAAGTCGTACTTGCGCGCATCGAAGAACATGCCTTCGAACAGCGCAGTGGCGGTGTCGAGCGTCGGCGGATCGCCCGGACGCAGCTTGCGGTAGATCTCGATCAGCGCCTCTTCCGGCTTGTGCACGGAGTCGCGCTTGCAGCGTGTTGGTGATGATGTTGCCCACGTCGTCGCGCTCGGGGAAGAAGACCTCGAAGATGGTGGCGCCGCTGGAGATCACCTTGTGCAGGCGATCGGCGGTGAGCTCGACGTTGGCTTCGACGATCACTTCGCCGGTGCGAGGTATCGACCACATCGGCGGCGGTCATTGCGCCATCGAGCTCGGCCGGCTCGACTTCGATCTTCTCGATGCCGGCCGCGCGCAGCGCCTTGAGCGAGTGCGCCGTAATCTTGCGGCCGGAGTGCGCAATCTCTTCGCCCTTATGCAGAACGGCGTGCGCCGGCTTGGCGCCGAGCAGGTGCGTCGGCCTGCCCTCCGGCTGCACACGTCCAGTGCAGCTTGCCATCGGCAATGTGAATGCGATCGACGGTGTAGAAGGTCTTCAGAATCTCTTCGTCCGAACGCAGGCCGAGAGCGCGCAGGAAGATGGTGCCCAGGAACTTGCGCTTGCGGTCGATGCGGACGTAGAGCGTGTTCTTCTGGTCGTACTCGAACTCAACCCACGAGCCGCGGTACGGAATGATCTTGCCCAGGAAGTAGGTGCGGTTGTTCGCCGTCTCAAAGAAGACGCCGGGCGAGCGGTGCAACTGCGAGACGATGACGCGCTCGGTGCCGTTCACGATGAAGGTGCCGTTCGGCGTCATCAGCGGAATGTCGCCGAAGAAGACTTCCTGCTCCTTAATGTCGCGGATGGTCTTGTTGCCGGTCTCCGGATCCTTGTCGTAGATGGTGAGGCGAACCGTGACCTTGAGCGGCGCAGAGAAGGTCATGCCGCGCTCTTCGCACTCCTGCTGGTCGTACTTCAGCTGCAGGCCGACAGGGTCGCCGCACTTGTTGCAGAAGTCGGGCGTGTTCTTGTTGTAGGTGCCGCACTTCTGGCAAAGCACATCGCCGGGATGGAACGGGTCCGTGATGACCATGGCGCCGCAATGCACGCAGGCGGTACGCAGGTGATGCAGACCCTTTCAGGTGGCCGCACTTGCACTCCCAGTTGCCGATGGAGAAATCGACGAAGTCCAGCTGCGAGATGCCGCGGAAATCGGTGATCGGGAAAACGGAGACAAACACCGACTGCAAGCCCGAGTCGTCGCGCTCGTTGGGCAGCTTGTCCATCTGCAGAAAGCGCTCGTAGGAGCGGCGCTGCACTTCAATCAGGTTGGGAATCTGGGTTGCGGTTGGAATCTTGGAAAAATCGAGCCGGCTGCGAATCGCGCGCTTCTCGTTGGGCATGCATCACTCCTGAGGCTCATCACGCCGGCGCCGCCTCGAGCGCGGCACCGGGCCGGCGCCCGAGTCTCGGGGCGCCGGCATGATTACGGTAAGAAATCCGAATGTCTGGACTGGCGCACCTGCGAAGCCAATCCACCGGAAGCTCTCCGCGGCGCAAGTGCTACCGCCGATCCTTCCGGGTGATTCCCACGCCAAGCGGTTCTGCGGAATGAGTGTCGACGAAACGCGCGCAGTATTGCCGCTCTGGAGGTACGTGCGCTAGACTGCGCACAATCGAAGGAAGCAGGCATGCAGGTGATCACTTTGGTACATTCCTGCACGTTCTGGTAGATTTTGCCCGCAAAAGGCCCTATCTGCCGAAGACGGGAGACACAAAAGGCTCGTAAGGACGCAATTCCTCACGAGCGCGGCTTGTGGCCTGTGCTCCCATCCGAATTCTTTTGCCTGTACTCGCCGATCCCAAAGCTCGCTTCTGCCGCTCGCCCGCCAGCCTACTCGCCATCGTCAACGGGAACCCGCCTATCCCATTGACACGAGAGCACTTGAATCCCTGCATCTGCCTCCGCCGAAGCGCTTGGCACCGCTTCAGCCGACCGAATGCTACCGTGCCCTGTTGAATCGTCCTCAAGACGCGTCGACCATTTCCCGCCCTATCCGTCGAGAAAAGCCGAAATGAAGACGGAAAGACGCGCAACGATTATCGTAGCGCGTCCCGGCCCGTCTTGCAAGTTCCATGCCAACTACTTGATTTCGACGGTGGCGACGCCTTCGAACTTCTTCTTGATCGCCTCAGCCTCGTCCTTGGTCGCGCTTTCCTTCAGCGCCTTGGGAGCGCCGTCGACCAGATCCTTGGCTTCCTTCAGGCCGAGCGAGGTGACTTCGCGAACGGCCTTGATGGTGTTGATCTTGTTGGCGCCGGCATCCTTGAGAATGACCTGGAACTCAGTCTTCTCTTCAGCCGCAGGAGCTGCCGCCGCACCGCCGCCGCCAGCAACCGCCACCGGGGCCGCCGCGGCCGCCGAAACGCCAAGACGCTCTTCCAGCTTCTTCACCAGAGCTGCTGCTTCCAGCAGGCTCAGGCTAACAATCTGTTCTTCCAACTGCGCGAGATCCGCCATTGTTCTTCTCCAATTCACTACCGTTTGAAATTTGATAACCCGGCTGCAAATCCAAACTGGAAGTTTCCGATGCGCCAGACCCGCGCACTTCCCGTCCTGCTTCACCGCCAAAACTCTTAAAACCAGCTTCAGCTCTTAGCTCTAGCTCTCAGCTCTCGTCCGCAGACCGCGAGCGCCACAACTGCAAGCTAGAAGCTACGAACCTGCGGCCATTAGGCCGCGGCAAACTTTTCCTTCTCGACGCCCTGCCCGAGCACCACAGCCAGATCGCGACCCGTGGCGTTGATGACCGTCGCCAGCCGCTGCGCCGGTGCGTTGATCAGGAACAGCAGCTTGGCGAAGATCTCTTCCTTGCCCGGCATGGTCGCCAGCGCCTTGACCTCTTCGACAGTCAAGCAGCTTGCCGTCCACAATGCCCAGCTTGAACTGAAACTCCGCGTTCTCGCCGACCCACTTCGCAAAGCCCTTGGCCAGCGCCACCGGATCGCCCGAGGTAAAGGCCACCGCAGCTCACGCCCTTCAGGCCCTTGAGTGCGCCTTCAACCTGGGTGCCCTCGCCGGAAATTGCCGCCAGCTTGTTCTTCACCACGCGGTACTTGCCGCCCGCCTCGCGGATACCTTGCGCAGCGCAAAATCCTGCGCCACGGTCAGCTTGGCAAAGGTGCCGATAATCGCCGTCGTCGAGCTCTCCAGCTCCTTGGCCAGCAGCTGAACCTTCTCCGGCTTCTTCGCTCTTGAAATTGCCATGTCTTCGCTCCGCTACGACAGTGAACAGTGGTCAGTGGACAGCGCTTAGTAGTCGAGTGCCGCTCTTGATCCTTGTTCCTGTTTTCCCAATCTTCGTGGAGTAAACTCCCAAATCTCTGGCACAATGTCAGCGGCGCGGCAGGATCAACTGTCACTGACCACTGATCACTGTCCACTGCTTCTTAGTGCTTGCCTGCCGCATCGGCTACAGCTGAATCCAGCGGAACGCCGGGGCCCATCGTCGAGCTCAGCGTGACGCTCTTGATGTACTTGCCCTTGGCCGCCGAAGGCTTCGCGCGCACAATCGAGGAGATGACCGTGGTCGCGTTGTCGATCAGCTTTTGCGGATCGAAGCTCAGCTTGCCCACCGGCACATGCACCAGGCTGGTCTTATCGGCGCGAAACTCCACCTTACCGGCCTTGATTTCTTTCACTGCCGCCGCCACATCCTGCGTGACCGTACCCGTCTTCGGGTTTGGCATCAGCCCCTTGGGACCGAGCACCTTGCCCAGCCGGCCGACCACCTTCATCATGTCCGGCGTTGCGATCAATGCGTCGAAGTCGGTCCAGTTCTCTTTCTGGATCTTTTCGACCATCTCTTCGCCGCCCACGAAATCGGCGCCAGCTTCGGTCGCTTCTTTCTGGCGATCGCCGGTCGCGATGACGGCAACCGTCTTGGTCTTGCCCAACCCGTGCGGCAGAACCACGGTTCCGCGCACCATCTGGTCGGCGTGGCGCGTATCGACGCCCAACCGCATGGTCAGGTCGACAGTCTCATCAAACTTGGCGTACTTGACCTGCTTGAGCAGGCTCACAGCTTCAGGCAGCGGATACGCCGGCTTGACTACAGCGGCGCGCGCCTTCGCAATATTCTTGCTAACTTTTGCCATTCATCCCTCGTCTCCCACCGCTTTTGCCAGCCCGCCATAGCGGGAATCCGTTGACCAGCCCGGGCATCATCCAATAACTTTGCCCGTCCGGCCAGGACCCAAAAGCCGTGGTGCTAGTGACGTACCCAGACACACAACTGGGCACATCTATGGAGAATAGAGGATTGGCAGCGAAATTGCAACTCCCGGCGAGTGCTTGCTCTCCAGGACTGCCCCCATCCGAAATCCGCCTCCGGCATCTAACATACAGTGTGGCCCGATGCCGCAGGTCGTTCGGTTCTCCCGGTTGTCGGGTCTTGAGGAGTTGAAATGAAAGCAATACGTTTGGCTGCGTTTGCAGCTGCGGCCGCGCTTAGCGTTGCCGCCCCGGCCTTTGCCGATGCCGGTAGCGGACACGGTCAGGCAGTTGTCACACTGATGCCGAAGGGCGATCAGCCTGCGACGATCCACCCGCAGGACATCGATGTGAAAGTCGACGGCAAACCCACGAGCAACCTCCACATGGCATCGGCCAAGGGTCCCGATAGCCCGCTTGAGCTCGTGATCCTGATTGACGGGTCTGCCCGCTCTTCCCTGGGCACCCAATTGGGTGACATCGGCAATTTTGTGAAGGAGATGCCGGCGGACGCCAAGATCGCCATCGCTTACATGACAAACGGGCGGGCGGCCTTTACCGGACCTCTGTCTTCGGATCCGGCGGTGGTGCTCCGCGGCTTGCACCTTCCGGGCGGATCGCCTGGCACCAGCAGCAGCCCTTACTTCTGCCTGTCGGACCTGGCAAAAAACTGGCCCTCACGCGACTCCACCGCGCGGCGCGAAGTGGTCATGATCACCGATGGCGTCGACTACTACAATCTGCATTTCGATCCGAACGACCCTTACGTGCAGGCTGCAATTAACGACTCCCTCCGCTCCGGCCTTGTCGTCTACTCGTTCTATTGGATCAATCGCGGACATCTGGACGGAACCGAGTACGAAAACAATGCCGGACAGAACCTGCTCTCGGAACTGACCCAGGCAACGGGCGGAAATAGCTACTGGCAAGGCAGCGGGAACCCGGTTTCGTTTGATCCGTTCTTTAAGGACCTGCGCCGGCGCTTGCAGAATCAGTACAAAGTCAGCTTCTCGTCGGAACTGAAAGGCAAAGCACAACTGCAGCGCTTCAGCCTCAAGCTCCAGGGCAAAGATGCCAAGGTGTACGCACCGCAGCAGGTGTTTGTCACTCGTGACGGAGCCGAGAACGGCGAGTAATCGTCGATCACTCAGACTGACTTTGGCCATTGAATATCCCGAATCGATGCTGATTGCTTCACTGTTCCAAAGCAAAAATGCGGACCGCCTTCAGCGGTCCGCATCTTTGCGTGCGCAATCTTCTGGAAGCCGGCGCCGAACTCAGGGGGCAGGGGAGCTCAGGATGTTCAGTAGTTCTCTCGGGTGAATCGGCTTGGCAATCACTTCGAAGCGATATCCGTCGGCGGTCGCGCGTTCCAGCAGATCGGCTGTGGAGGCCTGTCCTGAAAAGAGAATCACGCGACAATTGGGCAGGGTGCTCGATATCTGCATGGCCACGTCAACGCCTGAAACGCCGCGCATGATGACGTCCGTGAGGAGCACGTCCGGAAGAAATGCGGCAGCCTCAGTCACAGCAAGTTCTCCGCTGTAGACGGCCTTCGCGTTGTATCCGCTGGCGTTCAGAATTTGCGCCAGCGTGTTCGCAATAATCGTCTCGTCGTCGACGATCAACACACGCTGACCTGAAGGATCGTTGGGCACGGGGGTCCTTGATTTAGGATTCTTGGGATTTAGAATACCCGATCTTGAGGCCGAAGAGTCCGTGCTCGTGGCGCATGCCATTCCACAAAATTGCGGCTACCGTGGGACCGAAACAAAGAATTGTCGATTAGGGCCTGAATTGACCATTCAGTGTCAGCGAAAGCACGTACCGTGCGATCAAAGTGAGCCCTCGGAATTCCGCAAGCAACAACCTCAGATCACTCCGCAAACAGTCTGCCCCATTTCCCTCCCCGCTAGATTTCGAGGAGAAAGGGGCGTTGTTTCGCGTCGGAGGGTCGGCAGACGGGCTCTAGTTGCGGCTCCGCATCTTTGAGAGCAGACGCAGGATCTCAAGGTACAGCCACACCAGGGTGACCATGATCCCGAAAGCCCCGTACCACTCCATGTACTTAGGCGCGCCGTACGACGCGCCCTGCTCGATAAAGTCGAAATCGAGTACGAGATTGAGCGCGGCAACACCGACGACGACCAAGCTGAACACGATCCCCATGGGGCCGGACCCGTTGATGGCCAGAAACTGTATGTGGAAGAAGCCCAGTATCATCTCGGCCAGGTAAAAGAGCATGATGCCGCCGGTGGCGGCCACAATGCCAAGACGCAGCTTATCGGTAACTTTGATCAGCCCTGAAGAGTACGCCATCAGCAGCACAAACAATGTGCCGAAGGTGAGGCCGACCGCCTGAAACGCGATACCCGGATAGCGGAGCTCGAAGATCGACGAAAGCCCGCCCAGCACCAGTCCTTCGAGCAGCGCATAGAGCGGCGCGGTCACCGGCGACCAGTCCTTCTTGAACACCGTCACCATCGCCATGATGAAGCCGCCAAAGGCGCCCAGCATAAGCCAGGGGCCGACGTCGGCCATGTCCCGCGACTGCATGAAGAGATGCCAGACCCATGCTGCCGTAGCCATGGAGCAAACCAGTAGAATGCCGGTCTTGTGTACGGTTCCGCCCACTGACATGCGGTTCGCGGCATCGATCAGGCCGCCGCCATAACCGGCGCCGGGCAGGTTCTGGAATGTCTTGCTGCCAAGGGCTGGATTCGATGTCTTCATCAAGGGCATGAGTATCTCTCCGTTGCGATCGTGTGGCTTCAACTCTTAGACGTTTGAGCCGAGGCCAGGGTCGCTTCTTCTCATTCTACTAGCCGGTACGCCTCCATCCAAAGGATGAGGGCTCGCTTACCGCCATGCCCATCGCAGCAACCTGGCACCCCGATTTTGAAACGTCCGCGGATCGCTGTATCGTTCGTGCATACTGACAGAGAAGGGGTTGCGGCTTTTTTGGCGCACGCCGCCTCGTCTGACCGTCAAAAGCTTTCATCGCGGGCCCGCCACGCACAACTGGACGACTGCTCGCCTGCTCTGAATCCTGCTGCTCCACTTGAAACGAGGACTATGAAAACCTCCCGGCTCGCCTTGCTTTGCGCTTTTGTTGTCTGGTGCTCCGCAATCTGCCCCCTGCACGCGCAGGAACTGAACACCAACTACGATCGAGACCCTAAGCAGCCGATCGACCAGCACTACACCGACCAGATCCAGAAGTACACCACCGACAAATCCTTCATTTCGCCGCTGGTCAACTATCTGCCGGCATCGAAAACCGTCCCCACGCCGGAGAAAGTGCTCGGCGATGTTTCAGGTGCGCCGGACATGCTGCCCTACGCCGAGGATGTCTACAAATACTTCCGCATGCTTGAGGCCGCGAGCCCACGCGTGAAGGTCTTCAGCATTGGCCACACCGAAGAAGGCCGCGAAATGATCGCCGCAGCCATCGCCGATCCGGCTCTGCTTGCCGGTGCGCAAGAGAATGACGCGCGCCTGGCACAGCTCGCCGACCCGCGGACAATCGGATCAGATGACGCCAAGGCCCGCACGCTGATCGACAAATCGTGGCCGGTCTACTACATCACCGGCACCATCCACTCGCCCGAGACCGGCGCGCCCACGGCTCTGATGGAGATGGCATATCGCCTCGCCGTCGACGATGCGCCGTACATCAAATACATCCGCTCGCACATGATCGTGCTCATCACGCCGGTAGTCGAAGTGGATGGCCGCGATCGCATGGTCGACCTCTATCGCTGGCACAGGGCACACCCCAAAGAGATCTATCCGCGGCTGATGTACTGGGGCCATTATGTGGCGCACGATAACAATCGCGATGCGATGGGCATGACCCTCGACCTGACGCGCAACGTGCTCGACACCTACGTGAAGTGGCACGCGCAGGTGCTGCACGACCTGCACGAGTCTGTGCCCTTTCTCTACGACAACACAGTCGGCGACGGCCCGTACAACGCGTGGGTGGACCCGACGCTGGGCGACGAGTGGGCCGAGCTGGGCTGGAACAATGTTGCCCAGATGCAGAGCTTCGGCATGCCCGGCGTCTTCACCCATGGCGACTTCGACACCTGGAGTCCTGGGTACCTGATGTTTCTGGCCGCGATGCACAACGGCATCAGCCGCCTCTACGAGACCTTCGGCAATGGCGGTGCTGACACAGAGAAGCGGATTCTCGATCCCGAAGAATACTCGCGCACCTGGTACCGCCAGAACCCGCCGCTGCCCATCGTCAACTGGTCGCAGCGCGACAACAATAACTACGAGGAAACGGCGCTGCTGACAACGATCTCTTACTTCGCGCAGCACACGCATCATTTCCTCGAGAACTACTACGCCAAAAGCAAGCGCAGCGTGGAGAAGCCCTCTCTCGAAGGGCCGGCTGCCTATGTCATTCCGCCCGACGCAGCGCAGACGAATCGCACCGTCGAACTGCTGAAGGTGTTAAAGCGCCAGCACGTCGAAATACAACAACTCACGACGAGCGCCACAGCTACGATTCCCGGCGAAAAGCGCGCCGACAAGCCGCATGAGCAAACATTTGCGGCGGGCAGTGTCGTCATCCGAATGGACCAGCCCTACTCGCGCATCGCCGATGCCTTGCTTGACCATCAGTTCTGGGCTCCTGACGATCCGCAAAAGCATCCCTACGACGACACAGGCTGGTCGTTCACCGATCTATTTCACGTCAAAGTCGTGCGTGTGCCAGATGCGGGAATCCTTAAGGCGGCGATGTCGCCGCTCGCCGATGTTGCGTCTCTGGCGGGAAAGCTGGATGGAACAGGCTCACTGGTTGCAGTAGCCAACACGGGCCAGGTCTCGCTGCTCTCGCTTGTCTACAAGCTGAAAGGCGCGAGGATTCTATCCGTCGAGAAGCCCTTCGACGCCGCAGCCAAGCATTTTGCCGCGGGGTCGCTGCTGATCTCCGGCGTGGCAGACGACCAGCTCAAAAGCGCTCTCGGCGATCTGGCGCTCGATGGAACGCATTTGAGCGTTACCCCGATGGTGCCAGCGCACGCCGTTGCTGCCCCACGCGTCGCGATGATGCATACCTGGCTTGCCACGCAAACCGAGGGCTGGTGGCGCTATGCCTTCGATGCAGAGGGCATTCCCTTCGACTACATCAGCACGCAAGCCGCAGCGAAGGACGACGATCTGCGATCGAAATACGACGTCATCGTCTTTGCACCTGTGAGCCGCGTCTCGGCCACCGACATTATCAACGGCCTCCCCTCGTGGAATAACGAGCTGCCGTGGCAGAAATCCGACTTGACCCCCAACCTGGGCCGCATCGATTCCACCGCCGACATGCGCCCCGGTCTCGGCTACGACGGCCTCGCCCATCTCAGAAAGTTCGTCGAGCAGGGCGGGCTGCTCATTACCTGCGAAGACACTGCGCAATTCGCCGTCGATACGGGGCTTGCCCCTGGGGTCAGCGTTGCCTCGCGCAGCGATGCACGTATTGTGGGCACCGTACTCGACGGCGTCTTCGTCAATAGCGAAAACCCCGTCGCCTTCGGCTATGACAAGAGTCTGCCGCTGATGAGTGCCGGCGGCATGGCATTCAACGTGAGTAACGCGATGGGACGCACCGGTGGCCGGATCCTGATGGACCCCTATGCGGAACGGCCCACCGGGCGGGGCACGCTCGAAGAGAACGATGAACCTCAGGGCCGCAAGATCGCCGAAGCCGAGCCGCTCGAAAAGCAGCAGCCGTGGCAGCCACGCAAGCTCAACGAAGAGCAGACCCGCAACAATCCGCTGGTCATTCCGGAGAATTTGCGGCCTGACGTAATTCTGCGCTTCGCCGACAGCAAGTCCCTTCTTCTTGACGGTCTGCTCGACAAGGCGAGCTCGATCGCCGAGCATGCCGTGGTGGTGGATGCGCACCTGGGAACCGGCAACGTGCTGCTCTTCGGCAACAACCCGATCTATCGCGGCGAAACCATCGGCACTTACGGCCTGGTGTTCAATGCGATTCTGAACTACGACCACCTGGCAAAGCCCGTGGCTACGCCGGAGAAGCAGGCAGATCAAAAGTAGAGCACGAAAGGACTCATTTCACGCACCGTCTGAGCGCGGTTTTGCCTTTCCCGGTGCCGTGAGTTGTGTCATGCTTTCTTGCATGGGAAGCAAAGATAAAGGCAAGAAAGAAGCCAAGAAGGCGCCCAAGCCCAAGCCGAAACCGGAGCCGGGCCGCAAGCGCGAGGTGTTCACACCCGCTCCGCCAAAGTAAGCACGCCGATTGACGGCTGCCACTGAAAGCAAGGCCCTCCGCATCCAGGGGGGCCTTGTTGCGTTCGGATGCTTCGACCCGCGGCAGCCGAGCAGTTGCATTGCGGATTCATCGCATCCGCACTCTATCCCCAAGAGCACCCATAATTCGCTCTTCACCCGCCCACGATACACCGCTCATAAAAAAACCGGAGGCTTCATGATGCCGCTCAGGTTTGCCGCCATCCTTCTTACTGCACTTTTTTCTTCAATCGCCGAGTCAGCTCCCGCACCCGTGCAGATCCAGTCGCCGGAACGTCCGGGTGGGCCGCCTGCAGCGAACCATTCCCCGCTGCCACCCGTTGCGCCAGCGGGTAGACCAACCATCGGTCTCGCACTCGAAGGTGGAGGCGCCCTGGGCCTCGCCCATATCGGCGTGCTGCAGTGGTTCGAAGAACATCATGTGCCGGTCGATCGCATCTCCGGCACCAGCATGGGCGCGCTCATCGGCGGGCTTTATGCTACGGGCCGCTCCCCTGAGGCGATCCGCTCGCTTGCTCTCGGCAGCGAAATCGGCAGCGTGTTCACCTTTGAAACGCCCTACAGCGCGGCCAGCTTTCGGCGACGAGAAGACCGCCGCGAGATACCGCAGTTGCTCACCATCGGGCTCAAGAGCCGTTACGGCCTGCGCAATGCTCTCCTCGCCGATAGCGGCTTGAATCAGTTCCTGAGCCGCGAGTTCTTCAACTACGGCGACCGTGGCCTGGATTACAACCAGCTCCCGATTCCCTTTCGTTGCATGGCCACCGATCTCAGCACATTGAAATCAGTCACATTCGCCTCGGGCTCTCTTCCCGAGTCGATCCGCGCATCTGTCTCGATACCCGGAGTGTTTTCGCCGGTGTTGGCGCAGGACGGCCATTATCTCGTGGATGGCGGTATCGTCGACAACCTTCCCACCTCTGTACTGCGCGGTGAACTCCGCGCCGACGTCGTGATCGGCGTGCACCTCGAGCCTGGCTCCCTTTCGGCTGCTGACACTGGATCGATCGTCGGCGTTCTCAATCGCGCCTTCTCGGCGGGCATCGCCGTCAATGAGGACCAATCCAAAAAAATCAGCGACGTGTTGATCGATGTGCCCGTCAACAAATTCTCCACCAGCGACTACGAAAGGGCCGCGGAGCTGATTCAAGCCGGGTACAGCGCAGCCGAACAGAATCGTACGACCCTTTTGCGCTATGCGCTCGACGATGCAGGCTGGCAGGCCTACACCGATGCCCGCAATGCGCGGCGTCACGCGGCGCCGGGTATCCTGCGGTCCGTACGCGTCAAAGGCGGATCGAACGGGGCCAGGCAAGAGGTCGAACGCGACCTGAAGCCGTCCGAAGGTCAAGTGGCATCTGCGCCCGCTATTCTCTCCGGCTTGCGCGATGTCCAGGCCGATGGGCAATTTGAGGCGACCTTCGAAACATTTGCCGCGCAAAATGGCGCAGCGAATCGCCCGCAAGATACGGGCATCCTCGTGCATCTGCATTCTGAACCGGGTGGCCCGCCATTTTTGCTGGTGGGTCCGGATGTCGCTGCCACGACGTCCAACGTCACGCGCGAGAACCTCGCCATGCTGTTCATCGATCAGGGGCTCGGCGGCTTCGGCTCCGAATTTCGCGCCAGTGCCCGCGTGGGTTATCTGACCGATGTGCGCGCCGAGTACTTCCGGCTGCTCTCGCCGCGCGGATACTTCGTTGAGCCGCAGGCATCGGTTTTGCGGGAGCCAGTGTATATCTGGGCCCGGCAAAAGCGTGTGGCGGCGCGCTTCCAGCAGAACCTCACTGCGGGTCTTTCGGCGGGCCGTATGTTCGGCAACTCCATGCAGCTCGCAGCGCAGTGGAGCGCCGAAAGTACGCACTGGTCGCTCGATACGGGCGCGGATGGGAGCGGCAACATCAAGGGCACAGCGCAAACCGGCTCGCTGCGTTTCATCGTGGATAAGGCAACGACCGATGCCCTCTCGCCTACTGGAACGCGAATCGCATTATCGGCGGGCGCGCTTTACCACGCGGTGGCGAGCGACAATGCGCCGCTCGTGAAGATGTCCATCTCGCACACCGATTCGCTGCCCGGAAACAACATCCTCGGCATCGGCGCCGACATCAACTCCTACCTGCGCGCCAATGTAGCGCAGCCCTACCGCTTTACACTCGGCGGCCCGCTGCACCTTTCCGCCTCTTCGTTTGAGGAGTACCGCGGCACCGACACAGTGCTCGCTCGTGCCGGAATGATGCACCGGCTCGCGGCGCTGCCTATCGGGATGGGACAAGGGCTTTATGCGGTGGTGGGGTACGAGGCCGGCGAAGTATGGTCGCCCGAAGAACGAACGTTCGTTCGACAAGATGGGACCGCAGGCTTTGTCGCTGCCACACCGCTGGGAGTTATCACTCTGGGCGTTTCAATTGGCGACGCGGGACGCCGCAAAGCCTTCTTCACCATTGGGCGCTGGTTCTGATTTGCTGGCGTTGGATTCCGGCTCCATCCATCGATCGCGCGCAGCAAAAAGCCCTCCGTAAAGGAGGGCTTTTTGATCACATCGACGACATTGGCCTACGCGACGACGTCAATGCCCATCGAGCGCGCTGTTCCCTTGATGCTCTTGATAGCCGACTCGACCGATGCCGCGTTAAGATCGGGCATCTTCTGCGTGGCGATCTCGCGCACTTGCTTTTCGGTCACTTTGCCCACCTTCTCCTTGTTCGGCGTGCCGGAACCTTTCGCAAGGCCGGCTGCCTTCTTCAGAAGCACCGCCGCTGGAGGCGTCTTGGTGACGAAGGTGAAGCTGCGGTCGGCGTAGACCGTGATGACGACCGGAATGATGAGCCCGGCCATTTCCTTGTTCTGCGTGCGCGCGTTGAACTGCTTGCAGAACTCCATGATGTTGACCTGCGCCTGACCGAGCGCAGGGCCTACCGGGGGAGCCGGCGTCGCTTTGCCGGCTTCAATCTGCAGCTTGACGTACGTTGTTATTTTCTTCGGAGGTGCCATGTGTGTTTCCTTCGGAAACCAGCCGTCAGCTCCTAGCTTCTAGCTTCTAGCTGGTCCATTCCTTTTGCAAATTTTGGTGTTGCATTCAAGCGTTCGCTTTTAAACCGGTTGTCGCTAGGGGACACACCGGCTAGAAGCTAGAAGCTAATAGCTAGAAGCTGCAACTACTCAATCTTTTCCACTTTGCCGAACTCGAGTTCCACGGGGGTGGAGCGTCCGAAGATGGTCACCATGACCTTCAGCGTCTCGCGATCTTCGTTGATCTCATCCACCACGCCGTTAAAGTTGGCAAACGGTCCCTCTGTGATGCGGACCTGCTCGTTCTTCTCAAACTTGATCTTCATCCGCGGCTTATCCTTGCTGGTCTCGGACCGGAACAGGATGCCGCTTACTTCTTCCTCTGACAGCGCCACTGGCTTGTCGCCGGTGCCCAGAAATCCAGTCACCTTCGGCGTGTCTTTCAACACGTGCCAAAGGTTGTTGTCGAGATCCATCTCGACCAACACGTAGCCGGGCAGAAACACGCGTTCGACCGTGCGCTTCTTGCCGTTGATGATCTCCGTCACCGGCTCGGTGGGAATCATCACGCGTCCCACCTTATCCTTGAGCCCAAAGGCCTGTACGCGGCTCTCAATGGATTCGCGCACCTTGCGTTCAAAGCCTGAATAGGCGTGCAGGATGTACCACTTGAAGAGCGGATTGCGCTCTGGCTGAGGCTCAACTGGCACGGCGGTCTGTTCTTGTTCTTCTGCCATTCTTTTCTCGATTCACGCGTGCGCGAATTTACTGCGCGCCGCCTACTCGCGTCAGTAGCTCATGCAAACCACGGTTAAAGATCAGGTCCACCACAAAGAAAAACAACCCAAAGAGAAACACCGTGATGATCACGACCGAGGTAGTTGCCTGAACTTCTTTGCGTGTGGGCGCAACCACTTTGCGCATCTCAGCCCGCACGTCGGTGAGAAACCGGGTTGCATTGGCCCAGATGCCCATCGCACCCTCCGACACATTCGACAACGGGCCCGGATGATCGCCCTTCTCTATTGCTGCTTTGCTCGCCATACTTCCAATCCTTCTAAACAGTTTGTAGTTCCCAGTTTGATAGTTCGCAGTCGCCGGCCGATCGCCCGCTCGCCTGTTCCCATTTCCCTGTTCCCTACTCCTGTCTCTACCAATCTGGCAGGGGCGGAGGGATTCGAACCCCCAAGTTCGGTTTTGGAGACCGACAGTTTAACCGTTGAGCTTACGCCCCTAAAGTCAGCTTTCAGCTCCTAGCTTCTAGCTCCTAGCTGTCTGCAGCGGAGTCAAAATAGTCAACCAACCGATGCATCAGCTAGGAGCCAGAAGCTAGCAGCTAGAGGCTGTTTTACTTCGATTCTTTGTGCGCCTGGTGCTTGCGGCAGCGATTACAAAACTTCGAGAACTCCAGACGGCCGGTGGTCGTCTTCTTGTTCTTCGTGGTCGAGTAGTTCCGCTCCTTGCACACCGTGCACTGCAATGTCACAATTTCCCGCATTTTCTCAACTCCAGCGATCAGTGTTCAGGGAACAGTGATCAGAAATTCGCTTGCCGCGCCGTCTTTTCGCCCGAAGGGCGGTCCGCCCGGCGCGGCGGTTTTTTCGGGGTCCCCAGCGACAGGTCTTCGTCGCTGGGGTGACCGCCTACTTGATAATTTCCGCGATCGTTCCAGCGCCCACAGTGCGTCCGCCTTCGCGAATCGCGAAGCGCAGACCCTTCTCCATGGCCACCGGCGTAATCAATTCGATCTTCAGCTGCACGTTGTCGCCCGGCATCACCATCTCCGTGCCTTCAGGAAGCTCCGCCACACCCGTCACATCCGTCGTCCGGAAGTAAAACTGTGGACGGTAGCCCTTGAAGAACGGCGTATGACGACCGCCCTCTTCCTTCGACAACACATAAATCTGACCCGTGAAGTTGGTGTGCGGCGTAATCGATCCGGTCTTGGCCAGAACCATCCCGCGCTCCACATCTTCCTTCGCAATGCCGCGCAGAAGAAGTCCCGCGTTGTCGCCCGCAAGGCCTTCGTCCAGCTGCTTCTTGAACATCTCGACGCCCGTCACGACCGTCTTGCGCGTTTCGCGGAAGCCGACAATCTCGGTTTCCTCGCCCACCTTCACCTTGCCGCGCTCAATACGACCCGTAACCACCGTTCCACGCCCGGAGATCGAGAAAATGTCTTCGATCGGCATCAGGAAGGGCTGGTCGATCGCGCGCGCCGGAAGAGGTACGTTCTTATCTACCGCTTCCATCAGCTCGTCGATCTTCGCTTCCCACTGCGCTTCCCCGTTCAGCGCACCCAGAGCCGAGCCCCGTACCACCGGCACGTCGTCGCCCGGGAACTGGTACTTGGTCAGCAGCTCGCGCACTTCCATCTCAACCAGGTCGATCAGCTCGGCATCTTCCACCGCATCGCACTTGTTGAGGAACACCACGATGTAAGGCACGCCTACCTGGCGAGCAAGAAGAACGTGCTCCTTGGTCTGCGGCATCGGACCATCCGTGGCCGCAACCACAAGGATCGCGCCGTCCATCTGCGCCGCGCCCGTGATCATGTTCTTGATGTAGTCCGCGTGGCCAGGGCAATCCACGTGCGCATAGTGACGGTTCGCCGTCTCGTACTCCACGTGTGCCGTCGCGATCGTGATACCGCGCTCACGCTCTTCTGGCGCGTTATCAATCGAATCGAAAGAACGAAATGCAATCTTCGGGTTGTGCTTCGACAATACCTTCGTGATCGCTGCCGTCAGCGTCGTCTTGCCGTGATCGATGTGCCCAATCGTTCCCACGTTCACGTGCGGCTTCGAACGGTCAAACTTTTCCTTCGCCATTGCAAACTCAATCCTTCCGTTGGACTCTTCACTGAAAAACAGCTACTAGCTTCTAGCTGCTAGCTTTTAGCTCCATTTCCATAGGCGCAAACCGAATTCGCTGGATCCGCCTTGTCCGGCTAGAAGCTGAGAGCTAGCAGCTAATAGCTTGCCTTTCTCAATAATAGGCGTAGACCTTCAAATACCTTTGTCGCAATTCCTCCGGCACACGCTCCACCAGCCGCAGATAGCGCTCGCGGGTCAATGCCTGATCGGAGACCGGAAGCGCCGCGTAGAGCGCAGGCGCCTCTTTGCCGAGAAAACCCTTCTGCAGGATCGCCGCATAATCGCGAATCCGCAGCTTGGCTTTCGTTACCCGATTCAGAAAAACTTCAACGTCGCGCACATCGAACGCTGCGTCAAACAGCGAGTGCAGCTTCGCATATGCCTTTTCGTCCTGCACCGGAATTGCCGCTTGTTCGAACATTTCTATCCTGGCCTCGGACAAATTTCTCAACTCTTCAAAAAACCTGGTCTTTAAACTCTGGAGCGGGAGACCGGGATCGAACCGGCGACCAACAGCTTGGAAGGCTGTGACTCTACCACTGAGTTACTCCCGCCTGAAAACAGTGGTCAGGGATCAGTTGTCAGGTGTCAGTTCTTTCGTCCAGCTTGAAGCTGCGCTTCACTTCTGCCGGCGTCTTTGCTGATCCCCTATCCCTGATACCTGATCCCTCGAATCTCTGGAGCTGATGACCAGGATTGAACTGGTGACCTCTCCCTTACCAAGGGAGTGCTCTACCAACTGAGCTACATCAGCCCTGCTAAAACCTACTTCCCACTACCGCGCCGTATCCGATCTGCCTTCATGGCTACATGCGTCCGAAATGCGAAAGCTGCCAGCACAAAGACCGGGACAATGCGAATCTCCATCGGTCTTCCTAACACCACCGTTGTCCCCGGACCAATCGTGAACCAGGCCAGCACGGCCAGAAACCCATACAGCGCTAAAGCGGCCCAATACTTCCTGTCCAGGCTCGCCAAACCACTCGCGGGCTTTTCCGGACCGCCCATTCAAAAAACCTCAAACCAACAGTGGTGCACAGGGGAGGATTCGAACCTCCGTAACTCGAATGAGTGGCAGATTTACAGTCTGCTGCCATTAACCGCTCGGCCACCTGTGCCCAACCCTTACCCCTGCGGTAAAACCTGCCGCCGAGGACCCATCTCAAACCTGCGCCTACCCGCAAAAAACCGGCTTCCGCGCATACTGCCCCACCCGGAGAACGTCCGGCTTGTCGGAGCATGCACCTCAGTGGGATCGCCGCGGAGGACAGACCCAGCGCTACAAAACTGTTGCGCCGGCAAAAACTGCTGCCGCTCCGGCCCCGGTTCTTACTTCCTTAAGTGGAGCTGGCGAAGGGATTTGAACCCCCGACCCTCTGATTACAAATCAGATGCTCTACCAGCTGAGCTACGCCAGCCCAAAAACGCTTCCCAACATCGCGGAATCGTTCTCGCCACCCGGAATCCAACCCCGGAAACGGTGATTTGCGCAGGCACACTCCTGCTCCGCGCATACCACGGCACAGTCTCAAAGGTTAGCATACGACGGCGGGTGGAGCAACCCGCACTTCTCCGCCCATCTCCTTTCGTTTTCGACAATTTGGCTTGACTTTGCGCGACGCCCGCGGGAACCTTCTTTCACAGTCGATTCTTACAGTTGAGGAAAGTGAATCCATGAACCCTAAGAGGACATTTGCAGCCTGTTCGGCGGCGCTTGCGCTGCTCCTGGCGGCCCAGGCCATTCCGGCGGCATCGCAGGACGCGCCCAAACGGCGGCCACGCATCGCCGTGCTCGACTTCGACTATGGCACCGTGCAGACCGCGTCGGCCGCGGTCTTCGGCACCAACATCGACGTGGGCAAAGGCATTGTCGACCTGCTGGTCACGGATCTGGTCAAAGACGGCACCTATTCGGTGATCGAGCGCAAGGCTCTGGACAAGATTCTCGCCGAGCAGAACTTCTCCAACTCCGACCGCGCCGACCCCACCAGTGCAGCCAAGATCGGCAAGCTGCTCGGCGTCGACGCCATTGTTGAAGGCAGCATTACCGAATTTGGCAACGAGACCAAGAAGCAGAACATCGGGGGCGGCGGTGGCAACTGGCACGGATTCGGCGTGGGCGGCTTCGGCCACTCCAATTCGAAGGCGAACGTGGCTATAACCGCGCGCGTCATCAACATCGATACCGGAGAAATCCTGGCAGCCGCGGACGGCACCGGCCAGTCGGCTCGCTCCAGCACATCCATGCTCGGCGGCGGCGGCAACTGGCATGGATGGGGTGGCGGCAACGCCGACTTCGGCTCCTCCGACTTTCAGCAGACCATCATCGGCGAAGCCACCAAAACCGCCGTCGATCAGCTCTCCGCCAACCTCGTGGCCGAGGCCGGCAGAGTCGGCGTCCGCACCGTGGTAGTCGAAGGCCTCGTAGCCGCTGTTGACGGAGGCCAGGTGATCCTCAACGTGGGCGGCAACGCCGGCGTCAAGGTTGGCGACCAGTTGCAGGTAGTGCGTGTGACCAAGGAAATCAAAGATCCAACGACCGGCAACGTACTGCGCCGCCTCACCACTACGGTCGGCACCGTGCGGGCAACAGACGTCGATGCGGTGTCTGCGATTTGCACGCCTGTATCCGGGTCGGACTTCAAGGCCGGTGACCGCGTCAAGACCGTCACGCAATAACGACCCTTCTTCCATTGCGCCCGCCGTCCCCAAGGACGGCGGGCGTTTTTGTGTGCACGGTAAAGAGTCAGATCGAGCTATGCCCTTGGCAGCTTATTACCTATGTATGACCCTTCGGCTAAATGAGCTTGACGAAGCGAAATGCCGCGAAGACGATTCAATAACATCCAATCTCATGCAGAGTCTGCATTGAAAAAGAGGGCCCCCCTTGTTTCGTGTTTCATTTCTCGCAATTGTTGTTGCCTCACTATCCTTCTCCTTGTTAGCTCAGCAAGCATTAACAAACGAATCAGTAATCAAACTCGCAAAAGCTGGCTTGTCCGACGATGTGATCGTTTCGACAATCAACGCGTCGACGGGTAATTTCGACATCTCGCCGGATAGCTTGATCGCCTTCAAGTCCGCTGGCGTCAGCGACAAGGTCATAGCAGCCGTCGTGGCGCATGCCCCGGCACCTAACACGGCAGAACCACCCTCGCCACAAGAAGGTATTTCTTCCGGATCAGGCAAAATTTCGCCCGGTGCGCGTGTAGTCATTGCTCCCATGGGAGGGTTTGAGACCTACTTCGCGGCCGCAGTTCGAGAGAAGAGGGTACCAATCCAGCTCACCCTGGAAAGACAATCTGCCGAATACTACGTTGTTTCTACGAATACAGAATGGCAGGGATTTGTTTATGGCTCCGGTGGTGGCGCAGCCTGGAATCATGCTGGCGGAAGTGCAGCATACGGCACGTCTGCGAGTTCCACGCGCGGGCTTGAGGCGAGCATTATGTTAATTAGCGCCAGAACGAAAGATGTGATCTGGGCATATGAAGTACATAAAAGCAGCCATGGAGCATTATTATTTGGCACGTTTGGCGCCCGCGGGCAACAGTCTATTGCGGAAGCATGTGCAAAGCACCTGAAGGAATACATAGAAAAAGGGAAATAGGCGAACACACCCGTCCGCTATGCTTGATACAGAGGAGCCCGTCCCACGGACGGGCTCCTCCCGCTCTTATGCATAGACGCACACGTCGTACGCTGTTGATCGTTGCCGGAGTCGTGGTTCTGCTCGCCGTTGCCGTCTTTCTGCGCTCCAAAGCGCCGCCGGAAGCAGCACGCCTCCTCCCCGAGTCCGACGGCATTCTCTACATCAACTTCGCGCCGGTGCATGCGTTCTTCCACAAGCAGCTGAAGCCGCCCACCCGCGTCCCCGAATACCAGCAATTCGTCGACGCCACCGGCATCGACTGGGAACGCGACCTCGACCAGGTCGCCATCGGGCTCCATCGCATGCCCGACCCCAACGGCCCTAACGGCCTTGTCGCGTACTCCCTCGTGCTGGTCGGTAAACTTACCGGCGCGCGGCTCAACACCTGGCTCGACGGCCATGCCACCGCACGCGAAAGCTATGCGGGACATACCATCTACAGCATCCCGTCAGCAGATCGCACCGTCCGCATCGCCCAAATCGGCTACGATATGCTCGCCATCAGCAACTACCCGACACCGGAAAAAATCCACTCCATCATCGACCGGCACCGTACCGCGGCGCTGCCTTTCGCCGGCTCGTCGCTGCTAAGCAATCACTACCACGAAGTGCCATTGCTCTCGCTGGCCTGGGGCGTGGGACAGATTGGTCTGCCGTTTTCAGAAAGCGGCGCCATTCACATCTTTGGCGTCTCCCTTCCACTGCAGGATGGCGCAACCATCATCGCCAGCGTGACCCCGACGCTTCCGCTGGCGGGCGCCTTGCGCCTACGCGTCGAAGAGATTGCCCCCAGCCCTTCCGACGCCGATAGCCAGGCCGCGTCCTTAAATCTTCTTCTGGCGACGGCGCGCGGCATTACTGTGCCGCTTGCCGGGAACAGCGCCAACGACGCCCTGCGCGAAGTGCTTAAAACCGCGCAGATTGTACAAAAACAAGACCGCGTCGTAATCACCGCCAACCTCACGACTTCTCTTTTGAGCCGTGTCGCCTCCGACCTTAACTCCGCCGCTGCGGCGCAATCCGAGATTCCTCCAACTCCCCCGCGATAACCCAAACGATCGGTGGGAATAGCTCGCGCGCAGGTCGCCATTAAACCTCGCACAAACTTCAATTTCTTTCGCCGACGGCCGTGAACAAACGCGCATCGAATTCAGCAGAGCCGCGTCTCATCGTGGATGAGCATCGCTCCTCTTCTCGTGTAGAGTTGTATCGCTCCACCTCTGTTTGACCAACAATTCCCAGCGAGGTTTCATGAGTCTTCCCTTCCGCACGTCTTCATTGCTTGCCGCCCTTCTACTCGTGTCGTGCGCCTCCGCTTTTGCGGCCGACGACGCAAATCACCCCGTACTCACGGGTAAGAGCGCCTTCACTGACGCGCTGCATGAGTCGCCGGGAACGCGCCGCCACGTCACCGTGGCCGACCTGCCTGCACCGGCTCCCGACCAATCCGTCGACAACGGACCGAGTGTCGTCGCGCGCCCCGCCAATGCGTGGCCCATTGCGCCTAAGGGATTCAAGGTCGACATGTACACGACCGGTCTAGACAATCCGCGTCTGCTTCGGTTCGCGCCCAATGGCGACCTGTTTCTCGCCGAGAGCGAGACCGGCAAGATCAAGGTATTTCGCGGCGTTGGCGCCGATGGCAAACCGAAGGAGACCTCCGTGTACGCCAGCGGCCTGCATCAACCCTTCGGCATTGCCTTCTATCCCGCTGGTTCAAATCCGCAGTGGATCTACATCGGCGACACCGACGCCATCGTTCGCTTCCCGTACAAGAACGGCGATCTGAAGGCGACCGCCGCGCCCGCGCAAATTGCAGAGCTGCCGGGCGGCGGACGACTGCGCGGAGGCGGCCACTGGACTCGCGATGTGATCTTCTCGAAGGATGGCAGCAAGCTTTTCGCGTCGGTCGGCTCGCACTCCAATGTCGACGACTCCGACACGCACCCTGAAGAGTTTCATCGCGCCGACGTACTTGAGTTCACGCCCCAGGGCAAGTTCCTCAAGGTCTACGCGTGGGGCATTCGCAACTGCGTCGGCGAAGCCATCAATCCGATCACAGGCGAGCTGTGGTGCTCCACCAACGAGCGCGACGGCCTGGGCAACAACCTTGTGCCCGACTACATCACGCATGTGCAAGAGGGCGGATTCTACGGGTGGCCGTGGTACTACATGGGCGGTCATCAAGACCCGCGCCATGCCGGCAAGCACCCCGAGTTGCGGTCCAAGGTGCTCACTCCCGATATTCTGCTGAACCCGCACTTCGCCTCACTGGAGATGCTGTTTTACACCGGCTCGCAGTTTCCCGCCGAGTACAAAGGCGACGGCTTCGCCTGCGAACACGGTTCATGGAACCGCGCCCAACGCTCCGGGTACGAGTGCATTCGCCTGCCGATGCACGACGGTCACGCAACCGGTGAATACGAAGACTTCCTCACGGGCTTCGTGCTGCCCGACGGCACCGTGTGGGGTCGCCCCGTCGGCATTGCCCAGGCCCCCGACGGCTCGCTCTTTGTGAGCGACGACGGCTCGCGCACCATCTGGCACGTCAGCTACGTAGGGCACTAGCCGATTGGGCAAACGCACTTCGCGCCGGAAGCGCGTTTGCCCAATCGCTCATCGAGCGCCGGCGCTATCGCTTCAGCCCCAGCGCCTCCACCGTCTCGGGATCAACAACCGACTTGCCGCTCGCATCCTTCACCGCCACGCCGAAGCCGTTGTGATAATCCCACATTGCCCAGCCAATGCCGTCGGCCTCGAGTGCGGTGCGCACATCGCGCAGCCAGGCCACGCGCGAGGCAGGTGGCGTCACTTCGCGATACACCCCAAACTCGTTACAGATCAGGGGCACATTGTTCTCGTGCGCCCACGCCGCGGCCTCGTCGATTAACAGGCGAATGCGATGCGCATCCCAGTGGTCGAGCCAGTAGTTTTCGAGCTTGAAGCGATCGGCAGGATCGGGCACCTGCTTCACCAGCTCCGTCATCGAAGCCTCCGTGGGCGGATAGGGAATGTCATGCTCGTAGATCCAATAGGGCGCGCCCCAGCCCGCACCCTGGTGCGTAAACTCATGCGGATCGTAAAAGTGAAAATTGAAAATCACGTTGCCATCAGGCAGCGGATGCTGCGTGAGCAGATCGACAATGTCGGAGTAGTTCGGGCCCGTGGCGATGATCGTGTGCTTTGGTGCAACCTCTCGAATGGCCGCCGCTACACGCGCCTGGATGCCCGCCCACCGATATGGATCGCTCTCTTCCGGCTCGTTCATGATTTCGAAGAACACCCGCTCGGGATCGCGATTGGCATAATGCGCGGCCAGCTTGCGCCATAGTTCGACAAGATGGTCTACCGAAGTGTTGCTGCTGCGAACACCCTGCTTGTACGGTCCTTCAGGATGCAGATCGACCTGCACGGCCATGCCATCGGCCAGAATCGTGTCGAGCGCACGATCCAGCCGGCCCATGAATTCCGCGTTGAGGCCATCGGCCCCGCGCGGATACTGCTCCAGTGGCGTGGCGTCGATGCTGAGCCGCACATTGTCGAAGCCCAGCTTCGCAATCAGCGCGATATCTTGCGGAGTCGTTTCTGTGTCGGTGTGATGCGCCGAGTAGTCCGGCGCATTTTGCGAGAACCAGTGCGAAACATTGATGCCGCGCTTCAAATGCTGGGCGCGCGCAAAAGCGGTCTTCAGTTCAGCAGAGCGATCCTGCGCCGCAACGGGCAGCACCAATACGAGACAAGCAAGGATGCAACGAGCGAGAACACGCACAGCAGAGTCTCCTCGGCAGGCGAAAACCGGCCGTGCCCACAATATCACCACCGCACGGAGGTAGAGCCTCACGCGGGGGAAGGAGAATCAGCCGCAAAGGAAAAGCGGCTCCCGAAGAAGCCGCTTCTTTTCACCTGAGCCTGTTCCCTACTTGCTCGCAATTGCGGCCGGAGCCGTGCCGAACGCAGCCTGCTCGTAGGTTGTGCGCAGATACTTGTGCGGATTGACAGGAACGTTATGCACGCGCACTTCGTAATGGAGATGCGGTCCAGTGGCCCGGCCCGACTGGCCAACATACCCGATCACCTGGCCTCGCGTCACATGCTCTCCAGCCAGTACCGCGATGCCGGATAAGTGGCCATACACCGTGCGCAGATCGTGGCCGTGATCGAGAACAATCTCCTTGCCGTAGCCCGCGCCAATGGCGGCGCTTGCAACCTCTCCATCTCCGGTAGCGCGAACGGGCGTGCCATATGGTGCATCGATGTCGATGCCGGAGTGGAAGGCGCCTTCTCCGTTGAACGGATCTTCGCGCTGACCAAAGCTCGAGGCCACGCGGCCTTCAATGGGCCACAACGAAGGAGCATCTGCAAACTGCGTCCAGTCACCCGTAGAGCTCGGTGTCAAACCGCCTTCGAGCGCACGAGTCACACGGCCCGACATGGCCTGCTCGCGCAGCGCGTAGAGCTGGTTGATCGATTGCCGCACCGCCTGCTGATTAACATCGTCGCTGAGCGCAAGGCTCTGCGGAGTAGGAGCGGCAGCCGGATTGGATATCGACCGGGCAGCAATCATCTTGTTCTGCCGCAACCCGTACAACGTGGTCACTTCGCTTGCCAGTGCGCCCAGGGATGCAACCTGCACGTCGCGGTCGTGCGCGATCTGCGCCATTTCCTTGTAGTTTTTCCGAAGGGTCTCGCGCTCGGCACGGAGCTGGTTGAAGCTCTCCGTCTTAAGCAGCATGCGTGTATATGAGCCGGCCAGACCTACGATCGTGAAAGCACCCACAAGAGCGGCCGCGACAAATCCATACACGTACTGCAAGGGCAGCGGAATTTTCCGCACCCGGCCCTCTTCGTCCCTGGCAACAAAAAGTATGTAATAGCGCTTGCGCAGCATAGTCTTCTCTCATTCCCGCATTACGGGGAAGGCTGCAATTCGCCACAGATCAAGTAACAGCGAAAGGCGTTGGTCTCATGGGGGAGCCCGCGAAACCGGTTGAAAGGCCCCTGCGTGGGTGCGCTTTCTAGGACGTTCACGTCAGGCTAACAAAGGCATCCGGGCAGGGTCAACGAAATCAATAGGAAAACTCCTTCCAAATCGGCCAATAGTCCATCTCTCCACTGCTCCTTTGGTTTGTTCTAGGGCAATAACGGCCTGCTTTGCCCTATCCTCAAAAGAGATGCGCAGGATCCCAAGACCCACCGCAGAAGCACCTACCGATGGCGAGCCAGTCCCGCGCGAACGAGGCCCCCGCGAACGGGAAATCATCGAGCGCATCCGCAGCCAGGCGACCCGCAAATCCTACGCAGGACTAGCGTTAGGCATCGGCGATGACTGCGCCCTGCTTCAGCTGAGGCGCAACGAGCAGATTGCGGTGACGACCGATCTTTCCATCGCCGGACGCCACTTTAACTTAGATTGGCATCCGCCGGAAGTGGTTGGTCACCGCACCCTGGCGCGAGGGCTCAGCGACCTTGCCGCTATGGGAGCCCGCCCCATCGCGGCTTTTGTTTCCTTAGGTTTACCGGCAGAGCTGACGCGAACGCGAGGGTCCAAACCAGCGTGGATCGACCGCTTCTTCAACGGGCTCCTGGCCTTGGCCTCCGCGCACAACACGCCTCTGGCCGGCGGCGACCTCGCTCAGGCAAAGATTCCCGTAGCGGATATCGTGCTTGTGGGCGCCGTGCCGCGGAATCGCGCGCTCCTCCGCTCCGGAGCGCGGGCGGGCGATCTGATTTACGTAACAGGGTCGCTGGGCGGAGCGGCCGCCGGACTGGCCGCGCTGAAGCACCGTGCGGACTCCCGCCCGGCATCCTCCGCCTTGGCGATCCCGAAGAAACTCGAACCCCTGCTCGCTGCCCATTTCTATCCGCAACCGCGCCTTGCCCAGGGCCTCTGGCTGCAGCGCCGCGGATTGGCAAGTGCCGCGATCGATCTCAGCGACGGACTCTCCGTCGATCTGGCGCACCTCTGCGAAGAATCAGGCATAGCCGCCGAAGTGGATGCCACGAAGCTTCCAATCGCACCGGGTGCAACGCTGGAGCAGGCCCTGCATGGCGGTGAGGACTATGAATTGCTTTTTGCAGTCCCCGCCGAAGCGCCTGTTCCGCAAAAAATTGCCGGCGTCGCGGTGACGAAGATTGGCAGATTCAAGCGGCGAATATCCAGTAAACCGCCGGTCGCACTTCGCACCCGCAACAAGCTCGAAGCACTCGACCCGCATGGATGGGAGCACTTCGGCTAGTACGGCCGAAATGCCTCTCCTCGTTCTATGAGAGGATCGCTGCAAACAACTTGCGGCACCATGCGCGTACATAGCGGCTATCATCAGAAAGTGATGGACGATAGAAAGACTCGCGTGCGGTTTGCTCCTTCCCCGACCGGCCTGCTGCATGTAGGCAACGCGCGAACGGCGCTCTACAACTGGCTGTTTGCCCGCCGCACCGGCGGCGACTTTGTCCTGCGCGTCGAAGATACCGACATCGAGCGCTCCAGTCCGCGTTACGAAAAGCAGATGCTCGAAGACCTGAAGTGGCTCGGCCTCAATTGGGATGAAGGACCGAACGAGATCGGCACTAAGATCCCCGGCAAAGGCGAATTTGGGCCCTACCGGCAATCGGACCGTCTGCAGATCTATGCCGAATATGCAGCCAAACTGCTCGGCGAAGGCAAGGCTTATCGCTGTTTCTGCTCCGTTGAAGAGCTGGAGGCGGAACGAAAGGCTCTCCTCGAAAACCGCCTTCCCCAGGTGTACTCCGGGCGCTGCCGCAACCTCACGCCCAAGGTGATCAAGCGCAATCTCGCCGCCAACATGTCCTTTTCCATTCGACTCAAACTCGGCGAAGAGCCTCTGCGCTTTAAAGACATGGTTCGTGGAGAGGTGGAGTTCCAGACTGAAGCGGTCAGCGACCCCATCCTTGTCCGATCGGGCACCGAGGCACAGCCGGGCGTTCCGGTTTATAACTTCGTGGTCACAGTCGATGACGCGCTCATGGGGATCACCCACGTGATTCGCGGCGACGATCACATTTCAAATACTCCCAAGCAGGTGGCGATCTACCAGGCCTTTGGCTGGCAGGTGCCGACATTCGCGCATCTCTCCACCATCCTCGGCCACGATCGGGAGCGGCTCTCCAAGCGCCACGGCGCCACATCGATAGCGACGTTTCGCGAAATGGGATACCTGTCTGAAGCGCTTGTGAACTATCTTGCCCTCCTGGGTTGGGGCGCAGAAGATGGAAAGACCGAAATCTTCTCGCTGCAGGAACTGGTTCCGCAGTTTTCCCTCGAGCGCGTCACGCCCTCTTCGGCGATCTTCGATTTTGGAAAAATGAACTCGCTCAACCGCCATTATTTGAAGCTAGCCTCCCCGGTGCGCCTCGCCGCGCTTTCATGGGAGTATTTCGGCGGCCTGTTGCCGGAGAAAGACATCGTCAGCGATGAAGTCCTGGTGTGGTTTGTGCGCCTGCTCGACATGTTCGTACCCAGCGTCGACCATCTCGACCAGCTCACAGCAAAAGCCCTTTTCATCTTCGGATTCGATCCGGATGTAGCGCGGGCACGCGACGAAAACGCAGCCCTGCTCAACACCGACTCGTCGCGTATCGTCTTAGCGGAGCTTGCCGATCGCGTTCGAGCCCACAGCGTGCCGATCACGGCTGAGGTCTTCAAGCAATGGATGGAAGAGATCGAGCAGGCAACCGGCGCGAAAGGCTCGGAGCTGTTCCACCCCATCCGCGTGGCCTTGACCGGAACCTATTCCGGACCCGACTTCGACAGACTTGTTCCAATCATCGAAGAAGGCGCCGCTCTGGGTCTCGGCGTACCGACCGTTCGTCAGCGCGTGGAGCGGTTTGTCGGAGTTTGACATGCCTCTGCCCTTTCGTGCACCCATAATCAATTTGTGCTTCCCGCATCGCTGGCAAGCAGAAGTGCTGTCCATACGGCCGCCCATTTTGCCCGCGCGGCACTTTGTCTATCCTCGCGCAGCAGAAGAGATTGAGCGTGGCGCGCTGGAACTGCTCATCCGGCCCGACGAGCGCGGCACGCAACCATTCTTGGCAACATGCGCACTGGGCTTTCGCGATCCCTCGACTCCAACCGGGCTCTGGTCCACTCCAAAGCCTGAAGAACTATGCGCAGTGGCCGGAGGTTATGCCTACCTCATTGACACCACGCTGCCGGAGCAGTTCACCATGATCGCTTATCGGCCCGTGCTCGAAGTGTGGCCGGTGCTCCACGCGGGTCTCCTGCTGTTTGTCGGGCATCGCAGCATTCTGGCATGGGGCGCAGAGCGCCAGGCGTGGGAATCAGAAAAGCTCTCCGACGAAGGCGTGACTGTCGCAGGTATCGAGGGAGACGTGCTGCGCGGGACAGGCTGGGAGATGTTGTCGGACCGCGAGACGCCGTTCGCGTTGGATCTGCGAACTGGAATGCCCATCGGCTGAGCCGCTGTCGGCCGTGTCCGTCGCAGTTTCCATCTCTCATCAATTGCTGATATCCGCCTGCAGCTCGTTGGCTAACAGTTGAACCAAAGCATGTGGCTTGTGGCTGTCGATCACAAAATCGGCCTGCGCCGGAACAGCATGCTCTTCCGGGCTGGCGACGATGATGGGCACACGCGGTGCTAGCGCCCGCACCTCGCCGATGAGGCCGGGTTTCCTGTCGATCACCGAAGCGTGAAGCAGGACTGCGTCAATCGCCGGGAATCGCCGCAGCAGATCGAGTCCGTCACCGGCGCTGTACGCCGTAAGCACGTTGTGCTTTGCAGTTTCAACAACTAGCTTTCGCGCTGATAGGCCCTCGGGAAGTTCCTCCTCCATCATCAACAGGACAAGCGATTTCAAAAGCATCTCCCTCCCGGTCTCGCATAGCTAGACCGCGACCAAGAATTGGATGCGTGTGAAGCTGAATAGGAAGTGTGCGCGATACGGCGACCACAAATGCTCGCAATGCAAACATTTAGCCCGCGGCAGCGATTTGATAGCGACGCGCCAGCATTTTGCCGTATGCGGCGTATACACCCTCAAACACCGAGTCCCAGCTTGCCGTGAGTGCGTGGGCGCGTGCCGCCGAGCGCATCGCCGCGTGTTGCGCGGGATGCGACAGGATGCCCGCGACCGCCGCTGTAAATTCTCCGTCGGGAACGATGCGGCCCGTCACGCCATCGCGGACAATCGTGCAAGGGCCCCCATCGGGAGTTACGACGGCAGGCACGCCGCTCGCCAGCGCCTCAAGCACCACGTTGCCAAAGGTATCGGTATGCGATGGGAAAACGAAGAGGTCCATGTTGGCATAGGCCCTCGACAGTGCCTCTCCACGCAACACCCCGGTAAACTCCGCGCGAGGTAATCGCTCGCGAAGCCACGCCTCGTCGCCGCCATGACCGACTATGAGAAAGCGGAAGCTATGGTGCCCCATCTGCTCCAGCTCGTTCTGCACCCGCACCAGTCCGGCAATGTTTTTCTCAACGGAAAGGCGTCCGACAAAGCCGAGAATCTGATCGCGGTCCCCCTCGGCGCGCGCACGCTTCGCCGGATGGAAAAGGTCGGCGTCGACGCCGCGCGGCATCAGGTAACAACGCCGCTCTGTCATTTGTTCGAGTGTGCGGCAGAGCTCAGGATTCGGAGCAAATAAGACTTGCGCAACCGAATAGAATTTCGCGGCGGCGGCCAGGGCAAGATCCTCGATCGTGTGGCCCGTAGCGACAGACTGGCGCTGCGGAAGAAGTCGCAGGAACCACTCTGAGCGCCGTGCCGCGTATTCATGCACGTTCGTGTGCCAGCTTGCGGCCAGCGGCAATCCCAGATAATGCGCGAGTCCCGCACCCAGAATGCCCACCTCGCTCGGTCCCGTGATGTGAATCAGATCAGGCTTGAACCGCTCCAGCACTTCGCCGATAAAGGGGATATGGCGCAGAAATGCGGGATCGAAGCGAAGATCCTTTTCGAGCGCAAACGAGAGAAATCCCCGCGGCAGCTCCAGGGTCCATACATTGCCTTCTTCGAGAATCGCCTGGGTGCGATCGCCGGCGCGCACGCAAAGGAATGGGAGATTGCGGCGGCGAGCGAAGGCCTCGAAGTGGCGACTGGTGTGCGCAACCCCATTCACTTCATGGAAGGAGTCGGGAAAGTAGGCCACGCGCGGCGCAGTTTCGATCATTGGTTGCTCAAACAAATCCTGGAGGAACCGGCCCGAGAGACCCCAAGCGCCGAAACAATCCTCGTGCGACAATCCTACCGCGATCGGGCGCTCTAGCCGTCGTGCTCACCCAATGCGAGCCGCAGCTTGTGCGAGTCGCTCCACGCCAGCCGCAGGCTTCCAGAAACGGGCCCCTTGCCGAGCATCTGCACCATCGCGATCGTCCAGCCGATTGCCAGGGGCGCGCGCCCCTTCGGCCACAGCTCCGTCAGCGGGCGAACCACGCCTTGCGCATCCGGATGATAGACGCGCTCGTCCCACGTCCGCGAGCCCTGCGGAAACTCGGGGTAGCTGCGAATTGCGTCCATCGTCGATTGCAGAATCCGATGTTTCCACGGCTGGGCGTACTGGGGCATAAAGAGCACGTTGCTCCTTTTCTGCCTGCGAATCTCATGCACAAACTCGGTGAAGCTGGTGGCATCGGTCAGGTTGATGTTGGCATTGGGCTCGACGCCGTGCCGGTCGCCGCCGCTGATCAGCAACATGTTCCACTGCGCGGCAAGCTGCCGCACCGCACGGTTCTCATCCCAGTGGCGCAGGCCGTTCAGCTCAAGAGCGTGCAGCCACGTACCGTTGCGCTGGATGAATTCATTGACCAGGAACTCGTGCTTTTCCTTACCGATCAGGTACAGATCCCACATGGGGTGATTGAAAACCACCAGCACATTCGGTTCCTGGTGCAACGCGGCGAGGATCTCGCCTAAGTCCTTATCGCTTGGGTTCGCTGTGAAGTCCGAAAACACCGTCATCCACTCGGCAGCACGGTCGCTGGGCAGATTGTGAATGCCAAGATGAAACGACTGCACACCGCCATACGGAGCGCTCCACTCCACCGACACCGGGATGCGCCGTGCGCTGGGCACCGTGCGCAGCAGCATGGGAGCCTTGATGTTGTCGTGGTCCGATATCGACACCATCGGAGCAATGTCGAGATTCTCGATCTGCTTGCTTTCGAGATCGAATGCCAGCTTGGGCGTCATCGGCGGAGTCCAGTAGCTGTGCGCGTAATCGATTGTGACTCCGTGCACGTCTTGCGAGCGTCGCTCCAGACGCGACATGAAGGGGCGCACCCACGGATACTGGTTGCCAAGATTCGCCAGAAAATCCAACGTCTCCTGCGACTGGTTCGTATGGCTGTGCAGGGAAACACCGGAGCGAAATCCCTTGGCTGCTTTCTCGTCGCGCCATAGGTAACTGATGGTCGAGTTGGCCACGTTCCCTCCCCTTGCTCGCGCTCTGACTCCGAATTTCTACCGACAGTATCGGGCGGATGCCGTCAATAGGGCGTTAATGGAGTGCGAATGGGGCTTCAATTGCGGCAAGACTCAATTCAGTAACCAGAAATGCCGGAGAATCCCGGTAAATCAGGGTGAATTGCCGGAATTAGATGCACTCCGAAGTGTGCTTTCGCCGTGGATGGGATTCAAGCCTGTCGCCGGCGCGGGCACGACACCACCGTCGAGGAGACGGGAGGTCTAATCTCTGATACCTGATCCCGAATCTTTGCGGTGTCATTCTGAGAACCCGCGCGCTTGGGGCCCCGTGTGCGACGCAAGTCGCGCATGGGGTAAGCGGGGCGAAAGCCTGCCCTGAGCGAAGTCGAAGGGAATCTGCTTCTTCATTTCCGTGTTTGGCAAGAGACAGGACCCTTAGCCGTTCATCTTCGTCATCTCGGGCCCCAGAAAGTCTTCGAGGGTAGCGCCGTGCATCAGCTCCTGCGACAAAGATTCGTGCGAGGCATGCTCGGCCGCCGCTTCGGGAATCAGGTAGTTCTCCGTCAGGCCCTTGCGCAGCATCTCGAACGCCTGTTCCGGCGTGTCGGCAAACTGGAACAGCTCGATGTCCTTCGGCGAGATGGCGCCGGTCTCGACCAGTACATCGAGATTGAATACCCGCCTCCAATACTGGGAGCCGTAAATCACGATCGTGATCTTCTTGGCCACCTTCTGGGTCTGCAACAAGGTCAGAATCTCGAACATCTCATCCAGAGTCCCAAAGCCTCCCGGAAACACCACCAGGGCCTTCGCCAGGTATGCGAACCACAGCTTGCGCATAAAGAAGTAATGGAATTCGAAGTTCAGCGCGGGGGTGATGTACGGGTTGGGAAACTGTTCGAAAGGCAGGCTGATGTTCATGCCGATTGTCTTTCCGCCTGCCTCGTGCGCACCGCGGTTGGCGGCTTCCATAATGCCCGGTCCGCCTCCCGACGTAACGACAAAGCGCGACCGGCGCGAGGGAATCGTTTTGGCCCACGAGGTGAGCATGTGCGCCAGACGGCGCGCATCTTCGTAGTAGCGAGCCATCTCCACGGCAGCTACGGCGCGCTTGCGCTGCAGGTCGCTGGCTTTGCCGGCTGCAATATCCGGCGGGCTGGCCGGCTGTTCTTCGCTGGGTGCTGGGCGTGTGGACCCGGTATTCTCCAGCAGCTCGAGCTCATGATCTGCTTCTTCTTTTCCGCGGAATCGGGCCGAGCCGAAGAACACCACCGTGTCCTGAATGCGCTCGCGGCGAAATCGCGACAGCGGCTCCATGAACTCCGCAACAATGCGCATCAGGCGGCCATCGGCGCTGTTAAGGAACCCCGGATTCTCGTAGGCCAGCGGAGCGCGCGCAAGTGGCGGTGGTGCTCCATTCCCCGGCAGCTTCGCCGCCCGCGCTGGGGCGACGTCCGGCGTAGCCGTGCCGGCGGCTTCGGTTTGTGGAGAGGAAGTTGTATCGGCGTCTGGTGCTTTGCGATTCTGATCGCTCATGCTCTTACCTGTTTCTAAACTCGAGGGCATCCTTCAGCGCGATCCACAGATTCAGCAGCCCCAACCCGGTAATGATGCCCCGAACCGCGCCGTTGGCGGCGTAGATCGAGAGCGTCGGAAACTGGACAAAGAGCGGATTCTGATCCCAGAAGAGGGGCGACCAGGGCGCATACGCCACGGCCAAACCGATATAGATCCGTAAGATCACGCGCAGAAACAGCTCGGCCCGTACGAGCCATCGAGGAATGCGTTGTGCGGGTTGAGGAGAACTGGGTCCAGCAGACGCACTGCCGTGCATGGAACCAGGTTCAGGAGCCGGGCTCGCGGGCAACGGAGGCGATATCAAATCCGGCTGCTGTGACATTCGTCGCTAAGTCGTTCGGCGTAGGGCCCATGCGATGCGCTGCAGTGCCGGCCGTATTCAAACGGTAACACAAGCGACGGTCCGTGTTGACACCAGACACGCACGCGGGAAAACAATGGTTTGCAAACGGGATTGCCGATCCAAATGGGGCGATGTATTGTGTGGTTGTGCACGATTCCTTCCGCAAAGGAGTCCACAGATGAAATACGCATCCGCAGTCGGCTTGGGGCTTCTCCTCGCAGCGATTGCTCTGCCCGCACAGATCCTAACCAGGCCCGCTCTCACAGAGAAGAAAGACTCTGCCGTCTTGCTTCCAGAACCGACTTGCCCTGTAAGCATGCACGCCCTGCAAGGAACCGGAAGGGGCATGCTTGCTGTACGGGACCGCAAGCCCACCGAAGGGCCTGCGCAGCACATTCATCTCATCCTGACGAGCGCAACGGCTGCGCGCATTCTGGCCGCAAAGGTGCTCGTGCGCGGGCAGTCGGGGAGCGCAAGCATCATGCCAGCCTCAGACAAAGCGGAGAGCACTTCCGGCGTCTCTCGAACGCTGCACCTGGCTTTTAAATCAGAGTCCGCAGATTCGGTTGCGGCCGACCTGCTCCTGCCTGGATTCACGACCGTCCGCTCCATCGAATTGCAGGCGCTCACCTACACCGATGGATCCACTTGGGCCGTGGCCGGAGAGCAAGCCTGCCATGTAGCGCCCGACCCGATGATGCTGGTGGGGAGCCGCTGAGACGCGTCTCCTCTAGAAGCGAAAGTATGCGCCAATCATAGGTTCAGACGTGCGCGTGAATGCGTCGGTGGATGTGTAGAGCCGCGTGAGATTCGGCGCTTTGTACAGGTTCCCGCGATATTGGAAGCGCAGCCCAAGGGGCCCGAACACTCCCCAATCGAGTCCGGCTCCATAAACGAAAACGGGCTTGGTCTCCGTATCTGTCGAGCCTTGGCCGCCGCTGGGCACGTCGAACAGAACCCCAACGCCGGCAAGCGCAAAGGGCCTGAGATTCGCGATGTGGACTGATGCAATCCAATCGGCCGAAACTTCATGTGCGTTGGCCGAGACAGCCTTAGTACACGGCGGCGGCGCACCAGTCGCGCACGCGCTAACCGATCGATACACCTGGTTGGCGCGGTTGTAGGAGTAAGTTCCCTCATAACCGACCAGCGGGTTCGAGATGTGACGCAGCTCGACCATGCCGCCGGCAGAATTCGCGGGACTCTGCACAGTGCCATTGCCATTGGTGGTTCCGTTGAACGCGCCATACACGCTGAGCGCGACATCGGTCTGCGCGCGGGCGGCGGGGTTGCCGAAAAAGACCAGAGATAGAAAAGCTATAGGTATCCATATTTTGCGCATGAGGTCTCCAAACAGCGATGCGAGTTAAGAGCGATTCGGCTCGTTACACAAAGGCGCAACGTCTTGATGCCTTCAAAGTTGGACGCTCGTGGCGAGGCAATGGTTTTCGATCTAGGGTCCGCTTTTCCGATCCGCCACTCCGGCCCGGGTTATTCTGAAGGCAACTTATGACGCGCTTGGTCCACGGCATCCTGCTTGCCGCCCTCAGCGGCTCTTCGTTCTTTGTCTCCACATACTTCACCGGCCAGGAAGGCTCGCACGTGCTCGCCTATAGGGACGAGCAGCCACTCCGTGCGTCTCACGGGATGGTGGTCACGGAACATCACCTCGCCTCCGACGCAGGCCTCGAAGTGCTCGAGGAAGGCGGCAACGCCGTGGATGCGGCCGTCGCTACAGGCTTCGCGCTCTCTGTGGTGCTTCCGTCTGCGGGAAATCTCGGGGGCGGCGGCTTCCTGCTGCTGCGCATGCACGATGGCCGATCCACCTTCATCGACTATCGCGAAAAAGCGCCCCTCGCCGCGACTGAAACCATGTATCAGGATGCGCAGGGCAACGTACTGCCCGACACCGACCTCCGCTCCAGCATCATCGGATATCGCTCGATCGCCACGCCCGGCTCAGTTGCGGGATTGACCTATGCCGAGCGCACCTACGGAAAGCTCGGCCTCGCCCGCGTCATGGCCCCAGCGATCAAACTGGCCCGCGAGGGGTTTGCTCTTTCAAATGAAGAAGCGCGCGAACTCACCGACCCCGATCTCGCCAAGTTTCCCGACTCCAGGCGCATCTTTCAGCGCGATGGCCAGCTGTACAAGGCCGGCGATATTTTCAAGCAACCGGAGCTGGCGCAAACCCTCGAGCGCATCGCCGCCGAATCCCGATGACTTTTACCACGGCAAGCTGGCTGCAGAGCTCATCGCCGAGTTGAAGAAAGGCGGAGCGCTGCTCACGCTGGACGACCTTGCCCAATACACCGTCGTCGAACGCAAACCCGTGATCGGCACGTTTCACAACTACACCGTGCTCAGCGCCCCGCCGCCCTCCTCCGGTGGAGTCGTCCTCATGAGCGCACTCAACATCCTCGAGGGCTACGACCTGGCACGCCTCGGCGACCGCTCCCCGGAATCAATCCATCTCATCACCGAGGCCTATCGCCGCGCCTATATGGACCGCTCCGATTACCTCGGCGATCCAGACTACAACGACATTCCTGTGGATGCGATGACGTCAAAGAAATATGCCGAAGCTTGGCGCGCCGGCATCGATTGGAAGAAAGCTACGCCGAGCGCATCGCTCCAACGGCCGGCCGGTTTTCTGCCCCCGGCTCCCACAACAGCCGGAAAGCGGCGCGTAGAGTCTCCCGATACAACGCATTATTCCGTGGTCGACAGCGAGGGCAACGCCGTCTCCGTCACCACCACGCTCAACGACAGCTTTGGATCGCACGTCACGGCCGGATCGCTCGGCTTCCTGCTCAACGACGAGATGGATGACTTTGCCTCCAAGATGGGCGTGCCCAACATGTTCGGCCTCATTCAAGGCCCGGCCAATGCAATCGCACCGGGCAAGCGACCGCTCAGCTCGATGACGCCGACCATTGTTCTGGAAGATGGAAAGCTGCGCTACGTGCTCGGATCGCCCGGCGGAGCGCGCATCATCACCACCGTGGCCAATATCTTTCTCTCTGCGGCTGAAGGCGGCCTGAACATCCAGCAGGCCGTCGATGCGCCGCGCTTCCATCACCAATATCAGCCGGACAAGCTCTACCTCGAGCCCGGCTTCAGCCAGGGCTCGCTCAACGATCTGCGCGCCATGGGCTACACGCTTGCAATCAGAGATGGCCACTGGTCAAACGGAGAATGCATCGCCGTCGATCCGAAGACAGGCGTGCTCGCAGGCGGACAGGACCACCGCGGCCACTACGGCAAAGCCGCCGGCTATTAGACCGGAAGTGGCTCACAAAATATCCGGCTTGAAAGGACACAGCTTCGGCCGTGCGCTGAAAGACGAATGCCCGGTGTAAAAGGGCATGGCCTTCAGCCGTGCCGTAAAGCCACGAACCAACCGGGGCTTCAGCCTCCGCGCGTTTTCTAATGTGTATCGACAGAAAAAGCCGGCACCGCGGACGACTCCACTTCAACGCCTTCAACTTCCGCAGGCGCCATCGGCAGGAAGATGGAAAAGGCAGTCCCGCTAGCCCCGTGGCGCTGCCTGCTCCATACGTTGACCGTGCCGCCGTGCCGCTCCACGAGTTGCACCACCACCCAAAGGCCCAACCCGGTCCCGGTTTCAGGTTTCGTCGTAAAGAAAGGCTCAAATACGCGTTGCAGCGTTGCACGATCCATACCCGTACCGGAGTCGCAAATGGTGACTCGCATGCCCTCGACATCGCGATTGCGCCAGTTGCGCGAAGGACGCAGCCGCACCACGATCTTCCCTGGGTGCGGCATGGCTTCAACGGAGTTGCCAATCAGGTTCGCAAAAACCTGTTGTGCTTCGCTCGGCATACACGCGATGGCTACTTCATTGGCCGAGCGCATTTCGAGCACGATTCCAGCAGCATGCAGCCTCCCGCGAAATAGTGAGGTCACTCCCTCCATCACCTCCGACAGCATCGTGATCTTCGGTGTGCCCTGCTGGCGATGGAACTTCAGCGTGGATTGCGTAATCAGCGAGACTCTGAGGAGCTCATCGAACGCGTTGCGCGCATGTGTCTGCGCAGCTTCGAGAGTGTCGCTCATCGTCACCAGGTAGAGCAGGTTGGTAACGGCTTCCAGCGGATTGTTGATCTCATGCGCTACCGATGCCGCCAGCCGACCCGCAACCGCAAGCTTCTCGGCCCGCAGCATCGCCTCTTCGGCCAGCTTGCGATGCGTAACATCGTTGATCACGCCCATGATCCAACTGATCTTGCCTTCGGAATCCCGTAAGCAACGCCCTTGCGATTCAACCCAGCGCACCACGCCGCTCGGCCACACCACGCGATACTGTTTGTTGATCTCCCCACCCGTCTCTAGCACGCTCTCCATGTCCGCCTGCATTTCCGGCGCATCGTCCGGATGAAGCGCGTTCAACCAGAGTTCATTCCGCGGCTCCACCTCGCCCGGGGTGTAGCCGATGATTCGGTAGACCTCATCGGACCAGTGAATGTCGCCATGCTGCACGTCCCAGGTCCAGAGCCCCATCCCGCTGGCGCGCAACGCGATCTGCAGCGCCGTGTCTCGATCGCGCAGTGCATCGCCTGCACGCACGCGTTCCTCGGCCATCTGGCGCTGCGCCCTCTCCAGGAGCAGGCTCTTCTTTAGATCCTGCGCTTTCAACTCCGCGCGTTGGTCGGCCCACCGGCGAAGCAACACGCCCAGGAGCGTCGACAGCACGAGGAAGAGCGAGAGCCGCACCTCCTCCAGCGCAAACCCCGTGGAAAAATGAAATTGCGCCTGCGTCAGCAAAAGGTCGATCAGCGTGACATCCACCAGGGCACACCCAAAACTCCCCGCCATCCCAAAAAACCAGGCACTTAAAATCACCGTCGGAAAGGCCAGCAAGATCGGAAAGGCGTGCATCGAGGGAATGGCGAAGGTGATGGCGACCGACACTACGGCCGTGATGCCTCCGAGGAGCGTGCGCACCGGCCACGGCAGAAGATCGATCGCACTGGCGCTGAGAATTTTCACGGCCCTCCTCGACACAACGAGCAAGCGCGCAACGCATCACAAAACAAGCGTTGGCAGGGTGAGCGAATCCGTCGTGCAATGGATGCGAGGCGCGCAACCGGGCTCTTCTTAGAAGGAAAAAAAGGAAGGCCGGTGGGGGATCGCAGTGTCGGTAGCATAGGAAACTTCGGTCGCGCTGTCCAGTCCTTCCGCGCATCCGAATCTCTGCGGCGGTTACCATCCGCACCAAAGGCTATAACAGTCGTTCACGGTAACTCGTTGGAAAGATGCGACAATGAGGGCAGGATCAGGATTCTTCCGCAGCCCGATTCGGCGTGGAGAGTCCCCTTTCCATCATGCTCAAAGTCTTATCGACGCATTTATTCCTCAATCAGCGCCTCCACCCGGGCCTGCTTGAAATCGCCGCGCGCGGTGGGGCCCAGGGCATTGAGGTCTTTGCCGCACGCCAGCACTTCGACTACACCAGCCGCGAACACGTAGGCGAACTCGCCACATGGTTCAGCTCCAATCCCGTGGAGCCCTTCTCCATGCACGCCCCCTTGTTTCCCGATCGCGAGATGGGTCGTGCCGGAGCTCCGGCGGTCAACGTTCTCCATCCTGAAAAGTCACGCCGCATCGATGCGATGGACGAAATCAAGCGGGCCCTCGAAGCCGCGGAACGAATTCCGTTCAAGAACCTGGTGCTGCATCTCGGCGAAAACACCGACAAGTGGTCCCCTCGGAGCATCGAGTACGGCATGACCGCCCTCGAACACCTGGGCGCCTTCGCCCGTCCTCTCGGCGTTCGCCTGCTGGTCGAGAACCTGGTGAGCGACGCCACAACTCCGGAACACCTGCTGACCATCCTTGAAATGGGCCACCTGCAAAATGTCTCAGTCTGCCTCGATCTCGGCCACGCCCACATCGAGCCGGGAACTGCCGAGGCAATCGCTACGCTGGGCAGCCGCATCGCATCGGTGCATGTGCATGACAATCACCGCACCAAGGACGAGCACCTGTGGCCGGGCGATGGCACCATCGATTGGCCCGCGACAGCAAAGGCGCTGCAGGATCTCGCCACACCTCCCGCCCTCGTTCTCGAAATCAGTCATGCCCTCAACGATCCGCCGGCAAGCATTCCAGAGCGCATGCAGAAGGCCTACGCGCTCTTCTAGTGTGGTGCCTCAGAAGTTTTGTCATGAGTGGCTTTTTGGCTTTGTATCAGGGCACGACATCAGTCGTGCTACAAAGGCTGCAAAAATCGGATGGGCTTTAACCCCTGTGGAGATGCATACCAAACTAGACAGCTTGTTTTGGGTGCTAAGGACAGATTCATTCCAGAGACTCACCACACAGCGCTAATGTCACCGAGGTAATACCGCAGCCTGTCCTGCAAGCCGAATCCACTTGAAGCCTCCCGTGTATACCTGTTCCTCTTAAGGAAGTCCATATTCCGGACCCTGTGTGAGACGGGTCCAACTGTGCGCCTCTCTCCTGCGGCGACACGTTTTTCACCCCCCGATCCGCTCCGCGTTTCAAGCATTGGAGCAAGAAAGCATGCAAAGCCGATCGATCACCCTTGTCCTGGGAGTCGCGCTTCTCCTCACAGGTTGCGGTGCGTTTCACGTGAACACCACGACCAGCTCGAACACCAAGCTGGCGATCACGACAACCTCTCTATCGGCAGCAACAGCGGGAACAGCCTACAGCGTCTCAGTGGCAGCAACAGGCGGCACCGCGCCGTATACGTTCAGCGCCACCGGCCTGCCAACCGGCCTTTCAATCAACGCAACTTCGGGCGCCATCACTGGCACACCTGCGCAGAGTGCGGTGGGCACGGCGTCTGTGGCAGTGAAAGTAACCGACGCAAGCCAGCCCCAACAAACAGCAACGGCGACGCTAAGCCTCACGATAAGCGCGGCTCAATCCAATACTCTGACGATCACAACAACGAGCCTGCCTCTGGGGACTGTCGGTGCCTCCTATAGTGGAACCGTGGCGGCAACCGGCGGCACAAAGCCCTACGCGTTCAGCGCCACTGGCTTGCCAAGCGGATTCACGATCAACGCCGCATCCGGCACAATCACCGGCAATCCCACCCAATCAGACGTGGGACCAACCACCATAGCGGTCACAGTCACCGACGCGACGCAGCCTGCAGCGCAAACCGCATCAGCCGACTTGACTTTGACCATTCAACCCGCCGGAACCCCCTCAGCCTGCAACCAGATGAGCACCGGCAACAACGCCAGCCTCAACGGCTTCGTTCCCTTCCCCACAACCAGCGCATGGAATACCGATATTTCGCAGGCTCCGCTCGATCCCAACAACACGGCCATCACCTCGGCAGCAGGATTCGCGGGACTCCACCTGCATCACGACTGGTCGTCTGTGGCGGGCGGCAACTACGGCATCCCCTACGTTGTGGTCGACTCGAGCACCACGCCCCTGGTCCCCATCAACGTGATCGACTACGCCACCGAGAGCGACGTCGCCCAGGCGCCCTATCCCATCACCGCGCCCATCGAAGGTGCGCCCGCCGATTGCAGTGGCTGGCCCGACACCTACATCGGCGACTCGCATGTGCTGGTGCTCGATCGCAATCGCTGCATGCTCTACGAGACCTTCAACACCCACCGCTGCAGTGGCCAATGGAACTCCTCGTCGGAAACCATCTGGGACATACAGAACTACGAACAGCGCCCCTGGGGATGGACCTCCGCCGACGCCGCAGGCCTGCCGATTTTTCCAGGTCTGGTCCGCTACGACGAAGTGGCCGCAGGCGCAATCAATCACGCCATCCGCTTCACCATGCAGAACACCAAGAACGACGCCAATGGCGGCTATTTTGTAGAGCCGGCCAGCCACGCTGCGGGAACCGTCTACGGCGTAAGCAACGTGATGGGCATGCGCATCCGCCTCAAAGCCAGCTTCGACATCTCCGGATACTCGGCTGCAAACCAGGTAATTCTCACCGCGATGAAGAAGTACGGCATGATCCTCGCCGACAATGGAAGCTACTTCTACTTCCAGGGTGTGCCCGACCCGCGTTGGGACGACAACGACCTGCACAACCTCGATTCAATCCAATCGTCGAACTTCGAAGTCGTGCAGATGACCCCGGCGTTTCCGGGCTACGACGACAACTCCGCGCCAACCGGCGCAGCTCCAACAATCAGCACATTCGCTGCCTCGCCTGCTTCAGTCACGGCGGGAGCTGCCGTAACCCTGACATGGACTACCACCAACGATTCCTACGATTTCATTGACGTGTTGGGTGGCGTGCGCGGCGGCAGCGTAACCGTGACACCAACAGCGACTACGACCTACACACTCAACGCCACCAATCAATACGGACGGACGAAGAAGGCGGTCACCGTAACGGTCCACTAGGCTCTGATCTGTAAACTGGCTTTGAATCGGCAAGGCCCCGAGCCGTGCCGCAGAGGGCCCAACAATCTTAGGGCGTCAGCGCGGGGCAAGGTTTTTTCTATGCCCTATTCCCCGGTCCCTATTCCCTGTCTCTAACAGATTCTCGGCAACTGCTCGCCGATCTGCGTCGGGATCACCCGGTTCGAACCCATCGCCGTCCGCGCCACCAGCATGCCCGGATGTTGCGTAGTCACGTGGCCGATCTGCGCCGCATCGCGGCCCAGCGGATGCGCACGCAACACGCCGAGCACCAACGCAGCAGCTTCCGGTGCGACGAAGAAGACCGCCTTGCCTTCATTCGCCACATACACCGGATCCAGCCCAAGCAGTTCGCAGGCCGACTGAACCTCTGGCCGCACAGGCAATGCGGTTTCATCGATGGCAATGCCCACACCCGACGCAATGGCAATCTCGTTCAGCGTGGATGCAAGCCCGCCGCGCGTCGGGTCGCGCATCGTGTGAACCGCGTCTCCGGCAGCATGCAACACATCGGCAATCATCCCGTTCAGTGCAGCGCAATCGGAACGGATTTGGCTCTCGAACTCCAGTCCTTCGCGCACGCTCATGATGGCCATGCCGTGGTCGCCCATCGTTCCCGACACCAGCACCACATCGCCGGGCTTTGCACGCTGCGGACCAACGGAAATGTCGGGCCGCAAGACACCCACGCCGGCTGTATTGATGTAGCACCCATCGCCGTGCCCGCGCTCCACCACCTTGGTATCGCCCGTAACAATGCGAACCCCCGCGGTCTGCGCTGCTTCAGCCATGGCCCGCACAATGGCGGCAAGTTGCGCCAGCGGAAACCCCTCTTCGAGAATGAAGCTCGCGCTCAAAAATTTGGGATCGGCGCCGGAAACAGCAAGATCGTTCACCGTCCCATTCACCGCAAGCTCGCCAATCGAACCACCTGGAAAAAACAGCGGCTGCACCACAAACGAATCGGTGCTCATGGCGATTTTTCCCGCACCAAGATCGAGCACCGCGGCATCACCCAGGTTCTCCAATGCGGGGTTGCGGAATGCAGGCAGAAACAAATGCTCGACCAGTTCGTTGCCCAGCTTGCCGCCGCCCCCGTGCCCCATCACGATGGCGGGATAATCGCGCAAAGGCAGAGGGCAGGACCAGTTCGAAAAGTCAGGTGCGCCTTTCTCAGGCATGGGCCGCTCCCCCACGCCGGGGTGCCCCTGGTCCCTCGCCTTTGGGGACCAAAGAAAACTGCCCCGTCTGCATCTCGCGACTATCCATGGGCCGCCCCAGAGAGCGCCGAACCAGCGTTCGCCAACTCCTCAGCCGACAAAAAACGCCCGTAGTTGTAGTAAGCCGCACACGCGCCCTCGCTCGATACCATCGTGGCCCCCAGCGGACGGCGCGGCGTGCATTCTTTTCCAAACGCGGGGCAATCCGCGGGCTTCAGCGCACCCCGCAGTACATCGCCTGCGTGGCACAGCGGCGACTCCACCGTGCGAATACCGGAAATCTGAAATCTCTCCTCGGCATCGAAGGCGCGATAGTCCGCGTTCAACCGCCAGCCGCTCCTGGGAATCACACCGATGCCACGCCACGCGCGATCCGTCACTTCAAAAACCTCGGCCAGCATCTTCTGTGCTTCGCGGTTCCCTGCGTAGGTGACGATACGTTCGTACGCATTCTCGACGCGATGTTCTCCGCGCTCCAGTTGAAGCACCGCTCGGCGAATTCCATCGAGCAGGTCGAGCGGTTCAAAGCCGGTAACAACAATCGGAATGCCATACTTCTCCGCCAGCGGCGGATACTCCCAGTACCCCATCACGCTGCACACATGACCCGCAGCAAGAAATGCCTGAACATGATTCTCCGGCGCGGACATGATCGCCTCGATCGCCGGCGGAACCAGCACATGCGAGACGAGCAGCGAAAAATTCTTGATCCCGCGACGCTTGGCCACGTGCACGCTCATCGCGTTCGCCGGCGCAGTCGTCTCAAAGCCCACGCCGAAAAACACCACCTGCTTGTCAGGATTCTTGACGGCCAGATCCACCGCATCGAGCGGCGAATAGACCACCCGCACATCGCCGCCCGCACCCTTCACCTGAAACAGATCGCCCTCAGTGCCCGGCACACGGAGCATGTCGCCAAAGCTGCAGAAGATCACGCCCGGCTGCGCCGCAATCGCGAGAGCCTTATCAATCAGTTCGAGCGGCGTCACACACACCGGGCAGCCTGGCCCATGCACCATCTCGATCCACGCAGGCAGCATCTGGTCAATCCCGTTTTTGATGATGGAGTGCGTCTGACCTCCGCACACTTCCATAATCTTCCACGGGCGCGTCGTCGCCTGCGCAATCTCGCGTGCCATGCGCTGCGCAATCTCGCCATTCCGAAATTCAGTGAGGTACTTCATGCGTCGCCTTCGACCGCTGCTGATTACTTATTTTCGATAACAGAACGTTGGGTGCCCCCGGTCCCTCGCCATTGGGGACCGGGGAACGAAAGCATCAATTCTTCGGACCAGTTTCTAACGAGCAACTTCCATCCGGACACGACGACTGCGGCGCCGCCGCGGCCCGCGCAAAGTGTTCTTCTTCGTCGGCCAGCTCTTCGTCCAGCACACCCATGGCGCGGAAATCGTCCAGGGTCTTCTGGGCCGTCTCCTCATCAATCTTCGAAAGCGCAAAGCCCACGTGGACAATCGTGTAGTCGCCGACCTCAAGTTCGGGCACGTAGTCCAGGCACACGCGCTTGACCACGCCACCAAAGTTGACGCGACCCACGCGCAAACCGGCTTCCTCTGTAATTTCTTCCACACGTCCTGGAATCGCGAGACACATAGCAACTCTCTTATACGCTCCTGGCAAAAAGGCGGCATGTGATTTAAATCACATGGAGACGGCGCAGCTTACTTGGCCTTTCTCCGCTCGTTTTCCGCTACCCGCGCCTTCACAATCTTCTTCACCAGCGCAGCCGGCAGAGGCTTGTCCAAGGGAAACTGCAGCGTGCCCTTCGACGTGCGATAGCCCTTCAGCTCCTCTTGCATGGCATCGGTCAGCGAAGCCTGCATGGGAAAGAGGCTGCAGTGGTCTTTGAACGCAGCATAGGCAACCAGCGCACCCTTATAGCGGAAGGCGGGCATACTGTAACTCAAACCTTCGGTCGCCTCCTTGGGCACAGCCGACCGAATCGTCGCGCGTATCTTCTGAAGAGTCGTACGCGCAGGCTCGGGCACTTTGGCGAGGTAGGCCTCAACAGCGGCTACGTCTTCTTGTGGCGCGCCGGTCGGCTTTTTCGCCTCCTTGCGCATCGTTCCTGCCTTTCTCGCGACTGCTAGCTCGCTGAAGCGGCTCGCTCGCTGCTCCTGCAAATACCCCAGCCATTCCTCCATGCCCGCACCCGTCTTCGCCGACGTCTCAAAGATCCGAATCCCCGGCCGAATCGCGCGGATATTCTTGAGCGCCGCCTCGCGATCGAACCCACACGGCTCGGCAAGATCGATCTTGGTAATAATCGCCGCATCGGCAGAGTTGAACAGCGTCGGATACTTCAGCGGCTTGTCTTCGCCCTCCGTCACGCTCAGCAGCGCAATGCGGATCTTCTCGCCCAGGTCGTAGCTCGACGGGCAGACGAGGTTGCCGACGTTCTCAATAAAGAGGTAATCGAGGTCCGGCAAGATTCCAACCCTCCAGGTGCTTGGCCACCATCTCCGCTTCGAGATGGCAAATCCCATGTGTATTGATCTGCCGCACCGGCGCACCGCTCGATGCCAGCCGCCGCGCATCGTTATCGGTCTCTAAATCGCCCACCAGGGCAGCCGCCCGCGAGCCCTGCGCCAGCAGCTCCTTCAGCGTCCGTTCAAGAAACGCCGTCTTCCCCGTGCCGGGGCTCGAGACCAGGTTCAGCACCAGCACGCCGGCGCTCGTGAACTGCTCGCGCAGTCCGCGCGCCAGCTCGTCGTTCTTTTTCAGAATTCCCTGCCGCAGCTCAACAATGCGCGTCGTCATGGTGTCCGACTTTCTTCCTCGGCTTCTTCAATCTCAATGGAGTCAATCTCTAATTCCCTGCCCTGGCGCAGATCGCTCACCGGCTCATCGCACTGCGGGCAGCGAAAGCTCTGCAGGCTGGCGATCTCAACATCGCGTCCGCACGCGTCGCAGTGCGCGATCACCGGCAGGATGTGCACCACCAGCTTCGACTCCTCAAGCGCTGTTCCCTCGGTTGCAATCCCGTAGCAGAACTGCAGCGAGTCCTCAATGACCGAGGCGAGCGCACCGACTCGGAGGCGAACCTCTTTCACGCGAGCGCCCGGATAAGCCCCCAGCGACTCATTCACCGAATCCACGATGCTCGCGACGATGGAGAGTTCATGCATGTCAGGAGAATTTTACGCCGCACCCGCTGTCGCAGCGTGTGTCCGATCGCACCCCAGAACCGGCCAAACCGCTTCCGGCCCGTCGTGCGCCCGCATTGTAAGATGGCGATGGAGATTCCATTTTCCCCATGCCCCACTCGGTCATTGCCCACCCGCACACCGCGTCGCGCCTGGCTCTCAGCGAGCTCGCGCCTGGCGCAATGCAATCTGAAATTCGCGCCATGACCACGGAGTGCGACCGCATCGGCGGCATCAATCTGGCGCAAGGCGTCTGCGACACGCCGGTACCCGCACCCGTCGAAGCCGAGGCGCACGCGGCCATCCGCGCCGGACACAACATCTACACGCGGCTCGATGGCATCACCCGCCTCCGCAACGCAATCTCCGCCAAGCAGCAGCGCGACTACGGCCTCACCTATAACCCCGAGACCGAAGTGCTGGTAGCCAGCGGAGCCACCGGCGGACTGCACGCCGCAGCCATGGCCCTGCTGAATCCCGGCGACGAGGTTCTGCTCTTCGAGCCCTTCTACGGCTATCACGTAGCCACGCTCAAATCGATGCGCGTCAAGCCGGTGTTCGTGCCTCTGGCGGCGCCCGATTGGACTCTCGATCCCGCCGCGCTGCACGCTGCAATCACGCCCAAGACCCGCGCCATCCTCCTCAACACGCCGGCCAATCCCAGCGGCAAGGTTTTCTCCCGCGCTGAGATTCAACATGTAGCTGCCATCTGCAAAGATCACGACCTGTTCCTCTTCACCGACGAGATCTACGAGTACTTCGTCTACGACGGAGCCGAGCACATTTGCCCCGCCACGCTCGACGGCATGCGCGAGCGAACCATCGTCATGTCGGGTTTCTCAAAAACCTTCAGCGTCACCGGGTGGCGTCTCGGCTATGTCTGCGCCGACGCCAAGTGGATGGCCGCGATGGCCTACTTCCACGACCTGACCTACGTCTGCGCACCGGCACCGTTTCAGCACGGCGCCGCAGCCGGTCTAGAGCAGTTGCCGCCCGCGTTCTACACCCAGCTCGCCGCCGATCACCAATCAAAGCGCGAGCGCATCGTCGCAGCTCTTCGCGCCGCAGGCATGGAGCCCAGTGTGCCCGCCGGCGCGTACTACGTGCTGGCCAAAGCCACGCATGTTCCTGGCGCAACCGCAGCCGAGAAGGCGCGGCATCTACTGGCCAAGACAGGCGTTGCGTCCGTCTCCGGCTCCGCCTTCTTCCGCAAAGGCCACGGCGAAGACCTCCTCCGCTTCTGCTTCGCCAAGAAAGACGCCGATCTGGACGAGGCCTGCACGCGCCTCAAGGCCTTTCAAGCCTGAGATTGCGCAGCAACACTCCCAAATCCGCACGAACAGAGGGTGCCCCATCCAAGCGAAGCTTGGGTGGGAAGACTGGATGTACCCAGCCCAATCCGGCAATCCGCACGAACAGACGGTGCCCCATCCAAGCGAAGCTTGGGTGGGAAAGCAACGAACCTGCCGAGCAGTTAGCAGAAGCCTAGACCAACCGAACTGTCATTCTGAGAACCCGCGCGTCTGGGGCCCCGGAGGCGGCGAAGTCGTCTCTGGGGTAAGCGGGGCGAAGAATCCGCTTCGAACGACGCCTGCAAGGACCACACCAACCACGCCTCGAACAATTACCCCGAATATCCACCATCCGTACCGGATTCCCAGAGGTCCGCCCCAACCCCGCAATTGGTATCCTCATCAGAATCCCCGCAGTGTGCCAGCGCGGGGATCGACCTCGAACCAAAACGGAGGCAGCAGTGGGACCTCTCTTTCCAGAGCGGAAGCCAACCGGCGAAGGAATCTTGCCGTCGCAGGAAATCATCGATCTCGTAGAGACTGGAAAAGTTTCCGCAGACGATGCAGTGACCGAGGACCAGATTCAGCCCTCAAGCCTCGACCTGCGCCTTGGGCACCAGGCCTACCGGCTGCGCGCCAGCTTTCTTCCCGGAAAGTCGACCACGCTGGTAAATCAGGCTCGCGCCAACGGCATGTTGATGGAGACCATCGACATCACCAAGGGCGCCGTTCTTGAGCCAAACGCGATCTATGTTCTTCCTTTAATGGAGCGCCTCGATCTACCTGCCGACGTCTACGGCATCGCCAACCCCAAGAGCTCCACCGGCCGCCTCGACATCTTCACCCGCATGATCCCCGAGTTCGGCGGCGAATTTGAACGCGTGCCCCGCGGCTACAACGGCGGCGTCTATATCGAAGTCGTTTCGCAGACCTTCCCAATCCTCATTCGCGCCGGCATGCGGCTCAACCAGATCCGCTTTGGTCGCGGCCGCAGAACAGCAGTCGGCGAAGATCGCCTCAAGCTGCTCGGCCAGAAAGACGGGCTCATCTTCCCCGACGAAGACACGAGCCAGGCAACAGTCGACCGCGGCCTGCGCCTGACAGTGGACCTGGAAGGCAACGGCTCAGGCGTCGTCGGCTATCGCGCCAAAAAGACCACGCAGCCCATCGACCTTGGCCTCCTGAACCACTACGACGTTGAGGACTTCTGGACGCCTCTCTATAAAGGCGAGGAATGCATCCTTGTACCGGGCGAGTTTTACATCCTCGCATCCAAACAGCGCGTGCGCATTCCCGCCGACCTCGCGGCGGAGATGCTGCCCTACGACGTTTCCACCCAGGAGTTCCGCGTACACTACGCAGGCTTCTTTGATCCCGGCTTCGGCTACGGCGAGAACGGCGAAATCTCCGGCACCCGCGCCGTGCTTGAGGTGCGCGCCAACGAGATGCCGATCCTGCTCGAAGACGATCAGTTTGTCGGCCGCCTCAACTACTACTACATGGCCGCCAAGCCGGAGAAGGTCTACGGCGGCTCCATCGGATCGAACTACCAGCAGCAGGGGCTCGCGCTCAGCAAGCAGTTCAAGCGCGACCAGTTCGCCTCTGGCGCGACCGCCCGCCACGCGGAGTGCGCCCCAGCTCGCTAAACGGACCGCTCCACCACCCAACCCCCACAAAAACTGGGTGCCCCTGGTTCCTCGCACTTGGGAACCAGGGAAAACTGCATGCATCCCAGCCACTCCAAAAATCCGCACGAAGAATGGGTGCCCCATCCAAGCCGTGCTTGGGTGGGAAAGCAGGAACCATCCAGGCGCGGGCCCCACTTCCCTAATCCGCCCGCAAAGCCTCAACCGGATCAATAGAAGCAGCACGCCGCGCCGGCAAATAACTCGCCACAATCGCCGCCGCAATCAGCACCACCGGGATCGCCACGTACGTCACCGGGTCCAGCGGGCTGATACCGAACAACAGCGACTTCATCGACTGCGTGAGCACCGCCGCAGCACACATGCCGAGAGCCACCCCCACACACGTAAGCACAAGCGCCGAGCGCACAAACATCCACTTCAGCTCGCTCTTCTGCGCGCCCAGCGCCAGGCGGATGCCGATTTCGCGCGTCCGCTGCGCCACCGTGTACGAAATCACGCCGTAGATACCAAGAATCCCCAGACACCAGCGCCATCGACCCCGCAATCGCCAGCATCACCAGCGTGAACGACGTGCGCGCCAGCGACTTCGAGTAGATCTCCTGCATCGTGCGCACCGACGCCAGCGGCAAGACTGGAGTTCACCGACCAGACCGCCTGCTGAATCTCCGTAAGAAAACTCTCCGTGCCAGCGCGTCGGCTGCGGATCGCAAAGGTGACAAAGCTGCGAGCCGGTGATGGCAAACTTGCGAGCGTACGGATCGATCCGCATTGCCGGCCAGTAGATGATGACTGGAGCCTTCTCGTCGACTCCATGCTGGCGCACATCCTGTACAACCCCGATCACGTCCTGCCACGGCTTGTCCGTGAACTGACGGATGCGCTTGCCAATGGCCGCGGTCGCAGAGCCCCACGTTTCACGCGCAAAATTCTCAGACACCATCACCCTCGGCCGCAGATCGTACAGATCGCTCCAGGTAAAGTCTCGACCCGCCACGATATGGGTACCGATCGCGCTCAAGTAACCCGGCGCGGCGTCGACGAACAGACGCATCGGGGGTTCGCCGCCCTCATAGTTCTTTCCCTCGACGTAGACCCCATCCCAACCGGATTCCAGGCCATCCATCGGCACCGCCCCGGCGAACCCGACGGCAGAGACGCCCGGAATGGCAGCAAGTTTGTCCTCTATGTTGTTCTGCATATGGGTCACGGCTACTGGATCCGGTACCAGGGCCTCGGGGATCGCGATGCGCATCGTCTCCACATGAGCGGGGTCGGTGAATCCAGGCTCGACGTTCCGCAATGCAGCAAAGGTGCGGATCATCAGCAGCGCGCTGACCAGCAACACGAGCGCCATGGCGACCTGGGCCACGACCATCGTATTGCGCGTGCGTTGGCGATCGCGCCCCGCGCTCGCTGTCCGTGCCGATCCGCTGAAAACGCTGCGCGCATGAAAGCCCGCGTACTTCAGCGCAGGAATCGCGCCGAACAGAAGCCCCGACAGAACCGACAGCAGCAGCGTGAAGCCAAACGACCGCGCGTCGAGAGAGATCTCCGTGAGCCGCGGCAAATCGGCCGGTCCAACGGCAACCAGAAGACGCAGGCCTTCATAGGCAACTCCGATAGCCAGCACTCCGCCGAGCAACCCAAGCATCAAGCTCTCGAACAGCAATTCGCGCGCAATGCGGCCGCGGCCCGCCCCAAGCGCAGCCCGAATCGAGAGTTCCTGCTGTCGTGCTTCCGCGCGCACCAGCAACAGGTTCGCAACGTTCGTGCACGCGATCAGCATCACCAGGCCCAGCGTCGCCATCACTACCCACAGCACCTGCCCGATGCTCCCAATCACCTGCTGCTTGAGCGAACGCAGCGCAGGCACAATTTTCCACCTCTCGTAGTAATGAGGGTTGCTGCCTGGCCCATTCGTCCACGAGTCCATCCAGACGCCGATCAACCGCGCCACATCCGCGTCCGCCTGCGCCATCGAAACGCCGGGCCTGAGCCGCGCGATGCCGTTGAAGCTGAAGCCCGCAAGAATCTGGTGGCCGCGGTCGAAAGCCAGCGGCACCAGTATGTCGAAGTCCCGATCCACCATTTGAAAGCCGCGCGGCATCACGCCCACAATCTCCCGCGTCTCCGCATCCACCTGGATTGTCCGCCCCACAACCGAGCGGTCTCCCCCGAATCGCCGCTGCCAATAGCCGTAGCTCAGCATCACGGTCTTACGGCCATGTGGATCCTGATCGGCCTGCGAGAACCAGCGTCCCACAGCTGCCGGCACACCCAGAGTTTCAAGAACACCGCCGCTGATCGCTGCCGTGTGCACCTCTTCCGGCTCAGCGATGCCGGTGATGTTGGCGTTGCGCGTGATCCAGACGCCGAAGGACTGGAAGGTCCGGTTGTGTTCAGCAAACGTGAAATACATCGAAGACGAAAGCGGCAGCCCACTCGAAAAGCTGGACGGCCCCACTGCGCCGCTCGTGTTGAGCCACACCGCCACCAGCCGGTCAGACTCTGGATACGCCAGCGGCTTCAGAAGCACCGAGTTCACCACGCTGAACACCGCCGTATTCGCCCCGATGCCAATCGCCAGCGTCAGCAGCACCGTAATCGTAAAGCCAGGCGACTTGCGCAGCCGCCGCATTACAAACTTCAAATCCGCAAGCAAGGATTCAAGCCGAGGCCACTGCCACGCCTCGCGGCTCTTCTGCTCCATCAAGCCCACGTTGCCGAAAGCGCGCCGTGCCGTCTGCTCAGCTTCGGCACGCGGCATGCCCTCAGCCATCAACTCATCCACCCGCTCCGCAATGTGCTCGTGGATCGAAACAGAAAGATCTTCGTAGCGGCGGCGGCGGCGAAACATTTGTGCGAGCGAGAGCATGATCGATCTCCTGGGACTGCTTGCACATCAATGGTTCTGTAACAGGGCCCACTTAACTCGTGCCGAAAACTTGCATCAATGGTTCCGTAACAGGGCACGACTTAAGTCGTGCCGAAAACAGCCCGTAAAATAAGGGGCTTTAGCCCCAACGCGGCGGAGGGAGCAGGGGGCTTCAGCCCCCTGAAAACAGGCCGAGACAGAATGGCCTTTAGGCCCGGATCGAAACACACCAACGCCCGACCGGCCCAAGAATTCGTACCAGCACAAGTCATCGCGCGCCCCTAACCCTTCGCCACCGCAAGCACCCGCGTAATCCCGGCAAACATCTTTTCGAAGCTTGAAACATCCTGTTCCAGCCGGCTCAGCCCAGCCTCCGTCACGCGATAAATGCGCGTCGGCCGTCCCTTTGCCGAGATACCCGCTTCCGACTCCAGCAGCCCCTCGCGCAGCAGCCTCTGCAGCGCCGGATAGAGCGAACCCTCCTCGATCTGCAGCAGATCATCGGAGACTTGTTGGATGTGCTTCGCCAGCCCATATCCATGCATGGGGCGAAACCGCAGCGACTGCAGAATCATCAGTTCAAGCGCGCCAGGAAAAAGGTCGCGGCGATCGGAATCCTTAGCCATGACCCAAAACTAGGATGGATATACCTATTTTGTAAATAGGTATTCGTCACAAATCCAAGCAGGCAGTCCAATCCTTCGGCTAGCCCAGAAGAATGTTGTCATCCCGAGCGAAGCCGAGGGATCTGCGGTTGCCGCTCACGATGCCCCAATCAGCATGAACCCGTGGGTGCCCCCGAGCAGTTAGCCCCACCGCAGGTGGTCCCGCTTTTGGGACGTGGGAAAACGGATGCGCGCGAAACCGGAAACCGCACTGTCATCCCGAGCGAAGCCGAGGGATCTGCGGTTGCTTCGCACGAAACCATTTAGGTAACATTGAGCCATCGTCGCCTGAACCGAATTAGTCATTGATTCGAATCAGACAACCCGCCGAAGATTTAAAAGACGCAAAAAACTAACAGGCGAACTGCAGATCATTTCCCGTCGATGGAGCACAATCGCAAGGTGAGACGTGCGCGCGGGCCGCGTCTTTTCGCTTTTCCTTCAGGGGCCCCCACCCCCCATACACCCCCTCCCCCTCCCATCGTTATTAACGAGGGAGTCAATAACCACGGTGCACAAAAATGCCCGGCGCGTTGCAGAAAATTACGGCGGTTTGTGCCTGAGCCGCTTGCGCTGAAAATCGCGCAGTGTAGCGCAAACCCGCGTAATTCTTTGCAAATCCTCATCAACACCTGTGTCCACCAGCACAATTGTTCCACGTGGAACAATTTGGAGAGCGTGGAACAATTCTGCAGCAGATCGAATCACAAAGAATGGCGGCCGAACGCCGCGTCTACTTGGACCGCAGGTCCCACAATTGTTCCACGTGGGACAATTTGGAACCGTGGAACAGATTCCTGGTCCTACGCAGATTCCTGGTCCTACCGAAGCGCGGATTGAATCGCCATGTTGATCCCGATCATCAACACTGCCGACGCAGGAATCAGCAGCAGCGCCTTCTTCAGCCGCTGCGGATCGGGTCCCGCAATCGCTCCGATGATGCGTGAGCTCACAGCAAGTCCAGCCCAGCCGCAGGTGATCGCAAAGCCAATCGCCGTTCCCGGCCTCTGCGGAAACGCCGTGCCCACAATCGCCAGCGTCGTCGGAAACACCGGGGCCATCGCGAGTCCCGCAAGAAACACAAGCACCGCGGCGATGACCGGATTATTCGTTCGCAGCATCAGAAACGTCGTCACAGCCATCGCAATGGAAGCAGCCAGCGTCACGTCGACCGCAGGCACGTGAATCAGAATCGGCGAGACGCCAACGCGGCCTGTCAGCAGCCCAAGCGCAAAACCAAGCGACAAGATGTTGAGAGCCTTCGACTCGGGAATTCCCTGCGCGATGAGATGACGTGGAAGCCAGTTCCACACGCCGACTTCGCAGCCGACATAGAGAAACAGAAAGAGCCCACTGAGCAGCAGCAGAGGCCGTCCAAGAATGGGCGCGACTCCCGAAAGGACAAACGCTGCATTGCCGGCCGGTGCGGGCATCGGCGTAACCGCGTGCACGGCTAGCGTTATGAGAGCGACAGTGGCGATGGCGTAGCAAAGACGATAGGAGTTGCGCTTGAAGAGATTCGCCGAGAGGAACGGCGTAGCCAGTCCGCCGAGTCCGAAGAAGAGGTTGACGAGGTTCAGAGCTGTGGCGCGGTGCTCGGGGCTCGCAGCGGACGAGAGCGCGTTGGCGCCCGTGACCACAATGCCTCCTCCGACACCGAGCAAGAAGAGCAGCGCGACGATGGAAGCGTAGCCGCGCGCGCGCGGCAGCGCAAAGAGCGAGACCGCAATCGCGATGAGCCCAAACAGGAGGCCGATCTTGTCGCCTTGCGTATCGAGAAGCGGCCCAACGCAGAGCGAGGCGATCATGAGGCCGAGGGCCTGCGCGAAGGCGATGGTCCCGTTTTGCGCGGGCGTGAGATGGAAGCGTTCGGAGAGATCAGGCAGGATTGTGCCGAGCATGGCAGCAGTCATGCCATAGACAAAGATGGCCAGAATGGCGGCAAAGATCAGCACGAGCCCAGGTCCTTTCGAGATGACTGGGCAAGGATACGGTATGCGCAATACTCCGTGCTATGCGGACTGTTTGGCGGGGCTCGACTTTGCCGGTCGAAGGATGAGGAAGACGCTTAGCAAAACGAGTGCGGTTCCAGCGATGGTACGCACGGTGACGGGTTCGCCGGCGAGGAAGTAGCCGAGAGCCACTGCGACGATGGGATTGACGTACGCGTAGCTCGAAATGCGCGAAGCCGGCATGTGGCCGAGCAGCCAGACGTACGCCGTGAAGGCCACCAGCGATCCAAAGACAATGAGGTAGAGCAGGGCCTCTGCGGCGCGCAGCGAGACGTGCGGGAAAGGGTGCATTTCGCCGATGGCGGCCGAGAGAGCAAACAGTCCGACGCCGCCGAGCATCATGGTGGCCCCAGCGGTAAGAGGGCGCGCCTTCGGCATATCAAGCGAGCGGTTGAAGATCGACCCGAGCGCCCAGCAGACGGACCCGGCTAAGACGGCAACGCATGGGATGAGCGCGAAGGTGTGCCCTTGGCCGCGCAGCAGAAGAATCGCAACACCGGTGAAGCCCAGCAGCGTAGAGAGCACGGTGGAGAGATGGAAATGCTTCTGGCGCAGGATCAGAATCTCAAGAATCAGCGTGAGGATCGGGATGGTGGCTGCAAGCACAGAGACGATGCCGGACGGGACATATTTCTCCGCCCAGAAGAGCGGGCCGTACTCGGCCACGAACATGACGAGCGCAGTGATCGCGAGGTTGCGCCACTGAATTGGCGTGGGCCGCGCGTAGCCGCGGAGGCGCATGAAGGCATAGAGCACAATGCCCGCAACGAAAAAGCGCGTACCTGCGGCAAAGAGCGGGGGAAGCTCTTCAACGGCGATGCGGATGGCGAGGAACGTGGTTCCCCAGAGGAAGTAGATGGCGAAAAAGGAGGCGATGACGCGCAAACGGAAAGAGCCGGCGGCGGGGAGGTCGGCCGAGTTGGTAACCACTGAATCGCTCATCGGTAGTTATCACTTTACAAGCGACGATCTAACCAGTCAAGATGCTTTGAGGGGTTATCGAACGCAATGCCGCCAGACTGTGAGAATCGCACATTTCAATTGATTGCGGGAGACCCGGCTCTCGATCTGGTGAATACGCTGGACTGGCGGTTTCGCGAATCGGGCACCGAGGAGCTGGTGATGAACTACGACGATGTGCTGCTCTTCGCCGAGCAGAGCGGCGTTCTGACCCAGAAGCAGGCAAGGGCGCTGCGCCGCGGAACGAGTTCCACGGCGGGAGGCCATGTTGTCGAAGGGATCAGAGGGCTGCGCGAGGCGTTGGCCGACGTTCTCTATGCCGGGCTGGATGGCAAGAACTCTTCCTCCGCGTCGCTGAGGACGCTGGAGCGTCTTATGCGCGAGACCCGCGAACAAACAAGGCTGGTGCGCGATGGCGTTCGACTCAAGTGGGATTGGGCGGGCGCTGAAACGAAGGCGGAGTATCCCTTATGGCTGCTGACGCGCGCGGCTTCGCGTCTGCTGCTTTCAGAGAACGTGCAGCTGGTGCGCGCGTGCGCCAACCCTGAGTGCCGGTGGCTGTTCATGGATACGAGCAAGAACCACACGCGGCGCTGGTGCGATATGAAACTGTGCGGGAATCGGATGAAGGCGCGGCGCTTCAAGGCGTCGCATCGGGATTAGATTCTCTAGCTCGCTTAGTCAGAGAGAAGCTGGGGTACATCCAGTTTTCCATGGTCCCCAAGTGCGAGGGCCAGGGGCACCCTCTTTGTGGAGATTGACGCGTTGCGAAGAGCAACCGCAGGTCCTTCGACTCCGCTGCGCTCGCTCAGGATGACAAGAGCTCGGCGGGTTTGGGTTCGTTTGCTTTCCCACGTCTCAAAAGCGAGACATGGGGCACGCATTTTCGTGCGGATTTTTAGAATGGCCGGGATGGACTTAGTTTCTCCCCGGTCCCCAAAGGCTAGGGACCGGGGGCAGCCATTTGCGTCGGATTGAAGCAGCGTTTGTCGAGGTTAGCGATGCGGTCCGTTAGACTGAGAGGCGATGCGATCGCACGCAAAGTGGGGATGGTTTGCGCTGGTGGGCGCGATGGGCGCAGTGATAGCGGGGTGCGGGACGCCGGGCGCGCCGCAGCCACCCTCGTTGAATCTGCCGGAACGAGTGACCGATTTGAGCGCGGTGCGCGCGGGGAATCGTGTTTTATTGAACTGGACGATGCCGCGCCGCAATACGGACAAGCTGATTTTGAATGGCGAGATCGCGGTGCGGGTGTGCCGGGTGGAAGTAGCGGGCACGTGCGCCGATGCGGGAACGCTGTTAGCGGCGCCGGGGAAAGACGCGACATGGGCCGAGATGCTGCCGCAGCCGCTTGCCGATGGAACTGCGCGGGAGCTGCGCTACTTTGTGGAGCTGAAGAACAAGAAGGGCCGGTCGGCCGGGTTATCAAATGGGTCGATGGTGCTGGCGGGCGCGGCGCCGCCGCCGGTAGAGGGACTGACAGTCGAAATGCAGAAGGCCGGCGCGGTAGTGCATTGGAGCTTAGCCGATCCGGAGGATGCAGTTCGACTGCAACGAACGTTATTGACGCCGCCGCCAGCAACAAAAAATGAAGGACCGCTTGCGCCTGAGGCTGAGCCGGTGGAGCAGAGGTTGCTGATCGACGATGCGGCGCAGGGGCAGGCCCTGGATAAAAACATCCGCTTTGGCAATGCTTACACATATCGCGCGCAGCGTGTGCGTCGGGTAACGGTGGATGGGCAAACGCTGGAGCTCGACGGGGCGCTTTCATCGCCAGTCACCTTCGAGGCGAAGGACTTGTTTCCTCCTGCGGTTCCGACGGGATTGGTTGCCGTGGCAACCCGCAGGGGCAACGGCCGCGCGGCCTCGATCGACCTGAGCTGGGAAGCGGATGGAGAAAGCGATGTGGCCGGGTATGTGGTGTATCGGCGGGACGGCGATGGAGCGTGGGAACGGATCTCACCCGCTCAGCCCGTGGTGGGGCCAGCGTTTCACGATGCGCAGGTGCAGGCGGGACACACCTATCGGTATGCCGTAAGTGCAGTCGATGAAGGCGGGCACGAGAGCGAACGCTCGAAAGAAACACTAGAGAGCGTGACGAGTGATTAGGCTTTCAAGTAATTCACTTTCGAGTGAACAGGGTTGCAAGTGACGAGTGTATTAAGTCAAAAGCTGAATCGCGTAAGGCCAGCCAACAGGCCGAGGGGGTTGCGATGAAGTATTGCCGGTTCGAGTTTGAGGGTCGCGCGCACTATGGAGTGGTGGAAGCGCGCGGAGGCGAATTTTGGATTGTGGATCTGGCGGATGCGCCGGAAGAGGACCTCGCGTTTCATCTGGAGCACGCGCGGCGCTCGGGCAAAGAGCAGCTGGTGACAGACCCGTCGAGCTTCGATTTTGAGCCGTTGCCGCTGAAGGACGCCAAGCTACTGGCGCCGGTGACTCCTTCAAAGATCGTTTGTGTGGGACGGAACTATCGCGATCACGCGAAGGAACTGGGCAACGAGGTTCCAACAGAGCCGCTGCTTTTCTGGAAGCCGGCTTCGTCTCTGCTGGCGCCGGGGGGCGTGGTGCGGATGCCGGCGCAGTCGGAACGCGTGGATTTTGAGGGCGAGCTGGCTCTGGTGATCGGAAAGCGCGTGAGCAAGCTCAAGGCGGGGGCGGAGTGGCGCGGTCTGGTGCGCGGGTACACGTTGGCCAACGATGTGACGGCGCGCGATCTGCAGAAGAAAGACGGGCAGTGGACGCGGGCTAAAGGTTTCGACACGTTTTGCCCTGTCGGACCGTTTGTGAGCGACGAGATCGATCCGGAGGCGGGGCTGACGCTGGAGACGCGCGTGAACGGTGAAGTGCGCCAGCATGGATCGACGCGGGATTTCATTTTCTCGATCCCCGATGTTGCTGGCCTATATCACAGCAGCGATTACGCTTGAGCCCGGCGACCTTGTCCTGACAGGGACACCGGCGGGCGTTGGGCCGCTGCAGCCGGGGGATCGAGTGAATGTATCCATTGACGGATTAGGCGTGCTGACGAATTCGTTTGCTCCGGACGCAAGCTGATTCTTCATGGAGATGCAACCTGGGCTCCGCAGGTGAATCCAAAAAAGAGCGGTACACTGAAAGCCGAAACGCGTTCTGCGGAGCGCACCTTCCCTAGGAGGAACAATCATGGCGCAGAGTTTGCTTGAGCAGTTGCGAAAGGTCACAACGGTTGTGGCCGATACCGGGGACATCGAGGCGATGGAGAAGTTTAAGCCGACCGATGCGACGACCAATCCCTCGTTGATTACGACGGCCGCGCAGATGCCGCAGTATCAGCCCATTGTGGATGAGGTGCTGAAGGAAGCGCGCAACGAACTGGGTGAAAGCGCAACCGATCAGGATGTGGCGAATCTGGCGTTCAAGCGGCTGGCGGTGGCGTTCGGCAAGAAGATTCTAGCGATTGTGCCGGGGCGGGTGTCGACCGAAGTGGATGCGCGGCTTTCGTACGACACGCAAAGACGATCGAGCAGGCGCGCGAGATTATTGCGCAGTATGACGCGGCCGGCGTGACGCGGGAGCATGTGCTGATCAAGATTGCGTCGACGTGGGAGGGCATTCGCGCGGCTGAAGTACTGGAGCGCGAAGGCATCCACTGCAACCTGACGCTGCTGTTCGGCGTGCACCAGGCGATTGCGTGTGCGGAGGCAGGGGTAACGCTGATTTCGCCGTTCGTGGGCCGCATTCTGGATTGGTACAAGAAGGACACGGGCAAGGACTTCAAAGGCGCCGACGATCCCGGTGTGCAGTCGGTGACGAAGATCTACAACTACTTCAAGAAGTTCGGCTACAAGACTGTGGTCATGGGCGCGAGCTTCCGCAACATCGGCGAGATTGAGGAGCTGGCAGGATGCGATCTGCTGACGATTTCGCCGCAGCTGCTGGGTGAGCTTGAATCGACGCAGGGCGATTTGCCGCGCAAGCTCGATCCGGAAAAAGCGAAGACGTTGCAGATCGAAAAAATCACGATCGACAAGGCGACCTTCGATCGGATGCACGCAGCAGACCGGATGGCGCACGACAAGCTGAAGGAAGGCATCGAAGGCTTCTCGGCTGCGCTGGAGAAACTGGAAGGCCTGCTGGCGAATCGACTGGCGGCGTTGGAGTCTCGGACACCGGCAGTGGCGTGAATCTAAAGAGGTCTTGGGCGCCGTTTGACCTCACGCGTTCGCATGGTGTTTTCCATCCTTTCCGCAGAAGAAAGCGGAAAGGATGGGGCACGGAGGTCCAGGAACAATCGGCTAGAGAACGCGTGAAATATAGGATGATCTGGGGCAATCCGAACTGGGTTGCCCCTTTCTGTTTTTGTATGCTGCGGAGGTTCCTTTGAATCTACATGGTGTGATTTACGGCATAGGTAACCGCGACAATGCCGTTAGACTCGGTGTTACATCAAGTGAGCTCGAGATCTTTCGGGGGGCTAGACAATCCCGAGGGGTCTTAGGCGAGTCCGGGCAGACGCTCCGGAATGCGCACGTTGCATCGGGCGGGCTTTAACCGGGGAGTGCGTGTTCGTTGGAGGTGCGTATGCAAACCGAGGCTCATCCGCTCGAATCGTTTTTCTATCACGCGGTACGCGCGAGTTTTGTTGATCAGCTTGCGCTGAACGATCCGGAGATCATCGATTACGTCACGCATCTGCTGTGCGAGTTCGCCGACGAGGACAATCTCTACCGGTTGAAGGATGCAACCGGGCATCGCGTGGAGACTGTGGCGGAGATGCTGCGCGCGGCCGATCCGGTGTATGGCACGGCGGCCTCGTTTGACGAAGAGCGCCGCGTGCGCAAGTACATTGGCGATTACGCGCTGTTGACGGCGGGCATGCATCTGGACGTGATGGAGTCAGCTGCCCACTACCAGGCGGATCGAGCCGCTGCGGATGAACTGATCAAGATTGGCAAGGAAAGCTACTTCATCGTGAGCCAGTTCGATGTGTTCGAGTACGAGAAGGAAGCGGGCTTGTTTGCACGGCTCGCCGACAATCTTGACCGATGCGTGCTGGGGCTGGCGCTGATCCGCGAACAGGTGCGCGCGCGGCGGGATCGATAGGCTTTTGCGGGAGAAGGCACAATTGCGGTTCCCTTCTCCCGCGAAAGTTGTATCGCGATCACGCAATCTCTTTGCACTCGCACCCAATCAGTGCCAGGAGATTTTGGCGGCCCGTTGGCAAGCGCAACATTTCGTTTAATCTCTTTGTCAAAGCAATGTAAATAGGTTGCGGCGCTGGCCTTCCCCGCTGTGCACGTGTGTAACCAGCTAACGCGACCCAAGCATGTTCGATTGCACGAGAAGTGCCGATAAGCAATGCGAACCGCATCCTCATTGGTTGCCGGTTCGAACGATGCGACAGGAGGCGTGTTATGGAGGAGCAAGCTCACCCATTGGAACCCTTCTTCCACCAAGTGGTGCGCAACAGCTACGAGGGGAAGCTGGGGTTGCACGATCCGGATGTAACCAGTTATGTAGCTCACCTTCTTTGCGAGTTTTCGCAAGCCGACAAACTCTACCAGGTGCGCGATGCGATGGGGCGGCCCATTGAAGAGCTGACGGAACTGCTGGTGGCGTCGGACCCGGTGCATGGCACGGCCACTTCGTTCGACGCTGAACGGGCGCTGCGCAAATACATCGGCGACTATGCTTTGTTTGTGAGCGGCATGTATCCAGAAGCGATTGCGCCGGGGCGCAGGCACCGCGGGGCGCGGCCGAGTTTGCCGGAGCTGATTCGCGCGGGTAAAGAAAGCTATTTCATCGTGAGCCAGTTCAACCTTTTCGAGTATGAGGAGGAAGCGCCGTTGTTTGGGCGGCTGGCCGACTCGTTTGAGCGCTGCATTCTGGGGTTGGCGCTGGTACGGGATGAGTTGAATCGGCGGAAGTCGCTGCCGCCGCCGATGGTGAATTGAGCCTGAATCGATAAACGGGCGTTCGTGCGTTCCCAGGTCTCAAACTCGAGACCTGGGGCACCCATGTTCGTGCTTGGAACTAAGATCTCAAGCGAAGACTATTCGGACCAGACGGCTAGGGTATTGCCGGCACCATCGCTGAAGTGGAAGCGGCGGCCGCCGGGAAACTCGAAGGTGGCGACTACGATTTCGCCGCCGGCTGCGAGGACGGCTTGCTCTGTTGCCTTGAGATCTTGCGAGTAGAGGACGATGAGGGGCGCGGATGGGCCAGGCGCGGTTTGGCCGGGTTCGCCGCGACGGAAGCCGCCATCGATGCCGGCGCTGGCTTTGTCAAAGCTGATGTAGTCGGGACCGAAGCTCTGAAAATTCCAACTGAAGGCTTTTTCGTAGAAGCTCTGGCTCTTCTGGATGTCGGTGGTGGTGAACTCGACGTAGTTGATGCCGTGATGCTGCGCGGGCTGGGTCATGACTCTCTCCTTTGCGTTGAGATGCGTGAAGGCGGGGAGAGGCGGCGTGTTCGGCGAAGGGGCGACACAGGCACACCTTTCCAAGGTGCTCCGATACGCCTCCATCCGCATTCCCTCAGAAGCGGGAGAGTGCAGGTAGAGCCCGCTCATGTTCGTTCAAGCGCGCGGACTGCCGAGGTACGAGAAAAAAATACCAAAGAGGCGGGTGGATTGCAATTGGGTTGCTTGCCCCACAGTTCCTCACACCAAGAAGCAGATCCTTCGACCCGCTTACCCCACGGACGTTGACACGTCCGCAGGGCCCCAGACACGCGGGTTCTCAGGATGACAATTCATCCCATCACGCTTCGTGCGGACTGAATCTGAAAACAGCTAGAGGATGTAGCGGCTGAGGTCCTGGTTCTTCACGATGGTGGCGACCATCTGCTTTACGTAGTCGGCGGTGATGGTGAAGACTTTTTCGGGGCCAGAGGCGGTCATTCGCTCCATATAGGGGAGCGGCGTGGAGGACTCGCTCTTGATGGCCTCGGAGAGAGCGGCGGCCTGTTCGCCTTCCGGAGCGCGGCGAGCCACGTCGGGGGCGAGGAAGCTGACGTCTTCCAGCACCTTTTCCATGATGGTGTGGAGGCGGCGGGCTCCGATGTTCTCTGTCGCTTCATTGACGCGGAAAGCGAACTCGGCCATCTCGCGCAGAGCTGCCGGTTCGAATTCGAGGCGGACGCCTTCCGTTTCAAGCAGCGCGGTGTATTGCTTGGTGAGCGACGACTTGGGCTCTGTGAGGATGCGCAGGAAGTCCTCGACGGTGAGGGACTGCAGCTCGACGCGCAGGGGAAAGCGGCCCTGCAGTTCGGGAATGAGGTCGCTGGGCTTGGAGACGTGGAAGGCGCCGGCGGCGATGAAGAGGATGTGGTCGGTGCGGACCATGCCGTAGCGCGTGTTGACGGTGGTGCCTTCAACGATGGGGAGGATGTCGCGCTGCACGCCCTCGCGCGAAACATCGGGGCCGTGCGAGCCTTCGCGGCCAGCGATCTTGTCGATCTCGTCGAGAAAGATGATGCCGCTGGATTCGACGCGCTCCGTGGCGACGCGGTTGACCTGGTCCATGTCGATGAGGCGGCCTTCTTCTTCCTGCACGAGGTAGTCAAAGGCATCGGCGACACGCATTTTGCGCTTCTTGGTGGCGCCCCCGAAGATATTGGGCAGCATGTCCTTGAGGTTCATCTCCATGTCTTCGAGGTTCTGGTTGGAGATGATGCCGAACTGGGGTGTACCGCGATCGCGCACGTCGAGCTCGACCATGCGATCGTCGAGTTTGCCTTCGCGGAACTGCTGGCGGAGTTTTTCGCGGGAGCGCTGATGGCTGTCGTTGCCTGCGAGCAGGGGCGGCCCATCGGGCGCGGGCGGCGTAGGCGGCGCGGGAGGGAGGAGGATGTCGAGGAGGCGCTCTTCGGCGTTCATCTCGGCGCGGTCTTCGACTTCTTCGAGGCGCTCTTCGCGGACCATGTCGATGGCGATTTCGACCAGGTCGCGGATCATGGATTCGACGTCGCGGCCGACGTAGCCGACCTCAGTGAACTTGGAGGCCTCGACCTTGAGGAAGGGGGAGTTGGTGAGCTTGGCGAGGCGGCGCGCAATCTCTGTTTTGCCTACGCCCGTGGGCCCAATCATGATGATGTTCTTGGGCATGATGTCGTCGGCGAGGTCGGGCGGCAGCTTCTGGCGGCGCTGGCGGTTGCGCAGCGCAATGGCGACGGCGCGCTTGGCGGCCTTTTGACCGACGACGTGCTTGTCGAGCTCGGCGACGATTTCGCGGGGGGTCAGCTCGTCCAATGCGAGGTCTTGTTCTTCGGCGGATGCGGGCAGGTAGATGGCCATTCTTTTCTTCTTGAGAGCGCTCTAGCTTTTTAATTCTTCGATGGTGACGTGGTCATTGGTATAGATGCAGATATCGCCGGCAATCTTCATTGCTTTTTCTGCGATGTCGCGGGCTCCGAGGTCGGTGTTGTCTATGAGGGCGCGCGCAGCCGCGGTGGCGTAGCTTCCGCCGGAGCCGATGGCGGCGATGGGCTCGTCGGGGTCAATCACGTCTCCAGACCCGGAGATGAGGAACGTCTGGCCGGCGTCGGCGACCACGAGCAGGGCTTCGAGGTTGCGCAGCATCTTGTCGGTGCGCCAATCCTTGGCAAGCTCTACGGCGGCGCGGTTCAGGTTGCCGGCGTATTGCTCGAGCTTGGACTCGAAGCGGGCGAAGAGCGAGAAGGCGTCCGCGGTGGAGCCGGCAAAGCCTGCGAGGATCTTGTCTTGATAGAGACGGCGAATCTTTTTCGCGGAGTGCTTGAGCACATGGTCGCCGAGCGTGACCTGGCCGTCGGCGGCCATGACGACCTGACCGTTGCGGCGCACGCAGATGACGGTGGTGGAACGGATGCGGGGGCGTTGGGGGGTTGCGATCGTGCTCTCCTGAACCAAAGAAAAACCTCTGGCCATGCGGGTTCCGATGAGGCTGGCACCCGCAAAGCGCAGTTATCAGTATAGGGCAAGGGGGTGGGTGGACTGGGCGCAAGAGGAGAGGTTGGGTTCGTACTTTCCCACCTTTGCCGGTCAACCTTCAGGTTGCCCGGCAAAGATGGGGCACCCATTTTAGTGCCGATTGGAGCCATGCGAAAAGCAGCCGCAGATCCCTCGGCTTCGCTCGGGATGACAGTGCTTGGAGTTAGCGCTTCTCCCAGATGACGCGGCCGGAGCGAATGACCGTCTGGACGCGGCTGAAATTGGTCAAGTCTTGAGCGGGGTCGGCGGAGAGGATTGTGAGGTCGGCTAGCTTGCCGGGCGTGACCGTTCCTTTGGCGTTGGAGACGCCCATGCGCGCGGAGGGATTGGTGGTGAGCATGGCGAGAATGTCTTTCCAGTTGAGACCGCTTTTGCCGAGCTCGATGAATTCCTGGTCGGTAGAGTAGTCCGTCATATAGCCGACGTCGGTACCGAAGAGGAGTTGGCCGCCGAGGCCGTGAAAGCGGCTGACTTCGTCGCAGATGGGGTCCATGTAGTGGGTATCGTTGGTGACGGTGGAGGCGAACATTTTGAGGGTGGGGATCATGGCCATGTTTTTGTGCACGGCTGCGGAAAGCAGGGCGTCATCGACGCCGCGGGTGTCGTCGGCGGCGTGGGCCAGCACGTCGACGCCACTGTCGATAGCGACGCGCATGCCTTGGAGATTGGAGGGGTGGGCGAAGGCGAGTTTGCCATTCAGGTGGCTCTCTTCAACTGCCGCCTTGGCGATGTTGAGCGGCATGGGCAAGACGTGGCCGCGCTGCACCCAGGAACCGGTGAAGAGCTTGGTGATATCGGCGCCGTCGGCGATGTTACGACGGACAATCCGACGGGCAGCATCGGGCGTGCCGGGCTGAGGCAGCAGAGCAATGAGCCACATCGGCATATTCTCTTTGAGATAGAAAGGAACGCCGTTGGGCGGGTAGAGGGGCGTTCCAGATGAGTAGATGTAAGGGCCTTTCAGCTGGACGTGCTCGATGCGGCGTCGGATAGCGAAGGTGTTAGCCGGGTCGGAGCCTGTATCGATGACGGTAGTGAAGCCGCGGCTGAGAAACATGTCGGCGAGCTGTGTGTTGAGGATGTCGTCCGATTTCCACTCGGCGAGGTTCCACTTGGGCTCGGTGAAGTGAACGTGGGCGTTCCAGAAGCCGGCGGTAACGATGCAATGGTCGCACGGCAACACGGTCGCGCCGGCAGGGATGGCAACGCTGGGCCCGACCGCAGCAATGAGGCCGTCTCGTACGACAATGGTGCCGTCTTCAATGGGGGGATTGGTGGGCGAGGTATATATGCGCGCGTGCTGCAGGACCAGCGTTTCGTGAGCGAGACGGAGGGGAGGGTGCGATGCGTGACGCGGAAATATCTCGAGGACCCAGAAAGCGCCGCACGCGACAAAGAACAGAGCCAGAAGCAAGAAAAGGAGACGAACCGTCCAGCGGCGCATGGCGACCTCACCCGTTTCAACCATATACGCAGGCGGCACTCCGATGGTTCGTCCCAAAAGCGGGCGTTTGACGGGCCGAGTCTGGAACAATAGGTTGAAAGAGTGCGGAGCCCGGATGCGGCTCTGAAGGAGCAGGGATGCGGAGCAAAACCTTTTCCCGGTTTTGGGGAGTGTTTTTGGCGTTGGCGATAGCCGCGATGGCGGGGCGCTTGGCGCTGAGTCAAGACTTGAAGAGCTTTGAGCAGAAGATCACGACCAAGGTGCTGCCGAACGGGCTGACGCTGCTGATTTGCGAACGGCCGGAGGCGCCGGTGTTCAGCTACACCACGTATGTGGATGCAGGCGACGTAAACGATCCGGACGGAGACAGCGGGCTCGCGCACATGTTTGAGCACCTGGCTTTCAAGGGCACTACCCAGATCGGCACCAAAGACTACCCAGACGAGAAGATAGCGCTGGAAAAGGTAGAGGCTGCGAACAACGCCTATGAAGCCGAATACCTGAAGCCTGTGGGACGCGACCCGCAGAAGTTGGCCGAGCTGCATAAGGCCTTTGTTGAGGCGCAGGCCGCGGCAGAGAAGTACGTCATCCCGAACCAGTTCACCGAGGTGGCAGAGCGTAATGGCGCGAACGGCCTGAACGCGTCGACCGGCCTGGACCAGACGGAATACTACTGGTCGATGCCGGAGAACCGGCTGGAGCTATGGGCGTGGCTCGAGAGCGGTCGGCTTTCAGATGTGGTGCCGCGGGAGTTCTACAAAGAGCGCGACGTGGTGATGGAAGAACGACGGATGCGGACCGACTCCAACCCGATCGGGCGGCTGGTGGAGCAGTTTTTGGCGACGGCATACGTGGCGCACAACTATGGGCGCAGCAGTATCGGGTGGCCGAGCGAGGTGGCCCAGATTACGGCGACCGAGGCGATGGCATTCCACCGGAAGTATTACGTGGGATCGAACATCGTAGTAACAGTCGTCGGCGACGTGAAGGCGGCGGAAGTGCTTCCGATGCTCGAGAAGTATTTCAGCAAAGTGCCAGGCGGTCCGAAGCCGGAAGACATGACAACGGTGGAGCCAAAGCAGTTTGCGGAGAAGTCGGTGGTGATTCGCGAGCAGACGCAGCCGTTCTACATTGAGGGCTATCACCGGCCGAGTTATCGCGATAAGGACGATGCGGTATTCGACGCGATCCAGGACATTATGTCGAACGGACGCGTGGCGCGGCTGTATCGGAGCCTGGTGCGCGACCAGCAAATTGCGGCAGATGCGGAGGGCTTCAGTCCTTTCCCCGGCGACAAGTATCCAAGCCTGTTTGCGTTTTATGCGGTTCCCGTGCCCGGACACACGCCCGAGCAGATGCGCGAGGCAATCCACAAAGAGATCGACAAGCTGAAGACCACCGATGTGACGGATGCGGAACTGGCGATGTACAAGACCCGCGCGCGCGCCGACCTGCTGCGGGGCCTCGCGAACAATCAAGGGTTGGCCAATGCACTGGCGGAGTACCAAACCCGGTATGGAGATTGGCGCGAGTTGTTCCTGCAACTGGATCGCGTGGATAAGGTCACGAAGGCGGATATTCGCCGGGTAGCGAACCAGGTTTTTGTAGCTTCGAACCGAACCAGCACGGAGATCGACACCGAGGCTCCTGCGAACAATGCAAAAGCGGGAGGTGCGGAATGAAGTACAGGGATCAGGAAACAGGGAACAGGGGTCAGAAGACAGTGCGCAGTGGACAGTGGACAGTGAACGGTGGATGGATGGCGTGTCTCGCGGTTGCAGCAGCCGTCGCCTTGACGCCGTTTGCGGCTGTGTCACAGGAGACCAAGGCGTGGGAGAAGATTCCGGTGCCGGCGTTGCATGCGTTTCATCCGCAGCAGCCGAAGCGGATTGAGTTGAAGAATGGGATCGTCCTTTTTCTGCAGGAGGACCACGAGCTGCCGTTCATTAATGGGTCGGTGCTGATTCCAGGGGGATCGCGCGATGAAGATCCGGCGAAGGCGGGCATGATCGATCTTTACGGGCAGGCGTGGCGCACCAGCGGGTCAGAGAAGCTGGATGGCGATGCGATGGACGACCTGCTGGAAGCCAAGGCAGCGCACATCGAGACTGCCGGCGATGTGGACTCGACGGCGGTTTCATGGGACTCGCTGAAGGGAGATGCCGACCAGGTGTACGGGCTGGCGATGGATTTGCTTTTCCATCCGAAGTTCAGCGAGATGAAGCTGCAGCTGGCGCAGCAGCAGGATGCCACGGGGATTGTTCGGCGCAATGACGATGAGGGCGAGATTGCCAATCGCGAAGCTGCCAAGCTGGTGTACGGGCCCGACAGCCCTTACACGCGGCAGCCGGAGCTGGCGACAATTGGCAAGGTGACCCTGGCGGACCTGAATGCGTGGCACGATCGCACGCTGAAGGGCAAGCTGATTGTGGCCGTCAGCGGCGATTTTGACTCTGCGGCGATGGAGGCAAAACTGCGCGCAACGTTTGAGCCGCTGCCCAAGGTCAGTCCCCTGCCCGCTCATCATGAGGTCTTTCACGACCCGAGCCAGGCTCTCTACTTCATCAATAAGGAAGACGTGAACCAGTCAAATATCGAGATCGTTGGGCTGGGCACGGATCGGCGCAATCCGGATGTTCCGGCGCTCGCAGTGATGAACGAGATTATGGGCGGAGGGTTTGGCAGCCGGTTGTTCCAGAAAGTGCGGACAGAGCTGGGGCTGGCCTACGCCGTGGGCGGAGGGCTGAGTTTTGGCTATGACCATCCCGGGATGTTTCGCGTGATGGTGCTGACCAAGAGCGTGTCGACCGTGGACGCAACAAAGGCAGCGCTGACCGAGATTGCCGGCGTGAACGAGAAGCCCTTTACCGACGAGGAATTGAAGCGGGCGAAGGACAACATTTTGAATTCGTTTCTGTTTCGCTACGACACGCGGGAGAAGGTGCTGGCGGAGAGTGTGCGCCTGGAGTTCTACGGCTATCCAGCCAATTACCTAGAGACGTACAAGGCGTCGCTGGAGAAGGTGTCTCTGGGAGACTTGAGCTCCGTCGCCAAAAAGTATGTCCATCCGGACAAGCTGGCGGTGCTGGTTGTGGGCAACGGTCCGGAGATCAAGCCGGGGATCGATGAACTGAAGCTGGGAACGATTCACCCGATTGACATCACGATTCCACAACCGCAGCAACCAGGCGGGCAGGAGAACAAGCAGTGAGCAAGAAGCAAGCCGCCAGCATGATGAGCGAGAAGGGGCTGGCGATCGTGATCATGGCGGCGGGCAAAGGGACCCGGCTGAAATCGCGAAGGCCCAAGGTTCTGCACGAAGTCGGTGGCCAGCCTCTGTTGAACCACGTGATTGCCGCTGCCAGCCGGGTTGTTGACCCGCAGCATATTTTTACTATCGTCGGCCACGAAGCCGAGCGGGTGCGGAATACGGTGGCGGCTCTGGGAACGCGCTTTGTGGAACAGACGGAACAGCGCGGGACGGGTCATGCAATCCAGTCGGCGCTGGGAGAGGTGGCTGGCTACGGCAGCGTGTTGGTGCTGTCAGGGGATGTCCCTTTGATTCGGACCGAGACCATCGAGCGGCTGTGGCGCTTCCATCAAAGAGAAGGCGCCGCGATGACGATTCTGACCGCATCCCCGGAGAATCCCACGGGCTACGGAAGGATTGTGCGGTGCGGTACAGAATCGGCGGAGGTAGAGGCGATTGTCGAACAGGAGGCGCTGACGCCGCAGCAGGAGTCTCTGCGCGAGATCAACACGGGGATCTACGCGTTCAAGACAGCGGCGCTGCAAACTCATCTTGGGAAGTTGCGAGCCACCAATCCGAAGGGAGAACTGTACCTAACGGACATGGCCGGCGTGCTTCGCGCCAACGGCGAGCGCGTGGCTGCTGTGGAGGCGGAGTCGGCCGCCGAGGTTCTGGGCGCCAACACAATTGCCGAGTTGGTGGCGCTGGATGCCACGATGCGCATGGCGACGGCACATCGGCTGATGGCGGCTGGGGTAACGATCTTCAGGCCCGAGACCTGCGTGATCGATGCCGGAGTTGAGATTGAAGCAGACGCGGTAATCGAGCCCTTTGTGCAGCTGCTAGGCCGGACGCGGGTGGGCGCGGAGAGCAGGATTCGTTCGTTTTCTGTGATCGAAAATTGTACAGTCGGCAAGGGCGTCATCATTCGCCAAAGCTGTGTGTTGGCCGACAGCTCGGTGGCCGATGGCGCGGAGATTGGACCGTTTGCCCGACTCCGGCCTGGATGCGAGATTGGACCCAACGTGCATATCGGCAACTTTGTCGAGGTGAAGAAATCGAAACTGCACGAGGGCGTGAAAGCCGGACACCTGGCATATCTGGGCGACTCGGAGATCGGCGCAAAGACGAACATCGGGGCCGGGGTGATTACGTGCAACTACGATGGCGTGCAGAAGCACAGGACGAAGATTGGCCAGGGCGTCTTTGTCGGCAGCGATTCAACGCTTGTGGCGCCGGTAACAATTGAAGATGGCGCCTATGTTGGGGCGGCGTCGTGCATCACTAAAGATGTGCCCGCGGGTGCGCTGGCGGTGGGCCGCGCCAGGCAGTTCACCAAAGAGGGATGGGTCGCAGCGAGACGGGCGCGCCAGAAGCCTTCGGAACGAAACTGAGGCGTCTGGCCGTCCTCCGCAATAACGCACTGTCGATGGCTCGGCGGTAAGTTGTTGCGCGGGACAGAGGCTTCGAGACGGCAAGTCCATACGACTTTTGTGTATGTAGACGAATCCGAGACTCCTGATTTAATTGATTTAGTAATTTGATTCTTTACCGGGAAACGCTTGCGCTAGACCTTTGGGTAGCGTAATTTCGACCTACATCAATAGAAAAGAGCGGCAGGTACGGCGGGATTCCGATCGACCGGCCAGATCCGCTGACGGCATTTATCTTGACCCTGAGATTGGTTTCGCGGGTTTACCGCCACGGGCCAGGATCGTGCCAAGAGACTCAGCTTTCTCTCAAGCTGGACCGGCGTTTTCAGATGGCTTCTCTATTGTCCCGAAGTTGGTGGACGGAGGGACCATTGGGACGTAGGAGTGGAATGGGATTTGCATCGCATCCGGCAACCGCAATGCCAGCGCCAGCCAACTCGACAGACCAGGGAGGCGTGCGATCACGCCGGCCGGCCCGCGTGCTGGTTGTGGATGATGAAGCGCCCGTGCGCTCGATGATCGGTGCGACGCTGCAGCGCCAAGGCTATGACGTGCAGCTGGCGGTGAGCGGGTCGCAAGCCGTAGAGATGCTGGTGAAGGGGCCGTACGACCTGGTTCTAACCGATATCGTGATGCAGGACGGGAACGGCATTGCGCTTCTGGAGCGCATCCACGCCGACCAGCCGCAGCTGCCGGTTGTAATGGTGAGCGCTATCCACGACATCAGCGTGGCCATCGATTCGATGCGCCGAGGCGCCTACGATTATCTTCTGAAGCCGTTTGAGCGCGAACATCTGGTAGCCACGGTCCAAAGAGCCCTCGATCATCGGCAGGCGCTGCAGGAAAGCCACAATTATCAGCAGAACCTGGAGCAGGTGGTGCGGGCGCGCACGGAGATGCTGCGGCAGGCGATGGAAGACCTGGAACACTCCTACGATGTCACTCTGGAGGCGCTCGGCGACGCGCTGGATCTGAAAGATTCGGAGACCGAAGGACACTCAAAGCGGGTGACGGCCTACACGATTGCATTGGCGCGTGCGATGGGAATTCCGCCGGTCGACATCAAGATCATTGCGCGAGGCGCATTTCTTCACGACATTGGAAAGATGGCGATTCCCGACGAGATTCTTCGCAAGCCGGGAAGGCTGACCGCAGAAGAAGAGCAGATCATGCAGGATCACTGCACACGGGGTTACCACATTCTGCGCAAGATTCCCTTCTTGAGCGAAGCTGCGGCAATTGTCTACACCCACCAAGAACATTACGACGGCGCCGGATATCCGAGCCGTCTGCGCGGAAACGAGATTCCGATTGGCGCGCGTATTTTCGCGGTAGCGGATGCGATGGACGCAATTACGAGCGACCGGCCTTACCGCAAAGCGCGGAGTTTCGACGAGGCGCGACAGGAGATCCTGCGCTGCTCAGGAACGCAGTTCGATCCCAACGTCGTCGAAGTCTTCCTGAAAATCCCGAATGAGCTGTGGCACGAATTGCGAGCCGAGATCAATGGCGAAAATCGGCATTTCTCGACGTTCGATTTTTCGGGTACGTCGGGGAATATCAAGAACTGATTGCTTGGCAGACGGAAGCCAGAAAAAGCAGCTTCGTTCACCACCCCCAAACTGAAAAGCGTCCGGGGCCCCTTTCACTCAGAATGACACTAGTCCGCCTGCGCCAAGGCTCCGGCGCGACAGCCTTCGCCGGAGTATTCCCAAACAAAGTGCTTCTGGTGTATTTTAAGTGGCCTGCCGAGCCGTAGCCCTCGAAGAGGGCGAAGGCTGGTGGAGGCGGCGGGAGTCGAACCCGCGTCCGAAATCGTCATCAGCCCGGAGAGGCTCCATGCTCAGTCCAGTTCCGAAGGTTTCGCTTTATGCGCTCAGAACGGACAAGATGCGCATGAAACTAGTCCGATGATCTTGCGGCTGCAACACGGACCGAGAAGCAACCGCCAGCCTACTGAATGACGTCTTGCTCGCAGCCCATAGGCAAAACCGCGAAAGACGGCAGCTTAGTTAATTAAGCTGCAAGTGCCAGATTATCGTTGGCAACTTTAGTTTTGCAGGCGATTATGGGTGCCCACACCCCAGCATGCCTCCGTGCCGCAAGCGATCCCGTCGAAACCGTGACGCCCCCATCTGACACCCCAGCGACGAAGACCTGTCGGTCGGGGCGGCGGACTCTGGTGATGATCCATTCAGAGTCCTGGTGCGAGTACGGGCCAACTGGCTCGTGCTGCAATTGGATTCCCAACGACCGCGAACTGTCGTGGGATTCCTCTTTGATTGTACCTGCAATCAGGAAAGGTTGATGTGAGGCCCCCCTCCCCCGGTCTCTGGGCGCAAGTTCCTCTTGGGCTTGGGGTTCGGCCAGGTGAATGCCGCCAAATTCTTCAGCCAATTACGGTTAGCCGCAGATTCCTCTAGCGATTGGACTTAGGGGTCAGCTTCTGCCATTGAACCACATTTGGCTTCGAGGCTTCTGGTTCTATTGTGCGACAACTGGGGCAAATCATCTGCAAATCTGCTGGCAAAAATCGATCGCGGCCTGGGGCTGCGGGCTCACGTTTGAGATCGCACTATTTCGTTGCGGAGGCATGAGCCGCAGCATAAGCGGCTCCTTTCAATGCGCCTCTGCGCCCGGGAGCGTTGACTAGCGCAGTCTCAAATGCCTGGGCGGCGGCGGCGAAGTTGCGCTGTTCGAGCAGTAGCTCTCCGAGCTGTTCGCGCGCAGGAATAATCGGTCCGGGCGTAGCTGGAAGTTTTTCGATTCCGTCTTCATCGTCAGCCGCACTGCGCAGGAGAGTCGATGCTTCCTCCGGGCGGCCCTCGCTTTGAGCCGACCACGCAATCACTTCGCGGGTCATGATGTTGACCTGGGTTGCCCAGTAGTCATTTCTCGATGCACGGAGGCTCTCTTCGATGGTGCTGAGCATCTCGGCCTGGGCACGAGCCGCTCTGAAGTCGCCGTCTCGGGCGAGCCCGAGTCCGCGCGCCCAAACTGCGATTGCGAGAACCTGCGGCAGGGCCGAGGCCGGCGGAGAAATCTTTTCGGCATCGCTCCATTGTTGGCGCTCGACGATGCAGCGAATGGGTATGACGGTTACGGCGTAGCCCGACTTGAAGTCGGACATATCGACGTTTTGCATTGCGCCGAGTTGCTGCATGACTTCAGCGGCCTGCCGATCGCGGCCAGTTTGCAGGTAGGCATATACGAGGTAATCCATAGCGTGCAGCTCTTCGCCGGTATCATGTTGCTGCTGTGCAGCGGCTCTTGCGGCAAGGTTGGAAGCAATGGAGTCGTCCCACATGCCCAGCCGGGTGAAGATGTGTGAGGGCATATGCAAGGCATGCGGGGCCGAAGGCGCAATTTTGGAGTAGGCTCGTGCCGCTGCGAGACCTTGGGAAGCCATCTCCTGGCTGTCGCTGGCATGAATGAGGTAGTGCGGGATTCCGGGGTGATTGGGAAAGCGACGATAGAGAGGCTCAAGCAGCGCGGCGGCCTGCTTCTGCTTGAAGTGGGTCTTGTCGGTCGGGGACGCGTTGGCGAGCAGCGCGAGAGCGTAGAAGACCTGAGCCTCTACATCGGCGGGATTCGCCGTTGCGAAACTCTGCATCGCGAGCTCGTAGTTGGATGCGCGCGTTCGGTAGGGACTGGCGGGATCGTCGAATAGGAGACTGAGCGCGTGGATGAAGCCTCGCTCCCGCTCGGTGGGAGCGTTGAGGCGTTCTGCCTGCTTGATCTCGTTCTGCGCGGCCGTGATGCCGGTGACGGGAATGGGCGGCTCCCACAGCTGATGGAAGTGGGTCATCGCGATTCCCCAGTGGGCCATCGCGCACTGCGGATCCTGCTCGGCAACGCTGCGGAATGCATCTTCAGCCGCCTTGTAGGCGAAGGAATGCAGAAGCGCGACTGCGCGGTCAAAACCGTGCTGGATGCGAGGCTGGCACGACGTGGGAAAGGACACTGAGCCCAGTTTTTCAGGCGCAGGATGATCGTGTTGTTCGCCCGCCGCGGCGATCACGGGAAGGAGAAATGCCAGAACGACGAATCGCTGCATCATTTCGGTCTCCGCAAAAGAGAGGACAGCAGCGGGAGTCGCCGTAGCATGATGCTTCTCTACTGCTTTTCGAGGTCGATGTTCTGGTACTCGTGGCGGGCGATGCCGGCACGGATGGCTGCGGGGGTCTTGCCTGCCTTGGTCTCGCGATAGGCGTAGAAGGCTTCCTGAGCGCAGGTGGAGCACTCGGTTCCGTGGAGTCCCTCGTAGCAGCTGCGCAGGCTGGTGTGGCCGAGGGCGCGATCGCAGCGGCAGTTGCAGGGGAGCTGATAGAGCACGTTTCCTATTTTGACCGCCTGCTGGTAGACGTGGAGCTGCCAAGGGTATTGGAAGTTTTCGCCTCTGAGTTTGGCGCCGGCGAGGATGGGAGGCAGGGCGCTGACCCTTAGGGGCGCGGACGGGTGGTAGGCAGGAACCTCGTCGGCCGGGTTGGACCACTGCGCATAGCTGGCGGCAGTGAGGGCGAAGGCGGCAAAAGCGATGGCCAGGCGGTAAGTTGTCCGGTTCATAGGTAATGACTCCGAGAGATAGTTTACGCCTCGCGGGGAGCGGGAAAAAGGTGGGATGATTGGGTTTGTAGCGGGACGAATGAGGACAAAAAAAGACGGCACGAACGTTTTCTGTTCGTGCCGGGAGGCCAGTGACGCAAACTACTTCCGGGTTGGAGAGTGAAACTCCTAACCGGAATATCTACACCTTACTATAGATCGAGGAGAAAGCAAATACAAAAATCGATATTTTCTCACAATGCGGTAAACTAGCCGAAATATGTGAGTGCGCATCTAACTGACGTACTGCCCGAGCTTTAAGGGGACGCTTATTGCCTTTGCGGGGTCTTTGAGATGACGACAGGGGAAGAATCGAGAGCTATAGAGGATCGCCCGCGGGAGACGGAGGGCGGCCGAGAATGGCTGAAAGTCGGCCTGTTCGCGGCTGCCTCGGCCCTGGCTGGCGGTCTTGCGGCAGCATGGTATTACCGGAAGACGCTGGCGCGGCTGCGCGAGGCGGAAGCGGTGAATCCGGCTGCAGATGATCATTCGACTGAGTGATGGGCGGCTCCGATGTGGCGCCGGCGCGTGGCGAGAGACCCAAACCCTCAGGGGCTAAAGCCCACTTCGTTCGAGGGCTCTACGGCACGGCTGAAGTCGTGCCCCTTCACAAACCTGGGCTCTCTTCCATTGGTCTTGTGGTCGGCGCTCAGGGCGCTGTTGCTTCGAGGACTCTACGGCTCGGCTAAAGCCGTGCCCTTTCACAAACCGAACTCTCTTCCATTGGTCTTGTGGTCGGGGCTTCGAGCTTTGTCAGTGTGCGGGGTTTTGGGCACGGCTGAACCACCGTGCCCTTTCAAAGGAGCCAGTCGCTCGCTACCGGGTTCTACGGGGTGGTTTCCCCAATGTAGACACCGTAGGGGCCGAGCTGGATGTTTTGGAGCGAGACCGGGTCCGCTGCGCCGGGGGTTTTGAGCAGAGTTTTCAGGTTGGGGCCGGCTCCCGGAACCGAGAGGCTGACTGTCTGTGCTTCCGGCTTGAAGTTGATGGAGACGACAACCGCGACCTTGCCTGGTCCTTTGCGTACCCAGCTCAGGACGTTCGGATTGTCTGGATCGAGCATGGATTCGGAGCCTTTGGCGAGGGCCGGATTGGTTTTCTTGAGACGGATGAGGGCCTGGTACCAGTCGAACAACGAGTCGGGATTGGCCTCTTCAGCTTTGACGTTGATGGTGCTGTCGTCGGGAGGAATGGGGAGCCAGGGTTTGGCGGTTGCGGTGGTAAAGCCCGCGTTGGGCGCGGCATCCCACTGCATCGGCGTGCGCTCGCCATCGCGGCCCTTCTCTTTGGGCCAGCCGGTGAGGCCGACCGGATCCTTGACATCCTCTTTGCGGGTAGGCGGCGTGGTCTTCATGCCGATTTCGTCTCCATAGTAGAAGAGCGATGCACCGCGGCTGGCAAAAAGAATGGTCGAGATGACGCGTTGAATGTCGGTGTCATGGACGCCATCGCCGTAGCGGAGATCGAGGCGCGGGTTGTCGTGATTGTCGAACACAAGCAGCGGCGTGTGATCGTCGAGATGCTCTTCCGCATCGTTGAGACGGGCGCGGAAGGTGGCGATGTCGAGCTTGTTGATGAAGCCGATCTGGGTGTCCATGGGTAACTGGAATTCGGGGTGATCGGGCGGGCCGTACTGTTTTTCGAGCTCGATGACATTGGGCAGGTAGGTTTCACCGATGAGGACGCGCGTGCCTGGGAATTTATTGGAGTCGAACTTGTCGATGGAGGCGCGCATTTCCTGCATGACGGCATGAACGCCGGGGAGATTGTTGGTGCGTGTGTCGTTGATGGCGACGTCGCCATAGTTATTGAGGTGGGTGTTGCCGTTCTTGTCTTTGATTGGGTCTTCGTCGCGCATCTCAGGATCTTCGAAGAGTGTGGTGATGGCATCGAAGCGAAATCCGGCAACACCGCGCTTGAGCCAGAAGGCGCAAATGTCTTTGAAGGCCTGATGGACTTTGGGATTATTCCAGTTGAAGTCAGGCTGCTGAATATAGAACTTGTGGTAGTAGTACTGGCGTGTCTTCGGATCCCACTCCCAGGCGGAGTGGCCGAAGGCTGACTGCCAGTTGTTGGGCGGCTCACCCGGACTTGTGGCTGTTTCGCCTTTTCCATCATGCCAAACGTACCAATCGCGATAGGGATTGGTGCGCGAGGAGCGCGACTCGAGGAACCACTTGTGTTTGTCGGAGGAGTGGTTCATGACCATGTCCATAATGATGCGGATATGGCGTTTGCCGGCCTCGGCGATGAGATGGTCAAAGTCGGCGAGGGTGCCGTACTGGGGGTCGATGTTTTCGTAGTCGGAGATGTCGTAGCCGAAGTCGACCTGGGGCGAGGGGTAGATGGGGGAGAGCCAGATGGCATCGACGCCGAGGGTCTTGAGGTAATCGAGGCGCTGCGTAATGCCGTTGAGGTCGCCGATGCCGTCGCCGTTTGAGTCTTGAAAGCTGCGCGGGTAGATCTCGTAGAGGACGGCGTTCTTCCACCAGTCGCGCTCGTTGGTCTTGGTCTGAGATTGTGCGGAAGCGGTTTCGCCTGCCGCGAAGACCGCGAGGGCTGCGAACAGCAGGGCTAAGGCGGGAACTGCGATCTTTCTGGTCCAGTGCATTGTGCTTTGATCCATTGCGGTCCGATGCATTGCGGGTCTCCTCGTCCGAGGACGCCGGTTGGAACACTAGAGCTGCGGTCGGCAGCGCTCGATTTCAAACTGCGTCCTGTTCCGCTGCTCGTGGATGCGGCAGCGGTTTGACGTCTATCGGTAGTAGATTTCACAGGACGTTGGAACGAGTCCTGCACGGGTGCATGGGTGTGCTAGTCGACCGCTGCGACGATGGCGCCGAAGGGCTCCAGCGCCACATGGTCGAGCGGGATGGATTGCTGTTTCTGAGCCGGGGCACTTACGAGCGGAGTGAGCTTGGTGCCGGCTATGCCCATGGGAGCGAGTTTGAACGCGACAGTGTGCGCATGTTCGCTCATATTCAACGCAACAAGGACAGTTCTGTTGCCGAAGCGGCGCAGAAACGCGAAGACATTGGGGTCGTCGTTGTTAATTGACTGCTGCGTGCCGTCGCGCAGAGCGGGATCGGATTTGCGCAGGGCCAGGAGATGTTTGTAGAGGTTGAAGATGGAGTTGGGATCTTTGCTTTCAGTCTCAACGTTGTAGGTGGAAGCAGACGGCGGGATGGGGAGCCATGGCTTGGCGTTGGTGGTGAAGCCGGCGTCCGATGAAGCGTTCCACTGCATGGGTGTGCGCTCCCCGTCGCGGCCTTTTTCTTTGGGCCAGCCGCGCTTGCCAATGGGATCGTGCACATCTTCAATGCGCACCGGATCGGTGGTGCGCATGCCGAGTTCTTCGCCGTAGTACATCTGCGGAGTGCCGCGCGCGGCAAGTTCGAGAACGGCCATCAGCTTCGCGATCTGGTCGTTGTGCTCGCCGTCGCCATAGCGGTCCCACTGGCGCGGTTGATCGTGATTGGAGAAGAAGAATTCGGGTTGGCCGTGCGCGGGATTGTTTTCGACCTGGTTGAAGAGTTCTCGAAAGCGCGGTGCGGAGAGCTCGTTCACGTCGGCGATTTGAAAATCCATGGGCAGCTGTACTTCGTCGCCATTGCCATACATTTTGGCGAGTGCCTGAATGTTGGGTTCATCGGCTTCAGTCACGAGCACGGGGTTGCCTGGATATTTGTCGACGACGCGACGTACTTCTTTGAGGACGTCGTGCACCTGGGGTAGGTCGTCGGTGTAGAGATGGCGGATATTGCGGTCGCCATACACATTGCGTCCTGGCAGATACGGGTCGTCGTGGAGATTCGGGTCTTCAAAGAGGCGAGAGACAGCGTCGATGCGAAAGCCGGCGACGCCGCGCTTCATCCAAAAATCCAGCACCCCATCCATCGCGGTGTGGACCTCGGGGTTGCGCCAGTTGAGATCGGGCTGCTGCACATAGAAGTAGTGGTAGTAGTACTGGCGGGTCTTTTCGTCCCACTGCCAAGCGGAGCCGCCGAACCAGGATTGCCAGTTACTCGGCGGCTTGCCTTTATCTGTTGCGGTCTCGCCCTTGCCGTCATGCCAGACGTACCAGTCGCGTTTGGGATTGGAGCGCGAGGAGCGCGATTCAATAAACCATGGATGCTGGTCCGAGGTGTGGTTGATCACGTAATCCATGAGGATGCGGATGCCGCGCTTCTTCGCCTCGGCGACGAGGTTGTCGAAGTCGGCCATGGTGCCATACATGGGATCGATGGCGGTGTAGTCGGAGATGTCGTAACCGTAGTCGACGCCGGGCGAAGGATACATGGGCGTGATCCAGATGGCGTCGATGCCGAGGTCGTGAAGATAGTCGAGGCGTGCGGTGATGCCCTTGATGTCGCCCACGCCGTCGCCGTCGGAGTCTTGAAAGCTGCGCGGGTAGAGCTCGTAGATGACGGCGTGACGCCACCACTCCGGCCCGTCCGGTTGATTGATCGCAGGTTGATGGATGGCTTTTTGTGCGGGTGGCGGCGTCTGGCCGGTTGCGGCGAGCGCGGCGGCCGCAAAAGACAGGGATATCGTGAGGCTTACGAACTTGCTGGTCCAGTGCATTGCGTCTCCTCGGAGGGAGATGCCGCAAGGGTCACCTTCCCTCGTTCCGCTGCTCGTTGACCTGGCAACGGTGTGAACACGCCAACGTATCACATTCGAGAAAGGTTGAGGGAGACGATTTGCGAAAGGCGATCCGGTCTTGAGTTCGCTCAGGGAGGGCTTTCGACAGCCTGATGGCAGGCTTGCTTCCATCCCTGGTCCCCAAAAGCGAGGGACCAGGGGCACCCGCGCTTGGTGCTGACTTCCAGGGTGGTGGGGATGGATTCAGTTTCCCCACGTCTCAAAATCGAGACATGGGGCACCCACGTTTCGTGCTGCTTCAAAATGCGCGAGAAGCAGATCCTTCATCCATTTGCCGGGGCAGCGAGTGCGGATGGATTAGATCTTCGCGTTTTGGGCGACGAGCATGGAATTGAGAATTTCGTCGGAGACTTCTCTTACGGCACCGGGCGAGTGCGACAGGAAGAGCGTATTAGTCTTGTCGCTTTCGCCGATGCTCTTAAGCGTGTCGAAGTACTGGGTGACAAGGACGAGCTGCATGACGTCGCGCGAGGTTGCGCCTTCCACGGCCTTCTGGAACTGCTCGATGGAGGACTGGAGTCCTTCGACGATGGCCTTGCGCTGGTTAGCGATTCCCTGCCCTTGCAGTGCCTTGCTCTCGGCTTCGGCTTCTGCTTTCTTGACGACGAGAATCTTGTCGGCTTCACCGCGCGCGCTGGCGGCCACCTGCTCGCGCTGTGCGGCGTTGATGTCGTTCATGGCGGATTTCACTTTGGCGTCGGGAACGATGTCGGTGACGAGGACGTTGACGATCTCATAGCCGAAGGCGGACATATCGGAGTCGAGTTCTTGCTTGACGGCCAAGGCGATGCTGGATTGCGAGGCGAAGACCTCGTCGAGCGTCATGCTGGGCACATGGCCGAGGATGACTTGCTCAACATAGGACTTGATCTGCGCGACAGGATCGGAGAGTTTATAGAACGCGTCATATGCCTTCTCGGGGCGAACTCGATTCTGGACCGAGATGGGGATGGTGACGAAGACGTTGTCCTTGGTCTTGGTCTCCATGGTCAACGCGATCTGATTGACGCGCAGGCTGACGATGCCGGCGACAGAATCGAAGTAGGGGGTCTTCCAGTTGAGGCCCGGTTCAGCCACACGCAGGAATTTGCCGAAGCGCGTGATGATGGCGACTTGCGCTGTGTTGACGGTGAAAAAGCTGCCCAGGATGAGGGTAAGAAAAATGAGACCGCCAATCGCCAATGGGATCAAAAAGAGAGCGTCCATCGCTTCCTCCGGCACAGATGTGTGGGTAACAGCGAATTGTACAGGACGCAGTTTGAACGGAGTCGTGAGGGTAGTTGCCTAACCTTAGTGCTGCGCGCCAGGCGGGGCTTGCGGTGAGGCCGGGGCGGGTTGGTCGGGACGTTGTGGGTGGGAGTGGGGCATCCCCTTTAAATCGACGCCGAATTCGGGATTCTTGTAGGTGCCGGCGACGTGGATCGGGACTTGTGTGCCCGCGCCGTTTTTCTTGAAGAAGCCGTCAGCAGGCTTGAGCAGCAGGCCCTTCCAGCCGCCGACCATTTTGGAGATGGTAGCTTCTAGCCGGGCGAGGCCGGTGAAGCCCAGGGCCCCACCCTCGAGTGTGTAGGTACCTTTGAGCTCGATGTCTGCGCCGGGTACATTGAAGGCGAGGTTGGGCAGCGTGATGACGCCGTTGGCCATCTCGAAGTCGCTCTGCATCGTGGACTGGACGTCTTCGCGGTCCGGCTTCTTTATGTCATGCGGGCGGCCCTGGCCGCGCAAGCTGAGCTCCTGGATTTTGCTTTGCACCTTGGCGCTGGTGAACTGTGCGCGGTCGAGGGAGAAGTTGCCTTTCAGATTGATACGCCGGGTGACCGGCTCCTTTCCCGGTGAAATGTGCAGGGCAGATTTAACGATGAGGTTTCCCGTGAGTGCGGGTGTGGCGTCGTTGCCGGCGAGATGGAGGAAGTCTTCGATGCGGCCGTTGTTGATTTCGAGATTGAGATCGATGTTGTGGCCGATGCTGTGAGGGTTATCGCCTGCGAAGGCGCGCACCACCTGACCGCGGGCGACGATCTGGGAGTGCCCGAGCGTGGCGTTGACCGGATCGAGGTGGGTGTCGCCGTTGGTGCCGTCGACGATGGCATGGAAGCTCGTATGCAGATCCATCGTGTTGTCGAAGTGGGTAAGGCCGAAGTCGGGAGTGCTGGTTTGGCCGTCGACAGAGAGATTGCGCAAGGTACCGGCGTAGTCGCCTGTTGAACTGAGGATGCCGGAGATGCCTTTGAAGTCGCTGAGGTCGGCGTGATCGAACTGGTAGTGGCCGGCGATGGGCGACTCGCCGGGATCGGCAACCTGCCAGGGACCGAAGACGCCCATGGTGTGAATGGCGCCGACCGGTCTGGGATTGGTGAGCTCGGCGTCAAAGCGCATGGCCTGGTTGGGCTGGATGTCGCTGAGTTTGAGATGCGCTATGTCGACTTCGACGGGCATCTTGCCAGGCTTGCTGGTCTCGAGGACGAGGATTGCATCTTTGCACTCGACATTGCCGAGTTGGAAGCGAAGCGGAAGGGTAGAGCTGGATGAAGGCGGAGGGACGCTGGTGCCGGGCGGTGTCGCAGCATGCAGGAAATGCGAGCGGGGCGGCAGGTGCATGTTGAGGCCCTGCAGGCGGATCTGGCCGACATAAATGGGCTGGTCGGGTTTGTAGCGCAGTGGGACATGGAAGCCGAACGAGGCCAGGTTGATCAAGGGCTCGGGGGAAGGGGCCGGGGCATTTGGAACCTGGACGCCGACAACTTCGGCGGGAGGCCAGATGCGTAAGCCGCGTCCTTGCGCCCAGATGCCCCACTCGCCGCGCAGGCCGTTGCCGAGGGCTACGTGAAATGCGTCGAGCTCGACGCGCGCGTGGAAATGGCTGGAGAGTCCGTCAACGATGCGGGTACGGAGGTAGGGCTCGGCCCGGTGCGCAACCATGGTCGCGAAAACCGCGAGCGCGGCAAGGAGAACGAGCAGCGCGCCGCTGATCCAGAGGAGCCAGCGGTGCCTGCGAGCGAACGATCGATTCTCCTGTACGAGTTCCATCTCTTAGGTTGGATGCGCGCTGCGAGCGCATGCCCTCATTTTCTAATTAGACTCCAATGGCATAGACTTCAGACAATAGATGCGCGAACCGATTGAACATCTCGTCAAGCTGCAGGCAGTGGATCTGGAGCGAGCACGGCTGACGCAGAGCGCACGAGCTCTGCCGGTAGAGATCACGAAGGCCGAAGCGGCTCTTGCAGCGGCGCAGGGGCAGGCTGCGGAGTCCTCGGATGCGCTGGCGCGGGAAGACTCGCTGCGCAACCGCTTGGAACGCGACGTTGCGGGACATCGGCAGAAGGCCGCACGCTACCGCGCTCAGCAGGATTCCGTAACGACGCCGGCGCAGGCTGCGGCGATTGAGCACGAGGTTTCGTTCGCGGAGAAAGAGATTGAGCGGCTGGACACCGAGGAGTTTGCCAGCCTGGAACGGACCGAGGCACAGGAAGCGGCGCTCGCAACGGCTCGAAGCCAGGTGGAGGAGTTGGCGGCCACTCTCGACAAGACACGCGCCTGGGCGGCGCGGAAGCAACAAGAGATCAGCGATGAGATGGCAGCGCTTGAGACAGAGCGCGCCGGGTTACGGGCTCTGATTGAGCCGGAGTGGCTGACGCGCTTCGACCGCATTGCCGCGAGCCGTGGCACTGGCCTTGCGCGGGCCGAGAATCAACAATGCCCCGGCTGCCGGATGGGGGTGCGTCCCCAGACCTGGAACCAGCTGCGCGAAGGCGAGCTGATGACGTGCGACAGTTGCGGGCGGCTGCTGTATTGGGACCCGGCGATTGCGCCCGCGGCCAAGGCGCCGCAGGCCGAACCGCCGAAGAGCGACGGGCATTCGATTCGCCGGCCGCATCCCGCCGGAGCCTGATGGGTCTGCATGCTGGCCGAATTCGCTACTTGAACCCATGATTTCGGCACTGGCCATTGCGCTCTCCCACCCTTTCGCCAGAGAGAAGGCGAAAGGAGGGGGCACGGAAGATATGCGGCCTAAAATCCAGAGAATAGACGCTGCGAGGGTTGTGTAGTGAGGAGCCGGGGTTGAAGCGAATCTGCGTGGACATGGACGAGGTAATGGCGGATACGCTGGCTGAACACCTGCGCCGCTATAACCAGGCATTCGACGATGCGGTAACAGTAGACGACCTCGCCGGGAAGGGTTTGTGGGAGATTGCGCCCCTGGATCGGCAGGGGCAGCTGCGGGCGTTTCTGGATGCCGAGGATTTTTTTGAGGACCTGGCTCTGATGCCCGGCGCGCAAGAAGTGCTGAAACAGCTCTGCACTCGATTTGAGGTGTTTATCGCGACGCAGGCGATGACGGTGCCGAACTCGCTTGGGCCCAAATATCGGTGGTTGCAGCGGCACTTCGGATTTATTCCGCCGACGCACTATGTGTTTTGCGGGAACAAGAGCATTCTGCGGGCGGATTATTTGATTGATGATTTGCCGCGGAATCTGCAGCGGTTTGAAGGAACAGGGATTCTCTACACGGCGCCGCATAACCTGATGACCACCGGCTATGTTCGGGTGAATCACTGGCAGGATGTGGCAGATTATTTTGCGGGAGTGGATGTGTAGAGCCCCGATTTTCTGGGCTCCGCACTCAATCACGAGCGGGCAAACGCCAAGAGCGGCTGGATGCCGTGCTCGTCCGCGGCTCGAAGCGCGTCGATGTAGCTGCGGCGAAAGTCTCCGGTTCGTGCGAGGTCGGCGCTTCCCCGTGCGAATGGCTGCCTGGCTAGCTTTCGCAGGAAATCGCCGGAAAATGACAAGATACGTATTGTCAATTTCACCCTCGATGTAGATGTTTGGGTTGTCGTCCCGCGTCGATTCCGGCGGGATTCATCCGAGACATCCTAAACCGCATGTGGCCCGCTACTGACGACCGGAAGGCGCTGAATGCGGTGGTGAGGGTGGATGAGCCGGGGTTCCCGGTAATGCGCGGGGGACGCCGTGGCGCAGCAGGGTGACGGGTTGGACTGGCGGTGCCTGGTGCATGGTGACGATCAACGCGTCGGCCGGTGTTTTTCCCGCACAGACATAGGAGTGGGGCGTGCTGGCGTCGAAGTAGACGGCATCGCCCGGTTCGAGGGTGCACTGCTGGTCGCCGTGGCGAATGTCAAGCTGGCCCTCGAGAACATAGAGAAACTCGAAGCCCTGGTGCATGTGGGCGCGCGCCTCATGGTCCTTTTCAAGCGGGATGAATTGGGCAAAGTAGGGGTCCATGGCCCGGTCGGGAACCATGTAGCCGAGACTCTCAAAAAAATATGTCGGCTCGTCAACGCCGGTCTGGGGCAGGCGCACGCGTTCCTTACGCCGGTGGACGCGGAACATGGCCTGGGGCTCACTCTCGAAGAAGTATGACAAATCTTTGGAGAAGACCATGGATATGCGCGCCAGGTTGCGGAGCGTGGGCACGACACGGCCCGTTTCAAGCTGCGACAGGAAACTGGCCGAAAGGCCGGTGTGTTTGCCGAGTTCGACCAGGCCCATGGACTTCTTGAGGCGGAGACGCTTGATGCGCTCGCCGATATGCTTTTCGGCGATAAACCTCTCCGTGGTCTCGGTATCTACCTGCGATTTTTGCGTCTTTTCGCTGCGAACCGCCGCCAGCTCCGTCATCCGCGACCCTCCCCAGGGTGCACATCCGGGAAAATGTTGCCCGGATCAAAATATGTTCTCATGTTACTAAACTCGCCAAGGCGGAGCAAACCGCATCGAATACATTGAAAGCGCGGAAAATCGATCCTATGGTGTGAAGATGAGCAAAGCCACAGGTGGGGTTGTCGGGCAACCCGGGAAGATCGTTCTTAGTGGTGTTTCTGGGATGCTGGGGACCGCCTTGCTGGACAAATTGAGGGCCCGCCAGACGCCGGTTCTGCGCCTGGTTCGGAGACCAATCCGGGCTGCGGGCGGCACTGGAACTGGCCATTTGACGCCGGACGAAGTGCTTTGCTGGGACCCATCTGCGCCGCAACCCCTCGAAAATACTAGTGCGCTCGAGGGGTGCGAAGCGGCTGTTCACCTCTCGGGAGCGAGTGTGGCAGGCCACCGATGGACGGCGGAATACAAAAGGGAAATCGAATCTAGCCGGGTGAAGTCGACCCGCGCGCTAGCGACGGTTCTGGCCGGTTTAGCGCGTCCTCCGCGGACGCTGGTGGTGGCCTCAGCAGTTGGCATCTATGGGGACCGCGGCGACGAGGTGCTGGACGAGTCTTCGGCCCCCGGGAAAGGCTTTTTGGCCGATGTGTGCCAGCGGTGGGAGGAGGCGGCGCAGCCAGCTGCGGACGCCGGGATCCGCGTGGTTCATACGCGCTTTGGCGTGGTGCTGGGCCGGGGGCCGGGGGCGCTAGCGAAGATGCTTCCGATTTTCAGGCTAGGACTTGGAGGACGGCTCGGTTCGGGACGCCAATGGATGAGCTGGGTCAGCCTGGACGACGTGGTCTGTTCACTGCTTTTTGCCATGGAGACGGGCTCGCTGGCTGGTGCGGTGAATGTGGTTTCGCCGAACCCGGTGACGAATGCGGAGTTCACACGCGTGCTCGGTCGCGAACTGCATCGGCCGACGGTGCTGCCGGTGCCGGCGTTCGCCTTGCGGCTGGCATTTGGAGAGATGGCCGATGAGGCTCTGCTGGCCAGTGCGCTGGTGGCGCCTGCCAAGCTGATTGCGGCGGGGTTCCGGTTTGCTCACCCACGGATCGAGGATGCGCTGGGGGATGCGCTGGGTTGAGTGTCTTGCAGGGGTGGTTCAAGTCTTGGTTTACCAGGTCTTCATCGCGCCGGTATTCAGTTCCCCGGTCCCCAAAAGCGAGGGACCGGGGGCACCCAGGGAGCCTTAGCAGATCAGCCGGGGCACCCACGATTCTTCAGCGGATTTAGCGCTTGCCCTGGATCACCCGACCAGTGCCACCGCTGCTTTTCTTTTGATTGCGGCGCGCGGCGATGTCGTGCATTTCTTTGCCGATCTTGGATTGATTGACGCCGAGCTGCAGGATCAGGTTGATGAGGTTGCTGGTTCCCCAATAGAGCGCCAACCCCGAAGCATAGTGCCAGAGGAAGAAGCCCATGAAGATGGGCATGACGAAGGCCATCATCCGGCGCTGTGCGGGATCCATTCCCGGCGCCGGAGTGATGTATTGGGTGAGAAACATGGTGAGGATGATCAGGATCGGCAGCACGTGCAGCGGGTCGGGCGCGGAGAGATCGGTGAGCCAGAACCAGTGTGCCTGGCGCAGCTCGACGGCGTATTGCAGCACGCGGAAGTAAGCGAAGAAGAGCGGGATCTGCGGCAGCATGGGCAGACAACCGCCGTACATGTTCACGCCTTCGTCCTTGTAGAGCTGCATCATCTCGGAGTTCATCTCGGTCCGCTTGGGATCGTTGATCTTGAGATGGGCGTAGCGCTTCTTGAGGGCGTCGACCTTGGGCTGAATGCGCATCATCTTGAGCGAAGAGCGCATGGCCATGAAGCGGAACGGCAGCATGATGATGGTGAACGAGGCCGTGAAGATGATGATGGCCCATCCCCAGCTGTAAGCGCCCGAACCTAGAGCATTGTGCAGCCAAAGCAGAGCGAAGTAGAGCGGCTTGGCAATGATGGTCCACATGCCGTACTGGATGAGCGGCTCGAGCGTGGGCCCGGTGAGCTTGCCGTCCGCGCCCGTGGCATGGACGCTCTTCAACACGTCAGTCTGTTTGGGTCCGACAAAGAGGCGCACGTGCGTGTCGCCGCTTATGTCTCCCATGGCCATGCCGAGGACCGGATGTGGCTTCTTCTGGCTGTTGGGATTGGAAAGGTCGCTTGCGACGTCGACGGGATTGTTGAGTGTGACGAGTGTGGCAGTCTGCGGAGCGACGGGCAGAAAGGCCGCGGCGAAGTAGAGATCGCTGATCGCAGCGTACTCGTAAGGCTGCTCGGTGGTTGCGCCGCCGCTCACCTTCCCGGCCGCGGTGGTGTCGTCCTTGCCTGCGATGGAGGTGGTGAGCTGCATGATCGTCGGAATGGAGCTGCGCGTGGACGAGGCGGGAAGGAAGTCTTCCATATCGCCGAGGCCGGCAGGCCAATCGACCAGGGCACGCACCAGGCTTCCGTTGCGCCGGACCTGAGCGTCGATAGTGATGACATAGGTGGAGTCGAAGTGAATGGTCTTGACGACATCGAGGCCGCCTTGCGCGTAGCGGAAGGTGAGCGACTCGGGCGCGAGGAGTGTGCCGGTGGCGGAGGGCTGATAGAGGCCTTGATTCAGCTGAGTGGTGAGCGCGGCGTCGTAGGTGAACAACGACAGTGGCAGGCCGAAGCGCTCGGCGAGCTGCGGCTGCACGAGATCGAGCGGCTTACCGGCCGTGTCGACGTACTTCTTCAGGATCCAATGCTTGACCTGCGCCCCGCGATTCGTGAAGACGATGCGGAAGAGCTCGTTTTCGACGACTATTTCAGATTCAGCGCCGGCAGCGATGGCCGGGGTTGCAGAGCCAGCCGAGGATGAGGAAGGAGCAGCGTCAGCTGTGGCCGGGGCTTGTCCAGGGGTGAGGGGGTGAGTGGCCGACTGCTGCTGCGCTTGAGGCGCGGGCGGGGGCACATCCTGCTTGGGCCTGAAGTATTGAAAGGCAAGAAAGAGAACGACCGCGAGGAACGAGAAAGTGATGAGGCTGCGGGAGTCACCACCGCTGCTGCTGCCGCCACCGCCGGATCCTTGCGATTCCAGATTTGGGTTTTTAAATTCGGGCAAAGGAGACTTCCTGTCGTTGAGACGAGCTACGGGTAAACGCGGCTCTTTGTCTATGGTAACGGTTTATGCGGCAAAGGCGGTGCGGGAGGAACGGGGTCGAGCCCGCCGCGACCAAAGGGATGGCATCGGAGCAGGCGCCAGGCCGCGAGCGCGACACCGCGGAGAGGGCCGTGGGTGGCAATGGCGACCGAGGCGTACTCGGAACATGTGGGTACGAATCGGCATCCTCCAGGATTGAGCGCGTGCAGGGCCGGCGAAATCCAGCGGCGATACATCTCGAGCATTGCAAGCAGCAGACGCGTCATGCGATGGGTCCAGCGGCAGCCGAGTGCGGTTTGCCCACGGCTTCTACAATGGCCTGTGCCGCATTGGCCTGTGAAAGGATACGCACGACCTCGGCTTCGAGTTTCGAGAATTCGACGGTGAGGACCGAGCGGCGCGGATGGAGGATCAGGTCGCAGCCGGCAGGAAGCATGTCGATGTGACGGCGCAGCACTTCGCGCATGCGGCGCTTAATGCGATTTCGTTCGTGGGCCTTGCCGAGCACCTTGCCGGCGGTGAGCCCAACGCGTGGCCCTGGAACGGGTTCCGCTTGGGGCGCGAGAAACCAGCTCATGGAAGGTGACTGGCGCTTGCGGCTTGCGGTGTATACACGCTGATAGTCTGCATGCTTGCGCAGACGCGCACCGACGAGCGAGCGAACGTGCCCCGATGCCGCGGAGGCTGCCCGATTCGAACTTACGTTGTGCGGGATACTCATCAAAACACCGGAGAAAGCATACGCCGCCTTGGAATCGGCGGCCGAGGACTCCGGCCAGACCGGCGGGAAGTGCTTAGTCGCGGAATCCAGCGCTAACGGAAACGCGCTTGCGGCCAGCCGCACGGCGACGGCTGAGCACGGCTGCGCCGCTTTTGGTCTTCATGCGCGAACGGAAGCCATGCTTCTTCACGCGGCTGCGGCGGTTGGGTTGAAATGTGCGCTTGGGCATCGAAATGCGCTCCTGATTCTAAAAGAAAATCTGTGCCATGTCGGCAAGTATCCAGTGTATCGCAGGTTGAGTCAGGAATCCAGTCAGGGCGGCGCCGAGCACTTTTGGGAGACACCGATGGTCACCTGTCTGCGTGCTACCGACTGCGCCTCAAAGCGACGATCGAAATTCACGCAGCGCAGAGATACGCATCGTGAATTTCCAGAATGCGCTCAACAGATTTTCTTGCTCTCGCCACAAATTTTTCTGCTTTCACCACTCATGGTGCAACTGAAAAGAGAATCAGCAAACTATTGTGAATGGGGGATTGCAATGACCTCTGAATGTGCTACTATCGGGTCCGTTCAGGAAAGATTCTAAGCGTCCCACGGAACGAGAAATCATCCGTTGTCCCGGTATGCAGGTCAGGGACTCAACACGGCAACAGGCAGGTTTGAATCAGCAACTCGACAGTGAGCGCGAGCTCAACTGGCGAGAAACCTTTTGCCTAAACCGGGCAGATGAACCGTTACGCAAATAAATAGGCGACGCAGGCAAGGACTCGGGATGGTATTCGCTATTTCGCCGGCTTCGGCACTCAACCCCTGGCTTCAGATTCTTGGAGCCCTCGAGAAAAAAGTCATTCGCCAGTCCTATGAGACCTGGCTTAAGCCCACGCGCTACAGTCACGCGGCGGGGCGCACGCTTTATGTGCGCGTGCCTTCAGCCGAGTTCCAACACATCGGCGACAAGTACGGCGATCTGATTCAGGAAGCGATCGACATTCACTCGCTTGAATTCGACGACGTAGTGTTTGTGACCGCGACCGACGATCCGTCGATTCCACCGCAGCGCAAAGACGGCGGCTTTGGTCCGGTTCCCGCGCATGCGCCAACGGCGCCTCCTTCGGCTCCGAATCATCATCGTGCTCCGGAGCAGGGTCGCTTCGACTGGTCGACGGCGGCGCAGCTGAACTCGCGCTACACCTTCGATAATTTTGTGATCGGCAACGGCAACCAGTTTGCGCGCGCCGCATCACTGGCTGTGGCCGAGCGACCTTCGCGCGCCTACAACCCGCTGTTTCTGTACGGCGGCGTGGGGATGGGCAAGACGCACCTGATGCATGCCATAGGCCACGAAGTAAAACGCCGGCAGCCGGTGGCAAATATTTGCTACGTTTCTGCAGAGAAATTCACAAACGAAATGATTACGTCGCTGCGCAACGATCGCATGACAAGTTTCCGCGATCGCTTCCGCACCGTCGATGTGCTGCTGATCGACGATATCCAGTTCATCGCGCAAAAGGAGCGGACGCAGGAAGAGTTCTTCCATACCTTCAATGCGCTTCATGAGAGCATGCGGCAGATTGTGATTGCGTCGGATCGGCCGCCGAAAGAACTCGCGGAGATCGAGGATCGGTTGCGCTCGCGTTTTGAGTGGGGCTTGATTGCCGACATTCAGCCGCCGGATCTTGAAACCAAGGTCGCAATTCTGCAGAAGAAGGCAGAGACCGAGCAGGTCGTGCTGCCGACGGACGTGGCATTGTTTATCGCGTCGAATGTCCGGACGAATGTGCGCGAGTTGGAAGGCGCGCTGGTGCGGTTGATTGCCTGGTGCCAGTTGAATCGCATGGAGATCACGCTGGCGGCGACGCAGCAATGCCTCAAGCAGTTCATCGACATGCAGGTCCGGAAGATCACCATTGAGGCGATTCAGCGGGCCGTGGCCGAGCAGTTTGGCATGAAGGTAAGCGACCTGAAGCAGAAGAACAACTCGCGCAACGTGGTTGTGCCGCGGCAGATTGCGATGTACCTGGCCAAGCAGATGACGGAGGCGAGTCTGCCTGAGATCGGACGCCAGTTCGGCAATAAGCATCACACGACGGTGATGCACTCGATTGGCAAGATCGACGAGCTGCGGCGGACAGACAAGGATCTGCACCGCACGCTGAACAAGCTGCAGGAGCTGCTGAACGGCTGAGCGAATCTTGGCACCAAAGCAGAAGGCGCTTTCTCTCGCGAGGAAGCGCCTTCTGCTTTTCTATGGATTTAGGTAAGTACTACTTTATAAATTGCGCATTTTGCATGGCCATTTTTGCGCGGAAACCGGTAAGAGCCGTGCCACCGGCGATGGCAACAATACGCGCCACGGTGTGGTATCTCGTGTGTTCGAACCAGCGGGGCACAACGACGGATGAGTAAGTGAATCCGAGTTCCCACGCGGTCATGGAGCTGGCAATCCCCACCCGGTTGTTGCTTCCAAAGAGGGTGTTCAGCGGGTCGCCTTCGTGGCCCTGGCTCAAGGCCATCTGTGTGGTGGTGGCATCCGCGAGAAAACCAAGGCGCTCGCCGGCGAGGACAAATTGTTCAGTCCGTGCGAGCTTGGAGCGATCTTCATAACCGAAAGGGCTGCTGGGAGCAATGCTGTTCGCGGGCCACGTAAGGATGCGGAGTGCCTTGCCGACGCGATTTGCTTGCGGCGTAGGGGCAGCCGGCTCGGTAAAGGCTGCTTCCTCGGCATGCATTTGGGCAACGCCCAGGAGCGCGCTCAGCGCAAGAATTACGACTCGTGATATTGACTGCTTGATCACTGGCGATCACCCTCGGGGGAAATGATGACGTGCTCAGTGTCTCGCGATCGCTCGTACAGGGCCATACTACTTTGGCCGCCGAGTGGACCCACATAAGTGTTCAATTCAGTTACCCTCGGCACCTACACCAATGGGGGATATCGGCCCAAAGACGCGAGAACTGCAGGGGGGCGTGGACCGGAAGTCGAGCTGTTTCAGCTTGGGAACTGCGTCAGGCTGAGGACGTTGCGATCGGGATCGTGAAACCAGGCGATGCGTGCGCCGCTGGGTGCCGTCCAGATGCCGAGCGGGTCGCTGTCATTGAGTCCAGGAAAGCGCAGAAACTCAACTCCCGCTGCCGCGAGGCTCTTGACCACCTCATCGAGGCCGTCCACGTCCCAGCCCAGCACTGTAAAGGGGGCAGGGCGATGCTCAGACACGATCGTGACGCGCAGCATCGTTCCATCGGCATCGAAAACGAGGGCAAAAGGGGACTCGTCGGAGATCAGCCGCAGCCCCAAAGCTCCTTCGTAGAAGGCACGCGCTCTAACAGGATCTACTGTTGCCGCAAAGGCGACGAGCTTGCTTTCGCTGAGGATTGAAGTGACGGCCATTTGGGCCCCCTGCAATTGATCTTGTTCGGCGACCGCTATTGTGCGTCTCCTTCTGACATCAAGTCCACAAACATTTTCTGGAAGCGCAGCAGATCAAGGTCCACCTGCGCGTGCACCAGGCGCACGCCGGTAGCCGGCTTCAGCTTTTCAGTCCACGTAAGGGTGTCGCCATAGGTGGGGCCATGGCTTAGGTCGACGTCCATATAGAGCTGCTTCTCTTTGGTGATGAGTGTGGGATCGAGCCACGCGCAGGCTGCCAGCTCGTCCCAGAGGTAGTAGCGGTCCTGGCTCCAGGCGGCGATGTAGCGTGCTGTGGGCGAGTGGGACTTCGAGATTTCGGCGAGCATCTTCTGCGTGAAGGGCGCCTTGATGGAGACATCGACGGTGGTGATGTCGATGCGCGGCCAGGGCGCGCGCAGCACGATGTGCGCGGCTTCAGGGTCAAACCAGAAATTGAATTCGTGGCGCGGATTGGTAGCGAATTCAGGATCGTCGGTCTGCGGGTTGAGACTGCCGCCCATGAGGACTATGCCCTGGGTCAGCGCAGCGAACTCCGGATCGATGGAGAGGGCGAGAGCGATGTTGGTCAGCGGGCCAGCGGCGTACACGGTGACCTGGTGCGGGTGCGCATGCACCTGGCGAATGAGGAAATGAACCGCATCTTCATCGATGGGCTTAAGATTCGGCTCGCCTTCAGGGAGCGGTGGGACCTGATACGGTCCATGGGGTTGGGCTACGTCAGCAACGACCGGGGTGTCCCCTTTGGGAGTCTCGACCATGGAGCTGGTGGCTTGTCCCCAGGCGCCGAGCCAGACCTGCTTGCCGACAAGGGCTTCTTGAAGCTGCGTTTCTTTCTGGGTGCGGATCAGCGGGAATACGGCGCCCCTGGCTACAGGGATATTGGCATGGCCCGTGAGCTCAAGCATGCGAAGGGTATGCTGTGTTTCCTCGTCGCGCCAGGCATTGCCCGTGACCATGGTGATGCCGAGAACCTCGACTTGCGGCGATTGCAGCAACACCAGCATGGCCATCTGATTCGAGCCGCCGGGGCCGGAGCCATCTTGATCAACCAGAACAAGGCGCTTTTGCGCAGCGCATACAGATGCCGCCAGAGCAACGAGAAGAAAAAGGGCTGGGAGTCTCATTGCGGGTATTGTGCCATACCCGTTCGCGACCTCAAGACTTGTGGAAAGCGCTACCTGCGCCGCTCGAAGCCCCTGGGTCGAACCGGCGCGGCGACGGGGAGATCGGTTTTGCCGGCAGGAAAGACAGCGAGGAATCTGTCCTGGCCTTCGCCGGAGCTGGCCGTCTCAACACCTTCGATGGCGCGAAACGACATGTGAAGCAAGCGGCGTTCGCGGCTGTTCATGGGAGGAAACGCGTACGGAACGCCGGTTCTGCGCACTTTTTCGGCAGCAGTTTCGGCCGCCATGCGCAGCTCTTGTGCGCGCAAAGCTTTGAAGTTGCCGGCATCGAAGCTGACGAGATCGTGTTCGCGCTGATCGAGCCGCAGCATCTGGGCCGCGATGGTTTCGAGGGCGCGCAGCAACTCGCCGTTTTGCTGCGTAACCAGCGGAACGTCTGGACCGCCGAGCTCGACGTAAATCTGGCGAGCCTCGAGACCCTCGGGATCGCGCGCGCCATCCCCCGCCGTAATGCGGTATTTGAGGCGGAGGCCGCCAAGCTTGTTGAGATTAGCGAGGAACCCGGCGATTTTTTGAGCAGCTTCTTGCAGATCGGCAATCGGCATAACGATCTAGTATCGCAGAGTTGAGGGGGTGTATGGAACGCGACGAACGCATTCTTTGCCGGCGGCGCTAGCAATGATGACGAAGCGAGGGCGGCGCATCGCGACGCTGGCCAGTTGGATGGCAGAATGGACGTATGTCTCCGATGGAATCGATTGTGCTGGATGCCGCCCAGGCACGTGCGCTGGGAGCACTGATGGAAAAGGAAGTGACGACCCCGGACTACTATCCTCTCTCACTGAATGCACTGCTGAATGCCTGTAATCAGCGCTCGAATCGCGAGCCAGTGATGGACTTGAGCGAAGACGAGGTGCGGGATGCGCTGCATCGGCTCCAGGAAAACCGGCTGGCAGGGCCGGCGCGCGGCGCCGATCGCCGCGTGACCAAGTATGAGCATTGGGTTGGAGAAGCTTTCAACTTTAGCCGGGCTGAATCGGCGTTGCTGTGCGTTCTGCTGTTGCGCGGAGCGCAGACGCCGGGCGAACTGCGCGGACGAACTGAGCGCCTTCACAAGTTCGAGGAGATTCCCGATGTACTGGTGGGGCTGCAAAAGCTGATGGAACGCGAGCCTCCCCTGGTGGCTGTGCTGGCCCGACAGCCGGGCACGAAGGAAGCGCGCTATATGCATCTGCTGTCGGGCGACCTGCCCGCGAACCCGGCCGGAGAAGGAATGCAGCCTCCAATGGAGCGTCGAGCGGGACTCGATCATTCAGAGCTTGAAGGGCGCGTTGCGCAGCTGGAGTCTACCGTGACCGAGCTGCGCAACGATGTGACCGCGCTGCGAGAGAAGCTTGAGGCCCTCTTCAACTAACGAGACTGGAAGTTAAAGCAGCTCGTAGCCGGCGAACCAGTAGCCGATTTCGAAGGCGGCGGTATCCTCGGCGTCGGAGCCGTGGATGGCATTCTCCTGGAGAGACCCGGCAAACTTTTTGCGGATGGTGCCTTCTTCTGCATTCGCGGGATTGGTGGCGCCCATCAGCCTGCGCAGATCGGCGATGGCATTGTCCTTCTCGAGGACCATCAGGAACAGGGGCCCGGAGGACATAAAGGCGCAGAGGTCGTTGAAGAAGGGTCGCTGGGCATGGACATGATAGAAGCCCTTGGCCTGCTCCACCGAAATGGACGCTTTTTTGATCGCGACCAGCTTAAACCCAGCCTTTTCGATCTCGGCCAGGATGGCCCCGGTGTGTCCCTTTTTCACTGCATCGGGCTTGACGATACTGAACGTGCGTTGTGCCACTCGATATGCTCCTCTATGGGCTTTGGCCCGTTCTTCATTGTAATGGGACAGTGTGCGCGCGGTTCCTCCGTGAAAATCTGATAAAGTTGGCGCATGTTTCGCAATGGCATCCTCCCCAGTTGCGCCTTTCTTCTCTTCGCCGCGATTACTCCCTTTTCCGCGCGATGTCAGTCTGCGAGCACCTCGGGCCCATCAACGCCTCAGCTCCGGGTCTTTGATCCATCGCTGGTCGATACGTCGGTTGATCCCTGCGATAACTTCTACAAGTACAGTTGCAATGGCTGGTTCAAGCGCAATCCTCTGCCGGCGGACCAGACGTCGTACGGCCGGTTTACTGAGCTGTACGAGCTGAATCGGGTTCACCTGAGACAGATTCTCGAAGAAGCGGCAGTTCCCTCTCCCTCGCGCACGCCGAACGAGGAAAAGATTGGCGACGAATACGCGAGCTGTATGGATACCGGGGCAATCGACCGGGCCGGGCTCGCGCCCCTGCAACCGGAGCTGGACCGGATCGCAGCTTTGCACTCCCTGGCCGAGTTGCCTGCGCTGGTGGGACATCTGCAGACGATCGGCGTCAATGCGTTTTTCGAGATGGGCTCGAACCAGGATTTTGCGGATGCGAACTCCGTCATCAGTTTCTATGGGGCAGGCGGCCTGGGATTGCCGGAACGGGATTACTACACGCGCACAGACGCTAAGTCAGCAGAGCAGCGCAAACAATATGTCGAGCATGTGAGCAAGATTTTCGCGTTGGCCGGTGAGCCTGACGCGCAGGCGCGCAAAGATGCCGCTACGGTTCTGGCCATTGAAACGAGATTAGCCAAAGCGTCGCTCACGATCACAGAACAGCGAGATCCGCAGAATCTGAATCATCCGACCGACCTGGCGAGTTTCAGCAAGGAGCTGACGCATTTTTCGGTTGCCAACTATGTTGCCGCAACGCATGCTCCGACCACGGGGAAGATGAATGACGCGGAGCCGAAGTTTTTTGCGGAATTCAACGCGCTGCTGGCCGATACGTCGCTGGAAGAGATCAGGACCTATCTGCGCTGGCACCTGCTGCACGCCTATGCGGGCACCAGCCTGCCGACGGCGTTTGACCAGGAGAGCTGGCATTTCTACTCGCACCTTTTGAACGGCGCGGAAAAGCAGCAGGAGCGCTGGAAGCGTTGCACGAGCCGCGTAGACCGCGAAATGGGCGAAGCGCTGGGGCAAGTCTATGTCGCGAAGTATTTTCCGCCTGAAGCGAAAGAGCATGCGCTGGAGATGACCTTAGCAATTGAACAGGCGATGGATAAAGACATTGAAGGCCTGGACTGGATGAGCGCTCCGACCAAGGTTAAAGCGAAGGAAAAGCTTCATGCGGTGATGAATAAAATCGGGTATCCAGACAAGTGGCGGGACTACTCGAAGCTGACCATTGTGCGGGGAGACATTCTTGGCAATGAGGCGCGGGTGGCCGAGTTCAACGAGGCGCGGGACCTGGCGAAGATCGGCAAGCCGGTGGATAAAAGCGAATGGATGATGTCGCCGCCGACCGTGAACGCGTACTACGATCCACAGCAGAATAACGTGAACTTTCCGGCCGGCTATTTTCAGCCGCCATTCTTCAGCGACAAGGAAGACGATGCCGCGAACTACGGCGACATGGGCTCGACGATTGGCCACGAGTTGACGCACGGCTTCGACGACGAGGGACGCCAGTTCGACAAGGATGGAAACCTGAAGGAGTGGTGGACGAAAGAAGACGAGCAGAAGTTTAATGACCGCGCCGATTGCGAAGTAAAGCAGTACGACGCGATCGAGGCGGTTCCGGGTGTGCACCTCAACGGCAAGCTTACGCTGGGCGAGAACCTGGCCGATCTTGGCGGGTTGTGGCTGGCGTGGCTCGCCTGGCTCGATCAGGCGCAGGACGCGCATCTCGACATGGCCGCGAAGACCGATGGCTACGCGCCGGATCAGCGCTTCTGGATCGCGTACGCGCAGCAGTGGTGCACGCAGACTCGGCCGGAACAACTGCGCACCCAGGCTGAAACGGATCCACACTCGCCGGATGAGTACCGAACGAATTCAGTGCTGCAGGATCTTCCGGAGTTTGCCAAGAGCTTCAGCTGCAAGAAGACCGACAAGATGGTGAGCCCGAAGCCGTGCCGTGTCTGGTAACCACCTGCGGTGGGGCAGACGCGGGCTGTGCCCGCCAATGCAAAACAGAGGCCCACCATGACGGTGGGCCTCTGTTTTGAGCTAGTAGCTAGAGGCTAAGAGCTAGCGGCCGATTTCAGGCTTTGCCAATCACCTTGGCTAGTGTTGCGCCGATCTCTGCGGGGGAGACGACGACGTGAATTCCGGCGGCGGTCATGGCCTTCATCTTGTCGGCGGCGGTTCCCTGCCCTCCGCTGATGATGGCGCCGGCGTGGCCCATGCGGCGGCCTGGAGGCGCGGTCTGGCCTGCGATGAAGCCGACGACCGGCTTTTTGACGTGCTCTTTGACGTAGGCAGCTGCGGCTTCTTCGTTCGTGCCGCCGATTTCGCCGATCATGATGATGGCATCGGTGCCGGGGTCTTCGTTGAGCAAACGAAGCGCATCAATATGTGTGGTGCCGATAATGGGATCGCCGCCGATGCCGATGGCTGTGGACTGGCCGATGCCGCGCTGCGTGAGCTGATGAACGGCCTCGTAGGTCAGCGTGCCCGAGCGCGAGACGATGCCGACGGAGCCTTCTTTATGAATGCGGCCGGGCATGATTCCGATTTTGGCCTTGCCGGGCGAGATGACGCCGGGGCAGTTGGGGCCAATGAGGCGTGAGTTGGAGTTCTTGATCTTGGCCCAGACCTTCACCATGTCAAGGGTCGGAATGCCTTCTGTGATGCAGACGATAAGAGGAATGCCTGCGTCTTCGGCCTCAAGGATTGCGTCGGCGGCAAAGGGTGGAGGGACGAAGATCATAGTGGCGTTGGCGCCCGTCTTGGCAACGGCATCGGCCACTGTGTTGAACACAGGCCAGCCTTCGTGCGTGGTTCCGCCCTTGCCGGGCGTCACGCCGCCAACGACTTTGGTTCCGTATTCGGCGCAGCCTTTTGCGTGGAAGGTGCCTTCCTTCCCGGTGAGTCCCTGAACGATAAGGCGAGTGTCGTTGTTGACGAGAACTGCCATAAACAAGCTCCTAGCTGCTAGCTCCTAGCTTTTCTTCGCAAGGGAGGCGATCAAGGCTCCCAGCATCTTCGATGTCTCGATGCAGAATGCTTCAGCACTGCGGAGCATCTCTTCATCGCCGATATTCAATCTCTTTGCCAGCAAGAGCTGGGTATGAACTTCGTATGTTGATCCCTGCGCGATGCAGAGGAACTGCTTGAACTCGCCTGTGGTAGCCCGGCCGCGGCCTTCTGCAATGTTGCTCGCAACCGAGATGCTGGCACGCCTAAGCTGAGAGGTCAGTCGTACAGCTCCTCCTTCGGAAACGACTTCGTGAGGCAATAGACGCATTCGGACAACCCCATCGCTCGCTGCCATACCGTCAGATCCTGAAAAGCCTGCGCCACTGAACTCCCTCACAGTCTTTCTTGAGCTAGGAGCTAGAAGCTAGCGGCTAGAAGCTGCTTTTACCACTAATTCCGCTGCTTCTTTCATCGTTGCGCCGACCTGGAAGTTCAATCCTGAGTCCTTGAGAATCTGGCGACCCTCTTCAACGTTGGTGCCTTCGAGGCGGAGCACGATGGGCACTTTGACGTTGAGTTTCTTTGCAGCAGCTACGACGCCGGTGGCGAGCCGGTCAACGCGGAGAATGCCGCCGAAGATGTTGATGAAGATGGCCTTCACATTCTCGTCGGAAAGAAGAATTTCAAAAGCGTGTTCGATCTGCTCCTGGGTTGCGCCGCCGCCCACATCGAGGAAGTTTGCCGGGCTTCCGCCGGCATACTGGATGATGTCCATCGTGGCCATGGCGAGACCGGCGCCGTTAACCATGCAGGCGATGGAGCCATCGAGCTTGATGTAGTTGAGCGCGTACTTGCTGGCTTCAACTTCGAGCGGATCTTCTTCTGCCACGTCGCGCAGCGCCTTGATGTCGGCGTGGCGGAAGAGCGCGTTGTCGTCGAAGTTGATCTTCGCGTCGAGCGCGAAGAGCTTGTCGTCCTTGGTGGTGATGAAGGGATTGATTTCGAGCAATGAGGCGTCGGTGTCGACAAATGCTTTGTAAAGGCTTTGGAAGAAGCCTACCGCCTGGTTGATCTGCGTGGACTTCAATCCGAGGGCAAAGGCGAGCTTGCGTGCCTGCCATGCGCCAAAGCCGACTGCGGGATCGATGGTCTCTTTATAGATGGCGTCGGGCGTTTTGGCGGCGACCTCTTCAATCTCCATGCCGCCCGCCTGCGACGCCATGAAGACAAGCTTGCCGGTGGCGCGATCGAGCACGATGCCGAGGTAGAGCTCGCGGTCGATGGCCGCGGTCTCCTCAATCAGCAGGCGCTGGACCTTCTGCCCCTGGGGTCCGGTCTGGTGCGTGATGAGCTGCATGCCGAGAATGTTTTTGGCGTGCAGATCGGCGTCCTCGCGGGTTTTGGCGACTTTGACACCGCCGCCCTTGCCGCGGCCGCCGGCGTGGATCTGCGCCTTGACCACCACCCCTGTAGCGCCTTCAGAGAGCAGTTTGCGCGCAACGTCGTTGGCTTCTTCGAGGGTGTTGGCCACTTCGCCTTTTGGCACGGGCACGCCGTATTTGGCCAGGATTTCTTTCGCCTGATACTCGTGGATTTTCATCTGGTATGGGACCGTTTGCCGGCTGCGGTTGGAGTCGCACTCAGTATGGGCGCGGCCGGGCCAGCGGCAGTTCAAATACTATCTTGCGCACCGAAGGCCCCGCAAACCCATGGCGGCACATGTGGGCATTCTTGAGTTGCAGTTACCATATTGAGAGATGAGCGTATTGAAGCAACATTTGAAACTGCTCGCCGAAGACGGCACGGCACTGACGCGCGAGGAGGCTGCCGCTGTGCTCGGCGAGATTTTGTCGAGGGAAGCAAGCGAAGTGGAGACCGCTGCGCTGCTGGCGGTGCTTGCCACGCGCGGCGAACAAGCGCCGGAGCTTGCCGGGTTTGTGGACGCGATGCGCGCACGGGCGATTTCTGTCCCGCTGACAGAGGAAGAGCGCGCGGAGCTGGTGGACACGTGTGGAACGGGTGGCGGCGGTCCGCTGACCTTCAACATTTCGACGGGGGCGGCGCTGGTGGCAGCGGCGGCAGGCGCAAAAGTCGCCAAGCATGGGAATCGCGCGGTGACGTCTCAGGCCGGGTCGGCCGATGTACTGGAGGCGCTGGGGGTGCCGATTGCGCTGGGACCGGAGCTGGCGGCGGAGTGCCTGCGCGCGACGGGATTCATGTTTCTGTTTGCTCCGCTTTATCATCCGGCGATGAAGGCGGTGAATCCACTGCGCAAAGCGCTGGGCTTTCGGACAATTTTTAATCTATGCGGGCCGCTGACCAATCCGGCGGGCGCGCGGGCGCAGGTGATCGGGGTGCTGGCGCCGAGCCGTGTGTTGCTGGTGGGGCGCACGCTGGCTGCGCTGGGAGCGAAACGGGCTTTTGTTGTGCACGGAACGGACGGAATCGACGAGCTGACGACAACGGGCGAGTCCGTTGTGGCCCGCATTGAAGAGGCAGTGAGTAACGGCGCTCAAGAGAACAACGATGGCGCCACACCCACGCCGGGCGCGCCGACCCTCAAAGCCGCTCGCATTACGCCGGAGATGGCCGGGCTGCCGCGCGCCACACTGGATCAATTCACGGGCGGCGACATCAAGACAAACGCGTCGTTGCTCTACGACGTGCTGACTGGCATTCCCGGCGCACGACGGGACATCGTGCTGCTGAATGCGGCTGCGGCCCTGGTGGCCGCGGGGTTGGTGAGCGACTTGAAGCAGGGGGTGGCTCTTGGCGCGGACGCAATCGATTCAGGACAGGCTGCGGCTACGCTGGCGAAGCTGCGGAGTTTTGGGGAGAAGTACGCGAAGGCTCAGTAGCGAGTGATACAGGGCTTCCAGCAGTTCATATTTTGCAAATAATCGATTTAAAATTGGCGTATGGCATTTCCTATCCGAACCTGTGCCGTTTGCGGAGAAGAATTTGAGCTGAAGCCGGACAAGCCCGGCTTTGCCAACCGGTGCCCCACCTGCAGCGAGCCGGAAGAGGAAGGTGCGCCGGGTTCTGGGCTCAGCAGCGCCGACAGCGAGCTGAATGCCGCCCGCCGGAATGCGATGCGGGACATGCTGTATCGCAAAGAGAGCTGAAGATCATCAGGATCTGACGTCGGACTGGGCTCGGGGAAAGACGGCAAATTGGAAGTGTGCGTCGTTTTGAATCTTCCCTCTTAGCGGCGACATCTGTAATTTTAGTTGTTTAAACAAGTATATTGCTCGCCGCTCGCTTTGGCGTTGCCTGCGGCCTGGACGAGGTGCCCAATGGAGAATGCTTTCGCGCGTCAGCCCGCTCTCTTCTTGCCTCATGGCGGAGGGCCCTGCTTCTTTATGGACTGGACGTGGGGTCCTGCCGATACGTGGCATGCGACCCAGCGCTTCCTTGAAGGCATTGCTGCATCGCTTCCTGCTCCACCCAAGGCGTTGCTGGTGATCAGCGGGCATTGGGAAGAGGAGGCCTTCACGGCCAGCACTGCCCCGGCGCCGCAGCTGATCTTCGACTACTCTGGATTTCCGGAGCATACGTATCGGCTCACCTGGCCTGCGCCGGGAGATCCTGCGCTGGCTATTCGTGTGGCCGATTTGTTGAAGCAGGCGGAGCTGCCCTCCGCAACAACGCCCGGACGGGGCTTCGACCACGGAGTATTTGTGCCGTTAAAGGTCGCTTTTCCTGACGCGCAAATTCCGGTGGTGACGCTTTCGCTGGCTTCTTCGCTCGATCCTGCGCTGCATCTTGCCGCGGGCCGAGCACTGGCCCCGCTGCGTGACGAGGGTGTGTTGATTGTCGGCAGCGGCATGAGTTTTCATAATCTTCGCGGCTATTCTCGGCCCGAGACGCCGGAACGTGCTCGCGCGTTTGATCTCTGGCTCACGCAGGCGGTCGAATCGCCAGGTCCGGAGCGTGCTCGACGGCTGGCGGATTGGCGGAGTGCTCCCTTTGCGACGTACGCCCATCCGCGCGAAGAGCACCTGCTTCCATTGATGGTGGCAGCCGGGGCAGGGGGCGATGCGCCGGGGATGCGCGTCTTCCACGATGAGCCGATGGGTGCGGCGATCAGCGCTTATCGCTTCAACGACTGAGCGCGGGAATGCGACCGCATCCTCGAGAGTCGTTCAGTGCAGGCCGCGGAGCCGCCGAAGCCGATGAGGCCCAGCGTGAGAAACGCGTCGAAGATCTCTCGGGTGGACGAGTCGGGCCTGGCATTGGTCGTGGTCTATCGCTGAAAGAGGCGTTTGCTATTGCCCATGGTCAAGCCGCTGTCGAGCAGGATTGCGATGCAGCCTACCAGCATGCAGAGATCGGTGCGCGCTTCGTGGAGAAAACTCAGCAGCCCATAGTGGCCGAACAGCGGGGGCTGGAATCGGCCGAAGCGGTGCCCGAGAAGGATGGGAATTTTTGTCGTAACGAGGGCCGTAAGGATCACGACGAGGAGCAAAAGAGCGGCGTCTCCTGCGTAGACTCCGAGCATGAGGGCCGCGCCGGCCACAATCTCGACCACGCCCACGAGGGGCGCCAGCAAGAATGGATAAGGCAGTCCGATGTGCGCAAAGCGGCCCGCGCCCAGTTCGCCTGGCAGCACGAACTTGAGAAGTCCCTCGGTGAAAAAGACCAGGCCGACGATCACACGGATGAGGATCATTGGCAAGTTTTTGCGCATCGAGCTTCTCCAGCGAGGAAATGGGGCTGTGTGGGTGTCGGCGACCAGAAAGAAGCATAACCCAGGCCACGCCGAAGATTTCAACTGGTGGCCTTATGGATCGATCGAGACAACAGGGCTAAAGAAGGGCCTCGATTGCATCGGCAATTTTGGCAGGCGTTTTTGCTGGCGGAAAGCGGCGAACCACCTTCCCGTTGCGATCGATGAGGAATTTGGCGAAGTTCCAGGGGATGCGCCGGAATCCGAGAAAGCCCCGCTTCTGCTGCTTAAGAAGGCGGTAGAGGGGGTGAGCATTAGGCCCGTTCACATCAATCTTTGCAAAAACGGGAAACGTGACGCCGTAATTCTTCTGGCAGAAAGCACCGATCTGGCCGGCATCGCCGGGTTCTTGACGACCGAATTGATTACAGGGGAAGCCGAGAATGGAAAAACCTCGGTTGCGGTAGGCCTGATAGAGCTGTTCGAGCCCGGCGTACTGGGGAGTGAAGCCGCACTGGCTGGCCGTGTTGACGATGAGCAACACCTGACCGCTGAATGCATCGAGCCGGAGCACGCGACCATTGAGCAGTGGCGCAGAAAAAGCGTAAATGGCTGCCGCGCGTTCCTTCATTTATCAAAAAAACCTCAGTGATACGAGGATGTCATGTCGTCAGGCGGCGCGTCTAAGGGATGCAGAGGAATCAACAGACGTCGGAGCCGGAAATTGGGCCCGGGAAATGGGGTCTAACCCATTCGGCTCCGGTAGACTGGGGTGAGTGGTAACGCGCCTGTTGCGGGCGAGCCTCGCCGGTAAGAACACAACCGGAGAGTGCAGTCCAGAGGCATCGCGTGCCGCGCTCCGAACTGGGGAAAGATAAGATTTTTAGATGGATTGCCCAGCCCAGCAGGTTTGGGCGGTGTGACCGCGGTCCAATATAATCAGTCTTTCCGCAAAGCAGTACCAGATTTTACGCAATGAGGGTGTGCATATTCTTCCCGTGAAGTTTGAAATTGGACCGCACCAGATCGTGTGCTCGCCGCGAGGATCCAGCCCGGTGAAGATCAAGCACGCTTCCATCTTCCGCACAGGGCGGATCTCTGTTCGCTGGGCGCGCGTGTTGGTGGTTGCGCTGCTGGCTCTGTCGGCGGTTGCGGGTCTTGCACAAGGCTCGGAGACGATCGACCAGATTCGCGTCATCGGCAACCGGCGCATTCCGAAAGAGACCATCCTGGCGCGGCTGTTCACGCATCCCGGCGACACATACGATCCTGTCTCGATCGAGCGCGACTTCAATTCACTTTGGAATACGGGCTATTTCGCCGATCTCCGGATTGAACGCGAGGATACGGAAAAGGGCATCATCCTGAACGTATTCGTGCGCGAGCGTCCCACGATCCGCGAGATCAACTACAAAGGCAACAACTCGGTCAGCCAGTCCGACATTCTCGATCGCTTTAAAAAGGAGAAGGTTGGATTATCGGTCGAGGGCCAGTTTGACCCCACCAAGATTGCGCGAGCCGAAGCGGTATTGCGCGAATTGCTCGCGGAGCATGGCCATCAGTTTGCCGTCATCAAGCCGGAAGTGAAGACGATTCCCCCGGCGTCGGTCCAGGTGAACTTCAATATCAAGGAAGGCCCGGTCGTGAAGGTCGGGAACATTCAGTTCACCGGCAACGAGCACCTGAGCGCGCTGTTGCTGCGCCGGTCAATGAAGAATCTGAAGCCGATCGGCATTCCCTATTCGATCATCTTTGAAAATCTCTTCGCGAAGACCTACGACGCCTCAAAACTTGAGGAAGACACCGAGCGGGTGCGGCAGGCCTATCGCGACAAGGGCTACGCAAACGCGGCGGTAGAGCAGCCGCAGACGCAGATTCGCGACGAAGGGGGCCTGAATTGGTTTACCTTCCGTCCGCGGCACGGCAAACGGATCGATATCCTGATGCCCATTGAAGAGGGTGGGCGCTACAGGCTGGGCGGCATCACCTTTTCCGGCAACAAGGCTGTAACCAACGAAAAGGCCCTGCGGGGAACCTTCGCGATTAAAGATGGCGACTGGTTCAACGCGACCATGGTGAGCAAAGGCCTTGAAAACCTGAAGAAGGCCTACGGCCAGCTCGGATACATCAATTTTGGCGCGATTCCGAAGCTTACAACCGACGAGCAGAAGAAGACCGTGTCCCTGAACATCGACATCGACGAGGGTAAGCCCTTCTTTGTCTCTCGTATCGAGTTCCAAGGCAACACGATTACCCGCGACCGCGTGATTCGCCGCGAACTGCTGCTGGAAGAAGGACAGGTCTATAACTCCCAGCTTTGGGAGTACAGCCTGCTTCGTTTGAACCAACTGGAGTATTTCGATCAGCTTCGCGTCGATCAGGATTCAGAGGCCCACCAGAATCCGGAAGCGGGCACGGTCGATCTTCTGTTGAAGGTGAAAGAAAAGGGCAAGAACTCGATTGGATTGAACGGCGGCGTGAGCGGCCTGTCGGGCGCATTTTTGGGTGTCAATTACCAGACCAACAACTTCCTTGGCCTGGGCGAAACGCTGAGCGTGCAGGGCAACCTGGGCAACGTAAGCCGGCAGTTCCTGTTCGGGTTCTCGCAGCCGTACATCCGGAACCGCCCGATCAATGTCGGCTTCCAGATCTTCAATAACAAGCAGGACTTCAACGCGGCGAAGAACTATCAGGCGACAACGGGACAGTCAGTGAACCTAAGCGCCGCAGAGCAGTCGCTGACGCAGAATTACAACCAAGCCTCGACCGGACTGAACTTCTCAGTTAGCTATCCGCTGAAGCGGCACGCATTCCAGCGGCTGGGATTCACGTACTCACTGACCAAGTCGACGATCTCCGCATTCAGCACGGCTTCACAGACTTTCTTCCAGACGATTTCATTCCGTTCCGGCATTCAGGGATCGAACGCTCTGGCAGGGATTGTGAGCAGCTCGGCTTCTTTCAGTTACATCTACAACACCATCAACAATCCACTTCGTCCGCGGTCGGGGAAGGAATACTCGGCGGTGTTCCAGGTGGCAGGTCTCTACGGCAATGTGCGGTACATTTCTCCGCTGCTGGCGTACAAGAGCTTCAGGTCGATGCATTACCTGACACCCTCGGCCAACGGGCGCAATGTGCTCGGCCTGCGCGCACAGTTGAGCTATGTGCAGGGCTTTGGGGGCGATGTGGCTCCGCCGCAGAACCGCTTCTATACCGGCGGCGAAAGCGATCTGCGCGGATTCGACATTCGCGGCGCGACACCTTACGGCTATGTCCCGAATCGCGCGACTGTGCAGCTGACCAACCCGGACGGAAGCTGCGTTCCACGCGATCCATCGAACCCGCAGCTGAACCAATGCATTCTGGTGCCGATTCCGGTCTACGGGATTGCCTCGATTGGCGGCGACACGAGCCTCACGACCAACGCTGAATATCGCATTCCGATCGCAGGACCGGTAACGTTCTCGTTCTTCGACGACTTCGGTCTGGACGTAGTAACGAACCACGGCCAGCTGAAACAGAGTCCGGAAGGGTTTGCTTCGCTGACGGCGCCGCTGTATGGCTGCCCGGTCTTCAATAATGGAGCGTGCCAGGGCGGTATCCCGGGATCGGAAGTCGGATTCCAGAAAGACATTCGTCCGGTTGCAGGAACCAATCTGGTGCCGCGCATGTCGCTGGGCGGCGAACTCGGCGTCATAATGCCGATTGTCAACGCGCCGTTCCGCCTGTACTTCGCTTATAACCCTCTTCGGCTGTACGAGCGTCCGTATTGCAACGACGTGAAGCTGGGAGGCAAGGTGCAAAGCTGCTCCGCTGAATTGATCACCAGGGATATGTTCCCCCCGGGCGGCGCAGGCGATTACACCTACCAGGAAGCGATCCAGGCCTACGGAGCACAGAACCTATTCCGCGAACCGAGAAAGACTTTCCGGCTAACGGTCTCCACCACCTTCTGAGGTACGCTTAGAAGAGCGCATGGAAATGCGCCACGAGTGGTTTGTCAAAGGAGTAAGGACCCAAATGAAGACTCACCTTGTATTAACTGCTGCCCTGCTTTCCGGTTTTGCCTTGAGCGGCTCAGCGCAAACGTCCGCGGCGCCGAACGAATCTGCGACCGACGGTCCCGCGAAGATTGCGGTAATAGCATTCCAGGGAGCCGTTAGCCAGACCAACGAGTTTCAGCGGAACTTTGCCGATTTGCAGAAAAAGTTCGAACCGAAACGAGACCAGCTGAAGTCCATGAACGACGAGATCGCGGCATTGCAAAAGCAGTTGCAAACGCAATCCGCAACTTTGAGCGATGCCGAGCGCGAGCGCCAATCGCGCACCATCAGCGAAAAGCAGAAGCTACTGCAGCGGACCCAGGAAGACGACCAGAACGATTTCCAGCAGGAGATGCAGGACACGTTCAACAACGTCGCGTCCAAGGTGGGCGATGTCCTGATCGCCTACGCGCAGCAGCACGGCTACACGCTGGTGCTGGATGGAGGGGAACAGCAGTCGCAGATGGTTCTCTATGCGAACCCGGCCACCGACATCACCAAGGCCGTACTGGATGCCTACAACACCAAGTCCGGAATTCCGGCGCCGGCGAGCCAGGCAGCACCCGCTGCCCCCGGTTCCATGACGCGGCCTCCGGTGCACCACACCGTGCCCAGCAAGCCGCAGAACTGATCGGGGAGCTGAAGATCGTTAAGATCCGGTCAACTGTTAGAGAATGAAGTTGAAAGGCCGCCACATTTTCCGTGGCGGCCTTTTTGCTGCGCGGAGCAAACGGCCAATCCTGCACGTTTTGCCGTATAATCCATGATGTTCCTGCTGATGTCTCCACCGCGTCTTTTCCGTCCCTGTCCAGTTCTGGGCAGAGTTTCCCGAAAACCGGGGTCTCCAGCAATGCAGTTTCTGTTGCCGGGGTGGTAGAAAGACCCGAGAGGTTCTCAGGAGGCGCAGGTCTGTTTGCGCATGAATGCGCGAACGACGGAATTTTGAAGGAGTTCTCCAGTCGAATGAAGCTCTCGCTCGCAATTGCAACGACTTTGGCCTCAGGTCTTGTCCTGAATGCTGCCGCCCAAGCACCAGCCGCCTCCACAGCCGCCGCGGCTCCTGCGGTAACCGCAACTGCTCCAGCCGGGCCCGCCAAGATCGCAGTAGTTGCGTTCCAGGTTGCGGTGGCGCAGACCAACGAAGGCCAGCGCAACTTCGCCGACCTGCAGAAGAAGTACGATCCGAAGCGCCAGCAGCTGAAGGCTCTGAGCGACGATGTCGACACCCTGACGAAGCAGCTGCAGACCCAGGGCGACAAGCTGAGCGAGGCCGAACGTGCGAGCCGCGCCAAGACAATCGACGACAAGAAGAAGCAACTGCAGCGCGAAGCAGAAGATGCCCAGAACGATATGCAGCAGGAGATGCAGGAGCTGTATAACGGACTGGCTTCCAAGGTCTACGATGTCCTCGCCAGCTACGCGCAACAGCACGGCTATACCTTGGTGCTGGATGTTGCACAGCAGCAGACGCCCGTTCTGTACGCGACCGAGTCGACCAACATTACCAAGGCCGTCATCGAAGCCTACAACGTGAAGTCAGGCGTTCCCGCGCCGCCGGCCGCGGCCGCACCGGCGCCCAAGGCACCTGGCGCCCACTAGACCCATGCTGAAAGAGAAAAGACCCCGATTTTCGGGGTCTTTTCTTCTTTTGTTTCTGTGCGGCCCAAGGCGGCGGGCCGCTGCCTCTTTGGCATAAGAAAGGCGTAGCTCGTGCTGTGGAAAAAAATGTGGATCGCTGCCCCAACTTCCTCAGAAATTCAGCAATTTTTCCTCTTGCCAATCCGATAGCGATTCTGATAAGCACCCCAAATCCTTAATTTTCATATAGAAGCAGCGACCCGCAAGGGCAATTAGACGCACGTTTCAAAACCCGCCGAAAAGACGGGGTGCGGCAAGCTTTCCACAATTGACCATGAATGACGTATGACTGACCTGATCGAAAATTGGACTGTTTCAATCTATTTTTGCTGGTCTTCCCCCACCCGCAGTACGGCCAAAAACGCTTCCTGAGGAATGTCGACTTTTCCAATCCGTTTCATACGTTTTTTGCCCTCCTTTTGCTTCTCAAGGAGCTTGCGCTTGCGGCTGATGTCGCCCCCGTAGCACTTCGCCAAAACGTTCTTCCGCAGGGCACTTACCGTCTCGCGGGCCACCACTTTGGCTCCAATTGCGGCCTGGATGGCGACCTCAAACTGTTGCCTCGGAATCAGTTCGCGCATCTTTGAGACCAGGGCTCGTCCGCGGTCGTAGGCGAAGTCGCGGTGAACAATGATCGACAGAGCATCCACCGGCTCACCGGAAACCAGGATGTCCATTTTCACCATAGGCGATACCCATTCGCCCGCGAGCTGGTAGTCAAGCGAGGCGTAACCGCGGGAGATGGATTTGAGCCTGTCGTAGAAATCGAGAACGATCTCGTTGAGCGGGAGCTCGTAGGTCAGCATGACGCGGGTAGGCGTCACGTACTCGAAGTTGATCTGCCTGCCGCGCTTCTCTTCGACCAATTTTAGAATTCCGCCGACGTACTCTTCGTTGGTCAGAATTTTCGCGGTAATCACAGGCTCGCGAATGGCCTCGATGTTAGTCGGCTCGGGCCAGCGCGAGGGGTTATCGACTTCGAGCACCGAACCATCGGTGAGAGTGATGTGGTAGCGCACGCCGGGAGCCGTCGTAATCAAATCAAGTTCGTATTCGCGCTCCAGCCGCTCCTGGATGATCTCCATGTGAAGCAGGCCAAGAAACCCGCAGCGAAAGCCAAAGCCCAATGCGACCGAGCTTTCCGGCTCGAAGAAGAACGAGGAATCGTTGAGGCGCAGCTTCTCCAATGCGTCGCGAAGCAGCGTATGCTCGTGCGAATCGACGGTATAAAGGCCGGAAAAAACCATGGGCTTGATATCTTCAAAGCCCGGTAACTGGGCAGTTGCGGGCCGCGCATCCTCAGTGACGGTATCGCCGATGCGCGTATCGCCGACATTCTTTATGGTCGCCGCAAAGAATCCGACCTCACCGGCGATGAGCTCCGCAATCTCGACAGGCTTGGGCATCAGCACGCCCATGGAATCAATTTCGAAGGCCTTGCCATTCGACATGAAGCGAATGCGCTGGCCCTTGCGCATGGTTCCCCGCATCACGCGGACCAAAACAATTACTCCACGATATGCATCGAACCACGAATCAAAAACCAGTGCCTGCAACGGAGCCGCTGGATCTCCCGTCGGCGGCGGCAACCGGTGCACTATAGCTTCAAGCACCTCGGGAATGCCCTGCCCGGTTTTGGCGCTTACCGGAATAGCATCCGTTGCGTCCAATCCCACAGCCTGTTCGATAGCTTCCTGCGTCCGCGTAATGTCGGCCGATGGCAGGTCGATTTTGTTGATCACCGGAATGATCTCGAGGCCGTGATTAATGGCCAGATACGCATTCGCGAGGGTTTGCGCTTCTACGCCCTGGGTGGCATCGACCACCAGCAGAGCACCTTCGCACGAAGCGAGCGAACGCGAAACCTCATAACTGAAGTCGACATGTCCAGGAGTATCGATCAGGTTTAGTTGATACGTGTTGCCATCCTGCGCTTTGTACATCATGCGCACGGCATGGGCTTTGATGGTGATACCGCGCTCACGTTCCAGATCCATTGCGTCGAGGATCTGCGCCTGCATTTCGCGGCCGGTGACTGAGCCGGTGAATTCAAGCAGACGGTCGCTCAGCGTCGACTTGCCGTGGTCGATGTGGGCAATGATCGCGAAGTTGCGAAGGAAGCGTGCATCCATGGGGGCTTCGGCGATTCTCCAGTCCGTGTGCTGTTGTGTTGCGTCTTACTCGGCCCACTCTGCACAAGGCGGGGCCAATCTAAGGCCTAGGCTCGGGCTGGGCTTGGTTCTACAGCACGGGAGAACCGCGAAAAGCAATGGAGGTAAAGGCTCGAATGAGCATGTCCGGCGTACCAGACCTCCATGGCATAGCTTATCATCGGCTAAAGGTCGTATTGCGTTCTGCCGCGGCCCCTGTTTGATTTGCCCATGCATCAATTTCCATTCCGTTCCATTTCGTGCCTGACGCTGGCCCTTGTGGTGGCTGGCTGCACGCCATCCCAAAACCCGAAGAAACAGCAGAAGGTGCCGGCGCAGGCTACCGCTCCAGCGATCGCCTCTCCCGCGGAACCCGTCTCCTCGGCAGCTGCGAGGAGCGGAAAAGCAGAGGCAGGGCAAGCGGTCCTGAACCTTATCGAGCAAGTGGAGAAGGCATACTCCAACGGGCAGGCAGACTATCGCAAAGGCGACCTGCTGGCTGCCAAGGCGGAGTTCGATCGGGCAGTGGATATGATGCTGACCAGCGGCATCGACATCAAGGCGGAGCCGCAGCTGCAGGATGAGTTCGATCGCATCGTGGATGCCGTGAACGGTCTTGAGATGGAGGCGCTGAAGCAAGGGAATGGCTTTGCGCCGAAGGAAGAGCCCTCGCCGGCCGATGTAGCGAGCGATGTGACGTTCGCTGTGGATCCAAATATTGTGGCCAAGGCGAAGAGCGATTTGGCCACCACGAAGTCGGACCTTCCGCTGGTGGTGAACGATTACGTTGCCGCGTTCATCAACTTTTTTGCGAACACACAGAAAGGTCACAACACGCTGCTGCATTCGTTCGAGCGATCCGGCCGCTACAAAGGAATGATTCAGCGCGTGATGGCAGAAGAAGGCGTGCCGCAGGATCTGATTTACCTGGCTGTTGCGGAGTCTGGCTTTCAGCCGCGCGCCGTCAATCGCAGTTCGCGCGCCGGAGGCATGTGGCAGTTTATGCCGCACGGTAACTATGGTCTGGCACGTAATGCTTCGGTGGACGAACGATTCGATCCCGAGAAATCAACCCGAGCGTATGCCCGCTATATGAAGTTCCTCTACAACCAGTTGGGCGACTGGTATCTGGCCATGGCCGCGTATGACTGGGGAGCAGGCAATGTGCAGCGCGCCGTGCAGAAGACCGGGTATGCGGATTTCTGGGAGCTCTACAAGCGCAACAACCTGCCCGGAGAAACAAAGAATTATGTCCCTGAGATTCTGGCCGCGATTATTATCGCGAACCATCCCAAACAATACGGCTTCGATGAGATCGACATGGAGCCCCCGGTGGTTACAGACACGGTGACGATCAACTATCGGGTGGATCTGCGCCTTGTGTCGGACGTGGTGAGCGCTCCGATCGACGAACTGGAGGCGCTGAACCCCAGCCTGCTGCGAATGACCACGCC
>CAWFZI010000016.1:0-20838 GCA_963820295.1 uncultured Acidobacteriaceae bacterium | reverse complement strand
CTGGCTCCAACCAGATCGCGATCCTTTTTCCTTAGTTCGTTCTCGAGGTTTTGTTGCGTGCTTTCAAATGTCTCGATACTCTCCTGCAGCCGCTTGTTATCGATTTCGAGGGCGTCATGACGGGCTGTGTCCGCTCTGGCTTGGATGTCCTTCACAATCTGGGCTCGCTCGGAATACCACCTCAGCTGTGATGCGGGGCTGGCTCCGGCCTTCAGTGCTGCCTCGTCACCCCTGAGCAGTGTCTCTTCGAGAGAGTATGGCGCAGGTGGTGGTAGTGGCGGAGCAGGTTTGGGCTTCCTTGGCCGGCCGCCAGGATGCTTTGCTTTCGGCTGTGGTTCTTGGTCGCTCACTTGTTGATCTGACATTGCATCTCTACTCCGACTGCAAAAACATTCTTGCTCAGTATGATGGTAACCTTAGAAAACGAGGCCGCGCGCGCCCTGTGGTGCTACGTCTAGAGTGCAGATTTCGCAGCGTGAAGACCCATTAAGTTATGAAGTCCTTATGGCTGTATTGGGTTGAGTTTTTCTGAGTTTCCCCCAGTTTCTCGCAGTTATTGGCCTCTCGTTTGCGGTGGCAAATATGTGCAGACTCAAACGGGAATAAAAGCAGTAAAAGCATTTGTATCTATGATGTATAAGTCCAGTCAGAATCGGAAAAAGCGTTGGTTCGGTTGCCGACCTCGTCCCATCACTGCGAAAAAAGCGGCGAACTTTTTCGCCGACAGAGAGGCGCCATGGCCAGCCCACGGGGAAAAGAAATCGGGCGGGAGTGGGGACTCCGGGCCGGTGGCCTGCGAGAGAAATCTGAAATTCTTCTCCCCAGCGTGCGGCTCTGGCCAGCGGTGCCCGTCTACTTTGTACACTCCGTCGTGAGCCGTGGGTTCACCAGCCTCCCCGTGTTTTGCATCGTCGTTGGGGTGGGCCGATTTTGAAAATGTTCCCCCCACCTCACCCACTGAGGTCCCCGCGTCACTGCAACATCATTAATAATTTATATATAGATTTATAAGTACAGATGGTACCGATCTCACTGGCAGATCTAGTAAATAGACTGCCGCTTTCAAAGCCCAGCCGGGAAAATCTGAGGCCCCCCCAGTTAGTGGCTGACGGCCGATCAGTCGTTCTTCGCTACCCTACGGTTTGTCCGTTATACGTGTGCAGGTCTCTGTTGCAGCGCTCGTTCAAAGAGTCGCCGGCAGGATCGGGAACGATAGATCGCTGAACTACCGCAGCTTCCCGCGAATCACGGTGATCGACCCCGCCGGCAGTGTGTACATGCCATCGGGCGTGGCGGCAATCGTGATGTTCCTATCGTCAGAAGGAGTGTTGCAATACTGCACAAGAGCTACAGATCCGACGAACGGATGGCTGACGTGCTTGGCATCATCGATGACGAGATGAACGGGATGCGCCGTGATCAGATCGTGGTTAATAAGCATCAACGACCAGTTCCCGTCCGGCCGTTTGACCACGTATGAGGTAACTACAGTCCGGCCGGCAGCGTCCTTAAGGTCGGCCGCATGCCGGGAAAATCTTGTTCGCTCCCGCCTCGTGCTGCAACCATTCGAAATTAATGATGTGTGCGGAAGAGTAGGGAGTATATGCCGGCGTGCCATAGGCCCCGCCCCCATCAGCGCCACCTTCGGGGCTGAGGCTTCCGTGACCAGCGGCGCCATTATTGATTGCCGGACGATAAAACGCTGTGCCGCCTTGCTCAAAGAATGTGCCAAACGCATCGCTCTCCCAGATAGAGCGGCCAGTCACGCCCAGGTATCCCGGTCCGCTTCTCCCCGCTACGATTCCACTCTCGGAGATAATGAGCGGCACCTCCGCGGGGACGCCGTCCTGACGCCACATGTGCAGCACGTGCTTCATAATTCCGGGTTCCATGTAAAGTGTCGCCCAGTCATTCGGTGGAGTGAATCCATTGATCATGAACGGGTAGTGTTCGAACGACATGAATGCGAGGTCCTTCAGATGCCCGTGGGCTTTCAGGTAATCGACGAATCGCTCCAGCCAGGAAGTGCGTCCCTCATCGTCAGCCCACAGTGTGATGTCTTTATCGACGCCTTCGAAAATCGGACCGCCCAACCTGGCGCCGGGCGTTAACTTGTGGACCGCATCCGCCACCTGAATATAGATCGCGCCATAATCTTCCGGCGTCATGTGCTTGCCGTCGCACTCCTCCCCGACTTCAATTCCGACCACTGGATAACCACGCTTGTGAATGTAGGAGACCTCATTAGCGCAATCTTCGGGAGTGTCATAAATGGCCGCACATGCAACCAGCGCCGGATGGCCCATGGTCAATCCACTGGTGAAGAAATTGTCCATGCCGTTGTACTGATCGCCGCCTCCGGTGATCAGGTTGTCGGTCTGGTGCCAGGGATCGATGGAAGAGGCAAAAAACGATCCGGCCAGGTCTGCCTCCGAACCGGGGATCACTTCCTGGTCTCCGGCGCCTTCGAGAACTGGCGGCGGACCGGGTGCGGGTTCTACGCCGTTGGCCGGATAAACAACCGCGTATTTGCCCGCGGCATTGATCGTACCGGCCGACAGCGTCTGCAAGGCGTAGCCGACGCAATTGCGAATATCCTGCGACCCGTGAGTGTCGCAGGTTCCGGAGGATTTCGACATCAAGACGCGGACGAAACGCGTCGTGACAGGGTCATCCGAAAGCTTCAAACGGACATCCCCGCCGCTTCCGTTCAGCACCGCGCCCGATGAGAAAGCCTTCCACATGCCGTTCGGGCCCATGTCCCAGTCCATCGCATTGTTGTCGCCGACCCAGTACTGCACCACATAAACCACCGCATACGGATTTACCCACTGGATATGGATCGCGTTGACCGCGCGCGCGGTGCCCATATCGATTACGACCCATTGCGGGTGCAGCGTATCGCTCTCGCCCGTGAAGTGGCTGGTTAGATAAGGATTGCTCTTCCAGTAACTTTGAAAACCGGCAATCAGGGGTGAATCGCCACTGGTCATGAAGTCGCGGTGAGGCAACGAATACGAGTAGCCGTAGTGGATCGGTTCGCCTAAATCAGCGCTGCCGACGTAATAGCCGCTCTTCGTCGCGGGGTCGCTCCATGTGCCGTTTTCGTTCCAGTGCCACGCTGAAAGGCGCAACTCGCTGTTGTTGCGCATGGTGATGGAACCCCAACCCAAGTTCTTGACGCCCTGAATCACCTCGGGCTTGCTCAAGTTGTCCACCTGCGCCTTACTCAGGTCGTCCATCCATGCGCCGGTCGCGGTGTCGGGATAGATCGTATTCAGTACGTGCTCCGGCGTAACGTCAACGTGGACCGTGGCAACCGAATCAAGCGTTCCCACCTTTGCAACTGAATCCGCCGGGAGCTCCTCCCGACGCGGTCGTGGGTGAGGCGTTTGCGACTGAGCCGTCTGTGCCTGAGCCGTTTGTGCATGGACGCGCAGAGGAAAGTGCATGGACACCGCTGCCAGCCCGAGCGCCGCGACAATGGCACACAGCCAAATGCGACACGAGACTCGTGGGTCAGAACCGGAAATCATGGCGTTATCGCCGCTATTAAAACGATTAACTATGGATTTAAATTGCACGTTGAGTGTACATGAATGGCAGACAACCGTTTGCAGCAATGGATGTTGCCGCAGGGTGGCAGGCACGAACTATTCCGTTTGTTGACCCGGAGCACTGGATAGACATCGATCCATTCAACTCGATTTGGTGCGCGAACTCTGTGTCAGGTGTCCAAGGATACTCAGATTCGAAAAAGCGATAATCTGACTTGCGGCCGATCAGCCGCCATAATTCAATCGGCAGCTGAAAATCTGCTTCGCTCATCGTTCAGTGTGCAGATCGTGTGCCACTCTTCTCGGGGTAACCTCCGGTTTGCCGACCACCCGGGAGTTATCGCGTTCGTAGCTCCACTTGAATGTCTGGCGGGCCACTCCTTCGGCGCGCTACTTTTGATCGCGCTCTGGCCGACATCCCTCAAAGCGGTCCAAGAAAGACGGGAACCTTTAGGACCAGACTCGACGCCAGCCGGGCTGGAAGCCGGATCTCCTCATATCCTGGCTAGCATGTTCCGCTGGGACGACTGGGTGTCCCCGGTTCCTGAGTCGGAAGAGTCTGCGTGGCGGGCACTTCGAACGGTATCGTTCCAGCCAAGTCGTTCTCACATTGTAAGATGGCTTGGGTATCGCCCTGCACCGTGGATGGCAAACTAGGCATCGATAGATCGAGGCTCTTGAAATTGAACGCGCTCGTTAAGTCTCCGACCGCGGACCGGCGCCAGGCGCTCAGGTTGGGCACTTCGGCTCCGAAAAGCGTCTCGAGAAATCGCAACACCGAAGTGTGATCGAACAGGTCCGAGGACACGAATCCGCCGCGACTGAACGGCGAGATGATCAACAAAGGGACGCGAAAGCCTAACCCAATCGGCCCGGAGATCGCTGGATTCCCGACGACGGTCGGATCGGGCACCGCAGGCGCTGTCACATATTCGCCGGGCGTCCCGGGAGGCGCTGTGATCGGTGGAACATGATCAAAGAATCCACCATTTTCGTCGTAGTTCACCAATAAAACCGTCTTCGCCCATAGTAAGGGATTCGCACTGAGAGCACTGACGACAAGGGAAAGAACATTCTCCCCAAAGAGCGAAGGGGCGGGCGGGTGATCCGAACTTAAGACTGAACCAATCAGCCAGGAAACTTGAGGCAGATTCCCTGACGCCACGTCGGACAGGAAGTCAACGGGAAACTGTGGGACAAATGCGTTTTGATGCAGCGCCGATCCAGGATCCTGGAAATTCTTGAAATAGGAGAGCACATTGTCCGACAGAATCCCGCCGAGAATGTTTTCGTCCCGCGACGAGTACACCTTCCAGAAAATCCCTCGAGCCTGAAGTTGCTCAGGCATGGTCGTATAGGTCAGACGTCCATACAAGGCCGAGCGATTGGTGACGATGGTCTGCAAAATCGGTCCGCCATTTTTTCCATCGGGATCGAGCGAGGCCGCCATCGTGTAGAGGCGATTGGGATCGGTCGGGCCCATGACTGAGCAGAAATAGTTGTCGCAGAGCGTGAAGCCGTCGGCCAGAGCGTAGTAGTAAGGGAGGTCTGCGCGAGTGTAGTAGCCCATGCTCAGCACCGCGTCGTTGGAATTAATCGGCAGACGCGAGCTCACAAAACCGTCCATCTTGCTGTTGTCCCAGCTCTGATGTTGGGGTACCCACTCGTGGCTGATGTCGTGCGTGCACGCGGCATTCGATTTAGTGGTGTCCAGGTGAAACGGCAGGAGTTGTCCCACCGGTGAGATCGCGGTGTTCGCTGGATCGGGCTGCTGGAATGCCGCGCTTTGATCGGAAAATCCGCGGACGCCCCGGTAACTTCCAAAGTAGTGATCGAAAGAGCGGTTTTCCTGAGTCAGGATCACGACATGTTCGATGTCACTTAACTTGGAGCAGCCGGATACAACAGACGAAACCATGTTGGAAGCACCACAACCGTGCAAACCCAAAGACGCCAGCTCTGCAACTGTCGCCGCGGTTCCAAGTTTAAGCAGTTCTCGGCGTGTGAAATTGCGCATAGGCTACCAAACCTTAGATGCGCTCATCCGAGTTCAGGGGCACGCTGTTGCGCAGGAAAGAAGACAGGCGGACGAGCCGCCTCAAGCTGGGACTGGCAGGAGTTTACCTCGGAGTAGAACGCTTGAAATCATCAGGAAAGCAATGCAGGGCGAATCAATTCTGGGTCAACAGCGAAATCTGTGAAAACACAAGCGTTGCGATTACGTTGGGATTTGAAGAATGCCGTTTGCGTGTTGTGGATGGGCTTGAGCGTGGATTGCACGCCCGGAAGAATTTTCTGACTGGCACTCACCGGTTTTGCGGAGCGTCTACGTCCTTATCGCCCTTACCCTTGGAGAACACGGGGCTATCGATCGTTCCGCCGATCCGAAAGGGAAACTGCAACTTACCGTCTTTTAAAGTGGCTCCGGACAGCCGGGCCATGGTGTTGGTGAAGAAGCTCTCCTTGGTTGTAATCTCCGCCAACCCACGATAATTCAAATCGTCAGAGCCTGACACGCTCACACTGCCCGAGCCATCCACATCGACTCCGTAGCCGTCGAGGTCTATCACCCTGCTCGAAATCCGCTGATTGTCCAGTTCCAGGTCGGTGGTGATCAGCTTAAACGAGGACGGATCATCTTTGGCCGGGCCAATATCGTTGAAGTGCGCCAGCTTCATTAAATTCGCGTTCAGCTTTAGACTCGGCATCTGGCCGTTGCGCACCGTCAGGTGTCCAGTTCCATGCATTCCCGCCAGCGGGCGGAGCGAGTGCGCGATTCCTCCCGCTAATTTTACGTCTCCTTCCATCTTCCCGGTCATCCTTCCACCGCCGTTCGGGAAGGCCGCCAGAAGTTGGGCCACATTGATTCCGCTCAATCGTGCATTGGTCTTGAAGCTTGTGTTCTTCGCCGACAAGTCGAAGGAGAGGCCACCTACGGCACTCCCGCCATAGACTTCCGCTTTGACATCCGTGAAGAAAACATGCCTCGACTCCAACCGCAGTTTGGAATCCAGATTTCTTGCCTCGATGGCGCCGAAGCGCAGAAGATCCGCCTTCAGCCTGCCCTGGCCGTCCATCGAGGAAGAAGAAGGGTCGATAATCCCGGCTAGGTTCACCTGCTCCAGTTCGCAGGAGATATCGTGAGCTTCGAAGAAAATTGGACCCGCCGCATCGGACGGCAAGAGATTCGACGCAATCACCGTTGCCCCGCTTAATTTTCAGGCTTGAAATAGGGCCGAGAGAAACAGCATTCGCTGAAACTATTGATTGAGGATTCTCGAAGTTCCACGGGCCGTCGGGATCCGAAGTCAGATTCAAGACCGCGTCCTCGACTACGAGGGACTTGATAACAACCTGCCGGCGCAGGAGCGCTCCGACGCTAAGTTCGGCATCGATCCGCGCCACCTGAAGGACATAACCAGCCGGAAATATCGGAGGGTTCCTAACGCCGATATGATCAATGTGAATCATTACAGGAAAAAACGTGAGTGCCAGCCGTCCGATTTCGACCTGCTTTCCAGTTTTCTCTTGGAGATACGAGGTCACCTGGGACCGGTAGCGATCCACGTCAATGAGAGCGGGTACAACGAAGATGAGCGCGAGTAAGAGTATCGCTGCGATTCCCACAACGATTAGAGTTGTCCTACGACGGATGATCATGGCGACCTTTAAAATACAAGCCGGTGGACGAAGGCATCCACCAGCATGTTATAAAACCGGTCGCTAAACAGTTCAATTGTGACCAAGTTTGCCGAAACCTTGGCGATGGTGCACGGATCACGAGCAACCCTGAAGTAATCCCCAAGGTAAGAGTTGCCGACGATTCGGACCTTAGAGCGTGCTAGGAACTGACCGTGCCGAATGCTTAAACTGGATAAATCTTCCCAGCTACGGTCTTCTTGTCTGATCATACACTTCACGGATGGCCTTAATCACGGTCTCCGGCTCGTCAAACTGGATGTATTCCGAACTATGGCGGGCGAAGATCTGTTTCGCGTTGGAAGATAGCCCGAGCCACCGCGCCTGGGCCAGTGTGGTCTCCCGCTCATATTCGAGGTGCTTCGGGGTGTCAGGAGGCTTACTCTCCAGGTGGCCGACAGCATGATTTCCCGAGGTGAGCACGCGGATGGGCCGCGAGCCGAATGAGCGGCGATGGTGTTGTAGATAGGTTTCGTCCGACGGTGTCTGTTCCATTTCTGAAGAATAAGCGTCATACATGGCAACTTTTGTCTGCGCGATCTCTAACACTTTGGCGTTCAATTCCCCAGACCACTCTGCTTCCGGCAAACCACGAAAGAAAAACTGCTGAGCACAGGTCTTTTGTGGCTTGCCAGGACCTGAATCTTGCGCCGGCAACGGCTTGTGCTCGGCAATCGCGTTACGACAAGCGCGCAAGTCAGAAGGAATCCCAGCATGTCCCCGATGTGCCTGTTCTCGCATCGCCGCCGGTTCAAGGTCGTCGGGATCGGCGTCAACCAATACGAGCCCGGCAACCTCGTCCATGTACAGGTCCGCGAACGTGCGCACGTTGTCGCCGCCGAAGCTGGATCCCACCAGGATGTAGGGCCCTCCGATGCCGGCATGGTGAAGTGCAGTGCGTAGCTCCTCCGCGATGTGCACACTTGTACGCGGCATGGGCCCCGGTTCGCTGAATCCCGTACCGGCACGGTCATAGCTGCAGGCGCGCGTCCATTTGGCGATCGCTGGCTGCACCTTCGACCACGCTGGCGCCCAGTCTCCCCATCCGGAATCGAAGACCACCGCGGGCGAGCCGCTGCCCATGCAATGGAGATTCAGCCGAAATCCGTTTACGGAAACAAGCTGGCCGGGTTGCGCATAAAGGATGTCCGCGGGAGAGCTGCCGCCGCTCACTGCTTGCTGCCCGGAGACCGCGATTGCGGAGATGAGCATTGCCAACAGAAAGCCGATCCGTGACTGCTTCATTGTAGGCTCCTCCAGAGGCTGCGAGTGCCCGCCGCTTCATCTGCGCTGCGCATCCAGCGCATACCGCCATTGCTTCGGCGGGCCGCACGTCAAGCCACGCGGTCATGACTTGCGCTATTACGCAGACTGCCGTTTTATAAGACGCGTAACTCTGAAGAAGGTTAAAGCCCGCTTCGGTTAGGCCACCTGGGCGGATGACGGGCAACTCTTCCCTAATCCTTTAAGGTAAGGTTGATCTCCTATCTCCTGCCTGAGCTAGACCGCCTCTCCGACAAGTTCCATCTCATTTATTACGACCAGCGCGGTCGAGGCCGCTCGGCCGAGTCCGTCAAGCCTGAAGACATTAGCCTCGAATCTGAAATGGCCGATCTTGATGAGGTCCGAGACCATTTTCATCTCGACAAAGTGGCCCTGCTTGGGCATTCGTGGGGTACGGTGCTGGCGCTTGAATACGCACTTCGGCACCCGGAACGGGTTTCGCGTCTGGTGCTGATGGATCCTGCCCCCGCATCCACCGCCGACATCAATCAATTTCGCACGGAACGGGTGGAGAAATGGCCGGTTCTATTGGAGCTGCGAAACGCAATCGCAAACACTACGGCTTACAAAGAGGCCGATCCCGACGCAGTGGTCGCTTACTATCGCGTTCATTTCAAACCCGCGCTGTCGCGATCAGAGGACTACGAAAAACTGATCCTAAGAATGCAGGCACGCTTCATTGAACAGGGGAAAGAAGGAATTCTTAAATCCAGAGCTGTCGAAGACCGGCTGGTGAATGATACGTGGGCCTCACCAAACGGCTACGATCTGTATCCCAAGCTCAAGGGCCTGAACATCCCGGCACTCGTCATTACCGGCGATCACGACTTCTTCCCTTTTGTTGCCGTGCACATTGCACAGGCCATCCACGGTGCCCACCTAGTGACGCTCAAGGAGTGTGGCCATTTCCCCTACCTCGAATGCCCCGAACCTCTGCGAGAGCAAATTGACATCTTCTTTCCCGGCAAGTAGTCGTGCCGATTACTGCCGCCTCACGGATCGACCGCTGAGCGTCTTCGAGAGGATGACGGGCTACCCTTACCTAACCCGGTAAGGTAAGGTTTGCCGACCAACCGGGATTTATTGCTGCCGCAGAGACCCAGAGTGCACATCCTCAAGCGTTCCCACGCACACTCCGAACTAGGACTGACGCTCGGACGGTGAGCCCAGCCTCTGATTGACTAAGGATTCCCCCATCCATAAGATGAGGCGACTAGAAAGCGGTCATCGCTCATGATCGGCCGGACCATTTCCCACTATCAGATCGTTGAAAAACTTGGCGGTGGCGGTATGGGCGTGGTTTACAAAGCGCAAGACACCCGCCTGCACCGTTTCGTTGCCCTTAAGTTTCTGCCCGACGATGTTGCCCGAGACCCACAGGCTCTTGCCCGCTTCCAGCGTGAAGCCCAAGCGGCATCGGCACTGAACCACCCCAACATCTGCACGATTCACGACATTGGCGAGCAAGACGGACAAGCCTTCATCGCCATGGAGTTTCTCGAGGGTATAACGCTCAAACACAAGATCGGCGGACGTCCCATGGAAACGTCGGAGATCTTGTTACTGGCGATTGAAATCGCTGACGCTCTGGATGCGGCGCACGCCAAGGGAATTGTCCATCGCGACATCAAGCCTGCGAACATTTTTGTGACCGATCGCGGCCATGCCAAAATTCTCGATTTCGGATTGGCCAAAGTTGCCTCCGCCGGGGGATCGTCCAGCCATATTGCGTCAGTCAACACGGCTACCCACTCAATGGCGTCGCCGATCGAAGACCAGCAACTGACCAATCCCGGCTCAACCATCGGCACGGTCGCTTACATGTCTCCCGAGCAGGCCAGAGGGAAAGATCTCGATGGCCGCTCAGATCTTTTCTCGTTTGGAGCCGTCCTCTACGAAATGGCGACAGGAACGGTGCCTTTCCGCGGAGAAAGCTCCGCGACCATCTTTGAGGCGATTCTGAACCGCACTCCGGCACCGGCAATCCGGCTCAATCCCGATCTGCCGCCCAGGCTGGAAGACATCATCAACAAGGCCCTTGAGAAAGACCGCAGCCTGCGCTACCAGCACGCCTCCGAGGTGCGGACGGATTTGCAACGTCTGAAGCGCGACACAGATTCCAGCCGCCAGGTGCCGGCGGCCAGCGGCGACGCAGCATCTTCAGCATCAGCGACAACCCGGCCTTCACAAACTTCGGGCAGTTCCGCGGTCGTTACTGTTGCGAAGCAACACAAATTGGGGCTCGGCATTGGCAGCATCGTTGCGATTTTGTTGGTTGCGGCGGCTGGTTATGGAATCTATGCCTTGCTGTCGCGGATCCGGCCTGCACCGTTTCAGAACTTTACGGCCAGTAAAGCAACCGAGAGCGGCAGGGTGACGCGCGTCGCCATCTCACCCGACGGCAAATACCTGCTTCACGTTGTGGATGAGGGCGGCCGGCAGAGCCTGTGGCTGCAAAACATTCCCACTAACAGCAATACTCAGGTCGTAGGACCAGCGCCGGTGGACTATCAGGGACTACGCTTCTCGCCGGACGGCAATTACTTGTATTTCCTGCGTGTGGAGCCCGGGAGCCGATCTCTGAAGTACTTGTATCGTGCTCCGGTGCTGGGCGGGACGCCCCAGAAACTGGTAACTGACATCGATTCCAACATCACCTTCTCTCCCGATGGCAAGCGATTCGCATACATCCTTGGCAACAATCCAAAACCGGGCGAATATCGCGTGATCATCCGGTCCACGGAAGGCAGCGAGGAAAAGACCATCAGTACGGGTCCAATTAACGAATTGCAACCCGATGTGGCCTGGTCGCCGGATGGAAAGATTGTCGTAATGCCTGTCGCACAACCGGGAGATGCACTCGGCGGCATGGATGCCATCGACGCCGAGACCGGCAAACGAAAACGATTCCTGATCTCGAAGGATCTTTACTTCTCACGGCCGGTCTGGATGCCCGATGGCAGCGGCCTGCTGGCGCTGGCAGCCCCGATCGCAGGACAGAATCAGATCGTTCATGTCTCTTATCCTTCCGGCAGAGTGTCTCCGGTAACCCGGGATACCAACGCATACAGCGACCTGAGCCTCGCCAGCGACGGCCGCACCTTGGCCACAGTTGAGGGGCAGATCCACAATAGCCTTTCTGTATTGGCAGATGGCGCCAGCAGCACACGAGCGCGCGAGTTCCCAACGGAGGGGTTCCCGAGATATGAATTGGGGTGGACCCCGGACGGTCAACTCCTGGTGTCGGTTTTTCGCGGAGGTGTCGCGCTGATCAATCCCAATACCGGGACAAAAACTCCGCTGCTTTCGCAGCTCCACATCCCCGGATTCGCCCGCTCCTGTCCCGATGGACACCTTGTCTTCACGGCCGTTCCCGAAGGCAAAAACGAAGTGCACGTGTTTCGCGCGGATGCAGATGGTGGCAACGTCCAAGAACTTACGAAGGGAAAATTCGACTTCATGCCGGTCTGCTCTGCCGAGTCGAAGATCGTGCTATACGCCGATGCAGATTCAAAAATTGAGAAGGTCGGAATCGATGGCGGCGTCCCGCAGCAGCTCCGTGAATACGCCAACTTCGCGCGCTTTACAGTTTCACCGGATGGAAAGAGTGTGGCGATGATCACGAATCGCGCGGGTGAAACGAAGGAAAAGATCGCGCTCTTCTCGCCGGATTTCAGCCAGCCTATTCGCTTCCTCGATTTTGAGCGCCCCCGAGTCTCGTACGGCGCACTGTGGGGCGACGAGCCGATCCTGTTCAAGCGTGACGGTACAGGTATCGTTTATCCGGTTCGTGAGGGCCAGACCGACAATCTGTGGCTGCAACATCTGGATGGCACACCCGGCAAGCAGCTCACCGACTTCAAATCGGAATTCATTCGCGACTTCGACTACTCCTACGACGGCAAACAACTCGCCATCATCCGCGGCCACCGTGAAGCCGACGTGGTGCTGATCCGCGACTTGGAGAAATGACCCGCTCATTGCTACAAAGCTGGGCAGCATGTCGGGGTCGGATGACGGGCAACTCTTCCCTAATCCTTTAAGGTAAGGGTTGCCGACGATTCGGGAGTTGATGGCGAAAAGCCCGTTTATCGAGAGCTGACGTGGGAGTCCGAGTTCGCTTCAATGAGTGATTTGCCCTGTTCACGTCAACGCACAACGAAGATCCACCTTGCGGAGATTGGTTGGTGACCGGTGGAATTCCGTTATTTTCCTTGCCAACCAAGTGAAGCAGCGTGCACACGCTGAATTCGCGCAATTCGGGTCGAGTTCAAACTGTGGCTTACAGCTCGCGAATCGCGGTCACAGGGTTCCGGCGCATCGCTCGATGTGCCGGAAAGTAGCATGCCAGCAAAGACATCGCTCCCAGGAGCATGACGACGGAAACGACGGTAACCGGATCGTTGGCGCCGATTCCGTACAACAGCCGGACGATAATGCGTGTCAGTCCCAACGCAAACGCCAGTCCTAGCGCCAGCCCGATGCCTATGAGCCACAATCCCTGCAACAGCACGAGTCTCAGCACATCGACGCGCGAGGCGCCCAGAGCCATTCGTACTCCGATCTCGTGGGTCCGCATTTGAGTTCGATAGGCCACAACTCCGTAGATCCCGGTCACCGCAAGAACCAGCCCGATCAGCGCGAACATCCCCGCCAGGGCGCTCTGTATGACAGCGAAACTGCTCGCCAGCTGGGTACTCTCTCGCATGGGACGCACATCGAAAACCGGCAGCCGTGTATCGATTTCGTGGATGGCGTTCTCCACCGCTGGCGCCATGTCGACCGGATTTCCCTCGGTCTCCACCTGCACGATAGTCTCGTACCCCTCCTGGAAAAAGCTCATATACACCATGGGCTCCGGTGACTCATTCACGAACATATGTGTCGAATTTCTCGCGACGCCGACAACCGTGAAAAGTCTGCCCCATATCCTGAGTCTCTTTCCCAGCGGATCCTGTCCCGGCCAGTAGCGCCTCGCCGCAGTCTGATCCACGATGAGTACCCTCGGGGCCTTTTCATCGTCATCCGGCGTAAACTCGCGTCCTTCCAGAATGGGTATATGAAGGGACTCGAAATACCGCGGGGCCACCTCGGCGTGGTACACCTGCAAAGATTCATGGGGGTGTGGCACATACCCTTCCGGATACGCATCCTCGCCCTTGTGGCCTAGGGTCATCGGAATCCAGTCCGTAAGAGACGCAACCTTCACGCCGGGCAATGCCGACACGCGATCAAGTATCTTGTGACGCATCAGCTGTACCTCGTCGTGGCTGTAGCCGGCGATATTCAGTCCCACGGTCGCAGTGAGAATGTGGTCCTGCTCAAATCCGGGATTCGCGCCGGCGAGATTCCGCAGCGTTCGCAGAAGTAGCCCGGAGCACAACAGCAGAGGAAGTGAAAGTGCGATTTGCGCCACTACCAGCCCGCTGAGCAATTTCCGGTTGCGTGAGCCGCCGGAGATGCTTGCAGACTCTGCCTTCAGTACCTCAATGGCCGGCGCGTGGGCCGAACGCCAGGCGGGGAGCGCGCCGCACAGCATGCCGGCCAACAGGGACGACACCGCAATCCCGATCACCACGTTGTGGTCCATGCTCCCGTTCAGGGTGGTAGGACTCGAGCTCGCCCGAAAGAACCATGCGAATGTCTTCGATGTCCACGATGTCAACACAAGGGCCACGGCTCCTGCGACGATGGAAAGCACAACGCCCTCCAGCACCATTTGCCGCACCAGTTGAATGCGATTGGCTCCGAGCGACTGCCGGATCGCAAGCTCACGCCGCCGGGCTACAAACCGCACCAGCGTGAGCGTGGCCACGTTCGCGCAGGTCAGCAACAGCACCAGGCCGGCGAAGGCCAACAGAATGGGCAGCGTCGCCGCCATGTATCCGTTGGCGCCGAATGGCGAACGCCACATGGGATCCAGCGTGATCCGGTTATCGCCGAGATGATCGTCCGGAAACGCCGCGACAATATTGTGCATCACGGTGTCGAGGTCCTGAGCTGCCTGGCCACGGCTCACGCCGGGCCGCAATCTTCCGATTACGTTCAGCCAGACCGCACCACCACTGCGATGCGTCATCCGCCACGCATCCGTCCCGAGGGGATCAAGCGTTACCCACAGATCATCACGAAGCCCGGGCATTGCTCCGACAACCCCCTCCGGCGCCACGCCGATCACGGTTACAGGATGCCGGGCAATCTCGATCGCTTTGCCCACAATTGCCCGGTCTGCGGCATAACGGGTCTTCCAAAGCGAGTAACTCAGGACCACGTTGGGAACTGGACGTGACTCCTCTTCAGGCAGAAAGAAACGCCCCAGCACCGGCTTGATGCCGAGCACGTCGAAATAATTCGCCGACACGTTCGCAACATAGGCGCGCTCCGGCAGTGCGCCACCGGTCAGCGTAATCCAATCGTGATGATAGGCAAGTATCCCGGTGAAGGTGTGGTTCTGCTCGCGCAGATCGCGATAGTCGAGATACGAGAAGGGCGGAGTCGGAGAGAAGTTCCGTTCCCCACGCTGCAGGCTCACAAGGTCGTCCGTGTCTCGCGCGCCAGGAATCGGACGCAACATTGTGCCGTCAATCCAACTGAATACGGTGCTGTTGGCGCAAATAGCTACGGCCAGCATCGCCGTCGCGGTGATCGTGAAGCCGGGGCTCTTACGCAGTTGCCGCAACGCATAACGGACGTCCCGGCCTATTTGTTCAAACCAGCCTCCGCCCCACATCTGGCGCGTCACATCTTGCACAAGGAGAATGTTTCCAAACTCCCGCACTGCCGCTTGTCGCGCCGCCTCTGCCTTCTCGCCTCGCGCCACCCGATCGGCAATCGCCATCTGCAGGTGGGCATCGATCTCTTCCTGCAATTCGCGGTTTCGCCGCTGAAAACCGAAGCTCGAAAACCACTTCACGACTCACTCTCCCCCGGCTTGACGTACATCACCGACCCAATCGCTTCGACAATCCGCTCCCATCGGCCCAGATCCGTGGCCAACTGCTTTTTCCCCTTGGCTGTGATTCGGTAGTATCGGGCTTTTTGCTTGCTCTCTGACTGCTTCCATTCAGACTGCACCCAGCTCTGACGTTCCAATCGATGGAGAGCCGGATACAGTGATCCGGTCTCCACCTGAAGCACATCTCCGGATTGCAAACGTAAAGCCTGGACAATGCCATATCCATGCTGCGGTCCCCATTGCAGCGTCTGCAGAATGAGCATGTCGAGTGTTCCCTGCAGGAGCTCAATCCGGTTTTTATACTGGTCTTTCTCGTTCATAGATGTAGACACTCTACTCCCAATGGAGGTAGATCGTCTACCTCGTCTTGTATAGCACAGAGAGCAGCCTTGCCCACTCAGCAGATTTAAAAGTACGTCAGTTCTCAGGAGGAAAATTGGTGACTCTGCATTGGCGCTAAATCGCCAAACCACTCACCCAGCCCGGATTGGTATTGGGAAGTAGGCTTGCGTGAATCGATGGCAGAAACTACTGGATAACGAGCAACTCTTCCCTAATCCTTTAAGGTAAGGTTTGCCGACAATTCGGGCGTTGATAGCGAGAAGCCCGTCGGCCGGACGGTACAAGGGTTCTAACCCAGTCTTCTCTCCGCGAGGCGAGCCGCTTGGGTCATGAGGTAATTCCGTTCCGGGATGCTCGTTGTCCGGCTTGCCGCAATTCTGTAGTGTTTGATGGCTCTTTCATAATCGCCGACCATTTCTAGCAAATGGGCGCGCACCGCATCAAGACGATAGTGACCAGAAAGCCGAGCGTCGGTATCGAGCATCCCTAGCAGTTCGAGACCTTTCGAAGGGCCGTGCACCATAGCGACGGCGATTGCATGATTGAGCGTGACCATAGGGCTGGGAGCCACACGTTTCAGCAGTTCGTACAACGCCAGGATCTGCGGCCAATCTGTATCTTCCGCTCGCGACGCTTCGTCATGGACTGCAGAGATTGCCGCCTGTAGCTGATACAAACCGACGGAGCCTTCGGATAGCGCGGCAGTCAAGAGTTCGATGCCTTCGGAGATCTCGGCCCGGTCCCATAGGGTTCGGTCTTGTTTATCCAAGGGGATCAACTCCTCGTCCGGGCCGGTTCGTGCATCCCGTCGAGCGTCGGTTAGCAACATGAGCGCCAACAAACCTGTCACTTCGGCATCATCAGGAAGTAAAGCCTTCGTACCGCGAGTTAACCGGATCGCCTCACGCGCCAGATCGAGCCGCTGCAAGTGTGCGCCGATGCTGCTGGTGTAACCCTCATTGAAGATCAGGTAGAGCACATGGAGAACTGCAGGCAGCCGTTCCGCGCGCTCCTGCAAGGAAGGCAGGCGGAATGGCACCCCGGAAGCCTTGATGCTTTGCTTCGCTCGGCTGATCCGCTGCGCCATCGTCGCCTCGGGAACGAGGAAGGCATTGGCAATTTCCGCCGTGGTTAAACCGCCGACCGCGCGCAGAGTCACGGCAATCGCTGAGGACGAACTGAGGGCGGGGTGGCAGCACATGAACAGCAAAATCAGCGTGTCATCCGGATCCATGTCTAACTCGATTTCGACGGCGGGGAGCGACGATCTCGGCCTCTCTGCCCACCGCGGTTTCCCTTTCGCGACGGGCAATTTCGCTGCGCACCTGGTCGGTCATGCGGCGAGATGCGACCTGAATCAACCAGCCGCGTGGATTCTCGGGAACGCCTTCCTGTGGCCATTGCGTGAAGGCCGCGATCATCGCCTCCTGCACTGCGTCCTCGGCGGAAGAGAAGTCGCGAAAGCGGCGTGCGACCGCGCCGAGCACCTGCGGTGCAAGTTCGCGCAACAGATGGTCGGAAGTCGCCTCCCACGGCTTTGTCATCGCAGCTCTCGTTACAGCATCTCCGGTGGAGGCCCGCTCATAATTGGGCGCACTTCGATCGGCATGTTCAAGGGTTTCCCGCCGGGCCCAGGCGCCGCCGACACTTTTGCCGCGATCGCGTAAGCTCGCTCCGGAGATTCGACATCGACAATCCAGTATCCCGCCAGAAATTCCTTACTCTCGGGAAATACGCCGTCTGTGATGGGCACGCCATTCTTACCGGCCCGCACTAGCTTAGCCTGATCGGGAAACGACAGACCTTCCGCGGAGACGAACTCGCCTGATTGGCGAAGGTCTTTGTTGAGACCGATCATAAATGCGATGTGTGCCTGCAGGTCTTTTTGGGGCCACTCGGGAACCCCGTGGCCGGCTCGCATCGTGTTCATCATGATGATGTATTTCATTTTTCTCTTCTCCTTTGATTTCATCTGGTACGGCGTTCCGCGCCTTCGCACGTTTGCAAGAACGAAGCGGTGCATTCTCAGCGCTCCGTCATTGGGACTTAGATTGCTCATAGATCGCGAACCGTCGGACTTCAATCGGCATGTTCGTAGGTGCTCCTCCGGGCCCCGGCGCCGCCGAAATCCGTGCCGCGATGGCATAGGCGCGTTCGGGAGTTGCTACGTCAACAATCCAGTAGCCCAGCAGAAACTCCTTCGACTCGGGAAAAATACCGTCTGTCACCGGCATGCCATTTTTCTCCCCATGCACAACCTTCGCTTCATTTGGTCCGGTCAAGCCTTGTGTGGCTACAAACTCTCCCGATTCGGTCAACTCATTATTGATGCGACCGAGGATTGCCATATGCGCCTCAATATCCTTTTGAGACCAAGTGTGATAACTGTCAACTCCTGCCTTCGTGCCGGACATCAGCAAGATGTATTTCATATCTCACGCTCCTATGTCGTCTTGTTTGCCGAATGCGGTGTGGCTAAGACTTCTTGTCTGCCTGAAACATCCACCGAACCCCGAATCTGTCGTAGAGCGCTCCGTAGGTGCCGAAAAATTTCTCATTCAGAAGGTCGGTTACTTCTGCGCCTTCCGATAGTCTTTCAAATAGAGTTTTCAGTTCCTCGTATGTTCCCCCGCTCAGATAGAGGCAAACGGTGTTGCCGCGAATTGGAGTTTGGGCAGGACGGAGCCAGTCCGACGCTGAAATCTCCAACTTGCCGCTTCTGAGCCGGGCATTGACGATTTTCTCGTGCTGAAAGGCCGGCATGAAATCCTTGGCCGGAGAATCCTTAACCTTAGTCGCGGTTAGTTCTCCGCCAAAACAGGATTTGTAGAATTCCATGGCCGGCTGACACTTGCCCTCGAATAACAGGTAAGGTGTCAAAGTGGTCATTTCATGTCCTCCTATTTTGTGCATCTTAGCGTCTGCCATCGAATCAACCGGTAAAGCCGCCACCGCGGCTGCGGAAAGAGCGGAGCCAACAAAACGGCGACGAGATATCCCTTTGGCCTTTCCCATGGCCATTCTCCTTTTGTGAAGGGCCAACTTGCCAGACCCTAATCTGCATTTTCATGAGGTAGTCGGAGCCGTTGCGGCGTTCTCTACATCCCCGGAAAATATTTTTTGACAAGAAATCGTGCGTGGCTTGTCGATTCTTATCGCCCTGAACCGACATACAAGTAGAGGTTGAGAAATGACGACTGACGATATGGTAGTTGACGTTAGCCAGGACTGGGTGCTGGCCTGCGATGTGCAGCAGCGGTTTATGCAGGGACTGGTCCGGACGAGCGACTCAGTGGACTATAGCGCGCATTGCCGCCAAGTTCGAGCTCTCGGCGGCGATTGCTATGAGTTCATGCCTCTTGCGAATGAGCACCTGGCTTTATTCGTTGGAGATGCCTCCGGTAAGGGTGTTGCCGCGGCGCTCATGATCGCCAGTGTGCAGTCCTCCCTTCGGACAGCAGCGCTATTCACGGGAGAGGACCTGGCCACACTGCTCAAGATCGTGAATCTCCAGGCATACGCTTCGTCGCTTGCAGACCGCTACACAACGGTATTCTACGGAGTCTTTGACAAGGCGACACGCACGCTACGATACGTGAATGCCGGCCACACTCCGCCGATTGTTCTTCGGCATGACGGCTCAATCGATACGCTCGAGATGGGCGGCGCGCCCGTCGGAATGTTTCCCGATTCGAGCTATGAGGTGGGAGTCGCGCAGCTTGACCCCAGCGATCTGGTCATCACCTACACCGACGGAGTCATTGAAGCGGAAAACCAATCGGGCGAGGAGTGGGGAGTTCAAGGCCTCTTGAACGCGGTCGCCAGAGCCAGACAAGGCGACGAAAATGCTGAACAGCTCGTCCGGTCGATTTTCAACTCAATGGACGACTTCAAGCAGGGGTGCCAGATGGATGATGCGACAATAGCAGTTTTGCGGGTGCTCTAACCGCATCCGCTGTTGAGGACCTGCTCATAATAATTTGGAGAAAAAGGAGAGATTCAAAATGAGGTTAGATAAGAGATTCTCAGCCAAATTACAAAAGAGTCCTCAAAAGGGTGGTTGGACCTACGTCGTTTGGCCTGATTCGGTCAAGTTTCTTGGAACCCGAGGATTGGTAAAGGTCAGCGGCAAAATCAATGGCCACCCCTTTCGGAGCTCGTTCATGGCTCTGGGTAATGGCGCAGTGGCAATATCCCTTGAGGAACGGATTAGATAAATTCCTCCAACAATTAGTGAACATCTGCGCTGGTTCTTGTTAGCGCGCCTTGGTCGTGCAACGTGTAGATCCACACTTCGGCGCCATAAGTCGGCTTAGAGGAAGGGGGTCGTCTCCTGGAAGACCGTTTCTGGACAGCTTCTGTGTAGCCGACCATCTGCGAGCCGCTTCTTTTTCGGGTATCTGAATCGATTCCCTGCCGCCATAATTCGGGTTACTGAATGAAGCACTGCGGTTGTTGTTTCGGCCGAAAGACTAGGCTTTTGAAGCTGCGCTGAAGATCTCGACCAAGCGGTCCGCGATCATCTTGTCCTCGCCGTCCTTCAGTTGCCAAACGGCAAAGCCGAAGCTGTTCGGGTCGCTGGAGTGGCCATGATGCTCGCTGTCATGATGCTCGCTGTCATGATGCTCGCCGTGACTGTCAGCTTCCGGAGCGTCCGGATTGCGTCCCCGCATGCCGCTCGCACCTGCGCCCATGCTGCCAATAGCGATTGGCCGGGTGTCAGCCAGCTTCTGCATGACCTCCCGTCCGGTGATGTTGAGCTTCGAGGGATCAATCTGCCAGCTGTAACCCGGGGTCACGTTGCCGAGAGCCTGGGGGTTGAACTGGCGGGGGAGCGCCATCACTCCGAACTTCTTCACCGCATCGGTGATGACCTGTGCGCGCTCGTCGTAGATCTTCAGCGAGGCGTCGAAGTCCTGATTGACGAAGATCTCGAGCGCCTTGAGCATGCCGAAAATGGTCTCTTTGCCGACCTTGCAGCAACGGCCGATCCGATCTTCC
>CAWFZI010000015.1:0-228411 GCA_963820295.1 uncultured Acidobacteriaceae bacterium | reverse complement strand
AAAGCTCGTAGTTGAGCCATAAGCGCCAAAGGGATTCACTGGCAGAATCCCCACGATTGGATTGACAAGTGGAAACGCTGGGGAGCTTGTGTGACCACTCAGCCAGACGTTCTTGTTCGCATCCAAGGCCAATTGAGTGATCGCCGAAGGAAAGAAACTCGAGTATTGGAGCGTAGAACCATCTGCGCTCAAACGTGCGAAGAAGTTGGTGCTACTGCTTGTTGAGTAGGCTCCAGGCGTAGTCGGGAAGATTGATGTGTCAGCCTGACCAGAGACCCAGGCGTTGTTCGACGCGTCGAGTGCTACCGACAGGCCCCCTCCCAGTCCGAGGAAAGTCGAATAATCAAGTGTGGAGCCATCGGGATGCAGTTTGCTGACGAATACACCACGGAAAGCTGTACTCGGTAGCTGCGGAAGATAGGACCCTGCTGTTGTGGGATAGTTCGCTCCGCCGCCACCTGTGATGTAGGCACTCCCGTTACTGTCCACGGCGATCGCTTCGGAACCGATTAGTCCGCCGCCGCCATTCTGCGGATCAGAGTCGCCGACAAGGGCGCTGTATCCCAAACTTCCAGCTGGAGTGAACTTGGAAACAAATACCGCGGTGACCGGGTACTGGGCTGAGACACCCTGAAGCGCGCCTGCCGTCACGGGGAAGAGGGGAGAATTTGTAATTCCCGTTATGTAGGCATTTCCCGTGGAGTCTACAGTTATTGCATTTGAGTAGGTCGACCCCCCACCGAGAATGCTTGAATAATTCAGCGCGCTCCCGTCCGCCGAGAGCGATGAGATGAACCCGTAGTTGTCACCATTGTTGTGGCTGACTGTGCCGACGGGGTTCTTCACAGGAAAATCGCTCGACCACGTGTAACCGGTGACAACCGCATTACCACCTCCGTCGACAGCGATTCCGAACGGTTGGTTGTAGCTGCTGCCTCCCAAAAGAGTGGAATAAACTTGTGCGGTGCCCCCCGAATTCAGTTTCGTCACGTACACGACCGGCTCGTTGTTCGAGCATGCCTCACAGGTAGCCTGGAACGCACCGGTAGTGGTCGGAAATGTTGACGAGAACGTCTGGCCTGCGACATACGTATTGCCCGACGCGTCAGTGGCAACTGAGTATACGTAATCTGAACCACGATCCAAATAGGTAGCGAATGTCAATACCGGATCGATGATGAGCCGTCTCCCTCTATCGAATCGACCAACCCTGAACCTTACCGTGCCGTTCCGAGCAACATAGAAACCTGCCGTTACTGCGCGCTCCTCTTGGTTGATGCGTTGATAGGCCCGGGGCCGATTCAGCGTCAATCGACCGGAAGACAGCTGAATCGACAAGCTGCCTTGAGTATCAATCTGCACATGCTTCGCACCGGTGACCTTGAATGCGATCTGAGAAGGATCCCCTCCGGGCGCGATCACGAAATCATGTTCCAGGACGCCGCCATTTCCATAAAACACTAGATCAATCTTCGGATAGATATTGGAATAACGCACGCGTCCGAAGGTGGGAACATTGTGAATCCAACGAGAAGAATCCTTTCCGAGCAAGTAATTGACGCGTCCCTCGGTGGGCATTTCCGCAGAAATGGATGGACTAGTCGTCGACCCGAGGAATTGGATACCAACTCGGCCACTGCGCTGCCTGTTTCGAGAAAGCACAAGATCGACGCCGTCCATTCGGAATTCTCCGGTCACACGGCCCGATCGTGCGATATACACGGCCCGAGACTCCGCTTGGCCATGGTTGGCCTCGAATGCCAGGGGAATTAGGCTCGGCGTGTATCGCGCTCCTCGCTTTTGGTGCGCTTGCTCTACAGAGCCCTTTGTCCCCACGAGAGGATTTCTTTGGAGTTCAGCTTGGGAAAAAGCGATTGGCTGGAAGGCAAGAAGAGCAAAGAGCGCATAAGAGATGCGCGCCAAAAATGACATGTAGGGCCCCTTCAGAATTCCCGAAAAGTAGATCACAAACCGTCTGAGGTTCCAATGACCCGAAAGACTGCACATAGGTAATCTGACCCGGCTCAGTAAACCGTCATCAGACTCGGCGGGAAACCTTTGTGACAGGAATCACGAAGTTGCAAAACACTGCGTGACCTACCGTCATGAATTCCGTTCCGAGTCTCTCGTACCAGCTGGACGGCTGGTTGATCAATCAAGACGGCGTTCTATTTTATTCAACAATTCAATTGCCACTTCCTCGTGCTTGTAAAATGCAGGTTGCGGTGCACGCGGCGGAAGCACTACCTAACAGTCGCGATCATTCTTGCTGCGGATGAATCGCGCGCACTAGGGGTTTGCGAATAACGTCCTTCCGGGCGAACACGGAACACGCGAGAATGTCTTTTTCTCAGTCGGAGGCAATCGACTGTTCGCCGAGCAGTCACGGGTTTCAACCGGGTCAGAACAATCGACCAACGGTCCGCGGCTCGATCCATAGTCGCGGTGTTTTGGTGAGAACTTTCTCCGTGCAAACGCGATCTTACTGGGACCACCTAGTCTGAATCGTCGCTCCGGATTGGCTGCCGCGTGTATGTACGGGTCAGAAAGACTCCGCTCGAGACGATAAAGCTCGGTGTTCTCTGAGCATCCTCCAGCGCAGTCGCCATGAGTACTCCGCCGTCTGACCGGATCCAAACACTTCGTGTGATGATGAGGTCGGAGACTACTGTTCCCGTCTGCCCATTGGATAGTATGACGAAGCGGGTGATTACTCCTGTGCCGTCGCAGTTCAGCGTGTAGGTTCCTGTCTGGGAACCAGTGACAAGCTTCCGTGCTCCGGTAGTGGAAGTGGGATCCGGCTCATTGACAGTGAAGGTCGATGTGAAGTTTCCCTTTCCGTCAAATTGCCCTTCCGTCAATGCGATCCCCAAATGCTCGCCGTAGTGGCCGATGATCGCGTACGAGCCTTGAAGACTCGCGAGGGAGTAGCATTCGTGGAGATCCCGATCCTCTGCGTTTGCGGCGATGGCGAACAAGACAGCGACACAGATTGTCGCTACCGCGAAGACGATTCGTTTCAGCATGTGTTTCCTCCAAGCTATGGCATTTCGTAAACGGGGTTTGTGTTCGATTAACTTTTGTCGACGAGCGATCGGTGCTGGCAAAACTTTTATCGGCTCGGAACCCTGAGGAAGCCGTGAGCTACATCGTTCGCGTCGTAGAAGTAGCCGGCAATCGCGCCGAAGTCGTTTATGCCGGCAGACCAGGTATAAATCGAGCCGTTGGGGTCGATAGTTACGATTCTTCCGTTGGCACCACGGATATAGCTATGGAGCACATTGTCGCCATCAATGTAATTTCCGGTAATCACACCCCAATCGTTGAGGCTGACGGGGCAATCGGAACTACAGCCCGTGCCTTGGTAGGCGCTCGTACCGGCTCCGGGAACGTCGAAGGTCGTGAATTTACCATCGGGGCTGCGCACATAGGCATGGTTCACGTTATTTGCGTCGATCCAAGTCCCCGCGATCGCTCCCCAGTAATTCAGGCCTGAACCACAACCCGGGCAACCCGTGCTTTGGGCACCGGGGACGTCATATCTCATCATTTTGCCGTCAAGAGTCCGCACCAATCCGTGATGAAAAAAGCGTGTGTCGTTGTATCCTGCGGCGATTAGTCCAAACGCGTTGATGTTGGTCGCTCCCGTCCCATAACATCCGACTGAACCGTTGCCGGTGCACTCATCTGAAGCAATCCATGTTCTAAAGCTTCCGTCGAAGCTGCGAAAAAAGGCGTGAAATGCAAAGTTCGAATCTAGGTAGTAGCCTGCAACAGATCCTTCTAGATTGATGGCTTTAGGAACTGTGTAACCTCCACCACCTGGGACGTCGAAGGACGTGAACTTTCCCTCGAGGCTGCGCAAAAAGCCGTGCTCGAAGCCATTGCCGTCCGTGTACGAACCGACTACCATCCCTAGGTCGTTCACGCCGCTTGGAGTCGTCCCATTGAATGAACCAGGTGTTGTGTCCGCGCCTGTCGCCTCGAAGGTGAGGAAGCCTCCTTTGGAAGTCCGCAGAAATCCGTGATACACATCGTTCGCGTCAATGTAATACCCGGTAACAACGCCGCCATTACTAATGGCCGTGGCAAAAGTTCCGTTGTAATCTCCCGAAGCCGTATCCGCTCCGGGCGCATCGAAGATGATGGTTTTTGACTCTTGAGCTCTTCCGAACATGCAAACGCTCACGAAAAGAGTGAACGCTGCACTCCGGCGCAGTCCAAACTTCAGGTTCGTCATGATTGAGACCTCCGGTGATCCCGTCCGCTGGCAAATTCTTTGGGGTTCACTCAGTTACGCGACACCTCGCCGAAAAAGGGGTCATCGATGTCCGGCGGGGACCAAGGAAACGGCGAAGGCGAAGCTATAATGACTCACCAACTCCGCGGAGGCCCGGGCCCATGCAAAACCCTGTAGCGGACGATGTCACCGAGCTTCTGCGGTACATGTCGAAAGGCGACGAAGAGGCGGCGTCCAAGCTTATCGCTTTGGTCTACAAGGAGTTGCGCCGACTTGCAGAAAGCTGCATGCGCCATGAGCGCAAAGACCACACGCTGCAGCCCACAGCTTTAGTTCATGAGGCATATCTCAAACTGATTGCGCAAAGATCGGTCGACTGGCAGAGCCGAGCCCACTTTTTCGGAATCGCGGCGCAGTTGATGCGCCGAATCCTGATCGATCACGCGCGAGGACATCTACGTGACAAACGAGGCGGAGGCGAGAAGCCGATTCTTTTGGACGAGACCCTTGTCTTCGCCCCGGAGCGCTCACTTGAACTGATCAGGCTGGATGGGTCGCTGGATCGACTCGCTCAAATTGACGCAAGGCAGAGCAGGATTGTCGAGTTGCGCTTCTTTGCGGGTTTAACGGTAGAGGAGATCGCTAAGGCCCTCGGCATCTCGCCAAAGACAGTCAAGCGGGACTGGAGTGTGGCCAAGGCATGGCTCCATGGAGATTTGAAATCAAAGCATGACCATGACGCCGGAGAGATGGGAGACGCTCAAAGAAATCTTTGAGGCAGCCCTCGATGCTTCGCCCACACGTCGCACCGCGCTCGTACGCGAGCACTGCAGCGATCCCGAAATGCGCGCTGAGGTCGAGCGGCTTCTCGCGGAACACGAGGAAGCGCGAACTTTCCTATCCACTCCGCTGCTTAAGAACGTCCGCTTGGATGGGAATGATCCTGTTCCCTGTCAGAGCCTTTCTGAAGGCGAGTTGATTGCTGGCCGCTATCGAATCGAAAGGTTCATTGCGGCGGGCGGCATGGGCGAAGTCTATGCCGCCGAAGATACTCAACTCGATCGAGTCGTGGCGCTCAAGTTCTTACCGCGAATCGTGGCAGAAGACCGGCAATCTCTGGATCGATTTCGCCGTGAGGCGCAAGCTGCATCGGCTTTGAATCATCCAAACATTTGCACGATATATGACTTTGCCGAAGACAACGGCAGGCCGTTTATTGCCATGGAGCACTTAAACGGTGAGACCCTCTCTGCCCGCCTGAAGCGCGGCCTATGCAACCTGTCGGAAGGGCTCAAGATCGCTGTCGATGTTTCGTCCGCGCTCAACGCAGCTCATGGACAGGGAGTCATTCATCGGGACCTTAAGCCAGGGAACATCATGCTCACCGACACCGGCGCGAAGTTGCTCGATTTTGGCATTGCCCAATCTACGCGGTCGCTGTCGGGCGATGGGATAGCCGCGGACACACCGCTGGGCGATGACAAACGCATCATCGGCACATTGCCTTATATGTCGCCCGAGCAGTTGCGCGGGCAAGAGACGAACGCGCGCGGAGATATCTTCTCTTTTGGAGCTGTCCTCTATGAAACATTTACTGGTAAGGGCGCGTTCAAGCGGAACTCGACACTGGACACAATCGCTGCGGTGGCGTGGCTGGAGCCTTCGCCGATATGTGAGTTTTCCAGAGATATTCCAGGCGACCTGCGGAGGGTCATCCAGCGGTGCCTGAGAAAAGATCCGGCAGAACGCTACGCATCGATGTCCGAAGTCGAGCGAGGACTCCGGAATTGCGAAGTGCTCGTTAAGAGGTCCAGCGGCCGGGTCAATCTGAAGCTGCTCGTTCGTCAAGCAAGAAAACCTGCGGTAGCTGTTTCTTTGACTCTTGTTCTCATGGCGATTGCCGCGCTCCTCGCCTGGCGGACCTATCACAATTCCCAAGTTCAGTGGGCAAGGAAAAAGGCATTGCCACAGATTGCGAGCCTGCTTGAGGATGACAAGTTCGAGCAAGCGTTCGTGCTTGCGGCTCAGGCTGAACGATACATCCCAAACGACACCACGCTAAAGAAATATGTCTCTGACATGTCGTGGTCGGCCCCGATCAATACATATCCCGCCGGAGCTTCAATCTACAGGAAGAACTATAGCGCCCCGGACAGCGCGTGGGAGTTCATTGGGCGGTCACCGATCAAAGAGCTAAGACGTCCACTTGTCGATTCGCAGTGGAAGTTCGAGTTGCAGGGTTTCGACACGACCGAGCTTGCCACGTTCGCCATCCATCCTCCAGATTCCATTGCCGTGGTTCTAGACAAGTCAGGTTCGGCTCCCCCAGGTATGGTTCGCGTCAACCTGAGAAGTTTTCGAGATGGGAGTGGGAACGTTGGTCTTTACGGCATCCCCGGCTACGATGCCGTACCTACTGTCCATTTGGACAACTATTGGATAGACAAGTTTGAAGTCACGAACGGAGAGTTCAAGCGATTTATCGACGAAGGAGGCTACGGAAAGCCGGAACTCTGGAAACACGGATTCATCAAGGGCGGCCGCACGTTCTCGTGGGCAGCGGCGATGAGGCTCTTTCGAGATAAAACAGGCCGAGCAGGACCCTCGACATGGAGTAATGGAAGCTACCCCTCTGGCCAAAAAGATTTTCCCGTCACCGGTGTGAGTTGGTTCGAGGCAGCCGCTTACGCTGACTTCGTGGGAAAGGCGTTGCCGACGTTTTACCACTGGATTGCAGCCACCTATCCACCGACGGGTCCAACCATCTTGCCGCTGAGCAACTTTGGTCAGGTCGGTCCGGCGCCTGTCGGCAAGTACCAGGGAATGAGTTGGTCCGGAGCATTCGATCTAGCAGGGAATGCCAAGGAATGGATTCTGAATGAGGCTGGTTCCAACAAGCGCTATATTCTTGGCGGCGGATGGAATGAGCCTACGTACATGCTTTTCACCGCGGACGCTCGATCCCCCTTCGACCGCACAGCGACTTTTGGTTTCCGCTGCGCCAAGTATGAGATGAGCGGAGCAGAGGCCAAAGCCGCAGACCGCATCGCTATCCAAGTGCGGAACTATGATCTGGAGAAGCCCGTCTCTGATCAACTCTTCAAAGCGTACAAGGGAATTTATTCATACGACAAGACGCCGCTACATCCCGCGGTAGAACGTCTTTCGGAAACTGATGAGTGGAGAGAAGAACGAGTCACCTTCGATGCAGCTTATGGTAGCGAGAAGGTTACACTCTACCTTTTTCTGCCGAAGAACGCTTCGCCACCGTTTCAAACAGTTGTGCACTTCTCGGGGGCTGAGGCGTTTTATGAGAAATCGAGCGCGAATCTGGGCCAACGGTATGAGTACCTGGAGGATTTCGATTTCTTTATTCGAAGCGGCAGAGCTGTAGCCTTTCCTGTGTTCAAGGGGATGTTCGAACGTCGGGACGACATTCTTTCTTGGCCAAAAGATTCGAGTTTTTATCGAGACAACGTGATCGATTGGGCCAAAGACCTTGGCAGAACAATCGATTACCTCGAAACTCGATCAGACATCGATAGGAGCAAATTGGCATATGAAGGTACCAGCATGGGAGCCGGGATGGGCGCGCTGCTTCCGGCCGTTGAAGATCGGTTTGAAGCGGTCGTACTCATATCACCTGGATTTTGGTTGCAAAAGCGATTGCCGGAGTCAGATCCGTTCAACTTCGCGCCGAGGGTAAAGGCTCCAGTCTTGATGGTGAATGGGCGGTACGACTTTCTATTCCCGGTGGGCTCGTCTCAGGATCCGTTATTCCGATTACTCGGGTCGCCCGCTGAGCAGAAGCGACGGGTGATATACAACGTCGGTCATGACATACCTAGAGCCGAGGAGAGTCATGAATCGCTTGACTGGCTGGATCGATACTTGGGGCCAGTCAAACTTCACTAGCTAGTCGATCCTGAAAAAGTGATTTTCAGACATATTGAAGTTGAGTATCTCGGCCTTGCGGGCCTTTCAGATCGATCAAGCCGTTCCATATCTGCATCAGGCAGTAAAGAAAAGCGCGCCAAAAAGCTCTGAGGAGCTTCTGGAAGTTCATCGCGGCGGCTGCCAGGATCGCGTTGATCTCATTTCCGGCAGTACCCTTCAGCCGGTTGCGTTCCAACCTGTGTTCGCTCTTCAGATGTCCGATGCTTGGTTCGACCGCGGCACGGCGTTTCATCCATCGCCATCGCGCCTGCGATGTGTGCCCTCTTTGTCTCTTGTCGACATGCACGGTGACCGCACCGTCATAGTCGTGGCCTCGATAGCCCATATCGACGTACGCTTCGCTCACCTGGTCGGCGATTAAGCTTTCGACTTGCTTCATCTGTGCAGCCAACGTGTGGCCGTCATAGGGATTTCCAGTGAAGCTCTTCGCGCCGACGAACCATCCACCACGACTGCTTACCGCGACACTCACCTTGTTGCCAAACTCATACTGCTTGCCCGCCTTGCCCTTGGCGATGCACTCGACTTCAGGTTCATGCACCGAGTAGATCTTGTCCTTGTCATGCCTCTGTTGTTCGTAGATTCGATGCGCTGTCTGAAGTAACTTGTCCAGTTTCGGGGATGGTTCTTCTGTCTGGCGCTCGACCTCTCGAATGACGCGCCCCAACTGGGTTTTCAGTTTGCGCGTGCATGCACGAGCGCGTTTCATCTGGCGGGCATGGGCATAACGGCTGGATTGCATCAGCAGACGGCGGCCTACATGCCGATAACTCTGCTTGATCGTCAGCCCTTCAGCACGTGCTGCCTTTACCAGCCGCTCGCGCATGCGCTGGTACAGTCTGGCATCGGTGGGAAAACGAATAGCCTTGGTCTCGACCGTCGTATCCACGTTGACGCGCTTTAACTCAGCAGGACGAATCACGCCCATCTTCATGCCCGCTTCAATCGTCGCGCGAAGCATTTGCTCCGCCCCGGCATCGCCCAGACGCTTGCGCCACCGCGTCATGCTCGAAGGATCGATCGGCATCCGGTGCTGAAAATGCGTCATGCCGCTGAAGTGCTGCCAGTAAGGGTTTTCGACCCATAAGGCAACAACGTCTTCATCACTCAGATCATGCTGATACTTCAGATAGTGAAGAGCAACCATCAGACGAGTCGAGATGCCGGGCGCACCCTGACTGGGATGATAGGTTTTGCCCAGAGTTTGTTCGAACGACTGCCAGTCGATGACTTTACCGAGACGAACCAGGGCATGGCTCATGTCGATCAACTGCTCCAAATCGATCTGAAACAACTCCCGCTGTGGCTGTTCCGGCTCGCGCTTGGGCTGCATCGTTTTTCCCCAGCTTTCAAGGCATTTTCCGTGCCTTCAAGGGAATTCTAGAGCAATAAATGCCGCGTTTCATCAGGTTTTATAGGCCTTTTGTTGGTATTTCAGGATCGACTAATGTACCTCTGCTCCGCAGACAGGGCAGGCGTACGCACTATTTCTATCTGCCCACCGAACATTCTCGGCTTGGACAAGCAGTTTTTTTCGACGGTCGATCGCATATTGCACGGAGTAGACCTAGGATACATCTACCATCCTTGATCCTCTTGCTTTGCTACAACTTATGAGGCATTACTCCGTGCACACCGGGAAACGAGCCTATCAATATATAGAAAGTAATCAACATCTGATCAACCGGACTCGGGATTCCCCCCCGAGAAGAGGAATTTACCACGCGATCGCGGGACAAGCGACTAGATACGGGGATGTAGTGAACCTTGCGGTGGGGAGGAGCATGCTTGCGGGTTTCCGGGGCGCCAAAATATTTAAGAGCTCTCAGAGTCCGTTTCTGGCCCGTAGTAGATGTTCCTCTGTAATTCGGGTATCTTTTCCCGCGCTATCATACCTTCGCGTTCGAGCTTTTCCCCAAACTTCGCTACCTTTTGCACATTACATCCGACGTCATCGGCAACTTGACGAGCCACTAGGTTTTCTTCAGGCGAGGCCGATCGAATTGCTCCGATAATTTTGATTTCCTCCTCGGTGTACTTCTTGTCAAGTGAACTCAGATCATACAGTTCAAGCTCGGACCGATCGTTGCTGCAAACTGTAAGAATCTTTCCCTTGATTCTTATTTCGCTCTCGAGATAAATAGCGCCGCATTTGTGACAAATGTATTGTGGTTCAGTTCCCTTCTCAAAGCAGGGATCGTATTGTGCCAAGTCGTCGTCATATGCAAATCTCTGCTGCCGGAGAATGTTCTTGTCACTCGAGAGCATTAGGTTATTTTCGAGACAGATACCGTAATCGATGCAGTAAAGGCTTCTTGAAAACTTCTCCTTTTTTGTGGTTCTACCGCTCGTTAGCAGATGAACAACAAAGAACATTGACAGGTATTTAATCTTTTGTTCATTCTTCGGGAGAATCATGAAATGGCTTGCGGGTGCCTCCACTTTTGCGCGCTCCACTACGGCTCTGCCTATTATGGTTTCCCAGATTTCAGAGACAAATGCGGGAATAGCGGCGCTATCTTTTGCCGCACCTTGGAGTTGATTCAAATATGCCTTTGACGCATAACGAATCCCGTAATCGATATCCGATTTCCTGATTTTTCTATTTCCTGCAGTGGCTCGATTCCATGCTTGCTTCAGTACTATTCCAAGGGTGCGCGGCACTCCCATCGCCTCCCGACTCAGTTCCCTCCACGCATCGTTAGGCTCATCGAATACGGTCTTGATCTCGCCAAAGCCATAAGCCAAAAGACGCTGCGTGACCATTCTTTCTGCTAGAGTCTCCAGCTCGGTCATAGCCGCGTTTAACGAGTCGCTTCTTTCAACAAACGCGTCCAGGTCCAAGGAAACTTCGAATAGATCGCGCTGTAGGATGACGGAACTCCCCAGAGTATATTTATCAGTGATTGCGCAGAGCTTTAGGTAGACCCCCGAATGATTTCCTATCAGCTTCTTAAGTAACGTTGAGAACCTTCTCTGCAAGTCCTCATTCAGTGCGGAAAACTCATCAACCAATATGAAAATTGCACTTATTCCTGCACGCTCTCGCAGATCACCCAGCACTCGTAAGATATCGGCAATTGTCAACCTATAACTCACTGAGAAGCTTGACTTGTCCTCCTGCTCACGCAGATCCTCTTCTTTGAACTTGGATGTGAAGGTTCCTGATACGGCTTCTGCAAATTTGACAGCAGCAGATGTCTCATTTGCATTCTTGTTTTTTGACTTTTCCCTCTGCTCCACGGTACCGGAGGGATCGATGACCCGTGGAAGACCCGACTGGAGAACGTTGGCGAGTTGGCTCAATAGGCCCTTGACGTCCTGCACGTTACGAACCTCGGCGGACTTGAAGAGGCGGCCAAAAAAGCCTGGCTGATCATCTATCGCAGGCCATGACCGTCTGATCTCTTCTGTCAGACTGTCGCAAAGCTCTGAAACGAAGATATGCTCAAACTCCGCAAAGTCGTCCGAGTTGCCATCCGTGAGCGCTTGGCACTTGTTCAGGTCAATGTAGATCGCGAGAGTTCGCGGCTTCGCGATGCTTGCCTTTGTTGAATCCCACGATCGCATGCACTCCACAAGGGCCCTATATAAGAGAGTAGTTTTGCCCGTCCCTCTGCGCCCGACTATCAGTTGATCGTTTTCGCTTAGAATTTGGTTAAGAAACCCATAGTAGTCGACATAGTATTGGGCCAGTAGAGAAAGCTTGGCAGTGTCTTTGAGCGGAATGTAGTCCGCTCTAAGCATTGAATTGAAGGCGTCATCGATCGTCTGGGGCATGTTGCTCTAAGTTACCTCATCGCGCGATCAACTTGGAACGGGGAGTACAATCTGACCTTGCCCCCGCAAAACGTACCCCTTAGCTAGCTGGTTTAATAGCGAAAGGGAAAACGACGATGAGGAATGGGAAGCGGGGCAGGTACACGCTTGAGTTCAAGCAGGAGGCGGTCCGGCTTGTGGAGTCAGGCCAGACGTTGGCAGCAGCGGCACGAAGCCTGGGAGTGGTTGAGCAGACGCTTGCCAACTGGGTGAAGTTGCATCGAGCCGGAAAACTGACAGGGGTCATCGGGAAAAGCGCAGTGACTGCCGAGCAGATGGAGATCAGCCGTTTGCGGGCGGAGTTGGCGCGGGTAACGATGGAGCGCGACATCCTGGGAAAAGCAACGGCATTCTTCGCAAAGGGCCAGAAGTGAAGTATGCCTTTATTCAACGTTCACAAGCGGATCTGGCCGATCCGGGTGCAATGCCGCGTGCTCGGCGTAAGCGTATCCGGATATCACCAACACCTGGCGCGGCGCAGGGAGATAGCCCGCCGCCGCCATCTGAGCGACGAGGCGCTGCTGGCGCACATCCGTGCGGCCTATGCAGAGAACTCGTGGAGCCTACGGCTGGCCGCGCATCTGGCGGCAGCTTCGAGCTCAAGGCATTCGCGTAGGCAAGCAACGTGTGCAACGGCTGATGCAGCAGCACGGCATTCGCGCCCGCGGCAAGCGGCGCTTTCGTGTCACCACCACCGACAGCCGGCACGATCTGCCGATTGCGCCGAACCTTCTGAATCGCAACTTCACCCCAGCCGCGCCCAACCAGGCGTGGGCCGGCGACATCACTTACATTGCCACCGAGGAAGGCTGGTTGTTTCTTGCTGTAGTGATCGATCTGTTCAGTCGCCGTGTTGTGGGCTGGTCGATGCAACCCGATATGCGGCGCAACCTGGTCATCGACGCATTGGAGATGGCCTGGTTCCAGCGCCGTCCCGATCAAAACAACAAGCTGATCTTCCATAGCGATCGCGGCAGCCAGTACGCCAGCGACGACTTCAACAAAGTGCTCAAAGAATATGCCATCACGCCCTCGATGAGCGGCAAGGGAAACTGCTGGGACAACGCCTGCTCGGAGACGCTGTTCGGCTCGCTGAAGGTGGAACGGCTGCACGGCCAGCGCTTTGAAACGATCCGTCAGGCCAAGGATGAAACCATCGCCTGGCTGCTCTGGTATAACCAAACACGCATGCACTCGACACTGTGCTATGCCAGCCCGATTGAATTTGAAAACGAATGGGAAAATACTCTGGCCAAAGCTGCGGCCTGAGTGTGGTCACGACCGAAGCAGGCGCGGAAATGCCGGTCCATGGAAAGCATGGGAAAACGATGAAGCTGTTTTTCCCACCCTTCCCACAGACCTTGGAAATCGATAATGCCGATTTCCACATTCCCGCGCCACGACTACGACGAGGATGAATATCTCCTCAAACCCGCAGGGCTAAGAGATACGCATTCTGAGGGCAAGGTCAATCGTTGACATAAAAACACCTGAGTTCACACCAATTATATGCACGCTCCAATGACCCAGACCCGCGTAATGCTTGACTAGTCTCTCTATCGAATCGCTCGAAAAGCCGCATTTTCCGTAAGTTCGAATGACGGCCCCACTGCTGAAGCGAAGTTTCCAAGAGCGCAGGATCTTGCTGCCCGGCCTCTCGGTTTCATGTGCCGGCATGACGTTCCAATCCAGCACAACCAAACGCCCACCCTCAGCATCCCCGTGCAATTCGCCGATGAGGCACCGAAATAGTTTTGCGCCTACAGGCAGAAGTATCAATTCGCTATCTGGCCGCAACTTTCGCGATGCCGGACTCCAGCCGGTGTGCGGGAAATGCGCCTACTCTAAGGGTCGCCGGGCCGAGCGGCGCCTACCGCACCGCTGATCCCGCGCCCGTCGCCTCGGATGTTGTGTGTTTCCCCAACGTGGCGTGCACGCATAGCGGACAGTTCGATCACGAACCGCTATTCCGGAACGTGCCAACTGTTCGCATCCCGCAAGACAATCTCCGGTGAGCCGCGATATGACTGGCGGGCGTTCGAGTCCTGGCGCCAGGAACATACCTTCCTTCTCTCCCATCCACCCCTCATACTAGTGCCGTGTGCATCACGGACTGTGTCAATCGCCTCGCAGCAGCGACGATCTCCCGTCGGCTTGCTTCGATCATCAAAGCACTTGCTTCGGCGCGCATGAGGAGACCTGCCCTGTGGCGGCCTTGCGCGCCTGCCTGAGATCAGCAGCGCTCGAGGATTGCAATGTCTTCCGCGGCATCAATCGCCACGGGAAACCCGGCTCGAGACTCCAAGCCAATTCGGTCGCAACCATTCTGAAGCGTGCTGCGGTTCGTGCCGGCATCGATCCAACCAACGTGGCAGGACATTCGGTTCGCGCAGGGATGGCAACTCAGGCTGCGATGAATGGGGCAGGGGAGCGGCAGATTGCCAAGACCACGCGCCACAAATCGCAGCGCGTGTTGCGGCGCTACATCCGCGACGGGAAGCTGTTTCGCGACAATGCATCGTCGACTCTGGGCCTCTAGGAGGTGGAAACCACCACTTCTCACTTCTCTGCGTGACAGCAAAACGTGAGCGGGAAGTTCGTGCAATTCGAGGTGTCAGAGCTATTGCTCAACGCGTAAACGGGAATCGCTCTTGTTAACGACTTGGTGATCATGGAAGGGGGAATCTCTGGCACAAATTTGGCACGTTTTTGGCACAAATTTGGCACAAACGACTTTCCGGTTTTGTAAATGCTTGATTTTAATGGAGTTTATCGATGGTGCCGGGAGGGGGGGTCGAACCCCCATGACCGCAAGGGTCGGCGGATTTTGAGTCCGCTGCGTCTGCCAGTTCCGCCATCCCGGCCAAGGGTGGGTGGGCAATGCAAGTATCGCACAGCAGTTGTGCCGGATGCCACCGTCCGGACCGCCGCAGTAGCTCCTTGCCTCGCGTCCCATGAGGTGCACGTCCTTCACGGAACTCCGCATCGATTGACAAGCACCTCGGCCGCACTGCCGCAGGAAGTCGGCAGGGCGTAAAGGCTTTTCACCGCGGCGCCACTTCCCCCGTTGCAGAATTGTGCCGGCCGGTTATGCTGGCTGCAACGAACACCCTGGCCCTCCCGCGCAAGACACGCCTGACGTTTCGCCGTCTCCCAATAGAATGGATCCGCTAGCACCCCAATGTCGCGAGAAATGCCCTGCTTTCCACACCGATTCGACGAGGCTGTCAGGACACTCCCATGCGACAATAAAGGCAATCGTGATGACTCCTGCTTCGTCCGCAGTTGTTCCCGAACCGGTTACAGTTACCCCGGAGCTTCTGGCGCAACACAGCATCACCGCTGAGGAGTATGACCGTATCCTGGCGGCACTGGGGCGCGTTCCCTCCCTTACCGAGCTTGGCATCTACAGCGTGATGTGGAGCGAACACTGCTCCTACAAGTCGAGCCGCGTTCATTTGAAGCGGCTGCCGACCAAGAGCGACCGCGTAGTGCAAGGGCCGGGAGAAAATGCCGGCATTATCGATGTGGGCGACGGCTGGGCCTGCGCCTTCAAAATTGAGAGCCACAACCACCCCAGCTACATTGAGCCTTTTCAAGGGGCGGCAACCGGCGTAGGCGGCATTTTGCGCGACATCTTTACGATGGGTGCGCGTCCGCTGGCGGTGATGGATTCGCTGCGCTTCGGCCCGATCACTCGGGAGCCAGGCACCGAGCCGGAGTTGGTAAGCAAAAACCACTCCATTGTTGAAGGTGTGGTGAGCGGCATTGCCGGTTACGGCAACTGTTTTGGAGTGCCGAACCTGGGTGGCGAGACAAAATTCGAGCCTGCTATAGCGGCAATCCGCTGGTCAATGCCTTTGCACTCGGCCTCGTGCGGAAGAACGAAATTTTCTACGGCAAGGCCACCGGCACAGGAAATCCGGTCATCTATGTGGGCGCCAAGACGGGCCGCGACGGGATCCACGGCGCGACCATGGCCAGCGAAGAGTTTCACGCGGGCACCGAGGCCAAGCGGCCCAATGTGCAGGTCGGCGACCCGTTCATGGAGAAGTTGCTGCTGGAAGCCTGCCTTGAAGCGATGCAGACGGGCGCGATTGTCGGCATCCAGGACATGGGCGCAGCGGGGCTCACCTGCTCAACCTGCGAGATGGGCGCACGGGGCGGCGTTGGCCTAGACGTCGAGCTGGATCTGATACCGCAGCGCGAAACCGGCATGAGCGCATACGAGATCATGCTTTCTGAAAGCCAGGAGCGCATGCTTCTGGTGGCCGAGAAGGGCCGCGAAAACGAAGTCCTGCGCGTGTTTGAGAAGTGGGGCCTGGATGCGGTGATCGCTGGAACCGTGAAACCGGAGCCGCGCTTGCGCATTCGCCATCATGGCGTGCTGGTAGCCGATATTCCCAACCAGTCGCTAACCGATGATGCGCCGTTATATCACCGGCCTGTCGGCACATGGAAAGCTCCTGTCCCGGCTGATCCGCCAGAGCATGCTCTAGCTGAGTTGTCGAGGGATCGCGATTACACGGCAGATTTGAAGAAGCTGCTGGCAAGTGCCAATGTCTGCTCAAAGCGCTGGGTGCACGAGCAGTACGACACCATGGTGCAAACCAACACGGTGCAAGGCCCAGGCGGCGAAGCCGGCGTGATGCGAATCAAGGGCACTGGCACGAGCGGCCATGAACGCGGACTCGCGATGGCGCTTGATGGCAATGGCCGCTGGGCGTACCTCGATCCCAAACTCGGCGCGATGCATGCAGTTGCGGAGGCCGCGCGCAAGGTGGCCTGCGCAGGAGCGCTGCCGGTGGCCGCGACCAACTGCCTGAACTTCGGCAATCCTGAAAAACCAGAGATCATGGCGCAGCTTTCCGCGGCCATTGATGGCATAGCCGAAGCCTGCATTGCGCTCGGCACGCCCATCACAGGCGGGAACGTATCCTTATATAACGAGACGCGCGGCGAAGGAATTTACCCCACGCCGGTGCTGGGCATTGTTGGGATTCTCGACGACGTAACGAAGGCTGTGCCTGCCGATTTCCAAAAAGCCGGCGACGCGATTCTCTTACTCTGGCCAATTCCACGCGCAGGAGCGCCCGATCCAAATCTCCAAGTCCCATTTGAACCATTGCCCATCAGTCAGTATCCCCTTCCCGCCCTTGAGCAGGAACCGCGCGGAAAAGAGATTCCGGACGCGACGCTTGAAGAAGCGCATGAGGAAATGACCGCATTCGGCAGCTCTGAGTTCGCCAAAGTAATTCTCGGCGCACTGTGGGGCGCGCCGCCGGCCCTCGATCTCGATGCCGAGGCCGATCTCCACACGCTGCTGCGCGGATTGGCCGATCGTAAGTTAATTCATTCCGCACGCGACGTATCCGACGGAGGCATCGCGACTGCCCTGGCGCAGGCCGCCTTCTCCTGGGGAGTAGGCGCAACGGTTGAGCAGGAGCAGTCGCTCCTGGCGCATCCCCTGTTCGGCCTGTTCGCGGAACCGGGCACTACTGTATTTGTGACAGCAGCGGAAAGCCATATCGGCGCCGTCGAGAAACTGGCAACCGAGTACAACTTCTTCACTGCACGCATTGGAACTACCGGTGGCCAACGGCTGGAAATTTCCGTAGATCACCAACCGCTGATCTCAGCTCGGCTCAGTGAACTGCGTGAGGTTTGGGCAACGGCACTCGAAGCAACACTCCACGATGAGGTAACTGCATGATCCGGTTGCTCTACCAGGGTGTTACTGGAGTAGCAGACGAGTCCGAATCGCAACGCGCCCGATCGCTAACCGATGGTCATTGTTCAATACCAGCTGAAACGGATAAGCTGCGCGAGGAATGCGGTGTCGTCGCGATCCATGGGCACCCGGACGCGGCTCGCCAGGCCTATCTGGCCCTTTACGCATTGCAGCATCGCGGGCAAGAGTCAGCCGGGATCGCAACCGCCGACGGTCAGCACCTTGCCAACATCAAGGGCATGGGGCTCGTTTCAGAAATCTTCACCGACGATGTACTGCAAAAGTTGCCGGGAACGATGGCCATTGGGCACACACGCTACTCGACAACCGGCGACTCGGCGCTATTGAATGCGCAGCCCATCCGGGTTGACTCGACAAAGGGTCTTATCGCCATTGCGCATAATGGCAACCTGGTAAATCTTGGCAACATACGCGCGCGACTCGAACGCGATGGAGCGTATTTCCAGACCACGTCGGACTCGGAAATTATCGTGCAGCTCATTGCGCACTCCGATCGGCATACGCTGGTAGATTGCATCGCCGACTCGCTCTCGCAAGTAGAAGGCGCATTTTCTATCGTCATGATGACCCGCGACCGCATCTTCGCGGCGCGCGATCCACGGGGTTTCCGTCCGCTGTCGATGGGCCGCATCCGCAACACCGATGGGCCCGACACGATTGTCTTCGCTTCTGAAACCTGCGCCTTCGATCTGCTGCGTGCCGAGTACGAACGCGATGTGCTGCCCGGTGAGCTCGTCATGGTCACCGACGATGGCGTGACCAGCCGCCAGTTCGCAAGTGGTGTGCCGCAATCGAGCTGCATCTTCGAGCACGTCTATTTCGCGCGGCCTGACAGCCGCATCTTCGGCCGCTGGGTACAGGAAAGCCGCGATCAGATGGGCCGGCAACTGGCGCGCGAGTCGCACGTACCCGCCGACGTCGTAGTGCCTGTTCCAGATTCGGGCGTGACCGCTGCTCTTGGCTATGCCGAGCAGGCAGGTATTCCCTTTCGCCTAGGCCTGATTCGCAACCACTACGTGGGCCGCACATTTATTGAGCCGGAGCAGCGCGTGCGCGATTTCGGCGTGCGCCTCAAGCTGAACCCCGTTCGGAATCTCCTCGAAGGCAAGCGAGTAATCTTGATCGACGACTCAATCATTCGCGGAACCACGAGCCGAAAAATCGTGCGCATGGTGCGCGGGGCGGGTGCGAAAGAAGTGCATCTGCGCATCAGTTGCCCGCCGACGATTTCGCCTTGCTTCTACGGAGTAGATACTCCAAGCAAGCGCGACCTGATCGCCGCCAATCAATCCGTCGAAGAGATTCGCCGGTATATCGAAGCCGATTCCCTTGCCTATTTGTCTCTCGATGGATTGCTGCAATGCTGCAACGATGGCGATACGAACAAATACTGCACCGCTTGCTACACCGGCAATTATCCCACGCAGTGGGTCGACGTGGATGAGATTCTGCCGGCTGCGGCTGAGGTGTAGCATCCTGTCTCTGAAATTCACGACAGATATGAAGGTGTTATCCCGAGAGCGCAGCTGAGGGATCCGCAGTTGCTCGTGCAATGTCTTACGCGATCCCTGACACCCGATCTATGCCACTCCTGTCGTGCAGGGGTGGTGATCGAAGAATCTGCTTTATCTCGCCCCCGTATTGTTCAAGCACCTTCTGAGACAAGGCACCAGGAAAATTCAAGCAGTTTCACCGGCAAGATCAGGCGGCTGCGCAACCCGGCTCCGCGTCCGTGTGAGGCTGCGGGTCAATGCGAACATGGTTCCCGCGGCCAGCATACTGGGCAGTGCAAGCCCCTTCAGACCTGCTTCGTAACTGCCGGTGTAGTCCTTCATCAAGCCCATCCAATACGGCCCCACAAATCCTGAAAACATCGTAATGGTATTCATGGCGGCTAATCCCGCCGCAGCCGCGCGGCCCGCCAGAAACTGCATCGGAACTGCATTTGCCGGGCCGAGCATCGCAACAAATGAAACGTAGCTGGCCGCCAGCGACAGAACCACCAGCCAAGGTTCCCTGGCGACGCTCGCTGTCATAAAGCCGACCGCCATCACCGCGCAGGGAATCATGCAGTGGAAAGCGCGCTCTCCTGTCCGATCCGAATGCATGCTGTTCAGAATCATTCCTACCGCACCGGCGACGCCGAAGCCTGCCACCAGAAACCCGACATTCCCGACACTCCATCCCGTAACTCCTTGCAGAATCGCCGGAGCAGAAAAACTATACGCATAGCTTGTTGTCAGAGCGAAAAAGAAATAAGCCCCAATCATCCACACATAAGGGGAAAGCAACGCCTGTTTCACTTTGGCGCTTTGACCCAGGTGTGCTTTCGCTCCATCGGCCTCAAGTTGGCTCTTGAGCCATGCCTTCTCCTCGCTCGTAAGCCAGGGCGCCTTTGAGGGAGAATCCGGCAGCATCTTCAGAATCACAAGGCTGAAAAACGCCGTGGGAAGGCCCTCGATCAAAAACAACCATTGCCATCCGGCGAGCCCGAGTCTGCCCTGGAGGCTCAGCAACCACCCGGCAACCGATCCCATCACCACCGAACTCAGTGGCAGCGAAACATAGAACCGGCTCACCGCGCGGGCCCTCATCTTCGCAGGAAACCAGAGAGTGAGGTAATAGATGACGCCGGGATAGAAGCCTGCCTCCGCCATCCCCAGCAGCAGCCGCAGCCCGTAGAACTCCCATGGTGTGCGCACAAACATCATGGCCGCAGCCAGAAGACCCCATGTGAGCATAATGCGCGCCAGCCAGCGCTTCGGGCCGTAGTGCAAAAGCAGAAGGTTTGAGGGCACCTCGCACAACGCATAGCCCAGGAAAAAGAGACCTGCTCCAAGCCCGTAGACTGTCGCGCTGAAATGCAAGTCGCTATTCATGCGCAATGAAGCAAAGCTGATGTTGATGCGATCCATATAGGCCAGGCCGTAGCCGACAGCGATCACGGGCAGCAGTCGGCGCGATGCCTTTCGCTGGGCTGACGCCCCCACCCGATCCTGCGCACAGTCCACTGCGCGTTCGTGGTTCGTCTTGCCGCTGTCGACCATACGCGACGACCTCGTAGATTGAGATTTTGGCCTGTTGGGGACGATTGGGGGAGATTGAGGTCCCGGATTAAGCCGACTCTACCACACAACGTCGCGCGCATCCCCTGGCCAAGTGCAAACATCAGCTCGCCATGTGATAGCATCCGGCTTTCACGTGAATCACTCTCCGCATGCAGCGACCACGCTGTGCGCAATCTGAGGTTGTCATGCTTCCTTCGCGCTTGCTCTTTTCGAGCGCCATTTTTCTCGGCTCATTTCTTCTTTTTCTTGTAGAACCCATGGCCGCCAAGCAGTTGCTCCCCACACTCGGCGGCTCAGCCGCTGTCTGGGTCACCTGCCTCGTCTTCTTTCAGACTGCGCTCCTGCTCGCCTATCTTTACGCGCACTGGCAGAGTCAACGATCCTTCTGGGCCACCCACGCCGCTCTGATGCTTCTCGCCGCCGGCTCCGCCTGCGTCTGGGCCTGGCATGCTCTCACTCTCCCCGCCGGCGCCGATCATCCCATCACCGCTGTCTTCGCCGCTCTTGCCCTCTGGATCGGACTTCCCTTCCTCGCTCTCGGCGCCACCAGCCCGCTTCTCCAGGTCTGGTGGGCCCGCCTTCATCGCACCGAAATCCCCTATCGACTCTTCGCTCTTTCTAATCTGGCTTCTCTTCTCGCCCTCGGCCTTTATCCCAGCCTCATCGAACCCCATCTCACACTGCATGCACAACGCATCGCGTGGGCTGTCGGATTTCTCTTCTTCGCCGCACTCTCGCTCGTCCTCGCCGCGAGAGTGCGCTCCACCTCATCGGAAAATCCTTCCCTTCCGCCCATGCCTGAGCCCGCCGACGCGGATCCCGCGCCCCTCATGCGCAAGCTTCTCTGGATCTTGCTGCCGATGGGCGCTTCAATGCAGCTCAGCGCCATTACCAGCTACATCACCGCTAATGTCGCCGCCATCCCGCTCCTCTGGATCCTCCCGCTCGCCGTCTATCTCTTCACGCTCATCCTGGCTTTCCAGTTCCGCATCAGTCTGCCGTGGAACATCATTGCCCGCGTCATGGTCGTCTTGCTCGCCGGGCTGGCCTACTCGATCCACAACACCAACGCTGGCTGGCCGCTTTGGGTTTCGCTCGCCTTCTTCCTGGGCGAACTGTTCTTCGCCTCCATCTTCTGCCACATCGAGGCAGTGCGGCTGCGACCCGCGCGAACCTCTGAGTCGACACTCTTCTACCTGCTCTTTGCTGCCGGCGGCGCGCTTGGCTCGTTTCTCATCGGCATCGCTGCGCCAATCGCATTCACATACAATCTCGATCTGCCGCTCACCTTCCTCGTCACGGCGCTGCTGGCGCTGTCCGTCAACTGGAACCGCGGATGGAATCAACGCCTCCTGTGGGGGGTGGCTACTGTGGCCATGGTCGTGGTCACCTTGATGGTCCGGCGCTCTTACAGCCACGAGGCCACGGTTGCCACTCGTGACTTCTACGCTAGCCTCCGCGTCACCCAGGACCTCTTTAGCTATCCGGGCGACACAGTACGCACCCTGATGAACGGCAGCATCCAGCATGGAACCCAGATCTTCGGTACCGATGAAGTCCGCCGTACGCCCACCACGTATTACGCACGCAACTCCGGCGTAGGCTATGCCATGCAGTACTGCTGCCTCGGCCCGGATGGGAAGCCCCGGGCCCGCAACGTAGGCGTAATCGGCCTCGGAGCCGGAACCATGGCGGCCTACGGCCTTCCCGGAGATCGCATACGCTTCTACGAAATCAACCCTGACGTGCCTCCCATTGCCCGGAATGTCTTTTCTTACCTGCGCGATTCGCGCGCACACATCGACATCGTGGAAGGCGACGCCCGCAATTCACTGGCCATCGAACCCCCGCAGAACTTCGATGTCCTCGTGATCGATGCCTTCTCCGGCGACGCCATCCCTATTCATCTGCTCACCGCCGAGGCCCTTGCCCTCTATCGCAAGCACCTCAACCCGAACGGCATCCTCGCCTTCCACATCTCCAACCGTCACGTCGATCTTGGCCCGCCCATCCTGCTGCTGGCGCAATCTGCGGGAATGGAGGCACGGCGCTTCTCGGTCGACAATCCGAAAGACCCCGGCGAATATGCCTCGACGTGGATGCTGGTTACCGCGAACCCTCACTTTTTCGAATTGCCGGAGGTTGCCCCGCGTGCTCACATTCCGGCCGCGAAACCCGGCCTGCTGCCATGGACAGACGACTACTCGAGCCTCCTGCCCGTTCTCCACTGGTAATGCCTTGTACCCCGGAGCCTCCAGCGCCTCAATCAGCCCAGGGGTTCAGCAATTTCACTTTAATCCCGCGGAAGTCCTGGGTATTTCGCGTCACAAGTGTCATCCCACGCAGCACCGCGGTTGCTGCAATCAGCGTATCGACCACAGGTCGAGGGCGTTCGGCAGACCACTCACCCCATTGCCGCGCGGTGGGTGCATCAATACTCAGAATGCGGTCTGCAAAGCTGTATTCCAACCCGTCGACCCACGCGCCCAGGCTCTTCGCTGCAGCGGGATCGCTACGTTTCTTGATCGCAACACCCTTCCGTAGTTCGCCAAGTGTCAGCACGCCGATGAACAGCGCAGACGACTCCGCATTCTCTAGGAATCGAAGGACGCCGGAGTTCGGAATCCTCTTGCGTGTTTCGCTCAGAACATTTGTGTCGAGCAGGTATTCGGTCCGCCCGTTCATAGATCGATTTCCCTGCCCGAGTCGCGATCGCGCGCGATTTCAAACCGATCCACCTTCGGTCCACTCAACAGGTAGTCCTTCAAGCTCGGTTTGTGCGCAGTTAAGGTGCGATAGTCCTCGATCGACAAAATAACCGCACGCTCAGCCCCGTGTTTCGTGATGATCTGGGGACCCTTCTCCCTCGCTTCCTGGATCACCTCGCTGAGCCGCGATTTTGCTTCTTGAACCTGCCAGATAGCCATTAGTCCGCCTCAGGTCATACTGACTATAATTATAGTCAGTATGATCATACATCGCAAATCGAACGGGAACCTCTGATCCGTGGCGATTGTCACAGGACGTTCATATATCGGGTGTGATAGCATCCGTTTTCTTAAAGCGAGACGACCGGCAAACCTCCCTCCCGTTGCTACGCCGGTCGCCTGCCGGAGACTCTTCGCATGGACGAGGAAGACGGCAGACCGGGCTCTTCCGCCCGGAAATTCGGACCCCCTGACGTCCTGACGGACGTATTTGCGGTTTCCCTGCGCTCTCGTTCAATTCCAATCGATGCCCGGATTTCAATCCCCAAAGACTCAGCAGCGGTCATTCGCGAATCGTTAAGCTCAATCAACCGACAACCATTCCCGCGCCTTTTCTCGGTCGCGGGCCTGCTGAAGGCGTCCGCCTCGCCGCAGGTGGAGGAGAAGCACCATGAAAACGTACCAGGGAAGTGAGATCCGCAACGTAGCTGTAGTGGGGCATGCGCACAGCGGGAAAACAACGTTAATTTCCGCTCTGCTGCATGCCGCGAAAACAACGCCAACCCAGGGCCGGGTGCAGGACGGGACGGCTGTTACCGCTTACGACGAAGAGGAAATCGCCCGTCGCACAACAATGCAAAACGCAATCGCCTTCGCCGAATGGCAGGGGACGAAGATCAATTTTGTCGATACGCCTGGCTTCCACATGTTCAACCACGAAGCCCGCGCCGCCTTGCTTCCGGTAGAAACAGCGGCCGTTGTGGTGAATGCGCAGAGCGGCATCGAGGCGGTCACAGAGCGGGTATGGAAGTACGCCGAAGAGGCGAATCTGCCGCGCATCGTGGTCGTAAGCCAGATGGACCATCCCAAGGCAGGCGGCAGCGGCGGATTGAGTGCGCTGATCGAGGACGTGCAGGAGCGCTGGGGCCGGCAATGCGTGCCGGTGCAGTTGCCCATCAGCGACGCAGACGGATTCCATGGCGTGGTGGACCTGGTCACGATGGAAGCGTTTTACTATACGCCCGGCGGCGATGGACGGGGCAAGATTGGCGAAGTTCCCGCCACACTGCACGCATCGGCCAAGGCGGCGCATGAGGCGCTGGTGGAGCTGGTGGCCGAGGGCAAAGATGAGTTGATGGAGGAGTATTTCGCACAGGGCACGATTCCTGAGCAGCACTTGATTACCGCACTGCATGAAGCCATTCGCGAAGATCGCATTTTTCCTGTTCTGTTTGTAAGCGGCGAGGCAAATGTCGGCGCAGACCATCTGTTGGACTTCATTAAGGTGTATGCGCCAGCGCCGATTGAGCGCGCGCCGATTGCGGTGAAATCTCCGTCGCTGCAGGCCGTGGCGGCTAACGGAGACGGTGTAGACGGCGCGGCGGGATCGAGCGCACTAATACGCCGCGTGGATGACAGTGAACCCGCCGGCCTGGTGGTGTTCAAGACGATGACCGATCCTTTTGCGGGACGGATCTCGTTTTTCAAAGTCGTCAGCGGCGTGATCAGAAACGACGCAACGCTCGAAAACTATACGCGGCGCGGACAAGAGCGATTCAGTCACCTCAGCATCATGCAGGGGCGCAAGGCCGTCGAGGTGGTGGAGCTGCACGCGGGCGATTTGGGCGCCGTGGCCAAGCTGCGCGACACCTTCACCGGCGACACGCTGGGACAGAAAGGCGCGGAAATCCAGGTTCAGCTGGCCGCGTTACCCGAGCCGGCGATGACCTACGCCATTGAACCCAAGACACGCGCCGACGAGGACAAGCTGGCGCCGGCGATTCACAAACTGATGGAAGAGGATCTTCTGATCCGCTTCTATCGCGATCCGCAGACCAATGAGTTCCTGATCGCAGGCGCGGGACAACCGCATATCGAAACCATCGTGTCGCGTCTCAAGAAGCGCTATCACGCCGAAGTCACGCTCAAGGCGCCGAAGGTTCCGTATCGCGAAAGCATTCGCGGCAAGGCAGAAGGCCACGGGCGTCACAAGAAGCAAAGCGGCGGCCACGGGCAGTTCGGCGACTGCAAGATCCGGATGGAGCCAACGGCGCGGGGCGGTGGATTCGAATTCGCCAACGAGATCTTCGGCGGAGCCATCCCACGGCAGTTTGTTCCGGCGGTCGAAAAGGGCATTGTGGAATCGGCGTCGCGCGGCTATCTCGCAGGCTATCCCGTGGTCGACTTCAAGGCGACGGTCTTCGACGGCAGTTATCACGATGTTGACTCGAACGAAATGTCGTTCAAGATGGCCGGACGGCTGGCCTTCCGCAAGTGCATGGAACAGGCCAAGCCGTGTTTGCTTGAGCCGGTAATGAAGGTCGAGATCGAGGCGCCGGATGAATTTGCCGGCACGTTGATGGGCGACCTGAACAGCCGGCGCGGCCGCGTGCAGGGCATGGAGTCCAAGGGACGCACGACGGTGATCAAAGCCGAGGTCCCCATGGCCGAGATGCTGGCGTACGGCACCAACCTAACTTCCATGACGCAGGGCAAGGGCAGCTACCGGATGGAGATGGATCACTACGACATCGTTCCGCAACTCGTGGCCGAGAAGATCCTGGCCAACGCGAAACGGCCGGTAGAAGACGAAGAGGAATAACCACCTGCGGTGGGGCTAATCGCGCTTCGCGCCCTTCCGCCGCTGAGGCAAAAAGACGACCCTGGGCAAGCGATCTGCTTGTCTGGGGTCGTTTCACAATTGCTCGAAATTCTCTGCAACGGATACGTGCGCCTTGCGCACTTCAGTGATTGACTGATTGGTTATTAACGGTGGGGGGGGGGGTATAGGGGTCTCCCGTCTCGTCTCTCTGCGCCTCCGATCTATCGATTCCAAAGCCCATCTTTCCATTGTGCGCCGGATGGGTGAAATTCTCTGCAAAGGAGACGCCGCCCGCGTGCGACGAACGTCTATCGGACAGGCATTCCATCGTTGCCGGAAACTTGATTCGCCTGCACGGCAGCGCATGCGTGCCTTCGAGGTGTGTGATGCGCACTGCGACCCTCCTCTTCAGTCTTTGTGCCGGCTTGGCATGGTCAGGGGCGGCGGCGTTTGGCCAGTCGGGGACGGCGGGCCCCTTGAGCCCTAATCCTCCTGGGCAATCTCTCTGGGGAGAGTTGGGCCAGGAGTTCGGCAAGCTCCCACCGGGATCTCCCGGCGCAGCGAAGGTGCCACCCTGGACGGTGGTTCGACCCGCGCCTGCGCCGCGCGAGCCGTTAGGGAATGCCTCGATTGACCCGCAGATGATTCTGCATCCGACCGCTCGCGATCTGGGTATGCAACCGCCCGGGACATTAGTGGCACAGAATCTGTATCCGGGACTGAAGTTTCAGCCAATTGACGCGCAGACGTGCGGTCCGAAGAGCGGTCTGCTCTCGACGACGTGGCCGAAGCTGAAGGTGGAGCCGATTCCCATTTTTTCGCCTGATCTCAAATCACTACCAATCGGCGGCAGAGAGCCCTCGTTCGCGAAGATTGTGCCTTGAGATTCGTGCCTTCTTGACTGCTCTGTCATGCGTCTAGTTTTCCCTGGTCCCCAAAAGCGAGTAACCGGGGGGCACCCATTGTTCGTGCAGATCGGTGCTGCCCGAGAAGCAGATCCCCTTCGACTTTGCTCAGGGCAGGCTTTCGCTCCGCTTACCCCAATCGCACTATCGTGCGATCGGGGCCCCAAACGCGCGGGTCTTCAGGATGACATTCTATGGGGATGTGAAGGGTTGAGGACGACAGGGGGCCACCTGCGGTGGGGCTAACTGCCGCTGGGTTGGTTGCTTTCCCACCCAAGCGCTGCTTGGATGGGGCACCCATTTTTGGTGCGAACTTTTAGGGTGGCTGGGATGAATGCAGTTTTCCCTGGTCCCCGAAAGCGAGGGACCAGGGGCACCCAGTTCTTGTGCGGATTGATACTCACGGAAATGTGACGAAAACTGCTGGCATTGGAATTGAAAATCGGGGTACACTCTAACAACCCGCTCCCTGCGGGTCCTGGAGGAGACAGTGTTTCAGCCGAGCGCCGTACGCATTCGACCTATTCGCTGATCATTGCCTCGGGACCTATTCCTGTTTTGCCCGAGGTCAACTTCAGCCTCGGGGTCAACCTGCACAACTGAACTGATCGCAGCGTGAGCCCCTTCGCGTGTGTCGTGCCCCCTTGCACGGCATTGTGGAGTTCCCTATGTCTTTTGAAACAACGACGAGTGCGCCGGCAGACGATCGCGCACACACCCTCTGGTCCTCGGTGCGCGATGCGTTGCGCGGCACGCACCAGGACTACACAATCGGCAGCCTGAACCGATCCATCTTTCTACTCGCGATTCCGATGGTGCTGGAGATGGTGCTCGAGTCTCTCTTTGCCGTTGTGGATGTCTACTGGGTGGGCCGGCTGGGCACCAATGCGGTGGCCACGGTGGGCCTGACGGAGTCGATGCTGGCGCTGGTGATGGCGATCGGCATGGGCCTTGCCATGTCGACGACGGCGATGGTGGCACGGCGCATTGGCGAGAAGGACCCGGAGGATGCGGCGATTGCGGGGGTACAGGCAATCGGGTTGGGACTGACGATCAGCCTGGCCATCGGGATTCCTGCGGGCATTTTTGCACCGCAGTTGCTGGGCCTGATGGGCGCCTCGCCGGAGACTGTAGCCGCCGGCTCAAGCTACGCACGCATCGCGCTGGGAGGGTGCGGCGCGATCATCATGCTCTTCCTGAACAACGCGATCTTTCGCGGCGCGGGCGATGCGGCGATTGCGATGCGGCTGTTGTGGGTGTCGAACATCATCAACCTCATTCTCGATCCGTGCCTGATCTTCGGTCTCGGTCCGTTTCCGCATCTTGGCGTGACGGGTGCGGCGCTGGCGACATTCACGGGCCGCAGCATCGGCGTGCTGTACCAGTTCTACCGGCTGCTGAAAGGCACGGAGCGCATCCACGTACTGGCACGGCACCTGCGCTTCAACCTGCGGGTGATGACGCGACTGCTGCGTGTGTCGCTTACGGCGATTCTGCAGTTCGGCATCGCGCACGTAAGTTGGATCGGGCTGGTACGGATTATTGCCCTGTTCGGTGCGTCGGCAGTGGCCGCGTACACGGTCGCGATCCGCATCGTGATCTTCTTCATTTTGCCGTCGTGGGGGTTGAGCAATGCGGCGGCAACGCTGGTGGGGCAGAACCTGGGCGCGAAACGGCCGGATCGGGCGGCGCTGGCGGTGTGGAGGACCGGCTTCTACAACATGCTTTTCCTCGGAACGATCGGCGTCTTCTTCTTCGTGTTTGCGACGCCGGTGGTGCGCCTGTTCGTCAACGACCCCACGGTTGTGCCCATTGCCGCCGCGGCGCTACGCACTTTGAGCTGCGGCAACATCGGCTATGCCTATGGCATGGTGATGCTGCAAGCATTCAACGGCGCCGGAGACACGCTGACGCCGACGTGGGTGAACTTCTTCGGTTTTCTAGTGCTGGAGCTGCCGCTGGCGTGGGTGCTGGCCGTGCCCATGCACATGAAGGCCGAGGGAGGTTTTCTCGCGGTGGTGATTGCGGAGTGTGCAATGGCAGCGGCCGGGGTGGTGCTGTTCCGGCGCGGCCGGTGGGCACAGAAGAGCATTTGACACGGGATGGGGCAGGCCGGCCGGAACTGCCCCATTTTGTGCGGTTTTTTGGCTGTGACGAGGAATCCTTGCGCCCTCTGGCTCATCTGAGAGAATGATGGATGTGAAAAGAAGGGTCCATTTTGCTCCTGGAGGCCGGGGCGGGGGTTGTGTGTGTCGGCCTGGCGCTGGTTTTGGCGGCAGGGCAAGCGCGCGCGCAGATGGGCAATCCAAGCTCGGCGACTAACCCCTTTTACGGAAGCGTGACGCTGCACGCAGCGACCGACGAAACGATCCAGTTGTCGCTGGACGAGGCGGTGCGGCGCGGACTGGAAACCAATCTCGGATTGCGCGAGGCGGAGAATGGCGAAAAGCTGATCAAAGGCCAGAAGAATGAGGCGCTGCAGGAGTTTCTGCCGACGATCTCGGTGAGTGGCGGGACGGGTGTCTTCCAGCACAATCTGGCGGCGCAGGGATTTGGGCCGGCCACGGTCAAGGTATTTGCTTCGAAGCTGGGCATGAGTGGCGCGGGGGCTTTCAACCCGATCACGAAAGACGATCTGACGCAAGGGCAGATCCATTACAGTCAGATTCTATTTTCAGGCCCGGTGATTGCAGGCTGGCGCGCGGCGGGAGCAGCGGAGCGGGCGGCGCACTTTGCCAAGATGTCGGCACGCGGCGAGGTTGTGCAACAGGTGGCCACGGCTTATCTGCACGCGATTGCAGCGGCCAGTGAAGTGGATCAAGCCAAGGCATTGCAGCAGGCGGACCAGGTGTTGTTCGACCAGGCACATGCCGCGCATGAGGCCGGGACGGTAGCGAACCTGGATGAGTTGCGGGCACGGGTGCAGCTGCAATCGCAGGAGCAGGCGGTGATTGCCGCGCAGAACACACTGGACAAGGACCTTATTCTGTTGAAGCGTGAGATCGGCATCGATCCGGGACAAAACGTCGTCTTGACCGACACTGCGCCGTACGGCGAGCTGGCTATAGAGACTCCGGAAGAAGTGCGCGCAGTGGCGTACAAAAATCGCCAGGACTGGCAGAACCTGCAGAACCAGCTTGTCGAGGTGAAGGCCATTCATGCGGCCTATCGCAGCCAGCGCCTGCCCACGCTGACGTTTGGCGGGTACTGGGGTGTCGACCGTGTGAACGGCGACACCATCGCATGGAACGTTTCGCAGCGATGGGAACGCTGAGCGTTCCACTGTTTAGCGAGGCGAAGTTGCGCGGCGGCGAGGAGTCGGCCTCGGCACAGCTTTCATCAGTGCATGCGCAGCTGGACGATCTGCGGAGTCATATCGACCAGCAGGTGCGGTCGGCACTGCTGGATGTGCAGACGACGAGCAAGCTGGTGGAGGTGGCGCGGTCGAACGTGGATCTTGCGACGCACGCTCTGAGCGACGAAACGGATCGCGTGAATGCCGGAGTTGATGACAATCTACCGCTGGTAGATGCACAGGCAACACTGGCAGCGGCGCAAAACAACCTGATCGAAAGCCTGTACCAATTCAACCTGTCGAAGCTGGCGCTGGCGCGCGCGGCAGGAGTGCTGGAAGAGCAGTATCGGGTATATCTCGGACGGTAGCTCCGCGCTTCGAGTGAGTAGTGGTTGTCGCATCTTTCCCCATCTCATTTTTTTGAAATTCATACCAACCGCTTGAGCCGTGCATCATAACCGGCAAAGGAACACGTTCAATGCCCAGGAAACTGAGGATCGAGTATACGGTTGTAGTGGATGCCGCAGCGCTTGCGGCGGGGGCCGCTGAGCGCTTTACTCAAGGCGCCGAGAAAGCCGTGGCGGCGCGGGGCCGGGCACGGATCGCGATCAGTGGCGGGTCCACGCCGAAGGCGGCCTTTGCGCTGCTGGCTGACCCGGCTCAGCCCTGGCGCGCGCGGATGCCGTGGGACAAGATCGACCTGTTCTGGGTGGATGAGCGGTGTGTTCCTCCCGACGATGCAGACAGCAACTACCGAATGACGCGGGAAGCCATGCTGGAGCATGTTCCGCTGAAGCCGGAGCAGGTGCACCGGATGGAAGGCGAGCTGGAACCGGCGGCCGCGGCAGCACGATATGAGTCGGAGCTGCGCAATAGCTTTCGCCTGGAAGGTGCGGAGAGCCCGCGCTTCGATCTGTTGCAGCTGGGGATGGGACCGGACGGGCACACGGCTTCTCTGTTTCCGCATACGGATGCGCTGCATGAGATGGGACGGCTGGTGACGGCCAACCATGTGCCGCAGCAAAAGGATAGCTGGCGGATCACGCTGACGTGGCCGGTGATCAATCATGCCTCTTCGGTATTCTTCCTGATCGGGGGGGCGGACAAGGCGCAGGTGCTGCACGATGTCTGGCTGGGAGTGCGCGATCCGGAACGGCTGCCAAGTCAACTGATATGGCCCTCAAGCGATATACTCACTCTGGTTTTGGATGAGGCCGCCGCTGCGCATTTGCCTGCCACAGACGGGCAAGGCCGTGGTGTTTTCGAGAGGGAACGATGATTCTGGCGGGCGATGTCGGGGGCACCAAGGTCCACTTGGCGCTCTTTGAGTTTGTCGATGGAAAGCTGCAACACACGCGGGACGAGCGGTATGCCGCTAAGGAATATAGCGGTCTGGCCGAGATCGTAAAAGAGTTCCTGAAGGCGGAACAGGTCACGTCGGCGTGCTTTGGCGTGCCGGGACCGGTGCGGGACGGGCGACTTCGCCTGACGAATCTGCCGTGGACGCTGGATAGCGTCGAGCTTGCGACTGGGCTCGGCATTCAGCATGTTTTTTTAATCAACGATCTGGAGGCCAATGGCTATGGCATCGCGGAGCTGACGGCGAGCCAGATTTACACTCTCAGCGAAGGCGATCCGAGCCAGATAGGCAATCGCGCGTTGATCGCAGCGGGGACTGGCCTTGGCCAGAGCATCCTGGCCTGGAACGGACGAACGCATGTACCGTATCCCTCCGAGGGCGGACATGTGGACTACGCGCCGCGCAATGAGGACGAGATTGCCTTACTCCGCTACTTGAAACAGAAGTACAACGGCCGCATCAGCTTTGAGCGCGTAGTGAGCGGCATGGGAATGACGGGCATCTACGAGTTCCTGCGCGATGTGAAGGGCGTGCAGGAGCCGGTGTGGCTGGCGGAGAAGATTGCTTCGGTGCCCGATCCCAACGCGGTGATCACGGAGATGGGTTTGGCAGCGAAGAGCGAGCTCTGCGAGAAGACACTCGACATGTTTGTTTCGGCTTATGGCGCCGAGTCCGGCAATCTGGCACTGAAGGTCCTCTCCGTCGGCGGGCTTTACGTGGGTGGCGGCATTGCTCCCCGCATTCTGGAGAAGCTCAAGGACGGTACCTTCATGAAGGCTTTTACGGACAAAGGACGGCTGAGCCAGCTGCTGATCAATATGCCGGTGCGGGTGATTCTGGAAAGCCGGGCGGCGCTGATGGGCGCGGCTGCATACGCCGAGGCAAGGGCTGCGGAGCTGAGCGGTGTTTCAGTGCGTGCCGCCTCAGTGAAGATGTAGGACAAGCGAGATTGGGCGAAAGGGTCAGCCTGCGGGCTGGCCCTTTTCTATGCAGCGAGGCGTTGGTCAACGGTTGAATTTCTATGACATGCGCAGCGTCTGTTTCAGATAGGCTGGAAGCACTCAAGTGGCGTTTGGATTGTGCTCAAGGACGAATTGCTGCGGCTTGAAGAAGGCTCGGCGTAATGCGAATGATCGGACGTTGGATGGTGCGAATTGCCGCCGCGATGGCGATCATCGTGGCTGCCACGTATGTCGCGGACTCGATCGCGTTCCGACTGCAGGGCTCGCCCCAATCGACAGTCACCGTCAGCCGAACGCTTGTGGTGCCGCTGAAGAACAACAAAGAAGAATACGACTATGAGGGAACCTTCGACGAGCCTTGCTCGGTCTCGTTGTTTCCCCAACTCGGCTTGAGCCCATGTTGGCGGCTGCGAAGAAACACGAACGAAAATGTCAGACTGTAGCGAGGCCCCGCGCACTTTTTTTGACAGCGGTGCCGTGACAAAAATCACGAGCGCAAAACTGCCATTCGAGTACGATCAAACGATCCGACATTCGGCGAGGGCCCAATGTATAGCCGAACAAGCAAAGAGAATGGACGATTGAACAGCCGCTGCCTTTACTGTTTCATTGCAGTTGGAACCGATGTTGATTCGACAACTGAACTAGAGCACATCGAAGCAAGGCATATTTGCCCTGAAAAAGTGCTAGCCCACATGCTGAACTATGGGCGAACGTTCGAACTTCAGCCATAGAGCAGTAGCTCCTCACTCAGGGGAAGGTTGGGAGGATGGAGGCTCTGCGGGTGGCGCATTTCCTGCCGGAGGATGGGCGCTTCCGTCCTTGATCTTTTTGTATAGATCGTCATCGGCTTTTTTGTTGAGGGTGCTGGCCTTGTCGAACTCGGCTTTCGCTTCTTCCTTCTTGCCCATCGCCCGATAGAGCCGGGCGAGACGCCAGTGCACGTTGACGTCGTCCGGCGTCTTTTCCTCAGCCATCTTGAACTCACGGAGCGCCTCTTCGTTGCGCCCGGTCTCTGCAGCTACGATGCCGAGATCGAGATGGGCCAGCGAGAGGGTGGGGTCGAGGAGAATCGTTTGGCGCAAGAGGGGTTCTGCTTCATTGAGGCGATTCATCTGGATGTCAACGTCGGCGAGATAGAGCTTTGCCTGTGCATGGTTCGGGTCGTTGTCGAGTTCCGCCTGGAATTGCTGAGCCGCTTCGGCGTATTGTTTCTGCGTCCATAGCAGATAGCCGAGGCCGAAATGCACATTCGGCTCTTTGGGGCCGGCCTTGACCGCGGCGCGAAACATCTCTGTTGCGCCTGCATTGTCCTTCATCTCATCGAGCGCCTCGCCCGCGACCATGTCTGCTTCGGCAGAATCCGGATTGAGTGAAAGGATTTGGTGGTAGACATCGAGGACATACTTGGTCTGATGAGACCAGAGATAACTGTGTTCAAGGGCGAGCAGCAGGGTGAGGTTGGTGGGATCTTTGTCCGCTGCTTCTTTCAGATAGGGAGCGGCCTTGTCATATTCAGCCCGGCCGTAATGAGCCATACCCATGAGGATGGTTGCTCTCTGATACTCGGGTGAATTGACGGGCGCGGCCTTGCGCAGAATTTCGAATTGCTCGATCGCCTCTTTCATCTGGCCGGCTTTGAAGAGGGCGAGAGCGAGATTGAGACGAAGGCCGGGGACATTCGGATTCAGCGTAAGAGCTTTGCGATAGTAGGGTGCGGCTTCCTTGTAATGTTGCTGGCGAGCTTCAAGAATTGCGATGCGGGCGTAAGGTTCAGGATTGCTGGGACGGAGCCGGCTGATGCTTTTCCAGGCAGCTTCGGCTTGCTGTAACTTGCCTTGCTGCTCGAGTGCGAGAGCATTGTCGCGCGCAGGTCCTCGCGGAGCAGCAGAGACTCGAGGACTTTGCGAAAAGCTGGGGAGTGCAAATCCTACCAGAAGAATCCATACGAGATGACGGCCCGAAGATACGGCGATCCTTTTCACTGTTGTCCGCGAGCTGTTGCTGACCGGCATTGAAGTCCAATTCATATGAAGAAGTCGAAGCGATTCGCTACATTTATTCTCGCTCCGGAGAGCATGGCGGGGCAATGTTCGGGGCAATGAAAAGGGCGCGGCGGGGGATGCCCGCCGCGCCCGAGTTGAGGTTCCAGTTAGAAAACGAACTTGCCGCCCAGTTCCAACACGCGGGGATCCCACACGCTGGTGATCTGGCCGAACTGGCTCGAATTGTAGCTGTTGTTAAACCCGTTGAACTGGGTGTGGTTGAAGGTGTTGAACGACTCGAAGCGCAGCTCGAAGTGAGCGCGTTCGGTCATAGCAAACGACTTGTAGAGCGAAGTCGTGAAGTTGACACGGCCTGGTCCGACGATCGCGTCTTTACCCGCGTTGCCGAAGCCCTGGTTCGGTCCACCCAACCACGCCGGAGTCGGAGCGCTGAACTGAGTCGTATCGAACCACTCGTTCTGACCGCTTGCCGGGCTGTATTTCTTGGGATAACGTACGCGACCGTTCACGTTCGGGCGGTTGGTGTAGTTGCCACCGAGACCGATCGAATCGTAGCTGATGGAGAGGCCAGGTCCCTGGTTGTTACCAGAGGAGTTCAAGCCGCTCTCGTCAATGACCGTACCAGCGAGTTCCCATCCACCGAGGATCGACTTCACCAGACCGGCGCTCTTCGCGAAGAAGGGCAGGTTGTAGATGTAGTTGATGCTCAGCATGTGACGGCGATCGAGTGCGCCCGAACCCTTGTCGTACTTCAGGTTGTAGGGGTTGCTGACGCCGGCGAGGTCGTAGGTGGTGATGTCGATTTCATGCGAGTACGTGTAATCGACTTCGCCACTGAGGCCCCACTTGTTCTGGATGCGGAGACCAGTCTGGAAACCGTTGTAGTTTCCGTTCGTGGTGTTTTCTTCCTGCTGGATCTGCGCGTATCCCTGGAAGGTACGATAGAGGTTCGAGTTGGCCAAGCTGCTCGGAGTCGTGCCGTTCGGGCACATGTCTCCAGCGTACTTGTTGTTTCCGTCACCAGCGTTGCAGCGGACATTCAGATCGGTCGACAACGGATAGTTGTTGATGTCCCGCAGAATGTTCTGGTGCCATGCGAGGTTGCCGACGTACTGCACAACCCAGATCATCGACGGTTTCAGCTCATGCTGAATGCCGAGACTGAATTGAGCAACGGCCGGAGCCTTGTAGCTCTTTTCCAGGTTCTTCCAGCCGCCCGATGCAAAGAACGGAGTGGCAGCGGTTTGGCCTGAAACCCAGCTGGTGTGCGGATCGCTGAAGTAGACGTTGCTGGCGCTCGGGTTATAAGCGAACGGAGGAGCGGTAGCAGCGTTGTAGATGTCGTTGCCCTGCATGCGCTCAAAGAAGGTACCGAATCCGCCACGGAGGATGGTCTTGCCCGTGCCGAAGAGGTCTTCAGAGAAGCCAATGCGAGGTTGCAGCGTGTTGTAGTCGTTTGTGACGAGGCCAACCGGGAAGCCGTTCTTGCCGGCGAAGCCCATGCCGTTGAGGTAGAACGGCACGCCGTTGACCTGCTGGAATCCAGGGCCGTTCGGATCGAGCGAGCCATCGGACTTCCACACAGGAGTCTGTGAAGACTGGTAGAGCGTGGGATCGAAGTTCGCGACCTGGTTGCTGCGTTCCCAGGCATGCGGCAGGGCGTCATAACGAAGTCCGAGCTGCAAGCTGAGGCGCGGTGTCACGTGCCAGTTATCCATCACATAAGCCGAGGGAGTCTGGTTCACGTAGTGGCGGATCGGCAGAGCCTGGTATTGGCTGTAGCCGCCCGTGATGCCGAGGAGCATGTCCATGAACGAGTCGTTCGTCTTGTTTCCAAAGCTGAAGTTGCCTTCGGAATCGCCGAACAGCTGCTGGTTCTTGGTGTAGCGGTTGTAGCTGAAGCCGAACTTCATCGCGTGCTTACCCATGGTGTAGGAAACATCGACCTTGGGCTCGTAGTCGCGAGCGGCGTTGTGCCACGGGTCAGAGCCCATGTCTTCCGCTACGTTGTAGGGGTTGCCCCATCCCGTAATACCAGGCAAGCTCTTCTGACCGATTGTCGAGCCTTGCAGCATGGTGCCCAGAGGATAGAACGAGTTGACGCTCCAGCCGGATGGGACAAACGAGTTGGTGCTGTTGGTGATGTTGATGACGTTGCCGTCGTAGTTGATGCTGGCTTCAAGCAGCAGGTTCGGATTGATGGTTCCGCTGATCTTGATGGCAGCCGAATCCGACGGGTTCGACAGGTTCGAGGTAACGGTGTTGAAGCTTGCCCACAGCCAGCCGAGGTGCGGCAGACCGTAGCCCTGGGCCACGTTGTCGTGCATGTAGTGTCCGAGGATCGCCCACTTGTCGTTGAACTTGTGGTCGACGCGAACGATGTCGTCACGCACATTGATCGGGTTGGCGACGTTGGCAATTGCCTTGCCGCCAGCGCCTGCGGTTTCGTGCGGGACAACGCTCGTGTTCAGATAGAGCACCGCGTTCGAATCGAACAACTGGTGCGGAATCGTGTTGTTCGGGAACGGTGATCCGGGCGTGAGACCGAGTGCCGTCAGCTTTGCATTGTAGGCAGGATCACCCACTGTAGGAACGATCAGAGCCGTGCTGCTGGCAAATGCCGGGGCAACATAGGTGAGGTCTGTTCCCGCGGTTGGGCGGTCAGCATTGGGCAGTGTCGGAGAGTTGGTGGTGCCGGCGCCGGAGAGAATCTTGCGCCACTCTTCGTTCCAGAAGAAGAAGGTCTTCTGCTTGTTGGTGTTGTACACCTTAGGGATGTACAGCGGGCCGCCAAGATTGAAGCCGTAGATGTTGTAGTGAATGTTGGTGAGTGAGCGGGCGATGGGGTTCTTCGCGTCGTACGCAGGCGTACGGTTGAATTCCCAGAGTTCGCCGTGGAACTTCTGTGTGCCGCTCTTGAGCGAAAGGCTCATCGTGGCGCCGGACGAAATACCGTAGTCCGGAGGATAGTTCGAGGTCATCATCGTGAACTCGGCGATCGCGTCCTGAGAAGGCATGATGTCCATGCCGCCGGCGCCGCCGCGGTCATCCGCTTCGCCACCGTCGATCAGCCAGATGTTGTGGCTCTGACGAAGTCCGTTGACGCTGATGGTGAAGTTAGCCGCTACCGAAGTTGGCGTATTGCTGTCAGGCAGAGCCGAGCTGACGCCCAAGCCCAAAGCCGCCAAAGCAGCAAAGTTGCGGTTCTCGGTTGCGATCTGACTGATTTGTTCAGAGCTGATCAGTGTGCTGACAACGTTGGAATCAGCCTGCACCGCCAAAGCATCAGCCTCGACCGTAACGGTCTGAGTTTCAGACCCGACGGTGAGCTTGATGTCGATGCGCGATGTGGCCGAGACGTTGACAACGACGCCGTTCTGCTCGAACGATTGGAATCCCTTCGCTGTGACACGAAGGTTATAGTTGGCGGGGTTCAAACCGGAAATAACGTACAAACCGGTCGCACCGCTTGTGGTCGACTTTGAGGCGCCCGTTCCAGGGTCTGTTGCAACGATCTTTGCGTCTGGAACTACTGCACCTGTCTGGTCGGTCACGATTCCGGTGAGTTCGGAGTTGGCCTGCGCAAATGCGCCTACCGCGGCCACGACGAACAATACCGGCAACAGGAGTGTTCTAAACAACCTGTGTCTCATGAAACCTCCCTTTCAAAAGTTACTGCTGTGCATCTGCCGTTGATATCGAATGGGCAAGAAGCTGGAATGAATTTGATTGACTTTGAAAAGCCAAGCCATTTAACGCATTGCGTTGCATGGCAGTCAAGAAGAAAATCCCTTTACTTGACTTCATTCCCACTTTGACCCACTCGCCCCGTCTCTTCGGACCGCGCTCTCAAATCTTGCTATCGAGCCTCGTCCCGGCACCTTCACTGAAGTGCTGCGGAGTCAGGTTTGCCATTTCTACTGCCGCCGAAGCGCTCCTCGCTCCCTCCGGCGTTATTTCAGGTCCTTGGCCGGTCTCAGGCAGCAACTGCACTTTCAAACGCGCCTGAGGCGGTCCGCTTTCTCCGTTCTTTGGAAGAAGAATTTCCAGGAAATATTAAATCTGGAATCTTCTCACTCAAACGTTTAAGCAGAATGCGCAAACAACCACATTCTTTGGGCCGGGACAGATTAAAAGCCGCGCGCAGGACAGTTGTCAAGGCTCAAATCGTCCTTTTTATTGCGTTGCTGCCCAGCGAGTGAACCCCTTAAAGCAACGCGTCGGAAGACAAAGGACTTCTGTCTTTGTCGACTCCCACACAAGTAACTTCAGCGATGGGAATGCGGCGCGCAATCGACCGCGTCGGGGCCATTTCACGGTGTTATTGGGGTGAATGGGCGGAAAATGCGGGATAAGCTTCAGCGCATCCGAGCCAAATCCCGCAGATCGCGCGCTACGGCTTCAAGGAAGGTTTCAATGCTTGCTTCGGGCGGCTGTTCCAATCCCGATTTGGCACAGAGGCTAGCGGCAATGCGCCGTGCAAGGTCCTTGCGGGTGGGCAAAGCCAGATCCAGCCTTCGCGCGAAGAATCCCTCAAGTACCTGGAGATCGGAGGCGCTCAACTTTGCTATGCCGGCCGAGGAAAGGGCCGCGACGGGAGACGGGCTCGCCGGCTGCGACGGCAGAGGGATGTTGAAACCGCGGGATCCCGTGTCGGCCCACAGGGGCGTCTCCTGCTCCCGATCGAGAACGACGAGTGTTCCGGCGGCAAGATCGCCGAGCCGTTGATGCTGTTTGGTCGCGAAGACTGCGATGACGCCGATGGCGTAGAAGAACGGAATCTGGTCGACGTAGCGGATGAAGTTGCGGGCCATGGATTCGAAGATGCCAATGGGCCGGCCGGATTTTTGAATGACGCGGATGCGCGCGATGCGCTTACCCGGGGTACGTCCGTGCCCAAAGGCCTCGAATAACGTGAAGTAACCCCAGTTCAGCAGAAAGATGGTGAGAGTGAAGAGGGCAACCGCCCACTGATACGAGAGACCCGAGAACGCTTTCAATGCGGGCTGAAAGGCCCATAAAATGAGACCAACGACGAGGAGCCCCGCGCCCCAGATCAGCGTGTCGATCAACAGCGCAACGAAGCGACTGCCGACACCTGCCAGCGGCATTTCGATAGCCACGAGCTCGGGCGTGTCGATGTTAAGCTGATCTGCATTCAAGTCCATGGCAGCCATTCTCTCAAACCAATGGATCGCGAAGCGAAGACCGCACTGGGAGCGGCTTGCGGCGCTGCTGGCGCGGTCAGACCAGAACGGGCTGGCCCAGTTGTCGCGCGATGAGCTTCAGGAACTGGCCCTGCTGTATCGCCAGGTCGCTGCGGACCTCTCCGTGCTGCGCCAGGACGCGACGGCACGCACCTATGCCGAACATGTAAACCACTTGCTGGCGCGTGCGCATCATGTGGTCTATTCCGGCCGAAAAGCTAGCGCCGCAACGCTATTTCGCTTTCTGCGCGATGAGTACCCGGCAATCTTTCAGCGCAATTTCCGGTTCGTTGCTGCATCGCTGCTGATCTCGGTGTCATGGGGTTTGCTGGGAGCAGCGCTGACGAGCGCGCGTCCGGAGTTTATGCGCCACTATGTGGGTCCGCAGATGATTGCCACGATGGAGCGCCACGAGATGTGGACGAAGTCTGTGGTGACGGTTGCGCCCATGGCCTCGAGCGCGATCATGACGAACAACCTCGCGGTGAGTTTTGTCACCTTCGCCAGCGGCATCGCATTCGGTGTCGGTACTTTCTTTTATCTGTATGTGAACGGCATGATGCTGGGCGTGATCAGCGCCGCTTGTCATCAATATGGAATGTCGGTCGCGCTATGGAGCTTTATTGCGCCGCACGGCTCACTGGAGCTGCCAGCCATTTTGATCGCGGGGGGAGCCGGGTTTCGCCTTGGCTACTCGATGCTGTTTCCTGGCTCGTTGCGATGGAAAGACTCCGTCGCACGCGGCGGAATCGAGGCCACGCGGCTTGTTTCGGGCGTCATACCGATGCTGGTGATCGCGGGAACGCTCGAGGGCTTCTTCTCGCCGTCACTCGCGCCGGTGTGGCTGAAGTTCACGGTGGGCGGACTGCTTTTTGTGCTGCTGCTCTCGTGGCTCTTTCGCCCGGTCAGGCCTGTACCTGTCGCATAGTTTCCCCACCTACACCTTCAGGAAAATCTTCTTTCGATATAGCACCCACACGGGGATGAAGCAGAACGCGGTGAAGGAGACTGAGTACGAGAAAGCTGCCCAGTGCGGGTTGGGAATGTGGGCAAAGATATGCGCGAAGAGGAAGGCGTTCAAGTCGGCATGGCGTGTGGGGCCATCGGGGACCGTGATGGTATAGAGGATGCCGGGGACCAATTCGCTGAACATGTAGGCAACAATCGCGTTCGATCCGAAGACGATCCAGATCCATGTCCAGCCCTTGCGCCAACCTTGCTGCTCAATCGCCCAATGGCAAAGTGCGAGAAGGGCGAGGGAGTAGCCGCCGGCGACGAGCACGAACGAACTGGTCCACATGTTTTTGTTAAGCGGGAATTCGAGCGACCAAAGATAGCCGAGTGCAAGGCTGACGATCGACGCGGCAATGAGGCCCACTGTTTTGATGGGAATCGATTTGCGCGAGCGAAGCCAAAGACCGGCGAGCACTCCCATCAGGGCCGTACCGATCGCGGGCAGATCGCTGAGCAGTCCTTCAGGGTCGCGGACATTGTGGTCGGGTGCGTAGAGATAGAGGTGATGGGGGAAGATCTGGCGATCGATCCATGAGGTCAGATTCTGGGTCATGTCCATGAAAGGGACATCGTGGCCGGGCGTGCCGATGCCGGGAATGGGAACCCAGCGGATCAAGATCCAGTAGCCCACCAGCGATGCGACAAGAGCGGCAACTTTAGTGGAGGCGCGACTGTCCCAGAGGTAGAAGAGGCCGACCACGAGGTAGCAGACGGCGATACGCTGCAGCACTCCGTAAAAGCGCATGTGAGGGAGCGCAAAAAACGGAAAGCTGTTGACCACAATGCCAAAACAAATCAGGATTGCAGCGCGTTGGGCGGTGTGCCATGAAAGCTGAGCGCGCGTGGCTCCGCGGGCTAGACGCGCCTCAAATGCGAAAACGACGGAAACGCCGACCACAAAAACGAATGTCGGGAAGACGAGGTCGGTGGGTGTGAGGCCGTTCCAAGTCGCGTGATTCATAAAGCGCCAGGAGCCGGGGCCGCCGTTGTTGTTCACCATGATCATGAACGCGATAGTGATGCCGCGAACTACGTCGAGGGAGAGCAGGCGTTTTACCGGCGATGGACTGGAGGTTGCACTGGTCGCCTTGGCAGGCAGCGGTGTTGTGATCGGATTGGCCATTGCGGTTCGAACCTTCGCATATCCTGCGTTGGTTTGCAACCTACGCTATCGGGTTTAGGTTGGTTTCGCCAAGTGTGGCACTGACACATTCCGGATGAGGTCGATCAAGGGCCCATAGTACTGCGATTTTCAGGCGTCAACTGCTACACTCGCCCTTTCAGGGAGTTGCTTTGAAATTGCTTTTCGACGCCAGGAGGATGCTTCGTGGCCGAGTTTGAACCTTTTGTTTCGCCTGCCGAAAACCGGCCGGAATTCACGTTTCGAGCCCTTCTGCTGGGATCGCTCTTCGGCATCATCTTTGGCGCGGTCACGGTGTACGTGGGACTGAAGGCCGGGCTGACGGTAGCGGCTTCGATCCCGATCTCCGTGCTGTCGATCAGCATTCTGCGCGCGTTCGGGCGGGCATCGATTCTCGAAAACAATATTGTGCAGACTACGGGAAACGCCGGACAATCGATCGCCTCGGGCGTCATCTTTACTTTGCCTGCGCTCATTTTTCTTGGATTCGATCTCGAATACTCGCGCATTTTTCTGCTGGCGCTGATCGGCGGCTGGCTGGGCGTACTGTTCATGATTCCATTGCGCCGTCAGCTGATCGTCGAGGAGCACGGCGTGCTGACTTATCCCGAAGGCACGGCGTGCGCCGATGTTTTGATCGCCGGGGAAAAAGGCGGATCGCTCGCGGGACGGGTTTTCTCGGGGCTTGGACTCGGGGCGCTGTATACGCTCTTTCAAAATGACAACATCTTCAAAGCATGGCCCGGCACGCCAGAGTTTCAACCAGACTTCGGGCCGCAGCACATTCTGAAGGGCGCATCGATCAAGGCCGATGCTACGCCGGAGTATCTCGGCGTGGGATACATCATCGGGCCGCGGGTGGCAGGCGTGATCTTTGCGGGCGGTGTGTTCTCGTGGCTGGTGCTGATGCCGCTGATTTATTTCTTCGGCAAGTCGCTGCCGAATCCAGTCTATCCGGGCACGATTCCGATTGCGCAGATGGGGCCGAGCCAGCTCTGGTCTACCTATATTCGTCCCATGGGCGCTGGAGCTGTGGCCGCAGCGGGATTGATCACTCTGCTGAAGACTGTGCCGACGATAGTGAATGCCCTGCTCGCGGGCTTTAAGACAATGCGACCCGGCGCGACGGAACGGAAGAAGCCGCTGCGCACCGAAGACGATCTGTCGATGGGCGTTGTGGTCTTCGGTTCCATCTTGATCGTGGCTGTGATGTTTATCTTTCTTCAGTTCAAACCCGTGCCCGGCGCTTATGTGGGATGGGTTGCGAATCTTGCTGCATCGCTGCTGGTTGTCGTTTTTGGATTCTTGTTTGTCACCGTCAGCTCGCGCATTGTAGGACTGATCGGCAGCTCCGCAAGCCCGGTGTCGGGAATGACGATCGCGACGCTGATGGCAACCTCGGCGATCTTTCTAGTGCAGGGCTGGACAGCGCCCGCGTTTGGCGCCCTCGCAATCACGATTGGCGGCGTGGTCTGTATTGCCGCTTCAAACTCCGGCGACACCTCGCAGGATTTGAAGACGGGCTACCTGGTGGGCTCGACGCCGTGGAAGCAGCAGGTGGCGCTGATGATTGGCGTGGTGGTTTCGACCATTGCCATCGGGTTCACCTTGAACCTGATGAATACGGGGCTGCAGCAATTTCGCGCGACGCCGCAGGCATGGAATTTGAGCGCGTCCCATCCGGGTGTATCGATCCAGAATGATGTGAAGCGTCTGCCCGCGCAGTTTCCGGTGCTGGGGCCAAACAATGCGTCGACGGTGCATCACAAAGATGAATATGTAGTGCTGAATGCGCTGGGATCGGCCGAGTTGGCCGATGGCAAGTATCTTTACTCGCCGGCTACGGGACGCATCGAGGTGCAGTGGATCCAGGGAATCGGGAGCGAGAAGGCCGCCGCCCCGCAGGCTCGGCTGATGGCTACGGTAATCAACGGGATCCTTAGCCGGAAATTGCCGTGGGGCCTGGTGATGATGGGTGTGTTCCTTGTAGTAGCGGTGGAACTGCTGGGGATTCGTTCGCTCTCGTTTGCAGTGGGAGCGTATCTCTCGATCGGCACCACGCTGGCAATCTTCTGCGGAGGAGCGGTGCGCTGGTTTGCCGATCAGGCAGTGAAGCGCGCGGGGGGCGGTGTGGACGAAGCGGAGAGCGAGATCTCGCCGGGATCCTTGTATGCCTCAGGGTTGATTGCCGCAGGCGGGATTGTGGGCTTGTTTGGCGTGGCGCTGAAGGGCTACGAAACGACCGCGGACAAGGGGGATATTCTCAACTTCCCCTCGACGTTTCTGGACCACACGTGGGTTTCGGTGCTGGCCTTCGCGATGCTGGCGTACTCGCTGTATTACTTCGCGCGGAAGCCGCTGAAGAAGTAGGCGAGTGGAGTGTGCGGTCATGGCGAAGACGGCCGAAGCGTACGGCAGACCCGGTGAATGGCGGTTCTAAAGCAGGACGCGCATGAGATGCCAAAGAGCGTAGACCATCAACGCGGTGGCAGCTTCAATTGCCAGAGCTGACCGGATTGCCCGCATGCAGCCGGGGTGGGAAATAGCGGCATCCGATGCATCGGATACTCCTTTGCCAACTGGCAGCTCGACCAACCTCTGCCGAACGCGTACAAACTGCAGGTCATAAGTTGGCAAAGACTGCGCCGTGTTTTCGAATTGATGGAACACCTGGTCACTCACTTGAATGATCCCCTCTCAAGTGTCAATCGGCGCCAATCGCCAAAAGCACCAGACCGAGTTGACCCGACGTGCTCGAACTCGGATGACTGGATTCTGAGTCCAGTGAGGAGAGAATGATGTGATTTATATCACGACCTTATGGAAATGGTCGCCAGCTTTCTCCGTGTTGGGACGGGCCCCGATTTGGAACTGCCAAAGATCGACGTCATGCCTCATCACCTTTCCGCACTAAGTCCAAGCACGAGATGGGATTGCGGGACGCCAACGATCTAGGCAGGCGTGCTTCGTTTTCGAAACACGACCATCAAATCGCTTCGCCAATGCTCAGAAAGAGCGATCAGTTCCCAATCGACGGCCGGGGAGAGGAAGCGCAAAACCAGTTCGTTGGCAGGATGGATGCGCAGGGCAGGCGCAGCAAGGATGAGGCGTGGGAGAAGCGTGGAAACCTCGATGCCGGGAAAGTATCCTTTCCGCTCGAACGCGGACCTTGGCTGTGCTCCTCCATGCATCGACTGGCGATCTTGATTCAAGGCGCGCACGCGTATCCAGTAGTCGAGCGCCTGCAAAGGGAGTTGCAGGTCTTCGTCGGCCTTGAGCTCAAGAATCGCGAGTCGGCCAGCTCGATCAAGGGTGAGCAGATCCAGCATTCCGCGATCTCCGACCGTGAGCGCTGGAACCTGACTGTAGAACAAGTCGCCGCGCAGGTTCGGCAGGATCTCGTCAATATTGAGGCGGAGCCGCGACTCGAGCCAGCGCTCCGGCTGCAGGCGGAAGAGCGCATCGGTGTAAGAGCCCTCCGGATGGCGGCTGAGAAAGAGACGCGCGAATAACTCGCGGCAGAGCGGCTCGTTATCAGGCGTCAGAGGCGTTTCGTTGGCGCCTGCACCAAAGGTGACTTCCTCCTCAGGGGCAAACGAGTGGTCTGCGGCGCGGTGCCGCACGCGCGCGAATTCAAGTCCATGCAGCAGAAGGCAAGTTTCGTTGGCGGAGCGGGCGCAGATCTCGACGCGAGCTCTTTGTACTTCGGGAACGAGTTGCATGAGGCGATCGACACCTGCCCGGCACCTCTCCATCGCCGTTGCTGCAGAGAAGGCGTGCGCAAGCCGGACTTCCAGGTTGCCTGTATCGCAAATGTCGACAGGCACGAGTTCTTCGCTGTGCGCATCGAGCGTGAAGAGTTGAAAATCGGCAGCCGCGGTATTGAGCCATGCCATGCGCTCGGCGGTGGTGCGCGCTGTACCGGCGGGCACAATCACTTTGAGTCCCCCGAAATGACGCCTTTCATTGCCGTGTTCGCGACAGTAGTTCAGCCAGAGAAGGCCGAGCGTGAGAATGCCATCAATGGCGGCAGTCGGTTCAGCCTCGCTGACGCCGATCACTGCGTCCGCGGCAGTCCCCCTGAGAAGGCGGCCTCGGACGTAGGCGGGACCGAAACTATGTTCCAGGTCCATCGCGGAGCGGAAGCCATCGACCTTCGAACCGATGAAGGAGCGGGTCAGTACGCGTTCCAGAAGCCGTTGATTGGTGCGCCGCGCGGCGTCGCGAGCCGTCGGTGTGCGGCGATCGCTGGAAGGGACAAACTCAAGCGCCTGCGGCTTTGTCATGCCCATGCGGCGCGTCATGAGGCGCAACGAGTGAGCGCGTTCGCGAACCTCGATCACGGAGCGCATCAGGTTGCGCTCGTCGCTCCAAAGCTGTAGCTGGCATCGCCCGTGCGCGGTGGTGATGGAGTAGCGTGCACTGCGCAGGTCGAAGAGCAGATGGCCATCTTCAAGGAGCGCCGCCGTGGGATGCGCCGCCAGGTAGGCCTGCACAGTCTCAGCCAATACACCTGCGGAAACAGGCTCGGCGGGGCCCATGAGAGCGGATTACCAGCCCTGGCGGGCGCGCAGGCTGGTGATGTGCGCCGTGTGGTGGCGCGAATGCCAATCGTAGAGAGCGAGCGTTGTTGCGAGATCCTGCCGTCCGCGCTCGGGATGATTAAAGCCCTTCTGAAAATCCGCATCGCTCATTGATTCGAGCAGAGCAACCCATCGGTCGTGCAGGGAGGCGATGAGGACGAGCGAGGGCTCGATGGGCTGTACGCTGTCGGGCAACAGAGCCCAGGCGGCCTCGTCGTACGGCTTGATTGTGGGCCAGTCCTCTGTGAGCGCCAGCTTGAACCGGACATACGAGTTTATGTGGCTGTCGGCGATGTGATGAACGAGTTGGCGCACGGTCCAGCCACCGTCGCGATAGGGTGTGTCGAGCTGGGTGTCGCTCAATCCTTTGACAGCGATCCGAAGCTGTTCCGGCAACTGGCGCAGCGTGTCGATTTGTGCGGGGCGCAGGTCGGAAGGAGGGGCGGCCGGCGAGCGAAAGCGCCCGATCGGATAGCGAAGATCGTCAAGACCGGTCATGAAATCAGATTCCCAAAATGGAAGGCGGGATGGTGTTGAGTGACGCACAGCAATCGAGAGGCGGCTCTCGATCCGGCTACACCTTCTTGTGGTGAGGGCGGTGCTGTTTGTGGCTCAAGTGCTTTAAATACGGATTCTCTGGATGATGGGCCTGCGGATAGTGAAGCTTACGAGTAGCGGCAAAGGCCGGAATGGCAAGAAGCGCCACAAGGAAGACGGCCACGACAGACTTTTTCATGGCCCGAATGTAGCACGGCTCGGCCGGTTGCGGCAGTGGGTTCAGGCGCATCCACGTGAAAAGAGTAACGTGCGGGTGATCACCAGGTATGAGAACGCCTACAAGGGCAGGCGGGGCGCTGCAGTTGTAGCAGCCCCGCCACTTGCTTCAGGCGGGGCGATGGTGATGGTGGTGCCTATGGTGGCGGTGATGGTGTCCGGCAGCGAACGCGGGACTGGCGAGAACGATGAGAAATAACGCAGCAAAAACCAGCTTTTTCATGGCTCGACTCTAGCATGAAGACTCCGCCCTGGGCGATGCGAGAGGTGGGGTGCACCAGAGATCTAACAGGTGGCGGGACGGCCTTCGGGAGCGAGGAAAAGCGTAAACTAGAGCGACAATGATGAATCCCGCCGCTTCCCCTGCCACCACGAGCCATCGACGCTATTTCTTTGAAAAATTCGGCATCACCGAACGGCTTCTGGAGCGCTGCCTGGGCGAGGCGCTGGCGGCCGGCGGAGACTATGCGGACTTGTATTTTGAGGCGGTGACCTCGACTTCGCTAGGGGTAGACGAGCAGATCGTCAAATCGGCGAGTCAGGGGTCGAGCGCCGGGTGTGGTGTGCGGGTACTGTCGGGTGAGCGGACGGGCTATGCTTACACGGACAACTTAAGCCCGGAACGGCTGCTGCATGCAGCGCGTACAGCAGCCCTGATCGCCTCGGGGCCGGCGAAACAAACCGTGCAGGGGTTTACCGAGACTAAAGCTGCGGATCTTTATCCCGTTCCGCTGGGCGGATTCAATCTGGATCTGGCAGCGCGGCTGGAGTTGATCCTGCGCGCGGACAGGGCGGCGCGAGCCTTTGATCCGCGGATCGTCCAGGTGCGGGCCGGGTACAGCGAAGAGTTGCGTCGCATTCTAATCGCAGCGTCGGACGGCGCCTTCGCCAGCGACACACAGCCATTGTGCCGATTGAACGTATTCGTGATCGCGAAGGATGGGCCGACATCGACGAAAGGCTCGGCGGGTGCGGGTGGACGGGGAGGTCTGGACATTTTCAGCGGATCGAAAAGCCCGGAGCACCTGGCGCAGGAGGCGGCCCGCGGCGCGATTCTTCAGTTGGGTGCGGTGCCGGCTCCTGCGGGAGATATGCAGGTAGTGCTAGGACCCGGGTGGCCGGGTATCCTGCTGCACGAAGCCGTGGGGCACGGGCTCGAGGCTGATTTCAACCGCAAGAAGACTTCGGCATTTGCGGGATTGATTGGCCAGTCTGTTGCGAGCTCGAAGGTGACAGTGGTGGATAACGGAACCATGGAGGGGCGGCGCGGGTCGTCTGAACGTGGATGATGAAGGCTCTTCGACACAAGAGACGGTGCTGATTGAGAACGGGATCTTGCGCGGCTATCTAACAGACAAGCTGTCTGCGCGGCTCACGGGCGCAGCCAATACAGGCTCGGGCAGACGCGAGAGCTATCAGTCGATCCCCATGCCGCGGATGACGAACACCTACATGCTGTCGGGCGAGGACGCGCCTGAGGACATTCTGCGCTCGGTAAAGAAGGGTCTCTACGCGGTGAACTTCGGCGGCGGCCAGGTCGACATCACGAACGGCAAATTTGTGTTCTCGGCCTCAGAAGCCTACCTGATCGAAGATGGCAAAATCACCGCTCCGGTGAAGGACGCAACACTGATCGGGAACGGACCTGAGGCGCTGAAGTATGTATCGATGGTCGGGAACGATCTGAAGCTCGATGAGGGCATCGGCACCTGCGGCAAAGATGGCCAGAGCGTGCCCGTGGGCGTGGGCATGCCGACCATCAAGCTGGACCGGATGACGGTGGGTGGAACGGGGCGATAGACTAAATCTTCCTTTCCCCTAAAAGGAACGACTTCGGCGATCCATCGCTTCCTCTGCGACTCGCTGGCCCCGGAGGTCTCAGCAAGTGCACACAAAGGCATCGTGGCCTGCGCGCGACGATCGGCGGGTTGCCTTCGTCTGGCTCGCAGCTTTCTGGATCATCATTGGAGTCGGCTTCGGCTGCGATCTTCACAACTATTTTCATGAATCGCCGCCCGTCCCCCGGATTGTTCATTTCCATGCGGTGATCACGACGCTGTGGCTGCTCCTCGTTACCGTGCTTGTTTTGCTCGTCGAGGGCGGCAACGTCAAACTCCATCGGCTTCTGGGCTGGTTTGCTGCAGGATTCGCCGTTCTCGTGGTCACGATCGCTCCCTTGTCCGAGATGAGCTGGCAGGCCTTGAACCTCTACACGCCCGGCGCGTTGCCGCCCCAGTTTCTCTCGATCGCTTTCGCGGGCGTGGTCGGCTTGATCTTCCTTCTGCCGTACGGAATCCTTCTGCGGCGGAACTCGGCGGCTCACCGGCGCGTGATGATGCTGGCTGCGATCGCCATGAGCGATGCAGGCTTCTCCAGGATGGTGGGCCTCGTCGCCCCGGCCCCCACCAGCTTTCTCGGGACGTATTTGTTCTACGAAGGCGGAAATCTGACTCTGATCCTTTTCATGCTTTTCTGGGACTGGAAGCGGGACCGCATTATGCAGCAGTTCGTTCAGGGCGCGCTGCTGCTGGTGGGCCTGGAGGTTGCCGGCACCTGTCTCTACTTCAACCCGACCTGGCAGTCCATCTCGCGCGGGTGGCTCGAGGCCTGGGCGCGACATGGCTGGATCCACTAAAGTGCGGACCGGACTAGGACGGTAGCCAACCCTATTTTTGATGACCAGCGAGCCACTTGGCGACTCGCTCCTGTGCCTTTGCCAGATTTTCCGCGGACAAGTGAGCGGCAACCGTGTTGCGAGCCTGGGTCGCCTCCTGCTGGTGCGCGCCGCTCCAGGTATTCGCGGCCAGGTCGAGCCAGAAATACGCTTCCGCGAGATTGACTGGAACGCCCTGTCCGCCCGCATACATTGAACCGAGATTGAATTGGGCGCGAGGAATTCCCTGCTCTGCGGCCTTCATATACCATTGCGCGGCCTGCGCATAGTCGCGCGGCACGCCCTCGCCATTGTCATAGAGCAGCGCCAGATTGAATTCCGCCGAAGGGAGGCCCTGATCTGCAGCGCGGCGGTAGAGGTCGGCGGCCTGCGTGTCATCCTGCGGCACGCCCTGGCCGCGCTGGTAGAGGGTTCCGAGGTTGAACTGAGCCTCGGCGTTGTTCTGCAAAGCAGCCTTACGGTACCACGCAGCCGCCTGCGCCGGGTCTTGCGTCACGCCTTCGCCGTGATCGTAGAGCAGGCCAAGCTGAAGTTGCGCTTCGGCAACATTCTGTTCCGCGGCCCGGCGCATCCAGACCGCCGCTCGCTGCTCGTCTCGTTCGACCCCCTGGCCCGTGCGGTAAAGAAGACCTACCTGGTATTGGGCCTGCGGGTAGCCCTTCTCTGCCGCCTTTTGATACCACCCAAAGGCCGCGCTGGGGTCATTTGCCTTTGTGTAGGCACGAGCGATCTGAAACTGCGACGCGACATCGCCGGCGGATGCTTTGGAGAGCAGTACGGGATCGATTTTGGTGGTTTGTGCAGCAGACGACAGCAACCAAGCGAAAAACGAGAATGCGGCGAGGGCGCGTTTAAGTTGCATGGCGGAACAAACTCCTTCAAATGCACAACAGACCTTAACAAAGCGGAGCGCAAAGCCGACGTGATGGGAGTTACCAGTCCACGTGCGGCGGTGGTCTCCGTTTTGTTACTGTTGACCCATGGCCGAAACTGCCGCACAACCCGTAGACGCAGCACAACTGGACCCCGCAATTGACTTGAAATCTCTGGCTTCCGATGTTGTGGCGCAGGCCATGAAGGCGGGCGCGAGCGACGCCGAAGCCGTGGCGCGCGAAGGCGATGAGTTCAGCGTGAATGTGCGCCTGGGCCAAGTAGAGACTCTGAAAGAGTCGGGCTCGCGTGCGCTGGGGCTGCGCGTGTTTCTGGGCAAGCAGTCAGCTTCGACCAGCACGAGCGATCTGACGCCGGATGGGATTCGCCTCTTAGTCGAGGGTGCACTGGCCCTGGCCAAGGTGACGGCAGAAGACCCGCTGAACGGGCTGCCGGAGACGGGTGAATTCGGCGCGATCGAAGAAGATCAGCACCTGTTTTTTGAAGATGTATATTCCCTTCCCGGCCCGGAGCGCATTGAGTGGGCGCGGCGGTGCGAGGCAGCGGCGATGGCGGCGGATCCGCGCATCACCAATTCGGATGGGGGCAGCTTCGATGCGGCCACCGGACGGAAGGTGCTGGCCAATTCGCGCGGCTTTATCGGCAGCTATCGCACCAGCTATGCGGGCGTATCGGCTGCGCCTCTGGCGGTGGATGCAAATGGAGCGATGCAACGCGATGGCTGGTGGTCGAGCGCGCGGCGCTTCGCGTTGCTCGAAAGCCCTGAAGCTGTGGGGGCCGAAGCGGCCCGACGCACGGTGCGGCGGCTGGGCGCCCGGCGCGTAGCAACACAGAAGGTGCCCATTGTGTTTGCGCCTGAAGTTGCGCGGTCGCTGATCGGATCGGCGTTTGAAGCTGCTACCGGCGACGCGATCTGGCGTCATGCATCGTTTCTTGCCGGACATTTGGGCGAAACGATTGCTGCATCGAACCTGACCATCATTGACGACAACACGATGATGCTGCCGAGCGGCGTGGGCGGATTTGGAACGTCACCGTTTGACGGCGAAGGGCTGCCGTCGCGCCGGACTGTTGTCGTCGAAAACGGTGTGCTGCAGAACTACCTGCTCAATACCTACTCGGCGCGCAAGCTCGGGATGCGGTCGACGCACAATGCGTCGCGGGGTCTTGCCGGCACGCCGGGCATTGGCTGCGGCAATCTCTATCTTGAGCCGGGCACGCTGACGCCGGAGGAGATTGTCGGCGATGTGAAGGCAGGGTTGTACGTCACGAGCCTGATGGGCTTCGGGACCAACATTGTGACCGGCGACTATTCGCGCGGCGCGACGGGACTGTGGATTGAGAATGGGGTGCTGACGCACGCGGTTGAGGAGATCACGATTGCCGGGAATCTGCGCGAGATGCTGATGAACGTATCGGCGATTGGCAACGATCTGATCTTTCGCGGGTCGGTAGCGAGTCCGACTCTGCGCATCGACGGCATGACGATCGCGGGAGCGTGAGGTGGAGGCGATGCAAACGATCGCCTTTGATCCTGCGGATGCGAAGGCTGCGCTGGCGCAGTTGCCGCAAAGGCCGGCGGTGTTTGCGCTCTACGGCGCCGATGCCAAAGATGAGCCTTACATCGGGCGCACGCCAAATCTTCGTGGGCGGCTGGAGCGGTTGCTGCAGCCATCGCCGAAACATCCGCGACGACTGCAACTGGCCGGACGCGTGCGGCGCATCGCGTGGCGGCTGACCGGTTCCGAGTTCGAGTCGCTGCTAACACAGTTTTCCCTGTTAGAGCAGGTTTACGGAGCGAAGGCCTTAGAACGAATGCATCTGCGCGCGCCGGCGTTCATCCGCTATCTCGGGGGGAATCCGTATCCGCGCATCGTGGTAACAAACAAGCCGAGTCAGCGTGAAGCCGGCTGGGCGTACGGGCCATTCGCCTCGCGCGCTGCGGCCGAGCGCTTTGCTGAAGAGGCGCTGAAGCTGTTTCTGCTACGCCGTTGCACGGACGATTTGAATCCCGACCCGAGTCATCCCGGGTGTGTGTACTCCGAGATGAAGATGTGCCTTGCGCCCTGCTACAAGGGCTGCACGGATGAGCGCTACGCCGAGGAGTCTGCGGCAGTGGAGAATTTTCTGGCCACGCGGGGCGAGAGCAAGCTGGTGATCTTGCGCGCGGAGCGGGATACAGCTTCGGCGGAGTTGGAGTTTGAGAAGGCTGCGGCTCTGCATGCGCAGGTGCAAAAGGTGGAGGCCGTACGCGGACTTGCGCCGGAGGTCGTGCAGCCGATGAACAAGCTGCGCGGATTGATCCTTCAACCACCTGCGGTGGGGCCAATTGCGTCTTCGGCGCCAGCAGCCGAAGTGGCGGTCTTCCTCTACCAACAGGGCCAGATTCGTGGTCCGGTTCTGTTTTCGACTTTGGGCATGCGGATTCAGAATGAGCGGTCGGGGTCGAGCTCTCTTTTCGCGCAACCGATGGCGATTGAGGCGGTGCCTGAAGAACAAGGTTTCAGGGATCAGGGGTCAGGGATCAGTGAGGTGCCCCCCGGGGGTGCTGAATCTGTTCCCGTGAAGCCGGCGCGCGGCATGCTCGAAGCGCGCTTGGAGGCAGTTTTATCGGAGTTGGAGAAACCAGCAGGCGTGCCCCCCGCCGTGGAAAGGCAGGGTCATCTGGCGCTGCTTAAACGCTGGTACTATCGGCCCGAAGTCAAGCGTGTGGGCGAAGTCTTCTTCCCCGATGCGGAAGGCCAGTGGCCTACGAAGGCGATCCTGCGCGGGATAGGCAGGGTGGCGGCGCAGAACCTGGCAGATGTGTCGCGCGAGTGAGAGAATTGCGGCGATTGCCATGTCTACCCAAGAAAGCGTCCGACCGAATCACATCCCACAAAAATGCGACGGGCGGGAGAGCGTAAGGCGGATGCTCGAGACCGGCGGCAAGCTCGACTGCGGACGGGTTTGGGAAGTGGTGGAGATGTCTGACGGCCGTCCTGCCAAGCTTGCGCAAGTTATCGAGTGTCTTTGGGATGACGATGCAGCGATGGCCAATCGAGCCGCCGATGCACTGGAACGCGTGACGCGCGAGAATCCCAAGCAGGCACAGCGCTGGAAAGAGTCTTTGCTCGGGCTGATGGCTGAAGCAGAAGACAAGAAACTGCGCTGGAATCTAGCTCTCGTGGTTCCGCGTCTCAAGCTCCTGGTCCCGGAGTGCCGTCGCGCCGCGACGATACTTCATTCGTATCTGGACGACCCAAGCTCGATTGTCAAAACCACCGCGCTGCACGGGCTCGCTGACCTGACACGACAGGACTCTTCTCTTTTGCCTGGGGTGCTCGATTTGCTGCGAGTGGCGGGGCGCTCGGGAACGCCGGCCATGCGGGCGCGGAGCCGGATTTTGTTGAAGAAGCTGGAAAACCCCAGCAAGGGCAAGAAGGTGGAGACGTCGCTGCATATGTTCACGTGAAAGCCATTTAATTTGTGGGGTTCGTGCTTTCCCACCCAAGCTGCGCTTGGATGGGGCACCCATTTTCCGAGCGGATTGCTGGAGTGGCTGGGGTGAATGCAGTTTTCCCTGGTCCCCAGAAGCGAGGGACCACCACCCCACGAACGAAAACCTGTTCTCACCCCAGCGACGAAGACCCGTCGCCGGGGACCCCGAGTGTTCGTGGGGACCCCGGACCAGGGGGAGCCATTTTTGTGCGGATTTTGAAGGGGGCTCCGGGACCAGGGGAGCCGGTCACCGTCTTTGAACGGTGGAGTTGGGATGCAATTCGACTGATACACTGGCGGGGCGGGACGGACCGCCTTAGGGTACAGCATGGTTGAGCTTCTTCCATCGATACTTTCGGCTGATTTTGCACGGCTTGCGGACGAAGTGGCCGCGGCTGAGCGGGGCGGCGGTACCACGATTCACGTTGACGTGATGGACGGGCATTTCGTTCCCAACATCACCCTGGGACCTCCTGTGGTGAAGAGCCTGCGGAAGGCGACCAAGCTGCCGCTCGACTGCCACCTGATGATCGAGAATCCCGACGAGTTTATTCCGGCCTTTGCCGATGCAGGGGCAGATTGGGTGAGCGTGCATTACGAGGCCTGCCGGCACCTGCACCGGTCGCTGGCGCACATTGCGGACCATGGCATGAAGGCCGGGGTTGTGCTGAATCCGGCGACGCGGGTGAACTTCATCAAGGACATCTTGCCCATGGTCCACCACGTGCTGATTATGAGCGTGAATCCCGGCTTCGGGGGCCAGCAGTTTATCCCGTTTTCGCTCGATAAAATCAGGCGGCTTGTAGAACTCCGCCAGGAACTGGGTCTTGCATTTAAAATCGAAGTGGACGGCGGGATAGCTCACGACACAGTGGCCCAGGTCGTCCAAGCAGGTGCGGATCTGCTTGTAGCGGGCAATGCTGTGTTCGGTGCAGGACAGGCCGAACGCGATGCGCGTGCGCTACTGGCGGCGGCTCGTGCAGCGGCGGGCGAATAGTGACCCGGACAAACATCGAAGGGCAAAACGGCCTGATCGCGGTTGTGAGCTCACATTGAGGTGGTATGAATCGTTTTTCCCGGAAAATTGCAGCTGCTGCGTTGGCGGCGCTTGTTCTGACAGCGGTGACGGCCCAGGCAAGAGAGAAAAAGCCAAAGCACAAAAAGAATGAGGACCTGAGCGCCAACCCGCTGGCCAATGTGAACTCCAAGCAGCCGGATAAGGTGCTCTTTGACAAGGCGATGAACTCTCTGAAGAAGGGGCGCTACGACGTAGCGCGCCTGACCCTCCAGACCCTTCTGAACACCTATCCCGATTCCGAGTACCGGATGCGCGCCAAACTGGCCGTCGGCGATACGTGGTTTAAAGAAGGCGGCGCAGCAGGGCTGACCCAGGCCGAGGCCGAGTACAAGGACTTCATCACCTTCTTCCCGAACGCGCCGGAAGCGGCCGAAGCACAAATGAAAGTGGGCGACATCTACTACAAGCAGATGGAGAAGCCCGACCGCGACTATACCAACGCGCAGCGCGCCGAAGAAGAGTACCGGAACATGATCAACCAGTTCCCGGACTCGGCCCTGATTCCGCGCGCCAAGCAGAAGCTGCGCGATGTGCAGGAGGTTCTCGCCGAACGCGAGACGCAGATCGGGCTTTACTACGACAGCCGCGAGAATTATGCCGCCGCCATTGCACGCCTGACCACGGTGGTCGACACGTATCCGCTCTACTCGAAGAGCGACCAGGCTCTGCTGGGAATTGGCGACGCGTATGCCGGCCAGGCGCGCCGAATCGAAATGGCCAACGGTCTGCCGGGAGCGGTGCGCGAGCGCTTAGGTGCGATGTACAAAGACCGTGCCGCAGCAGCCTATTCCAAGGTGATTACGCGCTACCCAATGGCTCCGCACGTTGAAGATGCGCGCGACCGCCTGGTGGCGATGAACCGGCCGGTTCCCGAACCATCGGCAGCCGCAGTGGCTGAAAGCGATGCGGAAGAGCGCAGCCGGCAGCCTCTGCGCTTTACCGACAAGACGTTCGACATCATTCGTCACGGGCCCTCCGTGGTGGAAGCGGTGCACGTAGGAGAGCCCACGCTCGACGACCCCAAGCGGACCGTTGCCCCGGACGTAACGAAGTCGGATATGGCCCTGTACACGGCCGCTATCAACTCGGGTAAGCCGGATGCGCCGGCAGCTGCAATTACGCCGACCGGCCCGAATGAGCCCCCACGCAGCGACGTGCCCTCGACGGCGCCGGTACAGCTTGCGCCTGCGGGCAGCGGAACAAGCGTTGGGGTCTCTGTCGTCAGTGCGCCCTCGGGCAGCGCTGCCGAGACCGATCCCAATGCGGTGGTGAAGGCGGTTGGCCCGGTGAATACCGCACTGCCTGCAGCAGAAGGCCCAGCCCCGGCTCCCGACCAGGTAAACGATATTAAACCGGGAGCAGCGCCGGCTGGGAGCACGTCGGCGACCGACGGCAAGAAAAAGAAGGCGCCCAAGCCTGACCTGGGAGATGAATCTTCGAGCAAGAAGAAGAAGAAGAAAGGTCTCTCGAAGCTGAATCCCTTCTAGGCTTGATCCCAACCTTGTACCGGATGCCGTGCTCCAATCTGTCATGTGGAGTGCGGCATTCTTCTTTGGAGGTGTAGCCGGCGGTGCCTTTGCCGATTGCCGTCCAGCTACGCTCTGCTAAAGTTGAAGAGTAGTCCCCTCGCGCCAAAACCCTCTTCGATCGAAGGTTTTAACGCATAATCCGATGGGGGCACGCTGATAACCCCCATGCCTCACGACCTGCCAAAAGCGTACGATCCCACCGCCATTGAAGATCATTGGGCCGAGTATTGGGTAAAGGAGAATCTCTTTGCCCAGCCGACACCCGCCGGCTCCGACTCGAACAAAGAGAGCCAGACGGCTGCACCCTTCACGATTCTGCTACCTCCGCCGAACGTAACCGGCCGCCTGCACATGGGCCACATGTTCGAGCACACCGAGAGCGATATTCTGGCGCGCTGGCATCGAATGAGCGGCGATCGTGTGCTGTGGGTGCCCGGTACCGACCATGCGGGCATCGCCACGCAAATGATGGTCGAGCGTCAGCTGGTGACCGAAGGAAACACCCGGCAGAAGATGGGCCGCGATGCCTTTGTGGAGCGCGTGTGGGAGTGGCACGAAGCACTACGGTGGCGCGATTCTCGGCCAGATGAAGCGGCTCGGCGCGTCAGTGGATTGGCAGCGTGAGTACTTCACCATGGACGAACGGCTCTCAGTTGCTGTGCGCGAGGCCTTCGTCAAGCTATACGAGCAGGACCTGATCTATCGCGGCGCCTACATTGTGAACTGGTGCCCTCGCTGCCAGACGGCCATCAGCGATCTCGAGGTGGTGTACGACGAGCACAAGGGCCACCTGTGGGAGATCAAGTACCCCGTTGAAGACCCTGCGGGTGGCAGCCTTTCGGACCAGTTCATCACCATTGCGACCACGCGGCCTGAGACGATGCTAGGCGATGTGGCGGTGGCGATTCATCCTGAAGACGAGCGCTATCTTGCACCTGCACGGCAAGAAGCTGCGCCTGCCGCTGATGGATCGCGCGATTCCTATTGTTCTGGATGACTGGGTGAGCCGCGACTTCGGCACCGGCGCCGTGAAGGTGACGCCCGCGCACGACCCCAACGATTTCGCTCTCGGACAGCGGCACGATCTGCCATCGATCAATGTGATGGATGAGACGGCGCATATCAACCAAGAGGGCGGAGAGTACGAGGGTCTTGACCGCTTTGCGGCGCGCAAGAAAATTGTCGAGGACCTTGAGGCGCAGGGGCTGCTGGCCGGGATCAAGGACCACGTGCACAACGTAGGCCACTGCGACCGCTGTAAGACCGTTGTGGAGCCGCGTCTCTCGCTGCAGTGGTTCGTCAAGATTCAGCCGCTTGCGGACAAGGCCATTGCCGCGGTGAAGGAAGGCCACATCCGGTTCACGCCGGAGATGTATCAGAAGACCTACCTGAACTGGATGGAGAACATCCACGACTGGTGCATCTCGCGCCAACTGTGGTGGGGCCATCGCATTCCGGCGTGGCATTGCAGCGTATGCCATAAGATCACGGTGGCGCGCGAGGATGCGAGCAAGTGCGCGCACTGCGGGTCAGAGAAGATTACGCAGGAAACCGACGTGCTCGACACGTGGTTTTCTTCGGGATTGCTACCGGTGTCCGTATTTGGCTGGCCCAATATCACCGCAGAGAATCGCGGAGATTTTGACACTTTTTATCCGACCAGCCTGCTCGTCACGGGCTTCGACATTCTCTTCTTCTGGGTGGCGCGCATGATCATGCTCGGCTGCTGGTTCGCCGAGGATGTTCCCATGCCGGACGGGTCGAAGCGCGCGTTGAAGGACGCAGTGCCGTTCCGCGATGTGTATATTCACGCGCTGGTGCGCGATGCGAACCGCGAGAAGATGTCGAAGACCAAGGGCAACGTCATCGACCCCATCGAAATCGTGAAGCAGTACGGAACGGATGCAGTCCGGTTTACGCTGGCCTCGATGGCTTCGCCAGGCACCGATATTGCGTTCAACGTGGCGCGGACGGAGGGCTATCGCGCGTTTGCGAATAAGATATGGAATGCCGCGCGGTTCATCTTCATGAATATTGACCGGGCGGCGGAATCGGGCATTGCTGTCGATCGAACCACGCTGGGATCCATGCCGGCCGTGGCTGCGGATGCGCCGCTTGAAGCGCGATGGATTGTGGCCGAACTGCACGAGACGGCGGCCAAGGTCAATCAGGCTCTGGAGAATTATCGCTTCGACGATGCGGCCAACATCATCTACCAATTTTTCTGGGGCAGCTTCTGCGACTGGTATCTGGAGATTGTGAAGCTGCGACTGGATTTCTCGGAGACCGCCGACAAGGCCAAGACAGCGGACGCACTCGCGACGCTGGTGCAGGTGTTCGAATCGGCGCTGCGGTTGCTGTCGCCGTTCATGCCGTTTATCACCGAAGAGATCTGGCACGCGGTTTACGACGGGAATCCGCCGGCGAAGTCGATCGCTCTGACGCGGTATCCGCAGGCTAGCAATGATCCCAGCGCGGCCCGACTTCTCCAGGCAGCAAGGGAGATGAAATTCCTGCAGAACTTATTGGCGGCGTGCGCTTCACCGCGAAAAGAAGGCAGAGTCCCGAGAAGTCACAGTCCGAATCGTGATCCGTGCAGCCGATCCGTGCAAATGGAGATCATCTCCACGAAATCGCGATCCCATAGAACGTCTCGCGCGTGACTGAGCGAGGTGCGTTTCACCGAAGCCATTTCGCGGGACGCTTGCAAAGCGCCAGCGGGCTGCAATTCGAATGGCAATACGGCGAATCTACAAGCGGACAGTAGACGTTGCAGCGAAGCGCGAAAAGCTGACCAAGGAAATCGCGAGGCTGGAAAAGATCATTGCGAATGCCGATCGTCAGCTCAACAACCCTGGATTCACTGCCAAAGCGCCAGCGCACATCGTCGAAGGCTTGAAGAAGCAACGGGACGAAGCGCAGCAATTGCTGGAAAAGCTGCGGCGCGATCTCGATGGACTGGGCGGTTAGCGACCGCCATGCCCTGCGTCTGCCAAGCTTGCGTCGAACATGCCGAGATCCTCGGCCTCGCGCAGGCTGGTCCATCGAAGGCCGCAATTCGCAAAGCGTACAAGACTGCGGCCAAGCGCTGGCACCCTGACAAGTACGAGCACAATCCGGTTCAGCGCATCGAAGCCGAAGAGCATTTCAAGCTCGTCCAGGTTGCGTATCGGGAGCTCTCGGAGCACTGTGAAACTCCGTTGCAGTTACCGATCGAAGACATTCCGGCGAGTGCAGAGTGGGTTGCGCCCGAGGCCAACGCGGCTCCCAAAGACGACACCCCCACGATCTTCTTCGGCAATTTGCCCGGCTGCTCGACCGCACCCGACTTTTCCGCTGCGGGCAACCGCATCATTCTTGCATCGCGGATGGAACCCACCGAGAAGCCGCTCGCGTTCATTGACTTGTCGCATGGCGTGCGTCAGGCTGGGAACCCTTCGCAATACGTGCTGCTGACCAGCTACCGGATCATTGTGCGGAACGCCCTGAACATCGTAGCCTTTCTCTGGTTTACTGATTTGGGTGAGGTGGGCTTTATCGACCGGCTCACGCACGGCAAGCATCGACTTTGGCAAAGCGTTGTTGAGACTCTGGGCCTCGAACCGAAGTACTCATTGGTCATCGGGCGGCACGACGGATCCCATTTTCATACGATTGCCGCCGAAGCGGATGACAGAGTCAAGAAAGTCATTTATAACTTTCTGCGACAAATTCAATCGAAGAAGCGTTCTTGAACATCAGGAAGAAGAATGGACTGGAAGAGCAGCCGCATCGATCTATTGCTGGAGCAGGCCCTTGTGGAAGACAAGGCAACCAGCGACGCGACAACCAATCTGACTATCGACCCGAACCTGAAGGGCTCGGCCTCAATTATTGCCCGGCAGGAACTGGTGGTGGCCGGCCTGGGTGCAGTGCCGCGCCTGCTTGAGATCTTCGCGCGTCTCGATCGGCGGCCCGAGGCACATACTCGGTTTGAAGTGATCAGCCATCCGGAGATGTTCGATGGAGTGCGAGCGCACGGCGGACAGGTACTGGCGGTGATTCGCCATAACGCGCGGGTGCTGCTGAGCTGCGAGCGTGTGATCTTGAATCTGATGCAGCATCTCAGCGGTATTGCGACGCTCACGCGAAAATATGTCGACGCAATCCAGGGAACACCTGCCCGTGTACTGGACACGCGCAAAACAGTGCCCGGCATGCGAGCCCTTGAGAAATATGCTGTGCTCTGCGGCGGCGGAACCAATCACCGGCTGGATCTGGCCTCGGGCATCTTGATCAAGAACAACCACATCACCCTGGGCGGCGGATTGCGCGATGCGCTGACGCATGCACTGGAACGCCGCCAGAAGGGGCAGCGCGTCCAGATCGAAGTGCGCACACTGCGGGAGCTGAATGAGGCTCTGGAGCTGGGCGCTGAAGCGATCCTTCTCGACAACATGTCCCCCGCCACGGTGAAAGAGGCCGTTGTTCGCGTACGCCAGGAGAGTCGCTGGATCCCGATCGAGGCCTCGGGCGGCATTGTGCTCGAAAATATCCGTGCATATGCAGAGACCGGTGTCGACTTCATCAGCGTGGGCGCACTTACGCATTCGGCGAAGGCGGCAGATATTTCCATGTCGATCGTTGCGGAACCGAGCTGACCGTGTACGATCTTACGGCGCTCGAAGCTGCTCTCAGCGGCACGATTTTTGCGGGCAAACTCTATTTCTCCAGAGTCACAGGCTCGACAAATTCAGACGCGGTGGCCGCGGCGCGCGCCGGTGCCCCGAACGGCTCAGTGTACTTTGCGGACGAGCAGATTGCCGGCCGCGGACGCGGCGATCATCACTGGGATTCAGCGGCCGGCGAGGGACTCTACGTCAGTGTTTTACTGCGGCCAAGCATCTGCAGCAGGAACCTGCCGCTGCTTCCGCTCGTGGCAGGACTTGCGGCTTCGCGGGCGGTCTCGCTCACTGCGGGCCTGAAGGTAGACTTGCGCTGGCCGAACGATCTGCTGATCTCCACCCAGCAGTCAGAAACCAGTCCGTGGGGCAGCCAGGGCGGCGAAAAGAAAACAGGCGGGATTCTGGTGGAGTCGAAGACGGAGGGCTCCGAGGTAATTTTCGCCGTCGTCGGCATCGGAATCAATGTGCATCAGAGGCGATTTAATCCTGAATTGGCTACACCGGCAACCTCTCTTGATCTTGAAGCGGGACGGTCGGTCAGCCGCCAGGCACTTCTTGTTGTCCTGCTAGAATCGCTGGAGCAAGAGACGGCCAGGCTGCACGATCCGGCTGTCGCCGCGGCAATTCCAGGACGAGTGGCGCAGACATCTACGTGGATTCAGGGGCGACGGGTCGAGGTCCACGGGCCGCAGGCGTGCAAGGGTGTGACAGCGGGACTGGATGAAAATGGATTCCTGCAGGTGCAGACAAAAGATGGTGTGGTAACCGTGCAAACGGGCGGAATACGCGCCGCGAAGGCCAACTAACGACGATGCTTTTAGCTTTGGATGTGGGCAATACGAACACGGTGCTCGGCCTCTACCAGCTGGATGTAGAGCCTGCCAAGCTTGCGGCGCATTGGCGTATCACCACCCACCGCACGCAAACGGTGGATGAGTACGGCGTGTTTTTTGTGAACCTGTTCGAGATGCATGGTATGTCGCCGAACCAGGTCACGCACATCATCATCTCTTCCGTTGTGCCACCGGTTGAATCCACACTGCGCCAGGTGTGCGAAAGCTACTTTCACGTGGAGCCGTTGTTTGTGGAGCCGGGCATCAAGACCGGTATGCCGATGCTGATCGACAATCCAACGGAACTTGGTGCGGACCGGCTCGCCGATTGCATTGCAGCGTTTGAGAAGTACGGCGGCCCTTGCATTGTGGTCGACTTCGGCACGGCGACTAAATTTGAAGTTATCTCGGAGCGCGGCGAATACATGGGCGGCGCCATTGCGCCGGGCCTCGGTCTCAGCGCCGATGCACTCTTTTCGCGTGCGGCGCGATTGAGCCGCGTCGACATCAAGCGCCCCGCCAAAGTAATCGGAACCAATACGGTGGGGCATCTACAGAGCGGTCTCTACTACGGCTACATCGGGCTTGTGGACGGCATACTGGAGCGCATTTTCGAGGAGCTTGGGCACAAGCCTCGGGTGATCGCGACGGGCGGCCTTGCACGCATGGTCGCTGCCGATTCGCGGCACATCGCGGAGATTGACGACCTGCTCACGATCGATGGCCTCCGCATTCTGTTTGAGCGCAACCGGGCCGTCCGGCCGCGCAACCGCACGCACTGAGGCGTTGCTTTGCGCAACTACTTCAATTACTTCACCGAGATCGAAGAGCGGTTTCAGCAGCGGCGCGGGGCGCTACTGCTGTTGTCGACTCTGGACTGGTCGCTGATCGAAACATGGCGCGATGCGGGCATTCCTTTAGAGGCTGTGCTGCGCGGAATTGACGCGGCCTTCGATAAGTATGAGTCACGACAGAAGCGGGGGCGCATGCGCCGCGTGAACGGGTTGGCGTGGTGTGCGCAGGCCGTGATGGTGGCCGCGGAAGAACTGCGCGAGGCGTCGGCCGGCGCAGCGAAGGAGCCCGAGGTGAAGGCTGACTCGGGATTCGAGCACGAGCGCGTAGCTGCCCATCTCGAAATCGCGGCCAGCGCGCTCAAAGATACTGCCATTGCCCGGGACGCCTGCGCTGCAACAGCGGCCCGGCTGCAAGAACTTGCCGTGGATTTGCGCAATCCGCAATCGGACAGCGCGGTGAGCCACGATCTGGAAGCACTGGAGCGCACGTTGACTGTGCTTGAAGAGAAACTCTTTCCTGCTTTGAAGGCGGCGGCTCCCGAGGAACTGCTTGTGGGGCTGAAAGAGCATGCCGCGCGCGAGCTCGCGCCGTATCGCAGCCGCATGGGCGCGGTGCAATTGCGGCAGGTGGAGCATCAGTTCGAGACCAAGCTGCTGCTTGCGCATTACGGACTGCCGCGGCTTAGCCTTTTCTACATGAGCCAGCAATGACGGCCGCAACCCAGCTCGTACAAATTGAAAAGCCCCTGTACGGCGGCGCATTCCTGGCGCGGATCGAGGGAAAAGCAATTTTTGTGCCGCTGACGTTACCCGGCGAGCAAGCGCGGGTGCGCATTGTCGATGAGAAGCGCGGGTACGCGACTGCCGAAGCAGAAGAGATTGTGCAGGCAGCGCCGGAGAGAATTGCGCCGGGCTGCCGCCACTTCGGTACTTGCGGCGGGTGCAATTATCAGCACGCGCAGTATGATGCGCAGGTCCGATTCAAGCTTGCGATTCTGCGCGAGACGCTGGAGCGCGGCGGCGTGCGCGCGCCGGATCAGATTGCAACGCTGACAGGCAATCCATGGGAATATCGCAACCGTATTCGACTGGCCTTCGACGCGCATGGCGACGTTGGCTATCGCGGGCGACGGTCGCACGCAGTGATTCCGATCTCCGAGTGCCCTATTGCGGCACCAGCGCTGGTGGGGGCTGCGCTTGGATTTACTGCTGTAAGGCGCGAGCGACTTGCCACTTTGCCGGCTACCGAGATTTCAATTTTCTGCAATGCGGATGGCTCCGCGTTGCTCGCGACCATTTCCATGGCAAGCGCCGGGAAGTTTCGCTTCGAAGAGATTGCATTTGCATTTCGCGAGCTAGTCCCAGAGCTTATCGGTTTAGAGTTTGTGGTGGCGGCCCGCGACAAAGAGCCGGCGCGCACCATTGCACGCTGGGGCGCAGGTTCCCTTCCCTACCGCGCCGCCGAGTTCGACTATCGCGTCGATCATGGCAGCTTCTTTCAGATAAACCGCTGGCTGGTCGATCCGCTGGTGGAGCGCGTGACGAACGGACGAAGCGGGAGGCTCGCGTGGGACCTGTTCGCTGGCGTCGGCCTTTTCGCGCGTCGGCTGTCGGCAAGTTTCGAACGCGTTGCCGCAGTGGAGTCCGCACCTTCATCGATCGAAGCGTTGAAGGAGAACCTGCGAGGCACGCGCGGAGAGGCTATTCGCTCCGAGACGCTTCTCTTCCTTCGGCGGCACAAGAGGTGAAGTTCCAGACCTGATCGTCGTGGACCCGCCGCGTACTGGCCTTGGCGCGGAAACCACGGCCCAGCTTGCGCACATTGCGGCACCTGCGATTGTTTATGTCTCGTGCGATCCCGCGACCCTTGCACGGGATCTGCGCGCATTGGCCGGTTCAGGTTATGTGATCCAGTCCACTGCGCTCGTTGACCTGTTTCCGCAAACATTCCATCTAGAGACCGTGGTGGAGCTGCGCCGCACCTGAGATACTCGGCACTCGCTCTTTTCCCGAGCTGTATGCAAGGACTACAACCTACCTCCGGGCCCCCAGCCGTATCGCGTTCCTTGCCGGGATCAGATCGCACGTCGAGCATCATCCCTCTCTTCCATGCCGCATGGCTGTTCGCCCTCGGCATCGCCGTGGCCCATGCGGTATGGCTGCGGCCCAGTCTCGTGCTCATTGCTATCTTGCCGGTGGCATTGGTTTGTCTGGTTGCCACTTGGCGCGCGGAGCGGGTCAGATGGGTTCCGCTTGCGGTGCTGTGGTGCCTGCTGGGTGCATGGTGCGCCGAGATGGAACCGCAGCCGGCGCCTTCGCCTACTATCTCCGCGCTCTCGGATGGGCTTCTGCGCCTGGTCGAAGGCATTCTCACCGATCCTGCAAGCGTGCGCGAGGAGCGCGTTGAAAACGTGGAGGAGACCGCGAATGACGACCCGTCGCAGCGAATCGATCTAAAAGTGATGAGCATCGAATCCGTCTTTGATGTTGAGGATAAGCAAACACCAGCTTACGGCGCGGCACGGCTGACGATACGCTGGCCGCAGCGTTCCGATCCGATTTCTCTGGAAAGCTTTCGCTGCGGCGAGAAGATCCGCGCAGTGGTTCGATTGCTGCCACCGGAGGAGTATCGAGACCCGGGCGCCTGGAGCCGCAGGAACTACCTGCTCGACCAGGGAATTACGGCAACGGCTTCTACGAGCATCGAGCGGGTGGAGCGGATTGATGCGTTAGCAACTCCCTCGCTGCGTTGCCGCCTGCTTTCACCGCAGCGGGCTTGCGCCGCACGCTTACTCGCGTTGCCAAAGTCTATGCGTGGCCTGCCGGCATTGTTGCGCCTCAGCGAGGACGATGCTGTGATGCTTGCGGCAATGACCACGGGCGACCGAACATTTTTGACACACAGCCTGCGCGCTGGCTTCGAGCGCACCGGCTCGTTCCACATGCTGGTTGTCTCTGGATTTCATCTGGCGATTGTGGCGCGTTGCATCTTCTGGCTCGCGCGTCGCCTCCGATTGCCGCGCGTTCCGGCGACACTGATCACCATTGTTGCTTCATTCGCCTACGCGTTGTTCACTGGCTTTGCGACGCCTGTGCAACGGTCTCTGTGGATGGTGACGCTCTATCTGCTAGGCCGGTTGGGGTCATCGTGTCCGATCCGATTCGCACTTGGCGGATGGCGGCCTCGCTTCCGCCCGGACCAAGCAACGTCGCGTTCTGCCCATGCATTCTGCCGCTTCGTCCGGAGCCAAAGGCAAGCTGGATGCTCGCACCCTCCACGGTTGCGGCGGTGGCTTCATGCGCTGCCTGGCCCGCACCCGAGCCCTCGGATGAGTCGGAGGACTCGGAGTCCGAAGGGAGATCCGGCATGAGGCTCTGCCAGTTTCTGCTCGCGAGGGGAAGGGCCTGCATCTGCTCGGCTGGGAGCGTTGTGGTCTATCCACTTTCACTTGCCTCGTTCGGCGCAGTGTGGTCTGCGAAGGCCGAAAATTCCGGAGGCCCATTTAGAGCCCGGCCGGCAGCACGAGCGGCTTCTTCAGCGACACAGACTCCAGCTGCAACTGAAAAGGCGGGGTTTGGGGAGCGAGAATGGAGGGGTGATTGGAAGCGGAAAGGCAATTGCGTGTGCCCGGTCGCTGAGGCGCACAACAAGAAGAGAAGCGCAATTTGCGCCCGAGACTTGGCCCACTTGCAATCTGCCATGGAGAGAACGGCCCGCCGGCAGATCTGGGAGATCGAAGGTTGCTTGCGCGGCTCGCTCTAAAGGGCGGGTCCGCTGGAGGCCCGCAGCCGGAGCTGCCGGGGCATTCCCGACAAGATCCGACTCCGCTGACACCTGCAAAGGAGATTGCGGGAATACTAAGGGTATTTACGTCTGAAGGCAGGTGCCAGCAATCACAGGCGTGCGTGTCGTGAATTTTTCGTTCCCCGGCAGGGAGACAACGGGCGGTCCAAACCAGCGACAAGCCTGGGCCGCGCGCGAGTTGATAGACTGAGAAGACGCGCTCTTTCCGGCAGAAGTGCCTGTGGAGTGCGGCTCGAGTCAATCCATGTTTATCGATGAAGTAAAAATTCGTGTGAAGGCGGGGGATGGCGGCAACGGCTGTATGGCCTTCCGCCGGGAGAAGTTTGTTCCTCGCGGAGGCCCATCCGGCGGCGACGGCGGACGTGGCGGCGACGTCATCATGGAGGCGTCGCAGCGGCACAACACGCTGATCCATTTCCGCTACAACCCGGAGCACAAGGGGCAGCGCGGCGAGCATGGCATGGGCTCCAACTGCAGCGGCCAGGATGGCGAGTCGATCGTGCTTCAGGTTCCTGTGGGCACATCGCTTTACGATCTGGAGACCGGCGAGCTGGTTCACGATTTTCAGCAGCCCGACGAGCGCCTCATCGTCGCCAAGGGCGGACGCGGCGGGCGGGGCAATCAGCACTTTGCGACCAGCACTCACCAGGCACCGCGCGAGCACGAGTTGGGTCGGGCCGGAGAAGAGCGCCAGTATCGCCTCGAATTGAAACTGCTGGCGGATGTCGGGCTGGTCGGCTATCCGAATGCCGGCAAATCGACCCTGATCTCACGCATCTCAGCAGCCAAGCCAAAGATTGCCGACTATCCTTTCACGACGCTGGAGCCGAATCTTGGTGTCGTCAGCGTGGGTGAAGATCCAAATCGGGAAACCTTTGTGGTCGCCGATGTGCCGGGCCTGATTGAAGGTGCGCATCTCGGCCAGGGCCTGGGAGTCCAGTTCCTGCGCCACATCGAACGCACCCGCGTGCTGGTTCACCTTGTGGACGTGTCCGACGCGTCGGGTCGCCCCGACCCCGTGGAAGACTTCAAGGTAATCAACAACGAGCTGGCGAGCTTCGGCAACGGACTGGCGGAAAAACCGATGATCGTTGTGGCCACCAAAGTCGACTCTGCGAATCCGGACAAGCTGAAGAAACTGAGTGCGCACGCCAAGCGCCGCAAGATGGAATTTCACGCGATCTCGGCGGTGACCGGCACAGGAATCGATGAGCTGAAGTGGGCGCTGGCAAAACGTCTGCGACCGGACCGCGATTAACCCACCTTTGAACCGGTGGCTACACCGTAAACCTTACAATGGAGTGTCCGCTTCTTTCTCTAGCCGCGGCTCATTCCCACTCGTTGAAGGACCGTACGATCATGTCGAACATCCTGGAACACCTACCTGCCGGCGAAAAAGTTGGCATCGCCTTTTCCGGCGGGCTGGACACCAGCGCCGCATTGCACTGGATGAAGCTGAAGGGTGCGCGGCCTTATGCCTATACGGCGAACCTGGGACAACCGGACGAGAAAGACTACGACGAGATTCCGCGCAAGGCGTTGGAGTACGGCGCGGAGATCGCCCGGCTCATCGACTGCCGCGCGCAGCTTGTGCGTGAAGGGCTGGCTGCACTGCAGGCTGGCGCATTCCACATCACGACGGCCGGAGTAGCGTACTTCAACACCACGCCGATTGGGCGCGCCGTCACCGGCACAATGCTGGTGGCCGCGATGAAGGAAGATGACGTCTCGATCTGGGGAGACGGCTCAACGTACAAGGGCAACGACATCGAGCGTTTTTACCGCTACGGCCTGCTGGTCAATCCCGATCTGCGCATTTACAAGCCGTGGCTAGACGATGCATTTATCGACGAACTCGGCGGCCGCGCCGAGATGTCGGCCTTCATGACCAAGTCGGGCTTCGCGTACAAGATGTCGGCGGAAAAGGCGTACTCCACTGACTCGAACATTCTGGGCGCAACCCATGAAGCCAAAGAGCTCGAACACCTTTCGAGCAATGTGCGCATTGTGGATCCGATCATGGGCGTGGCTTTCTGGCGCGACGACGTGCCGGTGAAGGCCGAAGAAGTGACGGTGCGGTTCCATGAAGGACTGCCTGTAGCGCTCAACGGCCGCGAGTTCGCTGACCAGGTGGAGTTGTTGCTTGAGGCAAATCGCATCGGTGGCCGCCATGGACTGGGCATGAGCGATCAGATCGAGAACCGGATCATCGAGGCCAAGAGCCGCGGCATCTACGAGGCGCCAGGGCTGGCGCTGCTTTTCATTGCATACGAGCGGCTGATTACCGGGATCCACAACGAGGACACCATCGAGCAGTATCGCGAGAATGGCCGCAAGCTGGGCCGCCTGCTCTACCAGGGCCGCTGGTTCGACTCGCAATCGATCATGCTGCGCGAGAGTGCGCAGCGGTGGGTGGCGCGGCCGATCACCGGCGAGGTGAGCCTGGAGCTGCGCCGCGGGAACGATTACTCGATCCTGAATACGGAGTCGCCGAACCTGACCTTTAAGCCTGAGCGGCTTTCGATGGAGAAGACGGAATCCGCGTTTTCGCCACGCGACCGAATCGGCCAACTCACGATGCGCAACCTGGATATCACCGATACGCGCGACAAGCTACGCACCTATGCCGAGGCTGGGCTTTTGACGTCGGGTACTGGAACCTCTTTGCCGCAGCTCGACAGCGGGGCGGAGAACAAGTAACGCAATTCCTGTGGCAGATCAGTATCCTGCTTCGCGTCCATGCCGAATCGCCAACAGAATGATTTCTCTTCCATCGAACCGATATAGAACTACATAGTCGCTCTGGCCAAATTCGATGATCCACTCACGAAATTCGGGCGGAAAATCGTCGATGGGACGACCGGTTTCAGGATGTGTTGTGAGGATTTGGACGCCTTGCCGCAACGCTTGGATGGCGCGTTTCGCTGCGCCCGCATTCTTTGAAGCGAGGAAGTCGTCCAGCCGAGCCAGGTCACGCAGTGCTGCTTGTGTCCACCTTACTGGTGGCATTCGGGAGCCTCGGCATCTTCGCCCGCTTCGAGCTTAATCAGCCAGGCGTCTGCCTCTTCTCCCGTCACATGCAATCCAGTCTCCCGGTAGTGGGCCCAAGCCGCCAATGCATCTTGCTTCAACTGCTCCCGCTTCTCTTCACGACCGACGTACTGCTCCACCGCTTCACGCATAACCCAGTGCGCCGATCGCTTGCGGGCCGCGGCGAGTCGCTGGACCCGCTCTTTCAGTTCTTGATCAAGCTTGAGACTTGTTGTGGACTGAGATGCCATAGACACTGCCTCAAAGGTGTTACCTTTTGACACCTTCTAGCACTTAAGACTACACCATCGCCCGTTCTTTGACCGTCAAATACTGATTCAGCACTGACGAGGTAATCGCGTCAGGGCTCAGGTCCAGCGTGAGCGCACCCTGATCGTGAAGCCTCGTCAGCAACAACTCCCGTCGTCCGGCCATCTCCTGGGCTGCCGTGGCGCGGAACATCTGCTCCACGTTTTTGGGCCGTGCCTCGGCGATGATTTCCACCTCGGGCTGCGCCATGGCCACAAACAAGAGAACATGACGGCGCAACAGCTGTACTGCTCCGTCGATTACCTCAGGGCGCATTGCAGTCTCGGCCAGATCCGTAATCCATAAAATGAGGGACCGGCGCGGCTGCAGGCGGTTCAACGTGGCCGTGGCGCGCAAATGATCGGCTTCGCTGCTTTCGGCCTTCACCTGAGCGAGTGCCTCAATCAGCTGGCGCAGGTGCGACGATCCCCGACCCGGCAGCAAGCGCTGCTGAGTTCCTTGACCATAGGCCAGCAAGCCGACGCGATCACCCGAGTAGAGCGCCAGCTGCGCGAGTGAGACTGCTGTGGTGCAGGCGAAGTCGAGCTTGGAATGGGTCTGCGGGCTGAAGGTTCCGCCAAGGAGTTTGCTGGCGGCGATGCGAGAGCGCATGAGGCGGCCGCAGTCAAGCACGATCCACACCGGCTGGCTGCGCTCGGTTTGATACTGGCGCGTGATCGGGCTGCCGCGGCGTGCGGTCGCTGTCCAGCAGATGTCACGCAGGTCGTCGCCCTCGCGATATTCGCGCAAGCTCTCGAAATCGCGTCCAAGTCCGCGCTGCCTTGCCAGACGGAATTGCAAGTCGATCTGCCGACTGCGCGCAAGAAAGATCTTCTGCTCTTCACCAGCGCGCAAGGCAGGATAGACGCGCACGCGTTGTTCGAGCGGCGCGACCGCCCACCGTTCGGCAAGCCCAAGGGGCGAGCGATACGCAAGATACAGCGAGTGCGCATCCCAATCACCGCGCTCTTGCGGCTCGATGCGATAGCGGATTTTAGCCGGGCTGTTGGGAAAGACTGTGAATTGCTGCGGCGCTGGAGAGTCTCCAAGGGCTGCCGGCAAATCGTCTTCGACGCGGCAAAGAATGATCGTTCGTCCGTGGTTCTCGATGCTCAACTCGATCTCTGTTGTGCTGTCGAGAGAGGGAGCATTATTCCACGAGCGTTGCGCCGAGAGCTCCGCGGCACGCGGCAGGCGCATGCCATCGAGCCATGCGGCCAAGAGGACCAATGCATCCCAGGCCGGCATGGCATAGCTGAGACGGCTATCCCAGAATCCCGGAATCAGGAAAAAGAATCCCGCGATCAGCAACCCGATTGATCGGGACGTCAGGCCGAAAGCCCAACGCCTGCGGGGTGTGCAGATCGCTTTTACGGGGGCGGGCTGGAGCGAGGGCTGGATCATTGCATTTCAGAAACGCAGATCGAGAGCCATCGCCAATGCACGATCTATCTCAACCTGCTTTGCGTGCGAGAGAAAACCGACGTATTGCGTGAGAGAGGATTTCGGTATGCTCGCGAGATTGTCGCACAACACCCAGCTCTCATGCTTCAGACCTTCATCGAGGCCGATACCCACCTGCGTTGAAAGTCCACTGCCGTTGGTATAGACCGGAGCGCAAATCACCGTAGGGAATTTGGCATCGACAAGCACCTGCCTGCTGACAATAAGAAATGTGCGATGCCGCTTTGGGTCGCCGTGCGGTTGATGGACTCGGTACAACTCACCCCGTCTCATAAGGCTCTACTCTTCCGATGAAAAATCGATGGGCGACTGGTAGCGGAGCACATCCATGGCTTCGTTATGAAGAGAATCGGCATGCTGGTTGATCAGTTCGAAATCGCGGCGGTGCGCTGCAAGCCGTGTCCTCTCTTTGAAGTATTCACGGAGAACTCCTTCAATAAAGGCTGAACGCGAGGTTCGAGAGCCGGCGTTCCGATCTACCCAGCCTAGAACGTCCGACGATAATGTGATCGAAGTCTTCTCTTTCATACTACCTTTATACTACCATCATCCTACCCGTTGTTCTTTATTGCCGTGGCACCGGCACTGCCGCCACCACGTCCGCCAGCACGCGATCGGAGTCGAATCCTTCCAGTTCTGCTTCCGGCTTGAGGATGACACGATGACGCAGTACCGGCTGCACGGCACGCTTGACGTCATCGGGCACCAGGTAGTCGCGGCCATCGAACGCAGCAACCGCCTGCGCGACCAGCATTACGCTCAATGCGGCGCGGGGGCTTGCGCCCAGCGACAACGTCGGCCACTCGCGGGTGCTGCGCGCGATGGCGAGAATGTACCGGTAGAGCTCGGCCTCGATGCGGATGGCGCGCACCTCGGCGCGTGCTGCGGGCAGGAGGCCGTCTGGAATCGGCGCGATATCCGCATCCTGCAACAGTCCGCCGGATACGCTCCCGTGATGCCGCTCCAGAATCTGCATCTCTTCGCTCTCGCTCGGGTAACCGATACGAATCTTCATCAAGAAGCGATCAAGTTGCGCTTCGGGTAAGGGATAGGTTCCTTCGAAGTCCACTGGGTTCTGAGTTGCGAATACCGTGAACCATGCCGGCAGGGGATGGCGCTGCCCGTCAATCGTCACCTGGCGCTCTTCCATGCACTCAAGCAGCGCGGCTTGTGTACGAGGAGGCATGCGATTGATTTCGTCCACGAGCAGTAAGTCAGTAAAAACAGGGCCCGCATGAAAGGCGAAAGACTCCGTGCCGGGGCGGAGAATGGTGGTACCCAAAATATCGGCCGGCATCAGATCGGGTGTTGCCTGCACGCGCTGAAATCCCAGGCCCAGGAGGCGGCCGAGAGCCTTCACCATAAGCGTCTTCGCGATGCCCGGCACGCCTTCAAGGAGCGCGTGGCCCTGGCACAGCACGGCGGTCAGGACCTCTTCAATCGCAATGTCCTGCCCCGAGATCACCTTGCCCAGCTCGCGTCGCGCGTGGGCAATCAGGCGGTCGGTGGCCGGAAGAGAAGCGCTCTGCTTTTCAGGGTTTGCATCGTTCGGTATGATCTTGTCCCCATCCTGGCTCATGAAGCCCTTTCTTGCTTTTTGGATTCTTCTTGTTTTCGCGGATTCTGCTTCGAGGCGTTCTGTTCGGGCCCACGCTTTACGGAAGCGGATTGCCCTTCTGAAGTGCGGTTGCCCGCTTTCGACGCGTCTTCGAGCCCGCGGAGTTGGGTGTGAAGTGTCTGAATCAGCTTCAAGGCTGAGCGCGGCTCCAGCTTCTCGCTCCACGAAGCATCTTCGCAGGCCGCAAGGTCCGCTTCAAGCAGGGCATTTGCGTGTGGGAAGCGCCGGCGAATGGCAGCGGCCAGCTCAGCCGCACCCATGGGCGCGAGACGCAGCCCGCAGAGACGCAGACTGTGCCTCTTGAAGCGCTCGAGCGCTACCGCAACCGCAGTGGAAGAGGCGCCGGCGCCCCGGTAGAGCGAGCCCAGTGCCTCCAAGAATTCGATCGGCGTGGCCCGCGGCGTCTCCGGCAGGTCGCGCACGGGCCCGCTGCGCCGGCTGAAGCTGAATACGATGAGCAATCCCAAAATAGGTAGTCCGATCCACAACATATTGCGCGCGGGGCCTGCGACGTAGCTCCACTCCGACCGCACGTCGCCGTGCAGAGACTCGTCCCAATAAAAACGATGCCCTTCGCGGGGCCCCAGCGAGTTGAGCAGCAGATCCAGGTCGTTCGCGCGCGCCAAAGAAGCGTTCTCGAGCGGAGTGGAGCTGGCCCACCAGACCACGTGCCCCTTGCCGAAGTCGTATTCCACGACCGCAGGTTGCCCAGCGCAGCTGTATTGAATGCGTTGCGACGGGTTGCCGACCTGCCATGTGGCCTCGGGTACCATCCACACCTCACCCGAACCAGCCAACGCATCCAATCCCTCGGGCTCGAGGCGGCATGCTGCAAAGTTGAACTCCTGGGGCGGGTCGGGCTGACCACCCGGAAGGATGAATCCTCCCCAGTAGCCGGTTGAGAGCACGCGCCCGCCGCGCTCAAGGATATGCTGCACGGCTTCGATGTCGCTTCGCTCGCGGGTAAACGGCCTGGCGAAAATGACGACCGTCTCCGGCCCTGCGATCGAGACGAGCTCGGAGACTGGGCGCTCCCAGCGCTCAATTGGGTAGTTGGCCCGTAACAGTGTCTCGTAAGCTGCGCGCGCCCCGTGTTGCCCGGCAAGGTATGTAGAGGGCACCGGGTTGTCCTTCCCGTTACCACCGGGAGAGAACACGCCGAGGGCAATTGCGAAAACAGCAGCGAGGCCCATGGACCATGCAAGCAGGCGGCGGTCTTTTGCGTCGAGCGAAGAAAAGATCTTCATGCCTTGCCGCCCTGGGCCGCGAGCGCCGATGCAATGCGCGCGGAACCTTCAATCAGCAGGGTCGCAGTGTGTTCGGCATCGCGGTAGTCGCTCTCCGCGGCGGTGCGTCCGCCATACCACGTGCGTTCAAAGCTGCGCGTCAAGGCGAGCAGATGCGCATGGCGCGGGTCGCCCGCAGTGAGCAGAGCGAGATATTCGCGCGGTGTGCGCGCCCGGTCGGCTGGCCAGAGACGGCGCGATTCAAGACGCGCGATGGCCGCCCAGTACACGAAGTGAATCGCCTCGCGCCACAAACCAGAAGCCGCGGCGTGGCGCGCGTCGTCGAGCCAGAGCTGCCAGTTACGCGCGGAGGGAGCGGTACTTGCGATGGATCGATTGTCCGGAACCAGCCGCACGCGCCAACGCCGTTCGAGCTGCAGCAACGTCCACACCAGCCCCACGCAGACCGCCAGAATAAATACCCACACGAGAAGACGGCCTATCCATGCGGAACGGGCACGGAGGCTCGTGAGCCGTTCAATCAGGTGATTGAGCCAGTTGTTGGCTCGTTCGAGCATCGAGTCTTTCACCGATGGCTCTTCGAGATCGCGGAAGTCGCGCCCGGCCAGCACCTGCGCCATGGTGGCGCGTTCTGCTGCATGCCCGGAGTTCAACGGAAGAGATGCGTTGGCCTGTGCAAGGTCGATTGCGAGCCGGACTTCGGCGGCCTGCAACAAGGCGCTGGTCGCCGCCTGTGGTGCCTTCGCCTCAGTCTTTGAAGGTTTGTTTTTGTCGGCTGGATTGGTCGGCGCGACCGAGTCGTCCGGCTCTTCGGCCTTGGAGAACAAAACACGCAACCATCCATAGCGCACCAGCCGATGTTCTACGGTGATTCCGCTTCCCAGTTGGAGGCGATCGTCCGGCCCGATGAGCAGCGGATCGCAGGTATTGAGGTCGCGCATCTTGGCGCATGCTTCGACGAGTGGAACGAGCTCCCTCAGATGACTGCGATATGCATCTAATGAGGCTTCGCGCCAGTGACCTGAAGGGGGCGGCGGGGTGGCGTTGAGTGTTGGTGCCGCAGCTGCGCTCGAACTGGGAAACAATCCCGCAAAGGCGGCGCATAGAAGCCCTGCCAAGGCTACTTGTCGGATGCGGAGCGCGAGCACCATGCGTGAATTCAAGCTTGCGGATCCTCAGAAGGCGCCGGCGCGAGGGAAACATCGGACGCCGCGGCCTCGACCGGCGACTCCATCCCCGCCGCTCGCATCATCCACTCGATGTCGTATCCCTCTTTGCGCACGCGCTGGTCATAGTAAAACAGAGTGAACCCGGTGGCGTAGATGGGCCCCACAAACGCGTTCGTGCAGAAGGCCACCATCTGTTGCAGCACGCGAATTCCCGCAGGCAGTTCGCCATGATGGCGGAAAGTCGCAACGACAAAAAAGAGCTGCGTAACCAGCCCCAGCCCCATTTGGACAGCAACAACTAGGAGAGCGAGAAGAAAAATGCGTCCGCGCACACCCTTGCTCAGTTCGATACTGCGCCGGATCGCTTGGCGTGCAGACAGATTTTCTATCACACAGGCGGGGATCGCCAGGCTGAAGCGAAGGCCCATCAGAACAGCGTAGACAATGGCCGCGAGCAGAAACAGCCCAAACGCCAGCGTAACCAATCCGAAGACAATCAACGCCTGCGGGTCGCGCGCAGCCGTAGATTGCGTGAAAATTCCCCGGGGACGCGCGTAAAGCAAGGCGAACGCCGCATATCCCCCATACAAGAGCCCCAGAGGAAGCCAGACGATCATGGTGGTCAGAATCATCAGCCAGAGATAGCGCCCAAACCGCGGCAGAAGGCTCCGGTAAGCTGCTCGGATGCTCGCCGGCTCTCCGAAATGCAGCCAGGAGACGGCACGGTTGTTGGCGGCTACGGCAAGTCCGCCGATCACGACAAGCACCGGCCACAGTACAACCACTCCGCCGAGCGTGGCCCACACGAGCTGACTCGTCATGTGGTGGCCGCGCAGATACTCCTGAACGCCAATTCCAACAAGGCTGAGGAGAAGAAGCACGCCGGCATAGACGGAGGAGATGCCGGCAAGCAACGCAAAATGCGTTCGATACAACTGCGCGGTGCGATCGAGGATCTCGCCGAGAGTCAGGGGTCGCAGGATGGTCTGCATGGCGTTTTATGGTTCCGTTCGAGCGGGAAAACAACCTACTTCGGATGCGCTTCACGGGATACTAGCACAGCGCGTTTTTCCCGCGCAGTGCTACCACTTCAGTGTCATTTGTGAACATTTGTAAACAGTGAGCTTAGGTCACTTTGGAGTACACTGGACTCCCGCGCGATGGATACGTCCAAGGCCCCGGTCAACGAGCTCGCCCGAGCTTGTGCTCATTCCGCCGATGCGATGGAGTGGGCCGAGTTTCTGGGTCAGTGTGCCCCCATCGCGGCAATTGTTGCAACGCGGATTGCCCGCATCTGGAAGCGAGATCCAGTCTCATCTGTTGTGGACGATATCGTCCAGGAAGTGTTTCTGAAGCTTTGCGACCAGGAGCGCCGCGTCCTGCGGGATTTCAGGCCCCAAGGCGAAAACTCTTTCTTTGCGCTTCTCCGTGTGATTGCCGCATCGGTAGCAAACGACTACTTCCGGCGCCAGCACTCTGAGAAGCGCGGCGGAAGAGTGGTCACCATGGTACTCGACGACGAACCTTCCGGGGCGGTCCCGATGGGCGCCTGGGGAGGGGCGGATATGCAGCGGGCTGTCCTCTTTTCCGAGCTTGACCAAAAGCTGCAAGCTGCCCCCGGCTCGACGGCGGAGCGCGATCGAACGATCTTCTGGCTTTATTATTTGCAAGGACTTACGGCAGAAGAGATCGCTGACCTGCCAGTCTCAGATCTTTCGGCCAAAGGCGTTGAAAGCGCTTTGCGCCGGATCACGGTGTGGCTGCGCAAAGAGCTGGAACCAAGAAGAAGAGAAGTGTCTGGTGAACCTGCGGGGGAGACTGGATGAATATAGGGAAGGAAATCAACTGCGATTCTCGATAACACCAGTGACCGGATGATCGAAGACCCCAATCCGACTCCGCAGAAAGACTCTGCCGCCTCTGACGCCGACCAGGCGCTCGCGAGGGCACTCGAGGATCTTGTGTCCAATGCTCCCTTTCGCAGGACATCGCTCCATGACCAAACCGGGGGATTCACCTCACCTGGCGCTGGATTGTGTCCCGCGATAGCCGATTGGCTTCGCCTCGCAGGAAACGACCTCGCCGACAACCGATTGACCTCCTCGCAACGCGCCCGGATGCTGAGCCACGCGGCTCTGTGTACTGATTGCCTAAACCGCCTGCGCGAGAGCCAGCGAGTTTTGCGAGAGGAAATCACCCCCGAAGAAGAGGGGAGCCTGAAGCGACTGGACTCCACAACACCGGGATGGCAGTGCCGGCTGGCTGAGGAACTGGCGCGGACACCGCACGGAAAGAGCAGGCGGCCAACATTCCGCACAGCCTGGGCCCTCGGGACCGGCCTGGCAGCAGCCTTGGTTCTCAGCTCAATCGGAGCTCTCTGGTGGCACCAGGCAAACTCCCCGGAAAGGCTTATCGCTGAGGCGTATTCGCAATCGCGCACATCCGATTTACGCTTGCCCGGCGCCGCATACGCTCGAGTCAAGCCTTTAAGCCACCTCCGCGGCGGCGCTACCGATCAAGAGCCGCCTGCCTTGCTTTCGGCGCGCGCCACGATTGGGCTCAAGCTGGAGCAGAAGCCCTCCGACGCATATTGGCTCCAGTTGCAAGCGCGGGCGGAACTGCTCGGGGAGCAGTACGACGATGCCATCGACATTTTCGATCGTCTTCTCGCGGCGGGTCCGATCACAGCCAGCCTGCTGACAGACGACGGTATGGCGTACTATCTGCGCGGCACTGCCACCGGCAGCGAAAACGACCGCGCCACCGCCCTGGATAATCTGCGTCGCGCCGACCAACTGGCTCCGAGCGATCCGGTGATTCTGTTCAACGAAGCAATCGTGATGGAAGACCGCGGCCAGGTGATGAATGCCGTCGAAACCTGGAATCGCTTTTTGAAATTCGAACGGGACCCCCAATGGCAGGAAGAGGGCAGGCAGCGTCTGCAGGCTCTTGAATCAAAGCTAAACCGGCTGAAGACCCACGAGAGCCGCATGGAGCAGCACCTGGCCACGCCGGGTGCAATGAGAGCGCTGGCCGCCGATGCAGGCACACTCGCCGGCATTGACGAAGAGTTCTCGACCACCCTGCTGCCTCGCCTGCTCGATGCAGCTTATCCACTTCCCGTAGATAGGTCGCGCGGGTCGCCGTGCGATGAACGATGCGCCGCCTCACGCGCGCTTCTCGATGCTCTTGCCACTTCCCTGCAACGCAATCATCAAGACTCCTGGCTCCGCGAATTTCTCCCTTCCGTTTCTTCCCCCATCCCAACAGATTTTCTAAGCGCGGCACACGCGCTGGGCCAGGGCATCGACGCCAATACGCGCGGCCATTACGCAGATGCGCGGAGCGCATCGCTTGCGAGCCGTAATCTTTTCCGGAATCTGGGCAACATCGCCGGGGCCGATCGCGCTGAAGTGGAGCGCGCATTCGCGTTGCAGCGTTCGTACAGGTTCGCGCAGTGCCGTGAGGCCGTCCAATCGCTGGATGCCGGTCATAGGGGCTTTTATTGGATCGAGTCGCAGGCTGTTGCCTTGGATGCCGGATGCGACACGAGTGCAGGCACGGCCGCCACGGACAACCCCGCATTTGAGCGCGCACTGAATCTGGCGAAGGCGCACCGCTATGTGCTCCTAGAACTTCGAGCGCGCAATATTGCCTCGGGATGGGCGGTCGAATCTAAGGATTCGGAAACAACATGGCATGTGTGCCTCGAAACTCTTCGAGAATTCTATGACGGTGACTATCCCCCATTCCGCGCTGCAACGACGATGAGTGGAATCGCAATTGTCGAAGATGCAACGCCACGGGTTCAACTCGACCTTCTGGTGAATCGAGAGGCATTCCGCCTTCTTGCACTATCGAAAAACACCGCGTATCTGGCCGAACAGAGAGCATCGTTGATCCGTGCTGCACTGCGGGCGGGATCGACGTCGGAGGTGCAAGAGCAATTGTCTCGCGCAAAAACCGAACTCGCTGGCGCGCCCGAAAACAAGGGACTCATCGGCGTGCAAGCCGAAACCGAGATCGCGATTGCGCAGTTTTATGTTGATCGTGGCAACTTCGCCAAAGCCGCCCCGGCTCTGGACGACGCGCACGAGCACATGGCCGACGAGGACAATCCTATCCAGTTCAGGTCCTATGCCGTCGCGCGCGGAGCGCTCGATTTGGCGCTGAATCGCCCCAGAGCTGCCGAGGCTGTCCTAAGCACGGCCATCTTGAAGGAAGAGCGTGAGGCTAGAGGAGCAGGTGAGCATAACATTGTCTTCGCGCGTCAGGATCGCTCACTCTATGCCGATCTAGCGGGAGTATGGCTGCTGGCCGGTCGGCCGGGCCCGGAGATTTTGGCCCTTTGGGAAAGATACCGATTGCGCGTTCTTGGGATTCCGGTGCAAGCCTGCGCCAATGGCAGGCTCGACTGCCTGACAACGTGGGTGGAAAGCACTCTGGAGCAGGGGCGTCAGAGTGAAACGAGGAGATCGCTCGTTGGGCAGATCGTTCTCCGGGACCGAGTGCTGCTCTACCGTTTCGACGGCAACAAATTGTCCTGGAATCAGTTGTCCATCTCTCGTGATGAACTCGTCGCACGTGGCGAGATGCTTGAACGCGTGGTGAGTTCACCGACAACATCCCAAGTCTCCGCGGACCAAGCGGGGCGCCGGATCGGCGATCTTCTCTTCGCCGATATGAAAACGCCGCGGACAGGGACAATGACACTAGCGATCGAACCCGATCCACTGCTCGGCAATCTTCCGTGGGCCGCGGTTGAAACCGCAGATGGACCACTCGGCCTGCATTTCAACCTTGAACAGGCACCATCTATACTCCTCGATCGGCTCTTCTCGAAGAGGAAGGACAAGGAGAGCACCGCGGCTAGACCTTTGATCGTCGGCGCATCCGTTACAGCCGATGACAGTCCCCTGCTTCCGGAAGCTCTGGAGGAGGCGCAGAGAATTGCGAGGGAAAGCCAGAACCCGACCCTGCTACTGGGCAACAACGCCACAGAAGAACGCGTGGCGGCGTTGATGCGATCCGCATCCGTTCTGCATTTCGCAGGCCATGCTACTCGACGCGAAGGCACAACGCGCATATTGCTGGCCCCCTCGGGCGCCGCCGGCGATCGGCCTTATCTGGATGCGGCGCTCTTGCTGAAGAACCCTCCAGGGCGCGCTCGGCTCGTGGTTTTCTCAGCCTGCTCCACCGGAAAAAGGGAAGAGGGCTGGAATCACGGTATGGGAGATATCGTTGACACACTAGCTTTCCTCGGGGTCCCTGACGTCGTAGCTACCAGGTGGCAGATCGATTCAGCCTCGGCCGTACCCATGATGGACGCCTTTTATCGCGGTCTGGGCAGCGGGCTCACCGTGCCCCAGGCGCTTACCGCAGCCCGGCAGTCGCTTGTCCGCGAGGCCCGCTACAGACACCCGTATTACTGGGCAGCCTACTACGCCTCTGGGAGAGGAACGACGAACTTGAAAGAGGTCTTTCATGGCAGCAACAACTAGTGCTCCCGCAGCGGTATCACAATTGGACGTCATTTTTGACGGCACCTGGCTTTTGGTCCCCAGCGTGGACGCATCCCGCAATATCATCGGAGTCGATATCTATTCCCCTTCATGCGGCCATCCGCTGGGTGTTCACTTTGAACCACAACTGAACCCCGATCCGTGGCCTGCTCAATCCGCGTTTTACCAACTCGACAGCCATAGCTACTCGCTCAATATCCAGTGCGGATCGCGCGCCGCAGCCGGGATGCCTATGAGTGGTATCAACACCGCAATCAATCACTGCGTGAGCCAGCCCCGATCCATCGCCTCGAACTGGGACATGCTGGCTTCCATTGCGATTGGGCCCGATGGCTGGATCTCGAGCGACACGGTCACCCCGAAAACCACTGATTCCTTCGGAAATGTAGTTCCCTGCTTCAGGGGCAAGGATGCACCCATCGCACAGGTCTCCTCGATGCAGACGCTCAGTTTTAGCGGCGTGACCTCGGTCTCATTGCTTGGGGCACCGGGCAATGTCCAGACACTCCTTCCTACCCCGTGGAGTGGCAGCGGAACGCTCATATTCGAAGACGAGATTCCCTACATCCCCACATTGCAGCACGAGCGAGACGCGACTTTCGCAATGGCCAACCTTGCCGGACTCGATCTCGCATTGGACTACCCTCTGCCGCCGAAGTCTCCGCCTCCTGGTGGACAGCCCGCTCCTCAACTGCATCAGGGGCCTTACTGCGGCGCCGCAATCATCCTGGTGCCGTAAACGCTTAGCCCACGGGCGAAGCATCGAATCTCTAAGACCTTCTGCCGGGTCCCGTTGGCGTCTCGCGGAATGACGATGACGATCTTCGCACTTACGGCTTCGACCTGGATGCGTTACGCTTTTCCTGCCATGAAAATCTCAGGGAAGTCTGCTTCGATTTTGGCCGCTGCGCTTCTTCCAGCTGCCTTGTTTGCTTGCCGCGTCAACGCCCAAATGGTTTCGCCCTCGATAGACAAGGCAGGCGAACCGTTCTCTTACTTTTCCGCGCCGACCGATGAGATTGGCATGATGGACGCCGAAGCCGCCACCGAGATCACGCCCGAAGGCTATCTGCGGACCGGATTCGGCGAGCTGATGTTTTTCGCTGGTCCTGCCCTCAAGCCGATCAGTGTTCGCATCCGCACGCTTGAAGACGGCCATCTTCCGATCGTGCATTATCAATTTGAACGCGACGGCATCATCTATCGCTTCACGATGTTTGCAGCAACTCTCGATGGAAAACCGGAGGGAACGCTCGTAGATTTCATTCGCATCACAATCAAGAATGAAGGAAGCCAAACCACGCGCGCCATTCTCGCTACCGGCATGCGCTACGACGCGCCGAACAACACAGGTTCCCCACTGCACGGCGACAACCGCTTCGATCGTCCGGTAACAGGTAGATTCCCGGGAGACTATCGCCAGCTTGGCGAACCATTCAACCCTCAGTGGGCTTACTCGTTCACGCCGAATCAACTCCTGCGGGACAATCGTTTGCTTTACCTCTTTCCCGCGGGATATGCGGCGCGCGGCTACACGATGCATGGCCGCTACAACTATCCGCAGGACATCACCCAGGCGAAGAGGCTCGCCGTCGATCGCACGGTTCCGGTTGGAATCGTCACGTACTCTCGCCTATTGACGCCAGGCTCGGAGGAAACGCTTGACTTCAAGATGCCGGTTGTTCCGACAAGCGAAGCCCGCACGATTGCTGCGATCGATGCCCTCCCCTTCGAGCAGGCCGAGGCCCAGGTCAAGGGATTCTGGAACGCAATTCTCGCCCAGGGTATGCAGATCAAGCTGCCTGAGGCTAAGGCAACCGACACATTCGACACGAGCCTTATCTACGACCTCATCGCACTCGATCACATCGGCTCCGATTACATTCAGACGGTGAACAAGCTGCATTACCACTCGTTCTATCTCCGCGACGGCGCCGATATCGTGCATAGCTATGATGTGACGGGATATCCCGTCATTGCCAAACAGGTGCTTGAGTTTTTTGCCCAGTCACAAAAGCCAGATGGAAATTTTCTTTCGCAAGAGCAGCAGTACGATGGCTGGGGCGAAGCTGTGTGGGGCTATGCGCAGCACTACCGCATCACCCACGACAAGGCGTTTGCCGAATGGGCCATTCCTCAGATCGAGCGCGCCGTGGCATGGCTCAAACAGGCTCGTGCCGCTGATCCCCTGCACATCATGCCTGCAAGCGATGTGCGCGACAACGAATTTGTACCGGGTCATCTCACCGGTTATAACTTCCTCGCGCTTTCAGGATTGAAGGTTGCCATTCAAATGGCAGAGGAGACGGGTCATGCCGATCTGGCTACTGCGTGGCAGGCAGAATACCAAGATTATTGCGCAGCGTTTTTCAAGGTCCTGGATGCTCAGGCTGCAGCGCATGGCGGTTACATCCCTCCAGCGCTTGACGGCCAGAAAGGCGGCTACGACTGGGGCAACCTTCTCGCCGTCGTTCCCGAACCCACGCTTGATGCGCACGATCCACGCGTTACGGCCACGCTGAAGGCCACACAGGCAAAGTATGCCGAAGGCATCATGACGTATGCCGATGGCGAGTTTCTGCATCACTACCTGACGATCAAAAACACAATGACCGAGACGATTCGCGGCGGGGCCGAAGATGAGCAGCAGGCGGTAAAGGAGCTGTATGCATTGCTGCTGCACACCAGCTCAACGCATGCAGGCTTCGAGTTTGCAATCCTGCCGTGGGGCGACCGCAATTTCCAGGACAATCTTGCGCCGCATGGCTGGTTCGCCGCCGAGTATCGCACGCTGCTGCGGACGATGCTCCTGCGCGAAGACTGCGATCGGTTGCATCTGCTCAGTGTCGTTTCGCCAGAGTGGATCGGGAAAGGCAAAACGATTGCGGTCACGCAGGCTCCCACGTACTTCGGTTCGGTTGCGTTCACGTTAGAACAGCCCTCAGACGAGGAGGCGTTGCTGCACTTGAGGACTGTATTCACGCGCGCTCCGCAGCAGATCGTCCTTCATATTCCTTGGTTCGTGGAATTGAAGAACGCAACCGTGGATGGAAAGCACATTGATGCTGCAGATGGAAAATTGGTGGTCTCGCCGACCGCGAAAGAAATTCGCCTGCAGTGGACGGTGAAGTCCGATGCGCAACACCTCAGTTATCAGGCGGCAGTGGATGCTTACAAAGCGGAGTATGCGCGCCGTTATCGCATGTTGATGCACGGAGACACACCACAATCCATGCAATGAATTCCGTCCGTGCCTCCTGATTGCCCGAGTGGATTTTTCATTCGAGCCGAAGTTTTTACACAGAGTGGAATGAACTCCGCTCTGTGTCTTTGGCTTTTTTCGCGCAACTGACTTTGGCCCATGACTTGCATTCAGATAAAACATCATGGGATTCACTCGGCCTTTCCCCAATCCGATTCGCGTCAATGAAGTGGATGCGCCTCGCAGATCCGGTGCATCGCCGCTGTATGTCATGCCGGCCGCGGACGACCGGCTGTCCGACGACTACGACACGCGTTTCCCTGCGAAGCGCGGCAAGCTCTTGAGTATGCCTTCGCGCTGGAACCATCCAGCCCCTCCGGCATCCCCCGGGTCTTGGTATGCACGGCGGCATTTTGGGAATATCGTAGAATGCTGGCCAAGAGGGTATCCGAACCATGACGACCTCTGATGAGGGATTGTCGGTATTGTTCCTGGAGTTTTCGCGCAAGAAGTTGCTCGATCAATATTGGCCGCGCATGCGTAGTTGCGTTGCGTCGCTCACGGATGAGCAGATCTGGTGGCGCCCTAACGATGCGTGCAACAGTGTCGGCAATTTGCTTTTGCATCTCAACGGCAATGTGACGCAGTGGATGGTCGCGTCCTTCAATCGTCTCGACGACAAGCGCAATCGTCCCGCGGAGTTTAACGAGACTGCGCAGATTGCAGGCGACGAACTGCTGAATCGACTCGACGCGACGATGCAGGAAGCAGCGAAGGTGCTCGCACGGCTCACGCGCGAGGAACTCGCAGCGACCTATCACATTCAGGGATGCACGGTGACGGGTCTGGATGCGGTGTTCCAGGTGGTGGAGCACTTCGGCCTGCACTACGGGCAGGTTCTCTACATCCACAAGATGCTGCGAGGCGAGGATCTGGGCTTTCACAAGGAGCTGAACGCGACCGGCCGCGCCACTTGAGGCCGAAGAAACCCGCTACTCGAGGTGCTGGATTTTTACCCCGTCGGGCATCTTAACCTGGAATTGGTCGTCGGTAAGCTTCGGATTTTCGATTACTTGTGCGACATTCAACACGAGTTGAATTCCCTCGATCGGCCGCTTGATTGTGACCACCGATGGATACCTGCCGCTGCCAAAGTCAGCGTACTTCGAATACAAGACCACGGTCTCCAGATTCCCCTTATCGTCGTAGAGGTCCTGCTGGTACGGCAGCAGGTCGTCGCGATGGAAGGTCACCACGCGGACCGGCGTATCGCTGTGCGAGCCGGAATTGTGGCGCGTAATACTCAGCACGTATTCGGGGGTTATGTAGAGATGCTTCTTAGCAGGGTCTTCGATCGTCTCAGTATCGGCAGTGACTGAATAGAAGTCGTCGGGGGGCAACCCGTGTACGAGCATTGCGTCGAAAAAGAAGTCAGGCCGCAGGTTGTACATCGGATTGGGCGATTTCCCCTTGGCGTCGTTCGACCCCTCGAAGGCGATGTCTTTCGGAGGAATGACCAGCGTAAAGGTCTTTCCATCGCTTGCCATGTCGAATATCTTGACGCCGAAGTAGGTCCCGAGAACGCGCAGCATCTTTGGCTTGCGCATCACGATGAACCCCCGGGCGCTGGGAAAGTCCTTTTCCACGCCCTCTTTGTTCTTCAGCTGAGTCGCCTGGATCTCGACCGTCGCCGTAAGGGACTGCACCGCATCCCAACGCTGATTGAGGTCTGCTACCAAATCCGCGGGGGTGACCGATTGGGTGACGGCAGGCGCCTTCGGCACTGGCAACTTGCGTGTCGTGGGGAAGAGAGAACATCCGGCAAGCAGGAGCAAAGGCAAAGAAGCAAGACAGGTGGCGGGGCGAGAAGGCAAGCTCAACGGCCACCTGCCTTTTTCATTGCTTGGCGATATCCGGCAACGTTGCGATTATGCTCTTCAAGCGTGGCGGCAAACATCGACTTACCCTGCGGATTGTTATTGGATGCAACAAAGTAGAGGTACCCGGTTTGTGCCGGCTGCATTGCCGCGCGGAGCGACGGAATGCCCGGGTTTGCCACCGGGCCCGGCGGCAGACCTGCGTGCAGATAGGTGTTGTACGGCGTATCTCGTTTAAGATCGCTCGCGTAGATCGTTCCGCGCCACTCCTTCTCAAGCTGCAATCCGTAGATCACCGAAGGATCTGTCATCAAGGGCATATTGCGCGCCAACCGGTTCTCAAATACGCTTGCAACGAGAGGACGCTCTGCGTCTACGGCCGTCTCCCGCTCTACCAAGGAAGCAATCGTCACCACTGTGTGCACGTTTCCTGTCAATCCCACCTGCTCCGCTGCCTGCCGGAATCGTTTCACCATTGCTGCTGCCATCTGGTCCGGCGTAGCCTTCGGTGAAAAGTGATACGTGTCTGGAAACAGATACCCTTCCAGACTCGTCGCCTGCGGATCCAGATCTGCCACCAGTGCCACTCTTCGCGCCGCTTTTAAAAAACCTTGTCGTGCCCCCAGGCCGTTGGCTTCAAGGCGGGCCGCAATATCAAAGATGCTTGCGCCCTCAGGAATCGTTACAGCCTTTGTGTACACATCCCCACGCGCGATGCGTGTATAGACTTCAATCGCCGATGCGGGATGATCGAATCGATACTCCCCCGCCCGCAATGTGCCGCGTTTCCAGGTGCGCACCAGGTCGAACCCATATCGGTTGCGCACAATTCCAGAAGCCTCCAGTTGCCGACCTATCCTAATCCCGGAGCTTCCGGGCGCTACATCGACAAACGTTTCGGTCGAGGGCCCAAATGGCATCAGAACTAGCCACGCAGCCCCTGCCGTGAGAGCCAAAAGCAGCATGAACGCAAACAGCAGAAACCCCACTGCCCCCGCGCTTCGTTTTTTTCTGGCTTTTCGCGCTGGGCGTGCCATGAGCTATTTGAAAAAACCTTCTTTGACTAAGACGCGATTTACCGGCTTGCGGATTCTCTGCTTTCTGTCATTGTATCTGGAATAGGACCCTGTCGACCGGCAGCGCATCCCTCAGCTATAAGCTGGAATCGGGGGAAGTTAATGACTAGCTTAAGGTCCGGTCAACCGGGTGAGGAGCGTCCGGCCCGCTATCTTGCCCTCGATGTCGGATCGAAGCGCATCGGCGTCGCTGTGTCCGACGAGTTGGGCCTGACCGCGCAACCCGTTCTGACGCTGGATCGCAGGCGGAGTCCGCGCGAGGATCTGCGCTCCCTCGCCCGTCTTGCGCGCCGGTTCGGCGTTGCGGGTATTGTCGTTGGAAATCCATTGCATCTCTCGGGAGAGCAGAGCCCACGCGCTGCCAAGACGCAGGCGTTCGCTGCCGGACTGGGAGATCTCACCGGCCTGCCCGTTTACATGTGGGACGAGCGCCTGACTACACAGGAGGCCCACCGGATCCTCTATGAAGCCGGTCATCCGCGCCAGGAGCACGGCCGCGTGGTAGACCAGGTGGCCGCCACACTTATCCTGCAATCCTTTCTGGATGCGGAAAGCTCGGATCGAAACGGAAGCATCCGAATCAAGGAGCACGCGACAGGAACGCCGCATGAGGAGAATGAAGGATGAGGAGAGGGGAACGAACGTGCCCCACAAGGGCAAGTGACAGCAGAATTGACTCTTCCGGAGGCTCAAACCCGCGCTCTGACTCCTTAATCCCGGCTCTGTGCCCCGAAATCTCCTTGTCTTTTCCCGTATAATGATCTTTCTAGCGCTAATCCCTCGCGGTTTGAGTCAAAACTCCCCGCCACGGAAACCGGATGCCCGATCACATTAAGAAACAGCTGCTCAAGGAGATTCATGCCCTTGAGCACGAACTTGCTCACGAGCTGCCCATCGAAATCAAGAAGGCGGTAGCCTTGGGTGATTTGTCTGAAAACGCCGAATATCACATGGCAAAGCAGCGCCAGGAGTTTGTGAACGCGCGGCTGGGCCAGTTGAAAAAGCGGATGGCCGAGCTATCGCTCGTGAATTTGGCCAATATCCCGCACGACAAAGCCGGTTTCGGATCGACTGTGGTCGTGTACGACTCAACCAAGGACGAAGAGATTGTGTATCGTCTCGTGACCAGCGAAGAATCCGACGTTTCCAAGGGCCTCATTTCCACCACGTCCCCTATCGGGCGCGGGCTTGTCGGCAAGCAGGTGGGCGAAGTGGCCACCATCGTCACGCCGAACGGTAAACGCGAGCTGGAAATCCTTAAACTGACCACGATCCACGACGAAGCGGACGCGAGTGACGAAGACGACGCCGAAAACGGCGCGACGCAGTAGCTAGGAAGATTTGGAATGACCTGGACCAGTGCTTTCGGCCGCGGCTGCGGCTGGCTCTTAGACCGCATCGTGCACGGTCTGGCTCTTACCCGCATCTCACCCAACGTTCTCACCTTCATTGGGCTCGTCATCAACATTGTGGCTGCGTTTTTCTTTGGGCATGCCAATGCCGCAAACGCCGGTCGCATGTTTCTCTATGCGGGCCTGGTGATTATCGGCGCCGGCATCTTCGACATGGTGGATGGCCGCGTCGCACGCCGCAATAACCAGGTCACAGTCTTCGGCGCCTTCTTTGATTCGGTGATCGACCGCTATTCCGACGTGGTGTTGTTCTTCGGCTTGCTGGTCTACTACGGCCGCATCAATCGATTCAGATATGTTGTGCTGGTGGCTTTTGTGATGGTCACGTCATTGATGGTGAGCTACACACGCGCGCGCGCCGAGGCCCTGATCGGCAGCTGCAAAGTGGGATTCATGGAACGTCCGGAGCGTATCGTTCTGGTCATTCTGGGCGCCCTCTTCAATCACTGGCGCGTGATGGCGCCGGTGCTATGGATACTGGCCGTGCTCTCCACGATCACCGTGATTCACCGCGTCCAGTACACTTACTCGCGTACCAAGCACCTGGCGCCGCTGAGCCAGTAGCGGCTCTAACCCTGCTGTTTCTTCCAATCCTGATACGACTGCCGCGGTATTTTCAGAAACGCGTCGCGCGTACGCACGTAATTGCCGAGGCCGTTCATGCGGCCCACTGCGTGCAGTTCCTCGGCCTTGATGTAGGGACCAGAGGAGTCGACGTAGGCGTCGTCCACATAGATGGCAACAACACGCCCCAGGATGATGCGCGACCGGCCGATTTCGATCGTTGTGTGCTCGCGGCATTCGAGCGCAGCATGGGCCTCAGCAATGCGCGGCACGCGGACAATCTGCGACGGTGTCGTCGTAAATCCGGCCATATCTAGCTCGTTTATGCCTTCTGGGAAATCGATTGCGCAGATGTTCATCTTTTCCGCGATATCTTCGGTGACTACGTTGACCACAAACTCACCTGTGCGGCGAATATTGCGCGCTGTGTCTTTGGGCTTGAAGGCCTCATCGACGCGATTGGCCACGCCAACGGCCACAATCGGCGGATCGGTCCCAAGATAGTTGAACGCGCTGAAGGGCGCGGCATTCAACCTTCCTTGCTCATCCATGCTTGTGATGAGCGCAATGGGCCGGGGTGCAATCAGGCCAATCAGCAGCTTGTAGACCTCGCCGTGCGAGGCCTTTTCCATATCGAATTTCAACGAGATTCTCCGGGCAGGCCGCGATCGCTCAACAAGTCACCATGACTGCCGAGCAGCCCGGGCGAACCGGCTTCCACTGCACTAGAAATTGGGTCACCGAGGAAGATTCCATCCGGCGCATCGCTTCGAATTGCCCCGTTTGCTGGCTGAAAAGAAGGCCGCCCTTCTCATTGAGCACCGCCAGCGCGGGCACGCCTTTTTCCAGGGGCACCTTATACTTACGCGCGATGTCGACATTCTCGTCCATGTGCCCAATATTTACGTGGACGAGGACGAAATTGGCATCGAGAATCGGGCGGTTTTGCGGATTATGAAAATAGATGTCGAGCACCTGACAATCCCCACACCAATTCCCGCCGAAATCGATGAGCACGCGTTTGTGTGTCACCGCCGCGGTCTTGAGCGCCGCGGCCAAATCGGAGCGCGCCTGCGCGGGATCGGGATAAATCTCTCGGGTCGCCGAGTTCGCGGTAGCCATTGATAGCAAAAAAGCAACCGCAGCTACAGCCCATTTCACGGATTTCATTGTGTTCACCAACCTCCCACATCCGTTCTTCCAGTGTGCCACAAATGTAATGCCGGCCAGCCCGTACAGCCGAGACAACTGATGCGCACCGGAGTACCCTTAAGGATGAGATGAACGAGTTGCGCAATCGGCTCGAATCGCATCCCTTTCCCGATCTAGGGGCGATGATGGAGGGCTACGCAGAGGCGGCCGTCGAACTGGGACGGGAAGGCTTCACCAGGCCGCTCGACTTCAGCGCAGCGTCGATCGAGCATCTCGATGAGATTCTGACGCTCGTGTGCGATGCGCCGGAATTGGATCTCGATTTTGAAGTGCGCCTATGGGGAAGCTACCTGGGCGAGGTGCTGCGGCGCCGCTACAACGGTGCATGGGAGATGACCCCTTATCCGGGAGGTGCGGTGGCCGTTCCTGCGATCGAGGTGCGCGGCTCGAGGCTCTTCCCCCTTATCAAGGTCTATCGCCGGCTCACGATGGGCGAAGAAGAAGACTTGGGCAGTTTTTTTGCCATGGTCACTGAACGGCTGGGCGACCCGGCGCGTGTGAATTAGGCCGTCGCTCTCAATCCATTTCAACGGAACTTCCGTTCGTGGAGTGGTGGGCTCTGCCGCGCGCAGGCCATGCATTGTGCGACAATATGCGATGACGAGTGCGCCAGCAATTTGGGGCGCGTGGAGGATTCAACATGGGCGATCTATTGCAACCATGGCACCTGATCGTGCTTGCTGTGGTGGCTTTTCTGCTCTTCGGCGCCAAGCGGTTGCCGGAATTGGGCAAAGGGCTGGGTGAAGGATTAAAAGGGTTTAAAGAGGGCTTAAAGGGCATCAGCGAGCCGTCGGCGCCAACCACGACCGCGCAGAACACGCCGCCGCCGCCCCCGAACTCCACCCCTGCCGACCAGAAGTAGGCTTAAGAGCCCGTTCAGAATTGTGGGCAGGCTCGACCAGAACCAGCCTCGGGACCGGTAGGCGGGGCGCTAGGATCTCTCTGTAGCCGTTTCTCTGCAACTAGAAGGCCTGGGTTCGCAGCCCAGGCCTTTCGTGTCTCCAGATGTTTTTCGCGACGGCTAGCGCAAGTCGGCCGCAGACGGGTAGTAGCCGTTCTTGGAAGTGACCTCAAGTCCAGGCCGCTCGACGCGCACTTCAATCTTGCGGAACTTGCTGTCGTAAACCGACTCATGCGTGGAGTAGACCAGTGTGTACTGGTTGCGCGCCTCTTCCGCGATCTTGGCGTAGCTCTTCTCAATTCCGTTCAGGCCGCGTTCGGAATCCGGCTCGCCGCCGGTGGCGTAGATGTACTTCGTCAACAGGTTGTCGTACATCTGGAAGGGCAAGTGGAAACGGCTCAAATAGCCCTCTCCCCAACGCGCTGAATCCCCGACGAGGGTGCCCCAAACGGCGATGTTGTTGGTTTGCAGGTAGCGCAACACATCGCGGTAGCTGGCTTTGCTGCCCGCTTCTTTGCCGTCGGAGATGACGTAGATGATGCGGCGGCGTCCCTTGGGCCGGGTTGAAAGCTCCTTGGCGGCCGCGAGAATCGCATCGTTGAGGGTGTGAATCTCTTTGGGAATGGTGATGAAGGATCCGCCCCCGGCCGAGCGCCCCGGCTGCAGGTTCGGATCGGCGCAGTTCCCGTTCACATGCACATTGCAGCCCGCCATTGGACCGCTGTTGAACGGAATCAGCTCCTCGGTACCGGTCGCCTTGGTGAGCGCAAGGACCGCCGGAACACGCGCGCTCTGGGCACCGGTGAAGCCTGTCCTCTCCTGTGCCCCGTTCGCGTAGGAGAAGATAGCGAGTTCGTCATACGGAGTCAACGCCCCTTGTATCGCTCCCAAAGAATCGTTCACCCGCGCCATCACGTCCGCGGTCACACTCTGGTCAATCACGAAGGCGATCGATAGCGGAAATGGATCGACGAAGAATTCCTTTAGCGGTTGATAAACACCATTCTCAAAGACCCTGAAATCACGCCAGGTGAGGCCTGCCACCAGGTTTCCTTTGCTGTCCTTCACCGTGACCGGAACCTCGACGTAGGTCACGTTCAAGCGAAGGACGGTCCCCAGTTCCTGCGGCGACGGCATCTCAGGCGGAGTGCTCTGGATCGGCTGGCTCGGCTGACTTGGCCGTGTCGCGGCAGTCGGTTGCTGCGCAGAAGAAGAGTTTGACGTGCTCGGCTGCTCGGTTCCTGCGCCAAGACCCGGCGTGATGGGTCCTGCGACATCGCTCAGGGGCGCCGATTTTTGAGGTGCTGGTGCGTCGGGCACCGGCTGCTGCTGGGCCAGGAGACCTGAGCTCAAAACCGTGCTTGCACTGAAAACCACGCCCAGCGCCGTACTCTTGAGACCAAGCTTCACAGGTCGACTTCCTCCCAAAAACCGCGGCCGCGCTTCAACGACCGGAGAAACACAGCAGAACGGACTGAAACCTAAGAATCCAGGCATCCAATGCCTGTTGCCGAGAACCCTGAGAAAGGCTCCATGGCAGCGATTTACGGCCGCCGAAGCGTCTCAATCTGCCCTCGACAGAGTATCAGACGCGCCAGAGCCCGGGTGGTTGCTCCACCAGCTTGAACAACCATGAGATATGCTCTCTTCGTAGACGCTCTTCCGTCTATCTGATCAGATGCGGTGTCCCGGTCTTGCAAATTTGCTATTGTTCTCGCTCGCAGCGTTTCCGGCTGCGGGGTGGGGTCAGCTTGCGCCGTCACCCGATGCGCCCCCTGTGAGCAACGCTCCCGCCGCACCGCCAGAGGACCAGTCGGTTGCCACCTTCAAGATTGAGGTCAACCTCGTCGATCTCTTTTTCACCGTCAAGGACAAGAATGGCAACCTGGTTCCGCACCTGACGCAGAACGATTGCTCGGTCACTGAAGACAAAGTGCCGCAGACTCTTAAGCACTTCGTGGCTGAAACCAACCAGCCGCTCACTCTCGGCATTCTGTTGGACACCTCAGGCAGCCAGCAGAACGTACTTCCTCTTGAGCAGCAGGCCGGCAGCCGGTTTCTCAACCAGGTTCTTCGGGCGAAGGACGAAGCCTTTCTGGTTTCATTTGATGTGAATATCGATCTGCTGCAGGACTACACCAGCAGCCCCCGCGAGCTGGCGCGCGCCATGGATAAGGCGGAGATCAACACAGCCGGCGGCAATGGAGCGGGCGGCGTTCCCGGGCTCGGCGGCGGCCCTGTGCCTGTGCACGGCACACCGAAGGGCACGCTGCTCTACGACTCCGTCTATATGGTCGCAAATCAGAAATTGAATCAGGAATCAGGCCGCAAGGCGATGATCATTCTCACTGACGGCGACGACCAGGGCAGCCAGCACAAAATCAGTGATGCCATTGCTGCCGCGGAGAAGAACAACATCATCGTTTATGTGATCCTGATTGCCGATACGGGTTTCTATGGCGATTTTGGCTATTTCGGCTACTCCGCTGCCAAGCGCCTGGCCGAGGAAACCGGTGGCCGCCTCATCAACGTGGGCAACAATGGCAACAAGCTCGAGGCGGCCTTCCAGCAGATTCAGGAAGAGCTTAGAACGCAGTACATCGCCAGCTACACCCCCACCAACGCAAAACAGGATGGGACCTTTCGCCACGTGGCCGTGGAGTGCAAGGGCGACGACATGAAGGTCCATGTGCGCAAAGGCTACTTCGCACCTTCATCCGCGAACTAACCACATCGCAGATTGGCCCGAATGCGCTTCATGCGCAATTCTTACGCGGCATTCTTACGCGGTCCCTGCCAAAATCTACACACCTCGATAACTGAAAGCTCCTGCGGGAGTTGCAAGCGTCGGCAATTCTGGGATACAGGCCCGAATTTTCTTGCACCTGCACCCTCGAGGTCACGCGTTTGAAATCAGCCGCTTCCCTCGCATATTTCAGGAAGAGGGACAGGCACCGATTTCGCTGGGGATTCCCGGCGCTGATTGGCATGACACTTGCTTCTCAGCAAGCATCTCCATCGGGCCAGTTTGCGCTCACGACGATCACGGCGCACTCATACACTATGTTGTCAGTTTCTTAAAGGACCTTCCGCCGTGAAGTTTGCTTTGCTGGTCGCCGTGGTGATGGTCACCTTATCAAGTCTTCCCTTCGTGTGGCGGCAGACGGAGACTGCCGCGGAAGAGAATCTCGCGCATCTCGATTCGACGGGCCCAACCACGATCCACGCAGTCCATGCGCGGCTTATCAGCAATCTTGACGCACGGAAGGTCGACGAAGGAGCCGCTGTTCTATTGGAGACGTGGGACACATTCGAAGCGGGGGATGGAACCATCATTCCCGCCGGCTCGCGTGTCACGGGCCATTTGACTCAGGTGCTTCGTCAGGACACAGAACAGCCTGTTTCGAATCTCCGTCTCGTCTTCGATCGAGCAGACTTGACCGGAGGGCGAACAATTCGCTTTCATTCCGCCGCCGCAACCCTAACAACGAACCTCGACGCCACCGGCATGCCCACTTCGCTGCACCCTTACCACCTCAACACTGGAACACCGCTTCTTCTCGGCATTTCAACGCATCCGCTATCGCGCATCGCGCGATGAAATAGGAATCGCTCGGACGAGCGCAAACGCTTGGGCATTTTCGGGGTTCTACTTACACTTATATACATACCCTCATATTTTTAATTTCCCTCCCCACGGAAATGCCCAAGATTTACCTTCGCCGCAACCCTCACAGAGACAGTAGAAATGGCCTATCATGCATGGGCCGGTAAAGTTTGCCATCGATAAAATACACGGCTCTTGAAGGAAATCCCAGAAGCACTCGCCGGGCGAATACCAAATGCAGCGCGATCAATCCGGCTTGCTTCAGATTCTTCAAATCCCCGTCCTGGTGCAGCGGTTTGGCACGCCGCTTGCGAACAGGTGGTCTCGTGTTTGGTGCCCCTCAGCTTGCGCATGAGCGTGCGGCGGCATCTATCCAACCGACGGAGGAATTCTTATGAAGACATCTCAAGCGCTCGCGACAGCGGCTTTTGCATTGGCGAGCCTTCCGCTCCTGGCTCAGGCCGGCTCCCCCCAAACGGGATCCGCACCGACTCAGGCAGCCCCCCCTGAACCGACGCAAACAGCACCTGCTTCGCCCGAGCAAGCGCAACCCTCACAAGCTGCGTCGCCGAACAGCCCTGCCGGTGCAACTGCGGCAGCAGCTTCGGCGGAGATGAGCCCAGTGAACGGGGAGCTTGTCGACAAACTTGATACAAAGACGGCAAAAACCGGCGACAGCGTTGTTGTCAAAACGCGCTCAAGCGCGAAGACGGTGGACGGCACTGAGATTCCCAAGGGATCGAAGCTCATTGGGCATGTCACCGCGGTGAAGCCCAGTGCCAATGGCGACAATTCCCAGGTCGCACTCGAATTCGATCGAGCTGAATTGAAGGGCGGACAGAACCTCGCTATTCATTCTGAGATTCAGTCCCTGTCGCTCTCAGACAACGATGCGCCTGCGGGGGCACCCGCAGCGATGGCAGCGGCTCCTGCCGGACCCTCGGCAGGAGGAGCGGCGACGCCTGGCATGAACGGGTCGGGTAGTCCAGCGGCAACGGGCCCCTCGCAGGCGCAAATGGGAGGCTCGACCTCTGGCCCGGCCGCCGGCGGAGCACCACAAGCCCCTCCTGCAGGCACCGTGGTTGCGCGCACCGGCAATATTGCAATCCGAACGACGTCGATTCCGGGCGTGCTGCTGGCGAGCAATGAACCCGGCCAGCAGGACCCGCGCATGGCACAGTCGTCAGGGATTCTGCTGGGGCCTAAGCACGACATCCATCTGGACGGGGGCACTCGCATGGTGATTGGAGTCGCGCCGGCCACAGGTAACCCTGGCACGAAGTAGAACGCATTGCGCGCAGGTAAACGAAACAGGATCGGAGGACGACTCCGACCCTGTTTCGTTTCGCGACATTAGGTTACCTGATTACCGAAGGGAGTACGATCCCGTAATCTGGCGCGAGCAATAGCGCTATCGGTAGTATCGGCGATGTCAGGGGAGGCTTGAGTCAGTTTTGACAGCATCCTCCCACGTCCCTCAGACAAAGGTGTGAAGATGATGAACAACTCGCTCGACCTTGAAGGCTTTGAAATCAGTCCGCGGTTTCGCCAAACCATCGAGGAGCGCGTTGCCCGGCTTGAACGGGATGCCCAAGCCGACGAAGACATCATTCCGCACCTTGAAAGCGTAGACCACATCCGGCGCCAATTACGCCTGGTTGCCGTCCAGCGGGCCGAGGCTCTGCGGATGCGGATCTTCCTCGACCGCTCCAAAACACGCCTGCCCCGCCCCTTGATTGCTCTCTAAGAAGCAGGAGTTGACTCGGGCCCTCACGCTCCGGACTACATTTCCGATCGATTCCGGCACGCTATCTCGCCTCGCATTTCGCCTGCCTCGCGCGTATATTGCGCCTCTCCCCAGATTTAAAAAGCCGTCACGCCATGCCTGAAATTGCAGTGGGCCATTCCACTCAAATGATATTGATCGGGATGAAACAGCTTACCGCGATCCTGCATGGCGTCGCACCCAGCTTGTTAAGTGCGAGCGGAACCACTGCAGTGCGGGTGGACACATTGGCACACCACTTCTGTTTTGCCGGCCAGACCTTCGCAATGGGCACTGCAGTACTTCGATCCATCGGGGGGCACGCAGGAACAAGCGTCGTTTGCGCATTTATTCTGAGAAGTCATGAAGTCTCCTTTGGGATTGGCGAGGGTCGCCGAAGCCACGGAGGTACGATGCGCTGGGCAGGGCAAAGGGATGGACTAGCGAGTGGAAGCCGGCGCTGGTTTATGCCGGGAGGAAGGCCGTCAGGGATTTAGATGGGAAGCCAGATCGCGGACAATCGGGTAGCACTCGCAGGCGACGCCTTCGAGTTCCCGGCGCTTGAGCACCTGGATGTGCCCACGGCTATAGGCGATCAATCCCTTTTTCTGCAGGTTTCCGGCTGCCGCTGAGACGCTTGTCCGCCGGATGCCCAGCATCTCCGCGAGGAACTCCTGTGTCAGATAAAACTTATCGGATTGGACGCGGTCCTGAACCATCAAAAGCCAGCGGGCGAGGCGTTCTTCCACTTCATGCAGGCCGTTGCAGGCGGCGAGCTGGCTTAGGATGAACCCGTGGCACTGCACGAATTCGAGGATGCGCCGGAAGAGCATCCCTGGCATTTGGAGTTGTTTTTGAAGTTCGGAGTAGCGAATGCGGAGAGCTGTGCCTTCCACTTGGATGAATCCGGTGGTAGGCGGAGCCGCGGACCCGAGTAGATTGATTCCTTCTACCAGCCCTTCTCTGCCAATGAGGCCTACTTCCGCGCCGGCGCCATCGGCCATGAAGGTTACGATCGAGGCGATCCCGGACGTCATGAAATGGGCGTAAGCAGGTTGCTCGCCCACGCTGTAGAGCACTGTTCCGATGGGAAGCTCGACCGTCTCCATGCGCGCCACGAGGGCTTTGCGCTGGGCAAGCGGAAGAGAATCGAGCAGCAAATTGGAGGTCTTCTGCACCATGGCGGCCACCTGCATCAGTTCGCAAGGGATGTCCGCCTGATTCTGGCGAGGAGAATTGCGTCTCTGACTAGAAAGGATCTTGTCGATCCCCGGGTACGACCCTACGCTTTTGCACCCGGAAATTATGTCCAGTATTGAACATAGTGGATTTTAGTACGCGCGAGTCGGCAATGGGAGGGAGATCCGGAATGCGGTGCCGCTACGGCCAGGCCGGGTGCTGCTCCAGCTTCGAATACGGCCGTCGTGCTTCTCGACGATCGCCTTAGAAATGGCCAGTCCCAATCCTGTTCCTTTGCCGGACTTGGTGGTGACGAAGGGATCGAAGATTCTTCCCGCGATGGAAGCGGGGATGCCGTGCCCTGAATCGGCAACCAGTAAATAGATGGCGCAATGCGATCGGCGGCAACGAAGATGGAGAGCGCCCTCCATGGGCAGGGCGTCCACGGCGTTCCCGACTAGATTGGACAACACCTGGAGCATCTCTCCCGGGTGCGCCTCGATGACCAGGTCCGCTGACACGCGCACGTTCAGGCGGATCCGCTTGGCCACGATGTTCTTGCGGTGAATACGCACCGCTGCCTCTGCCAGCGTCGCGGCAACAATTTGCGTCCTCTCGGAGAGCGGGCGATAGAAGCTGAGGGTCTGACGAGCGATGCGGATCAAGACGGCGAGCTGCTCGTCAATCTGCTCGCCGTATTGGCGAACCGACTCGACCCTGTCCGCCTCCTGAAGCAAAAGATAGTTCAGGTTCGAAATTGCCTCGAGAGGGTTGTTGATCTCGTGCATGATGGTGGCGGCGAACTGGCCGGCCACTGCCAGACACTGGATTTGCCGCAGAGTCTCGCGCAGTTCGTCCCACGTGAGATCCTGGGCGTCCCGGGCATCCAAGGGAAGAGGATTCGAGATCTGGTTCATGGCGCGGGCCCCCCAGTATCTCTGGAGCGGGTGCCATCGGACTGGCATCTCGTTGCTGGAGGGAAGCGCCTCCGCGGACCAGTGTGTTTTCTTCTGCAGGCGATTGTCGGGGAAGGCCGTCTGCTATGTCCGGTAGTAGACATTAGGATGATACGCGCCAGAGAAAGGGTATCCAGATTCGAAATCTGATTTTGAAATGCCTTGGGAAGGTTCCCTGGTACGTCAAAAGCCCGCCAACGAGGCGGGCTTTTGGGCAATGCCTGGGACGCGGAGGGGGTTAGACACCCATCCCATACTCAGCAGCCTGGGTCTCGCCGGCATTCGAGTAAAAGTCATAGGGAGTGCGTTTGTTGAACTTGTAACGATCACGCAGTTCGCGACCTACATAGAAGCTGATGGCAGCCACGGCCATGCCCACCGAGAACCAGCCAAGAACACGCAGAACATTGCTCTCGGAAGATTCGTCTAACATTTCGAGCGAATCGGCTTGCGACGCCATGGGACACAGCCTCCTGAATGCGATGATAACCCAGTTCCTGTTGGACTTGTCCCACATAGAAAAAGTGAGAATGCAACTTTAGTTTGATATCGGGCGGCTTTTCCACGGGATCGTTTCGATTCGGGAGAGCCAGCTTTCCTTTGCTGTATCTGGAAGAAAGCTGGCCTGAATTGAGTTCGCTGCAAGCTGGCGCAATTCATCCCCGGAAAATCCCTGTTCGATGTGGGCGAGCAGATACTCATTCGCGACATCGGATCCGAAGAATGCGGGGTCGTCGGAGTTGAGGGTAATCAGCAGCCCGGCATCGAAGTAGCGCCGCAATGGATGTTCCGCGAAAGATGGGCACACGCCGGTACGCACATTCGAGGTCGGATTCAGTTCCAATGGCGTTTTCCGCATCCTTAATTCTTGAATCAGAGCCGGGTCGGCGATGGCCGACAAAGCATGGCCGACACGCTCTGTTCCGATGGCAAGTGCTTCCCAGATCGCTTCAGGTCCGGTTGTTTCTCCGGCATGGTTGGTGAGGCGCAGTCCGGCTCTGCGGGCCTCCGCATACAGCTTGCGAAAAGGTTCGGACCGAGCGGCACGCTCATCTCCCCCCAAGCCGATACCGATGATCGATGGGTATGCCGACCGCAGCTCCGCAGCTTTGCGGAAGACGCGCTCAGCCTCATCGACCGTAAAATGCCGCACCGCGTCAAAAATCCAATAGACGGAGAGACCGAGTTCGCGCTCGCCACGTGCACGCGCGCGCTCCAGTCCTTCGAAGATGGGCTCAAAGCAGGCGGGGTCGTGGTTGCGCCAGAGATAGACAACCCCCACCGAAATGTAGACCTCGGCATGGACAACGCCTTGAGCCGCAAGCGACTCGATCATGCGCCAGGCGGCCAGCTCATAGTCTTCCGGGCCGATGAGGCGGCGCGTGACAGCCTTGAAGGCCTGGATGAACCCGGTGAAATCAGTGAACTGATACAGGGCGTCGGCTTCTGCCTGCGTCATAGGCGTGGTGTCGTGGCGCCGGCTGAGCTCGACCAGGGTTGCGGGCGTGACTGTGCCCTCGAGGTGCAGATGAAGCTCAGCCTTGGGGAGGCGACGGATGAACGCGGAAATGTCGTCCATCCATTAAGTCTAACGGGTGGGTTTGGACAGCGTCCTATGGCTTTGCCGGCTCGCAGACTCAGGCCTAGTAGTCCCTATCGCGCGGGCGCAAATTCCGACCGATGGCGGCTGTAGAAGAAGTAGATCAGCAAGCCGGTCACCAACCAGATGAAGAATGCGGTCCAGGTCATGACTTCGAGTCCCATCATGAGCACGATGCAAAAGATGATGCTCAACACAGGAAAGACCGGGCCGAAGGGCGCGCGGAAAGAGCGGGGTCGTTCCGGTTCGCGATAGCGCAGGATGAGGACGGCGATCGAAACCAGCACGAAGGCGAAGAGCGTGCCGATGTTCGAAAGGTTTGAGACAGTGCCGATGTCGAGCAGGCCGGCTGGAATTCCAACTACGAAGCCAGCGACCCACGTCGCGATAGCCGGGGTGCGAAACGTGGGGTGGATTTTCGAGAAGACATCGGGAAGCAGGCGATCGCGCGACATGGCAAACCAGACGCGCGCCTGGCCCAGCTGAAACACGAGAATCGACGAAATCATGCCGAGCATCGCGCCAATGAGAACAATCAGCTCAACCCAGCGCAGACTGCTGCCTCCCGGCTGCAATGAAAGCCGCTTGAGCGCGTTCACCACCGGCGCACCGTCGCCCATGATGGATTGCCAGGGCACGATGCCGCTGAGGCAGAGAGCCACTCCGCCATAGAGCAGAGTGCAGGCCACAAGCGTTGCCAGGATGCCGAAGGGTAGATCGCGCTGCGGCTGCTTGCACTCCTCAGCAGCGGTAGAGACCGAGTCGAATCCAATATAGGTAAAAAAGATGATCGATCCGCCGGAAAGCATACCGGTCCAGCCGTTAGGCATGAAGGGATGCCAGTAGCGGGGCTTGATGAAGCTGGCCGCGGCAATGATGAAGGCAAGGATGGCGACGATTTTGATGAGTACGAGGATGTTGTTGGTGCGCGCCGACTCACGGATACCGCGAACCAGGATCACGGTAAGAAGCATCACGATCAAAAACGCCGGGATATTGAAGCCGAAGTGCCAGCCCGGTTGATAGAGATCGTTGCCCGCAAGATCCTGCAGCCCTGTAGGCAGGTAGGCCGGCGAAATCCATTTGAGGGCGGGATGCAGGCCGAACCACTCGAGGAGCGCCTCGATGTGGGCCGCGAATCCGACGCTGACGCTCATGTTGGAGAAGGCGTATTCGAGGATGAGGTCCCAGCCGATAATCCACGCCACCAGTTCGCCAAGCGTCGCATAGGTGTAGGTGTAGGCCGACCCGGCAATAGGAATCATCGACGCGAGCTCTGCATAGCAGAGCCCGGTAAAGACACAAACCACGGCGACCAGCACCAGCGACAGCGCCAAGGCGGGTCCGGCGCCGGGGCGTCCGGCCATCGCGGTATGCGTAAGCAGGTAGTGGATGAGCGGGGTGTTGCTGACTTCCGGCGTGTCGAACTTTTGACCGGCCATCGCCGTGCCGATCACCGTAAAGATGCCCGAGCCAATCACAGCGCCAATGCCGAGAGCTGTGAGCGACCACGGGCCAAGCGATTTCTTGAGCGCGTTCTCGGGCTCTTCCGATTCGCGAATCAGCTTATCGATGGATTTGCAGGCAAGCAGTTGGCTTGGCAGCGCAGTTCTCCTTGGGGTTGAAACGAGGCCTGAAATGACAAACAATTCCGCCGGCTGGAAGAAAGAACTTAAGCCGCAGTGTACATGATGCGTTGGACGGGATGCGCGCGAGGGCGCTGGCCCTGACAGGGCCAAGCCGTTAAAGGGCCCGCGGGAGCGGACGACGGCTCATGCACAATGCCTTGGAGACGGTGACCTAGATGCGATGATCGGGAATCGATGGTCGGGAGTCCCAGATGCGTGAGTTCCGGGCCGACGTGTTCTTCAACCGGCCCGGAATACCTCAGAACGCAAGCGTAGTTAGCGCTTCGACTGGCCGCGTACCAGCTTCTTGACCTTCTTCTTGTTCGAACCGCGCGGTGTGGTGCGCTTGGCTTTTGGCGCCGCCTTTTTGCGAGCTGTGCGCTTGACCTTCTTGCGCTCGATCTTATCTTCAATTTTCTTTGTGTCTGCCACTCAAAAAACCTCTTTCAACAGGATGCTGCACACTGTGCCGAAGATCGGCGATGCGAAGACTATGGTAACAGGGATTCGAAGCACCCGAAAGCCTGTGCTCTCTGCGCGGCACCGCAAATATACGCATTCAAGAACGAAGACGCGCAGACGATTGGGACTCGGAAGGTCCGGCTGGAATCACTTTCTGGAGTAGAATAGAGCTAGACGCGATCTGGAAGAATCCAGCCTGCTCGGCTTTGACTATCCCTTCTCTAGCCACGAGCCCCGGAACCCACGCACCAAAACCCTGTCAACGGCCAACCCGCTGACATTGGCTGTCGAACGGAGTTCCACATGCGTTCCGATAAAATTCACCGCGCACTGGCGCAGGGCATCAACCGCTTTGAGGTCTGCCAGCTTGTTTCGAAGGGCGTGCGCGCCACCCACAAAACGGGTGGGCGGTTTGAAGACACCATCAACGACGCGCTCGAATACCTGGGCTCCCACAAAACGGAGCAGGATTCGCTCCACCCCGCCAAGGCGGCATCGAAAACATTGCAGCCGGCGGCATAAGCCTGCGAAGCGGGAAATCAGCCCGCGCAGTGCCTGTTTGCCTGCAAACTAACGGCAAAATCAACACCGACGTGAAACGGGCACAGACGTAAAAAAGGACGGCAGATTTGCCGTCCTTTTTTACTTGATGCAAACGTGAGGCCTAGACGACCTGAACGTTCTCAGCCTGCCAGCCCTTGGGGCCCTTGGTCACGTTGAACTGGACGCGCTGGCCTTCCTGGAGCGAACGGAAGCCGTTCGACTGAATGGCGGTGTGATGGACGAAGACGTCCTCGCCGTTTTCACGGCTCAAAAATCCAAATCCCTTGGCGTCATTGAACCACTTGACTGTGCCTGTTTCCATTGTGTGTGTTCCTTTGGTGCGAATTTACCGCGAACGCAATGTGGAAGTGTTTGCGTGTAGAGCGGTAACTCGGAACAGGCAAGTACTTCTATATCGAATCCTACGATTGGCTTGAGTGTAGCACGAATTGGACCGCGATCTCGTTTTCTTTCTTCGCGCAGGCCGGTCCCCCACCCGCTCGGGGAGCCGGTAAACCGTTCTGAAATGGGCGAATCCCGGTGGCGACAAGGAAATGGACCCCGCGAAGGGGCAGGGTCTACTGTGGATACCATGCGATCTAGATTTTGATCCCCGGATTCGGTCCATCGGGTCGGACCCGGAAGATCGGATCGGGGAGATCGGCAATGGACAAATCTGAAATCCGACAGCCAGCGAGATAAGCCGTGGTCGCATCCAGTGCACAAACCGGTGAATGGCCCGACAGGGCAGCGGCCGCACCAGAGGCGCGCGCGTCGTTTCTTCACCGCGTTCTCGGTTTCCGGGCGATCCGCATCCTGCTGGCCGCAACGGGGTGGACTGCCGTCGGCGTCGTCTTTGCCCTGCCGAGCCTTTGGACGAGCGGCTGGCACAATGAGCTGCGCATTTACCTGGCGCAGTGGTGGACCTGGGGGGCGCTGACGCCGCTGATCGTGGCCATCGACCGCCGCCTGCCCTTTTCGGGCAAGGAGCTGGGCCGCCGCGTGGGGGTCCATCTGGCCCTGAGCGTCGCCTTCACTGAGGTCTATTTCTACTTTTTCACGGCGCTGCGAGCGGCTCTGGGCGTGACACCGTGGAGTTCGTTGCACCTCAAGCAGCTCACGGGCCCTTCCGTGCTGGGATGGCAGATCTGGTCCTGGCTCGTCTACTGGATCATTGCCGGAGCCATTCAGGCCTATGCCTACTACGGACGCTATATGAGCAGCGAGTTGCGGCTCGAGCGCCTGGAGCATAGCTTTGCCGAGGCGCGGCTGAATTCACTGCGCATGCAGCTCGATCCGCACTTCCTTTTCAACGCGCTCAATACGATCTCGTCGCACGTGGAGCGCGACCCTAAGCTCACGCGCCGCATGATTGAGCATCTTGGCGATTTGCTGCGGATGTCACTGGAGTCCAAGGACAAGCAGGAAGTTCCGCTTTCGGAGGAGCTGGCATTTCTCGATCACTATGTCGCGCTGCAGAGGATCCGCTTCGGCAACCAGCTGAAGTTCCATTTCGAAATCGCGCCCGAGGTTCGATTCGCTTCCGTGCCCTCTCTGTTCCTGCAGCCCCTGGTCGAAAATGCGATTCGCCACGGAGTTTCGCGACGGGCGGCGGGCGGCACGGTCACGGTGCTGGCTCAGCCCTCCGATGGACGGCTCGAGATCCGGGTTCTTGATGACGGCGTCGGGCTGCCGCAGGGCTGGTCGTTGGAAAACTCCGCAGGCCTTGGGCTTTCGATCACGCGCGAACGGATTGCCGGCCTTCACCCAAACGGATCGAGCAGCTTCGTGGTGCACGATCGAGCGGAAGGTGGGACTGCGGTCGAGATTTCGCTGCCGCTGCGCCTGGCCGGGGAGGAGGCCCATGGGGTCTGAACACATTCAGGTGCTGGTAGCCGACGATGAACAACCGGCGCGACAGCGGTTGATCGATCTGCTGGCCAAGGACGAACAGGTGGCTGGCATTGCCGAAGCCGCAGACGGAGAAGCCGCTGTTGAGGAGATCCAGAGACGCCGGCCGGACCTGGTTTTTCTCGACGTACAGATGCCGGAGCTCGATGGTCTTGCGGTGATTGATGCAATCGGCGCCGCGGAAATGCCGCTGACCGTCTTTGTGACCGCCTACGATCAGCATGCAATCCGGGCCTTCGAGGCCAATGCCCTCGACTATCTTCTGAAGCCCTTCAGCGACGAGCGCTTTGAAGCGACGATGACACGCGCCAAAGCCCGGCTTGGCGAGCGCAGCATCGGCGAGTTCGGGCAGCGCATTCTCAAGATGGTCGCGAGTACGCCTCCATCAGCCGATCGCCGCCTTGACCGCCTGGTGGTGAAGTCGGGAGGGACAACCCGCTTTGTGCGCGCCATCGATATCGATTGGATCGAGGCTGCCGGGGTGTACGTCACCCTGCACGTTGCCGGAAAGGAACTGCTCTACCGTGCCGCGCTCAACGATCTGGCAGATCGTCTCGATCCGCGGCGCTTCGTGCGCGTGCATCGCTCCGCGCTGGTGAACATCGAGAGCATTGTGCAGTTGGAGCCCATGTCGCACGGTGAATTCGAAGCAGTGATCAAGAATGGATCGCGCACCCGCGTCAGCCGAACCTATCGGGCGCAGCTGGAAAAGCGCCTCGGGCAGCCGCTGTAAAACCAAGTCTTCGGCCACTGAATCGGTGTGACCGTGGCACTTGCGCCTGCGCGGAGGCGGCGTACACTCGTTCTGGCTGAGGGGCAGTGTGTGCCGAACGAAATGAAGCCCGTGGCGGACGTGTCCCAAGATCACGTTCTGGTGATCAATCCCGGCTCGACCTCGACAAAATTCGGCGTTTTCTCGCGAAGCGGGCCCCCGTGGGTGGGAACGATTTCTCATCCCGATGAAGAACTGGCGAAGTTCCGCGGCATGTCGGCCCTGGCGCAACTGGAATACCGCGCGGCTCCGCTTGCCGCTGCTTTGCAAGAAGCCGGATTCGACCTGCAACAATTCGCTGCGACCGGCGGCCGCGGCGGCCTGCTGCCGCCGATGGAGTGCGGAACCTATCGGGTGGACAGCGCGATGGTGGAAGAACTGCGCCTGGCACGACGCGGAGAACACGCCTGCAATTTGGGAGCAGTGCTGGCCCTTAAGTTCGCCAGGATTGCCGGCGTCGACGCCTACATCGTCGATCCGGTGACCGTAGACGAATGGCAGGATTGCGCGCGCGTCTCCGGCCTGCCTTTGGTGCCACGGTCTTGCATCGGGCACGCTCTCAATACCAAGGCTGTGGCACGACGATTCGCGGCAGAGACTGGACGAGCCTACGCGGCGCTGCGGCTTGTCGTTGTGCACATGGGCAGCGGCATCACGGTGTCGGCACACCGCGACGGGCGCATGATCGATAACAATACCCCGGAGGAAGGTCCCTTCGGTCCTGATCGAACCGGATGGCTGCCGGTACAGGGGCTAGTCCGGCTGTGCTGCAGCGGAACCTACAACGCCAAGCAGCTCGACCGGATGGTCTTTGGCGAGGGCGGGCTGTTTGCGTATTCAGGCACGCGCGATCTGCGGGAAGTGGAGCGCCGTATCGACGCGGGTGACGCCGAAGCTCGGGCGGTTCACGACGCCATGGTCTACCAGATTGCTAAGGAGGCAGGCGCAATGGCGGCGGTGCTCGAAGGCAGGGTTGATGCAGTACTGCTCACGGGAGGCATGGCTCATTCCGAACGGATCGTTGCCCGGCTGCGCGCGTATCTCGACTGGATCGCGCCTGTACGCGTATACCCCGGCGAAGATGAACTACGGGCCCTGGCCGAAGGCGTGTTTCGCGTACTGGATGGTGCGGAGCCCGCGAAACAACTGCGCGTCTGCGAGGACGCACGGGAAGTGGCGAAAAAGAAAGGTCTGGTCATCGACCTGGAAGATTGATTACCGGGACAGCCTGCGCAGGCTGAACGAAATGGGCAATCCAATCAGAAGCATGTGCACGAGAATGCCCTGAAGCAGTCCGTGCAATTTATAGGGCCCGGTATAGTGAAACGCGCAGAGCGGCAGAACCACCAGATTCATCACCAGAAAAATCGCAATGCCGTAAAACATGCCGCAGACAAGCCAGTGGTCGCGCAGGAAGGGAAGCTTGCGGCTCGCGAGGCAGTAGATGGTCGCAGCTGAAAAAGCGATGAAATAGTGGAGCAGAACGCCGAGGATCCAGGGGAAGATGCCGGTGCGGACTGCCTGAAGGCCGATGAGGCCGGCCGCGATCATGCGCGGGCTATCGGACCCAAACGTAATAAAGGCCGACGTGAGATCGAAGGTTCCGGCAACTGCGCCGCCCACCAAAATAGGTCGAAGAAGATTGCTGTCCTGCCGCGCCATGGACAGAGCCGCAACTGCCATTCAGGAGCCCTCCAACACGAGGATTCTAAGGGCGCCAAACACTGGCTGAGCATTGCATTAGAAGCTTTGGTGCGATACGGTCAGGCAGTTCACTCAGCCGGTCAGGGATTCGGGCAAATCGGAGTTTCGGACGCCGGATCCCGAGTCTTGGGGGGCCAAACCAATTCTGGGGGCTCTGGTCCCCAAAACCACGCTCCCGATTCCAGACTTTTGTAACCTCTTGCCCGCCAGTTATGAAACCGAAGGGACTCGACTGCGGGGTACGATTGCACCCATGGATCTGTTAGGCATGTTCCTCCCGATGGTCTTCGCGGCACTTGTGTTACTGGTGCTTGCGACGCTCATTATCAGTGGTGCAGATGAGAACCGTACCGCTTCCGAGGCGGATGGCGGAAAGATAGAATTCCTGCCGAACCGGCGCAGCTATTTCGGTGTGTACCTTTTCGTAGGGTTCTTGAGCTACGCCGCCATTGCCTCCGTGTTCAATGGTCTCCGGGCACAGTCCGATCTCATCTCGCCCTTGTCGTGCATTGGGTTTGTAGCGATTATGCTGGCCGCGTTTCCCGGGTCGATCGTTGCGGACGAAAACGGACTTGAACAGGCATATTGGCTGCGGAACCGCAAGCGCATCGCATGGAAGGACATTTCCAGCGTCGAGGTAAACGAGAAAAAGGGCGAAGTCCGAATCAAAGGAAAGAACGGCGTGAAGATCGTTCACACCCGGCAGTTGCCCGACCGTGCGCGCTTCTTGTCGGAGTTGGAGAAACACGGAGCCAAATGTGTTACCGGCTCAAAAGTCTTCGCCATGAGCGAGCGGAAAACCGAGCCTCAGATCGAGCAGGAAAACAGGGCGCGCGCATAAGCTAAAGCTTTTCGAGGTTGGCGAATTTCTCCACCAGCTTTTTCATGCCGTGGCGGCTGAACATCACGGTTAGCTTCGAATTCTCGCCGTCGCCTTCCCGCATCAGGATTGTACCCTCGCCGTATTTAGCGTGGCGCACGCGCTGGCCCTTCTTCAGGCCGCTCGCTCCGCCCGGCTCGGGGAGATCCATGTGTGGCCGGACAAACGAACCGGGCTTGCCGCCACCCGTCTTCCCCCCAAAAAAGCGCGCGATATTGTCGATCGACCCGGGAGCCTGTCCGCTTGCTGCCTTGGGACGCGCGTTTTGCGCAGACGGTGAGCGCGGTACTTCCTGACTCTCATCCTCGTAGTTGTAATGGCGGCTCTCAAATTCATTGGAACGATCACCACGGGCCGATCCGCGCGCACCGTAGCTGTAGGCCGGCGTTGACCAGGCTGGTGAACGCCCGCTCAGATTCTCGATCAACTGGGATGGCACCTCTTCGAGGAAACGCGATGGCACGGTTCCTTCGGGTGCGTCGTTGCCGTAGCGCCGGCGATAGTGGGCCCGCGTAAGAATCAGCGTATTCATCGCGCGCGTCATGCCCACATAGCACAGACGGCGCTCTTCTTCGACTTCTTCGGGATTCATGAGCGTGCGCGAGTGAGGAAACAATCCTTCTTCGAGACCGGCTAGAAAGACGAGCGGAAACTCGAGGCCCTTGGCGGCATGAAGCGACATGAGCGTCACGCGAGATTCGGGATCGAACTGGTCGGTGTCCGATGCAAGCGCAGCGTGGTCGAGGAACTCGGCGAGCGTCTCGCCTCTCTCCTCGGCATCGTGCGCGGCGTTTGCGAGCTCCTTCAGGTTTTCAATCCGGCTGAAAGCTTCGGGCGAAGCCTCTGCTTCAAGTGCCTTGATGTAGCCTGTGCGGTCGATCAGGAAGCGGATGAGCTCTGGAAGCGTAGCCGCATCTCCCGGCGCTCTGAAGCCTGCTTCGGGTTTCTCTGGCGTCGCCGCGAAAGCAGAACCTGGTTTGGATTCCGGCCGATCCGAAGCGCTCGCCGGCTTCGGCATCCTGAGAAACGGCCTCTTGGGCTCGGCGGCGAAGGGCGAGAAGTGGCTCGCATCGAGCAGAGGCATCTGGGCCTGATCGCCGCTGCCGGCGCCGTTCTCGCCAAAGAGGAAATCAGTGGCCATCTCCAGCTGTTCTTCGACGGCCTGATTCTCGGCCTGAGTCGGCGCGGACGTACCGAAGTTGAAATCCGCATCGCCATCGGCAGGCGCCGCAATGTCGGTGGAGAGCTTTCCCGCAAAATCGGGGTCCATCATGGCCTGCGCATCCAGGATGAGCTGGCGAAACGATTCAAGCGCCATCAGGGCGCGGGTTGGGATCAGGCGATTGCGGAGAGCCGCAGCGATCGCGTCCCATGTGGAAGAGCCTGTCTCCAATGCCAGACGCTCCAGCGTGGCCAGAGTCGTGGCGCCAATTCCGCGCGCCGGCGTGTTGATCACTCGCTGCAATGCCATCGAGTCATGCGGATTGCGTACCAGCCGAAGATAACCGAGCAGGTCCTTGATCTCTGCACGCTCGTAAAAGCTGAAGCCGCCGACCATCGTGTAGCCAATGCCGTAGCGGCGAAGAGCTTCTTCCACCAGCCGCGACTGCGAGTTCGTGCGGTACAGAACGGCGACTCCACCGCTCTGTGTTTCCGATGAATCCTTTGAACGGAGAAAAGCCTGGATGCGATCGGCGATAAAAAGCGCCTCGTTCTCGCCATCGGGTGCTTCGTAGTATCCAATGAGCGAACCGCCCTCGCGGTCGGTCCAAAGCTTCTTGCCTTTGCGGCGCAGGTTGTTTGCAACCACGGCGCCTGCAGCTTCGAGAATCACTTGCGTCGAGCGGTAGTTCTGTTCGAGACGAATGATCTTTGCGTTGGGAAAATCCTGCTCGAACTCGAGAATGTTGCGAATATCCGCGCCGCGCCACGAGTAGATGCTCTGGTCCTCGTCGCCGACCGCGCACACGTTCTTCCGCTCGCCGGCCAGCAGCTTCATCAGCTCGTATTGCGGGCGATTCGTGTCCTGGTACTCGTCGACAAGCAGGTAGCGATAGCGATGCTGATAGCGTTCGCGGGTTTCCTGCGAGACCTTTAACAGGCGCACGGCTTCGAGCAGCAGGTCATCGAAATCGAGCGCATTATTCTTTTTCAGCTCACCCTTGTATCCCTGGTAAATATGCGCGATGCGCTCGCTGTTCGGATCTTTGGAGCCGAGGTAATACTCCTGCGGATCGACCATGTGATTCTTTGCCCATGAAATACGGCCAAGCACAGTGCGCGGCGTCAACTGTTTAGTATCCAGCCCCATGCGGCGCATGATCTGCTTCACAATGCCCTGCTGGTCATTTTCGTCGTAGATCGCGAACGAGCGCGTGAGACCGTCGTTGCCTACGCGCAACGCTTCAATATCGCGGCGCAATAGGCGCACGCACAGCGAGTGAAACGTTGCAATGAGGGGCTTGGCCAACGAGGCGTGACCCAGCAGCTTGTTCACACGCTCGCCCATCTCGGCTGCAGCTTTGTTGGTGAACGTGACGGCAAGAATGGAGTCGGGCGCGACGCCTTTCTCCTGAATGAGCCATGCGATACGGCTGGTGATGACGCGCGTCTTACCCGAGCCGGCGCCCGCAAGAATGAGCAAGGGGCCGTCGGTCGTTTCGACCGCAGCGCGCTGTTCAGGATTCAGTTTGGAGAGTAGCGGCTGCACGGCGTGGGTCCAGGCGGGAAGGTTCCTGTATCTAGTTTACCTTCCCGAAGGATCACGTGCAGCGGACCGCGAGACAAGATGCGGCGAACTCGTGGGGCGCTACCACCAGGTCGGGACAACCCGCCGCCAAATTTAGAGGATGCGTGGCCAGGTAACCGCCACTAGATAGGCTTCGGTGTCGTATTCTGCGCCTTGGTCACGTTATCGGGCTCGTCCGAAAAGGACTTCCCGGCGCGATAGGCAAATTTCTCAAATCCCGACCCTTCTTTGCGAATCGCGTCCTGCGCACCGTCATCCCATGTGACGCGAGCTTCCCCGTTCACATAGGTCCACGTGCCGTGAATGTCATGGATCGAGCGCTCCGCATTGCCGTCATCCTTTAGGTTGATGATGAAGGTATTGCCGTTGCCATCGCCCACTACCCATCGGCCGACGTAGCGGCCGCGCGCAGCACCCTCGTTGGAGGCAGAACCCATAGTCTCGCTCGCACCTGCGAATTCGACGCGCGCAATGTCGGAGAGATTGAAAGACTGGCGATGACCGTCTTTGAACACAATGACAATGGAACTTCCGGCGCTTTTGCCGGCCGCCGGAGTCTTGGCTTGGGCACCGGGGAGCGCTGCGAAAAGCAGGGCGGCCACGCTTGCAAGGGAAACGATCGTTCGCATAAGTTTGTCCTCGTGTCGGGCCGAGAAACCGGTCCGCTCTCTCATTAGGTACGCGACAGGGAAGCGGATGGTTCCCGATACAGAGTGGAGGACCTGGAAATGAGTGCCGAATCGGTGGTAGGTGGTTCGTGAGGGGGGTCTCTAATTCTTGGAGCACCGGGCGGGAATCGAACCCGCGTATACAGGTTTTGCAGACCTGCGCGTTAAGCCACTTCGCCACCGGTGCCTTTAAATTCCTGAACAGTAATCTGCGGATCCGGCTCACCTGCGCCAAATCCGATTGCGAACCTCCGTTCGTCGCCCCCTTACTTCGCTGCCAACTCCTTCTTCGACAGATACCACGTTTCAACCTTCAACCCTGCCCCGCCCCCGTTCACGCGCTTTGCGGCGTCGGACACGGTTACCGGCGCGGGCACAATCACCTCTTCACCTGGTCGCCAATCGGCTCCCACACTCACCCCGTTGCGATCGATTGTCTGCAAGCCCTGGAACACACGCAAAAGCTCGTCGATATTCCGGCCCAGTTGCTGCGGATAGTAAATAATTGCGCGGATCGTTTGCTTCGGATCAATCGCGAACACCGCGCGCACCGTTGACGTGTTGGAGGCTTGAGGGTGCACGAGGCCGTACAGCCCGGCGATTTTCTGATCCAGATCGGCAATCACCGGAAACTTCACTTCCGTGCCCGTGGTCCTCTCCAGGTCCCGGAGCCAAGCGATATGCGAATAAATGGAATCAATCGACACTCCAATCAACTGAACGTCGATTGCGTCGAATCTCTCCCATGCGCGGGCGAAAGCCACGAATTCCGTGGAGCAAACCGGCGTGAAGTCGGCAGGATGGGAAAAGAGCAAGACGTACTTGCCCTTCGACGTGAAATCGCTGAGTCGGATTATGCCTTGCGTCGATGTCGCTTCAAAATCTGGCGCGGCCTCGAGAATCCTGGGGATTTGGCTCTCCTGTGCAACGCTCATCACAACTTTCTCCTCAGCCATTAGGACGCTCAATGCCCGCCGCGGGTTCTCCCGCCCAAAAATTAAAACCCACTCGCCGGGGCGGGTGGGTCGTGGGTTCCGACTATCTTCGGAGATCAGCCCAGCAAACACGCCCGCACAGCGCTGCCCTGACAGCAGCACCGACACATTGCGAGAATGAAGAAGTGAGCCATTGATTCCTTTGCAGCAGACACCTGCCCGCCGAGTATGAGTAGGTTAGTGCGAGTCCTGGTGGCTGTCAAGCCAGGCTTACGCCGCAATTCGACTCCTCGCGGATAATGTCTCTATGTCCCATCGGCCGCTTGACTACTCCATCGTCGACGTCTTCACCGGCACAGCGTTCACGGGCAACCCCCTCGCGGTTGTCGTCGATTCTGCAGATCTCTCCACCGAACAGATGCAGGCAATTGCGCGCGAGTTCAACCTGAGCGAAACATCTTTCATTCAGCGCCGGCCCTCTTCGATCGAAGAAGAGGACGGCGTGCGCGTGCGCATTTTCACCACACAGGAGGAATTGCCCTTCGCGGGCCATCCCACACTCGGCACCGCGAGCGTGCTCAAAATGGATGCGCCGGAGACCGTCCGCGGCGGCACAGTCACGCTTGCGCTCAATGTGGGCCCGATCCCCGTCCGCTTTGAAGACACAGGGAGCCCTGAAAGCATCTTCGGAGAGATGACGCAGCGGGATCCGGAATTCGGCGCCGAACTGGATCCTGTAACGGTTGCGCATCTCCTCGGGCTTGAGAGCGACGACATCAATCCTGTTTCGCCTCCCCAGGTGGTCTCAACCGGTACGCCTTTTGCAATCGTCGCGCTGCGATCGGCCGATGCCCTGGCGCGCCTCAACGTACGACAACGGGAGGCAACAGCGTGGCTGCGCGAACGCAGCGCGCGCTGGTTCTATGTGCTTGCTCCGACCGCCACGACAGAACCTGCATTTCGCGCCCGCATGCAGTTTTACGGAGGGGAAGATCCAGCCACCGGGTCCGCCGCAGGCTGCGCAATCAGCTACCTTGTCGCGCACGGCGTAGTGCCGCCGGACCAGCGCATTCTTCTGCGACAAGGTGTCGAAATCGATCGTCCTAGCGATTTGCACCTCAGCGCAAATAAGGATTTGGCAAGAGTTGTCGATGTGCGCGTTGGCGGCAGCACTGTTCTCGTTGCAAAGGGACGGCTTTTCCTGCCGTGATGCACACGCTTTCAACAGACTGTAATCAACGCAAGTGTTTTGTCGTGTTTACCCTATCGAATTTCCACTTGTTTCATGAGGGTTTTCACTTCGATCTTCGCCTGTCTTTCTCTCTTCCCTGCGCGCGCGAACACTCGTACTCTTGCCAAGCATTGAGACATTTTCACCCGGCGTTTAGCCGGACTTGCCCTAGTCATTCAGACCAAATCTGACTGTCCCCATGGGCTTCCGTTGCGTGTAGTTGATCGACGGAGCTAGCGCGTTGTTGTGTCGCAACTCGCATGATCCAAGATTCGGCAGCGCAGAGCCTGTTGGCGTCTACGTCCCGGGCAAACCATCGTTTCAGACCTGCCACTTGCGCGGGCGAGCCGGTGCGCGTTCTCAAAAGGGCGAACAAATTTATCGAAGTGAAGGAGTGGACCTCTCTCTCATGCGTCCCAAGAAAGTAATTCTTTGTGTCGATGACAACGAACAGGACCTTTCGGTGCTCAAGTTCATGCTTTCAACGAACGGCTATCGCGTCTTATCCGCCAACAACGGCGCGGAGGCAATCGCCCTTTTCGGCGATAACCTTGTCGACCTTGTGTTGACTGACGCCTCCATGCCGCACATGAGTGGCGATCAGCTCATTCGCCGCCTCAAACAGATGGCCGCGCATGTGCCTATGGTCCTGCTCGGAGATCCGCAAAAAATGGAGGGTCAGCTGCACGGCGCCGATGCTCTGGTTGCGAAAAAGACCTGCACCCCTGTCGAACTGCTCGAGCGCATCAAAGTGATGAGCGCCCGCAAACGCGGCCCGCGTAAGGGAATGCAGCGCCTTTCCCAAAACGCGGCGCTCGCCGTCGCGTCGTAATCGCACTCGCGGCGTCAGAGTGGGCGCCGCGACCCGCCCGCCTCGCGACGCCACTTACTCCGCTTAGGTACAGCTCTCTTGACTTGGAGACACGTGGGCAGGCATACTCCGCAGCTAGGCATTTGGGAAACGATACAGCCCTCTTGAATCTCTTCTAAGGTCACCGTTCCCATGTTTGCGTGGATCGGTTGGAACTGGCTTAGGTCCTTTGGGTTTCTTCAAATGCAATGTCCCAGCGGGTTCATATCCCATACTCACCCGCGGGAAGCAGGGTCTATGGATCTCATTCTTGTTCGTCTTCTCTTTGTGGCCTTGTTGTCCGGGGTCTGCTATGTTCTCCACCCGTTCGATCTGTCTGGACCCCTCGCGGCACTCGCTGGCGCAGCAGCTGCCGGAGCCGTTATCGTCTTTGAGCTGCGCGTACGCGCGCTCAGTCTGAAGCGGCTTATCGGAGCGGTTGTCGGCAGCGTGCTGGGCATCTTCGGCGCGGCTCTGTTTTGCCTCGTCCTTCGCTCCGCTCCGGTCAGCGGCGCCAGTTCGGCCGTCCTACAGATCTTCGTCCTTCTTCTCATGACCTATGTTGGGCTGCTCGTCGGCGCCAGCAAGGGCGACCTGCTCAATCCCGCGGCCCTTGGCTTCGTGTTCAGCGGCGAGCGGCCAACAAGACGCACGGCCAAGGTGCTCGACACCAGCGTGATTATCGACGGCCGCATCGCGGACATCGCCGAAGCCGGTTTTATCGAAGGCCTGATGGTCATACCCGAATTTGTTCTTCGCGAATTGCAAGTGGTCGCAGATTCTACCGATGGTTCCAAGCGCCAGCGCGGCCGACGCGGCCTGGACATGCTGCAACGCATGCAGTCCAACTCCTCTATTCAGGTTCAGATCGTCTCCGACGACTTTCCCACCATCCGCGAGGTCGATCTCAAGCTTCTCGAACTGGCTAAGAAGTGGGAAGCCAAGGTCGTCACCAACGATTTCAACCTGAACAAGGTGGCCCACCTGCACCACGTTGAGGTGCTCAACATCAACGACCTTGCCAACGCGCTCAAGCCAGTGGTCCTCCCCGGCGAGCGGATGACTGTACTCATCCTGAAAGAAGGCAAGGAATACAACCAGGGCGTAGGCTACCTCGACGACGGCACCATGGTTGTTGTAGACCACGCGCGGAAGATGATCGGCAAGCCCGTCGAGATCTCGGTCACCAGCGTGCTGCAAACGGCCAGCGGCAAGATGATCTTCGGCAAGATGGACGAAACGGGACGCCCCTTCGAGCCGGTGAAACCCGGACCCGTCGAAATCGCCCGATAGGTTTGCGGCCTTCCATCGGGCCTCGAGAAATGGGGGGGGGCGCAAGCGTGCGCGAGTAACTTACCAAATAGTCCAGAATTCAGCCTAAAATCGCTCTTTAGTACTCGCCCCGGGTGCTCTATTCCCTTTTAAGCACATTACATTCATGGGATGTTTAAATCCGTTAAATATTCGAGAATTACTCAATGTCAATTCGCTCGCTCGCAGTTGGTGTCCTCTCGCAGTGATTGACTTCCACTAAAAGAGGTGCACGTTTCCGCATGGATAGGTTCTGCAAAGCTCTTCTTGTCTTCGCACTTCCACGCCAATCTCGACGTCCTCAAACTGCAGGCAGCATCGCGCTGCTGTGCACGATCTCCGTCCTTGCCGGCTGCTCCGGCGCATCGAGTACTGTCTCGAAGCCTGGCACCCTGATCCTTGCTACGTCCTCGCTGCCGAATGGCCAGGTGGGAGCGGCTTATAGCGTCACGCTCACCGCGACCGGGGGTACCGCACCCTATACGTGGTCGTGGAGTAGTGGCTCACTGCCCGCAGGACTTTCGCTGAACGCGAGCACCGGTGCCATCACAGGCACACCCACAACCTCTGTGTCTGCGACTCCGCTTACAGTCAGAGTGACGGATTCGGGAAATCCCACGCAAAGCCAATCTGGCAATCTCACCCTGACGATTCTCCCCTCCGGATCGGGGAGTCAGTTGACGATTACGACATCTTCTCTTCCGGCAGGACAGATTGGGATCGCCTACTCCGCTACGCTCACAGCCACCGGCGGCAATACACCCTACACATGGTCTCTCACCGGTGGCACCCTGCCCGCGGGACTGACGCTCAACACCTCGACTGGGGCGATCACAGGCACGCCGACCGCAGCCGTCACTGCTTCCGCCCTCACGTTCGCCGTTACCGACTCGGGTAGTCCCGCGCAAACGAAATCAATCAGCCTCAGTATCACAATCTCCGCAGCTTCTCCAGCCACGTTGACGATTACGACATCTTCTCTTCCGCAGGGCAGGTTGGGATCGCCTACTCCGCTACGCTCACAGCCACCGGCGGCAATACACCCTACACATGGTCTCTCACCGGTGGCACCCTGCCCGCGGGACTCACGCTCAACACCTCGACTGGGGCGATCACAGGCACGCCGACCGCAGCCGTCACTGCTTCCGCCCTCACGTTCGCCGTTACCGACTCGGGTAGTCCCGCGCAAACGAAATCAATCAGCCTCAGTATCACAATCTCCGCAGCTTCTCCAGCCACGTTGACGATTACGACATCTTCTCTTCCTGCAGGACAGGTTGGGGTCGCCTACTCCGCGACGCTCGCAGCTACTGGCGGCAATACACCCTACACATGGTCTCTCACCAGTGGCACCCTGCCCGCGGGACTCACGCTCAACGCGCCGACTGGGGCGATCACAGGCACGCCGACCGCAGCCGTCACTGCTTCCGCCCTCACGTTTGCCGTTACCGACTCGGGTAGTCCCGCGCAAACGAAATCTGTGAATCTCGCGATCACGGTTTCCGCTCCGCTGGCCATTGCAACTTCCTCTTTGCCCAATGGGCAAGACGGTCTCTCGTATACAGAAACCCTCGCCGCGACAGGCGGCACGCCTCCTTATATCTGGTCGTTGACCAGCGGTTCACTCCCAACCGGTCTATCCCTCAACCCCTCGACCGGGGCGATTACGGGGACACCTACGGGAACCGCCAACGCGTCTTCTCTCACCTTCGGGGTGAGCGATTCGAGTGCGCCGACCCAAACCAAGTCAGTCACCCTGGCATTGACTGTTTACTCGACAAACGGCATCTCCGTATCAGTCTCTCCTGGGAATGCAGGCTTGACCACCACACAGACGCTGTCCCTCACTCCCACCACCACCGATAGCGATGGGGTGACATGGTCGGTTAGCGGATCCGGTTGCTCCGGCAACTCCTGCGGGACATTTACTTCAGGCTCCAGTCTCACCGGAGTGGCCGTAACATATACGCCGCCCGTCACCGCCGGCGTCTACACGATCAGCGCCGCCAGTATGACGAACGATTCGATTGTGGCCACGTCCACAGTTGGGGTGACCGATCTTTCTGGGATGACCACGTATCACAATGATCTCGCGCGGGACGGCGCAAACACTCGCGAATACGCCCTTAATCCTTCGAACGTAGCAACCTCCACATTCGGCAAACTCTTCTCCTGTTCAGTTGACGAAGCGATCTACACTCAGCCTCTCTGGGTTCCCAACTTGACCGTCAATTCAGCAAAGCATAACGTGGTTTTTGTTGCTACGCAGAACGATAGCCTTTATGCATTTGACGCCGATAACAACACCTCACCCTGCACGCCGCTCTGGCATGCGAACCTGATCGACACAGCCCACGGAGCCAACTCTGGCGAGGCATCGGTGCCATCCTCGGGTACGGGCGCTCTCCTTGGCGGCGGGAACGGTGATATCCAGCCTGAGGTAGGTGTAACGGGTACACCCGTCATCGATCCCACGACCAATACCCTTTACGTGGTCTCCAAATCGTATGTCACGTCGGGTCCGACGTTCTATCAACGTCTGCACGCCATCGATCTCACAACCGGCAATGAAAAGTTCTCCGGGCCGGTGACGATCGCCGCGACTTATCCCGGCAGCGGCGACGGAGGCTCGTTGACGACGTTCGTGGCACGCCAGGAGAATCAGCGCTGTGGGCTGGCCCTTGTCAACGGTGTTGTCTACATTGCCTGGGCATCGCATGAAGACACGACCCCCTTTTATGGTTGGGTGATCGGATACAACGCCAAGAATCTAACCCGGACCTATGTGCTCAACGTTGATCCAAATGCCGGAGAAGGCGGCATTTGGATGAGCGGCGGCGCCCCAGCCGCCGATGCTTCCGGCAACCTGTATCTCCTAACGGGGAACGGAGGATTCGACGCCACCAATTCTTCTGCCCCTAACAATGATTACGGCGATTCGTTCTTGAAATTGACCGGCAGCCTGGGTGTCGCCCAATACTTCACACCAACCGATCAGGCTTCGGACGCTCTCAATGATGCGGATTTTGGCGCAGGTGGAGCAGCGGTGCTGCTCGACCTGCCGACCAATGGTGCTAATCCAACTCACCTGGTTGTTGGTGGCGGCAAAGATGGCACGCTCTATATCCTGAATCGCGATTCTCTTGGCGGCTCCGGAGACTCCAACGCATGGCAAACGATTCCGATGGGCCGAGGGAATTTCTCCACTGCCGCCTTCTGGAACAACTTGCTCTTCATCAGCCCCGCCGGAAGTGCATTGCAAATGTACTCGCTCAGCACAAGTACCGCTAAACTGACTCTGTCGCCGAACGCGTCTTCGGAAGTCTTTTCCTGGCCAGGTGCAACACCTTCCATTTCATCCATGCCCGACAACAGCAACGGCGTCGTCTGGGTGCTGGACAGCCACTATTACTGCACAGCACAAGCGAGCAGCTGCGGGCCCACGGTCCTCCACGCTTTCGACGCAACCAACCTTTCCAAGGAGCTTTGGAATAGCTCACAAGGGTCAGGCAATGCCGCAGGCAATGCTGTGAAATTCACAGTACCTACGATTGCGAATGGCAAGGTCTACGTGGGGACACGCGGCAATAACACCGGCGGAGCAGACAACTCCACATCTATCCCAGGCGAATTGGATGTGTACGGGCTGCTCCCGCACTGATGAGCAATGAATTTGAGGGAGCGCACTCCCGGCAGAGCGATCCGTGCTTCGCAAATCAGATCAGGGCTGCATCAGCATGCGACGCAGGCGTTGTTTGACGCCCGGCCACTCCGTGGCAATGATGGAATAGCGGGCAGAATCGCGCGCGATGAAGTCCGAGGCTAGGCGATGCGCCCGCAGAATGCCCTCTTTTACGCCCCCAATGCGTGCTATTGCCACCTGCGAGCGAAGATTACGCGCATCGGTATGAAGACAGACGCGCAGTACCTCCCAGGTCTCAAAGGCGTGGGACAACATCAAAAATTTTGATTCCGAGTTGGCAGCGGTTCGAATCGCGGACGGCGCAAGCCAGGTGTAGCCGATTTCGCAAACATCCGGGGATTTGCGCCCGTGCCGAGCATTTCCCTCGGGCCATGGCCAGGTTTGCAGATCGAAGAACCGCGTCGAACCGATAACTACTCCATCTTCAAGGCGGACCGTCGCAAAGGGAGAAGCCGTTCCCGCATCGCGTGCCGCTAGTGCTGCCCCGATATATTCTTCGGCCTCAGCCTTCGAGCGCGGAACCGTCGTCCAGCGATAGAGAACCGGATCGGCCCCCGCAGATGCGGCGGCAAGATCGGGAGCATGGCGCATCTCGAGTGGTTCGAGTCGCACATGCTTTCCGCGCAATATGCCATCCGTTCTGATAGCACTTTCCATGACGAATCAACCCCAAACGCTTCGACCCGATTTCATTTTAGTTTGATTCTGTTCCGGCTTAGTAAATCAACGGGGAACCTAGGGAATGAGCGACAGCCGACTGATTTGGATGATCGGCTCCACATCCGTGTAATTCGGTATATCCTTCTGCAACTGGGTGGCATTTGGCAAAAATGCCGCGCTGAATGCCTCTGCCGAATTGCTGGTGAATCCGCAAATAGCCCAGAAGGCAGGCGGCTCCTCAGGCGTCGCGCCAGCGACTCCGATCTCAACCGAAGCAGACTCGATTCCAGCGGCAAGGAGCTCCGCAGCCATCGGCATGTGGACCTTCGTGTAGTAATCGGCGTCGAAGCGGCTGCCGGGCTTTCTTGGATAAAGGATGCTGACTTTGATCATGGGTCTTCTTTCCGTTCGATTTCTGCGCTAATACTTCTGCACCTTCGGGTCGATCTCGTCGCTCCAGGCCAGGATGCCGCCTGCCACGTTAGCTACCCGCTCATATCCAGCCTGCTTCAGGAACTCCGCGATCCGCTGCGAACGCGCACCGCTACGGCAGTGCACGACCACTTCGCGAGTGCGATCGATCTCCCCCAACCTCTGCGGCACATCATTCTGCGGAATCAGCTTTCCGCCGATCTGCGCAATCTGGTATTCGTATGGCTCGCGCACGTCGATCAGTTGCACGTCCTCTCCAGCATCGATACGACGCTTGAGTTCCTTCACCGTGATTTGCGGAATTCCGTTCTTCATATTCGCCTCCTGCGGCGTCTCCGGCACTATGCCGCAGAAATTCTGGTAGTCGATCAGCGCCGTGACCGTCGGATGGTCTCCACACACAGGGCATTCTGGATTCTTGCGCAGCTTGAGCTCGCGGAACTTCATATTCAGCGCATCCACAAGCAGAAGCCGACCAATCAGGGGCGCGCCATTGCCAAGGATCAGCTTGATCACTTCAGTCGCCTGAATCACGCCCACAAGGCCCGGCAGAATTCCCAGCACGCCGCCTTCGGCGCAACTCGGCACAAGCCCGGGCGGTGGCGGTTCGGGATAGAGGCATCGGTAGCACGGGCCTTCCTTTGTTGCGAAGACGCTCGCCTGTCCTTCAAAGCGAAAGATCGAGCCATAGGCGTTCGGCTTGCCCAGCAATACGCACGCATCGTTCACCAGGTACCGCGTGGGAAAATTGTCGGTACCGTCGGCAACGATGTCGTAGTCTTTCAAGATCTCCAGCGCATTGGCGCTCGTCAGCATCGTCTCGTGCTTGACGACGTTCAGTGCGGGATTCAATGCCGTCAACTTTTCGGCCGCCGAGTCGAGCTTCTTCCGCCCAATGTCTTTCGTGGAGTGGATAATCTGTCGTTGCAGATTGCTTGCGTCCACCACGTCGAAATCCACCAGCCCCAGCGTGCCAATGCCGGCCGCGCCCAGATAAAGCGCAAGTGGTGATCCAAGGCCACCCGTCCCCACACAGAGCACCTTTGCAGCTTTGAGCTTCTTCTGCCCCTCCATTCCCACTTCGGGCAGGATCAGATGACGCGAGTAGCGCGAGAGTTCGTCGGTAGTCAGTTCAGGCAGCGGAGTTGATTGTGTGAGTGTCGGCATACATGCCCTTTGAGTGCGCGTTGAAGGTTCTTAATTCGCCGTCCGAGTTCACTGCAGAGTTTCAATCTGCTGTTGACGGCGTTAAAAAGCGCGGTTGCCCGTGCGGCCAGCACCCACCGGCGATGGAGGGGATGATTGACAACGTATCCGCCTTGTTCACGGCCGTGCCTTCCTTAGCTGGCAGGTAGCGCACGTCCTCGTCGTTGAGATAGAGGTTAACAAACGCCCGCAGCTTGCCCTCGCCCGTGAACAGGTGCTTTCGCAGATCGGGATGGGTATTGGTCAGCGAATCTAATGCTTCGGTCACAGTGGCCGCATGCACCTCAACCGTGTCTTGGCCGCCCGCGAAGGGACGCAGCGGCGTGGGAATGAAGATGGTCATCTACCTCGAACCTCGCAAATCTTCTCTCTTTAAGATGACACAGCGAGCCAATTGGATGAAGGATTCCAGGCTCGCCAACCGGTCTCGCACAACGAAGAAACACGCGCGCCATCCCAGGAAAATGCTTGCGAAATGGCTGCAGCCGAAAGAAAACGGCTCCGGTGGTTGCCGGAGCCGCTCAATGAGATGCAATCAAGTCCGATTAGGGCGTGGTCTTCTTCGCCGCGGCGGTAGACTTCGGTTTCCAGAACGAATCGGCCTTGATCCAGTCTTCGCTCACGTAGCTCTGCGACGGGTTCACCGAATACACTTCAACCCGTTCGCTTTCAACCGATGCCGCGCGTAGTTCGCGGATCTTCTTCATGTCGTCCTCGTTCATTGCCGCCATGAGCTTTGGATCCTCAGAAAAACGCTGGTCGATTTCCGCCATGCTGTGGGAAGCGGTGAGGAAAATGTATGTGCCAATGGATTCGCCGTACTCCGTCCGGTAAGCTCCCCAGTGCTCCGAGCTGCCGGCCTTATCCGAGACAGCCATGTACATCTTCATCAGCTCCTCGAATTCCTTCCCATGGCCTGGACGAACCTCAACGATGTCGGCTTCCAGGTATCGGTTTTGGGGACCCGGCGTCTTGGAGTGATAGCTGAGATCGGGATCGGAGCTGAAGATCAGGGTGCGTGCCTCGGCGAGCAACTCGCCGTCGGCTGTGTTGATCCGGTCGAATTCCGATCCCACGGCCGGCGAGTCAAATATCTTGTTCGCCTGCTGCATTTCGTCAAACGAGTTGAAGGCCGAGAGATAAATGGCCCGCGCGCGGCCGCTAAGAGCGTTGTATGCGGTGTAGTGCAGAGGAAACTTCGCTTTTGCCATCGCCTGCACGAAGGCGCCCTCGGTTTTGTCGTGGGCCATCCCACCCTTGCCCGGCTTTGTGTACTCCACAACCACCTGCAGGTATTTGGGTGTTGAAGGGTGCGGGGTGGATGCGTCTTGCGCCGCGGCCGGCAGACCGCCAGCGACCACAAGGGATAGCCCCAAGAGAAACGGGCAGAATTTCATGTGAACCTCCTGGATTTGCTCAGAGATCACTGGCGATAGGGAGGAAGAGGGAAGGGCAACCGCGCGTGCTCTGGTGCAGGACGAATACTATGCGTGGCCTTTCGGCAAGTAAAGGGAATTCAGATCTGGACAGTCAAGCGCCGCTCGTCCTCTACGCGAATCGTTTCGGCGACAAACCGCTTGTCTTCTTCCGTTTTCCCGTCCAGCAGAAAGGAATTCGTCACCGCAGCCTTGCCCTGCGCCACTTCCGTAATCACGTAAGAACAGCCCAGCCAATGCGCTTCGGCAAAATCCGTCGGCGACCATTGCGCCGGATGATCGGGGTGCGAATGATAAAAGCCGGCGATCTCAAGGCCTTTCTGCCGCGCTTCACGCTGGATCTTCACCAGCTCGACGGGCGCGATATTGTAGCGATTGTGCGCCGAATCGGTGCGCGTATTGCCTGCTCGGATTGCCGCGACAATTTTCCAAGAGCCCCCCTCAACTGCGTTCCCGAGAAGCGCGCCGCAGCACTCGTGGGGATACGTCTCTTCGCCATGCGCGCGGAGGTCCTCGTACACTGCACGCGGCACGTGAAGCACGCTCACTGTTCCTCCCAAAACCGTTCGCTCAAATATTTCTCTGCCGAATCGGGCAGCACCGTCACAATGACCGCGCGCCGTCCTGCGACGGCCTCTTCGCGCGCAATTTTGACGCTCGCCACCACTGCCGCGGCCGCCGAGATGCCTACCAGCAGGCCTTCTTCGCGGGCCAAGCGCTTCGCCATGTCGTAGGCTGCCTCGGTCTCGATCTCCAGCTCGCGGTCCGCAAGATGCGGGTTGTAGATTGCCGGCACAATCGACGTCCCCATGTGCTTTAATCCCTCCAACCCATGAAATGGCGAGTCCGGCTGCAAGCTGATGGCTTGCAATGCCGGATTGTGTTCCTTCAACCGCCGCGCAGTGCCCATGAAGGTTCCTGTCGTGCCCAACCCGGCCACAAAGTGGGTTACTGTACCTTGCGTCCCCGCAAGAATCTCGGGCCCCGTCGAGTGGTAATGCGCCAGCCAGTTGGCGTCGTTTGAATACTGATCGACGTAGCAAAACCGATCCGGATCGTTACCTGCCAACTCCCGCGCCCTGCGAATCGCCCCGTCGGAGCCCTGGTCTGGATCAGTCCAGTCCACTTGGGCGCCATACGCACGCAAAATGCGCTTCCGCTCCGGCGACACGTTCGCCGGCATCGCCAACTGCACCGGAATGCCCAGCGTCGCACCCAGCATGGCGAGAGCGATGCCCGTGTTCCCGCTCGTGGCGTCGAGAATCGTCTTGCCTTCCGTCAGCAACCCGCGCTGCCGGGCATCCCGCAACATCGCCGCCGCGGCACGGTCCTTTACACTGCCGCCGGGGTTGGCCCACTCCGCCTTGCCCAGCAGCGCGATGCCTTCAAGCCCCCGAACCACTTGCTCCAGGCGCACCAGAGGCGTTGAGCCGATTCGGTCCAAGACAGAGACGCCGGGAGCATGGGATGTGACTGTCGTGTGCATGGTTCCGTTGCGGATCGTGTGGAGCGTCTGCGAAGATGGAGTGAGGGAAGCTCGCAGACGCTCATCCCTCACTCCATCTTCGCAGACTTGAGGGAACCATGGCTCGCAAGACCGGCAAACCAGGCTTCGATCAGGCGCTCCAGATCCTGCGCACTCACTCCTTTGATGTCACGCCCTATGCTGGAGCTGCAAACGGGATGCTCGTCGCCAAGCACGGGGTTGCCGCCATTCTTGTCCCCGGCCAGACAAAGGAAGATCCCGTTGCATTCAAGACTCACCCGGGCGTGTGGGTGCGTGGTGAAGTTGGCCGGCTTCTCGATCGCGGCTACCAGAAATTCATTAAGACAACGAAGTTCGAATTGCCCGCTACCGCCGCCCAGTTGCAGGCAATCCACACCTTTAGCGAAGAGCTAAAACTCCTCATCGGCGACGTAAGCCTCTATAACGAGTCGCTGGGCACCACCAGCGACGTGTATTTGTACGACCGCCTCAAGGGTCGCGAACCCGCGCAGCCCACCCCCGCACGGCCCTGGGAACTCACCGGTGGACACTAAATCGACATGAAATCGTAGCCATGGATCCGAAAGACAGCACGAACGTTCCCGAGGCAACCAGGCCTGAGCGCCGTAAAGAGCCGCGTCACACCGTCGACGGAACGGCTGTACTGCACCTGATCGATCCCGCCATCCACTTGCGCGGCCGCATCCTCGATCTGAGCCACAGCGGTTGCCTCTTCCGCACCGAAGATTGCTTCCCAATGGGCATCTACCGGCGCGTGGAGATTGAGTTTCAGCTCGACGGGCTGCCTTTTCGCCTCGCCGGAGTGACCCAGTCGATTCACAAGAAGCACAAACTGGGAGTGCGCTTTCTCGACGTGAGCGAACGCAAACGGCTGCAGCTCACTGAGCTGATCGACGAAATTGCGGAACTTGGGATCCTGCCGTCACGGGGCGACGCTGCAAAGAGCTAATTCGGCGTTCCCGGCGTTTCCGCCATGGCAAAACGGCACTCCTGGCACTGGCAGTTTCTGCGCAGATACTCCCACGAATAGATACCGCCCGAGTGTCCGTCCTGCCAGTTGAACTGCAAGGCATAGCGGCCCACCGCATGAGCACTTGCGGGTTTGGCCGGCGCCTTGTACATGGGCAGCAGCTCCGATGGCTTGTTCTTCGACTGTCCAATCTTCCGGCCTTCGTTCTTGCGCTCGTCCACACAGGTGGCGCAGGGACAAGCATCACGCAGCCAGGCAAAGCCCCATGCGCTGCGATGCCCGTCCTGCCAGTCAATCTCCAGGCCCCTGCCCTCAGTCAACAGCACGCGGACCTTCTCCGGCGTCATCGCAATGCGCGGCAACGGCTGCGGCCCCTCGTTCTCGCGGGCTGCCTCTTCCGGGCTGACGATGCGTATGCCTTCGTGACTCATGAATCCATTCTAAATGGCCTGGAGAAAATGCGAATCGACAGCAGTGCTCGAATCAGGGGGCCAGGTTCACTTCTCGATTCTCACTCCAGGATCCCCGTGGGTAAGCCGTCGATACTCGCCGAGTTCTTCGTCCGCCAGTATTCCTCAAGCCCCGCTTCGCCTTTTGCCTCGGCCCACCGCATCAAGGTCGTGCGCTCTGCTGCAAAATCAAAAAGCGGCACGCCATAACCGCACGAAGTCTGAACCTGATCTACATCCAGCACAACAATCTGGCGCACTCCCGGTGGTTCTGTCCCTCCGAAGACCCCTGCCAGCATCTCCGCATACGCCACACTCCGTCGGCCAAGCACCCTGCCCTTCCCATACAAACGAAGAATCAATGGAGCTCCCGCAAATGCGCAGAACATCAAGGTAAGACGGCCATCCGCTAGAAGATGCGCCGCCGTTTCGTTTCCGCTTCCGGTTTGGTCGAGGTAAGCGATCCGATTGGCGTCGAGAACTCTGAGCGACGCAACATCCTTCGGCGAGACGTTGACACGGCTCCCGGCTGCAGCCGACGCAACAAAGAAAATGTGTTGCTTCTCAATGAATTCGCGATGACTGGTCTCAATCGACGTGAACAGTTTTCCCATGGCTTTCTATTCCCTGTCCCCTGTTTCTCTCATTGCTTCCAGAAGAACCATGCCGCCATCCCCAGCCCGATGCACACCACCAGCCCGCGCAGCACTTTCTGCGGAACCCGCCGCGCCATGCTGGCCGATGTGTAGCCGCCGACGGCCGCCGTCACCATCGCCAGCAGGCAATACTTCCACACCACCTGCCCATTGACGACAAACAGTACGAAAGCGATGCCGTTGGCCATCGTTGTCGACACCACCTTCAACGCATTGATCTCATTCAGATCCTGAATGCCGAACAGCGACAGAAGCGTGATGATCAGAAATCCCGCGCCTGCGCCAAAGTAGCCGATATAAAAGCAGACTGCGATCGTGCACAAAAACACCGGCAGCCGCCGCGGCTCGCCTGCCTGCATTTCTGCCCCTTTGCGCCGCTCAAGCCAACGCGACACCGGGCCGCTCACCGCGAAGATCGTTGCCGCGACGAGCAGCAGCCATGGCACCAGGTGCAGAAAAGTTCTCTGCGGGGTGTTCAGCAGCACCAGCGCTCCGGCCGTTCCGCCCAGGAACCCCGCGATACCCATCAACACAGCCAGCCGCAAGTGCTTGCGAATGTCGTCGCGGTATGCGGCAATCGACGTGAGCTGTCCCGGCCACAACGCCACTGTATTTGTCGCGTTCGCCTGGATCGGCAGCATCTTCATCCCCAGCATCGCGGGAAAAAGCAGGAACGAGCCGCCCCCGGCGACCGCATTCAGCAGGCCGCCCAGAAACGCGGCCACCGCGAGCCAGATCCAGTGCCAGTCAATTGATGGGGAAAGCAATGCGAGGAAGTGCATTTCCCTCATTGTAGAGGCCACGCAGGCTGCTGAAGTCTTCAGAGATCGTTTGCGCGGGCATACTTTTCCTCACATCGATTCCAATGCCAAGTGATTTTGCCCGCCTATCGCGCGCTGAGCAGCTCTCGTCGAGCAGCTAAACCATTGATAATCAAAGCCAAACATAGTTTTCAAATAAGTGAGTGCATTTCGCTCATATTTATTGCATCATTTATGCTATAGTATCCATCAGATTCATTGAGCGATTGGGACTCACTTCCTAATCCACACTTCACACATTGATTCGGAGGATTCACTACCATGGCTATCACTCGTTGGGACCCGTTTCGGGACGTCGTCACCCTGCAGAACCGACTGAATTCGCTCTTCCGCGACTTCAATGACGCCGATGCCCCCATGACGACTGCCAGCTTTGTGCCGGCCGTCGACATCTATGAGGATCCGCAGAAGGTCGTCCTCAAGCTCGAAGTACCCGGCATCGAAGAGAAGGACCTCGACGTTCGCGTCGAAAACCACACCCTCACCGTCAAAGGCGAGCGCAAGTTCGAGAAGGAAGAGAAGGAAGAGAACTTCCATCGCATCGAGCGCCGCTATGGCAGTTTCTATCGCGCCTTCACTCTGCCGTCGACCGTTGATACTGAGAACGTGCAGGCAAGCTACACCGCCGGCGTGCTCAAGCTCGAGCTCAAAAAGAAGGCGGAAGCTCAGCCCAAACAGATCAAGGTCAACGTGGGCGGCGACAAGCAGTCCGTGGCGGCGTAAGACGGCAGGAAAGTCTTTGCCGGCTCAAAGGCCGCCGGCCTGTCTGGGGATAAGATCGGCGGTCGCGAGATCATAACGCGCCGGGAGAGGGATTTGTCCCGCCCGGCGCTTGCTTTTTCGGGTAGAGAGAGAAACAGTGAAGCAGGACCTACTTGCGTGCTGGTTTCTGATCTCTGACACGTGATCCCTGACAACTGGAGTTTCAATGGCTATTAATTGGGACAAATTCACCATGAAGTCGCAGCAGGCCGTGCAACAGGCACAAGCGCGCGCCGCTGAGTTCGGCAACCCCGAGCTGCAGCCCGTCCACCTGTTGCTGGCACTGGTCGAAGATCGTGAGGGCGTGATTCCCGCGGTGCTCGAGAAGATTGGCGTGCCCGTCGAGCGCCTGGAGCACGACCTTCATCAAATCGAAGAGAAGCTGCCGCGCGTCTCAGGCAGCTCAGCGCAGCCCAGCGGCAGCGCGACCCTGAACAAGGCACTGGAGCAGGCCTTCCGCGAAGCCGCAAACTTCAAGGATGAATATGTCTCGACCGAGCACTTGCTTCTTGGCATCGCCCAACTCAAAGGCGACGCTGCCGGCCAGGCCCTTGCAGCAGCTGGCGCCACCCACGATGCGATTTTGAAGGCCCTAACCGCGGTGCGTGGATCGCAGCGCGTCACCGACCAGAATCCCGAAGGTAAGTTCCAGGCCCTCGAGAAATATGCCAAAGACCTCACAGAACTTGCTCGCCGCGGCAAGCTCGATCCGGTCATCGGCCGCGACGAGGAGATTCGCCGCGTCATTCAAGTCCTCAGCCGCCGCACCAAAAATAACCCGGTGCTCATCGGCGAACCCGGCGTCGGCAAAACAGCCATCGTCGAAGGACTCGCGCGGCGCATCGTCTCCGGCGACGTGCCGGAAAGCCTGAAAGACAAGCGCGTCATCTCGCTTGACCTTGGATCGATGCTCGCCGGAGCAAAATATCGCGGCGAATTTGAAGACCGGCTCAAGGCCGTGCTGAAAGAAATCGAAGAATCGAACGGCCAGATCGTTCTCTTCATCGACGAGCTGCACACGCTAGTTGGTGCTGGAGCGGCCGAAGGCGCCATCGACGCCAGCAACATGCTCAAGCCGGCCCTCGCGCGCGGCGAATTGCGGGCCATCGGCGCAACCACGCTGAACGAGTACCGCAAATACATCGAGAAAGACGCAGCCCTGGAGCGCCGCTTCCAGATCGTCTACGTCGGCGAGCCAAACGTCGAAGACACGATCGCGATTCTGCGCGGCTTGAAAGAACGTTACGAAGCGCATCACAACGTACGCATCAAGGACTCCGCCATTGTTGCCGCGGCAACGCTGTCGCATCGTTACATCAGCGACCGCTTTCTGCCCGACAAGGCGATCGACCTGGTTGACGAAGCCGCCGCGTCTCTGGCGATCCAGATCGGCTCCGTCCCAACCGAAATCGACCAGCTCGAACGCCAGGCCACTTCGCTTGAAATTGAGCGTGCGGCTCTCAAGCGCGAGACCGACAAGAACAGTCTCGAGCGCATGACCGCAGTCGAAAAGGAGCTGTCGGGAATCAAGGAGCAGATCCACGCTCTGCGCGCGCGCTGGACGACGGAGCGCGATGCCATCACTCGCATCAGCGAGTTGAAGAAGCGCATCGAAGCCCTGCGCTTCGAAGCCGAAGAACAGACCCGCAAGGGCCAGCTCGATCGCGCCGCGCAAATTCAGTACGGCGAACTGCCCAAACTCGAAGCCGAGTTGAAGCAGCTGAACGCACATCAGGATGGTGTCAACGGCGCAAATCTACAACGCATGTTGAAGGAAGAAGTGGACGAAGAAGACATCGCCAAAATCGTCAGCAAATGGACCGGCATTCCGGTCTCGCGCATGCTCGAAGGCGAAGTGAAAAAACTCGTAACCATGGAGGAACGCCTGCGCGAGCGTGTGGTCGGTCAGGACGCCGCACTGAGCGTTGTCGCGAACGCGATTCGCCGTTCGCGCGCCGGCCTCAGCGATCCAAAGCGTCCCATCGGGTCCTTCATCTTTCTTGGACCGACGGGCGTGGGCAAAACAGAAACCGCCCGCGCACTCGCTGAATTTTTGTTCGACGACGAACAGGCCATGCTGCGTATCGATATGAGCGAGTACATGGAAAAACACGCCGTGGCTCGCTTGATTGGTGCGCCTCCGGGCTACGTGGGATACGACGAAGGCGGCCAACTGACTGAAGCCGTGCGGCGCCGTCCCTACGCCGTTATCTTGTTCGACGAAATTGAGAAGGCGCATCCGGATGTCTTCAACATCCTGCTGCAGGTGATGGACGACGGACGCCTCACCGACTCCAAGGGGCGTACCGTCGACTTCAAGAACACCGTGCTTATCATGACCTCGAACCTCGGCGCGGCCGCGTTGACAGCCGAGACGCTCAAAACGGAACACGACTTCGACATGGCTCGCGAGAGCGTCATGCGCGTCTTGCGCGAGCACTTCAGGCCGGAGTTTCTGAACCGCGTCGACGACATCGTCATCTTCCGCTCACTGGGTCACGCGCAGATGGACTCTATTCTCGAGATGCGCTTGAACGATGTGCGCAAGCTGCTCGAAGACCGCCAGATCTCGCTCGAGCTTACCGATCCGGCACGCCAGTTAATTCTGGCCGCAGGCTCCGATGCAGCCTACGGTGCGCGGCCGTTAAAGCGTGCGCTGCAGCGCATGGTGCAGGACCCGCTTGCCATGAAGATTCTCGACGGCGAGATCCTGCATGGCGCGCACGTCCGCATCGATGCAGACCGCAACTCAAACCAGTTGCGCTTCGAACCCATGAGCCGCGAAGCCATGGCCTAGCCACCTGCGGTGGGGCAAAATGCCGCTCACGCGGCCACTACAAGCTCGCACGGCAATGAGCAATCAAGGCCTCGAAGGATTTCCTCCGAGGCCTTTTTATTGGATGACACTCGGTGGGCAGGTCACCAAAAGGCCGCTCATCTATACTCATGCCCATGAAATCTGCCGCATTCCGCGTATTCATTCTATGCGGATACTTTCTGAGCGCGACCACCATTCTGGCCTCAGCCCAGCAAGCCGCAATTGTCCCGCCGCTCCACACCCGGGGAAATCAGATCGTGGATGCCACCGGACGCCGTGTGCGGCTTACCTCAGTCAATTGGTACGGATTCGATCAGAAGGAATATGTCGTCGGCGGTCTCGATCACGCCCCTCTCGAGGTGATCATCGCTCAGATCCGTATGATTGGGGTGAATTCAGTCCGGCTGCCCTGGGCCAACGAAACGCTCGAGCGTAATCCAGTTCTGGCCGACTACGCCGTTGCGGCCAACCCCCAGTTCAAGGGTAAACACGCAATGGAAGTCATGGACACAGTCATCGCTGCGCTGGCGCGCGCGCATATTCTCATCGTCCTCGACAACCACATGAGCAATGCGGACTGGTGTTGCAGCGAGACGGACAGCAACGGGCTCTGGTACAACCGGGAATATCCAGAAACGAGTTGGCTCCGGGACTGGAAGGCGATGGCACTCCGCTATCGCGATCAGCCCTGGGTGATCGGCGCGGATCTGCGCAACGAGCTGCGCGCTTCTGCGGCATGGGGCGGCTCCAATCCTGCATTGGACTGGCACGCTGCGGCCGAGCGCGGCGGAAAAGCCGTTCTCTCTGCCAACCCGAATCTTCTTATCATGGTCGAAAGTCCCGAATACTCCACAAACTTCACAGGTTTTGACAAGCTGCCCGTGGCCCTGCCGGTGGCGCATCGGCTCGTCTACTCGCCTCACGCCTACTATGCTGAAGGGCAAAATCTCTCGAGCCTCGACGAGTTGAACAAGGCATACGAATCACGCGCCACGTTTCTGCTTCATGCCCAACCGGAAACCCCTCTCTGGATCGGAGAATTCGGCACCTGCCAGACTCTGGACTGCGGCGCCAATTCCGCATGGTTCAAGCTGTTCGGCCGATTCCTGAAAGACAACCCTGAGATTTCGTGGAGCTACTGGCCACTCAATGGCACGCAATCGACCGGCAGAGGCCGTACATATGATGCGGTCGAGAGCTATGGGCTCTTGTCGCCCGATTATCGACATATCGCAGCGCCAAAAATCGTCGAGATCCTGCGTACCCTCGAGACACAGCCGTAGTCGGCACTGGTGTACGATCTTCACCATGCCAGAAATGCAGATTCGAATCTTCGCGTCCGCGATCGCGGCGACGCTATTGCTCGTCCCAGCCCACGCACAACAGAGCCGCTGGGCATCGCCGGACGACAAGACCGCGCAGTACATCATCGAGATGGAGCGCAAATGGGCCGAGGGTGTCTGCGTCGATAACGGCGTCGTCGCCGGCCTGCTCGCCGACGACTTCCAGGGCACCTCAACCAAGGGCGCGCGCTTCACAAAAGCAGATGAACTAAAGGACGAGAAAGCTCCTCGCATCGCGCAGGCTTGCGGCCTTGATGATGCGAAGGTTCATTTCTTCGGAGACAGCATGGCCCTTGTCTACGGCAGCGAACATGCCGTCGGCAAAGACAAGTCGCAGCCCGGCGCAAAGGTCTGCCAGGTGTGGACCGACACGTGGCTGAAGCGCAACGGTTCGTGGCGCATCGTAGCCTCGCAGGATAATCGTCTGGAGTGTGAGTAGTGCGAAAGCGCCTGACTTCGATTTTGGGCGGTGAGACGATGAAGAAGCAATTGGTCATTGCACTGGCCCTGCTCCTGCTGATTCCCGTTGTCATGGCGCTCGGGGGCGGCCTCTCCAACCTGATTGATCCTGAGATTGCAGCCGGACATCCGGACTATGCGCGCAACTACCACCTGCTCAGCCTGCTCAAGACCCTATGTTTCCTCGCTTCCGGCGTGCTTGCGGCCGTGTTGTGGCTGCTTGCATGCCTGCTGGTCATCCGGTCAAAGAAGCAATCGTATCTGTGGCTTCTTCTCGCGGCATTGGGTCCCTTCGGGTTTGCTGTCCTGGCGATGCTGAATGATCGTGCGCCTGCGGAGACAGACAGCTATGCCCGGTTCGTACACAACATGAGCCGGTTTGTGCGCATTGCCTACGAGCTTGGGTCCTTTGTAGCCGTCTGGGTACTTGCCTATGGGGCCATGGTGCTCAATCGCACGGTGATGATTCAGGTCCAAGCCATGGCGACCGGGGTCTCGACCGCGCAGATCGTTCAGATCCAGAACGCGTCGTCTGGAATGTGGGCGTTTGCCGAGGGGAACGAGGTGATGTTCATCGTGGCTCTTCTCTACCTCCTTCGTCCGATCGCCTTCTGCATCGGGAGCCTTGCGGTCGCAGCGAGGCATGCTCACAAAGCACGATGATGCTCAGGCGCATGCGACCCGATCTGTGATCTTCAGTGGTTGGCCAATGACTTTCCGACGAACTCGACTCAAATCGGGGTGCTTCCAGATTGGTTACGACAGGCCCACAACGGCGTGTCCTGAACGGATTTGCTTATCCCAAGACCATGTCATTCTGAACGCAATGAAGAATCTGCGGTTGTCTATGGAGTCTCACACTGGCGAAATCCGTCTGCATAACACTACGGGCGCTCTCTCTGTCTGCGACCCCGTTCGCGGTTTTAAAATCACGCGCGGTGTTCATCCGGCCTCGCGCGATACCATGGCATCACCGAAAAGCAGAAGAAATGCAAGAGAGGAACGCCGAAAGATCATGAGATTTCTGATTGTTTCCCTCTGTTTGTGCGCCGGCGTTCTGAGCAAGGCACAAAGCAACACGGCAAACCGCAGCCTTCCCGACTCACCGCCCCCCACACAGCGCTCCATCGAAGATCTGAACTATGTTGGCGGCGAAGCAGCCATGCCGCCCTTTTCCGACAGCCTCATCGACCTGGACTCCGGCTTTCGCCAAGCACTTTTTCACAAGGGCATGGCCTTTCGCGTCATCGAGCAGCCCCAATACGCACAGAATGTTCTCCACAGTCCTGTGCCCGCCGACAATCAGGTCTACGTCGGCCAGCGCTGGTTTACCGGCGAAATGATTCAACCCATCTTCACCGCGGATCTCCGCCAGCTCAACCTCCGCCATGCCCAACTCTGCATCGGCGGTGTGTGGAACTGGGTCAGTTGGAATCCTGCCGGCCCCAAGGCCCTTCAACTCTGGAATCTCTATCTCTATAAGGCATTCGGCGAGGATCGCCTCGAGATCAAGGCAGGCTACGTCTCCAACAACATGAATTTCGTCGGCTTCTTTGTCGGAGGCTCGACCGCAACCGGTGCTCAGGGCGTCTATGCTGTCCTACCCTACGAAGCCGGTCTGTCCTACTTCCCGCTCACTGCGCCTTCTTTCAACGCGCGTATCCGCGGACCCGGAAATTCCTACCTCAAGTCCGCCGTACAGCGAAGCCTTGACCCCAACGGTGGACCCACCGAAGTCGCCCGCAATCATAGCGGCTTCCGCTTTGATCCCCACGGAGACAAGCTGTTCGTCATCAGTGAAGGTGGCTACCAGCGCGCAGCCTCCGCCAATGCGCACGAAGCTTGGCTTCGTGTCGGCTATATGGTCAACACATCGTCCTTCAAGAATCAGGGCACCGGCAAAACCAGCCCCGGCAATCACTCCGCCTATGCCCTCATGGACTATCAGCTATCGCAGCCCGACCCGCAGCATCCAGCCCACGGCTTCTACGTCGGTGGATCTTTGATCACCGCGCCCGAAACCATCAATGCCTACGCCCGCTACTATGAGGCGCGCGCCTACCTAGAAGCTCCATTCCGCTCGCGTCCCGGCGACGTTCTCTCGGCTGTTGCCTCGCGCACAGGCTACAGCAGCACCTACACAAACCATCTTGTCTCCGAAGGCAAGACCGTCTGGCGCGCCGGAACAACTCTCACCGGCAGCTACTCACTACACGCCTCCCGCGGTAACTATCTCAGTCTCGGATTAAGTTACGTGTACGGCCCTGCCATCACCCCGCGCGTTCCCAACGCCATGAACTTCATCGCCAACTGGAGCCTATTCTTCTAGCCTTGGCGCCAACCGGCAGGCGGTCTGAGATCAGATGCCGTTATGTCCGCCCGTTTCCCATAGGTGCTGCATGTAGAACCACCAAATGGAACCGGCCAGAATCCAGACGATAAGAATAATGATAGCCGTGACGGTCAGCGTTCGTCTTCTGTCTAACTTTGCTTCACCCGTCATGGATGCAGATTATACGGCGCTCAACGAGGTCATCTTGGATGGATCACCGGCCGTTCGGAAATTGCCCCTTGATCAACATTTCGGCCGGCCCTTGGCGGCTATGGAAGTTCCGCCGCCGTCTATTTTCCCAGCGTCGACTCAATCGCCGCCGTCACCTCGGGCGAATCGGGCTTCACCGCGGGCTCAAAGCGCGCTACCGGTTTGCCGTTGCGATCGAAGAGGAACTTGGTGAAGTTCCACTTGATGTCGCCGCCAATCTTCGGGTTCGCGGACTTATCAGTCAAGAACTGATAGAGCGGCGTTTTGTCATCGCCCAGCACCGAGACCTTGGCCATCATTGGAAAGGTCACGTTGTACTTGTTGCTGCAGAACTTCTTGATCTCTTCGTTCGTACCCGGCTCCTGCTGCGCAAAATTGTTGGCCGGGATACCCACGATCACCAGCCCACGGTCCTTGTATTTCTCGTAGACCGCTTCGAGCCCAGCGTACTGCGGCGTGAAACCGCACTTGCTGGCCACGTTCACCAGCAGCACAACCTTCCCGTGGTAGCTCTTGAGGCTCACGTGCTCTCCGTCGATTGAGCGCATCGTGAAGTCATAGATGCTGTGCGCCTCCGCGCCGGCTACGGCGGCGGCGATCGTCAGTATCAGGGTCAGGGCCAGCTTGCGCATTCGGGTTCTCCTCCAACTTGGGTTCCCACCGATCATAAACGGGAAAGCGCCGAATGAGTTGTCAGGAATTTGTTACCGCGGTTCGGAGCACTGCGACCGACCTGCGAGCAGAATCCTGGCGCGAAGTTTGCAGATTATTTCGCCATTGCGTCGCACAATGGTTCCAGGGGTAAAAGACGCCGTCACCTGCTTCACCTGATCAGCGCTCAGCAGACTGCGCAAGCCTCTTTTAAATGAGGACTTTGGTATCTAAGCAGCTTTGAATGAGTAACTTGCAATAGTCCACCCTCACCAACCTGTGCAGGCTGAGGAACTTAGCAAAAAGGCCGGGGGGGAGGGTCTTGTCATTGCGGCGGCAGCGGAAAGAACTGGATCTGCGACTCCGAGAGAACCGCAAGCTGCGATCCGTCAGGAGAGAGAGCGTAGCCGCCGTGGCTCGCAACCGGCTCACTGACACGCACCGCGAGCAGCCGCTTTCCATCAGTGGCTCGATACACACGCAATTCCTCTGACTCGAGATCGGCGGCTTTGAACTCGATGCCAGGAGCTAGTTCATGCACGGCGTGGACAGTCTTCATGGCAAACATCCCGTGTCCCGGATCTCCGACAATATCGTGCCCTACCTCGCGCGTTCCCGCCTCCCCGCGCAGTAGCAGCTTGCCATCGGCACCCAGCACACGATATTCGGTCCTCCCGGTAGCCACGTTGCACGACATCAAAAAAAGCAGGTCAGGCGCCAGACTCGACAGGTCGGGAGTGCACCGCGAAGTGATGCGCGCCAATGAAACAGCCTGGCTGCTCCATGTGCTGAGCGCAAGCCTGTAATGCATCTTCGGCTGCGCAAGCAGGTTCACCTGGCCTTCGTTCAATAGCGTCGGAGGCTGCAAACCGGAAACGGTTTCGGCATGAGCGATTGTCTTGAAGTCCTTGTCGAGAATCGCCACATTCACATCTTCTTCCGGTTCCGCGCCGAGCTCGGCATGAAGTTTCGCGTGCAACTCGGCCGTGTGCCTTTCCTGCAGCGTTGCAACCGCAAACAGCTTTCCATTCGGCGCAATACGGAGAAACGCAAGCGGCCCGGCGAGCGCGAAGCTCCGCTCCATTTGGAGGCCCGCGCCGTACATGCGCAGCTCGTTGCCGACGTGGACGAGAATGTGGCTTCCATCGATTTGCCACACATAGCGACGCGCGTCGGTAATCTCCCAATCCACGGCGCGCAATACCGTGCGGCTTTGCGCATCCAGCAGAACTGCTCGAATCATCCGGCGTGTCTCGTTCGAACTCTGCCCGCCTTCGCGCCGGATCAAAACATGAGGATTGAACGCGAAGAGCAGCTGCTGCGGGCTCAGCCAGGCAACAACCTCTTCGTCGCCAAAGTCCTGGAGCACCCTTCGCGATCGCGGCACATAGCCAAGCGCGCCCAGCGCAATCGATGCGCCGCTGTGGCCTACCATCTCCTTCGCGCTCACCGGAAGATCGACAGCGCATCCCGGCGGTGCACACACTTCCAAATCGTTCACGGGAGTCGCATCCGCGGGATCGGCTGGCAGGCGCCTCCCATCGCGGGTTCCCGGCACACTCGCACCCGGGACGTCCGGGGCCATTGTGATGGTGACACGGCGAAACACCAGCGCAGTCGGAACCAGCAAGAACTGCGTATACGGATCGAGCGAAACATCCCGATTCTTGGTCGAGAGCACAGAACTGCGATTCGGTCCGGTTCCCAATTCCAGCTTCATGCCCTTGATTTCGAGCACGTCGCCCGGCTGAAGCTTTGGGCTCATCGGGAATTTGTGAATAATTCCCTTCAGCTCCATATGCGAGAGGGAGAATCCGCCGATGCCTGCGCCTCCGAATCCGGACATGCCATTCGGCTGCATAAACATGACCGGCATCTTGAACTCAGCATCGGGCACGTTTTCCCACTCCGCGGGCGGCCCTGCCACAGCAGCAAGCAGCAGGCTCATGGGCTTCAAATCGAGGCCATTGCATTGTGCGCGATTAAATGAGAGCGCCAGCTTCGATTCGCCGCGGCCTTTGCGTGCATCGGCAATCTCGACCGTGCCTTCCAGAATCGCGCCGCTGCGCAGCGTGCAATCAGGCCCATTCCAATCCTGGGTCACGCGCGCGAAAATCGTCGTCCCAGTCTCAAGATGGCGGACACTCGCTCGCGCCATCAGTTCGGCTTGCACTGGCCCTGGATTTGGCTCGGAAGCAGAATCGGCAAACGCAGCACTACAAAAACACGACCCCAGCAGAATTATTGCCACAGCCCGCGATTGCATTGCAGCCTCTTCAATCAACTCTAGCGTCGAAGCCCCATTGTGCCACAGAGCGGAGGCGCATGTGTCACTCCTGCCGCTATTGCCGCAGTTCAACCAGCGTTGCGCCCTGGCCGCCTTCGTTTTGGGGAGCTTCAGCAACTCCCGCTACATGCGGATGCCCTTTGAGGAACTCGCGCACGCCTCGGCGCAGGATTCCGGCTCCATGTCCGTGAATCACGCGCACGCGCGGCAGACCCGCGAGAAAGGCGCGATCAAGATACTTCTCCAACTCCTCGGTCGCCTCATCTACGGTGCGACCGATCAAGTTGATCTCCATGCGCATATCGTCAGTATTCGCGCTGATGACACTTACGTGTACGTTCTTCTGGCGCCGCGCCGCTGCGAGCGGGTTTGCCACTGCGCCTGTCTGAGAGTCAAGCGTGCGCTGCACCTCGGCGAGATCCGACCTGTTCACGCGCATCTTGATGGGCCCCAGCGCAACCTCAAATGTGTCCTTCTCAATCTCGCGCTGGACAGTCGCAACCTTATTCATCGATTTCAGCAACACCTGATCGCCGACGGCGATGTGCTTCAGTAGATGTGGCTGCGCGTTCACATCGCCCTGGTCCGCTCCAGTGCGGTGCGCGACCACCGTCTGATTGAAGCTCTCCTGGAACTCGCGTCGTAGACGGTTAATGCGGCGCTCAGCTTCTTTCGTGAGTTTCTGTTGGGCAGCACGGTCTTCAATGGCGCGGACATTCTCGCGCATCTGGAATTCGAAGTCCTTCAGGAGCGAGGCAAGCTTGTTTTCTAGCTCGCGCGTCCGATTGCGCAGTTCCACATCGCCTTCACGCGCCAGGCGTGCGCGTTCTTGATTAAGCGCATATTGCTGCTCGCGTGTCTTCTTTTGCTCCGCTTCAAGAGAAGCGACTTCGTTGTGCAGCTTATCCAGAAAGCGTGCAATGTCCACCTGCTGCGAGCCAAGCCGTTCTCGCGCTGCTGCGATAATCGTGCGGTTCAATCCAAGGCGCTCCGCTGTTTGTATACCGGCGGAAGCGCCCGGAACGCCGAGACGCAGATGGTAATTGGGAATCAACGTAGTTTCATCCACGCCCGCTGCGGCGTTCAGCACGCCGGGCGTGTTCGCGGCGTACACCTTGAGGGATGTGTGATGCGTCGAGATGAGCGACCACGCGCCCGCGTCCAGGAAGAAGCGCGCCACGGCAACGGCCAGCGCCGAGCCCTCTTCGGGGTCGGTTGCCGAGCCGAGTTCATCCAGCAGCACGAATGCGCGCGGGTCTGCCAACCGCGCCAACCGGTCAAGATTCAAGATGTGCGCGGAGAACGTCGACAGCTCCGCCTCGATCGATTGGGCATCGCCTATATCGGCGAGAAACGCCGTGAATACAGGAAAGCTGGCGCCTTCCGCCGGAACCGGGATACCGGCTTGCGCCATCATCGCAAGCAACGCAGTGGTCTTGAGGGTGACTGTTTTACCGCCGGTGTTAGGCCCGCTGATGATTAGTTGCCGCGCTTCAGAAGTCAGCTCCAGTGTGAGCGGAACTACTTTCCCTCCCGTGGAACGCAGATGCTTCTCGAGCAGCGGGTGTCGCGCATTCTTGAGATCCAATGTTTCCTGGGACAGTGTGGGCTCGATGCAGTCGTAATCGCGCGCGAATCGGGCACGGGCCAGCAGGCTGTCGACGAGCGCAAGAACACGCGCACCCGCGACCAATGCCTCTGCATAAGCGCCCACCTGCCGCGTAAGCGCGACAAAAATGCGATGAATCTCGGCTTGCTCGTCTTCGAGCAGGCGTACCAGTTCGTTGTTCTGCTCAATTGTTTCGAGCGGCTCGACATACACGGTTTGCCCCGACGAACTTGCCCCGTGAACGACACCCGACACACGCCGCTTCAATTCACTGCGCACCGGAATGACAAACCTGTCTCCGCGAATAGTAATGACGTCGTCTTGCGTTGCGCCGTCGCTCGAGAGCTTGCGCAGTGCCGCGCGCAGCGACTCTTCAATCAGCCGTTGCTGGCGCTCTTGTTCTCGACGAATCCGCCCCAGCTCCGGTGACGCATCGCCGGCGAGCGACCCATCCGGCTGAATCTTGCGTTCGATCGACTCAGCTAACGGACGCAAGCCCTGCGTCAACTCCGCCGAAAGATGGGATAAGGCCGGGAGTCTTCCCACGAGCCGCGCCGGCGGGGACTGAAGCAGAGCCTGCCACGCCGCAATATCATTGGCCAGCCGCGCGATCGCCTGCAGCTCTTTCGCTTCGAGAGCCACGTCAGGTATGCGCGCCTTCGCCGCAAGCTCCGTTGGATCGAACAGACCGCCAAGAGGAATCGAAAGCTGCTCACTGAGCATGAGCCGCACTTCGCCCGCAAGGTGATGCTGATGCCTGATCCACGCCTCATCGGTGGATGGCCTTAAGGTCAGAATCGCGTTTCTGCCCACCGGAGATGCAGCAAACCCGGCCACCAGCGCGAGCAGCGGGTCCCACTCCAGCGCGGCCAGATCAGCGTTTTCAACCGGAGACGGAATCGGATCGAGTAGCGGCATAAACAGCTACTATCTTACGGGGATTCGGCGGTGTTGACGCTGTCGTTCAGGTGGATGCGGGTGGCGCCGGAGTTTTGGTGGCCGATTCCGTAGGAGTCGAAGAGGATGGCGATTCAGATGCGGCCGCCTTTTTCGCGGTTTCGGGGGTCGCCGATTTGGTGTCTGACGCGCCTGCGTCTGAAGTCTTGCTCTCGGCGGAACTGCTCCCGCTCGCCTTTGGTGCGTAGTCGTTGACATACCAGCCGGCCCCCTTGAACTGCAGGGCAGGCGCTGTCAGCGGACGCTCCAGCACGCCATGGCACTTGGGACACTCCGACTCGGGAGCGGCGTTGAAGCTTTGTATCTTTTCAAACCGATGGCCGCACTTGGTGCAGCGATATGCATAAAGCGGCAAAGTCCTGTAGGTCCTCCGGGAAGATGATCCTGTTCCCATTGTACCGGCAGGGCGGCATCGCGCGCCGCCCCGCTGAGGATTCACCTCCGACAGACCTAGTGGACTGCCACAGAGGCAACGTGGTTCTCCCAGGCCAGCGAAATCTTGCCGCCGCTGATCGTCCAGGTCAAATCTTCGACCATTGAGGGTGGTTTGCTCATCTGCATCTTCACCCGGCCCAGATCCTGGGCTCCGTCATAGGCCAAGCCCCACTCTCCGGTCTTCTTATTCACTATCAAAGTCCAATTATCAGGATCGGAAATATCGACGAAAAGCGTGTAGCTCCCCTTAGGCACGGCGAGGTCGCCGATCATCAGATCGGAGTCGGTCATTAGCGTGGTAGCCGCGTTCGCGCCTGCGCGCCAGATTGGGTACTGCGAGCCGTGCGCCATTTTGATGAGCCCGTCCTTCGTGAATACGTGCCCCTCACGGCCTTTCACACGAGGCGAGTTATAGGTGATGGTCACGGACTTGCCTGCGATCTTCGCCGCAACGGTCTCGGGCGGGCTGGCAGGCGGATTCTGTTGAGCAGAGAGGCTACAGGTTGCGGCAATCAGAAGGCCCGCGCAGATCAAGAAACGTCTCATGAGAAATCTCCTCCGGGCAAACCCGCTCCCACCGCCATTTCTCGCTGGCCAGGATCGGAAACATTCGCCGCGAGTCATTGTCGCACCGTGCGCCGCGTTGCGCAAAGCAGCGGAGCCCCTGCAGCCTGTTATGATGCGGCGCAAGGTATTGCATGCAACAGATCCCCCATCCAGCATCGCCCGGCGGAAGATTCCGCGCCGCCCTGCGCGACGAAAAGCCGTTGCAAGTTGCGGGAGCGATCAACGCCTACACGGCGCGGCTGGCCGAGGCTGCAGGATTTCGCGCGCTCTATCTCTCAGGGGGCGGTGTCGCCGCCAACTCCCTCGGCATTCCCGATCTCGGCATCAGCACCATGGACGATGTGCTGATCGATGTCCGCCGTATCACCGACGCCACCGATCTGCCATTACTCGTAGATATCGATACAGGCTGGGGCGGAGCGTTCAACATCGCGCGCACCATTCGCTCGATGAGCAAGGCTGGCGCGGCCGCAGTTCACATCGAAGACCAGGTCGGCGCAAAACGCTGCGGTCACCGCCCCGGCAAAGAACTTGTGTCCGCAGAAGAGATGGTGGACCGTGTGAAAGCGGCGGTGGATGCGCGAACCGATCCCAATTTTGTCATCATGGCACGCACAGACGCTCTTGCGAGCGAAGGAATTGACGCCGCGATCGATCGAGTACAGGCCTATGTTGCCGCTGGCGCGGATATGATTTTTGCTGAAGCTGTGACCGAATTGGGGATGTACACAGAATTCCGCAAAGCCGCCGGCGTTCCCATCCTGGCCAACATCACGGAGTTCGGCCAGACACCGCTTTGGACCCGCGAAGAGCTAGCAGCTGCGGGCGTCGACATTGTCCTCTACTGCTGCGCGGCGTATCGCGCAATGAATGCCGCGGCCCTGAAGGTGTACGAAGCCATCCGCACCGAAGGCACGCAGAAACATGTCGTCCCGTTGATGCAGACACGGGACGATCTCTACAGGTATCTCGGCTACCACGCATACGAAGAGAAGCTCGACGCGTTGTTTGCGCAAGAGAAGAAACGTACCTGATTCTGAGGGCCGCAACAGTTTTGGCACCCGGAGGTCCATATGAGCACCCCTGAAGCCAATCCGCCGGCTTTTCGATCGAAAAAATCGGTGGCGCTCTCCGGCACGCCCGCGGGAAACACCGCTCTGTGTACCGTTGGCCATAGCGGCAACGACCTTCACTATCGCGGCTATGACATTCGCGATCTTGCCGCACAATGCGAATTCGAAGAGGTCGCGCAGCTTCTGGTACACGGAAAACTGCCCACGGCGTCCGAACTGCTCTCGTATAAGACGAGCCAGCTTCCTCTGCGCAGTCTGCCCGCTGCCGTAAAGCAGGCTCTTGAGTTGATGCCACCCACCGCACACCCGATGGACGTGCTTCGAACCGGCGTTTCGGTTCTCGGCTGCGTTCTGCCCGAAGCCACTGACCACAATGAGATGGCAGCCCGTGCGATCGCCGATACTCTGCTGGCCTGCCTGGGGTCGATGCTGCTCTATTGGCACCACTACGCGCGCAACGGCAGGCGCGTTGAAGTCGAGCGCTACGAAGATTCGATCGCCGCGCACTTCCTGCATCTGCTTCACGGAAGGTCGCCTAGCGCGCAATGGACCGCGGCGATGCATGCTTCGTTAATTCTTTACGCCGAGCACGAATTCAATGCATCTACGTTCACTGCCCGCGTAATCGCCGGGACAGGCTCCGATCTGTACTCGTGCGTTGTGGGAGCTATCGGAGCCCTCAAGGGCCCGAAGCACGGCGGGGCCAACGAAGTTGCGCTGGAAATTCAGCGCCGCTACACCACACCGGACGAAGCTGAAGCCGACATCCGCCGCCGTATTGAGGGGCGCGAAGTCATCATAGGCTTTGGTCATCCCGTCTACACCATTAGCGATCCGCGCAGCGATATCGTAAAGGAGATTGCGCGCAAACTGGCTGTGGACGCGGACGGCATACGCCTGTTCGCCATCGCCGAACGCATCGAGCAGGTTATGCGGGAGACCAAGCGCATGTTTCCCAATCTTGATTGGTATAGCGCCGTTGCCTATCACTTGATGGGCATTCCAGTTGACCTCTTCACGCCGCTCTTCGTCATGGCGCGGACTGCTGGATGGTGTGCGCACGTGATCGAACAGCGACAGGACGGCAAGATCATTCGCCCGTCGGCGCTCTACACTGGACCAGAACCCAGGCAGTTTGTACCCATCGACCAGAGGGCTTGATGTTTTCCCTGATCGGCCCGCAATTCTGAACCGCACTGCAGGAGACTCAGTGTCGTCGCAAAGCAGCAATGAACGTCCCGCCCCCGACAATGTCCTCACCGATATTGCCGACTACGCGCTTGGATATGAGGTCACGAGCGACATCGCCTACACCACCGCGCGTGCCTGCCTCATCGATACGCTGGGCTGCGGCCTGGAAGCCCTTGAGTATCCAGCATGCACCAAGCTGCTTGGGCCGATCGTCCCTGGAACGATTGTGCCCAATGGCGCGCGTGTGCCTGGAACAAGTTATCAGCTCGACCCAGTTCAGGCCGCATTCAACATCGGCGCTATGATTCGCTGGCTCGATTTCAATGACACGTGGCTGGCTGCGGAGTGGGGCCACCCCTCTGACAACCTTGGCGGGATTCTCGCCGTCGCCGACTGGCTCTCCCGCTCCGGGATTTCACCCGGCGGGTTGACACTCACGATGCGTCACGTTCTGACAGCCATGATCAAGGCTCACGAAATTCAGGGCTGTCTCGCGCTTGAGAATTCCTTCAACCGAGTCGGCCTCGATCATGTGGTGCTCGTCAAGGTTGCATCAACTGCTGTTGTCAGTCAGTTGCTCGGCCTGACACGAGAGCAGACCATCAACGCACTCTCACTGGCATGGGTCGACGGCCAGAGCCTGCGCACTTATCGCCACGCACCGAACACGGGCTCGCGCAAAAGCTGGGCCGCGGGCGACGCGACGAGCCGAGCGGTTCGACTGGCGCTGATGGCCAAGGCCGGTGAGATGGGTTATCCCTCGGTCCTCACTGCGAAAACCTGGGGATTTTACGATGTTTCTTTCCGCGGCAACGAGTTCAAGTTTCAGCGATCGTACGGCGCCTACGTCATGGAGAACGTCCTTTTCAAAATCAGCTATCCGGCAGAATTTCATGCCCAGACTGCTGTCGAAGCCGCGATCAGGATTCGCCGTGAGCTCGACCGTCGAGGTCTTTCTTCTGAAGCGATCAAGAGCATCACAATCCGCACACACGAAGCCTGTCTCCGCATCATCGACAAGAAGGGCGCGCTCGCCAATCCAGCGGACCGCGATCACTGCGTGCAATACATGGTTGCTGTTCCGCTGCTTCTGGGACGCTTGACTGCTGCCGACTATGAAGACGCGATTGCGTGCGATCCCGACCTTGGCCCACGCATCGACGCCCTGCGCGCCAAAATCGAGTGCGTCGAAGAGCCCAGTTTTACAGCGGATTACCACGACCCCAGCAAGCGTTCCATTGCCAATGCTCTTTATGTTGAATTAGCCGACGGCACTATGCTCGAAGAGACCGTCGATTACCCCATCGGGCACCAACGCCGCCGAGACGAAGGAATGCCTCTCCTGATTGAGAAATTTAGAACCAATCTTCGCCGCCGGTTCCGCGAGGAACAGCAAGAACGCATCCTTGAGGTTTCGCTCGATCCAGAGCGCCTCGACCGGATGCCCGTGCACGAATACGTGAATCTCTATGTGACGGACTGAAACGCCTCCAGCACGCCGCGCATTTAACATGCTGTGGCTTGCCCGCCTCTACCCTCGCGTGTTTGACTTGAGGCCGAAGAGGGGCACGACGCAATGGCCTATATCCTCGCTCTCGACCAGGGAACCACCAGTTCACGCGCAATTCTTTTCGACGAAGCCGGCGCCATCGCAGCCGTGGCACAACATGAGTTCGAGCAGTTTTATCCGCAGCCGGGCTGGGTCGAGCATGACCCGATGGAAATCCTGACCAGCCAGATGAGTTGCGCCGTGGAAGCTCTTGGCAAGGCAGGCGCACGGCCGCGCGATGTTGCGGCCATCGGCATCACCAACCAGCGTGAGACCGTCGTCGTATGGGATCGAGCGACAGGTAAACCGATTCATCACGCCATCGTCTGGCAGGATCGCCGGACGGCGGCTTTCTGCGAATCGCTGGAGCAGCAAGGGCTGGGGGACACGATCTCCAATCGCACTGGCCTGGTGATCGACCCGTATTTTTCAGCCACCAAGATCAAATGGATCCTGGATAACGTGCCCGGTGCTCGTGCTCGTGCAGACAAAGGCGAGTTGGCATTTGGCACCGTGGACAGCTGGCTGATCTGGCATCTCACCAGCGGCAAGCACCATGTCACGGACGTGACCAATGCATCGAGGACCCTGCTTTACAACGTCGTCAAGGGGGAGTGGGATCCGGAGTTGCTCCGCATCTTCGACATTCCTGCAAGCCTGTTGCCCGAAGCGGTGTGGTCGAGCCAGCGGATCGGTGAAGTGACGACTACGCTCGGCCTCGGCGGCGTTTCGATTGCCGGTATCGCCGGTGACCAGCAGGCGGCGCTCTTCGGCCAACTTTGCTGGAGCGCCGGAGAAGCCAAAAATACCTACGGCACCGGCTGCTTCCTGCTGCAGAACATCGGGACGAAATTCATGCGATCGAAGCACCGGCTGATCACCACGGTGGCGGCCAGCACACAACATCGCCTTGAATATGCGCTTGAAGGCAGCATTTTTATTGCCGGCGCGGTGGTGCAGTGGCTGCGCGACAATCTCAGAATCATTCACTCCTCCGCAGACGTCGAGACACTCGCCGCAGACGTGCCGGATACGGGTGGCGTTATTTTCGTGCCTGCCTTTGTGGGCCTTGGCGCACCGCACTGGGATCCGCATGCGGGCGGCATGATCATCGGCCTTCGCCGCGACACCAAGCCCGGACACATCGCGCGCGCGGCACTGGAGAGCATCGCCTTCCAGGTTGCCGATGTGCTCGAAGCCGTGCACAACGAAACGCGCGCTCCTCTAGGTGCTCTGCGCGTCGATGGAGGCGCAGCCGTCAACAATCTCCTGATGCAGTTCCAGGCCGATGTGCTCGGCGTGCCGGTTGTCCGTCCACGCGTAACTGAGACCACTGCGCTGGGCGCGGCCTACCTTGCCGGGCTGGCCACCAGCTTTTGGCCAACGCCCGACGAACTGCGCTCGAATCGCCAGGATGATACCCGCTTTGAACCGAAGATGAATACCGAAGAACGCACCGCGCGGAGGGCGCTTTGGAACCGCGCTGTCGAGCGGTCAAAAAGCTGGACAGAATAGAAACGGAGTACGCAATGCGTAGGGAAGAAATGGTACGCAAGATCCGTGAGCGCGCGGAGCCGTGGGATATCGCCGTTATCGGTGGTGGCGCAACCGGCATGGGCGTTGCCGTAGATGCAGCAGCGCGCGGTCTCAGTGTGGTCTTGCTCGAAGCGCACGACTTCGGCAAGGGAACGAGCAGCCGCAGCACCAAGCTCGTTCATGGAGGAGTGCGGTATCTGGAACAGGGCAATGTCTCACTCGTGATGTCTGCGCTCAAGGAGCGAGGTCTTCTCCGCCAGAACGCGCCGCATCTCGTGCACGATCTCGCGTTCGTCGTGCCCAACTACTCGTGGTGGGAGGCTCCCTTCTACGGCATCGGTTTGAAGCTCTATGACCTTCTCGCCGGCAAATATGGCTTTGGCGTTTCCAAGCTCCTCACCAAGGAAGAGACCCTCGCGCTGCTGCCGGCACTTGAGCCTGAAGAACTGCGCGGTGGCGTGATCTACTACGACGGCCAGTTCGATGACGCGCGTCTCCTGATCCATCTCGCCATGACCGCTGCGGATCACGGCGCGGCGCTTGTGAATTATTGCCCTGCGACGGGCCTTTTGCGCGACCAAGAAGGCTACATTAACGGGGTCACAGCACGCGACGAAGAGACTGGCGAGGTTCTCGCCATCCCGGCGCGCATGGTTGTGAATGCTACCGGAGTCTTTACCGATTCCATTCGCACCATGGCCGATGCGAATGCCGAGCCTCTCGTGGTCACAAGCCAGGGCATTCATCTTGTTTTCGATCGCTCGTTTCTCCGCGGCGATACTGCGCTCATGGTTCCCCGCACGAGCGATGGCCGCGTCCTTTTCGTGATTCCATGGCATGACCACGCGGTTGCCGGGACCACGGACACGCCCGTCGATGCACCGAGCCTTGAACCGCGCCCGCTCGATGAAGAAATCGAATTCATTCTTGAAACAGCCAGCCGTTATCTCACGCGCCCTCCTACGCGCGCCGATGTGTTGGCCGTGTATGTGGGGCTGCGCCCGCTGGTTAAAGGCGAGGGCAAAACCTCGGCTCTTTCGCGCGATCACGTGATTCACGTCGATACCTCGGGCCTGCTGACGATCACCGGTGGCAAATGGACGACCTACCGGCACATGGCCGAGGACTGCGTCGATCACGCGATCACGCTAGGTCATCTCCGCGACGAGCCATGCCCCACGCGCAATCTGAGGATTCACGGCTATTTGGAAGACGCCAATTCGGAAGGACATCTCGATGTGTACGGATCAGACGCAAAGCCGATTCGCGCTCTCGCAAGCGACTCGCGCCTTGCCGAGCAATTGAATCCAGCGCTTCCCTACATTGCCGCTGAGGTGGTCTGGGCCGTGCACAATGAGATGGCCCGCTCGGTCGAAGACATCCTTGCGCGCCGCACCCGGGCGTTGTTCCTGAATGCCGACGCGGCCATCGCCATGGCCGAGCCTGTTGCTCGACTCCTCGCCGTGGAATTGAATCGCGACGACGCCTGGATCGCGGCGCAGGTCGCTGAATTCCGCGCGCTTGCGCAGCAATACCGGGTGGTATAAAACAGCATCCAATGTAACGGAGGTCGAGAATGGCTAAGACGTGTTCTCACGTGGGAGATCTTGCGAAAAAAGTGAAACCTCACACCAAAGGCTGTGAGGAGTGCCTCAAAGCCGGAACCACCTGGGTGCATCTGCGCATGTGCCTTGAGTGTGGCCACGTCGGCTGCTGCGATTCGTCCGAGGGGCATCACGCGCGGGCACACTTCCATGCCACTCAGCACCCGCTCATCCAGTCCGCTGAGCGTGGCGAAGACTGGCGCTGGTGTTACATCGACGAAGTGTATATCTAGAATCCGCTCTAGGCCGGTTCAAGTTCGATCTGCTTTGAACCCGCATCGATCTTCGCGATCTTGAAGCTGCGGACCTGCCCCGCACGCAACGCTTCGGGTTTCGCGGAGGTTGCCGGCGCATTTCCCTTCCATCGCGCCTGCAACATCGTTGTAAGAGACGAGAGATCGGCTTTGTCTGTGGACGCAGTCGTGGTCGATGTCTTTTGCGTCGAAGGCGCGTCTGCCGCACCGCAGGTGCTGCCGCGAATTCCTTCGCCCAACTCTACAATTGCCCGGCCGTTCGACTCTTCGACCACGCGGCCAGACACAAGATCGCCGGCCTTGTGCTCCGCGATGTACTCGTCGATGCTGGTCGGGATCAGCTGCTTCATGCTCAACTTGATCTGCCGCTTTTCGGTGTCGACTGCCAGTACTTGCGCCTGCACCACCTGTCCGGCGCGCAAGACTTCTGATGGATGATTGAGACGGCGATCGGCAACGATCTCGCTGATGTGCACCATCCCTTCAATGCCATCGGCGATCTGCACGAATGCACCAAACTTCATCAGCTGCGTTACCGGTCCTTCGATCTGCGATCCCACCGGGAACTTCAAAGGAACCTCGGCCCACGGATCGCTCAACGTTTGTTTCAGCCCGAGTGAGATGCGCCGCTCTTCCGGCTTGATGGCCAGAATTACTGCGTCCACCCGGTCGCCCTGCTTCAGCACGTCGCTCGGGTGGCGCACCTTCTTGTTCCACGCCATCTCGGAAACATGAATCAGCCCTTCGATTCCGGGTTCGATCTCCACAAACGCGCCAAAGTCGGCAAGGCGTGTTACTGTCCCGGTAACCCGCTGATTGACCGCGAATTTCTCCGGCGCCTTGGCCCACGGCTCGGGCTCCAGTTGCTTCAGTCCGAGCGAGATTTTTTTTGCCTCCGAATCCATCTTCAGAATTCGAACCTGGATCTCCTGTCCCTGGCTCAGCAAATCTTCGGGCTTGTTCACGTGACCCCATGCCATGTCACTCACGTGGAGCAAACCATCCACGCCGCCCAGGTCAATGAACGCCCCATAGCTCATCAGGCTGCGCACGGTGCCGGTTACAGTGTCGCCTTCTTTCATTGCGGACAGCCGGCCTTGGGCGTCCGCTCGCGCCTGTTCTTCCAGGACCACCCGGCGATCCACGACCACATCCTCGTCTGTGACATCGAGCTTGGTGATGCGGCAAGTAATCTCAGTTCCCACAAGCTTCTCTAGCTCGGCCGCGTCGCGCGTGCCGCTGCGGCTTGCGGGCATGAAAGCTCGCACACCCACATCTACTGAGAGCCCGCCCTTGATTACGGCTGTTACAGTACCGGCCACCGCGAGTTTCTGCGCGAAGGCTTCTTCCAGAGCCGACCAGTCGCGCGGCTGCGCCACTTTAAATCGCGATAACTCGTAGTAGCCTTCCTCGTTGCGCCCTTTCACGGATACAGGGAACTTATCGCCGGCCCTTACAGCATCTGCATTACGCTCGAACGCCGAGCGCGGCAATACCCCTTCGGTCTTATAGCCAATATCGAGAAAAACCTGCTCCGCCGAAACCGAGACGACCGTGCCCTCAAGCTGCCTGGTTCCGCTTTCACGTTTCTGCGTATGCGTGCGCTCAAAATCCGAAAGGATATCGGCAAAACTCTCAATCGGTTCGCTAGCGGATTCAGAAGTTACTTCGGCGGATTGGGCTTCAGGAACGGCTTCGTTAGTCATGATGTGTACCTCTTCATTCTCCCATGGCCAACTGCTCTCTGGCTTGCCACTGCCCCTGAGGCGTATCGACCTAGGGAAATTCCGTCACCTTTGGCGTCACGCGATGCGGCGCAATTGATGTCGCGCCCCCCTCGTCATCAATCACGTTCGATATCTCGCCTTTGTCGTCAAGGGCCACCGTAATCATGTGGTGGAACCGAACCCCCGGTCGGCGCGGCACTTCGATTGCACGCGTCAGGTCCACATTCGGATGGCGGAACACGCTGTAGACGCCCAGTCCCCAGGCCTCGTGCTCGGTAACTCGATCGGCAACCTTATACGACGCCCATCCTTTTGTTCCCGGTGCGCTGGTAAAGCTCGCTTGGTCCGGAGGGTCATAAGGAATTTCGGATTGATAGAAATATGTTCGGCCGCGATTCCCGTTCCACAGCACCTGAAACTGCTGATGGTGTTCGACAAACAATCCGTAGATGGTCACGTCGCTGCCGTTCACTACTAATCCGTTCGCGCTCAGGTTCTTTGTCCAGCCAACTTCGGCTCCGTGATCAGCGCGCCATATCCATGTATGGTCCACGATCGTATCGTTGCTATTGATCTGCAGATTTACCTCGGTGCGACCTTCGCCTGCGCCGCCGACTCGGAAAAAGACATCATGCAACACGATCGGACTCTTCATGTGCCTCGCCTTGCTTCCTTTCGGTCCCACCTCCAGCAAGACCGGAGATTTCTCCGGCCCCGCGTCGAATAGCACCCCCGCAATCTCGATCCCATCCGAATCTGCCGTCGTCATCGCCGCTGTGCCGCGCGCCGGATGGAGGGTGGCGAATCCCAGCCCCATCACTACCGTGCCAGGTCTGGTCACTCGGATCGGCTCGGAGAGGTCGTAGATACCCGGCGTCAACAGTAGATCTTTGCCCTTCGCCAGTTGCGCATTCATCGTTGTCGCTGTGTCTGCGTCTGGCCGCGCGACATAGAAGTGGTTTAGCGGAATCAGCTTTCCCGGAGTTGATCCACCATGCCATGTGGTCCCCGCGCTCGCCACGCGAAGCTCCGGGATCCGCACGCTCCAGTGCCCTTGCGCATTTACTTCGAGGAATGGCTTTTCGCGCACGGCCGGCGTCCGTTCGATCTTGGTGTACGGCGGATCGGGCCACTCGCCAATCGGAGGGTTCGGCACACCCACGAAGACCATGTTCCAGTTAGCGCCCGTCCAGCCCCCCCACTCGCTGTTGCGTGCGATCCACTGCTGCTGCGGCCCAGCACCGACGTTGCCGTCTACCATGCTGTCAGCCATCCAGCCGCCGCTCGCCCAGCCGCCTTTCTGGTGCAACACGATGTTGCCTCGGACATGCATCCGCCGAAATGGCGCAGCCTGTGACACCGCCCACTGCATTGTGCCGCCTGTCGGGGTGACCGACAACCCTTCTACAGCACGCCAGAAGGTGCAGGTCGCGTTGTTATGCGGCAGGCTTGCGTCCGCATGAACGTTCCCCACAATGTGCACCGCGTCCGGAGTTGCGCCTAGTCCAAGCACCTGCGTGTAGAAGCCCACAGGCACATCGACGTGATACTCGCCTGGCAAGAACAGTAGTGCGTAGCGCGCCGAACCGAATTCGCTGTGCTGTTCTGCTGTGTAGATCTTGTCGATCTGTTCTTGGATCGCACTCGAAGACATCGACGCATCGAACACCCGTACGTTCGGCCCGAAGTCCGGATGGTGTGCGGGCTTCTCCGCAATCGACGGAAACGAAGCGCTCAGCATCCCGCCGCATAAGAGACCTGCCACGATCCACACCTTCCGCGTTCCACTCTCCGAATTCATGACAAGAGCCCCCTTCAGGCCACTCAAAAAAATCAGCGCCAAGCCGACTACTGAATCCGCATCAGCGCCAACTACGCATCCTACTGGGCGCATGTCCATTAGGCAATTAGCGAGCTTCGTAGACACAGCGCGGTGCGCGGCGCGAGAATAGCGGGGCACGCGCAGATACGCCATAGGAGCTCTCGCCGATGAACCGCTTGTCTCGCAGAAGTTTTATGCACGCCACTGGAGCTGCCGCAGCCACGATGCTGCTGCCCTCCAGATCTCTTCGCGCTGCTCCACTGGCCTTGCCGATTGGACTGCAGCTCTATTCGGTGCGCAACCTTTTGCCCAAGGACTTCGAAGAAACATTGCGCCAGCTTTACCTCGCCGGCTATCGCGAGGTGGAAGCGGCCGGTTATTACGACAAAACCGCCCCGCAATTCCGCGACGCGATGGACCGCGCGGGGCTTCGCTGCGTCTCAACGCATCTCACGCTCAGCGTATTGCGCGCCAAGCTCGACGAGTCGATCGAATATGCGCATACGCTTGGACTGGACTACATCGTCTGCTCCTGGGCAGCCGGCGTGCACCGCGATCCGGCGGCCAAGGGCGACATGACCCTCGACGACTGGCGCTATGTTGCGAGTGAGTTCAATCGCATTGGTGAAAAAGTGAAGGCCGCCGGCATGACCTTTGGCGTGCACAACCATACCCCTGAATTCGCTGTCGACAACGGCGTCACCGTCTACGACGAACTGCTTCGTCTTACCGATCCGAAACTCGTCGTCTTCGAAATGGACTGCGGATGGGTCATCGCCAGCGGCCACAACCCTGTGGACTACCTGAGCAAGACCCCTGAGCGCTTTCCTCTTCTGCATGTGAAAGATATGGCGCGAGACGCCGATGGCAAATTTCACTCAGTCGTCATGGGCACAGGAGTCGCCCATTATGCAGAGATCCTTCGGGCGGCCACCGGCCTCAAGCACTACTTTATCGAGCAAGAAGAGTTTGTTGGGGATCCCATGACCGAACTCCGTGAAGATGCGGATTACATGCACCGTCTCGATATCTAACTGTCCGGTGGCGGAGACGTCACATTGGGACTGACGGTCCCTTTCGGGTACGCTGGACACATGAGCGTATTCGACGAACGCAAGGCCGATCTGGAGAAACATGAGTTCATGATGGGCACCGAGCGCGGCAGGCTGGCAGTGGCTCTTGATCTGCTCACTGACTCACTTATTCTCGTCGGGCAGCATGGTGTCTACTGCGCTTCGAGCCGTAATCCCGGCAAACCTGCACTTGACCTGCAGGCGGTCCTCAGCGGCATGGAAGGCGCCAAAACCCTCATTCAGTCGGTAATGGAAGAGCTCCGCAAAAGCAGGGAGCAGGGGTAGAAAAACGGAAATCAACTCGGAAAGTGAGAAAAGATGGTGCGCCCGGAGAGATTCGAACTCCCGACCTAACGCTCCGGAGGCGTTCGCTCTATCCAGCTGAGCTACGGGCGCGCTCTATCAGCATACCGTATTTCAATCTCATCCGTTCGTTGACCGGTTCAGGTCGCTCTGGGGGCCGCTTCTCTCCCCTTACGCCGCATAAATGACCTAGACTAACGAGTGGCCGGTTTCTTGCGAACCTCGCCCAGTCAGGACCACATGCCTCTCAATTTCCATTGGACTACAGTCCAGGTGATCTGGACGCTCACCTTCGCCGCGCATCTCGTTTTGCTCGTCGTGCTTCTTGGCCGCGATCGGGCGAAGCGCTTTCCCTGGTTTACGGTGGGCATCTCGCTGGTGGCATTGCGACTCATCTCCAGCCGGCTTCTCTTCAACCGTTTGCCGCAACTCACCCTCGGCGGCATCTTTGTCGTCCTTGCCGATATTTCGGTTGTCGTCTCGCTTCTGGTGCTCATTGAGATCGCACGCCAGGTCTTTGGCCGCGTGCCGGGCAAGCCTCGCGCCATCTGGATCCTGATTCTGTTTGCCATTGCCGGTACCGTCGCGGCTACCTGGGGTCCGTGGCCTGCTTTGAAAACCATCACGCCGATGACGCCTATCGCGATCCTTGAGATGCTGCAGTTGCTCGCGCAAAAAGGCGGCCTTCTCATCGACGTGCTAACTATCCTGCTTGGCCTTCTTGTCATCTCGTACGGCCGTCGCTACGGGGTCGGCTTTCGCAAACATGCACAGCGAATCATGATTGGTCTCTCGACAGCTTCGAGCGCGCAAATCGCCGTACAGATTATCTGGCAGGTTATTGCCAAAACCGCTAAGCCTCACTCGATGGCGGAGTACGAACGTGTAGTCGGGTTGCGCGAAAAGCTGTTTAACGGCAACAGCGTCGTCTATCTGGCCGTGGTCGTCTGGTGGATCGCCTGCCTCTGGATCGAGGAGCCCGGCAGCGCTGAACCCGCCGAAGTTGCGGTTCCGGTCGGATCGGGCGACCCGCTAAAGGCTATTTCAGCCAAAGCGGAGCCGCCTCACGATTCCGACTCGGCCGAGTAGAAATGGCAAGCCAAGACTCATAGGACCAGCGCCGCCCTCTCGCTACATCGCGAAGTCGATGAATCCGCGTTCTGGGTCAGTCGACACCAGCTTCACTGTCAGGCGGTCGCCAACATCGAGGCCCTTCTTCGCGCCCGGTTTACCGGCGTTCACCAGCATTCCGTCCACGTGTGGATCGAGTGTGCGCACAAACGTGCCGTAGTTATTCACGCCCGTGACAATTGCCTGGAAGCTCTGCCCAATGCGGGGATGCAGCACCACCGCGGCAATCCGCTTCTGCATATCGCGCTCCACCTTACGTGCGCCATCTTCCATCAACGTGCAGCGCTGGGCGATCGCACCCAAATCACCCTCGGAGTAGGGGCTCGTTGACTTGGCCAACCATGCTTTCAGCAGCCGCTGTGTCACCACATCGGGAAACCGCCGGTTGGGCGCGGTGGAATGCGTGTAGTCCTGCACGGCAAGTCCAAAGTGTCCCGGCGAAACTTCGTTTGGCTTCACCAGCACATATTCTCCAGGCCCCATGAGCTTGACCACTGCAAGCGACAAATCGGGAAAATGATCTGGATCCTTCTGTTTTTGCGCCAGCAGAAAATCGTTCAGGGCCTTCGAGTCCGGCTCTGCCGGAAGGGTTGTGCCAAGCCCGTTCGCCAGCTCCACGATGCGATCCCAGCGCTTGGGCGTGCGCACGATGCGCCGGATTGAAGCGACTCCGGCATCCTCAAAGGTCTTGGCGATCACGCCATTCGCCGCCACCATGAATTCTTCGATCAACGACGTTGCGCGGTTCTTCTCGAGCTTCGCAATCTCCACGGCTTCGTCTTTCAGCATCACGGGCCGCGTCTCAATTGTCTCCAGGTCGAGCGCTCCATGCTGGAAACGGCTACCCAGCATGCACTGCGCCGCCTTGTCCTGCAGTTTTAATTGCGCAGCCAATTCCGCATTGGCCGCCACTTTTGCCGGTGCGGGTCCGCGCCCTTCAAGCCAGGCCCCGACGCTGTTATAGGCAAGCTGCGCCTCGTTGCACACCAATGCTCGATAGGCTTTGCCATCCGAAGCGGTTCCTGAAGCATCGACCGCAAATTCGATTACCACCGCCACCCGTTCTTCATTCTCATTGAGCGATGTGATTCCCTCCGAGAGCTCCGCCGGTAACATCGGAAACACCCTCACGCCCGTATACACAGAGGTCGTCTCACTGCGCGCATGGCCATCGATCACCGTGCCTTGCGCGACGCGCGCATCCACATCGGCCACGCCTACGAGCACGCGGATCCGGCCGTCTGCCAGCAGCTCTGCCCATTCAATCTGGTCCAGGTCCTTTGATGTGTCGTTGTCGATCGAAGACCACAGCAGGTTACGCAGATCCTGCGCGCCCGGTGCGGAGGGCATCTCCGAGTGAGATTCAATTGCGGCGAGTTGTTCCTCGGTTCCCTGGGGGAAATCGGGCTGAAAACCATGTTCAAGCATGACGGCATGCGCAGCTGCCACGAGATTGAAGTGCGCCTGGTGCCCGTTCGGCATCGTTAGATCTCCTCGAGAATCGCGAAACGCCAGCCTACCACGTCCAGATAGATGCCATGCAGCACAACAAAAAGCGGCCCATACCGCGGCCGCTCCTTGCCCACCTCCCCCTAAAACTCTGCCTATTGGATGCCCAGGTCCGACAATACCTTCGGCTTGGCCTCATCCACCGCCAGCAGGTTGTGGCATGCTGCGCAATCCTGCGTGATCGAAGTGCCGTCCTTGGCGTTGTGGTCGCCATCGTGGCAGCGGAAACAACCGGGATAAGTCATGTGACCGATGTGATTGGGATGCGTTCCCCAGGTGACCTTCATATCCGGGAATACGTTCTCGCTGTAGAGCATCACCAGTTCCTGGCCTGCCCTCTTCACCACGTCGGCTTTTGCCGCAAGGACCTCGGGATGACTGCTGCGATAAAACGCGTCCAGCTGCGCCGGGATCTTCGCTTTTGCCTCGTCCTGGCTTGCATAGTCGGCCTTCAGCAGCGCTAAGCCTTCTTTGTGGATCCAAGGCAGCGACGGGCTCACGGCGCCCTCTGCCATCAGCCGGTTCAGGCCTTCTTCTGCGGTCGTAAATGTGTGCGATGCGCGGTTATGACAATCGATGCAGTCCATCACGCGGCGTTCACCCTGCGGCTGCGCACCTTTCAAGGCCGAAGATACATATGTGCTCTTCGAGCCGTCTGGGTTGGTCCGCTCAACCCATGGGATGGTCGTCCGCGTCGGGTCCATAGCGATGTATTCGATGTGTCCGAGATGCACGCCATGAATTCCGCTCAGATGCGACAGCGAATCCTGGCCCCCCAGGTGCAACACCACTACCGTCTGCGTTTCGGAGTTCTGCTCGTCGTCGGCGAAGCTCGACTTGACCAGCAACTTCTCGCCGACGAATTTCGCCGGCGTGTGGCAGGCTTCGCAGATGTCGCGTGCCGGCCGCAAATTCCGCACCGGGGACTCAATCGGAGTAGGGTAATCGGGGATTATCTTAGGGGCGAGATGGGCGAAGGGGTGGGTGCTCACCTCGACAAGTTGCTTTGTCCCGTTGATCTTCGCCTCAAAGTACGAAGAGACGCCGGTGCCGATGTGGCATTCCACGCAGGGCACATGCGAGTGAGCCGAGATCCTATAGGCCGTGTATTCCGGATGCATAACATGGCAGGACTGCCCGCAAAACTGCGGCGAATCCATATACGCAGCGCCGCGGTAACTTGCAATCGAGACCACCAGCAGGTTCACGATAGTCGCCACGAGGACAATGTCGATGCCGTGACGGAAGATCCGATCGTTGAGATCGATTTTCGGAAATACCGACGGAATCTGCTGCGCTTTCCGCAGCGTACGCCGGCGAAGAACGATACCTACCGGAATCAGCGCCAGCCCAAGAATAAAGAGGGCCGGGAGGATCAGAAAGAAAATGATGCCGAGATATGGATTTGCATTGGGGTGGCCAATCATCTCCACCACCCAATAGCTGATCATCGTCACGCCGGCGGCGGTAGTGATCGCTCCACCGGCTAAGCTAATGGGATTGTTGCCGAAGAAGAGCGCCGGCCGAACCCAATTCTCACGAAATTTCTCAAACGATGGCACAGTAGCCCCCAGGGGATCAAAAGAACGGCCCGCCATCCTGCGGCGGGCCTCAATGCTTTACTTCAAAGTGCGGAAATATGTAACGACATCCTTGATCTGCGCATCTGTCAGCTTCCCAGCAAACGGCTTCATCTTGCCTTTGCCGTTCTTCACGGAGGCAATTTCCTGGTCGGCGGTCAGCTTCTTGACGTCCGGGTCTGAAGCGGCTTTGACGCCCAGCATCTTGGCGATGCCCGGGCTCGGTGTCCCTGAACTTCCATGACAGCTTTGGCAATTGGCCTTATAGATCGCTTCACCCGAGGATTGAGCAAAGCTCAAGGAACTGGTTGCGCAGACTGCCGCTGCCAGCACCACCATTGAGCGCATCATCTTGGTCATTACAAACTCCTTCGTCGTTTTGTGCGCGTGTGAGAACACACGTTCAATCTGCTTGCCGAATGCACACAATCCCTGTGAGTCCAGAATAGGAAACACTGGCGCCCACTGGGATTGTCGTACAAACTCTGTTTGTTGGCCTGCGTCCTACAATACAGGACCGGTGAATCGTGCTTGCTGACTACTTCGACAGCGAACGGAAGTAGACAACCGAGTCTTTAATCTGGGCTTCGGTTAGCTTGTCCTTAAAAGGTTGCATCTTGCCCATCCCCTTGCGGACAGCGTCAATCATCTGACTCTCAGACATCTTCTTCACATCGGGATCGCTGACCGGCTTCACCTTCATTGCCTTACCCGCGCCCGAGTCTGCCATCCCAGTTGCGCCGTGGCACATCTGGCACTTTGCTTTGTAGAGATCGGCGGCCGCGGATTGCGCTACGGCCGGCGTTCCAATCGCACTGGCGAGAACCATGCATCCCACCAGCCTTAATTTCATGTTCACAGAGGCTCCTTTCATTTGACCCCCTATGCAATGTGCCTCCAAGGCCGAAAAGCACTTTTTTGAACCTCGGAGACGCGTACTCTCTGCCGGTCGACCCAGCACTCAGAACTCGTAATGCACTCCTAATGCCACGTTATTTGCATGGAAGTTCCGAGGTGCGGTAGCGCCCGCCGATCCTCCCATGAGCAGTGCAGTCGAATTCGCTGGCAAACTAGGCGAGTTGCACGGAACGATTGTTGCCGTGGGCGAAGTTGTTGTGCTGCACATCGCGGCACCCGACGTCCCACCTTCGCCGTAGCCATAGAAGTTGTAGTCGGCCTTCAGAATCAGGCCGGGGTGCACGGTAAAGGCAACCCCAACGACCGGAGACTGATAAGTCGACACCATCGAGCCGTTCACGTCTCGGGCATCGTTAAAGAAGCGGCTGCCATCGACCGCGCTCACGGTATATCCGAGAGTGGTCCTGATCTGCTTCACCGGCGTGTACGCGATCAATGCCGATCCGAATTGAGTCGGAGCGTCCATATAATCCCGTGCGAGCCATGTCGCGTTGCCGGCACAAAGGGCAGGTGCTCCGGTGCTGGTCACCGCCGCTGCGCCAGGAACGGTGGGTGTGGTAGCTGAAGCAACAGCTGCGCCACTGCTGTAGCAGATGTTGGTTGCGGCGTATACATCACTGAATGAATAGTTGAGGTTCAGAGAGTAGCGTTCGTTCGGAGCCAGAACAGCGCCCACACTGGCTATCCGGCTGTGGTCGACGTGATTGATTGGACCGTTATAGTTCGCGTCACCGGCAGACACGGCCGCCTGATTGTTGTTGGTGTTGTTGTGCCGTTCGCGGTCGCTCATGGATCCGGAGATGGTCACCCAGCTCTTCGGACGATAGAGGGTGTGAACCCTGTACTGCTTGAATTGGCGCTGGCCGACTGCGGTGAACGCGTTGTCCGCATACCCAATTTCAACCGTGCCATTCAGATCCAGGTTCGACGTGGGACGAATCGCTGCGTTAAGAACGCCTGCATTCTCCGTAATGGCGATCGTTCCGCTCACCGGATCGCTCACCACAACTGGGATCGGCCCCGCATGTGGCACGCCCTGGCCTATGTTGCGATTGCTGAATCGATAGGTAAGGGCGAAACGCGCGCGCGCTGTTGCATCCCAGCTCACCGTCGCGTTGTTGGTCACATACTCCTGGCCGTAGTAATTCGGAGTCAAGGTACCGTTAATGCCGTGCGGCAAAGAAACGGTTCCTGCAACGAGTTTTCCGGAATAGTTGATGGTTCCGTTACCCGCTCCTGCCGGATCCGCCAGGGCGGTCTGCGGTGGGATGATCGTGTTCGAGGGCTCTTGAACGCTGGAATAACTTGCCTGGTCAGACACGCTGACCGCGGGATTAATCTGCCAGACGATCGCGTAGTCGGCACCGATGACGGCCCGGTGCGCGTTGGCATGCCCGCCCGTCCAGATCACAGAGCGATTGGCAGTGCCGACCGCTCCACTGGTGGCCAGCGTGCTCAGGCCTTGCGCGCTCTCGTAGTAGTTCGGCATGTCCATGTTGCCCAGAGTGTAGTGAGCATTGCCGTTCATCGAGAGATGGTGGATGGCCGTGCTCTGCAGACGCACGGTTCCAGTCGGCGTCCAGGTCCGGGTCGGCGCGAAGCGCTGATAACTCGTCACCACCGCGCACGCCGGATTGATGATCGGCAGGCCGCCCGGTTTGTTCGCCGGCGAGAGGATCGTGTAGTTCGTGGCGCTGGTGTAACCGGTGCCCATGCTGGTTGTGTTGCAGGCAGCCGAAACCGAAATTCCGTAAGGCGCAAAGCTGGTGAAGTTGCCCAGATAAGCCGGGGTACCGTCGGCTTCCTGCACCATGAATCCATTGGGGTCCAGGGTGAAGGACGTGTCGGATTTGTAGTGATTCGCCTGCATCTCGAAGCTGATTTTAGTGTCGCTACGCGGCTTCCAGTCGACCGCACCCATATAGTCGTCGCTTCCATTGCGCTCGTACTGCCGCAACAGAGCGTTGTACTTCAGAATCGTGTAGGACGGGCTCAGGGTTGGGCCCTCCATAGTGCTGTGCGAATACGAGAGCCGGTAAGAGAACCTCGCCAGCGGATAGATGGTTAAGTCGACATCCGTCATGCGTCGCACGGTATTGAACATCACCGGCGAATTGTTGACCTGCGGCCATGCCAGAACCGGGGTTGCGACTCCCGCAACCTTGTTGTTGATCGACTGACCGGGCATGATGTTGGGATTCGCCAGCAAATTGTAGTTGGAATAGAGCCGCCCGCGGCGGAATACTCCGGAAAACTCGTAGAGTTTGCCTTTCGAAGCGTTCAAGCGCGCGAAGTCATATGGATCGCCACCGAACCCGCTGCCGAATGCGGAGAGGTTGTCCACCAGCGTGTTTTTGGTGCCCGGAAGAGCCCGCATTTCAAAGGTCTGTCCCAACACGCGCGGGCCGGACTGCATATTCACCAGCGTGCCGTACATCGCCTCACTGCCAACCGTGTTTACGATCCGCCCACCAAGGTCGATGCTCTGATGCAGCGAATAGCCGTTGGGCGCGGAGATCGGCTTATCCGACGTCGCACCTTGCGCTCCCGCGGCTGTCGCCGCAATCAATAGCAGAGCGGTTCCCATTCCCACAGCAAGACATTCGAGCCTGCTTGCGGGCCGTTGATCATTAAGCCGAGAAAACCAGCCTATCTTCATTTGAAGCCTCACTTAAAATCGTTCCCCAGTTCGTTCTTGATCGAAATTCGCACTCTGCACAAAGGGCCGCATATCCGTTCTTTCGAACGCTCGGCCCGCACTCTCATCGCACAAATGCCTGGCTGGCATTCGAACCGTGGATGAAGGTGTGGCATGTAACACAAGGCGTCACGGTGGTAGATCCTGCGTCCAAACCATGCACGCCTCCCGCTGAAAGCGGGCTGTGGCACTGGTTGCAGAGCGTGGCAATCGACGGCATGTTCAGCAGTCGCGGATTCTGCGTTCCGTGGGGCGTATGGCAGGTGGTGCAGCCTTCCGCTCTAACCGGGGCGTGCTCAAACGTGAACGGTCCACGCACATCGGTGTGGCACTTGGTGCAGATCGCATTCTGATCGGCCGTGGATTTCTGATTGTTGGGCAGGAAGGTTCCGTGCGCATCGTGGCAGTCAGTGCATTTGACAAGCCCTTCATTCACCTTGTGGTGAATCGGCATGCTGAACTGAGCCTTCTGATCGGCGTGGCACTGATAGCAGAGAGCCGGCTGCGAGGCCTTGAGCAGATGTTCCGCCTTGCCGGCATGCACCGTGTGACAACTGGTGCAACCAACATCAGCCTTCGCGTGCGGCGAGCGCTCGAAGTTCGGATGCGCCCCGGCGTGGCACTTCAAGCAAGTCTCATCAACTTCCTTAGAGGAGTGCTTTGACGGATTGAAGATCTTGGTTACATCGCCGCCACCATCCACGTGGGCCTTGCCCGCGCCGTGGCAGTTCTCGCATGTCGCGCCGTTGCTGCCATGCATCTCGGCCATCTTGGTGTGCGGATTGTCGCCAAATTTCTTCGCGGTCTCCTCGTGGCATGTCGCGCATACCTCGGAGCCCACAAACTGGCTTGGATCGGATGGCTGCGCTTGTGCCGCTGCGGGCTTGTCCGCCTTCGCGGGGGCAGCCGCAGATGCGGCGCAAACCATGACCGCACCGAAAAGGAATAAGAAAAGAAGCCGCAGTCCCGAAGCCGTCTTCGGAGCCGCATCAAGGAGCAGTCGCATTACTGGCCGATTTCTGTGCATCAAGTACCACCTCGGGCGCTCTCCTGGCGGCCTTCGAACCTCGGTGAACTCGAACCCGGTTGCCTTCTCGCAAACAAAAGCCGCCATATTCGTGATCTCGCCGGTCCAAAGACGCTCTTTGTGCGGAGCGTCACCTCATGGCCTGAATCGTAAGGCCTTCTCGAGTTCATTACGGTGACGTTGATCACAGGCGGTGCCGATGCAGGTCACATCGCCCAATCTCCTGACTTTAGGCAGCTTCGGCGCGCAGTCCGAGAGCGAACGCACACGCTCCATCACCACGTTGATTTCCCAACTCCACGTGAGCGGGGAGCACAACGCTTTCGCGCGTCAGAAGGTCTCTCCAAGCGGTTGATCGCGGCTTCGATCCCGGAGACAGGTCCATCGAACGTGAGGCCCATCACATCCGTTGTCTTCTCTCCTGCGGCAGACTCAAAACTAACGAAAACTCTCTTTCCCGGAGGCCGGAGAGCAGCACACTCGGCAGCGCACACCGCTGCAGAGGGGCCCGAGGCAAGAGGCTGTAGCCTCTCGTCGTACGGCGGACGGGGCAAGACCATGGCGGACCTAGAGTTGACGGCAAACGGCCAGAGAAAACCCAGGAATGGGCAGCGGCAGGCACCTGTAGGTTGTGCGGCCTGCGCCAACCGACGTCCCGGATGGTTTTGCGCTCTTGGCAATTCAGTTCTTGCCGACCTAGAACTGGTCACCAGCACGATTTCGTTGCCGGCACAGGCCTCTCTGTTCACCCAGAGCGAAGACGCCCGGTGCCTCTACTTAATCTGTTCCGGATATCTCAAGCTCACTGCTGGCCGGCCGCAAGATCGCCAGATGATCGTCCGCGTCGCCGGACCGGGTTCTGTGCTCGGTCTTTATGCTGTGCTCTCCCACGGTGTGTACGAGGTTTCAGCGGAGTCGCTCACGCCTGCCCAGTTGCGCCCGGTTGACCGGGAGCGTTTTCTCAACTTCCTGCGAAACCACAAGGAAGCCCAGATGCGCGCCGTCCAATGCATCTGCCAGGAATATCGCTTCGCTCTCCAGGATGCATGCCGCATTTCGCTTGCCGAAACCGTCGCCGGCCGACTCGGTCGCCTTCTGCTCGAACTCGCGCACCAGATCGGCGAAGATCTCGAGGGGGGCGCCTCACGCTTCCCGCTCCTGCTGACACACGAAGAGCTCGCATCCATGGCCTGCACTACGCGCGAAACAGTGACCCGTACCTTAGGCCAATTCCGCAAAGATGGCTGGATCACAATCGAAGACTCGCTTGTGACCCTCGTCCATCCGGAGCATCTGCAATCCCTGAATTAGGCAGGTGCGCCTTTTCGTCCCGCTTCCGTTGGGTCCGTTCGCAGAGTCCAAGAGATATCATTGAAGACTGGGAGTTCGCTTTATCTATGATCCGTTCGGCAGTCTGTTTTTTTGCTGTACTTCTCTCCGTATCTGCAATGGCTCAGAGTCCGGTTCCGGCGGCTGCTACCGCCCCGGTCACCTCTGTCGCCCCCACTGAAGTTGCCCAGTTCCAGAAGGTGGAGGATTCCTGGGCCAACGCGATCAACGGCCGCGATCAGTACGGGCTCGAGTTGGTGCTTTCGCCGTTGTTTGTCGATGTCTCCGCCGTTGGCGATATCACCACGCGCAATCAGCAGGTGGCCGACCTGATCGGCAACGAAGACAAGAGCCTGCATCTCGAGCAGAAGGTCATCACGGTGCGTTTGCTTGGCGATACCGCGGTGGCCAACGGAACCTACGTGCTGCACCACAAGATCGCCTCGGGCGTCGTGGATGAGAAGGGCGTTTTCACCCATGTGTTTGAGCGCGTTCGCGGCGGCTGGATTTGCATCAATTCGCAGCGCACCGCGGTCCGCTCCGAGACTGCCGGCAAGGGCAAAAAGCAATCGAATGCTGAGCAGCCCTTCCACATCCCGTTCTTCTCCAAGAGCGACAAGAGCGCGCAATAGAGCGGAATTCGCTACTCCGATCAGCGGTTGTATTTCTTCAACACCTCTTTGAGCTGCTCGTGCGGCAATGCAATGACTGTGCGTCCGTTGACGCCGGTCATTGTCTTCGCGCCCACCATCGCATTCACAATGGCTTCTTCGGTCGCTTCCACGGTCGCCGTAAACAGCGGCGTGATGCGCTCCGTTGACACAGTCTGCACTGTATTCGGCCCCGGCACTGCATCGGCGTGGGGATTGGCAGTTGAGAACGCCAGAAAGATATCGCCGGAGCCATTTCCCGAGACCGACCCCGTCCGCGCCAGGCCCAGGGTCGCGCGGCGCGCCAGCCGCTTGAGTTGATGCGGCAGCAGCGGAGCATCGGTCGCGATCACAATGATGATCGAGCCCACATCGCCTTGGGCGTCATTCCCGGGTCTGGCGTTGGGGTGAAGAAGCTCCGAGTACGGTTCATCCCCCGGCATCTCCTTGCCAACCGGTACGCCGGCAATGGTCAGCTGCGGCCGACGCCCGCAGTTGCACTGCACCAGCACGCCGACGGTGTAGCCGCCGTCGGCCTTCGCCAGCACCCGCGATGCCGTGCCCGTGCCGCCCTTAAAGCCGTAGCAAACCATGCCCGTGCCGCCGCCCGTGTTGCCTTCATTCACTGGACCGCCTTTTGCCGCATCCAGCGCCGCGAAGACGTCCGCCTGCTTCACATGGAAACCGTTGATGTCGTTGAGCCACCCATCCCAGGTCTCGGCCACCACCGGCAGCGACCACTCGTCGTCCTTCATCAGATGCTCGCGCAGAGCCCACGCGATGATCGAGTCGCGGACCATGCCCACGCTGTGGGTATTGGTGATGCCGACCGGCCCGGCCAGCAAGCCCGACTCCTCCACCCACGTCGTGCCGGTCATCTCGCCGTTGCCGTTCAGGCTGAACCAGCCCGCATACACCGGGTCGGGATTCTTCTGGCCACGCGGCAGAATCGCCGTCACGCCCGTGCGCACCGGGCCTTCGCCCACCTTGAGCGGACCGTCTCCGCGGATCAGCGTTGTCTGGCCTACTTCAACGCCAGGCACATCCGTGATGGCATTGATCGGCCCCGGCGTGCCGTCGAACGGAACCCCCAGATCGCGTGCGCGTGTCACTCTGGATGGATTGGGTTGGGTCCAGCCGGAGGAACTACACAGAGCCGCAGCAGCCAAAAGCATGCAGAGTCGTCGCATGCCCTCACTTTATCGCAGCTTTCGCAGGAATCAATTTGTAGATGCAGCGGCCCGTTCACTCCCTTGCACCCGCCCCGCGCCTTGCACGCGTATCGACACATGCACCAGCGACAGCGCCGCCGGGGTCACGCCCGGAATCCGGCTTGCCTGCCCGATCGTGCTCGGCCGCACACGCTCCAGCGTCTCGCGCATTTCGCGCGACAACCCGCTGATGGTGCCGTACTCGATCCACTCGGGAATCTTCACGGACTCGGCCGCCTTCAGCTTCTCAATCGATTTCTTCTGCTGATCGAGATACCCGGCGAACTTGATCTCCGTCTCCACCGCTCGCGCCGCGCTCCGAGCCTCCGCGCTTCGAACAGGCTCCGCGGCAAACCAGGCAAGCTCGGTATCGGCCACGAGCTTCTCCTGGAGCGCGCCGAGCACGCGTTCAATCGTAACCTCGGGCCGCTTGAGCAACTGCGCCCACGTCTGTCCGGCTGTCGCGGTGAGTTCACCGAATCCCGCTGCGTGCAATGCGGCCGGATCCACTCTCCCTCCGGTCAACAGCTTATCGAGCGCTGCCATCCGCGCCTGCTTTTGCTCGTACGCCGCCCACGCTTCGTCACTGATCAGCCCAAGCCGGCGTCCATACGGCGTGAGCCGGCGGTCTGCGTTATCGATGCGCAGGTGCAGCCGAAACTCCGCCCGCGATGTAAACATGCGATACGGCTCGTTCGTCCCCTTCGAGATCAGGTCATCAATGAGAATCCCGGTATAGCCTTCCGTTCGGTCCATTGTGAACGGCGGTTCGCCCTTCAGCCACAGTGCCGCATTGATGCCCGCCATGATCCCCTGGCACGCGGCCTCTTCATATCCGCTGGTCCCGTTGATTTGCCCCGCGAGATACAACCCTGTGAAGGCCTTCACGCGCAGCGTCCGGTCCAGCTCGGTTGCATCTACGCTGTCGTATTCGATGGCATAGCCTGGCCGGAGCATCTCCGCATCTTCGAGGCCTGGAATCGAATGCACCATCTGCCACTGCACTTCCATGGGCAGCGAGGTCGACATGCCATTTACATACACTTCATGGGTATTCAGCCCTTCGGGCTCCAGAAAGAACTGGTGCTGTGTCTTGTCGGGGAACTTCACGATCTTGTCTTCGATCGACGGACAATAGCGCGGCCCAATTCCTTCGATCCGCCCCGAATACATCGCCGACCGGTGCACGTTCTCGCGAATCAGGCGCAGCGTCTCCGGCGTCGTGAAGGCGATATGGCAGCTTACCTGCGGCTGCACAATCTTCTTGGTGCGAAAGCTGAACGGCGTTGGCTCCGCATCGCCCGGCTGCTCCTCGAACCGCTCCCAGTGAATGGTCCGTCCATCCAGGCGCGGCGGTGTACCCGTCTTCAGCCGGCAGGTCCGCAGGCCAAGACGCCGCAATGCTTCCCCTAATAGAACCGAAGCCGGCTCGCCCGAGCGCCCTGCCGGATACCGTTCTTCGCCGCAGTGAATGAGCCCATTCAAGAACGTGCCCGTCGTGATGATCGTCGCACCGGCAAGCAAATTGCGCCCATCGCGTAGCTTTAGGCCCACCACGCGACGGTGCGGCCGCACCGGGCGAGGCAACTCGGTAAAGCCATCCAGCCCATCCAATCCCTCAGCCCCGGACCCCTGCCCTTCGTTCTGTCCACTGTCCACTGCCCACTGTTCACTCTCGTCAAAGACGAGATCCACGACTTCGGCCTGCCGGATATGCAGACCAGGCTGGCCTTCGAGGACCTCGCGCATCTTCACGCGGTAGAGTTGCTTGTCGCACTGCGCCCGTGGGCTCCACACCGCAGGCCCTCGCGACGTGTTCAGAAGCCGGAACTGGATGCCGACCGCATCGGCGACCTCGCCCATGATCCCGCCCAGCGCATCGACTTCGCGGACCAGATGTCCCTTCGCAACCCCGCCAATGGCCGGATTGCAGCTCATCTGCGCAATCAGGTCGAGATTCATTGTGATCAGCGCGGTTTTGAGACCCATGCGCGCCGCGGCCATCGCAGCCTCGCAACCCGCGTGCCCGGCACCCACAACCGCCACATCGTATTGTTCGGTGAAAGCCATCCACTCTATTTTACCGGCTCATCAAATTTGGGGTCGCAAAGAGGTAAATACAAATCTCGACTCCAACCACTCAGAGATAATTTTGGATAGATGAGGAACTGGAAGTTATTCACGCGCGTAGAGTTGTTAGGGGCCTTATGCGCTGGTTCTACAGCTTCTTCTTTCCGGTTTTATGGATTGTCTATCTCGCCTATTGGCAGATTGCGGCAGCAGGGGCCAAGGCCAATCAACGCATTGAGCCAACCGCCAGCCGTATCCTGAGGTCGGTCTTGTTCCTGACCGCTGTGACGCTGCTCAGCGTGCCGAACCTTCCAGTCCCGCTGCTCAATTGGCACTTGATGCCCACCACATACTGGTCCTTTTATGGCGGGGCCATCGTCACGATTGCGGGCCTGCTCTTCGCTGTTTGGGCACGCCGTCATCTCGGCGCAAACTGGAGCCGTTCGGTCACGGTGAAGGAGCAACACGAACTCATCACCAGCGGCCCTTATGGGCTGGTGCGGCATCCCATCTACACCGGGTTGCTTACCGGCTTTCTTGGAACTGCCATCGCAATTACACAGGTCCGCGGTGTGGTCGCTTTCTGCCTCGTGGCAATCGCGCTCTGGGCCAAGTTGCGCCTCGAGGAGCAATGGATGCGTACTCAGTTCGGCGAGACCTACGCCCGCTATGCAAGCCACGTGCCGGCCCTTATACCCGGACTGAAGTAGCTCACCTTTTCAGGGCGCCGTCAAAGACGTTGTGCCGCTCGCTCACCACACGGAGCAATTCCGTGGACGGCCAGTCCTATTTGTTTTCGTTTGCCGTCAGGCGAAAGGTGATCGTTCCCCAGAAGAGGCGCGCACGCATCTGCACCGGCAAATGGCGGTCGTCGTCTGTGTACCAGATCCAGATGTTGCCGCGATTCTTCACTACGCCTGCGGCGGCTGTGGGCTGCACGCGCACTGTCTTGAATGTGCCGAGCGGCGTTTTTACTTCTTCGCGCCCTTCCACCTTCATGGTCACCGGTACGTTGTGCATCGCATCCACCACCGGAAGCACGAAGCTCTGCCCCACTTCGAGCGGTTGCGAGGAGGCATAGAAGACGCCGGTCAGCAGATCGGTCATGCAGCCGGGTATCGGCGACTCCACATGCTTCGACTGATTCTTGACCACGTTCTTCTCATCGAGAATCGACTTGGATTGCGCGTAATCGATGCGCAGCGTTGAGTTGATCTGACGTCGGCCTTCAACTGTCTGCTTGTCGAACTCGTAGGTGCAACCCTTTTCGCGGTCGAAGGTCGATTGAAATCGATCGCTGACGTGGAAGAGCATGTTGATGGCGCCCAGCGTGTCGGCCGTGGCGGTCACACGCTCACGGTCGCCGGCCACTTCAAAATGCAACACCGCGGTCCCCGCTGGAAAAACACGCCAATCGACCGAATAGGTCAGCGTCTGCCGCTGCGGAAATGTATAACCGGGCCGCGGCGAGGGAAGCGGCGGAATCTGCTGGCCGTACGCCACTGCGGCGAGGGAAAAGCCACAGACAATCGTCTTCACCGCCGTGCGAATCTTCACCGTGAGGCTCGGCTCCTTCAACTTTGACTTACGCGGCACGGGATTCGTATCCCCGTGCCTCTGCGAATGGCGGCTTTTTGCCGCAGGCGGCTGGCCGAGCGCGATCATTATCGTGCAAGGCCGAGCCAGGAAAGAGTCGGATGTAACAGCAAAAGGCTGAGATAGAGGAGCATCGCGCCAATAAAAGCATTGTACTCGCGGTGTCGTAAGTACAAAGCAAAAGAGAAGCTGCCGGACGTGACTTCGGCGTCTTCGCCGCCCGCGATTGATGCCTGGCGCGGAGCCCCCGTCAGCCGCGGAATCAACCTCGGCACGCGCCGGCAGTAGCCCTCAAACTCAGGAAACGTTGCGCGGAGGAAGCGCTCTTCCGATGCAATCACGGGAACATAAATCAGCAGAAACATGCCGGCCAGCGCCAGACCGACAGGCCAGCTCAGCAGGGCCACCGCAAAACCTGCCGCAATCAGAATTGAGCCAAGGTACAAAGGATTACGCACGTGAGCGTAAGGGCCCGTCTGGGTGAGTTCTCGATTCTTCTTCACATAGCCCGCCGCGTAACCGCGCAACCAGAGGCCAGGCACGACGAGCGCGAGACTCCAACCGACCGCAACGAGCTTCGGTTCGTGTCGCGAGAGCTCAAACAGATAGAGCACCGCGGTCGCAAAGCCGAGTGGCACACGCATCCGTCGCGCCACCTTTCCCCACAGCTCCATGGTCCCGCCTTTTGGATTGGATCCTTGGTGGGTCATCGGGCGGCCTCTTCGCGGAGCAGCTCCTCGGCGGCCGCTAACACAGCGTCGGGTTCGATCGTCAGCAATCCCGCCTCCGGTTCCTTTCTGCGTGAGTGGTCGCGCCGGCTTGCGGGATTTCGCAACACTCTTGAACGCGTGCCAAAAGGACCGTTGCGGCTGGGATCTGTTGGCCCATAGATGCCTACGACCGGCTTTCCGAGTGCGCAGGCCAGATGCAGCGGCCCGGTATCGCCGGCAATTACCAGTGACACACGGCGCGTGAGGGCGATCAGGTTTTCGAGTGAAGGTGCTAGAGGTGTGGCAGCACCCGCTGTTTCGTTCACCACTACGTCGACGATTGGCTCCTCACCCGGACCGGCATTGACCAGAACGCGGCAACCCTTGGCCACCAATTGCTGGGCGACCCGCGCATACCGCTCGACTGGCCAGCGCTTGGCACCCCAGCCGGCGCCTGGATTGATGAGCACCGTAGGGCTTTCGCGCGAAGGAGCGAGAAGCGCATCGGCCCATGATTCGGCTTCAGAGTCGAAGGGCAGCCACGGCGACGCGTATTGCAGATCATCACCGGCTACGGCATTCGCCAATTCGAAATCCTGTTCGATCACGTGTGCTCCCCGGGTCTCGACCCGCTCCGTAAATAAAAAGCGTGCGGGCGCTTCCCGCGGCCTGGACTCGCCAATAAAGCGGCAGCCCGCAAAGCGTCCCACGGTAGCCGATCGGATCGCGCCCTGGAAGTCGATCACTGTATCGTACTGCCCTCTCCGAATTTCCCGTCGCAGCTCTCGGATGGCGCGCAGGGTACGGCTGCTGACTGGGTTCTTGCCCCACTGCTTCGTTGGCGCGCCAATTACCCGATCCACGACCGGCTGGCGCGGCGCATCGTGGCCCGAATCGCGAACGGATGCTCCCCTGGCTGTCAGCAGAGGCTGCCACTTCGGCTCAACTACCCAGTCGATCACCCACTCCGGATGAGCCCTGCGCAGCGCCGTGACCGCGGGCAGCGCGTGCAGAATGTCGCCCATTGCGCCTAATCGCACGACAAGCAATCGAAACTTGGACCGTGTTGGCAAACTTCGATTTTCTCACAATGCAGAAGGAGGGGAAGCCGGCCGAAGCCGCCCAAGTAGCGAGGCCATCGCCTCCGACTCGTCTTCAATCTCGACTCGCAATCGCGCGACCGTCATTGGTAGATCCGCGGGGAATATACCGGCCAGCTCGCCTATGCGCACGGCGTCCTTCTCCGTGGTCACAAGGGCGCGCGCACCCACCGACTGCGCACGGCGGAGAATCCAATGCGCGTCGGCTCGGGTGTAGCGGTAGTGGTCGCGAAACGACTTAAAGGCTGCGATCTTCAATCCGGCGCCCGCAAGACCGGCGAAGAACTGGTCAGGCCGCGCAATGCCGCAAAATGCCAGCACTGTCCCCTGCACGGGGGGAACCTCCATGCGGCGGCGCAAGCGCCAGAGCGGCCCTTTCCACCCCCACTTCGCCAGTTCCCGTTCGAATTCGCTATCGTGCGCAGGAATCGCGAGCACGTCGGCGCGCATCGCCGCCTGCAAGTCCTCGCGGAGATCGCCGGCTGGAAGCAGCATATCCCGCCAGTCGTCGCGGTTCATAAGGAGAATGTTGACGTCGCGGTGGAGTTGGCGATGCTGAAAGCCGTCGTCCAGAATGTGCGCATATCCAACACCATCCGACGCAGCGCCTTTGCGGGGAGTTGATTCGCTTCTGGCGGCGTCTGCCTCGGCAAGCAAACCTGAGTGGTAGCGCTCCGCTGCAACGTAGACGGGGACGCGAGCTGTACGGGCAATCAGCAGCGGCTCGTCGCCAAACTCCTCTGCGGTTCCTGTTGGACCGACCCTGGCGGGCAAGCGGCTCACGCGCCCATATCCACGCGAAAGGACGTCGACGTGAAATCGCCGCGCAACAAGCAGCTCAGCCAGCGTGATCGCGAGCGGCGTCTTTCCCGCGCCGCCCGTCGACAGGTTTCCAATGCTGATGACCGGCCACTGCAAATGGCGCACCGGTTCCGAGCCCCGTTGCAGACGCCGGTCGCGCATTGCCAGACCCGCGCGGTAAAGCGGAACCAGCGGCATGAGCCAGGGCCGCTTCATGTTGTCGCACCATTTCCCTGAGCTGCGAGGACATCTCGGATTGCCTGCACCGTGCGCTCTGTGGCGCCGGCCTTCGCCCCAAAGACTTGCTTTGCGCGCGCGCCCATGGTGGCAGTCTCGGCCCGATGGGATAACAAATCGATGAGCGACGCTGCAAGTTCTTCTCTCGGCGAAATCCGGATCGCGTCTTCGGTCCGCAGGTCTTCGGTGATGGCGCGAAAGTTAGCGTAGTGCGGTCCCATCACGATGGGCACGCCAAACTGTGCGGGTTCGAGCGGATTGTGTCCGCCAGCAGGAACAAAACTTCCACCCACAACGGCAACATTGGCCAAGGAGTAGATCGAGGCCAGCTCGCCGATGGTGTCGAGGAGAATGACCTGGCCTGCCTTGATTGGCCCGATTTGATTCGGCGCCCGATCTTTCCAGCTCGATCGTTTAACCCACTCGATGCCGGATCGATTGAGTAAAGCTTCGACGGCGCCAAAGCGCTCCGGATGACGCGGGGCGATGACGAGAACGAAGCGCGGATTCGATTGCAGGATCTTAGGCCATGCTTCGAGCAGCGCTTGCTCTTCTCCGTCGAGAGTGCTGCCGGCTACCAGAAATCCAAGACCCGGCGCAAGAGAGCGAATCATCCGCGTCGCTTCTGCTTCATGAGCCGCGCGTACGTCGAATTTGAGATTGCCGGCGACTGAGATGCGATCCGGGTCGAGTCCGATCGCGCGTAGGCGGTTGCTGTCGGTTTCGCTCTGTGCCAGCGCACGACGGATCGTGCCGAGGAAGGGCCGCCACAGCCTGCGCAGCATGCGGTAGCGCGGCCACGAGCGGTCTGAGATGCGCGCATTGACCACCGTCACCGGAATGCCGCGGCGAGCACAGCTGCTGAGCAGGTTTGGCCAGAACTCCGTCTCGGCCAGGATGAGCATGTGCGGCTGAAGCGCGTTAAGGTAAGCACGTACGGCCCAGGGCAGATCGAGCGGGCAATAGAACACCCGATGGGCGCCGAAGCGTTCGCGCGCCAGTGCCTGGCCGGTTCGCGTAGTGGTCGAGACAAACACTTGAAACGAGGGCATCTCCTTGTCGAGCTCACCCACCAACCGACTTACCGCCAGCACCTCTCCCACTGAAACCGCATGCAGCCACAACACCGGCTTCTCAGCCGCCTGACTCCGGAGCCACGGCGGAACGCGCCCGATCCGTCCCCGGAACCCCTCGCGATATTTCTGTGTGGTGGCCATGCGGGCCAGCCACCACGGCGCGCTGGCGGCGAGTCCGGCAAGCAGCGCGATGTTATAGAAAAGCAGAATCATGCGTGACGGAATTCATCTTTCCTTGGTCTAACCCTCAAATGATACAGTCGTGCACGATGAAGGCTTTGCTGGCAGGTTGGCTCTTGGTGCCGGGTCTCGCGCTTTCCGCGGTTGCGAGCGAGCACAAGCCTCCGCCGGTGCAGCCCGCGACATCGTTCGCTGCGGTCGAGGTCCACGACAAAGAAAAAGTAGCGGTCGCCGCTGAACCCTACGACACAAAAGAAAAAGAAGACCTGTTTCGTGTGGACTATCTCGCGCACGGCGTTATGCCGGTGCGGCTGATCATAACCAACAACAGCGATCGGCCCATCTCTTTACGTGACGCGCGGATTCTCTTTCAGACTCCGGCCGGCGATCGAATCCAGGCGGCCGAGCCCGAGGATGTTGAGCGGCTGATGACCCGCAAGGAGCGCGAAGGCGGCAAGATTCCGCTGCCGGGACCGCTACCCAGCATCCACATGAAACCCAAAGCCAGCAATAAAGAGATCGAGGCAGACTTCGACGAATTTGAATACGCCGCTCTCGTCGTGGAACCTCATTCCACGCGGGCAGGCTTTCTGTTCTATGACGTTTCGCAACTCGACGATCCTCTCAAGGGGTCCAAGCTGCATCTGCACAAGCTGCGCGATGCCGACGGGAACGAGCTGTTCTTCTTTGAAATCCCTTTCGATAGATATCTGCGCTCAAAATCCAGCGCGATGAAGTAACAGGGTAGATTCTGCTGCTCCGCTGCCTGGAGATGAGCTAGGATTGCTCTCATCCGAACTCATTTACAGCGGAGTTCTTTGCATGGCTCAGAAGCCTCGTTACGGAATTGACGCACCCACGGTCATCCGCAATTTCTTCCTGCTCGGCTCGCTGTTCCTGGCAGTCGCATTGGCCTTTCCCCGTGTAAAAATCGGCCCCGTCGAGTTTCTTCTCTTCCCAGGATTCTTGTGGCCGCCGCTCTGGTTCTTTCTGATAGGCGGCTTGATGCTGGTCTATTCGCTGGCGGGGAAATTTCGCCATCGCGACCGAATCCTCGCGAAGATCGCCTGGACAGGCGCGGAGCAGGTGCTCGATGTAGGCACGGGACGCGGGTTGCTGTTGATTGGCGCGGCCAAGCGTCTGACCACCGGACATGCGACGGGCATCGATATCTGGAACGCGGAAGATCTCTCGGGCAACGGACCGGAGGGGTTGAAGATAAACATTGCCCAGGAAGGTGTCGTCGCACAAACAACAATCCAAAGTGAAGACGCCCGCACAATGAGCTTTGCCGACGCGTCGATGGATGTGATTCTGTCGAATCTGTGCCTGCATAACATCTATGACCAGGATGGGCGTGCCAAGGCGTGCCAGGAAATTGTCCGCGTGTTGAAGCCGGCCGGCGTTGCTGTGATTTCGGACTACAAACTGATGAGGGAATACGCCGCAGCATTCAGGAAAGCGGGCCTGACGGTGGAAATGTGCCCGCTGGATTGGACAGGGACGTTTCCGCCGCTGCGCATTCTCGTGGCGCGCAAACCCGGCTAAGCTCGATAACTACTCGAAGTAAGTCGCGGTGGTGGTGTCGGTCTCCCAGATGGTGCAGTCTTTTACGCGCACGCGACCCTGCGTCATTCCATTCAACTGCTCGTTTGTCTGATCGTAGAAGTACTTCGCAATGTTCTCTGCGGATGGATTGAGGATCGTGAACGGCTCAAGGTCGTTGAGCATCTGGTGGTCAATGCGGTCGATCACTGGCTTGAGCACCTGCTTTAGCAGCTTGAAGTCGAGCAGCAGGCCCGAATCATCCAGCTGAGCGCCGGCCAATGTTACCCGAACCTTGTAGTTATGCCCATGCGGGTTTTCGCACTTGCCGTGATAATTGCGGAGATAGTGCCCGGAAGAAAAACCCGCTTCAACGGTGACTTCATACATCGTGTCGATCCAATCCTGTGCGAGAACTCGCTTGCTTCTATTTTAGTGCCGGTAGTTGTTAGCGCGTTTATTCGCCGCCGGATTGCCGGCGCTTTTGGCGGGCAGCGCGCCGCGCGGCTTCACTGCGGCGATCGACTTGCTCAAAGAGATGGCTCAGCACGCCGACGAGGGCCGAGGCCAGGCCGGCGAGGAGTGTCATCAATGAGATTGTTCGCCAGAGAGAACCGTTCGCCGGCAGGCCAGGCTGAAAGCTCGATGGCACCAGCGACATGCCGATCGAGAGAACAGCGAAAAGGCCCAGAACGGCGGCGAGAATGTAGAAATTGCGGGACATGGATATTGGCGTGCTGACGCAGACTGCCTGTTGTGATTGTACGAGGCTCGGCGTCTCACGCTGAGAGCTGGTTCGAATCGATGAGGGCAACACCGGCCCGTGCAAATTCTTCTTCAATCGCGGCCACGGAACCGTTCAGATCGATGGCACGGCAAGCGTCCCGCAGAATGAAGGCGGGGAAGCCAAGACGGCGCGCATCAAGTGCCGAGTAGCCGACGCAGTAGTCATAGGCCAGACCGGCGAGAAAGACACGCGTGAGGTTGCGCTCGCGGAGATAGTCAGCGAGGCCGGTGGACGTGGTGCGGTCGTTCTCGAAGAAGGCGGAGTAGGAGTCGATGGTTGGGCGGAAGCCCTTGCGCACGATGAGTTCGGCGCTGGGAAGGAGCAGAGCGGGATGGAACTCGGCGCCCGGCGTGCCCTGCACACAATGATCGGGCCACAGTGTTTGCGGGCCATAGCTGGCCTCGATCTGCTCGAAGGGCTTTTTACCGGGATGCGCGGAAGCGAAGGAGAAGTGATCGGAAGTGTGCCAATCCTGCGTGAAGATAATGTGTTCGAAGCGGGTCATGCAGCGAAGGATGGGAGCGATGACTGCATCGCCATCGGCAACGGCCAGCGCGCCGCCGGGGCAGAAGTCCTTCTGCACGTCGATGACGAGGAGGACGTCGCTAGAACCGATCTGCATTTTCTGCTCCTGAATGTTGCACCTTACTCAGCGGTTGTGGTGAAGTCGCGCCGCGCGCCGTGGCGGATGTGAAGTATCTCGACCCGCTTTTGCTTTTCGACCACACGGTAGATCACGCGATACACATGAGGCTTGTTGCCGTAGAGCAGATGCCTCAGGCCTCGATTCTCCCGTATATGCGGGCCGCGCGATGGGAGTTCTTCAAGTCCGAGAATGGCCTTTTTCAAGCCTCGATACCATTTGAGAGCTGCCGCCGATTGTTCGGCGTGGATCGCTTCATACAATGCGGCGAAATCGCGTGCGGCACGGTCGGTGATGTCAACGGCGTAACCCATGCGCGGCCTCAAATTCTGCGAGGAATTCCCGAACCGGCCTGATTTTCCCTTTGCCGGCGTCTTCCAGTCCCTGGCGTATGCCTTCGCCCGCGTCGGCCTGCGCCGCGATATCGAGCAGCCGCTGATAGGCTTCGGCATCCTGTACGACGGCCGCGGCCTTTCCGTTCACGGTAAGCACCATAGGCCGCTTGCTTTTCTTGAGGTGCTTGAGGAAGTCGCCGGAAGAGCGGCGAAACGTCGTCAGCGATTGAATGTCGGTCGTGATATCGAACATGAAGCCCTCCAGAAAGCACCTTATTCGGTGCTCTGAGCATAGCGCAGATCGAAGTCGTTGAGAAGCTTTCTGCCGAAGCAGAAGGCAGGATCTGAGCCACGATGAAGGTTCTTCTCCGCCGCTGATGCTCAGGCAGCCGATTCAATGACGCGGAGAATTGCCTGCATCGTATGCTGCTGTCCTGGTGCGAGGTTGACGGCCGAGCTGAGAATATTGCTGGCTTCGACGCATGCAAATTGACGCCATTCGTCGTTGCCGAGATCGCTGAGCGGGGCCGCGCCCTCCTGACCAGGATTCCAGACGACCGTCGTTGCGGAGTTTTCCTTTTCTGTCCGGACTGCTCGGCCTGTGGAATCGATCAACTCGGCGGCGCTTCGAACATCGATGTAAGCGTTGTCGGTCTTGCCGGTGAAGATCACGTCGCCTGACTGCGTCTTTTTGCGGTTGGCATCGACGTTGTCGAGGTAGGCGATCTGGTCGAGGCCGCGGACGCGAACTGCCTCGGCCTCGCTGACGCGGAAGTATGTGTGCAACGCCTCTTCGAACCGGAAAGACGTCTGTCCGGTATTGGTGACGATTAACTGAAGGCGAAGAGAACTGCCGATGGACAGGACGTGCGCGACGCGAAACGAGTGCGGCCACCAGCGATGGGACGATTCGTCGTCCTCCGTTGAAAGGGTGACGACCACGGACTCGCTTTCCATTTTCACAGATGCAAGCTGCCATTCTTTCGTGCGGACGAAGCCGTGTGCGGGCGCGGAGGCGTCGTCGGCCTTGGCGCGAAACCATGGAAAGCAGATCGGGATTCCGCCGCGGATTGCCTTGCCGCTTTGCCAATGCGACTGCTGGCTGAGGAAGAGGACTTCTTCGGCGCCGGCTGGCTGCCACGATGTAATTTGTGCGCCTTGCAAGTAGATCTCCGCTGAAGCTGAAGGCGCGGTCACGCGGATCTTGGGCAGTCCGCCGTTTCCGGCGACGATGGTAACGACACCGGGAATTCGGAATGCGCGGTTGAGAGCATCGATCTGGGACTGGTTCTGGGACTGATTCTGCGACTGGTTCATCTCAGACACGATTCTATCGAGGTTGCGAACTGCGGCTGCGGCTTATCTTCGCGCCTTGCGAAGCGGCCGATCACAGAAGTGCGTAATTATCTGCAAATCCGTGGCGGAAAACTGCGCAGAGCACTACACCGCAGTTATTTACTTCCTTGCTATTAACAACGGGGGGGGAAGGGGGTGCGGTAGGGGGTACGGACCGGGGGCACGTGCACCTGTCGGCTTGTGTAGTGCGCTGGGCGTGGACGATCTTCACTCAACTAGGATGCGCCGAAGTGGCGAAATCATCTGCAAACGGATTGGGGCTGCAGAGAGAAGTTTTTTCCTCTCGCAAGAGACCAGTACGGGGTCGCTAAGAATGCCGCGCCACTTGTGCTTCATTTCTAACTCGGCGGAAGGTTAAAAGGTCTTCTCAAAGCCTAACTTCTGATCAATCTTTATGCCGTATCGACAGCACTCCATCCACGTGGCTGTATATAGGCGACCCGGAAGCATCGCTGCTGGTGCAGTTCGGAGTGGCAACCGCAGATCCTTCACTGTGTTCAGGATGACACCGTTTTGGGGATCAGATACCGGCGGGGCAGATAGGGACCAGCCCGATGCGCTCGTCTGAAAGTGCCGCGGCGATTCGTCACAAATCGAGAGTCGAGCATTCGTTTTGGGTTGACATTCTACCCAAACGCTGGCCTACTTGGGTAGAATGTCGACCCAAGAGAGCGGCGACAACCTGGTCCGCTCTTTACGCTGCAATGTCGGGCATTCGAGTTGCACAGTCCGTTGGCCAAGGAGAGTCCCGTTGATCAACAGAAGATGGTTGTTCCTGTCGTTGCTGGCCTTCGCTTTTTCGAGTCATTGGAGCAGTGGGCAGACGAGCCAGCATGTTGACGCTCTATTTGAGGCGATCAAATCGCTCGATGCCCGATTGTTCGACGCCTACAACAACTGCGACCTGGCAATGCTGGGTTCCATGGTTTCCGATGACCTTGAGTTCTATCACGACCAGACCGGATTAATGGTGGGAAAAGCACCATTCCTCGCCGCGGTCAAGCAGAACATCTGCGGAAAGGTGCAGCGAACCTTGATCGAGAATACGCTCGAGGTCTACCCGCTGAAAGGCTACGGTGCTGTCGAAATCGGAATCCATCGATTTCATCATCCAAACGAGCCGGGCAACATCGGAGACGCCAAGTTTGTCCACATCTGGCATAACGATAACGGCGTCTGGAAAGTCACGCGAGTGATCAGCTACGAGCACAATGAGGGACTGCTCGCAAAATAGTCGTCCAATCCCGCTTTGACCGGCGTGTCCGCCGTGCCAGGAACGCCATATAAATGAATCGAGCTGCCTGTCTGGGAACACGAACAGGTGATGCCCTTATTGAGTCAAAATGAGGGGATTTTCGGGTTTCCGGTCGTGTCGTGGGCGATCCGAAAGTACAGCCGCTGGTGTAGTTTGTAGAGGCAACCGCAGATCCCTCACTGCGTTCGGGATGACACGGTTTGGGATGAGGAATGTCTCGGGTTGCGTCGAGACTTCCGGATGCAGAAAGGTCTGGCCGTAGCGCCAGCGTGAGCGCTACGCCGCGTCCACCATTTCGATGCGTAAGCGCTTGCCGACGGCGCGCGCCGCCCTGGCGATGGTCTCCAACTGTACGGAACTGTTCTTCGGATCGAGCAGCCGGTCCAGTTGCGAACGGCTGGTGCCGATGCGCTCGGCCATCGCTTTCTTGGTGACATTGGCGGCCTGCATCGCCTGCGAGAGTTGCCATGCGATGATCCGTTTGATGGCAACGGCGTCCACTTCCTCCAGGATGCCTTCTTCTTCGAGAAAGCTGTCGAAGGTGGAACCGCTGTGATCAAATCGCTCGCGTTTTTTAGCTTTCGTCGCTTTCATGCGAGTCCTCTCTCGTGCCTGGCCATATTCTTGCGAGCTAACAGCAAATCCGCTTCCGGCGTGGCTTGAGTCTTTTTCACGATTCCGTGAAGGAGGACCATTCTTTGTTGCCGGTCGACGTAGAAGAACACCCTCGCAATTCGGTTGCCGGGAAGATTAGTTCGTACCTCGTTCAGTCCGCGTCCCAAAGCCCGGCAAATGGGCATCCCGATCGGCCATCCATATTCCACGGTCCTGATGTCGTTCCCGATATGCCGCCGCTCTTCGGAGGACATCGACCTCAGCCATTCCCTTACCGGCTCATTGCCGGCTGTGGTCCTGAAAAAGATCGCAGGGACGCGCTTCAAGCCTGTTCGACTTAGTGTACCACGAATGGTACTCGACTTGGACCCCGATGGATCGCCTTTCTGAGTCATACGATTGTCTTAGGCTCAAAGAACTTCTCCACGTCGCGGATCTCTGTGGTCATGCGATAGGGTGGCAGGCTCTGCAGGAAGGTCTGGCCGTAGCGCTGGCGGCGGATGCGGGGGTCGAGGAGGACGAGCACGCCGCGGTCTTCGAGCGAGCGAATGAGGCGGCCGAAGCCCTGCTTGAGCGTGAGCACGGCCGAGGGCACCTGGTAGTCGAAGAAGGGCTTGCCGCCGGCCTCTTCGATGGCTTTCATGCGGGCCTGCACCACGGGGTCGTTGGGCACGGCGAAGGGCAGGCGGTCGATGATGACGCAACTGAGCGCCTCGCCCTGCACGTCAACGCCTTGCCAGAAGCTTGAGGTGCCGAAGAGGACGGCATTGGGCGTCATGCGGAACTCGTCGAGCAGAGCTTTGCGCGGAGCGGTGCCGTGCAACAGGATCGGAAAGTCGAGCACCGGCAGCAGACGCTCGTAGAGTGCGCGCATCTGCGCGTAGCTGGTGAAGAGGCAGAAGGCGCGGCCGCGACTGAGATTCGAGCACGCGACGAATGCACTCGGCTGCGGCCTCGGGGAAGTCGGGTTCGCGCGGGTCGGGCATTTCGGGCGGCAGATAGAGCAGGGCCTGCTCTCCGTAGCGAAAATGCGACGGGACGACGAGTTCGCGGGCTTCAGCCAGGCCGAGCCGCTTGCGAATGTGCTCGAAGCCACCCTGCACGGTGAGCGTGGCGGAGGTGAGGACGACGGTGGGGATGGTTTCGAAGACCAGTTCGCGCAGGAGTTCCGAGACATCGATGGGCGTGGCCTGGAGAAATGTCGTTCGGGAAGCGGAGCGCGCGCCTCCAAAGCGTCCCTCAGGGGCTGAAGCCCCGAAGTTGTTGCCGTCGTTTTCGGCACGGCTGAAGCCATGCCCCTTCACAGCGGGGGTTCGATCGGGGGCCCGCCGTACGCTCGGCGTTCGATCCAATAGACCATGTTGCTGGCGTTGGACTCGAGCAGGAACTCGAGCTCGGAGCGCAGACGGCCGACGCGCTTGCGCAGGCCGGGCGCTTCGTCGACTCCGGTGATGCGCTCGAGCTCGGCTTCCATCAGCTTGAGCGTGGCGCGGACGACTCATATAGAGATCGCCGGAGGTTTCGAGAAACTCTTCGCGCGCGGTGAAGGGCTGGCGGCCATCGGAGCTCATGGGCAGGCCGGCAAAGAACATGCGTGCGCGTTCGCGCAAGCTGCTGGGTCATGGCAGGCACTTTTTCGGAGCCGTTTTTGCCGCGCAGCAGCACGTCGGTATCGCGGGCCAGCTCTTCGAAGCGAATATTGCTAGACCGAGAGGCCGAAGTAGCTCGAGGCGACCTCTTCGAAGCTCGTGGGCTTCGTCGAAGATGACGGCGGCGGCTTCAGGCAGAATGCCGGCATCGGGCGCGCCGGAGGCCTCCTGCTTGACGGCGATGTCGGCGAAGAAGAGGTGGTGATTGACGATGATGATGTCGGACTCGAGAGCGCGGCGCCGCATCTCGGTAATGAAGCAGCGCTTGTAGTCGGGACAGGTTGAGCCGAGGCAGGCATCGGAGCGGGCGTCGAGCTTGTGCCAGAGGGCGCTGGACTCGGGCAGCCCGGACAGTTCGGAGCGGTCGCCGGTCTCGGTTTCGCGCTCCCAGGCGGCGATTTGCTGGTACTGGTCGATCTCTTCGAGGCCGGACAAGATGGGCTGATCGCGCAGGGCGACGAGCTTGTGGCGGCAGAGATAGTTGGCGCGGCCCTTCATGTAGCAGACGCGCAGGTCGCCGAGCAGCGATTCGAGAAAGGGCACGTCGCGGAAGTAGAGCTGGTCCTGGAGGGCTTTGGTGCCGGTGGAGATGATGACGCGCTGGCCGGTGCGCAGGGCGGGCAGCAGGTAGGCGAGGGTTTTGCCGGTGCCGGTGCCGGCTTCAACGATGAGGTGGCGGCGCTCGGCGAGGGCGCGCTCGACGGCTTTGGCCATTTCAAGCTGGCCGGGGCGGTACTCGTAGGGGAGGGGCGAACGCGCAAGAATGCCGCCCGGCGAAAAGAACTCATGCAGGGTGGGCAGGGCGCGGGTTGTGGTTTCGACGGAAGCCATCCAGAACCCATCCGAGACCGGTGCTCACCCTATTTTAGTGAGGCAGCCGGTTCTGGATTGGGTGAGGCGATCACTGCGCCGCGGAGCCGGCCCGAAATGGGCTTACGCCTCGGCAGTGGTGGGATCGATGATGGACTTGACTTCGGCGACGCTGTTGGCAGGAAATCCGCCCTGGCTGGCGTGTTCGCGTACCATCGCTTCGTTGGGCGCGATGTAGACGCAGTAGATCTTGTTCGCGGTCACGTAGCTGTGGACCCACTGGATTTCAGGGCCCAGGTTTTTGAGGACGCCGCAGGACTTTTGCGAGATGGCTTGCAGAGTCTCGGGCGACAGCGAGCCGGCGCCGGGAATTTCGCGTTCGATCACATACTTTGGCATAGAGGAAGTTCTCCTTGCAGACTGCAGTGAGCCGTAGTGTAAACGGGCTTGGTGAAGGCATGCGAACGAAAAAGGCAAACCGTGCCCTTAAGACCGGACCCATAAGATAGAGAGAGGCGGAAACGCTGGTAACTTCCAAACTGCTCCTCCATGTCCAGAACGCTGAACGGAGAATTCCTTGCCCACGTATCGCAGATCGGTTGTGCCCGCAACGGCCGGAGCGGAAGCGCTGCCGCTGGTGGCCATTGTGGGGCGGCCCAACGTGGGCAAATCCACGCTGTTTAATCGGCTGACGGGAAGCCGGCGGTCGATTGTGGGCGACGAGCCGGGGATTACGCGCGACCGCATCTATGGCGAGTTCGAGTGGGAGGGGCGGCGTTTCGGCTGGTGGACACGGGCGGCATTGTTCCCGACGATCCGGAGCTGATTCCGACGGAGATCTACAACCAGGCGAAGGTGGCGCTGGAAGAGGCTGACGGCGCTGGTGCTGGTGGTGGATGCGCGCACCGAGCTGGCAAGCCCGGACTACGACCTGGTGAAGATCCTGCTGAACGCGGCGGCAAGCCGGTGTTTCTCGCGGTGAACAAGGTCGAGGGCGAGGCGATGGCGCTGGCGGCGGAGAACTTCCGGCAGCTGGGCATTCGCGAGGTGTACCCGATCAGCTCGGAACATGGGCTGGGGATTGGCGATCTGCTGGATGCGATTGTGGAGGCGATTCCACGCCCGCCAGACGAGGACCTGGCTGTGGGAACTCCGGCTAACGACGGAGCTGAGACGGAAGAAGAACTGGCCGAGGAGAATGAGATCTTCGAGGGCGGGCCGCTGGAGCCTGGGAAGCCGCGAGATTCGACGGAAGAGCTTTCGCCGGATGCGAAGTCTCTGCATCGGACGCATGGGGAGTTTGAGCAGCACGAGACGTCGGTGGCGATTATCGGGCGGCCGAATGTGGGCAAGTCGACGCTGCTGAATGCGCTGACGGGGACGTCGCGGGCGATTGTTTCGCCGATTGCGGGAACGACGCGCGATGCGGTGGACGAGGTGGTGGAGTTCGAGGGCACGACGCTGCGGTTTGTGGATACGGCGGGCATCCGGCGCAAGGGCAAGACGCACCTGATGGCCGAGAAGCTGAGCGTGGTGATGGCGCGGCGGCATCTTGAGGCGGCGGACGTGGCGCTGCTGGTGATCGACGCGACCGAGGGCGTGACAGCGAGCGACGCGACCATCGGCGGCTACGCGCACGAGAGCGGGCGCAGCGTGATCATCGTGGTGAACAAGTGGGACGCGGTGACGACGGGCCGCACGGACGGCAAGCCGCCGGCGGATCGCGAGATCTTCGAGAAGCAGCTGCGCTCGGTGCTGAAGTATCTGAGCTATGCGCCGGTGATTTTTCTCTCGGCGCTGGAGATGATCGAGTCGGAACGCAAAGGCATGAGCCGCGTGCTGCACGAAGTGAAGGCCGTGGCGGCGGAGCGGCGCAAGCGCGTGACGACGGGGCAGATGAACCGGTTCCTCGACAAGATCGATTTTCAGCGCGCGCCGGTGCCGATGGCGAAGCGGATGCGGATCTTCTATATGACGCAGGCCGCGGTGGCTCCGCCGACGTTTGTGCTGTTCACCGACCGCGACATCAAGCTGCACTTCGCGTTTGAGCGCTTCCTCGAGAACCAGATTCGCGAGGCCTTCGGATTCAAGGGGACGCCGATCTGGTTCAAGGTGAAGGCGCGGAATGAGAAGGACAAGGGCTAGGGGCTAGCGACTAGGGGCTAGGGACCAGGGAATAGGAAATAGGAAATAGGGAATAAGACGCTAGTCGACGCACGAGAGGCATCCACACTGCACTGAAGGCACTGGATTTTCTCGCGCCAGTTACCGATAGAATGAGGGACGGATTTGTGCCTGCTCCTCCCCGAGCGTGCGGACCCCTTTGATAGGGGCGCAAGGGCGCAGAGATGCCGGAGGTCAGCCGATGGGAGGAAACCATGGCCGACAAGCACTCCGCGAAGAACGGCGGGAAAGCCACGAATGGCGCGCTACCAAAGCCGACTGAAGCCGTTGCGTTAACCGATCCACAAATGAACAACCACTCGATCCGGCTGGGCAAAGACTGCGACTACGAGAAGGAGTTGCGGCGGCTGCAGGTGGAGCTTGCGAAGCTGCAGGAGTGGATCCGGCACGAAGGCTTGCGGGTGGTTGCGATCTTTGAGGGCCGCGATGCAGCAGGCAAGGGCGGCGCCATCAAGCGCATCACGGAGACGCTGAATCCCCGCATTTGCAGGGTGGTTGCCCTGGGCACGCCTACGGAGCGCGAGAAGACGCAGTGGTATTTCCAGCGGTATGTGCCGCACCTGCCGGCGGCTGGGGAGATGGTGCTGTTTGACCGCAGCTGGTACAACCGCGCCGGAGTAGAGCGCGTGATGAAGTTCTGCACCGAGGCCGAGTACCTGGAGTTCATGCGCACCTGCCCGGAGTTTGAGCGGATGCTGGTGCGCTCGGGGATCCTGGTGGTCAAGTACTGGTTCAGCGTGAGCGATGAGGAACAGGAGCGGCGCTTTCAGGAGCGCATGAAGAATCCCACCAAGCGGTGGAAGCTGAGCCCCATGGATCTGGAATCGCGCAAGCACTGGGCGGAGTATTCGCGCGCCAAGGACGAGATGTTCGCGGGAACCGATATCAAACAGGCGCCGTGGTACGTGGTGAATGCGGACAGCAAGAAGGCGGCGCGGCTGAATGTGATCCGGCACCTGCTGTCGCTGATTCCGTATCAGGACCTGACCAGCAAGCCGCTGCCTCTGCCGCCCATCTGCAAACAGAACTACACGCGGCCGCCTATCAACGAGCAGACGTTTGTTCCGGTGGTGTACCGGTAAGGCAGGGACTAGGGGCTAGAGCTGGTTGCATAAATAACGACAAGGAATTCGCCAACCTGCCTCAGGGCCTCAGGGGCTAAAGCCCTCGTATTTGCTATCCTTTTCGGCACGACTAAAGTCATGCCCTGTTACAAAGCCATTGATCAGACTGGTTGTACGGCTAAGGATTAGGAATAGGACTTAGGAATGAAACGCGAGGGGACGGCTTGAGGCCGTCCTTTTTTGCGTTCGCGATTAAGCTCCGACGGGCTCGCGGACCGATGGCACTGTATAGCCTTCATCGGCAAGATGGCGGCCCATCTGCTCGTACATCGCAGGGTCGGCGGGTTGCAGGGCGCCGAGCCCGTCCACGTAGCGGTTGTACATGCAGAAGGCAGCTGCGATTAAAACGGTGTCGTGAATCTCCATGTCGGTTGCACCTTGCTGACGGGCGCGCTCGATGTCGAGGGGCGTCACCATTTTGCCATCCTGCTGCACTTTGCCTGCGATGGCAATGAGGGCTTTCAGCTTGGGGCTGATGGGCGCGGTGCGGAAGTCGGTTTTCACCTGCTCGACCACTGTGGAATCGCCCAGATGCGCGGAGGCGGCAGCGCCATGGCTGAGCTCGCAGAAGGTGGTGCGGTTGCGCGAGGAGACATAGGCCGCGATCAACTCGCGTTCGCCCGGAGCGAGCGAATTGGGCTCGTGGAGCAGGATGTGCGCCAGCGCGCGCATCGGCACCGCGGTTTCAGGGCGGAAGTTGAATGCAGCAACGATGCCGGGGACGCCTTCAGGAAGATCGATGTGGGGCATGGGGAACTCCTTCGGAGCAGTGTACAGTTCTAGGTTCACAGTTCACAGTTCGTCGTTCTGTGCTTTCGTTGGAGGCCGTGAGCTACGAGCTTAGAACTCGCCCGCTAGCGCGCGGCTGCAGGCAGGTACTCTTTGCTGCCGGCGACGTATCCCTCGCGCGCTACACGCTTGCCGCGTTCGCGATACAGGGCGTCGTCTTCCGGCTGCACGGTGTCGAGGCCGTCCACGTAGCGGTTGTACATGCAGAAGGCGGCGGCGATCAAGACGGTGTCGTGAATTTCGAGGTCGGTGGCACCCTGCCTGCGCGCCGCTTCGACGTCGGCAGCCGTAACGAGCTTGCCATCTTGCTGGACCTTGCCGGCGATCGTGAGCAGGGTTTTGAGCTTGGGAGTGATGTCGGCCTGGGTGAAGTCGGTCTTCACCTGCTTGACCAGAGCTTCGTTGCCGCCGAGGTGTGCCGCGGCAATCATTCCGTGGATGGTGTGGCAGAAGCGCGTACAGTTGCGGCTCGAAACATAGGTGGCGATTAGCTCGCGCTCGCCCTTGGTGAGGGTGCTGGGGCCTTGCAAAAGGATTTCGACGAGGGCGTTGAGCGGCTGCGCGGTTTCAGGCCGGAAGGCCATGGCGCCGCGGATGCCGGGCTGATCGGGGGGAAGGGCGATGTGGGGCATGGGACCTCCGAAAAACAGGGGCTAGGGAATAGGGACCAGGGAATAGGTCACCAAAACAGGATCATCGTACGCAGGGGTTTGCTTGGGCACATCGAACTTTTGGTTGAGGGCACTGCGTGCGGCGGGCTTAGGGAGATCTGATAGCAGCGAAAGGCGACCGCAATCACATGTAAATCGTATACGCGAAACGAATACGCAGTATTTCCACCTACGGCGCGGCGCCCCTGCAATCCAGCCAATTGCGTTCCGAATGCAAGCCCTTCGTAAACTGGCGTCGTGGGCGTGTCACCCGCAAGCGGGACGTTTCCTCCTGTGACGCCGATGTAGAGCGTGTGGCTGCGCCTCGCCAGGATGTAGGTGAAATAGCTGCCTCCGTGCACGCAAGGCAGCGTATCCGGTCGAGGATCGATTGGCTGTGATGGGAAGAAGCAACCGCAGATCCTTCGCTGCGCTTCAGGATGACAACGCGAGAGGGAATGCGAAGAAGGTGGTTGACTCGCTAACCGACATTACCCGAAAAACGGTGACGCCGAATCGTCCTACAACACGAGCAGACACCCGGTTCAGGGGGTGGAGGCGGTTGTCGGCGGGCAAAAGTCCTTTCTAATTCGCAGGCGGTTTGTCGGTGTCCTTCTTCTCCGGTTTCGGTGCGTCCTTGTCGTCGGGGGGCGCTGAGAGATGGAGTTTGCTCATCTCTTTGGCTCCGACTCCGGGATCCATCGGCGTGACCTTGATCATGGTTGCCATGGTGCCTGCGGTCCATTTGAAGTAGTAGATTTTGCCGGCCTCGGCCTCAAAGCGCGCCCGCTCGTTCTCTTTCTGCCTGGCCTGGTTCAGGGCTGCTCCGACAGACATGGTGACGCTGCCGTAGTACATCTTGGGGAATCCGGCAATGACGACCGTTCCGGGCGGCACTTCGGTAAATTCATATTCGCTGTTGAGCAGTTTGCCTAGATGCGTGTCGTTGACAAAGATCTCGTCGTGGGAGGCGGAGCCGGTGAACCTGTAGGTGCGATAGATACAGACGATGGCTTTGCCAGCGGAGGGCGTGGGCAGTACGGCGGGAGCCTTGGAGTCTTCTGCGACTGAGATGGATCCGGTGAAGAGAAGCACCATCGCCGTACATGCGAGCAGGAGGCTTGCGCGTGACCTGCAGGCGTGATGTCTCTGAAGTTCGTTGCATGCGTCGGATGCGCCAAAAGCAGATCCTTCGGTCCGCTTACCCCACTTTGTGGGGCCCCAAGCGAGCGGCCCTTCAGGATGACACGGTTTTTGGCGAGCGGACTTTAGCGACTGGACATTCATTCCCCTGAGACAAAACGCCGCGACGACCCTCGAAACAGTGCTGCGCATGGGAGTGCTCCTTTTTGGATTGCCTGCTTGCAGAGCAGGACTGCGGCTCACAGGGATCTGCGGGCGCGAGCCAAAGACGGGCCCAAACTCCGCCCCATTCGATCCCCGCGATTCCGACGAGTCTGTGCAAGCCATCACGCAGGAATGTGACTTCGGTAGAAGGAGAATCCGGAACAGACAAGCCGCGGGGAAGTAGGTGATGAAGGACCAGAGCTGGTTGCAGCAAAGCGATCTAGCCGCTCAAGAGACTTCCCCAGGGGCTAAAGCCCCTGAGTTTGCTGAATGTCTTCGGCACGACTGTAAGTCGTGCCCTGTTACAGAACTATTCGTGCAGCCAGTCTTCGGCACGACTGTAAGTCGTGCCCTGTTACAGAACGATTCGCGCAGCCAGTCTTTGGCACGACTGTGAGTCGTGCCCTGTTACAGAACGCTTCGTGCAGCCAGTTGCAGGGAATTGGGGAAGTAAGGTAGGTACTGCGCGGTTGCAGTCCAACCCTTCGGCTGTGCCCGCTCTTTTGCGGGGCAGCCGGAATCACTGGGGTGGAGAGGGGCTGTCGGCGGACGAGGAACTGCCTGGATTGGGCAGGGTCTTGGAGGCGGGCTGGTCGGGCGAGGTCATGTTGATGCTGGTGACGTGCACGCTGGCCTGCGTTTCAGGCACGCTGCCGTCGTTCACCTGGACCTCGGTGGGCGGCCCCATCACAACGAGCCGTTCTACCGCGCGGCCACGGGCTGCAACAAAGACGCGCTCTGTCACCTCGCTCTTCGCGCTCCGCACGGTGACTGGGACACTGGCCGCGGCATGCCCTGCGTTGGTGATGTTGACGGCGACGAGGTATGTGCCCGCCTGCGCGGCGTTGGGAAAAACGCTGTCGATGGAGAGATCGGGGAGGCCTTTGTCGGTTTCGACCCAGTCAGTGAAAAACCACCCCAGATCGCGAGAGACACCGGCTTGCTTGAGAAGTGTCTGCAGAGCGGTTGCGGCGGACGTGTTCGCCCCGACTGGAAGAGCAGCGGGATGGCCGCTAATCCAAGCTCGTAGCGCGGCGCTCAGGGCTTCATCGCCGGCCATGTCGCGGAGCATCCAAAACACGTACGCGGCTTTGGTGCGGTAGTACACGGGCGCGGTAGCCACGGCCAGAGGCTCTCCGGAGCTTTGGCCGGGACTGGAAGGCTCGGCTAGCGCGAGGGCAGGCCGGCTGGATTCCAGCATCTCAAGGGCGCGATTGCGGCCGCTGCGCTTCTCGACCCAGAGGGACTCGATAAATGTAGCAAGGCCCTCGTTGAGCCAGCCCGGAGGCGGTTCGGTGGGCGATTGCAGGAAAGCGTGCGTCAAGGTGTGGGCAAGCACGCCGTCCACCTCGTTGGCCGGCGCCGCATGGAGGCTTGTGGCCAGCAGGGCTCCGGTCTCAAAGGGCGCATCGTTGGGATCGGGCAGATCGAGGAGGGTGAGTTGCGAGCGAGGCTGGTGGCCGAGCCATCCCTGCACGAAGGGAGTTACGGCGGCGGCTTCGTCGATCCAGCTTTGCACGGATATGTCATTGTCGGGCGCGGTGAAAGCAGTGAGGCCGGTGGCAGGGTGCGCCTTGCGCACGGCGACAAACAGGCTTGGCGCTGTGAAGCCGAGATACGGCGTCTCAAATGCGGCTGTCGCTATACCGGCGAGATCGGAGTCGAGACCGGGCGCGTCGGCTACCGCCAGAGAAACGGGAAAGCCGTTGACGAGCGCGACGGTGGGCGGCGTGCCGTGGGGGAACTCAACAGTGATCCGCAAGCGGAAGTGCGTGTGTTCAAGCGAGAGCTTGTGGCGGCCGATTTCGTCGAAGAGCCGCGAGCCATCGCCTAGGATCACGGGGACACTCGCAACCGGGTACCAGACCACGTTGCCGAAGCCGCGCAGGCCGGTGAAGTCGGGAGAGATTTCGTCCCAATCGGAATGCAGGGCAAGGGCAGCGGGCGTACCGAGCGTGAGCAGGCGTTGGGCGGTCCCAACGATGACGCCGGAGTACACGACATCCAGAGCCAGCGTATCGCCCGGCGCGAGAGGCTTGGCGAGCAGCACCGAGGCTTCGTGCAGTTGGCCGGTGTGGTCGGTGTCTGAGTTCAGAGTCGCCACCTGGAACGAAACATCGTGGCCGGCCAGGCGAATCTGTTCCCAGTTGAGCGAGGAAGAAATCTGAAGAGGAATATGAGCCAGCGGAGTTTTACCGGTGTTGTGCACGGTGACCTGCGCACGAACCGCGATGCGGTGCTCGGCTGTTTGCAGATGCACATCGAGGTCGAGCGCGGAGAAGGAAACAGCGAGGCGCTCGGCGTCGTCGGCTGCCGGCTGCTCCGCGATTTGAATTGCGGGCTCGGCGGCGGGGCCGGCAGTCGTGGTGGTCTTGCCGCTGTCATCGGTGGAGCGGGAGAAGATAACTGTGCCTGTGGGCGCAGGCTCAGTCGCCGTGTTTCTGGGAGGAGCAGGGGGTGGGGTCTGCGCTGTGCCGGGCCACGACAGGAGCGTTGCCGCGATCGAGAACGCGAGAGCAAGGTTGGTTGATTTCCCACCCTTGCTGCGCAAGGATGGGGCACCCAGATTCGTGCGGATTGAGGCTTTGCGAAGAGCAGCCGCGGTGCTGCGAAACGAGAAATTCAAGAACCTAGACCTTTCGCACTGCGTGCCGCAGCCCTTTGGACGGGAGGATGGGGTGTTTGGGCAGCGCGCCGCTGGCGGGCCGCCTCGTAAAGCACGACGGCACCGGCCGCGGAAACGTTCAGCGAGCTGACGCCTCCGGCCATGGGGATGCGCAGTAAGTGGTCGCAGGTGCGGCGCACCAGGTCGTGAAGCCCCGCGCCTTCGCGGCCGAGGACGAGAACGCAGTTGCCGGTGAAGTCGAACTGGTCGTAGTCGGAGGTGCCGCGCTCGTCGAGGCCGATGACCCAGATGTTCTGCTTCTTGAGTTCTTCGAGGGCGCGAACAAGGTTGACTACACGCGCGATACGCAGGTGTTCTGCCGCGCCTGCGCTGGCTTTCACCGCGACGGGGCTGAGTGGAGCGGCACGCCGTTCGGTGAGAACAATGCCGTCGACACCGGCTCCGTCGGCCACGCGCAACAGGGCGCCGAGATTCTGCGGGTCTTCAACGCCGTCGAGTGCGAGCAGGAGACGGGCCGCATTGGGGCGAGCGGTACCGGGGGTGAAGAGGTCTTCGAGCGCCAGCGCTTCTTGCGGGCGCACCATGGCGACCACGCCCTGATGGGAAGCCGTACCGGCCAACTGCGTGAGCTGGTCGCGGGCTTCTTGACGGACGCGCACCCCTGCCTGGCGGCACTCGGCAACCAGGCTGGCGAGCCTGTCGTCGTGACGCTCGCGCGCGACCAGAACATGATCGAATCTGCGACGGCCGGCCTTGAGTGCCTCTTCGACTGAGTGCAGGCCGTAGAGAACTTCCATTAAGTTAGTTTAGATTGTCCGTGACAGCCGTGTTCGACGGGATCGTATGAGTCCAAAGGTCTCAAAGAAGTTTCGCGTGGTGCTGGAGCGGGTCGAATCGATACCGCCCTGGGTAATCGCGCGGCTTCCCTTCGATCCGAAAACCGCCTGGCCCGAGTGGAGCAACCGGCGGGTGCGGGGCACGCTCAATGGAGCGGAGTTTCAAACCTCGCTTCTCAGCACAAAAGGCAAAGGTCATTGGTTCGTCGTCTACAAAAAGCTGCTCAAGGCGGCAGGAGCAAAGGCTGGCGACACAGTCGAGGTGCGCATCGAGCCCGATCTCGAAGGGCATCTCTATGCCGAACCCAAGGAGCTGACCCAGGCTCTGCGACAGGACAAGGATTTGCGCAAGGCTTTCAATGCATTTCCCCCTTCGGCGCGCCGGTGGTTTGCGATGTTTGTCGACCAGGCAAAAGCGGCGGTGACGCGCAGGGAGCGCGCGGAGCGGATCGCGGAAACGGTGATGCAGGTGCTGGAGGGCGAGGAGATTCCGCCGCCAATCCTGCGAGCCGCGTTTCAGCGGCAACCGGTCGCTGCTCAAGGTTGGGAGGCGAGCACCCCAGCGCAGCGGCGGAACTACCTGCTGGCGATCTCCATGACTCAAGGCATCGCGGCACGCGAACGCCGCACCGCGTATGTGATCGAGAAGTGCCTCGAGAAGGCACGGCGGAAGGGGATCCAGATTGCGAACGGCGATTCTGTTGACTTCGAATAGCGACAAAGCCCCTAATATGCACCATTTATAGTGCAAAATTGGTACCGCCTGAAAATTGGCGCGGCCTACAGGGCTAGCTTGTCGTCTAATTGAATACGATGAGTGCCACTGCTGCGATCCGCTCGATCTTCGCTCCGGGATCAGCGTCTGTTGCCGATGAGCAGGTGAGGCGAGAGAATCTCGCCATTGCCGAGGGGCTAAAGCGCCAACAAGCCGGGCTGCTGGACGAGTTGATTGTCCGGTATCAGCACCGGCTGCTGCGATATCTGCTCTATCTGACCGGAAATCGCGAGATGGCCGAAGATTTGTTCCAGGAAGTATGGATGCGGGTTCTTACGCGCGGCGGCCAATTCAACGGCAAGGCACGGTTTGAGACTTGGCTGTTTACTATTGCGCGCAACCTGGTCATCGACTATAGGCGGAAGCGCACGATGTCGAGCCTGGACGAGCTATTTGAAACAGGCAATGACGACGACCGGCCCATGACGTTTGAAGTCGCAGACGGAGATCCCACGCCTTTTGACCGGTTCTCACGCGGCGAGGACCGCGAGCATATTGCAGCCGCTTTGTTGCAATTGGACACTCTCTACCGCGAAGTGCTGGTACTGCGCTTCCACGAGGAGCTGACCCTGGAGGAGATTGCGAAGGTAACGAGATCTCCGCTTTCGACCGTGAAGTCACGGTTGTACCGGGGGTTGGGCGCCATCAAGGGGAAGCTCGAGCGAGCCCAGATGCGAACCATGGAGACCGCCGAATGACCTCTGGCACAACTGTTCACGACTCAGGCACCGAGCACGCGGCGCATTGCGACGTGCTGTGTGCGTTGTCGGGACATGGAGCCGAGCGGCAGAGAGCGGTTGCGCACCAGACACGGCGCGTTGTGATGGCGTCGATGGGAGTGATCCAGGAACAGAAGGCCGGGCGCAGCCGCAACCGCGCGGTTGCTCTCGCGGCGACTTTGCTGGTGTTTTTCGTTGTGGGCCCCCCGATATGGTGGGTTGCCGACACACTGATTGATGAAGAAAGACTTACGAGCCCGGCGAGCGAAATCGCCGTTTGGGGTTTTCTCGTGATCACAGCCCTGCTGGGTTCCGCCCTGCTGGTCGGCTGGGTGCGCCGCAAATCTTAGAGTCTTACTTAAAGTTCGCGCAACTTCCCATTTCAGCTTCACGTCCATTGCAATAGCGGGTAAGCTGGTCTTAAATTCTCCAAGATTGCAGCGAGGCAGGGAGAGGCTTGAATGCCTGAACCTCAGTTGATTCACCCTAACGAAGACACGCGCCTGATCCCGATCTGGTCGATCGTGTCCGCCGCAGCGGTTTTTGTGCTGGTCGAATATTATTTCTGGCTGGTCTTTCCGGGACAGCAACACCACGTCCCGCCCCTGGGCCTCCGCATCTACATGAATCTCTCGTGGGGGCTGCTGGCAGCGATCTATTTCCTGATGGTCGGGTTTGTCAGTAAAGATGCGCCGCGGCGCGCCATGAGCTCCCGCTTTTGGATGCTGATCTGCTTTGTTATGCCGGGCGGGATTGGCGCCGTACTGTACTTCCTGCTGCGGACCCCGCTGGTCTCAACGTGCGCTGCTTGCGGAACCCATGTCCAGAACGATTTTCATTTTTGCCCTCAGTGCAACTATCAGCTTACGGCGAGCTGCGGCAACTGCTTCCGCACGGTACGCGCGAGCGACCAATTCTGTACGCGATGCGGTCATGAGCTGGCGCGGGATCATATGCCGGCACGGCTTCGGGTACTGGGAGAATAAGACAGGGGGCAGGGAACTCCGAGCCGCTTGCCAGAGCGGCCGTGGACTGCGCCGGACGAACTTCGATTGACCGGCACCTGCGCAGCTTCCTACAATCATTGTTTCGCCTTCCATGTCGATTTCCGCGCTCATCATCGACGACGAACAACTAGCCCGCGACGAGCTGAAGTATCTTCTCGACCAGGCTGGCGACGTCGACATCGTAGCGCAGGGCGCCAACGGCATTGAGGCCGTCGATCTGATTGAGGAGCATCGCCCCGACGTGGTGTTTCTCGATGTGCAAATGCCGGGCCTGGACGGCTTTGCGGTGATTAAGCGGCTGATGGATCGGCACGCCAAGGGCGCCTCCGAACCCTTGCCGCAGGTAGTGTTCGCCACGGCCTACGACCAGTACGCGGTGCGGGCGTTTGACGTAAACGCCGTCGATTATCTGCTGAAGCCGTTCGACAGCGGGCGAGTGCGGCAGGCGCTTGAACGCGTGCGCGGACGGATCACGGAGAGCGCGGCAGGAGGACGGCCCGATGCTCAGATCGATGCCCTGCTGCGGCTGCTCAACCGGCCCCAGAATGGCGGTCGTACCCAGCAACCGGCGAAGTTGATTGTGCAAGCGCAAAGCCGCCTTCTGCTGGTGGACCAGGCGGAGATTTGCTACGCGGCCATCGACGAGGGTGTGATCCGCGTTATGACGCAGACGTTCGAAGGCCAGTCGAAGTGCCGAACGCTGGAAGAGTTGCTGGAGCAGCTTGACCCGGACGTGTTCTGGCGCGCGCATCGCGGCTTTGTGGTGAACATCAACCACATTCGCGAAGTGGTGCCGTGGTTCAAGTCAACCTATCAGCTGCGCATGAATGACAAGAAGCAGACGGAGATTCCGGTAAGCCGCGGGCAGACCAAGCGGTTGCGTGAATTATTCAATCTGTAACCCTGCTCTGCCTTGGCACTTTCATGCCGGCCAGCACAACGAATGTCCCCATCACAAAGAGAGAAACCAGCGCTGAGGCACGCGTGATGTCGGCGACGCGCCAGGCCTTGCCTGTCGGGTCTCGGACGACGGCCGGCACGGCGCGCGGAACAGTCTGCAGCATGTTGCCGATGGCGCAGGCTGCGTAGAAGAGCACGGAATACGGCGAGGGCACAGAGCCATTCCGTGCGGACTTACGGAGCGAGTTACGGCGAAGATAGAACGCAAACAGCGTGTAGATGCAGAAGACAGTGCCCAACCAACCGAGATAGTTTGAGATGGGCACCCCGAACCACGGACCTCCATCGCGCCAAACCCAGCCGTGAAGAACAGTACCCCACACTGGATCCTGCGCCAGGTCCCACGCCGTCATGACCACACTGGCGAGTGCCGGCACGGCGAAGATGTGCCGACCCGCGTGCGCGGCATTGGAACTGTCAAGAATGAGGCTGGCAATGTTCCACGAAACATAGGCCATGCCAATGTACGCCAGACCCAGCAAAACGGGGATGTGAAATAGCTTGGGCCCCATCAACTCAACGAAATAGTAGCGGCCAAAGGGAAACCCCGTAACCACGCCGATGTTTTCGATGACATTCCCGATCACAGTGCAAATTGCGGCAAAGACAAGAATCGTTCGCAGGCTGTAGGTCCGTGCACCATCCACGAGAGCGAAGGACATGGCGGAGAGCACGTCGAGTGCGACGATCACCATGCGGGGGATGGAACTGGGCATGATCTCGAGAAGGCGCGCGCAGAAGTAGCAGACAAGGAGAACGGGGAGCGCCAGGGCGGCTGCTGAAGCGGGCTTCCAAGCGAAGAGCCTGCGCATGGACGACAGTATGACAGATACAAGTGTGCTCGATCTTTAGCGGCTCTCAGTCGCATGACGAAATCGTCACGCAATCTTCAGATCACCGCGCGTATTCGGCAGCGTCCATCCCATGCTGGACGATTTGCCTTTCCGTCCGGGCGGCACCTTGTGTTTTTTATGCACGCCTTACGCCGTAAGGCCCGGAGATGATGTGTCTTTCATGATCTGCTTACGAAAGCTTGCCCGATTTACCGGCAAGCGATCCTGCGCGTTCTGGGCGCCAAATAAAGAGTGCGGGTGGAATGCGCGAGAAGTGTTGCTGATCGTTCCTGTTGTCATCGCGGCCCTTACGTTCATGCAATCGCAACCGCTGCCGGCTCAGCTGCCTCCGGTTGAGGTCGCTCGCGACAACGGTCTGCCCAATGCGCCCGATACCGCAACTACACCGGTAAGTGCAGACCAGGCCGCCGCTCATAAAGCCTCCGGATCGATTGCGGGTACGGTTTTGGACGGCAACGATGCAGAGGTGCAGGGAGCGCGCGTGGAGCTAACTGGGCCTGCCGGCAATCGCGTTGTGCAATCGGGCAGCGACGGCCAGTTCATCTTTCACGGACTGCCTGCAGGCAAATTCAAACTCACCGTCACCGGACAAGGCTGGGGAACCTTCGTATCGTCTGAGATTCAGCTGCACGATGGAGACTTCCGCATCGTGCCGGGCGTTGTTTTGCCAGTAGCCACGGCGGTCACGCAGGTGACTGTGGTGGGCGATAAGACGGAACTCTCCGTCGAACAGGTTCACATCGCCGTGCAGCAACGTGTGCTCGGGGTATTTCCAAACTTCTACAGCAGCTACGACTGGAATGCACCGCCGATGCTCGCGAAGCAGAAGTTCCAATTGGCGTTCCGGTCGCTGATCGATCCAGTAACTTTCCTCGGTGCCGCAGCGGTGGCGGGGGCGGAACAAGTGAACAACAATTTTCCGGGCTTCGGCTCTGGGGTGCAAGGCTACGCCAAGCGCTTTGGCGCTGCGTACGCCGACGACGTGAGCGCGCGCATTCTGAGCAGTGCCTTGTTGCCGACGGTGTTTCGCGAGGATCCGCGCTATTTCTACAGAGGGTCGGGCAGTACGAGCTCTCGCGCTTTCTACGCCGTCTCCGCCGCCTTTATAGCGCGGGGAGACAATGGGCGGAGCAAGCCCAACTATGCGCGGATTGTTGGAAGCTTTGCTTCGGGTGGAATCTCGAACCTCTACTACCCGGCGAGCAGTCGCGGCGTGGCACTGACTTTCGAGAACGGGGCGATTGATCTCGCCGCATATGCGGGGGAGAACCTGGTGCGCGAATTCATCCTCAAGCGATTCACAACACGTGCGCACGGCACAGCAAACAACGGGCAATAACCGCGTCAATCGTAGCGCTCGAAGATGATCTGCTTGCGATGCCAGCCGAAGGATTTAAGGCGGTCACGGACCGCATTGATCATGTTGCTCAGACCGCATACGTAGGCGTTGATTTCGAAGTGCAATTCGGCGGGCGGAACGCCGGGGTCTACAGGCGGACCGGAGAGCGGCTGACCCAGGCGAGCGGCGCGGTCCCGGATGATGGACTCGACGTGCTCCTGCACGTAGCCGCGCACGCCGGTCCAGCTTTCCAGGCCCCGGCTGAGCGTAGGCAGGTAGTGAAAATTGGCGTGCTTTGCGGCGTACGCCTCGAACTCCTCGTGATAGTAAAGCTCGGTTTCATGGCGCGTTCCGTAGACAAGCCAGATCTCTTTGCCGTTGCTGCGGTCGGGGCCGTTGGCCGGAAAGAGCCATTGCAAAAAGCCGCGCATGGGGGCAACGCCCGTGCCTGTGGCGACAAGGATCGAGTCGGAGACTGGTTCGCGGAGCGTGAAGAAGCCGTTGGGCCCGTAGACTTGAATCGCGCCGCCGAGCGGCAGGTCAGGCAAATCGGCGAGAAGGTTCGAAAAGAATCCGCCCTCCACGCGATTGAGACAAAGATCGAAGCGATTCCCGTTGGGCGCTGATGCGATGGAGTATGCGCGCGTCTGCTCTTTGCCGGCGGGATCTTCAGCCACTGCGGAGATGAATTGGCCGGGAAGGAACGCGAAGGATTCGATGGCGGGAAGCACGAATTCGAGGTGGTAGGTCTGCGTGGACGCGGAGAGACATCGCTTCTTGAGAAGGCGGGCGGAAAGGTATGCACGGTCCAACGCTGATTCTCGCGGAGAAGAGGAGGCCGGGAAAGCGGACATAAGCGAGTATCGCCAGCGGGGCAGGGTTCTTGCAACCCACCTGCGGTGGGGCCAACTGCCGCCACCTGCGGTGGGGCCAATCGCCGCTCACGCGGCCGGAGTACGGGGTGCCCTAGTCTCACATCGCTAACCGGGTTGGCACTCCTTCGGCAAACCATGCATTTCGCCTTGCCACGCGAAGCGTTTACCTGGACGGCCAGTTCCTAACTGCCGGTTTTGACGAAGGCTTGCCAGCAGAGCTGCATGCCGAGCGCGAAGAGCCAGAGGGAGAGCGCGAGGCGCATGGCGCGGGCCGGGATGCGCGGGGCGAGGCCTGTGCCCAGAAGCGCACCGAAGACGCCGCCGACGATCAGGTTGGTGAGTAGAGCCGGATCCACGCCGCCCTGGGTCAGGTGCATGCCGCCGCCGATCAGCGAGAGGCAAAGTCCGAACGAAAGGTCGGTGCCCACGATGCGCGGAACATCGAGCGCGGTGAGCCCGAGAAGCGAGAGCGTGCCGAGTGCGCCCGCTCCCGAAGAGGAGAAGCCGACTTCTGCGCCGATGGGAAACATGGTGGCGGCGAGCAGCCATGGACGGCTCTTGCGTTCAGCCTGCGTAGTGGCCGGACGAAAGTGGCGATAGATATGCCAGGTGGACGAGAGGACGACGATGGCGCCGAGAGCAAGATAGAGCCAGAGCGTGTGCCCCTGGATGCGTACGACGCGTTGGAAGTAGAGGGCACCGAGAACCACGCCCGGCACACCCGCCAGAAGCATTACACCAAGCGTGCGCCACACCACCTGGCGCCGCCAGATCTGGATTGGAACGACGACGAGCTTCACCGCGGCCGAATAAACGAGCGCCGTGCCCACCGCTTCCGGCACCGGCACGTGCAGAAACAGGATCAGCATGGGCGCGGTGATGGTGCCGGCGCCGACGCCGGTCATGGCGATGAGTGCTGCAATTAGAAAGCCGAGCAGTAGTTCCATTGCGCGTTCCGCCTACTAGGACTGGATGTGAATGCCGCATTCGAGCTTGCGTCCGGACCAGCGGCCTGAACGTGGATCGTTGGGATCGAACGGCAGGCTTGTACAAGGCGCGCACCCAATGCTGGTGTAGCCCTTTTCATACAGCGGTAGCAGGGGAATCGCGTGCGCCTCGGCGTAATGCCAGACGTCACGCGCGGTCCACTCAGCAAGCGGGCTGAGCTTCGCAAGCACATGGCCCGTGGGCAGCGTGAAAGGCTCCTCGGGCTGCAGGTTGGCGCGCGTCTTCGACTGTTCGCGGCGCAAGCCGGTGACCCATGTGTCGTAGGGAGCAAGCGAGCGGAAGAGCGGCTCAACCTTGCGCATGCCGCAGCAGCGGTCGGGGGCGGACTGATACAGGATGCCGAACTCCGATTCCTGTTCCGCGACCGTGCGTTCGGGAAGAACATTGACGAGATTCAGATTCCAATCCGCTGCAATCCGATCGCGATAGATGAGGGTTTCAGGGAAGTGATAGCCGGTTTCCAGAAAGAGAACCGGGACCGACGGCAGCAGCGCGCGCACCATGTGGAGCACGACTACGTCTTCGGCCTGAAAGCTGCTGGTGACGCAGGGGCGCTCGGCGCGTGCGAGGTGTTCGCGCAAGAAATCAGCAGCGGTGAGTGCGAGTGCGTTAGATGCCGAGGCCGTTGTCATTGGTGTCATCTCCTGAAGGTATGGATCCGAGGCGTTCAATCGCACTGAGAATCTCTGCGGCTGCGGAGAACTCGACATTGCTGGGCGTTGCATCCAGCCGGTCGGCGCGGGTAAAGGTGATCGGGCCGGCTTCATCGGACTCGATGAGAACGAACGCGCCGAGTCGAGCGAAGGCAAGCAGTTGCGGCGAAGCTGGAACCCGGGTGCGCAGCAAAAGAGCGCCTGCCGCGAGCAGCGACTGCTCAAGTTGAGCGGCCAGATCGGAACGATTGCCAACTGCCAACAGACCCGTGGGGGCCTGGTGCGTTGCGGTCGAATCGGAGATCGTGCGGATCATGGCCGCGCCGGCCGTTGAGTTATCGGTGGGGTCAATGAGAATGAAACTGCCGGTGGTACGGTTGTCGCGATAGAGATCGGCGAGCATCGGTCGGCTGGTCTCGACCGCAATTTCTCCGATATCATTCAGCCGCAGTTGCTCCGCGCTGCCTTCAGCAAGATTGACCACGTCGATGCGGGAGCGAATCTCGACAACCTGTGCCCGAACCGTTTGCGTGGTGTGCTTCAGCAAGATACATTGCGCCAGGCTGGAGAGGCTTGGAATGCATCCAGACAATAGTGGCGGTGAAACGGTTCGTCTTGTGCGGCGGCGCGGTAACAGCGGCAATCATGTCGCCGCGGCTCAGATCGATTTCGTCTTCGAGGGTGAGCACCACCGATTGCGGCGCATGGGCCGATGCGAGATCGCCTTCCCATGTGTTGATGGAGCGAATGCGGGTGCGGCGCCCGGAAGGCAATGCGAGGATCTCGTCGCCCGGATGGACCGTGCCGGCAGCGATTTGCCCGGCGAAACCGCGGAAATCCTGATGCGGGCGAAGAACACGCTGCACGGGAAACCGCAGGCCGGCACTCGAGCGCTCGATGGCGAGGGGCACAGTCTCCAGCAGTTCAAGCAGGCTGGGGCCGCTGTACCAGGGGATGCGTGCACTGCGGTGAACGATGTTGTCGCCCTCAAGCGCGCTCACGGGTACGGGGATGAGCTCGGGGATTTCGAGCTGCTCCGCAAGAGCCTGCAGGCCACGGCTGTGCGCGTCAAAGACCTCCTGCGAAAAATCGACCAGGTCCATTTTGTTGATAGCGGCAATGACTGTGGGAATGCCCAGCAGCGCCGCGATGCAGGTGTGGCGGCGCGTTTGATCGAGGATGCCCTTGCGCGCGTCGACCAGAACAATGGCGACGTCCGCCGTGCTGGCTCCGGTGGCCATGTTGCGCGTGTACTGCTCGTGGCCGGGCGTGTCGGCGATGATGAATTTCCGCTTCGGCGTCGAGAAGTAGCGATAGGCTACATCGATCGTGATGCCCTGCTCACGTTCGGCGCGCAAGCCATCAGTGAGCTGAGCGAAGTCGATTGCTGCGTTGTGAGTGACGGAGCGGATGTGGTCGTCGTAGACGTTGCGCGAGTCGTAGAGCAGGCGGCCAATCAGCGTGGACTTGCCGTCGTCCACGCTGCCTGCCGTAGAGAAGCGCAGCAGGTCTTTGGCGCGGTCAGCTTCGAGCTCCCGTTCAATTTGAGCGTCCGTATCTTCGGCGAGGGGAATCATGGGGCTTTGGTCTGCAGTCAGCATCAGAAGTAGCCCTCGCGTTTCTTGATCTCCATGGAGCCGTCTTGATCGTGGTCGATGATGCGGTTGGCGCGCTCGGAATTGCGCACCGCCATCAGCTCGGCGATGATCTTGGGCACGGTGTCGGCATCGCTGCGAATAGCTCCCGTGCAGGGGCTGCAGCCAAGCGAGCGCAGGCGGCACTTGACCCACTGCTCTTCCCCAGGCAGGCCCTGCACAAACGACTGCTCCACAGGAATGAGCGAGTCCCCGCGCACCAGCATCTTGCGTTCCTTCGCCAGGTAAAGGGGAACGATGGGGATTTTTTCGAGATGGATGTAATGCCAGATGTCCAGCTCAGTCCAGTTGGAGAGCGGGAAGACGCGGATGCTTTCGCCGGGGCCGATGCGGCCGTTGAAGAGGCTCCACAGTTCGGGCCGTTGGTTCTTCGGGTCCCACTGGCCTGCGCTGTCGCGGAAGGAGAAGATACGCTCCTTGGCGCGCGATTTTTCTTCGTCGCGGCGAGCTCCGCCGAAAGCAGCATCAAACCCATGCGCACGCAGGCCGTCGAGCAGCGCCTGTGTCTTGAGCAACCCGCAGCAGCGCTGGGTACCGAGGCGGACTGGGTTTGCACCGTTGGCGATCGCTTCCTCGTTGCGCCACACCAGAAGCTTGAGGCCGAGTTCCGCGGTGTAGCGATCGCGGAATTCGAGCATCTCGTGAAATTTGTAGCCCGTGTCGACGTGCAGGAGGGGAAACGGAATCGGCGCGGGGTGAAATGCCTTTTGCGCGAGTCGCAGCATGACGGAAGAGTCTTTGCCGATGGAGTAGAGCATCACTGGCCGCTGAAACTCGGCCACCACTTCGCGAATGATGTGAATGCTCTCAGCCTCAAGTAACTGAATGTGGCTGAGGCGCTCGCGCGTGGGCGCGCCCAGATCCGAAACGGCTGCGGAGGTTTGGCCATTGGAGCCTTTAGGAGCAGGGTTCTCTCCAAGGCTGGTTGCGATCGATGTTGTCAAAAGCGCCTCTCGAGGAAGATGGTGCATGAAAATAAAAAAACCCGCGGCAGCAGGGACTCTGCAGCGCGGGCTTCGGGGAACGTTCTTGCTTAAAGCTGAATTACCCCACAAGCCGGCGCAGTGCACAACAACATGCACAACAAGCGACCGGCATGGAGATAGAACTCATCCTGCTCATTCTATCGATGGTCGTGGTCAGGGTCAAATGCCAAGGGCGTTATGCCAGCCGGTCAACCGCGGCAGCCAGCTCGAAGTCCTTTGCTGTCAGGCCCCCAGCATCGTGCGTCACGAGAGCCAGGCGCACACGGCTATAGCGGATGTCGATGTCGGGATGGTGCCCGGCCTTTTCGGCGAGATCGCCTACCTTGTTCACAAACGCCAGAGATCCGACGAAATCCTTGAAGGTAAAGGTGCGGATGAGTTCACCCGATTCAACCTTCCACTCGGGCAACGCTTTGAGGCGTGACGCGATTTCGGCATCGGTTAAAGGCATACTGCTATCCTCCCGTGGGGTGAGCGAACAAACCCGATTGCAACGTACTCGAACTCTTGGATGCTTTTCGGAATTCGTCCGGTTCCGAATTCGTCGAGTACGGATGTCTTTCTACTTGCCCGCGCCGGCGGCAGAAGATGCAGCAATCGCGGGCTGTTGCGGCGGTCCGATGCCGGCGAGCATGGGCCCAATCTCTGGATTAGCCATGAAGTTCTTCCAGATCAGCCCGCTGCGATAGTTCTCAATCATGACGACCATCGGAGCCTGGTCAAGGCCGAGATAGTCGGGCGAGAACCAGTTCTCCGTCAAATTGAAAGCGTCGGTCGGCCCGTAGATGCCCCACAGGCGCGCTCCCAGCGTGCGGTAGAAGTATTTCAGAGCGGCCATCGATTCCTCGGGCGTATACGGGAATGACCCCAGAGCGCCGGTGGGCGCGATCGTGCCGTTGTCACTTGCCGGGTTCGGCGCGTGGGCCAGGTAGCCATACGGATCGAGGCTCGCCGTCAGTCCCCAGACACCGGGGCCGTAGCCCTTGAAGTGGCCGGGATTCTGCTGGCAGTAGCGGTAGTTAATCAGGGCGATATCGCGATTGTTATCGAAGTAGTTGGTGAACTTGTCGCGAATCTTGCGCGGGTCGGCGCCCATGAACGAATACTGGGTAAAGAAGAGCGGTCCTCCGTTGCCAACGCCCACGTCGAGCTTGATGCCTTCGTAGGTGTTGCCATTGTCGTAGCGATTGCCGTCTTTGGTGCCCGACCACGCGACACGATACTTCTCCGCGGCGGCGGACTGGCTCGCCCAACCGGCGTAGTAGGCCGAAGGAGGAATGCCATGCGTCGGCGAGGCCATGCCCAGCAGGTAAGCGATCATGGTTTCGTTGAAGCCGGTGAGTTTGTGATCGGTGCGCCAGGACCACTCCGGAGACCAGTGCCAGATGAGCGCATTCGCACCGGCCTGGCGCTGGTACCAATCCCACTCAACCGTCTTCCAAAGACGGGTAATGCGGTTGGCAAGGGCGTGGCCATATGTACCGCGATCCTGAACATATTCGCGCGCAGTCAATAGTCCCTGCATCAGAAACGCGGTCTCTACCAGGTCGCCACCGTCATCAAACATACCGAAGACGGGCATGGTGCGGCCTGTCGCTCCATCCATGAAGTGCGGCCATGCGCCGTGATAACGCTGGGCCTTCTCAAGAAATCCGACAATGCGCGTGAGGCGTTCGAGGCCTTGCGGCTGAGTGATGAAGTCACGCTCCATGCCCACCACGATAGCCATGACTCCGAAACCGCTGGCGCCCGTGGCTACAATGCGCGGATCGCCCGGCACGCTCTCAAGCGCCATGCCCGACTGCGGATGCGAACCTCGTTCCCAGTAGTAGCGGAAGCACTCTTCCTGCAGCATCGAAAGCAACTCGTCGTCCGACATGGGGTAGGTCTCGGCGCTCACGATTCTCGACATAGGCGACGGCCGATACTGTTTGTCCACGACTCCCACGCGATAGGTCACCTTCATCCCAGGAGCCCCAACAAAGTCCGCGTACCGATGCAAGCCCGGCTGCTGAATACCGACCGCTACAAACGGGCTCCCTTCGATGGAGCGATAGATGACTGTGTAAGCAAGCTGCGCGGAGTCTTTCGATTCCCACCTGAGATCGACATGTCGCTCGAAGGCTTCGGCGCGAAGATCGGTGGGCACGGGGAGCGTCGCCATTTTGGCCACGGAGGGCGCCGGCTCGTTGTCGATGCGAATCTCGTCGACGACGAGTGTATGCGGCGTGTTGTCGGCCGTTCCCTGCGCGAAGAAAATGGAATGCAATTGGCGGGCGTCGAAGGGATGAATCGATTCGGTCGCAAAACGGCGTAGAGGAATCTGGATGCGTTTCCATTCGCCAGGGGTCAAGCTGTGCACAAAATCGCTCAGGGGCAGACGTCCGGTGAAGTTGTGTTCATCGTCCGTGAGTTGAATCAGGGGAAGATCGGCAGCGGCAATGGGCTTGGCCGAGTAGCACCAGAATGAGAGAGTATCGCCACGAAAGTCGGCGGGCCGGTTGTCGTAGCTGACCACACGGATTTCAGCATCCCAACTACCACCTTCGATTGAATGCCATTGAAGACGAAGCGCGTTTGGTGGCGTGAAGAATGTCTGCGAATCGACAGGCAGGCGGCCGTTGGAAGATTCAAGGGCGCTGGGTTCGATTGCGCGCGCACCGGTGTAGAAATCGTTGTCGGGCGTGGAGCTGTTCGTGAAGACGAGATGGTTCAGGTAGTCGTCCTGAGCCAGCGCACACGAGCAGAAAGCCAGGAGGAACACACCGATAAGGCAACGAAACCAGGGAAGCACATCCATCCTTCATTGAAGAATCTACATGGGGAAACAGATTCTAAGTCGTGCCCTGAAAGCAAATCGAGCAGTGAACCGGCTCGTTGTCTCAAATCGCGGTGAAAGCGCGGATATGATGCGATTTTCGCATATCCAGTGCGAAACTTCACGCTTGTCACCCGCGCCGAAGGCACTTCGGTGCCTTACGCAGGAACGAGTATGGGCAAGCCTGCAGGTCAACAGGCTAGCCGACCGGCGTATTCCAGTTCTCAAGACGCGTCTTGAATTCTGTCATGAATTTTCCGGAGTCGGCGCCATCGATCAGGCGATGGTCGAAGCCCAGGCAGAAATACTGCACGGAGCGAATGGCGATGGTGTCATTGCCTTCGGCATCGGTGAGTACGGCGGGCTCCTTGCGCAGGCCACCGATCGCGAGAATGGCGGACTCCGGCTGGTTGACGATGGGCATGCCGAACTCGCCGCCGAAGGCGCCCGCATTGGTGAGGGTGAACGTGGAACCACCCACTTCATCGGGCAGGAGTTTCTTGTGACGTGCGCGAAGGGCAAGGTCCTGAATCGAACGGGCGATGCTCGCAAAGTCGCGGCTCTCAGAGGAACGGATCACCGGGACGATCAGGCCCCATTCCAATGCGACAGCGATACCCAGGTGGATGTTGCCGTGGTAATGGATGGAATTATCGATAAGAGATGCGTTCACGATGGGAAACTTCTTGAGCGCTTCAACGGCCGACACGGCGATGAAGGGCATATAGGTGAGCTTGAGCCCATGACGGTGCTCGAAGCCGGCCCGCTCCTTCTCACGCAGTCGCGCGATCCGCGTCATGTCGACTTTGTAAACCGTGTGCGCCTGGGGAATTGTCCGCATGCTCTCGGTCATGCGCGCGGCAATAATGGCGCGCATCTTGCTCATCGGCACCACCTGCGGTGGGGCCAACTGCGGCTGCGCCGCCGCTCTTGGCGCGTTGGGCTGGCTCAGGTGCTGGAGAATGTCTTCTTTCGTGATGCGTCCGTTGGAGCCACTGCCCCGAAGGCTTGTCAGATCGACATTGTTGTCTTTGGCGATGCGGCGGACCAGCGGCGACGACCTCACCACCTGCGGTGGGGCTAACTGCGCCTTCGGCGCGCCTGACGCTGATGGGGTCGGTGCGACAGTTTCGGGCTGACGCAAGGACGGTTCCGATTCTTCGATTGCCCCCGATGCCCCGCCAATTAACGCCACCACTGTATTCACGTCGATTGTGGCGCCTTCTTCGAATCGTATCTCTGTAAGAACACCCTCGGAGGGCGAGGGAATCTCCGCGTCCACCTTGTCTGTGGAGATCTCGAAGAGCGGCTCGTCCTTCTGCACTCGATCGCCGACCTTCTTCAGCCACTTGGTGATTGTGCCTTCAAAGATGGACTCGCCCATCTGCGGCATCACCACCACCACCACCTGCGGTGCGGCCAACTCCACCTGCGGTGGGGCCAACTGCGCCTTCGGCGCCTCCATCGCCGGCGACTGAGGCGAGGTCGACTTTTCCTGAGAAGCTGGCGCTGCGATTCGTGAGTTGCTCTCGGAGAGAATGGCGACGACCGTGTTCACCTGTACCGTCGCGCCTTCAGGGAACTTGATCTCCGCGAGGATGCCGGCGACAGGCGCTGGAATCTCGGCATCCACCTTGTCGGTCGAGATCTCGAAGAGCGGCTCATCCTTCTCCACCGGATCGCCGGCCTTCTTAAGCCACTTCGTAATGGTGCCCTCGAAGATGGATTCGCCCATCTGCGGCATGATGACGTCGGTTGGCATGAATCGTTCTCTCCGCAATGCTCGGGCCGCGCGGTTGCCGGATGAGGCCCGCCGCAAGGGTCCTGCCGGATTATAAATCGCGCTGCGCTGTGAGCCCTTCTTCGGTCAGGCGCGGACGGGGTGTTCGCGCGGATCGCGGAGGCGCTCGACCTCGCGCGGAATCTGAAGCGGCGTATCCTCCGCAGCCACCTGCGGTGGGGCCTGCGGCGCCTCCAGCGCGGGAGACGGAGCGGCCACGCTCTGCGAGTTCATTGCCTGCGTACGCAACTCGGCAAGACTTTCGAGAGCCAGAACCTGCTGGCCGAAGACCTGGCCGAACTGCCGCGCGGCCTGATGCGCAATTGATTCGAGGCTCGGCAACACGGTGCCGTCTGGCACTTCCCTTTCGAGGCTGGTCACGGGGCGATCAGTAATCCCGCAGGGATTGATCAGCCGAAAGTGATCGAGGTCAGTGGTGACGTTGAAGGCGAATCCGTGGGAGGTGATGCCACGGGAAACGTGGATGCCGATCGCGCCGATCTTACCGGCTCTCTTTGTGGGGGCGCCACCGTCTAGAAGCTCCCCGTCCACAGGACACCAGGCACCGGTCAATCCAGCGATACGGCCGGCGCGTACACCGTAAACGCCGCATAAACGAATGAGAACTTCTTCGATCCTGCGAACAAAGTCGACGGGGCCGAAGCGCCCGCCGTTCGGATTGGAAATGCTGCGTAGATCGAAGATGGGATAACCCACCAACTGGCCGGGGCCGTGGTAGGTAACGTCGCCGCCCCGATTGATTTCGTGAACTGTAACGCCGCGGTTAGCGAGCGCCTCATCCGAGACGATGATATTGGCGCGCGTGGCGTTGCGCCCCAGCGTGAGCACGGGGGGATGCTCGACCAGCAGCAGCGTATTCTCGATGCGGCCGTCGAGACGAAGAGCCGCAAGCTCGGCCTGCAGCCGCAATCCATCGTCATAAGCCACGCGTCCGAGGTAGAGATACTGAATCATCGCGTGTCTCTATTGTATGAGCGTCGACCAGCCCTGCGGGGTTACTCCTGCCTGGTCGGCTTGAAGAGCGGTTGAAACGCGGAGTGGACGCGGAAGTAAACCACGATCCAGCAGATTGTAACGACGAGCGTCACCGGGATGGCTTGCGGCGTCATCGTGATATTCACGAAGAGGATGTTCACAATCACCGGCGCCAGGAAGGCGAGAGCCAGTGGGACAAAGCGGTTGGCCAGAAGAAAGAGACCGCCCACCACCTCGAATGAGCCCACCATCATCGCATATTTGGTGACGATGAATACGTTCATGAACTGTCCGGCAACCCCCGCAGGCATGGGTCCCGCGGGAATAAAGTTGAAAAACTTGTTGAGGCCGAAGACAACGAAGGTCAGACCCATCAGGTAGCGAGCAACGGTGGCGGCAATCTTCACTCGATCTCTCCTTATACTTTTGCAGTCGGGTTGCCCGACGGTAACGAGACCATCCGGCCGGCCTGGAAAGCTGGTGCAATCCAATATGGATTCCCGGGCAGCTTTTGTCGATGCAAACTGTTCGTAATAGTCGAGGAGAGGCAACCTTCGGATACACTGGAAGCTGGCAGGAGGACCGGGCGGTCGCTGCCGGAACAGGCCTCGGCGTGTTTCGGGGGAGGAAAGTCCGAACTCCGCAGGGCAGTGTGCCGGATAACGTCCGGGACGCGGGTTTCAAAGCCCGTGGACGGCCAGTGCCACAGAAAAGATACCGCCTCGGCTACCCCTCCCCGCTTCTTCGGATGCGGACGAGGCTAACCCTGAAGCAGCTTGCTGCTTTGGTGCTGGGGTAAGGGTGAAATGGTGCGGTAAGAGCGCACCGCTCCGGTCGTAAGGCCGGGGGCAGGGTAAACCCCACACGGAGCAAGACCAAATAGGGAGGGAAGCGCACGCCAGGAGCCAGGCGACGCTGCGCATCGGCCCGATGCGTTCAGGCGGCTCGTTGCAATCGCTGAAACCTCCGGGTAGGTCGCTGATGAGTGTCCGCGGCAACGCGGCGCCTAGAGGAATGACCGCACACGACAGAATTCGGCTTACAGGTCCTTTTGCCGAATGAACAAATCAGCCCCGGTTGGGAAGCCCCCAATCGGGGCTGGCCATTTCTGCGCGGAGTTCTCTGCCCGAAGGCAACGCCCGCGCCGGACTGAATCAAGCCACCCAACGCCCTGAGCCGGAATACTTCGAAGCGGCTTCGATACTATCGGAGTATGCTGCGAGTTCAGTTATTGGAGACCGGCGCACGTGCTCCGGTTGTGGCGCATCCAGGCGAGGACCTGGGCTACGATCTGTTTGCCCTTGAAACCACCATCCTGGAACCACGCGCCACGGTTCGAGTCCGCACGGGCATCGCAGTGGAAGCGCGGCATCCGGAGACCTCCGCGGCGCTGGGCTTGCTGGTACGCGACCGCTCGTCGATGGCCTCACGCGGTGTCGTCACCACGGGCGGCGTGATCGATGCCGGATATCGAGGCGAAATCCTTGTGTTGATGACCAATCTCGGCGGCGTTCCAGTGCAACTGAAGGCCGGAGAGAAAATTGCGCAGATGATTCCTGTTCCGGTCCTGACTGGCCCCGTCCAGGAGGTCGAATCACTGGAAATCTCCGCGCGTGCTGCCAAGGGTTTTGGGAGCTCCGGACGTTAAACTATTCGACCGTGACTGACTTGGCGAGATTGCGTGGCTGATCGACATCGCAACCGCGGCGCACGGCAATGTAATAGGCGAGAAGCTGCAAAGGGACAATCTCGATGAGCGGCGACAACAATTCGGCCACCGGCGGAACCGGAATCACATGCTCCACCAAATCGCCAATGGTCGTATCGCCTTCAGTTGCGACCGCGATCACGCGGCCCGAACGAGCTGTCACTTCCTGAATGTTCGACAGCGTTTTCTCGTAGCGCAACTTGGAGGCTGGGTCTGTGTCGTCCCGCGTCGCGAGCACGACTACGGGCAGCGTCTCGTCGATCAGCGCATTGGGGCCGTGTTTCATCTCGCCCGCTGGATAGCCCTCGGCATGAATGTACGAGATCTCCTTGAGCTTCAGCGCGCCTTCCAGCGCAATCGGAAAGTGAATGCCGCGGCCAAGATACAAGAAGTCCCGCGACGTCGAGAATTCCTTCGCCAGGCTCTCGCATTGGGGGGAGCATGAACGCAGGACCTCTTCGATCTTTGCCGGAACGCGGCTCAATTCTTCCATCAACGCGATTGACTGTGGCTTATCCAGCCTTCCGCGCAGTTGGCCCAGCTTGAGTGCAAGCAGAAAGAGCGCGGTCAATTGCGCCGTAAAAGCCTTGGTCGAGGCAACGCCGATCTCTGGGCCGGCATGCGTGTAGATAGCGCCATGCGCTTCGCGCGCAACCATTGCGCCCACAACGTTGCAGATGGCAACGGTTTTCGAGCCCAGCGTCTTCATCTCCCGCTGCGCGGCGAGTGTGTCCGCTGTTTCGCCTGACTGAGTGATGAGAAGACCGAGCGCGTTGCGATCGGGAATTGGATTGCGATAGCGATATTCGCTTGCATAATCGACGTCGACGGGAAGGCGCGCGAGACGCTCGATCATGTACTTTCCCGCAAGAGCTGAGTGCCAGCTTGTGCCGCAGGCAGCGATGTTGATGCTGGAGGCAGTCGCAAGCTCTTCGTCGTCAATCTCCATTTCACCGAGGAACACCTTGCCGGAATCGAGCGAAAACCGCCCCATGGTGGTGTCGCGGATCGCGCGCGGCTGCTCCCAGATTTCCTTGAGCATGAAGTGTTTGTAGCCGCCCTTTTCCGCCTGGATCGGATCCCACTGAATCCGCGTCAATTCGCGTTGAATTGGCTTGCCATCGAAATCGGTCAGCTGCACGCCGTTGGCCGTCAGGATTGCCATGTCGCCGTCGGCAAGAAAGTAAATATTCCGGGTGTGATGCAGGATACCGGGAACATCGGATGCCACAAATGACTCACCCTCTCCCACGCCAACCACGACAGGCGGGCCGAAACGCGCAGCAATAATTTTGTTGGGTTCTGCTGCGGAGAGAATGCCGAGCGCGAAGGCGCCCGTAAGACGCTTGACCGCACTGCGCACGGCGGCTTCGAGAAGAAGAGGCGCGCCCTTGGCTTCGGCGTCCTTCTGCACCTGTTCAATCAGGTGCGCAATGACCTCTGTATCTGTCTCGGTAACAAACTTGTGGCCTTGGCCGATGAGCTCGCGCTTCAGCGCAAGGTAGTTTTCGACGATGCCGTTGTGGACCACGACAATCCGGCCGGAGCAATCGCGGTGCGGATGGGCATTTTCTTCGGTGGGGCGGCCGTGAGTTGCCCAGCGTGTATGGCCGATGCCGAAGGTGCCCTGCAGCGGGTGGTCTGCGAGAACTTCTTCGAGATTTCCCAGCTTGCCCGGCGCCCGGCAAACCTCGAGGACCGCTGAATTTGGATTGCCTACCGCGATCCCCGCTGAGTCATAGCCGCGATACTCCAGGCGGCGCAAGCCCTCAATGATGACAGGGACCACTTTCTTCGGTCCAACATAGCCGACAATTCCGCACATAGATGAATTCTATGCGAGTACCGCGCACATCGCGTGGCCGATAGGTAACTGCCGCCGCGCATCCAAAGTTGTAGGGTGGTGGAACTACTCCTCGATGCGGTACGTGAATTCTTCGATCACCGGATTGGTGAGGACTTCACGGGCAATCTTTTCCACCTGCGCCCGCGCGGCATCCGCTGCGAGGCCATCGGCCAAAGATAAGGCAAAATACTTACCCTGGCGCACCGCAGATACGCCCGCAAACCCGATCTTGCGCAGAGCGTTCTGGATGGTCTGCCCCTGGGGATCGAGCACCGATGCCTTTAGAGTGACATAGACATGCGCCTTCATTATCCCTGATTATATAAGGGTCAGCTCACGCAACCGAGCCGGCGCAGGCCAAATCCCCGGCCCAACCGTCACGCCGGACATACTCCCCACAGCTGAAGGAGAAACAAAGCAATATGGTGAACTATCTAGAATTGCCCGTAGGCGACCGGTCGCCGGAGGTATTTCGCGCGGTTATCGAGATTCCCAAGGATGCGACGAACAAATTCGAATACGATAAGCAGCTTCACGTCTTCAAGCTCGACCGCAACCTTCACTCACCCGTCCATTACCCCGGCGATTATGGATTCATCCCCTCAACCCTCAGCGATGACGGCGATCCGCTCGACGTACTGGTCCTTGTGCCGGGGCCGAGCTTTCCTGGCTGCGTGCAGGAAGTTCGTCCCATCGGCTTGCTTGAAATGCTTGACCAGGGGGTCCTCGACGAGAAGGTTCTCGCGGTGGGCAAGAACAACCCGCGCTACACCAACGTGTGGAACTACACCGACATTTATCCCCACATGGTCCGAGAGATCACGCACTTCTTCTCAATCTATAAGGATCTGGAAGGCAAACGCGTTGAAGTGAAGGGATGGCACGACGCTGCCTACGCCCGCGATCGTGTTCTGCGCGCCATCAAGATGTTCGACGAGAACAAGGCAAAGACGCCAGCCCCCAAGGCCAAGCAAGCCAAATAGAGATTCACTTGCAAATGCGAACCGCTCTCGCGAGGGGGCGGTTCGCATTTCTGCTTCAATCGCTGGGCGAGAGAGCCTTAATCGGCTGCGGGCGCAATCGCCAACCGTCGCTCGCGTATGCCGGCAGTGAGCCGATAGAGCACCGGGCCCAGCAAGGCCACGCAACAGGCAAACCCAAGAGCAGACATTGACCCCATCAGCTTCTCGTTCCGCGAAGCATACAGCGCGTAGCCGATAAGCGCCGTTGGGCCGGTCGCCAGAGCACATGCGAAAGCGAGATTGCCCGCCTTGAAGGGCCGCGCCAGATTGGGCTCGCGCAGGCGCAACACAATCAACGCAACAAACTCGAGAAGCAAGCTCGATCCATAAAGAATCAGGTCGATAGAAATCAAGCGCTCGAAAGGAAGCTTCAATGCCAGGGCCCACGCAAATCCGCAAAGCAGCACGCTGACCCACGGCACGCCGCGTACATTGCGTAGAGCAAGAAAACGCGGCAGCATCCGGTCTTCCGCCATTGCCATCGGCAACCGCGAATAGCTCATCACAAGCGCGTTGAACATGCCGATCCCCGAGATTGCGCCGCCAGCCACGATGGCCGCGCCCAGCACTGGGCCCCCCAGACGAGTGCCCGCAACCATCCAGTCACCCGTTGAAAATCCAGCGACTGAAAAGCCAGTCAGCGCGAGCGCCAGCAAAGGCAGAACGTAGGTGACCGCGACAATCAACGTGGCGCCGATCATCGCCCGCGGATAGTTCTTCTGGGGCTCTTCCACTTCCTGCGCCACAGTCGATGCGTTATCCCATCCCATGTAATTCCACAATGCCACCAGGACCGCCGTTGAAAGCGCCGCCTCAGAACCCACATGGCTGGCCTCGAGCACCGGGTGCGAAGCGAGACTGCGACTCACAGACAAAAAGATGAACACGGCAAAAGGCGCCAGCAGCAAGGCGAACATCCCTATCGAGCCCTCGCCGACCGCAGGTGCTCCGCGCAGGTTCCATATGCAGCACAAGACCACTACGGCGAGGGACCATGCGTAGCCCCTCCAGCCAGCCGTCCACCCTGCATTGAACTTGCCGAGATAAAGCACGAAGATCGCCGGGTAGATCGCCATGTCGAAGATGCTGGCCGACAACGACAGCCATCCCTCCTGGTATCCCCAGAAGGGACCGAGCGCACGCCGCACCCAAACATAGAAGCCGCCTTCCGCAGGAATCGCGCTGGCCAGTTCGCCAATCATCAGCGCCGTAGGCAGAGACCACACAATCGGCAGAACCAGCAGAATGACGATCGCGCGCGAAAAACCCGCACCGCCAACTATGTCCTCAATCCCGTACGGACCGCCCGAAACCATGAAATATGTGGCCGCGATCAGCGGCAACATCCGCAGCTTGCGCCGCCCAGGCTTCGGCGTGAAAAGCATAGTGTGAATCTAACAACAATCCAGGGTTCCCGGCAGGAAAAACTACCTCAGCCGAACGAACACCCACCGAAGCGGTTTTGCCTTGCCAACGGCGTCGAGACACCGCAGACAATGCAGACAAGGGGAACCGAAACGCTCGCCGTTTCGAAGGCCACATCGGCGTCGGGTATCGATGCCATCCCGCCCGCAGCGGATTCTCTGCAAATCTTCAAGCGAGGGAGAGATCGTGGCTCAATCCTTGCGGGTCGTCCGCAGAAAGCCGGAGTGATCCCCCGCGCCGTGTCTTTCGTTTTCAATTCAGCGCGAGGCAAGCCGCGCAGCAATCGCTGCTTCCGGTATAATCCGGCGTAGACCCGGAGAGATGGCCGAGTGGCTGAAGGCGGCGGTTTGCTAAACCGTTATAGGGTCAAAAGCTCTATCGGGGGTTCGAATCCCCCTCTCTCCGCCAGGGATTTCCCGCCTTTTTAGACCGCATAAATATCAGAGGGCAAACAGCTTGTGTGACGCCTTCGCGTCAGCCTGCTTGCCCTGTTGCTATAAAAATGCCCGGCTTGCTTCAGCAGGCTGGCGCGAGCGCTTCCTGCTGCGCCTTCGCCAACTCGGCGAGGATTGCCTGAACGGCGCGCTCTGCGGCTGCCTGCACCACCGTCGACAAGCTCATCGAGATCGATTGCAGCGGGTCAATTGTGATTGCATAGAGCACGATTCTGCGGTCGCCGCCCTGGATATACAGCGCGTCGAGTAGATCCTTCACGCCAATATCGTGTGCGGTCAATGTGGGAGGAAAATCCCGGGAGAAGCGCGGCGTCGTGCGCGTCACCGTTCCGATCGGGTTGCCGTCCGCAGAGGCGTCCACCAGGATGATGCGGTCGGCGCTCTCCAGGGGCTCCAGCAGCAGAAAGCCTCCGGTGCCGCCGTCCAGACACTCCACGCCTTCAGGCATGGGATGCTGTTCGAGGCTGCGCACCACGGCGACGCCCACGCCCTCATCGCCCATCAGGGTATTGCCCAGGCCAAGAATGAGCGTCTTCACGTTACCGGTCATTCTTCTCCCGTTCGAACTTCCATCCCCCGATGATCGAAGAGACTGTGCCGCGTCCTTCGATGTAGTCGTGATAGAAGGCCAGATAGACGTGGACGACAACGAACGTGACAAAGAACCACAGGAACAGATGATGCCAGAACCGCACGCCAAACTCGCCGCCAAGTAAGGGGACCATCCAGGTGAACATGCGGGGCATCCACGAATTGCTCATGCTGGAGTAGAGGGCGAAGCCGGTGACGGTCTGCGCCACGAAGGCGAGAAACGTGAAGAAGTAGATGAGACCGGCGAGAGCATTATGCCCAGTCGAAATGGGACCGTGCAGCTTGGTTTCAAGCACGTCGGCCTTGATGACGTCGACAATTTCCTGGCGCTGCGATCGCTTCAAAGGAAAGAACGCGGCCCAGCTCGAGTACTTGTTGCCAACAAAGCCCCAGTAAAGACGCGCCAGAAAGTTGAACACGTACACGAAGGCAGAAGCGAAGTGAATGAAGCGAACCCAGCCGAACCAGTACTGCGTGTAGGCTTCTCCGGCATAGAAGGCACGGACGGGTGCGCCAATCAGATAGCCCGTGACGCACAGCAGCACCAATGCAACGGCATTGATCCAGTGGTAGACGCGTACCGGTAGTTCCCAAACGTAGACCCGCCGGTACTCGACCGGTGCATGTGTCACCGGAATATTGCTGTTTGCGCCAATGATCGGAGCACTCATAGCACCTACTCGAACGAAACTTTGTGCAGGTGCCGGCCTTGCGGATCGTAAAGATGCACGGAGCAAGCCAGGCACGGATCAAATGAATGGATGGTGCGGAGAATCTCGACCGGCTGGTCGAGCTTCGCCACGGGTGTTCCTATCAGCGACTCTTCGAAAGCCGACCGTTGCTGTTTCGCGTCCCGTGGTGAACCGTTCCATGTGGTCGGGACAACGAGCTGGTAGTTCTCAATCGCGCCGTTGTGGATCTTGATCCAGTGCGCGAGTGAGCCGCGGGGCGCTTCCACCAGTCCGACGCCTTCCGCATCCGCCGGCCAGCTCTTCGGCTCCCACCGTTCGCCGTTGAACGTCGAAACTTCGTGACTCTTCACCCGCTCCATCAGGCGGGCATAGAAGTCCTTGAGCCAGATCATGCCCAGAGCGGCATCCAGGCCTCGCGCAGCCGTGCGGCCCAGCGTGCTGAACAGTGCATCTACCGGAACACCGAGCTTTCCAAGCGTTTGCCCCACCAGCTCCTTCACATCGGCGTGGCCCGCGGCGTAAGAGACAAGCAGACGCGCCAGCGGACCCACCTCCATCGGATTCTCTTTCCACCGCGGCGTCTTCAGGAACGAGTACTTCTCGAATCCTTCCAGCGATTCAAACGGAGGCTTGGGGCCTGAATAGTTGATCTTTGTTTCGCCCGCCCACGGGTGCAGACCCGCATGGTCGCCACCGTCGTAGCTGTACCAGGAGTGCGCAATGTACTCCTTGATCTCCTGGCTGTCGCGCGGATTCACTTCGTGCACTGTGCTCAGGTCGCGATTGAGAACCGCGCCGCGCGCGTACTTGAACGACTGGATCTGGCCATAGCCCTGAGTCGGAAATTCTCCGTAACTCATGTAGTTCTTCAGGCCACCGCCATACTTCGCCCAATCCTTATAGAACGAAGCCACGGCGAGCAAATCAGGAATGTAGACCTCGTTGACGAACTCGTCCGCTTCCGCAATCAGCTGCGCCACAAGGTTCAGGCGCTCGGAGTTAATCGCCGCTGGCTCATCGGTATCAATCGAGCACGGTACTCCGCCCACAAGATAATTCGGATGCGGGTTTTTTCCGCCGAAGATGGCGTGAATCTTGACGATATTCTTCTGCCACTCGAGCGCGTCGAGGTAATGCGCAACGCCGATCAGGTTCACTTCGGGCGGAAGCTTGTACGCCGGATGCCCCCAGTAGCCATTGGCAAAGATGCCCAGCCCGCTCTCGGCGAACCGCTTGATTTTTTCCTGGACCGAGGCAAAGTAGGCAGGCGTGTTCTTGTCCCACCGAGAGAATGACCCAGCCAGCTCCGCCGCTTTCTTCGGATCGGCCTTGAGCGCGTTCACGATGTCGACCCAATCCAGCGCGTGCAGATGATAGAAATGCACCACGTGGTCGTGTACGTAGAGCGTGGCCATCATGATGTTGCGGATAATCTCTGCCGTGGGTGGAACGGAGATACCGATTGCGTCTTCGACAGCACGCACGCTGGCGAGAGCATGCACGGTAGTGCAGACGCCGCACACACGCTCGGTAATGGCCCAGGCATCGCGCGGATCGCGGCCGATTAAAATCTTCTCCAGCCCGCGAATCATGGTGCCTGCGCTGTAGGCGTCAGTAATCACGCCGTTCTCCACCACCGCTTCAATGCGCAGGTGGCCTTCAATCCGTGTCACTGGATCGACAACGATACGCGTCGCCATACTCTTTACGACTCCTTCTGATCTTCAGCGTGGACTTCCGCAATAACCTGTTTCTTGCGCACGTTGGTTACGACCGCATGGGCGGCAACGCCAACCAGTGTGGTAAGGCCGACCGCCGCGCCAATGGTGTCCGCGGTGCTCTCAATGCCGAAGCCGGGCACCGAAGGCAGGTGCTGGTAAAGTGGTCCATTATCCCAGAAACCTTCTTCGCTGCAGCCGATGCATCCGTGTCCCGACTGGATCGGATAGCTTGTGCCCTCGTTCCACTTCACAACCGAGCAGGCGTTGTAGGTCACCGGGCCGCGGCAGCCCATTTTGTAGAGGCAATATCCCTTGCGTGCGTTCTCGTCGTCGAACGACTCTACAAATAGTCCGGCATCGTAGTTCGCACGGCGATAGCAGGTATCGTGTACGCGGCGGCCGTAGAATTCCTTTGGTCTGCCAAGGCTGTCGAGTGCTGGAATCTGGCCGAGCACCAATAGATGCGTCGCCACCGCCATCATCACGTCGGCGATGGGCGGGCACCCGGGTACATTGATCACTGGCTTGTCCACGAGCTTGTGGATCGGTGTCGCACCCGTGGGATTCGGCTTGGCCGCCTGCACGCATCCATTCGACGCACAACTACCCCAGGCCACAACCGCCGCTGCGTCCTTCACCACCGTCTGCAGGATCGATTCGGCTGTCTTGCCGCCGATCATGCAGTACACGCCACCATCCGCCAGGGGGACCGCGCCTTCAACCAGCACGATGTACTTGCCCTTGTTGTTCTGGATGGTGTCGTTCAGGCTCTTCTCAGCCTGAAAGCCGGAAGCGGCCATCAGCGTCTCGGTGTAATTCAGCGACAGCACGTCCAGGAGCGCGTCCACGACGATCGGATGCGAAGCCCGGATGAAGGACTCGCTGCAGCAGGTGCATTCCTGGAAATGCATCCACACAACCGCGGGCTTTTCCTTCTTCTCGAAGGCAGAAACCACCTCGGCCACGCCGGTTTTGCCAAAGCCCGCTGCCATGGCCGCCGCTGTGCAGAACTGCAAGAAATCCCTGCGGCTATAGCCCTTCTGCTCCATCGAGCGCCAAATCGACTGCCCCATACCTTACCTCGCCTGTCGGTCCGCTTCGATTCACTGGACCGTCGTCGAAAAACACCCGCCCAAAGACCCCGATGGCTGCCTCGGTACTCTTGAGCGACGTCGGCATAGCTTAGTCAGAAAAAACGACCATGATCTGTGAGGCTCATCACAAGTCACGTGAGGGTCGGAGAAAACCTTTCGTCCATAAGAAGGAAGATCCGATCTACAGCTTTTGACCCGCAAGAGGCTAGGTATCCCGAGAATTGTTGATATGGGTACATTTATTTTCAATCCTGCATCTATGAATCCAAGAGGCCAGGCAACCCCGGGCCTTGCATGATCCGGTGGGCAAATCCCAATAACTCCCCTGTATCCGTGCGTGTCGCTGCGATAGATCCTCCGCCCTCGAATCAGCCAGTGCATCTTTCCACACTTTCGAGTGAGTTCGAGTGTTTTTCGCCCCGATTTACAGAAAACTCCCTGCTATGCTGGCTCCAAATTCATTACTAATTTTCAATTCCTGAGCGGGGAGACGCACGGAGTTCTCCGTTCGCTGTTCGGGATGAAAGCGTCTTCATGAGATCTCTTTTTTCCGTGACCCTTGCGCTGCTCGCAGGTGCGGCGCCCGCCTTCGCCAATGTAACCGTCAACAGCCCAGGTCAGAACGCCAAGGTAGTTTCGCCGTTCTGGCTCTCGGCAAATGCCAGTCCCTGCTCCTCCCAACCCATCGCCGCCATGGGGTACTCGTTCGACGACAACCCGAACACCACCATCGTCAACGGGGCCTCCATCAGCACCACCATCGGCTTCGCCACGGGCGCCCACGTCCTTCATATCAAGTCCTGGGGTAACCATGGAGCGTCGTGCGTCTCCTCGATCACGCTCACCGTCGTGCCCCCGCCCACTTCGATGGTTCCGTGGTATGGCATCAAGGCAGGGGGAATCCAAACGCTCGGCAATTGGGAGGCTGTTCGCGATGTCGCGACGGGAAACGGCTGGGCCTCTGGCCAGATGGGCGTCGTCAATGCGCCCTCGCTCACCGGCTATGCGCGCGAGTTCGCAACCAGTTTCTCCAACTACAGCGGTATGCGGTACGACGTCACCTTTGGCATCGATCCTTGGGCACAGAACTTTCTCTATGACGCCTGGGTGAACTTCGTCAATCCATCCGGCGGCATTGCCAATCTCGAAATGGATATGAACCAGGTGATGCCCAATGGCCAAACCGTCATCTACGGTTTCCAGTGCGATGGCTACTCCAACACATGGGATTACACCCTCAATGCCGGCACGCCGCAAAACTACTCCGATATCTGGCGGCATTCCTATGCAAGGTGCAACCCGCGCGAGTGGTCTACCAACGCCTGGCATCACATTCAGATCAGCTACTCGCGGGATACCTCCGGCAACGTCACATATAAATCGGTCTGGCTCGATAACATCGAGCAGGACATCTATATAACAGTCCCCTCTTCGTTTGCTCTGGGCTGGGGGCCAACTCTTCTGACCAATTTCCAGATTGACGGGCTCGGCGCCAGCGGATCGGCCAAAGTCTACCTGGATAACCTGACTATTTATCGCTGGTAACTCCGCAATAGATCCTGGAAAAAGCGCCTGCAAAGCTCGATATCGACTTTGCAGGCGTTCTGCATTTGCGGAGCTCAGGCCCCCTCGGGGAGCACCTTCGGCACGTCGATCCCCAGTGCGGTCGCCAGGTCGTGCTGGTGCTCCTGCTCCTGGGTAAGAATTCTGCGGAGCTGCTCGGCCAGGGCATAATGCCCCAGCGCCTCAGCCTGCTTCACGCGCGAACGGTAATTCACAATCGTCTGCGTCTCATTGTCGAGATCGAAGCGCAGCATCTCTTCGGGCTTCTTTGAGAGCTTCACTTCTTTCGGAGTTGCCGTAGGCATGCCGCCCAGATAATCGATCTGATCGGCCAGGATGAGCGCGTGCTGCAGCTCTTCGGCGGCGTGCAGTTTCAATTCGCCGGCAATCTGCATCCACTGAGCCCCGCTCAGCACGTTGCTATAGACGGTGTAGGCGATAATCGCCTGATATTCACGGGCTAGATCTTCATTCAGCGCGTTGATCAGTTCCTGTACAGGCTTGTCTTGCGCGTTCTGCTTAGGCATGTTTCCCATCCCTCTCATGCGACGGCCTTGTAACACCATCAACATGGGGTGAGATGCAGGAACATCTTGCTCCGTTGGACACCCGGCCCAAAGGCTAAGACTTCGCAGCCTCCGCTTCAGCCAGCCAGCCTCTGCGCAGCTTTTCCTGGGGAATGCTCGACATGTAGGGCTTGATATCCAGAACAGGCGTCCCATCCAGCATGTCAACGCCTCGCACGTGCAGCGCTGCCCCCTCGCGGCGCAAAAGCTCGACTACCGTCAGGGCAATAGGATTCGGCCGTCGCGGCGAGCGCGTGGCAAAGACGCCGTGCTCGCGGTGGTCGACGGGGGCGGTGCCGACGAGCTCAAATCCTTCTGACCGATCAAAAAACCACATGACAAACAGATGAGAGAAGCCCTCAATGTCCTTCAATCCCGCCGCGAACTCCGGCAGAACCTCGATAACTCCCTCAGCATCGTGCTTGGCGCCAAAGCCCTTGGGGATTGCGGCCGTTTCTTTATAGGGGCTTCGGATCGATCCAATAGCGCGCGGTGTGAACATTCGTTGTGCCTCCGGTTTCATCCTACGACCTGGATCGGTTGTCTTCCTCGCGTGGGACGCATCGGGTAGGAGGCGGGATTACTCCCGCCGTCCTCCCACACCACGCGGACGTGCCGTTCGGCATCCGGCGGTTCATGAAACAGACTGGAAGAGTCGTTGTGTATCCAGCAACGAAACCAGCCCCATGCGGTCGAACCAGTTCTTGGGGTAGGCTTGGTTCATATGCGAGGCACCGCCGTTCCACCATGGGCCTCGCCCATTGGTGGCCGACTTCCACGCCCGAACCTTATCTATCCCAGCCTTCATCAGATTTCGCGCTCGTGTATAGACACGCTTCCATTGCCGCCATAGCAGAGTCCGCAGTTTGTGCCGCAGCCAGCCATCGAGTTCCTCCAACACGTTCTTTACTTCGGTGAGTCGGAAGTAGGCCAGCCAGCCCCTCAGTACGGGATTAAGCGCCTTGATGATCTGCTGCATGCTCTGTCCGCGGCCCCGCTGTAGCGTGAGACGGATCTTCTCCCTCAAGCGCTCACGACTCTGCGATGCGATCTTGAGCTTCGGTTTCCTGTGCCACGTCATGCTGTAGCCCAGGAACTTCCGCTCCCACGGTCGCGCCACTGCGCTCTTGGCCGCATTGACCTTCAACCTCAGCCTTTGCTCCAGAAACGCCGTGATCGATTGCCTGACCCTCTGTCCTGCCCGATCGCTTTGGACATAGATGTTGCAGTCGTCGGCGTATCGGCAGAAACGATGACCCCGTCGTTCCAGTTCGCGATCCAGATCGTCCAGCAGGATATTCGATAACAACGGGGAAAGAGGACTGCCCTGCGGCGTCCCTTCGCTCCGTGCATTCGCTATCCCACCTTCCATCAGTCCCGCTTCCAGATAGCGCCGGATCAGTTTCAACACACCGGGGTCTTTCACCTTGCGTCCCACTCGCGCCATAAGCACATCATGGTTCACTCGGTCGAAAAATTTCTCCAAGTCGAGGTCTACGGTCCATCGCCGACCCTCGGCCACGTACCCTCGTGCGGCATTCACCGCCTGATGGGCGTTGCGTCCAGGACGAAAACCGTAGCTCGACTCCGAGAACCCGGGATCGAACAGAGGTTGCAGTATCTGATGAAGTGCCTGCTGGATCAGCCGATCCATCGCACAAGGAATGCCCAGGATGCGTACCCCGCCTTGCGGCTTCGGTATCTCCACCCTGCGCACTGCCTGAGGCTGTATTCGCCCGCCAACAGAGACTTCTTGATTTTCGGCCAATGCGCGACAAGCCAGGATTTCAACTCCGAACCGTGAGTCCATCGACTCCCGGTGCTCCTTTGTTTTCCATCACCCGCCGGTAAGCGCACAGCATGTTGCTGCGTTCCAGTGCTGCTTCCAAAAGTCCCTGCGCTGCTCTCCGGTTTCGTTTCTCCACCAGTCGCCGTACGAGTCTCAGCACCAGACACGATCCTCGACAGGTTCCGCCCGTCTACCTCCGCGCCGGCCTTACTTTCGTAAGCTTCTGCTTCGTTGACTCGCATCGAGATCTGCTGTCCTACTCCCGTGTTTCATGTTTGGCCCTTCACTCCGCTCTCGCGAAGCTAATATGGCCGCTGCTGACTTCTGGTGGTTCATCCCAACGCCTCACGACGCCGGTAGCCCTGAGGCAAACCACCAGATCTCCCCGGGTATTACGCACTCACCTTCACGCTTATCTCTGTCGGATATACGCCGCAGCGTCCGTGCAAGTATCGGGCTTTGCATGCATTGGCCTGCTCACCCCACTGCGTCGCCTCCTATCCGCTGGCTGTTCGTCAGAGCAGCGCTTTGCCTCCAGCTTCCTTCGGATCCCACCTCGCGATGAACACCCTTGCTGTTCGGCTAACACTTCCCCTTGCCGGGTGTGTAGAGGACTTTCACCTCCTAGTGAGTGCGCCCTGCCGGGCGCACCAAAAGCAAATGGCCCATGCAGCGTCGCATGGGCCATTGCCTTCGGTAAGGTTCAGTAAATGATCTTCAATGCGAACTGGAAGATACGCGGCTCGAAGGTGCTGGTGATCTGCCCGCCGCTGGTTGGGCTTCCTGTAATCGTCGACACCGGCACAGAGCCGCCGACGGAGGATGTTGCCGTTGTGGTGCCTTGCGACCCGCTGACGTTGCCCGGCAGGAAGAAGTTGGTGTGGTTGAATAGGTTGTAAACCTCGGTCCTGAACTCTACCTTCAGGCTCTCGATCGGCGTATTGAACTTCTTATTGATATCCAGATCGGTCTCGTTGAATATCGGCGACCGGCCCGGATTGCGCGACGCTGTTCCGAAAGGGCTGAGAAGATTGCCTGCCGCATCCTTAATCGGGGGCACCACGAAGGCGCTGTAATTGATGTAGTTCACATAGCCCGTGTTTGCCGAGCGATTCTTCGTACCCTGCGTAACTTTCTTGCCGGAGACAAAGTCGGGGCGGTACTCATTTGCGCCGCGATACGTCGCTCCGATCTGCGGCGACACCTGCTGTGCGGTGTTGGGCGTGTAGGTCAGGTTGAAGGGCGTTCCAGACTGCGCTGTGTTGATTGCGCTCAGCTGCCAGCCGCCGATGATGGTGTCCAGGAATCCGTTTGCTCCTGAAGCAAAGCTGCGTCCATGGCCAAACGGCAGGTCGTAGATCAGGCTGGTCACGTTCGCGAGCGGCAGGTTGTAATCCGATTGCGCGTAATCGGCCTTGATGTTGTTCGCATCTTGCGGGCTCGGCGTATTGCCCTCGAGCGAGGCCGATGCATTGTCGAGCGCATGTTCCCATGTGAACGAGTTCAGCAGCGTGAGGCCTGCCACAAAGCGCTGTTCGTAGCGAACCTGGAGCGCGTTGTAGTTCGAGTAGAACTCGTTGAGGCCCTCGGTGATGTCGCTCGGCCAGTTGGAATAGGGTCGCGCAAATCCAAGCGAAGGATTCTTCTGGTTTCCGTTCAGGAATCCCTGCAACTTGAGCCCGTGATTGCCCACATAGGCGACGTCTAGCAGCGTGTTCTTTGCAAGCTGCTTCTGTACGCTGAGAAAGTAACTCTCGACATAGCTGTCCCGTGTGTTCTTGGGGACCCACGTGATGTTGTCCGTCGCAGGGTTAAACGATGTCACCAATCCGCTTGGGAATCCCTGGTCGGCCGTGGCGTAGCAGCTGGGCGTGGTTTTGTTGACGGCAATAATCTGAGCTGGCAGCGGGCTTGAGCAGTGGTTCGTCGTGCTGGGCGCGATCTGCGTGACCGCTGCAAACTGTGCCTGCGGCGCGTTGATAGCAAGAATATTGCCCGATCCGGCACGCGTGTAATGAACGTACCCGGTACCGAAGCCGCCTCGAATCGACAGATTCGGCGTGGGCGCAAAAGCGAAACCAATGCGCGGCGAAAAATCGTTCAGGTCTGGATTCATCAGCGTACTGCCATAGACTCCGCCTTTGTTCACCGGCGTAATACCGTTGCCCGCCACCGCACCCGGAGTAATGGTCAGCACCGTCTGCGACACAGGATCGAAGTTCGAAATATTGTTCTTCCAATCGGAGTAAGGCGAGCCGTACTCCCAGCGCAGGCCGAGGTTCAGCGTCAGATTGGGAAGAATCTTCCAGTCGTCCTGTGCATATGCGCTGTCGAGCGACTGACGAAGATGGACTACAAAATAGTTTGCCAGCTGATACGAACTAGTCGCGCCGAAAAGAAAATCTGCCCAGTAGTTGTCGGCCACTTTGGTTGAGGTGGTAGCGCTATACCCGCCGCTATAGGACCACGCACCATACAGAGGATTGTTGTCGTTGACTGCCATCCAGATGTGTTCGTACTCGTATCCGAACTTCAGTGAATGCTTGCCCTTGACCCATGTGAAGTTCACCTTGGGATCGAGCAGGGCCGGATCTTGCCATTGCGGGTTCGTGCTTTGGCGTCCGAACGTCGTGAAGTTGCTGATGGAGACTTGCGGCAAGCCGCCCGCGATTCCAGCGGGTACGGTTTGAAGGCCAGGAATTGCAAAAGCATTCTGACCGATCGATAAAGTGAATTTTCCGGCCTCGGTCCGCGACAACCCGAGACGTGCATCCAACACCTTGTTTGCTCCGAAAAGGTGGGTGTAGCCAAGCGCGACCTGCTGATCGAGTACTCGGATTGTTCCGTTCGCAGTACTGTCGAGGGGAAGGGGAATGACCGGATAGTTCACGCCCGTTTCCTTTCGATCGCTGATACGGAGGAACCATGAGGAGATGGGCGACTGCTGATAATCCAGCCGAAGATCGCCTTTGTCTGAGTTATCCGTAAACGGAACTTCTTTCGCATAGTCGTTGGAGTTAAGCCCCGTCGCGCCCACGCCCGACACCGGCAGAGTGCTCATGAAAGGCTTGTAGTAGTTGAGGATTTGTGCCGAGAGCGGGTTGATGGCCGACGCCGGGATCGCGGTCCCTTTCGGGTAGACGGTCCCTGTAACCGGGTTCTTGACATCCACAACCAAGATTCCGTTGATCTCGTTCTGCGTCGGCAGCGTATACACATAAAGCGGCTTCAGCGTCTGACGAAACCCCTCATAGTCCAGGAAAAAGAAGAGCTTGTCCTTCAGGATGGGGCCGCCAAAGTTCATTCCGAACTGGTTACGATTGAAGCCCGGCTTCTGAAATGGAACAGCGGTCCCAGTGCTTCCGACGAGCGTCGGCTTAAAGAAGCCGGCGGCATTCAGATCGGTGTTGCGCAGGAACTCATACAGCGTGCCGTGGAAGCTGTTGGTGCCTCCGCGTGAGGCCACATTGACCGTGGCACCCGAAGACCGGCCGTATTCCGCGCTCTCGTTATTCGTCACCACGTTGAAATCGGCAACTGAATCGGGCGCGATCGCGATGATCTGATTGTCAAAACCCTGGTTGCTCTCGCCATAGGCGTTGTTATCCATGCCATCCAGCAGGAAGTTATTGAACATGCTGCGCTGGCCATTCACGTTGTAGGCGCCAGCACGAACCAGGCTGCTGATTGAACTGGTTGTCGCTGCCGAAGGAGCCTGGCGCGACCCGGTGACGAGGCCCAGTAAGTCAGAGAAGTTGCGGCTCACGAGCGGAAGCGCTTCCGTTTGATATCCCGAGATCGACTGCCCGCGCTCACTGCTTGCGGTTTCAATCTGGAGGGCCACATCGCTCACTTCTACAGTCGTGGCGTTGGCTTGTCCTATATTCAAGGTCAGGTCGATGCGCTGGCGCGCTCCGACTGAAATCGAGATGTTCTTTGCCTGGGTTGACGCAAATCCCGGCGCCTCAGCCTGAATCGTGTAAACGCCCACGCGCAGCGACGGAACCGAATAATCGCCCGTACC
>CAWFZI010000014.1:0-131803 GCA_963820295.1 uncultured Acidobacteriaceae bacterium | reverse complement strand
GAGTCGAGTGCAGCAAAAGATTTTTCTTGACGCTCTCGGTGTCCCTACGGCCGCGAAGCGGCCACCCTAATCGAGGGCTCACGCTCAATTCCCTTCCCCCTTGTACTTCGGAGAAAATATCTCCTCCTGCAACCGCGGAGTCGTTAGTCTCCTCTCGGTGAACGCTGAAGACATATAGAGGATGCGGCGTTAGGCACCTCGATGATGATTTCGCCTCGTTAGCGCTTCCGAGCATCCGAGAGCATCTGTGCATTGCTGTTCAAAGCGGCTCCCGGATCTGATTCACCGGGAGCAAGGTACTCATGCAGAGAATGCCTCGAAACTCCATTTGCGTCCAAGACTTTTTCCGTCAAGACTGATGCTCGCCGGGCATCAGCAGGGAGTTGCTAGATACTCGCAGGAATTAAAGGGAGCAACTGGGGTCCGTAGGAGAATTCCTTCCTCAAATGCGCGAACTCCGCGCGCTTTGTGGAGCCCGCGGTTCCTGCGGTCTAACCTGCCAAACGTGCACCATTCAGGACATGCATTGTGAGCTAGAACTGGCGATCGTTGTTGCAATCAGCATGGCGCGCGTCAACGCCGCTTTAGGCAGAACGGCCGCGAACGGTCGCGCATGTCGGATCTCTTCCTTCACTGGCTCGATGAGATCGTTGTCCACCTACTCGTTTCATAGCTCGTTGTTTGATCGGATGAGATCCAAGAATCGTTTCTTCTCTGTGGGAGAGGAGAATGAAAACAAGATCTCATACGCCAACATTGGCAGTCTGCGAAAGACGCTGCGAGGAAACTTGCCTTTGCCGAAGACCGGGCTATCTTCAACGGATTGTGGAACGCAATTCTTTCAATTCCACGGAGCATGGAAGAAGCTCTACGCGGAGGATTTCACTGCGGACGAGAAAGTGAAATGGGACGCTGATTTTGCCAAACGGAAGGAGATCAAAACGGTCCTTGACACTCTCATTCCGGAGTTTTCGGTCCGCCTCGGCGGCGCGACCTCGATCGACGTTACCAAGCCCGGCATTGACAAGGCGTACGGGATCAGGAAACTGCGCGATATTCTCCACATTTCAACGCAAGAGATGATCTATGTCGGCGATGCCTTATTCCCAGGAGGAAATGACTACCCTGCTGAACAGGCAGGTGTCATTTCGATCCCGGTTAAAAACCCCGCTGAAACCAAGCGCGTTATCGAAGCGATCATCGCTTGCCTGGGAGACGATCAACAAGCGCGAACTTTCAAGGTGGACTGATGGTTGACTTCCAGTTTCAATTGTCTGCTTCTCACTCCGACGTACTGGCTCACTCTTGAACGATGGCTGGCATCCAATTTTCAGCGTTCTTTTGTTTTCTTCCAAGCAAAAGTGGAAAACACGTAGCATGGAGAGTGCCCGATGATTAAGCGGTTAAATTCCTTTCCCGACAATGTTCTCGCGTTTGTTTGCAGCGGACGCGTGACGAAAGCGGACTACGATTCCGTACTGATCCCGTCCGTCGTTGAAGCGCTAAGGAGCCAGAACAAGGTCCGACTTTACTATGAGACAGCCGGCGACTTCGCCGGTATCGATCCGGGTGCGATCTGGGAAGATTTCAGAATTGGAATCGAGCACCCATCGCGCTGGGAGCGGGTAGCGGTTGTTACCGATGTGGAGTGGATCAAGCAAACGGTGCATTTGTTCGGCTTCCTTATGCCGGTTGCCGCGAGATCGTTCGCAGCGTCGGAGGCTGATTCGGCTCGAGAGTGGATTTCCGCCACAAACTGAGAAAGCACTGGGTCGCTGTAGGGAACGATCGCAAACCGTTATCTAACCCATATCAAACCCACGACCTCAGCCACGCAGACTTCTGCCCTTTCCCTCCGCCGGGGGCTGTGCGGTCAGAATAGACTTCGCAAAGAAAGCAGCGTTAGTGGCCTACGATCCGGACAATGCGAATCCGGAGACATTAACCCGCGCCACAACGAACGCTGGCGATTCCATAATCCTGGGTGGATTTGCTATACGGTTTGGTCTGATCGACCTGATAAAGGCGCGAGTCGCTGTGCTTTGTGTCAACGATTTCGTAAGTTTGATTTGTTGCATTCCGAACAGACTGATACCGCAGAGGTGCCTACAAACGCAACGTCCATGGATTATTGAATCCACCGACGAATACCCCAGATGTGATTTGAAGATCGGTGAAATTAGTCGAGGCAGCTCCGAGCACTCGAGGGTTACCACCCATGCGGCCGAGTACAGCGCAGACCTGGGAGGTTGAGGCAGCATCTCGAGCTAAAAGAACGTCTGGTGAGACGCCGGCCTCGGTCAGTGCGGCCAGTTGAGCTGAGGTGGCCCACGGGGTTTGTGAACTGACTTGTCCGGCAAATATCACAATGGAATCGGTCTTCTCAACTACCGGTCCCCATAAAACGGCGCCGGATTTCGCAGAGACTTGTCGGGACAGCAGAATTGCTCACCAATTTGATCCGGTGTACTCACAAAAGTCCCCACAGGGGGAAACGCGTTTAAACCACGATACCCATAGCATCTGATTCGGCCAAATGATCGTGGCGACATTCATCCAACTTTACGATCAGGCGAAGCATCTTATCGGACAAGCTTCGCTTTCCTTCTACCTCGCCGCAAGCGCTAGTGGACCGTCTTCATCGATAGGGTCTAGCGAAGTGCATTCCTGAATCTGGCGACATTGCACATTGACATTCGCAATGTAGAAACCTGGATACTTTACGATGCAAACGAAATCAAGCTCCGCGGCGTTGAATTGTCTCGGTACACGCCCGAGTGCACGGGTCAATGCTCGATTGATTGCGGCATCCGTACTCGTGCCAATGCCTCTTCGCATGCAATCAGGCGGAACCCATATGTAGTGCCAGCCAGCCTGGCGGATAATCGTGTCGAAGATCGGTGCGGACATTTCCTCCACGCGCGTCCAGCCATCGCAGATAGGCTCTCGGAGCGGGTCCAGGCGACCCGGTAAGACGCACTCTTTACGTAGAAACACGGAGCGATGCCTCATGCTCCTGCGCTTTTCGATTTTGCGGGTATCGCGATCTCGCCGGAATCTGTTCTCGTCTCGTTCGCCTGCATTTCCAGGCCACTTGAAGTGAGTTGACTGAACGTTTTCTCAATTACTTCGGTCGCGACGGAATTTGCACCGGCGGAAGACTCTCCTCGAGCTCCCGCTCGATCAGGATGGTCTGCTGGTCGATATGGACGAAATCCATTGCGCTTGCGAGAGGCTAAATAGTTCTTTACATCGACCTTCTTGATATGGGCCATTCTGGCTCCAGTAGTTCGGTTGTCTGGTTGAGCGATGCTCTGGAACGAAAGGATCCCGAGCGCTTTAGGTTTCTAGGGAGCGCGCATTCTTCTGGTCATCCGCTTGAAAATCAGCACTGGCAGCGCGACGACAAGCAACAACTGAATAAGGCCACCCGCTGCTTGGAAGCTGGAGTCCACAATCAACAAGGCGTACGCAGTTGGACCAACTTTCCGCATACCTCAGCGCACAAGGCACCTTTCAGGCTAAGTGCGGACGCTCGATGGTGTCTGAGCAATATGGCTCTACATGGACATTGATAACGCCGCGTCGGTCGGCCGCGAGGCTTCGCAATTGGTTGCGCGCGTCTTTGTGAGTAAGTCCACTCCGCTGGAGACGAGTTAGTGCCAACTTATTGAGAATCCACTTGACAGCGTTAACTTCCAAGCCTACGGTTGGCAATTAGAAGGCTAGAGTGCTATCGCTCTCATGGTGGAACTGTTTGAACGGGTCCGCTGCTCCTCTCTTTTGAGCCTCAATCCGCAACATCAGAAGCCTCCCCTTTGCAAAGCCACCCATGTAGACGGCCAGGGCTCAACCCTGCCCGAGTTCGAATGCGAGGCAAAAGATGACGGCAACATCTGTAACCACCACCTTCACTCCACTTCATGACCGCATTCTGATCCGTCGTGTCGACGAAGGCGAAACAGTCCGCGGTGGAATCATCATCCCGGATAGTGCGAAGGAAAAGCCCCAGGAAGGCGAAGTCGTCTCTGTCGGCAAAGGCAAATCGAATGACGAAGGGAAGGTTTTCCCTCTCGACGTCAAGGCCGGCGACAAGATTCTCTTCGGCAAATACTCGGGCACCGAGATCAAGATCGACGGCGAAGAGCTTTTGATCATGCGAGAGGAAGAAGTTCTAGGCATCGTCAAGAAGTGAATTGCTCTCTTCATCGATCAGTGGTAAGCGTCCACGACTCCTCGCGACAACTCACTCACATACAACTGAACGGAGAACTACCGTTCCTGTTCACGTTTTTTAGGAGTTACATGTATGGCAAAGCAAATTCTGCAAGGCGAAGAATCCCGTCAAGCGATCCTGCGCGGCGTGAATATACTGGCCGACGCCGTTAAAGCGACGCTCGGACCGAGGGGTCGCAACGTTGTCATCGAGAAAAAGTTTGGTTCGCCCACCATTACCAAGGACGGTGTGACAGTCGCCAAAGAAATTGAGCTGAAGGATCCACTGGAAAATGTGGGCGCGCAGCTGGTGCGCGAGGTTGCCTCCAGAACAAGCGATTTGGCCGGTGACGGCACCACGACCGCGACGGTTCTCGCGCAAGCCATCTTCCGCGAAGGCGTGAGGACTGTAGCAGCCGGTGCGAGCCCGACGGGCTTGAAGCGCGGCATCGAGAAGGCCGTAACAACCATCATTGGCACACGCGATAAGGATGGGAATTGGGTCGAGGGCGGAGCACTGGGTAAACTGTCCAGACCCGTGGACGAGGGTTCTGTAGCCCAAGTTGGCTCCATCTCGGCCAATGGCGATCACGAGATTGGTGAAATCATAGCCCGTGCGATGAAGACGGTGGGCAAGGATGGCGTCATAACTGTCGAGGATTCCAAGACCGGCCTGACCTTTCTAGAGACGGTGGAGGGGATGCAGTTTGATCGCGGTTACCTGAGCCCCTACTTCGTCACCGACCCGGGACGAATGGAAGTAGTGTTGGACGAGCCCTCCATCTTGATTTTCGAGAAGAAGATTAGCAGCATGAAGGACCTTCTGCCCCTGTTGGAACAGGTAGCGCGCAGCGGCAAACCACTACTGATCATCGCTGAAGACGTCGAGGGCGATGCACTTGCAACCCTGGTGGTGAACAAGCTGCGCGGCACACTGACGGTGGCCGCCGTGAAAGCCCCCGGGTTCGGCGATCGCCGCAACGCGATCCTGAGCGACATCGCTGTCCTGACCGGCGGCAAGGCCATCACCGAAGATCTTGGCATTAAGCTGGACGGCGTAAAGCTCGAAGATCTGGGCAAAGCAAAGCGCGTCACCATCGATAAGGACAATACAACCATCATTGATGGTGCTGGGGAGGCCCAGAAAATAAAGGGCCGCGTGAATGAGATCCGTACGCAGATCGAGAAGTCCACCTCAGACTACGACAAGGAGAAGCTCCAGGAACGTCTGGCGAAGCTGGTGGGCGGCGTTGCCATCATCCAGGTCGGCGCTGCAACTGAGACCGAACTCAAGGAGAAGAAGGCTCGCGTTGAAGATGCTTTGCATGCGACCCGCGCTGCTGTCGAGGAAGGGATCGTTCCCGGCGGCGGTGTTGCACTGATACGCGCCATTCCGGCCGTAGATTTGCTCATTAAGACGCTCGACGGCGACGAGAAGATTGGCGCGCAAATCGTGCGGCGGTCTCTTGAAGAGCCTTTGCGCCAGATCGTCGCCAATGCCGGCGAAGAAGGCGCGGTTGTTGTGGCCAAGGTGCTCGGGTCCAAGGACCACCACTTCGGCTACAACGCCGCAACAGGCGTCTACGAAGATCTGGTTAAGGCTGGTGTCATCGACCCGACGAAAGTTACCCGTACAGCGCTCGAGAACGCAGCATCGATTGCCGGCCTGCTTCTAACCACCGAAGCTCTCATAGTTGAGTTGCCCGAGGTCAGATCTGCGGTTGCAGCAGGTGGCAGCGGCGGCATGGATGGCATGTACTAGGAGCGCGTCTGAGTAATGGTTGATGAGGCGCTGGGATGGTGTCCCGTAGCATTGCGGCGTGGGATATCGTCGCCTTGAGTCATTGGATTCAGACATTGGGCCCTTGTAGTTGTGCCGTCGTGGTGTGGAACCTCTCTTTTCATGCCGTGCATGCCCGGTAGAGCTTCAGTACATTATGTGTGGCGCATACAAGTGCCCACTCGGAGCTGACTTTTTCTACTCCCCGCAGGAGGAACTGGCGGAAGCCCTGCGCCTGTTTGATCTGTCCGAAGACCGGCTCGACGATGGTCTTGCGCCGCGCGTAGATAGTGTGCCCCGCCCTGGTCATCAGTTTGCGCTTCATCCGGTCGACCGGAGTGATTGATTTTGGGATGCGTCCCCGGGGACTGATTGGCGCCGGCTGATTGTGCTTCTGCTTGCCCGTCGCCACGTATAAGTCGACTTTCTTCTTTGCCGCCTTCTGAAGATTCTCTTCCGAGCAATAACCGCTGTCGGCCAAAACCTGCTTCACCTTTTGTCCGGCTTGCTCCCGCACACGCTCGATCATCGGTATAAGTTGCTGCTTGTCATTGGCCTGCTGGGTCAAGGCTTGCGCGACGATCAACTGCAACTCCGGCTCGACAGCGGCCTGTGCGTTATAGGCCTGCACGAATCCGTCTGGCCCCTTCATGATGCGTGACTCTGGGTCGGTGAAGTTATGCTGGGCCTCCGGCTTGGGCTCGACAGCGGAACGGCCTTTGCCTCCGCCGCCGCCGCGGGGTGGATCCTTTTTCCCCGGCTTGCTGGCTTTCTGCTTCTGTTCGGCCTCGGCGCGTGCTTCCAGAGCCTTCCTGGCCTCGACGATGCGCTTCAGCCGCTCTTCGCGCCGCCCCAGTTCGGAAGGCAGTTCGTCGCCCCGACGGTTGCGCCCGTAGCGCTTGTCCTCGTCTTTGTCGGTCTGTTCGGCCTCGGCCAGCAGGCGCTTAACCTCTTCGCGCAGACGCGCTTCTTCGCGCAACATGCGCTCATAGCTCATGGCCTTGTGCTTGCTCGCGTTGGCGTTGATCTTCGTGCCGTCGATGGCCACACGGCCAAGCTTCATCGCGCCAAGCTTCAGCGCCAGTTGCAACACCTGCACGAATAGACCTTCCAGGGCCTTCAAGTGAATCCGGCGAAACTCCGAGATCGTGCGAAAATCTGGCTCGTTGCCCGCTGCCAATACTCGGAACCCGATGTCCTCAATCAACCGCTTCTCAAGCCGTCGCGACGAGAACACACCCACGCAATAGCCGTAGACCAGAACCTTGGTCATCATCCGCGGATGATAAGGTGGATAGCCCCGCTCCTCACGCTCGTAGTGCCCCTCGATCGCTCCCAGATCCAGCTGATCGATAAGGTCGGAAACGAAATACGAAAGATGGTCCTCGGCGAGCCACTCACGCAAGCTGGGAGGAAGAAGAAAGTCTTGTTCAGGGAAATACGGCCGATAACTCTTCGCCATATTCAAAGGTTCGCATCTTCTTCAAACCCATTCAATCAGCATGTGTGGAATAAAGGTGATTACTCAGACACACTCCTAGAGCTCTATAAACGCGAATAATTCAGCGTTCGCGGCGCAAGGACAGAAAGGCCTCCAGCTTCGGCTGTGGGCCTCCCTTGTTTGTGCGCAATCCCTAATTGTGTTTTGATTAGCCGTCACGGGCATGAGATCTTAGCCAGTGCGAAATCCGCCGACGATGAACCCGAATCCCTCGGCAACCTTAGTCGCTCCTCATTCTGCATAGGGCCCTTCGAAGGGCCCTATGCAACGGGGGAAATCGAGGGCTTCTGGGCGTTATCCTCCGGCAGCTGATCGAGCAGTACTACATTGAGCAGTGACTTATGGACCTGGATGCGACCGTTGTAACTGATAAACCCAAGCTTACGAAAACGATTCATGAAGAAGCTGACGCGGGAGCGCGTGGTGCCGATCATGTCCGCCAGGGTCTCTTGGGTAATGGGGGGGATGAATGTCTCCGGCTCGCCTGGCTTGCCGAATTCCGCCATAATCAGAAGTACTCTCGCCAGGCGCTTCTCACTGGAGTTGAAAAGTTGGTCGACAAGATCAGCCTGAGTCTGCATGCTGCGCGCCAACAAAAACTTAAGGAAAATGTCGGTGAACTCCGGCTCACTGTGCATCACCCGAATCATCTCGCTTCGGTCGATCTTAAGCGCAGTGCAGGGGCTCATGGCGGTGGCAGTCGCCAAGCGCAGGCCGGCGATGGAAGCGAGGGATTCTTCTCCTACAAAATCAGCGGATGATAAGAGTGTAATGGTCGCTTGTTTGGAGTTGCGAGAAACGACAGTGAGTTTCGCGCGTCCTTTCTGCAGATAAAACACAGAGTCCGCCGGATCTCCCTGACAAAAGAATGTCTGTTTTGCCTTCAATTCGATGATGGTTCGTCCGATCCCAGCATTTGCAAGGAAGTCAGCAGGAACGAACACGGGCACGCGATCACTCGTCACATTGCCACCTCGATGCAAGTCCGGTTCCAGTGAACTGCTTCCCCCCAGAAAGTTGCATCTGCCTATCTTCGCCTCGACTCGCAATGGGGTCTGTGCTGTTTTGCTCAGTTTCAGTCGATGCTGGATCCGTCAATCTAAACAATCGAGAAAAACTCTAGTTTTAGGTTGATGCGATGGATTGCTCGGACTCTCAGCCATTCGAGGTGGAAATGAAGAAGAGGAAATCGGCACGCAGGCAACTGCGTTCCATCAGCTGCAGGGCATCCACAGGCTTCGTCCTCATCTCATAATCTGCGCGAGTGGTTAACGCGCCCTCAGGATGCCGGGTTGGATCAGGCACTCGTCATTATCCAGAATCGCCTCAATCTGCTTCATTCGTTCACCGCTGCCGCATCGGGTGGAAGCAGGAGAACACAGGTATGAGACAAACATTGAAATGAAAGGCCGATCACAGCCAGCGACGGGGGACGGCGCCATGGCTCTCAACCCGTCCAGTTCTTTCAAGACCTTTTGCGGAAGAGTCAGGTTGTTTCTGCTCGGAACCGCCATTGGATAACCGGAATAAAACTCGAGGATGTTGTCACGAAGTTGAGGCGACACTCCCTCGAACTTGATGCCGGAGAGTTTATCCAACAGGTTGGCGTAGGTTTCGTCGGCCAGGGTATATTCAGCCGCTTTGGTTGCTTTGCCGTCATCGAGATCGAGGTTGGGGGATACCAGCCGGTTTGCGCGAACCTCCCTGAGATAGGCACGGTACTGATCGACGGTAGCATTGATGCTGGTGATGTAAAGGTCTTCTGTCTTTGGCGTGGGGTTATCAAAGCCCATACCTTTGAAGGGGCCAATCTTGGGAAAGAATCTCAGCAGTCCAGATAGTAATCGTGTGCCGAATCCTGGTTTCGTATAGGTCTTCCCCCATTGCTTCTCGTAGTCAGAGCGCGATAGGCGATACAGGAATTGTTTCTTGGAGAAATTCGGCGTTTCCCGTATCAGATCCTTCTTGCGCATCTGCAGCGCAACCTTAGTCATTTCCGGAATCAGCCGGCTGACTGAATAGCGGTACGAGCCAATCGCCAGGTCTTCATGGGTAAGTACGTCCTTCAACTGGAGTCCATAAACGACTTGAAACGTCCGTTCCAGCAACGGCCGCGCGACCTTGAATCCGATAAACTCGTGATATTGGTCCGAGGCATAACGATTCTTCGCAACCTGCAAAGTATCAAATCCGAATTCGACCTTGAGGTGTGCTGTCGCGTCTTGCGCGTACCGGACTGAATTTCCATATTTCGCTCTCAACTTCGGATAGCGAAGGGCGACGGCTTGATTGACCGCCGGATGCCCGACGATGTCTGAAGTGTAGTGTGAAAGCGCACCCAAGGCGAAAGCATACTCGTCGACGTCCTGGCTTTCACTAAGCAATTCCAGCACAAAGTCGCCGCTGCGCACGTAATGCAGCAAATCGCTGAATTCCTTATTACCGAACGGATAGTAACCGAGATCTTGAATGACTGAGCCTCCGTAGGCGTAGGCGTGCGCCTCGGTGATTTCGGCCTCAGTCAGTTGCGGAAAGCGTTGAACCAATAACGGACGAATCTCGGATGTCCATACCAAGTCCACTATTTCTTCGTGAGTTAGAACCGAGTATCCGTACAGAACTCCGGAAGATGCCAACGAGGCGAAGATGAGCGCCGCGGCGCGCAATCGAGGAAGGCTCCACTTACTCCTCACGACTGAGAGCTACTTGCTCGGCCGCTCGGCATAATGAGACAGAGGGTATTGCGGACGGGACAACCTGAACCCTGTAAGGCGTGGTGGACGATAAACAGAATGAATGCGATTTCTCCAATCCTCATGGGCACCTACAGTCAATACTTCTTGAACGGACCGTTTTTCGTTTGGGGGAAGGCCTGCGTATACGGAATGCTAATTGGAGAAACAAGCGGGCCAGTGCAATGTCTCTGCTACAGGACGATTTGAAGAGTGCAACACTTCACCTCTGCGAAGTCGTCACCTTTCCAGGCCGGAATGAGGCGAGTATCTCATGCGGCAAATTGCACCACTGGTCAATGTGGCACAGCATCTGCGAAACTTGGCCGCCCTGCGGGTTCCACCTCAGGAGACCTGAACCGGAGGCTTTTCGGCGTTATCGCCTGGTAGTTGATCGTGCAGGACCACGTTCAACAGAGATTTATGAACCCTTATCCGGTCTGTGTAATCGATAAACCCCAGTTTACGGAAGCGGTTCATAAAGAAACTGACGCGGGAGCGGGTGGTGCCGATCATTTCGGCAAGTGTTTCCTGCGAGATCTTAGGAAGCAACATATCCGATCCGCCTGGCTGACCAAATTCGGCCATTAGCAGGAGGATGCGTGCCAGGCGTTTCTCGCTGGAGTTGAAGAGTTGATCGACAAGATCAGCCTGGATACGCATGCAGCGGTCCAACAGAAACTTCATGAACAAGTCTGAAAACTCGTGCTGCTCATGCATGACGCGGACCATTTCATCCCGCGTAATCTTCAGCGCTGTGCATGCGCTAATCGCCGTAGCCGTAGACAAACGCAACCCAGGCACAGCCGCAAGCGCGCTCTCGCCAACAAAATCTCCTGCGGAAAGAATGGTGATGGTAGCTTCCTTGCCTGCGTGGGAGACAACCGTGACTTTTCCGCGCCCTTTCTGAAGATAGAAAATCGAATCCGCCGGATCTCCTTGTGAGAAGAACGACTGATCGGGTGCCAATTCAACAATTCTTCTCCCCAGCCCTGCGCTCATCAAAAAGGCGGCCGTATCGAATTCGAGTTCTTCCGGCCTTGCCATAGCTCCAATCGCTTTCCGAGAGATACACCCAGCAAATTCCGGTGCGGACCGCGTGCAAAGGAAGGAAGAGAGTTATTTGGCTAACGATTAAATCTGTCGGCAGCCATCTGAGCTAACTCATTGCAAGACAGCACCATCCGCGGATCCTTCGGCTCGCGATACTAGGCGCTTGCCCATTTTTACACGCACAGGGGGGATGAGCTCTGTTCAATTTTGCACACTTTTCCAGAAAATTTGCAATTCCCATCTGCGAGAGAACTCCGCATCTTTGCGAGTCGAAATGCAGAAACCTTAAATGAGCAGATGCGTTATGCCCTTCTCGCATACCTGCGAGGTGAAAACAGTCAGTAAACATCCAAGGATCTAAAGCGTTCGTTGCATCGAAACACGGACACGCGCTCATTCTGAGCGCTATTGCTCAGACGGGGTCGTAGTGGACGCCCTAGTGTTGCGAGTGACCTATGTGCTTCAGTGCGCGGAAGCGAAAGACGCGGCGCATAGGCAGAAAAGGTGAGACACGTGAATAAACTTGTATCTTTAGCAGCAATACTCAGCCTGGGTGTGGCTACCGCCGCTTGGGCGGAGTCGGATCGTCAAGAATCGATGGATCGCTTGGACCATGCGGGCAGCGTTCTGCATGAGATCATGGCCGCGCCAGATAATGGCATTCCAGAAGAAGTGCTGGAACACGCTAGGTGCATCGCTGTCGTTCCCCACATGATCAAAGGTGGCTTTGTATTCGGTGCGGAGGGCGGCCGCGGTGTGACCACTTGCCGCACGGCCAACGGTTGGAGCGCACCGGCATTCTTTGCCATTACCGGCGGGAGTTGGGGATTGCAGATCGGAATCGAAGGCGTAGATCTTGTCATGATTATCCAAAACGAAAAAGGGATGCGGGATTTGATGGCGAGCAAGTTCCAGCTTGGAGCGGATGCCTCCGCTGCAGCAGGGCCGGTAGGACGACACGCGTCTGCTAATACCGATTGGAAGTTGAATACTGAGATCCTGACTTACTCCAGAGCCAAGGGTGCCTTTGCCGGACTCACATTAACTGGTGCCTCGATTCGACGGGACGCGGACTCTACGAAGGCAATCTACGGTAAGCTCATCCCCACCAAATCCATCCTCGAGGGAGGCGTAGCCGCGCCGGCTTCGGCGAACTCGTTCCTGGATGCTGTAAGGGGCGCGAAAGCGCAGGCCGTTGCCTCTAACTAATCGCTGCTTGCACACGCATTGAGAGCGCCCGAGTCGGATTCCCTGACGCGGTTGCCCACAATGGGAGAAAGGAGTGCACATGCTTTGGACGATCTTTGTTATTGTTCTGGTCTTGTGGATGCTGGGATTCGGTTTCCATGTAGCCGGCGGCCTCATTCATCTTCTATTGGTGATCGCGTTAATCATCCTGGTCATTAACTTGGTCAGCGGGCGTCGGCGTGTTTTGTAATGCAATCTGGACCACAGCTAGCTCGTCGGCCGACGAAAGCAATGGACTCCGGCCCAATGAAACGCCGCAAGGCAGCTTTTGATAGACCCTGCACATCGGTAAGAGACTACCTCTTCCCGAGTTGATGTTTCGGTAGAACTGGCGAAGGCCGGGTCGCACATAGCAGCAGATACTTGCGCATGAGCAAGTGGCATTCAACCAAATGTAAGTCGAGGTTGTCCGCATGAAAAAGATCCTAGTCGTTAGTTCGACAGTGTTGTCGCTGATTCTTGGAATCGGCGCTTCTGCCTTTGCACAGCAGGAGCAAGAGAAAGACAAACAAGATCACCACGGCCAGCAGCAGAAGGGGCACGATCAAGCCAAGCCCGAACAGCAACGCGGTCCCCAGCAACAAAATCAGGACAGGCAGCAGGAACAAAAGGTCCAGCAACAGCAGAGACAAGATCAGGGCAGGCAGCAACAGCAAGCTCAGCAGCAACATAAGCAGGATCAGGGCAGGCAGCAACAACAGGTCCAGCAGCAACAGAAGCAGAATCAGGACAGGCAGCAACAACAGGTCCAGCAGCAACAGAAGCAGAATCAGGACAGGCAGCAACAACAGGTCCAGCAGCAACAGAGACAGAATCAGGATAGGCAGCAACAACAGGTCCAGCAGCAACAGAGACAGAATCAGGATAGGCAGCAACAGCGGGTCCAGCAGCAACGGAAGCAGGACCAGGGGCCACAGCGTAGTCAGGAGCAGCAGCGCGTTTGGCAGAGCACTTGGCAAGACCACCGTGCGAAAGCCTGGCAGTCCGACCATCGCTCATGGCAACAACGCGGCGGTTACAACGGCTACCGTATTCCCGAGGACAGATATCGCGGTTACTTTGGCCCGCAGCATTATTTTCGGATCCACGGCCTTCCCTTTATGGAGTCGGGCGGGTACCCACGGTTCCAGTACCAAGGCTATTGGATCACGCTCCTCGACCCGTGGCCGGAATATTGGTCAAGTAGCTGGTACGACAACGATGACGTCTACATTAACTACGGCGACGATGGCTACTACATGTACAACCGTAAGTATCCGGGCGTTGGAATTGCGATCGACATCTCGATGTGATGCGCATGGGGATTGCTGAGCAAGCAATCGCATGAGAAGGCCCCGAGTTGAACCTCGGGGCCTTCCTGTCTTGCGCTGCAGACACTTGTCTCGACTTCCTATCACTCCACTTGTTGACGGAAGCACCTTAGCTCCCGTGAAGTCCTTGGTTTCGGGTGCCAGGTACATTACACGTGGCACATTAGGCTCGCGAGGAGTGCGGTGAGAGATTGCATTCCGCGGTCAGGGTGCGGAGATCTGATCAGAATTGATCCTTCGTCCGCTCCCCAGCTATGCCTCGGATTTTGCGGTCGGAGTCAGCGGCAAAAATACCGAGAAGACGGCTCCGCTCAATGGGGAAAGCGTTTTGCTTTTCACCTGGATCAATCCTCCGTGTTTGCGGATGATTTCAGAACTTATCCAGAGTCCTAGACCCGTTCCCATATTGCCTTTTGTGCTTACGAACGGCTCGAACAGCGTTTTCCGGATCTCAGGTTGAATTCCGGATCCGGTATCCGCGATGGTCAATCGAACACCTCGACGCAAGCCGTTGCTGTATTCCCGGGCGTTCGCGGCCCGGACCTTAAGCGTTCCGCCTTGTCCTATCGCATCGAGAGCATTCCCTATGAGGTTCAAGACGACCTGGCGGAGTTCACCCGCCATGGCAAGGATCGGCGAGCATTCCCGGAAATCCTTCTCCACGGCGATCTCTGCGTAAGTCAGTCTCGACTGATAAAGGGTGATAGCCGAGTCCAGGATTGCGGGGATATGGACATATACGGGTTTGCTCGGCTCCCGGTAAAACCTGAGCATTTGCGTAACGATCTGAGATACCCGCGCCAATTCTCTTTCCGCCACTTCTGTGTGCTCCTTTGCAACGTCCAATGAGGTCGAAGTCCCTATGAGATAAAGAAGATTAGTAACCGACGCGAGTGGGTTGTTGATTTCATGTGCGATGCTTGCTGCCAGACGTCCTGCCACAGCAAGCTTCTCTGATTTGCGCAATGCTTCTTCCGCCCGGAGGTTTGAATCCAAGATGTTCCGCATCTCGTATTGTCTGAGACGGCTGCGGAGGCCAGCTTGGACTGTGCTGACGAATGTCTCAGGCCGAACCGGCCGTTCGAGCAATACCAGGTTTCCGAGTGGCTGCCGAGCAATGATTTTTCTTTGATTCTCCCGGTCAACTTCTCCGGCCAGGGTGAGGAAAATGAGTGGGAAATCGGACCATGAAGGTTGTTCTGAAATTAGCGCGGCCCAGTCGCTGATGTCTGACGGAGTGAGCCCCTCTTCAGCCAGAACCACAACGCCCGCCCCACTTTTCAATTCTTGCAGAGCGATTTTTGCTGTCGGTACTGAGACGCAGTCGATACCCTTGCTGGTGAGTAGATCGTGCATCAGAGGGCCATCTCGCCCTATGGGGGCAAAGACAACAACTCGCGATTCATGTTCTTGACCGGTCATATAGTCACAAATGGCTTTACTGACTTTTCCGATCTTTGGAGGCTTTCGATGTTGCCCCGATATTTGGGCGCCCCGGTCAAAACACCATCGAAATCCACAAGTGCGTTTCCGACGGTAATAGTTCCGTTTTTCATCACCAACTCACGAATAGTGCGTTCATGTTCTCCACTGCGCTTCTTAATAACGGAAAGGGCCTGCCGCACCTCGCCCGCTGTCTCGAAGTATCGGAACAGCAACACAGTGTCCGCAAGATAGCTCACATCGACCGGCGTATCGATATTGGTTCCCACAAAACCGTGCTGGGCAACTGTCATTAACGTCGCGACGCCCTGCTGGCCAAGGTATGCCAGCAATTCATGCATTTGCATCGCCAGGAATTGTTCGCCGGGCATGGCGTTGAGTAAACCGTTCAGGCTGTCAATAATCAGCAGTTTCAAACCGTGATTATCGACTAGTTGTCTGATCTCATGAACCAATTGACCGGGCGAAAGCTCTGCGGCATCGACCTGGCGGAGAAATAACTTCCCGGAGTCAACATGTTTCTTAATGTCGAGTCCCAGGCCTTTGCCTCGGATTACTAGAGTAGCCAGAGTTTCATCGAACGCGAAGAGGGCCCCGCACCCGCCGCGCTCAGCCTCGGACACAGCATAGCGAACAGCGATCGTCGATTTTCCGCAGCCGGCCGGGCCGAGCAAGAGTGTGCTCGTGCCGCTGTCGAGCCCACCTCCCAGCAAGGTATCAAGCGCGGCGATGCCACTCTTCAGCTGTGTCGGCTCGAGGGTAAAAAGATGTTCCGAGGCGACAAGGCGTGGATAAACTTCGACACCGCCCCGCTTGATGGTGTAGTCATGAAGACCTTCCCGGAAGGCTGAGCCTCGCAGCTTCTTTACTTCCAGACGACGCTTTTTGATGCCGTATTCCCGCTCTGCGCTCTCCAAGAGAATCACTCCGTGAGCGATACTTTGGAGTTGCAGATCATGAGGATCAGCTGTGCGATCATCCAGCAACAACACGGTGCATTTGTGACCCAGGAAATACTGCTTCAGTCCGAGAATCTGCCTGCGATAGCGAAGTGAATCACGGGCAAGAAGGCGCAATTCAGAGAGGGAATCAAAAACCACGCGCGCTGGCTGAAGCCTCTCAACCTCGGTGAGAACGGCGTTTGTCGTATCCGCGAGTTCAACCTCAGTTGGATTAAATACGGTGTACTGGGCTTCCGGCTTGAGCTGCTTTTCATCTGGAGCCAATTCAAAGATATTGATCTCATCGATCAACCAGCCGTGCGACTCCGCAATCTCCAGCAATTCAGCTTTCGACTCCGACAGAGTGACGTAGAGGCCCTTTTGTCCCTGACGAGCGCCCTCCATCAAGAACTGCATGGCGATCGTTGTCTTCCCGGTTCCCGGATCGCCTTCAATAAGGTAAAGATGATTGCGGGACAGACCACCCCCAAGGATGTCGTCAAGGCCGGCAATTCCGGTGGAGAACAGTTCGATCGATGACGCTTTCTCCTTCGATTGGATGCTTGAAGCGTTCCTACTTTTTACAAAGTTGGAGTTGTTTATGAAGATTGAATCCACGATGAGCTCCTATCTTGAGCACCCAGAATCGGCATTAGATCGTCACCCACAGTTCGCACTGTCTCGCGATCGACACCGAGAAAATCCACAAGAATTCCCAGGGGGTCGGTCGGATATCGGATTATTTTCTTTGCGCTTTGTCTTCACGTTCCAAGGAAAAGCAATGTGTTGTAAGTGTCCGTTTCCGAGCACAGTGTTTTCTGGTCACTTTTATACAGATTGGCATTAATTCTGCATTCTGCGAGCAATTCGTAAAGAGCTCGTCACGCATTAGCAAAGGACTTCCGGCGGGACTACATGAGAGCTAACTGGAAGTTCGCATCTAGGCAGCAAGAGCGATTGGGTTCCAAAATCGCAATCTCGTGGCAAAATAGCCGGTGAATGGGCAAGTGAAGCCCTGCTCGAGGCAGCGGTTCGGATTCGCTTAGTATGGACGGTTTGTTCCTTTCGGTGCCGAATTCCAGCCGCATAGTCGTGAAGCCACCAGATGCCGCTCCCCAAGGGATTTTCGTAAACGCCGCGCATGGCCCAGCTCACAGTATTTGCTCTTCAGCATTTTGATGACATTCCCCGGATATTGGAATGATTTGCCGAGGCACCAGGCGCGGTGTCAAGGCTCTCTGACCGCGAAGCGGCGCGCAGAGCGCGGCCTTGACTCCGTCCCGGCCTCGGCTATTCTCTGCTATCCGGGGAATGTCAGGCGGTTTCTCACCGGGCCTCCTCGGCGCGGTGCTTCGCGCGCCTTGCGAGGAGTTCTTGCGCCTGGATTAGCTTTGTCTTCTGGACCCGATCGAAGAGTGCCTCAATGTGCTCCGTTGCCATTCCAGATGCTTTCAGGAGTGCCGATTGCGCCGAACCTTCTGAATCGCAACTTCACCCCAGCCGCGCCCAACCAGGCGTGGGCCGGCGACATCACTTACATTGCCACCGAGGAAGGCCGGTTGTTTCTTGCTGTAGTGATCGATCTGTTCAGCCGCCGTGTTGTGGGCTGGTCGATGCAACCCGATTGCGGCGCAACCTGGTAATCGATGCATTACAGATGGCCTGGTTCCAGCGCCGTCCCGATCAAAACAACAAGCTGATCTTCCATAGCGATCGCGGCAGCCAGTACGCCAGCGACGACTTCAACAAAGTGCTCAAAGAATATGCCATCGTGCCCTCGATGAGCCGCAAGGGAAATTGCTGGGACAACGCCTGCTCGGAGACGCTGTTCGGCTCGCTGAAGGTGGAACGGCTGCACGGCCAGCGCTTTGAAACGATCCGTCAGGCCAAGGATGAAACCATAGCCTGGTTGCTCTGGTAAAACCAAACACGCATGCACTCGACACTGTGCTATGCCAGCCCGATTGAATTTGAAAGCGAATGGGAAAATACTCTGGCCAAAGCTGCGGCCTAAGTGCGGTCCCGACCGAAGCAGGCACGGAAATGACGGTCCATGGAAAGCTTGGGAAAAACGATGAAGCTGTTTTTCCCACCCTTCCCACAGACCTTGGAAAATCGATAATGCCGATTTCCACATTCCCGCTCCACGACTACTACGAGGATGAATAACTCCTCAAACCCGCAGGGCTAAGAGATACGTATTCTGAGGGCAAGGTCAAATCGTCGAAGAGCACACAACATGGCCAACGTCCATCGACGATGAGAATGGGTCAAAACTACAGGTTTCAGGGTGCAGCTTGTATTACCCGCAACACTGACATTACCATTTTGGTCCGAAACGAGTTGAGGAAGGGTGGGGCTATGTTTCAGCGAGCCCCGTCGCAAACGACCCGAAAGCCATAATCAGCGTAACTGAATTCCGGCGGGATGCTAGAACGTGCCGAGCATCGTGAAATCTTGATCTGGTGTCGCCAGGAACCTCCGCGCGAAGCCTTTCTCTGGCCTTCTACCGGCCCTTGCGGATTTCGATCAGGTGATATGGCGTAGTAGTTGGCGTCGTACCAATCGCTGCACCACTCATGCACGTTCTCGCAAATGTCGAATAGGCCGTAGGCATTCGGCTGTGATTGCCCGACCGGCTCAGGGCCGGCTTTCCAACGACTGTGGTAGCTGGGACGTGATAGCGGCGGATCGTTGCCCCAGGGAAACAACATCTGCTCCGCGCCGCCTCGCGCAGCCCGCTCCCACTCGGCTTCTGTGGGAAGCCGATAGTGCGAGCCAGTCATTGACGAGAGCCAAGTGCAATATGCCACCGCGTCAAACCACGAAACCGCCACCACAGGTTGCTGAGGATGAGAGAAGTTGGGATCGCTCCAGTTTGGGGGCGCCGCCCTCCCGGTGGCGTCAAGGAACCGCCCATACTCCCGAACGGTGACTTGGGTTGCTGCCATCGCAAAGGCATCTAGCCAGACGCGATGAACAGGGCTTTCCACAGTCTGACTGGCCTCGGATCCCATGGAGAACCAGCCAGCGGCGATGCGAATTCGTAGCGGCTCAGTGATCAGCGAGCAACGTCGACTAGAGTCATGATGGACCCACGGGTGCATGTTTCCATTTGATGCGTATTACGGGATGGACAGCAGAAGAAACTGGATTGGGAACAGGTCGAACCGATTGTAGGAAGTGTTGCTCGTCCTGGAACGTCGGGGTTGCCCACCATAGTCTCGGAATCCGAGTTGTACTCTCGGGTCATATGCTTGATCCTTTAGCCTGCGGAAAAATCTATGACAACCGTTCGAATTGCCGGAGGAGTCGTACATGACCTTCCATCTGATCTCCGAAAGGCGCTCGCGTCTGACGCGAATGCATTGGCTGCCTGGGAAGACATAACACCGCTCGCACGGAATGAGTGGATCTGCTGGACCATCTCAGTCAAGAAAGTGGAGACGCGGCGGCAGCATGTCGAGAGGGTCTGCTCGGAGCTTAAAGAAGGGATTCGGAGACCGTGCTGCTGGCCGGGCTGTCCGCATCGATGAGCATATGCCCGCCAAACCAAATACGTTTGCTCGGGCACTGAAAGCGACGACGCCCTAGATAGCCAGTACCATGATTTCGCCGATGCACGGAGTATTTTCCCTGGTTCGTCGATAGACTCATCGCCGTTTCGCATTCACCGGTTGCTGAATTTGTTTGAATGCATTGAGAAAGAGTTTTACCCCTATTGCTAGCCATGGAAGCCCTAAGAATATCTGGTTTTGCAATCTGGATGCTTCCTTATAATTGGCGACATGAACCGCGGGCTCTTATCTTGGTTGTTCGCCGTCGCATTCACCTGCAATTTAGGTATCTCCCAGAAGCTGTCCACGACAACTTCTCCGGAAGTGGCAATCTCAACTGGACCTCGTGAATACCTCGAAGCCGCGCTCGACACGATGCAGCAGCACGTGGTCTTTCCCGATCAAGTTGATTGGAAAGCGCTCCGCCGAGAATCGTTCGTGCGTGCTGTCGGCGCGTCAACGCTGCCAGACACTTACCCGGCCATCATTTACGCCTGCGAAAGGCTGCGTCAGCAGCAGCAATGTGGCGGGTTCCGCCTTCCCGATTCTGCAAGTCCCGAAACCATTCGAAAGGCGCAAGAGGCGGAAACAGCCAATGCCCCTCCGGAGCGAAAAGCTATACTCGCCATGCAGCCGTCGCCATTCACCAGCCGCAGCGATCTGGTCGGGAAGTTCTTGAAATCAAACACCGGCAAAATCTTTGCCTATCTTGTCGTTCCGCACTGCTATCCGCCATTCGCCGATATGGCAAAAGACAAGCCCTTCCTGGACCACTGGGCGGCCACACTGCGAGCACTGGTTCTGAGCGCAGCCAACGGTCATCCAAGCGGATGGATCGTGGATCTGCGAGGAAACGGCGGCAGCAATATGTGGGCGGCTTTGGCCGGCCTCGGCCCGCTGCTTGGCGATGGACCGGTCGGATTCTTCAAAGATCGGAGAGGTCGGCAGGAGTGGGTGTACGAAAAGGACGGAATCGCGGTGATGTCTCTCGATGAGAACGGTAAGCCGCACGAGGTCTACATCCAGCGGCTCGGAGGGCCACAGATTTCTCTTGCGAGTGCTCCTGTAGCAGTCCTCTTTGATAATGCGACCGGCGGGTCCGGCGAAGCTATTGCCATTGCGTTTGCCGGGAGGCACCTGGAGCGCTCGTTTGGCGTTCACACGTCGGGCGCAACCGGATGCTGCGCCAGGTTCCCGCTGTCTGATGGAGCTGTCCTGGCTCTCAACTTCGGAGTGGAACAGGATAGGCTCGGCCACGGTTATCCGGAAGGCTTGCAGCCCGATGTTCGAGTTGAAACGATCTCGACCTCCACAATGGAGTCCGATGCTGTGATTCAGGCTGCAAAAGATTGGCTGTCCAGCTTGCATTGACATTGCGAAGCGCTCTGAGCTCACGATATGCGATTAGCGCCAGCAATCTATCTGAGCAGCGAAGTGCAAACGGAATTACACAAACTGATCTGGCGGCGCCCAACTCCGGTCCGTGTGGCCGAGCGTGGCCGCGCCGTGTTGCTGGCCGCAGCGGGCTTCAAGGCAAGCAGATTCTCACTCGCTTTGATCTCCGACTACGGTCACAACGGATTCACTACTGGTCTAGCCGGTCATATTACTGTCGAGGGCCACATCACTCTGGCAAACGCAGGTCACCTGGCAGCTTATCTGAACGGCAACGAAATCGCCGTCCCAGGTTCCTTACCGCTCGGACTCGTTCCTCAATGCCAGTGCGAATCCATCTCGATGGCGCTTTGTCCGGGCGACCGGCTTACATTCGTCTCCGATGGAGTGGTCGAAGCTCGGTCCAAATCTGGTGAATTATTCGGCTTCGAGCGCACCCAAAAGATCAGTTGCGAACCTGCCGAAGCCATCGCCCAAGCCGCACAGAGCTTCGGTCAAGAAGACGACATCCCTGTCGTCACAGTCGAATTCACTGGCGTTGCACAGAAATTTTCCGGTTCGCGGGCATAACCTTCTGCAACACGACAGGTCAGCGTCCTATCTCCCGAAATTGTGGTTCCTGTCGAGTCACCCGCGATTCGGCAACCCGCCACCCGGCAATTCCTCTTTGAGCAATACCTGGGGTACGGTGCAAGCCCCCCTTCTCGCTGCCTTATAGAGTCGGCCTGAGAACACAGTATTTAGGCAGATCCGGCTAGCACTCTCTCAGGCACGCAACAAACGGGGTGAATGAGTTCGATTGCGGACATGTCTCGAAACTGAATCGTCCGACGCGGTTCAGTTTCAGAAGCGATCCCATGCTTATCCTTGCAAAACTGCTGGACAACGCAAATAAAGAGCTATATATTGGTCTTTACTAGCCTATAAGGCTGTATATATGGAGCATAATTGATGAGATCAGGTGTGTCAGATGTTCTGCCTCCTGCCGTCAAGAGATCGCTGGCCAGCTTCGGCAGCGACCTTGCGACGGCGCGGCGGAAACGTGGACTCACAATCATGGCCGTCGCCGAGCGGATGGGCGTCTCCAAGAATACCTATCTTCGCGCAGAGAAGGGCGATCCAAAAGTCGGCCTCGGTGTATACGCAATGGCGCTTTTTGTCTTGGGCTTTGGTGATCCGCTTGGCACTCTTATCGACGTAAGCCGCGACGACACCGGTCTTCTTCTCGATGAGTCACGACTGCCAAAACGCGTGCGTATGAAGAAAGCACAGGTACCACGACCGTGAAACGGAAAATCGACGTGATGTTCGGCGATGGGCCGCAGGCCGGCACGCTGCATTACGACCTGAAAGGTCATCGTGAAAATGCCGCTTTTGAGTATGACGCGGGCTGGCTTCGGGATCCCGCGCGTTTCGCACTAGGCCCGACGCTTCCGCTCCAGGCTGGACCAATTTTTCATCGCAAGTCGGCTGAAGGTTCCTTATTCCACGCCGCGATAGCTGACACGGAGCCTGATGGTTGGGCAAAGCGTGTGATCAGACGCGATCACAACAAGCATAGGCAGGAATTGCGCCGTGACGGAAAGGAAGAGGCTCAGCCGCTCAACGCTGTTGATTATTTGCTAGCCGTGGATGATTTCAGCCGTGTCGGCGCTCTTCGTTATCGCGATGAAGACGGCGTGTTCCAGCGCGCACAGGAAGAAGGCCGCCGAACAGCTCCGCCACTGATCGAGCTCGGGGCTTTGCTTAGCGCGTCACACGCTGTCGAGGCAAACAAAGAGACGGCGGCCGACCTCGCATACCTACGCGGCCGAGGCACATCGCTTGGCGGTATGCGCCCGAAATGCACGGTCATTGACGATGACGGCGCACTGAGCATCGGTAAGTTTCCCAGCATCGGAGACGAGCGCGCCGTAACCAAGGGCGAAGTGCTCGCTCTGACGCTTGCCAAAAAGGCCGGGATCCATGCCGCCCAAGCGCGAATTGTCCAGAGCACGGATTTGCCGGTGGCGCTGATTCGCCGCTTCGACCGGCAAGCCAACGGGCAGCGCATCATGTATGTCTCGGCCGCGACGATGCTGGGCGTAGAGGTGACCGAGCCCGGGGAACATACCTACACCGAGATCGTTGACGCAATCCGCGTACATGGAGCGGCCGCACAGGCCGATATTGAAGAGTTGTGGCGACGAATGGCATTCTCGATCCTGATTACGAATGTGGATGACCACCTGCGCAATCATGGCTTCCTGCATGTTGACAGGGAATTCTGGCGGTTGTCGCCCGCCTTCGACATCAATCCGTCACCTGAGCGGGCGCGTGAATTGAAGACGTGGATATCCGAGAGCGCAGGCCCAGAGATGACAATCAAGGCTTTGATGTCCGTGATTGCTTATTTTCGCATCACTCCCACTCGGGCTAAGGAAATATTGGGGGACGTTATAAAAGCCGTGAACGACTGGCGCAAGACTGGGCAAGAGCATCGGCATGAGTGACGAGGAACTTGAGCCCTTCGTCGACGCCTTCGAGCATAGCGAACGCGCCACTGCGCGAAAGTTCATCTAGACTGACGCACCGCTTTTGGTGCGTCGAGCAACTGATCGCCCCTATTTCTTTTCGGAATAGACGTCAATTCACCTGCATGTCGTCTAGCCGCGCGAATTTCTCCGGAGACATCGGCCGCAGTCTCGTCTTCTTTCGCCAGAGGATCACAAGCTCAAACTGATTTGTCCGGTATGAATTTAGCCCGATCAAAATAACGGGCGGCGCCAACTATCGGATTCGTGCGCCCGCAGAGCTGCAACACGACATTCGAGGTATCCTCCAAACGAGCATCAGGGCGATGCATCTTGCGCGTTGCTTTCGATGCAACAAGCGTGATGAGATGACGATGCGAGTGAACGCCGTGGCGACAAAAACGAGTTCTGATCGCATCCAGACCTCTTGAATTGGTGAGCAATTGCGGTTGCTCGACGGGGATAAACCGGCTTGGTCCGACCGATTCCGGAACCGGTTGGAAGCATTGCATTCAACCAGGATTGGAACTGTTCAATTCTGCTCACTTCCCTCTTTTTCTCTGATTGGGCGGTTTTGGAACACAGTCGATAAGGCAGCCGAGACAAGTGGGGACAAATCTCTATTGCGACGTGTGAACCGCGGCAGCCAGTCGGCTGCAATTTCGCCCTCCGTGTTTGGCAGCATAGAGAGCTTGATCTACGACGTTCAATATTTCGTCAACACTTTTCTGGTCTTGACCTAAGCATGGAAAGACTCCCAAACTCAGTGTGATCGGAAGAGCGCCTTTCGCGGTCGTAACCGGCACGAGACACACAGCTTTGCGAATTTCCTCCGCCCTGTTCATCGCGTGAGAGGCTTCACAGTTATTCAGGACCACGAGAAATTCCTCTCCGCCGAATCGTCCGACAAAATCGTAGGAACGCACTGACCCCAAGAGCCGGCGGCTGACCTCTTGAAGTACCTCGTCTCCGATAGGGTGGCCATACGTATCATTCACCGACTTGAAATGGTCAACATCACCCAGGACTACGACCGTGCAGCCCTTTTCCCGTCGTGCGCGCGTCAATTCGCGACCCAACAGGTCAACGACCATGCCACGGTTCAACAGAGACGTCAGAGCGTCGTGGGTTGCCTTGTATTGCATTTGTTCTCGGGCCTCGAGGAGGTTGTCCTCCAGCTGCAATATCCGTAGACCACTCCGCAACCGGGCTTTCAGTTCCTCAGGATCAAATGGCTTGACGAGATAGTCGTCCGCACCAGATTCAAGCCCGCAGACAACATCCTGTTTCGAATCCTTCGAAGTGATCAATATCAGGTGAACGTGCCGGTCACTGCGCTGGCTGCGTATTTCACGACATACTGCCGGACCATCTAACTCCGGCATAACCCAATCGAGAAGCGCAAGTCGAGGGCCGTTAGGCCGGCACATCTCATCCGCGGCGCGACGACCATCGTTTACCGCGGTGACCTCGTAGCCTGCTCGTTCAAGAGTTCTCTCGAGAAGCCTCAGCGAGAGTGTGTCGTCGTCAGCAATCAGGATTCTCATGTCTAGGTGCTCGTGGCGAAAGTGTCCAAGGCCGCCGAAAACGCGGAGATTTGAGAATCAAATATTGAAATCAGCTCGGGAATCGTTTCAACATTCCCGGCGCGCGCCGCCGACTCTATCTCGGCGGCTGCCGCAGCCGCGCTCTGCGCCGAGAGGTTTGCCAACATACCTTTCAATCGATGCGCAGATCTTTCAATCTGACCAAGATCGCCTCCGGCGATCGCAGCCTGCAATGCTTCGAGACACCCGGGAAGGTCCTCTCGAAAAAGCACCAAGAGTTCTTCAAGAAGATCCTCATCATTCTCGACACGATCGAGAAGTTCCGGCAGATTCACGAATTCAGCAAGAGAAGAAAAGGATTTCATGCCTGGTCACCATGCATTCAGTTCAGGATGGTTTCAGGAGTTTGCGTTCCAAGATAAGTATCGAGAACAGCGTCCAGTTCCTGTGGGCGAATGGGTTTGGAGAGGTAGCCGTCCATTCCCGCTTCCCTACACCGCTCTTCGTCTCCCTTCACCGCATGGGCAGTAAGCGCCACTATCGGCTGGTGTGACCCAGAGGCTTTCTCTCGGTCGCGAATTAACCGCGTAGCTTCGAGCCCATCGACAAGCGGCATCTGCACATCCATAAGAACGAGGTCATAGGATCTGAGTTCAAGCAGATTGAGCGCCTCTTGCCCATTGTTTGCGATAGTCACGCTGTGGCCACGCTTTTCAAGGAGCCGGCTTGCTAATCGTTGGTTGACGGTGTTGTCTTCTGCGAGGAGAACATGGAGTGCAGTACTGGACTTCGGCAAACGACGATCTAACGAAGGAGGCATGCCCTTGATCGGAGATTCCGGGTCTCGTCGATCTAAGACGCGGGCAATAGAATCGCGCAGTTCATTCTGGCGAACCGGCTTCACCAAATAGGCAAAGAGCCCAAGTTCCCGAAAGCGCGCCATTTCTCCTCGACGTGGGCCAGAACTGAGCATGATCACGGTTGTGCTAGCGATCTCACTTTGGTGGCGAATCTGTTCAACGAGGCCGAACCCGTCCATTTGAGGCATGTGCATATCTGTCAGCACGAGCCGATAGGGATCTCCCGCTTCACATGCCGAGATCAACTCCCGAAGCGCACTTGCTCCGCCCTCGACACAAGTCGGCCGCATTTCCCACCTTACCAACATCCTGTCTAAGATCCGGCGATTGGTTTCGTTATCATCCACCACGAGAACTCGAGTGCCTAGAAGCAAGTTGTAAGGCAGGTTGGACTCAGGATGCTGAATCTGTTCAGTGCCTGCGCCCGCGGTTATGGTGAAGTGGAACTCGCTGCCCTTGCCGGGTTCGCTCTCAACCCAAATGTTGCCGCCCATCATGGTCGCCAAACGCGACGTGATCGTCAATCCAAGGCCGGTCCCACCGAATTCTCGCGTCGTTGATGTGTCGGCCTGCGTGAATGATTCGAAGATCGCTCTTTGCTTCTCTTTGGGAATCCCGATGCCCGTATCGGCGACGGTGAAATGCAACACAACCGTCTGATCGCACTCCGATTCGACCTCAACTTTGACCGCCACCTGGCCCTCACTGGTAAATTTGAGCGCATTGCCCACCAGGTTCGTGAGCATTTGACCAAGGCGCACAGAATCGCCGCGTATGCTCGAGGGAACGTTGTCTGCAATATCGCAGAGCAACTCTATTGCTTTCTCATCTGCTCGCAGAGCCAGAGTCTTGAGGGTTGTTTCAATGCTGTCCCTCAAGTCGAAACTGATTGCCTCGATGTCAATCTTGCCCGCTTCGATTTTCGAAAAATCCAGGATGTCATTGATGACGGTGAGCAGGGCGCCGGCCGAGAGTTTGACGGTCTCGAGATACTCGCGCTGCTCGGCTGTGAGTTCGGTGTCCAATGCCAATTCGGTCATACCGATAACGCCATTGAGCGGAGTACGTATTTCGTGGCTCATGTTGGCCAGAAACTCACTTTTGGCCCGATTTGCGCCTTCGGCTTGCATGCGCGACTGAATGAGCTCACCTTCAATCTGTTTCTGTGCGGTAACGTTTCGACCGATTCCAATGATGCCTTGAACATGTCCGTCTAGGTCCCGACACGGGACTTTCGTCGTCAAGATCCAGACGTCATTCTTCCCTGCATCATGCATTCGTTCGGCTTGGCTAACGACCGGAATCCCCGTGCGAATAATCTCCTGCTCATCCTTGAAGAATGCGGCCGCATTTTCTTTGGGGAAGAAGGCGGCGTCTGTCAGGCCAATAACGTCTTTTTTGGCATCCCCGGTAATGAACTTCCTCTGCGCTGGGTTTGCGAGAAGAAATCGGCCTTCGGTGTCTTTGAAATAGATGAGGTCGGGAAGGCTATCGATGACTGCGCGGAGCATCTGAAGCTCAGATTCGTTCCGATTTTGAGGAATTTCGGCGAGTCCACCCCGATGGCGTGATATCAAGCGGTAGATCGGCCAAGTCCAGAGTAGAAAGATTGCGCATGCGACGAAATCGGAATGTGCAGCGAACGTGCGCGGCAAAATTGCGTGTCGGAGAAGCAGGTAGGAGGCTATCGCCAGAATGGAGAGAATCGCAGCCTCCAGCAGACGAAGGTTTCGGCCAGAGTCAATGCCGTGTGTTTCTCGGTTAGTGGTCATTGTTGCGATCCAATCTCACCCCATTCGCGCTCGACTGCGAACCCATCTGAACGATGCCGTACCGGTCAGCGGCAATTGAAAATGTAGGTAATGATGTGTGTATAGCACATCTTATGCCCAGCCGATCGCTACGTGCCCACCTTAAGTAACTTACGCACTAAGTGGAGAAAACCTCCGAAGCGGGAAGCCCGATAACCGCCGCTCGTCGAGTCCTACAGCATTCGACTCCGTCACCGCAACAGGCTATCGTCACGGATCAAGTGTCCACCATCTATTGTCGTCCCATCACCGCTGGACGCAGAAAACAGAGAATCCTTCCCGGATTGAATTCGGAATGCAGAAGGGATATTGGGGGCGCTCAAAACGTTCGGTCCGTAGATTCCAGATGAACCGGTGCTTTCGCGCAAACTCGCAGATGCGGCTTGCCAGAGTGAGATTCTGAATGAAGTAGCAACAACGCCGGCAAATCCGTTGCGGTTGTGTGGTGGCCTACTCTTCCCTGACTTATTTAGAGAAGAGCGGTGGGTGATGCACCGGGGAACCCCAGTTTCGGCTCGATGAGTGTACGGGTGCTCGTGCACTCATTCAGGCGCATATGATTGGGCTTGACGCGAGTACAAGGTCCAAGGAGTCAACAGATGCCTGAGTCGTCGATCCACGGGTATTTTCAGCAAAAATGCCGCTTGCGCAGCATGCACCTCGTTGTCTTAACAGGTTGTCTCGTCTCGTCGATTGCTCCGGTTGTGAATGCGCAGGCAAGGTCCGCTGCACACAAGGAGGTTGCCCAATTCGTCGACGAGAAGGCTGCGAACTTCAAACAGGTCTCCCAACAGATCTGGAACTATGCCGAGCTTGGCTATCACGAAGAAAAGAGCTCCGCGTTGCTCCAGGTCCAGCTTAAAGATGCGGGCTTTTCTGTCGAGTCCGGCGTGGCCGACGAGCCCACTGCGTTTATTGCCAGCTATGGGCAGGGCAAGCCGGTCATCGGCATCCTGGGCGAGTTCGACGCGCTGCCCGGACTGTCGCAGAAGCCGCTTCCGCAGCGCGAACCCCTTGTCCCCAACGGGCCGGGCCACGGATGCGGGCACAATCTGCTCGGCTCTGGGGCGGCTCTTGCTGCGGTAGCCGTCAAGGAATACATGGAGGCGAATCACGTTTCCGGCACATTACGCTTCTACGGCACGCCCGCCGAAGAAGGCGGCTCGGGGAAGGTCTTCATGGTGCGCGCGGGGCTGTTCAAAGATGTCGACGTAGTCCTGCACTGGCATCCCGGCGACCAGAACAGCGTGAACAATGGCGGCATGCTAGCCGTAATTTCGGCAAAGGTCACATTCCACGGCATTGCGGCCCATGCCGCCATGGCGCCGGAGCGCGGCCGCTCCGCACTTGACGCGGTCATGCTGATGGGCAATGGCATTGAATTCATGCGCGAGCACGTGCCCAGCAACTCTCGAATCCACTACATCATCTCCAAGGGCGGCGTTGCGCCGAACATCGTTCCCGATCTTGCCCAGATGGATCTAGTTGCCCGCAATCCCTCCAACACTGTGCTCGCAGACATCTGGGACCGCCTCCTCAAGATCTCGCAAGGTGCGGCCCTGATGACGGGCACCACGGTTGAAGTCACTGATATTCGCAGCGACGCCAACATCATTGGCAACGATGCTCTGGCTCCGTTGGCGCAGAAAAACCTTGAGGAAGTCGGTGGCTTCACCATGAACGACGCCGAAAAGGCCTTCGCTCTCGAGATGCAGAAGACTCTTAACATCGACACCATACCCAGCCTTGACGAAACTCACTCCGTCGAGCCTCTGCGCCCGGTCGATCTCAATGCGCCGTCAGCCTCAACGGACGTGGGCGATGTCAGTTGGACCGTACCCACCATCGGCTTCACCACGTCGACCTTCGTACCCGGTGTAGCGCCGCACACCTGGCAGGCCTCGGCATCGGCCGGCATGAGCATCGGACAGGACGGTATGGTGGTGGCATCAAAGGCGCTCGCACTCACCGCGATTGATCTGTTCTCAAACACGGCGCTCGTGCAGGCCGCGCGGGTCGATTTCGATCGCCAGCTGACCGGCAAAACGTACCACACCTTCATCCCCGCTGGGCAAAAGCCACCGATCAACTACCGCGACAATTGAGACAAGCTTGCGATCGACCACAAAAAAACTTGCGAGCCACTGCAGATCCGCTTCGCCATAATTTTCTCCAGGGGTGTGTGCATATTTGAGAGACGCACGCACGTCATTGGCCAATCGGGAAAGACCAGGTGAAGGAAGCGATGGCCGTAAAGTCGGCGACCTGTTGTGCGGTTGAGGGGGCCGCCCAAGGTTGCAGCCAAATGGAAGGCGCGAACCTCCTGGCGGCGTGTTCCGGCACGGACAAGGGTGTTCGGAAGCTCAAAGTAGTGCGTAGTCGCTCTGGGATCGTTGGTACTGGCGGCTACCCGCCAATCCTTCGTCAGGATCGCGAAGGTTGCTTTGCCTCTAGGAACGGGCAAACCGCATTGACGCGATTGCGGGCGGCCTACTCGGAACTAACCCCAAGATCGGGTTATGACGGTCAAGGGGCCTCTCTCGGTCTCCATGAAATGTTCTCTCACAGCAACGTCGCTGATGAAAACCTCGCGCCGGACTGAGAACTCATTATTTCTGCGCATTCGGAAGCTCGGGATACAATCCAGACGACGCGTTGAACGCCAGATTGCCGAGAGAGCCGAAGGAGTACAGGCCGATGTCGATGAAAGATCCTATTCTCTGGCGCAACACTCCTCTCCGGGTGAGGATCATTTTCCTAGCCGCGGTGTTCTGCGTATTTGTCGGGATAGGCGTGGCCAACGACATCATCGACATGGGACGGTGGTCACCGCTGCGATTCGCATTGTCGGTCGCGCTGATCGGGATATTTGCGATCGGCTATGCGGCCAGCGGAGTGATTCTGCGCAACCGTTTCTGGAAGGCCATGGTGCCGCTCATGGTCGTGCAGTTTGCCACCATGGGTTTCCTGGCGAACCGCTTTCCGGACGCGCCGCAACCCGCCCAAATGAACGCCGCTGAAACCGACCGGCTGCATAACCGGCTGGCGTTCGACGGCATCGCCATTATCGTCTCGGTAGTATTGGGGTATGTGGGGTTTGTTCATGTCTCGATCTCCGAGGCGAGAAGATATGGTCGGACCCAGGTGGAGAAAGCCACGCTGGAAGGTGAGATGGCTGCGGCGCGCGAGGTGCAGCGGGTGATGGTTCCGGAAGACCTGCCACCGGTAGCGGGCTATGCACTGGAGAGCGTATACCGGCCCGCGGAGGAGGTGGGCGGGGATTTCTTTCAGGTGATTCCTCTGAGAAGCGGGCGCAGCCTGATCGTGATTGGCGACGTGAGCGGAAAAGGCCTGCGGGCGGCCATGATCGTATCGATGATCGTGGGTATGCTGCGTACGGTCAGCGCGTTCACAGAGGAGCCAGCCGAGATCCTGGCGGAGTTGAACCGACGCCTCTATGGCCGCGCGCAGCAGGGATTTGCGACGTGCCTTGCGGTGCGCGTGGATGAGGGCGGGAAACTCACTCTGGCCAATGCCGGGCACTTACCCCCATATCTAAACAGCGTGGAGATTGCGGCTCCGGGATCGATGCCGCTCGGTATGGTGGAGAATTCCGCGTACGCGCAAACAACCCTGGTGATGGGCGCTGGCGACAGTGTAGTTTTGTTGACCGATGGCGTGGCCGAAGCGCGGGACAAGGGAGGCGCGCTGTTTGGATTTCCGCGCGTCGAGTCGCTGCTGCGCGGAGGTGTGGGCGCCCTAGCTGTGGCCGAGGCCGCCCGGCAGCATGGGCAGAACGACGATATCACTGTCATCAGCATCGCGCGCCAATGACGTGTCTCTTCAGCGCTGAACCTGGACAACCTGAAAGTGCGGCCTGTTTTTGAGTTCTGGTCACGGTAGGGACGCTCATCCCTGAGCGCCGCCCGCGCAGATCCGTACGGGCGCGTTTACGCATACGGCTCTTACGAAGGATTCGTGGCGTAGAAGCGAGCATCGGGATAGGGATGCAGGATGCGGGGTGGTGGGATCATCTGTCGAAGATCGGGCCATATTTGGCCCACTCCTTTCTCGCGGTCTGGCTGCGACGAACGAGAACGCTTCGCCAGAGCCGGTGAACGCGATGCTTGAAGAGGTACAGCTGATCGAGGTTGCTGTGTCGGGTTCAGGCTTGTCTGCGGGACAGTAGAAGCAGGATGATATTGCGGGTCGATGGCGGCAGCTTCAACTTGAATGATGCGGCCTGGTTCTTAGAGAAATTTGCGCACGATTCGAACGCGACGATAGTCCAAAACGTCTCCCTATCTCGCGCTAGGCAACGAATCCAGCCTGCTGAATCTCGCCCAGGTCGAACCATAGAGAGCGACAAACGTAAAACAGACCAGCGGCACCACGAATCCTGTTCGTATAGAATGCACATCCGCAATGTGTCCCATAAACGGCGCTGCAATTGCACCTCCGACAATGGACATCACGATGAGCGACGAACCCAATTTGGTGTAATCGCCCAGCCCGCGGATGCCCAGCGCAAAGATAGTGGGAAACATCACGGACATGAAAAAAAACGTTCCAAACATTGCATACAGTCCCGCTTTGCCGCCGCCCATTGCTATCGCGATCAGTGCCACATTGAAAACCGCATAGATCGTTAGCACGCGTTCGGGCTTGAACTGGCTTATAACCGCACTGCCACACAATCGCCCCAACATGAACAACACGAAACCGATGGCACCAAGCCATTTAGATGCCTGCAAACGGGTCACTCCCGGATCATTCTCGAGAATGTAATTGACGCAAAAGCTGAAGATTCCAGTTTGCCCGGCGACGCAGAAAAACTGCGCGGCAATGCCCAAGGTGAAATGCCTACGTCGGAACATGTCCCAGGTCTTGGAAACCAGAAGGAACGCCGCGACATATGCGACTACCAGCAGGCAGAGTTTCGTCGCCTGAAGCAATCCTTCGTCCATGTGAAGCAACGTCCATATCAGTCCAAGAATCGGAGCGATAAAGAAGTACAGCAGTCCGCAAACCACCGCCAAAATGGCAGCGATGGCGACCAATTGCGCTCTTGAAGGGCGAAGGCAGTTGGTCTCATCGATGGCCCCGCGGTCCTCGTCCTCGGTGTGCAAATCCGGGACCCGCCATTTGGCAAAGACCGCGATCAATAAAACCACAAAAATGCCAATGCCTATATAGGGAGTGGAAAGGCCGCCGTTGGTATGGGCACCGTCGCCGCCGGAAAAGACAAAATGCCCACCCACAATCGGGCCGAGAATCCACCCGGCTCCGTTGATTGTTTGAGCAATGTTTATCCGTATCGGGCCACTCTCCGGTGCTCCCAGCACCGTCGCATAGGGATTCGCGATCGTTTCCAAACACGTCATACCCGCAGCGATGATAAACAAGCCCAGTAGGAACGCCCAATACGCACCGATATTGACGGCCGAAATGAACCAGAAAGCACCGGTTGCAATCAGCGTCAGCCCCACGAGAATGCCGCCTTTGTACCCAAATCTCTTCGCGATCAGACCGGCGGGTATTGCCATGAAAAAGTACGCGAGATAGTTGGCCGCCTGTACCAGTCCCGACTGTTCTTTGGTGATTCTCAGCGTGTCTTGGAAATGCTTGTTGAGAATGTCAATCATCCCGTTACAAAAGCCCCACAGCAGGAATAACGAGGTGATCAACACAAAGGTGGCGGCGAGGCTCTTGCCGTCCGCAGTGCGAAATAAACTGCCTCTCGTGGTGAATGGGCTAACGGCAGCGGTGGTGTCGCTCGTATGAGTGTTCATCGTGTCAGTCTAAGGTGACCAGGATCTTCCTGAAACATGAGGGGTTGGCGGTCGCGAGTGAGGCTCATGGTTCTTCTTGTCTTGGGGTAATTTCACTTTACACAGGGGTGTCTGCTCCCGATCAAATTCAATATATCGCTCTTCGCAACGACAACCCAGTTCAATCGATAGGTCATGGAAGAATGGTGGAGGGTGAGAAGTCACTCTCTCGCAGTCTCTTCGGGGTAATTTGAGACGTATGCGAACAGCATTCGTCAGGTCGTGGGTTTCTGGGATGAACTGCATTGCCCGAGCCAATTTAGTGGTCATCACGGAAGAGCCTGGGGGCAAAGTCGTTCAGATCGCGGCGCCAGGTGAGCCACTCGTGCGCTGTGCCGGTAGATGAGAAGTAGACATACTTGACGCCCGCCTTGTCCAGCATGGTTCGGAAGGCGCCGATGGATCCGTGGAAGAAATCGGGCTCCTCGGTGCCCATACCGAGCCAGAGCAGCTTTACCTTCCGGTTGAATGCTTCTCCGTCCTTGAACGTCCCGTTGAATGCAGTCGCGGGATCGAGCGGATCGGCGCTCAGGCCGTTCATCGTGCCGCTGAAGCCGGCCATATATGCGAATGTGTCCAGATGGCCCGTCGCCAGGTGCAATGCCTGGTTGGCTCCCATGGAGAGGCCGGCCATCGCCCGGTGCTCGCGATCCGGGATCGTCCGGTAGGTCGAATCGATCATGGGGATGACATCTTTGGTCATTACGTCTTCAAAGACGCTGAAGTCTCCTGCGCCGCTTTGGGGCGGCCCAAACGGCCCAGTGGGCCGCGATGCGTAGCCGTTGTCCATCACAATGATCATGGGCACGGCTTTCTTCTCCGCGATCAGGCTATCCAGAATCAGGTTGGCGTGACCCTGGAAAATCCACCCGGTCTCGTCTTCACCCGAGCCGTGCTGGAGAAAGAGAACTGGATAGCGGGCGCTCGGGTCCGCATCATAGTCAGGCGGCGTGTAGACAAAGCAGCGCCTCCATTGGCCCGTGATCTTCGAGTGGTAGTTGCGGATGACGACAGCCCCGTGCGGCACATCCGTTGCACGGTAATAGTCCACGCCATCTTCGGGGACTTCCAGTCCGCTGGTGTCCTTGCCCGTGCCGAAGTATGTATGGCTGCTCGGATCGTTCATGCGGATGCCGTTGACGTCGAGCGCGTAGTAGTGGAAGCCCACAACGAGGGAAGGCGTGACAACGCTCCACATGCCGTCGTTGCCGCGCGTCATGGGGAATTTCTTCCCGGTGATATCCACGTCGACTGACTGAGCATCTGGCGACTTGAATCGGAAGGCCACGGAGTGGTCTGGCAGAACGCGCGGGTAGGCGGCGCCCAACACATTCGTCGACGCGGGCTTGGCGTCCTCAACCGATGAGGCGCGCACTCCTTCCGGCGACCGGCGCCATGCGAAGTAGGCATCCAGTGCCTTGAGCCCCTCTTCGTTGGGAAGAGGCCCGGTGTGTGCGGTCCCGGAGAAGTACATCAGTTCGGGATGCTGATCGTTGAACGCTGGCCATCTGGGCATTCCTTTCCCGTTCGGATCTCCGTACTTGGCGAAATTCGTCCAGTAAGTCATCATCGCGTCGGAGATGGTGAAATCAGTTGCGCTCGGCTTCCCCCCAGGACCGCCGGTCGGGTGCCCGAAGACGTACTCAACCTCCGAGCCGTGCGGCGAGCCGTGTCCTGCCTGCGGCGAGTCGGCCGGATAATCCGGGTGCTGATCGAAGTAGTAGTAGAAGGCCTTGGACTTTCCAAGATTCGCTTGCATCCGCGCCCACGTCCATGTACTCCAGCCAAAAGCCGCATCGCGGGTAAGGTCGCGTGCGGTCTTGGACACAGTAGTTTCATTCGTCGGATAGGCTTTGAGCAGGCTGTCGGCAAAGCGGTCGTAACGCGCCTTCACACTGGCAATATAATCCTGCGGCGTCCGCGGGGGCCCGAAGGTTGCGCCTTCGTCGGAGTTGTAGCCAACCAGAATAGGCGTATCGTTGAACTGCTTTTGTTCGTAGATCGTGTATTGATCGTCAGGAATCACCCACCCGTCGACGACCGGCCATCCTGCGCCGCGATTGGCCTGTCCAGCGGCGATGAGCTTCTCCGCGGGGAGTTTGCGAAGATCGCCGATCGACTTGGCTCCGATGCTCAGGGCGAGATCCTCACCGGCGCGTTCGGCAATAGCGAGCGGCCGCATATTCTCGCCCGGCGCTCCTCCTGCCCGAGGATGACCAAAGGATCCGCCACTTTCCGAGATCGCTCCTTGAATCAGCCCTTTTGCTAGTGGCGAAGCGCACAACTCGCTCACGGCGATGCCTCCTGCCGACTCGCCGAAGATGGTGACTTTGTGCGGATCGCCGCCAAATGCGGCAATGTTCTTCTGAATCCATTGCAATGCGGCGATCATATCGAGCAGGCCGTAGTTGCCCGAGACGTGCTGAGGGGATTCCGCACTCAACCCCGGATGCGCGAGGAACCCAAGTGGCCCCAGGCGGTAGCCAATGCTGACCACTACGACTCCCTTTTTAGCCAGCTTTTCTCCGCTGTACGTTGGAACGGAAGTTCCTCCCACGCTGAACCCGCCGCCATAGATCCATACCAAAACGGGGATGCGCGCACTGGCTGACTTGGCTGGTGTCCAGACATTCAGATAGAGGCAGTCCTCGCTCGTTGTGATCCCGCGGATGGTCTGCAAGCACTGCGGTGCGAACTTGTCGGCGATCCGCACGCTCTTCCAAGGAAGCGCAGGCTGCGGGGCGCGCCAGCGCAGATCTCCCAATGGCGGGGCCGCGAATGGAACTCCACGGTAGATCGACAGTCCATCTTCGATTGTGCCTTTGAGCAAGCCCTGTTCAACCTTCGCGGAAGGAACCACGGCCCAACTTGTCCAGGAGGCTGCCGCAATGGCGATTGCCAGGATCACTGCTCTCATCTTCGATTTCCTTTCATGCCCCGGCTCGCCCATACTGCTCGATTCATGGCGACCGCGTGGACGAACGCCGATCGGCTGCCGGCGACCCTCGCTACCCGAATGGCAGACCGCAGAGCGGACGATCTATTCACGTAAACGTTCTCTGGGATTCGGACTATATAGAAGCTCTCGGGTAGTGAGCAAGTGGGATAAATCGATGTACTGGATGAAGGAAGGAGACTATCCTTCGGTCGTTGGGATGGGGATCGGGTCGCGGCTGTTCAATCTGGCTTCAAGTACAAACTTTATATTGATCCCGTAACGGTCGCATTCTTTCCGGAAAACTACGACGGTAGGTTAACCGAAATCTTTGCCGGTAGCTACACGAATCTGCGAATTCGAGTACTGGATCCCTACGATGTCGCTCTTACTAAACTTGGGAGGAATAACCAGAGAGACAGAGATGACAAATGCGTCTGGGGGTAGTTTTTGGTGCCGCTGGTGCTTATCGCGGATGGACGAATTCAATATCTATTTACGATCAGGCTGTTGGTGTGATGCCGCTGAAAGAGTCTTTAGGGCTTGGTTGGACGCTGCGGACGCATTTCGGCGATGGCGTGCGTGGAGCAAGCTGTCGGCCCAGGTTAGTGAGTGGTTTGGCCTGAGTCGTCAATTGCAGTCCGCGCTCTTCCGGACCTGTCGATTTTTCGCACCGGAGTGGGAGCGGCTTGCCCATTGCCGCACTCGACTCTGCTGACCAATGAGCTGGACCTGACTGCGTAGAATCGCCTATATGACCCATCTCGCCCCTTCCCAGGAAAATCTGGTAGGCGATGTGCTTTCCAGACATTGGCGAATCAAGGAACCGACAATTCGCGCTTCTCTCGGTGTAAGCCGTGCCACCTGGCGCGTAGGGAAGTTTTACTGGCTCGCGCAGGCGGAACGCGTCAGAATCGCGGAATTGTCTCGCCAAGCCAAACTGCTGACTCAACTGAATCAATATCTAAAAACCGAAAGCATCCCCTTATCGATTCCTGAAATCGTAGCCAGTGAGGCCGGAGATGTTCTCGTGGATGATGCCGGTTATGTTTGGTGCCTGACACGCCATCTCCCCGGCTTCCATCCTGAGGTCGGCGACGCTTCCGTTTATCCAGCGCTGACCGAGGGTTTGGCGCGGTTCCACAGTATTGTGCGTGCATTTCCAAAGTCAGAGTCGTTGGACGTTCCTGATGGCATTTGCGTAAGGACGCGACAAACTATTGACAGGCTCACTGCTGAGGCGTTCGTCGCCTTTACGTCTGACCCACGCGAAAAGCACATTCTGCCGAATGCAGCGGCTTGGCTGCTTCCCCGCCTGGATAGCTTAGAGCGTTTGCCCAGACAGATCGTTCACGGTGACTGGACCCCACGAAATGTGCTCTTTCAGCGTCACGATCGAGAGATGCACCTCACCGGAGTTTTAGACTTCGAGGCAATGGCCTGGGATCCCGCTTGCGTAGATGTCGCAAATACCTGCTCCACGTTGCTCATGTGGTCGGGGTTGGACAGGCTGGAAGAACGAATCGAGGGCGTTTTAAAGACCTACGAGCATTCGGCGGGCGTGGACTTCGATCGAAAGGATATCCACACTGCGATGCTCGCCCACTGGTTCTGCCATTACTGGAATTGGCGAGACAGGTTGCAGTTCGGCGAGTTCGGGCATGAGGTGAAAGATCGGCTGTGCTTCAGAATTTCCTCGGTGCTCTCATATCTCGAGAACGGAGGACGCGCCTCGCACTGATGAACCAGCCTGGTTCTCCGCCTCATAGAGGCCACTGAGCCGGCGCTATCTGTATATAAGACAGCCACGATCCTCCAACCTATCAAGCCACGGCATGGCCTGCAGCGTGTTGACCCACCTTAGATCAATCTTCTCAAGTTTGGGCATCTCCAGGATTGATTCCGGTAGCGTTTGGATCGGATTCGCGCGCAGATCGAGAAGACGCAGCTCTGACAATTCCGCGATAGCAGACGGCAGAGTTCGAAGCCGATTGTTTCTAAGATGGAGTTCGCGAAGTCGCGACAGCCTAGCAATTGAACTGGGCAAATCACTGAATTGATTATCTGTCGCGCGCAACTCAACTAGGCGGGATATGTGGCAAATCGGTTCAGGGAATGCCGAGAAGCGATTTTGACTAATGTTCAGGTATCTTAGCTCCTGCAGTCGTTCCAGAGATCGCGGCAAAGATTCAAGTCGATTGTCATGCAGATAGAGGAAATCATTAATCTCTTTGAGTTTGCCAAGTTCAACCGGCAAATCGGTTAATCGGTTGTGCCCCAAATCAAGCGTTCGAAGATGCCGCAATTCCCCGATCCGTCCTCAAGAGATAGAGGTGTCACCGTCACCAGAATTCGCGCCGTTTCTGGTAAGGGTCTGTTTGCCCACCACCCAACCGGAACCTGAATCTTAAAACAGATTTCTTTCCAAACTTGCGCCAACTGACCGACTATCCTGTTAACGATTCATTCAGGAATGCTCGCCGGTCGGCGATCAACAATGAAACATTCTCGGCCCGCCACTCCAATTTCGAGAGGTGGCGGTTTCGGCTGTGGTGGTTATTGAAAGACTGGGCTTGCCGAAAATACTAAGGGAGATGGGAAATGACATGCCGGTTACCGCTGTTCGCCGTTGCTCCCGTCGTTGTTTTGGCCTGCCTCGCATTCCCAGATACCTCTCTCGCGCAGACTCCCGCATCGCATATCCCTGCCGACGACTTTCGCACTGCCGAACGCTGCGCCAACTGCCACAACAAGCTCAAGACTCCCAATGGCGAAGACGTGTCCATCGGCCTCCAGTGGAGCGCGAGCATCATGGCCAATTCCGCCCGCGATCCCTATTGGCTGGGCAGTGTGCGCCGCGAGACCCTCGACCACCCCGAATCGAGCGGAGTCATCCAGAACGAATGCGCTCGCTGTCACATGCCGTTGCAGTCTCTCGTCGATCAGGACCAGAACCACAAAACCGAATTATTCTCTCGATTGCCGCTCCGCAGCGATCACCCGCAAGACTCTGCCGCCGCCGATGGCGTCTCCTGCACAGTGTGCCATCAAATTGAAGCGACTGGCCTAGGCACGCCCGCATCGTATAGCGGCAACTTCATCGTAGCCGCACCCGGAACCAATCCGCGACCACTCTACGGCCCATACACTCCGGATTCCGATAACATCACCAAGGTGCACGTGATGGCGGCCGGCTACAGCCTCGTGCAGGCCGCTCATATTCATGACTCGGCACTCTGCGGTAGTTGCCACACGCTTTACACCACTACCCTCGGCCCTGGCGGCAAACCAATCGGCCGTTTTCCCGAGCAGATGCCCTACCTCGAGTGGCTGCACAGCGACTACCGAGATAAGAGCACCTGCCAACAGTGCCACATGCCCCCGGTCGACCAGCCCGTCGCCGTTGCATCCCTCATGGGCAAGCCGCGCGAAGACGTCCGATTCCACACCTTCGTCGGTGCCAACTTCCTCATGGAGAGCATGCTCAGCTCACATCGTGATGACCTCGCCGTCGTCGCACAGCCTTCTGACCTTGCGGCCGCCGAAGCCCACACCACCTCGTTCCTCCAGTCGCGATCCGCGCGCATCACGGTCGGCCCAGCGCAAGTTGCCGGCGGCGTACTCTCCTTTCCGGTACGCGTTGAAAATCTCACCGGCCACAAGCTTCCCACTGCCTATCCCTCGCGCCGCGCGTGGCTGCACGTCGTCCTCGCTGCCGCTGATGGCCGCGTCGTCTTCGATTCAGGCAAGCTCAACGCCGACGGCTCCATCGCCGGCAACGCCAACGACACCAATCCGACGCGTTTCTCGCCGCACTACTCCCGCATCACCCAGCCCGATCAGGTCGAGATCTTTGAGCCCATCCTCGGCGACAGCCAGGGCAGCGTTACCACAGGCCTCATCTCTGCCACCCAATATCTCAAGGACAATCGCATCCTCCCAGCCGGCTTCGACAAGCAGACCGCCTCACCCGACATTGCCGTCCGCGGCGAAGCCGCCGCCGACCCCGCCTTCACCGCCGGTTCGAGCACCACGCAATACGCCATCCCCACCAACGGTACCGTCGGCCCCTTCCATCTATCTGTCGAGCTTCTTTACCAGCCGGTCGGCTTTCGCTGGGCTCACAACCTCGCCTCGTATAAGGCGGCCGAACCGCAACGCTTTGTCCAGTACTATGAGCAGTCCGCGGCAAAGTCGGCTCTCGTACTCGCGCACGCCGACACCACTATCAACGCGGCCCCCTGATCGCGTTCTATTCTACTGTCGCCGGCAATTGGCGCATCTCGTCCGCCCATTGATCTAAGCTAATGCCGTCTAGGGGTTATGTTGAAACTTGCTCCGCGGCCTCAAACGGCTCTGACTCGCTCCGATCGATTGTTCAATTGCTCACACGGCTTGATTCCCGAATTGACAATCTTCTTCGCACTGCGAGATCGATTTATCTGAAGCTCCCGGTAGGCCGGCTAAGGGAAATAGCACCAAAATCAGGTCACTTCCGGTTTGCTACCATCCGGCCGGAACCCGAAAATCCATTCGCGTTTAGCACGGAACTAATTGGTGATAGCGCCAATCGAGAATTGCTCTTACTTCCCTTGCTCAAGCTTCTTCGCATGGAAGCTGCCATCGAAGACAAGTTCGGTGACGGAGCCTTGCGGTGAACGCACGAAAAGGACTTGCGGGCCATCGAGCATAAAAAAATGGTCAGGCGAATCCGGTAGAAGCTCGGTCTTCGCTCTGTCGCGAACCGCCGCGAAGAGCCTGCCGTTATTCGCTGTCACCGTAACAAAGGCCCCTGGCGCCATCTGATACTGTCCGGCGTATATCTGAAGCGCAGCTGCGTCGACAGGTATTATCCGCTGCGTAACAACCTGAAAGTCGGGCCAATGATATGCGGCCGCCACGCCGTACAGAAGTTCTTCGGTGAGCTGCCCCCCTCGGTCCCCGTTGGTAAGAATCACGACCCCTTGTCCTCTCGTCGCGTATGCAAACAGCCTGGCTTTGTAACCGGGTGTGGAGCCCTCATGCTGAAACCATAAAGCGGATCCCGCCCCACCAATCTCGACACCGAGCCCCCATCGCTCGTTCTGACGTTTGAGCATCTGTTGCGCAAGGCGATTTGAAAGGAAGCCGTTGGTTTTGTTTGCCGATTGCTGGATAGCGAGAACAGCTCTTGCTAGGTCTTGCGCGGTTGTCCAAAGGCCTCCTTCAGCGGTACCTACAACGCGCCAACCCTCTGGTTCCTCGGTGCCGTCGCTTCCGTGTCCGTAGGCAAGATCTGCATCGACGTTGGCAGGAAGCATGGTGCCGAAGGTGCTCCGGCTCATGTTTAAAGGCTTGGTGACGAGGTTCTCGGCGGCTTGCCAAAAAAGAACGCCGGTTATGTCAGCGACGAGCTGACCCAGGATCAAATAACCGCCGTTCGAGTAGCGGAATCCCGATCCCGGATTTCCGTCGATGACGACAGGCTGATTCAGAGCAGGAGCGCGTCCAGCTAACCGATCAATGTTTGTGGGGATAGGCTGTGAGGGCCGCAGCGCCGTCTCTCCAGCGGGAAAATTGATCGCGGCACTGTGGCTCAGCAGCCGACGGATCGTGACGGAGTTGGATGGATCCGATAGCTGCCAGCTCTTGAGGAGCGGGCGGACAGGCGCGTCGAGATCGAGGGTGTCCTGGTCGACCAGACGCAGAACGGCCAGCGCTGTCACCACCTTACTGACAGATGCAGCCTCGAAAAGAGTCTTGTCATCAACCTGCCGATGGCCGCTCGCCCGGGTCACGCCATAGCTTCCAATCCAGGCAAGCTTGCCTCGGTCGATAACGGCTATCTGGACGCCGGGTACACCGTAAAACTGCATTCGGTCTTGAATAGTCCAGTGTTCGAATGGCCTCCCATCAATTCTGACGCGAAGGCTGAGGCCCGATTCGACTTTCGAACGCATCGATTGCGGAGCCTGCTGTGACCAGGCCTCACGACGTAAAGCCACAACTTGCAGTAGGGTGCCCGCAACGAACGCGGCACGCAACAGGTACATCATCCACGCTGGGCTCATGTGGACTCCTGACGAACGATGAGCAATGATAAAACGCGCCACTTGCAGGGCGGAGAACTTCCTTCGCGGTAAAACTAGATGCGCTCACCAAAACGTTTCAGTCGGTAATCGCACGCTCCGGGTGGTCGCCCGCGATCCGGAAGTTGCCCCAAAACAGGTCACTTCCGGATCGACCACCTCTATGTAAGTCAAAGTCAAGAGAAAAGCACAGAATCCCTGGGCGCGCACCGGAGGGCGCGCAATTGGTCTGATCAGGATCTGCCTCTACGCAACAGTGCCTCTCGGCCGATGATTCCTGCATCAAGCAGAACCACACATCCATTTGCTGTCTAGGACTCCGAAGAGTCCGCACAGAAGATTGAGTTTGTGTTCTCTGCCAGCCCCGAAACAATTCAACGGGAGCCTCCGGAGTTTTCACTCCTTCGCACAGTGGCCGACTCTGCGGGGCCTGGCAGTCTGCGCATCGGAAAAATCCTGGTGTTTTTCATTCATGGGCAGGTTTTTAGGCCGCCACCGTACCTCCGCGTTCCTCGGCAGGCACGAAATCCTGTTTTCTGCGTTCGACCGCAACCATCCAGGCCACCATCTTCCTGGCTACAGCCAGCGTGGCACGGTTGCGATCGCCCCGCTGCTTTTCCTTTTCGTGAATCAAGCTCAGTTCATGGCTGTATCTCGGTGCCAGCTTCGCCGCTTCCACCAGCACCTGCTGGATATGTTTGTTGCGCTGCTTGGAAATCGGCGTGCGCACGACCTTGTCGGCTGAACGCTTCTCGGCTCCGCACAGTCCGCAATAGCTGATGGCGTTCTTGATCGATTGGAAGCGTGCCACATCGCCGATCTCCAGAACCCAGGTCAGCGCCGTAATCGGACCCACTCCGGGAACCGTTCGCAAACGCTTCAGCCGCTCGGCCAGTAGCGGATCGCGCTCCAGTGAGCTGACCAGTGCATAGTCCAGCTTCTGCGATCGATTAATCGTCTCCCGGCTCAGCTTCAACAGCGGCCTGACACAGTCGATCTCTTCGTTGCCCGCCATCAGCTCGGTGAAGTACCCCACCTTGTGCAATCGCTGCTTGTTGTAGCTCACACCGGTCTCCATCAACAGGCCCGAGATCCGGTTCTTCATCTGAACCATCTGCTTCACCAGAAGTCCGCGATAGCGCAACGTACGCCGCCGGTCGCGGATCTCGGTCGATGTCATGTAGCACTCCGGAAGGAAATCGCAACGAAGACAGTCGGCGATCTTGCTGGCATCGATCTTGTCGTTCTTCCGCTTCGCTGCGGCAATGGCTCGCAGCATCAGAGGATGCGCTACCTTCACCTTCTCGGCATGCGGAAGCAGGTGATCGTAGATCCAGCCGGTGAAGATCGTCGCTTCCATGGCGATCATCCGGGGTTGGGGAAGGGTTTTGATCCACGCGTCAAGTTCACGCCGCGTCGATCCGATCTTGCCTTCACTCTGGATCTTGCCGGCTGCGTCCTTCACGCAATAGCTGATCGTCTTCTTGTGAACATCAAGTCCGATGTAGTACATAGTGTCTCGAGGAGCCTCCGTGGGTAGTTCTCTGAATCAGCGCACAGCTGAGTTCAGCCTTTGTAACACCCTCGTGCTCCTCCTCGACTTAGCATTCAAACAATTCGTTCTCTGAACGCGGGCTGCGCCGCTTGGCAGAGACTGCGGGAAGCAAGATGCGCTACTTGGTGAACCGGGATCGCGCGACTGACCGCGACTTTTTCAAATGCAAATCCTTGGCTTTGGTTTCGAGGATCGACACCATGAACACCAGTAACGATCCCGAAAATGAATGCATCGTCATCTTGGTTTGCTTGACTAGTGTTCCCAACGCAAACAACAATGCGATAAATTCAAAAGCACTCCGCAGTTCGCGATTTTGGCTTGCACCGAACGTACCCAGTGGTGACCACGGCACTACGCCATTTGACCTGGATCTACTCGATCGGTTCCTGGACGACACCAAATGGAGCAAAAGATTAATGAGTTCGACCTAAGGATGCTGCAAGCGGTTCGTGAGGAACCGATGCCTTATGAATGGTTAATCCAAAAGCTATCAAGTGGAACTGAGGGCTCACCGAGCTTACATTTCCTTGAGATGACGCGGCACAACATCCTAACCGCGATGTCAAGGGGGCTGATTGGGGCATGTCTGGTTCATACAGAGGTCCCCTTCATCACGCCCGTGAACCCCACTTTTGAAACCCTGCCAAGATACTGGTTTTACTGCACTCGTGAAGGACGAAAAGCGCTGCGGACCGTTAACGAGACATAAGTGGGCATCGGCGCTGGCACACCACATCAGCGAGGCGAAGATTCGGCAGACGATCCGGGTGCGACCTGCGTAGCTCTGCCGTCAGTGTCTGTTCGGCGGCTGAATTTGAAGGGATTTCTCGTATAATCGCCTCACAGAAACCCTAATTCGACGAGGCGCAGGGCACCGTGTCTGGCGCGAATCAGTACAAAGCGTTCATCGTTGACGACGAACCCGTCATCTGTACTTCGCTCGAAATGATTCTCGCGCGACAAGGTTTTGACGCCCGGTCATTCGTCGAACCGCTTGACGCCTTGCGAGCGGCGCAGGAGGTATCTCCCGATCTTCTGCTTACGGACGTCGTGATGCCGACTATGAGCGGCATTGAGCTGGCGATTCACATGAAACAACTCTGCCCGGATTGCAAGGTTTTGCTATTGTCCGGGCAATCCGCCACGCTTGACCTTTTAGCTAAAGCGCGCGGCGACGGTCACAACTTTGAGCTGATGGGCAAGCCGGTTCATCCCATCGCTCTGGTTGAAAAGATATGGCGGGTTCTTGACCGCACAAGTGCATCATAGTCATTTGGACGGCGGACAAATGTCTAGTCAAGGCCATGGGTTGCTCATCTACGTTGTTGATGACGAGAAGTTGATCGCCTCCACCCTTGCCCTGATCCTGACTGGTAGCGGATTCTATGCTCGGTCATTTGTTGACCCTCTTGACGCCCTGCAGGCTGCACGGTCTACTGCTCCCGATCTTTTGCTAAGCGACGTGATCATGCCGAACATGAACGGAATCGAGCTTGCAATCCAGATGAAGAAGCTTTGCCCTGATTGCAAGATGCTGCTTTCCTCTGGGCAGACTGCAACCAGTTCGCTACTTGCGACGGCGACTTCAGAGGGCCATCATTTCGAGATACTGGCGAAACCTGTCCATCCGAGCGATTTGCTTGGAAAGATCAAAGAACTCATCGCAAACTGATGCGGCCCCGCAATTCAGTGTCCCCGTCTTCACGCTCGGCGGTAGCATCACCCGGAATTCGGAAGTTGCACCATTTTTGGGAAAGGAAGGGTTGGCAAACAAACCAACCGGAATTTCGGAATTAGACAGTTGCTTGCCGGCACACAGGCCGCGAAGATTGCATCGTTCCGGGGCCTTCGGGCAAAATGCAGCTCGCACTGCGGCTGACTAACAAGCCGAGTTAGTTGAAGGCTGAATTTGCATGCGCCCACAAGGCGTCAGAATCCTCACAAGAGATGGCTTTCATAGAGGCCCTCGGTTCTTCCTGGAATAGCGCGTTCCTTGAGCAGGAAAGGCAACCGTTGCGGTGCGGAGTATATAGAACGGCTTTCACCGCATTCCCTCCCTTATCGCAGTGCTTCATCGCTTCGTCGCTCAATGTACCGGGCCTTTCTGAGCTCCGCTATGCTGCTCCGGCATGAGCCACTTCGAGCTATCTGGCCGCGAGTCTTGCGATGTTGCGCTCCAACGGGTGTGCAGTGAGTGTGCCGGGGCCAAAAGGCAAGGCAGAGCGACTAAGGTCGACACGACGATTTCGCTCAATCACCTCGCATAGTGCTGACTAGCGTGCTTAGGCGAGGAGACGTGACTTTGGCGATCGCCGGAACAGGTTCTCGGGAATATCGAGTCCGTGGGAGTCCATCTTCGCGCTGAGGTAGTTGACCAGGTTGACCGCGCCGAGTTGATGTTGTCGTTGGGCAAGATCGATTCGAGAGAGATGTCTGCAGGCCTACCGGAATGATACGATCCTTCCGAGTCAGGAAATCAAAATGTTTCGATCATTATTTGTCAGCTTAGTACTATGTGTCAGTGGAAGCGTGTGTACTCAACTGCCTTGCCACGCTCAGAATACTCCCGCCATGAATGCACAACCGCCCAGGGATGACTTGGCGCATCATGACTTCATGTATGCAGGGGAGTCCCATGGCCGCCGGATTCTCATCATTCGTCAAGGCAAAGTTACTTGGCGCTACGACGACCCCTCAGGCAAAGGCGAGATCAGCGATGCAGTGATGCTTTCAAACGGCAACATCCTCTTTGCGCATCAATTCGGGATTACGGAGATTAGTCCTGAGAAGAAAGTGGTCTGGAGCTATGACGCGCCGGCTGGTCACGAAATTCACACGGGGGTCCCTATCGGGAATGACCATGTTCTCTTCGTCGTGAATGGGGATCGCCCGACCGTGCGGGTGGTGAACAGTGTCACCGGCACGGTGGAGAAGGAGTTCGAACTTCAGGCCAAGCAACCGATCAGCGTGCATGGACAGTTCCGGCACGTGCGGTTGACCAAGTACGGAACGTTGATGGTTGCTCACATGGACTTGAACAAAGTCGTGGAATACGATTCCGACGGTCATGAGTTGTGGTCATTCCCAGCAACCGTGCCATGGGGCGTGACTCCGCTCGAGAACGGAAATGTTTTGATCACCGACCGGGAAGGGGTGAGGGAGGTGACACGCAGAGGAGACTCGGTCTGGACATTCAACCCGTCGGAGGCGAGCGGCTACCACTTCGCCAACCTTCAACAGGCCTGGCGATTACCGAACGGCAACACTGTTGTGAATAGCTGGATCAACGAGTGGAACACGACGGCTTCGGAACGCATCGGAACGATGCAGGCCCTGGAAATGACGCCTGATAAGAAGGTGGTTTGGGTCCTCCATTCGTGGACGCCGCCGGCAGATCTGGGACCGGCCACAACGATACAGTTTCTTGACAGTCCTTCCGCTCCGGAGGATGTGCATTTCGGATCAATTCAATAAGAAGCGAACCAAGACCGGGGGTGTGTCCGGAACGGAAGACTGCTCCGAAGTGTGTGAGAAACGGGGATCGAATGGGAATTAAGGCGCGTAGTTTGGTTGTGCTCGCGTGGGTCTCAGGTTTGGGGTTTGCACTGCAGGCACAGGTCCACAAACAGCAAATTCCGCACGTTGTCCAGAAGGATGACCGCTATGCGCTGATAGTAGATGGCGCTCCTTTTCTTATCTTGGGAGCGCAAGCAAACAACTCGAGCGACTGGCCGTCAACGCTCCCACGAGTGTGGCCCGCAATTGAATACCTGCACGCAAACACGCTTGAAATCCCAATCTATTGGGAGCAATTCGAGCCGGAGCAAGGAAAGTTCGACTATTCGCAAATCGATATGATCCTTGTCCAGGCCCGCGAGCATCATGTCCGTCTGGTCCTGCTATGGTTCGGTACGTGGAAGAACGGCAGCCAGCACTACATGCCGGAGTGGATGAAACTCGACCCTCAGCGCTATTCCCACGTGACCAATCAGAGCGGGGAATCTGTTGACTCTCCCTCACCATTTTCTGTGGCATCTCTCGACGCGGACATCCGAGCATTTACCGCATTTATGCAGCATTTAAAGGCCGTTGATCCCGAACGAACCGTGTTGATGGTGCAGGTCGAAAACGAAGCAGGCACATGGGGAACACTTCGCGACTACTCCGCGGCCGCGGAGAAACTCTTTGACTCACCCGTGCCCGCCAAGGTCCTGAAGGCAATGAACAGAGTCTCGGTGACGAACTCGAGTTGGCAAACAGCCTTTGGCCCTGATGCCGACGTGTTCTTCCACGCCTGGGCGGTCGCCCGCTACGTAGAGCAGGTTGCCGCTGCGGGCAAAGCTGTCTACCCGCTTCCGCTTTACGTCAATGCGGCGCTGCGCGATCCGTTCAAGGGAGCGCCGGGAAGTTACGAGAGCGGTGGGCCGACGGATAACGTGATTCCTATTTGGAAAGCGGAAGCGCCTGCGATTGACATTCTCGCACCTGATATCTACATGTTGGACGCGCCGACCTATCTAAAGGTGCTGGAACTCTATCACCGGTCGGATAATGCATTGTTTATTCCAGAAACAGCAGGAACGTCCCATGCTGCCCGTTTCAGTTTCTCCGCGCTTGGACTTCAGGCTATCGGCTATGCGCCATTTGGGCTGGACTATACGCTGTCGAATCATCCGGAGAGAACTGTGCCCGATGCACCGAACGCGTTCCTTGATCCAACGGCGCAAAACTACAAGCTGCTTGGGCCGATGATGCGCGACGTTGCCCGTCTCAACTACGTGGGCAAGCTTCAGGCGGTGGCAGAGATCGAAGACCAGCCCACGCAGACGCTTCATTTCGGAACATGGGACGCGGTTGTTTCCTATGGTGGAAGTCGAGGCGGGTCCCCTAAGGGAAATCCCGAGCCGATAGGCCGCGCACTTGTGGCTCAACTGAATGTGAACCAGTTTCTGGTGGTTGGATACTATTGTGGCGTTGACTTTCGTCCGGCGGAAACCGCGGAACAGCAAAAGTCGCAACATATTGTCAACGGAACTGGACAGACCCCTTCGGCACTCATCGATGGCAGATGGCAGCATCGGCAATTTCTTCGCGTGGAAGAAGGCACGTACCAGCGAGGTGTGTTCGTATCCAACCGGATCCTGAACGGCGATCAAACGGACTGGGGACTAAGGTTCAATGCAGAGCCGGAAGTGCTTCGGGTCTCGGTCGCCACTTACTAAAGAAGGTGATCAGAAGCCTTGCAACAACTTGGTCTCAACCAGGAGATTTGGCGTGGAGCCTCCAGCTCACTGACCAAAAGTCGCTATTTGAAAGGTGCGGAAAGGAAATATGAGTGCAACTTTGTTGTATCGAATCGCTGCGGTTTTATTCTCTCTCTTTGGAATCGGGCATTTGTATGGATCTCTAACTTTCTTGCCATCTTCTGCGGAAGGTCAGGCCGTTTTCCGGGCGATGCAAGAAGTCCATTTTACCGAACAGGGCGCAAGTCTGAGTTACGGCGGATTCCTCCGTGGGTTCAGTGTTTCTCTGGGAATTCAATTGTTCTTTTCCTCGTATCTGGCCTGGCACCTTGGCAACGTCGCGAAGAATGCTCCTGAAACTCTAGGCCTAATTGGTTGGGTTTTCTGTGCGGTACAACTCGTGGGGTTGGCGTTCAACTACAGATTATTTGCCCCTCCGGCGACCATCCCTGGCCTGGTGTTGTCATTGTGTTTGGGATGGGCTGCGTGGCTTGCAGGAAAGAATGTAGGCGTACATGTCCCTCGATGAATGACCGTTCTGAATTTCATTGCGCCATACTCCACTCCACGCACCGTGCGGTTCCCCAATGAACTGGTCCCCCTTTTCGTTCCCAGAGTGAGTTTCGTTCTGTTGGCTGGACCCGTCTTCTTCCTGTGCAACAGGGCGGTAATCTTGGCTCGTTTGAGAAGTAAGTCGAGTGACCGCAAGGCCGGCGCGGGGAAGGACGTAGAATGAGTAGACGTAATGCATCTGCAAAGGTCAAAGGGACGCCGATGTTTACCAACTCGCCGAATCGAACTCGTCCGGAGCGCCAAGGCTAGTCTCCCACGTTCTCCCCAACGTCGCGAGGTCGCCCGCGCGAGCATGCGGTCAATCGCAGACCCGCTACACCCTTTGCAACTCCATCACCTCGACCTGTCCCGGAAACGCGATCCGGACACCCCTCTTCCATTCCGTCCGATCAAGTGTCCCAAGATCGTTTCCCGTCATCACAGATCGTACGCGGTACCGCCCCTCCGGAATAAGCGGCAACTCCACGCGTGCTTCCCCCGCACCCGACTTGTTTCGAAAAAGCACTACTACGCCATCGCCGCTCTTTGCCAACCGTGCAAACCCGTCCCAAGCCATCGGCGATGTCTGTCTCCAGCTTCCCAGCGGAAAAAAGCTCTCGCTCAGCTTCACGCGTCGTCTTAGCTGCTTGAACCAGCCAATCTTCTCGCGATACCACGCGCGATCCGCCGCGGTCAGCTTGCGCAAATCTCCGAGAAGCAGCGGCGCAGACCCGATCGTCGTCGCAAAGCTCTCTTGGATCGTCGGCAACTCCGCATGCAGGTTCCCAATCAGCATCGCCTCCACCGGCATCGATCCCGCGCGCGCGTAAAGCAACTGCCTCACCTGCAGCGGTCCCGCCGAATCCGGCTTCGTGTCGTCCACGTTGCTCATCCAGTCCAGATCGCCCGCTGCCAGCAGTCCCGCATCGATGATGTGTTTCTGCCCCCAAAGCTCGAACGTCAGATCCAGCAGCACCTCGGGATGCTTCGCATAGACCTCCGCTGTCATTTCCTTGATGCCCTCGTAAATCCTGTTCAGCGACTCGGCCCAGTCCCCATGGTCATGTCCCTTCGCCCAGCATCCCGGAGACTCGCCGTACGCATTGAAGATCGTCGTCAGGTCCAGCTTCGCGTAAGCCAGCCTGAAACGTTCAATCGCGTCATTGATTCGCGCCGCGGCCGCGTGCCTGAACGGGGAGGCCATGCACATCACCGCCTTCTGCCCTGCCATCGTCCAAGTTGTCTTCGTATTACCTTCCAGGTCCAGAGCCGCCCAGTCCGGGTGCGCCTTGTAACCCTCCGTCGCCATCCCAATTGCCGCTGGTGGAATCCACAGCCCCAGCCGCATGCCCTCCGCTTCTACCACCTTCAAAATCGAATCAAGCCCGCCCGGAAACGCCGTCAGATTCACCGCGTTGTCCCCGTACTCCTCCTGCCATCCATCGTCGATGGTGAAGATGTCCATCCCCATCGCACCGGCCGCCTCGATCAACTCCATCGAAATCTCTTCGTTGATACCGCGCTCGAACGGCTCCCACGTGTTGTAGATCCAGGGTGGACCCTGCTTGTCGATGCGCCGCTCCAGCACTTCAGCCGAATAACTCGGCACTCGCCATCGCGAATCGTTAAACCCATCATTCCGCCTGAACGGCAGAAGGGACGCACTGGCCGTCGTGAACACTTCGCCGGGTCCAAGCCTCCGCTCAAAGGGCATCACATCCGTGTCATACATGACGCTCACCCGGATGCTGTTCGCCGCATCCCAGCCTGCCACTTCGGTGCGCTTCATATACCCTGGAACCTCGTTAAGGATGGCTACGCCTTCCCCGGTTCGCATGTTCATCACCATCACGCCGGCATCTTCGGAGCGCCCCGTATAGAAGATCTCCCGCGGAACCGCGCCATATTGCGCCCAAAGGGTCATCTCGTTCTCAGGCCCGAGGGCCAGCTCCAGCGTCTCAATTATTAAATGCGTGATCCTGAGCGGAGCGTCCCCCGTATTCTTCAGCACCAGGCACTTGCGGCATGCCCCATGTCCTGTGTAAATCGAGTAGAGCGCTGTCACCTCCAGCGCTATGTTCTTGTGCTTCATCCGCACAGAAAGGGATTTGCCGCGGCTCGTTCCTGTGTCGCTTACGCCCACGAGTTCGAAGTCTCCGCCGTTGCTGTTGCACAGTTTTCCGTCACAGTTGAACGAAAACTCTGGCCGCGCCCTCGCGATATCTCTCCCAGGATCTAAAAGGTCAGTCCTTGTCGCCCTGCTCGAGATCTGTTTCGTATAAAGACCCCCCCCGGGCGGAACCCCACTTCGCGTTGGATCAGCTCATTCTCCAGCGCCCAGCCTTCGTCCTTCGCCTCCGCAAGGCCACCGTGGTCCTCGCCGCGTAGCGAATGTTCGCACGCGACGCCCGCAACCACCGCGACCACTGACCTGAGCAAGTCTCTTCTGCTGAGCCTGTTTTCCACGCCCATCCGGTTCCCTCATTTCTTCATGGAAAGAATTCGCGCAAATCCTATCATGTGGAGTATCCTTTGCGCGGCACATATGCAAGTCCACCTAACAGTCCACTAAGTCCTAGATGAACAGTTGGGCCAAACCTTCCTCACACGCCCGTTAGTACCGGCTGGATCATTGGAAGAAATAACTTCGAGCACGATCTCCATATTTCCGAGTGAAGGCGGGGAGCTCCGGCATCAACACCATCTCTGTCGCCGACCGAGGAACGATGAGTCTGATTCTGCCCGCAGGACGCTCTCGGAGTTGCGCCGTTTCCGCAACAGGACTCGTCTCGGAGCTTGCTGTTGAAACTCTCGCAATAGCCATTATCCCCACGGAGATCCAGGCTCGATGCAAAGTGTCTTTGCGCCCATTGGCCGATGTTGGCGAGTCCACTACTACAACACTCTTAGACCGCACTCGTCGTTAATCTACCCGCCACCAACGCCGCGGCTTCGTTAACAGAAGTTGAAACCGGGTATGGGGAAGTGGAAAACGCTTCTCACTTCCCCCCCCGACTGCGGTTATCGAACTAATTCGATAATTGCGCTACACTAACACTCGCGCTGGAACGAACTGTCGGGCAGAGCAGGGATCCGTACGTTTTTTCATTCAACCGTCGAAGTGAACTCTGATCGATACAAAGGAGATCCTCCTCAAGGGACTTGAGAATGGCACCATGCGCTGCGGCGAAGCGTGGCCGAAAGTGAGAGTCGATCTCTTCCGTCGATGGCTCGAGTCCGGAATCGCCGATCAATGATGGGTGCTAAAGGCCCCATTTCAGGGTGAAAGATGGTTCTGCCTCCAGGTAAACAGCGCCATTTGGGCAAAGATGTTCTACCGTGAATTCTCCAGTTTCACAGGCCAGGCAACAAAACACGATCTCATACCGCCTGAGCGACGGAGCCCTTGCCACCTCGCCTACTAATTGCTTCCAATACTATGAACGAGTCGCGGTGATGGCCAATTCCACTTCCATCTGCGCGACTGTCACCGTTCCCAGAACGGGGGTGGCTCAATGCCCAATGCTCTTAGGTAGACATAACCCTGGCCGCGATGGTGGATCTCATTGTCGATGGCGTACTGGATCGTGTCGATGCCCCGGCCTTCCCATTGCCCGAAGGCCTTGTCGACCTCGCTGAAGCGGTGCGGTGGAATCTGGGCAAATACTTCGTCAAGGCGCTCGGTGTGTTCATCCCATATGCGCAGCAACTCACTCTTAGTAGTTACTGTGGGTCCTTTGAAATCAAACTCCTTCCATTCGCCCGTAGCGACGCCCTCGGCAATGGGCACAGCCATACGGATGAACTCCCATGCCAGGACCGCGAATGGCCGCATGCCGCCCACCGAAAACTCGAACAGCTTGTCCTCTGGGAACGCCTCGATCACCCTGCGGGTAAGACGCCGGTGTCCCTGCCACTTCTGCAAAAGATCGCTTGCCGTCAAAACGCTGACTTCAGCCACTGCGTTTGTCATGTTTATTCCTCCGCCCAGATTTGGGCATAGAACCAAGAATACGAAGCATACATGACAATATCTGTCATATATCGCAGAAATGATTTTCGCGGTGTTTTCCATGATCGGAACCTTGAGGTTGATAGTCTCGATTCCGCCGAATATCGCATTGCCGGCCAGAACGCGCTTGGTGCGTGCAGCGGCCGAATCGTCCAGTCCCGGGTAAGTCACCTCCCAACCGGACTTTACTCGTTTTTTGGGCATTTCGGGGTGTGTTCGAGGCGAAGATTCGGCAGACGATCCGGGTGCGACCTGCGTAGCTCTGCCGTCAGTGTCTGTTCGGCGGCTGAATTTGAAGGGATTTCCCTGCAGGCTGCACGGTCTACTGCTCCCGATCTTTTGCTAAGCGACGAACGTTCTCCAGCTAGGTCCTATACTTCGGAGCGCCGAAGGAGATAATCCAATCCGCCGACTCGAAACCACCGGTATCCATAAGGTTCAAGCACAATGGAGTGCCGCCCATTTTCGTCTGCGCCACTATGCTCCTCGGAGAGCAAATTAATCAACTGGTCCGCTTCGCCCGCCCGCTTGGCCCTCAGGCGAAAGCGAATCTGGCTTGGTTCGGGCATCAGATTATGAAGGAACAGCACGGAGTTATTGCGCCATTTGTATTCCATGGCGAGGACACCCGGGGTGCGGAGCGGCAAAAAGGAGAAGTCTCCCCATCCGATTTCTGGAATCTCTTTGCGCATACGGATGATGCGTTCCATCCAGTTGAGAAACGAATCAGGGTTCCTGCGTTGCGCGGCGACATTGACCTGTCGAAAACCGTAGGCGCCATCGGCGATCACCGGCATAATCGGATTCGCGTGGGTCGTAAAACCTGCGTTCGGCTCAGTCGACCACTGCATTGGGGTGCGAGCACAATTGCGCTCCGTCAAGCGTAGGTCGTCCCCCATTCCGATCTCATCCCCATACCGTAGAACAGGTGTTCCCGGCAAAGTCATCATCAGGCTATAGGCGAGTTCCAGTCGTCGACGATCCCCATGCAGCATGGGAGCGAGCCGACGCCTGATTCCGCGTCCGTACAACTGCATCGATTTTTCAGGGCCAAACTCGGCGAATACCGTCTCCCGTTGATTGTCTGTTAGCCGTCCAAGATCCAGTTCGTCATGATTCCTGAGAAACTGTCCCCATTGCGCCGTCGCGGGGCGACGCTTCGTGTCCTCGAGTGCTTTCTTTAGCGGGCCGGTGTCGCCGTTCGCCATCGCATAAAACAGGTGCTGGTTCACGTCGAAGTTGAACATCATCTGCAGCCGCTCGCCAAATTTACCGAAGTATTCCAAATCGTTATTCGGTTTAATGTTCGCCTCTCCCAGGATGATCGCACCGCTTTTTCGCCAGGTAAGGAACTCGGAAAACGATCGCAACATATCGTAGTTTTCGATCGATCTCGCTTGATCCGCTCCCTTCTTCGCGATGACGAATGGGACCGCGTCCATGCGAAACCCATCCACTCCCAGTTGCAGCCAGAATCCCATGATCTTCAGGATTTCCGCCTGCACCTCCGGATGCGCTGTATTCAGGTCCGGCTGGAAGTCGTAAAAGCGGTGAAAATAGTAAGCGCGCGCATTCTTCTCCCATGTCCAAGTCGACTTCTGCACCCCGGGAAACACCATTCCGGAATTGGCCTCCTTTGGCTTCTTCGCAGACCAGACGTACCAGTCCCTGTATTGCGACTTGGAGTCGAGACAGGCTTCGCGAAACCACGGGTGCTCGTTGGACGTGTGATTGACTACCAGATCGATCAACACACGGATGCCGCGCTGCTGGCACCCGTGCGTGAACTCGACAAAGTCCCCCAGCGTTCCGTACCGCGGGTCAACGTTGTAGTAGTCTGCAATGTCGTACCCGTCGTCGCGGCACGGCGAAGGCTGGAACGGCATCAGCCAGACAGCCGTGATCCCCATGCCCTGCAGAAAATCGAGCCGGCGCACCAAGCCCTTGAAGTCACCGATTCCATCGCCGTTTGCATCCATGTAGGTGGCGACGGAAAGGCAATAGACAACCGCATTCTTGTACCAGAGATCGTTGATCACGCAAAAGGTCTTTCCTCGTCGCAGATCAGCTGCAGGAGCTAATACGTCTGATGCAGGATTTGGAATGGTGGAAGCGAGCAGTTATCTACGAGGTCTATCCAAGATCTTTTCAGGACTCCAACGGCGACGGGATCGGCGATCTCCGAGGCATTCTTGACCGCCTCGACTATCTCGCAGAACTCGGTGTGGACGCGATCTGGATTTCACCCATCTTTCCCTCGCCTATGGCCGACTTCGGATATGACATATCCGATTATTGCGGGATCGATCCGATCTTCGGGACGATGGTCGACTTCGACACGCTGCTCTCGGAGATCCATCGACGCGGCCTTCGCCTCATTCTTGACTTCGTACCCAATCACACCTCGGACGAGCATCCGTGGTTCCTGGAAAGCCGTTCATCGCGCGAAAATCCCAAGCGCGATTGGTATATCTGGCGCGATGAGCCAAACAACTGGACCAGCAACTTCGGCGGCTCTGCATGGGAGTTCGACGAGAATACCGCGCAGTATTATTACCACTCTTTTCTCAAGCAGCAACCGGATCTTAACTGGAGAAATCCTGCCGTGGTTGAGGCGATGTTCGATGTTCTGCGCTTCTGGCTGCAAAAGGGTGTCGATGGTTTTCGCGTCGACGTCATGTGGCTGATCATCAAGGATGACAAGTTCCGCGACAACCCTCCGAACCCGGGCTTCCGGCACGGCTCTCCTTCCAATCACCGTTTTCTGCCCGTCTACAATTCGGACCGCCCAGAAGTGCATGCGATCGTGGCCGAAATGCGAAGCGTTATTGACGAATTCCCCGATCGCGTTTTGATCGGCGAAATCTACCTTCCAGTTCCGCAACTCATGACCTACTATGGGCAAGATCTGAAAGGCGCGAATCTGCCCTTCAACTTTCACCTCCTGCAATGCGCCTGGAGTTCTGCCGCAATCGCAGAGGCAATTGGCGACTATGACCGCGCACTGCCAGAGGGAGCGTGGCCAAACTGGGTTCTCGGCAATCACGACCAGCCGCGCATCGCCTCCAGGATTGGAAGACACCAGGCACGCGTGGCCGCCATGCTGCTCTTTGCTTTGCCCGGCACGCTCACGATGTACTACGGCGAAGAAATTGGAATGACCAATGTCCCAATCGCTCCCGAGCAGGTGCAGGACCCAGCCGAAAAGCACGAGCCCGGCATCGGGCAGGGACGCGATCCAGAACGTACCCCAATGTGTTGGGATAGTAGCCCTCTAACAGGCTTTACCACGGGTGTCCCATGGCTGCCTCTTAGCGAGGATCGCTCGAAGTTCAACGTCGCCGCCGAACAAGAAGACAGTGCATCTATTCTCAAGCTTTATTGCAGACTCATTGCTCTGCGGAAGGAGTACCCTATGCTGGTCAGCGGCATATTGCATCAGATTCAAGTTGAGCAGAATGTCTTGCGTTTTCGAAGGAGCGGAGTCAAAGAAATAGAAGTCATCCTCAACATGACTCACGAACTGGTGTCCGTGCCGACGTCTCACGCGATCGTATTGGCAGCGACGCACGGAGACCGTGAAGGCCAAACTGTGAATGGGTCGGTAATCCTTCGGGCCGCCGAAGGACTCGTGATTCTCTTTGGGTGACCGGCCGTATGCACGCGGGCGTCATTTTCGTTTTGGTTCAGGCAGGAGTGAGACTAAACAGGGATGTCTTCGAAAGGGTTATGGTGCCAAGCTCGATTGTAGGTTCTCATCGCTGTTTGCATCGAACAATCACCCAACGGTCACCGAATGGTCGCACCGAACTACGTCACCCCAACTGGGACTACTGCTGATCCACTTCAAGCGACGAGCGGTTCTCCAGCTCTTGCAGCTCCGTCATCCTCTCGCCCCACTCGACCATCACGGCATCTCGACGCGCTATTGCCTCAGCCTTCCTCCGTGGCGTGATCTGCGGAGAGCCTAGCTCGAAGTTCAATGCAACCCGCTCGATCTCGCCGACGCCAAGCTCGGCTTTCAGCTTGTTTATGCGAAGGCGACGCAGGATGGCTGCTCTCTCGTCTCTGTCGATCTCGTGTTTGTCGATCTCATCCATGCCTAGTCCAGTGGCTACCTAGTGTAGCGCGAAAAGGATTCTCCCTGGCGATGCCGTTGTTAACAGATGTGGGTGTTGCGCGGGAATAGGGGCTCGTGTGCGAGGAAGACAGCATGGCGACAACAGCAACGTCACTAAGAGATGTCCTGCATGAGATTGTCAATGAGCTGCAGGACCTGCGTGCGAACCAACTAATGATCACCGCTCGTGGGGAAGACGAAGGAACGGACATCACGGCACGTCAGTTCCGAGACATATACGACAAGCTCCGTCGGCAAATAGAACAATTGCCCTTGTGAACGGAGAGTCCCGACCCGAATTCGGGAGAGCCTCGGTGATGGACACTCATAGTCTGTCAAGATGATGCTTGTGTGAATTCATATTCGAAGAAGCGACACGCGACCGCTGTTATTCCGAACACCTAAGTCACGACTCAATTCATTATCGTTGTCAGGACGCTAGGTGAGATCTTCCGGCTTTAGCACGTCCATGGAGTTCCGATGCTTTTCCTTCCTCGCCGGTCATCGGGAAGATCAGGGTGAACGCGGTACCGCTCGCGCCAACCGTGTTTTTGCTTCGAAGGTGCATGCTTCCTCGGTGTTTGGCCAGGATTCCCGCTGTCACCCAAAGTCCCAAACCTGTTCCCTGCGTTCCTTTCGTAGTGAAGAACGGATCGTAAATCCGTCTCCGTGTTTCCTGCGTCATTCCGTAGCCTGTGTCCGCGACGGTGATCCGCACCCCAGGCGACCCCGTTCGCCAGTCTGTTGAAGGCCTAAGCCGGACGCGCAGCCTTCCACCCCCTTGCATAGCCTCCAAGGCGTTCCGAATGAGATTCGCCAGTACCTGTCTTATTTCACCGGGATAGCAGATCAACTCGGGCGTGTCATTCTTTTGCAGTTCTAAGGTCACTTTTGCGGTGGAAAGCTTGCCCTTGAATAGCGACAAAACCGATTCGAGCAACATCGTGATGTCGGTGGGCGCAGGCTTCGTCTGCTCTTTGTGGAACTGGAGCGTATGGCTGGCGATTTGAGCCGCTCGCTGAATCTCCCCTTCAGCCTGCGCTAAAAATGGTTGCGCGTCTTCAAGGTTTTTCGAGCTCCTAGCCAGAAATAGAAAATTCTGCACGGCCTCTAGCGGATTGTTAATTTCATGCGCGATGGACGTGGCGAGCTGACCCACAGCGGCCAGTTTCTCTCGCTCTAGCAGCTTTTGCTCTGCACGGCGGCGCTCAGTAATGTCATTGCAAATGAGAATGATGTGTGTAGGGCTGCCTGAGTCGTCCTTTAGTAGTGAAAAGGAATTCCGCACCCAAATCGCGTCGCCGTCGGGGCGCACATAGCGCTTCTCCAGAACGAAGCTCGGCACCTTGCCGGAAACAAGGCGATCCAGGTGAATGCGGCAATTCTCCCTGTCATCCTCGTGAGTGATGGAGAGTATCGACTCCTCATCCAATTCCTGCTGGCTTCGTTTTACGATCTCTCTGTATGCAGGATTAGTCTCCTGGAAACACCCGTCCAGGCTGGTGATGGCCAAGCCTGAGGCGGCATATTCGAACGCCTCTCTGATTCTGTCCTCGCCGATCCGCGAGCGGACTTCTGCTTGTCTCTGCATTCGAATGCCGTTCCTCAGTTGAAGGCTAGCCAAGAGCACTCTTACAGGGACTTAGATGCAATTCCTGAATCCATCGCGAACAGGCCCCATCGGCTGGGCTGTGACCGAGATCCAAAACGGAGCAGCTTGGGCCAGCATCCAACGGTTCAAGGTGCGTCATGAGCGATCAGCCGGCCAAGAGTCTGTATAGCCTTCAATATCCGACCAAACCGTACCTAAGCCGAAATTCAAGCGCCAGACCCAATCGGCGCCTGGGTCCGACAGCAAGATGACTCCCAAAGCGGACCACGGAGAAACGAGCTATCGAGGTTCTGGGCGATTGCAAAATCGCAAGGCCCTTGTTAGCGGCGGTGGCGTGTTGCACCGCGAGTTGGACAAGTCGGGATGTTGAAACGATCTGATGTAGGAGGGTAGCATTTTGAGTTTCCAATCGATTGCCTGGCGTGGCGTCGTCGGTTCTGTCTGTGTTGGCGCTTTTTTGCTGGGCCCATTGAATGCGCAGCAGACGTCACTCGATGTCAAGGACCTTACGCCAGGATTTCTCGCATTCTATGCCGCCGCGTCAAAGCCCGGTGTCACCGAACAGGATCGTTGGAATCTGTGGAAGGCGATGTATGGCTTCGCCGCAGTGCCGCCGACAGCCGACGGTGAGAAAATGGCACGGTCGATGCTTGATCAAGCATGGCAGAGGTATCCAAGTGCTATTCCAGTGGTCAAGCTAGGAATAAAAGCAATTCAGCCTTCCCCCACTGAGACTCTCAAAGCCGTCGCGAAGCTGTTGGGAGCAGATGTTCCTATTCACGCTCGACTTGTCGTTGCTGTCGGCGACTTCGAAGGAAACGCGTTTACGGCTCCTGGAAAGGACGGTATTCCCACCGTCTCTGTCGAAGTGGAAGATCCCAATGCCGGCTACCTTCTGATGCATGAGTTCACGCACGTTGTTGAGGCCGAGGAGGCAGGACTGTCTCTCGACTGGAATCGATCTCTCGCGCATACCATCTTCGCAGAGGGCTTGGCGATGAAGGCGGTGCAGGATCTTCATCCTGGCCAGCCGGATGCACAGTATGTTGGCGAGATGTCGCCAAACTGGTTTGCGCGCTGCTCGGCCAACCGTGCCGCTATACTGGCCGATCTCAAGCCGCACCTCGCAAGTTCTGACTCGGACACGACCATGAGGTACACCATGGGAAAAGGAAGTCTAGGGTTGGAACGAGAGGCATACTTTGCCGGTTGGCTTGTGATCGGCGACTTGCTCCACAATGGCTGGACGTTCCCAAAGCTCGCTCGGGTGAAAGACCAGGAGATGGTTAGGCTGGTTGCCAACAGCATCGATCATCTTCAGCGTCAATAGTCGAAGAGACGTTCTTCTGTAGGATGCATCGTATCCATGCCCCGGCTCCGCATTCGCCAAGCCGAGTTCATTGAGACCATGGATTGCCTTCCAGTGGTTGCGATCCCGGACGGCGCGGAGTGGACGCCAGGATTTTAGTAAGATGAATCGACTTTACCGAAATCGAAGTTCCGTCTCTCGAAATCGGGCAACGCGAAAACCAAACTCCGCATCGAAAACAGAACGTCCGGCTTCTTATTGAATACCCTTCTCGACGTTTATGCTGACCCGATCCATAAGTCCTTGGATAACAAAGAGTGTGGCGAGGCCAAGATCGTAAACCACCTGGTGTGCGCTATTGTCTGACCAGAAACTCGTGATCGGGCGGGCGTCAAGGCTGTTCCGCGATTGCCGAAGAGTGCAATCTCTAAGCGGTCCGGCACGATCCTTTGCCTCAAAGCGCTAACAGCTTTTGTCACCCTAAGCTTGAAATGCTGGCGGAAGCGACGGGACTCGAACCCGCGGCCACCTGCGTGACAGGCAGGCGTTCTAACCAGCTGAACTACGCCCCGCATAAAACGAATTCCCAACCTTCCTGTGTGCGCCTTCCGGTGCCGGAAACTTCCCCAAAAAGGTCCGAGAAGTTGCCGTGACAGAAGAATACTTGGGCTCCCGCTTCCACGCCATTTTAGATTCGACAGAGTGATGTGGCACTTTAGGTCGCACCGCAATAGTATCGCCCCATAAATTGCAGAAAAAACAGGCACCTGTAGACCCTGCCCGGAACCGCGAGAGACCGGGTTCCTTCGAGGAAAGGATCATGGTTCAAGAATGTGATCTTGATCACTGCCGCATACGGGCCAGCGGCGGATGCTTACAATAGACTCTGAGGAACCGTGGATTCATGAACTGGGGCAGAAGAAACGCGTTGCTGATGCTGGTCGTTGCGATCCTTTGGACCGCATTGCCGGCGGTCGCGTGTGCGCTCACCCCGGATACGATGGCACAGCCCGCATGCTGCAAGGGTATGCCTGCTGATTGCGGTCAGGTCGGAATGGCGGCGAACGGCCCATGCTGCCAACTGCATGGGGAGAGCCCAGTGGTTTCCCCGGCCCCGTTGTACTCCTCTGAACACTTGCGGCAATTGGCTGTTGTGCCCCAGCAGGCCTTTCTGCAGGCACCGCCCGATATCGGCACTGCAACTTCCCGTGTCTTTAATGCGCCGCCCCCAAATGGTTCGCCCGGCAACATCTCCATCCTCCGAATCTAAAGCTTCTTCCTTCGCAAGCTGAACTTGAGCCTTCGTGCGTCTTCCTGCGGCCATGCGCCCCGCGAACTCGCCCCCAGGTCATGAGCTGTGTACCCGCTGGAGGGAAGAATGAAAGCCTTTGTGTGTATCCTTTGCGCCCTTTTGGTCGCGTTGCCTGGCGTGTCTTCTGCGCAAGCGCCAAGCAAGACAGATGTGCTGCCTATCGCCGCCTTGTTCGACCAGCATCATGAGCCGAGTCCGTCCGGCCCGGCGCTGACGCTGGACGAAGTGGAACGGATCGCCCTGGCCGCAAATCCAGAGATTGAGGTCGCTGCACGGCGAGTCGCCATCGCCGAAGCGCATGTTCCGATTGCCGGCGCGCTCGACGATCCGTCGGTGATGTATCGCGGATGGGGCGTGCCGCTGCAGCAGCCGTGGAACTACAACGACGCGCAGAACATGTTCAGCATCAGCCAGACGTTTCCGGGATCGGGCAAGCGGGCGCTGCGCACCAGTGTGGCCGAGTCCGATCGTGGACGTGGCGAAGGCCCAGCTTGACGCAGGTGCGCCTGGAAGTTCGGGTGCGCGTGCACAAGGCCTTCGACGATCTGCTGCTCGCCCACGACGAGACTGCGGATTCACGATCAGCATGTGGCCATTGCGCGGCAGGCGATTGAAGCGGCGCGCATCAAGTACACGGTCGGCAAGGTACCGCAGCAGGACATCCTGAAGGCGCAGGTCGCGCTGACGCCGCTGGCCGAACACATGATCCGCTTCGATCACGACGCCGATCTTGGCGCGGGCCCGGCTCAATACGCTGCTGGGCCGCGATCCCGATACGCCGCTGCAGCGTGCACGGGGAGTATGCGGTGCTGGCTGCGCTGCCCGCGGCGCAGAAAGCTCGACGACCTCGCGCTGCAGTCGCGGCCCGATCTGATGGCAGCCGAGCAGGCCGCGGAGCGAAGCCACAAAGAGCAGGCGCTGGCAAAGAAGGCTTACGTCGCCGGACTTCACCGTCTCGGCCGGCTACATGCTGATGCCGCCGGGCACCAACATGCGCAACGACTACATGGTGGAGGGCTCGATGAATCTGCCCTGGCTGAACCACCGCAAGCACGATGCGGAGATTGCGGAAGCCACGGCGACAGCCACCGAGCAGGACGCCGAACTAGTCGCGCTGCGCAACGCCGCATTCGGGCAGATTCAGGATGCGCTGGTGGAGGCACGAGGCAGCGCAGCAGCTCGCGCACCTGTATCACGATCAGCTCCGGCCCCAGGCCGAAGCGACGCTGCAGTCGAGCGTGATCGCGTATGAAAACGACAAGACGGACTTCCTCGATCTGCTCGACAGCCAGATGACGGTGATCGATGTCGACCTTGCCTGGCTCCAGGCGGTCGCCGACTTTGACGCGCGCCTGGCGGATCTTGAACTCGCCACAGGCGCTCCACTCGACCAGTCACGATGCAGTCCGACAGCCGGAGGTGAAACCATGAAGACACGTACGTATCAAATTGCGCTGGCGCAGCGGTTGTGGCGTTGTGCATCCTGCTCGCAGCCGCGCTCGCGTATGTGCTCCTGCACCGAGATCGCGCGGCGGCAGCGGCATCGCTCGCAGGATCCGGTGGTGGCGCGCGGGCCGGACGCGGGCTCGCAAGCCCGCTGCCGGCAGGCAGCGATGCGCCGCAGCGGACGTCGAACCCGCGCTTGCGCCGGTGCAGTTGTCGCCGCAGACGTATGCAGGAGATCGGCGTTACGACGGCGATCGTGGAGCTGAAGGACGTGACGACGACCTGAACGTCCCCGGCAATGTCGACATCGACGAGGAGACGGCTCTCGTATGTGCAGACCCGCTTTCCCGGCTGGATTCAGGATGTCTTCGCGAATGCGACCTACCAGTACGTGCGCAAAGGCCAGCGGCTTTTCACCATCTACAGCCCGGACCTTGTGAGCAGCGAGCAGGAGTATCTGCTGGCCCGCCAGAACCAGAAGGCTTTCGCGCAGGATGCGCACGGCATGGCCGCGCAGGAGAGCGGCTGGCTGCTGCAGGCCGCCGAAGAGCGCCTGCGGCAATTCGGCGTTCCGGCGCAGGCGATCGCGGACCTGGAGCAGAGCGGCAAGGTGCAGCGCAACATCGCGATCGACTCGCCGGCCTCCGGCTACATCATCGAGCGCAACGCATTGCCGAATGCATACGTGCAGCCGGAAACGAAGCTCTACACGATCGCCGATCTCTCCACCGTCTGGGTGTACGCCAACGTGTTTCAGAACGACGTGGGCCGCCTGAAGCCGGGCGACGCGGCACAGGTCACGGTCGATGCCTATCCCGGACGCCACTTCAACGGCCGCATCGATCAGATTCTGCCGCAGGTCGATCCGACGACGCGCACCGTGCGCGTGCGCCTGGTCTTTCGCAATCCCGGCGTTGTGCTCAAGCCGGGAATGTATGTGAACGTCGCGATCTCGGTTCCGCTGGGCCGGCAGCTGGTCATTCCGGCCTCCGCGGTTCTGCAGTCCGGCTCGCAGGCCATCGCGTTTATCGATCACGGAAACGGCAGTCTGGAGCCGCGCACCATTGAGATCGGGCCGCAACTCGACGATTCCGTCGTCGTCCTCAGCGGGCTCAAGGCCGGCGACCGCGTGGTCAGCTCCGCCAACTTCCTGGTGGACTCCGAAGCGCAGCTTCAGGCGGCGCTGGGAGCGTTTTCGCCTCTGCCGCAGCCAGCCGCCGCTGGAGCCGCAGCGCCCAGCCGCGCAGATGCAGATCGACCTCAGCACCGAGCCATCTCCGCCGCGCAAGGGCGCAAACACGGTGCGCGTGAAGCTGACCGGCGCCGATGGAAAGCCGGTGACGGGAGCGCAGGTGACCGTGACCTTCTTCATGCCGGCGATGCCCGCGATGGGAATGGCGGCAGAGCACGCCGCCGCCACACTCACCGACAAGGGCAATGGCACTTATGAAGGCACCGTGCAACTGTCGATCGGGCGGCACCTGGCAGGTGACCGTCACCGTGCAGCGCGGCGGTCAGACGATCGCCACAAAGCAACTCAGCGTCAGCGCGACGGGAGGCATGTGATGATTTCGAAGATCATTGCCTGGTGCGCGCGCAATCCCTTCCTCGTTTTCACGGGAGCCATTCTTCTGGTCGTCGCGGGCATCTGGTGCATGCAGCGCGTGCCGCTCGACGCGCTGCCCGACATCAGCGACGTGCAGGTCATCATTCACACGCCGTGGGCGGGCGAGCCGCCGAACGTGATCGAAGACCAGGTCACCTATCCGATTGTGACCGCGCTGCTCTCCGCGCCGCACGTCAAGAACGTGCGCGCCCAGACCATGTTCGGCGACTCCTATGTCTTCGTCGTCTTTCAGGATGGCACCGACCTCTACTGGGCGCGGTCGCGCGTGACCGAATATCTGCAGCAGATCGCCGGCAAGCTGCCCGCGGATGTGCATCCCGGCCATCGGTCCCGATGCCACCGGCGCGGGCTGGGTCTACGAGTACGCCATCGTCGATCGCAGCCACACCAAGAGCCTGGCCGATCTGCGCGCGCTGCAGGACTGGTATCTGCGCTATCAGCTTGAAACCGTGCCCGGCGTTGCGGAAGTAGCCAGCATCGGCGGCTTCGTGCGCCAGTACCAGGTCAACCTCGATCCCAACAAGCTCTTCTCCTACGGCATCTCCGCCGTCGACGGTGATCGACCGCGTGCGCCAGAGCACCAACGAAGTCGGCGGCGACGTGCTCGAGATGAGCGGCGCCGAGTACATGATCCGCGGCCTCGGCTATCTGCGCATCGCTCTCCGATCTCGAAAACGTTCCGGTCGCAACCAAGAACGGCACGCCCGTGCTGGTGCGGGATCTGGGCACGGTTTCCTTTGGTCCGGATGTGCGGCGCGGCGCGGCCGACTGGCAGGGAGAAGGCGAAACCGTCGGCGGCATCGTCGTGATGCGCTACGGCATGAATGCGCTCAACGTCATCGACGGCGTAAAGGCGAAGTTCAAGGAGATCGCGCCCTCGCTGCCTGCCGGCGTCGAGATCGTGACCGGCTACGACCGCTCCTGGCTCATCAATCAGTCGATCCACACGCTCAAGCGCGACCTCATCGTCGAAGCCATCATCGTCAGCTTCGTCAGCATTGCTTTCCTCTTTCACTTCCGTTCCGCGCTGGTGCCGATTCTCACGCTGCCCATCGCCGTGCTGGCGGCGTTCATTCCGATGTACTATCTGCACGTCAGCTCCAACATCATGTCGCTCGGCGGCCTGGCGCTGGCCGTCGGCGTGCTGATCGACGCCGCGATTGTGATGGTGGAGAACGGATACCGCCATCTGGCCGAGCGCAGCCGATGTGCCAGACGAAGACGGAGCGACGGCGCATCCTGGTTGGCGCGGCGCAGCAGGTGGGCCCGGCGCTCTTCTACTCGCTCATCATCATCGTGGTCTCGTTTCTGCCGGTGTTTCTGCTCGAAGCGCAGGAAGGCCGCATGTTCCGGCCGCTGGCCTGGACCAAGACGCTGGCTCTCATCTTTTCCTCGCTGCTCTCCATCACGCTGGTTCCGGCGCTCATGCCGTTCTGCCTGCGCGGAAAGCTGCGCCCCGAATCGACAGAACCCCGCCGCGCGCATCACGCAGGCCATCTATCTGCCGGTGCTGCGCTGGTGCCTCAAGCACTGGAAGCTGGTGATCGCGCTCAATCTCGCCTTCCTGGCTGCCACCATTCCGCTCTACTTCCGCCTCGGCAGCCAGTTCATGCCGGCGCTGTATGAAGGCTCAGCTCTCTACATGCCGAGCGCGCTGCCGGGCATCTCGATCACGCAGGCGGTCTCGCTGATGCAGGAGCAGGACCGCATCATCCGCTCGTTCCCCGAGGTCGCGACGGTCTTCGGCACCGTGGGCCGCTCCGACAGCGCCACCGACAACGCGCCGCTCGACATGTACGACACCACCATCATGCTCAAGCCGCGCGACCAGTGGCGCCCCGGCATGACCTACGAAAAGCTGATCCACGAGATGGATGAGAAGCTGCAGTTTCCCGGCCTCACCAACACCTGGACCATGCCGGTCGCAGAACCGGCTCGACATGGAGCTGACCGGCATCAAGACCGCCGGTCGGCATCAAGATTCAGGGCCCCGATCTGGCGCACATCGAGGATATCGGCGCGCAGATGCAGCAGATTCTCTCCGCCATGCCGGAGACCAACTCCGTCTTTGCGGAGCGCGTTTCGCAGGGCTTCTATCTCAACGTGGAAGTGAACCGGCCCGAGGCCGCGCGCTATGGTCTCACCGTCGCCGACGTGCAGCGGGTCATCACGTCCGAGATCGGCGGAGCGGACATTGCGCAAAACGTCGAAGGCCGCGAGCGCTTTCCCATCGCCGTGCGCTATCAGCGCGAGCTTCCGCGACCATCCTGAAGCCTTGTCGCAGGCGCTGATTCCAACTCCGTCCGGCGAGCAGATTCCAATCAGCGAAGTGGCTCGCGTCTACTATTCGCGCGGTCCCGCCATGATCCGCGACGAAGACGGCGCGCTCACCGGCTATGTCTATCTCAATCTGAAGACGCAACAACTACGGCGGCTTTGTGAATCGCGCGGAGAAGCTGCTGAACCAGAAGCTGGCGCTGCCCGCGGGCTACACCTGGCGCTGGGCCGGAGAGTACGAGTTCGAGATGCGCGCCAAACAGCGCCTCAAGATCATCCTGCCCATCGTCTTCTTCGTGATCTTCCTGCTGCTCTATCTCGTCTTCAAATCCGCTATCGAAGCGGCGGTGCTGATCTTTCCCACGCTCTACGCCATGTCCGGCGGGCTGCTGCTGCAGTGGGTGCTTGGCTACAACTTCAGCGTCGCCGTGTGGGTCGGCTACATCGCGCTGTTCGGCATCGCGGTCGAAACCGGCGTGGTGATGGTGGTGTATCTGCATGAGGCCTATCAGCACCGCCTCGCGCAGGACACGCCGATGACGGAGGCCGATCTGATGCAGGCCGTCATCGACGGCGCGGTGCAGCGGCTGCGGCCCAAGCTGATGACCGTGACCGCCGTCATCCTCAGCCTCGCGCCGATCCTATGGGAGACCGGCATCGGCTCCGACGTGATGAAGCCCATCGCCGCCCCCATCGTCGGCGGAATGATTACCTCCACGATTCACGTCCTGATTCTCGTTCCGGTGTTCTTCCTGCTCATTCGGCGAAGGAATATCCGACTTGGTTCGCCAAGTTCTCGTCAGCAGGTGGAAATATGAATTGTTAGTCAAGTGGCTCGGTTCAGGCTTGCTGAGGACGTTTCTCCGCGTACCTTGGTGTGCATCTGGTCGGGATCGATCTTGGGCATCTTTTCTTTCCAACCTTTGCGGATCAGCCACGCATTGGCCGGAAGCGCGGTCAGGAAACCGGCGACCATCGCAACCTGCATCATGAACCAGAAGGTCGCCATGTTTGGCTTCAGGTGCGGCGCAGGAAAGAGCCAGAAGTAGCTGATTGCCATCCACCCGAACATCCCCACCTCGAACAGCATGATAGAGATCGTATCCGCGCGCACGGCGGCAATCACCCCTTTGCCGAAAGACAAACCACGCATCGGGACGATCGTGAAGTACTGGAACGCGACACCAATCAGGTACGCGAAGAGGAAGTCGAAGATCAACTTGGTTCCAAATTCTCCCGCGAACGTAAGCGCCAGTGCTGGCACGAGTACCTCTGCTAATGTGTCTCCTATGCTGCAGCCTGCGCCGCAGTGGAATACCGCTATGCTGTTTTGAATCCAAGTCGGCGCATCATCCTTGTGCTGCTCCATGATTCTCTTCACGTCTTCCGACATTTGCTTCCTATTTGATACGGGCAGGGACTTCTGGTAGAGGTAGATCGCGAACGGGCCCATGTAGAGACCCGTAATCGGCCAGACCACATCCATGATCCACATTTTCTGCGGTTCCCGCAGAGTTTCAATCAGTATGAAGATGGCACACGCGATGCAGATCGCGATCCAAAGCCAGGCAAGTATCTCGAACCACGCAGGAACCATAGCACTAAGCTGGATGCGGGGCGCGGGTCCGGGGTGGCTCGGATACGCTCCATTGGAAATGTGAGAGATCGGGATCGAATTCCAAGGTCTTTAACGGAGATCGCTGCCGTCGTAAAGCACAGTTTTTCCGACTCCTGCTTTGCATCGCCACTGTTCAACTTCGCAAATGTCATTGCGTGCCAACATAGGTAATCATCTTCCCTGCACTGCTACCGCGGTCACTGAGCATGAGAATGCAACGTTGCAGCTTGATTATGAAGAAACGAAAGCGGGGTCCCGACGTATGGCTTCTCTGTTGGTCCGACAAATCCGATTCTGGACGGCGTATATACCGCAAGATCGACCGGAATCGAGAGAAACATGCTCTGAAGTCACGACTCCGCGGCGTAAAAGTGTCAGCGCGTGAATTCCGCGAACTGGCGCCTTGACCATCCGCGCTTACGAGCATTTCCGTGGCTTCATTTTGTAAGGCTGTCTCAAGATCCTTGCTCCCTCGACAGCATCAGAGCGGCATAGAAGCGGATGCGGCCAGTCGCACATGGCGATGGCCGCTCCGTAATACCCCATCAGGCAGGTGCGGCTCAATAGGATCTCACCTCGATCCCGCTCAGCTTTCAGCCTGACTACTTTTCCGACGACAACGACCAGCGTACTCCGAAAGAAACCGTCGGCTTGTAGTACTCGCGCTGCACTGGATAGATCGGGCTACCGTTGTAGAAGCCAAACACTTCGTTGCTCAGATTCAGACCAGAGGCCACAAGTTTCAACCCCTTGTACAAGCGATAGCTGCCCTGTGCATCGATCTGGGTGTGCGGATAGAAATAGTTGTCGCCTGTCGGTCCCTTCAGCCCCAGGATCGGATCGTTCGCCGCACCTGTGTCGGTACTCCATTGGTATTGTGCGATGTATGAGTCGTTGTGGCTGACCGCAAATCGCCCGGAGAATCGGCTCTTGTCATAGGTGAGGTTGAAGTTATAGTCATTTGGAGAATCGCGGTCGAGCAACGGATGATCGTTTCTGCTGCCGTCAAAGCCCGAGGGAAACGTGACCTGTGAGGCCGTATGGCTGTAGTTCACATTCACGCCAAACCCGCCCAGAATGCCCGGAAGGAACGAGAACCGCTGTTCCCACTCCATTTCGAACCCCTGAATATGCGCATTCGGGCCGTTGATCGACTCTAACTGCTGGTAGGTCTTTCCAGTCCCGTTGTAGTTGGAAAGCAGCGTCGCCGTCGGGTAGATAGGATTGCTGAGTTCCTTGTAGAACCACCCCGCCTGCAGAATGCCCAGCGGTTGAAAGAAGTGCTCCGCAAGAATATCGAAGTTGTTGGCCTTGGTCGGTACCAGGGTTGGATTGCCGGTTTGGATCGTCGGGTAAGGCGTCTGGTTCGGGTCGATCGTAACCGCCGGCACCAGATCGCCGATGTTGGGTCGCGCCAGGCCCTGACTGTACACCACGCGTAGATTGGTGTCCTTCTGCACCTGGTACTGTAGCGCCACGCTCGGCAGAGCATTGAAATAGCTCCCGTCCCGGCGATTCGGCGTTATCGTCGGGTTGCCCTGCGCATCGTAGGCGATCGTGTTTGCAAGAAAATGTGTGGCCCCGTTGTCGAACCGGACGCCACCCTGCAGACGGAAGTGCCCAAAGTAGATCACATCCTCCAGGTAACCAGCCGATATCCGTTCATCCGCATGGAAGAACGCGCTGGCGGCGCCAACCGTATCCAGAGGGGCGCCGGCCGAGTTGGCCGCCACCGCTTGCTGAATCCTGCTGTAGGAAGAGATCGGTCCGTACGCCAGTCCGTCAATCGCAAACGACTTGTCGTAGTATGTGGGATTCTTATAGCTGCCCAGCACGTCCGACAGAAGAAATGATCCCGTCAGATTGGTTGCATAGTCATTCTCGAATTGTGTCGAATAGGAGTTGCGAATCTTCACGCCCATCGAGAATGTGGTGGGATGCCCCTGCACTGTGTAGTCGTGCGCCAGCGTGGCAGACCCCTGCATATTGAGCTGCGTGGCATGGTATACGTGCGAGACGGAATCGGTGATTGCATAGCTGCTCGGGTCAAACCCATTGGTTCCGTCGGTCGCTTTCAGCATTGGCCGGTAGGGATCGCTGTTATCGTCCACAAGGGCCACATTGCTCAGATCGTTTCCGCCGCTGGGATTAGCCTGCCCGCTGAAATCAGTTGTCGGGAAGGCCTGTCCGCCAATGTTGTGCCCGCGTGATACGGCAAACCCATACGTAATTACGTTCTTGGTCAGGTCGTGGCGCGCGCCGGTCAGGAAGCTGAAGTCCTGCTGGTCCGGTCGGCGAATGTAGTGCCTGTATGCCCAGTTGCCTGCGGTACACGCAGTGAAGTTTGGGTCGTTCTGATGCTGCGTATTATATGCAGCGCAGTCTGTTGGACTGAAAAATGTGATCGTTGAGCCGCTAACCGACTTGATCATATTTCCTGTGTTTGGCGTATAGACCGCCGCCTCGCCATAGTCATGAAAATCGGCATAGAGCCCCTTCAGATAGGCCGTCATCGTCGGCGTGATCTTGGCGTCCACGCCTAGATCAAAACCATAGCGCGTCCGGTAATACTGATAGGAACGCTCATCCTCGCTATTGATGTAGGCGATGTTCGTCCCATCGGGCAACTGTCCCACCGTCTGGCTGGGCTCCAGGTCGTCGATGCCGCGGTTGGTCCGGTCCCAGCTCATACCAATCAAAAAGCCGTACTTCTTGTCCTTGCCCCAACGCTGTCCGAAGGTACCGTCGAACCCGCCGCGCCAGTAGCCATTTTGTAGCGGATTATAGCCAGCCGTGCCGTCTAGCTCGTATGTTGGTTCATCGTGTGCCATCGGCGTCACCAGGTTCACCGTGCCGCCAATTCCGTCCGCATCCTGATCCGAGGCAAGGGTTTTGTACACTTCGATGCGCTCGATGCCGTTGGCTGGGATCGCATCCATCTTCACGTTGCGCACGGTCACTTCCACTGACGGAACATTCACGCCGTTGATCGTCAGATTGTTCAGCCGCGGCTCCGTTCCGCGAATCTGCACATATTTGCCCTCGCCTTCGTCGCGCTCTAGCGACACACTGGGCAGCCGTCCGATCGCGTCCGCGACATTTGTGTTGGGCAAGCTTGTAATCACACCTTGCGGCTCCACCTGCACAATCTCCGCTGACATGCGTTCCACATTCACCGCTTCGGCGTCGCCTTGCAGGCGCCCAGCCCTCACCATCACCGTATCGGCCGCTGAAAGCACCTTCAGCGCCGCCGTTATGTTGGCCTTCTGTCCTGCCGTCACCGTCACAGTCGTCGTATAAGGCGCAAAGCCCACATAGGACGCCGTGAGCGTGTATTCCCCGGCAGACAGGTCGGCGAAGCGGAAGGCTCCCTGGTTATCGGTTGCGACCTGTCTCCCTGAAGGTTGAATCACCACCTTTGCGCTGACCAGCACCTCACCGGTCGGATCCTGTACCGTGCCTTCGATTGTGCCCGGTCCACCCGAGCGGCTAGCAGTCGGGCTGGCGGGTTGTTGCGTAAAGGCCGGTGTGGAAAGCAGCGCGCTGAACGTGAACAACGCAGTGACGCAGATTCTAGGTATGCTCCACAATCCCATCTTGGTCTCCAATCAGTTGCGGAATCGCGCTCGCCTCGGGAGCGGCGCGGTTTTGATTTTGATTCTTCTCTTCAGGCAGTCGGTCGGGGACGCTCACAACCCGTGTCGCTTGCAGGCTGCGAGGTCGGGGAATTTACCGATGCCAAATGGCTTCCGCTAATTTTGCGTTAGAACTGTGAAGGATATGTGACAAGAAAATTGCGGGATCGTTAATTTAGGAGGGCTGCCCACAGAAGGTGTGCGGTCGAAATGGGCTCGTTTTTTTGAGCCTAGAGTCTGCAGCTTAATTGACGCTGAAGAGTAACGAAATTCACAGCACTTTCATGCAGAGTGCGGGTGTCCGCTCCCCGATCGCTTCATCCGCCGAAGGCTCACCTCAGTTGAAAGGCCAAACAGGATAGGATCGTTCGGCTTTCGTGAGCTGATCGGAGATTTGGCTTCAGAACTTCGCTGCGACAGAATTCTCCGCCGCTGTAGGCAGGGATTAATTATGGAGTGCATTTGCTCGAGAGTGGGCTTGTTGTATTTTCTTCTGAACCATGTCCTGTCAGAACTGGAAGCCCAACGAAAATTGCATTTGGCGTCCGGCTGGAGCGACGGTTGGCTGGTTGAAGAGCGAGGAGCGGACATCGCCGACATACTTGGTGAAGTTGAGAGATCCGCAGGAAATAAGAGCCTGCGGGAACGGTGGTGTGCACGAAGGCACCGATTGAAAACGAGGTTGTCTGCGCGACGGACCAGCCACCGCTGGACTGCGTAGGTCCTTGGTCGCTGGAGTGGGTGACCGATCTGTCGTGAAGTACGGCGGAGAGCGCGGTGGCCTGACCGGCGCGCCCCCGCGGGAGTTTAGTGGCTGACGACGACGATCTCGAAGGTGCCTGGCTTCGGTTGCGGGCGATGGCCTGGCTCAGCGGGCAACATTTCGGCCGTGGGCAGAAATATTTGCCGGGTGCTGTGGTCGAGGCCCATAGTGCGGGCACCGTTGGCAGTTTGCACGGTCTGCTCAACCTCGAAGTGGCCACTTTTCTCACCGACGACGGCGAGGGAGCCGTCCCCGCAACTGGCAAAGGCATGGCCGCGATCGTACCGGACGGCGTCGTTACCCATGCCAATGGGCAAGGAAGCTTGGACCTTGCCGGTCTCCGTGTCCATGATGATCATCTTCGCGGGCTTGCGGCAGCCGATGAAGAGGCGGTGGGCGGAAGGATCGATGGCCATGCCGACGGGATGCCCGCCCGGAGCGACCGGCCATCGGTCGAGAATCTTGCCGGAGTGGAGATCAACCACCGCCACAATATCCTTGTCTTCGAGATTGACGTAAGCCTTGCCGGAGCCGTCTGTGGCGAGGAATTCGGGAGCGCCGCCGAGCGCGATAGTGCTGACCTTGCCGTTGTTGGGGTCAATGTCGGGATGGAAGGTCATGAGGGCGCCGCCGTCACCGGAGACAGCCAAAACAAGGTCGGTGCCGGGGTCATAGATGATACCGTCGGAGTCGGGCATGGTCTGGATGCGGCCGAGTACTTTGTAGGTCTTCAGATCAAAGACAAGGATGGCGCCGGTACCGCCGCCGTCGGTGAGAAACCCGCGATTGAGTTTGGGCACGAGGGCGACGCCGTGCGATCGGACCTGGCCGGGGATGTCAGCGAGGAGTTTGCCGGTGCGGGTGTCGACGGCCTGGGTGTGGGTGGCGCGAGTGACGAAAAAACGGTGGTTGGACGCATCGACGGTGACGTAGTCCCAGCCGCCTTCACCGCCCACATGAAACGTCCTCTGGACTTGCCACTTCGTTTGGGCCATAGCCGACAGCAATCCCGCCCCAAGCACCAGGCAGGCCAGCATCAGAGATGATCGAAACTTTCGCACGTTACTTCTCCTTAGCAAATCTCCAGCAACCTTGATCAGGCCAGGCTTCCGGGCACATCCAGCGTACTGGGCTAACGTTAAGCCCGCCTGAAGACTGCCAGAGCCTTCGTACATAGGAGCCTTTGAGCTGGTGGCGGAGCACTAAATGACGCTTGGGTTATAGGCAGGAAAAACGACGGTGACCCGAGCACCACCCTCCGCATGGTTGGCGATATCGATAGTGCCGCCTGAATTGTCGCAAATCGCTTTGCAGATCGAGAGGCCGAGGCCGGTTCCTCCGCTCTTACGACTGCGCGAAATGTCACTGCGGTAAAAAGGATGAAGGAGATGTGGAAGATCTTTTTCCATGATGCCCTCTCCCCAATCTCGTACAGCAAGTGTGATTTTGTCCCCTTTGTGGGAGAGCTCGATGTGCACTCGTCCACCTTCTGGGCTATGCTGCGCGGCATTCATCAGCAGATTTGAACACAAAAGGACAGCGTCTCTGCGGTCGATAGGTACCAGGGAGATTGGGGCAGCAACATCGATGTTCAACTCAATAGATTTGATCTGGGCAAAGGGACGGATCTGATGGGCGGCCTCTTCGGCAGCTTCTTGTAAAGAGCAAAAAGGCGGCGATTGCCCGTTGAAGGAATCTCCCGCTGACTGCTCCAACCGCGCAAGGGTCAAGAGCTTCTGTACCGTGTCTTCGAGCCGTGTGAAGTCCTTCAGAATCCGATCAAGATCTGCATCATATTCTGCAGTGGGCCTTCGCATAGAAAGAAGCTGCAATGAAGACTTCACAATTGCGAGATCTGTCTTGAGTTCGTGAGCGGCGTCGTTGGTAAAGCGCTTCTGCTGCTCAAAGGAGCGCTGTACTCGTTCAAGTGCAGATTCGAGGGCTCTTGCAAGAGGACGCAGCTCAACCGTTTCCTTCGCGCTTTCGGGTGCATGAAAGTGCCAGTTGGCGGAGTCGATCCGCTCAGCTTCGACTGCGAGCTGGTGAACCGGGGCAAGCCGCTTTTTGATGACCCCAACGATCAGCACTGCGATCAATCCCGACATTACAGCGCTAGCTATCGTATAGAAACGTATCTCCTCAAGAACTTCATTCCACACATGTCCGGAGGGAATTCCATAGAGAATTGTAATGTGATGAGTTGTACCACCGTCCAGAGAACCCGGATCAGTGATCCGCAGACCATGCAATGTGTAGAAACGATACGAGTGTCCGGAAATCTTTCGATTGTGAAATCCCGGGTATGACGCAAACGCAGCGAAAACCTGTCCCGTATCTCCGGCCGCGCCAAGTACCCGGCCCTTCTCGTCTTCGACGCGAAACAGAGCAGCTTTTGCAACGCGAGCAGTGCGAAGATCCAGCAGCAAGCGATCATCTTCGTCTTCTGCATCCTGTACTGCCCCCATCAGCGACTCGGAATCAGCTACCAGTGACGCATCGAAGGACTGCGTCTGGACACGATATTCATGCAACGCCGCTGCAAAAATGAGAGCCAAGGCGGACAGGAACTCAAGCATGAGGAGCGTTCCAACCAATCGGCGTGCAATGGAAATCGATCTCATGCGGTGCCGCTCTCGTACAGACGGTAGCCGCGGTGGCGGAATGTCTCAATCAGTGGTTCCGTCCCGTCGAGATTCAGCTTCCGGCGCAGGTTGGAAATGTGGGCTTCAATCACATTGGAATGGTGTTCCCAATCAAAGTCATAGAGGTGTTCAAGAAGCTCCCTCTTCGAGACAATTGCGCTTGGACGATGCATTAGATATTCAAGAATGCGGTACTCTGTCGGCGACAGAACGATCGGCTTGCCGCAGCGTAGGACCACCTGCGTCAGCGTGTTCACCTCGACATCCGAGAACTGCAGAATGGGATGCGACGTCCCCTTGCCGCGCCGGATGAGAGCCTTGACTCGAGCCAGTAGTTCCCCAAGGTCGAACGGCTTGCTCAAGTAATCATCAGCGCCTGCATTCAGGAGCTCAATCGTAGATCCCTTTCCCTCTTGTGCCGTGAGAATCAGAACGGGCGTACTCAGTTTGTTCTGACGTAATGACTGAAGAACACTCTGGCCGCTCCTGCCAGGCAGCATCAGATCGAGCACAATGGCATCGTAAACACCTTGTTCGGCGAGATCCGAACCCGTTATCCCATCGAGCGCATAATCGACGGCAAAGCCTGCTTCGCGAAGTGCCTCTGCGAGATTTTCGACAAGACGCGGTTCGTCTTCGATCAATAAAACACGCATTGGAATACCCTCAACTTAGAAAGTGTAGCGAGTTCGACTTAACTCAGGCTGAAGGCGCGATGACCTTGCCGCACAATCTTGCCCTGCAAGCTTCTCTATCGTGCGCAGGGGCAAACAGTAAGGCTGCAGCAAGTAGACCGCGGGGGTCCTTGGGCAGCTCAGAGTCCCGAGAGGATGGGTTTTGCGCGAGAACGCCCGACAGTGCGCCGATAACAAAGCAGATCAAAGAGAAGGTACGCATCGGATCTCAAAGACTAGCACGGCGACCAACGGATATCCGATCATCTGTTTCGGGAGTATCACCCGCAATCCGGTGGCAACTCATCGTCTCCCTGCTCCGGTATCACGATGCTCATTCTGCTTCTTTCGAGCTGTACGCAGGCATTATGGTCAGGCGTCCGTCTTCCACTGGGCCACCCACAGTGAAATGGTAGAAGCTCTGCCAATCGCGCGATGAGATGCCGAACACCTCGTGAACCGGATCATCGAAGTAGCAGCCGATTCCAGTCGCACGAACACCCGCCTCTTCCGCTTCGAGGTACAGCACCTGGCCCACGAGTCCGGCCTCCCAAAAGAGATTTCGGTAGAAGCCGGCGCCATTTGCGACCAGACTGTCCATGTATTCAGCGATCATCCCCAGGCCGAAGGCTCCGTCCCCCGCGATCTCTTGACCGCAGGAAACGCTCGCGGCCAGATCACGGCAGTCCCCCTCTTTCAGCAGGAAAAGCGGAAGTCCCTGCGGGCACGATGGAGGGCGTAGCCACTGGAACTCAGGCCGCATCACTTGCTTGAGCGTCTTAACCTTTTTCGGATCCCGAGCGAGCATGTAGAGACCGGGAGACAAGTCGTTCACGCGGTGCACGAAGAGGCCTAGGTGGATGCGTGGGCGCCATGGCAGAGCGTCCCATGGAATTGATTGTCCGTTTTGGGTGGGCATCAGACGAGCCATCATCCGGAAAAAAGTAGCCGCGGAAATCGCCGTGGTCCCGTCCATGCTCACTGCGCTTCTGCGCCCCAGTATGACTTTCTCCGCAGTGAAGGCTCCGGACCGGATAGGCTCCGCGAAGAGCTCTTCTTCCGAAGGGAAGCCGGAGAATTCTTCGTCCGCCGCAATCCCCGAATTCGTTGTGGCTCGAGCCACCTCGTCGATCACTGGCCAATCGATGCTGTGCTTGGGGCTCAGCGCGTTAGCCGTGCCGTACCATCGAGAACTCGACACCTGGGATATCAACTCGTTGGACAGGTAGAGGACTCGGTCCCGGGCCCGTCTGTCCCTGACTACAAGTGCCACTAGTTCAGGATGCTCTCGCTCCGCGCCGTCGTAGTCGGCCTCGCGGTCAAGTCCAAGAAGTTGTGAAACGGCGGCGCTACCCACACGGTCCAGCAGGCGGAGTTTCCACCCTAGGGCAGCCGCCGCAAATCGCATCGACCCCAGCGCGTGGCCCACATCGTGTTGGCAGTACCTGAACGCTCGCTCGCCATACTTCCACGCCTCCCGCCAAAGAATCGACGAAAGCCCCACCAGGAATGAACCCTCCGGAAACCCTGCCGTCAAGCTGGCCCAGACCGAGGGATCTAAGTCCGCTCGAAGCTCGAGACCATGCTCCTTCGATGCGTAGTGGTAGACGCCGGGCCGGATGTTCATAGCGTCCAACGACGGCAAAAGCACGTACCCCTCCGTCGGGTGCAGGTTTCCGCTCGACGGATTGGCGCGCAGAGGCCATGTGGTTCCCTCGGTCCCTTTCCAGGCTGTCAGCGAGAGTGCGTAACGAAAGAAGAGAGAGATAGCGTCGACCGAAAGCGGAACGGGCGCCACGTTCTCGGGAACGTAGAGCTGCCAGTAAGGCAGCGCTTTCCCCGCTTCGGGCAAAGCAAGCCGAAGCAGCGGCGCTCCGTTGTATCGGCGGAACGGGTCTGGCTGCTGAGCCCAATCCAGGTATCCAAGCGAGGCGGCATAGCGGTGGTAGTGGTGCTTCGTTCTCTCATGGTAGGCCACCACGACTTGTTCGGCATCGAGGTCGTCCTTGTCCGCCTTCAGCGTAGAATCAGGAGGATCATTTGCTTGCCTGTTCATCGTCGCCCTCCCGTCCCGCGCGGGTAATCGCATCGTACAGGTGAATAGGTGAAGGTCGACGTCGAATACACCCATTCCGTGGTTCCAGACGTGTCACCGCCAAGCGAGACCTTACTCGCTTCTGATCTGCCCTGGCCTTTCGGGGGCGAAGATACGGCACAGTGAAGGGTTGGCCACATCTATGTAAGTCCAAGTTGAGAGAAAAGCACAGAATTCCTGGGCGCGCACCGGAGGGCGCGCAATTGATCTGTCAATGACCCCAACTCTGTTGCCTTTTCGGGTTTTGAAGATTTGGTGATGACATGCGGCGAGTAACGAGGTTCTCTGAACTCTAGCAATTAAATTCTCCCCGCAAACTTCCGAAGAAGCTGTCTTCGCTCCACTTGTTATTTGAAGGCCTTTCGTCCGTCAATACAAACCACTGGCACTTCTTCGTTGAATTTCTGCAGCAATTGCGGGTCGGCATCGATATCCACCTCGCGCCATTCGAACTCGGCATCGCCTTACGATTGTGCCGCTCAATTGATCCACTCGCTTGCTTCGTCTTCATCGTCTTCCTCTTCCGGTATTGGTTGAGACATCGCGATTGCCTCGTCGGCCGCGTCAGCGATTTCTTCGTCGTCAGACTCGGCAAGGTCTACCATGAGTTCCCCTGCCTCCTGCGGACGGATACCAGAAGCGGCACCGATGGCTGCAAGCAGCAATTGCTTTGGTGTGCCCGAGTCCTCGAGGAGCGCGGTGATGTGGGTCCAGGCCGCGTCCAGTTCCCAGTTGCCAGCCGCGTTGACTGCCTCGTAATGAATCTCAGGATCGGCGCTGTTCAAGGCTTCCAGTATCTGTTTATCAAAACCTCGAACCCAGCGCATTGAAAACACCGCTGTCAGCATCCAGTCTTTATCCCCGCTGGAGTAAGCCGCCATGATTGCTTTCTGGTGCCAAGCCTGGGGAGCTCGCACGGATGCTTCGAGAATTCGCCTCCGCACTTCCTTGGGACTGCTGTTATCGAGATAAAGTATGTGGAGTGTGTCCTGGATATTCAGAAATGTCCGCTCGGAAATAGGTACGTCATCCGGATCTTCGAACCCATCCATGTCCGCTAATTCGAGTACTGCTCCAAAGGATATTGCCGCTCTGGCCCGCAGTTTCTCTGGCTCCTCTGCATCACGTATGATCGCCATCAAGGTCTCAGCCAGATCGTCGTTGATGACGGTAGAATCGCCGGCCAGTTCGGCGGCCATGAGCCGGTCGGACTTTTGAGCTCGGCGATCACGCAGAATATTCTGAAACAACTTCCCGGCATCGCTGGGCCAGTCCCATGGAGGTGTATTTATCAGTGTCTTAAGGTCCACTTTGCCCTCCTCCTGCGTTCCGTTTCATTCAGGCGAATCGCAGATGAGTGGCGAGCTGAAGCGCGACCCGCGATAGTCTGCAGTTTTCTTCTTTATATTATGTCTGAAAGGTAGAACTGGACGCTTTCGGGGTCGTTTGGTGACAACCCGATAGGAATCGTCACTGGGGAAATTGCACCATTTTTGGTTACGTCTGGTTGGATCACAACACTCCGGAAAAGCACAAAACGCATTTCATGCCAGGTCAATGAGTGTCTCGGCCACTGCAAATCGCTCATTTCACGTTTGATGGTTTTCCAGGATGAGTCCGAGACTATGACGGTTCCATAGTGCTGCGTCCCCTGTATCCCCGATCTCAGCCTGCAATAGCTCGATCACTGCGAGCACGGGCCCGCGCTCTAACACCTACCATCGTGACCCGGCGCACTGACACAAAGTGCGGAAATGACAACCCTTGCGTCCTCTTGATGTCTTGAAGGGAATCTCGCATGAAAGCTATGGTGCATCAAGACTAGGTTCTCAAATGCGAGGAAGTGGAGATGTACGCCCCGAGAGAGAACCATGCTCGCGAGCAGATAGTCTTAGCGATTCCGGGCCTGCGAATAAGTAGATCATCCGGAGGACAAATGAACTCAGAAAGAAAACTGTCGGCCGCCTTAGGAACTGCATTTTTGTTTCAGGCGACCGCGTCGCTTTTCAGTGGAATGATTCCGATGTCGTTAATCGTGCCTGGAAACATCGGTCAATCCATGCTCAATATTGCGGGTCATGCCGGACTGATGAGCACGAATTTTCTGGGCGATTTGATCGCATCTGTTGGAGTCATTGCCTTGGGTGTCCTTCTTTTCGTCGTTCTGCGGAAGCATGGCGAGATATTCGCCCTCATCGCCCTGGGGTGCTTCATGCTTGAAGTTGCACTGGGCGCGGTCAACAAGATTCCGGCATTCGCGCTCTTGCGCATAAGTCAGGTGTATGTGGCGAAAGGACGCCCGGAAGATCTGCAGACCTTGGGTAATCTGGCGCTCGATACGATGAACTTTGGATCCGGACTGCTCATGCTGCCCTGTTGTATCGGCATCATTCTCTTTTACTACCTGCTCTACAAGTCACATGTGATCCCGCGTGTCCTGTCTGTGTGGGGCCTGATCTCGGTGGCTATGGTATTGGTTGCGACTGTGCTCGTGATCTGCGGGTACAAAGTCCCGTTCCTCGTCTACGTTCCGTATGTCCCGTTTGAATGGGTGGTGGGCACGTGGATCCTGATCAAGGGCCTTGCAGGTTCCGCATCGCCGGAGAGGCGGCCACGAGCAGGCCAGCGTTGCGGATAGCCGTGACCCCTGGAGTGACATGCGCTCATGATTCGGGCGCTCGCTAAATTCAAAAAAGGAGAGACGATGAATGCGGACAGACAGACTACCGAGATGGATATCAGGGTAAAGCTGTCGATGTTGTGGATATTTGTGCTGTTTAACATGATTTATGCGGACATCATCTCTTTGATGGACGCTGGGTCGCCGATCCGGCGGATCATGGAGGGAGCTCCCATGCCTCCGGGAGGTTTGTTGGCGGGCGCAGTGCTAATGGAAACGCCGATTGCGATGGTTCTCTTATCCCGACTATTAAGGCGTAAAGCAAATCGCTGGGCAAACATCATTGCAGGCGTAATTAACATAGTGGCCGTCATAGCGGGCGGACGGCGACCATATTACATACTCTTCGCAACCATAGAAGTTGTGTGCATGTCGGTTATTGTCTGGTATGCATGGAAGTGGCCTAACTCTAATGTTCGGGACCAAATGTAGTGCGGAGTGCCCATTCGTTAGCTGGCAATGAAAGGACGACTCGCTCTATTGACGAATGGCGGCGGAAGGCTGCAATGCCGTGAGGGTGGGCCACAGTTCTCCAATCGCGGTCGAGTCACCCGCAATACGGAAGTAGCCCGGACGTGCCCGGACGTTACTGTTCGATTACTGAGAGTTTGCGAGTTTGCGACTGCATAGCCTAGCGCGAAAAAACTACTCCGTGTGGAAGACCCGAACCCTTCCATCCGTGCGGCCAATCGCGATCTGCCATGTCAAATCCGGGTTTTCCGTTGGCATCACGGAACGCTTCATCAAGGCTGAGCGCGCCCGTCGCCTGGTCCAGTTTCAGCAAATAAATGCGCGATTCTACGCCTGTGACCACCAGCCGCTGCGTCTTTTCGTCCCATCCGGTCCAGTGCGAGAAGAAAGTATTGTCTATCGTAAGCCGCGAAGCCTCGACAGGCTTCATCCCATTTGCAATGTCCAGCGCAATCACGCCATGTACCAGCGGCACACTCTGGATCAAATAATGCCCAACGATAGTGGGCACGCCGCAGAATGAACCGGGAAAAGTGAAGACCAACTTGGCCGATGGCTCGTCCTTGTCAATGTTGCTGATCCGCTCAATCCCACAGCCGAGCGTTTGCACGTAAACCGCTCCATCAGGCCCAAGGCGCGGCTCTTCCGGACTGACGTGGCCGTAGTGATTCTCACCCATGTCCAGATAGGCCGTTTTCATTAACTTCAAGTCGGACAACCGAAACACTTGATACGTTACGCCGCTAAAGACATTCTCCTCGTGCATCGAGGAGTTTGTGACCACTACCCGGTCAATCCCCGGAAGCACGACCAGGCTGTACGGCTCAAGCAGCGCGTTGGGGAACGACGGGTCAGCCGAACTCGCAGAGCGAATGACCTTTCCTTGGTCGTCGATTTCTACCAGTCCTCCGCTGCCGCCTATTTGCTCCTTGTCCATGTTGGTGTGCGCATGCTGGAAAGAAACCAGCACGTGCCCGTTGGGCAACCGCAGGTAGGAATGCGGATGCATATAGCCGTCCATATCGGTAAACGAGGTCACGATCTTTGGGTGCAGCGCGTCGCGCACATCGAAGATAAATGTGCGTCCGGCATCATGGTCGTTCGCGAACAGCATTCCACTCGCGGGCATCACGTATTCCGTGTGATGCACACGCACCGTTTGCTGGTCGGTCACCAGAGTCGTGATCAAACGTCCGTATGTCTCAGAAGCCGGATCTGCATCGATGACTGCGAGAAAATCATTGCCCTTTTTTGCGACATCGCCAGTCCAGGCAAACATGTAGTGGCTCGAAGCCTTCCTCTGTTCCTGAGACTGCGCAGGTAGAACGAAGACGCAGAAGACCAAGGAAAGTGCGAGCAGGAGACACCGCATTCGAGACCTCCGCAAGTTAAATGCCATTATTAGTCCGGAAGCATATCAGATCGATGATGTTCGACGTTCACGCAATTCGTATTCGGGATTCTTCCCAAAAGCCGCTAATGGAAGGTGACGGCGCGCTGATCCCGAAAATCTGCTGCTCTGGGTGAATCACCCCCCACCCGCCCCCACCCGGAAGTTAGAAGGTAATCAACTTCATCCGTCACCGTTGGCCGATGTGAAACTTCGATACGCAGGCTTCTACGACGTCCCGCGATTCATGGTGCTGCGTTTCCGAGGCGTGACGCTCGTCCTCCAAAGCCCGTTCGACGAGAGTCTTGACGAATTCCCGATACGTATTCGGTCCATCAGGTGCCAAAAGCAATCGAGGACGCGGTGATGGCCGGGGACTATGGATTGATCGACGAATCGACTCTACGGCCCCTTGGCCAGATCGCGATCAACAGAGTCGCATTCGATCCAACAAAGCGTCACGCGCTAGTTCTGAGTGCCTCGAAGAGCTTTTTGCATGAGGGATTGGGATTGTGGGCGAGTCACCCGCAACCCAGAAGGTAGAAAGTGATAAACGTTTGCCGCTCGCTGTTGCCAAAGTTTATGTTTCCGAAGCGGCCACCGCCCTCTCTCGATCGTCTCAATGAGTGACTCGGGCTGAAGGTGTCATCCGAGGTTGCGTGTAGGCAGAGGGTTATTCTTAGTGCGCCTCCGCGCTTCCGCTTTCCTTGATCCCTAGCTACTGCAACAATGGATGTATGGCCTTAGTCGTTTTTGTCCGCGGAATCAACGTTGGAGGACAGAGAACTTTTCGTCCGAGTGTGCTCGCCAAAGACCTGGGCGTATTCGATGCCGTAAACGTGGGGGCCGCAGGCACGCTTGTCATTCGCAAACCTGGGTCGCCGGCCAGGTTCCTTACCGAACTGCGCTGGAGGTTACCGTTTGAAGCAACGATCGCTCTCTGCGAAGGCAGTGATCTGATTCGACTTGAGATGGAGAATCCGTTTGGAGCAGATCCACCGCGCGCAGATGATGTTCAATTCGTAAGCATCCTCGCTGAAGATGGACGTCGTAGTGTTTCTCCTCCCATCGATCTTCCCGAAGGTGAGGACTGGCTTGTGCGAATCATTGGCTCAAAAGGTCGTCTCGTTTATGGGGTTTACCGTCGCCAGATGAAAACGATCGGCTATCTCGGCCAGATTGACTTGCTCTTTGGGGCACCGGCCACAACTCGAAGTTGGACCACAATTCTCTCAGTGTTACGGATTCTTAAATCCCACCAGCCCAGCGACTGCCGTCAAAGATAAATTCTTGATTCGCGCTAAATCTCCAATGCACTTAGGGGCGGATTCAAAGATGGGAACGCGCATTGGTTTGTTGGCAACACTCGGGAAAGACCTGGGTGGATTGCTTCCGACAGGACGACCCACCGAGACCCTTCCTCGCCATATGTTTGACGATAAAGTTGATAGAGCATGTTCCGCCTGGATCGCGAAGGCGGGGGCGGGATTTAGCCGCTCGCGAGGCAGGATACACTACACTTCATGAAGACTCTTCCCCTGATTCCGGTCACTCTCCTCGTTGCGAGCCTCGTTGGTTGCGCTGCTCGACCGAATCAAACTTTGTCGGAAAACAAAGCGGTCGTTCTCCGTTCCGAAGCCGAGCTGTGGAGCAAAGGCAATCTCAGCGCGGCAGACGAATTGTATGGGGCTGACTTTATTTGCCACTTTATAGGGGGAACAGAGTGGAAAGGAATTCAGGGCCTCAAGAGTGAGGTAGCAAGCCATCGAGCCGCGTTCCCGGACTGGAACGAAAAGGTAGACGACATCATTGCCGAAGGCGACCGAGTCGTCATTCGGTTTACGTCAAGCGGAACTCAGCGAGGCGAATTGGCAGGAATGGCACCGCGCGGTGAGAAAGTGACCATCCATGAGGCTGCCATCTACAGAGATGTGGCCGGAAAGATCGTTGAACAGTGGGGCTTTCCGGATAGCCAGAGCCTCATGCAGCAGATGATGGCACCAGCGCCTGGTAAGCAGTAAACACTAGCAGCAACCCACCCGCTGAGATCATTTGGCGAAAGTCGCCCTCCCGTCAATGATGATTCTCGACGAGCGATAAATCGCCAAGTCGCTCACCGACCGTGTCACTTCGCTCGATGAGCGCCAAGGCCTGAAGTCAATAATCCAATCATGCTTCTGTGAAAGCCCGGCGTATCGCATCATTCCATGCTGCCGTGAACTGCCTGCTGATGCTTGCGTCCGGGGCGAGAACGTCGAAGCCGTGGTAGGCACCAGGTACGACAATCAGTTCTGCGGTATTTCCGTCCATCATCATTCGTTGCGCGTATTCGATGTCCTCGGGAGCGAAGAGGTCGATGCTGCCCGCTCCGATAAATGCGGGCGCAAGGCCAGTGAGGTCCTTCACGCGCGCGGGCACTGCGTTGTTCGGGACCTGCGTTGCGCCTGCAGGAACTCCGAGCAGCGAAGTCCATCCGTATCGATTCGCTTCGGCATTCCAGACATACCGGCCATATTGGTCCGGAAGGCAGTTCGTAGACCCCGTCCGATCGTCCAACATCGGATACAGCAGCACCTGCAAGCAGAGCGAAAACTCGCCGCGATCGCGTACCGCAATTGCAAGAGCAGCGGCATGGCCAGCACCGGCGCTTTCACCCTTCACCGCGATCCTTCGTGTATCGACGCCCAGTTCTTTGGCCCGGTGGTGAACCCATCGAAAAGCGGTGTAGATGTCTTCAAGAGAACCCGGAAAGCGCGTTTCAGGCGCTAGCCGGTAATCCACGGTCACCCCGACGCAATCGTGCCTTACCGCCATATCCTGGATTGCGCGTAATGAATCTTTAGCTCTGGACACGACAAAGCCGCCGCCGTGAATGTGCAGCAATGCGGGTTTGGATGAGCCGGCTAAGTCTCCAGCGACGTAAACCCTCACATCGGGCTGACCTTTCGCGCCGGGGATCAAATGCTCTGTTACCGGCGGACTGTCGAGTGGAGCGCGCGACGTTGCCCCCATAAGCCGCCGAGTCTCCGGTAGTGAAGCATCGTTATACTTCAGCCGGGACAGAAACTGAGAGACTTGATTCAAGGCCGGTCGAAGCTCAGGATTCACGATCTCCATCGGGTCAGTGGGGCCCGTGGGCTGACTCGACAGTGCCAGCGCCCCGACAACCGATCGTGTCGTAAATCCGGCGGTGGCTACAGCACACTTGATGAGAAATCCTCGCCGGTTCGTCAAGTCATTCTCCCTGTGAGTCGTAAGCACAGCCGTTTCCCGCGCCGGCTCGGATGGCTGAGATCTCAATTGAGCCGAGATTTGGTTGAAGAGGCCTTGAAGACTAAATGCCGCGCAAAGAAGGGCAGCACCTCGGTATATACCCGCCCATCCGTGCCCCAATTTCCCGTTCCCCACACGCCGTTGTACTCCTCGGCTTCATGCGGAATCCCAAACTCGTTCAGCTTGTGAGTGAAGGCCTGGTTCGAGTACACATGGTCCTGGTTGCCATCGTTCCGCGCCCAATCAAACCGCAGGCCCCGCAATGATTTCAGGTTGTCGGCGTACTTTCCGATCATGGTTTCCAGCAGAAAGTTATCCCTGAGCCGCTCCGTCACAGCACTGTCGATCTCAATCGCATCTCCCGCAGGATGGGCTTGAAAGTCGATATAGAGCGGCGGCCTGTTTACGTCCGGAACGCTGGCCTGAAAAATCGATGTGAAGATTGGGCCGAAAGGGCTGTCTTTCACCTGATCCAGCGAGTTGATACCCGTCAGCAGTTTCCAATCCGGCCGGGAGTACATTGTGTAGATTCCCGACCCCGTCCCCACCGGATGCAACGCATACACAGTCCCAAAGACCTCCGGATGAGTCATCCCAAATCGGATCGCGCCATACCCGCCCATGAAATCGCCTGCAATCCCGCGTGAATCCCGGCCTGCCAGTGTTCGGAAGCTGGAATCGACATAAGGCACAACCTCCCTCACCATGAAGTCTTCCCAGTTGCCGGTCACCGGCGAATTCACATACCAGGAGCATCCCAACGGCGTTGCCATATCGACCGCGACAAAGATCACTTTGTCGATCTCTCCAGCAGCCACTGCACGGTCCAACAAATCGCGCACCTGTCCGATATAAAAATCCTGGTCGAATTTCGCGAGCGGATTCGGCAAGTAATAGAGCACCGGATACCGAACTGCCGCGCTCTCATACCCAGCTGGAAGATAGACTGCGAGCTTACGCGTAGGATCGGTGCCGATCAAGCTGTGCGAGAGACTCTCGCCGCGCAACTCGCGCATCACGACCTGGCTGCCGCTGTTCACTGCGTGTAATGTCGCCGGTCCCAGCACCATGGCCAACGCAATTCCCAATGCGTGCCTGGTTACGTATCTGGACGCACGTATGCGCCTTCCCATAAAGTTCATGGTCTCCGCCCTCCTTTGTTTTCGTGGTTTATTCCTGTTTACGTCGCGCTGTAGCGGCCACATACCACCCAGGCCAAAAGAGCCAGCAGCCGTATACGAATCCGCCCTCGCTCCACATGAGGGGCGTAAGCATTGCTATTGCCGCCAATAAGATTGCCCAGCCCAGCCGAAGCTCAGTCTCTCGCCGCCCCCGCCACACTCCCCAAACTCCGGGAAGAAAAAAGATCAACAGTCTCAAATGAGAAAGCCCATGACCGGGCCACTTTGAAAGGCAATACAGACAAGGCGTACAACACGCAAGCAAGCTGGCCCATAGCGTGGGCCGCGAGACGGAGCCGACGACAAACCCGGCCATCCACGCCCACGCAATCACGAGTAAGAGTCTGGAGAGTGATAACCACAACAGTCGGGTGTGCTCCGGTTCTTGCAGAGTGAGTGCCAGGGCCGCGCTCGCCGCAACGGAGCAGCCCATAAGGAAAAGGCTTGCCGGTAGCGCCAACCCCACGCTCGCCGCCCATGGCCGCCAGTTCCTCCATAGCGAAAGCTGCCGTCGCACTGCAACGCCCAGCACATCGCCCAGCGCCAGCCACACATCGCGGTTTGTCTCCGCCAAATCGCCCAGCACCACTTCGCGCTCCAGAGGCGCCAGCAATCCAGCCGCAACTTCGACGGACCTCCAGCCCACTCCTCGCATCTTCATACCGCATCCCCAGGCAAACGGCTGCGCAGGCTCTCTCCCCATACCGTTCCGCTGCTGATCTTTATCACTGCCTGGTAGAACTCCCGAGCCGCACGGACGCCCTCACGCGTCACCCGCACCATGCGCTTGGCGCGCCCGCCGCGCTGCTGGGTCGGCGCGCTCATCCAAGTTTCCACCAGACCCTTGGCCTCCAAACGGTCGAGCGTGATGTAGAGAGCGCCCAGCGAACAGGTCCGCCCACCCTTTGTTTCGATCACCTCGCGCATCGCGGCCCCGTAAGCTTCTTCGCCTAAGTGTGCCGCAGCCGAAAGGATAAGGAATTCGAATTCGCCGACCATAATTAGAACTACATTGTGCTTCTAATTGCGTCTAGCGTCAAGTGGATTCCTCAAAGTGCGTATTGTCGCCGATGCACTCATCCAGACTCAGAGCGGCAAAAGCTCGGCCAAACACGGATTGCGGTTGGATCACCCGCAATCCAGAATCGCACCATTTTTGGTCGTTGACGGATAGACCACCATCTAGGCGCAACCCTTATTTCTGTACGCTGAGGCGTTTGCCTCAACCGATCGCGGGATTCTTGCCTAAGGGGTTTACCAAAGTGTGGCCGCACTCGCACCCCTTCGTTGACACGCGCGGAACGGCAGTTTATCGTCCAGCCTGACCTGGCGCATCTTCCCCGGGCTCCATGCCAGGGACTCAAGTGGAGACGAGCCAATGACCTTCCCCCGTTCCCAGGCGCTTTGTGCGTCCGGCCTCATGGTCCTGTTTACAGTAATCTCACATTCCAGCCTCGCGACGGCTCAGTACGGGGCGCCGCAGGCGCGCGCGATGAATCCTCGCCCCTACGTAAACTCGGTGATCCTGCAAGGCGGTACACAGGCGCAAACGATGCAGCGGCTTCACGTGGTGCGGCAATACGCGGTCCAGAACCTGCGCTCCAATCCGCGCGTGGTGCTGGGAGAAGCGCAGTTGGACTTCACCCCGATGCTGAGCAATCCCAAGGCGCTGCCGAATGTGACGATGCGCCTGCAGGCGATGCCGCAGAACGTACAGGTGCGGGCGAGTACATCCGAAATAAGCGAAGTGGATCAGGGCCTGGTGATTCACCATCTGGTCACCTATCAGATCCTCCCCGGTAAGTGCGCCGATCCCGGCGCGAAGGAACAGCTAGCCGCAGCCGGTGTTACATGCTTTGCCCGCAACACGGTGAACGAACGCGTGGCGGAGTTCAGTGCGCCAGGCAAACCGCGCTACATCGCCAACGTGGGAAGACGGCAGGTGGCCATCGCGGCGTTCCAGCAGAAGAGCGCGGCGGCAGATGCGGATGCGAGTCAGCACATCGCCGCGTTGCGCAAGCAGTTGGCCGATCCTGCGCAACGCGCGGCTATCGTCGCCGCTGTGGGCCAGGCTGAGGCCGCGCGAATGAGCTCGCTGAGCGACGACGATCTGAAGGATGAGCTGATCAATATGAGCGCTCAGACCGTTGAAGAGACAATGTTCGTGCCGAAAACTCGAGTCGTCAAACTACGCCCACCCGCCGCACACTTTAAATACGGCCGCCAATCCCTCGGAGATAGCGGCCACCGAGCAACTCATGCGCGGTGGCTCGTTGGATAGCGCCAGCCCCACAGGTTTCCCCAAACTCCTGAAAGTGGTCCCGAGTTCGGCGCTTCACTTGGCTGGCTCCGGCCAGCCCCGAGGCGATCAAACCGCCGACATCACCATGGGGCCGTACATCTTTCTCACCGGCTTCACCATCGGTCACGACTACGAGTGGAATTGGGGTGTGTCCATCTCCATCAACTGGTGCGTCGTCGGCTGCACCTCGACCTATGGGATCCAACTGCACGCTGGCTTCAACTATGCATTCGGCCTGCGCTTTCCCATCCAGACATCTCTCAAGTATCAAACCGTCGTTCACCCCAACAATTCAGCCGAGGCAAAGTTGACGCCGCAATTCACTCCCATTGAGGGCGACGTCAACGATTTCTTTTCGACCGGCCTGGACGCCAGCGAACTGTACAACGCGCAGGAGATCGTCGCACAAGTGGGCGCCGATGCCGGTTTTAGCGTGAACTTGCCTGTTCTGAGCAATAGTCAGGATTTTCAGGTAGGCGTGGACTTTACGCAATTACTACCCGCGCCATACACCGGCGGACGCTTCCAGCCGCCTGCTCCGGGATCGGGCGGAATCAATTCCCCTTACGTGTTTAACACCATCGATCTGCTCGGTGGGTTGCTCGACTTTGGCGTCGTCGGCGGCACGGTCTATCCCGCGGTAAACGTCAATCTCCACTCAGACAGTTTGCAGTTCACGCTCAACGACGAGTTGCAGAAAAGATCAACCACGATCAATTCGGGACAGACCGTATCCGTGGGTGACGCGACCAGCCAGAACGGCGATTACAGCCATTTCAGCGTGGGAAACCCCGTCTACAATTTGGGATTTACGTTGACGCCGGGTCTTGCGCCCACAGTGTTCGTGGACATCGCGGTCTGGTCCGATCAATGGCAATGGCCGGTCTGGTTTCCGCAGCTTGCCATCAGCTTGCCGCCAGGCGGCATGAACTTCAGCTGCCACTCCGGTACCACCTGCGTGATGGACTTCCAGCCCGTCTACAACGCTGCCACGGGTCAGGTAGCCGACATGAGCAAACAAAGAGACGCGGCCGACCGGACGCTGACCGGAGGCGGATGCCAGCGCAACGGCGCGGAAGGTAATTATCTGTGCCCGGTCAACGGCATGCTCGGGCTGTGTAATGCAATGCTCAAGAACAGCGCAGTGCTTAGCTGCGGCGCGCTCATCCCAACCTCAACCGATCAGATTCTGCGGCGAGGAGGCTGTACGGAGGAAGGCCAATCCGGAGTGTTTGCGTGTCCGTCCAGCATGATAGGCCTGTGCCAGCTCTACGTGAAGAATCAGGTGGTGGCTTCGTGCCGACAGAAATGACGGCCATACACACGCAGAGAACAATGGACAGCGCACGGGTTTCACACCACTTGTCTTTCGAGGGGTAATGCAGTATCAGTAGGTAACGAGTAGAGCTCCCCGGGCCGGGGAGTCACTGAGCGCTGCTCTTCGGCGGAGCGGATTGGTTTTCGCTGGTGGGCGGCACGATTCCTTTCATTCGCAGGTAGGTGGCCATGTTGCCGTAGTGTTCGTCGGTGTGGGCCGTGTTCAGGGAGAAAAGACTGAGTCTCGCCAGGTCGAAACGAGCAAACTTTGTCATCTCGCTCCCCTTGGCGTCGGTCATGCTATCGAAAGCTTAGTTGCAGAAAGCGACTGCTTCTTTGAGCGCTGGCACCAGATCCGCCTTCGTGGTCTCGGTTTTTTCGATGCCCTTCACTGGATCGCCTACGCCCAGTGCCTGAGAACAGAAGCTGTAGTTCGCGTCGGCGACGTGACCGACGAACTGGCCGAAGCTGCGCTCCTCAGGCGTCGGTTTGAAATCCTAGTTGGTTTCCGGCATCTTCTCTGCAACGCGAACGCCCCCACTACTGATAAACGAGTAGAGGCCTCTCTCGCTAGCGGTAATTGGATTGGCAACGGGAGCCGTAGGCGATTGCTGCGCACTTAGGACCAGTGAGAGCGTCATGAATCCGGGAACGAGAACGAAGTAATGTTTGTTCATGTCAACCTCCTGAAATGGAAAACTGGGACAGATCAGAATCAAAGTCCAGCGGCCCTCACAATCAGTTAAATGACGTGGTGTCAACGTCAATTCGGAAGTAGCACCAAAATCAGGTCACTCCCGGGTTGTCCACAATCCAAGCGCAATCCCGATTCAAGATCGAGTGGCGTTCGGTAGCACCGAACCGGAGCGGACCACTCCCAAGACTTCCGGGCTCTGGTTGGATTACGGGTCCAGTCGTAAATTGAGATTTGGCCATTACTCGCCTCGATAAAACCACAACGTAATCTCCAGATCGCCAGCTCTTCGACTGGTCATCGCAACTTTGAACAGTGGCGGCCCCCGCTGAGTGAGCCAGTCATTGATCGTCAAGTGCCGATTGGTGCGGACTTGTGGTGGCCGCATATAATTTCGCCCGAACGACCCGAATCGAGATGTACAACGTCCAAGTTTGAAACGGTTTAATTTTGCGTCGCACTCTGCAGCCAATCCGAATCATTGCGGATTAGCGCAGAGGCCATAGCCGTTCGGGAGCAAGCAGCAATGAAAGCCAGCGTTTCCGTTGTACTGCCCTTTCTGGTCGCAGGTTTGTCGAGCTGTGGCACAGGCGGCTCAGGAGGCAACACAACTCCACCGAATACGACCTACACTGTCGGTGGATTCGTTAACGATCTCAACAACTCTCCCCTCACTCTGCTGAACAATGGACGGGATAAAGTTACGGTCCCCACCTTCGGAAATTTCACCTTCCCATCGCCAATGAGCAGTGGCGCTACCTACAACGTGACCGTCGGGACCCAACCCACCAACGGACAAACCTGCCAGGTACAGAACGGCACCGGAACCGTGACCGGAAATATCAACACCGTCCTTGTCACTTGTTTAGGTCCTTTCAAGATCGGCGGTAGTGTGTTCGGTCTAGCCGGAAGTGGTCTAACTTTGCAGGACAACGGGACCGATACGCTGCAAATTCTGTCAAATGGTCCGTTTCAATTCTCTTCAACCCTTGCTTTTGGTGAAGCGTACACCGTCACGATTACAGCTCAGCCCACGAACCCGACGCAACGATGCACCATTACCAACTCAAGTGGAACGCCGCAAGACAACGTAGCCAACATTCTGGTGACTTGCGGGAGTGCGGGAGCCAAATGGACCTGGATGGGCGGATCCCAATCAATCGCGCTGGCCGGAATCTATGGACAGCTGGGGGTCGCAGCGCCGGGCAACAACCCTGGAGCACGTGGTGAAGGTGTGAGCTGGACTGATTCCTCTGGTAATTTCTGGCTTTTCGGTGGGACCTACTCGGATGCAGGAAACAATCTTAACGATTTGTGGAAGTACAGCAATAGCGAATGGGCATGGATCACCGGATCAAGCACGGGCAACAATGAGCAGGGAGTCTATGGCACTCTAGGCACGCCAGCTGCAACGAATGTTCCCGGCGCTCGAATCGATCCCGTCTCGTGGACTGACTCCTCCGGAAATCTATGGCTGTTCGGCGGCTATGGATCGGACTTGACCGGTTACCACTGGTACAACGACCTGTGGCGCTTCACAGGAAATGAGTGGACCTGGGTCAGCGGATCGAGTCAGCCGGACCAGCCGCCGGTCTATGGAAGTCTAGGAACGGCTTCGCCAACCAACGTTCCCGGAGCCCGGTACGGAGCGATGACTTGGATCGATGCCAGCAACAATCTCTGGCTCTTTGGGGGAAGAGACGTGAATCTTTCTGTCAGCGGTGGGAGCTCTCGCGACCAGAACGACTTTTGGAAGTTCAATGGCAGCGAGTGGACATGGATTGCGGGGTCGAACAATCCCGGGGCGGCACAATCGGGCGTGTATGGAACTTTGGGTACGCCTGCTGCTGCAAACACTCCAGGAGCTCGCGAAGACGGAGCTACCTGGACAGACGCTGCCGGAGCGTTCTGGCTCTTCGGCGGCATAGGTCAGGATTCGGCTGGAAACCTCGGGAGCCTGAATGACCTGTGGCGATTCAAGAATGGCGAATGGAGTTGGATGGGAGGGTCGGACACCGTCGGAGATCTCGGCACGTTCGGAACCATGGGCATCGCTGATGCCGGAAATATCCCACCTGCGCGCTCTTTAGCAATGGCGTGGACGGATTCAGCCGGGAACTTTTGGCTCTTCGGCGGCGGGGGCGCTGACCGGTCTGGAAATGATGGCGCGTTGAACGACTTGTGGAAATACAGCGGCGGTCAGTGGACTTACATGAGCGGGTCCGAACTTGCGCGGCAACCTTCCAGTTATGGGCCCCTCGGAACCGTCTCCGCTGAGTCGCTGCCGGGCGGCTGCGCCGGTAAAATGAAGTGGATCGATCAGACCGGAAAGCTATGGGCATACTGCGAGAACGAAAACGACCCGGCAGGTCTCATCACATCCGCCAACGACCTTTGGGTCTATAACCCGTGAAGGCGGCAAATGGGGTCCGACCTGATCCTCCCGGCCCCTTCACGAGTCTCGCCCGGCCGCTCGAGAGGGAGCGTCGAGCACAGTTGACTAAAAGCCGCAACTCACGAATTCCGAGTGTTTTACCGGCTATTGGGATGTCGGGGAAAATCGGCCAGTTTCCGATTTGCTCACATTCAGACAAGATCGAAGAATCTCTGGTCAGGCTGCAACTCCAACGCAATCTCCAGCCTATTCTTTGAATCGATTCAGCAGCCGTTTTATCGGATTGCGTTCGGCCCTCTCAGCCTCGTGAGTGTTCCTTTGGGTGGCAAGTCCAGACACGTACCGGCAAATGCGTTTCGTTTGGTCGCCCAAGTAAGGTTCAACTTCTGCCTCCCATCGCGTGCCGCTCAACCACTCTCCGATCTCGACTCGGAGTGGTCCATCGAGTCCAGTATCAGTACTTGCGCTTGAGGCCACCTCTTCGAGGTAAGCGCAAATCGACCTTACGCGCTCGACATCCTGACTCTCCAGCCCAGTTTCCATCAGCGGTATCAGGAATGATCCGAACACTACATAAGGCAGTTCTTCGCCAGCAAGGTAGTCGAACCGTTCGCGGTAGATTGGTTCCAGATCAGGCATCCGGGCGAACAATTCGCGTATGACGCTCTCGTAAGTCACGGTCCCATCGTAGTTCATGCCACGTTCACGGCGGTTCTGGGTGTGTAACCCGCAACCCGGAAGTAAGCCCAAAGACGGGTTATTTCCGGATCCTCGGATTACGCTGGCGTGGCTTCTACGATGCTGACAGGCGAGTTGGTCGCGATGACGCGGTTGAGTTCGAATCCGGCTTTCTTGAGCAAGGTCCGGTACTCGGGCTCGGTGCGCTCCTGGCCGGGGGTCAAGGTCAGCATGGTGATGTCGAGCATCTTGCCGGGGTGAAATGCATTTCCCTCAGGTAGAACCTGCTCGACGATGAGCAACTTGCTGGTGCGCGGCATAGCGCGATGACAGTTGGCGAGGATGGTGAGGCACTGCTCCTCACTCCAGTCGTGGATGACGTGGGACATTATGTAAAGGTCGCAGCTGGTAGGAATGCCCTCAAAGAAACTGCCGGCTACGAACGTAACACGCTCGGTCATGCCCCGTGCTTGGATCAGTTCAGCGGCACCGGATTGGTTGTGTGCAAGATCGAAGAGGGTGCCTCGCGGGCCTGGATGGCTGGCAAGAATGGTGGTGAGAATGTGCCCCGTGGCTCCGCCGATGTCGGCGATGTGGGCGTACGGGGAGAAGTCGTATGCGGCAGCAACCGCAGGTGCGTCCGCACTGTTCATGCCGATAAGTAGGTCGCTGAACCAAGCGGCTTCTTCAGGGTCCTTGCTGATGTGGTCGAAGAAGGGCGCGCCGAAGTGCTTGTCAAAGGAAGGCTGGCCGGTCTGCACAGAGTAGAGGATTTTGTGCCAGGGAATGACGAAGAGATCTCCGGTAAAGGAGAGAATCGATGTGCGGACGGAGCCGGGGACATTGGAGCGAAGCGGCTCGGCAAGCGGAGTAATCGAGAAACGATGAGTTTCATCCTCTGTGAAGATTCCGATGGAAGCGAGGGTTCGGAGGAACCGGTAGAGCGCGGGCGCGTGGGTATGAGTGAAGTCTGCGAGTTGTTCGGCGTTTTTGGGGCCGTCGGCAAGATGATCGGCGAGGTGCAACTGCGCTGCCGCGCGTAGAAGAAAAGGAACAGTGAAGCCCATCGCCATTTGCATGAGCTGAGCCTGCGGTGGCGGCGCTTGCGCCGTGTCCGGTGCTGACATCGCTGACCTCGTTGGGGACTGAGTCACAACTGTAGCAGAGAATTTCAAGTGTCCATTGATATTGGTTAAATCCAGAAAGTCCGGCTTCCTGGTCGTATCACTGTCTATACGGACACAACTGAAAATGGACCTAGAGGTCGATTATCGGGCTGCCGCTCTCGCAAGCACACGTGAGCTGGGTTCCTCCATCAAGGAATTACGGCCGGAGTCTCATCCGCGTTGCCGAGTATTGCTCCAAACGATCTGGCAAACTCCGACAATCAACATGATTGCGCCGTAGAGTGCCCAATGTTGGTCGCCTTCCATGAAGCTTCGACTGAGGGATCCCCATGCAAGATTCAGTCCCTGCAGGATCCAGATCCCGCCCATCAAAACCATCAGGATACCGATAATGCTGCTAATCACGCGCATCGCGGCGTTGAACACACGCTGCATCTTGCACCTCCAAGGCACCACAAAGCTTATGCGGGCCGGGCACTGTTTGTGAATTGGCAATGCTGAATTCTAGAACGCCGCCAATACGAATTCGCATGAGGATGGTGTTTGACGGTTTTCCCAGCTCAGGCGGTTGGCCGCCAAGTGGGGTGAACCCAGAAATCGGGTCACTTCCTGGTTGTCCACAATCTGGGAACTACGACCTAAAACGTCGATATGCCAGACGTAAAAGTGTCCCGATCTAGCGTCGCATTCGTCGGTTATGTCAGGTTGACCCGGTCAGGTGTGAAATAAAGAAGACAACTCAAACAGAAAGAGGCTTTGCTATGGCGCAGACAGTTTTGATTACGGGTTGTTCGGCGGGAATCGGGCGGGCTGTAGCGGATTTGTTTGCAGACAGAGGGTGGAATGTAGTGGCGACGATGCGATCGCCGCAGTCGGCCGCTGAATTGGCTGCAAGAAAGAACGTCCTGGTGACTGCCCTCGATGTGACGGACGAGGACTCGATCGCCGCAGCGGTGAAGAAGGCCGAGGAGCGGTTCGACGGGATCGACGTGCTGATCAATAACGCCGGTTTTGGACTGTACGGATTGTTGGAAGCGACCTCGGTGGAGAGTATCCGCAAGCAATTCGAAACGAACGTGGTGGGCCTACTGGCGACGACGCGCGCAGTTGTGCCCGGGATGCGAAAGAGGCGGTCGGGTGTGGTTGTGAATGTAGGCTCGATAGCCGGGAAGATGACCTATCCGCTGGGTACGATGTACAACGGCACGAAGTTCGCAGTGGAAGGGATCTCTGAGGCGCTACGGTTTGAGCTGCGCGAAATCGGCGTGCGGGTGAAGCTGATTGAGCCGGGAATTATTTATACGAACTTTGCGAATGCGATGGAGTTCAACAATGACGAGTCGCTGGTTGTCTACCAGGCGTTGATGCAGAAGTTCGGTGCGGCGATGCAAGAGCTATGGAAGAATGGCACGGAAGTCCACGTGGCCGCTGAGACGATCTACCAAGCAGCAACCGATGGTACCGACAGGCTGCGGTATCTGGTGGGTGAGGACGCGAAGACCTGGGCTACTATGCTGGCGGGCCTCGACGGCGAGCAGTATTTCGCGAAAATGAGCGCGATGTTTGGTCTATAGGCAAGCCCACCGGAAAGAAATTCAGTGGTGGCCTTGCAGAGACCTAACGGGATGAACTTTACCGTTTCGCGAACGGAAAGCTAGTGGAAGAGTATGGCCAACCAGGCCTGCTCACTACAGCAAATTGGGACGGTTCCGAAAGAGATCGCTTTATCGAGAGCGCGCCGACACCGCAATCGCGGTCGTGGAATGCACTCTCTTCCCGAATCACCCGCCACCCGGAAGTGACCCAAAACCAGGTCACTTCCGGATCGATCACGACACGCCCCAACCCTCCAGCAAACCGAAGTTGGGCGTGAGTTTCAATGAGACGCGATGGCCGCGAACACGAGAATGAAGGCGAAAAGAAAGATGAAGAGCCCCATGAACCGGAGATAGATAGCGTAGCTTGGGCGCTGCATCCAGTGACGAAATAGGTTGACCTTCCAAGCCCAATTATTCGATTGAGACCGGAGAACATACGCCTGCACAGCGATAGGGCGTACAAAGCATAGAATCCCAAGTGCAGCGAGGGCGAGTGCCGCTGTCGAAAGAGTCCTCGAACGATTATCTGTGGCCCCATACGGGAGAAATATACGCCTATCCGGCGTAGCGCCTAGATCACCCGCAATACGGAAGTAGCCCGAAATAGGGATTGAAGAAGTGCCGGCCACGATTCAGCCGAAACAAGGTAAAACATAGCAGAATTTCTAAAATCGTTGACACATTCCAGTTTGGGTACCTAAGCTCACAGCATTCATCACATTCGATAGACGCGGTGTGTGCGACCGCCGATTTGGATCTCGGTTCCGAGCGGATAGTCTGTATAGCTTCGTCCCCGTTGACGGATTCGCAAATGAGAGTCGATCCGCCTGATTGGAGAGTTCCTGTGAGTCTTCACCCTACGTTCTGCAAAGTCCGCTTTACTCTACCGATCCTAGTCGTGTCCGCCTGCCTCGCACCGTTTTCAAGAGCGCAGGCACTCACTACGGGAACTATTAGTGATCCAAGCTTGGGAGGTATAAAAGCCTTTACAGTCAATATCCCCGCAGGCTGGCAGTTTCAGGGCACGGTGGTGCGCGGTCCGGAGTGTTACCCGAGTTCCTTTCCGACCTTTCGCGCCTACTCTCGCGACGGTCTCACCGAAATCCGGCTGCTTCCCGCGTTTAATTGGAGCTTTCACCCGGCAATCCGCATGAACACCATTGCCGGCTGCCTGCCGATTAAAAGCACGATGTCAGCTGCAGAGTTCCTCGACCACTTTGTTGAGTTGATCCCCGGCGGCGTGCACGTGGTGGGGCAGATGAGCATCGCGCAGCCCTATCGCGAGCGCGTGGAGAGCGTCGCCACCTCCATTAATGCGGTAAACCACAATCCCGGGTTTCACGCCAGCGTCGACACGGCTGCGCTGCGTGTTGAAACCGTGAATGGATCATTCATCATTGAGCAGCGTGCGCGCGTGTGGCTTGGATGCCGCGTCAACAATCAGGTCGGAGTATTCAGCGGCGGCGGCTGCGATGCGCACGTCGACGTACTGCGCGCGCCCAAAGGCAAACTCGACGCACTGGTTGCACTGGTCGACGCACATGACCTCACCAAGCCCACCGGGGATCCGCAATGGAAAACAGCGTACCTGCAGCGCCAGAACGTTGAAAATGCCGAAAGGATGAAGCAGCTGACTGACAATGAAGCTCGCCAGGCAAACATGCTCCATACCCAGTACGAGCAGATTCAGGAGACCATGAACCGCAATCACCAGGCCTTCATGGCCCAGCAGGAGTCGCAGTTTCACAGCGCGATGAACGCCTCAATCACCGCCATGAATGCGCGGACAACCGCAGCTTCCGACTGGGTCGATTACGCACTCGATCAGCAGACGGTCACGGGGTCGGGCGGAACGGTCAAAGTTTCCAGTTCCTATTCGCAGACCTGGTCCAACGGCCAGAACCAGTGGTTCCAGACCAACAACCCCAATGCGGACCCGAACGGCACTTTATACGGCAACTGGACTCGAGATACCAAGGTCCATGGAAATGGCCAGCCGCAATAAGTCCCGCTTCGGACAGGTCTAGCCGGGAGGTCTCGCAGCTATGTTGTGGATTGCCTTCGCTGTCTGCCAAATCGTTGTAATCGCCTCCGGCATTCGACAGGAGCAGCGTGCAGGACTCTGGAGTTGGTCAAAATTCGTCTTCGCGCTCGCATTCGGAGGTCTTGAAGTCAGCATCCTGCTCGCCCCCATTATCCTCATGAATCTCAAGAGCCCGAGATTCCTGCCGGCGTTTTGTGCCGCCGGCGTCATCGCCGCATTGAACTTTATCTGGATGATCATCGTTGCGCGCCGCTGGAAGTTGCCCGATGGCCGCACCAGCCTTCAGGCCTACCGTGACGAACACTCAGAGAACTAGCATTGGGCCATCCTCGGACAGTCAGGTTGGCGACTAAACGCTCGCGAACTCCGTCAATCGTGAATCCTCGGTCTTGAGCGAATGACCGCCCGGAAATTGCGTTTTTGGGTTATCGAAGAGTTGGCCATCACTCATGCCCGACCGTTGGACCAGCGGATAGACGACGAGTCGCTCAGACCTGTTCGGGCGCAAACTTTTTTAGGTTTGCGGCAATCGATTCAATTCACCGGCCCTCAAGTGCCGTCATAATTCAACCCTTCGGATCTGTTTACCCAATCCATCGGACATCGCGAAATCGGTAAGGCCCTAATCCAAGCCTGCTCTTGAAAGCGACAAGTCCGGTCCGCCGTTCCCTCGCTTTCGTCTCTACGACGACCTCAAACACTTCAAGCCAATCGGAGTCCCATTCGCCAAATGCCGAGACCATGCGCAGTCGTTTTGCATCTCCCGCGCGGCGAAAACTGACCATGGTGAACCCTTGGTCGTCGGCCCACCGATTCAATCGTCGCTCCCAGGATCGTCTTCCAATGAACGCCAGCAAGATCGGCAAAATAACCACGATCGGCAAAATTATCGGCCAGGAAATGTGTTTTGAGGGTAGTTCCTCGAACCAGCGAACGACGTTCGTTCCAGAGTCATTCGCCAGAAATGCGACAAACGCGAAAGGAAGAGACGGCCACGCAAGCTTGAGCATCGTTCCTCCGTGTCCACGCTACCAAGTGGCGGGGGCAAAGGCAACTGCGGAGCTAGTTTACGATGCGGTGCAAGCAATCCTTACTGCTGGAAGATCCGCTATACAGGACGCCCGAGGCTGATCCAGATTGATTCAATTACTACATAGGCCAGCAGAGCCGAAAGATATGGTCGTCCTGTCAATCGGAGACGCCGATCGAACACAATCAATCCCAGCAGCGTAATGTCAATCAGTGCGAAGCAGACGGTCTGAGACACGGACTGCCTGAAATTGAACCAATATCCCAGCGTCCTTGAGAGACCAGCTGGCAAGAGGACCAAAGCGACGCAAATCATGCATCGCATGTGTGTCGAAACGTCGTGCCTGCGTATCGAGATAAGGGCAAAGCCATACAGCGTGACGAAGAGAATCAGCTGTGCAGTCGAGAGAAACTCAGCGTTGCGAGCCATAGGCGCGGCCATGCCATCTCTCAAATGCTCGTGATATTCCTTCCACAACATCGCGGCAGAAAAGACGAAGATAAATGGCATGAGGACGTTTGATAGCTTTCCAAGAATGCGATGGATCGAAAACGCTCCATAGCGGATCGCGAGCGGCTGGACGATCAACAGGATCAGAAAACTAAACAAAAGAATCGCGTGGACATGGACGGCAGTCGTGATCGAAACATCGAAATGGGGTATTTCCGACAAATACGGGATCCAAAAGCCGGCAAGAAAAATAGGCAGAAGAATAGGTAAGACATAGCAAAAACTCCGATATTTTCGCTCCATGCCCGCCCCCCGAACCGCACGTATTCGCCGCCCTGAAATGATATCTCTTCTAAGATTTCGAGTTGAGCCCGAATTACCGCTAGCCGGAAGTTGGATAGTAATAGACACAGCCGAGCCGTTGCCTTCGGCCAGCACATCGGGAACCGCTCGCCCCCGATCCGCGTACGAGAGAGTATGAGATCTGTTTGTTTGCCCATCGGCCTGGCCCTCCTGGCTTGGCCCATTGCCGGGTTCGCCGAGACAAGGACCCCTTGCAGCCAGTCGATTACTCGCCCTCTGCAACCTCGGGCCGCGCTAGTGATCGATTCGACACCCGCAGGACTGCAGATCGTCGGCACCGACCGGGAGGAGTTGCATGTCTCCTGCACCGCCGACAGCGACGAGGACGCCGGCAACATCGCCCTTCATTTTTCATCCGCAGCAAATGGCGGCAAATTGTCGATCGAGGGCGCGCATGCACAGCATGGCAACCACAGCCTCCAAATCAAGATCGAAGTGCCCCGCAGAACCAACCTGAGCGTTCGCATGTTTGCGGGTCAAGTTACGGTGCAAGAGGTCAAGGGCGACAAGGATGTCGAAATCGGAGCGGGACAGATCACCATCTCCTCGATTCACGCCGGGGACTACCGCAGCGTGAAAGCTTCCGTCGGCGCAGGCGAAGTCCAGGCACAAGCTTTCGGCGAAGACAAAGGCGGCCTCTTTCGAACCTTCAGCAGGGAGAATGCAGGTGGCGATTATCGGTTGCGGGCGCACGCGACCACGGGCCAAATTCAACTACTCGGCAATGCAGAAGAAGAAAGCACAGGACCCAAACCCGATTAGTTGCGCCGCATAACGCAACTCGGAAGTTGCTCAAAAACCAGGTCACTTCCGGATCGATCACGACACGACCGGAACGCAATTCTGTGCAGATGCAACTCGCTCGGCTGCGGCTTCTCGGTGATATTGTTGCAAGGAACTTCCTTCTTCAAATGCCTGGTGCGGAGCGTTCGATGCAGCGTATCTTCCCCCTGTCCTTTTGTGTTCTTGCGTTCGCGGGTTTAGCCACCCCGTGTCTCCCGGCTGATCGAATCGTCTTCGCGCGCCTTGGCCCGAGCGAAGCGTCACTCTTCATTTCGAACGCCGATGGATCGGCGGAACGGCCGCTCACTCAGCCGGGTTCGTTGGACTACAATCCATCGTGGTCGCACAAGGGCGATTGGATCGTGTTCACGTCGGAGCGCGCGGGATCGGCCGATCTTTATCGTGTTCATTCTGACGGAACAGGCATCGAGCGTTTGACTGACGATCCGGCTTACGACGACCAGGCGGCCTTTTCTCCCGATGGGGAGCACATCGTCTTCGTCTCGACCCGGACGAACGGAAGGGCGAATCTCTGGGTTCTTGACGTGGCCACGCACACAGCCCGACCGCTTACGTCAGGGAACGGCGGCGATTTCCGCCCATCCTGGTCCCCAGATGGCGAATGGATCGCTTTCTCTTCGGACCGCGATAGCGACTTTCCACCGGGTGGAGCTCGATGGGAACGCCTGCACTTGGTAGACATCTTTGTCATCCATCCCGATGGCACGGGGCTCAAACGTATCTCGCAGCACGGAGGGTTTTGCGGCAGCCCGAAGTGGACCTCGGATAGCAAAGCCATCGTCACTTATTGCATGTCGGCACAAGATACGCTGACCTATCGGTTTGGTTCTGAGGACGGCGAGAGCCAGTTGCTCACGATCAACATTGCCAGCGGCGTCACCTCGGTGAGCGCGGCCGGACCCGGGGTCAAGCTTCTCCCAACAATACTGCCTTCTGGAGAGATCGCTTATCTGCGCCGCGACAAAACCGCTGCTGGAGTTTTTTATGGAAGCGGAAGGCAAGGCCCGAAGGGACAGGATCTCCGAACTCCAAGCTGGTCGCCAGACGGCTCACAAGTCGTCTATAGCCGGTTCGTTTCCAAGCATCCTCCGGAACCGCATAAGGAGTGGAGCCGGAATCAGAGCTTTGAGATGTACAGTACCGCGTGGCTTCCTGCGTACGACTTGAGCGGAGAACACCTTGCGGTCACCCGCATGAGTGCAAACGGCGAGACAACCAGTCTGTTCATCGTAGATGAAGGCAAGCCGGCGCGCGCTATTCTCGAGCAAAAGGGCCTGATCCTAGCGCCCTCATGGTCTCCGGATGGCAAAAGAATTGCCGTTGGCTCAGGCAGCTTCACGTCGTTCTTGGATTTCGACGCTGGGACCAAGCGGCCCATGGATCCTGTCAATGGCGGCGCGCAGGTGGGCATCGTGAATGCCGACGGCTCCGGCTTCCACTTGGTCACATCGGGAAACAGCAACAACGCGTTCGCGTCGTTTGGCCCGGACGGAAATCACATTGTCTACCGAACGACCGGCCCCGATGCCGATGGACTGCGGATCATGAACCTCACTGACCGAACGGTGAGGGCGTTGACCAATGAGTGGGACAACTTTCCGGTGTGGTCGCCGCGAGGAGATCTCATTGCTTTCGTTCGTAGGAAGGGCGCTGATTTCAACATATTCACCATCCGTCCTGATGGCACAGGGCTGAAGCAGCTCACCGATATGCACGGGATTAACGCTCATCTTGCCTGGTCTCCGGACGGAGAACGGCTGCTGTTTTGCAGCAGCCGTATGGGTTTCAAAGACGAAGCTGTGCTGGTGGGAGCACCGCAACCATATGGCGAGATTTTTGTGATGCGATTCGACGGCAGAGATGTTCAGCAACTAACGGACGACCAATGGGAGGAAGGCGGCCCCGGCTGGCAACCTCAGAGACCCCCGCTGAGCGCGAAGACCAGGGTCTCGCAGTAATGTCACTTCGCGTCAGTTTTGCCCACCTGAAGCGTGTTCGTCACACCGGAAGTGCTCAATTTTTCGGTAATGTCCGGATCGATCACGATCCACTCTAAGCTCAGAAAACTGGACCGCGTAGAGCGACTCGCAGAGAGAAGAGTTGCTAGCGAGCCAGCAGGATCTCCTAGGAGCTGAAGTCGCGGGCCTTCCAGAAGAGCGAGCGATCAATCTCGGTCAGGTGCGTACGTCCTGTCATCGCCATCGCGCCTTCCAACTCGGCCTTGAGAATATTGACTACATCGCGCACCCCATCCGCGCCCGCGACACTAAGTCCATAGATATATGGACGGCCGATTAGCACGGCAGACGCCCCACAAGCCAAGCCCTTCAAAACGTCAGTCCCCCGTCGGATTCCACTGTCAAAGAGGACCGGTAATCGCCCAGCCACCCGATCAACCACTGCCGGAAGCACCTCGATGGTTGCCGGCTCCGTGTCCAATACCCGACCGCCATGATTGGAAACAATGATTGCGGCGACGCCTCGGTGAACCGCTTTCTCTGCATCGTCGGGATTGAGAATACCCTTCAAAATGATCGGCGTTTTGGCAAACGATTGGATCCACACAAGGTCATTCCAGTTGAAATGCCGACGTGATCGACTGCGACCGCCTGGGCCTGCTTCGATTCCCAAGTTTGGGAAAGGAAGCGTCGGAGCAAGTGCACGTACTCTCTGTTCCCGGTTTCGCGCATAAGGGAACGGATTGTCGACAGTGATACAAAGTGCCTTGCACCCTGCAGCCTCGGCTCTCTCAATCAAGGCTCGAACCGCGTTTTTGTCGTCTTCGACATAAAGTTGAAACCAGATAGGTGCAGACGTCGATGTGCAGATGTCCTCAATGCTACGGTTCGAGACCGTACTGGCGACCATGATTGTCTTGGCCGCTGCCGCTCCACGAGCCGTTTCCGTTTCTGCTTCGGGATGCGCTAAAAGATGCGAAGAAGTCGGTGCCAATAGGATCGGATGCTCAATCTTATAGCCAAGGAGCGTACAGCTGGTGTCGATCCGAGTCACATCAACCAGAACGCGCGGTTTGAGCTGAAGTGCGTCCAGGGCTTCGCGGTTCCGCCTCAGAGTGATCTCATCGGCAGAGCCACTGTTGAAGTACTCCCAAGCCGATTCAGACAACTTCCGCTTCGCGGCAGCCTCAAAATCGTATAGGTTTACCAACGGTGGCTGAGCAACGGCCTCGCCAGTCACCGCACCACCCTGCAACAGAGACGGTGAATCGGTATCTGGCGATATTGCGCGCTTCGCTGGAATTCCCATAGCAGCTGCGCTGGCCAAACTCGCTTTGAGTACCTCTCTTCTGTCCATAGAAACCTATCCTAATTTCTTGGCTTCGTTTTCGACCCGACTTCCCTTCCAAACTCAGGTTGCGGTTGTATCACCGCCGATACGGAAACAACCCAGATGCGAGTCACGATTCAACGTTTGCGACCTATGCAGATGGTGCGATCGCCACTTTACCGAGTTCCCGCCGCGCTCTCAATGAGCGTCCGGCTTCACCGCCATCGCTCGTCACCAGGCATAAACATCCAGGCTGCGGATCGCCCCAGCTTCCCGTTCGAAAGAGAGGTCGGCTGTTCCGTGAGGCAGAATGAGACCAATCACGGCATCCTCCGATCCGACAGTAGGCGGGAGAGCGAGGGCGGTGGACAGTCCTGATGTGCTTTTGACTGAGACCACGATCACATGGCCAGAGGTGTTTGCGTAATGAAGTCGCGCGAAGATGAACCCGCGGGGCGCCTGAATTCCGGTGATGCTATCTCGATTCGCTGCGTACTCTTTTGGCGCTTTATCTTCGCCCTCTACAACCATCAACGCAAGATCATGAGGTGGGACAGTGACGGTGCCGTTAGCAGTTTCGACGTTTCGTCCAGTCCAGACGTCGTGCAGCCACTTTGGAGTGCCTTTCAGTCCGAGCTTCTCCCAGTTGATCCTGACCTGAGTGGAAGCGTCAGTGCGATTCAATATCCCGATTGCTCGCCGCCCGGCACTCGCCATTGGTTTCACCCAGATCTGTATCCCAGGAGTGGGCTCATCGACTTTAATAGGTTGCAATCCGTAAGGGTCGTTGTGAATTGCCAGCGCTTCTCGATTCGTCAGCAACGACAAGGTAGCCGGAGAAAGACGCGTCAGATCTGAGCCGACCATCAGCGGAGCGCTCGAAATTGCCCACAGACCCATATGGACCCGATCGAGAGAACTGGTCATGCCGCGCATCCCCATGACCATCATGTCGAGATCGTTGTAGTAGCCCGTATGCTGCGCTTCCGGATGCAATCCTGTGTCGAACGAATCGAGGACGTTGCCAGCGGTGATGACGCGCTTGTCATGTTCGGCATCATGCAGGCTCTCCACAACCGGCGGAATAATGTCGCCCCCTGTGCGCCATATGGTGCTTTCGATTCCTCCGACGCCCGGACCCCAGTACCAGGGATTCTGGCTGCCCCACTCGCAGATAGAAAAATACAGTTTCCGTCCAGTGGCTCTTTGCGTCTTCTGAATGGCCTGAGCTATCTGCGCATACTGGAGCGCGGCAGATCGCCCCTCCTTCGCCCCGCCGCACCAGTCAACCTTCACATAGTCGAAACCCCATTTCGAAAACTGCAGGAAGTCCTGGTCATAATGACCCTCGCTGCCCGTATTCGAAAGTTTTGGACCCGAGTCAGGGTACATGCTGCATCCGTCCCGACCAGCGTCGGTATAGATGCCGGCCTTCAGTCCCAGGCTGTGAATGTAGGCGGCAATATTGGCCATGTCGCCATCTTTCTCGCCGGGCTGAATAGCAGGCCACTGCTTGTGATTGACGACGATGTCGCCTGCGGAATCGCGTTCTCCCAGCCACCAACCTTCATCGATTACGACGTACTCGTAGCCCGCTTCTTTCATGCCGTTCGAGGCCAGAGCTTTCGCCTGCTGCTGAACGATCTGGGAATTCACAATGTTGGCAAAACTGTTCCAGGAATTCCATCCCATGGGCGCAGCGCCGAAGCTCGCGGTTGCGGATACGAGAATTAGCCATGAATAACGCACGGAAACAACATATCACCAGGAAGGCCTCGAACGTTCCCGCCCGCGTTCTCGTGGAAGCTCAATGCCTGCCAGATCTCAATCCACTCATCCATCGGAAACTTGGGGTCCGGCAGTATAACCACAACTCGGAAGTAAGGCGCCGAACGGGGTTGCTGACCGCGCTGTCGTGCTTACACCTCTACCGCAGGCTTTGTCTTTCCCTTCGAGTCCAGTTTGCCCGCCTGCAATTGTGCCCATTGCTTGCGTTCGCGGTCCCTTTTCCAAAGAGCGAGATACACGAGGAGAGCTGCAAAAGCACTCGCGATGAGGAAGAGCCATTGAGGACGACCTTGTTCTCCGGCCATCCTCCAAACAGAGCGCATCAGGATGACCTTGAAAACGAGAAGAGTGGCGAGAATGAAAATTCCGAGAACGTCATCCAAGCGCGAACCTCCAAAACCGGGGTTGTATCCTGCCGCAAGTCTAGTATGAGACCGAACTACTCTGACACGCGACTCGGACGATCGTGACGCATCAGTAATCCCAACGCCAGCGACTATGCCATGGCAAGATCCAGATCTGGTGCGCGAATCAAAGCTAGAACCGTGATGTCGTCTTCTTGGCCGAAGAGCTCGACAGTTCTGACGATTTGACTGGCAGATTCAGTGGATACGGCGGCAGTGGCTTCAAAGCCGAAAAGAGCACCAGTCTTATCGCGAGCCTCCACTACACCATCGGTGAGCAGAGTGAGTTGCTGACCGGTCATGAGTTGGAAGGTGGATTCGGCGTAGGTTGCATCGGCCGAGATCCCCAATGGAAGACCATTGTTCAGCGGCAGTTCCTGACCTGCGAGATAGGGCGCGATGTGACCCGCATTTGCGATGGTGAGTGTGCCGTCGAGGTCGGCGCGGAGGACGAGGCAGGTTGTGAATCCACCGCGGCTACGCGAGAGCATGCGATGATTCATAGCGGCTAGGATTTCACCCGGGCTGTCGGTGGTGCCTGCCAGAGTCTGAACCGCCCCGACAAGCAAAGCAACGGTCATTGCGGCAGGCAGACCCTTGCCGCTGACGTCGCCGATGATCACAAGGAGTCCACCGCCCTTCAACGGTACAAGCTGGAAAAAGTCTCCACCGACTTCTCCGAAGGGCTTGTAAACAGATTGAATATTGAATCCGGCGATGGTTGGAGTTTCTTCAGGGATCAAAACCTGCTGGACAGCACGGCCGGCGGCCAACTCCGATTCCATTCGTTGTTTTTCGCGGCGATCGCGTACGAGGTCGCGAACAAAGATGGTCAGGGTGGCTGCACCAAGCAAAGTCTGTGTTACGGCTATGATCGACCAGCGCCAGCCGCCGAGCTTGACGAAGTTGCCAATGCCCGTAAGCCGCTCATTGCCGGTCGAAAGCGTCAAGCGAACGAAAAAATAAACCGAGAACGCGGCGGCGACCATCCGGTCGCGGCGATCGCCCCGGCGAAATGCTTGAACGATCAGGATACCGAGTGGTACTGCAGCGATATTGATAGACCAGTCGCTGAGAAAAGCGGCTGAAGGAAACCACACTGCGAAAACGGTAATCAGGTAGACCGGCGATAGGAAGCGCGTCCAGCGGCGATTCGAGACCCGCATCGCCTCCCCCGCTGCCTCAACCACTAAGCCCGTCGCGATGGCTCTTACCGACAAGCTAAGAACGTGCGCCCCGAAGTAAGTCAGAAACTGCACGACGCAAACGGAAAAGGTGTAGATGCCCAGGCTGCGAAATATACGATAATCGGGCGCGGCCCGCCAGAGAGCCATGTAGGCAACCGCCAGACAGCACAACAGCACGGCGAAAATGAGCACCGGTATGTCTTCCACTTGCTCGATGAGCGGTACCGGCGGAAAGAGCTGGCGCAACAATGGCTCTGCGATGCCCAATAGAGAATCCGGCGTCATGCGGTCTTCGCCGTTGACTCGATCAGGACCGTAGCGATGTTCTTCAGATGAGATAATTCCGTCGCTTCAGCCATCGGCCAAAGCCACAATTCCAGACGCGCGGGAAACATACAAAAATCATACGCTCGGAGCGCGTTGTGGAGGATGATGGGCGGCCGACGAGAATGATGGGCGGCCACCGAGACATGCTCTCTTGATGTCGAAATCACGAAATGGACGTGTAACCCGCCACCCGGACCCAACGTGAGGCAGATCACGCTACGTCCGGATCGATCACCATGCGACCGGAACGAGCAATTGAGGCGTCAAAGAGCCCACCGAATTATGCCAGCGCAGGATTCAGACTGACTGTACGGGTTACGGAAAGGACCGTAATGTCGTCCTCTTGGCCAAACTGGGTGGCTGCTTCCACGATAGCCTTCGCTGGTTGGTTGCTGATGGCCTCGGTGCGCTCAAAGCCGTAGAGTTCTCCTTGCGGGTTGGTCGCCTCAACCACGCCATCCGAGACAAATGTGAGCCGGTCGTTGGGAGCGATCTGGTAGCGCGTCTCTGCATAGCTGGCTTCGCCCAATATGCCAAGCGGGAGGCCGGGTTCGACCGCCATTTCCTCGCCATTGAGATAGGGAGCTGGATTGCCGGCGTTTGCAACAGTCATAGTGCCATCTGCCGCAATGTGCGCAGCGCAGCATGTGACAAACCCGTCCATTCGCCCATGAAGCACCCGGTTTAGATGTGCCAGCACTTCAGCGGGCCGGCTTGAGGCATAGTCGTGCAAAGAGCCCATAATCGCGCTGACGGTCATGGCGGCCTTCAACCCTTTTCCGCTCACATCTCCTACCACGACCAGTAGGCCGCCGTCTTCCGGCATTACGCAGAAGAAATCTCCGCCCACTTGTTTGGCTGGTGCATATGCGCTCTCGACCCTGAATCCCGGAACGTCTGCGGCCGGAACCACCAATTGCCGCTGCACCTCCCGCGCCGCTTCCAGATCTGCGTTGGTCCGTGCATGCTCCATGGTGATCCGCCGATGGCGCGCGATCATCACCGGCGCAATGGAAATCAGGAAGAAGAACATCGAGAGATCGTCACAGTCGTAACTGAATCGTGTCCCCAGGTGGAACCGGCCCACCAGCCTGGTCAAGCCTAGAAGCTCAAAGCCATTTGCCAGCAGAAACGAAGGCAGCAGCAGGGCTGCGTCCCGGCTGCCTCGTCGCCATTGCATCGCCAGGAACACCAGGGAACCTGCCACAAACGGCAGTTGCGCAGCCAACAACACATAGGCGAAATCTGGGAGATATCGGCCCAGCCCGTAGAAACTCGCGGCTGCCAGCACCTCGGGCACGAGCAGAAGAATTACCTGGTAAGCCCGCAGCGCCCAGTTCATCCGCACCTTGGTAAAGGCCGCCAGAAATCCAATCAACGGCGCGTACCGCGCAATCTGCCCAAATTCATTGAGCCAGCGCTGCCACGCCGGGCCGACGATCGGGTAAACAACGTCAAAGCACGACATCAACGATGTCGAGCCGTCCAGCCACAAAAAGGCTGCGAACCACAGGTATTCGCGGCTGCCCCTGTCAAAGGCAAATGCCAGAAGCAGAACCGCGCCGCCCAGCAATTCGGCTAGGCAAAGCAGAACCTCCGGCAGAACCCGGTAAAAGCGCGCGGCATCCAAGGCCGTGCGGCGGTCGGACAGCAGCGCCGATGTACCGAGCAGCACGTCGCCTTTTCCCAGCCCAACAGCGCCAGACCTTGTCTTGCCGGCCTGATCGAGGCGAATGGCAAGCAGGGACGGGGAGCCGGGCGAAGCCCCTGTCAGGTGGATAAGAATCCCGCGCTGTGTGTAGTAGTTGGGGCCAGGCAGCCGGCTACAGTCGGAAAGCTTCGACCCATTCACAAAGATCTGGCACCCGGTCGCCTTCGGAGCGATCAGAAGTGCGGAATTTGCGGGAATGTTTTGCCACGGAATGAGCGCTCTGAACCAGAGAACCCCCTCTGCTGTGCTCAGGTTCTTGCTTTCCGTGGAGCCGAGTTCCACCTGCTGCCAGGCGCTGTCGTCCTGTGTCGGACTGGCCCCTTGCGGATCATCCCCGGCGTGGACCCGCCAAGGCCCGTCGAACGATTCGACCTGCATCGCATGGGGCTCGCCGCCTTTTCCCTGCGCCGAAACAGAGTGGGTCTCGGCCATGGCTCCAAGGGCGGACAGCAGCACAAGAATAGTGGCTAATCTGCAGGGAAACATGCCGAAAGGATATCTTGGCCCAGCAAGATCGAGACAGCAGAAACCTCAGGTCAAAGCTACGGAAGCCAACGGATTTCGACCTTCGAGCTGGAACGGCAAGGTTCCGGGCTAATCACCCGCAATCCGGACCCAACGTGAGTCAAATCGCATCGGCGTTGGAGTTCTGTGGGACTATAACCCCCGGGTGGGACTTCTTCCGGCCGGTCGCGCTATCCTTGTGTCCGACAACTATGCCAACTGAAAGTCGTGAAGTCCGTCTCGCCTCCCGTCCTCACGGAGAACCCTCGATGGACAATTTTTCGTTCGCAACCGTCGAGCTTCGTACTCCCAACCCGGGGGAAGTGTTGGTCCGCAATGTGTGCATCTCCGTCGACCCCTACATGCGCGGACGAATGAACGACGCCAAATCATACGTTCCGCCATTTCAGATCGGTCAAGCGCTGCAAGGTGGTGCCATCGGACGAGTCATCGCTTCGCAGGATGAAAGGCTTCCAGTAGGGACTTACGTGCTGAGCATGTACGGTTGGCGAGAAGCCTTCGTCGCGTCGGCTGCAAGTCTCCAAATCGTCGATACAAGAGTAGCCCCGCCCTCGGCATATCTTGGGATCCTGGGCGTGACCGGTCTGACGGCATGGGTTGGTCTTTACCACATAGCGAAGTTGAAGATCGGCGAGACAATCTTTGTCTCTGGAGGCGCAGGCGGAGTCGGAAATGCTGCCTGTCAGTTCGCGAGAATTCACGGCTGCAAGGTGATCGCCAGTGCTGGCTCCGAAGAGAAGGTTAGCTTTCTCCGGAACGAACTCAAAGTTGAGTATGCCTTCAGTTATCGCGATGGCGATCCGGTCGAACATCTGAAACGCGGTGCCCCTGACGGGATTCATGTTTACTTCGACAACACTGGCGGGCCCCAACTGGAAGCCGCGCTGAGCTCAATGCGCAATTATGGCCGGATCGCCATGTGTGGCGGAATCGCTGGCTACAACACGCCGGTGCCCGGTCCTCGTAACTTGATGCTCGTCATCGGAAAGCGCCTGCGCATTGAGGGTTTCATTGTCTCGGATTACTTCGGTGAGGTTCCCGCGTTTCTGGAGGAGGCGATCCCGGCTTTGAATGCCGGAAAGATCATCAACCGTGAGACCGTTGTAAATGGACTGGACTCTGCGCCCGCGGCGTTTCTCGACCTTCTTCGCTCCGGTGCCGGCAACATCGGAAAGATGATAGTCAGGCTTTCGGAGTGATTCCTCTTTGCGAGTTCGCTTTGGGAACAACTCGATCCAGAATTCCAGTGCAATTTCCGGATCGACCACCACACACTCGGAGCGGCTTAAAATGAGATGCTGCCGGGAATTCTTAGCTCACAGCGCGGAGCCGCAGTCCGTCACGAACTCTGGCCGGTCATTAGACGATTTCACAATCTGTTCCCTGCCACAATTGCAGATTTTAGATTCGACGGAGTTGCGACGGTGGGCGACCTCTGCATCCTGCTCTGCATAGCTCTGAAGGTTAAGCCTCTCACAGACCCAGGCAATGACAAGGGAACGGTGAGACAGTCGTGCCGCGCCGTGCCACAAGTAGACATGTCAATTTGGGCGCGGGAATTTAATGCCTGGCGGAAAGCCGCTTGGACTCCGGAGGACGTTTGGGCGACCTCGTGTCTAACATCAGGGATGGATATGGACTCGATCCTTCATTTGTAATCTCTCCTAAAACAATCCTTCGACTGCCGAGCGAAGAATGCGTACGTGACTCTGAAAGGTGACAAGAAAATCAGCCTCCGGTCGAATCACCCGCTATGCGGAAACGGAGGGGGTTATGTATCGGCCACTCCACTGGCACTGTTTCGCTCCGAATGGCGTTGAGCGACATGTTGAGTGCACTTCGCAGATGGCGGCTACTGGAGCCCGTTCCACATCATTCGGTGGAAGAGTTCATCCATCTCGGCCGGTGCTTCCTTCGCTCCGTGGTCGAGCCACCATCGCAAGAGCGACAACAGACTACCGGCCAATGCGGAGGCACGAGCAGCCATTTCACCCTGCAGAATTTTCGGAAGACGTTTGGATTCTCTGAGGCGATGTTCGATGCCACGCGTAAAGTAGGTTTGTGCAAGATCGAAGAAATCGTTCAGGCGCCCTGCATCGGCAAGGATGCGATAAAGCTCTCTTTGGTTTTCGATATGTGCAAACATCTCTGCTACCGGAACAACTCGATCCGATGCCTCTTTGCGGACGCTGAGCGCCGTGCTCATCGTTTCCAGGAAAATCTCCAGCTGGCTGAGGAGTAAGTCGTTTTTGTCGCGGAAGTGAAGGTAAAACGTGGAGCGGCCAACTGAGGCGCGGTCCAGCACATCCTGCACCGTCACGTCTTCGATCGGCTTCTCATGGATCAAAGCCACGAATGCTCCGCCGAGCCGGTCGCGCGTGCGTCGGGCGCGTTCATCGGGTTTGCGGGGCTGTCTGTTGTGGCGTGCCCCATGCGCGGCGTGTTGCTGCGAATTGGAACGCTCATTCCTGGACATCGATAGCCTCTTTGTTCAACAACTCCAAATTCGCCCTCGACTGAGCTGCCACTGAACGCTACAGTCCGAATCATAGGACAAACGGCCGTGCACAGCCGCACGGTTTCTAGAACTGGCACAGGAGACAGAAAGGAGAAAGACGATGAATCGATTCCATGCACTCGCTTTCGGGGCCATCTTGATGTTGGCGTTGCATATGCCCGCGCAACAAACGGCAACCGCACCCGGCTCTGCCGACAAAGGCGGACAAGGCCAGCCCGCCGTGCAAGACCAGGTGCCTAGCAGCGACGACCAGTTGAAAATCCTGACGGTCAAGCTTGATCTCACCGACGATCAACAGGCCAAAATCAGACCGATCCTTCAGGACCTGTACGACGCCACAGTAAAGATCTCGCAGGACCAAAGCCTGTCACGCGAGGATCGTCTCGCCAGGGTGAGGCCACTTCGCTACAAGGTGCACGACCAGATCCGCGAGATCCTCAACGACGAACAGAAGAAAAAGCTTGAACAGTACATGCAGGGTCCACACGCAGACATGCATGGCAACCTGAGCGGGGCAACGTCATCGCCGAAGCAGCCGCAGAATTAGAGCATCCCCGCATGAAAACGCCCAGCTCCGGCGCGAGACTGATTATCGTTTGTGGCCTGCCAGGTTCGGGGAAAACAACGCATGCTAGGCAACTTCAGACCGGGTCGCCCGCGATTCGACTCTGTCCCGATGAATGGATGGATGCCCTTTCGCTGGATATCGGGGATGAGGACTTGCGGGAGAAGATTGAGAGTCTTCAGTGGCACCTTGGTCAGCAGTTCCTCGATCTAGGTCTCACTGTGATCATTGAATGGGGAAGTTGGGCAAGAGATGAGCGAGACGCGCTGCGACTGCGGGCGCGAGAGCTTGGGGGCGCTGTTGAGTTGCACTATCTTCCCGCCTCTGTCGAGGTCCTTCTCGACAGGATTCAAAGACGTGGCATGGAGTGCCCGGCCGTCAGGCGAGAGCAATTGTTGCAATGGGCAAGCGCATTCCAAGCACCGACAGTCGAGGAATTAGCGCTATTCGATAGAGTTCTCACAGTGGAGGCGCCAGATCCTCTCAATGAATGACAATTTGCAAATACATTCAAGAGCCCCTCGATCTACAAGCACTGGGCTGATTTCCTTGTTGCGGTTGTACAACCCGCCATCGGGAAGTAACCGCCGAAGTTGTGTACTCCGGTTGCTTCCGCATCGGTCACAACCCGGGCGCTGCCGTTGAATCGACCTTTTCTTCTCCCGCTGTAGGCTTCGCGGACTCAGGTTTCGCTGATTAGAACGTGATCATCGTCGGCCTCATCGTGCCGCTTTCTGTTCCGCAATCCAGCTGTTCGTCCGCGCATCCAGCATGTCCAATGGCAGCCGTTCCCCGCTCAGCATCTCGTCGTGAAATGTGCGCAGGTCAAACTTCGGCCCAAGTTCTTGTTGTGCGCGCGCCCGGAGCTCGCGAAACTTCAACTGCCCCAGCTTGTAGCTCAGCGCCTGCGCCGGAGTGTCAATGTACCGGTCCACCTCGGCCTGTATCAGCGGCTCGTCAATGCAATCCTCCTTGCGGAAGAACTCCACAGCCTGTTCCCGCGTCCATCCCTCCGAGTGCAGCCCCGTATCAACCACCAGCCGTACCGCGCGGAACAGCTCGCTCGCCAGACGGCCATAATCGCTCGCAGGGTCCTGGTAGAACCCAATATCTTTGCCCAGTTGCTCGGCATAGAGCCCCCAGCCTTCGGCGTAGCCGGAGTTGCTGTAGGTAATGCGGAACTTCGGCAATCCCGTCTGCGCCATCGCCACTTCGTCCTGGAAGATATGCCCCGGAATTCCCTCATGATAAGCAGTAGCCTCGTCGAGAATCAGCGTCCGGTGCGTCGGGTCCGATGTTTGTACCACCACCCGCCCGGGCCGCGAGCCATCCGGAGTGCCCATAATCGCATGGGTCGCCATCGACGGTTGAAACGACGGAATCGCCTCCACCGTCACCGGCTTTCCGGGAATAACGGTAAACAGCTCCGGCAGCTTCGTCTCCATCTGCGCAGTGTATTTCCGATAATCGTCCAGGATTTGTTCCGACGAGGTTGCCTTGTACTTCGCATCGTTCTTCAGTGAAAACCGATAGCTCGCCAGATCGGCAAAACCCTGTTTCCTTGCAATCGCCGCCATCTCCGCTTCAATTCGCGCAATCTCACTCAGTCCCACCGCATGAATCTCCTCCGGCTTCAAGTCAGTGGTTGTATACAGGTGGATCGCCGCCTGGTATCGCCGCTTCCCATCCGGCAGAGTATTCACCCCCAGCGCCGTGCGTCCATGCGGCGCATACTCCCTGGTCACAAATTCGCCGAACTGCTTGTAGGCAGGCAGCACCTCAGTATTCGCGACTTCCGTAATCGCCTTTGTCAGGCGTGCCTTGTCCTCGTCGGAGAAACTCGCCGGCATCTTCTTGATCGGTCCCAGAAACGGATCCGAAGCAATAATCCCATCGCACTGTTCGGGCACTTTCTCGAGGAGGAATTTGACGGGCATCAGCCCGTCCTTCATCCCGGCGCGCATCACTTCTTCGGTCTGCGCCAATGCCACTGGAATCTGTTGCAGCCGGGCGATGTAATCCTCATAGTGCTTCACGCTGTCGAGCGGCACCGAGAGCGGTAGGTCGGCCAGCAAGGTATGCGTGCTAAAGAACTGGGTTACCGGCATCTCATACGACTTCAGATCCCGGTACTCACGATTGTCTCCAAGCATGCGCAGCAGTAGATCGTGCGAAAGCCTGTCCTGCTCGCTGAATCCATCCGTCGGAATCGCCTTCAGTCGCCCCAGAAACGAATCGTTCTCCGCCTGCTCGCGCGCGATCTCCGCCAGCGAGTAATCCGGCAGCCGGTTGTTATACCGGTAGTCGCCAAGGGTGGTTGCAAGCGTGGGCGACTCCTTCAGCCGGTTTTGGTAATACTCCTCAAACAGCGTGTTCTGCGCCGCCAACCGCGAGTCAACCGGGGCCGCTGCCTGAGCAGCGCCCTGCGAATTAGGAGCTAAACTGCAAGCCAGCAGCAGGGGAAGGGCAAAAAGATGCGAGCGCATGCCGGGAGCGTAGCATGCAGCGTGCAGATTTCCAATCAAATATCTGGTTTGAAGGGCCTGCTGAAATGCCGCCACAGACGGTTTACCCGACATCTCGGCGCAGCTCCGGGAGTATCACCCGCAATCCTGAAGTTGCACCGTTTTTGGTTATTGACGGATCGATCACATAACCGGCCAATCTCTGCCCGTTCTCATGCGGTGCGGAGTTTGCGAGCCTCGCGGAGGATCTTAGAGAGTCGATTGGCGAGCCGATCGAGGCGTGCTCGCGAGTCGCCTTTTGGTATGGGGCGTCTGAAGATCTCGATTGCATGTTGAGCGGCGATCAAGGAATCGAGAACGCCATCAAGGCCGGCACGAAGTTGTGGTGATGAGGCTGTGGGCTTGGGTATCAGATATCTGGGATGGGAACGGGCCTGGTTGAATTCTCGTTGGAGGTCGGTCAGAGCGATATCGACATATCGCATGGTCATGGCGGGATCGACGTGTCCGAGCAACTTCATGAGGACGGGGAAGGTGACGCCGGCGCGAAGCATTTCCGTGGCATATGTGTGTCTGAACTGATGCGGGACGATACGAGTGGACAGCTTGAGTTCATAACAAACCCGATGCAGGTAATCGCGAAGCTGGTGGACGAGCGCAATTTTACTTACCGGACGAGCGAGCAGACGTCCGTCGGCAGGCATCGGGTCGAGCGAGCGGAAGAATCGAAGCCTCTGAACGAGAACGGACACTGAGGCATCCACGGGGACCACTTCCTCGCGGAAGGCGAGGAAGGCGGCGATCATGTCGCGCAGCGACATCGTCTCCGGCCGGCCGTTGTTCAGGACCACGGCGTTGACCGGAAAACTGGTCTGCAGCGGGGTGAAGCGAAATAGCTGATTCACCACCACTTCGGCCATGGCGTCCCGCTTCAGCTCGATCACCACCCGCACGCCGTCGCGGTCGCTTTCGTCGCGCAGATCGGCGATGCCCTCGATGATCTTTTCGCGCATGGTCTCGCCGATGCGCTCCAGCAGCCGCGACTTGTTCACCTGATACGGAATCTCGGTGAACACGATGGCGTCGCGGTCCTTGCGGATTTCCTCGACATGGTGCTTGCCGCGAACCACGATCGAGCCGCGGCCGAGCTTGAACGCAGCATGAATGCCGCTGCGGCCCAAGATGATGCCGCCGGTGGGGAAATCCGGTCCCTGCACCAGGTTCATCACCTCGTCGTCGGCGATATTCGGATTGTCGAGAAAGGCGCAGCAGGCGTCGATCACCTCGCCCAGATTATGGGTCGGGATGTTGGTGGCCATGCCGACGGCGATGCCCGAGCCGCCATTGACCAGAACATTCGGAAACCGCGCCGGCAGAACTTTCGGCTCGCGCCGCCGCTCGTCGTAATTGGGCTGGAAATCGACCGTGTTCTTGTCGATATCGTCCAGGAGGGCGTCGGCGGCGCGCGACAGCCGCGCCTCGGTGTAGCGCATCGCGGCGGGCGGATCGCCGTCCATGGAACCGAAATTGCCCTGCCCGTCGATCAGCGGCAGCTCCATCGAAAAACTCTGCGCCATGCGCACCAACGCGTCGTAGATCGCCAGGTCGCCGTGCGGATGGTAATTGCCCATCACCTCGCCGACCGCGGTCGCCGACTTTCGATAAGGCCGGTTCCACGTATTCCCGTTCTCGTTCATCGCATACAGGATGCGGCGGTGAACCGGCTTCAGCCCGTCGCGCACATCGGGCAGCGCCCGCGCCACGATCACGCTCATCGCGTAATCGAGGTAGGAGCGACGCATCTCCTCCTCGATGGCGACCGGCGTGATGTCGGACGGCGGCGGGTTCGTGACCAATTTTTTCGGCCTGGATTTCGGGCTAAAACAACGGAAAAACGCCGGTTCTGGGTACCGGCGTCACAGCGTCATAAATCTAGTCGATTTCGCCCCTGCACACAATCGAAGAGGCACCGAATTGAGGTTGAATTCGGTGCCTTTCCGTGAAAATTTTACCGTTCAAAAACAGTAATTTGGCGCGGATGTTTAAACTGAAACCGCGCCTCGTCTTGGCGCCAGTCGCGGCGCCGCGATTTTGCGCCCTTTAGAAAGGGATTTCGTCGTCGAGCTCGGCCCCTCCGCCGCCCCGCGATCCGCCACTCCGGCCGCCGCCGGCCGCAGCACCGCCACCGCCGAATCCGCCACCCGAGGACTCCGCCTCGGCAAAATCGCCGCCACCGCCGCCGCCACCGCGGCTGTCGAGCATGGTGAGTTCGCCGCGGAATCGCTGCAGCACCACTTCGGTGGTGTAGCGCTCCTGGCCCTCCTTGTCGGTCCATTTGCGCGTCTGCAGCGCGCCCTCGACGTAAACCTTGGCGCCCTTTTTGAGATATTTCTCGATGACTTCGACCAGCCGGTCGTTGAACACGGCGACGCGGTGCCATTCGGTACGCTCGCGCCGCTCGCCCGAGGCCTTGTCGCGCCAATTCTCCGAGGTCGCGAGGGTGAAGTTCGCGATCTTGGTGCCGTCATTGGTCGAGCGAATCTCCGGATCCTTGCCCAGATTGCCGACGAGGATGACTTTATTGACGCTTCCAGCCATGCGGTGGCTCCCTTTTGTCCAAAGTTAATATGAGAACAAATCTAGAACTTTGCAAGCATAAAACTTACCGATTTACCTGCTCCAGGCGCAGCCGCGTCACACGCGGGCCGAAGCCGCCAATGGTCGCCGCGACCACCACCATGCAGGCGGCGATCAGCACGAATACGCCGGTCGAGCCGAACCTGGCGAGGGAGAACGCGATGACGAAAGCGGTAAAGATCGCGCTGAACCGGCTCCACGAATAGACGAAGCCGACCGCCTGGGCGCGGATGCGCGTGGGGTATAGCTCGGTTTGGTAGGCGTGGAAGGAGAACGACATCCAATTGTTCGACAATGTCACCAAGATGCCGAAGATCAGGATGCCCGCCGCCCCGCTCTGCTGCGAGAACAGCAGGCCGAACACGGCGATGCCGAGCGCGGCGATCGCGATCTGGTATTTGCGCTCGAACCGGTCGGACATCGCCATGAAGATCAGCGGCCCGATCGGGTTCGCGATCGCGATGATGAACGTATAGAGCAGCGAGCGCGTGACATCGATGCCCTGTGAGATCAAGAACTGCGGCACCCAACTGGCGAAGCCGTAATAGCCCACGGTCTGAAACAGATTGAAGATCACCAGGATGATGGTGCGCCCGAGATAGGGCGCGTGCCAGATTTCGAACCATGAGCCGGCCACCGTCTCGGTCTCGCCCTCGACCGGTTGCGGCGGCGGCAGTTTCCGGCCGGTCTCCGCCTCGGTGCGGGTTTCAAGGCCGGCGATGATACGGTCGGCCTCCGCGATGCGGCCATGCTGCGCCAGCCAGCGCGGCGATTCCGGCAGGCCGAGGCGGATCGCCCAGATGAAGATCGCGCCGGTCGAGCCGATCAGCACCACCACGCGCCAACCGTCGACGCCGAGTAGCGTGGTCGGCACCAGCAACCAGGACAGGAACGCGACCACCGGCACCGCCAGGAACATGACGAACTGATTGTAGGCGAAGGCGCGACCGCGCCCATCCTTCGGCACCAATTCGGAAATATAGGCATCGCTGTTGACGAACTCGACGCCGATGCCGACGCTGGCGATGAAGCGCCATAGCAGAACGCCGGTCGCGGTGTGCTGGAACGCCATCACCACGGTGGCGACCGAATACCACAGCAACGCGAAGGTGAAGATCGAGCGCCGGCCGAGCCGGTCCGACAGCGGCGTGAACATCAGCGTGCCGACGAACATGCCGGCGAACAGCGCGGCGACGAAGCTGGCGACGCCGGTCAGGCCGAAAAACACGCTGCCGGCGCCGCCGAAAATGCCCGACTTCACGAGGCCGGGCGCGACGTAGGCGGTGAAGAAAATGTCGTAGAACTCGAAACAGCCGCCGAGCGAGATCAGCGTCACCAGCCGCCGAACCGCGCTGGAATTGGGCAGGCGGTCGAGCCTGGCGGCGATAGTCGCGTCGGACGATGCCATGCGTTCCCCCCCGAAATGTTTTTCAATCTTATGAAAAAGATTGAACCATCAAGGCACCTGGAGACCAAGAGAAATGCGACGCCATGCCTTGGTGTCGCGATGGCGCCAGCCCTGTTATTTCTCCGGCATGCCGGCCTTGCGCAGACCCTCGTAAATCCGCTCATGGAGCGAGCGATAGGTCGCGTTGTCCGAATTCTCTTGGCCGCGCAAGGCGGCGATCGTTTTCGACGTTGCTCCGGGCGAGGAGAGATAGCGTTGCAGCTGTTCGTGCGCCTCAAAATCGTTGCCGACCAACGCCAGGGCCGCCGTGAGGTCGATCAAGGCCGGCAGAGAGGCTTGGTTTGCGGCCACGCCTCGGCGAAACGCCGCGACGGCCTCTTGGTCGCGCCCCTGCATGAGATGGGCGTCGCCGGCAAAATCCTCCCATAGATCGCGCTGCGGATCGCGCGGGCTGAGACGCAGCGCTTTGCCGACGCAAGCTAGTACGTTTTCCGGCTGTCCCTGGAACAGCGCCGCCGCGCACAACCCGGTGTAGCCATCCATCTGACTGGGATTGAGCGCCAGCGCGCGTTCAAACTCCGATCGCGCCTCGTCGAAGCGTTTCTGCCCCATCAACAGGCGGCCGTTCGACGAATGAGCCTCGGGATCGTTGGGATCGAGCGCGAGCGCGCGCGCAACCAGCGCTCCCGCCCGCCGAAGATCCGCATCGCGATCCTTGCTTTGCTGAGCAAAGGCCCGCGCCAAATAGTCGATCGGCAGGACCGTGAGCGCCGTCAAATTGTCGGGGTCGAGCGCCAACGCCTTCTCGCACAGCGCGAATCCGGCCTCGGCCGCCGGACCGAACATGCCGGCATTGAAGTAGGCGGACTGGCACCGCATCGCCAATGTTTGCGCATCGGGATTGGCCGGTTGAGCCCGCTTCAGCTTCGCCGCTTCAATGTCGGTCATTTGAATTTGCAAGGTGCGGGCAAGGCGCGTGACGATCTCGTCTTGGGTTTGCAGCAGGTCGGTTTTGTCCGTGTCGAACTGCTCGGCCCAAAGATGCGCGCCGGTCCCGGTATCGATGAGCTGAGCGTTGATGCGGATGCGCGTATCGGTCGGCTGGATCGAGCCTTCGAGCATGTACCGCACGCCCAAATCCTTGCCGATCTGCTTCGCGTCGACGGGCTTGCCCTTGTAGGTGAATGCCGTGTTGCGGGCGATGACGAAGCTGCCGGGAATGCGCGCGATATAGGTCGTCAGCTCGTCCGTCAGTACGTCGGCGAGATAGTCCTGCTTCGAATCGCCGCCCAAATTCTGGAACGGCAGCACGACGATCGATAGGCGCGGCCCCTCGTTGTCCGGCAGCCCCGCTTTCCGGAGGCCTTCAAACAGATTCGGGATATTCGGTGCGTGCGCTTGCTCCCATTCGACGGTGAGTTGCGGGTTGAGCTGTCGCGCCTGCGCCAGCGCGGCCTTGGCCTCGTCCATCCGTCCGGCAAGCGCGAGCGCCGCCGCCATATCGGCGTAAGGTATGAAGGTGCGATAGCCGGCGTCGATCGCCTTTTGGTATTCCGCGATCGCCGCGTTGAAATCGCCGGGGCCGAGTTCGGCGTCACCCATATACATGTGCCAAGTGCCGATGTCGGGGTCGCGCGGGCTCAAGCGTATCGCCTGTTCCATGTCGGCTTTCGCCTCGGCATAACGCCCCAGCGAAAGTTCGGCACCGCGCCGCGCGGCATAGAGCGAGGCGTAATTCGGGTCGATCGCCAAGCCTGCGTTGGCGGCGCCGAGCGATTCCGTCGGCCGGTGCGAGATGTAGAGATAGAAGCTCTTGGCGGCGTAAGCCCGCACGTTGTTTGGGGCAAGCGCCAGGGCGCGATCCGCCTGACCCAAGATTTTGGCGTCGTAATCGGTGCCCGCCTCGCCCCATCCGAAGGCATAGTCGAACAGGTAGGTCATCGCGCTGCCGGCTAAGGCGTAGGCGTCGTTCGGATCGCGCCGCAAAGCCTGCTCGAACCACGAACGCGCCTGGAGATTGCCCTCTTGCGTCGGCTGCTGGGCCAATTGCGCCAGCCCGCGCATGGTCAGGTCGATCGCATCCGGGTCGGTCGAGTGCGCGCCTTTTGTCGCCTCGGCTTTGACCAGTTCATAGCCGAGACTGTTGGCGAGACGCGCCACGACGGCGTCTTGCAGTTTGAACAGGCCGGTAATGTCCTCTTCGAACCGGTCGGCCCATAGTTCGGTGTTGTTGGACGCATCAACGAGTTGGACCGTGACGCGGACGCGGTTGCCGTCGCGTTGCACCGCGCCCTCAAGCACGTACCGGACCCCGAGTTCCTCGCCGATCTTCCGCGCGTCGATGGTCTTGCCGCGATACGTATACGCGGTGTTGTGCGCGATCACGAAACTGCCCCGGATACGCGACAGTTCGATGGTGAGATTGTCGGTGATGCCGTCGGCGAAATAATCTTGCTGCGGATCGCCCGAAAGATTGACGAATGGCAGCACGACGATGGAGAGGTGCGCCGGCGGATTCGCGACCGTCACGGTTTGCTTCGCGCCGATGAAATAGTACCAAGCGCCCGCCACGATCAACGCGATCAATGCGAGGATCCCGACGATCGGCGTCGCCCGGTTCCGCCGCTTTACCGGCGCCGTCGGACGTGGCGGCGCGCGCAGGCCCAGTTCGACGGCGTAAGCGCGAATCGGATGGGCGATGTTCTTGAGGCGCTGCTCGCCCATGTCGGTGGCGTGGAGGTCAATGCGCGACCGGACCTGACGGTAGGCGTCCTCCGATAGGCAGATGCCGCCCGGCTTGGCGACGCCTTCGAGCCGCGCCGCGATGTTGACGCCGTCGCCCATGAGGTCGCCGTCCGCTTCCTCGACCACGTCGCCTAGATGGATGCCGACACGGAAATCGATTCGCCGCTCGGTCTGAACCCCGGCATTGCGCTCGGCCATGCCGTTTTGTACTTCGATGGCGCAGCGCACCGCGTCGACGACGCTGCGGAACTCGACCAGAGCGCCGTCGCCGGTACGCTTCACCACGCGGCCGGCATGCGCGGCCACCGCCGGATCGAGCAGGTCGCCCCACAGCGCGCGCAGCCGCGCCAGCGTACGCTCCTCGTCGGCGCCGGCGAGCCGGCTGTAGCCGACCACGTCGGCCGCCAGAATTGCCGCCAGCTTACGTTTTTCGGCCATGTTTCGAAGTGTTCCGCCCGGGTGGGATCATGGGCTTGGCGGGAACTGGCGGCAAGGGTGGCGCGACGCTCCGCGAGGCGCTTTTGCCCCTAGCCTATCCACAGGCACCTGACCATATAATGCCCTTCCAAAGAGCGGCAGGGCATGCAGGAAATCAAGGTTCGCGGCGCGCGCGAGCACAATCTCAAGAATATCGATGTCGACATGCCGCGCGACGCGCTGGTGGTGATCACCGGGCTCGTCGGGCTCGGGCAAATCCTCGCTCGCCTTCGACACGATCTATGCCGAGGGCCAGCGCCGCTATGTCGAGAGCCTGTCGGCCTATGCGCGCCAGTTCCTCGAGCTGATGCAGAAGCCCGATGTCGATCTCGATCGAGGGCCTGTCGCCCGCGATCTCGATCGAGCAGAAGACCACCTCGCGCAATCCGCGCTCGACCGTCGGCACCGTCACCGAGATCTACGACTACATGCGCCTGCTCTTCGCGCGCATCGGCATCCCCTATTCGCCGGCGACCGGCCTGCCGATCGAAAGCCAGACCGTGTCGCAGATGGTCGACCGCATCATGGCGATGCCGGAGGGCACGCGGCTTCTATCTGCTGGCGCCGATCGTGCGCGGCCGCAAGGGCGAATACCGCAAGGAACTGCCGATCTGCAGAAGCGCGGCTTTCAGCGCGTCAAGATCGACGGCAAGATGTACGAGATCGACGACGCGCCGGCGCTCGACAAGAAGCTCAAGCACGACATCGAGGTCGTGGTCGACCGCATCGTGGTGCGCGAAGGGCTCGGCAACCGCCTCGCCGATTCGCTCGAGACCGCGCTGAAGCTCGCCGACGGCATCGCCATCGCCGAGAACGCCGACAGCGGCGAGCGCACGATCTTCTCGGCCAAATTCGCCTGCCCGGTCTCGGGCTTCACCATTCCCGAGATCGAGCCGCGGCTGTTCTCGTTCAACAACCCGTACGGCGCCTGCCCGGCCTGCGACGGGCTCGGCACCAAGCTGTTCTTCGATCCCGAGCTGGTGGTGCCGGACGAGCGCCTGAGCCTTGCGCGAGGGCGCGATCGCGCCCTGGGCCAATTCGAGCTCGCAATATTACGCGCAGACGCTCGACAGCCTCGCGCGGCATTTCAAGGTCAGCACCAACACGCCGTGGAGGATCTGCCGGAGAAGGTGCGCGACGCCATCCTGTTCGGCTCGGGCGACGACGCCGATCGCGATGAACTACGACGACGGCCGCAAAGCCTACACCACGACGCGGCCGTTCGAGGGCGTCATCCCGAACATGGAGCGGCGCTAGCGCGAGACCGACAGCGCCTGGCTGCGCGAGGAGCTCGGCCGCTATCAGAACACGCGCCGATGCGAGACCTGCCACGGCCGCCGCCTCAAGCCCGAGGCGCTGGCGGTCAAGATCGACAAGCTCGATATCAGCCAGGTCAGCGACTTCTCGATCCTCGACGCCGGCGAGCTGGTTCGGCGGGCTCGACGCAAGCTCTGACCGCCAAGCAGCGCGACATCGCGCAGCGCATCCTGAAGGAGATCAACGAGCGGCTCGGCTTCCTGCAGCAATGTCGGGCTCGAATATCTGACCCTGTCGCGCGCCTCCGGCACGCTGTCGGGCGGCGAGAGCCAGCGCATCCGCCTCGCCTCGCAGATCGGCTCCGGCCTGACCGGCGTGCTCTATGTGCTGGACGAGCCGTCGATCGGCCTGCATCAGCGCGACAACGACCGGCTGCTCGCGACGCTGAAGCGGCTGCGCGATCTCGGCAACACGGTGCTCGTGGTCGAGCATGACGAGGAGGCGATCCGCGCCGCCGACTATCTCATCGACATGGGGCCGGCCGCCGGCATCCATGGCGGCCATGTCGTCGCCGCCGGCACGCCGGACGAGGTGATGAACGATCGCCGCGACAGCATCACCGGCGCAATATCTCACCGGGCGGCGCGCGCATCGAGGTGCCGGCGCACGCGGCGCACGGGCCATCTCGGCCAGCGGCTCGAAGTCGTCGGCGCGCGCGCCAACAATCTGCAAGAACATCACCGTCGACGTTCCCGCTCGGCACCTTCACCTGCGTCACCGGCGTCTCGGGCGGCGGCAAGTCGACGCTGATCATCGACACGCTCTACAAGGCGCTGGCGCGCAGCCTCAACGGCGCGCGCGAGCATCCCGGCGCCGCATGACCGCATCGAGGGCACCGAGCATCTCGACAAGATCGTCGATATCGACCAGTCGCCGATCGGCCGCACGCCGCGCTCCAACCCCGCGACCTATACCGGCGCCTTCACGCCGATCCGCGACTGGTTCGCCGGCCTGCCCGAGGCGAAGGCGCGCGGCTACGGGCCGGGGCGCTTCTCGTTCAACGTCAAGGGCGGGCGCTGCGAGGCGTGCCAGGGCGACGGCGTCATCAAGATCGAGATGCACTTCCTGCCCGACGTCTATGTCCAATGCGATGTCTGCAACGGCAAGCGCTACAACCGCGAGACGCTCGAAGTCACGTTCAAGGGCAAGAGCATCGCCGACGTGCTCGACATGACGGTCGAGGAAGGCGCCGAGTTCTTCCAGCGCCGTGCCGGCGATCCGCGACAAGCTGGTGACGCTGGAGCGCGTCGGCCTCGGCTATATCCATATCGGCCAGCCGGCGACGACGCTGTCGGGCGGCGAGGCGCAGCGCGTCAAGCTGGCCAAGGAACTGTCGCGCCGCGCCACCGGCCGCACGCTCTACATCCTCGACGAGCCGACCACCGGCCTGCATTTCGAGGATGTGAAGAAGCTGCTCGAAGTGCTGCACGCGCTGGTCGATCAGGGCAACACGGTGGTGGTGATCGAGCACAATCTCGAAGTCATCAAGACCGCCGACTGGATCGTCGATCTCGGCCCCGAGGGCGGCGACGGCGGCGGCCGCGATCGTCGCCGCCGGCACGCCCGAGCAGATCGCCGAGGTCGAGCCAGCTACACCGGCCAATATCTCCGCCCCTATCTCGCGCGCCAGGGCACGACCGAGAAGAAGAAACGGCGGGCGTAGCGCCGGGCGAGTAGTCAAGGGACGCACGATGGCAAACCCACAACCTCAACTCGTTGGCACCTGGAAACTCCTGTCCATGCAGTTCGTATTCGACGACGATGGCGAGCGCGTCGATGTTTATGGCGCACATCCCGCCGGGTTCATTTCGCTCGGCGCGGACGGCCGCATGATGGGGATCATCACGGCCGAAGACGGCACGCGGCGCGGCACCGACCGGAGATGCCTTGTTCCGAAGCATGCTGGCCTATTCCGGCCCTTATCGGATCGAGGGCGACAAATTCGTCACCAGCGTCGATGTCGCGTGGCATCCATCCTGGGTCGGAACGGAACAGGTTCGCCACATCCGCTTCGTCGATGACACGTTGGAGATCACCACGCCGCAGCAGACCATGCCGCTCTACGGCAAGCGTCAGGGGCGCGGCGTGTTGATGTGGCGGCGCGCATAGAACCTATTGCCGCTTCCGGGCCGCTTCGCTCGCGTTGCGCACGGTGGTGCCGAGATCGTTGACCAGGCCGGTCGCGAGCGAATAGCACCAGCCATGCACCGTCAGCGCCGCGCCCTTCTCCCACGCATCGAGCACGAAGGGATTGGCGGCGACGTTCTCGACCTGGCGCAGCACGTTCAGCTCGCATAAGCGGTCATGGCGCGCGGTGTCGTCGGGAAGCGCCGCGAGTTCCGCCTCATGGTCGCGCATGATCTCGCGGATCGGCGACAGCCAATGGTCGATCAGACCGAACCGCCGGTTCGACAGCGCCGCGCCGACGCCGCCGCAACCGTAATGGCCGACCACGAGAATGTGGCTGACCTTCAACACCTGCACCGCGTATTGCAGCACCGAAAGATAGTTGGCGTCCTGCGGCGGCGCGAGGTTGGCGACATTGCGATGGACGAACATCTCGCCCGGATCGAGGCCGACGATCTCGTTGGCCGGCACGCGGCTGTCGGAGCAGCCGATCCACAGATAAGCCGGGCTCTGTTGCGCCACCAACCGCTGGAAGAATCCGGGATCGGCCGCCCGCTTGCCGTCCGCCCAGCTTCGGTTGTTCGCCAGCAGATCGGCGATGGTTGAGACCGAGCGTGCCATATCTAAGCCGCTTGCGGCTTCATCGCCGGCGTTATCCGGCCGCGCAGCAGCCACAGCGACAGCGCCGCCGCGAGGCACAGCACGCCCGCGGCGAAAAACGCCGGCAGGTAGGAGTGCAGTGCATCGCGCGACAAGCCCGCGACGAACGCCATCAGCCCGGCGCCGAGCTGATGCGCGGCGAAGATCCAGCCGAACACCAGAGGCGCCTGTTCGCGCCCGAAGGTCTGCGCGGTCAGCCGCACCGAGGGCGGCACCGTGGCGATGAAGTCGAGCCCGTAGAACATCGCGAAGAACGACAAGCCGATCAGCGTGAAGCCGCTATAAGGCAACCAGATCAGCGACACGCCGCGGAAGCCATAATACCCCGCGAGCAGCCAACGATTGTCGAAGCGATCCGACAGCCAGCCGGAGCCGATGGTGCCGAACAGGTCGCACACGCCGATCGCGGCGAGCAGGCCCGTCGAGGTGATCGGGCTGATGCCGTAATCGCCGCACAGCGTGACGAAATGCGGCATCAGGCCGAGGCTCGACACGCCGCAAATGAAAAAGCTGAAGGCCAGCACCCAGAATATCAGCGAGCCCAGCCCCATGCCGAGCGCATTGATGCTGAGGGCGAAGACGTTGCCGGTCGGCTTCGGCGGCGCGGGCAACACCTTGTCCTCGCCGTAGGGCGCGAGGCCGATATCGCCGGGCCGGTCGATCGATAGCAGCACGAACAACAACGCCAGAACGGCGATCACGATCGCGGGCGGCACCAGCGCCATGCGCCAGCCGTAATGCTCGGCGATCCACGCGGTCGGCATCAGGAAAATCATCTGCCCGGTCGCGTTGCCGGCGCTGAGCAATCCCAGCACCAGGCCGCGCCGCGCGGTGAACCAGCGCGTCGAGATCGTGGTCGCCAGGACGAGCGCCGTCATGCCCGGCGCCACGCCCATCGCAATGCCGAGCCCGAGCCAAAGCTCGACTTTGTTCGTCATGGTGATGGCGACGATCAGGCCGGCGATCAGCAGCACGGTCGCCCACATCAGCACCTTGCGCGGGCCGTAGAGCAGAATGAGGCCGCCGGCGAACGGCGCCATCAAACCGAACAACGTGACGCGTAGGCCCAACGGGCCGGACAACTCGCCGATCGACCAGTGAAGGTCGTTGGCCATCGGCGTCAGCAGCACGCCGGGGATCGACATGGCGCCGGCCGAGCACACGCCGTAGAGAAAGGTCAGCGCGACCATCAGCCAGCCATAGTGAATATTGCGCGCCGCCAGCGCCCCCGCTGCCGCCCTTGCCAACATCAAACGATCCCCTTCGTCGCTCGCACGGAAAGGTGGATATGCACCTGCCGGCGCCCCGCTTCAAGGGGCCTCAGGCAGGGCAAATGGCGAGCCGCCGCGCCAAGAAAATTGAAATAGCCGACCGCGAAAGCCGGTATACTTTGCGCATCTCAACGAAGCGGAGCCCTGCCCGATGACGACCGCCACCACCCGCCAGCCCACCTTGTTCATTCCGCATGGCGGGGGCCCCTGCTTTTTCATGGAGCCGCAGCCGGGCATGCCGCGCGATCTATGGGACGGTCTCGCCGCCTATCTCAAGGGCATCGACAAGTCGCTGACGCAGCGGCCCAAGGCGGTGCTGGTAATATCGGGCCATTGGGAGATGCCGCGGCCGACCGTCAATACCGCGCGCGACCACACGTTACTGTTCGATTATTACGGCTTCCCCGAGCACACTTATCGCCTGACCTACCCCGCGCATAATTCACCCGAGACGGTGGCGCGGATCGAGGAATTACTGTCGCTCGCCGGGTATCGCGCCGGCGAGGACGATAAGCGCGGGCTCGATCACGGCGTGTTCGTTCCGTTCAAGCTGATCTATCCCGACGCCGACGTGCCGATGATCCAGATCTCGCTGCTCGCCAGCCTGGACGCGGCGGCGCATATCAAGCTTGGCCAGGCGCTGGCGCCTTTGCGCGACGAGGGCGTGCTGATCGTCGGCTCCGGCATGAGTTTTCACAACAACCGCGCCCTGTTCGCCGCGGTGGACCAGGCCAACACCGCGTCGGTCGAGTTCGACGCGTGGCTGACCGAGACCTGCGCCGATCCCGACATCGAGCGGCGCAACGCCAAGCTGTCCGACTGGGAGAATGCGCCCTGGGGACGCTTCTGCCATCCGCGCGAGGAACATTTGTTGCCGCTCCACGTCGCGGCCGGGCGCGGCTGGCGGCGATATCGGCCGCCACGTCTTCAGCGGTAAGATCGTCGGCAAGGCGCTATCGGGCTACCAATTCGGCTGAGCTTTGAGGGCCGACAACCGCGCTGACAAGGCGCCGGGTCGGCGCTGGGCATCATCTGCCCGGACGAAGGTCATTCGGCGGCTTCAAGCAATCGGGCCGGGCCGCGAAATGGGCCATCAGGCGTACTCAAGGAGGTTTCGATGAAATATCGCATGCTGGGCCGCACCGGCCTGTACGTCTCCGAGATTTGCCTTGGCACCATGACTTTCGCCGGCACCGGCATGTTCAAGAATGTCGGCCAGGTGGATCAGGCCGGCGCCAACGCGCTGGTCAAGCTGGCGCTCGATAGCGGCGTCAATTTCATCGACACCGCCGACGTTTATTCGGCGGGCGATTCCGAACTCTATCTCGGCAACGCGCTAAAAACGCTCGGC
>CAWFZI010000013.1:0-127528 GCA_963820295.1 uncultured Acidobacteriaceae bacterium | reverse complement strand
AACAGATCAAGGATCATTCCATGAACCCTGCGAGGGTTCCATGCTGGCGAGATGATCCTCTTGTGTCCTGCCCCACAACTATGTCAAAGCAGACGTCGGGCTTCATTCTGACTTCGAGTCGGATCTTGGATCGGCTCTAGTCGGGGAAATCTCGTTCGCCTGGCTTGATACTGCCGCAGTCGGACTTTAGGAAGTGGCCGGTGGATTTGGTAGTGGAGTCACTCGACTTTCCATTCGCCGTCACCTTCATGTTGGTCGTAGTGCGTTCGTGTTCTGGATCGAGGAGTTCCATCACCGTGTGAGTGCGGACTTGAACGCCAGTTGAGTCGCAGGAGACGTCGATAGTAAAACCATGGCTACTGATATTTTGATTTGTAACTTTGCAGCCAGGATGCATGCCGGCCTTCGACATCAACTCCACAAAGGCTTTCTGCGTGACGCAGTCGTGAGTGCGCGTGGAAGGGGATCCGTCATCGTTGAGCATTGTGGTTTCCCAAAGACCTTCTTTGAGGGCGAGGGTCTGGCCAAACGAGCATGCGGCCCCATAGAGCAATAGAACACCGATCAGAATTCGCATTTGAAATGAACCTCCGTGATGATGCTGGTTAAATCGCGTTACTGCGCGATACGTCACTGGTGATGTTGCTGTCGGGTGGTGAGGATGACATCTGCGGTAGGGCACTTCCGCCCCGCTTCGACGAAGATTGACTCGGTTCTCCCACGAAGCTGGAGTTTCACGCGGCAGCCTCCTCAAAATCCCGAGATTGAGAACGTTCACTCAGCCGGGTTGGAGACGCAAAGCAATTTCCATAAACCTATCGATATCGGAGAAATCATTATGCAGTGTGATGCTGAACCGAATTCCCGGCATATTCACAGGAACCGCAGGAAAATTTACGGGGCATACATAGATGCCCTCGCTCCAGAAGGCTCGGGCGGCTGCCCTGGCCCATTGTGGAGAGTCGTGGGGCAGGAAGAAGATCGGAGTGGCGTCCTGAGAAACGAAACGGACTCCCATTCGATCGGCCAAATCCCGCGTATAAAGGATTCTGTGCATCAGCTCCGCCTGCATGCGCGCCAATTCCGGAGATAGATGCAGGTGAGCTGCCGCCACTGCGGCTCCAAGCATCGGCGGCTGAACCGGCCCAGAGAAGATCAATGGTCCACCGCACATGTGGACCCGGTCTTTAAGTTCCTGCCGCGAAAAGACCAAAGCCCCGCCCGCCGCGGAGAATGACTTGTTGAGCGAGAGAGCCACGACAGTCCTATCGCTTTGCGGCAGGTGCTCCAAGGCCGCGCCACGGCCATTGCCGCCATACCACCCGACAGCATGTGCATCGTCCACGTAGAGGTGGAGTTGGGGATACATTGCCTGCAACCGCGCCAGATGCGCAAAGGGAGCGAAATCGCCTCGCATCGAATAAAGGCCGTCACAGATATACCAGATCTTTAAGTATTTCGACCCATGCTCGATGAGATAACTTTCAAGCTGTTCCATAGAGCTATGGCGTAAACGGATCACGGGCGTGCTGCGCCAGGAGCTTGGTGGCTACGTGGAGGCTGGCGTGCGCGAACTGGTCGATAATCGCCAGATCATCATCGCCAACCAATACTGGCAGCGCAGCCTGGTGGGCCAGCGAAGTTGAGGGTGTCACCAGCACGTGGCCCCCCGTCATCCTGCCCAAACCTAATTCCAAATCGGTGTACAACTGGCATTGGTAATACATGCGGGAGATACTGAATTGGGTTCCGAACCGTTCGATTGCGGAGATCGCTCCCGCCTTGAGGTCATCGTGTAAATGCAGCGAAAGATAGCTGCAGGAAGCGAAATTGAGAAGTGTCTTCCCATCTTTTTCAAGAAACCTCCCAAATGAATCTTTGGAGTTATGCCATATCATTCCCTCTTCGCGGCCTTCCGTGATGATGCGTTCGACGGTTTGCACCACCCTGGACCGAGCGAACTGATATGTCGTCGGGGATTTACCTGGTTTGGCCATAATGAATCTCCATGTTTTGGAACTGCTCCGGAGAGAACGCCAAGTGGGAATCACCCTCATCCCACAACAGGCTCAGGATGCGCCATGTTCCCTGCTCCCGGACTAGTTGAATTGAGTTAACTCCGGCTCCAAGTCGGGCCGTCGCCGCGGCATCCCGCTTGGTTTCATAGGCGCTTAGGATATGGGCCATACGGCCAAATGTCTCGGTCCTGCGCCCTACCTCGCACTCAAAAAAGGAAGTGTAGACACCCGATTCGAGAAGCTCGGACAGCATCGCCTGGAAGCCCTCGACGTCGAACTCATCGCGTGCCTCAGGTGTGATCCGGGTAATCCGCGCACAGTCGAGGAAGAGCTTGGCCATGCCTTCCCAATCCGGGCAGCCCCCTTCAGGGAAACTGATTACCTGATAGAGCTTTCCCACTACTCCATTAAGTTCTTCGCTCATGGTCGCATTCGCTTGTCCTGTATCTTGTTTTTCCAGCGGCTGAAGCAGGTTCGCAGCGGCGAGGATGGGAAGCCAAGTTGATTTCATCTCGATCTCCTGGGGCGGGGGATTCTGGGATAACTGGGTTCTATTCGCGAATAAGTTCCACGCGGCGGTTGCGCGCCCGACCTTCGAGCGTGTCATTGGTATCGATAGGGCCTGACGCACCGTAGCCATTTGTAGAAAGACGGTCAGGTTCGATTTGGTAACGGGTGACGAGAGCATTCTTCACGGCCGCGGCACGGCGTTTGGATAGGTCGAGGTTGTAGGCGTCGCCGCCTATGTTATCGGTGTGGCCGTTGACTGTGAGCTTCCAGTCGGGATGATCCGTCATTGCCTGCACGATCTGTTTCAGCACCGGCTCGGATTCGGGTTTGATGGTGTCCTTGTTGAAGTCGAAGTAAATGCCGTATGTGATGGCGCGTTTCTCTTCGGTGAGCTGTTTTTCGACCATGTTGACCGTGTGCGGAGTTTCGAAGTCGATTTTCACGACCTCGACTCTGAACTTTCCATCGTGAAGGGTTGGATCCTTCAGCTTCGACATCAACACGAGCGGGTCTAGCGGATCGTCGATGACGTAGAAATCGACAGCGGTGTGGAATGGACGATCCTTTTTCGGCCCCGGATACTTTCCGAATGGTTCCATTACGCCCGCGAGATGGATCGCAGGCAAGGTTACACGTTGATCGTTCACGATCATCGGATATTGAACATCTTCCGGTTCAACCCGCGCGAGTACGCCTTGTTCGTAGTTGGGCTTTATATCGTTTCCGATTGTTGTGATATCGAGGTAACGAAGCGTAGTCTTGCCATTTTCCTTCACCTCATTGAAGGATTGACTTGATAGACGGAGTCGGGTCACACCGTGGATCAAGTGCGGCATATGCAGGGTTGTGACCGCTACATAAATGTTGGCCGAGGCGAGGTCGGCATTGCAGACCGTATCTGTAAAAATGGACTTCGGATATTGCTGTCCATAGTCATCTTGGAAGGCGCCCGTTCTCTTGTCCTCGACGAAAGACGTTGGCGTGGTCGTGGTTATTACGTTCCGGCTTTCCACATCGCCGTTCTTCATGCCCCACGCTGTGGTGATCACTGTTCCCGCTTGAAGCGGAATCCTCGCCGCCCCCTGGGAAGGAAGCGAAGCGTCAGGGCACGGCTCTACAGGGGTCGTGTCGTTGATGCTTTCGACGTGGTCACCGTCGTCATCTCCGCCAAGAATCTTTGTCAGTCCGTCGAGTATTCCCGCGGAGTTGCCGGAAGGGTTGGCGGTTGGCGATCCAGGTTTGTTCTCGCTTGGACTCGCGTCCGGTTGCTCACCTGGCTTTGACGAGCCGGGAGATGTGTTGTGCAAGAATGCGGCGGCCTTCTGCTTCACCTTGTAGCCGGCATACACCAGGCCGCCGATGCCGAGAGCCGCGATAAGTGCCAACACCCCCAGCACGACCAGCACAGTAGGCGTGCAACCGCTTTTCGTATTCGCTGCAAGTTGTTGCGGCGGGACGACGGGCGTGTTCTGCCATGGCGTTCTTGCTGATGGCTGCGGCGAGGCGGCAGGCGCTGCCGTTTCAGTTGTTGCTTGTGGCGCGGCGGGTTGTGCGTCAACGCTGATGGGCGCGCCGCAGCGAGTGCAGAACTGTACGCCCGCTTCGAGTTCGTAGCCGCATTTCGTGCAAAAGTTCATCGTCGTCAACCTGCGCCTTTGGGCGAGGCGCATCCTTCTGGGTTTTGGGTCACGTGTTGATAGAGCTGTCGCGTTGGTCCCCTCATGAACGTTCCTGATGGATCCACTCTCTTTGAGGTAAATGGCGACAGGAAGATGTTGATGGCGTCTGTGACCCACTTGGGAATTGAATACCCGATCCCAGTGTCGAGGTCGATTTCAATCGTTCCCTGTCGGCACGCAAAGGCGATGTTCGGTGCCTTGAGCGCGGTGCCTGAAAACCGGAAGGCCATGTAGACACCGGCATTAAATCCAAATGCGCCAATGCCAACCATGGTCCGTATGTCGAATCCCATGACAACCGAATTGATTCCGACCGAGATTCCTTCTACGGAGTTTCCAATATCGGTCCTCGTGGTTATGTTTGGGTTAAAAGTGAGGCGCCATTTCTTTGCCCAGTATCCGGCATCCATCCCTGCACCGAATGAATATTCACCCTCTGCATTTAATACGGAGGTTTTAGCGCTGAAAGCAGTTTCGATCAAAAGTGATGAATTGAATGAGAGAGACAAGGGAGCCGGTCCCCCAAGAGGAATGGAGAGGTCGATCGGCAGCCAAAGCTTCTTATGGAAATTTGCCTTGAAGTCCTGGGAGGCGGATGCGTTGAGATGAAGTTTGATGCCGACATTGCCGTTCAGGCGGATGCCGCAATCCTGCACGCCGTCCTTGATGTGCAGAAAAAAACTAACCCCGGAGTTACGAAGCGTCATGTAGCCGGAAGCGCGGAGTTTGAGACCATCCTTGTCGTAGTCATACTCCACACCGATACCGCCATCGCTGCCAGCCATTGGGATTGCCCTGCCACCTGCGAGGTTGACAAGCGGCAACTGCCCGAGGAGCTTAGGCGGATCGAAAGGCTGCAATGGAATTTGCAGCGGCTGGATTCCGCTTACTCCAGCCGCTCCCGGCATCTGAAGTGATTGCCCGCTTGCGCGCACAATCCTGGCTCCGCCAAAACGTAATCCCATGCCGCCGGAGGAAGTCCGTTGCGCATGGGCTCTGGTCGAAGACCATCGGCTGCCTACGTGGTAGTAGGAGTCGCGATGCCCATCCGCAAATGAGCGAACCATAGTTGCGGGCGTCCACTTGCCAGCACGCGAGACTCGGGAAAGCACCATGCGCTCGTCCATATGGTCGGGCAACGGCTGCCTGTTGAAGCTGGTTTTCGGCTGGTCGGGGTCGGGTGGCTGCGGGTAGTCCGGCGCCACATACGAAATCATGTTGTTCAGGTCGATGTTTTCATTCATCTGGAAATTCCCGTTCCGAATGACATCGGTGAGTTGAACGGGGCCGAGAATGACTTTGACACTATCTCCCTGACGGTTCAGGCTCAGCACACGGCCTACGGCGCGGCCCGTCGCGAAGACAATTTTGCCCTCCTGGAAATCGCTTACCTGAGGCGCGTTGGCATCAAAGGTCCAGGTCAGGCCATCGCTGGCAACCGACTTGATCGCCTTGTCTCCATTCTCCATGAGGATGATGTCGGGCTGGTACTCAACCGATGGATCGCGCTTGGGAGCGACTCCGAATTTGACTTGGGACTCGGAAAGCGTGTGCGGATCAACGGTGTGAACGACGGTTGCCCCGGGATGCAACTTGGGGTCGAAGATGTCGATGTTTTCGTTGCTGATTGAACTGGCAACCGGACTCGATGCGCCCTCTGAGCGTTCATCGTTGGGCGAGGCTGCATGTTTGCATCCGCCCAGCAACAGCAGACATGCCACCATCACGCGCAGAATTGGTTTAGCCGCTGCGCGCGATGGCAACATGTGACGAAGACATGCTGGAAGGGCGGTCATCAGAGACCCGCCTGCTTTGCGGCGATCGCGCCGATCACCGGGAGTCTGAAGGCCTTTCCTTGGGATGCGTTGAATATCAGAAACGCCCAGAGACAGAAACCGCCAACCATGAGGAAGATGTCGAGCGGCACTTGAATAAAGAAGAAGAGGCCCTTAGTCACGGCGCCTAGCACAAAGCCTACGATCATCCACGCGACCCAGAGGCCGATCCAGGCTACGTTGAAAAAGATGGATTGGAACGCATGGAAGCGTACAAAACGGTCCGCCTTGAACGGATCGATAACAAGGAAGAGGATGCCGGTGATGACGCCGGCCAAATAGGAGAGAGCCGCGGCCATGGGTGGTTGCAGTCCGGCTGCAGTGGGCGCAATCGGTGCTGCTGTTGCCGCCATCGGGCGGCTTGTCTGGGTGCGGTTGAAACACGCGGCGCACCCCTGGCTGTTGTCGGCAAGCTGGCTTCCACAATCTTCGCAGAATCGCATAGGGCATTTCCTCTCGTGGTGAAGTTGGTTCGAGTTACATTTTGTTGGCGAGATTGGCGGCGAGAGGCTTAATCGCATTCGCGTCGCAAGGACAGTAGGGGAACATGAATCGCGCGACGGTCTGTCCCTTGCGAAGAATGATTGCGGTTCCACCCATCTCGTAGGCTTCGTCGCCGATGCCGTCGAGATCGCCCGATGCCGACTGGTCGGTTGTCTTGCCTTCCGCACCGCCGCCTTTCAGTGAATTGAAGCCCATGCGGTTCATCCTCATTTCCAATTCCGCGTTGCCTGAGCTGAAGCTGACCGAAAGAATCGGGACCTCGCCGGTTTTCGCTTCTTTCGAGAGGTCCTTGTCCGAAGACTCCTGTTGTTTGAAGAACGCTCCCGTGATCTGTTGCATCAGCTTTGTTTGTTCAGCCGTGGGATTTGAGCCATTGCTCTTGGCCTGGCTCGTCACCATCGACGTCATGTGTTTTGAAACCATGTCAGCCGGATCGCCTTTGGCAATGTAGCTGCATCCGGGGCCTTGAGCATCCGCGCGAATAATCGCGATGCCGACCGCGCGGGAAACTTCTTCCGTGCTAAGAAAACGACAGGGATCTCCTTTGAAGCCGCTGCTGTCGTCGTCTCTTGAAGCGGCCGAATCTGTCGCCTTCTGCACAAGGGCGGCAATTCCATTTGCCGCTGAGGACGGAGTCTCGCCGTCTGCTTGATGCACCGCGGCCTGCACTTTTTCTTTAACCTTGTGCACGGCGTAGTAAACGGCGCCGAGGGCGGCGATGCCGCCGACGAAGATGATGACCACCGCGGCAATGCCCACTTTGAGCAACGAGTTGGTGCGAGCCGGAGCCGGAGTCGAGGCCACAACCGGCTGCAGCTGGGTAACTGGGGCGAAGGCCGGCGGCGCTGGAGAAGTATAGGGCTGTTCTGAGGGCGTCTGCGGACTTGCCGCGTTGATGCCTCCGCATTTTCCGCAGAATTTCTGTCCTTCATTCAACGGGGATCCGCATGTTCCGCAAAACTTGCTCATGGTGCTAGCTCCTGATTGTGGTTTTATCCAGAACCCTTGCACCCCGCGAGGGTAGGTGGAGGGTGCGCGATGGACATCACTGAATGGCGAATAGCCGGTTACATATCTCACCGAGCTTCTGCCCGAGCTCTGCGTTGTGGATCTTCGGTGCTCCGGGATCAATGACACTGATGTCGCAGCCGCGTTCATGGCCCTTGACAGCCGAGAGGGCGCCTGCCTGGTTCCAGTACGCGCCGTCGCCGATGCCCCCTATCGGATGTGCTCCGAAAATCCTCGGCACCTCCGCCCGAAAGACGTCGATGTCAGCGACTTTCAAGGTGATGTAAATCGGTCCGACATTGCATGAGGCCATGTCGAGCCGATGCGGGTGGCCTGCAGGAGCGCGCAGAATCGCCGCTACCACATCGGGTGTCAGATATTTCTCGCAAGCGGTGGCGCCGTTGTCGATCCAGGCACCGCTCGCTGCTGCGACGGGCGCAGGCGCGATAAGGGCGGCAACTCCCAAGACGGCGCCGAGGGCCAAGACTGGTGTGCTTGAAAGGAAACGCAAAGCGTTTCTCGATGGCATGCGGTTTCTCCTATAAGCGTCTGGATGAGAGAAAACGTCACTCTCAATTCCGTGGGGAATGGGATGGATTCGCGGACGGGGAGCCCTAGGATGCCCGCGAACCCGTTGCTGCTTTCAGGGGAGGAAGACTTCAGAACCGCCCCTTCAATTGACCGCGCTCAAGGCAATCGCGGTGATCGTGCCGTATCCGGATCCGTTGTATGTTCCGCACGACACGAGGATCGTGGTGTTATCCGGGACATCCACCGAAGTGGACTGCAGAGTATCCCCGGCGAATTGATCTCCCGCCACGCCTGGCGTAGAGAACGAGGCGACAGCCTTTCCATTCACATCGAGTTCGCAATTGGCTGCCTGGTCTGAGAGGTCGGCGTTCAGGACTGAGCCTTTGGCGAAGATGAAGTAGTTCCCAGCCGGGACTGTGACAGAAGCTACCGTGACCTGACTATTGTTGAGCTGGGCGCTTCCCGAAGCCGTCCACGCGTGGCTCAGGCCATTCGATCCCGCAGGACCTGTCGCTCCCGTTGGACCTGTTGGACCTTGTGGGCCAACCGCTCCCACAGGTCCTTGCGGTCCCTGGATGCCCTGGGGGCCCTGTGGACCGATCAGCTCGGCTCGGTTGTGGACTATTGATCCGTCCGCAAAGACCAGACCGCTACCGGCGCCTTCGATGCGCACATTTCCCAGGACGTCGAGTTTGGCATGGGGTGCACCGATGCCGATGCCAATGTTCCCGAGCGACTCCGAGATGACAGAGTTGCTGATTGTGAATGGATCGATAAACCTTGCGATGGCGCCGGGCTGACCTTCTCCCTTAATGGGGAAGAAGAAGTTCGCGGCCTTGACTTCCTTCTGGCTCGACAAGCCAAACAGGACCGCGATGAGAACAGCAGCACCAGCTCCAACAACGATTCTGGTTCCCGGGGCGTGCTTCTTAGGGAGCGATTGGGGCAACTGTTGTAGATGTTCTTCCATGATGACCTCCAAGATGGGGCGACTATGAAGGGGGCGAAGCACGGCGTCAAACTAATCCGCGATCAACGCGAAGCTAACGGCCAAGCCATCCCGTATGTGCCATTTACCGACGCCAACTAACTAGCCCAGGGAAGATTTGAGAGCGTGCTAGACTGGGGGGACCTTCGGGCGGATAGGCATTCTGATGGAAGACACGAACAGAACTGAGTCTCGCGCTTCAGGAGTCGTCTACTGCTTCGGTCTCTTTTCGCTCGATGTATCCGCGCTCTGCTTAACACGCAACGGAATTCGGATAAAACTGCAGGACCAGCCTTTTCAGTTGCTCTCTCTTCTGCTGGAAAAGAGCGGCCAGGTTGTTACGCGGGAGGAACTGCGCCAGCAGTTGTGGCCCGGCAACACCTTTGTCGATTTCGACAAAAGCCTGGGCGTAGCGGTTCTCAAAGTTCGCGAAGCGCTGGGAGACAGCGCGTCGAATCCGACATTTCTTGAAACCCTCCCGCGCCGCGGCTACCGGTTCATTGCTCCCGTGTCCGCCGTACTCAGATCCGAGGGTTCGATGGATGGGCGGGTCGAAGAAAAGAGCAAAGCATCGGGACAGCCTCTTTCGGCGCCCGCCGCCGCGGTCCCGATCCCAACTCCGCTCTCGGCCCCGGTCGCAGCGCCGGTTCCGGACGCAGTCCCCATTCCTGGGCCATCTGATTCGGACTTAGCCCGGCAAGCCACACAGATGCGTCGCCGCAAGCTCTGGAGTCGAGTCGCACTGGTTTGCGTAACCGTGGGGTTGGGATTCGCTGCCTTTTACTTGCGACCAGGATTGAAGCATGGAGCAGCATCGATCCCGCGGTCAACGAAACTGCGGCATTCCGTTGCGGTGCTTGGCTTCAAAAATGTCTCCGGAAGTGCGACAGAGGACTGGCTGTCGACAGCCTTCACCGAGATGTTGAATACGGAATTGGGCGCAAATGGTGACTTGCTTCTGGTGTCAGGGGAAGACGTAGTGAACGCGAAGCATGATCTCTCGCTTACTGTTGAAGACACCCTCGCGAAGGAGACACTGACACGCCTGCGCTCTAGCCTCGGAGCAGACGTTGTTGTGGTGGGCTCGTACACACTGCTGAAGGACGGCGCGAAGAATCGAATTCGCCTCGATATCCGGGCGCAAGACACGGCGCTGGGTGAAACTATCACAGCAGACGCAATTACCGGCGAGCAAAGCGATCTGTTCGATATCGCAGCGCAGGCCGGCAGCCGTCTGCGTGAGAGTCTCGATCCCGCGCTGAGCCTGGCTCCGGAACGGGAGTCACCGCGATTTCAGGGATCGACCAATCAGGTCGCATTGCAGTTTTACAGCGAAGGCCGGGCGCGACGTTATGAATTCGATTTCGTCGGCGCGCGGGATTTTCTGAAGCGAGCAGTGGCAGCCGATCCTGAATTCGCATTGGCACATTCGGCGCTATCCGAGGCGTGGTCAAGACTTGGATACGAGAATGAAGCACGCAAAGAGGCGAAGCTTGCCCTGCAGTACGCGCATGGCTTGCTCCCGGAGACTGCCTTGGCGATCCAGGGTCAATACCGGGAAACGTTGTCCGATTGGTCAGGGGCAGCTGCAGCCTATCGAACGCTCTTCAACTTGTTCCCTGACAATTTGAGCTATGGGCTGCGTCTCGCCTCGGCACAACTCCACCTGAATCCTGCAGACGCGGCGAGCACGTTGGGCTCGCTGCGCAAATTGCCATCGCCGATTGGCGACGATCCGCGCATCGATCTGATGGATGCTTCCGTGATGATCTACTACGATCTTCCCAGAGCCCGTGCGGCCGCTAAAAGAGCGATTTCCAAAGCATCGGCGCAAGGGGCCACATTGATGGTTGCGCGCGGTTACGGCGTCCTTTGCCAGCAGGGCTCCTCAGGCTCTGAATCGATTGATCAATCTATTTCAGAGTGCATGCTTGCGCGCAATAGCTATCTCAGCGCCGGAGATCGCAACAACGCGGCGCGCACACTGAATGACCTCGCCTTTCTGCTTTACCAGCACGGTGACCTCGACAAAGCGGAAAAGATGTGGCGAGAGGCGATCGATGTATTTCGCGTTGTGGGTGACACAGAAGGGATTGCCGCCTCTTCGAATAACGTTGGAGATGTTTTGTTGACTCGCGGAAACCTGACGGAAGCACGCAAGCTTCTGGAACAAGCGATCGCTGGCTATCAATTAGTAGGTGACCGGTCTGGCGTCGCACTGGCCCAAGCGGATTTGGGGTCGATTGCGTTGCAGAGAGCGGAAATGTCCGAAGCACAAACAAACTTTGAGAAGGCATTCGCGATCGGTTCGGAAACAGGCGACAAGAGCGCATCCGCATTTGGTCTTGCTGGGCTGGGCGAGGTTGCGATGAACGGGGACCGACTGCGGGAAGCCCGCGAGAAGTTGGAGGCTGCGCTCAAGCTTCGCAAAGAAATTGGTGAGAAAGAAACCGTTCTGCAGACACGGGTTGCGTTGGCGCGGTTGGCGATTGAAGAAGGCAATGCAGCGGACGCCGAGCACGAAGCGAATGTTTGCACAGACGAGCTAGATAAGGCGGAGATGCGCGACGACGAGTTGGAAGCCGGGCTGGTGCTAACCAGGGCGATGCTTGAGCAAGCAAAGACTGTCGAAGCGAAGAGCGAGATGGCAAAGCTGCGCCCCTTGAACGAGAAGACCGAAAGTCGCGATTTGAGCTTACGCTTCTCGCTCGAACTCGGGAAGATTCTCTTCGCCGAGCACGATTTGCGTTCGGCGCGCACCCTCCTTGAAGTCACAGAAAAGGCTGCTCAGTCTTCGGGATCTGCTGGAGTCTCGTGGGAAGCGCAAATGGCGCTGGCCGAAGTGCAGAAAGCGTCCGGCGACGCCGTCGGGGCTGCCAATCAGTTGAGGTCGCTAGAGTCGCGCGAACGGAAAGCAGGCCTCGTGCTCCTCGCGAAGAAGACGCATGAAGTTCAGGTGAACCCGTTCAACGAGCACAAATAATGGAGGACGATTGGGGGATAGCGCGGTAATTTCCAATTGTCGTTCCAGATGTGTCACCCTTCCAGCAAGTTTCCGGTCTTCAAAATCTCTGTAAGCTGGCAACCGCACTCACAGTTGCTTTTGAGTTTTTGAGGCAGGGAAGGGCAGGTTTGAGAAGGGGGATTTCCCGGACGTGGTCTTGCCTGTAAGAGAAATTTAGGCCGAGGAATTCTCAGACGAGGTTTTGATTGGTGAGAGTCCTAGAGGCCCAGGCCGGACGCGGCGTTCTTCGTGAACATCTCGCCGAGACGGATATAGCGGTCGAGCATTTTCATGTCCGGTTTTGGCGTTTGATCAGGTAGGTGGGAATACCGTTGCGTGCGGCCTGTCGCCTTGATCGATCTTGCTGAAAACGGCCCCGGACCGGATCTCGGCCGTATCAATATATAAGTGCACAGCTCGATATAAGTGCACAGCTCGCACCAGGAAGGCGGCTCCCATGGGGGCCCACGGTCCCCGACTGCGCGATCAGCGGCTCTTGAACAGTTTTGAGCGGCTGGGAGCCAAAATGGCGGAGGGAGAGGGATTCGAACCCCCGGTACCCTTCCGGGTACAACGGTTTTCAAGACCGTCGGTTTAAACCGCTCACCCATCCCTCCGTCAATCAGTGTACTCGACTGCAAATGGAATCCCAAGCTGCCCAACGCTAGCTAGCCGTTCTGGTTTTCGCTGCCTCCAAAAAGCGGCAACCCAAATAGAGAAAAGTAGCCTCCATCGAGCGTGAGGTCAATCGGGCAAACGAGTTGAAATCACGCCTTTGAGGGCTCTGCGAGTGGTACAAATGTTGTGAATGGCCAAACGAGCCAAAACGGGCACCGACCCGCAGCCGGGGCAGCCGATCAGTCTCCGCACTCTCGGTGACTATTTAAACCTGTCGCCCGCCACAATTTCGCTGGTTCTCAACAACGCGCCCGGCGTTCGATCCATTCCGCAAGAAACACGGGACCGGGTCATTCAGGCGGCAGCTAAATTCGATTACCGTCCGAGCTTTTTTGCGCGTTCGCTGCGCAAGCGGCAAACGTTCACGGTAGGCGTGCTGGTGCCCGATCTGAGCGATCATTACGCGTCTGAGGTCCTGGCCGGCGTCGAAGAGTTTCTTATCGAAGAAGGCTACTTTTACCTCACCGCGAGCCACCGGCGTAAACCAGACCTTATCGAAGAATACCCCCGCTTGCTGATGGATCGGTCGGTTGAGGGATTCGTACTCATTGATACCATCCTCGAAAAGAGCTTGAATCTGCCTGTCGTTGCAGTGGCCGGGCATCGCAAGATCGAAGGGACCACGAACGTCGTCCTCGATCAGCGCCGCGCGGCGGAACTCGCTCTGCGCCATCTCTATCAGCTTGGTCATCGCAAGATCGCGTTTATGCGCGGCGGGAGCCATAGCTCCGATGCCGACGACCGTTGGAACTGCCTGATGGCAGTAGCGCGCGATCTCAAGCTGACCGTTCCTCCCGAGTTGACCGTCCAACTCCAACTGCGTGTCTCCACCCCTGAACTGGGCTTTGAGCCGGCAAATGAATTGTTGCAGCGTGGCGCGGAGTTCACTGCCATTGTTTGCTACAACGACGTCTCAGCGATTGGAGCCGTCCGCGCTTGCCGCGATCACGGTCTGCAAGTGCCCACCGACGTCTCAGTGGTCGGATTCGACGACATCCAGGGCGCCGCCTTTCACATCCCAAGCTTGACGACTATCCGACAACCGCTCGCACAGATGGGAAAGGTCGCGGCGCGGATTCTGTTGCAACGCATTCGTGGGCAGGCATCGTTTCCCGATATTGTGCCGATACGTCCTGAACTCGTGATCCGCGAATCCACTTGCCCGCCACCTAATCCAAAGCGTCCGCGCACCAGGCGGAGCTGAGTTGTGACGCCGTGCGACGCTGGCCGCTCCAGGGCCCGCACCCTTGCAGTTCTTCATCCTGCTTTTGCTCTCACGGGCGCTCTGCATGTCGTTGCCGGGCCGCTCCTGCCGTCTGTTGCTTCAACTTTGCTGCTAAACGACAGCCAATCGGGATTGTTGCTGCTCTTCTACTTCGCTGGCAGTTCAGTCGGTGCTGTGCTCAGCACCGGCAAGTTCGCACGACGAGTCGCTTACGGTTTTGTGGGCGCGGCAGCCGGATGTACATCCATCACTCTCGCTCCCGCGTTCTTGCTCCCGCCACTTTTTCTGCTCCTCGGCATCGGTGTTGGACTATCGATGTCTGCAGTGAATTTGTTTGTAGGCTTGGAGTTCTCGGAACGTCCCGCGCCGGTGCTCGCATTTCTCAACTTCACTTGGAGTGCTGGGGCACTCTTCGCACCACTGTTTGCCGCGCGGATACTCGTTCATCATGGTTTCCGTACAGCCTATGGAGTTCTGGCTCTCGCAGCACTCTTTGCCGCGGCAGTGTGCGGAATCGTTCTGCGCGATGGACTGCAGCCGCTGAAAGAAGATGAGTCTCAATCGGCGCATGCCAACCTCCGCGTGATCGCCCTGTTCTGTCTCGCTGTTTTTCTTCAAGTAGGAATCGAAAATAGCGCGGCTGCGTGGCTCACCACGTATATTCTGCGCATCGTGCACGGTGGAATTCCGCTTGCTGCACGACTCTCCACTGTCTATTGGATTGGAGTTCTCGCCTCGCGCGCTCTATCCGCCGTGGTTCTTCTGCGCGTGAAACCGGTGTCAGTTCTGCGCGTAGCGGCGCCGGGGGCTTTGCTTGCTGCGTTGCTGCTCGTTGCTGTGCCAACCGTCTGGGCTTGCAGTCTCGCCATGCTTCTGCTTGGCATCGCAACTGCTCCGATTTATCCCACCTTGGTTGCGGCGAGCTTTGGCAGGGTCCGACAGGTTTCCGATACGCGCTGGATTCTTGCAGCCGCAGGATTTGGCGGCTCCGTCCTGCCTTGGCTTACTGGATGGTTTTCCGCACATTTCGGAAGCTTGCGCGTCGGTCTCCTTACGCTTCCGGTCGCGCTGATCGCGCTAATTTCGCTGCTCCCTCTTCTTTTCCCAGCCGCCGTACCTATCGCAGGCCTCGGGGCCACGAGCGAGGACGGAGGCTAGCAACCAACTATGGCTGAGGCAATGCCAGGATCTCCACTCCCGAGGCCGCATCTTTCTCGCGAAACACTTGTTCGGTGGCCTTTTGAAATTGCTCCGGTGTGGCGTAAGGAATGTCGGTAAACGTCTGTGGGTTGCGGTCTGTTAATGGGAACCATGAGCTTTGAACCTGAATCATGATTCGATGCCCGCGTCTGAAAGTGTGAAATAAGTCGGGCATCGCGAAGTCGACCTCCGTCTCCTTTCCTGGGACCAGAGGCTCGGGTTTTTCCCAGCTATTGCGAAACTTCGCGCGAAACGGTTCGCCACGCAGTAGTTCCTGGTAGCCGCCCATGTGTACGGGTGGGGCATCAAGAATTCGCTTATTCCCGTGAGACGTTTCTTCAGGATCGGGATAGTTCTCCGGATACACGTCGATGAGTTTTACATCGAAGTCTGAATCGGTTCCCGAACTGGCGACTTTAAGCTTCGGAGAGATTGGTCCCGCGATAGTCAGATCTTCTTCAAGAGGGTCGGTCTCATAGACCAGCACATCGGGTCTGTAACTGGCGAATCGTTGATCGTCGACCATATAACGCTGCGGTACTGTATCTGTGGTGTATCCAACAAATGGCACCGGATGATTCGGGTCGCTGACGTAAGTGTCCACGCCCGTCGTGTCGGTTGGCGCGTCAAACGATAACCTGCCGTCAGCGTGGAAATAGAGCATCTTCGGCGCGGCAGCTTTAGGAGGCCACTCACCGAACTTTCGCCACACGTTGGTTCCGGTCTCAAAGACGACGGCCTTTGGTTGCGCGTCGCCTTTGCCCTTCAGATAGTGTTCGAAGAAAGGGAACTGGATGTGCGTGCGAAAGTATTCGCTTGTCTTGGCATTGAACTGGATATCTCCGAGATGGCTGCCATCCCCGCGAGCCCATCCGCCATGCACCCAGGGCCCTTCCACGAGCGTGGTCGGGGTCTCCGGATTGAATCTGTTAATTGCATTGAACGTGCGATAGGGGCCGCTCAAATCTTCAGCGTCGTACCACCCGCCCACGACCAGCACTGCGCAGCGGACATTCTTCATGTGGCGCGAGAGATCGCGCGCCTGCCAGTAGCTGTCGTACGTATCGTGCTTGAACTGATCATTAAAGAGCCAGTTTGAACCTTTCAGGTAGAGCCTATCCAGATTAGAGATGTTTCCCGCGGAAAGGTAAAACTGATAGGTATCGGGCGTGCCGAAGTCGAAAGGAACCGTGGTCTTGGGCACTTGCGGCTCGCTCTGTGGCCTGAAGAAGGCATAGAAACCGAAGTTCGCGCCCAGCATAAAGGCTCCGCCGTGATACCCGTCGTCGCCAAGAAACAAATCCGTCATCGGCGCCTGCGGGCTCGCCGCTACCAGAGCCGGATGCGAGTCGATGATGGATGCCGAAGTGTAAAACCCAGGGTATGAAATCCCCCAGATCCCGACCTTCCCATTGTTGTTGGGGACGTTTTTCAGCAGAAAATCGATCGTGTCGTGCGTGTCGGATGCGTCATCCACGTCCTGCGGCGATTTCTTCTCATCGATGTGCGGCCTCATTTCCAAAAACTGACCCTCGCTCATCCAGCGCCCACGCACGTCCTGGTAGACGAAGATGTAGCCGGCCTTCTCGAACTCATCGGAAGGTCCAAGATGTGCCGGGTATCGATCCTCCCCGTAGGGCGCGACGTCGTAGGGAGTACGGTCCATCAGGAAAGGGTAAGGACCCCCCGGTGCATCTTTAGGCACGTACACTGCCGTAAACAGCCGCTTCCCATCCCGCATCGGGATCCTGAATTCGTATTTCGTGTAGTGGGAGCGCACGTAGTCTTCGCTCGCTGCTGCTGGAGCCGGTTGTTGCGCCTGCACGCCGATAGCTAAAACGATGGGTCCGACTAGCAGCAGAGTAAAGCGACGAAGAATAGGCATGGTCAGCGGTCTCCTAAAAGAACCAGAGTAATTGATCGACGGGCGCCATGAGCCCAGCGCCCTAACAAGCCGGACATCTTCCAGATGTGAGCGACCGCACCGTCTTGAGGAAGAAACCCCGGTTCCTGATTGTGCCTTTACGCCCCCCGTGTTAAAAGCAAAGAAACAGGGAACAGCCGGTGCCGTTGAACTGGGTAGCAGTGTATTTGCGCTTTCCGGTCCGCAGAGCTATTTGGCAGCGAACCCTGAAATCTCAAACGAAGGACCGCACATCGTCGATGAGCGCCGGCTATCCAGTGGAAATCGAGACTATGTTCGGAGATTATCCACTCGACCGGGCGTTCGATGAGATGCGCGAAAGCAACGGCGATGTGCGGGCCCATTATCAGGCCCTGGCCACGACCCTTGCCGGCCTGCCGCCTGAGGAACTGCAGAGATGCAAGCAGTCCGCCGAGCTTTCGTTTCTCACCCAGGGCATCACGTTTACCGTATATGGCCGTGACGAGGGGACCGAACGCATCTTCCCCTATGACCTGGTGCCTCGTTTGGTTACGGCCGACGAATGGGCTCGTATCGAACGCGGGTTGACGCAGCGCATCACGGCCCTCAACCTGTTTTTGCGCGACGTCTATTCCGACGCCAAGATCCTGGCCGACCGGGTTGTGCCCCGCGAGTTGATCTACAGCTGCAAACACTATCGCCGCCAGATGCGCGGGCTCCAGGTTCCGCGCAACGTTTATATCGCTGTGGTGGGCAGCGACTTGCTTCGTTTGGATTCCGGCGAGTTCGTCGTACTCGAAGATAATCTGCGTGTCCCATCCGGCGTGAGTTACATGCTGACCAACCGCCGGGTCATGAAGCGGACGTTCCCACAGCTGTTTCAACGCTATGGCGTCCGCCCCATCGATCACTATCCGCAGCTTTTGCTCTCGACCCTCCGTTCTCTTGCGCCTGAGGGCCGCCCTGAGCCGAATATCGTGCTACTCACCCCGGGCGTCTTTAATTCCGCCTATTTCGAGCACACCTACCTCGCTCGCCAGATGGGTATCGACCTTGTCGAAGGGCGCGACCTGGTAACGCACGACAATGTCGTCTACATGCGCACCACGGACGGTCTCAAGCGTGTCGACGTGATCTATCGCCGCGTTGACGACGACTTCAGCGATCCTCTCGTCTTCAGGTCTGACTCGGCGTTGGGATGCGCCGGCCTTTTCAATGCCTATCGCGCTGGAAATGTCACAGTCACCAACGCCTTTGGCACTGGCCTGGCCGACGACAAGGCCCTCTATGCGTATGTGCCGCGCATTATTAAGTACTACTTGAACGAAGATCCGATCCTCCCCAATGTCGAAACCTATCTGCTCACGGAGCAGAAAGACCGCAGGCATGTTCTGGCTAATCTGGACAAGCTCGTCGTCAAAGCCGTGGGCGAAAGCGGTGGGTATGGCATGTTGATTGGGCCGCAGTCGACTGCCCAGCAGCGGGAGGAATTCGCGCGTCAAATTGAAGCCAATCCTCGCAACTACATCGCGCAGCCGACGCTGGCCTTCTCACGCGCTCCCTGCCTTATAGGCAATCAGTTGGAGCCGCGGCACGTCGACCTGCGTCCATACATTCTCTTCGGAGACAAAGTGAACATCGTGCCCGGCGGATTGACCCGCGTGGCGCTCGAAAAAGGCTCGCTCGTCGTTAACTCGTCGCAAGGCGGCGGCAGTAAAGATACATGGGTTCTGGAATAACGCTTCAGGTACGACTTCGGGAGATATCGCCAATGCTTTCGCGCGTTGCCGACAGTCTGTATTGGATGAGCCGCTACCTGGAGCGGGCCGAGAACACTGTGCGCCGGCTCGATGTAACGATGAACCTCATGCTCGACACAGGCAACTCGGGCGCAGAGACACGCTGGGAGCAGCTCGTCGCATCGCTCGGAAATCCGGCCGGCTTGGACTGGAACGGCAATCTGGACGAAATGGCGGGCCGCCTTGTCTTCGATACCATCCATCACGCATCCGTCACTTATTGCGTGAACGCCGCGCGAGAAAACGCGCGCCAGGTGCGCGAAGAGATTTCAACCGAGCAGTGGCAGCGGCTTAATCGTCTCTATCACCAAATGCATTCGGCGCAGGTGCAGTCTCAGTTTCGATCCAGCATCACAGATACATTGAGCTCCGTCGTCGATGGAATTCATCTCTTTAAGGGCGTCAGCGACACCACCATGATTCATGGGCAGGGTTGGCAGTTTATCCGCCTTGGCCGCTATCTTGAGCGCGCCTACGCCACCGCGACATTGCTTGAGGTCTATCAGAAAGGTCTATTCAGCGATCCTGAACGCGCCAGCCACCTGTATCTTGAGCAGGTCGGGCTTCTCCGTTGCTGCACGGCATTTGAAGCGTACTGCCAGGTCTACACCGCGGATCTGACCGCAGATCATATCCTTGAGTTCCTTCTGTTGAATCGTGATTTTCCGCACGCCATTCGCTACTCCGTGGATGGCATTCGCCACTCCATTGAGTCGGTGCAGCGCACTGGAGGACGTCGTCCTCCCAATGAGTTGACCTCTGAAATTGGCCGCCTCCACGCTATGCTCAGCTACACAACTATTGACGAAATTCTTTCCGGCGATACCGCGGCATTTCTGCATTCGATCCGCGAGCAATGCCTGTGCATCCACGATTTCATGTACCGCTACTACATTCACTATTCGATTCAGTCGGCGTTAGCCACCTAGGCAATATCAACAGGACGGGAACAAGCGAGCCGAAAATGAACTTCTATTCCATCCGGCACCTTACGCGCTTTCGCTACTCTCAGCCAATCAGCGAGAGCATCATGGAAGCGCGGATGCATCCGCGGTCCGATTCGAATCAGCATTGCCTCACATTTACGCTTTCGGTAAGCCCTCGATGCCGTGTCTTCAGCTATCGCGATCATCTCGGTAACAACGTCCAGCACTTCGATATCCCCGGTGAACACACGCAGCTCGTCGTCATCGCCGAGTCCGTCGTGGAGCAACAGCCGCTGCCCGATGTGCCCCGTTTCCTCTCGCCCGATGCCTGGGATGCGCTCGACGAACTGATCGAGTCCGGCGATTACTGGGAGATGCTTTTACCCAGCACATTCGCCATTGAGACCCCGGCTCTGGTTGATCTTGCCGCAAAATTGGACATCGTGCGCCGTGACGACCCGCTGCTTCTCGTTCATGAGATCAACGAGAGGCTATTTGATTTCTTTGAGTACGTTCCCCGCCATACGCGCGTTGACTCCCCAATCGACGAAGCAATCTTGAGCCGCAAAGGCGTGTGCCAGGATTTCGCTCACACCATGATCGCCCTCCTGCGGCATGTGCGCATACCGGCGCGTTACGTCTCGGGATATCTCTACCGCAGCCGTGACGATCAAGACCGGTCTACTCCGGATGCGACCCATGCCTGGGTCGACGTTTTTCTGCCTCACTTAGGCTGGGTAGGCTTTGACCCGACAAACAATCTCATCGCCCACCACCGGCACATTCGCACCGCCGTGGGCCGGGACTACGATGACGTGCCCCCCACCCACGGCATATTTCGGGGGGCAACCGACAGCGAACTCTACGTCGCCGTGCACGTAGAGGCTAGCGAACAACCGCCGGCACTCGATCGAAAGCTTCCGATCCCGGAAGACTGGAGCGTCCTCGTGGAGCGCGCTCAGCAGGCCCAGGAACGGCCGACACCGTCACTGGTCGAGCTGCAGCATATGCAACAGCAGCAATAGGTTAGGGGGGAGTTGAAAATGCCATGCAGGGGTAAAATTCGCGCCTGGGATTTCAAATTTTTGTTGAATCTTTGGTCAATATCCAGCAATATAGGGTCATTCCTATGAAAACGCAGTCCCCCTGCGCTTTTTCTCTCGACGGTAGGACGAGATCTGTACCTTCCATCTCTCCAGTCTCAGTTGTTCGAGAGGTTTGCTTCAATCATTAAGGCACTTTCCGCTGCGCGCCATGAAGTTGTGGCAAGCGCAAATGTATCCGAGTCGTAGGACATAGCGAGCAAGACCTTTTGGAGGAACAGCCGTGAAACGATCCATTTGGGGTTGGGTGCTTTTTTGCACTCTCGCGCCCCTGACATTTGCCTTTGGACAAACTGCCAGCACCTCACTCCGCGGCGTCATCAAGGATCCATCGGGAGCATTGGTCCCGGGAGCTACGATCACAATCGTTAACAACGCGACCGGCACAACGCTATCAACAGTTGCTGGCAGCACCGGTCTTTACTCGTTCCCGCTCATTCCGCCTGCTAAGTACCGGATAACCGCCACGGCAATGGGATTCGGGGATCAGACCAAGACCGCCGAGCTACTGGTAAGCCAGCCGGCGACGATCGACTTCCAACTGTCGGTTCAAAGCAGCACGGTCACGGTCGATGTATCGGGAACAGCACAAACTCTGAACACGACAGACGCGACGCTGGGCGATTCGATTGCCAACGAGCAGATCCAGGCCGTTCCGCTTGATGGTCGCGACCCAATCGCTTTGCTGAGTTCCCAGCCCGGCGTGCTCTTCCTCGGCGAGTCGGCAAATCTGGCCGACAAAACCATGGCGTCCTCACTCGATAGCCGCCAGGGTGCGGTCGGTGGAGCCCGCTCCGACCAAGGCAACGTCACTCTCGATGGCATCGACGACAACGACCAGGTGAACGGCTTCGCATTCAATGGCGTGCTCCGTTCCACGCTCGACTCGACTGAAGAATTTCGTGTCACCACCTCCAACAGCAACGCCGATGCCGGCCGCTCTTCCGGAGCCCAGATCTCGCTCATCACCAAGAGTGGAACCAATAAGTTTCACGGCTCCCTGTACGAGTACCACCGCCCATCCAACATGGTGGCCAACGATTGGTTCCTCAAGGAGCAGCAGGTTTCCTCGGGTGAGCCAAATATCCCTACCAAGTACATCGTGAATACCTTCGGCGGCTCTATCGGTGGGCCGGTTCTCAAAGACAAGCTCTTCTTCTTCTACAACTACGAAGGCCAGCGTCTCGCCACCAATAACGCGGTTTCTGCGGTGACACCCTCTGCGTCGTTCCTGAGCGGCCAACTCGGCTATCAGGCAGCCGATGGCTCGCAGGTTATGCTCACATCCGCTCAGATTGCTCAGCTGGATGCGGGCTGCACGCAGTGCACGACGCCCGGCGTGAATCAGGCGATCCTCCAATACCTTGGAACCGAACCGCCCGCTACGGTTCTCGCTGGTGGCGATGGCATCAATAACGGCACCTACAACTTCAGCTCGCCTGCTCCTCAGCGGCTCAATACCAACATCGGCAAAATCGATTACGCGCCTAATTCGAGGAATCATTTCTTCGTGCGTGGAAACCTGCAAAAAGATGTCTCGCTCGCCGCAGAGAATCTACCCGGCCAGCCTCCGCAGGATTCTCTTGAGGACAATACCAAGGGCCTGGCCTTCGGCTACACACTCACCCCGACTTCCAGCATCGTGAATGACATTCGCTATGCCTACATTCGGCAGGGGTTTTCCGATGCCGGAATAGGAAAGGGTGACTACGTAAAAGTTCGCTTTTTGCAAGATCCCACGTCACAAGCCCGCAGTTCGCTCGTGAACGTGCCAGTCAACACCATCGACGACACCTTCAGCTGGACGAAGGGAAACCACACCGTCTCGCTAGGCGGTAACTGGCGCATGATCCAGAACAACACGAGCAATGACGCCAACTCGTATAACGGCGCAAGCACGAATCCTTCTTACCTGGCTGGTAAGCAGAAACCGGATCCGACCACACTCGGTCTTCCAGCCGTTGATCCAGGGTATGGCACATCCTTCGACTATGCCTACGCCACGATCGTCGGTGATGTAGCAGAACGGGATGCGTCGTACAACTACGCGGTGACCACCCCAACAAGCGCCACGCTCCTTCCCGATGGATCTTTCATTCCTCGCCACTTCAAGGCGAATGAGTTCGAGTACTTTATTCAGGATTCCTGGCGCGTGCAGCCAAACCTCACCATCACTTTTGGACTGCGTCATACCCTCCTCCAGACCCCCTATGAAACCAAAGGGCAGGAGATTGCTCCGACGGTCGACACCCACAACTGGTATCTGAAACGAGGCGCCGCCGCGGCCAAGGGACAGGTCTTCGAAGACGATCTCTCCTTTGCGCCGGTTGGCAAGTTCTATGGCAAACCGGGCTTCTGGCCCAAACAGAAGCTAAACCTGGCGCCGCGTCTGTCGGTCGTCTACGCCCCGAACACCAAGACATCGATCCGCTCGGGCTTCGGTCTGTACTACGATCACTACGGCGAGGCGCTCACGCATCGCTTCAGCAATCTCGGTTCCTTCGGTCTCTCATCGCAATTCCAGAGCCCGGCCAATTCGGTGAACTACGAGACTGCTCCGCGATTTACCGGTCCGCACGACCTTCCGAACTTGCCGGTGCCGGCGGCAGATCCAACCCAGGCTTATCCATATACTGTCCCTGATGGTTCGTTTGGCATCAATTGGGGTATCGACAACCACGTTAAAACTCCGTACGTCGAAGCCTTCAATCTCTCCGTGCAGCGCGAACTGCCGGGCGGCTTCCTCCTCGATACCGCCTATGTAGGCCGCCTCGGACGCCACCTCTTCCAGCAGCTCGATCTCGCGGAACCGGTCAATCTCAACGACCCCAAGGGAGCCGGTGACTACTTCACCGCCGGCACAACCATGTCCAAGGCAACGGACCAGTTGGGTGGGTCCTGCTTGTATTGCAGTGATGGAAATTATCAGCACATCCCAACCATCCAGTACTTCGAAGACGTTTTCCCGCAGATGCAGGATCTCGACTTCGTTGGCGAGTCTGCCACCGACGCTGTCTATAACGATGAGTGGGCACCTCAACGCTACAGCTATGGCGAAACGGGCGCTCTGGCTGACATCGACTTCTACTGCGGCTACGGCTGCCCCAACGGTACGCAGTTCTGGAGCCAGCAGTTCTCGTCGCTGATCGCATTGTCTTCGATCGGCATGAGCTACTACAACGCAGCCCAGGTTACGCTGCGTCACCCTACCAGGGCTGGTCTGAACCTGGACTTCAGCTACACCTATTCGCGGTCGATCGATATGGGTTCCGATGCGGAACGCGCCGCCACCTCCTACGGTTCCATCCAGAACGTCTGGAATCCGTCTCTAAGCCGGGGCGTATCTGACTTCGATACAACCCATCTCATTACCGCCGACTGGTCGTACGCGCTGCCGATCGGAGCTGGAAAGAAATTTGCCAGCGGCTCCAGCAAAGTGGGCGATGCGATCTATGGCGGTTGGCAATGGGCCGGATTGGCTCGTTGGGCGAGCGGACTACCGTTCTCCATCATCGAACCCGGATGGACCACCAACTGGGAATTGCAGGCATTTGCCGTGACAACTGCACCAGTGAAGACCAAGAAACATATTCAAGGCGGATTGCCGCAGGTCTTTGCAGATGTGAATGCGATCAGTGAAGGCGTGGTTCCCGGCTCGCCCATTCGCCTACCCTATCCCGGCGAAGCCGGCCAGCGTAATCGCTTCCGCGGAGACGGTCCGTTCGATATCGACTCGTCTTTGGCCAAGAACTGGTCCCTCGGTGAACTCGCACGACTGAAGTTCGCCTGGGAAGTCTACAACATCACCAACTCAGTACGTTTCGACGATGGATCCTACAACAACAACGGATTTGGCAACGCGTTGACCTACCCGGGACTCGGTGTCTACGTGCAGCCGTTGGGCAGCCATCAGTTCCGCCGCATGCAGTTCGGACTTCGGCTCGATTTCTAGCCGGCTCAACCCGTCAAACGCCACAGGCCGAAGCGAATGCTTCGGCCTGTGGCGTTTTGTTTTCCTCTTGGGTTTCCTACGCAGACTCTCAAATCCGGGTGCCCCTGGTCCCTCGCTTTTGGGGACCAGGGAAAACTGGAAGTATCCAAGCCACTTTTACAATGAGCGCGAACGGGTCTCCATCCTGGCTTCGCATGGGAGACCAAGACCCCGAGCGGTCTTATCCCGTCTTCCGGACTTCCGCCGCAATCCTCCGCAACTGCGGCAAAACGGACCCCAGAGCAATGGGCTGAGCATCCTTCAGACCCAAAGCGAAATACACGCTGCGATAGAGCTGATAGAGCTTCTCGTAGACAGCCGCCGCTTTCGGATTTGGTTCAACCGTTCGCAACGGCAAACACACCGCCGCCTGCGCTTCCTCAATAGACTTGTAGGCCCCGGCCGCAAGTAGCGCAAAAATTCCTGAGCCCAGGCTCGTAGGCACACCCGCAGGCACAAGTACCGGCTTGTTCAGCACATCCGCATAAACACGATTCAAGACTTCATTCTTCTGCGGAATTCCGCCCGCGTTAATCACTCGATCCACGCGCACGCCGTGCTCTGCCATCCGCTCCAGAATGATGCGGGTGTGAAACGCCGTCCCCTCGATCGCCGCGAACAATTCGTCCTGCGCCGTGTGAATCAGATTCCACCCGAGTGTCACGCCGCCCAGCTCAGGATTCACGAGGACCGTACGATCGCCGTTGTCCCAGCTCAGGCGCAGCAAGCCTGTCTGCCCAGCCTTGAACGCGTCAAGCCCCTCTGACAATGCCGCTACGGTTGTTTGTGCGCGTCGTGCAATCGCTTCGAAAATGTCGCCTGTGGCTGAAAGACCAGCTTCGATTCCCGTATATTCCGGATGCACGCTGCCCGGCACAACACCGCACACTCCGGGTACCAGTTCGCTCGCGCGCGCCATCGCAATAATGCATGTGGATGTGCCCACCACATTCACCACATCGCCTTCGCGGCAATTCGATCCAATCGCATCCCAGTGCGCATCAAACGCGCCCACTGGAATCGGAATTCCCGCGCGCAACCCGAGCTTCTCAGCCCACTCTGCGGATAAATGTCCAGCAATGTGGTCGCTGGTCTCGTAGGAGCCGCCCATCTTCGCGCGCACCCCAGCTAGCAACGGATCGACTGCTACCAGAAACTCTTCCGGCGGCAGCCCATCCCACCTTGGATTCCACATCCATTTATGACCCATTGCGCAAACACTGCGCTTCAGGTCGCTTGTCTTCCTCACGCCGCATAACGTGGCCGCCACCACGTCACAATGTTCCGCGGCTGTAACAAACTGTGCACGCTTGTCAGGATTGTGGCGCAGCCAATGCAGCAGCTTTGCAAATCCCCATTCGTGCGAGTACACGCCGCCGCACCACTCGATCGCTTCCAGCCCCATTGCATGGGCCTTCGTCGTAATCTCTTCTGCTTCCGCGTGGGCGCGATGATCGCACCAAAGGTAGTACTCGTCCAGCGGCTCAAGTCCCTCGCCGAGAGGCACCACGCTGGAACCGGTCGTATCGAGAGCAATCGCAGCTACCGAGTTGCCATCGATACCGGTAGCCCTCAACACTTCGCGCGTCGCCAGCGCGAGCGCACCCATCTGGTCGGTGTGCGATTGCGTGGCGAAGTCGGGATCTTCCCGGCGCCGATGCAGCGGATACGCCGCCGATGCCGTACCAATCGGCCCCTTCTTGCTATCGACCAAGGTCACACGGACGCTTAACGTGCCGAAATCCACGCCGGCGACGACTGTCATGAGAACTCCTCCAGTAAACGCTTTCTAGGTGAAACATAAGGCTACACTATTTCGGCCGGATTGCGCAGCTGCATGATTTCTGAATTCCTACTTCTTACCCCCGGCAGGATGGTCTTAATCCTGGCCAGCACGCCTCCCTTCGTCGGAGGTTGCGCCGCTGCCGAGGAACTCGCCGTCTGATTCTCCGGCGCCTTCCCATCCCTCGGCCGCGGCCTGCTGGCTGCCGTTTTTTGTTTGCGAATCCGGCTGCGCCGAACCCGGTTTGCCCACTAAACCATCCGGCCCCAGCGACGAAGCCTTCTCCAACGCCTGCGCCCCTTTCAGATCTCGCCGGAGCTGCCACCAGATTCTTCACCAGAATCGAAATACGCCGATTCGACGGATCGACAGGATTGCTCTTCACCCGCAGCAACTGGTCCGCGTAGCCGCGCACCTGCGTTACCTGGTCCTGCCGCACTCCGTCCTGCTGCAACAATCGCCGCGCGGAGTTCGCGCAATCTGCCGAGAGCTCCCAGTTGCCGTAGTTGGCATCGTTCGAGTACTGCGTCGCCATCGGTATGACCCTTGAGCATGGCAGAGTCCTCAACTCCGGCAAGCAGCGATAAGCCAGCGCCGCCAGGTACAGCGCTCCCGCTTTGATACGTTCCTTTCTTGTCTTCGAGAAGTTCGATGCGAACAGATCCTTCTGCGCCTTGATTGCCGCTTCTCCTTCCTCGCCGCTGCCGGCAATGGACACTGTCTCTCCGGTTCCGCTCATTCGTCGTGCCGCCTTCTTATCTCTCTGGAATTCTAGCCAAGTTAGCACATGAACAGTGACATCTCGCCTGTCACGAAATCCGCATATGCCACCTTCCACCCGCCATGATGGCCGCCATGGCCACCTCTTGTGCGTTTGATCGTGCGCTTTGCTCGCTGACATAAAGAACCCACTCTCTTCAACCGCTTATGCTGCCGCAGCCTCTCCCGCACTTGACTGGTTCTTGCAGCCTTTCTCCATTTCGTCGAAGGTTGGGCGCACATGCGCGGGAATTGCTCGCCGCCCCATCTCGATTGCAATCATCGGCGCCGACCCTTTGAGAAATGACAGCATCAACACGCGCAGCACGTGCAGGTAGCTGTTGTGATCATCGGCCGTCTTGGTCATGTTCGAGCTCAGCGGTCCCGCGACTCCGTAGCACAAAAGAATCCCCAGAAACGTGCCTACCAGTGCGGCTGCGACTTTGTGTCCGATTTCTTCCGGCGGCCCGCCCAGCGCCCCCATCGTGATCACTACGCCCAGCACCGCGGCCACAATCCCGAGCCCTGGCAACGCATCCGCCATGGTCGACAAGGCTCCGATCGGCAACGTTGCTTCATGGTGATGGACCTCCATATCCAGCTCCATCATTTGGTCCATGTCGAACGGTTCCACGCCTCCGGTGATTGCCATGCGCAGCGTGTCACAAAGGAATTCGCGGGCATGGTGATCGCTCAAGAACTCAGGGTAGTTCTTGAAGATCCCGCTGCCTTGGGCTTCTCCACATCCATCTCCACGCTCAGCAGCCCTTCTTTGCGCACTTTGTTCAGGAACTGGTACATCATCTTCAGCGTGCTCAGGTAGCGCGCCTTGTTGAACTTCGATCCCTTCATCACCCCATCAGCCCGGCCGCAATTCCTTTGAGAATATGGATAGGGCTTGCAACGCAGGGTGCCGATGGAAGCGCCCATGATGATCAGCAGCTCGCCGGCTGGATCAGTACCTCCAGGTGCCCCTTCTCCATCAGAAACCCGCCCACAACCGCGCCAAAGACGACAAGAATTCCGATGATGGCGAACATGACTACCTTTCCGGCGCAAGCGTGATGTGGTTGCCGCCCGCGTGAACGCTGGCCAACATGGCGGACTGCGTCCGCGTGAAGAGCTGCGCGAGCGTCTCGCTTTTGGATGCCTGCGCCGCTCCAACGCTTACGGTCAGCGAAAGCCGGTCACCCCACCAGCGGAAATCCGATGTTCGCGCCAAGCCCGCTAAAGCTTGCCCATGCACCGCGAGTCTCTCCGCTGTGGGCTCGTGCGACAGCACTAGAAACTCATCGTCGCCCCATCGGCCAAGTTCCTCCGCTGGACGCAATCCATTGGCCAGCGCACGTTCGACCCGCTCGATCATCGTGTCGCAGGCGCGCGCTCCGTGAGTCCTGCGCAGCTCATGTGCCTGATCCACTGTGATCCACAGCAGGCCAAGCGGCATCGCACCGGCGAGAAAGTCTTCGAAAGCCGACTTTGCTTCCTCTTCGATCTCCGCACGGGCCGTGTCTAAGGTGGCATCCTCGCGGCTCTCCCCGTGCAGAAGGGTGTCCAGGCCCCCAGCTGGATGAAAGAGAATCGCCAATCCGGCACGCGCACCAAGTGCATCCCGCAACATCACCGTCCGCTTCATGAGCGGCAATTCGCGCCCCAGCCTATGCTGCGCATGGGTCAACGTATACCTCTCAGACCGAATGGTCGCGAGCTCCGCCGACGGCCTGTCTTCAGCTTGTGCCAGCAAGAGTGGCTCCAGCCCCACCGGGGCTGAGCGCGCGCGAGTCACGATGCTCGGAAATCCGGTGATCTGCTCCGCGGCACGATTCCAGAAAATGAGTCGCCCCTCGCCGTCGAGCAAAGCGAGACCCTCGGGGATACTCTCGAGTGCAGCTTCCATCAGATCGCAGCGGTCGATCATGCCAGCCCCTCTGCCTGTCTATCGGCGGAGATGGGACAAAGTTCATAGGCTTGATCCAGGGGCAGTGCAGAAAGCAGTACGACATCGGCAGGCTACACGTCGTCGCGGTGGGATGAAGACAACTCGCGCGCCAAGAAACGAGATCGATTCTTTAGAGGAACTTTATTCGAAGAAAGCAGCGGCCCAACTGCCGAATATCAACGGCCAATCGAAGTCGTTTTCTTCTCAGCCTCTCCGGTGCGTTCCAGCGGTAGCCGTACGACGAATTGCGTGTGACCGGGCTTGGTGTTGACTTCGATCTTCCCGCCGAATTTCTCCGTGACGATACGATGCACAATATCCAGGCCCAGCCCTGTTCCTGAGCCTTGCGGCTTCGTCGTGAAAAAGGGTTCGAAGATGCGCGGCAGCACATCCTGCGCAATGCCCGGTCCATCATCGGAGATGCTCACGCACAGCCACCCCTGCTGGGTCTCGGTCCACGAGGCGATCTCGACATGGCCTCCTGCCGGGGAAGCATCCGCCGCGTTATCGATCAGGTTGGTCCATACCTGGCTCAGTGCCGAGCCGCGTGTGCGAATCGTCGAAGGCGAAGCCTCGAATTTCTTATCCACATGGATCTGCTTCAAGCGCAGCTTGTGTCCCAGGATAATAAGCGTGCTCTGCAGGCTGTCGTGTACGTCCAGCTCTTTGGCCGCCGATCGCTCTTCGTAGGCAAACTTCTTCACCGCCATGGCCAGATCTGAAATCCGCGAAATACTGTCCTCGATGGCGCAGACAAGCGAGACACTCGAGACCAGCGACTCCAGCCAGTTCAACGCGTCGGAAAATGCGCTTGCGTCGAAGTACTCCTTCGCGCAATTCAGCTCTTCCCGATCGAAGCCCATGCCGACCAGCACCGGCCCGATTGTGTAAGCGTTCTCGACGCCGGCTGACGCCAGCCACTCGCTCATTGCCTCTTCGGCGTCCGACTGCTCCACACTGCTCATCGCCGCAAGTCTGCAACCGCTGAGCGTATGTTCGAGCAAACCCCTCATGCACTCCAGCTGCTCCGGCGTTTTGGCGCGGCTACCGTTACGCAGGCTTAGTTGCTGAAGTCGCATCAGATTTTCGCGCAGCTGCGCAGCCGAGCGCTTCGCCGCAGAGCCGGGATTATGGAGCTCATGCATCAGGCCAGCCGCAAGCGTCCCCAGAGAAATCAGCTTCTCGCGATGCAGGGCTTCCACCTGGTAGGCCTGCAGTCGATGCGCCATCGCCGCAAGCACCTCTTCCCGCGCCTTGGGACAGCAGGCGAGTATCACCCAGAACTGATCTGCCGTGAAGCGAATTAATTCCGTTTCTTCCAATGCAACGACGCGAAACTGCAAATGCGATTTGCCCGAAAGTAGCGCCGACTCGGCAAAGCCATCACCCGCAGCTGCTGAGCCGATCACGGTTGCCGTGCCGTCCGCCTCCAACCGCTCGGCGCGGGTCTCGCCTCTCAACAGTACCCAGTAGGAATCAGCCGGGTCGCCGGGCTGGGTGATCGCAGCGCGCGCCGGGGCAAGAATGCGTTCGACGCGGTCTACGCCGGCCACCGCCGTCAGGTCCGTTCCCGCGAAGATGCGCGTCGACGCGAGCGCTGCCTTCGCAGCTCCCCAGGAAATCGTTTCCTTCACCAGCGGCTTTTCGAGACTGCCCATCGTGCGGTTTTTATATCCCCCTCGGATCTGGCACTGTTACCCCTGAAGACGCGCCAAATCCAGACCCCGCCCAAACCTGAGAACCCGCCGCGCCCAGGACCCGGCTCGGTTTAAAACCCGGCCAAATACTGATGCGCGAACTGCACAGCGATTGACCCCTCACCCACCGCTGAAGCCACCCTCTTGACCGAACCATGTCGTACATCACCGGCAACGAAGACTCCCGGGACGCTGCTCTCGAGCAAGAACGGCTCACGCGCCTCTTTCCAGCTCTCCGGCAATTTCCCATCCCGCCGCAAATCCGGTCCGGCAAGGACGAAACCCTTCTCGTCCCGCAGAATCGATGGCGGCAACCACTCCACCACGGGTTGAGCGCCGATAAAAACAAACAGCGATGTTGCCTGAACGCGGTATTCGCCGTCAGGTCCCTGCAGATAAAGACATTGCAGGTGACCATCGCCCTCGGCTCTTACCACCTGTGTCCCGGTGGCCAACACAATATTCGATGTGCGGTCGATCTCATCGATTAAATATTTCGACATCGTAGCCCCAAGGCTCGGTCCTCGCACAAGCATCGTGACTGTTCTGGCGAATTTCGAGAAATGCAGCGCAGCCTGCCCAGCCGAATTTGCTCCACCAACGACGTAAACATCCTCGTCCCGGCAGGAAGCCGCCTCCACGAGCGCCGCCCCATAGTAAATTCCGCATCCTGTCAGTTTGTCTCCACCCGGAATGTTCAGCCTGCGGTATTGCACACCCGGTGCCAGCAGCACCACGTGGCTCGATACCTCTAGGCCATCCGCAAGTTGCACAAACCGATACTGTCCATCAATGCGCAACCCGGTTGCCCGCTGAGTCAGAAACTCCGCCCCGAAACGGGACGCCTGCATGTGGGCGCGGCGTCCTAAATCGGCCCCGGTCACACCGGAGGGGAATCCCAGGTAGTTTTCGATTCGCGAGGTTGAGCCCGCCTGTCCCCCAGGGGCATCCGGTTCAATGATTAAGGTTTTCAGCCCCTCGCTGGCTCCATAGACGGCGGCGGCCAGGCCGGCCGGGCCCGCCCCCACTACCGTCATGTCATAGAACTCTTGCGTCGCCTGTGTTCTCAGTCCCACCCGCGCCGCTAAGGCATCCGGCCCTGCCTCGGGCATCACAGAACCATCCGAAAAGAGGACTGCCGGAAGTTGCTCCGGCTTTAAGCCCTTTTCCATCAAAAGCTTCGTGGCTTCGTCATTGCTCGCAATGTCCAGCCACCGATATGGCACATGATTGCGCGAAAGAAACGTCCGCAGTCGGTGGTCCTTAAGCGACCAGCGATTGCCGATCACTCGCAGGCCTTCAAACGGAGGTCGGAAACCGGCTTTCCAGTCCTCTAGAAGATCGTTCAGGACCGGATATAGCTTCTCTTCCGGTGGATCCCACGGCTTATTCAGGTAATAGTGAATGCGCGCTGAGTTGATTGCGCGGATCGCCGCTTCCGTGTCGGCATATGCCGTCAGCAATACACGGCGCGAATCGGTGTAGATCTCGCGTGCCTTTTCCAGGAAGTCCACGCCCGTCATCCCAGGCATCCGCTGATCGCTCAGAATCAGCGCAACCGGCTCCTGGCGCGCCTTAACCTGTGTCAGCGTGTCGAGCGCAGCCTGCCCGCTTGCCGCCCGCATCACGCGATACTCTGCGCCATATTGCCGTCGTAGGTCCTGCACCACCGCCTCAAGGACGCTGACGTCGTCGTCTACCGCTAATAGAATCGGCCTCGCCATATTTCCAGTGTATAGGGCCTCGAATTCCACAGACCAATTACGCAAAACGGACCAAAACGATCCTACTCAGTAAATACCGCAGACTGTTGGGCACGGGTTTCTGATGACGGAATGTCGATTGGGCTGTAATCTTGTTTCAGGAAAATCTGCCCAACGCTAGTACTTTGTGACTTGGATAGGTGACCAAAGGAATGTATTTTCCCCTGCGATGCCCAGGACGTATAAGAGGCGCCAACGGTTTTCTCTTTGGCAGTATCCTTTCGTACCCAAGAAAGTGTATCTTTAGGGTTCAAATTGTGGAAATCGGGCAACCAAATGGCAGCCCAAGCTAGCCCCATTTCACCCCCAAGACGGATGGTGCGCGAACTATGAATAAAGTGATCCTTGCCGATTCACAGGCCATTTTCCGCGCCGGCACCGCAAAAGTGCTGGCGATGGACGAGGACATGCGCATTATTGCTCAATGCACTGACCTCGACCGGATGATGCACGCGATTGCGACATTCCCAGGCTCCATAGTTGTTCTCGCCGCTTCGTTGCGGCCAGACATGGCTCGTTTGCGCTCGCTCCTCGAGTCCACCAGTAGCCGCGGCATCGTAATTGCCGAGAACAACGAGAGCGCCAGCCAGTTTATGCAGCAAGGCTTCCGTGGAGTCGTGTTCCGCAACGTCACCGGCCCGTCGCTCGTCGAGTGCGTCCGTCGCGTCGCCGCCGGCGATACATGGACCCCACCCCAGCTGATGATGCCCGAGTCCCCCGAAGAAGATCTGGTCGGCGCCCGCGTGCGCGATCGTCTCACGCCCAAGGAAATGCGCATTGTGGCCCTCATTGTTCAGGGATGCAAGAACCGCGAGATAGCCATGCGCCTCAAAACCACCGAGCAGGTGATCAAGAACTACTTGCGTTCCATCTACGACAAGACCGGTGTCAGCGATCGTCTCGAACTGGCCCTCTTCACTATCCACCATCGCCAGCTCGCCCAGGCCGCCGCTGAAATGGGCAACAAGCTCGAAGCTGAAGAGCAGGCAGCCGCGCCACCCGCCGTCGCCTGATTCTGTTCGCGATCCACAAAAAGAGGGGAGCCGCTTGGCTCCCCTCTTTTTGTACCCCTTCAAATCTTCCTAGAGCTTCTCCGCCACGCTCTTGGCCTGCGTGAACAGCAGCAGATAGTCGGGTCCACCCGCTTTCGAGTCGGTTCCGCTCATGTTGAATCCGCCGAATGGATGTGCGCCCACCATCGCGCCCGTGCACTTGCGGTTCAAATACAGGTTCCCGACGTGGAACTCCTGGCGCGCGAAGTCGAGCCGTTCGCGATCTGAAGTGTAGACCGCGCCCGTCAAGCCATATTCAGTGTTGTTCGCAACCGCCAGGCCTTCCTTAAAATCCGCCACCTTGATTACCGCCAGCACCGGCCCGAAGATCTCTTCCTGTGCAATCACTGCATCCGGTGCAATGTCCGCGAAGACCGTCGGCTCCAGGAAGTATCCGCCGCTCTCTGACTCGACAGCATTGCCGCCGGCGACAAGGCGTCCTTCCTTCTTCCCGGCCGCTATGTAACCCAAGATTGAATCCATTGCAGCCTTGTTCACCACGGGTCCAAGGTTTGGATTCTTAGCCGCCTCGCCCACTTGCAGCTGAGCCACTCGTTCTTGGAGCTGTTCCACGAATGAGTCGTAAATAGACGCTTCCACAATAACGCGCGAGCATGCCGAGCATTTCTGTCCGCTGAATCCGAAAGCGGCGGCCGTCACGCCCTCCACCGCGGCGTCGACATCTGTATCGGCGCACACCACAATCGAGTCCTTCCCACCCATCTCCAAAATCGTGCGCTTGATCCAGATCTGTCCCGGCTGCGCCTTCGCGGCGCGCTCGTGAATCTCTAACCCAACCGGCTTGGATCCCGTGAAAGCGATGAAGCGCGTCTTCGGATGCTCCACAATCGCATTGCCGAAACTCGCTCCTGAGCCCGGGCAGAAATTTACTACGCCTCCCGGCATACCCGCCTCTTCCAGCACTTCGATAAACTTGGCCGCAATCGTCGGCGAGTCGCTCGATGGCTTCAGGATCACGGTATTACCCGTCACGATCGATGCCGCCGTCATGCCGGCCATGATCGCGAAGGGGAAATTCCACGGCGGAATGACCGCGCCCACACCCAGCGGGATATACAGCAGTTCGTTCTTCTCTCCGGGAAGTTGAATCGGCGTCTTTGCCTCCGCCAGCCGAAGCGCCTCGCGCGCGTAAAACTCCAGAAAATCGATTGTCTCTGCAACGTCGGCATCGGCCTCAGCCCAATTCTTGCCCACCTCGAAGGTGAGCCATGCGCAAAATTCGAATTTGCGCTGGCGAACAATCTCCGCCGCTCCAAGGAGCAGGGAAGTCCTTTCCCCGACCGAAGACCTGCTCCAAAAGTCGAACGCACGAAGCGCTGCCTGCATAGCCTGTTCGGCGTGCTCTGAACCCGCTTTCTGGTGTACGCCCACAACCCGCGCCGGCCGGGAAGGATCGAGCGAGCGAATCTTGCCATCAGTCTTCAGGCGGTGCCCGCCGATAATCAGCGGATACTCCTGCCCCAGCTGTCCTCCCACTAACTCAAGCGCCTCCTTCATCTTGCGGATATTTTCAGCAGCCTTGAAGTCGACGAACGGTTCATTGCGGAAGCCGCCTTGCGGGGTACGCGGCTGAATCTCGGTGGGAAGGGAAACGGTAGCCATAGCCCTTCTAGTTTAGTCGCTTTGTCTGTGCACTGCACACGGAATGGCCCCCTCCCAGACGGCCCCCGAAAACTCTCCTTGCATCTGCGAAACTAACCCGGCGAAACCGGGTCTCCATTAGGGCAGGCCCCGGAGCCTGTCGTGCTCGCTTGCTCGGAACTTTGCGTCCGGCGAGCCCGTTCACAAGCGAAGCACCAAGCGTGCGGTTGCGCGCTAAGGCCGGCCTGATCGACGGCCGGCGACCAGAGGGAAGCATGAATCCTCGATTTGTTTTGCGCACTTTGCACGCCGCCAGTCTCTTTACTCCGTCTCTCCATCTCTCCGGCACCTTCTCTGTGATGCGCCGTGTGGTCTCTTCGCCTGGAGTCGTCGGTGTTGCTCTGCTCGCGCTCATCGGATCCGGAAAAGGCCTCTCTGCGCAACAGCAGGATTGGCCACCGGACGACGATCCGTATCCCAGCAATCAGACCGCAGAAATCGCGCAGCCATACGGCTACGGCGGACAGCCCGTGTACCCCGCAACACAGCAGCCCTATGCCTCGACATACGCACAGCAAGGCTACGCGCAACAACTTGCAGGGGCACAGCCGATCAGCCCCGATGAGCTCACGCGGTTAGTCGCGCCAATTGCGCTTTATCCTGACGCCCTTGTCGCGCAGATTCTCGCGGGCTCCACCTACCCGGCACAAATAGCCTCGGCAGATCAATGGCTGCGCTCGCTCGGCAGCCCCTCGCCCGATCAGGTTGCCGCCGGAGCTGACGCACAAACCTCCTGGGATCCGAGCATTAAGGCTCTAACCGCCTTTCCGCAGGTCCTCGCCATGCTTGACCAGAATCTGCAATGGACCACGAATCTCGGCAACGCCTACTACAACCAGCCGCAAGACGTTCTGCAGACCATTCAGGCCATGCGCCAGCGCGCAGAAGATGCGGGCAATCTTCAGAGCACACCGCAGGAAGAAGTCTCACAGAACCAGAGCGCCATCGACATTGCCCCCGCTGACCCACAGGTTGTCTACGTTCCTGCCTACAATCCATGGTCCGTTTATGGCCAGCCGGTGGACCCTTATCCAGGCTTCTCCTTGTCCGGAGCGCTCGGCGACTTCTTCGGAGCCTCGCCAGTCCAGTTTGGCTTGAGCTTCGCCATGAATGCATTTCTTCACACGCCTTGGGGTTTTCTCGGCTGGGGACTTGATTGGCTCGCAAACTCCGTCCTCTTCAATCATGATTGCTATTTCTCGCAGAGCCGATCGGTTTCAGATTGGGGCTTTCCGTACGGCGGCTCCCGCGCGTATCGCGGGTCTGGATCCTTCGGTCGAGACGGGTATGGATACGGTTCTCGGCGTGGATTAGAGAATCGAGGCTGGGAACGCAGTGGTTACGCGCCACGAAGCCGTGGTGGTGCGGAGTTCAATCGCGGATACGGCAACGATTGGCAGCGGTATGGAGATGCTCGCTCGGCTGAAGGCTTCAATCGCGGGTTCCCCTCGCCGAACCGATTCCCACAGCAAGCTTACAACCGCTATCCGCAGGCCATCGGCAGGCCCCAGCAATTCGGCAACGCGACACCGCAATACGACAATAGGCAGTACGGATTTTCAGGCCGTTCTGATTCCTTCGGATATCCAGGGTATGGGCGCGGTTCAATGAGCCCGCACGACGCGTATGCCGGGCGCACAGGCGTGGGCTATGCAGGTCCGTCTCCCAGCTATCGCGTACCCAGTAATAATTACCGCGGCAGCACGGGGCGCACCTATGACGCGTATCGTGGCCGCGATTTCTCCAGTACCCAGCGCGGCGGCTTCCATCTCTTTGGCGGTGGACACAACTCCAGCGGCTACGGCGGCAGCTTGCCTCGGTCCTACAACTACGGCGGTGGCCACTCCAGTTGGGGTGGCGGCGGGGGCGGTTGGAAAGCCCCGAAGGAAAGCCACTTCGGCGGAGGCGGGCATTTTGGCGGCGGAAGCCATTCGAGCGGCGGGGGTCACTTCGGTGGAGGCAGTCACTTCAGTGGTGGCGGTGGCCACTCCGGCCATCACAGGTAAACGCTGTTAGCGCTTAAAATCAGCTCCGCAATCGAATGCGTATGCTCTCACAATCGCTTGTCAGCGTGTCTCCGTCAGCGCCTCGGTCTGCTTGCTCATCTGCGCCGTGCGCTCCAGCTTGTCCCAGTTGAAAGGCTTTCCATCGATTGCCCGCTTCACCGTCTTGAACAGCACGATTGAGAAGACCTGTCGATAGGCAAAGCGCTGCAGCCAGATATGGAACAGCAGCCATCCATCGCCCTTGTTCGCCGGATGCCTCCGCTCCAGGCTGAACGCCACCGTCGAAGTAACAAAATCAATCAGCAGGAAGGTCAGGAAGTAGGCCAGCAGCTTCATAAAGCTCGCTGCCGAAGCTGCTTCCGGATGATAGTGCCGATCAATAAAGTAGTGCACGATTCCCGCAACAAACATCAAATCGATAAACGGCGATACCAGGGGAAGAAACATCTGGAAGATCAAAATATTAGGCAACGCAAACAGTCCCATCGCCTTATTTCGAACGAACGCCATCCGATGCTTCCAAATCGACTGCAGAATTCCAAAAGACCAGCGGAATCGCTGCCGCATCAGCCCGCTTGCACTGATCGGCGCTTCGGTGAACGCAAGTGCACGATCCTCGTACACCACCTTGAAACGTTGCTCCAGCAGGTTCATCGTCAGGTCGGCATCTTCCGCAACCGTATTCAGCGGATAGCCACCGGCTTTCTTCACGGGCTCTGTTCGCCACGCGCCGATCGCACCCGGCACTACCGTCACTACGTTGAAAAGATCCAGCGCGCGCCGCTCGAAGTTTTGGCTCGTGATGTACTCCAGCGCCTGCCAGCGCGTCCAGAGATTCACACGGTTGCCCACCTTCGCATTGCCCGCCACAGCGCCCACCCGCGGGTCTTCGAAATGCGGAATGAGCTTCGAAATCGCATCGGAAGCAATGACCGTGTCGGCGTCGATGCCCACATAGAATTCCTCATCCAGCTGCCCCAGGGCGAAGTTCAGTGCGGCCGCCTTGCCGCCGTTCGGAGTGGTCAGAACCTGCACACGGCCTTGGGCGATCTCGCGCGTGTAAGCTGCCCGGGCCACCTCAAACGTGTTATCGCTGGACCCGTCGTCGATCACGATCACGCGTAGATTCTCGTAATCGGAGTGAAGCACCGAGCGTACTGTCCGAACAATTACTTTCTCTTCGTTGTAGGCAGGTATCAGAACCGCGATTCGCGGGCTGAATCCGGGAGAGGCATTCCTGTGCGGTCGCCGCAGCCGGTCGATCACCGCAAACAGGCCTACCAGGATCAGCCGTGCGCTCATCAGTATATCGCCCAGGAAAAAGACAAACACGATGAAGTTGCCGATTACCGCCAGTGTCGAGAACGCAATCGAATCCGGAAGGGCGCGGAGATATTGCCCGAATGTAAGCTTCGGCATCACCTCGGCAGAGGTCTTCCCAATCAACGACGAAACAGGAACAATCTTGTACCCATGCGCGCGCAACGTGTCGATCAACACCGGCAGAGCCGCAACCGTCACCGATCGGTCCCCGCCACCGTCATGAAGCAGGATGACCGAGCCGCGAAACTGCGGCTTCGTCTTCATACGGTCCAACTGCTCGAGCACCGACTGCGCAATCTCAGCTGGAGTTTTGCGAATCCGCTCATCCCAGTCGTTGGTGTCGATTTTGTTTCCGACCACGATGAACCCGTCCTGCTGCACGCGCACCACGGGCGCTGCCTGGTCATCGGTATCCGGTTCTTCGTCCACATCGTACGGTGGCCTGAAGTAATGCGGCTGTACCCCCAGCTTGCTCTCGAACAGTCGCTCCGTCAGCTTCACTTCAAATTCCAGCCGGTTAAGCGAGACCTCGCTAATGTCTGGATGCGTGTACGTGTGGTTTCCGAGCTCATGCCCCTCGCGCAATTCGCGCTTCATCAGCCCGATGTTTTCCAGCGCCTCTTCCCCGATAATCAGGAAAGTGCCCTTCACATCCTTCTTCTTCAGGATGTCAAGAATCCGGGGCGTCCACTTCGGATCGGGCCCGTCATCGAACGATAGTGCAACTTCGTTTGGATGGTATCCGTAATACGAGACAGTGTAGTTCTGCGGATATACATCCATATGCTCGTCGATGATGAGCTTTCGCTGCGGATCGGGCTCGTCGGTGTCCACCTGCACGCTGCGCTTGCCCTGCTGCGGCAACCCCGTCACCCGCATGATGTCGCCCTCGCCCTCTGTATCGACATCGTGCCCCGGCTCCACAAGCGCAAGAGCCTCCAGTGAATTCGGGTTGCTCGGCTTGTCCCACACATTCCACAGCGAGCTGTCTTCGTATCCCAGACGCCACAGCGCGAATGTCTGCAGACCCATCTCGCGGGCCGCCCGCATCTCGTTCAGCAGCGTCACGCCATCCAAAAACCACACCACGTGCCGTTCGTTGCTGTCCTCGTCGATGTAATCGAAGTGCGGATTCAACGAGTCGTAATCCAGGTTCAGATCGGCATCCGCATCTGCCGCGCGCTGCCATGCGTCGGAGACAGGGAAGTCGGCGGTATTTAGCACCTCAGGCTTGCCCGTCCTATGCCCGCGCTTCGGCGGCGGAGGAATCGAGAGCGTCCAGTCGTATCCGTAATTACCGAGCGCACAAATTAGCTTTTGCTTCGGCACGGACTTCATCACCCGCGCCAGATTCGCGACAAACCAGCTCTGCGCGGCGATCGGCCCCGGATCGCTGGTCGCTTCGTGCTGGTCATAATTCATCAACACCACGCCGTCGGAATTTGCCGCAATCAGCTTCAGCGTCTTGTCATCCGTGCTCGGGGCTGTCGGAACATACAGCTGCAGTTTGCGCGCATGCATATCCGTATAAAGTTCGTGGATAAACGTCATGTACGCGGGAACCGCATCGTCCGAGAGACTCTCAAAATCGAGAGAAAGCCCGCGATAGGCGGGGAACGCCGCGAGAAACTGCAGGATTTGCGCGCGCAGAACGGCGCGCTTCACCGGGTCCTTCAAGAGCGCGCCAACCGCGGGATCCCAGATCGTTTGGGTCGAGTTGTAGTTGTTCAGGTGAGGGAAGACCTCTGTATCTTCCTTCGCAAGCTGAATCGTGCGCTTGATGCGCCCCAGGTCGTCTGGATCGTGTACGGTGTTTCGATCGATCACCGGATAAGATCGATGGCTCTCGTTATCGAACGCCATCAGCGTCGGGTTCGATCCATCAATGTGCAGCCACTCGGGAAACAGCAGATCGATCTGGCGAACGTGCTGCTTGAACGAGGCGTAGCTGGCTTCGTCGTATGGCACATAGTATGCCGCGCGCAAACCCTCGCCCGTGTTGAATGGAATCTCAGAGGGTCTTCGCGTTGTCTTGCGCCGCGCCGGCCGCCCCGCTTTCCCGCCCCGCAGACCCGCTGGCCGATCCGGCAGCGCCTTGTAGTTATGCCGGAACGCTGGCAGCAGCAAATCCGTAAGTGGCTGGCTGCGCAGTACATTGAAGATGAAGCCCGCCAGCACCAGCGTGGTCAGCACCGCGGTCACATCGAGAATTCGACGAAGCCGCTTCCACCGCTTCCTCTGGGGGTCGAAAAATATTTGCTTATCGAGCATGGGACACTGTTGTTTTCACCTTCGCGACCGCTACGTAAACGATTTAGGTTATACAGTACGAATCGTATGGAAGCCGCTCCCCAGAGTCAATCGAACCAGCCGCGATTGAACCCGCGTCAATCGACCGCCGACCGGCTCAGGATGTCTCTGCGTTCGATCGCTTCGATCCTTCCTGCGCTTCTGGCCGGTTTCCTTCTTCGCTACTGGATGCTCCTCCGCTTCTTCGAGGCCAATGGCGATACTGAAGTCTATGGCGACATCGCCAGAAACCTCCTATTGCACGGGCAATACGCCCTCACCGTCGGGCCGAGCCAGTTTTTTCCCACTCTGATTCGCCTTCCAGGCTACCCATTCTTTCTGGCAATCTGCTTCAGATTCTTCGGGGTTGGAAACTACACCTCCGTGGTCTCGATTCAGATCGTCCTTGACCTGGCTGGATGTCTTCTCCTCTCCGAGTTTGCCCGCCGCATCGCTCCAATCGGACTCTCTGATAGAACAGCCCACGCCACACTTTGGCTCGCCGCGCTCTGTCCTTTTACCGCGGTCTATGCCGCAAGTCCACTTACAGAGTGTCCTACCCTCTTCGTCCTCGCCCTTGCGCTCTGGTCCGCTGCGCGTTTTCAGCAGCGGCCAGTCTGGCCCATCGCTCTCGTATTCACCTTCGCGATTACATACGCCGCTCTGCTCCGGCCCGATGGCGCCCTGGCGGCACTTGCGCTGACGCCAGCCCTGCTGTTTCCCGCGCCTCAATCGAGGAAAATCCCAGCGCGGCGTCTCGCTCGCATGGCCATTATTTGTATCCTGCTCGCCCTCGCGCCTTTTGCCGTGTGGACGGAGCGCAACTGGCGCGTCTTTCACGTTATCCAGCCCATCGCTCCGCGTTCCGCCACCGACCCCGGCGATCCTCTGACTCCGGGATGGGATCGATGGCTCAAAACCTGGTGCCTCGACTTTGTTTCCACCTACAACGTCGCATGGAATGTGCCCGGAGATGTACTCGACATTGGGAAGCTCCCAACACGCGCCTTCGATTCTGTTGATCAGTACCGCCAAACCGCAGCTCTCGCCGATGCCTACAACCACAACGGCCACAATCTGACCCCCGAACTGGATGCGGGCTTCGCGCGCCTTGCGGAGAAGCGCATCGCCACACATCCTCTTCGTTTCTATCTCTGGCTTCCGTTTGCCCGGGTCGTCGATATGTGGGTTCGCCCCCGCGTTGAGAATCTGCCCATCGATCTCGATTGGTGGGTCTACGGGCACCATCGTGTTGAAACCCGTATCAGCTGGGCCTATGCTGCGCTCAATGCCCTTTATCTCTTACTGGGCTTCGCTGGCCTGCTGCTGCGTCCGCGCATGGCCTTCTGGATGTTGGCCTACCTGGTGTTGCGCAGCGCGATGCTCCTCACTGTTGTTCCGCCTGAGGCGCGCTATACCCTTGAGTGCTTCCCCATGCTCTTCGCACTGGGCGGAATCGCGCTCGCGCGGCTCCTGCACCACGGCCTCTCGTGCCGAAGGATCTCCTTCTAGGAGCTCTTCAACCCGCACGAACCGACGGTGCCTCATCCAAGCGAAGCTTGGGTGAGAAGACTGAACGCATCCCAGCCGCTCTCAAAATCTGCACGAACCCAACCAGTTCCTGCGGCCCTACTGCTGCTGATATTGTGTCTTACTGTCTGTCTTGAATTTGAAAGCGTCCGCGGGCAGCGCCTGATTCGTCCTGATATTGGAGTAGGTGCACACACGCGACACGCCCTGCGGAAAATAGAAGATCTGCTTCAGGCTTACACCGCGCGCAGCATCCAGCCAGACCATCACTTTCAGCAGGTTCTTTCGGAGCGTTGCATCCTTCGCCACGAGTTCAAGCTTCTCTGTCTTCACACCGTCCAGCGTTTCTTGCCCGTCGTACTTGATCTCCCACTTATCGGCGAGATCTTTGCCGCTGGCTCCGAATCCGAGCATCAGGTAGCTCTCAAACTTGCTTGCGCTCTTAAAGCTCGTCACCTGATCGATCATCGGCTGAAACAGCTGTAACTTCCCGCCTGCGTACATGTATGTCCGCGGAGCGTCCTTGCCGTTTTCGTTCTGCACGTGAGCCGCCATCGAAAACGTCGCGCCCTTGCGCTCGTAGTAAGCGGTTCCTTTCATCACGTCTTTATCGGGAAACGGATCCGTCTGAATAGTGTCAAACTCGAAATCGGCAGTGGTCGAACGGAAGTTCGCAGCCGACTTATCCAGTTCCTTCAGTACATGGCCCAAATCGTCAGCCCAGGCTGCAGAACCCGAAAGAGCGAGGCATGCCAGCACCATCGCCCAGGTCATCAGTCTCGTCTGAAACATACCCTTCCCTTCGTCTCTGTGTGTTGGATGCCAAGGACCGAAGCCTGGCAGAATCTATCGGTGTGCCCAGATCTTCCAGATGAAGTTGCCTTGGTTGTCCTTCGCCGTCTCCCAGTGCTCCACAACAACCGAATCGCCCGTGACTGGCTCAATCGCCCGCCGCAGCACCTTCTTCACATCGTTATCGGAAGCCCCGGGGGGAATCACGACATCCTCGGCCTGCACCGAAACGACGACATTGTGCCCGCCGTCCCCCACCACCTGGATCGGGTGGGCCGGCCCCGACGAACTGCTTGGCTTATCGCCAAAATCCCAAAACCGCGGCGTCACAAAAATGAACAGAAGGATCAGCGTCACCATCACGTCGTAGTGAACATTGCCGCGCGGATACGTCCAGTAAAAATAGCTCTTCAGAAGTTTGTTCATGCTTTTCCGAAACCCCTCGCTTGCGGGTCTGTGAAAGGGCACGACTTCAGTCGTGCCGTAAGATGCCCCGAAACCTGAGAGGCTTTAGCCCCGGAAGGATGCGGGTATTGGCTCAATTAGCCACCTTCATCGCGTGATCCGCTCGAGGCCACCCATGTAAGTTCGCAGTACATCGGGAACCGCGACCGACCCATCGGCCTGCTGATAGTTTTCAAGAATTGCCAGCCAGGTGCGTCCCACAGCCAGGCCGCTGCCGTTGATCGTGTGCACAAATTCGTTCTTTCCTTTGCTCCCTGCCGGCTTGTAGCGGATGTTCGCGCGGCGGGCCTGGAAGCCTTCGAAGTTCGAGCACGATGAAATTTCGCGATACAACTGTTGGCCCGGCAGCCACACTTCAAGATCGAACGTCTTGGCCGACGAAAAGCCCGTGTCGCCGGTGCATAGCAGCATGCGCCGATACGGGAGTTTGAGCGCTTCCAGAATCTCTTCCGCGTCGCGCGTCAACTTCTCGTGCTCCGCATCCGACTCTTCCGGCCGAGTGAACTTGACCAGCTCCACCTTTTGAAACTGATGCTGGCGAATGATCCCGCGCGTGTCTCGACCGGCAGCTCCAGCCTCGGCGCGAAAACACGGCGTGTACGCTGTCAATGCAATCGGCAAACGCGTTTCGTCCAGAATCTCGTCTCGATACAAATTCGTAACCGGAACCTCGGCCGTAGGAATGAGCCAGTGATCGTTGTCCTTGAACTCTCCGCGCGCCACTGCCTCTGCATCCGTGTCCGAGCAGCGGAAAAGGTCCTCGGCGAACTTTGGCAGCTGTCCCGTCCCAAACAGGCTCTTCGAATTCACCATGAACGGAGGCAGCACTTCGGTATATCCGTGTTTCTCCGTGTGCATGTCCAGCATCAAGCCGATCAGCGCCCGCTCCAGCCGCGCTCCGGCGCCCATGTAGACCGCGAACCGCGCTCCACTCAGCTTTGCTGCCCGCTCCTGGTCCAGAATCCCGAGGGCTTCGCCAATCTCCCAATGAGGCTTGGCCTCAAAAGCGAAGCTCCGTTTCTCGCCCCAGGTCTTCACCACCACGTTGTCCGCCTCCGACGTGCCTGTCGGCACTTCGTCGCGCGTCAGGTTGGGAATCTGCGCCAGCGAGAGCCGCATCTGCTCGTCGAGTTCGCCGGCCGACCTGTCCAGCTGGTCCAATTCCTCTTTGAGAGTCCGCGTCTCCTCCATCACCGCCGTTGCATCCTCGCCGGCCTTCTTCAGCGAGCCAACCTTCTGGCTCAGCTCATTGCGGCGCGCCTTCAACTGCTCCGCCTGTGTGATGGCTTCGCGTCGGCGCTGGTCAAGAGCTCGAAAATCGCCCAGCAAAGCGGCTGGATCGGCCCCGCGCGCGCGAAGTTTCCCTTCTACCTTCTCCAGGTTGCCCCGGACGAAACCTAAATCGAGCATGTCCTTACCAGTCTAAATGACCCCGCGTGACCCCACAGGCAGGCTCACTTCATCGCCGGCACGCCTTCGACAGGCTCCTTCGTTGGTCCCGCGGTCAGGCGGTCTTTCCATCCCGGCAGATTCTGATCGCCCGTAATCAGCCGCGCTCCCCGCGTGAAAGTGAAGTAAGTCCAGATCCACGCTGCAAAAACTGCTAGACGGTTGCGAAATCCGATCAGAAAGAAGATGTGTACTGAAATCCACGTGAGCCAGGCAAAAAAACCGCTCAAATGAGCCTTGAACGGCCATTCCACTTTGGCCACTGCGGCCATGCGCCCTATCGTCGCCATGTCGCCCTTATCAAAGTAGCGAAACGCCGGCCGTGTCTTACCGGCCAAATCCGCTTTGATCATTCGGCCTACGTGGTCGCCCATCTGCATCGCTGGCTGTGCCACCCCCGGCACCTGGTGGCCGTCCTGCTCGAAGTGCGCCAGGTCGCCTAGGATGAAGACCTCCGGCATCTCCGGCGGATTAAGTGTGCTGTTCACCACCACGCATCCTCGCTTGTCCGTTGGTACGCCCAGCATCTTCCCCAGGGAAGATGCCTGTACCCCCGCAGCCCAAAGCGTCACCGCAGATTCAATGCGCTGTCCGCTCGCCTCCACCCAGCCTGGTCCCACGTTCGTCACCTGCGATCCGGTGTGAACCTCTACCCCAAGGTCCTTCAGTTCCGCCTCTGCCTTTGCCGATAAATCCGGAGGATACGCGGCCAGAATCCGCTGCCCGCCATCGAGGAGTAGCACCCGCGCTTTACTCGGATCGATATGGCGGAAATCGTGCCGCATGTAGAGCTTCGCGATATCGCTGATGGCGCCTGCCAGCTCAACCCCCGTGGGGCCCCCGCCGATCACCACAAAATTCAACGGTGGATGCCACCCGTGCTCCTGCATCTGCCGCTCGGCAAGTTCGAAGGCCAGCAGAACACGCCTGCGAATCTCCGTCGCGTCCTCCACGCTCTTCAAGCCCGGCGCCACCGCGGCCCAGTCGTCATGCCCGAAGTACGAGTGCGTCGCACCAGTCGCCAGCACCAGGTAGTCGTACTTCAGGCGGGCTCCCGAACCAAGGGCCACCTCTCGTGCCCCGGCATCGATTGCAACCACCTCGTCCATCAGCACTTCGGTATTGCGCTGGTGGCGCAGAATGGTCCTGATTGGCTGCGCGATATCCGCTGGTGACAGCACCGCTAGCGCTACTTGATACAGCAGCGGCTGAAAGGTGTGGTGATTGCGCCGATCCACAACTGTGACGTCCACCGGCAGATGTCCAACCGACTTCGCCGCGTGGAGCCCCCCGAATCCGCCGCCCACAATCAGGACCCGCGGGCCACCCGCCGCCCCAAGCCGAACAGTTTCCAAAGAAGCTCTTGTGGTGTTATCTGCCAAGAAAAACCTCACTCCTGTTTTTATGATGCCCAAGGTCCATTGGAAGTAGCACCAAACTGGATGCCTGCCTCCCTCGATTCATTCCAAGACCCTCCGATAACCCTTGATGGCAAACTCCTTTGTCTTGTATCGTGACCACACGAAATCTGCACTATGCGCGCCTCCCAGCCATCCCTTCAAATCCCGCGTAGCGTCGTCGCCGTCGTCGCCGGAGCCCTCACGGGCATCGTGCTTTCCATCGGAACCGATCTTCTGTTTCATGCCGCGGGTTGGATGCCGGCTCCAGGACAGTCCGCCTCCACCGCACTCCTCGCGGCCGCAACCACATATCGCACCGTCTATGGACTCCTCGGCGCCAATCTCACGGCAAGGCTCGCACCCTACCGCCCCATGCGCCACGTACTGGTCCTCGGTGCGCTGGGACTCCTCGCGAATCTCTCTGGCACCATCGCCACCTGGAACAAGGGGCCAGCCTATGGACCACACTGGTATCCGCTCACCCTCATCCTGCTCGCCCTGCCCACGGCCTGGCTCGGCGGCTGGCTTTTTACCCGGAGGCTCGATCGGACCGCCGACCCCTCCCGATAGACCGCAGGCAGGATCGCGGGCATTGATTCATTCCCAAGAGTTACCTAAGTTTCCCCTCATTCATGCCGCAAAAACCGGACAATCATCGAATTCGGTAGCGGCGCACTGAAACAAAAACGGCTTCTGGCCGAAGTACTCCTGCAGGGCCGCTCCCCATTGGCCGGCGCTCGTGTGTCCAGGAGGATGTCATCGCTACTCGACTGCGGTTAGGCGATCTGCTCATCAATGCCAAGCTCATCACAGAAGAGGATGTAGCTCGGGCCCTCGTCCGTCTCACCGAACAGGGTGGCCGACTTGGCGAGAATCTCGTTGCCATTGGCGCCATCACCCAGGATCGCCTGAATGCCTTCATGCATCGCATTCCTACCGAGCCTGTCGACATCCGTGCCACCGGGATCGATGAAGTCGACCTGATGGCCCTTCTTCTTAAACTCATTTACCGAGACCGTCTCGAAAGCACGCGCCAGTTCGTGGACGCCATCAAGCTGCCCTACCACATCGTTCTCGACCTCATTCGCATGGCGGTCGACCGGCAGTTGCTGCAGACTCTCGGCTCCCGCTACTCCGATAACCCCATCGATCTCAGCTACTCCTTTACCGAGGAAGGCCGTCGCTGGACCCTCGACTCGTTAACTCGTCTTCGCTACACCGGTCCCGCGCCTGTCACCCTCGAAGAGTTCAACTTCCGTGTCAATATGCAGAAGCTCACCAATGAGATCATCACCTTCGACCGTATTCGCAAGTCGATGAGCGATCTCACCTTCGACGACTCCATGATCGAGCAGGTCGGCCCTGCGCTCAACTCCGGCCGCGCCATGCTGCTCTACGGGCCCCCCGGAAACGGAAAAACCTCCACCGCTCTCCGTCTTAGCAGCGTATTCAATGACGTCATCTACGTTCCTTACTCCATCATCGTGGAAGGCCAGATCATCCGCGTCCACGACCCCAGCATCCATGTCAATCTCCCGCCGCCCAAGGTCGCTGAAGACAACGAAATGTCGGTCGTCCGGCGCGAGGAGTTCGACGCGCGTTGGGTCCCCTGCCGGCGTCCCTTCGTCGTCACGGGTGGCGAACTCACCCTCGATATGCTCGACCTGCGTTATGACACCGTGGGCAACTACTACGAGGCCCCCCTGCACGTGAAAGCGCTCGGCGGCTGCTTCATCATCGACGACTTCGGCCGTCAGCTCGTCAGCCCCACGCACTTGCTCAATCGCTGGATCGTGCCCCTCGAAAGCCGCGTCGACTACCTCAAGCTCCACACCGGCAAGAGCTTCAGCATCCCCTTCGAAGAGCTCATCATGTTCTCAACCAACCTTGAGCCTGAAGACCTGATGGACCCGGCCTTCCTGCGCCGTCTTCCCTACAAGATCGAAGTGGGCGCGCCTAGCCTGCAGAACTTCAAAACCATCTTTAAACGCGAGAGCGAGAAGCAGGGAATGGTTCTTCCCGACGAAGTGTTCAACACCATCGTGCGCAAGTTGCGCGATGAAAAGGAACTCGACTTCGCGGCCTATCAACCCAAGTTCATCATCGATCAGATCGTTGCGACCTGCCGATTCATGGGCCAGCCTTCGCACTACGAGCCGCGCTACGTCGACTACGCGCTCGACAATCTCCGCGTCAAACGCGCCGACGCCCCTGCCGCCTCAGCCCGCGACCTCGCCTACCTCGCCGACTATTAGAGCTCAGAACAGCTGTCATCCTGAGCGAGCGCAGCGAGTCGAAGGACCTGCGGTTGTCTTTCGCCGAGCATCAATTACCACAAACCGAGGGTGCCCCATCCAAGCGTAGCTTGGGTGGGAAAGCACGAACCCGTCACCCCTCAAATCTCCGGGTAGAAATCGAAAAACGCATCGAGACTTTGTTTGAGCTGGGTCTCGATCTGCTCCCGCGAGCCCTCCAGCACATGCATGGTCACGTGCGCATCATGCCCGTTCGCCAGCTTAAGCGTAGCGTCGTGAATCTCCTTGACTTCGCCCTCGGGCAGCAGCCGCATTCCGTACACAAGAGTCAGATTCGCCATGTCCGTCATCTTTACATAGGAATCTGTCTTTTGTGGGAAACAGGTCCGGATTCGGCCGAGCTTTCAAGCCCGTTCGGCCTGTCCGCCCATCTACAATCGACACAGGAAATTGAATGACAGAGACACGTGACACCGTAATCCTCGGCTCGGGTTGCTCCGGCCTCACGGCGGCCATCTACACCGCGCGCGCCAGCCTCAACCCGCTTGTCCTCGAAGGCCATGAACCGGGCGGCCAGCTCTCCATCACATCGCTCGTCGAGAACTTCCCCGGTTGGCCCGATGGCATCCAGGGCCCCGAGCTGATCGACAACATGAAGAAGCAGGCTATCCGCTTCGGGGCCACCTTTCAGCTGGCGCACCTCAATGCGGTCGACCTCAAGACGCATCCCTACAAGCTCAACACGACCGCGGGCGAAATCCACACCCGGACGCTGATCATCGCTTCCGGCGCAAGCGCGCGTTGGCTGGGAATTCCCAGTGAGCAGGCCCTCATCGGTCACGGTGTCTCCAGTTGCGCCACATGCGACGGCTTCTTCTTCCGCGGCAAACCCATCGCCGTCATCGGCGGTGGCGACTCAGCTATGGAAGAAGCGCTCTTCCTCACCCGCTTCGCTTCCAAGGTGACATTGCTCCACCGCCGCGACGCCTTCCGCGCCTCCAAGATCATGCTCGAGCGCGCCATGGCCCATCCAAATATCGAACTGCGCACCAACACCGTTGTCGATGAAGTGCTCGGCGTTGAAGATCTCAACGTCAAAGGCCTGCGCCTCCGTGACGTAAGCAACGGCGCGAAGAGCACGCTCGAAGTTGAGGGCATGTTTCTCGGCATCGGCCACGAGCCCAACGCCAAAATGTTCACCGGCCAGCTCGATCTCGACGACGACGGCTACATCAAGACGCGCAACAACGTCTTCACCACCCACCGTGGCGTCGATGTCCCGGGCGTCTACGCCAGCGGCGACGTGCAAGACCGCCGCTACCGCCAGGCCATCACCGCCGCAGGCACCGGCTGCATGGCCGCCCTCGAAGTCGAGAAGTATTTAGAAGAGCACGGCCGCTGAGGCGTTGCGTCAATCCGCACGAAGTGTGCTCTTGGGAGGGAGCAGTGGCCTTCAGGCCCCTGAATCAAGCCCGGCAAGGACCGGGGGCTTTAGCCCCGGCGAGCCTTAGCACCGATCCGCACGTACAACATTAAAATGACTCCACTCGCTGAAAATTTCGAAAAGCTGGAGGACTCGATCGGCGCCGCCTGCCGAAAAGCAAGTCGCCCGCGCGACGAAATCGAGATGATGGCGGTTTCCAAAACTTACCCTGCGTCCACCATCGCAGAAGCTGCGGCCCTCGGCCTCAAGCTCTTCGGCGAAAACCGCGTCCAGGAGTTTGCCTCCAAGGCTCCCGAGCTCGTCAAACTCGGAGATGCCCACGTCGCCAACCCCGCCAACTCCGCTAGCTCCGCTGACTCCTATCCCATCCGCGTCCATCTCATCGGCCACTTGCAATCCAACAAAGCCGCCCGCGCGGTCGAACTCTTCGACGCCATCGATTCCGTCGACTCGCTCCGCCTCGCCCAGCGCCTTAATGAGGCCGCCGGCAGCCTGCACAAGCGTCTGCCCATTCTGCTCGAGGTGAAACTTAGCCCCGAAGAAACCAAGGCCGGCCTCGATCCCGCATCAGCAGACACGGCTCAGTTTCTCGAAGCCCTCCCCAACCTGGCCCACCTCGAACTCCGCGGCCTGATGACCATCGCTCCCTGGGGCGTGGCTGAAGACGTGACCCGCGCCTGCTTCCGCAGCCTGCGTCAACTACGCGACCGCTGGGCCACCGCCTATCCAAAGCTGAATCTAGGCACGCTCTCCATGGGCATGAGCGGCGACTTCGCGCTGGCCATCGAAGAGGGCGCCACACGCATCCGCATCGGCACCGCCCTCTTCGGCAAACGCGCGCCCTACACCGGCCCACCCGAATGAGAGCGGCAATGCTGCGCGCCGCGAAAGACGGAGTCACACTCGCAGTCCGTGCCCAGCCCGGCGCAAAGAAAACAGCGATCAACGGCATCTATGGCGAAGGCGCGCAGGCTCAACTCAAGATCGCGGTCCACGCACCACCCGTCGAGGGCCGCGCCAACGAAGCCCTCATCGCCTTCCTCGCGGCTACATTCGAGGTGCCGAAGAGCTCTGTTGAACTCCTCTCGGGCGAGATATCCCGCAGCAAAGTCTTCCTTCTTCACGGCCTCACCCTCGAACGCGCGCAGGCATGCCTGACCCAATGAAATCTTCGCCTCGTTGCGTAGAATTTCGCCCCGTGCGCGCACAATGAAACTGGGTGCAGTCTGGCTCTAGGCGGCGATTGGGGAGGGACACCCCACCCCCCTCTCGTTAATAACGAAAGAGATAATAACCGTCGTGTCTGGATTGCGCGGGTGGCTTGCAGAGAATTACGGCGACTTGTGAGCTGAATGAGAAAAGGGGACTGAGCGCGAGCCTAGCGCCCGCACGCCTGCAACGCAGCCGCCAACGCTTCTTCCGGCTCGGGCCGCACACGAAAATCCGCATGAGCCTCCGCGAAGAGAATCTTCCGGTCTTTGCCCACAACGTACGTCGCAGGCAACGGCAGGCGCCAGCTCTGCTCTCCATTCACAAACGGAATGTTGACCAGGATCGAGAGGTAGTAGCTGCGGTAGGCGTCCGGCACCGTGTACACCAGATTGAATTGCTCGGCGACCAGGTTGTTCGTATCCGTCAGCACTGGGAAGGGAAGTCCGTGCCGGTTCGCCATAAAGTCGCTCTGCCGCTGCAGTTGCGGACCGATGGCGACCAGCAGCGCATTGTGTTCGCGAATCTTTCCGTAGAGGTCGCGCCACGTTTCAAGCTCGGTCATGCAATAAGGACACCACCGACCGCGAAAAAACTTGACAACCAGCGGCCCCATCGCAAGCAGGTCCGCCGAGCGTACCACCTTGCCATTGGAGTCTTTCAACGCAAATTCGGGTGCCATCGCACCGACCGGCAGAATGCCGTCTTCGATTCCGGTGGCGAATAGCTCCTCGACAGCGCGCTCGCCCACAGCCAGCCGATCGGCCTGCACCAAGTGGCGCGTCCGCGCAGTAATCTCGTCGAGCTGGTCTTGAAGCGGCGTCATGCCATCGCCTTATCGCCCGAATTTCTGCCGACCGCCCATGCCTAGCGCGCCGAGGCCGCCGCGCATCATGTTCTTCGCAAGGCCGCCTTTGCCCATCTGCTTGAAGACCCTGCTCATCTGCGCGTACTGGCGTAAGAGTTGGTTCACTTCCTGCACGCTGGTGCCCGAGCCTGCGGCAATGCGCTTGCGGCGTGATCCGGAGATGATTTCGTGGTTGCGGCGCTCAAACGGCGTCATGGAGCCGATGATCGCTTCGAGCCGCAGGAATTGTTTTTCGTCGACCTGGCTCGCGGCCTGCTGCATGCCCGCAAAGGGGCCGACCGAAGGAAGCATCTTGAGAATCGATTCCATTGAGCCGAGCTTCTTGATCTGCTTCAGCTGGTCGCGGAAATCCTCGAGCGTAAATCCATCGCCGAGCAACGCTTTCTTCGCGAACTCTTCCGATTTTTTCCTGTCGAGCGTCGACTCCGCCTTCTCAATCAGCGACATCATGTCGCCCATGCCGAGAATGCGCCCGACAATGCGATCGGGATGAAATGCCTCGAAGGCATCCGGTTTTTCGCCCACGCCGATGAACTTGATCGGCTGCCCCGTAACGTGGCGAATCGACAGCGCCGCGCCGCCGCGTGCATCGCCGTCCATCTTTGTCAGCACAACGCCGGTCAATCCGAGGCGCGTATGAAATTCCTGCGCGGAGTTCACTGCATCCTGGCCGGTCATCGCATCGGCCACGAACAGAATCTCCTGCGGATTAAGCAGCTTCTTCAACCGCTCCATTTCGCCCATCAGGTCTTCGTCGATGTGCAGTCGGCCCGCGGTGTCGACGATCAGCGTGTCGAAGCCGAAGTTGCGCGCCTCGCGCCGTGCCTCCGCGGCCAACCGCTCCACAAGGGCAGAGCCGGGCGCTTCGCCCTTCATGTCGCCTTCGTAGATCTTGGCATCGATGGACTTCGCCACAACCTTCAGCTGCTCGCGCGCCGCCGGACGATACACGTCAACCGATACGAGAATGGGCCGATGACCGCCCTTCTTGAGCCATGCGGCAAGCTTACCGCTGGTGGTCGTTTTGCCCGAGCCCTGCAAGCCCGCCATCAAGATCACTGTCGGCGGCTGCGAGGCGAACTTGAAGCGCGCCGTATCCTTGCCTAGCAGCTCGATGAGCTCGTCGCGCACGATCTTGATCACTTGCTCGGAGGGCGAGAGCGCCGTCAGCACTTCGGTTCCAACAGCCTTCACACGAATGTGCTCGATCAAGTCGCGGACGACGTTCAAGTTCACGTCGGCTTCAAGCATCGCGACGCGAATTTCGCGCAGCGCTTCCTGGATGTTCTCTTCGGTCAGCGTGCCTTGACCGCGCAGGTTCTTGAATGCGCGCTGCAGTTTGTCTGTAAGGGTCTCAAACATAGGTTCAACTCAAGTGTAGCGGATTCCGGTTTCAGTGTGGTTTTCGACGGAGTGGCCACGATTTGCGATTCTGCGCCTCCTATCCTTTCTGGGAGACAACCGGCTTGCCTTGCTCGACAAGTCCAAGAAAAGCGTTTTACTATGGCGACGCCGAAGAAAAGCTCTGCCGTGCGTTTTGCAGGTGTGGGCTGGTGTAGGGGAGGTTTTCCGTTGAAGCGAACTCTGATTTCTATCCTTTTCTCTTGCCTTGCGGTCACCGCGTTCGCATCGAACTCAACGCTGCCGGATGGAACCGAGTTTCCGGTGTGGGAGAAGCCGCTCCATTTCTCCAAGAGCTACTACGTCGATTGCCAGGCGAAGAATGCCGACGATAGCGGTCCGGGCACCAAGGAGCATCCCTTCCGCACCATCAACAAGGCTGCGCAGGTTCTGCAACCGGGCGAGCGCGTGGTCATTGCTGAGGGAGTTTACCGCGAGATGATTCGGCCCGCTCACGGCGGGACGGGCCCGGACGCCATGATCAGCTATGAAGCTGCGCCCGGCGCCAAAGTGGTCGTCAAGGGCTCCCGCATCGTCACCGGCTGGCAGCCAAGCGAGGGTTGGAATTTCGGCTTCGACCCCACAACGCATCAGCCTGTGAAAGCGTGGGAGCTCCATTTGGACCCGTCGCTCTTTCCCGATGCCTACAATCCGTTCGAGGTCGATAATGTTCTCGGCAACCGCACCTGGCTTCGCTATGGCGAAGACAATATGGGTACCTATTTCCGCCGCCGCGGCCTCGTCTTTGTCGACGGCCATCCGCTGGAACCAGTCGAGACGGCAGGAGAGCTGGCTGGTCCTTCTACGCGGTCGATGAACTACTTCACCAAGATCTTTTGGACGCCGCTCTTCAAAGAATTTCAGCCCGAAGCTGGGAAGGTCTGGATCGAGACCAACGGCATGACGCTCCACATTCGCCTGGCCAACGACGACGATCCTGCGAAACACACCATCGAAATCACCACGCAGGAACAGATTTTCTCGCCGGCGCAGCGCTACCAGTCCTACATCCGCGTCAAGGGCATTACGTTTATGCATGCGGGCAACGGATTCCCGGTACCCCAGCGCGGCATGGTCTCGGTCAACCGCGGTAATCACTTCATCTTTGAAGACGACACTTTTGAGTGGGCTAACAGCGTCGGGCTCGACATCGGCAACGAAGACTGGTCGGCCGCGCGACCCCCGCAACCGGTCGGCTTCGACGTTGTGCGCGGAAACACCTTCCGTTACTGCGGCATTGAAGGTCTCGGTGGAACCGGTGGGCCGCAGTCGACGCTGGTTGAGAAGAATCTGTTTGAATGGGTCGGCTGGCAGGATGCGGCAAAAATGTCCGAGTCGGGGGGCACCAAGATGCATGTCGCCCACAACCTGCTCTTCCGCAACAACGTCGTTCGCCACATTCGTCACGCCAACGGCATCTGGCTCGACATCGGCAATGCCAACGTGCGCATCACGGGCAATGTTTTTGCCGATATCCCCGGCGACGTCAATCCTCACGCCATCCACATTGAGGGCAGCGATGACCTCAATCAGATTGACGACAACATCTTTTCCGATCTGACTGGCGGCATTCTCATCCGGGACACCAACAACGTCATCATTGCCTACAATCTCTTTCTCGACTGCAAAGAGGTTTGCGTCGACACTGTGTCGGGCATCAACGGCCCACGGCCCGTAGGTGGCCACACCAACGACGTGCACAACCTGATGGTTCACGACAATGTGTTTTCGACCAGGGGCCGCTCTGCGATTGAGTTCACCAATGCGCGCAACGAGGCGGATGGCAATGTGTACGGCAATGGACCCGGGCCCGCGATGTTCGGGCAGCCCTTCCTGCGCGTCAAGTTTCCTGAGCCGCCCGAGTGGCACAATCTCAAGTCATGGCGCGAAGAACATGGCTGGGACATGCACGGCACCATGGCGGACATCACGGCCACTCTCGATCCTGACACGCTGGAGCTTACGATCGTGGTAAAGGGCGACATAAAGCCCTTGCCGATCTATAAGAATATCGATTCGGATTTCTTTGGCAAGACCACCAGCGGCGATCGCATCCCTGGGCCCTTCGCCGATCTTTTGACCAAGAGCGGTGTGCGTTCTGTGGACCCGCGGCAGTAAACGAAATGCAGAATGGAAGAGGCGGGCTCTAGGGCAACACGCCTATGGCTCGCCTCTTCGTGTCTAGTTCACCGGCTCCACCAGATACTGCTCCAGCTTCCCATCGGGATATGTGTAGGTCGTCAGGCGTAGTCTCCTGGTTGGATATTGAATATTGAACGAGCGAAAGGTCATGCCGCCGCGCAGTTCCTCGGCGGTTTGACTCAAGCTCAGGGGCTCCCCAAGCGGCGCGAGGCTGTTCTTGAAATCGCCGACTGTCTGCTGCGAAAAGTAGCTGTCCAGATTCGGCGCCAAAAGGCTGCGGTCGATCTCGCCCTTCTGCAATCCCGCGGTAGATGGCCAGCGCCTGCTTTTCGGCATCGGTTTGGTTCTTGTTCCCCTCGACCGCTGACGCTACCAGGCGCGCAATCTGACTTGCGCCGCTTGCCATGTGGTTCGTGAGCACTGCGACGGCCACGCCATCATCCGGCAAGACAATGTTGTCGGAAACAAATCCGGTGACTTCTCCGGAGTGCTCGATCGTTCGATGTCCATTGTCGTCTTCGATAAAGACACCGAGCCCATAATGAGTGCTCTTGCCATCCTTGAGCTTAATTTCAGTAAACATTTCCTTGTAGCTTTCGGCGGAGAGAATCGACCGGGAGATCAAACTCATATCCCACAAGGCGAGATCGTGCGGCGTCATGGCCAACTCGCCTGCGGCAAACATCCAGCCGCGGCCCTCTTTCGGCGCAGTGCGAAGCGGGCCTAAAGCTGCCCGCACGTAGGGCGATGCATCGGTCGAGGTCAGCTTTTCTTCGGTTGAATCCCACACCGACTTCATGCCAAGCGGCCGGAAGACGTGCTCAACCAAAAAATCCATAAGCTTCTCGCCGCTCACTTTCTCGACAATCAATCCGGCGATCACATAGTTGGTGTTGGAATATTGCCATTGCGTTCCGGGCTCGAAATCGAGGGGCTTCGTGGCCCACACGTTCAGAATCTGCTCCGCCGTTGCGGGCTTCATCATGGGTGTCATCAGGTAGTCTTCCGGCCAGTAGTCCTGGTAGCCCGAGGTGTGCGACAGAACCTGCCGGATCGTTACCTCATTGCCCCGCGTCAACCCCGGCACATACTTGCCAACCGCATCGTTGAGGCTGAGCTTGCCTTGTTCCTGTAAGAGGAGAATTGCCGCGGCCGTGAACTGTTTTGAGATCGAACCGATCGAGTAGCGCATTGCAGGCGTCGCATCCACATCGGGATCGATATGCGCCTTCCCGTAGGCGTGCGTGTAGACCAGCTTGCCTCCCTCGACAACCGAGATGCTGGCGGACGGCACGCCGCGTTGTTCCATCACCCCAGCTGCGATTCGGTCGATCCGCGCCCGCTGTGCCGAGTCAATCGTGTCCACCGTTTGCGCACCAAGCGCAACTGCTGTCAGCATCCCCGCCAGCGCAACACTGCACACGCTCGCCTTATGTCGCATCCGTTCCATTCTCCTCATTGCACTTACTCCGAGATCCGTCTCGCATAAGGATAATTGCCCGAGCTTCGTGCGATAGGCTGGGTCTGGACCGCGTTTCCCCTGACCGCACTATCTAAAGGAATCTACAAATGGAACGGCTCATCAAAGGACACAGAAAATTTCTGGCGGAGATTTTCCCGCGTCGGCGCAGCGAATTTCATCTGCTGGCCGACTCACAGGCACCCGAGTATCTCTTCATCACTTGTTCTGACTCGCGCATCGTGCCCGACCTCATTCTTGGCACGGGCCCCGGCGATCTGTTTATTACCCGCAATGCGGGCAACGTTGTGCCAGTCACGGGGAACGACGTCGACGGCTGTACCGCTACCATCGAGTATGCGGTCGAGGTGCTCAAGGTGCGCTACGCCATCTTGTGCGGGCATTCCGATTGCGGCGCGATGAAAGCCGCATTAGACCGGAGAGGTCTCGACAAGCTTCCCAAGGCGAACCGCTGGCTGCAGCATGTCGAAGCGGCCTTCAGCCATCGGCAGCCTGTCAACCCCGCTGAAGGTCCTAATGCCGAGCTTGCCGCGCTTATCCGTGGCAACGTGGTGGCGCAGTTGTTGAACCTGCAGGCACAGCCTGCAGTTGCCCGCGCTGTGGCCGAAGGCCGCCTCATCACGCAGGGTTGGTACTACGATATTTTGTCTGGAACAATCGAGGCCTACGACGAGCAGGCGAAGAGATTTACTGCTCTGTTGGGGTGAAAGAGTCGAGAGAAATTCGCTCGATCGAGCAAAGAAATGGCAGACGAAATGTTTTCGTCTGCCATTGAGCGTTCAGCGTTGATTTCTGGCTACTGAGGGTTCGAAACTCCCTGCGGATTCGCGGGAGGCTGCGTTGGTGCGGGATTTGACTCCGGAGTGGAGGCTGCTCCAGGCGCGCTTTCCTGGATGCCGATAGCTGCGCCTGATACCACCAGCTGTACGCGCCTGTTTTGCGCGCGCCCCGCATTCGTGGAGTTATCGGCGATTGGGTTGCTCTTGCCATATCCCTGTGCGGAGATATTGGCATCGGGCACGCTTTGCGATACCAGAAAGTCGCGTACCGCATCGGCGCGCTGCTCTGAGAGTTTCTGGTTGTATTCATCGCTGCCGATGTTGTCTGTATAGCCTTCCACCTGAAGCTTGAGATTCGGGTAAGCGAGCAGTATGCCTGACACCTTGGCAAGCTTCACCTGGGCCTCTTGCTTCAGGGTGTATTTGTTGAAATCGAACAGCACATCCGACATGTTCACAATCAGGCCGCGCGCCGTTTCGGTGGTTTGGAGAACCTGGCTCAGTTGCTGCTTCAGCCGTTCGCGCATTTGCTCCGTCTGCTGTGTGGCCTGTTGCGTGGCTTGCTCGGCTGCCTGCTGTTCCGCACGGGCCTTTTGCGCACGTGCCTCTGCCTCAGCTGCTGCTGCTTCCGCTTGGGCGCGCTGTGCCGCCTGTTGTTCCGCTGCAGCTTTGGCCTGCTGGGCCTCGAGCTGAGACTGTTGTGCTGATTGCTCGGCGTCCTGACGAGCCTTCAGCTGCGCCGCTTCGTCTTCTGCCTTGATCTTGCGAATCGTAATGAGCCGCGCGTCTTCAGCCGACTGCACTGCTTCTCGCGCGTAGGTGATGCTTTGCCTGCGATTGCTTTTATGCTTATTGAGGTCTTCGGCGTTCTGCAGAGCCGTTTTCGCAGTTGCCATCGTGTCGGCTGCGTACTTTTCTGCGCCCGCCGCATCCGCGATTTGTACGGCGTTCTGAGCTTCGTACAGCTCCAGCGGCGAGCGTTCATCGCGGGTAATCGGATGCAGAACCGAATGGCGTCCTGCTGTCTCTGCATAGGCCCCACGGGGCAGCAACGTGTAGTGCGCATTCACCTGCTCGATCACACCCTGTGTCTTGTCTGTAACAACATTCTGCATCACCACAAGGTCGCTCGGCATCGTCACCGCAAAATAGGGTTCTGCTGTAACAATCAGACCGAAAGCCTGCAGGCTCGTCGTTACCGTTGTGTCGAACTTGTTTTTGGAACCGGTAGGAAGCACCTCGCCCAGGTTGATCGGCCTGCCTTCGGGGGAAATAGCCCATAGCACGTAAGTCAGGTATTCCGGCCCGAAACCGTTCGCGGGCGACAAGCCTTCGAGATGCAGATTAATCGTCGTGCGTCCCGGTGCGGCATCCACTCTCGCATCACCCTTCGCGCCCGGAAGAAGAGAAGTTCCTTCGAAACCGATCTTCGTCGATCCGTGGCGGTGGAAGTAGTTGATCGCTGGAATGTCGCGGGCCACTACCTGGATCTTGTAGACAGGGACGCCTTCCCGGAATTCCGACGGCCCCTGCGGCGCTTGCGCGGATGGAGGCGGAGTGGCTGTCGGATTCATTTCCTGAGCATCCGCAAGGGCGGTCGCCGCTACCAACAGAAGAAAAACAGTTCCAATTCTTTTCAATGAATGCATATCTCGAGCCTCAGACGGGGAGTCACTCTCGGCTTGCGAACCAGACGCAGGCTGCGTGAAGATGCGAGTCCCACCTTTGAATGGATGCCTAAGGAAAAAAAGGAGTTGTCCCATGCAAAGGTTGCCTGGCCCGTGGGTATCTTTCCGCGCAGGTCATGTCAACGTCACTGCGAGGCGGCCTCAATGCGCGCCCGGCGGCGGCGCAGCATTCTTCGGCGGCTTCTTGAAGAGCCACACTGCAATCGCGCAGAAGAACGCCAACAGCGCTGTCCAGCGGAATACATCCACATAGGCCATCAGCGCGGATTGTTGTTCCATCAGCCCGTACATCAATCCCATCGTTCCCGGCCGGCCTTGCGCGCGCCCGAGGTGGTGGCCCAGATAGGCCGTAATTGCCGCCGATTTCTGCTGGAACACCGCGCTCGATGAAGTCAAATTCGCACCGATTTCCGTCTGGTGCAGAGCGGCGCGCCGGATCAGAGCCGTCGTTGCCATCGCAATGCCGATCGATCCGCCGATATTGCGCAGCATGTTGAAGAGTCCCGTAGCGTTGCCCATCTCTTCCCGGGACAGTGTCGCCGTGGTCATCGTCGCCAGGGGCACAAACACGAAGCTCAGCGCAAAGCCGGTCAGCACGATGGGGATGAGCAGTGTGTACGGTCCAATATCGAGGTTCACCGTGCCAAACGAGAGCGCGCATACGCCGAAACCCAGAAATCCCAGGCTCAGCAGCTTGCGGTTGTCCATCCGTGAGCCAAGAATGCCGATCGCCGGGGATCCGATAATCGATCCAATTCCACGCGGACCCACCACAAGTCCGGCCGTGAAGGCGGTGTAGCCCATCACTTCCTGGTAGTAGAGCGGCAGAATTGTGATCGTGATGTAGATGCACATCCCCAGCAGCGCGATCAGAAAACAGCCTGTCCTGAAATTGCGGTTCTTCAGCACATGCAGGTCGACAAGTCCTTTGGGATTCGTCCACGATCTCCAGATCCAGCCGACGAGCCCAAGTACCAGCGCTGCCACTGCCCAGCGCACCCACAGCGCGCCGAACCAGTCGTCTTCCTGACCCTTGTCGAGAACGATCTGCAGGCAGCCGGTCCATACAATCAGAAGGCCAAAGCCAATGTTGTCGAATGCGCCAACTTTGGCGTTCTTGATGTACGGCGGGTCGTGGACAAACCGCGCAATCAGGATCACTGCCAGCAGGCCGACAGGAATATTGATGTAGAACGCGTATCGCCAACTGAAGGTGTCCGTCAGCCATCCGCCGAGCGTCGGGCCCAGCACCGGAGCCACCACAATTCCCAAGCCATAGGCCGCCATCGCCATCGAACGTTTGGCCGGCGGAAAGCTCTCCAGCAGGATCGACTGCGATAGAGGCTGTAGCGCTCCACCGCCGGCCCCTTGCAGCACACGCGCCAGCAGAATCACCCCGAGGGACGGCGCCGCCCCGCAGAAGAAGGAGGCGACTGTGAAGATGATCACGCAGGTCAGCAGGAAGCGCTTTCGGCCAAACCGGCGCGCGAACCAGTTCGAGGCCGGTAAAATCACCGCATTGGCGACCAGATAGCTGGTGAGCACCCAGGTCGCCTCAGAGTTCGTGGAGGAAAGACTGCCGGCGATGTAGGGCAAAGCGACCGAAGCGATCGCTGTATCCAGCACCTCCATGAATGTCGGCAGCATCACGGAGACTGTGACCAGCCATGGATTCACGCCTTGGGTCAGCGGATAGCGAACTTGGGCGTCGAGAGTCGGCATCTTTTGGGAACAGTTGAGAGTAAACGACCAGCCCATCTCTTTGGTGTGACAGCGGGCCTGCCGTTCGTTTCTTATGTGGTCCTGGAGGCTGCCCCATGCCGTTCGCGGCTCGTCTGATCTCTCCTCGCAGCTCCCGTAGGCTCCAGGAGGTGTCGAAGAAGATTTAGGCTAGTCGAATCAAGAAAAGTTGACACTAATACACTCAATCATGCATCCTATGAATGTTAGAAATTTATCGGTAGGCAGGAACCCACACTATGGCGAAAATTATCGGAATCGATCTTGGCACCACCAACTCGTGCGTCGCCGTCCTTGAGGGCGGTGAGCCCAAAGTCATTGCAAATGAGGAAGGTGCGCGCACAACCCCTTCCATCGTCGGCTTCTCCAAGAGCGGCGAAAGGCTGGTGGGCCAGGTGGCCAAGCGCCAGGCCATTACCAACCCCGAGAACACGATCTTCTCCATCAAGCGTTTCATGGGGCGTCGCTACGACGAAGTGAACGATGAGATGAAGATGGTGCCCTACAAGGTTGTCGCCCAGGGCGATCATGTGGCCGTTCTGGCCCAGGGCAAGGAGTATACGCCGCCCGAAGTGTCGGCCATGATCCTCCAGAAGCTGAAGAAGAGCGCGGAAGCCTATCTGGGCGAAACAGTTACCGAAGCCGTGATCACCGTTCCGGCTTACTTCAACGACGCCCAGCGCCAGGCTACGAAGGATGCCGGCAAGATTGCGGGCCTCGAAGTGAAACGCATCGTAAACGAGCCCACAGCCGCTGCGCTGGCTTACGGCCTCGACAAGAAGAAGGACGAGACCATCGCTGTTTATGACTTTGGTGGCGGCACGTTCGATATTTCCATCCTCGAAGTCGGGGAAGGCGTTATCGAGGTCAAATCCACCAACGGCGATACGCACCTGGGCGGCGACAACCTCGACCAGCGCATCGTGGACTGGCTCATCGCCGAGTTCAAGCAGGAAGAGGGCTTGGACCTGAGCTCCAAGGGCAACGAGATGGCCCTGCAGCGCCTGAAAGACGCAGCCGAGAAAGCCAAGATCGAGCTCTCGACGACCGTGGAAACGGAAATCAATCTCCCGTTCATCACGGCCGATGCAACCGGCCCGAAGCACCTGGTCCGTAAGCTGACCCGCGCCAAGCTGGAGCAGATGGTTTCTGATCTGCTGGAGCGTTCGCTCGAGCCCTGCAAGAAAGCGCTGACCGATGCCGGCGTCACCACCAGCCAGATCGACGAGGTGGTTCTCGTCGGCGGCCAGACGCGTATGCCCCGGATTCAGGAACTGGTGAAACAGCTCTTCGGCAAGGAGCCCCACCGCGGCGTGAACCCCGATGAGGTGGTGGCCGTAGGCGCAGCCGTGCAGGCCGGCGTACTTGCCGGCGAAGTAAAGGATCTGCTGCTCCTCGACGTGACACCGCTGACCCTCGCGATCGAAACGCTGGGCGGCGTGGCCACGCCGATGATCCCGCGCAACACCACCATCCCGACCAAGAAGACGGAGACGTTTTCGACGGCAGCGGATTCGCAGACCGAGGTCGAAGTGCATGTGTTGCAGGGCGAGCGGCCCATGGCTGGGCAGAACCGTACCCTGGGCAAGTTCAAGCTGGCCGGGATTCCCCCGGCGCCGCGCGGCGTGCCGCAAATCGAGGTCACGTTTGACATCGACGCCAACGGCATTTTGAACGTGACGGCGAAGGACAACGCCACGGGCAAGGACACGCGCATTACCATCACCTCGAGCTCGGGCCTCAGCAAAGACGAGGTCGAGAAGATGGCCAAGGAAGCCGAGTCGCACGCAGCCGAGGACAAGGAGAAGCGCGACGAGATCGAGGCACGCAACCAGCTCGACTCCCTGGTCTACAACATCGAAAAGATGCTGAAGGATTCAGGCGAGAAGGTGCAGGCAGCCGACAAGACCGAAGTCGAAGCGGCGCTGGCCGAGGCCAAGAAGACGCTGGAAGGCACACCTTCTTCGAAGGACATGAAGGCGGTGCACGACAAGCTGACCCAGGCGAGCCACAAGCTGGCCGAAGTGCTCTACAAGGCCAACGGTCCGCAAACCACGGGCGCACCTTCGGCACAGCCAGACGGCGCACCCGCAGCCGAACCGAAGAAGGACGAAGGCGTCATCGATGCCGAGTACGTCGACGTCGATGAAAAGAAATAAGCACCTCCGGTGCGGCAGATGTCCGGCAATTTTCGGAGCCGAACTGGGAACTGATTGCCCAATTCTCGACTAGAGATCGGGAAACCGGATAGATTCGCAGCGCGGGTGACAACGGAGTCATCCGCGCTGCGCTTTTTCGCTCGCAAGTGAGGGTCGGGTTTACCGTTTCCCGTGTTACGATAAACGTTAAGCATGATTCGTTCGTTTGTCGACGCAGAAACGGAAAAAGTTTTTGGGCACCGGCACAGTCGCCGGTATGCTGCGTTTGAGCGAATCGCGTTACGCAAGCTCCGCCAACTTCATGCTGTTTCCGAGGTCGAGGAGTTGGTGAAACTTCCGGGCAACAGGCTCGAAAAGCTCAAAGGCGATCGCAAGGGCCAATGGAGTTTGCGCATAAATGACCAGTACCGGATCTGCTTTCAGTGGAGGGACGGCGATGCATTCGAAGTCGAGATCATTGACTATCACTAAACGCCAAATCGAAGACGGTGAATCCATGCCCCCTTTGCATCCCGGCGAGATGCTGCGGGAGGAGTTCATGAAGCCACTGGGAATGTCTGCGAATGCCCTGGCCATTGCATTGCGCGTGCCGGTGACTCGCATCTCCGAGATCGTGCGGGAGAGGCGCGGCATTACCGCCGATACGGCTCTGCGGCTTGCCCGCTATTTCGACATGTCACCGCAGTTCTGGATGCGGCTGCAAATGGATTTCGATCTCGAGTCGGCCGCCGGCGCTCTCGAAGGGATGCTTCGCGAAGAAATTCGCCCGCGTCCAGCACTGGCCGGCGGGCGAACTGTTCGGGCCACAGCCTAGCGACAATCCAAGTTCAATAAACGCACGGCCGGGCCGAACAGGGCACTGGTTACTCTCGGCAGACAATCGAATTTAACAAGAATCGATAGGGTCGAACTAACGACGATGGCTACGACGACCAACAAAGACTATTACGCAACGCTCGGGATCAAAAAGACCGCGACGCCGGAGGAGATTCGCAAAGCGTTCCGCAAAGCCGCGCGCAAATATCACCCCGACGTGAATCCGAATGACAAGAAGGCCGAAGAGAAATTCAAAGAGATCTCCGAAGCCAACGACATTCTGAGCGACGAGAAAAAGCGCAAGATCTACGACCAGGTCGGCTTCTATTCCGACCAGATCGACCCTGCGCAGGCCGAGGCCTACGCGCGCCAGCAAAGTGCGGGGGGGCAGCCCCCGGTGGACTTTGGCGGCTTCGATTTCTCTGGCTTCCAGGGTGGTGCGGGTCCGCAGGCGGGCGCTGGTTCTTCTTCATGGGGTAGCTTCAAAGACATTTTTTCCGGCATCTTCAGTGGCGCGCACGATACGCAGCGGCCGCGCGGTCCGCAGCCCGGTAGCGACCTTGAATACCAGGCGACGGTCGATTTCTGGACCGCGATTCGCGGCGGCCAGGCGCGATTGCAGATCCATCGGCAGGAGGTTTGTCCCACCTGCCATGGCCAGGCGCATACCGGCGGCCCGATGGCTTGTCCCGAATGCAACGGGAGCGGTCAGGTAACCCAGATGGGCGGCCGCATGAAGTTCAACATTCCATGCCCGCGCTGCAACGGTTCGGGCCGTGTTTCCAATGACTGCCCTACTTGTCACGGAGAAGGAACGGTCAGCCGCACCGAGGCTGTGGAGTTCCGCATTAAAGCCGGCACCCGCGATGGGCAACGCATTCGTCTTCAGGGGAAGGGAAATGCCGGCGTGAATGGCGGCGCGGCGGGCGACCTGTTCGTTATCGTGCGCACCGGCTCGCATCCCGTCTTCACGCGCACGGGCGACGACATTCACGTCACTGTGCCGGTCACGGTGCCTGAAGCGGCGTTGGGCGCAAAGGTCGATGTGCCGACGATTGATGGGCGCGCGCAACTGAAGATCCCACCTGGCACGCAGAGTGGGCAAAAGCTGCGCATGCGCGAGCGCGGTGTCGAAAGCGCCTCCCATGCCGGCCAGCGTGGCGACCAGATCGTCACCGTCAATGTGATGGTCCCGCATTTGCAGGACGAGCGAAGCCGCGAGATCATGCGCGAGCTGGCGAAGTTAAACAATCAGGATCCGCGCGTCACGCTCTTTGATAAGTTGTAAGGCGCTGTTTACGCAGCTAAGCTAAGCTGGCAGGAAATCGACCATGGCCACAAAACGCAAATCGAAGGGCGCGTACATGATCTCGGCGGTCGCCGAGATGTACGGCATTCACCCGCAGACGTTGCGGCTCTATGAGCGCGAAGGCCTTCTGAAGCCGTCGCGAACAGAGGGCAATACCCGCCTCTATACGGATGAGGATGTGGAGCGGCTTGAGTTCATCCTGAACCTGGCCCGCGATCTCGGTGTCAATATCGCCGGTATTGCCATCATTCTGCAGATGCGCGAGCGCATGGAAGAGATGAACCGCCAGATGCAGAGCTTCGTAGAGTACGTGCGTTCGGAGATGCTGACGCGCTTTCAGCAGGCCGCACCCAGTACAGCCGGAGCGATTGTTCCTCTGCGCAGGCCGCAGGTGGCCAAGCCGGTGATCACCAGAAAAGGCTAGCCGGAGCATTCATCATCCACGCTACCGAGATCTTTATTCTCCTTGTCATTTTTGCCGCTACACTGATCCGTTCTGCGTTCGGGTTTGGCGAAGCTCTGATCGCCGTCCCACTTCTGGCATTCTGTGTTTCGGTGCGCGTGGCAGCGCCGCTGGCAGTCCTGGTGTCCATCACGATTGCGGCTATCGTGGTTGCGCAAGACTGGCGCCACATCCACCTGCGCAGCACAGGATGGCTGGTGCTCTCGACGTTGTTCGGCATGCCTCTCGGGCTTCTTCTGCTCATCTACGGGTCAGAGCATCTCATCAAGGCCGGGTTAGGCAGCCTGATCCTGCTCTTCGCAATCTTCTGTCTCGCCGGCCGGGCGCGCTTCCAGATGGACCGCGACCGACGGAGCGTGTTGCTGGCCTGCGGCTTTTTTGCGGGTGTCCTTGGCGGAGCGTATGGAATGAATGGACCGCCGCTTGCAATCTATGGCTCTCTAAGACGTTGGTCGGCACAACATTTTCGTGCCACCCTTCAGGCGTATTTCTTACCCGCCAGCATTCTGGGAATGTGTGGATATCTCAGTGCTGGGCTGTGGACACGCGAGGTGACGCATGACTATCTGCTTTGCCTGCCTGCTGTCATTCCGGCCGTCTTGATCGGGCGGGCGATCAATCGCCGCATTTCGACTGATGCGTTTTCCAAATACGTGTATCTGGCTCTCGCGGCCATCGGCCTGGCGCTGCTGACGCAGTCCTTTGCTCCGACGCATTGACAAAAGCCGCGAGGACGTTCGACGCTTGGCCTTGCTCTTTCACTTACCCGCCGACCGCCGCGTATCCTTAGGAGCAGCATGCCCTACCTGCTTTTCGGACTGGCCGTTTTTGGCCTCATCACGTCTACGGTCTTTGCCGGCATCGTGCTTTGGGCCGTCCCGCGCTATCTGCGCGAAAGACGAGCTGCCCTCGCGCAACTTGCACAACGGCCTGGGTTCACTCCGCCGCTCACTCTGCTCAAGCCTCTCCACGGAGCTGAGCCGGGCCTTGCATCCCACTTGGCCACGTTTTTTCAGCAGGATTATCCTGCGTACGAAATCCTCTTTTGCGCGCGATCGGAAAACGATCCCGGCCTTGCCATTGCGCGGCAAGTTGTGGCGCAGTATCCGCAGGTTCCAGTCCAGTTCCTCGCCACTGGTGGCCAGCCCGACTACATCAACGACAAGGTCATTTCGATGGAGCGGATGGAGTCTGCGGCTACGCACGACATCCTCGTGATCAGCGACAGCGATGTGCGCGTTACGCGCGACTATCTGCGCGCCATCGCGCTGCCCTTTGCCAATCCCCAAGTCGGCGGCATGACCTGCCCCTATCGCGGCATTGCTGCCGAGGGCGGCTTGTGGGCGCGGCTTGAAGCTGTTGGCATGAGCGTTGAAATGACGGCCGGGGTGCTGGCCGCGCGTTTGATGGAAGGCATGCAGTTCACGCTGGGGCCCACCATGGCGTTTCGGCGCGACACGATCCAGCGCATGGGCGGCTTTCGCGTCACTGCGGACTATTGTGCCGACGACTTTGTGCTGGGCAACGAGACCTGGAAGCTGGGAGAAGAGGTTGTCCTAAGCCACCACGCCATCGATCACATGGTGATCAATGCGGACTTCATCTCTTCGCTCAAGCACCAGGTTCGCTGGATGAAGTCCACGCGCTTTTCGCGGCCCAAAGGGCACTTCGGCACGGCCCTAACCTTCAGCATGCCGTTCGGCCTGCTCGGGCTCGCCGCCGGCATCGCTCTTCACCATCCGGGACTTGGGGTAGGCTTCTGGCGTGGGCCGTCGCGACGCGTCTTGCCCTCTCGCTTGCCGTAGGCCGCGCCGTTGTGGGCGATCGCAGCTGGTTCGGCTTGCTGGTCCTGTATCCGATCCGCGACCTGATGGGCTTCTGTTTTTGGGCTGCCAGCTACTCCTCCAGTCACATTCTCTGGCGAGGCCGCGTTTTTGAATTGCTGCCCGGCGGCAAAATGCGCGCTGCAAAGTAGCCGTTCGCCCGCCTTGGTCCTACTTCAGCGGCCGGTCCGTCCACAACGTCTTGTCCGCGATCGACTGCACGGGAATCAACCGCCCGGCAAGAAGCTGCTCCGCTTTCGACTGGTTTCTATCCTGCGCGAAGAGCCATTTGCGGTCGCCCGTTCCCCACATCTTCGACAGCGTGTCGTCGCTCAAAAAGATGTTCGGCGCATCGGGATAGCACGACCCCCACAACAGGACGAACCGTTTCCATGCGGCGAGCAGCGCTCTAAGACGATGTAGGCCGGCTTACGCAGATAGTTGTGCGTATAAAAGATCACCGAAGACGCATCGGACTGGTCGCCATAGATGATGAAGGAGTCCGACGGTGCGCCGTCTCGCAAGATTGTGTCGGCCAGCGGCTTGGAACTCAGCATTGGCTCGAATCGCGCAAACGCGATATGAGCCGCAATTAAGAACACAGCGCTTGTAATCGCCAGGCTCACTGTGGCCGCGACATGCCTGCGCTTCTGCCGCAGCCACCACCCCGTCGCCGGCCCCACGAGCAAAGTGACAAGAGCCATGCATGCGGGCAGCCGCAGAGCCGCAAAGGAGGGCCCGGTCAAATCAAACAGGTGCGACATCGAAAGCGTGTATCCGCCCACGTCGCGATGCGCCAGCAAGGTGCCGATATCGGACACAAACGGAAGATGACGTGACTCCCAGAGCCCCCACCCGAGCGCAATTGCGGAAAGCAGGCCGGCTACCGTGAACACAATCTGCCCACCCTTGAGCCATCCAAGCGACAGAGCAGGTTTACCCTCTCCGGCGCCTTCTTCCATCGAAGCAACGACGCCTGCGATGAGGATCAGCAGCGGAGGCCATGCGGGAAATGTGTAGTACTCCTGATTGGTCGAGATGCTGAAGAACAGAAGCGTGAATGCCGAGAACAGTCCGAGCAGCCAGATGGTGCGCGCACGAAACTTGATGCGCGTCACGTAGGTGGCTACATCTTCCCGTGCCGCGTAGTCGAGATAGAAGTCCACAGTCTGGCCTGCGTCGCGGCGCAGATGCTGCATCCATGAGCCGCGCGTTCGCCACGCCACCAGCAGTACCGCGGGCAAAAACAGGCTCCACGGGAAGAGCCAGACCAGGTGCAGCAGCCAGTACGCAAGAAACGGAAGCTTGTTGTAGTCGTGCGGAAATCTCTGGCCAAGGAAGCGCAGGAAGTGCTCGTTGACGAAATAGAAATACCAGAAGCCGTGCACATTGCCGATGGTCGGATGGTTGCCGATCGGATGGCCCTGGTCTGGGTTCGCCAACCCCGCAAGAATGTGCCATGGCGCCGCGATCGCAAGAAACAGCAGCAATCCCGAAAAGGGCTTGTACTTCAACCATCGCCGCCACTGGCCGCTCAGCAGAAGCAGTGGGATGGCTGCGGCGGCAAAGAATACCGGCGCAATCAGTCCCTTCGTCAGTGTTGCCAAGGCGAGGGCAGCCCACATCACATAGAACCGCGCCGGCCGAATCGACTCCGCCCCTGTAAGAAAGCAGTACAGCGCCAGCAGCAACAGAAAACTCAACAGCGCTTCGGGAATTGCGAAACGTGTGTAAAGAAAAGGTCCGATCGCCGTGAGGATGCCGAGGGCCGCATAGAGAGCGGCTCGTCGTCCCCAGGCGCGATTAGCCCAGAGCCACGCAATCCACGCGCAACCAAGCAGCGCCAGTGAATTGGGCAGATGCGTTGCAAACGTGTTCTGGCCAAAGACCCGATAAAGTGCCGCATCGAGCCAGTAGGGTAAAGGCGGCTTCTCCAGATAGCGGATGCCGTTGATCTGCAGCGTGACCCAGTCGCCGCTTTCGGCCATGTGCTGCGCCGCTTCGGCGTGATTGGCGTCGGCATCGTCCAGCAGCGGCGGTGAGAACAAGGCCGCGAATTGGACCACAGCGAAGAGGACGAGCAACAGCGCCCACGAAGCCAGGGCAGAGGGAGCGCTGGCGGTTTGAGTCGAAGGTTCCGTATCCATTGTCTTCGTCAAGGTTGCGGAGGCTCTCTCCGCGCGGTTCGTCGATTGCTCGCGATCCCAATCGAGCGTGGAACAGCCGTAGAAAGGCGCGTCGTGGCCCCGGACAGGCTGGGTTGCCAAGTCCATTGAACGCTTTGGCTCAGCACGAGACGCTAACAAAAGCAGGATAGCAGTTTCACCTCCAAAAGAGTCTTACGAGGCAACACAGAAGGGCCGAGTTTCTGGGCGCGGAACCCATTCGAGCCTCGGGTGCAGAATAGAGTGAAAGGGAACGAAGCGGGCGATGAATCTCAATACAGGCAATTCCGCAGGGCTAACTGGAACGGAGGCCGAACCGGTAAGGGCGCACTTGTTCAGAGCATGGCGCCAATTGCTGGCCGACTGCGCCGCCATACCCACTCGGAAGCGAGTCCATGGGCTGCGCGTGGTGACCATGCGGCTGCAGGCCACAATCGACGCGTGCCTCGCGAGTGAGGCTCAGAATCAGAATCAAGCTGCCCAGTCTTTGGCCCTCGCCGCGGCGAAGCGTTGGAAGAAACGCGCCAAGCGTTTGCGGCGCAGGCTCAGCGCCGTGCGCTCTCTCGATGTGTACCTGATCAAGCTGACGGGCCTGCGTGCTCATCTCGAAGTGCCTGATCCTGGCTTGGTGCGAGGCTCCGCGCGGGCCGCTGCGCACCAACTCGCTCCGCTTGAAAACCGGTTGAAGAGGAATCGTCGCGCTGCAGCAAAGAAGCTGGCGCTCGCTCTGCGGCATCGCCTTGGTCGTCTGACTCGCCTTGGCGTCGAGCTGGAGGCACTGCTGCCGTCAGAGCCCGCACATTCCTCTGAAGATGTCTATCACCGCATGCTGGCCGACCTGAAAAGCGTGCTTGAAAGTCAACCGAAACTCGATGCCGGCACTCTTCACGAGTTTCGCAAGCAGATCAAAGGGTTTCGCTATCGAGCCGAATCGGCTCCAGAAAGCGATCCACGCATCGCGCACTTTGCTAAGACAGTCAAGGCGATACAGGACGCCATCGGCGAGTGGCACGACTGGAAGGCAGTCGCCAAGGAAGCGGTAGAGAAGAAGCCTGCCGGCCGCGGTGCGCTTGCCGCCCTGCTGCAAACGCGCGCTGCAGAATCGCTCAAAGAAGCTCTGCAGGTGTGTGAGAGCTCGATCGCGGAGCTGGGTCTTCAGCCCTTTCTTCCTGTCGCTCGGCGCAAGCCCGTTTGCCCCGAAGAACCAGTCACGATCCGCGAAAACGTAGAACCGCCCAGCGGTTTCACAGCACCAGGCAATGCCGGATTGCGTATCCTTAAAAACGTCAGGGAACGAAATCATGACGCTCACACGAGTTCTGACGCGCATCGCGTTTAGCTGCTTTGTGGTGTGGCTGCTGTTATCGGCCGCAATCGGCATTGTCGCGGTTGAAGGAGCGCTTCATCCGGAACGCGTCCGTGTTTCCTCTGCTCAAGTTGTGGAAGCGCAGGACGTTGCATCCCGCGACAGCGCGGCACTCAACGACGTGTCGGTGAATGCGCCCGATGGAGCCCTGCTACGGGGATGGATTGTGCGGCCGCAACAGGCCAACGGGGATGCGGTCATCATCTTGCACGGCCAAGGTGACAACCGCGCAAGCATGATGTCGAATGCGGACATGCTTTTGCGCCATGGCTACACAGTCCTGTTGCCCGACGCACGCGCGCACGGAGACAGCGATGGCGCTATCGCAACTTACGGGGTGATGGAGTCTGCCGATATTCGCGCCTGGTATGACTCGTTGCACGCATCGGTTCATGGATGCATCGACGGGCTCGGCGATTCGATGGGCGCTGCTCAACTGCTCCAGTCTCTCCAGGCTGAGCCGGGTTTCTGTGCAGTCATCGCGGAGAGCGGCTTTGCGTCGTTTCAGGAAGCCGCCTACGACCGGCTGGGACAGGAGTTCAATGCCGGTCCCTGGGTTGGCAAAACACTGCTTCGACCCGCACTCTGGACGGGGCTTCTCTATGCGCGCTTTCGATACAACATCAGCCTCGAATCGGCATCGCCAGAGAATTTGGTGGCGCACACGCTTGTTCCTATCCTGCTCATCCACGGATTGGCCGACACGAATCTTCCGCCACGCCACTCCGAGTTGATGAAGGCGCGCAACCCGGCAATCGTCTTGTGGGAACCCGCGGGAGCCGGCCATTGCGGCGCATCGACAGCTGCTCCCGCGGAATACGAAACGCGCGTTCTCGGCTGGTTCCAAAGCCACAGTCGCCCGGCAGCCGCTTCTGCTGCGCAATAATGCGCTGGCCGCTCACCATGCAATCCGGTGCTGGAGCCCGTACCGGAGACACCTACCTTTAACGCTGGCGTGGCGCTGACTTCAGGTCCGGTCGTGTATCTTGACCGCAGAACAAGTTTTCTCTCCGGAGACAGCGCGATTTCCTCTATGCCCACGTTTGCCGCCATCGATGTTGGTTCCAATTCCTGCCGCCTGAAAATCGCGAAGATCGTTGCCCATCGACTGAAGACGCTGCACGAAGATCGTGAAGTGACGCGCCTTGGCTCAAGCGTCTTCGATTCCGGCCTCGTTTCGCCGGACGCCATGGCCGCGACCTTACGCGCTCTCAAACGATTCCAGCGCGCGACGCAGTCCTACGGTGTAGATCAGGTGCGCCTGGTGGCTACATCGGCCATGCGCGATGCCCGTAACGCTCCAGCATTTCAAGCCTGGGTCAAGGCGGAGACGGGCTGGAATCTCGAGATCATCTCCGGGCTGGAAGAAGGCCGCCTCATCCATCGCGGTCTGATGCACAATGAGGCCGGCGTAGGTGGCCGCGTCCTGCTGGTGGACCTCGGCGGAGGCAGCTGCGAGATCACCCTCTCTGAGCAGAAGCGCATCAAGGACACCGTGAGCATGCCCCTGGGCGCGGTTCGACTCACGGAAGAATTCCTGCAGGAAGATCCACCGGCGCCCGAAGGAATCCGGCAGATGCGTCAGCTTATCGCCCGCGAACTGCGGAGAACGCATCGCAGGATTCAAACCGGCAAACTTTCGCTCGTAATCGCCACTTCAGGCACCGCAGCCGCGCTCGCCGAAGCAGTCGCCGCAGGCAAATCGTCCAAGCGAATGCGCGGATCAGGCCGGCGGGCGTCTTCTTCTCCAGATTTGACTGGATTTGTACCCACTGCCTCGGTGCGTAAACTCGCTGCCAAGCTTTCGCGTATGTCGCTGCCTGAGCGGGAGTCCGTGCCGGGCATCGGGCCGCGGCGCGCTGAAATTATTGTGGCCGGTGCACAGGTGATTGCCGATTTGCTGGAGAGCTACAGCCTGAAGGGCTTTCGCTATTCGCCACTTGGCCTGCGCGATGGAATTCTTGCGCAGATGCTCGCCGAGCAGGACGCACGCGCCGCGGTTCATCGCGAACTGGAGCACGAGCGCTGGCTCAGCGTACTTGCTACCGCGAAGCGCTATGGCGTCGATCCTCGCACGGCGGAGCCGGTGCGTGTGCATACGCAGCAGCTTTTTCGCGAACTCAAGCCGCTCCATGAGCTGCCTGAGGAATACGAAGGCTGGCTCAGTGCCGCGGCTGTGCTGCGCGACACGGGCAAATTCATCAATCACCAGGGACACCATCGTCACGCGCAGTACATCATTTCCAGCTCTGAGATGAATGGCTACACGCAGGGGCAACGAACCGTGGTTTCGGCGCTAGCACGCTACCTTGGCAAGAGCCGGCCTCAACCCGGCGATCGCGCGGTGCGCAACATTCCGGCTGCGGAGCACAAGCATGTACAGAGAGCCGTGCTGCTGCTGCGGCTCGCCGTGGCGCTCAATCAGGATAGGGCCAGCGACGTGCTTCGCTTTTCGGCACGCGTCTATCCCAAGCGTGTTTATCTTGAGGTGAAGCCGGGCCGAACCGGCGCGGAACTTGAGCTGTGGTCCTTGCGCAAAGAGGCGGATTACTTTCGCGAGGTTTTTGGGCGCGAACTCTTCGTAACGCTGGCATAGATCCAGCGCGCCATGCGCGGATCGATGAGCCACTGCAGCAGCGGAGGATGGCGGTCCATACGAATGCGGGCCACCGAGCCCTTGCGCATGCGGATGCCCGCGGTTCCGTTGCCGGTGATGATTCTGCCGAGAAACTTGAAGAGGTTGGGATTGTGCCCCACCATCAGCACGCCCTCGCGGTCGGCATACTTCGCAATCAGTTTCTGAAAGGCTGCATAATCGGCTTCAGGAGCCAGCGCCGAGCTGACCTCGACCTTTGCCTCGTATCCCAACTCGGTCCCCACAAACTGGGCGGTTTGCTGCGCGCGTTTCAGAGGACTCGAGACGATTACGTCTACCTGCACTTTGAGGGTGCCGAGCATGCGCGCCATTAGCATGCACTGCTCTTTGCCTTCTTTGATCAGCCCACGCTTGGCATCAAGCTTCGGGTTATCGCGGGGAACTCCGGCATCGGCATGGCGCATTAAATATAGGTTCATGAGGGACTTCAATCCATCGCGGCTCGATCTGCCGCTTTACTGTTGAAACTCGATTTTAACACGACTGTAACAATTGGCTGGAAGCCCTGGTTGGGAGCCGACCAGTCTCATTTTTCCGTCTCGAAGCCCGGTTTCGCCGGTTCTGCGCCCCAAATCTCGCTGAGCAGCAAGCCTCTGGCTGAGGGCTTTCGCCGCTGCAGGGTGAACCCGCTCTGCGACAAGGCGGTTTGATAATCCGGCAGTCTGCGCATCGCTAGCGCTGTAAGCAGGCCAAAAGCCCGGTAGAGCGCCGCCACAATGGGTCGCGCAACGATTCGACCGAAAATCCCCTGCGGGACGGCGAATTCGGAGACGACCCACAGCGTTTTGTCCGTCGCACACGTGCGAAGGCGTTTGGCGAGCGACGCGACCTCATCTGTGGTCAGGCAGTCGAGAAAGAAGTGAGTTGCGATCAGGTCGTAGCCGTGTCCTTGGGGCGACCAGCAGCGAATGTCGGCCAATTGGGTGTGTACGCGTTTTCGGTGCGGGCCGGCGCGGCGCAACAGGGCGTCGAGCATTGCCGGGCTGGCGTCGACCGCGTCCACATGAATTGCTGGACGCGCTTGAAGAAGCGCAGCCGTAAATCTTCCATCTCCATCGCCGAGAACAAGCGCGGTGCGGCAGTCGCAGAAGTCTTTGAGAAAGTGGAGCCGGCACCTTTGCAGCAATGGGCCGCATGTGACGAGTTCCATCCAGCGATACACGCGAGCGAGGCGATCGAAGTTGGGCGGCGGTTTCATCGCAGCAGGCACAGCAGCGGCGTGAGCAGAACAATGTCGGCGGCGCAGCGCAGGCCGAGCGGCGTAAGCCTGTGGCGCGTGCGATCGAGAACGCCTAACAGCAGAGCACTGGCAGCGCCCGCCGCGAGCGCCGGAACGACTTGCAGGTGAGCCACCGCGCAGACGAGCCCGGCAAGAGCGCCGACGCAGGCCAGCGGTATTGCGCGTATAACGACGTGCGAGGCACGCCCCGCTTCCCAGCAGTCGATGGCTGCGCAGTTGAGCCATGCCAGGCAGGCAAAATACGCGATGAGGAAAAGCAGAGACACGAGCGATGCGGCGGAAATTTTTTGCAGCCGCATGAACGTAGGCGCAGCGCAGCCCGCAGTGAAGAGGACACCGACAAGGAGCTCTTTCGATTGAAAGAACGGCACGCGGAAGGCAGGCAGACGATTTGACGCCGGAATCCTTCGCAGTGAGTCGGGCAGGTGCACGCCCGAGAAATAGAAGAGCGCCGCGACTGCGAGCACGGCGTTGCGCGCCCGAAAAGCAGGGGGCATCTGGGAAAAGATGATGGCCGCGGCCAGCGCGCCCGCTAAAAACGCCAGGGGAATCAGCAACCGGCGATGCCGCCAATGGAAGAAGTGCCGCTCGCGCAGATCTCCCGCGTAGCCTGCCGCCAACGCCCGGTGTGCGTCAAGGAGGCGATCTGCCACGTAGACACTCCATGTGCCAAGACCGAGCAGAAGTGGAACCCAGGCAGGAAGTTGTATCCGTGCGGCCGAGGCAAAGCAGAGCGACCAGACGACCGCGACGGCCGGGGCATCGAGGCTCGAAAGATGGGCCAGGCGGAGAAGTGCCGGAAGCTCAAATACTCGCAGCTCGAGCACTCGTGGCTCAATCGCGGGTATTTCCAGCGATGTTCGGACCAACGGACTTGGAGCAGATCGGTCGATTTGTGCGGGTGCATCTGCCAGGGGAAGCGGCATTCCACTTCTATTTTAGATTCACCGTTGTGGATTCGCGGTCTGGTCGCGTCGGCGCTCTTCCCGCTGACACTTTCCGCTGAATGGATGGGTCACGGCTTCTTCAGGCCTCTGCTCTACTTTGCTCCACCATCTCTCGCAGTTGGCCGTACACAGCTGCCGCCGGTACAAACAGCGGAGTGCGCAGGCATTTTACGGTGAGTTGCTGCACCTCAGGTTCATAAATCCATTCAAGTTCGACGCCGTATTTCGAAGCACTGCCACTGTTGCCATTCATCGCGATTCCGTTGGCGCGCGCTTTCTCTGTGAGCTTGGCATAGTGATTGAGCGTGATGCCGGAAAAGACCTGCTGGGTTTGCTGTGCCATGGGCTGCTCCTCGAAACGGACTGCCAGAAGTGCTTTTGCGGACGGATCACAAACAATGCAAATGTTCTGCAAATCTGCGGTGGAAAACCGCAAATAAAGAAGGGGGGAGGGGTAAGGCTCCTTCGGGCCTGCAATGTTCCTTCTTCACCCTTCAACTTTCGAGTCTGGCACATCGCGGGAAATAATCTGCAAAACAACTCGACTTCAACAAAACAATTCCCTCGATCAAGTTGACTGCGTTCCCATCCGGCGCACACAGGAACTCAAGAGTGCGGGCAACACTGCGGCGCGCACCTCCCTCCAACAGGAGGAACGAACGGACGCCAAATTGGACCCGAGGGATTGCTATGGGAATGATCACACCGAACGATTTTCCGAACCTGCAGGAACTGTACATGGCGCAGCTGCGCTACCTGCTCTCCGCAGAGAACCAGATTGTAAAGGGATTGCCGAAGATGATCGATCATGCTGTCGATCGTCAACTGAAGCAGGCCTTTCAGGCGCATCTGCAAGAAACCCAGACGCACGTGACACGCCTGGAGCGTCTGCTTGCAGACTTCACCAATGATGTGGACGACAAGAAGGACTCGATCCTATCCGCGATTGTAGGATCGGGTGAAAACATCACCAAGGAATCGGATCCGGGCGCAGTTCGCGACGCCGGGTTGATTGCAACGGCGCAGAAGGTGGAGCACTACGAGATCGCGTCGTATGGCAGCGCGCGCGATTGGGCAGAGCAGCTTGGAATGCCCGAGCATGCGGCCGTCTTGCAGCAAACGCTGGAAGAAGAGAAACATGCCGATCGCCTGTTGACAGAGATCGCGCATGCCACCAACCCCACCGCATCGGTTGCGGTGTAAAACGCACGGGAAGGGAACAGGCTTCTGCTTGTGCGGGGGCCTGTTCCTCACTCGTCAGTTTTCAGGGATCAGGTGTCAGGGATCAAGGGACAGGTGTCAGGGATCAGGGATCAGGGAAGGACTTCATGAAGGGCCGATGAGGGAAGCAGATCCTTCTCTCCGCTTACCTGCGAAAACGCTGTCGCGTTTCCGGGGCCCCAAACGCGCTCCGCTCAGGATGACACTCCCGAGGTCAGGGATGAGTGTTCAATGCGCGCCAACTTCGGTCAGCCAGCTTCGGTCAGTATGACCTGCACGGGTCCGGGGACAAGACCAGAGGTCAGGGTTAGTCGGCGGCTGCGGCGCGTTTGCCGGGCGATTTCTTTCGCGGAGGAGCGTCGACGGGCTTGGCCTTCGAACTTAGTTCCGGAAGCGCTGTGACATCCGCTTTGCCTTCGGCAAGCTGCATGAGGAACTGCTGGCTTGAGAAGACGGGCGCGTCCTTATCGAGCTTTGAAGCGCGGATGTAGATGCCGTCCGGTTGCTGAATGCGCGCCTTCACCGTGTCTGCGAGATATGCACGGAGAATCTCGTCGTGGATGCGCGCGCGGACCGCTTCATCGCGCACGGGGAACACGACTTCGCAGCGTTCAAATAAATTGCGCGGCATCCAGTCGGCCGAGCCCAGGTAGATTTCGTCGTCGCCACCATTGGCGAAATGGAAAATGCGCGAGTGCTCGAGGAAGCGGCCGACGATCGAGCGCACGCGAATCCGATCCGAGAGACCCTTCACGCCGGGGCGCAGGATGCAAAGGCCGCGGATGATGAGGTCGACCTCAACTCCCGCCTGCGAGGCCTGGTACAGCGCGTCAATCACGCTGGGCTCGAGCAACGCATTCATCTTGCCCACGATGTGCGCCGGCCTGCCCGCGCGCGCATGGTCGGTTTCGCGGCGAATGAGGCCAAGGAAGCTTTCCGCCATGGTGAGCGGCGCTACCAGCAGCGGGCGATAGTCGTCGATCTCTGCATGGGCAGTGAGGTAGTTGAAGACCATGTGTACCCGCTCGGTGATCTGCGGATCGCACGTGAGCAAACTCAGATCGGTGTAGAAGCGGGCCGTTACCGGGTTGTAGTTGCCGGTGCCGAGATGGCAGTAGCGGCGCGTCACGCCATCCTCATCGCGCCGCACGAGCATGGCCAGCTTGCAGTGGGTTTTGAGGCCCACCACGCCGTGAAACACCTGCACGCCGGCATCTTCCATGTTGCGCGCCCAGCGGATGTTCGACGCCTCGTCAAAGCGCGCCATCAGCTCGACGACCAGAGTCGCCTCCTTGGTGGCAGCCGCCTCAATCAGCGCCTTGAACATGGGCGAGTCTTCGCTGGTGCGATACAGCGTCTGCTTCATCGTCACGACGGCAGGATCGAGCGCGCCCGCCTCAATAAACTCCACCACCGGGTCGTACGAGTCGTACGGGTGATGAAGCAGGATGTCGTGATGGCGCAGCTCGTCGAAGATGTTGGTGGACTTACGGCTCAAGTGCAGCGGCTTGGGCGTAAAGGGAGGAAACTTTAGATCCGCGCGCTGCACGTCGCCGTAGAAGAACATGAGGCGCGACAAGTTGACCGGACCATCGCCGCGAAACACCTGATCCTCATCGAGTTCAAAGTTGACGCGCAGGCGTTCGGCAATCTCCGGATCGGCGCCGGTTTCAATCTCGAGCCGCACCGCATCGCCTTTGCGGCGGTTGTGCAGTTCCACGCGGATCGTCTCGAGCAGGGAGCGCGCTTCTTCTTCCTCAAAGTAGAGGTTGGAGTTGCGGGTAACGCGGAACGCGGTGCGCGCAATGACTTCATAGCCGCGATACATTCCGGCAAGATTCTGGGCAATCAGGTCCTGGAGCAGGAGATAGTCGTACGCGCCCTCCGCTCCAGGCAGGCGGACGAAACGCGGCAGGGCACGGGGCACAGTTACCACGCCAAGCACCTGGGGAGCGGAGCTCTTGCGCTTACGGCGGAGCAGCAGTGCGAGGCAAAGCGCCTTATTCAGTACGCGCGGAAACGGGTGCGCGGGATCGATGGCGATCGGGGTCAGAAGGGGGTCCACTTCGCGCTGAAAATATCCCTGCGCAAAGGTGCGGGCCTCTTCGGTCAGCTCATCCCACTCCAGCAGCCGGACGCCTTGCTTACTCAGTTCGGGCAGCAGATGCTCGTTCCAGCAGCGGTATTGAGCCTCGACAAAACTGTGGATCTCGGCGGTGAGCTGGGCGAGGGATTCATCGGGGCGCAGGCCGTCATATCCCTGTTCGCGGTAGCCGTCTTCAATCCGCTGCATGAGGCCGGCCTGGCGGATTTCAACGTATTCGTCGAGATTCGAGCCGGTGATGGCCAGAAACTTGACCCGCTCCAGGATGGGATTGGTGGGATCTTCGGCCTCTTCAAGGACGCGCCGGTTGAACTGCATCCAGGAGAAATCGCGGCCGTTGAACATCTTCTGTTTTGGTGCTGTGCGAGCCATCGGGGTCAATCCACTGCGCTGTGTTGGCAAGTCTATCGCGTTTCAGGTAAGTCGGGCAGTGCGCGCTGCCCGGCCCTGAAAACGAGCGTCGTCTTGGAACAGATACAGGACGAATACCAACAATGTGTTAACAATCCGCAAAAACAATGCTTTCGGCTGCCGCGGGGATACCTTCCGGCAGTTCAGCGGATCTTGCCGGCTGCGTTCTCCATGATCACGTTGCTCAGGACGCCCGTATCGACGGTTGCCGGCTGGTGCGAGCAAAAGCCGATGCCGACATAAAACGGCTCGTCAAAATGAATTGCGATCGGAGGGCCGAACTGGTGCATGGGCTCACCCTTCAGGCTGACGAAAATCGCTACTGAGTCGCCACGCTTTTCGATTCCAATTCGTTTGGCGAGGATGCCATTGATGCCGCCGCCAAACCGATATTGCATGTCGGTGATCATGGCTCCGGTTTCAGGTCGCTGCGCCAGGTGAATCATGCCCGTGCCGTGTTCGCCTAGCATTGCTTCTTTGGCGTTGTCTTCGAGCGACTGGCGCAGGATGAGTACGACCTTGCGGTCTCCGTACCCGTCGGCGACAGGAAAGGTGGCGTCGGCCGCCAGCGAAACGTCGCCCGACATTTTCTTCCAGAGGAAGTGAAACTCATCGCGCGTGTACCAGATGTTGTATCCAGCCGAACGGATGGCATAGGCCCCGGTGGCCGCATCGTAGGAGGCGCTCCCCGGAACTACCGCGGACCCTACATCCGACTGCCCATCGAAGATGCCGATGGGGGCATTGATGGTGGTGGTGGGCCGGTGGAAATCGGCGGGCGGCGGAACCTGTTTGTGGGTTGCCGAGCCCGGGAGCGCCCAATCCGGCACGGCGGGTGTGGCTTGAGCCAGGACCGGAGGAACAGAGGCGAGCGGAAGGACTAGAAATAAAGCGGCGGAAAACATCTGCGCAGGGCGGAATAGTGAGTCTATTTCCATAGCCCTGCACTGTAGCAGATTGGGGGAACGGATTTTAGGGGACTGGATCGGCCGCACTCAGACCTGTTCAGAAATACGCGGAGCCTTCAAACCCTAAGCTGCGGCTCTGGTCCAATGGTCCAATGATTGGACGATCCGATGATTCGATGATTGACCCGCACACCGCGTCGGGTTGAGGATAGAGATGGACCACTTGAAGCGCCCTACCCCCCCAACGAGAGGAGCCTCCCGATGTCCCAGGAAATTTTTTCTGTCACAGAAAGCCTGATTCCCCCTCAGCCTCTACCCGCTGGCGCCGCTGCTTTGGCGGACCGCGTTCTCGGCATGCTTGACGGCCAGCCAAAAGATGAGACAACCGTGCAAGAGTCTTTGGGCGGCAACGAAGAGTTGTTTGTGCTGATCGCAGCGGGGCTATACAACATGGCTTCAATGCTGGTGGGTGAAGGCGAAGACAGCATCCGGCTCGTTGAGACAGCGGTGGAAACGGCTGAGCTGTCGGGATGCGACGACGCGGTTCAGGCACGCAAGAGCAGCCGGCTGGCTTTGTCCCGAGCGGCGCTGGAACTGCTCGCCCAGCGCGCACCTGGCTCCCTCGCGGCGCCCGCAGATCTGGCGCCGACGACGACCTGCATACAGGACGACGATCTCGACGCGGGCGGGATTTCGACCGACGAGCTGACCAAGTTGATGAGCGGTCCCGAAAAAGACCGGATCCGGATGTGGCTGGGGAGCTTGCCGGCGGGGTTTCGCGTAGTCTTCGTTCTGCGCGCCGTGGCCGGCTTCACTTCACCCGAAGTTTCCGACCTGCTAGGCGCGCACGGCGGCCCGTCGGCTTCAGCCTGGAACGCTGCAGATGTCCGGGAAGTCTTTCGCCAGGCGCTGTGCTCGCTGGCGTCGCAAGTGATCCACGCCACAAGTGCGCGATAACTAAAAATCGCTTTTCAGTCAATTAAACCTCGTAGCCCTCGCTCAGGGTCGGCAGTGGCTGGCTTTCGATCGCGACGTGTGGCAACAGGCCGCAAGTATGGCCCTTTGTTCGATACACTAGATTTAAGAAGCCGGATGCTCACCTCGGGCATCCATTACCTGCACACAATTTCAGGCAGAAGCTCTTTTCAGGTGAGCGCTCTCTGCGGCAAAGTCGAAGCGATCGGTAAGATGCCCGCACACAATTCAGGAAAGAATTCGGGATTACTCTGTGCCTCCGTGTTGATTGCGCTGGGTGTCACCGCGACCTACGCGCGGGCACAGGCACTTCCCACGCAGGCGCTCGGCCAGTCTTCCGGGCCAACCGCGCAAAGTTTTCAAGGCAGCGTCGTGCAAGGCGATGTCTCGGATCAGCCGCTCGCGCTCACCCTGGACGAGGCCATGCAGCGTGGTCTCAAGAACAATCTCGGCATCATTCTCAACGGAACCCAGATGGCTGCGGCGCGCGGCCAGCGGCTGAGCCAGTTGCAGAATCTGCTGCCCGAGGTTGACTTCAAGGCGCAGGAAAGTGTGATGCAGGTGGATCTGGCCGCACAAGGCCTGCGCATTCCGGGCTTTCCCACCATCATCGGGCCCTTCGGCTATACCGATCTTCGCGCCTCCCTGACGTGGTCTCTTGTGGACGTGCCGTCGCTGCGCAACTATCTTGCGGCGCGCCATGGGTTCACGGCGGCGCAATTGTCTGCGGACGACGCGCGCGAGCTCGTGATGCTGACCGTGGGCAACGCCTACCTTCTGGTTCTGGCCGACAAGACGCGGGTCAGCAGCGTGCAAGCCCAGGTTGCTACATCGAAGATCTCGCTGAACCAGGCCGAGGCCAATCACCAGGCGGGAACCGCGCCCCTGCTCGACGAACTGCGGGCGCGCGTGGACTACCAGACGCTGGAGCAGCAGCTGATCGTGGCGCAGAACGGCCTGGAGAAAGACAAGCTCAGTCTTGCGCGCGTGATCGGGTTGCCCCTGGCACAACAGTTTCACGTGGTCGATACCGCGCCCTATGCCGCTTTCGATCAGATTGACGTGAACGCAGCCATCCGCGAAGCGCACGCCAACCGTAAGGATCTGGCTGCGATGCTGGAGCAGACGAAAGTCTCAGAAGACCAGCGCAAAGCGGTGACCGACGAGCGGCTGCCCAAGGTTGTTTTCAGCGGGGATTATGGAGATATTGGCGTGAATGTGCGCCACTCCCACGGAACCGGCAATGCGCAGGGAACGGTGAGCGCTCCGTTATTTCGCGAGTTTGGATTGCGCGGCGAAGCGCAGGTGGCGCAGTCGCAGCTCGATACGCAGCAGGCGCAGTTGAGCGACAAAAAGGCGCAGGTGGATGCGGATGTCCGCGACGCCTTGCTCGACATCGCATCGGCGCAGCAGCAGGTTGAGGTATCGCGCTCCAGCGTCGAACTGGCGAATGAGGCACTGAGCGAAGCGCAGCAGCGCTACGCCAACGGCGTCAGCGACAACCTGGCAGTCAGCCAGGCCGAGCAGTCCGTGGCCCAGGCCAACGATCAGTACATAGCCAGCCTCTACCGGCACAACGTCGCCAAGCTCAGCCTGGCGCGCGCGCTTGGTGCAGGCCAGAACTACAAGAGTTATTTGGGAGGAAAGTAGCGTGGCGGAAACTACGACAACAGTCCGGCGCGAAACAGAGGAGAGCACTGAGACCGTGCAACCGCAATCGCGGCGCAGGGGCATCATCGTCATTGTGGTTTTGCTGCTCGTAGTTGTGGCGGCAGGCCTCTGGTGGCGATCGACCTTTAGCGAAGACACGGATGACGCTCAAGTCAACGGCCATCTTATTCAGATCAGTTCGCGCATCGGCGGACAAGTGGTGAAGGTCGATGTGGATGAGAACCAGATGGTGAAGGCCGGCGACGAGATCGCACAGCTCGATCCGCGCGATTACCAGGTGGCAGTCGAGAACGCGGAGGCCGCACTGGCCAGCGCAGAGGCGGCTGCATCGGCGGCGCGCGTCAACGTGCCCATCATTTCAGTCAACACGGGCAGCAATCTGGCTTCGGCGGCGCTCGACATCAGCGGAGCGCATGCGCAGGTGTCGCAGGCGCAGCAGCAATTGGCGGCAGCCACGGCCCGCGTGGCCCAGGCCGATGCCAATAACGTCAAGGCGCAGGCCGATCTGGCGCGGTACCGGCCGCTGGTTGAGAAAGACGTGATCAGCAAGCAGCAGTTCGACGCAGCGGTGGCTGCGGCCGATGCAGCCAAGGCAGCGCTTGCCGACGCCAAGGCAAGTCAGCAGGCTGCTGGCGACGGTGTGCGCGTCGCGCGCGACCGCGAATCACAGGCGCAGGCGCAATACAAGTACGCGCAGACAGGACCGCAGCAGGTGGCAGCGCAGAATGCCCGCGCCAAGCAGGCTGAAGCCCAGGTGAAGCAGGCGCAGGCGCAGCTCGACCAGGCGCGCCTGAATCTCAGCTACACCAAGATCGTTGCGCCGGCCGACGGCATCGTGACCCGCAAAAGTGTGGAGATCAATCAGAACGTCGGCGTTGGACAAAACCTGTTGACCCTGGTTTCGCTGGAAGATATCTGGGTCACGGCAAATTTCAAGGAGACGCAGCTGCGCCATATGTCTGCCGGTCAGCCGGTGGAGATTCGTGTGGATGCAACAGGCAAGGACTACAAGGGCAAGGTAACGCAGATCGGCGGCGCAACCGGATCGGTGTTGTCCTTGTTTCCTCCTGAGAACGCGACGGGAAACTACGTGAAGGTGGTGCAGCGTCTGCCGGTGCGCATCGACTTTACCGACCTGAAAAACGAAGACCCGAACCACTTGCTGCGGCCGGGTCTCTCAGTTGAACCGAAGGTGCGGGTAAAGTAGCGGATAAGCCAGGAAGGCCGGGAGCTACTTTCCGGCCTTCTTGGCAGTTTTCATCGCCGTTAGACGAGTCACGACCGTAAGGCCCGGAAGTTTCGTTTTCAGACGAACCTTCTGCGGCTTTTCCCCTTGATCGGAGACGATCTTCCGGCCCAGGAGCTCAACAACCCTCTCGACCCGCGACCGGCGTGTGTGCAGCTCTTCAATTTTCCCAAAGAGCTCTTTCAGTTCCATCGTTGCTTCTGTAAAAGCGGCGCGATACGGGTCTTGGTTGTCGTCGATCATCGTTTGCCCCACACACGTATTCTGATGCAACAGGGGCTGTGAGCGTGATGGCACGATGGTTGTACCGGAGTACAACTGTCCGGCCAAGTTGGCCCGTCGAGGGTTCCCCGCAGTGCGAGGGCATCTCCGATTTGTGTCGTTTGCGAGCTGTTGTGCGCGATATCGCAGCCGCTCCAGATCGAGACTCGGTGAAGCTCTACCGTCCGACGCTTTAAACTGTTCCCACGCTGCATTCATGAAAGACGCCATTCACGTATCGAAGGAGAACTACCTCAAGGCCATCCTTGAGGCCGACGCCGAAGGGCGCGCGGTGATTCCTGCCACGCTGGCCCACTGGCTCGAAGTGTCGCCGCCAGCGGTCACCATGGCGCTGAAACGGCTCAAGCGCGATGGCTGTGTCGAAGTCGGGCAAGAGGACGGCATCGTCCGCCTGACCGCCGCCGGCCGCGAAACCGCCTATCGCACTGCGCTTCGCCATCATCTGATCGAGCGCATGCTGAGCGAGGTATTCGGCATGGAGTGGTACGAAATCCACGAAGAGGCCGAACGCCTGGAGCACGCCGTATCGCCCGCATTCGAGGCCAAGCTGAGAGAGAAGCTTGGGGAGGGCGGCGCCTGTCCCCACGGAAACGCGGTTCTTCCCGAGAACCCCGCGCAACGCAAGCGGCGCGGCGAAGTGCCCCTTTCGGAGGCCAAAGAAGGGCAGCGCTACACGGTTGTCAGCCTGCAGGAGCGCGATCCCAAGCTGCTGCTGTTTTTGCATCATATGGGCATTGGGCCTAGCCGCTGCCTTAGGGTTGTGAAGCAGAATTACGACCAAACGGTTTTGATTGAGTTATCTACAGGCGAATCCGTCCTGGGCCGTCCGGCCGCTGATGCTGTCTGGCTGCGTCCCGGAGACTGCTGACGGCGCCCGCTGAACCTGACCATCTGGAGCTCCCTTGTCCGCATTCGATAAGGAAGCCTAACGAAAGTAATTAACTATAATTAATATGACCATGGCATTACTCGGCCTAGACGCTGGACGGGTTTCTTCCCCCTTTTATGGCTTCTGACACCCAAATTAAAACGTTGCAGGCGGAGCCCTCGTTGCCGGAGGTGCATTCCACCGTCAACGTTTCACGCTCGCCGGTGTACTGGCGGCGTCTGCTTGGCTTTCTCGGCCCTGGCTTTCTGATCTCAGTCGGCTACATGGACCCAGGCAACTGGGCCACCGACATTGCCGGCGGCTCCCGCTTTGGCTATTCGCTGCTGTTCGTCATCATGTTGTCGAACCTGATGGCGATCCTGCTGCAAAGCCTGTCGCTGAAGCTCGGCGTCGCCACGGAACGCGATCTTGCCCAGCTGTGCCACGAGAGCTACGGACGAAAGGCGAGTTATGCACTCTGGATTCTGGCTGAGATTGCGATCGCGGCCTGCGACCTCGCGGAGGTCATCGGTTCGGCCATCGCGCTACAACTGCTGTTTCACATCCCTCTGTTCTACGGCGTGCTCATCACCGGCCTCGACGTACTCCTGATTCTGCTGCTGCAGCGCTTTGGATTCCGCTGGATTGAGGCTCTGGTCATCGCGCTCATCGGCACGATCGTGGTGATGTTTGGCGTGCAGGTCTTTCTCTCCCACCCCAATCACCTGCTGATCCTGCGCGGATTCCTGATTCCGTCTGCCTCGATCGTTACCGACCCTGCAATGCTGTACATCGCCATCGGCATTCTTGGGGCGACGGTCATGCCGCACAACCTCTATCTGCATTCCTCGATCGTGCAGAGCCGCCGCTACGAGCGCACGCCGAAGGGCAAGCGCGAAGCCATTCATCTGGCGAATGTGGATTCGGCCCTGGCGCTGACGCTGGCGCTCTTCGTCAATGGCGCCATCCTCATCGTCGCGGCCGCGGTCTTCCATCGCAGCGGCCATTTTGAAGTGGCCGCCATCGAAGAGGCCTACAAGCTGCTCAGCCCGCTGGTCGGCGCCGGATTCGCGAGCACCCTCTTTGCTGTGGCCTTGCTGGCCTCGGGGCAAAACTCATCCATCACCGGAACGCTTGCCGGACAAGTGGTGATGGAAGGATTCGTGCGTATCAAGGTTTCGCCGTGGCTGCGCAGGCTTATCACGCGAGGACTCGCCATCATTCCCACCATCCTCGTGGTGGCCATCAACGGCGAGCGCGGAACAGAAAAGCTGCTCATCCTGAGCCAGGTGATTCTGTCGCTGCAGCTCAGCTTTGCTGTCATTCCGCTGGTGATCTTCACGGGCAGCCGCAAAATGATGGGCGAGTTCGTCAACAGCCGCGGTATGCAGGCACTGGCATGGACCACGACAGCCGTCATCGCCGGCTTGAACGGATGGCTGCTGCTGCAGACCGCGATGGGGCACTGATTCAACAGGGTGAATCAATACGCCGTAATGGTGCGAATGAAATCCTTGGCCGTCCCGTTGGATGGATCGACGAACGTCACATCCGTAGGATCGCGGCGCGGCGTATCCACGCTGAAGACCACGAGAGGGCCTTCGATCACTTCGGGAATCGCATGCACGGTGTTGCGCCGGAAGAAGAGCAGCTGCCCGGGCCCCAGTTCAACTGGCTCCGCACCATCCACCGCGAATTTCCCACGCCCCGCAATCACCTGCAGGTACTCGTCGCAGGTCTTGTGGAAGTGCGCGGGCACGGGCCGATATATGCGGAAAAGCCGCGAGCTGGCTGCTGGCTCATCGGTGAGCCGCATGTCGAGCAGCATTGTTTCAGCGGTCGGCGGAAACTTTGCCGCCAGCGCAGCAAGGTCGAAGACAGAAGAGCCCGGCCTGGCCGAATTTGGAGTAGCTGTCTCGTTCGGTTGTGTCATTGCCATCGTTTGATCCTAATCGCGGCCGCTGCCGTTTTCGTCCGGCAGGGAAGTGCTGGGTGTGCCGCTATACGATAGATGCCATGCGTGTGCTTTCGGCTGCGGAAATGCAAGCGTGCGATCGAGCAACAACCGAGCGCTTCGGCGTGCCCTCGCTTAGGCTCATGCGAACTGCATCGACAGCAGTGGCAGCGTTCGCCCGCGAGCAGTTCCCCGGCGCGCAGCGCATCACCGTGCTGTGCGGTCGCGGCAACAATGGCGGCGACGGCATGATGACTGCCCGCATGCTGGCCACCGCCGGCTTGAAGGTGACGACGATCCTGTTGGGTTCGCCTGAAGGCATGGCCGGCGATGCAGCGGCCGCCTGGCGCGAACTCGCCAGCCCCGCGCATGGCATGATTCACGTCGTCAAGACTGAAGCGGAACTCGCGCAATTCAAAAGCGCGCTGCAAACCGATCTCATTATCGATGCGGTCGTCGGCACGGGATTCACGCCGCCTCTTCGAGGGATGCCCCTGGCAGCGCTTGAGTGGATCAAGGATTGTCCTGCGCCCATTCTCGCGATTGACCTGCCTTCGGGCTGGCCTGCCGATTTTTCTTCCGGCTCGTTTGAAGGGCCCGCATTTCCGGCCGACGCAGTGATTACCTTCACCGCGCCCAAGCCTGCGCACGTTTTCGCGCAACTCACACGCCGATGGAATCAGCCTGTCGTTGTTGCGCCTATCGGCTCGCCGGAGCAGGCGATACTCTCCGATCTGCGCCTGACGTGGACAGGCTCTTCGCACGCACTGGTGCAGACGCCGCGTGCGGCCGACTCCAACAAAGGCAAATACGGGCACGTGCTGGTGATCGGCGGCTCCATCGGCAAATCGGGCGCACCGGCCATGACGTCGCTCGCCGCGATGCGCATTGGTGCGGGGCTTGTCACCGCAGCGGTGCCCGCGCCCGTGTTAGCGCAAGTCTCCTGCTTCGCGCCGGAGCTGATGACCTGGCCGCTGCCCGCCAACACTTCGGGACAGCTCACTTCGAAGGGGCTCACGCCCGAGTTGGTTGAATCCCTTACGGAAAAGAAATCCGTGCTCGCCGTGGGGCCGGGACTCGGCCAGGGCACAGGCGTGGTGAAGCTGCTGAGCACGCTTGTCGCCGAATCGAAACTGCCCGCCGTGATCGACGCCGATGCGCTCAATGTCCTCGCCGCGAATCCAGATGTGCTGGCAAAGCTGACGAAGTCAGGTAAGGCGGGGCGCACCCTGGTGCTTACGCCGCATCCCGGCGAAATGGCTCGCCTCGTCGGCACAAGTGTTGCCGCGATTCAGGCCGATCGCCTTGAGGCAGCGCGCAGCTTCGCCGTTCAACACGCGGTGACACTGGTGTTGAAGGGCGCGCGCACGCTTGTCGCGCATCCTGACGGAACGGTAGCGGTCAACACCACCGGCAATCCGGCGATGGCCAAAGGTGGCAGCGGTGATCTGTTAACCGGCATCCTTGCGGGCCTGCTCGCACAATATAGCGGTGAACCGGCGAGCGCCATTGAAGCCGGCGTCTATATGCATGGCCTGGCTGCCGACCTCGCCGTGCGCACGATGGACGAGCATACGCTGCTGGCCACGGACACGTTGCGCGAATTTTCTCAGGCTTTTCGCTTTCGCTCCCGGTATCCCAACGGTTATGTTTGGTTGCAGGGGCATTGCCCGCAGCGCACGACCGTAGAATGAGCAGTGACGGATGACGCTTCGCTCAACACGCACAAAGAGTATTTTGGTTCAATGCAGCAGCACACAGACGGGACGCGGGCATCTCGCTGCAGGACTTAAGCCATAAAGGATGAAGCAATGACGAGCGCCGCACCCACCGCCGAAGGCAAGATCCACGAGTTCACGACGCAGAGCGGCGCCGACACAATCGACGTGGGACGCAAGCTGGCGCGCCTTCTGAAGCCGCCGCAGCTACTGCTGCTGCGCGGTGATCTTGGCACCGGGAAAACTACTCTGGTGAAAGGCATTGCGCAGGCCCTCGACGCGGCCGAGCCCGATGAAGTGACCAGCCCGACCTTCACGCTGCTGCACGAGTACGATGGCTCCCTGGACGGCAAACCTGTCAAGCTGCACCATATCGATGTCTACCGCCTCGAAGGCGAACGGCAACTCGAAACCCTCGGCCTTGATGAACTACTGACTCCCGACGCGCTCGTGCTCGTCGAGTGGGGCGATAAGTTCAAGAGCATTCGGAAGAAAGCTACTGGCGAAATCACCATCTCCTCGGCCGGCGGCGATGCCCGCAAAATCACCGTAACCCTCAAAGACTAACCGCCACCTTCGCCACCTGCGGTGGGGCTGATCGCGCTTCGCGCCATCCATCTGAGGCAAGACCAAACGCGCCAATGTGGTGGTTCTGAAGATTAAATTGAGCCGCCCTGCATACGTCACCGAAGTGCATCTGCGACCCCGCAGTTTTCTGGACGCTCCATCCGGCGCTCGGTATACTTTGGCGCACGGGGTACAGAGCAATGCGGTTTTCCCATGCACATGGACGCAAGGCAGTCTTGCTTGCAGGGAGCCTTCTCGTCGCAGCAGCGTGGGCCACGGCCGCTCCCGTGCGGCACAAGCACGCGGCCATCTCGGCACAACCCAAAACGGACGACGCCACAACCGTCGAGGTCATCAACGGAACCTCGCGGCGCGTGATCACGCTGCGGAACGAAAACGCGCAGCCGAAAGCCGCCATCTCGCAGCACAAACACAGGCACCTCTCCCGGCGCGTCCGGCATCGGCGTCGGCATCGGGCAGCAACGCCTCCGCCGCTTACCGCAGTCATCCTGAATGGAAATCAGAAGGAAACACGCGTCTTTCGCGCGGAAGGCGCAACAGCGATGCCGCAGCGGAACCTCTCTCCCGTGGTCATCGGCATTGCATCCGGAGAATCGAAGAGCCTGCAGGACAAACCGGTCGTTGTCGGCATCTCGTCGGTAGAGGAGAACGGCGCGGCCGCTGCCCAGCCTGTTGTGGTGGGTGTCGCCTCGACCGAATCGAGCATGGGAAGCGCGGCAAATTCTCAGCCGGTCGTTGTCGGGGTGCGATCGAGTGGCGCACAGGCTGCGGGTGTTGTGGAGCCGGTGGCAGTGGGCGTCGAGCCTCGCCCTGCAAAGCGGCCGCCGTACCGGCCGGCGAAGCTCGATCAGCAATAAGCAATTCGAGGGCGCTGGGTCGCGCTCGCGAATCAGAAGCCCATGATGTTATAGCCGCAGTCGACGTAGATTGTCTCGCCCGTGATGGCGGTCGAGAGATCGCTGGCCAGGAACAGCGCGAGTCCGCCCACTTCCAACTGGTCGACATTGCGATGCAGCGGAGCGCGATCGGCGTGCGTCTTCATCATTTCGGCCAGGTCGCCCACACCGCGCGCCGCCAGCGTCTTGATGGGCCCGGCAGAGATGGCGTTGGCGCGAATGTTTTTGGGTCCGAGATTCCAGGCGAGATAGCGAATCGTGGATTCGAGCGCGGCCTTGGCCACTGCCATCACGTTGTAGTTGGGAACGACCTTTTCTGCAGCGTAATAGCTCAGCGTCATGATGCTGCCGCCGCCTGTCATCAGCGGCACCGCGCCGCGGCTTACCGCGATCAGCGAATAGACGCTCACATCGAGCGCAACCCTGAAGCCGTCGCGGCTGGTGTTGATGAACTCGCCGCGCAGCTCGGTGGCCGGGGCATAGGCCACGGCGTGTACCAGCACGTCCAGCTTGCCGTATTTCTCCTTGAGCGCCGCAAAGAGTGTGTCGATCTCGCTATCGACGGAGACATCGCACTGGAAGCCGCTGGCGCCGGGTAGCTCCTTGATCAGGTCTTCGGCTTCCAGCTTCATGCGTTCGTTCTGATAACAGATGGCCAGCGTGGCGCCGGCGGCGTGCAGCTTTTGGGCGATGCCCCATGCAATGGAGCGCTTGTTCGCCAGCCCAAAAACCACAGCTGTCTTACCTGACAAATCGATCATGCTTATCTTGTTCCTCGGTGGTCCGCGGGACGTGCGGAGAAGTTGCGGGCAACCTTTAGAATACCAGCCGGAGTTTGGCCGGGACGGGCCTGGCGACCCGGCCTTGGCCCCCGGCGTTCAGCCCCCCAAATCGACCAGTTCGACCTTCCCGACCGGCTGGCCCAGAAAGCGCGAGCCGAGGCGCTCGAATTTTTCCACAGAATCGGTGGCGAAACAGCGGATCGCGGTCGAAGAACCCGTGTCGGCGGCCTCTTCCGCGCCGGCCAGCCCGCCGTGATTCTCGCCCTGTTTCCCGTCCTGCTTCTGGATCATGCGTACCGCGGCGTCTGCCGCCGATTCGGCCGAGTCAATCACTCGCATCCCCGCCGGAACGGCGCGTTCAATCAGGGGTCTCAAAAGGGGGTAATGGGTGCAGCCAAGCACCAGCGTGTCGGGATTCATGCCGGCTGCCTTTGCGTCGCTCAAAAGCTCGTCGAGATACACCTGAATCACTTGCTTCGTCACGGGGTGCTCGGTCCATCCCTCTTCAACCAGGGGGACGAGCAGCGGGCAGGCCTTCTCCAGCGCGCGCAAACCGAGGGCCTTGCATGCGGCGGCGTAGGCATGGCTCCGCACCGTGGCATCGGTGGCAATCACCAGTACATCGCCCGTCTGAGAGGTGGCCCGGGCCGTTGCTGCACCCGGCTCGATTACGCCGAGCACCGGGACGGGCACCGCCGCCTCAATCGCGTCGAGGGCCAGGGCACTGGCCGTATTGCAGGCGATCACCAGGAACTCGGCCTTCTGCTCGCGTGTCAAGAATTGCGTGCTCTCAACCGCGTAGCGCGCGATGGTGCGCCGCGATTTCGAGCCGTAGGGCAGGCGGGCCGTGTCGCCAATAAACGCGAACTGCGCATGCGGCAGCCGCGCAATCAGCGCACGCAGCACCGTGAGACCGCCGAAGCCCGAGTCAAAGACGCCAATAGTTGGGATCATGATTTCCTGAGGCTTACCGAGATCGAGCACAAATCGAGAAAGATGCTTCTTGCGTATGGATCACGCGTGCCGTTCTTCTCGAAAACCGAATGAAGCGCGCCATTCACAAGCCGATAGACTTTGAGCATTTGGGGCACGGTGGGCGGATCGTCTCGTCGAAAACTGTCGCGGAGGCCGCTGAGCGCTCCTTCGGGCGTGCCGTGATGGATGCAGACATCGGTTCCGTTCAGATCGCTCATCGATCTCTGCAGCCGATGCGGCTCCGACTCCCATACAAACCAAGTGTGAACGTCAGGATTGAGCGTGCTCCAGGTGATGGTCATGCCGAGTTCCAAAGGCATGTTGAACCGCGGCACTGCGACTGGAGCACCGCTCACTTCAATCCTCGAGAGATCGTGGATGGAATACCGGCAACCTTGAATGAGCTGGAATATCCGGTTCAATCTGCGTTCGCCGCCGGCAATCTCCGAGGCAAGGTGCGGAACCATGCCGAGCTGGATGAGCCCTACGATATAAGCGATATAAAGGCTGCGAAATTCTGCGTCGAAAGGAATGTTTAGAAAGACGGCGTTCGGGTCAGGCGGCGGAGGCACTCTTGCGCCTCTTTTCCGGCTTCAACGCGGTCACTGACTCGCTTCCCTGGGCGAAAAGTTTTGCCTTTAACTTGTCAACGAGCGGCTGCAGCGCCTTCTTGCGCGCTTTGGAGATTCCCAAGCTCTTCTCCACCTCTTCCGAGGTGGGCCGGGGCGCCGTGATGTAAACCGACTTTGGCATGGCTACCAACTATCATACTGCGGATTTCGTCGGATAGAAACCGGGCTCATGGCGCGCTCCCTGCAGCAACCGGCACGGCATCGGCAGTCAGATAGGTGCGCGTCAAATCGGCATGTCCCGCAAGGTTTGGCCGCTGCACTCCATCGACCAGAAAACGTACCTCGGCGACGCGTGGCAGATTTGCGCGCAGTGTCCCGCAGATCGACAGCACGGTGAGCGTCTCGGTTTCCAGACCCGAAGGATGGCTGGCGGCAAAGGCGCTGGTCAGATTGACCACGGCCAACTCATCGCCGGAGCTCTGTGTGCTTTTCGGGCCGGTAGTTGAACCGGGCGCCGGCATCAGAAACACCTGCGCGATTCCCGCCGCTCCGCCTGACACCGGGTGCGCGGCATCGGGTTCGGCATAGAGATCGAGCAGCTTGCCCAGCAGCACGCGCGCGCGCGCACTGGGGTCGGCAGGGAGGGGAAGCGAGCGCGCCTGCACAATCATCGAGCCATCGGCGTCGTTGGCCACCAGGAGCGTGGCCTGCTCCGCGGGAGCCACTTCGGGGGCTTTGGTGGGTGCCGAGTCTTCGCCCGCAAGCAGGCGCTGATGCGCGCGCTGGCGCAGGTGCCACAGCACTCCGCCCATGATCAGTGCGGCCAGCAGCAGCACAGAAAAGAGAATCTTCTGGTGGCGGGGAATCACGGCTGATGCGCCTCCATCCGCCACTCCAGCAGCGCCGCTGCGAGCGCGTTGGCCACGTGCGCCTGGTAGTCCGCATCGTCCGGCTCGGCGGTCACTTTGCCGTCGGGGCCGCGCGCGGGGGCAATCTCGAGAGCGAGCGCAGGACAGGTCATGTTGTCCACCCCGATCAATGCCGTCCGGCTCAAGGTGACATTGAAGCTCTCATGCAGCAGCGCCGAATTCAGCGCACCGGCCAAGGCGAGGCTGCGATTGATCCAGCCGGACTGCGCCGTCTTCCACGGGACAAACAAGCCCGCCTGCGTGGGCGCGAGCGACGAGGTAAACAGATGAATGCCCGAGCCGCTCTCGGTGGCATGCAGGCTGAGGCAGGCTCCTGCCTTGGCATGATTTGCGATGGTCGCACGCCGTGCAGGGTCAACCGCCGTATCGGACTCGCGTGTCGTTACAACGGCCATGCCGCGCGCTGCCAGAAGCGAGCGAAGCCGCACGCTGAAGGCCAGTGTCGCGGCTTTTTCCATCTGGCCGCTTGCGAGGCGCCCCCCAGTGTCGTCGCCGCCATGGGCAGGGTCAAGCACGACAGTGAAACGCGACGTGGGGGCCGGACTCGGGGGCGACTGCGCGATCGCGATGGGGTTCGTTCCCAGCGCCGCAACAACGATCATCCCGACAAGTCCTTCGAGTCCGAAAAGGACTCTACACCAGCGCATAGCTAGTCCAGGGCATAGATGGTTAAACCGCTCAGAAGTTTTGGATAAAAATCCGTCGACTTTTGCGGCATCACCGATCCCGCAAAGGCCACTTCCCGCAGCTGTTCCATGGTCACGGGGTTGGTGAGGAAAACCACGTCTGCCTCGCCTCTCCGCACCTGCTCGACGGCCTCAACCGCATCGCGCAAATAGCGGATATTGGTCTGCTCGCGCACCATTTCCGCATCCAAGCCCAACAGCCTGTCGAGGATGATGGTATGTAACGCAGTCAGGTCGAGTTGGCGCTGATGCTCCGGCACGTCGGCCAGGGAGGCTGCAGCTTCCGGTTTGGCGCGCAGCAAATAAGCGCCTTCCCGCGTGGCAGCCACAAACGCCGTGCATTTTTGCGCTTTCAGTGTTTCCATCAACGCGCCTGTGTCGTCTCCGTGCAGCGTCTCAACAGTGAAGTATTGCTCGGCCGCCTTGGCAAATGCCGCCGCGTTGAACCCAGGCCAGATCGTGCACTACGCGATGCGTCGGCAGAATCACCAGGCCGTCGGAATCCATATTCACAAACGTCATCATCACGGCAGCTTCAGGATAGGGTGGCTGGGGCAGTTGGCCGGTGCTGTGCTCGCTCCATGCCGGTGCGGCGGGCGCATGCTCCTTCGAGTAATTCAGCGCCGTCTCGTAACGATGATGCCCGTCCGCAATAATCAGTTTCTTGTCGGCCATCGCCGCGCTCAGCAGCCTTATCGCCGCCGGATCGCTGACCCGCCACAGGCGGTGCAGGACGCCGTACTCATCCGTGATTTCGGCATCGGCAGGCCCGCTGCCGTCGTACAGAATCTTCTCGACGCTGCCGGCTGGATCGGAGTAGAGCATGAAGATCTGGCCAAAATGCGCGCGCGTCGCTTTCAGCAGATTCAGCCGGTCGCTCTTCGGCTTTGACAGTGTGTACTCATGCCGGAAGACAACCTGCTCCGCATAGTCGTGCAGCTTGCCCAGCGCGATAAAGCCACGGCGCTCCTTCACTACATCCGACCCCGGCACCTGGAAGCGCTGCGCATACGCAAAGACGCATGGAGTCTTTTCCTGTGCCAGCACGCCCTCTTCGCGCCACGCCTTCAGGTCACGCGCTGCGCGGCTATAAACGCTTTCACCCCGTTCCGCATCGAACAGTTCGGGCAGGCCAAGAATAATCCGCACCAGGTTGTACGGGCTGCGCTGGTAGTAAGCCTGTTGCATCGCGGGAGAGATCTTGTCGTAAGGCTGGGTAACAACATCCTCGAGCTTTACTGTGGAAGGGTTGTAACGCCATGCGCGAAAGGGGTAAATACTTGCCATGAGGACTGCCTTGCTCTCCGTTGAAATGGTTGGATTTATGCGCCTTCATCCGTCTCATCAGCCACGGAGAAGCGGGCGCAAATTTGATTGTATCCCAGTGACATATCGATGGTTGGGGAGTCTGAACGCGTGTCGGAGCTGGTGACAAACCGCTGACAAATCCACGACGCCACGCTCCTACCAACCGTGCTAAGATCGCCTTCAATCTCAGGGTGTCCAGCAATGAGCAGGCAAGACAGCAGGCGCGCAAATCTGGAAGGCAGGCGCCTACAAACGAGACTCTTCCATCGCGCGTTCTGGCCGTGCGTACTGGGCGCTTTGTTCTGCGCCGCACGCGCCGCCTCGGCGCAGGACGATCCCCTCAATAAAGTGCATGTAACCCCGCCACCCGCGGCGACCCCCGCCACAGGCGCGCCCAAAGGGGCAGAAGCGCCCGCCGTCTCCGGCCCAGCCGCCGCACGAGCTAAGCCTGGCGCCTTGATCCGCATAAACGTCGACATGGTGCTTGTGCCTGTCACCGTGACCGACCCCATGAACCGTCTGGTCACCGGCCTTGAAAAAGAAGACTTCCAGATCTACGAGAACAACAGCGAGCAGCGGATCGGCACCTTCGTCAGCGAGGATGCGCCGGTCTCGATCGGCATCATCTTCGACCTTTCCGGATCGATGACTTCCAAGCTCATCCGTGCGCGCGATTCGATTCTGCAGTTCATCAAGACGGCCAACCCCGAAGATGAATTTTTCGTGATCGGATTTAACGACCGGCCTGAGCTGATTGAGGACTTCACCAACTCCGTAGAAGACATCCAGGCCCGCCTGGCCACGGTGCGCAGCGGCCACCGCACGGCGCTGCTCGACGCTATCTACTACGGCGTCGAAAAGATGAAAGAGGCCAAGCACCAGCGCAAGGCGCTCCTGGTCGTCTCCGACGGCGGCGATAACCGCTCGCGCTACACCGAGGGCGAGGTGCGCTCGCAGGTCAAGGAATCCGATGTCGAAATCTACTCCATTGGCATCTTCGATCCGTATGCGGCCACTCCAGAAGAGCGCACAGGCCCGCAAATGCTCAACGAGCTCTCTGAGGACACCGGCGGCCGCCTCTACCGGGTCGACGATATCGCCGAGATGGGTGACATCGCGGAGAAGATTTCGACCGAACTGCGTAACCAATACGTAATCGGATACACACCAAAGGACATGAGCCGCGACGGCAAGTGGCGTAAAGTGAAGGTGAAGCTCAATCCTCCACCGGGATTGCCTCAGCTCACCGTTCATGCTCGTACCGGCTACTATGCGCCTTTGCAATAAAGTTGCCTTCGCCATTCTTCTTTCCTTAGCCCCGCTGCCGTTTTGGGCGCAACAGGCGCCTGCCAAGCCGGCGCAAGCCCCCACGTCTTCTCATCCTTCGGCGCCCTCGCTTACTGAGGACCACGACCCCGTCCGTTCGCCTGACCCTGAAACCACCGGTGCGACGCCGAACGGGCCCCTCAAAAAAGAGGGCGAAGGCTACATTCTCCACACCGACGTGGACGAAGTAGTGCTGAATGCCACCGTGCTCGAAGGGTCGAAGCTTGTTCAGACCTTGAAGAAGGACGATTTTCAGGTCTTCGAAGATGGCGTCAAGCAGAACATCATCAGCTTTCAGCACACCGATCTGCCCGTCTCCATCGCCCTGGTGGTCGACAACTCCGGGTCGATGTCGAAAAAGCGGCCCGCGGTGAACCAGAGCGCGCTCGACCTGATCGCAGCATCGAACCCCCAGGACGAAGCATTTGTCGTCAACTTCTCTGACGAGGCCTTCATCGATCAGGATTTCACCGGCGACGTAGCTAAGCTGCGCGAAGGTCTCTCGCATATCGAATCCCGCGGAGGCACCGCGCTTTACGATGCCGTCGTAGCCTCGGCCGACAAACTGGTCGCCGACGGCAAGCGCCCCAAGCAGGTGCTCGTCATCATCACCGACGGCGAAGACAATGCCTCCACGCTCAGCCTGGAGCAGACCATTCGCCGCGTGCAGCAGTTGTCCGGTCCGGTGATTTACTCCATCGGCCTCCTCTTCGGCGATGAGATGACGCACTCCGAAGTGCGTCATGCCCGCCGCGCCCTTGAAATGCTCTCGGCTGAGACCGGCGGCGTCGCCTACTTCCCGAAATCCATCGAGCAGATGGACCAGATTGCCGCCGAGGTGGCCCACGACATCCGCAGCCAATACACCATCGGTTATCACTCCACCAAGGCCGCCAATGTGCCTGGATTCCGCCGCGTGCAGGTCACCGCGCAGGCTCCCGGATTGGGCAAGCTCGAAGTGCGCACCCGCACCGGCTACTTCCCATCGCAGCGCGCCGCGAAGAAAACCGCCAGGTCTTCCGCGAACTAGAGCCCTGTCTCTGAAATTCGCAACAAAGAAACTCGCAACAAAAAGAGAGGCCGTCGTTCTGAGCGAAAGGAGCTCCGAACGCCGGCCCTGATAGCATTTCAGCATTCCAAGCGACGCCACGAGGCTGACACCGCTGCGCATCCTTCCATGGGTGCCCGTTCTTGCTGCCTCCAACGACTCAGCAGGTTGCCACAACAGGATAGGAAGACCAACGTGAAAGCGAAAGAATTTGGATTTGTCCTTTTTGTACTATGCCTGGGAATTGGAAGTGTTTTAGCGCAGGGGCAGGGTAGCGACACCCGTTATCTGCGGAACAAGCCCGGCTTTTGGCAGCCCCAGCGATACATGGCGGAACAGGACCACGGCGCCGGCGCAACTGCGGCCGAGTTGCAGCAGATCAATTCCAATTTGAAAGCGATTCAAGCGGTGCTGATGGCAACGCCCACCGGAACCAATCCGGTCGGCTTCTATTTCTTCCCGGCGCCCATGTGGATGAGCCACGGTCGAACCCAGCCCATTCTCCAGGGACTTCACATCTATCCGCTGGCATTTGTCGAATTCCGCAAACAGGGCGTGTGGACGCTCGATATGCACGGAGAAACCTCCGGAGTGGGGTACAGCCTCAACAATCTGTCGGAGATCGAACGCGTAAGCTCCAAAGTATTCGAAGAGACAGGCCCCAAAGGCGCCGAACATCCCATCTACACCCTTCCCACGCCAGTGCGCTCGCTGGGCGGATTTCCAGTCTACGGAGACACCCTTTTCATACCCCGACCCGGCCGCGAAATCTTTGTGCCGGTTTCAGTCGAGCACGCATTGAAAGCCGCAATGCCGATCTACGCGAAGAATCGCGATGCCGCGGATCGTGAAGTGGCGGAAAGAAAGCAGCGCAATCAGGACTTCAAGGCCAACGAGGCCGACGACTACGAGCAGAAAGAGCTGGCGAAATTCGAGAAGCAGTGGGGCTATCTGCGGGCCACGGATGTGAAGGATTACGAGGAACACAAGCGCGAGTGGATGGCGCCCGTGCTGCGCGAACGACAGGAGCACGAGGCCGCTGCGGCTCCCCCGGTGCGGGGCAACAAAGACAGCGAGTGGTACTTCAATGCGATGGACGAGTACGCCAACGCGCAAAAGCGACTCGCCTCGCTATCTCCCGAAGAAGCGGCATCTCCGGCATGTTTTGAGGCGTTGGACATAAGGCTTCCTTATTCCATGCGCGGCGAAATCCGCAGCCGAACCGGCAACCCCGCCTGCCTTCCGCTTGTAGAGACCAACCCCGACTACTACGACCGCGCCTTGCCGCGCACGGCACCGCAACTGTTGACCGTCACCAGCATTACGCGCTGCACCAAACTTGGCGGACCCGCGTTTGTTCCCACCGCCGTGGACATTGAAGGCGGCGGTTGCCCCGTTCACGCAAAAATGTGGCAGGAAATGGACTGGCAGAAACTGGCGGACATCCTGGCCAAATAAAATCGCGAGATCCGTCCTACCACGCGTTTACCCACCCAAACTCGCTCAATCAGTACCAAGGCCCGAATGCAATAGACGCCAGGGGCCACTTAACCGGAAAGGGCGGTCAGGCGGCGAGAGACTCGTTCTGCCTGAGCCTCCCGCCGCCCTCAGCTGTATCTCGCGCAGGACGATCGCAACACTTCAGCTTCTTATTCCACCCGCGCCAGCGCGGCAACAACCTCGGCAACTTTATCGAGGATCTGGATCCAGCCCTCCATTTGACCGCTGTTTTTCGCGCTCTCCATGGGTTCATTCCCAATGAAGGTGAGTTTCGTCAGGCCGTTTCCAATGTCCTCAAAAAGAGTCACGTCGTAAGCACCCTCGATGGCCTCATGTTCTATTCCAAGCTGCGCAGCGTCAACCTTGTTTCCCTCCGGGTCGGAAAAGTACATCAAGGAAACGATCTTCTCGTGCAGAACAATCTCGTGGTATTCCACCGCATTCCAGAACTCCTGCCCGTCCGGCGCCTTCATGCAGCAGAGAAGTTTTCCTCCCACGCGAAAATCCATCTTGCAAACGGGCGCAGTAAAGCCCTTCGGCCCCCACCACTGCATCACATATTTCGGGTCTGTCCACGCCCTCCAAACCAATTCGCGTGGGGCATCAAAAATTCTTGTAATAACCATCCGCTCTGTCTCGTTAACCGCGCCTTTTGTCATCTCTGACCTCCTCCTTTTTCATTTGATTCACGACCTCCTCCAGCTTGTCGAAACTCTCCTCCCAGAATCGGCGATAGCTGATAGCCCAGTCACTGACCGTCTTGATCGCCGCTGGCCTGAGCGTGCACACACTCTCTCGTCCACGCTTCGTCTTGATCACAATCCGCGCCCGCACAAGGTAGGCAATATGTTTTGAAATCATCTGCTGCGAGAGCGCAAACGGTTCCGTCAATCCATGCACAGAGGCCGGCCCATGGGAGAGGCGTTCGATCATCGCCCTGCGGGTGGGATCGGACAAAGCCGCAAATGTTGTACCCAATCTATCCACAACCATATGGTAGTGGATTTTCAGCGCGTGTCAAGGATCAATTTTGCGACCCCTGATTGCTGTTCCTGATTTCTGACGCCTGCGCTGATTGATACTCTGCGCAGGGCGGCGAGCCGGCAGGGCTATGGCGGTGGCATCCAGAGCAGGAGGAATGCAGACTGTCTGGCTCAGGCCATTGTCCTGTTGGCGTCAACTGGGACCAGGAGGTTGTCGACTCCTGACTGATGCAGTGGCAATGATGACTATCGTCGCCGTCTAGCGCGTTCCACTCGCATCTTTGCAAGGGCATTCTTTATGCTGGAATTCTTCACTGCGATGCTGCTCGTGTCGATGTAGTTGTGCTCTGAAAGCTCTTAAGTACTGCCTCGGCGGGCGAGAGAATCGGAACCACCTTCGAATTCCCATAGAGCATTCGAAGGGAGAAGGCGCCATCGATGACGCTAAGTATCGCCGCTGCCGCCGCTCTTTTGTCGATTGCGAAGGGCTCGAGCAGGTCGGTTAGATAGTCAACAATTTTGTTTTGGTGTTGGATCGCCAGGCGATGGAACGGGTGGGCAGTATCCGGGAATTCGGATGCGATCCGCAGGAACGGGCAGCCGATTATTTCGGGCCAGTTCGCCATTTGTTCGAATTTGGTCAGAGCCTCACGCAGATCCTTTGGGGGAGTGGGCTGAGAGAGATAGTCCCAAAGAGCTTGATCGCGGTTTTCGAGGTACGCGAGCACGAGGGCATCCTTGCTTTCGAAATGCCGATAAAACGTCGCCTTTGCGACTTCGGCGATGGACATGATCTTCTCGGTGCCGGTCGCGCGGACCCCCTCTGCGTAGAAGAGACGGTCGGCTACCGCCAGAATTCTCTCGCGCGGATCGGATTGTTTTTGTGATTTTCATCGAATTCATCTTGACAGAAGACAGACACTGTCTGTCTATACTCAATCCAACATAGACAGACCTGTCTGTCTCGATATTGGCTTTATGAAAGAGGACCGTTCATCGCTGAAGTCGACGGTTCCGAAAGTGAGAAAGAAAATGTCTAGCCGCCTAAGCAAGGTTTTATCGCTGCTCCTCGGAGTTTGGATGTTCATGTTCGGATTCCTGAAGTTCTTCCAGCCAATCCGTGGCTGGTTTGATATCCAGATTCAACAAAGTCATTTACCCCACGAGGCAATTCTTGCGGGCAAAGTGAGTGAAATGATTACCGGCGTCCTCTTCTTGCTGCCATGGCTTTGGAGATCGCTGAGCGCAAAAAGCAAAGATCACATCCTGCTGATCGCATGTTTCATCCTCTTTACTCAGATGGTCGTTGCCATCTATGTGCACCTGCAGCCTGGTGTGCCTGCTGGCGTTCTTCCGCTCGGTATCAAACCACCTGTGATTCCCATTACCGTTCTCCTTCTCGGATTGCTCACTGCTTTCGATGTTTGGAAGCAGCTGCGAGCAGAGAAGGCTAGCGAGCTGCCGACTCAATAACAGAGTTCGCGTCGGCCATTTAGCAGAGCAGGCGTGTCGAACCTCGTGAGTTCTTCATCGCCGGCATATCAACAGCAGCCCACCACGTCGTTGACCAGCAGGAGCACAAAAGTGGCGAATCTCTTCGAATCTGTTCAGCTAGGGTCTTTGGTCCTGGCTAATCGTGTCTTCATGGCGCCCCTTACGCGCAACCGTGCGCACGCAGATGGCGTGCCGGGCGAACTGGCGGCAACTTATTACGCGCAGCGCGCTTCGGCTGGACTTATCGTGACCGAGGCGACACAGATCTCGCCCATGGGCAAAGGCTACTTCAATACTCCGGGAATTCATTCCAACGAACAGGTGCGAGCGTGGAGCCGAATCGTTGAAGCCGTTCATATGAGTGGAGGCCGGATCTTCCTTCAGTTGTGGCATGTCGGCCGAATCTCTCATTCGTCCTTGCTACCGAACAATGCACAGCCCGTTGCTCCGTCCGCAATCCGTGCCAATAGCCAGACGTTAATTGCCACGGGTCTGACACCGGTTACGGAACCGATCGCATTGACAGCGAGCGGGATCAAAGAGACCTTGGACGATTATCGGCGGGCAGCCGCCAACGCGAAAGATGCCGGATTTGACGGCGTCGAGATTCATGCAGCGAATGGATACTTAATCGATCAATTTCTCAAAACCGGATCAAACCGACGAACAGATGAATACGGAGGCGTTGCGTCCAATCGAGTCCGCTTTCTCACGGAAACAGTTGAACGCGTCCTGGAAGTCTGGGACAGCAGTCATGTCGGCGTACGAATCTCTCCGACCGGTGGTTTTAACGATATGACGGACGACAACCCACTCGAAACCTTCTCCGTCGCGATTGCAAGACTCAACGACTATGGGCTCGGGTACCTTCACGTCGTTGAAACGGCGCAGAACAGCAAAGGAAGCAGCGATGAGGATCTCGCCACGTCGGCTCACCTGAGAACACTTTGGAAAAGTCTCTACGTCGTGAATGGCGGATATGACGGGCTCAGGGGAGAGAATGCACTACGTACTGGACATGCTGACGCTGTCGCGTACGGCCGCGCCTTTCTAGCCAACCCGGATCTACCAAGGCGGCTGCAAATCGGAGCCGCTCTGAATGAACCGGACCCAACGACGTTCTACGGAGGAGACGCCGCCGGCTACACAAGCTATCCCGCGCTCTGCTGAACCGCGCAGCTTAGAAATGACCTTGCTCGGTCTGCAAGTTTCTCACCCCGACGCAATGACCACGGCCCGGCATGAAAGGGGCGAGATTGCCCCCGGGGAAAAGCGCTCCTTGCGCTGGACATCCTTCCGTCGCGGGTTGGTGAAGACGATCCAGCCGAATTGCGACTGAAGGATGAACCGGGGTACGCCCAATCTCCTACCCCCGCCCCCCTTTTTAGCTAGCACCACCCCTACCCCTCCCAGCGGGTGCCCTGGAAATTGTGCAGCTCTCGGTGCATTTCTTGCTTTTGAAAAACCGTTCCTGCACAGCGTCTTTCTATCTCCAGTCATGTCTTGAAGAACCGGCGAGAGAGAAGGGCGCGATCACAAAACAGCGCAATTTTGTGCAAACTGCCGCAACAGGTGTAGTGGTGGTCACAATTGTTCCACGTGGAACAATTTGAGCTTCCGGAACACGTTCCGCAGAGTGGCGAGAGTTAGTGTGTAACCGAGATGCAGGCACCCTCGACGTCGCCCGCTTGGGGATTGACGAAGTAGCGCCGTTGGAAATAGAGCGCCACATTCACAAGCGCGATCATGACAGGAACTTCGACAAGAGGCCCGATGACCGCTGCGAAAGCGGCGCCTGAGTTGATGCCGAACACCGAGACGGCAACCGCAATCGCCAACTCGAAATTATTCGACGCCGCGGTGAAAGCAAGCGTCGTCGTCTTGGAATAGTCGGCGCCCAGCTTGCGCCCCATGTAGAACGAGACGAGAAACATCACCACAAAATAGATCAGCAGCGGAATCGCGATTCTCAGCACGTCGAGCGGGAGACGCACGATGTAGCCGCCCTTGAGCGAGAACATCACCACGATAGTGAACAGAAGCGCAATCAGGGTGAGCGGGCTGACACGCGGAACAAAGTTGGCGTCGTACCACGCGAGTCCCTTCGCGCGCACCAGAACTGTGCGGGTCAAAAAGCCGGCGATGAACGGAACGCCGAGATAGACAAAGACGCTTCTGGCGATTGCGCCGATCGAGATGTTCACGACCGTCCCATGCAATCCGAACCAGCCCGGCAGCACGGTGACGAAGACCCACGCATAAACGGAATAGAAGAAGACCTGGAAGAGCGAATTGAATGCCACCAGGCCGGCCGCATATTGTGTGTCGCCTTTGGCGAGTTCGTTCCAGACGATCACCATGGCGATGCAGCGCGCCAGCCCGATCATGATGAGGCCTGCCATGTACTCCGGGTAGCCACGCAAGAACACGATGGCGAGCACGAACATCAGCACCGGTCCGATGAGCCAGTTCTGCAGCAGGGAAAGACCGAGAACGCGCTTGTTGCGAAAGACCTCGTGCAGTTGTTCGAAGCGAACACGGGTGAAAGGCGGATACATCATGACGATGAGGCCGACCGCAATCGGGATCGAAGTGGTGCCGACGCTGAAGCGATTCAGGAAGGGCACGACTCCGGGCGCAAGCCAGCCAAGCGCGACGCCCACTGCCATGGCGCCGAAGATCCACGCGGTCAGATAGCGGTCGAGAAACGATAGACGACTCTTCTTCAACTTGGTGCCTCCGCGATCACAACTTCAAAATGCCGCGCCAATATGCTTTCAGGATTTGCCGATCTTATCGATCTCGCGCTTGATGGCGAGTTGGTCCAAGGTCGCGAGCGGCAGTGAAAGAAAGAGACCGATCCGGCGGTCGAGCACCACGAACGCATCGCGAAATGCACGGGCGATTTCTTCGGGTGTCCCCTTGACGGCCGCCGGATCGGGAATTCCCCAATGAGCTGTCGTCGGCTGTCCGGGCCAGTAAGGGCATTGCTCCTGGGCCGCGTTGTCGCAGACGGTAAAAACAAAATCGAGCTTCGGCGCATCCGGCGATGCGAACTCATCCCACGATTTGCTGCGCAGCCCTTCCGTAGACATGCGGGCGGACTCGATCTGGCGAAGGGCCTCGGGGCGCGGTTGCCCCGAGGGATGGCTGCCCGCGCTGTAGGCAGTGAATCGCCCTTTACCGCGGTGGTTCAGGATTGCCTCGGCCATGATGGATCGAGCCGAATTGCCGGTGCACAAAAACAGTACGTTGAAGTGATCTGCCATGGTTACTTACTCGCTCCGATGGTGACGGGTGTGCAGCAGCCCGGTTCGCAACATGGGGTGGTCGCCTTGGTGGCGCGGATAAAGGCGCTCATGAATTTTCCGTTTACCTGCGGAGCAACTGCGTCCACATCGACTCCGGCTTCAGTGAGGAACTGGCGCGCATCTTCGATGTCGTAGACGCGCGTGGGCTCCATTGATGCATCGTCGAATCCAGCGTTCTTCAGTTTCGCGAGATAGTCATTTTCTTCCATGGCTCCAGCGATGCAGCCGACCCACAGCATCATGCTGTTGCGCACTTCATCGGGAACAGTGCCGCGCACCACTACATCGGAAACGGCGAAGCGACCGCCCGGCTTGAGGACGCGATACGCTTCGCGCAGCACGCGATCCTTGTCGGCGGAGAGATTGATGACGCAATTGGAAATGATGACGTCGACGGAGTTGTCGGGAAGAGGAATGTTTTCGATTTCGCCTCTGAGGAACTCGACATTGCTCACGCCGGCCTGCTGCTGATTGGCGCGGGCAAGAGCCAGCATCTCGTCGGTCATATCGAGGCCATAGGCCTTGCCGGTGGGCCCGACGCGCTTGGCGGAGAGCAGGACATCGATGCCGCCGCCGGAGCCGAGATCGAGGACGGTTTCACCGGCGCGCAATTCAATCAACGCTGTTGGATTGCCGCATCCGAGCGAAGCGAGCACGGCCTTCTCCGGGATCAATCCTTTTTCGTCGGCGCTGTAGAGGTTCGTCGTGATTGGATCGCAGCAGCGAAGACCGGGATCGCAACATGCCTGCGTGCTGCCGGACTGGGCGACGGCGCGGGCTGCGCTTCCGTACTTTTCTTTTACCTGCTCTTGAACGGTCGACTTTGTTTCCATGAATGCGTCTCCTTGCATACGCTAAGGCGAATGTATTCTCCGCTGGACATATTTGTCAAGGCGTATATTATGGAATTGTGAATCGTTCCCCAAAAGCGTATGACCTGGCGCTGCTGTTTGCGGCGCTTTCTGACCGCACGCGTCTCCGGCTGCTGAACCTGATGGATGGGCGGGAGGTGTGCGTCTGCTATTTCGTCGAGATCCTGGGGCAAAGCCAGCCGAAGATTTCGCGGCACCTGGCGTACCTGCGGCGTGCAGGAGTGGTGGCGGCGCGGCGCGAGGGCAAATGGATGCACTACAAGATCGTTGTACCGTCGCATCCCGGAGCGGCCCGCATTCTTCGCGAGACGCTCGCAGTTGTGCGCGAAGAGAAGGGGATGCAGACCGACCTGGCGCGCCTTGGCAAGGCCTGTTGTGCGCCGCTGAGGGTTTCAACGCTCGAGGGGGCGCCGTTGCCCATTCCGATGGAGCCGGTTGGCTGTGTGGCCTGCTGAAGACCGGCGGACGATGATCTTTGGCCCGATTCCAAGGCACGGTCTTTTGTGCACCCCGGCTGACTGGGGATCGAATGGTCTATGATTGCGAGGACCTGAATTTGCGCAATTTAGACGTGGTCTGAACATGCTTGCGATTGCGTGAGAGAGACTTGGATTGGCTGACCTTCGCGCGCGCAGAACCATGAGCGGCGAATCTCGTCTTCAGTCCACAAGGACCGTTGAAGAAACCTATGCCACGAATTAACCCGTACGTTGTTCTGCTGACCCTTATCGCCACGCTGGGCGGATTGCTTTTCGGATATGACACGGCCGTGATCAACGGTGCAGTCGACAGCCTGAAGGTCTACTTCATCGATCCGCGTTTCAGCAATCTCGCCGATCCCGCGCAGGCCAACGCCGCAAATTCGCTGCTGGGTTTTGTGGTATCGAGTGCGCTGATCGGCTGCATTGTCGGCGGTCTGTTGGGTGGCTGGGTCAGCACCAACATCGGTCGCAAGCGCGGACTGGTGATTGCCGCGGTGCTCTTTCTGCTTTCGGCGCTGGGCGCGGCGGCGCCGGAGTTTCCGTTTGCGCCGATCGGCCACGGCGGCCCGGCGTACATGACCAATTTCGTCATCTACCGCATCCTGGGTGGCATCGGCGTGGGACTGGCTTCGATGTTGTCGCCGATGTACATCGCAGAGATTGCGCCGCCCAAGGTGAGGGGAAACCTGGTGGCGTGGAACCAGTTCGCCATCATCTTCGGCATGCTGGTGATTTACTTTGTGAACTTTGGCATTTCGAAGACGGGCAGCGGCGATGCGTGGCTGAATATCATCGGCTGGCGCTACATGTTTCTTTCCGGCACGATTCCGGCGGCCCTTTTCCTGCTTCTGCTGTTCCTGGTGCCTGAGACTCCGCGCTTCCTGATGTTGAAGGGAAATGAGCCAGGGGCGCGCGCGGTGCTGGCCAAGCTGGTGACGCCGGAAGAAGGCGAAAAAATCATCTCCGAGATTCGGACATCGCTCAGTGAGCATCACTCGGGCAAGCTGTTTTCGTTTGGCGTGCCCCTCATTCTGATCGGCGTCACACTATCAGTCTTTCAGCAATTTGTCGGCATCAATGTGGTGCTCTACTATGCCACGGACATTTTCAAGGGAATGGGCCTGACGACGAACGGCTCGCTGTTCCAAACCATCATTGTCGGCGCAGTCAACCTGCTGTTTACCGTTGTTGCGATTGTGGCTGTCGATAAGCTCGGCCGCAAGCCGCTGCAGATTATCGGCGCGCTGGTGATGGCGGTGAGCATGATCTCGCTGGGCACCGACTTCTGGCTCGGCGGCAAAGGCATGATCGCGCTGGTCTGTATGTTGGTCTACACCGCCGGGTTTGCGATGTCGTGGGGGCCCGTGACCTGGGTGCTGTTGAGCGAGATTTTCCCCAACCAGATTCGCGGCAAGGCTATGGCCGTGGCGGTGGCGGCGCAGTGGATCGCCAATTATCTCGTTAGCTGGACATTTCCCATCCTCGATAAGAATCCTTACCTGGTGGAGCACTTCAAGCACGGCTTCGCCTATTGGATCTATGGCGTGATGGGCATTCTCGCCGCGATCTTTATGGCGCGGGTTGTGCCGGAGACGAAGGGTCACTCGCTCGAAGAGATGGAATCGGTTTGGATGACGGCAGGGAAAGAGTAGACGTCGCAGCCTACCAACCCATCTGGCGCATGCGCTCGAGAATAAGGCCGCTGTAATGGTTCATGCGTTCGGGCCGCCGCTTGAGCGGAGCCGGAAGAATGGCGGCCAGCCGTGCCGCCTCGTCTCTGTCGATGTTGCGGGCGGTGGTGCGGTCGTAGCGCTGGCAGGCAGATTCTGCGCCGTAGATGCCGGGGCCCCATTCGACAACATTGAGATAGAGCTCGAGAATGCGCCGCTTGCCGAGTACCTGTTCGGCGACGGGGACGAGAGTGGACTCCGCGCCTTTGCGAAGGATGGAGCGGCCGGTTCCAAAGAACAAATTCTTGACGAGCTGCTGCGTGATGGTGGAAGCCCCGCGCGAACGGCCGCCTTTTAAATCGTCTTCGGCGGCAATCTGAATCTGCTCCCAATCGAAGCCATGGTGCTGGTAGAAGCGCGCGTCTTCCGCGGCGACTACGGCGTGTTGGAGGTTGGGCGAGATTTCCGCGAGAGGGATGAAGGTGTAGCGCTCGTGGTACGGAGTGCCGTGGATCCAGGCCTGCAGGTGGCGCTGGATGTGTACGGCGGTTGTGGGCGGGTCGATCCATCGGGCTGCGATGAGGGTGAGGGCGGCGAGGGTCCAAGTGAGCATGAGGGTTGCGCCGAGGACTCCTGCGATGGAGAGGAGGAGGGTTTTGCGGGTCGGTTTTTTGCGGTGTGTGCCTGGGCTTTCCGTCACGTTTCAGAATAATTGGTTGGAGCGGATTGGTTTGATTGGTCTCCCCGGTCCCCAAATGCGAGGGACCGGGGGGGCACCCACTCTTGTGAGGCTTGATGGAGTGGGAGAAGCAGATCCTTCGCCCCGCTTACCCCGATCGCACCTGCGTGCGACCGGGGCCCTAAACGCGCGGGTTCTCAGGATGACACAGTACTGGGAGATTGGATTCAGAGAGCGACACTGCATGCGGAGGATTCGGCTTTGGCTGGATTCCAAATCTGTCCGTTAAGCTAGAGTCAGGAGTCAATCGCTTAAACCACCATGGCTGAATACAAGTACTCGACGCTTGCTGTGCATGCGGGGCAGCATCCTTGCCCGCTGACGGGCGCGGTGAATGTGCCCCTTTACCTTTCTTCGACCTTCGAACTGACCGGGATTGGAACCGATCGCGGCTGGGACTACTCGCGCGCCGGCAACCCGACGCGAGATCGGCTTGAAACGGCGCTGGCTGCGCTTGAGGGCGGCCACAGCGGCCACGCCTTTGCGAGCGGCATGGCGGCGATTCATGCGCTGGTCGCGATGCTGCGCGCGGGCGATCACGTGGTGTGTTCGCGCGATGTGTATGCGGGCACGGTGCGGTTGTTCGATCAGATTGTGTCGGGCTATGGGATCGAGATTGAATATGTGGACACGAGCGATTTGAAGGCCGTGGAAGCGGCGATGCGGCCCACGACGAAGCTGGTGCATATTGAGTCGCCGTCGAATCCATTGATGATCCTGACCGATATTGCGGGCGTGTGTACGATTGCCCATGCGCGCGGTGCCGAGGTGAGCGTGGACAATACGTTTTTGTCGCCGGCGCTGCAGAGCCCGATCGAGCTGGGCGCGGACATCGTGATGCATTCGACGACGAAGTACCTCAACGGCCACTCGGACGGGATTGGCGGCGCGTTGATCGGGACCAAGCCCGAGCACAAGGAGCGGTTCCTGCTGATCCAGAAAGCGGCGGGTAGTATTCTGTCGCCGTTCGAATGTTTTCTTGTTCTGCGCGGGATTAAGACGATGCCGCTGCGGATCAAGCAGCACGAAGAGAATGGGCGGGCGGTGGCGGAGTTTCTCTCGACGCATCCCAAGGTTGCGAAGCTGTCGTATCCGGGGCTTGCGACCCATCCTCAACATGCGCTGGCGGTGCGGCAGCAAAAGGGTTTTGGGTCGATGATGAGCTTTGAGCTGAAAGGGCGCGAGGAGGCGGGGCGTTTTCTGGCTGCGCTGAAGATTTTCCTGAATGCCGAATCGCTGGGAGGGGTGGAGTCGCTGGCGTCGCACTCGGCGACGACGACCCATGCTTCAGTGAGCGCGGAGACGCGGGCGACGATGGGGATTACGGAAGGGCGGATTCGCTTGTCGATCGGGATTGAGGATAAGGACGATTTGATTGCGGATCTGGATGGGGCGCTGGGCGCGGTGTGAGAGCAGGGACTAGCTAGGATATAGGGAACTGCGGGCCGAGGACTGGGCGGAAGGTCGTGCGGATCGCAGTGGTGCGAGAAGCAGATCCTTCGGTCCGCTTTCCCCAATCGCGCTAACGCGCGATCAGGGCCCCAAACGCGCGGAACCTCAGGATGACAATTGTGCTGATTGGGGCTTCGCGAACGGCAACCGCGGGTCCTTCGACTTCGCTCAGCAGGACAGCGCGGCGAGATCGTCAGGATGACAGCCTCGGGCTCAATGCACGGGCGCGGGGGCAGCTGATTTCTTGGGGCGGGTCATCAGGAAGGGCAGCGGCACGAGGACAGCTGTGACGCCCACCATGATCCAGATAACGTCGACATAAGCTAGAAGGCGCGCCTGCACCTGGGCCATGCCAAAGATCTGCGCGCCGGCGTGATAGACGGCGTCGGGCAGGGCGGAGCCGTTCTTCATCCAGGCTCCAGCGAGACCGTGGCGCACGCTTTCAAATGTCGGATTGCCGGGCGCGGTGTCGTGGGCGAGCAGGGCAAGGTGCTTCTGGCTTCCGCGCGCGAGCAGGGTGGTGACGAAGCTGATGCCGACACTGCCGCCGAGATTGCGCATGAGCGCGGTGAGTCCGCTGACCTCGTTGTATTTCTCCTGTGGGATGCCTGCGTAGCAGAGCGTGTTGATGGGAATGAACAGGAAAGGCAGGCCCAGGGCGATGAAGACGCGCCAACTTACGGCGGTTCCAAAGCTGATGTTGGGATTGATGGTGGTCATGCGCCAGAGGCCGAAGGTGGTAATGACGAAGCCGATGGAGACGAGGCGGCGCGGATCGAATTTGGGCGCGAGTGCGCCGGCGACGGGGAAGAGAAACATGAGCACCAATCCGCCTGAGGAGACAGCTTCGCCGGCCTGGCGGGCGGAGTAGCCCATGATTTCCTGGAGAAACTGCGGAATAAGCACGGTGGAGGAATAGAGAGCGACGCCGACCATGAACATGACGAGCTGGGTCATGCCGACGTTGCGGCGCACGAAGAGGCGCAGATCCAAAACCGGATGCTGGATGGAGAGCTCGCGCCAGAAGAAGAGGGCGAGGCCGACCGTGGCGGTGATGGCGAGCGTGGTGATGAATCGCGAGCTGAACCAGTCGTCTTCCTGTCCCTTGTCGAGCATGATCTGAAGGGAGCCGATGGCGACGATGAGCAGGCCGAGACCCCAGTAGTCGATGCCTTCTTTGCGCTTGCGGACTTCGGCGAGGTAGGGCGGGTCCTCAACGACGCGGTTGGTGAGGAAGAGCGAGATGATTCCGACCGGGATATTGAGGAAGAAGATCCAGCGCCATGTGTAGTTGTCGACGATCCAGCCGCCCACGGTGGGGCCCAGGACAGGCGCGGTGACAACGGCGACGCCGTAGACGGCGAAGGCCATGCTGCGCTTTTCAGGGGGGAAGGTGTCGGCGAGGATGGACTGCTCGCTGGGTTGCAGGCCTCCGCCGGCTGCTCCCTGAAGGATGCGGAAGAAGACGAGCATGCCGAGGGTGGGCGCGAAGCCGCAGAGCAGGGAGGCGACGGTGAACAGGAAGACGCAGGACATATAGAAGCGCTTGCGGCCGATGCGGTTGGCGATCCACCCGCTGATGGGCAACACCATGGCGTTGGCGACGAGATAGCTGGTGAGGACCCATGTGGCTTCTTCTGGGCTGGCAGAGAGCGATCCGCCAATGTGGGGCATAGCGACGTTGGCGATGGAGGTATCGAGCGACTCCATGAACGTGGCGAGGGTCACGGTGATGGCGATGACCCATGGGTTCGCGCGCGGCCGCCAGGTCTGATGGAATGTGGAGGTCGCGGCGGCCAAGGGAAAAGGGTCCTCTTGCGTGACGGATTCCGGGGCACGAAGGCCGGCGGTCAGGGATGTCGGATCACGCTTTTACCAGAGTAAAGGAACGGAGCGCGAGGCGGGTCCCATTTGAGAGTTGGCGCCACCAGGAGCAAAGGGACAACATGGGTTTTGCGCGGCTCTAGATCCACGATACCAGTTGCCAGTTTCCAGTAGATTCTCGGGACAGCCTCTGGCATCTGTCGAGATGTAGACTGCAACTGAGGCGAAGTTCGCTCGTCTTTCTTCCCGCCAATGCCCGGAGCGCCTGCGCTTCACCGCCGATATGTGTTTTGTTTCGTCTACAACGAAGTTGATCTCGCTGGTTTTGTTTGGAGCGGCGTGCTCTGTGGCTGCTCAGGTGAACACGGGCGAGCTTCGCCTGAGAGTAACGGACCCCACCGGACTGGGTCTCAAGGCCTCTATCGCTGTCTCAAGCGAGGCGAACCAATACCTGAATACGTTCACGACCGATGCTGGAGGTGAAGTCGAGGTCAAGAAACTGCCCTACGGCATTTATCTGGTGCGTGCGGAGAAGCCAGGCCTGACCAGCGTGACCGAGAAAGTCGACATACGATCGGCAATCCCCGTGGCGCAATTGATAATGCTTGCGGTTGCTCCTGTTACGACGTCGATAGCCGTAAGCGCGGTTCCCTTGATCGATCCGTATCGTCCCTCCTCGGTCATGCAGATTGGGTTGCAGCAGATTCAGGATCGGTTGGGATCCCTACCCGGGAGGTCAGTACAGGACCTGGTTAACTCCCAGCCCGGCTGGCTGTATGAGGGTAACGCAGTTCTCCATCCCCGTGGATCGGAGTATCAGACCCAGTTTGTGATCGACGGGATCCCTCTTACCGACAATCGCTCGCCAAGCTTTGGTCCCGAGTTTGAGGCCGACGACCTTGACTCGGTGAACATTTATACCTCCGGTTTTCCCGCCGAATATGGCCGGAAGATGGGCGGTGTGGTCGAGCTCAATACCCACCTTGAGACCAGTCACGGCCTGCATGGACAGGTAGTTCTCTCGGGAGGCAGCTACGACACCGCTTCCTCGTACGCCCGGATGCAAGAGGGATGGGAAAAAAGCACTCTCGGTATCAGCGCATCGGGGAGCATGTCCGCCCACTATCTCAATCCCGTTGTGCCGGAAAACTACACCAACCGCGGGACCACCGGGGACTTCTCCGTCAACTTCGGACGCGATCTGACCAGCAACGACAGGCTTAATCTGAGCGTCCGTCATGAACTCTCCCGCTACGAGATTCCCAATGAACTGGTGCAGCAAGAGGCGGGCCAACTCCAGACCGGGGCTCACTTTGAAACCATAGGCACAGCTGGTTACCAACACATCTTTTCGCAGGACGGCGTAGGTACGCTCGTGGGGATGGTTCGTGATAACGCCAGCGAGCTCGATTCAAATGAGGACTCAACTCCAATTATTGCGTCAAGCCATAACGACTTCCGCGAAGGCTACTTCAAGGCTACGTTCTCGCTGCACCACGCCAGTCAGGAGTTTAAAGGCGGAGTGGAATCGGACGCTACGTTTCTGCACGAGAGCTTCACCTATCGAGTCACCGATCCCACGCAATTCGATCGCGATACTCCGCCCGGCCTGACCTTCATCGCAAGCCGCCCCGAACTGGAGCAGTCTGGCTTCGTAGAGGATCTCATCCGGCTCGGCAAGTGGACGGTGAGCGCCGGTCTGCGCTGGGATCACTATCAACTCCTCCTCAACCGGAACGCTTTCAGCCCCCGTCTTTCCGTCAGCCGCTATTTGCCATCTCTCCGCATGGTGTTGCATGCATCGTTCGATCGCATCTATCAGACACCTTCGTCCGAAAATATCCTGATCTCCAGCTCGACGCAGATCGATGCGCTGAGCGGTCAGTTTCTGCGGTTGCCGGTGCAGCCATCGCAGGGCAACTACTACGAAGGCGGCCTCACCCAGGGGATTGCCGATCGGATGAGCGTGGCCGTGAACCTCTATTGTCGCGAGGTGCGAAATTTCGCCGACGACGATCAGCTGCTGAACACCGGCGTCAGCTATCCCATCGCCTTCGACAAGTCGGAGATTTACGGAGCGGAAGGAAAGCTCTCCCTCGTGCGCATGGGGAGGCTCACCGGCTTCGCCAGCTACTCCTACATGGTGGCCAACGTCTGGTTTCCGGTCACCGGAGGTCTCTTCCTCGGAGACGACGCGAATGCCACTCTCACGCAGCTCAGCGGTCACTTTCCGGCGTCACAGGACCAGCGCAACACGGTGCGGACACGCTTTCAATATCGGATCACGCCAGGCTTGTGGCTTGCTTCCGGCCTTACTTATGGCTCGGGACTTCCCTTCGCGTATAGCGGCAATGAGGCTGAGGCTTTGGCTCAGTATGGCCCTGAGATGATCAGCCGTATTAACTTCGATCGCGGCCGGGTCCTGCCATCGTTCGCCATGAGCGCGTCACTCGGCGCGGATGTCTATAGGAGCGAACGGGTGACGATGCACTTTCAGGTGGACGGGGACAACCTGAATGACCGTCTCAACGTCATCGATTTCGGCGGCCTGTTCTCTGGGAATGCGATTGCACCGGGGCGCAGTTTCGCGCTCCGTCTCAACACAAATTTCTAAGCGTAGAAACCCTTAATCCAGAAGGAATCGTTGCGCTGCCCAGAAAGGCAATGTATTGTCTCAGCTCCTGAACTGTATTTCGCCCTCGGGCCCCTGCAGCGCGGACCGGCTATGTCATTCTGAAGGCAACATGCCGGAGACAGAGAACGAGAACGAGGGAGCGGGCGCAGGGCGCCTTGTACTGGGAATCGATACGTGCGGGCCGGTGGGGTCGGTGGCGCTGGCACGGCTGCGCGCGGACGGCGTGGAGTTGCTTGGACAGACGGAGTTGGAGGGGCGAAGCTACTCGGCCATGCTTGTGACGGCCGTGGCGGAGCTGCTGGCACGCGCTCAGGTGCGTCTGGGGCTGCTCCATGCAATGGTGGCGGTGCGTGGACCGGGAAGCTTTACCGGGGTGCGTGTGGGGCTGAGCGCGGTGAAGGGACTGGCGGAGCCGAAAGGGATTCCGGTAGCGGCGGTGTCGCGGTTGGCGGTGCTGGCGCAGAAGGCCGGCGTGGCTGCGGCGGCGCTCGATGCGCATCGGCATGAGGTGTTTGTGGGTCTGGGGGAAGGCGGCGCTGAGGCTCGTGAGATTCTTGCCGGACGGGTGGAGCTGATTGCGATTGATGGGCGGCCGGCGCGGATCGCGGTTTGCGACGAGAGCGCGGCTGCGTTGTTGCTGGAGGCGTGGCCGGAGACGGAACAGGCTCGATGCAATGCGCCGACAGCGGCGGATGCGATCGAGCTGGCTGCGGCGAAGATCAGGGCAGGCGAGTTTGCGGATCTGGTGCTGCTGGATGGGCACTACCTGCGGCGTTCAGATGCGGAGATTTTTGGGGAGTCGGCCTCGGCGGGTGCGCGCAAGACATGACGAGCGAACTGGCCCGGATTCGAGTCATGGAACTCGGGGATCTTGACAAGGTGGTGGCTCTCGCGGAGAGCCTGCCGCAAGCGCCGCGTTGGGCACGGGAGGTCTACGAGGCAGCTTTGACGCCGGGAAGCGCGCCTCGTCGGGTGGCAGTGGTGGCGGTGGAGCCGGTTTCTAACGCAGTTGCGGGATTTGCCGTGGTGGCCGTGGTGGGGCTCGAAGCGGAGATCGAGAGCGTGGCGGTGGCGGGAAAGCTGCAGCGGCGCGGCATCGGGCTGCAACTGATGGGTGAGATGAACGGGATTCTGGGCAAGGCAGGCGTCACGAAAGTATTTCTCGAGGTGCGGGAATCGAACAGTCCGGCGCGGATGCTGTATGAGGGGCTGGGATTCAGGACGACCGGCATAAGGCGAAGCTACTATTCTGATCCCAAAGAAGATGCGGTCTTGATGGAGCTGGAACTTGAGGTCAAGCGGGGCTGAACGGGAAGGCGTAGCCGCGGCTCAGTCCGGGTGGATCGAACGTTGTGGAGTGAACGAGTCCGATTTATGTCCTGAAAATCCACAGGGGGTAGTTCATTTTTGGGACGCTTCCCGCTTGCCGTTTGTTGCGAAAGAGCGCTATATGTAAATGTTCCATGAAATGCGGGGGTGCTTGATGGATGAAGTAAAGGACTCGACGCTGGGTGAAGAAATTGATCGCCTGCAGGCAGAACATCGTCGCTACGCTCAGCGGTTGGACGAACTGATTCAGAAGCCGTACCTCTCCGAGGACGAGCAGCTCGAAGAAGTACGTTTGAAGAAACTGAAACTTCACGCCAAGGACCTGATTTACGCCCTGGAACACCGTGCGACGGTGATGGCGTAAGTCTCCGTTCCTGGAGATAGCAGGCGATTGGTTCTGTGACGGCGTGAGCCGCTGTTGCGAGAATCCCTGCGTACTGGATCTCAAGAGTGACGGTGGGTTTGTGGTTTCCCACCCATTCGATGACGAGTCGAATGGATGGGGCACGGAAGGTTGAGGGGTTCGCTACTGAGGCCCGTGCTTTCCCACCCAAGCTTCGCTTGGATGGGGCACCCATTTTGTGAGGATGGGGAGTTCCCGTTTCCGAAAAGCAGAAGCAGATCCTTCATTCCCCTCCCCATGGACGCTGCCGCATCCACGGGGCCCCAGGCGCGCTCTATTCAGGATGACACTGCATCGGGATGTTTAGGGCTTGGGACGGCAGGAGGGTTTGGTTGTGGGTTCGTTGCTTTCCCACCCTCGACCACCCTACGAACATAGACCCGTTCGCGGGGACCCCGGGGGGCTTGGACGGGCACCTTCTTTTTGTGCGGATTGGGAGTTGCCGCTTCCGAAAAGTAGAAGCAGATCCCCTTCGGCTCCGCTCAGGGCAGCTTTCATTCCGCTTACCCCATGGCCGCTGCCGCATCCACGGGCCCCCAAACGCGCTCCATTCAGGATGACAATCGTGAGGAACGAGGGTCGTGGTTCCCCGGTCCAAGAATCGAGATCGGCGCGCCCGTGTTCACACGGATCGAGACTTCCGCAAAGACCCCAATAAGCCGGGCCTAAAGGCCCTATTCCGTTGCCTACTTTTTCCGAGGCCTAAGGGCCTCGGCTCCCTCCAGTGAGTTTCGTTGCTTTCCCACCCTCGCGGAGCTTGGGGATTGGCGCTGCGCGAAAGTCCGCAATCGAGGGTTTGTGGACTCCCACCCCTTCGCCAAAAGAAAGGCGAATGGATGGGGCACGGTGATTCTGGGCTTGGTCCGGCCCCGGATTATTTCGGTGGAGCTCGCTGAAAGCGAGTAAGGCTGCTGGAGATCACAACTGTTTTGTAAGTTGGATCCAGATTTCCCTGATCCCTGCGGTTTAGTGGCGGAAGTGGCGGATTCCGGTGAAGACCATGGCCATGCCGAGCCGGTCGGCCGCAGCAATGACGTCCTGGTCTTTGACGGAACCGCCGGGTTGGATGACGGCGGTAGCTCCGGCGGCGGCGATTGCTTCAAGGCCGTCGGGGAAGGGAAAGAAAGCGTCAGAGGCGGCGACGGTTCCCTTGAGGGAAAGCACTGCCTTCTGGGCGCCGAACTTTGCGGCGTCGACGCGGCTCATCTGTCCGGCCCCAATGCCGATGGTTTGGCCGCCGCGGGCGTAGACGATGGAATTGGATTTGACATGCTTGCAGACGCGCCAGGCGAAGAGGAGGTTGCGCAGCTCTTCGGCGGAGGGAGGACGCCAGGAGACCACGTCGAGTTCGCCTTCGGTGATGCGGCCGGTATCGGCATCCTGCAGGAGGAGGCCGCCGGAGACGTGCTTGATGACGGGCACGGGCGGAGCGGGCTGGACTTCGACGAGGCGAAGATTCTTTTTGGCTGCGAAGCGCACACGTGCTTCGGCCGTGAAGGCCGGGGCGGCAATGGCTTCGACGAAGAGCTTGGCGATTTCCTCGGCCGCAGCTGCGTCGACTTCTCGATTGATGCCGAGGACGCCCCCGAAAGCGGAGACAGGATCGCAGGCGAGGGCTTTCCGGTAGGCCTCGAGTATGGTTGCGCCGGTGGCCGCGCCGCAGGGATTGGTGTGCTTGATGATGGCGACCATGGGCTCGTCGAATTCGCGGGTCAGATCCCAGCAGGCATCGAGGTCGACGAGATTGTTGAAGCTGAGTTCTTTACCCTGAAGCTGCCGCGCCCCGGCAATGCCGAGTCCGGAGCCGTTTGCGTAAAGGGCGGCACGCTGGTGGGGATTTTCGCCGTAGCGCAGGGATTGGGCGAGAGGCATGTTGATGCGGAGGGTCGCAGGAAGGGGTGACGCGGCGGACGGCTTCGGCAAGGACTGGTCGGGCGGAGGAGCATCGTCAATCTGATCGAGGGTGTTGGCGATGGCGGAATCATACGCAGACGTGAGAGCGAAGGCCTGTTTGGCAAGACGCCAGCGGGTTGCGCGGGACAGTGCACCCTCGGACTGCTTCAGCTCTTCGATCAGGGCAGTGTAATCGGAGACGCGGGTAACGATGGCGACGTCTTCAAAGTTTTTGGCTGCGGAGCGGACCATGGAGGGGCCGCCAATATCGATGTTTTCGATCAGGTGGCCGAATGCGACGCCGGGCTGGGCTGCGGTTTTCTCGAATGCGTAGAGGTTCACGACCACCATGTCGATGGGCTGGATGCCATGGGAAGCGACGGCAGCTTCGTGTTCCGCATTGCCGCGGATGTAGAGCAGGCCACCATGGACGAGGGGATGGAGCGTCTTGACTCGGCCGTCGAGCATCTCGGGAAAGCCGGTGAGATCGCTGATGTCCTTGACCACGAGGCCGGCTTCGCGCAGTGCTTTGGCGGTGCCTCCAGTGGAAACGAGTTCGACCTGGAAGCCGGCGAGGGCTTTTGCGAATTCAACCAGGCCGGTTTTGTCGGTCACGCTGAGCAGTGCACGGCGAATGCGCTTGTCTGTTGCTGAAAAAGTCACCCCTGTCGCTCCTTGCGGTTGTTTAGGCCTTAGGTTTCTGGAAGACCAAAGAACAGACTACATCGCGGCGACGGCCGGAGCCTGTGACAGACAGGGTGCTGAGGACGGGGAGTTAGTGAGAAACGCTGCGGATTTCAACATGGCGCCTGGGCGCCTCGCGGCGGGCAACAGGAATTCAATTTACGATAGAGGGATGGGAAGCAGTTCGCATGTTCCGGAACCCGAAATCCTTCCGCCGGGCGCGGACTATACAGTGGCTCAAGCGCAACCGCGCAGAAGGCCTTCGTGGGCCTCGGCTCCGGCGACATATTTTCTAGTTGGCGTGAATTGCCTTGTGTTCGTGGCGATGACGTTGCGGCATGTGAGCCCTATTTCGCCGACGACCGAACAGCTCTATGCCTGGGGCGCGAACAATGCGGGCGCGGTCTTGATTTTGGGCCAGTGGGAATGGCTGCGAATCGTCTCTGCAATGTTTGTGCATGTGGGCATACTGCATCTTGCAACCAACATGTGGTGCCTGTGGAACCTTGGTCTGCTGGCGGAACCTCTGATGGGGCCGGCGGGGGTGCTTGCGGTTTACCTGCTTACGGGTGCGGCGGGCAACCTGCTTTTCGACGCTCTGGAATTGGATGAGCTTCCATCGCGACCTGGCGCAGTATCACAGCGTGTTTGTTTTTCCGGTGGGTGCGGGTGCCTCGGGCGCTGTGTTCGGCATTGCGGGGGCGTTAATTGTGCTTTTGAAATCGCCGCGGTTGCCGGTTCCGCCTCTTGAGTTGAAGAAACTGCGGCGTTCAGTGATTTACTTTGCCGCGATCAACCTGGTGCTGGGACTCTCGATCAGCGGGGGGACGCATGTGTTTGGCGCCGGCATCAGCATCGATAATACGGCTCATCTGGGCGGTTTCACTTGCGGACTGCTGTTCGCAGCGCCGATGGTGCCGCGACTTGGATCGCCGAAGCCGGTGTTTCAGGCGCGGCTGAGCGCTGCCGTGGTAACGGTTATCGTGGCGCTTGTCTTGTTCGCGTTCTTCATCGTCCGATTTGCGGGATAGCGCGACGCCGGAGTGTCGCTGCGCGGCACAGGAAGAGAGCGGCTGCGCACACTTTGAGCAGCATGTACTCATTCTGATCCGTCCGCTCTTTGCGGAAGGATACAGATGCCCCAGATCCCCGCCGTTGCCAAGCTCATTTCGATTGCAGTCTTCATGTCGATGTTCGCCGCACCCGGCGGTGCGCAGAAAACCAGCGGAGGCCGGAGACACGCCGGAGGTGGCCGGGCCGCTGGCTACCGACTTGTCTCCGTGGTCACTCCAGAGACGATGCGATTGGTAAGGCGATGCGGAAGGTGGGCGACTGGCAACTGGAGAAGTCGCGCGACGCCACGCCTTCAACCAGAACTGGACTTTTGCTGCGCTGTACCGGGGATACCTGGCCGCCGCGGATTCACTGCACGAAGATCGCTATCGCGAGGCGATGCTGGAGGCGGGAAAGAAATTTGGCTGGCAGCTGGGTCCTCGCGCGACGCACGCGGACGATCAGGCCATCGGTACATGCACCCGAAGCTGTACGCGCAGCATCACGATCTGAAGATGCTGGAGCCGACCAAGGCCGCGCTCGATCGGATTCTGCCGATGCCCATGTTTGCACGGAGAAGCTGTCCGCCGTGGCATGACGAAGACGCCAATGTGGTGGTGGTGCGATGCGCTGTTCATGGCGCCTCCGGTGTGGGCGGAGCTTGGCCAACAAGGCAGACAAGAGTTACCTGGACCACATGGATCGCGCGTGGTGGGTGACTTCGAAATCGCGTTCGACCCCACCGAGCATCTGTACTTTCGCGATACAAGTTACCTGGACAAACGTGAAGCAAATGGCAAGTAGATTTTCTGGTCGCGCGGCAATGGGTGGGTGTTTGCCGGTTTGACCGAAGTGCTGGATGCCATGCCTAGGACTATCCAGCAGGCTCAAAAGAAAGATGAAGCAGTTTCGGCAGATGGCGGAGAAGCTGAAGTCGATTCAGAAAACGTGAGTCCGGGTCGTGGCAGCCCGGTCTTGGAGGCAGCGCATCCTTTGCCGGAAGCGTCGGGGAACCTCGGGGGCATCTTTGTCGATGGTATGGCGTGGGGAATTAATCGGGGAACTCTCAAGCGCGCGGAGTATCTGCTGGTGGTGCGCAAAGGATGGGCCGGTCTGCTGACGCATGTCTATGCGGACGGGCGGCTGGGAAGCATTCAGCGATTCTTGGGCGGGGCGGTCCGGACAGCTACAAGCCGCAGACGAGTTATGTGTTTGGTGTGGGCGCTTTTCTGATGGCGGGGCTCGGAGGTGCGTACGCTGTCGGCTGACGGCCGCTAGGATGAGAATCTTTGGGGGGTGGTTTTGCTGCTTTCCCTGGTCCCTAAATCCGAGGGGGAGCCATTTTCTGTGCTGATTGAAGGATCGCGAAAAGCAGATCCTTCGTTCCGCTTACCCCAAGGCGTGGGGCCCCTGGCGCGAGGGTTGATGAATCGTGAGGAACGAGAGTCGTGCGTTCCCCGGTCCAAGAATCGAGATCGGCGCACCCATGTTCGCACGGTTGAGGCTTCCGCAAAGATTCCAATTAGGTGGGGCCTAAAGGCCCATCTGCTGCCAACTCTTTCTGAGGTCTAAAGGCCAGCTCCAAGTGAGGGTCGTTGCTTTTCCAGCCTGCCCCACCCCGTGAACATGTACTCGTTCCCGGTACGGAAAACAAAGCTTGATGGGCACCTGTGATCGAGTGGGAATCGGAGTGGCGTCTGGTGCGCGCCGGATTAGCGGTATCTGGCAACAGTGGCGGCGAACTTTTTCCACCATGGGCCAGCAGCACCTATCGCTCTCGTTGAGGTTGGTTGAGTAGCGGCGGGGGTGAGGAAGCGCAATTCTTCGTCGGAGAGGCGTTGCGTGTTGAGCTGACGGCCCACTGCATCTTCAGCGAAAACTGGGCAATGGGCAAATCGAGCGCGAGTGCGATCTTGAGAGAAGGCACGGTGTGGCCGTTCTCAACCCGCGAGAGATAGCAGCGCAAGAGCCCGGTCTTCTTTTCAATATCGCCTTGGGAGAGCCCTTTTTGAGGTAGCCGGGCGCGCGGATCGTGGTGCCGATCTTCATCATGAGGGGAGCCTGCCTTTGCCGAGGGAGTTTACTGCTCCGGTATCTACCAAGAAGGTATTGGCTCAGAGTTAACATGGCAATTCTTCGTTTGCAAGAAGAAATACGGCTGATGGCACGAAAGCGGACCCACACTGCGCAGGAGTGGTGCGCGTGTGTCTAGGATTTGAGGACGGCGATTTGGTCGTACGCATTGCTGTCGCAATCGATCGGAGCAGGCTCGATGTGCTTGACGGAGAGATAGGCAAGTCCTTCGACAGGATTGTCGTTGTAGGGCGCGCACGGAGTGAAGCCCATTTCGACATACATGCGATATGCCGGGCCCATGGACGTGCGCTGTGTCGAGATAGACGGAGCTGCGTTGGGCTTCGCGGGCGCGATCAGGACTGCTTGCGTGAGCAAGCGTCCGAGATGAAGACCGCGCGCAGAGGGACGTACCCAGAGGCGTTTCATTTCCCACGCGCCCTCAATGACTTGGCGGGGGATGAGCGAGCGCGCGCCATGCAATGAAGCCGGCGGGGCTCGTTTCCAACGAAAGCAAGTAAGCAGCCCCCTTCTTGTTCGAGATAGCTTTGCGGAAGGCGCGCGGCTTCGTTCTCGAGGGAGCCAAAGCAGTAAGCGCGCGGCTCCTGGCTGGCGATCAACAAAGCGACCGTATTCGAGGAGGAGCTCCCGTGCCTGCAAGAGGATCGCGGGATCCGAGAGCTGGTTTAATTCGACAAGGCGGATGGTTGACGGTTTGGTCTGGTGCATCTGGCTTGGCTCTTGTTGCAGGAGTAAGTTTACGATGGAGTGGAATGTAACTTCGAGGTAAACCTTCGCGCGCTGAGAAACGTCTGTTTCAATACCGGCGCGAACGGAGAGGTTGCATGCAGCGAGTGGCCAGACAAGCGAGTGTTGCTGTGTGCCTGACGGTTGCCGTTGCGCATGCGATTGCACAGGCGGTTGCGGTAGGTCTTGCTGCGGGGTTGTCAGTTCAACAGGCAACTGGGCCATCCGCTCAGGCAACTCTTCCCACGCAGGCCACGCAACAAAGTCCTTCTTCCGCAACCGATATCGGCGCGTCGGGAGGCAGGCTGCACGGCACGGTCATAGAGTGCGCGATTCCCTTGCCTAGCGACGGTGACGGCGCAGAACACTCTGACGGGTAAGCGCTATTCAACGACAACAGACATTGCCGGAGCGTGGTCACTGACGATTCCGCAAAACGGACGCTATGTGATTCGGGACGGAGCCCCGCCTTTGCAGGGTGCGCAGGAAGCCGTGCTGAATGCGGGGAGCCGCGATCAGACGTTGAGCTTCTCCTCGTTCGCAGCTTTGCGCGCGGCCCAACTGGAAGAACAGCAACAAGGGCAGCGGCCGCGAGCCCTGGCGCAGGCGATTCAGCGTCTGGCGGGAAACGGTGCGCAAAGCCTGAGCCTGATGAATGCCCGACGCCGGATGCGGAAACGCAGGCCTGGGAATGGGGGCGCGAGCGGGGCAGTCGTCCATCGCTGGGAACAGCGATTTCAGCGGACGTTCAGTCGCGATAAGCGGACAAGCGGGTGCGGTGAGCCCACTGGCTGGTGTGGACATGGATCGGCTGCGGGACGCGTTTGAGACATTTCGAGCGCAGAACCCGGGGGTCGGCTGGGAGCTTGGCTGGAGCAGCGGGAGGGCTATTTGGCGGTGGTGGATTCGGCGGGCCTGGAGGTTTTGGCGGCGGTGGCTTCGGGGGAGCTGGGCGGATTTGAAGGGGGTGGATTTGGGTGGCGGCGGACGCGGAGGGTTCGTGGGCGCGGGAATTTTCGTGGTCTTCAATCCTGGGCAGCCCCATGGCGCGATTTTCTATGGGAAGCAATTCGGCGCTGAACGCTCAACCCTTCAGTCTGCGCGGACAGTCGCAGGCGCAGCCAGACTCCGGACGCATTGTTCTGACGTTTATCAGCGCACCTTATATTCCAGGGCTGAAACTGAGCGAAGCGGGAAGAACACAACGTTCCTGACGTTGTCGGGTACGCGCAGTTCGACACCGTTGGATGAATACGCGACCGTGCCGACCGATGCCGAGAGACGTCGCGGCGAATCCTCGGCGACCGGTCAGGCGCCAATCTAATCGATCCGACGACGCTGCAGCGATTCAGCTCGAATGGCGTCGAGAATGTTATCCCGTCGAATCGCATCTCGGCGCAGGCAGCCGCGTCGTCGAGCAATTCCGAGCTGAATTTGCCGGGACGCGCAGGTCACCATCTACTTTCGACTGCACAAACCAATTCGACGCAGGCTGGAGTGCGGTATATGCGGAGCCTGGGGGCGAATGCATCCCCGTTTGGTTTCGGCGGGCGCGGCAGTGGGGCGCGGAGAGCGCAACAGAACCAAGGGCTTTCGGCAGAGTATCAACTTCAACTACAGCTGGGGCTTACTCGCGCCTGCGGATAAGGTGAACATCTTTCCGGATATCTCGGAGGGAATACCTCGTCGCAATCGAATTCTGTACAGGCGGGATACACGGTGGGTCATCACTGGTCGACCAGTATCTCGAACGTGAGCTGGAACCGCAGCAATAGCGAGGCGACGAATTTTCTTTACGAATCAGCAGGACATTTCACTGAACCTCGGCATTGGGCTGAATGGCACGGCGCTGAATGCGAGTCCGCTGAACTACGGGCTGCCGATGTGCAGCTGAGTAATATTCAGGGATTGAATGAGCAGCAGCCGAGCTTGTCGGTCGCGCAGACGATTTCAATTTCAGAGACGCTGAGCTGGATTCACGGGAACATAACCCGCGCTTTGGCGGTGACTATCGGCGCGTGCATCGGGACTTTCTATCGGGATCGAATGCGACGGGACTTTTACGTTTTCCGGTCTATTTACCGAGGATGCGACCGGCAATCCTGCGACGGGTTCTTCACTGGCGGACCTGCTGCTGGGATTACGCAGATGATGCTCGATTCGGCGATTGCCAAGAGCTATTTGCGCGACAACGTCTTCGATGCGTATGCGGCAGGATGACTGGCGGGTTCTTCCGCAATTTACGCTGCTCTACGGCGTGCGCTACGAGTTTGCTCCTTACACGGCAGAAGTACGGCCATTTGGCAGCGGTCAATACCAATCCGTCGGAAGGGTTCACGGGAACGGCCGAGGTGCAGGCTGGAGCGGCGCGTTCCAGCGGTAAACTGCCGGAGTCGCTGGTGTTTCTATTTCTGCACTGCGTTGTGCTGCGACTGGGGCTGGCGCTGCGTTTGCCAAAGCAGACGGTTTTGCGCGCCGGATTTGGAATGAACTCTACGGTGGGGCAGTACGCGACGTTTGCCGGGAGCATGGCGCATGAACCTCCGTTTGCGAACGAGCAGACGAACCAGGCTTCTTTAGCGAATGGGCTGCCGAATTCGGCTTGCGCGCGTTCGGCTCCGGCCTTCTTGCCTGACGCTCGCGGCGGGATTTCCAGCGCCGGATGCAATCGGCAATTATGCGCTCGATCCGCATTATCTGTTGCCTTACGTCGAGACGTGGAATTTGGATGTGCAGAAGACTCTGCCGTGGGGCATGGTTCTAAATGTGGGCTACAACGGATCGAAGGGAATCATCTGGATATCACGAGCGCGCCTCGTGCGACAGCGAGCAGTCCGAATACGTACTGATAAATCATGTTTTCAACTACGACCAGGCGGCAGCTTTCTCAAAGTTCACTGCGGGCACGGTGCGCTTGAACAAACGGCTTACGAAGGGCCTTGCCGGTGGAGCGAATTACCAGACTCGCATCTGATCGACAACGCGGGGTCAGAGGGCGGAAGCGCAAGCGTGGGCGCGCAGAACTGGCAGAACCTGAGCGCGGAGGCGGGAAATGGGAGCCTCGATCGAGCCAAGGTAAGTGGAACCTATCTCTACGAGCTGCCATTCGGGCAGGACAAATTTGGTTTACGAGCGGAACGGCTTCAGGCATCCAGGGTTTTTCTATTTCGGGC
>CAWFZI010000012.1:0-303930 GCA_963820295.1 uncultured Acidobacteriaceae bacterium | reverse complement strand
CTGGTTTCAACAGGGCTGGTCTCCGCCGGGCTGTCGGCGGGCGGCCGACCGCGGGGACGCATCGGTCCGGCGTGGCGAGGTAGCCGGCGGCGTCGGCGAGCGCGCGGCGGAGCAGGAACTCGATCTGGGCGTTGGTGCTGCGCAGCTCGTCGTTAGCCCATTTGGCCAGCGCGTCATGGACGGCCGGGATCGAGCCGCAGCAGAATGCTCTTGCGCTCGCTCACGCGTCGACCGGACCTGTCGTAACTGGCGCACCCGTCACTGGTACAGGGACCCGGTGTTGACCACCTGCTGGGTCGCCTGCTCGCTGCACAGCACCACGAGCAGGTTAGACACCATGGCGGCCTTCCGCTCCTCGTCCAACTCGACGACGCCCTCCTCCTGGAGCCGCTCCAGGGCCAGCTTGACCATGCCGACGGCGCCTTCGACGATCCGCTGCCGCGCGCCCACGACCGCGCTGGCCTGCTGCTGGCGGAGCATGGCCTGGGCGATCTCCGGGGCGTAGGACAGCCGGGTCAGGCGTGACTCGATAATGTGCACGCCGGCTGACCGGACCCGGGCGGCGATCTCGGCGGACAGCCGCTCGGTGATCTCGTCGGCGTTGTCGCGCAGTGACAGCGCGCCGCTGCCCCGGTTGTCGTAGGGGTAGCTGGAGGCGATATGCCGGACGGCGGTCTCGGTCTGGATGGTGACGAACTTCGTGTAGTCATCGACGGAGTAGATGGCGCTGGCGGTGTCCTGGACCTGCCAGACGACCACGGCGGCGATCTCGATCGGGTTGCCGTCGGCGTCGTTGACCTTGGCCTGCGCCGACTCCTGGTTGCGGATCCTGGTCGAGACCACGATGCGCTTGGTGAACGGGTTTACCCACTGCAGCCCGGGCTCGCGGATAGTGCCGCGGTACTTGCCGAACAGCTGCACGACACGCGCCCGGCCGGGCGTGACGGGGGTGAGCCCGCCCAGGACGGCGCCGAAGACGACAAAGACAAGAATGCTGAGCCAGGTCAGCACCGAATTGGTCCCGCCGCTCTGGTGAGCGGCCAGCACGATCAGCACCACCCCGACCACCAGCAAGACGATGGCCAGCGCCAGCATGAGCAGGCCCGGCAAGAACCGGGCCGCCCGCTCGGTCACCGGCGGCCTGGGCAGTTCCGGGCCTGCGGCCGCTGCATCCTGGGTAACCGCTTCCGGGCCCGCGGCTCTTGCATTCTGGGTCACCATCTGGCGTCTCCTTCGCTTGACGAGCTTGATAGCACGTGCTTAGCATACTGATATCTATTTTCATTGGCAAGCAACACGCCGCGGCGCGCACGGCAGGCACCGCGGGTCGACCACGCAGGAGATGAGTCAGATGAGGTGTTTCGTTACGCGGCCCGTCGTTGCCAGCGTAACCGTGCTGGTCGCCGCGAGCCTGGCCGTCGGCGGCTGCGGAAGCACAGGCAACTCGAGTACTGCGAACTGCTTGTCCAAGAGTGTCCAGTCCGCCGCGTCGGGGGCCGCGGCGGACTGGACGCTGCCGGGCGGCCAATCTGCAGAACACGCGGGACGTCGCCAGCCCGATCACCAGCTCGAATGTCTCGCAGCTGGGCGTCGCGTGGTGCGTGCCGATCGAGTCGACGGGTGAAGCCCGTGCCGCTGGCTTGGCGGATGGTTACGCGACCACGCCGGTCGTGGTGAATGGCGTGGTGTACCTGCAGGATCTTGAGTCGAACGTGATGGCGATCAGGCTCGCCACCGGCAAGGTCCTGTGGACGCACAACTACAGCTCGCCTAACGGCGGCCCGGACGGCGTCAACGTCGTCAACGGAACCGTGTACGCGGCGACGGACAACGCCGCGGTCGCCCTTTCGGCGGCGACCGGCACGCAGTTGTGGAGCCGGACGCTGATCGGCAACGACCACGAGGGCATCGACATGGCGCCCGGCTACAACGACGGCACCGTGTACGTATCGACCGTGCCGGTCAACCCGACCGTGGGCCAGTATCTCGGCGGCGCCAAGGGGACCCTGTGGGCGCTGAACGCCGCCACGGGCGCGCCGAAGTGGTCCTGGGACGAGGTGCAGAACCTGTGGGGGAACCCGGCCATCAACTCCGGCGGCGGCCTGTGGGATCCGCCGTCGTTCGACAGCCAGGGCAACATCTACATCGGAATCGCGAACCCCGGCCCGATCGGCCAGAGCGGGTGGCCCAAGGGTTATCCCTGGGGGACCAGCCGGCCGGGCCCGGACCTGTACACCGATTCGGTCGTCAAGCTCAGCCCGGCACGGCAAGCTGCTGTGGTACTACCAGCTCACCCCGCACGACCTGTACGACTGGGACCTGCAGAACTCGCCGGTGCTCACGACCGCGAACGGGCAGCCGGTGGTGATCGACGGCGGCAAGGCCGGCATCTTGATCGAGCTCAACGCGCAGACCGGCAAGCTGCTGTGGAAGCTTCCGGTCGGCGTGCACAGCGGGCACGACAACGACGGGCTGCTCACCGAAAACGCCACGCCCACCTCGACTATCCCGCTGCCGGCCAAGTTCGACCTCGAGCCCGGCGTGTTCGGCGGCGTCGAGTCCCAGCTGGCGACCAACGGCTCGACGGTGTTCGCCGCGGTCAACAACCTCGCCGTGCCGATGTCCGTGACGGGCGTGACCGAGAGCTCCGCCACCTTCGAAGCCTCTATCGCCAAAGCCACCGGCGAGATGGTCGCGGTCAACCAGGACACCGGGAAGATCGAATGGGACGTCAAGCTCCCCTCGTCGCCGTACGGCGCCGCGGCGGTCACCAACAACGTCGTCTTCACCACCACGTACAACGGTGACCTGTACGCGTTCAACGCGGCCACCGGCGCGATCCTGCTGAAGACGCCGCTGTCCGCCGGGACGAACGCTCCCGTCACCATCGCCGGCGACTACGTCATCGCCGGAGCGGGCGTGCCGTCCTCTCGAAGAGCCAGCATGAACTGATCATCGCCTACAAGCTCGGAGCCAAGGGCAAGCTGCCCGACACCGTGGGCTCGTGATGCGCGGCGATCGATTCGTGGACATCTCGCCGGCCGGAGCCGCCTCGCCCGCCTTATCTCCCGCCGTAACGATCCCGTAGCGCCCGCTCGTTAGGCTGGGACCAATCGGCCTAAGAGGTGGGAAATGACCTCCGCAGCGTTCTGGCGAGCGTGGTCGATCTGGGCCGTCTCGGTGGCGGCGACTGCGACCTCGCTCGGCTATACCGCCGTTCACCCGCTGCCTGCGAGCGGGGCTAACCTGGGCGGGAGCCCGGCGGACGGCGCGATCGCGGTCGTGTTCATCATGGCCTTCGCCACGGTCGGCGCGCTGCTGGCGTGGAAGCGCCCGCGGAACCCGATCGGATGGCTGCTGTCCGCGACCGGCCTGGCCTACGCCGTCGGCTCCTTCGGCGTGTTGCTTGCGCGCTCTCCCCGGACGCTGACCTTGGCCGACTGGCTGGGCTGGATCTGGCTGGTTGGCCTCGGGCTGTGCGTGTTCGTCGTGCTGCTGTTTCCCACCGGGCATCTGCCCTCCCGCCGCTGGCGGCCGGTGGCCTGGGCCGCCAGGGCCGGCCTGGCCGGCTGGGTGCTGGGCAACGCGTTCGCGCCCACGATCATCACGGACGGCCCTTCGACGCCCAACCCGGTCGGCGTGACCGGGCCGGCCGGAGACATCTTCATGGTCATGGCGATCGGCGGCACGGTGCTGATCGCCGCCACGGGCCTGGCCGCCGTGCTGTCCCTCGCGTTCCGGTACCGGCGCGCCCGGACGGCCGAACGTGCGCAGCTGAAGTGGCTGGTCTACGCGGGCGCCCTGATCGTGGCGGCGCTGCTCGCCGAGGGGCCGGCCGAGCGGATCATGGGCCCGGGCAACGCGGCCAACAACCTCCAGAACGCGATGGTCAGCGGAGCGGTCGCGCTTGTCCCTGTGGCTATCGGCGTCGCCGTGCTGCGGTACCGGCTCTACGACATCGACCGGGTCATCTCCCGGACCCTGGCCTACGCGATCGTCACCGGCGTGCTGGCCGGGATCTACGCCGGGCTGGTCCTGCTGGCCACCCAGGTGCTCCGCGTGCACACGCCGGTCGCGGTGGCGGCCGCCACGCTGGCCGCGGCGGCCCTGTTCAGCCCGCTGCGGCGGCGGGTCCAGCGAATAGTGGACCGGCAGTTCAACCGGGCCAGGTATGACGCCGAGACCACCGTGACCGCGTTCGCGGCCCGGCTCACGAACGCGGTCGACCTGGACGCCGTCCGCGACGACCTGACCAGGTCGTCCAGACGGCGCTGGAACCCGCCCACGTCTGGGTGTGGACGAGCCACCGTGACTGAGCCCGCCCTAGCCGCAGCACCAAGGCCGACAACATCGTGGCGGATCGACCTGGCGGTCGAGGAGGCGGCAGGCGCTGCGATCGCGTTCAGCAGCCGGACGATCCGCTTCGTACCCGCCCGGTCCGGCCGGACCGGGATCGTCGCCGTCGACGTCCACGCGACCGACGCGGAACCACGTCGCGGCCAGGCGGGGCGAGCTGCGTACACATCCTGATCCGGTTCGTCTGAGCCCCATCACGGGCTACGCTCCTGACGTGACGGACGCGCTCGGGGATCCAGGGGTGCTGATCGGCCGGGGGCGGGCCGCTGATGTCTACGCGCTGGATGCCGACCGCGTGCTGCGCCGGTACCGGACGCCGTACTCATGCGCCGCCGAGGCCGACCTGATGAGGTATTTGCGGCGGGTCGGCTACCCGGTGCCCGCGGTGCTGGCCGTGGACGGCGGGGACCTGGTCATGGAACGGCTGTACGGCCGGGACATGCTCGCTGACCTGGCCAGCCGGCCGTGGCGGATCGCGCGGCATGCGCGGCTGCTGGCGGCCCTGCACGACCAGCTGCACCAGATCGCCGCGCCCGATGGCCTACCGCAGCCGTTCGGGGCCGCCGAGGGGATCATGCACCTGGACCTGCATCCCGGCAACGTCATGCTGACGCCGGACGGCCCGGTCGTCATCGACTGGACCAACGCCGCCGCGGGCCCGGCCGGGGCCGATGTGGCGATGGCGTACCTGATCATGGCCAGCGGGGATCTGGACGCGGTGCCGTCGTGGCTGCGCCCCGCGGCCGCGATCCTGCGCCGGGTGTTGCTGCGCCGGTTTCGGGCGGCGGTGCGAGATGATCCCGGGCCGTACCTGGCGCAGGTGGCCAGGTACCGGCTCGCGGACGTCAACGTGCGGCCCGCCGAGGCCGCCCGGCTGCGGCGGCTATCGCGGCCCGGACGGGCCAGGCGGTGACGTCACCAGTGCCGCGGCTGGGCGAAGTGCAGGCACGGCATCCCGAAGGAGTCATCGGCGGTGATGCACGCCGACCCTGTTGCGGTACTCATGACCGTTCACGTTGACGAGCACTCCGGAGCAGTCCAGCTGAAGCCCAGGGATCCCCAGCGAGGCGCGCCCTGATGTCGTTCTCATCCGCGCGCCTCGACCACGTGCAGGGTCTGCTCGCCGTCGCCGACCGGGCCGCCCAGGATGACGAAACCATCCTCGACAAGCCCGTCCATGAAGGCCGCGTGCTCATCCCAGCCGTTTTGGTCCCGGATCTGACGCGAGGAATCCCAGCCCGGGCCGTGCACCAGCCTCACCGCGAAATCTGGCCATGGCCGGAGCGTACTGGCTGGTTCCGACATTCAGCCTGCCCTTCGTCATGCCTGCTGGGGTGTTTGAATAGGCCGATGGCTGATCGCGGCTGGGGCGAGGACTGGGCCGAGCGGATCGGCCGGCCAGGGGTGCCCGATGTGCGCCGCTGTCGGCCGGGGTGACAACGACTGGTGGGTGGCGGTTCAGTACTGGCGAGTTCGCCGATGTGCACCTGGAGCGGCGGAGCCGCCTGCCGGGCTACTGCATTGTGGTATGGCGACACGGGCACATCGCGGAGCCGACCGACCTGGACCCCGGGCAGGCGGTCGGCTACGGGCAGGAAGTGCTTGCGGCAGGACGCGCGATCCGGGAGCGTTTCGATCCGGTCAAGCTGAACTACCTGACCCTGGGCAACACCGTCCCGCATCTGCACACCCATGTCCTGCCCCGCTACCTGGACGATCCGGCACCGGGAGGGCCGATCGCATGGGCGGAGATCTTCTCGTCCGACCCCGTGCCGGAAGCTGAGCTGCACCGCCAGGCCGCCGATCTCCGCCTCCTGCTCACGCGCTGACCAGGGCACCTATGGCTCGAGCGGGCAAACCGTGGGATCCTCGCTCACTTGGCCATGTGCAGATCCTTCCGGGCGACGTCAGGTCGTGGGCGCGATCGTGAAGACCTGGCCGCCCGGAACCATGAAGTAATACGGATGGCCTGGGTGCTGAACCTGGCGAAGGCCTGCCTCCACCGCGGTGCGCAGGACCGCCGCCGGATCATCGGCCCGCAGTTCGAGCCATGCTCCCAGCCGGGGCTGGTCGTCGTCGGGGGCTTGGTCGGTGAACTCGATGCTGAGTGTCCGCCGCCGGGAAAGCTGACCAGGAGCATCGGCTGCTCCATGGCGGGGTGCTCGACGGTGCGCACCGGCCCGCAGCCGAGCACGGTCTCGAAACACCAGGCCAGCTCCTCGCGCCGGTGCGGGCGGGCGAAGATGTGCACATTGCTGCCGAGAGCCATCATGACCTAGTGGAATCCTTCCGGGTGTCGTCCAGTCAGCGGCGCATCGTATGATCCCACCGCCCGGCCGGGCCCGCCGCCGAAATTCGGTTGCCATCCGACTCTGGCTGGCTATCCTGGCCGCATGAAGCCTGCAGCCGTCACGACGACGCCGGAGACCATCCCGGCGTATTGACGGCTGTGCAGCTTGCCAGCCCCGGGGTGAACGCCCCGGGGCCTTTTGTCGTCGGTCGCGCTCACCCTTCAAAACAAGGGAGAGCGTGATGAACGACCATCGTCAGCTGGGCCGCGAGCTCGGCCTGTTCGACTCCGACCCTCTCATAGGCGCTGGCCTGCCGTACTGGCTGCCCGCCGGTGCGGCCATCCGGCACGCGATCGAGGAGTTCGTCCGCGAGCTCGAGCGCCGCGCCGGGTACCAGCATGTCTACTCACCGGTCCTGGGCAAGCGGGAGCTGTACGAGATCTCCGGCCACTGGGCGCACTACCGCGACGACATGTTCCCGCCGATGAGCGCGGGCAGCGACCAGATGGTGCTGCGGCCCAGCCTGTGCCCGCACCACGCCTTGATCTACCGTGCCCGCCAGCGCAGCCACCGTGAGCTGCCGCTGCGCATCGCCGAACTCGGCGGCCAGTTCCGCGAGGAGGCCTCCGGGACCCTGGGCGGCCTGACCCGCGTGCGAGCCATGCAGCTCAACGACGCACACGTCTTCTGCCAGAGCGCCGACATCGCCGCCGAGGTCGCCGCCATCCTCGACATGATCGGCCATGCCTATGACGCCCTCGGGATCAAGGCCCATCACTACCGGCTCTCGCTGCGCGGAGACACCAGCAAGTACGCCGGCGATGCCGAGATGTGGGACCGGGGCGAGCAGGCCCTGGCCGAGGTGCTCGACCGGACGGGGCCTGCGCTACGAGTCAGCCGCAGGCGAGGGCGCCTTCTACGGCCCGAAGATCGACGTGCAGATCCTTGACCAGGCGGGCCGTGAGTCGAGCCTGTCCACCGTCCAGCTCGACTTCTATCAGCCCAGCCAGTTCGGGCTGTCCTACGTCGCGGCCGACCAGAGCCTGCAACGGCCGGTCATGATCCACCACAGCATCGTCGGGAGTCTTGAGCGGCTGGTGGCTCACCTGACCGAGGTGCACGCCGGCGCGTTCCCGACCTGGATGGCACCCGTCCAGGTCGTGCTGCTCCCGGTCACCGGCCAGCAGTTGCCCGCAGCGGAGTCCTTGCTGCGCCGTTTCATCAACGCCGGACTCCGGGCCGAGATCTCAGACCCCGATCGCGGTACCCTCGGCGCCCGGATCAGGAACCACCGGCTGGTGCCTTACCAGGCCATCGTCGGCGCCAGGGAAACCAAAGCCGACACCGTCTCCCTGCGCCTTCGTACCGGCCGAGCCCTTGATCCCATCCCGGCCCTGGACGCAGCCGATCACATCCTGGCCGCCGCCGACCGCGAAGCCCGCAGACAAGGCTAGGCGCGCAGACAAGGCTAGGCGCGCGGACAAGGCTAGGCGTGCGGACAAGGCTAGGCGCGCGGACACGGCTAGGCGTGCACCGTGCCCCAGCTGTCGAAGCTCATGGCGCGCTGCAGAGCCGCGGCGCGAAGCTCCGCCGGGATCTCCACGGGGCCGCCCAGCGGTGCGGCGTTGATGCCTGCCTGGGCGGCTTCCTCGACCACCCCGCCGACCAGGATGGCCAGCTCAGGGGTGCGGTGGAACACCAGCACGCCGTGGTTGGCCAGCAGCACCGCAGGTACCCCCGGGGTGACCGAGGCCCGGATGTTGGCTACGGCCTGCGCCGAGCCGCGCGGCCCATAGCCTGCCACCGGCACCCCGGCGGCCAGCCCGAACATCGCCAGCGCTTCCACCCAGCATCCGATCGGACGATGCGCCACCGCGTAGGCGGTGGCATACGGCGAGTGGGTGTGCAGGACGCAGCCGACGTCGGGGTGATCGGCGTACATGGCCGTGTGCATGGCCACCACGGCGCCCTGGATGGGCGGCAGGTCGCCCTCGAGCAGGGTTCCGTCCAGCCCGACCCGCACGACGGCCGAGGCGGGATGGTTCCGCAGTGACGGGCCGGCCGTGAAATACATCTCCTCGGCTCCGGGCACGCGCACGCTCACGTTGCCGTGCCCGTTCGCGGATATCGCCCCGCTGGCGACCACTCGCCGGGCGATGTCCACCACCTGTTCGGCCAGGTTCTTGTCCATAAAACACCTTCCCCCTGGCCGCGAAGGCCAGACGCTGCCGACCCATTATCTCGGCTAGCTGGCGGAACCGTTAGCGTAAGGGAATGGCATCAACCGAAAAGATCGAGGCGTTCCTGGCCGAGCCGCGCAACGTCGTGGTCGCGGGGATCCGCCGCGACGGACGCCCGCACCTGAGTCCCAACTGGTTCTACTGGGACGGCGAGCGCTTCTACGTCTCCACCACCCGGAGCCGGGTGAAGTACGCGATCTTCCGCCGGGATCCGCGGGCGCAGCTGCTTGTCGACGACCCCACCGCTTTCCGCGCCGTGCTGGTCCCGGCCACCGCCGAGATCCGCGAGGACATCGCCGCGGAGCTGCCCCGGTTCCGGGCCATCAGGGAAAAGCACGGGATGCCCATACCCGACGACGAGGAGCATCTCCAGGCCCTGGCCGCCGAGGGACGGGTCCTGCTGGCCTTCACCCCCGACCAGCCGCCCCCGAGCTGGACGGCCTGGGGCCTGGACTGACGGTCGCCACCGGCACCTTCGGGCCCGCGTAAGGACCGCGTGTCGCGGCGCAGCGGGTGATCGGCCGGAACTTCCACGAGCATGATGCGCAGGCCGTCCGGGTCCTCGATCCACATCTCGGTCAGCCCCCACGGTTCCACGGCGGGCGGGCGGAGAATACGGACTCCGGCCGCCGCCAGCCGGTCATGCTCCGCGTGCAGATCCCGCACCTGGAGCCAGATCGCGACCGAACGGCCAACAGGCTCGTCCGCACGGCCGGAGACCTCGAGCAGCCCCGAGCCGAGGAAGAACACCACCCCGGGATCCTCGGGCGGCCCGAACTCCCGGTAGACCGCCAGGCCCAGCACGTCACGGTAAAACCGACGGCTTCGCCTCAGGTCGCCCGGCCGCACCAGGATCCGGCTGCTCAATACCTCCACACCCTCATCCTGACAGGCTCCGCTCGCCTGAATCATCATCGTGCGCTGTTACTGCCCCAATAAGGGCAGTAACAGCGCACAATATTGAATTACGCTCCAGTGCTCGCACCGTACGTCACTCTAATCACGGCGACCGCGATGCGGATCGTCGCCTGGCCAGTGCCACGGCGAGCGAGTCGGCAAGATTACCCAGTATGAACACCGAAGACCCGTACGACCTTCAGCGCTTCGTGGCGGCCCAGGACGCGGGCGGCACCTACGAGCCGCGCCGCCGCCGAGCTGCGGGCCGGCCGCAAGGCCAGCCACTGGATGTGGTTCGTCTTCCCGCAGATCGCGGGCCTGGGCTTCAGCCCGACGTCACAGAAATACGCGATCACCTCGCTCCACGAGGCCCAGGCGTACCTGGAACATCCGGTCCTCGGCTCGCGGCTGACCGAATCCACCGCCATCCTCGCCCACCAGCCGGGCCGCTCCGCGGAGCAGATCTTCGGCGACCTCGACGCGCAGAAGCTGCGCTCCTCGATGACGCTGTTCATGCACGCTGCGCCCCAAGAGCCGCTCTTCCGCCAGGTCCTCGACCAGTACTTCGGCGGCTTCCCCGACCCCGCGACCGAGCAGCGCATCTAAACCAATAGCTCAGCGCGGCGCCGGGAACCGAGGCGCCCGGCCCCGGTGATCTGGTCCACCTTCACCGGGGCCGCCACGGAACGAAGCCGCTGGTGCGGCGGACGTAGTTGGCGTACGCCGCGCCCTTGGAACCGCGCGCCATGTGCTTCTCGAGCAGCCTCTTGCCGGTGTGCCTGACCAGCATGTTCGTCATGTAGATGAGCCGCCGCCGGTGACGATGTACTCGCCGTTCAGCTGGCAGTCCTCGCTGGCCAGCGCGGTCAGCACCGGCGCCACCGCGTCCGGGTCCAGGTGCTTCCTGGGCGCCGAGGGCATGCCGTCATCGGTCATCTGGGTCAGCGCGTACGGAAGCAGCAGGTTGGTCAGCACGCCCTTGGCCGCGCCTTCGGCCGCCAGCGACCGGCCGAAGGCCTGGCCGCATCACCGCCATCGCGGCCCGGGCCAGCCGGATGCTGCCCTGCAGGTTGATCGCCAGGACCTCGTTGAACTGCTCGGCGGGCTGCCGGTGGAACATCCCGCCCACGCCGATGGCCGCGTTGGCCACGCAGATATCCAGCCGCCCCCACCGCCGGACGGCCGCCTCGACCATGGCCTGGCCGCGCCGGGGTCAGCCGCGTCGGAGTATTCAGCCACCGCCTCGCCGCCCGCCGCCGCGATCTCCGCGACGACATGATCGGCCGCCTGCGCCCGCCGGAGTCCACCACCCGGTTGCGGTTGTTCACCACGACCTTCGCGCCCTGCCGGGCCAGCGCCAGGCAGAACGACCGCCCGAGCCCCGCCCGCCGCCGGACACGATCGCGACCCGGCCCGCCAAGGGCACCCCGGACGTCATGACGCGAAAGGCCTCAGGCACGACGGCTCCCTTGCTTACGGCCACGCCTCACCCACGGCGCATAGCTTTCTTAGTTGTAGTAACTCTCGGCCCTGGCCGGCCTGTCCGTCAAGCGTCCCGCTGGTGTACCCGCCGATGGCCAGGTCACCCGCCGCCCAGGGTTCTATCGTGAGGGCCGAACGGGTGTTGGTAACCAGCTCTTCCTACCTTCGCGCCCGGCGCCCGGTCCGACCCATCGACCCGATGGTCACCAGCAGATCCACCGCCGACCGCGCCCTGCGCCGCACCGCCTCCAGCAAGCTCCAGAAACAGGCCATCCGCGCCAGCCTGAGCTCGATTGCCGTCCCTAACTGAGCCCGGCGCACAGGTCCTTCCCTCGTCTGTGCGACGAACGCGCCGTGAATCCGGCCCCTTGGTGGGCGCTCATCCACGCGCCGACACCCCTCGCCTGGCATGGACTTGAAGGGCTTAGCTCCGGCGTGGCTCATTGAAACCCGAGGCCAGAGTCATTAATCCTGCATATGTGCGAGACGCAAGTGCTATTGGCAATAAGACCATGGGCGTCGTGCTGTCTGCTTTGCTCCAGGCGGGCCACCGGCCGCTGCTGCCCTTCGGGGACGGCTATCCGTACGACCTCGCCTTCGACCAGAACGGGGAGCTGCGCCGGGTGCAGTGCAAGACAGGCAGGATGATGAACGGGGCAGTGTACTTCCCGACATCAATCTGGTGCCGGGACAAGAAGTCGGCGACCTTACCGTGATGACGTCGATTACTTCGGCGTGTACTGCCCCGACACCGATGTCGTATACCTCGTTCCGATCACCGATGTCCCGGATCGCGGGGCATGTCTGCGCGTCAAGCCAACCAAGAACAACCAAGCGAAGGGCGTGCGCTGGGCGAAAGACTACGTGCTCGGCGATAAGGTCAAAGTCGCTGACGCAGCAGGGTAAGATCTCTTCACGGTGCTGGTGCGGTCCTCCAATGTCTGGCCCCTCAGGGCCAGGCTCGTCCGTGCCTGGGTCGCGCGGGGCTGTAGCGCAGCTGGTAGCGCACCTCCATGGCATGGAGGGGGTCAGGGGTTCGAATCCCCTCAGCTCCACCGAGAAATAGCAGGTCAGAGTCGCCGTACGAATTCTCGGCAGCTTCGCCGTGGGAGCCATTGTGGGAGCCAAGTTGTAGGCTTCCGGTATGGCCGAGGCGAAGCGCCGGGGCTACGGCGAAGACGGCATCTACTTCGACCACGGGGGCGACTGCCGGGACAGCGCCCATCACAAGACATGTCCCGGCCGGTGGCGCGGGGTGGTCTCGCTCGGCTTTGACGCAGACGGGAAGCGGATCCGCAAGAAGGTCAGCGGCCAGACCCGGACCGAGGTCAAGGACAAGCTCAAGGCGCTGCACTCGGAGCTGGACGCGGGCGTCCGGACCGTCCAGGGCTACACGGTCGAAAATGCGGTTACCGACTGGCTGGCCGAGGGCCTGCCGGGCCGGGCTGCCAAGACGGTGGAGGTCTACCGGGATGCGCTGCGGCCGGTGCTCGCGGTGATCGGGAGGATCCCGCTGCGGGATCTGACCGTCCAGGACGTGCGGACCGCACTGGCGAAGATGGCCGTCACCCATTCCACCCCGACGCTGCAAAAGGCGCACAACTGCCTGACGCGGGCGCTGCGGCACGCCGAGGGCAGGGATCTCGTCCGCCGGAACGTCTCGGCGCTGGTGGACACTCCGCGCGGGCGGGAGGGGCGGCCGTCGCAGGCGCTGACCCTGGAGCAGGCGGCTGCGCTGCTGGAGGCGGCGGAGGACTCGCGGCTGCACGCGTTCATCGTGCTGTGCCTGCTGACGGGTGTCAGGTCGGAGGAGGCGCGGGCATTGACGTGGGAGCACGTGGACCTAGACGCCGGGACGATCTCGGTGTGGCGGTCTGTCCGCGCGCACGGTGACACCAAGACCGTGCGGTCACGGCGGACGCTGAAGCTTCCGGAGATCGCCGTCGAGGCGCTGCGGGCGCAGATGCGGCGGCAGGCGGAGGAGCGCACCCGCGCTGGTGAGCTGTGGCAGGAGCACGGCCTGGTGTTCACCACCACGGTGGGGACGCCGTATGAGTCGCATAACCTGCGGCGGGACTTCCGCAAGGTCACCGCGGCGGCCGGACTCGGTAGCCGTTGGGTGCCGAAGGAACTGCGGACCTCGTTCGTCAGCATGATGAGCTACCAGGGCGTGCCGGTCGAAGAGATCGCGCGGCTGGCCGGGCATGCCAGCTCGAGGACCACCGAGGTCATCTACCGGCGGGAACTTCGGCCGGTGATCACCACCGGGGCTGAGGTCATGGACCAGATCTTCCGGCCTCGGCACGTGCGACCAGTTGGTGCAGACGCTGCCGGATAAAGGTTTCGCGGTGGTCAGGGCGGCGACACGAGCGCCTCGACGCGGCTGAGCGCGGCACGTGCCGCGCTGGAAGCGCACTTCAACAACAATGTCAGCACCAACTGCCATGAACGCGGCCTGACGATCACCGGGGCCGCCACCGAGGTTCTACGGGATTCGGGACAACCTCTTACTGCCGAGCCTCCGCTTTTCAGGAGCTCTGTCACCCCGAGAGCGCTTACCTGGAAAAGGCTCCAACAGCCCAGCTCACGCGCATCGACGCTGCTGACCGGCTGTTCTCCGCGCCTTTAACACACATAACAAGAGTACCGGAGTGTGCCGTTTCGTCCGTGGGATTCCTGTGGGGACCGGCCACCGTGTCGCGGACTTGTGGGATTGCTGTGGGCTCGCAGAAGCCCTGACTCGCCTGGCCTAGCCGGCACGGACACCCAGTACCCCCAACTTCCGGGTGCTGATGATCACTCCCGGTCTAACCTAGAGTTACCGGGTTGTCCACTCGCTAGGGAGGTAATTCCGCGCCGAACGATTCCGGGCGGCTCAGTTCTGGCAAGCTTCCCGATCGCGACGCGGACAGATCGCTCGGTTCTGGCCGTTCATGACCCCGTGGCGCGAGCCAGTCAGAGTCGGCCATGCTCACCGGGGCCTGCGAGGCCAACACAGACTACAACATTCTCGGTCTGTACCTCATTTTCCGATATGACAGTCCCATGGCCACCGAGGACAGTCCAGCCGCAGGAACTGAAGAGTCCATCGCAGCCGCTGCCCCGAAGCGCACTGAGACTCTCTCCCAGTTCGTCGCGCGCGTGCTCAACCAGTTGTCGCTGAGTGCCTGGCTTCCGTCTGCCGCACTGGTGCTGATGCTGGACTTCATCGTAGAACTCGGCGCTCAGCTTGATGCTAAAAGTCAGGGACCGGCCGGAGCGCTGGGCAACACGTTCGCGAAGATGAGCGGGATCGGCATCGGCGGCATCGCACTCCTGGTCGTCGCGGTTATCGTGCTGACGATGCTGACACAGGCGTTCTCGTTCGAGGCGATCCAGTTCCTGGAGGGTTACTGGGGCATCAGCAAGATAGCCGAGTGGTTTGCCTGCCGCCGCTGCGACAAACATCGTCGGTCGCTAGACCGGCTCGACGTCCGCCGCAAGGAACTCATCAATATCGCCTGGATGGGCACGGAGGCGAAACTGAAGGAAGAACAAGCCGAACGACGTAAGCGCGGCAAGCCGGTCCAGCTCACTCCGAACATGCTGTCGGTCCTCGGCGCACGGATCCTGGAGGAGGAACACGAGCCGATCGACCTCACCCCAGAGGAAGAGAGAGTTGTCAGGCCCCTCGAAACAGGCTGGGAATACCACGCGCCCGCAGATCCGCTGCGCCGCCGCGCGAACGTGGACCAGTGCCTTGCGGACTACCCCGCCGCTCATAGGATGCTACCCACCCGCCTCGGTAACATCCTTCGAGCACACGAGGACCAGATCAGACAAGTCCAAGTCCGGTCCTTCGTACAGGAAGTGTTCGACGAGTTGCCTCCCGCGCTGCAAGATGAACACGACGAGCAGCGCACTCGGCTGGACTTGTACTGCTCGATGGTCTTTATCCTTGCCGTCGCAGGGGGGGTGGCTGTCCTGAGGCTCGCGGTGAACCATTGGCCGTTTGCTCTCTGCTCGGCCGCGATCACCGTCATTGGCATGTACGTCATGTATGGCGCAGCACTGGCCACAGCTCGGGCCTACGGGAACCTCCTGCTCACTATCCGCGATTACGTCGCCGCCAACGCAGCGGTGGAGGAGGCTCCTCCGGGATCATCGGCCTGAGTAGGCCGTGGTCCCGGCAACGTTTATCGGCCGACCACGACCACGGCCGACGGACTCGATGTGTGCAGCTCGGCTCGCTGCATCTCCACCAGACGTTGCCGTCGTCGTCGCTCGGCACCCGCCGATCGTTCATGGGCTCAGAATCGTCTTCTCCAAGCGAAAGTCCATGGGCCGAACGTCCCTACTGCCTGCGCGGAACGTCATCTTTGTCCGTGTTGCTTCCGCATTGATCATCTGCGCTGCCCGCTTTTCCTTACGCGGGGCTGGAGAGCCCCAGTGACGCTCGAGCCTGATCAGGAGGTTGAGGAGCCAGGCAGTAGCTAATTGGTGGAGATGTTCCACCTAGTGAATAGTCTGCCGCCTGATGAACAGAACAGCCCGTTCGTTCTGTGCGAATAAACTGAGGACGCCGAGGTTCCCAGAACCGCGCGTAACGGATACTTACGCGTGTGTGTTTCGATCGTCGTTACGAAGGGTGACCGGATCTCTGGCGCGGACGACGCCAACTGGGTGCCGCGGGGCAGCCGCGGGGAGCTCCGCTAGTCCGGGCGTACCGCCGACATCGCAGCAGCGCATTCTCGGACGCATCTGGTCGCGTAAGCGAGCGGATCAGCGACGTCCGAGGCCCAGGACTCCTTACATGATCGTCCCGTGACGGATTGTCACACCGTTTCCGGCCTCCTAATTCGCCCGGGTTCCGGGTGTTTTCCGGCCGCGCCCCTGCCGCGTTTTTGCTAAAATTAATGCATCAAGCAGGGGCGGGTCCCGGGAGGGCGCGGATGGCGGCGAGGCTGACGCAGGTGCCGCTGCCGTGGCTGCCCGAGGGCGCGGTTGAGGTCGCCCGCGGGGTCGGGATGGTGGCCGGCGAGGACGGGTCCGGCCAGGTGTGGGTGCACGGGATGCTGGCATTCTGCTGGGGTGCTGGCGACGAGGCGTCCCGGCGGCTGGCGATGGTGCAGCTGACCGTGCACCTGAAGGCGGCGAGCATGCGGCGGGCCGCGGACGCGCTGGGGATCGAGTCCTCGACGATCTCCCGGTGGGCAGCCAGCTATGCCAAGGAGGGGCTGGCCGGGCTGGTGCCGGCGGTGCGGGGGCCGAAGGGACCGTCCAAGCTGACCGCGAAGCTGGTGTCGCGGATCCGGGGGCTGCGCGCGGAGGGGAAGTCGCTCGAGGCGATCTCCGGGTTGTGCGGGGTGTCGGTGTTCAGCGTGCGGTGCGCGCTGGGCCTGGTCCCGGAGCGGCGGAAGGCGATCGCGGAACTGGCCGGGAGCTTCCCCGATGACGGGCAGCCCGCCGCCGGCGGCGCCGGAGCAGGAGGAGAAGAAGGCGAAGAAGCAGGAGGAGGAGGAGGAGGAGGAGGCAAGAGCTTCGGGTGCTGCCCGATCCGGTGCCGCGGGACGGCGAGCGGGCGCTGGCCCGGTTCGGGTTGCTGGGTGAGGGCGCGGAGCCGGTGTTCACGCCGGGCGCCCGCTACCCGCTGGCCGGGCTGCTGCTGGTGCTGCCCGCGCTGGCCGGCACCGGGCTGCTGCAGTCGGCCCGCCAGGTGTACGGGCGGCTGCGGAACGGGTTCTACGGGCTGGAGACGGTGCTGGTCCTGCTGGTGTTCCTGGCGCTGGCGCGCGAGCCGCGCGCTGAGGGTGCCACCCGCGTCCCGCCTGCGGCGCTGGGCCGCCTGCTGGGCCTGGACCGGGCGCCGGAGGTCAGGACGATCCGCCGCAAGCTGGGCGAGCTGGCCGCCGCCGGGAAGGCCGCGGAGCTGCAGCTGGCGATCGCCCGCCGCCACGCCGGGGCCAGGCCGGATGAGCTGGGGTTCCTGCTGATCGACGGGCACACCCGCGCGTATTTCGGGACCCGCCAGGTGCAGAAGATGCACATCGCCCGGATGAAGCACCCCGGCCCGGCCACCGAGGAGACCTGGGTCGCCGACGCGTCCGGGGACCCGCTGCTGGTCGTGATGGCCGAGCCGTCCTCATCGCTGGCCGCCCAGATCAAGGACCTGCTGCCGGAGCTGCGCGCGATCGCCGGGGACCGCCGCGACGTCACGCTGTGCTTTGACCGGGGCGGCTGGTCCCCGGACCTGTTCGCCTCGATCATCGACGCCGGCTTCCACCTGCTCACCTACCGCAAAGCCCAGGGCGGCAAGGAGATCCCCGCCATCCCGGACGGGAAGTTCACCGCGGTGACGTTCACCGCGGCGACGGCCGCGCCCGCGTTTACGACCTGGCTGACACCGACGTGACCATCACGGTCACCACCGGGGAGCACAAGGGGCGCGTCCTGGAGCTGCGGCAGGTCACCCGCCGCGACAAGGGCAAGCAGGTGCACATCCTCACCACCCGCAGCCGGGACGACGTGCCCGCCGCGGCCGTCACCTGGCGGATGGGGAACCGGTGGCGGGAAGAGAACTACTTCCGCTACGCCCGCCAGCACTTCGCGCTCGACGCCCTGGACAGCTACGCCGTCACCCCCGACGACAGCCAGCGCCTGGTCCCGAACCCGGCGAAGAAAACCGCCTCCGCCCAGGTCAGACGCGGCACAGCAAAGCGCTCGCCGCCGCCGAGGCCGCCCGGCAGCGCAAGCTGGACCAGCTCCGCAGCCCCGCCCCCGGCACCACCGCCGTCATCACCAACCAGGACCTCGCCCAGCTGGACAAGCCCGTCGATGCCGCCCGCCGCAAGCTCGAAGCCGCCCAGGCAGCAGCCAAGGCAGCGCCGGCGAAGATCCCGCTCGCCGAGCACAACCCGGACATGGTGCAGCTCGACGCCGAGACCAAGCTCATCACCCACGCCATCCGGATGGCCGCCTTCAACAGCGAGATCACCCTCGCCCGCGCCCCGGCGCCGGCACGACGCCTGCGCCATCATCCGCGAAGCCCTCACCGCCAGCGGCGACATCATCCCCGGCGACGGCACGCTGCACGTCCGGCTCGACCCGCTATCCGCGCCCCGCCGCACCCGCGCCATCGCCGCCCTCTGCGACAAGCTCAACGCCGCCGGCGCCTGCTACCCCGGAACCAGCCTCACCCTCCGCTACGAGATCAAGCCAGACGCTGCATAAACGATCTCACCATGTCAGGAGTCCTGAGGCCAGGAGGGTTATTCAGACCGTCCGGTAGAAGTGCAGACCGACGACTGCTGAGATAGTCGTCTCAAATGTTTTAAGCGGGCGCCGGTAGTCGGTGTGCATGATGGTCCAGTTTTTGAAGTGCGAGATCACTTGCTCGATCATCCAGCGTATCTTGTTAACCTCGGAGTTGTATTCCTTCTGCCAGTCGAGTAGCTCGCCGCCCGCGGGCTTCCTGAAGGGAGTGATCATGTTGTTCCCGATGTATCCTTTGTCGCCGATCCAGTTCCTTGGGTTCATCGTCAGCAGTACGCCGGATTCTTCCTGGCAATAATTATCGTGGCGGCTCCCGTTGACCGGATCGGAAATCCAGGCGAGCTTTCCGTAAATGGTGCAGGCGACCTGGAGGTTCATTCCGGTGGTCTTGTGCTTCCCTGATTACAGTTCCTTGTGCCCGTCCCATGACCAGCATGGGAGCAGCGTGCCGTCCAGGATGTACTGGGCATCCGGGTCAAGGTCGTCAGCGGTCGGCACAAATTCGCGCGTCGCTTCCGGAACGAGCGGCGTTACGGCAGATATGGCGCGGCTGATAGTCGGCTGGGATACGCCGAGCGACTCGCCTATTTCCGCCTGCGTGCGGTTATGCCGCATGTAGGTCAACGCGGCCACTACCGATTTGAAAAGACCGAGGCATGGCGGCCAGTTCGGGATCCTGCCCCGGGCTGCACGGAATTTATCCGGATGCAGAGGTCGATGATTTCTTCGCGATCGAACCCGGTGGTATGATGCACGTGATGGCCTGTTCTATGGATTAAGTGTGGTAACTCAATCCTTTCGTGAACGGGCCATCTTTTTATGGTGCCACACCGCCGGACACGATAAACTTCACATAACGTCCCCGTCCCTGAATAACTCGACTTTCGTGTTTATGCGGCGAGGTCTTCCCAGGCCAGGCGGATGACTCGGAATTCTTCGGGGGTTGGCTGGTCGGGGCGAGATGCCTTAAATCTCGGCGGCGATGATGACGCGGCGGAGCTTGGCGGCCATGTCCGCGGTGGAGGGCTGGGTCTTGCTGGCGTACCAGGGGGCGCGAGCCCGGTGATCGGCCGCGTCGGCGGGGTGGTGGCCGGCGGTGGCGTACCAGCAGGTGGCGATGGCCTGGCAGGCCCAGGTCGGCCACTGTCACCATGGGCAGCTCGGGGTCGGGCACGGCCGCTGCGATCGCCCGGGCCGCGGCGAGCCCGGCCGCGGTCACCATGTCGCGTCCGGGTGGGCCCGGGCCACGCTCTGCAGCTCGGCGAGCAGGTAGCCGAACGCCTCGGTGTGCACGCCGTCGCGCCCCGACCGGCCCGCGACCCGGGCCAGCGCCGCGGCCCGCGGGCGGTCCAGGGTGGCCGCGGCGAGCACGGTGTCCAGGACGGCGTCCACCTCGGCTCGCAGGTCCGCCGGGTCGGCCGCCACCCCCGGCAGGCTGGCCGCCACCGGGTCGGCCTGGAACAGTTCGTCGGTCAGCGGCCAGATGGCCTCGAGCGCGGCCGCCATCCGGTCGTGTGACAGGGGCGTTCCGTCGCCGAGCCTGATCACCCACTGGGCGGCGTAGTCCCGGTGGTAGCTAAGCTCATTGATGGCCTTGGCGGCGATGGCCGCGAGCACCGGGTCGGCCGAGCGGGCCAGCTGGCCGAACAGGGCCAGCCGCCAGGCCGAGAAGACCAGCAGCCCGGCCAGCTGAGCGAAGTCGGCGTCGGTATGCTCGGCCAGCCGCACGTTGCGGAATTCGTGCTCGTCGCGGAAGAACGCCAGGTCGTCCTCGCGCCGGCCGCTGCCTTCGGCCTGGCCGGCCCGGGCCAGCAGCAGGCGCGCCTGGCCGAGCAGGTCCAGGGCGATGTTGGCCAGCGCGGTCTCCTCCTCGAGCTCAGGCAGGCGCGTCATCCACTGCTGCAGCCGGTGCGAATAGATCAGCGCGTCGTCGCCGAGCGCCAGGCAGTAGGCGGCCAGCGCCCGCGCGTCGACGCCGCCGGGCACCGACGCGTCGATGCCCTCGAGCGGGTCGGTGAACCCGGTGCCGAACGCCCACCGGTGATCCTCGGTCTCCTCGCTCAGGTTCTGGTACGCGGCGAACTCGTCCTCGGTCACCGGCCCCCCTACATGTGCGGGATGTCGTCGGGAAGCTGGTAGAACGTCGGGTGCCGGTACACCTTGTCGCCCGACGGCGCGAAGAAGGGATCCTTCTCGTCCGGGCTCGACGCGGTGATGTCGGCGGCCGCGACAACCCAGATGCTGACCCCCTCGTTCCGCCGGGTGTACAGATCCCTGGCGTGGTGCAGGGCCATCTGCGGGTCGGCCGCGTGCAGCGACCCGACGTGCACGTGGTTGAGCCCGCGCTTGCCGCGCAGGAACACCTCGTACAGCGGCCAGCCGGAGCGCACCTGCCGTTCCTCCATCAGCCGACCTCCTTCCGCGCGGCGTGTTTGGCGGCGTGGGCCGTGGCGGCCTCCCGCACCCAGGCGCCCTCGTCGTGGGCGGCCTGGCGGCGCGCGATCCGCTGCGCGTTGCACGGCCCGTTGCCCTTGACAACGGCCATGAACTCGTCCCAGTCGACCGAGCCGAAGTGGTAGTGGCCGCGCTCGACGTTCCACGTCAGCTCGGGGTCGGGCAGGGTGACGCCCAGCTTCTCCGCCTGCGGCACCGTCATGTCCACGAAGCGCTGCCGCAGGTCGTCGTTGGTGTGCCGCTTGATGCCCCACGCCATCGACTGCGCCGTGTTCGGCGACTGGTCGTCCGGCGGGCCGAACATCATCAGCGACGGCCACCAGAACCGGTTCGTCGCGTCCTGCACCATCGCGCGCTGCGCCGCCGAGCCGCGCATCATGGTCAGCAGCAGTTCGTAGCCCTGCCGCTGGTGGAATGACTCCTCCTTGCAGATGCGCACCATGGCCCGGGCGTAGGGGCCGTAGGAGGAGCGGCACAGCGGCACCTGGTTGCAGATGGCCGCGCCGTCCACTAGCCAGCCGATCACGCCCACGTCGGCGTAGGTCAGCGTCGGGTAGTTGAAGATCGAGGAGTACTTCTGCCGGCCGTTGAGGAGCCTGCCGGTGAGGTCGGCGCGATCGGCGCCGAGCGTTTCGGCGGCGGAGTACAGGTACATGCCGTGACCGGCCTCGTCCTGCACCTTCGCGATGAGGATCGCCTTGCGGCGCAGCGAGGGCGCCCGGGTGATCCAGTTGCCCTCCGGCTGCATGCCGATGATCTCCGAGTGCGCGTGCTGGGCGATCTGGCGGATCATCGTGGCCCGGTAGGCGTCCGGCATCCAGTCCCGCGGCTCGATCCGCCGCCCGTGCTCGATCGTCTGGTCGAAGTGGGCCCGGAGTTCGCCGGTTCCGTCCTGCGCGAGCGCTGTGTCTGACTTTTCCGGCATCGCCACCATCCCTTCGCCCTTCGATCCATCGTATTATATACCGGACGTTCGGTCAGTAATAGGGAGGCGATGACGGTGCCGCGGTTGCCCGGCGTGGAGGCGATGATGGCGAACGACGAGGCTTCCCGCCGCCTGGGCATCGAGCTGGTCGACCAGGGCGAGGGCCAGGCGGTGACCCGCATGACGGTGCGTCAGGACATGGTGAACGGGCACGCCATGGCGCATGGCGGCCTGATCTTCGCGCTGGCCGACACCGCGTTCGCCTGCGCCTGCAACAGCTTCGGGCCGGTGACCGTGGCCGCGTCGGCCGAGATCGTCTTCGTGGCGCCGGCCCGCGCCGGGGACGTGCTGGTGGCCGAGGCAGTGCTGCGGACCAGGTTCGGCCGGTCCGGGCTCTACGACGTGACCGTGCGCCGGGACGGCGACGTGATCGCGGAGTTCCGCGGCCGCAGTCATCAGCTCGGGCCGGTCTCGTGAGCTCCCCGGCCGTGCTCCCGGCGGGCCGGCGCCGCGGCCGGCCCGGCTACGATCTCGCCTCGGTGCTGGCGGTCGCCGTCGAGCTGTTCAACGAGAAAGGCTACGAGGGCACGAGCATGCGCGACCTGGCCGCCAGGCTCGGCATCGCCAAGTCGGCCATCTACCACCACGTCACGGGCAAGGAGGAACTGCTCAGCCTGGCCCTGGACCGGGCCGTGGACGGCCTGGCCGTGGTGACCAGCCGCGCTCGCGCGCTCCCGGCCCCGGCGGTCGACCGCCTGGAGTACCTCGTCCGGGGCAGTGTCGAGGTGCTCGAGGCCGAATCGCCCTATGTCACCCTGCTGCTCCGGGTGCGCGGCAACACCGATGTCGAGCGGGCGGCGCTGGAGGCGCGGCGCGCCTTCGACCGGTTCGTGGCCGAACTGGTGGCCGAGGCCGTGCGAGACGGTGACATCAGGCCCGACGCCGATGCGATGATCACGGCGCGGCTGTTGTTCGGCCTGGTCAACTCCATCGTCGAGTGGTACAGGCCGGATCGCCGCGGGACGACCGCCCCGCTCGCCGACGCGGTCTGCGCGATGGCGTTCGACGGGCTGCGCGCCAGGCGCGGGGGAGCCCCTCAGTAGCGGATCGCGATCGGCTGGCCCCGGTCGTCCCGCTGCGGCCGGGCCGGGATGACGACGGCCAGGCCGGTAGGCCCTTCAGGCCCTTCAGGGGCGTCCAGGCTGACCGCGACCCAGCCGCGCCGGCAGGCGTCCACTCCGGTTACCCGCATACCGTCACCGTGACACATCCCCGCGTTCCTGGCCCTTTCTCCGGCGAGGCTCCTGTCAGACGGCGTGCCGAGCCGTTAAGGTTTCCTGGTGGCCGAGGGCACGATCGGTGTCGCTGGTGAGCGGTCCGCGTATGCCAAGAGCAACGGGTCCGGCCCGGCTGTGCTGCGCGCTTCGGCCTTTCCCCGCGGGCCGGTCACCGTCCGCGATACCGGCCCGGACGCGCTGTCGAACCTGATCGCCGTCCTCGAGCTGGCCGCCGACGGGCAGGTGCGCTGCCACGCGGCCACCAGGCGGCCGCTGGCCGCGACCGTCAGGCTGGTCGAGGATGTTCTCGTCGCCGGAGACTACTACGACCGCACCGATCGCCGGGCCGCGGGCGAGCCCATCGCGGCGTTCGCCTGGCCGATGCTGCTGCAGGCCGGCGGCCTGGTCCGGCTAGCCGGACCAGTGGCCGAGCTGACCCCTCGGGGGGAGGCGGTGCTGGCCCGGCCGTGCTACCAGGCCCTGGGCGCGCTGTGGGAGCGGTGGCTGAGGAGCGTGTCCCAGGACGAGTTGAGCCGGATCGAGGCGATCAGGGGCCAGCGCAGGACCGGCACGCTGACCGCGCCGGCCCGGCGCCGCGCCACGGTGGCCGACGGGCTGGCCGCGCTCGTGCCGGGCGTGTGGGTCGAGGTCGACGCCCTGTTCGCGGTGCTGCGGGCGCGGCCCGCCCCGCTCGTGGTGGCCGCAAGCCCGCTGACCCGCTGGCGGCTGTACCTCGAGGATCCGCGGCACGGATCGCTCGGCCCGGTCGGCCCGGCGGCGTGGAACGTCCTGGAAGGCCGTTACGCGCTGTGCGCGCTCTTCGAGTACGCCGCCACCCTCGGCGTGGTGGACGTCGCCTACACCGCCGCACGGGCCGCCCGTGACGACTACCGCGAGCTGTGGGGCACGGACGGCTACGACAGCCTGTCCCGCTACGACGGCCTGGCCGCCGTCCGGGTCAACGAGCTGGGCGCGGCTATCCTGCACGATCCCGGCACCCTGCCCGCGCTCGGCCTCCCGGTGCCGCGGCGGATTCCTGAGTAACGTCACCGCCTGCGCCGCCGCCCCGCATAGGGTGGGCGGGTCCGCAGACGACATGGAGGCAGCATGGGCCGGTCGCGGCTGGCGCTCGGGGCGGGGGCAGCCCTGTTCCTGGCGGCGGGACTGCTGGCCGCCGGATGCTCGAGCGCGGCGCCTCAGTCGTCCCAGTCCCCGCAGTCGTCCCCGTCGCCCGCGGCCCCGGCCGCCACGGCCACGGCCGCCAGCCCGGCCGCCAGTAAGGCCGCTTCCGGCTTCTGGACCGGCACTGACAGCTGGCCCGTGCCGGTCAGCGGCCACGCGCCGTACCGCTCGCCCGGCGTGGGCGGCGCCTACGGCGGCTACATCGGGATGGCCGGAAGCTGGTCCCGCTGGCTGGGCTGCCACGGCAGCTTCCTCGCCTGGTCCGCGGCCAACAGCGCCCAGGCCAACACCAACTACGCCACGTACGGCCAGGGCATCGGCACGGCGGTCTACTGGTTCATGGCCGGGCCCGGCGTCGACCCCGGCTACGACGGGACCGCCGCGCAGGCCTTCACCTGGGGCGCCCGGCAGGCGGCTCAGACGCTGGCCGACATGAAGAAGATCCACGTCACCTACCCGGTCGTGTTCATGGACATCGAGCTGCCCGGGGTCGCGCCCGCCCTCGACAACGGCTGGGACAACGTGTACACCTCGCCGTGCAGCGGGACGATCAGGCACCGCGGCATGCCGGCCAAGCTCGACCGGGCCGACTTCAACGGGTTCTTCGGCTACCTCACCAGCCACTCGGCGTACAAGGCGGGGGTCTACTCCGCCCCGGACATCTGGACGCAGATATTCGGCACCGGCGCCGCCGCCTCGATCCCGAACACCTACGAATGGACCTACGAGCCGGAGACCGCGAACCTCGCGGACGCGCCGCACGGCTGGTGCCTGGCCTCCGGCACGGGCTGCGCGGAGTTCTTCGGCGGCGTCACCAGGTCGAGCCGCTACGCCCTGATGTGGCAGTGGTCCGGCGGCGGCGGCGTCCGGAACGCGATCGGCGATTTCGACCAGATCAACGCCCGCGGGCTGCCCCAGTGACCGGCCGGGCACCCGCGCGGCGCGAGGGCGGGCAACCGAGGCCCGTTCGGTACCGTCTTAGACGGGAGAGCCACGAATCCACTGGAGGCATCATGAGACGGACCTGGCTGGCCCTGGCCGCGTGCCTGGCGCTGGTCCTGGCGGGCGGCGGTACCGCCGCCGCCAGCGTGGCGGCACCGGCGGGCGACGGGCCGCCCGGGTTCTGGTGGGGCACCGACAGCTTCAATGTCTCCGTGCCGGGCAAGGCGCCGTACAGCATGCCGTTCCTCGGCGGCGCCTACGGCGGCTACATCGGGATGACCGGGAACTGGGCGTACTGGCTGGGCTGCAGCGGCCGGGAACACTTCCTCGCCTATTCGACGACCAACGCCGCGCAGGCGCACACCAACTTCGTGACCTATCACAAGGGCGTCGGCCTCGGCGCGTACTGGTTCATGGGCGGGCCCGGTGTCGACCCGCACTACAACGGGACCCAGGCCGAGGCCAGCGCGTGGGGTGCGCGGCAGGCGGCCCGGGCACTGGCCGACATCGGGGGAGGAATCGACTACCCGGTCGTCTGGATGGACATCGAGTTGCCCGGCATCGGGCCCGCCACCGACAACGGCTGGAACAGTGTGTACACCTCGCCGTGCAGCGGGGTCAAGAAGCAGAACTTCGTGGCGGTCTCCCTGGACCGGGCCGCGGAAGTGGCGCCCTTGCAATCGATGGCGGCTGCAGCCGGGGCGGTCGTGGCGGTTGCGACCGGTGCGGTAGTGGCGGTGGCTGCCGGCGCCATTGTGGCAGTGGGAACCGGTGCCATTGTGGCAGTGGGTACAACAGGCGCCGTTGTGGCAGTGGGTGTAGGCGAAGCGCATGCGGTGAAGAGCATGCTGACGGCGATTAACACTGCGAATATTCGCATAGATCGAGTGTTCATTTTTTCTAATCTCCTAAGTCTCCTGAAAGGTTGGGTAATGGACATAACTTCATCTTTTTAGTCGAACAGATTAGTTATTTAATAATCGACCACCTCCTTTCATCGGATGCAAACCGTCCCGTATGCAAGGGAGTGACCGGTGCATGAAAACATATGTGAAGGTTCGGAGAGGTCATGATTGCGACTCTTCATCCCATTTAAAATTATTCGGAAAATACGAGCGCAGTTTCTCATTGTAAAGAATATTTTCCTCAGAGAAATTAGAGAAAGTTAGAGTTTATTGGTGTTTACCTCTAATTTCTCCTGGTTATGTTCCAAACAACTTACACGTTTTAGTTACACGTGTTAATGAATTATGAAAAAATAACGATCAATTCATTGGACTGATCGTTAATTTAAAAACTTGAATTACGGATGATCAAATCGGATTCAAGCAACGTGCCTTCCTGATCAAGAGTCTCACCCTGAACAAGACGCACGAGGCGATCGCCTGCACCCCACCCCAACCCATAAGCCGGGATGTGGACAGTGGTCAGGGGCGGCTCGTAGTAATCCGCCAGGGGAATATCATCGAAACCGACTACAGCGATATCCTGCGGGATCCTCAACCCGGCGCGTTTGATTGCCCGGATTGCTCCCAGGCAGACAACATCGCTGGCGATAAAAACAGCCGTTGGGCGTGGAAAGACTTCCAACAATTTCTCCATGGCCTTAAAACCACTCGCCGGGGTATAGGCGCCTTCACCCACCAGGCTTTCATCCAACGCAATCCCGGCTTCTTTCAGCGTGTTTTGATAACCCAACCGGCGCTGCTGGGCAGAAGTGTATTCCAGACTGGCATTGGTGATCATTCCGATCCGCTTATGGCCGCGTTCGATCAGATGTTTGACTGCCAGGGCCGAGCCATTGACTGCATCGATATCTACGAATGGGAGATTGCTTTCAGGCAATTGGCCCATCAACATGACCGGCAATCCCTCCCGGTGCAGGCGAATAACCTCGGCTTCTTCCAGGCGCGGACCGGAGAGAATGATCCCGTCCACGTGGTTCTCCTGCACCAGGTGCATATAGCCGTCACGATCTTCCGGTTCCAGCGGTTTCAACAATACCTGGAAGCCTTGGGCTGTGGCCGCTTGTTCAATGCCCAGCAACACCTGGGGGAGTAAGGCATCTGCAAAGACCTGTTCATGGCTTTGACGGAGCACCAACCCGAGTGTATTGGATTTACCACTGGCCAGTTTTCTGCCAGTGGAATCCGGATGGTAGTTCAATTCTTTTGCAACCTGGAGCACACGCTGGCGGGTGGCATCGCTGATACTGATGCCAGGGACGTTGTTCAGGACGAATGAGACGGTCGTCCTGGATACACCCGACTCTTTTGCAACGTCGAAACTTGTGACCCTTTTTTTCGCCATAAGCCTCGCCAATTAACACGTGTTAGTAACATTAGTATAATGATAAGGGAATATTTTGTCAAGCTATTCGATTAAAACCAGATTAAACTCTTGTCGAAACAGAACAAATGTTCTATAATAAGGGCTGTTGGAAATGTCAATCCTGGCTTATTCATGCTATTGACACACGTATCCGTGATCATTCACGAGTTATGTTGGAACAGGGCACAATTGTTCTCAGTTGGATAATATCCGCCGGCTCCTATTCGTTCCGCGGAAAATGTAAATTTAGTGACTTTAATTCCACCTGTGAGGCACCGGAGAGTATTCGAATAATTTTCGATAGGCGCTTCGAACAGCTCCTCCCCAATTATCGAAAATAATTAATCGAATATTGAAAATCGAGGCGATTATCCGGCTAACAGACTTTCAAGCTAACGCGTTATAATCCTGCCCATGTCCAAAAGAACCCCTCGTATTATAAAAATTCTGCTTGGCCTGGTAGCACTGGCAATCCTAGCTGTAGTCCTGTATTTCGTTCCACCCATTCACAGCAGACTTGCCTGGCGTCTGAACAATGTGCGCACGAGTGTCATCTATTTCTTCAATCCCCCCCAGAAAGTGACCTTTAACCCCAACGGACAGGCCCTGGCCACACCCACGCCGGACCAGCCGGTTCCCAGCTCCACTCCCTTACCGCCAACCAGCACTCCCATCCCGACCGATCAGCCCACCTTCACCCCTACCATAACATCCACACCCGTTCCGGATTCGGTCATCCTTGCCAAGGTTCCCTTCGTGGACCAGATGGGCCGCTATAACTATTGCGGACCTTCCAACCTGACCATGGCGCTCGAATATTGGGGTTGGAAGGGCGATCCCAGCTCGAACCTGGCCCCGCGTGACCAGGTGGCGGCAGTCATCAAGCCGGGTGAAAATAATCCCAACCTGAACTTTGTCGATCGCAGCCAGTCGGATGTGAACGTAATGCCTTACGAGATGGTGGATTTTGTCAATGAGACATACCAACCTACAAGGCCTTGTTCCGCTACGGCGGTGACCTCGATCTGCTCAAGCGCCTGATTGCGGCCGGCTTCCCGGTCATCACCGAAAAGGGCATTTACGAACCGCTGCTGCCGGAGAATACGGTCCAGTGGGGCGGTCATTATGCCTTGACCACCGGTTACGATGACACTCAAAAATTCTTCGTCTGGCAGGATTCCTATCTGCCACTGCCGACCTCGGTCGGGAAAGAATACCAAGACTTCCTACGCTGACTATCTCTCGGGCTGGCGCTCCTTCAACTACGTTTTCATCGTCGTCTACCCGGCCGACCAGGAACCGCTGCTGACCAAGTGCTTGGCCCGTGGACCGACCAGTTCTGGGCTGCCCAGCACGCCCTGGATATTGCCAACCAGGAGATCGCAAGACCAAGACTCTCACCGGCAATGACCTGTTCTTTGCCATGTTCAACAAGGTCACCAGTTATATCAACCTGCAAAACCCGGACTACGGTCCGGCCGCAGCCGCCTACGACCAGGCCAACGCTTATTTTAACAACACACTCAGCGCTGAGCGATGACAAACCCCTGCCCTATCGCATCATGTGGTATGAGACCGCCCCTTACTCTGCCTATTACTACTCAGGCCGTTACCAGGACGTGATCAACCTGGCTGAAGCCAATTTGAAAAGGATCCATGGCCACCCGCTCGCTCGAGGAGAGCTGGTTCTGGCTGGCCCGGGCCGAATATGCCCTGGGCAACAACGATACCGCCTATGCCGACATGAACAAGGCGCTCTACTTCCACCCGAATTTCCAGCCAGCCCTGGATATGTTTGCGCTGTGGGGAGTCACTCCAACCGGCTAACTTATTATGAAACTCCTGCACTTCGCCGATGCGCACATTGATATGGCCAACTACGGCCGGCACGACCCCGAAACGGGCCTGCCGCTGCGCGTGCTGGATTTCCTGAAATCCCTCGATACCATCATCGAGACTGCCATATCGGAAAAAGTCGACCTGGTCATCTTCGCCGGGGATGCCTACAAAGACCGTTCCCCGGCGCCCACTTTCCAGCGCGAATGGGGCAAACGCATCATCCGTCTTTCCAAAGCCGGTATCCGCACCCTGCTGCTGGTCGGCAACCATGACCTTTCGCCGGCCCTGGGCCGGGCGCATGCCATCCAGGAATTCGATACGCTCGAAATCCCGCACGTCACCGTGCTGGCGAAACCCCAATTTCTCTCAGCCGATGAGCTTGGCCTGCCGGTCCAGGTGATCGCCATCCCGTGGGTTTCGCGCTCCGGCCTGGTGGCCGCAACGGATGCCAGTAACGTCGACAGCTCTGAAATCTTTTCGCATATCGAGGAGCGCCTGACGGATCTGGTGAACGGTTGGCTGGAAAAAGCCGACCCACAGCTGCCCGTCATCCTGACCGCCCATGCCTCCGTCCAGGGCGCGCAAGTACGGCTCCGAACGGACCGTCATGCTGGGTGCGGACCTGGTCCTGCCCGGATCGCTGGTCCGGGACACCCGCCTGGATTACGTGGCTTTGGGCCACATCCACAAGCCGCAGGACCTCAACGAAAATGCCCATCCGCCGGTCATTTACCCCGGCTCGATCGAACGCGTCGATTTTGGCGAGGCCGGGCGACGACAAGTTCTTTATCGTTGCCGAGATCGAAAAAGGTAAGACCAGGGTCGAGTGGCGCCAGTTGACCGGCGTCCGGCCTTTCATTGACCGTTACGTTCAGCTCGAATCGCCCGAGGATGTCACAGGCGTACTCAAGTCGGCTTTACCGTCGGCAGAACAGTTGGAGGGTGCCATCGTCCGACTGACCGTGGACTACCTGCGCGAATGGGATACGCTGATCGACGAACCGGCCCTGCGGCGCTACACGGAGGCTGCCTTCGAGTTCCACCTGATCAAACGCCCGCAGATCGAGTCCCGCATCCGCCTGCCAGCCGACCAGACTGTCAGCAGCCTGAGCCCGCTCGATCTGCTCGACCAGTACTGGCAGCGCCAGTCAAAACGATGAGGCAGATGCCTTCCAAAAACTGGCCAAAGAAATCATCGAAGAAGAACTGTAGGGGCGGATGGCATCCGCCCATATCCGAAAACATCCGCCTAATAAAACCCGTCTTAATTCGCACACCCAAACCCTATGCGCTGGATCTATATTTCCCCCCACTTCGACGATGCCGTGCTGTCCTGCGGCGGCTTGATTTTTGAACAGACCCGCCAGGGGACACCGGTCGAGATCTGGACCATCCTCGCAGGAGACCCGCCCCCGGGTCCGCTTTCGGAATTCGCCCGCCAGAACCATGCCCTGTGGGGGCTGCCCGGCGGCAAGGAGACGGTGGCCATGCGCCGGGCCGAGGATGAGCGAGCCAGCAGCCTGGTCGGTGCGGACCTGGTGCATTTCGATATCCCGGACTGTATCTACCGTCGTTCGCCTCAGGGGCAGGCGCTCTATCCGGAGACTGTCATCAGCGCACCTCATCCGGCTGACCGGAAATTGCCGGATCGGATGGCTGCCTGCCTGCGATCCGAGCTGCTCAAGGATGACATATTGGTCTGTCCGCTGGCGCTGGGCGGTCATGTCGACCACGTATTGGTACGCCAGGCGGTTGAATCCTTGCACCAGCCCTTACTTTACTATGCAGATGTCCCATATCTGCTCAATAACCCACAAACCCTCGAACCGGCAATCGTTAGAATTCGAGAGCCAGCTCCTATTCGGTATCTGAAGCCGGCCTGGAGGCCTGGTTGGCGGGAGTGGCTGCCTACCGGTCGCAAATTTCTTCATCTTTTAAAGGTGAAGGAACCCTGGAAGACGCCATCCGCTCGTATTGGGCCAGGGAGAGCGGCCTGCGTTTGTGGCTCATCCACTAGACAACTCGTCGAAAATTGCTTGATTTTCGTCTGGAATCATGTATAATATTGATGGGTAGGGAATCCTACACAATGCGCATCTCTGTTTCAGAGATGCTTGTATTTTCTCAGGACAAAACATGACTGACGACATTCCTGACCAAAGAAGGCTATCCAAAAACTCGCCGATGAGCTTGAATATCCTGCGTACCACCAAGCGCAAGGAAGTGGCTGAGCGTTTGCACGAGGCCATGGAAGGCGGCGAATTGATCGAAAACGCCGAATATGAGGCCGCCAAAAATGAGCAGGCCTTTGTTGAGGGTCGTATCCAGGAATTGGAAATGATCCTGGCTTCGGCACGCATCATTGAAGAACAAAACAACGATCCGACCACCGTTCAGGTTGGTGATACCGTGGTTGTCAAAGAAGGCAGCAACAACCCCGAAGAATATACCATTGTCGGCGCCGCAGAGGCGAACCCCCGCAAAGGTAAAATCTCGAACGAATCTCCGCTGGGCAGAGCCTTGCTCAATCGTGGCGTTGGCGATGATGTAACCGTCGAAGCACCCGGCGGAACGTTCAAAGTCCATGTGGTTAAGATCAAATAGGCCCGGGGCATGCCCTTTCAGGCCCCGCGCATACCTGTCAGGTGCGCGGGGCTTTTTTTATATCTTCGACCATGAGCTCTGAATCAAGCCGAAGTGGCAAAGCGATGGATGGTAAAATACCATCAGAAAGGTTCCAGCATGAGCGAGTACACTTCCCTTGAAAAAATCCGTCTCGAGAAAATCGATGAACTTGTCGACGAAGGCATTGAGCCATTCCCTACCCGGGCCGAGCGGACGCATACCAGCCTCCAGGCCATCGCGGCCTTCGAAGCCGCCGAGAAGTCCGCACCGGAAGGCCAACCGCCCGTGGAAGTGAAAGTCACACTGGCAGGGCGAATCCGGGCCACCCGTCCCGATGGGCAAGATCACCTTTGCTCATATCGAAGACGGCGACGGGCGCATCCAGTTATTCTTCCGGATGAATGACGCTCGGACAGGAACGGATCGACTTCTTCGACAAGATGTTCGACCTGGGTGATTTCATCCAGGCTGCGGGCTTCATGTTCCGCACCCGCACGGGCGAGGTGACGCTGCATGTCGCAGGATTTCCGACTGCTGGCGAAGGCCGTCAGCCCTCTCCCGGCAGCCAAGGATGAAGCTTCATGGAGAACGGTGAAACGGTGCGGCACGCGGCGCTGGAAGACCCGGAACTGCGCGCCCGCCAGCGCTATGCAGACCTGGCGGTCAACCCGGAAGTGCGTGAAACCTTCCGTAAACGCGCCGGCATCATCCGGAGCCTGCGTGAATTTCTGGATGAGCATGGGTTCCTGGAGGTTGAAACCCCCATCCTGCAGCCCATTTACGGCGGAGCGGCTGCCAAGCCGTTCACCACCCACCACAACCAGCTCAAACAGGACCTGTTCCTGCGGATTTCCTTCGAACTGTACCTGAAACGCCTGCTGGTCGGCAACCTGGAACGTGTCTATGAAATCGGGCGCGATTTCCGCAACGAAGGCGTTTCCTACAAGCACAACCCGGAATTCACCCAATTGGAGTTTTACTGGGCCTATGCCGATTATCTGCAGGTGATGGAGCTGACCGAGCAAATGGTGTCGTCCGCCTGCCAGAAAGTGAATGGCAGCATGAAGGTGGCCTACCAGGGCACGAGATCGACTTCACGCCGCCCTGGAAACGCCTGGAAATGCGCGCCGGCTTGACAGGCGTTACCGGGATCGACATCGCCCTGCATCCCGACGCCGAAAGCCTTGTACAAGGCCCTGGTCAAGAGCCGGGAAACAACCGGATCCCAAGGCAACGCGCGGCAAGTTGATCGATTTCATGCTCTCGGAATTTCCTCGAACCGACCCTGATCCAGCCCACCTTCCTGTTCGATTACCCGCGCGATATTTCACCCGCTGGCGAAATCCAAACCGGGCGATGCCCTGACCGTGGAACGCTTCGAGGGCTACGTGGCCGGGTTTGAACTATGCAACGCATTCACCGAACTGAACGACCCGCTCGACCAGGAACAGCGTTTCCTCGAAATGGGCCGCGACTACACCGCCGAGGACGAAGAGAAGCATCCGATGGATGAAGATTACCTGCGCGCCATGCGCTACGGAATGCCACCCTGCGGCGGTTTTGGCATGGGCGTGGACCGGCTGGCCATGCTGCTGACGGATAAACACTCCATCCGCGAGGTGCTGTTATTCCCGCACTTGCGAGAAACTGAAGGATAACCAATAATTTATCCGTCAGATCAAGTCGCTCCGGTATAGGATCATCCGGAGCGACTTTGTTGGGAGTAAAATAAACCTAGTAATTTGCCAGGCAACCGGATGTCCAAAAGCACTGTTTACCTTGCTCTGGGTACCAACCTCGGCGACCGTCCCGGGAATTTGCAGAACGCCATCGCGGGCTTGCCTCCGGTTGTGACGGTGCTGGAAAGCTCGCCTGTTTATGAGACATTGCCGTGGGGAGTGACCGACCAGCCAGCTTTTCTAAATATGGTCATCAGGGGTGAAACCCATTCTGAACCCCTGGAACTTCTGAAACAACTGAAGCTTTTGGAAACCCGCCTGGGTCGCCTGCCCTCCATCCGCTATGGACCGCGGCTGATTGACATTGACTTGCTTTTTTACGACGATCTCATCCTTAATACACCCGAATTGACCATCCCGCACCCCAACTTGCACGAACGCGCGTTTGTGCTCGTTCCGCTGGCGGATCTGGCGCCAGAGTTCGTCCATCCGGTCACTGGAAAAACCGTTCGCCAATTACTGGCGGAGGTGAGTTCCACAGGAGTGAAACGATATGGATAAGGCGATGGATTGGCTTGGTAAAGAGCCAGCACTGGCCTGGAAAATGGCTGTCAACATTCTTGGTAAGGATGAGACTTCACCTGCAGCCCGCCAATCGGCTGCAGAGGTGCGGGAGGCCCAACTGGTAAAGGATTTACTCGCAACCTGCGACCGCCAGCACAGCGCTTATAAAAAATGGGATGGAGCGCACTGGGTCTTATCCATCCTGGCTGACCTGGGTTATCCGGCGGGCGATGAAAGCCTGCGGCCGCTCATGGAAGAAACCTTCAATACCTGGCTGAGCAAAGTGCATGAGACCAGGGGCTTGAAGGTCATCGACGGGCTCGTCCGGCGCTGCGCCTCCCAGGAGGGGTACGCCATCTGGAGTTCGTTACGCCTGGGATTTGCGGATAAGCGGACTGAAGAACTGGTCAGCCGCCTGCTGAAGTGGCAGTGGCCGGACGGCGGTTGGAACTGTTCCAAGCATCGCGAAGCTGACACTTCCTCGTTCATGGAGACGCTCATCCCTGTCGCGCGCATTGGCGCTGTATGCCAAATGCTCGGGAGATGCAAAAGTAAGGGCTGCCGTCGAACGCGCCGCCGAGGTGTTCCTGACGCGCCGGTTGTTCAAACGCCGCAGAGATGATCAGGTAATGGACCCTCACTTTATCCGGCTGCATTACCCGTTATACTGGCATTATGACATCCTCTTTGGCCTCAAAGTGATGGCCGAAGCCGGGCTGCTCGGCGACCCACGCTGCCAGGCTGCACTGGACCTGCTCGAATCGAAGCGCCTGCCAGATGGGGGCTTCCCGGCCGAAGAGACGTTTGCCCGCCACAGTCGCCCTCAACTGAGCGGCTACTCGCCGGTCAATTGGGGTGGGACGAGCAAAAAGAGTATGAACCCGTTTGTTACAGCCGACGCACTGTACGTACTGCGCCTGGCTGGCAGGCCTCAATAAATAAAAGTAACTGGCGGTAGAAGTATAATCATTCAGACAGGAGACCTTCCATGACCGAAACCAAACCCCTTTATTGGAAACCCGAACCCGGCATTGGCTACAGCGTGCACGACGACCCGACGGCGGCATGACGATCACCGTCACCGACCTTTCGGATGCCACCATCCAGCACTGGCACGACTTTGCCCTGGAGCATTTACTCGGCATGGACCGGCTGACCCGCAACATGTACGATCTGCGACAGGTCAAGGAAATCCCGGAAAAAGCCGTTCATGCGGCCATCGAAGTCAACAGCGACCCGGCCGCGCGTAACATCCGTGTGGCGGTGGTGGTCAACAGCGAAAAAGTTGCCAACGCCGTGCGGGAGTTGTATTACCAGTCCCTGCCCGAGACTTCGGCAGCCATCAAGATTTTCACTGACATGGATGCGGCCGAAGCCTGGCTCAGCCGTCCGCTCGACCAGATGGTGTGAGCTTTCAATCGGAAATTGCATCCCTGCAGGAATACAAATGCATCCCTTGACCATTGGCGGCCGGACCCTGATTTGGGGTGAGCGTACCTATGTCATGGGAATCTTGAATCTTACGCCGGATAGTTTTTCAGGGGATGGGCTGTTGACTCTCGCTTCACCCTCACCGGCCCATCTCCCGGAGGGAGGAGGAGCCGAGGGATGCATGGAACAGCCCGCCGTTTCCTGGCTGCAGGTGCAGATATCCTGGATGTCGGCGGAGAATCGACCCGGCCCGGCTCCCAGCCGGTGAGCGCCGAAGAAGAACTACGCCGGGTGCTGCCAACCATCCAGGCCATCAAGACAGAATTCCCGGATGCGTTGATCTCGATCGATACGTATAAGGCGGTCGTAGCCGAAGAAGCCCTGCAGGCGGGGGCTGCCATTGTCAATGATGTCTGGGGTTTGCGCGCTGATCCAGACCTGGCCGGAGTGGCTGCCCGCCACCAGGCCCCGGTGGTGCTGATGCATAATCGTTCGAAACCTGCCAATGTGGAGGTGCGGGAACGGCTTGGAAATGCCTATCTCGGTGCAGAATACCAGGATTTATTGGAAGACGTTAAACGCGAGTTGATTGGAATTGGTTGACATCGCCCACTCGGCCGGAATCCCGGACGAACATATCATCCTGGATCCCGGGATCGGTTTCGGTAAAACGGTTTCGCAAAACCTCGAACTCATCAACCGTCTCGACGAGATGCCGCGCTTGGGTTTCCCGGTCCTGCTGGGACCTTCGCGCAAATCCTTTATCGGATACACCTTAGACCTGCCGCCCGACCAGCGTCTGGAGGGAACGGCTGCCAGTGTGGCGATTGGCATCGCACGTGGAGCTGACATCGTGCGGGTGCATGATGTGGAAGCCATGCTGCGAGTGGCGCGCATGACCGATGCAATTGTGAGGCGAAAATAACCCATGCCGACTGAATACGATAATGATCTCCTGCGTGAAGGAATTTTCCATTACAAGGTAAAGGAATTTGACACGGCACGTAATTACATCGAACGCGCCCTGGAAACTGCCGACGATCTGCAAACGCGGGCACAGGCGAATTATTATCTTAGCTTGCTGAGCGTCGACCCCATTCAAAAGCGCCAATTTCTCGAAGAGACCCTGGCGATTGACATGACGCATGCCGAAGCCCGGCGTGCCCTGGCTGTCCTGGACGGCAAGCTCAAAGCCAGCGAAATCGTCAACCCGGAAAATATGCCTGCCCGCTACCAGCGGGACGGTCAAGGTGCAGGCCGACCGTTTCACCTGCCCGAAATGCGGCGGGCCGGATGGTATTTGCCCCGGATGGAGTTTCGCTGGTTTGCGAATACTGCGACCAGAGCAAGCGCCTGTCCACGCAGGCCAACGGCGGGGAACAGGATTTTTTCATTGCCATGGCGAACGGATCCAGTCAGCGGATACCGGTCGAAGTGCCCACATTCCGCTGCCAGGGTTGTGGGGCTACTTTTGTACTGGCAGTGGATCAAATCTCTGCCACCTGCGCATACTGCGGCTCGGTGCATGTGGTTGCAACGGCTGAGAAACGGCAAATGATCGAGCCGGATTCGATCCTGCCAATGGAGTTCGATCAGAAACAGGCCGACCGGAAGCTTGATCCATTGGGTGGAAGAGATGAAGGTTGTGCCTCAAGAGCAAGTGCAGGCACCACGCGGCCTGTACCTGCCGGTCTGGACGTTTGACATATTTGGAAACATTCCCTGGAACGGTATGACCTACCGGGATAAACGTATGGTGCCTGTCTCTGGCGAAAAGACCATCCACTTCGAAGAAGTACGCATCCTTGGTTCAAAAAGGTTGGCAGATCTTATGGTGAAGGTGCTGCCTGATTATGATCTGCAAGAATGCCACGAAGTATGATGCACGCTTTCTGGCCGGCTGGATGGCGGATGTCTACGATCTTCCCATGGCAGAGGCCTCTTTGGATGCCCGCAGTATCGCGGTAGAAAGAGTGCGGGCCATGATTCACGCAGAATTTGGTCACGTTTCAAACCTGGGTTACAACTCCTCAACGCTCATGATCAGTGCTTTCAAACTCATCCTGGTGCCGGTCTGGGTGACAGAGATCAAAACCCACGACCGGATTACCTGTGTACTTATCAACGGCCGGAATGGCTCCGTCTACAGCGAAATCCAGGAGCGCGGCCTGGCAGGCTGGCTGGAAAATATGCATGGCGGCCAATAAAGACGATCCAGAAATGCCAAGTACATCGTTTTGCAGCTTATGTCCATCCTAACCATCATCCGCCAGCGGCGCCATCGCCGGAGCCTTACCCGCACCAGCACCCAGCAGCGCTCCCAGCGGGCGGCTTTTGGATTCGGGTTCGCCGTCAGCGCGGCGCTGGTGGTGGCTGTCCTGGTTGCTGCTCTGGCATATGCGGGTTTGACACGCGGCCTGCCGCCGGTCGAGGAATTGTCCATCCTTCTAAATCCCAGCGATGGTTTCCTGCTCCAGCCAACGCGCCTGTATGATCGCAGCGGTCAGCATCTACTGGCGGTGCTGGCTCCCGCGGATGCCACACGTATTTACGCGCCATACGGCCAAATACCTCAAAGTTTGATCGAAGCCACCATCGCAACGGCCGAACCGAATTTCTGGTACTCGCCCGGCTACGTGATAAGCGGTTGGCAAAACCCGGATGTGCATGCCACCCTGGCGCAGCGCCTGGTATCGGGGCTGCTCCTGGGAGACCAGGCGGCTTCTCCGCTGCGCGCCATCCACGAACGTATGCTGGCAGCGCAAGTTACGGCCCAGTATGGGCGGCAACAAGTGTTGGAATGGTATCTGAACAGCGCTTATTATGGTCATTATGCTTACGGAGCGGAAGCTGCCGCACAGGAATATTTAGGAAAATCCATCACGCAGATCAACCTGGGGGAAGCAGCTTTACTGGCTGCCATAGGCCAGGCGCCTGCCATTAATCCAATCGATGCTCCCCAGGCTGCTGAACAGAACCGCTTGAAGGTCATCCGGGCCATGATGGAACAGGGATTGATCAACCCGGCGGATGCTGCACAGGCGGTGCGAAATCCGCCCTCACCCCGCACCCCTCCCCCGAACGGAGAGGGGACATTAGGGAGAGGGGAATATTGCACCGGCTTTTGTCAAGCTGGCCCTGGCCCAACTTGACACCTATTTCGGCGCAGGGCGTGCGGAGCGCGGCGGTCTGACCATTACCACCAGCCTGGATTATGACCTGCAACTGCAGGCTGTCTGTGCTGCACAGACTCAACTTAGCCGGCTGGCAGGTTCCAACAGCGAAGTACCGGCGGCGGATGGAACTCGCCTGTACAGCCGCAAACCTGCTGCCAGGGCTCCAGCCGGGCGAGAGCCTGCCGGGAGCCTCGGCCAGTATTATTCTGCTTGACCCTCAGACCGGGCAAATCCTGGCGGCGGTGGGGGACATGCAGGACGGTGAGCAAAGCAACTCCCTGGCTTACCACCCTGCCGGTACGGCCATCACGCCATTCATCTATTTAACCGGTTTCTCGCGCGGCTTAAACCCGGCTTCGCTGAGTTGGGATATCCCGGCCGGCAGCCCGGTGCCCGGCCAGGTCTATCACGGCCCGGTGCGCCTGCGGACTGCGTTAGCAAACGACTACCTTGCTCCGGCAGTCGACCTGCTCGACCAGATGGGACAGGAAAGCGTGCAGAGTATTTCGGCTCCGTTCGGCCTGAATATTCCTAACGGGATCCAGTTGTTGAAGGACGATTTTCAAATTTCTCCGCTGACCCTGGCGGAGGCCTATGGGATCTTCGCGGATAACGGCACACTGGCCGGAGAGAGCATCGCCAACAGAGGCCTGCATTCCAGCGTGCTTTAAATGTACAAGGAGTGAACCATTCCATCTGGGCGGATTGGACAACGAGCCAGACGCGGCTCCTGCTCAGCCAGCAATTGGATTATCTCATGAACCAGGTCCTGAGCGATGAGACTGCCCGCTGGCCTATCGCTCGGACATCCCAATCCGCTTGAGATCGGCCGTCCGGCCGGAGCGAAGTTGGCCCGTAGCCTGGACCTCTCAGGGGCCTGGGCGGTAGGCTACACACCTCAGCGGGTGGCGGTTGTCTGGCTGGGACCAGGTTCTGGAATTGGCCCGAGCGCCAGCGAAGCGCCAGTGCAAAGCCGAAAGCGATGATCCAATCCTGTGGCGGCGCGTCTCTCTGCAGACCTGTGGCATGCCCTGATGCAGTACGCCGTACGCAACCTGCCATCCGCAAGCTGGGACATGCCCTCCGGTATCGTGACCGTTCCGGTCTGCGACCCATCCGGCCTGCTGCCGACGCAGGTCTGCCCGAATGTGGTTAACGAAATCTTCCTGGATGGACGCCAGCCTGTCCAGGCTGACACGCTTTACCAGACTTTCCAGGTGAACTCCGAGACCGGACTGCTGGCAACCGTCTTCACTCCGCCCGAACTGGTGGAAAAGCGCACCTACATGGTTGTGCCGCCGAAGGCACGTCAATGGGCCAAGACTGCCGGGATCGCCACACCCCCAACGGCATATGATACTTTCCAGAAGCCGCCGGTACTGCCGGATGTGCACATCAGCTCACCGGAGATGTTTGCAGATCGGGCGCGCCAAGCTTGAAATCCGCGGAAGTGCGAACGGGACGGACTTCGTCTGGTACCGGCTGGAATACGGCCAGGGCCTTTATCCGGTCGGCTGGGTACAGATCGGCACAGACAGCCACACGCCGGTCACGGAAGGTCTGCTGGGGGAGTGGGATACAACCAACCTGAACGGGCTTTACTCCCTGCGCCTGATGGTGGTACGCACCGACCAGCGCGTGGACCAGGCCGTGGTGCAAGTGACCCTGGATAATACCCCTCCACAGGTGGCCATCACCTATCCGCAGGCCGGACAGACAATCAGCGCGGCACAGGAACCGCAGTTGGCGCTGCAAGCCCAGGCCAGCGACCCATTCCTGAACAAAGTGGATTTTTACATCGATAACGTGCTGGTGGGGCAGTCCAGCGTGGCGCCCTTCGGCGTAATCTGGGCTGCCAAAATCCGGCGGACACACCTTGAAAGTGGTGGCCACCGACCAGGCCGGGAACACGACCGAAGCAAGCATCAAGTTCACAGTGGGAAAGTAAATACGTCAGCCTTTTAGCGAGAGGGCATCCGCCAACAACTTGCCATTGATATAGATGGTTACATCCGTCACCGTCGGGAACTGGCGGGCAGTGGCTTCAAGCTGGCCGGCAACGCGCGGGTTGTCACATTCGCCTCCCAGAGTCAGGGTACCGGTCAGGTTGATGACGGCTTTACCAGAGGTGACCGTGACGCTTTCAATTTGGAGGTCGGATTGGTACAAGGCATTGTACAGCCCGGATTGTCCATAATACTGATCCTTGAGCGAGAGCAGGGCACCCAGACTGGCGCGTTAACACGCCTTGTGAGGGCGGAATCTCAATCTGTACCGGTACCAGGCTATCGCCGCAGCCCACCAAAGCGCCCGATTGGCCATTATCACCGACTGCAACCAGGAACATCTGCACCATTTGCGGACCGGGGGTAACGTCGGAGGAGACCACGACTGTATCGGTTGGCGGAATTTCAGTTTCGGTGGGCAACGCAGGAGTATCTGTCGGCACTGGTGGTAAGGGTGTGGCAGTTGGTTGTGGATCAACCGCTGAGGACGCCAGGGCTGTGGCAGTAGCAGGGGCGTAATCGATGCCTACCTGGAAGGTGCCATTGCAGGCTGTGATGAACAGGAGAAGAAAGATGGCTGACAAGGTGCGGGATATTGATTTCATAGGGCCTCCAGATCTCATTCAAGTTCAGAATAAAATTACCTGGTACGATTTCAATCCTGTTTATTTAAGTTGCCTAATTACAGGCCGCCGGCAGCATCGAGTTCACGTCCGTGCCGTTAGTCACCTGTGTGAACTTCCCGGAAACAATGCCCAGGGGTTGGAAGGGCGGGACGGTCTGGTTGGCAGGCTGGGAGAGGCGCAGGGTGTAACAGCCTACAAAGGTCTGTGCGGCACTGGAAGTAGTGGCAGCATGCATGGCCAGTGGCACTTTGTAATATATGCTGCCGGCAGCACCTTCAGTCAGTGGCGGTGCCAAAGCTGACCGTAATCGTATCTGTATTGGAATATCCGGCTGCCCAGGCGTCATAGGCTCCCGGGAAGGTGGCGGGGGTCTGGAAATAATAATAGGCCCGGACATATTGTTTCAGGTTGAGGGCATTCAAGAAGGAACTGACGGTTTCAACCGGTCCACTGCGGTTATCCAGGAAATTGGTTTTATCGATGCTGAGGTTGACGCCCGAAGCAGCTACCGGATTGGCTCCAGTCGGGAAATCCGGCGCAGGCAGTAGCCAAAGCGCTGGAATCGCTGGCATTCAGATCGGAGGCTTTGGCCTGGCCGCGGTCGATACTCATCGGATTAAAGGGCGGTTCACCGAAGTTGGCCGGTTGGGACTGGTGCACGATATAGCAGGCCGCGAAATTGGCGTGCGTACCGTCCCTGGCGGTTGTTTTCAGGACAACCGGCACGGTGAAATAAGTTTGCCCGGCGCCGGTATCGGCTGTGATCTGGCCGAATACCAGGTTGACCGAGGCCGTATTACTATAACCATTGGCATAGGTGGTGAAACTGCCCAGCGTAGTGGCAGGAGTTGTCCAGTAACCGTAGGCGCGGAATATTCCTGGCGATTGATGGCATTGTATAAGGAGACGATCACCTGGGAGGCCGTGCTGCGGTCATCAACGTAATTGGGTGTGGATGGATTGGGGACGGAGGTGTTGGTGGAGACAGGCGCAGGTGTCTGGCTGGGCGCCGAGGTGGCGGGCGGCACAGGCGTATCGCTGGGAGCGACGGTGGCGGGGCTCCACGGGGTAAATGTGGGAAAAGGAGTATGGGTGGACGCCTGGGGTATCCGTGAATGTCGGGACCTGAGCGGAGGTACTTGTGGGAGTGGGTTCAATGCCAATGGCTACCGAGCCATTGCAAGCAGTGAGAAATACCACAGCTACGATTAAAGATAAGTTTAAGTGATTTCATATTTGACTCCAGATAGAACGGATCTCCATATGTATTTAGATGTATTTTAGAGGCTGGAGGTTACACCGGGATGGCGGGGAGGTGACTGTTTCGAAACAGGCTGTTATCAATCTGTAACAGATTAATTCCGAAGTAACGAAGACAACGAAGTCCCATCCCTAACCATCCGACCGGCAGGCGCAGGGTGAAGACCGTGCCCTGCCCGGGGCGACTGCGCAGGCTGACCTGACCGTTATGCCGTTCTGCGATGGCCCGCACAAGCGCCAGGCCCAGCCCGCTGCCCGGGACGCCGCGCCCGGCTTCGCCGCGGTACAGTTCTTCCCAGACGTGAGGCTGTTCTTCGTCCGGGATACCGGGGCCGGTATCGGCAACCTCGATGAGCAGGCTGGTGCCATCTTCGGAGGCATGCAGTTCGACGGTATCGCCCGGGGCGGGAGAACTTGAGGGCGTTTTCCAACAGGTTATGGACAGCCAGCAAAGAGCAGGTCCGGGTCGCCGGAGACTTTCGGCAGCGGCCAGGGAGCCTGGGGGATGGTCAGAGTCAGATGGCGCTCGCCCGCTCCGGGCTGATCCTGCGCCAGGCTGAAACCTCCTGCAACAGGGCCGGGATATCCACCGGGGAATGTTCCACGAGGCGGATCTCCAGTTCGGCCAGTTTCCGCAGGTCGGCAGACAGGCGGCTGAGGCGCAGGGCCTGGGCTTCGACGCTGTCCAAGGCTTCCTGGCGGGCGGTCTCGGAAGGCGACCCGGCCAGGTTGGCCAGCCCGGCCCGGATGGCGGTGAGCGGATTCTTCAATTCGTGGTCCAGGCGGCGCAGGAAACGGCGGCGCTCATCGGCGGCCTGTGCCAGCACAGCCTGGCGGCGCTGCTCCCAGGCCAAGCGGATATAGAAGATGGCTCCAACCAGGACCGACAGGCCCAGGCCGAGAACGAAGGCCAGGCTGCCCAGGTCAATCCGCAGAAAGGCAATCGGGTTGGTTTTGGCGATGAACCAAAGATAGATGGCAGCCAATAACCCCAGGCCAGCGGGATCAAGGCCAGCAGCCAGCTCCAGCGTTTCATGACAGGGTCTCCACCTGGCCGACGAAGCGGTAGCCCTGACCGGGAATGGTCTCGATAAAGCGCGGACTGGCGGGGTCATCATTCAAAGCCCGGCGCAATTCGGCCACGCGCGTATCGACCGCGTGCGTGCCGACCGGGTAATCCCAGCCCCAGACCACATCCAGGAGGCGTTCGCGGGTAACCAGCTCGTCCGGATGGGTCAGCATGTATTCCAGCAAAAGCACGGATTTGGGTGTGAGGGTCAATTCGAGCTCATCCAACCAGACCCGGCGGGAGCCCCGGTCCAGGATCAATTTGCCGGAAGCCAGGCGGGCGGCGGCGGAGAGAGGCGGCTGGCCGGGATGGGCTCGGCGCAGAACGGCCCGGATGCGTGCGACCAATTCATGCGGGTCGAAAGGTTTGTTGAGATAATCATCGGCGCCTTCTTCGAGCGCCATGGCGCGTTCGGAGGCCTCGCCGACCTGGGTGAGCAGGATGATGGGGATCCAATTGCCGGCCTGGCGGAGCTGGCGGAGGACTTCGCGGCCGTCCAGGCGGGGCATCAAGACGTCCAACACGAGCAAGTCCGGCTTCTCGGAGGCGACCTTTTCAAGAGCCTGCTCCCCATTGGCGGCAACCGCGACTGCAAAACCTGAGCGGCCGAGGAAAGGCGCCAGGTTGTCGGTGATGGCGGTTTCGTCGTCTACGAGCAGGATGGAGGGTTTGGATTTTGAGGGAAGTGGCCATTTTGGTTAATAGTCTAACACGACCCTGAAAGCGACCAGGGCTTAGGTGGGGTCCATGACCAGGTCCCAGGCGGTCATGACCAATCCGCCTACGGCAGCAACGGATAACAGTCGCAGCCAAGGTCTATCACGCAATGAAACGAGCCAATCGGCGATAACGAAAGACGGATAGCTCATCATGAACCAGGCGATCGGGATGAGGTAAGGGACCAGGCCGAGGACAGTACGCGGCAGAGAAGCCGCTGGCAGGCGTGCGCATCACCGGCTCGCTGCACATGACGATTCAGACCGCGGTGCTGATTGAAACGCTGGTGTCTTTGGGAGCAGAGGTCCGCTGGGCCAGCTGCAACATTTTCTCCACCCAGGACCACGCGGCGGCTGCGATCGCGGCGACGGGCGTTCCCGTGTTCGCGTGGAAGGGCGAGTCGCTCGAAGAGTATTGGGACTGCACTTATCGCGCGCTGGCACACAAGGGCGGCAAGGGCCCGCAGCTTGTGGTCGACGACGGCGGCGACGTGACCCTTCTCATCCACAAGGGCTATGACCTTGAAGACGGCGACAAGTGGGTCGACACACCTTCGGGCAATCACGAAGAGCAGGTCATTAAGGATCTGCTGAAGAAGGTCTACGCCGAAGATCCGAAGCATTGGCACAACGTGGTCAAGGAATGGCGCGGTGTCTCCGAGGAGACGACCACCGGCGTGCATCGCCTTTACCAGATGATGGAGAAGGGCAAGCTGCTGGTGCCGGCCATCAACGTCAACGATTCCGTGACCAAGAGCAAGTTCGACAACCTATACGGCTGCCGCGAATCGTTGGCCGACGGCATCAAGCGCGCGACCGATGTGATGGTTGCCGGCAAGGTTGCGGTGGTTTGCGGCTACGGCGACGTGGGCAAGGGCTGCTCGCACTCGCTGCGCGGCATGGGTGCACGCGTCATCGTGACGGAAGTCGACCCCATCAACGCGCTGCAGGCAGCGATGGAAGGCTTCGAAGTCACCACAATTGAAGACACGCTTGGCCGCGGCGACATCTACGTCACCTGCACAGGCAACGTCGACATCATCACGCTCGAACACATGAAGAAGATGAAGGATCAGGCCATCGTCTGCAACATTGGCCACTTCGACAACGAGATCCAAGTGGATCGTCTGAACGCCGAAAAGGGCGTGGAGAAGCTGAACATCAAGCCGCAGGTGGATAGCTACAAGTTCCCCGACGGGCACAGCATCTTCATGCTGGCCGAAGGCCGCCTGGTGAACCTGGGTTGTGCGACGGGTCATCCGAGCTTCGTGATGTCGAACAGCTTCGCCAACCAGACACTGGCGCAGCTCGACCTCTGGAAAAACAAAGACAGCTACAAGGTGAACGTCTACACGCTGCCCAAGAAGCTGGACGAAGAAGTGGCACGGCTGCACCTCGAGAAGATCGGCGTGAAGCTGACGACGCTCTCCAAGGCACAGGCCGACTACATCGGCGTTCCGGTTGAAGGTCCCTACAAGCCGGAGTTCTACAGGTACTAGCGGTCAGGGGTCAGGTTTCAGGGGTCAGAAGCGAGAGTGTGTGCCCGGCAAGCTCTTCACTGGTTCCTGACACCTGATCCCTGAGCCCTGATCCCTGAACCCTGACCCCTGCTCTTTATGACTTCGTCCATCAAATTCTCATTTGAGCTTTTTCCTCCGCGCACAGAAGAGGCTGTTGCCAAACTGCCCGCGGTGCTGCAGAAGCTCGCTGCGGCCAGCCCCGCGTACTTCTCCGTGACCCATGGGGCGGGCGGGTCTGACCAGGATGGCACCTATCAGACGCTGCTGACGGTTGTGCAGCACACCGGTGTTGAAGTCGCGCCGCACCTTACCTGCATTGGTTCCACGCGCGCAAAGATTGCCGCAGTTGCTCCAGCGCTATAAGGACGCGGGCGTGAAGCGCATTGTCGCTCTGCGTGGAGACCTGCCGGCAACCGCGATGAGCCCTTCCGCGCCCGGCGAATTCCACTATGCAAATGAGCTGGTCTCGTTCATTCGCGATACGCACGGTGACACATTCAAGATCGAAGTGGCGGCATATCCTGAGATGCATCCGCAGGCCGCCAATGCCGCGGCCGATTTCGATAACTTCTGCCGCAAGGTTGAGGCGGGCGCCGACAGCGCGCTGACCCAGCTCTTCTACAATGCCGACGCGTACTGCGACTTCATGGAGCGCTGCGCGAAAGCTGGAATCAAGATCCCCATCGTTCCCGGCATCATGCCGATCACGGGCTTCGCCAATGTGGTGCGATTCTGCCAGGGATGTGGCGCCGATTTGCCGCGCTGGATTCGCCTGCGGCTCGAACAGCTGCAGGACGACAAGCCGGCGCTGCTCGATTTTGGCGCAAGCGTTGTGACCCGCCTCTGCGAAACCCTGCTGCGCAACGGCGCGCCCGGCCTGCACTTCTACACCATCAACCAGGCGGAGCCGACTCTGCGGTTGTGGGAAAACCTTTCGCCCGCGTCATCCGCAGAACTCCGCGCTTAGCCTTGCGAAGGTTGGAACACTGCGCGGCCTTGGCGGGGATGCCGTACTATGATTTCATCCCCACCAGTTGTTTTGGTTTAGCCACGGCCCCGTTTCAGCAGCCATGAGAAAGTGTGAGAGAGCCCTTCTTGAGCTCCCCCGCCCGTGTCTCATCTCCACCCCTCTCGATGGCTGAAAAAAGGCGCCGCAACTGAGCTTGTTTCGGCCCCTTGCGAAGGAGAGACGCGTGACGCCTGCGATGTTTGACCATTTCGGATCTCTGGCCAGCATTCTGGGGCTGCTGATCGGTATGCCGGCAGTTCTTGCCACGCTGTACCAGGCATTCAAGGCGAGGGAAGAAGCGCGGCAGGTCCGCGAGGGCACATTCCATAGTCTTAACTGCCTGGAATTTGTCGACGGCGAGGGCAACTGCATCAACGTGGTGCCGCTTGAGACTCTGCATTCGCTTCCGAAAGTGGGGGATGTGATACTGCTGCCAGGTCAAGGCATGAACGGGTCCGAGAACCTCCTCCCGGGCGCATACCTTGTCGAATCCATTGAGCACATTTACACGTTTGCTACGCACAAAGGCAGGCGCCCGCAGGAAGCGCGGCTCAGCAAGGCGGTTGCTTCCGTCACATCGTTGAATCCTGTTCCCTAAGCGCGGCGGTCTGCTCGCATGTGGGGCGCTCTTGAAGATGCGGCCCCAGGCGCGCCCCACGGCGGTGTGCATCAGGCGGGTCTGTTCGGCTTTCAATGCCGCGTACGACTCACGCACATAGGTATCGAACTCCGGCGGCCAGCCAATCGTGGAGCGGCGTTCAGAGTAGTCGCCTTCGGCCCATTTCGACAGCACCGCCTTATAACCGACCACATGGGTCACGAAATCCAGAAGACATTGCGGCATCTTCTCTTCAACGATCAGGTGCGCTTTGCGGATGATGATCTGCTCGCGAATATTATTCAGGGGCATGAAGATCGTCGTCATCCACAGCATCCACTCCTTCATCTCGGCATCGCGGATCGGCTCGCTCTTCTCTTTGCCCTGGCGATTGAGCAGGGAGCGGTACGCTATGTTGCCTGCCTCCGAGGCGACGTAGAGCGGCCCGTAGAACTCGTTCAGTCTCTCATTCACAAGACGCAGTTTGTCTTGCCGGCGCGCCAGCATGTGCGCGCTGAGCGACGTGATCACGTAGCCGGAGAGGGCGAGAATCACCGTCAGAATGGCGGCATTCTGCAGGATCGTCGGAACGGAGAGGAGGTCCATTGCCGAGTGAGTATAGAGTGCGCGCGCCGTCCGCAATGTGACCTTGGGTACATTTCCGACGCGTCCTGGGAAGGGGAAGAAGGAAGGCGTCGCAGCCGTTCATGTTGGCGCGATGCAGTGCCGATAAAGTGAGAGAACACATTATCCGGACGCCGTATACGGAGCGATAAAGCCGTGTTGGAACGGGGTGCATTCGTCCGGCGACATATCCAATCGAGGCCGCAATGGCAGCAGGTGTGCACGTTACGAATGTGGAAACGACCCTTCCGGAAAACTCCTTCATCTATTCGCAAACTGACCTGAAGGGCAGGATCACTGAAGCCAACGAGGTCTTCGCCGAGATCAGCGGGTACCCGGTGAAGGAGATGATCGGCAAGCCGCACAGCCTGGTGCGCCATCCCGACATGCCCAGGGAGGCATTCGCGGATCTATGGAAATCGCTGAAGGCCGGGAGGCCATGGCAAGGCATAGTCAAGAACCGGCGCAGCGACGGCGGATTCTACTGGGTCGTAGCCAACGTATCGCCGGTCCGCGAGAAAGGACGCGTTGTCGGTTATCAGTCGATTCGTCAGCGGCCTTCGCGGGACCAGGTGCGCGAGCAGAAGGTGTCTACAGGCGCATCAAGGCCGGCAGCCGAACCCTTCGCATCGAGGAGGGACTTGCAATTCATGTCCGTCCGAAGTGGGCGCAGTACCTTCTTCACCCCAGCACCCAGTTTGCCGGGGCGTGCTACCTAGCTTTGCTCGCTACGTTCGGCGGGGCGGCGGTCCTGCGGTGGGGCGCGGAGCATCCGGCATTGCGCATCGCGGCCTGGATCGCGCTCGGCTTGAATGCCGCCGCGGCCTTGGTGGTCCGGCTGATCACGCTGCCGTGGCTGCAGCGCGATCTGGACGGGATGGCGTGTTACCTGGACAGTGTTCTTTCCAGCGGCGACCTGACGCTATCCTTCGCGCTTGATCAGCGCGGAAGATCGGGCGCAGTGGCCCAAAAGCTGGTTACGATGATGAGTTGGATGCACGGCACGGTGCAATGCATCAGCGACGCGGTAGAGAAGGTGGAGAATGCGACCAACGAGGTTCTGAAAGGTGTTGAGCACATCGACGAAGCTGCCGTCTCGCAGAACCTGGCCAGTACTTCGGTGGCAGCGGCCTCTACACAGCTCAGCCTCACGATTCGTGAGATGTCGCAGAATCTTAAAACAACTGAAAGTGCGGTCAACGACTCCGGACGCCGTGCCGAGGAGGGCGCGAATCTGTCAGGAAAGGCGGCCGCGCGTATTCAGAATCTGGCGGAAACCATCAAAGCTGCCTCCGTTGAAGTTGAAGCGCTAGGCGCCAGCTCGGCCGAAGTGGGAAAGATCGCAGGCGTGATCCGCGAGATTGCCGATCAGACGAACCTTCTCGCGCTGAATGCCTCCATCGAAGCCGCCCGCGCCGGGGAAGCAGGCCGCGGCTTTGCGGTGGTCGCCAGCGAAGTTCGGAACCTGGCCGACCGAACGATGAAAGCGACAAGAAATATCGACGGGCTGATCGAGAAGATCAAGGGCGACAGCAATCGTGCGATCGCCGGCATGCGTGCGGGGGCGACAGAGGTCAACAGCGGGGTTGCCCTGGTTCGCGAATCGCAGGACGCCATTGACGGCATCACGGGATTGATGAACGATGCGGTTCGCATGGTCTCTGAGATTTCAGTTGCATCGTCGCAGCAGACCGAGGCAATGAACGATATAGGTGCGCACATTGGTCAGGTGGCGATGATGACCGAACAGAATGTTAGCGTCGTGCAACGAACGACCACGCTGATGAGCTTTCTGGGAAAGATGCTTGGCCGCGTTCAGCACGCCGTTTCGCAGTACCAGGCATGACCGACCTTAGAACGAGCGCTTTGCTTTGTCCGTCGGCGCGCGTGACTTTGAAGCTTCGGGTACCACCTGAATCTCGAAGATCTTCGGCCACAGCTTGCCGGTGACGAAGAGCCGGTCGTGCGCTGCGTCGTAGGCAATGCCGTTCAAGACTGCCTCAGCGTTTGCGTGCTGGCTTTCGGGCAGCAGGCCGCGCAGATCGATCCAGCCGAGCACCGCGCCCGTTGCCGGAGAGATGCGCGCGATCCGATCCGCATGCCAGATGTTGGCGTAGATCTGGCCGTGGATATATTCGAGCTCGTTGAGTTGGTCGATGGGCTTGCCGTGGTCCTTCACCGTGATGCGCCGCGTTTCATGAAATGTCGCGGGATCAAAAAAGCGGAGAGTCGCAGTCCCGTCGCTCAGGATCAGGTTCTTCGCATCGTGCGTCAGCCCCCAGCCTTCTCCTTCGAAAGGAAAAGATCGCAGGAATCGGAAGGTCGCGCGGTCATAGACCAGCGCCACATGAGACTGCCACGTAAGTTGAATCAGCGTCGAGCCCCACTCGGTGAGGCCCTCGGCAAAATACCGGCTCGGCACATCATGAAACTGCACAATTCGCCCCGTGTCGAGATCCTCCTCGCGAAGAGACGACTTGCCTTCGATGCCGGTGCTCTCGTACAAATGGCCGTCAAGATAGATGAGACCCTGGGTGAACGCCTGCTCATCATGCGGGTAGGCGTGAACAACGCGGTAGGTATCCGCGGCCGAAGCGGACAGCCCATGTCCCCCACAAAGGCAGCTTAGAAAAAGAACGAGGTTCACGAGGGCTCGTCCTTTAATTGTGAATTGAGAACTCATCGGCTCCCGTGGAATTGCCCGAAGTGGCGTGCCGAAAAAACTGCTATCAGCAGCATGCCGGCGCCAACGAGAGCTGCGTGCAGGTTGTTGCGAAGATCAAAGACTCCAACCCGGAGGAGCAGCAAGTACGCTGCAAGGAGGTTGAATAAACCCCACAACACATTCACGGTTGACGATGACAATCCCTTTCCTGGTGGAGAAGCGAATGGAGTTTGAAAGGGGCGTCCTGAGATCCCATTGCCGATGTGGGGCAGGGAATTGGCCAAAAACGCTCCCCCAAAGAAATAGGCTGGAAAGATGAACCAGTGCATTGGATGCTGCCTCAAGTTGGCGGAGATGCGCAACGAGTCTAATTCTAGCTCGCCCCAAGATAGATAAACCGCAACAGGAAAAGCACCGCAAGAATGTAGAGCAGCCAGTCCTGCTTGCGATAGTTTCCCGTAGCCAGATGCAGGACCGCCCACGCGATGATGCCGAAGCCGAGTCCGTTGGCGATCGAGTACGTCAGCGGAATCAGGATCAACGTAAGAAACGCCGGCACAGCCACGAGCGGTTCATGCCAGCGAATCTCAGTAATCGTAGCCAGCATCAGCGAGCCCACCAGGATCAGGGCAGGTGCGGTTGCTGCCGAGGGCACCACCCCAACAAAAGGCGCCGCGCCAACAGCTGCTAGAAACAGCAAGCCAGTGACGATGGCTGTGACGCCCGATCGCCCGCCCGCAGCCACACCGGCCGTGGATTCGACGTAACTCGTCACCGTCGAAGTGCCCGTCATCGATCCGAAGACCGTAGCCGTGGCATCAGCGAGCAGAATACGATTCAATCGCGGAATGGAGTGGTCGGCGGAGATCAGCCCGGCGCGTTTTGTGACGGCCACCAACGTGCCGAGATTGTCGAAGAGATCGACGAAGAAGAAAACGAAGATGATTTCGAGCAGGCCCTTGTTGAGAGCGCCGCGAATATCGAGCTTCAGGAACGTCGCGCCGAGACTCTGAAAACCTCCGCTTGCCGGCGACCAGTGCACGATGCCCATGGCCCACGCGATGCCGGTGATGACGAGAACGCCGATCAGAATCGAACCGCGGACCTTTTTAATTTCAAGGGCCACCATCAAGATGAGGCCGAGCAATGCGAGTGCAGCCGTGGGGTTGCGGATGTTGCCGAGCCCGACAATCGTGGCCGGATCGGGTACTACAAGGCCTGCGTTGCGAAAGCCGATGAAGGCGATAAAGAGCCCGATGCCGCTGGCCACTGCCGCATACAGCTCATGGGGAATCGAGCGCAGAATCATCTGCCGTATCCCCGCGGCCGTTAGAGCCAGAAAAATTGCTCCGGAGAGAAACACCGCGCCGAGGGCCGTCTGCCAGGGGATGTGCATCTTGAGGCAAACGGTGTAGGTGAAGTACGCGTTAAGTCCCATGCCCGGCGCCAGCGCGATAGGGTACCGCGCAATGATGCCCATGAGAATGGAGCCGAACGCCGCCGAGAGGCAGGTAGCCGCGGTAACCGCAGGCAGCGGAACGCCTGCCGCCGCAAGAATCGCGGGGTTGACGAGCACGATGTACGCCATCGTGAGGAAGGTCGTGACCCCGGCAAGAATCTCCGTGCGCCAGTTCGTTCCCAGATGGGTGAATTCAAAATAGCGTTCGAGGGCCTTGAGCATGGGTGGGCAATTCCAGAAGAACATAGATGCTGCGCGGCGCAAAGCATTTTGTGCATTGCATAGCGCGCTCCCGGCAATTTTCTCTGTGAGCGCGTTTTGATATCCTCTGAGTCGCAGTCAAGGCTGCAGGGACTCCTGCAGATCAGGGGCAGACTCGAATTCCGGACCAGTCGAGCTGTTCCTTGTTCCCCACGAGAGTCTGCATCCCTCTCTCCAACTCCGCCACCCGATCTCAACTTCCTCAACCAAACAAGATCCAGGCAAGATCAGGAGAAGCAATATGCCAACGTTCACCACCAAGGACGGCACAGAGATTTACTACAAAGACTGGGGCACTGGTCAGCCCATTGTCTTCAGCCACGGATGGCCTCTGTGCGCCGATGCATGGGAGGACCAGATGCTCTTTCTCTCGTCGCGCGGCTATCGCACCATTGCGCACGACCGGCGCGGCCACGGCCGTTCAGGCCAGCCATGGAACGGCAACGACATGGACACCTATGCCGACGATCTCGCCGAGTTGACTGAGAAGCTCGACCTGAAGAGCGCCGTGCACGTGGGCCACTCCACCGGAGGCGGCGAAGTGGCGCGCTACATCGGCAGGCACGGAACAACGCGCGTGGCTAAAGCCGTTCTGATTGGCGCGGTGCCACCGTTGATGCTGAAGACCGAAGCCAATCCCGGGGGCCTGCCGATCGAGGTCTTCGATGGCATTCGTGCCGGCGTGCTGGCTGATAGGTCGCAGTTCTTCAAGGACCTGACGATCCCGTTCTACGGCGGTAATCGCGAAGGCTCCAAAGTATCGCAGGGGCTGCGCGATTCGTTCTGGAGGCAGGGGATGCTCGCTGGATTCAAGGGCGTCTACGACTGCATCAAGCAGTTTTCCGAGACCGACTTCACCAGCGACCTGAAGAAGATCGATGTTCCGACGCTCATCATCCACGGGGACGACGACCAGATCGTGCCCATCGGCGATTCCGCGCGGCTCTCAACGAAGCTCGTCAAAGCTTCCATGCTCAAGGTGTATCCGGGAGCGCCGCATGGGTTGTGCTCCACCCACAAGAACCAGGTGAACGAGGATCTGCTGGCGTTCATCCAATAGAAAACGCGATCCGGTCCCTTCTGATTTGGCGCGTGCCGGATTGGGGCGGATGCCTAAGTCGCGGGCCGTTCTGCAGTTCCGCGTCGCAGAAACCAGTTCATCGAAGATCCCTGAACGACGATCGAGAAGACCACTACAAGGTAAGTGGCGCCAAGCATCCACGAGCGTCCGAGCGCTTCCGGTACCGACAGCGCGAGGGCAATCGAAAGGCCGCCGCGCAACCCGCCCCACGTGAGAATGAACGTCGAGCTGCGATGCGATGGGCGGCAAACGCACACCAGCGCAAGCAGCCCCGCGACCGCTCCCAGGCGTACCGCATTCACTGAAAGAATCGCGGCGCCCCCGAGCAGCAGTACGTGCCAGTTGATCGCCACCGCCATCGCTTCAAATCCGAGAAGAACAAAGAGAACCGAGTTTTGGATTTCGTCGATCAGCGACCAGAAGCCGCGCACGCTGTCGTGGGCAACGCGTTCGCTCGGCAGATCGTGATTGAAGTGGCGCAGGGCTATGCCGGCCACTACCGCCTCGAGCGGCGGCGAAACATGCAGCGCTTCAGCCAATGCATATCCGCCGAATGCCAGGGCGATCGTCGAAAGAATGTCGACTTGATAAGAATTCACGCGGCGCATGACATGCGACGTAAGCCATGCGGCGATAAGCCCGATCAGAATGCCTCCGCCCGCCTGGACCACAAGCGTGCCGGCAACCTGCCAAGGCGTGGGCGCATTGCCGGTGGCAAGGTTGAGCATCGTGATGAATAAGACTGCGCCGACACCGTCGTTAAAGAGAGATTCGCCGGCGAGCTGCGCCTCAATATGCTTGGAGACACCGACACGGCGCAACATCTCGAGCACCGCGATGGGATCGGTGGGTGAAATCAGGGCGCCGAAGATCAGGCACTGCATCCATGGAATGTGTGCGCCGCTCATCCCTTCCATCAGCAGGGCAACCAGGAAAAAACAGAACCCCGTTCCGACGGTCGAGAGCAGGGCAATCGCCAGCTTCTCGTGGACCAGCTCATCAATGTCGAGAAGAAAGGCGCCGGCGAAGAGCAAAAGTGGCAGCATGCCGTGAAGAATTAATGTGCCGAAATCAATTTGCTGCGATAAGCGAGCGGCCCATGCCTCTATCCCCGGCGCCCACGTCGATAGGCCCATTAGCGTGGCGGACGCCAGTACTGTGAGCAGCATGGTTCCGATGGTGATCGGCAATTTGAGCCAGCGGGAGCTCACGAGGCCAAAGATGGCCGCGATCGCGAAAAGGAAGCTGAGGATTTCAAGAACCGTCATCGGTGGCCTGGCGAACGATGCACCTAACGATGCACCCATGGTAGCAACGTATCCGACTTCGACCCTGAAGACCGAGGCCGAGCAATGATCCGCCGGCTAAAGCAACTGGGCGGCGTCTTTGGCGAAATAGGTGACGATGAAATCCGCACCGGCGCGGCGAATTCCCATCAGCGATTCGAGGATTGCGCGGTCGCGTTCCAGCCAGCCCTTTTCAAATGCCGCCTGCAGCATCGAGTACTCGCCCGAAACCTGGTAGGCGCCCATCGGCACATCGAAACGCTCGCGCGCGGCCAGCACTACGTCCAGATAAGGCATGGCCGGCTTCATCAGAAACATGTCCGCGCCCTCTTCGAGATCCAATTCAATCTCGCGCAGCGCTTCGCGCAAATTCGCTCCATCCATCTGGTACGTCTTACGGTCGCCGAACTGCGGAGCCGAATCGGCGGCCTCGCGAAAAGGTCCGTAAAAGGCCGAAGCGAATTTTGACGCGTAGCTCAGAATCGGCGTATCCGCGAGCCCGTTCTTGTCGAGGTCGCTTCGTATCGCATCGACGCGACCGTCCATCATGTCGCTCGGCGCTACTACGTCGGCCCCGGCGCGCGCCAGGCTGGTCGCTGTTTTTGCAAGCAGGGCAAGCGAAGGATCGTTGTCCACCGCGAACTCTTCGCCCGACTTTACGATGACCCCGCAGTGACCGTGGCTCGTGTACTCGCAGAGGCAAACGTCGGCGATCAGAACGAGTTTTTTTGCCGCGCTCGATCGCTTCAGGGCCTTCAAACCGCGCTGCACAATTCCGTTCTCGTCCCACGCGCCCGTGGCCTGTTCGTCTTTTGCATCCGGAAGCCCAAAGAGCAGCAATCCGCCCAAACCGAGCCGTGCCGCTTCTTCCGCTTCACGAACCGCTTCATCGATGGAAAGATTGAATACGCCCGGCATCGAGCCAATGGCATTCCGCACACCTTCTCCGGGGCAGAGAAACAGTGGATAAATCAAGTCACCCGGCTCGAGAGTGGTTTCGCGGACCAGCGCGCGGAGCGACTCCGTGCGCCGCAACCGCCGCATTCGATTTTGCGGAAAGCTCATGGGTTGATTGTAGGACAGCCGTCAGAGAAGCTGAAAGCGGAGTCAGCAGGATTAGCTGTGTCAGCGAGGCCCGGGCCTCTTAACATCGCCAACTCCGCTGACGCGCGCGTAGCGCGGCTAACTCCGCGCTCCACTACATCTGGTCGTAGAGCGTAGTGTTGCGATAGCCCAGCAGCGTCACCAGCGTCCAGATGCCCAGCGCCGTGCCAATCGGAATCCGGATCAGGGAAAAGAACGCGGCGACAATAGCCACCACGCGGCCCCACTGCGTCCGCTCCATCAGGCCCCAGCCCGCCAGCAAAGCGAGCGCAGAGCGAACAATCAGAATCGACCAGCCAAAACGCAGCAGCATGGGACCAAAGCCCCAGCCCGGCCCAAATCCATGTCCCCAGGGGCCCCAGCCATTGTGAAAAACGGAGCTTGCGAAGAACATACCCATCATGCCGAAAGCCAGCGACAAACCCCCATAAACGAACCAGACGATGCTCAAAGCCCGTATACGGCTCGCGTAGTTCTGAAGCTGGAAATCGAAGTTAGGGACCTGCGGAACCGCCGCTGCCACGGGGCGCCCGCATTGGGTACACACCGGCTGGCCGGGAGCCAAAACCTGACCGCATCCGCTGCAATACATAGGTGCCTCTCAATTCCGTACTGAGCTTAATACGAATCGCGGAGCGTGCGGGTTCCAGGAGGGACACGATTCCCAGGGAAAAGAGAGAATCAGCGGTTGGCGACGTCCGAGTGCCGCCGTTCCCAGCGTTCTTCGTGGCGGTCGTCGCGCAGAGTCAGCGCAACCACGCGGCCCTGCGCGTCACGCTCCACCGCGATGCGTGAAAGGCTTGTGCCATTGGGGTAGAACAGCGTCGAGAGCGACTCCGCCGCCAGCTCCAAAATCTCGTGGTGCATGTTGCGCTGGTAGAGCTGGTCGCCCTGCCGGAACAGAGTCAGCGCCGGTGCGCCATGCTCATCCACATAGTCCCCGGTCAAGGCGTCCATTTGCGCGGGTGTCAGCCGGAGCGGTGCCGGATGAAGCGGGATCACTACGCGTTCGGCGTAAGGCGCCGGCTCCTGCTTCGGGTCGAGCCGATGCGACAGCAGCCAACGCGGCAATTCAGGCTCATTGAATGCCCGAAACCAGCAGTCATGGTGCAGTCCCTGGTACACCCAGTAGCGAATGTGCCCGCCTGATGCCTTGAGCGCGGCGAACATCAGGTCGTCCTCCCGTACCGGCACCACCTGGTCTTCGCTCCCGTGGAATGCCCAGATGGGCGTCCTGCCTAAGCTCCGTGCATAGTCGGCGGGAAGAGTCGCCACCTCGTGCCAGCGTTGCGGAGCGTAACTCCAAAAAATGCCGCCTGCGGCAATCGCAATCGCCGCCCATCTGCGCGGATACGTATGCACCAGCTCCCACGCGCCATACCCGCCAAGCGACAGCCCTGTGAGATACGTGCGCGCGGTGTCCGCGTTGAATTCGGCGGTCTCCTGATCCAGCGCCGCCATCGCCATGGCCATCATTTCCGGGTCGGTCCAGTAATGCATCTGTGGACATTGCGGCATCACGATGATGAAAGGCCAACGCTCGGGGTGATCGCGAACCGCTGCCGGAAGTCCGATCTGGGTCTGCCACATGCCTTCCGCGCCACGCTCGCCGCGTCCGTGCAGAAACAAAACGATGGGCCACTGCCGGTGATCGTTGCGCCGGAAATCCTCGGGCAGATAGACCTGAAAATGGTAGATGGCGCCGTGCAGCTGCAGCGTCCGGTTCAGGAAACCGGTCTCTTGAAAGTTCTTCGGTCGATGCGGGGCCTGGGGGGCGAAAGGGGTACTTGTCGGCGCCGCAGACAGCAGGTGTGCGGAAAACACAAACAACACTAGAACCCTGGCCATGCCGCGCATACGTTCACCCATCATACAGACCCGCATCCACGCCAAAACAGTCGCTCCGGCTCGAATTGGCCCCTGGAAAATCGGATACCGAACTTCTTTCGCGTTTTCTGACGAATTCCTTACGAATCGGCGTGAAAGAATAAGCAGAACCAATCAGGAGCCAATGTCTCACTCACTCGAATCCGGGGATTCTCTCGACCACTACCGTATTGAAGCCACTATCGCGCGCGGCGGCATGTCGACGCTCTACCGGGCGACAGACCTCAAAACGGGGGCAACCGTGGCCGTTAAGGTTCCTCATCCGGAAATGGAAGCGGACCCGGTTCTATTCGAGCGCTTCAAGCGTGAAGAAGAGATTGGCCAGTTACTCGATCATCCTGGAGTAGTAAAGACCTACAACGGCGAAGACCGCAGCCGCGCCTACATGGTGATCGAGTGGGTGAATGGCCGCCTGCTGCGCGCCCTGATGCAGGAGAATGAAAAGCTGCCGGTGGCCCGGGCAGTCAAAATTACCCTCGGCATTTGCGATGCACTCGACTACATGCACAAGCGCGGCATCGTGCATCGCGATCTGAAGCCCGAAAATGTGATGGTCGACGACAACGACAACATCAAGCTCGTCGACTTCGGGATCGCCATGAAAGAGGATGCCCGCCGGCTGACATTTGTAAACCTCTCAGCCACTTTGGGTACCCCTGACTACATCTCCCCTGAACAGGTGAAGGGCCAGCGCGGCGATCAGCGCAGCGACATCTACGCCGTGGGAATCATGCTTTACGAAATGCTTACCGGGCGCGTGCCATTCGTCGGGCCCAATCCGCTGGCTGCGATGAACGAACGCCTGCTGATCGATCCGCCGTCGCCGCGTCAATTCAATCCCGAGATTTCGCCGGAGCTCGAAGAGATCCTCTATCGTGCCCTGGAGCGCGACCCGCGCCATCGCTATGCCAATGCCCACGAATTGATCTGGGATCTTGAGCATCAGGATCAGGTGGGCGTCGAGGAGCGCGGTGCTCGCGTCATCGGCCGCGGCGGCAAGCGCAAGCTGAATCCCCGCCTGCTGCTCTATGCGAGCATGGCCGTTGTGCCGATCGTGTTGTTCGCGTTGATGATGCTGCTGGCCAAGAAGTAGATAGCCTGCATGCGAGCCTTATCGATACGAGTCGTCGCGGTGCACAACGAACTCCGGATACGCCCCGCCGCCCAGTTCGTGCAGATCCATGCCAATCCGCTCACCGTCCGCGTCCACCCGGAAGGGCACGACACGATTCAACGTCGCAAACAGCCCGTAGGTGAGCGGCAGAATCAGCCCCAGCAGAGCGGCAATCCCAATCATCTGTGCCAGGAACTGCCCGGGCTGCGGCGCAAACATGCCTGCCGCAAGCAATCCCCACAAGCCGCCCACAGCGTGCACGGAGATTGCCCCCGAAGGGTCGTCGATCGATGCGGCCAGCTCGAGAAATTCAACCAGAATCGGAATGCCCGCGCCGGCCACGATTCCAACGAAGATGGCTTCGAGCGGCGTCACCAGGCTGGCGCAGGCGCTCGAAGTCACGAGGCCGCCGAGCCATCCATTCGCGCAAAGGCTCGCATCGGGCTTGCCGAAGCGAATCAGCGTCACCGCATAGGTAGCCGTCACGGCGCCGGCCGCCGCCAGAAGAGTATTCAGGGCGGTCACCGGAAGCGCTGCGGGAAGAGCCCCCAGCCAGAGAATCGCCCCCGCCATGTTCATCGCCAGCCAGCCCACGAGGGCAATCACGCAGCCAAAAAGAATGTAGATGGCATTATGGCCCGGCATTGCCGTCGACAAGCCCTCTTTCGGAAACTTGCCTCGTCGCGCTCCCGTGATCCACACCACCGCGAGCGCGCTGAAGCCGCCCAGTACGTGGATCGAAGCAGCACCGCCGGCGTCGAGAAATCCAGCGCCAAGCGAAAAATTCTGTCCCAGCTGCGCAAGCCATCCTCCGCCCCAGGTCCAGTGTGCATAGAGCGGAAAGATAACCGCAGCCAGCAGTGCGGCCGCGGCGGTTCCAGCGGCTGTACGCCACCGGTCGGCTCCCGATCCCCAGGGAATCAGTACCGCAAGGGTTAACGCCAGAAACTCGAAGAGGACGGCAAGCTGCGGGCGCAACGGCTCCTCGGCAAATCCGCCAAGCGCCAGAGGGCCGGTGCCCGCCCAGTTCCACGGCTTTCCCCCGACCGTAATAACGTGTCCCGTTCCTGCCCAGCCGTCGGCAAACGTGGCGCCGACGAGCGCAAAAGCCAAGGCCGCCACCGAGACGAGCACCACGCTGCCAAGCACCGACTGCGCCGCGGAACGAGAACGACCCAGGCCGGTATTCACGAGCGTAAGCCCGGCAATCGCAAGAGGCGCGAGCAATAGCAGCGGTAGAAGAAGCAGCGGGGAACCTGCATTCAATGTCGGCGCAGAGGACAAATTCATCGGCGCGGCCCGCCTTCAATCCCAACCGGGAATGCTTGACCATGGGTTCCGCGTTTCGGGGCCATATGCCCGCGTAGCGCAACCGTAAGACCCATAGCCTCCACGGCCACGCCGCATAGGATAAACGCGGTGCGCGGCACCGGGGCAGGGAACAGCAGAAGTGCGGCGAGAGTCAAGAAGAAACCGGCCGGCATTACCAAGAGCCCTGCGTATTTCATGCCCCGTCCTTACTGGCCTACTCTGCCGCGGTGCGAAGATGCCCCTGAGACTTCAGACCCATGGAAGAAAGAGCTTTCCCCGAACACCTTTGTCCGCAACTGATCGCGATGTGAGACGGAAGGCAGCCGGCCGGATTGCCTTTATGAATTCTAAAGCAATGAGCCGCTACGATCGAAGAGCCCTCGGCCTGCAGTCAGCACCCTGGGCGCGTTTCATCTCAAATCCGAATCGACCGGGAGTCTTCACATGAGTTTTCTTGACAAGCTGGTGTCCAACCCTCTTGGCGCCGGATTGGTGCTGGTGCTGGCGGCTTTCCTTGAAGTCTGGGGCGATTCATTTTTCCAGACCAGCTTTTACCGGTCCTCCGGCTCTGGTCGGATCCTCGCATTCCTCGGAGGAGCGGCAGTTTTAGCTTGCTATGGGTCTGTTGTGAACCTGCCGCGATGGGACTTTGGCCGACTTCTCGGCGTGTATGTCGCTCTGTTCTTCGTCGCGGCGCAGGTAGTTGCCCGCCTCCGCTTCGGGCAAACGCCAACAGTTCCCATCTATACAGGCGGGACTCTGATTGTTTTGGGAGGAATCGTGATCGCGTTCTGGCAACAGTAGCGGAAAGAGGCCGGGATCGGGCGAGCGATTGGCTACATTTCCATCGTGCGTGCTATTTTGTTTGGAAGAAATCTCACGCTCTGGTATGAACACCACCAGGGCCTCGGTGAGGTTTTCCCAAGTTTCCTCCTTATCACAAGCTCTTCGCTATCAGCATCCTAGAAATGTTTCGCATCGCGAAACATTTTTAATTTTTGAGGCTTGTGATTGCTTGCGCGACCGCTTCAGACTGCTATAGTGAATTTTCGGGGCAACCTGATACATCGCTTCCCTTTGCAACAAAACTGACAATGACCGCTGGATGTGTGACCGTCAGCACGGCGCGCAGACCACGGCATGACAACTAAGAAATCCGCAGGAAAGCATTCATGGCGCAGATATTCGATCGCAGCTCCAATGCTTTGGCTCGCATGAGCCTGGTGTTGACGGGCCTGATTGTGATCGCTCTTGGTGTCACGCTCGATCAGCTGCAGCGCTCCCCGTGGGTCACTCGGCAGGGCCAGAGGCCCGAGCAGCCCGTACCTTTCAGCCACAAACATCACGTGCAGGGCCTGGGCTTGCAGTGCCAGTACTGTCACGTCACGGTTGAAAAATCGAGTTACGCCGGCATTCCCCCCACCAAAACCTGCATGAACTGTCATGCGCAGATCTGGACCAATGCGGCTCTGCTGCAGCCGGTGCGGGATAGCTGGGCCACCGGCCAATCGCTGGTGTGGACCAAGGTGCACGACCTTCCCGATTTCGTTTACTTCAGCCACGAGATCCACGTGAACAAGGGGCTCGGTTGCTCCAGCTGTCACGGCCGTGTCGATCAAATGCCGCTGATGTATGCGCAGAACACGCTGCAGATGGAGTGGTGCCTCGACTGCCATCGCAATCCGGCCAAGAATCTTCGCCCCACGCAGCAGATCTACAACATGGCATGGCAAGGCCCGGCAAGCGACAGGCCGGTGTGGTGCTCGGTTGTCGACGCCAAGACTGGAACCCCGACCGCGCAGAGCGTCAATTGCGTAACCAAGGATCCCAGCGGCGCAGGCCCCGAGATGGCCGCGCTCGAGTTGCCGCACGCTGGCGTCAAGGGGTTGGCCGGCGATATTGCCGCTGCTCCGATGCCCGTGCCTGTGAACTATCAGAAATTTACCAGTCAGATGGAGCTCGGACACTTCCTTGAGCGGAGTTACCACATTCGTACGCCACGCGAGCTGACCAGTTGCGAGGTCTGCCATCGATGAGCCGCGTGAAAAGAAACAGGACGACGAAACCGACGGGGATCACCTTGGAGAACGAGAAGAATAAGGACGCCCGGCCTGCCGGTGAAGCGCCGATGACCTTGGCCCCCATGGCCCAGGGCACGATGACGCTGGCCCAGGTGCGTGAAGAGCTGAAGGGTACGAAAGGCAAGAAGTACTGGCGCTCCATTGATGAGCTGGCCAACACTGAAGAGTTTCAGGCAGCGGTTGAGCGTGAATTCCCCAGTGCTGCGCAGGAGTGGGTCGATCCGGTTTCGCGCCGCGGCTTCCTCAAGTTGATGGGCGCTTCGATGGCACTGGCCGGAATGGCCGGTTGCACCAAGCAGCCCGACGAGCCCATTTATCCATACGTGAAGGCGCCGGAAGATCTGGTGCTCGGCAAGCCCAACTACTTTGCTACGGCGAATCCCCTACCCACCGGCGCGGTGCCCTTGCTGGTGAAGAGCGACCAATATCGCCCCATCAAAGTCGACGGCAACCCGGAGCATCCCTACAATCACGGCTCTTCCGACGTTTTCTCGCAGGGCACCCTGCTTGAGCTCTACGATCCGGATCGCTCCAAGCACACCACCTATCGCGGTGAGCCGCGGGAGTGGGCCGAGTTTACGCAGGAGCTTCGCCTTAAAGCAGCCGAGAGCAAAGATGGAACCGGTCTCTATTTCTTGAGCGCGACCATCACCTCGCCGACACTTGCGCGCCAGTGGACTGAAGTGCAGAAAGCCTACCCCAAGGCGAAGCTGGTTCAATATGACCCGGCGCTTGCGGGCACATGGCTGGCCAAGGGGTTCAATGTCCAATACGACTTGAGCCAGGCAGACGTCATCGTTTCCCTTGATGCGGATTTCCTTTCGGGCGCGGCCTATCCGGGCTTCCACAAACTGGTTGCCGACTACGCGGCGCGCCGCAAAGATCCTGCCAAGGGCATGAATCGCCTTTACTCCGTCGAAAGCTCCACCACCACAACGGGGATGAAGGCCGAGCACCGGTTGGGCTTGCGCGCCAGCGAGATTCCAGCCTTCGCAGCTGAACTCGCTAAGGCAGTCGGCGCTCCGGGTGCCGATGCTCCCGCGTACGCATGGACCCCCGAGCAGCAGCAGTTCCTTGCCTCTCTCGCGAAAGACCTCAAGGCCAATGGCGCCAAGAGCGCGGTTCTCCCAGGCCTCTATCAAGACGAATCGGTTGCAGCGCTCGCGCTCGCGATCAATACGGCCCTCGGCAATGTCGGCAAAACAGTCGTCGTCTCCAGCGATCCGGCGATTCCGCTTCCCAGCGATCAGCTTGGGGACATGAAGGCCTTGGTTGCAGATCTCAACGCGGGTAAGGTGGAGTGGCTGGTCATCCTCAACGGCAATCCCATCTACAACGCGCCTGCAGATCTCAATTTCCTCGATGCCTTCAATAAGGCCAAGATCGTTGCGCAACTGGGCGCGAATGTGGACGAGACCGGTCAGATTGCGCACTGGCAGATTCCTTCGGCGCACTATCTCGAATCATGGTCGGATGCGCGCTCCTATGACGGCACGGTATCCGTCGTTCAGCCTCTGATCGATCCGCTGTATGGCGGCCACTCCGCGCACGAAGTGCTGCAGGCGCTGCTCGATGAGCCGCTCCTCAGTGCCTATGAGGCGGTGCGGACCACGCAGAAAGCCAACATCAAGGGCGATTTTGAAACCGGCTGGCGCAAGACCCTGCACGATGGCTGGATTCCGAATACCGGCTTCGCGACGGGGTCGCAAAAGGTTGCGCTCTCGACCAAGGTGCCCACGCCGTCCGCGAAAGACTCAGTCGAAATCATCTTCCGGCCCGATCCCAATATCTACGACGGCCGCTGGTCGAACGTCGGCTGGCTGCAGGAACTGCCCAAGCCGGTAACAAACCTCAGCTGGGATAACGCTGCGATCGTCTCCGGCGCAACGCTCACCAAGCTTGGCGCCGAAGAAGACGACATCCTCGAGATCTCTGTCGGTAATGGCAAGGTGAAGGCGCCAGTCATTGTAGCCCCCGGCCATCCTGACAACTCCGTGACCGTTTACCTCGGTTACGGGCGAGAGTTTGCAGGGCGTGTCGGCTCGGGTGCCGGTTTCAATGCCTATCTGGTTCGCTCCTCCTATGCGCCACTCTATGCAACGGGCTCGCTGAAGAAGGTCGATGGCAAGTGGGGCACGGCCATTACCAAGAGCCACTACCAGGACCACCGGGCAAAGAACCTTTCCGATCATGGTGGAGACGAGAATCATTCGCTCGAAGCCAACGAGGCTCTTGGGCCGCGCGGCATCATCCGCTACGCGACCCTCGACGAGTTCAAAGCGAACCCTGGATTCGCGCATGAAGGCGAGGGCCACGACACGCCGGCCATGGACACCTCGCTTTTCCCCAACTGGACCTATACGGAAAATAAGTGGGGCATGTCGATCGACATGAACAGCTGCACGGGCTGCAATGCCTGCATCGTCAGCTGTTATGCCGAGAACAATATTGCTGTCGTCGGCAAGCAGCAGGTACGCATTGGCCGCAACATGCAGTGGCTGCGCATCGACACTTACTTTGAAGGCGATCTCGCGGCTCCCCGCGCGCACTTTCAGCCCATGACCTGCCAGCACTGCGAGAACGCTCCGTGCGAACAGGTATGTCCGGTTGGCGCGACAGTGCACACGCCTGAAGGCATCAATACGATGGTGTACAACCGCTGCGTGGGCACCCGGTACTGCTCCAACAACTGCCCGTACAAGGTGCGCCGCTTCAACTTCCTGCTTTACTCCGACTACGAGACCGAGAGTCTCAAGCTTTCGCGCAATCCCGATGTCTCAGTCCGTTCGCGCGGCGTGATGGAGAAGTGCAGTTACTGTGTGCAGCGCGTTACGGCTGCCCGTATCGAAGCCGACAAGGAAAACCGTCCGATTCGCGACGGGGAAGTAGTGACCGCGTGCCAGCAGGCGTGCCCGGCATCGGCCATCGTCTTCGGCAATCTGAACGACAAGAACAGCAAGGTCGCGAAGCTGCAGGCCCAGGAGCGCAGCTACCAGGTCCTTGCCGATCAGAACACGCGTCCTCGCACGCAGTACGTCGCGGAAGTTTTGAACCTGAACTCTGAACTCGAAACAGCGCCGGTGGAACACGCACCGGCAAAGGGTTGAAGTCACAATGGCAACCAGAGAAGTGAAAACCAACAACCCTGGTGTCGATCCGGCTACTGGAGAATTCCGGGTCGTTGCGCTCGGTGAGACGTTCAAAACCGTCACCGACAAGATCACGCGCATTGTGCTCACTCCGCACACGCCACTCGGATGGCTGGCACTGTTTGGCATCGCCGGCGGTGGCGCGACCGTGCTGCTGGTGGCCGTCACCTGGCTCTTCCTCAAGGGCGTCGGCATCTGGGCCATCACGCAGCCTGTCGCCTGGGGCTTCGCAATTATCAACTTCGTCTGGTGGATCGGCATCGGCCACGCCGGCACATTGATCTCCGCTATTCTGCTGCTCTTCAAGCAAGGCTGGCGCAACTCCATCAGCCGCTTTGCCGAGGCCATGACCATCTTCGCCGTGGTCTGCGCCGGCATGTTCCCTCTGATCCACGTCGGTCGTCCATGGCTCGGATATTGGCTCTTTCCGTATCCCAACTCGATGGATGTCTGGCCGCAGTTCCGCTCTCCGCTGCTATGGGACGTCTTTGCGGTTTCGACGTACGCCACGATCTCCGTCGTCTTCTGGTACATCGGCATGGTTCCCGACTTCGGCACCTTGCGCGACCATGCGCAATCGAAGATCGGCCAATATTTCTACGGCATGCTCTCCCTGGGCTGGCGCGGATCGATTCGCCACTGGATGCGCTATGAAACGGCCTCGCTTCTGTTGGCTGGCCTCGCAACGCCCCTGGTGCTCTCGGTCCATACGGTCATCAGCTTCGACTTCGCCGTGGCCGTTCTACCCGGCTGGCATACCACCATCTTTCCGCCCTACTTCGTTGCCGGCGCCATCTACTCCGGATTTGCCATGGTGCTGACCCTGGCGATTCCGCTGCGCAAGTTCTACCACCTTGAAGCCATGGTGACCGAGCGTCACATCGACAACATGGGCAAGGTCATGCTCGCTACCGGCTTCATCGTCGCCTACGGCTACGGCATGGAAGCCTTCATGTCCTGGTACTCTGCCTCCCACTGGGAAGCTTTCATGTTCTGGAATCGCGCCTTTGGCCCGATGGGCTGGGCGTACTGGGTGCTGATTGCGTCCAACCTGGTCATTCCTCTCACCACGCTCTGGTCGCGCAAACTGCGCACCTCGCTGCCCTACATGTTCTTCATCTCTCTCGTGGTCAATACGGGCATGTGGTTTGAGCGCTTCGTCATTGTTGTCACCAGCCTCTACCGCGACTTCTTGCCGTCGTCGTGGGGCACCTATCGCGCCACCAAGTGGGACTACCTCACCTTCATTGGCACGCTGGGATTGTTCACCACGCTCTTTCTCTTGTTTGTGCGTTTCCTGCCCATGATTCCCATGAACGAAATTCGTATTTTGCTGCCCGGCGCCAAGATCAAGCCGAAGGCTGCGGAGGCTGCGGACTGATGCGCTTCCTTAATTGCTGTCATTCGAAACCGCGAAATTCCAGCGTCGTTTTTCTCAAGAAAACGACACGCATCATGGTGCCTGCAACGGCAAGTAAACCTGAGGGAGCGCTCTGACATGCCGGCACGCGAAGGAACATACGGCCTGCTGGCCGAATTCGATACCCCAAGCGATTTGGTGCGCGCCGCGCGCCAGGCACACCAAGACGGTTGGCGGCGCATGGATTGCTACACGCCCTATCCGGTGGAAGAAGCCGCGGAAGCGATCGGCTTTCATCGCAACAAGGTTCCTCTCTTGACCCTGATTGGTGGACTGATCGGATTGGCCGCGATGTTTTCACTCGAGACATGGATCTCGACGCTCGCCTTTCCGCTCAACATCGCAGGCCGCCCCACCTACTCATGGCCCGCGTTTGTCGTGCCCGCGTACGAGTGGACGATTCTCTGGGCCGGTCTCTCGGCTGCCTTCGGCATGCTGGCGCTGAATGGGCTGCCGTCGCTCTATCACCCGCTCTTCAACGCGCCCAACTTCCGCAATGGCGCGACGACAGACAAGTTTTTCCTGTGCCTTGAAGCGATGGATCCGAAGTTCGATCTCCTCGAGACACGCGCCTATCTGGCAACCCTTGAGCCGGCTTCAGTGGTGGAGGTGGAGTACTAATGCAAGCCAACCTCAATCACAAAGAACAGAGATCAGGTGTCAGGGATCAGTCACCGACCTGGGTGCCCCAGGTCGCGGTTCTGAGACCTGGGAAAGCACGGACCTTCGCAGGCCGTGCCCTCGCGTTCACCGGCCTTTCCGCAGTTCTTCTCGCCGCCGGCTGCCGGCAGGACATGCAAAACCAGCCGAAGATCATCCCCCAGCGCGGCTCCGAGATATTCGCCGATCATCGCGGCGCGCGGCCACAGGTGCTCAACACCGTCGCTCGCGGACAATTGCACGAAGACAGCTACTTCTATACCGGCGTGATCAAAGGCGCAAATGGCTACAAGGAAGAGCAGAATCTTATGCCCTTTCCTGTGACCATGGAGGTGCTGAAGCGCGGGCAGGAGCGGTTCAATATTTACTGCACACCGTGCCATTCGCGCGTGGGCAACGGTCTGGGAGAGATTGTGCAGCGCGGCTACAAGCCCGCAGCCAATTTTCACGACCAGGTCCGCACAGCGCAGCCCCTCTCGCACTACTTCTATGTGATGACGCATGGCTACGGCGCAATGCCCGACTACCGAGCGCAGCTCGCTCCTGAAGATCGCTGGGCCGTCGCAGCCTACATTCGCGCGCTGCAGTTGAGCCAGGCGGCAACGCCGGCCGATGTGCCCGCGGGCGCGCAGGTACGAAATCTGAAAGACATCGCCACCGAGGAGAATCTGCCTGCCAGTTATGCCGAGCCGTGGGCTCTGCCCTCCAGTGCGATTCAGGCCTATCCGCCCGTCACCAAGGAGGGCACGCCGGGAATGGCTCCGGCTAACCCCGCGGATCCGGCAATCAAAATTCCACAAACCAAGACAGCCGCGCCCGACGCGGCCGCGAAGTAAGGACTGAGGGAATGGCTCACGATTCACACACGGCACCCCACGCGAAGGCGCTTCCCGCCGACCTCAGCGCGCCTGCCTTTGTCGATGGCTGGAAGACGCGCGCGTTTATAGTGGGCGCAATCTTCTCGGTTATCGCCGCGATCCTGGGCTTCCTCGCGCAGGCGCAGGATGGCCTCGGATGGGATCATCTGCTGCGCGCCTGGGTTCTCGGCTTGATGCTGACCTTTGGCTGGTCCGTCGGCGGACTTGCGCTGTTGATGGTGCAGTACTGCTCTGGAGGCAAATGGGGCTTGCTGCTTCGCCGGCCGCTTGAGGCCATGGCCCGTACCCTGCCGCTGGTCTTCGTTTACTGGTTCGTCGTGGCGCTCAACATGAAGCGTCTTTATCTCTGGGCACGGGTCAGCGACGTTTCCGCTGCGCTCAAGTCCGGCTTCATTAACGAGATTCAAGCGCATTGCATCGAGTTCAAGCGCCCCATGCTCAACCCCGGGATGTTCTGGCTCGTCGGCGTGCTCTGCTTTGCCATCTGGTACCTCTACATGCACCGGCTCACGTCGCTCGGCAAGTTGCGCGACACGCAATCGCTCGATACGACTCCCGGATGGATCAAGAAGCTTGAAAACATCAGCGGACCCGGCATCGTGGTCTACTCCATCACCATGACGGCCGCAGTTCTCTACTGGGTCATGTCAATGGATGTGACCTGGTACTCATCGGTCTACGGCCTGCTGTTCCTCGTGGGACAAGGCTTTTCTGTGCTTGCTCTCGGCATCCTGGTATCGATAGCGCTGTCCAAGGCCGAGCCATTCAAAACCATTCTTCGCCAGACGGAGCAGCACGACCTGGGTAAATTGACTTTCGCCTTCGTCATGCTGAACATCTATCTCGCGTTCTCCCAGTTCCTCATCATCTGGTCGGGCAACCTGCCTGAAGAGATTCCCTGGTACCTGGATCGGATCCGCGGTCACTGGGGCATCATCATCACTCTCGACTTCATCTTCCACTGGCTCATTCCGTTCTCGCTGCTGCTGTCGCGCGACATCAAGCGCAACAAGAAGCGCCTCACGCGCGTGTGCCAATGGATGATCTTCGCCAAGGCCTTCGACTTGTTCTGGCTCATCGAGCCGAACTATAGAGATGCCGCCCGCAACCTTCATTTCAGCTGGGGAATCCTCGAGTACATCGCCGTTCCTGTCGCGATGACATCGTTCTGGATTGCCTTCTTCTGCAACCGGCTGAAGTCGCAACCGCTTGTGCAGACCAACGATCCGCATGTGGCGGAGATTCTGGAGCCTGAACATGCCCACGCATGATGAAGAGCCCCTCGGGTCTCATGGCCCGAAGCCTGAAGAAATCGATGCATCTGCCGGATACGAGCAAAGCGATATCCGGGTTACGGGCATTGTTGTCTTTCTCACTTCGCTCGCGATCTTCGTCGCAGTCTGCGGCGTTTTGACGTACGGCATGGGCAAGCTGATCAATGCCTGGATGAACAAGGAAGACGGGCCCAACACCAAGTGGACCAAGTCCGTCGACGTGCGCCAGCTCGGCAATCTTCCCAACAATCCCGAGCTGCAGCACAAGATGGCCGAGTTGACCCAGCAGTTCCCAACGCCGCGCATCCAGACCGACGACGGCAATCAGGATGTCGCCGATCTGCATCAGCGCGAGGATCTTTTGCTCGACAACTACAGCTGGGTGGACGCGTCGCAACGTGGAGCCCAGGCAAAGGTTCGGATTCCGATCGAGCGTGCCATGGAGTTGATCGCCCAGCGCGGCTTGCCCGTTGCGCCAGCGGTACCGGAACAGGCACTCATGGCAGGCGACACCCGTCCCACCCTCTCCGTACCTCTGACCAGCGGTTTTGCACCCACCGGCTACGAACAGGATGAAGTCGCAGCGCAAGTTGCGGAAGCAAAGCAGAAACAGCAGCAGTAGCAGTAAAGGAGCAGGAACATGCAGTGCGCATCGACAATCCGGAGAATGGGGCAAGCCGTATCCAAAGCCACGATAGCCGCGATCGTCTGTGCGACATGTGGACTCGCTCCCTCGCTGCTGGCCCAGGTCTCCAGCTACGGCGACAAGGAGATGGGGAAGACCAACGATAAGCCTCCCTCGGTCCTGAACGGGGTAGGTATCGCGCAGCACCTGAATCAGCAGCTTCCGCTGGGGCTCTCTTTCGTCGACGACGCCGGCCAGCCCGTGCATCTTGCCAGCTACTTCGGCAAGAAGCCGGCCATCCTCGCGCTCGTCTATTTCCGCTGCCCCATGCTCTGCTCTGAAGAGCTCGACGGACTCACCAGCGCGTTGCAGATGGTGCGCTTTGTTCCCGGTAAAGACTTCAATGTGGTCGTCGTGAGCATCGATCCTGAAGAAGGCCCGGAGCTCGCAGCCGCCAAAAAACGCAGCTACCTCAAGCGCTACGGGCATCCTGAAACAGCCAACGGCTGGCATTTCCTTACCGGAACGCAGCCCAACATCGATGCGCTCACCAGCGCGGTTGGCTTCCGCTACGTCAAAATTCCCGGGCCCGACGGAAAACTCACGCAGTTTGCACACGCCAGCGCGATTCAAATCGTTACGCCGCAAGGCAAGCTGGCCCAGTACTACATGGGTGTCGAATACTCGCCGAAAGATATGCTGCTGGGCCTGAATGAGGCGTCGTCGAATCGCATCGGTTCGCCCGTCGACAACATTCTGACCTACTGCTACCACTACGATCCGCAGACCAACACTCACTCGCTCATCGTGGCCCGTGTTGTGCAGCTCGGCGGGTTTTTGACGCTCGTGTTGCTGGGTGGATTCATGGTGATTATGTTCCGCCGGGATTACCGGCAGGCCCACCAGCCTGTGAAAGATGCAAAGGTGAACGGATAAAGGAATGTCCCACATCAGTCCAATAATCTGGCAGTTTCTCGTCAAGTGGATGACGAACTTCGCGCTCTTCCCGCCGGAGGCATCGAAGATTGCGCCTCAGATGGATGCGCTCTACTTCTTCATGGTGCTTGTCAGCCTCATCGGGTTGACGATCGTCGTCCTTCTGCTGACGAGCTTTTCAATCTTGTACAGCAAGAAGCGCCACCCGGTCGCCGTACAGATCGAAGGCTCCACGCTGCTTGAAGCTACGTGGACAATCATTCCTCTCGGCTTGTTCCTCATCATGTTTGTCTGGGGCGCACTCATTTATTTCCGCGTTTACACGCCCCCCGCCAACGCCATGAATATCTATGTCGTGGGCAAGCAGTGGATGTGGAAAGCCGAGCATCCGGGCGGCCAGCACGAGATCAATTCGTTGCACGTGCCTACGGGACGCGCCATCCAGCTCACCTTGATTTCGCAGGACGTGTTCCATAGCTTTTCGATTCCGGCCTTCCGCGTCAAGCGCGAAGCAATTCCCGGTCGCTACACTTCGGTTTGGTTCGAGCCAACCACGCCGGGCACCTATCACCTCTTCTGCACGCAGTATTGCGGCACCGAACACTCGCACATGATCGGCGATGTGGTCGTGCTCACGCCTGAGGACTACAAAAAGTGGCTCCAGGGCTCTACCAGCGGCGCGTCGCTCGCGCAGAATGGCGAGCGCCTCTTTGCCAGCCTCAGCTGCAACGCGTGCCATAACACCCGGCCCGACGCACGCGGGCCGAGCCTCGCCAATGTGTACGGATCGACACTCACTCTCGCCAATGGCCAGCAGCTCACTGCGGACGATGCCTACTTGCGCGAGGCGATCCTGAATCCCTCTCAGCACATCACCCAGGGATTCGCGCCGATCATGCCCACCTACCAGGGACAGATCAGCGAAGAGGGCGTAATCGATCTCGTCGAGTACATCAAGAACCTCGATTCCGATTACCGCGTGCAGCAGACCACGGCAACAACGACGTTCCTGCCTGAAGGCGAAGGCAAAGCAGCCAAACCTCCGGCAGGCCAAGCGTCTAAAGGGATGGTGAAGCAATGAGCGACACAATCGTCAGTCTTCCCGATCAGGCAACTGCCCGGATTCCGAAGATGAATTATCTGAGCAAGGAGAATGGCCTGCTCAGCTGGTTGCTTACCGGCGACCATAAGCGGATCGCCATTCTCTATCTCATCTCGATCAGCTTCTTCTTCTTCATAGGCGGCTCGCTCGCTGGCCTCATTCGTCTTGAACTGCTCACGCCGCAGAGCGATCTGATGGCGACGGACACCTATAACAAGGTGTTCAGCATGCACGGCATCATCATGATCTTCTTCTTCCTGGTGCCCTCGGTCCCCGCCACCATCGGCAATTTCTTCATGCCCATGATGATCGGCGCCAAAGATCTGGCCCTGCCGAAGATCAACCTGCTGAGCTGGTACCTTTACATGGCCGCCGGCATGCTCGCCCTGTACACCATGATCTCGGGTGGCGTCGATACCGGCTGGACCTTCACCACGCCGCTCTCCACGCACTACGTCAACACGCACGTGCTCACGACCGGACTGGCCGTCTTCATCGCCGGCTTCAGCTCCATCTTTACCGGACTCAACTTCATCGTCACCATCCACAAGATGCGCGCGCCCGGCATGACCTGGTTCCGGCTCCCGCTCTTTGTCTGGTCCAACTATGCGGCAAGCATCCTCATGGTGCTCGGCACGCCGGTGCTGGCCATCGCCATCGTCCTGGTAGCCCTCGAGCGCACCATCGGCATCGGCGTCTTCGATCCCACCAAGGGCGGCGATCCGCTCCTCTTCCAGCATCTCTTCTGGTTCTACTCGCACCCCGCCGTCTACATCATGATTCTTCCCGGCATGGGCGTGATCTCCGAAGTGGTATCGACCTTCAGCCGCAAGCGCGTCTTCGGCTACACGGCCGTGGCGTTCTCTTCGGTGGCCATCGCGGTCTTCGGCTTCTTCGTCTGGGCCCATCACATGTTCATCATGGGCATCTCGAACTACGCGGTGCTCGTGTTCTCGCTCTTGACCATGCTGGTCGCCGTGCCCTCGGCCATCAAGATCTTCAACTGGGCCTTCACCCTCTACAAAGGTTCCATCACGTTTGAAACCCCGATGCTCTACGCCTTCGGCTTCATGGGCCTGTTCACCATCGGCGGCATGACCGGCGTCTTCCTCGGCGCTTCGGGAACCGACATCCACCTGACCGAAACCTACTTCATCGTTGCCCACTTCCACTTCGTCATGGTCGGCGGCATGTTGATGGCGTTCCTTTCCGGACTTCATTTCTGGTGGCCTAAGATGACCGGCCGCATGTATCCGGAGAAGATTTCGCAGATGGCTGCGGTCGTCACCTTCATCGGATTCAACCTGACCTTCTTCCCGCAATTCATCCTCGGCACTCTGGGCATGCCGCGTCGCTATGCATCGTATCCGCCCGAGTTCCAGATCCTGAACGTCTTCTCCACGGCAGGCGCCTCGGTGCTGGGCGTGGGCTATCTTCTGCCCGTTCTCTATCTCACCTGGTCGCTGAAGTACGGCGCCATTGCCGGCAACAACCCCTGGCAGGCAACGGGTCTCGAGTGGCAGGTGCAGTCGCCCCCATTGACCGAGAATTTCCCTGAGATTCCCATCGTGGACCACGAGGCCTACGACTACGAGTGGCTCGATAAGCAGAAAGAAAAAGAGGTAACCAGTGTCGGATAGCACAGCGATTGCCCATGGCGAAGCAGGCACTGCTCACCACGAGCATCCGCCCTATCAGCGCCATCATTTCGAAACTATTGCGCAGCAGAACGATGCCACCAACTTCGCGATGTGGCTCTTCCTGCTCACCGAAATCATGTTCTTCGGCGGCCTCTTCACGGCCTACCTGATCTATCGCAACTGGTACTATCCGGCCTTTGTTGAGGCCTCGCACCAGCTGCAGATCGGCTGGGGAACCGCCAACACCGCCGTCCTCATCACCTCGAGCTTCACCATGGCCATGGGCGTCTGGTCGGCTGAGATGCGCAAGAAGGGCGCGCTCGTTTTCTGCCTCGTGCTCACTTTCGTTCTCGGCCTCGTCTTCCTCGGAATCAAAAGTATCGAATACTCCGAAAAGTGGGAGAAGCACCACGTCCCCGGAATTCGCTACAGCATGAGCACCTTCCTCAACCCGGCATCCGATCCCGAGGTCTTCAAGGAATACCACGACAAGCCGCTTGCCCTCGACATGGCGCGCCACACCGAGCTCTATTTCTTTCTCTACTTCGCCATGACCGGTATGCACGCCCTGCACATGATCATTGGTATCGCCATTCTCGGATTCATGATCTTCAGAGCTCAGGCCGGGGCCTACACAACCGGGCACGTCACCTTTGTCGAGAACTTCGGATTATATTGGCACTTCGTCGATATCATCTGGATCTTCCTGTTCCCGCTGCTGTACCTGATCAGCCGCCATCAATAGAGGAGACACCGCATGAGCCAACACCAGGAAACTCCGGAAGAACACGAGCACCACCACCACATTGTCAGCCCCAAGATCTACATTGTCGTTGGGTCGGCGCTGCTGGTGCTTACCGCGACCACGGTGGCGGCCTCCTATGTCGAAATGGGCGTCTTCAACCCCATCGTTGCCCTCGCCATCGCAGTCCTCAAGATGATGCTTGTCGTCTTGTTCTTCATGCACGTCAAGTACTCCACCAAGCTGACCAAGCTCACCGTGGGCGCAGGCCTTTTCACCTTCATGGTCCTCGTGGGGATGACCCTGGCCGACTACTTCACACGCGCCTGGGGTCGCTGGTAAACACCCCGCTTGCAGCTTCGACTTCAAAGGCCGCCTCCGGGCGGCCTTTTCCATGCGTTCCCGATTGCCGGTCGACGAGCCTCAATTTACAATCCCGCCATGCCCCGCAAAGTCATCCTGGGATTTGGCATCAGCCTCGATGGCTATATCGCGCGGCGCAATGGCGCGATCGACTTCCTGAAGATCGACCAGGAAGGTGAGGCCCTCATGGCCGACTTCTTCGCCGGCATCGACACCACCATCATGGGCCGCAAGACGGCAATCGGCTACGTGCAGATGCTCAGGAACAGCGAGATCCCCGAGACTCCCGGCATGAGGACTTATGTTGTCTCCCGCCGATGGAAGCCGGGCAAACACGACGGATTCGAAGTGATTGGCGGATCGCTAGCCGCATTTGTCAGGAAGCTAAAGCGTCGCAAGGGAAAAGATATCTACCTCGGCGGTGGAGGCCAGTTATGCCGCAGTTTTTTGCAGGAGGACCTGGTCGATGAGCTCTTCATCGGCATCGGTCCCCTCCTTCTCGGCGAGGGAATCCCCGCATTCCCCAGCAAATTCCCTCAGCGCAATTTCAAGCTGACCGAATGCAAATCCTATTCGAATGGCTCCGTCGGCTTGCGCTACGAACGGCTCCGGACGAAGAGCGGCAGATAAAAGCATTCAGGATATGCAGAATTGGCGGCTTTCCCATGGGACAGTACGTTGTGGTGCAGCGATCCACGCCAAGCTCCACCCAAACCGTAGGTTCCGAAAACGTTGTCTCTTGCTCCTCGACCCCATCGAACAGCGACGGGGACTTTGTTGAGCGAACGCAATCGACCGCTCGTGCACGCTAGGCATTGGCGCGCGGCGCTGGCAGAATCAGAGAGGCAGTGCCGCACGCGATGCAAGACGATTCCGCGATTCCATCCGAACTCACTCAACTCGCCGACCAGCCACGCGTGCTGGTACGGCGAAGCGGTGCGCCGCGCAGAGCTGCCAAGTGCGTCGTCTATTGGATGCAGCGCGCCCAACGTATCCCGGACAATCCAGCGCTCGATGTGGCCATTGAAGCCGGCAATCTTCTAGGCCTTCCAGTGGTCATCTACTTCTCCGTTATTTCCAATTATCCAAACGCCAACCTGCGCCACTACCACTCTCTTGCGCAGGGTCTGCGCGACGTTGCCGCAGACGCAGCCGAGCGTGGCGTCGGCTTCATCGTGCGCCGTCCTCCCGGCAATTCGCTCGAGGCATTTCTCGAAGAAGTCAATGCAGCCCTCCTCATTGGCGACGAGAACCCTTGCCGTGAGCCTGAGCGATGGCGCACCGTTCTAGCAAAACGGCTCAAGCTGCCCTTCTGGACAGTCGATGCCGATGTGGTGGTGCCCTCGCGCATCTTTGGGCGCAGCTATTTTCTCCTGCACCACTTTCGTCCGCATCTCAAGGCCGAGCTGCCCAAGTACCTGGTTGCCCCGCCGAAAATCGATCCTCTGCATCCTTGGCAGCCGCGCAAGCCGATTCCGGGTTTGTCTCTCGACGGCGACATTACCGAAGGATTCGCGAAGCTCGATCGCACGGTGAAACCCGTCGATAGCTTCACTGGTGGAACGCATTCTGCAATGAAGCGGCTCACGCACTTTGTTCGACACGATCTGGCCGCCTACGAAACAGCCCGCAACCATCCTGAAACCGAGGGCACTAGCGGGTTATCGCCCTATCTCCACTTCGGCAACATCGGCCCGCTCACCATTGCCCTCGCTGTCGAGCACGCAGTGCAGCAAGGTCACGCAACCACGGCTGCGCGCGATCGCTTCCTTGAGCAGCTCATTGGCTGGCGCGAGCTGTCGGTCCTCTTCGTACGCCACAATCCCGAGTACGATAGCTGGCAATGCGCTGAGCCCTGGGCACAGAAAACCCTCGTCGAACATACCGGAGACGTTCGTCCGCATCGATACACCTTCGACCAGCTTGAGCGCGGTGAGACTGCCGACGATCTGTGGAACGCAGCGCAACATCAGATGGTCAACACCGGCTGGATGCACAACGTGATGCGTATGTACTGGGCAAAGAAAATCCTCGAGTGGGCGCCCGATCCGGCGCGTGCCTTCGAGTGGGCCGTCACGCTCAACGACAAATACGAGCTCGACGGCCGCGATCCGAATGGCTACGCCGGCATTGCCTGGGCCATCGTCGGCAAGCACGATCGTCCCTGGTTCAACCGCCCCGTCTTCGGCCTGGTGCGATCGATGACGGCAAACTCGTTCGCGAAAAAATTCGATGCCCGCTCCTATATCAAGCAACAGGGCAGCCGAGCAGACGAACTTCAATTCTGATCGAATCTGTGTACTCGCGGTCACATCGCTCTGCCTAAGCCCCTTTCTCGATGGAGCACGCGGCAAAAGCGCATGCAATGGCGACGCGCTGATACGAACAATGGCCTCCATGGCCTTGCCTGGTGGCGTCGAAGTCATCTACGTCGGCATGTACGGCTTCGGCGACGGAGGCGCAACCGTCCCCGGACACGTCTTCGGTACAAGATTCGATCCCACCAATCAGGCAATTCCTGCCTGGAAAGACTTATCGCTGAATCCGGTCACGAACGATACCGCCGGACTGAACGTTTTTGGAAAAGACATTTCGAGCATCGTCATCGATCCGCACGACGCGACAGGCAATACGGTCTACATCACCGTCGAAGGAGTTCGCGGACCGGCCGCAAATGTGCGTGTCGTCTACCGTTCGATCGACGGCGGAGCTCACTGGCAGGAAGTGACGTCCAACCTATCGCCTGCGCCGGCAAACGGTCTCGTCGTCGATCCTCTCGATGCCAATACCGTCTATCTCGCGACTGACGCAGGCGTGTTCGCCACGCGCGGCGTCTCTCGCTGGAACATGCTTCTACGTTGCCGCGGCGCCGACGGGCAATGCAAGACTGACCGTCTCCAGCGGACAGACCGCGCGCTTCACCCTTTCCCTAAATCCTCTCAACGGCTCTTCAGGAACCTTCGCAATGAGCTGCGGTTCTCTTCCTCAGCTCCGGCGGCGGCACCGGCGGAACATCCGCAGCAGGCGGATCGGGGAGCTCCAGCACGCCGCCCGGCACCTACTCGATTCCCGTAAACGTGAGTTCAAACGGCGTTGTCCATCAGGTCACGTTCACGCTCACAGTCGATTGAGCGGGGGAAAGGAAGAGTCGGCATCGGTCTATACTTGAGGTGTTCGCAGATTGTTCTTCTTGACGCAAAGACATGTGCTGCACCCACAATCGCGCCAGCCCATCGCACTGTAGGAACGAGCAAAAGATGACTGCAAAAGTTACCGTCGCAGATGTGGAGCGGGTCGCCGAGCTGGCCAACCTTCAGTTGGAGCCCGAAGAAACCCAAACCATGCTTCACGACCTGAACGCCATTCTCGATTACGTTGCCCAGCTCAGTGAAATCGATACTACCGGTGTGGTTCCGTTGGCCCAGGTCAATGAGCTCGAAGGCGCCGCAGCCGTCGTCTCGCTTCGTCCCGATGTTCGAGTGCCTTCGCTCGACCGCGCTGCGGTAATGCCCCAGGCGCCGGAGACCGACGGAGCGTTCTTCAAAGTGCCCAAGGTGATTGAGCGCTGAAGCAGGTCGCAAGCCGGCCACGCATTACGAGAACAAGAAAAGAGGATCGCGGGTTGACGAGTGAACTGAAGTCCTACGTGGAGAAACCAAAAACCTTCGCCGCCCTGCGCGAAGACATCTCAAGCGGCAGAGTGAAAGCCGCGGATCTGGCCGCGGGTTATTACGACCGCATCGCGGAGATCAATCCTGCCCTGAACATCTATCTCAGCCTCACCAAAGAGCGTGCTCTGGAGCAGGCAGCGCGGGTCGATGCGGCTGCAGCCAAAGGCGATCTACTTGGTCCGCTCGCCGGCATCCCCGTAGGCATCAAGGATGTGCTGGTCGTGCGTGGCGCGCCCGCAACCGCGGGCTCAAAAATCCTCAAGGGCTACCAGCCGCCCTATGACGCAACCGCGGTCACTCGGCTCGAGGCTGCCGGCGCAGTGCTGCTCGGCAAGCTCAACTGCGACGAGTTCGCCATGGGTTCGTCGAACGAAAACTCGGCCTACGGTCCCGTGCGCAACCCGGTCGATCCGGAGCGGGTGCCCGGTGGCTCCAGCGGTGGCTCGGCAGCCGCAGTGGCCTCCAATCTCGCAGTGGCTACCCTCGGTACCGATACCGGCGGTTCGATTCGCCAGCCTGCCAGCTTTTGCGGCGTGGTCGGCGTGCTGCCCACCTATGGCCGCGTATCGCGCTATGGCCTGATCGCCTTCGCCTCTTCGCTCGATCGCGTAGGACCCTTCGCTGCCAACGTGCGCGACGCGGCAACTCTCCTCAGCGTCATCGCCGGTTACGACCCAAAAGATGCCACCAGTTCCTCGGCGCCGGTCCCTGACTACGCTGCCGAAAGCGGCAAACCCATCGACGGCCTCCGCATCGGCATCCCCGCGGAATATTTCGGCGAGGGCCTCGATCCGGAAGTGCGCGCAGCCATCGAGAAGGGCATTCAGGATCTAAAATCCGCAGGCTGCACGGTCAAGCCCATTTCGCTGCCCTCCACAAAATACGCAATTCCCACCTACTATCTGGTGGCTACAGCCGAAGCCAGCGCCAACCTCGCCCGCTTCGACGGAGTGCGCTATGGCCATCGTTCGCCTGCATCGGACACGCTATCGGCCATGTATCGCCACTCGCGCGACGAGGGCTTCGGCGCCGAGGTCAAGCGCCGCATTCTTCTCGGAACCTACGCTTTAAGTGCCGGCTATTACGACGCCTACTACCTCAAAGCGCAGCAGGTGCGCCGCTTGCTCGCCGAAGAATTCCTGAAGGCGTTTGCCGAAGTGGATGCAATCGTCACGCCCACCGCGCCCATGCCGGCATTCAAGCTCGGCGAAAAAACCGGCGATCCACTCGCCATGTACTTAGCTGATATTTATACCGTCACTGCAAGCCTTGCCGGCATCTGCGGCGTCAATGTGCCCTGTGGGGCTACACGCGCCGCACTGCCCGTCGGAATGCAGGTCCTGGCCGCACCCATGAACGAGGGCACCGCGTTTCGTGTTGCCCGCGCAGTGGAGACGGCGCAGGGTTAGGAGCAACCGTCATGCACGTGCGACGGAATTCTGCGGCGCTTTTGGTGGCCGCCTTTTTTCTCAGTCTCGGGGGTGCGCAGGTAACTGCCGCTCCACGCAAAGTCCACACCGTCGTTCTCGGCGGAGCCAGACGCGTGCCCTACTCCAGGACCGGCGCAGCAACGGGTGAAACTGCGCTGAAGGTTCGCGCATTGCTCGCCGACGGCACGGTGAAAGAATGGACCACCGGCGACACCCATGATGTCACCGACCGCAGCTTCCTGGTTCGTCGCGCCCTGCGCATCAACGACGCCCTGCCCGGCGACAAGCCGGGCCAGCAACCGAATCGCTGGGTATGGCAGCGCGGCCCCTGGCTCATGGTCGACCGCGCCAGCGGTTACATCGCCGCCCTCAAGCTGCCCGATTACGACCCCGGCGTGAGCCAGGTTAGTTGGTTCCGGGACTACGGCGCCTACTGCGGCCTCACCGCCAACGGCAAGAGCCTCTATGCCGTCGTGGCGCAGTTGGCGGCACGCAAGCCCGTGCTGGCCAAAAAGCTCACCGCCTTCGACGCAGCCAGCCATCCTGACCCCACATGCTCTGCTGTCGATTGGCAGCGCGATCCCCTCCGCGTCACCTTCCACCCCGCCCGCATGGATCCGGCCAGCTTCGATCTGGTTCCGGGCTCCGCAGTCCTGGTGGAAGAATCCGACGATCCGGCCGACGTCGCACCTCCGGCAAAGACGAATTAGCAGACCGGCTGACTAAATCTGCGCGATGATGGAATCCAGCGCGGTCCCGAAAATCGGCCCCTCATTCGATCCTCCGGCTGCGCATCCAAGGACCATGGAATCTCTCGACGAACTACTCGCCCAGTCCGAAGCGGCGCATGGACACATGTGCGCCGGACAGATTCTCGGCGTGCGCATGTCTTTGCTCGGATTGAACCAGCTTGGCATCGCCGATCCGCGCGGCGTCGACCGCAAGCGCCTCGCAGTCTTCGTCGAGATTGACCGCTGCGCCACCGACGCCATCGGCACGGTAACCGGCTGCCGTCTCGGCAAGCGCACTCTCAAGTTCCGCGACTGGGGGAAGATGGCAGCTACCTTCGTCGATTTGCAGTCGGGCCGCGGCGTCCGCGTCGTAGCGCTTGAAAATTCACGCGAACTCGCCCAGCAGCTTTATCCGCACATCGAAAGCAAGAGCGCTCAACAGATGGCCGCCTATCGCACACTTCCGGACGATCAGCTCTTGCGCGCGCAGCCCGTCAAGGTCCACGTCGACTCTTCAGAACTGCCCGGCTATAAAAGCGAGCGCTTCCTGTGTCCGGCCTGCGGAGAAGGCGTGAACTTCGGTCGTTGGGCCGATGTCGACGGCCGGCGGCTCTGTCTCAGTTGTGCGCGGCCCGAGACACGCTACTGGACGCCGGAGTGATCACCTGCGCCGGTGCCCCCGCCCAATCTGTCGGGTGAGCCCAATCTGTTGCGTGAGATTCATGAAAACCCACACCATAAACGCGACCGCGGGGACCACCAGTAATACCAACAGGTAATCGTAGAGGGAGTGACTGATCATCTGGAACCGCCCGGCCCTCTGCTGCACATCGACTCAGCTGGCAGAAAGGCGCTCCATCTCAGGAGACCGCGAAGGCAATAAAGACGAAGCTTCGAATCCGTAAGAGGTTTGTAAGGCTCTGCCCTGGGCTCAAAGACCAAAATCCCGTCCCGCGCACAGACGGCACGCAACTCGGCGCTTGTGCGCGTCAGCCTTGACACACCGGTGCTTACCCGTTTCTTATCTCTAGAGGACTTCCTTAGGTTTTCGGCCCGATCAGAAGCACGTAAGCGGGGGAATTACCGAGCCGAATCCAGAGGCAGCCTGTGTCGAACAGGAAGCAAACGGCAGCTGGGTTCGGAAATCAACACGCAGTCACCCGCTTTCGAGCGGAAACCGCATCTCCGGCCCTCCTTCCAGATCCTGAGCTGACCGACTCGGAGCCAGGAACGTTCCCGGAGACAAATTTTAAGCAGGCGACCGGCCCGAGGCCGAGTGTGCCTGCGCCCTCGCGATGGCCCTCGTTTGGCGAGGTAAGTAAAGGATGAATGTGGCATTGAGCTTGGCTTTGATTCTCGCAGCACCCGCGGCCGGCGGAAGCAGTATTACGATGCTTCTTCCCCTGCTCTTGATTCCGGTGCTTTATCTAGTGATGATCCGTCCGCAGCAGAAGCGCCAGAAGCAATGGCAGGACATGCTGAAAAACATCAAGGCCGGCGACCGGGTCACCACCGCCGGCGGAATTCGCGGGATTATCCTTTCCCTCAAGGACGATGTGATCATCATCCGCGTGGCGCCCGACAATCTTAAGCTCGAGATCGCCAAAACGGCGATCGCATCCGTGACCACGCAGGAGAGTTCGTCGGATTCGTAGGGCCCAGCCGGGCCACCCGAATTCCCGAACAGAGAATTGGAAAAATGAAAAAGAATCTCAATGGCAGAATCGCGCTGATCGTTGCAGTTCTGGTGATCTTCGTTTACGGCATCTTTCGTGTGCCGTCCGGCGTGAGCGGCAAGGCCCTCATGGATGCAATGACCAAGAACATTCACCTTGGTCTCGATCTGCGCGGCGGCGCACACCTGATCCTCCAGGTAGTTGTCTCTGAGGCCGTAAGCGCCGAGACCGACAGCACCGTCGGCCGCATACAGCAGAACCTGAAAGCCGCAAACATCGGCTTCTCTCAGGTTCTTAAGCCCGATCCAACGAAGCCCACCGTCATCCAGATCCAGGGCATCGCGGCCGGAAAGTCCAACGACGTCCGGTCTATCCTCGATTCGAAGTATTCGAACGAATACGACATCACCGGATCGGAGAACACACTCACCGTCACCATGAAGCCGATGGTCGAGCAGGCTCTCGAGAAGAAGACAGTCGAGCAGGCCATCGAAACCATCCGCGACCGTGTCGATACGCTCGGCGTCAGCGAACCTGTGATTCAGGAGTACGGCCTCGGCGAAAACCAGATCCTGGTTGAGCTTCCGGGTGTCGAAGATCTTGACCGCGTCAAGAACATCATCCAGTCCACGGCACGGCTTGAGATTCACCCTGTCATAGGCGGTCCCTATCAGGATGAGCAGGCCGCCCTCGCCAGCGTCGGCGGAAACCTGCCGCCCGACCAGATGATCGTGCACGGTTCAGGTGCCCTCGCCAGCGGTTCCGATGCCGACAGCGTCTATGTGCTGCAACGTGTTCCCGTCGTGGCCGGCAGCGACTTCCGCTCCGCCGACCCCTCTGTGGGTGAAAACGGGCTGCGCAACGTCCGCTTCACCCTCACCAACGAGGCAGGTGACCGGTTCTACGAGTACACCAGCGCGAACGTGGGTCACGCCATGGCCGTGGTCCTCGGCGGCCGCGTCCGCGAAGTGGCCAACATCAAGAGCGCTATCCGCGACTCCGGTGTAATCGAGGGCAGCTTCTCGCAGGACGAGGTTGAGATCCTCTCCAAGATGCTCCGCACCGGCGCCCTGCCGGCCTCCTTGAACTACCTCGAAGACCGTACCGTGGGCGCATCGCTTGGCGCGGATTCCATTAAGGAGGGCGTCACGGCCGCCGTCGTGGGCGTGCTGCTGGTGATGGTCTTCATGCTGGTCTATTACCGCGGCTCGGGCATCAACGCCGACCTCGCCCTGTTCCTGAACCTGGTGATTCTGCTCGGATTTATGGGCTTCTCAGGCGCCACGCTTACCTTACCGGGTATCGCCGGAGTCATTCTCACCATCGGTATGGGCGTTGACTCCAACGTGCTGATCTTTGAGCGCATACGAGAAGAGGTGCGTGCCGGCAAGGCGCCTTCCGCTGCCGTGGACCAGGGCTTTGCCCACGCGTGGGTGACAATCATCGATACCCACGTAACCACCATCGTTTCGGCGGCAATCCTCTTCCTGTTCGGTACCGGGCCGGTCAAGGGATTTGCCGTTACCCTGACCTTCGGTTTGGCGGCGAACCTGTTTACCGCGGTCTACGTTTCGCGCGTCATCTTTGAGGCGCATTTGAACAAGCTGAAGCCCGGCGAGCTGGTCTCGATTTGAAAGGCTGAATCGGAGAACAGCGAACCAGGCAAGGCGTATTGGCAGTGAGATAACACAGGCGCAAGGGCGCAGTGGGCAGCAGGGAGAAATCGAGCTTCGATTTTCTTATCCCTGTTCCCTGATCCCCGAAACCTGATTCAGGAAGGCAGAGAACCGTGGAATTGTTTCGCACCGTAAATGTGGACTGGCTGGGGAAGAAATGGTACTTTCTCGGCTTCTCCCTGATTTTCAGCGTGGCCGGTATCATTTCGATGTCCGTGCACTGGGCCCATATCGGCAGTCCCGTACCCCTGGGCGTCGATTTCCGCGGCGGCACCCAGGTCCAGCTCCAGTTTTCGCAAGCTCCCCAACTGGATCAGATTCGGAAGGCGATGGATGCGTCCGGTATTCGCGATTCCAGCATCCAACCTATTCGGAATGTGGACCAGGCCTCGAGCAACGACGTGCTGATCAGTCTTCCAGAGCAGACCAACGAGGCCGCGCTCGATACCGGGCGCGAGCAGATCGTGAACGCGCTCCACGCGCATTACAACAACCCGTTCAGCGTGCGCAACGTGCAAGTGGTGGGACCCACCGTCGGCAAGCAGCTTGAGAAGCAGGCCGGCCTGGCGACGCTCTATTCCATGGCTGGAATGCTCGTATACCTCTGGTTCCGCTTTCAGTTGATCTACGGTGTCGCCGCTGTAGTGGCATGTTTCCACGACACCCTCATCACAATCGGCGCCTTTGCTTTGACCAATCAGGAAATCAGCCTTACGGTAATCGCCGCGATACTAACTTTGGTGGGTTACTCGATGAACGACACCATCGTCGTCTTCGATCGCATTCGCGAAAATCTCAGGATGAGCCGGCGCGAGGCCCTGCCGGACGTCGTCAACCGAAGCATCAATCAGACGCTGAGCCGAACCGTCCTCACTTCCGGTCTGACGTTCATGACCGTGCTGTCTCTCTACATTTTCGGCGGACAAGTTCTGCGCGGATTTTCTTTTGCTCTTGTCGTCGGCATCCTCATTGGCACATACTCTTCGATTGCAGTTGCTGCACCAATGTTGGTGTCGTGGCAGCAGTGGCGCGCAGGGCGCGGAAAGAATGCTGCACTGCCTGCTGCAAAGCGTTCGAAAGTCTAACGCCCAAGCAACGGAGTGCACTGTTTTTGGGGCAGGTTTTGCAAGTGTCATGAACTTCTGATATAGGTGGAGCACACTGCTGAGGTAATCGTTTACGACACCGGGAACATTTCAGTTGGGGCCGGTGTCTAAATTGATGTAACACAGATCCGATTCGAGGCTGGCCATGTTTGAAGATTCCACGTTTGAATCCGGCGGAAGGATCAAGAGCAAGAGCAAGTATTGGATGATGGTCACCTTCATCACCAATGGCTCGGTGCTCCTGCTGCTGATTCTGATTCCCTTGATCTACCCAGAGGCACTGCCGAAGGCTGCCATGCAGACACTGTTGGTTGCGCCACCGCCTCCACCGCCACCGCCCCCACCGCCTCCTCCGCCTGAAGTGCACGTAGTTCACGTCCAGTCCGAGATGATGAACAACCAGCTCATCGCGCCGACCAAGATCCCAAATAGCATCAAGCAGGTCGCTGAGAAAGAAGCTCCGCCGTCCAGCTTCGGTGTAGCCGGTATGGAAGGCCTCGGCGGCAGTTCCAGCGGTATCATGGGTAGCGCATTCGGCAGCGGCGGACCAAAGGTGCAGGCAGCGGCTCCTAAGAAAGTCAATATCTCGGCCGGTGTTGCGGTCGGTATGTTGCTGCAGAAAACGCAGCCGATTTATCCGCCAATCGCCAAGGCGGCCCGCGTTTCCGGCACCGTCATTTTGCAGGCGACTATCTCTAAGGCCGGCACGATTGAAAATCTTCGCGTCGTCAGCGGTCCAGCCATGTTGCAGCAGGCCGCCCTCGATGCGGTGAGATCGTGGCGCTACCGGCCATACCTGCTCAATAACGATCCAGTTGAGGTAGAAACCACCATCAACGTGATCTTCAGCCTGGGTGGCTGAGAAATTTTCCGGCCCTTTTCCGATCCACGGAGAAGGGCCTCGCTTTTGACCCGAATGCGAATCCAAATAGAGCCGCATTCCCAGCAATCCGCCGCGGCGGAAACTCGTAGCACACAAGAAAACTCCTTAGGAGGAACGATTCAGTGATTCTCGCTCAGCTCGCACATTTCGCTTCGCACTCGGTCAGCAATCTGGCCTTTCTTTTCCAGGAAGGGGAATCGACCGTCAGCTTCAGCCCGATGGGGCTTTGGGAACATATGGGATGGCTGGCACGCGCCGTGGCTATCCTGCTCTTCATCGAGTCAATCTGGTCCCTCGCTGTCATGATCGATCGTTACCTGTACTTCTCTGCGGCCCGCAAACAGTCGCGCGAATTCGCGCCCAAGGTTGCCGGCGCTCTGAAAGACAGCAAGCTCGAAGAGGCGATCAAGATCGCCGACCGCAACAAGAAGTCCCACCTCGCTGAAGTTGTTACCGCTGGCTTGCAGGAGTTCCGCGCTTCCGGCGGCGCAGCCACCGAGAACAACATCGAGAGCTCGCAGCGCGCGTTGGATCGCGCCGAAGCCATCGTTCACGCGAAGCTCAAGAGAGGCCTCAGCGTGCTGGCCACCATCGGTTCGACCGCTCCGTTCGTCGGACTGTTCGGCACCGTCGTCGGCATCTTGAACGCCTTCCAGCAGATCGCGACCCAGAAGACTTCCGGTATCGGCGCAGTCGCCGGCGGTATCTCTGAAGCCCTGGTAACGACGGCATTCGGCCTGCTCGTGGCCATCCCGGCCGTTATGGCCTTCAACTACTTCACCGGACGTGTCGAAGCTTTCGACGTGGAGATGGATAACTCCTCCAGCGAACTGATCGACTACTTCATCAAGCAGAGCAACAAGCGCTAATCGCGCCTGCCGGCTCGAGCGGGAATTTCCGGGGGCAGGAGAGCCGCGAGTCTCTCCTGTCCGCCGATTTCAAATTCAGCGCAAGCCGCGGTTCATGCAAAAACCGGAGCCATCCGGAGCAAAAATCCAAAGGCACGGAGCCAATCCAATGGCAGTTGCAGTTCGAAACGAAGGCAGCAAGATCAATTCCAACATCAACGTCACACCGATGGTGGACGTGATGCTGGTGTTGCTGATCATCTTCATGGTCATTACTCCCATGCTCCAGAACAAGGTCCAGGTCGATATGGCCAAGGTCGATAACCCCACATCGATGCCGGATGCCGATAAGGAAGATGCAATCGTCGTGGCGGTTACCAGGGACGGCGGCGTCTACCTCGGACAGGACCACATCGCAACAAGCGAGCTGGGCGCCAAGGTCCGCGACAAACTAGCCGACACGCCGGGAAAGACGATTTATGTCCGCGCTGATGCTCGCGCGCAGTACCGTGCGGTCGAAGATGCCATTGATGCGGTTCGTACCGCCGGCGTCGATGAAGTCGGGCTCTTGACGCAGAAAAAAGAAGGCGGTCTCGCGGGCGGTCAGTAGAAGTCCCGAGGGCCTCGTCACTAACAAGATTTTCGTAGCAATTTGAGGAGTTTGAAACCATGGCATTTTCAACTGGTGGTGGCGGCGGCGCAATGGGTGAGATCAACGTCACGCCCATGATCGATATTCTGCTGGTGCTCCTGATCATCTTCATGGTCATTGTGCCGACAGTGCCGAAGGGCTTGGACGCATTGGTGCCCCAGCCGCCAAAGAATCCGCAAAAGCAGCAGGAGCCGAACGACCGTACTATCGTCGTACAGGTTCTCTACCAGCCCGGCGCATCGCCGCAGTACAAGATCAACGAGACGCCCGTACAGAAGTCCGAATTGTTGCCCAAGCTGACCGACATCTATTCCAACCGCGCAGAGCGGGTTATGTTCGTCAAAGGTGACGACAACCTCGACTTCCGCTACGTTGCTGAAGTCATCGATATCGGTCGTGCGGCCAACGTGGATCACATCGGCTTGATGACGCCGAAAATCCTGGCCGGACAATAAGGGTATCGCACTGCGGCCGGTTGCCGTCGTCGCTTCAAGCTGCTGAGGACTTCCGCGTGAACTTGAATCCCGGGTCGGATTGGGATGGCGGATAGGCCGAGTTGTTGGGAGTAGAATTCTTTCAGCCTGGTTCCGGAAGTCCCGGCCGCAGCCAGTCGAACTCAAGATTCCAGGCGCGCGTCGCGTGAGGCACGTCCTGAAGGAGAAGATAAGAAAATGAGTGGACCCGCACGAATTTCGGCGCTCGCGGTTGTCTTGGCCGGCTTGGTGCTCTCCCTGAGCGGGTGCAACCGCCTGGCAGCCCGTGATCAGCTGAACAAGGGAGTGGACTCCTACAAGAGCGGCAAATACGAGGAGGCAATCGGGCACTTCCAGAAGGCTACCGAACTGGATCCAAGCCTCCCGATGGCCAAAAGCTATTTGGCCACTGCTCTTTCACAGAACATCGTTCCCGGGCTCGATACTCCGGAAAACCTGAAGACGGCTAATCAGGCCATCAGTATCTTCCAGGAAGTTTTGGCCAAGGACCCGAATGACGTAAACAGCCTCAAGCAGATTGCAGGCATTTACTTCAACATCAAGAAACTCGATGAAGCCAAAACCTGGCAGAAAAAGGTGCTGGCAGCGGATCCCAAGGACCCCGAAGCGGCATACACCGTCGGAGTGATCGATTGGACTCTGGCGCACGAGAATGTGCTGAAGGCTCTCGTTCCCGCCGGTCTCAATGACGACGGAGAAGGAAACGCCAAGGCCCCCAAGAAGGTCATGGACGCGGTCAAGGAAGAGAATGCTCCTCTGGTCGAGGAAGGGCTTCAGTACCTCAATCAAGCGGTTGCCAATCGCGCCAACTACGACGATGCGATGGCCTACCTGAACCTGATGTATCGTCGCAAAGCCGATGTCGACTTTGGCAACGAAGCAGCCCGCAAGGCGGATATGGCGCAGGCTGAAGAATGGCGCACCAAGGCAATGGGAACCCGCAAGGCCAATGAAGAGAAGAAGAATAAGGGTCCGGGCGGCATCACCATGGACTCGAGCGGCAACCTGAAGTAGCCGCGACCGGGTTCTACCACCATACCAACGGCCTCCGTCCCGCGACGGAGGCCGTTCTTTTTGCTCCCGCACACTTCCGCATTCCAGGCATGACGAGCAAGAAACGCCCGATAATCGCCGCCCACAAGCCACGAACGCCGCGAGCCGTCCCGCAGACCATTCATTCAAAGGAAAGGTGCGTCGTGGCGATCACGCTCAAGCCCGGCCAAGTTCGCAGCCCTGCTCGACAGGCAAGTGAGCAGCGCCCGCCTTCAGCCGCCGGATCGACAGGCCGAACAGGGTGCCCTGCGTAAGGCCATTCCGCAGCGAATCAGCGCAATCCTGCCTTCGCAGGACTGCACTGCTGAATTATTTTCTTTGCTGGATTTAGATTACTTGCCACCGTTTTTCAAGATCTGTTCCGCATAGTAGTTGCGGATCGTGGCCTGGTCGTGCAGCATCTCGAAGTAAGCATTTTTAAGAAGCTGCGCGTGGCTCTCACGCAGAAACTGCCGGATGGTCTGCTGCACGCGCGGATCGTTCAATTCCCGCTGCCCCGCTGGCTCGTGCGACGAGCAGTTTGTACACGGCGTAGCCCATCACCCGGTGGCCCGGTCCGCCATTGTCATAGATCGGAATAGGCTCCGTAATCTCTCCGGGCTTGAGCTTGCTGATCGCGCTATACGCTTCCGGTTCGCTGCGCAACGCCGATTCGTAAATGAATCCCATGTCGCCGCCATTGGTCGCGTTGTTGGCGTTATCCGAGAACTGAATCGCTACCGCCCCGAAGTCTTCGCCGCTGCGCAAGCGGTTATAAAGCGTGGTGATCTTCTTCTTGGCGTCTGCCTCGTTCGGAGTCTTGCCACTCGGCAGATTCGGGCCCGGCTGCACGGGTACCGCGCTCGCCACAATCTGCGCGAGGTGGTACTGCGGTTCAATCAGGTTGAATTCGGATTTATGCGTGCCGTAGTAGTTGCTGATATCGGAGTCGGTGATATTGATCTTCGACTCGATCTCCTTGTTCAGCAGCTTTTCCTTCGTCAGCGATCGCCGCAGATCGCGCTTCAAATCGTCCAACGAGATTCCGCGCTGCTTCAGCTGCTTGTCCCACTCTTCCTGAGTATAGGGCGCATGCATCTCCGTGATCTTCGCGTTCACATCCTCGTCCGAGGCAGCCAGATTCATTTTTGCCGCGCGCTGCTGCACAATCTCGTCGTCAATTAACTGATGCACGATATTGAGGCGGACGATGTTGGCCTGCTCTTCGCTTGGCTCCTGCGGATTGTCGCCCAGGCTCGCCTTGTAATACTTCTCCACATCCGAGCGCAGGATGTCTTTTCCATTCACCGTTGCCATCACGTCCGGAGACGGCGCCCTGTGGCACCCCGCCACAGCGGCGATGAGAAGTCCCAGGGTAGCTACGGGAATTGCGATACGGCGGTGAAGAAAACGTTCTTCGTCGTGCAACCTGAACCTCTCCTGAGGAGCCGGAAATGCTCCCAGCTTTACAGGATAAATCCCCGCGCCCGATCTGCAACACTCGAAGTGCATTCAGGCGCAAAGAAGTGCCGTAGCGGCGAGACAGCTCTGGACTGCAAACCGGCCGGCCGGCGAGAGCTATTTCCCGGCGCTGTGCCCGCTTGCTGCAGGGGTAACCTGTGCCGAACTCGCCGGAGGTGGCTCTTCACCCGCTGCCCGCAGCGCGCGATCGATCACCATCCACAGCTGGTCCTCCGGGATCGCACCAATAATGTGCTCGCCGTCGACAAAGAGCGAAGGCGTCGAATCGACTCCCAGCTTGTCGCCCTCCTGCATGGATGCGCGGACCTGTGTCTCATCCTGCTTCTCGATGCAGGCGTCCAGCTTGGCTGAATCCACCTTCACCAGAGTGCCTTCCTGGCGCGCGATCCGGTCCAGAGTCGCATTGCTCTTCGCCACGTTCCGATCTTCTCCTGTCACCTCGTGGCCGTGCTCGTGCAGATAATCCACGTACGACCAGTAGGCATCGCCGTTCTGGGCTGCAAGGCAGTTGGCATCCACTGAGGCGCGCATCGCCCAGGGGTGCATCTCCGCCAGTGGAAAGTCCTTGTACACGAATCGAACCTTGTCCTTGTAGCGCGCCAGCGTCGCTGGAAAAAGAGACTCATGCATCTTCGCGCAATAGGGGCACTCGAGGTCGTCAAAGTTAATCACCGTCACCTTGGCCGCGGGGTTTCCCCGCACCGGCCTCCCAGCCACATCGATATGGAAGACCGGATTCTTTGCCAGATCGAAGGTCTCAAGCCGCGCTAGTGTCTTGCCGTCCGTCGAAATCAGAAAGTCGAAAGATGTCGTCTTTGCTCCGCGCGTAAAGGTCACAGGTAGGGTGTCGTAGCCCGGAAACGTGCTCGGCTTGCGAGTACCCATTGTCACCATGTAATCCTGAGGCACGTTGAACTGCGAGCGGACCAGAACTTCGATCCGGCGGTTCATCTCGAGATCGGGTTTTACTTGCTGAGCGGGCTGAGCCTTGCAGCCAATCGCGAGACCAAGTGCGAGCAGGACGGCAAAAAAACGAAAGCGCGGCAAATGTGCATCCTCTCCAAGAAGGATAAACCAGTTGGCCATCTCAAGGGTGCTGCCCGCCATCGATCGGCCTCAACACACCGCGCTCGTACGCATCGGGCCCGGATCCCAGACTAGGATCCCAGGCTCGGACGCACCTCAGATCCACCCGCTTGGTTGGCGGCCGTCGCGGGCCATTCGCAGCACGCTGCCGGGTCAGTAAAGCGGCGGGCTCGCCGGATCGCGGAAGATGCTGTTCGAGCGCCGGATGTCGCCCACCGAGCCAAAATTGGCAAGCGTGAAGCTGTAAAGCCATTCGGTCTCGTCGCGGCTCACCGATCCCAAAGTTCCCAGTTCAAACCGCCGGTATCCGAGCGTCAGCCCGCAGCAGCCCCAGTTGTATACCGCCTGAACTCCCCCATACTGCAGCGCTCCGTGCACAAAATCGAAGCCGCCATTCGCAGCCAGGTTGAACCCCGTTGCATTTGCTTTCCCGATTTGCAGGTAGGGCTGCAGCTGCTGGCTCTGGATGGTCGTTGCTCCGCTTCCTTGTTCTTCCACCGCGTTCAACAGGGAATGCCCCACGCCCACGGTTGTGCGTCCCCAACTGTACCCGGCATACAGGTTGTCGGCTCCCACATGGCCCAGGCGGGGATCGTAGTCCACATCCCACTCCACGCGCAGGTTGTTGATTGCCTCAAAGCGAAGCCGCGAAATGACCGGGGAAACATTCCGGGGCACGGTCAGGAATGCCACGCCGCTCAGGTCCAGAGTCGTATCAAACACATTCCGGCGATTCGGAATGATTGCTCCACCCAGTTCGGGATCGATAAAGAATTTCTGCGCGATCTGCCAGCTTGCCCACTCGCGCTGCGCAGGCTTGCAGTCGTCCATCGCTTCCTCGGGCTCGGTGCAGACCTTAGGATGGATCGGGCGCAGATAGAACCGTTGCGTAAGGGAGTAGCCCGCCTCGTTCGTGTCCGTCGCAATGTCGTTGGTATCGATCAGCAGAACGTTGCGGGCGTCAGCGCCGATTCCCCCAACAAAACGATAGGTAAATTCGGGCTCGATCACATGGCGCAACACATGGTTCCACCTGGCAATCGCGAAGTCGCGCTCCAGTGCGGGTGCGCGCAAATCCACCGAGGCGTCGACTTCGGCCCTGTTCAGCGGATCGTGCTGCACCGTTGGAGTTCCGCCGTTCACGCCACTTAAGTCAGGCGCCACGCTGCTTGCATAAAGCGTCTCGCGCAATCCCACCTCAGGCGTCAGGTTCCAGCCGCCTGCCGACATCGGCAACGAAAGGTGCGGCGCAATATCCATGCGGCCGACGTTGTATGCGTGAAATTCAGGCTCCGAGCGGCTCAAGTGGCTCATCGACGAGCTGAGCCTCCAGTAAATCGGCGTGGCGCCCAGCGGCCGATCGAGTACGTCGAAGCGAAGGCTGGGCAGATGAAGAATGCGAGCCTCGTCCCCCGGCGTTGTGCCCGCGAAGGTCTGCAACCGCCCAAAGTAGCCCGACGAAACATATCCGCGATGATTGTGTGTCAGTCCCAGCGTGCTCAGAACCTCCGAATTCACGGCCTGGGAGTAGTTGTCGTTGAACACCAGCCTGTAAACGTAGCTCGACAGGTATTCCACGGTGCCGGCGACACGCGTGTTCGCTGAGAAATCCTTACGTCCATCGGCCGAGATATCGATTCCGCCCTGGTTTACCAGTCCTGTGGCCGGCGCCGCCGCCGGAACCCCTCGGTCCAGAAGTGCATTCCAGCGCACGAGTAAATGATCGAGCCCCGGCCCCTTGTAGCGAAAATCGCCATTAGGCGCGAATCCGCGTTTCGAGAAGTACTCCGAGCCGATCACCATGTCCATGCTGCGGTTGATCACCCAGTAAACCTGCTCGCCAAACGTGTAGCCCCGAATCGAAGATCCGTTGCTTACCACCGGAATCAAAAAACCGCTTTCACGGCCAGTCTCGCTCACCGGATGGCGCAGGTACGGCAGGTAGAAGATCGGAACGCCAAATAGCTTGAAGAAGGTATTCGCGGTCGACGCCTCGCCGTCTTCCACCTTGATCTGCCGCGCAAGCAGTTGCCAATCCGGACGCGGCAAACGGCAGTTGGTCATGGTGCCGTCAATGATGCGGTACTTGCCCTGCCCCGTCTGCAGCAGCACTCGCCCTGAGAATAGAAACGGATTCGTCGTCGAGTAGACAACGACCGTGCCCGCCCGGCGCACTCCAATCGAGCCCGTGACATTGAAAAAGCGCGCAGTGTGCAGGTTGAGCTGCACGTCTCCGTGCGATGCTTCAATCTCGGCATCGTCAGGTCCGCCGGTAACCTGAAGATGTCCGTCCGCATCCAACTCCGATGTCGACTGGTAATAGACCACCTTGTCCGCGCGAAAGATGTAGTCTTCGTAACGCACAACCACCTGCCCAAGCAGCGTCCACGTGTCGCCTTCGTGCAGCTGGTGCTCCGCCTCCCAGCGAATGGGTGTGCCGCTTGTTGTCGCAGGCTCCGGCTTTGCGACAGGCAACAGTTCGGTATCGGGCGCATCGGGCAGCGCCGATTTCTGCTCGGCGTCTGCGCTGTGCGAGGGCGCTGAGTTTTGTTGATTCGCGAAAGGTAACGCATTGGTCAACATCTGCCCCCTAAGTTGCGGATGACAGAGAGCCAGTAGCGTGATAAACACGAAATTGCGAGGGTGCATCCCGAGGACCAAGGCCAGCATAGCAAAGCAAGCCTCGTACCAAGGGACGCATGCCGAGCGGCCTTGGCAGCAAAAAGAGAATCGGAACCTGAAAATGCAATCTCGTTCCGACCCATAACGCAGTCATCATTGCGTGATTCCTTTCTCGGTTGGAGAGCACGATTACCAGCCGCCCTCTAGGCAGCAAGGCGAACATTAAGACGTGCGTCAGGGTGCTCCTTCCGATTCGAGACGCACCGCAGAAGGGTTCTGAAGAATTGAGCACATCGGCAAATCAGGCTATTCCCCAGCCTTCATGGAAAGAAGAAGTGAATCGGCGCCTTCAGGCGCACAAGAGCCGCAAGGGCTTGTCCGTCGTTCAGGAGGGGTTCGCTGGCGAAGAGCAGTCCTCGGTTACTGGCCGCGCGGCCATTGCCGCTGCTCGCGTAGCGGAGCGCTTCTCCAAAGCCCCCAGCTACAGCGAAATGCAGGCTGCCGAAGCGCGTGCCGCGTTGCGCGAGGCCGAGGTTGCCACCCGCGCCGCCCTTGAGGCACAGGCCGTTGCGCAAGCCGCATTGGCCAATTTTGAGTGGGCAAACCAACATTCCTTTGAGGACCGGGAAGAAGACAGCGAAGAAATCTGGCCCGACACTCCTGCTGACGCGCAGGAACCACCGGTCGCGGCAGCACCGCATGCGTTCCAGGCGAGCCCTGCCCAGCCGAACCCAATTCAATCCAGTCCAGTACAGCCCAGCCTGGCCCAAAGCAAGGCATTCTATGACTCCGCCGCGGCAAGTGCTGCGAACAAAACGTCAGCTATAGAAGGAAGGGAAGCGCCCGACTCGCATACGTTTGCGATGGAACTGCCCCAGTTCATCGACCCGCAGCCCATCCATGCCAATCTGATTCACTTCCCGCGCGAGATCGTCGCCACGCGACGCATTCGGCCTCGGCTCGCGGGCAGCACCGAAGAAGTTGCAGAAGATGCGCTTTCCCAGCTAAGCATCTTTGAAGTCGACCCGAATTCTGTCTCCGTGTCGCCCATGGCCTCCACCGTCATCGAGGCGGCTGCACCCGCGCCCTCGTGGAGCGGTCCCGAATGGTCCAGCATCGAACTGCAGGCGCCGCCGGAAGAGGCCAAGGAAAGGCACGGCGAACCCCCGTCGATTGCTTCGCCGATCGAACTCGCGCCACTCGAACTCCGGCTCATGGCAACCGCCATCGATCTCGCGCTCACCGTCGGCCTCGTGTGCGCAGGCGCGGCGGGCATGGCCGGTCATATGACTCATGCTCCTGCATTCAAAACGGCAGAGATGAGTGCATTGGTTGCCGTGATTCTTATAGGAGTGCTCTACCAGGCCTTCTTCCTGATGCTCATGGGCACGACACCGGGCATGATGTACGCAAGAATTTCGCTTTGCACCTTCGACAACGAATTCCCCACGCGTAACCAGTTGCGCGATCGGCTGGTCGCTCTGCTGGTTTCGCTTTTCCCCATGGGATTAGGCTTGGCCTGGTCTATCTTCGATGAAGATCGCCTGTGCTGGCACGACCGAATTTCGCGGACCTACTTGCGCAAGTGCTGAGAAGCTGGCTTCGATTTGTAAAGCTTGGGCGCGGGCCATCCCCGCGCCTTTTCTCTTTGGCCTGCATTCACCAGGTCAACGCGCGCAGCGCGCTCACCCCAGCCCCAATCAGCGCTGTCTCGTCATCGGGTGGCAAAACCTCAAGCGAAAAGCTGAGCAGCGGGCTCATTTTCACCATCGACTCAAGGTGCGCCCGCAGTGTCGCCAGATCCAGGAAACCGACATTGTGCCCGGTGAAGTAGAAGCGACCCGGCCCGGCAAGATGGATAAACGATGCGGTGCCTGCCGCAAGCGCGCGATGCCATAGATCGACAAACTCCCGGCAACGAGTGTCTCCCTCTTTAGCCTGCGCGAAAACCTCTTCCGGCTCCAGGTCCAGAAAACGCATGCGCATCGCGCGGTAACCCATGATTCCTTCCAGATGTCCCACGCCACCGCAGCCGCAAAAACGTTCCTTCGGATCGAGTGTCACGGTGATGTGGCCGCCCTCCCACACCCCTTCCACGTACGGCCACCGGCCGTAGCCGATACCGTTTCCAATCGTCCATACCCGCGTCAGCTTGTTCATCTGCCCGCGCGTTGCCGCCACTCCCGCGGCAATCGCATCCGCGTCGTTGGCAATGTACACCGGCGTTTCAATCCCTAGGACGGTCAGGCCTTTGGTCAACTCATCGGCCAGACGCATGCCCTTGATCTGGGCAAGATTGGGCGAGTCTTCCACCACCCCGTGGCGAATCACTCCGGGAACCGCAACACCAATCGCGTCCACTCTTCCAGGCAGGGTTTTCGTCAGCGCGGCAATCTTCTCCACCAGCACGCTCACAAGCTCGCTGCCCGGGATCGCGATCAGCGACTCGTCCGCACTCGCCGGAAAGCGCAACGGCGTTCCTGTAAGGGCTTGGTCCTGCAGCGCGCCCGCCACAATATGCTCGGTCATCACGACGCCGATCGCGGTGCTCATCGTCATTCCCTCTCATCCCGCCTGATAGCGGCTCAACCGGCCCAGGCCGTTGAAGGCGGCAACCTTGTATGACTCGGCGAGTGTCGGATAGTTGAAGACCGTGTCGACAAAATAATCCACGGTGCCCCCTAGAATCATGACCGCCTGCCCAATGTGCACCAGCTCGCTGGCGCCCTCGCCAATAATATGCACCCCGAGCACCTTGCGCGTGTCCCGGTGAAAAATCAGCTTCAACCGGCCCGTCGTGTCGCCGCGAATCTGCCCGCGCGCGACCTCGCGATAATACGCCATGCCCACCTCGTACGGCACGTCTTCGTCGGTGAGCTGCTCTTCGGTCTTGCCGATAAAACTGATCTCGGGAATCGTGTAGATCCCGTAAGGATAGAAACTTGGATTCGAGCTCGTGGCGTGATCGTCGAACGCCCGCGAAGCGGCAATCCGTCCCTGCTCCATCGACACCGAAGCCAATGACGGGAATCCAACCACATCGCCAACCGCGAAGATGTGATCTACCTTGGTCATGAAATGCTCGTCCACCGGGATGCGCCCGCGATTATCCGCTTCCAGTCCCGCCGCCGCAAGATCGAGCTCATCCACATTGCCCTGGCGCCCTACGGCAAATAAAAGCGCATCGCCCGAGACTTTCTTCTTGCTCTCGAGATTGGCCACTACGCCGCCATCTGCCAGGTCCTCGACGCTCTCCACCTCTTCGCCCAGGCGCATCGTTACCCGGCTGTCGCGCAGGTGGTAGCTCAGCGCCTCAACAATCTCCTGATCGGCAAATTCGAGCAGCTTGTTGCGCTTCTCAATCAGCGTCACCCGCACGCCCAGAATCGCAAACATGCACGCATACTCAACGCCGATCACCCCGCCTCCCACCACAATCAGCGTCCGCGGCAGCGTGGGAATATCGAGAACCTGGTCGCTGTTGATGATGGTGCGGCCATTGATGGGCACCTTAGGCGACGAGGCTGGCTTCGTCCCCACAGCGATAATCACGTTGCTGGCTTCCAGTGTCGTGTCGCCCTGCGGCCCTTCCACGCGTAGCTGGTGCGGATCCACAAAATGCGCCACGCCTTGAATCACGTCGATGCCGTTGCGCGAAAGCTGCGCCTCCGTCACATCCACTTCTGTCTTGATCACCGCCTGCACCCGAAACGCAAGATCGGCCATGGTGATCTTCTCCTTCACGCGATAGTTCATTCCGTACACCGACCGGTAGTTGTAGCCGGAAAGATGAAGTACGGCCTCCCGCATGGTCTTCGAAGGAATCGTGCCCGTGTTAATGCATACGCCGCCCACGACCGCGCGCGCCTCAATCACCGCGACCCGCTTCTTCATCTTTGATGCGGCAACGGCGGCACGCTGGCCTGAGGGACCGGAGCCAATAACAGCCAGGTCATATTTGACGGCGCTCATGCAATTGTCTCCATGTGTTTCGTAGCAGATGCGGCTCTTCGTGTTGCGCGCGGCGCGGCGCTGCTGCCCTCAACCGGAGGCTACCATAACCCCCTCGCGGGGGAATAGCAATGCCTCGTGAATTCGATGTTTCCAACTGCACGCTGGTTTCGCCTGCATACTCCCTGAGGCGAGTTGCACGCCGTCGATGCGAGCGCGCCCCATGCGCAATGGGCGGGACCCCGAGAGGAACCGCCCATCACTGCCTCTGTGATCCAAAGATCGGAAGTCTCAGGCTGCCGCCCGCCGCATGACCGGATTGACAGCAGGCTTGCCATAGCTGCGTACCGTTCCACCCGCTTGTTTTGTTTGCTCCATGTGAAACTCATGCATCATGCTGTCCAGATCGTTTGCCAGGGCAGCAAGATTCTTTAACGCCTCCACCGCTTCTTCCGCACCCTGGCTGCTTTCCGTTGCCAGCTGTGAAATCTGACCGGCCGACTCTGAAATCTCGCCCGACGCCGATGTCTGTTCGGTGGCCGCCGTCGCGATCAGCTGAATCTGATGCTCAACCTCCTTCGACGATTCGATAATCGCTTTGAGGCTGTGGCGGGCATGGGCCGTTTCGCTCATCCCCGTTTCTACCGCCGTCCGGCTGTCCTGCATCACTTCCAGGGTGGTGCGCGTCTCCTCCTGGATGCTGCGAATCGTGCCCGCAATCTCCTCCGTCGCCCCCTTCGTGCGCTCCGCCAGACGACGTACCTCGCCGGCAACGACCGCAAATCCCCGCCCATGCTCGCCGGCCCGCGCCGCTTCGATGGCCGCGTTCAAGGCCAGCAGGTTGGTTTGCTCGCTGATCTCTTGAATCACGCTGACTACCTTGCCAATCTCCTCCGAGCGCTTTGCTAGAGAACTCATTTTTTCCGAAACCGTCCTTGTCGCCGTCGCAATCTTCTCCATCGTGGCCGCCGCCGCCTGCATTACAGCCCCGCCTTGCTCGGCCGTCTCCGCAGACGTGCGGCTCGCGTTTGCAGCCGATTCGGCGTTATGGCTGATCTCCCCAATCGTTGCCGTCATCTCCTGCGCTGCCGCGGCAATCTGGTTGGTCTTGCTCGACTGGGCGCTGGCGTTGCCGGCCGTCTCCACGGCGCTGGCGCTGATCTGCGTCGTTGCGCTCGAAAGCGTTTGCGCCCCCTCGGCGACCGCCTGCACCACCTCGCGCATCGCCGCGACACTGGCGTCCAGCGCCTCTGCAACGCGTCCAATTTCATCCGTACCCGTTGCCTGCACGTACACCGTCAGATCCTTTGCCGCTAAACCCTCCAGCGCCGCCAGGACGTTGCCCAGACGCGGAGCAATCACGCGCGTGAGCAATGAACCGATCACCGCACAAAATACAACAATCAACATCGTCACCAGAGCGTTGATCCATAGCGCGCGGTGGCTCGCCAACGTCGCGGCATTGGCGTTTTCCGTGCCGTTCTTCACGTTGATGCCGAGCGCCTTGCCGCTCGTCGCCAACGCCGTTTCCAGGTCCACCCGCACAGGGTCCGATAGCAGCAGATCCAAAGCGTCGCCTGTCTTGCCCCGCCGCCAGCAAGGCACTCACACGATCGCTGGCTTCCTTGTACCTTTCAAAGGCAGTCATCAGTTGGTCGCAGTTATCTCTCTCCCTCGGGTTGTCGATCATCGGCTCGTAGGCTTTTTCAGCTGCATAGAATGTGGCGATCGCCGCAATCCGCTTCACTCCCTCATCTCGAAAGCATGCCGGCGTCGTGCACAGCAGCAGGTGCAGGTCTTCCCGCCGCAGGGTTCCAATCGTCTCGCGTACCGAAGCCAGCGAAATCACCGACGGAAGGTCGTTTTGACTTACCACCGCGTCTTTCTCTGCAATGCCGCGGAATGTGATGAAGGTGTACGTGCCCAGCGCAATACAGCAACCGCACACAAGACCAAATGCATAGAGAAACTTCCGCGCGACAGGTAGGTTCCGAAGCCAGTGCATGAACGATGCCCCTTCTTTCCAGGATCAGTAGTGTTGATCGGCGCACGGGGAGGCAACTTGAATGGGTACGCGAGCGATGACTCCTATCGCGACAGTCCGTGACTTAGGTGATTCCGGCACGCTCATGCCCGCATGCAATCGATAAGGAAATTCTCACCTCCGTCGATGAACCTCAGTGGTTCGGAGACGAAACTCACGAGAATTCGACAATTGAGACCAATCCTCTCGGCCGCATCCCTGCTGATCGGCTTCGCACTCGCTCCCCGCGCCGAACAACATAAGTCGAGCGCTTTCGATGCTTCCACTGAGACCGCAGTTCAGCCCATCGAAGCCGCGTCTTCAAGTGCTTCCGGTTTTGTGCGGCTTCCAGAACAACAGGCAGAAGATCCCTGCGCCGCAACGCACGTCGCGGCGTCTCCCAGCCGGCCTTACTGGGATGCAGGCGCCGCCACGACGCAATGCCGCATTCTCGATCGGATTTCGGCTGGCTCCGTCAGGCCATGGGCAGCAGCATGCGCCAGCATTCGCTGCTGTCGAGTCTGCGCTACGGCCTTACACCGAAACTCGATCTGCGCTGGGGCGTGATCAACCATATCGTTCAAAGCGGCGGCGAAAGTCCAACGCTGACGGGCATCGGCGACCAGAGCGTTTCCGCCACCTATCGCTTCTGCGAGCAGAGCCGTTCGATGCCGGCTCTGGCTTTCAGCTATGGCGTCAAAATTCCAGCAGCCAATCCAGTCAAGGGATTCGGTTCAGGTTTTTTCGATCACCAGTTTGTCTTGATCGCCAGCCGCGACATCGGCCGGAGTCATCTCGACTTCAATATCGCCGGCGCGCTCACCGGTGAGAGAAGAACTCGCGACGGTGCATCTCAATTCGGCTTGGCGCTTACCCGTCCGATCAACGCGAAGCTGGTCCTCATTCTGGAAAGCTATGGCGGCCCTCAACCTGGAACTGCGGACCGCTTCGGTGCGGCTTTGACCGGTGCCTCCTACAGCCTGCGTCCCTGGCTGGTGCTCGATGCAGCCTACGCGAAGACCTACACCGCTGGTTCTCCCCGGCAGCAGATTGCGTTTGGAGTCACCTACGCGAAGCGTCCGGGCTTCCGCGCAATTCCGGCCCGGTCGGGATTCGCGCATCTGTTGGGCCGCTGATTCACTCCCTGAATCGATCGTCAAATCCGGCCCGAAGGAGTCCAAGATCCAGCTCCCTTGCGCCTCTGAAACTAAATCGATATTCTTGGGCCGCTCTGTTGCACCCTTGCAGAGGAGCCCCTGAATGAAAAAACCTTCAACTCACGTTGCGGTCTTCGGCCTACTGGCAGCAGCGCTGCTGTGCGCGACTCGTATGCCGCTTCCCCTTCTCCGTGGCCAGGCTCCACCTGCCTCAGCTCCATCTGCACCCGCACGCCCCGCGCCAACTCCCGAAGAACTGGCCATCCAGGCCGCATCCGAGAAGGATCACCAGCGCGTCATGAACGAGCTCGGCATCCAAACGCTTCGTCATGGAGCCGACAGCGATCCCAAATCGCCGTATGCCGCCAACTACGATGAGTCGAAGGCAGACCTCTATCCAACCCTTCCCGACCCTCTCCTGTTGAACGACGGCAAGCGCGTAACCACCGCGAAGCTCTGGTGGACCAAGCGTCGTCCTGAGATCGTCGGACTCTTCGATCGTGAAATCTATGGACGCACCCCGGCCCATCTGCCCGGCGTGAAATGGGAAATCGTGAGCACCGTGCACGAAAAAAATGGCGACCTGCCGGTCATCACCAAGACCCTGCTCGGTCACGTCGATAACTCCGCCGACCCGTCCATCAAGGTCAACATCGAACTCACCCTCACAACTCCCGCCGACGCCAAAGGCCCCGTCCCTGTGATCATGGAGCTCGGATTCAGCAAGGAATTCATGGCGATGCTCGCCAAGCGATTTCCGCAGTTTGCCGCGATGGCAGGTAGCGGACCCACCTGGCAGCAGCAGGTGCTCGCGCGCGGATGGGGGTATGCCGAATACGTTCCAACAAGCGCGCAGGCCGACAACGGCGCCGGTCTCACGGCAGGCATCATCGGTCTCGTCAATAAAGGCCAGCCGCGCAAACTCGACGATTGGGGAGCCCTCAAGGCATGGGCCTGGGGCGCGAGCCGGTGCCTCGACTACTTCGAAACCGACAAAGACGTAGATGCGAAACAGGTCGGGATCGAGGGCCACTCGCGCTACGGCAAAGCTTCTCTGGTCGCCATGGCCTACGACCCGCGCTTCGCCATTGGCTACATCAGTTCTTCCGGCGAGGCAGGCGCCAAGCTCTACCGGCACATCTTCGGCGAACAGGTGGGCAACGTCGCCGGCGTTCAGGAGTATCACTGGATGGCCGGCAATTTCCTCAAGTACGCCGGCCCCCTCAACCCCGGCGATCTCCCCGTAGACGCGCATGAATTGATCGCGCTTTGCGCCCCACGCCCCATCTTCATTAGCGGCGGCGCCGTCCAAGGCGATGGTTGGGTCGACGCAAAAGGCATGTTTCTCGCTGCGGCTGCCGCCGGACCGGTCTATCGGCTCCTCGGCAAAAAAGATCTGGGGACCACTACCTTTCCACCCATCGAAACAACCTTGATCGACGGCGACATCGCCTTCCGCCAGCACACCGGCGGACATACCCCGGCGCCCAACTGGCCCACCTTCCTCACCTTCGCGAGCCGCTACCTTCACGCGCCCGGGGCTTCCGCTGCAGGCCGGGCCATGAATGGAGCCCCCGTCGTTCTCACTGCCGAACAAGATCGCGAACGCATGCTCGCGCTGCTGGGCCTCAACGAATCCCAAATGCGCCACCGTCCCTCCGGCGATGCCGCTGCCCCCGATGCAACCAACTTCGATGAAGCCAAGGCCGACGTGTACCCAGACATTCCCGATCCCTTGCTGCGGAAGAATGGCAAGCGTGTCACAACCGCGGAAGAGTGGTGGTCCAAGCGCCGTCCTGAAATCGTCGCCGATTACGAGCGCGAAATTCTAGGCAGGGCCCCCGCAAACTTGCCTAAGGTGAAATGGGAGACCGTCAAGACAACGCCGGAGAAATATGCCGGCTTCAACGTTGTCAGCAAGCAGCTCACGGGCCACGTCGACAACTCCATCGATCCGCAAATTCCCGTCAACATCCAAATGGTCCTCATCACGCCGGCCAATGCCGCGAAACCGGTGCCCGTCATCATGGAACTGGCATTCGACAAGGATTTTCAAGACGCGCTCGCGGGATCGCCACCCGCACAATCCGGGTCAGGCCACTATGGTGTGGAAGGTGCGCTCCTCTTGCAGCGCGGTTGGGGTTTCGCGGTCCTCTCGCCCACCAGCTTCCAGGCTGACGACGGTTCTGGCTTGACCTCCGGCATCATCGGCCTCATGAACAAAGGGCAGCCGCGCAGTCTCAGCGATTGGGGAACGTTGCGTGCCTGGGCCTGGGGCGCGAGTCGCGCGATGGACTACCTCGCATCCGATAAAGCAGTCGACGCCCACCGCGTCGGTATCGAAGGCCACTCGCGTTTCGGAAAAACTGCGCTCGTCGCCATGGCCTACGATTCGCGATTTGCCGTTCTCTACAGCAGCTCCTCCGGCGAAGGCGGCGCAAAACTCTACCGCCACATCTTCGGCGAGCAGATGCCGAATGTCGCCGGCCCGTCGCTCTATCACTGGTTCGATGGAAACTTTCTTCGCTACGGCGGCCCGCTCACGCCCGCCGATTTGCCGGTCGACAACCACGAGCTCATTGCCTTATGTGCGCCGCGGCCGTTGTTTATCGGAGGCGGCTCCGATACCGGAGACGGCTACGCCAACCCCAAGGGCGATGCCTGGGCCGATGCAAAAGGAATGTTTCTCGCTGAAGTCCACGCCGGTCCCGTCTACCGTCTTCTGGGCGCAAAAGATCTGGGAACCTCCACCTACCCGCCCGCGGAAACAGCGCTCATTCGCGGCGATCTGGGATTCCGTCAGCATCCCTTCGGCCACACGCCCGAGCCCAACTGGCCCACCTTCCTTGATTTCGCAGCCGCGCATTTTCAGTCGTTGCCGCGCTGAAATCGATACTCAGCTCCGCGCAGATCCTTCGACATCACAATGCAATGGCACGCGAGCCCTTCTCGCAGCGGTCGCGAGGGAACAAACGGTTCCGTCCCTGTTTCCTCATAACCGAAGCGGCGATAGATCGGCGGCAACTCCGGCCGCAGGCTCAACACGGTGATGTCCACCGCCTCGCATCCGATTGCTCGAAAACGATCTTCCGCTTCCTTTGTCAGCCGCCGCCCCAGTCCACATTGCTGGTGCGCCGGATCCACGGCCAGCATGCCGAGATAACCCCGTGCGCCGCGCCGTTCCATGTACACCGACCCCAGCAGAGCGCCCGAAGCATCTTCCGCCAGCAGGATTGAGCCCTTCTGCACCATCGCCGCAAGGCGCGTTTCATCGGTTCGCTCGTAGTCAAGAAAAGTCTCTATGGCGAATGCCGCATTGATCATGGCAATGAGGCGCGGTTTGTCCGCTTCCTCCGCAATGCGGAAGTGCAACTCCGACCCATCGAGTGTCTTCCCGTTCATGCCTCGATCCTAAACGCGCCTCGCCTGCGCCAGGTATCCCATTGCGCGAACAACGGAGGCGCGGCTACATGCCCCGCCTCCGTTGCTGCTATTCCTTCGCGGTCGCGCGTTCTTGCAGCATCGCCACAATATCCTGATGCGCAAGATAGAGCACGATTCGAAACTGCTCCTCCGCAGTGTCCAGTACGTAGGTAGACTCCACGACCATCGCCTCTCGATCGCTGTCGGCAAAATTCATCTTCCATCGCGTGTGCGCGATCGCATACCGTTCGCCCAGTGCATGCGCGTCCACGCTCACCAGTTGCATCGGTTGGCAGCCATAGCTCTCGAAGATCTGCTTGCGTTTGGGCAAAGCACGCGCAAAGTCGCTCACCCTGACACACTGCGCACCCTGCGGACCAGCAGCCATGAAAGGATCGGCGAATTGCTCAAGAGCTTCAGAGAAATCGCTCTTGCTGTTGTTGCGCTCGAAATGACGAAGAAACGCCTCGACTGACGTAGACAGATTTTCCATAGGTTTCCTCAATCCGCCCTCAGGTCTTCCGAGACAACAAGGGCGGGTTCCGTGCTTGGAGGCACTTTAGTATTATATCAAATTAATCTATATAAGTCAAGCTATATCTATAGTTTGAGCGGCATGATCCGCTAGCCGAACAGGCCCGAATCTATATCCCATAAACCCGCGCGCAATTCTTCCCCAGCACCGCATCTCGTTCGCTCGCACTCAGCCGCTCAACATATCTCTCCACAATCCCCAGCGTGGCTGCATACTCCGCAGACAAGGTGCACACAGGCCAGTCCGATCCGATCATCAAGCGTGCCGGACCAAACGCCTCGAACACGGTATCCAGGTAGGGAACAAAGTCTTCATACGTCCACTCCTTCCATCGTGCCTCGGTCACCATCCCTGAAAGCTTGCATGCCACATGCGGAAACTCGGCCAGCGCGCGAATCCCGCTCATCCATGGTTCCAGAACTCCCGCCGCGGTGCCCTCTGCAATCGGGGGCTTGGCAATGTGATCCAGCACAAAAGCCTGCTCTGGAAACATCCGCACCAGTTCAATCGCAGCCGGAAATTGCCGCGGAAAAATCAAAAGATCGTACACCAGCCCGGACCCTGCAAGCCGAGCGATCCCGCGTTGAAACTCCGGCAGCAGCAGAAACGCATCGTCCGGCTCATCCTGCACCACGTGCCGCACGCCCACCAGCTTCTTCGATTTTGAAAATTCTTCAAGCTGCGCCGGCAACTCCGCCGACCGCAGATCCACCCATCCGACTACGCCCTTGACGCAGTTGTTTTCTTCCGCAAGCTCAAGCAGCCACCGCGTCTCTTCGAGGCTCTGCCGGGCCTGCACCGCAACCGAGCCGTCGAACCCATTCGCGGCAAGACGCACCGCCAAGTCGCTGGGAAGAAAATCGCGCTTGAGCACACCCATCGATTTATTGATCCATCCATACTCCGCCGCCGAATACTTCCAGAAATGCTGGTGTGCATCGAGTCGCATATCCGAGAATGATGCTCCCCCGCGCGCCCCGTCAGCAACTGCGTCTCTATATGCCACCAGCGTCCTGTAGCCGGGGACCGGAGCAACCGCTGAAGGGGGATGGGACCAACCACTGAAGCACCGTGCCCCATCCATTCGCTCTTTTTTCTGGCGAAGGGGTGGGAGCCCACAACCCCTCAATGACCGGTTCATCAGGAGCGAAGATTGGCGCGTATTTGCGTCAGTCGCAGTCGAAGGCCGTCCGGTTTGCACCGCGATACGCCCAAGCGGCACAGGTATAGTTTTGATATGCGCCCGCAATATTTCTGCATGTCGTGTGCACTCTTTGTGTCGCTTGTCCCTGGTCCTCTTTTCTCTCAAGCCGCAAAGGTCGCCAGCCCCGCGAAGCCTGCCATCACCCTTGATGAGTTCCTCAACACCACCGACATCTCCGCCGCTCGCCTCTCGCCCGATGGCTCCGCAGCCGTCATTGCCACCGACGCGCCTGACTGGAAAGACAGCATCTATCGCCACGATCTCTGGATCTGGAATGCCGCGTCTGGTCTGCGTCCGCTCACCCACTCTGCCGGTGAAGATGACCCGCGATGGAGCCCCGACGGCAAGTGGATCGCGTTTCTCTCCGATCGTTCTTTGCTCGGCGAAGACGGCGCTGCCGACGCCGAAGCCGGGACTGAATCCGCCAAACCAAGACGCCTCTGGATCATCCCCGCCTCCGGCGGCGAGCCCCTTCCGCTCTACAGCGAAAAACTCGACGTGCAGGCTTTCGCATGGTCCGCCGATAGCTCATCCCTCTATTTTTCCGTGCAGGAACCGCTTAGCCACGACCAGGTCGAAGCGCGGCAGACCGAGTGGCAGGATGTAATTCGCTGGCGCGAGCAGAACCGCGGCGATATCATCATCAAGCTCGACGCCGCCTCCGCGCTGGCGCAGGGCCTCGCCGTCCCTCTACCCAACATCGATCTTGCAGCCAAAGCCGCCAAGGGCCGCAGTGACACCATCGCCTCTCCCGTGTTGCCCGCCCATGCCGTCCTAATCGCTAAAAGCAGCCAAACCATCAACGAAATCGTCATTGCTCCCGATGGCAATACCCTTGCGTTCGTCACCGGTCCCGTTCCACGCCGTACTGAGAATCCCTCCGACAACGAAATCTACCTTGTCTCTGCCCAAGGTGGAGAAGTCCGCCAGCTCACCCACAACCAGGCTCTCGAGTCCAATCTGCATTGGGCTCCCGATAGCCGCTGGCTGCACTTCTCTGTGAACGCTGCTGCAGGCTCGCTTGAAGGCGCCTATCGCGATGTGGAGGGCAAGCTCTACCGCATCGACACACAGTCCGCAAAAATCGAGCGCCTGGGCGCAGCCTTCGACGGATCGTTCGATCAATTCACCCTGCTGCCCGACGGCCGCGAAGTCGCTCTGGGGCTCAAAGGCACAGAGACGCAGCTTTATCTCATCGACGGAGAGAAGGCGACAAAGCTTCCCGGCCTTCCCGGCTCCTATGCGGGCGTTGAGTCGGCGGCACATTCCAACAGCATTCTGGTGCGCCACTCCACCATCAACGATCCTGCCCAGGTTTATCTCGCGGCCGACCCTTTGCATCCTGACCAGGACAAGGCCCTTACCAATCTCAACCCCATCTTTCATGAGCGTGCCCAGCCCGACTGGAAGCCCTACACCTGGAAGTCCGATGACGGCCGCACGATCGAAGGCGTCCTCCTCTTTCCTCCAGGGATGAAGGGCGCCAAGCATCTCCGCATGTTTACGCTCATTCACGGCGGCCCTGCCGACGCCGATGGCAACCGCTTTGGCGCCGACTGGTACGACTGGGCTGCGCTCGCCGCCGATCGCGGATGGCTAGTCTTCCGCCCCAACTACCGCGGTTCCACTGGCTATGGCGACGACTTCATGCTCGAGATCGCGCCGCACCTTGTCTCCAAACCGGGCCGCGACATCCTCACCGGCGTCGATGCGCTCGTGAAAGACGGCTATGCCGACCCTGATCACCTGGCCATCGGCGGCTACAGCTACGGCGGCTATATGACCAATTGGCTCATCACTGAAACCACGCGCTTCCGCTCTGCCGTTACCGGCGCCGGCGCCGTGGAGCATGCGGCCAATTGGGGCAACGACGACCTCACCTGGGATGATGCCTGGTATCTAGGCGGCCAGCCCTGGCAGAACCCCGCGCTCTATCAAAACGAGGCCGCGCTGTTTCGTTTTGACAAGGTCAAGACTCCAACCCACCTCGTTCAAGGTGCAGCCGACGTCCGTGTCAGCTACCTCGAGGGAGTCGCCATGGAGCGGGCGCTCCAGGCACTCGGCGTACCCCACTCCTTCCTCGTCTTTCCCGGCGAAGGCCATAGCCTCGATAAGAACCCCTGGCACGGCTACATCAAACTGCGCGAAGAATTGAAGTGGCTGGAGAAATATGATGGAAAGTGAACACCACGCACGATTGCCGGAAGCGGCAAGCCCATTGAGAGCATCTGTTAGTTAGACAACCGCAATGCATCCAGTCGAACAATCCCGGCAAGTCGCCTTCCAGCAGACGCTGCTCAGCGCCCGCCGGACGATGGTCGTGAGCGAGATCCTCAAGCTCGCCATCGACAGCTTCCGTGCATCGAAGTTGCGCTTCGCCCTCACCGCGCTGGGCATGGTCATCGGCACCGCCTCGGTCATCCTTGTTGTCACCATCGGCATGAAGGGCAAGCAGTACGTCCTCGAAACCCTGCAGAAGATCGGTACTAACTCCGTCGAGGTTGAATACTCCGGCGGCGGAGCTACCGGCGCTGAGCGCGTCCTCTACAACGACTTCCTCACCCGCGAAGACGAGAAAGCCGTCGATACCCAGCTGCCGGGCGTGATGTATTCCTCTCCCATTCTTGAAATGCACACGATCATCAGTCTCGGTGGCGGCGTCACCAAAGATACCCTCGTGCTCGGTGTCAGCCCGCAGTATCGCTACATCCGAAATCTACTTGTGCCCTACGGCCGATTCCTCGACGACATTGATGACTCTTCCCACACCCATTGCGCCGTGGTCACTGAAACCTTCGCCCGCACGCGCTTTGGCAGCTCTTCTGCAGCAGTCGGCCAGTCGTTCGAGATCTACGGCATCCCCTTCACCATCGTCGGTGTTTTTAAACAGAGCGTTGACGACATGGGACAATCCGAGATCGCCGACCAGACCATTCTCATTCCTTATTCGGTGGCCCGCTTCTTCACCGGAACAGAAAATCTGAAGCAGATTTATTTCTCCATGCGCACCATGAACGAGGTGCCCGATGCGGCCAAGGAAATCGTGCGCATCATCCAGGCCCGCCATCGACCGGGCTCGGTCTACAAGGCGCAGACCCTCACTGAAGTCCTTACCTACGCCGCTGAAATCTCTGACGCGTTAACCGCCGTGCTGGTGCTGGTTTCCGCTATTACTCTTGCTGTCGGCGGCGTCGGCATCATGAACATCATGCTCGCCAACGTGCGCGCCCGCATTCGCGAAATCGGTATCCGCAAAGCGCTGGGCGCCACCTATCGCGAGATCAAGCTGCAATTCCTCGCCGAAGCTGTCATCATTTCTCTCGTCGGGGGCTTTGCCGGTGTTCTCGTCGGCCTCACAGTTCCACTGTCCATCCGCTTCTTTACGGACTACGCTCTGCCCGTCTCCCCTTGGTCGGTTGCCATCGCGCTCACCGCGGCTACCCTTGTCGGTGTCATCTTCGGCACCGTGCCGGCAACGCGGGCCGCGCAAATGGACCCCGTGGATGCCCTCAAATATGAGTAGCGAATCTCCCATCGAACCGCAGCGCGGCACCGAAGACGATGAGCCTTCCAAGGGCCCGAATCTTGTCTTGATCTATAGCCTGCTGGCCGTGGCATTTCTCGTAGCCGCAGGGATCGCAGTCATGATCGTGATGCCCTTTTATCATCGCCACTGACAGCCACACACAACAGGAGAGAAGCCCCCGTGCCGACGCAAGCTGAAAAAGCCGCCGTCTTTCAGGCCCTGCATCAGCAGCCTGAAGTCTTCGTGATCGCAAACCCATGGGACGCAGGAACGGCGCGCATCCTTACTGCCCTCGGCTTCCCAGCGCTCTCCACCACCAGCGCGGGACTCGCCTTTGCGCTGGGCCGCGTCGACGGCACCGCAAGCGTCACCCGCCAGGAAGCCTTGGCCAACGCCAAAGCCATCGTGGATGCGACGCATCTCCCCGTCGCCGCCGATCTCGAGAATGGGTACGGGCATACACCCGAAGACGCAGCAGAGACAATTCGTCTTGCCGCTGAAGTGGGACTCGTGGGCGCATCCATTGAAGATGCAACCGGCGACTCCGCGAAACCCATCTACGACTTCAACCACGCCGTCGAGCGAGTGGCCGCATCAGCCGCAGCCGCACATGCGCTGCCGTTTCCATTCATGTTCGTCGCCAGGGCAGAGAACTACCTCCATGGCCGCCCCGACTTCGACGACACCGTGCGCCGTCTCCAGGCCTTCGAGGCCGCCGGCGCCGAGGTCCTCTACGCTCCCGGCATCACCAGCCCCCAAGACATTCGCACCCTCTGCTCCTCAGTCGGCAAGCCCGTGAATATTCTGATGGGCCTGAAGGGAGCGCATCGTCTTTCGGTCGAAGAGGTGGGCGCCCTCGGCGTGCGTCGCGTCTCCATCGGTTCGGGATTCAGCCGCGCCGCATTGACTGCGTTTCTCCACGCCGCGCGCGAAGTCCGCGATGAAGGCACCTTCACCTTCGCCGACGAAACCCTCTACATGTCCGAGCTGACCCAGCTCTTCGGCTGATCTTCTTTTCGGGCTTCTTCAATTTTTTATGAAAGTGGGTGCCCCCGGTCCCTCGCAATTGGGAACCGGGGATCGAACCGTTGGCCCGAGCTAGCTCTGAGGCTTTCTGCCCCGCATTGTGCAATCACCCGCGTTCGCAATCCATTCATCCAATTTGAGGGAAGGGAATTGTCGGCCGCTGGTCGTTCTCAAGAGCACCGATCCAACTTCTCAGGCTCTTCCGTAACGGCTCGACGGCAACCCCGCAAAATACCGCCGGATATCCATCCAGCCGCCTCAGGGCTCGTCTCAGCAACGACAACGCACCAACCGCATTCTTGCGGCCCAAATGGTGAAAGGCCGCCGTCACCTGGATCAACGCCTGCAGAAAAGTTTTCTCCGGCTCATCGAGCGTGAGCCAGACAGCTTCCCAATGCTCATGCGCCAGAAAAAACTCCTCGCCGCGGTAACAGCTCAAGCCTTCCGCCAGCGGACCGGCATTCCAGTCAAGGATCATCGGTTATTGTGCGCGCGGTGCAACGGCCCGCTCCGCGATAAGCACCGGGATGTCGTCGACAACGGGATACACGCGTCCGCAGCCCGGGCACACGACAGAGGAATCTTCGAAGATAAGAGACTGGAAACACACCGGGCAAACCAACTGGTCGGCCCAGAGCTTGAAGTCGCGTGGATGTGTTTTGGGAGCAGCCATTGCGATCGGCTACTGGATAACAGCTTCCGGCTCATCGCCGGAGACTGCGGGACGCCGCGAAGGCCGGCTTGCAAATTCGCGCTCGATCCGCTCGTTGGTCCCCGACTTCGCAAATTCATACGCCACGCGAATGCCGTTAAAGATCGCATTGTCATTCGACGATCCGTGGCCGATGATGCACACGCCGCGCACGCCAAGCAGCGGTGCACCGCCATATTCCGTGTAATCGAGCCGCCGGCGAAATTCATTAAACGCCCGGCGCGACAGCAGCGCGCCCACCTGCGCCGTCACCGTGCGGGTCAGCGACTCGCGCAGCACATCGCGCACAAACCGCCCAATGCCTTCGCTCGTCTTCAGCGCCACATTGCCCACAAAGCCGTCGCACACAATCACGTCGGCTTGCCCGTTAAAAATGTCGCGGCCTTCTACGTTGCCGATAAAGTTGATGGGCAGCGCCTTTAGCAAGGGAAACGCTTCGCGCGTCAGGTCGTTGCCCTTGGTCTCTTCTTCGCCAATCGAGAGCAGTCCCACGCGCGGCTTGTGAATCTTCAGCACGCTGCGCGCATACATCTCGCCCATCACTGCAAATTGCTCCAGGTTGTGCGCCTTGCAATCCACGTTGGCGCCCACATCCAGCAGCACACATGGATTTCCTTTGGAAGTCGGCATCGGCGTGGCCAGCGCTGGCCGATCCACACCCGGTAACGCGCCCAGCACCATCTTCGCCGTCGCCATGGCCGCGCCGGTGTTGCCGGCCGTCACAAAGCCCGAGGCTTTCCGCTCGCGCACCAGTTTCAGGCCCACGCGCATCGAACTGTCTTTTTTAGTGCGGACCGCATGCGCCGCCTTCTCATCCATCCCAATGCGCTCAGACGCATGGTGGATGACGATCGGCAGATCTTCATTTTCAAGGTGCTCGTCGAGCAGGTCCCGCAGCTCCGGTTCAGGCCCAATCAGATGCACCCGGACGGGGAACTCGCGGCACGCGAGTATAGCGCCGCGGATCTCCGGTTCAGGGGCCTTGTCCGACCCCACCGCGTCCAGCGCGACATCGATCAGCATGTTCTGCTTAGCCAGGACACAACCTCACACGAAGCAGCTCAATTTCAGTCGGCACGGCCTCGAGGCGCGAACCGGCCCGCATATCAAACCACCGCAATCGCCGCACAGTCGCGAGCCCAGACTACTTGGCCGCGTCCTTCGTGTCCAGCACCTGGCGACCCTTGTAGGTGCCGCACTTGGCGCATGCATGGTGAGGAAGCTTCTTCTCGTGGCAATTGGGGCACTCTGACACACCGGTAGCGGTCAGGAAGTCGTGGGAGCGGCGAAGGGCGGTGCGGCGCGTCGAGTGGCGTCGTTTCGGATTAGGCATGATGCAATTCCTTTCGTGTCCCCACGCGCTGTCTTCCGGCTAACAGGCCGCAAGCGACCCTCACTGCCCACCGGAGCGGTGCAGACACCCTCAATCTTTGGGTGAATTCAGGACTTTATCCGGCTCCGAAGCCCCGCAAGCGCTTCCCAGCGGGCGTCCGAAGGAGCCTCGTCACAGGAGCACGCCTCAAGGTTGCGGTTCTTTCCGCAGCGCGGGCAAAGTCCTTTGCAGTCAGGCTTGCACAGCGTTCTGACCGGCAGGGACAAAAGCACCTGCTCGCGCAGCACATCCTCAAGCAAAAGACTGTCTCCTTGATAATAACCGATTTCCGTCTCCGGCGCTGTTATCGACCGTTCCGGGGCGTCCGCATCGGCCCCGATCGGCCTGAAAATCAGGTCGAACTCTGCGGTCAGCGGAATTTTCACTGCCTCCACGCACCGGGCGCAGGGCACCTCGAACTCGCCCGCAAAGCTCCCCTTCAGCCGGATATCGGCAACAATATCCTTCGGGCCCGCGATGCTCATGCAGCACCTCGGCGCGCCCGACCGTCGAAAGCGGGCCCTCCTGGGTGGCCTCCGCGCCAAAATCCACACCGCCCGGAGCCAGTTTCAGGTCAAACTCGATCGGCTCCTTTTCGAGCTCGCTTACCTTGAATTCCATAAATTTCAGCCTAAGGCGCGCAAGGTTGCGCGTCAATACGGCGTCGCGCTTCCTGATCGGGCCTTGCTCGACGCAGTCTCAATCCGCACGACCCGGGTGCCCGATGTCTCGATTTTGAGACGTGGGAAAGCACGATCCCCACAGGCGTTTGTCGCAAGACCTCAATCCGCATGCCCATTTGCCGTGTCGCTCGCCTCCACCGCCCTCCGAATCTCCCAAATCTGCTCCGCGTGCCGCGCCGGATGCGCAGCAATCATGATCAGCGTCTCCCGGCAGGTGACCGGGCCTGCAATCAGAGGATGATCCGTGATCCAGCAGTTCAAATCCCCCACCGTCTCCTCGACATACCGCTGCACCCCGTCGCGCGCGGCATCAAAGGCAGTCAACGCCTCTTGCACGTTTGTGTAGTGCCCATGGGGATGCGACTCCGGCGGTGCCTCAATGCGGCGCGTGCGGTCGCCGGCGAGCCCGGCAATCTTCTCTGCGCGGCGCGATTTCTCAAACGGCTCAGGAGATAGTCTCGCCGCATGCAGGCGCGTCAGCAGATACCGCTCGGTCCTCACGACATGCTCGAGGCAGTCGAGAATCGACCAGCCGCCCGACGGCGGCTTCTGGGACGCAAGCTCGTCATTCACCCCGGCAAGCGCCAACCCAAGCGCCTCCCGGCCTTGCCGAAGCGAGGCGAGCAGCGCTTGTCTTTCCGGATCGAGCGTGCAGTTTTCCATCATCACTAAGCACCTGAGCACGCCAACTCCACCAGATCCTGACACAGCGATTAGAGCAGGTGTGGCACCAGGGCGGCGGTCTGGTGAGTATAGGTGGCATACATCTCGCCAAACTGGGAGCGCATCCACCGTTCTTCCATGCGGAGCTTGATCAAGAACACGAAGAAGATGAGAGCGAAAGCGATGAACCCGCGCACTTGCGAGAGGGCAATCGCGGTGCCCAGAAACCCGGTCAGAATCCCGGTGTAGATCGGGTGACGCACCACGCCATAGGGACCGCTGGTGATCAGCTCGTGGTCCTGCTTAATCGTCACTGACCGGCTCCAGTTGCGGCCCAGATGCACGCGCGCCCATACAGCGAACAGAAGTCCAGCGATCAGAACGGCTGCTCCCAGCCAGAAGGGCCAAAAGCCAACCGGCCAGAGCTCGTGGTAAAGCCAGCGCAGCGGGATGCGAGTTGTCGACAAGAGAACAATCGCGATCAGGAAAATGAAGACACGCAGCAGGCGAGAGGCAACGGGCTCGAGTCGCTGGGTGGCCTTGGTGCGGATGGCTTTAATCTGCCAGTAGAGCAGAAACAGAATCCAAGCCACAGGAAAGAAAGCTTCGTAGAACCAGAGCATAGAGGACCTCCCGGCTCAAAATACTATGCTGCGCCTGCATTTCCGTCTGTGCCCGAGATCTTCGCCAGCTGGCGATACCCGAAGAATCCGCAAGCCGTCCCGATGGCCACCCACCACCACCAGCCAAGCTCGCCCGATGATTCCCGCAGATGCCACGCCTGGTATGAGCCGGTCAGCATATCCATTTCCACCAGCTTCCTGTTGTACGCGACGTAACGCACCCGCGCCCGCTCCCCCTGCACCAACCCCGGCCCGCTGTATCTGCACCCGATCGGAACGGCGTGGCCGGCGGCGTCTGTGATCATGAACTGATTCAATTCCGTCCGGCTGCCAAACCTATCTCGGATGTCCCATAAATTCCCCTCAACCACCAGCCGCGGCGAATTGTGGATGAGCAGAAAGTTGGCGAGCCCAAACGCAACCACGACGCCGCCGATCAGACTGAGTCCCCATCCCCGCCAAAGCGCTCGCTGCTTCGGCGTAAGCCTGGTCCGCGAGCCTGAGATCGCCACGGCAACGGCGGGGATCAACAATCCGAAAAAGCTGAGACCGACGATATCTTCTGCTCGCACAGGGCACTTCTCCGTGGGGCTCTTACTTGTCGCGCCGACAGCTTGTCACTCGGGGTGAGAGTTCGTCAAACAGATTCATCCCGATCCCACAACAAATGCTCCTAACTCCAGCAGCCTCACCGGACACGACCCCGGCGGCGTCCTTTCGTTCACGGCGCTCCACAGCCCCACTGTAGTCTCATTCTGAACGTGGCGGCTTTCGGGGACCCATCGAACGTAAGTTCGTTGGGTCAAGCGGAGAAATGGATCTGCTTCTTGCAAACCCTCAATCCGCACGAGCTCCACCCAAACCCTGTCATCCCGAGCGTAGCCGAGGGACTGCGGTTGCTTATCGCGACACCTGCAATTCGCACGACCCCAGGTGCCCATGTTTCGATTCTGAGACGTGAGAAAGCACAACGCATCAAGCGCGGAGAGGAGGATCTGCTTTTGGTGTGATTCCCTCGGCGAAGCCGTCTTGCCACAGAACATCCCTGCTTCTACACTTGGAGAGGACCGGCCCCCCACGACGCCGGTGCCCGCTGCGGGAGTGGTGAAATGGCAAACACACTAGCCTTAGGAGCTAGCGCCGCAAGGCTTGCGGGTTCAAGTCCCGCCTTCCGCACCAAACCCTCCTCTTTGCCTATATAAACATTTTTGTTTATCATCAAATTCGTGAAAGCAAGCGAGTGCAAGCGGTGGCTCGCCAAGCAGGGCGCGACGTTTGCGCCAGCAAAAGGCTCTCACTTTCGCGAGTACCTCAACGGCAAGCAATCCATCCTGCCGATGCACGCCAAGGAAATCAAGACAGGCACCGTCCAAGGCATCAAAAAGCAGCTCGGGCTCAAGTAGGAGAGCGCATGCGTATCCGGTCAATTTGAAGAAGGCCCCGGGAGGTGGATATGTCATAGCCTTCCCCGATATTCCCGAGGCGATCACCCAGGGCGAAACCGTTGAAGATTCCCTGCAGCACGCCCAGGATGCCCTCGAATCCGCAATGGAGTTTTATTTTGAAGATCGGCGTCGCGTTCCGGCCCCTTCAAAACCCGAGCCCAGGCAGCATATCGTCGAATTGCCGGCGAGTCTTACGGCGAAGATTCTGCTTCTGAACGAGATGCTTCGACAGAACATTCGCCCAGCGGAGCTCGCACGGCGCATCCGCACAACTCCCCAGGAAATTAACAGGCTCACCGACATCCGGCACACGACAAAGATCGACCGGATCGACGCTGCACTGTGGGCCCTCGGCAAGCGCCTCGTACTACAAGCCGCCTAGGACCCCTCCTCGCCTGTGATCACAAGGGAGGATGTCGGCCGCAGCTCTCGCTTCCCAGCAAACTGTCGCAAATCCAGATTTCCCCCCGTGACACCATCGCACGGTCTTTACGAGGTCACCCCTCATTCATAATCCGCGCACAACGGCGTCATCGATTACCCGAAATAGAACTCCCGGCGCCGCTGAGTGGCGTACCATCAAGTCCCAGGAGTCACTGAATGCCAATGTTGTCGAGCCTCTCCGGCTGGCCGCCTCAAGGGGGTGCCGGACCATTCGATACCCGCAAACCAACCTTTGCGAGTTTCCCTGAACGGGTGACCGTGCGGAGCGTCGACAGAATCGTCAGCACGCGCGTCGACATAACCTGCATGTTCGGTAAAGAGGTCGTGACTTTTCGATTCTTCGCAACAAGTCCGGGAATGGCCGAAAATGTTGCCGAGGTTTTCAGGAAGCACCCCGGGCAAAACCTGCGCGAACTGGGCATGCTCCAGGTCGCTGACTGCACATAGATCCACTTCACTGGGAGCATTGGCCCTGCGGTCCCCCCAGTCCCCCGGCTCGCCGAACACCGTTTGCAGATGATTTCCCCTCTCCGGCGCATCATGGTTCTGTGAGAGCTCTCCCGCAAAAGCCAGCAACTCGACACCACGCGCCGAGGCCAGTGTCAGCTATGTCCCCGGTCCAATCTGTCAGCGATGTGCCCGGTCCGTACCACCCCTATGCACCCCTCCCCCCTTTCTATTTGCATTTTTCCACCGCGGATTTGCAGAAGATTGCGCGCTTTTGTGCTCCGAATCCACGACAAGGATTCCGCCGCCTCGTTGACTTGCGCTTCTGTACTCGGCCCGCCCTGCTCGCGCAGAGTAATCTGGGAGAACCATGAGCCAGACGCCGCAACAACCGCAACTCAACGTCGCCCAATCCCCTGACTTCCGCGAGACCTACGCCAACAGCGTCCAGGTCCGCGTCAGCGTGTGGGATTTTCAGCTCGTCTTCGGCCTCGCTTCGAGCGAAAGCCCCGAGCAGGTCACCATTCGCAACAACGCCGCTGTCTTTCTCAGCCCCCAGCAGGCCAAGGCTCTGTGGAATGTTCTGGGCCAGAACCTCGCCCAATACGAGCAAGCCTTCGGCACGCTCAACCTCGAGCCCCAGGGGCAGTCTTTCCCGCAGGGCCCGGTCAACTGACGCCGCGACTTGTGTTTTCGTAGGAGCCGATCAGCTTGGGTACTCCTGGCCCCTTGTACTCAGGGACCAGGGAAAGCACAAAACTTCTAAAGCCGCGGCAAGTGCCGCAGAGACAGTCTCCAGATCAAATGAACATCCGTCTGCGCCAGCTCCTCGAGCCCCGAAGAGACGCGCCCCTTCCGGCGTGGATGATCTTTCCGGTGATCTTCGCGGCCCTCTACGCCAGCCACTTTACCTTCCTGCGTCTCCCGTATTACTGGGATGAAGCGGGCTATTACATTCCCGCCGCATGGGATTTCTTTCGCACCGGCTCGCTGATCCCGATCACCACCCTCAGCAACGCACATCCGCCGTTGCCCAGCATCTACCTCGCGCTCTGGTGGAAAGCCTCCGGCTTTTATCCCGAGGTCACGCGCGAAGCCGTGCTGATGGTTGCCGCTCTTGGCCTGCTCGCCGTCGGCCGTCTTGCACTGCGCCTCACAGGCTCCGCACCAGTCGCTTTCTGGACAGTGGTCCTCACCGGCCTCTATCCCGTATGGTTTGCGCAAAGCTCGCTGGCACACGCCGACATCTTTGCCGCCGCCTGCACGCTGTGGGGACTCGTCTTCGCGCTGCCCGTCAACAACCGCAAGCCGTGGGCCGCGGCGATGTGGTTCATGGCCGCGGCTCTCTGCAAAGAGACAGCGATCGCCGTGCCCTTCATTCTGGCCCTCCTGCGTGTCATCGACGGCATCCGCGGCGATCCATTGAAGCGCCCCGACGCTCTGCGCGAAACAGCTTGGCTCTCCTCCAGTGTCTTGCCTCTGTGTACCTGGTACGCCTGGCACTACACCAGGACGGGCTTCATCTTCGGCAATCCCGAATATCTGCGCTACAACGCCGAAGCCAATATGACCGCCGTGCGCATTCTCGCAGCCTTTGGCCATCGTCTTCTGCACCTCACCGCGCACATGAATCTCTTTGTCCCGTCCCTCCTCACCCTCGCGGCCCTCATGCTCAAGCCGCGTTTGGGCGTCAACGGCAGGCAGCGCCCGCGCATCGCCATCGCAGCCCAATGGAGCATCTTCTATCTGCTCCTCGGCAATGCGCTCCTGTTCAGCGTGCTCGGCGGTGCGCTGCTCACGCGCTACCTGTTGCCCATGTATCCGCTCGTTCTGCTCATCGCCGTGTCCACCTTTCATCGGCGCGTTCCGTATTGGCATGCCTTCGCCGTGCTTTCAGCGATGGCGTTTCTCTTTGGACTGTTCCTCAATCCGCCCTACCGCTTCGCGCCGGAAGACAATCTCGCCTACGTGCGGGTCGTCCGAATGCACATGAATGGAATTGCCGAGCTCAACCGGCACGATCCCGCGGCGACTGTTCTCACCGCATGGCCTATGACCGACGAGCTTACCCGGCCGGAGCTTGGCTACGTTCGCGCTCCCCACTCCGTAGTTCGCATTGAGGACTTTACGGCCGACCAGATCGATCGCGCGGCCGCCGAGCCGCAGAAGTATTCCGCCGCACTCGTGTTTTCGACCAAGTACGATCCGCCCTCGCTGCTCCTGAGCCTCGGCCGCAAAAGCGAAGCAGTCGACGAGCGCTACTTTGGTCTGCACCACGACCTGCCGCCGCCTGCAATTGCGGCGCGCCTGCACGGCTCGCTGGTGTGGCAGCGCGAAGATCACGGCATGTGGATCGCCCTGATCGACTGCAAGCGCATCTCAAAACTGCAACAACCCTGACAATCTGTGCCGTGTGGAAACCACGAACTTGGGTGCCCCTGGTCCCTCGCATTCGGGGACCAGGGAAAAACTGAATCCATCCGAGCCCATCTCGGACTGGTCTCGAATACCCGTGCCCCATCCTTTCGCTTTCCTTTTGGCGAAAGGGTGGAAGACACTGAACCTCGTCGACCGCCCCAGGCCCTAAGTGCGGAACTGGATTCCGCTCGCACTTGCTGTTCGATCGACCGCGCGGGCAGTTAGGCCCTCACTCCTATAATCGAGACAGCTGTGTTGAGCCTTCTTTCATTCCGGATAGGCGTCGCGCGCCTTGCGGCGGCGGCTGTTGTCGCCTTGACGCTGCACCTGCCCGCAACCGCCCAGGAACCCCAAACCGCCGGCAAGGGACGTATTCTCCTGGTGCTACCCTTTGACAACCGCACTGGTCAGCCAAACCTTGAGTGGATTCGCGAAGCCGCTCCCGAGATACTCAGCAGCCGCTTTACCTCGGCGGGCTTTGCGCCCCTCAGCCGCGCCGACCGCCTCTACGCTCTCGATCATCTTGGCCTGCCTGAAGGCTTTCAACCATCGCGCGCAAGTTCGCTCAAGATTGCCCAAACCCTCGATGCCGACGCAATCATCGTCGGCAGCTACACCACCGAGGGAACCAAGCTGGTCGCCGAAGCCCAGGTCGTCGACGTCGCTCACCTGCGCATGAATCCGCCAGTCTCCGCGCAAGGTGAATTGCGTGATCTCGTCGCCGTCTTTGGCTCGCTCGCCTGGAAGCTTACAAAAGATCTCGATCCTCGGTTCAGCCTGGCCGAAGAGACGTTCATTGCCGCAGGAAAAGGCACACGCCTCGACGCCTTCGAGCAATACATCCGCGGCATCACCGAGTCGGACCATGACGAGCGCCTCCGCCACTTGAAGCAGGCCGTGACCCTCAGCCCCGATTTTGGCCCGGCATGGATGGCCCTGGGGCGCGAATACTACGCCGGCCAGCAGTACGACGAGGCCGCAGCCGCTTTTGCCAAGGTTGGCCGCAACGCGCCCGACGCGCTCGAGGCCGGTTTCTATCGCGGACTTTCGCTTCTCTTCTCGGGCAGCTATTCGCAAGCCGACGCAGCCTTCAAGAAAGTTGCCATGGTGCTGCCCCTCGCCGAAGTGTTGAACAACCAGGGCGTGGCCCTCAGCCGCCAGGGCCGCGATGGCAGCGCCGAGTTCCTGGCTGCGGAGAACGCCGACCCCAATCAGCCCGACTACCACTTCAACGTCGCAGTCAACCTGAAGCGCCGCGGCCAGACGAGCGCCGCATTGGCTGAACTCGCGCAGTGCCTCAAGCTGCGCCCCAATGACAGCGAAGCACAGGAATTGCAGGCGGACTGGGCCGATCCCGCGGGCACACACAGTGGCGTCGATCAGTCAACGGACGCAGCCGCCAAAGCCGATCCCCTCGAGCGCATCGTCCGCACCTTTGACGCCGTCGCGTTCCGGCAGGCTGCCGGCATGATGGACCAGGTTGAGGCAGCTCGCCTGGCTGAACTGTCACCCCACCAGCGCGCCGTCACCCTCGCCGGCCAAGCCAAAGACTTTCTGGACCGCGGGTTGCTTCTCGAAGCGGAGCGCCTGTATCAGTCGGCAGTTGCCGCGGACTCCTCGGTGGCCGAGGCGCACGCCGGCCTCGCCGAGGTGCGCGAACGCAGTGGCGACTTCGCTTCTGCCCGCAAAGAAGCGCATGCCGCCCTGGAACTGAAGCCCTCCACTGAAGCGTATCTCGTGCTGGGGCGCCTTGACCTCGCCGACAGCCACCTGGACGAGGCCGGACAGGAAGCCGGCGCGGCACTTAAACTTGACCCGGCCAGCCGTGAAGCGCAGGATTTAAGCCGACAGGTTGCGGCCAAGGCAGCGAAGAGCCAGTAAGGAACTGCGGGTTCGCAGAATCAGGTGAACGGCCATGCTCGAGAAAAACGGCAGGTCAGGATTCAAACGCGCAGCGCGTCTCGCTGCGCTCGGACTTACCCTCCTTGCCGGCCTGTGTCTTTCGATCGCGCAGCCGGGAGCGGCGCAGCAGCCGGTCGTTGTGCGTATTGTTCTCAAGGACACGATCCAGCCCGTCAGCGCCGGAATGCTGCAGCGGGCCCTCGATCGCGCCAACGCCACCGGCGCGGCAGCCTTGCTCATCGAAATGGACACCCCCGGCGGGCTGGTGGAGTCGATGCGCAGCATGGCCGGCGCCATCCTCAGTTCGCACGTACCGGTGATCGTGTTTGTCGCCCCTTCCGGAGCGCGTGCCGGATCGGCCGGTTTCTTCCTGCTCGAGGCCGCCGACGTGGCTGCCATGGCGCCCGGCACTGAAGCCGGCGCGGCGCACGTGGTCTTCGAGGGCGGTAAACCCGACTCAACCGAGATGCAGAAGGCCGAGAACGACGCCGAAGCCTTCCTGCGCTCCTATGTCACGCGCCGCAGCCGCAACCAGGACGCAGCCGTGGCGGCTGTCGCTTCCTCTCACTCCTACACGGCAGAAGAAGCCCTCTCGCAGCACCTCATCGACCTGACTGCGAAGAACGACGCCGACCTGCTTGCCCTGTTAAATGGCCGTGAAATTATGCGCTTCGATGGATCCAAAACAACCCTCCACCTGGCCAACGCGCGCATTGAGACCCAGCAGCCCACGCTGCGCGAAGATCTGCTCGGCTGGCTCGTCAATCCCAATATCGCCCTTCTGTTTCTCGTGGGCGGCGCGCTTCTCATCTACCTCGAATTCAATACGCCTGGCACCATTGTTCCCGGCGCGCTGGGAACGTTGCTCGTGCTCCTCGGCATCTTCGGCCTCGATCTGCTCCCCATCCGTTACACCGCCGTCCTGCTCCTCATCGGCGCCATTGTTCTCATGGCCCTCGAAGCGAAATTCGGCGGCCACGGCGCCTTGGCCATTGCCGGCATCGTCTGCCTCATGTTCGGCACGCTTACGCTCGTCGCCGCGCCTGTCCCGGAAATGGCAATCAGTCCCTGGGTGGCCATCGCCGTCAGCGCTGGGTTTGGCGGTATCACCGTGTTTCTGGTACGTCTCGCCGTCCGTGCGCGCCGCAGAAAGGTGCGCCTCGGCGCGGACGCGCTCGTGGGCAGCGCTGCCTCTGCCATGGAGTCCATGAACCCCGAGGGTCACGTGCTCGTCGAGGGAGAGATCTGGCGCGCCGTCGCCAGCGCGCCGGTCGCTGCCGGCACAAACCTCATCGTCGTAGGCCATCAAAAGTACTTATTGCAAGTGGAGCCCGTCGGGAGCAGAACTCCCTCCGAGGTCGCCGTGCACAGCGTCTAACCGTTCACTGGATAGAAAGGCGGGAGTCCATCTCACCGCCGGAAGTGGGGATATCCGATGTCTGAATTGCCGATTCCGATTTTAATTCTGGTTGCCATTGTCGTTCTCTATCTGCTCAATTCCATCAAGATCCTTCGCGATTACGAGCGCGCGGTGATCTTTCGCCTGGGACGCGCACTGACCCCGCCCAAGGGCCCCGGCATCATCTTTGTCTTCCGTCCCCTCGACCAGATGGTGCGCATCTCGCTCCGCCAGGACGTGCTCGAAGTTCCGCCTCAGGATGTGATCACGCGCGACAACGTCACCATCAAGGTGAATGCCGTTGTCACGCTCTACGTCGTCGATCCCAACGCCGCTGCCATCAAGGTGGCCAACTACGTCTATCAGACATCGCAGTTTGCCCAGACCACCCTGCGCTCGGTGCTCGGCGAGGTGGAACTCGACGAGCTGCTCAGCCACCGCGATAAGCTCAACCTGCGCATCCAGAGCATCATCGATCAGCGCACCGAGCCGTTTGGCGTGAAGGTCGTGTCAGTCGAAGTGAAGCAGGTGGACCTGCCGGAGACGATGACGCGCGCCATGGCCAAGCAGGCGGAGGCGGAACGCGAACGTCGCTCGAAGATTATTCATGCGGAAGGCGAGTTCAATGCCGCGCAAAAGCTGGTGGATGCCGCCGCATTGCTGGCCACCGAACCCCTCACCCTGCAGCTGCGCTATCTGCAGACACTCACTGAAATTGGCGTCGAAAAGAACACCACCATCGTCTTCCCATTACCGATTGAGTTTATGTCTCTGATGAATAAGCTTGGTGCTTCGGCGATGGGTAGATTAGAAGAGAAACAGCCCTAGGTTGGCTCTCCAACGGGGAAATGACCAGATCAAGTACGCATCCCAGCAAGCATCTGAGGACACTGCATGGCTCAAGACGTTCGCGATGAGGAGTTTGAAACGGAAGCGCCGCGCCGGGATGTGGAGTTCACGCTCGGCCCGGCCATGGTGCTCGCGATCGTCTGCGGCCTCCTGTTGCTCTGTGGTTTATGCTTCGGCATTGGCTACACCTCCGGTCGGCGCAGCGGCATGCGCCTTGGCGGCGCTGCTGCCAAAGTTGCCGCCTCAGGACAAACCCTCGCCGCCCAGGCAGACACCACCTTCCACAAGCCCGCACCCACCGGTGCGCCTCCCATCGTGCAGGCGGCATCCTCCGTTCCCGCATCGGAACAGGGTGCGGGAACGGTCACTCCTGCCGCAACAGGCAGTTCGTCCGCGTCCGGCGATTCTGAGGTGCGGCCGGCCCTCGCGGCACAAGCCGCCGGCGCAACATCCGCCAATGCGTCCATGCAGATTCAGCCCGCTCTCGCGGCCGGTGCAGGTCTCATGGTCCAGGTGGCTGCCGTTTCGCACCCTGAAGATGCCAGCGTCCTCATGGCTGCCCTGCGCAAGCGAGGATACGCTGTAACGGAACGCCGCTCGTCCGACGACACTCTGATCCATGTCCAGATCGGGCCTTTTGCGAATCGCGCCGACGCCAACGCCATGAGCCAGCGCCTGCTCAACGACGGCTACAACGCAGTCGTCATTCCCTAGACATGCCCGGCGGTGTGAGTCTTCCGTCTCTAAACTCGTGTCGAAAAAGCAATCCTGTCATCCAGAGAACCCGCGCGCCTGGGGCCCCGTGAACAAGGTATTGTTCATGGGGTAAGCGGGGCGAAGGATCTGCTTTTCGGGGACCAGGGAAAACTAAGCCGAACCAAAGCCTGCTTTTGCACGTCGGCGCAGAGAACAAAATCTCCATCTACGCACGCATCCATTCAGGCAACCCCGACGCAATTGCTTCTCGCACCGCGCTCATCAACTCGTGCCGCGTTGCAAATTCCTGCGGGGCAATCGGAGCGTGAAACACCACGTGCACAGTGCCACGCTTGATACGCTGGCTTCCCTTGGCCATCAGCTTCTCCGTTCCATAAATCGACACGGGAATGCACGGCGCTGCCGTCTCCATGGCCAGGTGGAACGGCCCCTTCTTGAAGGCCAGCATTCGTCCATCGGGCGAGCGTGTACCTTCGACAAACGTGGTGATGTGCACGCCCTTCAGCAGAACCTCGCGCGCACGGCGCACGCTGGCGATCGCACTCTCCAACCGCCCGTCGCGATCGACAGGAATAAAATCTCCCAGCTTCATCGCATATCCAAGCACGGGGATGCGCATCAACGAGCGCTTCAGAAAAGCCGAGGTTCGCCCAGGAATGTAAGGCAGCAGAGCAGGCGGATCGAGATTCGACACATGGTTCGCCATGAAGATGCATGCCGTCTGAGCGGGCACATTCTCGCTCCCACTCGCTTCCACTCGAATGCCGGCCAGGCGGAATCCCACGCGAACAATCAGGCACGCAGCCCGATAGAGCTGCGTCGCGTCGCCTGTGATCAGGGTCCACGGAATGAACACCAGCGCCGCGGGCGCACCGAGAACAACGATCGTGCAAAGCAATGTGAGAGATCGCAGCATTCTGTATGTGCTTACCTGTCGAGTCCTTCCAGGCGCTTAGGCAGCTTCTCATAGATGCCGTCAAAACCGCCGTTGGAGAGGATTGCAACCACATCGCCTCGCTGCAACTGCGGCGTCAAAGCATCGAGAATCGCATCGACGCCTGGATGCAACTCCGCAGGCGTGCCTGCAGCATTCAGGGCTCGAACCACATCTTCCGGATGCAGCCGCTCCGCATCGGGGATGCGCTGTTGCTGGTAAACACCCGCAAGAATTACACGGTCCGCCAGACGCAAGCTTGCCACAAGAGCCTCTTCGAGAACCTTGCGCCGCAGTGTATTTGAGCGCGGCTCCAACACCGCCCACAAGCGCCCCTGCGGATACACCGAACGCAATGCGCGAAGAGTTTCGCGAATCGCAGTAGGATGGTGCGCAAAATCGTCGATGATCGTGATGCCGCCGATCTCGGCGCGCACTTCGAGTCGTCGCTTCACGCTCTTGAAACTCGCAAGAGCCTCAACGATGGCTTCCTTTGCAACACCCTGGCCAGCGGCAAGCGCAGCCGCGGCCGATGCATTCAACGCGTTGTGTTCGCCCGCAAGCTGCATCTCGAGATCTGCCCACAAGCTGCCGCTATGCCAAAGCTCCCAGCGCGTCCGGCCGTCTTCGTGGCGCAGATTGCGCAGCTGCCATTCGGCCTCTGCCGTAAACCCGTAACGCTCCACCCGACAAAAAGCATGCGCCACGCATTCGGTGACATTCGGGTTGCCATCGTAGGCAACGATAAGCCCGCGGCGCGGAACAAGGTTCACGAGCCGCTTGAATGCGACCTTCACCGCCTCAAGATCGGCATAGATGTCCGCGTGGTCAAACTCGACGTGCGTCAAGATCAGCGCGTCTGGAAAGTAGTGCAGAAACTTGGGCCCCTTGTCGAAAAACGCCGTGTCGTACTCATCGCCTTCAAGAATGAAGGTGCGCGTGGGTCGCAGATGAAAACTGGTGCCGAAGTTCTCTGCCACGCCGCCGATCAAGAACGACGGCTCCAGAGCAGCATTCTCGTGCGAGGCCACCTGGTAGATCCACGCAAGCATGCTGGTTGTCGTCGTCTTGCCATGCGTGCCGGCAACTACCAGCGACTCGCGGCCGGGTAAAAACTCCTCGTGCAACAGCGCAGCCATCGACGTAAACGGAATTCGCTGGTCGAGTACGTACTCGATCTCCGGATTGCCGCGGGAAAGAGCATTGCCGATCACTACCAGATCCGGCGGAGGATCGAGATTGGCTTCCGCGTAGGGTTCAAGAATCGGAATGCCAAGCGACCGCAGCAGATCGCTCATCGGCGGATAGGCTGCACTGTCTGACCCGGTGATGCGGTGGCCCTTCTGTTGCAACAGTCCGGCCAGCGATGCCATTGCGGTGCCGCAGATGCCGATGAGATGAATATGTTGACGCGTCGTTGTCATGGAATCACTGCCGGTTCAAGCAGGCTGAGGCGCGGCTCGTCGGCGTAATGCAGTTCGGCCTCTACGCCTATGGTTAGTGTCACGTTGGCGCGCGAAACATGGCCGCTGCGCAGTCCGATTGCGATAGGTCCTTCAAAACCGTGCAGCGCGCTGAGGATCGTGTTCTCCAGAAGGTCCGGCGCAGCGCCGGGCGAAGAGCAATTCAGCATCTCGCCGAAAACGATGCCGCGCACGCCTTCAAGTTTGCCGGCCGTGCGAAGCTGCCACAGCATCCTGTCGATCTGGTAAGGCTTGGCGCCAGTGTCCTCCAGAAATAGCAGCGTTCCTTCGGTACGCCGGCTCCCACGGTGTGCCCAGGAGCGAGACCAGAATGCTCAGGCAGCCTCCGTAGAGCGTGCCGCGCGCGCTGTTCGACCCCGCGGCGCGCTTCAGCATGCGCAGCCCTTCCGCATCGCCTACGCTATACGGCTCACCTGCCAGCGCGGCTCGAAAACTCTCGTGATGGACTCCATCCGTCAGATAGAAATCCGCTGCCAGCATCGGCCCGTGAAATGCCGGAAGCCCAATTTTGTCGAGCAGGTGCAACTGCACGCCGGTCAAGTCGCTGTATGCGAAAAATGGCTTCGGGTGTTGCTGGATCGGGCCGACATCGATTCCATCGAGCAAATAGTTTGACCCGTAGCCGCCGCGCACAGCAATCACCGCGCTCGTCTCAGGATTCGCGAAAGCCTGGTGCAGATCGGCCGCGCGCTGCTCGCGAGTGCCGGCAAAGAAAAGCGGCCCGCGTTCCAGCGAATGGGCACTCATCGACGGAGAGAACCCAAGTGTGCGTAGCGCCTCCACTCCACCGTTCAGGCGCTCGGACTGCGCGAACGACGCGGGCGCAATCACGCTGAGGTTTGCCCCTGGTTTCACCGCGGGTGGCTTCAGCAAGGGCATGGTTACCATACCTCGCCGCGAGCAATGAGCGTTGCCGGCCCGGTAAGGAACAGGTTCTGTCCAGGGCCGGCCCAGCGCACGGTCTGCATGCCGCCGGCTGCCAGCACATCCAGTTCCTGGGCCGCATTGAAGACGCCAATCATCGCCGTCGCCGCAGCGGACGTACCGGTTCCCGAAGAAGTTGTGGGACCAACGCCGCGCTCGAAAATCCGAATCCCAATCTGATGAGCCGGCTCGGAACCGCCGCTGAGAATATGCACAAACTCGACATTCGTTTGATCGGGAAAATCCGGGTGATGGCAAATCTCTTCGCCAATATCGTCCCAGCTTCGCTCGTTGATCGAGAAATCCAGCCTGTTCAAGATGCGTGCGGACGAGTCGAGCGGCGAACCGCCTCGGAACTGATCGGCTTCGGGAGGAGGTAGCACGATCACGAAGTGTGGATTGCCCATCGAAACGTAAACGCCCTCAACAGCCGTGCCATCGGAGAGCTCGACGGTTCGCTCCTCAAATTCCGGCACGTCCATGTCGGTGGTGATCAGCACCGTCGGTCCGCCACGGTCGGAATCGTGAAACTCCTCGATCGTGCACAGCCGCGTGCCCGCATCTGTCTCGATGGAAAACTCCTCGCCGGTTTGGGCGCTGCGTTCCTCCGCCATCCACGCTGCCACGCAGCGCGTGCCGTTACCGCTAATCTCGGCCACTGACCCATCGGCATTGTGCAGGCGAATCCGGCCCGCGAAATCGCCGGTCCATTCGAAAAACTCGACTCCGTCGGCGCCAATCCCTGTGTTGCGTTCGCAGAGTTGCTGCGCGAGAATTGCCTTGTCCATGCCGCGCACATCGTCTTCATTGACGATCAAGAAATCGTTGCCGCATGCGTGCGCCTTGATAAAGGGAATCAATCTTCCTCCGGATCGCGGAATGTGAAGAGCGTATCAATAGCAGGCTCCGCCAGCAGTTGAGCCCGCAGCCGCTCGTGCTGCTTTTTTGTAGCGTTCAGCGAAAAGCTCACACGCTGCACTTCGCCGATGGAGTCGTGATCGGGAGGGGGAAGCCGCTCGCCCGCCTTGTCCATCGCGTCGAGAATTGACCGCAACATTGCCGTCTCGTCTCGCCCGCGCGCTTCGTACAGCAGCGGATAGATCTTCAGATTGGCGCGGCGCTCCAGAAAACCCACAAGCGCAAGCGCCAGGACGACGATGACGGCCGCAACTGTTGCCGCCGCATAAAGACCTGCTCCGCACGCCATCCCGATCGAGGCTACAACCCACACGCTGGCCGCGCTGGTGAGCCCGCTGATTCGGTTTCGATTGTGAATGATCAGTCCCGCGCCCAGAAAGCCGATGCCCTGCACGATGTTCGATGCGACCTGTCCCTTATTCGGACTGCCGTCGCCCGCGAGCACAGCCGAGAGCAGGGTGAAGAACGCAGCGCCCATGCAGATCAGAAGATTGGTGCGCACCCCCGCTGCCGTGCGCTTTGCCTCGCGCTCAAGGCCCACAATCCCGCCCAGACAACAGGCAAGCAACAGGCGACCGACAGCGCCATTTACCACTCCCACCTGCTGGATCCAGGTGAAGTCAAACGGCAGCGCGAGATGAGCCAGCAACAAACTCATATAGATATCTTGCCCCGATGCTATCACCGCTTCTGCGGCTTCTCGTCCGCGTACGTATCGGAGACGTAAACCGTACCCACCGGCTGCCCTGGAGCCGTGTAACGCCCCACCGCACGCAGCCCCTCGGGATGCGCCCGGACGGCCTTGTCAATCTCATCGCCGTTGAAGGCCACCACCACCGCCGCATGACTCGCCGGCGCCGCCAGTGCCGCCGCGTACAGTTCCCCATCGTCCTCGTTCAATGTCTGGCGCAAGGGAATCCCCGTGAACGCCACCAGGTTTGGAAAAACCGAAGTCTTCATCAGCACAGGCGCTCCCGGCCTGCCCGCAAGCAGCGCCCGCAGAACCGGCGGAATCCCTTCCTCCAGCGGCCGGCGCGCTTCAATGTTCTTGGTTCCCTCGATGTACGTGAGCGGCCTTTCCGCCGTTACCTTCCAGGCATTCCATACCGCAAGCGCAACAAGCAGCCCCGCTGCATATTTCACCCACTGCTGCTTGAAGTCGCGCACCGCCGCGAGCACCAGGTGTGACACGAACCCCAAGCTCAGCGCGAATGTCGGCAGCAGTTCCATGCCGTAGCGCGTGTTGTACCAGGAGTGAGGCCACCACTTGGGAATGAAAATCGGCACCGAGCTATAGGCGACGGAGTAGGCGTAAAACGGAACCGGTAGCCAAAGCAGCAGTGTCCATAGAAAACCGCGACGACGCGCGATCAGGCATCCGAGCCCGGTGCCGAGCACGCTCAGCGCCAGCATCCGGTTGCCCCACAGCTCTGCCGATGCATCAATCTCGGCGGTCCGCACAAAGAAGAGCAGCGAGACCCACGGATCGTGCCAGCCCGGATGCGGCGGCCCCGAGCCCGGAGTCGCTGTGCGCATCTCAATGGCGCGTGCCGAGTAAGGCCCGCGCGCAAAATCGAGCCAGTCGCCGAACACCGTTGCGTTGTACGCAAACCAAATCAGCGGAGCCGCAACCACCACAAGGCTCGCTGTCCAAAACGCGACGGACCGCAGCTCGCCGCGCCGCAGCAGCGTTATTCCCACTGCACTCCACGCCAGCAGCGCGAGAATCCACCCGTCGTAGCGCGTGTAGATGGCCGCAACAAGAACCAGCGCGATCAGCCAAAGCAGCCGTCCGCTCCGCTGCGGACGATCGTCAAGCCCGCGCCTCCACTCCACCAGCCACACCGCCGTCCAGATCAGTTCGCACAAAAACAGCGGCTCTGTCATCGCCGTCGTTTGCAGATAAAGGAGGTTTGGATTGATAGCGAAAAAGAGGAGCGTCACCAGCGCTGCCCACGGCGAAAGCCACTGCCGCGCCAAGCGATAGATGCCGATACACCCAAAGATATAAGCCAGCGCCGAAGGAATCAGCCCTGCAATTCCATCGGCCCACCACCGGTACACCGCCACAAATGGAATCATCAGCAGATGCGGCAGCGGCAGCCACACAGACCCAAGCTGCTTCAGTCCCGGATAATGCGAGTCGATGACCCGCCGCGCAATGGCGAGATGGGCCACGGCATCACCGTAGTTCAGCATCGCGCCGTGCCGCCAGCTCCACACCGCCGCAGCCACCGACAGCGCCGCGCAACAGGTAAAAACGGCGTAAGCCTCCGCGCGGCGAAAGGGCAGCTCAGTCAAGGTGCGTTAACTCGCGGAAGGTGTCGAAGCGCGCATCGATTTCCTCGCGCGAAAGCTCCTGCAGGCGATCGGTCCCAAACTTCTCAACCGCGAACGAACCCATCACCGAGCCGTAAAACATCGCCCGTCGAAACGCGCCGGCCGTCAGCTCCTTTTGCGATGCCAGGTAGCCGAAAAACCCTCCGGCAAAGCTGTCGCCCGCACCCGTTGGATCGACAACCTGTTCCAGCGGTAGGGCCGGTGCGCGAAACGTTGTCGCACCCACGTTCTTTGGTGACTTGCCGAAAAACGCCGTCGCCCCGTATTCGCCGTGCTTCACCACCAGCATCCGCGGACCCAGTGCCAGCACTGCGCTTGCTGCCTGGACAAGATTCGTATTCCCCGCCAGCATGCGCGCCTCGGTATCGTTGATGAGCAGGATGTCGAGGCCCTTCAGCACTTCCAGCAGCGCCGGCTTATGGTCGTTGATCCAGTAGTTCATCGTGTCGCCGGCTACCAGCTTTGCGTTCGGCGTGGCCTCACGTACGCGCCGCTGCAGCACCGGATCGATATTCGCGAGGAAAAGAAACTCCGAATCGCGATAGGCCTCGGGAATCTTCGGCTCGAATCCCGCAAAGACATTCAGATCGGTCTTGCAGCGTCTTCGCTTCATTCAGGTTCTCTAGATATGAACCCTGCCAGAAAAAGCTCTTGCCGGCAGCGCGCTCAATCCCGCGTGTATCGATCTTGTGCGCATCGAAAACGGCCTGCTGCTCGTCGCCAAAATCCTCGCCCACAACGGCGATCACGCGCACCGGCGTAAAGAAGCTTGCGGCAAGCGAAAAGTAGGTGGCCGCTCCGGCCAGGCAGCGCTCCCGGCGCCCTGCCGGCGTTTCGACGGTGTCAAATGCGACGCTCCCCACAACAGTAATTGCCATGATTCATTCCTCTCGATATCTAGATTCGTTTGCCCGCGGTGCAGGCGCCTTAGATGCCCATATGTTTCCGAAGGTCAGCCCCACCGCAGGTGGCGGCCTACCAGTTGTGATATTTGCCGTAGAGCAGCTTCAGCCGTTCCTTCGCGGCCGCTGGAATCGCATCCGCGTGGGTAAGCACAGCAAACTTTCCCGCTGTTGCGCAGGCACATGCGCGCTCGGTCGGCATCGCTGCCACTGCGGCCTTCACCACCTTGCAGGCGTTCTCGGCGTTCTGGTGCAGCACGGCCACAATCTCTTCAATCGTCACCGCGTCGTGCCCTTCGCGCCAGCAATCATAGTCCGTCACCATGGCCACCGTGGCATAGCAGATCTCGGCTTCACGCGCGAGCTTCGCCTCCTGCAGATTGGTCATGCCGATTACGTCCGCGCCCCAGCTGCGATAAAGGTTCGACTCGGCCTTGGTCGAGAACTGCGGGCCTTCCATGCACACATAGGTGCCGCCCAGCTTGCCCACAACGCCGACCGCGCCGCAGGCATGGGACGCGGCATTGGCAACGGTGGCGCACACCGGGTCGCCGAACGCGACGTGCCCCACAATGCCGTCGCCAAAGAAAGTGGAGACGCGCAAGAAGGTTCGATCGATGAACTGGTCTGGGATCACAAAGTCCGTAGGCTTGTGCTCTTCTTTCAGTGAGCCAACGGCGGAGACGGAGAGAATTCGTTCGACGCCAAGCTTTTTGAAGGCGTAAATGTTGGCCCGAAAGTTCAGTTCCGAGGGCAGAATGCGATGGCCGCGGCCATGGCGCGCGAGAAACGCAACTTTGCGGCCTTCCAGTTCTCCCAGTACGAATGGGTCCGAGGGATCACCAAACGGCGTTTCCACCCGTACTTCGTGCTGATTGGTAAATCCGGGCATGGAATACAGTCCGCTGCCGCCGATGATGCCGATCTCCGCTTGACCCAAGACGTGCTCCTTGCCCGCAGCCAATCAATTGACGCAGGCAGATTGTTCCGCAAACATCTCAGTATAAAGGTTGGCACAGAGAGGTCGCTGCTGCCGGCATCCGACCTGTGTCCGATGGGAACGCAATCCCTGCACAGTTCGATTCAAGCAGCGGCCGTGGAGCTCGTTCTCAGACCTGGGTAGATGCGCGTTTCGCTAGCGACTGCGCAAGTGCGACGGATTCCCCGATCGCCCAACCGGCCAAAAGCAAACTGGGTGCAGGCACGGAATCGGCGTCGCCAAGCGCCCCGAGAGTCGTACACCGGAGTTCTTGATCTGGATGCCCCGCGCGCGAAACGATCGCGCAGGGGAACTCGGGTGGCAACCCCTCCTGCAGCCACTCGAGAGCCAGCATGCGCAGATCGCGGCCCGGCATGTAGACAACGCGTGTGGCGTTCTCGCGCGCCGGCAATGCAGCGGAATCGTGCGAAGCCGCGTGGTGCCCCGTGGAAAAGACAACGCTCGAAGCAGCATTCCGGCTCGTGAGCGAGACGCCCAGTGCCGCGGCTGCCGCAGAGCCAGCCGTAATCCCCGGAACAATCTCGAAAGGAATCTCCGCTGCGCTCAGGGCTGCAATCTCTTCCGCCGCGCGGCCAAAGAGCAGCGGGTCGCCGCTTTTCAGCCGGACAACACTGCGCTCTGCGCGCGCATGAGTAACCATCAGCTTGTGAATCTCATCCTGGGTGATGTTCTTTTTGCCGCAGCGTTTGCCCACATTCACAGTTTGAGCAGAGCGCGCGGCGAGGTCGAGTATCGACTGCGGAACCAGGTCGTCATGCAGGATTACATCGGCCGATTGAATCAGGCGCAGCGCCTTTACCGTCAGCAGATCGGGATCTCCCGGACCCGCTCCAACCAGAAAGACCTTGCCGCGCTGTTCCGTGGGTTCCGCTCCACCCGTCTTGTGAAAGGGCACGACTCGAGTCGTGCCGCAAAGACCTTCGGGAATCTCCGGCTTTAGCCTCTGAGGGAATTGCTTGAGAGACTCTTCCACGAGCCTGCGTGCCGAGCACTCGTGCGAATCGCAAATTTGTCGGTGCGCCAGTTCGTGCAGCAGCATCTTGCGCTCCTCGCCGCGTGGATGCGTCGCCAGCACCTCGCGGCGCAACTGCCCGAGACTAGCCAGCCACGGACCAAGATCGGCCGGTAGTTGCTCATCGATTTCGCGGCGTAAACGTTGCGCAAACGCAGGGCTTTCTCCCGCGGTCGAGATCGCAATCTGCAGATCGCCGCGGTTCACAACCGAACCGAAGAAAAAGTCGCAGTTGGGAATGTCGTCCACGGAGTTGCATGGGATGCCGCGCTCTACGGCTCCGCGGTAAACAGACGCATTCACTGCGGGATCGTCTGTAGCCGCAATAACAATGAAGTTGCCATCCAGGTCGCTCGACTCGAATGAACGTTCGATCCACTCGAGCCTTCCCGTCGGTGGCCAGCTGCCTGATTTCGTTGCGGGCTGCTGGAGCAATGACACGCAGGCGAAGCCCGGTTTTGAGCAGACTGCCGATCTTATCGAGCGCGACGGTGCCCGCGCCCACCAGTAGGCCTGGGCGGCCGTCGAGCTTCAAAAAGATGGGCAGCAGCGTCATCCTTGATCCTCAGTCTTGATCCTCAGTCGCCCACGCCGTGCGGAACGCGCCCCGTGGGCAGATCGCGCTCAACCGCAGCAAGCGCTTCACCGGCGAGATGCGCGCGAAGTTCGTCGTTGGTGTGCCGCGCAAACCACTGGCGCAGATTTTCTTCCTGCTTTCGATCGCCGAGATACTGGCGCAGCAGGCGCTCAATGGCTTCTGGAACAAGCGGAGCAGGGCAGCGATAGCCGACAGGCCGCGCGACATTCGCGAACTGGCCCACCGCTCCACCGAGGCAGAAATAGTACGCGTCGGTGAGCTTGCCCTCATGCTTGATCTTCTTGCCTTCGATGCCGATGTCTGCGATCCAGTGTTGGCCGCAGCTGTTGGGGCATCCTGTAACGTGCAAACGCAGTTGCTGATCGAACTGCGGTACACGCTCTTCCATTTCGTCGACCAGCCAGCGCGCGAAGCCTTTAGTTTCGGTGATTGCGAGCTTGCAGAATTCAGTGCCGGTGCACGCCACGGTGCCGCGCCAGAAGTTTGTCGCTTCAACGTGCAGGCCAATCTGGCCTAGTTCGCGTACCAGTTCGCCGGTCTTGGCGTTAGGCACGTTGATGAAAACGAGATTCTGCGAAACCGTCGCGCGTAGTTGGCCGTTGCCGAAGCGCTCGGAGAGCTCGGCGGCGGCTTCAAGCTGCTCGCCTGTGAGTCGACCGCGCAGAACGGTAGCGCCGACGTAGCTCAGGCCCGCCTGGCGCTGGGGATGCACGCCTGCGTGATCGCGAAACACATCGCTGGGAACTTCTTCTTCGCCTGCCGGAAGCAGAGTGAAATCGAGGCGGGATTGCAGTTCATCCTGGAAGCGCTGCGGCGTCCAGCCTTCTTTCATGAAGAGATATTTGAGGCGCGCGCGGTCGCGGCTCTCGCGCAGGCCCTGCTGGTCGCGGAATATCTCGGTGATGGCACGCGATCGTGCGCACAGCCTGATCGGGACGGACGAATGCATTGAGGCGCAGCGCGATATGCGGCTCGTTCGACAGGCCGCCTCCGACGCGAAGCGAGTAGCCGAGTTCTCCATCGCGCTTTGCCGGCGTGAGCGCGATGTCGTTGATCTCGGGATAGGTGCACCACGAAGGGCAGCCCGTTGCGGAGATTTTGAACTTGCGGGGCAGGTTGTAGAACTCAGGATTCGCCGTGAGTAAATGAGCGACCTCGACAGCGATTGGCGACGCATTCAGCACCTCGTCGGCAGCAATGCCGGCAAGCGGGCAGCCCGTCACATTGCGGACCACATCGCCGCAAGCTCCCTTCGGCGAAAGGCCGATCGAGTCGAGCGTGTCGACCACTTCGGGCAGGGACTCGATCGTGAGCCAGTGCAGCTGGATGTTCTGGCGCACCGTGATGTCGGCGAGATTGCGCGCGTATTTGCGCGTGAGACCGGCAATGACGCGCAGCTGATGCGCGCTGAGAATTCCATTCGGAATGCCAATGCGCATCATGAAGTAATCGGAGGCGAGGCCTTCGCCGCCCTTGCCACCCGTGGCGCCCACACCGTCGCCCTGGGTGTACACGCCCCACCATTTGAAGTAGAGCGAGGCCCAATCGGGCACAACGCTGGAGCGGCCTTCTCGCGCGAACTGGCGCACTTCATCGAACGCTTCCCAGGGGTTCTTGGCGAGCTTAAGGCGCTCGGAGCGTTGCGCCTTGGTTTCTTTGACGGGAACAGCCTGATCCATTTGACCTCTTCGGTGAATAAGGAAAGCCCGCGATAGCGTTAGCTAACTCGCGGGCTTTCGGAAACCTTGAATTACGAGGGGAGAACCCAGGTCACCTGTGCGCGCGAGGCGGAAGACAGAGGCGACAACAGGGCTGAAGTTTCATCTCCTTTATCTTCGCAGCAGGTTGGAGAATTTGCAAGAGGACTGGCCAAAGCGGTACGTCAACCAGCCCGAAATTGGGTTTCCCATCCAAGCGCAGCTGGGTGGGAAACCACGAACCCAAACGTCCCCTCGAAGCGCTCCGCGAGACTACGTCCCAATCTCTCAGTGATCTCCCCTGTTCCGTACCACCCGCTCACATACCCCCTACCCCCTCCCCGTGGACGCCTCGGAAATTGTGCAGTTCTCCTCACCTCTGTTGACACGGAGAAGCAGATCTCGGTGCAGCTCGCTTCTATCCCCAGTTACGCCTTCAAACAAGAGGCACGACACATTCCGCGATCACAAACAGCGCAATTTTCTGCATGCTACACAAACTGGCGTGACGGCCAGCACAATTGCTCCACGTGGAACAATTTGAGAGTCCCTGGTCCCTAAAGGCTAGGGACCAGGGGCACCCATTTTCGTGGTGGTGTGAGGTTCGCGACGTTCGAACTACATTCCGCTTTCGGTGGACTGGTCGGGATGGACCACACGGAAGGTTGTGCCACCTCTCGACCAGACGAGGAGGAGAATGTCCTTTCCGTTAGGAACGGAGTGGACCTGGTTGACGAAGTTATCGGCGCTCTCGACAGGATGCCGGTTCACTTCGAGAACTACGTCGCCGGGAGCAAGACCCGCGTCATCGGCCGGGCTTGCTGGACGTACGCTCTCAATAGCAGCGCCCTTGACCTGCGCGGGAATGTTGAACTGCGAACGAAGGTCGGGCGTGAGGTTGGCTACGGCGAGGCCGAGTTTGCCGTGCTGCTGATCGGGGGAGTTGTTCGAGGCTTCTTCAGCATCCTTGTGGAACTCGCCGACCGTGACCTTGAGAGTCTCGGGCTTTCCGTCGCGAAGGATCCCGAGGTTAATGGAGTTGCCTGGAGACATCTGGCTGACGGCGACTTGGAGCGCACTGCCGTTAACGATTTTTTTGCCATTGAGATCGCGCAGGACATCGCCGCTCTTGAGGCCGGCGTGGCTTGCGGGTGAATCGGGCGTGACCTGGCTGACGATGGCGCCGCTGGCGTCGGGCAGGTTAAAGAAGCTGGCGTTGTCGGGCGTCACGTCGTTCATGCTGATTCCAAGATAGCCGTGGTGCACGGTGCCGCTTTTCATGATGGATTCAGCCGAGGAGCGAGCGATCTCCGCAGGAATCGCAAAGCCGGCGCCGGCGAACGATCCGTTGCCGGTGATGATGAAGGTGTTGATTCCGATCAATTCTCCATGTGCATTCACTAGCGGTCCGCCGGAGTTGCCAGGATTGATGGCGGCGTCGGTCTGAATGAAGGCGCCGGGTTTGCGAGGATCGTCGGTGTACGGGTTTGGCCGGTTGAGTGCGCTGACGATGCCGCGGGTGACGGAGAACTGGAAGTAGCCGAAGGGGCTGCCGAAAGCGAGCACGGTCTGGCCAGGGTGCAGCTTATTTGAGTCTCCCCAGGCGATGGTGGGTAGGTTGTGCGCGTCGATTTTGATGACGGCGAGGTCGTTAAGCTTGTCGACGCCGATGAGCTTGGCGGGGAAGATGCGGCGGTCGTCGAGGGTGACGTTGATCTTCATCGACCCGTCGACGACATGGTTGTTGGTGAGGATGTAGCCATCAGGTGAGAGGATGACACCGCTGCCGATGCCGTGCTCGACCTGCTGCTGCTGAGGCATGCCCTGCATCTGTCCCTGGCCGCCAAAGCCGAAGAAGCGGCGGAACTCGGGGGGCAGATTCTGCAGGCCGTTGCTCTGACCCTGGCTTTGGTCGTTGTCGTCGCCGTGCGGCCGCGAAGTGACCGAGACATTGACCACCGCGGGGGTGACGCGCGCGGCAACGGCTTCAACCGCGTTGTCGAGCGAGACGAGCGATGTGACGTTTGAATCGTCGAGGGGCGCTGCCGGAGCTATGGCGGCTGCGTGAACGGGGTTGTGAGTGAAGAAGGATAGGCTGAGCAGCCCAACGGCTGCGACCCCGAGGCTGGGCACCGCGAATCGGCGAGCCTTATCTCTTAATGAATTAGTTGATGCGGACATGTCAATTCTCCCTTGAGTGTTCGGTTCTTAGAGTTGGATTACGAGCCAGCCATCGCCGATGGGGATGGCTGTGGCATGCGAAGATCTCGCGCCTGCTGGAACAACTTTGAAGATGAGCTGCGTGACGCGCATGCGGCTCGTGGTGGTTGCTTTCGAATCGGGGTCGCCAGAAGCATCTGCCGATGAGGTCCCGGTATCGTAATCGGCAGTCGTTCCGGTCTTTTCAGCGAAGGAGGTTCCTTTTGGGGCTGGTGCTTTAGCCGGAGTGCCGGTGGTCTCGACCTGCTCCCACGCGGTGAAGACGATCCATTGCTGTTCGCTGGATTGCAGTCGGTTCGCAGGCTGGCCGGCTAGAACCGGCTGACTGACCGAAACAGGCCGCTGAGCGGGAAGTCTCGAAGTAGAAGTAGCGGGCTCGGAAGAAGCGCGCAACTCTCCAACTGCGGCTGTCTTCAGATTTGTACGAGCCCGATTTCCCGCGTTGTTCACAACGGGAGTGGACTGCATTTCTGCTCTCGCTTGCACCGCACGGAAGCCTGCCGGGAGTTTTGCGGGGCGTGCGTTGACCGGATAGGCGGCATCGCCGAGCTGGGAAGATTGCGCGAAGTTCTGGACGGGTTCGGAAGGCGCAAAGGCAATCAGTTGCGGGCAGCGCGCCAGCTCCGCTGTGACTCCAAACAGCCCGCAGGCGAGCGCGCCGAGCAAAACCCGCGCGGCGATCGGGTGCATCAGTCGATTGCGGTGGAGGATGCTTTGCACGCGGTGGACGAGTTCAGACCGGTGCTGCCAAGCGCCGAGGGAGAGGGCTTCTTTACGGCGCTCAAGCCCGCGCTCGGCGAGGCTGGCGAGGCAGGCGGCGTAGGCGCGAGGAGCCTGTGTAATGCGGACGACGGCTTCGTCGCAGGCCATCTCGCGTTCTTTCGCCAGGCGGCGCTCGATGCCCCAGAGGGCGGGGTTCAAAGGGAAGAGAACCAGGCAAAGTTTTTGGAAGAGATTGGTCCAATCGTCGCGGCGGCCGAGGTGCGTGGCTTCGTGGAGCACGATCTGATTCAGTTCGCCGGGCGTGAGCCGGGGGAGGAGCCAATCGGGAATAAGAATGCGCGGCGCCGAAAAGCCGATCACGCTGGGTCGATCAAGGAATTTCGTTGAGCAGACTTCAAATGCGCGTGTGGTGTGGGAGGAAGTCGGGAAGTCGACCGGGGCAGCAGTGCGCCACAGACGGCGGAGGCGGAGCGAGCTGATTGCCAGATCGGTGGCGCGGATCAAGGATGCTGCGAGCCACAGGCCAGCGACGACGAAGGTCCAGCGGGCGTCGAGTTGAAGCCAAGCGTGGGGTGAAGCCGCAGAGAGATCGGAGCCTCGGGCGGAGTTGCGGATGCTGTTGAGAGCCAGGCCGGCGAGGGGAAGCGCAGCGAGCGTAGCAAATGCGGCGGCCCAGAGGATGAAGCGCTGAGCGGCCGCGATGCGCGGTGCGACTTTGAGGCAGAGAGCGAGTCCTGCGAAAACTGCGAGGCCTTGCCAGAGGCCCGCAACGGCGATGGGCGCGGCGATGCGGGCAAAGTTGGCGAATGATTCAGAGAAGAGATGGAGGGACATGTTCTAGGCCTCCTCTCTTTCTTTGATGTCGATCTTCGGTGTAGCGTCGGGGGCCGCTTGTGCAATTGCGTCTTTGAGCCGCTGCAGTTCACCGGGTGCGATGTCCTGGTCGCCGAGCAGAGACAGCAGCAGGCGCTCGCGTGAGTTGCCGAAGAAACGATTGAGAACATGGCGCACTTCGGAGCGGCTCGCCTCGTGTTCGGCGATCGAAGGGCGATAGACGAAGGCGCGGCCTTCCTGCCGGTGCTCGACGTAGCCCTTTTGCTCGAGGATGCGGATGGTGGTGAGAACGGAGTTGTAGGCCAATGCTTCGCCTTCCGGCAGGTCGGCGACCAGGTCGGTGACGGCGGACTCGCCGCGGCGCCAGAGGATCTTCATGAGCCGGAGCTCAGCCTCGGTCAGCGTATTGGATTTTCTTGGCGGCATGTAAGTTGTTGATTCTGAGAGCAACTGCGAACTCTGCATTGCCCCTACAAGCGGTATAGACGCACAACTAATGGATTAGTTGCTACCCGAGCCCAATTTTTGTTCGGCTATTGAAGCATCAGCCAATCCCTTTATTCCCGATCAAAGACCTGGATATTGGGTTTAGATAGGCCGGTAAGATGCGTGGTGATCGTGAGGGTCTTGCCGTCGGGAGCAACCTCGACTTCCTGCGTGTCCAAGGTTTTCCCGTCGATCTTGTCGGTCAATTCGACCGCGAGATTGCTCAAGCGACGGCCTGAGGTGACGTAGCCCGCAGGCAGATTTGGGCCACTGGCTGCGTAGTCTTTGCCGTCAAACTGGATGCTTTTGGTGGTTTTCTGGGCTGGGTTAATCAGAGAGAGGCCACCGTCGCCGTAGGTTTCGACCTGCATTTCGAAGGAGGAGCGGACTTCCTCGGTGGTGCTCTCCCACGTGCCCGCAAAACCAGCGGTGCCCGCAGTGCGCGCGTATTTGTAAAGAAGGTTGTTTTTGGAGCCGTCCGCACGGTATCCGGTGAAATTGTCGGTGAGGGTGTTGCCGTCGGCGGAGAGATCCCAGATGGCGGATAGGAGCATCTGACCTCCCTTTTTCCGCACCACTCTCCATTGATTGGGGCCGAGGACGGTCACGGCAAGCGTGGTGCCGAAGATACCGGGTTGGTCCGTACCGTCGGCGACGATCGTTTCTGGGTCCGTAGGGGAAAGGTGAAACGTATAGCTGTTCGGGCCGGCCGCCTCAACCCCCATCTGGTCGCTAAGCTTGCTCTTCGCGGGGTTCAGTTTCCATTTTCCGGCGAAAGGATCTGTGGCAGCAAATGCGATGGCTGTAAGAAGCGAGACGATGCACAGGAAGCGAACTAAGCGCAGCAGCATGGGAGATCTCCGTGACTGGATTGGAACCGGTGTCGCATGGGGATGGTGCACATTTCCTGCCAAAGGAGCGGTGCGTCGAGCGACGCGCAGGAAAGAAACCAAACGGCCTCTGCAAGCCACAGGGCGGGTTTCGGCGATGCCAATCGCGGTGTAGGGCTTCTCGTTGTGCCTTCCTCCCCATGTGGATAGGGAACGAGTGCCCGAACGACTGTGCGGAAGCGATCAGGGGTGTGCTGAAACGGACAGTGTCTGGCGTGCGGTCAAGCCAAATAAGGGAGCAGTAAAACGCCGAGAGTCAGGCGCGGGTGGAGACAGCGGGGATGCTTGTGCGCTTATGGGTGGGTTGGAGCAGGGAAAAGGCGATGAGGGCGGCGGGGATGAGGAAGGCGAGCGATCCGAAGACCCACATGAGGACTGCGCCGAGAGTCTGGTCGGAGGTTGGATCGATTTGGAACGGGTTGGCGTGCTGCGTGTAGTAGGGGTAGATGGGTCTGTTGCAGAAGGCTAGGAAGGCGGAAAGCGCGGTGTTCACGAGGTCGGCGCCGATGAGGTAGAGCAGAATGCTCCAGCGGTGCTGACGCTGCGCGGAAGGCCACGGCCGTACGATGCACATCCAGAAGAGGAGGGAGGTCGAGAGGAAGCAGAGGTGCTCGATGTCGTGCCAGGTTTCGTGCTCGAGGGCGAAGTCATAGGCGGCAGGGATGTGCCAGCCGAGAAAGGAGAGGTTCATAAGCAGCCAGGCGACGCGGGGGCGCACAAGTTGATGGACAAAGGAGCGCAGCGGGCGGAGGCGCAGAAGCGGACCGGCAATCCACATGCGGAGAGGGCGCGGAAGACCTCTCAGCAAAGGGACGACGGGGAGTCCGAGGAGTACGAGCGGCGGGACAACGGACATGAGAATGAGGTGCTCGATCATGTGCGCGCTGAGGAGAGCGTCGGCGAATTCGTCGAGGGGCGAGCCGATGGAGATCCAGAGACAGGCGAGTCCGGCGAGAAACGAGAGCAGGCGATCGAGGTTGAACTGTGCAGGGCGGGTTTTACGCAGGGCGAACCAACCGCGGATGTAGAGGGCTGCCGTAATGAGGATGGCCGCGGTGAGCCCGATCGGGAGCGACCAATCGTCAAGCAGGGATTGAATCGCGGCATCCATCGACTAGGGGATCCTTCTAGTAGGGATCACGGACGACGTAGCGCGCGTGAGGGAGTGCGAGGCGTCGATGGCCGGGGATAGATTGTCTCCGCGCAGAGTCATGAGGAAGGCGACAAGGGCGCGGGTTTCCGCAGGTGAGAGCGCGTTGCCGTAGGCGGGCATGTTGCCTCCGCCTTGCAGCACCTGGCGAATCATCTGGTCCTCGGTCATGCGGGCGGCAATGGCGTCGAGTGCGGGGCCACGCATGCCGCCTGATCCGCCGAGCGCGTGGCAATTGCGGCATTGCTTGTTCTGGAGAACGAGCGCGCCTTGGCGTTCGAGGGGCGAGCGGCCCTTGAGGTAAGCGGTCGGTGTGGGATCGCCGGACCAGGCTTCCATGATGGGGCTCCAAGGCGTGAATGTGCCGAGGTGGGTGAGCACGCCGAGGGTGACGGCGATAACGGAGACCATCAGCACGGCAACGGGACGGCGCGACCAGTGCTTCTCGCCTTCTCCTGCGACGAGCGGAAGGAGGAGCATGGCGCCAATGACGACGACGGGTGCGATGAAGAGGAAGGGTGTCTCGAGCTCGGGAGGCAGATAGGCGAGAACGGCATAGATCCAGAGAAAGAAGAAGTCTGGTTTGGGCGCGGTCTGGATGATGGTGGGATCGGGTTGTCCGCTGGGGCCGAAGGGGCCGAAGAAGAGGGCGCAGGCCATGACCGCGAGCAGGATGGCCGCGGCGAAGACAGCGTCCTTCCATGCGGCGTCGGGGACGAAGGGTACGCCGGTGGTGGAGGTGAGCTCGTGGTACTCGCGATCGTAGGTGGCCTTGCTGACGACGCGGCCGGGCATGGGCCACTCGTTGACGCCGAGGTGAAGCACCATCCAGACATGCACGGCGACGGCGCCGATGAGGATGCCGGGAATGACGAAGACGTGCAGCGCGAAGAAGCGGGAGAGGGTTTGTCCGGCGATGATGGGTCCGCCCAGCATCATGTGCACGAGCTGGCCGCCGATCCACGGAACGCGGCTCATGATGGATGCGCCGATGCCCAGGCCCCAGTAGGCATCCTGATCGAAGCGCAGGACCTGGCCGGTGAAGGCCATGCCGAGGGTGAAGAGGAGAAGGAAGACTCCGATGATCCAGGTGAGCTCGCGCGGATATTTGTAGGCGCCGAACATGAAGACCTGCACCATGTGGATAAGGACGATGGCGACCATGAAGTCGGAGCCCCAGCCGTGGAGGGCGCGAAGAAACCAGCCGAGGGCGATCTGGTGATTGAGGAACTGAAGGCTGGACCAGGCTTCTCCTGCAGATGGGGTGTAGACGAGCGCGAGGAGAATGCCGGTAACGATCTGGAGCATGAACAGCACGGTGGCCGCGGAGCCGAAGACATACCACCAGCTTGCGCTGCGCGGGGGCGTGGGATGCGCCGCGGCTTCGGTGAGCGGCTTCTCGAGTCCGAGGCGGCGCTCAAACCATGCGTAAGTCTCGAATGCGCGCTGCTTCAGGCTGGCCATGTTTTTTCCTGATTCTGGTCGGATGACGTGGGTTCGATTTGAATGAGCGGCTTCTGGGTACAGGCGCGATTGGAAAGCGTGGGCATCTGGCCGGCATCAATCATCAGCTTGCCGTCGACAATGGAGTATTGATACTCGAACAGGCCGCGCTCCGGTGGACCGGAGGCACGCGAACCGTCTTCGTAGTATGCGCCGCCATGGCAGGGACACATGAAGAGGCGCGATTGCGGGAACCAGCGAACGGGGCAATTGAGATGCGCGCAGTTGATGGCGAAGACCTGAAATTTTTGGCCTTGGATGTGGCGCACCCAGCAGGGGACGTTTCCCGTTTCTCCGTCGGCTGCCGTGGTGACGGGGTTGCGGTAGTCGACGAGACGGGTCTCGCCTTCGGGGAAATCGGTCATCGGTCCGAGGGCGACCCAGGACTTGTAATCCTTGTCGCGCTTGAAGGCGGGTCCGAGGAGATAGCCGAGAATGGGCACGGCGAGAACCGCGCCGACTGCTCCGTTCAAGAGCAGGGATAACTTGAAGAGAAAGGCGCGGCGGGAGCGATCAGGACTGTGCGGCGCGGGAGCGTGCGTAGGCTCGATGGGCGCTGCTGCTCCGGATTCGTGTTCGGTGGTCATTGTTTCTCCTTCGCGGCGACGCCGGGTTTGGCTTCGGCGCTGGGGGTTGAGAGAGGCTGGCGGTGTGCAGCGAGCCAGGCAACGATGTCGGTAATCTCTTGCGGCGCGAGTGGATGGCCGGGGATGTAGCCGCGCCAGTCGGGAGCGTCGTCGTCGAGGTGGCCAGCGAGGACGATGCTGCGCAGACTCTGATCGTTGACGAGGGCAAGATACGAGGAGTCGACGATGGAGTGCGGTGCGGGGCTCTGCTCATCTTTGGTTGTGGAGTTTGCTGCCTTGATCCCGGCGCCATCTGTTCCATGGCATCGGGCGCAGGCTGTGATGTAGGCCTTTTGTCCGTCCGAGGGCTTGCCTGGCGCGGTGGCGGCGTAGGGCGGCAGCGCGGTTCCTGCGAATTCAGCAGGGCGACTCCACTCGTGGATCATGCCTTGGACGAGCGCGTCAACTTGCTGCCCGGTTAACATGCCGCCGGAGGTTGCGGCGAAGGCGGGCATCATCGTGCCGGTCATGCCCTTCGCTGTAACACTGCGCAGATTGTCAGCGCCCGCGATGGCGAGATAGGCGGGATTGTTGAGCGGGATCGCCGCGCCGCCGCGGCCGTTCTCTCCATGGCAGCCTGAGCAGTTCTGCTTGTAGAGCACATGAAAGTCGAGTTGCTTGTCGGGGCGGGAGACGTCTTCTGCTGCTGTGGGAACGCCGGGAGCATGCGCGCAACCGGTCACGCAAATGGCCGCGCAGCCGGCGAAGAGGAGCAGGACGGCGGCGAATGGCGATCGGCTTTGAGTCCGGTGGATGGGGGGGCGGCTCGTCATTTCCTATCTTCCCCTATTTCGTTCTCCCGATCTCCGATGCTGCCCTCGAGACCTGCGCGCACAGCGAATGGCAGGGCCTGGAACTGAGGCGTGCGGACCTTGGCCTGAAGGTTGACGACGTATCCGGCGACGAGGCCAAAGGCGATCTGCGAAGGAACGAACCAGAACCAGTCGATGCGTTCATTCAGGATGGGGCTGACGACGTTGAGGACGGAGGCGAGAAGGCCGGTCCACAAAAGAGGAGCGAAAAAGCCGGCGGTGAGGATTGGCCAGCGCGGAAACATGGGAAGCATGGCGCCGTAGAGAAGGCCGACGAGAAGCGAAGAGACGATGTGAATGCCGAGAGCGGCGAGAAAGCCCTGCATGTGGAACTGGGCGAGGAACTCGTTGCTCTCACCCGCCCATGAGACGAATCCGCCCGCGGCGAGCAGGTTCATGGCGTACCAGAGGCTGTGGTATTTGAGGAGACTGAAGATGGTGGCGGGTACCAGCATGGCGATGCCTCCGGCTATGCCGCCTTTGATCCCGGTTGTGAATTGAAAGCGCTCAACGGGAAGAATTTTGCGGTGCATGGTACTGAGCGGCAGGCGTTCGATGGCGATGCGTGTGCTGGGGAATTGCGTAGGCTCCGGTTCAGCAGCTACGTATTCATGCGCCTCGACGGGGAGCACGGCGCGAAACCAGCCGATGGCGGAGAAGAAGGAGAGCACGACGCCGAGCAGGCTGACGTAAGCACTGGTGACCATTCCGGTGACCACGAGTGCGATGCCAAGCGCGAGGACAACAGGCATCGCGGTGGGCAGGGGCATGTGAATTCGGTTCTCGTGATCCATATCTTCCTCGGGTTCGGGTTGGGAGGCTTCCCACCCTTTCCGCAGAAAAAAGCGGAAAGGATGGGGCACGGAGAGTCTTGCTCGAATTTGCCGTTGATGTCCTTGATTTCCCTGGTCTCCAAGTGCCAGGGGCACCCATTTCTTGCTTATGGGGTTCGTGCTTGTTTCAGTTTCGCGAGTGCAGGTTCAATTTACCTTCCGACGATGTAGACGACGGTGAAGACGACGACCCAGACGGCGTCGACAAAGTGCCAGTAGATGGAGATGATTTCCAGCCGCTCGGCATGATGCTGCGTGAGCTTACCGGCGAGCGCGAAGATGAGAGTAAGACCGAGCATGAGCAGGCCGACTATCACGTGCGAGGCATGCAGGCCAACGAGCGAATAAAAAGTTGTTCCGAATAGATTTGTGCGCACGGTGAGGCCGTAGTGATAGATGAGGTCGTACCACTCGAGTGCCGTTGCGCCGAGAAAAATGCTTCCGAGAAGCACTGTGCCGGCGAGCCACCAGGCGCTGCGCGCCACGCGGTTGGCGCGGAGATCGTGGACCGCGAAATGCACGGTGATGCTGCTTGAGAGCAGGCAGATGGAGGCGACCCAGGGGATGTCGAGGACCTCACGGGGCGTGGGCCCGGTGAGGCTTTTGCCGATGTAAAAGAGATAAGCGACGACAAAGATGATGAAGATTGCCGATTCGGCCACGATGAGGCAGGCCATGCCGACGATTCCGCGCGACGGCTGCTTCCACTCTTCGACGGGCGCGTGCGGGAGGGCTACGGTGGCGCTCATCCGCGATCTCCTCTCTTATTCGTAGAAAGCATCGGGTTCCTCCGGATGTTTGCGATCCCAGAGCGGACGGCGGCTCTCAACGGTGGGAATGGTGGCGAAGTTGTAGCTGGGCGGAGGCGAAGAGGTGGACCACTCGAGGGTCCATGCATCCCACGGATCGGGGCCGGCCTTTTCGCCTTTGAAGTAGGAGATGACGAGGTTCCACGCGAAGAGGAGCACGGCCACGGCCTGAAAGATTGCGCCACTGGAGACGATCATGTTCATGAGGGTCCAGCCGCGATCGGCCTCATAGGTGTAAATGCGGCGGGGCATGCCTTCGAGGCCGGGGATATGCATGAAGTCGAAAGTGAGATGGAATCCGATGAGGAAAAGCCAGAAATGCCATGAGCCGAGCTTGTCAGACAGCATGCGGCCCGACATTTTTGGATACCAGTAGTAAAAGGCCGAGAAGATCATGAAGAGGATGGCGCCGACCAGGACGTAGTGAAAATGAGCAACGACGAAGTAAGAATGGCCCAGCTGCCAATCGAACGGTGAGACCGAGAGGATAATGCCGGTAAGTCCGGCGATGAGGAATTGGAACAGGAAGGCGACGGCGAACTTCATCGACGTCGTGAAGTGGATGTTGCCGCCCCAGAGGGTTGCGACCCAGTTGAAGATTTTGATTCCGGTGGGCACCGCGATAACCATCGTTGAAAAAGTGAAGAAGGCGTTCGCGCCGGGGCCGAGTCCGACAGTGAACATGTGGTGTGCCCACACGCTGAGGCTGATAAAGCCGATGCCGACCGTAGCTGCGACCATGGCTGGGTAGCCGAAGATCGCCTTGCGGGAAAAGACGGGAAATATCTCGTTGGCGAAGGCGAACGCAGGCAGGACGAGCACGTAGACCTCGGGATGGCCGAAGATCCAGAAAAAGTGCATCCAGAGGACAGCCGAGCCGCCCGCCTGCGTATCGAAGAAATGGCCGCCGAGATAGCGATCGATGCAGAGCATGATTTGCGCAGCGGTGAGCGGACTGATGGTGACGAAGATCAAGCAGCTGGTGACCAGGTAGAGCCAGACGAGAAGAGGCATGCGGCCGAGCTTCATGCCGGGACAGCGCATGCACAGCGTGGTGGCAACGATGTTGAGGGCAGTGCCGATGGTGCCAATACCGCTGAGGAAGATACTGAGGGTCCAGTAATCGGTGCTATGGCCAGGCGAGAAGACGCGCGCGGTGAGAGGCGCGTAGGCCCACCAGCCGACATCGGGTGCGGTACCGGCGCCATAGAGTCCGCTGCCGGCAAAGTAGCTGAAGTAGAGCAGAAGGCCACCGAAAGCGGAGATCCAGAAGCTGAACGCGTTGAGGCGGGGAAAGGCCATGTCGCGCGCGCCGATCATGAGCGGGACAAGATAATTGCCGAAACCGAAGAGGATGGGCATGCCCACGAAGAAAACCATCGTGGTGCCGTGCATCGTGAACAGCCGGTTAAAAGTTTGCGGCGAAACGAAGGTGTTGTTGGGAACGAAGAGCTGGATGCGCATCAAAAGGGCTTCGACGCCCGCGACGATGAGGAAGACAAGCGCATACCCGATGTACATGAGGCCGATCTTTTTGTGATCGACCGTGGTGACCCAGTCTTGTACGTACGAGAGCCAGCCGGGTTTGAGCGCTGGATTGACCGTGACTTGGGTTTGCGTCGCCATGGTTCCTCTTTCGCCGTCTCAGTGAAGAGTGTTGAGGTATTGCGTAACAGCGTTGAGATCTTTTTCGTTGAGATGCATTGCGGGCATCAGGGCGCCCGGCTTAAAGTGAGCGGGATCGTCGATGAAAGCACGTAGATTGTCAGGCGTATTGGGCACAGAGCCGGAGGCGATGGTGGCGCGACTCGCGAGATGCGAGAGGTTTGGGCCGAAGGTACCCCTGGCCGCGGTGCCGGAGATGGTATGGCAATTGACACAAGCATTCGATTCAAAAACGGCGCGCCCGTTGGCAGCCGCGACATCTTGCGCGGCGTCTTTTTGTTGCTGCGCGACCCAGGCGGCAAAGGCCGATGGCGTATCTGCGTAGACGCGGATGAGCATTTTGGCGTGCTGTGTGCCGCAGTATTGCGCACATTGGCCGAGATAGAGGCCTGCTTTTTCCGGGTCAATCCACATGGTGTTGATCTTGTTCGGAATCACATCCATTTTGCCGGCGAGTCGCGGGACCCAGAAGCTATGGTCGGTGTCGGCCGAGGACATGGTGAGGTAGGTCGGAGTGGGATGCGCGGCGTCGCTGACGGGTACATGGAGTTCGTTCGCGGTAACGACGCCCAGCTTGGGGTAGCGGTACTCCCACCAATACTGATGACCGATGACAACGACGTCGAGTGCATTGGATGGCTTGGCCGCGGCCTGGTTAATGAAGATGACGCGGGCAGTGGCAAGAAAAAGAACCACGATGATGATGATGGGCAGCACGGTCCACGAGAGCTCCACCTGCGTGCTGCCGTAGATCTGGGCCGGTTCGCGCTGCGTGTAGCCGCGGCGGTGCCGAAAGCGGATGAGGGTGTAGAGCAACAGTCCACCGACAACAAGAAAGATGCCGCCGCAGATTGCGAGTACGAGCAGAGAAAGATCGAAGATGGAGTGCGCCGGGGTTGCGGCCGGCGCGAAAAGCGAGGTCGGCGACTGATCGAAGGCAACGGTCAAAAGAGAACGCGAGGCACGCTGGATGAGTGGCAATACATGACTGGCGTTGCCGCTCCAAGAACGCAGGATCGAGTGGAGGCTGAACGCGGATGCTAGAGAAGAAATCACGATCGCGATCCTTACGCGCATGGCGGCGACGGTTCAAACCGATCGGGAGTTCGCGCTCGGCGCCGGCCCAGGAGGAGGACGGTGCGATGGCGAAGCAGGGACGCCTGCCACGGATTCGTACGGATGGATGGGTATGTGTGTCCAGCCGGACGCATTGATCGGTTGGTGATCTTGAGGAAGCCGCAACTACAACTGCACGAGACGAGCTTAACACCGAGCGCTGGGCTGAGAAAAATCGAGTAGTCCGAAATGCGAGACGCAGGCGGCGGGAGCCCGACACGGCGCATCGCATAAGAAATGAGTCCAATAGGAAATGGCGCAATGATGCGCGCACCGCAGCCAAGTATCGAACTGACACAGGTGACGGAGTGGAATGCCGGCCAGTCCCGGACCGTGGAGGATTCTCTGGCGACTGAAGAGCCGCTCGAGATTCGGATCGGCAGGAGGGCGCTCACGGTGACGATGCGGACGCCCGGTCACGACCGGGAGCTTGCTGCAGGGTTTCTCTGGACGGAGGGTTTGATTGATTCTCCGGAGCAACTGGGCGCGTTACGCGAGAGCGCCTCAGGCACGAGCACGAAGCTGAATGTTGTGGAAGTCGATCTTCACGATGCGGAATTCGAACTCGAGCGCGTACAGCGGAATTTTTATGCGGGTTCGAGTTGCGGGGTTTGCGGCAAGGCCTCGATCGAGGCGATTCGGGTACGGGGACTGACGCGACCAAAGGAAGAGGTGCGGGTTGATCCGGAGATGCTTTGCGGGTTGCCGGCACGGCTGCGCGCGGACCAGCAGATATTTGGCCGAACCGGCGGCCTGCATGCCGCTGCGCTCTTTCGCGCCTCAGGCGAATTGCTAGCCGTGCGTGAAGACATCGGAAGGCACAACGCGGTGGACAAGATTGCGGGATGGGCGCTGCTCGAGGGGATGTTGCCGTTATCGGACCACGTGCTGATGGTGAGCGGGCGCGGCGGCTTTGAAATCGTGCAGAAGGCGCTGACGGTGGGAATTCCGGTGGTGGCATCGGTGTCGGCACCGTCGAGCCTGGCGGTGCGGCTGGCGCGCGAGTTTGGCCAAACGCTGATCGGATTTCTGCGGGAGCGGCGGTTCGTTGTGTATTCCGGTGCGGCGCGATGCGTGGACGCGGCTCAGTAGCGCAGGCCCAGCTTGATGGGGAAGTCTTCTTCGTCGTCTTCGAGAGCCGGACATGCGCTGTGGCTCTGCAATACGGAGCGATGAATTCTCTGCAGAATGGTATGCGTAGTCGCAACGAAGGCCGCCACTACACACGCATGAAAAAATCCTCTCTCGACGATTTTCAGCGTGCCGGCGGCAGCCGCCACGACAAGTGGAAAGAGAATGAGGAATTTGAGAACAGTAAAAGCGAGATCCGGTTTCTCCCTCGGCCGCTCGCCGGTAAAAGCAATAGCCGTGAAATTGAGGAAGAGAATATCCGTGAGCATCAGGTTGTGCGCAAAGGCTACAAACAATTGCGCCATGATGGAGGGCAAGGTTCGCAGCTCGGAAGGAGCGAATGGCTGAAGCAAAAGAACCGCACACGCCGTGGCGGAGAATCCCCATGTGACTACCCAGGTCCGGACGGATTGAGACAGCTCGATTGCCTGAGAAACCGCTGGTGGCCTTCCGAGCAGTACATTGAAGACCCAGCTTCCAGTTCGATTTCCAGAGGATCCAAGCGCGACGCGCAGTCCTGCAATTGTCCAGAAAGCGATGATCGCAATTGCGGTGTGGACGCCAGCTGCGGAAGCGCCAATGGAGACTCGTTGCTGTATGACTTTAAAAGTGAGGAGATGGGAGGCGACAAGCGAAAGCCCAATGCCGCAATAGAGCACCAGATAGATTCGATACCTCGGTTGGCGAAACAAGGTCTGCGAGATGAAGGAGTAGATGGCACGCCGCAATGGGCTGCGCACGATTGCCCGACCGTATACATTGCGAAGGTGTCGCGTTATCTCGTTTGCGATGCCCTTGCCGATGCGCTGCTTCCCCGGCCCCTCAATCACCTGCTGCACCCTTCGCATATATGCGATTGGATAGGTGAGCATCGTCAGGCCGATGGCTGCTCCGGTAGCGCCCAGACCAATTCGAGCCAATGTCGTGAAGATGGGTGGCACGCTCGCTCCTTCGATAGCGCACTGGTAGATCCCGAGAAACCAGAAGGGCGGGAAGTATAACGCATAGGGACTGCCTGATTGAAGAATTGCAGGCAGGAGCCCGGAGAACGTCGGAAGCAAAAGAAGCATCATCACAAAGGTGGCGATCAGCAACCCTTGCAGGAGCAGCGAGAGCCTCCGAAATAAGCGCTCCCCAAGAAGCGAAAGCATCGTGCCCTGCAGCGCCAATGTAAAGGCTGCGGAAAACAATCCACTGAGAAAGACGCCGAGCAGATGCCCCCTTGTGAATATGCCGGGGTGCGGAGGGTTCATCGTGATGTGCATGATAGTTGGCGCAAGAAAATTGGAGTCGAATAAAAACGCAGCTACAAGCACTGCGATTGCTGCCACACGGCCGAAGAAGACGTTGCGGTCTTTTACAGGGAGTGTCTTGAGTATTTGGACGTCAAGCAAGTCAGGAAAGAACAGATCCCACTCAAAAACCATCGCAATGCCCATCGCCACGAACGAATAGAGCACGAAGAAGAGATGATGATTTACCTGCAGCCAATAGGGCGGCGGAGTGGAACGGTGATAAACCGGGTCCAGGTACAAGGCAACGATGAAACCTGGGAGGCCGGCCGCGCAGGCGATCTGCACCAGCAGGGTCTTGGCGTCTCCATCAGAAGAAGCGGTTTCGTGATTCATGAAGCGTTCAAGGAAATGCCGCATGAGGCGCGATACCTGGCTCCTCTCCGGTTCGCGCACCGGGCCCATTGCGGCCAGTTCGCTCACTGTCAGGACCGCTGGTGTTCGTCGGAAAGAAAAGCCTTCCAGAAGAAAATCAAACACGCTCGATCCTCATCACCTCGACGATTTCCTTCGCTATCGCCTGAGTATCCTGTTGTTCGACAAGCTGGCTGAAAACCTTCTCCAGATTTGGAAGATGCATCAACTTTGTGAGTTCCCCCGGAGACGCGTCGGCAACGATCCTCCCTTTGGCGATCACGACCACTCGGTGGCAGATTTGCTCAACAACTTCGAGTACGTGAGATATATAGATGATTGCTTTGCCCTGATCCGCCAGTATTTCCAGCAAGTCTTTGAGCAGGCGGGCCGAAACCACATCGAGGCCCGAGAGAGGTTCGTCGAAGATCAGCAGTTCCGGGTCGTGAAGTAAAGCTGCCGCCAACAGAACACGCTGGCGCATTCCTTTCGAGTACGCGGAGATCGGCGTGTGGCGCCACGAGTCGAGTTGCAGAAGCTTCAACAGGTGTTCAGCTTTGGCCTCGATCAGGGGCTCGCCGAGCCCCCGCAGGCGCCCCACAAGCTGCAAATATTCGAGGCCCGACATATACGTGTAGAGCTGGGCATCTTCAGGGACGTAGCCGAAGAGGCCTCTGAATGCGACCATGTCGCTGCTTACGTCGTGGCCCCTGTAGAGTATGCGGCCGTGGTTTGGCCGAAGAAGGCCAGTGACGATCTTGATGGTTGTCGATTTGCCGGCGCCGTTTGGTCCGAGGAGGCCCACGATCTCACCCGGCGCAACCTTGAAGTTGACGTCGATGACGGCTGCAACCCCTCGGTAGCTCTTAAAGATGTTTTGCACCTCAAGCATGGCCGTGCCTCCAACCCAAACAAAAGCCGTCCAGAGCGAGATCGAAACGCTGGGAGGGGGTGCGATCGACGCCGAAAAACAAAGAGACGGCGAACCCTCGGACCTTGCAGCGAGCGCCGGCGGCCGCGTTGCCGGTTGTGCCCTGAGGATCGGGCCCGAAAGCGCCGCGAACCCCAAAAAACGGTTGGCCTGGCGCAGAGTTTTCGATCCTCATCTCCCAGCAAGACCAGCCGTCGCGGTTCCACGCAATCTCCCATTCGACGCGGGAACAGCCGCAACCGTGCGGAATGCTCACGAGCACAGCGAGTAATACCAAAAAGTGGAAGCGATTCTCCATGCCGTTCACCCCTATGTAGCATTCAGCATAATGATTGTCAAGTAGATTGCTACATAGGTAGAATGCGCGCATGGCTGCAGAGGCAAAGCTTTCTCACACGGCGGCGTTAATTTTGCAGGCGATCAATGCCGGCTTCGTGTATGGCTTCAGCATCATGGAGATGACGGGCCTGCCCAGCGGGACGGTTTATCCGGCGATGCGCAGGCTCGAGCGTGACGATCTCATCCGGTCGCAATGGGAGCGGCAATCGATCGCGGATGCCGAGCAACGGCCGGCGCGGAAATACTACAAGCTCACGGCTGCGGGGAGAACCACGCTTGAGGCGTCGCGGAAGCGTTATCCGCTGCTCGAGAGAATGATTCCGGCCGAGGAGGTTAAGCGCGTATGAAGGTTCAGGCGGCAATCGCGCATTCTCTCCAAAATGGATTGTTGGGTGCGGCGTCTCTGCTGGTGCCCCGACGAGGACGCATCGAGTGGCTGCGGGAATGGCGCGCGGAGCTTTGGCATGTGCGGTTCACAGAGGCGCGGGCTCCGATCGACGCGCGGTCGCGAGAAGAGCAGAAGATGTTTCAGTTCTGCCTGGGAGCATTTCAGGATGCGTGGTGCCTGAGGCGTCTTGACACTGACCGGGGCGCAGGGCACGGTGCCTTCTCAGGTTCGGCCTTCCAGTGCGTTCTAGTTTTTGCGGCGATTCTCGCTGTGAGTTATGGACTTTCCCGGCTGCTGCCGGGCGTCCAGGCCGAGACGCATCCATCGCAATATCGAATCAATCCGGACTTGATCATGATTCAGAACGGATTTGCGAGCGATGCTTCACTGGCCACTATCTCGGCGGAGCGGTATCGGGGATGGAAGGCGGGGAAGCAGCGCTATTTTGATGGATTTGCTTTTTACAGGATTGCGCACGACCGGGTTGCAGCACGAGGCTTGGAGAGCCGCTCGTGGCGGGTTGCACATGCGAGCATGAACCTGTTTTGGCTGCTCGGACTCCCTATGATGACTTCTGATGCGTTGGCAGGGAAGACGGGCATTGTCCTGAGCGAGCGAGCCTGGCGACGCATTTTCGGGGGAAGGCGCGACGCGATCGGCCAAGTGGTCGAGGTGAATCATCAGAGCGTTGAAGTCGTTGGCGTAGTCCCTGCGGGGGAGTGGAGATTGCCCGGCAATATGGATGCGTGGGTGCTCGAACCGGATTCCTCGAACAAGGGGATTGGGTATGTGCTGGCGCATTTAACAGCGCTAGGAAAGGCCGAGATGTCTTCGGCGCGTGTCCCGATTACGAGCTGGAACGCGGAGGATGAGGAAGAGGATTTTTACGGTGTTTCGTGTGCCGATCGCACGCAGGGACCGTGGGGTCTGTTTCAATTCTCGATTCTGTTAGCGTTTCTTGCGCTGCCTGCGATCACATCTGTCTCGCTAGGTGAAAGCAATTTTTGTTCGCATCGCCCTTCGTGGACAAACCGGCTCAGTCGATGGACATTTTTTGGATCCAAAGTTGCGTTGCTCTTGCCGATTGTCTATTACGGTTCCATGGACCTGGCATATTGGCACGCGACGACCTACTCGCTGACGGCGCAGTACGTACAACTGCTCTCCTCGTTTTCGATGTGCCTATTCGGAATGCGATGGATCCTGCTGGACCAGCGGCAGCGGTGTCCGGTGTGCCTGCGGCGTGTCACGCATCCAGCGCATGTTGGGCTGGCGGGAAGAACCTTTCTTGCCTGGAACGGCACGGAACTGATGTGCACCGGGGGGCACACGCTTCTGCATGTTCCGGCATTGCCGACGAGCTGGTTCAGCACGCAGCGCTGGCTCTATCTGGATACGTCGTGGAAGTTTCTCTTTGTCGATCCAGGTGAGGCGTGACGGTTGCTATTGCTTGACTGTCTCACTGACCTGCGTGGGTTGTTCCGGCGGCGCGGCGAAGTAGCCCTTCTTCGTGCGGACGGTCAGCTTGCCGCGACCTGGCGATTTGGCCTCGACATGTACAGTGCGATAGCCGCCTAGCTTGGTTGGCTTGGTGGAGCGATAGTCCACTACGTACTGGTTGCGGATGTCGTAGGCCACCTGCTCGGCGATGGAATCGAGATCGGCGAGGGATGTAGGAAAGTAAGCGATGCCCCCGGTATCTCCGGAGAGGCTTTCGAGGGCATGGCGCGCTTGTTCAGCTTCGTGCGGATCGGCATCGAAGAGCAGGCCGATGGTGTAGACGACGGGTCCGCCGAGATTCTGCACGCGGCGAACGGCTGCGGCGAGAGTGAGGCGCGAGGCGTTGTCTGCTCCATCGGTGATGATGAGGAGCGCCTGCTTGCGCTCGCTCGCGTGCTTCACGAGCTCGTCTGCGGAGGCAGCAACGGCATCGTACATCGCTGTGGTTCCGTGGGAGTCGTAGCGCGTGAGCCCGCGATTGAGAGCGACCAGATCCGAAGTGAATCCCTGATCCAGAAAAGCGCGTTCAGAAAAATTGACGATGAATGCTTTGTCGCTTGGGTTTGATGCTTTGAGCAGCTTGAGTGCCGCGATGTTGACGGCCGAGCGCTTGTCGCGCATAGATCCCGAGTTATCGATCAGAATGCCCATGGACACGGGCAAATCTTGATGAAGGACGGAGTTGATTGTTTGCGGGACGCCATCTTCCCAGACCCGAAAGTCGCTCTGCTTCAGATCGTTGACGGTGCGGCCCTTTTCGTCAATGACTGAGCAGTTCAGAAGAACTTCGTCGACATTTGTATGCAGCGTGTACATGCCGTCCCGCCCTTTTTGGACATCGCCCGGGCGGGCACCGCCTGAAGTTGAGGGGGCGTTTGCTGTAGTGGGCAGGGGCTCTGGGTCGGGGGAGGGAATTGGGTCGCGATCGACGTCGAGGCGCGGCTGAACCTCAGGACGGGTTGGATCGTTTACCTGAGCCGAGACCGAAGGGGATTGCTGCAGCGGCGCGGGAGCACTGCTTTGCGCTCGCGATTGCTGTGCAGACCAGACGCATAACGAGAGCAGCACGAGAGCTGTTCGTTGGAGACTACGCGAGCTTAAAGCAGAGCTTACGAGCATACGAAGGCACTAGATTGCTTCAATGGTTTAGATGCGCATTTCAGCGCGAGCGAGTGGCGTGGGCTGCAAATTCGTTTCCGTACTGCCGGGTTTGTATACGGCGGTCTGCAAAAAACCGAGGGACCGAGAAGGTCCCTCAAGTTGCGCGATGATGGCGGATAGCGGGAAGAGGGGCGAAATCAATGGAGGTGGAAATCCACTTCGATCACCATCTGCACCGAGACGGGATGTCCCTGGTACATGGCTGGTCTAAACCGGTACTGACGCACAGCCGCGATTGCTTTCTGGTCAAGGCCCATTCCTAGGGAACGTACCACGTGAACGTTTTGCGGGTTTCCCTGCTGGTCGACAATGAGTTGGATTGCGACGGTGCCTTCATGATTGGCCTGGCGCGCTTCTTCAGTGAATTCGGGCTGCACGGAGTGGACCACTTGCGGCGCGCTGACGCCACCGCCCACGCTCATCAGTCCGCCGCCGTAGCCGCCGCCACTACCCGGACCAGCGCCTGTGCCGTGGCCGAGGCCAAGACCGCCGCCCAGCCCGTGACCGAATCCGGAGCCGCTGCCGGGACCTTGCGAGGCAAGAACGATTTGGGGTGAATCCGGGGCTCCCAAGTGCATAGACGGATTGCTATCCGGGATCTGCACCTGCATCGTGGGCTCGACCGCGAGTTTTGGGCGATCGAGTCGGGCGAGCTGCGGAGGGAGCATCTGTACCTTGGCGACCTTCGGAGGATCGCCCTTTGTGGGCGGGACTACCTCATGTGCACCACCGCCACCGCCGCCGCCCGCGGCTTTGGCAACCGGCATCACTTTAGGCGGAGGAGGTGGAGCATAGAGCGTGAAGTCGAGATGAGTAAGAGCTGTCTGCGGTTGGACGATGGCCTTAGGAGCTTTGAAGCCTAGCCAAAGTAGAGCCGTGATGACAAAGACGTGAACGACGAAGGAGACGAAGTTCGACGTCTTATCCTTCTGGGCAGTGAGCGTATCGAGTCCTTGAAAGGAAAGCGATACCGGAACCGCAGGGGGCCGCACCAGATGAGGCACCTGTGGCTTAGGTGGAAGCTCCGTCTCTAGTTCTTCTGATTCCAAGGCAAGCGAAGAGCGAGTGTAGAACCTCGCTTCAGTTTGACCGCCACGTTCTACATTCGACCGAATCGCGTCGCTTCCTCGCGCGATGGATGGTGAGGTCTTCGATGTGAAGTAGCCCATAGGATCTTGCCGGAAATGACGGCCGGCATCCCCCTCTCTCATTTCAACCAAGGTTATTTGTTTAATTCAGTACATCAATTTGAGCCAGTGTCCGGGCCCGAACGAACGCTTGTTCTACCAGATTCCTTTGTCACTTCCGGTTAATCTTTGACCCACAACGGCAGCTGTTGCGAGCCACGGCAGGAGAGAAAGGCGCGCCCCGTTGTGAAGCTCGCCGCGCCCCAGAATCCCTGCGAGTTGAGCTCCATAGAGTCTCGCGGACTGAGGCATGATGGGAATGCGCACGAAGCTCCTGGCGTAGTAAACCTGCTCGCCTCCGAATCGTGCGCTGTTCAGCACGAAGGCAGGCAAGTCCAGACCAATACCCCGATAGCACTCCGCATAATCCGAAACGATGCGAAGGTAAGTTGCCACGCCTTCCCAGATGCCGGCTGTTGATGCGACGGCGCGAAGATTTTCGTAGTCGACGACGCCGGAGTCAGCGAGCGCGGCGCTGTCGACAATGTCGCAGAGGCGGAAGTAGAAGTGCCGGTACATACGCTGCAGAGTGGAGATCATAAGCCGGTCTGCAGGCGAGGCTGTCCTGAAAGATTGCTGACCAACGGCAATCCATCGTGCGCGCGCCATAAGGGATTCTGCGATGGCGACCTGTTCGCCTGTTTGCCCGAGTCTGCCGACGTGAATCTCCACTGCCTCCGGCAATTCAGGGATCATGAAATTCCACTTGCGCGCGAGGCGGTCACCCCAACTGCGAGATGCGATTGTTGCGCCAAACGAGGTCTTCATTCGATCGATGACGTCCTGGGCGCTCGCGTTGGTGAAAAGGTCAAGATCGCTGCCCAGATCGGGCCAATGGTCAAGAGATTTAATGACCGCTACCCTGTGCCCCTGCTGCTCAAATGCGTCGCAGATGCGATGAAGGAATTCGACTGCGTTGGTGATGCGCGCGCGTTCCTGGTTCAATGCCGTCTCAGCCCACTCACGGTGCAGGGGTGCATTTTCGCCCGAGATGAGATCTAGATACGCCTCCAATCCGCGCACGATCACATGGTTGGAATTGGCAAGCGCGACGAGGTCGTCAAACTCAGCCCGGCTGAGAATGAGGAGTTCAGCTTTCAGATCTTCTTGTTGAAAAGCGGCCGAGAGAGCGCCGTTTTGCGAGGGCAACACGAGACGAGAAAGAAGCTGAAGCGATTTGTGCGACGGGTGCGACGTTTCTGTGCTGGGCATAGTGGCCTGTCCTATGGCTATTGAGGCAACTTCTGGGTCGAAGGGGGAACTGTGTTTGGCGAAGGCTGCGCATGGGGCTGACCAGACGCCGGAGTCTTTGGAGCGCTTTCTACCCCTGCGCCGCGCGGCGTCAATTCCACCGGACCTGTTTCGCGGTGGCGTTCACGGCTAAACGCATCCAGCGCGCCGTCGACTTTTCGATCGCTTTCAGTTGCAACAGTCGAGAGGGCTTCCCCTTCCGCGAGCTGAGCGGTTGCCGAACCGACTTTAGCGTTTGCGTCGTCGGCTCCGCGCGCTTTTTGATAGAAGAACTGAGCGCTTTCGAGATCGCCTTCTCTTTCTGCAATGTATCCGCGATTGTTCAGCGAGAAGGCATCCGCAGGATCAAGTTGATACGCGCGAAGGAAGTCCTGTTTTGCGGATGACCAGTCGTTCTGATTGGCAGCGCGAACTCCGCGCATATTGAGCATGGCCGCCTGCGCTTGAGTCATGTTGATCCCGCGAAGTTCCTTCTGCAGGCGCCTGGCGCTGGCTTCAGCCATTTCGCTTACGGGCTTGCGGGCCCAAGTGCGATCGAGCGTGACCATCACCGGTTCAGAAGAGTGCAATGCCGCCGCGGCGTTGTAGTCGTTCAAGGCGCCTTGATAGTCGCCAGTTGCTTCATGAGCCACGCCGAGATTGTTCAGTGTGAAGGGATTGTGCGGATCAAGGCTTAGGGCCTTCTCGAGAAGGACGGCCGAGTCATAGGGGCGATCCTCCGACAGCAAGCGCATCGCCTCGACATTCATGCGATTGATTCGCATGGGCGTGTCTTCCATTCCCTCGAGAGCGGCGCGCATCGGTTTCTTCTCCAGCTCTTTCGAACTGCTGAGAGCGATTTCTGCGGTGCAACTCTGCTGGGCTGAAAGCTCATAGAACTTGTGGGCCCGGTCAAGCAAGCCTTGCTGCTCTGAGACGAAGCCTAGATTGTTGAGCGTAAAGGGATCGGTCGGGTCGTACAGGTAGGCCTTGTAGAAGAGCTCCTCAGCTTTTTGGAATTGCCCCTTCTTGACGGCGAGAACGCCCTCGCGATTGAGACGTTGCACAGGACTGGTTCTGCTTTGGAGGGGTATTGTTATCTTCAAGTCGCCGGCCCCGCACCTGCAGGCAAAGGCCATTGCGGCCACCGCGACGACTGCTACAGATTTAGCTCGCGTGCTCACTATGGGGGCTCTTTCTGCGTCCCGATCCGGGGAAAATGTCTTACTGAGGCACAGTTTGTTTAGATGCAGGTTGCGGTGCGGTGTTGCTCTGCAGCAACGACACGATTGCAGGCCACCTGAAGCGCAGGAAGATCATCGAACAATTTGATAAGCCAGATGCAGAGGATGCACCGGATGAAAAAAGTGATTACGGCAGTCATGCTCGGCGGTATTGCCCTCGGTCCGGCAGTACAGGCGCAGTCCCACTTTCCCACGGAGGCCGCGGCTGTCGATGCCGCTGCGAGCCGTGGCAAGGGCGAGTTGAACGACATTCCGCCGTTGCCGCGTGGTCGCAGCACAGTTTTCGGGGGCGAGATTCGCGAGCTTGATCCGGTGCGTGACCAACTCACTCTGAAGGTGTTCGGGACGCGTCCAATGAAGATTTTGTTCGATGAGCGCACGGAGGTCTATCGGGACGGAAAGCGTGTCCCCCTTCGCGACGTTCGTCCGGAAGAGCATGCATCAGTGCAGACAACGCTGGACGGAAGCAGGATCTTTGCCTTGAGCATTCACATGCTTTCGAATGCAGACCAGGGCGAATACGAAGGGCGTGTGTTGAGCTTCGATCCATCGACCGGAGAACTTGAGGTGGCTGCAGGGCGATCGGGGGAAACGATCAAATTGCAGGTCGCCACCAGCACGTCGTTTGCGCGGGCAGGGCAGTCGGCGTTTGCGTCGCGGCCTGCGGGCACGCGGGATCTGGCCGCAGGGGCGCTGATTTCAGCGCGGTTTGAGCCTTCAGGGAAGAGCGAACCGATTGCGAGCCGGATTACGGTTCTGGCGGTTCCCGGATCGTCTTTCGTATTTGGCGGCACAGTGTCGGCCCTGGATCTACGCACCGGCTTAATGGTTCTTGTGGATGCGCGAGACCAGAAGAGTTATTCCATAGCGCTTAATCCGAGTCTTCCGATCGTTCAACAGCTTCACGTTGGTGACAAGGTGCGTGCAGTAACGAAATACGATGGCAGCCACTACGTGGCCAATGAAATAACTAAAGAGCCATCCGAGTAACTTTGAATCCCCGATAACTGATCGCGAGCTTCGCGGTGCCACTTCAGCATTTGTTGAACGGTGGCACCGGTAGGGATGCACCTTTCTGATGGCGCGATCGTCTGCGAACCCTTCGTGCTTACCGGTGCCGTATGTCGTCGCCCGCTATGGAGCGAATTGTGTCGGCGTGCAGGGATCATAGCCCAGGGACTGGCTGCTGACGGGTGTTGGAGGGCTGGGCGGCGTCGCCCAGGGAACCTTGCTGAAGTCGAAGAAGTTCAGAAGATTCGGCTGTGCGGCGTCGCGTGCCGTCAGATGCGCAGAGCTTCCAATGAAACGGCTCTCGACGAATTTGATTACCGCCGTATGATCCATCGGAATGTGAGAGACGTAGTGTTTTCGGGTAAAGGGTGAGATGACGATGTTCGGCACCCGGAAGCCGAGCTGTGCGCCGAATCCCTTTTGTGTCGCAGCGTCGCCTGGGGTTGCGCCTGGCTCGGTCGAGCTCAGATCGCAATGCAGAGTGGCCGTGCCGCCTGTGGGAACGCATGGATTGTAGGCGTCGGGACTAATTGCGATGGACGAGATATCGGGGAAAGTACCGAGCGATGCGTTTGTATTCACATTGGAAGAACCAGGGACTGGAGGTACGTGATCGTACGGTCCGCCGCCTTCGTCATAGCTGAAGAAGAAGACTGAATCGGTCCAGGAGGGACTGGTCATGAGAGCATTGACGACCTTTGCGACTTGCGCCTGCCCGGCAAGAATGGACTGGCCCGAACCGGGATGCTCATCGTTGTTGCCGTAGCCTGCTTCAATAAACGCGAAGCTGGGTAGCGTGCCGTTGGTCAGATCGGTGAAGTACTGCGAGAGCGGAGCGATGTGGGTTGGGTCGATGCAAAAAGAGTTTGACGTGTCGCCGACGACGCTGGACGGTTGCGTGGGCGCGGTACATGCCGCACCCGATGGGTTTTCGTACAGGTAACCGTACGAGTAGCTAAGAGTCGAGAAGTTCGTCGCGGGATATTGCGCACTTGCACCACCCGTGCATTCGTCGCCTGACAAGCAGAAACCCTGGGTGACGGTGTAGTAAACCTTCCAGCTCACCTTGGCCTGATCGAGTTCCTGGAAGATGTTGGGAATATCGAGCTGCGGAAGCTTGTCATCGCCGCCTGGATCTTTGACTAATCCTTGGGTGGTGCCCCCCGTAAACGTCGCGACACGGTTGGCGATGCTCTTACTGGCAACTGGAGAGAACCATCGATCCGACACGGCGAATTGCGATGCCATGTAGTAGTAGTAATTCAGGAATGTCTGGTCGTAGTAACCCATGGCTCGTTGCCCGGTCGCATCCGTGAAGGACCCTGCGCAACTGCCGCCCGCACCAGGGGCCGAACAGCTTTTCGCGTAACCCTCGGCATTGTGAACGAAGCCGTCCATATTGATGGAACGTGTCAGCTGGAAATCGTAACGATTGACGTCGCCGAAACTCGCCAGCCAATCGGAGCTGAGGTCATCGACGCAGGCGCTCTTGAATTTGAAGAGGGGAAAAGATGCTCCTTCGTCATCCTGATTATTGATCGACGACAGCTTGTCATCGATTCCGTCGATGGAGTATTCAACCCCGTCGTCGCCAACGCTCCAGCCGTTCGACACCCGGTAGGGATTCAACATGCCGAAGTAGTTGTCGAAGGTGTGATTTTCCTGGAGCATGAAGATGACGTGGTTGACAGACGAAACGTCGCCGCTGCCGCCGCCTCCCCCGGTTCCTGTGCCCACGGTTACGGTTGTAGCGGCTGTTACGTTTCCCGTCGCGCCGGTTGCGGTGACTGTGTAAGTGGTTGTGACGGCTGGACTGACAACCTGGGAGCCGCCGTAGGCTGCAAGGTTATACTTGGTTCCGTCCGACCCGGCCATCGTTACTGCTGTCGCGTTGGCGGCTGTAACGCTCAGGGTCGACGATGCTCCCGGAGCGATGGATGCTGGCTTTGCGGTTATGGTGACAGTCGCGGGCCCACTGAAATTCTTTGCCTGGAAGAGACTGCATCCTGAAAGAAATGGAAGGACAAGGAGAGTCGCGCGCAGCAGTGGGAAATGTTGCTTCATGGGCATGGGAACTTTAGCCTCGGGCAAGATGGCCTCCTTCATGCGGTTGTGCAGGCGGCACTGTCTTCTGGAAAAACAACCGATTGCAGAAAACGAATGAAGTGCGGGTTAGGGCGCTCATTTGGCCCGCTCACGAGCCATGAAGAAGAATTAGCGGCTTGTGCGCTTTGCAACGTTGCTATTTGGATGCTGTTTTGCAAGCTCCAGGATGTCCCCTGTGTACGGATCTGCAAAATCTGCTGACGCCGATTCGGAATCGCTTGCGACGCCATCGAAAGGATGGCCAGGGTCTTCCACATGATCGATAGGGAGACGAGAGTTCTCTTTAAAAGGGAGATTGCGCAGCGATGTTTTGAACTTATGCAGTTCGAACCAACGAAGATAGTTCGAGACGACGTTTGACATCGTCATCTCGAGACCAGCAGCGAAGTTATGCTCGGCCATCTCGTGCTCCAGCGCAGGAGACTCGAGAATCGCAATCAATTGCTCGGCCAGATCGTTCGAATCGCCGAGTCTGTAGAAGAGGACGGCCATATCTTCGTCCGCGGCCATTGCGCGAAAATCTGGAATATCCGCAGAAACGATGGGAACGCCATACTCGCAAGCCTGATGAGCCGGGCCGCTCGATCCAGTGGCGGAGTCATAGGGCATGACCAGAACGGATGTTGTGGCGAATAGATCGGGAATAGCGTCTTCCGGGACGTACCCTCGAAACTCAATGGGGAGATGAGCCGGTTGAGCAGCGCGAATCGATTCCCAGTAGCCGGCCTTGGTGTGGTGGTTGGCCCCGGCAACAATCAATCGCGCATTAGGTACCTTCTCGACGACAGCGGGGAAGGCCTTCATCAGAGTCTCGAGACGCTTGTACGTTCCCCAATGACCGATTGCGAGGATGCGTTTGTCTGGATTACCGCGCCGGGTAAAGTCAGGAGGTGTGGGAACTGTCGCGAAAGTTCCATGCGTGCCCAGGCGTACATTGCGAGCTGCGTACTTGGTGGTCAAGGTTCGGTGGTAATTGGGCAGCAGGACTGAAACGGAATTTGCACGCAGCAAGGCGCGAGTGGTCAGTTCTGTTCCCATGCGGAAGAGTTTTTCCCGCTTCACCCCTGCGGCAGCGAAGTCAACATGTTCGATGATGTGGTGCAACGTGATGTGCGTGTAAAAGCCTGCTGCGCGGGTCAGGGCAGGGGTCGTTAATCCCGCAAATGCAGCAAATGGGTTTTCGGGGGTAGCGAAGCTCGAGAAGACGAGGTTGTACCAGACGACATCCGGTTTCAGCTTGCGAATTGTCTGCAGCAAGCGCACGGGAGTGGAGAGGCTTCCGAATTTCCAGCAGCGAACAACGTTGAAGCCTGGTAGTTCCGACTGCGCGCTGGCGCTGAGAGGGTTGCCATTCTCGTCGGTGGCGAACTCGTAGTTGGTCAGTTCATCGGCCAGAATGATTAGCTCGACACCGGGCTTGCGCTGAAGTTCGCGGGCGATATGGAAGGCGTACTCGTTCAACTGCCGCCCGCTTGGAGGGAAGGTTGCAACCAGGCATATTCTCATCGTATATAGCTCTCAAAACACGCTGATCTGAACATAGGGGCGAAACTGTTCGCTGTGGCTGCCAGGGAAGTTGAAGAAGCTCTCCTGTTGGATGCCGGCAGAGAAGCGAATTGGATACTTGAGGGTGAGGGGGCCCGCATCATCGTTGAACTTGTGTCCAAAAGGTTTTGCATAGGAGATAGAGAAGCCATTCTGGATCGCGTCATAGACATGAAACGATCGGGTGCTCGAGTATGCGCTGGAGAACTTGAGATCCCAGTTGCGTGCGGGTGAGAATTCCACGGTGCCTGCCGGACGCAAGTTCTGTGCGATGCCGGAGTGGCCATTGGCGATGCGCCAGGAGCGTAGATCTTCAAGCACGGCGCGGACATTGAGGCGCGGGGAGAATCGATGTTCGAGACCTATGTAGCTGGAAGTGTAGTAGTCCTGGTAATTGACGGGCGAGAATCGCTGCGCGGTTGAACCCCAGCCTGTGACCAGTGCGGTCTTTCCCCACGGCGCGCCAACGCGAAAATCGAGGGCACCTGTCACATTCGAGGAGCTCAGAGGAATTTCGGTGAAAGGGCCGCTTTCGCGAATCAGATATCCGCTCATGGAGAGAGCTTTGAAGAACGTGCTCGTGGACATGTAGGCGAACAGGCGAAAGAGGTTCTGGTTCATCTCGAGGGGGGAAACGGAGTCTCGGCGAATCGTCTCTTGAACACCGCCGTTAAACACGGCCACGTTGGAGCCGATGCGGAGGATCGGGTTCAAACCGATGTTGAAGGAGTAGTCGGTCGTATTGCGGTTGACGACAGAATTCGTGCTCGGAACGGAGATCTGGCCGCGCGCATTGCGCAGCTGGAAGAAGCCGCTAGGTGTGGGGATGCGGCCGAGATGAAGATGAAAAGCGTCGGTCCACTGGGTTTGAATCGACGAGCGCGGAGGAGGCAGGAGAGATGGGTTCGAGCTGGGAACCGGGAACGCCGCATCGAGCTTCGAGTCCAGGACATAGACGGTTGTATCTTCGAAGATCGGATTGACGGAGAAATCGGAGAGGAGGCTCAAGGTGGGCGTAATTCTGAAGCCCTCGTCGGCTCCTGCTTGCAGCATGCTTTGTTGTGCAGAGTCATCTTCTCCTCCGGCATTGGCTGCTTGCGCAAACGCCGTGAGAGCCTGCGCTCCCTGATGCTCCTGGCGAAATACATTGGCCTCGGCAATCAGGAATTGATAATCCGGAGCATCGTCGCCCTCCGCGCTCACAGCGGCAAGTTCGGCATGGGCCTTGGCCGTGTCGCCGAGTGCCAGGTAATTATTCGCCAGGCCCACCCTTACCCTGACATCAGGCGCCCCCGCGGTCTTCGCTCGCTGAAGATAGGTCTGGGAGAGCTCGTAATTGTGCGTGGAACGGAAGACGTCGGCGGCCTCGACAAATTCATTGCCATTCGGGGGTTTCGTTTCGCCGACCGCCGCTTCCATCCAGCCGAGTGCGATTTGCCGGTTCGCATCTTCAGAGCGACCCTGCTGGGCCATGAGCTGGGCGATGGCCAGCCGGATTGCGACGCGATCGCCGTTGGGGATTTCAAGGGCCCTGCGGAACCGATCCATTGCGGCATTTTGCTCGCCCAGTTCGCTCAACGCTTCTCCCGTGGAGACGAAGATGCGGCCTTGCTCCGCGGTTGGCGTGGATTGCGCGTGCTGCTCTGCGGCAGCAATGTACTGCGTGGCCTTGTCGCGATCGTCAAGGCCTGCATATGAACGCGCGAGCGTTGCCTCGACTTCGGGATTGTCGGGCAAATACGTTTCGGCGGTCTCCAATTCGTCGATGGCGTCGTGGTAGTGGCGCTCGGAGAACAGAGTGTTTCCGAGTCCGAGATGAAGAGCGCCGTCATTGGGAGTGAACCTGAGTGCGGCCCTATATTCCACCGCCGACTTTTCCAACATGGCCTGGCGGCCATACGCCGTTGCGCGAATGACGTGGATATCGCGCGAATCCCCCATCGTCTTCTCGGCGAGATCGGCATTCTTCAGGGCCGCTTGGGGTCTGGACAAATCGAGGCTTGCGTACGCGAGGCCAAGATGCGCTTCTCCATTATTCGGCTCTCGTTGGAGCGCCGCTTCGAAGTCAGATGCAGCGGCTGCGGGCTGCCGGAGGTCGTTCAGCATGTAGCCGCGATTGACATAGGCCGTGACCACGTTGGAGTCTCGTTCGAGAACTTCTGTAAAGTCCTGGCGCGCCTGCTCGCTCAAGCCTTCGTGCTTATGCACGTAGCCCCGCAGCAGCGGGATATCCGGCTCTTTGGGAAGAATTTTGTCGTACTTTGTTGTGAGCTCCAGCAGTTCGTCGTATTTTCCAAGATGCAGAAGGTCATAGCCGAGATAGACGACGACGTCCCGGTCGTCGGGAAGAACCTTGATTGCTTCCCGACCAACCGCAGCCGATTCCTGGTACTGGCCCGCGAAGCTCAGATATCGTTCCTTTTCGCGCAGGATCTGCGGTTCGCCGTTCATATCGGCCGTTGCACGGTTCATCCAATTCTTTGCCACGGCGAAGTTATGCGCTTCGATTGCAGCATTCATTCCGCCTGCAACGATCAAGGCATTTTGTGGATCTCGCTGATATCCCTCGCGGTAAGAAACCTCCGCCTTTTCGTATTCCTTCTCCGCCGTGTATAGATCGCCAAGGGCGAGATAGGGGACATACAGTGTGGGATCAGCCTTTGCCAGTCGCTCGAAGTATCGTTCCGCATCATGATTGCGACCAGCGGCGCGGGAGGCATACCCAAGGGAGACGAGCGCAAACCGATTGTCGTCGTTAATCGCAAGAATCTTTTTGTATGCGTTGATCGCATCCTCAGTCCTTCCGAGTTTCATCAGGATGTCGCCGTCGAGCTGCATCGCGGAAGGGTCAGATGAGTTGAGAGCCAGGGCTTGGTTGATATCAGCCAGGCCACCGTCGAGATCCCCTGTATCCGATTTGATCAGCGCTCGAAGACGAAGAAATGCGGCTCGAATCTCGTCCGCTTCATTCACGGCATCGATTGCCGACTTCGCGATCGCCAACTCGCGGTTTGCCCGCGTCTTATCTCCCAGCTTCTGGTAGAGCGCCACCAGATCCATGTGCAGCTGGATACCGTACAAAGGACCATCGGGGAGAGTTGCCGGAAGGTTCGCGAGCGCTGTGTTGTACTCCTTGATGGCGTCGCCGGTGCGTTCCTGCAACTGGGCGATTTGGCCCGAGATCGCGTGGAGCCGGTAGTTCTTTGCATCGATTGCGGCGGCGCGGGCAAGGTAGGACTTCGCTTTGTCGATGGAGGCAACACCGATCTCAGCTTCTGCTGCGGCAAGCTGCAGATTGATATCTCGAGGAAGGGCCTCGGCCGCCTGCGCATAGAGCTGCGCTGAATCGTTTGGCTTTCCGGCAAGCTGATAAGTGTACGCGAGCTCGGCAACGATGTCCGGTTTGGGGTTTCGGATCGATTTGAGCAGAGAGATTGCTTCAGCATATTTGCCAGCCTCCCGGTCATAGCCTGCCATCGAACGTCTGATTTCAGGATTGTTCGGGTCGCGACGTTCTGCGAGCTGCAGGTAGTGCGTCGCTTGATCAGGCTGATTGGCTTGCTGGTACGCAAGTGCGAGCAAAAGCTCCGCACGTGCGTTGGGGCGTGCGGCTTCGGCTTTGGACAACCACGTGATGGCATCCGTTGGATTCTTGGAGCGCAAATACATGTCTCCGAGCAGCAGTGTGTCGTCCACCCTGCGCGGATCGGATGAAACTATTTGTTTCAAAAGCTTCTCGGCTTCGTCGTTACGGCCCATCAGGCTGTAGTCCTGGGCGAGCCCGGATTGACCGTCGAGAGAAGAGGGGCTGAGACGTAGGCCTTTGTTATACGCGTCGACAGACTGTTGGAGTTTCCCATTCAGCCGCGCGGCATATCCGAGAAGAAACCACAATTGCGAATCGTTTGGGGCGGATTCAACTGCGCGCTGTGCCATATCCAACGCCTGTGCGTTGTGCCCTTGCTGCAGGGCAGCCTGCGCAGCGCGGGCGAGGCGCGCGTTTTGGATATTGGAGCCCCAGCCGAGAGACTGGCCCTGGTCCTTCGCCGGAGCAGCCTGTGGGCTCTTCGAATTGTCGGAGCCCACCTGATAAGTCTGGGCACTGGCTACGCTGGTGACCGCGAATAGAGCAATCGGGAGCGCAGTTTTCAAGAGTCCAAGTCTCGATCTAGCTGTCAAGTCGTTCACCAGAGCCTGAGTTCACGTTGAACGATTTGATTCTGAAAACTTGCTGAATGTTGGCTACATGAAACGCTTTTCGCGTCCGCTCCATGTTTGATGAATGCGCGAGGTGCGCGCGAGCTAGGTCAAGCAACCGTTCCCGTGTATTTCGTAATCGAAGCATTAGCAGGTTTGTGACATTCATCTGGCAGTTCTTTCCGCATTTGCGCCGCTTTTGAGGCGCCCTCCATTGCAGTCGCGGACATATACGAACCGAATTCGGACGAGTGCTTTTCAGAAAGGCGATTGTGCAGACATCGAATTCGCTAAGAATTTCGCAGCGGCCGATTCCCGTGAGCATTTTGCTGCTGGTTGCGCTCGCGGTTCATCTGCCGCTGTTGCTGATGAAGCTGCCGTTGAAGTCGTTTGATACGAACTTCCACATTTTCTTTGCCTCGCATTACGTGCATCACTGGTTCGACCCTTGGAACGCAAAGTGGTATGCGGGTTTCTCTCAGACGACATATCCACCCCTTCCGCAGCAGTGGGTCGCTCTGGCCTCTCATGTGTTCGGGCTCGACATGGCGTATATGGCGGTGCAGCTCGCCGCTATTCTTCTTCTGGTGGTAGGTGTCTACCGCTTCTCGCTGTTGTGGGTGAGCCCGCGAGCTGCATCGATTGCCGCCCTGGCCAGCATCTTTCTCGGTTCGGAAAGCTTTCTCGTGTACTCAGCTGGGCAGCTTGGCACGACGTCGGCGGCGCCGATTTATCTGAATGCGCTCCCATTTCTTTTTGAGTGGTTGCGCTACGGGAAATTCAACGCATTCGTGAAAGCGAGCGCGTTGTTTGTCGCTGCCGCGGCGGCTCATCACGCGACGCTTTTGTTTGGATCGTTCTTTTTTGCGCTGCCCGTGACGGCCCTGGCCCTCTTTGACCGACCGGGGGAAGAGCATGTCGCAGTTCCCGGGGTTATTGCCCGGACCGTGGGCATTGTTGTGGTGGTGAGCGCCGCGATCGGGGTCGTTCTTCTGCCGTTCTGGATCGCATTGATTCACAACCCCGTGACGCAAACGCCGATTCCGCATCAGAGCCGCGCCAACTACATCTTGAGCCCGCACTGGGGCATGAACTATTTCGTGGTTCCTTACGGCGCGCTAATTCTGGCGCTGCCCTTCATCTTCATCCGCGGATCGATGGTAGGGCGTCTCCGTCCATTGCTGTTTGGATTCTGGCTGGCTTTCCTGCTTGGACTCGGCGGGACGACTCCGGTGGGGCATCTCTTGCTCGGGCGCGCATTTGAAGTCATCACGATGGAGCGTTTCAGTTACTGGGCGACATTGCTCGCTCTGCCGTTTATCGGGATCTTCGCAGTGGAGCTAATCAATCGGTTCAAATCCTTCGCGGTTGTTGGTCTGGCCGTGACCGCCACTGCGAGCTGTGCGTTTGCCATGGCTTGGACCACCTATCATCCGGCCGATGGTGAGGACTTCAAGGTGGATACCGTGGCGGCGTGGCTTAACCGCGATGGCCATGATCAATACCGGTACATTACGCTTGGATTCGGTAACAAAATTGCGCGCATTGCGATGCTGACCGATGCGGGCAGCGTGGATGGGGAGTGGAACTCCGGGCGTACGCTGCCCGAGTTGACCCGCTTTGGCGGCGGCTCGCTGACCAATTCGAAGTATTTTGGCAAGCCTGGCCTCGACTCCCTTCGCGCGATTCTGATGCACGCCGATCACTATGGATTGAAGTGGGTGTTTGTGCGCGACCCATACTACAACCCGCTGCTGGCGTTTGCGGGATGGCGTCCAGTGGACAGTTTGGAAGATCAGACGATCACGATTTGGAGCAAGGATGGGGTGCCCCCTTCGACGCCGGTGAACGCGTCGCAGATGCCGCCGCACTGGCAGGGCATCCTTTGGGGGATTCTCCCGTTTGGAAGCAGCATTCTCGCGATCTTTGTTCTTTTTATTCCAGGTGAGAGCCAGGAGGAAATGCGGGTGACACAGCCCGTTGTGACGGAAGAAGAGCCTGAAGCGAGGAGGATGGTCTCGTGAATAAGGGTGTGTTGCTTGCTCTGTTTCTCTTCCTTGCGACCGTGGGGCTCATTACCGTCGGGACGCTGAAGCCTGTTCGTGCTGCCGCCTACTACGAAGGCGGTGGAACCTCAATCGGCTCGCCTTCAACTGCCGAAGCTGCAGTAAACAATCTCGGCGATGAGATTCGCGCGCAAGAATGGCAAAGGGCGTACGACAGTCTTGCCAACAAGGCCGAATTCAGCGAGCCTCAATTCGAGCACGATTTGATGGGATATTATCCAAGTCTGCAAACGAACGCGACACTGGATAAGTTTGAGGTACTTCCACTTCACTCGCGTCCCGATGAAGCACAGATCCGGATGAAGCTCTATTGGTCGACTGTTGTGGGCACATCGGTTAGCACTCGCGATCTGAAAGTTGTGAGAAGCGGCGATCGCTGGCTGGCGACATGGCCAATCGTTAAAGAGCCGGTCGTTCCACCGCAGGTGATCCCAGTGAATTACCTGCGCTGGGATGTGATCTATCGCGGCCCGGGAGACGATTGGGGCGCGCAGGATGTCGAGGCGCCTCACATCCGCATCATCGACATGCACCCTGTGGAGCGAGCGGACGGCGTAGTCGTTCTGGGCGAGATCCTCAATGAAGATGTGGTGCCGGCATATGTGTCAGTGAATGCCACCCTTCGGTCGAAGAGCCAGGCGCCCATTGCCACCGAAGGAAGCTTCGACAAGATATCTCATCTGCTGCTGCCGAAGCAGGTGACGCCCTTCTTCATCCTCTTTCCGAATGCGTCATTGTCAGACGTGGGCAGCATCCAGATGACGCCGTTCTCCACGCTCGTCCCGGCGTCGGCGGATCCGGTGATTGAAGTTGACAACGAACAATTGAACCCCGCTCCGAATGCTTCTCTTACAGGGCAACTGCTGAACCAGAGCGGGCGCCCGGTCAGCGTTGCGCATGTGCTGGGCACGTTCTACAACAAGAGCGGCCAGGTGGTGTGGGTAGCGGACCAATATGTGGATCAGGCGCTGCTTCCGCAAACTCCGGTAGCCTTCAATATTCACATTCCGGAGGATCTCGCGAAGAGCATCAGCAGTCAGCGCACGGTGGTTGCTTCCTACAGCTTCCGAGGGACGATATGAAGGCTATGTCGTTTCTGCTGTTCTCGGCTCTTTTGATAGCGTCGGCGCCGAAGGCGTTTTCGCAAAACGACGATCTCCGGGTTCCCAAAACTGTGGAAGCGGGCCGCGCATTTTCGATTCAGACTTCAGGCAGCGGTCAAAGTACTCTTTACATTCTGGGGCCGGACCAGGCGCTCAAACGGGATGTGCAGCTTGGACAATCGATCGAAATAGCTGCCGGAACGCTTTACAATGCGGGCCACTATGTTGCCCTGTTGGGAGAAGGCGCGACGAGCGGAGTCGAGTTCGACCTAATTCCGGCCGGCAATCCTGCAGATCTGAGCTTTCTGGCTAGACCTTCGCGTCTTCCCGTAAGTATCCGGGCAGGTATTACCGGCGCTGTCTATGTATTCGATCGCTACCACAACTTGATTTCGGCTCCGACACGGGTGCAGTTCGAACTTACGACGCCTTCCAGCGGTACGCAGACACGATCGGCAGTTACGCGCCACGGCGCCGTGTGGTCTGAATTCGATTCGAGCGCGCAGCAGGGAGCAGATAAGTTCGTAGCAACCGCGGGTGATGCTTCGAGCATGCGTGTGATTCGACAGGTGCCAGGAGACCCCTGTGCCTTGAGGATGAGCGCTAACCAGGTGGGAAAGAGACTGCAGCTAACAACCGATCCTGTGCGGGATTGCAGCGGCAACGCAGTACCCGATGGCACGATTGTGACATTCACTCAGAACTACGGCGGACAAGAATCCACGGTCGATGTTCCGTTGAAGCGCGGTATCGCGGAGGTGCAGATGCCTTCTCATCCGGGTGCAACGATTTCTGTTGCCAGCGGCGTTGTTCTAGGGAATCAGATTCGGTGGGCACGATGACAATGCCGCGGTCGTTTGGGATTCTCTGTGTGGCCGCGGCGATGGGCGCGGTCGCGGCATCTGCTCAGGCGTCGGTGCAGGTCAAGCCTCCAGATGTGAACGGTCCACGCACGTTGGAGCCGCAAACGGCAACGGCGGCCGTTCACAACTATCTTCAAGCATGGGCCAGTTTTCATTCAGCGTTCCAAAACAACGATGCCGGCTTGCTGGATCGAGATTTTGTGGGAACGGCCAAGGAGAAGTTGTCCCGAACGATCGGGGAACAGAGCGATCTGAAGATAAGAACCAACTATCAGGATCGTGCGCACACAATTCAGATCGTGTTTTATTCGCCTGAAGGTCTCTCGTTGGAGCTGACTGACGATGTCGAATACGACATGCAGCTGATCGATCACGACAAACCGGGCGCAGCTCAGCACCTGAAGGCTCATTACATCGTTGTCATGACACCTTCAGAAACCAGATGGAAAGTTCGCGTATTTCAAGCAGTGTCTGATTAGTTTTGTGCATCACAATTCATGTATTGTTCAATACTCGCACGCGATCCACTAATCCACCCAGGAGCTGCACATGGTCTCAGTCGTTGTCCCAATCTATAACGAGGAAGAGCTTATTGTTCGGTTTCACGATGCTGTGGCCAACGCAATGCAGGGAGCAGTGGATGAGTGGGAGGTTGTGTACGTAAACGACGGCTCCACAGACTCTTCTCTTGAGTTATTGAAGGGGCTGCAGATGGTGGATTCGCACGTAGTCGTGGTGGAGCTCTCACGTAACTGGGGGCACATGGGGGCCATTTCTGCGGGGCTGCAGACTGCTCACGGTCGTGCCGTGATCCTGATGGATGGGGACTTTCAAGATCCGCCGGAAGTGTTGCCCCAATTGATCGAGGCCTGGCAGGGTGGTGCCGAGATTGTTGTTGGGGTGCGAAGGAGCCGGCAGGAACGGCGCAAACTGCTGGCCAAGCTCTTCCCGATTTTCTACCGGGTTTTGGGGATGTTATCGGACTATCCGATACCGTTGAATGCTGGAATCTTTAGCCTGATGGATAGGCGCGCTATCGACTCGATTAATTCGCTGGGAGAGCGTAACAGGTACCTTCCGGGGTTAAGAGCGTGGGTAGGCTATCGCAATGCGATTGTTTACTACGATCGGCAAGACCGACTCGGCGGCGAGGGCAAGCTGTCGTTCGTTAGTCGCATTAAGTATGCAATGGATGCAATTACGAGTTTCAGCTACAAGCCCTTGCGTCTGAGTTTCGCTCTATGTTGCATTGCGTGTGTCGTTGCAGTTGCTTTGGCTCTCTCGATGGTGTTATCCGGTAGCGCGGTGCAGTCGGTCGGGCTCGGTGTAGCCGCGGCTGTCTTTTTTGTGGGCGGACTACTGATGCTGTGCCTCGGCGTTCTGGGTGAGTATGTTGGGCGTGTCTATGACGAAGTTCGCGGACGGCCTCTTTCGATCATTCACGAGGTCCATCGCTCCTCAGCTTCGATGTCTGTTGGCGTACTTGCCGTGCAGTCATCGAATAACTTTCAGGGCAAAGTTACTGAAGCAGCGTAGCCCGTTGAATTTACGAAAGGCCCCGCGGGTACGGCTCCGCGGGGCCTTTCGCATTGCTGACGGAAGAGCTCCGGGCCCAACGCCGGCAGGGCCGCAGTCCATCGAATTGAGGTTTGCCCCTTTTTTAGCTGCGAATAATGCAGCTCAGGATACTAGCGGAGCGAGGAGGTTAGTGTGCTGTTCGGTTGCTGGCCGCAACTTGGAATGCCTCGTTCGAGAGCGCTGCCTTCTTCGTAATCATTCCAGGTTTCAAGCAGGACAAAGGGAATTGGATCATTTGCTGGAAATTCTTTACGCCAGAAATTGAAAGTCTCTTTGAATGTTTCTCCGCAACGTGCCGCGATATGGCGGTTGAGACCCCATTTTGCTTTGCTGTCGTCGAAGGTAGCCCATGCGCCTCCGACGATGATCTTATCCGGGTACTTGGATTTCATCGTTTCGAAGAAGTCGCTGAGGTATTGTTCTCCCCAGTTGCCTCCATCTGCCGCCCAGCCCTTTTCCCCTGGATTGATCCAGGCATAAAAGCCGTCAAATGCTGCAGCGTCTTTGCCCGGAAGATTCTCTTGAATGAGAAGCGGCGCCGGCTTCCATTTGTCTACCACCGCCCGCACCTTGAGCCAGTCTGTATGTCCACCTTTGGGGAAGATGAAGATTACCGGACGGCCTTCATACGTCAAGTAGGCATCGCGCCCCGGAGAATCCGATGCCAGGTATGAGTTGCGGAACATTGTGAAGTCCGCAATTGCTTCGTCGGTGGCTCCGTCATCCTGGTCGGTTTCGTCATACATCATTGCCACATGGAAGTGCTGCTTTGCGGCTGCAGCTTGCATCAGGGCATAGCTCTTGTCGATGAAGGGTTCCCGGTCACCATACCAATCCACAACAAACCCAGAAATGCCCATTTGCTGAGCATGATGAATCTGCGACCTGATTTCCGCAGGATCGTGCGATGAGTAGCCAATGGATATGTGATTCGGATGGCCGAACCACGCCTCATAGAGAGCGAGGATCTCGGGAGAGGAGCCCGTGGCGCGATAGGTCAAGCGCGTCGTGCCGTTAGAGTCTGGACCCGCGCACCCACGCGCCAGGGAAAGGAGAAGGAAAAGTGCTGTGGTTGCGCGAATAAACATGCTTTCACAGTGATTAGACGCAGACAGGGAGGTCTCTGGTTGTCGACCGCCGTAAACGAATCTGAAACGACGCTCCTGAGCAGCCGGAACCTCGATTTTGGCATCGTAAGTAGATGTACCGCCAACCAGATCCTGCGTTTTGAATCAATCACTGCAGCATGGTGGACTGGAGCTTTAGATCGTGCTCGCCGGTCAAATCTACAATGCGAAGTCCATTCAGGCCCGGATCGTTTCGGGCAGCGTAATTCTGCTTACCGGCTCCGGTCTGACGACGGCAATCAATCTCGCCTACAACATTGTGGTGGCGCAGTTTCTCGGGCCTCAAGGTTTCGGCCACGCCACAGTCGTTTACACCCTTCTAACGGTTCTCTCCGCAGTTACGCTCTCGTTTCAAATTATCTCGGCGAAGCTGGTGGCACAGCAGACGAGCGCGGAAGAGATGGCGGCAGTATACCGTCTCTTCCACAAGAGTGCCTGGGTGTGCGGCCTTGTGGTCGCGTCTGTATTGCTGTTGTATCAGCAGGCGGTTTCAGACTACCTCCGGCTTCCAGATCCGATGCTTGTAGCACTGCTCGCAGTAGGAGCAGCATTCTATGTCCCGCTGGGCGCGCGCCGAGGCCATATTCAAGGAACGTGCGGATTTCGGAAGCTCGCCGGAAACCTGGTGCTGGAGGGCGCGGTTCGTCTGGGGGGCTCCTTCCTGCTTGTCCTGGCCGGCTACGGCGTGCGCGGAGTCATCGCAGCAAATGCTGCAGCGATCGCAGCGGCATATCTGGCAGCAGGACCCAAACTGACTGGGAATATTTCGAATTCGCTTCGGCTTTCTTATGCATTCCGCGAGACCGCTCAAGCGCTCGTATTCTTCTCCGGCCAAGTGCTAATCAACAACTGCGACATTGTGCTGGTGAAGCACTTCTTTCCAGCGAAGTTGGCGGGACTGTATGCGGCGGTTGCGATGGTGGGTAGGGTCATCTTCGCGTTTTCGTCAGCGGTGGTTAATTCGACCTTCCCTGTCGTTGCAGGAACGCGGGAGGAAGAACGCAGAGATCTCAGGGTGATTGCGACGTCGCTGCTTCTGGTACTGGGCAGCGGCTCGATGCTGGCATTCGGACTCTGCATTACGCCGGCATCCGTGTGGGCGAAGCTCTTTGGCGCGGGGTTTCAGATTACCGGCGAATACAGTATGCCTTCTCTTCTAGCGCTTTACGCCTTGGCTACGGTTGTGTACTCGCTCAGCGTCGTGATTATCACCTTTGAGATGTCGTACAAGATCGCCAATTCGAGTTGGATTCAGTTGATATTCAGCGTGATCGTGATTGGCGGTATTTGCAGGTTCCATTCCTCGATGCACCAGGTCATTCTCGTTCAGCTATACCTCATGGTCGCCCTGTTTATCTTTGTGGCGGTGCCGTTTCTGATTGACTCGCTCACCAACCCCAAGGAGTTCCTTGCCGGCGGAACACAAGGATCGCTTCGTCTTCTGCGAAGAGTATCAGAGGACGAGGTAATTGCGGAGTTCCTGAAAAGCGATTTTGAGAACTCTGCGTTCAGTGAATATCGGGCCTCGATGCGAGAAATTGTCAGCAGGCCAAATTTCAATGATCCAGTCGAAAATGCAAAGCGACGCGCGCTGCTTTTCATTCGCCACTTGGCTCTCTGGAAGGAAATTCCAGCGGGAACCAAGTGGTATGAAGTTGAAGTGAATGAAACGAACCTGAATTCCATACGCGTGTTTCCGCGCGCGCAGTGGCGCAAGCTCGCGCGGGGAAACTTCTCGATCAAGGAAGTTGCCGAGAACCTGAATGAGCAGCGCGGCGGGCTCGAGACAGGGTTTTTATCGAAGATTGATTCAATCAGCGAGCAACTGAGCCAGGACGAGACGGGCTTTGGCGCTGTCATTCTGATTGGTCTGGATGAAAACAAGCCACAGGCCATTCTTGACGGCAATCACAGGATGGTTGCGGCTGTTTTGTCAGTTCCGCAACAGTTGAAGAAGTTGAAGTTCATCTGCGGCCTTTCGCCGCGGATGGCGGAGTGTTGCTGGTACAACACGAACTTGGTGACGCTGGCTCGCTATGCGACGAATGTCCTGGCCCAGGTTATCCATAACCCCGAAGCAGAACTTGCGCGCTTGTTGGAGACTGCGGGATAGCCCAGGGTCTTTGTGCTTCAGGTTCGTAAGCGGCATCAACGAAAACAGAAAGTGAAATCAGGAGGAAAGTATGGCACTCGTATTTCGCAACGTTACCGTGAAGGAGTTACCCGAGACCGTGAATGAGGACCAGGAGTGGGCATTTCTGGAAGAGATGAAGGTGAGCGTCTATGCAGAGCGGCCGCGGGTGGTACTGAACTGTTCGAAGCTCGATATGCTGAAAGAATCCACCCTTCACCTTCTTCTGAGCTGCCTTGAAGAAGCAATGAAGCGGAATGGCGACGTGAGGCTTTCCGCTTTGACGACGCCGGCGAAGGCCGTGTTGGATGCCACCGGGTTGGGACGCCTATTCAAGATATATGACTCCGATGCAGAGGCGGTGAAGAGTTTTCAGCGTCATGCGTCGGTGATCACCCTCGGAGATCAGAAGGCGCGGTTCTCTTCGGATGCAGAGATCGAGATGGAGAGTCTTCCTCTGCAATCCGCGGAGGATGCGGCCTAGGAAGAGCCATGTGTGCGGTACGTGGCAACGCCAGATACGGAGTCAGAATGACCAGATCCGATAGATCGGTTCGATGTGTGTCGAGATGCCTGGTGATGTTGATGCTTGTAACATGCATCGAGGCGGGCACAGCGCAGGCACAACAGGCAAAAGCACAAGGGGCTGAACTGGCGGCTGTCGCCAATAGCGGTGCCGATGCGCTTCCGGACGCGCCCGATAGCCAGAAAGATCAACGCGACCCGGCGGAGAAACAGACCAGCCCACAGCAGCAAAACAATAGTCAAGATGTGAAGCCCCTCGGCACTGCGGCGGCACCGTACACGAGACCCACAGGGGTGACAGGGTCACGCCCTGCGGGGGCAGTCATCGCTCCGGCAAAGCAACGGCGCATTCGCACGATCTTGATTAGCGTGGCGGTGATTGCTGCCGCAGGTATCGCGGTCGGCACCGTTGCGGCCCTGTCCCACGGAAGTCCGAGCCGCCCTTGAAAAGAGGGCGCGAAAGCGGGCAGGTGTGCAATGAAGAAGCCTGAGGGAACGCTCATGAATGCGAGAATTGTTGGGGGGCGCACCCGGATTGTCGGCTTCTCGGGAATTGACGGCGCGGGGAAGAGTACCCAGATTGACGAGCTGAGGGCGCGTTTCGAAGAAAATGGCTTTCGCGTGGAGATCATCTCGTTCTGGGATAAGGTGGCCACTCTTAAAGGACTTCGCGAGTCAGCAGGACACGCGATCTTCAAAGGGGATAAAGGGGTGGGCAGCCCTTCGGCGCCTATCAATCGCCGCGACAAGAACGTTCGTTCTTTTCCGATAACCTTGTTTCGCATAGGGCTCTACTTATGCGACGCGTTCTCGGCGCGAACTGCGACGAAGCGTGCCCAGCGCTCGGGATGCGATCTGGTTGTGTTCGATCGCTCAATCTACGATGAGCTCGCGAATCTGGATTTGCAGAAACGTGTTTATCGACTCTACGCGCAGTTCATCGCAAGACTTGTGCCTGCACCGGATATCAGTTATGTGCTTGATGCCGACCCCGCACAGGCACGTGCTCGGAAGCCCGAGTATCCAATCGACTTTCTCATTGTCAATCGGCAGTCTTACCTGTCCCTGAGCAAAGCGATTGAAGGAATCGTCGTCATTCCGGCGCTCCCAGTTGAGGAAGTTAGGCAGATCGTTCTCGAAAAGACGCTAGCGCTCTTTCAAAGGGAAGCAAAGTGGACGGAGAGTGGTGAAGCGGAAAAGCCCCTGCTGGCGGGAATGCGTCCTCGTTAAGGCGCTTGGAGTCTCTGGAAACGAATCGATTGATTTGTTTCATTTGCATCTAACACACTAGCGGATATGTATGCATGTTGCGTGGAACGCAGAAAGGCCTCACGCCGATGCTTTCTAGATGGGATAAGACAAAGACAATTGTCCTTGCCCTGGTTGCGGTGCAGCTGTTGGGTGGTACGCGAAAAGCGCTGGCGGCGTCGTGCACAACTCAGGCGCAGATGCCGTCTGCTCAGCGCGATGCTGTGTCGAATGCAGCCAAGACGATGTTGGCAGAGATGCGGGACGGTAACATACAAAGCCTGCAGGCGAACACGCTGCCGGCCGTTGCATCCGACTTTAGCGGCATTGCTTCTTCAGTGCAGAATCTGAGGCCGCTCCTGCAAAACGCCACACTGACCGTTGAGAATTTGTATGTGTTCGATTCGTCCGGCTCCACCGCCGCATCCACGCCTTCCTCATTCTTCTGCGGCCAGCCTCTCGTGATCCTGAATTTCAGCGATCTTCCTCCAGGGACGTACGCCCTTGCCATCGGTCATGCGACGGGCGTTCCGCAACCACAGCAGATCTCGATCATTCTTGCCAAGTCCTCGCAGGACAAGTGGCTGCTCGGTGGCCTGTTTATCAAGCCGATGTTATTGGAAGGGCACGATGGGATTTGGTATTGGAACGCCGCGCGTAACTATGCAGGCCGGAACGGGAATTGGGCTGCATGGTTCTATTATCGAATCGCGACGAATCTACTTACCCCGATCGATTCACTGTCGAGCCCGAACCTGGAAAAGCTACAACGCGAAGCAGAAAAGACGAAGCCTGCTGCTCTACCAGGAGCGATTCCAGTTACTTTGACGGCCGCGAATGGCACTTACTCAGTGTCCGCTGTCGACACTACAACAACGTTTGGTGTACTCGATCTCGATGTTCATTACATTCCCAACGCGGCGCAAACCTCTGAGCTGCGGAATCCCCCGGAAGCGCGGAAACAGGTCATAGACGTGATGTCTGCTCTGCTTGCACAGCATCCTGAATTACATCAGGCGTTTCATGGAATGTGGGTCCATGCAGATCAAGGGAATACTTCTCTGTTTGCACTCGAATTGCCGATGAGCGGCATCACGCCAGGAAGTGAAACATCGTCAGCTCCGCGCTGAATTCCGATCCTGTTTGCTTTGATGCCTTGGCACTTCTCGCGCTGTTGCCCGCCGCCAGTGTTTGAGTGCCAAAGCGCGCCCTGGCCGCCGTCAGGGCGTCTCACGAAAATCGTTCCTCCCCCTTCCAAAGAGAGATTTCCATTGGCTGCAGATCGCGATGGCAGGAGGCTAATGTCTCTTGAAGTACTGCACTTCCTTCTCGTGTTGTTTCGCCTGTTCGAGCGTCGAGAAAGTTCCGAGGTTTCGACGTTTCCCCGTAGCGGGCGCTTTCTTTTTGGAGTAGAGGCGATACTGTCCGGATTTGAGTTTGCGAATCATGTGGAGACTAGATGCAGGATCGATTATGCGGGATAGCTACAAGGCACGTCCGAAAACTCCGTCGGCAGAGGATGGCATCTGACTTGAATGCAGCGGTCTTGTTACCATCAAATTCGGACTAACAGAAGTGCAGTCTAAACGTCGGGATTGGCGGGCGTAACAACTATGTCAAAGCGATCCAGCACGATATCGCGCGCTGCGAAGCAGGTGGACGAGCAGCTTGCTCGCTACCGCTCCATGCGCGACTTTCGGCTGACGGAAGAGCCAAGCGGCTCGCAGCCGAGCCAGAAATCACCCGGAAGCGCCCTTCCTTTTGTCATCCAGAAACATGCCGCGACGCGGTTGCACTACGATTTTCGGCTGGGCTGGAATGGCGTGATGAAGAGCTGGGCGGTAACAAAAGGTCCGAGCTTTTTCCCCGGCGACAGGAGGCTTGCGGTTGAAGTGGAAGATCATCCCGTGGAATATGCGGGATTCGAAGGAACGATCCCAAAGGGACAATATGGCGGCGGAACCGTCATGATTTGGGATTTCGGAGAGTGGAAGCCGTTGGTGGATGTCGATCGCGGTCTGCGTGATGGGAATCTCAAGTTCCAACTATTTGGGAAAAAATTGAAGGGTGCATGGGCTTTAGTTCGGATGCATGGCCGCAACGAGCGCCCCGACAAGCCGAACTGGCTTCTCATTAAAGAGCGAGATGAGTATGTAAGGGCGGCCGGCGATGCAGCGATCATCGACACAGCGCCGACGAGCGCCGTCACCAAGCGCACGCTGGAGCAGATTGCCGCGAGCGCGGATCATGTGTGGAATAGCAAAAGGCCGGAGCATGGGACGAGTGAAGACCGTGCAGCGCCGATTGCGAATCCGGCGCATGAGACGTTGCAATTGGGAGTTAAGCGAGTGCCCAGACAGGGCCGGCAAACCAGGAAACTCGTAACATCTGCGCCGTCCGAACGCTTTCCTGGATTTATCGCTCCGCAACTTGCCGAGCAGGCTGCGAGCGCTCCCAACGAGCAGGTATGGCTTCACGAGGTCAAGCTCGACGGGTATCGGATCCAAATTCATGTGCGTGCAACGAAGAAGAATGGAAAAACGGTTCGGACCGCGAAGCTGCTTACTCGCAAGGGGCTGGATTGGACGCATCGGATGCCGGACATTGCGCGTGCAGCCGCTGCACTGCCTGTGACGGACGCAATTCTAGATGGCGAAGCGGTTGTGCTCGATGAAAAGGGTCTTTCAAGTTTTGCGGAATTGCAGGCTGCATTTCAGGAAGGTAAGAACCGATTCATCACCTACTTCGCCTTTGATCTCCTGCATCTGGATGGGCACAGCCTCCGCAGTCTTCCCTTGCTTGAGAGAAAAGAGATACTCGCGGGGCTTCTTCGAGGGGACCGCAGCGGAGCACCGATTCGGCTGAGCGAGCACTTTGAGGCAAAGGGGACTGAGGTGTTTGCCAAGGCCTGTGCGCTGGGAGCGGAGGGGATTGTTTCCAAACTCAAGGCCGGCGTCTACATGCAGGGGCGCAGCAGCAGTTGGCGCAAGGTCAAGTGCACTCTCGAGCAGGAGTTCGTCATCGTCGGATTTACCGAGCCGTCGAAGGGAGACCAGGGTATCGGGGCTCTTTTGCTTGGCTACTACGAGAAAGGCGAGGTGCTTTACGCTGGCCGCGTGGGTACCGGGTTCTCGCAAAAGACAAGTGGAGAACTTCGGATACGCTTGAATAGGATCGTGCAAAAGCAATCGACTTTGTCGACGATACCGAGGGACGCACGTCGAGGCGTTCATTGGACTAAGCCTGAGCTCGTGGCGCAGGTCGCATTTGCCACGTGGACACGCGATGACTTAGTGCGTCAGGCATCGTTTCAAGGTCTTCGCGAAGATAAGCCTGCGCTTGAGGTAGAACGAGAAACGGCTGGTGCACCGGGGACGGGGCGCACCAGGACCGCGTCGAAACGTGCAACCGCGCACTTGGCGCTTCCATCGAAGAAGCGCATCACTTCTGTCAAAATACCGGATAAGGCTCCAACCTCACCTGCTGTTCCGCTGCCGATTACGCACCCGAATAAGCTGATGGACCGCGCCAGCGGAATGACGAAACAGATGCTTGCCGAGTACTACCTCGCCGTGGCAGAGCGCATGCTCCCGCACATCGCGGATCGGCCGTTGAGCGTGGTTCGATGCCCCGAAGGCACTGCCGGCCAGTGCTTCTTCCAGAAGCACATCGGCATGGGTATGCCAGATGGTGTCAGCAGCGTTTCCGTGCCAAATCGCAAGACCGGCAAACGTGAAGAGTACCTTACGCTCAATACTGCAAAGGGCCTGGTCGGTTTGTCGCAAATGGGCGTGCTCGAAATCCATCCGTGGGGCTCACGTAATCAGTCCCTTGAGCAACCGGATCGCGTAGTCTTCGACCTTGATCCTGATCCTGCGATTCCTTGGCGGACTCTGGCTGCGTCCGCCAAGGAACTGCGCGCGCGTCTCAAGCAACTCGGTTTAGTCAGTTTCTTGAAGCAGACGGGCGGAAAAGGGCTTCACGTGGTGCTTCCTATTGAGCCTGACTGCGGATGGGCCGCGGTGAAAGAGTTTGCGCATAAGTTGGTGCTGGAGATGGAAGCGGAGCAGCCGGATCTCTATGTCACCAAGATGACAAAGGCCATTCGCAGCGGACGAATCTATCTCGATTATCTGCGGAATGAGCGCGAAGCAACATCCATCGCGCCGTTCTCGCCGCGAGCTCGCAGCGGAGTACCTGTTGCTGTCACTTTGAACTGGAGAGAACTGGACACCGATGCGGCCACTTCGTTCCATGTTGCCGACTTACTACAGTGGCGGTCCAGGTTGAAGCGGGATCCATGGAAAGAGATTGAAATCGCTCGGCAGGGGATTCCGATCGAAGCGCTCAAAGGTGGTGTGCGACGAGGCAAGCGTTGAATTCTCTTTGTGCAGCAAGGCTCAAGCTACTTGAGATCGGCACATTGTTCGAGTGCCGAAAAGTCGAGGATAGTCAACCGAGATCCGAGGAACCCGATCACCTGCCATCGCTGAAGATCACGCAGAATACGGGTGACCGATTCGCGGCGGATGCCGACACATTCCGCAATGTCGGCGTGCTTAAGCGCTAAGTGAATCTGAATGCCCTCGTCGGCGCGCTCCCCTTGTGAGGACCACTCCAGGATCAGGCGAGCGAACTTCGCCCTGTTCGATGGGCGGAGCGAGAATGTCTCTCCGGGATATTTCATGCGGTTAGGAGACGAGTATATATATGATGCACCTTGTTTCCAGTAAGACTAGATCAACCTATGGAGAACCGGCCCGTACAGTTCATTCGGGATTCTTCTTTCGATCGCTTTCTCCGGAGGCGCTTGCGGAGTTCGGACCCATCACCGCAGGTTTCAAGTGCGCGGCCCGAACCTTGCTTTACAGCGAAGAGGAGGTTCCCGCAAGAGTGTTCATTCTTCTTGAAGGCCGGGTGAAGATAGGCATTAGTGCACGAAATGGAAAGCACCTGATCCTTCGAATCGCGAAGCTCGGAGAGGTGCTGGGACTGTCGTCGGCCTTCTCCGGCAACTTATATGAGGAGACCGCTGAGGCGATTGGTCCGTGCAGCCTGATGACGGTGTGCTGCTCTCAATTTGGCCACTTCCTGGTCCGTTATCCAAGTGTGTTTCAAGCAGTGATGCGCGAGATCGGAGTTCAATATGAGCTGGCTTGTTCTCGCTTCCAGGTGACCGGCCTATCTTTGAGTGTGGCGTCGAGGCTCGCCCGTTTGCTTTTGGAATGGAGTGTCGATGGGCAGGCAACAGAGTGCGGAACCCAAATGCATGTTGCGTTCACACATGGAGAGATTGGCGAATGCATCGGTACCTGTCGGGAATCGGTCACCCGGATCCTGGGCGATCTGCAGCGACGCCAAATCGTGAACGTACGGGGAGCCCTTTTAACGGTGATGGACCGCTCGGCTTTGAGGTCTGTGCGGGTATTTGAAACGATCATGGCGCGTGGTGGAGGACTCCCCGCAGAGGATCGAACCGGCCAAGCGTAATTCCGGATCGCTCGCACACCGGGACGTTGTTGTTGGGAATTCTGAGGTAAGGGATCCGCACGCGCCGATCCTGGCGGAGCGTACGGCGAGACGGCTACAGCGAAGTGGCGAGGTTGCTGCTGATCGAGTTGAAAGCGGTTTTAAGCTCAGAAGAGAGGGCCTTCATTGCGGTGGTCGCTCCAAATGCAATCAATGCCACGACGAGAGCGTACTCGACTAGGTCCTGACCTTCTTGCCGGTCCAAGAAGTTCTTAATGCCAAAGTGAATTTTGAAGAAGAAGGCGTTAACCATTTGTTGGTACTCCAAAGAGCTTTTGAATTGTTGATAGGATTAGTATGACTTCGGATGCTTTGAGAAACAATGGCGCGTTCGTGCCACAACCGTCCCCCATTCGCGTCTGCCAAATGGTATAGTTCGCCATCTCAAGCTTAGGTATAGCTGCAATCAATCTTAGGTGGGCGTGGGGTGCAAGACCTCGGTCTATTGAAGATGCCTCTCTAGAATAGGTTTCCGGCGACCTGCTCTGCAGCGGTATAGATGCGGGCCTTGAGTGCGTCTCTGGTGAGAAGCGGATTCTTCTTCACCCTTGAACTGAGGACGATAGTGAACACCTGGTCGCGCACTCGGCCTACTGCGCGTTCGCCCATTTCTTTGGGATATCCGATCGGCAGAGCAATACACTGCCTCGTTCCCAATCGCATGAAGAGCTGAAGGATGAGAGCCGCAGACCCGCGTCTCGGCTCTCATGCGCATCTGTGGATCCTTCGCATTTTCGACGGTGACTGTCAATTGAGCTAGAGCCCGCTCCTTGGGCGTGAACGAGCAGATTGCGGGCTGCGTGTCGGTTGCGGCTGTAAAGGAGCCTACAGAGTCGGCACCGAGAAGCCCGGAAGCCGTGGCATCGGTTAGCCATGGACAGCTATTCGCAGCTTGGGCGACGTAGGGTAAGAGGATGACACAACCCAACCCAACCAGCACAGATAGAAACTGCGTTGAGCGCGGCGCTCTATTTGCCATTCTGCGAGCCCGCCGTTTCCGTGAGCAGATCGGAGTGGATGTGCCAGGGGATGCTTTCGGTGGCAATTTCCGGATGAGCGCGAAGATAATTCAAGGAATAAGTTGGCGCGCCAGGATCGACTTTCTTATCGACAAACATGGCTTGCTGATCGGAAGCATCTTGTTTTCTTCCCATGCGCCGGTAAAGAATTGAAAGGTTGTAATGCGCGGATAGATCGTCGGGATCGATGCGCTGCAGAGCTTCAAACTGCTCCAACGCAGCGTGTTCGTCTTTTTGCTGATAGTAGGTCACGCCCAATTCGCGGCGAGCGTCGCGCGACTGAGGAAACATCTCGACAACCTTGCGGAAGTCCGCGATCTCTTGCTTAGTATTACCTGCCCTTCGCTGTAAAAGACCGTCGTAATACAGTGCCCGGGCATTGTTCGGATCAAGCTCGAGCGCCCTTCGAATCGCCATGCGCGCGGATTCATATTTTTCCCATGAAATCTCAGTTAGACCGACGTTGGTGTACCCATCGACGTAGTCGCTCCGCAGTTTGACCACTTCGGTGAACGCTGCGACAGACTCCGCATATTGGAATTGGTCGAGCAGCGCGATGCCCAAATTGTTCCATCGCATCCAGTCCGGGTTGTCGTCTGGATCGGGCGCCTCGGGTCTTGTTTTCTCCGATATTGAGAATGCGCGTCCGCGAAGTGATTTCGACGACAGGATAGGCTGGATGGTCTGGACCAAAGATATTGTTCAGATAACTCTGCCGCAGATGCCGGTAATTCACCTTGGCAGTTACAGAAACGGAGCCACTGATATCTGCCGGGAGACGGAACTGGTAACGGACCAGCACGGAGCGCCCTGCAGCCACCGTATTGTCGTAAGCGACGGAGTGAATCGTCCAAACCTTATGGTTATCGACAAACTCGCCTTCGTCTGTCACGGGACGATTGGTAAAGCTATGAGCGCGGGGATCGATCACGCCGTCCGGCTTGAGGAATCCGCTGTGATAGAGCTCTTTTCCGGTTGAGTCCTTCACCGTGAATTCGATCCACGCCTCGTAAAGGTCCCGGATTTCAGGGACAAGCGAATGGCCGATGTTCTTGTTCTGAACAACGACATAGGCATCAACCACGTCGTTGGGTGCCAGTCTATACGATGCCCGACCAAGAGGCGCAATCAAACGATCCTCGTCAGCCTTTCGTAATCCGAAGATATCGACGTTGAGGTAACTTCCCGCGCGCAGAAAGTCAATGGTCTTCTTGAGTTGCTCATCGAAGCCGTAATAGAAAGGAACCGCGGTATTTCCCGCTAGCCAACGGTGCGACGCAAACGTTCCATCCTTTGCCCCGTACTCTGGCAGTGTGACCGGATTGCGCGCCATGTGGCAATCCTGGCACGATTTGAAATTGGCAGGATAGAACGTAAGCGGATTGCGCTGGGAGAATTTCGACTGCTGCCACTCATCGTAGGTAGTGAATGCGCGAATGAACTTGTAGTCGTTGAGAGTGGCGGGCAGATTGGCTTTATGGCAAGCCGCGCAGAATTCCGGAGTATGCAGGAGGTCGCGCATCACTGCTTTGGAGTGCCGTTCGGGATGACGCAGGATTTCTGCGAAGGGAACTTCGCCAGGAATACGGTTGCCCTTCTCGTCGACAATCACCGAGGGCACGCCCATGATTACGCTGCTGTTTCCATTGGTCGAATCGATACCCATCACCGAGTGGCACGTCATGCAGGTGAGTCCGTCAGAATCGATCTTGGAGCGATCGACCTTGGAATCTTCCGTGAGGGCTGCTCCAAGGACGGCGATGGGGTTATGGCAGCTGTCGCAGTGGCGAGCGAAAGCAATGCCGCGCGTCTTGTCGCGAATGAGAAGGTTGACGCTGGTTCGATAGAACGGCGTACGAAACGCATTCGAATGCAACGCCTGTCGCCATTGTGTGTATGCCTCATGATGGCAAGTCCCGCAATACTCCGCTGTTGGAAACGCGCCCGGCTGGAGGAAGCCCTCGCCTTGCACCTGGACGTTACCCGGCGTATAGGGGTTCTTTGGACCGTATTGAAAGTTATAGGCTGGCTTAACCTTCGCGTTGAACGCCTTCCGGTCCGCCTCGATGCGCTTTTCCGCATCTGCCTTCCATCGTGAGAGCGCTTCTTGTTGCGCCGCAGTGTCCTCGACAGGCATCGCTCCAGGCGGAGGTGGCGTATAGGGCGGGGGAGTGGCCAGCTTTGCGCCATTTTGCTGCTGCGTCGCTGCGGAAAGTGATAAGACTGTTCCCGTGACGGTAAGGATCAACATCTGAATTGCGATTCGTCTCATCTCAAACCCCTGAGACCTTTCCCGACGATCATCAATGTTTTGCCTGCAAAGCTACAGCCTGTTTGTTGCTGGTTGGCGCGATCTTGTCATACACGCTCGCGATCAAGCCCTTTCCTTCTTCGATCGCGTAATACCGATCGACACCCGGCAATGTGTAGGTTTCCTTTACGCCATCGGGCCAGCGGATTTCGATCTTGTCTGTCGTGGTTGCGGCGCCTAGGCCAAAATGAAGACGGAAATCGTTGGAGGATTCGAAGCTACCGCCGCTCATAACATCGCCGCGCTGCCGCATGCCGCCCGCTGTAACATAAACCGTGGAGCCGACAGCATCGCGCGGGCTCTTTGGGCCTCCGATCAATGCCAGTCCGACCCAGTGATTGTGATCGTCGCTTACGTTGCGCAGCAGAACCGGCGTGTGATCGAGGCAGTTGATGACCACATCGATCTTTCCGTCATTGAATAAATCGCCGAACGCCGCACCGCGAGCCGGAATAACGTCTGCGAGGCCGGTGCCTTTCACCGGCGGAATCACCTGGAACTTCTTGCCGTGGTCCATGTTGTGGAACAGTAGCGGCCGCTCCGCGAACGAGGTTCCCCAATTGTGCTCATCCACCTGCGGATAGACATGACCACTTACAAACATCAGATCTTTCCATCCATCGTTGTCGTAGTCAAAGAACTGCGTACCCCAACTTAGGAAGGGATATGTGACTTCGGCAATGCCCATTTGAGGCGTGATATCTACAAAGTTGCCGTCGCCATCGTTGCGATAAAGGGTCTTGTAGTCATCGGAGAAGGTAGTTGCGTACAAATCGAGCTTGCCATTATTTGAGTAGTCGCCCACGGCCAGCCCCATTGAAGCCGTTTCGCGAGCGTCCTGGGTGAGCGCAAATCCGGAATAGAAGCTCGCGTCCTCAAAGGTGCCGTTCCCCTTATTCAAATACAAATAGTTGGGCGATGAGTCGTCTGTGACCAGAAGGTCTACTTTACCGTCGTTATCGATGTCGACAAAAGTGGAAGAGAAACCATAGTAGCGCCTCTTATCGCTCACGCCCGCTTTGTCGCTCACGTCGGTAAATGTACCGTCACCATTGTTATGGAAGAGGTGATCGGGTTCTCCCAGCAATCCGCGCGGGCCGCACATGGTTTGCGCACCGCGGAACGAGCAATTGGCGTAGCCTACCGCCTTCGTTCCGGCGAGGGGAAGATTGTTCATGTCCCAATGAAGGTAGCCCGGAACAAAGATATCGAGCCGCCCGTCGCCGTCGTAGTCGCCAAAGCTCGGTCCGGTGGACCAGTTGCCTAGAGTGACGCCTGCAGTTTCTGCAATGTCGGTAAAGGTGCCGTCATGGTTGTTGCGATAGAGCCGGTTCTTTCCGTAGTTAGCGACGTAGAGATCAGGCCAGCCGTCATTATCGAAGTCGCCCACGGCGACGCCAAACCCCCAGCGATCGTTGTCTACGCCGGCTTGGGCCGCCACATTGGTAAAGGTGCCGTCGTGGTTGTTGTGGAAGAGGGCAGCATGCGGCGGCTCTGCCTTGCCGTTAAGTGCGTCGTAGGTTGAACCATTCACGATGTAGACATCGAGCCATCCATCATTGTCATAATCCAGGAGCGCGACACCCGAGCCGATGGCCTCGAGGATGTAGGGCTTCTGAGGTGTCCCCATCGTATGCTTCCACCCGGTGAGGCCTGCCTTCTCCGAAATATCCGCAAAAATAATGGGACCGCTGTCGACGAATCCGCCCGCGGTAATGGGCCGTTTTTCCGAATCGAGCACAGGTGCAAATACACCGGCTGTGGCCGACCCCGTTTGCTGACTAGCGGGGGAAGCTGCGGCGTTTCCCCCATAGAGAGGGGGTTCAGGAGGTTGTTGGTTCTGAGCCTCGATCAAGGTACCGGATAGCGCGAACAAGAGAACAATGGCACTGGCGGCATCGTGCCATTTGGCACAAATGCAAAATAAGCGAATCAATAGACGACCTCGCGGGTGGGAAATTACCCTCGGTCAGGCATTCTATCTACTTATTGCGACAACTGTCGCCATTTGATTGGATGATCTGGTCCTCCTTCTTGAGATGGAGGCCTGCGGCAACGTAGCCCATGCGTCAAGGCTCTGGGCCCGAACCTGTATGAGTCCGGGCATGTTGCGCCGCTCGAGAACCGGCCACTAGGTTCCGCAAAAGGTTTGAGTGATTTGCTCTTCTGGACGCGCCGGTACGCTGTAGCGTTCCCGGCCCGGCTGGTCATCGTACGGGCGGGATGTCACTGCCAGCAATTCCTCAAATGGCTGAAAGTCCTGCCGTTCCACGGCCGCGTTAATTACCGCCTCTACCAGGTGGTTTCTGGGAATAAAAGCGGGATTTACTTTGCGCATTGCTTCAGTACGTTCAGCCGGCGATGTGGGCTCATCATTGAGGCGCAAACGCCACCCGATCGACCACGAGTCATATGCCGTGGGATCGGCGAAAAGTGCGCGCACCTCCTTATCAACTCGAGGTTGTTCCACTGCGTTGCAGAGCGCGCGGAAGGTCAAAGTGAAGTCGGCTCGGTTCGCGGTCATGCGCTCGAGTAAGTCATCAATCAAACCCTGATCGCCCTCATGGTCAGAGAGGAGGCCAAGTTTGCGCCGAAAACAGGAGAGCCGAGAATTCTCAAAGATCTGCGGGAACGCCTCAAGCGCCTGCTTGGCAGAGGTGAGCGCCTCCTCCTCGCCGCCCTCCTCCTGCTGGAATAACGGAAGCAATGCTTCAGCCAGCCGCGTCAAGTTCCAAAGTGCGATGCGAGGCTGGTTGCCGTAAGCGTATCGACCTCGCGCGTCAATTGAACTAAACACAGTCGCCGGATCATAGGCTTCCATAAAAGCACAGGGGCCGTAGTCGATCGTCTCTCCCGAAATGGATGTATTGTCTGTGTTCATTACGCCATGAACAAAACCAATCGACATCCATCTTGCGATGAGCGCTGCCTGTCGGGCGACTACCGCATCCAGCAAGGCGCGATAGGGCCGGCTGTTTTGTGTGGCTTCGCGATAGTGGCGTGCGATTGCGTAGTCCGCGAGAATGCGTATACCTTCTGTGTCTCGCTGCGCGGCAAAATACTCGAACGTGCCGACCCGGAGATGGCTTGCGGCGACTCTGGTGAAGACAGTTCCCGGCAAAACAGTCTCGCGCAGCACGCTGCTCTCCTGTAGTCACAGCGGCCAAAGCGCGTGTCGTGGGAACTCCCATGGCCGCCATCGCCTCACTCACGATGTATTCGCGCAGCACCGGGCCGAGCACCGCTCTGCCGTCGCCGCGGCGCGAGAACGGCGTGAGCCCCGAACCCTTCAGTTGGATGTCGTACCTGTTGCCGTCCGATGCTATGACTTCCCCGAGCAGAATCGCGCGTCCGTCGCCAAGCTGCGGGACGAAGTGCCCGAACTGGTGCCCAGCATAAGCAAGCGCGATTGGCTCCGACCCCTCGGCCAACTCGTTTCCGGCTAGAATATTGACCCCTTGAGCTTCCAGAAATGCTTCCGGATTGAGGCCCAGAGAGCGCGCGAGTTCCACATTCAGCTTGACCAGGCGCGGGGCCGCAACCGGCGTTGGCGCCACGCGCGCGTAAAAGCGCTGCGGCAGCCGAGCGTAGGTGTTCTCAAATCCGACGCAAATTGGGGACTTGGAATCGGAAGGGGGTAGTTCAGTGGATGGAGTGTCTGGCGAAGTCATTGTTTATCGGATGCCTGAACGCGAGTTTGGTCTCAATTTGCGCAGAAGCAAGAGCGCGCTGGCTCTTGCGTCGCGCGGGTGAGCGATTCTAACGATTTGCCCACAGAATGCCCGCTGTCAAAACCTTCAGAAAAATGGGATTGACGTAGTCCTCCTTGGCATGCCCGAGCGCAACATAGAACTCGCGGCCGTGGTCAAACCGGTGAAACCATGCGAGCGGTAAATTCTGCGGATACGCGGCGAGATCCAGATGCATTGCCTCAGTCCCATCGATCTCACTTTTGGATGTTGTTAAGACGGGGTGAATGTCGGGGTTCAGGTGATCGATGAAATAGCATTCATCTGTCCATAAGAAGCTGGCAGGCAGAGTTTTCATCTCCGGAAGGCTCTTGTCTACAACCCGCACGGTGAAGCTCTGGTAGTGCGGGTGTGCCGCGAAACTGCCTCCAAGAACGGACCAGAAATAGGGCCAATGACGTTCTGACCCGGATGCGGAGTGAATGCCCACAAAACCGCCGCCCCGGTGAATGAAGCGCCGAAAGGCATCTCGCTGCGCATCGTTCTCGAATGCTTCGTTGTTGCTGTTGGAGAAGATCAGTGTTCTGTATCGGCGGAGATTCGCGACATTGAATACCGACGGATCGTCCGCCACATCTACAGAAAAGCCGTTTTCGCTCCCAATTTTTCTGATCGCTTCAACGCTCGAGGCGATGTTGTCATGTACATAGCCGTGGCCGTTCGTCACGTGGTTGCGGGTGTACACCAGAACCCTCGTTTGGGCCACTAAGTTCGGAGTGAGGAGCACGATGGCGAGTCCAAGAAGCAGGGCCAAAATCAGCTTCACAAGCATCCCTTTCGTGAGTAGATCGACAACGATGAAGGATACTCTCTCAGCTCCATCCTGCTGACCCCTCCGCCGGAATCCGGCGGTCGCCATGTTGCTGGAAATCCAACCGGCCGCATATCCCTTCTGCCAAGAAAACGATTTCCATGCATTTCTTCGCGCATGCCAATGCAGAATTGAACCCGCCTCGGAGAAACCCTGCCATGGGTCGAGGGTGACCCTGTACATTTGTAAGTGGCCCAGCCCTTGCAGAGGAAAGAAGACGAGCATGCGCTATGTAATCGGTATCGATCTTGGTGGAACTGCCGTGAATTATACGGTGGTCGACGAAAAGCAGAATATTCTGGTTGAAGGATTGTGCGAACATCCAGCCCGCTCTGTCGAAGGGCCGGAGATCTGTATTAATCAAATTGCCGAGGGCGCCGCGCCGGCGTTGGCTCGCGCCGGTGTGTCAATGGACGATGTGGCCGCGGTGGGACTCGACACTCCCGGTCCGGCAAGCGCCAAAGGCATACTCAGCGCCCGCGGCTCAACGAACTTTGTGCATGCGGATTGGGCCAGCTTCGACATTCGCGGCGCCCTCGAGAGCAAGCTGGGTAAGCCAGTGGTGTACTTGAACGACGCGAACGCGGCAGCTCTGTGGGGCCACTTCGCGCTTTTTGGTCCGGACAGCGGCAAGACCTCGATTTCCATTATTGTCGGAACCGGAAACGGTGGCGGCGTGATCGTGAACGACAGGGTAATTGAGGGCAGAAATGGCTTCGGGGGCGAGTTGGGCCACGTGCTGGTTCCTTACTCTGAGATTCCGGAGATTGCGGGCTTGAAACCGATTTGCAACTGCGGGCGCGTGGGCGACCTCGAGTCGTTGTGCTCGCTGACCTCCATTCGTATGAATGTATTGCCGCATCTGCTGAAGCAGCACCCAGAGCATGAGCTGGCGAAGATGGATATCGCCAAGGCTGCCTACGCGGCGCGCGGCCTTGCCGCGAAGGGCGATCCGCTTTGCAGAACAATCTTCAAAGTGCAAGCCCATGCCCTGGGCTTGTTCTTCGATGAGATGATCAATACGTTCGACCCCGACGCGTTGATTATCGGCGGCGGCGTGCTGGAAGCGACCGAAGAGTTTAGGCAGTGGTTCATCCAACAGATTCGTGCAGGTATGCCTGTTCAGCGGAGCGAACAGGTTGACATCCCGATCCACGTCATTCCAAATGGCGATTGCGCCGGAGCATTGGGTGCGGCGATCGGAGCTCTGCAGTTACTCAAGTAGTCGCAGAGTTGAAGTTCTTCTCTTTACTGAATTCCGTACCGAAGGCCGGCCAATGAGGCCGGCCCTCGCTTCAGGCGAGCTCTGCAGAATCAATCCGAGCCCAAAGCTCACTGATGCCTGCACGCGTTTTTGCGGACACAGGCAAAATTTCGTCCAACTGCAGGCCTTTCTTGAGAGCAGCCAAATTGCGCGTACGCGCGTTGCCGCTGAGGCGATCCACCTTGGTGGCGACCACAGCGAAATTGCGCCCAGCTGCGCGCAGCCACTCCACGAGTTGAAGGTCGCTCTCCTGCGCCGGAATATTCGAATCGACAAGACAGATGCAAAGGCTTAGTGTGGGGCGGTCCGTCAGATAAGGCTCGATGAACTTCGGCCACTCGGCTGAAATGGACTTTGAGATCTTCGCGTAGCCGTAGCCCGGCAAGTCAGCGAAAACCTTTTGCGGCCGTTGGCGCTCATCGACCAGAGCGAAAAAATTAATTGCCCGTGTACGGCCCGGCGTAGAAGAAACCTTAGCCGCCTTATCGCCGACAAGGGCGTTCAGCAGGCTCGATTTGCCAACGTTGGAGCGGCCGAGAAAGGCGATTTCCGGCACGGTCGGTGCAGGGAACTGCGCTGCAGAGAGGGCCGAGAGCAGGAATTGTGCGGAAGGGCGCATGGTTTGGCGTGCGCAGCAAATCGGCCGGACACTGGCTTCAGAATACAGGAGCGGGCCTCCGAGCCTCAGGCACCTGCTCCAAAGGTGTCGAAACGGAAGACGACCCCAAAAGAGACACAACGAAAAACCGCCCTCCAGCGTGTTCAACCGGAGGGCGGCAGGTTGGTTGCAGCTGAGATCGCCGGGTTATTGTCGCGCGACCTGTCCGCTGCTGACATCGGTGGCGGGCGGCACCCCCGTCAACACTTCGCTCTCGGTCGGAAGTGGTGTTGGCAGCGGACCTTCCAGCGCCAGCGCCAGCACCTCATCCATCGAATCGACGAAGTGCAGCTTCATCGAGTTCTTGATATTGTCCGGTAGCTCGGAAACATCCTTCTCGTTAGACTTGGGAAGGATGGCTTCGAAGATGCCTGCGCGTAGTGCCGCGAGCAGCTTCTCCTTGAGGCCGCCGATCGGCAACACCTTGCCGCGCAGCGTGATCTCGCCGGTCATGGCGATATCGCGGCGCACTGGAATCTTGGCGAGCGCGCTGGCAAGCGCCGTTGCCATCGTGATGCCGGCCGACGGTCCGTCCTTGGGAATCGCGCCTTCGGGCACATGCAAGTGAATATCGAGGTTGCGATAGAACTCGCGGCTAAGGCCAAGTTGCCCAGCCTTGCCGCGAATGTAGCTCAACGCGGCCTGCGCCGACTCCTGCATCACATCGCCAAGCTGGCCGGTGATGGTGAGCTTGCCCTTGCCATCGAGTACCTGCACTTCCGTGGTGAGAATGCTGCCGCCCACTTCCGTCCATGCCAGTCCGGTGACAAGCCCAACTTCGCTCTTCTCGTGCACTTCAGAGTCGCGGAACTTCGCCACGCCGAGAAATTCATAGATGTTGGCGGCCGTGATTTCTTCCTTGTGCTTCGCGCCCTTTTTCACCACACGCCGCGCCACCTTGCGGCAGACGTTGCCGATCTCACGCTCCAGATTGCGGACACCGGCTTCACGCGTGTAGTAGCGGATAATCTCAAGAATCGCATCGTCTTGAAAAACGATATTCTTCTCGTCGAGACCGGTTTGTTCGCGCTGTTTCTTGACCAGATACTGGCGCGCAATCTCCAGTTTTTCTGACTCCGTGTAACCCTGCAGGCGAAGCACTTCCATGCGGTCCTGCAGCGGCGCGGGAATCGTGTGCATCACGTTGGCTGTGGCAACAAACAACACCTGCGACAGATCGTAGTCCACATCGAGATAGTGATCCTGGAACGTGGTGTTCTGTTCCGGGTCCAAAACCTCAAGCAGCGCCGACGCCGGATCGCCACGAAAATCCGAGGCCATCTTGTCCACTTCATCCAGCAGGAAAACAGGATTCTTCGTGCCTGCGCGTTTCATGTGTTGGATGATCTGTCCCGGCAGCGCGCCAATGTAAGTCCGGCGATGGCCGCGAATTTCAGCCTCGTCGCGCACGCCGCCCAGCGAAAGCCGCACAAATTTCCGACCCGTCGCCTTGGCGATCGACATGCCCAGCGAAGTCTTGCCCACACCCGGAGGTCCGACGAAGCAGAGAATCGAGCCTTTCGGATTCTTCACCAGCTGCCGAACCGCAAGGAATTCAAGGATGCGCTCCTTGATCTTCTCCAGCCCGTAGTGGTCTTCGTTGAGCACCTTTTCGGCGTAATCGATCGAACGTGTTTCCTTGGATTTCTTCTTCCATGGCACCGCGAGCAGCCAGTCGATGTAGTTTCGGCTCACTGTGGACTCGGCCGACATGGGCGGCATGGCCTCGAGTTTCTTGAGCTCCTGCACCGCCTTCTCAAGAACCTCCTTCGGCATGCCCGCAGACTCGATCTTTTTGCGCAGCTCGTCGAACTCGCTCTTCTCGCCCCGGCCCAGTTCCTTCTGGATGGCCTTGATCTTTTCGTTGAGGTAGTACTCTTTTTGCGCGCGCTCCATCTGCCTCTTCACACGCGACTGGATGTTGCGATCGAGATCCAGTTTTTCGATCTCGATGTCGAGCACATCGGCAATGCGCGCCAGTCGCGCCGCAGGATCGAAGATGCCCAACAGCTCCTGCTTCTCCTCAATGCCGATCTGCAGATTTGCGGCGATCGTGTCGGAGAGCTTCGCCGGCTCGTCCATGCGAACCGAAGCGATGATCGTTTCGTAGTTAAGCGATTGCTGCAGCTTTACGTACTGCTCGAAGAGGGAAGTGACGCGCTGCATTAGTTGCTCCACCGCAGCCGTCATCTCAAACTCGGACTTGCCTGTGCGCACGGTGGCTACAAAGAAGCCGTCCCGGTCGGTAATCTCGGTGGACTTTGCGCGTTCCACGCCTTCAACAAGAACTTTGATATTACCGTCAGGCATTTTCACGCTTTGCACAATATTGCAGATTGCGCCTACCTGGTAGATCTCCTTCGCCTTCGGTTCGTCGATCGACGCGTCATGCTGCGTCGCCAGAAAAATCTTGCGATCGCCGTTGAGGGCCTCTTCAAGCGCACGCACACTTGAAAGGCGGCCAACCACAAAGGGCGTCATCATGTAGGGGAAAATCACCATGTCCCGGATGGGCATCATGGGCAGTTTGCGTGGCTCGTGCTTTTCGCGGGGCGTTGTCATAGGCACACCTCGACAGAGGTCCTATGAATTGGACGCGCGATGGTGGCATCGGCTGCAAAGAAGATAGCGCGGCTCATGTTGGGATTGTACAGCCGAATGGCCCAAAGCCCGGCGAAACCGCCGATTGGAGAAACTGCAAGCTTACCGGCCCCTGGGACTTGACAAATACACGCTAGAACTTCTGGTCGACTCCAACCCACGATCTTTGGCTATTCCGTACGATGCAGACTTCCGCTTGAGCGCACCTTGGCGCCTACCGTCAGAATTGATTCTGGATAGGAATCGAGGGCGGAATGTAATGCACAAGCGTGCCGTCCGAGATCTGCACGGTCACAAAATCGTCCGGCGTTTTCGTGTTGACCCCATCGCCTTCCGGATGAAACTCGATCCGCAACTGCTTGTCGTCGACAACGACCCGCAGATAACCGAATGACTTGAAATCGTAGTTGTCGAGGGACACGGAATCGCCGCGTTCCGGTTGCGCAAACGCAGGAAGGGAAATGGGGGTCCGCAGTGTCGGATCCACGTTGAGCTTTTGCAGAGGCGGATGGCCGCCATTGCCGCACACCACGTAGGGAATTTGCCGCTTGCCGATCGTCCGTGTGAAACGCTGGTAGTTATGCGCATGGCCCGAGAAGACTGCGTGAGGCCAGACTCCGACCTTGGCGCAAATTGCGTCGATTTCCTTCAACATCACCAGCGACGTGATGTGCTTTCCGAACGTATAAGGCGGGTGATGCATCGCAAAGATGACCGCGCCTCTGAACTTCTCTTTCTTGATGCGCTTCAGCGCGGCTTCGAGAAAGTCGAGTTGCACGTCGGGAACCTCGGGAAACTTTGCGGCTCCGCTTTGGGTCGGATCCTTCGTGGACGAAATGACGCCGGGATTCTCCAGCATGTTGGAGTAGAGGCCCAGAATCCGCACAAAAGGCGCCTCCAGTGTGAAGTAGACTCCTGGCTGGATCATCGTGGTGCGAGCGATGCCTGCCGCGTCTGAGCTGTGTTGAAACTGCGGCGTACAGAAGTTGGCATAGAAGCCCGAGAGCGAAAGCCTTGGGTCGCCGGGCGTGGGATTGCCGCTGCCTCCAGCTGCCGGCGGAACAGGAAGAACCAGGCCGTCGTGGTTGCCGGGAATGGCAAAGATCGGCCCTGGATAGTTACGAAACGCGTCGTAGAACTGGTCGTAGTAGTAGGTATGTTCGCCGAAGCTGTAGACGATATCGCCGAGGTGATAGAAGAACTGCGGAACAGCCGCGGCATCGCTTTCGCTGAAGTCGGCAATCATCTTGTCGACTACGCTGTACTCGTCCTTCAGCGCCGGTTTTACCGTGGTTGCTCCGGTATCCCCGGCGGAATGAAACACGATCTGCCCAGCTTTCTGGATCGTCTGCTCGATCTTTGCGCCTCCGGCTCCGAAGGCGTCGGCAAGCTTCATCACCGGTTCTGTCACTTCCGCAACCGTGCGAAAAGGCAGCGGGTTGAACTGGTGCAGTTTTGTCAGTTCGTCCAGTTCTTTATAGGCATTCGAGTCCGAGGCATGCGGCGTCCGGTACTGGGTGGGATCCTGCATGTAGCCGGGCTCGGCAAAAACGGGGCTGGCCGCGATCCTGAGAGAGTTCGAGGTGTCTGTTACCGGGAGGGCCGGGGGCACGGACGACGTGCTGGCCGGCTTCCGAATTCGGCGTGTCGCCGCAGAAGGGGATTTGCGGAGGGACATGAAGCTCCTTTTTTAAGTGGTGGTCGATCCCAAAACAGGATGGCGGATGAAAGAAAGATCTGCAAAAGAATCTCGGATGAATATTCAGCGACATGCCTGAGGAAAACGGACGTTATCCTTGCTCCGGATGACTCACGATGTTGACCTGTATGTACTTGAGCATCATATGTTTACTGATTAGGCAATACGGTTTCCTGGGTTGGCTCCTGGGCAGGCAGAATCCGTCGCAGTCTTGAAAAAAAAAGAGCGAGGACCCCCCAAAAAGGGCTGAATTGGACTGATACTTTTCCCCATTTATGCCGATAGATCGACATGCCGCAACTCAACGGAAACGCCCCCAGCTCTTACGCCACTGATACGCCTGGACTTGCGCGCTACGCCGCCCGGCAGCCCATCCTCACGGCCGACGAAAGAGTCTTCGGCTATGAGTTGCTCTTCCGCTCCGGCGCCGAAAATCACTTCAGCGCATTTGACGGCTCCGACGCGACGCGATCGGTAATCGATATGTCGAGTCTGCTCGGTCTTGGAGTCCTCTGCGATAACCGGCTCGCCTTTATCAACTGCAACCGCGAGATTCTCCTCAGCGAGTTCATCACCCTGCTGCCGCCCGAGAACGTCGTTCTTGAGATCCTCAACACCGTGCCGCCCGATGACGAAGTCATGCTCGCCTGCAGCCAGTTGAAGAGAGCCGGCGTCAAGATCGCCCTCGACGACTACACCGTCGGCGATCCGCGCGAGCCCCTGGCCTACTTTGCGGATTTCATCAAGGTCGATCTCCGCCAGACGTCCCTCGGCGATGCGGGCATCATCGTTTCCGGCCACCGCGCCGTATGCCGCATGATCGCCATGAAAGTGGAAACGCGGCAGGATTTTCAGTTCGCTAAGAAAGCTGGCTTCCATCTCGTGCAGGGCTACTTCTTCCGCCGGCCCCAGATGGTGCGTACCTGGACCGGTTCATCGAACCGAGCCATTCACCTCTCCCTGCTGAATGCTGTTATGAAGCCGGATCTTGATTTGCCGAAGATAGAAGACCTCATCAAGAAGGATGCGACGCTTTGCTTCCGGCTTCTTCGCTATGTCAATTCGCCCATGTTTGGGTTCCGCAGTGAAATCTGTTCGGTACGCCAAGCCCTGTTGATCCTGGGCGAGAATGAGACGCGGCGCTGGTGTCGGCTCGCCGTCACCCTCGAGATCACTCACGATCGTACTTCCGACCTGATGCTTTCAGCCTTGACCCGCGGACGCTTCTGCGAGGTCCTGGGACCCCAGGTTGTCGGCCATGAAATCGACTTGTTCCTGTTGGGACTTCTCTCCCTCATGGACGCCATCCTCGAGATCCCGATCGCATCCGTTGTCGATGCGCTCTCGATTCACCAGGACATCAAGGGCGCGCTGCTCCAAAAAGGCTCTCCGCTCACGCCGCTCTACGACCTGATGCTTGCCGTTGAGGCGGGCGAGTGGGAGAGCGTCACAAGGCTCTGCGACGAACTCCACGTCTCTGAATCGGTCGTCTCCGGCGCGCAATGGAAGGCGATGGAATGGGCGCAGCAAGTCAGTGCAGGCGAGCGTTAGATTGAATGCGGTCTAGGCATATAGATAGATATAGAGGCGACACTCCAGAGGCAAACTTACCTACTTTAAAATAGACGTGCACAAATAGATTGACCCTCGAGCCAGCCGGCAAGAGGGTCAATCTATTGCGTGTCTTGGTTTCTAAACGATTTCTGGTTCTACCCAGCCTTCTCCAGCAGGCAGAGCGACAGATCGCGCCGTTCCACCATCTCGCGTGTAATCTCGAGATCGCGAACCCGCTTGTTCGAGGGCAGGTGATACATCAGGTCGAGCATCAGCTCTTCCAGGATCATGCGCAGGCCGCGTGCGCCCACTTTACGCGCCAGGGCCTCACGAGCAACGGCTGCGGTGGCATCCGTCGTGAAGTGCAGGCGGACATTCTCGTACTCCAGCAGACGCTGGTATTGCTTCAGGATGGCATTGCGCGGCTTGGTCAGAATTTCGATCAACGCAGCTTCATCCAGCTCGTCCAGAATGCCCATGACAGGCAGACGGCCTACAAACTCCGGGATCAGGCCGTACTTGATCAGATCCTGGGGCTCAGTCTTGCGCAGCAGCTCAGTGTCGCGATGCGAGCGAACTGTCGCGGCATCGGTCTCCGCGTCTACTGCCTTGAAGCCGAGTGCCTTCTTGCCAATGCGCCGGCCCACAACCCGCTCCAGGCCAACAAAAGCGCCGCCGCAGATAAAGAGGATATTGGTGGTATCGACCGCGGTAAATTCCTGGTGGGGATGCTTGCGCCCACCCTGCGGGGGCACGTTGGCGACTGTACCTTCAAGAATCTTGAGCAGGGCCTGCTGCACACCCTCGCCCGAGACGTCGCGGGTGATGGACGGGTTTTCGTCCTTGCGACCGATCTTGTCAATCTCGTCGATGTAAATAATGCCCTGCTGGGCCCGGTTCACGTCGCCATCCGCGGCCTGCAGCAATTTGAGGATGATGTTCTCAACGTCCTCACCCACATAGCCGGCCTCGGTCAGTGTCGTCGCGTCCACGATCGCAAAGGGAACATCGAGCATCTTGGCCAGCGTGTGCGCCAGCAGCGTCTTGCCCGAGCCGGTGGGGCCCACCAGCAGAATGTTCGACTTCGCCAACTCCACTTCATTGTTCCGCATCCGGTTCATCTGGATGCGCTTGTAGTGGTTGTAAACGGCGACCGCGAGCTTCTTTTTGGTCTGGTCTTGTCCAATCACGAAGTCGTCAAGGAAGCTCTTCACTTCCTGAGGCTTAGGCAGATGCCCGGCAGTTGTGGCGGGGTGCGCTTCGCCGCGGTCGTCCTCAAGAATCGAGTTGCAGACCGCGACGCATTCATCGCAAATGTACGCCCGAGGATAGTCACTCGGCGACGAGATCAGTTTGGCCACTGCGTCCTGCGATTTGTGGCAGAAGGAGCACCGTAGTGCCTCTTCGGGTCCCGTGCGCGTTTTCATTCGACTACCCCCTGATAAGATACCGCGATTTGTATTGGTTGACTATGACCCTTAAGTGCGTGGTCTGTCGATAATCTCATCGATAATGCCGTATTCCTTCGCCTGTTGCGCATTCATAATGAAGTCGCGCTCGACGTCGTGCTCGATCCGGTCCAGTGGCTGCCCTGTGTGGGAGGCCATTAGGGTGTTGGTAATCTCGCGGATACGAAGGATTTCCCGCGCGTGAATGTCAATATCCGTGGCCTGCCCGCTCAACCCCCCCATCGACGGTTGATGAATGAGAATGCGGGAGTTAGGTAGGGCAAAGCGCTTGCCTTTCGTACCCGCCAGCAGCAGAAAAGCACCCATGCTGGCTGCCTGGCCAATGCAGTAGGTCACCACGTTGTTTTTGATGAATTGCATGGTGTCGTAAATCGCCAGACCGGCCGTAATCGACCCACCCGGGGAGTTGATGTAGAGCTGAACATCCTTCTCCGGGTCTTCGCCGGAGAGGAAAAGCATTTGGGCTACGATGAGGTTGGCTACCTGGTCGTCGATCGGAGTGCCAAGGAAGATGATGTTATCGCGCAGCAGACGGGAGTAGATGTCGTAGGCGCGCTCGCCCCGACTCGTCTGCTCAACCACCATGGGAACTAATGCCATTCGGCGTTCTTCTCGCTCTTCCGTCGGGGGCTTATTTCCCCCTCCCTTTGAAGGCTGACCGGCCCGGAATCTCCAGGTCGTCCAGCGTTAAACTCGGCAACTGCCTGTACCCTCCAGCCGCGGCATCCGCAAGCTGGAATTTGAGTCTAGGCGGGGAGCCTCTCATACAGCAAATTGGCGGTCTTTTCCCGCTTCATTTGTTCCCGGATTCTAGCCAGCCCACCATCCTGCGTCAAACGCTGGCGCAGCGTGTCTACCGGTTCATTGGATTGAAGGGCCGCCAGTTGAATCTCGCGGTCCAGTTCCTCGTCGGTTACGGTTACGGCTTCCGCATCGGCAATCCTGTCGAGCAGAAGGTTGGTTTTCACCTCGGCGACGGCGCTTTCACGCTGTGCGGCGCGCAGCCGCCCGAAATCGAGCTTGCGCATCTGTTCGGTGGCCATGCCTTGCGCCGCCAATGCCCGCAGGCCGCGATCGAGGCGCGCGTCAATCTGATCCTGCACCAGCGACTCGGGCACCGGGAAGTCGAACTTGGCGGTCATCGCCGCAAAAAGCTTGTCCTTGGTTTCCGCGGTGACACTGCGGCGCTTGCGGTTCGCCATATGCTCGCGCATCCGGTTTTCCAGCTCAGCGAGGCTCTCGTAGTTGCCCATTTCCTTCGCCAGATCGTCATTCAGCTCGGGAACTGTTCGCTTCTTGATAGCCTTCACCGTCACTTCGTACGAGACCGTCTTGCCCGCAAGCTTCGGCTCCGCATAGTCGGCGGGATAAATCACTTCGGCCTTCAGTTCCTGCCCCGGCTTGGCGCCGCGCAATACTGCATTGAAGGCCTCCACCGTGTCTTTGCCGCCGATTTCAACCAGCGCGTCCTGCCCTTCAATCGGGGCTGCATCCGGCTCGCCATCTACCTGGCCGGTATACGAGATCTGGGCCCAGTCGCCATCGACCAGGGCGCGGTCTTCTTCCACCGGCTCAATCGTCGCGCGCGACTCGCGCAGGTCCGTCATCTCGTGCTGAAATTCCTCATCTGTCACTTCTACCGACGGCTTTTCAACAACCACGTCCTTATATCCATCGATAGAGAACTCCGGTATGTACTCGAAGGCGGTCTTTACGTGGAGTGGCTGCCCATCGTCAACCGTAAGTTCGGTTACATGGGGCTGCCCCACAGGCGTCACGCCCAGGTCGCGCACGCCCTGGTTAAAGCGCTCCGGCAAAAGGCCGTCGATCACTTCCTTGCGAATCTCGGTCGCATAGCGGCGCCGTACAACCGACTCGGGAACCTTGCCGGGACGGAAGCCGGGAATCCTCGCGTACTTTTGATAGTTGCGTGTGACGGTGCGGTAGGCTCTGGTGACCTCTTCAGCCGGAATATCCAACACCAGCTCGCGCGTGCATTCCGGATTCAATACCGGTCCGTGAGAATGTTCGTGGCCATGCTCGTGCTCGTGATCGTGGCCTTCCTGATCGTGCGCATGTTCCACTTCAGGTGTTTCGCTTGGTGCATTATTTTCGAGGGTGTCAGTAGAACTCAACGTTTTGCCTTCCGGGCGCGAACAGCGCCAAAGAAACTGCCGGCGCCTCTCGGGTGAAACAGCACCGCGGGCTTCGGGGGATTCCTTCTGTTCATGGTAAGAGGGTTTGCCAGAAGGGTCAAACCCGCGGCTGTAAGGTCGTTAACCCCCCCTCGTGCGGAGGTCACGTTACCGGCTGGGGAGAGGCCCCGGTGTGCCGAAACCGGACAACGAGCGGAAAACCGCACTTCAAGTCGAAACGAGAGCCTGCTCCTGTCCCGCGGAATCAAATTCAAGAGTGAACCTGGAGCCGAGCGCACCTTCGGTCTATCCTGTACCGGCGCATCCGTACCGGCGCACAGGAGCGTCGAATCCAATGGACCAAGCTCATCCTCATCTTCGCGCAACGAGCCGCCTCGTTCTAGCCGCACTGGTTTTCCTCTCGGGATTATGCCTGCACGCGCAACAGCAGGAGCCCTTGCGCGTGGCCATCGTTGGGCTGGTGCACGACCACGTGGCGGGGTTTCTAGCCCAGCTTCCCCAGCATCCCGACGTCGAACTGGTCGGCATTGCCGAGCCCGATCCGGCCCTGCAGACGAAGTACGAAAAGAAGTATGGGCTTGCCGAGAGCCTTTTTTTCAAGGATCCCGCCACGATGATCGAACAGCGCCGCCCCCAGGCTTTGCTGGCCTACACCTCGATCGCCGGACATCGCCGCGTGGTTGAAATCGGCGCCCACTACGGCGTCTCCGTCATGGTCGAGAAGCCGCTCACCCTTTCGCTCGATGATGCGCTGGCCATCCGCACTCTCGCGCGCGAAAAGCATATTCATGTCCTGGTGAACTACGAGACCACCTGGTACCCCAGCAATAAGGCTGCCTACGACGAAGTGAAGGCTGGACACATCGGGCTCCTTCGCCGCGTGGTGGTGCACGACGGCCATCAGGGACCAAAAGAAATAGGGGTCTCGCCCGACTTCCTCAAGTGGCTTACAGATCCCGCGCAGAACGGGGCCGGCGCTCTTTACGACTTTGGCTGCTACGGTGTCGACCTGATGACGTGGTTGATGAACGGTGAAACCCCGGAAACGGTGACCGCAGTCGTCAATCACGACAAGCCGGAACTCTATCCCAAAGTCGATGACGACTCGACGATCGTGTTGAAGTATCCGCACGCTCAAGCGATTATCCAGGGTTCATGGAACTGGCCATTCGCCCGTAAAGATATGGAAGTCTACGGCGCAACCGGATACGCCATTACTGTGGCTGCCGACAAGCTTCGCGTTCGCCACGAGCATGACACCGACGAGCGGCTGCTGACGCCTCCGCCGTTGCAGAGCCAGGAAAAAGACTCGCTCAGCTATCTGGCCGGCGTTCTGCGCGGCCAGATTCGCGACCAGGGCGACCTGAGCGCGCTCGACACCAACGTGACGGTGATGCAGATTCTGGATGCCGCCCGCGAATCGGCCCGCACAGGAAGAAGCGTGCGCCTCTCCCCCATCGGCGAATAACGCAGCACAGAACTCGCATTTCATAAGCATCAATCAGCACGACAATGGGTGCCCCATCCAAGCGCAGCTTGGGTGGGAAAGCAACGATCCCAATCAGCCATTCTCTTTCCCGCCCATAACTCAACAACAGTCACCCACTCAACGCCGCTCTAAAATAAGGTGTGCGAAAAGCCGTCTTCTTCTCCGTCCTTGCGCTCCTTGTCCTCGCGCCCATCCTCTTTGTCTCCGCCCGCTCGGCAACCCCCGTCGTTGAACTGCCCGCATCCATCACGACCATCGGCCAGGAGACGCCCGTAACCGTGCATGTCCACGATGCCCGCGGCGTGCGCAAAATCGCGGCCACCATCGAGCAGAACGGAGTCAGCTATCCGGCCGGCGCTACCTCGCAGCCCTTCAAGGCGGCCGACAACAGCTGGACCTTCACCACCGGCGTCAAAGCAACCCCTCAGCTCAAAGACGGAGCAGCAAAACTGATCGTTGAGGCCACGTCCGACGATCTGTTAAGCCGCAAGGCGCGCGCCGAACGCGACGTCACAGTAATTACCCGCATGCCCTCGCTCAGCGTCGATTCCGAACAGCACTACCTCTATCAAGGGATGGCAGACCTCGTGACGTTTAGCGTCTCCGGTCCATCAACGTCGTCCGGCGTGCAGGTTGGAGATCAAACCTATCGCAGCTGGCCCATGCCCGGCGGCAAGCCCGGTTCCTTTTCGCTCTTCGCCTTTGCCTGGAACATGCCGCAAGGAACCACGCCTCTGGTCTACGCCTCCATCGGCGCGGGCAATGATGTCACCGAGCCCATCGTCGTGCAGTTCCCCAAAAAAGAGCAGCCGCACTACACCGTGCACGATCTGCAGATCAGCGACGCTTTCCTCAACAAGGTCATCAACGAGCTCGACCCCGGCGGCTCCGGCGATCCCGTCGCCCGCTTCGTCAAGATCAACGGCGAAATGCGCCGCTCCAATAACAAGACCCTCGCCGACCTGCGTTTGAAGAGCGCGGACAAGTTCCTCTGGTCCCAGCCCTTCGCGCGCCAGTCCCATGCCCAGGCCGAAGCCACCTTCGCCGATCTGCGCAACTATATCTATCACGGCAAAAAGATCGATCAGCAGGTGCATCTCGGCTACGACCTCGCCGTCACCCAGCACGTGGGCGTTGAAGCTTCAAACGACGGCATCATCGTCTATGCCGCGCCCCTCGGCATTTACGGCAACTGCGTCGTGATCGATCACGGCTACGGCCTGCAAACCATCTACGGCCACATGAGCGAAATCGCCGTGCATGTGGGAGATACCGTCAAGCGCGGCCAGGTGATGGGCAAAAGCGGCATGACCGGCATGGCCGGCGGCGATCACATCCACTTCGCCATGCAGTTGGATGGCGTACAGATCGACCCCAAAGAGTGGTGGGACCCCCACTGGATCAAAGACCACATAGCCCGCCGCGTCGACCTGCCGGGATTCAAGGGATAACTGCCTGGAGCTGACTGAAGTGTCCTTCCGACTTGCGGGTAATGCCTCCAAAACACTTGAGGCGCTTCGTCGGATAACGATTCTTCAGGCAGCGCGGTCTATGCTATTGGCCAACCGTCTCGATCATTAGCAAATGGGACGGATCGGTTCTGGAGGTCGAACCGATGAAAGCTACTGTCGCGATGCTTTTATTGTCGTGTTGTGTCATGGGCCTTGCGGCACAACAAAGGTCGTCGTCCCTCGTGAACGAACCCGATGTTCCATCTACATTGAGTGGTCAACTCATTTATCACGATGGCATCCGTAAATGGTTTGAACTGAAGCTGGATCGGGCGCGATTCGGACAAGGCTCGATTCAACTTGTGTCCTCAGGACAGGATTGGAAACAGATACAGGTCCTCAGAGGCTGTCGAGTTCGTTCAAAAGGTCCAGTCTTCCTTTCGCCGCTCGGTGACTACCACTACTCGCTGAAGACTACTCAAAGCGTGCAGCACATTGAGTCCGTTGCGACGTGTACTTTGAAGCCCTTCATCCAAGTAGTTCCCAGCGAGCCAGACAAGAGCGTCCGTGATTACCGGGTAGATATGCGTGTCTACGACTCGCCGGGGGATCATCCGGTGGTCTTCCGCGTGACAAGCGCGGGTAAAGAACTGCAGCCATCGGCATCTTACGCGAGCTATCACTTGGAACCATGGACATCGTACGTGCGTTCCAGGCTGCCTGGCGGCTCTGCCTTATACGGAACATGCGGCGAAGGCTTCGTCATCGACGAAGTTTTCGGGACACCGCAAGCGAGTCCATCGCACCTCACAGAGTCGCGAGATTCTTTGGATATGGCGATGTTCAATTTGGAACGCGCGGTTTCGTCCGGCAATACCGACCTGCATCTGGGGTACACCTGCGTTCGCAGGCCATAAGCGAGGGCAAAAACGGGACTACCATTCAGGGTTCCGGTCGGATGATGATCCACTCGGAAGGAATCCGCTTTTGACGGATGCCTCCTATTTCCCTAGACTTTTCGAACGGCGTGGGCGTTGTGCGCCGCTAGTCCATGGATGAATCTTGCTCTGCTCTGAGGCGGATTTCGATTGACTTGAGAGCGACGGCAATTCCCCCAAAGATGAGAGCGACAGACATCGCGTCGATCTCTCCGACTAATACCCCGCTGCGCGTGAATAGGCTCAGCAGGCGCGTGCCGATCAAGAACAACAAGCCGGTGAGCGTCATCAGAATCGACACGGTGCCGCACATCAACTTGAGAATGCCGGGCGCGGATCTCGTCGACGCGATCATTCTGAGGCCTCGGGGACTGGAGTGCCAAATGGGTGCGGCTGTTGCGATTTTCCGCATTCTCTATCGGCAGATGGAGGGTGGATGTTCAGTTGTTAAAGAGAAATGATTCGCAAGCCGGTCTTTACTCCGTTACGCATGGAGTTGCCCGTCCGAGGCGGACGAAGTCAGTAGCAATGCGTGCGAGGCACCTGCAAAGGGGTCGGCAGCACACTGGGTGGTTGAGAACGGTCGATCATAGCCCGTCGCGTTGACCTGCTGGGATTTAAGGGCTAAACATCGAGGTCAACCGGCGAGTAAGAAATTGACTTCCTCAATTGGAGGTCCATTCCATAAGCACCATTGCACTTGCCGCGCCGTCAAGCTCTTGAAAGCCTGTGCCCAACTCGATGCAGGTCCGACACCATCTCAGGCTTAAAGACTCTGAAATCGTTTCTGCCCTGCGCCTTTGCCCGATACATCGCCACATCCGCGTTCTGCAATAGTTCATCGGCATGGATATCCTGGTTGGGATACGTGCACACACCGACGCTGACCGAGATCGACATCTGCCGGTTCCCGGGGTCAAACGGAGCGGAAAGGCTCGAGACAATCTTGAGCGCGATCGACTCAGCCTCTTCCGCGGAATGCAGATCCTCGAGAAGGACGACGAATTCGTCGCCGCCGATACGCGCGACTGTGTCTGTCTTCCGCACCAGGGCCATTAGTCTTTCCGCGACCCAGCAAAGCAGTTGATCGCCGGCAAGATGACCGAGTGAATCATTCACTTCCTTGAATCGATCGAGATCCACCATCAAGACCGCCAGGGTGGACTTGAATCGACTGACCCTCTCGAGCGCCATCTGGAGCCGGTCATTGAGAAGAGTGCGGTTGGGGAGCTTGGTCAAAGCATCGTGTTCCGCCATGTGACGCAGGCGTTCTTCGCTGCGGCGAATCACTTCCGTTTGCTGTCCCACTCTTCGCCGGAGCAACACAATCCAAAAAAACGCCGCAGCAGCAATGACGCCAACAATGGCCAGCGTGAGCAACGTGCGTGCCGGAGTCCACCAGGACGGCGCTCGCAAAACTACGATGTCCTCAGGTGAGCGGAGCAGCAGCCGAACCGACTTGGTTCGAACTGCGCCTTCCTGGAGCATCGTGTCCTGCGCGTCGACCTGCGCAGAGCAGATGCCCGTCACGCTCAACTCGCTGCCATCCTTCCAGGGAAGAATCCCCGTGCCGAAGAGGCCCGGTGGCAGAATCACAGACAGAAGAGTGCTCCCATTTCGCAGAAAGAGAGTGCGATTGCTGCTCGCCCTATCATCGCCAAGAAGGGTTCCATCGATGGTGATCAGTTCTCCGTTCGTGTCCTCCGTAAGCGCCTGCAAAGCTGTCATCTTCCTCGACCGGGGCGCCTCTCCGCCTCTGGCAACTCGAAAAGTTCCGTTCTCCAGCGTCAACTGATAGTCGTTCACCGCTGGAAAGCCGAGAAGGTCCACGAAATCTCCCACATTCACTCGGGTCGACTGTGCAGCCTGCATGCAGAGGCCGCGGCCCGCCTGCTGAATGCACAGGATTTGTCCCGGCCAATGCAGCGTGGTTGTGCCCTGCACATGTACCCGGTGGCGGAACTGAGCGTTCGGGTTAAACCGCAGAAGGTCCGGTATCGCCACAGCCGGCGACGCAAATGGATCTGCGGGTGCGGCCTGGATTACTTTGACCACGCTGAGATCGGGAAAGTACAAGTGAGCGCCGACCATTTGGCTGCGCCCATTAAAAACCGGGGCCTCGTTGGCGCGCAGGCTGATTAAAGAATCGATGAGTTGCCCGTAGTCCCTGCCCTCTTCACGCAGAGTTGTCGCGCTAAGCGGTCCGCCCGTGGTGGCTAGATCGAGAACCACATTGCGCGGCTTCAAATGAACTGCGTGGACAACTCCCTCCACCTCAACCCATTGCCCGTCTTTCTCTCCGGAGAGAAGCTGCGCCAAATTCGCATGCGGGGCACGCTGCGGAACCTGACTTTGACGGATGGCCCGTACCTGGGCCTCTTGCACGATTGGTGCGTAGTCTCCCGGCCCGCTCACGCCAATCACATCCACGAGAGTCCCCGCTCTGATTGGCAGAATCGGGCGCAAGGGAACGCTCACAAAGACGCTGCCTGAGGCATCGTGGACGAAAATCGCGCCATGCCGGGAATCGATATACGGGTCGTAGTAGGTGACGACTGCGCGCAGATGAACGGGACGATGTTGCGCCGCCTCTTTGGGGGCAAGGCTGTGCGCCTCATGGGCGGTGGTGAGAGTGAGCAGTGGTTTGGTCGGTTTCGTTTGTTCTTGAACTAGCGCAGACACGCAGATCGGCAGGTGTCCGCAACAGGCCGCAAGGGCCATGGTTCGCGCCCAGCGCGGAATCCTTTTTCGCCCGATAACCCCGGCGTTCATCGCGAGGGGCTCGAATCTAGCCATTTCCCTAATCCATTTCAACTACTTATAAGCGCCATCGAGGACGCATCTTAAACGTCTAAGTTGGTCCAAGCGTACCACTGTTTGAATGCGCCTCGACGGACTAACTCTTTTGAGTTGAGTACGTTGGTTCTATATCGGCATGGACATGTGGAAATTTCGCCCTCGTCTGCGATTTTTTTGTTGCCGCCTCACGCGGATCGGATCGCCTCCCGGAAACGCCGCGAAGCTGGGAGTTGATGGAACGTAGCAACCACAGACTTATTCTTCTGGTGCTTCAGAGAGGGTTTTACCGCAAACCTTGTGCCTGAAATCAAAGGCCGGTATCCTTGCTCCGTTGTCGCTGGCACTTCACCTTGCCGAAAGCACTTACGACAGTGGCCAGTGGCCTACTGCCGTAAGCTGGCGGTGAACGAGCCTGTCGCGTATCGCATGATCTCCGGCCATATCCCCAGTTGTTGCAGATTATTTCCCCAAATTCGCTATGCTGGTTATGAGAGAGAAACCTGGCCTCCGAAGAACTTGAAAGGCGGTCTCCACACCGCCCAGCAGTAAGCCGTCTATTTGCAGGAATCTGGCTCTAAGTCCTCGGCGCAGAGGACTTTAGCTTAGATGCCATACCTTAAGCCTAGTGGATCGAGGAATTTGCGAAAAAAAGACCGGGGGGGAGGGGTGAAGGCGATACCCCCACCCCCCTATACCCCCCCACCCCCCTGTGATGCGGGCCGTGAGTCTCTAAAAAAGAATTATGGAACGAACACGTGCAGCCGTACATGCCACTTGGTGCTCTGCCCGGGCTTCAGCGTCACCATGCCGGTGTCCATCTTGCCCCACTCCTTGCCAAACGGATCGGCGAAGTTGAACTGATCTTCAATCGCCACGAACTGCATCGCCGGAGGCGCGTACATCTGGATCGTCTTGATCTCCGGCGACAGGCCGAGAATGTCGACACCGTACTTTGCCTTTGGGTCGATGACCTTCACCGTTACGACGCCGTTTTTCCATTCAAGCTTGCTCCAGTTGTCGTCGTAGAAGTTCTTCCCAAGCGGTACGCCATCTGCCGCGCGCAAGTCATACTGCGTTCCATCCACCGGCTTGATCTTGCCCGTCGGAAACACGTTGTCGTAGTTGTCCACTTCAGCAAGATTCGAGCCCGGAATGTGGATCCGCACTTGGCTGCGATCACCCGAAGGCAGCGCGAAATACGGGTGCCATCCAATCGCCATCGGCTCCGGCTCGCTGCCCACGTTGTGCGCCACAATGCTGGCGTCCACGGCTTCAGAGGTCAACGTAATGGTGACGTCCAGATCGGTCTTCGAGAACCAGTGGCCACCGAAGTTCCCGGCATGGATAACGCCTGTCACTTCCTGGCCGCCCGGAATGTTTTTCACCTTCACGTCATCTGTTTTTGCTTTGAGAATGAGTCCGTGCATCGCATGCCGCTCGGCGCCGGCGTTCTTCCCAATATTGTTGGCCGGCAGCGTCACGGGATGGCCTTCCCACGACGTCGTAAGCGTTTTGCCGTCGGCCGATAGCTTGCCGCGAATCCGGTTCGGATAGGGAACCAGAAAGGCCGAACCGAGTCGATAGCCAAGGTCGCCGTTCGCCGTGTCTTTCTCGTCGAGCATCGCCTTCGCTGTAGCAAGATCCGGCGACGCCAACACATTCACGCTGCCTTTGCCGGGGAAATTGGCGGTGATCTGAATGAGCTCCATCCCGCGTCCAGGAGCGAGGGTCACACTGGTGAATTCGGGTTTGGTTTTGCTTGTGGCGGCGCGCGTGAGGGTCACGAGCTTCTGACCGCCGATTTCGGTAACGGCTTGTGCTGGGCTATTCATGGTGACAAAGCTCCCCATAAGAAGAGGCAGGGTGATGTGAAAAGCAAGCATTGCGCGGACTGATTTCTTCATCGTGGTCCATCCCTGAAATGCGTTCAGATTTTCCGAGCTTTCTCGGGTGAGGTTCCTTTTTTGCCGCGAAAGAAAGCGTATTCCGGAAGCCGCCTCATTCTACGACAGCCGCCGGGTTCGCACCATGAGAACACTCTTCACGGGTATTTGGATGCGCTCTGTCGTTAGAATCGAAGAAGGGAGACCCCCATGGAATCCACAATGCCTCGCCCGGCCGCAGGACAGCTTCAGAAGGACGAATCATCAGTGCAGGAGAGCGTCGCGGACCAAACCGTCTTCATCGTCGACGACGACCCCGCAATCTGCGAAGGCCTCTCCAATCTCCTAGCCTCAACCGGCAAGCATACCCAGCACTTCTCTTCCGCAGAGGAGTTCATCGAGCGATGGGACGCTAAGCAACCTGGCTGCCTGGTGCTCGACGTTCGCCTTCCGGGAATTACCGGGATGGAACTCCAGGCGACACTTGGGGCCTCCGGCGTCCCGCTCCCCATCATTATTATGACTGCGCACGGGGACATGCCGATGGTGCGCAAGGCGCTCAAGGCCGGCGCGGTGGAGTTTCTGATCAAGCCTTTTACCGATCAGGAACTGCTCCAGTCCGTCGAGCATGCCTTCGCTCTCGATCGCGCGACCCGCCACGCCGCGCAGGAGTTGAATTCGATTCGGGCGCGGATGGATACCCTTACTGATCGGGAGCGCGAGGTCCTGACGCACGTAACCGCAGGACTGACCAACAAGGAGATTGCCGAAAAGCTGTTCCTGAGCGTTGTGACGATCAAGCTGCACCGCGGCCAACTGATGCGGAAAATGGAAGCTGATTCGCTTGCCGATCTGGTAAAGATGTGGGAGCGCGTCAATCGGCAGGAGCCTCCGGCGCGTCCCGTAGCCTGATCCGGCTCGCCCCGGTTGCTATACTTTGTGAGTCCCTTGCGGAGTGCGAACTAGGATCGTTCGCGAAGAGTCCGTAGTGAACCAAGGGCGGGAGTAGTTCAGTGGTAGAACGTCAGCTTCCCAAGCTGAATGTCGCCAGTTCGATCCTGGTCTCCCGCTCCAGACTTACCTGCCTCAAATCTGAACACCGTCAGCCGAGTGCTGTCCCAAGGCAATAGGACCCTACGCGCGCGCCCGATCCCGCCGCACAAAGAAGGGGCTCGATCAAACCACTTCTTTGCAGACCGAGTTTCTCTGAAACACCGTGCGTGGAAGGTCAGGGACGCTTCACACTTATTTCGTCGCCCGTATAAGTGACATTTCGATCTTCGTGCGCGGTCAATGGAATAGAGACTCCGTGACCTTCCCCAACCCACACAATATGGAAGACGCGGGTTGAGGGCATGCCCGGGTAACTTCCCACTCGAGGGCCGATTGTCAGGGTCTTGGCTGCGTCGTTCCAGCGGAATGGAACGGTGGCATGAACACCCTTCTCGTAGTCGTAGTTGTCACCCTCGTCTTCGTAGAGAGTGAAGGCTCCGTTTGCCCCTGGGAAGATGCGCACTTCGATCGAAGCGTTGGGCTTTTCTCCTGCCCACTGCACGTCGGGCCCATAGGGAAGGATTGAGCCGGCCCGCACGAAGATCGGGATATGCCCAATGGGAGCGGCCGTCTCGATTTCTTGGCCGCCATCAAAAATCTTGCCGGTCCAGAAGTCGGTCCAGCGGGTGCCACTTGGCAACATTACTTTGCGCGTCTCTGCTCCAGGTTCGGTCACAGGATTGATGAGCAGGTCAGGTCCGAACATGAACTCGTCGCCGATCTTACGCAGGTTCCTGTCTTCGCGGAAGTCCATCACCAGGGGCCGCATCATCGTATATCCCTGATCCGTGACCATCCAGGAGACGGAGTAAATATACGGGAGAAGACGGTACCGCAGCTGAACTGTGTCAATCAGCGTCTTCTGGGTTGCGGGATCGAAGCGCCAAATCTCTTTGGGCTTATCGGTGCCATGCACACGGAACATGGGCGTAAAGGCGCCCCACTCGAACCAGCGCGTGAACAACTCCACATATTTCGGGTCGTCGGGATTCGAGCCAAAGAAGCCGCCGATGTCGGTATTCCAATAGGGCACTCCACTCGCCACGAAATCCAGGCCGGCAGGTATCTGGCGCCTGAACACATCCCATGTGCCGCGGATGTCGCCCGACCACGTGACGGCCGCATTTCGTTGCTGACCTGCATAGGCTGAACGAGTCAGCAGGAAGACGCGCTTATCGCTCGAAACGGCACGCTGTCCCTCGTATACCGCGCGTGTGTGTTCCAGCGGGTAGGCGTTGTAGACGAGCGCGCCGGGTCCGAGTGCAGTTTTGAAGTTGCGAAACTCTCCCCAATTGCCACTTAGTTCCGGCTCCGACGAATCGAGCCACCAGGCATCGACTCCCAGCGAGAAAAGCTTCTTCATCATTTGGCCGGAGTAAACCTGTCGGGCGCGCTCATTGAAGGGGTCGTACCACTTTCCCTGGCCAGGAGGAAAGACATATGGAATCGCGGGATTATAGGCTCCATTTACGGCTTCCAGCTCGCGCAGATTCGGGATGCTCACGCCGCTCTTGGTCACATCGAACTTGGCCCAGCTGACGGCCATCAGGTGAACGTGCTCGCGGTGCAGTGCTTCGATCATCCCCGCTGGATCGGGGTAGCGGCTGGGATCGAACTCGTGGGAACCCCAGCCCGCAGTCGCAGTTTCCTGATTGAGCGGAGCCCAATACTGCCAGTCTTGAATGATCGCATCGAATGGAATCGAGCGCTTCCTATATTCAGCGGCGATACCGAGAATCTCATCCTGGGTTTTATAGCGCTCACGCGATTGCCAGAATCCCCACGTCCATAGCGGAAACATCGGGGCTTTGCCGGTGAGCCACCGATATTCAGCAATGGCGCGATCCGGTTCTGGCCCAGCGAAGAAGTAGTAGTCGACACCGGGCCCCGCTTCGGAGAGCCACTGCATCGTGCCGGGTTCTGACTTTCCAACATCGACCCCGGTAATTGCGGGATTGTCCCACAACAGCGCGTAGCCTTTGGACGACAACGCCACGGGAATGGCCACGCGGGTGTTCTCCTGCAGCAATTGAACGGCAGACCCAGTGTGATCCATCGTTACGCCGTCGGGATGCTGGCCCAGCCCGTAGATCGCTTCGTCCGATGGGAGATCGAACTTCTGTCCCGAGGAATAGGTATTCGTTCTGGTTCCTGAGCCGGTTGTTGCTACCCAGGCGCTCATCCCGGCCGTAGTGGCCGAGAGCCATGTGCCGTTCTTTTTTTCCGCTAGGAGAACCGAGCCCTGGGGATCACAAAAGGAGACGGCTCCCGAAGCGAGATCTAGACGAACTATGAGGCGGCGAGTGGTGATCTTTGCCTCTTCTGCATTTTGATCTAACTTCCAATCGACAGGTTCGGGTTTTGCGATCACGGTTAAGCTCGCCGGGACTGTGGTGAGGCTCACGGGACGATGCGTAACCCTTACTACGCCGTCCTGCCAGACTTCGAGTTCGGTCTTAGTGCCGTCGACCACGAGGGAAATGCCATCAGAATTGCGCTCGATCAAGGGATGGGAGGGATCGCTTGCTCTGACTGCCGATGTCATCGTCAGGAAAGGAAGGAGAATCAGAGCGGAGGAAAGAAGATACTTTGTGGGTCCGTGATCGCTGGTTACTTTTGGCTTTGAGATGGGCCGAGGCTGAGATTCGATGGTTCGGATGTCGGGCAAGATGAATCCCTTCGTTTTGCGGCCCACTCGAGAGGGTCTCGGGTAAGCTCTTCATTTTTCGAGATAGGATCGTAGGCTTCGAAAGAGCTTTGGGATAGGTAAGACACCGTATAAATACCGTGTGCGGTGAGCGCGACCTCTGTTTATGTAATGTGCCCCCGACTGCGCAGGAGTGAGGTTCCTCGCTTTGGGCACTCAGCGCTCTGACGTGGTTTCAGCTTTGGGCGTCGCAGGCATCTGGAGGCGCGCCGCTGTCCGCAATTCGGTAGCGGCTTCTTCTCTTCGACCCAACTCGCGGTAAGCGCGGCCGAGGAGCGCGTGAGCCATGCTGTTCTTGTTGTCAATATCGAGCGCATGTTGCAGATAGGGAACTGCAAGCCATGGCGCCTTTTCTTCTAGAAGCGCCTTTGCGAGCAGAATATAGGGGATATTGAGGGAAGGCTCCAAGATAATCGCCTGGTCCAGGGCTTGTTGGGCTGCCGCGAAGTCGCCGGCTCGGATGTACGCGTCTCCCAGGCGATCGTAGACAGCTCCCTCAAGCGGAGCTAACCCGCGCTCAGCGAGGAATTGCTGAATTGCCTGCTGAGGATTGGCCTGGGCGAGCGCTATCTGTCCTAGGATGAAGTGCGCCCCGGGGAGATCCGATTTCAATTCGAGAGCGTGTTGCGCTGCGGCGGTTGAGAGATCGAGAAGATCGCGGCGGAGCAGAATCCGGGCCTCAAGCAGGTACGCGGGTGCGCTTTCAGGGGCGAAATGATATTGCGTGGCGAAAGCGCGTCGAGCATCGTCGTAGCGTGCGGTATCCATGTAGCAGAGGCCAAGAAGGTACTGCGGGTCGACATTATTCTTCTGGCTCGCGATGCGAGCGTTCTCCAGCAGGGGTATCGCGTCGGCAGCATGCCCACTCCGGTACAGACTCGCACCCTCCATTTTGAGAGCCTCAAGGTCTTTCGGATTCAATCGGGCAGCTTCTGCGAATGCCTTTGCCGCAGCCGCCATATTGCCTTGTTGGTACAGGACAAGTCCTCGAAGATACTCGCCACGCGCGGACGGGGCTTGCGATGAGCTGATCGAATCGAGTGTTTTGAGCGTGGACTCAAACCGGCCAAGACGAAGCTGTTCCTCGGCTTGGTCGAGAGATGGCGCTTCAGATGGTGCTGTCTGGGAGTCCGTCTGCGCCGGCACTCGGGCAGCGGCAACGAGCCAAAGGAAAGAGCAGGCAATCAACAGATGCCGAGAATATCGAGCACGTTTTTTCATGCGGCCTTACCAATAATAGGACGCGATGACGTGGGGTGGGCAGGGCACGCCGTCCGTGACTGTGGATTCGAGAACAAGAATCGCATTTTTACTGGGCCAATCGGTTGGGGCGTTGCGCAATCCTTGCTCGAGTATTTCCGGGTTCGATAGAAACTCGCCGGCAGCCTCAGTTCCGGCACCGGTGATTCCGGCTGCGGCAACGGTGAACTGCCCGGTTTTCGAATCCAGAAGTCTTCCAACCAGTGCATAGTCCAGCGATTGACCGGGACCTATCGGATGGGGTTCCCATTGGCGACCGCCGGGAATCTGCTCCCGAATCAAAAAATGACTCTCCCTTTCTACAAAAGCGAAATGCAGATTGGACGTCAGTTGCATTGTCCACTTGTTGTTGAAGGCCCCGACGACGACGGAGGGCGAATTACGGAGATCCTGAAAGGAGTAATGAGACCCGATACGCACCTGATCGGTCTTCCCGATTCGCCCAAATAGGCTGGAAAGCTTGATGGCCGCCTGGACATCGCCGACAGCGACGCCGTAGTCGGAGTACTGCACGAGGTCTCCCCATTTCAGCGGCGTATTCGGGTCCATCTCGAGCGGAATGATCGAGCGATCGACCTCCGTCTTATAGGTTCCCGGGTGAGTTTGACTGTAGCGGTGGTAAAGCTCGAGTGACGGCCGGTAGGAGACAGCATTCGAAAGGCAGATAAGAACCGGCTCTTCAGTTGCAAAGATCGGTGTCCAGAACTCCCGGATCGCAGACTGCTGGCGTGCCGCTCGATGAAAATGCAGCCCGGCAAAAACTGCGAGTCCTAAGACAACGACCGCGATTGCCGCTGCAATCCAAAGGTACGCTTTGCGGCGCGAGGGGCGTGGCTCTTCGATTGGAACAGCGGCCTCAGCAGTCGGGGGAGGAGCTTCCTCGGGAAGCTGGTCCATCTTTGCCCAACGGAAAGTTGGCGCATACGAACCGAGCGGCAATTCGATACGAACGACGCTCGCGGTCTCCCCAGAACCCTGGTAGAACTGCTCGAGTCGCCGGCGTACTTCTCCTGCCTGAACCCGAACCACCGGATCCTCTCCTGTGGCGTAATCGGCCGGCCTTTGGAAAACTTCGGTACCAATTGTGCGTTCTTTTAGTTGATCGTGACGTCCGTCAAGCCTGAACTGAACAACATATTGCAGGAATTGTCGGCTTCGGCCTGCGCTCCGGAAATAGCGGCTTGCGAGAATCCGTTCGAGCTCGGCAACGATCTGAGCTCGCTCGGCGCCGTCAATTCTTCCTGACGTTGGGAGCTCGGCCATTGCTTCCGCTGATTCATGTACGGTATGCATTTGGCTTTTACTCCACTCGCTCGCTCATGCAGTTGGATTGAGCCGATTCAGCGCGCTCGCGGTTCCATTGGAGGAGGAATGGCCGTGCATCACCGCCTCCAAAATGCAGAATCCCTGTAGCGAACATGTCATCGACGGAGCCGGTGGGAGGCGGAAATCGTTTACCATCCCCACGCCTCAGTACACACAACCGCAGATTTGTTGTCAAGACAACGTGCCTGTGTATGACAACTGGCCATCGCGACAGCTCACGAGAGTTTCACGGCCATAAAACAATGAGCCACTCTTGATTCTTTGCTCTCATTGGTTTGCGGAGAGCGTGCGGACAATTGTGACTGCTTCGGCCCCCATTCTTACGGTAAGAGGAACCGTGCATTACTTGTTCCTCTCTGTTGAAGGTACGTAGTGTTTCGGGCGGGTCACGAAGATGACTCGGAGGCAGCGCTAATTCCCGCGAGAGACAGGATCCCTGTCCGAGCTAAAAGCTCGACATTCCAAAAGAGCCGATACTGCGTTGCGCAGCTCGTCTTCTCGTTAATGAGGTCGAAGGGGTTTAGGTGCCTCGTTCGTAGAGGTTTATCAGGAGGAACGATGCAGCAAGCAGCAAGAAGACGTTTACTGGTGTTCGCGACGGTCATTGCGGCCATCTTGGTCTTTGGCGGCCAGCGCCTGGCACAAGCGCAGGCTGTCTACGGGTCAATTTTTGGACAGGTCACCGACGCCTCGGGGGCTGCCGTCCCGAACGCGACGGTCACCATCACCGATCAGGCGAAGGGAACCTCTGTCCAGGTCAAGACAACCCAGTCAGGTGAATACCAGGTCTCCCATTTGATCCCAGACGTCTATGACGTGATGGTATCCGGACCTGGATTCAAGCCAGCCGCAACCAAGGGAATCCAGGTGTCTGCCGATGCGGCAGCGAAAATAGACCTTAGCCTCTCAATTGGAAATGCATCCGAAACGGTCACCGTCACCGAGGAAGCGCCTCAACTCAAAACCGATCGTGCCGACGTGGCCCAGATTTTCGATGAGAAGACGGTTTCGGAGTTGCCGATTCAAGGCCGCAACTTCGCCAACCTTGAGATGTTAATCCCTGGCGCACAGGTTATGGGATGGTCGCAGAATTCCGCCGAAGATGCTCAGGGCAGCCCAACCGTCCAGATTGCCGGACAATCCTTCTCCGGCGTCGATTATGAGTTGGATGGTGCCGCCAACCAGGACCCGATCCTGGGACAGATTGTCATCAATCCTCCTCTCGATGCAGTCACTGAAGCCAAGATCACCACGCAGAGCTACGACGCCGAATTTGGCCAGTCTGTTGCGGCGGTCGTCAGCTCGCAGACCAAATCGGGCACGAATAGCCTGCATGGCGATGTGTTCGACTATCGGCGCAGCGACGCCCAGCAGGCGCGCAATCCATACAACCAATACGCCCCATATTCGAGCACTTCAAGCCGTCTGCTTCCCCCCGCGATTTACAGCCAATACGGCGCCTCACTCGGGGGCCCGATCAAGAAGAACAAGGTATTTGCCTTTGGCGACTATCAGGCCGTCCGGCAAAAACTCGGATCTTCTGCCCTCGTCACGGTGCCAACGAAGTTGGCGCACGATTCCTGTCTTTCGGGTACTGGCTGCGATTTCAGCGAATTCTTGACCGCTCGCGGGGCCGCGCTAGGCCAGATCTATAACCCCCGCAACATTGATCCCGCAACCGGTGCAGTCCCGTTTGCGAATAACTTCATTCCAGACTCTCTGCTTTCACCGCAGGCTAAGCAGCTATTGGCTTTGATCCCGTACCCCACCGTTTCGGGACAAACATTCTCCAACTACGCAGGCGGCGGCAGCGGCATCGTGAACCAGAACTCGTTCGATGTTCGTGTGGATGCTCAGGTCAGCGAGACGAAGCATGCGTTCGCCCGGTACAGCTACTTCGACAACAAAAATTCAGCATCGACGATCTTCGGCAAGGCCGGCGGTACAGGATTTTCATCGCAGACAAACAGCTTCGGCGGCTCGGCGGACGGGCGAAACCAGAGCGCGGTTACTGGGATGGATATTGCACTCGGGCCTAACCTGTTGACCGACTTCCGTCTCGGCTACCTGCGGTATCACGTATCGACTCACAAGTATGATGGCGCAGAAGCGTTTGCTACGAACCTTGGTATGCCGGGGCTCAACACCTCGAATCCATTCACGGTCGGAGCGCCTGCTTTCTACCCCACCAACAGCTCCGGAGGCTCCGGAGACGGGCTCTCGGCCTTCGGTTCCGGTCTTGGAGTGAATGCCTGCAACTGCACTTTGCTGGAGACCGAGGACCAGTATCAGCTTGTGAACAACTGGACCAAGATCATCGGTCCGCACTCGATTAAGTTTGGCGTCGACATGCGCTACGGCCGCAACCTTCGGGTACCGAGCGACACAAACCGAACAGGCGAGCTGTATTTCAGCGCGAGCGACACAGCGAATGCGACGCTCAATGGTGGATTGGGCTTAGCGACCATGATGCTCGGAGACGTCACCTCGTTTGGGCGCTATGTCTCGACATCGACGAACGCCAAAGAATCTCAGAAGCGTGTCTTCAGCTATGTGCAGGATAGCTGGCGCGTCACGCCGTCCTTGACCCTGGATCTGGGCGTTCGCTGGGAAATCTATTTCCCAGAAACGGTCAACGGCAAAGGCCAGGGTGGCTTTGCCGATCTTAATACCGGAACCATCCGCGTCGCCGGCTACGGCCAGTACAACACGGCGATGAACGTCCAGAAGAACTACAAACTCATTGCTCCTCGATTGGGAATCTCGTACCAGCCCGACAAAAAGACTGTGATCCGCGCTGGATATGGCCGCAGCTTCGATATCGGCGTCTTCGGCTCGATCTTCGGGCACGTGGTGACTCAGAATCTTCCAGTGCTTGCGAGTCAGAGTCTCAATTCAAATGGCACCAATTCATCCGTATTCAACCTGGCAAATGGTCCGGCCGCATTCAACTTTCCCACAATCCCATCGTCCGGAACGATCACGATCCCAGATGGCGACAACGTGAGAATCCGGCAGGACCCGAACCGGTTCCCCACGGTCGATGCGTGGAATCTCAGCCTGCAGCGTCAACTCACGGCAAAGACGTCGCTCACAGTTGCCTACGTTGGCAACAAGGGGTCTCACACATTTGCTGGCGACGGACAGACAACCAACAACAACGAGCCTTTCCCTTGCCTCCCTGGCAATTTGAGTTCGACTGGCCAGACATTGTGTTGGAATCCTTCTCCGACCGGCGCCGGGCAGACCAGAAACACCAACCTCTTGCGGCCGTACTACGCAAAATTCGGATGGACGCAGAGCTTGAACTACTATCACGATGGCTTTGACACACACTACAACGCCTTGCAAGTTACGGCCGAACACCGCTACTCACAGGGACTGCAGCTTACCGGCAAGTACACCTGGCAGCGTGCGTTCAACTACGGCGGAGATTTTTCCGAAGTTGACAAGAAGACGAACTACGGGCGTTTCGACGACCTGCGAGAGCAGCAGGCGACTGTTTTCGGAAGCTACGACCTTCCGTTTGGGCGGCATCAACGGTATCTCAGCGGAATTCCGAAGTGGGCCGACTACGCAATTGGCGGTTATGAAATCAGCACGTCGCTCAATCTGTCGAGTGGTCTGCCTTTCACAGCCTCGTATGGCGAATGCGGAAGCGATCTTCCAGCAGGACCGTGCCGGCCTGATCGCGGCAGCGGAGACTTGCCCCTGCATCTCAGTTCATTCAACCCGAACACGCACCTGCGTACGCTGTTCAACGGTGGCCCAGCTATGACCGCAAACGGTGCAAGCTCTGGAGCGTTCGCACGACCGGCGATTAATAAAGTCGGAAATTCGCCGAGGAATGGCTTCGTTGGTCCTAAGTTCTTCGATACAGATATGACATTGATGAAGAACATCCCGATCCACGAGAGCGTGAAGGCGCAGTTCCGCGTAGACGCCTTCAATGTCTTCAACTACATCAGTGCAGGAAACCCAGGGAATACCTGTATTGATTGCGGTACCAATAGCGGTGTCGGAACAATCACCGGAATGGCCGTGGGCGCATTTCCTCGGCAGCTGGAGTTCTCCGCCACAGTGTCTTTCTAAACTAGGTGACGGGAGCGAGGCTCCCGTCTCTCTTTAGTCTCCCTTTTACCGAGAGCCGCCGGATACCTGCTCCTTGAGCAAGTCGGCTCTCGGCACTTTTTTGCCAATTAAATGGAGCGGAGAACCTACTGTCTACCCGCGCGTCCGCGAGATCCTATAAGGATTAGGGTGGCTCGTTTGTTTCCTGCTGCCTGTCGTTCTCAGAAGTCCGTCTATGATTGATTAGCGAACTTAACCAATTCTTTTGATCCGGCTCGACCGGAGCAGTGTACTCAAAGGAGTCGCCCGGTGCTTACATTGGCAGCTTGCTCTTTTCCGAGACTACGGAATCTTTCGTTGTCGACCGCACTCGTCCTTCTGGCTACGTGCCTCGGCCTGTCACCCAGGTCTATGGCAGAGGCGGGAAATTCAGCTCAATCCCAGAGTTTTGTCGTCGAGCGAAACGGCGGAACGATCGCCATCGAGCCTTACGGTCCGAATATCGTGCGCATCACGCTCAGCGTGACGAAGGAAGCGGCTCTGGCGCCTGTCGGCTATGGAATCATTGGCAGTTCGAAAGCTGCTGGCTGGACTCAGGAGCCAAGCCCAGGCGGCGCGGCAGTCTATTCCGATCGGCGCAACTCACCGTTAGCCTTTCGCCAGGTAATATGCCTGCGCCGCGGCCGATGCCTCTCGATGAACTGAATCAGTCGCTCCGAGACATCTATTTTGGTGGACCACATCGCAATGGTCCCCACAACGATTCGATCACGATTGCTACGGGTGATGGAAAACCACTGCTCACCATGTGGAACTGGTTCATGGCTCCTAACCATGCGGAGCCTGCGGCCGCGGCAGAAAAAGTGAAGACCGAAGATCCAGGCTACCGCGTTTCCGCGACCTTTGATTCGCCTGCGGACGAACACTACTATGGGCTCGGTCAGCAACAGCAAGGCGTCCTCGACCTTCGCGATCGCCGAATCGATTGTTGGCATGACTACGGGGCAATAGGCGGTGAGAACGTCTGTGTTCCCTTCATGGTTTCCAGCAGGGGATATGGAATCATTTGGGATAATCCCTCCAAGACCACGATCGACCTCGGCTTTAATCATCGAAATGTTTGGACATCCGAAATTGGCGAAAGGGTTTCGTTCTTTGTTATCGCGGGCAACTCAAGCGATGAGATCTACGAAGGTTATCGTCAACTCACCGGCGTAACACATCTTTTGCCTAAGGCGGCCTATGGCTACATCCAAAGCAAGGCAATTTACCCAACGCAAGCACAGATCCTAGACATTGCGAAGGGTTATCGCGATCGCAAATTGCCGCTCGACGTACTCGTCGTTGATTTCTTGAACATGACGAAGCAAGGCGAACTCGATTTGGATCCCGCGCGGTGGCCCGATGCCGCTGCGATGAATCAAGATCTTCACTCGATGGGAGTGAAGACCCTCTTGAGCGTGTGGCCGCACTTTTCTTCCGGCACTCGCTACTATGAGATGCTGCGGCAAAAAGGCTGGCTGATTGAGAAAGCGGATGGAACACCAGACGAAGGTGGATTCAAGAGCGTGATCGGACCAAATATTGATACAACGAATCCCGACGCTGCAAAATGGTGGTGGGAGTCAATCCGGGATCGATATGTGAAGCCTTATGGGTTTGATTACATTTGGCTCGATGAGACGGAGCCCGACATCGATCCTGCCAAGGACTTTTTCTCGATCGGTTCAGGAGCGCGTTACTACAACGTGTATCCGTTGTTTCACACTTCGTCCGTCTATGAAGGCTTTCGGCGCGACTTCGGCGATAGTCGCCGCGTCATGATCTTGGCGCGTGCCGCATACTTAGGGGCGCAGCGAAACGGCACAGTATTCTGGTCCAGCGATATCGTTTCCAGTTGGGACATGCTGAAGCGATCGATCCCGGCCGGGCTGAACTTTGCTGCTAGTGGCATGCCTTATTGGGACACGGATATTGCAGGCTTCTTCTCGCCGGCGATACCTGCAACCTATCACGCAGACCATCGCCCATTAGTGGATCCATCCGACGCAAAAGACAATGTCGATGGATACGAGGATTATCCTGAATTGTTTGTGCGCTGGTTCCAATGGGGCACGTTCCAACCCGTCATGCGTGCGCACGGCGAGAGAAAACACAATGAGGTGTGGTCGTATGGCAAACAGGCCGAACCCATTCTCGAAAAGTTTCTCCGCCTGCGTTATGAACTAATTCCTTACACATACTCGCTTGCCCACAGCACCTATCAGACAGGCGCTCCTTTCATGCGCGCACTCTTCATGGATTTCTCTGCAGATCCGAATGTAGCGAATATTCCGGACGAATATATGTTCGGCCCTGCATTCCTCGTTGCACCTGTCACAGAGCAAGGCGCGACGAGCCGCAAAGTATATCTTCCGGCTGGATGCGATTGGTATAACTACTGGACGAACGAGCGAATCAAGGGCGGGAAAACGATAACCGTTGACGCGCCGATCGACATCATACCTCTCTTTGTTCGTGCCGGCTCGATTGTGCCCCTTGGAACGGCGATTGAAAGCACAGATCAGCCACAATCGATCTCGTCTCTTCGGGTATATCCCGGGGCCGACACGACGTTTACATTGTTCTCGGATGACGGCCATACGTATGACTATGAGAACGGCGGAGGCTCCATCACGACTCTTCACTGGGACGACCGGGCAAAGAAACTGACGCACAAGGGACCCAGCGCCTGGAGGGGGACCGATGCATCCGTTGTTCGAGTCATTGCCCCGTAGCGAATCCGAGAATCTGCGCTCCTGCCCATGCACACGATTGGCGATCAGCGCCAATCCATCCAGTGGCAGCCGCGGATTTCCAAAAATCAAGCAGAAGTTCAGTTCTAGTTCGGAGAGACCATGCGTACGTATGCCTCGATTCGGCCTGTCGCTCTTTCGGCATTGGTCTTTGTTTGTGCAGGGTTGACGAGCAGAGCAGAAAATCCGATTATTCAGACCAATTTCACTGCTGATCCTGCTCCGCTTGTGTACAACGGGGAAGTGTATCTCTACACCAGTCACGACGAAGACGATGCAAGCGAATTCAAAATGCTCAACTGGAAACTCTATACCTCAACCGACATGGTGAACTGGACGGACCACGGTACGGTTGCGTCTCTTGCGGTTTTCCCATGGGCGGTTCAGAGTAACGATGCATGGGCGCCACAAGTCGTTCAGAGGAACGGCAAGTTTTATCTCTATGTTCCGATCAGTGTGCGGGGATCGCCAAAAAATGTGATCGCTGTGGCGGTGTCCGACAGTCCTTTGGGCCCGTTCAAGGATGCTCTCGGTCATCCGCTGATTGATAGAGGGGAAGGATACATCGATCCTACGGTGTACATCGATGATGATGGTCAGGCTTACCTTTACTGGGGCAATCCAAATCTCTGGTATGTGAAGCTAAACAAGGACATGATTTCCTACTCAGGCGAAATTGAGAAAGTGGATACAAAGCCGAATAACTATCAGGAAGGTCCGTGGTTTTACAAACGGGACGGCAAATATTACATGGCCTATGCCTCACACTGTTGCCCTGAAGGCATTGGATACGCGATGAGCGACGGCCCGACAGGCCCCTGGAAATACAAAGGGATGGTGATGGATCCGAATCCGGCCTCCTCGGGAAATCACCCTGGCATCATCGACTATAAAGGGAGTAGTTATGTCTTTGGCTTCAATTACACTCTGAATCGCGCGCTGACGAACGTACATCGTGAAAGGCGCTCTGTCTGCGTTGCGAAATTCAAGTACAACACGGACGGAACTATTCCCACGGTTCCGTGGTGGAACAAGCAAGGCGTTGCACAGATTGGCACGCTCTCTCCTTTTCAACGGGTTGAGGCGGAGACTATTGCATCCGAGTCCGGAATCAGAACCGTACAAGGCGATCAAATTGGCGTGTACGTGACCGACATCCTCAATGGGAGTTACATCAAAGTGAGCGGTGTGGATTTTGGGGAGAATCGAGCGTCCAGTTTTACTGCCAATGTCGCCAGTGGTTCTACCGGAGGCGTTATTGAGCTGCATTTGGATAGCCTTGACGGCCCCAGGATCGGTTCGTTGTCGGTACCATCCACTGGCGGATGGTACAAGTGGGGAACCAGGACAATCCCTGTTCACGGTGCAAACGGTGTACATGATCTCTATTTTTTGTTTAAAGGCGATTCGACCGGACTGCTCTTTAACTTTAATTACTGGGAATTCAGTGAAGCGGGTGCCAAGGAACCGAACTCGTGAGGCGATGGTGGCGAGGAATTTCTAGTAGTTCTTACCGGTATCGGTGAGACTGTGGCCGTGGAGCGCATTCAGCGCATCCGTCGGGCAGTTGAGGCGGCGCCAATCGTCTATAAAGACCATAAGCGGGGCTCTACATTTATAAATATCTGTGGTACCCGACCAGGAGGCTTCATGTTGCACTATTCTCGTCGTTTCTTTCTCAAAGCGAGTGCCGCGGCCGGAGCCGGTGCGACGTTAGGTCTCGGATCGGGACAAATGTTGCGGGGTGAACTGGTCTCGGAAGCATTGCCGCACCTCACTCCATTTCCACTCGCTTCGGTTCGTCTCGATTCAGGCCTTTTCAAAGAGCAAGAAGAAATCAACGCTCACTACCTTGATTCGCTTGCGATCGATCGATTGCTGCATTCCTTTCGACAAACGGCGGGAATCTCCTCCCAGGTCACCCCTTATGAAGGATGGGAAAGCCCCAGCTGTGAGTTGCGTGGGCACTTCGCTGGGGGGCACTTTCTTTCGGCAGTCGCGCTCGCTTCTGCTTCCGCAGGCAACCTCGATCTTAAGCGTCGCGGCGATGGACTTGTCGCAGGTCTTGCGGAATGCCAGAAAAAGATTGGAAGCGGCTATCTCAGTGCTTTCCCGGCCGGGCTCTTTGAGCATCTAGCCGAAGGCGTGCCCGCGTGGGCGCCCTTCTACACCTATCACAAGATCATGGCGGGTCTGCTTGACATGTTCGTCTTGACGGGCAACACCGATGCTCTTGAAGTCGCCGAGGGCATGGCGCGGTGGGTGGGAGACTATTTCTGGCCTATCGGGACCGAACAGCGCCTGCGCATGTTGCGGACTGAATACGGTGGAATGAATGAGGTGCTGGTCAATCTCGCCGCCATCACCAAAAAGGAACGCTATATCGACACCGCTCGTCTGTTCGAGCAGCCTAGCTTCCTCGATCCTTTAGCGGAGCGTCGCGATGAACTTCAAGGATTGCACGCAAACACTCATGTGCCCAAGGTTATCGGTGCTGCCCGCATGTATGAGGTGACTGGAGATCGCCGCTATCGCGACATCGCTGAGTATTTTCTCGCCGAAGTACTCGCCAGTCGCACTTACGCGATCGGCAATACGAGTATCGACGAATTCTGGAAGACACCGCCGGGAGAGCTGGCAGGCACTCTTGGCTGGTCGAACGCAGAGTGCTGCGTCGCGTACAACTTGATGAAGCTTCAGCGTCTTGTTTTTGGATGGACTGCAGATGCTCGCTGGATGGATGCCTATGAGCGCGCTCTGTTCAACTCCAGGCTCGGCACACAAAATGCCGAAGGCCTCAAGCAATATTTCTTCCCGCTCGCGGCCGGCTACTGGCGTGCCTATAACTCACCCGAGGAATCGTTCTGGTGCTGCACTGGAACCGGAGCCGAGGAATTCGCAAAGCTCGCCGACACCATTTATTTTCACCGTGGGAGCGATATTTACGTTAATCAGTTCATCGCCTCCACGCTGGATTGGAAGGATGAAGGCATTCGTATCCAGCAGGTTACGCAGTTCCCTCGCGAGCAGGGCACTACGCTCAAGATCGAGACTTCCCGCCCGGGCCTCCGGTCCATTCACTTACGCATTCCCAATTGGACGACTGAAGAGGCTCAGGTGAAGGTGAACGGCCGCCCGCTGGAAGCGATTGCAGATCCGGGTTCATACCTCGCCATCCGACGTGCCTGGCGAGACGGGGATACAATCACGGTCAGCTTGCCGATGGAATTGCGTCAAGAGCCTCTGCCTGGCGATGAGTCTGTTGTCGCAGCGTTGTATGGTCCCCTTGTTCTGGCGGCGGACCTTGGAATCGGCCCTGCGGGCGGTCCCTTGCGAGTGATTCATGGCCGCCCCACTCAGCCTCAAGACCTTCCCAAAGCCGATCCATTACCAAAAGTTGCTGCTCCCGCCAATGCGGATCCCAAGCAATGGGTCCAGAAGGAATCTGCAGACGACTTGCGCTTCACGGTTGCGGTAGAGAACCAAAAGGCTTCGCTTCTGCCCATGTACGCGATCGGCAACCAGCGTTACTCCGTTTATTGGCAGCTGCAGAGGTCCCAAAAGAAAGCCGCTGTTTAGTTATCGACAGGCACTACGGCGATCATGGGCCGGGATTCAGGGGACCGGCCTCTACGGATATCCGCATCGATTGCGGCCACGCTGCTCGCCGATCGAGATAACTATCGGATTAAGCGTCCTGGCAGAAGCTGTGCTGTGATCGATCAAAGATCGCCTAATACTTCACTCCGTATTCGATAGCGTCTGAATGCTGGAGTACTGCGCGGGTTGGATTCGCAATCCAGTTATAGAGCAAGCCAAAAAACAGAAAAGCTGAACATCCGGTTGCCAGCGCAAACCCGGCTCTCAATCCGCCAAAAAGATCACTGACTGCGCCCATGGCGAGGGGGCCCAGAGCAGCGCCTCCGCAAGTGAAAAACAAGATGATACCCGAGACTGCGCCGTGTTCTGCCTTAGGAAAACAACTGATCCCTTTAGAATTCAGTGTCGGATAGATGATTGACATAAATATTCCCGAGAGTGCGAGTAGATAGACGGCTGCATCCGCGCCTCCAAACATCGCGCCCAGAAAGCAGAGAAGAATCGCTCCGCTGAAAATGGCCACCACGCTCGTCCATGCCCAGCGGGACAGCACCCATGCACCCAGGAAGCGGCCCGCTGCGCGCAGGACAAAGAAGATGGATACAACATAGGTTGTCATAAAAATCGACGATGGACGGTTGTCTTTCAAGTAGGTAGGCAACCAGACGTATACGGCGCACTCGACGGTTACATAGAGGAAGCACGCCATCGAGAAACCCAATGCGAACCGATTCTTGACGAGACTCATCGTATGAGCCAAGCTTGTGCGTTCCGTTGCGGCCCTTGTCGCGCGAGGGTAGCGGGCAATCAAAGCCGTTCCGATCAATGCTACGCATACGGTTCCGGCGATTACGTAAAGCCACTTCCACGACATTCCGCCAATTAACAACCTCGCGACAATTGCGGGACCAATGATGGCACCGACACCAAAAAAACCTTCTACGAGATTCATGGTCGAGGTGTGCTCGAGCGTCGAGTGTGAGATATCCCCAATAAGAGCAAGGGCGCCGGTCTTGAAAATTCCAATAGCTAAGCCAGAGAGCACGAGTAACAAAATGAAGACGAAATACGAGTTCGCAAAGGAAAAGAGATAGGAATTGAGCGAAAAAAGTACGAGGCCAAGGATGATAGTTTTCTTTCGGCCTAGTCGGTCTGCTAGAAAGCCCAAAGCAATTGCTGCCAAAGCTATTGCCGACATATTCGCGTAATGAAAGGCACCCGCTGCTGTCATGCTCAAACGAAAAGTCCGGATGACCTCAGGGATGATCACGCCCACCGAGTCAGTTGTCATGGCGAACATCGTGAACATGAGAAAGGTAAGCGCTTTGATAGTGAAGTTGTTTGTGGTTTTGCCTTCGGTCTTCATACCTTCTCTGTTCTTTAACCCTGCCATGAGGAGTAACTTCGGTTAGATTCGAATCGTTCGGAGTCCGCTCTGCTCAGTGGAGTGCTCGATGGTCGCGGAGGGGCAAGAAAAATCGATACTCAGCGAGATCCGATGGACGTCCAGTGTCCAAACAATATTCAGAAGCTCTGGACGTGGCGAATCGAAAGCGCAGAGTCCATTGAATGCCGGATGCGCATTGCGCAAACGGATCAGGTCGATCAGACGTTGCACCATAGGGCGTTCAAGCGCCGCCACCACTTCGCCAGAAGTGAAGCGGTGCCGGTTAATATCACGTCCCACCCCTGTTCTCGCAAGCAATTTCATATCGTTCATGCCGCCAAGGAGCCCAACGTAGTAGACCTGCGGAATTCCTGGGACAAAAAACTGTAGCGCGCGCGCGATAAGGTACCGAGTCTCATCACATCCCAAGGCGTCAAAATACGTGCAGTTCACCTGGTAGAGATCGAGGTTGTTGGCGGCAGCGCCGGTAGCTCTTCGGCTCTCATCGTTGCTTAGCCGATGAATTGAGTCGACAAGCCTGTCGATTGCGACTGGCTCCAGGAGTCCTGGCATACCCTCGCTGCTCGCGCCAACGTCGATGACGCCGATGCCGTCGTGGGTATCGAGAACGGTGATGCTGTTATTCGGGCGAATCGACAGCCATCGAAAAAGCGGTCGTGCTTCAGCCTCGAGCAAGGCGTGGAGCACGAGCGGAGGAAGCGCGAAGTCATAGACCCAATCGACACGCTCCGCAATTTCAATCTGCTGCTTGTAGTAGCTATGAACCTCGACAAGGACTTCGATGCCAAGGGATCGAGCTTGCTGCGAGAGCTTCTCGATGAAGTCGAAAGTCTCGGGAATCATGAAGCAGCTTGTGCCGCTCTTCTTGATCGCATAGCCCACGGCATCCATGCGGATTGCGCGTACACCTGCCCGATGGAATCGGTCCAGGATTGTGTCGAGGTATTCAATTCCCTTGGGGTCCCGGACGTCTATGTCGACTTGCTGCGGAGTGAAGGTCGTCCAAAGCAGCCTCTTTTCCGCATTAGATAGCGTATAGGTGTGAAAAGGCAGTCCGGGGCGCGGACGATAAATCTTGAGCAAGCCGGCTTCAAGAGCGCCGTCTGGAAAGACCCTGTCAAATGTGAGAAACATTCCGGAATAGGGTGAACTGTCTCCGTGAGCCAAGAAGTCTTGAAATTGAGGAGAGAAGCTCGAGGCGTGGTTCACAATCAAGTCAGCCATGACTTCTACGAATGACCCTAAAGTCTTGAGGTCGTCCCACGTACCGAGCCGTGAATCGATCATCGTATGATCGATCGGATCGAAGCCCGCATCTGCTCCATCAATGGGATGGAAGAATGGCAAGAGATGAACGCCCCCGAACAGACCGCTCAATGGCCCTTGAAGCAGCGCGGTCATTTCTCGCAAACCACCTCCGCTGAAGCGGTCTACGTAGGCGATCAACTGAACCGCGTTCTTCAATGTCTTCCGCCGTTCGAGCAAAAGCGATGTGAATTCGTAGGCTTGACGCCGATCGGCGCTGACTCTCTTGGTTTAGCGATCATCTGGAAATCGGTCGCTTGCATTGCTGATCATCTTCGCACCAGCACCGGCTCATTTGGCTACATGGTATAGACAACTTTATTGAGAGGCTTCTATGAGGATTAGACTGAATTCTTGAGATCGCACATGTGCGATTCGGCAAGAGGATCCAAATGAAAATTGGCGTCAGCGCGTTTGCATGGACTTCGAACTTCAGATCGTCGCATCTCGAGCTTCTGCCCCGCATGAAAGAACTGGGCTTGGATGGAGTCGAGATCCCGATGTTCGACCCCACTGATTTGCCCGCCGACGAGATCCAGAAGGCATTCGAGAGAAATGAACTCGAGTGCACAGTCTGTGCCATATTGCCTGGCGGGGCCAACCCCATCAGCCCCGAGCGGGAAACCAGGCAAAGGGCTATAGAGCACCTCAAGCGGTGCATTCACACCGCCTCTGAGATGGGAGCAAATCTGCTAGGCGGTCCGCTCTTTGCCCCGATCGGCTATTTGCCGGAACATAGACCGACAGAGGAAGAATGGTCGTGGGCTGTAGAAGCGTTCCAATCTCTTGGCGACGTTGTCAGGGGGAAAGGAATGCGAGTCTCTATCGAACCTGTGAATCGCTCTGAAACGTACTTTATCCGAACAGCAATGGAGGCAGCGCACCTGTGCGACTTGGTTGGCGATCCTTGTATCGCTGTCACTATTGACACATTTCACGCCAACATCGAAGAGCAGAGCATCTGTGGGGCGATCCGTTCCCTGGGGCCGCTTTTGGGCCACATCCACGCAAGCGAAAATGATCGTGGACCTCTCGGTCGCGGGCACCTTCCGTTCCCGGAGATCATCTCCACCCTCAAGGAGATGGACTATCAAGGGTATGTGATGATCGAGGGCTTTGGATATAGTGCCGAGGAGAGGCGGGCGCCGGGTTATCTCTGGGCACCGCAAGGAATTTCGCCTGAAGATTTCGTTCTTGAGAGCTATTCCTACGTGCAGAATCTCATCGCACGCTAAGGTGAAGGCGATTCTCCGCCACTGCAAAGCACCAGGAACAGGCGACTCCATTTAATCGCGTGCCATGAGACTGTGGCTTCGGTAGCTCGCTTTCGGGTGCCGCTCGCCTTTCCTCCCAAAGAGAACGACGACGAGGCAAAGTGCCCTTTGCAACCCAGGCGAAAGCTCTGCATGTTGTATAGGGTAATATATGGTTGCTACTGGTGAAAATGGGCCGAAAAACCTTAACGTCAAAAGTCACGCGTTAGGGAACGGAGAGAACGGCGATGGCGAATCACAAATATAGAGACATACTTGAGAAAGTCCAGGAAGACATCCGATCTGGCCGTTACAGGCCGGGACAGAGACTCCCAAGCGAAACGGAATTGGTCAGGCGCTACGGCGCATCGAGGATGACTGTCTTTCGTGCGATGCACGAACTCCAGACAATGGGCGTAGTTGTTCGGCGAGTTGGGTCAGGGACGTTTGTTGCGCAAAATTCGAACTCAAAGAGCCATGTCTTCGGATTACTGATACCCGAACTCGGACAGACCGAGATCTTCGAAGTAATTTGCAAGGGAATGATGGAGTCCCAAGAAGCTGCGCGCCATTCATTGCTCTGGGGGAACTCCGCATCCAAAGAGAATGAGAACGAAGAAGTTGCAGAGCAATTGTGCCATCACTACATCTCAAAAAAAGTCTCGGGAGTGTTCTTTGCCCCGGTCGAGTTTTCGTCGGGAAGGTTTCAGTCCAATCACAGGATTGTCGAGGCGCTAGACAAAGCCGGAATCCCCGTCGTCCTTCTCGACAGGTGCCTCGAGCCTTATCCGCGACGCAGCAAATACGATTTGGTTGGAATTGATAACCGACGCACCGCCTACCTGGCTGCCGAACACTTGATCCAGGCGGGTGCGAAGCACATTGCCTTCCTGGCCCGTCCGAATTCGGCAGCCACAGTTGATGCGCGGATCGCAGGCTATTTAGAAGCGGTTCAGTCGTTATCCAAGAGCGGCATTCGCAGTTCCGTGCACCTCGGCGATGCATCGGATCTCAAGTTCATCAAGGCCATTTTGAAAAAAGATCATCCTGATGCATTTCTTTGCGCCAACGATTTCACCGCGGGCAAACTGATGCACACGCTCATCTCGATAGGGCAACGAATCCCTGAAGACATACGGATCGTTGGAATTGACGATGTGAAATATGCGAGCCTTCTGCCAGTGCCCCTCACCACGCAGCGCCAACCTTGTCGAGACATCGGCAGAATCGCTCTGGCGGTGATGCTCGACCGAATCTCCAACCCCGATCTGCCCCCAAGGGACATTCTGCTCGGATGCCAGATGGTTGTTCGCCGATCCTGCGGTCTGCGTGCATCCGAACTGAAAACGAAGTGAAGCAACTCTAACGTCCGCACTCGGACTTGCGTTGCTTGCACAGGAAACATGTCGACGAATTATTCGCCTGGCACCGGCAATAGTTCGCTGAAACCTAAGCCAGGAGGCCTGCGGCCAGCGATGGTTGGGCCGCAGGTCGATCTGCGATCTTCACCGTGAGTCTCCGTCCCAATGATGAAATAGTCTCCGCGCTCGGCTAATGTATAGGGAACTTTTATCGAATGACCTGCATAATTCATTGACAACTGAATCACCGGGCGCATACAAGTTCACTTCGGGAATGGTGAGCTCGAGCTGCCCCTCTCCGAGTTTCGGTCAGATAGTGAAGGTTCTCCTTTCCGGCCAAAACACGCCAAAGTTCGAGCGCGCCATTTGGAGGGGGACCAGATGTCTACAAATCAGGGCGCATTCAGTGAACAGGACCCGGTGCCACAAGTTTTAAGACCACTAGGAGGCAGTATGCACGCGATTTCGCAGACTCTTGCTTTATGCGAGAGTCAAAAGAAATTCACTTGGCACAAATCCGTAGCGAGCTGCATTTGGATGGCGCTGGTTGTGATTGCCTGCGCAATGATTCCGGATGCCGCAAAAGCTCAAACGAGCTATGGAAGCGTAGTAGGTACGGTTACCGACTCTGCGGGCGCGGTCATTGCAGGCGCTCACGTTCAACTCACAAACAAGGGGACGAACGCAGAACAGGTCGCGCTCACCAGCTCTGCCGGTACGTACACCTTCATCAATCTAAATCCGGGGGCCTATAGCATTACGGTTACAGATCAGGGCTTCAAGACAGCCACAAATAACCAGGTCGTCGTTAGCATCGGCGGAGCAACTCGAGCCGACTTGACGCTGCAGGTAGGCGACGTATCGCAGTCGGTGACCGTGACTGGCGCGAGTGCTGAGATCCAGACCGACAGCGCAACACTGGGCGGAGTGATCGAGGGACTACAGGTACAGGAGGCGCCGCTCAATGGGCGCAATGTCAATAACCTTCTCGATTTCGTTCCGGGCGTAATACCTGGTGGCGGCACTGCGGGCAACACTGTGGCAAACGGGGGAACAGGGCAGGTAAGTGCGAACACGCAGGCGATCTCCTATGGAAACTACCAGATTGGCGGTGCATTCAGCGGGCAAAGCCTGTTCTTTATCGATGGGGTGGGAACGAACATCGCAGAAAACAACGTGAACACGCTGGTACCGACGCAGGACGTAGTGCAGGAATTCCGTGTTTCGACAAGCGACGTTAGCGCGGAATTTGGCGGGTACGGCGGCGGCGTGGTCCAAATCTCCACGAAGAGCGGCACCAACCAGTTCCATGGAAGTGCCTACGAGTATTTCCGTAACACTGTCCTCGATGCGAACGACTGGTTCTCCAACCATGCCGGCCTGGGCAAAGTTCCGTTACACCAAAACCAATACGGCGCCAATGTTGGCGGCCCAGCGCTGAGGAACAAGCTCTTTTTCTTCTTCTCATGGGAGCACGAAGCCCTGAGTTCTGCGTCGCCGGCAAGCTACGTGATGCCAACGGCGGCAGAGTTGAGCGGAGACTTTTCCAATGATCCGCAGATCATCTACGATCCGAACACAGGGCAGCCTTTTCCAGGAAACAGCATTGCCGGGAGAATAGACCCAGCCGCACAGAAGCTTCTTCAACTCGAGACGCCAAATCAATCGCGGATCAAGCAGGTCCCCTATACCAACAACACCTTCGCGTCGGTACCGGCGGTGGGCGTGCAAACGCAATATAACGCGCGCATCGATGCCAGCCTTGGCAAGGATACTGTTTTCGCTCGCTACACGTTTTGGAATCCGCATAACGTATCCGTCGATCCATTTGGTAACAAGACCGGGGCAGGACCAACCGGTAACTACACCCAGGCAGCCGTTCTAGGAGACAATCACGTCTTCACGTCGACCTCGATTGCTGAATTGCGGCTTTCTTACCTGGAGAACTACAACTTCCAAGATCCGCTGAGTAATGGCTTTGACATGGCATCCATCAACAGCAACTGGGGTGCTATTCCAGCAGCCGCGGGACTGAAGGTCTTTTCTCTCCCGGCGCTCAGCATTCAGGGATACAGTGTCGGTCCCAACCTTTCGCAGTTGCATTGGAACAACAATGTTTGGGGCATCAGCGGGAGCTTTACCAAGATTCTGGGAAGGCACAGCATAAAATCCGGCGGCAACTGGCGCCAGGTTCTTTGGGAAGCATACCCGGCCAGCGGCGGCCTTACGATCTCCGCACTTCCCGGATTCACTGCAAACCCAAATCAGCAAGCTGGCGCACCAGCAACCGGCAATGCGCTCGCCTCTTTCATGCTTGGCATCCCTGCAACTACAAGCACAACCACCACAACGACAACGCATGCTTTCCTCCACAACTACGGTCTCTTCATTGAAGACACCTTCCAGGCAACGCCGAAATTGACTGCGACTGCGGGACTACGCTGGGAGCAGCCCGGCGCTTTCTCTGAGGAGCATGACATCGACGCGGTCTTTGTTCCGAATGCGCCGCTGACTCTCAATGGCATCAGTTCGTATACCAATCCGGTTGGTGCCACTGTACAGCTCAAGGGCCAAGCCGCACTGTTGAATTCAACACTTCATCCCTCGCGCAGGGAGGAGTCTCTGCATTGGAAGACCTTCTCTCCGCGTTTGGGGATTGCGTACCGCTTCGATTCCGCGAGCGTCATTCGCGCTGGCTACGGCATCTCGTTCTTCCCGGCGGTCCTGGACCAGGATGGGCCGCAGCTAAGTTCGCTGACGCGGTCGGCTACAAGCAACCAGAACACCATTGGTCAACCATTGGGCGCCACTGTCGCGAATCCGTTTCCCACTGGCATCAACCCGGCTCTGGGGCATTCTCAAGTGGGTGTGAATAACCTTCTAGGAAGTGGCATCTGGGGACGCGGTCCCGACCAGCCGCTTGGCTACTCGCAGCAATGGAATCTAGCGCTCGAACGTTCACTCGGCGGCAGCTCAAGAGTGAGCCTCGCCTACGCAGGCTCCAAAGGCACGCATCTGATCATCGCTTCTCCGTATACAGGTTCGGGCCTGCAACTCAATCAGATTCCGGATCAGTATCTTTCAATGGGAAGCGATTTGCTGACCCCGGTCGCCAATCCGTTCTACGGCGCGTTGCCCGCAGGGTCCGTGGCCGGCGGTCCAACCATCATCAAAGGCAGGCTGCTGATGCCTTACCCGCAATATCCGCTCGGAGTGATTCAGCAAGATGCCCGCATCGCTGCCTCCAACTACCATGCGCTACAGGCCGGCTTCACCAAGCGCTTCAGCCATGCGGGCCTGATTCAGGCCGCATACACCTGGGGAAAACTCATAAGCGATACGGACAATACCAGCGCCTTTCTCGATGGACAGGGAGGCACGGGACTTGTTCAGGATCGCTACAACATCAAAGCCGAGAAATCTGTCAGTCAGCAGGACATAAGGCATAACTTCGTCGCGAACTACGGGCTCGATCTGCCCTTGGGACACGGTCAGATGTTCGCTTCCCACATCAATGGAGTGACCAACTCGATCATCGGCGGTTGGCGCGTCAACGGAATTACAACCCTGCGCAGTGGCGTTCCGATCGCACTTACGGCCACTCCGAATACTCTTGCGCAGAACTTCGGCGGCGGTACACCGGGATTCGGCCTGGGTACGGGCATTATCCGTCCGAATTACACGCCCGGATGTTCAAAGAGCGTATCTGGCGGCCGCTCGGTCAGACAAACGAATTGGTTCAACACAAGCTGCTTCTCTGAACCCGGACCCTTTTCGTTCGGCAACGAATCCAGGGTCGACTCCGGTATGCATGCTGCGGGGGTGGTAAACTTCGATTTCTCGGCCAATAAGTCCTTCGATCTAACTGAGAGGGCGAAGCTGAAGTTTAGCGGCGAGATCTTCGATCTTTTCAATCATCCTCAATTCGCGGAGCCCGGTGTCGGCCTGGGGCCATCGTTCGGCGTGGTAAACCATCAAAGCAGCCTCCCACGGACAGTCCAGTTTGCTCTGCGATTTACCTACTAAAAGTCGGCTCATCGACTGTAAGTCACCAGTGCGGCGCGCCTTCGTTTGGTGCGCCGCACTTACACACTACCGAGGTCCTCAGGCCTCGCGATCTCCAGAGAGAGTGATGAGAACTCCCATGTTGAAGCGATCGCTCGTACTCTTCATTGTCTTCGGTGCTTTCGCCATCACCGGCGGGACGCCATCAACTAATGCGCAGGACCGGCCCCAGCCCAAGTCCCCTAGTGTCACGGTTGAAGCGGATGGAACGGTGCAGGTTCCGCCTATGTCGGTACCGCTTTCGAGCTTCCTAAGCCCCGAGGCGAAGGCCTATGTCACTCAGCATCTTCACGACATGCAAGATCCAGAACTCGTGAAGCAAGATGAGGGTGTACCCCGTTTCATGAAGGGAATTCTTGCCCGCGATCATGAACTCTTTGCCGTTGATAAGGAGGACACGAAGATAGGAGGTGTGCACGCCTACGTTTACACACCTAAATCCGGTATTTCTGAAGTCAACAAGCAACGCGTGTTGGTCAATCTACACGGTGGCGGCTTCTCCGGATGCTGGCCCGCCTGCGCCGAGCTCGAGTCGATTCCAATTTCCCACTTGATGCAAATCAAAGTAGTGACGGTGGACTATCGTGAGGGGCCCGAGCACAAGTTCCCCGCTGCAAGTGAAGACGTCGCAAGCGTCTACCGCGAGTTGCTCAAAACTTATCCCGCGAAGAGTATCGGCATCTACGGATGCTCAGCAGGAGGAATGCTTACCGCAATGTCCGTGGCGTGGTTTCAGACTCACCAGCTTCCGTCGCCAGGCGCTGTTGGCATCTACTGCGCTTCGGCTGGCAGCTTCGGTGGAGACGCTACTTACATCGCTTTTCCTTTCGGTGAGGCACGCGTGCCTATGTCACGGCCGCCGGGTGCATCGCAGCTGGGGTACTTCAGCACCGCTGATCCAAAGGACCCGATGGTTTCGCCAATTAACTCACCCGAGGTTCTTTCCAAGTTTCCGCCGACATTACTAATTACGGGTACTCGCGATTTTGCTATGAGCGGAACGATCAACACCGATACACAGTTGACGAAACTGGGTGTCCATTCCGAATTGCATGTGTGGGAAGGCTTGTTTCACGGATTTTTCTACAACGCAGACGTGCCGGAATCGAAAGATGCTTTCAACGTGATGATCAAGTTCTTTGATAGGAATCTGCGCTGACTCTGATTTACATGAGAGTGTGCCCAAAGGATTGATCCGCATCCTCGTCGACAGGTTGGTGCAGAAGCGCAGCAACGCCGCAGTAATCTGGCTCTTGTTTGACGCCTCGATCGCACATTCCCCGGGGGCGCGTCAAGAGCGATATGCGGGGTCTCATTCACAGGAAGGTGAGAATCAAGATGGCAGGAACGAAGATAAGAGCGGTTGTCGGACTTCTCCTCTTACTGGCAATGGGCTTGTCCGCTCCTTGTGAAGACAAAAGCCGCTTGGGATGGGTGAGTGCCTGGAGCACTTCAGTCCATACGCCGTTGCCGTTTCCGGGTCTTCCACCCACACCCATCTTTGAAAATCAGACCATCCGGATGGTTGTACGGCCGAGCATCGGCGGCGACCGCCTTCGCATCCGATTCTCCAACGCATTTGGATCTTCAATTCTCGAGATAGGCGCAGCGCACGTGGCCTTGACTGATAGGGGCTCGCGAATCTTGGCCGGATCCGATCGCGTACTGACGTTCAATGGTCATCCCGGAGTAAAGGTCCCCCCCGGCGCGCCCCTCCTCAGCGACCCAGTGGATATGAAGATACCCCCATCTGCGGAAGTTTCGGTGAGTCTCTATCTGCCGCACAGCGTGAAGGCTACCACGACTCACTTTTGGGCTCAGCACGAGAGCTACATCTCCGGCCCCGGTGACTTTTCAGCGCAAGCAGAAATTCCTGAGGCGACGTCAAGGCTGTCATGGTACTGGATATCAGATCTCGAAGTCTGGACCTCACATCAAGTTGGCGCAATCGTGACTCTCGGAGACTCGATCACAGACGGAGTAGGAGCCAAGCAGGGAAGCTATGGTGACTGGCCCGACCAACTCGCCAAGCGGCTCGCGGCTACAAGCGCCGCGTCTAGCCTGGCGGTTCTCAACGAAGGCATCGGCGGAAATCGGATCCTTTACGACGGAGCCGGCGTCAATGCGCTGGCACGCTTCGATCGAGACGTCTTGGCACAGCCCGGCGTGAGTGCTCTCATTGTGCTCGAGGGCATCAACGATATTGGATGGCCTCACATGAAACCCCGCCCAACAAAAGACGATGCCGTGCCCAAGGAGGGTCCTTTCGCGGATCAGAATGTCAGTGCGGAAGACTTGATCGCAGGCCTGCGGCAGATCGTTGCGCGAGCCCACGAGCATCACATCAAGGTCTTCGGAGCGACTTTGACCCCCTACGAAGGTGCGGACTACTTCAGCCAGGATGGCGAGGCAGTGCGTCAGGCCGTGAATCAATGGATCCGAACGAGCGGAACATTTGATGGAGTCATCGATTTTGACGCAGCGGTCCGCGATCCTGCCCGTCCGTCGCAGTTTCGTCAGGACTACCAGTCGGGCGATCACCTTCATCCCAGTACAGCCGGCTACCAGGCTATGGCAGATGCTATTGAGTTGACGCCTCTATTGCAGTCAATCGATAGCGATTAGTTCAAATAGATACGCTGCACCTCCCGCTTCGAGAGCAATGCAGAAGGCTACAGGAAGGATCGGACCACATGTGGGGCAAGAGTTGGCTGGTCGCGATAGTGATCGTAAGCGCGGCGTGCGAAGGGCAAATGAATCGCCCGGGCCCGGCACCAACAAACATACCGGGCTCGGAGTTCCCAAGACTCAATTCTGATCTAAGTGCGACCTTTCGCGTTCAAGCAAATCATGCACAGAAGGTTCAGTTGCTCATGGAACTTGGCCAGGCAACTTACGACATGATCAAAGCGCCGGACGGTTTTTGGGAAGTTACGACGCCCCCTCTTCTACCGGGATTCCATTACTACGCCATCTCCGCCGATGGGTTTGTCTCAAATGATCCTGGAAGCAGAGTATTTTTTGCAGCCAAAAGAGAAGTGAGTGGGCTTGAGGTCCCGTCTCTCGAATCAAATTTTGCAATCAATCCGGTCCCTCATGGCACCGTGCGCACGGAGTGGTATCGCTCGAGCAAAACGGGCGAAACTCATCGGATTTTTGTTTACACGCCGCCTGGCTACGATCGCTCGGCTTCACGTTTTCCAGTGCTATATCTTCAGCACGGCTTCGGTGAAGATGAAGCAGGATGGAGCGACCAAGGGCATGAGAACTTTATTCTCGACAACTTGATTGCAGCCCATCGCGCAAAGCCGATGATTATCGTGAATGCGAACGGAATGGCCGGCGTTTCATCTCCGCCGATGCCCTCGGCACATCGTGACCGCAACGCTCCTGCCCCATCGAACGCCGTCGCTCGCTTCTTCATGGAAGAACGCTATGCGCAGTTCGACGACATCGTCGTGAATGAACTGATTCCGTTCATCGATGCCAATTACCGCACAATTCCAGATCGCGACCACCGGGCGTTGGCCGGCTTATCGATGGGAGCCGCACAAGCTCTACGCATTGGCTTGAATCATCTGGATGAGTTCGCCTATCTGGGCGCTTTCAGTCCGGCAATTGAGATCACTAACCCAAAGGAAGACTATGACGGAATCCTCGCAGATCCTGACCGCGTGAATCGGCAATTGCGCCTCCTCTGGATCGGGATCGGGCGCGATGATTTTCTGTATGCCCCTGTACTGGAATCGCATGAAGCATTGATCCACGCGGGAATCAGGCATGAATGGATCGAAAGCTCGGGTGCGCACGTATGGACCGTATGGCGCGAGTATCTCGCAGATTTTGCCCCGAGGCTTTTCCAATGACCAAACGGGCCCTCATGGTTGGGTTGGGCGAAGTCTTGTGGGATCTGTTGCCGTCCGGGAAGGTGCTCGGAGGAGCACCCGCAAACTTTGCGTACATGGTGAGCGCACTCGGAGATACAGGCATCGTGGCGAGCCGAGTCGGTTCCGATTCGTTGGGACGCGAAGCGCGCCAGCAAATGGAGAGGCTAGGCTTAGCCACCCGGTATCTTCAGCAGGATTCCCGATTCCAAACGGGGACCGCCGACGTCGTGCTCGATTTAGCGGGGCAACCGGCGTTTACGATAGGAGAGCCTGCCGCTTGGGATCGTCTGGAGTGGACTCCCGCGTGGGAGGAACTTTCCGGCGAGGCCGACGCCATTTGTTTCGGATCCCTCGCCCAGCGCTCATTGCTCTCGGCTACGACGATTGATCGCTTTCTGCGAAATTCGAAACCCGAGGCCTTACGCATTTTCGACGTGAACCTTCGCCAGTCGTACTACAACAGAAAAGTGTTGGAGCGATCCCTGCATCTCGCAAACATCGTAAAGCTTACCGATGAGGAGTTGGAGGAACTGGGAACGTTGCTTGGCTTCGCGAGTTCGGGAACAGCCGAGCTAGCCCAGCATTTGCTTCGGGAATGCGATCTGAAACTAGTATGTGTTACGCGCGGAGCGCGCGGTAGTTTATTGGTGACTAACGGCGAAATCGCGGAACACTCAGGGTTTTCGGTGAAAGTTGTTGATGCGGTCGGCGCGGGTGACGCTTTCACCGCTTGTTTGGCACATCACTTCATGCGCGGGCGTCCGCTCAACGAAATTAGCGAGTACGGGAACCGCTTTGCTTCCTGGGTCGCTACTCAGGTGGGAGCTACACCCGCGATGGACCAACAGAAGGCGCAAGAGCTTTTTGCTAAGTGAGAGACTCCAGATAGTCCTAAGTTGCCTCGGTCCCTGAGTTTTCGCCGCGAGCTGAACGGGCACCTTGAAGTTCACCTGAGCCCTTTGCCCTAGCAGCACTCGGCCTTATGAATGTGCGGCAGTGACCTACCTACCAACTGTAGCTGGCAACCACCTCGGGAGCGGACGGAACTCCATTGGTGACGCTGGCGTGCAACACAACTTCGATATTCTTCCTTTGCCATCCTTTGGGAAGAGACTTCGCTAGAGCTGCGATGGCTCGTGGTTCGGATACGAATTCGGTCGCAGCTCGAGTTCCGGCTCCAGTGATCCCCGCTGCAATCAAGATTGTTTTGCCGGTCTTCGAGTTCAGAGCCCGCGAGACGATTGCGTAGTCGTCGGTAAGGTCTGTCTTTGGTGTCCAGTGTTTCTGGCTGTTTGAGCGGTCCACGATGTCGGCACGCGTGCTAAAAACATAACGTTGATTCTCGATCATGGAAAGGGTCCAGGGATTGTTGTAGGCGCCGATCAAGATTGTTGGATCTTCTCGCAGGTCGCCATACGTCATGTCACTGCCAAGTCGAAAATCGAAATGTTTCTTGCGGTGCTCCATCAGGGAAAGGATCTTCGTAGTTGCGGCGACATCGCTGAGGGCAACCAAGGTGCCGCTCACGAGGATCAGGTCCTTTCCGCTAAATTTCGCATCCGGCGACAGAGGGACGTAGGGGTCCATTCCCTTGTTTTGCGTTCCGGGATGCTCCTTGTAATACGCCTCAATGTACGAGCTAGAAAGTGCGTAGACGGGGTTGCTGCCGATCGATATCAAGACCGGACCCGGACTGTCCAGGACCGGGGACCAAAACTGATTGAACGCGCGATCCTCCGAGGAGGGGTAATAGCGCACGACAGCGAAGACGAGGACTGCTAATGCGGCGGAAAGCACAATCCACCACTTGCGTCGCAGGAGTTTCGAGTGGGCTGGAGGAGCTGCATGATCGCTCATCTTCCGAGGAGTGGGAGATTTCTTGGTATCAATTTCCGGCTGGTTAGAGGCGGATTCAGGTGTGGCAATCGCTTGAGTCTGCGCCTGAGGCGGTTCAACCCATTCAAAGACGGCCTTGAACGAGCCGGACGGAATGCTGATCTGCACGGTTTCGCCGCGAGCTTTTTGAAAGTAGACTGCGAGGCGCTTCCTGACCTCTGCCACGCGCGCTCGGACAATTGGATCGTCGTTCGTGGCGTAGTCGATCGGTCGACCAAAAACATGCGCACCGATGACCCGTTCCTTAAGCATTTCAAAGTGGCCCGAGAGAGTTTGTTCGACGATATATTGAAGCAAATCCCGTGATTGGGCACTTCCGTGAAAGGGGGGGCTCTCCAGGATTGCGGATAATGCCCTCCGTACCTGTGCCTCTGGAACTCCCTTCAGGCAGTCCTGGTACCCGGCGCGCTCGAGTTTTTCAGTAGCGTTCTCCATCACAATCTCGCCATCCGTGATTCACGCGTACTGTACCTTGACGGAACCCATTTGACAAGAGCAGCTTACGTCTTGTTGCACAGGTCAGTACCATACAGCACATTGCATTGACTTTATCAGTCAACGTTTACTTGGCTCGCTTCAAAGTTAACGTTTACGGACGTCCCCAAACAAGACGAAGGAGACGGCATGTACCTGATGAAATCAACCGGTCAAACCAGTCTTGTTTTAGCACGCTGGGTCTTCCTGAGGGGGACCCAACAACTATCGCAGCTTTTGAGGTCAGAAAAGAAAGATTCTCGGGAGGCATGATGGCCAGGTTTCGTCTGATAATTGTCGCAGTCTTGATGGTCGCCATCGGACTGAGTTCCACTTCGATACTCGATGCCCAGTCGAAGAGCACGACGGCGACTCTGTCGGGCTCCGTTTCGGATCCGTCGGGAGCCAGAGTACCAAATGCAACGGTGAAGCTCACCAATCCGGAAAATGGAATTGCTCGAGTCGGAACTACGGGCACGACAGGGGAGTTCTCCTTCTCTCTTCTCGTGCAGGGTACCTATACCCTAACGGTCGCCGCCCCTGGGTTCAAGACCACACGGCAGGACAGGATTGTCCTGACCGCGGGCGATGCGGTATCGGAAAGTGTCACTTTGACCATCGGCTCAACCGAGCAAGTCTCGGTCAACGCGAGTGGACCGCTACTTCAAACCCAAGACGCCAACATCAGCACCGAGCTCGAGAGCAAGCAAATTGAGGAGCTTCCGCTCAATCTGAGAAATGTGCTTTCCTTTGTGACGCTGAATTCCGCCGTGAACACGCAGGGTGACCGGCAGCTTTTGGGGGCTGGTGGAAGCGAAGACACCGCCGACCAGGACTACTCCTTCATGAATTTTGGAGGCGGCTATTTTGGGAACAATCTGTACCTTCTGGAGGGCGGCTATGACGTTGCCCAGGGCTGGGGAGGAATCTTGTACGTTCCTGCTCCAGAGGACACGGATCAGGTCAAGGTAGCCAGCTACTCTTTTTCGGCTCAATACGGATGGAGCACCGGCAATGTCGTCAGCCTCAGCACGAAGGCTGGCACACACGACTGGCATTTTGTGGCGGATGAATACATACGTAATCCCAAGCTGGACGCTAACCTCTACTTCAATAACCTGAACCACACCCCCAAGCCGAACGATCATCGCAACCAGTTCGGTTTCGCAGGCGGCGGCCCGTTGTATATCCCGGGCATCTATAAACAGCGGGACAAAACCTTCTTCTTCGCCAACTACGAGGGATTGCGGCTCAACGGCGCCGGCTCGTATAGTGCCCAAGTGCCAACGACCGCCCAGTTGGGAGGGGACTTCTCGGCGCTGCTCACAACAACTTCTTTGGGCGCAGATTGCCTGGGGCGGCCCATCTTTCAAGGTGCCATCTACAATCCTTACTCGTTGTCGACCTGTCCCGACGGAGGCGCAGTCCGCAATCCCTATCCTGGGAACGTGATTCCCGCGAGCGGGCCAGGAGGGATCGACTCTTTGGCGAACAAGTTTGCTACGGGCAATTTTTGGCCGGCGCCGAAGAATCCAGGCAGCCAATTCAACTTCAACACCACGGCGAGTGCAGCCACCACTTCGAATGAGTGGGGAATTCGCATCGACCATAACATCAACGCGAATAATCGCATCTATGGGCAATTCTCGAATAAGCACGAGGGCAAAGTGCAAACGCCGGCCTTCTACGGAGACAATGTCGCCGGACCCTATGTGTTTGACCCGAACAATCGCATGTTTGGGGTCTTAGGTTACTCGCACGTTTTCTCGCCGACGTTCGTTCTGACCAGCTCGCTCTTCTTCATTCGCAATCCCGGTGGGAACAATGTTCAGGGTTACCCGTTCAAGCCTTCTTCGCTCGGGTTGCCAGGCCAGCTCGATACATGGACCCCACAGTTTCCGCAGGTTCAGTTTGGCAACACATTTGGCGGGAACTCGTTCTACGCCCCTCTGGGTGCCACGCAAAACTCTGGAGAAGCCAGCTTCCCGCAGAATAACGGCAGCCTGACCATCGACGTGAGCAAGACTCTCAAAACACAATCTCTCTCAGTCGGATATATGGGAGTGTGGCAGACAGATGACGGCGGCAGACTCGTCCCGACAGTTTTCAATTTCTCCAATTCCATGACAGCGGGTCCTGACCCCTCGCATTTGACGAACGGCACTGGAGACGCGCTCGCTTCCTTTATGGCAGGCGCGGGCAATTCCGGAGTCGGTTCGGGCGGCTCCACCGGATTTAATGCATATCCCGCGCCCACCTACTATATGCATGGAATGTATGTTCAGGATGATTGGCGAGCGACACATAAGCTGACATTGAACCTGGGCTTCCGTTATGACATTCAGATGCCGGTGACTGCGCGCCATAACGAACAAGCGTATTTCGATCTTCACGCCCTCAACCCCATCAGCGCAGCGACCGGGATTCCTGTGTATGGCCAAATCGTCTACAACACACCGGGGAACCGCGGCTTGTATCGAAAGAATCTGAATGACTTTGCGCCTCGCGTTGGTTTCGCTTATGCAATAGCGCCAAAACTGGTTATGCGCGGCGGCTACGGTGTCTATTACTCCAGGAACTTCTACGGCGGTAACGGACCCGACCCCGGGTATTCGACATCGTCGGCATGGACTTCATCTGCCGACGGGGTCCACGTTATCTCGCCCCTCGCCCAAGCATTTCAATCTGGGCTCGTACCGGTTACAGGGAATGCACTTGCAGGCCTCACCAGTGTTGGTCAAAGTCCCAGCGTAGTGAATCCGCACCGCCCCGATCCGTTAACTCAGCAATTCAGTTTTGGATTCCAATACGCCTTCGGTCCTAACGATGTGCTGGATGTTAACTACGTGGGCAGCCGTGGTAGGCGCATTACCCTCGGCGGAATGAACTACGGCCAACTGGATCCAAAGTATCTCTCCATGGGCTCGGCGCTGAGCCAGACTTTGCCCAACAATCCATACGCCACGGCATTAAGCGCTCTGGGACTGACGGCTCCAAGCTGCCCGTACACAGTGGCCCAATCCTTGATGCCGTATCCGGAATATTGCGGAGCCGTTTCGGCCCAGAGCGAACCGGTTGGAATCAACAACTACAACGCACTCCAAGCAAACTTCAAACACCGTTTCGGTGAAGGACTTATCTTTACCGCCTCCTACACCTTTTCGAAATTCCTCTCCGATGTGGGCGGTCCAGAGGAATGGGGCTCGATCAATGGCGATCAAGGCGGCTCGAGCATTCGCAACTTCTATGACCTGAAGGCGGATTGGTCGGTAGACGGCGGAGATATCCCTCACTCTCTCGTTTTGAACTATGTATATGATCTGCCAATCGGCCGAGGCAAGCGGGTCGGGGGCGGCATGAACGGGTTTGAAGATGCGGTTGCTGGAGGCTGGCAGGTGACGGGAATTACCACTGCCCAAAGCGGTTTCCCGATGTCGATCGGCCCAAGCGGAAACGCGGCGAGTCTTTATGGCGGCAATCAGCACGCCGATTTAACTGGTTCTCCCTTCAGGAGTGGCAGCTGCGGCGGTACCAATGGGGTTCCCTCAATTCCTGTCGGACAGAAATACTGCTTCTTCAACCCGGCGGCTTTTAAAGCGCCGGCCGACTACACCTTCGGCAATGCTCCTCGCTACTTTTCCAACCTGCGGGCTCCCGGTTATGTGGATGAAGATCTAGCGATCCAGAAGTGGTTTACGCTCAAGGAGAGGCTTCGCTTGCAGGTCGCAGTTCAGATGTTCAACGCTTTCAACCACGCCAACTTCGGTATACCCGCCGCTACCGTCGGAAGCCCGAATATGGGCCTGAGCTCGAGTACCCAGGGAGCGCGACAGATGCAGGGGGCGCTGAAGATAACTTACTAAAACGTATGCAGTGGACGGTACTCCTTGCCCGAGCATGGCAATTCCGCTTGCGGTTGCGACCGTGAGCGGAGTTGCCGGAGCTCAGAATCTTTCCTGGCAAGGGCCCCCACGGCTCAGTCTTGTGGAACTTTATGTCGCACAATCGGTGCGCCTGCAGAGTTAGTGAGCCTCACGGCGTAGAGCTACCTTGATTCCGCTTAAGTCTTCGGCTGTTTGATCGACGAGGGCTGCAGCTCATGAAATCCTAAAGGAGTTTACAAGTATGAATCGCAGGTCGTTTTTCACGGGCGGGCTCTCGCTGTTCGCGATGGCTCGCATGGCGCGTGGCTTGGGAAGTTCGGAGTTCTTCCACGGAGAAGTGCCGCAAGGCCCGTTTCTTCCATTCTGGGAGTCACTCAAGGCGTATCAGTGCCCCGATTGGTTTCGCGATGCGAAGTTCGGAATCTGGGCCCATTGGAGTCCGCAGTGTGTCCCTGAACAGGGCGATTGGTACGCACGGAACATGTACATCCAAGGTACCCCGCAGTATGAGTATCACGTTAAACAATATGGGCATCCGTCGAAGTTCGGATACAAAGACATCTGCCATCTTTGGAAAGCGGAGCGATGGGACCCTGAGGGGCTTGTGAAGCTCTACCAGAGGGCGGGAGCCGAATACCTCGTTGCGCTCGCTACGCATCATGACAATTTCGATTGCTGGAATTCGAAATATGAGCCGTGGAATTGCATCAATGTGGGGCCAAAGCGAGACATCGTCGGTACCTGGGAGAAGGTTGCCCGAGCGAATGGGATGCGGTTTGGCGTGAGCTATCACGGCACTCCCCATCGGGTGTGGGACGAATTCATGCCGGTTCGTTATAAGAGCGACACAACCGGCCCGCTCGCTGGAGTACCTTACGACGGTGTTCAGACAATCGCCGATGGGAAAGGGAAGTGGTGGGAAGGCATGGACCCGCAGATGATCAACGGGAAGCCTCACCTGAAAAACACTCCCTGTCCGGAGTTCGTTCAGCAATTTCTTTTGCGTATACAGGATGTAATCGACAACTACGGTCCGGACATACTGAGCTTCGATGACAATGCGCAGTTTGATTTCGATAGAGGAGGGAAGTTTGCTCCGGATCTAGGTGTGTGGTTGGGGATTCCCGATCTGGCTCCTCAAATCATGGCCTACTATTACAACAAAAACATCCAGGCGCACAGAGGTCACTTGGAAGGAGTGATCGACCTGAAGCAGGTCCCCGAGCCGGTGTGGGGAACGCTGACCCGCGATTTTGAGATGTCGCTCGCCGACAAACTTCAGGAAGAGGCTTGGCAGACCGAGGCGTGCATTGGGCATTGGCACTACGACCGGTCGGTCTTCGAGAACCATACTTACCAGAAGGCCTCCTTCATCATTCCTCTTCTTGTCGATATTGTGAGCAAGAATGGCAATCTGCTTCTCAGCATTCCGCTGCCAGGGCATGGAGAGCCGGATACAGATGAGATCGCCTTTCTGGGCGAACTTGCCGATTGGCAGCAAGTGAATTCGGAAGCGATTAAGGGCACTCGTCCTTGGAATGTTTTTGGTGAAGGTCCCTCCACAGGGGCTAAAGAGCTCCCGTCGTACCAGCTATCGAAAATTCGATTCGATCACACGGATATACGGTTCACTACAAAGGGCGAGATCCTTTACGCGATCCTTCTTGGCTGGCCGCCTGACCAACAGGTTTTGATCAAGTCACTCGCGAACACTGCACCGCAATACACGCGCCAAATTCGCAAAGTGGAACTTCTCGGCTCAAAGAGCGAAGTGCGGTGGACCAGGGGAGTAGATGGCCTGAAAATTCAGGTGCCGCAAGATCCGCCCTGCCATCATGCCTATTGCTTCAAGGTTTCGCCGGCATGAAGCTGAATTCTCTGGATAGGAAAGGCGGATAAGGCAGCAACAGGGAATTGTGTTCCGTGGGCAAAAGGGAGGTTGTCGAATCTGCAAAAGGGTAAATCAGGATTTGTGGAAGGGGCGTCCTTTTACGATGCCTATGCCTTCCCGGATCGTGACAAGCTGACCGGCGGAAAGTCCGGGGTACTTCTCGACGAGTCCCAGGGGCCAATGGATCTCGATGTCGACAGTTGCTGCAGTACCAAGGCCGAAGTGGATACGAGGATCGCTGGCAGATAGATAGCCGGATTGACTCAGTACTTCCTGGGCCTGCACTTTGCCGCCATAGTGGGCAAGAACGCGGGCTCCAATCGCGCTGCGGTTGCTCTTCACCCCTTCCAGACGAATTTTGATCCAGCGATTGTGGGCAGGTGCGTCGTTGCGCAGCAAGGACGGCGGCTCATTGACGTTCATGATCAGGACATCCAAATCGCCGTCGTTGTCGAAGTCGCCAAGAGCAAGGCCGCGGCTGCAGTGCCGGGCAACAATACCCGGACCAGCGTCCGCACCTAATTCAACGAAAGTGCCGTTGCCTCTATTGCGAAAAAGGATAGTTGGAGTCCGTAGAGCGTATTTGGGTGAGACGCGATCCAGTTCGGGATAAACGGAACCGGTGGTGATAAGGATGTCAGGATAGCCGTCGTTGTCGAGATCGGCTAAGCATGGGCTGAAACTGACATAGCGTGTCTCCTTGTTGAGCCCGGCTCGAGTCGTCTGGTCTTCAAAGTTGCCGTTGCCATCGTTGCTGTAGATTCCGGTGGCCTGATCCAGGAAATGTGTCTTGACCAGGTCAATGTGGCCGTCGAGATTGTAGTCGCCCACCGCCAATCCCATACCACCCATCTGATGCCCGTCCGCACTCAGCGCGAATCCTCGAATCAACGCTTCTTCGCGAAACGTGCCGTCGCGATTATTCATGAGCAATAAGGATGGCGAGGTGTCGCATGCGACTACGATGTCCGGCCATCCGTCTTCATCCACATCGACGCTTGTCGCGGTCAGGCAATATGAGCTTCGTACCGCTCCGACGCCGGATTCATTCGAGACGTCGGAAAACGTGCCATCGCCATTGTTGCGATAAAGATAGTTCTCGGCTTTTGGCAGTCCATTTGGTCCGCAGTTGACGGGCACATCTTCGGCATTGCAATTGGCTACCATAACAGACGGCCTGGGTGCGGTGGCTAGATCAATCTCCAGATAGTTAGCGACAAAAAGATCGAGCAGGCCGTCGCGGTTGTAGTCCAGAAAAGTGCAACCGCTGCTGTACCGCGTTTTGGGGTGAAGGAGGCCAGCCTTCTCGGTCACGTTGGTGAAGGTGCCATCGCCATTATTGCGATAGAGGCGGTTCTGTCCATAGTAGGTAAGAAAAAGATCTTCGTAGCCGTCGTTGTTGTAGTCGCCAACGCAAACGCCCTGCGCCCAGCCAATATCGACAAGGCCAGCTTTCACGGTTACGTCCGTGAAAGTGCCGTCGCGGTTGTTCTTATATAGCCGGTTGGTGGCGCCTAGGGGAGTGTTCTTGAGTCTCCGGCTGCTGAGAATAAAAATATCCATCCATCCATCGTTGTCGTAGTCGAAGAAGGCGCAGCCCGTGGCCATCGACTCAATAATGTAGGTGAAGCTATCTTGTTCGCCGCATATCGTTGTCTCGGTCAAACCTGCAGATTGTGCGACATCCACAAAGCGCGAGAACGGCGGCATGGAGTTTCTTGATAAGGGAGCGGCGTGGAGCTTGTTGGAGAACAAAGAACTGAGCAATGCGGCGGGAATCGTTCGCAGCAATTCGCGGCGGGTCCAGGGGGCAGATGGATTGCTACTCATGGCCGCGGATATCCTCCAGAAGCTGCGTTGGTGTCAGGCTAGGGTTTCGTCTGGCCGGCAACCAGGTCTTTGCGAAGCTCAAGAGCTTGGCTATTCTCTGGATCGATTTTAAGTGCGCTGTCCACGGCTTGCAGCGCGTCGGGAATACGGGACTCCGTCGCCAATGTGGCGGCAAGAGCAATCCACGCCTGCACGTAGCCGGGAGATGCATCCAGCGCCAGTCGAAACCGTTGTTCAGCGCTAATCTTGTCTCCGTCGCGGAAGTTCAAATAACCGAGCTGATATTGGGCCAAAGCGAAGTTGGCATCGATCTTTACAGCTTGTTCGAGGGCGTTTCGCTCGCCTACTTTGTCGTTCAGATCTTTCAAGACGAGAGCGAGCTGATAGTGAAGTCCAGCGTTGTCGGGCAAGACCGCGATCGCCTCCCGGTAAAGAGCTGCGGCCTCTTGCTTATCACCTGCCCGCGCGGCTTCCGCTGCCTGAGTGGACTTCTGCGCGGCGATGGTATGGTCGGATTGATCCTTCAGCTGTTTTTGATAGAGGATCAGCTGTTGCTGCGCCGCTTCTGTTTCGCCGAGCTTGCGCAGAACCTTGGCTAATTCAAAGTGACTCTCAGGTTCGTTCGGTTCGATCTCGATCGCCTTTTGCAATTGCTCTTTGGCGCCCACATTGTCTTGCAGCTGCTCCAAAGTGCAGCCGAGATTGAAACGGGTGCTGTAGCGGTTGGGTTCCAGCTTTGCAGCCCCTTCTAGATGCTTGCGCGCGGACCCAAAGTCGCCGCTGGCGCGCTCGAGCACGCCATTCAAATAGAGAAAATCCGCGTCGTGCGGGGCCTGTGTAAGGAGCCTGCGTGCCAACGGCATGGCAGTCCGGTTTTCCGCATTGAGAACCAGCACCTGCAAATAAACCCGCTGGGCCTCGACATCTTTAGGCTTGCGAAGGGATAGTTGTTCTGCCACTTTTTCGGCTTCTTGAAGACGAACCTGCTTGACATAGATGGACACAAGCGACGATGTGAGCGCCGTTGAGTTCGGATGGATCTTCAGCTCGTGGTTCAGTACTCGTGCGGCGTCGTCTAGTTGACCTGCTCTTCCATAGGCGATGGCGAGATCCAGAGCTAGGTTTGCATCGAGCTCAACGCTCGAAAGCTGTGCGATGACGCTCTCATTGTCGCCAGCCGCCAGAAGGATCTTCGCAATTCCATCCAGTGCCATCTTGGAGTTGGAATTGATTCTGAGCGCCGCTTGCCACTCGACGAAGGCGTCCTTATCCCGGCCGAGTCCGGCTAGCGCGGAGGCAAGCAGCAGATGCGCTTTCTCTTCCTGAGGCTGCAACTCGACCGAGTGCCGAAGAAGGACAATGGACTCTTCCAATTTACCCGCAGTGAAGAGGCTTAGCCCCAGGAGATAAGTGAGGCGAGGTGAATTAGGCTCCAGCTTGAGTCCAGCTTGAAATGCTTGTGCGGCGCATTCGGATTTTTGGTTTTCACCGAACCAGACGCCGAGAGCGGCATAGGCATCAGCGTCTGGGTGGGAGAGGAGTCGCTTCTCCAAAGGAGCCGGGCCTCCACATGGAGTGGCCCAAAGAGACTGGGCGACAGCCAAGGCTACCGTACCAGCGAAGGCAAGAATTCTCCATGGGCGACCGTCGAAATACAAATGGCGAAACACGCTCGTTCACTCCTCGAACCACTAAGCCGCACGGCAATCGCAGTTACAGTCAAGACCTGATGCGGCGGCTCCACATATGCGTTCGAGCGGTCGGATGGGAGTGCGTCGTCGTCGCCGATCTATAGCAAGGTGCTCTATCAAGCGAGATGCACCTTAACCGCCACTGCGTACTCGGGAATTCCCAAGAGCGATTCGGGCACTCTGATTGAGAGGCCGTTCCGCGACTGCTTCCACTCTGGAACCTGCCGCGCCCCAAGCACTTCGACCTTCTCGATTTTACCCGGGGAAGTCGCGCTTGAAAGCCCGAGTGCTTCAATGGTTGTTTCCTGCATGGGGTGCCCGAGCAGAATGGCATAGATTACGCGGTTGTTCTTGGATCGTGTAAATCGAACGTCTTTGGCTCCAAGATTGCCAACAGAAGTGCCCTTGAATGCGCCCGCTGTAACCTTGGTCGGACCTTCACCGAAGATCTTCCAGGGGCGAGTCTCGTAGATGGCCTCCGCGTTCACATTCATCCACGCGGTGATCCTATCGAGGACGGAGATCTCCTTGGAGTCGATGGTTCCATCCGGTCTGCCCGGAACATTGAGCACAAAGACGCCATTTTTACTGACGGTATCCACGAGCCAGTGAACAACATCGCGTGGAGGAAGATATCCGCCGAATTCGCCAGGTTGCTCGTACAGTGCCCGATCGTAATGCCAGTTTCCAATGCAGGTTTCCGACTGCCAGACATAGGGCGTGATTTCATTGGTGAGGCCGCGTTCGAAGTCAGCGACAACCGCTTTGAGCAGGTGAGCCGGCACATTCTTAATGTTGGCTACTACATCCAGCTTGCCGCCACGATTGAGCAGGCTGCGATTGTAGAAGTAAGCGGCAATGCTCATTCCCGCCCAACCAAGAGGGAACAGGGAATTATCGAAATACAGAATGTCGGGATCGTGCTGGTCAATCAGATCTCGAGTGCGATCGTAGAAGTTCTTTACATAGGAGGGGTCAGGGAGCGCGTCGGCGGGGTGCTTGGGGCCATACAGCAGTTGCGGGTCGTTTCCACGCCACCACTCATGCGGGCCTTGATGATGAGTGAGTTCTCCATCGTAGGGCGCACCGATGAAGGGTCCTGTTTTGTCGGCGCCGTGGGAGGGTTCAAACCACCACCAATTCCGCGCCTGATGCACGGTTACGCCGAATCGCATCCCGCGATCTCTTGCCAGCTTCGCCCATGTTCCGACGACATCGCGATGAGGCCCAATCTTCTTAGCGTTCCACGGATGATGTTGTGAATCCCAGCAATCGAATCCATCGTGGTGATTTGCGAGAGCGAAGATGAAGCGCGCGCCGGCTTTCTTGTATCGGTCCAAGAGTTCTTCAGGCCGCCAATTCAAGAGGGTCCATTGAGGACAAAGGTCCTTATATCCGAAGTCGGATGGATGGCCGTAATGCTCGAGGTGATACTTGTACTGCTCCGAGTCTTCGATATACATGTTGCGTGCATACCAGTCGCCCTTTTCGGGGACACACTGTGGACTCCAGTGGGCCCAAATTCCGAATTTTGCGTCTTGATACCATTCGGGTGCTTCGTACTGCAAGAGGGAATCCCACGTAGGCGCGTAGGGCCCCTTGCCGGCGAGACCGCTTATCGGCGATTCCATCGGAACGCCGTCCCACGAGGCAGGGATTCCAGGGAGTTTCGCTGGGGCATCGTAGGTATCGGCTTTCCAGGTGGTGGGGTCGAGATTCTCATCGACAATTCGATTGCCTGAAACAATCGAGAAAACTCTCTGAGACTCTGGGAGCGCGCAGAAACCTGCGTAGTCGCTGCTCTCGGGTTCAAGCGCCCCAAGGGGCAGGGCCTTTGGCCAGCCCTTCGAACTGGCTAATGCGGTCGCAGCTCCGCTGAGAACCCTGCAGAAATTTCGACGATCCATAAATGTGGCCTTTCAGAGTCTGAACTCACTCAGCTTTACGGGCGGGCAAGCGCTGGTTGTTATCAGTATTCGATTCCAATATGGACAGGTGGGGGATCGTCTTTCTCGCGGCCGGACCGGCAATCCTGGTCAAATCGGGGGGACAGTGTTCTGCGACGCGAGATGGTTCTGGCAATCCTGATTGCGGTCGCGGGGCGAACTTCAAGTTTCCATGCCGATGCTTATAGTCTTAAAAATCAGGATGTTCTAGGTGTCTAACGGCTTGTTACCGTAAGATGCTCCGTCGCGAGAACTGAAAAGAGGCACTTTGAGTCAAGAGATCACCGAATCCGGCCGGCGAAGACGCCAAGTGCATGGGGGAAAAACCCCGCAAGGCAGGAAAAGAGAATAGTAGATTTGTGTTTAGACTAAGGGGATGAAGTGCATTTCGGGGCATCGACTACCAGACTCTCAAACCCACCGCACGAGGGGGCGAAGGAGATTCCTCGACGATGTCCGTTTCGAGGACAACTTCCATGTTCTTTTTTTCCCAACCAACAGGAGCCCCGCGCAGCGCGGCCGCCAAGTCCGCTTCATTTGAGACCAGACCCCCGGCCGCTTTTGTCCCCACCATTCCGACGCCGCTGACGATCACGAGGAACTGGCCGGTCTTCGAATTCAACACCCGCGCGACGAGCGCGAAATCCTTATTTCCTAAACGGCCATCCGTGCTGGCTTTCCAAGCCTGGCCTGGCTTCGTGCGATCTTCGATCCACAATACGCCGTCACTTTCGCGAAAAGCGATTGGAAGGTCAGACATGACTCGATCCATCCACGGATTGTTGTATGCCCCGACGAGAATTGCCGGCGATCTCCGAAGATCCTCGTAGGTGTAGTCGCTTCCTAGCCGAAGCTGAGGCGAACGATGTTCCCTGACAAGGAAGGTTGAGAGCTCTTCGGCGGCGTAGGCGTCATCCTTATTCACATAGAAATCGGTGAGAGGTGTAATCTGCTTCCACTTGATTGAGGTATCGGGGTCTAACTGAAGCGGTGTTGCGTTGCGTTTTGCCAGGGTACTGTAGATTCCGGTGTGCGCGAGTGGCGATTCTTGATAGAGATCGGAATTCATCGCATAGCTGACCGGAGAGGGTACGCAGATCAGCACTGGTTGCTTTGTCGCCGAAAGAGGTCCCCAGAAGAGATCGAGGGTCGCTTGATGGTGATCACGCGCTCGAACGAGCATCGTTGCTGCAATTCCTACGACAAGAAGAGACACCGCAAGGCCGCCGATTTTCCATCGCCTGGACGGCTTCGGTTGCAAGAGTGGTGGTTCGACCACTTCAGGTTTCTGAGTCAGAGGAGCCGCGAGGGCTGCCTGTTTCCAATGAAATTTCGGGATATAAGAGCCGACTGGAATCTCAATCCGAACTTCAGGCGCCTTTTCCTCCTCGGCATAATACTGCGACAGCCGCCTTCGGACTTCGGCCGCCTTCACTCGGACGATGGGATCGTCACTGGTAACGTAATCGGGATTGCGGTGGAAGACATTAATCCCAATGGACCGTTCTTTCAGAAGCTCGTCGTGACCACTCAGGCCATGCTCCACCACATACGAAAGAAACTCTTTCGAGCGGGGACTGTTGCAGAATGAAGGACTGTCTTGAATCCGACGGAGTTGCTCCAGAACCGCCGGGGCTGAACTCTCTCCGAGGGCTTGCGCTGTCGCAGACTCTGATCCTTGGCCTTTCATCTCGCCAACCCCATATCTGGCGTATATAAAGACAAGCCAGTTGCTACGTCAACCTGGGAACTGCGTTGTTGACGTCCCTCGAGCACAGCCGGTGACAAGTGGTAAAGTGCCAGCAAAACGTTTGCGAGAGACTCGCAATTCTAGTTAACGTTTCCGTCCGGCTCCGCGTGATCGCATTCACCACTGAATTCTGCGTGACACTCAATCCAATCGACCTCAGCCCCGAAGTTGATTATAACCTAACGTAACTCCCGCCGGCGATGCACGGTAATTCGTTTAAAAGATTGCACTTAATTGGATCATACCCTGTAACGCGCCGTTAGGTACCTAGACCGGCATATTTGATTCATCTACAACTCCTTTCCGCAGATCCAGAGACAACTTTTTCGTTCTCAATCTTGCAAAAAGCTTCGGCGAAAGACTCGGATGCGATTCCAAACTTTCACGTTGCAGTTATCGAACTGGCCCTAAGCCAAGCAAAAGCGAGAACGAAGAAGGGTCCGGCTTGTAAACGTTTGCAGAGCCCTTGCGCCGGCGAAATAGGAATCGGCGAAGTTCAACACATTTCAGGGAGGTAGATCAATGCAATACAGCACAAAACAGAGCGCTAGACATAGAACAAGGGCCGGGGTACTCGGTTGGCTGTTCGTGCACTTGTTGCTCGTGTCTTCAGGTGTGGTTGCCTGGTCGCAGACAACGCAGCAATTCACCGGACGCGTTCTTGACTCAACCGGCGCCGTCATTCCCGAGGCTCAAGTTGTGGTTCACAACGAGGCAACGGGCGTTGACGTTAAAACGGTCACGACAAACAGCGGCGACTACACGGTTCCATACCTGATTCCGGGAACCTACGACATCTCGGTTTCCAAAGAAGGGTTCGCGAGCGTAAACAAGACCGATATTGCGCTCCATACCGACCAGTCTTCAACCGTTGATTTCCAGCTTGGAGTTGGCGCTACAAGCCAAGTTGTCACGGTGAATGCAAGCGCGACCCAGATCGAGGCATCTAAGGCCGACATCGGCGAGATCATCGACAACAAGCGCATTTTGGAAATGCCTCTGGATGCTCGCAACCCCTTCGGGCTCTTCTCTCTCAGCCCCGGCACTCACGATTTTTCGAATTCCCAGTATCCGCGTCCCTTCGATAACGTGACCGGAAACCAGATTGTGAATGGTTCGACCCAACCGAGCCAGACGAATATTGACGGCATTGGCAATGACGCATCGGACGTCGGCAGAACCGCCTATACGCCCTCTGCGGATGTCGTACAGGAATACAAAATTGTATTGAACGCATATGATGCCTCGTACGGACATTCTGGGGGATCGGCTGTCGACGTGTCGTTGAAGTCCGGTTCGAATAAGTATCACGGCTCCGCCTCCGAATTCATGCGTCGGACCTGGCTCGACACGACTGATTTTCAGTCTGCCTACAATGGCAACAAGAAAGCCGAGCACAAGCGCGATCAATTTGGATTTGAGGCGGATGGCCCGGTTATCATTCCTCACTTTTACAACGGCTCGAACAAGTTGTTTTTCCTCGCCAGCTACGAGAGGATGAGGGATATCCTCCCCAACCCCTCCTATAACAAGTACTCAGTTCCGAATCCGGATTGGGTCACAGGCGACTTCAGCACAGCAACATATTGGAACAGCACGACGCAGAGTCTTCAGCCGCTGACGATTTACGATCCACTCACCCCGCTGCATACCTACGTGGATCCGAACGATGGATTGACGAAGCAGGCACATGACGCATTTCCAGGCAACAAGATTCCAAGCGGCCGGATCGATCCAGTTGCAGCCAACGTTCTGTCGTATTTGAGCTGGGTGAAGCCGAATGCCAACCCTGGACCTGGTTTCGCTCCCTGGACCAACAACTACCAGGTTTTGCAGGTGGAGAACGATCTTTGGCAGAATGCCATTGTCAAGGTTGACTTCAATCCAAGCCAGGCGAATATCTTCTCGTTCCGCTGGGCCACACAAGGCCGCACTGCTAACGATTTTTGGAATACATGCGTTCCGTTTGCGGATCCAGCCAATTCCGACGGTGTTGGCACGCAGCCAAAGACGCACACCGGGAGCGCTCAATGGACCCACGTCTTCAGTCCGAACCTTCTATTGAACGTCGGCACATCCGTGGCGGTCTACACGAACGAAGCTGTCGAAGGCACGATCTTTCCTGACAACGAAGTGGCCAAGCTGGGATTTGCCGCCGGTTTTTACAATCAAATCCAGAGCAAGAACCGCTTCCTGAACATCTCGTCCAACGGCCTTCCTAATGCGGCGAACTTTGTTGACTTCGGACCGAACTGGCTCGGCTTTTCTGGCGACAGGCACGCTCTGGATTTCCTTCCGACGCTGACCTACATCAAAGGCGCTCACACAATTCGGACAGGCATCAACATCAACTTCAGCCAGTGGATGAATCCATCCGGTGGCAATGCCGACAACTTCAACTTCAGTTCGAACTTTCACCAACCAATTCGGTGGTGGAACTGCGAACAATTCGGACGCGCCCGGCTACTCCAGCGGCATGTCGATCGCCTCATTGCTGCTGGGATACCCGAACAATGGCAGCGCGAACTGGACAGCTCACCAGTTCTGGTCTCAGCACTATTTTGCACCCTGGGTCCAGGACGATTGGAAGATCACGCACAAGCTGACCTTGAATCTTGGCCTGCGCTGGGACTTCACCACGCCAGGAGTAGAGCGTCATAACAAGATGAACGGGGCGTTCAATGCCAGTGTTCTAAACCCGGTTTCATCGTTGATCCCCACGGGAACGGCCGCACTGGGAAGCAACACGAACGTTCAAGGCGGCATGACCTTCGCCGGAGTCAACGGCCAGTCGAGGGGCGCGTACCGTATGAATAAGCTGGATATCCAGCCGCGTTTCGGCTTTGCCTACGCGATCTCCGACAGAATGTCGATCCGCGGCGGAATCGGAGAAAATTTCACCTCCGATCAGTCGACAAACGGCTCGGATGGCTTCAGCAGTCAAACCAGTTACACAAACTCAATTAACAACGGACTAACTCCCTACACTGCCACGACAGGCCAGGGGCTCAGCAATCCGATCCCCGTTGTGCCCCAGCCGAGCGGTTCGTCCCTCGGATACTTGCAGGATCTCGGCAAGTCATTCTCATTCTTCAATCCCAACTATCACATCCCTTCTCTCTGGTCGTGGAGCTTGACCTACGAGATCGCGCCCACCAGGCACGATGTGATTTCTATTAGCTATGTTGGCAACCGGGTTCCGAACTTACCGGAAAACATTAACATCAACCAGATCTCGCCGCAGTGGAACGCGCAGTGCGACGTGGAGCGCGGCGGTGACCGCCAGCTTTGCGACGGCGCTGCTGGCCAGATCGCCAACCCCTTCGTAGGCATTGCCGCCTTCGGCGGTTCAGGCTATTACAACTCCACTACCATTTCGAAGTCCAACTTCACGCGTCCGTATCCTGAGTTCGGAGACATTACGGAGAACGGCGCCAACAACGACGGAAGGACTTGGTACAACGCATTCCAGGCTGTTGCGTCGCATCAGCTCTCGTCGAGCCTCTCGCTGCACGCAACTTACACACATGCCAAGGCGGCGAGTTCCGGTGGTTGGGTCCCAGGGACAGGCTGGACCCCCAGCGGTAATCCGAACACCGGATGGGTGGATCAACTCAACCACGTGTTCGCGCGCGAAGTAAGCACGTATGCAGATGTCAACCACTCGGTTACAGTCTCTGGGGTAGGCTTCTTGCCCTTCGGTAGAAATCGCTTGTTACTTTCGAATGCCAACCGGTTTGTTGATGAGATCGTCAACGGTTGGGAGATCAGCCCGCTCTATACGTACTACAGTGGGTTCGCGTGGCGTCCCAACGATTCCGGTGGGTCTGCGGGAAATCCATTGTTTGATCATGCGGGTAACTGGGAAATGGCCTCGACGGGCGGACCTATCACCAAGTCGATGGGCATTAGCCACAAGATTCTGCCTCCGGACGGTTCGCACAAGGACAGCAGAATTCGCGGTGTAACTCCATGCGTTGGTTATAAAAACACAGACACGGGCGCAATCATTCCCAGCCCCGCGGCAACTGCAGCCGGCTGTTCCGCCATTGAATTTGTGCGGACACCGAATTCGTACGCAGTTGGCCGGGCCACTGAGGACTTCGGTATTCGTCAACCAGGCGGAACCCGGTTCGACATGGCAGTATCGAAGAACTTCGGTATTCCCGAGGGCTCCAAGCTTCATCTTGGCGACGCGATGAATCTGCAGATTCGCGCCGATCTTCTCAACGCTTTCAACCATCCGGATTGGGACGAGGGGTACAACAACGACCCCACCAGCATCGACTGGGGGACCATCGGTAAGGGCCCCAATGGACCAACCAACACACCGCGGTATCTTCAACTCTCTGCTCGACTGAGCTGGTAGCCCAAAAAGGCCGGTCCGCATGAACGTGAGCCCGGCCTTTTCTCTCCAACTCACCTATGCGTGTAGTCTTGTCTGCAGTTCGGCGAGCGCCAAACTGCAGACGGATGTTTGATTGTTGCGTTGCCGGCGCATATGCTAGCCGGTACTCCATCAAGCTCTTCTATACAGGAAACTAAATTTCATGGTCAGCACTCCGCGGCGTCTATTCGCGATTCCTCTCCTTTGCGCCTTCACGCTCTCTCTCGCGGTATCCATCAGTGGGCAATCCCAACAGCCGTCAAGACGTTATCTTGCTGTGGATCTGAAGAAGACAACAGGGCCCGTCGACCGGTTCTTCGATCTGTCTGTCGGATCGGACTATCCCGGCACGCTGATCCGCGATGACAGCCAGGCTCAGCTCAAGTTTGCCGTAGAGGAACTCGGTTTCCGCTACATCCGTTTTCACGCGATATTTCATGACGTATTGGGGACCGTGAAAGTCGAGGACGGAAAGACCGTTTACAACTGGTCGAAGATCGACCAACTCTATGACGACTTGCTAGCCCGGCGTATCAGGCCCTTTGTGGAACTAGGTTTCACTCCAAAGGCGCTTGCCACGTCGCAGAACAGCATCTTCTATTGGAATGGCAATACCTCGCATCCGAAGCCTGAGGGCTGGCACAACCTTGTCGATGCGTTTATCCGGCACATTGAAGAACGCTATGGCAAAGACGAAGTGCGTACGTGGTTTTTCGAGGTGTGGAACGAACCAAATCTTTCCGGTTTTTGGGAAGGGGGCGACCAAAAGGCGTACTTCGAGCTCTACGACTTGACCGCCAACACAATTAAAGCCGTCGACCCAGCCCTTCGGGTCGGAGGGCCGAGCACCGCGGGAGCAGCATGGGTGCCGGAGTTTCTTGCGCATGCGAAGCAGAGCGGCGCCGCTGTCGATTTCGTCACAACGCATACGTATGGTGTGCAAGGCGGCTTTCTCGATGAAAATGGGAAATCCGATACAAAGCTTGATCCATCTCCCGATGCGATTGTGGGCGATGTGCGGCACGTTCGCGAGCAAATTTCGGCCTCGCCGTTTCCAGGACTTCCGCTCTACTTTACCGAATGGAGCACAAGCTATACGCCGCGCGATTCCGTGCATGATTCCTACATCAGTGCACCTTATATCCTGACCAAGCTCAAGGAAAGCCGCGGCCTCGCGCAGGGAATGAGCTATTGGACCTACACCGACCTGTTCGAAGAGCCTGGACCTCCGACAGCGCCCTTTCAAGGAGGGTTCGGACTCTTGAATCCGCAAGGCATCCGCAAGCCGGCATTCTTCGCATACAAATATCTCCACGCATTGCAGGGAGAAAGCATCACTACACGCGATCCTCAGGCGATGCTGTCCACGAAGGATGGGAGCTTCACAGGCGTGCTATGGGACTTCGAACAGCCGAACCAGAAGGTCAGCAATCGATCCTTCTTCACCCAGGTCATTCCCGCGCATCCGGCGCCGACGATGGATTTGCAGTTTGTGCACCTGCGCCCGAACACACCTTTTCGCCTGCAGGTGTATCGCACCGGCTATCACGCGAACGATGCCTATACAGCGTACCTCGAGATGGGTTCTCCCAAAAGCTTGTCCCCTTCGCAGATTGAGCAACTGAGCGAGCGTACGCAGGACGCGGCCGAAACAGACAAGGTCATCAGGAGCGGAGCCGACGGAACGTCGAAGGTGACGATACCAATGAACAGCAATGACATCGTGCTCGTGAAACTTATGCGCAATCAAGACAGCAACTAAGCCATCGGCGCCGCTCTATTTGTGTGAAAGGATTTATGGACAGGTTGATTCATCCCGCAAATCTCCGAGACGCAAGAAGGCATGGGGCCTTCAGCTACCTTGCATTCCTTCTCTTCAGTATCGGACTCCTGAGTTTCTCCTGCATGGCACAGAACGTCGTGGCGCATCCTAAGTGGCCGGGCCCCGGGCAGCTCTTTGTGGGTGCGTGTTATCAGCCAATCGACCGCACTCCCAAAGAGATCGACAACGATATCGCCATCATGAAGCACGCTGGTTTCAATGTAGCGCGCATTGGAGATCTCTCCTGGGATTCGTTCGAGCCCTCTCAAGGCAAGTTTGATTTTGAGTGGTGGGATATGGTCGTGGCCAAGCTGCACGACAACGGGATCCAAGTGATTTTGGACATTCCGGGAAGTCCCGCTCCGATCTGGTTGCATCGCACGTACCCCGGTGTGGATATCGTCTCTCAGGACGGCGCGCGCCTTCCGCCGGCAGAGCGTTACATGGATGACATCAGCGATCCGAATTACATTCGCGAGCTGGGACTTCTCGCTGATGAGATGATGAAGCACTTCGCACATAATCCGGCCATATTGGCCATCGGTTACAACAACGAGATTGGCAACGGATACATGTCCTATTCGACTGCCGACAGGGAACGATTTATCGCATGGCTCAAGAAGAAATACGGAACGATCGATAGCCTCAATAAGGCATGGGCCACTCAGCGCTGGTCGCGCCGCCTGAATAGCTTTGAAGATGTCGACATGCCGCTTGCAAATGGGCCTGGACCATCGGAACGATATCTGGACCTCCATCGCTTCTGGTCTGACGTTTCGGTTGCGCGACTGCAAGAGCTTGACGCAATCCGACGTCGCTATATGCCGGACACTCCTGCGATTTCAAATTTGTGGGACTACGCGCCGAGGCGTGGTTTCGACTATCTCAGCACCTATAAGTCATACGTGTCCTACGGCGCCGAAGGTTTCTATCCGAGCGACCCGGTCAGTGGCTCTTTTCAAGCATTGATGACCAAGGGAGACCTGTCGACGCCAATTTGGTTCAACGAGTTCACGGCGGGCGGCGGGGGATGGTACGGCGAACCGGGCCGTAGCCGCATGTACGCGCAACTTGGCCTAATGATCGGAGCACAAGGAGTCCTGGCATGGACCTTTAATAGCCATCTGGGCGGAGAGGAGCAGGCATTGTTCGGGTTGCTCGATCACGACAACACTCCCTCGTGGAAAGTGGACGAATTCGCGCAGATCGCTTCAGACTTCAAACTGCTTTCGAAATATGGGTTCCCGCGGTATACACATCCTCCGGTCGCTATTGCTTATTCATTCGAATCAGCGATCGATTCGAACCCCAACGGTCCGTCGAATACAACGAGGCAATACTTCAAAACGCCGTACACCGAACAGGTTGTGAGCGCCTACGATCCGTTCTTCCGCGACAACATCGATACGGCGATCATCAATATAGGTCACGACAGTCTCGCGTCCTACAAACTGGTGGTTGTACCGGCCGATTACCTGATGGACGCTGCAAGTGCGAAAGCAATTCGCAACTATGTGACTGCGGGCGGTACGGTGCTGATGACGGCATACTCGGCGAAAGTCGATGAGCATGGGCAGTGGTTCGATACTCCGTTGCCAGGCAGATTAAGCGATGTCTTCGGGCTGCGTACCGCGCCGTTTTATGAGCCAGATGTCTTACCGGAATTTCAATTGGATGGGAAGACAGTGAAAGCGAGTATCAAATACTACGAGGTTCTGGAGCCGCGGACGGCAACTACGCTTGCTAGTTTCTCCAATGTCGAAGGAAATCCGCCTGCCGTTACCGTGAACAAATTTGGCAAGGGGCAGGCCATCTATCTTGCGGCGCCGGCCCAAGCTTCGCTGATCGGTCCTGTCATTCGCTCGCTCTACCAGTCACTGGGCATTGAGCCGGGGCCCAAAACGCCCGAGGGAGTTTACGCTCGGGTAGTGGAAGGTCGCACCCTCTATGTGAATACGACAAAAGAAGAGAAAGACGTGGTAGTCGGTATGAAGGCGCGCGGGGTCCTTTCAAACAAGACCTACGAGGGCACAATGAAGCTCGGACCATATGAGGCCGACCTCGTCGAATAGAATGGTTTCGATTTCCGAGTAATGTTCTTTGTCGATGTGCCCAGGGGAGAAAGCGATGTTAACGAGCGGAAGTAGAAAAGCAATTCTTTTCCTTATTTGTGTCCTTGCGTTTGCAGCATTCAAAGTGAGCGCGCAAACAGATTACCCCTTCCGCAATCCAAAGCTTGGCGATGATGCGCGCATCGCCGACTTGTTAGGACGCCTGACTCTCCAGGAAAAAGTCGATCTCATGGATGGCCATGCAAAGGTTCCGCGCCTCCATCTTGTTTTATCGGACGAGGCAGAAGGTCTGCACGGCCTCGCGCTGGGTGGTCCCGGGTCCTGGGGGCCTCGGGGACTTCAACCGTTGCCCACCACGATTTTCCCGCAGGAGAAGGGCCTCGGGGAAACTTGGGATACGGAGCTGATGAAGAAGGTGGGCGCGCTCGAGGGAAAAGAGGCTCGCTATTACTATCAGAATTCCGTTTTTGACTTCGGTGGAATCGTGGTTCGTGCGCCCAACACCGACCTGAGCCGCGATCCGCGCTGGGGCCGTACAGAAGAGTCTCTTGGCGAAGATCCTTACCTTGTCGGCACGATGTCGGTCGCATTCATTCACGGTATCCAAGGACCTGACAAGCAGCATTGGCAAGCTGCTGCGTTGATGAAGCATTTCCTGGCGAATGAAAACGAGAACGGCAGAAGCCACACTTCGTCGGACTTCGACGAGCGTCTCTTCCGCGAGTATTATTCGGTGCCTTTTCGCATGGGCTTTGAGCAAGGCGGTTCCCGCGCCGTGATGGCCTCCTATAACTCATGGAATGGTATCCCGATGATGATCCATCCCGTCCTCAAGAGCGTCGTAATTGACGAATGGGGTAATGACGGGCTTATCTGTACGGATGGCGGCGCTCTGGGGCTTCTCATCACGGATCACAAGAGCTTCCCCGACAAGGAGCATGGCGCCGCGGCTGCTGTGAAGGCGGGCATCAACCGATTTCTTGACCTCTACAAGCCCGACCTGACGAAGGCTTTGAAAGATGGCCTGCTCACCGAAGCAGATATGGACGCCTCACTGAAGAACCTATTGCGGCTTCACCTTCGCCTCGGCGAATTGGATCCCGCTGAAGCCGATCCATATTCGAAGATCGGCCGCGTATCGAACGGAGAGATTCCGCCGTGGGATCAGCCCTCAAGCAGGGAACTCGTGCGTCAGGCAACCGACGAGTCGATTGTTCTGCTGAAGAACGAGAACAACACGCTGCCCCTCGATCGCGCGAAGGTGAAAACCATAGCCGTAATTGGGCCATGGACCAATGAAGTTCTTCTGGATTGGTACAGCGGCACACCTCCTTACAGCGTGAGCATTCTGCAGGGAATTGGCGAAGCCGCGCACAGTGCAAAGGTGCTCTACGCCGATGGCACCAATGTTGCGGAGGCTCAGGACCTGGCGCGCAAGGCGGATGTGGCGATCGTCGTCGTCGGCAATCACCCCACCTGCAATGCCGGTTGGGATCAATGCCCCACGCCCTCGAATGGAAAGGAAGATGTGGATCGCAAGACCATCGCTCTCGAGCAAGAGGAATTGGTCAAGCAGGTCTACGCCGCCAACCCTCATACCATTGAAGTCCTGCGCTCCAGCTTTCCGTACGCCATTGTGTGGAGCCAGCAGAATGTTCCCGCGATTGTGCACATGACGCATAGCAGCGAAGAAGAAGGGCACGGACTGGCCGATGTGCTTTTCGGCGACTATTCGCCGGCTGGCCGGCTGAACCAGACCTGGCCTACAGGCGATGCTCAGTTGTTACCAATGATGGATTACGATATTCGCCACGGTCGCACGTACATGTATGCGAAAGAGAAGCCACTGTATGCATTCGGCTACGGGCTGAGTTATACCTCTTTCACTTATGACGGCATCCATCTCAGCGCGCCCCAGGTGAATGCCGACGGAACAATTGATGTTGCCGTTACGGTGAAGAATTCAGGTTCGCGTGCCGGCGACGAGGTTGTGCAGATGTATGTGCAGCACCTCGGTTCGGCAGTCGAACGTCCGCAACTGGAGCTTCGAGGATTTGAACGCGTGCATCTGGATGCGGGCGAGACGAAGGAAGTTCACCTCGAGCTCAAGCCGCGCGACCTTGCGTATTGGAATACCGCGGGGCACGTATGGCGAGTCGAGAAGGAACCGATTCGGGTGCTTGCCGGCGGATCGAGCGACAAGCTGCCAGTGCAGGCGACGTTGCAGGTCAACACCGCGGGCGACTTCAAGCCATAGCACAAGAAGCTTCGGCCCGCATGGAGATTCGATCGCAGTATGATGAACCGCCGCGACCTTCTCGCTTCCGGGATAGCCCTATCGGCCTCTTCGATGTTGGCGCAGGTGAGACTGCTCCCCAATGCGGAGCTGCGCGCAGATGAAATGCTTGCGAATTCCAATGCGATCGATGCCGCGATCGCTCCACGCGAGCAACTTCTCTTTGATTTCGGCTGGAAGTTCACCTTCGGCAATGGCGCCGATCCGTCCAAGGATCTTGGCTTCGGTTTTGGGCAAAGCGATTTTTCAAAGACCGGCGACTTCAAATTTGCCAAGGCGGGATTCGACGACTCGGCATGGCGCCCAATCGACCTGCCACACGAGTGGGCAGTCGAGTTACCGTTTGTGCATGACGATGCGGGTACGGGCGATGCCCAGCTTCGCTCGCATGGGTACAAGCCGCTCGGCCGACGCTATCCGGAGACGAGTGTCGGCTGGTACCGGCGCGCCTTCGAGATTCCAAAGAGCGACATTGGCCGTCGCATTTGGGCTGAATTCGACGGAGCATTCCGTGACGTCATGGTATTCGTGAACGGCTGCTTCGTCGGCCGCAACAATAACGGTTACGCATCCTTCCGCTTTGATCTCACGGATTTTCTTGCGTATGGCGCAACCAACTACGTGGTTCTCCGGGTCGATGCAAGTTTTGGCGATGGATGGTTTTACGAGGGTGCCGGAATCTATCGGCATGTTTGGCTCACCAAAACCGATCCCATCCATCTCGGTAGATGGGAGACGACAGTCCGCTCGACGGTGAATCGTCGTTCGGCGACGCTTTCTCTCTCTACCCTGGTCCACAACAAGAGCAAGCAGGCAACGCGCTGCGAAGTGAAATGGAAGATTCTCGATGCGCGTGGTGCGACAGTCGCGCACGCCGAGTCGCCGCGGCAGCTCATTCGCGCGGCAGGTTCTTCCGAATACAGCGCAAGCATCAGGGTGAACGACCCAAAGCTTTGGTCGATCGACGATCCGAATCTCTACCGCGCCGTCGCGACGGTTGAAGTTGACGGCCGCGTGCGCGACGCAGAAGCTGTCAGTTTCGGGATTCGCACTGCGGTCTTCGATGCGAACAAAGGATTCTTTTTGAACGGCAAACCGCTGAAGATCCAGGGAACATGCAATCACCAGGATCATGCCGGTGTCGGCGCCGCGCTGCCCGATCGTCTGCAGAGCTTCCGTCTCTCGGTGCTGCAAGCCATGGGCTGCAATGCGGTGCGTACGGCACACAACATGCCGACGCCAGAGTGGGTTGAAGCATGCGATCGCATGGGCGTGATGATGATGTGTGAAACGCGCACAACCAGCTCCGACGCCGAAGGCCTAGCCCAGCTCGAAACGATGGTTAAGCGTTATCGCAACTCGCCGTGCATCATTCTCTGGTCGTTGGGAAACGAAGAGAACTCGCTCCAGAATGCGATGGCCGAGCAGGGCGCCAGGATCGCCGCCACGATGGTGGAGCTGTGTCACGAACTGGACCCAACCCGGCCCGTGACCTCCGCGGTCAACGGCGACAACGAGGTGGGTCTCTCCGCGCCGCTCGATGTTATAGGCTTCAATTATCATCAGGAATTCCCTGACACTTTTCACAAGAAGCACCCGACCCGGCCGGTCTTCGGATCGGAGACCGCCAGCGACGTCTCCACCCGTGGGGAATATTTTACAGACCCCAAACGCAACTTGGTCAGCAGCTTCGATGGCGAGGTGCCGTGGCACAAATCGCCTGAAGGCTGGTGGAGATTCTATTCTGCACGCGCATGGACAGCGGGCGGATTTGCCTGGACTGGTTTTGATTATCGCGGCGAACCGTCGCCGTATGGCTGGCCATCGATCAGTTCGCAGTTTGGCGTTGTCGACACGTGTGGCTTCCCGAAGGACTACTTCTATTACTACCGTGCGTGGTGGCGCAAGGAACCAGTTCTTCACCTGTTCCCGCATTGGAATTGGCACGGTCGAGAAGGCAAAGAGATTCCCGTCTGGATTTATTCGAACCTGGATGAAGTGGAGCTTTTTGTAAACGGCAGTAGCTATGGTAGCCAGAGAGTACCGCACCTGGGCCACGTGGAGTGGAAGGTGAGATACGAACCGGGATCCATCGAGGCTCGCGGCTCAAAGAGCGGGAAGGTCATCTTGTCCGAGAAGCGCGAAACGAGCGGTCCAGCAGTATCGGTCCGCCTCACCTCAGACCGTAATGAGATCGATGCAGACGGCGAGGACCTGGCCATCTTGCGGGTCGAAGCTTTCGATCGTGAAGGAAGACCGGTACCCACGGCGGACAGTGCGATCGAGTTCACAATCTCCGGCCCAGGAAAGATCATCGGGGTGGGCAATGGCGATCCCAACTGTCAGGAGAGCGATAAGGAGCCGAGGCGTTCGTTGTTTAACGGCCTCGCTCAAGTAATTGTTCAAAGCACAATGGCGCCGGGAGAAATTCAAGTGGAGGCAAGAGGAGGCGGAGGGCAAGAACCGACGTGGTCTCAGGCGAAGCTTCTCATTACTTCAAAAAAGGTTGAACCACGTCCTTCGGTCCCGGTCGTTCAACTGCGCGGCTGATTGATAGATGTTTTGATTACCGATCAACGCACAGCGACAACCCACTCGGAAGCCCAAAGACGACACGCGAACGGTTGTGGCTGCTGATCGCCAATCTCATGCCGTCAGCCGCATGCGGATTGGGGATTGATTAACCGCAGATTGTTCTCAAGGAGCAAAGGGTCCATGATGTTGGTGGATGAGTTGCGATAGTTCAAGCAACAGCCATTTTCGTAGTGCGTTCCGTGGGACGTAGTAGATTCCCTCAGGCTCATCGTTGATCGCGGTACCGATGGCGTTGTCGTTGCGGAAGCCATACCAGGAATGATGCAATGCCGTAAGCCTTGGGCGCGCCGATCGTGATCGGCGCCATGTCGGCGATCGGTTGTGTGTCGAACCCGCCCTCAGCCCCTCAGCCGGCCCCTTAAATGCGCCCGGCCCTGCTTGCAGCAGATCGTGGGCTTTTCCCGGCTGATCGTAGTCGCGTTGGATTACGCAAATCGTATTAGCACAGAAGGCGTCCTGTGCCGATGCGTCGGCGCAACCGCCGGGATCGGACCGCGATGACCTCACGATCCCACGATCCAATGTTCTGCCGTCCAACTCTCGCTTCACTTGGAAAGCGGTCCCTGCTAGGAAGCGCAGAGAGCGCGCGTCGTGCAGTGCGTGGCCACACACGGATAGTCCGCTCGAGCGTCGTTGTCACACTGGCCTCGAGGCCGGTGTGGAGTGGCTACGGCGGGAGCAGAAAACACCAGAGCTCCCGCGCGCCGATCGCGGTTAGGACATTGCGGGACTTGCAGTCTGCCGTTGACGATGGATGTTTGTATCACCATCGCCTTCGTTGTCATCGTCGGGGTTATCTTGGTGTTCTCGATCCGTGCATGGAAGCTTCCGATCCTCCCGCGAATAGCGCGACCAATCTCTTGATTGTGGCCCATCGATGGTGGTGGGAGGTTCATCATCCGAACATTGGAATCGTAATCGCCAATGAGATCCATGTGCACGTGAATCAACCGGAATACACCGGATTCCGCTCGGCGGATGTGATTCACGATTTCTGGGTCCCGGAGCTGGGCCGGAAGATCGACATCATTCCGGGAGTGGAAAACCTAGCTGGTTCTCCGTGGATGCGCCGGGCGTCTACCTCGGTCGATGCCCGGAATTCTGCGGGGGAGAACATGCTTGGATGTGCATCCGGGTGATCGCGCAGACGCCGTCCGACTTCGCCCGGCATCCGGATCGGGTCTCGGACTTGGTGGCGTATCTCAAAACGCGCAAGACGCAACCCGGACCGGACATCACGCAAGCGCGATGAGCCTCCTCATCCGGGAGGCATCCTCTGCGTGGTCGATGGACTCTTAGTTGATGAGCGCATGTTCAATGCGTATTGGGCCGAGCAATGAAACTATCCCCTGTTGTCGCCATTACCGGAGCATCTGCCGGATTGGGCCGAGCCATCGCGCACGCTTATGCCAAACGAGGCGCGAAGATAGGGCTTATCGCGCGCAATCCCGTAGCTCTCAACGCTGCCAAGCGTGAATGCGAAGAGCTTGGCGGCAGCGCCGTTTATATTGAAACCGACGTGTCCGACGCGACTGCGGTGGAACATGCCGCAACCACGATCGAGAAGCAACTTGGTCCCATCGATATCTGGGTGAACGACGCGATGGTGAGCGTTTTCTCCCCAGTCAAAGAGATGGAGGCCTCCGATTACAAGCGGGTCACCGATGTTCTTTACCTGGGATTCGTATACGGTACGCAAGCTTCGCTGCGGCGTATGCTGCCTCGCGATCGCGGCACAATCATTCAGATCGGATCGGCACTAAGCTATCGTTCCATTCCGCTGCAGTCTGCGTATTGCGCGGCCAAGCATGCCATCAATGGATTCACCGACTCGCTGCGCTGCGAGCTCTATCACGATAAAAGCAACGTCCATCTCACCACGGTGCAAATGCCGGCGATGAATACGACGCAGTTCAACTGGGTGAAGAATCGCATGCCGCACAAGACGCAGCCGGTGCCGCCGATCTTCGAGCCCGAGGTCGCTGCCGAGGTGGTGGTCGCCGCAGGCTTGGCGAAGAGTCCGCGCCGCGAATACTGGGTTGGTTCACCGACGGTGAACGCAATTGTGGCGCAGCGCATTGTTCCCGGCCTTCTCGATCGATATCTCGGCAAGACAGGATACAAGTCGCAACAGATTGGGAACGAGCCTCGCGATCCGGACGCACCAAACAATTTGTACGAGTACGTTCCGGGAGAACACAGCGCGCGGGGTAAATTCGACGACCGGTCAAAACGGAGCAGCGCCGAGGTCTTCGTCGTGCTGCACCAGAAATGGTTTGCATGGGCGGCGGCTTTATTCTTGGTCGGCACTGGCGCAGTGGTGCTGGGATTGCGGAGCCGGCGATGATATTCCCTGCGTCGCCTGAGAGCACGAATGGTTCGAAGTCGAACTGGGCCCTGGCGGCCGCCACCTGCGCTGCTGTCGCCACGTTGATTCCGGTAGCCGCGCATCAGGTGGGCGCAATCGATCACTTGCCAGACCCGCCTGGATCGGTCTTCGCCTCCGATCGAATCACTAAGTCGCAGTCCGCATATCCGCTCGGTATCCCCGATGGCATCCTTGGACTGACAAGTTATGGCGCGACCCTTGGGCTGGTTGCCCTTGCGGCAGGCAGTCCAAAAGCGCGGAAGCTTCTAGCGGTGAAACTGCTCGGAGACGGCTCCCTCGCGGCCTTCAATGTGGTGCGTCAGATCGTGTCGTTTCGCATGCTCTGTTCGTGGTGCACGGCAACAGCGGTGTGTACCGCGGCGATGGTGATTTCGGGTCGGGAGATCATTGCTAGCGAATTGGAAAAAGGAAAAGCATGGCGATAGATGCACAACGGCGTGCTGCGATTGTTGAGGCTCTTCAGGAGTCTCCACTGCAGGCCGTCGCGTCTGTTTCGCCGCAAGAGGTGCTGCTTCTCACGGGATATTGGCCGGTAATGGGCGCGAGCCTCGCTTTGGTTACGCGAGACGGCGATGTGTGCGCCATCGTTCCGGAAGATGAAATGGAATTGGCGCGTGCCACTTCGAATGCAAACATAACGGCTTATCAACCACACTCTCTCGATAACCTTGCGAAATGTTCAGAGGCGCTGATCGAGCCTCTCCAGCGACTGACGAAACGCCTCTATCTTTCCGGGGAGCAGATCGGCGTTGATCTTCGCGATAGCTTGCAGCCTGCCTCGTATCAGGCGACGAATCATTTTCGCGTCGCTATCTCCGAGATATTTGGCATGGTTCTGCCACGGACGGCGGTTGTTTCTGCTGACTGTATGTTCGATCGTCTGAAGTCGGTGAAGACGGCAACTGAGATGGATCATATCCGTCGAGCATCTCAATTGGCAGCGAATGCGTTTGCCGAAGCCGAACTTGCGATCGCCCCAGGCCGCAGAGAGGATGAAGTAGCTGCCGATATTGGAGCCACTTTCGCGCGCATCGCCAACGACGGCTTCGAGCGCGGCGCTGGCTACTTCTTCTGTATGTCCGGACCCAACTCCGCGAAGGCGGCCGGAGCTTATGCACGCACCCGCCGTCGCGTCATCCAAGAAGGCGACCTCGTGATGATCCACGCCAACACCGTCGGCGACGGATACTGGACTGACATCACACGCTCATTCATCGCTGGAAATCCTTCAGACGAACAGAAGAGGATGCGCGAAGCTATACAGGAGGCGCGCGCGGCGGCCCTGGCGGCGATTGCGCCCAGCGTTGGCGCGAAGCTCGTGGACAAAGCTGCGCGAGATGTGCTGAATAAACAGGGATTCGGCGCCGAGTTCAAGCATGCAACAGGCCACGGCGTTGGCTTTGCTGCCGCGAATCCCGATGCGCTGCCTCGTATTCACCCGGAGTCGCCGGACGTCCTGAGAGTGGGCATGACCTTCAACCTTGAACCGGCAATCTATATTGACGGCGTTGGTGGCATGCGCCACTGCGATGTAGTTGGGTGTACCGAATCCGAAGTGGAAGTGCTCACAGAGTTTTAGAGGCAGGCTGTCAGTCGAACCATGAGGCAGGAATATTCCATCACCGGCGGGTCGATCGGATTTTATACGGTGCCTACAGATGCGCCGGAAGCCGACGGCACATTTTCATGGGACAGCACCTCGATGGTGCTGGTGCAGCTAGATTGTGGAAGCGCGCGAGGGCTTGGTTACACCTATGCCGATGCAGGCACGGCAGCTGCAGCAAAGAAGCTCCTCGATGAGATTGTCCTCGGCTCAGACCCTTTCTGCCACGCTGCCACATTGCAAAAGATGCTGCGAAGCATTCGCAATCTCGGTGAAACCGGGATAGCGATGATGGCTGTATCCGCAGTCGACAATGCGATCTGGGATCTTCGCGCGCGCCTGCTCGATCTTCCTCTCGTGGCTCTCCTGGGACAGGTTCGCACAGGAATCCCGGTTTACGGCAGCGGCGGTTTCACTTCTTATTCCGATCGGCAGCTTTCCGATCAGCTTGGCGGCTGGGCATCGAACGGATTCGCGAGCGTCAAGATGAAGATCGGCACGCACCCAGACAACGACCCTACCCGCGTCGAGACCGCGCGCAAGGCCATTGGCGATAAGTGCAATCTTGTTCGTCGATGCAAATGGCGCCTACACCGTCACGCAGGCGATCGAACTCGCGGACCGATTTGCAGAACAGCATGTGCGTTGGTTTGAAGAGCCGGTCAGCTCCGATCACCTTGCCGGACTGAATCAGGTGCGCGCGCGCGCTCCGCTCGGCATGGATATCGCCGCCGGCGAATACGGCTACACGGCGTGGTACTTCCGCTCAATGCTCGACGCGATGGCCGTCACAGTGCTGCAGGCTGACTGCACTCGCTGTGGTGGCATCAGCGGCTTTCTGGATGCTGCTGCGCTCTGCTGGGCTCACAACATACCGCTTTCTTCGCACTGCGGGCCGAGCATGCATCTGCATGTTTGCTGTGCTGTGCCGAGGGCGGTGCATATGGAGTTTTTTCACGACCACGCGCGCATTGAACGAATGTTCTTCGAGGGGTTCTGCGAACCGGTTGACGGTTGTATGATTCCCGACCTCTCGCGCGCAGGGATGGGAATCGAGCTAAAAGAGAAGGATGCGGCGCGCTATCGAAAGTAGCCGACGGATGTTGCAATCGAGCGCCCCGTTGCGGCGCTCCGAAGACAGGAAATCAGGAGTGAATAATGGCCAAACAAGTTGTCAGATCTGATCGTTGAACGGCTCATCGAATGGGGCGTGGATACCATCTTCGGATTTCCCGGAGACGGCGTGGACGGTTTCTTCGAGTCGCTGCGCACCCATCAGGACAAGCTTCGCTTCATCCAGGTGCGGCATGAGGAGGCCGCGGCCTTCGCCGCTGTCGGCTACGCGAAATACACTGGCCGCATCGGCGTATGCTGCGCCACGTCAGGTCCCGGCGGAATTCACCTTCTTAATGGGCTCTATGACGCCAAGTGCGATCTGCAGCCGGTGCTCGCCATCACTGGACACACTTTTCATGACCTCATCGGAATGGATTATCAGCAGGACGTCGATCTCGACAAGCTTTACATGGACGTTTCCGTATTCAACGAGCGCGTCATGGGCCCGGCTCATGCGGTCAACGTGGTCGATATGGCGGTACGCACGGCCTATGGCCGCCGCGGAGTCGCCCACATCTGCATCCCCAAGGATATTCAGGAGTGGCCTGTCTCCGACAAGATGCGCAGCAGCGCCAACATCGCCGGACACAGCGGCGACTGGGCCACGCCTTCGACCGCGCGGCCAGCTGAAACTCTTGTTCGGAAAGCGGCCTCGATCATTAACGACGGCTCGCAGGTCACGATCATGGTGGGGCGCGGCGCTCTGGGCGCACGTGAAGAAGTGGCTCAGTTGGCCGATACCGTCGGCGGCCCCGTCGTGAAAGCCCTGCTGGGCAAGGCGGTTCTTCCTGACCGTAGCCCTTACACCACAGGCGGCCTTGGTCTGCTCGGCACTGCGCCATCGGTCGACGCGATGGAAGAGTGCGACACCCTCATCCTGATCGGCAGCAGCTATCCGTATATAGAGTTTCTCCCCAAGCCGGGACAAGCGAAGTGTGTGCAGATCGAGCTGGACCCCACGCGCATCGGTCTTCGACACCAGGTCGATGTCGCATTAGTTGGCGACGCGAAGACGATTCTCCAGGCGCTGCTGCCGCTGCTCAAGCGGAAGAACACTAAGTTTCTCAAGAAGGCGCAAGAGCGGATGAAGACCTGGAATGAGCTGATGGAGGAGCGCGGCACGCGCCAAGACATGCCGATGAAGCCGCAGGTGGTGACGCACACGCTGAACAAGCTGCTTGACGATGATGCCATCGTATCGTCAGACAGCGGCACCATCGCTACCTGGACCGCGCGCTACGTCGAAATGCGCGGCGCGATGCAATTTTCTCTCTCCGGCTCGCTGGCCACCATGGCCAACGGTCTTCCCTACAGCATCGGCGCAGCCGTCGCCTATCCAGGGCGCCAAGTGGTCTGCGTTGTTGGCGACGGCGGACTTACCATGCTCATGGGCGAGCTTGCCACGCTGGTCAAATACAAACTGCGCGTTACCGTGATCGTCATCAAGAACAATGTTCTCGGACAGATCAAATGGGAGCAGATGATTCTCGAGGGCAATCCGGAATACGGTGTGGAGCTGGAACCGATTGATTTCGCCATGGTGGCCAAGGCTTGCGGCGTCCGCGGATACACCATCGACCGGCCTGAAGATGCGGAAAGCGTTCTACGCCAGGCTCTCTGCCATGACGGTCCTACTCTGGTGCAGGCCGTCGTCGATCCGAACGAGCCGCCCATGCCCGGCAAGGTGACCACAGAGCAGGCCTACAAGTTCGCCAAGGCGCTGGTTCGCGGGCAAAAGGACGCAATCAAGATCATTAAGACTGTCGCCGAAGATCAAATCCGCGAGGTGGTCTAAGAGCAGATGGAAACGCCCGAAAGATTGACCGACGACGCGGCGCATGACGCCGAGACCGCCGCCAACTATATTCGCGAGGGCCGGTTTCAGCGGAGCCTCTCGCTGCTCACCGCTGGAACCAGCATCATCAGCGGTCTCGAGGTAGCCTACGAGCACTATCGAGGCAGCTACAGCCGGCGTGTGATGTACACGCCGGTGATTCTGAGCGCGGTGCTGGGCGTGACCGCGATTGCCGGTTTCTTCAGCCGCAGGGCGGCTCGTGGCCTGATGCGGCTGACTGCTTCTATCACGCTCGTCGATGCGGGTGTGGGCTTCTATTTTCATATCCGCGGCATTCATCGCAAGCCCGGCGGGTGGCGCTTGCCGATGACGAACATGATCATGGGTCCGCCGATCTTCGCGCCGCTTCTGTTTGGCACAAGCGCCTACCTCGGACTAATTGCTTCGTACCTGCAGCGTGAGGATGGGAAGCAGCTCACCGCGGGCGAGGGGGACAATAGCGACCGGTGGCTTGCTCAGATCCTGCCTCCGCGCACTGGACGCGATCTCATCTCGGCCGAGCAGGATATTCGTGAAGGTAAATTTCAGCGCCAGGTTGCGATCGTCGCAGGCGTCAGCGCGTTGCTCAGCGGATTTGAAGCCTACTACTCGCATTACAAGAATAACTTCCGCTACAAGATTCAGTGGAGCCCTGTGATTCTCGCTCCATTGCTGGCAGGCGCGGCATTTCTTTCCGTCAAGAAGCGCAGAGTGGCCGCGACCGCCTTGCCCGCACTCTCTGCAGTTGCCTGCGCGGACGCTGCGGTCGGCTTCTACTACCATGCTCGCGGCGTGCTTCGCCGGCCCGGCGGACGAAAGCATCTGCTCTACAACATCATGTACGGGCCGCCCATCTTTGCTCCGTTGCTCTTCGGCGCCGCGGGCATGCTGGGAATCCTGGCCAGCCTCTTGCGCCGCAAAAAAGGATAAGGCCGCTGCGCATCGTCATTTCTCCGGAGACTGCATGAACCCCAACGACGCTCCAGACTCGACACTCCTTCCTCGCGATCCTGCTACGGGAGAGCCGCTGCCGCAAACGCCGCAGCCCGGTTACTATCCCGGCTTCCACACCATGTCGCAGAAGGCATTCTGGGACGAGGCAACCCGCGACGTCGTCGCCATGCGTGTGGAGCAGACACCGCCTATTCGCTTTTTCACTGCGGACCAGGCGCGGTTCTGGCGAGCGGTCTTTGATCACCTCATCCCTCAACACGACCGCACGCCGGAGCGCCGCATTCCCCTTGTCGAACCGCTCGATGAACGGCTCTACCAGAACAGGGGGATCGGCTATCGGTACGAATCGATGCCACCCGACCGCGAAGCGTACCGCCTCGGAGAAGAGGCGATAAACCTCGAAGCGAGGCAGCGTTATGGAGGGGACTTTCTCAATCTCCCTCAGCGCCAACAGGAAATTGTTCTCCAGGCAATTCACGATAAGAAGCCCACAGCCGGTGCGGTTATCTGGAAGAAGATGTCCATTGCACGTTTCTGGCAACTTCTAATGCTGGATGCGCTCGAAGGCTACTACGCACACCCCTGGGCATGGGACGAGATTGGTTTTGGCGGCCCAGCCTATCCCCGAGCCTACACGCGTCTCGAGCGCGGCGAGCCTGAACCGTGGGAGGTCGAGCCCCAGCCCTACGACTGGGATGCCCCTCCCTATGCCGTCTCAGACACAAACGAACCGACTCACCATCTCTACCTGGAGTCCGAACAGAACGGATAAAACCGTCTTATGAGGTTGTATGAAGAAGCCAATCCTCGGCGCGTTTGAGAATCGCAAGAGTGAGGCCCACATGCTCGGGTCACTGCAGAAGATTCATCTGCCCATGCGCAGGTTTTCGGAAAGCGATGAGATCGACTATGTGATCGTTGGTTGCGGCGCGGCGGGAGGCGTGCTGCTTCAGCGCCTCGCTCGCTCAGGCTTTCGGGTGATGGCACTCGAAGCTGGCCCCTTCTGGGACACCGAGCGCGACTGGGTCTCGCGACGAATCGGGATCGCATCAACTTTATTGGGAAGATCCCCGCGTCACTGGCGGGAAGAATCCTCTCGCGCTGGGTGCGAATAACTGCGGCCGTGGTGTCGGCGGCGGCTCTGTGCACTGGGCGGCGTTCACTCCGCGCCTCCATCCCTCCGATTTCGAAATTCACACCCGCGACGGAGTCGGCGTGGACTGGCCCATCTCCTACGAAATACTTCGGCCCTACTACGAACAACTCGAACTTGAGATGCCGGTCGCGGGTCCGGCATATTATCCCTGGGGCCATCCGCACGGTTATGCCTATGGCCCGCATCCCATGGGTGGTGTCGGCAACGCGCTCATAAAAGGCTGCTCGGCGCTCAACATTCCCGTCTCCGTCGGAGGCCCGGTCGCAATTCTTTCGGGTTCGCACGGAGACCGCCCGCACTGCATCTATCGCGGCTTCTGCATTCAGGGCTGCAAAGTCGGAGCGAAAGCGAGCACTCTCGTCACTCATGTTCCCGATGCTCTTGAAAGCGGCGCCGAGATTCGCGATCGCTCCATGGCTGCACGCATTGAACTGGGGCGCAACCGCCGCGTGACGGGTGTGCATTATTTCGACGATAACGGCGTGGCTCACTTCCAAAGGGCGAAAGCTGTCATTATCGCCGGCTATTCGATTGAAACCCCCCGTCTGCTACTCAACTCCGCCTGTCCCGGATTCGAAAATGGCCTGGCAAATTCGAGCGGAACAGTCGGCCGCTATCTGATGGCCCAGGCCGGCAACGTTGTCCTGGGGCGATTCGATCAACCGGTCCGCATGTACAAGGCTCCGCCGGCGCACGCGCTAACAGAAGAGTTCTACGAAACGAATCCCAAGAATGATTTCGCGCGGGGCTTCGCCATCCAGACCGTCGGGCCGCTCCCCATCGCCTTCGGCAAGCAAATGGTGGCCGCGAAGAAAGCCTGGGGCTGGGGCCTGCGCCGCGAAATGATGGACTACAACCACTGGGCTACCTTTGGACTGCTGGGCGAGATTCTTCCCTGGGCAGATAACCGCGTGACGCTCGCCGACGAGACTGATCGCTTCGGACTGCGTGTCGCACACGTCACCTTCAATCTTCACGACAACGATAAAATGCTCATCGAAGGCGCAAAAGATAAAACAATGGAAGTCATGCACGCTGCCGGCGCAACGGAAGTCGTTCAGGAAGCGCGCTACGCTCATCTGGTGGGCGCGGCTCGCATGGGCTCGGACGCCGCCTCGTCGGTTGTAGACAAGTTCGGACGCACGCACGACATCCCAAATCTGTTCGTCTGCGACGGCTCGATCCTGCCAACGCAGGGATCGGCAAATCCCGGCCTCACCATCCAAGCTCTCGCAGCCCGCACCGCGGACTATCTCATCTCGCAGGGAGATGCAATTTTCACGCGGGACAAGCGCGACATGTCGGAGCCCCCACTGCGCGCCCAACTCGCGCCTCCTGGAACTTACGGAAGAGGAACGCCGCGCCTGCAATAGTTACACTATTTGGTTGCGGACAAAGACCCGATGCTGCCCGAACGATTTCTTTTAAAACCTGGAATCGTCTCGCCGGCGATGGCCACAGGCCGCGTAAGAAGCCCGTCGATGGGACGGACTGGAGCGACCTGAGGGCAATGTCGTGCCTTACGAGAGGTCGAAAACACTTTCTGAACGTGCAGCCTTTCAGTCTGTTGCGCGCGAGCGGCAGTCTTGAGGTTTCGAGTAAGAATTCGGTTGCCGTTCTCGGCCCGGCTCTCGGACCCGATTTCAATTCGGAAGGGTAATGAAGGTACTTCTCGAGAATACCCCGTGCCGATTAGGGCCTCGAGCAGATCAAAGGGAAAGTGAAGAGTCGAAATTGATCTGACCTCTTCCGGACCAGATGTGATTCGACCCGCCTCGATGGTTCCGCGATCAATCGTCCAAGAAGCTGGTTTCACGTTCAGTAGATTGGATTTGCAAACTCCGGCCACTTCGTTAGTAATCGCAATCGAGGGCTATGGTCACTCGTTAACCAAGTGCCAATTCTCGGATGGGTGCCGTGTGCCATGAAATCCGATGGTTGTGTAGGTTTGACCGCATCGCTCAGTTCACGGTGAGGAAAAACCGGCTCAGATTGGAGCCGTGGATGTCGGCGTGGCAAGCCGTGCACGGCTGGGGTTGTGTTTCTAGATCGTGCGCATTGCCGATCGAAGCATCTGTCGGCGACATTCGCGAAGGCAAGTGGCACAGCAGGCAGATCGTATCGACCTTTGCTCGATTCAGCATGTGAGGGGCTGGTCCACCGTGCGGAACATGGCATGCAACGCAGCCCTCGGCCTTGATCACGGCGTGCTCGTACACAAAAGGCCCGACGATTTCCGTGTGACACTTTGTACAGATCCGATTCACTTGTGCGGGAGTCACAGGTCGCTTCTCTCCGAGCTTGCCGTGTGGCTCATGACAATCAGTACAGGAGATCAGACCCTCTTCTACCTTATGTCGAGAGGGAAGTGAGAACGCGGCTCTCTCATCCTCGTGGCACTGAAAGCACGGTTCAGGCTTGGATTCCCTGGGCGGTTGTGTGCTAGATGGTTCGGTAACGGCCTGCAATTGGCTCGACTCAGGATTGATCCGGCCCTGATGACATGTGCCACAGGTGACAGGCATATCAGAACTTTCAATCTTAGCGATGAATCTGCTGTTGATCGTGTCGGTCATCGTATACATGCGGCGCGCGATTTCTTTCATGGGTTTCGAGTCGGCGGCGAAGCGCGATCGAGGGGGAGCCCCATAGATAACAATCTCCGCTTCATCCTCGTGGCACGCGTTGCACTGGACGCCCAGCTCACGAGCCCATCTCTCCATTACGTCGTGAACCTGCTGCCCAGTCATGTCCTTGTGCAGCACCTTCAGATTCGTCGGGGCGGGATAGGTGCGCCGTTCGCCTTCAACGGCCGATTCTCCTTTGCCTCCAGACGATTGAGCGACAGCGCAAGCGGCGAATGCCACGACGATTGCAAAAACAAAGACGTGCCTATGTCGCTTCTTACTCACGTTGGGGGTTACCAGCTCTCCGCCGCTTTCTGTTGCTTCGACCAGAGGAACGCCACGATCTGGTGAATATCCTCGTCGCTCAGCAGCGCCTTCCACGAGGGCATGTAGAGTGGCGGAGTTGGGCCCTTCGGGTTATCCAGGGGAGGCATCCTGCCGTTGCGGATGACCGCGAGGATCTCGTCCTTTGTGTAATCGTCTGAGAGGTGGAGCAGCGAAGGAATCTGCCCACCCTGGGCATTGGGATTCGGTACACCGCCTTGCAACTCCGTCCCGTGGCAACCGGCGCAGCCAAAGCGCGCGAAGTCGCGTTTGCCTGCTTCAATCGCGGCATCCTCGGGACTCAAGGAACGATTCTCATGGGTAAGGATGGTCTGCGCGTCTTCGGGCGACGCCGTCGCCATAAAGGCGACGAGGGCTTTCCGCGCGTTGGTTTCCAGGTCATACTCCGGCATTGAGCTTCCCGGATATACCTGCTCTGGATTCACCAGCTGCTCATCGAGCCAGCCGGAAGAGTGGCGCTTCGTCACTCCCAGAAGATCGGGCCCAGTTTTCGAGCCGACTCCGCCAATGGCGTGGCAGACGATGCAGTTCTTCTCGACAAACAACTGCCGTCCGTACTCGGGACTGGGAATGAGACGGAGACTGGAGTAGTAGGTACCCATATCCTCGCTCGTGAGCGAGAGCATGTAGTACGTCAAGGCGCGCGCCTGAGGCCGAGTGAAGTGAAAGTCCGGCATCGCTGAGCCCATGGAAACGAGACTGGGTGTCAGAAAATGCTTTTCGAGCCATTCCGGCGAGCGGCGGTTTGCTCCCTCTTCGGTGAGATCGGGACCGATGCTTCCACCGACACCATTCAGCTTGTGGCAGCCGCGGCAGCCTTGTGTCTCAAACAGGTGCCGACCTTCGGTCAGTTCTGGCACCCCGGGAACATCCCCTTCCTTGTGGCAGCGGCCGCACGATGCGCGAATATATTCCTTCGAGAGCAGCGGTGTTTGCCAGAACTCGACTTTCCCATGCGCTGCATTCTTCTCTGTCGCCAATCCCTGGCCGCCGTGGCAGATGGTGCAGCCGAAGCGAGAGGGAATGTGGGGTCCGAGTCCAACGTGATAGCGGAATGGCTCCGACGCATTTTTCATCGTTGGGTCGTCGACGCCGAGATGGCAGGTTGTGCATCGGTCGACGCGTTGCAAGCCCGTGAGCAGGGCCTGGTGAATCTGCGGAGGGGCAGCTAGGACCGCAGCCTTAGTCACCGCGTTCGGCTCACCCTGTGCTTCCAATTGCGCGAATTGGTGCTGATACTTCTTCCACTCGGGTGTGCTGGCTTTCCAGACCGCGACAAGAAGGAGCGCCAGGGCAAGCGTGCTTAGAGCGAAGAAGAGCTGCGGTAGTTTGCGTGCCATTATTCAACAGCTCCTGTAATGTGGATCCACGGTGGGACCAGAGCCCACCCCGGCCCACGGAAGAATGTGCCAATCAGAATCAACACAAGGTTGATGGCCACAAACGCGGTGAAGAGCCAAATAGCCAGCTTGCGATCGGATGGTCGCCGACTAGGGTTCCTGTCGAAATAGGGAATTACGAGAAGGGCAATCACCATCAAGGCCGGCGCAATGACACCGCCTAGGAACGCTGAATGGCTCACTAATTCCTGCAAGCCAAGAAAGTACCATGGGGCTTTAGCCGGATTCGGGGTATGCGCCGGGTTCGCGAGCTCCTCCAACGGTGCGCGGAAGAGCAACGACATCAGCATGACGCCGGTGACTGTGGCCATCAGGGCAATCGCTTCGCGGAAAAATGCGAAGGGATACGAGAAGACGGCTTCATCCTCCTCTTCCGGAGCGATCGTTTCAAAGATCGGTTTACCGGTTACTACTTCCATCAACCCGTAGGTCTTATCCGTGGAAGCCGGCATCGCGTTGGCATGGGCGAGAAGAGGAGGTGCGCCAATGGTGACCAATTCATCCGGCTTGTTCGGCTTCAGTTTCCATATGGGGCGAGACAATCCACCGTCTTTGCGCACGCGCCAGAAATGGACGATCGTGAGCAGAATGACGATTGCAGGTAGAACAGCAACATGGAGCACATAGAACCGGAGCAGCGCAGCCTCGCCGACGGTATGTCCGCCGAGGAGGATCTCCCGCACTTGTCCTCCGACAAGCGGCGCATAGCTGCCGATGTTTGTGCCCACCGTGATCGCCCAGAATGCCAGCTGATCCCAGGGCAGAAGATAGCCCGTGAATGAAAGCCCCAGCGTCAAGAGGAGGAGCAGCACGCCGATCACCCAGTTGAACTGGCGGGGCTTCTTATAGGAGCCCGTATAGAACACGCGGCACATATGGAGAAACACGCAGACCACCATGCCGTGAGCCGCCCACCGGTGCATGCCGCGCAGAAAAGAACCCAGGAACACGACGTACTCTAGGTCCTTCATGTCCTGGTAGGCATGGGGCGGATACGGGCGGTAGTAGAACATCAGGGCTATCCCGGTAGTGACCAGGACAACGAAGAGGAAGAAGGTAATGAAGCCGAGATAGAAGGTGTGTTTGAACTTGAGATTCTCTGTCTTTACCTTTGCGGGATGAATATGCAGCCAGACATTGAGGAAAACAAGTTCAGATTTTCCCTTGTCGGTGGATAACGGATCGCGGCGGACGATCGATTGCCAGATTTCCTTGATCAGATTCATGGCTACACCATCAACCGATAGCTGGACGGGACGACTCTGTCCTTGTTGACAAGCAGCTGTCCATCGCGGGTCTGCGTTACCTCAAACCACTGCAGAGCCTTCGGAGCCGGGCCGTGAACTACCGACCCATCGGCTGCAAAGACGCTGCCGTGGCATGGGCAATGGAAGTTTTGATCGCTCTGAAAGTGCGCCACGGTGCAGCCGAGATGGGTGCAGACTCCACTCGCCACAGCAAAGCCCCTATCGCGGTCGCGGAAGACGAAGATCTTCTCATCGACCAGAAACGTCGGCTGACCGAAAGCGAAGTCCCCAGGATTGCCGATTTTGAAGGACTGGGGCGGCTCGTAAAAAACGCTTGGCACCATGAATCGGACGACAGCGCCAAAGCTCACGGCTACTCCGGAACAAAGGACCGCAATGCCCGCGGTTCCCCAACTCAGAAAGGATCGACGATTCATCTTTCTGTTCTCCTATGCAAAGACTTCGCGTTCATGACGCTCGAGGGCTTCCATTGTGATGGCACCGGTGGGGCACCTATCAGCGCAGAGCCCGCAGCGGATGCACTTTTCTTCGTTCTTGAGAATGGCTCCGGCCTGCCGCGGTTTGAGCTCAGAAGGCCCGACACCATACCGATTGCGTATCAGCGCGTCGTAGCGGTCATCGCCGCTGACCTGGGTGAGATCGACGAGCCGCAGGCAATTCTCAGGGCAAACATCGACGCAGCCCGCGCACAGAATGCACTTCGAGCCATCGAAGATCGTGTTGACCTGGCAGTTCAGGCATCGATTGCCTTCGGCACGCCCTTGCTCTTCATCGAAGCCCAATTCAACTTCCGCAATCCCTACACGACGATTTGCTGAGAGCACCGGCATCTTCTGCCGCGGAATCGTCAAGAAGCGACTGGGCATCTTCCAGTTGGGCAGAATCCTGAAGCGGCTGCGAACGCTTTTCTCGGTTGTCCCGCTCAGATAGAGATGAATGGAACGCGCGGAACGATGGCCGTTGGCCACGGCCTCAACCAGAATCCTTGGACCGAAGGCCACGTCTCCTCCGGCAAAGACGCCGGGAGCCGTGGTCCTCATCTCGTCGTCAATCTTAAGAATTCCGCGGGGAGTGACCTGCACCCCATCTTCCGAGTTGATATACGAAAGATCTGCCTGCTGGCCGATGGCGAGAATCACGCTGTCGCAGGGAATGATCTTCTCTTCATCGCTGAATGCTGGATTGAAGCGGCCATTTTCGTCGAAGACGGTCAGGCAGCGGCGAACTCTAAGGCCGGTTGCGATCCCATTTTCGCCAACGATCTCTTTGGGTCCCCAGCCGTTGTCAACGTCAATGCCTTCGTGCTCTGCCTCTTCCACTTCACCTTTCCAGGCCGGCATTTGGGCGCGCGACTCCAGGCTTACCATGTGGACGGTCTCGGCCCCTGAACGAATCGCGAGGCGCGCGGCATCGAGGGCAGGTTGCAGGCTTTTCTCTTCTTCCGATTCAGCCGGCGTTCCGAATTCAGAAGCCTCATGGACCAGGCGAACGGCCGCGCGGGCGACGTCAATCGCAACGTTGCCGCCTCCGACGACGACCACGCGCTTGCCCAGTTCGATCTCGAACCCAAGATTGACATTGATCAAAAAGTCGATGCCGTTGTAAACGCCGGACAGATGGGCGCCGGGTATGTTCAGCTCTCGGCCTTTGTTGAGACCGGTAGCCAGAAGAACAGCGTCAAAGTTTTTCCGGAGCCAGTCGAATGTGATGTCGCGCCCGATGGTTACGCGCGTGTGCAGCGTGACGCCCATCGCCAGGATGTTGTCGACTTCCATCTTGATGATTTCGCGAGGAAGGCGAAACTGCGGGATGCCGAGATAGAGCATGCCGCCGGGGACGGGAGCGGACTCGAAAACCTCAACGGTGTAGCCGAGTAGGGCCAGATCATGCGCGCAAGTGAGACCGCAGACCCCAGCGCCGACCACTGCCACCCGCTGGGGGCGCTTTGTCGCCGGTGGCAGAGCCTTTCTCTCAGGATCATGGCCCATGCCGAGATTATGTCGATCGGTGGCGAAGCGCTTCAGCGCGCAAATAGCGATTGGCTCGTCGATCTTGCCGCGGCGGCAGTTATCTTCGCAGGGATGAGCGCAGATGCGGCCAAGGACGTAGGCGAACGGATTAGGAGCACGCGCGAGCAGGTAGGCTTCCTCGTCTTTCGAGATGCCGATGGCCTGCACGTAGCGTCCGCACTCTGTATGAATCGGACAAGCAGTCTGGCACGGGATATTGCGATCGAAGTACTCGCGATCCGGAATGGTGACCGTGTAGTTCATCTGTTCCAATCAACTCGTCTGCGGCATGCTGGTAACTCGGTGAATTCGGCAGCGGCGAGCGGACCTGACCGACGCAGCTGCCGGAAGCACTACTGTTGCTTCGCCTTTAACTGCTCGATCTCTTCGTCAGAGAGCGCCTTTTGGAAGGCGGAAGGATTCTTGTCTTTGCGGTTCTCCTGGTCATACGCCAGGAACTCGTAAATAGCCTTTCCCTGGCTGTCGCTAATGCCTGAGTTCGGCTTGTGCATCATGCGCTTCACGTAGCGTTGCCACTCCTCTTTGGTCATCGCGGTGTTGATGGGGCGAGCGATCGTATGGCACTTGGAGCATTTGTCGGTGAAGAGCTTGTAATTCTTCTGCTGATCTGCCGGATAGGAGGAGATGTTGACCTTGTCGGGCCCTTTGTCTTGCGGAAGAGTCACATTACTGGTTTGCGCTAGCGCGAGTATGGGCGTGACCAGAATTGAAAAAGCTGCGATTCGAATTGCATTCTGCATTGCTGGAGTCTCCTTACCACATGAATCGAAAATCGACCTTGAAGAGCTTGTCGGTTGAACCCAGAACTGCCACAGGATCTGCATCGTGTTCCTGGTTGTATGCGGCGCGCAAGACGATGTTGCCGAGTTGCGTCAGAGCATGTTCCGCTCCGATGCCCCAAGCGCGGGTGTGGACATTTGGATTGGGCGCGATTTTGGCGACGCCTCGATCGATCCTCGCCATCACCACAGTGCCGGTCTTGATGTAGTAGTCCGCCTCAGCGCGGTAGTTATCGGCGGTGTAGCTCGACATCGGAGACGTCAGATCCCAGCGCCAGTCGTCATTGCTCCGGATGTAGCCGCCTAGCAGATCGAGTTTGTCGAAGAACAGATAGTTGCCAAATCCGCCGACCCGGTAGAAAGTCGGCCGATACGTGAAGGGATTGCCTTCGGTATCGGTCTGATTCTGATCTTTCGAGCCGCGATACGCGATCACTGTGACGCCCCCGTCGGGGCCGAACCAGTAATCGGCGTCCAACCATATGTCCTTTGAGTTCTTGGTCGACGCCTGCAGGATCTCGCTGCCATCTGCATTCAGCCCGTTTGTTACTTTGGCTGAGACCGCGAAGACGTTCTTGAAGTAGGGAGAGGCCCAGGTATAACCCACATCGACACCAACCGGGTGCTGATCGAGCGAGAAGCTGATGGGATCGGCATTGGTCAGCGTGGGGGCCGGATCGGCGAAGAGGTTGTAAAACATTGCTGCCCGCGTGCCTTCGCCCTCCTGCATGTGGATCTCTCCACCCTTGACGAAGTAGCTTGAATTGGCGCGGCCGCCCGTCCACACGCCAAACCCCTGCTCGAGCCCGTTACTGCCATCCTGATAAAGCTCGTAGTGGCCAAAGTACGAGAAACCGGTGTTAGGTACAGGCCCGGCAACAAAGAGGGCCGCTTCGTCGAGGTTGAAGCTCGAATCGGTAGAACTGGATGTGGCAGGTGTCGATCCGGTCTCGGCAACGTTCTTATCCTCGGTTACGCTGGCTTGCAAAATCAGTGCAAACGAGTTGATGAGGTTGTACTTGATGTCTTTGTCGAGCGCGACAATCTTGGGCGCCGGCTTGGTGCCGTCCATTTCATCAGGAGGCATGCGATAGCCGAGCCGCTTGAACATATAACCGTTCTTGTTCAAAGCTGGCGGAACGGTGTGGCAGGTGTAGCACTTCACGCCGTACTTGCGGGCGAAGGCCGGGATTGCGCGACTCGAGGTCGGCACAAGAGTGAGAAAGACGAAAACCAACAGAAATGGCTTGATGGCCCTGGCCGGAATTTTCATGAACGGGCACTCCTGCCTTTCTTGGTTTGCATCCTGCGCGCCAAACTCGCTCTTGCCTAAATTCAGCAACTTAACTCGTATACCCAAGCACCATTGGGGAATTCATTCCGCACGTTCCGGCCCGTCCTGCGGAATCGATTCATCAGGCTGTGCCTCCCGGTCTTTGCGGAGCAGCGAGTAAAAGGTCTTTCGGTCCACGCCGGCCTCGCGCGCGGCGGCGCTCACATTTCCGCCGCACCGGGCGAGGACTGCCTGCGCGTAGGAGAGCTCAAAATCTGCAAGATAGCGCTCGCGTGCGTCTCTCCATGTCAGCGCGGAAAAGTCGCGGGCCGACGGCATGGCCGGCAAGTCGTCTCGCAGATCTTCCGGTTGGAGTTCTCCTTCGCTGTGAAGGGCCGTGAGTCTCTCCATCACGTTCTTGAGCTCGCGGACATTTCCTGGCCAGCGTTCGCGAAGAAGAGCCTCGTAGAATCGAGGCGAGCCAGAAAGAGCCTTGCCGTAGCGGCGTGCAAATCGTTCGAGAAAGAATCGGGCCAGATAGGGGATGTCTTCCGTGCGTTCGCGCAGCGGCGGCAACTTGACGGTCACCACGCTCAACCGATAGAAGAGTTCTTCTCGAAAGGAACCGGCTTTGATCCTGGCGATGAGATCCTGGTTTGTCGCGCAGACGATCCGGCAATCCACCCGAACTTGCGACAAACCGCCAAGACGCCGCAAGGCGCGCTCTTCCACGAAGCGAAAGAGCCTGGTCTGGAGTTCCACGCTCAAATCGCCGATCTCATCCAGAAAGAGCGTCCCGCCGTCCGCCGATTCGATCAGGCCTTTCTTCGTTCGCTCGGCGCCCGTGAAGGCTCCGCGTTCGTACCCGAAAAGCTCACTCTCAATCAGCGAGGCGGGCATCGCGCTGCACTCGACGGGCACAAACGGACCGCTTTTACGATGGCTTTGGTCATGGATGAAGTGGGCGGTGACTTCCTTACCTGTGCCGCTTTCCCCGAGGATCATTACTGTGGCATCGGTTGCTGCAGCTCTCCGGCAGCGCTCCATCTGTTCCAGCATTGAAGGGCTTCTGGTTTGCGCACGATCGCTTTCGCCCAGCGACTCAAGCCGGCCCTGCAATCGCGCTACTTCTTGCTCCAACGAAGCGTGGGCGAGAGCGCGCCTGGCAACCAGGAGCAGGTCGTCGCGTTTGAAGGGCTTCTGGAGATAGTCGAATGCACCATTACGCATTGCCACCACTGCGCCCTCGACCGAGCCGAAGGCGGTGAGAAAGACGATGGGCAGGCCCGGATGCGCAGCGTGCAATTTTGCAAAGACCTCCTCGCCTGACATGCCCGGCATGCGCATATCGAGGAAGACGAGATCGGGCGGGGTGGCAAGAGCCTCGGCCAAGCCTTTGGCAGGATCGGTGCACACCGCAACCAATGAACCAGGCTGCCGCAGCATGCGCTGAATGTTCTCGCCCAGCGCGGGTTCATCGTCAATTACGAGGATGCGACTCACTCCGGCGTTCCTCCTGCGAACCAGTGGTAGGGCTGGCCCCGGGTAAAGCGCGTCGGCGGAAGCTCAACAACAAAGCTGGCTCCCCCACCGGCCCTTGACTCGTATCGAATGCGCCCGTCGTACATGTCGAGAAGGCTGGCCGCCAGAAATAAGCCGAGGCCTAATCGCTCACGCCCATTGCCCTGCGATATGAAAGGTTCGAACAGATGTCCTCGAATACTCTCGGGTACGCCGGGTCCGTTGTCTTCCACTCGCACCACAACTGCCGCTCCCGCCGTGCGGTACGGCTCAAGACGAAACCAGATAACTGCATCGCTCCTGCCCCTCAGGGCCTGCAGAGCGTTGCCCAACAAGCAGCGTGCCACTTCGGCGATCACATGCTCGGGCAGATCAACTCGGGGCGCATCCGCGATTTCGGCAACCAGCGATATCCCATCGGCTTCGGCCTGCGGCTGAATTGCGCTGAGAGCCTCGTGCAGCGGCTTGCGTGGCGCACACGGTTCGAAGACATCTCGACTCCGCTCGCGTCTCAGCGCCTGCAGCAGGGTTGTCGCAATCTGTCCCATGTAGCGCGCCTCTTTGAGCATCTGCTCAAGATCGGCGCATAGAGCTCGATCCTCTTTTCGCTCCTGGATCAGAACTTCAATGCGGCCCACCACGATCGCAAGAGGGTTGTTGAACTCATGAAGGAATCCCGCGGTAAACTGCCCCAGAAGCGTCAGCTGGTGCGACAGACGGGCTTGGCGGTCAGCGGCTTGCAGCTCTTCGCGAAGCCTCGTGGTTCGATATCGCACTGTGTCGAGCTCCGCACTCAGTTTTGCGCTCGCCTCTTCTGCGTCGCGCACGCCGGTGAGAAGCCCGCGCTTCTCTTTACTTCGCACAATGAGCGCAGGAACAGGCGCAAGCAGACAGCCTGTGCCGAAGACAAGCCAGACCTTCATGGAACCTGGAAGAAATAAGGCCGCACTGAGACAAACAGGGAGAATCCAGATCCCACTGAGCCAAAGCCACGTCCGTGCCTTGAGACTCGTCATCGTCTCACCCGCCTCAGGCAGCCAAAGTCGCTGCCAGAAAACAGAGAGGGGCGTGAACCGACCTCGCTGCTATCGCAGTAAGGATCATTCCATTGTGGGGGAGGCTTGGATTGTGATCTAAATCACAGATGGGTGCGCATTCTCGGTTTTTGGCTATCCAGATTCTTTGCGCGGCCCACCGATCGATAACGAAATGAGCTTGGGTATTACTGATCTTCCATTGTGGGCTGTCGACCTTGACGAATAGTGGTGAACGTCTTCCCGACGATAGTACCCACTATCACGACATTGCGCCGTGCAACTCCCGGCGACATCGCACCCGATCCAGGCACGCGCACACATCATCGAAGACCTTGCTGGCGAAGAACGTAATTGTCCTTTGTAGTTCTCCGCGTAGTCGAAGAATCTGTCCCCGCGTACGCCATGACCGACGACACACTCTGATTACCGACGAGTTCGTTGATGTAGCAGAGTCAATTCGCAAACGCAGCCGGAGCGAGAGCGGGGGGCTGGGTGACTCGAGTGAGTCGGGCCGTTACTCGCATGGCACCGGGCCAGACTCTGAGGCAAAACGGCAAGATTGCGCGCGCGACTGCATTGTTCAAGCCGTTAGCAGCGGCTTCGGCAAGGAGCATTTGCGGCATCATCGCCAAGCGAAGTTTCGGCTGAAAAACCGCTGCCGGCTCCCCGGAAAGATAAGCAGCGGTGGCACGCCGGGCCGTATGCAGGGCGATTGAAATGCCATCGCCCGTGAACGATGGGATTACGGCTGCCTGATCGCCGATGCAGTAGAGGCCGTCCTCGGTCGTGCGTCGAAGGAAGCCATAAGGGATATGGGTAACTGTAATTGGCTTGTCGAGCAGCGCCTCCGCGCCGGCAAGCCGCATCGCGAGGTGAGGACAATCCTGCTGCATCTTGGCAAGAAGGCCCTCCCAGCATAGACCCGCACGTTCGAAATACCGCCGCTGCACCACGCAGCAGAAGTTCGTAATCCGGCCTTCTACCGGTTGGATACCACCGTAGCCGCCGGCATAGAGCGTCAACTCGGAAGCGTCTCCCAGATCAGCGGTCTGAGCTGGTGACATTCGGTAATACATCTTGAAGCCGATCCATTGGTATGGGTCCTTCGGGCGACCATGGCCGCGCAGGTCGTGTTTTCCCGTGGCGAGAAAAGCGGTTGGAGCCTCGTAGGCTGTGCCGTCGTCAAGCCGGGCCTGCCAGAGATTAGCGCCCGTGCGACTAAGCGACTGCACACCGCGGCCGCGCTCAACTCGGACTCCTGCGGCAATGGCCGCTGCAATCAGAGCGGTATCCAGCGCTTTTCGAGTTAGCGACTTCGCGGGAAACGGCAACGGGGCCGTCGCGGCGCGTCTTGCCGCGGCCAGCCGCACGTATTCGATTGGTACTGCGCCCAGGGAAGCCACGTCTATGCCGAGCGCATGCAGATCTTCCAGGGCCTCACCGCTTAGGAACTCCCCGCAGACCTTATGGCGCGGAGCGGGTTCGCGTTCCATCAGGGTTACGCTCCGGCCCCTTCTTGCAAGCGCAATCGAAGCGGCGCAGCCTGCCACTCCACCACCGACTATCAGAACTTCGTCCTGCAAGGCAATTCTCCTAATTCAATAAATGTTCAACCAATAAATGTTCAGCCAACTTTTTGGGGGGCTCCTCTCTCTAGTAGACGTCTAAAAGACAGTTTGGCAGGGGCATTCTGAACAAAACGTCATTTTAGGGCCGAGTCGGTCCATGTCCTTTCGACATCGCACAAAGCTAGACTCAAATTCGAGGCAGTGGATGGAGCTATGCAATTGTATTGTGGCTGGTTTGTTGGCAATGGCGCTGTGTCGCCCTGCAGCGCGTGCAGAGCAAATCACAGTGAAGCATGTCCAATTGCCAATGCACCGGTTTATGGTGGCGCGCTCCGATGCCGGGCAAATCATCGCCAGTGTGGAGTTTTCGCAGGCCGTGCAGGGTAATCAAGTGACGATGCAGGTGATCTATCGGTTTGTTGATGGCTCAATCGACAGTGAGGAGACGACGTACACGCAGCAGGGTACGTTTCGGTTAGTTCGCAACCATCACATACAGAAGGGGCCGTTCTTTACAAAGCCTGTCGACTTTACTGTAGAAGCCGCTACCGGCATCGTGACCAGCCGCACCATAGAAAAGAATGGCAAGATTCATGTCGAGAGCAAGCACATAAACCTGCCCGATGACCTGGCGAATGGCTTCGTTGGGACATTGCTGCTGAACGTGCCGCACAATACGGCGCCGTTTCGGGTGGGAATGCTGGTGCCGGTCGGCGGCGGGCGGTTGATTCGGCTCCTGATCTCGCCGGAGAACGAGCAGACAGTTCACCTGGCAGGACAGACCTTCAAGGCGACGGTATTTCGCGTTCATCCAGAGTTAGGCGTCATCGTGGGGATGATTGCGCGGTTGCTCGGCATGCAGCCGAAGGATGTGATGGTGTGGGTACTGGACGGTGAGGAGCCCGCAGTGGCGGTGGTTGTTGGACAGCTCGGTGGTTCCGGGCCTGTAGTCAGCGCGGACCTTGTTGGGTCCAGCTTCGACAGGTAAACAGGCGCCAGACCTGCGCATCGTTTAGACGAACTGCTCTTATGACGGTGAATCGCGGCGAGTCGTGAGCTCGTGCCAGTTGAGGCCGATCTCAACGATCAGCAGCGAGGCAAGTGTGAAGGCAATCACGCCAACTGCCGAGAGGACATCGCCCAGGTGGCTCCAATAGGCGGGCACGAGATTGAGCACGCGGCTTGAGACGAAGGTAAATGTGACCGCGTAGGATCGCGCCATCCACTGCCGGTGCACTGCGATCTGGCGGTTGCGTGCGGTGATGACTGCGGCGACGGTACACACCATCCAGGCGGCAGCTTGCATGGAGGTACCAGGAAGTCCGGGTCGTCCCGCAGCTAGTGCGATTCCTGTGCAAGAACCGATGAAAACCGAGATGAAGTAAATATAGCCAAGGATGCGATGAAGCCGGAGGTGACGTTGGCGGATTCGTGATGAGAAATTGAAGGGCCCAATCAAAAGGGCGAACGTTCCTGCGAGTGTGTGCGGGATGAGGAGATGGCGGTCGGCGATGACCTGCAGACGGTAGGCATGGTACATCGGATAATCGGTGAAGAGGAGCAGCTCTGAGGTAATCACCACAAAGAGCGTGATGAGACCAAGCGCGACCCAGAGAGCGATCTTGAATCTGGAAGCGGTTGACCTTGGTGCAAATACCGTAGAAGTTGACATTGTTTCCCTTTAAACAGTTAGACGAAATCAAGTGCGCCAGCGTCGCGTTGAGCGGAAATTTTCGACCGATCCAAAACCATGGCGTCGAACGCTCCTAAAGAACAGAGGCTCACTGTCACCATCCAACATACAGCCGCCCCGGTCCCCAGCGCTTCATCGTCACAGCCTCCCGCGGGATATCGGCCATCGCTACCGTTCCGAGTCTTCCTTTCGGAATGCTTGCCGGAAGGCCAGCGCAGCTTGCAACGGTTCTTGAGATGTTTTCCGCGGCGCGCATCAGGGCGTTTGTATAGAGCGCGATTGTCAAATTGATCGCCGGGGCGTCGGCAACGCAGGCCGCCGCTTCAATGCTAATTGGAACCAAGCCTCTGGACCTTTTCGGTCTTCGCAGCTGTGACTGGGGCACTGCTGCTGGTTCCTGTGCTGGCGTGCCTGGTTCCGGCTTGGCGTGCATCGAGGCTTGACCCCATGCGGGCGCTCCGCACTGAATAGGAATCGTGGCTCGCAGTGGCAGGCAGGCGGCGCAAACAAATCGCTCGGCCGCAATGCTTTCCGTGCTGGTGGGCTGCGGATTGCGCCGGGCCGAGCTCTCTGCCCTCACGGTTGAGGACCTACAGATCAAGCAAGGACATTGGGCCATTGTGGACCTAGTTGGCAAAGGCGGTCACGTCCGGACTGTTCCGATGCCCGCCTGGATCAAGGATGCAGTCGACCGATGGAGGGGGTCAGCGAAGCTGACCGCGGGCCGAATCTTTTGCACTGTTAGCCGACATGGGACGCCTTGGGTAAGTGAGTCTCAGAGAACGTCATTTTGTACGTGGTGCGAAGAGTCGCTGGGCGAATTCAGCTAGACCATCTCGCACCGCACGATCCTCGCAGAACGTGCGCCAAGCTCTGCCATGTGAATGGCGGCGAGTTGGAGCCGATTCAGTTCCTGCTTGGGCAGGTGTCCGCCGAGCGATATCTGGGTTGCAAGCAGAACCTGGAGGAGCCCGTGAACGATCGCTTCGGGGGTCTGTTCTCTCGCACATCCGTGGAATTACAGTAAGCCCTGATGGCATCAGGCTGGGCGAGCAGAAGATCAGGCGCGGTCAGACAGGCAAGATTTTAGGCTTCCAGGCGCGGAACCGAAAGGCGTACGGATTCACATCCACTTGCACGTTTTCAAAACCTGCGGCAATGAGGCGTTGTGGAAGCTTATCGGGATCGACCAGCACCATCGTGTCGAATAAATGAAGCCATTTCGTGGAACGGCCCGGCAAGCCATCAGTCCCAGCGAAGACACCGCCGGGCTTAAGAACGCGAGCCGCTTCCGCGAATAGCCTATCTTGCAACGTAGTCGATCCGACATGGTGGAGCATGGTGAAGCACACGACTCCTTCGAAGGATTCTCCTCGCAGTGTCATCGCGGTTGCATCTTCGCATTGGACAACTACATGGCCGTTGAACTTACGACGAAGTCGGTCCGCCAGCCTGCGGTCTGACTCCACACATACCAGGTGTTTCACCTGCCGTTGCAGCACTTCTGTAGCAGCTCCGTACCCAGGACCGATCTCGAGCACTTCGCTGCCCAGGTCGATTTGTTCCAAAGCCCAGGGCAGCCCATAGCGCTGCAGTACTTCTTTCCATTTTGCCGAGGAGCAAAACAAGCGGTGAAGGTAGTTCATAAGTCGCACTCCGTTCTCTCATGAACATCATCCAGGCGAATTGGCTTTGTCGCAAGAGGAGTAGTGCGTCATAATATTCCGCGTATGCGACAAGGGCAGGTTTTACGTGAATATGACCCTCCGCGCGGCACTTCCGTTTCCGCTCTGTCCTACGAATACCCAGCAGGTTCCCGGGTCCCCGACCATGCTCACGGATCGGATCAGTTGATCTATGCAATCGAGGGCATCATGGAAGTTTCTTCCGGAAGAAGCATATGGACATTACCGCCCCAGTTCGCACTGTGGCTACCAGCAAAGACTTTTCACCGGATCCAGACGATTGGCCTGGTTCGTATGCGCACGCTGTATTTTCGCCCCGGAATGGTTTTACGCAGGGAGTCCGGATCTTCGCTTCTCTACGTTGCGCCGCTGCTTCGCGAACTGATCATCGAGACTGTCCGACTGGGTCGCTTGCGCCAGCGCAACCCGCCGGAGTGCGCACTTCGGGATCTCCTGGCTGTGCAACTGGCAAGCGCAACCGCCACCCCCCTTGGGCTAACCATGCCCTCTGATCCGCGCGCTTTGGCTATAGCGCAGTTGATCTCTGATAAGCTGACGGACCCTAGGCCCCTGGCGAAGCTGTGTGAGGAAACTGGCGTCGGAGTCCGTACGGCTCAGCGTATCTTTCGAAGAGAACTGGGAATCGACATCGACACATGGCGCCGCCAGGCTCGCCTCACAAGGGCTGTACAACTTCTCGTAGCGGGGTATTCGGTGAAGGAGGTCTCCTCTCGTGTCGGTTATAAACAATCCGGCGCATTTGTCGAGGCCTTCAGAAGGCTCTTTGGATCGACGCCCAAGGTCTGGACGGCCGGCCTGCTCCGTGCCGAGGGTGACTTAAGAAAGTCGTGAGAGGAAGAGCGCGTTATCGCAGATGCGTTCATCGCCTCGGTGGCATTCACGTTCGAGGAACTCGCATGATCTACCGCAGATGCACGAAAGCGCCGCTATGCGAGGATGATGCCGCCGCTCGGTTCGACCCATAGCTGTTGCTGATCCATTCTTCCCACCCGATAGATCATAGCCGAGGAGCATGGGCCTAAAGAATAACGGGCGCGGCTTGGAGCCAGTGGAAGAACATTCTGACGCCGGTCTTCACTGGATCGAAGCCAACCAATTTGGATCAGTACCGAAAACCGCCGTAGTGTTCACTGATTTCCAGCGGGTGACTTCCACCTGGCCGAGAAGTCGCCTTTACCTCAAGTTGCCGATGAGCGACTCACCCGGTTCGGTAGCAAGTCAGTCATCTGCCGCCATTCTCAAAACGCTGCTTGCAGCCAATAGCGCGTTCTGTGGTTTGCACAGTGGCATGCCCAAGGAGAAACTGGATCTGCTCAAGTTCGCTCCCGAATGATGTTGAGCCTCGCACATGACCTCCGGAGATCATGCGGCGCCAGCCGTGGAATGTTTCCCAAACGAGAGCTCAGCTTGCGGACACCTTCAATGCGATGGACGCCGGCGGCCGATTCAGAGCTCAACAGTTCACAGTCAGCTGCTTCGTAAGCCAACCGCCGCACGGCGGCCATTCGCACGTTTGATCGTCCCCAGCGCGAGTTCGTGCTCCTCGACACTCGCCCGAAGCAGAGCGCGGCGACCAAATATCAATGATGATGATGCACCTTGCGACCTCCCCGAAGGCCTATTTGCGTGAACTCACGTCGCTTTTTCGGACGCGGTTCGATCGCGCGTACAGGACTCACGGAGCATGAGGACACCGAAGACGATCATCCATGCGGCGAGGGGAAAGCTGGAAGCGACGGCTGTGGCGCCCCAGCCGGCCGGATTGTAGAAATCGAAGATATTAACGTGATGGACGAACATGGATGGAACGAAGGCCACGAGGGCGCCGGCGTAGACCACCCAGGCGGACCACCTCGGAAGTGCGCCGGTGGCCAGTGTGATGTAGCCCGCGATCGCCATAAAAAAGGCCATGAGCCAGAGAGCAATGGCACCGTACATCAAATAGGTACTTTCGAGCACGGCGCGGACGATGGTGGGGTCGGCGGGAGCGGCCATAGCTGTGCCTCAACGGCTCGCCCCAGCAACAGGCTAATGACCAGTCCAAGTGCAACTCCCGCCAGGACCAACCGCCGTCCCTCAATGATCACCAAGCGAACCACGTTCGCCCGTTCCGCACCCAGAGCCATGCGGACAATTTCATTGGGTCCGCTGAGCCGTCGTGTATGCCAGCACGCTTTACATCCCCATTGCCCGGGTCCATAGAGCCGAACGGGTCGGCAACGTCCTTCCAGCCCTGCAGCATTCGCTAGTTATTCTGATTCTTCGTAATGTCCCACCCGCCACTGATAGGTCCGGTCGTTCCTCCCCCGACGGTGTTAGTGAAGACCTGGAACGAGCCCACGGTGACGGGCATGGCTATGTAGCTGGCTGTGATACCCGCTTCTGTAGAATTCGCGGTTCCGCAGAACAAGCGCACCGTATCCGTGGTGAGCGAACTCGGAATGGTGATGGTCCCCAGAATCGGGACGTTCGTGGCCTCCACCAGGTTCACTTCGCCTGACGCGAGGGCGTTGCCCGTCCCAGAGACGTTGGCGTCGTCGAACAGACTGCAACTGAGCGTGTCGCTCGTTCCCTGAGGCCCGGTCACCATGGCATGAAGAAGGTAGGCGCCGGGTGGAAGCGTGAGATCGGCGATGTCGGTCCCTGAGTTGCCACTGCCCGTAATGACACCACCAGAGAAAGCGGCGCCATACAAGGTCGGAGGCAATGTAGGTCCCGGTACTCCTTGAGGGCCGGTCGCCCCTGTAGGCCCAGTTTGGCCCATTGCGCCAGTTGCTCCTGTCGCCCCAGTTGCCCCCGTTAGTCCCTGTGGGCCGATCGCCCCCTGTGGCCCGACCGCACCGAGAGTGACGTCGGCCGCAGCAAAGGTTACGCCCGAGGTCACTGTGAGCAGGTAAGTGCCGGGCGCGGTGACCGACCCAAGGCTGGCAACAATGCTGGTGGCGGTGAAGGAACTAACACTCAGATTTGTCGCGCCAAGATAAACCGTTGGCTTGACCCTGGTATTGAACCCGGAGCCTGTAATCGTGATGATGTTGGTGCTGGTATTCACTTTGGCGTTGGAGATGATTGGGAAGAGCTGCGCTTTGGCTGGCAGTGTTAAGGCGAAGAGTAAGAGCGCAAGCAGTGTGATCGGCGAGGAAACTCTGGGAGCGAGACAATTCATATTCATCCTTTCAGGGATTTGTTGAGTGAATTTTTGGTATGGACCGGACTATCAGAATGTTCAGCGAGCGACGAACTCACTTGTCGAGGATCTCGGGATCACCCGGCTTGACGTTGCCGCAGCTTGAATTGAGAAAATGCCCATCGGATTTTGTGATGGTCTCATTCGAATGACCCTGCAAAACCATCTTTACTGTCTGTGTGACCCGCACATGCTCTGAATCCAAGGCGCCTATAAAGCCATGCGTATTCAGCTGGTATTTCGAGGTGTTGCAGGACATGTCGACCGTTATGCCGCGGCTACTGAAGTCCTGGCTCGTCAACTTACACCCGGGATGCGAATTTACCTTCGTGATCATCTCTGCAAAGGATTTCTGGGTCAGGCATTCGTGAGTGCGAAAGTCGGCCGTACCGTCGTCTTTGTAGAAAACAATTTCCCAGAGACCTTCTTTGACAGGCAGCGTTTGGCCAAACGTGCAGGCGGCGGAAGAAAGTAACAAGATACCGATCAGAATGCGCATGGTGCGATGAACCTCCTTGGTAGTGTGTGGTGAACTGTATGGGCTGCAAGCTTGGCGTTCGCGCGAGCCGACACCGATGACAACAGATCAAGATCATTCCATGAACCCTGCGAGGGTTCCATGCTGGCGAGATGATCCTCTTGTGTCCTGCCCCACAACTATGTCAAACCAGACGTCGGCTTCATTCCGACTTCGAGTCGGATCTTGGATCGGCTCTAGTCGAGGAAATCTCGTTCGCCTGGCTTGATACTGCCGCAGTCGGACTTGAGGAAGTGGCCGGTGATTTTGGTGGTGGAGTCATTCGACTTTCCATTCGCCGTCACCTTCATGTTGGTCGTAGTGCGTTCGTGTTCTGGATCGAGGAGTTCCATCACCGTGTGAGTGCGGACTTGAACGCCAGTTGAGTCGCAGGAGACGTCGATAGTAAAACCATGGCTACTGATATTTTGATTTGTAACTTTGCAGCCAGGATGCATGCCGGCCTTCGACATCAACTCCACAAAGGCTTTCTGCGTGACGCAGTCGTGAGTGCGCGTGGAAGGGGATCCGTCATCGTTGAGCATTGTGGTTTCCCAAAGACCTTCTTTGAGGGCGAGGGTCTGGCCAAACGAGCATGCGGCCCCATAGAGCAATAGAACACCGATCAGAATTCGCATTTGAAATGAACCTCCGTGATGATGCTGGTTAAATCGCGTTACTGCGCGATACGTCGCTGGTGATGTTACTGTCGGGTGGTGAGGATGACATCTGCGGTAGGGCACTTCCGCCCCGCTTCGACGAAGATTGACTCGGTTCTCCCAGAAGCTGGAGTTTCACGCGGCAGCCTCCTCAAAATCCCGAGACTGAGAACGTTCACTCAGCCGGGTTGGAGACGCAAAGCAATTTCCACGG
>CAWFZI010000011.1:0-5249 GCA_963820295.1 uncultured Acidobacteriaceae bacterium | reverse complement strand
CACGGTGGTGATGACCTGGACGCTTTGTTCGATCACTGACCCGCTGGCCGCGCTAGGCGAGATGCGACGGGTCCTCAAACCGGACGGAAAGCTACTCTTCGTCGAACATGGGCTTTCACCCGAGCCGAGGATCGAGCGCTGGCAACACAGACTTACCCCCATTTGGTGCCATCTGGCAGCAGGTTGTCACCTGGACCGGAAGATGGACGACCTTATCCGCTCTACGGGCTTCGATCTGACCGAGCTCCGAACGGAATATGCAAGCGGGCCACGTCCAATGACTTACATGTATGTTGGACGCGCCATTCGTCATTGACGCATCCAAAGGATTCGGCGCGCACGCCGAGGGCAGAAGCAAATGACTGAAAATCTCGTGGTCTGCAGCAAATGCGGCACAATCAATCGCTTGCCGCCGTCGCGTCCGGCTATCGACGCCAGGTGCGGGAAATGCAAGGCCAAGGTATTCGCCGGGCATCCCGAGGATGTCGCTGCAGAGATATTTGACCGCCAGATCGCGCGCAGCACCATCCCGGTTCTCGTTGACGTCTGGGCGCCATGGTGCGGACCATGCCGCATGATGGCGCCGGCCTATGAGGCAGCCGCCCGTGAATTGGAGCCGCAGGTGCGACTGATCAAGCTCAATTCCGAAGCCGAGCAGGCGGTCGCCTCCCGGTTCGGCATCCGCAGCATACCGACGATGATCCTGTTCTTTGAAGGTCGAGAGGTTGCACGCACGTCCGGCGCGATGTCCGCCACCCAGATCGTGCGTTGGGTGCGCGACCGGCTGCCCACTGTTGCTGTCTGAGCCCGCTAATGGACCGGTATTGGCGCTGCTGGGACTGGCTTTAATGATTAGGCGCGCGCGAAGATCCGCGTTTAGTTGTGGCGCGGCGTGAATGGGATCAGGTGCATGAAGGACCCTTACGAGACTCTCGGCGTAGATCGATCTGCGACCGACAGGGAGATCAAGGACGCATTCAAAAAACTGGCACGCAAGTTCCATCCCGATCTGCATCCGGGCGACATGGAGGCGGAGGCGAAGTTCAAGGACATATCGGCTGCTAATGACTTTCTTAAGGACAAGGAGAAGCGCCGGAGGTTCGATGCGGGTGAGATCGATGCCGGCGGAGCGGAGCGGCCGCAGGAGCGATTCTATCGCGACTTTGCCGACGGTCCTGCCTATGCCTCGCACGCAGCGCAGGATGGATTTGCCAACAACGAGGAACTGCAAGAGTTTCTAGCGCGCGCGTTTGCGGGCGGGGGGCGTCAGTCGCAGGGCTCGTTCCGAGCGCGCGGCCAGGATGTGAGCTATGTGCTTCCGGTCGAATTTCTGGAAGTAGCGAATGGTGCTGAACGCACGATCACGTTGCCAGACGGCAAGATGCTGCAGGTGACGATCCCCGAGGGCGCCGAGGACCGGCAGATGCTGCGGCTGAAAGGACAGGGCATGCCGGGCTTCGGCGGTGGACCGCCGGGCGATGCCTATGTAGAGCTTCATGTCGAGCCGCATCCGTTCTTTCACCGCAAGGATGACAATATTCATGTCGAGGTCCCCGTCACCTTGAAAGAGGCGATGCTGGGTGCGCGGATCGAAGTGCCGACCATCGGTGGTCCCGTGGCGGTGACTGTACCGAAGGGGTCGAATACCGGCACCACACTGCGACTGCGCGCCCGCGGCATCCGCAACCGCAAGTCAGGACAACGCGGACATCAAATGATCAACCTGAAAGTCGTTCTGCCTGCAGCCGAAGAGCCCGAGTTGGTCGCGTTCATGGAGACGTGGCAGCCGAAAACTCAGCAGGACCCGCGCAAGGAGATGTTACCATGATGGGTGTCGACGACCTTGTCGCGGCGATATCCTCTCTGCAACGTGGCGATCTTGAAGCTTGGATCCACGAGCAGCTCGTCGTCCCACAGCATGAGGCGGGAACGCTACTCTTCACGGACATGGAATGCGCGCGGGTCCGCCTCATCTGCACGCTGCACTACGAACTTGAGATTGATGCGGGCACGCTGCCGGTGGTGTTGTCGCTGATCGATCAGCTCTACGACACTCGGCGGCGGTTATTGTCGCTGACCGCCGCCGTAGCGGCGCAGGAAAAGAACGTCCAAGCGGCCATCATCGCTGCTATTGAGCCGAATTCCGGGCCCTCCGCGGCCGACAAATCATAGCGTTGCCTGGCCAGAACATAGTGGCTCAACGCTCGCTTACTGCGGCACTGGCCCAATTCACTTTGGTCGGCGTAATCCAAATGGCGTTTGTCTCTCATGCTGGACCGAGGGTGCCTCGATGGGAAGCATCGGACAGTTCATGACACAACCGTCGACAAGATCTGCATGGATCCGGGCCATCGGTCGGCGACAGTGGGACAGCCCGGCCTGCCGAGGCGCTGCGGTATATGGGCCTTCGCGCCCCGGCAGGCCGGGCCAGGGCGCCAGCTAGGGAATTTTCGACGCCCACAAATGCGGAGAATTAAACGCCCGGCGACAGCGCGGCAGAATCACCAGTTGCACGCCTGCCATTCTGCTCAAGCCGGCGAATGGATTCGTGGCGGTGAGCCGCTCCCAATACCAGAGGTTATTGAGATGATTGATGCGATCGATGAAGAGCACGCCGGGCTCGGCGTAGTCATAGGTCGCGCGCAGAATTTTCTCCCATAGCTCTCGCGCCCTGATGCGTTTTAACACTCGGCACGGTATCACCTTCCTTGCTGGCGAGCAGCAACTGTAGCTTACTGCGCAGAACCGGGTCGACTTTCGCGTGATCCACGAGCAAGCTCGCAAGAGCGGGCGCACCCATGGTTTCGAGCGATTCGGTTTCGGTATTGCTGCGGATCGCCGCAACGAACGCATCGGTGATCTGGACGGAAAGGTTGAACCGGCGCAGTTGACCGCTCTGCTGCTTGGCGGTCACGAATTCCTCGATGTCGGGATGATCGCAGCGCAGCGTCGAACCCACATTAGGTGCTCTCACGCGCGTGCGAGACCGACCGGCTTGCGCCGGCTGGGCGGCGCTGCGGCTGGTGCCGACGTCGACTTATGACAGCCATCCTTGTGCCCGGGCGTACGCGACCATCCGGCGGGCTTCAGCTACAGAAACGATTTTTCCGTCAATAACCGTGCTCATGCTGCGGCCTGCTTGCTGGTCGTCGGAAATAGAAACCAAGCTGTTTGGCTGCACGACGCGATATTGCGACGCGGTTGTCCACAGTGGGGTGATGCGCGTGGCGGCAGGAGAGCCTGCGGAGTATAGTGAAAGAGATTGAGAGAGCACCGCGAAGGCGGGCATTTTTTGCAGGGAGAATTTAACATGCCCTCCACCATCAACCTATACCAGATTGGTGTCTGGTTCTGCGTGGGCTTCTTCACCGGCGCAGGCTGGGCGATTGCGGCGTGGCTCGTCGGACGAATCTTGTCCGTTATCTGAACGGAGGCGTCTAAGGACTCGGGTTTCACGATGCCGCACCCGAAGCGTTTGGCGATTCATGCCGCCGATCCGCGAAGCCTCTTCGCGATCCATGCCATCGTAAATCGCCGCTATCGCAAGCGGTCGGCGGGCCTGATTGGCATCCTTGACCTTCCCCGCTAACAAGCGCAACTCATCCGCTTCAAAATCATTCCGAACAGCAATCGGTGCGCTCATCGCCACCTCCCGAATCATTCCGATCGGGCAGCAATGAATCACACCGTAGGGCTCGCTAACAACCAAGAGTCATATTTTCCGAAGCCTGGTATAAGCGGCTATGATCCAAGAAGTCGCGGCGCACCGGCCGAAGCGTCTCATCGAGTTCGTAAATTAGCGGGCAGCCTGTGGGCATCTCGAACTCGGGAATCTCCTTGTCGGGTATCTCGCTCAAGAATTTCACGAGACCCCGCAGGCTGTTGCCATGGGCGACGACCAGCACGCATTCGCCGCGCCGAAGCGCCGGAGCGATCGCTTCGTGCCAGTAAGGCATAACGCGATCAACAGTGTCTTTGAGGCTTTCTGACCGTGGCAGCAACGTGGCGGGCACCCTGGCGTACCGCCGATCGTTGACGGGCTGACGTTTGTCGCCGATATCGAGTGGTGGCGGCGGCACATCCCAGCTGCGCCGCCAGGCTAAGACCTGTTCGTTCCCATAGCGCTCGGTAGTCTCAGCTTTGTTGAGACCTTGTAAGGCGCCATAGTGCCGCTCGTTCAGCCGCCAGCTCTTCTGTGCCGTCAGCCACAAGAGGTCCATCTCATCGAGCGCGAGGTGTAGTGTTTTGATTGCCCGCTTTAGCACTGAGGTGAAGCAGACGTCGAAGCTATATCCTACAGCGGCCAGCCGAACTCCTGCTTGACGTCCCTCCCGAATGCCCTCTTCAGTCAAATCAACGTCGGTCCATCCCGTGAACAGGTTCTCCTTGTTCCAGATACTTTGACCGTGTCGCAGTAGCACGAGTGTGCGCCTGACTTCACGTCCCAGACACACTGATTGGTTCTGGCTCACCACACATCTTTCGGTAGAGGGTTTCAACTTCGGCGCGACGCACTTGAGCAGTGCCATAAGTCGCGACAGAAGCAGCGCCGGCCGCAATGCCGAGTGCCAGCGCCTCTCTTTGGGACGCACCCCGCGCGAGTCCAAGTACTAAGCCCGCGAGAAAGCTGTCGCCAGCACCGACTGCGCTGCACTCTTCGATCCTCACTGTGGGAAGCCGGCTGATGCTTTCGCTTGTCCCGAGGATCGCCCCATCCCGCCCAAGGCTGACCGCAATCATCCGGGCTGCTCCAGCACTGATCAGCGAAGCAACCTCCTTCTCCTGTAACAGCGGGTTATGTAGTTCACGACCGATCAGGAACTCGAGCTCGCTAAGGCTTAACTTCAGCAGGTCTATTCCATGGCCGATCGCGGCGCGCAGTGCTGCGCCTGAGGTGTCGAGAACGAATTTCTGACCACGCCGCGTGGCGATAGCGGCAGCCTGCGCGTAGAAGTCCTCTGGCACGCCGCGTGGCAGGCTCCCACTCGCGACGATCCACTCGCCCTCCACGTTCTGCAGGATATCGAGGGCTCCATTCCACTCGTCTTGCTCGACGTTGGGACCTTCCGGTACGAAACGATAGTCGAGACCGCTTTGGCGATCATGCACGGTTAAGCTGATACGGGTTCGGCCGCGGATGCCCAGTGCCTGCCACCGAACGCCGGCTTCATTGAGCAACTCCTCGACCAGGCGGCCGGTCACACCGCCCGTCATGATCAGCGCCAGCGGATCGCCGCCCAACTCATGAA
>CAWFZI010000010.1:0-39819 GCA_963820295.1 uncultured Acidobacteriaceae bacterium | reverse complement strand
GCCCGGCAGAGATTATCTGCTGTCGCCGTTTCGAAAGGCTGAATTGACGGTGCTGGATGAGGTGCTGGATCGAGTGGCCGCGGCAACGCGGCGGATCGTCCAGGAAGGGCCAGGGCCGGCGATGAACGAGTTCAACCGTAGAGATATTGGGCAGTGAGCAGTGGGCAGTACACAGAACGCGGGGCTTGGGACCAAGGCACAAGGGACTGAGAGTGGTGAACCGAGAACTGCGTTAGCTGGAGTGAAAATCCAGCGGAAAAGGAAACCGGATGTCGCGTTTGTATGAAGTGATGTTTATTGTTCGGCCCGATGCGGTCGAAGAGGATGTCGATAAGTTGATTGCCGGCTTCACGACCTCCGTGACCAATGGCGGCGGTGTGGTGAAGAACGTCGACAAGATGGGCCGGCGGAAGCTGGCCTACATGGTGCGCAAGTTCAACGACGGCAACTATGTTCTGCTGACCGTGGAAGCGAACGGCGCAGTGGTGTTGGAACTCGAGCGCCGCCTGCGCGTATCAGAGCCGGTGATCAAGTTCATTACCGTGCGCATTGACGAGGAAGAGAAGCGGCTGGCCAAGGTGAAGGCGCTGCGTGGAACACGCAGGAAGCTGAGCTCTGAACCGGCAGCGAGCGCACCGGCACCTGCGGCCGCTCCCGTTGCAGCACCTGCGGCTGTAGCCCCCGTGGTTGCGGCCCCGGCTGAAGCTGCGGAAGCCGTACAGGCGACCGTCTAGCGGTTCAACAAGGATTTGCCGGCTTCATCGACAGTTGCCGGAATAACGCTGCGCTAGTGTGCCCGGTGAGGGCACGAGAGCAAAGAAAGTAATCGAGGAACAGCATGGCTGAAGAAACAACGAATAGGGCGCCTGAGGGCGCAGGAGCACCGGCATCGTCGGGACCGAGCACGGGAGGACCAAGTTCGGGTGGACCGGGTTCTGGTGGATCGGGTTCCGGTGGATCGGGACCAAGGCCCGGTGGACGGCCCGGCGGCCCGGGCGGACGCGGCAAGTTCTTCCGCCGTAAGAAGGTGTGCAAGTTCTGCACCGAGAAGATCGATGCGATTCCCTACCGCGATGTGCGGCTGCTGCAAGGTTTTGTGGCTGAGCGCGGGAAGATTGTTCCGCGTCGTTTGACTGGGGTGTGTACCACGCACCAGCGGCGCCTGACGCGCGCGATCAAGCAGGCGCGGAATATCGCGTTGCTGCCGTTTGCCACGCATCACTAGGCTGCAGCTCCGAGCCGGCTGGAGAGTAATGGCGCTTAAGTTGTACGCAAGGCGCTGTTCAAGTTCCAACAAGGCAGGAGACAATGCTTCGGATGCCGATATAGAATCCTGCGCGGCGCAACCCCTCGGACGGGAACGGGTCTAAATGACCGGAAGAGTTGGCGGGTACGCTGCCGGTACGAACACTGGAGAATTTCACAATGGAAGTCATTTTGAAGGAAGACGTAGCCAATCTTGGCCACCGCGGCGATGTGGTGAAGGTGGCCGACGGCTACGGACGTAACTTCCTGCTCCCACGCAAGCTGGCGATGCAGGCTACAGAAGCAAACAAGAGCGTGATCGAACAGATGAAGGCTGCTGCGGCGCGCCGCTCGGCAACTGAAAAAGCGCAGGCCGAAGAGCAGGTGGTCAAGCTGCAACCGGTTGTGCTGAGCTTCACGCGCAAGTCGGGCGAGAACGGACAGCTTTTTGGATCCGTGACGTCTGCGGATATTGCAACCGAACTCGCGGGCAAGGGCTTTGAAGTGGATCGCCGGAAGATTCAGTTGACCGATCCATTGAAGAGCCTGGGCGATTTTACCGTTGCAATCAGGCTGCATCGCGAAGTTACCGCGCATATCAAGGTGCAGGTGCTTGCGGATGCCTTGGAACCAGTGGCTGAAGAAGCAGCAGCGAAATAAGTCGCTGCAGATTAGAACGCCTGCGGGTTCCGCTTCACGAATTTCCGCCTCCGAGTAATCGGGGGCGGTCGTGTCTCCGGCGGAGGAAAAGACTGAACGTGCGCGTGGTCAGAAGATGCTTTTCTCTTCAGCGCCACCGGTGAGCGCGATCAGTTTCTTAAGGGCCTTGGCCATCTTTCCTTGAAAATCGGGTACGTCTTCGGTTTTTGGTTCCGAAAAGAGGAAGCGTGCGCGATTGCCGATCAATGTTGTATCCACATGATCGAGCTTGTCGTAGCAGATGCGCGCGGTCTTTCCGGTGACGGAGACCATTGTGAGGCGCACAAGTTTTTCGCGCTGGCGATCGCTATCGCTGGGGTCGAAGACATCCCATACTGCGTTGTTCGGATTCAGGGCATTAACGAAGAGAGCGCAATGGCCGGCCGGTGTGGTGAGGGTGAAGACCTTCGTCTCCGTGTCATAGCGGACGTCGAGATTGTCGTTGATGCCGTCGCTGGGGCTCAGGGAGAGCAGAGCGCCGCGAATGTATTCGACGAGATCGGATTCGGTGGGCTCGGGTTTGGGGGGTGGCGCCGCTTTTCTGTGAGGAGCCGTTTGTGCCGTACAGAGCGGAAGCCATAGAAGAAGAGACAGAGCGCAGAGGCGAATCGATTGCGGCATGATGAGCAGCCTCATGATTTCGGTCGGAGTCAGGTTGCGGAGAGTATATCGCGCCCAGGCTCGCTTGCCGCCGACCAGGCTGCTGAGAGGAGGCATGTGGAGGCGCTCAGCTGAGAGGCGGCGGGGCATGCTGGAAAATTCAAACTATCCCAGAGGATGGAAGACGCAAGACATTGAGGAGCAAGAAGCTTGCGGCAGGTTGCAACGGTGCGCGAATTTCGATGGGGAGGCGGGCAACGTACCACGAAATGAAACCATCTGAACGGCTTGGAACGGAGGTTTCTGCATGATGAAACTAAAGTGGCTTGTTCTCTCCTTGTTCGCACTCTCGCTCGCTTGCTGGACGCCAATGAGAGCGAACGCAAAGGCGTCTCCGGCTGGCTCGCCAGCCGCTGCACAGGATCACGACGATCATCATCACGATTATGACCACGACCATGACCGTGATTGGGATGCGCCGCCGGCTGAGTTTCGCGAAGCGCAGCGGCAGGGATTTCGCGACGGGATCGAGGGGGCGCGTAGGGATTTTGACAATCACCGGCCACCCAATGTGGAGAACCGCGAAGAATTTCGCCACCCGCACGTCGCCCGCGACCTGCGCGAAGATTACCGCGATGGATTCCGTCGGGGCTATGAGCGCGCAATGTCGCACCTGAATAACGCCCACTATTAAGCTCTGCCACTCAAGGCGAGGATCTGCTGGCGGCCTTTGAAAAGTTGCAGCATCGCAAATAAGGAAACCCGGCCCGACTTGGCCGGGTTTCCTTTCGGTGCTTCCGCGACGCTGATGCCTTGAAGGGCCACGAGGCATCCAATAATGAATGAAGTCAGCTCGACCTAAGGCAAGATGGTCGATGTGAGCATCTGGCTGCAATTGCTCTGTCTCTCTTCAATCCATTAATCTCCTGCCGAGGTTGAACCGATGATGAATTCACTGCGTGCTGCGATCGCCACACTGGCGTTCGCACTTCCCTCTTTGACGCCTGCGGCAACGGCACAATCCACACCGACACTGGTGACGATCGATGTGCATGCCCCGGCGCATCCATTTCCCCATTTCTGGGATCCGATGTTTGGATCGGGCCGCGCGGTGCTGGCGCTGCGCGAGAACTATCTCGACGATCTGAAAGAGGTTCACGATCGAATCGGCATGCGGTATGTGCGTTTTCATGCGATTTTTCACGACGATGTAGGAGTGTACAACGAGGATAAGGACGGCAAGCCTGTCTTCAACTGGACGTATGTCGATCAGATCTATGATGGCTTGCTAGCGCGCGGGGTGCGGCCGTTTGTCGAGATCAGCTTCATGCCTTATAAGCTTGCGGCCAAGCCTGCAATTCATCCGTTCTGGTACAAGCAGAACGTAGCACCGCCGAAGGACTATGCGAAGTGGGATGAGCTGGTGCGGGCATTTGCGCAGCATCTTGTCGATCGGTACGGAATCGAAGAGGTGGCGCAGTGGTATTTCGAAGTCTGGAATGAGCCGAACATTGATTTCTGGGCGGGCGAGCCGAAGCAGGCGACTTATTTCGAACTCTACGATCACACGGCACGCGATATCAAAGCAGTCAGCCCCAAACTGCGTGTGGGCGGGCCGGCGACAGCTGCCGCGCATTGGATCCCGGAGTTTCTGGCGCACGTGCACGACGATAATGTTCCCGTGGACTTCGTATCGACGCATGGCTATGCGGACGACACGGTCAAGGATCTGTTCGGAACGAATGAGGATATTCCTATGCGGGACCGGGTCTGCCGCGCGGTGAAGAAGGTGCATGACGCAGATTGGCGCATCCGCGGAGTCATCGCTTCCGTTGCTGTGGACGGAGTGGAATGTGCCGTCTTATGGCGAACTGGGCGCGCGCGATAACTGGTATGTAGGCCCGGCACTGGCACGCGACATCAGCGAATGCGATGGGTTGGTCAAGATGATGTCGTGGTGGACCTTTGACGATGTGTTTGAAGAGGGCGGTGTAAAAGATCGTCCGTTCGACAACGGTTTCGGACTGATTGCGCCGGATCGAATCAAGAAACCGAGCTTTTACGACTTTGAGCTGTTGCATGGATTGGGCGACGAGCGCATTGAGAACCCTGCGGAAAATGTCCTGGTGACGCGCCGCAAGGACGGTACGCTGGTGATGGCGGCATGGAATCTCGTAGACATGGACAAGGTGCAGGAGGGCAAGCCGATTACGCTGCGGCTCAACTTCAAAGGCGTAGCTCCCAGCGCAGGGGTGACGATCGAACGCGTGGATGAGATGCACGGAAATCCAATGACGGCCTACAAGACCATGGGGAGTCCGCACTTCCCGACGCAGGCGCAGATCAGGGCGCTGAATGAGGCTTCGGCATTGCCCGCGGCGGAGCATCGCACGTTGTCAAAAGGGGCGCTGGAACTGACGCTGCCGGTGAATGGACTGGCTGTGCTGCAGATTGCGGCGCATTGATTCCGCGGGCTCGAGTCGCGATTAGAATGAACGTTCGCTCTAGCGAGGTAAAAAGAGAAGGGCGCGCCGATTGGTGGCGCGCCCTTGTTGTCTCTGCCGGGCCTAGAAGCTGAAGCGGGACTGAAGCTGAATGGTGCGCGATCCGAGGGCTGAACGCGCCACTCCGAAGTCACCATTCACCGAAGAGACGGTTCCATCGGGATCCACGGAGCCAAGAATGTTGTCGATGCTGGTGGGGTTGAGGTTGGTTTTGTTGAACAAGTTGTAGAAGTCAGCGCGGAATTCGAGTCGCGCGTGTTCGCCCAGGATGCGTGTGTTTGGAAAACCGAATGCTTTGGTGAGCGAGCCATCGAAGTCACTGTAGCCGGGCCCATTGAGGCTGTTGCGGTGGATGCCGGGGGTGGGCGGCGCAGAGAATGCCGGGAACGCCGCGCCGTCGGTGAAGGCGGGCGCTGCAAAGTAGGCTGTGGCGTCCCCGTTGTAGTTGGGGTTTGCGCTCTGCATAAAGACGCTGTTTCCGGTTTGGTTTCCTGCGCCGCCGGTGAACGCAGCAGGACGAAGCTGCTGGTAGCCGCTGCCGTTGTAGTAGAGACCGCCCGAAGTATTCGCGTTGTAGAGCGGGTTGAAAGGGAATCCGTTATGCCAGTTATAGATTCCGCTGATGGACCATCCGCCAGCCACCTTCTCGGCCCAGCTGCCGCCGTGGAAGAACACCGGCTGCCAGAGACCGAAGATCTTGAAGGAATCAGGAACGTTGTAATCGGAGCGTCCGTAGGCTGCGTGCGAGTCAAAGGGATACGGGTCTTCTGTATAGGGGCTTGAGTTTTCGTCCATCGACTTGGACCATGTGTACTGCGCCTCGACATTGAACTGATGCGAGAAGGAGTGCCTGATGGTCGTGATCAGAGCGTTGTAGTTGGCCGTGCCGGTGTTGGCGTAGTAGTCGAGGAAATTGACGTTGGGATTGAGCGCGATTCCCCGTGCGGCGGCGATGGCATTGAAATTGGACTGGATGAGCAAATGCCGCGACTCGCTCCCCTGATAGCCAACAGTGGCGATCATGTCGAAGGGGAACTGGTATTGCATATCGAGGGAGTAGTGGTAGTTGGTGATTGTCCCAGGGTGAGAATCGAAGCCGGTGACGGCAGTGGTTCCCGTGGTAGGCAGGTTGTTGGTCCCGAAGGTAGTGATTGTTGCCGGGTTCGGCGCATAGCCAAAGATGGAGTTGATGTTGGTGGCTGTTGCGTAGAGGATGCCCGGTGCGTTGGACGTAGGCGTGGAGCAGCAGAATGAAGCCTGCACGGCGTTGGGTGGATTGCCTGCGCCGTTGGAGGTGATGGCAATTTCATTCTGGTTGTAATTGATGCCGAAGCCGCCGCGGAGCACAAGGCGATCCATCGACTGGCGGGGGAGCCAGGCGAAGCCGAGCTGCGGTCCGAAGTTCCACTTCTGTGGCGTGTAGAGATTGCCGCCGACGCGCACGTTGAGCCCGGTCAAGGCAGCTGTGTCGGCGCCGAGGTGCGCCACGTCGAGATTGCTCTGCTTGGAGTAAAGGGCTCCCAGGTAGGACCAGCGCAGGCCGGCGTTGATGGTGAGGTTGGGACGGAGTTTGAAGTCGTCCTGGACGAATACGCCGATCAGATTCTCACGATCGTCCTGGCGGTTCGCGAAGGGAACGCCTGTGGCGGAGTTGAACTGGCCGGTCTCGTTGTAGGGCGCATCGTTGGCGAAATCCCACAAATTACGGAAAGAGAACTGCGGGCGCGCGGAGTACGTGGGGTTATTAAGGAAGTAGAGTCGCGTGAAGTCCGCTCCAACCTTGATGCTGTGACGCCCCGCGATCTTGGTGAGGACATCGTTGTAGTCGTAGGTCCATTGATTGAAATTGCTGGGTCCCGGAGCGCCGAGGAATTGGAAGTTCCCGTTGCCGCCGAGGCTGCCGGTGTTGTCGATGTTGTCCTGCGGAAGTCCGAAGGGTTCCTGGGGATTGGAGGTGACCTCATTCCAACGCCAACCTGCAGCGTTCGCCCGCGCTTGATTCAGCAGTGTCGGCGAGAAGGTGTGATTCCAGATGACCGAGAAAGCGTCGTTGATCTGCGAGTGGTGCCACAGGTTCGCCGAACGCACGGGCCCTTGATAATTCGTGGTGCTGGACGGAACCCAATAAATGGCGAAAGCGAGATGATCGTTGTTACGCACCTGTGCGTCGAGTCGGCCGTTGTACTGCTGCTGCGATGTTGAAGTTGGATTTACTGTGTTGAACAAGGCGAGATCGGGCACGCCGTCGAGACCACCGCCCACGCCGGGATGATTGGTTGAGCCTCCATAGGTTGGGTCCTGCGTGCCGAGGGCCGACTTCAGGGGAGAGCCTACATCGAGGCCGCCCGTGGTTGTGGCGCAGTTGACGCCTTCAACCAGACCGACTTGTGCGCATGTGGTTTGAACCAAACCGGAAGAAGCTACGCCCTCCCCCTTGTAACTGAGATATTTTGAGGCAATGCTTCCCGATGCAGCAGCCGAGGAATCGAATTGCGAAGTCTCGTACCAGCTTTGCGCCGTTGTACTGGCGGAGAGAGGGCTGGTCTCGTAATTGAAGAACCCGAAGATATGGTTGCGCCAGAAGGGCCCGCCGAGACTGCCTCCGTAGTTGTTGAAACGATTTTGGTCGCGGTTGAGGCCACGCTGAGCAGGAGTACCGGGAACTGCAGAGCCGAGACCGTTCCAACGCTGGTACGCATTAAGGCCGGGACGCGAGGCCTTGAAAAAGGCGCTGCCGTGTACATCGTTTGTGCCGGACTTCGATGTGACCTGAATCTGGCCGCCACTGAAGCGGCCTACCTCCGCGTCGTAGCTGTTGGAGACGATCTTCACGTTCTGCACTGAGTCTTCGCTGGGCGTGATGACAGATGCGCCACCCCACACGGCACTCACGGTGCTGATGCCATCGACGGAGATGCTGTTTGTTCCTGTCTGGCTGCCGCGTGCCGAGACCTGCACCTGGTTCTCGGTCTGGAAGATTCCGGAGGAGCGGCCGGCGGAGCCACCTGGTCCTGCGTTGCCCGGCAAATTGTTTGTGCCGCCGCCTGACCCCTGCGAGGCATCGCCAAACGTTCCGGGGGCAAGTTGAGCGAGCTGGAATACGTCGCGGTTGAATGAGGGAAGATGCTGAATTTCTTCGCTGCTGATGGTCTGACTGACGGTGGCGGTACCGGTGTCGAGCAAGGGCGCCGCCGATCCATTGACGGTGACAGTCTCCTGCGTGCCGCCGATCTCCATCTGCACGTTGAGGACGTTGGCCTGTTCTGGAATGAGCACAACCTGGCCAACACTTTTCTTCTTGAAGCCCTCGCGTTCGACGGTGAGGCTAAAGTGATCGGGCGCGAGGGCGCTGAAGTTGAAGATGCCGCCGCCGTCGGTGACGGAGGTGCGGGTCTGGTTAGTGTCTTTGTCGAGTAGCGTAACGGTTGCGCCGGGGATGATGGCGCCCGTCTGGTCTGCGACTGTGCCGCGCAGCGACGCATTGAACTGTGCCTCAGCGGCACGCACACCCACGAAAAGGAGTGTGAACAGAAGGAGTCGCCAGGTGCTGGCCGCGGCTCGGGAAAGGGATTTGCTTAAAAAAAGACGTGCGGGATCGCTGACTTCGTGGAATTGCATCATTTGCCTCCTCGCAAAAGCTGCGGGCGTAGACGTGCCGGTGAGGGCGTTGGGGGAAAGCACAATCAAGCGCGCAAGAGAAGCCACAACGGCTCCTCACGGCTCAAACGCGGATAACTATCGATTCGCGTTTGTTGCCACGGGGTTTAGATGCAGCGTGCGGGGGAAAGGGTCACACGCTGTCTTCAGGCTTGAGACAGCGCCTGCGCCAGGCGCATCGCGAAGATTCCATCGAAGAGAGGGAGAGGCGGCGGCGCTAGTTGGAATGCGAGGGATGAGGCGCGATAGGAGCTGCGCCCTTCAGGAATTCCGGGTCCATCGAAAGAATGTCGGCGCGCGTGCTGATGGAGTCAGCGGTGGGGAAATTTGCCGGGACCTTTTGGGTGACCTCACCAGTGGCAGCCCACTCCGTGCCGCGTTGCAGCAGTGTAATGAGCCCAACGCAACTGAGTGCAGCGACATCGTGCCCCATAGGAGTGTGAAAAATGCGGCCCTTGCCGTAGCGCAGCACCATGGCCATAGGCTCGTCGTGACCGGTGCCCTTGTTGGCGGGATCAGAATGCGCAGTGGCGAGGATAGTCATGTTTTTGCCGGGACCGCGGAGCGAATCATAGAGCTCATCGGCAGTGTGCACCCAGATCTGCGGAAGACCACGCATGATGGGATGTTCGGAATCACGCGTAGTGATCTGGAAGGGCAGGCGGTTGCCGTGGTTGCCGGCGTGACCCGGTGTGGGATCGCCGACGAGCTTGCCATGTTCGAAATACCAGTGCGGGCCTGCATGCTCGGTGCGATTGCGCCATCCACCGACGCCGATCATGAGGTTATATGCAGGCCAATCTGGAAAGGCGTTGTCTGCAGCGTGGACAACGACGAGGCCGCCCCCTTTACTGACGAATTGCTCGAATTGCGAGCGCAGACTTTCAGGCCAATCGGGGCCATCGTAGTTCATAACGATGACCTGGTATTTGCCGAACTGCGGATCGAATTGCATGAAGTCGCCATCGTGCGCCGGCGCGGTCAGTACTGTGACATGGAAGAGGCCGGTATCTTCGAGCACTTCGCGAAGAACGGGCGTGGTGAGTTTCCAGTTGTGATAGGGCCCTCCGCTTTCGCCATCGAGAAGAAGAACGCGAATGGGGGCGTGCTGCGCAAAGGAACTCACGGGGAACAGGGTTGCGGCGAGCAGGCAGAGCATTGAGAGCATTTTCATCAGCGTGTCTCCTGGTGGTGCGGTCTGGCCCTATTCGCTGGAGCCGGTGACATCGGCGGGCAGCATTTGATAGCTGACGAAGGCCAGGTGCGCGCTATCGGGAGCCCAGTTGGGAGTGTTGTCTGTTCCGGAGCCTCCCACGATGTTGACCAGAACGCGAAGCTTGCCATCGGCGACATTGAGGATGCGCAAGGCGATGTCTTTGTTTGCGGGATGGCCGGTCGTTTCTTTCGGGTACGAAAGCACGAGTATCGATTTTCCATCGGGCGAAGGATGCGGTGTCCAGTTCTGGAACTCGTCGAAGGTGACCTGCTCGGGATGGCTGCCGTCGGCCAGCATGCGCCAGATCTGCATGGAGCCTGTGCGGTCGGAGTTGAAGTAGATGTATTTCCCATCGGGCGAATAATCGGGATCGTCGCTGATGCCTGTGCCAGTGGTGAGCGCTGTCTCGGGTCCGCCGTCGACAGAGATGGAATAGATGTTGCCGGCGCCGTGGCTGGGACGCGTGAAAGCGATGGTTTTGCCGTCGGGCGACCAGCCGTGGAAGTAGGAGTTCGGATTCTCGGTGAGGAGGCGCGGTGTGCCGCCTGCGGACGGAATGATGTAGACGCGATTCTCCGGGTCTGTCGGGCATGCCGCATGTAATGGCGAGCAGTTTGCCATCGGGCGAGAGGCCGTGGCTGCCGGTGCAATGAATCGTTGCGCCCGTGTTGAGCAGGGTCGGCGCCCCGCCTTCCGCCGGGACCGTCCAAACCTGTCCCTCGCGATCGAAGATGAGCGTCTTGCCATCGCGCGACCAATTCGGCGCTTCGAAGTGGGCACGTTCATTATCGATTACGATGGCGCGCCGGGCATTCTCATCGATGCTGATGGTCTGAAGGGTGCTGTAGAGGACGAGGTTCGCGGGCGTGGAGGGCGAAGTCAGGGGCGCCAACTCGACATGAGCGAACGTGGCCTTCTCAGTCACGTCCTTGTTGTGCGAGCACACGCCAATGCCGGCGTAGAAGGACCCATCGAAGTGGAGCTTGATGGAAGCGCCAACCGGATGAAGGGGTTCGCTGCCCGTGCTCAGGAACATGGTGATGGTATCTCCGCGCTTTTCGAGGCGGATGCGATGCGGTGCGGCGATGTTGAGCTCGATGTCCTGCGTGGTAGCTCCGCGCGCGCGGCGATACTGCAGAGCTGTCATGCCTGAACCATGCTGCGCTGCGTCAGCGTAGATGCCATCGGCGTCGAGAGTCTGCCGAAACATCAGCACGGCTTTGCGGTGCGGGCTTGGATTTCCCGCGGTGTCGGGAAAGTCGATGTCGGCCGTAAGAGCGACATCGCCCGAGACTTTCTTCCAGACAAAATGAAATCCGTCGGTGGTGGACCAGATGTTGGCTCCGGCAGCAGAGACCGTGTAGGTACCCGCGCTGTAGTTCACGGCACCGGGCGGCACGACGTTGCCGACATCCGTATGTCCTTCGAAGATGCCGAGAGAATTGCTCGCGGATGCCGCGGAAGCGATAGTGACTGGAGCAACGAATAGAAGCGAGGAAAGGAGCAGTGGAGCGATGTGCCTGCGCATTGCGATTTTTCTCCTGCACGCGAGGGGAACGGCCGTTCTAGAGCGAGGGCCGTGGGCGGCGGTTTTCAGTAAACCGTTGTACTACACGAGGCACAGGTTCGGCACATTGAAGTTGCTCGAACATGCAGCCTATGCCGGCTGCCCAGGGAGGCAAACGCGCGCTAACGGCAAGTCCACAGAGGAATGGATCGAGAAACGATTTAGTTTGCGGCTGCGGGCTGGCTCGCCGTAGATGCAGTGACCGGGGCGAACTCCTGAAGCCTGCGTTTCATGACGCCTTTGCTGGTAGGCATTTCGTGGAGCAGAAGTTCGGCGGATTGGACAAGCGGGTTGGCATGGAACCAGCGCTGAACCACGTTGTCGCAAAGGAGATTGACGACCGCGAGCAGAGACATGCCCTGGTGATGCGCCATCCATTCCTTGGTGAGCGCGGGGCGGCGCAGGGATTCGATGTGGTCGGCGGACTCGTAGAAGCCGTAGGAGCCAACCCAGCCGGATGCCTCCATACGGCGCATGTTGTGGAGGGCTTCGACGCAATCGACGCCGAGCGCGAGGAAGGTGGAGTAGGGCGAGATGACGGGGCCGGCCGTGGCTTCAAACCACAGCGCGATCTGGGGGATTCCGTACGCGTGATAGTGATAGTGGCCGGCGTCATCTTTGCGCGCGGAGCCGGATTCGGAGATGCCCCAGGGAATGCCAAGGGAGCGGGCGTAGTCGCGCTGCACGCCGACGCATGCGACCTGGGTGCGCGCGATAAGAGTGTTTGAAAAGCTGCGCATCCAGAGCGACGGCATCAGGTACTCGAACATGGTGCCGGTCCAGGAAAGGAGAAGATAGTGGCCGTAGGCGTGGGCGAAATCGCGAGCCAGCTTGAACCAGCTCTCCTGGTGGAGGTCGCCGCGGGCAACGGCGAGGAAGGTCGCGATGCGGGCCTCAGAGGCCAGCATGTCGTAGCAGGCTTCGTGGGTCTTCTGCTTCGCCATTTCATAACCGATGGAGAGGATCTGGCGATTGGGATCGACGAGAAAAGCGAATTCGGTTTCGTCGGCGAGACGCGCTGCTTCAGTGGCTACGGCCTGCAGGCCGCTGACGAGGGTGCGGAGGTTTTTGATCGCGGCCGGCAATAGGATGCGCAACTGCTGGGTAAGAGGAAGAAGATCGGGCTCGCGCACCAGCGTGTTTTGCGCATTGGCCAGGCGCGCATCGAGGCTTTCGGCGAAGGGGATGCTGTCTTCAATCGAGAGCGATGCGGCGCGCGCCATGCCGAGTTCGGGAATCGAGCGCAGCTTTTCAAACTCGGGCAGCATCCATGGCGTGTAGTTACGGATGAGGGAGCGAGCCGAAACGATGCGGTGAACTGTCTCTGCATACCACCATGTGTTGCGCAACTGGGTCTTGAGCGAAGTGGTCGCCGCAGCCAGAGCCTCTTCGGCATTCTGGAGCCAGGCGATGGAATCGGCAAGCGGAGCGGAAGCGCCGGGCATTGAGAACGAAGCGAGCTTCGAAGGCAGCTTGCCCTGCGTGTGCATCAGGCCCCAGTGTGCGCGAATGCCTGAGAAAAGCTGCTGTGTGAAGAGCGGACGCTCGATGAGGTCCAGCGCACCGGCACGGAGCGTGTAGAGCGAGGCAACCAGGTTGCCGCTGTCGACCGAGGAGACAAAGGACGGACCATTGAGGGGCTGCAGCGTCTGCGTGTCGTACCAATTGAAAAGGTGACCGCGAAATTTCTCGAGACGCGCAAAAGTGGCCAGCGTGCTTTGTGTGAGCTTGACGAATTCTGGAACGGTAATGAAGCCGAGCTCGCATGCAGCCTGTCGCGCGTTGAGCAGGAGGCCGAGATTGGTAGGCGAGACGCGCGCTGCTTCGAAGAGGCCCTCTTCCTCGACGTTATCGGGGATGAGGTAATTGTGGCGTTCGGCGCCGAACTGATGGAAGTAGCGCCAGATTCGGAGCGCATGCCCGATGAGGTAGGCGCGGTCGGAGGCGGTAAGGCGCTGCTGCTGTTCCTGAGGCTGCTTGTTCAGCCATGCAGTAACAATGTTGGCGCAGCCCCAAAGAATGAGGATGGGTGCGGCGAAATAGATGGCGTCTTTGCGCGGCGCAACGAAGTAGACGAGTAAGGCGAGGCCGATAGTAACGAGCGACGAGAGCGGGAGATAACGATCGACAGGTGTGCGGCGCTTGGAGGCCGATTCGGCTTGCGCCGCAGTCTCCCACTCCAGCAGGCGCTGGCCGGTGACGAAGACCCGGACCATCGAGCGGATGATGGCATCGAGTGTAAGCATCATCTGGTGCGGAAGGAAGATGAGATTCAGGAGCGTGACGAGCGCGCCGTGTCCGAAGCCGGAGAAGATCTCGCCCATGGTCTGCTTGTGTTCGCTGGCAAAGTTGCGCCCGAAGGCGAATCCAAGCTGGACGAAGGTGGGCAGGAAAAGCAGAAAGAGAATGGCGAGAGTCCAGTAGAGCGGACCGCCGGGCAGACCCAGCCAACCGGCGACGAAAAGAATCAGGAGCGCGGGATCGAGAAGCGAGCGGCGCAGATTGTCGAAGATCTTCCAGCGTGAGACGTACGAGATGGGATTGGGGCCGAGTTTGCCGGACTCGTCGGGAACGTGCGAGAACATCCACTGGGCAATCTGCCAGTCGCCGCGGACCCAGCGATGTTTGCGCCGGCTGTAGGCGCTGTAGTGCGAGGGGTAGTCGTCGATGAGTTCGACGTCGGTGACCTGGCCCGCTCGCGCATAAGCGCCCTCAATCAGGTCGTGACTAAGAAGAGCGTTGCGTGGGAAGCGGCGATCGAGCACGGCGTGCAGGGTCGCGACTTCGTAAATGCCCTTGCCGGTGAAGATGCCTTCGCCAAAGAGATCCTGGTAGGCGTCGGAGATGGCGCGGGTGTAGATGTCGAATCCGTTTTGGCCGGAGAAGATGGAGGCGAGGCGAGAGCGCGATGCCGATTGCACGGCGATACCGATGCGGGGCTGCAGAATGCCATAGCCTTCGGTGACGATGCGGCGCTTGGGATCGATGATGGCCTGGTTGAGCGGGTGGGCCATGGCGCCGATGAGGCGCGCTGCGACACCGCGAGGAAGCTGCGTGTCGGTATCGAGGGTGAGCACGAAGCGAGCCTTGCGGAGAACATCGGCTGGACCGGCCTTGATGGGGAACGCGTCGAATTCGCCCGCGAAGAGCTTGTTGAGATCGAGAAGCTTGCCGCGTTTGCGCTCCCAGCCCATCCAGACGCCCTGGCGGCGGTTGAACACCCGATGGCGGTGGAGAAGAAGGAAGTGCCCGTTCTTCGGGGAGGTGTATTTCAAGTTGAGCTCGTCGATCAGGTGGATGGCGAGTTCGACGAGGGGATGTGCATCTTTGTCGCGCGGTTCGCTGACGGCATCGGGCAAGTCGGTCAGCAGGGCGAAGTGGAGATGGGGATCGCGGTTGGCAAGGAAGCGGACTTCGAGGTCGTTGACGAGCTCGCGTACCTGCTCTTCGTTCAGGAGCAAGGAAGGGACCGCGACCAGTGTGGTGCAGTCATCGGGGATTGCCTCGTGGAAGTCGAACTTGGGCAGAGGCTGCGGATCGTAGAGGGTACTGACGCTGTTGTTGGCCAGGTCAACCGCATCCTGCATGACGGGAACCAGCAGGAGGAGGAAAGCAAAGATCAGACCGATGAAGCCTGAGGAGTGGGGAAGAATGGGGAAGAGGACCGCGGCAATGAGAAGAATAGAGACGCTCTGGATCCCGGTGATATAGAAGTCTTCGCCGTGTTCGTTGATGAAGCGCCGCACGCGATCGAGCATGGGCGGGTGAAATCCGATGCGATTGGAGAGCAGCGGAAATCCTTTGTCGATGATGTAATAGCCGACGTGTTGTCGGCGGAGCTGCATGCGCGGGTCTTCCCCGTTACGGGCGACGGTTTCGCGGGCGAGATTGAGCGCGATTTCGGCGACTTCCACTTCGGTGCAATCGGAATAGCGGGCAACGAAGGAGATGCGCTTGCGATAGAGCTCCCGCGATTCGAAGTCCATGCGCGTGTAGGCCTGGGCGGGATCGAGGCGAAGTTTCTCATCGAGAATAATGAGCGGCTCAATCAGGTAGACCCAGTCGGTATTGGTGACGGTGCGCAGGCTTTTCAGGCGCAGAGAGAGTTTGGAGCTGGAAACCGACTCAGGAGATCGAAGGATGTTGAGGGCTTCGTCGACGATCAGCTCGAGCAAAGCGAACTTGAGGAAGGGAGCGATGTACCAGAGTTCCTCAACGGTGAGGGGTTCGCGGGTCTGCAGCGTCTGAATGAAAGCGGAAAGCGACGGACCCGAAAAGGCGCTGTCGACAGCATGCAGATAGGTCTCGGCGATAGCGGCTACGCGGGGCTGTTCTGGTTTCTCATCAGTGACAACCCGGGGCAGGCGGGCCACGAGGCTGGGGCGATCGGAGACGGCGCTTACTGCGGCCCTGAGCGAGCGGGGATTGGCGCGCAGATCGAGGAGTTCGGCGTGGAAGGGAACCTGCTTGGCGGCCTCGGAGGCGGAGACAGGCAACTGGGCGAGCCTTGCTTCCAACTGTTTGAGAGCGCTGCGCCGAGACTCGACGCGTGCGGGGAAGGAGCGATTGTTTTCGGGGTGATGGACGACCTCCCACGCTTCGGCCATGCGAGCAGCGCTACGCACTGGCTCGAGGCCGTCGTCCATGGGCAACGGATGGGGATCCAAAGTTTGAGCGGCTTCACTCATGGTAGTTCATCGATAGCTGGCAGCTTGCATTTCAAACATGGCGGCGTAGCGGCCTCCGAGCGCCATGAGTTGGGCATGAGTTCCCTCTTCAACGAGCTGTCCTGCTTCGAGGACGACGATGCGGTCGGCCATTCTGACCGTAGAAAAGCGATGCGAGATAAGGAGCGCCATTTTGCCATAGGTGAGTTCGGCGAAGCGCTCGAAGACCTCAAGCTCGCTGCGGGCATCGAGGGCGGCGGTGGGCTCATCGAGGATGAGCAGCTGGGCATCGCGAAGATAGGCGCGAGCCAGGGCGATCTTTTGCCACTCGCCTCCGGAGAGATCGACGCCAGTCTCAAAACGCCGGCCGAGCATCTGGTCATACTTGCCTTCAAGTTTGGCGATCACCCCGGAAGCGAGGCTTTTTTCGGCAGCGTATTCAATTTCTTCAGGCGCATGGGGAACCTCGACGCGTCCGATCGCGATGTTTTCGCGAGCCGTCATCTCATAGCGCATGAAGTCCTGAAAGATGACACCGATTTCCGAATGCAAGTCGTCGAGATCGTATTCGCGCAGATCGATTCCATCGAGCAGGATTTCGCCCTCGGTGGGGTCGTAGAGGCGCGTAATGAGCTTGACGATGGTGGTTTTGCCCTGGCCGTTTTCGCCGATGAGGGCAACACGCTGGCCGGGGCTCAGGGTGAAATTGAAGTCCTTGAGGACGCGGCGGCTGGTGCCGGGGTACACGAAGGAGACATTGCGGAACTCGAAGCCATGGACGATGGGACGCGGGGTCTTGAGGCCGTTCACCTTGGACTCGACGCGCGGCTTCATTTCAAAGAAGGCAAGCAGGTCAGTGAGGAAGAGAGCCTGATCGGCAACACCGGACGCGGTAGAGAAGGCCATCTGGATATTAGCCATGGCCTGCATGATGGCGGTGGTGATCAGGGCGAGATCGCCGATGCTGTATTGGCCCTGGATGGTGCGATAGATGCTGTATCCATATGCGCCGTAGTAGCCAAGCTGGCCGAGGATCGCAAGCAATCCGCCCCAGAACAGACGGCGGCGATTGAGGGCGACGTTCTCTTCGTAGATGCGCTGGGACAGGGCCGAAAAGCGATCCGTGAGATAGGCGCTGAGATTGAAGAGCTTGAGTTCCTTTGAGGCTTCTTTGCTGCCGCCGACCTGGCGCAGATAGTCCATCTGGCGGCGGATCGGCGTCTGGCGGAAGTTCTTGGCGTAGGTAAGGAACGCGAAGTGGCTCTCGCCCAGAAACGCGGGGATGATGCCGGCGATGAGCAGGAAGAGCAGGAACGGCGAGTAGTAGATGAGGACGGCGGAAAAGGCGAATGCGGTGACGGACTGCTGGATAAGGCGGCCCATCTGCTGAATCATCGCTAACCGGTCTGTAGCCTGGACGCGCGCGCGTTCGAGCCGGTCGTAGAAGACGGGGTCTTCGTAGACCGTCACGTCGAGAGCGGCAGCTTTCCGCATCACTTCGACACTGACGTGATGGGTGTAACGGTCGGCAAGCAGGTTGTCGAAGTAATCGACTGAGCGGGAGAGGATGCCGGTGACGACAGCGAGCGCCATCTCACCGCCGACGAGCCACCAGAAGTGGGCTGGCAGAGGCTGGTGTAAGCGGATGCGATTGACGCCATCGATGATGTAGCGGCCGATGATGCCGATACCCATGGGGAGGAAGGCGACAACGATGCGGATGGCGATGTTCCAGAAGACGACCGAAGGGCCGGACTCCCAGACGAAGTGCAGCACCGGAGGGACGTTCTTGAGCGCGCGCAGGCGATCTCCCCAGGCATTGCCGGGGCCCTCGACGGTAGAAGGAGGTTCGGGGCGAGACTCTCCGCTGACGTGCGTCTCGTTCATGGTTTAGGACATGGCTCCCTTCCGGGCCAGCAGAGCTTGCGGGCACACGGCACCGGATTCCTGAACCAAGGTTTACGACGCTCTGATTTTGGCCGGCGTCCTAGTTCCTATGCGCTGCTAGTTGCGATGCAGGGTTGACCGAGTTTGTTGTTTGCGATGAGTCGTAAGTGACTTGCGGCGCCAGCTCGCACGAGGTATCCGAAAGGAATCGCCGCGAAGCATATGAAGCGAATGAAAGCAGTTGCTCAGGATGAAGGTGTTGCCTGATAGGGCTTGAACCCTGCGTTGGCCATGCCTCGCTTTGCTTCGGGGTTCTTCATAAAAGTATCCCACACAAAACCAGTTCGCGCATTTTCTGCCATGAGCATGGTAATGCCGGTATCGATGCCTACGACATCGGTATCGTACCACTCCGTAAGGGGATTGAAAGCGTCAACAAAACCGTAGCGGCACCATGCTTTGGGATAGTGGTCGTGGATGGTGCGGAGCACGCGCATGGTGGCGCCGGGAAGAAACGGGAGCGATCCGCCGGCGGCAGCCGGAGCGATGGTGCCGTCGATTGGTCCCATAGCGGGCGGTCCACCCCAGACAACGTAGCCCTTCTGGGAGTCGGAGGCGGTGATACCCCAGAGGGCATTGCTGTAATCGGAGAACTGCGGGTTGAGCTCGATGCAGAAGCGGCGGTGCACGTCGGTGGCGATGATGGAGTTCTTGAAGTAGTCGGCGTAGCGATCGCGCTTGCCGCGGAAGTCGAACCATGCCTGGGAATACTGGTGCACGAAGAGGGGAGCGAAAGAGCCGATGTACCGGAGCCCATCGTACTCGAAAACCGTGCGTTTCCAGGCGAACCAGGCGTCGCTCTTGAGGGGGTGCGAAGCGGAGCCCAGGCCCAGAAGATACATCATCATGAGCTCGCTGTAGAGATCCCAGCGCGAAGGAATAAAGCCCTGCTCGGGTTTCCAACCATGGGAGAGGAGGGTCGTATCTTCGGAAAGCCAGGTCCAGTCGACGCGATCAAAGATGGCGTGGGCAAGCTGGTCGATGTCGCGATCCTTGAAGTGCTGGCGGCAGGTGAGCACGCCGCAGAGCAGCATTGCGGTATCGACGGAAGAGGCCTCGGAATCCCAGATGCGCTCGCCGGTATTGATGTTGGCGAAATGAAAGAAAAAGCCTCGGTGGGTGGGCAGCTTGTGCCAGATGAACGACAGCGCCGCGATCACGCGCGCGCGCGCATCGGCGTGCGAGACGAAGCCACGCTTTTCGCCAATGCAAATGGCCGTGAGTCCGAAGCCGGTGGAGGCGATGCTGGCTGCGACTGAAGTGTCGTTGGTACGGACATTGCAACGATCTTTGGTGAGCCCAGTTTGCGGATTGGCCTGTTCCCAGAAGAAAAGGAAATTGGCGTGTTCGAGGTCGTTCAGGAACTGATCGTCTTCCGGGGACAAGGGGGTGGGCGTCGGTGAGGGTGCCGGACTGGCGTGAGGTTCGAGGTCCTGCGCTTCAGCCACCGAATCGGAGAGGAGGGGAAGCATCGCGGATCCTGCGACCGGCAGGCCGAGCGACAGGCCGGCCATATTGCGCAGCAGTCTCCGACGCGATTTCTCAATTGTGTGCGCGCCGACTGGTTTGCGAATGAGTATTCCCCTTTCTCCAGCGGATGTGGCCCGGCGAAAGCAGGCGCCAAGTCCGTGTGGCGGATACCGATTATAGATGTTGATGCATCCAAAGCGGGAGACGGTCGCGGGAGTGCGGAGTACTACGCGTTAAAATGGCATCCGGACGGATGAAGCGTTCATGCGATGGAGATGGATAGCGGTCCTGGCAGTTATCGGCGTTCTAGCCCTGGTCACCGTGACCGCACTGGTGGTGCGGGCTCGACGCTGGAATTCGACCTTGATGACGCTTCAGGGCGCTGTCATTCGAAAGGACAGCGACACCGAGAAGGAGCTGCCGCTCTCCGGCGCACTGGTGTCGGTGCGACGCGGGACCACATCTGTTGAAACGTATTCGGATGCTTCGGGTTTCTTCAAAGTCAAATTCCCCGAGGTGATTTGGCCCGGGCAAACGCTCTATCTTACCTTTCGTCACGAAGGCTATAAGCCGCTGGATATGGAGCTGAAGGTTCAGTTCCGCTCCATGCTGCGCCGCCTGTTTGTCGCCATGCTGGAGCCCGAGCCAACGACAAAGGCCTCCACGACAATTCCTGGAAAGCCGATGCAGACGGTGACGAGCATTCGCGTGCGCTATACCGAGAATTTCCAGACCGAGGAGGATATTGGAAGTGCGGTCAGGACATTCCAGGTCGTGAATCGGGCCAATATTCCGTGCCGGCACCAAGCGCCGTGCTCGCCCGATGGAAGCTGGAAGGCCACCCGGGGAACGATCACGCTGGATGCGGGAGAGGGAAATGAATTTCGCAATGTGCGTGCCTCGTGCATCGCGGGGCCATGTCCCTTTACGCGGATCGACTCCAAGGGATTTGAGCAGCCGGGCCGCACGATCGAAGTTTCGGCGCTGGACTGGTCTGACACGGCCACGTTCCTGCTGGAAGCCGAAGTGATTCACACGACGATTGCTTCCCATGTGCGCCACTCGTTTCCGGTCATCTTCGATCGGACTCTGAACTTTACCGTACCGCCTACGCAGGAAGGCGTAAGCCTGGAAGCGGAGATGAATGGGGCGCCAATGGTGTTTCCCATGGGGCCCGATCTGTATCTGAGCTGGGCAACATGCTCGGCAAGGCAGGGAGCTGAAGGAGAGAAGTCGACGGCTTACCGCTGCGAACTGAAGCCGGGCTATCGATTCTGATTGGCGTCCTGCTCGGTAGCCTGCGTCTCTTGGAAGGCGTCGCCTGGACCGGTCGCAATGGTTGCGCGATGCGGTATGGAACGCAGCTGTTCTGCGGCTGCCGCATCGATTTCACTGTTGATCTCCGCGCCCAGCAAGATCATCAGACCGGTGATATAGAACCACATGAGCAGGATAACGACCGCCCCGAGCGAACCATAAGTCACGGTGTATTGGTTGAAGAAATGCAGATAGATACGGAAGCCGAGCGAAGCGAGCAGCCAGCCAATAATCCCCACGGCAGTGCCCGGTGAAAGCCAACGCCAGTGCCGGACCTTCCGTGCGGGCGCCCAGTAATAGATCAGGGCGAACGACAGAGCGAGAAGCGCTGTTGTCACGGTCCAGGCGATGACGCGGAAGAGGCTGGCGGAGGCAGACGCCAGCATTGCCTCGCGGATTACATGATGACTTAGGGCGGCCATGAAGTCGCCCGCGAACATAGAAGCAAGAGCCAAGGTGCCGATAACCATCAGCAGCAGGGTCAGGGCAATGGCCTGCATGCGCGCAACAAGATAGGAGCGCCGCTCGCTGATTCCGTATACGGCGTTGAGGGTGTCCTGGATTGCGGAAACCCCCACCGATGCAGACCAAACGGCAGCGATTGTGCCCAGTGTCAGTTTGTCAGAGCTTGCGGCGGCGGTTGTTTCGTTAAAGGTTTTGAGAACGGTACCGAATGCCGCCGTAGGAATGACGAGGGCCAGATACTCGAGAAGGCGATCGTAGATCTTGCTGGCAGATCGTGCGGCGAGACCGAGCAGCGACCCTGCGCAGAAAAGCGTTGGAAAGAGAGCGAAGAGGAAGTAGAAGCCGAGTTCGGCGGCGTGGCCGAATAGCCGGTCGGCAATCATCGACCTCCAGGTGCGACGAATAATGACGCCGACGCGAAGGCCGTGAAGATTCCAAAGCGAGGTTAGCGAGGAGCGGTTGATGCGCTCCCACAGGAGACGTGGATAGTCGTAAGGGGACGGATACGAGTTGGTGCCGATCCTCTGCATGCCGGTCTCTTAATCTCTGCGCACTCGTGCGGGCGCGACGCAATTGTCCCCTATGCAGATAGATGCGGCGCCGCCTTGCGGCGGTACGCGACCGCAGGGCCTGCTGAGGCGTTGCAATTGATCGCACGCAACACAATGGCGGGCTCGTCGCTATCAAACCCTCGAGATTGCGGTCGCATCTGAAAACAAGGTGACATGCGGAACCTTGACCTTCCATGTGCCAGCGAAACTGGTGCACCCCGCGCATGCAGGCATGAGTCCGCGTCGGATCATTGTTGCGTTCCTTTTCGCTGCCCTGTGGGGTTCGGGCCAAAGGTTGGCTGCTCAGCAAGCTAATTCCATTGCGAGTCAGGCGCAGGCAGGTCAGCTGTCGCGACCCGAGATTCTCTCTTCTTACGAAGGCCAAAAAGTTTCCATTGTTGAGGTTGCGGGACGGCCGGATTTGGCCGTCGACCAATTGAAGCCGTATTTCAAGCAAGAGGCCGGGAAGCCATTTTCCAAAGAAAACGTCGACCAGACCGTGGCGGCGTTGAAGGCGTCAGGCAAATTTACCGACGTGCGGGTCGAGGTTCAGCCCGAGGCCAGTGGCGTTCGAGTTGAGTTCGTTGCGGAGCCGGCGGTGTACTTCGGAATCTACCAGTTTCCCGGGGCAGAGCGTTTTGCCTATTCGCGACTGGTACAGATCGCGAACTACCCAATTCAAACGCCCTTCAATTCAACCGATTTGACGCGCGGCCTGAACCACCTGGTGACGTATTTCCGCCAGGAAGGATACTTCGAAGTTGAGGTGAAGCCAGAGATTCAGGTGGATCGAGCGCACGGCCTTGCGAACGTTGTGTTTCGAGTGAATCTTGGGCGCAAGGCGAAGTTTGGGGCTGTCGCGATCGATGGCGCGCCGCCGGGTGAGCAGGAGAAGCTGCAGCACAAGCTGACAACGATACCGGCGCGCATTCGTGGCGCCGCGATTCGTCCCGGCAAGGCATATCACCACTCCACGATGAACAAGGCGCAGCAGTATTTGCTGTCGTCCCTGACGAAGCAGGGATTTCTGGGTGCGCAGTCGAAACTGAATGGCGCCGAATACCACGCAGATACGAATCGTGCGGATATCCATTTCACGGTGGACCCTGGGGTAAAGACCCAGGTGAACATCGATGGAGCGCACTTGTGGAGTTGGACGAAGAAGTCAATTCTACCCGTGTATCAAGGAATCGGCGTCGATGACGAATCGGTACAGGAAGGGCAGCAGGCGTTGATCTCCTATTTTCAGTCGAAAGGCTATTTCGATGTGAAGGTGGAATCGAAATTGACGACCGGCCCGAGGGGCGACATCGTTACGTACCGGATCGCGAAGGAAAAGAAGCACAAAGTGACTTCGGTGAACCTTGCCGGGAATGCGCATATGCCGTCGTCTCAACTCAGGCCGCAGATTGCGGTTGAGAAAAAGCATTTTCTAGCGTCGGGAAAGTTCAGCGACCAGCTGGTGCGGAGCAGTGTGAAGAATCTGAAGGCGGTGTACGCTTCCGAGGGGTTTAGCGATGCAGCTGTCGTTCCCTCGGTGATTAACAACGGAGGAGACATCCGAGTCTCATTTCGTGTGACGGAGGGGCCGCGCGATGTGGTGAACGCGCTGACGATTGAAGGCGCAGATACATTTCCCCAAGCGCAATTTGCGCCCCAGGGGCTGAAGCTGGCGGAGGGAAAGCCATATTCGCAGATGCTTGTGAAGGAAGATCGCAGCAATATTGTTGCGCACTATTTGCAGGCTGGGTATTTGAACGCGAGTTTTCGAGAGACTGCAAGGGCGGTATCGAAGAGCGAGCCGCATCGTATCAACGTTGTCTATCGCATCTACGAAGGGCCGAAGGTCGATACAGGCGAGGTGTTGACGCTGGGGCGCGTGGACACGCGGCAACGACTGATCAATCGGGAGGTGGCGGCGCTCAAACCAGGAGAGCCTCTGACGGAAACCGATTTGTTGACCGCCGGGAGCCGGTTATACGACCTGCCGGGGACCTTCGATTGGGCCGAGGCCGATCCGAAGCGAGATATCTCGACGCAGACCAAAGAAGACGTGCTGGTGAAGGTGCACGAGGCGAAAAAGAACGAGTTTACTTACGGGTTCGGGTTTGAAGTGATTAATCGCGGAGGCAGCATTCCAAGCGGAACGGTAGCGCTGCCGAATCTGCCGCCTGTGGGGCTGCCGTCGAGCTTCAAGGCAAGCCAGGTCACGTTTTATGGGCCACGCGGTACAGCGCAGTACACGCGGAATAATTTCCGTGGCAAAGGGGAGTCGATTTCGCTGACCGCATTTGCCGGGAGGCTGGATCAGCGAGGCGCTTTCTACTACATCGACCCAAACTTTCGCTGGTCGCATTGGAGGGCGACCACCTCTTTCTCAGCAGAGCGGAACGAAGAGAATCCGATTTTCTCGTCACAGCAGGAAGTGGGCAGTTTTCAGCTCCAGCGTTTTGTCGATGCGGAGAAGAAGAATACCGTGTTCTTCCGCTACAGCTTCAGTCACACAGGACTGACGCGCATTTTAATTCCGGCATTGGTGCCGACCGCGGACCAGAACGTGCGGCTGTCAACGGTGGCAGCGAATTTTACGCGCGACACGCGGGACAACGTCCTCGATGAACACAGCGGGATGCTGGGCTCGGTCGAAACCGACTTGAACGCGACCAGGCTGGGGTCGAGCGTAAATTTCGCGAAGCTCACCGGTCAGGTTGCTTACTACAAGCAGAAGATTCACGGGATCGTGTGGGCGAACAGCTTGCGGGTTGGGCTCGCGCAACAGTTTGCCAACAGTCGTGTGCCTTTGAGCGAAGCATTTTTTACGGGTGGCGGCAATTCATTGCGCGGGTTTCCGTTGGATGGTGCTGGACCACAGCGCCAGGTGGAGGTCTGCAGCAGTGGGCAGAGTTCCCCGTGCCCGGAGATTCAGGTGCCCAGCGGCGGCAACGAGCTTCTGATTCTTAACGCGGAGGCACGCATTCCGCTTCCACTGAAGAAGGGGTTGAGCATTGTTCCCTTTTACGACGGCGGGAATGTCTTTCCGGATGTCGGATTCCATAAGTTCACGTCTCTGTACTCAAACAATGTCGGGTTGGGCTTCAGGTACTCGACGCCCGTGGGGCCTGTGCGCGTGGATATCGGGCGCAATCTCAATCCGATCGCAGGCGTGAAAGCGACCCAGTATTTCATCAGCATCGGGCAAGCGTTTTAGTGGAGGTAGGCGATGGGCATTCCGAAGCTGCGTTCCGATTTTCAAGACCCATCCGACCCTCGGAAAGGTCCTGAGCTTCGGGAGCCTGCGCCTTCAACGACGAAAGAACCGCGTCGGGTTCTACGCATCGCTGTTTGCGTCGCGGCGGCCGTTGTTCTGCCGATTCTGGCTGGAGCGATCGTTGGGCTCGTGTTGCTGAACACTCCCGCATTTCATCGCTATCTTCGCGTGACATTGGAAAAGCAAGCGAGCAATGCCCTGGGAGTGCAGGTGGAACTGCAGGAGTTTGCGTTGCACTTGTCGACGCTGAGTGTCGACCTGTATGGGGCCACGATTCACGGGGCAAGCCCCTATGCGAATCCGCCGTTGCTGCAGGTGCAGCATATCAATGCAGGTATCGGGATCACCTCAGTGCTGCGAAGGAAATGGTATTTCCGCTCAATCGAGATCGATCGACCCGTGGTGCAGATACTCGTCGATAAGAATGGCGTTTCAAATCTGCCCACGCTGAAGAGCGGAAGCAGTTCCGGCAGCAATAGGACTGTGTTCGATCTTGGCATCCGTCATGCCGTGCTCAATCACGGCGAGGTGATTTACAACAACAAGCCGCAAGCGCTCGCGGCGGACCTTCACGATTTTGAGTATCAGGGGTCGTTCAATAGCCTGCAGCAGAAATACTCGGGGAGCCTGTCGTATGCGAATGGGCGAGTGGAATACGGAGATCTTCGTCCGCTGGTTCACAATTTCGATGCGCATTTCAATGCCACGCCGAGCAGCTTCGCGATTACCGATGCAAAGATCTCCAGCGGGGCATCGTCGGCATCGCTATCTGGCACGCTGAACAACTACAACGACCCTGTTATAGAGGCCAAGTACGACCTCAGTCTCGATGGGGCGCAGGTCGGTCAGGTTTTGAAAAGCGCGTCGGTACCGACAGGGATGTTACGGACAGCTGGAACCTTGGACTACCGGGCAGCGACAAACAAAACCCTTTTGCAGGCACTGCGCGTGGATGGAAGCCTCGCGAGCCAACAGCTTGGTCTGAAGACCTCAAGCTTCGCCACCAGCCTTGACCATCTAGCCGGGCACTACACACTGGCGCAAGGAAGTGTGATTTTGCAGGACCTTCGAGCCAATGTTCTAGGCGGCCGCATCACGGCTCATGGAGCGATGCGGAATCTTGGCGCGGACACCCAATCGAGTCTTGCGGCCGATGTGCGGGGCGTTTCGCTTGCGGCGCTGCGGCAGGCGCTGGGGCGCGCAACTACGGAAGCGAATATAACCCTGGCAGGGAGCCTGAATTCTAACGCCACGGCGTCGTGGGGTAAGACCCTCGACGACTTGACAGCGCGCGTGGATGCGACGATCGACGGGCGCGTTACAAACCGGGCGGCGGCGAGCCTGCGTGCGCGTGTAGAATCTGCAGCCAATCAGCCGATGCCGTCCACGATTCCTATCACGGGCGCGATTCATGCAACGTACTCCGGCAAGAGCAGCCAGGCTTCGCTCGAGAATAGTTTTCTTCGCACGCCACAAACAAACCTCACATTGAACGGGACGATTGCAAACCGATCGAGCCTCGCTGTGAATTTGAAGGCGAACGACCTTCGAGAAGTGGCAACCATCGTGGACCTGTTTCGTAAACCAGTGCCGGGGCAGTCGCTGCAGACACTGGACCTGGCGGGCAAGGCGACATTCCTGGGCAACGTGCGCGGTAGCACCAAAGCGCCGCACCTGACCGGCGAATTGTCGGCGGAAGGCCTGCACCTGAATGGCACCGACTGGAAGATTGTGCGGACAGGGGTGGAGGCGAGTCCATCGCAGATAAGGCTGCTGCATGCCGATCTGGAGCCTGCATCGCGAGGGCGCATTACGTTGAACGCCGGCGCGGGCCTGGCGCAATGGGCGTTTACGAACAGCAACCCGATTCAGGCTGACGTGCAAGCGAGCCAGATCAATGTTGCCGATGTCGAGAAGCTGACCCGGCAGGCTATCCCGGTTTCCGGAACTCTGAACGCTAATCTCCATGTCCATGGATCGGCGATGAATCCAGAGGGAAACGGCACAATTACGCTCTCGAATGGAGTTGCCTACGAGGAGCCGTTTCAGCTGGCGGAGGTGAACCTCGAGGGCACGGGAAACGAGGCGCACGCTGTTGTCGCGGTACATTTGCCGGCCGGATCTGTAAACGGAAATGTCAGCGTGCGGCCCAAAGAGAAGAGCTATACGGCTTCGCTCACGTCTACCGGCATTCATCTTGAACAGCTGCATGGCCTGAAGGCGCGAAACATTGATGCGACGGGGGTGTTGACGCTGCACGCGACCGGGCAAGGCACTTTTGAAAATCCTCAAATGGAAGCAACGGTGCAGATTCCGAAGTTGACGATTCAGAAGCAGAATCTGTCCGGCATTCACCTGCAGATGAATGTTGCCGACCATGTGGCGCTTGCCTCTCTTGGTTCGTCCGCGGTGGGCACTTCGATCCAGGCGAAGGCGCGAGTGAATTTAACAGGCGACTACATGACAGATGCGTCGCTGGATACGCAGAAAATTCCGCTGCAGACGGTGCTTGCGACGTATGCGCCCGAGCAAGCTGGCCAGATCACGGGAGAGACCGAAGTGCATGCCACCCTGAGGGGCCCGTTGAAGAAGCGGAACCTGATTGAGGCGCATGTCACTATTCCTGTATTGAATGCCGCTTACAACAACACGATCCATCTTGCTGCGCCATCGCCCATCCATGTGGACTACCAGAACGGCGTGATTCATCTGCAGCCCGCATCGATTCAAGGAACGGACACGGATCTGCGATTCCAGGGATCGGTTCTGGCATCAGCGAATGCGCCGATGAGTTTGAAAATCCAGGGAACGGTGAACCTCCAACTGGCGCAGCTGTTCAATCCGGACATTCGCAGCTCGGGGCAGGTGAAGTTCAATATCGATTCCGAGGGAGTTGTGCGCGGAGCGAATCTCGGCGGAGAAGTCGACATTGTCGATGCGAATTTCGCTTCGCCCGACCTGCCGGTTGGCCTGCAGCATGGGAACGGAGTGTTGACTCTCACGACCGATCGAATCAACGTTGAGAAATTTCAGGGCACAATCGGAGGTGGATCCGTGACGGCGCAAGGCGGCGTTGCCTATCGGCCAGGAATTCAATTTGACCTCGGACTTGCTGCGAAGGGAATTCGCGCTCTCTATCCGCAGGGAATGCGGGAGACGGCAGATGCGTATCTGCGGCTGACGGGAACCACCGAGCGCGCGCTGCTCGGCGGAACGGTGAATATTTCGGATTTGTCATTCACGCCGGCTTTCGACCTGAACAGTTTTATCGGGCAGTTTAGCGGTGGGTCGATTCAGACGCCGTCGCAGGGCTTTGCTCAGAATGTGGCGTTGAATGTCGCGGTGCACTCGACGGGCAGTGTCAACCTGGTGAGCCGAACAGTGAGCATTGGGGGAGACGCCAATCTGCAGCTGCGTGGCACGGTGAGCGACCCGGTGATTCTGGGGCGGGTGAACCTGAACGGCGGCGACGTTATTTTGAACGGCACTCGCTTTGTCCTGGCCGGGGGGACGGTGCAGTTCATCAATCCATCGGAGACGCAGCCGGTGGTGAATATGAACCTGACGACGACGATTCAGCAGTACAACATCAATTTGCGGTTCGAGGGACCGACGAGCCAGCTGAAGACGCAATACTCCTCGGATCCGGCATTGCCGCAGGCCGACATTATCAATCTGCTCGCATTTGGGCAGACGACAGAGGCGTCGGCAGTTGCGGGCAGTAACACCAGCACCAATCAAACGGCGGAGTCGCTGGTGGCTTCGCAGGTCTCGAGCCAGGTGACGAGCCGCGTATCGAAGATCGCCGGGATTTCACAGCTATCGATCAATCCGGTACTTGCGGGCAGCAATGCACAGGGACCGGCGGGCGCAAACATTACGATTCAGCAACGTGTGACCGGCAATCTGTTCGTCACATTTTCGACGAATGTGGCGTCAACGCAGAGCCAGACGATCCAGGGGCAGTACCAGGTGTCGCCGCGGGTGGCGATCAGTGCGACCCGCGATCCGAACGGAGGATTCGCCGTGGACACGCTGATCAAAAATTGCTGGTGATCGCATGCGGTGGAAAAAGTGCGGAATGCAACGCTTCCGCGACTCCGATTCATAGGGCGTTCATCGTGGGTTCATGGACTATTGAAAGATGGTCTTTACGCTCACTGCATGATTAAGAACCAGATCGTTCGCTTTGTTGTCCTCATTTTTGGCCTGTTGATCGCAATTGGTGGTACAAAAGCCAGCGCGCAGTACGAGGATGGTAGCCTGATCGGCACTATTCGCGACGCGTCTGGGGCGGTCGTGAGCAACGCGGCAATTACCGTAACCAACGTGAGTACGGGGATCGTCACAAAGACCACCACCAGCGGTACGGGCGATTATTCGGTTCCGTCGCTGCGCGTGGGCGTTTACACGATTCAGGCTGAGGCGCCGGGATTTGCGTCGACCCAGGCAAAGAACATCTCGATTTCAGTCGGAGCGCGCCAGCGCATCGACCTGACCTTGAATATAGGACAAGCCAACGCCACGACCGTAGAAGTGAGCGATGTGGCCCTCCAGATTGAAACCGCAAGCAGTGAGCGCGGGCAGTCGATCTCGGGATATCAAACGGAAGCGCTTCCGCTCGTGAGCCGCAACTTCTCTGACTTACTGGGCCTCGTCACCGGGTCGCGCCAGGCTCCTTCGGCAGCGACAACCAGTTCAATCAGCAGCCTGGTTCGTGCTGGCGCCTACAACGTGAATGGCCAGCGCAGCATGTTCAATAACTTCCTGCTGGATGGCATGGATAACAACGCCTACGGCGAGAGCAACCAGGGTTTTGACAATCAGATCATCGCGATCGCGCCCGATTCAGTTGCCGATTTCAACGTGGTGACGAATAACGAGAGCGCGGAATATGGCAGGTCATCTGGTGCCACGGTGAACGTGGCCTCGCGCGGTGGCACCAACAGCTTCCACGGCACGCTGTATGAGTTCCTGCGCAACACCGATCTGAATGCCGCCGGCTTCTTTAAGCCGACGCTCGTCGGAAGCACTGGGACCGCTGTTCCATTTCAGAAGCCGGGCTTCAATCGTAACCAGTTCGGAATGAACTTTGGCGGCCCCATCCTGAAGGACAAGCTCTTCTTTTTCCTGGACTATGAGGGATTTCGTCAGACGCTGAAGCCGCTTTATGTGTATACGCTGCCGACGCAGAACGAGATCAACGGAATCTTGGTTGTGGATGTCAAGAACCCGGTTACAGGGACCGTCTACCCGAAAGGGACCGCAATCCCGGCGTCGGCCATCAATCCGCTCTCGGCACAAATCCTCAACTACTACAAGCCTTTCATGAGCACTCTGCCGGTGTCGGGCGTGGGCACGACGGGGCTTAACTCCAACGACTATGCGAAAGAAGTTCCGTTTACGGATAACTCAGACAAGGGCGATCTTCGGCTGGATTATCAGCAGTCGCCCATCTCCTCATGGTTCCTCCGTATCAGCGATCGAAAGGAAACGGGCGTGAACTATCCGGTCATTCCCCTTCCCCTCGACAGTACTGCGAACGGAACAATCCGAGTACTCGATCAGCAGGTCGCGCTTGGCTACACCCACCTTTTCGGAGCAAACAAGGTGTTGGATGCACGTCTCGGGTTGTCGCGGACCAAGGCCGGAAAATTCACTTTATCGATCGGTCAGAATGCTTTTGCAATTCCTGGCCTTCAAACCGTACCCGCTGGAATCGCGGGCGGCTTGCCGCAAGTCTCCATCAGCAACTTCACGACGTTCGGACGCCAAAGCACGAACCCGCAATGGCAAGATCCGGCCCTGCTCGATCCCAAGGTGAACTTCACATGGGTCAAGGGCAAGCATTCACTGAAGTTCGGATACGAGTACGAACACATCTGGATGGCAGTCAACGACAACAATCCTCTGTATGGTGCGTGGTCCTATAGCGGCGGGTATAGCGCGACCACTTCAACCAAAGTGGCCGACAACTACTGGGCAGATTTTCTTTTCGGCGCGACTAGTTCGTATCAGCTGGCAAACTATTTTGTAGTCCATCTTCGTCAGTCGCTCGACAGCGCATATGCACAGGACGACTGGAAGATTCTTCCCAATCTGACGCTGAACCTCGGCCTGCGCTGGGAGTACGGCTCGCCTTACTCCGATTGGAAGAACAATATTTCGAACTTCGATCCTGTGTCGCAGACGGTGCTGACCATTACCCCGGGTGCGGTGGCGGGCAACGGTATTACGCCGGTGAACAAAGGCGGAGTCTATGGCAGTACGCTGATGAATCCAGATCTGAACGATTTTTCGCCGCGCATTGGTTTCGCTTTTGCGCCCATGCCGAATCTGTCGATTCGAGGCGGCTTCGGTACCGGGTACGTTCATTACACGCGTGCCGGATCGGGCAATATTCTTGCTATCAACGCGCCGCAGGCACAGTTTGCAGCGGTCACGCAGATCGCGCCCAGCACGACGAACCACTGCTCAAGCCCGCTGCCAGCTCAGATTATTGCCGTCAACAAGACCACGCCCAGCTGCTACGCCACGGCCGACCAGGGGTTCCCAAGCGGATTGGTGACATCGTTTAACCCTGCGACGGACAACATCACATGGGTCCCCAAGAACACCCGCGACAGCTACGTCGAGAGCTACTTCTTGAGCGTACAAAAGCAGCTCGCGAAGAACACGCTGCTAGACGTCGCCTATGTGGGCAATCACGGGCTCAAGTTGCAGGGATTCCTAAACGGAAACCAGAAGAACCCTTCGCTTGGATTTGCGCGACCCTATTCCAACTGGCCGAGCGACATCACCGAGGGCCTCAACGAGTTCTACTCGAACTACAACGCGCTCCAGGTTCGCTACGAACAGCGCTTTGTGGCAGGCCTCACGCTGCTGAACTCGTTCACATGGGAACATGCGCTCGACAATGCATCGGCCTCGCTCGAGGGCAATACGCCGAGCCCGCAAGATGCGAACAACATCAAGGCCGACTACGCGCAATCGGATTACAACCTGCCGCTCGCGAACGTGACCAGCCTGATCTACGACCTGCCGTTTGGCCATGGACGCAGCTTTGCTTCAGGAGCAAACGGATTCCTGGACACCATCATCGGCGGCTGGCAGCTGAGCGCAATCAACACAGCGCAGTCTGGAACGCCCTTCAACCTGACCTACACGCCCAACACCGCACAGCAGGTGTCGCCGCAGATCGGAGCGACGTATCGCGGCGCAAATGAGTACCGCCCCGACTTTGTCTCCGGCAAGAAAGTTACGCAGGGCACAAAGAATCGTTCGGCGAATACAGGGTATGTGAACTACATCAATTACAGCGCCTTCGTGGTGCCCCCGATTAAGGATGCGGCAGGCAATCTTCTCAGCCCCTTCGGAACAGCGTCGCGCAACCCGGGCCGGTCGCCGATATTCAACGAGACCGATCTGGATATCAATAAGAAGTTCAATACGCCGATCGAGAGCCTGAAGGTAGAGTTCAGGACCGAGGTTTACAACCTATTCAACCACACCAACTTCTTCCTGCCGGGCAACGTCAGCGGGTCGCAAGGCACCACAACGGCAACATCCTCCGTCGGCGGCTCTGTGCCGGTGTCGACGATTACAGGAAGCCCAACCAGCGGCGGGCAGATCACCAGCACCTTTGAGCCGCGTATCTTCCAGTTCGCTTTGAAGATCATTTACTGAACCTTACCGAAGGCAATGGCCCATGCGACGCTGCATGGGCCATTTGCTTTTGGCGTCCCACGCGAGGAAGACAACCGATCCAGGTCGTAGGATGAAACCGGAGGCACAACGAATGTTCACACCGCGCTCGATTGGATCGATCCGAAGCCCCTATAAAGAAACGGCCGCAATCCCCAAGGGCTTTGGCGCCAAGCACGATGCTGAGGGAGTTATCGAGATTCTGCCGGAGTTCGCGGTGGGATTGAAGGACATTGAGGGTTTCTCTCATCTGTTTGTCATGTGGTTTTTTGATCGGTCAGAAGGGTTTGAACTCGTCGGCACCGCCCCCGTCGACCATCGCGAGCACGGCGTCTTCGCCACGCGCTCGCCGCGACGACCGAATCCTATTGCCCTGACGGTAGTCGAGCTTTTGCGCCGCGAGGGGGCTGCGCTGCACGTGCGAGGCGTTGACATGCTGGATGGGACGCCCGTTCTGGATATCAAGCCCTACATGTCGAGCATTCCCCAGGAAATGCTGCGCAGAGGCTGGCTGGCTGAAGCGGAGGCTGCGAAGTCTTAGCCTTTGGGCCGGGTGTCCAACGGAGCAAGATGTTCCTGCATCTCACCCCATGTTGATGGTGTTACAAGGCCGTCGCATGAGAGGGATGGGAAACATGCCTAAGCAGAACGCGCAAGACAAGCCTGTACAGGAACTGATCAACGCGCTGAATGAAGATCTAGCCCGTGAATATCAGGCGATTATCGCCTATACCGTCTATAGCAACGTGCTGAGCGGGGCTCAGTGGATGCAGATTGCCGGCGAATTGAAACTGCACGCCGCCGAAGAGCTGCAGCACGCGCTCATCCTGGCCGATCAGATCGATTATCTGGGCGGCATGCCTACGGCAACTCCGAAAGAAGTGAAGCTCTCAAAGAAGCCCGAAGAGATGCTGCGCTTCGATCTCGACAATGAGACGCAGACGATTTTGAATTACCGTTCGCGCGTGAAGCAGGCTGAGGCGCTGGGGCATTATGCCCTGGCCGAGCAGCTCCGCAGAATTCTTACCCAGGAGCAGGAGCACCAGCACGACCTGGCGACCGCACTGGGGATCGACGTGCCGAAGGTGCTCCCCGAGGGGGCCTGAGCTCCGCAAATGCAGAACGCCTGCAAAGTCGATATCGAGCTTTGCAGGCGCTTTTTCCAGGATCTATTGCGGAGTTACCAGCGATAAATAGTCAGGTTATCCAGGTAGACTTTGGCCGATCCGCTGGCGCCGAGCCCGTCAATCTGGAAATTGGTCAGAAGAGTTGGCCCCCAGCCCAGAGCAAACGAAGAGGGGACTGTTATATAGATGTCCTGCTCGATGTTATCGAGCCAGACCGATTTATATGTGACGTTGCCGGAGGTATCCCGCGAGTAGCTGATCTGAATGTGATGCCAGGCGTTGGTAGACCACTCGCGCGGGTTGCACCTTGCATAGGAATGCCGCCAGATATCGGAGTAGTTTTGCGGCGTGCCGGCATTGAGGGTGTAATCCCACGTGTTGGAGTAGCCATCGCACTGGAAACCGTAGATGACGGTTTGGCCATTGGGCATCACCTGGTTCATATCCATTTCGAGATTGGCAATGCCGCCGGACGGATTGACGAAGTTCACCCAGGCGTCATAGAGAAAGTTCTGTGCCCAAGGATCGATGCCAAAGGTGACGTCGTACCGCATACCGCTGTAGTTGGAGAAACTGGTTGCGAACTCCCGCGCATAGCCGGTGAGCGAGGGCGCATTGACGACGCCCATCTGGCCCGAGGCCCAGCCGTTTCCCGTCGCGACATCGCGAACAGCCTCCCAATTGCCGAGCGTTTGGATTCCCCCTGCCTTGATGCCATACCACGGAACCATCGAAGTAGGCGGGGGCACGACGGTGAGCGTGATCGAGGAGACGCACGACGCTCCATGGTTACCCCAGGACTTGATATGAAGGACGTGCGCACCCGTGGCGAAGCCGATGGTGGTGCTGATGGAGGCCCCGTTGACGATGGTGGTGTTCGGGTTGTCGTCGAACGAGTACCCCATGGCGGCGATGGGCTGGGAGGAGCAGGGACTGGCATTTGCCGAGAGCCAGAACGGCGAAACTACCTTGGCGTTCTGACCTGGGCTGTTGACGGTTACATTGGCGAGGGCGGGCGCCGCACCTGCGAGCAGCGCAAGGGTCACGGAAAAAAAGGGCTTCACGAAGACGCTTCCGTCCTGAACAGCGAACGGAGACTCCGTGCGTCTCCCCGCTCAGGATCTTGAGAATTTAGGAATGAATTTGCGCCAGCATAGCAGGCGATTTGTGCCGTGGAGTGATGAAAATCACTCGAGCAACTCCGAAATGTGGAAAGTCGTAACCACTCCGCACCGGGCGAATTTCGCACGCAGCAGGCCGACGCAGAAGATAGAGGAGTTATATCGATTTATCAGGAAACAATACCGGATTTGTGGTTGCCTGCCTCTTGATATTGATAGACGTGCGGTCAAAAAGGAGTGCACCCTTATCAACAAAACCTCTCTCGAGCTCTGTCGCTTGGCGATGAGCGATCAAAATGCCCAGTGCGCACTTCTTTTTGATCGAGTAGAAACGCGAGGCCGCTTTTGCCGCGCCGGGTCAAAGGCTTTTCCCCCACGCTTCGAATCACTTGTGATGGGCCTCACAGATTAGTGTGATTCCTTCTGGCTAAGCTCACCGACGTCGCTGGAGAGACTCCAAGGCAGCCGAGAGGGTGTTTTGAGCAAGATACTTTCCTGCGACAGTTCCGGCCGACCCATGAGGGCCGGCGCAAGCGGACAGGCGAGGTAAGGTATGGGGCAGTCGATTTGGCGCTCGATGGAGCAGAAGGGCTATAGCCGCAGGGATTTCTTGCAGTTCTGCACGGCGGCGGCCATGGCAGCGGGCTTTGGCAAAACCGGCGTGGCCGAGGTGGTTTCTGCCTTCGAGAAGAAGGAGAAGCCCGCGGTTGTGTGGATGCATTTCCAGGAATGCACCTGCTGCAGCGAGTCCTTCATCCGGGCATCGCATCCGATCGTGGTCGACGCGCTGCTCGACGTGCTGTCGCTCAATTACACCGAGACGCTGATGGCCGCTTCCGGCTTTCAGGCTGAGAAGAGCCTCAATGACACCATCCAGAACAACAAGGGCAAGTACATCGTGCTGGTTGAAGGCGCGGTTCCCCTGGCGGATGGTGGCGTGTACTGCATGATTGGCGGCAAGACAGCCGAATCGATCCTGCAGACGGTGGTGAAGGACGCAGCGGCGGTTGTGGCCTGGGGCAGTTGTGCGTCGAATGGATGCGTGCAGGCCGCCAAGCCGAATCCCACGGGTGCGACACCGATCCACAAGCTCGTGGACAAGCCAGTGATCAATGTACCCGGGTGCCCGCCCATCGCCGACGTGATGATGGCGGTGGCGACGCATCTGTTGGTGCTCGGCCAGATTCCAGCACTCGACAGCCTTGGCAGACCAAAGGAATTCTACGGCCGCCGCGTACACGATACCTGCTATCGCCGAGCGAACTACGACGCCGGGCTCTTTGTGGAGTCGTTCGACGACGAGAACGCACGCAAGGGATATTGCCTCTACAAAATGGGCTGCCGCGGCCCGGTGACCTACAACGCCTGCTCGGTGGTGAAGTGGAACGAGGGCACAAGCTATCCGATCCAGTCGGGACACGGATGCATCGGCTGCAGCGAAGAAGGTTTCTGGGATAACGGACCACTTTACCAGCACCTGCCTTCGGTGCCCGGCTTCGGCATTGAGAGCACCGCGGACACCATTGGCGCGGCGGTCGGCCTTACCACACTGGTTGGCGTTGCCGCCCATGCGGTCGTAACCAACGTGCGCAAGAAACAGGTTATTGCGGAAGTCCACGCTGAAGATCAGAAGGAGTCGTAAAGAGTATGGCGACGCGTATCGTTGTCGATCCAGTGACACGGATTGAAGGCCACCTGCGCATTGAAGCGGTGGTGGAGAACGGCGTGATTACTGACGCCTACAGCGCAGGCACCATGATTCGCGGGCTGGAGAAGATTTTAATCGGCCGCGATCCGCGCGATGCCTGGGCCATTACCGAGCGTGTGTGCGGCGTCTGCACTACCGTGCATGCTCTCGCCAGCGTGCGTGCTGTCGAAGACGCAATCGGTATCTCCGTTCCACCCACGGCAGAGATTATCCGCAACATCATGATGGCCACGCTCTACGTACACGACCACGTGGTGCACTTCTATCATCTGCACGCGCTGGATTGGGTCGACATCGTGAACGCGCTCAAGGCCGATCCGAAGAAAGCGGCGGAGCTGGCTGGGTCATTCTCTCGGTGGGACAAGAACACGCCTGCCTACTTTGCCTCGGTCCAGGAAAAAATCAAGCGGTTCGCCGAGAGCGGACTGGGCATCTTCGCCAATGGCTACTGGGGGCATCCGGCGTACAAGCTTCCGCCCGAAGTGAACCTGATCGGCGTTGCGCATTACCTCGACGCGCTCGAGTGGCAGAAGAATATCGTCAAGATTCACGCCATCTTCGGCGGAAAGAACCCGCATCCGAATTATCTTGTGGGCGGCGTACCGTGCTCGATTGATACCGATGAGCCAGCGGCGATTAACTCCGAGCGCCTGAACCTTGTGGCGCAGCTGATTGCGGAAGCGGACGAGTTCGTCAACGAGGTCTACATTCCTGATTTGCTCGCGGTGGCGTCGTTTTACAAGGATTGGGCAAAGTATGGCGGCGGCCTGAAGAACTACATGAGTTACGGAGAATTTCCGACTCAGGGCTATGGCCAGATCCAGTCGTTCAAGTACGCGCGCGGCGCGGTTCTCAATCGCGACCTGAGCACAGTGCACGAAGTGAATCCGCGCGACAGCCAGGAGATCAAGGAGTACATCGCGCACTCCTGGTACAGCTACGACGGTGGCGACCATGCGGGTCTGCACCCGTGGGCGGGCGAAACCAAGATCAACTATTCAGGGCCCAAGCCTCCGTTTGAATCGCTGGAAGGATTCGAGAAGTACTCGTTCCTGAAGACGCCGCGGTGGAAAGAGAATCCGATGGAGGTGGGTCCGCTGGCGCGTCTGCTTGTCTCTTACGCCGCGGGCCACGCCGATGTGAAGGAGCTGGTGGGGCAAACGCTTGGAAAGCTCGGTGTTCCGGTAGATGCACTGTTCAGCACGCTGGGCCGCACGGCTGCGCGAGGCCTGGATGCCGCTCTGGGCATGATCTGGCTCAAGGACTTCTATGCCCGCCTGATGGAGCGGGTGAAGAGTCACGAAGTTTCAACGTTCAACGGCGAACGGTGGGAGCCGAAGAGCTGGCCGGCGGATGCGGAAGGCGTCGGACTGGTGGAAGCGCCCCGCGGCTCACTCGCGCACTGGATCAAGATCCACAACGGCGCGATTGAGAACTACCAGCTCGTTGTCCCGACCACATGGAACGGTTCACCACGGGACGCGAAACAGCAACGGTCGGCTTTCGAAGAGTCGCTGATAGGAACACCCGTGGCGAAGCTGGACCAGCCGGTCGAGATTCTCCGCACCATCCATTCATTTGATCCGTGCCTGGCTTGCTCCGTGCATCTTTACGATCCGCAAGGCCGGCACCTGCACAAAGTTTCGTTCGAGTAGGTGCTATGAGTGCTCCGATCATTGGCGCAAACAGCAATATTCCGGTGACACATGCACCGGTCGAGTACCGGCGGGTCTACGTATGGGAACTACCGGTACGCGTCTACCACTGGATCAATGCCGTTGCATTGGTGCTGCTGTGCGTCACGGGCTATCTGATCGGCGCACCCGTCCGTGCCTTCTATGCCGGAGAAGCCTACACGCAGTACTGGTTCGGCTGGGTTCGCTTCATCCACTTCGCTTCTGCCTTCGTGTACGTGTTCAACTTTCTGGCGCGTCTTTACTGGGGCTTTGTTGGCAACAAGTACTCGAGCTGGGCCGCGTTCTTTCCTTTGAAGCGATCGCAGCGCCAGGAAATTGTCGACGTCATCAAGGCCGACGTGCTTGAAACCAAGCTGCACGGTCCCATTTCGACTGGGCATAATGCTCTCGCCGGTCTCATCTACTTCTTCACGTTTCTCGCCTTCGTGGCGCAGACCGTTACTGGCTTCGCCCTCTACTCCAGCATGAGCAATTCGTGGATGCCCCGCATGTTCACCTGGATGGTCCCCTTACTTGGCGGCGAGTTTGGCGTGCGGTTCTGGCATCATCTGTTCCTGTGGTTCTTTGTCACGTTCGTTGTCGTCCACGTCTATCTGGCCTTCTATCACGACTACATCGAAGGGCGCGGCACAGTCTCTTCGATCATCGGGGGATGGAAGTTCGAACGGGAGAAGAATGACCGGTAACGTGAAGACGCTCATTCTTGGTCTGGGCAATACCCTGATGGGCGATGAGGGCGTGGGCGTCGCCGTGGTGCGCAGCCTCGAACAGCATCCCATGCCTGAAGGCGTGGAGTGTCTGGACGGCGGCACCGGAGGTTTTCTGCTGCTGGAGCCCTTGGAGAGCGCCGACCGCATCATCGTGGACGCCTCTGCTGACGGCAACCCGATCGGAACGGTGACGCGCACGACGCCGCGCTTCTCCCGCGATTTCCTCCCACATTGACCGCACACGATATTGGCGTGAAGGATCTGCTTGACGCGCTGTATATCCAGGGCGGCGACCGCAGGATCGTGCTCTATGCAATCACAATTGACCCGCTGCAATCGATCTCGATGAGCTTGTCGACGGTGGTGCAGGCAGCCGCAGAGCGCGCCGTTCAGGCAATCCTCGCCGAGTTGGCGAAGGCGCAGCAGGAAGCGCTCGCGCCAGCCTGCTGAAGCAAGCACGGCGTTTTATAGCAACAGGGCAAGCAGGCTGACGCGAAGGCGTCACACAAGCTGTTTGCCCTCTGATATTTATGCGGTCTAAAAGGCGGAAATTCCTGGCGGAGAGAGGGGGATTCGAAC
>CAWFZI010000009.1:0-7974 GCA_963820295.1 uncultured Acidobacteriaceae bacterium | reverse complement strand
AAACGACTGACGCTCGTCCACTGAATCCTTCCCGGTCGCGTGAAGTACCTTTGCCGGAGTTTACTGCGGAGCACCCGGAATTCCCAATTTTTGTCGGATACGGTCGAGACACCTTTGCATTTCTTTCGTATCGCTTCTGGGCTGGTAGCCGTTCTGGCCGCCACGTCGCTCCAAGACTCTGAGCTGCCGTACCGCATCATCAGCGCCTCGCGCACTTTGGGTGGGGCATCTGCAAGGATTCTTTCCGCGTCAATCGCTGCGTCTACTGCGGAAATTTGCGAATCGGATGAGGAGGCTTCGGATGCAACGGAAGAATCAATGAAAACGAATGGTGCACGTTGCTTGCGCCGACGCCCGACCTCCAGCTTGCAGAAGCGAGAGAGGACTGCCCTCACCTCTTCGTGATCCTTAGGCGGATGGTCGACAAGGTAGGCGACAGCTTGTTCTATCGCTTCTTCCATGATCTCGGCAGCGAGAGTCTCGTCGCCGAGCACATAGGCAGCGGCGCGATGCGTGTCCGGCCACTGTCTTTCTACGGCGGCGCGCACCGCCAGCATGATCTGTGAAGAGCCAGGCGAGTCCTTCACAACCCAGCAGCGGTCTAGTGGAGACGGGAGGCCATGACTAAACAAATGAGCAAAGTCCGATTGACAACCTGATCGGGCACAGGCGTCGAGTCAGTAACGCCACTTTACCCGAAAACAGCCCCGATTTCCACATTGCGAGCTAATTTTCCACGAACCGCGTCCGCTTTTGGCGTTTTCCACAGCCTTATATGTATAGGGCTTTTTCCGCCCTTTGCACGCTCCCCCTTGTTCGAGGTGCATATGGCAACCGCTCGCCCCTTACCAGGATTCGCCCCCAGATGGGGATCGGAAGCGATCGCTCTGGCTGAACATGCCAGAGTGCTTTCAGGAAACAAACTTGCCAACTCGTTCGCAGGCTCCAGCGACAGACCGGCCGCACGCAGGAGGAATGCTGGCGCTTCGTGATTAAGTACGGCATAAAGGCGGAGGTCGATCACCGTCGCTGGCACCAAGAAGAACTCGACGAAGCACGGGAACTGCTCACGAAGTACTCGGTGGAGGAAGTCGCGAAGCGACTGAACAGAAGCCCGAAGGCCCTCCGGAACGCGCTCCATAGACGGCAGTTCAGCGTTCGTGAAATCCGTTGCGACTGTCTTTCCCTTGAGACCCTAGCGCAGGCGCTCCATGTTCGCCGCAGTGAAGTGTCTTACTGGATCGAGCAAGGGTGGCTCCAGGCGACGGTCGCGAAGCGGGGCAAGCGAAGCGAGTACCGCGTTACTCCAGAAGCTTTGACCGCTCTCTACAAAAACCATCTCCCGAAACTGCTGAAGCGCCGAATTCCAAACCACACACTATTCGAGGCCTACGTTCAGTATTGCTTCTCACCAAAACACACGACAGGCGAGCAGTTGTTGGAGGTCCGCCGCGACAAACGCGAAAGAGAGGCATTCGCCGCGTTACAGACTGGCGAGGCCTGCGCGCAACAGAGCGAGGAGGGTAACGATGACACTTTCGACGCTTGAATTGATCCGAGTGCGACAATCAGTTTGTCCTCACTGCGGGCGTCCTGTCGATAAAAGGCCTCGGACCTATTGGATCGAAACCGGGCCGGGAATCCTAGCAGCCGCCGTATTGGCATTGATGCTCGTGCCTCTGGGAATCATGGCGTGGAAGTCATGCACGGACTTTCTATCCAACAGAGAGTCGCACTCGATCTTCTTCCAACCGCTCGAGGACTGGACCAAGTACTAGATAGCGGTCAACCCTGTGAAGCGAGGTTCGATGAGTAAATTGGTCTGTCACAAGTTGAAGATCTGGATCGGTAAATATAAGGCCGACATATCAGAGCCTACCTGTGGTTCGCTGTCACGGCAGAGGTCGCGGGTTCGAAGCCCCGTCGTCCCCGCCATACATTCCACAAGACTTACGGGATGATTTGGCGAATGGAAATCAGTGAAATTGGGTGCAATTTGGGTGCATTTTGCATCCAGTTTGCACCCAAAATCGGGTGGCGCGGCATCCTTACATATCGTTCCCGACTTCACTGAGAAGAGAAGACCAGCGACATGACCGCAGCCTGCGCATTCTGTTTGGCAGGTGTGATTGCTTGGGTGTAGACGTCGAGGGTCGATCGTATGGTCGAGTGGCGGAGAAGTTCCTGCATCACCTTGAACTCGGTGCCAACGCTTCTCAAGAGCGTTGAGTAGGTGTGCCGGAATGTGTGCCATCCAAATCGTGTTTCAATTCCAAGTTCCCGAGCTGCGGGTCGCAGGTACTTGTGCAGAATTGCCTGTCCCCAATATGGTTGCTTTCCGTGGCTATGCCGGCTTGCGAAAACCCAGTCTTCTGGCTGTTGATACGAGGACTGTTCTTTCCACTTGACGAGTGCTTCGCAGACGCGCGGATGGATTGGAACCGGCTTCTGCGAGGATTCCGTTTTGCATGGCCCCACAAAACCATGCACGATGGAACAAGCGTGGATGCGGAGGACGCAGCCAAGGCTCCTCGTAATTTGGGGTAAGCATGATCTCTCGTTTGATCTCGGCGAGCCGGAACGCTACCGCGCAGACGTCCCGGATGCGAAGGTCGTCCTGCTCGACGCCGGGCACTTCGCGCTGGATACGAAGGCAGACGAGATTGCAGAGTTAGTACGTGCCTTTGTGAAGACGCTGGAGAGAGCACCTGAATCATCCAGATCGATCAAACCAGCAGACCGCTTCTATTGAGGTGAACGAATGCCGCAACTCATGCCGACTCCGCAGGAGGTAGACGTGCGCTCAGTAGTCGACCGCATCGCAGCCTTTGCCGCGTCAGCTCGACCAGATCACTTGAGATCCGACACTCGGCAACTCTTCAAGCGCAATATTCTGGACAGCCTCGGTTGTGCGATTGCTGGGCTCCGAGGTGCTCCCTTCCAAGCGCTGCGCGAACAGTTCGAGGAATATAGAGCTCCCGGCCGCTGCACGTTGATCGGGGGCGGCAAGACGTCAGCGGATCAAGCGGCACTCTTTAACTCGAGCCTGGTGCGCTATGTAGATCTCCTGGATAGCTACATGGCGATTGGCGGTCTTTGTCATCCAAGCGACAACTTCGGGACCATCCTTGCAGCGGCCGAACAGGCAGGGTCGTCAGGCGAGGAATTCATGTTGGCACTCGCCGTAGCCTACGAAATCCAATGCAGGTTCACCGCTGTCGTACCGGTAATGGGGAAGGGATTCAACCACGCCACCCAGTTCGCGATCTCCGCAGCTGCGGGTGCGGGGAAACTCTTCGGACTCTCCGCCGGCGAAATCGCCAATGCGATCTCGATCGCGACCGTCGACAACATTTCCCTCGCATGTGTACATGCCGAACCGGTGTCGCAGTGGAAGGGCTTCTCGCCCGGAATGACTGGGATGCGCGCCGTCTACGCTGCCTCGTTGGCCAAGCGAGGTTTCACAGGTCCAAAAGGATTGTTCGAAGGCCCGTACGGACTGGAGTTCATGTTCGGCCAGCCAATCTTTGTGGATTGGGAGGATCCGTCGCTCGACGTCGTTACACAGACTGTCATGAAGAAATATTGCTCGCTAATTCATGGTCAACCCGTTCTTGGCTGTGCTGGATCTGAAGAGGCGCAATGGTTTCACAGCAGCCGACGTTCAGAATGTGCGCTGCGACGTCTTTCAGGGGGCCTTTGAATTTGCAGGCGGTGGCGGCTTCGGTTCGAAAGACCATCCACAGGTCAAAGAGCAGGGCGATTACAACCTAAAATACCTTATCGCGGCTGCCTTACTCGACGATCAACTTGGACCAGCGCAACTGGAAGAGGCGCGTATTCAGGCTCCAGATGCCCAGGCTTTATTGATGCGTGTCGAAATTCGCCCTGACGAGCGTTTTAGCGCTCGCTATCCCGATGAGCTCAGTGCCCGTGTCACGATTCGCACCAAGGACCAACGTGTCTTTGTGAAGGAGCAGAACGGCTACGAAGGAGGGCTGACAAATCCGATGTCCTGGGAGCGGACGGTGGAGAAATTCCACTGGCTGGCAGAGGCATTGGCCGATGAGGAACTGCGAGGCCGGATCATTGGGGCAGTAGAGCGGCTCGATACTTCGGAGATATCGGATCTAACGTACCTGCTCTCCCAGGTCCAGCCAATCGCAGTCTTTCCAACTGCACAGCCTGGTATTCAGTGACTGTAAGGATCGTCTCGATGCAAATTGTCATGAACGTTCAGGCCGATGGCGCAAAGGCGCCTGCCCTGTCGGCCGCCCTCTTGGAGGTTGTCATGAACGGGCATCTTGTTCTCGCCAGTTCCGATTCAAAGATCCGCTGCTCTCTGGAGAACTTCACATTGGGTCTTCGACCCGAGACACGGCTGAACCTTTCTCCATCAGACCGGCAGCGCGTTTGCCGATTCTCTTGAGCGCCATTTCGAAGTCACGAAGTTCCTCTGCGCTCAGCTCAGAAAATACTCGTCTCATCTGAGCCGTGTGCTTTTGGAAGGCAGCAATAATCAGGTTCTTGCCAGCCGGGGTGAGTGCAACCATCCGAACGCGCCGGTCTTCGGCGCTCTCGACCCGGCTGACCAGGCCTTTTTCAACGAGGCGCTCCACCGCAATACTGATCGAACCCGGGGTCAGATTAACAATTGGGCCGATCGTATTCACAGGCAATGGGCCCTTGTGGAGTAGCACTTCCAGCACGCCGAAAATCCGAGTTGCCGAGCCCCGTACCTTCAATCCCGGCCGCTGCATAGCGGGTAAGGGCGTGCATCGCTTTGATCATGACGAGCCAGACGTGGTCCGTTTTTTGGGCGCCTTGGGCCATAAATAACCTGAATCTTCCAAAAGAATACGCCGTCCTATGTATTGACGTCAATATAGTTGACGTCAATGGTAATGATTGTCAACCGAAAGGAGAACCCTTATGAAAACCGCATCTACAATCGCCCGATACCTGGCAGGAGTGATCTTCCTGGTCTTCGGTCTGAATGGTTTCCTGCACTTCATTCCGCTCCCACCACCAAGTGGCGTCGCGGGACAGTTCATGGGAGCCCTGTTTGTCTCGCATTACCTCACTCTCATCTTCGCGCTTCAGGTGATCGGTGGCGGTGCTTCTTCTGGCGAATCGGTACGTGCCCCTGGCGCTTGCCATTCTCGCGCCGGTCATCGTCAACATCCTCTCCTTTCATGCTCTGATGGCCCCGAGCGGGCTTCCGCTGGCCCTCTTCGTCACGGTGCTTTGGGCGCTGATATTTGTCCATGTTCGACCGGCCTTTGCCGCTCTGTTCCAGGCGCGCTTCCAGGCACAGGCCTGACTGACTCAGCACGATTCGCATGACCAAGAAATGAGGTTTCAGCCATGACAAGCAATCGAACGATTCTCATCACCGGAGTGACAGGCAATCAGGGCGGCGCGGTCGCGCGGGCGCTCGAGGGCGCCGGGTTCCATCTGCGCGGCCTGACGCGCAAGCCGGACAGCGAGCGGGCAGCGGCGCTGGCGCGCCAGGGCGTCGACATCGTCAAGGGCGATCTCGATGACGAGGCGACGCTGCGTCGTGCGTTGGCTGGCGCGTGGGGCGTCTTCGGCGTGCAGAACGCGGGGGAGGCGGGCGTCGAGCGGGAAGAGGCGCAGGGCAAGCGTCTTGCAACGCTGGCGCGCGAGGCCGGCGTCGAACACTATGTCTACACATCCGTGGGATCGGCGCACAAGCGAACGGGCGTCCCGCACTTCGACAACAAGTGGCGCATCGAGGAAACCGTGCGCGGCCTCCGCTTCCCCTCGCATGTGATCCTGCGTCCCGTGTTCTTCATGGAGAACCTGCTGGCGCCCTTCAGTCTCCAGGGCTCCACGCTGGCCTGGGCGCTCGGGCCAGCCACGAAGCTACAGATGATTGCGGTGGACGACATTGGCTGGTTCGGCGCGCGCGCGTTCACCGACGCCGCCGCCTTGAACCGCCGCGAGATCGACCTCGCCGGTGACGTACGAACGATGCCGGAGGCGGCGGAGATCCTGACGGAGGCGCTGGGTCGGCCGATTGCGTTCGCGCAGACGCCAATCGAACAGGTCCGGCAGTACAGCAAGGAGATGGCGATGATGCTCGAATGGTTCGAGAACGTCGGCTACAGCGCCGACATCGCCGGCCTGGAACGCGAGTTCGGCCGCGCGCTCACGAAACTCCCTGACTGGGCACGCGTCAATGCGCGGCCAGATGGGCGCTGAAACGAGAGAACCCAAAGGAGGGGTCGCATGAAAGCTATCAGATTGTTGGAATTCGGTGGACCGTTGGTATTCGACGATGTACCGGCGCCGGCGATTGCACGCGACGAGGTCCTGGTGAAGATCAAGAGTACGGCCGTCAATCATATAGATCTTGTCAAGGCCTCCGGAACGCTAAGACAGATACTCCCGATCGACCTGCCGTGGATACCTGGTCATGAATTTTCAGGTGTCGTCGAACAGGTTGGCAGTGACGTCGCGGATTATGCCCCAGGTGATGCCGTGTTCGGTACCAGCGAACATGGGCGCGTATGCGGAGTTTCTGGCTGTCAAGCCGGCGACCATCGTCAAGAAACCATCCAACCTCTCCTTTGAAGAGGCGGCATCAGTGCCGGTGGCCTCCGAAACTGCGTGGGAGGGAATCTTCACCCACGGTCACCTGGAAAAGGGACAAACGATTCTGATCCATGGTGGTGCCGGCGCTGTCGGAGCCTATGCGGTGCAATTGGCATCGCAGGCCGGCGCCACCGTCATTGCCACGGCAAGCGGTGACGATGAGGCGTACATCAAGTCCATCGGAGCCAGCCGGGTTATCAACTATCGAGAGGCGCAGTTCGAGAAGGTTCTGGGAGAGAAGGTCGATGTGGTCTTCGACTTGGTCGGTGGCGATTCGCAGAAGCGATCGTTCCTCGTCTTGAAGGAAGGCGGCCATCTCGTCTCTGCCACCCAGCCCGTATCGCAGGAAGAGGCTGCGAGGTATCGTGTGTCGGGCGAAATGATGAGGCTCGCGCCGTCAGCGGATATGCTCGGAAGAATCGCGCGACTACTGGAAGAGGGGACGATACGACCAGACGTAGCGACCGTGTACGCGCTCCAGGATACTGCCCAGGCCTGGAAGGATGTCGCCGGGAAACTGCCAGGGGTTCATGGGATGTCGCCCAGCGGGCCGGGAGCGGCAAGACACAGGGCACACGGCAAGATCGTGCTTCGTGTGGTCTAGACATCTCCAGGCCTCGAGCGTGCTACCAAAGGTCTTATTTATGGAGTGTGGTGCAACCATCCCAATGATCGGACAATCTGCTCTGAAGATGGTGCGTGAAGGTTGAGGAAAGGAAGGATGATGAGCACGATAAAAACACACGAGGGGCGCGTGGCCTTGGTCACCGGCGCCGGACAAGGCATCGGCCAGGCGATCGCACTGGCATTGGCAGAGAGGGGCGCACGCGTAGTTGCGACCGACCTCGAACCCCCGCGCGAGACCGTGCGCAAGATTGGCCCCGAGGCATACGCGCTTCAACTTGATGTGACGCGGGAAGAGGATTGGCGTTCGGTAGCCCGCAATGCTCAAGATCTCGGCAACGTGGACATTGTTGTGAATAATGCCGGCTATTTTCCGAATCGCACTATCGATGACCTGGATCTTCCGACGTGGCGAAAGACGATGGCTACGAACTTAGACTCTCACTTCTTGAGCGCGAAATATTTCTTACCAGCGATGAGGAAGAAAAAGTGGGGACGCTTCGTCGGAATTTCGTCGAACATGGTGGGGTTGGCCATAACGGGCATGAGTCATTACATCACTACGAAGATGGGAATCATCGGCTTCATGAGAGGTTTGGCAAACGACGTTGCAAGCGACGGCATTACCGCGAACTCAGTATTGCCCGGTCTCACGAACACACTTGCAATCTCACCACAATCCGACGAGCAAAAACGCGACACGTGGAACCAGCAGGCGATTAAGCGTAT
>CAWFZI010000008.1:0-16710 GCA_963820295.1 uncultured Acidobacteriaceae bacterium | reverse complement strand
GACCCGGTCCCGCTTTCTTAAAGAGATCGGGCCTCAGACAGGACGATAGGAGTCGAACCCACAACCTGTCGGTTAAGAGCTAGACATTTGCCCGATTCACCGTTGCTCATGATCGAGCTATATCACGTATTTTCCATGGTCTGCATGCATCATTCGCTGTCCGATGAATGTGGGTACCGGCCACAATTGCTCGCTGTTTTTAACCAGTCCACCCACAAAAGTCCCCACATCGTTTTCGCGACTTCAGTTCCCTTGTGTCGAGCGGACCTTGCAAATTCCCGAACTGCGTGCATTCTTCAAGTCATGATCGATCTAGCAGATATATGCCTTGCAGTGCGGACCCGAAATACGGTTTACACGTGTGCGGGAACAGTAGGCTTCCCGTGGCAATTCCCGGACATTTCTCCCCTCCCGCGTCAGTCGGCCAATCTTACGCTGTGGTATAGGCACGTTTCCAACTACGGCAGGCCTAGTCTGAAACGCGGAGTGCTCCGATTAGCGCTGCCAAAGCGGCGGGGTGGCTTTGGGCGACTCGGGCAGTAGAGGAAGTATCCCGGGAACGAGGGGCACCAGTCCTGAAACGATTGCACCAGGCGTTTCCGATTCAGCAGCACCCCAACATTCCCGTCCCTGGATGTCCCATGCCGATCGGTGCAGCTTCGAATTCACCCTATCGAAGCTCCGGCGTCCTAACGGCTGACAGCTTTGAATCGATGGCAATCGAAGTCGTGTTCAGGCTTTCTGCGTTGGCTGTGAGCCTGATCTCGCCAGGCTCGCGGGTGCTGCGCAGGATGATGATCGCTCGCCCTTGGAAAAGGTGGAAGCTATTCCCGGAATAAGATTCCTGAGACTTGCCATCGCCGTTGCCAACCGCAGCAACCGTTGCTGCGCCCGAAACGGCGAAGTGCACTTCTTGGTCTGCGTTCATTTGAAGTCTGCCCTTCTCATCGACTGCCTCCACAGTAATAAACGCCAGATCCTGACCGTTTGCCTCAAGGACAGTTCTGTCGGAAGTGAGTTTTAGACCCACTGGGTCTCCCGCAGTTTGCAGGACACTCTCTGCAACGACCTTACCGGAGCGAACACCCTCTGCCCGCAGAATGCCAGCGGTGAAAGGAACTGCAAAATCAGCTTTGAAGGCTTGGTCCCGACCGGTCGGCTTCTCCCCGATCAACTTGCCGTTGAGGTAGAGCCGCACGGCTTCGGTTCCGGAATAGACCTCGATCGTTAGTAGCTTCCCTTCCTCACCTGGCCATGTCCAGCTTTGCGAGGTAGGAAACACACTCCATCCTGCGGCGATGATCTTCTTGTCATCGGATTCCGGCATACGAACCGTGAGGAAGACGCGATCACCGCCATTCCAGAGAATGTCGCGGTAATACGATGATGGTTTTCGGAATCCGGTCAGGTCCAGATCCCCGCAGTACGCTGCATGCCAGGGAAACCCAGGTGAGAGTGGACTGGGTGGTTGCCCGTTCTGGAATGCTGCCATCGGATTCTTTCCGTCGGCGCCCATCTTTGCCAAATAGGTTCGCAAGTAGTTCTTCATTTGACTAAGTTGAGACACTTCTTTCGCTGTTCCATAGCTCCATGCGCCGATTCCGGATTCACCCAGGTAATCCATGGCGGTCCACACGAATTCGCCCAATATGTATGGGTGGTTCTGGACAAGCTCCCACTGCTCGAAGGCATCTGCAGGAAAGGATTCCGTCGTCATCATGATTCGACTCGGTACACGTCGATGATCTTCAGAGAAGTTCTGGGCGAGGTTGTAGTTGTAGCCAGCGATATCAACCTGAGAAATCGCAGCGTCCGGGTTAGGCCCGTAAGTTGCGCCGGGAAACGCCTGCGTGATCGGTCGTGTCGAGTCCAGCGTGCGCACGCGAGCGGCCAATTGCTTGGCAATAGGAGCCCCCTCTGCGGTCCACACCTCTGGAATCTCGTTTCCAATACCCCAAATTACGACCGATGGGTGGTTGCGATCCCGCTTGACCATCGCGTCAACATCTTGCTGCCACCAATCTTTAAAAAAGCGGGCATAGTCGTACTTCCGCTTACTCACTGTCCATACGTCGAATGGTTCATCCAGAACAAGCAGCCCCAATCGATCGCAGGCATCAAGAAATGCAGTGGAAGGCGGGTTGTGCGCCGTCCGGACCGCATTGAACCCTGCTGCCTTCAGGAGCTCGACCTTTCGCTCCTCGGCCCGATCAAATGCTGCGGCACCAAGCGGGCCGTTGTCGTGATGAACGCTGCCGCCGGCAAGTTTGATCGCGGTGCCGTTCAAAAGCAATCCCTTCTCAACGGACCAGGCAAGTGACCTGACACCGAACGCAGTCTCGACTTCATCGAGCGCCTTTCCATCCTTTATGATCCGCGTTATGGCGTGATACATGACAGGAGTTTTCGGTGACCATAGGGCTGGCCGGCCAATCGTAATCTCTTGATTCACCTCCGTCGACTTGCCTGCAAGAAGCTGCATGCGCTCGTCAGGTCCAGTTGATCTTGAACCAGTCGGACCGACTAGAACTGTTTGGACTATCACCTTGCCCGCTTCCGAGCTCTCGTTTTCTACTTGTGTCTTTATCAAAACTCTTGCGGACGAGGTGGAAGCATTCGGTGTGCTCACAAACACTCCCCATGGAGCAATGTGGATTGGTTCAGTGACTACGACGCGAACATGTCGATAGATCCCTGAACCGCTGTACCAACGGCTGTTGGGCTGCAATGAGTTGTCCACCCGAACCGCCAATACATTCTTCGCAGCAAGGTTCAGCCGAGATGTGATGTCGAAACGAAAGCTCGTATAGGCATAAGGGTGGACTCCGAGTCGCTGTCCATTCAGATAGACGGTTGCCTCCCCCGAAACTCCATCAAACTCGAGACTGACGCGCTTGCCATCCCAACTAGCGGGGGCGGAAAAAGCCTTTCTGTACCATCCAATACCGGCGGGGAAATACCCTCCCCCTCCACCGGTCGAGTTCTTCTCGCTTGGGGTTCCCTCGATACTCCAGTCGTGAGGCACAGTTACGGTTCGCCAGGACTGATCATCCAATGTAGCTGATTCAGCACCGCTCGGATCTGCAAGCACGAACTTCCAATCTGCATCAGCTGCGAATGATGTACGTGGACCAGCATCCGTCTTTGCGCACAGGGGCAAAGCCGATATCAGCACTAATGCCGCCACCAGGCTCGGCATCAATTTTGAGAAAGCTTTTCTGAAACTTGTCATGCCGTGCTCCTTGTTTGGCCGAACACCGCGTGGCATATTTCACCGGGTTCTCAATTTGCCCCCGCGGTTCCACGTAAGAGGCGTTGTTTTGTTGCTATGCTGACTCCAACAAGGCCACGCCATTTGCTGGAATTGAGAGTGTGATCTCGCCCTGTGCGCTGAGGTGTCTTACCTCGGGGTCGGGCAGCGTGCCCGCGCGCTTCAATTGTTGGATTTGCTTTGCAGTGGGATACTCTGGGCTGCCCATCTCCACGTAGGCTGGATAGAAGCTCCCATGCTTGCTGTCGATGTGAGTGATCTTGACTGCACCGTGCCTTCCTTGCAGACGAAGCTTCATCTCTTTCGCAACGCCTTGGGTTGCAAATTCAACCTCGGTCTGCACGAACGGGTCGCCCATTGAGCTGTGCTGCTTTGGATCTTGGGGCACAAGATTCCAGAGGAGGACCGCCACGGAGCCATCTTTACGCCCAGTCGCCAAAACTGGCCCGTCATCGCTGGCCAGTTGCACATCGCCCAATTTATGCAGCAGAGCAAATGTGTTGAACGAAGGTCTTGGAACGCCTCTCATTCCGATAAGCCCGAATGTCTTGTTCACGAAGCTCTTCGGAGTTCCCAGTTCTTCGAAGACATTGTCAAAGGTCCAGTACGACATGATCTCTGCCAACCCAATGCAACTCTTGATGGTGTGTGCGATGAATGCAGGATTCTGCGAACTCCATTCGGAGATGTAAAGCGGAAGGTCTGGATATTTTGAGGACTTGATTTGTTCCTTCATCATCGACAGAGCCCTTGGCATGACCTCCTCAAGAGGATAGTGACGGTCCTCGCCGAAGACGATCTTCTGCGGGTCATCTGGATAGATGTGGCTCGAAACGAAATCAATTGGCACTTTTTGCGCAGAACAGAACTCCAGAAGATCCCCCACCCAGCTAGCCTCCGCAGTGGAGGGGCCACCAACTCTCAGATCTTTGTCAACGCGCTTCAGGGCCTCCGCGGACGCCCGATATAGGTCGAAGTACTGCGCCTTTGTCCCTGCCCAGAAAGCGATGTTTGGCTCATTCCAAACCTCAAAGTTCCACTGCCTGACTTCGTCGAGCCCGTAGCGATCAACACAATGCCTGGCAAGGGTTCCAACCAGTTCGCTCCAGTCCTTAATCTCTTTCGGCGGAGTTACGTTTCCGTGATACCAAAAGATCGATCTGGTTCCACTGGCAAGAGCTCCCGGCATGAAACTCAACTCAACATAAGGCCGCACACCACGTTCCAGCATGGCGTCGAATACCATATCGATGTAGAGAAAATTGGGATGATGCGCTCCTGCGGGCCAAACGCCCATCTCGTCGTCAAATAGGCCATGAAATCGGACTGATTTCATTCCAGTTGCATTCTTTACCAACTCCAAATCCGAGAGCCATTGCTGACGCAGCGCCACCACGGCACGGTCGGAACCGACGCACTCTTCCCAAACATGCGGTAGCGGTCTTTTCGTCTCGCGAGTTCTGACGGTTATGACGGAGTTCGCGGTTCCAGAATTGGCCGGTTGTCCAATTCCTGAATTTGGCGCCAGAGCATGAAGGCCCGCAAGCATAGTTGCTTGTAAGAAGGTTCGGCGATCCATTGAAATACCTCGTCACAATCGAAGATGATTTAAACCCAGCAGTTCGCTATGGGGCCGCTACGAAGCTTTCATGAAGCGTTGCCGCCGAGTCTCCACCAATCCAAAGGTCGAATTCGGAAATATCATTCACTTCCGACTTGGTCGCACTGCTCCAGTACGCGCGGTCCTCTTTGGTCAGGGAGAACCGAAGGGTCTTCTTCTCATGCGGAGCTATCGACACGCGCTGGAAGCCTTTCAGCTCCCGAACCGGACGTGAACTCGTTCCAAACCGTTGATGCAGGTACAGCTGCGCAACCTCGTCGCCCGCCGTATCGCTGGTGTTCTCGACGTCGACCGATACGCTGAGAGTTTCGCCTCTTTTCACTGCGGGCTTGTCGAGATGCAAGTTGGAAAAAGAAAAAGCTGCGTAGCTCAGGCCGAAACCAAAGGGATAAAGAGGTGTGCTCTCCTCATTCCAATAGCGCTTCTCCTGGTCCTTCGGTGCATGCGTAGCATTGTGAGCGTAAAAGATCGGGAGTTGCCCCACACTTCGAGGCCACGTGAATGGAAGCTTTCCGCCTGGCACAGCCCGTCCATAAAGAAGGTTTGCGATCGCGTTTCCGCCCTGCGTGCCGGGATACCAGGCCTCAAGAATTGCAGGGACATGTTCAGAAGCCCAGGTAATATCTAACGGTCTTCCATTCATCAGCACCAGTACAACTGGTTTGCCGGTCGCAACGACAGATTCAAGCAGTTGCTCCTGTCGACCAGGTAAGTCAAGCGAAGATCGAGAGGCTCTTTCGCCACTCATCGTTTGAGCTTCACCCAGAATCATGATCACCAGATCGGAGCGCGTAGCTAGCTGAATCGCGTTTGTGAACTCTTCGGCGGCCTGGCTGTCTGACCAAGTGGGCTGCTTCTTGCCTTTCAGAAGTGCGTCAAACGGTGAAGGAAACTTCCGCGCAATCTGTACTCCCTGTGCGAATTCGATGTGAGTCTCAGTGCCCGCCTGCTGCTGAAATGCCTCAAGTGCGGTAACGGTTTCATTGACATCGTTTGCAAAAACCCATGAGCCAGCGGTATCCGCCTTGGAATCGGCAAGGGGACCCAACACGGCAATACTCTTGTAGCGCGCGGGGCGCAGCGGCAACAGACCTCCCTCATTTCGGAGAAGCACAGCAGACCTCTCAGCCGAATGCAGAGCTTCCGTTCGATGCTCAGGAGCGTTGACAGCCACGTTTGCTAGGGCTTCATCGACATATGGGTGCTCGAACAGTCCCAACTTGATCTTCGTTTCCAGAATCGGGAGAACAGCCTCATCGAGTTGCTTGGCCGTGATTCGTCCCTCCTTCAGCGCTCCTACCAGACTTGCTCCATACGCCGTACTTCCGACCGCCATTTCCATATTCACGCCCGCATTAAGCGCTCGAACTGCCGCATCCTGCGTGTCCTTCGCAAATCCGTGAGTCTTCAGATCATTGACTGCGTTGGCGTCACTCACGACAAAGCCATGAAAGCGCCACTGGTCGCGCAAGACATCCCGCAAGAGCCACCGGTTTCCAGTTGCAGGAACACCGTTCAGATCCATATAAGCACTCATGACTGTGCCGACGCCTGCATCCACTGCACTCTTGAAGGGTGGCAGGTACACGTTCCACATTTGATCATCGGATATGTCAGAGGCATCATAGTCACGACCCCCTTCTGCTGCGCCATATCCGGCAAAATGTTTGGCGCACGCAACGATGTGATCCGGTGCTCCAAGGTACGCGCCCTGAAACCCTCGAACCTGGGCTGCTGCGATTGCCGAGCCCAGATACGGATCCTCACCTGCGCCCTCGACGATCCGACCCCAGCGGGGATCGCGGGCGATGTCGAGCATTGGTGCAAACGTCCAATGGATTCCGGAGGCGCGAGACTCCTCTGCCGCAACTGCTTGTGCTCTTTCGACCATTGAAGGATCCCAGGATGATGCCAGCCCGATGGGAACCGGAAATACCGTCCTGAATCCGTGAATGACATCAAGACCAAATAGAAGCGGGATATGCAGACGCGAGCCTTCTACAGCTGCATGTTGAAGACGATTAATCTGTGCGGGGTCAGTCAGAAACAGCACAGATCCGAGCTGCCCTTCTCGAATCCGCTCCTCGACGGATTTACTCGGACCGAACACAAAAATTTGGCTCAGTTGGCCGACCTTCTCTTCAGGCGTCATCTGCCGCAGGAGATTGTTTGCGCGTTGCACAACAGCGGCTTCAAGCTGGGGAGTAACGTTTGACCGAGCCGCGGAATTCTGAGCATCGATCGATACCGGCAGGGTACCAATACTGACTGCAAGTGCCATCGAGGCAAGAGCTGAACATCTCAAACGGAAGTGCTTCATTCGACCACCCCGATCCTTGTCTTATTTTTCCGCCGTCGCCGTAAAGTCGCCTTCCACGCCGAATGGATCGACGCTCACCGTTCCGGCGATCTTTCCGACAGTCGCATCGAGGATCGCAGTGTACTTGATAGTCAAGGGAGTCCCGTTGTAATCCGATTCAAACGACCAGGTGACCTTTGGGCCGTCCACTTTGCCTGTGGCTTTGGCGTCCTTTCCTTCGGCGGTCTTGCACGTTCCACTTATGTCGTTTCCTGTTTGGCTCAGTGTGCATTCGCTGTCGCTGTCATTGCCGGCGATGCTGCTGTGAATCTTCCATTTGCCAGTGACGGAGGGGCTGTCAGCCGCGAATGACACGGCAGTGCCGCACACCAGGATTGCTGAGAGGAGCAGTATTTTCATTGATGAACCTCGTATGGGTTTGTTGGCACCGGGTGCCGTTCTGACTACAATATATGAGACTGAGTCTCAATATCAATACTTAATGTCAGATTAATGGTAAAATCTCATCGAAGGCAGGTCGTTGACGAGATGAGGCGAACGAAACGCAACAGTGGGGTCGACCTGGTCAATCCCGGTCTTCGGGTTCGCAAACAGCAGTTTGTTCGGAACTCGATCTTTGACGCTGCCATTGAATTGTTCGCGGTGAAAGGCTTCGACGAAACTACTGTCGAAGAAGTGGCGCAGGCAGCCGGCGTGTCCCGCGCGTCATTTTTTCGGTACTTCTCAAGTAAGGACGACCTGCTGGCGCAGAATGTGCTGAAGTACGGAGATGCGCTGACAACTGCTATCAAGTCAAGCCAAGCTTCCCTGCCCCCGTTCGAAATGATGAAAGAGACAGTTCTTTTCGTCGCCAGGCACACGGTCACTCACCCGCGTTTGAGGCAGGTGATCGACATTTCCATGAGAAGCCCCTCAGCTATGCAGGCTCACAATTCGCGCATGCTTGAAGTGGAAAGGAGTGTCGCCGTGGCCTTTGCTGAGCGTATCGGAAGCTCGTCGATGGATGAACTTGAGCCCCGGCTTCTCGCGACACTGACGCTATCGGCGATGAATGTTGCGATCCTCTCCTGGTACCGAGGTGATTCTCAGGATCTCGCTGCAGCAGTAGAGCAGGTGTTCTCCAGTCTCGCGCGAATTGTCGGGGAACAGACTGATTTGAAGCCGCGAAAAAGAAGCAAATACGTGTAACGGATCTCTGAAATGGTCAGAGGAGGACGGTTCTGGATAAGTGAGGCTGGAACCGGGAGCGACGGCGGCAGCCACAGAAGCCGCGACATCCCGCGTCCGACTGTCTCTGCAAGCAAATCCCGCAAGCGCATTGCCGGGTTCTACGGGCGGATAGTTTTGCAGTCGTTCGATCGCGGAGTGCCTGTACGAGAGCGGGCGCACAGAATGCGGCCGCGCAAAACAAGACAAGGGAGCGGCGAGGAACAATGCGGTGGCTTTACCAGGGGCTCGGGTTATGGCTCGACGACGAGTATGAGGATTCCGGTTGCGTGAATTCAATTGAAGCATTTCGGAGCCTGGTGTCGAAAAGCAGGAGACCTGGGGTACCCAGGTTGGTAGGGTCTGCGCGCTCGTGAAATTATCGAGAAGCACCCTCCGCGCAATCAAAATTTTCGGCGGAGTTGGTATCTCCTTGGCCCTTGTACCGGGCAACGGAAGGGTAAGGGCAAAGCGGCCGGGTGATGCGGACTCCCTGGTTGCCGGATTTAGCGTCGGCTCCGATTTTGCCCGTTCCGATAAGCTTTTCGGGCGCGACTCCTTCCGTGACCCAGCGATCCAAGGCGAGGGTGATGTCGTGATCGGCGTCATCGGGAAAGTCTTTGCCTGCGGCCAACTCATCGTTGCCAAAGCTCGTTGGTCCGAGACCGCCAGTGCAATGCTGCATTCCGGGAATCATGAAGAGGCGATAAAAGGCGCGAATATCGGCGGGGCTTGACGACCTCGGATCTGGGTAGGATTTAAGAAACGTCTCGACCTCATCGTAGAACGCGATGGAATCGCGCGGGGCGATTGCCGGGTCGCCCCAGCCGTGGAATTGGATGAGTTTGCCGCCGTGATCGCGGAAACTGCGCAGATCGGGATTGTAGGAGTTCAAGATCGATGCCGTTTTCTCGTCGGCAAGTTCTACATCACGGACGAAGTCCATGGTTCGCCAATCCCACTTTGCCTGTTCGTGCACGGCCTGCCCGAAGAAGGAATTGCCGAACAGGGATTGCACGGAGTTCCCCACGATCCAGATCGACCAGGCGCCAGGCTCAGCTTCCGTTCCCGGCTCGTAACCCGGATAGATCTGCAGACCGCTCCGCGGGTCCTTTGGACCCTCATAGATCTTCTTCAGCGTGTCGATCTGGGGCTCGGTCAGGCATTCCGCATTCTCGGTTCCCTTGCACAACAGGACGGAAGGATCGAACTGACATCGGCGAGGATCCTGGATGAGGCCGTCCTTCACACCGTCGCGAGCATCGCATTCGGCCAGGGCGGCCTTTTCAATTGCGGGAAGCTTTTCCTGCGGGAGTTTGCCTTCCGGTTTTCCGTTCAACGCGATCTCGTTCCAGAGGAAGCCTGCGAAGTGATGGGTCCAGTGGTTGGCGGGCGCGCCAGCGATGATGCCGTCGAAATCCTCGGGATAACGCTCGGCTTCCATCAGCGCCTCGCGGCCTCCGTCGGAGCATCCGGAGAAGTACGCGCGTCCCGCGGCTTTTCCGTAATACGCCTGCAGAATGGTTTTGGAAAGCCTGGTGGTTTCGTGAACGGCACGATACCCAAAGTCGATGAGCTTTTCCGGATGGCCGATGGCCCAGCTTGCATCGGGCATCATGCCCTGGCCGCGGTGGCCGTCATCGGTCGCCGCCACTGCATATCCATGCATCAGGGGCCCGGCAAGCACGATCGGCTGGATCGATCCCGCCCATCCTCCATTGCCGCGCTGCATGTATTTGCCGTTCCAACTCTCGACGGGGGGCAGCCACAGGGCGAAGCCGATTTCGGAATCAGCTGTAGGCCGCGCGGTGCCGGTCACTTCGCAGTGACGCGGCACGGTCACGTCGGGCTCCGTGGATGGCATTCCGGGGGGCTGTTTGAGGGTACGGGGTCCGGTCGATACGGCGGTCTCGATGGTGGCGTGATCGAGCTTGAGATTCTTCAATGCCTCGCAAGCCTGCTCGGCTGCCGCGCTGCCGGAGAGGACGATGGTGAACGCAATCATGGCTGCGGAAAGTCGTGGGCGCAGAGGCATAGAATTCCTTTCGGCAATTCAGATCTCGGGTCGGGCCGCCTTTAGCGGAATAGTAGGTTGCTGGCGGCCCAGCCGTCTTCAACTTCGGCATGGGCCTACAAATGACAAAGGAGCAGAACAGCCCCTTCCGTCAGAGCGAAATTGTCTTTTCGAGCGGAAGATCCTGCGATGAACCTCCGACACGAACGACATAATTTCCCGGAATGAGCTTCCACGAATCCGAAGCCTCGTCGTAGATCGTCAGTCGGTCTTGGCTGACGGGAACGGACACCTGTTTCGACTCGCCAGGTGCCAGATCGACCCGCGTCCAGCCGATGAGACGCTTTGGCGGCTCTCCCGCCGAATCAGGCAGTGACGCATAGACCTGTGCAATCTCAGTGCCGGCGCGCTTGCCGGTGTTCTTCACCGTGAACGACACACTCGTCGCGTCTCCCGGCGTCACAGAGAGTCCAGAATAGGCGAACGTGGTATACGAGAGACCAAAGCCAAACGGGAACAGCACCGGCTTCTTTTCCGCGTCAAACCATTTGTAGCCCACCTTCAGGCCCTCATCATAGGAGATGTCAAACGGAGGCAGGCCCTTGGCAGCGATCTTCATGAAGTCCGAGATGTCCGTCATGCCGGCGTAGTCCGGCTTTGATGTCGGCGGCGGAAGCACAAGTTTCGGATGCGGCAGATCCGCATCGCTCTTCGGGAAAGTGACCGCAAGCTTTCCGGTTGGATTGACCGTCCCCGTGAGAATGTTAGCCAGCGCTTCTGCACCGCGTATTCCCGGATACCAGGCTTCTATGACTCCGGCCACTCTATCGATCCAGGGCATCGTGGCAGGACTTCCCGTTTCAAGAACGACGATAGTCTTTGGATTTGCAGAGGCCACCGTTTCGACGAGCTTGTTCTGCTCGGCCGCCAGGTCGAGAGTGGGCAGATCAAAGGTCTCCGATTCCCACTGATAGACAAACACTATAGCCACATCGGCTTGCTTGGCAGCCGCTGCCGCCGTAGCAAGGTCGTCCCCGGCAGTGTAGCTCACTTTCGTGTCGGGCAACTTTGCCGTAAGGGCGCGCACAGGAGAGCTGCGCATCCAAACCGGACGTATAAACGCGGCCATTGGATCATTCGAGGGGGGCGGAGGAACCGGCGAGCCGCCGGGAGCCTCTACCTGGGCTGATCCGCCGCCACTTAGCACACCCACGTCCGCGTGTCCGCCAATCATCGCGACGCTGCGGACGCCCTTCAGGGGCAAAATAGCGCGGTCATTCTTGAGCAGAACGATGCTCTTTTCGGCAATGCTCTGTGACAACTCTGCGCCGCGGTCTGCATCCGGAACCTGCATCCTCACCGGTTTATCGAAAAGTCCCACCGCGAAAATGGTGCGCAGAACGCGATGAACGTGGTCGTTAAGCTCATCCTGCGAGACTTCGCCGTTCTCCACGGCCTTTTTCAAATCGTCGCCGAACAGATAGGCTCCGGGCTGCTCCTGGTCGAGTCCCGCGTGCGATGCCTTGGCGGCCGAGTGCGTTCCTCCCCAGTCAGACAAGACAAATCCTTTGAACTTGAAATCATTCTTCAAAACGTCTGTCAGCAGGTACTTGTTCTCGCACGCGTAGTCGCCGTTGACCCGGTTGTATGAACACATAACTCCACCGGCGTCCGAGATGCCGAGAGCAATCTCGAATGCGCGCAAATCCGTCTCGCGCATTGCGCGCTTGTCTGCGTTGACATTCACCGCATCGCGTCCGCTCTCCTGATCATTCATCGCGTAGTGCTTCAGATCGCCAATAACGTTTTGTGACTGCACGCCCTTTGCAAAATTGCCCGCCAGGGTGCCGGCGAGCAGCGGGTCTTCGCCCTGGTACTCAAACGTCCGGCCATCGCGCGGCTCGCGTGTGAGGTTTACGCCCCCTCCCAGAGACATGCTGTACCCTTCTGCGCGCAGTTCTCGCCCGATCAACGCTCCATATTCAAACGCTGTCTGCGGATCCCATGACGACGCAGCGGCCAGGTTGTTGGGCAACGCGGTCGAGTAGCGTCCTCGTCCCGCGCCCTGCGTTACTCCGTATGCCGAGTCAGCCATCTGTATTGACGGAATGCCCAGCCTCGGAATCGCCTTGGTGTACCCCGCTCCGCCGTTGGACTCTGTCGGCCCAGCGGAAAAGAACGAAAGTCCTTGTCCATGAACCAGCAGCATTTTTTCCTCGAGGGTCATTTCTTTGATCACAAGGTCCGCACGGGTGTCTGGAGAAAGGCTCGCATCGGACCATGGATAGTGCTTTGGCGGAGGCATACCTGGAAACTGAGCACGCGCGCATGTTTCGGCGAATAGGAAGATAATCCAAGCGATTGAGCAGGAAATGCGATATCTGAACTTCGGTTCCGTCATGAAACTAGTCACCTTTCTGATTCTGTCGGTGTAACGGTATAAGCCGCGCGTTACGACGGCTAATGCTAGTGCATTCCCTGTGAAGCTGCAATTTCTCCAGGCATGGGGCGCTTCATCAGGAAAGGAAGCGGAATGAGGAGCGCGACGATGACTCCAAGCACGAAGAACGCACTAATGAATGCCAATACGCTAGCTTGCGCGTCAACCAGTTGCTGAAGCTGCGCAAGAGAATGTTGACCCGCATCCGCGGCGCTAATCCCGCTTCGGATTGCGGACTGTTGGAGGCCCGCAAGAAAGCGGTCAAGGAAGATATTCCCGTGATGCAGATGCGACACGAGATCGATGCGGCTGATCTGACGATGACGCGTCAAATACGAGACGAGGAATGAGACTCCAATCGCGCCGCCCAGATTCCGCACGAAGTTGCTGATGCCGGAGACTTGGTTATTATCTTGCTGGCGCATGCCCACGTAAGCAAGCGTACTGATCGGGATGAAGATCAACGGCAGGCCGACGACCTGAAAGACGCGCATCCAGACGACGGTTTTGAAGTCAATATCCGGCGAGATACGCATCATCCAGAACATGCTTGCGGAAGTAAGGAGGAACCCAACGGCAATCACTTTCCGTGGATCGAACTTCATCGCCAGTATCCCGGCTACCGGCATCAGGAGTGCAAGTGCGAGGCCGGCCGGAGACAGTGCCATCCCCGCCTGTTGCGCTGAGTATCCAAGCTGTAGCTGAAGAAATTGCGGAATCAGGATCATCGATCCGTTCAGTACGACCCCTAGAACGAAATTGGAAAACGTGGAAGCCGCAAAGTTGCGGTTCTTTAGGAGTTTGAGCTGAATGATGGGGTGCTCGCAGGTCCATTCGCGCCACGCCATGGCAACCAAGGCAATCGCTGAGAGCGCCGCAAACGAGCAGAATGAGTCCGGAAGAAAACCATTCGAGCTGCTCCCCCTTGTCCAGCACGTATTGCAGCAATCCAACCCCGATCACGATCGTCGTGATTCCGAAGTAGTCTGTTTTTTCTGCCCGCTTCATCTTCGCCTCGATCACATGGGGCGGATCGTGGACAACTCGTTGCGTTAGAAACAGCGAAACAATGCCGATAGGGATATTGATGAAAAAGATCCAGTGCCAGTTGAAGTTTTCAGTAATCCACCCGCCCAGCGTTGGACCAATCGCGGGGGCGACGACAATCGCCATGCCGTAGATCGCAAATCCCATGTTCCTCTGTTCGGGAGCAAAAGTATCGGCAAGGATCGCTTGTTCGCTTGGTCCAAGACCTCCGCCCCCCAACCCCTGTAACACGCGGAAGGCAATCAGCATCGGGAGACTGGCGGCCAGACCGCAAAGCATTGAGCTCAGCGTAAACAGGACTACACAAGCCATGTAGAAGCGCTTCCGGCCGATTCGCGTTGAGAGCCACCCGCTCATGGGCAGGATAATGGCATTCGCGACAAGATAGCTGGTCTGCACCCAGGTGCTTTCATCCGCCGTGGCGCCGAGAGTTCCGGCAATATGTGGCAGCGCAACGTTGGCAATCGAGGTATCCAGGACCTCCATGAAGGTGGCCAGAGTCACCGTCATCGCAATTACCCAAGGGTTGAAGCGGGCCGGAGCGGACACTACCTGAGCCATACAGTCGCCTCGATGGACATACCGGGACGAAGCCGCTCCACGTTTTCTTGATTCGCATTGAGGCGGATGCGCACCGGCATCCGCTGCACTACCTTGATGTAGTTGCCGGTAGCATTTTCCGGTGGGAGAATGCTGCTGCGAGCGCCGGTAATAGCGGGGATGCTCTCTACTGTGCCCTCGAAGTCCTTCTTCAACGCGTCGATATGGATCTTTGCGCGCTGCCCCGCGTACATTCGGGCGAGTTGCGTCTCTTTGAAATTGGCAGTGACCCATGTGTCGCCGGTTGCGACAATCATCATCAGGGGTTGAGCTTCGCTTACGCGATTGCCAATTTCGGCGCTGCGCTGAGTCACGATTCCGCGCACTGGCGAAACGATGTGGCAGAAACTCAAGTTGAGCTCAGCTCGATTTAGTTGGGCCGCCGCCGCTTCCACATTGGCCTGAGCCGTAGCAAGATTGGCCTGACGAATCGACAACTGGCCCGGAGCTGTACGGGATGTCTGTTCACGCCGGGCGGTCTGCGCCTGGATCTCGGCTTTTCGCTGTTCGACTAGCTTTTCTGCAGAGGCGACGTTGGCATATGCTGCATCGACGTTTGCGTCGGCGGAATGAGCCGCCGCTATGGCCTGGTCGTAGGCCTGACGAGAAATGGTACCCGCCTGGAAGAGCTGTTCGTTTCGCGCAAGAGATGCATCGTCACGCGCACGGATCGCCTCGGCTTCAGCCAGCTTCGCCGTTGCACTGGCAAGATCTTGCCCAGCCGCGGCAAAGGCAGACTTCGATTGCGCCACTTGAACATCGCCGGTAATTGCCGCCGCCGCATTGTCTGCCTGAGTAATGCCGATGGAAGGTCGCTGGGTGTTCAATTGCGCGACTGCCTGGTCATATTGAGCCTTGGCTTGAGCGTACGCAACCTTCTGTTCGCTAGGGTCAAGATCGACGAGCGGCTGACCCGCCTCGACGAGTTGGTTCTCCACGACATGAACGGAAGCGGTAGTGCCCGATATTCGTGAACTCACCACATTGAGGTGCCCATCGACCTGAGCATCGTCGGTGGATTCATACCCCTGGGAGTACACAGCCCACCCCGTCGCGGCCCCAATCACCAGCAGAGTCGCGAGGCCTGCAATCACAATTCGGGTAGTCTTTTTCTCGTTTCGAGTGGTTGGGAGCACTTCGAGCTTGGCAACCTGTGGCATAATTAACAAAGATACTGACCAGTCAGTTTCTTGTCAATCGGAAAATGGGAGGCACGTTTAAACTGAGGGAAGCCCATGGAGACGCAAACTAAACAACAGCTTCGGACCACCGAAACACGCGCCAGGCTTTTGGATGCCGCGGAAGAGGTGTTCGTGCGGGACGGATATGAGAGTGCTCAACTGGATGAGATTGCTGCAATAGCGGACAGAAGCAAGGGGGCTGTCTACACGCACTTCAACAGCAAAGAAGATCTATTCCTGGCCCTGTTTGAAAATCGAACCAGATCGTATATTGATCGGCTTGTCACTAGTCTCCAGAAGTGCACGAATCGGAGGCAGAGCCTGGCAGCGTTTCGCGAGTTTTATGTCGGACTTGTACAAGACAGAAGCTGGCCGATTCTCACCCTTGAATTCAAGCTCTATGCACTCCGCCACCCAGAATCGAAAGAGCGATTTCGCAAAGCATTCGAGATGTCAAAGTCGACCAAAGATGACGCGTTTTACGAGCAGTTATTCGGGAAAGTCTCGCGAGCTTCTAAGAGCGACGTCGATCTGTCGCTGATAGCATTGGGACCGATTGTCTCGGGCTTGATTCTCGAAAGCCACTTTGAGATGGAAATCCTCTCCGAAAAGGCGCTTCGCCGGATTCTAGGTCGGGTTTTCGACGCTCTCTTTCCGTCCCGTGGTTAGGACTGTAGGTCCTCCTCATTCCATGCGTTTTGTTCGCTACGTGCCATCGAGCTGCTGTCATGTGCCCGCGACTTTCCTTCGCTCCAAAGGTAATGTTGAGCGCTTGCGTTCCCGGCTACGGTAACTTACAAATCGGCTGCGCAGCGAGTCGAGTGCAGCAACAGATTTTTCTTGACGCTCTCGGTGTCCCTACGGCCGCGAAGCGGCCACCCTAATCGAGGGCTCACGCTCAATTCCCTTCCCCCTTGTACTTCGGAGAAAATATCTCCTCCTGCAACCGCGGAGTCGTTAGTCTCCTCTCGGTGAACGCTGAAGACATATAAAGGATGCGGCGTTAGGCA
>CAWFZI010000007.1:0-13026 GCA_963820295.1 uncultured Acidobacteriaceae bacterium | reverse complement strand
TGAGCGTCGATCACAGTCCCGACATCGGTCGTGTCGGTTTGTAGCAGCGGCGCTTCGCTGGTCACCACTACGGATTCCGTACTCCGTCCAACGGTCAGCTTGATATTGACGGCTGAGACCTGGTTCAGTTGGAGTTCGATGGGCGCCTGAACCGCGGTAGTAAAGCCAGCCGAGCTTACGCGCACCTCATAACGTCCGACGGGTAGATGGGCCAGATTGTAGTATCCCTGAGCATTCGTTTGTGCCGACCAGACTGTACCTCGATCCAGGTCGGTTGCCCTCACATCGGCGTTCGCAACTACGTTGTCTGTTGGATCTGTGATGGTGCCATTGATCGTTGCTGTGACCTGCTGAGCACTGCCACGAAAAGCCAGCCAACAGAGTGCCAGGACAAGAACGCTCAACAATCGAACGTGTGATCGATTCATCGACCGCAATCTATCTGCCCACATCGCCGCATACCTCCTCAATGTCTTCCGCAAGAACCAAACTCGCAGTCCGGTACCATAGTTCTGAAATACGGAACTAGGGTTTGTAATGTGGATCAGCGTAGCCGAAACTTCGTTGCGCTGTCAAGCGTCATCGTGAGAGGGTGTCTGTAATGAAAAAAGGATCCACGGCAATGAGCTCCACACTGCGCTGTTTGAAAGTGCTGGAGCTTTTGGCCGATGAGCCATTCGAGCTCTCGTTTACAGAGCTGGCCGCCAGGCTCAAAATTCCGAAAGCGTCGGCCCACAGGCTATGTACGACGCTGATCGAAGCGAATCTCATCATTCAGGAACCAGTCACCCGGCGCTATATGCTCAGCAGCCATGCACTTTGGATCGGCTCTGGATATTTGCGTCATTCTCCTCTTTACCGTGCAGCGTTCTTCCCCATGCAGGAGCTGGCGCGACAATTTCCCGGCACAGTGCAGCTTGGCGTTCTGGACGATGACCACGTGCTTTTCATACACTCTGTCGGCTTTTTTGGCGCTCCTGACGCCTTTGCCGACGTGGGCCTGAGACGCCCGCTCAATGCGACGGCTTCGGGCAAAATCTTCCTTGCGGGCATGAGCGCCGAAGAAGTGGATCGCATCATGTCGAAGTGCGCTGAGAAATACACCGGGAGCACGATCACTTCGACGGCGCGCATGAAGCAGGAGATTGTGCAGGTGAAGAAGATGCGCTATGCCCGCAACGTCGAAGAACTTCTGCCCGGCTATTGGGTGCTGGCGGCGGGCGTTGGCGGACAGGATGATCGTCCTGCGGCCGCCATTAGCATCACTCTCCCCCTGAAGGAGTTCACTCCGGATCAGGAAGCCGCGATCGCCGCTTCAATCAAAGAGGCAGCGCGCAAAGCCTCGTTGCAGCTTGGGCACGGTAGCATAACTCGTGGAATCGTCTCCTGGCCCTAGCCCACGAGCTTCCACCAACGAGCCTCCCGTGTCATCGGTGCCTGAATGGATATAGAACTGAGCGTCAGCCACCTTGGCTATCTTCCTCAAAGTCCGAAGACCTTGACCCTTCTGCCTGGAGACGCGCGCGGGCTGCCCGATGTCATCCCGTTCTACCTTCGTCAGAATTGTCTGCGCATGGCGCGCGATGCAAGCCAGACGGAAGGGTTCTCTGAGCGCTTTCCCGCGCCCTACGACCTGCTTCGGGGAAAACTCACACTTGCCGGCAACCGGACTTATCTCTACAACGGTGAGTTGCGCAAGATATCGAGTCGGTGGGGAACATTCTGGCAGGCGGACTTCAGCGAATTCAGCGCTCCTGGCAGCTACCAGATTGAGACCGACTGGCAGATCTCTCCGCCGTTCGCCATCCGCGAGCGCGTATATGACCGCATCATCGCCGGCTACCTGCATTTCATTCGCGCACAGCGTTGCGGTTGTGCCGTGTTCGGCATTCATGATGCATGTCACCTCGACGACGGCGTCCTCGATACGGATGGTTCCGAACTGCGCGCCTCAGGCGGATGGCATGACGCAGGCGACTTCAGAAAGTGGCTCGCTTTCACTCTCCCGCACGTGGACGCATTGCTGACGATTCGCGAGCGAGTCGGCGCAGATCTTCAGCAGGGCCGCGGCGCGGCCGATTCACTGCTGGAAGAGATTGCTTGGGGCAACTCCTACTTCCATCGCATGATCAATCCGCAGGGGCAGGTCTATGAGGACGTTGCCGGTGGCGTTTCGCCGATGGGAAGTACGTTCACCTACGAGCGCGACTGGTGGTTTGAAAATCACCCGGGTTGCTACGGGGATGCAAGCGACAACCGATGGACCGACAATCTGCCTCATTCTGGCGACGAGCGCAAAATTCGTACTACCTGCAATCCCCTCGTCCAGTGGTCATTCGTCTCGACCCAGGCGCGCGCCTCCCGTCACCTGCCGCCGCCCCAGGCTGCGGAATGCCTTCGTCTCGCCCGTCATGGGGCTGCTTTCGCGCAGCAAAACCCGCACGACAATCGCACCCTCTTTCTGTCCGCGGAGCTTCGCGGCAATCTCGAACTGCTCGCGGCCGGAGACACTTCGATCGACCCGTCCACGGTTATTGACGGTGCTCAGCAATTGATCGGACGCCAATCGAAGACGATTACAGGATTGTCGGGATATTTTACTGAGGCCCAAGAGGCGGATGGCTTTCGCTCTATCGCCTTCGCGGCTGACCCGCCGCTTACGCTCCTTCGCTTGTGGGAGTTGCGCGCATTGGTGCAGAACGCGTCCGTTGCGGAACAGGCTCGCCAAGCAGTTGTCAGCTACATCGAGAACTACTTGCTAGCCGATTGCGGCAGCAATCCTTTTTCTCTTACGCCCTACGGGGTGTTCATCGATCCCCCCCACCGTGATCGCCAGCTCTTCCGCGATGCCGGCAACGATCGAGGCGTCCGAACGTTCATCCATCCCTTCAACCGGCAGGGCATCGTTCATGGAACCAGTTCAGTCCTGATGAGCCATGCGCATCTCCTTGCCCGGGCTTCCGTACTGTTGAACCGGCACTCGTGGCGCGCTCCGGCAGAGAAGCTGCTGCAATGGTGCCTTGGACACAACACCTGCAATCGGTCTTTGTTCTCCGGCATCGGATATCGCCAGCCCGTGGGCTACTCCTTCCGCATCCCACAGATTCCCGAGGCGATGATGGTAGGCTTCATTGGCAAGCCGGACGATTCGCCTTATCTTGAAGAGTCGACAGCCATTGAATGGAATACGCTGGAATACTGGAGCATCCCATTTCTCCATGCTGCTGAGGCTGCTTGTTGGCTCCGCAATTGAAGCCGCCGGTGGCTTGACACGACCAGAGCAACGGCCTATTCTCAATCCGTAATCCAAACCATGTATCCGCATTTCGAAACTCGGGACCACTTATTCGGCGATGATCGAAAGGCGCAGTTACCTCGATTTCCCGCATGAAAAGGGGCCTCGCTTTCCTATGATTCGACCTGCCTCAAATCAGCAACTCGATGACCTGCTGACACGCCCAAGTGACGCGGATATCACATTTGCCCGCCGCCTGAGAGGCGACACCATCGTTCTTGGCGCGGGCGGAAAAATGGGGCCGACTCTCGCGCAGAGGCTGCTGCGCTCGCTTCGCGAAGCAGATCAGAAATCGCGGGTGATCGCTGTCTCCAGATTCCAGTCCTCCGATGCGGAGCATGAACTGCGCGAAGCCGGAGTTGAGACAATCGGCTGCGACCTCCTCGATCCCGAGGGCCTGAAAACTCTGCCCCACGTTGAGAACGTCCTCTTCCTCGCTGGGCGGAAGTTTGGCTCGTCTGGCGACCCGGATCTCACCTGGGCAATGAACGCTGTCGTTCCCGTTCACGTCGCGCAGCATTTTCGCGATGCGCGCATCGTGGTGTTCTCCACTGGAAACGTTTATCCGTTTGTCGCCCTGGAGAGCGGAGGTTGTGTTGAGTCGGATGCGCCCGCGCCTGTCGGCGAGTACGCGCAATCGTGCCTGGCCCGTGAACGCATCTTCGAGTTCTACTCCAAGAAATTCAATACTCCTTGCCTGATCTTCCGCCTGAACTATGCCATTGATCTTCGCTACGGTGTCCTGGTCGACATAGCGCGGCAGGTGTACGAAGGCAAGCCAGTTGATCTCTCGGTTCCCGCTGTGAATGTCTTATGGCAGGGTGATGCCAATTCGTATGCAATGCGCGCTCTGGCGCTCTGCGACTCGCCAGCCCGCATTCTCAACGTAACCGGGCCCGAAACCATTTCGGTGCCGCGCGCAGCCAACTTCTTCGCGCGTCGCTTCCAGCGCGAGCTGCTCGTGAACGGCGAGCCCAAAAATCGGGCGCTGCTCAACAACGCCGGAGCATGCCACGCCGCCCTGGGATATCCTGCGGTCTCGGCCGAAGAGTTGATGGAAGCTGTTGCATTCTGGATCGAGTCCGGCGGCGCAAGCCTGAACAAAGCCACCAAATTCCAGGTCACGGATGGGAAGTTCTGATGCCCGACAGCGCCGCGCAATTTCGAGCACTTCTGCACCAGGGACTTGTCATACCTGCCCATCCGCTCGCGCTTACGCAAGATCTGAAGCTCGACGAAAAGCATCAGCGCGCCCTCACGCGCTACTACTGCGATGCAGGCAGCGGCGGAGTGGCTGTTGGTGTTCACACCACGCAATTCTCCATTCGCGAATGCAAGGTCAGTCTCTTTGAGCCGGTGCTCGAACTTGCGTTCGAAGAAGTACGTTCGTTCGAAACGCGCACCGGAAAAGTGCTCGCCAAGATCGGCGGAATCTGCGGCGACACGGAGCAGGCCTGCAAAGAAGCCGCAATCCTCCATCGCATTGGTTACGACGGCGGCCTCCTCAGTCTGGGCGCGCTATCCGACGCCTCCAACGAAGCACTCATCGAGCACTGCCGCGCGGTCGGACAAACGCTGCCGATCATCGGCTTCTATCTTCAGCCCGCAGTCGGCGGACGTCCCTTGAATGCCCACTTCTGGGAAAACTTCGTCGAGATTGAATCGGTAGTGGCCATCAAAGTCGCGTCATTCGACAGGTATCAGACGATGGAGGTGCTGCGTGCCGTCGCGAATAGCGGTCGCGCCTCTGAGATCGCCCTCTACACCGGCAACGACGACAACATCGTCGCCGACCTTCTGACCGAGTTCCGCTTCGGAGAGCGAACCGTACAGTTCGTGGGCGGCCTGCTGGGACAGTGGGCTGTTTGGACACGTCGCGCCGTCGAACTGCTGAGAGCCGTCCACGACGCAAAATACAACGGAGTGCGCCTCGATACCGTGCTCGCGCGCGGCGCGGAGATTACCGACGCAAATTCAGCCATCTTCGACGCCAGGAATCAATTTCGTGGCTGCATCGCAGGCATCCACGAAGTGCTGCGCAGGCAAGGACTGCTTGCCGGCCGCTGGTGTCTCGAGCCAACCGAGGTACTCTCCGAGGGACAATTGGAAGAGATTGACCGGGTGTACACGTCCTACCCACTCTTGAACGATGACGAGTTCGTGGCCGAACACCTGGACCAGTGGCTGGCGTAGTGTTGTCGATGATGTCAATCATGAGCCCTTCAAATCTTTCGAAGGCTTTGCGGACCAGTTTCTAAGCGAAGTTCGTGTTACGGAGGCTAGGGCACCGTGAACGAGAAAACGATCGCAACCATTGCTCTCAATGAGGCCGCATCTTCCAGTCTCCAGGACACGCTGAGTGAGGCTGTGCGGTGGGTTGAGATCGCCGCGGCGCAGGGAGCGCATCTTGCCGTTCTTCCTGAAACCATCAATCTGCTCCACCGTCACAGCGAATCAGCCCCGCTTGAAGAGTTCGCGCTCGACGACTGGCAGACCGCCACATCGATCCTTTGCGAAGCAGCCGCGCGATCGAACATTGCGCTGGTCCTGCCTTTGTTCGTACGCAGCAACAAATCGCTCGCAAATCGGTTCTATCTTCTCTCGAAAGACGGCGATGTTCTGGGTTCTTATCAGAAGCGTGTGCCTACTCCTGCGGAGAGATCTCTGGGAGTCGAACCCGGCAACGATGGTCCCATCCTCTGGGAAGGCCTGAAACTTGGTGGCGCCATCTGCATCGATGTCTACTATCCGCAGGTCGTCTTTGATCCTCAAATCGAATCGGGCGCCGACCTCTTCGTTATTCCAAGCCTGACTCCTGCCGGCATCTTGTTGGACTCCCATGCGGTGAACTATGGCGTTCCCTTTGTGCTCACATATTCGCCTTGGAGCCGCATCCTCGATCGGGACGGAACCGAGATGGCTTCAGGCGGATACCGTTCCGAAACGCTGCGCTTCGGCTTCGGTTCGCCCGTGCAAATCGCCACGTTGAACTTTGACGCGGTAACCCTGTTTGCGGATCACAATCAAGACAAGATGAACGACGTCGCGCGTCACTACGGCCGCGATGTACGAATCCGCTTCAATCAGCACAACTGCCTGTTCACCCTGGAATCACGCTCTCCGGACCTTTCAGTGGATGAGGTGATGCGAAAGTTCGGCCTCATCTCTCGACGCGATCATTTCGCACAACAAGATCCGAGCGCGACTAGAAGATCCGCGCACGTGCCGAAGCTTTCGTAGGACTTTGGAGCCTGTGTCGATGCCGCTCGATGAAACGCGCCCACTTCACTTCGCCGTCATTGGCTGTGGCTCCGTAGCTCGGGCTCAGCACATTCCCAACATCGCGCAATCTCCCCGCATGACACTCCACACATGCGTGGACCTGGATGAGGCGGTGCTCGCCGAGTGCCGCGACCGCTTCGGAGCGCTTCATACCCGGAAAGACTTTCAGGGCGCCATCGAAGACCCCGAAGTGGATGTTATTTGCCTCGCGACAACAGAGAAGCTGCGCCTGCCCATAATCGCCTTGGCAGCGCAGGCACGCAAGCCCGTGTACGTAGAAAAGCCCCTTGCCACGACCCTAGAAGAGATGCGCGAGATTCAACGAATCGTTCATGCTGCCGGGATTCCTTTCTGTGTGGGCCACAATCGCCGTTCCAGTCCCGCGATGCTGGATGCGCGGCGCATCTTTCGCGCGCACATGGAAGATCCGAAACCATGCCCGTGGCGCTGGCGGCGCGAAGGCGACGAGCTGCCCCACTTGCCTGAAGATGGCACTCCATCCGCCTCAGTGCGTATTAACGATGATTGGTATAGCTGGAAGAAGTGGGTCTTCGACAAGAAGCAGGCGCCGCATGGGCCCATGCTCTTCGAGATGACGCACTTCACCGACATTCTCAACTGGTTTCTTGACGAAGACCCGGTCGAAGTGACGGCGGTTGAAACCGGCATGCTGAACGAGGCGGTCATTATCCGCTACCACAGCGGTGCACTGGCGACCATCGTCATCGGCAGCAGCGGCACGCTCGGCTACTGCAAAGAGCTTTACGAATTCATGGGCAACGGCGCTTATCTTGCCATCGATCACATGCTTGAAGTTCGAACCGTTGCGATCGAAGGCGCTCCTGCGCACATCACCTATCCCATGATCCAGGATCGTCATCCCCAAATCGGCGCAGAAGGCGGAGTTTCCGGATGGCTTGCGAAGAAGCGTGCTGCGTGCGTCGAAGCTGCTGCCCAGAACGATCCACGGCTTCAGTTCACTGCAGAGCCAGATAAGGGGCACGCACACGCTCTTGAGCGCTTCGTTGACCAGATCCATGGCAGGGGACCGGAAGTGTGCGGCGTTGATGCAGCCGTTCTGGCCACGCGCGTCGCATTTGCCGCAATTCAATCGGCTCACAAAAAAAGGCCTGTATTGCTGGGAGAGATCTCATGACAACTCCTATCCATCTGACCGTGCATGAGCGACATTGCGGGAGGACGGTCATTCTCGTGAAGAGCAGTCGCAGGATTTTCTTCTCCGCGATGCCGCCCAAGGTTGCAAAAACCGGGTCTCTCGCACGAGCCCTTGCCATCTTTACGCTCGGCACGATGCTGGCTTGTCCTTTATTTGCTTCGAATGTATCCGGCCCGGCAGCCAGCGTACATCCGATGATCGGAACGGGCGGCGATCCGGACGATGGCATCAATCTGTTTCCCGGAGCGGCAATGCCATTTGGAATGGTGCAGCTTAGCCCAGACACAGAAGACCATGGGGCCGGCTACCACCACATCCAGTCGCGGATCAAGGGTTTCAGCATGACCCACATGAGCGGCGCGGGTTGCGCGAATGAGGGCGACATTTTCTTTACTGCGACTACGGGCCACATCGTAACGCGCATCGTGGATTTCCAAACGCCCTACTCGCACACCATGGAAAAGGCTGCCCCGGGGTACTATCAGGTACAGCTGCTGCAATGGGCCATCAATGCAGAGCTGAGCGCAACGGATCATACCGGCGTTGCCCGCTTCAGTTTCCCCGCCGGTAAGACAGCCAACATTCTGGTACCGATCAGCCACACCTTGAATGAAACAGCAGCGGCATCCGTGGCCGTTGTGGGCGATCGCCGCATACAGGGTTATGTAGTGAACCACACATTCTGCGGCAGAAAAGAAACCTACAAAGTCTACTTTGTCATGACCTTCAGCAAGCCGTTTTCCAACTACGGAACATGGTCAGGCGACAGTTACGACGGGCCCGCAGAGGTCACCGAAAAGAAGCGCAGTGCCGAACAGAGTACGCATCAGGGAAACGTGGGCGCCTATGTGAGCTGGCCTGCAGCTGCGCAACCTCAAACCATCGTCGCAAAAATTGCAATCTCCTACGTCGATTTGAAGGGCGCCGAAAACAACCTTGCCGCAGAAGCCGAAGCGAAGGATTTCCAGACCATTCGAAGCGAATCAGAGAACGCGTGGAACAAAGAGCTGAGCCTCATTGATGTTTCAGGAGGCACGTCGGCCCAGCGGACCGTCTTCTACACTGCGCTTTATCACAGCCTGCTGATGCCTTCCCTCTTCAGCGATGCAGACGGGCGCTACCTGGGCTTCGACGCCAAGGTGCATGCGATCGCCACCGGACATCCTGTCTATGCCAACTTCTCTGGCTGGGATATTTACCGAAGCGAGATCCCGCTACTGGCCATGATTGAGCCGCGGCGTATGCAAGACATGGCGCAATCCGTCGTACTCATGTATCAGCAGGGCGGATGGATCGATCGTTGGCCTCAGTTGAATCTCTACACCAATGACATGATCGGAAGCCCGCTCAGCATTGCGCTGGCGACGACTTGGCTCGACGGGCTGCATGACTTCGACATGGATACCGCATGGGAAGGCATGCTGAAGGATGCGACGCAGGCCCCTCCCCCCGGCAGGCCCTACCACGGCGAAGAGGGCGTTGAGTGGATCGATAAAGTCCACTACGTACCCGAGGACAAGGTGGAGTACGGGTCGGTATCCCGCACACTGGAGTACACCGTCGCCTATGCCTCGCTGTCCCGGCTCGCTGAAGCGCTCGGCAAGACTACCGAGGCGCGCATGCTTCACGATCGCGCACTCTCTTATCGCAACATCTTCAATCCGGATGACCATTTTCTCCGTCCGCGCAACGCTGACGGCACATGGATTGAATTTAATCCCGCACAGGATGGACGCGGCTTCGTTGAAGGCACTGGCTGGCACTACCAGTCCTTTGTTCCATTCGACATGGCGTGGCTCGTCAACTCAACAGGACGCGATCTCTTTAACCAGCGCCTCGCAGAGTTTTTCAACTATCCCGCCCCGGGTTGGTACGCGCAGTATTACAACCCTTATAACGAAACCGATTTGCAAGCTCCGTTTGCGTTTCATTTTTCCAGACAGCCCTGGAACGCAGAGCGGGCTGTCCGGCGCGTGTTGCACGAGAACTATACTGATGCGCCCGATGGCGTGCCTGGCAATGATGACGGCGGCGCCATGTCGTCGTGGGCTGTCCTGAGCATGATGGGCATCTACAGCGTCGATCCAGCAAGCCTTGCCTACGAGCTCGTGGGCCCGACCTTTCCGAAGATTGTCCTCCATCTGCAGCAGCCGTATAGCGGCAAGGCATTCACGATCGAAGCATCGGGCGACCCGGAATCGATGCCCTTCGTCCAAAGCGTCACGCTGAACGGGCACGACCACCGTCAGAACTGGATCTCATTCAAAGACATCAGCGCGGGTGGAAGCCTGCATTTCAGCCTTGGCCGCAAGCCCGATCACGCCTGGGGTTCAGCCCAAGACGACGCTCCGCCCTCGTTGAGCGTTCAACGATAAGGCGGACCACGCTCAGAGGAAACGTCGTTTAAAACTGCGATGCAGTTTGACGCAAGACAGAAAGGATCTGGAGAATGAAACGGCGGACATTCATCGAGTTGGCTGGGCTCGGCCTATGCAACAGCCTATTGCCACCGAATCTTGCTGTCTCCGCTGAGAGCGGCACGCCGGCCGAGCCGGTCACGCAGAATGCCGACGGAACGGCTTACGGATCGGGATACTTCGGGGAATGGATCACGGATTCGTTCGGGCTCCCAGCGTACCGATATACCTGCAATCAGGTCACGGACCCAAAGGCTGTCTCGTCCGTCGATAAGGCATGGCGCGCGCCTACCGATCATACGCATCTGGTGGGAAACGACCGAATCGTTGCAGCTGTTTCAAACTACGGCTATGTTCAGGTCCGGCAAGATGAAGGTTCCCCGAAGTACCTCAACGACTATTCGCCCGAACACGGCAGATTTGGCGGCGGCGTCGGATTTCTGAGGGATGAAGATACACTCCTGAGCACCTACTATTCCGGCAACTCTGCATCGTTCGATCGCGTCTTCGGCATGGGATATCTCCGCAAGAACGTGACCGGACAGAAATATCAGGTCGATCAAGTAGTCTTCGCGCCCTTCGGAGACGATCCGGTCCTGGTCTCGCAGGTGACGATTACAAACCGGTCCGACAAATCCGTAACTCCCCGATGGGTCGAATATTGGGGCTGCCACAACTATCAATTCTCCTATCGTTCGCTGATGGAATCGGCGGTGCTGGGCGACGCAACCAGCGCCACCACGCTGCGGCGCGCATTCTCTGATCGGTTCGCCCACCACTTTCGACCGGCCAAGCACGGGCGCGGCCTGGTTGAGACGCAGACATTCCGAGGCCGCGCAGCCGAAGAAGAGGAGGCCTGGCAGAAGGTCCAGGCGGCTCTCCAGGCAAATCCGAATGGGTTTTATGGGGGCCCCGTTCCCACTCTGGCGCCGGGTGCAAGCATGGACGACCTGCAACCCCCACCGACATTCCTTGTTTCGCTCGATGCCCCAGCGGATGGTTTTGCAACCAATAGCGCAAGCCTTTTTGAGGGAGGCATCGAGCATCCGCAGGGAATGGCCAGGGCGCTGGACAACGATCTGGGCACAACGGGCCCCGCGAGTGCGCTGATTCTGGAGCGCGGGATTTCCTTGAAGCCCGGTGAATCTCTCACCCTGTACTTCCTCTATGGATACCTTCCCGAAGGATTTGATCTCGACCGGCTGACGGCCAAATACGCAGAGAACCCTTCCTCGCTTTTGCAACATTCCGGTTCTCAATGGAAGGGGGAAGGAATCCGCCTCCGCATCAACTCCGATCCGTGGGTCGAGCGTGAGACCGCCTGGAGCAGCTACTACCTGCGCAGCGGAATCACCTACGACAGCTTCTTTCGCGAGCACATTCTTTCTCAGGGCGCACCCTACCAATACATCGCCGGACTTCAAGGCGCGGCTCGCGATCCGCTGCAGCATGTGCTGCCCTTCGTCTTCAGCAATCCAAACATAGTGCGCGAAGTCATCCGCTACACCATCAAGGAAATGCAGCCGGATGGCTCGCTTCCCTACGGCATCGTAGGCAGCGGAGTTCCGATGCCCTGCCGGTATCGACCAAGCGATCTGCAGCTCTGGCTCCTCTGGCTCACCGCTGAGTACATCCTCGCTACTCGAGAGAGTGGGTTCCTCGATGAGAGAGTTCCCCTTTACCCTGAAAGAGAAGCAGCAGCCCACGATCCAACCATTCGTGAGCATCTCGCACGCGCCTTCACTTACCTGACCACATCGGTAGGAGTTGGCGAGCACGGTTTGATGCGCATGTTCAACGGAGATTGGAACGACAGTGTCGTGGTGAATCGCTTCACGCCCTCGCAAGTCGCGGATATTTCGCAGCACGGCGAAAGCGTTCTCAACGCGGCCATGGCCTCGTATGTCCTCGACCACTACGCGCGAATGCTGCGTGCGATCGGTAGTTCAGCGCTCGCAGACGAAGCTCGCGCGAAAGCGGAGGCCCAACGTCAGGCCGTACGAAAACAGTGGACCGGGCAATGGTTCCGGCGCGCGTGGCTTGGCGAAAAACTGGGATGGTCGGGCAATCAACCGATGTGGCTTGAACCCCAACCGTGGGCGATCCTCGGCGGTTGCCCTGGGCCCGGGCAGCAGCAGCCTCTCATCGCTGCGCTCGATGCGCGAGCCAGGCGTCCCTCTCCCATCGGCGCGCTTCTGCAGAGTGAGCCCGATCCAACGATGAAGGATGAACCTGGCGTGGGAACGAATGGGGGGGTCTTCGCTGCCATCAACGGAACGCTGGTTTGGGCCCTCGCGCAGGTCGATGGCGCAATGGCCTGGGACGAATGGAAGAAAAACACACTCGCTCGCCACGCCGCCGTGTATCCGGAGATGTGGTTTGGCATTTGGAGTGGTCCCGATGCTTACAACTCTGTGCTCGCCAAAAACCCTGGTTCCACCGGCCTTGAATTTCCAGTCATGAACATGCATCCGCATGCCTGGCCTCTTTACTCGGCGGCCAAGCTGCTGGGTCTCGAATTTCGCGAAGATGGAATCAGCTTCCGTCCCCTCCTTCCGCTGTCGCAATACGAATTCTCCTCATCGTTACTGGGCTTCACCAAGTCACACGAGGGCGCGTACTCCGGGTGGTACGCGCCGGCCACTGGTGGAACTTGGAAAATTCAGATAGTCCTGTCAAACACTGAGCGCACGCGAAAAAGACAAGTCATCGTCAACGAAGTTCCATCAGATCTCGTTCTCACAGAGCAATGTATCTGCTTCAGCGGACAAAGCGAGCCCGGAAAGCCCTTGAAGTGGCGGCTCGTCTAGGAACTCGTTGAAATTCGCCTGATTGGAGTGTCTTTCTTGGCGATT
>CAWFZI010000006.1:0-65104 GCA_963820295.1 uncultured Acidobacteriaceae bacterium | reverse complement strand
CAGGCGACACTCACTGCTGCGACGCTTCAGATCATGAAGAGCTAAATAAGCTCAGGTACCGGATTGTGGGCACCCGCAAAAGCGATCTTCTTCCGGTTGAATTCACAGCCCAAAAGTCCGGCCTAACCTCTTTGCTCTATGGTGCCCGGAGGGGGACTTGAACCCCCACGGCCTTGCGGCCTGCGGATTTTAAGTCCGCTGCGTCTGCCAATTTCGCCATCCGGGCCGGACGGGTCTCGGGTCCATACCTTCGACAATGATAGCGTTCCTGCCCCGGGCTCGGCACGCAGGTCGAGATTTGGAGCATCGAGATTCGAAGAATTGCCTTCGCTCCAATCGCGTCGCTCTGTGATCCGATCCGCTCCGCTCCGTGCCAAGACGCAGCTTAAGGCGTCTGTCAAAGGACGTTGACACCCTCGACACACCGCCGATTCAACATTGAGCGTTCCGATACGAAGAAGCGGCCGTTATTGCGGCCGTCTGAAATTAATATTCTCGCCGTCGAGTTTGTATTCAGCGGAGCAGTGGTCGCCGCCGCAAATCATCGTTTCGCCGCCACAAAGCTGGCGACGCGTGATCAGACCCATGGTTCCGCAGCGCGGACAAGACATGACCGCAACATAAGGATTTTGTGCGTTGCCGAGCTTGGTCTGATTTTCCAGGACGAAAACTGTCCCTGGATCCATCCGTTCCGGTATCCACTCTTCCAGATACTGCAAGTCGGTTGACATCCTGCCCTCCGGGGTTTTGACGTAACGGAGCGACTTTCGATGCTCTCGCCGCTCGTTGGTACAAGTACCGCAGGCTGTGAATGGCTTGTTGAGTAACCGTGAGTCTTTCGATTGCTGTTCAGTTTTCCCGGGAACCGGTCAACACGTCAATCGGAAATAGGAGAAGGCCAGTATCGAATGGGGTACACCCGACTCCGCGAAGGTGGGATTCACCTTCCAGTAGCGTCCTTGCCCTTCGATTGCGCAGCCGCATCGATTGCCCGATACGTTTCCATATTGCGCAGAATCGCTTCAACATACTCCCGTGTTTGCGTAAATGGGATTGACTCGACAAACTCATCCATCCCGCTGTAGGGCCCTGCTGCGGTCCAGTCGACCACGCGTTCGTCCCCCGCATTGTAGGCCGCCAGCGCATATTCGGGCACGCCACCGAAACGATCTAGCCCGTGACGCAGGTAGCGCGTGCCGAGACGGATGTTCGTCTCCGGATCCAGAAGCTGGTACGTTTCAAAATGCGTCATTCCCTCTTCGCGGGCCATCGCCCGGCCCACCGAGGGCAGCAATTGCATCAATCCCCAGGCGTTCGCATAAGAAACGGCTGAGGGATTGAACTCCGACTCTTGCCGAATCAGCGAGGCCACCAGATAAGGATCCAGCCCGTTCTTTGCCGACTCCGCCTTGATCGTTTCCCAGTACGGCTCCGGAAAAAGAATGCGCCAGTACACGAGCGGGATAGAACTGACGGATGCCGAAGCAGCAAACGGCAACGCGCGCTTCAGCGCTCGCATCGCGCGATAGGTCTCGCCGAACGAAGCATAAATCTGTGCCTCAGCCAATGCGCTCCACGAACCCGAGTCTGGATCAGCGGCGATCTCGCGCGGGATGTATTCGTTCAATCCTGCGTTTGCCAGCAGACGCGCTTTCGCCAAATGCTCGCTGTCCTCAGGAAAACTCTCATCCAACGGCGGCAGCGCCGGCGGATTCAGTCGATCCACGTCAGGGGCCGACACCGCTTCAAGGCTACCGAGTGCCGCGAGACGACGGCGTGCCATCTGCGCATAGTAAAAGTGCTGATAGGCACGCACAATCGCCCTGTAGCTGGCTGCCGCCACAGCAGGCTTGTGGTCCTGCGTCTCATACAAACGCGCACGCCAATACAGTGCGGCTACTGTTTCATTGGCGGTCGGGTAGAGACGGATCTGCTCGTCGAAGATGCGCGCAGCGTCCGCGTAGAGGTTTTGGCGATAACTCAGCCAGCCCGCACGCCAGTGCGCAGCAGGCGAATTCTTGTACTGCGGAAAATGTGCGGCCAGGTAGCTGTAGTATTCAATCGCTTTCGAATAATCGCGCGACAACAGGTACATATTGCCGCTTGAAAAAAGCGCTTCGGCGAGCCAATCGCTTTGTGGAAACCGGCTCTCCATTTGCGAAACGATCTGCTGTTGCGCGTTGGAATCGTTCCTGCTCCGGGCCAGCTCCATCAGGAGATAAGACCGTCGTGCACCGTTTTCATCGGGCGTATCCGGAAGAGCCTGCACTTCTGCAGTTGTCAGCTTCTTCAACTTCAGCTCGCACGCAGCTGCCGCCACGGCAAATCCCGCGCGCGCCTGCTCTGGCAGAGCTGATTGACGTACCAGTGCCCGGTACTGTTCCTCCGCGAGGCCGAAGCGTCCGGCGTTGTAATAGGCATCTCCCAGGCTGCGCAATTCAGCCGAGGTCAACGAGACCTCTGCGCCATTCGCCGTCAGACGCGCCCGCGCAACTTCTGCTTCGGGAGCTAGCGGGTGTTTCAGCAAAACATCCTTGAAGTCGAGGTTAGCTTCAGCAGTCTGCCCCAGCGCCTGCGCAACTTGCGCCTGCGCTAGCTGATATCCCGCTCGCTCCACTGCGGCACTATGAGACGCTGCGACCAGCACTCGCTGTGCTCCGGCCACGTCGTGCATCGCTAGCAGAACCGAGGCCTCCAGTTCGGGAGCCTCTACGTCAAACACGCTTTCGGGATATTTCTGAACAAAGTTGTGCAGCACGGACTCTGCGGCCTCTTCATTCCCTGCCTCATGATCGGAGCGCGCAGCAAGAAAGTCCGCATAATCCGCCAGTACGTCGCTTGCCTGTCGCGCTTCCCGAAGGCTGTCAGCGGCTTCTTTAAACCGTCGGTCCGTCAGATAGGCATGACCCAAAGCCAGGTAAGCCGCTGCGGCGGCGTCTCCCGTGTGCTTATGCGCATAGTTCGTTACTCCTGCATAAGCGGGCGGCGTCCGCATAGTCGCCAGCTGCTGCGCCATGGGGCGCAATTCCGTCGAGGCCACAAACGCCTGCTTGATGCGGATAGCCCGGCGCGACGGACGCCGCTTCCGGCGAACCGTCAACGCACGGGAACGGGCGCTTGTCTTCCGGGTTGCTTTCTCTGCGGTCCTCCGGACGGGGGTCGCTTCGCTTGCCTTGGCTGTCTTCTTCTTGCCCGCGCTGGAAGTTTTCGATGCAGAAGGCTTTTGGGAGTCTTTTGAATCTGAGGTTTGAGCCCCAACAAATGACGCGGCAACGGGTGAAACCATCAACACAGACGCAATCGCGGCTCCGGCTACATGAGACCGAGAAAGCGCGAAAAACCGAAACAAGGACTTCATAGAATCACTTTAAGCGGATTTGGATTTGAGCGACAGGGTTGAACCAGTGACGTTACCCACCGAAAGTCACGCTCCAGTGAGAGACAGACCCCCCGGGATTCGGTGAGCGAGGGGGTAGTTTTCCCTGGGCTCTCTCCAGTACACTGAAAAAGCGGCAACCCCGGCGGAACCATCCGCTCAAGCTCCGCAACGAATTCCGCAACCAACTCCGATGGCGACCATCCAACCAATAGCTGGAGAGAACGAGCAACATCCCGACATCGCTCTTGTAGAGCGTGTGCGCGGCGGCGATGTTGCCGCCTACGACACGCTCGTTCGCAAGTACGATCGGCAAATCTTTCGGATTGCGCAACATATCACGCAAAACCGCGAAGACGCCGAAGACGTGATGCAGGATGCGTTCCTCAAGGCGTACGAAAAGCTCGATCAATTTCAGGGAAACTCGAAGTTCTACACATGGTTGGTTCGGATTGCGGTAAACGAGAGCTTGATGCGGCTGCGCAAGCGGCGCACAGGCAAAATGGTTTCGATCGACGAGGACATCGAGACGGAAGAGGGGAGTGTTCCCCGCGACCTGGCCGACTGGGCTCCCGATCCGGAGCAGAACTACACCCAGGCCGAACTGGCAGAAATCCTGCGCAAAACGATCCAGGGGCTCCCTCAAGGCTTTCGGGTCGTTTTTGTCCTTCGCGACGTGGAAGGGCTTTCGACGGAAGAGACGGCGGAGACGCTCGGTCTGAGCGTACCGGCCGTGAAATCTCGCCTCTTGCGAGCAAGACTGCAACTGCGCGAAAGGCTGACCCGCTACTTCCGCAGGAAAAAGGGTGGTGAAAAGTGACCTGCACTGAATTTCTAGCGCAGCTCGACGATCTCATCGACGACGCCGTTACGACGAAGATGCGCGCCGATCTGCAGGAACATCTGCGCGGCTGCGAACACTGCGAAGTCACCCTGAGCACCACGCGCAAAACGATCGAAATCTATCGTTCCCACGAGATCTACGAGCTGCCCACCGGTCTGCGCGAGCGGCTCCATGCAGCGATTATGGCCCGTTGTAAAAAAGGCTGCTGAAGACCGATCTTTTGAGAAGCGACCGCCTTCACGCTGTTCACGGTAGCAGGCCGAACACCGCCACGCCGCTCGGCGTCCCCACAAAGACCTTCCCGTTGGCAATCATCGGTGTAATGAACTTGTTCCCGTTGCCGAAGTGGTCGCGACTGCTCGCCGCCTGGTTGCTGGTGTAGAGTTCCTGCAGCGTACCGGCATCGTAAGCATGCAGCACCGCGGGCGAAGAATTCTCGACGGCCCACACAATCCCATTGCTTGTGCCATTAGCGCTCACCGCTGGTGTAGTTCCCGGATACTGAAAACTGTTCGAGCTCTGCACGCTCGCCGTCGTCGCCAGCTTCGCATTGGCGATCGGAAACGCCTTCAGCCCATCGTTCACCGCGCCGTAGTAGACGGTGTTATTGAAGTAGGCCGGCATCGAAAATACCCCGCCGATTGCCCCTGAAATCTCCTGGTAGATCGCATTGTCATTTTGCGCATTGAACTTCCCCATCGAGTCGCGATTCACCACATAGATCTCTGGAATCCTTGCCAGCGCCCACTGCCAGGTGATGGACCGTGCCTGCGGTGTCTTGCAGATCCGGCAATACCAGCGTCCCGCCGGAACCAAGATCTTCATCACCCATCGACTCCGCAACCGTATTCGATGTTTCGAAGTAATCCGCCGCCGCCAAGGTGTTTCCCGTCGTCGAAACCTTCATGAACGCATTCCCGAAATCATGATTCGTTGGAAAGCCATTTGCGTCCAGTGTCGTATCGAATGTTCCGTTGGCGTCAAGGAAATAGATGTTGCCGCTCGCATCGGCCGCAAGTCCGGCCCCCGCCATCCAGATCGATCCTTCGCTGCCGTTGGGCGTCAGGTTCAACACGCTTGTCTGCGCAAGCGTTGACTCGCTGTATCCCATCAGCCAACCGGTATAAGGCTGGTTGTCGCAGTGCGAAGTCCATCCCATGTAGATCGCACCATTCAAAAGCAACAATCCCGCGCGCACTGCATACTGTCCCGGATCAAACACAACCTTGCCGTTGGAGCTGTTGGCCCCGGTTCCAGGGTAGCTCGCGCTGATCTCGACCGGACTGCCGGCGAGCTCGCCCCCCGTCGTGACATCCAATGCGTGAAGACGCTGGTGATAGTTGCTCGACGCATCCAGTGACATGCCCACCACAAAGATCGTTCCGTTCGCTCCTGCCTTGCGATCGATCACCGGGGTCGATGTAATCCCGATCTCCGGCGTAATCTGCCCGCACCCATGATCTCCGCTGGGTGTTTCGCCGCTCCCAAGAAGAGAGGTCTTCCACAGTTGCGTCCCCGTATCGGCGTCGTATGCAAACACGCTGCCATGCTCTGAGGCCACAAAGACGACATTGTGCGAGACGCCAGCCACGGTTAGCCCCGACAACTCAAGCGGCTGCGCATCCACTTTGCCATCGGCCGCGAGCGTGCGCAGCAATCCGAACTTCGCCGCTGTAACGTTGCTTGGGGTCAGGGTCGTTTCGCTTGAATTGAGTCCCGTGCGCGCCACATCCACGTGATACGTAGTGATATCGACCCCAGCCGTCGGAGGTGGAGGAGGAGGAGGTGGAGGTGGTGGTGGAGGAGGTGGTGGCGGTGGGGTTCCTGCCGCGATAACCGTGAGGACGACCGACACTGTATGGCTTCGCGTTCCAGACACTCCCGTGAACACAAGCGTCGACGTGGACGCAGCAGCGGTTGAACTCGCCGTAAAGCTCACCTGCTGAGTCCCGCCCACAGGAAGCGAGAAAGATGCGGGTGCCGCCGTCACCCCCGCGGGTAATCCAGTCAGCGAGACCTGCACAGTTCCAGAAAACCCATCCACTGCCGTGGCCGACAATGCGACCGATTGAGCCGTCCCGCCCGCGGTGACGCTGGGCGAAGAGGGCGTAGCCTGCAAAGTGAAAGTCGGCAGAGCTGTTCTTCGTGACCGAACTACAGCCGCTCGCCAGGCAAACAATCAGAACAAACAGGTACGCTTTTTCGAAATACCGGTATCTACGCATCGTTCCGCGTCCTTTCAGAGGTTGGCCCGCGTCGTTCGCGGCATTTCGAATGAATCTCTGTCCAGCAAGGAGATAGTCGAGCCTCTTGGGCAAAGAGGCGGGGAGAAGAACGACCTCATCTGATCATACCCACTCGTCTCGACCATTGCCGACGCGTTGATTCATGGGAAAGTAACTTTCGGCAGCTACCAAACCACAACTTTCTCCCTAAAATGCCGTCATTGCCTACAGACTGATCGAGTGGGGGCGAACACCCTCCGCCGACGATTCAACTTCCCTGAGGTCCAAATGCAACAACCGCAGAGATTACTGTCTATCTTGTTGTGTTTGATCCTCGCGGGTCCGATGCCCGGCTTCCCGCAAAGCGCTTCTTCTCAGGGAACACGCGCTTCGGATCGCTCGAATACGAGACCCGCCTATCAGTCCGCCGAGTTACAGGGGGACGCCCGCATCCTCCATGCCCTGAACCGCTTCACGTTCGGACCGCGCCCCGGCGACCTTGCGGCTGTCCGTTCTGTCGGCTTGGATAAGTGGTTTGAGCAACAGCTTCACCCGGCCGCCATCGATCAGGTCGACCTGAACACGAGGCTGGCCCAGTTCCCTGCCATGCAATGGAATCCCGAAGACCTGCTCTTCCGTATCCCGAGCAACGCCATCATTCGCCAGGCCATCGACGGCAAAGCGCCGGTTCCCGAGCGCGGCGCCTTGCACGCCGTATACGAAAACCAGATCTATCGAATTGCGCAGAAGCGACAGGAGAAAGCCCAGAAAAACGAAACGGTACTCGGTCAGCAAGGCCTCACCGCAACCCCCACACCGGGAGCCATGATGGCCGCAGCCCCCTCTACGCGCGAGACAGAAAATGCCGAGAGTGCCACGCCGATGACACGCGATCCGTTTACCGCCCCATCGGGCGTCGCAGACGCAGGTAAGTCGATGACGATGCCGTCGGCTCCTTCGACGCCACCTCCAACTGGCAATCAGGCGGAAATCGATGCAATCCTGAACCTCCCTCCCCTGCAGCGCCTCTACCGGGTCGCGACCATGCATCAACCAGAGTTCGACGATTTTTTCAAGTCCCTGAAACCTTTGCAGCGGGTCGAGCTGGAGTCAGGTCTCACACCTGACCAGCGCGAGGTACTGGGAGCTCTCGAGAATCCTGAACGCCTCGTCGTTGAAGAACTCATCGCCCAACGCCTTACGCGCGACATCTACTCCAACGCGCAACTGCAGGAAGTGATGACCGATTTCTGGCTCAATCACTTCAACGTCTACCTGCGCAAGAATGAAGCCACTCCTTATTACTTGGTCAGCTTCGAACGCGACGTCATCCGCCCTCGCGCGCTAGGCAAATTCGAAGACCTTCTCGAAGCCACCGCGCACAGCCCTGCCATGCTGCTCTATCTCGACAACGCAGAAAGCATTGGGCCCGATTCCCTCGCCGCGCAACGCGCCGAGATGGCAGCTGCACGTCGCCCCGGCCAACAGAAGAAAAAGCGAGAGGGCTTGAATGAGAACTACGCACGTGAGCTGATGGAGCTGCACACGGTCGGCGTCAACGGCGGCTATACGCAGGCCGACGTCACCCAGGTCGCACGCATCCTCACCGGTTGGACCGTCGAGCGCCCGCAGCGCGGAGGCGCCTTCCAATTCGAGCCCAACCGCCACGAGCCTGGAACCAAGAAAGCCCTCGGCCAGAAGTTTAAAGAGAACGGCGAAATGGAAGGCCGCGAGCTGCTGCACTATCTCGCAACGCGCCCCGCCACGGCGCAGTTCATCTCCCGCAAACTCGCCATTCGTTTCGTCAGCGACGATCCCCCGCAAAGCCTGATCGATCGCATGGCGAACACCTATCTGTCGAGCGGCGGCGACATCTCCGCCGTGCTCCGTACGATGTACCATGCACCGGAGTTCTGGTCCACCGGCGCATACCGGGCCAAAGTCAAAACGCCGCTCGAGTATGTTGTCTCCGCTGTGCGTGCAAGCGACGCAAATATCCAAAACCTGCGCCCCATCGCCAATGAACTGCGCACATTGGGCATGCCGCTGTACGGCTGTGTTCCGCCTACCGGCTACAACTGGCAAGCCTCGACCTGGGTCAGCACCGGAGCACTGGTCGACCGCATGAACTTCGCACTCGGACTTGCGGCCAATCGCTTGCAGGGCATCACCACATCCTGGAACCCGCCCGACGACGACAGCCCCGCAACCATCCTGGCCACCGAAGCCGTCACTCCTGATGCTGAAGAGGCGCGACTTGAGTCGTCGCTTGTCACCGGGGGCATCAGCGAAACAACGCGCGCAGCTGTGCTCCAGCAGTTCCAGCAGCAAAACGCGCAGATGCTTAAATCACCTGCCCCTCAACCCATCGCGGTGCAGGCCCAGCCGTCCCTGCGCGCCCAGGCTGCCGCACTTGAACGAGAGGACCAGGTCCTTGCAGGGCTCTTGCTTGGATCCCCTGAGTTTCAACGCCGCTAAGGAGATTTCTTGATGCAGATGAATCGGCGATTCTTTCTTCGCAACGGTGCGCTCGCCGTTGCAGGCACCACCGCAATCCCCGGCTTTCTCGTGCGCTCGGTTCTTGCCCAAACCGCAACCGCGGCCAACAGCCGGCTCGTCGTCATCTTCCAGCGCGGCGCCGCCGACGGCTTGAACATCGTCGTTCCCTATCGCGAAAAGAACTACTACTCGATGCGCCCCAGTATCGCCATTCCACAGAACCAAGTCGTCGACCTCGACGGGTTCTTCGGACTGCATCCATCCCTTAGCTCCTTCAAGCCACTCTACGATCAGGGCCACCTCGCAGTCGTGCACGCCGTCGGGTCGCCCGACACGACTCGTTCCCACTTTGACGCACAGGACTACATGGAATCCGGCACGCCTGGTCTCAAGAGCACGCAGGATGGCTGGCTCAACCGCGCGCTGCAGGCCGAAGACGCACGCTGCAAGTGCACGCACACGCCCTTCCGCGCCGTCGCCCTCGGAGCCGACGTGCCGCGCACCCTCGCCGGAACCGTCCCCGCAATCGCCCTCAGCAATCTGAATTCGTTCAGTGTGGGCGGCCGTGGTCCAGCTCCATCCCCCGCCGCTAATGCCTTTGAGGCCATGTACGGCGACAGCGGCGACCGCATCTTTCACCCGGCCGGCGAAGAAACCTTTGAGGCCGTCAAGATGCTGCGCAGCGCCAACCCCGGCCAATACACACCCGACCCCGCCGCCAAATATCCAAATTCGGAATTTGGCAACAACATGAGGCAGATTGCGCAGCTACTGAAAGCGAATCTTGGCGTCGAAGCAGCCTTCACCGACGTGAGCGGCTGGGACACCCACCAGAATCAGGGCAGCGTGAATGGCCAGCTCTCCAATCGTCTCAAGGATTTCTCCGACAGCATCGGGGCTTTCTGGCGCGATCTCGGCGACCAGGCAGGCAATGTCACCGTCGTCACGATGTCGGAGTTCGGCCGCACCGCCCGCGAAAACGGCACCGGAGGCACCGACCACGGACACGCCAATGCGATGTTCGTTCTCGGCGGCGAAGTCAAGGGCGGCAAGGTCTACGGAAAATGGCCGGGACTCGACAACGATCAGCTCAACGAAGGCCGCGACCTCGCCCTCACCACTGACTTCCGCGATGTGCTCGGCGAAGTTGTCGCGCGCACCCTCGGCGCAGGCAATCTGGAAACCGTCTTCCCCGGCGCACGCATCACACCCAGCAGCTTTTTGCGCCTGCTATAAATACCTGCTTCTCGCTGCCAGTAAATTTGCAGATGATTTCGTTCGTTTGTCGCACAATCATGGTTGGGGATAAATCCGGCACAGAGCTGAAAGGGTATCCCTCCCCCCCTTTTTTATTTGCGCTTTTCCACCGCAGATTTGCAGATAATTTTCGGCTTTTCTGATCCCTGCTTCTCCCGCCTGCGCCTGGTCTAGCTACGGATCACTCGGCTCGCAACGCTTCGGTCGGATTCACCGATGCGGCTCGATGGGCCGGAATGAAGCTCGCAAGCAGCGATGCCGCGCCCAAGACCAATGCGACACAGGCGAGCGTTGGAACATCCCACGCCTGAACGCCAAACAGCAGGGTACGCATCAACATGGAAGATCCGATCGCGCATCCAATCCCAATGCCAATACCCAACGCCGTGAGCCATCCCGCTTGGCGCATCACCAGACCGTAGACCGCGCTTCGCTTCGCACCCAAAGCCATCCGCACGCCAATCTCTCGCGTTCGCCGGCTCACTGAATACGCCACCACACCATACAAGCCGACTACACCGAGCACCAGCGCAATCGCAGCGAACCCTCCCACGATCCACGCTGAAGAACGGTGAAGGAGCGAAGACTGCGAGGACTCAATCTGGTCCGTCATCGTGATCTCGCCATAGACACCGAGCGTGTGGTCGATCCGGTGAAGTTCTGCAACAATTACCGGAAGCAACGCCCTTTCGTCCTGCGCAGTACGCACGGCAAGTGCGAAGTTATTGTCCGGTCCGTGATACATCGAAGAATATTCCGCTGGCCAGACCTCCTGGTCCAGCCCTCCTTCGCGCACATTCGCGATCACCCCAACCACCTGCCGCATCGAATCGGGCGACAAATCGCCATTGCCGATCCTTTTGCCAATCGGATCTTCGCCGGGAAAATACTTGCTCGCCAATGCTTCGTTGATCACGATCACCTGCGGATGTGCCGCATCGTCGCTCTCGTTGAACCATCGACCCCGGATGAGCTTCCCTTTGAGCGCCGCAAGATACTCCGGGCTAACGTCGCGCTGGTTCACTTCGTTATGCTCTCCGTGGAACGGCTTGCCCTCGATGCGAATCCAGTCAGTATTGCAATTGCATTGCACCGGGAGGTCGCTCGTGAATCCTACCGACTGCACGCCGGGGAGCGCTCCCAGCCTCCGCTCAATCTCGTGATAGAGAGCAATTTTCTGCTCGTTCTTCGCGTACGACGAATCTGGCGCAATTACTTGTACTGTCGCAAGGTGCGTCGTATCAAACCCGTCGTCCACATGGAGCAGGCGATAGAAACTCTGCCCCAGAAGTCCCGCTCCCGCCAGAAGGACAACGGCGATTGCAAGTTCTACGACCACGAGATTCGCACCGAACCGTTGCCACAATCGTCCTGCGGCTCCGCGCCCGCCTTCTCCCAGCCCACCGCGAATGTCCTGAAACGACAATCGAACAACCGGCGTGATTGTCAGCAGGGTTGCAGAAAGAACCGCAATCGCCGCTGAAAACAGGATCGTGTGCGAGTTCAGGCCGGCAGTGCGCAGAAAAGGCACAAAATCGGCGATCGTCGCGGGTACCATCCGGGCCAGAAACGTCATCAACCATAGCGCTATCAGGAGCGCTGCCATACATCCGGCGCCTGCCAGCAGCAGGCCCTCCGTTACAAACTGCCGCACCAGCCGCATCGGTGTCGCACCCAATGCGCCTCGCACCGCAACCTCGCGCCTACGGCTCTCCGATCGCACCAGTAGAAGACTCGCTACATTTACGCAGGCGATAACCAAAAGCAAACCGGCGCCTGCCAGCAGCGTGAGTAGAATGCTCCGGACATTTCCGACAATCAACTCCGAAAGCGGCCCGACGCTTGCGCCCTGTCCCTGGTTCGACCCGGGATATTGCTTCGCCAGTTGCGCAGCAATAGACTCCATCTCGGCACGAGCCGCTCCCATTGTCACGCCGTCCCTCAGTCGACCGATTCCGAAAAAGTTGTGGCAGCTCCTCCGCGACTCGCATTCGTTTTTGTCCAACAGCGGTACGTAGAACTCGGCATTCCCGCGCGGAGCGAACGCATAGTCTCGCGGCAAGACGCCTACAACGGTGTAAGCGTGTTCACTGAGCGTAATGGCTCGGCCCACGATATCCTGCCGCCCACCGTAGCGCTTCATCCAGGTGCCGTAGGTCAGTATCACGATCTTCGCTTTGCCCGGCTCGTCTTCTCCGGGCAAAAATCCCCGTCCCAGCATCGGCTTCACTCCCAGTGTCGTGAAGAAGCCGTCACTCACACGAGCGGCAGGCACCGGAACCGCACCCGAAGTCGTCGCCAGCAGATATCCCGTGCCGGTATACGCCTCGAGAGAACTGAACGAGTGATTCAGTCTCTTCCAATCTTCGTAGTCGGAGCGCGAAAGATTGGAACGCGGAAATGCCGCGCTGTTCTCCGCGACGTCCATCAACCGATTTGGCGCGGCATACGGCAGCGGCTGGAGCAATGCAGCATCCACAAACCCAAAGATAGCCACGCTCACTCCCATGCCCAACGCGAGAATGAATACAGCAGTCAACGCGAATCCCGGGCTCTGCCGCATCTGGCGCGCGGCAAACCGCACATCTTGCCAAATCGTCTCGATTCGGAACCCAATCACCTCATGGCTTTGCTCGCGCAGACGCGCGGCGTTGCCAAAACCACGTTGCGCCGCATACCGCGCGGCCGCGGGCGACATGCCTTCCGCCACAAACGTCTTCTCCACCTCCGCACGATGGAACGCCATCTCCTCGTCCAGATCCTCACGAAATCGTTTCCGCCCAAAAAGGAGCGACAGCTTTCTCAAGAACTGCGCGACTCCGATCATGAAGCCTCCTGCGCGTCGCGCAGCACGCGACCAATCGCTTCAATCATCTGTTCGAACTGCGTGAGCTCAATTCCTAGCTGCTTGCGTCCCGTCGCCGTAAGAGTGTAAAAGCGTGCCCGCCTGTTGGTCTCTGTCATCCTCCACTCAGCCTTCACCCAGCCCTGCAGCAAGAGCCGTTGAAGAGCCGGATAGAGTGAACCCTCTTCGACAGTAAGCACTTCGTCGGAAAGCCGCTTGATCGAGAGCGCAATGCCGTACCCGTGCAAGGGGGCGCGCGTCAGAGTCTTCAATATCAGCATGTCGAGCGTGCCCGGCAGCAGGTCTGGTTTCTTTGCCATGGCCTACCTATAGTTTGTCTATGGATAGCTCGTCAATGGACATGTGACGAACGAAACCTGCGATGCCGGGAAACAGAACAGCCCAGGTCACCGACCTGGGCTGTCTGGGCTTGCTTTCTCTGCTTCTCTGTCTCTCTGCTTCTCTGCCTTTCAGTGCTTCGCGTACATCTCCATCACGTCCTTGCGCAGTTCCATCCGGCTCGGCATGCGCGTATAGAACATGTGTCCACCCGAATACTCGTGCACTGCAACCCGGGTTGGATCGCCCATGAGCGGCATCTGGTCCACCGTGAGCACCGAGCCCATGAAGGGGCAGGAGAGATCGTTCCAGCCGTGCGCAATCAGAACGCGCAGCTTCGGGTCAGCCGCCACCGCCTGGCGCAGTTGCGGCACAGAGCCCGCCCGCAATTCGTCGTCGCGATCCCATAGGCGGTTCACGTCATACGACAGTGCGTTGTACCGCGCGTCAATCTTCCAACCCACCGTGCGCGTCACAAAGTCCACCATCGCCGTGGTCATCGGCGCGATAATGCTGGCCAGGATCGGATCGTTCGCCTTTTGCTCAGGCGCAAACGGAAACGGATCGAACGATGTCACGTTCGAGTCGTAGACCGAACCGAGCTTCCCTTCTTCGCGAAACACCTCGCGCAGATAAGCTCCGGTTTCGAGCCGGCCGCCGGAGTACTTCACAAATGCCGGATCGAGGCCCGTCAAATCCGTGACATGCTGAATCATCGCCTTGGTCGCGTCTGGGTCCGATCGCCCCTTCAGCAGAGTCGTCGCGTATACGCCCCGCGTGTACTGGATAACATCGGCCATTGCTTCGGGTGTCAGTTTCTTCTCCCGCTCCAGATGCGCCGCGGTGATTGACGGCAGCGTCATCATCCACGGCAAGGGTGAAAGATCGCCGTTGTCATCCACCGTTGGGTTCAAATAGGGCGACACCAGCACAACCCCATTCAGCGCCACGCCGAGTTGCGACTGCAGATAGTACGTGACTCGCGGTCCGCGAAATCCGCCGTAGCTCTCGCCCACAAGATATTTCCGCGAGCTGAGCCGGTCGTTCTTTACCAGCCAGTCGTAAATCACCCGCGACAAATACTGAATATCCGGCACGGTGCTGTAGAAAAGCTTCTTCGCTTCCGCTTCGGGAACCGTAGCGCGGCTGAATCCCGTGCCAATCGGATCGATGAAGACAAGGTCGGTGAAATCCAGCCATGTCCCCGGGTTGTCCGTCAACGATGTCGGATCGGAGGGACTGTCGCCTTCATTGCCGGCCTGCAGATGCTTCGGCCCGATCGCACCGAGATTGAGATAAACCGACGACGCGCCCGGACCGCCATTGAGCGCGAAAGTGACTGGACGGTTCTCGCCCTCCGCCGTATACGCAGTCACCACCACTTCGCCTGCCACCTTGCCGTCCTTATCGCGCACCGGCAAGGCGCCGACAGTGACGGTGTACTTCAGCATCTTGCCGTCAATCATGATCGCTTGCTGGGTATGTGCTTCAGGGGGCAATGGTGGAAGTGCTACCTTATCGTCCGCCGGCTTCTCGGCCGGCTTAGTGACCGCTGGCGCCTTATCGGACTGCGCCGGAAGCACTGTTGGGGCAATTGCGAGGCAACACAAAGTCAGCAGGCCCGCCATGGCCCGCCCGAGGGAATGCTGGCAGCGAAAGAGACTCATTGGACTAAGATACATGCCTTCCGCAAGGTGCTGGCAGAGCCTGTGTCCCATGATTTACCCTCAAACACGGCATGAGATTCGCACACGTGCTTTTCGCACCCACCCTGGCCGCGGCCCTTACCGCCGGCGCGTTCGCACAAGACTCCGCAAAACCTGCGCAGGAAATTCCCGATGCACCGGAGGCCACCGCCTCCGCGATGATTCATCCCAATGGCCCGAGCGTCGTAATGGACACATCCATGGGCCGCATCACCTGCCAGTTCTTTCAAAAGCAGGCGCCCAACGCGGTCGCCAACTTCATCGGCCTCGCACAGGGCACGAAAGATTGGACCAACCCCGCAACCAGCAAGAAAGAGCACCACAAGCCTCTCTACGACGGAACAATCTTCCATCGAGTGATTCCCGGGTTCATGATTCAGGGCGGCGACCCCGTTGGCACAGGCATGGGCGATCCAGGCTACACGTTCCCTGACGAATTCGATCCCAACCTCAACTTCGATGTGCCGGGCAGGCTGGCAATGGCGAACTCCGGCCCCAACACCAACGGCAGCCAGTTCTTCATCACCGAACAGGGATACGACTCGCTGAATCAGCACTACACCCTCTTCGGCCAGTGCGACGATTCGAGTGTTGAAGTGGTCAAGGCAATCGCGCGCGTGCAACGAGACGGCAATGACAAGCCCCTCACGCCAGTCGTGCTGAAGAAGGTCACAATCATCCCCGAGGGACAGCCCGTGCCACCGCCTCCCAGCGTGCCGGCATCAACCGCACCCACGTCACCGCAACCGTAACCCGCACCAACTTAGGAACTCAGGAGTTTTCATGGCCCTCTCATCAGGAACCTACGCCCTCTTCAACACCACCGAAGGCAAAATCACCGTCCGTCTGTTTGAATCGGAAGCGCCCGTCACCGTTAAAAACTTCATCGAGCTCGCAGAAGGATCAAAGGAGTGGACGCATCCCACAACCCGCGCCAAGTCCACCTCGAAGCTCTTCGACGGCACCATCTTTCACCGCGTGATTCCCGACTTCATGATTCAGGGCGGCGACCCAACAGGCACCGGAATGGGCGGCCCAGGCTATCGCTTCGAAGATGAAACAAAAGGCTCGAAGCATAAGTTCGACAAGCCCGGTAAGCTGGCCATGGCCAACTCCGGCCCCAACACCAACGGCTGCCAGTTCTTCATCACCGTCGCAGCTACGCCCTGGCTCACCGGCAACCACACCATCTTCGGTGAGGTGGTGGAGGGCCAGGACATCGTCGACAAGATCTCCAAGGTTGCGCGCAATGGCCAGGACAAGCCGCATAAGCCCGTCGTGCTTGAGTCGGTTGTGATCGAACGCGTCGCCTAACATCGGACGTAACATCGAAGCCCATTCTCCACCCCCCAGGAGAATGGGCTTTCCCGTCTCTCACAAGCGCTTCTGACAGAAAGAGGGAAACCGCCATGACCGCAGCCAACACAAAGGGTGTCGTCGAAATTCTCAGCCGGCACTCTGTCGATGAGACGGTCGAAAAGCTGAAGAGCATCCTGGCTGCAAAGGGCGTAATGCTCTTTGCTCTGGTAGATCACAGCGGCGAGGCAGCGAAGGTCGGACTACATATGCCTCCCACTAAGCTGCTCATTTTTGGCAGCCCCAAGGCAGGCACCCCCGTGATGCTCGCCGCCCCAACCTCCGCCCTCGATCTGCCTCTCAAAATCCTTGTGTGGGAAGACGCAGACAACAAGGTCCGGCTCTCGTACAACAACCCGCAGTATTTAAAAGAACGGCACCAGATTCCGGATGATCTGCTCAAGAACATCGCTGTCATCGAAACGCTGGCATCCAACGCCGCTGGCTGAGTTGAAGTGCATTGCCATCCGGCGCGTGAAGCGTTAGGACCCAGCCTGACAAAGATTCAGAATCGCATCTCCGAACTTTTCAAACTTTGCAGGACCGAATCCATTCACTGCGAGCAACTCGTTCGGAGTGCTCGGCTGGGCAAGCGCGACTGCCTTCAAGGTCCTGTCGTGCAGCACGATGAATGCTGGAATTCCCAGACGTTTGGCTTCGACCGTGCGCCATTCTTTGAGCCGCGCGAAAAGTTCCTCAGCGTCCGCCGTCAATTCGATTGCAGAGTCATCCGAGTTCCCTACCCCATTCTGCTTTCCTATGCCACCTTTTATCGGCTTGCCCGTTGCCTTCCGCTCTCGCTTCGGACTTTGAGTCGACGACGCAAAACTGCGGACGATCCCATCGTCGATCAATAACTCTTCGTCCGGCACAACTCGCAGATCCAGTCCTGCCTCTGTCAGAGTCACCTTGCGGTAGCGGCGTACCTCTCCGTTTTTCTCGTACTCAGCGTCTTCGATCGCAAGCCACCCGCACCGCGTCATCCCACCGAGCAGGCCCTCAAACTCATCGCGGTTCATGCGTCCTGTCGGATCAAGCGCTCGTTGCAGCGTGCCCGTGGCCTTGTACTCCACAGTGCGCAGATCGTCGACAATTGCCTGCGCCATCCTGCGTTCGGCTAACGTCGCCCGCCTGAACTGCTTCAGCACGGCATCTACTGGATTGCAGATGTCGCATACCCCACACGATCGAGCTGCATCCTCCACATCGCCAAAATGCCGTACCAGTTGCGCCATCCGGCAGTCGCTCGACTTGGTGAAGTTCAGGACTTTCGCAAATTGATCTGCCCGATATTGGGCCTGCACTCCATACGTCTTCTTCCAGCCGCTTCCGCCAACAGTGACGCTTCGCTCAGAACCAAAGCTCAACCGTGCACCGCCGTGAATCTCCAGCTTCTCAATGGCCTTGTCGAATTCCTCATCCGTTAGCTTCGATTTTGCCCGCAACTCGTCGACCAGCTGAGACTTGTCGCTCAAATTACGAAACACCTGTTGCAGGTGATCGGCAGGCGGATAATCCCGGCCCAGGAAGAAGTCATGCGTTCGCTGGTCGGCATACGAGTGCATCAGAAACGTTCGGCTTTGCGCCCCGTCGCGGCCCGCACGGCCAATCTCCTGGTAGTAGCCTTCCAGTGTTCCCGGCAGTCCCGCGTGAATCACCGTGCGTATGTCCGCTTTATCGATTCCCATCCCAAAGGCGATTGTCGCCACCACGACCTCGAGCGCACCCGCTTGAAACGAAGCCTGCACCTTCTCTCGTATCGCCCCTTCCAAGCCCGCATGGTAGGCCGCAGCCGGCATCGTGGCAGAGAGCGCTTCGGCCAGGCTCTCGGCTTGTTTGCGCGAGGTTGCATAGACAATAGCAGGCCGCCTCTCGCGCAACGCCAGCAAACTGCAGATCGCAGGAGATCGCATCGGCGTCGGCACTTCGACAACTTCAATCGCCAAATTTTCCCGCCGGAATCCGTGAATGAAAAGCTTGGGCTTCGTCAGCCCCAGTTGGGCGACGATATCCGCCTGCACTGCGGGTGTGGCCGTGGCAGTAAGCGCCAGCACAGGCGCGGGTCGCAGCGCCGGCAGGTACTGCCCCAGCATCCGGTAATCGGGACGAAAGTCGTGCCCCCATTGCGAGATGCAATGCGCCTCATCCACGGCAATCAGAGCCGGCTTCACCTTGGCCAGCATCTCCGGAAATCCCGGCACCCGCAGCCGCTCCGGCGCAATGAACAGATACTGCAGGTTCCCTTGTAGATAATCCACGCAGGCCTGTCGCGAATCCGCGCGGTCCAGCCCCGAGTGAATCCTCGCCACGCGCAGCCCCAACGCCGCCAGTTTCGCAACCTGATCTTCCATCAGCGCGATCAGCGGAGAAATTACCAGCGCAGTTCCACGCAAAGCGAGCGCCGGCAGCTGGTAGCAAAGGGACTTCCCTGACCCAGTGGGCATCACGAGCAGCAGATCGCACCCCGCCAGGGCGGAGCGGCAAACGTCCTCCTGGTTGGCCCGGAATTCTGCGAACCCAAATACCGACCGCAGCAGGCCCTCGAGCACATCCTCCGATGAAACGTCTTTGGTCAACTCGACACCAGTCTGGCCCGTTGATTCAGCACTCAAATCTCATGCGGTCCAATTTCCAACTTTATCAGCACCCTCGTATTCCACAACGCGTGCGCCGTGCAGCGAGCTGAGGGATAGATCAGCATCCCTTTGAGCGCAGCGAGTAGCCTTCTCCAATCCTTAGGGCGTACCATGCGGTTGCCTTCAAATTCAAGTACCGCGGCCGGTCGAATCACGTCCCGCAGCGCGTTCGAGATAGGGTTGCCATGCATTCTTCCTTGCGCCGCATTGCGTTCTTCGCCTTCATCTTCTTCTGCTGCGCAGCGATGGGAGCGCCTTCTTCGTTCCTCGCCTCGTACAAGGGAGTTCCATTTCACGATGCCCGATACAAAGATGGCGCGCAGAAGATTCCGGGAAGGGTGATCTGCGCATACTACGACCTCGGCGGCGAGGGCGTGGCCTATCATGATACCGACGCAAAGAATCACGGCAGCGGCGAACTCAACCCGGCCGACGGAACCTATCTCAATGAGTTTCGCATCGGCGAAGGCGTCGACATCTCCTACACCAAGTTCAAGCGCGACCCCATCATCGATGACAACCCCTACGACAAGGTCACGCCGCCTGCCGGTCTGCTCTACGTCGGCTGGACCGTTCCCGGCGAATGGTTCAACATAACCGTCGACGTCGCCGAAGCGGGCAGCTACTCAGCCGACTTGCTCTATACCTCAAATCGCGGCGGAGCCATCTCGATCGACGTCAACGGCCGGCCCGCCACAGCTCCCCTCATGATTCCTACGACCTTCGATGCCAAAGATCCAGTCGACTGGCGGCAATGGCACCATTGGAACGTCATGCACGACATCGCGAAACTACCTTTCAGCGCTGGCAAGAATGTCCTCACCATCCACGTCGTCGCCGAGGGCCAGATGAACCTCGCGACCTTCGATTTCAAAAAAACGAACTAAACGCACCACTCTTGACGAACTGGGATCCAGCGAATCATTGGACACAAAGCTGCCGCCAAAACTTCTCGCTGAAGTGAGCCCACGGGCCCCCAGCGATCTGCAATCACCGCGCAAACCTTCTCCCTTTACTGAACTCAGGTCATGGGTCTAGGCGTCTTCTATCGCGTGCGGTCGACGCTGCCCGCGATTGTTGCGCTGCGCGAGAGTGAGCAGTCCCGCGAGCCCACGAAGTGGAGAGTCGCACCGCGTTGCAACCAAACGCAGCAACGGCCAGAGAACTTACGCTCTCTGGCCGTCTGTGGGTTGGGAAGCCGCACGCCTCTGTTAGATACGGAAAACGAGGCTCCGCATCGATATTTTCACCTCAGGTCGAAGCGATCGAGGTGCATGACCTTGCTCCATGCCGCAACAAAGTCCTGCACGAACGCCTTCTGCGAGTCGCTGCACGCATAGAACTCCGCGACCGCCCTGAGCTGCGAGTTCGAACCGAATACCAGATCGGCAACCGTGCCCGTCCACTTCACTTCGCCGGTAGCCCTATCGCGACCCTCAAGAATCCCCTGCGACACACCTTCCGGGGACGCGGACTTCTGCCACTTGGTATTCATGTCGAGAAGATTGACGAAGAAGTCATTCGTCAACGCTCCAGGACGTTTGGTGAAGACGCCATGCTTCGTCTGCCCAGAGTTCGCATCGAGAACGCGCATGCCGCCGACAAGAACCGTCATTTCAGGAGCCGTGAGCGTGAGCAGGTTCGCCTTGTCGACGAGCAACTCGGCCACCGATTCCTCCAGGCCCTTGCGCACGTAGTTACGGAAGCCATCGGCAACAGGCTCCAGTGGTGCAAAGGAGGAAACATCTGTCTTCTCCTGCGTCGCGTCGGTACGCCCCGGCGAGAACGGCACCTTGACTTCATGCCCGGCCTTCTTTGCAGCCTCTTCGATGGCCGCATCGCCGCCGAGGACGATCAAGTCGGCAAGTGAAACCTTCTTGCCGCCGGTTTGCGCAGCGTTGAATTCTTTCTGGATTCCCTCTAGCTTTTGAAGAACCTTCGCGAGCTCTGCGGGCTGATTGACTTCCCAGTCTTTTTGGGGCGCGAGCCGAATGCGCGCTCCGTTGGCTCCGCCGCGCTTGTCGCCACCGCGGAAGGTTGAAGCCGATGCCCAGGCAGTAGCTACCAGCTGAGAAGTAGACAGGCCGCTGGCGAGAATCTTCGCCTTGAGGGCGGCGATATCCTGCTCTCCGATCAGCGCATGATCCACGGCCGGAATCGGATCCTGCCAAAGCAGTTCTTCCTTCGGGACGAGGGGGCCAAGATACCGTGCGAGCGGACCCATGTCGCGATGCGTCAGCTTGAACCATGCCCTGGCAAAGGCGTCTGCAAACTCCTCGGGATGCTCAAGGAAGCGCCGCGAAATCTTTTCGTAGGCCGGGTCAAGGCGCAGCGAGAGATCTGTTGTGAACATGATAGGAGCGTGTTTTTGCTTGGGATCGTGCGCGTCTGGCACTGTGCCCGCGCCCGCTCCATCCTTGGGTTTCCACTGGGCAGCCCCCGCAGGACTCTTGGTCAGTTCCCATTCATACTTGAACAGATTTTCGAGGTAGTCGTTGTCCCACTTCACCGGATTGCTGGTCCATGCACCTTCTAATCCGCTGCTGATTGTGTGCACGCCACTGCCGTTGCCAAAGCTGTTCTTCCAGCCGAAACCCTGTTCTTCAACACTCGCGCCTTCAGGTTCGGGCCCAACATACTTCACCGGGTCGGCGGCGCCATGTGCTTTGCCAAACGTATGCCCACCGGCTATCAGGGCCACCGTTTCTTCGTCGTCCATGGCCATGCGCGCGAACGTCTCGCGGATATCCTTTGCCGCGGCGACAGGATCCGGCTTGCCGTTCGGTCCCTCGGGATTTACGTAGATGAGGCCCATCTGCACAGCTGCAAGCGGATTCTCAAGCTGGCGGTCGCCACGATAGCGCTCGTCGCCGAGCCACTTGCCTTCAGATCCCCAGTAAATGTTCTCCTCCGGTTCCCACACGTCTTCGCGCCCACCGGCGAAACCAAAGGTCTTGAAGCCCATCGTCTCCAGCGCTACGTTGCCCGTGAGAATGATCAGGTCCGCCCAGGAGATTTTGCGGCCATACTTTTGTTTGACTGGCCAGATCAAACGCCGCGCTTTGTCGAGGCTTACGTTATCGGGCCAGCTGTTGAGCGGAGCGAATCGCTGCGAACCAGATCCGGCGCCGCCACGGCCATCGGCAATACGGTAGGTGCCGGCACTGTGCCACGCCATGCGGATGAAGAACGGACCGTAGTGCCCGTAGTCCGCTGGCCACCACGGCTGCGATGAAGTCATCACCTCGCGCAGGTCCTTGATCACCGCATCGAGATCGAGACTCTTGAACTCCTCTGCGTAGTTGAAGGTTTCGCTCTCAGGATTCGATAGCTGGGAATGCTGGTGCAGAATTTTCAAATTCAGTTGATTGGGCCACCAGCTTGCATTCGTCGGTGCACCCGATACCGTATGCTTACTGGCTCCGTTCGAGAACGGGCATTTTGCATCGCCGGACATGGCGTTTTGATCGTCGACAATCGGCGGTCCTGGGTTCTTTGCCGAGCTTTCAGACATGGCGCGTCTCCTTGAGGTCTATGAAAATGTCGGTTGGGTTTTGCGCTAGGCTGCCTGCAGCCCGCTGCGCGTTGTGTGCGTTTCAAGAATCGCGGTTGGCTCGCGCGACCGCACGAGTGCCAAGCCCACTATCCAAACTAGACTTGCCGGCCCGATAAGTAAAGCCAATCATATCTACAGTGACGATTGATAGAATCTATTGACGGCGGATTCACAGAATGAACCTTCGCGACCTCGTGTATCTCGACGCCCTGGCCGAACACCGGCACTTTGGCCGCGCCGCCGAAGCCTGCGACGTGAGTCAGCCCACACTCAGCAGCCAGATTCGCAAGCTCGAAGAGGAGCTTGGCGTGCAGCTGCTGGAGCGCACCAACAAACGCGTGGACCTGACGCCGGTCGGTGCACGCATCCTGGAACACGCCAACGTGGCGTTGCATGCCACTGCGGCCATCCGCGACGTAGCCCGGGCGGCGCGCGATCCGCTGGTCGGGCCCATCCGGCTCGGCGTCATCCCAACGCTGGCTCCTTACCTGATGCCCTACATCCTCCGCCCCATGCATGAGGCATATCCAAATCTGACCATCGATTTGTGGGAAGACCAGACCCAGGCACTCATCGATTCCCTGCGGAACCACAAGCTCGACGCTGCCCTGATCGCGACGAAAGTCGAAGCGCCTGAAGTGACGGAGATCGCCCTTTTTGATGAGCCGTTGATGGCCGCGCTGCCCCACAATCATCGCCTCGCGAAAAAGAACACGGTTCGGGAAGAAGATCTTGCCGACGAGCTGCTTGTCTTAGCGGAAGGCCACTGCCTGGCCAACCAGGCCCTCGCCGCATGCGGAACGAAGCACGGCCGACGCGCCGGCTGGCAGGGATCGATGCAGGCCGCCACTCTCGACACGCTGGTCAACCTGGTCGCGGCTGGCTATGGCGCAACCTTGATTCCGCAGCTTGCGGTCGAATCCTTCCAGAGACGCGATATTGCCGTGCGACCGCTTGCCGGCCATTCAGCCCGGACAATTCGCCTGGCAAGCCGGCCCGGCTATCCCCGGCCCCAGGCCCTGCGCGCCTTAGAGAAACTGATCAGAAAGGCTGTCGGCAGCCGGGTCATTCGCTCTTGAAAGCCGAAGCTTTTACTTGTGGAAAAATAGGCCAAAACTCCACAATTCGCGTCGATTCCCACCGCAATTCCCGAAACAACCGAATTTTCGGATTCGGGCACCTATTATCCACAAAAACACCCCTGCGGGCCGTTGACCGCCCCTACCCCGCTCCTTAGAGTCTGAAATCGAAGGACAATTAAAAGTACCGGGTATTTTCCGGGACCCAGGGTACGGGTCACCGTGAGTTAGACGTCCGATGGTCTCCAATCTCCTCCAGGTGAAGTGCACATGCTGAAACTGAAAAAAGTCCACATCCTCGGCTTCAAAAGCTTCTGTGACCGTACGGAGCTCACCGTGTCCGGCACAGGCATTGCTGTCGTGGTGGGACCGAATGGCTGCGGAAAATCGAACATCCTGGATGGCGTGAGCTGGGTGCTGGGCGAACAGAGCGCCAAGACCCTCCGCGGCACCCACATGTCCGATGTGATCTTTGCGGGTACCCGCGACCGCAAGCCCCTGGGCATGGCCGAAGTCACTCTCACCATGGTCGACCCGGCCGCGTACGAAGGACCCATTCCCGTCGAGCCCGAGGTCCATGTAGAGCATGAGGGCTCCAACGGACTGGGATGAAAACGAGCTCCGCCGCCAGCGGGCCGCAGAAGCCGAAGAGATTATTTCCAATGAGCAGCCGGGCCAGGTACTGGATGAGGAATCGAACGAGGTTCTCGGGCCTACGCCGGTGCCTTCGGCATCCACCGATCTGGCGCCCGAGGCGCAGTTGGCCGCACCGCAGGTGCTGTTGAAGATTCGCCGCCGCAAGTTTCATTCGACGCCTCAGAAGGGCGAAATCGTCATTACGCGGCGCTTGTTCCGCACCGGCGAGAGCGAGTATCTGCTGAACGGCAAGCTCTGCCGCCTGCGCGATATTCAGGACATCTTCATGGGCACCGGCCTCGGACCCGAAAGCTACGCGATCATCGGCCAGGAACGCATCGGGCAATTGCTCAGCTCCAAGCCGCACGATCGCCGTTCGATTATCGAAGAGGCAGCGGGCATCACACGTTTCAAAACGAAGAAGCGCCTTGCCGAGCTGCGCCTCGAAAGCTCCAAGCAGAACCTCGCGCGCGTCGACGACATCTTCGAAGAAGTCACGCGGCAGATGAACAGCCTCAAGCGGCAGGCGGCCAAAGCCGAGCGCTTTGTTGCCGTGCGCGATGAACTGCGCGGCCGCATGCGCGTTGTTCTGTCCAGCCGCATCTCGGGCATGGACGCTGAGCAGGCGCGCCTCGACGCGGAGATCACCGGGCTCACCGATCGCATTCACACGTCAGCAGCGGAGATTGAGACCACCGAAGCCAGCCAGCACACGCTCACCGAGCGCGGCTACGAGCTCGACCGTGAAATACAGGAAACCCAGAGTCGTGCCAACAGTGCCGCCGTAGAGCTGGAACGCGCCGCCGCACGCGAGCGCGCCAACGCCGAGCGCGTAGCCGAGCTGGACGCACGGCTTGCCGCAGCCGCCGGTGAACTGGAACAGACACGCACGCAGCTGGCAAGCATCGCCGAAGAACGTACGCAGCAAAAGAGCTTTCTAGAAACTGCGGCGAGTGAGGCGCAGGCTTTTCATCAGCAAGTGGAGACGAAACAGCATGAGGCACGCGCCGCTGCGGAAGAGGTCTTCACCGCGGAACGCGATCTTGAAGCCAATCGCCGCCATGCGATGCACCTGCTTACGCTGGCCGGCAACGCGCGCAACAGCACGGCGCAGGCTGAAGAAAGCCTCGCAGCATTGGAGCGCGAAGCCGAACGCCTCGCTGCGGAAACCAACCAGGCGCGCAATGAGCTCGAGAGCCTGGGCGCGCAAAGCGGACAAGCCAAACTGCGCTTTGAATCAGCCGCCGAAACATTGCAGCGCCTCGTCGGCGAAATCGCCTCTCTGCGCGAGACCCTGCAGGCGAGCCGCGTTGAGGAAGACGCGCTCCGCGCGCACGCCAACCAACTCCGCAGCCAGCACGCCAATGCGGCAGGCCGGCGCAGTTCGCTCGAGGCGCTGATCCGCGACCACAGCTACGCCACCGATTCCGTGCGACAGCTTCTCAAGCCTGGCGCTCTAGCCGAGGGCATGAAGCCGACCGGCACGCTCGCGGACTTTCTCGAGGTGCGCGGTGAGCACGAGGGCGTGGTCGACGAGTTCCTGCGCGACGAGCTGAACTATGTCGTCGTCGAGAGCTGGGGAGCGGCCGAGGAAGGCGTGCGCCTGCTCAAATCCGGCGTCGATGGACGCGCTACTTTTCTCATTCACGATCCAACCCAGCGCGAGCTGTTCGAAGAAAGCAATGACACGATCGTCGCCGAGGGAATAACTCCCCTCAAGGACGCGATCCGCGTTCTCAACGGATTCGGCCGCTCGCTCGAAACGATCCTGCCTAAGCTGCGTCATGGGTACATCGTCCCCAGCACTTCTGAGGCGCAGCGCCTTGCTAACCAACACAGCTACGCATATTTCCTCACTCCCGATGGCGAGTGTTTCCACAACGCGACCGTCACCGGCGGCAAGCCTTCCAGCGAAGGCCCTCTGGCTCTGAAGCGCGAGCTGCGGGAGATCAACCACAAGCTCGATGGCCTCGAGTCCTCTCTCGCCAAAGCAGAAGCCGAGGCCGCCCTGCTCGCACGGCGCATCGAGGAAGATTCCGCGCAACTGGAAGCGCTCAGCGAAGAACGCCGCACGGCCGAGCGCGACACCGCCGACCAGGGCGCTGCCCTCAAGCAAATGGAGGCTGAGACCCAGCGCATTGAGCGCCGCCTGCAGGAGTGGACGCTGCAAGCCGCACGCAATAAGGACACGCGCGACGCCAAGCACGAAGTCATCTCCCAAAAACGCGAAGAAGCTCTAAGCCTTGAAGCGGAGCGCGAAGCGGCCGAAGCCACGCTCGCCGAGAAGCAGACACACCTCAGCGCGATACGGCAGAAGCGCGAGACCCTCCAACAGGAAGCCGCCCAAGTCACCGCGGAGCTGGCCAAGCTGGAAGAACGGCGTCGCGGCGCTGAAGCCGCTTTCCAACGCATCGACCGGCTCCACGCCGACCTTGAGCGCCGCGTCATGGCGATTGAACAGCAGCGCGCCTCGGCGGAAGCAGAACGCGAGCAGCGCATTCGCGAGAGCTCCGAACTAGCCGCACGCGAGCAGGCACTGACCGCCCAGCGCGACGAAGCCCTTGGGCGCGCGCAGCAATTGAGCGCCGAAGCTCAGGAGCTGCGGCAAAAGCTCGCGAACATTGAAACTGAATTGAAGACAGCGCGCGCCGCACTCGATCAACTGCGCGACAATCGGGCTGCCCGCTCAAGCGAGGTGGCCAAGCTGCGCTCCGACCTCGAGTATCTCGAGGCCAGCTGCCTCGCTGAGATCAACATCGAAGCAGCTGAGCTGCGTGCCGACACTGAAATCGTCCGACTCGCCGGCGAAGAGCTGACCGCCGAAGAAGCAGCATGCCAGCAACTACGCCAGCGTATCGAGCAGATGGGCCCTGTCAACATGATGGCCCTCGACGAATACAAGGAAACCGCCGATCGGCACAGCTTCCTCTCCACGCAGCGCCAGGACCTGATGGAGTCGATCGACAATACGCAAGCGACCATCAAGGAAATCGATCTGATCTCGCGCGAGAAATTCAACGAAGCCTTCGCCCAGATCAATCAGAACTTCGCCGAGGTCTTCACTCGGCTCTTCCACGGCGGTCAGGCCTTCCTGCGCCTCACCGACGAAGAAAACCAGGCCGAAAGCGGACTCGACATCGTCGCCTCGCCCCCGGGCAAAAAGCTTCAGAACGTGCTGCTACTCTCGGGCGGCGAGAAAGCCCTCACCGCACTCGCACTGCTGGTCGGCATCTTCCAATTCCAGCCGAGCCCCTTCTGCGTGCTCGACGAAGTGGATGCGGCCCTCGACGAAACCAACGTCGGCCGGCTCGCTGACCTGCTCCACTCCTTGAGCCGGGAAACGCAGTTCCTGCTCGTCACCCACTCCAAGCGCATGATGCAGTCCGCGGACATGATCTACGGCGTCACCATGCAGGAGCCGGGTGTCTCAAAGGTGGTCAGCGTCAAGCTTGGCGCCGGTCACCACGAGCAGCAAAGGGCCACGGCGTAGACAGACTGGCAGTCAAAACACGCTTCCCTATCGCTTCCAGGGACTCAGCACCTTGTATCTCGGTGTAGCCGTCACAGTCGTCTTGCTCGCGTGAACTAACTTGCGCTGGGCAAGCCAGGCCACGGCGGTCTGGGCCGCACTCTTCGATATCCCAATCGACTCTGCCAGCTCCTGGTAGCTGATCTGGACCGCAGAACCTCTGCGTTGCTGCTCGGCCGCGAGCCATAGATAGACGAGAAAACTCACAGGCCGCTTGTCATGTCCGACAAGATCGCGCATCAGAACGTCGGTTATATAGTCATCGATCGACGGCATAGCTATACCAATCGCTACTATAGCAATAGATACCAGATTGCATACCCGATTCCTCGCAGATATAGTCCGAGAATCTCACGCAGCGAGAAACCTCAATCAGGAGCAGATCGATGATTCGCGGCATCAAGATTGTCAGCATTCCAGTCAGCGACCAGGATCGGGCGCTGAAGTTCTACACCGAGAAAATGGGATTCAAGGTTGCGACCGATCAGGCCTTTGGTCCGGGTCAGCGATGGATTGAGCTGCTGATCCCCGGCTCCGACGTGAATCTCGCTCTATTTACGCCTCCGGGACATGAAAGCCGCGTCGGCGGATTCCAACCCATGACCTTTTGGTGCGACGACGTCTTTGCAACCGCGAGGCTGCTGAAGTCCAAGGGCGTCGAGCTTGCCGCCGAACCCAAAAAGGAAGTCTGGGGCACCATGGCGAAATTCAAAGATCCCGATGGCAATGAATTTGTGTTTTCGAGCCGCTGAGACTCAAGAATCCGAGACACGAATGGGCGTTTCAGACACAAAAAAATCACCTCCGAAGGATCACGTCTCTTCGGAGGCGCTTGCGTTTTCACAAGTGAGAACGGGGACCAGTGGTTGACGCTGGAGGTCGGTAGCATGCAACCACTGGCGATCCCTTAGAACGAAGCTAGCCGCGGCTTCCCCTTTCCACAACTGCCTCGTGTCTCCCGGCTCAAAGAAGGCTTTCTTACACGCCCTCCGAACCATGTTGACAATTGGAGTGTCGCCTACCTTTTAAAACCGGTCCGTGACCGCCATCACAATCGTTGGGTTTTCTTTCCTATGGCCAATTCCCGGTCTCCGACGCCCACTTGACCCCGCAAAACAAGCCTCCAGCTGCCTCGCTCATTGTGCATTGACAAACCCGGAACTGCGCTTGAGAATCGGAGATTCAGAACGAAAGTTCAGCAAGGCCCCCTCCGATGAAGGCTCTCCTTGAAACCAATCTGAGCTCTGTGCCGCTGCTCGGCCGCGGCAAGGTGCGCGACCTCTATGCGATCGACGATGCGTTGCTCCTCGTCGCCACAGACCGCATCTCCGCCTTCGACCATGTGCTGGCCACAGGAATTCCCGGCAAGGGCAAAATCCTCACCCAAATCTCGCTTTTCTGGTTCGATCTTTTTGCCGACATCGTTCCAAACCACCTCATCACCGCCAGCGTCGACGAGTTCCCTGCCACGCTCAAACCGTATCGCGATCAGCTTGCAGGTCGCTCCATGCTCTGCCGCCGCGCAACCATGTTTCCCGTCGAGTGCGTAGCGCGCGGCTACCTCGCCGGCTCCGGCTGGAAGGAATACGTCGCCCAGCAAACCGTCTGCGGCATTCCATTGCCCGCCGGCCTGCAGGATGGCTCGCGCCTGCCTGAACCGATCTTTACGCCGGCCACGAAAAGCGAAGGCGGCGCCCACGATGAAAACATCTCCTTCGCCGCCACCGAGAAAATGCTGGGCGCGGCGACAGCCGCTGAACTTCGGCGCCTGACGCTGGCCCTCTACACGCGGGCAGCTGCGCATGCGGAGCAGCGCGGCCTGATTCTCGCTGACACCAAATTTGAATTCGGGACCATAGGCACTCAGGTTATCCTTGCGGATGAAGTCCTGACTCCGGACTCGTCCCGCTTCTGGGAGGCAGCGGCTTGGAAGCCGGGCGGCGCGCAGCCCTCGTTCGACAAACAGTTTGTTCGGGACTATCTCGAAAGCATTCGATGGAACAAGCAGGCGCCCGCGCCTGGTCTGCCTGACGATGTCGTGGAGCGAACATTGGCCAAGTACCTTGAGGCCTATCGCCGCGTCACTGGCCAGGATCTTGCACTGGATCGATAAGGAAAAAGCAGCATGACGGTTGTCGACTGGATCATAGTGGCAATTCTCGCGGGATCTGTGCTTGCCGGGATCGTGCAGGGATTCTTCCGCTCCATTTTTTCCCTGGGCGGACTCATCCTTGGCCTCGTCATTGCCGCGTGGAACTATGGCAGGGTTGCCCACTTCCTGCGCCCCATCGTGCACAACGACAAGATTTCAAATGCCATCGGTTTTGTTTTGATTGCACTGGCGGTGGCTGCATTGTGCGCCGGCATCGGTATCTTCTTGTCGAAAGTGTTCCACAAGATCGGCCTGGGTTGCCTGGATAAGATGGCGGGCGCACTCTTCGGTTTTTTTCAAGGAGCATTGCTGGTCACAGTGGCCATTCTCGTTACAGTTGCTTTCTTTCCAGGAACGGAATGGTTGACGCAGGCACGGCTGCCGAAGTATTTCTTCACAGCATGCCATTTGAGCGCGCAGGTGAGCCCCAGCGGACTCGCCGAGTTGGTTCGCGAAGATCTTCACCGGCTGGAACAGGAGTCTCCGACATGGATGCATCCGATTCCAGAAAATCGATAGATTTTTACTGGGCCGTAACGCGGCCTGATGTGGCAAGCTAATAGAGCAAGGGGACGACGTGAGACGAGAACTGGATAGCCTGGTGACACAAATGCATTCCAGCGGGATCCGCTATGAGGATGCCGTTCGCGAGTTTAAGAGGCAGTATCTGCGCGAAGTGCTGGTTGCAAACCGGGGAAACCAGTGTAAGGCCGCCGATGAACTCGGCATCCACCGCAACACCCTGAGCCGCACCATGGCAGAACTGGGCCTGAGCCTCGCAGAAGTTCGCGCCGGCCTCAAGCGTCCGCCCCGTAGCGAACGTCTTCTCTTTGGAGCGGCACGCCCGGGCTATCGCCAGGGCTGACCTGCTCGCCAGGCATGCAGACGACTTCAGAGAAAACCGACCCTCGCATCGCAATCAAGCCGGGCTTTGTCTGGGATGGGCAGAACGCCTATCTCTTCGACATCGACGGTACCCTGCTGCGCAGCCGCGATCGTGTGCACTTCGATTCCGTTGCCCGCGGCGTTAAACGGGTTACCGGCATCGAGATCTCCCTGGCGGGCATCTCGATCCACGGCAATACCGACACAGGCATCCTGCGCGAAGCCTGCACCAGCGCCGGCATTCCCTCCGAGACTCTCGAGCCGCAGGTGGCTGCCATACTCGAGGCCATGTGCGACAGCGTCGCCGAGCGCCGTCATGAACTCGACCCCCTTGTCATGCCGGGCATTCAGGACACCCTGCGGCACCTTGCAGACCGCGGAGCTCTGCTGGGCGTTGCCACAGGAAATCTCGAGGCAATCGGCTGGATCAAGATTGAAGCGGCAGGCCTGCGCGAGTGGTTCCGCTTCGGCGGCTTCAGCGATCAATTCGCCATTCGCTCCGAACTGATCGGGGACGCGGCCCGGAAGGCGCGCGACCTTGCCGGCGATCAAGCCACCGTCTGCGTGGTGGGAGACACACCGCGCGACATCGAAGCCGCACGAGCCAATCGTCTGCCCGTAATCGCCGTGGCCACCGGGCACTATGATTTCGACGCTCTGCTCGCACTTGAACCGGAAGCCTGCGCCACCTCTCTTGCCGATCTGCTGGCCGACACAAGAGGCAACTCGTGAATCGCGCTACCAGATTCGTTGCGCGTTTGCTTTTGCTGGTCTTTACGGCAGAGGCAGCCAGTGCGCAGCAGGTGCTGCCGGCAGCCCCTGTGAATGCATCCCATGCCCCCGTGCATTCGGCTCCGAAAGAACAACCAGGCAAACCTGTTCGCGCCAAAGACCGCAGGCGAGCCGCAAGCCTCTACCTGCAGGGCACCAAGCTCTTCGAGCAGGGCGCGTTTGAGCGCGCGATGACCGACTACGAATCTGCGGCCGTGCTGGATCCTGAAAACAAAGACTACCCCCTGGCGGCGCAGGTAGCCCGCAGCCACAATGTCACCGCGCTCATTCAGGCAGCCGCCAAAGCAAGGCTTCGCGGGGAGATGGGCGCCAGCCGCGTCGATCTGCAAAGAGCCCGTGAGCTGGACCCCTCCAATCCGCAGATCGCCGAGCATATGGGCGAGCTGGCTGACGCCACAGTCGAGAACCTGACACGTCCCCTGTACGAGGAATCGGCGGCGACGGCTGGCGAGCTCCCTCCGTTGGAGCCCTACTCCAGTCCCCAGAGCTTTCATCTCCATCTGGACCGGCGTACGTTGATCCAGCGCGTCTACAAGGCCTACGGTATCGATGCCACGCTCGACCAAAGCGTTCCGGCTATCCCCGTTCGGTTCGATGCCGACAACCTGCTTTTCCATGACGCCGAGGACCTTTTGGGTCTGGTCACAACTTCTTTTGCCGTACCCCTCGATGCTCATCGAGTGCTGGTCGCGCGCGATACACGCGAAAATCGCGAGCAGTTTCTTCGGCAGGAAATGGAGACAATCCACCTGCCCGGAATGAACCAGGCTGAGATGACCGAAGTCAGCAACATCGCCAAGAATGTCTTCGGTATCACGCAGGTCGCCCTAGAACAAAACCTGGGCGCAGTTACCGTACGCGCTCCGGCGAAAACACTCGACGCCTTCAACGCTACCGTCCGCGAATTGATGAACGGGAAGAGCCAGGTGATGCTCGACGTGCGCATCATCCAGCTGGCCCATACCAACCAGCGCAACACGGGGATTCAGCCGCCCCAGCAGGTCACGGCCTTCAACGTCTACGCCGAAGAGCAGCAGATCCTCAACTCGAACTCGGCGCTGGTTCAGCAGATTATTGCATCAGGTCTCGCCGCACCCGGCGACACTCTGGCCATTCTCGGAATCCTGCTTGCCTCTGGCCAGGTTTCCAGCTCTCTGTTTTCAAACGGAATTGCGTTGTTCGGCGGCGGCCTCACGCTGTCCGGCCTCTCGCCTGGACCTGTCAGCGTAAATCTCAACCTCAACTCATCAGACTCGCGCGAACTCGATGCGCTCCAGTTGCGCCTTGCCGATGGCGAAGATCAGACCCTGCGCAGCGGATCGCGCTATCCAATCCTTACCGCGTCGTATTCCAGCCTCGCTTCTTCAGGCATCAATATCCCAGGCTTGAACGCCGCAGGCGCTTCCGGCGCCCTCTCTTCCCTGCTGTCCTCGACCGGGGCCTCCAATGTCCAGATTCCCCAGGTGCAGTATCAGGACATCGGTCTCACGCTCAAAACGACACCCAAGATCATGCGCAGTGGCGACGTTGCGCTCAGTCTCGATCTCAAGATCACGGCCCTCTCCGGCTCCTCATCGAACAGCATTCCAATCCTCAACAACCGCTCCTACTCCGGCGTCGTGACGTTGAAAGAGGGAGAAGGCGCAGTCCTGCTGAGCGAGATGGACAAAGCAGAGAGCCGCGCCATCAGCGGAACACCTGGCTTGTCCGAGATTCCGGGTATGAACAACGTCACCGAGAAAAATACGCAGCAGAATTACGCGACTCTCCTGATCGTGCTCACCCCTCATCTGATTCGCAGTCCCCATTACCCCGCAGACCCCGGACGAATTCTTCGCATCGATCGCAGGACCGTAGGTCAGTAGCTGCCCGAAATAAGCTAGAGCGCAGCTTCCATAGAAAAAGCCCCGGCTGCATGTTGCAGAACGGGGCTTCTTCTATTCGAACAGTTGAGCTTATTGCGCTATGCCATCCATCTTGGCCTGGTAAGCGACAATCTGCTTCAGCGTGTCATACGGAAGACCGCCGATCGGAACCTGACGTCCATTTACCATCAGCGTCGGCGTCTGATTGATATTCAGCGACTGGGCCAGCTTCACCGACTTCTCCACTTCGGCCCCCGTCTCGGGCAGCTCAGAACACGAAGCAACCTTGGCCGCACTGGCGGGATCGAGTCCAGCCTTCGTCACCGCGCTGTTCAACGTGAGCGCGGCGCCGTCAGCCGAAGCCAGGCCCTCCTGGCCATCGAAGACGGCCGTGGCAAACCGGAAGAATGCCTCACTGCCTCCGAGCTTCGTGACGCACACCCCGTAGGCGGCAGCCTTCACGGCTTCAGGGTGGACCCGCGCAAGCGGATAGTTTTGAAACACGATGCGAGCCTTCGGGAAATCGGTGGCCAGCTTTTCCATGTTGGCCTCCGATTCTTTGCAATGCGGGCATTGGAAGTCCGCAAACTCCACCAGCTCCAGATCCTTCGCAGCCGCTCCGCGATAGGGTCCGTCCGCATTCGTCTGCAGTGCCGCACGATACTCGGCATACGGGTGCTCCCCAAAAGGCAGAACCTCATCGCCGGCAATAATGTGCTTGCCGTCCGGCAACGCAAAGAATTGCAATGCGCCCACCTTCTGCTTTCCCGTCTTGTCCCCAATCAGGATCACGACCTTGCTCACACCTTCAACAGGTGTCTTCAGAATCGCCTGCACCTGCCAGACACGATTTTCATCGTAACCCCAGCTCGACTGCAAAAAGGCGTTGATCGTTTCCTTCGTGGGTGTGGTCGCCGTAAAGTTGGCAGGATCGATCTTGGGAAAGGTAGGCGCGGCGGTCGGTGTTGGAGCCGAAGGGGCCGGCGTAGGAGAACCCTGCGAAGGCGCTACGGGCACCTGCTGCTGAGCCAGAGCCGGAACAAGGGACAAAGGCGCAACGAACAGCGCGGCTGCGCCGGCAAAAATGGATAAACGACGAATCAAGCGAAATCTCCTTCAAAGACGGGGTTTTGCACCGCCTTTAGCTTATACCTGAACCTTGACGGCAATGGGAAATCGGCGACCCATGCCAAACGACTTGGAGGTGACCTTCAGAACTGGAGCAGCCTGCTGACGCTTGTACTCGGAGCGCTCCACAAGCCGTACAACTTGTTGGACGAGCTCCAGGGAGAATCCGTTTTTAGAAGCAATGCACTCCGGCGTCTCATACCGCTCCACATATGCCTCGATGATCGGATCGAGAACCTCATAGGGAGGCAGCGAATCCGTATCTTTCTGGTCCGGCCTGAGTTCCGCCGACGGCGGCTTTTGAAGAATCGCGCTCGGAATGATCTCCCGCTCCCGATTGACCCAGTGGCACACGGCATAGACCCGCGTCTTCACCAGGTCTCCAATCACCGCCAGGGCGCCCACCATATCGCCGTAGAGCGTGCAATACCCCACGGCCATTTCTGACTTGTTGCCCGTTGTCAGCACCAGCGACCCATACTTGTTTGAAAGCGCCATCATCAGCGTACCGCGAATGCGCGACTGGATGTTCTCTTCCGTCAGATCGGCTTTGAGGCCCGTAAATAACGGGCCCAATGCCTCGGTGTACTTCTCAAAGAGCCCGCTGATGCCGATCAATTCGAACCGGATTCCCAGATTCGCGGCCAGGGCCCGACTGTCGTCAATCGATCCCTGCGACGAGTACGGACTCGGCATGCCGATAGCCAGCAGATTCTCCGGCCCCAGCGCCTCGGCCGCAATGGCCGCCACCAGCGCCGAATCAATTCCTCCGCTCAGCGCGATCAGCGCTTTGCGGAAACCGCATTTGCGCACGTAATCGCGCGTGCCCAATACCAGGGCGCGATAGGCTGCTTCAGTGTCGTCGCTCGCCGGCTCGGCAACCGCCGGCGCGTTGAACGGATCGAAGACCACAAGATCCTCTTCAAACGATTTCGCCTGCGCAATCAGCTCGCCCTTCTGATTCAGCGCAAGCGACGATCCATCAAAGAGCAGGCTGTCGTTGCCGCCCACCTGGTTGCACATTAGAACCGGCACGCCGTCACGACGCGCGATCGCAGCCAGCATCTCGCGACGGATTTCGCGCTTGGAGTGCCAGAACGGCGACGACGAAAGATTGATATGGATTGCCGGATGCTGCCGCATTAGCTCTTCGAGTGGGTCAACCTGGTAGAGACGGCGCGGCCAGAAATTCTTATCGTTCCATGCATCCTCGCAGATTGTGATCGCCAGCGGCACGCCCTCCAACTCAACGATCTTCTGCGCCTTCGATGCGAGAAAATACCGCTGCTCGTCAAACACGTCGTAGAACGGCAGCAGCCGCTTGTGCTGCTCCAGCAGCAGCTTTCCTTTGTCCAGCAGAACCGCCGCATTCACCGCCGGCTTCCCTGCCTCCGGTGGAGCAGGCAAGGCTACACCTGCCAGCACCGCGGTCGAAAGCTCGCTCGTGGCCGCCGCCAGCTCATCGACGGCCGTTTGGCAGCGCTTGAGAAAACTCGGCTTTTCAAGGAAGTCCGCCGGAGGATAGCCGCAGATCGCCAGCTCGGAGAACACCGTGAGGCGCGCGCCCTCGGCGGCAGCCTGGCGACTCGCCGCAACAATTTTTTGAAGGTTTCCAGTGAAATCCCCAACCGTAGGATCAATCTGGGCGAGCGCGATCTTCACTCTTCCAGTTTAATCTGTCCCGCGGGCGTTTAGACCTGGGGAATCTCGTAGGCGTCCAGTGCCAGAAACTGCTGGATGTTTTCGTCCGGAGACGCGAGGAAGTCCTTCAACGGGCCAAAAAAGGCGGCCCGCCCCTGATGCAGGAACAGCACCGTATCCGCGAGCCGCTCGGCGAAACGCATATCGTGCGTGACCACGATGCTGGTAAATCCCAGCTGCCGCTTCAGCTTTTGAATGATCGTGCCAAGACGTCGCGCGATGATGGGATCGACCATCGTCGTCGGCTCGTCGTAGAGCACCACCTCCGGCTGCGAGGCCAGCGCGCGCGCAATGGCCACGGCGCGGCGGCGACCGGTGGAAAGGCTCGCCGGCAACGATTCTTCCACGTCGTCGGCACCCACCATGTTCACCAGACGGTCCACAATCTGCTGAATCTGGTCTTCATCCAGCGAGCCCCGTTCCCGCAGCGGAAACGCCACATTCTCGCGCACGCTGAGCGAATCGAAGAGAGCCCCGTTCTGGAAGACCATCGTGACACGCTTGCGAATCTCCTGCATCCCGTCTTCACCCAGGTTTGTAATCTCTCTGCCTTCGACGAAAACAGCGCCGGCATCCGGCTTTAGAAATCCCATCAGAACGCGCAGAGCCACCGACTTGCCGACTCCGCTGCGGCCCAGGATGCACAGTGTCTGCCCGCGCTCGACTGAGAAGCTCACATCCTGCAGTACTGCATGGTCTCCGAAAGAAATGGAAACGTGCTCGAAAACAATGATCGGGGCGCTGGCCGCGGCAACCGGATCAACCGGCGGCGGCTCATTCTCGAGCGGATGATCGCTGCGTATTCCGGGCAGCGCTGAGGGAACATCCGAATTGGAGGAGGTGTCCGCCATCTCTCTCCTTCAGCTTACGCGATGAGCCGCTGCCAGCAGAGATTCCGCGCGTTCCAGGTCGCACGGCCGATTTACATTCAGAAACCAGTCTGCAGAGAACAGGGGTAAGTCATCGAGGCGTCCACATTGGACAAGATTCTCGACCGCCAGCACCCTGAAGGGCTTGCTCATCGTTTCCGCAGCAGCGCGGAGCGCGCTGAAACAACCATCGTTGCCCTTCTGAAGTTCCATCTGAAGCACCGGCAGCAACTCCCGGCTCACTACCGCCGGAAACGTCTCGGCAAAGCCATGCACCGACGCCACCACCACCGCCGCATCCGTGAGCCGCGCGTCTTCAACCATCACCGACACGAGCGCGACGGGTAACAACGGCATATCCACAGAGACAAAGACCGAATACGCTGCTTGAGTCGATGCCAGAGCGGCGCAGATCCCGCCTAGCGGCCCGGCACCCGCATCCTCCAAAACAGGTCCGTAGGAGTGAAGGTCAGACTTCGCTCCGGCGATAGCTGCAGGCAGCCCCGCACCGCGCAGCAGCCGCAGCGCATGGACGATAAGCGACTCGCCCTGCAATTCCGTCAGAGCCTTGTCCCGGCCCATGCGGCTCGACCGGCCCCCGGCAAGCACAAAGCCCGCGGCCTCTTCCCCGCTGGGCCGGGGCCGCAAACTCATCCGCCAACCTCTTCAAGAAACCGGATCAGCGACTGAATCCCAAGTTCGAAGTTCTTGAGATTGAACTTCTCGTTCGGCGCATGCAGATTATCGTCGGGCAAACCAAAACCCATCATCACGCTCGGCAGGTTCAGATGCCGCGCAAAATCTCCAACAATGGGGATGGACCCCCCCGACCGAATGAACACCGTGTCGCGCCCCCAAACCTCATGCAGCGCGCGCGTCGCCGCCTGAATGTACGGGTTGTCCACCGGAATCAGGCACGCGTCGCCGGAATGAATCAACCGCACCTCGACATCGACGCCCTTGGGAGCAATCTGCTCGACAAACTTCTTGTATTGCGCGAAGGCCTTCGTCGGGGTCATCCCCGGCACCAGCCGCATTGAAACCTTGGCCTGTGCCTTGGCAGGGATCACCGTCTTCGCGCCAGCCCCGGTAAAACCGCCGGGGATACCGTGCACGTCGAGCGTCGGACGCGCCCAGGTCCGCTCCAGCACGCTGTATCCCGGTTCGCCCACAAGGCTCTTCGCGCCCACTTCCGCAATCCTGTAATGCTCCTCGTCGAAAGGAAGACCCTGCCATGCCGCCAACTCTGCCGCACTCGGCGGAATGATGTCATCGTAGAATCCGGGAATCTGGATGCGACCCTCTTCATCCTTCAGCTTCGCTAGCATCTGCACCAGCGAAACAAAAGGATTGGGCGCCGCGCCGCCATACATGCCGGAGTGCAGGTCGCTCTTCGCCCCGCGCACTTCGATCTCCGTGTAGATCATCCCGCGCAATCCCACGCATAAGGTTGGCAGCCCTGGGGCGAACAACTCCGTATCCGAGACCAGGGCAAAATCGGCCTTCAGCTCGGGTGGCCTGGACGCAACAAAGGCGGCAATGCCCTCGCCGCCCACTTCTTCCTCGCCCTCGAAGAGAACGCGCACATTCAAGGGCAGGGCCTTGCCAGACGCCAGGAGCGATTCCAGCGCTTTCACTTGCGCCCAAACCTGCCCTTTATCGTCCACTGCACCGCGGGCGTACAGGTTCCCGTTGCGCTCCGTCGGCTCAAATGGAGCGGAAACCCACTCGTCCACCGGGTCCGCCGGCTGCACATCGTAGTGCCCGTACACCAATGCAGTGGGCTTCCCCCCGGCGTGCAGCCAATCGGCGTACACCAGCGGATGCCCTTCGGTCTCGATGAGTCGAACATTCTCCATCCCGATGCGCCCCAGCTCGGCGACAAGCAGCTGCGCAGCGCGACGGCAATCCTCCTTATGCTCCGGCAAGGTCGAAACCGACGGAATGCGGAGAAGGGCCTTCAACTCACTTAGAAAACGGGGGTGATTCTCGCGGGCATAACTTACAGCAAAGGATGACATTTCTAACGCTCCCTGAACAATCTCAACAGTATAGGCGCTATGCCCGGGACTAAAAGTGCTAGTAGCGCGGCACCGATGGATCCACTTCGCGTGACCAGGCATCGATTCCGCCACGCATCGACTGCGCCAGCTCGAATCCCTGGTTGTGCAGCCACACCGTCACATTCATCGAACGCACGCCGGCGTGACAAAACACCACGACATGTTCGTCCGGATCCAGTTCCTGATGGGCTCGTGCCGGCACCTCGCCCATGGGCATCAAAGCACTTCCCTCGATATGCGCCGTGGTCACCTCCCACGGCTCGCGCACGTCGATGAAGCGCGCCTTCTTCTCGCGGAGAAGAGCCGCGGCATCGACAGCAGAAATCTCGTAATCGGCCATAGTCCCAGTCTAAAGCCCCGTCTATCATCCCCGCTGCCCCTTCAGAAACTGGGCAAACCGCGACAGGCAAAGAAACTCAAGGCGTAAAGATTGCATAGAATACACATATGCAGAATGCGGTAAAGGTCCTGATTGTCGAAGACGAGCCCCACGCGCTGATGGGGCTGGCAGAACTCATCTCCGGCTGGGGCTACCGAACCGAAACCGCGCGCGACGGCATCGAAGGCTGGGAAAAGGTTCTGGCGTGGGAACCGGCCATTGTCGTGACCGACCTCAAGATGCCCCGTATGGATGGCCTCGGCCTCCTCGCCAAAATGGCTGAGGAGTCTTCCGCAGTCAACGCCAACGTGGCAGTCGTCCTGCTCACGGCGCAGGGATCGATCCAGGTCGCTGTGGACGCCATGAAGATGGGCGCTTATGACTTTCTGCAGAAACCAGTCGACGCGGCTCGCCTGCGCACGATCCTGAACAACGCCACGCGCCAGCGCGACACGGCCATCGAGCTTGAAGTAGCCCGCCGCCGCCTCCGCGAAACCGGCGTACTCGGCTCCATGGTCGGCACCTCTCGCGCCATGAAGGACATCTTCGCGCTCATCGAGCAGATTGCTCCATCAAACGTCTCAGTCCTGATCACCGGCGAAAGCGGCACAGGCAAAGAGCTGGTTGCCCGCACCCTGCACGATCTCAGCCCGCGCAAATCGCGCCCGTTTGTCGCCGTCAACTGCGCCGCTATACCCGAATCCTTGATTGAGAGCGAACTCTTCGGCCACGAAAAAGGTTCCTTTACCGGAGCCGTCGAACGCCGTGCCGGATGCTTCGAGCTCGCCACCGGCGGCACTCTGCTGCTCGACGAACTCGGCGAAATGCCCGTAGGGACACAGGCGAAATTGCTCCGCGTCCTCGAAGAACGCAAGCTGCGCCGTCTCGGTGCCCGCACCGAGCAGGAGGTCGACGTTCGCGTACTGGCCGCAACCAATCGCGACCCCGCCGAAGCAGTGGCGCACGGCCAACTGCGCAGCGATCTCTTCTATCGCCTCAACGTCTTTCACATCGACCTGCCGCCTCTGCGCGAACACCTCGACGACCTGCCGGCCATGGCCGACGCCATGATTATCGAGATGAACCAGAAGCACGGCCGCAGGGTCTCGGGCGTCGGGCAATCCATCCTCGATCGCATGATGGCCTACGACTGGCCCGGCAATGCACGCGAGTTGCGCAACACCATCGAGCGCGCTGTGATTCTCTGTCCCGATGGCGCCCCTCTCGATGCCGCTCATCTGCCGCCGACCTTCGGTAAGGCGCAGGCCCAGGCTGCCCCCGTCTTCGATGCCAACATCGTTGCCGTGCGCGTGGGCACCACAGTCGACGAGGCCGAACGCATGCTCATCCTCCGTACGCTCGAGTCGACCGGCCAGAACAAGACGCGCGCCGCAGAGATCCTCGGCGTCAGCTTGAAGACTCTGCACAACAAGCTTAAGGAATACAGCCATTCGCGCGAAGATCAACCCGCTTAGCGAAATTGCCGATCGGCCCTCCGGCGCGAGTTGAATTCGGGGTCCTTTCTGCGCCTAAGCTGCTACCCTCAAGGCGATGCCGCAGCCAGGGAGCGATCCGAAATCTGAAATCGCTCCAACGTACGCCAGTTCTGAGATCGACCGATGCGTCTTAAGACAAAACTCGTCATCGCCATCGCCAGCCTCGTGCTGCTGATCTCCGCACTCGTGTCGCTGGTGTATGTATCCCAGCTGCTCGATGCAGCAGTCAAACAGACCTACCAGACCAATCGCATGGTCGCCAATCAGGTGCGCTACGCGCTGCAAGAGGCCCTCGAGACCGGCCTGAGAGGCCGCAAGGTTGATCCCAACAACCCCGCTGAGTTGCGCACTCTCGAGGCCGAAGCCATCCACGACAGCGCCGCCCTCCACGCCGTGCTCGATTCGGTGAACCGCTACTCGCTCACGGTCTACGACGTCAGCATCGGCGACGCTCAGCGCCGCACCCTCCTCAGCACGAATCCCGACAACGAAGACAAGCCCCTCCCCGTGCGCAGCGACTACAAGCAGTTGCTCGATGCCGACGCCTTCAAGCTGATCCAGGATGTCTTCGGTCCGCCCAAAGTCTTCGATGTTGTCGTTCCGCTTGATCGCAATGGCCAGCCCTTCGCCACCGTCCACGTAGGCGCGCGCACCACGCTTTTGCGCGAGGCGTATTCGCCCTGGCTCCGCGAGGCTCTCACGCTTACCGGCTTTGCCCTGGGTACCGCATTGCTGGCTGCTCTCCTGCTCAGCAACCTGGCGCTGCGCCCCCTTGAAGAAATCAGCATGCAGCTCGATTACTGGACCGCGGCCGGGGAGGTTCCAGAAGAAGAAACGACGCCGAAGAGGGATACCGCCGAGCGCGTCTCCACCAAGATCGAACAAATCGGGCAGCGCATGCGCAACGTCGAAGAAGTCTTCTCTGCCCTCAAGGAAAATCTCGATCAGATTCTTGGCAACCTCCAGGATGGCATCCTTCTCTTCACCGGCGGCGGACGCGCCGTGCTCGTCTCTGAAGCCGCACGCCGCTTCCTCGACGTCGAGAATCGGCAGATCCTCGGCATGCACGCGCAGGAGATCTTCGATCGCTCTACCTTGCTGGGCCGCACCCTGCGCGAAGCCTTTGACAGCGGAACAACCCTGGAGAAAGAAGAGATTCGCACCGAAACCGGCCATCGCATCCAGGCTTCAGTCGATTTCATCTACGACGAAGAAACCCGCAAGGACCTCGGCGCGCTCGTCACCCTCCACGATCTGGAATCCGTCGAAGCCATCGAGTCGGAGATTGAGCTCTCCCGCCGCATGGCCGCCATCGGCAGGCTGACCTCCGGCGTGGGCCACGAGGTCAAAAACCCCATCAATGCCATCGTCGTCCACCTCGAGCTGCTCAAAAACAAGCTGGGCGACGGAAACGCCCCGGCCACCCGTCACCTCGAAGTGATCGACGCCGAAATTCACCGCCTCGACCGCGTCGTCCAGACCTTGGTCGACTTCTCCCGGCCGGTGGAACTCCAGTTGCGAGAACAAGATCTGCGCCAGGTCATCCGCGACGTGCTCACCCTCGCCTCCGACGAATTGTCCACCCGCAACGTGACCTTGGAGAGCGCTCTGGCGTCCAATCCATTGATCGCCAATGTCGATGCCGACTTGCTCAAACAGGCGGTCATTAATGTCATTCAGAACGGAGCCCAGGCTATGCCGGATGGAGGCCGGCTACGCGTCGTCTTAGAAGAAGTCAAAAAGATGGCCGTGCTCCGCATCGCCGATGAAGGCGCAGGAATTCCGGAAGAGATCCGTGACAAGATCTTTGACCTCTACTTTACGACCAAGACTGAGGGCAGCGGCATCGGTCTTGCCATGACTTATCGCATTCTGCAGTTGCATCATGGCAGTGTCGAAGTAGAAAATAGTGGCAGCCGTGGCACGGAGTTCGTCTTACGGATTCCGCTCTCCGTCACGGAATGGGGACGCCGGCATCTTCAGCCGGCGAGTATGGGAAATTTGGAAGGAACTGTGGGATGAGAACGCCTGGGAAGAGCGTGGCATTGCTGTTGCCTTTATTGCTGACGGCATGCGTGCACAAAAACGATCAGGCGCAGAATCAACCCCTCGCCCCGCCCATCATCGATATCCCGCCCACAACACCGCCGCCTTCGCCCACGGAGCTGCCTCCACCCGTCGTTACCGTACCCCCGACGCAGGCCCCGCAGATCACGCCGCCGCCACAGCCTGAAACTAAACCGGCGAAAAAACCAGCGCACCATCCCAAGTCCGAAAAGACCTCCGAAAAATCTACGGAACAGGCCGCCAATAACGGCACGCCCGCAGTCAGCGCAATTGGCCAACTATCGCCAGGGGACTCTTCCAATCTCCGCGACCAGACCGTCGAATCGATCGCATCCACTGAGCGCGGACTGAAAGACATCAATCGCACCCTGTCCGATCAGGAACAGAAGACCGTAACCCAGATCAAGGAGTTCCTCAAGCAGGCGCGCACCGCACTTACCTCCGGCGATGTGGATGGAGCACACACGCTGGCACTCAAAGCCAAGGTCCTTCTAGGCGAAATCAGCCAGTAAAGTCCGCGATTCAATCCTGCAAGTCAATCCAGACAAAAACGGGTGCTCCCGAGCTTTCCCTAAAAGCCAAGCTCCGCACGGAAAGCGGGTGCCCCCGGTCCCTAGCCTTTGGGGACCGGGGAAGACTGCTGGTTCGCCTAATTCGGTCCGAATACACGCAGCAAAACTTGAGTGCCGAACAGCACAAGTTTCCGAGACATAGCCGCGCCATAATCAGCCTGGAGGCCACTTCCGCATGCTCAAATCGAAAGCCGTCGCCTTACTCGTCGCGGCACTATCCATCTCAGTTCTAAATGCCCAGTCGCTGACGAGCGGCCGTACCACCAACAAGTCATACATCAATACATATTTCCACTTCGCGTACACATGGCCCGCAATGCTCGAGCCCTCGCCTCTTCCCTCTCCCGGCGCGCAGAGCGCGGATCCCCATGCCTACCAGTTTCCGCTTTTCATTGCGAGACAGGGAAACCAGCCCTACGGCGTCGTCGTGGTGGCTCAAAGGCTCAACGTTGCCGGTCCCCACTCCGCGCCGTTAACAAAGAGCGCAGATCTAATCGACAGAATCGCAAGCAGTCTTCGACCGGGGCCGATCCTCTCCAACATCAATCGGACTGAGAAAAAGGGTTCAGATGGACAGGTATTCGATGAACTCAGCTACCTTCAGAGCGGCAAGCCGTCGTTGATCCTCGCAACCAAGATTGGGGAATACTTGATCGTCTTCAAATGCAATGCGCAGTCGGCAACCGACCTCCGGGCAATGGAGAATTCCGCACTCGCGCTTCGTTTGCTGAAGTGAGGCACGGCCCGGGCCGGCAACCAATCGCTACCGCTCGCCCCAGCTGAGTTTGCTGCGCAGGGCCTCGAAGAATCCGCTCTCCTTCAGCCGCACAAGGTTCACCGTGTTTGCTGAACGGTTGCAGTGAATCTCGTCGCCGACTTCCAGACTCACGGCCTGCTGGCCATCCACCGTAAGCAGGCAGTTGCTCGGCACCTCCTCCACGCGCACCATCAGCGATGCGTCTCCGCGCACGACCAACGGACGCAGCGTAAGCAGGTGCGGACAAATCGGTGTCACCACCAGCGCGTTCACATCCGGAGTAAGAATCGGACCATTCGCCGCAAGCGTGTAAGCCGTTGAACCAGTAGGCGTGGAAACGATAACGCCATCGGCACGGAAACGGGCCACCAACGTACCGTCCATCTCAACCGCAAAATCGCCCATGCGCGCGATGTCGCCCTTCGAAACCACAACCTCGTTCAGCGCCTCATACGAACTGATCTCTTTGCCGCCGCGCCACAGGCTCGCATGCAGCATCGCGCGCGAATCAAGCGTATGGCAGTCCTTGCACCAGCCATCGAGCGTGGCGTACAGATCGCCCAGCTTGATCTCCGTGAGGAAGCCCAGAAAGCCCAGGTTCACGCCGAGAATTGGAGTTCCGGTTGACGCAAAAATGCGAGCCGTCGCCAGCAGAGTACCGTCGCCTCCCAGCACGATCACCAGCTTGGGACCGCAGCGCGGCAACTCAGCGCGGTCCCGTACCGCTGTGCCTTTGCAGTAGGCCCCGCCCTCGCGATCGAGGATTGGCTCGTATCCGTGCTCACTGAGCCATGTCACGAGCATCGGCAGGATGCGCGCAAGCTCTTCCTTGTTTGGTTTACAGACAATGGCAACGCGGTTCATGCGGTCCTAGTGTATCGGATTGCCCTCAAGGATCTTGCGCCGCGCGGCGTTCAAGCCGCGTCGGGCCCAATAAGCTTGCGGGTGTACAGCAGAAATTCCCGGTTCCCTTCCATCCCCGTAATCGGCGACGGAATCGTTTCCACCACCTGCCATCCCTCGCCCGCCACGGCATCGGCCACTCGCTGAATCGCCTGCTCATGCGCCATCGGGTCGCGCACAATTCCGCCTTTGCCTACGTGCTCACGTCCCGCTTCAAACTGCGGCTTGACGAGGATGATCGCTTCGCGCAAAGCGGGAGCAGCGCGAAACACCGGTCCCAGCAGCAGAGTCGCCGAAATAAACGACACATCCATCACCAGCAGCGTCAAGAGCGGACCACCTGCTCGCACAAGCGCATTCGCTTCGAGCAGCCGGGCATTGGTGCGCTCCAGCAGGCGCACCCGCGCGTCGGTGCGCAGCTTCATCGCAATCTGGCCAAAACCTGTATCGACCGCCGTAACGTGGGCTGCGCCGCGTTGCAGCAGGCAGTCTGTGAATCCCCCGGTCGATGCGCCGACGTCGAGACACGCACGCTCCGCGACCTGAATTTTCCAGTGATCGAGCGCCGCTGCCAGCTTCAACCCGCCGCGGCTCACGTAAGGTATGTCGTCGCCAAGAAGCCGGATGGGTGCGTCCTCCGTAACGGAGGCTCCCGGCTTATCCACTTTCTGCTCGTTGACCAGGACGCGGCCGGCGAGAATCAAAGCACGTGCACGTTCGCGGCTGGCTGCAAGCCCGCGCATCACAAGCACTGCGTCGATTCGCTCTTTTTTGCGGACGATCTTGTCAGCCATCGCACCCGTCGAAGGGACCTCTCAGGTTGCTCCGACTGATTCTATGCGCAGCGAAGGCCCCTTGGGGGTGTACCGGCCGATACACCCTTAGGGCAGCGTCTGACACGAAGCCAGGGTCGCGGCGGCAGCAGTTCCCGGCAGATAGCAGGGCTGACCCGCTCCCGGCCGGCGGCTCAGGTTGTTGCTGTTTCCTGAAACGCCATTCTGCGTGCTCACACGCACATCAACAATGTTTCCCTGCACCAGCACCGTGGTATCCACGATGTCCTGATCGGTCCGGATAATCGTCAGATACGGACTGTCCGGCGAGGCCACGTAGATCTTGCCATAGAGCGAGTTCGACGTCGACACCACCGTGCGTGGATGACCTACCACCGTCAACGTCTTCTCTACCGTGTGACTGCTCAGGTTCACTACCGTGACCGTACCATCCGCCTGGTTCGACGTGTAGGCGCGGCTTCCATCGGCCAGTGCCGTCACGCTCGATGGATTCGTCCCCACCGGAATCGTGAACGTCGTTCCGAAGGTCGGGCTGTCGTTGCCATACACATCGAGACTCACATCGATCACGCTGACGGTGTTGCCGTCGTAGTCTGACACCACCAGTTGCTGCGTCGCTGAAATGTACTCGGCGTACACCGGGCCCGCGGTCGCTTTCATGCCTGTCGTCCCGTTCGGTGGAGTAATACCCGTGTTGGTAACCGCTGTCGTCGAAAGAGGCAGCGTCGGATGGCAGGTCACGGTCTGCCCGTTCTGGTTCGTGAAGGGAGTACACGCATCGAGCGTGTTGTTCTGGCTGTTGATCACCGTGATCGTGTCGCTGCCGCGGTTGAGAACAAAGAGCCGCCTGCTATCTGGACTCTGAACGGCGTAAACCGGGCAAACACCCACCGGAATTCGCGATGAGACCGTATTGCTCGATGCTTCCAGTCCGTCCGCTTCGCCGACCTGGGTCACTGTGGAGGGCGCCGTATTGCACGTCATGTCGCTATACGCAACTGTGTTGGCGCCCGTTGTGTTCAGGCTGATCGAGTAATTCCTCTGCCCCACGGTGCCTGGACCGATAATCTGCACCGGCACCGGCGCCACTGGAATCGAGAGCTTGAATGTCTCAGGACTGCCCGTCAAAACATCCGCGACGTTGCCGTTCAAGTCCGCGACCCATAATCCCGCCGAGGGCGAAAACAGACCCACCGACTGCGAAGAGGCGGGCAGCGTCGTATACGTAATGTTCTTTTCCTGCAACTGACTCGAAACTGGAAAATTCGTCAGCGTCCCGTCGCTGTTGACCGTGTAACCGGTCGACCCGCTCTCATCCATCGAAAATGCCAGCGGTCCGGGCCCAATCGGCGCCCGCGCAACAACCGTGTCACCCGAATAATCGATGATTGTGGCAATGCCCGGCGAGGCTGGCGCGGGCGACGACACCACCACCGCGAGCGAGTTTGGCTGCGGAGCCGGTCCCGTCGGGTTAATCGGAGTGACGACCGGCCGATAAGTACTTCCGCAACCGGAAAAGAAAGTGGCAACCGCCAGCGCGGTCCCTGTCTCGAGCAACAGCACACGCATCCCGCGTGCATTCTTGGGAAAAAGACTCATTCAGAACTTTCCTGCTTACTTGGTGATTGTAAATCAGCCAACTGGACGCCCGAAGACCATGGACCGTGGAAGTCAAGGGTCGAAGTCAGCGGCTCAAGCCATGAAAAAGCTTGCAGATAGGTCTGGCGATTCATGCAGTTGAGGCGCAGGACTCCTGCGCTTTAGACGTAACGCGGCGGGGGTTGGTATCGAGGGCAGCCTGAACCCATTCCGCCGCGGTTTTTCGTCGCTTCCTCAGCGCCCCACCACCTCAACGACCGTCGCATCGGCACCACCCCAGGCAGCCGCTCCGTCATGAGTGAATCGGCCTCTGGCCTCATCCCAGCGCAGATGGGTAATCGATCCCGCGCCTTTTTCGTAGGCGTAGGTCGTTCCATCGTCTGAGAACAGGGTGAACGCAGCGTTCGCACCCGGATACACGCGTACCTTCTCGATCGCCTGTTTCTCGTGCGTGCTTTCCACCGGCGCGCCCATCGGTACAATCGACCCGGCGCGCACAAACAGCGGAATCGTGTCGATCGGCGTTGCCACTTCGACCGTCTGGCCGCCGTGCACTTTCTCGTCCGTCCAGTAGTTGTACCAGTCCGTCCCGGCCGGCAGATACACCCAGCGGCTGGTCGCTCCCTGCTCCGTCACCGGTGCCACAAGAAACGCAGGCCCGAACATGTATTCGTCGCGCAGATCCACGACATTCGGATCGTCGGGAAAATCGAGCGGCAATGCCCGCATGTAAGGTGCGCCCGTCTGCCACGTCTTGTATCCGAGCGAGTAGATATACGGCATCAACTGGTAGCGAAGTTTGAGATATTTTTCCAGGATCGGTTCAGCCTGCTTGCCATAGGACCACACCTCGTTCTGCAGCCGGCTTCCGTGCGTACGCATGATCGGCAAAAACGTCGCGTACTGGAACCACCGTGTGTAGAGCTCCGGATAATCGTCGTAGCCGCCCACATTTGCTCGCGCGTCCGATGGATCGAGCAGCGGTGGATGTGCCGGATGATGCTCGGCCGGCAGATACTGCCACCCGCCCGTGTCGTTCGACCAGTAAGTGATCCCCGATGCCGCAAAATCCAGGCCGGTAGGAATCTGCCGCCGGTACGTGTCCCATGTGGGATAAATATCCGACGACCAGACGATCGTCCCGTTGCGCTGCACGCCCAGGTAGGCGTCGCGCGACAGAATCAACGCCCGCCGATTCGGCTCGTCTTTACGAAATCCGTCATACAGCGCGCCGGTGTGAAGGAGCGGGTACACGTTGAAGTATTGTGTGCCCGGCCCAATGTGGAAGTAGGCGCCGTTCGGCGGCAGATCGGGCTCCGTCTCGTCGGCCCACAGAGAATCGAATCCCTTGCTCAAAATGTTTTCGTGAATCGTCTTCCAATACCAGGCAGCCGCATCCGGATTCGTCGTGTCGATATCCGAGCCCGCCCGGTCATACGGCAATCCATCGATGGGTTTGCCGTCTGCCGTGTGAATGAACCAGCCCTTCTTCAGAATCTCAGGGTAGTAGCGGCTCTCGGGGACAAAACGCGGCCACACGCTGATCATCGTCTCGAATCCCATGTCATGCAGCTGCTTGTTCATCGCTGCAGGATCGGGCCAGAATTTCGGATCGAAATCCATCTGCCCCATCTTCGTGTAGTAGAACCAGTCCACCACAATCACATCGGCAGGCAGATGCCGATCGCGATAGCCCTTCGCTACCGCCATCACCTCGTCCTGGCTGGCGTAGCGCTGCTTACATTGGATGTACCCATACGCCGCCTTGGGCAGCATCGGCGTTGGCCCCGTCAGAAGACGATAGCCCTCGTAAATCTCATCTGCTGTCGCTCCGGCAATCACGAAGAAAGAGACCCGGTCGCCTACTTCGCTGATCCACTTCGTCTGCTCGTTGAAGCCCGGCTCGATGGTCGTTTTCGACGGGTTGTCCCAAACCATCCCGTAGCCTTTATTCGTCACTACAAACGGCACGCAGGTAGTCGGGGCTGCCGGCGCAAGATAGTCGTTCCAGCAGCGCACCGGGTGGCCGCGATGATCCAGAAAGCCCTCGTGGTTGTCGCCCAGTCCGTAATAATGCTCATCGTCCGGCGAGACAAAGGTCGCGCCCACCACGAAGAACTCCGGATCGCCCGGTTTGCGGTCGTGCAGCAACTCTGCCGTTCCATCCTTGTGGTTGGGAACGGCCTGGTCCCACCCGGTCATCTCCAGCAGCTTCTTTCCGTCGGGTGTCGTAAACGTGATATGCGCGCCCGGCGTCGACCCGCCAAAGTACTTGCTGATATCCACCTGCGTATGCAAAGCAGGCTCGCGGGGAGGTTGGGGCCGATCGATCGTTGCGACTAGCTGCGAAGAGCGATACACATCAGCCTTCTCGGTCGCGGTCGACTGCCATCCCGCCGCGTCCGGCGATGCCACAAATCCGTATCCCGGCTTGGCCAGCGCAGGATCGTGCTGCAGGCTGAGTGTCACGCGAATAATGTTCGGCGCGTATGGCTCCAGAACGATCGTTTCGCCCTTCCGATCGAGTTCCAGCCGTTGGCTCGACGTCTGCGCCTGCACACCAACCCCCGCCAACACCACTCCCACAAGAAAAAGAACTGAACCCCTGTGCATACACCACTCCCGTTCGAAACCTGGGCAGCAACAAATCATGCCGCGCAACTGAGTGTAAACCGATTGAGCTCGAGGTGCCTGTGCAGTCTCGAGGGGCGCGACGGGCCGCGGGATACCATGAGGTGTGGCCCAGGAAAACCTCGCGTGGCAATCCAAACTGGTCCTCTTGCTTGTGCTGCCGGTCGTGGCAGCCGACGTTGTGCTGCAGGCGCAGTCATTGGGTGCACAGCTCCCATCGGTCGCACTCTGGACGTTGGGCTTGAGTACCGCCCTGGGTCTTCTCGCATGGAGAATGCGCACGGCAACGCCCCTGGCTGCTGCAACCGGCGCGGCCATCACTGCGAGCCTGATCTTCTCGACCGCATCCGCCCCTTATCAGCCCTGGCGAACCGCCCTCGTCCCCGTCCTCACCTTGCTTCTGCTCACTTCGCTCTCTACGCGCCTCGGCCGAAAGCGCAAAGAGCAGCTGGGCATTGCCGAAAGCCGCATAGGACGCCGCGCTCCACAGGTCGCCGCCAATCTTGGCGCAGCCGCACTGGCCTGCGTGGGACCATCGCGAAGCTGGCAGCTCGATCAGCCTCAGCTGCATCTCTCTGCCCTGGTTTCTGCAGCTGTTTTCATCGCCGGCCTCGCAGCCCTCTGCGAAGCAGCAGCCGACACCGTCTCCTCTGAGCTCGGTCAGATTCTCAACAGCCGTCCGCGCATGATCACAACTCTGCGCGTCGCCGAACCAGGTACAGACGGCGCCATCAGCCTTGGCGGTACTCTGGCGGGAACCGGAGCAGCGGGACTCGTTGCCCTTGCCGGGTCGGCCGCACTCGGCGGCGGCTCGCTTATGTTCTCATTCGCATGGGCAGCAGGCGTTTTCGGACTCTTCTTCGACAGCCTTCTCGGCGCAACCTTCGAACGACGCGGCTGGCTCAACAACGATGCCGTGAATTTTCTCTCGACTTGCAGCGCGGCCGCATGTGCGTGGGCCCTGCTCGCGTTCCGTTTCCGACTCGACCTGCACTGACCTTCGATGTGCACCCGAAAACGCTATTCCAAATGCAGCCGCCAGGCCGTGTAGCTCAAAACCTCGTGACGGATCGAATCCACGTCCACCGCGCCCCCCGCAACCGCCACCTTCGCCCGCGGGGACGTCAGCACATTCAAGCCGTTGGCGGTGCACATCGCGTGGATCCTGAACAGATGCGTGTCGTCGCTCACCACTACGATCCGGCGGAACTGATTGGTGCGCGCAATCGCAGCCAGCCTGCGCGCCGCTTCCACCGTGCTGCGGCTCTTTGTCTCCGCAATAATCGAAGACTCCGGAATACCCACGCTCATGAGGTAATCGCGCCCTACGCCGCCTTCGGAGTACTCATCGCCTCCGTCGCCGCCCAGCGCAATAATCAGCGGAGCGACGCCGCGATTGAACAGCGCTGCCGCATGATCCAGCCGCGCCTTGTACACAGGAGACGGCCGGCCATCGTACTCCGCCGCGCCAAACACCGCGATAGCATCCGCGGGCGCCGCCTGGTCCACATCGGCATAGCGCTCAATCTGCGTATAGACCCACACGCACCACGCAACCGCGCCCAGAGTTAAGACCACCATTGAGAGGAAGACGAACCGCAGGATCCAGGTGTGCTGCTTCGAGCTGGATCGTGCAAGCATGCCGACAATCTTAACGCCGTTCTAGCGCTGCAACACCATGACGATCTCGTGCGTCGGGATCGCGCCCTCGCGCAGAATCTCCCACCGGCCCGGCCCGAGCGACAAATCGACTATCGTCGTCGGTTGAGCCCTGCCCGTCGGTCCGCCGTCGATGATCAAGGGAATGCGATCCCCGATCTGGTCGCGAACGCATGCGGCGTGCGTGCACTCTGAAGCGCCCTGCAGATTCGCCGAGGTCGCTGTGATAGGAAAGCCAAACTCCTCCACCACCGCGCGCGCAATCGCTGCGTCCGGCACGCGCAACGCGACGTTGCCCGTATTCGCCGTCGAGCGCAGCGGCAGCTTCGTGCCTGCCCGCACAATGATCGTCAGCGGTCCTGGCCAGAACTTGTCCGCCAGCTTGTCGAGCAACGGGTCGCTGTCCCGCGCGAGCGAGTACGCCTGCGACAGCGAGGAAATCAAGAGTGACAATGGCTTATGCTTTTGGCGTGTCTTGATCCGGTAGATGCTCTCCACCGCCTGCAAATTCACGGGGTCGACTGCGAGACCGTAGAAAGTATCGGTCGGCAACGCTACGACATAACCTTTTCGGAGACAGGAAACGATATAACTGACCCGGTCCGGCTGAGGTTCATCGGGATGGACGCGCAAGATTTCTGCGGACAAGAAGGTCTACCTCGGTTCCCGAATTGCAGAAGCCACAATGACGGAAACTATCACAGCACCAGCTACGGTGCAAGTTGCGCCCATCACAATCCGGGGCTCAAACAGCATAGAATCTGCATGGAGACTCGAACGAAGCCGCAATGCCTTTTCGTATTGTACAGAGTAAGCAGAATAGCCGGGTAAGAGAACTGAGGCGCGCCCTCACGACTCCGCTGCGCGGCGGACCCGCCGGCATTGAGGGGCCCAACCTGCTGCACGAGGCCCTGCGCGCCGGACTGCGCATTCACTGCGTTTTCGTCTCAGCCGAAGAACTGGCAAGCGAGCAGGAAAATACCTTGCCCCCCGGCACTGAGATCCTGCTCCTGCCCGAAGACTTGCTGCGCTCTGTCTTAACAACCGAGACGCCCCAGCCCGTCGCCGCGCTTGTCGATCCGCCGGATTGGACCTGGGCGCAGGTTCTCGGCATGACCCAAAGCGCCGCACCCTTGATCGTCCTTCTCGCCGGCCTGCAGGACCCAGGTAATCTAGGAACAATCCTGCGCTCGGCCGAAGCCTTCGGCGCCAATGGCGTCATCTGTCTGCCCGGCACCGTCAGCGCCTGGAACCCCAAAGCAGTCCGCGCTTCAGCAGGCAGCGTCTTCCGCGTTCCTGTCATTTCCGCAACCCCTGAAAGTGCCTTCTCTCATCTCCGCGCCGCGGGAATCGAAGCCCTCGTCGCCACCGCTACCAAAGCTCCCTCCGCCGATCGTGTGCGGCTCGCCCATGCCACCGCCTTCCTCATCGGCAACGAAGGCAACGGAGTGCCCGAAGAGATTGCCGCGCTCGCCGACGGCGCCATTCGAGTCCCCTGCCTCGGCCCCGTCGAAAGCCTCAACGCCGCGGTCGCCGCCAGCGTGTTGCTCTACGAGGCCTCGCAGCAGCGGTCTAGACAAACAGAAGATCCCGCCGATCATCGAACGGAGCAGCCATGAGCCTCTTCGACGGCGAACCCGAGGGGCCGCCGTCCCTGCCACTACACTCCACCAAAAGTCTGCCCCACGCAGTGGCAGGGGCGCCGTTGGCGGAGAAAATGCGCCCGCGCACCCTCGAGGAATACAGCGGCCAGGAGCATCTGCTCGCCACGGGCAAGCCGCTCCGCGTACAAATCGAGCGCGACAGCCAGGGCAAAGGCGACCTGGGTTCCATGATCTTTTGGGGACCGCCTGGCGTCGGCAAAACCACCCTCGCCAAAATCATTGCCGAAACCACAAGCGCCAACTTCGTCGAGTTTTCGGCCGTCATGAGCGGCATCAAGGAAATCAAGCAGGTGATGGCCGCCGCCGCGCAAGCCGCCGAGATGCACTCGCGCACCGTCCTGTTCGTGGACGAGATTCATCGCTTCAACAAGGCCCAGCAGGATGCCTTTTTGCCCTACGTGGAACGCGGCACTATAAGCCTCATCGGCGCCACTACCGAGAATCCATCCTTCGAGATCATCTCCGCGCTGCTCTCGCGCTGCCGGGTGTATGTGCTTGCAGCCCCTGAACGAAGACCGAATCACCGAGCTACTGCGCCGCGCCCTTGAGGATCGCGAGCGCGGCCTCGGTGCCATGGAGCTGACTGCAGACGACGAAGCCCTGGCCCTCATCGCCGGCTACTCCAGCGGAGATTGCCGCAGCGCCTACAACACCCTCGAAGTCGCCGCCCAACTCGCCGCTGCTGACTCAACGATGCACATCTCCAAGAGTAGAGCCGCGGAAGCGGTCCAGCAGCGCGTCCTCGTCTACGACAAATCCGGAGAAGAACATTACAACCTCATCTCCGCGCTGCACAAAAGCGTGCGCAACAGCGACCCCGACGCCGCCCTCTACTGGCTCGCCCGCATGTTCGCCGCCGGAGAAGACCCGCTCTACCTCGCCCGTCGCGTCGTCCGTATGGCCGTTGAAGACATTGGCCTCGCCGCACCAGAGGCTCTTAATCTCTGCCTCTCGGCCAAAGAGACGATCGATTTTCTCGGATCACCCGAAGGCGATCTGGCCCTCGCCGAGGCGGTCGTCTATCTCTGCCTCGCGCCCAAGTCGAACTCCGTCTACACTGCCTACGGCGCCGTCCAGGCTGAGATCGAACGCACCCGCCAGGAGCCTGTGCCGCTCCACCTGCGCAACGCACCCACGCGCCTGATGAAAGAGCTCGATTACGGCAAGGGCTATCTCTACGCGCACGACGAAGAAGGCAAAGTCGCCAACATGGATTGCCTGCCCGATTCGCTGCGCGGCCGCTCCTACTACCACCCCACGCAGGAAGGCCGCGAAAAACTCCTTGCTCAGCGCATGGAAGAGATTCGCCGCATAAGATCAGCAAAGCGCGGTGGATCATGAGCCACGGTGCTAGCCGTCTGTTTTGCGCCTCCGATGGACCCCGCAGCTGTCATCCTGAGCGAAGTCGAAGGATCTGCGGTTGCTCTTGGTCGGCTCTTTCCCGAAGAGAAGAGCACAAATAGGGCCAGGATGAAGTAACTCGACCGACCCGCAGTTCGCGCCGTACTTTGCGCCGCCGCACGCGGCAGCTTACCAATCGCATCCATCACAATCCCCGGCGTCAGCACTTCGGGCAACAGCCGCGGGCTGCTCTCACCCGGCACATACAGCACATACGCAGGAACCCCGCTCCGCCCCAGCTCCGCCAGCGTGTCGCCAATTGCCTCATCGTGCTGCGTCCAGTCCGCCCTGCAGCAGCGCAACGTTGGCATCGCCGAACGCCTTCTCGACCTCCGGCTGCCGCAGCGCCACGCGCTCGTTCACCTGGCAGCTCAGGCACCAGCTCGCCGTAAAGTCAACGAACACCGGCCGCCCCTGCGCCCGATAGCGGCTCACCGTCTGCTCGGACCAGGGCTCCCAGCTCGCATGGCCTGCCTCTGGTGTCGAGGTTGCAACAGAAGTCGGCGTCGCTTCCAGCTTCTGCGGTGCAAACACACTCAACCCCACCACGCCGAGAAGGAGAAGAATCGCAATCGCCGAAGCCCACCGCTGCGCCGGCCACCGGCCAAGAAACCATCCCGCCATCGCGATCAACAAGAAGCTCGTTAATAGTGCTGCGAGCAGCGCCGCACCGTACGCCTGCGCCAGCACCCATGCCAGCCAGATCACAGTCCCAAACACCGGCACCGCGGTTGCTTGCTTCAGCAATTCCATCCACGCGCCGGGCTTTGGCAAAAAGCGCGTCCAAGCCGGCTGCAAGGTCAACGCGACATACGGCGCGGCCAAACCCAGGGCCAGCGCCGTAAACACAGCAAAAGTAATGAGAGTCGACTGCGCCAGCGCATAACCCACCGCCGCACCCATAAACGGCGCCGTGCACGGCGTCGCCACAATCACCGCAAGCACGCCCGTAAAAAAGCTGCCCGCATAGCCCTGCTTCGCCGCAAGCGATCCACCTGCGCTCGTCAAACGTGAGGCCAATCTCAAACTGTCCTGCCAGCGACAACCCCAGGAAAAACAGCAGCGACGCCATCAGCGCGAGGAATACCGGCGACTGAAACTGATAGCCCCATCCCAAATGCGAGCCTGCCGCCCTCAGCCCGAGCAGCACCGCAACCAGCGCCCAGAACGAAACGACAATGCCCGCCGCATACACAAACCCGTGCGCGCGCAGCGTGTGCCGCTCTTCGCCACTGGACCGCACCAGCGCCAGCGCCTTGATAAACAGCACCGGAAAAACACACGGCATCAAATTCAGCAGCAGCCCGCCGAGAAACGCCAGCCCCGCCGATTGCAACAACCCCGTCGACTTCACAGGCACAGTCGTCGCGTTGATTCCCGGAGCTGCTGCTGCTGGAGCAGGTGCTGTCGTAGGCACCGAAGCGCCAGACTTCAACGATCCTAACTTCGACGCTCCAGGCACCGAGCCCGGCCGCGCCGTCACGTCGAACGCTCTTCCATCCGACAGCTCCAGCACACCGCGCAGTTGATCCGGAGCCGCAGCCAGATCCGCGTCCTTCTGCACTTCAAGAACCAATCCCTTCGCCGTCGGCGTCACGATCTGCGGCGAGGGATTATTCACCACACTTTGAACTGCGGGGAAAAAGACCGCGCTCGTTTCGGGATGGCCCGTCGTAACTGCCAAACGGAATCCCCCGTCTTCCGGCTGGAAGACCGGCTTGAATGCTCCCGGCGCAGGCTTCGGCACCAGCGCTTCGAATCGCTGGATCAACTGCATCTGATCCTGCGCCACGGTTCGAGGCCCACCATCGCCCACCGTTCGGGTTACATCCAACTCCGCCTTGCCGGGGATGCAAACCTCGCGGCAAACCAGCCAATCCACCTTCGCGCTCAGATCCGCCGATCCCGCAGCCGCGCTCTTCGCGACGGTAATCGAGAACGGAAACACCACTTCGTCCTCGTAGCCGAAGTCCATCAGCGGCCCAAGCGGCAGGCGTTTCGGCGCTGGAAATTTGAGCTCGCTCGCTGTAACGCCCACCGGCAGCGTCCACTTCATGTGCGGCGGCTCGCCGGAGTCGCCGGCATTCTTCCAATAAACATGCCAGCCCGGCTCCAGCTTGAAATACAGACCCGCAGGCGCCGCTCCGCCGCGACTCAACCCAGCCGCTGGAACCAGGATCTGCACGCGCAGATGCGCCACGTCGGCGGAATCGGCCGCGCACGCCGGCAAACCAGCCGCAAGCAACAAGAACAGCGCGAAAATCAGACGTGAAAAACGCATAACGAAGTTCAGAGGATGCCCCGATCCATTGGACTCAGTTTAAAAGACGCAAGTTACACCCGAACCAGATAAAACCGCACCACCGCCGCAAAATACCAAAAGGTATCTCATACACAGGCTTTGAAGTGGCCTGGCTCGAGCCGGCCATAAAAGGCCTGGAAGATCGTGGGCCTGAGCCCCAGAGGGATAGGAACGCCAAACAAGAAAGGACGGTGGCCTGGGCTCAGACAGCCGTCCTTCTTTATTCGTGTCGCCCTAAAATGATTCGGATTCGCTCCTACGCCGGTCCGCTGGCACGCTTCGCATGTTCCCGGAAGATGCAGTCGTTCTCCACGCACTTCACGCCTGCCGCACGCGCACGCGCCACGGCCTCCTCATGCATCACTTCATCCTGGAGCCACAAATAAGGAATGCTCAGGCGAATCACATCATCCACAATCGCCGGCACATGCTCCGATGCGCGAAACACATCCACCAGTTCGATTCCCGCGCCCGTTTGTTCCTTCGCAGCCGCCTGCGCCGCGTCCAGATCGGGATAGCAGGTCATGCCCAGCACTTCTTTGAGCACCGGATTCACCGGCAGCACACGGTAGCCATTGGCCGCTAGGTAGCTTCCGATATGGTTGCTCGCGCGACCCGTCTTGTCGCTCATTCCAACAACGGCAATCGTGCGCGCCGTGTGAAGCATCTCGTCAATCACAGCCTGATCATTCATACCCCAACTCTATCCCTCAACTCCGTTTCTATACCCTATTCCCTATTCCCTAATCCCTATTCCCTGCCCCTAAACGTCCAGATCGTCCGACCCGGTATCCGGCCCCGCCGTGCCTCTGCGCTTGGCCAGTAGATACCCGCGCAAGAAAGGTTCTAAATATCCATCCAGAACCTTGTCTACATCGCCCACTTCAACCTTGGTGCGATGGTCCTTCGCAATGCGATAGGGCTGCAGCACATACGAACGAATCTGCGAACCAAAGTTGATTTCGAGCTTCGAGTCTTCCAGTTTTTTGCTCACAGCCCGCTTCTTCTCAAGCTCGTATTCATACAAGCGCGACCGCAGCATCTTCATCGCCTTCTCGCGATTCTTGTGTTGACTGCGCTCGTTCTGGCACTGGACCACGATGCCGGTCGGCAAATGCGTCATGCGCACCGCGGAGTCCGTCGTGTTCACATGCTGCCCGCCCTTGCCGCCGGAACGGTATGTATCGATGCGCAAGTCTTCCACCTTCAGGTCCACGTGAATCGTCTCATCGATTTCAGGCGAGACATACACCGACGCAAACGAAGTATGCCGCCGCTTCGCCGAGTCAAACGGTGAGATGCGCACCAACCGATGCACGCCGCTCTCCCCCGCCAGCAACCCAAACGCGTAATCACCTGTAATGGTGAAGGTCGCCGACTTGATTCCGGCCTCTTCACCATCCTGATAGTCGTTCATCTCCGTCTTGAAGCCCTGCTGCTCGGCCCAGCGCAGATACATACGCAGCAGCATCTCCGCCCAGTCCTGGCTCTCCGTGCCGCCCGCGCCGGGATGCACCGTGACAATCGCATTCAGCGGATCGGCCTCGCCCGAGAGCATCGTCCGCGCTTCCAGCTCCTCGGCAAACGTGCCCAGATCCTTGATGCCCTTCTCCAAATCCTGAAGAACATCTTCCCCTTCGCGAGCCAGTTCGAAGTAAGCCTCGATATCGCCGGTGCGGCGCACCAGCTCCTCATCGTCGGCCACAAGCGCTTCTAGCCGCTTGCGGTCGCGCATCACTGGCTTGCTTTCGGCGGAGTTCGACCACATCGCCGGATCGGCCAGCTTGGTTTCTATTTCAGAGAGTTCCCTGCGGATGCGGGCGGGGTCAAAGATACTCCCGCAGGTCGCGGACTTGGTCGCGCACGGGAGCATAAGCAAATTCGAGATCACTGATCGACATGGCTTGGCTCTTTAACCTGACTTGGTGTGGGGCTAACTTCTGCGTATCTCTACAGCGTTAAGAATATCACCGCCGTGCATAGAATCTCAGCGATGCCCCCTCAGACTCGGACCCCCAAAGTAGTGTCCGCCACACAGATGGTCGTTTATGTTTTGAAAGGGCGCGACCTCAGTCGTGCCACAAACCCTCAACTACCCCGTTCAGCAGGAACCGCGGCGAACGCTGTTGACGCAGTCATCGCAGCTTCAGTCGGCTTCCCGCCCAGCCCACAACACAGAGAGCCAACGCCACACACGCCCACCCAAACACATCCCCGTGCGCGGTGTAGAACGTCACATCATCGCGAAACCCATACTCCGCCGGCAGCGCATCCACCGCATGCCGCGGAATGCTCTGCCGCACTCGCCCAAACGGATCAATCGCCGCCGTAATCCCGTTGTTCGTATCCCGCAGAATCCAGCGCCGATTCTCGATCGCCCGCATCCGCGCCATGTTCAGGTGCTGCCACGGCGCACTCGTGTCGCCATACCAGCCGTCATCGCTCACGTTCACCAGCACCTCGGCGCCGTAGCGCGCGAACTCCCGCACCTCATCTGCAAACACCGCTTCATAACAGATGAAGACACCATACCGATGGCCATTCAACCGAAACACCTTGCGCTCGCGGCCGCGCGTAAACTCCGCCACGCGCCCTGTGAGCTTGCGCGCAAAGAACAGCAGGTCTTTGAACGGAATGTATTCGCCGAACGGCACAAGATGAATCTTGTCGTAGCGGCCTACGCGCACGCCATCGGCGTCCACAACAAGCGCCGAGTTGTAATCGCGCCACCCTTGATCCTGTCCCGGCTGATCCAGCGTTGCCAGATCTTGCTGCGCCTGGTCCATCCCCACCGACCCCACCACAAGCGGCGCCTTCACAGCATGCGCAACAGACGTCAATGCGTCGCGAAAACGTGGATCCTGCTCGGCAAAGGGCGCGGGCGATTCAGGCCACGCCACAAGATCGGGATGCGTCGCATACGGCGGGCAAACAATCTCCCCCATCGGCGCATGGGTCTGCGGAATCCCGGCGATGTACGTCTTGCATTGCTCCTCCGCCAGGCGCGTGAATTCGGCAATGTGCTGGTCCCACTCCTTGCCCTGCCACGCGTCCGCCGACCCCACATCGAGATTCGGCTGAATCAGCACCGCCGTCGCGGTCGTAGGCGCGTGCGGGGATGCAATCCACACCCCACCCCATCCTGCCGCGAAAACACCCGTGCCCGCAACACAAGAAACCCAGCGTGCCCGTCCCGCCAGCACGCACGTCCCTGTCAGCAGAGCATTCACGGCCACCAGCAGAAAGCTGATGCCATACACGCCGGTCCACGGCGCCAGCTGATTCACCAGCGCGTTGTCCACCTGCGAGTAGCCTAGTTGGTCCCACGGCACACACGTAATCCGCGATGCTGCAAGTTCCATCGCTGCCCACAACACCGGCGCCGCACCCAGCGCCCAGCGCGTGCTGCCCGTGCCTCGTTGCACCAGCGCAACCGCCCAGCCGAAAAGCCCGAAGTACAAACCCAGCACGAGACTGTACCCAAGCAGCAACAGCGTCGGCGCCATCGGCGGCATGTCGCCATAGCGCATCATCGTATCGCGCACCCAGTAGCAGTTGCCGCAATACCAAAGCACACCGCAGAGATATGAGAGAAGGAACGCGCGTCGCAGTGGCCGAGGCTGTCCGGTTTTGGCGCAGCAGAGCAATCGCCCACAGCAGCGGAACCAGCCCAAACCAGGCAAAGACGCTGCGCCAGGGCGGCATCGGCCCGGCCAGGGGAAAAGGCAACTCCAGCAAGCATCCTGAGAGTGCCGCTGCGGCCCACAGTCTCCACGAGTTACGACTCATGCTGCGCCGAGTTTAATCCACCAGCCGCCCACTCTTCTTGCTTCCAGGTTTCAACCTGATCAAATTGAGTACCTTCCGGTTGAAGTAACTCCCTTTCGTGTCTCCCTTTTGTATCTCGACTCACCGCACAAACCTGCAAACTGCGCTTAGAATCAAGTCATGCACGTTGCTATTTTTGGAATGCACGTCTTGGACGCCATGTTCTTCGTCGGGATGCTGGGATCGAGCATCGTGGTGCTCATCAGCTTTTTTGAGGATGCGAAGGAACTCTTTGGCGACGAATAGCTCTGCCACCCCCACGGCAAAGCTCGAGTTGCTGCCATTCCAGGCAGTGCCTGTCATTTCGATTGACGAAGCAGCATTTCAGCAATACACTCAGCCGAGGGCGGCGGGGATTTTCGCTCCTTCCAGAATTTGAACTACCGGCAGCTCGTCGGTACCTGAGCAATGGCATCCAATCGAACGACCGTAGCCCCACCTTCTGACCGCGTCCGCCTCATCGTGGCATCCTCCGTGATGCTCACGTTCATCTCCTTCTGGCGCGCCGCAGCCATTGTTCTCAACGATCTCGGGTCTTCCGCGTTTTATGCCGGCGGCATTGCCGAACAGGCTATTGGTGCCTCCGCCCCCTGGTTCATCCTCGGCATCATGCTGTTCAGCTTCGCCGTGCGCGCCGTCTACGTCGAAAGCTGTTCCATGTTCACCCGCGGCGGCGTCTATCGCGTCGTCAAAGAGGCCCTCGGCGGCACATTCGCCAAGCTCAGCGTCTCCGCCCTGATGTTCGACTACATCCTCACCGGCCCTATATCCGGCGTTTCCGCGGGACAATACATCACCGGCATGATGAATGAGCTCATGTCCGTCGCGGCCCAAAGCCACTGGTTACCGCCGGCATTGATGGACGCCAATAACCATCCCTTTCAGTTCAACATGAACTCCACTGCGGCAGTCTTCGCTGCAGCGGTCACCATCTATTACTGGTGGCAAAACATCAAGGGCATCGAAGAATCCAGCGACAAGGCCCTTCGCGTTATGCAGATCACCACCGTCATGGTGGTGATTTTGTTCCTTTGGGGCGGTTATTCCCTGCTCATCCGCGGCATCCACCTTCCTCCCGCGCCAATTCCGTCCAATCTCCATTTCAGCGACGACGCCCTCGGCTTCCTCAAGGGATCCTCGGTAGTCCCCGTCATCGGCCTCTTCGGCATTCTCATGGCCTTCGGTCACTCCATCCTCGCCATGAGCGGCGAAGAGAGTCTCGCCCAGGTCAATCGCGAGATCCAGCATCCGAAGCTGAAGAACCTCAAGCGCGCCGCGATCGTCATCGCCATCTACAGCCTTATCTTCACCGGCGGAGCCACCCTGCTCGCGTCGATGCTCATCCCCACCTTTGAACGCACCCACATCTATCAGGACAACCTGATCGCCGGCCTCGCCATGTACATGGTCGGTCCCGCGTTCTGGCGCATCGCCTTCCGCGTCTTCGTCGTCTTCGTCGGCTTTCTCATCCTCTCCGGCGCCATCAATACCTCCATGATCGGCTCCACCGGCGTCCTGATGCGCGTCGCTGAAGACGGAGTGCTCACCGACTGGTTCCGCAATCCTCATCCCCGCTTCGGCACCAGCCATCGCATCGTCAACCTCGTCTTCGGCCTCCAGATGTTCACCATCATCGTGACCCGAGGCAACGTCATCACTCTGGGCGAGGCGTATGCCTTCGGCGTCATCTGGTCGTTCACCTTCAACAGCCTCGCCATGCTCGTCCTGCGCTGGAAATACCATGGCGAACGCGGCTGGAAGGTTCCGCCCAATATCAAGATTGGCAAGACTGAGATCCCCGTCGGCCTGGTCTCCGTCTTCTTCGTTCTGCTCTCGACAGCCGTGGTCAACCTGTTCACTAAATCTGTTGCCACCGTGAGCGGCATCGCCTTCGCTGCAACATTCTTTATCATCTTCACCCTCTCTGAGCGGCAGAATCTCCGCAAGCACGCGCTCACCGCTCGTCAGATGAAGGACCATTTCCAGCTGGAGCACCAGGACACAATCAGCCGCGAATCGGTCGACATCCGCCCCGGCGCCATCATGGTCACCATGCACGATGCGGCCAACCCCGTTGCCCTCAAATGGGTCCTCGCCCGCACCAGCACTGAAGATCGAGACGTCGTCGTGCTTAGCGTGCGCATGATGGGCGTGGGCGGCCCAGAGTATCTCAGCGCCGAACAGCAAAGTTTTAGCGAGCACGAGCAAACGCTCTTCACCAAGGCCGTCTCCGTTGCTGAAAGCTTCGGCAAAAAAGTCTCGCTCCTCGTGGTCCCCGCAGGCGATATCTTCGCCGCTCTTGCCCAGGGCGCTAACTCCCTTGAGGTCGATTCGGTTGTCTCCGGCCTTTCCAGTTCAATGACCGCTGAAGACCAGGCCTTTCACCTTGGCCAGGCATGGGAAGCCCTGCCCGAACCCAAGCGCCAGTTCAACTTCTTTGTCGTTGGCCCCAGCGGCGAAACCAGCGTCTTCTACATCGGGCCGCATGCGCCCACCCTCAGTCCCGACGACGTACAACTCGTCCATCGCCTGTGGCTCAACATGAGGCGCGATCCCTCCGTACAGGATCTGCACCACAGCGACATCATCACCTATGCCTTGACGCGGCTCGCCGGTCAGTACGCGCGTGAAAAAGTGGAGATCCTCCGCGAACTGCGCAACTACCGCGCCGCTGAAGCCCCCAACCTGCGCCTGGGGGGCCACGATATGCCTTCCATGTCTCCACCGGCCGGGCCTGCCTCCATTCCGCCTGCGTCGCCGCCGCTAAGCCCGCCCACGAACGCTGACCGGCCCCGAAACTCCACGCGCGCCCGGCGAAGCCGAAAGACCCGCAGCTACCTTCTCAGTTGCAGTGCCTGCACCCGATCCTGAACTCAGGTCCTGAACTCCGATCCCCGGACACCCGATCTCTGGCATCCAATTCTCTGACGCCACCCCCTAATTACAAAACTTTAGAAACCAACCAGATAACTTTTCGTACTCTGGCGAAGTTAGAAGGAACTACCCCTGCATGTTACTTCCGATTACTTCAAGATAGTTCAGTTGAATAACCAGCAGTTTTTGTTTGTAAATTGGAAGGGATCTTCGTATTGTGATTCAGAACACTAGCCACCTAATACGGTTACGCAGTATTTATACAAGCGAACCTCTTAGGAACGCTCAAGAGGAGGGACTGTGGGTGTTTCAGAAATCCTGATTCAAATCGATCGCGAGATTGCTCAGCTCAAACAGGCGCGGGCGCTGCTCAGCGCCTCGGCAGGCAACGCCGCCGGCAGCGGCCAGGCCAAACGTAAAAAACGCAAGCTAACCCCGGAAGGCCGCAAGCGCATCGCCGAAGCCGTCAAGAGACGCTGGGCACGGCAAAAAGCCGGCAACTCCAAATAGATACCCGCAACAACAAAGGGCCGGCGTGGAGACGGCCCTTTGTCGTGCGCCTCTTTGCAATCGCCTCACTCAATCGTCTCTCCCGGCGCGGGCTCCACAATCTCAATTCCCTTACCAACGAGCGCAGCAAGCTCCTTCGGCGTTCCCTTCAATGGCGGGAATGTTCCAAAATGCAGCGGCACCACCATCTTCGGTTCCAGCAGCTTCACAGCCAGCGCTGCCTCCTTCGGTCCCATTGTGTAAAAGCCGCCAATCGGCAGCATCGCAATATCGGGATGATAGAGCTCCGCGATCAGCTTCATATCTCCAAACACGTTCGTGTCGCCCGAG
>CAWFZI010000005.1:0-9524 GCA_963820295.1 uncultured Acidobacteriaceae bacterium | reverse complement strand
ACCAAAGGTCAGAAGGCCAACCGAAAGAGAATGGCAACCGTGGCAACTGTGTTCACGCGCGCGCCCTGGGTGCGCACTCCGGAACAGGTCGTGGAGAGTCTGTTCCGCACTCGCCGGCCATCGGCGGCCGACTCACCGGCTCCCCCGCGTGCAGAGAACAAGCGGGTTTGGGCCAGTCTGCGCAAAGGCAAGACCGCCGTCATCCAGGAAGTAGCCCAGGAGATAGAGCGCCGTGATCCAGGTGTTGCCAAGACTCGCGTTGCGCTCAGCGACGGCGAGCGGGCTCTCCAGATTCAGAACTCCTGATCTCGCCGAGTAAATCGGGCGTGTCCGAGAAAACGGAATGATCCTGAAAAAGGTTTATTCCATGGGGGGAGGGTTGATATAAGTGGGAATCATGCCCCAACTTCAACTTCCAATATTCCCTTCTGGAGTGACAGAGATCAATTCTCAGATAGCGGTGCTGAAGGAGGCCGGCACTATTTATTACGTGCACGGTCATCTTCCGGTGTTTCAACACGGCGAGAAGGATGTGCGCGGATTTCGCATGTTCACCAGCCAGATGGTGGTCAATGGCACGGTGAAGCCGAAGGATCTGGTCCGTGCGTTCGGGGTGCCTATGATCTCGGTGAAGAGGTCCGTGAAGGTATTCCGGGAACGAGGAGCGGAAGGGTTTTTCGCCCAGAAGCCTCGTCACAGTTCGGCATCGGTTCTGAAAGGTGAAGTGTTGCAGCGAGCGCAGCAATTGTTTGATGAAGGGAAAAGCATACCTGAAGTTGGCAGGGAACTGGATGTGTTGCTTACGACGCTTCACAAGGCGGTAAATGCAGGGCGGTTGCGAGAGCAAAAAAAAACGGTAGCGCCGAGGTTGAAGTAAGCAATAAGAGCGAGCGCAGCCAGGTCGACAGTCAAGCGCCGATGGGGAACGGGGCGACGCGTTCGCTGGAGCGAGTAGCGGCAGCGATGGGTGCGCTGGAGTCGGCGCCGATTGAGTTTCAGGCCGCATGCGACGTAGCCCGGGGTGGCGTTCTGCTGGCATTGCCGGCGTTATTGGCGGTGGGACTATTGCGCTACACGCCGCAGATGTATCAACTCCCCAGTGGATTTTATGGCATCGACAGCATCTTTCTGCTTCTGGCGTTGATGGCCTTGGGGCGGATACAGTCTCTGGAACAGTTTCGCTACCAGGCTCCCGGCGAGTGGGGCAAGCTGCTGGGTCTGGACCGCATTCCCGAAGTGCGGACGTTGCGGGAGAAGCTAAAGCTGCTTTGTCAGGACCTGGGACAAGCCATGCGCTGGAATGCGGCGCTGGCCAAGGAGTGGATTGCCCAGCAAAACGCCACGGACCTATATTTCTACTGCGATGGCCACGTGCGCGTCTATCACGGAGAACTGACGGAACTGCCGCGCCATTATGTGGCGCGGGAAAAGTTGTGTTTGCGCGCCACCACCGACTACTGGGTCAACGCCCTGGACGGGCAGCCCTTTCTGTACGTGAACAAAGAGGTGGATCCGGGGCTGATCGCCACGCTCAAGCAGGACGTGATTCCGTGGCTGGAAGCCAACCTGGCCAGGAAGCCGGATTTGACCCAGGATCCACGCGCGCACTGGTTCACCATGGTGTTCGATCGGGAAGGATACAGTCCTGAACTGTTCGAGCAGCTGTGGCACAAGCAGATAGCCGTTCTTACCTATCACAAGTTTCCCCAGGGCCCGTGGCCCAGAGAAGAGTTCACCCCGCATCGCGTGCAACTGGCCGGCGGCGAAATGGTCTCCATGCAACTGGCCGAGCGCGGTACCCGGTTGTCGAACCGGTTCTGGGTACGGGAGATCCGCAAGCTCAGCGACGGCGGCCACCAGACTGCGATCCTGGCCACCAACTTCAAGGCGCCGATGACCACCCTGGCACCGTCGCTGTTCGCGCGATGGTCTCAGGAAAACTTCTTCCGATACATGCGAGAACACTACGGCCTGGACCGCTTGATCGAGTATGGAACCGAACCCGTTCCTGATGCCATCCCCGTGGTGAATCCGGAGTGGCGCAAGCTCGACGGCCAGATCCGATCCAATAGCGGCCACCGCCATCGCCAGGCGGCCCTGTTTGGTGCCCTTGCCCTGTCAGAGGATCCCACGGGGTCCGAACTTCAGGATTTTCAGCTGCGCAAGGCCCAAATGCGGGAAGAAATCGAAGGCCTCGATAGGCAGATTGACCAACTCAAACAGGCGCGAAAGAACACTCCGCATCACATCCCGGCGAAGTTATTGCCGGAGCAAGACCGCTTTACCCGGCTGCGCACCGAACGAAAGCATTTCGTCGATACCATCAAGATGATCGCTTATCGCGCCGAATCCAGCATGGCATCGCTCCTTCGTGAACATATCGCTCGCCCCGACGATGCGCGCGCTTTGCTCCGGCAAATCTTCGATACCGAAGCCGATCTCACCCCGGACATGACTTCCAGTACCTTGACGGTCAGACTCCACCACCTGACTCAGGCGGCTCACGATCAGGCCATCGAAAAACTCTTGGCTGAACTCAACGCCACACAAACCATCTTCCCGGGTACCCGACTCAAACTCGTCTTCAAACTCGGCTCAACCTGACTTCCCCCAGATCAGGAGTTCTGAGATTCTGGTCGAACGGACACTCGGCGTCACTTCGATTCTGGATCTGCTGCATGTTCTGGAGAAGCTCTGGAAAGCCGCCTATGTATTTCATGCCGAGGGAAGCCTGGAAGCCGAGCTCTGGGTGATGGATCGCACCTTACGGGTTCTGTCCGGACAATCCGGTCAGGTTGTCAAAGGGCTTCGCCAAAGCGTGACCAAACGCGGGCTCCATGGGGCCAAACGAAAAACACTGCAGGGGGTAGCGGACTACATCTACCGCAATCGCGCCCGCATGCATTATGACGAATATCTCGCCAACGGATGGCCCATCGCCAGTGGTTCTGTCGAGGGTGCGTGCAAGAATCTGATCAAGGACAGAATGGAACGTTCAGGGATGAGATGGACCGAGGAAATGGCTGAGGCCATCGTTCAACTCAGGGCCATCTACTTGAGTGGTGACTTCGATGCCTACTGGTCTTTCCATATTGAAAAAGAGCAGCACCGCCTTTATCCACACCGCTGGACCGTCGTTCTAAAGTAGCCACACCCAAATCAATTGGGCAGGTAGGCGGTGGTAAGAATGAGCGCAGTGGTTGTGTCGATATTGCCATCATCCAAAGCACTCACGATAAAGCAGGGGTGAAAGACCTCGTCGCGGATTACGGTCAGGTCATTGTTGATGAATGCCACCATCTGTCAGCATTTACCTTTGAACAGGTCATGAAGCAGGTAAAGGCGAAGTATGTTCTTGGTCTGACGGCAACGCCGGAACGCAAAGACGGCCACCACCCTATTCTCTATATGCAGTGCGGCCCTATCCGATACAAAATGAGCGCGCGTACGATGACCGCGTCCTTGCCGTTTGAACACGAGGTCATCCCGCGATTGACAGAATTCCGCATACCAATCGAACAAGTTGAGATGACGATTCAGGAAATCTATGGTGCGTTGGCAATTGACGATACTCGCAACGAACTGATCGTCGGCGATCTGTTGAGCGCCGTTCACCATGGGCGTTCACCCCTGCTTCATACAGCCAGGACCGAACATCTGCAGCATTTCGAGGAGGCTCTTGCCAGTGAAGTTGGAAACGTATTTGTGCTGAAGGGGGGGTATGGGGAAGAAGCAGCGCCGGTTGATAACAGAGGCAATTGGAGGCCCTCCAGAGAATGCGCCAAGGGTAATTCTGGCCACGGGAAGCTATATCGGCGAGGGGTTTGATGATGCAACATTAACGAACAGCTTAAGTGCTCCGCAACTGTCCGCAAGATTCCGTCGGCTAAACAAAGGTGGTTTGGCGGTGTCGGGAATCTAAGCGTTTGTCTGACTATTGCGCATATTGCGAGTATTGCGAGTATGTGTTAGTTCAACGTATTATGGCTATCGAAGCGAAGAAACCGACCCCACTCCCGAAGTCAGAGCAGCAGCAGGTGCAGGACCTGGAGAAACTGTTGCGCCGAGGGGTGCCCGCTTTGATCAGCCCTACGGGGGAGCGGATCGAACTTCCCGGTACGGTGGTCGAAGTCCTCAGAACAGCAGTGGGGTTCATGTCTCACGGCCAAACTGTCACGCTCATTCCGGATAATCGAGCAATTACGACGCAGCGAGCCGCCGACATTCTCGGAATGTCCCGTCCATTCTTCATCAAGCAGCTTGAGAGCGGGATAATGGCCCATCATCGGATTGGCAACCAGCGCCGCGTTTATCTCCGTGATGTCCTGGAATTCGCCAAGAAACGAGACAAGGAGCGTTTTGCGGCGCCGGACATGCTCGCACGCGATGCGTTCGAAGCCGGCTCGTACGAGCGGAATGTATTCCCCAAAGGCGGCACCGACGAGTGAGGAGTGCTCTTCCCGTAGTCTTGGATGCCTGCGTCCTGATCCCAATGCCCTTGGCCGACACCCTTCTCAGGCTCGCCGCTGGCCCCCGTCTCTTTCTGCCGAAATGGTCTGATCAAATCATGGGGGAGGTTACCCGCACTCTTCGAGAGACCTTCGGCCTCTCTGCCCAAAAGGCCATGTACCGCGAGAGCGAAATCAGGCGACATTTTCCAGAAGCGTGGATCGAGGACTATGAGAATTTAATTCCCGCGATGACAAACCATCTGAAGGATCGCCATGTACTGGCGGCCGCGGTGCGAGCCGGTGCGAAAACAATCCTCACTTACAACATAAAGGATTTCCCGCATTCTTCGCTGACGCCGCATTCGATCACGGCACAAGGACCTTCTGCCTTTCTCAAGAATCTCTATGTCGCCGCGCCTGCTATGGTGATGCAGGCACTGGAAGATCAAGCCGCCGCTATCGCGGGAAAGAAGTATTGATGACCATCCCTCCGACCCCCTGGTCCCGAACCAACAACCGATTCCATAACCTATTGTATTTGTATCGTTTAGGTTTCTTCTGCGCCTTCTACCATCCTTTTCCACGGCATTCGGGAGCGATCGGACCCAATTTGGACCCAAGTTTCACCGAAGCTTCCATGGTCACCGGTTTGGTGACAGCACGAAGATCAGGTCGCAGTAACCGTGAACAGAGCGGCAAGCGACCTAGCGAGGCTCTCGAGCGCGGCTTCGTTTGGCAGTGTGACAGTGAGTCGCGGGCGGCCCTGCTCGTCGCGCTCCAGACACTCGTCGAGACGAGCTTTGAACTCGCTTGCCTTTTGCTCTGCACCGTTCGTTGGCTGACGCTGCGGGATCATTTCGCCGAGGAATGCGAATGCGGCAGCGACGAGTTGGCCTCCAGCCTCTGCCACACGCGAGCGGCGAGCGAGCCGCTCTGCCTCTTGCTGCTGGCGCTGCTTTTCCGTCTCGTCTACCGCGGCGTGCGCCCTCGCGCCGAGCAGCACCTCGAGGCGCTGCTTCAGCTCTTCGATGCCGGATGCGAGTGCGACCTCCCGCACATTAGATTCCATATCCAGCGCGGCGAGAGCCAGGTCATGTTTGGCCGAGAGCGTCGCGAGCAGCTTCTCCTCGATCGTCCCTTCCGTCACGAGCAAATAGACCTGCACCGGGTTCTTCTGCCCCATCCGGTGCGCGCGTGCGATGCGCTGCTCGAGAACGGCCGGATTCCACGGCAGATCGACATTGATGACGGTATTCGCCGCCTGGAGGTTGAGCCCCGTCGAGCCCGCGTTGGTGGTGAGGAACACGCGACAGGTCGGATCGCGCTGAAACTGGTGCACCAGCTGCTGCCGCTTCTTCTGCGGGACCGATCCGTCCAACCTTACGTAATCGAGCTTGAGTCGCTTGATCTGCCGCTCGATCAAAGTGAGCATCGTTGTCCACTCGGAGAAGATCACGATCTTGCGATCGTCCTCCGCGGCCAGCTCTTCCAACAGCTCCTGCAGCCGCTCCAGTTTGCTCGAGAAGCCCGGAGCATGCTTGTCCACGAGAAAGGTGCTGTCCGCATTCATCCGTGCGAGCAGCAACGCTTTCTGCAGACGCAACAAGTCCATCTCCGAGATATACGACTTACGGACGATGGTGCTCACGATCTGCATCTGCGCGAGTTCGATGCCCGCCTGCTCATCCGTGGGCGCAATCCGCACAATTTCCGTCGTGCGCGGGGGCAAATCCTTCATCACAGCGCTGCGCGTCCGGCGCAGCAGTACCGGCTTCAGTCTCTCGCGCAACAGATCGAGGTCCTTGTAACCCAGGATCTTGCCGCTCTCGTCGGTGACGCGGTGGCGGTTGAAGAATCGAAATGCAGGCCCCAGACGTCAGGTCGTCGATGAACTCGACGACGGAGAAAAGATCGTCGAGCCGATTCTCGAGCGGCGTGCCGGAGAGCACGAGCGCGAACGGCGAACGCAGGCTCTTGATGGTCTGAGCCGTCTTCGCTTCCCAGTTCTTGATGCGCTGGCCCTCATCCAGAATAATCAGATCCCACCTCGCGCGTTCGATCGCGATAATGTCACGCAGTACCTGCTCGTAGTTGCAGATGGTGAAAAAGCATTCGTTCTCGTACTGACTGCTCCGCCCTGCAGCGCTCCCTAACACGATCTGGCAATCGCGCTCTGAGAAGCGAAGAACCTCGCTGCGCCATTGGGCTTTCACGGACGCGGGGCAAACGACCAGGACTTTGCGGATGTCCGCTTCGCGCGCCAGCAGCTCCGCCATACCGATACCCTGAAGGGTCTTCCCGAGCCCCATGTCATCAGCCAGGATCGCGCGCCCAGCGCCTGCTGCGAAAGCGATGCCGTCCAGCTGATAGGGAAGGATCTCCACCTTCAGCAGCGTCGTGCGCAGTGGGTGAGATTTCGGATTGCGCCGGATCTCCGCGACCGTTGCCGCGATGCGCTGCAGCAGCAGACGGGTCTGGATGTACTCCTCCGCATCGGGATAAACCGTCACAGCGACGTCGTGTGCTTCGAGTTGACGGATGCGTTTTAGCAGATCCGGGAGATCGGTGATCGGCCTATCGCGGATCGGGCGCACGATGCCGCTGGTCACCTCATCGATGTGGGGTGGCAACGAGATACGCAATTGCAGCTCCTCCCCGATATGACAGATGCACACTGATGTCTCGGCGCCGATACGGTCGATTGCGCTGCGAGTCTGAGAATCGCCTTCGGACCTTTTCGAGCGCATGAAGGATATGCTTGCAGGTGCCGAGCGTGTTCTTACGGAAATCCGGGCACGAGCAGTACGACTGTCCGGGCTGCCACCCTCGCAGAGCGACGCGGTACGACTTGCCAGAGGCCGCATTAGTCAATGTGTAGTCGGTCCAGATCTCTTGGCTGTCGAGAGACGTGAGCCGCATTTTCTCGGTCCGGGCGCGCTCCGCCCGCTCCGCGAGCGCTTGCGCGACCAGCGCCTCCTCGCTCACGCTTTTATTAGCTCGCGCCCGCGCCGGCGGTGCTCCGGCCAGTCCCAGCGCGAGCTTCTCTTCCAGAATCAGAGAGAAGGCCGCCCCGGCGTGCTCACACGGCACCTCGCACGCGTCACAGCGCCACTCGAGACGATGGCGGGCAACCGGACTCAAAGTCAGCGTGACTGTCGCGCCGTCCAGAGTCAGCCGAAACATGTCCCGATCGAATTTGACCTGAGCGGTGAGGTCAATGTCGAATTTGCCGCCCGTGACGATGAGGCGGTTACCCTCGGGCCCGAGCAGCTTCGCCGCTCTGGTGAAGGTGAGTCGCGAAAGTGTGTCGAACAGCGTCAGCTCGGTGCTCGGTTTCGTCACTGAGGCATAGGCGATCATAGGGTGATTATTCCATTGGGGGGGGGCGAAATCCACCTGACAGCCGACGGCTTGGACTTCCGAGATCCGGCTCGGATCAACTATCTTTGCTTCCGACTCACCCGCGAAGAACGTCGTGATCCGGATGTTGCTCAGAGGGGTCTTGACGATGACATGGTGGGGGCCGAACTTCCCTTCTCCCATCACCCGTTCGAGCGAATACGAATGCTGGGCGGCGTGCCAAAGGTCCCTGGCGAAGCCTGGCGATTGAATGTCTAATCCGGCCTGCGTGGCCAACTCGTCGCCCACCCAAGTCCCGTCGCGCAGGCCTGCGGTCTCGCAGCGCTTGACGCGGTCATGAATCGTGTTGAAAGACAGGATCGAGTCCGACAGCATGTCTGCCTGGACGCGCAGGTACTTTCGCCATATCTCCCCGTTCGCCGGCGAGAGTTCTTCGGGCCGGAATCGCAAGCAGCGGAAACGAGCGGCCTTTCCGATGCCTCGATAAAGCGAGACCTCTCCGGCCGGGATGCTCGGCTGATCCTCCAGGGAGACCCACTGATAACTACCATGTTGAATGAGCAGGGAACCGGGTGTGTCGCGATAGTCGCGGACATGATGATAGGCCGCCATCGGCGTCCTCAACTCGTTGTCTGAAAAGAATCCGAACTGGCAGTATCTTTGCAGCGCCGATCCATCTCCCCTGCGGGCATTTGCCCAGAAGTCGAAAAGGAAGCGTGCGCTGTTCTTGAGGGGACTGCCGAAGTAGCGATGCTCGCGCAGATTGACCTGCGGATTGAAGATTCCCGGGAGGATCCATGTGTACTGGAAGAAGTAGTCCCTCGCCGGCGGCTTGGTGGGGCTGTAGGCCAGTGGTCCCTTTGCGGACAGCCACGGGACGAGGTATTGCGAATCGATGACGGTGGAGGTGGAAAAGCGAGTCCGTGCAGCCATATGGAGCTTCATCCTACACCCAGCAGCATTTGAATGACACCGCGCGTTTCCAGGCTCAGACTGGAGAATTCATCCTCCGTGAGCAACCCCTGCGAGCGCATCTGGGCCAGGATCGTAAGTCCATAAGAGCGCCGCGGATTGTCGAAGATACGCGCCATCTCCCGATCGCGTTGCTCGATAATCCTGAAGATTTGGAGGTAGCGTGCGTGGTGGCTCGTCGCGCCATCGCGCGAGACGCGGTCGACCTCGGCAAGGACACGCTCGCAGAAGCGTTCGAGCGCGAGCGGATGCACGCGCCGCAGCACTCTCCAATCAGGTTCCGAAATCTCCCGCATCGGGTTTCCGTTCACTGAGGCAGTGCAAGTGTAACGCGGGAAGCTGCGGTTTGTGGAGATCCCCGCGACGTCCGGGCCTGGGTTTCGGCACACGTGGTTGTCATTCATTCAAAGCGATGCGCTTATTCAGAGCCGCGTCTCTATCGCCATCCACGATAATATCAAGGCTGCAGGCAATGCGAAGTGGCGCTGTGAAATTCCTAGCAAAGCCTTTTGACCGCGCAGTTCTGCTTGAGAGTGTTCGAGTGGCGTCGGCGAGACATGCTAGTCGCGCGGCGACCTTCACACCGCCAGTTGCTCAACGCTCCGTTCTGTCCGACCACACTTCCTGCCAGGCTGCAAATTGACCCGGCCTGACCGACGCAATATTCTCTTCCATCCATCGAGCCAGAAATGCTGCGCCTGCCTTCCGGTCTAGATGCTCGCGCACGACGTCGCCAACAAC
>CAWFZI010000004.1:0-31975 GCA_963820295.1 uncultured Acidobacteriaceae bacterium | reverse complement strand
CGAAGGTTCCTCCCCGTCCATGAGCAAGTGGCTAAGATAATGAACGCCAATCGCGGAGCCCTCAGCCAACTCAGGAACGGCGCAACCTGTAAATAAAGCGATTTATTTTATTTGCTGGAGCGGCCCGGGAATGGGTATAGTCGAGAGTTCCGAGAGTGGAGCCGGATGTTCCTTGTGCCGGGAATGGCTCACTGCGGAGGCGGCCCCTCTCTGGACCACTTCGACATGCTCAGCGCACTCGTTGGGTGGGTTGAGAAGGGCGCGGCGCCCGAGTCGGTGGTTGCCACCGGCAGCGCGTTTCCCGGACGCAGCCGCCCGCTATGCGCCTATCCCAAACACGCGCAGTACACCGGAAGCGGAGACACACAGGACGCCCGAAACTTCCAGTGCCGGTGAAGACCGCAGCTCCGCGAGAGGTTTGCGTACATGGGTTATCGTTCTTCGACGGGCAGTGCTCGAAGAGTTGTTCTGAGAACAAGATTGGAAGTTCACAGGAGAGTCGAATGATGCGGTTAAGCAGTGGAGTCCTACGCCCGGTTTCTGCATTTGGTGCGCTATGCGTTGGGCTGTGCGTTCATGCGCAGCAAGCACCTCAGCAACCCGCAGCACAGCCGCCGAGGCCCGCGATGCAAATGCCTGCTCCCACACCCAACGACACGTTGAAGTCGGTCGAGGTGGAGCCCGATCGTCATGTCCGGTTTCGCATCTGGGCGCCGAACGCCACCGAAGTGAAGCTGCATGCCGAGGGCCCGGAGGCCACACCGGGAATCACTCCGCAAGAGACCGGCAAGTACATGGCTGGTGTGCCTTTGACCAAGGGGGATCAGGGCGTCTGGGAAGCGACGATCGGTCCGATCGAGCCTGGAGTCTATCGCTACACCTTCACGGTGGATGGCGTGAGCACGACAGACCCGCGGAACCCGCTCACCTCGCAATCGCTGACCCACGCGTCCAGCATGTACGAGGTTCCTGGTGCGGACTTCATGGAGTACAAAGCGGGCGTGCCGCACGGCGCAATCGCAACGGTCTACTATGACTCGTCTGCCACAGGCGGCGAACGCCGCATGCACGTCTACACGCCGCCGGGCTACGAGAATGGCAGCGCGAGATTGCCTGTACTTTACCTGCTTCACGGCGGAGGAGATTCTGATGACTCGTGGCCTACGGTCGGCCGCGCAGGTGCGATTCTCGACAACCTGATCGCCAGCGGGAAGGCTGTTCCGATGCTGATCGTGATGCCCGCAGGCCACGTCTCCACGGAGTTCCGTTTGACGCCGGGCGTGCGCATGGGCCACGACGCCTTCAATGATGACCTGGTAAAGGTGGTGCTGCCCTACATCGACGCGCACTATCGTACCGTCGCCGACCGCGACCACCGTGCACTTGCCGGGCTGTCGATGGGCGGCCTGCAGACACTGAATATCGCGCTCGACAACTCAGCGGATTTCGCCTACGTGGGCGTGTTCAGCTCCGGATGGTTCCCCAACTCGATTAAGGAAGAGCAGGACACGGACGTGGCGCAGTACCGCGCGTCGGGCAAGCCGTTTCGCCTGTTCTGGGTGGATGCGGGCAAGTACGACATCGCGCTTCAGAACAGCCATGCCACGGTTGCCATCCTGAAAGATGCCGGCATCAACGTGGAGGAGCACGAGAGCGGCGGCTTCCACGCATGGCCCAACTGGAGAGACTATCTGCATCAGTTCGCGGCGCTGGTCTTCAAGTCGCCTGAGGCGCACTAGAGTGCATCCTCAAACACGGCAACGTCAGCGTGAGTATCAGTCATTGCACTGAAAAGAGTGAGTCGCGCAATTTCGAAGCGACTGATTGCATAAACACGAGAGGAGAAGCTGTTCATGGCGAAGTCGAAGGAGTCTGTTGTTCTCACGCGGCGTGAGGCGCTGCTGCTGTCCACTACGGCAGGCTTGGGGGCGGCGCTGAGCAAGCCTGCCTTCGGCTCTGACAGCGTGAAGACAGGCGCGCACCAGGAGCCGGGGAATGTGTCGACGCCGCGAACGGCGGTGGCGAAGACGCAGTACGGCAAGGTGCGCGGGTTTGTGGATGGCGGCGTGCTGACGTTCAAGGGAGTGCCGTATGGGGCAACGACGGCTGGGGAGAATCGGTGGCTGCCGGCCAAGCCGCCTGCGCCGTGGAGGGACGAGTATCCGGCTTTGGCGTACGGCGCGAACTGCCCGCAGACCCTGCACCCGTGGACGAGCATCGAGCAGACGTTTTTGTTCGACTGGGACGACGGCTGGCAGAGCGAGGACATGTTGAAGCTGAACATCTGGACGCCGAGCCTGACGGGAAAGCGGCCAGTGATGTTCTACATGCACGGCGGCGGGTTCAGCTTCGGATCATCCTACGAATTGCCATCGCACGAGGGCGCGCAGATGGCGCGGCACCACGAGGTGGTGCAGGTCTCGGTGAATCACCGCCTGAATATCCTTGGGTTCTTCGATGCGGCGGAGATTGGCGGTTCGGCGTATGAGGACTCGGCGAACGTAGGGATGACGGATCTGGTTGCGGCGCTGAAGTGGGTTCAGGAGAACATCGAGAACTTCGGTGGCGATCCGAATCGCGTGATGATCTACGGGCAGTCGGGCGGCGGATCGAAGGTGACGACGCTGATGGGTATGCCCTCCGCGGTGGGCCTGATCCATCGGGCTGCGGCGCAGTCCGGCGGTGGAGGGAACATTCCGAGCAGAGATCAGCAAAAGGAACTGGCGCGGCAGACGATGAAGGAACTCGGGCTTGCGCCGAACGATATTGGTTCGCTGCAGAAGATGGAGTGGGCCAAGCTGTTTGCGGCCGGGAACGCGGCGGCTGCGAAGATCAATCCGCCGGGACGGCCCATGATGGGGCCAGGGGCGCCGGGGACGCCGCGCGTCGGGTGGTCGCCTTGCGTTGACGGAAAGGTGATCAACATGCGGTCGTTCTTCGACGCCGCTCCGGAGGTATCAAAGAATGTGCCGATGCTCATAGGTTCGGTGAGCGAAGAGGGGAACCAGATGTCTTCGCGCCCGACGGAAGAAGAGTGGCATGCAAACCTTGCGAAGACGTACGGCGAGGAGAAGGCGACGGCGATCGTTGCGGCGCTGAAGAAGGCGTACCCGCAGAAGAAGATTCAGACGCTTTCGTATATCTGCAGCGGAACTCCGGGGCTGAATGGCCTCGGGATGCGGAACAACGTGGTGAAGATGGCGCGACTGAAACATGAGCTGCAGGCCGCGCCGGCGTACGCGTACTACTTCACGTGGCAGACGTCGATTCTCGATGGCGTGCCTGGCGCATGGCATACGGCGGATCTTCAATTCTGCTTCGATAACACGAAGCGCTGTGAGCAGGGAACGGGGAATACACCGGAGGCGCAGGCTCTGGCGAAGAAGATGGCGTCGTCGTGGGCCGCATTTGCTGCAACCGGAAATCCGAGCATACCGGGATTAAACTGGGCGCCAACCGATCCTGACACCAATCGGACGATGATCTGGGACAACGAGTGTCGCATGGCCGATGATCCGGAAGCAGAAGCTCGCAAGATCATCTTGACCTGACGGTCCCTGCGATGTCATAGCGCTGGCATCCGATTCCGATTCCATGGAGAAACGAGTTCGATTTGCCAAAAGCCCATTGCTCCGATTTGTGAACTCGACGACAACAATCCTGAACGACGCTCTCTACGAGAGGCGGTCTATTTGAGCGGGCGTGAGCCTGCGATGAGGATGTCTACCAGTCTCCTGGCGCTTTGCTGCCAGTCGGCGCCGGAGCCCACATGCGAGACGCCGATCAGCGCTCGAAGCAGGTCGAATGCATCGAGATCTCTGCGCAGATCGCCACTCTTCTTAGCGCGCTTCACCAGCGCATCGATCGCGCCATGGATCAGGGTGCGTGAACCTTCATAGAGCCTGGACGGGCCTCCGGCAATGCTATTGAGAGCGGGCGCAATGATGTGCTTTGCCGCGATGTAATCGACCAGCAGCAGCATCCAGGCTCGAAGCGCTTCGAGCGGAGACATGGTCTCGGCGAAGCGGGCCGCGGCCGCCGCGAGTTTCTCCACTTCGTTCCGGTAAACACCTTCGATCAGCTCATCCCGCGTCGGGAAATGGCGATACAAGGTACCTGCTCCAACGCCCGCCTGCTTCGCGATTTCGTCCAGACTGGCATTGGCGCCTTGCCGGGTAAAGGCTGCCTTCGCGACTTCAAGAATGCGCTCGCGGTTGCGCAACGCGTCTGTGCGCGGTTTCCGGGCGGTCGTGGAAGGTTTCTTCGTCATCTCCAAAAATTCTTGCAACCGGAGGCTGTCTCCGATTATCTATTCATTCGGAGGCTGTCTCCGTTTTAAGTTGAGGCGGCAGCCTTTCGTCAATCTTAGCTCGAATGAGATCAGGGAGACACATATGCGTGTATTCGTTACCGGCGCTACCGGATTCATCGGTTCCGCCATCGTGAAAGAACTCATCGGCGCGGGCCACCACGTACTTGGAATGACGCGATCGGATGCGGGCGCAAAGTCGCTTGAAGCCGCGGGCGCCCAGGCGCATCGAGGCGATCTGGAAGACCTGGAAAGCCTGCGCAGCGGAGCAGCCGCGTCCGATGCCGTCATCCACACCGCCTTCCGGCATGACTGGTCGAGGTTTGCGGAGAGCTGCGAACTGGACAAGCGCGCCATCGAGACCATCGGCGCCGTGCTCCAGGGCTCCAGCCGTCCGTTCATCGTCAGCTCCGGAGTTGGAGTGGCTCAGGGCCGCGCCGCCACCGAGGACGATCCGCCGCTTTCTTCTCCATCCCTTCCTCGTGTATCCGAGGTGACGGCTGTCGCGCTGATGGAGCGCGGAGTCCACGCATCGGTGATGCGCTTGCCGCAGGTCCACGACACGGTAAAGCAGGGCCTCATCACCCCCCTGATTGCGATTGCACGCGCAAAGGGAGTCTCGGCGTACATCGGCGATGGTCACAACCGCTGGCCTGCCGCGCATGTGTCGGATGTCGCCCGGCTCTACCGGCTCGCCCTGGAGAAAGGCACAGCGGGAGCCCGGTACCACGCCGTCGCCGAAGAGGGTGTGCCGCTCAAAGACATTGCCACCGCTATCGGCCGCGGCCTGAATGTGCCCGTCATTTCCATTTCGCAGGAACAGGCCCAGGAACATTTCGGCTTCCTCGGGTTCTTCGCGGGGAGGGACGCCCAGATCTCCAGTGCGCAGACCCGCGCAAAGCTCGGATGGAACCCCACCGGCCCCTCGCTTCTCACCGATCTCGGGAACATGCGCTATTCCGAGGTCTGAACCTAACCGCACAATCACGGAGGAATCGAAATGCAAAAGACATGGTTCATCACCGGCGCCTCGCGCGGGTTCGGCCGCATCTGGGCTGAGGCTGCTCTTCAACGCGGCGATCGGGTTACAGCGACCGCCCGCAAACTGGCAGACGTAGCCGATCTCGCGGAACGTTTTGGCGACGCGGTGCTGCCCCTTGCCCTCGACGTCACCGACTCCGCGCAGGTGCAGCAGGCGGTTCATCAGGCATACGCGCACTTCGGCCGGCTGGACGTCCTTGTCAACAATGCCGGCGTGAGCCTGTTCGCGGCTACAGAGGAAGCGAGCGACGAGCAGATCCGCGGCCTCTTCGATGCGAACTACTTCGGCATGGTCCGAGTGCTCCGAGCGGCTCTGCCTTTGCTGCGGAAACAAGGGAGCGGTCACATTCTCGGTGTCTCGAGCGGGCTTGGGATAGCGGCATTGCCGATGATCGGCTTCTATTGCCGCGACGAAATGGGCAGTCGAAGCGCTCCACGAATCCCTCGCGCAGGAGGTGAAGGCGTTCGGGTTGAAGGTGACACTTGTTGAACCCGGAGCCTACGCAACCGACTTCGGAAAATCCTCACAGATCGCGGATGCGCTGGAACCATACGCGGAGTTCCGGAAGCAGTTCCTGACGCATCTGGCCGAATGTTGAACGCGGCGATCCGGAGGCGACGGCAGAAGCCATCCTGAAGCTTGTGGACGCGGAGAATCCGCCGCTGCGACTTGGCCTGGGCACTTCGATTCTGCCCAGGGCCCGCGCCGCGTATGCGGAGCGGCTGAAGACGTGGGAAGCGTGGGAGGACGTGTCGAATGCGGCGATGGGCGAGCCGAAGAAATCGATGGCAGAGTGGATCGAGCAACTGGCCCCTGGAACTCTCGAATCAGGCATAAGGATAGGATCTATACTTCCATGAGCGAAGCGAGATGAAAGGATCAAGACAGAAGGAGTTCCCGTCAAATGACAATCGCGAAGAAGATTGCGTTGGTAACTGGCGGGAACATCCACAATTAAGAACGAGAAACGCCGCTTCCATCTCGCACCGGGCGTCAACGAGCGCATCATCGCAATTTCACTCAGGGAGAATTCTGGTGTTCGGGACCATGCAGTTCGCCGGTTGGGCAGAGGTCGATAGGGCGGAGGTCGTGGGCACAATAAGGGCACAATAACGGTTACCATGCGTGCCTCAAAGCGCCAAAAGGAGCCATCCATTGCGCTTATTTTCTATAAGTTACCGGTTTCCTGTGCCCTGTCACGGCAGAGGTCGCGGGTTCGAGCCCCGTCGTCCCCGCCATACATTCTAAAGTACTTAGGATGATCGGCGACCCCAAAAAGACAGAGGTCATGGGTTTGATAAGGGTGCAATAAGCACCCTATCCTACTTTCTGAGGGTCAGTTTCACCCTTAATTTCACCCCGATTTGGAACCATCATCCTTACAACCCTGCTCTGTGCGGCCCGCTTGTTCGAGGTGGTCGCTTGCGTGTAAACATCGAGCGTAATTCTGCTGTTCGCGTGCTGTAAGAGCTCCTGAACGGTTTTGACATCCTCTCCCGTTTGCCTTCAGCAACGTGCCGAAGGAGTGGCGGAATGTGTGCCAGCCGATGTTCTCGTTGATGCCAATTGCATTTGCAACTGGCTGTGACGCTCACTAACTGACACTGAATTGGCTCCCGCGCTGATGAGAGCCTTCGGCCCAGAATTAGCGGAGTGGGACTCAGAGGACTGGCATTCACTTCGATAGTGACAAATACGAAAACCGATTTGAGAGAATGGAAAACCTCTCGCTTATCTACCGCATCAACGAAGGAGAGCCTGCAAGCTGAGGACGCGGCAATTGATTCCATCGCCAGCCTGCAATGGCTATCGGAGGAAATCATGCTGAAAGCAGTGTGGTGTACCTGTGCTTTTGCGGGCTGTATCGTTTTTGCATCACTACCACTGGCAGCGCAGGAAGTAATTCATGCACTGACCGGCACCGTAATTTCGATCAATGACAAGGCGAAGACCATCACTGTTCTTCAGGACAGCGGTTCCAAAGCCGTATTCATGGAAATGTCGAACGCAAAGACGCCCATCGCTTTTGATAAGAGAGTCGCCAACGAGACAACTTCGGCGAGCGCATTCAACGAAAAGGGCGCGTACTCCATTGTCTTCTACTTCGGCATCGGAGGCAACCGCACAATAGTTGCCTTGAAGGATCTCGGAGCAGGTCCATTCTCTTCGACCGAAGGTACGGTAACAAAGGTCGACAGACACAATCATTCCATCGCTGTCCGCGATAAGACCGGAATTGTAAACACGTTCAAGATTAGTAGACAGACAATTGCCGAAGGTAACTTCGGGGCAGTCGAGGGGTTGAAATTTGATGCCGACTCCGGAGATCACATACGAGTAGTAAGCAAGAGCGCTAATGGTGACTCGACCGTTTTGTTCATGCGCGACTTAAGCTTATAAAGGGTGGTTCCACCTTCGGATGCGGCGTCACTAGGGTTCGAACCGCCACTTCATTGGCCAGGCACGACACACCGCAGCCGGCAAGGTGAGCTTCTCGTTAGTTCGTCGGCCGCCGAGACCGAGATGGACGACGATTGCCGCATGAGAACTGTTCTTTTGTGTGAGCTAACTTTGAATCTTAAAGCGTCAATCGGGAACTGGCCGTTGGTCTGCCATATGCGCGGTACGTGCTCACCATGTATTCGGGGCCCGGTCAGGAGCGCGGCCGACATTTCCGCCACATCGAGAAACCGCGTCACACACTTTGTCGGCATGCTAGCGTCCGAGCTCTACGTGTGCGGAGAGTGCGCAATGATTAAGCAGTTGAAGACCTTTCCGGAGAATGTACTCGCGTTCGTTTGCACGGGACGCGTTACGAAAGCAGACTACGACTCTGTGCTGATTCCAGCAGTCACTGGTGCACTTAAAGGTCAGGGCAAAGTCCGGCTTTACTACGAGACCGCCGGGGATTTCCTCGGTATCGATCCGGGTGCTATGTGGGAAGATTTCAAGGTTGGGATCGAACACCTCTCGCGATGGGAGAGGGTTGCAGTCGTAACCGATCTCGAATGGATCCAGCATACAATGCGACTCTTCGCCTTCCTGATGCCCGGTGCTGTGAAGTCGTTTCCAACGTCACAATCTGATGCGGCACGCGCGTGGATTACGTCCTAGAGTTACTTTGGTTCCACGGCTCTTTGCGTACTGTGGACAATACGACAGAACCCTCTATCGCCGAGTAGTGTCCAGTTTGTCTGTCATCCACACAGAACCGTGGATGTGTGTGCGCCATCTCTGAATTGCTTGATGGGCGACATCGAACCTATCGGCAGAATTTCAACAATTCACAAAATACAACAGGGCCCCTTACGAAAGCCTCATAGCGACGCAAAAACGATCGCGTCGTCTCTCCGTGTTAAAAGGGAGATGTGGGTTGCGATCAACCAAAGCAGGATCGCGTAATCAGCCAAAGCAGCCATTATGAATGCTTTCTGTTCTCGCATAAGAGCGGTGCCGCTCCCGTGATAGTTTCAACTCCCCGTGAGGAACGCCGTCGAGCAAGTGGTCGGTGATGTAGATAAGCCAGGTACCCAACGCAAGAATTAGAGTAGCAAGCCAAGGGCGCCGCAAATGCATGGTACGTGCAAAGAGACACGCCGAGACGACCGCCATCTTCTGCGCCTCTAAGCTGAGTACATCCCATAAGCAAAGCAGTCTCAAAAGACTTCTCCATTTTGTTTGCCTTGAAGAATGTCCTCGTTTTACGAGAGTATCCTCTTATTTTCGACCAGTTAGAATGCTTGCTTCTTGATCTATTCTGCCGAATTTTGTCAGAAAGAGATCAAGCGTGCCACCCTGCAATACGATCGAAAAAACTACCACAAGATAGGTGGTGGAGAGTATCCATGATCGATGTTGGAGGTCTGGGACAGATAGCGCAAGTGCAATGGATAACCCGCCTCGCAAGCCACCCCAACTGAGTGTGAAAAGCGAAGATTTATGTCCACGTTGCAGCAGCCGCACCAATCCCAAAACGAGCGTTACAACGAGGAAGCGAATAACCAGGACGGATACAATGGCAAGTCCACCCGACTCAAACGAGCTTCGCGAAAAAGGAATAATGAGTACCTCGAAGCCCAGCAGTACGAAAAGAACTGCATTTTGAATTTCATCAATGACCCGCCAGAACCCATCTATAGATTCATGCGAAATCTCGCCATGCGCGTAATGCATGTTGAATCTGCGCAATGCCAGTCCAGCCGCGACCGCTTCAAGCGGAGCTGATAGCCTCAGGGTTTCCGCCAGGGCATAGCCTCCCAAGGCGAGCGAAAGAGTTAGGAGTATGTCGATCTGGTAGGCTTCGACGCGCCGCATCAGTTCGGAAGCCACCCATGCAAGAGCTATGCCTAGCAGGAGGCCACCCGAAGAAGTCAGCAGCAGGAGCACTCCTATATGGCCAATTGACGGCGCTTCTCCCTTCGACGCTGCCAGGACTGCAAGGAAAGGACTGCGCCAATGCCATCATTGAACAGCGACTCCCCGGCAAGCTGTGCTTGGATGTTCTTCGGCACTCCAACCCTATGTAGCATTTCGAGGACCGCTATCGGATCAGTTGGCGAAATCAGCGTACCGAAGAACAGGCACTCAATCCAGGGAGCAGCAATGCCGAGGAGGGGAAGAGTCCAGTGCATGACCGCGGCAAGAGCTACCGTCGAGAGGAGTGTGCCGATGACCGAGAGGAGCCCGACCGCGAGCTTCTCTCGGGAAAGATAGAGGAGATCCAACAGAGACGCGCCTGCGAACAGGAGCAACCCCAGCAGCCCATGCAGAATCAAGTCCTCAAACCGAATGCGACTTACGAGGCTCACAGCCCACACATGTAGGCCCGGGAAGACCCGGCCAAACTCAATCATCAAGACGGACGAGATCGCCGTGAGGAGCATCGTGCCGATGGGGATGGGAAGTCGGAAAACTCGAACGCTCATCCATCCGAAGAAAGCGGCTGCGGTGACGATGATGCTACGAGTGCAAGTGTAGTCATGGCCCTGATTTAAGCCTACTTCATTCAAAGGGATTGGGGAACTTCCGCTCCCTCATCAAGAACAGGAGTCTTCTAAGTTTGCGTTGCGTTCGCCGTCCGGTGGTCTAGCTTCTGGTTTTCCCCGCCATCCGGGATCCAGCCCTGTTTGACATGATCTACATTCTATTTGGGCTGTCGCTCTGAGCGGCTGCTTCCTCTCTCTGCTTCTATACTGGTCTTGTGACGTCCCCGAACAGCCAAGAAGTGCCGAAACCCAGTTATTGGGTAGGTTTTCAAGGGCTGTATGCACGTTTCTACGCCTGGCTGTTGCGCCGCATTCCCAGCGAGCGGCAGCGCCTGCTGGCAGTGACCATTCTGGCCGGTGGGCTCTGCGGACTTGCCGCCGTGGCTTTCCACCTGAGCATCATGGGGCTTGAGGCACTGTTGATTGACCGTGCCAACGCCGCCTCGGGGCATAGCTGGATATGGTGGACCATCCTTTCCCCCACGCTCGGCGGCCTAGTTGCCGGAATCGGTCTAACCTACTTTGCGCCTGCTGCGGCGGGAAGCGGCATCCCTCAGGTGAAGGTGGCTTACACCCTGCGGTACGGCATGGTCACCGTCCGCGAAACTATCGGCAAGTTTGTCCTGTGCGCCCTGCAAATCGGCTCTGGCGCATCGCTGGGCCTTGAAGGACCGACAGTGCAGGTGTGCGCAGGCGTCAGCAGCATGCTGGCCCGCATGGCCCGGCTCGGCCCCAAGAACTCCCGCCGCATGGCTTCCGTGGGGATGGCAGCGGGCATTGCCGCGGCCTTTAACGCGCCCATTGCCGCCGTAACCTTCACGCTTGAGGAACTTATCGGCGACCTCGACCAAACCATGCTTTCCGGCGTCATTGTCGCCGCCGCGCTGGCCGCTGTTGTCGAACATTTGATTCTGGGCTCCAACCCCGTCTTTCACGTGCAGGGCAACTACATGCTCTCCAACTCCTCCTCGCTGGTGTGGTATGCGTTGCTTGGGCTTGCTGGCGGCCATTGTCTCGGTCGCCTTCACCGATTCGCTGCTTGGCCTTCGTGCCTGGTTCCGGCGGCTCACAGGCGTGCCGCGCTGGGTGCAGCCGGCCATCGGCGGCGCAGCCACAGGCAGCATGGCGGTCGCGGCGCTGGCACTCTTCCACCTCAACGGCATCGCCGGCGACCCGTACAAAACCCTCACCCTGGCGCTCACAGGCAAAATGACGGTGACCGCCATGGCCGTCTTCTGCGTCCTCAAGCTCGCTGCCACGGTCAGCTCCTACTCCAGCGGCGGCGTCAGGCGGCATCTTTGCACCGGCGCTCTTCATGGGTGCGATGCTGGGAGGCGCGGTGGGCTACCTGGACGTGACCGTCTTCCACCATTCGGCGGACTCCATTGGCGCATTTGCAGTGGTCGGCATGGGCGCCGTCTTTGCAGGAATCGTTCGCGCCCCCATGACCTCGGTGCTGATCATCTTTGAAATGACCGGCGGCTACGGCCTGGTTCTTCCCCTGATGATCGCCAACATGAGCGCGTTCGCCCTGGCCCGTCACTGGCGGCACACCCCGGTCTACGAAGCGTTGTTGGCCCAGGACGACATCTATCTTCCCAATGTTCACGGCCCGTTTGACCCAGACGACAACGAATCCCTGCCGGGCATGGACGCTGAAGCAGCCCACTGAAGGCCTCCTCGGATCTACCTGTCCTAAGGGGGTGTTGAATGCGGCCGAAGTCAAACTCCGACATCGCAGACGTTCACCATGCCCCTTGCCCGATGGAGCGTGAACCACTGCAGGATAATTTTGCATCCAGAACTCAAGTCCGTGGCGAACATCTTGCAATTCGGGAGACTCAGATGTTTCTACTAACAGGAAAAGTGGCCATCGTTACCGGGGCGAGTTCCGGCATCGGTCAAGGAATTGCCAAACGACTTGGTTGCGAGGGCGCAAAGGTGATCGTCGATTACATCGGAGATTCGGAAGGTGCGGAGGAGACAAGGAAGGCCATCAAAGAGTCAGGCGGCGAAGGCGAGATTGTGCATGCGGATGTGACTAGTATGAACGACGTTCACTGGCTGGTGAACACTGCATGGGATCGCTTTGGAGTGGCAAACATCCTCGTGAACAATGCTGGCATGGAGAAGAAGTCAGATTTCTGGGATACGACGGAGAGGATTACGACAGGTGATGGCGGTCAACCTGCGTGGCCCATTCTTTCTGACGCAGGCATTTGTGAGGCGGTTGCGCGACGCCCAGAAGCCGGGACGTATTATCAATATCAGTTCCGTTCATGAAGAGATGGCATTTCCAGGATTCGCCACGTATTGCTGCAGTAAGGGCGGCCTGCGAATGCTAATGCGAGACTTGGCAGTGGAGCTAGGACCGCTCGGCATCACTGTCAACAATGTTGCACCCGGCGCGATTGCGACGCCGATCAACAACTCGCTGCTCCAGGATAAGGGGAAGCTGAATGCGCTGCTGACCAATATTCCGCTGGGACGCATGGGCCAGCCGGAGGACGTGGCGGGGCTGGTGGCGTTTCTAGCGTCGAATGACGCAACCTATGTTACCGGCTCGACCTATGTCATAGACGGCGGACTTATGCGGAATTACCACGAACAATAAGGCGGATGATGGCCTCGAGGATTGAAGACTACGCTCTGATTGGCGACTGCGAGACGGCCGCTCTCGTAGATCGAAACGGCTCTATCGACTGGCTCTGCTGGCCGGACTTTTCGTCCGATGCCTGCTTTGCCGCTTTGCTGGGTGGTGAAGAAAACGGATATTGGAAAATCGCACCTTCGGAAGGCGACTGGTCCACGACGCGTTCCTATCGCGACCAGACTCTCATTGTTGAAACCATCTTTGAACATCAGGATGGTGCGATACGGCTGATTGACTTCATGCCAATCCGTGGGCGCAACTCGGATGTAGTCCGGATCGTAGAAGGTGTACGTGGCGTTCTTAAAATGCGAATGGAACTTGTGATGCGATTTGACTATGGCCGCACAATTCCGTGGGTAACGAGTATCAAAGACGGTGTGCGCGCGATTGCTGGGCCGCATCTTCTGGTGTTTCATGCTTCGATTCCCGTGCATGGGGAAAATCTGAAGACGGTTTCGGAGTTCACAATATCCCAAGGAGAGCGTGCGACTTTCACACTCACCTATGGAGCATCCTACAAACCTGAAATGGCCGAATTAGACCCTGATAAGGCTCTCGCAGACACGGAGCGTTGGTGGCAACAATGGAGTTCGCGAATGAAGTATGAAGGTCCATATCGCGAATCTGTCGCGCGATCATTGATTACGTTAAAAGCACTGACCTATCGTCCAACCGGAGGAATCGTGGCTGCGGTTACTACCTCTCTCCCGGAAGAACTCGGCGGCGTGCGAAATTGGGACTATCGGTATTGCTGGCTCCGCGACACGACCTTCACCCTGCTGGCGCTAACCAACGGTGGCTATTTCGAAGAGGCTGGCGCATGGCAGAATTGGCTGCTGCGGGCACTAGCCGGAAGCCCGGACCAGGTCCAGATCATGTATGGCCTGAAAGGCGAGCGCACCCTCGTTGAGTGGGAAGTGGAGTGGTTTGCCGGATATGAGAAGTCTCGCCCAGTGCGCATCGGCAACGCAGCTTCGACTCAGGTGCAGCTCGACATCTATGGAGAGGTGCTCGATTCCTTCTATCATGCGCAGCACAGCATCCGCCAACATTGCGAAGACGACTTTCGCGTGCTCGTACTTGCTGCTCGAGCACCTCGCAACAATCTGGCAGCAGCCCGACGAGGGGATCTGGGAGACGCGGGGGGGGCCGCAGCAATTCACCTATTCGAAGATGATGGCGTGGGTGGCATTCGATCGCGCAGTGCTGCTGGCGGAGCAGCTGAGGTACGACGCTCCACTAGAAAGATGGAAGACTATAAAAGATGCGATTCACCAGGACGTCTGCGCAAATGCATTTAGCAGTAAGAAGAATAGCTTTGTGCAGGCGTATGGATCAGAGGAACTGGATGCTGCGTTGCTGCTGATGCCCGTTGTAGGCTTCCTATCCGGTGAAGATTCCCGTGCAAAAGCGACGATTGAGGCGATTGAGCGCGAGTTGATGCCTGATGGTTTGGTTCTTCGCTACGACTCTGCGAAGACCCCTGACGGATTGCCCCCCGGAGAGGGTGTATTTCTGGCTTGCAGCTTCTGGATGGTGAGTGCATTGAGAGCGATTGGCCGCATTGATGATGCACGAGCTCTCTTTGAGAAACTCATGAAGCTTCGCAACGATGTCGGTCTTCTTTCCGAAGAGTACGATATCGCACGCCAACGCCTCGTTGGAAACTTCCCCCAAGCCTTCTCGCACATCGCGCTCGTGAACGCCGCATTCGATTTGGAGGATGAAACGCATGCTCGCAAGCGATCACATCGCAACGCAAACCGGAATCCACTTCGCGAGCAATAATTCCTGCTCGCCCAGCGACTCACCAAACCCTATCAGAGCGTGTAGTCACAGATCTTTGGTTTGCTGCCGCAACAATGGAACGCGTTCACCGTCATTCCGGTGGAAACTGTCACCGCAAAGGTCTCGGGTTCGAATCCCGTCATCCCCGCCATACATTCAGAATGAGTTCTAGGCTGTGTGCCGATCCCCTCGTAGGTGCAGAAAGGTGCTGCGGAGTTCGCAGTTTAGCTGTCAGTGAACATGGCCTTTTGAGGATGTCCCTTGGCCAACGGAGCAGGCGCAGCGGAATCGCTGAAGTCCGCCGTCCACTGCCAGTTCCTGATCTCGGGCATATCCTCAAGGTGCTCGCGAATGTAGTCGTGATGTTCGGTCAGTTTCTTGCCGAATAGCTGGATTGCGTCGGCAGCCTGCACACGAAGTCGGGGAATGTGCTTCAGAGCGTCCAATGCAAGATGGAAGCGGCTCATCTCATTCAGCACGACCATGTCGAACGGGGTAGTGGTTGTTCCCTCGTCAATATAGCCATGCACATGGAAGCGGCCCTCATTGGCGCGTCCATGAACCAGCGTATGAATGAGCCAGCGATTGTTGTGGAAGGCGAAAATCACCGGCGCCTTTTCGGTGAAGAGCGCATTGAAGGACATCTCGTCCATCCCGTGCGGATGCTTGTCTGGATACATCAGGGTCATCAGGTCAACTACATTGACAACCCGCACCTTGATTCCAGGGACGTGCTTCTGCAGAAGCCACGATGTTGCGCAGATTTCAATCGTTGGCACGTCGCCTGCGCAGGCCAGAACGACATCCGGCTCTCCGCCCTCGTCATTGGTTGCAAACTTCCAGGTCGATGCGCCGCGCGAACAATGCTCCAGAGCTTCATCCATGTTCAGCCACTGCAGTTGCGGCTGCTTTCCGCAAGTGACGATGTTCACGTAGTTGCGGCTCCGCAGGCAATGATCGAAGACGCTCAGAAGGCAATTGCTGTCCGGCGGATAGTAGACGCGAATGGTGTCGCTTCTGCGTGCCAGCGCGTTGTCCACAAAGCCGGTGGCCTGGTGGCTGAATCCGTTGTGATCGTTCCGCCATGCATGGCTTGTGAGCAAGAACATTCAAAGACGCTATCGGCTTGCGCCACGGATAATCGCGGCATTGCTCAAGCCACTTGGCATGCTGTGTCAGCATGGAATCGACCACCTGCGCGAAGGCTTCATAGGAGGACCACATGCCATGCCGTCCGGTAAGCAGGTAGCCTTCCAGCCATCCCTCGCACAGATGTTCGCTCAATACCTCCAACACGCGGCCATCCGGGCCGAGTTCGTCATCGATCGAGACAAGCTCTGCCATGGAGCAGCGTTTTGTCGCCTCGAAGATGGAGTTCAGCCGATTGGAGTTTGTTTCATCGGGACAGAACATGCGAAAGTTCGTCAGATTCATCCTGAAAATGTCACGGAAGAAATCTCCAAGCTTGCGCGGAGCCTCGGCTAGAACCTTGCCCGGTCCGGGGATTTCGAGTGCATAATCGGTGAAATCGGGCAGGGCGAGCGTAATTAGCGATCGCCCGCCATTCACATGGGGACTGCCGCCCATGCGTCGGTTGCCGCGAGGCGCGAGCGACCGCCAATTCTTCAATGAACTTGCCATTCTTGTCGAAGAGTTCCTCCGGCTTGTAACTCTTCATCCAAGCTTCAAGAACTTTGAGATGCTCGGGATTCTCGCGAACCGTTGCAAGTGGAACCTGGTGTGCGCGGAAGGTGCCTTCGATTGGGATTCCATCCACTTCTTTCGGGCAAGTCCATCCCTTGGGCGTGCGCAGAATGATCATGGGCCAGACGGGCTGCTTCTTGAATCCGTTCTTGCGGGCTTCCTGCTGAATTGACCGAATCTCGGCGTAGCAATCGTCCATCGCCTGAGCAAGAAGTTGATGCACGACCTCGGGATCGTCGCCCTCGACAAAGTAAGGCTTGTAGCCACGGCCGGTGTACAGGGCCTTCAAGTCTGCGTCGCTGGTGCGTCCCTGGGCGGTCGGACCCGATATCTTGTAGCCATTGAGGTGCAGAATCGGAAGGACTGCGCCATCCCGCGCGGGATTAAGAAAGTTGACCGACTTCCAGCTTCCCTCAAGTGGACAGGTCTCGGATTCGCCGTCACCAATGACACAGGCAACAATCAGATCGGGATTGTCGAATGCCGCGCCGAACGCGTGAACCAGCGAATAGCCAAGCTCTCCACCCTCATGCATGGAGTTCGGCACGTGCGGTCCGCAATGGCTGGGCACTCCGCCGGGCGTAGAGAATTTGCGGAACATGAGCCGCATGCCGTCTTCATCGGCCGTGATCTCAGGATGGACTTCGGTGTAAGAGCCTTCCAGATAAGAGCAGGCATTCAGCGACGGGCCACCGTGTCCCGGGCCGGAGATATAAATGATGTCCGCATCATGTTCTTTGATGAGGCGATTCAGATGGATGTAAATGAGGTTTTGTCCCGGCGAGGTTCCCCAGTGACCGAGCAACCTCGGTTTGATCTGTTCCGCTTTGAGCGGTTCGCGAAGCAGCGGGTTTTCGAACAGGTAGATCTGTCCGATGCACAGATAGTTCGCTGCACGCCAGTAGCGATTCATCCTGTCAAGCATTTCAGGCGAAAGCGGTCCTTTGGGGACCAGCGCATGTGCCTCCGTTTTGCCATTTGCAGCAATCGCGGTGGACAAAGCCACATCGAAGATAAACGCGGAAGATTTCGCAGCCTGGTCAGTGCCTAAAGGGAGTTCGGTAGTAGCCATATTGTTGTTCCTTTTCTACTTCTCCGCGGCGGTAAGAGAGCAGCGGCGGTTTGTGACGTTGATTCCTGATGCGCCCACGAATGCTGTCTGACGTTATTTCCTCAACTGCTTCTTAATCGCCTGCAGTTCGAGGCGGCGCTTCGCGGTGGTCTTGGGATACGCCATCTTGAGTCCTCCAAGCGCATCAAGGACGATTTGGGAGACGATCAGCCGTGCATTCTCCTTGTCGTCGGCGGGCACGACGTACCACGGCGCATGGTGAGTGCTTGTCGAATGGATGCACTCTTCGTAGGCGCTCATGTAGCGCTTCCAATATTTCCTCTCGTGAATGTCGGCGGTGCTGAACTTCCAGTTCTTGTCCGGCTCATCGATGCGCGCAAGGAATCGCTTTCGTTGCTCCTTGTAAGACAGGTGCAGAAATAATCTTGATGGTCTGTGTTCCGTTGCGATGAAGATGTTTCTCCAGATCGCGGATCGATTCGTACCTTTCGGACCAGATGTCTTTCTCGTCACGCAGCTCTTCGGGCAATCCCTGGCCGCGCAAAAGCTCCGGATGAACCCGAACGACCAGCACGTCTTCGTAATAGGAACGATTGAAGATGCCGATTCGACCGCGTTCGGGAAGCCGGCACGTAGTGCGCCAGAGAAAATCATGTTCGAGCTCCTCGGCACTCGGCTGCTTGAAGCTGAACACCTCGCAGCCTTCCGGATTGACTCCGGACATGACATGCCGAATGGCGCCGTCTTTGCCGGCGCCATCCATTCCCTGGAAGATCAAGAGCAACGCATGCCGATTGGAGGCGTAGTGAAGATCCTGCAGCGAGCTCAGCTTCTCCATGTGCTGCTGCAGAAGCTCCTTATACTGCTCTTTTGACTTGTAATAAGGATCGACAATCGTCGGCCACTTGCCGAGGTCGACCTTTTTCTCTGGCGGCACTCGATAGCTTTTCGAATCGATCTTCATCCTGTCCTTCGCTGTCCACACGTGCTTCTACGCGATCTTTTTCTTGGCCGCCGGCGTCACCGAGTGTTTCGCGCTCCGCTTCAAGCCAGTCCTGGTCCTGCTGACTCTCGCCATGGACTCGCTGCTGATAAAGCTCGTAGGCGCGGGCTGCGATCTCGGAAGTGCGATCCACAGGCTTCCTCGAAAGCAGCGCAGGCTTGGCCGGATCGAAGATACGGTAAGCGAGCAGCTTCACGCGGTCATTGATGAGAGCCCAGATCAGAGCGTAAGCCCAAACGAATCCTGCCCACTTCCAGCCGAGCGGCGCCATGAACAAGCCATAGACCGCAATCAGCGTCGCAATGGTCTGGGTGCCAAGCACCGCAATCCAGAGAATCCGCGCAGGGCGTATGGACCAGAAGGGACCGCGCGTGCGCGTGAGGAAGATGGTCAGATGTCCGGCTATCGAAAGCTTCAGGTACATCAATGTCTGGATATGCAAGCGGTCGATGTGAAAGACGCGCTCTCCGAGATAGAAGAGACCGAAAGCAGAGACTACTCCGATGACGCCGAGCACTGTGGAGATCGAAAGCACAAGCCGCATATTCCAGGCTTCGGGCTTGTTCTTGTAGAGAACGTTGTCGTAGGCGATGGACAGGATAGCTCCATCGTTGAGCAGCGCCAGCATCACGATCATGACGGCGGTGAGGGGATAGAAGTTGAACACCAGGATTGCGAGCGTCATGAAGAACAGCACACGCAGCGTCTCGGCAATGCGGTAAATGGCGTAGCTGTTCATCCGCTGGAAGATTCGGCGGCTCTCCTTGATTGCATCGATGATCACCGACAAGCCCGACGTGAGCAGTACGATCGATGCGGCTGCCCGTGCGGCGTCTGTGGCGCCGGAGACGGCGATTCCACAATCGGCCTTCTTGAGCGCGGGAGCGTCGTTGACACCGTCGCCGGTCATGCCCACGATGTGGCCGCGCCGTTGAAGAATATCGACGATGTGGTACTTGTGTTCCGGAAATACCTGCGCGAATCCGTCGGCCTTTTCGATGGCTTCCTCGGTTTGGGTCGACTCTTGCTTCTTCGTGTCGCCCAGGGCGCTAGCATCCAGAATGTTAGTACCCAATCCGAGTTGTTTCGAGGTCTCCCGGGCGATGGCGATCTGATCGCCCGTAACCATCTTGACGTCCACGCCCATCTGCCGGGCGCTCGCAATGGTCGCTTTGGCCTGCTCGCGCGGCGGATCGAACAGCGGCAACATGCCGGCAAACTTCCACTTGCCTTCCTCGTCGGCTCTCGCTACGCCCAGCGAGCGGAAGCCGCGTCCCGCAAATTCATTGATGGCGTTCTCGACTGCGGCCTTGACCTCGTCTGCGTTGGTTGCCAGTTGCAAAATCGCCTGCGGAGCTCCCTTGGACACAAAGAACTGATTTCCGTCCGCTCCTTTGACGGTGGCTTCGGTGCGTTTATGCACAGGATCGAAGGGCTGAAAGTGAAGTACCTTGAAGCTCTTCAGCTCCTTGTCGTCCTTCACTCCACCGATCACTGCAAGGTCGATGGTGTCCTTGTCTTCGGCTCGCGACGCGAGTGCAGCCCAGAGAATAACTTTGTCCGGTGCAATGCCATCCACGGTGAAGGGATCGCCCAGCGTCAGTTTGTTCTGTGTGAGCGTACCGGTCTTGTCCGAGCACAGCACATCCACGCCTGCGAGTTCTTCAATCGCCGACAGTCGGGTGACAATCGCTTCTTTCTTCGCCAGCAGGCGGGCACCGACGGCCATCGTCACCGAGAGCACTGTGGGCATGGCTACCGGGATCGCGGCAACCAAGAGCACAAGGCAGAATTCCAGCGTAGTGAGAACCTTGTCGCCGCGGAAAAGCGCGACGATCAGAATCAACACGACCAGCGCTACCGCCAGCACGATCAGGTAGTCACCTATCTTCAAGCACCGCCTTTTGGAAATGGCTTACGGTATTCGCCTCCTGCACCATCTGCGCGGTCTTGCCGAAATAGGTATTCGTTCCGGTGGCATACACCATCGCGTCGATTTCGCCCTGACGGACGATCGATCCCGAGAACACAGCGGTACCCGGCTTGGCGGTTACAGGCAATGATTCGCCCGTCAATGCGGATTGATCCACCTCGATCGGATCGCCATCGAGCAAGCGCGCGTCGGCCGGAACGATGTCGCCGAGACGCAGTCGGACTACGTCTCCAGGCACAAGTTCACTTGCTTTGGGATTCTGCCACTTGCCGTCTCGCTTAACCTTAGCCAGGATCGCCAGGCGGGCTTTCAGAGCGGCGATGGCGTTACCGGCCTGGTGTTCTTCCCAGAATCCGACCACTGCGTTGGAACAGAGCAGAAGAAGAATGATGAAGAAATCCAGCCAATGCTGAACCAGCGCCGACAAGATCACGGCGCCTTCAATCATCCACGGAATGGGACCCCAGAAATAAGAGAGAAACTTTAAGAACTGATTGGTCTTCTTCTCAGTAATCTCGTTGGGCCCGTATTGAGTCAGCCGTTTCTCGGCCTCGGCCTGGCTCAGTCCGTCCGGGGTCGACCCCAACTTCTTCTGCAACTCCGGCATCGGGAGGGTCTTGAGATCGTCCTTGGACACTGGGTTGGGGTCGTGCTTTAGTTCAGGCTTCAACTCGGGCTTCTCTGCAATCGCTGTCACGATGGATGCTCTCCTGTTCTTGCTCCTGCCAGCCGACGCGCAAGTGCGACTGAATTAACGACAGTGATTGTTGACCGCGTGGTTGACGGGCGTGTGTTTGAAGACATCTCTTTCTCGGCATCGGTCATCTATTCGGAATCAGATCGAACCTCTAACGGTTCCGCCCGAATCTGACGAGAGGTTGAACTCATGAGTATGGCCCCATGCGACGAAAACGACTACCCGCCGCCATGCGAGAGCGGGTCGGATCTGGCCGCTGGAGAGGCACAGCGACAGTTTTCCAGGCGATCGTTCCTGAAGACGGCTGGCGTGTTGGGCGCGGGGGTGGCCACTGGTGTGCCGCAGATGGTCGCAGCTCAGGTCGCACATGAGGCCGCCTCCACGTCGCCGCATCTGATCGATATCTCCCTGACGGTAAACGGCAAGCCTCATCAAATCGCGTTCGATACCCGTACCACTCTTCTTGACCTGCTTCGCGAGCATCTTGACCTGACCGGAAGCAAGAAGGGATGCGACCACGGCCAATGCGGTGCCTGCACAGTGCTTGTCGACGGCCGGCGCGTCAACAGTTGTCTCACCCTCGCAGCATCGGCGACGGCTCCTCGATCACCACGATCGAAGGCCTGGCCAGCGGCGACACTCTAAGTCCTGTGCAGGCGGCCTTCCTCGAGCATGACGGCTTTCAATGCGGCTACTGCACGCCAGGCCAGATCTGTTCCGCGACGGCTCTCATCGTGAGTTGAAACATGGTAAGCTAAGTCAGGTATCCTGGCATACAGGTATTAAGACGTCGCAGGGTCTCTCCGACGACGAGATCCGTGAGCGGATGAGTGGCAACATCTGCCGCTGCGGAGCATATCCGAATATCGTCGCTGCCGTCCGAGCCGCGTCGCGCGGGATCTCCAACCACGCGCCGGAGTCGGCATGAACCCATTTAGCTATCAGAGGGCAAAGTCGTCGGACGAAGCTGTCCGCGCGGTCTCGGTGACTGGAGCAAAGTTCCTCGGTGGCGGCACAAACCTTGTCGACCTGATGAAGCTCGATGTCGAGCGCCCCTCCAGTCTTGTGGATATTACTCACCTAGACCTGACCAAAATTGACGATACTCCCGGTGGAGGTGTTTTGGTCGGAGCGTTGGTACGCAACAGCGACCTCGCGAACCCTCCTCGTATCGTCGAGGGTTATCCTCTTCTCTCCCAGGCGCTGCTCAGCGGTGCCTCGCCGCAGCTTCGCAACATGGCCACAACCGGCGGCAACCTCCTCCAGCGCACGCGCTGCTACTACTTCATGGATACGTCGTTCCATGCGTGCAACAAGCGGAACCCACGGCACCGGCTGCGCTGCGCTCCAGGGCTTTAATCGCATCCACGCCATCCTTGGACAAAGCGACGGTGGACCGGCGGACCATAAATCCTGCATTGCAACCAACCCATCAGACATGAGTGTAGCCCTGGCCGCGCTCAGGGCCACCGTTCACATGCTTGGGCCCAACGGAAAGCGCGCCATTGCCATTTCTGACTTTCATCGTCTCCCGGGAGACACTCCACACATCGACACAAACTTGAAGGCCGATGAACTTATCACTGGCGTCGAACTCCCGGCACCTGCATTTGCACAGCATTCCTGGTATCTCAAGGTTCGCGATCGGCAAAGTTACGCCTTCGCGCTTGTTTCGGTCGCGGTAGGTCTGCAGATGAATGGCGGTACCATCCGGTCTGCGGGCCTCGCGCTCGGCGGAGTCGCACATAAGCCCTGGCGATCCGTCGCAGCGGAGAACTCGCTCTCAGGCGTTACTCCCAATCCTGAAGCTTTTCGCAAGGCCGCCGATCTCGCGCTCGTCGGCGCGAAGGGCTATCAAGACAACGCTTTCAAGGTTGAACTTGCAAAGCGAAGCATAATCCGCGCATTTGCGATTGCGGCGCAGGGAACGCGAGAGGGAGATAATTCATGAACAGTCCATTCGAAGAGGCGCCCTCTATCGGGTCCGACGTATCTCTAGCCGCATCAAAGCAGTTGGCCACCCGCTATGACGGGCGCGCCAAGGTCACCGGCCAGGCCAAGTACGCGGTGGAGTTTAAGCCACCAGCCGAACCGGCATACGGCTATGTGGTCCAAAGTACAATCGCGAGCGGAAGCGTAAGGGCAATTGACCAGTCTGTCGCCGAGAGATCCGCTGGTGTGCTTGCAGTCATCACGCCGTTCAATGCTCCAAAACTTCCTCCGGCCAGCCCGCAACCTCCTGCCCGTCGTCACATTACTGTTCTTTCAGGATACGGAGGTCTTCTATAACGGTCAGCCCATCGCAGTGGTGGTGGCGCGCTCGCTACCGCAGGCGATGCACGCCGCCAGCCTGCTTCGCATCTCGTACAACGAGACCCAGCCAAAGCTGCATTTTCACGAACGTCTTGCCGATGCCCGTCCTCCCAAATCTCCGGGACGCCAACCTGCTACGCAGAGTCGCGGAGATCTAGCTGCAGCCATGGCAAAGGCCAGCGTCATGGTGGATGAAACTTACACAACGCCTTACCAGCACCACAACCCCATGGAACCGCACGCCACGTTGGCATGGTGGGAAGGCGACAAGCTAAATGTCTACGACGCCACCCAGTACATCACCGGCGATAGGGCGACAATCGCCTTGACCCTGGGCATTCCTGTCGACAATGTTCATCTTCAGTGCCCCTACACCGGGGGAGGATTTGGCAGCAAGGGATCAACCTGGTCGCACGTGATCCTTACAGCCATGGCCGCCAGAATAACTCAGAGACCGGTCAAACTCGCGCTCGAGCGTCCCCAGATGTGGGGACCAGTCGGCGGGCGTCCATGCACCGTTCAGCACATCAAACTGGGTGCCGCCAGCGATGGCAAGCTTACCGCCATCCAGCACGATGTGATCGTACATACCTCGGTAATGGAGGACTTCCTCGAGCCTTCCGCTTATCAGACGCGAATGCTATACGCCAGCGAAGCCTGCCAGACTTCACATAAGCTGGTCGACATGAATCTCGGAGTTGCGACGTTCCAGCGCGCACCCGGAGAGGCAACAGGTACAGCGGCATTCGAAACCGCAATGGATGAACTCGCTGTCAAGCTCAACATAGATCCGGTTCAATTGCGACTGATTAACTATGCCGAGAAGGACCCTGGAAGCGACAAGCCGTGGTCCATAAGCATCTGCGCGAGTGCTACGCTAAGGCCGCCGAGCGCTTTGGCTGGTCGGCGCGCAATCCTAAAGCGGGAGCCACGCGCGAAGGCAGCAAGCTCATCGGCTCGGGCATGGCAACTGCAACCTATCCTGCCAACCGTTCCGCGGCCCAGGCCGTTGTGCGAATCTTTCCTACCGGGCGCGCGTTTGTTGGATGCGGTTCTCAGGATCTTGGCACGGGTACATACACAATCATGGCGCAGACCGCTGCCGATGTCCTCGGAATCGACCCAGCACTGGTCGAGGCGAAGCTTGGCGATTCCGCGCTACCCAAGGCTCCGGTTTCAGGAGGGTCGCAATCGGCCGCAAGTATCGGACCTGCGATCAAAGACGCGGCTACGCCAGGTAATTCTCAAGCTTGCGCAGCTTGCCATCGACGATCCGCAATCGCCTCTGCACGGCGCCGCCGCCGCGGATATACTCGCCAGTGACGGCAAACTCTATCTCAAGAGCGCTCCCACAAAATCCGAGAGCTTTTTCGGGAATTCTCTCTCGCAATGGCGACAAGACTGTCGAAGCAATGGGCTCTGCGGAGCCGTCCGAAGGGCAGACCGCAATGAGTTGCCACTCTTTCGGAGCCGTGTTTGCAGAGGTTGCCGTGGATGTTGATACCTGCATGGTGCAAGTGCGCCGCGTCGTTGCAACCTCGAGTATCGGAACGCTTATGAACAAAACAACGGGTCTTAATCAATTGATGGGTGGAATCGTTTGGGGCGTCAGCACTGCGATTCACGAGGAGTCACATCTCGACAACAACTACGGCCGCTTCGTCAACGCGAATCTTGCCGAGTATCATGTTCCGGTCAACGCGGATATCGGCACGCTGGATGTCACCGTACTGGACATTCCCGATATCAAATTCAATCCTCTGGGTGCACGTGGCATCGGCGAGATTGGTATTACCGGTGCTGCCGCCGCAGTCGGAAATGCAATCTTTCACGCAACCGGCAAGCGCGTTCGCGATTTTCCCATCACGCTCGACAAGATCATGAAGGCTTGACTTCCGATCCTTCTATGCAACTGAGCGAGGAAGAAGACTGGACGGGATTCTGGATCACGCAGTGAAACCACATTGCTCAGCGCAGTCAGAAGGACTGGGGCCACGATACTTTAATTCCGAAAGGAGAAGTCGATCAGCGAAGATAATTCCATACCAATCGCGCGGAGAAAGTTGGATCCACTCACCAGGTTTTGCGAGGAATTGTCGCATCCCCTTGAAGAGCTGTTTGGGCTGATGTACCTTGCGGCCCACACTCCAGACAAAGCTGATTCGAATCGGCTCTTCAATTTGGCTGGTGAGAAGCTATCCGGTATCCGCGAAGTCGTACTGGCTCATTGCTCCAATCCCGCGCAGCGGAAGGCTTCGTAACCCAACACGATGAACCGATCAGGTCATGGTGTATTTTTGTAGGATGAATTCCCGTCTTTGCCTTGGCTATACTGTTTGCCTGCTCGCTAGCCGTTGCGCAAAATCCCGACCCCCTCAAACTGGTCGATCCCATGATTGGCACGGGCCCTGAAGGCCACACCTTTCCCGGAGCCACGGCGCCCTTCGGCATGGTGCAGCTTTCGCCGGATACACAGATTCGGCCCTTCAAGCAGAGCTATAAGTGGGCAGCCGGATACCGCTACGAAGACACGACAATTCTGGGCTTCTCGCACACTCATTTTTCCGGAGCCGGCCACAGCGACCTGGGCGACGTACTGATTATGCCGGTGAGCGGTGACAATGTTCCGTTGGAGCCGGGCGATCCGGACGTGGCGCGATCGGGATATCGCTCGCGCTTTACTGCATAGCAGCGAACAGCGCCGAGCCGGGCTACTACGCCGTAACTCTGGACGACCCGCATGTACGAGCGGAGTTGACCGCGAGTGAACGTGTGGGCATGCATCGCTACACTTTTGCCGCCGGTGCCCACCGCCATATCCTGATGGACCTGCGCAGCAGTATCTACAACTATCCCGGCAAAGTACTTTGGTCGCGAGTGCGCATCCGCGAGGACGGCACCGTCACCGGGATGCGGGAGACGCGCGGCTGGGCTCCCGGGCGTCAACTGTACTTTGCCATGCGATTCTCCGCGGCGGTATCCGGCCATGCGCTCTATGACCGCGAAGAGAATCCGCCTCCGTATCGCGGTTTCAAGACGCCCGGCACCTCGCCGCAGGATACCCAGAGCATAGAGGGGCGCGGTATCGTGGCAGTCTTCGACTTTGCGCCTGCGTCAGATCCGCTCATCGTGAAGGTGGCGCTCTCGCCCGTAAGTGAAGACAATGCGATCGCGAATATGGACGCGGAGACGCCCGGCTTTGACTTCGACGGAGTGCGCGCAAAGACGCAGCAGACTGTGGCGCAGGGAACTGGGCCGTGTAGAAATCGACGCCTCACCCGCGATGCAAAAGTCCGTCTATACCGCGCTGTATCACGCGATGATGGCTCCGAGTATGAGCATGGATGTGAATGGCGACTATCGCGGACCCGATAACCAGGTGCATCGCGCCGACGGCTTTCGCTTCGTATCCTCGCTTTCGTTGTGGGACACGTATCGCGCCGAACAGCCGCTGATGACATTGCTGCAGCCCGAACAGCGCACCAACGATCTAGTACGCTCTCTGCTGGCGTCGCAGCAGGAAAGCCCATTCGGCATTCTGCCGGTCTGGCAGTTCGCCGGACTGGAGACCTGGTGCATGATTGGCTACCACTCGGTGCCGATTATCGCCGATGCGTATATGAAGGGAATTCGCGGCTACGATACCCAGGCCGCTCTAAAGGCGATGGTGGCCAGCGCAACCTATGCACCCTATGGCAATCTCGGCGCATACATGAAGTTCGGATATGTGCCTGTCGATCATGATGACGAGGCCGCCTCGCAGACAGTCGAGTACGCCTATGACGACTGGACGATTGCGCAGATGGCCAAGGCCATGGGCAATGTTGCGGTGGGCACAACTTTCCAGAAGCGAGCCGACTACTGGCAGGAACAACTTCAACACAGCGGATGGATTTGTAGAGCCTCGACTGGCTAATGGCGATTACCGCAGGCCCTTCGATCCAGCGAAGGCGGGAGCGGGAAGCGGCTTTACTGAAGGCAACGCCTGGCAGTACTCGTGGTATCAACCACAGGACGAACAAGGGCTGATCGACTTGCTGGGCGGCAACGAAAAATTGGTCGCGAAGCTGGATGAAATGTTCGACCAGAAAGTGGATCCCGCGAAATACGCCGACGTCGAAGACATCTCGGGCATGATCGGTCAGTACATTCACGGCAACGAGCCAAGCCATCACCTTGCCATACCTCTACATGTATGCGGGTGTCCCGACAAAGACGCAGGCGCGGCTGAAACAAATTGTCGATTCACAATACAAGCCGACACCGGATGGGCTGGTAGGCAATGACGATCTGGGGCAGATGTCGGCGTGGCTGTTTTTCACTGCGATGGGCTTCTACCCAGTGGCGCCCGCTTCGAACCAGTACGTGCTGGGTCGCCCCTTTGTCGATCGTGCGGTGCTTCATCTGCCGAACGGAAAGTCGCTGGTGATCGCGAGCGAGAACATGACCGAGGATCAAGCGTTTCTGAAGGACGTTCTGCTTAACGGCAAGTCACTGGATCGCAGTTATGTAACCCACCAGGAGCTGATGCAGGGCGGGGAACTAAGGTTTGTCTTTAGCAGCGAAAAAGACGCGGAATGGTCGCATCGCAAACTGCGCGCCCCGTTCTCGGAGACACAGCACACTAACGCGCCTGTATTCAATTGCCTACCAGACGTCTATTTGGCGAAGTCTTCAGGGTTGACCGATCAGCGACGCCGGCGGAAAACTGGAGACGTCAGCGCCCAGCGACGTATTCGGCGTATCGCCCATCGTCAGTTCCAGCGTGCCGCCATTCGCAATCTCCGCGTGGCGAAACCACACCTGATCGAGCGGCTTGCCGTTCAGCCGAATGCTCTGCACGTATTTGTTGTCGTGCGAATTGTTGCGCGCGATAATCACAAAGTCCTTGCCATTCTTCAGGTGAATCGTCGCCTTGTCGAAGACCGGGCTGCCCAACGTCGTAGATCGGAATCCCCGGCGTCACCGGATAAAAGCCCATCATCGAAAACACCACAAACGCGCTCATGCCGCCGCCGTCCTCGTCGCCCGGAATGCCCTGCAGCGTATCGGTGAAAAACGATTCCAGCAGCATGCGCACGCGCTTCTGCGTCTTCCACGGCGCGCCGAGCCGGTTGTAGATATACGGAATCGCGAAGCTCGGTTCGTTGCCCATCGAGAACTGCCCGGCCATCGAAGTCGAATCCGGAAACTTCGCCTGAAACTCATACTTCGATCGCCCCAGCGGCTCGCGAAAGAGCTGATCGAGATTCGCCTCAGCCTTCGCCGGTGCCGCCCATCAGCGCGATCAGCCCGTCGAAGTCGTGCGGCACATCCCATGTATAGGTGTAGCCATTGTTCTCGTCGTAGTAGTCGCGCCCGCCCATGCCGCCATCGAACTTCGGATCGATCGGCTCAATCCACTTGCCCTCTGCATCCTTGGGCCACATCATCCCCTTGTCGGCGCGAAACAGATTTTTGTAGTTCGCGGCCCGCTTCAGAAAGAGCTTCTCGTCCTCGGGCTTGTTCAGAACGCGCGCAAGTTGCGCAATCTTCCAGTCGTCGAAGCTGTTCTCCAGCGTCACAGGAACAGGCTGCCGCTTCTCAAACGGATGCACCTCGGGGTCCGTCTCCTTCTCGCCCGGTCGCAGCGCCGGCATATACCCGTGCGCCGCGTAGAAATCATCCAGCGGTCCCTTCGGCCCAAGCCGCCACGGCAGCAGCGTCACTCTCGAGCGACCGCTTGCGCACTCCCTCATACGCCGTCGGCAAATCGAAGTTGCGCACGCCCTTGAACCACGCATCGGCAAACCACGGCGCGGCAGTGATTGCCGTTCATGCACGCGTACGGCCCGGTCAGCAAGCGCAAACGTCGGCATGATGCCGGACTGCTGATACATGCGCACATAGGACTGGATCTTGTCCGCTTCCATCTCCGGATTCAGCAGCGTCTGCAGCGGCTCGAGCGCGCGATACGTATCCCACAGCCAGTTGTCCACATAGAACGGGCGCTGGATCCTGATGGACCTTGTGATCGAACCCGCTGTAGTACTGGCCGTCCTCGGTGATGTTGACCATGCGCTCGAAGCAGCGATAGAGCGCGGTGTAAAAAACCCTGCGCTGCGCCTCCGTGCCGCCTTCCACCGCAATCTGGCCGAGCGTCTCGTTCCAGCGCGCCTTCGCCGCGGCCTTCACCGTCTCGAAGCCCCACTGCGGAATCTCCCGCTGCAGATTCTTCTTCGCCTGCTCCACGCTGATGAACGAAATGCCATAGCGAAACTCCAGCGTCCTTGCGTCTGCACTCGTGGTCGCGATCACGCGCTTTCCTCGCCAGCGTCTTCCATCTTGCAGCTCGACCGGCGCGCTGAACTCGCCATAGACATACGCCTTCATGCCGTCGAATCGCTCTTCGCCGCTGACCGCGTCGCCGCCTTCGACCTGCAGGTCTCCCGGCATGCCGGTTCGCCAGCACAACTGCGGCCTTCGCCGTCCGGAAACGTGAAACGGAAATAGCCGCAGCGTTCGGTTGCAGTAGAACTCCGTCCGAATCAGCGAATCGTCAAAGCGCGTCGAGTAGTAATAAGGAGTGGTCTTTTCCTGGTCGTAGGCCGCCGGGCCCGTCCTCGCCGGGCATGATGCTGAACAGTTCCTGCATCCGATGAGAACTGATCGTCAGCGGAAACGACTCGATCCGGTCGTCCATCGCATCCGCGCGCATCGGATACAAGCGGACCATGCTGTTGGGCAGATACACCGTCGGGCCGCGTCGGCACCAGCAGGATGCCGACATTGCCGATCGTCGGATCAACGTACTCCACCTGCGCCGCGACCTGCCCTGCGAATACTGGCAGAGTGGCTAACGCCCCGGCGAACACGATCTTTCCAAGGCACAATCTCTTCGCAGTAAGACTCGCACTTCTCAAGAGAATCTCCATTTCACTCCGACGATGGCACCGGATTTCGTGACTGTTTCCAATAGTCTATTCCTGGGCGCTCACCTAACTCGATAGTTAGCACTCCTTTCCGATACAGAATGCAGACGTGATTCAACCCAGCATCTTGTAACGAAATAGCTTCGCTCGTACTATGAGTTCGGACCCACCGGAGTCGGAAAAGAGACGCGTTGAAAACCCTTGTTATAAGTGCTTCCATTTTGCTCGTGGCGACCGCAGGATATGCGCAGTCAAACGGACCTGGCCCATCCTTTCCATCCTACTTGAATGATCATTTTGACTACGCAACCTTTACGCGGATGGACGCACCCGCTCCTCCAAGAACTCTCATTTATCAATCAAACGGTTTTCTGGCGCTTCAGGAGAATGGCTTTGGCGGGCAGAAAATCGTGATTCCCGTCTCCGGCCCTGCGGCTCCCACCAATGAGAGCGAGCGCTTGAGCGCATTGGAGCTCGATGCTCCTATAATCACAGACATGCAACAAACTCCTACAGATTTGATAAGACTCCAGCCCGGCGCGACATGACCTACTTCGCGGACCGCACCCTATACCGGGCGGCATTTGAGCATGGGCCGACCGTGTCACTCTCCGTCTATCCAGTCTATGGCAAGCCGTTCGCGGTCATGCGTATCAAGATCGAGAGTGCGAACGGTCCCGTCGATGTGACTCTCCAGAGCCACACCAGTGGCTTTCAACCTCTCTCATCCGCCGATGCTGGATCCCTTCACTATGGCAATGCAAAGTGGCCGTATCGCATATTGCTGGCGGCCCGGCCAGTGGTGCCGCAGCAAAACGGCTTTCACTGGACATTGCGAGCGGGCGATGAGGCCGCATCTCCTGATCGCACTTGGCGGTGACGAAAAAGAAGCGGCTGCAACGCTCGCTCAGCTCAAGGCTCGTCGGATGCTTCTTGATCGCTTTACGCACGAGCAATGGAACGAGTATCTGTCATCTGTCCCGCTGGTCGCGCCCGCGGACCCTGTTCGATTCACAATCGGCACCACCGGCAAGCAGGAGAGCATTGCACCGCAGGAACTTGTTCGCAGCGAACTCTGGTTCTGGCGCGGAGTCCTCAACTCCTCCTGCCAGGTCAGCTATCTGCGTGCATGTCCGATGATGATTGCGGATTGGAATGTCTTCATGGGTATGTGGAGCAACGATGGAATCGCCGAAGTTTTGGCGATGACGGCCACTGGTCGCAGCGACTTGGCGCGCGCCGCTCTCTTGAACTGGTTCCGTTACTCCGTAAATGCAATGGGTGATGGTACCTCTGCATGGACCATCTTTCCTTCCGGAAAAAATACGTTCGCAGCCGAGGGACCTGAGAAAGATACGCAAGGCGTTCCCGTCCAAGCCACGGTTGTTGGAGAATATGTTCGCCTTACCGGCGATACAAGCATTCTGCGTGAGAAACTCGGCGGCCCGGCGGGGATCGCACCCTCTGGCAGGCTCTGCTGGCGTACCAGCGCAATCTGCTTAAATTGCGCGACGCCAATCAGGATCACCTCATCGACTGGCTTCACACCTATGGGCGATTCATCG
>CAWFZI010000003.1:0-35660 GCA_963820295.1 uncultured Acidobacteriaceae bacterium | reverse complement strand
ATTCCAGCGATGTGAATGGACTATTCCAGCGCGATGTGAATGAACGTTCCGGCGATGTGAATAAAGTCGGAGCGAAGCGACGCTGGAGTTGCAATCATGCCTGAGACCTTCGACAGTAATCAAGGGGGGAGGGGCACGATTTATCATTATTTCGTCTCCGTTTTTGTCATTATTTCGTCTCCAGCTTCTCTGCCGTGAAACCAGCCCAGTTTGCTCGAATGTCTTCACCTTGTGGGCGACATAGTTCCAGTACTGAGTCGATATCTCCTGTTGGACTTCTTCGAAGAGGTTGGCGAAGTAGTGCAAGCTGCTGATCGGCGTGCCGCGTCCGTTCTGGCGGACCGCGGCGTACTTGCGCAGGGCGCCCAGCAAAATGGCACGCTCGACGTGGAGGAGCGAGACACCGCGATGATGGAGCGCCCGAGCCAGTTTCTCATCGGCGGCCGTAAAACTACTCTGTACGCAGCGGCGCTGGAGAAACCGACGTTTCACTTCTTCCACATAGCGTCGCGATTCGTCACTGGCAGCGGAATCGTAGTCGCGCTGATAAGGCCAGAAGCGATCTCTGATCTCGACGACGCCGTCTGCCCTCAGGGTGCAAACACCTTGCCGCTCCAGTTCTTCGAGGGCAACATGGATTTCGCTTTCCTTTCTGCCCAGCGCTCGAGCCAACTCTGCCGGTGGAACGGACAGAGCGCCTCGGCCCCGCTCGGCGTGTAAGCAAAGCCAGACGAACAGTTTGAAAGTTGCGTCGGAAAGCAGTTCGAGGGCGCAGCGGACTTCCCGGCCGGCGGCAAACCAGCCGGTCGGCTGCTTCAGTTGGAAACGAGTTCCCGTACTCATTGGCCATCCTCCTGGTCGGGCTTGCGACCGAGCGTCTTGCGTATGGACTCGCCCTTGAGTTCTATGCGGTAGGCATTGTGCAGCAACCGGTCGAGGATGCTGTCGGCAACGGTGGGATCGCCGATCTGTTCGTGCCAATGGGTCACCGGCATCTGTGAGGTCAGAATCATGGAGCGGTGCTGATAGCGGTCGTCACAGACCTCGAGAAAGTCGCGGCGCTCACTGTCCTTCAGGGGCGCCATGGCAAAGTCGTCGAGCAACAGCACATCGATCTGCGCCAGCCGGAGCAGCATCCGGCCCATGCTGCCATCGGCCTGGGCTACGGCCAGTTCCCGAAACAACTCGCTGGTCTTCTTGTGCAGAACCGAGAATCCTTCCCGGCATGCTTTTTGCGCCAAGGCACACGCCAGCCAGCTTTTGCCGATACCAGTGGGACCGGTGAACACCAGATTGAGTTTCTGGCGCACCCATTCGCTGCTGGCGAGCGTACGCAAGAGCCTGCGATCCAGCTGGCGGGGATGTTGGTAGTTGACATCTTCGATCACGGCGCGTTGTTTCAACTTGGCACAGCGCAGCCGGCGCCCCAGGGCCCGATTCTCTTTCCACAGCCATTGTTGATCGACCAACAGGGCAAAACGTTCTTCGAAACTGAGGTGGTGTGACTCGGTGGTTTCCAGTTGAGCGCGGAAGGCATCGGCCATCCCGTGCATTTTCATGGTGTGTAGTTTCTCGATCGTGGGTTGATTCAACATGTTCGTTGCCTCCTAAATTGGCGTTTATTGCACCAGCTTGTTGGGGGATTGGTAGTAGTGGCCGCCGCGGAGATTTTCATGCTGCGGACTGGAGCGCTCCGCTTCCGGCGTAAGACTGGGTTGTCGGTCCAAGCCTCGCTTGAGGATGGATTCCAAACTGTGATAGGAACAGGCCTGTGCTTGGAGAGCGCGTCGGCAAGCCGCTTCCAGCCGAGGATTGGAATAGGTCTTGGCCAGCCGGAGAATGCCCAGACAGGCGCGATAACCCATCTCCGGATGTGGTTTGTTGTTCAGGATCGTGCGAATGACTTGGGCCGTAGTCTCGCCCACGCTCTCTCCCCAATGAATCAACCGGGAGGGGGTCCACTCCAGATGAGCCTGATGGCTCTTGGGCATGTGCTCGCGCACCGTGCTGTGGTGATAGGCCGTGAAGTTGCGCACGTGCGAGACCACGCGTTTTCCACGATGGAAGATCTCCACGGTGTGGGCGGTGAAACGTGCTTCGAGCTGTTCGCCGACCAGCGCATAGGGAACGCTGTAATAGTGGCGATCGACCTCGACGTGGTAGTCGATGTTCACGCGCACCGTCTTCCACTCGGCCATGACATAGCGCTCGGCCGGAAGCGGCTGCAACGCAGGTCGATCCAGGGCGGCATAGAGCGAGGCACGACTCCCTTCCCGCTTGCGAAAAGGACGCTGATTCATGCGTTCCAGGAGCTTCGCGATGGCTTGGTTGAGATCGGCGAGAGAGAAGAACTTGTCGTGGCGTAGTACGGCGATGATCCAGCGTTCTGACAGGAGCACGGCAGCTTCCACTTTGGCCTTGTCCCGGGCTTTGTAGGGCCGCGCCGGCATTATGGCAACGCCGTAAAACTGTGCCATCTCCAGGTAGGTGCGATTCAGATCGGGCTCATAGCGGCAGGCACGAGTGACGCCGGTGCGGGGATTGTCCGGGACGATTAACTTACTCGTGCCCTGGAAGAACTCGAAGGCCAGGACGTGACACTCGATCCAGTTGGAAAGGTCCTGGCTGAGTGTGGCTCGCGCAAAGGTGTAGGAACTGGCGCCTAGTACGGCTACGAACAGCGAGGCCGGTTGGGCCGCCCCCGTTTCGCGATCGTAAATCGGAATGGTGGCACCGGCCCAATCGACAAACATCTTCTCGCCAGCACGGTGCTCCTGGCGTAGAACCACGTCTTGCTTCCGGTGCCATCGCCGGTACAACTCGCAGAAGCGACTGTAGCGATATCCCTCGGGCTGGCTCTGGCGATACTCCTCCCAGAGCAGTTGCAACGTCACATACTTGTTGCTTTGCAGCTGGCGATGGATGGTCGGCGAAGTCGACGGGCCCCCGGACCGATGGACTGCCACCCGACGGTGCCGCGGGAAAAAGTAATTCATTCAGCCGGCGATCGTCCCAATCCTCGGGGAGAGGCCAACTCAGACCCGCCGCCGAAGCCCGTTCTAGATAACGATGAACGCTGGCTTGGCCGATGGAACAACTACGGGCGATCTCGTTCTGCAGCAGGCCAAGATCGTACCGCAAACGCAACACTTCTTTGATTTTTCGCATGGACAGAGCCTTCTGGGACATTCGGTTTCTCCTCTAGCCAGAGGAGAAATCCCCATTGGTTGTCCAGCACCGCTTTCCGCTCCTACTCAGAAAGCTCGACCCAGAAACGTCAATATCAACTCCGGTTCCAACCGCCTCTTTCATCGCGGTTCGGATTATTCACATCCCCGGAATCTCTATTCACATGCCCGGAATCCTTATTCACATCCTCCCGGAATCTTTATTCACATCGCCCCGGAATCGGTATTCACATGCCCCGGAATACGCAGGTAATAACTATCCGTATTATGGAACACAAAACTCGGGTATTCCCAAGCCCGGACGAGGCTATCCCGGCAAGCTCACGATGAAGGTCGGCTATACGGGTCCCAAGCCGGCAAGCGCCTACATGATTGATACTCCGAACACGGCCGAAGCCAGCTAGCCTGCAGGAAATATTTGGCAAGGACACCGAGTTGCGTCCCAGCGAGGATGGCGCCGCGTGAACCCCACGGCCACGTCACCGATATGGACGAACTCGACTACGCCATCCGGTTGCGCATGATGCAGGACTCATCTTTGGAAACGGTGACGTTGCGACATCATCCAAAGCAGCGTGCTCTTCCCATCCGCCAGTTCGCGTCGTTTCTACCCGGGACAGGAATCGGGGGTGCCGGCGAACAGTGGCAGGGCTGGAGCCCGCGTTTTCCTCCAGACTCCTTCGAACTACGTACCCGCACTCTAGGATCGCCCCTTATTTGCACTAGAACAGCTCTCTACGGTTCTTGCAGCAACTTACTGAGAGTCGAGGAATTTGCGAATGAGAGCCACCGTTTCCGCAGGGCGCTCTTCCATCAGCCAATGCCCGGAGCCACCGACGACCGCCTCTTGAACATTGGTCGCAATGTTTCGCATGATCACGGCCTGGAGTGGACCAAAGGATTTCTCTCCGCCAACGGCCAGCACGGGCGTGCGTGAGCTTCACGCGCGCGAAAACTTCATTGTCCTTTGCATCCCGGGAAAACGCAGTGAACTGACAATCCAGCCCGCATTCCCCCTGGTTGCGCGTAAGTGGCGGCAAAGAAATTTCTGGTCGCTTCGTCAGGTTTGGAGGGGTCGCCCGTGAAGTCATTCCAAATTCGATCGAAGTAGATGCGCTCACGCCCAGCCACGAGCCGTTCTGCATCCTGACCATGAAAATTGAAATGCCAGACTCCGGGGTTCAGCAGAATCTCCCTCCACGGCTCGATTCCCGGAATCGGTGCGTCCATTACGACCAGCCGCTCAACCTTGTCCGGATACATGGCAGCGTAGGCGTAAGCCACCATGTTGCCGATGTCGTGCGCGACCACAAACGTCTTGTCATATCCCAACGCAGTCACGACCGGAACCGCGAATCTCTTGGGCCTGCGTCTTCTTGTCATACCCAGATTCCGGCTTCGATGACTTCCCCAATTCCGCGAAGGTCCGGCACCACGACGGCGTGATCCTGCATGAGATCCGCGGCCAGAGGAGCCCAGGAGTCGCTGTTCTCAGCGTATCCGTGAATGAGCAGCACTGCCGGTCCGTCCCTCCCCAGCGCACGAAGATATCCGCTGCTTCCTGGCTGTGAATGGTCTTTGCCTGAAAACTGGCCGGCAGAGATGGCGGCGCGTCAGGAACTCGAAGCATGATTCGTTCACCCTAACGTTTGGATTTCAGCGCTAATCACGATTGCGCCATGCACCACATGATAAAACGTTTCTACGGTCAGGCCGGTCCTCCTATGTCGCGGTTTCGGACGGACTTTTACGGGGGCCCTTGTTCCCATTCGCCGCAGTTTGCTGGTGGTTGAATCGCTCTCTCAGAATCGCCAGCTCTTGAGTAAGAGTGCGGGTACGGTCGTTGAGCTTGGAAACCCATGCGAAGAGCTCGATGATAAGCAATGTGAGTCCTGAGATAGCCAGGAAGAACAAGGCGGATGGAGGGTAGGGAACCCCAACATATTTTGCAATTTGAAACAGATATGGATAGGCAACGGAGGACAGCAGCAGAAGGAATCCCGAGAGCAGTAGCCACAACACAGCGAAACGTTCGCCAATGGAGCGTCGGCGGACCAGCCACAAAACGAAGAAGAAGACGATCAGAGTAGTCACGAAGACGAGTGCATGGCCATAGGCCGGCATGGCGACCTCCTTATCAGGCAATCTCCGGTTTTCGAATGGAACACATCAAGATGGCGAGAGAGACCTTAATCATGTAACCGATGCCCCGCAGGCTGCCGATGCTGGAAGTCCCTCCGAATCGTGCTGCCATCCGTACAGGCACCTCACAAATCCGCAGTCCCGCCCGATACGCTACCAGAATGGCCTCAACCTCCGGATAATCTTCGGCATAATTGCCCGCCAGTAGATTGATCGCACGACGATTCATAGCTCGGAAGCCGGAGGTCGCGTCGGTAATCCTGGTACGGCAGATCGCGGACAACCAGCTTGAAAAGAAACGGATGCCAAGCCGCCGATCCAGAGTGGACTGGTACCCTGTGCGATTGAGGAAGCGGGACCCGATCGCGATGTCGCAGCCCAGACGCGAGATCGCATCCACTAGCAAATGGACTTGATCGGGGGGGTGTTGACCGTCCCCATCCACCTGTACCGCAATGTCATAACCTTCGTCCCGGGCAATACGGAAGCCCGTCTGCACTGCGCCCCCTATACCGAGATTGCATGGCAGCGAGACCACACGCGCGCGCTTCCCGACGATCGCACCAAGTGTATTGTCGGTCGATCCGTCGTTGATGACGGCGACGTCATATCGCGGGTACAGCGAAGTGAGCGTGTCGATGAGGACGGGCAGGGAGAGGGCTTCATTAAAAGCCGGAACAATAATCAGCACGCGAGCTGGTCGATCGTCGTGTACGGCTTCCGGACTCCAGTGGAGCATGTGCTGTTACTTTCTGACGTGGCCGGTGGACGATGGAAATACATCGCGCGAACAGAATTCTAATGATGGATTAGCCACAAACGAGCGTATGGTATCATCCGACGCTCGATTTGCGTGCTCTGTAAGCGCCAGGAGCAGAATGCAGCGCCGACCAACTAAAGTCCAGCAGAAGTCAGGTATTGCCAGAAGCAAGGTCGTTGGTGGCGGGCGAGGAACCAGACCCTCATCTTCGTCCCCGATCGTACGCGTGTTGGTGCTGGGTGCGCTGCTATCAGCTCTCGGGGCCCTTACTTTTCATCTTAAGTACGGTGTTCTTGATCTCGATGTCTGGCTGCACCTCAAAGCCGGCGACTGGATCATTCAACACCGTGCCATGCCACATGTAGATCCCTTTTCCCGCACCGCTGCGGGGCGTCCCTGGATCGCCTACAGCTGGATCTACGAAGTGTTCCTCTCTATCGGCTACCGGTGGTTTGGCCTGGTAGGACTTGGACTCGCTGGGACCATCGTCACACTTACCGTCGCGTACAGCGTCTTCTGGATGATAAACCGGCTTTCCGGACGGTTCTGGTTTTCCTGCATACTGGCCACAGGCGCCTGCTATTCCTTCCTTTTCAACATAATGCCGCGGCCGGCGTTCACATCCATGGCCTTGCTGTGCGTGATGCTCACGCTGATTCTGGAAGCCAGTCGCAGCGGGCAAGTGAAGTTACTTTATTGGCTTCCGCTGGTCTTTCTGTTATGGGCCAACATCCACATCCAGTTCGTCTACGGCATTTTCGTTTTGGGCCTATTCGTTGCAGTCAACCTGGCTCAACGGCTCATAACTTATTTCGGATTCTCGCCTGCATGGTTAGCTGCCGGGACACTTCCAGCAGATAAGCTTCTGATGGTCTTCGGCGCTTGCGTATTGGCAACCGGCATCGGGCCGTACTCTTTCCATCTGTACCAGGTTGTTTATTCCTATTCCAAAGCCAAGATCCCCTACTCCATCGTTGCCGAGCTACAGCCACTTGATTTTCGCTCGCCCCGGCACTATTTGGAACTCCTTCTGGCTGGTGCAGCCTTCTTCGCTGTGGGATGGAACAGGAAGATCGAGGTCTTCAAGTTAGCTCTGCTGGCCGCGTGCAGTTTCGTGGCCTTCCGCACGCTGCGGGACGCGTGGTTCATCTGCATTCCGGTGGCGGCATGCATCGCAGACCTTCGTCCAGCCCCAGCGGAACGGCAGCATGCAGTTCGATTTCCTCAAATCATGGCTCTGGCTGGCATTGTTGTTCTGTCGCTGCTACTGTTTGCGCACCAACTCGATTTCGACACCGCTGGACTCGACCGCGCTGTTCGTTCCAACTTCCCGGTAGACGCCGCCGACTTTATTCGCCAGCATCAGATCGAAGGTCCGCTGTACAACACCTTCCGCTGGGGCGATTTCCTGATCTGGTATTTGCCGGAATATCCGGTGGCGATCGACGGACGGACTGATTTGTACGGCGACGAAATGGTTGAACGCTCCATCATGACGGCTGGAGGTTTCTCGTATGCGCCAGGATCCCGATTTCAACGCATCGCGAATAATCCTGCTGCAGCGCAGGACTCCTTTGGTCAAATTCCTGACTCCGGATTTTCAATTTGACTTGATTTACCAGGATGACGTTGCGGTGGTTTTCCGGCGACGCTAACGTCATTATTTTCCCGGGAGGCGGCTCACATCCGCGAGTACGACCGCCACGCTGTCTTGATAAGCGACCGTGAACCGGGGTCCGGCGCTAAGCGCCGCTGCCATGGGCGAGTTATGTTCCAGTAGCAGGGCGCCTGCCATAAGGAAGTGATCGTCAGAGTTCAAAGGAATCTGCGCATTCGTTAGCTTGAAATATTGAACGTTGATGTCCTCGCCATATAGATCAACCCGCCCGTCGATCACTACGGGGTACTCCGGCAGGTACCAGGTGAGAAACCCACCCCACTCGTAAGCGTTGAACAAAGGACCCGGGAGATGATTCGCGCGAATGTAATCGCACGCGCCGACTGGAAGGGCCTTCGCAACGTCGGCCATCAGCACTTCTCGCCGGGAAGGGACCTTAGTCGTTGCCGCCAGGAAGGTCAGCAGCACCAGCCCTGCGGTGACAAGGGTTTGCGTTCGCCGTAAGCTGAGGACATGGCTTAATACCGGTCCTTCCAACTTGACCGGAAGACTATTGGCGATTACGGCGACCGAAACGATTGCAACGATCGAACTGTCGCGCTGAAGAGAGAACGAGACGATAGCGGACGAAGCAAGCAGTACGAGCTGAAAGAAGTCCCGGGAGCGACGCCGCCAGTACAAAGAACGCAGTCATCGCAAGCAACAAAAGCACGTAATCGCGCGGCTGCCGAAATCCGACGGCATAGTGCTCCGTCAGATACCGGAAGGATACGGGGCCGACAAAGAACTTCGGCATGACTTCGTAGAGGTGATAACTGTAGGGTGGCAGCAAAGTGACGATGAGAGAAGCAGCAATCACTGCGCTGGTCGTCGACAACGAAATTGCGTGCCCTTGCCAGTCAAACCAGTGGACTTCCAGGCGATGGCAGACCACCTCTGCCAGGACGGCCGCGAGAAACAGGAGCAAAACCAACAACCCATACACAAATTGGATGTGCAGGTTTGCCCAAAAGCCGAATAGCACAGGAAGCCACCAGAGTTGCCTCGCGTTGCCTGTCCTGCGGACGTGAAAGAGCAACGTCAATTCCACAGTGAGCAACAGAATTAAGCAAAGACCGGGCTTCAGTTGCTCCATTGGAATCGTATATTGGGCCACGGCTACCAAGGCGACAGCGGGCCAGAAGTTTCGCCATGAGCCGCGTGCCAGCAAGAAAAGTGTTACCGCCAATGCCACCTTGAAGGCCATCAGCAACAGTGGAAGGGCCCGCAAACCTGCAAGACCAAAAGCTGCCGCCACTAGCGTGTCAAAGCCCCAGCTATGGGCTATCCAAGGCAGCTCCGGGTATTGCGAGAAGAGGCCATCCTGCGGAAACGCACGGTTCTGTAGTATCCAGATGCCCGTTCGAAAGTGCGACCACACTTCCAGGCCGACCAGAGCGGAAAGATGAAACGCTTCGTACACCGCGGCACTGGTGAACAAACAGACCAATATGACCACTTGCGTCGCATTTCTGAAAGAGAACCGCTGCGGCGGAGGTTCAGCAAGCGGTTTTCGCAGACTGCTATCGATCGCGCTCCGCGCTTCGTTTGGCATTTGTATCTCCCTGAGCTTTTCCATTATATGAATCGAGCTGCCGACTTCTGCTAGACGGGCTCTTAGCCTGCTCCGACGTCGTCGGTTCGAGTCGAAGTCTCGTGCCCAAACTGAAGTCGCTTGTTTTGGCCGGAGATGCACACCGCGTCGCAAGTGGTGGCGTTGCAACATCCATGCCGTAGCCGACAGTCATGTCGTCGACACGTCCTGATCGCCCCAAGGGAGTCGTTACAGACAGCGTCGCCGGCTAGCGGCGGCTTCCCGGGCGCAGATTCTCAACCTTCAAACACTTCGATGCAAGCGTCGCGACGATGGGACGAACAACAGCGCCACCACAAGTCCGATTATTGTTTCCGCCCTTGCTGCTTGTCGACGAGGGCGAGGTATTCCTCGATGGCGTCCTGCCACTCCTGCAGTTCTTCATCGGTCAGAAGATGTTGATTTGACTCTGTGACGATCCTGCCTGTCTTCTTCATTGCATAGATGAGTTCAGGCCGAACGGCAGCTTTGCCAGCGGCACTCAGAATCTGGCCCGTCATTTCGTCAAGACCCGCTTTGGAAATCGGCTGCGGTGTGTCTGCATCGGGATCGAAGAAGATTGGGTCTTCGGGGCCAGCGTCTCGTCCGAATTTCTCACGGAACTTTCGAAGCTGTTCTTGGATCGCTCGCTGGGCTTCAGCGTTCAGCGGAATAGTTTTCGGTTCGCCTTTTTTGCGACGTTTGAAATACGCCATTTGCTATGACCGCCTCGTTTATACTCCTTCCGACATGGTACTCGTCAGAACGAGGCACGTGACCTAGCTTGGTGGTTTCTCGCGGTACAAGGACGGTACAAGGAGTACCTGTGCCCTAGCGTTCTTAAAAGGCTCTTACGGTACATGCAGGAGCGACCGCTGCCCTGTAAGTTCCTTTGTTTGCAACAGGCTAACGCCCTTTCACGGCGGTAACACGGGTTCAAATCCCGTCGGGACGCCAAATCTAAAGGACTTAACAAAATTGGCCATATAACGCATGTAACGTTAAGCGGGTCCCTACGCCGCATCTACGAGTTCTCCACACGCGTGGGAATGGTCCGACGTATTGCACTAACAATCAATCTGATTCTGCTACCACATCGTGAAGGATCACTCCGAGGACGAACCCCTTTAGCGGCGACTCGGCCTACTGGTGCCCATACCTCTCCTTCCTCGTTGCCCTGAACCTGACGATTGCTGTTGCCAAGATCTTTGCACAAATGCAGCGCCGCGGCACTGCTTGGAGAGCCGTCCTTAGTGGCGGGCCTGGCGCGGGATCGTCGTCCCGGCTTGACGGATCAATTATTCAGTGAGACCTTAATGACACTGGCACAACGATGCGCCTGGAAATTAGGCGCAAAACAAAAAGGCACATGCCCCGAGAGCATATGCCTTCGCTGTCTTGACGGAAGGGTCGGCCTAGGGAAGCCTACTGGGCGCACCCCTTTTGAGTGACCTCGCCCGTCTGGTCGTCCAGGATCACCGTGCGAGAACACGTCGATGGTAGGACAAAGGTGAACATCGAGTCGATAGAATTGGCGATGCCGTCGAAACGACCCATCACCGATTCGCTGACCAGCCAGCCAGTTGTCCTCGATGAAACGGATCATCGAACTCTGGTCCGTGACTGTGTGATCGACCACGTTGGAACGAGTCCAGGGCGAAATCACCAGCAGAGGCAATCGTGGACCGTAGCCGCAGCGGCCTTGAGCATGAGGCCCGGTGATGCCAGCCAGAGCCGGAGGAGCCGCTGCCGCACAGCCCCGGGCCGGTAAGGGCGTCCTGCTGAGGTCTGTGACTGGTTCAACGATCGGGCCCATCTGGTGGTCATACCACCCGTCCGAGTCATCCCAGTTAATGACCACGGCGGTGTCCTTCCACTCAGGAGACTCATCAGGAAGTTGATCGTGTCAACGACGAACGTCTGTTCATCGAGCGGATCGGAGTATCCGGAGTGGCCGTCCTGGTAGCCAGGAGCCTTCATGAAGCTGACCGACGGGAAGTTACCTGCCGAAACCGCATCGAAGAAGTCGTGGGTGTCGTACTGGTGGTTGGCGGCATCGCCCTGCTGGCCAATCATCGCAGATCGACGTTGGCCGCGTGTGTGTCAAGGTTCTGCGTCGAAACGTAGTACTGGAAAGGCTGGTGATGCGGAATGTAATCGACCTTCTTGGTTCCCGTCACGGTAGAGGTGTGGGACCGGCTGCAACCCGTGCTGCCATTCGGGTTGGTGATGCTCAGGTCAAAGCCGCCTTCGAAGAAGCCCCAGCTCACGCCCGGCCTGATTCAGCAGGTCACCGATGTTCTTGCCGCCCATTTGGACCTGCGCACTGCCGGAGCAGACGTCGCCGACCGGATCAGCGTCGCTGACCAGAGTGAAGCCGCCATTACCATCGGTACGGTGTTCCCGCTATCATTCTGCTGCTGGATGACACCGTTGGTCTGTCCGGAAATCAGGTTGAGAGCTCCAGGCGTCGAAGGGCCGAACGTGGTGCCAAACGAGTTGTCGTTCATGGCGAAGTTCTGGGCATAGTTCCAGAGAGCGGTAACCGTGTTGCCGTCGTAGTAGCCCATAACCAGGCCGGTCGTCGTCACAGCTGACGGCGGAGGATTCGGCGGTGGTCCTGCGGTTCCGGTCTTCGCCGGAAACAGATCCATCAAACCGCCATCGGCAGCAGCCTGCTCCGGACCGTAATCGTGGTCCTGATCAGTGGTTGCGGCTTGCGAACGATCAAGCCGGAAGGGATTGGTAGCGCCAGTTCCATTCGCCGGATTCAGATTTGGATTGGCGTTCAGCAAGCCGTTGCCGAGGCCGTTCACGGTCGGGGTTCCGGCGGCTGCGTGGAACGGCGGTTCTCCCGAGGGATTAGTGGCGTTGGGATAGGTTCCGAAATAGTGATCAAAGGAGACGTTCTCCTGGAAGATGATCACCAGGTGTTTGATGGGTGTGGCCGTTTTGACAGTATTGTTTCGTATCTGTGAAATCCGCGGTGCATCGCTCGCCAGCACGGGATTGGCTAGTGGTCCGAAGGTCATCGCCGCCATCAAGGCAGTCGCAAGAATTTGTCGCATAGCACACTCCGTTCGTGGAATAGAGCCCTACGCTCCACTTTACGGAGCTCACATCAATCAGTGGTGACTCTAACTTCAACAAACCATGAATTAATATCCGGCGACTTTAGGAAGAGCACTACGAGTCTTTTCGCAGACTTGGACGAAGCGAGCGATGTCGTAGCGCCGCCTGCCGATTAGATTTGGCTGTGCACGATATGAAACGTAACCGTTGACGCCGTCACTCGGCTGCGGCCGTAGTAGAGGAATAGCAACACCCAGCACGCTTGCAAAACAATGACCACAAAGGTTGACGCAGCTTGCGTCAGCCCCGACGCCAGATTGGGGAGCGGACCTTCGCTGGGAACCAGGATCAGTACCCACACCAGGTACAAGACCGCGATCAAGGCCATGACCTGGTATGCCGAAATGCGTGAGGTTCCACGATAATCGGCGCGCAGAGTTTCTGAGATTGCCCGCCAACCCCAGGTCGCAACGACCGGCACTATCGCCGCTACTCGAAAGTGTCCGGCAAGAAAGGCCGCAACTCCAATAAGACCGGCCAAGGCAAACACGACCGACGTAATCGGCTGCACGGGGACTAAGGGTTCCTCCGCCAATCCCGAAGCATATGCAGCTTTCTTCGTGTTGCCATGAAATACCAAATAGTGGCGCCTGAACAGTCTAGCCAATCGCGGACTCGCGTCGCGCAGCGCAACACCGTAGCAACATCCGAAGCTCAGACACGCGAGCCTGCCGATCGACTCCGACAGTGCGTAGCAGATCGCCGCCGCCGCCAGTAATGGCAAAACATAAACGGAAATGTTGAACCACGTACGCAATATATGCTGAAGTGCCCAAACCGCGGGAGGCAGCACTAGCGCTGCCACGAAGGCCGCGCCGGCAATTGTGAAAGTGTGACGCTTGCCCTCAACAACTGACGCGATGATCGTTGACGATGGTACGCAAATCAGCATCATCCCCAAGATCAGAACGGCAGCAGCAATTAGCGGAGTGCCCACTGACGACACCAGCACAATCATCAGAGTGATACCAAAAATGTTTGCAGTGGCACTGAAGAAACCATAAAACGTGAAGTTGACGCCTTGCCACAGGCCGTCTGAAGTCTTCACGATCGGCACCGCTGCGATCATTTGCCACCGTTCTGAGGGCAATGTCTTGATGCCCCAAATCAAGGCGACCGACAACAGAACGATAAGTCCAATCAGAAACACGATATTAATCATGGCCCCCCACTTCCAATGGATATGCGAGCGTCGAACGCACCATCACATCGGTTTCTATCGTCGGATGCCCGAACCCGGCGGTGTACCTGCTAGAAACTCCGGTTTTCTGCTGGTTGGCTACCAAGTCTCGCGCGAAACGGATTCGCTCCGGCTCGAACAGCAGCACGACGGTGCTGCTTCCCGGCCGGAACAACGCCTTCGGTGCTCCTTTACAAATAAACATTCCCTTTTCGATCGGACGGGGATCGTCGTAGCGTTCTTCGCTATAGCGCTGTTCGATCTGGCCCACCATAAGCGCGACCACTTCGATCATCGCCACGTAGCCAATGTGTGAGCCACCATCACAGTCGGTGTCGAGTATGGTGATCACTCGGCGGTTCTTCGAATACGGCGTCAGCAGCTGCACGGCGGCGTTCGGATTACACGAGTGGTACCGCCCCTGTATCGCGTAGAAGTCGGCTACGCAGCCCGCAACCGGTGCGTGCGTATAGTGATACTTCTCCGGAGTGAGGCGAAACATTGCGTAGTCGCCGTCGAGAAACCGACGATGCCATCGCGAACCTATTCCACCCAGAAGTTCTGGGAACTCGAATAATTTACCTTTGATGAACAGCGCCGACGTCTCCCGGAACGATCCGACCATGGCGCGGGAATCCGCTGGACAAACCACGCACGTGTCTGGTTTGGGGAGTGGACGGTGTTGCCAATATTTGATCTTGCGCTCGAATACTTTACGGGGAGTGTCGAGTTTCGCAGCATCGTCCACCAATTCGCGAGAATTAATGCCGCAAATGCGAAGAAAGCGTTGCATGCCCGACAAGCGGGAGGACAGTGCGTTGTCGTAGTTCAGGTAGCCGAGCACTTCCGACATGTAACGACTCGATGCCAGCCTCGACAGTAAAGGAGCGTCTTCGAGCTTCGGTGAGTACAACGTACGAATGAATCTGTCCGCCATCAGGCGCTCGTCGGCCACCGATCCTGTGGCGCGGTCGATGTATTGATGTGTAAGCTTGCTCATTTGAGGGATTGCCGGCTGCTTCGCTCACTTACTGCGCTAAACACAAGCAGCAGATTCAACACGGTGGTTACTTCCTGCAGCGTCAACTCGTCACGCACCAGCCGTTCGCCAATGCTCTCAAGGAATCGCACGGGGTCTTGCACGCGAACTCCGTGGCGAATCAATTCCCGCATCTCAGGCATGTCGCTGTCTTGTGCCTTCACAGTGTCTTCGCACAGATCCCGATAGGCTTCGCATAGGTTTTCCTGGCGCAGGTTCTCGCGATAATATTCCTCGGCTTGGCGGTTGAATTCGCGAGCGCTCAGCTTCAGAGGATCGCTGTGACCGGAGTGTCTCATGACGTCGCTTACGATCCGATGGCTAGCCTGGTGGCTGGTGTCTGCCAGACGCGCGCGCAAGTCTTGCACCGTGTCTCCACCCTCCGATCGCTCGATGGACTGACTGGCCGTCTCACTCAGCCACAACAGCAACGCATCACGATAATCGCGAATCGAAACTCGAAAGTAATCCGGATGCCGCCAGCTCGAACGAACGCTTGTGGCGTGCTGCAGGATTTGCTTCAGCAGCCCGTTACCCGAGTTCTTGTGCACATAGAAGGCCGGTAACCCCGCCGCCGCGAAGAAGAACGGCTGCCGTCGCTCGCTCTCGGATGTCGGATCATCAGGGATCTCGTCGGCGGTAACGGTACCCTCTAACGCCATCCTGTAGGAGATCATCAGCAGCAACTGTTGAAAGTCAGTCGCCGGAGCCATATCGCGGCCGTACCTTGGGAATAAGCTGTAATAGCGGCCTTCAAAGCCGGAGAATCCGAGGCGGCCGAATTCTCTCAACCTTAGTGGCATGTAAAACGAAAGCCGCCGATCGACGATGCCAAGTTCGTCTAACTCGGAAGTCAGTCGAGCGACGTTCCCCATCGTCCCATCGAGCGCTGAGGACTGCTCGGTCGCCAACCACGCGACCGGATAATTGATCAGCCTCTGGTCCGGAACCAAGTCGCCGCGAAGTCTGAACATGCGGGCGAAGAAACTATCGATCCCGTGTGGCCCGCAGGGCGTTACGGGACGTCCGATCACGCTCATCTGTGCTTTTTCCTTCCACTCACGCCACATCAGCCGCAGGTGTGTGAAGTCCAGTTCGTGTGGCAGGAACGACAACATCCTCTCCGGGTGAAATTCGGCGAAATCGATGCGGTACGGCGCAGCGGAATAAGTACCAACGAACAACGGCAGAAAGTGTTCAAAGATCTTGATTGCAAGATCGCCCAGTCGCTTTTCTTCCCGCTCAGCTTCATGGACGCTCCAAAGACCCGAACGCCTGCGAGAGTGCGTTACTTCCCATGGTGATGTGAATTCCGTTGTTCGCGAGGCTGACATTCGACAACCTCGGTAACACGATGAGATTGTTGGAAATGATGCCCGCCTCACGCAACTTGGCTACCGCGTTCAACTGGCTTCGGCTCAGTACCTGGTGACACAAGTGCATGTAGTCGGCCTTCGCCTCGCCGTCGTCCCATCCCGATAGACACGGGCTCATGAAGAGCTCGCGGTAGAACGAATCGGAGATGGAGGATGCCAGTTCAGTCTGCCGGACCGGCGGATGCGGTGCGTGATATACCAAGGCCCGCTGTCCCGTTTCAAGAAGTCCGAAGCTATGATTGGCCCACGACATCAGCAGCGACGTAAACAGAAAGCGCCGGGCCGACTCCCGCGCAACCTGTTTCCCGACCAGCTTGCATCCGCTGCGGTGCAACGATGTGAAAGGAAGTAGTCTCCGGCGAGGTGTTGTCGTTAGAGAAATGCCGCAGGAGTCGCTTTGCCTCCAACCTCATTCTATCCGGCATGTGAGGCTGTGTTCCGACCAGGTCCGCCAGCGCCAGCTTCAATGCATAGCTGATGGGAATTCGTAGCCACGTTTGCCCACCTCGTTCAAACGTGAACTTCACGGAGTCTGAGCGGCGGCGCTTCAACTGCCCGCGCTCGCCGATCTTCAAGTCTGCGAGGAAGGTATTCAGCGCGTGCGGGCTCAACCGCCGTTCCGGAAAACGAATCCAACTATTCTCCCATACTGTCTTCGGAGTCGCTCAGAAACTCCTGCAGTTCAAGATAGTTTTTTCGGGGGGCTTCACCACTGGAACTACGACGAGCAATGTTTCTCAGGAAGCGGGAGTCACGAATTGTGATTGGAAGGTCACAGGCGGCAGCATTGCCGATCACCACAGCTTGAAGTTCGTCCTCGCTGCCTGCAGTGACATCGCCAGGACTGAAGGGTAGATCCCCAAACTCCAACTTGGTTTTACATCGGTGGTTCGGTGGTCTGATTAATACTTCATTGCGAATCGCCATTCGTAACGACCTGCCACGGCACTGTGATATATGTTCGCACTGAAGTAATTATGACCGTCGGAGCTAACGACTTAATAAACCTGAAGTGAATAGCGGGTGAATTCGACAGCAGAACCCGGATAATTACCCCTTCTCGCGTTTCGCTACCGAGAGTCGTGCGACGGAGAAGTGCAGTGAAGGCGCACTTCGTGTGTCGGGCCTCATCAGATTCAAATTCCGTAATGAAGATTGCCGGAGTGCGTCCTTGTACTCGTCTCGTGCCTTTTTGGCTTTGGTCTGCGCGTCCTGCTCCGTGAATCCGGCCGCGTCCCACTGCTCCATCGCAACTCTCGGAATGGTCAGGGGTTGCCAGAGCTTCTTCCGCGCGAATGGCCGCTACCCACTGATCGACTGCCTGCTTATAGGCTTGCTGCAGTTCATCAAGCTTCGACGTTGTCCATAGGTGTCGGATAGTATGGCAGCCTCGGTGTCTGGTCAATCGCTGTGCGCCATCTTTCACTCAAAATTAATCTGTTGCGCAACCCGAAGTCTTTGGCTACGAGGGAACCAGCACTCAGTCACGCGATATTCATCTGTGCTTCAAACCCCGTTCATCATGGCGGGGCACACCGCGCATAGTAGGCTACCGCGCACGAGGCGCACGTGTCCCGCGCCTTCAAATCCTAGCAATTAAGAGGAAGGTTCATGACGACTGCAGCGACTCCGCTGTCTACTCCGCCTCCGATCTGCACCGGTTACCGCCGCGGTGCACAACAAGATCAACAAGGGGCCGCATAAGGTCGCGATCTTCATCTTTCTGGGTCTTTTTTCGGTCGGAATTGTTTATGCGCTTTCCAACCTGATCTCCGACGTAAGCCACGTTCATCATCCGTCCAGCTCTGCTTTCCTGCTGCTGGGAATTGCGTTGCTGGTCGCGCTGGGCTTTGAATTCGTCAACGGTTTCCACGATACAGCCAACGCGGTGGCGACCGTCATCTACACGCACTCGCTCGATCCGCACATAGCAGTGGCATGGTCGGGAATGTGGAACTTCTTGGGGGTGCTGCTGTCCTCCGGCGCGGTGGCCTTCGCCATCGTCTCGCTGCTGCCGGTGGAGTTGATTCTGCAGGTGGGCAGCGGCGCGGGATTCGCGATGGTCTTCGCCCTGCTGACGGCAGCCATCATCTGGAACCTGGGCACGTGGTGGCTTGGGCTGCCGGCATCGAGTTCGCACACCCTGATCGGTTCGATCATCGGCGTCGGCATTGCCAACCAGTTGATGAATGCGCGCACCGCGACCAGCGGCGTGGATTGGGACCAGGCGCTGAAGATCGGCAAGTCGCTGCTGTTCTCGCCGATCATCGGGTTCGCGGTGGCGGCCCTGCTGCTGCAGCTGTCGAAGGTGTTCATCCACGACCCGCGGCTGTACAAGGCGCCCGAGGGCGATGCGCCGCCGCCGTTCTGGATTCGCGCGCTGCTGGTGCTGACCTGCACCGGCGTGAGCTTCGCGCACGGCTCGAACGACGGGCAGAAGGGCATGGGCCTGATCATGCTGATCCTGATCGGCACGGTGCCGACCGCCTACGCGCTGAACCACGCCATGACCGCGCAGGACTCGGTGGACTTCATCGCGGTGTCGCAACAGGCGGCCAACGTGCTCGACAAGTACGTCAACCCGAATGCGGTGGTCGGCGATCCGCGCGACGACGTGACGGAACTACGTGCGCACCAAGGAGTTCACGCCCAACACCATGCTGGCGCTGCGCACCATGATCAACGATGTCGGAACGGAAACGGCGAACTTTAAGGAACTGGGGAACGTTCCCGAAGACCAGGTGCGCAACTTCCGCAACGACATGTACCTGATCAGCGAAGCCCTGCGGCTGATGCAGAAGTCGAGGCGCGGCCAAAATCTCGGCGGCGGACTGGGCCGTGCTGGACAACTACAAGAAGCACATCGACAAGGCCACCAAGTTCATCCCGACGTGGGTGAAGGTTGCGGTGGCGCTGGCGCTGGGCCTGGGCACCATGGTCGGCTGGAAGCGCATCGTGGTGACCGTCGGCGAGAAGATCGGCAAGGACCACCTGACCTACGGACAGGGCGCAGCGGCCGAAATCACCGCCATGATGACGATCGGCGCGGCCGACTACATGGGACTGCCGGTGAGTACGACGCACGTGCTGTCGTCGGGCGTGGCCGGCACCATGTGGGCAAACAAGTCGGGCCTGCAGATGTCAACCATCCGCAATCTGCTGATGGCGTGGGTGCTGACGCTGCCGGCGTCGATCGGCCTGGCAGCGGTCCTGTTCTGGACGTTCAATACCTGGATGGGAAAGGGGTAGGAAGAAGCCGCGTAGCGGCTCTGAAGTACCGCGTGAAGACGGGCTCGCGTCGACGTTCCCCCGAAGTCATCACACCGCGCCGCTGCAGAGCATCATGGCAAGGGCGATCACGAAGTGGCACGGACATTGTCCGCCGTAGGGGTCATTCGTCCGACGGTCTAACCGTATGTCACCTCGAGCCACCCGAGTTTCGACAGGGCCTCATACATCGACACAGCTTCGTCCTACGATCCTCACTCGTAGCGTAGCGCTACCAGGGGGTCTACCCTGCTGGCTCTTCTCGCTGGCACATAACACGCCAGAAATGCCACTATTCCCAAGACTAACAATACCGCGCCGAAGGTGATCGGATCGTGAGGGCTGATGCCGAACAATAAGCTGGCGACAAAACGCATTAAGATCAATCCCGCAATCAAGCCGAGCAGTAAGCCGGCCGCGGCCAAGCGGAAGCCCTGGCCCACAACCCAGCGCAATACTTCGGCGGGACGCGCCCCCAGTGCCATGCGTATGCCAATCTCACGCGTCTGTTGCGTGACCGAGTAGGAGAGCACGCCATAGACACCAATGCCGGCCAGCATCAGCGCGATCACACCGAAGAGCGTGAGCAGCAATGCGGCCATGCGGGGCGCCCACAGCCCCTGGTTCAACACCTCCTCGATCGTCTGAACATTGGTGATCGCGAGATTACGATCGAGGGCCTGGATTTGGCTGCGCACCGTGGCAACCGCCGCTTGCGGGTCTCCTGATGTGCGCACTTGAATCGTTGCCGCCGGGGCGTAATCCTGACTCAGTGGCAGATAAGCCAGCGGCTGAGGATCTTCGCCAATCTGGTTGATCACCGTATCCCTCACCACGCCTACTACCTCAAGCAGTCGCGTTTCACCGAAAAAGTGGAAGCGCTTTCCGACTGCGTCCTGGTCGGGCCAAAAATGTTCTGCCATTGCTTCGTTTATCACGACGACAGGCGTCGTGTCTTTCTTGTCAAGATCGGTGAAGACCCGCCCTTTCTTCAGGGGAATCCGCAGCGTGTCGAAATATCCGGGTGAGACGTCGTCGAGCTGCGTCAACGTTCCTCGGAACCCAGAGACCTCGTCCTTTCCTTCCGGAAACACCGTGCGACTGAAGCCCCCGCCTAACGGTGGGTTGGATGCCACCGCCGCTGCCTGGACCATAGGTAAGTATGTGGCACGCTGGATAGAATCGCGGTAAAACTGCTGGCCATGTACTTCGTCATAGTGCAGAGAACCCAGGTCGAACGCCATCACCAAGAGCTGCTTCGATTCAAAACCGACATCGATCATCTGCGCATTACGCATACTTCGAATGAATAGCCCTGCTCCCACCAGTGTGATGAGTGCAAGAGCCACTTCCGAGATCACCAGTATGCTGCGCAGCTTGCCTCGCGTCCAGGTGGCACTCCCGCTTCGGCCTCCCGCGTTCAGCGTGCCCGCCAAATCAGTTCTCGAAGCTGTGATTGCAGGAGCCAGACCAAAAAGAATGCCAGTCAGCAGCGCCAGTGCAAAAGTAAACAGCAGAACGTGCGAATCGAGGGAAAGATCGAGATCAGTTCTCTCAATGAACGGCGGCCGATTGGCCCATAAGAGTTGCCGGCCAGCGAATGCCAGCGCTAACCCCACCACTCCTCCGATAAGAGATAAAGCCACGCTCTCCGTCAGGAGTTGGCGAAGCAGCCGCATACGGCTCGCGCCTACCGCGGTCCGAATGCTGATTTCACGCTGACGCCGCGCTGCCCGCGCCAACAGTAGATTGGCCAGGTTCACGCAGGCGATCAGTAGGATCAGCCCGACCACTCCCATCATGAGCGCGCCAGCCACTACAAACTGACCGTGCTGATTCACACCGACTGCCCCGTCTGCAAGCGGCGATACTGCAACGCTGCGGCCACCGTTTTCCTTAGGGTAATCGCGCTCCAGCCGTGACGCGATCGTCCTGAGCTCCCCTTCTGCTTGTCCGAGACTCACTCCTGGCTTCAGGCGCCCGAACACGAGCATGTCCAGAAACCTGCGTTCATTGAAATTGTCTTTGAAAAAACCCGCAAGCGCCTGTCCGTACATGCTGACCGGAATCCAGACGGCCTCCGCCGGACCGATGGTGAACGTCCCTTTGAATCCTTTGGGCGCCACCCCGATAACGGTATATGGCACGGCATTGAGCGTCAGGGTTTGACCGACGACGCTGGGGTCCGAACCCAGTTTGTTGGTCCAGAGCGCGTGGCTGACGATGACGACATTATTGCCCCCGGGTTTGGTGTCTTCGTCGGGCAGAAAGAAGCGTCCCAGTGACGGTGTAACACCCAAGACGTCGAAATAATTCGCACTCACCAATTGCCCCGCAACTTGTCTTGGTTCTGCCTGTCCACTCCAGGTCAGTGTGCTAAAGGCAATGCACGAAATCCCCGTGAAAACCTGGTTCTGCCGTTGGTAGTCCTGACAATTGGGATACGACATGCCCAGCTTGGTGGCGTTCGCTTGCGTCACCTTGGTTTTGCTGTCGACGGTATCGATCTCCACCAGGCGCGAGATGTCGGCGACCGGTAGAGGATTCAAGAGAATAGCGTTTACCACAGTGAAAATCGTCGTGTTTGCGCCGATGCCCAAGGCCAACGAAAGCACGCAAATCAGGGCGAAGCCCGGGTTTTTGCGCATCGATCGCAACCCGAATCGGATGTCTTGCGTGAAGCTCTCAATATTGTTCATGCCAACACCATTGGCGGATTCTACTACTCTGGCCGCACATGGCTGCACATTTGGGATGGACTGCTCGTCACCGCCGCCCGTCGCCAGAGTCTGGCCCATGACGAGCTATCAATTAGCTTCCCGAGTGTGACGACGCGATCGGTAAATAAGGTCACTCGGGATAACGACATGGCGGATCGGCAGTAAGTGCGAAACCCTCCCTCCCAATTTGCTGGGACCGTGAAACTTTGCATTTGTGTGCAGAAGAACGCTCGGTTTTTTCGCTGTAGTCTTTAGATTCCTTACTGTAGCGGATATGTGTACCCTACCATGAGGATCATAAGTGGTATAGCCAGCAATCGTTGGCCGTACGTCAGTCTAAGGTAGAGCCATGACAAGCGGGACGCAGGCGCAGAAACTGAGAGGGTCTGTCTTAGGCGTGATACTCCACGACGTGTGCGAGGAGATTAGGCTCGAGCAACTGCGCGAGATCCTCGGCGCGCGCCGCACCGAACCGAGCTTCAAGCACGCCACTCCGGAGTATGTAAGGTTCGAGAACCCTCCGGTAGTCGAGGCCCTTGATCCCGTCGTGCTGAGCAGCGGGGAGACGGTCCATCCCCAGATCAAGTATTACGACTACGGCGTGATCAGCGTATTGATGAGCCTTCCGTTCGAAGGCGACTGGGAATCGCTGTCGAACCTCGCAGCGCGGTGGGTCCCCAGCGCTGAACTTGAACAACAGGCGGAGAAGATTGTGCGCAGCCGCATCGAGCGCATTGCGCCCGCAATGGTTCGCCCCTACAGCCAATGGCTGGGAGAAGACTACTACGTGTTTCTGCTCAGCCAGGTTGAGGGACAGCCCTTCGGCACCGACCTGCTTCGCGACTACGGATCGGAGATTGCCCAGATCGTGCGAGGCGAACATGCGGAGTTGGCGCAATCCGAAAAAGATGATTCTCTGAATGCGGCGCTTTCGTACTATCCGAGAGACCTCATCGTGATTGGGTGGAACGCCTCCCTGATCTATGACACTCCCGCCGGCGCCGCGACTTCCGTGCAGATTCTTGAGTACGTCAATTCGCAGCTGCTTGAGTTTCGTCACTACGACGAGCTGCTGACACGGGAACTGGCCGCGGTGTACGAGTCGCTGAAGCATCGTGCTGGGCCTTTGAAGCGCTGGCAGAGGCGCCGAGAAGCCTCACACCTTACCACGGTGACGGTCGAAGTAACGGAACTGGTGGAACGGGCCGATACGGCCATCAAGTTTGTCAGTGACATGTTCTCGGCGAGGTTGTATCGGCTGGCCGCAACCAAGGTCGGCGTTCCGGAGTACAAAAATCTAGTTAACGAGAAGCTCAAGACCGCCGATGGCCTCTACCACTTCCTAATCGAGGAATTTCATCAGAGCCGAGGATTCATTTTGGAGCTGATGGTCGTTATCATCCTGCTGATTGAATTGGTGTTCCTGTTTCGGGGGAAGTCCTAGCCGAAAGCCTGCTTTTCTGCTCCGTCGCAGTTTCCATTTGATTTCGCGCGGCCGTTAGTGGAGAATGGCCGACACTCAGGCCCTGGTGGTAGCGTCCGCACACAGAGTGCGTGCGCTGGTGGGGATCGATGGAGATCTCGTCGCATGATGTTCTTCTGGTGGGTGGGGGAGGCGCGGGCTTACGCGCCGCCATCGCGGCCGCCGAGGTCAATCCCAAACTCAGCATCGCAGTCGTCTCCAAGGTATACCCGATGCGCAGCCACACGGTGTCCGCGGAAGGCGGAGCTGCGGGCGTGGCGAAACCGGATGACAGCGTGGACGAACACGCCTACGACACGATTTCCGGCGGCGATTGGATGAGCGACCAGGACGCCGTCGAGGCCTTCGTGAAGGAAGCTCCGCAGGAACTGCTGCAATTGGAGCGATGGGGATGTCCGTGGAACCGCGAGCCAGATGGCCACATCGCCGTGCGCGCATTTGGGGGCATGAAGAAGCGGCGCACGTGGTTTGCCGCAGATAAGACCGGCTTCCACATGCTGCATACGCTGTTTCAGACCACGCTGAAATTCGACCCAATCACGCGCTACGACGAATGGTTCGTCACCAAGTTGCTGGTGGACGATGGGCGCGTACAGGGCGTAGTCGCTATCGAACTGATGTCGGGGAAAATTCAGGCGATCACCGCCAAAGCCGTGATTCTGTGCACCGGCGGCTGCGGCCGGATATTTCCTTTCACCACGAATGCCAACATCAAGAACGGTGATGGCATGGCATTGGCGTATCGGGCGGGCGCTCCACTCAAGGACATGGAGTTTCTGCAGTACCACCCGACTGGCTTGCCATTCACCGGGATTCTGATCACCGAGGCTGCGCGGGCCGAGGGCGGCTACATGCTGAACAAAGACGGCTACCGCTATCTGCAGGACTACAACCTGGGGACGCCAGAGGCTGAGCCGGTGCTGCGTTGCATGGAACTGGGCCCTCGTGATCGGCTGTCGCAGGCTTTCGTCAAGGAAGACCAGAAAGGCCGGACGATTCAGACGCCGTACGGATCGGTGGTTCATCTTGACCTGCGTCATCTGGGAGAGAAACTGATCGACGCCCGACTGCCGTTCGTTCGGGAGCTTTGCTTGAAGTATCAGAATGTCGATCCGGTCAAGGAACTGATTCCGGTGAGGCCAGTGGTGCATTACATGATGGGCGGAGTGAGTACCGACATCAACGGCGCTACACCTCTCGCGGGACTGTTTGCGGCGGGCGAAGTCGCGTGTGTGAGCATCAACGGCGCGAACCGGTTGGGATCGAATTCACTTCCAGAGTGCTTGGTGTTTGGCGCGCGCGCGGGCACAGCGGCGGCCCAATACGCATCGCAGCAGCCCGCGCCGAATGGAAAGACCATGGCGCTGGCCAATGACGAACGCCAAAGGCTCGAGTCGCAGTTCCTGAATAGGACCGGCGGTAAACAGCGGATTGCGGCCATCCGAAACGAGATGCAATCAACCGTGGAAAAAAGTGCGGGGATTTATCGCGAGCAATCGCTGCTCACGGAAGGGGCGGCGAAGTTGCGCGAGTTGCAAGAGCGCTACAAAGACATCAATCTCGACGACCACAGCCACACCTTTAACACTGAGCTGGAATCAGCATTGGAGCTTGGGTTCATGCTGGATGTGGCGGAGTCGATCGTGGAATGTGCGCTGCATCGAACAGAGTCGCGCGGAGCGCATCAGCGCACCGATTATCCGGCCAGGGATGACGAAAAGTTTCTTGCGCATTCGTTGAACTATCGCAACTCCGACGGGTCTTCGCGGGTTGAGTACAAGCCGGTGACGATCACACGCTGGCCTCCAGGGGAACGAGTTTACGGGCAGCAGACATCGACGCAGAGGCAGGAGCATTAGGCAGAGCCGACTGACATGGCGGAAACCATCATTCTCGAGATTGCGCGCTACTCACCCGAGCGAGATTCGGAGCCGCACTTCCAGAGCTACGAAGTGCCCGTGCACAAGGAGTGGGTGGTGCTCGACGCCCTGAATCACATCAAGGACACCACCGACGGCACCCTCACTTATCGGTGGTCGTGCCGCATGGGAATCTGCGGCAGTTGCGGCATGATGGTGAACGGCGAGCCCAAGCTCACATGCGCTACGTTTCTCACCGACTATGCGCAAAAGGGAAGCAAGATTCGAGTTGAGCCGTTGCGCTACTTTCCGGTGGTCCGCGATCTGGTTACGGAGTTGAGCGATTTCCTGGCGAAGCTGAAGAAGGTGAAGCCATGGCTGATTCATCCCAACCAACCACCGCTTTCGCAAGGCGAATTTCTGCAAACGCCGACACAGTTGGATCGCTTCAAGCAGTTCAGCATGTGCATCAATTGCACGTTGTGTTATGCGGCGTGTCCCGTGGTCGGGCTGGATCCGACATTTGTGGGTCCGGCGGCATTAGCGCTTGCTCAGCGCTACAACATGGACTCACGTGACCAGGGCTCGGCGGAACGAATCGATGAGCTGGCCCATCCCGATGGTATTTGGGGCTGCACGTTTGTTGGCGAATGTACGCGAGTTTGCCCCAAGCATGTGGATCCGGCCGGAGCGATTCAGCAATACAAATTGACAGCGGTGCTCGAATGGCTGAAGTCGTTTGTGATGCCGAGAGGTGAAGAGACGAAAAATGTCAGCAGCGAAACCGGAAACGATTAGCGCAGCGACACGGTACACGGAATTTCATCCGCGATGGTACAGGCAGCGTGTGTCGGTGTACTGGTGGCTGGGCCAGCGGCAATATCTTAAGTTCATACTGCGGGAACTGAGCAGCGTCTTCGTGGCGCTCTTCGTGGTCGAAACGCTGTTCCAGTTGGCGGCGCTCAAAAACGGACCGCAAGCATACCTTGATTTTCAGTCGTTCATGGAGTCTCCCTTCGTCATTGCTCTCAACGTGGTCGCATTGCCGTTCGTTATGTTTCACGCGATCACCTGGTTCAACCTGGCGCCAAGTGCCATTCCGGTTCGCCTGGGCGGGAAACGCGTGCCGGGGTTTCTGGTGGCGGCTCCCAGCTATGTCATGTGGGTAGCAATATCGGTGTTCGTAGGCTGGATGATCACGCGGTGACCGCCAACGTGAGGTAAGGATGGCTAAACAATCCAACGAAGCGTTCTTCTGGGTGCTGTTCAGCGCTGGCGGAGTCGTTGCGGCATTGCTCATCCCCGTTCAACTGTTTCTATTTGGAGTAGCGTTTCCGTTGGGTTGGCTCTCGGCTCCGAGTTATGGCACTTTGATGGCGCTCGTCAGCCAACCCCTGGTACGGCTGTATTTGTTTGTGCTGTGTTCGCTATCACTGTTTCACTGGGCGCATCGCTTTCGTTACACGCTTTACGACGGTCTCCGGGTCAAGCACTTAAACGAAGTTATTTTTACTCTTTGTTACGGAGGCGCTGTGGTCGGAACGGTGATAGCAGGTTATCTGCTGTGGACCATCGCTTAGCGCGGCATCGAGGAGACTGTTCGAGTGGCATTCGTTTTTCCGATGACAAGTAGCAGGCACGGGCCAGGTTAGGAGAACCCAGTGGAATACAAGCTGAAGACAATTGCGCAAAGCGGCATCGACGGGGCGCTGTTCAAGGCGCAACTCTATCGATACCTCAACGAACCTGAAGAATCGGAATCCATCTGCCAGGACATCTTGAGTGCCGATGCGGAAAACCAGGCAGCGCTGAGGTTGTTAGGACTGGCGGTCACGGACCAGTTCCGCGGGGTGGCATCGGACCGCTACGCGGAAGTCGAGGCCACATTCCGGCGTCTCACCGATCCCTACAAGCAAGAGTATTATCTCGGGATTCTGTGTGAGCGTCGTGCCAAGGCGCAGTCGCGAGCCGGACGGCCTTCGCATGTGTGGGTGCCGTTGTTCGAGGAAGCAATGAAGCACTTCGAGGCAGCGGAGAAAATCAAGCCCAACGACAACGAAGAAGCTGTGTTGCGGTGGAACCGTTGTGTGCGATTGCTGCAGACTGTTCCTTCGATCAGCCGGGAAGAGACGATCGGCTTGGAGGACGAAGATACCGCTCCGGTGGAATTTGCTCGCCGTTCAGTCAAGGCGGCGCGCTAATCCGAGCTACTGGCGGAAGGCTTTCTGCACCAGTGTGAATCTGGCTGCGCCGATGAGTCCAGCATCATCGTTGAGCACAATCTTGATCGGTATGCCCTCCAGCAGCGATTTCATGCGGCCTTTGTCGAGAAAGGACTCCATGAAGGTCGGTTCTTTCATCTTGGGGACAATCTTGCCCGCGATCCCTGCCACGTAGATGCCGCCGGTTCCCATGAATTTCAGGGCGCAGTTTCCAGCTTCGGAGCCGAAGACGCTGACGAAAATCGACAACGTTCGGTCGCAGATGGGGACCTTCTTGGTGAGGGCCAATTCCGAGATCAAGGCGGGAACGTCGCGGGCCGAGGCCAACTGTTCCGTCAACCAGGCGGGTTCTTCTTCTTTGGAAGTGTCCCTCAGAAACTCATAGACATTCCTGACGCCGGGTCCGGAAAGGATCCTTTCGTTGCTCACGTGCTGATGTCCGTACTTCTTCATCAGGTACTGGAGTAGTTCAACTTCGAGATCGTTCTTGGGCGCGAATTCGGTGTGTCCCCCTTCGCACGCGAATGGGTGGTGACGAAATCCGTCCCAGTAGAGTCCGGCTTCTCCCAGACCGGAGCCGGCGGAGACTACCGCCATGTTGCCCTCGGCATCACCCGAACCCTCGCTGATCGTTACGAAGTCCTTGGAGTCCAGGGCGTCGATGCCATAGGCGAAGGCCTCGAGGTCATTGATCAGGCCGACGGTGCGAAGCCGGAGTTGCGTCGCAAGTTCGTGCGAGTCGATCACCCACGGCAGGTTGGAGATCTTGCTGCGGCCGCCACGGACTGGGCCAGCGACTCCAAAGCAGGCAGACTGCGCCGGAATGCCTTCGGTCTTCACGAAGTGGGAAACAATCTCGGGCAGTCCGTTGTGCTCTTTACTGGGATAGACTTTCTCCACGACGCATTGCAGACGATTGCCTTCGGTCTCAAAGGCCGCCAGTCGAGCATTGGTACCGCCGATATCGCCCGCCAGAATCATTCGATTTTCCTCCAGTGCCGGCCGTCGCGTTCCATGAGGTCATCCGATTCCTTGGGACCCCAGGAACCAGCGGCGTAGTTGGGGAAATTGCGGGTCGGCAGCGCTCTCCATACATCAATGACCGGGTCGAGAATTCTCCAGCCTGCTTCCACCATGTCGGCACGCTGAAACAAGGTTGCGTCGCCGATCATACAGTCGTAGAGCAAGACCTCATAGCCGGTGTAAGGATCAGTACCAAAATACTTCGAGTATTCAAAGCTCATTTCAACCGAACCGAGACGAAGCTGAGGGCCGGGGATCTTGGCGCCAAAACCGAGAGACATGCCTTCGTCGGGCTGAATTTGAATCACCAGGCGGTTAGTCTGAAGTTTGTGGACCGGAGTCTGACGAAATAGTTGAAACGGCGCACGTTTGAACTGAATTGTGATTTCAGTATGCCGCTTTGCCATACGCTTGCCGGTGCGCAGATAGAAGGGAACACCGGCCCATCGCCAATTGTCGATGTTCAACTTCATGGCAACGAAAGTTTCGGTTTTCGAGTCGGTAGAGACGCCGGGCTCGGCGCGGTATGCCTGCATCTTTTCATTCGCCATCGTGCCTGCCCCATACTGTCCGCGGACTGCCTGGTGTAACACATCTTCGGAGCTGAGCGGCTGGATGGCGTTGAGTACCTTGGCCTGCTCGTCGCGCACGGCGTCGGCGCTGAATGACGCGGGAGGCTCCATGGCCGTGAGACTGATTAGCTGCATCATGTGGTTGGGTACCATGTCGCGCAGAGTGCCGGCGCTGTCGAAGTAGCCGCCGCGCAGTTCGACGCCCACGGTTTCAGCATTGGTGATGGCGACGTGGTCGATGTAACGCCGGTTCCAGATCGGCTCGAAGATTCCGTTGCCGAAGCGGAACACCATGATGTTCTGCACGGTTTCTTTGCCGAGATAGTGGTCGATGCGGTAGATCTGGTTTTCCGCGAGCACGGCCTTGATGTTCTGGTTGAGGGCCATCGCAGACTCCAGGTCTTGTCCGAAGGGCTTTTCGATGACCACCCGGCGCCAGCGGCCATTGTCCTGTTTGGAGAGGCCAGACAGGCCGAGTTGCTGAACGATCTCGCAAAAGAACTTGGGGGCCGTGGCCATGTAGAAAAGATAATTTCCGCCGGTGCGGTACTGTTCGTCGAGACCCTCCAGCACCTCAGCTAGCTTCGCGTAAGTGGCCGGGTCTCCGAAGTCTCCGCGCAGGTAGTGGAGCGACTGTTGAAAGCGCTCCCAGGCCTCGACCCCATGGTCTTCCGCCTGCAGGAAGCGAGTCGCTTTCTTGCGGAAGTCCTCGAGGCTCAAGTCGTCGATGGCGACGCCAAGAACAGCGAATTCCTGTGGTAGGAGGTGGGCCTTTTGCAGGTTGTACAGGGCGGGGACGAGCTTGCGCATGGTCAGGTCGCCGGTGGCGCCGAAGACGACCATGACGCAAGGGCCCGCGGACTTGCCAGTCGATTCGAACTCGTCGTCAACTTCGGCAACGGCTGACAAAGACATTTCCGCCTCACTCCCAGTGGGCGCTAACAGTAAAACGGCTTGCGAAGGACTGTCAAGTCAACGCAGTGCCGCAGATCGCGACCAGATTTCGCTCGCAGAAAGTGGTCTTATCTCTTTACGCTGCGGCCCGGCTGTACTAATCTCTTGCTAATTAGTTGGGTGGCACATGCTAAGGGGCTATGGACTACTCCTCGTGATTTCTACTGTGATGGCGCAGGCGCAGGTACAGAGGAACGTATCTGGGCCGCCAACCGTTGGCGAGGTCTCGATTCCTGCAGAACTCAAGACCACGGTGAAGGCCGAAAATGCTCATCGGGGCGATCCGGTTGAGTTTAGGACCCTCGAAGCTCAACTGATAGCCAAAGGCGTAGTGATGCCTGCCAACGCAAAATTGACTGGCCGAATCGTGGGGGCTGCGCCCCAGCAAGCCGACAAGCCATCGTGGCTGGTCTTGCTGGTGGAGCGGGCCGAGTGGAAAGAGGCAAGCATTCCACTGCATGCTTTCATCACGCGCCAGCTCGCGATTTCTGTAAACCAACTCAACTCGCAGAACACAGAGGCGATGACCAACTCCAATTCCCGGCGAGTCGGCCGTGAAAGCGCTCGAGCGGCAGTGCACGATGGTATCGACAATTCATCGTCAACCAGGATGCCTCAGGATGCGAAAGAGGTTTCGCCGCAGGCTGCTGGCACAAAAACTCAACCCATCAAGGACCTGCGAATTGTTCGTGACAAGGATGGAATTGCCTATTTGTTCTCGGCCAACTCAAATGTGAAGCTTCCAAGCGGCACGTTCTTCGTGCTGCAAAACCAGCCGCCGCAGACTCCGGCGGCGCGGCCGCCCGGTGCAACGAATGATCCCAAGCCGGCGCCGACCGCTCCGCCACAGCAATTTACGAGTCAGCAATAGCTGGTAGTGGTCCTCTACCTTGCATTTGGTGCAAGGCGTTTCGGTCGCCAAATCGCAGGTGCTAATCCAAGGCGGTATACTTCTTGCCACGTTAATTTTGTTCGGCAAGACTGCTTGATAACGCCTAGGAGTGTGTCAATGCGATCCCAATCTCCGCTTCTCGTCAGCTTAAGTCAGCGAAATACAAGTCCCCGAAAACCATCCGTTTCGCGGCGTTGGCGTAATCGACGGAATACGGCCCTCGGTACTGGTTTGTTAGCCCTGTTGTCGCTGGTGGCGTGTGAGAAGAAAGAAGAGAAGCCGCAAGCGGCGCCTCCCGAGGTGCTGGTGTCAGAGGTCGTGCAGCAGGACGTACCGATTTTCCAGGAATGGGTGGCGCAACTCAACGGGCCGGTGAACGCGGACATTACGCCAAAGGTACAGGGTTATCTGCTCAAACAGGCATATCAGAACGGCTACTTCGTCAAGACGGGGCAGCTTCTGTTCGAGCTGGATCCGCGTCAGTACCAGGCGGCGGTTGAACAGGCCAAAGCACAGGTGGCCGTGGCGCAGGCAAAGCTGTCGGAGGCGACCACGAACGTCGACCGCGACACCCCGTTGGCCGCACAAAATGCAATACCACAGAAGCAGCTTGATACCGATCTCTCCAACCAAGCCGCAGCGAAGGCGGAAGTTCTCGCCCAGAAGGCCGCCCTGCAAAATGCGGAGCTGAACCTGGCCTGGACTAAGGTCTATTCCCCCATTGACGGAATCGCGGGCGATGCCAAGTCGCAGATCGGCGATCTGGTGGGAACCTCAACCAAGATGGCCACGATCTCGCAAGTAAACCCGATCTGGGCGTACTTCAACATCAGCGAGAAAGACTACCTGGGGAGCTGCGGCCAAGATTTCGGAGTTAATCCGCGGCGGGAAACCCGGCAACGTAACGGTGCGGTACATCCAGGCGGACGGAGAAGACTATCCGCACAGTGGGAAGGTCAACCAGGTGAACCGGCAGGTTGCAGCCGGCACGGGAACCATTCAGATCACGGCCGAGTTTCCGAACCCGGATGCCATCTTGCGGCCCGGTGGCTTCGGACGGGTACGCATCCAGACCAGCGACAATCGAAACGCTCTGCTGGTACCTCAGCCGGCAGTGATCGAAGTGCAGTCGTTGTACCAGGTGATCGTGGTGACGCCCGAGAACAAGGCCATGTTCCGGCCGGTAAAAGTGGGAGACAGGGTCGGCACGAACTGGATCATCACGGATGGCTTGAAACCCGGCGAACGGGTCGTGGTTGAAGGCATCCTGAAAGTACAGCAATTTGCAGCGGCGGCACCTCAGTTGGTGAAGGAAGGAATTCCGGTCAGTCCCAAGCCCTACGTGGCGGAAGCGTCTGCGGCAGGGAGCAACTGACCATGTCGAAATTTTTTATCAATCGGCCAATTGTCGCGATTGTGATTGCCATCCTGATGGTACTGGTCGGCGTGGTCTCGATTCTCAGCCTGCCTACCGCGCAGTTTCCCAACATCGCCGACCCGATGATTCAGGTGAAAGCCACTTACCCGGGCGCCGACGCCCAAACCATTGCGGAGTCAGTGGCGACGCCGATCGAGCAGCAGATGTCGGGCGTCAGCGGCATGAACTACATGTACTCGCTGAGCGCCAGCTCCGGCGGCGGAATGACGCTGTACGTCGATTTCCAGCTCGGGACCGATATCAATACCGATCAGATTCTGGCGCAGATGCGGCAGGGACAGGCCAATTCGCAACTGCCAGCCGAGGTGACCCAGCAGGGAGTAATCGTGCAACCGGGCACGACAGCGCCTTTCATGCTGCTAGACCTGTACTCGCCTGGTGGGACGTACGACAACATATTCCTGGCGAACTACGCCACCATCAACTTGCAATATGCCCTGACCCGGCTGCCGGGCGTTGGACAAGTCCAGATATTCGGCGCCGGGCCCTATGCTATGCGCATCTGGGTGAATCCGGACAAGCTGGCGAACCTGGGAGTGACGGTCACTGACATTACGAATGCGGTCAAGGCACAAAACAAGGTCAATCCCGCCGGCCAGATCGGCGGCGAGCCGGTTCCCAACGGCCAGCAATTCACCTATAACGTGCGCGCCCCTGGGCGACTACCGACTGCTGCGGACTTTGACGAGATCGTGGTTCGCGCTCAGGCTGACGGTTCCATTCTGCGCTTGAAGGACGTCGCGCGGGTAGAAATGGGCTCGCAGTACTACTCGTATAACGCCAGATTGGGGAAAGCGCCCGAAGAGGGAAAGCCTGCTGCGCCCACCGGACCGGCGGCCCTGATCGCAATTTACAACACACCCGGCAGCAACGCCCTCGCGTCACGGGCAGCCATCCTCAAGATGATGAAAGAGGCCAAGGGACGATTCCCGCAGGGACTCGACTACGACGTCGCTCTTGATACGACACTGGCAGTGAGTGAAGGCATCCACGAGATTTACAAGACCCTCGGAGAGGCCATAGTCCTTGTCATCATCGTGGTCTTCATATTCCTTCAGGGCTGGCGCGCCACCTTGATTCCATTGCTTGCTGTCCCGGTTTCGTTGATTGGAACCTTTGTTGTGTTCCCGATGCTTGGCTTCTCCATTAACACCCTCTCATTGTTTGGACTCGTGCTTGCCATCGGACTGGTCGTGGACGACGCCATCGTGGTGGTTGAGGCGGTAGAACACCACATCGAGCACGGAATGACGCCGCACGACGCGACCGTCAAGGCGATGGAGGAAGTCTCAGGCCCGGTGATCGCGATCGCCCTCATTCTGGCGGCGGTGTTCATTCCGACGGCTTTCGTTCCCGGCATCACCGGACAGCTGTACAAGCAGTTTGCTGTCACCATCGCTATCTCCGTGCTGTTCTCGGCCTTCAACGCGTTGACGCTCAGCCCCGCACTGTCGGCCATGCTGCTGCGCCCGAAGAAGCAATCACGCGGTCCACTGGGCATGTTCTTCGGTTGGTTCAATCGGGTATTTGGCGCCGCTACCGATGGGTATACGAATTGGTGCAAGCACTTGATCCACAAGGCGGGATTCGCATTCCTGCTTCTGGGTTTGTTGACCTTCGCAGCCGGATTCTTCGGCAAGAAGGTGCCGGGAAGCTTTTTGCCTGACGAAGACCAAGGCTATCTCTATGCAGGCCTGCAATTGCCGCCCGCCTCGTCGCTGCAACGTTCTTCGGAAGCTGCCCGAGTGGTGGAAAAGGCCATTCTGGAGACGCCCGGAGTCGGCAAAGTCAGCTCGGTCATGGGCTACAGCATGTTGAGCGGCGTGAATGCCACCTACAGTTCGTTCTTCTTCGTCTCCCTCAAACCATGGGAAGAACGAAAGACCCCAGAGACGAGTTACAACGGAATTAAGGCCCACCTGCAGCAGCGCCCTCTCCAAATGCCGTCCGGCATTGCGTTCTCGTTTCCGCCTCCGGCAATTCCGGGCGTAGGAACGTCCGGCGGAGTCACGTTTGTCCTGGAAGACCGGTCGGGCAGCGGCATCGACTTTCTGGGGAAGCAGACACAACTGTTTATGGCTGAGGCGCGCAAACGGCCCGAGCTTGCGGGCGTCATGACCACTGCCCTCTTCGGCATTCCCCAAGTGGGAGTCAAAGTCGACAACGCCAAGGCGATGACCGAGCAGATCGACCTGAGTAATCTGTACCAAACCGTGCAGACGTTTATGGGCGGATCGCTAGTGAACTACTTCAACCGCTTCGGTTTGCAGTGGCAGGTGTACGTGCAGGCCGACGGCGACTACCGCACCAAGGCGGAAAACCTCGGCAAGTTCTACGTCAGGAACGCTGCGAACGAGATGATTCCGCTGAGCACATTGACGAGCACCTATCCGCGCAGCGGAGCGGAATTCGTTATGCGCTACAACCTGTTTAACTGCGTGCAGATCAATGCCTCGGCTGCGCCGGGATATAGCTCCGGCCAGGCCATTGCTGCGCTGGAGGACGTCTTCCGTAAGTCGATGCCGACCCAGATGGGCTACGACTACATGGGAATGTCCTACCAGGAGGTTAAAGCCGCGCAAGGTGTCTCGCCCATCCACGATCTTCGGATTGGCATTCTTTATTGTCTTCCTCATCATGGCAGCGCAGTACGAGAGCTGGACGCTTCCGTTCAGCGTGCTTTTGGGAGTGCCCATCGCCGTATTCGGAGCGTTTGTCGCGCTCTATTTTCGCCGGTTGGATAACAACGTTTATGCCCAGATCGGCCTGGTCATGTTGATCGGCCTTTCGGCGAAGAACGCCATCCTGATCGTCGAATTCGCCAAGATGGAATACGACAAGGGTGCAACCCTGATCGATGCCGCCCTGACCGGCGCCAAGCTCCGATTGCGACCCATCCTGATGACGTCCTTCGCTTTCATTCTTGGCTGCGTTCCCCTGTGGACCGCAAGCGGTGCAGGCGGCATCTCTCGACAGGTGCTAGGCACGGTCGTGATCGGCGGAATGTTGGCGGCGTCGTTCCTGGCCATCTTTCTTCATCCCGGTGAGCTTCGACGTCGTCGAGCGTTTCGGTAACTGGATCGGCGGTGACAAGAGGGAGAAGCCACCCGGAATAGAGGGGCAGATCGCCGGCTCGGAAGGAGCCAGCCATGACTAGTCTAAAGACATCTGCGGCCATTCTGT
>CAWFZI010000002.1:0-455216 GCA_963820295.1 uncultured Acidobacteriaceae bacterium | reverse complement strand
GTTCCCATGGAGCAAGACCGCGCAGCTGGATACGAAGATGTCGATCCTGAGCCAGTTTCCGGGGCTGGTCACGAAGCCGGACGGATCGGTGGATCAGGAGCGGTTCGCCGAGTTCTTGGATACGTCAGGGTCGGGATTGCAAACGTTCGACACGGACGAAGATCCGAACTTGGTCGAAATCGAACGCGAACATGCGATGTTTGAGGCGTACGATCCCGCGAAAGGCGTGGAGACGTTGCCGCAGATCGCGTTCTGGCAGGCGCACCCGATCCACTTGGACGGGCATTTCCGGTTCATGAAACGGGACTATGCACGGTTCCTCCGGTGGTCGATGCCGGCGCAACTCGCGTTCATCCAGCATATGAAAGAGACGGTGCAAGCGGTCGACGAGATCGCGGGGCAGATCGCCGCTGCGGCTCAACCGCCGCAACCCGGTCAGCCGCAGGCACAGCCACCAGGACCGGGCAGTGAAGGTGGCGATGCCGAGACGGCTAATGTTCCTGCCGGTCCCGCAGGGTCTCCGATGGAATCGGTCGCTCCGCCGCCATTGCAGTTGCTACAAGGGGGTCAAGCGAACAGTGCTGGCCCCTCCGGCATCTCCGCACCGAACACGCAACCGGCGCTGGCCGCGTCGGACCTGCACTCGGTCAATCAGTAACCCCCTTGGAACACCCCTCGAGGACTCCAAATGTCTGACGCACTGGAAACGGTAGGACTGGATGTGATCGCCGACCGCGAGGATGAAGCCTTCATCAAGGACTTCGTTGCGCGCGGCGCTGGTGGTGACGGGAGTTCGACGGCAGAGGACACGCCGTCCGATCTGCCCAAGAAAGCGGCGGTCAAGGAGCCGAAGAAGGACACCGCGAATGATGTGAAGAAGGAACCGAAAGCAGAAACACAGCCCGTTGACGAGACACCGGACGATGAGGGCGAGGAACACCCAGCCGACGCGCTGGACTCCGAGTCTGACCCGGACGACCTCGAGGACGAGGATGCAGGCGACGGTGCGGCTGATCCAGAACATCCCGACGCGGATTCTGAGACGCAGCGCGCGACCGACAAGAAAACGTTCACCGACGCGCTCGAAGCCCAAGGCGTCTCCTCGACCAAGCTGCTTGAAGGGGTACCGGAAGAGTTTCGGCCCTTGCTCGAGCAGAAGGTGAAGGAGTTGCAGGCTGGCTTTACGAAAGCGCGGCAGGCGGATCGTGAGCAGTTCAAGGACACGGTCAGTCTCCGCGCCGAAATGCGGTTGCTCGGCGAACGGCCCGCCGATGTGATCGTGGAGAAGATACTGAAAGACCCGACGTTGGCCGAGAAGATCAACGCGAAGCTCGACCAACTCGACAAGATGGATCAGTTGGACGGGACGCCGGGTGCCGCGGCCTCCGCGCATCAGGAAAGTGTGAAACGGGCGCGGGAAACGGCCGTCACGACCGAGCAGTCCGTGGCGGTCAAGGCGGATACGGAAGCGCGACGGATTGACGCGATCACGCAGGCGGGGATTCGTGCCGCGCGCGCCGCAGGGGTGCCGTTTCAGGCGGGCGTTGAAGATGCGATCGCGGCGCGGTTGGCCTTGGGGCATCTGGATATCACGGAGGACGATATTCGGAAGATCGCCGAGGAGAAAGCAGCGGTGTGGGAGCGCTCGACCAGGGCCGTGCGACGGGAAGCGACGAAGGACTATGCGAAGAACAAGGCCAAGGATCGGCGGACGGCGGGCCTCAAGGTCAAGCCGAACGCGGGGGTCGTCGCGGCGCCGGGCGGGAAAGGCACGCCGACCAACGACGACGATTTCGTGGCCTACATGCGGGACAAATACTAACCACAACCACGCGCGACTCTCGCGCGGATGAGGACTCATGAGTTTTGTAGCCAATAACACCAACTGGGACGCGCTGCTCCAGGAGCAGTACCAGAAGAACCAGATCATTTCGGCGATCAACATCGCCACGCCGTTCCGTGAGGAACTGAAGCGGACGGGCATGACCTCCGGTCGTGAGCGCGTGTACGGCTTGCAGGTCGGCGCCTCGCAGGGTGTCGGCGCGCGCGCGGAAGGTGGCAACAATCCGCAGTACGGTGCGGGCGAGTATCAGGATGTGGTCTTGAAGGCGAAGTACAACTACGCCACGCTCAAGATCACGGGTCAGGCGGAAGAGTTCTCGGATAAGGACGCCTTCACACGCTTCGGCCTCCGGATTCTCAAGGATACCAAGGAAGGGCTCAAGCTCACGGTCGGTCGCCAGTGCTGGGGCGACGGACAGGGGACGCTCGCGCTCGTCAACGGTGCGGTGACGGCGGGGACGACGGTCATCACCGTCGACTCGCCGTTCGGTGTGCTGTGGGGCTCGACCTCCACGCTCACGACCTTTCTGCTCAAGCGGAAGATGGCGATCCAGTTCGGCACCGAAGACAACTCCGGGCAGGGCTATCAGATCGGTGCGGTCGGCTCGACCACGATCACGATCAGCCCGGCGCTGGCCAACAACGTGGCGGATAACGTGCTGATCTCGATGCTGGGCTCCGCGAACCTCGAGATCGAAGGCATCTTGAAGTTCGCCGCGACCTCGAGCTTCATGACCTCGACGCTCGGCTTCGCGAACGGCATCTATCACGGCATCGACCGCGCGCTGTTCCCCGAGTGGGAGGGCAACGTGATCAACTTCAACTCGGCACTCACGCTGCCACTGATCCGCTCGCTCCGGGACGCGATCTACAAGCGCACGGACGACGAGGAGTCCAACTTCTTCATGTGCTCGACGGAAATGTCCGCCGACTACGAAGCGTTGCTCCAGCCCGGCCAGCGGTTCGTGCCAGCGACCCGCCTCGAAGGCGGTCACACCATCATGGAGCACGACGGCCTGCGGATCTCGAAAGACTCGCGCGCGCCGATCAAAGCCATCTTCCTCGGCGACAAGTCGACGGTGACGTGGGCGCAGACCCGTGACCCACACTGGTATCAGGACGGCGGCGGCATCCTCCAGATCGTCCCCGGTCAGGACGGCAAACAGGGGCTGCTCAAGTGGTATGCCAACCTCGACTGCGAGGAACCGCGTCGTTTCGGCATCGGCTACAACGTCACGCACAACTAAGATGGTCCGAGTCGCTGGTGGCGCTGGATGGAGGGGCGTCACCAGCTGGAACGTAGGCCACTCGGTCTTTTTTCATCGGAGAGTTCCATGAGCACGAACGATAAGATCGCCCAGGACAAGAACAGTTTCTATGCGTACGACACCACGCGCGCGAACTACGATTTGCTGGCCGCGGATGCCATCAAGGCCAGTCTCGATCGTCCGGCGTGGCAGGTCGCCGCGGCGGCGGTCGCGCCTCCGGTGTGTGCCACGGCCACGATCACATCGCAGGTCAAGACCACGGCCACGACGCAGATGATGTTGAACGGGATTCCGCTGTCGCTGACGGCGACGGACCCGCTCTGGACGCTGACCGGTGGCAATCTGGCCGCGGGTTCCGTGCGGAAGTATCAGCTGCTGTGGGACGGAACGTCGGCCACGACGGTCATGACGGTGTTGGCGTCAAATGATCAGGTGATCGCGACGTCGCCGTTGGGCACGTCCGCGTCGGCCCTGACGCTGTGCCGCTTTCCTTCACTCCCGCCCGTCGGGACGGGTTGTGTCGGCGTGCTGTCGATCGTCAACACGACCAACGCGTTCGTGCCGGGCACGACGCTGCTCGGCGCGACGGGGGTGACCGCGACGTACCGTGATGGACCGGATGCGAACTGCTATCTGGCCTCCATCGTGACGCCGTAGGGAGGTCGACTCATGACCAATCTTTCGACGACGGATTACAACGCCCTCACACTGGCGATGGGACCGGGCACGACCGCTGCGGCGGATATCGATGCCGCGCTCGGCGGCACGCTCATCACGGCGGGGTCGATCACGAACGCCATGCTGGCCCCGCTGGCGCTACAGCCCACGGTGAAAACCGCGACGGCAGGCATCGGGTACGCGACCGGTGCCGGCGCGGCCGTCACGCAAGCGACGAACCGCACGACGGCTGTGACCTGCACCGGATTGTCGGGGCAGATCACGACGAACAACGCCTCGCTCGCGGCGGAAGCCGCAGCGGCGTTCACGGTCACGAACACCTCGGTCGCGATTGGCGATGTCGTGGTCGTCTCCCAGCAGTCGGGGTCGAATGGTGGTAACACGTTGGTGCAAGTCACGACGACGGCCGGCGGATCGTTCCAGATTCAGGTGTGCAACAACAACCCCGCCGCTGGCACGGCCGAGACGGGGGCGATCATCATCAACTTCGCCGTCATCAAAGCAGTTGCGGCATAAAAGGAGATCACATGGCTATCGCAGATGCAGCGCACGCCTGCATTGGATTGTAGTTTCCCGCCGCCGCAAGGATTATATCTCCGCAGTTGAGAGCGTGGTTCGGGGTCAGCCACGGCGAATCTAGTGACGTACCTCTGTTTGCATCGTTTCCTGTCGGAGATAGATAGTAAGTTGCCGCGAACGATGGCAACCGAAGCATAAGCCCGAGAATTAGGATGAAAACCTTCGTGTATTTGGTGGCCATGATATTTCCATTTGATTGTACTGTCTGAGTCTTTCGGGGGCAGGTCAGTGGGATGCGTACCGCTGAAGGCAGCTTGGTGTGCAGGGCCGACACGACGGATCGATCCTTGCCAACCGGACGCCGGACCATCAAGGCCTAGTTCAACTCCGCTGCCTTCACTAATTCTGGCCCGCAGCAGCGCGTGTCGGGCGGTTAGCACTCGGGATCTCACCATTGGGGCGAATCACTCAGAAACTATAGAAGCACTGTTGACGTTCTACTCTCGACCCCCAGAGTGTCAATGATAAGTGCAAACGACCGGGTGGAGGAATCCTGGACTCTTAGGAATTGCAAACGGTCAAGTCCTTCGACGTACGGCCTTGGACATTGGGTCGCCTGCTTTCTAAGTGAGGTGTCAAATTGAATTCATTGATTGCGCTACGCAGATCCCGAGGCATTATTTCGCGGCTCCCCGTGAAACCGGCCCTGAAGCCTCCTCAGCCTTGGCCTCCCACAGGATGATGTTGCCCTTGGCTACCTGCGCGTCCCTGGCGTTCGGATCGAGCAGCACATATGGGTCACTAAGTTTCAGAAAGAGCCACCCGAGCTGAATGGAGTTCTGGTGCTAACAACCGCAAGATATCTGGGTACAACTGCGGCTCGGGCGGACCAGATCGCGGGAGCAGCCTGTTTTCCTGCCGGCCGGTCGTCGCGCACATTAGCTCCAGAGTCGCCTAGTCTTGGTCTTGCCGCTGCCGAGTGTCTGTACTGGCAGGGACGTGTCGCTGGCACGGAGCTTGCGTCCGGCGAAACATGCTTGCACGCTGACCCTGAATCAGCTTATGGATGAGTTTGAAATCATTCAGCTGTGCATGCCTGCAATCGCTCTTCGTGCTGAATTCTTTCTCCATGATTCCTGCCGGCAAGTGCGACAGCGTTCTTTGGGATGGCCCTTGCGATTTTCGACAACAATGTTCGCTGGCATCATCAGGTGCCCCTTGGGACAGACTTTGAACGTCGGGCCATTCGGTGATCTCAAACCTACCCCGACAGAAGGCGCCTTTTCACCGGGCACATGCGACGCTAGATATGGGACAGGGTCGAGTCTTTTCCAGATTTTTGAACGAAGCTGCCAATGCGTCGGATTGCAGCAACTGCGACCGATGCAGTTCTGTATATAAGGATAGAGAAACTGGTCGGGTGGAACAGGTCCCACCCATTCCTCGAAGAACACGTCGTGCGCCTTCCGCTCCTTGCCCTCAACAAATACTCGGCCATATCCTCCGCGATCGGTTGAGCCTTGAAATTCCCAGCAGCCGGTTTGTGGAATGACCTGGATTTGCGAAAACATCTCGAATCTTTGAGCGTAGGTCTTCGAAGGCGCCATGACCATATCGGTCCTGCGGCTATTGGGGCTCAAACACAGATGGAAAGGGAAGCAGCAGGCGTGGCCGATGCAGGCGTGGTCACCGAGCCCGTGTCGAACGAATAATCCCTCCGGCACGGCCTCGATCCAGGCTTCGTAGAAGACTCTGTGAGCCTTCAGTTCACGGTTCCCAGAAAAGATCCGACCGTATCCATATACGTCGCGTTTTCCCGTGTATTCCCAGCACCCTTTTTGTGGAATGATTCGCACGCGGGACAGGAGTTGTTCCCTTGAAAACGTCATGTTGGGAAGAATATATTTGGCACCAACCCGCATTTCAACCGGATTTCAACCGGTCAATACACGGAGATCGCTGTTTTGGTGTCACCTTTTGGTGCCACCTCGGATTGGTAAAGGGTACACTTTTGTGCATTTCTGTGCACTTTTCCACAGAAAACGGGAATTATGCACAGGCCAACAATAGAGCGCATTTTCGTGCAGTTATCGCGTTTATTTTGTGGGGTTTATGGCGGAGAGGGGGAGATTCGAACTCCCGATAGCCTTTCGACTATGCCTGATTTCGAGTCAGGTGCATTCAACCGGGCTCTGCCACCTCTCCGTGCTTTAGCTAATGTAGATTCAATGGCTTACCCGCTTGCTCATTGAGCCTATACTGCGAATCGCTCGAGTGTCCTTTTCCTCTCCCAAACGATACCAGATGGGTCGTCCACTGTGGCTTCGTACCCGGGAGCGAGATGGAAATGCCACATGACCATCTGAAAATGCTTTACCCGAGTAGTGCACGCTCAATCCGGCCATAACGAGTCTACTGGCAAAGGCTGGGCGCTTGCAATGCCGCCAGATGTAGCCCTCGGCACCCACCTGTCCCCGCTGTAAGGACAAACGCGAACTTGCTCGCAGCGTCAACGGTCAAGTATGGCGCAATCTGGGCGCGTGGGGGAATCGATCGAGGATAGTTACAGGCAAAGAGAGAAGGCAATTAGCTGAGGCTTGATTGTGCGTCTTGATCGGTCCATGTCGGGTGCAGAGAGAACGCAACAACCTCAGGTCAGGGATTCATACAACGAGAATCATCCAGAGACTGCCGTCCCGGCCCGGCGCGATCGCATTAATGTAGTTGTCCTGGAGGGCCTTGTAGTGTTGCGTGTCGTATACAGCCACATGCAGACCGTCAAAGCGTGCCAGGCCTTCTTCTGTTCCGAACCATAGATAGCCGTCGGCGGTCTGGGTGAGGGCATTGACCGAGTTCTGAGGAAGTCCGTTTCTATCCGTGATTGCGGTCTCGACAAACTGAGCCATATCACCTGGCCAGCTTACTTCGGTGCTTGCGGTAGCATTCAGGGTCAGCGCGAGGGTGCCGGCTAAGAATAGCCCCTGTAATTTACTGGAGGCTGGTCGGATGCGATGCTTCACTCCGAGCGTGATCCGATGCCCAGTTGCAGGGAGCTTGGTTGGCATTGCACATCCCCTCGTGGACAAGCAGAAACACCTCACTCCATTACGCGCTCTCGGCAACCTGCAACCCTCCATCTTGAATCGCCTCGAACCGCCTTCAATCGATGGGATGCACACAAGCGATGTGCTTCTCCTGGAGGTTCAGTCCTGCAGAATCGAACCACCAAAAGGCTGCGAATCATTGTCGAATGTGCGCCGCAGACGTCGACTCACAGCCCCGCATAGGCCCTAGAAAGACCATCGGCAACTACAGCTCCCCTCGCTATACCACTAAAGTAAGAATGGAGCCGTTCGAATGTTCAAAGAGGCCCGTTTCTCCCAATTGAGAACGATAGTAACTGCGCATTCCGGGTTTGAAAGCGCGAGACATGGTGCAGGAGGGGCGAGGGAGAGATTGTCGTGCGATGCGATGAACCGGATAGCTCTCGACGTAAGCCTCTCCGGTGCCGCCGGGTTTCCCTAGGCAGCGACAATGCTCGCCTGTCTGAGGATCGCGCGGGAGATGAGAGACAGGGGAAGCACCTGGTCTGCTGCATTCAGTTTCACGGCTTCCCGCGGCATCCCGTACACTACGCAACTCTGCTCGTCCTGCACCATGGTTCTAGCGCCGCATTCTTTCATCTTCAGGAGTCCCCGGGCGCCATCCGCACCCATCCCCGTCAGTAGTACTCCGATCGCCTGGTCCTTCGCGGCGGCGGCAACCGACGTAAACATCACATCGACAGATGGCCGTTGATAGCAAACACGAGGACCATCCTGTATCTGCACGCGTGCTAAGTTTCCAACGCGTCGGACAATCATGTGGAAGTTCCCCGGAGCGATCAAGACTCGACCGGGCCTGATCTCATCCCCGTCCGCAGCTTCTTTCACTTCCATCTTGCACAGCTTGTCGAGCCTGTTCGCGAAGGCAGTGGAGAACACCTCAGGAATATGTTGCGTCACCACAATTCCAGGCGTGTTTGCCGGAAGGTCGACCAGGACTTCGCGAATTGCCTCGGTGCCGCCAGTCGAGGCTCCAATAGCAATAATGGTGCCGGCGCGGAATGTGCTTACTTCCTGAGGGGCTCGAGTAGCAGGGATAGAAGCGGCAGCAGGTTCATGCTTTCGCACATGCGAAGATGCAGCTGCGCGGATTTTCTGCGGCAAGCTCGATCGTAACTCGCCGACTGAATAAGGGCCGCCTGGCTTTGGAATCACGTCCACGGCGCCATACCTCAATGCATCCAGAGCTGTCTCGCTTGACGCCTGACCAAGAGAACTGATCACGATCGCCGGCATTGGGTGATAGACCATGAGCTTTTGAAGGAATGTCAGGCCATCCATCCGCGGCATTTCTATGTCGAGAGTCAGAACGTCAGGTTGAAGCGCAAGGATCTTGTCCCTGGCGATAAATGGATCAGGAGCGACACCGACGACCTCCATGTCGGGCTCTTCCGCAATAGCTTCTGAAAGATACTTCCGGACGATTGCGGAATCATCGATTATCAGCACCCGAATAGGCCTGCCCAGGTCTCCCATATCATTCCATTTCTGCCCAAACACTCACCGGGCCGTTGTCCAACTGGAGACACTCGACAGTCGCCGCAGAACTTGGCTGAATCAAAGAGAATTCGCTTTGCGGGTGTGAAAGCTCGAAGACCGATTCCTTCTCGATGCAGTGAACAAAACCGCCGCAGATCATGTTGGCAATCTCGCTAAGACAGTCCGATGACTTCTCGCGATCAACGTCTTCCAATTCCTCACCCAGAAGGTTTGCTGCCATAACGCGAGCGACCTCATAGGGAGCGGAAACGCCGAACTTGCCATTACGGCCTCCTTGAAAGCTCAACGTTGAGGTAAGCCAATCGCCAGGTTCCTTGGTCTTGGCTTCCTCGGATTCGGCGATGCTCAGAAAACACATCGTCTCAAGAACCTCAGTAGTCGATTGTCGAAGTGTGGCGGCTAATTCAGTTGGTGGCATAGCTTCCTCGGTTGAGAATCTTGAGCATCGCGTCGCCCAGTGTTTCCGGGAACAGCGGCTTTGTCACGTAGTCCTTGGCTCCGAGAGCACGCATGCGCTCCCAGCGCGTTTCACTGCGATCGGTGGAGATCACAACAACCGGAATGGTTGAGAGCAGGGGATCGCAACTGATTTCCTGCATCAACTCTTCGCCATTCATAACCGGCATGTTGATGTCGGTTAAAACGATATCGACCCACGTCTCTTTCAAGACGCCGAGGGCCTCCTGGCCGTTGCCGGCATTAAAGCACTCCCCGAGCTCCATGCCGGAGAGATCGATCACCTTGCGGATGTACTTCCGCATTACTGGCGAATCGTCAACAATCAAAACCCTAAACGCCATCGGCATTCCTTCCTCTCGAACCGGAATAAACGACTGCTTCGCTGGAACCCTGGCGGAGGATCACCTTGCCGCTCGCTACCTCGAGCCGTACTGTTCTTGAGGCGGTTCCACCCACATCCTCGTGGCGCACGAGCACGCCGGCTTTCCAAAAGATCTTCCTCAATGCGAGATGATTTCTTTTTCCGATGCTGAGCGATTCACTGCCGTGAACAATCTGCGCGCCGCCTAAAACGGCCACAGCCATCCTTGGTTTTTGCGCCCCTAGTTTGTATGCATTTTGAAATAACAAAGGGACCCCGGTATCCGCGAACATGTAGGGCCGCTCCTGTGCCTTTGTCTGATCAATGCTGGATTCGGGGAGCATGAAATGAAGAAGTCCGCCAACGAGGGAAACGGGATCGTGAACCGTAACGGCGATGCAGGAGCCAAGCGCATAGGTCACAAGGGTCGCTTCGGGATCGTTGGTCACCTGGCAATCTCCCACGCCGACCACTACAGATGCCATTAGCTTCTTCCTCCAGACGAAAGTTGTTGTTTCATGTCTCTGGGCTTTCTGTAGACCGCGGGCATTACGTACTCCAGAGGATGTCGAATACCATTCAGGCTCTCGGCGTGTCCGATGAAGAGATAGCCTCCCGGCTGCAACCGCGCAGCAAGTCGATTCACCAAATTCTCTTGAGTTAGGCGGTCGAAATAGATCATGACATTTCTGCAGAAGATTACCGAGAACATGCCCAAGTTAGCGAAATCCTCCATAAGGTTCAGTCTTTGGAAATGCACCAGAGTTTTCGAAGCAGGCTTGATCATGTATTTCGGAGTAGCAGTCTCGACACCTTTGAGCAGGTGACGGCGCATCTGATCTATCGGAACGTTACGGAATCTATCGGCGTCATAGATCCCTTTTTGCGCGATAGCTAACACCTTCGTAGAAATATCGGTGGCAAGAATGCTCGCTTTAGAAAGAAACTCTCCATCAGTTCCGTCGATAAGGGTGAACGCGATGGAATAGGGTTCCTCGCCACTTGAACATGCAGCGCTCCAAATTCGAAAATCGGAGTGGAGAGCAAATTCGGGCAGGACTCTTTTTCGCAAGAAATCAAAATGTTGCGGTTCGCGGAGGAATGTCGTGTGATTCGTCGTGAGGGCGTCAACCATGTTCGTTAACGCTGTGCCCGACGAATCATCTTCAACGTACTGCAAATATTCTTTGAAAGACTTGAGCTTCAAAGTGCGAAGCTGCTTTGCGAGACGGGCTTCGACCAGGGACTCCTTCCCTCTGAGATCGATGCCAACCTGCTCATAGAGCGTGCTGCGAACCCGTTGGAAATCTCGATCGCTCAGGCTTCCGAGCCCCGAACTTTCAAATGTGTCTGCGGAGCTCATCGAGTTTCACCCCGGAAAATCCCTTCGATGTCGAGGATGAGACCAATTTGTCCGTCGCCCAGAACTGCGCATCCCGCGAGGCCTGAGACGTCCTTGAATGTGGAGCCAAGGCTCTTAATGACGATCTCTTGTTTCCCGATCAAGTCGTCAACAAATAGACAGAATTGCTTGTTCATCGATTCGACGATGACCAGTAAGCCTTTCGTCAAATCCGTTGTCTTCGCTTCGACACCAAAGCGCGCATGAAGCCTCACCACGGGGAGCAGGCGGCCCCGTACCAGCGCCATCTCTCCTTTCGCTTGTATGGTCGACAGCATTTCGTCAGAAGGCCTCAGCATTTCGCGGACAGCAAAGACGGGAATTACATAACGGGTTTCGCCCACCATAATGACGAGGCCGTCAATGATCGCGAGAGTGAGCGGAAGCCTCAGGAAGAAGGTCGTCCCGCGTCCCGGAGTCGACTCAATGTCGATCCTTCCACGGAGTTTCTGCATATTGCGTCGGACAACATCCATTCCGACGCCGCGCCCTGAAACATCGGAAATCTTCTCAGAGGTTGAAAACCCCGGCTCGAAGATCAGTTGGTAGATCTCGCTCTCGTTGAGTTGATCCTCGGGTGTGACCAGGCCATTCTGGATTGCCTTGGCGAGGATCTTTTCTCGATTCAGTCCGCGACCGTCATCGGAAATCTCAATCACAATTTGACCAGCGCGATGATACGCCTTGAAACAGATGTGGGCTTCGGCCGTCTTGCCAGCGGCGATTCTCTCTTCGGGGCCCTCGACTCCATGATCTATTGAATTGCGAACCATGTGCAGGAGCGGGTCAGACAACTCTTCGGCAATGGTCTTGTCGACTTCGGTGTCTTCTCCAAGTACTTCGAAGACGACCTGCTTCTGATACTTCCGCGAAAGGTCCCGGACCAATCGTGCAGAGCGCTGGAAGACCTGGCCAATGGGTACCATGCGCATCGACATGGTTGCGCGCTGAATTTCATCGGTGCTGCGGGTCAACTGGCCCAGGTTGGCAAGAAGTCGCTGATCGGTTGCACTCGAGAAGGCGGGATGATTCCGGAGCAGGGACTGCGCAATCACCATTTCCCCGACCATCTCCAGCAGATGATCGAGTTTGGTGGTTTCCACCCGTACCGATCCATTGTCGGAGGACTTTGCGGAATCGGGAGCAATAGCTGGGGACGCCCCAGTTCCATCGGTCGACTGCGGAACAACGTTGTCAACCGTGGAGAGTGCTTCAGGAAACTCCGACGGTTTGACCGTGAGCGGTTGAAGGCCAGGCCTTTCAGGCGCAGCGGCATCGCCTTGCGAGCCAGGCTTTGAAAGGTTCGCGATCCTCACCCGCAATGCCCTGTTGTCGGCCGGATGGGTTCCAGATGTCCCAGTGAGCTGCTGCTCAATTCGATCCAGCTCGTTCTTGAGATAGTCGGCGCTCTCAAGCACGACGTCAACAATAGGTGCGGTGATCTTAATGGAGTCCTTGCGCGCGAGATCCAGAAGGGTCTCAACATCGTGCGCTAATTCAACGATCGAATTGAACGCCAGAAAGCCGGCAAGGCCCTTGATGGTATGGAATGTACGGAATACTGCGTGGATGACTTCTTTTGAGTCCGGGGCCTTTTCGAGCACCAGCATTTGACTTTCAATGGAGGAAAGATGTTCTCTTGACTCCATGAGAAAGTCGGAGACAAGTTCCGGGTCCTCCGCAAAGGAGGAATCGGTTGAATTGTCTGCCGGGGTTTCGGAGAGAGTGTCCTCATGCGACTGTTGAGGGGCCGGGTTCTGACTCCCTTTCTCTAGAGTGGCGCGCAGATTACTCAAACCTTTCAACACCTGCTCGGAAAGCGACCCTGCGGTGTTTGTCACATCGGCAGTGGACAGCGCCTCCGCAATCCTGGCTACCTCAAGAAAGCCTATCTTCTGTGCGTCTTGGGCGAGCAAACGCAGCGCTTCAGACGAGAGATTGTCGTGACCCGACACCAGGATGGAGGTGGAGATCTCGTCGAGTCTGGAAGAAAGAGACTCGATCTCCTTTTCGAACGCTGTTACGGGTGTCATAACGCTCTCGTTACTCCTGAACGTGCCTTAACATATTTGCTGCGTCTCGCTCAACTGCAGCGCGCGGTTCTAGAACCGGGAATCAAAACTCCCGATACGCGGGTTCAAGCGGAAACGCATCGTGAGCCTCTTTCACTCCCCGACGTCTGTCGCTTTCTGATGCGGGCTGTGAACCTGCCGTGGCGGCTCGTTTACTGGAGCTGCCCTTCGAGGCGATGGCTGCCGGCCTGAATGCCGTTGCATGGCGAAAGTTCTTCGCGGCCCTGGTGGGTTCATGCGACAGGTTCATCGAACTGTTGATCATTGCGCTCAGCCGTCCCACGATTTCCTTGAGGGTCTCCGATTGGGCATTCATTTCTTCAGCGGCAGCCGCACTTTCCTCCGCGTTGGCGGCGGTGGTTTGTGTTACCTGCTCCATTTGGTTGATCGCTTTAGATATTTGCTCGAACCCGCGCGACTGCTCTTCGCTGCCAAGGGTGACTTCATCGACGAGAGTCTTAATTTTGCCGGAGTCCGCGGTGATGGTGCGGATCGCAGCTGCGACTTCATCTACCTTCACTTTGCCGTCGTTTGACCGCGCAATCGACTCTTCAATCAGGACAGCCGTGTCCTTCGCAGCTTGAGCTGAACGATGAGCCAGATTGCGCACTTCATCGGCCACCACCGCGAATCCCATTCCTGCTTCACCTGCACGTGCTGCTTCAACTGCAGCGTTGAGAGCCAGGATGTTTGTCTGGAAGGCAATTTCGTCGATCACTTTGATGATCCGCGAAATCTTGTCGCTCGATTGGTTGATCTGGTCCATCGAGACAACCATGGTTTCCAGTTGCTCGTTGGTCTTTTTGAAAGTCCCTTCTGACTGTCCGACAAGCCCCGCCATATTCCTGGAGTTATCTGTGTTCTTCCGCGCCATCGAGTTGATTTCTTCGCTGGAGGCCGATACTTCCTCGAGCGAGGCGGCTTGTTCTGAAGAGCCCTGCGCCAAAGACTGGCTGGACCCGGAAACTTGCATGGCAGCACTCGCTATCTGCTCGGCGCCTTCTGAAAGCTCGGAGATTGCCTGGCTCAGATGCTTATTAAGAGAGGAAATCATGAACCACGAGAGCAGCGTTCCGATGGCGATCACGAGCAGGGATGCAACAATCGTCGTCCACCATCCTCCGTTCAACGCTGAGTTGGTATTTGCAATCGTGCTGTCTGCGGCTCGCTTGTTCCAGTCGACCATATCCTCGGTCTGCTTGCGAAGCGCAATCAGCGGGTCTGACATTTCCGCCATATATATCTGATATGCCTCCGCAGTCTTACCAGCTGTACTGACCGGATGTGCTTTCTCCCATCCTTTCAGGGCCGCAGTCAAATTAGGCTTTAACGCTTCGAATTGCTGACGATCCACGGCTTGGGTGATAGAGTCGTCGTAACCCTTCATGTCAGTATTGAGGCGAGTTACGTCCTTCGTAATCTTGTCTTCCAGTCCGACTACTGCCGTAGCATCCTTCTCGAGCATGTGACGCAGATAATCTCCGCGCAGCGCCATTACGTCAGCTTCAATGGATTCGGAGAAATAAATCCCAGGAACGGAGTCCACCGACAAGCTGTGAACGTCTCCTTCAATCTTGTGAAGGACGAGAAGCACGATGACGGCGAACGTTGCAAAGAGCGTAATCAAAACACCGGTCGTCACTGCAAACCGTTTTCCGATAGTTAATGAAGATCCCATGACACTTTTACCTCTGCTTTCTTGTTCTTTCTCCAGGTTGGCTCCTTACTGGATGAGTGACCTAAGTCCGTGAAGATCCTGGCTGCTCAGCGCGCGATCGATGTCGAGCAGGATTCTCACTTTACCTTTCGCCTTTGCCATGCCGAGAATGTATGGGGTATCGGCTCCGACACCAAAGTCGGGAGTATCCTCGATGTCTTCCTGATTCAGCGACAGGACTTCGACCACACCGTCGACAATAGCGCCCATCAGCATTTCCCCTTCAGGGGAGGTTGTCCGAATGACGACGATGCAGGTGTGCTCCGTATACTCCCGATCTGGAAGGCCGAACCTCATGCGTAGATCGATGACCGGGATAACTTTTCCGCGGAGATTGATAACGCCCTTGACGTGAGAAGGGGTTTGCGGAACCGCGGTGATTTCCTGGAGTTTCATGATTTCTCTGACCTTGAGTACGGCGACGCCATACTCTTCATTGTCAAGCTGGAAGATCAGGTATTTGCCCTGACGGCTGTCGTACTCAAGTGGAGGTGCTGAATGTCGATCGGTGACTGCCACGCTACTTGCTTGCATATACATCGCCTCGTTCTGCAATGACGTCGAGTAGCAGTTTGGCGTTGAAGATCTCAGCTGTGCCCGACGCGACCCCTTTTTGACAAAGATAGTCAGCTCTATATCGGCAGATAGTTCCGGAAATTACAGGAAGAAACAAGTATGACTAATACAAAATGTAAGTTGGACGTGCCGGTACCTAACGACGATAGATCGCGTGCGCAATAAGTCGCCCGCTCGAGATACAAGAGTAACTAGAGACGTGCGCGACTGTGATCTACATCACAGCCGGAGAATGGTGGAAAGGTCGCTAAAGGGCTTCGACAGTTTCAGTGCGAACCGCTTGGTTAGGCAGCCCGAGTTGAGGAGGTATGAAGTCGACCGGTCGGTTCCGCGCTCTCGCTGTCCGCACGAAGTTCATGTGCATTACCGCCGACAAGCAGAGAAATTTCGCGAATCACGCTTTTCAGCATCGTTGATTGCGAATTGAGCTCTTCCGCGCACGAGGCGCTCTCTTCGGCGCTCGCAGCATTTCTCTGTGTAACCGCTTCAAGATGACTGAGAGCTTTCGAGACCTGTTCGACGCCGCGCGTCTGCTCCTGGCTTGCCTGATTTACTTGCTTCACAATGTCAGTGATCTTGCTGACATCTTCTGTGATGATTCGAATCGCCGATGCAACTTCACTGACTTTTTGCGTTCCCTTATTCGCCCTTGCAATAGACCCCTCTATGAGGAAGGCGGTTTCTTTGGCCGCGGTGGCGCAACGCTGCGCCAGATTTCGCACTTCATCCGCCACCACCGCGAAACCCATGCCTGCTTCTCCGGCCCGGGCGGCCTCAACAGCTGCATTGAGCGCAAGAAGATTTGTTTGGAAGGCGATCTCGTCGATGACTTTGATCACGCCGGATATCTTGCTGCTTTCGGTCCTGATTTCGCCCATCGTAGCTACCATTTGCTCGAGAGACCGATTTGCATCGGCAAAACGATGGGCAGAGGATGCAACAAACTGCACCGCATTGCTGGCATTGTCGCTGTTCCGCGTAGCGATCGAGCGGATCTCTTCGCTCGAGGCAGAGATTTCCTCGATGGATGCGGCCTGGTCAGACGCGCCGCTCGCCAGAGACTGAGCCGAGGAGGCAATCTCCTGGGTCGCGGTTGCGATCTCGACACTATTCATGTGGAGGTCTACCGACGCCCGATTGAGGGCACGGATGGTGAGGCGAAGGATATGGGCCGCAAACCCAAAGGAAAGAAACAGCGCGAGGGCAGTCCAAATCAAAGCCCAAAGACGCAGGCTCTTCAGATGCTCAATGCGAGTCTCGAGGAGGGTGTCGAGTTCTTGCGCGCTCGTCCACCATAGATCGAAACTAGCCTTGCGTGCCGTCTCTGCGGCTTCGGTCACGTTCGGTCCGCGTGCCTCGAAACTGGGTGCGTCGACGAAATGTTGCATCATACCGAGAAGCTGGTTGTTAGCCTGCGCGTAAGTTGCGGAAGCAGGAGGGATGCGTTGCTGAAGGGTTGGGCTTACCCCGTAGAAATTCTGATCTTCATTCAGCGAGGTTTGGAAGTCACCCATGGCCCGATCCAGGTCTGACTCCTTCAGAAGAGCCGCGTTGACCGCAAGCTGGATTCGTCCGGCGTCGGGCAGCTTTCCCGCAGTATAGATATCCTGACTCGCGCGTTCGATGTCGGCAAGGCGATCCTGGGTTTGGGGAAGGGTCACCAGAGTCACATCCATCAAGTAGTAGCTATCGAGGTCGGAGTCGAGAATCAGGTTTGACGTGTCCCCCGCATGAGCAATCATGGTGCGAATGTCTGATCGTAGATGGTCGTGTTGTTTGTCAGATGTCTCGATCGAGAGTGTTTTCTGCGAATCGCGCAAACTCTCCCATTCGCTGCGCACGTTCTTCCATTGGCAGTGTTCGCGTTTACGTTTTGCGAGGCCTTCGGGAGTGAACTGCAGTTTTGCGCCAATTTGAGCGTCAACTTTGCGTAGCTCTTCGATGGCTGCATCCGTGCGCGAGCTCGCCTCAGTCAATGCCGCCGTTGCGCTGGAATCGCCGGCCAAGGATCTGCGCGCAGCCAGTTCGTGACTAGCTAGAGAGTCAAGCAACTGCTCGAGCGGGCGCTGGTAAGTGTTTCCCGTTCGCTCCAGGTCGGCGAACGCGATATCTTTTGAGAAACCTTTAGATATAAAGTAGAAAAGCGAGCTCGTAACGGTAATTAGGATTAAGCACCCTACGAGCCCTATGCGTTTGCCGAGCGGCATTTGTCGGACATTCAGTATCGTCATAAGATGCACTAAAACGGTCCAAATATGGATAATCTGCTGCTTATTGGAATAGTAAAGAGAACCTTCCGCCTTGATAATTGGCGATCGTTACGTCAAACGTTAGTTTCTTTGGCGGCTTTTGGATGAAGGCCGTTATCTCGGGTGCCAGGGAACTTAGATCGCTTACATAGTTCACAAACACGGTTCTTCCTTGGGTGGCGACCGCCGCAGATGCAACGTTGAAGACTTCTGTAATTGCATCCCTCATAATGTCGTCTATCACAGGTCCGCTCAGCCGAGAGCGGACATCTGCATCGCGCAAACCTACCAGCGCGCCCGCGAAGGAACCGAGGAGCGGTAACTCAGCCTGCACTACGGTGTAGTGCTCCTCAGGGAGACTTTTGTAGATGCCATAGATTTGGCTTTTCTTGCTTTCAGTCTCCTTGAGAACCCGCGTGAAGGTTACCGGCGAGTTGATCAGGCTGGTGAAATGATGAGCGAGTGACACCTGTGTCGGAATAGGCATATGGGTTCTTCAGTTAAGAATTGGAGATAAGGCCGCTTCAAAATCTTCGGTTGTAAAGGGTTTCGTGATAAAGAAAAGTGCGCCGGATGTCATTGCCAGTGCGCGCATTTCAACCGATGCCTCAGAAGTTACAAAACCAAAAGGGACAGAATTGTTTTCGGAACGAAGTTGTTTCAGGAAATCGAGTCCTGAGAGCTCCGGCATGTTCCAGTCGGACAGTATTAGTTTTGGCTGCCCTTGCCGCAACTTTTCAAGGGCGTTGGGCACGCTGTCGGCCTCTTCAACAGCCAGTCCTCGATAGCCCGATTGCCTAAGTGCCCGTTGAATGATTAGCCGCATTGTTCTGCTATCGTCGACCAGCAAGATATCCATTCGAGTTGTTCCTTTCTGTCTTTTACCTTTCCGAGATCGACTCCGCGTTGTGAGCCGTCTGGTTCCAGGTCTTACTATCGTGCGGGCCCGATTCTGTTTCTTCGATTAGTGTGCGCGCGTTCGCTTGTCGAGAATGGTGACCCAGAACGGACCTCCATCAAACCGAAAGCCAACTCGCGTGTTAACTTCCGAGCCACAGATGCAAACCTCATAGTTCTTCCCGTGAACCACGCTCGGCATGGAGAGACGATCTTCCGGAGCGAGCACGGACTTTATGTTTCCTCCGATCATGTTTGCCAGCTCTCCTAGCGCGTCGCGAACATCATCGTTGAATCCTTCTGGCGGATCGATTCCAAGCAAGCTTCCGGCAAACTGGCTGGCCTGTTCACAGTTGCATTCCAGCAGGATTGCCCCTTCCCATTCGCCCTCGGAGTAGATAGCTGCGGTTAGATGGTCGCCAGAAGGCGTGCCATTGGGCTCGTCGACTCTGACCTCGATCTCGAGCATGGTCGTGAAGACGTTGGTCACGATCTTCTCGACCATTTCTGAACTTGCTTCGACTTTCATACTCCTCCGTGCTCGATTGGATCCGGGTGCAATGTGTCAGGTGCCATGAGCATTGCCGCAACTCCGGTTGCCGAGAGCGAGTCCAGCGCCGTCGGCATGCCGCAACCCCATAGTTGACCACTCCGACAGAGCCACCATGACTGGCGGGCAAATCGGCGCAACTTGATATCGGGGAGTGCCGCGCAATTGTTCAACCGATTTGGCCCTCATCACAGTGGAGTGTGATGTCGGTCACGGGCCTTGTCATCGGGCGGGCAGAAAGCTTGCGCCCGACTCACTGCCCTGGTCCTTTTGAGGGGTAGTGTCGTTAGCGCTACCTCAGAACCGCCGTTGAGAGTCGGAGCGATACGGCTTCAGGTCGATTTTGAAAATAACTCTCAGGTTCTCCGCTCAACCCCTACGAGACAAAGCGTTTTGCAAGGCAGGCAGTATATATCTGTAAACAGGGAAGATAGGAGAAGGGGTTTGAAGGGGCCGAAACCTGCAAATTGATTAAATCCCGATGCAGGTCGTGTGCATTCGACGGAGCTCTGCCACCTCTCGGCTTTCTCTATCTCTCCGTTCGGGATGCTCTCGGTTGCAGCGCATCCAACAGGAATGAAGACAACGAATGAAGGCCTCGGAACGCCTTCAGCTGAAACACGAGTTTTCCGCAAGGGGTGTTCGGAAGGGAAGCTTCCTCGCAATCAAGATGCAATGGAGCCCCTAGGTCAATCCAGTCCGGCCATCGGCGCTGACGGGGACGGATCAACCCCTCTTCCTCCATCCGACTCTTGACGAACCGCCCCCTCCTGCTCACTCATAAGGAGGACTCATCTTTGGATCGCCTTACCCCTCGCCAAACCGAACCCGCAGCACGGAGTCTCCCGGTACGGCCTATCATCTGCAGTTGGCATCGAAAATCTGGAGCGCGGTTACATGATGGAATTTCATATTTCGCGAGCAGCTCGGGAACGCTATCGGTTTGCGGATACGCTTTTTTCTTTCAACGGCAACGTTGTCTTTGCCGATCTCGCCGCCTGCCGCGCCTTTGCTCACCAGATGAATCAGGTCCGCGAGGCGCATATTTACCCGGATCGTGCCGTCCACGCCGGACAGCTCTTCGCCATGGGCCTCATTGATGAAGCCAGTCATCTCGTCATCGCCGAATACCGCAAGAAATTCGATCCCGAAGTGATGACTGCGGCCCTCGACTGGTTTTCTTCTAAGGTCGGTGCGGCCGCATTCGACAAGCTCCTCCTCACCTTCGTGGAACATTTTCCCGGCCAGAGCGTCGTGCGCGGCCTTGAAACTCCGCAAAAGTGGCTCACTGGCTCGACCGAGGGCATGCCCCACCGCGCCGTAGCCCTCGAAGAACTGCTTCTGCTCTGGGCCGCGAATCGTAACCAGGCTTTCAAGCCTTTCGAAGAGCTCTTCGAGGAAAAGAGCCTCGCGGAAAAGACCGTCTACCGCAAAGTCACCCGAGAACTCCCAAAATACTTCGCCACGCGCCCTTTGATTCCGCTCGAAGGCGCAGGTACGGTCAACCTCATCGATCTTTTGCGCGCTCCGGCAACGGGAGCTCCTCTCTCCCTCAGTGAGCAGCTTTCCCTGATTCGCCGTCTGTGGCGACCGCTTCTCGGGGATAGCCTCGATCGCTTCCTGATGATCGCCGGCGAAATCCTGCATGAAGAAGAGCTCGCCATATGGATGCAGTACAACCCTGACGCCGGCCGTGTGCGTGCCGCAGCTGAAGAGGCAGCCCGCCTTCGCCGGGAGCGCGGCGAGCAGCAGTGGCCCTCCATTGTCAGCAAATCCGAGGTCCCCGTCTTTGGCGATCCGCAGTATGAGTACGAGAAATTCAGCGCCGACACGGCCTGGATGCCCTCCACCGTCCTTATTGCCAAAAGTACGTACGTCTGGCTCGCCCAGCTAAGCAAGCAATATGGGCGTCTCATTCGCCGCCTCGATGAGATTCCCGATGAAGAACTCCAGACACTCGCCCATCGCGGCCTCAATTCGCTCTGGCTGATTGGTGTCTGGGAACGCAGTCGTGCCTCGCGCACCATCAAGCTGCTCTGTGGCAACTCCGATGCCGTCGCCTCGGCGTACTCGCTCTTCGATTACCGCATCGCGGAAGATTTGGGTGGGGAACCCGCCTACATCAACCTCCGCGATCGTGCCTATCGGAAGGGAATTCGACTTGCCAGCGACATGGTCCCCAATCACATGGGCATCGATTCGCCGTGGGTCGTCGAGCATCCTGACTGGTTCATCGCCCGCCAACAGCCGCCTTACCCCGCCTACAGTTTTGAAGGCCCCGATCTATCCAATGACGGCCGCGTCGAAATCAAGATTGAAGACCACTATTTCACGCAGACTGATGCTGCCGTGGTCTTTCGCCGTCGCGACAAATCCAGTGGCGAAACCCGCTTCATTTATCACGGCAACGACGGTACCAGTTTTCCCTGGAACGACACGGCCCAGCTCGACTATCTCAATCCAGCGGTTCGCGAGCAGGTCATCCAGACCATCCTCCACGTCGCGCGCCTCTTTCCTGTTATTCGCTTCGACGCCGCCATGACCCTCGCCAAGCGCCACTTTCATCGGCTCTGGTTTCCCGGTCCCGGCTCCAGCGGCGCCATCCCTTCGCGCGCCGAATACAGCATGAGCGATGAGGAATTCAACCGCATCATGCCGCAAGAATTCTGGCGTGAAGTAGTCGACCGGGTTGCTGCAGAAGTTCCCGGCACCCTTCTCCTCGCTGAAGCTTTCTGGCTCATGGAAGGCTATTTCGTCCGCACCCTGGGCATGCACCGCGTCTACAACAGCGCGTTCATGAACATGCTGCGCGACGAAGAAAATGCCAAGTACCGCTCCGTTATCAAAAACACTCTCGAATTCGATCCTGACATCATGAAGCGCTACGTCAACTTCATGAGTAATCCCGATGAACGCACGGCAATCGACCAGTTTGGAACCGGTGACAAGTGCTTCGGCGTAGCCGTCGTCATGTCGACCCTCCCAGGCCTGCCCATGTTCGGTCACGGACAGGTAGAAGGGTTCACCGAAAAGTACGGCATGGAGTACCAGCGCCCGCGCTACGACGAAACGCCCAACCACTGGCTGGTCGAGCGACACGAGCGCCAGATTGCCCCACTCCTCAAGCAGCGCTGGCTCTTCGCCGAAAGCAGCAATTTTCTGCTCTACGACTTCTTTGAACCCTCAGGCTCCGTCGACGAAAATGTGTACGCCTACTCCAATCGCAATGGCACTGAGCGCGCCGTTGTTGTGTACAACAATCGCTACGGCACAACGCACGGCACAATCGATTTCTCTGCAGCCTACGCCGACAAATCCACGGCGCAACTCCGTCAGCAGCGCCTGCGCGAGGGGCTCGCCATCAGCGGCGATCCTGGCGTCGTCCTTGCCTGGCGTGACTCGCTGACCGGCCTCGAGTATCTGCGCCGCGCCAACGTCCTGGCCGAACGCGGCCTCACCCTCGATCTGCATGCCTATCAGAGCTACGTCTTTCTCAACTGGCGCGAGCTCCGTCCGACAGCCGAGCGGCCATGGGACCGGCTCTGCGATCAGCTCAACGGCCGCGGCGTGCCCAGCCTCGAAGATGCGCTCGTTCTGATGGAGCTCGAACCCGTTCACGGCGCTCTTCGCGCGATCATGGAGCCCGACCTTGTTCGCCGGCTTGCCGATCATGCTGAGCAGCCGCCCCTGACCGTTTCCGCCGACCGCAAATCGCAACGCGAACGCAAGGAGTTTATCGAGGCCGCCTGGGCGCGCTTTGAGGTCCTCTTCGATGCCACGCAGCAGGCGCCGCCATCGTTAATCGACGGGCTCAAAACAGGAGACCCAGCTGCACATCTTCAGGCCTCAGGCTTCCGCGATTGCCTCAGTGCGGCGATCCACATTCCGGCAGTCGAGGCGTTCTTCCCGTCGCCATGGAATGACCGTGCGCGTCATGTGTTGCCAAGCCCCAGTCCGCGTGACACGGCAACTGCGCTTTGGGGACCGGTGTTTGGCTGGTGCGTCGTCGATTGCCTCGCCTCCGCCATCGATCCCAAGAATCCGCACTCCACTGCGCTCGAACTCTTTGATCGCCTGCGTCTCCGCGAACCGCTGGCGCAGACGTTTCAGGCCTTCGGCATCGGTGGTGAAGAAAGCTGGCGTGCTGCTGCTCGCGTCCGAGTCCTGCTCCTTGCCCGGTCCATCGCCGCCGTTCCATCCGTGCGACCGGCTCAGCCGGCGAACTCGGCGCCGCCAAGTGGCAGGGAAGCCACACCCGCGGCATCTCGAGACTCTGTCACGCGCCCTGCTGAGGCCCCACGAACGGCGAACGCTCCAGTTGTGGAGCCAGCGCAAACGGCCACTTCGCGCACCTCGCCCGCGGAAACAGAATCCGCCTTCCCCTCGTCGCTCTGGCTTGACGCCGACGTTCGCTGGTTGACCGGCGTGCACGAGGCCGGCGGACATAGTTACCTTGTCCGCGAACCCTTTGAGGAGTTGCTCTGGTGGCTCCAACTCCCGCGGCTGATCACGCTCGCTGGCCATCCTGAGGCGGACAAGCCGGCCGCCGCGGCGATTGCGCGATCGGTTGATGAGGCCATCGCTGCCGTCGCAGCCGCCGGATACCAGGCGGATAAGTTGTTGGCCTTTGATCGCCGTGTCCGTAAAAGAGATTCTGCGCCGCGGAATACCGAGGAACTTCCCCATAACGGCGTGGCGGGTAAATCCGGAGCTCACTCAGAAGCGCCGCAAGAGAGTACGCCGCGCAAGCCCGCACCGTCTAAAAAAAAGAATTAGGGATGAATGACTCCTTGGGGACTTGACACAACTGAACTGAACCGTTCAGTATTGAAAAGGTTCCCCAGGGGGTCACTATGATCCAGGTCCGTAACCTTGTTAAAACCTTCGGCACATTTACCGCCGTTGACGACGTCACCTTCGACGTTGCCGAAGGTGAGATCTTTGCTTTCCTAGGCCCAAACGGGGCAGGGAAGACGACCACCATCAAAATGCTGACAACCCTGCTCAAGCCCACCGGCGGAGAAATCCGTCTTGACGGGCTCGATCCACAGACCCATCAAAACCAGGCTCGCCAGCGATTCGGCATCGTCTTTCAGGATCCCAGCCTCGACGGCGATCTGACCGCCTGGGAGAACATGGAGATCCACGGCGTGCTCTATCACGTGCCGCACAAAGTGCGCCGCCAGCGTTCTGAGGAACTTCTCAAGCTCTTTGAGCTATGGGATCGCCGCGACGACCAGGTTAAAAAATTCTCCGGCGGCATGAAGCGCCGGCTGGAAATCGCACGTGGTTTTCTGCACACGCCAAAAATCCTGTTCCTGGACGAGCCAACACTCGGCCTCGATCCCCAAAGCCGCAATCAACTCTGGACGCACGTTAAACGCGTCAATGAAACCGAGCGCGTCACCGTCTTCCTCACCACGCATTACATGGATGAAGCCGACCGCGTGGCCCATCGTATCGGCGTGATCGACCACGGCAAGCTTGTGGCGCAAGGAACACCCAAAGCGATCAAGGAGCAGACCGGAACCGAGAGTCTTGAAGAGGCTTTTCTCAAGTTGACTGGCTCCACCATTCGCGACGAAAGTGCGAACTCGGCGGACCAGATGAGGCAATTCGCCAAGATGTGGAGCGGAGGGAAACGATGAGTGCAATCTATATTCTCTGGCTGCGGGAGTTGAAGCGTTACACGCGCTCGAGGGCGCAGATCGTGGCGTCTCTCGGTCAACCCATGCTCTACCTGCTCGTTCTCGGCTTCGGCCTTGGCCCTGTGTTCAAGCGCGCCGGCAACGGAGATTACTTCCAGTTCATCGCTCCCGGCGTCATCGGCATGTCAGTCCTGTTCTCGTCTATCTTTTCCGGGCTTGGTCTTCTCTGGGATCGCCAGTTCGGCTTTCTCAAAGAAACGCTCGTAGCGCCTGTCTCGCGCATGCAGATCATGATCGGCCGCACTTTGGGCGGAGCCACCGTCGCCTGCATCCAGGGGCTCCTGGTCCTGGTCATCTGTCTCATCGCCGGGTTTCGGCCGGCACACGTCTCTACCATTCCTCTTGCGCTCGGATTCATGGTCCTCATCGCCGTGCTCTTCGCGGCGCTCGGCATGGCCATCGGCTCCGGCCTTCAGGACATGCAGGGATTTCAGCTCATCATGAACTTCCTGGTGCTGCCAATTTATTTTCTCTCCGGTGCGATGTTTCCGCTGAACGACACAAAAAGCGTTCTCAAGTACATCACGCGGCTCGACCCTCTGTCCTACGGCATCGATGGCATGCGCAATGTGCTTGGCGCATCCAACGCCGCCTTCGATCCGAAGCTTGACTTCATCGTGCTTGTCATTGTCGGCGCTGTCTTTCTCGTCTTTGGCGCCTACCGCTTTTCCAAGATCGAGATATGAATCCAGGTTGCGCGTCATGCGCGGATTCAGGGAGGAGTGCTATGCATACCGATCGCAATGCGATCTTTTCGTTGGTCGCCAGCGGGCGCATCACCCCGCGTGAGGCCGAGCGTCTGCTCGTCGTCTCGCGCGACGGAGAAGATCGTGTTCTCACGCTGGCGTTGTGCCTGGCGTTTGCTGCGATGTTGCTGCCCCAGATTGCAAATGTCGCGACAGCCATGGGCCAAACCCTTGCCACGCTGTCGCCGGCAATCGAGCGAGCTTTACTGTTGATTGGAAAGTTGGCCTAGACGACTGGCTCTCTGTACCGACAGGAGAGCCAGTCTCAGCAACGTAAGATAGACGAAGCATTTGGAGTCTTAGAGACAGGAGTCTATGAAAGAGAATCGTCGCCGGAGCGCACTCCCGAAATCGGGGCCCGTCTTTGAAATTGCACGTGTGCTCAGGTGCATGCGCAGCAAAGGCGGGAGAACCTAGAATGGCTCGCTCCCGCAGTTCTGAAGCGCACGATAAGGTTTTGCGCGCAGCCCTCGATCTCTTTGGCGAACGCGGCATCGATGCCACCAGTATGGACGCCATCGCGCAAGCCTCCGGCGTAAGCAAAGCCACTATCTATAACCACTGGTCTGACAAAGAAGCTCTCCTCCTCGAAGTGATGGAGATGATCCATGGCCTTGACCGGGAGCCGGAAAACGTGGACTCCGGCGATATCCTTCGCGACCTCACCTATATCCTCACGCGCCGTCCTCCCGATGAATTCGATGCTGTGCGCGCACGCCTCATGCCGGCCATGATTGCCTACTCTGCCGTCCATCAGGAATTCGGCAAGGCCTGGCGTCATCGCGTCATGGAACCTGCGCGCTTATGCCTCGCGGCGTTCTTGCGCAATGGCATCGACCGCGGCCTGCTACCTAAAGACCTCGACATCGAAGTTGCCATCTCGCTTCTGCTCGGTCCTGTCCTCTACGCGCACATCTTTCAGAAAGATCGCCTGCCGAAAACAGCGCCTGACATCGGCCCCAAATCTGCCGAGGCCTTCTGGCGCGCCCACGCACAAGCCCGCAAAGAGCACATCGAAAAGGCCGGAATCAAAAAGCGGTCGACCAAGAAATAGTCAGACTGACTCCTCACTCCGTACACCTGGAAATCCGCTTTTCGAGAAGCGAAACCAGCGCACGCAGATGGGTGCCCCATGTCTCGCTTTCTGAGACGTGGGAAAACTGAATACTCCCGCCCCCTTCGAGATCCAGCTTGTCAACGACACTAAAATCCCGTCGGCCGCTCTCCCGCCACGCCAAACTGCCTTCTCCAGCGCGAGCCCTGCCTGCGCCACCGTTCCCTCATCGAACAAACGTCCGATCGAGCGTCACGCCATGCGGCACACGGCGCGGCGGTGAGAACTTCGGCAGCGGATGCTTCGGGTCCGGCGCCCAGTCGCTCCGCGCCTCCGCCACCTCCACGAAATCCCGCCCGCAGCGTCAGCGAAGGATGTCCCGTGAAATTCCCGATCGTCAGCGTCTCGTCGCGCAGCGAGGGAACAAGCAGCAAGTCCACTTCTGCGAAAAGATCCGCGCCATCTCCTGCGCCACCTTTCGCCGGAACCGGTCCGTCTGCACAAAATCCACCGCCGACAAGAAGCGCGACTGCCTGAAGACGTTCGGCCATGCATCCGGAACCTGCATCTTCAACGCGTCCACGCCATGGCTCAGCGTCAGCTCCTCAAATGCCGCAGCCGACTCCGCAAAAAGAATCACGTTGAGCGAGTCGTAAGGCCAGTCAGGCAGCGAAACCTCCACAGTCTTCATGCCGAGCTTCTTTACCGTCTCCAGCGCCGCGCGATCCACATCCGTTGCTGGGGCCTCCTTCATCCACGCCGGAAAATACCCGACGCGCAATCCCGTCACCTTCGCGTTCGCATCGAAATCCAGCTTGCTCGGCACACTCGCCAAGTCGCCTGCATCCGGTCCTGAGATCGCCTTCAGCACCAGCATCGTGTCTTCCACGCACCGTGCCATCGGCCCCAGCTTATCCAGTGACCAGCACAACGTCATTGCACCCGTGCGCGGCACTCGCCCAAACGTTGGCCGCAACCCTGTCACGACCGCAGCGCATCGAGGGGCTCACGATGCTACCCTCGGTCTCGCTTCCGATCGCGAATGCGACCAGTCCCGCCGCGGTGGCCGCGCCCGGTCCGGCGCTCGATCCCGACGAGCCTTCTTCCGGCAGCCACGGGTTCATCGTCTGCCCGCCAAACCAGATGTCATTCAGCGCCAGCGCTCCCATGCTCAGCTTCGCAATCAGCACCGCGCCCGCCTGCTTCCAGCCGCTCCGTCACCGCTCCGTTTTTCGCGGGCACTCGATTCCGAAACGGCTCGGCTCCATAGGTCGTCGCAATCCCCGCCGTGTCCAGCAAATCCTTCGCGCCCCACGGAATTCCATGCAGCGGCCCGCGATACTTTCCAGCCGCAATCTCCGCATCCGCTTTTCGCGCCTGTGCCAGCGCCTGCTCGCGCGGCAGCGTAATCACGCAGCGCAGCTGTGGGTCATACTTCTCGATGCGCCGCAGATAGATCTCTGTCAATCGCTCCGACGTGAGCTCGCGCTTCTCGATCCATCGCGAAAGCTGCGTCACCGGTGCGAACGCAATCGCCGTCTCATCGCTCGGCAACGGCACATGAGCATCCGCGCTGCGCACAAAGCGATCCTCGTCCGGCATCCCTCGCACCATCTCCCGGCTCCTCGTGTCTCTGGACGGTTGCCGGATTCCACTGCGTGGCCGGCGCATCGGTTTCCAAGAGCCCACCTTGCGCGGACCGACACGCCGCTCGTAGAGCGGCGCCATCTCCATCCGCCAGTTGCCGGCCGCCTGCTCCAGGTCCTTCGCCGTCATCTCCACCTGCACCAGCTTCTCGGCTTCCTTCAGAGTGGTCGCCGTAACCTCCGGACCGACCGCAGGCGCAGTGCCAAACGCAGTGCGGCGCGCCCGGCGTCGCAGGGGGAGTTTGTGCGTCAGGTGTCTGCGCAGGTAACACGCTCGCCAGCAATCCCCAGCCAACGCTTTTTGATCCAAGCGCTACAAATTCTCGTCGTGAAGTCGTCATATGTCCTTTCGGCAACAAAAAAATCAATTCTGGTTGATGCGAATATACAATCCGTCCCCGCACGTTCTCTCCAAGGTCGCCGATCGCCAACCCCTCCGATCCCTGATTCTTGACCTCCGCTCCCTGACCCCTGCATTTGTCTCACGCGCTCCAGACCCGTAGAATCACCCTTGTGCGCTTCGCGTCCGTCTTCTTCTGAACCGCAAAGCGCAGCACCAGGTGCCGATGAGAGAAAACGCAACAGCAAGCTCCGCTGAACCGCAGGCCGTTTCGCCTGCCTGGAGCAGAATCGAGAAGGCGCGCCATCCCCAGCGGCCGTATCCCATGGACTTCATCGAGCGAATCTTTACCGATTTCAGCGAGATTCACGGGGATCGCGCCTACGGAGATGACGAGGCAGTCGCCTGCGGCATGGCGCGCCTTGGCGCGGACGAAGTGCTCGTCATCGCCAACCGCAAGGGTGGAACCACCAAGGAACGCGTCCGCCGCAACTTTGGCATGCCCCACCCCGAGGGCTATCGCAAGGCGCTGCGCTGCATGAAGATTGCCGAGAAATTCGGTCGTCCCGTCATCAGCCTGATTGACCTGCCCGGCGCCTATCCCGGTCTCGGCGCAGAAGAGCGCGGCCAGGCCGAAGCCATCGCACGCAACATTCGCGAGATGTCGCGCCTGCGTGTCCCCACAATCTCCGTCATCAGCGGCGAAGGCGGTTCCGGTGGTGCGCTTGCTCTCGCCGTCAGCGACCGCGTGCTGATCCTCGAGAACGCTCTCTACTTCGTCATCACGCCGGAATCCTGTGCGGCCATCATGTGGCGCGACGCTGCCAACAAGCAGCTCGCTGCGGAAGCAATGCGCATCTCCGCTCCGGAAGTCGCGGCGCTCGGCTGTGTCGACGAAATTCTTCAGGAGCCGGCTGGCGGGGCACACGCCGATCACGAAGCGGGCGCAGGCCTCCTCGGCACCGCGCTGCAGAAGCACCTTGCTGAGCTAAAGTCCATGTCGATTGATGCCATGGTCGCGGCGCGTCAGGAGAAGTTCCGCAAAATCGCACAGTTCTACACGGAAGGGTAGTGGGTGGGATTCGTTCAGCGCTACGGTAACTCGATCTGCGGCGATGCCCTCCGCTCTCCCATGCACACGGCCTTGCAAAGCCCCTGTCCTAGCGGGAGGCTGCGATGAGCCCAGTTCCTCCGTTCGCCGGCAAAACTCGCGCGTACCTCGAGTTCCTTGCGGCAATCATCTACTACTTCCTCGCGCGTTCCGTCGCACGGCGCGCGGCTTTCAGGCTCGCCTCTGACAACTGGACCTCGCTTGCCGAGCAAGCTTTCCTGCTTGCTCTTCTCGTAGCCATCTTCGCTGCCTTCGGCTTCTTCTTCGATCGCGAGGCCCACCCGATTGCTGCACAAGGGCTGCCCCTGCGCAAAGGTTGGCTTAGTGAGATCGGCCTCGGGGTCTCCGTCGGATGGGGCGCAGCCGTCGTTTGTGTGCTTCCGCTGGTGCTCGTCGGCGGCATTGCCGTTGTTCTCTCCACCGGCCGTTCTGCCTGGATATCGCTTCTCGCGGACCTCCTCTTCTTCGCCGTTGCCACACTGGCTGAAGAGGTCGCATTTCGCGGTTACGGCTTCCAACGCTTTCTCAGTGTCGTTGGCCCTGTCGGCGCTACCCTGGGTTTTGCTGCGTTCTATGGAATGCTGCAGGCGCTGCTCCCCGGCTCCAGCAAGCTCAGCATCCTCATCGCAGCACTCTTCAGCGTCATCCTCTCTGTCGCCTACCTGCGCACCCGCGCCCTCTGGGTCAGTTGGGGGCTCAACTTCGGCTGGAAGGCGAGTCGGGCCCTCCTGTTCGGGTTTGCCGTCAGCGGCATCAGCAGCCACTCCTCTGTCGTTGAAGGAGACCCCATGGGACCTTTCTGGCTCACGGGCGGTGGCTTTGGGCTTGATGGCAGTTGGATCGCGCTCTTTGTGCTCCTTCTCCTTTTTCCTGTCGTGTATCGCGTGACGCGGGACCTCGACTTTCAGCACAACGCCCCCGTCATCGTCGCGGCCGGCATAGCCGTCGATCTCGATGCTGCCGCACACAGTCAGCATGAAGCCGCCATGGGCGCCGAGACACCGGCTGCCCCCTCGCTGGTGCAGATACTCCCCCTCGTTTCTCCTCCCGCATCGAATCTCCCAGAGAAGGAACCGGGCGCAGAGACCCGCTAGCACGCCCACCTTTTTCACTGCCCGGCAACATGCTGTATACCGATTCACAACAAATTTGACCATTCCTCTTGAACCGAACTATCGTTTGGGCAAAGCTCGATGCAGAAGCCATGGGGGAGGTTCCCATGAAAAGTTTGTCGCCGGAGCAAAGAGTCCAATCAGTCCCGGGGCCCCCGGTTCGCACTTCCCGTCTTCGGCCGCACCGGTGCGCTTTAGCGATCCTGTCAGTCGCTTTACTCCTTGGAGCGCCTCTCGCCGCACAGGTCGTCACCATCGATTCCAGCGGGAAAGCCGTCTCTGGCCCTGAGCAGGCAGGCACCGTCGATCGTCGCTTCAGCCAGATTCAGCCGACCCAGATCCCCTTGCCGCAAGATGAACTGGATCCTAAGTCCCGCATCGATCTGCTGCGATTCCTGCAAGCCGATCAGGGCTTCGCCATGCGTCCATTCCCGCGTGGCCACCGTGGTCTCACGCTCGCGGCCAACGGCAAGCTTGACCCCGCAGGCGAGCCTTACCTCAGCATGGTCACGGCCAACGGCCTCTCCGCAAAACCGGGCGACCGGCTGGTCATTACCGACGTCAAAATCGATCATTCGAAGATCATTCTTCAGCTCAACGGCGGTCCCGACGCCAAGCACCGTTTTCTTCGCCACATCCAGTTGGGAACAGGTGCCAGCATGGGCCCCGTGGTCCCGGATAGCGACGACCAGAACCCAGCCGGTGCCCGTCTGACCCTTACGTTCCACGATCGCATCCCCAACTTGACCGGCAAACAGGTTGAAGCTCTACTGGCGCCTCTAATTTCCTTTGAAGTGAAGACGCCCATTCAGGCATTTACCGATACGCTGCCGCCAAAGCTCAAGCAGGCGATTCTCGACCACAACGTCATGGTCGGGATGAGCACTGACATGGTGCTTTTCGCCAAGGGCCGGCCGGAAAAAAAGATCCGTGAGATGGACGGTCAGATGCCCTTCGAAGAATGGATCTACGGCCGCCCGCCGAGCGATATCGAATTCGTGCGTATCAATGGCAACCGTGTGATTCGCGTTGAAATCGCAAAGGTCGGCAAGACGCCTGAGATTTTCACCCAGGATGAGGTCGAGGGCCTCATGCGCACGGATGGCACTCCGCTGACCCCAGCCGTCGAATCGGAGACTCATTCCATTCAGCTCGGCGACGTACAACGCAATCCCGATACCCAGGCTCCTACAGCGCCTCCCAGCCTGCGCAATCCCGGCGAAACCATCCCGTCCGAGGACGGAAAAGGCTCGCGCATTGGGGTCATGAAGCCCGTCCAGTTTCCCAAGCAGACGCCTGACGACGAACCAAACGCGCATCCCGCAAGCCCGCCGACCTCGTCGGTTCCTGCATCGGCTCCTGCGGGCACGTCCTCGCAGACCCCGGTGACCCCGCCGTCTGCCACGCAACCTCCGGCGACCGGCTCATCCCAGGACGCCCCGGCTAAGCCCGACGCCTCCGGAACACCTCCGCCGCAGTAACGCGCAGGCCCAATCATGCGCAGACCTGAAGCAGCATGCCCTCGACCCATCGAGCAACGGCAGTATTTCGGGTAGACTGGAAGGAGCGAGTCCCGCTTCCTCCGCAACCCTGAGGCAAGTTCATGACCGCGCCGTTGAAGCCGCGCGCCCATTCCTGGCGCGTGTGTGCAGAGACAATCAACACAAGGAGAAACACCCACCATGGCCAAAATCGCCAAAACCGGTGATCGCAAAAAAGTGATGGACACGACGAAGTCGACTGACTGTCCCAAGTGCAGCAAACCCACGCGCATCGTCAAGCGTGTCAAAGACCGCGAGCGCGGCGTGCCGGGCGGCGTCTATATCTCGTGTTCTGCCTGCGATTTCTACGAGAAATTGTAGAGAACGCTTCAAGTCTTGTTTCAGCAGAGCCCGGCCGATGTGCCGGGCTTTGTTGCGTCTACGACCTTCAGGCCTTCTTCCCTTTGAGCCCTTCCACCATATCCGCCAGCACGCGCTCGGCCGCCTCCGCCGGATCGGCAGCCTGCGTAATCGGGCGTCCCACCACCAGGTAGCTGGCTCCCAGATGCAGAGCCTCTGCCGGCGTCGCCACGCGCTTCTGATCGCCGATGCTTGCTCCAGCTGGCCGGATCCCCGGGATCACCAGTACTGCGCCGGGCCCTCCCAGTCGCCGCAAAGCCGCCACTTCTTCCGGGGAGCACACGAAGCCGTGGATGCCCACGTCCAGACCCATCCGCGCCAGCCGATCCACCTCTTCGGCAGGCTTTACCGCCAGCCCGATTGCCCCCAGTTGCTGCGCATCCATGCTCGTCAATACCGTCACCGCGAGCAATTGTGGCGGATCGTTGATTCCTTCCAGCGCCTTCTGAGCAGAGGCCAGCATCGCCGGTCCACCCAGGCCATGGAGTGTCATCATCCGCACCCCCAGACTTGCCGCCGAACGCACAGCACCTGCAACTGTGTTGGGAATGTCATGAAATTTCAGATCGAGAAACACCGAATGGCCACGCGCCACCAATTCCCGGACGAGGCTCGGGCCAGCCGCGGTGAACAGCTCCAGCCCCACTTTGAACCAGTGGCAGTTCTTCAGCTTGCCCACCAGTTCCAACGCCCCGGCGGCCGTCGAAACATCCAACGCGACAATCAGGCGATTGCGCGCCTCTTCGTTCAAATTGGAAATAGTTTCTGATTCTGCTGAAGGAAGAGAAGGGAATTGTTCTGCGGGATGCATGCCTTCATCCTAGCCGCAACCGCGCCGTCTTCCAATCGGAACCTAGATCGACGCGCCCTGGATCTGGCACTCGGCAAGGTCGCTGGACGACTCTCGCTCCTGCGAGGGCAAAAAACGCCGCAGATACACAAACGGATCGTCGGCTGCCGCCAACTGGCGCAAGTGATACTTCCAAACGTCCGGCTTGATCGTGCGGCGCGTAAAGGGCTTCCGCGTCACTTGCACCACTTCGCCGTGTCGATTGATACGGGGATAGGTGACCGAGGGCACCACAAAGCTAATTCGTGCCCCGCTTCTCCAAAACGCGCGCGCAAACTCATGCGAGAAGAGAAGTGCGTAGTAACGCCCCTCGCCCGCAAGCAAGCTCAAGGCGTGCTCCGTCCCAGGCCAGAATGGCTGCACGTGCGTTTGAAACCAGCTGCGGAATTCAAATCCATTAAACTGGGCTTGGTTAACAAGAAGCCGCAGCAACTCTTTGCGATTCATCCAAGGCATCCTTTGCTTGAGCCGGACTAAAGTCCGTGCTCTGCAGATAGTGCAACCGCGTTGTAGGGAACGGGCGCTCTCGCTTCGAGAGGCTTCTACCTTGCAAACGTCAAACGGGTGCGGTTTTCCTTTTAGGGAAGTGGGACGAGTGTCTCGGAAATCCTTCTGAATGTCTTCGTTTTCCCAATTCGGGAACAGGGCCCGGGCCTACAAGCAGCGCATGCTGGCTGCCCTTCATCCTCTGCGCTATCTTGCGGCAGCCATTATCGTTCTCCTCACCTGCGTGTCCGCGCATGCCTCCGCCGTCCATACCAATCCGCTCAATCGCGATCCGCTCGTCCGCGAAGCATACGATCACTTCTACGACCTTGACTTCCCGGGTGCCGTCGATCGCTTTCAGCGCTTCCGCCGGCAACACCCCGGCGATCCTCAGGCTTCCGCCCTCCTCCTCAACGCCGAGATCTTCAACGAGCTCTACCGCCTCGATCTGCTCGACACCACCTTCTACGCCAATGACGGATTTCTCACCGGCCGCCATGCCACGGAAGAAGACCCCAAAGCGCGCGACCGCATCTTCGCTCTTGCCGACGAAGCCGTGCGCGAAGCCGATTGGCGCATCAACCGGAACCCCAACGACATCGACGCGCTCTTCGCGCGGGGATGGGTCCGCAGTCTGCGCTGCGCCTACATGGCCATGGTCGAGCGTGTCTTCGCCTCCGGATTCCGCCTCGCTACCAAGGCCAAAGACGACGAAACCCATGTTCTTCAGCTCGACCCCGACTACATCGACGCCAAGTTGGTCGTAGGCGTCTACGAATACGTCGTCGGAGCCCTGCCTTGGCCCTTCAAGTTCTTGATTGGCTTTGCGGGCGTAACAGGTTCAAAAAACAAGGGCCTGGAACTGCTCTACGACGACGCTAGCCGCGGCGTCATCACCAGTGCAGAAGCCCGCACCGTGATTGCACTTTTCCTTCGGCGCGAAGGCCGCTATAAAGAGGCGATCCAGGTCGTCCGCACCCTGAAGGCCCAATACCCGCGCAACTACCTCTTCTCGCTCGAAGAGGCCAACCTCCGCAAGGACGCGGGCGAAGGCATGGCTGCGGTAGAAGCCTATCGCGAGATCCTCGCCGATAGCGCCCGTCCCAACTACTTCGCGCAGGTTCGCCTTGAGCTCACCTACTTCGGCCTTGGCGACGCCCTCCGCGGCCAGCGTCACTACTCCGAGGCGGCTCAGGCCTATGAGCATGCCGCCAGCGCAAGCAACACCGCCCCCGAGCTCAGGATTCGCTCCTTTCTGGCTGCCGGAGAATGCCGCGATCTCAATAACGAGCGTCCCAAAGCTATCGAGGATTACCAAGCCGCGATCGCCGCCGGCCCCAACACATCCCGCGCCGACACCGCCCGCAAACGCCTCCAGACCCGCTACAAGGGCAACTGACCGCACGGCACGCCGGGCTTCGGCCCGAAAGGAATCTGACTCCCGGTGAGGGCCGTGTCATCCCGAGAACCAGAGGGCAAGAGTCCCACCAAGTGAGGTAGCGCGGCGAGAGTCTGCCCTGAGCGAAGGCGAAGAGCATCTGCTTGGGATTCCCCGTCCCATAGAGTGTCATCCCGAGGACCCGCGCGTTTGGGGCCCCGGTCGCACGTCAGTGCGATTGGGGTAAGCGGGGCGAGGGATCTGCTTCTGCGATTTGCGCCTGAGCACCGACAGCAGTCTCCAAGCCTGGAACCGCTACCATGGTTTCTGCGTAGATTGATTTCAAGGGTGCTGGAGAAGCCCGGAGAATGGTTATGACCTTCTATTGCTATCGTTGCGGAACAACCCTACCGGCAGGCGCGCGTTTCTGCTCGAAGTGCGGCACTGTCGTGGGCGCTACTGCGCCGCCCATGGGCCGTCCCCTCTTCCGCCCGATCGTCGGCCGTCAGATCGCCGGTGTCTGTGCCGCTCTCGCCCAGGCCAACGGCTGGGACGTCGCTGTCATTCGAATCATCGCTGTGGTCGGATTCTTCTTCTCCGGCGGACTCGTCGCCGTAGGCTATCTCGCCGGATGGATCGGCATTCCCGAGGAACCGCTCGTACCCATCCCAGGCGCGTATCCCCCTCCGCCCCCGCCGGGCGTCTAGTCGGGGTCCCCTCTAAAAATCCCCACAAAAACGGGTGCCTCTGGTCCCTAGCGTTTGGGGACCAGGGAAGACTGCCCGCATCCCAGCCTGCGGCAATCAGCCAGGGAGATCAGAGTGGCCGGCCCCAGAACTGGCGTAGATCCCTGTTGAGGCGAGTCAGTATCCTATTGCCATTCACGTTTGGCGGGAGTGTCATGAAGATTGTCCCAGTGATCAAATGTAGTGACCTTCAACGGTCGTTGCACTTCTACACAGAAGTGCTCGACTTCGAGAGAAAATGGCCCGGATATGAAGAGCGCGAAACAGAAAATGGGGTGACTGACTTAGTTCGTGACGGGGCAGAGCTACAGCTTTCACGTCATGCTGGGGACGGCGTTTTCGGTTCGGTCAATCGTCTGTTTGTCGACGACGTGGATGAGCGTTACCTGACCTTTCGCTCGCGTGGCTTGAATACGGCACAGAGACCCGAGTCCCCGATTCATACTGCGCCCGTTGATCAGACCTGGGGCCTGCGTGAGTTTGCCGTGAGTGATCCAGACGGAAACAACCTGTGCTTTTGCGCGCCAATGAAATAACCATGGTCCATATGAAAACCGAATCCTACATCTCCTCAGGAGCTCGCCTCTCCTATGTCGACACCGGCACCGGCATCCCAATCGTCTTTCTCCATCCCACACCGCTCGACCACTTCTATTGGCTCCCCTTAATTGAGCGCTTGGCGAGGCAACTCCCCGGCCTCCGCGCCATCGTTCCCGTCCTCCGCGCCCATGGTGCATCCGAACTTGGAACAAATCTCCCCACCGGCGCATTCGCCCGCGTTCTCGACGCCCCCGCGCTCACCATGGCCCAGCTTGCCACTGACATCGTCGCTCTCCTCGACCATCTCGCCCTCCGCGAAGCCGTCTTTGTCGGCTGCTCCATCGGCGGCTATGTCATGCTCGAACTCTGGCGTCAGGTGCCCCAGCGAATGCGCGGCCTCGCCTTCCTCTGTTCCAAGCCGCAGCCCGACGCCGAAGCCAATCGCATCAAGCGCGCCGAAACCATTGCGCGCGCCCGTGCCGGTGCGCCCGACGCGCTCTTCGACGGCATGGCGCAGGCCTCCATCGGCATCACTGCCCGCACACGCCGTCCCGCCGTCGTAGCCGAACTGCGCGCTCGCATGACGCTCTCGCCTCAAGCCATCGTCGCGGTGCAGGCCGGACTCGCCGTCCGTCCCGACTCCATCTCCACCGTCGCCACCATTACCGCACCTGTCTTCGCCCTCGCCGGCGGAGAAGACCCGTCTGTTTCTCCTGCCGAAATGGAAGCCTTCCGCGCCGCACCCGGTGGATGCGAATTTCATCTCCTGCCCGACGCCGGACACTTCGCCGCCTACGAGCAGCCCGATCGCGTTGCCGCCCACCTCGCCCCGTGGCTCAAGCAGTTTGAAGCTTGATTTGAGTGCGTCGCAGGACTGCCATACAGGGAGTTCCGCGTCACTGCAAATCCGCTTGAAATCCACCGCTCCGACCATCCGAATCGGGTCTATAATTCCCGGCCATAGAAAGGAGTGGCGAATCATGCCTCAACAAAACAATTCGCCCGAGCTGAATAAGCAGGTCGTTCGCAGGTTTGTCGAAGAGTGCTGGAACCAGGAAATCCTCAACAAGGCTTCCGAGCTCCTCACAGACCAGGTCCATTTCCACGATCCAGTGTTTCCCAACATGAACCCTGGAATCCAAAACATCAAACGTCACATCGAGACCTGCCGCAAGGCATTCCCCGATCTGAAATTCACCATCGACGACACCATCGCCGAACGCAATGAAGTCGTTCTGCATTGGAAAGCACGCGGAACCCACAAAGGTCAGTTCCTTGGCATGGAACCGACCAATCGCAAGGTGACCATCGACGGCACCTCCATTTATCGGTTCGAAGGTCCCAAGATCGCCGAAGTGCATGCGAACTGGAACCTTGTGACAATGTTGGCGCAACTGGGCGTCATCGAGGTCCCCAAAGAACTACGCGCCGAGCTGAAACAGGAGACAAAGCTGGAAGAGAAATCGCGCCCCTGAGCAAGCGATTCTGATCCAGCGATCTTGCGGGTCGCCATTGCCGGCGGACCCACCCGCTGATCCTGACACTCCAACCTGAGTGCCGTACTTCGAGTCTTCACTAGGGCCCATCTTCGCGGCTATTCACTCGCTTCGAATGTGGGCCCATGTCAGTTCTCCCCAGGATGCGACTCGGCCGATGCATCATTGTGCCGGCTACGGGGTCCCTTCGGCGAAAAATACCCATGGCGCGCCTGTACGCGGACGCCTGGCCGATCGACCTTCACCTTCAACGTATGGAATGTGCCGGTCGGCTTGACTCCCTTGAGCGAGATCTCCAGCACATACTCAAACTCCGGCGGCGCCATCAGACTCGACAGCCCGCCGCTCAGATCGTTGCTGTTATGAATGAACGTGCCGCCGGTTCCATTCGCCATTTCAGATAGGGCATTCTCGCTTTCCTGCATCCCGTTGAGATGGTTCTGCGATGTCTGGCCTGTCAATTGGCTGAGGAAGACAGTGCTCCCGCCCTGGCTCGCATCGACATTTCCTGCGTAGAGACCGCGTGCATCCAGCGTGTTGATGACGACGTTCGACGAAGCGGCCTGGTCGAACAGCTGCGACTTGAAGTTCATCGTATCCGGCGACAAGGTCAGGAAACCCGGCGATATCAGAATCAATGTTCTCTGTCCCGAGAGTTTCGACATAGCGCGCACCACAGCCGCGACTGCGTTGAGCGACTCGCGCGCGTCTTCTTCGCCCACACTGAGAGCGCGTCTTGCAGCCAAGAGCGCCAGACGTTGATCCGCCCGCGTGGGATTCTCGATTTCACCGATTCCAGTGGAGCTTCCGGGCACAACCGCGACAGCGCCGCTGCATGCATCGACTTTGGCCACCGCGATCTGGAACTCCGTCTCGTCATGCTGATTCAGAATCCTGTTGGCACTGAAATAGTCGATGTCCGGACAATCGCGCGAGTTATGCAGAAACGACTGGTGAACCGTCACTTTCTTCACCGCCGCCTGCAGCACCGCGCGGTCTTGCGTGATACCCGAGTTCACACCCATGAGCGAAACCGCGGCTGCGTATTCGTTTGCAGCCAGCGGTTTGTCGAGAACCTGCAGAGCGGCCTGTTGCGTGCCGGCCAGGTCCGAAGTCTCCAAATGCCGGTCGTCAAAGAGAAAAACGACGAACCTGTTTTGTCCGCTTGCGAGTGCTGCTGCTCTTTCTCCTGAAACCTGCGACTCGTTGGCCTGCCCAGCCTTCCCCTGAATCGCCGATCGCACCACAGTGAATCCCGTGACCGGCAGTGGCTTCCCTTGATCGATGACCGTGAAATCCTTCTCGGTGAGATCTCCCACCGGATGATCCTGCCTGTCGTGTACCACTACCGGCACCAGCAGCACATCGACATTCACATGAAGTGTGACGCCCGAATCCGGCGGCGAAGTCGGCGTCAAAGCAGGCGAAGTTGCCGGTGGTCTCACGCTGCTTGCCTGCACTGGGGCAGCGCCTCCACTCGGCTTAGGTTCCTGCGCTCCAGCACCAGCAGCCTCCTGCGTCTCCACATTTTCTACCCGCATCGCTGCCGGGCTCTCTGCCGATACCGCCGCGGATTGTGTAGTCTCCTGTTGCGCCACCGGCGTGGTCTGAGCCTGCGCAGCCGGAGACCCAGAAACCTCAGACGCCGACGCCGGAGTCTCCGAAGTTGGTTCGGCGGCGGCCTGAGTGGATTGGTTTGGTCCGCCTGCGTGTGCTGGCGCGGCCGGCCCCGCTCCCGCCGTCTCCTCGTCCACAATCCGTGCCGTCGAAGCAAACAGATGATAGTTCGTGAACAGATTCTCGTTGAGCCACTCCGTCGCCACTCCGGCGAAAGTAGCATTCACCGTCGGTGGCGCCGCCGACAGCGCCAGACTCCGCACCGGGCAAATCAGCGTTTTGCCTCCGATCGCGACCGGACCATATTCCACCAGCACCGCGCCCCGCTCAAACTTCGGGTTCCCCTTCAAATCCGCAATCAGCGTCACGCGTGTAATCGTTCCTGTCGCCGGATCGATCCACAGGGACCCTTGATAGTCCGGCTTCACTCGTATCGTCCGATTCCACTTCGAAATTGCACCCGCATCCCTGGACCGGTTTCCAGCCCACCGCATCGATTCTCCGCTGGTCTGAATCTCCTCCACCGAAGTATCGATCTCGTAGTGCGATGCGCCCTTGGGAACCTCATAGTGAAAGACCGCCATCATCCCCGCAGGAGTCTGCTCCCAATGACTCCACGTCGTCTTTCCCTGCGCAGAATCGCTCAGAATGATGAGTAATGCGGAGCCGAACTCGCCCCAGGTCATCAGCCCGCCCGTCGCATGAGAGGCCCCCGCCCCCGAGTTAATCGACACAGCTTCCTTCTCGTTGCGCACCGAGACTTCCGCATTCGATGACCCGATGAGATGCATCCCCAGGCGCTCTGCATATCCGCCCTTCGGCCCTTCTTGCGGACTATCGTCAAAGCTGAACGTCGTGCGTGTCGCCAAAAGGTTCGGTAAACGCGGCAGCGTCTCCACCGCAAACCTTCGTGCAGCCGCCAGCAGATGCCGCTGTGTCGCTGCATCCGGCGCGGGCGTGCTCGGCAGTTCGTTCGCCGGTGGATCGAGAAACACCGACCGGTCTGCCAGCAGAAGCAGCGCCGTCGCTGCCGCGGAACCACTCTTCAATTGCTGGTTCACTTGGGCGAGCGTCGTCTCCGTAAGCCGCTCCGACAGCTCGATCCCGCTGATCTTCCGAGCAAGCTCGGCGTCGCTCTTGTGTTCGCCGCTCTCCGCTCGCAGCAACTGCTCCAACTGGGCGACCGTCATCCGCTTCGCTGCCCACGAGGGACTCGCCGCTACCGCCAACACCGCAATCAGAATCCAACGCATCCCAAGCCACTGCATTTCGGAGCTCGATTCCACGCAAGCGCAGCCAATCCGACTGTAATCTCGCGAATAGCCAAGAATACGCTCTCCTTCCGCCACGCGAGAACCGGCATTCTGTGGATTGAATTACTGATCTTCATTCCCGGATACCTGGTACGGTGCCTCAAAAGTCCGCTCATGAATCGCTGTTCGGTTTTGTATCAAGGCACGACTTCAGTCGTGCCGCAAAGGCTGCAAAATCAGATGGGCTTGAGTCGCACAGGTCTCGTTACCGGCCGTCAATTCCCGGATACCTGGTGTGGTATCCCGGAAGTTCGTGGATGAATTGCAGTTTGGTTTTGTATCAGGGCACGACTTCAGTCGTGCCGCAAAGGCCGCAAAATCAGGTGGGCTTTAGCCCCTGAGATTTCGTTAGGAGTTCCCGGATACCAAGGGGGTCTCAGAAGTTCGTGAATGAACTGCTGTTTGATCTTGTGTCAGGGCACGCCTCCCGCATTCCTTCCAGGAGTACCCCTCATCTCCTGTGTCCATAAACACCGACAGGGCCTGACGTGGAGCCTACCTTCTGCATAGCCTGGACGAGTGCAGGCTTCGATGAAGCGGCCTTTGAGTTGTTTAGTTTTTCTTATATTGTCCATTGCGTGTGATTTGCTTGCCGAGTCCGGTCGCACTCCCGTCACCGATATCGTCCTCCTCCGCACGGGCGAACAACTGCAGGCGCCCCACATCGTCACCTACCGGGTCGCCGAATGGGCCCAGATGCGCGGTCGCTGGATCCTTCCCGACTTCGGCTACTACGACACCGGCTACGGCAAAGAGCAGATCTGGTTCACCGGCGTCGGCGCAGACATCCTCCACACCAAACACTTCGATTGGGAACAGGAGTTCTACGTCTCCCAGGAAGCTGGACCTGAATCGCAGAACCGCCGCGCCCTCTGGATATGGCCGGTCCTCGACTTCCGTTTCCGGCCTCGACTCACCGGCCAATTCGTCGCCTACCCGACCATCCCGCTCAATCATGCGCAACGGTGGGGATACGATGTCGACCGAAGCAAGATCGAGTGGAGCATCAGCTCTCATTGGAAATCGGGCATCGGATATGCCGGAGGCATTTGCACGACGCGCACCTGGCAGCACGATCCGCTTTTAACAGTGACGCGCACAACGCGTGCAGGCGCGGTCGAAGTATGGCTCGAGAGAATCTCCGGTGGCGCCCAGGTGCAACTCCGCTACATGCTCGTCCGAGGAGAAAACTAGAAAGGTCGCGGCGCAGTTCGAGCCCGGTAATTGCAGACTGGCGACCTCGCACAATTCCAGTCACAATCGGAAGCACAAGCTTACACACAACAATTCCGAGTCAAATCGGCCATCTCATAAATCCGTCTCAAAAGTGTTTACGGGACCAACATCGGTCTTGAACAGTTGCGCTGATTCTGCATCTACGTCGGAGTGTGCCTTTGACACAATCATCCACATCTGGAGGAAACATGGATTATCGAGTTACCCCGGGGCAGGTTCAGGAAGACCAAATCACCGCATCGATTGAGAAGCAAACCTCGCAGATCCCATCCAGCGCTTATCTCGCGGCTGCGCTTGGGGCGATGGCCGTCTCAGCCGCCTTTCATCTCGCGAAGAAAGAGCATCCCGCTATTTTCGTCGGGCAATGGGCAGCTCCGTTTCTCCTATTGGGGATATATAACAAACTGGTCAAGCTCCACGGATCCGATGCCACCGCCCGCAATCTGGCCCAAAGTTAGCGGCAGGCATGGGCCATTCAAAATGCCGGAGCTTTGCAGATAATTACTCCCATCTGGCGCACAATGAAGCTATCCGAAGTATCAACGAGGGCCGATTTGCCTCAGCACAACTCTCCGACCTGAGGATTCAGTGGCGGACGTTGGCCTCTAACCCTTGATGGCAGAGGAATCTGCGCATAACTTCAACCGGCAGAAGAACTTGGCGGAGGAGACTAGCTCCAGCCTTCTGATTGCAGGGAATTTGCCCTCAGGAACCGGGGGAGGGGGCGTCGTCATTCATTCGTTCGACGTACGCCATCCGTTTTCATGCTGCGCACGCCTTACAGCGCTGTACCTGAGATGAGGAAGCCGCGGCAACAACAGCTGGGCGGAGTTTTGTCCGCTCCGCCAGTGCACAATGGTCTTGAAGGCAAGGCTCGTCCATCAAAGACGTCTCCTGCCATTTCGAGGTCACAGCGCACATTGACGATCGACTCCATCGGCTCCTCTCGTCCTTTTCACTATCCCGAAGCAAAAGGCGCGCTGCATTGCAGCAAGGTTTCTCTAGAATCGCTCGCGCGCAAGTACGGCACGCCGCTCTACATCTACTCGGCCGATCAGATTCTCGAGCGTCTCGCCCTATTTCAAAATGCATTCGCCGCCCGCGATCACCTCGTCTGCTATGCGGTCAAGGCCAACTCCTCGCTCGCGATCCTCAAGCTTCTCGCCGACCGCGGCGCAGGATTCGACATCGTCTCCGGCGGCGAGCTTGCAACGCGTGCGCGCTGCGTCTCCTGAAGCCGTTGCCCGCGTTGTCTTCTCCGGTGTAGGCAAAACGGCTGCAGAGATCGACGAAGCTCTGCGCTCCGGCATACTACAGTTCAACGTCGAAAGCGAATCCGAACTCGAACTGCTCGCTTCACGCGCGCAACGCCTCAAGAGCAAAGCCCGCTTCGCGCTGCGCGTCAATCCAGATGTCTTCGCCGAAACGCATCCGTACATCTCGACGGGCCTGCGCGAGCACAAGTTCGGCATCGATATTCACCGCGCCCTGCGTATCTACAAGCGCGCAGCCGCCAATCGCTGGCTTGAGCCGCACGGCGTCAGCGTCCACATCGGATCGCAGATCCGTTCCGCCGATCCCTTCGGCGCAGCACTGGAGCGCGTCAGCGAGCTCACGCGCCAACTCGAGCGCGCTGGCATTCCAATACAGGCCATCGATGCAGGCGGCGGTTTGGGCATTGACTACCACGGTGGAGCGTTCGATGCCGCTGCCAAAATTCGCGAATACGCTGCGGCTCTCGATCGCGCCCTCGGCGATTTCTCGGGCCGCCTGCTGCTCGAACCCGGCCGCTTCCTCGTCGCGCAGGCCGGAGCGCTGCTCACGCGCGTGCTTGTCATCAAGCGCAACGGCAAAAAGCAATTCGTCATCACCGACGCTGCAATGAACGACCTCATTCGCCCCGCGCTCTATCAGGCGCATCACGAGATCGTTCCCGTTCGTCCGCGCAAAGGCAAAGCCGTTCCGGTCGATATCGTTGGTCCGGTCTGCGAAACCGGGGACTTCTTCGCCCGCGATCGTGCCCTCAAGCCTCTCAAGACCGGCGATCTCATTGCGGTGCTCGATACCGGCGCGTACGGCATGGCGCAGAGCTCCAACTACAACACGCGTCCTCGCGCCGCCGAAGTCCTGGTTCAGGGCCGCAATGCCCGCCTCATTCGCCGCCGGGAGACAATCGCCGATCTCCTTGCTCCCGAAGTGGATGCGTGGAATTCCTGATCGTCTTTCTGCAGAGCCGCTTTGCAACTTGTGTCTTCCGCCATCCGTCCTGATAAGGTAATCCCGCGGAGGAATTGGAATGCAAGTAAGTATGAAAAAGACGATGTGCGTCTTGGCATCGGTTGCGCTGGTTCTCGGTTGTTCTATGATTTCGAATGCAGACCCTCTCAAAGTAAAAACGCAGCAAGGCAAGGTCCAGGGCAAGACCATCAACGAGTGGCAAAGTCAAGGCTTTCCTGGGGCTGCCCTATGCGGCGCCACCGGTCGGCGACCTGCGCTGGAAAGCCCCCGAACCCGCTGCCCAATGGAAGGGCACGCGCGACGCGACGAAGTTCGGCGCGCATTGCGCGCAAGGCCGTGTCTTTGACGACATGATCTTTCAGGATGCCGGCCCCAGCGAAGACTGCCTCTTCGTGAATGTGTATGCGCCCGCCGACGCAACTTCAAAGAGCAAACTGCCCGTGATGTTCTGGATTCACGGAGGCGGTTATTCCGGCGGCGGCAGTTCTGAGCCGCGCCACAACGGCGACTTCTTGCCGCTCAAAGGCGTGGTCCTCGTCACCATCAACTATCGCCTCGGCGTCTTCGGATTCCTCGTCACCGACGAGCTCGCGAAAGAAGCCAACGGCGCAGCAGGGAACTACGGCCTGCTCGACATGATCTCCGCGCTTCACTGGGTCAATGCCAATATCAAGAACTTTGGCGGCGATCCCGGCAACGTAACCATCTTCGGAGAAAGCGCCGGTTCATTCGCCGTCTCCACATTGATGGCATCGCCACTCGCGCAGGGTCTCTTCCATAAAGCCATCGGCGAGAGCGGCGCAGCCTTTCCGGGTGGACTTGCTCTCGGTGGCGACACCGTGGACGACCGAGCCAAGGTCGACGGGGCATGGGCCGAATCGATAGGCGCAAAGACGCTCAAGGACCTGCGCGCCATGACCACAGAGCAGATTCTCGAAGCTGCGAAGAAGAAGACGACAGGCTTTCCTCCCGACATCGATGGCCGCGTGCTCACTGAACCTGTGCCGGACACGTACGCCGCCGGTAAGCAGGCGCATGTGCCTCTGCTCGCCGGATGGAACGCGGATGAAGGCAGCTTTTTTGCCATGCGCGGAATGACTGCTGTGCAGTGGAAAGAGATGGCCGCTAACTTATTCAAAGATAGATCAGAGGAGTTCCTCAAGTTCTATCCCGCCGACTCCGACGCGCAAGCGCTTCGTTCCGCCATCGACTACGGCAGCGACAATTTCATCGCTCTCGGGACTTGGAAATGGCTTGAGGCCCAGAAGAAGACCGGCGAGGCGCCTGTATATCGCTATCACTTTGAACTTGCCGCAACTCCAAGCAAGTTTCATCCCGGCACCTTCGCCTTTCATTCGGATGACATCGAGTACGTCTTCGGCACGCTCGACACGCGTCCCGGATGGACGGTGCGTCCTGAAGACCGCAAGCTGAGCGACGAGATGATGAGCTACTGGACCAACTTCGCTCGGACCGGAGATCCGAATGGTTCCGGCCTTCCCAACTGGCCAAAGCTAGACGCAGACGATTCGCTCATTCACCTCAACGAGCCCATCACATCCGGCCCTGATCCGCTCCGTGCACGGTACGACTTCCTGCTTCAGGGAATTCCGCCCATGCACTTCTAGCGTGCGCGAATACAAATGCCAGAGGCCACTCCCGCTTGGAGTGGCCTCTTATTTTGCTCTCTCGACTTTGCTTGCCTGGCTTGAATCTGTCTCGCTATTCAGGTCTGCTTCCGAGCGTCAATCTGTTCCAGAGGCAGCCGCAAACCCCGATGCCTGGTTGGCTGGAATTGAACTCACCGGCGGCGGATCGACAAACGACGCCGTCCTTGCATTGATCGCAGTCGAATAATCAGCGCCGAGTCCCAGCTTCTTCAACGCCCGCGAGTCCGGCGTGAGCTTCGTTTGCCATCCCTGGTCGCTTTGGTACTTCCGCATTGCTGCTTCGGTCGTGGCATCCCACTCACCGGTTGCCGCTCCGCTCATGTAGTGTTCGCGGATCAGCGCTTCCTGGATCTCAGTGGCTCGCGAAGAGTCAATCGCCTGTTGGCCGCGCAGAACATGCCCACGTTTACCGGTCTTCTTCTTTCGGCTGTGGCTCGTCTTCGAAAGGTGTGGGTGTTTGCTCGATGAGGCGCGTGTATGCGTGGTTGTCGCAGACACTTTGTGCACTCGGGCCGCAATTGCAGGCACGGCTACGAGGGCCGAAGAAAGCAAAAGACCCAGGCTTGCTCGGAATAAAAGCATTGCTGGTTTCCCTTTACAAATCAGAATTTTCCGGAACGCCGTTTCCGGGATTCTAGTCGACGTTCCAATGCTACGCAATCTGAAACTCGTTCAACATCAGGAAAATGCGACTTCTCCTCTCAAACGTAACTTGAGAGATCCGATGGAGATGGCGCAGGCCTTAAAGCTGAACTCAATTATGCGCAATTCGCTTCAACCATCTGAATCGAAGTAACTTGCGGCTCCGACCAGGACGAGGCCTGGCCGGAGCCGCAAGCCGCCTACTGCAACGTGCCGCCGATGTAGTTGATGCCATCCCCGGGCCGGCGCGGGTCCATCACTTCGAACACCACGTCATCGCCCGTCTTTAGCTTGCTTACAATCGCGTCGTATTGTGCCTTGGTGCTGGTTGGCTGTTTGTTGATCCGAACGATGACCAGACCAGGTTCCAGTCCTTGCAGGTCTGCGAACGACCCTGTCCGTACGGATTGCACAACCATGCCTTGTGTATGCAGCTTACTCGTTACCGCCGGAGGCGCTTCGCGCACCACGATTCCGAGCTTTGCCTCGCCGGCGTCCCCTTCCTGATCCGGCGCTGCGGCCATCTGCGGGTTATTCAGGTCGGCGAATACCTTGTCGCGATCGCCTACAGTAACCGTCGTATCCGTCGGTTTACCGTCACGAATGAACCCAAGACGAATGCTCGATCCAGGCCGGCGGCTGGCAATTTCGTTCACCAGGTCGTCGCCGTCCTTTATTGGTCTGCCATCGATCTGGGTGATGATGTCCCCCGGCTTCAAGCCACCTTTATCCGCGGGTCCACCCGGCTGCACCTGCTGCACAAGAACGCCAGTTTTGAACCCGTAGATGCGATTGACTGCGCCGGAAAGATTGGGGCGGAACTGAATACCGATCGAGCCGCGCACAACCTTATGGCTTGGGCTGATCAGGTCGTTGTAAACCGAAACCACCGTGTTCGACGGCATGGCAAAACCGATCCCTTGATAGCCGTTGGACTGCGTGAAGATGGCGGTATTCACGCCGATCACTTCGCCGTTCATATTAAGCAGCGGGCCGCCGGAGTTGCCGGGATTGATGGCCGCGTCGGTCTGGATGAAGTGCTGGAACTGGCCACTGGCGCCAGGCTCGATCGTACGGTTCTTCGCCGAGATGATACCGGCCGTGACTGTTTGTGCCAGCGCAAAGGGGCTACCGATCGCCTCAACCGAATCGCCCACCTGTGCCGTATCTGAGTTCCCGAGCTTCACAGTGGGCAGCGGGGTATTGGTATCGATCTTGATCACCGCCAGATCTGTCGCCTTGTCGACACCGATTACGCGCGCCGGACGGCCCTGGTCCACACTATCGGGATCGGTGGAAAGTTTCACATAGATCTTGTCAGCCTTCTCAACCACGTGATTGTTCGTGATGATGTAACCCTTCGGATCGACGATGAATCCCGAGCCAAGCGACTCGCGTACCTGGCCATCATCCCCGCCATCCTGGTCGGGAACCTGCCCGCCAAAAAAGCGGTTGAAGAAATTCTGAAAATCGTCTGAGCCGCCGGGGCCCTGTCCCTGGCCTGGAGCCTGGTTCTGCGCCTGTCCGCCGTCCTGATCATCATCCCCATTGCCGGGGTTCTGCTCGAACTGCCGTCCATGCGGGTTCCTGCGGCGATTCGTCGACTGCTTGGGAAGCGTCTCGGTGTTGATATTCACCACAGCCGGTCCCACTTCTTTGGCAATCTTCACAAACTCGTTTGGCGGAACCGTCGAATTTGTGACGTGCAGGGGCGTGGCGTCCGCGCTGTCATTCTGTTTCTCCTGCCCACGCACTCCGTGCGCAAGGTAGGATCCGGCGACAATCGCCGCCGAAAGTGTGGCAAGCACAACAAACGCAGAAGCGAGACGGCGTGTGCGCAGCCGTTCGAAGATCGATTTCATGAGTTCGATGACCTCTTTGGGTAACCAGCTTTGCTGCCGCTGGACGTTCAGTGCACCACTACCAGTATAGTCAGTTCCCGCGATTCACTCTCTTGGCTGCGCCTTGCCGCACACCAGCCGATGAGCCCATCAGTTCATTAGACGCAAGTTGCGCGCAAAGTGTCGTTTTGCCCGCATGCTACCATCCGGCATGGAACCGTCCCCGTTCTTCAGAGCCTTTGCTGCCCTGGCTGCGCTTTCTCTGGGAATCGCTGCCCCGATCGCCTCCGCTCAGAACCCACCTTCCTCCCCAACATCCGCCACTCCCTCCAGCGCCCCGCTAAGCATCAGGGACCGCCTCGACGCCATGATGTCTGGCGGAGAGAGTGTGTGGTCCCCGGCACAGCTTTCCGCCATGGCCCGCCTCCGCGACACCGCCATGACAGACCCTTTTGCGTACGACGAACTCCGCCATCTGACCAATAACATCGGCCCCCGCCTCAGCGGATCGCCTCAGGCACAGCATGCTGTGGATTATGTCGCTGCTCAAATGCGAGCCCTGGGCGCAGAAGTCACCCTCGAGAAGGCCAGCGTTCCGCATTGGGTGCGCGGAGAAGAGAAGGCCGAGCTAACCTCGTGGAGCGGGCAGACGCCGGGCACCACTCAGAAGATCGTGCTCACTGCGTTGGGCGGCAGCGTTGCAACTCCGGCCCAGGGCATTACCGCTGAAGTGATCGTAGTGGACAACTGGCAGCAGCTCCACGCTCTTGCGCCCGATGAGGTGAAAGGTAAGATCCTGCTCTTTAATCACAAGTTCGACAAGGAATCAGCCGCACAGGGCGATGGCCTCAACGCCTACGTCGGGGGCGTTGTCTATCGCGGTGCCGGGCCTATCGCTGCCGGAGCGGCCGGAGCTGTTGCCGTCCTCGTTCGTTCCGTCGGGGGTGCAGATTTCCGCCTGCCCCACACCGGAATGACACAGTACTCTCCCGCTGTACCCAAGATCCCCGCGGCCGCTGTTACGGCTGAAGACGCCGACTTGCTCAAGGATCTTACCCGTCAGGGCCCCGTCCAGATGCATCTGACCCTCACGCCGCAGACCCTGCCCGACGCGTCCAGCTACAACGTCATCGCCGACTGGAAGGGAACAGAGCACCCCGAACAGGTGGTTATCGTTTCCGGTCACCTGGATTCCTGGGATCTCGGCACCGGCGCAATCGATGACGGCGCCGGCGTCGTTGTAGCCATGCAGACGCTGCACCTGCTCAAAGACCTTGGACTTCACCCGCGGCGCACCGTGCGCTGTATTGCATGGATGAGTGAAGAAGAAGGTTCGGAAGGCGCCGCAGCCTACATCGTCGATCACAAGAGCGACATGGCCAACCACATTGGCGCAATTGAGTCTGACCTTGGTGCAGACCACCCTTCGGGCATCTACTATGCCGGTAAAGCTGCGCTTGGTCAGTGGCTCCGACCGGTTTCACAGGTTCTAGATTCCATCGGAGCTGAAACCCTTGTCGACGCGCCCGAAACTGGCGAAGACATCGCAGGCCTTACCGCTGCGGGTGTCCCCAGCTTTGCACCGCGCCAGGACAGTCGCTTTTACTTCAACTACCACCACACCGCTGCCGACACCTTTGACAAAGTCGACTTCAAACACCTGAACGAAAATGCCGCAGTGATGGCCGTTCTGGCCTATGCCCTCGCCGATTCACCCGACCCCGCGCCACGCTAAATTGTCGGGTGCCCCCGAGTCCCTCGCTCTTGGGAACCGGGGATCTCAATACGATGCTGGTGCCCCATCCTTGCTCAGCAAGGGTGGGGAAACCCCTGAACCTCAACCAGCTGCATAGCGATGGGGAATGGCCCGCACAAGCTCCTCCAACCGCTCCAGAAACGCCCCCTGCATCGGGTGAATCTTTGCGCGTGCTGCGGCCAGCCCGAACCACTCCGCACGATCCACCTCCGGAAACTCCTGCGTCTTGCCCGATTTCGGCGGCCATTCCATCGAAAACGTGTTGCTGTGAATCGCCTCTGCATTGCAGTCGCCCTCCATGGCCCACGCGGAAATCACTTTGCCGGAGCTCAGCTTCACTGTGTCCAGCGAACGTACTTCGCCTTTGGGACATGCAGTTCCCGTTTCCTCTTCGAACTCACGCAGGGCTGCCTCGAACGCATCATCGCCCTTTTCATATTCCCCCTTGGGAATCGACCATGCACCGAGGTCCTTCTTCATCCAGAACGGGCCGCCGGGGTGGACCAGGAATACTTCCAGCGCCCCGTGAGCCTTCCGATACAGCAAAATCCCCGCACTCAGTTTGCCCATAAACAAATTTCTCCGCTTGAACAGCTCGCGATTCTTGCCTCCGACAAAGCTACGCTTCGTGTGCGCTGGGCACATGAGGCTGGGGAACCAACTCAGTCAGTGCAATTCCAGCGAGGATCAGCAGGGCGCCTCCGGCCTGGCGCAGGCCCATCCGTTCGCCCATAAAAAGGAAGGATGTGATCCAGGCGAACACAGGTTCCATCGTCAGCAGCAGCGCGATGTGAGTCGAAGGCAAGATCGATTGTGCCCAGCTCTGAATCGAAAATGCCGCAGCCGTAGCCAGTGCAGCCGCAACTACCAGAGCCGCGAGCAGACGCGGCGTCCAGTGAATCTGCGGATGTTCGATCAAGGGCAGGCTGATTGCCATGAAAAGTGCGCAGAAGCCTACCTGCAACAATGCCAACGGCTGAAAGGGAATGCGCGGCGATACGTGGCTTAAGGCCAGGCAATGAAACGCAAATCCAATCGAGCACCCAAACGTGAGCACATCGCCCGCGTTAATCGATGAGAAGTCCGGGACAAGCGCAGCCATTCCCCCGGACCCTGCCGCTGCAGGGGCGGTCAACAGCAGAATTCCCAGGAACGCCAGTCCTGCGCCGGTGTACGCATTCCATCGCGGTAATCGCGCACCCGGAGGTCGCAGCGCTGGGATGGTAGAGAACAACGGCACCAGGACAACCACCAGCCCTGTAATGAATGCCGATTTGCTGGGCGTCGTCCGCACCAGGCCGATGGTTTGAAATTGATACCCCATCGCAAGAAACAGGCCGACCACGGCCCCCGCTGCCAAATCTCTCCGGCGAATTCCGCGCTGTGATCTGTGATATACCGCCGCCAGCAGCACGAACGCCAGCGCCATGCGCACCAGGTTGAATGCTGCGGGTGTGGCATCGGTTAGTGCACCTTTGACTACAACAAAGGTTGAGCCCCACACCGCCACAACGAATAGCATCAGCAGATAGGCGCGCAGCTTCATCTCTCTGTTCCTTCGGGTGGTGCTGATGAGAATCGCGAAGCGACGCGTCGGGAAAAATGAGCGTCTAAGCTCTTATGTTCGCACGCCTCGAACTCGTCCTGCTCATTTCCACTGCGTTCCGGCACGATTGGATGGTTGCGCTCTTCCTTTTTTGCGCCGTTATCGTATTCGCCAACGGACTTCATTACCTTATCTTTTGGCTTCTCCGCAGAAAAGGGTCAGAGGCTCAGCAGCGCGGTCTCCGTTTGCGCCAATACCTCGAAGCTCCTTCCCGCGCTACATTCATTGCGATCTCGGTGCGCATTGCTTTGCCGTTTGTCCCGATGATCTCCCCGCGTATCCTCGACCAAATCGATCAGTTCGTTGAAATCCTTCTCGTGATCTTTCTTGGATGGCTCGCAATCGGGGCTGTGTATGTCGCGCAGGCATTGTTGCTGCGACGGTATGACATCACGGTCGCAGACAATCTCCGCGCGCGCCGCCTGCATACGCAGATTCAGATGCTCCGGCGCCTGCTTATCGGTGCGGTCATTGTCGTCGATGCGGCCGGCATTCTGTGGAGCATGCACAACCCGGGCCTATGGAAGTACGGCACCGGTCTGCTCGCGTCCGCGGGACTGGCATCTCTCGCGCTGGCCGCGGCTGCTAAATCGACCGTCTCCAATCTTCTTGCCGGCATTCAAATCGCTCTCAGTGAACCTATCCGCATCGACGATGTGGTCGTCATCTCCGGCGAATGGGGACGCATCGCAGAGATCACCAGTACCTACGTCGTCGTCAATATCTGGGACCAGCGTACTCTCATTGTCCCGCTTAGCTTTTTCATCGAGCAGCCCTTCACCAATTGGACCCGCACAGGGTCCGACATTCTCGGCACGGCTTTTCTTTATCTCGACTATTCCGTTCCAGTCGAACCGCTCCGTGCCGAGTTACAGCGCATTGCCACGGATTCGCCGCTCTGGGATCGGCGGGTATGCGGGCTCCAGGTCACCAACCTGAGCGAGAACACGATGGAGATTCGCTGCCTCATCAGCTCATCCGATTCAGGAAAAAGCTTCGATCTGCGTTGCCTGGTCCGTGAAAAACTGATCACCTTCGTGCGGGAGAACTATCCGCACGCATTTCCAACCATGCGTGTCGAGGGGCGTCGCGATAAGACTGGGAAACGCGACGATCTCGATCGCGAAAGGGAATTGGGTGCGACGGACTCGCGTCCTGCGCCGGGCACTTCGGATTTGTCCTCCGGCAGCCAGCCGCCGAATCCGCTTGAATCGACCGGCGCTTCGCGGTAACTCGTTGTTACTTCGCCCTCGCCGCTCGATACGATTCCTTACCTGCCACAAACGTCGCGAGTACCTGTGTGCCTAGAATCGCCGGAGCATCGATGGTGTAGAGATTGCGATCCACCAGTACAAAATCGGCATCGTATCCAGGCGCAAGTTTTCCCTTATGCTTCTCAGCAAACTCCGCATACGCGGAGCCTTGCGTGTAGGCGTACAACGCTTGTCCGCGCGTCAGCTTGTTCTCGGGGAAGTATGTCTTCGTGCCCGCTTCATTCATGCGCGTTACAGCTGCATAGAGGCCGCGAAACGGTGTCACCGGCTCCACTGGATAGTCCGTTCCGAAGGCCAGCGGCACGCCCGCATCGAGAAACGCCTTCCACGCGTACGAATAGGCGGCGCGCTGTGGTCCGAGACGCTCTTCGGCCCAGTTCATGTCGGTGAGAAGATGATTCGGCTGCATGCTCGCAATCACGCCCAGTTGCTTGAAGCGTGGAATGTCCGCAGGGTCCACCACCTGGGCGTGCTCGATCCGATTGCGCGCCGTGCGCGAGACCCCCGGCTGTGAATAGGCGTTCAGGGCCATCGCTGTTGCCTCGTCTCCAATTGCGTGGAAGCCCAGTTGAAATCCCGCCTTTGCCCGCTCGATCGTCATCGCATTCAGTTGCGGTTGTGTGTATTGCGGCAGCCCGCTGTTGCCGGGGTCGTCGGCAAATGGAGCTTTCATCGCCGCGGTGCGCGATCCGAGCGACCCGTCCATGAAGCCCTTCAAAAAACCCGTGTGCAGCATCGGATCGTTTGCATCGTGATGCGCCCGCATCTTCAGCAAATCGGCAAGTGGCGCCTTGAAGGGAAGCCACTCGCTGATCCGAATCTTCAATGCGCCCGCTTTCTCCATCTCCTCGAAGACGAGAAAGTCTTCCCACGTGCTGAAGTCCTGCACGCTGGTCACTCCATGCGAGAGCGCATCGGCAATTGCCAAAGCATCACCCTTGCGCCGTTCGGTCTCCGTCGGCGGCGGAATTACTTTCTCCACCAGTTCTTGCGCCGACTCGCGCAGAATCCCCGTGGGCTCGCCCTGCGCATCCAGATCGATCGCTCCGCCCTGCGGCGCCTGCGTCTTGCCCGTCACTCCGGCAGCCTTGAGCGCTGCAGTGTTCACAATTGCAATATGCCCATCGATCCGATCGAGAAACGTAGGATGGTCGCCGGTGACTCGATCGAGATCTTGCCGCGTCGGCAACGTCTTGCGCGACCAAAGCGTGTGGTCCCAGTTGCCGCCTGTAAGCCAGTGGCCAGCCGGCGCTGCATCGGCAAACGCCTTTACTTTTGCCAGCATCTCTTCAAGTGAGCCGACACCTGTCAAATCGACATTGAGTTTTGTTTGTCCCGCTCCGCCCAAGTGCGTGTGGGCATCGTTGAATCCCGGGAAAACATACGTTCCGGTCCTTCTGGTGCTCAGGTCTTCCACAACTGTCTGCGGTCCAGCCAGCCGGCGCATCTCTTCGTTGCTTCCGACAGCAACAACTTTGCCGTCGCCAATGGCCATGGCTTGCACTGTCTGTGGCTTGTCATCGGCAAAGCCAGCGCCGGTATAAATCACGCCGTTGACCAGGATCGTGTCAACGTTGACGTTGGCATCGGATGCCGCTGAATTTGCCGCAGAACTTACCCCAGCCGCATACGACGCAGTGCAGCACAAAGCTCCGATAGAAAGGAAGAAAAGAAGAGCGCGCATGCGCGGAGTCTACCAGAGCCGCGCTACAGTTCAGCAGCCCATTCCGCGATCGCACATGTCAGCAGCAGCGCCCGCCGCAACCCGAGTTCGCGATCCTTGTCGCTGTACCATTCGGCCAGCGTGTGGGCCCCACCGCCATCGCCTCCTGCGCCCATCGAGAGAGCGGGAATCCCGCGCGCAATCGGTATATTCGCATCGGTCGATCCCAGCCGCAGATCGGTCCGCAAACCGAGGTGCCGATCCACTGAGCGCAATGTTTCCAGCATGGGCGAGTCTGCCGGAAGGTGCGCGGCTGGACGGTCGCCAATTTTCTGAATGCTGAACGTCAATGGGCCACGACTGCGATTCGACAACTTTTTTGCAACCTTATTTGCCCGCTCCACTGCATCTTCTACGGCCCGATGAAGCGCCACTTCAAGACGCATCAATTCGTCCATGCTGGTCGAGCGAAAATCGATGGATGCGGTTGCACTCTCCGGAATCGAGTTCACGCTTGTGCCGCCGTGAATCGTGCCGAGGTTCAGTGTGGTCCGCGGCTCATCGGGGACTTCCGTCTGGCTCATCTGCGCCAGAGCCACGGCCAACGCCGCAATCGGGTTCGGTGTCCCCGCATCGGTAAAGCTGTGCCCGCCTGGTCCGGTGATCGTTGCCTGAAAGCGCACGCTACCCAAAGCTTGTGTCACTGCCGATTCTGCACCCGCCCCATCCAGAACCACGTGCGCTGCTACACGGCCTGCAAGCCCTGACTCGCTATAGAAATGCCGGATGCCCCGCAAATCGCCTTCGCCCTCTTCGCCGACGTTCGCCAGCACAACCAGCGGAACAGGCAGTGCCACCGCTGCATGGATCAACACGTGTGCCAGTGTCAGCAGTCCGGCAACTCCGGCGCCGTTGTCGCAGGCCCCTGGAGCTTCCAGCCGCATCGCGCCGTTTGCCTCGCTGACTTTGGGATTGGGTGCGGTCCCAGGTGGAAAAACTGTATCGAGATGAGCCGAGAGCACCACTACCGGCCCGCTGCTCTCCGCCGGAAGATGTGTCGCGGGTATCATCCCAATCACATTCCCAATGTCGTCGGTGTGGACCTCTTTCAGTCCAGCTTCCGACATCCATTGGGCAGTCCAGGCCGCGCGAAGTCCTTCGCCGAAGGGCGGAGCGGCAATGCCAACCACCTTTACTTGCCAGTCCATGATGGTGCGCGGGTTGTTATGCATCCATGCAAAGGCTGCATGGATTTCCCGTCGCGCCGCCAAAGCGGTAACCCGTGCGAACGGTGTGCTGCGAGAAAAAAGCGCCATCGGTGTCTTCAGGTTAGCAGGCTGCCCGATTCCACTGAGCGCCTGCTATTTCTTCGGCGAGGCTTCAATGGTCCTGCGATTCATACTCCACTGAACGGAGAAAAAGTCCTCGTGCCGCAGCTGTTGGGCCAGCAGCCGACCGGGAGCGCGCCGCGAGAATCCGAGGGATCTCCGTCGCCGGGACTGCTCCGCGCCCCACCTCGATCATCGTGCCCACAAGGTTGCGTACCATGTGATGCAGAAAGCCGTTACCCCGGACCCGATAGATCAGAAGGCAGCCGAAAGTGCCTGTTTCCTCATGCCAGGCCGACGAAAAAACCCGTCGCACCGTCGACGACCCCTCCCCCGTCTCGTCTCCCGTGCCTGAGCGTGTCGCTCCATCCGGATCGCTTGCGGCGAAACTGCAAAAATCATGCTCGCCGATGAAATGCTGTGCCGCCTGGTCGAGCGCATTCCGATTCAATGGCCACGAGCAGGCGTAGACATAGCGCGCGAGAAATGGCGGGCAGATATCCTCGCACTCCCGCCGCATCAGAAACACCCGATATTCGTACGTCTTGGCAATCGCCGAGTGCCGCGCGTGAAACCCTGCCGGCATCGTTTTTGCTTCCAGAACCCGGATCGACCCGGGCAGCTTGCGATTCAGCGCTCGCTGCAAATTCTGCGCCGGTATCGGCGCCTGTAAATCAAAACTTGCTACCTGACCCAGCGCATGGACCCCCGCATCCGTCCGTCCCGAACCTTGGGGCAGGGGAGCCTCGCCGGTGATGCGCCCCAAAGCCTTCTGCAGCTCTCCCTGCACAGTCCGCAACCCCGGCTGTAGCTGCCAGCCGTGAAATTCTGTGCCGTCATACGACAAGGTCAGCTTCCAAGTCTGCAAAACCGGAGCTTCCGACGAGGGGTCAGTCATGGGAATCAATCTAGATAACAGATTAATTGACCAGATAGGCCACTGAAGTTAATCCTTTTACTGCGATATACTCAGCTATTCATGAATAAATCCCATTCGGGATGAGCTGAACTTTCGGCTGCGGGGACGGAACGAATCGGCGACTGTGCGCGTACAGCCTGATAGTGAGTCTTTACCGCAAATATGCAGTCAAACCGCCGCCGGAAGCTCACAACGTGAGTCCGGATTGTGTTGCCGGGCGTCTTGAAGAATGGCACCCCACATGCCCAAGCGACTCGTGGAGAGGAACCATGCATTTGTCGGATATACGTGTGTCTGTACCTCAGGATGTGGCCGTGCGCCAAAATAAGAAGAAATCGGGAACGCAACTGCGTGCCCTAGCTGCTGCAATGCTTACCCTTGCTGCTGGTGTGCCATCCAGTTTTGCCCAACAGGCTCCCACTGCGGAAAACAGCAAGGCCGCCTCTGACCTTCCAGCAGCACCCGTGCCGACCCAGACTGAGCCGCTGACGCTGCGCCAGTCGAGCCGCGATTTCTCCAAGCCTTCCGCGGGCCTGCTGGGAAATCCAATCAATATGTACCGAGGCACAACCATCGCCCGCGCCGATTTTAATAATTCGGTCCGCTTACAGGATCTGGTCAAGGACGGCAAGATTTACCTGAGCCTCTCCGACGCCATCGCGCTCGCCCTCGAGAACAACTACGATTTGGCGATTAGCCGCTATTATCTCGATATCGCCGACACCGACATCCTTCGCGCCAAGGCCGGCTCCACGCTGCGCGGTGTAGGTGCGGCAGTTTTGCAAAACACCATCGGCGGCACATCGCAGACGCTGAGCGCAAGCGGCTCTCCCGGTTCGGTGAGCGGTGCAACCGCCGGCGCCGCGGGGATTGTGCTCGGGTCAGACGGGGCAGGTCCGCTGCCCGAAAACCGCGACCCCATCGTGGGCGGCACCATTCAGTTCGATCACCAGAAGTCGCCCCAAACCAGTTCGTTTTCTCCGCGTTCGTTCACCAACACCAATACCTACGATTTCACCTACACGCAGGGTTTTGTGCCCGGCACTTCGTTGGATCTTGGCTGGAAGAATAGTCGTACAACGACCACCAATTTCTTCAACTCCTATAGCCCACAGATCCTCTCGAGCTTCAATGCCAAGGTGACCCAGCATTTGCTGCAGGGCGCCGGTATCTGGGTCAATAAGCGCTTCATCTACGAGGCCATCCTCGATCGCCGCATCACCGACTCGACGTTCCGCCAGCAGGTTCTCGCCACTGTGAATCAGGTTGAAAATATTTATTGGGTAGTCGTGAGCGCCTACGAAGATGTGCAGGCAAAACAGCACGCGCTCGAGCAGAGCACTAAGGTCGGCAGCGACACCCGCAAGCAACTTGAAATCGGCACCATGGCCCCGCTCGACGTGGTGAATGCGGACTCTACCGTTGCCACCGACAAGCAAGCCCTCATCGCTTCGCAGAGCAATCTGAACTACCAGCAACTGATCCTCAAACAGGCTGTAGCGCGCAACCTGAACGATCCGACGCTGGTTGCAGCCCCCATCATCCCCACCGATCGCGTGAATCTGGACCCGCTCCCGGAAGAAAAGCAGACGCCGGATGAACTGGCGCAGATTGCCTTCAAAAATCGTCCGGAACTTGAGCAGGCCGTCCTCTCCATCAAGAAGGACGCGATCACTCTGCGCGGTGCGCGCAACAGTCTTTTGCCTACCTTCGATGTCTTTGGCTACTACGGAGCGCAGGGCATTGGCGGCGCATTCAACCCGGCTTCCTGCCAGATTGCAGAGGCCTTTGGCCAGCCGTGCACCCCGTTCGCCGCAAGCGGCTATACCGACGCTTTGGGCAACCTGGTGAATGGCAGCTCGCCGGATAAGGGTCTAGGATTCACGTTCCAGATCCCGATCCGCAATCGGACCGCCCAAGCCGACCAGGCACGTTCTCTCATCGAATATCGCCAGGCCGAAATGCACCTTGAACAGCTCTACACCCAGATTCGCATGCAGGTTGTTGCACAGCAATATGCGCTTGCCAACGATCGCGCGCAGGTGCAGGCATCCCTTGCTGCGGAAGACTATGCCCGTCAGAGCCTCGACGCAGAGCAGAAGAGACTCAGCCTCGGCGCATCGACGACGGCCAATGTCCTGTTGCAGGAACGCAACCTGGCCAATGCGCAGAATGCGCTCATCACCGCCAACCTCACCTATGCCAAAGACCGTGCGTTGTTATACCAGGTGCTGGCTTCCACACTGCAACACTACGGCATCAACATCAACGACGCGGCAGACGGAAAGGTGAGCAGCACACCCGTGATTCCGGGACTGCAGCCGGCCTCCAACACCACCGTCGCTCCAACCGCACCACCCGCAACTCGCTGATCAGCGGATCGACGCAAAAACAGAGGCCCGGCAACCAGCCGGGCCTCTTGCGTTCATAGCTCGAGTGCTTTGGGACGATTACCGGTCCGCCACCTTGTCCAGCAGATCGAAGAACTCAGGAAAGCTAATCGCCGCCGATTCCGCACCTTGAATCAGCGTCTCACCTTCAGCACGCAAGGCAGCAATACTGAACGCCATCGCAATGCGATGATCGCCGCCCGCATCGATGGTCGCACCGTGCAACTTTTGCCCGCCCGGTACATCAAGTCCGTCTTCGAACTCTTCGACTTCTGCGCCCATCGCGCGCAGATTGCGCGCCACCAAGGCAATGCGGTCCGACTCCTTCACCCGCAGTTCCTTTGCATCGCGAATCCGAATTCCGCCGGCCGTGTATGGCCCAATCGCAGCCAGCACCGGCAACTCATCGATCAGTTGCGCAGCCAGCGCCCCGCTGATTTCCGTCGAGCGCAATCCTTCCGGCGGCAACGTGATCTGCACGGTCCCCACCAACTCAGAATGCTTTTCCTCAAGCTCCAGGACTGCGATGTGCGCGCCCAGTGCCGTTAGAACATCCAGCAGCGCCGCGCGCGTCGGATTGAGCCCCAGCGCATCGATCACCAGTGACGATCCTTCAAAAATCGAAGCGGCGCACAAGAAGAACGCAGCCGACGAAAGATCGCCCGGAACAGCCGACTCAATCGCATGCAGCCTCTGCGGTCCGGTGATCGACACGGCATCCAGTGTCCGCTCCACAGTTGCGCCAAAAGCACGCAGCGCAAGCTCGCTGTGATCGCGCGTCCGTACAGCTTCACGCACCGTTGTTGTGCCCGCAGTCTGCAGTCCCGCGAGGAGCAGGGACGTCTTCACCTGGGCGCTCGGAACCGGCGTGGTGTAATCGATTGCCCGCAGCGGTCCACCGTCAATCAAAATCGGCGCGTGTCCCTCGGTTAACGTCAGCCGTGCACCCATCGCCTCCAGAGGCTTGCGAATGCGCTCCATCGGTCGGCGCGAAAGAGAAGCGTCGCCCGTTAGGGTGAATCGTCCCTCCTGTGGAGCCAGCAGCCCCGCAATCATGCGCATCGTCGACCCGGAGTTGCCGCAATCGAGCGCGTTGTCGGTCGGCGTAACTCGGCCGCCCACACCCGTTATCTCGACTCGGCCATCGTCCAGCCGGCCCACGTGCGCGCCCAGTGCCTCCATGCACGCCAGGGTCGACGCACAATCCGCCCCCGTCGAAAAATTGCTAAAGCGCGACGTCCCTTCCGCAAACGCGGCCATCATCCCATAGCGGTGGCTGATGGATTTATCGCCCGGCAGACGAAGACTGCCGAGTATATTTTTCGCGGGTCGAATGATGCGTTCCTGTGTCGCGGTCTGCAATGGGCACTCCGAAAAGGATTCCTTTCGAGTGTAACGGAACGGCTCAGGCGGCTCGCAACCGCGGGAAAGGAAGGGAAGGCCTTTGGATAGCACTATTTCACGCGCAGCACAATGATCGTCTCATCGTCGAACCGATCTTTGCCATCCTGGAACCGCGTCACATCTGCCAGAATCCCATCCGCGATCTGGCTCGCCGTGTGTTCCGGAACCGCCGATAACATCTTCGAGAGCCGCTCGTTCCCATACATCTCGCCCTGCGCATTCTCCGCGTCCAAAATTCCGTCCGAGATAAACACCAGCAGATCCCCCGGTTGCGTCACGACACTAATCTCGTCGTACTTCACGTTGGGAAACATACCCAGCGGAAAACCTTCAGCCTTGATCGTGAGTGACTGGCCATCCCGGAAAAATACTGGCTGCACAGCTCCTGAATTTGCCACGCGCAGTGTCCGGTTCGAGTCGTTCCAAAGAGCAAACAGCATCGTCACGTACTGCGAGTCCAGCTTTCGTTCCTGCAGCGCATCATTAAGCGCGCAAAGCATCTCGGCAGCCTGGGGCCGCTGGATCGCGGCGGAGCGCATGATGCCGCTGACCAGGGCTGCAAAGAGCGCTGCCGGAGCGGCTTTTCCACTCACATCGCCCAGCACGATGGCGGTTTCGCCCGGTGCATATTCGACAAAGTCGTACAGATCGCCGCCGATCGAGCGTGCCGGCAAAAAGCGCACTGCCATGTCCGCATTCGCCTGTTCCGGCGGAGCGGTGGGAAGCAGCCGCAACTGCACCTCCCGCGCCATCGCAATATCCTTCTCCAGCTGCCGCTCTTGCCGGCTCACAGCCTGGTATAAGCGCGCATTTTCAATCGCGATCGCAACCTGCGCCGCCATCGTGGTCAGGGCGCGTTCATGCTCTTCGTTGAAGAATCCGGGCCGTGTGTGCTCCAAATCGAGCACGCCGATAATGCGTCCCTTGTGAAACAGAGGCACAATCAGCTCCGACCGTGTCTCCAAATTCATCGCCAAATACCGCGTGTCTTTGCGCACGTCGGGAACATTGATCGGTCGCCATTCGCGCACCGCTGCACCCACGAGGCCGCTCGTAATCGGAATCCGCCGTAATGGAGCATGGGCATACCCAAAGCGCCATGCGTAGCGAGTAATCAGAGTCTCGCCCTTCTCGTCCAGCAGCATGATGCTGAACATCTGGTAGTCGATAAGGCGCCGAAGCAGTTGTCCAATGCGCGCCAGCAGCGGGTCGAGCTCCAGGATCGATGTCAGCTCCGCGGAGATCTCATTCAACACCGTCAGCGTCTGCGCCTGCCGCGATACCCGGGCGTACAGGCGAGCATTCTCAATGGCCTGCGCAATCCGCGAAGCCGTCAGGGTCAATAAATGCAGATGCTCTGCCCTGAAATAATTCGTCAGCTCGCTCTCTAAGTCCATCACCCCGATCAGGCGGTTCTTCGCAATCAGGGGAACGGCAAGCTCCGAACGCACATCCGGGTTGGCGGGGACGTAGTTCTCATCGGTCTTCACGTCATTCAGCAAAATCGCCTGCCGCGTCAGCGCCACTTGCCCCACGATCCCTTTGCCGACAGGAAACCGCATCCGCTCCACTTCCGGCGTATGACCGATCTGGAAGCGCATTCTCAGCTCGTGCGTGCGATCGTTCAGCAACAGAATTGCAAAGATCCGGTAGTGAATGATGGACCGGACCAGTTCCGACGTGCGGCGCAGCAGGGTCTCCAGGTCGAGCGTGGTATTCAGCGCATCCGCCATCTGCACCAGGTAGGTCAGATCGGCAGGCTCCACCCGCACATTCTGGGGATCTAGATGCGCGTGCGGATTCTCTGAGTCGACGGGCCGGTAGTCGCCCTCGTACTCAGGTTCATCGCGCGGAATGGTCGGAGAAGAAGTCATGGAGAGTCATGGGGAATCATAGCTGAAGGAGATTGAAGCGAACGTGGAAAGATCAGAGCAGGGAATCACTAGCCGCATTGGCCGGGCTTTCGAGGTAGAGTCCTGGTCCACCGTGAGGACTTTTTAGTCCCTAGCCTCTGTCTTCCTCACTCCGCGCCCAGTTCGCGAAGAATCGCCACCGAAGCAGAGGCGCCAATCCGGTTTGCACCTGCCTCCAGCATAGTGCGCACGTCGGCCAGCGTACGAATCCCTCCGGAAGCCTTGACGCCGCAGCGGCCGCCCGCCACGCCGCGCAGCAGGGCAACATCGGCAGCGGTTGCGCCGCCCGAAGCAAACCCGGTCGACGTCTTCAGAAAATCCGCGCCGCCTTGAATTGCGAGCTCTGCTCCGCGAAGCTTTTCTTCCACGTTCAGCAGCGCGGTCTCGAGTATCACTTTGAGGATCGCACCATGATGGTGCGCGACCGACGCCGCAGCATGGACCGCATGTTGAACGGCCTGGTGGTTGCCGCTCTTCAATTGCCCGATCGGGATCACCATATCCAGCTCGCGCACTCCCATCCGAACCAGCGCCGCACCTTCCTGCCGCAGCGTCGAAACCAGGGATGCTCCCAGCGGGAATCCAATCACCACGCCGACCGGTATCCCCGTTCCAGCAAGCATCCCCACCGCGGTCGATGCCCACAGCGGGTTCACCATGGCGCACGCAAAGCGGTAGCGAACTACCTCATCGCAGAGGCTCTCCACCTGCTCCCGTGTCGCTTCCGGCTTCAGCAGTGTGTGGTCAATCACCGCAGCCACCGTCTGCCAACTCGCCATCGTCTGCTGCGTGAATCCGGCGGCGTCGAAGCTGCCGTGATCGAATTCCAAGTCGGCCTCTCCAATTGGCGTTGTTACGGTCATAACACTCCTCTGGTCTGCGGTGAGACCCTGTCCGGGAAATGAGTATAGTGCTTGCGGCGGTGCGGGCCAAGTAACTGGAACACGGTTACTCAAGTCCGCGCATGCCGGCCCTTATTCGATGTCCATTCTTTGGATGAGCCCGTCCGCGAATCGATACGCATGATGCACTTTCGTATCCACAACGACAGCTCCTTTAAGATCGCGCACCACCTGGTGCACTTCCACAACTAGTCTTCCCTGGTCATCTTGTTGGATGCGCAGCGGCTCCACGTGCGGGTCGAGAAGGCTCCATTGGCGAGTCCAGTACGCGCGCACGCCTTCCCGCCCAACAACGTGCCCGCCTTCCATCCCATTCGCCCATTCCACGTCAGGATGCAGCCGCGCCAGTACTTCTTCGATCTTCCGCGCATTGAAGTCGCGATAGGCGCTTCTCAGCAGTTTTCGTTCACGCGCCGATTCGGCTGGAGTCATCGTTCCGCCTATTCCGGATGATCAGGTGACATCAAGCAGATGTCAGGCAAATTGCGGTACCGCTCGGCGTAATCCATTCCATACCCGATTACAAAAAGATTTGGAATTGAGAAACCCACATAGTCCGCATCGATCCTCTCGATCCGGCGGGAGGGCTTGTCGAGCAGCGTCGCAATGCGTAGCGTTTTCGGATGATGCTGCAACAGAATCTTCCTCAGGTAAGAGAGTGTAAGCCCCGTGTCGAGAATGTCCTCTACCAGCAGAACGTTCTTCCCTTCGATCGGCTCGTCGAGATCCTTGATCAGCTTCACGGCTCCCGATGACCGCTGTCCTTTGCCGTAGCTCGATACCGCCACAAAATCGAAGGTTGTATCCACCTGCACCGCGCGTGCAAGGTCCGCAAGAAAAATCGCAGCGCCCTTCAACACGCCCACCATCACCGCCTTTTCGCCGTTCAGGTCGCGTGTAATCTGCGCCCCCATCTCCACCACGCGCTCGGCGATCTGCTCGCGGGTGTAGAGAATCTCAAGTCCCTGATAGGTAATGGTGGCCATGCCCCTAGTATCTCCCGAATCCGTACTTTACGGGCTCCCAGTCTGTGAAAAACCGGGTCAAACACCGGGTCATGGCTGCTTCGAATCGATTGCTTCTGGGGCGCGTCTATACTCAAGAGAGAGATGATTCCGTACCTTCACCTTTTTAGCCTCAACGTTCCCACCTTCGGCCTCATGCTCTGGTGTGCCGCAGTCGCCGGTGCTTTTGTGATGCATGCGTCGTTCCGCCGCGCGGGAATCGATGCAGACGCCGTGGGCATGGTCGCCATGGCCGTGATTGCGGGCATTGTCGGTGCAAAACTCTGGCACGTCATCGACACGCCTTCGGAGTTTCGCGAAATCGGGTGGCGCGTCCTCTGGGATCCAGCAGGATTCGCCTGGTTCGGCGGCCTGGTATTCGGCATCGGTGCGTTGGTCGTGCAAGGCAAGCGAGCCCGCTTGGGCGCTTTGCGCACCCTTGACCTCGCCGCTCCATCTGCCGCCATTGGTTATGGCATCGGCCGCATCGGGTGTTTTCTCTCCGGCGATGGATGCTATGGCCTCCCGACAGACCTTCCCTGGGGAATGAGTTTTCCCAACGGACTCGAACCGACGTTCGTCCGCGTTCATCCCACCCCGCTCTACGAACTTGCCGCCGGCTTGATCATTGGCCTCTGGCTCTGGACACGTGGTCGCATTCCTCGACCCACCGGGCGCATCCTGGGCGAGTATCTGGTGCTCACCGGTGTGGCTCGTTTTTTAGTTGAGTTTATTCGCCGCAACCCGAAGGTAATTCTGGGATTATCGAACGCGCAACTTGCCAGCGTCGGTTCAGTGCTTGCCGGATGCGCCTTGATCCTATGGACGGTCACACGCCCCGTGCCGGAGCAGGCAGCGCGCCCCGTCGAAAAAACAGCCTAGAGTCCTGTCGATCTCCAGGAAAGTGTTGCCCCTGTTCCCTCGCTTTCGGGGACCAGGGAGCGCACAGATCCGGTCCGCGAATCCCTCTCTCGTCCAACTCCCTCGACGTGACAAAACAGACAACCGCTGAGCAAGATTGGCGTGTATCGCAGTCGAAGGACCGAGGGTGTTCTCTTCGACTTACCGAGCGACCGTGAATCAGTCGCCCGTGCTCGGTTCAGGCGGAGGCGCCTCGCTGACCAGGTGGGCCGACGATCCGGTCGATGAGGAACTGGGGCTGTAGGCGGTATACAAGTGGGACCTGCCGCGAGCCACACGCTCACGCCTGATCTGCCGCCAGCACTTCCATACTCGTTCTCCATCAGATCCTTCGATCGGAAGAATGTTGAAGAACGCAAAGCAAAAATTGGCAAGACCCAGTTTTGGCCAAAGCGGCCACAGCGCCAGAAGCGCAACGTTCATCATCGGGCCCGCCAGTGAAACCAGCAGGTTATTCAGCGGGGAGCCTGCTTCGCGCCGCGTGTACAGACCCTTCCAGGTCAACCCAACTTCTTTAATCTTGATTCCCACAAGAGGCGCCGCGATCAAATGGCCCAATTCGTGAATCAACATCGCAAGAATTCCAACCAACAGACCCTGGAAAAAGGGGAAGAGCCACCTCACCGCATGCATTTAGCCTCCCAGTCGATTTCCTGTTAGATGCACATACTACTCCCTTAGTTGGAAATCTGGGAGAACCAAAAGGACGAGCGACCACTGTAACCCCAGGGTGCGGAGCCACCTTGGGAATGCCCCCGCAGCGGATTGGTTTGAAAGGATTTGCGGAAGAAAGCCGGTCGCGCGGTGAGTTGGGTATGAGTTGTCCCCTTTTGGAGAAGGGAGCATGCGCAGCGCGTTTCCTCATCGGGGCTGAAAGAACGCCGCTTCGGCCGGCCGCCCCCTGAAGATCCGTTGAGCAGGCTCCCCCTCGTACGCTCAGAACGCCGGGGGACCCCCCGTCGCGGGCAGCGAGACTGTGCCCTGGTTCGCAAGAGCCGTAGACAGCGTAAATCCGGGCCCGGTGCTCGACGTCAGAAACGGCGTCAACGCAGCCACAGCGGAGTTCGGTCCGTTGTAAACCGCATTCAGGCCGTCAGTTTGTTCGTAGGCAAGATTGTTCGCAGGGTTGTTGTTTCCGATCACCCGTCCGAGGACGCGGTGTTCGGCTTCAATCCCCATAATTGTGGCCGCCACCTTGGCAAAATAGTCCAGCTGTTCCGACGTGTATTTCGATCCGTCTCGGTCACGCCAGCCGTCGTCCCGCCTTGCACTCGACGATTTCACCGCAAACTCCTGAATCGCATTCAGGTAGGCGCCAATGAATGCGTTCTCCAGTGCATTCAGAACTCCCAGGAATGCACCCAGCGTATCGAATGTGCCCGTGGGAAAGTAGAACGTCTGCGCCGGGTCTGCGGTCGGTCCAGCGATCCCAAGCAGTGACCGGAACAGGTTGGCGTGACTAATTTCCTCACTTAGCGCCGCCTGCAGATAATTGACATTCCCCGCATTTCCCGCGCTCGATATATTGGTCGCCGATCCGCCGGGTCCGGCTAGATTCGGGTCCTCGATCACTGTTCCCACCAGCCCGTTGTAATAAAAGGTGCTGGCCAGGTCTTCGGCGATCAGGGCAGCTGTGAATATTTCCTTGACCGTATCTTTTGCCTGTGCCGCTTCCTGGTTTTTTTCAGCGGACGAGTCTTTCTCTGCGAATGCGCTCTTCGATCCGCTGAACGCCAACGTGGTTGCTGCTGCACCCAAGCCTAGAATTCCAGCCTGGCTGAGGAATGTGCGTCGTCCGAGGTGTGCCTCCACAAGGGTATTCACTGGGGCAAACCGTTCCTGCTTTTCCATGGGACCTCTCTTCTTGGTTCAATGCCTGACAACAGCGGGAGTGGCTTTCGACCGCGGCCGTTCGTTGCCCGCGGTGATGGATCTTGCTGGCAGACGAACGCTCGCTGTCGAGAAGCGGATTGCAGATTTGGGGACTTATTTTGGCTCTTGTGCCAATCGGAAAGGCAGAGGCGCATTTGGCCGGTGCGATTCGCTCGCCCGATGTTCGAGTGCGTCTATTGGAAGTGCTGTCTAGAGCCGCTTGATAAAAGCCATAGCTTCTTTTAGTTGCGGGAATTGCTTCTCTTCCGCTTTGAAATCGGCCGAATGCACGCAACGGCGCAGCCCACGCATCTTCACCGGGTGTTTCAGGTGCAGCATCTCGTGGTACAGCAGATACTCGATCGCGTAGCGCGGGCTTGAGGGCCGGTCGAATACCCGGCTCACCACGATCGTGTTGTGGGCCGCGTCGTAGTGGCCCAGCGAGCGCCGCGACAGATTCTCACTCCACGTCAGCTCCGGACGCCCCAGCAGACCCCCAAAGAATCGGAAATTCAGGGTGTCGAAAACTTCTTCGAGGTTGTAGTAGCGGCCCTCGGGGCCTGTATAGCGCTTCGTCCCGCGCGCCTGCCGGATCAACTCCGTTTGCCGCGTCACCGCCGCACTCGAGGCAAACCGCTTGAAGCGTAGATTGTGCGCTGAATCAATGGGCTTGCGATAAAGCTTGGCCAGCAGGATGTGCGCGATCGCTCGAATCACGCTCTCGGGAGCACCTTCCAGCAGATCAGAAAGGCTCACCAGAATCTGACCCTCGCGCAGCCGGATTGTCGTGTTCAGCGAGGTGAATCGGCGAAACCGAACAACAATGGGAGGCATCGGCGCCCGAGGGCGTAGAACGCGATATTCTTCCTCAAAGATTGCGCGAAAATCCACACTCACCAAAATGGAGGGTAGCACAGCCATGAGCCTATGATGAATACACGCCCTCGGCCGAGAATTCTGCAGAGATTCGGGTGTTTGCTCGCAATTGAAAGGGATCGATGAGGTCGCGTGTGATTCTGACGAACCGATCCCCCCGTTTCTGTGGTCAGGCCGAAACGATGATGATGGTATGAGTCGACCCACTCGCATCTCATACGCAATCCTCGTCGTCCTCCTGATTCTGGTCGCGTGGCTGCATCTCGGCACGTTTGTGCTCACATCGCTGTTCGGCTATCTGGCGCTGCAGGTGTTCAGTGCTCGCCGCAGCAAATTGCTCAGTGTGACTCTCTACCTCATTGCCGTCGCAGTGATCGGTGCCGGACTCGTTTATTTCTCCAATCTTGCCTACCGCACTCTGCCCAGAATCGCCGAAACATCGATTCCCGCCATGGCAGGGTTTGCTGAAAAGAATGGAATCGAACTGCCCTTCGCAGACTATGCAAGCCTGAAGAGTGCAGCGCTGGAGGCGGCCAGACAAGGTTTCGCTACCATTTCACAATATGCAAAGGCCGCATCCCTGCAATTCGTGCTCGTTGTGGCCGGACTTGTGGTCCCGCTCAGCGTCTTCCTTGGTTGCGGCTGGACAGCAAAGAACGGTGCGCCCATCCCACCCGGCAGTCTCTACGCCGAGGTCACCAAGGAACTGACCGTCCGCTTCAACACCTTCTATCGCAGCTTCGCAAAGGTAATGGGAGCGCAGATCGTGATCTCCGCGATCAATACCGGGCTCACAGCCGCGTTTCTCCTCGTCAACAATTACCCGTATGTGGGGCTGCTTACGACCCTGGTGTTTCTATGCGGCTTGCTTCCCATCGTCGGCAACTTGATGAGCAACGCGGTGATTGTCGGTGTTGGTTTCACCCTTTCGTCCCGTATCGGAGTTTATGCACTTGTCTTCCTGGTCGTGATTCATAAGCTCGAATATTTTCTCAACAGCAAAGTTGTCGGCAAGCGAATCAACAGCCCAATGTGGCTCACGCTCATCGGGCTCCTGGTGGGTGAAAGATTGATGGGAATTCCCGGCATGATCCTTGCACCGGTCATTCTGCACTTTATCAATGTCGAGACATCGGCATATCGCGTGGAGCCAATCGTTCCGCTTGTCCCAACTCAATAAAGCGGCTCTCCACCCGCAGCCTCATCGCGAAGATTGCCTGCTCTTCACTCAAAAAAGCAGCTGCACAAACTCCACCAGGTTGCGGTCCCACACCGGCCAGATATGCGCGCCCGGCATCTCCACAGCCTTCACCGTATAACCCTTACTGCGCAGTTCTTCGGTGAATTTCCGATTTGCTTCCAGCAGGGGATCGTCCGTCCCGCAACTGATCCATAAGAGACGCAACTTGCTTGCCTGGCCGCTCACCGCGGGCCGCTGCACAAACTGGGCCGCCGCGCTGAATCCCCCTACCCACGCGAACTCTCCCAGGCCTTTCCAGGGAGTGTATTGCGTAACATCTGATGTTCAGGGCCTCGGGCACAAGCCTCCAGGCCCGCTCCAAATTCCGGGTAGAGACCGGAGCACGATGTGATGTCCGGTTTTGGCCGCCGGTCCTGCCAATGATCCCCCGAAGACATGGAACCTGGGGGCGCACGATTTCGCGGGTGAGTATCTTCAGGACCCTGGAGGTCGATGCACCGCTGGTGTCTTGTCTCTGAAGTTCGCCACCAAAAGAGGGACGGCCATTCTTGGGCGAAGTAGAAGAATCTCCTTTATCTCATAGGCGGAAAGTGCAAGCACTTTTGAGACAGGACCCTAGTTCTTCGGCTCCGCCCGGTCCTGACCGGCCTCGTCCTTATGCACTTCAAAATATGTCGTCTGCTCTTTCAGCATTTGCTCCGCCTCGTCCGAAAGGTCCTTGCCACTATCGATAGCTTCCTTTCGCGACAGATCGAAGCCCGGCTCGCTGGGCAGGGCAACGAGCGTCATCATCCATGACTTGCTCGCCTCCGTCAGCCCCTTCAACGACTTGCGAAGGTCTGCTTTCCGGCCCCCGTACTGGTCGAGGTTTTCACCTAGCTCATCCATGAGCGCAGTCAAATCCTGCAGTTCATTGTCCAACCGCTTCGAGCGCGCGCCCGAATGAGCCCGCGGCGTAAGGCTCTTGATTGTGTTTACGTGATCCCCGACAAACTGCGTATAGAGCTTGATCCGCATCTCCGGATCGATTCCGGCTTCGCGAATCTTATCGACCTGTGCTTCAGTGAGCGGTTGGCGATGTTCCCGCTGTGCGCTCGCCGATACTGCAAGCACCACAGACATAATCCCAGGTAAATACAAGCGTTGCCCGCGCATGTTGTTCCCTCGTCGGGAATCATTCAAACACAGATTTCAATGTCAGTGAAAGCAGACTGGAGCCTGTTCAGACAATATGGGGGCCTGGCGGGTTGTTCCCTCACTTCTTGAAAACCTGCATCATCGCTTCTTGCTCGGCCTGGTTCACCTGTGCCAACGTCTGTTCCACCAGGGGGCGATCCTCGTAGTCCCGCGCATGCAGCATTTCGTTCAATCTGAAAGCCGTGTGGCGCAAAAGGATCTCTGCATTCTTCAGTCGCTTGTTGTCATCTGCCACCGACAGATGCACGTGGTGCGCCAGAAGCTGGATTTGCTTGAGCAGGTCATTGGCCTTATCCACATTGCCTGCAGCGTACTGGCGCACGCTGAACTCAGTCATCTGGTGGATAAGCTCGGCATACAGGAAACACTGCTCCTTAGGCTGGGCCTGCGGAATCCGTGCCTGGAGCATCGTTATGCTGGCTTGATCGACTGTTTTTTCATCGGGGGAGTACGCGCGAGCCTGCTGTGGGAGTCCTGAGAGTACAACCACTGCCGTCAGAAGAAGAGGAATGCGCATGAGGAACCTCCGCTGTTGCGGACCCCGAGCGGCTTGGCCCTGCCGCCCACCCCACGCCGTAACAATAGGAGCATTTCAGGAGAACTTGCAAGGGAAATCCAAAATTCGACTGAAATCCCAAATTCAACTGATCACTACCCATCGCCACAGCGCACGACTCACAAATCTCTTGTGGAAAATCTGTCGATTACCCGTGTTTCTTGCCGCCAAAACCGCCCCGAAAAGAAAGAGGACTGCTTAAAGAAGGGAAGTGCCTATCCATAGCTTGAGAGGGGCTGTACCCTACTTCTTCTTCTCAAGCAGAAGTAGTCTTTGTCTTGCCTGCCACTCCTGATCCGGAAACTTGCCACCAGCAGCGTTCAGGAACTGGCGATAGTACGCAATCGCCTGCTCTCTTTCGTGCATCGTATCGTAGGATGTTGCCCATAGGAAGTACGTTGAAGGTACCTCCGGTAATATTTTTGATCTCATCGTAAGGGCATGCAGCGCTGCTGCGGGTTGCCCAATTTTAGAGGCAGCAAAGGCCAGGCCACTCCATCCGTCGCCATTAGCTGGGTCAATGCGCGTTGCTTTATCGAATACAGCAAAGGCTTCGCCGTACTTCAACTGGCGGATCAGATCTTGCCCATGCGCTACCAGCAAATCGGGATCGTTGGGCATATTGGCCAGCAAACTCACATACAACTTGTCTGAACCAGCGGCATCCCCGGCCGTAGCTTCCACATCCGCCAGCATCCGCGTGATCGCTTCATCTTGTGGATGAGCAGCATGAAGCTTCTGCAGCAGGGGAAGGGCTTCTGCCTTGTCTTGCGCAGCTAGAACCGTGGCCAATTGAGCATTCAGCACTGGATCATCCGGAGACTTCGTCAACGCCGTGCGAAGAAAATCTTCAGCCTCAGAAAACTGCTTGCGCGCAATCAGCAGGTGCGCCATGCCGGCACATGCCTCTGCCGAGGAAGGATCTTTCGCGAGAACGCGGCGGTACGCCGCCTCCGCCGCCTCCAGTTGCCCAGTCGCTTCGGCAAGACTCGCTGCCAGCAATGTGTCGGCCTGCGTCTCTGGACTGATCTTCAGGGCTTCAATCAGCTCTGCGGAAGCCCGCGCCGGGTCGCCCGGGCGCTCGCGGCCAGGCTGATCGATCTTTGCAAGTGCTCGCCAGGCCCGCGCTTTCAGTGCCGGCGCGTTGCCTCCGGCGGTCAGCCGTGTTGCCGCTTCCAGTTCAGGCCGCGCTTCTTCCAGCTTGTCCTGTCGCGCGAACACCAATCCCAGCGAAAGATGCGCTTCGAGCGACTGCGGATCAGCTTCAGTCGCGCGCCGATACAGACCGGCAGCATCGTCAAGCCGATTCTCCGCATCCGCCACATACCCTGCATCGAACAATGCCCGTGCGTCCGTTGAATGAGATGCTAGCCACGCGTCAAGCTTCGTCTCCGCCGTCTTCCAATCGGACTTTACGATTGCTGCTTCCGCATCTGCTACTTGTGCGGAAGACGACGGCGCAGCCGCATTTCGATTTCGGCCGGAGGTCGCAGCGCTGCCCGCAGCGGATTGTCCGGAGCCCTGTGCCTCTGTGACACATCCGCCCGTTATCAGAATCAAAACCGAACAAGACAACAAAGTACGCAGCACGTAATCCCTCACAGTCATTTTAGTCGGCGGAGGGAAAGCTCTCAGCGCAACGGTTGAACCAGCTGGACCATTGGTCTTGCACTCTTTGACTGCAATCAAATGCCGCTGTTAGCTCCGCAGCACCGCAGCAAAACATCTGCTGTCAGGCCCTTCAGCTTTTGCGGTGAATTCCTGCTGAGCCATAGCGCATCGGGGAAAGAGCATCTCACGCAAGTCCCTTTCGCATCCCAGACTGCTGAGGTGAATGCAGATGGTTGATCTATCCAAGCGAGTGCCCGTTCGTAGACCCGACCCGCGTCCAGAGTCGTCCAGCAAGCCAGTCACGTCCCCAAAGACCCCCGCATCGAAGAGCGCCGATTTTGAAGCCAAGAAAGCTGCGAAAACCGAGCAGGAGTACGACCAAAATCACAACATCTTCTCCAAGTAGAAGGCCTGCGGGGACTTGAGGACAACTCCTCATGTCCCCGATGTGCCGGAACGCGATAGTAATCTCACGGGATAGTAACCTCGCGTCCCACATCTCCAGAGTCGAAGTAACCACATTTTCATGCTGAATGGGGAATGGAAAAGCACCTGTTTCTTCGTTAACCTAAATAGTCAGAGAGGCTGGGAATTCGACAGGGAGCACCCCGAAGCGATGCGGCATTTCCCACAGTTTATGGAAGCTACGAACAACTTTTTCGCTCCGAGGTTCATCTACCTTGTGGGGATTTCCAACACGGTGCGGAAGCCGGTAAAAGCCACTCCAGTTTATCCCCGACAGGTGAAACAATGACTTCCCCAATGCTGCAATACATTCCTTTGACATCTGCTTACCTTTGCCAGGATTGCGATTGCGTTGGTAATTCGGCGACGCATTGTCCTGCGTGTGCCTCCACTGCCTTGCTGGGTTTAGCATGCGTGCTGAACCGGAACGAAGCCGAAGTTGGGATCCCGATGGCCAGCCTGGCTTATGTCGATTCAGTCGCCCATCAGTCCGCACTCGCTGCGTAGCGTTCTAACTTTATTATCCTCAGTTGCAGCGTCGGCTCTGTCGACGTGCTTCGCATCGCGCGCCCGTCAGAGTGCAATCTCCTTCTTGCTCATCCGCCTTCTTTACGGCGGAAGCTACCCCTTGCATTCCCGCCTATAATAGATATTGGATGTTTGCGCCCTCCGCCTTCCCATGGAGACAGGGTGCGGCGTCAAAATTCTTCCGGTGTCTTCCCGTTGACCCTATCGAACGATGCAATCGTGATCCGCGGTGCGCGGACCCACAATCTGAAGGGCATTTCCTGCGAGATTCCGCACGGCAAGCTGACAGTTGTCAGCGGCGTTTCGGGATCAGGCAAGTCGTCCCTCGCCTTCGACACCATCTACGCCGAAGGGCAGCGGCGCTATGTCGAATCGCTGTCTGCCTATGCGCGTCAGTTTCTCGAACGCATCGAGAAGCCGGATGTAGATGAAATCGAAGGCCTCGCCCCCGCTATTGCCATCAAGCAAAAGAACACCACGCGCAACCCCCGGTCCACTGTAGCTACCGCCACCGAGATCTACGACTACCTGCGTCTGCTGTACGCACGCTGCGGCGAAGTGCATTGCATCTACTGCGATGGGTTGGTCAAGCGCGACTCCATCGATGAAGTCGCGGAAGCAACTCTCGCACTGGGAGAGGGTGTCCGTCTCAACGCGCTGTTTCCGGTGCATCACGTCGCTCCCGTCCCTGAAGCCGCGAAGCCAGCGAAAAGAACCGCCAAAGTCGCAGCGAAATCCTCGTCGAAGAAAACTCCGAAGACAGAAACTGCGGCGTCCGTTAACGACGAACTCAAAGCCCGTCTCAACGACCTGCGGTCCTCCGGATTCAACCGGCTCTATCAGAACGGTCAGATCTTCGAGTTCTCCACCCCGGAATCTCTCCTCGACCTCGACTTCACTCAACCCGTGTTCGTCCTCGTCGACCGCATTGTCGTCAGTCCAGACAACCGAAGCCGCATCGTTGACGCTGCCGAAACCGCTTACCGCGAGGCCGGCGAAGTGATCTTCGAAGAGGTTCCGCGCGACGACACAGAACGCAAACAGCACAGGTTCTCCGCCTCCTATGAGTGCACAACCTGTCATCGCCCCGGTAAAGAGCCGGAGCCCCGACTCTTCAGTTTCAACAACCCCTTCGGTGCATGCCCTCGCTGCCAGGGATTCGGGAACACGGTCGACTACGACATGAATCTCGTGATTCCGGACAAGGGGCTGTCGCTCGACGACGGAGCCATCGATCCGTGGAACCGCCCCAAATACCGCCCATGGTTTACTGACCTGCGCAAGCAGGCCGCGGAACTGCATATCCCCATGGATATACCGTGGCGTGAACTTCCTGAGGCTGCAAGGGAAACCGTTCTGCATGGGAAGGGAAGTTTCGTCGGCGTGCACGGATTCTTCGCGCAGATGGAAAAAAAGAAATACAAACTCCATGTGCGCGTGATGCTGAGCAAGTACCGCGGCTATGCAGAGTGTTCCGAGTGCCGTGGGCAGCGTTTGCGGGCAGAAGCCCGCGCGGTCCGCCTGAATGGCATGAACATCTGCAGGGCCACGGCGCTCACCATCGCCCATGCCAAGGAGTTCTTCTCCGGCCTGACGCTCTCTCCCATGCAGGAGGAGATCGCTGGATCGATCCTCGATGAAGTTCGCCAGCGGCTCAACTTCCTCGATGCGGTTGGACTTGAATACCTGACCCTCGATCGTCTTGCTTCCACTCTCTCTGGTGGCGAGGCGCAGCGCATTCAATTAGCCACCTCCCTTGGTTCGCGCCTGGTTGGCACTCTCTATGTGCTCGATGAGCCGTCAATCGGTCTGCACACACGAGACACAGCCCGGCTCATTCACATCCTGAAAGAACTGCGCGACCTCGGCAACACGATCGTGGTCGTCGAGCACGATTCCGATGTGCTCCGCGCCGCCGATCATCTTCTCGATCTCGGTCCCGGTGCGGGTGAGTTTGGCGGGAAAATCCTGGCCGAAGGTGTATTGGCCGAAATCGAAGCCAATCCGAATTCGCTGACCGGGAAATATCTTTCCGGCAAGATTTCGATCCCCGTCCCTACGCGGCGTCGAGCCCCGGGCCGCGAGCGCCTTGTTCTCAAGGGCGCTGAGGCAAACAACCTGCACGGCGTGAACGTCGAAATCCCCCTCGGTATGCTCGTCGCCATCACCGGCGTCTCGGGATCGGGCAAGTCAACTCTTGTACATCAAGTCCTCTTCCGTGCTGTCGCGCGCGCTCTCGGTCAGACGGATGGCGGCGACCCCTCCGGCCTTTTCAAATCGCTCACAGGGGTCGAGCGCCTCAACGATGTGATTCTCGTCGACCAGACGCCCATTGGCCGAACACCGCGTTCCAATCCGATCACTTACATCAAGGGCTTCGATCTCATTCGCGAGCTTTTCGCCGCACAGCCAGAAGCAAAGCGCCTTTCGCTTACCCCCGGTCATTTCTCCTTCAATGTTCCGGGCGGCCGCTGCAACACCTGCGAGGGCGACGGCACCGTAACCGTCGAAATGCAGTTTCTCGCCGATGTCGAACTGCCCTGCGAAGACTGTAACGGTACCCGCTATCAGGCCAAGATCCTTCAGGTGCAGTACAAGGGCAAGAGCATTCATGAAGTGCTGCAGATGACGGTGAAAGAAGCGCTGCGCTTCTTCGCAGGCCAGACGAGATTGCTTGAGAAGCTTGCCGTTCTCGACGAGGTGGGCCTCGGCTATTTGCGCCTCGGTCAGTCGGCAACAACTCTGTCGGGAGGGGAAGCGCAGCGTGTCAAATTGGCTGCTCACTTGGCGCAGGTCCGCTCTGCCAATGCAAGTGCCAAGCCGTCCCAGGCCAGCCGAGTCCTCTACATCCTCGACGAGCCGACGACCGGGCTGCACTTCGACGATGTGTCGAAGCTTCTGACCGCGTTTCGGAAACTCATTGATGGGGGCGGCTCGCTCATCGTCATCGAGCACAACCTCGATGTCATCAAGAGCGCCGACTGGGTCATCGACTTAGGACCCGAGGGCGGCGAAGGCGGCGGAAAAATCGTTGCAGAAGGCACGCCGGAAGAAATCGCCGGCAATCTTCTTTCGCACACAGGGAAGTGGCTGGCAAACGTGCTCTAGTTTTTGAACCCAAAGATCAAACGCAGATCACCAGTTCGCTGTAAGGCTTAAGCTTTGCGTCCGTCGTAAGCAGATGCAGAGGTTCGCACATTGCCTGCGCGACCAGCAGCCGATCAAAAGGGTCCGTGTGATGCATCGGCAGTGTGGCAACTAGCAAAGCGTGCTTCGACCAAACGGGGAGCTCAGTAAATCCTGTAGCCAGGATATGAGCAGCAAGGTCTGCCGGGTCGCCATCCATCTTTCCCAGGCGGACCTTGATCGCCATCTCCCACATGGACGCTGAGGAAACATAAACTGCTTGGGCTTCCTTAATGGTTGTGATCGTTCTTTTCGATAGTCGGTCCGGATCGTAAAACGACCAATAGAAGATATGCGTATCGAGCAGGAGTCGCATTAGCGCCCCTCGAATTGCGCCAGGATTTCGTCAGGCAGCGGCCCATCAAAATCGTCCGCTAGCCACCCGCCTTTTCCTTTTAGGAGTCCCAGCTTGTAATCGCGCTTTTTCGGCGCATCCAATGTCGTCAACCGCGCGACCGGCTTTCCATTCCGCGCAATCACAACATCGGTCCCTTCCGACGCCAGATCGACAAGCTTCGAGAGCTGCGTCTTCGCTTCGTAGATATTCACTGTCGGCATAGACGTCACCTCTCATTTAACTTGACTAGGTCTAGTCTAGCATAATTAGAACATTATCGCTATCGTATTCATAATAAGTATCTTCTGCCAAGACTACCCTGGCTTACTCCGCCTTCCCATCGACAAGGCGCCGAATACTCAGCGGATTCCCATCCTGCAGTTCGGCAGGGAGTAGCGCCGGCGGGAACCCCTGAAAGCAGACAGGCCGCGCGAATCGATAGATGGCTAGGCTACCCACCGAAGTGAAGCGCGGGTCCGAGGTCGAAGGATACGGGCCCCCGTGCACCATCGCGTGGCTGACCTCGACGCCGGTTGGAAAGCCATTGAAGATCACTCGTCCGGCCTTCTGCTCAAGAATCTGGATCAACTCCCGATTCGCCGCCAGATCCGCGTCGTCTCCCAGAATTGTCGCCGTCAAGTGACCATCCAGCGCGCGCGCCGCCCGCAGATAGTCCGTTGTGCCGTCGCAGCGAACCAGCAGGGTATTGGGGCCAAAAATCTCATCTCCGAGCGAAGGGTTCCCGAGAAACTCCTTAAGCTCCGCCGTAAACAACTGGGCATTCACCACGCACGTATGCTCGGGATTGGGCTTGGCAGCCTTCGCCGCCACCTTCGATGCACGCCCTTGTGTCGCACGCCCGTACTCGCGCGCAATGCCGGGCGTGAGCAGCGTGTAGGGCTGTGCCTCGTCGACCAGCTTCTCCAGCTCCTTCACAAAACTCGTCGTCTCCGGGGATTCAGGCATCAGCACGATGCCAGGCTTGGTGCAGAACTGACCGGCTCCCAAGGTGAACGAGCCAAACAAGCTTGCGGCGAGAGCTCCCGGCCCCTTGCGCAACGCTCCCGGCAGCACAAACACTGGGTTCCCGCTCGACATTTCGGTAAAGCAGGGAATCGGATCGGGCCGGGTCGCTGCGAGGTCCATCAGTGCGCGCCCAGCGCGCAGCGATCCGGTAAAAGCCACAGCCCGTACCAATGGATGCTGTACCAGAGCCGTGCCGGCCTCAACGCCCGCGTCAAACACGAGGGAAAACACGCCCGGATTCAGCCCCTCAGCAGCGGCCGCCTCCGCGATAATCCTTCCCGCGATTTCGCTCGTTCCAGGATGCGCCGGATGTGCCTTCACAATGACCGGGCACCCCGCGGCAAGTGCTGAAGCCGTATCGCCGCCCGCCACAGAGAATGCCAGTGGAAAATTGCTCGCGCCGAAAACTACCACCGGGCCCAGCGCCCGCAGCATCGACCTGAGATCCGGCCGCGGTAGGGGCTGCCTCTCCGGTAGTGCTGGGTCAATGCGGGCGTTCACCCACGAGCCCTCTTCCACCACCGAGGCAAACAGTCGCATTTGTCCGGAAGTGCGGCCCACTTCCCCGGTCAGCCGCGGAATCGGTAAGGCGGTCTCAAGGTGCGCGCGCTGCGCCAGCTCATCTTTGTGTGCGTCGAGCCCGTCGGCAATCCGCCGCAGAAAGGCAGCCTTCACCTTGCCGCTAGCCGGGCCGTAGCTGACGAACGCTTCCGCCGCCTTCTGAGCAGCTTCATCCACTTCAGCCGAAGTGGCCGAGCAGAAAGTTGGCGTCAGCTTTTCGCCAGTTGCCGGGTTGATTGCCTGAAAGCATCCGCCGTCGCCTGCGCTTTGCTTTCCACCGAGGAGAGATTTTCCCAGGAGTTTCATAGTCATCTTGGATTATCCTGCATCCGCCCGGATGCAGCATTCCACCGCTTCTCAATCCCTGAAACGCGGGCCTTACTCCGCAACGACCGGATTCGTCAACGTTCCAAGGCCCTCAATGGTGACGGCGACTGTTTCGCCGGGTTTGAGCCACCGTTTCGGCGTGCGCCCCAGACCGACACCCGGAGGCGTCCCGGTCGAGACAACATCGCCCGGCAGCAGGGGAGTGATCGAAGAAAGGTGCTCAATCAATGCGGGAACGCCAAATACAAGCTCCCGGGTATTTGAGAACTGCAGAACCTCGCCGTCTATCGTAAGGCCGATCGGCAGCGCATGCGGATCGGCAACCTGATCCGCAGTCACAATCGCCGGACCCATCGGGCAAAACGTCGGAAAGCTCTTGCTCATCGACCACTGCGATGTAGCAAACTGAACATCGCGCGCACTCACATCGTTCACAATTGTGTAGCCGTACACATGTTCTCGCCACGCCGATGCCGGGATCCGATACCCGCCTTTACCGATCACGAATGCAAACTCCGCCTCGTAGTCGGGCTGAGTCGAGTTCTTCGGCAATACAATCGCCTCGCCGGGACCGATGATCGCCGTCGTCATCTTGAAAAACACCACCGGAGTCGTTGGCACTTCCATGCCCGACTCCTTCGCATGATCGCGATAGTTCAGCCCGATTGCGAAAACCCGCGGCGGGTTTGCAAGCGGCGCGTGCAGGCGCACGCTGTCGAACGCATGGCTGGCGCCCCCTGCGGCGCTATCAACCGACTTGACGCCAGCGGTGATCACCGCGAGCGTATCGGCATAACCGCTGGAAAGATCGACAACCCGGCTGCCATCTTCGGTTAAAACCCCTGGTCGAACCTTCCCATCCGCAACAGAAAACGACACCAGCTTCATTTGGCCCTCCAGGGCACGTTCAACGTGTAAGAGAAAAAGGGTCCGTCAGGCTGCGGTCCAGCCGCCATCAATCGTGAACACAGAGCCCGAGATGAAGCCGGCCTCGTCCGAAGCGAGGTAGCGCACCATTGAGGCGATCTCCTCCGGCTGTCCCAAACGTCCCACCGGTTGCCTCGCGCGCAATTCCTTGCGTACCTCTTCCTTGTTCTCTTTGTGAAACTTCTCAAGGTAGCCTTCGACAAAAGGCGTCTCCACTGTGCCCGGACAAATCACGTTCACGCGCAGAGCCTTCGGATATTCCACTGCAAGCTGTCGCGTCATCGCGATCACGGCCCCCTTGGTCGTGCAGTAGGCAAATCGTTGCTTGATGCCTACCATCCCGGCAACCGATCCCATGTTCACAATCGTTCCAACCCGGCCACTGCGCGCCTCCGCCGCCAGAAGCAATGGCAGAAACGCGCGCGTCACCTGGTAGACCGCTTTTACATTCACGCTCAGCAGCCTATCGAAATCCGCAGCCTCGGTGGTCTCAATGGAACCAACATGGCCGATGCCTGCGTTGTTGACGAGAATGTCGAGCTGCCCCACGCGTTCAACGGCAGCCTCGATTGATTCCTGATTCGTCACATCCAGACGGATCGCCTGTGCCGAACCAACCTGCCCGGCAAGCGCTTCAGCCGCCGCAAGATTGATGTCTGCAATCCAGACAAATGCTCCCGCGCGTACCAGCTCCTTTACCGTCGCTTCACCAATACCGCTTGCCCCGCCCGTGACGAGCGCATGCCGTCCCTGCAGACCAAAAGGAGATTGCGCAGCGCCGTGTTCTTCCTCAGTTTTCATTTGAATCAGCTTTCTTCGCTTTCATTCCCTCGTTGTCGCCGCAACTGGAGTTCATTCCCCCGTACCGCGCCGATAGTCGGCAAAGATTCGCAAATATGCGCGGGCCGATTCTGTAATCAATTCCGGGCGACCCGCCTCAACCGCCGCAAGGTTCACAAGATCGCTTCCGATGCCCAGCGCGCGTGCCCCGGCCTTTAAGAAGCCCTCCGCAGTCTGCAGAGTCACTCCACCCGTAGGAATCAGCTTCAAATGCGGAAAGGGCGCCAGCAGCGCTTTCAGATAGCTGGCCCCTCCCACAGCAGAGCAGGGAAAGATCTTCACGTAGTCTGCCCCCGCGTCCCAGGCCGTGATTGCTTCGGTCGGGGTCAACGCGCCAGGGATCGAAACCTTTCCAAGCTTCTTTGTCGTCGCGATCACTTCTGGATGAAGACTCGGGCTCACAACAAACTCCGCCCCTGCCTCAATCGTCGCTTCCACCTGCGCCGCAGTAGTCACAGTCCCGGCGCCCAGTAGAACGGCCGATCCGTATTCGTCCTTGAGCTCTTTCAACAAGTGAACAGCCCCCGGGACCGTCATCGTCACCTCAACTACTGTGACGCCGCCCGCGACCATTGCCTCCACCACGGCATGTCCCTGCGCGTGAGTTTTTGCCCGCAACACCGGGATAAGACCCACCTGTTCCAGCCGCTTCTTCGTCTCTTCTGACATGTTTCCCCTACCGCGCAATGCGCGCGGATCCACCCTTCATCGCGCGTTCCACCTCGGCCAGCGAGGCCATGCTCGTATCGCCTGGCGTCGTCATCGCCAGGGCTCCGTGCGCCACACCGCACTGCACAGCCCACTCGATGGGCTTGCCCGTCAACAAACCGTAAATCAATCCTGAGGCAAAGCTGTCCCCGCCGCCCACGCGATCGAAAATGTCCACATCCCGCTGCGGAACATGTACGATCTTGTCTTCGTAGAGCGCGATCGCCCCCCATCCGTTCTTGCTGGCCGAGTGCGCCGTGCGCAGAGTGCTCGCAATCAGCCGCAGGTTCGGATACGCCGCAGCCACTTCCCGCAGCATCTCTTCGTACCCTGCAATAGGTAACTCGGCGAAATCCTCGCCCACGCCTTTGATCTGGATCCCAAGCATTGCGGTGAAATCTTCTTCGTTGCCCAGCAGCAGATCGACCTTGCGCACGAGCGCCCGATTTACTTCCTGCGCCTTTGCTTTTCCCCCAATCGACTTCCACAGGGAATCGCGATAATTCAGATCGTAGGAAACCGGTGCACCATGACGCCGCGCCGCATCCATCGCCTCCGCAGCCACCTGGGCAGTCGATTCAGAGAGCGCAGCAAAAATCCCGCCTGTATGGAACCACCGCGATCGCCGTCCGCCGCTGCCCTAAGGATCGATTCCCAGTCAAAGTCGCCCGGCTTCAACTGGCTCACGGCCGTATGCCCCCGGTCCGAGCAGCCCGTCGCCGCGCGCAGACCAAATCCCCGCTCCGTGAAATTCAGACCGTTGCGCACCACGCGTCCCACGCCATCGAACGGCATCCAGTGCAGCAGGGAAGTATCCACACCGCCCTGCAGAATGCAGTCCTCCACCAGTCTTCCTACCGGGTTATCGGCCAATGCTGTCGCGACGGCGGTCCGAAGTCCAAAACAGCGGCGCAATCCGCGCGCCACGTTGTATTCGCCGCCGCCCTCCCACACCTGAAAACTCCGGGTGGTCTGCGTACGTCCTTCGCCGGGATCCAGTCGAAGCATGACTTCGCCCAGACTCAAACAATCCCACCGGCGCTTGCCATCGGGAACCACAATTGGATTCATAAGGATCGAGTTCAATCGTTCAGTCAACAATGTATCGTATTCACGCGCCGTGCCCATGCCGCTCAAGGATCGAGCAGCCGTGCCGCTCAGCAGGACAGGCAACGGGGTCCCGGTGATAGAGTTTGTGGGCAGGCGCGAGGCCGATATCCCTCGCAACCCGAACCGTGATCCGAACCAGAGAGCGGTCGGAAAACAAACCAAAGGACCAAGGAATGCCCCAGAATCTCTTCGATCTCACGGGAAGAGTTGCAGTGGTCACAGGTGGTACAACCGGACTCGGCTATGCAATCGCGATGGGCCTGGCCGCGGCCGGCGCAGACGTCGTTCCCAGTTCGCGCCGCAGTGAGCAGGTTAAGAAAGTGGCCGACGAAATTGAAGCCCTTGGCCGCCGTTCGCTGCGCGTCACGAGCGATGTGCAGAACCGAGACTCGCTGCAGGCCTTGCACGACGCTGTGCTCAAGGAGTTCGGCAAAGTCGACATTCTCGTAAACGGCGCGGGCGTAACGGTCAAGGCGATCACTCTCGAGGCAGATGAAGCAGACTGGAACCGCGTTGTGGATACCAATCTGACGGGAACCCTGCGCGCTTGCCAGATCTTCGGCTCAACTATGGTCCGTGCGGGCTACGGACGCATCATCAACATTGCTTCACTCACGTCCTATGTCGGCTTTTATCGGGTAGCTGCCTACTCGGCAAGCAAGGCCGCTGTCGCCTCGCTCACGAAGGTGCTGGCCATCGAGCTCGCGCAAACCGGCGTCTGTGTCAACGCTCTGGCTCCCGGCGTCTTTCCCACGCCTTTGAACGCCTCGCTGATCCAAGGCACACCGCGCGGCGAGGAACTGATTCTGCGGACGCCCATGCGCCGCTTCGGCGAAGCGAAAGAAATCGCAGGTCCCGCTGTCTTTCTTGCTTCTGAAGCCGCGTCGTTTGTGACCGGCGAAATTGTTGCTGTCGACGGCGGATTCCTCGCCAGTGGTGTGAACCAATAATCCATGCATCTCGAGGAAGAGATGGATTTCATGCGGACCAGGGTTGAACAGCGATGAAGATCATCAGGGCCACCATCAACATCACATCGCCTGGACGAAACTTCGTCACGCTGAAAATCGAAACCGACGAAGGCATCTACGGCCTTGGCGACGGCACGCTCAATGGCCGTGAGATGGCGGTCGCCGCGTACCTCACAGAACATGTCATACCGTGCCTGATCGGCCGCGACCCGTTCCAGACCGAAGACATCTGGCAGTATCTCTATCGCGCGCCGTACTGGCGTCGTGGTCCCGTCACCATGGCGGCAATCGCGGCAGTCGACGTCGCGCTTTGGGACATCAAGGGCAAGGCCCTCAACACCCCTGTCTATAACCTCCTCGGTGGCAAAAGCCGGGAGGGCCTCCTTGTCTATGCCCACGCCTTCGGAAACGAGATCGACGAAGCGCTCGAAGACGTGGCGCGTCACAAGGAGATGGGCTACAAGGCCATTCGCGTCCAAAGCGGCATCCCCGGTCTCTCCAGCACCTACGGAGTCGCCAAGACTCCTGGCCGCTACGAGCCGGCTGAACGCGGTCTGCCGCACGAATACGAGTGGGCGACTGAGCCCTATCTCCGGCACATGCCCAAGCTATTCGCCAAGGTGCGCGAGACGTTCGGTGAAGAACTCCACCTGCTCCACGATTGCCACCATCGCCTGACACCGATTGAAGCAGCCCGTCTGGGCCGCGAGCTTGAACCCTTCCACCTTTTCTGGATCGAAGATCCTACTCCTGCCGAATTGCAGGAAGGATTCAAAGTCATTCGCGAGCACACCACCACGCCCATTGCCGTAGGCGAAGTTTTCAATTCCATCTGGGATGCGCATGACCTCATCCGGAACCAGTGGATTGATTACATTCGCATGACCGTCGTGCATGGTGGGGGCATCACGCATCTCAAAAAAGTTGCCGATTTTGCCGCGCTCTACCATGTGCGCACCGGCTGCCATGGTGCAACGGACCTCTCGCCGGTTTGCATGGCTGCGGCGCTCCACCTGGGAACCGCCATTCACAACTTCGGAATCCAGGAACACATGCCCCACTCTGGCGAGACCGACGCGGTCTTCCCGCATCAGTACTTCTTTAAGGATGGCGCGATGTTTCCCGGCGATGGACCTGGACTCGGCGTTGACCTGGACGAAAAACGGGCCGCGCAATACCCCTACCAGCGCGCTTATTTACCCGTGAATCGCAAGTTGGATGGAACTCTGACAGACTGGTAGGCGCATGAACAAATCCGTCGCTGAACCCTCGATACAATCCGGCGAAGGCGCGTTCGCGGGGCGCTGGACGATATGCGCCATGTTGTTCGTCGCCACAACAGTCAACTACATGGATCGCCAGATCCTGTCGATCCTCAAGCCCATACTCTCCGGAAGTGTTCTCCACCTGCAGCCGTTGCTCCCCGGCTGGCCCACATTCGAGACTTCGATCAATCTGACGGACGTGCAATATGGAAACATCCTCGCGGCATTTCAGATTGCTTACGCATTGGGCGTAGTTTTCGCGGGTCGACTCGTCGACCGGGTCGGATGCCGTGCGGGCTATCCCATCGTGACAGGCCTCTGGAGCCTGGCCGCCATGGGCCACGCACTGGTCAACACCGTCCTCGGATTTGGTATTGCGCGTTTCTTGCTGGGTCTTGGCGAAAGCGGCAATTTTCCTGCCGCCGTCAAAGCAACCGCGGAGTGGTTCCAACCCAAAGAACGTGCCCTTGCCACCGGCATCTTCAACTCTGGCGCCGGCGTCGGCGCGATCCTTGCGCCGCTTGCCGTGCCGTGGGTGGCCCTCCATTTTGGCTGGCGCGCTTCCTTCCTCATCACCGGCGCATTCAGTGCCGCCTGGATCGTCTGGTGGTCCATCCGCTATCGCACGCCGCACCAGAGGGGCCTCACCGCAATCCCGGCAAACGTCGCTGTCCCGCGAGCCCCAGCGGTCGCACTTTGGAAACTGCTTCGCTTTCGCCAGACCTGGGCCTTCATGCTCGGCAAGTTCCTCACCGATCCCGTCTGGTGGTTCTTTCTCTTCTGGTTGCCCCAGTACTTCAACTCCCGCTTCAAGCTCGACCTCCTGCACATGGGGCCACCTCTCGTCGTTGTCTATGTAATTTCCATGGTTGGCAGCGTCTTCGGCGGATGGCTCCCTCGTGGCTATATGCATTGGGGCATGGCGCTCAAATCTGCACGCCTCGCGGCTATGTTGACGTGTGCCGTTCTTGTCGTTCCCATTGCGGTTGCCGGCAGCCTTCACTCCGTCTGGCTGGCAGTCGGACTGCTGAGCCTTGCCGCAGCAGCACACCAGGGTTGGTCCGCCAACATCTTCACAACTGCGTCCGATATGTTTCCTTCGCGGCACGTCGGCACGGTTGTGAGTTTTGGACAGGTCGCAGGCGCGGTCGGCGGCGCTCTGTTTCAACCCATCGCCGGACACATCCTCCAGTTCACGCACAGCTTCGTCCCCCTGTTTATGTATTCTGCCTTCGCCTACCTGATTGCCCTCGTTCTGCTCCGCACATTGGCACCCGGGTTGCGCCCGGCACTTTCTGAGGATTGAAGCAGTACATCGACACTTTGCATCGCCGTTCCGCGCATTGCTCCTAGTGCGCAAAACGATCGTTGGGAGAAGGGAAGCATGACTTCGACGCGCAAACTACGCATGGGCATGGTCGGTGGCGGTCCCGGCGCCTTCATTGGTCCCGTCCACCGCATCGCAGCCGAGCTTGACGGAAAAATAGAACTGGTTGCGGGGGCATTTTCGCAATCGGCAGAGCGCTCCAAGGCTGCCGGCGAGTCTTACAAGATCGCTCCCGATCGTGCCTACGCCGACTACGAACAGATGATGGATGCCGAACGCGCCAGGCTCGATCCGATTGACTTTGTAGCCATCGTTACACCCAACCATCTCCATCTTCCGGTCACGCTGGCGGCTTTCAAAGCCGGTTTTCCCGTGATGAGCGACAAACCTGCCACAGCCACATACGAAGAGGCCCTCGCCCTTGAGAAAGCTGTCGCGGCCTCCGGTCTGCCCTATGGCCTGACGCATACGTACGCCGGCTACCCACTCGTACGTGAAGCACGCGAAATCTGCGAGAGCGGCGAGCTCGGAAGCATTCGAAAAATCATCGTCGAATATCTGCAGGGCTGGCTCAGTCAACCTATCGAGACGACGGGGCAGAAGCAGGCAGCCTGGCGTGCAGATCCCGCCCTCAGCGGCCCAGGCGGTTGCATCGGCGACATCGGCGTGCACGCCTTTCACCTCGTCGAGTACGTCACCGGCCTTCGGGTCACGGAACTCAACGCAACCCTCCTCTCCGTGGTGGCAGGCCGCCGTGTTGACGACGATTGCACTGCTCTCTTGCGGCTCGACAATGGAGCTTCAGGCATCCTGGCCACTTCGCAGATCGCCGCAGGCGAAGGCAACGGGCTGCGCCTCCGGGTCTATGGAGAGGCCGGCTCGCTCGACTGGAAGCAGGAGGACCCCAATCGGCTCCGCGTCAAATGGCTCGACGGGCCCGAAGAAATTCGTCACGCTTCGGGGAACTATCTTGGCGACAGTGCCCGTGCCGCCACCCGGTTGCCGGGAGGGCATCCTGAAGGTTACCTTGAAGCGTTCGCGATCCTCTATCGTGAATTTGCCGAAGCGCTTACGGCATGGCAAGCTGGAGCACGGAATCCTTTGCCGCCAACACTGCCCGGGATCACCGCAGGTGTCCGCGGCATGCGATTTATTAACCGCGCTATCGAAAGTAGCCGCGGCTCGACTTGGGTCAAGTTTTAACAGGGCTCCATGGGTACAGGGGAGAAGCAATGAGAACGATTCAAGGGCCGGGCATTTTTCTGGCTCAGTTTGCCGATAATTCCGCGCCATTTAATTCTCTCGAGGGCCTGGCCATCTGGGCCGCAAAACTTGGGTTTGTCGGGGTGCAGATTCCTACCTGGGACAAGCGGCTCTTCGATTTGAAGACGGCCGCCGAGAGCCAGGATTACTGCGACGAAATCCTCGGCGTCCTCAGCGATGCAGGCGTGGCGCTCACGGAGTTATCGACCCACCTCCAGGGCCAGCTCGTTGCCAGTCATTCGGCGTACGACGTCATGCTCCAAGGATTCGCGCCGGCAGAGCTTGCCGGAAATCCCAAAGCCTCCCAGGAGTGGGCGGTCCAGCAATTGGAGTGGGCAGCAAAGGCCAGTCGCAATCTCAAGCTCAATGCGCATGCCACGTTTTCAGGTGCTCTTGCCTGGCCATTCTTCTACCCCTGGCCGCAGCGTCCAGCCGGTCTGATCACCGAGGCGTTCCAGGAGCTCGGCCGCCGCTGGCTCCCCATCCTCAACGATTTCGATGACGTGGGGGTCGATCTCTGCTACGAACTCCATCCCGGAGAAGACCTGCATGACGGCGTAACCTTCGAGCGGTTCCTCGCCCAGGTCAACGATCACAAGCGCGCCAACATCCTCTACGACCCGAGCCACATGGTCCTGCAGCAACTTGACTACCTTCAATTCCTCGACTTCTACCACGATCGCGTGCGCGCCTTCCACGTAAAGGATGCCGAATTCCGCCCCAACGGCAAGAGTGGTGTGTACGGAGGCTATCAGGATTGGATCGATCGGCCCGGACGCTTTCGTTCACTCGGCGATGGCCAGGTCGACTTCCGTTCCATCTTTAGCAAGATGGCGCAATACGACTATCCCGGTTGGGCGGTTCTCGAGTGGGAGTGCTGCCTGAAGCACCCCAAGGCCGGAGCAACCGAGGGTGCAATTTTCATTCGCGACCACATCATCCACGTCACCGATCGCGCCTTCGACGACTTCGCAGGTTCGGGTGCCGACGACGAAAAGAATCGCCGCATCCTTAGCCTCGACCCGCGCCCTGAGGTTGAGAGGCAATGGTCGCGGCAGAGCGGCAACAAGTAGCGATTGGCCATGGGCTCGATCGATGGGGCACTACCGGTCGAGCTCGAAGACCTACATCGAAATCCCCGCCGACTTATAGATCTGCGTAATATACCGCATATCGCGCAGACCTTCCTCGCCGGGCGATTCCGGCTCCAGTCCGTTCTGGATGCAGTGCGAGAAATGCTCGGCCTCTGCCCGAAACTGCGAGGGGTCGCGCGCCGTATTCGGCTCGTCGATCTCCGTTCCCGATAGATCCCCCCGCAAATGCAGCCCCTCATAACTGAAGGCTTCATCTACCTCAAACCAACCCTTTGAACCGTGCACCCGGAAATATCCGGCCATGGGGGCGCCGTAGGTTGTGCTGCAGCTTGTAACGATGCCGGAAGGGAATCGCATCGTCCATGTCACATTCTCTTCCACCTCATTGAATCGCCCGTCATGATCGATTACTGAAGAAAACGCGGCAATCTCCTTGGGCTCCTCCCCCGTCAGGTAGCGGCAGGCATTCAACGCGTAGATTCCCACATCGAACAGCGGTCCGCCGCCTGCAAGCTTCTTGTTCAGCCGCCACTCGCCCTGCTTGATGTCGAATCCAAAGGCGCTTTCGATTACTTGCACCTGGCCCACCTTGCCGGTGCGAATCAGCTCGATGGCTCTCAGGTTGGTCGGCTCGTAATGGCATCGGTATGCAATCATCAGTTTCACGTTCGCTCGCTTGCACGCCGCGATCATCTCTTCGCACTCGCTGACACTGATGGCCATAGGCTTCTCGCACAGTACGTGCTTGCCCGCCTTCGCGGCTCGAATCGTGTACTCGGCATGCATGGAGTTCGGAAGCGCAACATAGACCGCCTGCACATTCTTGTTCTCGGCGATCCGATCGAAGTCTTCGTAGCTGTAAATCGAGCTCGATGAAATGCCGTATTCCGCCGCGATGCGTTCCGCCTTGTCCCGGTGTCCGCTGACGAGGGCCGTAGTCTCCGAATTGGAGCTGTTTCGCGCCCCTTGCATAAAATGCTCGGCAATCCGTCCCAGTCCGATTACGGCATAGCCAACCTTCGCACTGCGCTGGGCCGTACCCAGTCCAGGCACCATCTGCGACGCCAGGCCCATACCTGCAATTTTCGCGAAATCTCTCCGTGTCAATGCCATTCAGATTCTCCGTAAGATGAAACTGCCTTGTACCACCAGGGGAAGTGTCCGTCCGCCAAACTAGAATCCTAGTCCCGACACAACGACGAAGGGAAATTTTGCGTGCCGCTCGAAGTTTCTCCTCGCCTTCTGAGCGTGCCCCCGGCAGAGTGTGTCCTTGGGTCCGCAGCCGCCCCCTTGGCCTGTACGCTCCGGGGCCTCGCAGCCTACCATCATGCACATGGAATCTCTATCCCTCGATGGCCAGCCACTCTCCCTCGCACAAATCGAGTCCGTTGCCTGTTTCGCAAACAAGGTAGCGATCGTTCCTGCCGCCCGCAAGCGAGTGCAGCAGAGCAGGGCACTGATCGAAGACATTCTGGCGGCAGGCGAAACTGTCTACGGCGTAAACACTGGCTTCGGCAAGCTCTCTGACGTCCGTATCCCGCACGACAAGCTCGCAGAACTCCAAATCAACCTGGTTCGCAGTCACGCCGGGGGCGTAGGCCAACCCCTCTGCGAACCTGAAGTCAGGGCTATGCTTCTGCTCCGCGCCAACGTTCTGGCCAAAGGCGTCAGCGGCGTTCGCATCGAGTTGCTCGATCTGCTCATCGGACTGCTCAACGCCGGGGTCCATCCTGTCATTCCAGAAAAAGGCTCTGTCGGAGCAAGCGGAGATCTCGCCCCACTTGCGCATCTCGCGATTGTCATCATTGGCGAAGGAGAAGCGTTCTATCGCGGCGAGCGGCTCCCCGGTGCCGAGGCGCTCCGCCGTGCGGGACTGACCCCTTTGCAGCTCAAAGCCAAAGAAGGCCTGGCTCTGCTGAACGGAACACAGGCCATGACAGCGGTCGGAGCCCTCGCTGTCATTCGCGCGCAACGCGTCGTCCGCCTATCCGACCTTGCCGGTGCTATGTCTCTCGAAGCCCTCATGGGTACTCCTGCCGCTTTCGACATGCGCATCCACCAGGCGCGTCCTCATGCTGGCCAAATCGCCTCTGCCGCGCACTTGCTCAGCCTGCTCACCGAGTCGGAGATTCGCGAGTCTCATCGCGAACACGACCCCCGTGTTCAGGATGCCTATTGCCTGCGTTGTATGCCCCAGGTCCACGGCGCCGTCCGCGATGTCCTCGCTCATGTTGCCGGCGTGCTCGAAACAGAATCAGGCTCTGCTACCGACAATCCCCTCATCTTCCCTGAGGCCTCCGGCACAGCCCCCCTGCGCGGCGCAGTTCTTTCCGGCGGCAATTTCCATGGTGCGCCGCTTGCCTACGCCTTTGACTACGCTGCCATCGCCATCACCGACCTCTGCGGCATTACCGAACGCCGCATCGACCGGCTTCTGAATCCCGACATCAATGAGGGGCTACCCGCTTTTCTCTCCAACGATCCCGGCCTGTCGTCCGGTTTTATGATCGCGCAGATTGTTTCCGCCGCACTTATCAACGAGTGCCAGGTGCTTTCCCACCCCGCTTCCACCGGCAGCATTCCTACCGACGGCGGCAAAGAGGACCACGTCTCCATGGGCATGACCGGGGCGCTCAAGCTTCGTCAGATTGTCGAGCACGCCGAACGCATCCTGGCCATCGAACTCATGTGTGCTGTGCAAGGCCTGGAATTCCGCCTGCCCCTCCACCCCGGTCACGCACTGGAGATGGCGCAGGCCACCATTCGCACCGTGGTCCCGCGCCTTGAGAAGGACCGCGTACTCACTCCCGACATAGAAGCTTTGGCCGCGGCCATTCGATCGGGCAAACTCGACGAGTGGTCCAACTGAATCGGCCTGATCACCCGATAGATCCACGCCCCAGACAGGTGCCTCGCGCCATGTAGGATGAAAGCGAGCGCAGGAGGGAACGAAACTTGAAGCTCTATCGCACCGTCGCCGGAAGTGTCGTCGAGCAAGACAACCAGTTCTATCACCTCGAAGGTGTGAACATTGACTTTTTGCTCGCCCGCGAAGACCTGCCAGAATACCTCCCTCTGGCGCTGGAAGACTGCGCTTCGACATCCGAATTTAATCACGCAGAAATTCTCGCGCCCCTTAGCCATCAGGAGGTCTGGGCCGCGGGTGTCACCTACTACCGCAGCCGCGGCGCACGCATGGAAGAATCGAAAGACGCCGGTGGTGGCGACTTCTATGACCGCGTTTACTCTGCCGAACGTCCCGAGCTCTTCTTCAAATCCACAGCCAGCCGCACCGTGGGAACGGGCGGCAAAGTGCGCATCCGTGCGGACGCCCATTGGTCAGTCCCCGAGCCCGAGCTCACGCTCGTCGTCAGTCCCAAAGGACGCATCGTCGGCTACACCATCGGCAACGACATGAGCTCTCGCGATATCGAAGGTGAAAATCCGCTCTACCTGCCGCAAGCGAAGGTCTACACCGGCAGTTGCGCACTCGGCCCCGGCATTCTCGTCAGCGATGGCCCGCTGCCCCAGTCGACCGAAATCGAACTGGAAATCAGTCGCAACGGCCGCATCGAATTCTCCGGCTCAATTGCACTTACCGAACTCAAGCGCGATCCACAAACGCTCGTCAGCTATCTGCTCCGCGACAACGCCTTTCCCAGTGGCTGCTTTCTCATGACCGGCACAGGAATCGTTCCGCCCAGTTCATTCACACTGGCCTCCGGCGATCACATCCGTATCACCATTGCCCCCATCGGCACGCTGGAAAACGAAGTAGCCTGACAGGGCACCGCTCACAACCCCTCAATCTCCACAAAATGGGTGCCCCATGTCTCGATCCTGAGACGTTGGAAAACGGGATGTATCCCCGCGAGCTCTGGAAATCAGAACGAAAATCGGGTGCCCCATCCAAGCTCTGCTTGGGTGGGAAAGCAACGAACCCATCCCGTCAGCAACCATTCAATCCGAACGATCTCATGTTCAGGTCAAATTCGTTTTTAGAAATCCGAGCGCCCGGCCCCGCGCCAGCGCAGCAGCCTGTGGATTGTAGCTGGCACGCATGTCGCAGTTGAACGCGTGCCCAGCACCGTCATACCAGTGAATTTCAACTTCAGGATGCGCAGCGTGCACAGCCTCGACTTGGTCTGCCGGAATATGAGTATCGAGCTTGCCAAAATGCAGCTGGACCGGCGCCTTGGGCACCTCTGCGGCGAAATTTCCAATGCGTCCTGCGTAATAGCCAACCGCAGCCGCAGGACGCAGCCGTGTCGCACTTAGCCAAGCCAGCAGCCCGCCATAGCAATAGCCGATCACGCCGACGCGCTTACCCGTTTCTGCCCCTGCATAACCGATCGCCGCGTCCACATCGGCGAGGGCCTTGGTCAGATCCAACTTCCCAAGTAGCTCCATCGCTCTCTTGACGTCCTCTCCTTCGTACGCGAGTTCCACCCCTCGTTCCACGCGATCGAATAAAGCAGGAGCCACCACAAAGAACCCATCCTCGGCATATCCATCCGCGACTGAACGGATATGTCGATTGACACCAAAAATCTCCTGAATGACTACCAGGCCCGCGATCGGCTCGCCAGCAGGCCGGGCAACATACGCATCGAGCTCGTGCTCGTCCACAGCCCGGATTGTTATCGTTTCTCCCACGCTTCACCTTTCGCCGACAAGAAAGCATCCACCTCGTCCCTGGTTGGCATAGATGCTTGAGCTCCCCGTCGCGTCACTGAAAGACCTGCCGCCGCGGAAGCAAATCGTGCCGCTCTCCACGGATCGTGTCCCTCGAGCAGTCCCACGGCGAACGCGCCGTTGAAGCAATCGCCCGCCGCCACCGTATCAACAGCCTCGACAGGGAAGGCGGGAATCCAATCCGCCGCGTCGGCTGCCGCCACATACGCGCCCGACGAACCGCACTTCAACACGACTCCATGAAGGCCTGTTTTCAAAAGACGCTTGGCCGCGTCCTCGGGCGACGGAACACCCCACAGGTAAAGAGCCATCTCCGTCTCATTCGGCGTAAACCACGTCACTTGCTTCCACACCTGCTCCGGTAGATCGGCAGCGGGCGCCGGATCGAGCATCACCGGCACACCTTCCTTTGCGCAGAGTGCAAGCGTTGCCACCACCGTTTCAATCGGTAGTTCCAGCTGGCACAGAACCATACCCGCCCCGCGGATCAGATCCGATCTCTCCTCGACAAACGCCGGCGTCACCTTCCCATTGGCGCCGCTCACCACGATGATGCTGTTCTCTCCCGCGTGTGTCACCGCAATCTGCGCGATGCCCGAAGGCCCACTGACCCGTGCAACAGCATCGGTCTCCACTCCAGCAGCGCCAAGCGTCTCCAGCAGGGATTGGCCGAACACGTCTTCGCCGACGGCGCCAATCATCTGTACCGGATAGCCGAGGCGCGCGATTGCAACCGCCTGGTTGGCGCCTTTGCCGCCTGGAGACGTCGCAAAATCCGTGCCGATAAGAGTCTCTCCGGCCACCGGGATGCGCGCCGCGCTTGCAACCAGATCCATGTTGATGCTGCCGACCACGACGATCGGCTTTTGTCGTGCACTCATGTGCGTCTCACAGTTTTAGTAAAGCGGAGCCAGAGCGATTGCGCCCAGTCCCAGCAGGAAAAAGACAAACATCAGCACCAGCAGGCGCCGCGCAATTGCAGGGGCTCCTGCAAATTCGTGCCAGACAAACACGCCCCAGCAGGCCGACACCATTGTGGCTCCTTGCCCAATGGAATAGGAGACAGCGGGACCTACCTTGTGCGCTCCCGACCCAAGAAAATTAGTGACTGCTCCCGCGCACCAGATCATTCCGCCCAGAAGCCCTGCAAAATGCCACCGCCACAGTGCGCTCCAATAGTCTGCTCCCCGCACCCTCGGTTGACCGTCCAGCGGTTTCCACATCAAAACCAGGTTAGCCGGCACAGTCGACAACAATACGCCCACCGCGAAGAAAAGCGCGACGGTGTACGGACCCGGCCCGGGACGATCGCCCACCCATTGCATTGATCGGGCCACAAGTGGATAAAAGCTTCCCATCAGCAGGCCGGCAACAAGGCTCAAGAGAATCCCGCGTCGGGTTGCCGCTTGCGCCTTCTTCTCGCGCGCTCGATACGCAGCGGCGTCCAGAACAATCGCAATCACCACCAGGAGCACACCGCCAAACAGCAGAATGGGATTTGCCTTGGGGCTTACGATGTAGCTCCACACCGATCCAACTACAAGAGCCAGGCCGATACCGATGGGAAACGCGACCGCGAGTCCTGCTACCTCGATCGCAGCCACCAGCAGCAAATTGGCTATGTTGAACACCACACCGCCCAAGGCCGCCAACTTCATCGATTCCACGGGCGTCTCAACAACGTCGGTTAGAAATGGCGTACCACTCCCGTGGCTTCCGGCCGTCAACCCAAGCAGAATCGCGGCCAGAAGCACGCCTAGCGCGTAGTCCCAGTAAAAAAGTTGAAAGCGAAATCCTTGGCAGAGCTTGAGTGTGTTGGCCCACGAACCCCAGCACAGCATGCTCACCAGCATCAGGAGAAGTGCAGCCTGATACGTCTCAGGAAGAAGCATTCCCTTTGCCCCCGTTGTAGATTGCAGTGCGAGTATCGAGGGAACAATAGCGGGTTTGGCTCGTCAAGGCAATGGAGAATGCCGTGAGAAGAACGCAGGCTCTTTCAAAATTCCGATTCTACTGTTTCGCTGCTTTCACCGCTTCGGTCAATGCTGGGATCACCTCAAACAAATCCCCCACGATTCCGTAGTCTGCCACCTCGAAGATTGGCGCCTCCGGGTCCTTGTTGATCGCGACAATACACTGCGATCCCTTCATCCCGACCAGATGTTGAATCGCGCCCGAAATGCCGACAGCCAGATACAGCTTGGGTGCAACCGTCTGCCCCGAGCTGCCCACTTGTCTCTCGATAGGCAGCCACCCGTTGTCGCAGATAGGGCGCGATGCCGCTAACTCCGCTCCCAGCGCGCTTGCCAGCTCCTGCACGAGAGATAGATTCTGCTCTTCCTTAATTCCGCGGCCCACGCTTACGATCAACTGCGCCGACCCGAGGTCGACCGTCTGAGCAGCATCGCGGAACGGCTCCGAATGCTTGGTGCGGATTTGCGATTCGTCAAGTTTCGGTGTGAATACCTCAACCCCGACTGTGCCGGCTTCGCCTTGCTCCGCGCGAAACGCCCCCGATTGCACCGAGACGAAACACGGTCCGCTGCCTGTTTGTCGATACTCGCCATTCAAACGACCCTGCATCAGCTGACGCACGAACGTCGGGCCTTCACCGATCCCGGTCACGTCTCCGATCAGCACCTGCCCCATCCGCGCCGCCAACGCCGGCACATAGTCGCGCACCTGGTACGTATGGGGAAAAATCAGGTAGTCCGGGTTTTGAGCGCGCACAAACTGCTCCAGCGCAAGCGTGAAGCCGTCCGCAGTGTAAGCCGCAAGCAGAGCGTGTTCCAGACGCATAACCCTGGCCGCCCCATTCCTCGCAGCCTCGGCGGCGAGCGACTCCGTTTGCGCTCCCGGCAGCACGGCCTGCACAGGCAGGTTCAACTGCGCGCCAAGTTGCTTTCCCGCAGCCAGTGCCTCCCAGTTGATCCTTCCTAGCCGCCCGCCGCGTTCTTCCAGCACCACCCAGACGCCGCTCATAGCACCCTCGCTTCAAACTTCAATTTCTCCGCCAATGCTGCGGCAGCTTCTTTGGGCGAACCCTGCAAAATCTGCGTCGATTTCTGTTTCTGCGGTGCAGCAACGTGTTCCAGCGTAACGACCCGTGCCGTCGCAGTCCCCAGATCCTGCGCCATCACGCGTCGCACTTCTTTCGTCTTGGCCTTCTTGATTCCCATCAAGGTCGCGTAGCGAAGCTTGTTGCCGCCCGACTGAATCGTCAGAACCGCCGGCAGAGGCAGCTCAATCGTCTGGAACCAGCCCTCTTCCAGCTCGCGCTTTACCTTCAGCCCAGACTCTGTCTTCTCCACATGCAGAATCAACGACGCATGGGGCAAGCACATCAGCTCAGCCAGAATTACACCAGTCTGCCCGTATCCAAGGTCGTCCGACTGCAAGCCCGTCAACGTAAGATCCGGTCCTTCCGCGCGGATGGCTCCAGCGAGAAGTTGCGCCACGCCAAGTGCGTCACGCTGACCCATGTCATCGCAGTCAATGTGGATTGCGCGATCGGCGCCTTTCGCCAGTGCCTCGCGAATCGTCGACCCCACGCGCTCCGGTCCCGCGCTCACCACGACGACTTCGCCGCCGTGCTTCTCCTTCAACTGCAGTGCCTCTTCCAGCGCGTAGGCGTCCGACTCATTGAGTGCCCACGGTATCTCGCCTTCTTCAATCCATTTGCCGGCCGCATTGATTGCGATGGCTGCATCCCGTTCAGGAACCTGCTTGATGGCGACAATGATTTTCATAATGAAAGCTCTCGTACATCCTAATTCTTGGTCGAAGGCGCTGTAGGCAATCCTCGCGCCGTCAACTGGGCAATATCCAGCAGTTGAGGTGCATCTGTTCCTTTGGATGCCAGCGCGTCGCGAAACATCGTATTGCAGAACGGGCAGGCCGTTCCCACGACCTTCGCTCCCGTCTCCACCAGTTCCGCCGCGCGCACATGGCTCACGCGTTCTCCGCTTTCCTCGCCAAGAAACGCCAGCCCCCCGCCCGCTCCGCAGCAAAAGCTTCGTTCGCCATGCCGCGGGGCTTCCACCAGGACGCCTGCGTTCGCAACCACCGCGCGTGGTTCGTCGTAGACATTCCGATAGCGGCCCAGATAGCAGGGATCGTGGAAGACGATCTTTTCCTCGCTCCGCGCCTGGGGCAGTTGGCTCAAGTGCCGTGCTAGAAACTCGCTGTGATGCTCAATCTCGGGCGGCGTGCCGTACTCCTTCCAGTCCTCCTGGATCGTTCTCACGCAGTGAGGGCAGATCGACACTATCTTCTTCACTTTGTTCTGCGCCATCGCTTCGAGATTCGCTTCGGCCAATTGCTGAAAAACGAGATCGTTCCCCAGCCGTCGTACCGGATCGCCCGTGCACTTTTCTTTGCGCAGCACGCCGAAACTCGTGCCAAGGTAGCGCATTACCCGGGCAAAATCCGCAACAATCTCGCGCCCCTTCGGATCGTAGCCGCCCATGCAGCCCAGCCACAGGCAGTATTCCTGTGTCCCGTCGAATATCGGCAGCTCCTGCTTCTGCACAAATTTGTCGCGCTCCAGTGTGCTCATCCCCAGGGCATTGGAGCCGCGTTCCAGGGCAAGAAAAAGCTTGCTGCCGTGATCGTCTTCCCACGCGCCTGTATTCACCGCACCCCGTCGCAGCCCAATCAAAATAGGCAAGTGTTCAATCCCCACCGGACATTGGAACTCGCATGCCCCGCACGTCGTGCATTGAAACGCTGCCTCCTGCGAGTTGTACTTGCCAAGCAGCGGTTCGGCGGAACCCGGCCCCTGCTCGTTCAGATAACTGCGGAGCCCTAACACAATCTCTTTCGGGTTGAGAATCTTTCCTGTATTCGCGGCAGGGCAGTGCTCCGTGCAGCGTCCGCATTCCACGCAGGAGTAGGCCTGCAGGCTCGCAAGCTGCGTCAGGTCCGTTCCGGCAACCAGTCCGAAATCCTCATCGCCCTTGAGCGGCGGAATCTTGCTGAACCCTCCGCGCGAAAGAAACACCGTCGCCGGACTCAACACCAGGTGCAAATGCTTCGTGTGCGGAATAATCGGCAGAAAAATGAGCAGGCACATCGTATGCGCCCACCACAGCACCTGTGCCGCAGGGCTTGCATCCGCCACAAAGAATCCGGCCAGGTAAGTCGCCATCAACAGGAAAATCAGGAGCGCAATAAACCCCGACTCCCACGACAGCTTCTCTCCCAGCCAGCGCGGTCGAACGAAGAAACGCCGCACAAACAGCGCCGCAATGCCCCCCGCGCAAGCGATGGCAAAAACCGCGGCGAAGTAAAAATAAAATCGTCCGAAATATCCCTCAGGATCCAGGAACCCGATTCCCAGCCCCACGGCGCAATGATTCAGAGTCACCAGTGCAAAGGCTAAGAATCCCCAGAACACAAAGGCATGCGCCAGCCCCGGAAGGGGTCGTTGACGAATCACCTTTGCCTGGCACAGCACTTCCCAGAAAAAGTCCCAGACGCGCCTGCCCAGTGGGAAGAGATGAAAATCAGGATCCTTTTTCGAGGCCAGAATTCTTTTGAGAATGGGCCCGAAGCGGCCCCAGAACAGCCAAGTGGATGCCCCCGCCAACACGGCGAAAAGAATCCTCTCTCCAATCGCAAAGTGCTGAGGCTCGGCCAGTTCGGGCAGGGAGAGAATCATAAGCGAACGGAACAACAATACAGGATCCGGGAGCCATCCGTCGTTCGAGCGGCCATTACCGGAACATCATAGATCGCCACCCAGGACGGCTTTCAGGGCGACCAAACTCATCACTCAACACCGCACAATCTTCGGCGAGTCGATCCCCTTCGTCGCATTTCGTGTATCCACAACCAGCTGCGCTTCCTCGACGATCTTCCGGTAGTCGTACGTCGAGTGGTCCGTCACAATCATCACCGCATCGTATTGCCCTAGATTCTCCAGCGGTGCGTTGGTCATGTTCAACGCGTAATGCCGCCCCTGTCCCACAGAAGGGAAGTAGGGATCGTTGTACGCCACCGTTGCGCCCTTCTCGCGCAGCAACTCAAGAATTGTCAGCGAGGGTGACTCCCGCAGGTCGTCGATGTCCCGCTTGTACGCCAAGCCAAGCACCAGCACTTTGGATCCGTTGATCGCCTTGCGTGACCGATTCAATCCGTCCGCCAGTTGCTCGATCACGAACCGCGGCATGTTCACGTTAATCTCGCCCGCCAGTTCAATAAACCGTGTCCTGAAATCGAACTGTCTCGCCTTCCACGAAAGATAGAAGGGATCAATCGGAATGCAATGCCCGCCCAGTCCCGGCCCCGGATAAAAGGCCTGGAACCCGAACGGCTTGGTCTTCGCCGCGTCAATCACCTCGTGAATATCGATCCCCATCCGCATGCACAACTGCTTCAGCTCGTTCACCAACGCTATATTCACGCAGCGGTAAATGTTCTCGAGTAGCTTGGTCATCTCCGCGACGGATGGGCTGCTCACCGGTACCACGCGCCGAAAAATCGACCCGTACAATATCCCTGCCAATTCCGACGCCACAGTCCCGCATCCGCCCACCACCTTGGGAATATCGTGCCGCGCCACCGTTTCATTCCCCGGATCCTCGCGCTCCGGCGAAAACGCCACGTGTACCCCGTGAGGCTCCTCGCCGCGCGCCACCTTCAAGGCACGGGGATTGCCCGCCTCAAGCTGTGGGACCACCAGCTCTTCCGTGGTCCCCGGATAAGTCGTGCTCTCCAGAACAATCAGCTGTCCTTCGCGCACGTGGGGCGCAATGGCCTTCACGGTTCCGGTTACGTAGCTCAGATCGGGTTCGTGGTATTCATCCAGCGGCGTAGGCACGCAGATAATTACGGCGTCCATTTGCGCGATCTCAGCATAGTTGCCCGTCGCCCGAAAGCCCGCAGTTTGCGCCTGCTGAATCATCTCCGGCAGAATCCGCACAATGTACGATCCGCCTTTGTTCAGCGTCTCCACCTTGTCGGCGGCAATGTCAAACCCCGTCACGCGGAACTTCTCGCCGCTGAACAGCAGGGCCAGCGGCAATCCCACATACCCCATGCCGACAATGCCCACGCGTGCTTCGCGCGATTCGATCTTGCTCTTGATCTCTGCCAGAGCACCGGCAACCACAATAGACATAGCTAAATTCTAGTGCATCGCCTGTTTACCAGGGCTCGAAGCCATCCCAAGACCCAGCCTGTACACCGAGGTAAGCAAGCCCCCTCTTGTATCCTGTCGTTTGCCACCGATGAGGCGGAGGAGGAACCAATTGGCGAAGTATCTGGTCACCGGAGCAGCCGGCTTCATCGGCCGGTCCATCGCAGCCGAACTGCTCAAGCGCGGCGAGTCCGTTCGCGGCATTGACAATCTCATCACCGGCAAGCGCTCCAACCTCATCGGTCTTGAAGCTATGGAGTTCCTCGAAGGCGACCTCACCGACCCGGCCGCTTGCGCGCGCGCCTGTCAGGGTATCGACATCGTTTTTCACGAGGCAGCTCTGGCTTCCGTTCCGCGGTCTGTCGCCGACCCGGTTAGCACCAATTTGCATTGCGTCACGGCGACTCTGAATGTGCTCGTGGCAGCCCGGAATGCCGGCGTCCGCCGGGTCCTCTACGCCGGTTCCTCCTCCGCTTACGGTGACACCCCCACGCTCCCTAAGCACGAAGGAATGCTCCCCAACCCCATCTCGCCCTACGCCGTCGCCAAGCTTGCCGGCGAGCAGTACATGCGGGCCTTCACACGTGTCTACGGACTTGAAACGGTCGTCCTCCGCTACTTCAACGTCTTCGGACCGTACCAGGACCCGACCTCGCACTACTCCGGCGTCATGGCGCTCTTTTGCCGCAAAATGCTGGCTGGCGAACAACCCACCATCTATGGCGATGGGGAACAGAGCCGCGACTTCACCTACATCGACAACGTGGTCCATGCCAATCTTCTGGCCGCTACAGCCCCTTCGGAAAAGGCCTCCGGGCAGGTCATGAACACCGCGACCGGAACCCGAATCACCCTCAACCAAACATTCAGCATCTTGCGCGAACTGACTGGTTATAAAGGAGAACCACTGCTTGTGGAATCGCGCTCTGGAGATATTCGCGACTCCCTGGCTGACATTCATCTCGCCGGGGAATTGATCGGATACCACCCAATCGTCGATTTCCGCGAAGGCCTCCGCCGCACAGTGGATTGGTACCGCAGCAGCCCGGCAGCGGCCTAAGTCGGTGTGCGTAGCCTATCAGTCCGATTATGGACATCGGGGCATTTGTTTCCGTAAAAAGTCTCGGTCTGCCTAGGGATGAGGGACTTCCGCGGCCGTCACAGGAAGCATCTCCTGCGGTTCAGAGGGTGGCTGGAGGGTATGTGCAGCCTGGTCTGAGGCGTGCAGCACTCCCCCTGGCGCGATGCCCAAAGCGAGCGTTGCGGCCACCGCGAGTCCCAGCGCTGCGGCAACTGCAATGCCACCCCGGCTCCGATACTCCACGACAATCCCATCTGCATCCGCAGGTCGCTGTGCAGCCGAAAAGACCAGGCGCAGATAGTACGCCGATGCCAACCCGGAATTGGCCAGGCCGATGATCGCCAGCCACACGGCATTTCCGCTTACCGCCGCCGAGAATGAATAGAACTTCCCGAAGAATCCGCCGGTGAAGGGAACTCCGATGAGCGAAATCAGGAAGAAAATCAACAAACCGCCCAACATAGGCGATCGATAAATCAATCCACGATAGTCCCGAATCAGCGGCAGCTTTTCCTCATACCCGCTCACCAGGGTCACCACGGCAAAAATTCCCACGTTCATCGCAGCGTACGCGGCAGTGTAGAAAGTCGCAGCGGCAACTCCGTCGGGTGCTGTCGCGGCAAATGCCGCCAGCAGGTAGCCGGCGTGTGCGATTGACGAATAAGCCAGCATCCGTTTCACATTTTGCTGCCGAAGTGCGGCAAGGTTGCCCACGGTCATCGACAACACGGCGACCGCCCAGAGCAAAGGCGTCCAGACTACATGCAGGGTGGGGAATACTTCGTACAGCACGCGCAGCAACAGCGCAAAGGCCGCAGTTTTAGGCGCGGTCGACATCAACGCCACCACCGGCGACGGAGCACCCTCGTACACATCCGGCGTCCACACATGGAACGGCGCCGCGGAAACCTTGAACAGAATCCCCACCAGCATCAGGCAGAGCGATGCGAGAACCAGCGGCAGATTGGGCATCGTTGGTCCTGCCAGCGCCTTCGCAATCTCATATACCTGCGTCGATCCCGTAGCTCCAAAGATCAGAGCGATGCCATACAACAGAAACCCCGTCGCAAACGATCCAAGCAGGAAATATTTGATTGCTGCTTCCGGCCCGCGCCCCGTTTGCTTGCGATACCCCGCCAGCACGTACGTCGAAATCGAAGAAATCTCCAGCGCGATAAAGACCACGAGGAGTTCCACGGCGCTCGTTAGAAGGCACATGCCCACTGCGCCAAAGACGACCAGCGCGTAGTACTCGCCTTGATGGTGGCTCGTCTCTGGCAGCGTATCCAGTGCCAGCAAAAGCGCCACCAATACGATTCCGCAGATCAGAGTGTGGAAGAAAACCGTGAACGGACTCGTCTCGACTGTTCCGTAGAATCCCGTTCCAGCCGGCAGAGAAAGCTGCCAGAGGCTTGCCCAGAGCGCGATGGTTGTGCCGATGGCGGCTACCCAGCCCAGCATCCGCCGCGGCAATTTCGCCGGGAGCGAGGCGTCAATCAGCATCACCAGCACGCCCGTCAGGGTCAGGATGATCTCGGGCAGAATCCTCATTGCGTCCCCTGGATTCATGGCCGCTCCTTCCCAAAACGCGCGGGCTCAACGGCTCCCGGTTTCCTCAGGATCTCGATGAAGCGAATCTGCTGTACCGCCTGTACCTTCGGCGCTTCGTCTTTGATCGCATCGAGCCAGAAATTCGGCGCAACTCCCATGGCCAGCATCAGCACCGCAAATGGCGCCAGAATCGCGAACTCGCCAAACCGGAGGTCGCTGGCTGGTTTAGTCTCCACCATCTCACTTTCGGGGCCATAGAACAGCCGCTGTACAAGCCAAAGCATGTACGCCGCGCTCAGAATCACTCCCAGTGTGGCCACCACCGCCCAGCTGCGGCTTACCCCCGAAAACGTGCTCGACAGAATAAGAAACTCGCCAACAAATCCATTCAGCATCGGCAGCCCGATCATGGCCAGCGACGAAACCACAAACAGAGTCGCCATCTGCGGTGCCTTTGCCGCTAGACCGCCATAGGCTGCAATCTGGCTCGTTGCATAGCGCAATTCCAGCGCGCCGAGCAGCACAAACAACGCCGCATCAATCAGCTCGTTATTCAGAACCTGGTAGATCGCGCCATCCCAGCCCGTGAACGTCAGCCCGTATATGCCGAGCGCTGATAAGGCTCAGATGCCCTAGAGCCGCAAATGCAAGCAGTCGCCAAAAGTCTCGTTGCACCAGCGCCAGGCATGCGCCGTAGAGAATCCCGATTCCCGCAAGCGCAATCATCACCGGCGCAATCTGCCGCGCCTGCGCAGGGAAGAGCCCTACATGGAAGCGCAGCATCGAGTACAGTCCCAGCTTGCCCGCCACCACCATGGCCATCGCAACCGGTGCTTCGCTAAACGTATCCGCCAGCCATCCGTGCAGCGGAAACACCGGCACCTTCACCGCAAAGGCAAACAGAAATGCCAGCGCCGCCCAGTACAGCCCGGTTACCGGGACCGCTCCGTTCGCAATCAACAACTGAACATCGGCAAAATTGAACGTCCCCGTCTTCGCATACAGCCACAGAATCGCCACCAGGAGCGGCGCCGACGGAATGAATGTAAACAGGAAAAATTTCGTCGCCGCCTTCGGCCCATCCTTCCGCCCGTACATCGCGATCAGGATCGCCATCGGCACCAGCGACAGTTCCCAGAACCCGTAGTAAACCATCAGATCGAGCGAGACAAACACTCCCAGCATCGCCGTCTGTTGAACAAGGAAGAGCAAATAGAATGTCTTCCTCCGCTCTTTGATGGCGTTCCAGCTCGCCATCACGCCCGCGGGAGCCAGCAGCCCGACCAGGACCACCATCCACAAGCTCAGTCCATCAATCCCTACGTGGTAGTGAATACGGATCGCAAGACTCTCGATCCACGGCCGATCGATCTCGAACTGGAAACCGCTTTGCCCATGCACAAAATGCGCCGGCAAATGCAGCGTAAAAAGGAACGTGACCAGAGACGTAAGAAGTGCGACCCATGCCGGTAGCTTGCCGCGATCCGGCAGCAGGGCTACAACAAAAGCACCCGCAAGCGGCGTGAGAAGAATCAGTGTGAGGATCGAATCGTTCATCAGCGCGTCACCATCCCCACGTGAATTCCGATTCCTGCCAGCAGCGTGGCCCACGGCATCATCACAAACAACAAAACAGCAGCCGCACCCAGGGCCAGCCACGCCGCATACGAACGCAGATTACCCGACTGCCACTTCTGCAGAACTGCCCCGCCCAGCGTTGCGATTCCTCCCAGCGTCCATGCAAGGCCGCCGAGAATCGCTACGTCGACGACCCACTCCAGCATGAACTTCGAGAAAGCCAGCAGGGGCTTGACGAACAACCATGTATAAATCTCGTCTACGTAATATTTGTGCGTCAGCACATGATGCGGAATGGCAAATGAAGTAGCCAGGCTTGCAGCACGTTCCGGCTTTGCACGATACATCTGATCGGCGATGTACCAACCAATGAGCGCGACAGCCACTGCGAGGCCCATCAGCGCGTACTCCATCCCGCCTGACTCCTCCCGCGGCCCCGTTACCGGCGACAGATATTCGTAAAACCTTCCGCCGATGCCAATCCAACCGCCGCACACCGACAACACAGCCAGAATCGCCAGCGGCACAGTCATTGACAAGGGGCTTTCATGCGGGTGTACGTCATGGTTTCGCGTCTCGCCAAAGAACGTCAGATACCACAGCCGGAACATATAGAAAGCCGTCAGCATCGCGGTCACCACGCCGACGAACCAAAGCACTTTGCCCAGGCCGCCCGCCGCAAAGGCAGAGGCCAGAATCGCGTCCTTCGAAAAGAAGCCCGACAACCCCGGCGCGCCCGCAATGGCCAGCACCGCCGCAGTCATCGTCCAGAAAGTGACCGGCATTTTCTTCCGCAGGCCGCCCATCTTCCGCATATCCTGCTCGCCGCCCATGCCGTGAATCACCGACCCCGCAGCAAGGAAGAGCAGCGCCTTGAAGAATGCGTGCGTCATCAAGTGGAAGATCGCAGCCGAATACGCCGCGACACCGCAACCCAGAAACATATACCCAAGCTGCGACACAGTGGAGTAGGCAAGCACGCGCTTGATGTCCGTTTGTACCAGCCCGATTGTGGCTGCGAACAACGCCGTTGCTGCACCTACAATCGCCACGACGCTCAGCGCCAGCGGCGACCGATCAAAGATGAAGTGTGTCCGGGCCACCATGTAGACGCCCGCCGTCACCATAGTTGCCGCGTGGATCAATGCCGACACCGGCGTCGGACCTTCCATCGCATCCGGCAGCCATATGTAGAGAGGAAGCTGCGCGCTCTTGCCTGTTGCGCCGACAAACAAACACAGTGCCGTTGCCGTCAGAATTCCGCCCGCCAGAGCCGGTTGAGCCGCAATTTTGCCCGCCACCTCAGCGAACGTCAGCGTACCGAAATTCGCCAGCAGCAGAAACATCCCAATCAGAAAACCAAAGTCGCCGATCCGGTTCACGACGAAGGCCTTCTTGCCCGCATCCACAGCCGACGTCTTCCGGAACCAGAACCCGATCAGCAGGTACGACGCCAGGCCCACGCCCTCCCATCCCACAAACATCAGCAGGGCATTGCCGGCGAGCACCAGCACCGTCATGAAGAACAGGAACAGGTTCAGATACGCAAAATACCGCCAGTATCCGTCTTCATGCTCCATGTAGCCAGCCGAATAGATGTGAATCAAGAAACCGACGCCGGTGATGATCAACAGCATCACCAGCGAGAGCTGATCGAGCACCAGGCTGAAGTCGACGTGCAGCAGACCGGCATTGATCCAGTTGCCGTAGTTCTCAACTGCCGGCAGTGCCAGCCCGCCCCCTGCAGCCATGGCCGCCATAAGCACAACGCCGAATGCGCCCAGCGGAGCCAGCAGCGCAATCGCCGTCACCAACGCCTTGGGCAGTTTGCGCCCCAGAATCCCGTTCAACGCAAATCCCGCAAAGGGCAGAAGCGGAATCAGCCACAGATGGAGAGAACCGTTCATAGTTTCATCAAGTCGATTCGGTCAACGGCCAGCGTCGCGCGGGCACGGAAAACAGCAATGATGATCGCAAGGCCTACCGCCGCTTCAGCGGCAGCCACCATCATCACAAAGAAGACAAAGATCTGCCCTTTCACCGCATGCCACTGATGCGCAAAGGTGACAAAGGAGAGATTCACAGCATTCAGCATCAGTTCAATCGACATGAATACTGTGATCAGATTGCGTTTGATAAGAAACCCAACGACACCCAGGGAAAAAAGAACTGCACTCAGCAGCAGATACCAGTTCAGTGGGACGTTTTGTGCGAGCAGGTTCATTCTCCGGGCGTCCTTTCCTGGTCGCCGGGTCGAGCAAGGGCGACCGCCCCCAGGATCGCGATCAAGATCAGCACCGACGTGACTTCAAACGGCAGCAGCAATTTTGTGAAGAGCACCGTGCTCAGTTCTTCGAGATTCGTCTGCCCCGGCTGGTTCGAGAGATTATCGCCGAAGGCTGCTCCGGCCAGGCTCCGCGTGTGATCCACCACCGTTGCAATGACAGCCAGAATCGCCACGACTGCAGGGAAACCGACGATCCGCGCGGCACGACTGCCCAGGGTCCGTTCTTCGCGGCCGGCATTCAGAAGCATAACGACAAAGGTGAACAGCACCATGATCGCGCCGGCGTACACAATCACTTGTGCGGCGGCAAGAAACTCCGCGCCTAGCTGCAGATAAAGCACCGCCAGCGAGGTCATCACCACAATCAGCGACAACGCGCTGTTGATCGGATGCGTCTGCAGCAGCAGGTTAATTGCGCCTGCCAGGCAGAATCCGGCGAAGAGGATGAACACAATCAGATGCATTGTTCGTTCACTTGTAAGCGAGCCACAGACTCGTGGCAACAATGTTGAGAATGGCCAGCGGCATCAGGTAACGCCATCCGAAATTCATCAGCTGGTCATAGCGAAAACGCGGCAGGGTTCCGCGCACCCAAACATACAAAAACAAAAACGAAAAAACTTTGAGCACAAACCAGAAAATCGGCAGCAGCGACTGCACCAAAATATTCTGGGGCAGCGGAATCAAATCGCCGAAAGGGCTCGTCCATCCGCCCAGGAACAGGAGAGACGCGACGCAGCCCACCATAATCATGTTCGCGTACTCCGCCATAAAAAACATCGCGAACTTCATCGAGCTGTACTCAGTGTGATATCCGGCGGTCAGTTCGCTCTCCGCCTCGGGTAGGTCGAACGGCGACCGATTCGTCTCGGCGTATGCAGCCATCAGATAAATGAAGAACGCGACAAACTGGAATCCGCCAAACAGATTCCACGACAGAATGCCCTGCTTGGCTTGGCTTTCCACAATCTCGCGCAGGTTCAGAGAGCCGGCCCGCATCACTACGCCTACCAGCGAAAGCCCCAGCGCCAGCTCATAGCTGATCAATTGCGCTGACGACCTCAATGAACCCAGCAGGGAATACTTGTTGTTCGACGACCATCCAGACAACGCGATCCCATAGACGCCGATGGACGTGATCCCAAGAATTACCAGCAGGCCTATATTGATGTCTGCGATCTCAAAAAAGTGGAATCCGCCGGGTCCGATCACGTTCGGCGATCCAAAGGGCACCACCGCAATCGAGATCAGCGCACAGGCCAAGGCGATCACCGGTGAAATCAGGTACAGCGGGCGATACACAGCCGTTGGAATCAGGTCTTCCTTCAGAAAGAGCTTCGCGCCATCCACCAACGGTTGCAGCAGCCCGAATGGCCCCACGCGGCTGGGCCCCCAGCGATTCTGGATGCGTCCCACAAGCTTGCGCTCCAGTAGCACCGTGTAAGCGACGCTCAACAACAGCACCACCGTCACCACGATGACCTTCAGCAAGCTCCACAAAAAAAACTGCAGAATCGTCACGAACCTTCAGCCTTTCGTACGCTGTCCTTCAATCAGTCTGCTACTGCGGCAGCAGGCACTGAATCTTGGTGCCGCTCCAGTTCGAGCAAAGCCGGGCTGTGCCGCCCCAGTGTTCCCGAGGTGAACAGTCCATCGTGCGCCGGTGTAATGGTGCCTGCTGCGCTCAAAGCAGAAACCGGCACAAACCCCGGCTCTGTTGGCACATCATTCCCGCCCAGCAAATTCAACCGGTCAAGCTTATAGGCTGGAACCAGCCGCTCAATCTCATCCAGCACCGCCAACGGATCGAAGGGGCTCAGCTTCAATTCCAATCCGTTCGCCGAAAGCCATACGGCGTGACGGTCCGCTTCACCGGCTTGCGCGCCGCGCGATTGCCCCAGATCGGCCGACATGCCGCGCTTGCCGAACGGCACAAGCTTTTTGATGTCCTCACCCATCGAGTCTGCCAAACGAACCAGTATCTCAAAGTCGGGCTTTACACCTGCATGGTCTGCTGCCTTTTTTGCCATCTGCAGATCGCCAAACGTGTTCGTTACCGTGCCGGTCTTCTCATACAAACTGGCCGCCGGAAACACCACATCGGCCATCGCCGCCGTCTCCGTTAGAAACAGATCCTGGACCACCACAAAGGTGTTCTTCAGCGCGCTCGGATTGAGACCCGACGCCGCGCCCGCCGGATTCGCACCCACCACCAGCAGGGCCGCGAGCCCACCCGCCAGCATCTCTGCCTGCGTCTTGCCCGCCGAAGCCGGCATGCCCGCATACTCCGCCGCGAAGGCGCCGGGAGAAGACACCGGCACATAGCCCGGAAGCAAATCAGGGAACAAGCCCATATCGGCCGCGCCGCGTGAGTTGGCATGGTCGCCGAGGTACGCAAAACGCACGCCCTCACGCCCGATACCCCACTTCACCAAAGATTCAAGGTCCAGCCCGCTCAACTGGGATCCAATCACGACAACCAGCGACGCCTCGCCCAACAGAGCTTCGCGGAACGCAGAATCCTTCAGCACAGAATCGTCGCCGCCAAGAAATGCCGCGATCTTCGGATACCCGTTTGCCGGCAGCCTAAGCGTCGCCTTCGCTTGCCGCTCCAGCTTGATTCGGTCTGTGTGCGCGACGTAGAGCCGGGCCTTGTTCAGCCGCACGTTGCTGCGGATTTCCCAAGCCAGCAGCGGATGCTCTTCTGTCGGGTTCCCGCCAATCAGCAGGATCGCCGGAGCTTTCGCTACATCGTGCAAACTAGCTGCCCGCTGCTCGTGCCCTGCAATCGCGCGGGCGAAACTCGCATAATCGGCGGTCCGCTCATGATCGATATTGTTGGTCTGCAGAACTGTCCGCGCAAACTTCTGCAGTAGATAATTCTCCTCATTGGTCGTCGTGTTCGATCCGATCACGCCGATCGAACTCCCGCCCTGTCCATCGCGAATATCGCGAAGCTTTGTTCCCGCAATCCGCAGCGCATACTCCCACGTTGCCGGCTCCAGCTGGCCCTGCATGTTGCGCACCAGGGGCTTGGTCAGCCGATCCGGATTCTCCACGAAATCAAATCCAAACCGCCCCTTCGCGCAAAGAAAATCTCCGTTGATCCCACTTTTGTCGCGATTATCCGCGCGAATAATCTCGGAGCCGTCATTCGACTGCCGCACACCCAACGTCACCTTGCATCCGTCGCTGCAATGTGTGCACACGGTCGCAACGTGATTCATCTCCCACGGCCGCGTCTTGTAGCGATAACTTCCACTCGTCAGCGCGCCCACTGGGCACACATCGATGCACATACCGCACTGTTCGCAGTCCAGGTGATCGCCCTGTCCGCCGGTCCCAAGCACGTTCGGCGCAATTACCGAACTCGCCCCGCGATTCTGTACGCCCAGCGCCCATACGTCCATGCCTTCACCGCACATTCGCACGCACCGATAGCAGAGAATGCAGCGTGGCCGGTCATAGAACACCGCCGGCGACCACTGCTGTTCCTCGCGATGCTGCTTCGCCTCGGCATAGAGGCTTTCGCCCGCGCCGTACTTGAATGTCATGTCCTGCAATTCGCATTCGCCGCCCGCATCGCATACCGGGCAGTCCAGCGGATGATTCCCGAGCAGCAACTCGATCGTGGCTTTGCGCGCCTGAGCAATTTCGGGCGATTCGGTAAAAAACACCTGCCCTTCGGCAACAGTTGTCGTGCACGCCGTCTGCAGCTTCGGCACCTTCTCCTGCCGCACCACGCACATGCGGCACGCCGCCTGCAAACTCAGCCCGGGGTAATAGCAGAACGCAGGAATCTCGATGCCCGCCTTGCGGCACGCTTCAATCAGTAGCGTTCCCGCAGGAGCTGTCAACTTCTTCCCATCGACCGTGAATGTTACGTCAGCCATTCGCTTCTTAGTCTCTCATTTGCAACTTGCGTGTGATTCCTTCTGTGCCGCTGTTGATCGTCCTCAACCAGCAGTCAGCCCCTATACCACGGCCACTTCAACATGCTTCGCATACGGGCACGGCTTCCCGTCCAGATGCGCTTCAAATTCCTTGCGAAACTTCTTCACGAATCCCAAAGTCGGCATCGCCGCCGCATCGCCCAGCGGGCAGAAGGTCCGGCCCATCATGTTATCGGCGATGTACTGGATGTTATCGATGTCCTTCGCCGTTCCAAACCCTGCATGGAACCGCGCCAAAGACTTCTTCAGCCAGTCGGTTCCTTCCCGACAAGGGATGCACCACCCGCAGCTCTCGTGCTGATAGAAGCTGATAGTGCGCAATGCAAACTCGACAATACACGTCTGGTCATCGATCACCACCACGCCGCCCGATCCCAGCATCGAACCTGCCTTGCCCACCTGGTCGAAGTCCATTCCGAGATTCTCAATCTCTTCCGGTAGCAGCACCGGCGTCGAAGAACCACCCGGCACCACGGCCTTCAACGCGCGACCGCCCCGAACGCCCCCGCCGACCTCGTAAATCATCTTCTTCAAGTTGTAGCCCATCGGCAGCTCATAGACGCCGGGCCGCGCAATGTGCCCGCTCAACCCGAACAGGCGCGTCCCGCCGTTGCGCGGAGTTCCAACCGCCGCGTAGGCTTCGGCGCCCATCGCAATCACATGCGGCACCGTCGCAATTGTCTCTGCGTTATTGATGACCGTCGGGCCGCCGTAGAGCCCGACCACAGCAGGGAAGGGAGGCTTGATTCGCGGCACCCCGCGCTTGCCTTCAAGCGACTCCATCAGAGCCGACTCTTCGCCCACTTCGTACGCGCCCGCACCCGTCTGCGTAATGATCTGGAACTCGGTGTCCGATCCAAAAATATTTGTTCCCAGAAAGCCCTTCGCGTAGGCATCTGCAACAGCCTTTTCCATGATCTCGATCAGGTAGCGGTATTCGCCGCGCAGATAGATGAAACCTACCTTCGATCCAATCGCCAGCCCGGCAATAATCGTGCCCTCAATTACCGAATGGGGATCATGCAGAAAAATCAGATGGTCCTTGCAGGTGCCCGGCTCGCTCTCGTCGCCGTTGACCAGGACATACTTCGGCTTCGCGCTCTGCTTGGGAACAAACGACCACTTCATTCCCGTCGGAAATCCCGCGCCGCCGCGGCCGCGGAGATTCGAGGCCTTCATCTCGTTGATAATCCACTCGGGCCCCTGCTCCAGGCATTTCTTCGCGGCTTCGTAGCCGCCCAGCTCCATGTACTTATCGATCGCCGCTGCGCCCATGCCAAAGCGCCGCGTCACAATCTTCACTTCGTCGGGATGCGAAACCAGCCTAGGCATTCTTTTCCTTGTCTTGGGCCTGGGTGCGGTACCGGGCAACAATTCCCGGCACGCTCTCCGGCGTCAGATCGTCATGAAAGTCATAGTTCACCTGAATTGCGGGAGCCCAGCAGCAAGCGCCGATGCACTCCACTTCTTCAAGAGAAAAGATCCCGTCCTTCGTTATGCCCTTGTGACCCACGCCCAATTCATCCTGAAACTTCTCAAACAGATCGTAGGCCCCACGCAGCATGCAGCTGATATTTGTGCACACCTGCACGTTGTACTTGCCCACCGGCTTGAAGCGAAGCATCGAGTAGTACGAAGCTACATTCCGCACATCGAGCTCCGTGATCGAAATCCGCTCGGCAATTTCCGCGACCACCGCGTCCGATAGATATCCCACCTCGTCCTGGGCGTAGAGCAGCATCGGAACCAGCGCCGACCGCTTAACAGGATACTTCTTCACCAGCGCGTCAAAACGCGAAGAAAGCTGCGGCGAAAAGACCGACATTGTTTCAGGACTCATGCATCAACTCCCGCGCCCAGGCCTCAGCCGCCAGATCCATCTCTTCTTCCTCCGGGTGCCCCAGGTCTCGATTTTGAGACCTGAAATCGGTCTTTGACCTCAACCGCCCCGCTTCCGTCAGCTCAAGCATCCCGCTTCGTCCATCCTCGCGTCGCCAATCAACTTTGGCCCCATTCCGCATCAAATCCAGCCACCGGTCCCCGTGGCGCACCGTAATGCGCCCCTCGCCCAGCTCAACCGTAGCCTGCCGATCCCCATTCAAGCCATGGGCCGCGGTATAACTGCGCAGCAGGGAAGCGAGGGATACCCAGAGCTCCGCATAGACAGCGGGATCCTCTCTAGGCAAAGTATCCTCGCACAACACCAACGACAACCGCCTTTGCAACCTCTTGCGGCCCCGCTACCTTTTCAGCAGTCTCACCGTTTGCCGATTCGATCATAAGCGCCCTAGCTCCAGATTGCTGATTGTCCAATCGAAATCGAGTTTCGCGTCTCTCTGAGAGATCGCTCGATTCAGTGTCTTCAATGTTGGCTTCGATAGCAGGCACCCGTCGATTGAAGCTCACCAAACAAGTCCTCTCCCCATATTTGATTTCCAATATGGGGCTGCTAAGCCCGACCTTCTTTACCGGTCTTTTGGTCGCCCCCACAAGTCTTGCGATCCCGAGTTTGCTGTTCTCGATATCAATCTCCTGATTGATCCACAAACCAACCGCGTTGAAGAACAGCTTGAAATTCTCATAACTCTCAGCCCAGTCGTGTGCGCGTCTAAAAAGCTCGTCGGGATCAGCCACTTTGCCCCTTACCGGTCAATCTCCCCAAGCACAATATCGATCGACCCGATCACCGCCACCACATCGGCCAGCATCCGCCCCTTGCACATCGTCTCCAGCGCCTGCAAGCTCGCAAACCCCGGATACCGCATGTGCACACGATATGGTTTCGCCGTCCCATCCGACACCACGTAGTAGCCCATCTGTCCGTGTCCCGATTCGATCCCCTGATACACCTCGCCCGCCGGAACATTGAAGCCTTCGGTCACAATCTTGAAGTGATGGATCAGCGCTTCCATCTGCGTCTTCATCTTCTCGCGGTCCGGCAGCACAATCTTAGGCGCATCGGCCTTCACCGGCCCCGCCGGCATCCCGTCCAGCGTCTGCTGCACAATCTTCACGCTCTCGCGCATCTCGAGCAGCCGCACTTCATACCGCGCCCAGCAATCACAGCCTGTCGAAACCGGCACGTTGAACTGAAACTTCTCGTAGCTCGAGTACGGCATATCCCGACGCAAATCAAAATCAATTCCCGAAGCCCGCATCGTCGGCCCGGTAATCGCCAGCGCAATCGCGTCCTCGGCCGAAAACATCCCCACACCCATCAGCCGGTTGCGAAAAATCGGGTTCCCCGTCAGCAGGTTCGAGTACTCATCAATCTTTTCCGGCAGTGTCTTGATGAACGCCTGAATCCTGTCCAGCAGCCCCAGCGGCGGCTCCATCGCCAGCCCGCCAACGCGGAAGTAGCTGGTCATCATCCGCTGTCCGGCCACTTCTTCAAAAATGCGCAGAATCTCTTCGCGTTCCCTGAAGGTGTATAAAAACACCGTCAGGGCGCCAATATCCATCGCATGCGTGCCCAGCCAGATCAGGTGCGAATTCAGCCGCGTCAACTCCGTAAACATCACCCGCAGCCACTGCGCGCGCTCCGGAATCTCCAGTTGCAGCAACTTCTCCACCGCCAGGCAATAGCACAGGTTGTTCGCCATCGGGCCAAGGTAGTCGACCCGATCTGTCAGCGGAACCACCTGCTGGTAAAACTTCGCCTCGCAGGTCTTCTCGATGCCGGTGTGCAGGTATCCAATCTCCGGATACAGCCGTACCACGATCTCGCCGTCCACCTCCAGCACCAGGCGCAACACACCGTGCGTCGATGGATGCTGCGGCCCCATATTCAGGACCATGTGCTGATCTTTTGAGCCCTCGGCCAGCGGCGCTTCCAGAATGGGGGTACCCACATCGAAATCGGACATCACCGGTAGCCCTCCACCGGATAGTCCTTGCGCAGCGGATGACCCACCCAGTCGTCCGGCATCAGTATCCGTCGCAGATTCGGATGCCCTTCAAACCGCACGCCGAATAGATCGAAGACTTCGCGTTCGTAGTAATTTGCTCCCGGCCACACCACCGTCGCCGATTCCACCGCCGGCTCGGTCCCGCGCACCATCGCCCGCAGCCGAATTCGCTCTCTATATTGATGCGAAACAATGTGATAGCTCAGCTGAAACCGCGGCTCGGCAGGGAACCAGTCCACCGCCGTCATGTCTTCGAACGCGTTGTAGCCGGCCGCCTGCAGTGCTTGCAAAGCCGGTACAATCCCCTCCGGAGCCACTGTCAGCGTCAGCTCTTCAAACTCAAAACGCGCATCCACCAGGCCCTCTGGGCTCCAGCCAAGCATCGCTTTCACTGCCGGATGTTCCGCCATCGCAGCAAGAACAGCAGCCTTGTCAGGCAACACCGTCTTCACCGTTTCCGCCGCCATCTACAGGTCCGCCTTGTCTGCACTCCAGTTCAGGATGCCTTTGCGCACAATGTAATAAAGCCCTACGGCCACAAATCCGAGATAAACCAGCATCTCCCAGAAGCCAAAAAGCCGGCTCCCCGTAATCCCCGGCAGCCTTGTGTAGATCACCGCCCACGGCATCATGAACACGGCTTCCACATCGAACAGGATAAACAGCATCGCCACCATGTAGAACCGCACGCTGAACCGCGCTCGTGCGTCCCCTACCGGCACAATCCCGCATTCATATGCCCCAAGTTTCGTGGGATTGTTGCGATGCCGCCCGATAAAGTTCGAGCCGATCACCATCACGCCCCCCAGCCCAAATGCCACCACAATCTGCATCAGAAGCGGGAGATATTGCCAGTGATAGGGAATCATCGTGCTCCAGTCCTCAAAAAAATACCGTGAGAAGCCCTTAAGTTCACCGCACAAACCCGTTTGCGGCGAATACAGGCCACTGGTTTGAGCTTAGGTTTTCACCCTCCTCCCGTCAAGGCGCGCCGAGGCAACATGCAACATGCGGCAAGAGAGGCTCGCCTTTCCAATGGCCTCAGATTCTCTTCAGATTGTCCTGTCATGCTCCTTTCTGCTGATTGAGGTGCATAGAATGTCCGCGCAGACGCTGAAAATCCATCTCACCACCGTTTTTCTTAAATATCTTCTCCCCGGACTCTGCCCCGTCGCCAATTTCCTCTTTTTGAGCGGCAGCACAGTCCGACCCATCCTTGCGCAGGCGCCACATGAATCTTCGATCACTCAGCTGGCCGCGCCTCGCGCGCCTTTTGTTTCACCGGGTACTCAGCACCGCCCCTCCAACTCCGATGTTCTTTCCTTCTGGTATGGGCCCTCGTATCGGACCCCTTTTGTCCTCGTCCCGAACACATCGCGTGCCGAAAACATCGAGCGCAGCGCCATCGAGTTCAGCCACACCAGTTTCTGGGCGCTTGGCAGCAACTTCGCCGACATTATGTTGAGCAAATCTAGTATGGCCGAGCCAGCAAGCGGGGGCGGGACCGGGGCAACTGAGGCGTACGTCACCCTGCGCTCAAACATCGGATTGAACGAGATAACCGGCTCTCGGCGGTTTCTTCACGGTCCCCTCCGCAATCTCGCCATCGAAACCGGAGCAAACCTGGAAACCAAGAACTCATCCTTCGCGCCAGCCGAACGCACGATCTATCTCGGCCCCAACCTGCAATTTGCCGTGCCCCGGGGGTATCTCAATCTCGGTATCCATTTCCGCAAAGAGTGGAATCACGAGGGTGTCCTTGGCAAGTCCGAGGATTACCATCCGGATTTCAATCTCGAACCCACCTGGATGCTGCCCTTCACGATCGGCAAAGTTCATCTTGCCTACACGGGGTTCGCGGACTACAACACCCCCAAAGGCGATGACTCTTTTGGAAGCAAGACCGTTCCCGAATTCCTCCTCCGCAGCGCAGTCTCCGCCGATGTGGGAGCGCTCTTCTGCGGGAGGGCGCAACTCCTCGACCTGAACGCAGGCTTCTGGTACTGGCACAATGAATACGGCAAACCATCGTCGAATCCCGGAGCTGCTCAAATGACGCCCATCTTTGGCCTCTCGCTTCACCTGGACGGAGGCCGGTCCACCCGGCGCAACTGACTTTCCGCGGCTCGCAAGTCAAGGCAAGGGAAAAGTTCATGGTCCAGATATTCAAATCCGCGCTGAACATATTGCTGATTGAAGATGACAAGGATTTGGCTGGATTTGTGCGCGAGGGTCTAGAAGACGAGAGCTGTACCGTCAAGGTTTGCTTCGATGGCGGTACCGGCCTGCGCCAGGCTGAGCTGCACGCGTTCGACATTATCCTTCTCGATGTCATGCTGCCGGTTCTCAATGGATTCGAGGTAACCAAGCGCCTTCGCATGCAAAAAGTGCGGACGCCCATCTTGCTACTCACAGCGAGGGATTCTTCGGACGACATCGTTCGTGGATTGGACGCCGGAGCGGACGACTATCTGACAAAACCTTTCGAGTTCGAAGTCCTTCTTGCCCGGATCCGTGCCCGCACCCGCTCTACTCAGGCAAAAAATGGTGCACAGATGCGCTTTGCCGATCTCTTTCTCGACACTGAAAAACACGAAGCGGTTCGGGCCGGCGAGCACCTGGATCTAACCCGCACGGAATTTTCCATCCTTGAATGCCTCATGCGGGCAGCCGGTCGAGTCGTCACGCGCAGCCGCATCATCGAGCTTGTCTGGGGCGACCGAGATGTCACCGAAAACAATCTCGATGTCTTCATGCGCTACCTCCGCTCCAAAGTTGACCGTCCCCAGTTACCCCGGTTGTTGCATACCGAGCGCGGCCTTGGATACAGCCTCAGAGAAGGCGCAGATTGAAGAAGCTGACGATCCAATTCCGCCTCACCGCCTGGTATTTCCTCAGCGTGACCCTTATCCTCGTCCTCTTTGCGGCGGGTAGCTGGCTCGCTCTGAAAGCCAGTATGTACCACTCGGTCGATCGCGATCTGGGGTACCGGATCGCCGCCGTTGTGCCCTTTATTGAGAGCAGATCGCTCAATACACAACAGCAATTTTCCGACGCATTGGAGAGCCCATCCAATGCGGCAATCGTCGGCGTCTTCATGCAGATAACCGATGACCGGTCAGAAGTTCTGTATGAATCCAATGTGCTGCGCACGCACCGGGTACACCCGTTGCCGCCTGGGCCCGCCGACGGATCACTCGCGGTCGCGACTGTGCGCGGCCGAGGATGGCCGGTCCGAGCGGTCAGTCAGCACGTGGTCATAGGGGGCATCGGCCTCACCGTTCACGTCGTCGAGCCCCTCCGCGATTTGATAGAGTCCCTTCGCGAATACAGGTTCTACCTCTCTCTTCTTATCCCCGTCGGATTGCTGCTCACCACTTCGGTCGGGTACTGGTTGAGCCGGCGTGCCCTTGCTCCGGTCGAGCAGATCAGGAGGGAAGCCGAGGCCATCGATCCTTCCGACCTCGCCACGCGCCTCCAGGTGCCGCCTACCGACGACGAACTGGCGCGGCTCGCACAGACCCTCAATGCGATGTTGTCGCGCATCGAAGGCGGTTTTCGTTCGATTGAGCGATTCACTGCCGACGCATCCCATGAACTTCGCGCGCCACTGGCGCTCATCATGACGGCCGCCGAAGTCTCGCTGCGCCGCGAGCGTTCTCCCGGAGAGTTGGCTGATGTCCTGCGCAAGATCGTTCTCGAGGCGCGTCACATGTCACGGCTCATTGAGAACCTTCTTGACCTGGCGCGCGGAGATGCGCGCCGCCGACATGCGGATCTGGCGCCGGTCAATCTCACCGGCATGCTCCGCGGCCTTTGCTCGGAGATGACTGGATCCGCCGAAGCCAAAGGACTTTCCCTCGAAACGAAATTGCCGGAGTCCGACGTATATGTTTTCGGAGAGATAACGGAATTGAGAAGGCTCTTTCTCATTCTGCTCGACAATGCTGTCAAGTACACCGAAGCCGGCTCCATTGAACTGGCGCTTCGCTCAGAGAACGGCCAGGTCATCGTCAGCGTGTTTGATACTGGAATCGGCATCGAGAGATCTGCGTTGCCTCATGTCTTTGATCGCTTCTGGCGGGCCGACAAAGTACGGGCGCGCACCGAGGGCGGTGCCGGACTGGGTCTTTCTCTCACGAGGCAGATCGTCGAGAGACATGGCGGCACAATCTCAGTCGACAGCGAAGTGGGTCGTGGCAGTTCGTTCGCCGTGCACCTCCAGCCTGCGGCCATCTCGTCCCAAATGTGACTGCTTTTCAGACTGCCTTCATCTGCAGCGCTCGCTTGCCTCGGTGCCTCAGTATTGGTTTGGACCGGCCTTGCGATGGCGGCAAGAAGAACTTTGCAGAAAATAGCCATGAAACGAGAGACAATCGAATCATCCCGAGGCGGTTGCCCGCAGTACGCAGGCACCACGGACCGAGATTGAGAGAAGAGCGCCAGTGCCCTAGGGGAGACGGAACAAATCGGGGTACCCCCACCCCCATACCCCCCCCCCACACACCCGTTGTTTGCCTTAAGAATTGTGCAATTTCGGGGGACAAGGGGATCTATCTCGCGAGCAACGCGCCCTGACCTGTGCGCCAGAGCCGCAATCTTCCACGGGAGAGTTTTGAAGACAGCTATTGCCCGACGGCCAGCAGCGCAAAGAGCACTACCCACGCCAGTCCCATGGCGTGCCAGTACCACGCCGTCGCATCCACCGCGATTTGCCGCAATTCGACTCGCTTGAGCAGGTGAACGACGCTAAGACAAACAATCAGCGCCACCAGTCCGACGAGCAAGTGCACGGCGTGCAACCCTGTAATGACATAAAAGAAATAGCTCGCAGGTGTCGACCAACGGTCAAACGCAAAACCTTGTGCCGTCAGCTGACGCCACGCCGCCCATTGGCCCACCAGAAACAGCGTGCCAAGCGCCAGAGTCGCGCCGACCCACGGGAGCGTCCGCTTGATGGCCGGCCGGCCCATGCCGAGCCACTCTTCCAGCACATCGAGTTCGCGAAAGATATGACGCCGTGCGATCTCCATCGTGAGGCTGCTCAACAGGAGAACCGCTGTATTAAGAAAAAGGATGGGCGGCAGCAGCACGGGACGCCAGTCTCCAATTTGCTCGTGCGACCGCGGGTCCATGTGGGTGCCGGCCTGCCGTGCAAAGAAGAGCACGACCAGCATGGCAAAAAACATCATGTCGCCCGCAAGGCCGAAGAAGACAAAGAACCGGATACGGTGCAGAAGCTCGCGTGGACCGCGTCGATCATGTCGCCAATCGTCGTCACCGCCACCGCCGCCCCCACCCGTTGGGCGCCGGTCAACAGGCGGTTTGCCGCCAATTCCTGGTTCTTTCCGTTCCGTTTCCGCCGGGGAATGCGTAAAGGTAGCGGGCATGCACGGTCCTCTGTGAAGAAGAGCATACTCTCACTTTTGGTTGGACGCATTCTGAAAGAAACGGTTGGATGGGGCTGAATCGTTGGAAATCTCTCATCTTGAAACGGCGCCGCGCACAGCGTCCACAAAGACCTTGTGGATGCGCCGATCCGTCGAGAGTTCCGGATGAAAGGTCGCGGCCATCAGGGATCCTTGCCTTACCAAAGCGGCCGAGCCGTTCCGTTCTGCCAGCACCTCAACTCCCGCGCCCACCTCAACAATACGCGGGGCACGGATGAAGACCATCTCCAACGGGCCGCCGGGCAGGGAAGTCTCGGCCTCAAGAATGGTCGAATCGATCTGGCGTCCGTAAGCATTGCGCTCCACAACGGCGTCGAGCACCCCGAGGCTGCGCTGCGCCGGGTGACGGACTTCGCGGGCCAGCAGGATGGCCCCAGCGCAAGTCCCGAACACCGGCCTTGCCGCGCAGAACTGCTGAAGGGCTTCGAAGAAACCATTCTTTTCAAGGAATTTTAGGACAGTTGTCGACTCCCCACCGGGAAGGATCAGCCCGTCGAGATCGGCGAGTTCTGCCGGGTCTCTCACTTCAACCGGAAGCGCACCAACCTCTTGAAGAGCTTTTGCGTGGGCCGCGTAATCGCCTTGAATGGCAAGGACGCCAATGCGGGGTCTGGAGCGAGCCTCAGTCAATCGAGTTCCTTGGTCATACCATGTCTGCTCTTTCGCGATTCTTTAACTGCGAATCTTTCAGCGCACTTTATCGAAGCCACGGATCAAGCGAGCGAACAGCGAGCAGTTTGCCGCACCGCAGGTGCTTACCAGCCGCGTGTTTGCAACAGCTGCGATGGGTCGAGCGCCGCAGCGGCCAGCCCCTTCATCGTCCCGGTCACCTGCTCGCTTACCGCGGCCAGCACCTTGGGATCGTTGTAGTGAGTCGTCGCGGCTACGATTGCTTTCGCGCGCGATACAGCTTCTTCGCGTTCCTTGGGGTCGTGTTCCACGTCGAGCGGAGTGGCTCGTTCCTTCATGAATATGCCCGATCCGACAAAGATCGCTTCTGCGCCCAGCTGCATCATCAGGGCCGCGTCGGCAGGGGTTGCAATTCCGCCGGCAGAGAAATTCGGAACCGGCAACTTGCCGCTTCGTGCCACCATCCGGACCAGTTCATAGGGAGCCTGATGCTCCTTCGCCGCGGCATAAAGCTCCTGCTCCGAAAGCACTGTCAGAGCCTTCATTTCCTTCACAATCTGCCGCATGTGCTGAACCGCATGAACAACGTCCCCGGTGCCCGCCTCGCCTTTGGTGCGAATCATGGCGGCGCCCTCGGCAATGCGGCGCAGCGCCTCGCCCAGATTGCGCGCTCCGCAAACGAAAGGTGTGGTAAACGCATGTTTATCGATGTGATGGACCTCGTCGGCGGGCGTGAGAACCTCGCTCTCGTCAATAAAGTCGACACCGAGCTCCTGCAGAATCTGCGCCTCAGCGAAATGTCCGATGCGCGCCTTGGCCATTACGGGAATCGAAACGGCCTCAATGATTCCCTTGATAAGTTTGGGATTTGCCATGCGGGCTACGCCGCCTTCGGCGCGAATCATCGCCGGAACCCGTTCGAGCGCCATCACTGAGGAAGCACCCGCTTCTTCCGCGATGCGAGCCTGCTCCACGTTCATCACGTCCATGATGACGCCGCCCTTAAGCATCTCCGCCAATCCGACTTTCAAGCGCAAGCTAGTGTTTCCAGTGCCGTTCGTCCCATTCTGTTCTGCCATCTTCTTGATCCTCGCCGAGAGCTGAAGGCGCATCCAATGCGCGCCGCCAAATGATCCCACTTTCTAACAAGTGTAGCAGCGAAGGTGACGCAGGCAAGGCTGGGGGCGGGGCAGCGAAGAGTGTAGCTATCAGGCGCTACGGGCGCATTTCTGAGACCTTTCCAACCTTCAATGGCTCACTTTGGCACGCATTCTGCTTCGAAGGTTGCCGAAATGGCCAGTCAATCAATGATCACCGTCCCTCTCATTGCCGCGCCACCCCGCGAAGAAATCAACTCGCCGGCCCTCGCGTCTTCAACCTCCTCCTTCGCGCCGGAGGGTGCACCGGGAATCAAGGGGTTCACTTCACTTATCGCCCGGCTGCCGGTGGAACTTGAGGTTGCGGTCCCGGTTCGGGAGTTTCGTGTACGCAATCTGCTCTCTCTCGATAAAGGATCGGTGATCGAGACGCAGTGGAAGCACGGGGACGATCTGCCCCTCTCCGCCGGAGACGTCCAGCTGGCATGGAGCGAATTCGAAGTCGTCGAAACCAAGCTAGCAGTTCGCGTGACTCGCCTGGCTTAGTCGCCTTACCCCGTTGCTTGTGAGGCTCGACCCAAATCGCCCAGAACAACGGTGCCGGAGATTGTGCAAGCAGGATGCAAGAGAAAGAAGAGCAATGACAACGACCGAATGGAACCAGGGTGCGGCGCAGCGAATTCAGCACGGAGTGGAGCAACAGGCAACCGCGCGTAAGTTGAGGGACACAGAAGCGGCGGTTCGAGGGTCTGCTGGGCGCCTCGCGGGCCGCATCTTCGAGCTGTTTCGTCGGAAACCTGCCGCTTCCCGCCTTGCTCTCCTCGAGCGGATGGGGATCGCACCGCGACAGTCGCTCGTTCTGGTAGAAGCCGATGGACACAAGCTGTTGATCGGTCTTTCAGCAGAAGCCGCGCCCACATTTTTCTCGCTTGACGCAGGCCGCGATCCGGGTCAGGCGCTGCCTTCCGGCCGTATACGCCTTGAGGGGACTGTATGTTAGCCGTCTCCATGGCGCGCGTGGCCGCAGCGGCGCCTTTGTTGCCCGACCTCAACGCCCGTCTTCATCCATCGGATTCGACGCCATGGACCATCCTCTTCGTTCTCACTCTGATCACGCTTCTGCCGGCGATTGCAATGTGCATGACGCCGATGGTGCGGCTTATGGTGGTGTTTCATTTTTTGCGCCAGGCACTGGGAACGCAGACCGCTCCTTCCAACCCGACGCTGCTCGGCCTGGGACTGATGATGACCTGGTTTCTCATGACACCGGTACTGAACCAGGTGGATCAGCAGGCGGTGGAACCTTACCGCGCCGGTCAAATGACGGGAATGCAGGCGATTGATCGCGGCGCGCAACCGATCAAGCATTTTCTCCTGCGCTACGCCCGCGAGAAGGACTTGACGGTATTCGCGGCTGCAGGTCAAGTCGCGCGGCCCAATACAGCCGAAGATCTGCCAATGCGAATTGTTGTTCCAGCCTACATCCTGTCGGAACTCAAAGCTGGATTTGCGATTGGCGCAGTGCTTTATCTCCCCTTTCTGCTGATCGATCTCGTCACGGCATCGATTACCACTTCGATTGGGATGTTCCAGCTTCCGCCCGTAGTCGTGTCCACCCCGCTCAAGATTCTTCTGTTTGTGATCGTTGATGGCTGGAATTTGCTGGCGAACTCACTGCTGAAAAGCTTTTGAAGGAGAACCGATGACCCCCGATATGGTGGCCGAACTGCTTCGTCAACTACTGAAAGAAGCTCTCATCCTATCGGCTCCTCTGTTGATCGTAGCGATCGTGCTGAGCTTCGTGCTGAGCCTCGTACAGACACTGACAAGCCTCCAGGAACAATCCCTCACCACGGTGCCCAGGCTGGTTGCAGTCGCTCTGGTGCTGCTTGTGGGTGTGCCCTGGTTTCTTAGCCGAATGGTGAACTACACGCGGCTTCTGCTCGCAGATCTGCACCGCTACATCGCTTAACAAGGAAGAGGTTGGGGGAGATGGCTGACTGGGAGCAGTTTCTGAGTGCGATGTTGCTTGTGCTGATCCGGGTCAGCGGCATCGTGGCCTTTGCACCATTCTTCTCGTCGACTGCACTTCCCGTCCGATCCAAGGTCGTTTTCGCGATAGCTGTCAGTTATGTTCTCGCCCCCGCCGTCGCGGCAGTTCCACACGCCGAACTGAGCTTCACTGCGCTTGTGGGCGAATTAGGGGTTGGTCTTGTGTACGGTCTGTCGCTGGCGCTGCTCAATGAAATGCTGTTGTTTGCCGGACAGATTGCCGGGCTGCAATTCAGCTTTTCGCTGGTCAATCTCCTCGATCCATCTTCATCGATCCAGACGCCTCTGCTAGGCGAGCTGTTTCAGTTGATGGGCATGCTCACTCTTTTGGCAGCGGGTCTGGACCGTCTCCTGCTGGCATCGCTGGCGCGCAGCTTGCGCGAAGTTCCGGCAGGAAGCTTTCAGATGGCTTCGGAAACAACGGCGGCACTTGTTCGCGCTACCGGCGGGATGTTTCTGGCTGCACTGCAACTCGCCGCACCGGTGCTGGCCGCGACGTTATTGGTCGAAGTCGCCATCGCTTTGTTGGGCAAGCTGAGTCCGCAATTGCCGGTCATGTCGTTAACTGTTCCCGCAAAGACTATCGCGGGATTCGCGCTCTTAGTGGGGTCGCTGGCCCTTTGGCCGCGCTTCATCGAAACGCGGTTCGAAGGGCTTCTCGAGTTTGCGGAGAAGCTCCTGGTGATGCACACGGTTGAGAAGTAGCGATGCCCGGAGAACGCTCAGAACAGGCAACGCAGCATCGGCGTGACAAAGCGCGCAAGGACGGCGATCTGCTGCACAGCAAGGAACTGTCGGCTGCCGCCGCTTCCCTGGCTGGTGTCCTGATCCTCACAAAACTGGGGAGCCGCATGATTGAAGCCTGGCGGAGCAGCCTCCAGGCCCTTCTCGAGCTCGGTTCAACTGAGAAGTGGGAGCCGTCGCAGCTCAAGCCAACACTGGCCGCGGCTCAAGCAATATCGCTCTCGATACTGGCTCCCGCGGGTCTGGTGCTCGCGGCGGTTGCGGCAACGGCTTTGGGAGTCGGCATGATGCAGACCGGGGGATTGAACCTGCATGTGGGTTCGGTGGGGTTCCGGCTGGACCGAATCAACCCGCTTTCAAATCTGAAGAATCTCTTCTCATTGCGCGCGGCGAGCCGCATGGCGAAGTCCCTGATTCCGGTTTCATTCCTCGGCATCTTCGCGTGGCAGCGGATCGGACGCCAATGGTCGTTGCCTCCGTTCTCGACGGAGCGACTGATGCAACTCGGCTCCGATCTCTCGAGCCTTTTGATTACAGCAAGCTGGCTCCTGTTTGGTTGGGCATTGATCGATTATGCGGTGGAATGGCGCAGCCGCGAATCGCGCCTGAAGATGAGTCGCGAAGACTTGCGCAATGAGTTCAAGGAAACCGAAGGCAATCCGCAGATTCGCAGCCGTATTCGCGGGCTGCAGCGACAGGCGCGACGAGGCAAAGTGAAAGCGGATGTTTCCAAGGCAGCCGTCGTCGTGACGAATCCGACCCACTATGCCGTAGCTCTTGGATTCGACTTTGTCGCGATGAATGCTCCCAAGGTTCTGGCAAAAGGACGCAACCTGCTTGCCGAGGAGATCAAAACAGAGGCTCGCTGGGCGGGAGTTCCGATTCTCGAGAACCCCCCGCTGGCCCGGTCGCTCTATCGATCGGTCGAAGTCGGGCAGTCCATTCCCGTGGATCTGTATGCCGCAGTCGCCTCCATTCTGGCATTCCTTTATCGACAACGAATGGAACAAGAGGCGCGCGAACGCCAGATGACCGAGAAGAAGTCGCATGCCGCCGCCGCGCAACGCGCGGCTGATCAAGCTGGACGGGGAGCGATAGAGAAAGGAACGCAATGACCACGGCATCTCCCCCTGCAGCAAAAGCGGTTCAGCACCCCATGCTGGCTCGCTTGCATGAGTATCTTTTGCCGCTGGGGGCCATCAGTGTGATCTTTGTCATGCTGGTGCCTCTTCCGGCCGCCGGGCTCGATCTGCTGCTGGCGCTCTCGATGGCGGCATCGATGATCGTGTTCCTTTCGTCGGTCCAGATTCGGCGAGCTGTTGAGTTGAGCGTGTTTCCAACATTATTGCTGCTGCTGACCCTCTTTCGCCTTGCGCTCAACATTGCTTCGAGCCGACGGATTCTGCTGCACGGCTCGGAGGGAACATCGGCCGCGGGAAAAGTGATTGAGGCCTTTGGACAGTTTGTGGTCGGCGGCAATTACGTTGTGGGCTTTGTCCTCTTCCTCGCGCTGATTGCAATCCAGTTCCTTGTTGTTTCCCACGGTGCGGTCCGCACCGCAGAAGTTACGGCACGGTTCACGCTCGACGCACTTCCCGGCAAGCAGATGGCGATCGATGCGGACATGAATGCCGGTCTCATCGACGAACCTGAGGCACGTCGGCGCCGGCAGGCGATTGCACGCGAAGCCGAGTTCTATGGCGCTATGGATGGCGCTGCGCGCTTCAATCAGCGAGACTCCCTGGCTACGATCCTGATCACCGCAATCAACATCATCGCGGGCCTCCTCATAGGAACCCTGCAGCAAGGGGTCGATCTGGCTGAGGCAGTGCGCACGTACACCATTCTTACCGTAGGCGATGGCCTGGTAACGATGATTCCTTCGCTCCTGGTTTCGGTTGCCGGAGGAATTACGCTGACCCGGGCGAACTCAGCCGGATTGCTTGGTGCGGAAATTCGGCAGCAACTACTGGCGCGCCCGGCCACCCTCTATATCAGCGGTTTTGTCTGTACGGCGCTGTGCCTCATTCCAGGCCTGCCAAAAACCGCCTTCCTTCTAGTTGCGGGGGGCCTCTTCTGGAGCGCACGCAGAGTGGCGAGAGCCGTCGCGGCAGCACCTCCGGTCGAGACGCCCCCCGCGGATGTCAAGAAAGCCGAGAGGGCCCAGGGAACGGAGATGGCTTCGCTCTTACGCCTGGAGGACCTGACCCTCGAAATTGGATTTCAGCTGATTCCGCTAGTGGACGAGAAGCAGGGTGGTCCACTTCTGGGCAGGGTTCGCACGTTGCGCCGCCATCTTTCGGCAGAACTGGGATTCCTCGTTCCGCCCGTGCACATCTCCGACAACCTCCGTCTGAAGCCGCGCGAGTATCTGATTTCGCTCCGCGGCATGGAGATCGGCCGATGGCAGACTGAAGGCGCGCAATTGCTGGCCGTCTCAGGCGATCCGAATCGAAGGCCGTTGGCAGGCAGGGAAGCGCAGGAGCCGGCGTTTGGCGTGCCTGCGGTTTGGATTGTTCCGGCCCTTGAAGAACAGGCAATCGCTGCGGGTTATTCGGTTGTGGATGCGCACCGTCATCACGACGCATCTCGGAGAAATGGTCCGGCGCCACGGAGCCGAACTCCTGGGCCGGGCCGAAACCAAGCGGCTGATGGACGCGTTGAACGAGAGTCATCCCAAGCTGGTCGAAGAACTCGTGCCGAAGTTGTTGACGCTGGGAGAGGTCGAGAAGGGTTCTGGGCCAGCTTCTACGGGAGCGGGTTTCGATTCGGGACCTGGGAACGATCCTCGAGGCGCTGCTCGAAACTGCAGCGATCAACAAAAGTACAGTGGCCCTGGTCGAGGCCGCCCGCCAGGCATTGGGACGAAGGCTGGTTCAGCCGCTGCTTGATGCCGACGGTCTTCTCCCGGTGTTTCTCCTCGATGCCCAGCTTGAAGAAGAGATTCTCGCAACCCTGACGCCGGAGCCGGGCGTGCGGCTTCTGCCAGCATCGAGCGGGTCTGGTGCGCCGCTGGTACGCCGGCTCCTCGATTCTTTGAGAACCCTCATCAACGGCTCGGCCGCTTCGGCCCTCCCCGTGCTTCTCTGTCCAAGTCCGGCCCGCTATCACGTGAAGCGCTGGATCGAGCCCGTCTTACCACGCATGGCGGTTCTTGCAGCAGGAGAAATATCTCCGGATATCCGGCTGAGGCCGGTCGGTACGGTTCGTTGAGGTCCGCGGGATGGCCGGAAAACCAAATCGGTTGAAGCAGGCGGTCTTGGAGAAGGGGACTGAGATGGGCGCAGCAATAGGGGTACCAATCAACGGCGATGGGGCATTACAACCAAATGGAAACGGAACTGGATATCCGCCGCCGGGAATTCTCGGCGTGGCTCCCGGGCCAAACAGTGAACAGGAACGCGTGCTGCTGGAGCACCTTCCTATCGTCCGCTTTCTTGCGCGACGGATTCACGAACGGCTGCCTCAACATGTGGATATCGAAGACCTCGTTTCGGCCGGCGTGGTTGGGTTAATGGACGCCTTTTCAAAGTTCGATCCCGCCAAGAAGGTGCAGTTCAGAAGCTATGCGCAGTTTCGTATTCGCGGGGCGATTCTAGACAGCCTGCGCACGCTCGACTGGAGTCCCCGCGAGCTACGCCGCAAGGGGCGCGCAGTTGAGGAGGCCATTCGCGCGGTGACGGCACGTCTGGGGCGCGCGCCGGGAGAAGCGGAAGTCGCTCTGGAAATGAACGTGACTCTGGATGAGTACCAGCAGCTGCTCGGAGATTTGAAAGGGCTTGAGATCGGAACGCTCCATATCGAGCGCAACGAAGACTCGGGCGAAGAAGAACTGGCCTATGTTCCCGGGCGGCCCGAGGAAGATCCGCTCTTCTGTTGTCTGCGCGGCGAACTGGAAGAAAGATTGACAGATGCGATCGGACAGCTCCCGGAACGCGAACGCATGGTGATGACGTTGTATTACTTCGAAGAATTGACCATGCGCGAGATTGGACTGGCACTGGGGGTGGTGGAATCCAGGGTCTCGCAGGTTCATGCGTCGGCCGTTGTGCATCTGCGCGCAAGCCTGCGCGACCTTGCCAGCGGGGGAACATTCCGCAAGCGCCCTTTGAAGCCGGTGCAGACAACAAAGGCCGTGCGCGGAGCGTGATCCGGTGATGGAAAAGCTGCTGAAGCAAGATGAAATCGATGCTCTTTTTCAGGCTGCTCGAACCGCGGCTCCGGACTCTCCTATGGAGGCAAGAGCTCGTGTGATCCCCTATAACTTCGCCACGTCCGGCCAGATTTCAAACGAGCAGTTGCGGGCTATCAGTATGCTGAACGACTTGTTTGCCCGCAACCTCACGCACAATCTGGCGGCGTGGCTGCGGACCCGATTCCAGGTCAACCTGGTCTCCGCAGAGCAGATCGTATTCAACGAATTCCTGCTGCGCATCCCTGAGATCAGCTACGTTGCCTCGGTGCGCCTGGAGCCACTGGGCGCTCTCTCAGTGCTGCAACTCGATCTCGCGCTGGCGCCGCCGGTGGTCGATCTGCTCCTGGGCGGGGAAGGCAAGGATGGTCCTTTACGCGAACTCACGGACATTGAAGAGTCCATTCTTGGCAGCCTGGTTCGAGATTGTTTGCCGCGAGCTGACCGCGGCCTGGCAACCGGTCGGGCTCAGCTTCAATTTTGAAAGGCGCCAAATGCAAACTCAGGCCGCGCGTATCATGTCCGTCAATGAAAAGACGCTTTGCCTGAGCTTCGAGATTCGCATGCCGCACAGCTCCGGTCTGCTGAATCTCGCATTTCCCGCTGTCGTTTCGAACACGATCTTGCGGAGGCTCACATCGGATTGGGGCCGACGGCGCCGCCACGCACCCGAATCTCGCGTGCGCATGGAATCCCTCGTCCGGCGCGTCCAGTTCGGCGCGACGCTGCAATCGCCCACGGTGCAGGATTCCCGCACACTTGATTGAGACCCTGGAGCCCGGAGCCATTGTGCGGCTTGACGTCCCGGCGCAGACACTTGGCCGAATGGCGTGTCGGCGGTCAGCGTCTGGCGTGGGCTAAAGCGATCCGTGAAGGTGCGCATCGGGCCGCACGAATTGAAGAGACCGAAGCGGGAGAAATCCTGTGAGCCGCTATTTAGATTCATGGATCTCAGTTGCGTCGGTGTTGTTTTCCCAAGCCCTGGCCGGTGAACCTGAACTAGGCGAGTCGCTTCCAAAGCCGATGACGGGCGAGCCTTCGGGTTCGCGTTCCTGCTCTCCGGCGAAGAAGAGGGCAGGTTCGTGGTTCTTCTGGATTCCGCGCTTCTCCAAGCCTCGCTTGTGGGCGAAGGCATTGACCAAAGATCCGGATGGAATGAGCTGTTGCGTGAAGTGGCCGATGCCGCAGCCGGAGATCTGCTCGCGAAAGAAGGCCGGAAGTGCCACGTCGACTCCGTCGTGGAAATTACGTCGGTGAGCCAGATCTCGAGCGCCTTTCAGCTCAAGTCGAACGCCGGCTCATGGACGATTCAAATTCGCGACGAGACCCGACTCCGAACTTGGACAAAGCCGGCAGCCCCCTCCTCCCCGTATCAGGTGTCCCCGGGACCGCGGCACTCCCGGAGCCGGGTATAGAGCTCCTTCTGGATATAGAACTTGAAGGGGCGTTGCGCTTTGGTTGCCGCGAATTGCCCCTGAGCGAAATTTTGGATCTGGGAGCCGGGGACGTAGTTGAACTCGATCGGCACATCTCAGACCCAGTTGACCTGATTGTCGGGGACAAGATTGTTGCGCGGGGAGAAGTTGTTCTGGTGAACGGGAACTTCGGACTTCGCGTGACTGAAGTGGCGACACCGCGTCGGCGCCTGGAGAGTATTCGATGCCTGTTCTGAGCTGGGATCGATCGACGCTTGGTCTGGTGCGGACGAGGGATTCGATCTCCAGAGCGTCAGCCGGAAGGAACGAGGCGCACACCTCTGCCAGTCTCCGTCATCGACGAGGTGAGCCACACTCAATCCGGGATCTTTGATCATTGTGCCAATCCGGGATGCCAGACCAGCTGGCTGCGCCTGTGGCGCAGCCGTTCCACGCCGGTGTTCGAAGGCGGATGGACCTGCTGCCGGAGTGCACGACGGTGCTCGTCGCGAGCGGCGCTGGCGCGCGAGATCGAAGGAGGTTTCGAGCAGGGGCGGCACACACCATCGCGTGCCGTTGGGGCTCCTGATGTCGAGCAGGGCATGGATCACCTCCGAGCAGCTCCGCAAAGCGCTGGCGGCACAGCGAGCTGCAGGCACAGGGCGCCTGGGGGAGTGGCTGATAGCCGACAAGGCCGTCGATGAAGAGAAGATCACCCGCGCCCTGGGATTGCAGTGGAGTTGTCCCGTTCTTACGGTCGATAGTCGGCAGTATTCCTCTCTGCGGCCGGTGATGCCTCGCCTCTTCGTCGACGCCTTTGGGGCTCTTCCGCTTGCGTCTGGCTGCGGGTAAGGTCCTTTATCTGGGATTTGAGGAGAATCTCGATCCCAGCCTCGCCCTTGCCGTGGAGCGCATGCATGGATTGAGGGTCGAAAGTGGAATCGTGGGGAGTCGTATTTTCGCCCGCTCACAGCCGCATGATCGAGGCACGAATTCCCGCGGTTGAATTGGTTGAAGCCACTTCTCTGGCTGCGGCCACGCGCGCGCTCGCGAAAAGTGTTGAGCGGTTCAGCCCGTCGCGTCGCGACTGGTGCGCGTCCATGCGTGTCTCTGGCTTCGCCTGTGGCTGCGTCCACGAAACACCTTGCCGGCGACGATTCGGTGCGCGACGATTATCTGTTCGATTGGCACACTTGAGTAGAAGTTGGTCGCGGACCATCCGAAGCGAAGAAGCCTTCAAGATGTGACAGCGAGAGCCGATACAGACAACAGAATAGGAGCCAGGAATGAGCGAAGTGCGAATCCTCATCGTCGACGATTCCTCGGTAATGCGCAAGATTGTCGAAGCGCGCATTGCGGCAGGCTGGTCTCGAGCGCCTGGTGGTGCACGAGGCCGGCAACGGCGCTGAGGGGTTGGAACTGTTGAAAGCCCAAGCAAGTGGACCTGATTCTGTCGGACATCAACATGCCCTCGATGGATGGATTGGAATTTCTGCGCCAGCTTCAGTCGCAGAAGCTTGCGCCCGGAGTTCCTGTGGTGATGATCACCACCGAGTCGAGCGAGGAACATGTCAAGCAGGCCATTGAGCGGGGGCGCGGGGATACATCCGCAAACCGTTTACCGCCGAACAAGTGAAAGAACGAGTTTTGCCACTCGTGCCTGCTGCAGCATGACCGGAGGATCGCCATGTTGCTGAACGGAGTTCGGGCGGGCGAATTATCGAAGTCGATTCATCAAGGAATTAATGGACTGGAGCGTGCAATGACATTCTCTCTGCGGGAATCTGTGCATCTGATCGCAGATCCTGGAAATCTCGACGCCAGTGTCGACGAAGTGTTTCCGGCTCATGCTTGGCGTCGACTGCAATCGCCAGTCCGAGGAATCGTCGAACGCGGGCGTGCAGAAGGAATCAGTGACCGCGGTGGTCGGCTTTGGCGGAGCCTTGAGCGGAGCATGCGTGTTTCGCTGCAGCGCGCAAACCGCAATGAGCATTGCGGCACATATGACCGGGATGGAGTTTTCCGAGATTGACGATACCGTGCAGGACGGGATTGGTGAGATGTGCAACATGCTTGCAGGGGCATGGAAAGGGAAGGTCCCGGGCCTTGCAGCCAATTGCGGCCTTTCAGTGCCCGCTGTCATCACTGGGCGCGATTACAACATTCATGTGCAGGCTCCGCAATTTCAATTGGATCACCGCTACGGTTTTGAGGATTCGACTTTCGACGTAAGAATTGTTTGCGACAGCATTCAGTAGGTGGCCAACTTCGATTCTGAACACGGGTGGACCGTAGTGAGCCGGTGTGGAGAATTGTAGGCCCTGCGCAAGGCCATCGGATCCGACGCTCCTAAGGTGGGTTATTGTCCAATGCGAGTCTTAGATTTTACATATTTATCAGTCCACCGCATCGGACCTTGAATTGTACTTCTTTCCCACGAAAAGGGCGCAACGATGGACAGCGGATATTATGCGGCGTTTACGGGCTTGATAGCCAGGAGCCAGGCACTCGATGTTGCAGCGACCAATCTGGCGAATACGCAGACGCCCGGCTATCGAGCGGAACGCGAGTTTTTCCGATCCGTGCTGGGTGGGGCCCGATGCGCGGGATTCCCAGCTGGGCAGACGGGCGGATCAATACCATGCTGGGCGGCGACGTTCTAAATCAGTCGCAGGGAGCCTTGCAGCAGACCGGGAACGCGCTCGACCTTGCCCTTGAAGGTCCAGGATTCTTTCACCATCCAAGATCCCAACGGCCTCCGCTACACACGCGACGGCAGTTTTCAGCGCTCATCTGCCGGGCTGTTGGTAACACAGGGCGGCGAGGCGGTTCTGTCGTCGACTAGCCGGTTGCTTTCGCTTCCACCCGGGGAGGTCTCCATAGGCCGCGACGGAGTTGTTTCGGTCGCTGGCGGAACCGCGGGAACGATCGGGGTAGTCCGATTTCCACCCGATATATCTCTCACCGCAGAAGGGTCCAACCGCTACGTCGCTCCTGAGGGCGCGCGGTCTGAACCCAGCCGCGGCTTCAGCGTGCGGCAGGGCGCGCTTGAAGGCTCGAATCAGGATGCGGTGCAGGCAACCATGGCGTTGATTCTTGCACAGCGCCAGGCCCAGATGCTGCAAAAAGCATTGACGATCTTCCACACCGACCTCAACAAGTTTGCAGCCGAAGACCTGCCGCGTGTATAGCGGCTCGCTTCGAGAATCGAGGGCAGAATGATTCGGGCACTGTACACAGCGGCCAGCGGCATGAGCGCGCAACAGATGAACCTGGATACGATCGCCAACAACCTGGCCAACTCATCCACGACCGGGTTCCGCCAGCTGCAGGCTCCAGTTCAGGACATGGTCTACCAAGAATCCTGGTCGACGCCGGGTGCGGCCCAGAGCCAGTCAGACGGTTCAGCCGGTCTGCAAATCGGACTGGGCACGAAGTCCGCCGCGACCGAGATCATCATGCACCCAGGGTGCCCTCAACCAGACCGACAATCCCCTCGATCTGGCGATCCAGGGCGACGGGATTCTTCCAGGTCCAGCGGCCCGACGGAACAATCGCCTACACGAGGGCCGGCAATTTCTACCTCAACAACCAGGGGACGATTGGACAACCGCAGGGCGATCCGATCATTCCAACCATCACCATCCCCCCCAACGCGACGGCGGTCACAATCACGCAGTACGGCGTGGTGAATGCGACCCTGCCCGGACAGCAGAATCCATCGCAACTCGGACAGATCCAGCTGGCGACCGTTCGTAATCCGGGGGGACTGGAGAGTGTGGGTCGAACCTTTCACGGCCACGTCTAGTTCCTCAGGCGATCCGGTTCTTGGAAATCCGGCGGCACGGAAGGCCTCGGGCACTTTGCAGCAGGGTTATCTGGAGAACTCGAATGTGAATGTGGTTACCGAGTTCGTGCAGATGGTGTTAGCCCAACGAGCCTACGAGTCAATTCCAAGGTGATCAAGGCAGCCGATGACATGTACTCACAGGTCAACAACATGAACACGATAACCGCAATCCACAGTCCCGGTGCAGACGTGAAAGTGAGAAGCAGGATGTCAAAGTGGGTTCTGATTGCGCGAACTCTGATTGCGGCAATCGCTCGTGTAACGATCCAGGTGCAAGGTCAAACGCCTATCTTGCACGAAGTTGTTTCGGAGCCGGGCGCCCCAGTCATTCGCGTTCTCGTGAACGCGCGTGCTGCGCAGGGATGCTGGGTGCTTTTGCGCGATGCGGTTTTCCCAGCAGGACCACGAGATGGGTGCAGCGCAGCAGGTCAAGGGGAATTGCATCGACTCGGCCGGGAAAGGGTATTCCACGCCGAGGCTGGCACCAGTGATCCTCGCGGGCGACGAAATTACGGTCGAGGAGAATCGTATTTCGGTAGAGGCGCGATTGCGCGGAGTCGCCCTCGAGACTGCGCAAAAGGACACATATTTCAAATTCGACTTGAAGCCGGCGGCAACGCTCGTAAGGGCGGTGGGGCGCTGGCGCCTGCACGTGCATCGCTTGTAGGGCTGCGAGAGGTCTGGCGATGATCTTCGCTCATTTTCTGCGCGGCGGAAGGAATGCCTTTATGCTGCTTCTCCTCCTTTCCTGTGCCTCTTCGGTAAGGGCGCGGGAAAAGAGAATGGCGTCGGTGGATACGACCTCTCCGGAAGCAGCATTGCGGGCCTATATCGACCGAGTGCGTGCGCAGCAGGCGGCCGAGGTAAAGACGAGCGGTTCGATATGGAGTCCTGAAGGGAGGCTCGTAAGGCTGGGTACGGACGCAAAGGCGGCGCGGGTGCACGACGTGGTCTCCATCGTCGTCAGTGAGAGCCTGGCTGCCTCAACCGATGGGCAGGTGAAGAACTCACGTGGTTCCAATGCCAGTTCGAGCCTGACGGCACTCTTTGGTGCATTGAAGGCCGCAAACACCCTGCAGCACCTCGTCGGGCAAAATTCGGCGTCGGGGCTGACGGCGCAGGGGCAAAGCACAACCAATTCAAGCCTCACAACAACCTTCGGGGCGGAGGTTGTGGACGTCTTGCCAAACGGCATGCTGGTGGTGCAGGCCACCCGGAGTCTCACCTTTTCGCAGCAGACGCAATTGATCAAATTGCGGGGCCTCGTTCGACCCGAGGATGTAAGCGCGCAGAATCAAGTTCAATCCACGGCAATGACGGATCTTGAGCTTGAGGTCAAAGGGAAGGGCATCGTCAACGACTCGACCTATCGACAAAACCCCGTGGTGCGCCTGCTTGAAAAGCTGCTGGTTTTCTGAGGTCACATCGACTGGAAAGAGATCGCGAGGACGGTAAATGAAGCAGTGCGGAGCAGTTCAAGGTTGCAGGCAGTTATGCGATAGGTTCATCCTGTTCCTCTTCTTTTTAGGGCTTCTGCTTCTCCGCGACGCGGATGCCCAACTTGCCCGAGTCAAAGATGTGGCAAATATTGAGGGGATTCGAGACAACCAGCTTGTTGGCTATGGGCTGGTGGTCGGGCTGCGAGGCACCGGCGACAGTTCGCAGACGGTGTTCCCCGCCCAGACCCTGGTGTCGGCGCTCGAGCGGATGGGGATTACGGTTCCTCAGACCGGGGCGAACAGCGCCAGTAATATGCAAGTCAAGAACATGGCGGCTGTTTTTGCGGTCGCCACTCTTCCGCCCTTCAGCCGGCCCGGCTACCGCATTGATATTACGGTTTCGTCCGCGGGGGATGCCCGTTCTCTTGAAGGAGGAATCCTCTTGATGACACCGTTGTACGGGCCGGATGGGCAAATCTATGCCCAGGCGCAGGGGCCTCTCGTGCTGGGTGGATATATGGCGTCCGGCGGCGGCAACACCCGCCAGGTTAATCACCCGACAACGGCTCGCGTTCCCGGGGGCGCGCTTGTCGAACGAGGCGTGGCATTCGAACTGAAGGATCTGCGTACGATCAACGTGATCTTGAATGACGCCGATTTTCACAGTGCGGAGCGAATGGCAGGCGCGATCAATGCGGCCGTGGGACAAGGGCGATCGCGGGCGGTCGACAGCCGTCGTGTGGAGATCGTAGTTGACCCGCGCGAAGATGTTGCCTCTTTACTCGACCGGGTCGAAGGAGTCGAAGTGCAGGTGTTTCCGCGGGCGCGGGTCGTGGTCAATGAACGGACAGGGACTGTTGTGATTGGAGGCACTGTCCGGCTGCAGCCAGTCTCGATCCTCCACGGGGGGCTTTCGGTGAATATTCTTTCCTCGACGCAAGTCTCTCAACCCACCGCATTTTCGGGGGGCTCAACCCAAGTCACACAAACAACATCGATTCAGGCCCAGGACAAGCCGGTCAACCGGATTGAATTGAAAGAGGGAGCGACCGTAGAGGATCTTGTACTGGAACTGCAGCGCACGGGCGCCGGTGCGCGCGATGTCATCTCGATCTTGCAGGCAATGAAGGCTGCTGGAGCTCTCGAAGCCGAAGTGGAGGTTCTATGATCCAGAACGTGCATCGGACCAACCTTTGGTCCGAGAATGGGCAGTCGAACGCAGAGCCGCGTCTTGTGAGCGCAGCGCATGAATTTGAAGCGCAGATGATGAAGGAACTGCTGGATCCGCTCGTGACAGGGGACACTTCAGCCGAAGTCGATGGTGATGCCGGCCTGGGATTACACAGTGCAATCGGGTCTTTTGCTGGGGAGGCGCTCGGACGTGCGTTGAGCAGTCACGGTGGCTTCGGCATTGCGACCAATGTGATCAAGAGCTTTTCCCGAAACGGGAGCGTTTCCTAATCGTGCGGTGATCCAGAAGGATACACGGAGAAATGAAGGGTTAAAGATCGCAAGATGACTATAGTGATTGAAGCAGTCGGCCGATAACCGAATTAAGGGGGGTTAGAGATGGATATTCGGAGCAGCGTCGATGGACTGAAGGCGCTATTAGGTGGGCCATCAAGTGCGTTAAAACCACAATCCGCAAGCCATGAGACCGAACAGCTCGCGGGATCGTTTTCGAGCGATCGTGCAACAGTGAGCAGCGCCGGATCGGAGGTGGCGCAAGCCGCATCCGAATCGGATATCCGAATGGAAAAAGGTAACAGCCGTGCAGGCCGCTCTCGCTGCTGGAATCTACAGTGTTCCAGCTTCCGCTGTAGCAGCCAAGGTGGTCGACGGGATGCTCGCTCAGGGGCAATCGATCACCGACAAGTAGCACGGGGCAAGGGTAAAGACGATGCAGCAGGCAGAGGAGAATCGAGCGGATCTGGTACTGCATCACCTGATCGAAGAGACCTGTCGTGCACTGAGTCAATTTGATACAACGCTTCTTGAAGCGTTAGCCCGTGATTGCCGCAGCTTGCAATACGCTTCCGACTCGAGTCTCGCAAACGAAGTCGAAAGACCAGCGGCCGCTCAGGGATTCTCTAGAGATCTGCTCATTCTCGAGAAAGTCCTCAATAGCACGAAAGCAAATCTGGATATAGTCCAGCGATTATTGATGCCAAGAGATGATATGCGGCTGGGCTACGGTGCAGATGTGTGGCAGATATGGCGTTGAACGAGGGCAGCCGGCATGGGGACAATTCACTCTGCACTTGACTTGATTACAGGTGCTCTCAACGCCGACCAGTCGGCGCTGAATACCGTAGCCAACAACGTTGCCAACGCCAATACCAAAGGCTATACCCGCGAGACGCCGACCCTTCAGGAGAATTCTCCGGTCACAATCAATGGGGTGAACTACGGAGCCGGGGTTCGAGCAACAGGTCCCGCTTCGACGCGTGACAACATTTTGAATCAGCGTCTCTCGCAGCAGCAACAACTGGAATCTGCATCCAGTTCCCGAGCGTCCGCACTCGACTCGATCCAGGCGTTGTTTGCGCCGGACTCCGGCGCCTCAGGCGCGACCGCAGGTGATATTGGAAGCGACATCACTTCATTCTTCAGTTCCTTTTCCTCTCTTGAGGCTAATCCGACCGATAATGCTCTTCGCCAGCAGGTTCTCTCTTCCGCGACGACTCTTGCAGGAGATATCTCGAATACGGCAGCAAGCCTGAACACACAGCAACTGTCACTCGATCAGGAAGCTGCCGGTATTACGGGGCAGGTGAATGCGCTCACGTCTGCGATCGCGCAACTGAATCAGCAGATCCAATCTATGGCGGCGACCGGCGATGCGGGTACGCTCGAGGACCAACTTCAATTGGATCTAGCCCAGTTGGGGCAGCTTGTCGGAATGAATCAGGTGACGACAGAAAGTAATGGCTTGTTGATCACCACCACCGCGGGTCAGCTCCTGGTCTCGGGCGGACTGAGCTTTCAGCTATCCACCGGCGTCTCGGGAGGTCTAACGCACTTTTACCTGGGCGGGACGGATGTGACGACGGAGCTCACGAGTGGCGGCGGGCAGCTCGGCGGAGACTTGGCGGCGCGCGATCAGGATATTCCTTTCGCCCTTTCTGCACTCGATCAGCTCGCGTTCGGCATTTCAACCTCCGTAAACGCAGCTAATAATTCAGGGACCAACCTGAATGGCGTCGAAGGCACCGGCACCAACGCTGCTGGCGTCTCTGGAAGTGGTGCGGCTCCCCTCTATATCTTCAACCAGCCCATCCAAGTGGCCGGAAGTGCTTTCTCGATACGCCTGGCCGATGACAGACCCAAATCAGATTGCGGCAGCGAGCTTCGGCAGCGGGGCGGGGGACAACTCGAACGCAGTTGCGATGGCGACCCTCGGAAGCCAGTCGATTGTGAGTGGGGGTACACCTTCGAATTTCTATGCCCAGTTCGTCGGCTCCCTCGGATCTGTTGTTTCCGAGATCAACATCGAGAATACTGCTCAAAAGGCGTCGGTCACACAGCTGCAGACACAGCAGAATGCGTTATGCGGCGTAAACCTCAACGATGAAGCCGCAGCACTGCAACAATTTGAGCGAAGCTATCAGGCAGCATCCGAGATCTTCGCGACATTGAACCGAGTCTTCGCGTCAGCATTGAATCTCGGCGTACAAACCTCAGTTTCATAGAGAGAGTGCTCCGCTCGGGCGCGGCCATTCGCAGGGAGAATCGTGCGGGTCAATCCATTTTTCGTTTCCGACCCCTGTAACTTCGCTTGACCAGACACAGGCGACGCAGCAGCAACTGACGAACCAGCTATCGAGCGGAGTTCGCGTCACCTCGCTAAGTCAAGATCCAATGGCTGCTCAGGAGAATGTTCTTCTCCTGAATCAGTTGCAAAGGGACGACTCTTTCACACAGTCAGCGAGCCTTGTGCAGGGGCAATTGCAGGTTGCCGATTCCGCTTTAGGCGGAGTCGTGGCTCAGCTGACGCAGGCCATATCGATTGCGACCGGTGGAAACAACGGGACCTTAAACGACAGCCAGCGACAGGCGATCTCGAATCAGTTATCCGGTATCCGAGACGAGGTTCTTGCGCTCTCGAATACGAGCTACCAGGGCCAATACATTTTTGGCGGCGGCGCATCCACGTCTTCTCCGTTTACCCTGTCGACCACGAGTACGCCGGCGGTTACAACCTACAATGGCGATTCAAATGTAAATTTCCTCCAGACACCGAATGGACAGGCAATCCAATTGAATCTGCCCGGAGATCAGATCTTTCCCGCGAGTGGTTCCAATAGCTCATTCGAGGCGCTTAATCATCTCATCGCCGACTTTGCGTCAGGTGCGAGTATCGAATTCTCCGTACGAGATACGCAGGCTCTGAATTCGGCACTCGGCTTTGTTTCCCAGCAGCGTGTGACCCTCGACAATTCGCTCACACGCCTCTCTGCATCTTCGGATGCTGTGATGAACGAGAAAATGCAGCTGACGACCAGCCAAACTAATCTCATGCAAGCTGATCTACCCTCCATCGCCACGCAGCTTTCCCTTGCCACGACCAAGCAAACCGCGCTTGAAGATGTCATAGCTCAGCTTGGCTCAGGCAGCCTTTTCGACAAGCTCTAGCGAGGACCCCGCGATTGCTTCGAATGCGAGCTGAGTTCGCGCAATTTATACTGAGCTGAAGAGGACATTTGGTTGATTGCGCCCCTTCGCTTCATTTGGAATGCAACGCGCGGCCACCGCTTCGCCCCTTGGCGGAGCGAATTTCTCCGCTGGCGTGTAGAAACTTATTCCGGCAAATCCGCCGATACCCTTCGCCCGAGGGATATCCTTGCTTTTGCCTGGTCTTCGCGGTGGGAATTGCTCAGTTTTCTCGCTTGGACCGGACGCGTTCAGAAGGAAGCTCGGAAACGTGGTTAGCGCTCCCTGCAGTTTCTTTACACTCATGGGACGCTGGCCTAGTTCGCACAATGCCGCCCGCCAAAGAGCCTGGAAGATTGTTTGCCTTCTCACCATCGCCCTCGTATATTGGCCGGCACCAGGTCTCGCGCAAAGCCGGCAGCTGCCCCCTCCAGAACCGCCCAAACAATTGTCCGATCCCCAATCAGGTACAACTCTTCGCGTCACGACGAATGAGGTTCTTGTTCCCACCCTGGTCGAGAAGCCGGGTGGAGGAGTTCTCTACGGATTAAAGGACGGGGATTTCGTTCTGGAGGACAATGGTGTTCCTCAAAAGATCCACGTACAAGAAGAAATGGACACGACCCCCGTTGCCTTGGTAATTGCGGTTGAGCAGGGAGGTGCCAGCGTTCTGGAGTTTGGCAAGTTGGCCAAGCTCGGTCCGCTCCTCGACCTTTTCCTCACCGACCCGCGAAGCGAAGCTGCACTGATGGGCTTCGACTCCAAACCCCATTTGCTTCGGGATTACACGCATTCCGAAGAGAATCTGAGCGATTCGCTCCAACACCTTCAGCCTGGCGATGGAGGTGGGGCGATTCTGGACACGGTGAGTTCGGCGGTCGACCTGCTGGAAACGCAGCCTAAGGCATACCGTCGTGTTCTTCTTCTCATCAGCGAAAAACGGGATCACGGAAGCAAACATACAAAACCCGTTGAGCTGATTCAGAAGATCGGCAGATCGAATGTGCTGGTCTTGAGTGTGTCGTTCTCCCCGTCCCAGGCCGAATTCCTCCATGACGTGAAGGATTCGGGAGAAGACCGGACCATGAATATGGTGTCGACTCTGGTGATGGCTGTAAAGGCATTCAAGAAAAATGTTGCGAAGGAAGTTGCCCAGGAGAGCGGGGGGGAGTACACCACCTTCACTGGGGACAAGGGATTTGAACAGCGCGTGGTCGACGCGGCCAAGCATGTACGCAATCGCTATTTGCTGACATTTAGCCCGTCTGACCCTGCGCCTGGACTGCACGCTATCCGTGTACGGACCACGCAAGACTATGGAGCCAGGATTGTCGCTCGAGCAAACTACTGGTTGCAAGAGGGACAATAGGGCAACTTTCTCAGGCTCATAGGTTTGCCCGAAGACCGAGAGTAGCCGTCCATGGCATTTGCCGTCCATTCATGGTAATCTCACTTTAGACACTTAAGAGTGGACTGAGAACGCAAGAGGAGTAACAAACGCCGTGCTGGCGACCGCAAAGAAAACCGACCTAATTGAACGCTTCCGCACCCACGATACGGACACCGGCTCGCCCGAAGTCCAGATCGCGATTTTGAGTGAGCGGATTAGCGACTTGACTGAGCACTTCAAGACGCACAAGAAAGATCATGCTTCCCGGCGTGGTCTTTTGATGCTCGTCAGTAAGAGGCGCCGTCTGCTGGATTACCTGAAGACACACGACTCGGATCGTTATCGTGACGTCATCAGCAAGCTCGGGCTTCGGAAGTAGCAAGAAAGCCAACCTTGAATTGGAAGCGTCCAGACCGATGCCTGGTCATCGCCCCTATTCCATTCAGGACCAGGGGTGAATGCGCAGTTGTCGCCCTCCGTCTCGCACAGCGACGGGGGCATGGGCAATGAGAAGTGCACCTTTCATCTCCGAGATGAACCATTCTCCCCTGGATCCACAATCCGCCGCGTACCCATCGGTGGGTTTCGCCTGCGGCACGCCCAGCGCGCGCCGAGGTTGTTTTGCCCCAAGTTTCCCAAGCGAAAAAATGAAACGAGGACACTATGTCTATGAAGCATGAAGTGGCTGTCGAGCTTGCCGGCGGCAAGCGGTTGGTTTTTGAGACCGGCCGCATCGCGAAGCAAGCATCCGGATCAGCGCTGGTGACGACGGGAGAGACCGTGGTGCTGGCGACTGCTGTAGCTTCCCCAGAACAGCGCGAAGGTATTGATTTCTTTCCTCTGACCGTTGACTACCGTGAGTACACCTACGCCGGCGGACGTATCCCCGGCGGGTTCATCAAGCGTGAGGGCCGGCCAAGCGAAAAAGAAATTCTCACTGCGCGGCAGATCGATCGCCCCATCCGACCCTTGTTTCCTGACGGCTTCCGCAACGAAACGCAAGTGATCGCACTGGTATTCTCCGCAGATAAAGAGAACGATCCCGATGTGGTCGCCATCAATGCGGCGGCTGCTGCCCTTGCGTTGTCCGATATCCCGTTCGGAGCAACGGTCGGCGCAGTCCGCGTTGGTCGCGTCGACGGAGAGTTTGTGATCAATCCGACGTATGCAGAGCGTGCGCTCACGACGTTGAACATCATGGTCGTCGGTCATAAGGACGGCATCGTGATGATCGAGTCCGGAGCGAAGGAAGAGTCTGAGGAAGTCATCCTCGCAGCGATCGAGTTTGCGCACGGTGAGATCAAGAAGATCGTGGCTGCAATCGACGATCTGGCCTCCAAAGCGGGCAAGACCAAGAGGGCCTTCGTGGCGCCGGAATTTGACGAGGCCTACTACGCCGAGTTGAAGGCCAAGGTTGGCGACCGCTTGAAGGATGCTCAAGACACCAAGACCCACGGCAAAACCGAGAGCTATGCGCTGATCAAGAAGATCAAGGATGAACTCGTTGCCGCTCTGCCGGCAGACGATCCAACCGCGAAGAAGAGGCTCTCCACCTATTATGAAGCGCTGATCGAGCGCCTGTTCCGCGAGCAAGTGACGAAGAACCGGATTCGTCCGGATCGGCGTGCATTCGACGAAATTCGTGCCATTTCGATCGAGACCCGGGTTCTGCCGCGCACTCACGGTTCGGCTCTCTTTACCCGCGGCGAGACGCAGGCTCTTGTGACCGCGACGCTGGGAACGAACGACGACGGACAGCGGCTCGAGAGCTATGAAGGCGAGCAGCGAAAGAATTTCATGCTGCATTACAACTTCCCGCCGTTTAGCGTCGGCGAGACAGGCCGTATGACCGGCGTTGGCCGCAGAGAGATTGGTCACGGCGCGCTTGCCGAGCGGGCCATCACGCCGGTTCTGCCCAACGTCGACGAGTCGCCGTATTCGATGCGTGTCGTATCCGACATTCTCGAATCCAACGGCTCATCCTCTATGGCGTCGGTTTGCGGTGCAAGCCTGGCGCTCTTCGATGCCGGCATTCCGCTTAAGGGCGCTGTTGCCGGTGTTGCGATGGGACTCGTGAAGGAAGGCGACGACTACGCAATCCTGAGCGATATCGCCGGTGCAGAAGATCACTACGGCGATATGGACTTCAAGGTTGCCGGTACCCGCAAGGGAATTACTGCTCTGCAGATGGATATCAAGATCGGCGGCTTAACCCGCGAGATTCTGCAGCAGGCAATGGAGCAGGCGCGTCAGGGCCGGTTGTTCCTTCTCGACAAGATGGACGCAGTGCTGAGTGGCCCGCACCAGGAGCGCTCGCAGTATGCTCCTCGCATCGAGACAGTTCAGATTCCCACCGACAAGATTCGCGATCTGATTGGCAAGGGTGGCGCAACCATTCGTGGCATCGTTGAACAGACGGGCGCCAAAATCGACGTGGACGATACGGGGCGAGTGAGCGTGGCTTCGAGCGACGCCGAGGGCCTCAAGAAAGCCTTGGCAATCATCAACGACATCACCGCTGTGCCGGAGATTGGGAAGACCTATCTGGGCAAAGTGGTGCGGCTCGCGGAATTCGGAGCATTCGTTGAACTCTTCCCAGGCACAGACGGTCTGCTGCACATCTCCGAGATCGCAGAGCATCGTGTGAAGGAAGTAAAGGACGAATTGCGCGAAGGCGATCAGGTGATGGTGAAGGTTCTGGCCATTGAGGGGAACCGGATCAAGCTGAGCCGCAAGGCCCTGATCAAGGAACAGCGCGCAAAGCTCGGACAGTCGGCACCGACGGCAGAAGAAGGCGAAGGCACTTCGGAAGCGCCAGCGGCTCCTCCTGCTCCTGCGCGTCGTGCTCAGCACGAATTCGACGAGCGTCAGCCGCAATCGAATCAGAGCACGATTCTGATCGAAGGCGGAGACGATTTCGACGAAGATGATACCGAGGAAATCGACGAAGAGAACGAGCCAAACTTCAATCGCGCCGAAGGTGCACCGGTAGTTGCAGGCGCACCGCAGGCGGCAGGGGGAGGCCGTCCTCCAGCCGGTGCCAACAACAATCGTCGTCGGCGTCGTCGCCGTGGAGGCCGTGGTCCTGGCGGCAGCCAGAACTAAGCTTCAAAGCTAAGCGAAGGCCCGAGCAATATGCTCGGGCCTTCGCTTTTTTGACGACTATTGCGCGCCAGCTGTGCCTCTGACGAATACAGCAGGCTATGCGCTCAGATTCTCCGGGGCTATGCGGAAATCAGAACGAACCGCATCTTCAAGGATTCCCTGCGGAAGTATTTTGCCCGTGAGCGGCGAACGTAGCGCGCTCCTTGCAACCTTCTTCTTGTCGTACATGCGCAGGTCGGCCGCGATGCAAAGGGCTTCCATGTCGGCGGCGTCGTCAGGATAGAGCGCAACACCGATGCTTGCGCCAACGCGGACCATGCGACCTTCAATTTCAAGAGGCTCATTCAAGCTCGTGAGCAAGGTCTGAGCAACCTTATAGGCATCTTCCGGGTTGGCAGTGCCTTCCAGGATTACAGAAAACTCATCTCCACCGGTGCGCGATACTGTGTCGCAGTTACGCACGCTTCCGGCGAGCGAGAGCCCCACTTGCTGCAGAAGAATGTCCCCGAAATGATGGCCCATCGTGTCATTCACTTCCTTGAATCGATCGAGATCGATTACAAGCAGGGCTGCCTTCGAACTCGATCGTCGAGCACGCTCAAGCGCAACGCCAAGACGATCTTGAAAGAGTCGACGATTCGGCAGACCCGTCAACTCATCGTGAAATGCGAGATAGGTGTTGTGTTCAAGTTGATCCTCGAGCAGCAGTAGAATCATACCCACTGCGACCACATATTTTGGAAGGTTCCACACTTCGCTTTCAATCTGGACTGTCGGGAAGAAAGTCTGCAGAGACGGTGCGACCAGGAACACTGAAGCCCACGCGAGAAACCCCGAAATGGTGATGAATGCACCGGCAGTAGCGCGGCGATAAGTGAACGAGAAGTGCAAGCAGCATACGAAGAAAACAGTAAAAAGCAGGGCGTTCAGCGCGAGGTCGCCGCCATCGTTCGGCCGTTTCTGCACGATCAGAATGAAAGCAGATAGCAGGCAGTAGAGTGCAACCACAACCCATCGCATTGGATGGCGAAATCTGCGGGCTGCAAAAAGCGAGATGAACAGCGGAGCGATGCCAAGCAGAGCTGCTGCCGGAATCAGTGCCCAATCTTCCGCGGGACTCGCGTTAATCAGGCAGACATAGAGCGCATTACCGAACAGGAGCGAAACCAGCACCCATCGGCTGGATTGCTCGCGACGGTAAGGAATCGATGCGTAGGTGAAAAGCAGGCCTGCCGCTGGAAGAGCTGCCAGTCCGATGTCGGCCGCGAGAACGCCAATGGCCCCGGGCGACGGCAGGAACATGAAGGCCGCAAAATGCACAGCGATCAGAATCCAACCCGTAAGCCAGAATCGGGAAACCGGTGTCTGTCCTCTGCGAGCAACCGATGCGAACGCGCACGTCAAAAGCGCGACTGCCGCAAGATCCGGTAGCTTGGTCCAATCCACCATGTTCACCCCGGGCCCAAATACCACCAGTTTAAGGTTGATCCAGGGGTATATCGAAATAGCTCTTTTGTGCCAAGTTAGATAATTGACAAGGAGTCGGAACTGTGGGCATGCGGACTATTATCAGTTGGATGCCATAAGCTTACAGATACAAAAGAGATAGCCTTTGAATGGGCTAAACTCGGTCTGATGGCAGCAAGCCTTTATATCGTGGTTGAAGGCGAGGACCCCGGGTTTGACACCTTCGTCAATGGCCGATCGCTTGCCCGCAATGAGGAGTCACTTGAGCGATTGGCAACAACGCTTCGGGTTACTCCACTGCTCGAATTCTTTTCGGCCGACGAAAACTCGATGGCGCTTCTTGCTGAGCAAGGAAGCGCAAACCCCGAATGGGCCGAGCACCTTCCTGCGCCGCAGTGGTTTTCCCCAACGAAGGGGCTGGCCACCGTACGCGCCTTGCTTGAGTTTTTAGCAGCAGTGCCTGCTGCCCTCGGCTCTGAAACTCCGGCAGTGCGAGAGGAACTCAAGGAGTACGAGCGAGTCCTCGAGAAAACCGCCCGCTTCCAGTTGCGCTGGCATTTGGCCGCGAGCTGGCGCTAGAGGTTCCCGATCAGTCCGCGAAGGCTTCGGCTTCTTTAGCGGGGAACACGTTGCCCATGCGTTGAATTTGTGCGCCCACGCCTTTCAGCTTTTCTTCAATCTGCTCATAGCCGCGATCCATGTGGTAGACGCGATCCAGTATGGATTCGCCATCGGCCACGAGTGCAGCGAGAACAAGCGACGCAGAGGCGCGCAGATCGGAACACATCACGGCGGCAGCGCTGAGCTTTGCCGGCCCCCGGACAGTGGCGGTACGGCCATCGACCTTGATGTTCGCGCCCATCCGAACCAGCTCCTGGACATGCATAAACCGATTCTCGAAGATGTTTTCTTTCACGTTGCAGACACCCTCGGCCTGTGTGGCCAAGGCCATGTATTGCGCCTGCATATCGGTGGGAAATCCGGGATACTCTTCTGTTGAGATGTCGACTGCCGTCAGGTGGCCGTCGGAACGAACGCGTACCGTGTCGGGCCGAGGAATCTCGATGACCACGCCAGCTTCTTCAAGCTTTGAGATTACGGCGCGCAGGTGATCCGCGTTGCAGTTTTTAACGGTGAGATCACCCGCAGTAATGGCTCCCGCTACCAGAAATGTTCCGGCTTCGATGCGATCAGGGATAATCCGGAACTTTGCGCCGCTCAGACTGGTTACACCCTGCACATGGATCGTCGAGGTACCCGCGCCTTCGATCTTCGCGCCCATGGCGATCAGCAGAGCGGCGAGGTCGGTCACTTCCGGCTCGCGTGCGCAGTTCTCCATTACTGTTTCGCCTTCGGCGAGAACCGCGGCCATCAGCAGGTCTTCAGTACCGGTGACGGTGATCTTGTCGAAGACCAGGTGAGCCCCGCGAAGCCGTTCCGCCCGTGCTTCAAGATATCCATGCTCCTGCACGATGGAGGCGCCCATTTTCTCAAGGCCCTTGATATGCAGGTCAATTGGCCTGCCTCCGATGGCGCAACCGCCCGGCATAGCCACACGCGCCATGCCTGCTCGCGCGATGAGCGGCCCAAGAACGAGGGAACTGGCACGCATCGTCTTCACAATTTCGTATTTCGCAACAGGGTCGGAGAGATTGCGGCAGCTGATGGAGAGGCAATGCTCATCCGCGGTCCCAAGGTCCACTTGCGCGCCCATCGATGCGAGCAGGCGTTTCTCGGTGAGGATGTCGCGGACCTGCGGAATGTTCTCGAGAACGACCTCTTCCTCGGTGAGGATGGCGGCAGCCATGCAGGGAAGCGCGGAGTTTTTGGCTCCGGAAACACGAATCGTACCGACAAGTGGATTGCCACCACGAATAACGAACTTATCCATGAAATATGGAAACTCCTGCTTCTCTCAATCTAATACCCGTCGGCCGCGCTGAGCCTGCGCCAAGAGCAGGCAGAATCCAGCCCGACAACGGACCCGGCTTCTCCCCAGGGAAGTAACCGCAATCAGCTCATTGCCCGTATGATTTTACGGTCGCTTCGGAAGGGCTCGCTGCACCGTCGAACAGGGGTGAGCGAGTGTGGTTCAATGTCTGCTCAAGAAACCCAAGGATATAGGACTCAGTAAGGTTTAGGTTGTGCAGTGCCTCTTGCGTTTCCTTGGTACGGCCCCTCGCTGCCAGGAGCGGATAGTCGCTGAAGCTCCCGTGCATCAATCCCGGCGCTTTCAACACAACGTCGTAGCTGCCTGGCGGGCAGCGGTTCAGCTGATCTTCCTTCTTCTTGAGGAATGCGTCGTTCTGCGCAGGGTTGAATCCCATCCATCTGCCGTGGTGATCCACCTCGAGCAAAAGAACCGGTTGCGTGAACCAACTTCCGTCTGAACTCTCAGGGAAGGCCGCCACGGGCGGCATCTGGCCGTCAAGACTGAGGCAGGCTTTAAGCCGGGTATCTCTCTGACAGGCTAGAGTCGCATTCGCGCCACCTGCTGAATGGCCCATCGCGGCCACACGATCCAAATCGAGCCTCTTGCTGAGCAGGAATGCGCCCGGCCCACCGTTGTCCAGTTGGGTGAGTCGATCGAGAACGAAGAGAATGTCGCGTGCACCTGTGTCGATCTCGTCTCCTGCATTCCTCATCATGCGTTGAAATCGCTGCTCCGGAGAAAGGTTGGGCGGCGGCGAGTCGCGGTAAGCCGGCACAACGCGCCCATCCGGAAAAACCACGGCCGGCACAGCATATGTGTTTTCGATTGCGACAACAACATAACCGCGGCTGACGAGGCACCCAATCAGGGATGTGTATTCGAAGGATGTCCCACCGGCGCCGTGAGCCAGAATCACTACGGGGAATCTCTTTCGTGATCGCACGACAGGCGCTTTATCGACCGCGAGGGAAGAGATGGCCCCTGAGAGAATAAGCGGCCAATTGCTTTCAAACTCATCCCGCATAGCCGGCGCAGCCGCGGGATCCGCGTCGATCCGTTTTGCGCCGGGTAGATATTCACCGTGAGCGGCCGTGGTTTTTTGGGTCGCAGGATACCAGAGGTAGACCATCAGATCGCGATGGGCATTCGGATCAGTCGAATGACCGTCGGGGCGGGAAGTATCGACCCATTCGTAGCCCACTCGACCTATCTGATACGGCCCTGCGGGCCGCTGCAGTTGGGGAACGCTTACCTGCTGTGCCGCATCGGTTTTCGGTTCAGATCGCGAAACGGGGCCTTGTGCAGCCGCGTGCACGAGCGCAAAGATGAGGAGGCCAGAAACCCACGGAAGGGAAGTGTTGAGTAGTGGCACGGGGAACCCTCGTCGTTCGTCGAACAGTATAGCCATCGACCCGAACCCGAAGAGTCCGGCGGCTCTGTTGAGGCACAGAAATCCCGCGACGGGCCGCAAACGAAAAGCCCGTTCGCGTGGGAGCGACCGGGCTCTTGAATGTGGTTCGATGTTCTCTAGAGTTCGAGAACGTTGTCTTCAATTGCGAGTCGGACGTTGCCGTCGGATTTGGCCAGACGACGTACAGCTTCGGGCTTGTCGACTTTCGCTTTGAGCATCACAAGCGCAACGGGAACGCTGCGGCCTGCGCTCTTGATGGTGTCGACGGCTGTTGGGCGATCGATATTGCATGCGCACATCAGGATGCGAATGCCACGTTCGACCAGCTTGGAGTTCTGCATGTGCACGTTGACCATCAGGTTTTCGTACACGTAGCCGAGGCGAGTCATGGCGCCGGTGGTGATCATGTTCAGCACCATTTTTTGCGCCGTGCCGGCCTTCATGCGGGTCGAGCCGGAGATAACCTCTGGACCTACTTCGGCAATGATTGCGGTATCGGCAGCTGCCTCAAGCGGAGTGCCATGATTGCAGGTGACGGCCGCAGTGCGGGCGCCACGGGCTCGCGCATAGGCGACAGCGGCTACCACGTAGGGTGTCCGGCCCGATGCGGAGATGCCGATCACGACGTCTTTGCGCGTGGGGCGTCGGCGAGCGATATCGCGCTGGCCAAGTTCCTCGGAGTCTTCATTCACTTCAACGGCCGAGGCAAGTGCCTTGGGTCCGCCTGCCATGATGTATTGAATTTGTCCGGGAGCCGAGGAGTAGGTGGGAGGGCACTCAGAGGAATCGAGGGCAGCGATTCTGCCGCTGGAGCCGGCGCCGATATAAATCAGCCTTCCGCCGTCTCGGAGGCTGCGCGCAACCTGGTCGATGACCTGAGCGATCTCAGGAATTGCTTTCTTGACTGCTGCCGCCACCTTCGCATCTTCGTGATTAATGATCTTCGCGATTTCGAGGGCGGATTTGGTGTCAAAGCCTTGAGAAGCCTCATTCTGGCTCTCGGTGATCAAGTGCTGGAGCAAAGAGGCTGGGTCGAACTTTGCCTCTTCTTTTTTATGTGCTTCGGTCACATCCTGCGTCGTCGTGCTGGTAAGCATCGAGTCTGTCCCCAGCCTCATATTGTAGCTCTAAACTCCGCAAGTCCATAACACAATTTGGTGGGGTGCGTGGGGCAACCAAAACGGGTGCAAAGATTCTAAAGACTGTGCAGCGAGCAACCTAGGGACCAGCGTAAACGATGACTATGCAGGGGGATCCGCACCTTCGCGCGGAGGCGTCGATGGGTCAAGCGCTAGACGCACGGCATCGTGAAAGACGGGCCGCACTTCACGAATCAGCTGGCTTTTGCGGTCGGGCCAAGTACGGTTGGTAAGCAGAACCACCGCCGTCGCCGCGGGTAAATCGATCCACAGCGAACATCCGCTATACGCCAGGTGGCCGATTGAACGGCCCGAGAAATACCGGCCCGCGGAGGAGATTTGCGAAGGGGTGTCCCAGCCTAGGGCGCATGAACTACCTGAAGGTCCCTGGAGCTTCGAAAACCCTTCAAGGGTCTGCCGGGAAAAGAGGACGGCATCATCGTTGTCGTCAGTCCAACCGGCCAGAATGACGCTGGCAAATCGAAGGAGATCGGGGACATTCGAAAAGAGTCCGGCATGGCCTGCCGTTCCATTTAATCTCCAAGCGTTCTCATCCTGTACCTCACCTTGAATCGTTCGGTAGCGCAAAGTCGTGTCTTTTTCGGTAGGAGGGATGGAACTACGGCGTTCCTTGGCCGGATTGAAGGCAGTGGACTGCAGACCGAGAGGGTCGAATATCTCGCGCTTGACCCAGGCCGCGAGGGGCTCGTGCACCAGGATTTCGAGAGCTTTGCCCAAAAGGATAAAACCGATGTCGGAGTATTCAGCTCGGGTGCCGGGCTCGGCTTCAAGCGGTAACTGGAGACAGGCGCGGACCAGGGCATCGGGCGTGGCAGAGGTGCGGAAGAGCTCAACGTAGCCCGGCAGGCCCGAACTGTGCGCAAGCAGGTGGCGAATCGTTACCAGGCGTGCGCGCTCCTCAGGTGGGCGCCCCACCACAAAGCCAGGGAGTAATTCACCTAGAGGCGTCTCCAGATCGAGGATGCCGCGTTGGAACAGGAGCATCGCGGCTGCCGTCGTTGCGACAACCTTGGTCAAACTGGCGATGTCGTAGACCGTCTGCGGCGTAATGCCAAAACCGTCGGAGTCATAGGTGGAATCGCCGGCTGCCCCTTGCAGCACCGCCTTGCGGCCTGAGAGCACGCCAAAGGCGCAGCCTGGAAAGGCCCGTGCGGCAATGGCATCGGTCAAAACACGGCGCGCAGAGTCAAACGCGCCCGCTACCGAGACCGAAAGGGTATCGTTGGCTGGAGCATCGATGTTCATGGTTGTCTTGCATCGTAACTCGAATTGGAGTTTTATGTTGTGTCGAGGTAAGGATGAAAGAAAGGGCTACCCCAGTTGAAGTTTGCAACGTCTATTCAACGGGGTCGATTTGTGCAGCGGCCACAGGGGGAAGAATGCAGTTTCCACGCAGATCCGTCGGGACCGGGCTGTGCCTGGCTCAGGTTCTTTTGCTATCAGGGTTTGCAGTCGGACAAACGACGCAGGGAACGGCAGCTCCATCCGAGAACTCACAGGACACGGCAACTCCGGCTAACACGGCAAAGACGGCAAGAGCTTCTGTATCTTCAGCGGAAGATCGCAGCACGGACACAGTTGGGTCGCCGTCGGGCGCCCGAACTGCCCCGACGAAGAAGACCTACACGATTCCCGCTGGAACGAAAGTCCTTTTGCAACTACGGAGCGGAATCAACACAAAGAGTGCCCGCGTCGGCGATGGCGTGTACCTTGCCTCGACATTTCCGGTGGTTGTAGGGAATAGAGTAATGATTCCGCCAGGAGTCTATGTCCAGGGGACCGTCGACCGAGTTGCACGCGCCGGCCGCATCAAAGGCAAGGCGCAGCTGGATATGCATTTCACGTCCATCATCTTTCCCAACGGCACCGTGGTTGAGATTCCGGGCATGGTCAACAGCCTGCCCGGCGCGCGAAAGCAGCAGGTGAAGAACGACGGCGAAGGAACCATCGAGCAGGACGGCGACAAAGGAAGGAATGCAGGCAAGACCGCAGAGATTGCGATTCCAACCGGAGGAACGGTCGGATCAATCGGCGGACTTGCTTCGGATCACCCGCTCGCGGGCGGGATTGCCGGAATAGGAGCCGGATTGGCAACGGTGGGCATTGTTTCTCTATTTACGCGCGGTGCAGATGTCAATATCGATGCCGGGACGCAGGTGGAGATGGTCTTTCAGCGTCCGCTCATTCTGGAGGAAGAGAATTTGTCGGATGGGACTGCGCACGGATCGCCGAATCTTGTGCCCTCTCCCGATCAGCCCCGACCTATTGAAAAGCCTAACCGCGCGCGTGTTTTATGTCCGGCCGGAGGATTGGGTTGCCAGTAACGCCTGGCAGCTGCGGATAAACTGAGAGAGATGGAATCTTCTTCGCATGCTTCAGACTTGGAGACCCCGCAGTCCGAGGGGCCAGATTTAGTGAGTCCTTCCGGAAAAAATGCCGTGCCCCCGATCAAACCGAATCCCTTGAGGCCGACCGGCGTTGGACTTTGGCTCCGGGATCTGCTGATTTCCGCCGGCATTTCAATTCTCATCATCACATTTCTTTACCAACCGGTGCGCGTAGAGGGAACGAGCATGTTGCCCCGGTTGGAAGACCACGACCGCCTTTTCATCAATAAGTTCGTCTACCACATCGAGTCGATCCAGCGCGGCGACGTGGTCGTGTTTCACTATCCGCGCGACCCTGAAAAGAGCTATATCAAGCGCGTGATTGGCCTGCCCGGAGACCGCATCTGGATCGATCGCGGCGAAGTGTGGGTTAACGGAACGGAGCTGCATGAGAACTACGTTCCGGACCAGTTCCGCGATTCTCGCTCCATGGCTGAGCTGGTCGTGCCCGAAGACAGCTATTTCATGATGGGGGATCATCGGTCGATCTCTTCGGATAGCAGGGAATTCGGTCCGGTAGAGCGCGAGCTGATTTACGGCAAAGCTGTGTTTGTCTATTGGCCCGCAAAGGACGCGGGCGTTGTGCGCTAATTTCCATGCTCAGCGAAGAATCTGCTCCTTTCTACCGGGCAATTCCGAATCCAACGCGTTATTCCACAGTCCGGCAGGGTGTACTGCCGAGCAAGAACTGGTAAAATCTATTGAATCCACTCCTCGGAGCGGCAATGCAGGCTACTCTTGCGCTCGAAGACGGGCGCATCTTCCTCGGCCAAGGCTATGGCGCACCTGGCGAATGCCAAGGTGAAGTTGTATTTAATACATCCCTTACCGGTTATCAGGAAATCGCCACCGATCCCTCCTATGCCGGGCAGATTGTCGTTCTCACCAATCCACAGATTGGCAATTACGGCACCAACCAGGCCGATAACGAAGCCGCAAAACCCTATATCGAAGGCTTAATCGTCCGAGAATTTTCGGCGATCAGCTCGAACTGGCGCTCCGAGCAGGTGACCGACGAGTACATGGAGCGCTATTCGGTCCCGGTGCTCGCCGAGATCGATACGCGTGCCTTAGTGCGTCATCTGCGCAACAACGGCGTGATGCGCGGCGTCATTTCAACCAAAGTTTCCGATCCCGATGCTCTGGTCCAAAGGGCAAAAAATATCCGGAAGATGGATGGAACGGATCTGGCACGCGTTGTGTCGACCAAAACCTCGTACACCTTCGATGCTGACGATGTACGCAATCAGACGGGCGACCCGCTGCTGTCAGTCAGTGAAGGCAAGACGCAGCTTCATGTCGTCGCATACGACTTTGGCATTAAACAAAACATCCTGCGCATGCTGACGCGCGAGTCCTGCCGCGTCACGGTGGTCCCGGCGGAGACAACGGCGGCGGATGTGCTTGCGATGAAGCCGGACGGTGTATTTCTCTCCAACGGGCCCGGCGATCCCGAGCCTGTCGACTACGCGGTGAAGTCCATTCGCGACATGATGGGACGTGTGCCGGTGTTCGGTATCTGTCTCGGCCACCAGCTATGTGGACTGGCGTTGGGTGGACGCACATACAAGTTGAAGTTCGGACACCACGGCGGCAATCACCCCGTGCGCAACAATGTGACGGGTAAGGTTGAGATCACAGCACACAATCACAATTTCGCAGTCGATCCGGATTCGATCAACGCCAATGAGGTGGAGCTGACCCACGTTGACCTAAACGACCAGACGCTTGAGGGGTTGCGTCACAAGACGCTGCCTCTGTTCAGCGTGCAGTATCACCCGGAAGCAGCGCCGGGGCCACACGATTCGCACTACCTGTTCCGCGACTTCCGCAAGTTGATGGAGGAGTGGAAGGGATGACGGCCGAGATGCGCAAGAGATTCGGCATTTCAAAACAGCGGGGCTTTCGGCTCCGCTGTTTTTTGGATACAACACCGCAACGATAAGAGCGAGCAATGCCACGCAGAAATGACATACAGAAGATCCTGGTGATCGGCTCGGGGCCGATCGTGATCGGCCAATCGGCCGAGTTCGACTACTCCGGCACGCAGGCGTGCAAGGCGCTGAAGCAGGAGGGCTATGAGGTGGTGCTGGTGAACTCAAACCCAGCCACCATCATGACTGACCCTGACCTCGCCGATCGCACGTATATCGAGCCTCTTACACGCGAGTACGTCGAGGAGATCATTCGCGTTGAAGCGGCGATGCTCGGCCCGGGCTCAGGAAAGTTTGCCCTCTTGCCCACGGTGGGCGGACAGACGGCCCTAAACCTTGCCGTAGATTTGGCCGATGCCGGAGTGCTGGATCGCTACAACGTGGAACTGATTGGCGCCAAGCTCGAGGCAATCAAAAAGGCCGAAGATCGCCTTCTCTTCAAAGACGCCATGATTCGCATCGGTCTCGAAGTCTCGAAGTCGGCGCTGGTAAACAACCTGCGCGACGGTCTCGATTTTGCTGGCAAGATTGGATTTCCAGTATTGATTCGACCGAGCTTCACGCTGGGCGGATCAGGCGGCGGCATCGCCTATAACCGCGAAGAACTGATGGAGATTCTTGCACGCGGCCTCGATCTGTCACCGGTGCACGAATGCCTGATCGAAGAGAGCGTTCTTGGCTGGAAAGAGTATGAGCTTGAGGTGATGCGCGATCTTGCGGACAACGTCATCATCATCTGCTCGATTGAGAATTTCGATCCGATGGGCGTGCACACGGGCGACTCCATCACTGTGGCGCCGGCGCAGACACTCACGGATCGCGAATACCAGAGAATGCGCGATGCGGCCATCGCCGTGATGCGCGAGATCGGCGTGGAGACCGGTGGGTCGAATGTGCAATTCGCGGTCAATCCCTTGGATGGTCGCATGACCGTAATCGAGATGAACCCGCGCGTTTCGCGATCCTCGGCACTAGCTTCGAAAGCGACGGGATTTCCGATTGCTAAGATTGCCGCAAAGCTGGCTGTGGGATACACGCTCGACGAGATTCCAAACGACATTACACGAAAGACGCCGGCGTGCTTTGAACCAACCATCGACTATGTCGTCGTCAAGATTCCGAAGTGGCAATTTGAGAAGTTTCCAGGCGCGGATGACGTTTTAGGGCCGCAGATGAAGTCGGTAGGCGAAGTGATGGCAATCGGCCGGACGTTTAAAGAAGCGCTCATGAAGGCATGGCGCGCTCTTGAAACCGGCAAGAAAACCGGCGCTGAAATTCTCGACCCGAGAAGGCTCACCCAGATGCTTGTAACGCCGCGACCAGAGCGACTTGGGTACATCCGCTTTGCCTTTGAACGTGGCATGAGCGTGCGCGAAGTTGCTCGGCTTACGACGATGGATCCGTGGTTCCTCTTCCAGATCCGCGAAATCACGCTGGCCCAGATGGAGATCTCAGGGATTCCGGCCTCAGAGATCACCACAGCGCAGCTTCGCCGCCTCAAGCGCTTGGGACTGAGCGACGAACGCATCGCCACCGAGTGGAGGCTCGAGGGGAACCAAGGCGTCCAGCAGGTGAGGGAACTGCGCGAAAGTAAGGGAATCAAGCCGGTCTTCAAACTCGTCGATACGTGCGCAGCTGAGTTTGAATCGATGACGCCGTATCTCTATTCGACCTACGACGAAGAAGATGAGGCGCCCCCAACTGACAAACCGAAGATCATCATCCTTGGTTCGGGGCCGAACCGGATTGGTCAGGGCATCGAGTTTGACTATTGCTGCTGTCACGCGGCCTTTGCGCTTAAAGAAGATGGCTACGAGACCATTATGGTGAACTGCAATCCGGAGACAGTCTCGACGGACTACGACACTAGCGATCGGCTTTATTTTGAGCCGTTAACCCTTGAGGACGTGCTTGCGGTCTATAACCACGAGGCGCAATCGGGCGCGAAAATCGGCATGATCGTGCAGTTCGGTGGGCAAACCCCTCTAAACCTTGCCCAGCGCTTGCGTGCGGCCGGCGTGCCGATCATCGGCACATCTCCGGCATCGATCGATCTGGCGGAGGACCGCCGGCAATTCGGAAAGCTGCTGGAAGATCTCAAAATTCCGCAACCGGCAGGCGGCACGGCGACAAGTGTTGATGAGGCGCTTGCAGTGGCCGAGCGTATAGGCTACCCGGTCTTGGTTCGCCCCAGCTATGTTCTCGGCGGACGCGCAATGGTAATCGCGTACGATGCTCCTTCTGTTGCCCAGTACATGCGCGAAGCGGTTGAGTACTCGCAGGAGAGACCGGTGCTGATCGACCACTTTCTCGAGAACGCAGTCGAAGTGGACATCGATGCACTCTGCGATTCGAAAGACGTCCTGATCGCCGGGATTATGCAGCACATCGAGGAGGCGGGAATCCATTCCGGCGACTCATCCTGCGTGCTGCCTGCTGTGAGTATCCGCGAGGAAACATTGGATACCCTGCGCACCTACACGCGCCAGCTGGCTTTGGCGCTCAAGGTGATCGGATTGGTCAATCTGCAATTCGCCATTCAGCGGGATGGCGAAGGCCGCGACAATGTCTACGTAATCGAGGTCAATCCTCGCGCTTCGCGGACCGTGCCCTATGTGTCAAAGGCGACGGGCATTCCTTTGGCAAAAATCGCCTCGCGCCTCATGACCGGTCGCACGCTCAAGGAACTGCTTCCTGAGCAACTGGAGGCGCACAGAGATCTTGAGACAGGCTCTCACTACTATGTGAAGTCTCCCGTGTTTCCCTGGTCAAAGTTTGCGGGAGTCGATACTGTGCTCAGTCCGGAGATGAAGTCGACGGGCGAGGTAATGGGCGTGGCTGCAACCTTTGGTGAGGCCTTTGCCAAAGCGCAACTGTCAGCAGGGCAGGTGCTTCCCACCAGCGGGAACGTCTTCTTCAGCGTGAACGATCACGACAAGCCTGCTGCGATTGAACTGGCTCGCCGCTACGTGCATCTCGGCTTTCGGCTGGTTGCAACGGAAGGCACGGCAAACGTGCTGGAGCATGCAGGGTTAACGGTGGAGCGGGTGTTCAAGGTGAAAGAAGGCCGGCCCAATGTTGTGGACTTGATCAAGGGCGACCGAATTCAACTCATCATCAACACGCCTCGCGGGCAGGACACGCTGTTTGACGAGAAGGCGATTCGTCGCGCTGCAGTTCTGGCGCGCGTTCCCACCATCACGACGATTGCAGCTGCACAGGCGGCAGTGGAAGGTATTGCCTCGGTACAGAAGCGGCAAACATCGGTCTACGCGCTGCAGGAGTTGCATGCAGCATTTCTACAGCAGGCCGGCTGACAGATTCGCAGCCAACGGTGCGAGAATGCGCGGAGCTACAATTAGGCTATGTTGATCGAAGGCATGTTCGCGGCTGTCACCACGGCATTCTATTCAGATGAGAAGGTCTATTTCCGCAAGCTTGAAGCGAATGTCGCTCGCTATTCCAGAAGCCTGTTGTCGGGCATGGTTGTGCTGGGATCGACGGGCGAAGCGATCGCTTTAAGCGATGCCGAGTCCCGCGAAGTGCTGCGTGCGGCCGCCGACGCGGCTGCACCAGAGAAAGTCCTCATCGCAGGCGTTGGGCGCGAAAGTGTCAAGGCTACGATCGAGCTCGCCGAAGCCGCAGCAGAGGCGCAATACGATGCGGTTCTCGTCCGCACGCCGACCTACTATGCTCCGCAACTTTCCTTCGAGTCTGCTCTCGCCTATTTTCGAAGTGTTGCTGACCGGTCCCCGCTCCCGGTCATACTGTATAACATTCCAAAATTTGTCCCTTATGCGATGCCGGTCGAGCTGGTTGCAGAGTTGGCACAGCACCCGAACATCATCGGGATCAAGGATTCTACCGGCGATTTGCAGAGGCTCAAGTCTCTGATCGAAGCAACCCGCACGGCGCCGCGGAGAACCGTCCCGGTCACGAGCGTGTTTGAGGCCGTCACTTCGCGCATGCTGAAGCCGTCTGCAACAGAAGTCGGCAACATGACTTTCGTAGCGGCTGGCGATCTTGCCGGAGGGCTCGCGTTAGCCGCGGCTCCCCCTGCGCCAGCGTTGAAGATGCGTAGCAGGGAAGTTGGCTTTCAGGTCATCACGGGGGCCGCATCGACGGTTCTCGAGACGCTCGAGGTGGGTGGCGGAGGCGCGGTACTTGGCTTTGCCGCATGTGCTCCCCAGGCGTGCCACGAGATCTATTCCGCATGGAAGGATCACGATCCCAAATTGGCTGCCGAGAAGCAGCAACGCATTGCGGCCGCAGCTAAACGAATCGTCGGCGAGCTCGGCATCAGCGGCGTAAAGTACGCTTGCGACTTCAATGGCTATTACGGAGGACGGGCCCGCCTGCCGCTGCTTCCTGTCTCCGGAGCTCAGAAGGTTGAGATCGAGAGCTTGCTTGTGGACATCCGAAACTAAGCAGCTTCGTTCCCCCTCTCAGAAGTCGTGCGAGTGATCGATCAATGAAGCGCCCGGTTCCGCTGTTGCAGCGAATGGCGCATCGGCAGCTCCAGCCGAATCGGCTGCTTCCGCTCTGGCGCGCACCTTGGCTACTGCCAGCCAATTGTCTTTGCGGTGCTCGGCCGGTATCCACGGAGGAAGCGGCATCCTCAAGTAAGCGCTCAGCGCTTCTGCATAGCCCTCGTAAAGTGCGCGCAAGTCGCGAAGCCGTTCATACGATTGCCCGTCTCGGCATACGCTCACACCGCTTTGGCAAAGCAGGTTATAAAGCTCGTCATAGCGCTTCTGTGGGAGCCGGTTCTCTGCTCCATTCAATGGCGCCAGCGAGAAGATCTGGGCCAGGTCGACCATCGCGTGCCGCGCCATGGCAAAGGTTAGCTGAGCCTGACGCGCTTCATGCCCACGCACTCCCGCGATCAGTAATGCGGACGTATCGAGAATAGACGTGAGAGCGCTGATCCAGCTTTGATTGCTATGCTGTGAGCGGAAATAACACAACAGCGGGTACGAGATGTGGCTCTCCAGTAACTCGGCCGACCATCTTTCCCATTCCACAAGAAGAAGAGAAAGAGCCTGTTCCGCTCCTTCGTGCGAATGGCGGCGAAGAAGCTCGGCTGCCGTGGGAGGCGAGCCGGCCCGCGCATCCAGGAGCGCGATGCTGACTTCGCGCCGCGAAAAGGCGCTGTAGAGGACAGGGAAGTAGCCCATGACCACAGCGAGAAAACCCAGGCCCGTCCCAGCTTCAAGAATCGTGAGTGCGCGTGCCCATGCACTGTTCGGAACAACGTCTCCCAGGCCGAGAGTAAAGATATTTGTTCCGCTAATGTAGAGGTCCGACCGAAATCCGCTCTTCAAATGATCGCTGAACGGACTGCCAAGAGAGTAGTAAATCAAGGCAAAGCCGAACACCATACCGCCGGCCCACACAACCAGAAGCAGAAGAAGCGAAAGTGGTCCGTAGTAGCTGAAAACGGCTTCGCGCTGCTTCTGATCGTTGAGGCGCTCGGTAAGAAAGATCCACGGCCTCCAAGTCAGCACGTAAAAAATCCGCGTGATGCGAAAACGGCCGGTTGCGCGGCGCGGAAGAATGATGGTTTTGAAGGCATCCATCAGCACGGCAGCAATACACGCGATTCCGCAGAGTCGTGTGATGATCTGCATCGATTCTCCTTCCGGTTCAGGGGTCGCAACGCTAAGACCGCGCCCGTTCCTTGTATCCTAGCTGAAGGTGGCACGGGGCCGAAGAGCGTCGTGGGACGCGAATCCATGGGTGAGTTAGGCAAAGCGCTGGTTGGAATCGGGCTGTTGCTTATCCTGGTCGGGGCGCTCCTTTTGTTTGCCACGCGCATCGGCCTGCCGCTCGGACGCCTGCCGGGTGACATTTCCTATCGGGGCAAGAATTTCACCGTCTTCGTGCCTCTGGGCACTTCCATTCTTGTCAGCCTGCTGCTATCGGCGATTCTTTATCTGTTCACGCGATTCCGGCGCTAATTTACTTCGCCGATGAAACATCATCCAAAATGCGACATCTAAGAGGGGGCGGGAAGTCTACGCTGATGCGGGTGTTCGGACCAAATGAGGATTTCAAACGCGGTTGACGATGGTGCGATATTCTTAACAGTCCGTTGCGCAGTTGGGCGACGACTGATCGTCCTTGATAGAAGGAAAGACGAGCCTCGGACAAAATTGATTCTTTGAGAGCGCGTGCGTGAGGAGTGCACTATGACCACAAAAGCGAAGAAGAGTTCAAGCAAGAAGATTCTGCCGTTGACCAGACGCAATGCCTGGAAGGCGCTCCAAGCGCACTACAAGGAAATTCGGACCGTGCATCTGCGCGAACTCTTTGCGCAGGATCCTGCGCGCGGCGACCGGATGACAGTCGAGTCTGCGGGCATCTTCGTGGATTATTCGAAGAACCGCATCACAGATGAGACGCTGAAGCTTCTGTTCGAACTTGCCGAGGAATCGGGCCTGAGGGAGCGGACGCAGGCCATGTTCATCGGCGAGAAGATCAATGTGACAGAAAAGCGAGCGGTGCTTCACATCGCACTCCGTGCACCCAAGGACGCTTCGATCTTCGTAGACAACGAGAATGTTGTGCCGCGTGTGCACGAAGTTCTCGACAAGATGACCGCGTTTGCAAATCGTGTCAGAAGCGGCGAATGGAAGGGGCACACCGGCAAGCGCATCCGCAATGTGGTCAATGTAGGCATTGGAGGGTCTGATCTGGGCCCCGTAATGGCCTACGAGGCACTGAAGCACTATAGCGATCGCGGTATGGTTTTTCGTTTTGTATCAAATGTGGATGGAACCGACTTTGCCGAAGCTGTTCAGGATCTGGACCCGGCAGAGACCCTGTTCGTCATCTCATCGAAGACATTCACGACCCTCGAAACGATGACCAATGCGCATACGGCGCGCGATTGGTCGCTGCTCGGCCTCGGTGGAGACCAATCGGCCGTTGCCAAGCACTTCGTCGCCGTTTCAACGAACGCAGCTGAGGTTTCGAAGTTCGGCATCGACACAGCAAACATGTTCGGGTTCTGGGACTGGGTTGGCGGACGCTATTCCATGGATTCCGCCATCGGCTTATCGACCATGTTGGCGATTGGACCTGAAAACTTCAAGGCAATGCTCAGCGGATTTCACCAGATGGACGAGCATTTCCGCACGGCGCCGTTTGAGAAGAATCTGCCCGTACTGCTGGGCCTGCTGGGCATCTGGTACGCGGATTTCTTTGGCGCCCAGACGCTGGCCGTTCTCCCGTATGAACAGTATTTGAAAAGATTCCCGGCCTATCTGCAGCAACTCACGATGGAGAGCAATGGAAAGCATGTGACGCTCGACGGCAGGGAAGTCAACTATGCGACCGGGCCGATCTATTGGGGGGAGCCGGGAACGAATGGGCAGCACTCCTTCTACCAACTCATCCATCAGGGCACGAATCTGATTCCTTGCGATTTCATTGCGTTCTCAAAAACGCTAAACAAGCTTGGACGTCATCATGACATCTTGATCGCCAATGTTTTCGCGCAAACGGAGGCCCTGGCTTTCGGCAAGACGCCGGAGGAAGTGAAGGCCGAAGGTACGCCCGACTGGCTCGTACCTCATCGCGTGTTTGAAGGGAATCGCCCCTCGAACACGATTCTTGTGGATCGCCTGACCCCTGAAGCTCTCGGCAAGCTCATTGCACTGTACGAACATGCGGTGTTTACCCAAGGCACGATCTGGCAGATCAACTCGTTCGACCAATGGGGAGTTGAACTCGGTAAGGCGCTCGCACAGCGCATCGTTCCTGAGCTCGAAAGCAAGAGCGAGCCAACCCTGACGCACGACAGCTCAACCAATCACTTGATCCAGCGCTACCGGAGGCAAAAGGAGGGCGCATGAGCCCACGCGGTTACGAGCGACCCCTATACATTCTTCCGTTCGATCACCGTGGTTCCTTTGAAACCAAGATGTTTGGCTGGCACGAGCCGTTGTCAGCCGAACAGACTGCGGAAATCGCGGTGTCCAAGCAGATAATCTACGACGGCTTCAAAGCGGCTCTTGCAAGCGGCGTCGAAAAAGAGAATGCCGCAATCCTTGTCGACGAGCAGTTCGGAGCAGCGATTTTGACCGATGCCGTGTCGCACGGATACCACACTGCCTGTCCGGCAGAAAAGAGTGGACAGGAAGAGTTCGACTTCCAATACGGCGACGATTTCGCTGCCCACATCGAGGCATTTCATCCAACCTTCTGCAAGGTGTTGGTCCGCTATAACCCTGGAGGCGATGCGGTTATGAACCGAAACCAGGCTGCAAGGCTGCGGAAGCTTTCGGAGTATCTGCAGACAGCCGGAAGGAGCCTGTTTATGTTTGAGCTCCTGGTGCCGGCAGACAAAGCTCAATTGGCTAAGGTTGACAACGACAAGCATCGCTATGACTTGGAGCTACGGCCTCAACTAATGGTTCAGACTCTCAAAGAACTGCAGGACGCAGGCGTGGAACCGGATGTGTGGAAGATCGAAGGGCTTGACCGTGCCGAAGATTGCGCCAGGATTGTTGCGACCGCTCGACGCAACGGCCGAGATAAGGTCGGCTGCATTATCCTCGGGCGCGGAGAAGATGAGGAGCACGTCCGTCAATGGTTGACTGTGGCGGCCGGTGTTGAGGGGTTCATCGGCTTCGCAGTCGGAAGAACGGATTTCTGGGACGCCTTGGTCGGCTGGCGCGCCGCGAAGAAGACTCGTGAAGAGGCCGTTGCACAGATTGCCGGGCGTTACACCGAGTTCGTAGGCATTTTCGAGGCGGGCGGCGTTGATCGAAGACGCCAGGGCCTATCTGGAGCAGGTATTCGTTAGGTCCGATAACAGATATTCTGTATAGTCGAAGTGCAGGATGGGCGGGCTGGCCACGTGCAAGCCTGATTTGGTTTCTGGGAGTACTTCCCTTGCGGTTGGGTCGTCAAAAAAGGCCCGGCTGCTAAACCGGCAGGAAATGCCGCACGATTACATTTTGTATCGGCCCATATCCTCGTCGTTCAAACCCTCAAGCCAGCTCCGCAGCTGCTCTGCAGTTGGCCCCTCAGGCGGTCCTGAGGTGTTCAACTTGGCTGACTGCATCACCTGCTCAGACACGTAGATCGGACAGTCTGCCCGGAGTGCCAATGCAATAGCGTCCGACGGCCGCGCGTCCACGGCGATCTGCTCGTTATCTTGTCGCATCCACAAAAGCGCAAAAAACGTATCGTCTCGAAGTTCTGTGATAACAACTTTTTCCAGTGATCCATTCAGGTGTCGGATGAGGTTCTTGGTTAGGTCGTGAGTCATCGGGCGCGGTCCTGCCACTTTCTCAATCTCGATGGCGATCGCGTTGGCTTCAAAGATGCCGACCCAGATAGGCATAACGGTTTCCGAGGCCACATCTTTCAGAACCACAATCGGCATGTTTGTAGCCGGATCCATCATGAGTCCGCGAATTCGAACTTCGATATCCATCGACAACCCTCCCTGCGCGGTTAGACGGCCTCGCCCACAAGACTGTTGGGGAATGCACCTGTAATCTTCACCTGCATGTAACTCCCGATGGCAGGAGCGATTGGCTGAGTAACCGTAAAATTCACCGGCTTATTCTGCGTGCTGCGGCCGCCAATCTGCCCACGCGCGGTATTGATATTCTCAACCATCACTTCGAGAGTTTGCCCTATCTGCTTGGAATAATTCGCTTCTTTGTATCTCGCGCTGCCTGTCAAGCAGCACCTGCAGTCGCGTCGACTTCTCCTGCTCTGGGATCGAATCGATCATCACCAGGGCCGGCGTGTTGGGCCGCGCCGAGTATTTGAAACCGAAGACGCAATCGTACTCGACCTCCTGCAGAAGGTCCATCGTCTCCACAAAATCGTCCGGCGTCTCGCCAGGAAAGCCTACGATGATGTCCGTGGAAAGCGAGATGGGCCTCTTCGATGCCTTGATCCAGCTGATTCGTTCCAGGTACCAATCCCGGGTGTACTCGCGCGCCATCATCTTCAGAAGCCTCGAAGAACCGGACTGGACCGGCAGATGTACGTGGTCGCACAAGGTGGGGACGGCATTAATCACGTCGACGATGTCCCTCGTAAAATCACGGGGGTGGCTGGTAGTGAAGCGCACGCGGCGGATTCCAGGGACTTGGCCGACGCACGCCAGCAACTCCGCGAAGCTCGACTTCCCTTCCGGATCGCGGTAGCTGTTGACGTTTTGCCCCAGCAACTGGATCTCGGTGAATCCCCTGTCTGCAATCTGGCGGGCCTCCGCGAGCACGGAGGAAGAACCGCGGCTTCGCTCTTTTCCGCGCGTAAACGGAACCACGCAATAGGAGCAGAACTTATCGCATCCTTCGATAATGGTGATGTACGCGCGACAAGGGTTGGTGCGTGCTGTGAACTCCGTCTCAAAGGTTTCATCGGTCTGGCGATCGTCCAGCCCTGTGATGCGCGATTCCCCAGCTTCGAGGCGGGAGAGCATCTCGGGGAGTTTGCGATAGGAGGCCGACCCCGAGACCAGCGACACGTAGGGCGCCCGATCGAAGATCTTTTCGCCTTCCTGCTGGGCGACGCAGCCAAGCACGCCGAAGCGCTTGCCAGACTTGTAGAGCTTCTTGTAATCGTTAAGCCGGTTGAAGACCTTCTGCTCGGCTTTGTCTCGGATCGAACAGGTGTTGTAGAGGATCAGGCCGGCTTCCTCTTCTGAGCTAACCTGACGGTAGCCCTCGTGCTGGAGTGTGCCAATCACCTTCTCCGAATCATGGGCATTCATCTGGCAGCCGAAGGTCTCAAGGTAGAAGGTTTTCTCGGCGCCCATAACAATCCTGAGTATAGAGCATGGGTCTTGATAACCAATGCTGTAGTACCGGCGTTCATTTATGAACACAGGCCGACGAAAGTGGACAGTTCGGGTAGAGCCAAGCATCATGCTCCTTGAAGAATCAAGGACTTATCCGCCTCAGATTGGCGGCCGGCATGCTTAAACATCCTCAACGCAGGCCGGCCTCTCGCTTGTTGCGCTGCCCGGCAAACCCGCATACAGAGATACCGCGACAAATCGACCGGAGGGATGGAATGAGGACGCTGTTCCAGGACTTGCGCTACTCGATTCGGCAGCTTTTGAAGCTGCCCGGATTTTCCCTGACAGCAATCCTCTCTCTCGCGCTGGGAATTGGCGCGACCACCGCCGTCTTCAGCGTCGTCTACGCCATCCTCATGGATCCCTACCCGTATGCGGCCCCCGACCGGATGATCCATATGCGCCTGCTAACCCCCAAAGGAGATCTGCGCGGCTTCGGTCTGACCGGCACGCAATGGCAACTGCTGCGCAAGTCCAGCGTCGTTGAAGATACGTTTCTGGAAGATGACTGGAGCCTGACTGTCACCGGAAGCGACGTTCCCGAAGATGTGCAGGGGGTCTACTTCTCATCGAACACGTTCAACTACTTTGGTGTTCCCGTCGCCCTTGGACGAGGCTTACAGCCCTCCGATGCGGTGGATGGACAAGACCCGCAGCCGGTTGCAGTGCTCGGATACAAATTCTGGCAGCGCCATTTCAATTCCGATCCGGCAATCCTCGGCAAAACGATCCAGTTGGTCCGCAAGAACTACACAGTCGTTGGCGTTGCGGCTTCACGGTTTACCTGGGGCGATGGCGACGTCTATCTCCCGTTGAAGGTGACGCAGGATCAGGTGCGAGGCTACTATGCCGGCATTCGACTCAAGCCGGGTGTGACGCAGGCGCAAGCTGATGCGGCTCTCCAACCATTGATCGCGGCATTTGCGAAAGAAACGCCGACGCACTTCCCGCATGACCAGTTGAAGCTTCACGTTGTGGGATTGAACGAAGACTTCATCAAGCAACTCGGCGGGACGCTCTATCTCCTCTTCGGTGCGGTTGCCCTGCTGCTGCTCATTGGTTGCGGCAATGTCTCTATTCTTTTGCTGGCGCGCGCAACAAGCAGGCAGAATGAATTTGCGATTCGTGCAGCAATTGGAGCAAGCCGCTCTCGCATCATCCGCCAGCTGTTGACGGAGGCATTGCTGCTCTCAATCACAGGCGCGGCGCTCGGTCTCTTGATCGCCTACAAGTCGCTTGCTGCGATCGTAGCCAATCTTCCCGAATATTCGTTCCCCCACGAAGCGGCCGTCCAGATCAATCTGCCGGTTCTCATTTTCTGCGTCGCGACTGCCGTCGCAACGGGCGTGCTTTTCGGGCTCTGGCCGGCGTGGCAGCTTTCCCGGCCTGAAGTAAGCCAGGTGATGCAGACCAGTGCGCGCCGGACAACAAGCGACGTGAGAGGGCGCCGAGTGCATCAGGGCCTGATCGCTGCGCAGATCGCGCTTACGCTCCTGATGCTTGCGGGCGCCGGGGCTGCCATCGAAGGTTTCTTGCATGTGGCGCACAGACCGCTCGGCTACGATCCGCATCACGTGATGTCGGTTGGAATTCCTATCCACGATGGAACCTATAAAACGTGGCCGGAGCGTGCAGCCTATTTCGAGAAACTTAACGCGGCAGTCGCTTCGGTGCCGGGCGTTTCCATGACAGCGGTCTCAAGCAACGCGACGCCTCCTGACAATGGCTTCCAGACAAAATTTGAGATTGTCGGCAAACCATCCGGCGAAGATCAGTTGCTGCGTTTCAATATCGTCAGCGAGAGCTACTTTCCGGTTCTCAAGATCCCCCTGCTGCAGGGGCGGATTTGGGACGAGGCGGAGAACCATCGCGGCGCGGCCGTTGCGGTGGTGAACGAGACGCTTGCCCGCCGCTACTTCCCTGCCGGCGATGCCGTTGGCCATACGATTCGCCTGCCCGAAGTAAAAGAACAACCGCCCTTTCTCCTTCTCGCCCCAGGCTACGAGAACGGGGTTCTCATTGTGGGCGTTGTGGCCGACAAACTGAACGATGGGCTTGCAAAGCCTGTCCTCCCAGAAGCCTTTGCCCCGGATACGTTCGGGATGTCGATGTACACGCAGGTCCTCGTGCGCTCTCAGGTTCCACCTCTCACCCTGTTACATGCGATCCGCCTGAAGGTCAACTCAGTCGATCATGACCAGCAGACAAACGGCGACGTGCGCGATCTTGAACACTGGATCACGCGCACGCCGGAGTGGGCGCGCGGGCAATTCGTGTCGTGGCTTTTTGGCGCCTTTGCCGGGTTGGCGCTCACGTTGGCCGCAGTGGGCCTTTACAGCGTTGTCTCCTACACAGTTGTGCAACGGACAAACGAGTTCGGGATTCGCATCGCACTCGGCGCACAACGAGGGCATGTTCTGGGCATGGTCTTCCGTTCCATGATTGCGTGCGTTGGCAGCGGCATTGTCGCCGGCGGCCTGCTCACCCTCGCGTTGAATAGAGTACTGGCAAGCTGGGATGCCGAGAGTGCGCGCGATCCCCTGCTGCTGCTTGCTGCCGCTACGGTGCTGGCGATCGTTGCCGGACTAGCCTGTGCCCTGCCGGCGCGCCGTGCCGCGGGCCTCGACCCGATGACAGCAATTCGATACGAATAGCAAGCTCCTACTGCGGACACACTCAATAGCTTCCGGAATGAAGATAGGAGAGCAGTGCCGCCATCTGCTCATCGCTAAAGCGACCCGCGAAGGACGGCATGAGCCCCTTGCCCGCAAGAACGACCCTGACAACATTTTGGTCCGTGGCCGGAGTGCCACTGGGTAAGGTCGTGCGTGTGAAGACTCCATGCAGATCCGGTGGAGCCTTCTTTAAGCCCAGATCGTTTTCTTCGTGGCAATGAACACAGCGCACATCGAACAAGTGCTTGCCTTCCGCTTGCTGGGGAGTGAGCTCGGGGGCGCCGTGACAACCGGTCGCCTGAAAAACTACGGTTGCGACGAAACATGCTATGACGGCAAGCATCGGGATGTTCGTATTCATTCCCATAATTGAGGACGCCCGGCGATTGCGGGCCTATGACTATCGTATCCAATTGCGCGCCTGGTCGATCTTGGGTGACTCACGATCTGAACCGAGGCGAGCGATCCACTGAGAATTTCGATAGTCTCCGCTATGCTGAAGGCATGACTCTTCCGACGTTGAGCCAGATTGAAGAAGCACAGGCGGTAGTCTATCGACACATGCCGCCGACGCCGCAATACAGTTGGCCATTGATCAACCAGCGTCTGGGCACAGAAGCGTGGATCAAGCACGAAAATCACACGCCAGTAGGGGCGTTTAAGCTGCGCGGTGCGCTCGTCTACATGGACTGGCTACGCAGAACGCAGCCCGATCTCGCCGGCGTTGTGGCAGCAACCCGCGGCAATCACGGACAGGGTGTTGGTATGGCGGCGCGGATCTCCGGCCTCAAGGCGGTCATCGTCGTCCCCTACGGAAATAGCCACGAGAAGAATCGCGCCATGAAAGCGCAGGGCGCAGAACTCATCGAAAGCGGCAACGATTTTCAGGAGTCGTTGGAATTTGCGCGGGTCCTGGCACGCGAACGCGGGTTCGCGATGGTCGACTCGTTTCACGAGAAGCTTGTGATGGGAACCGCGACCTACGCATTGGAGTTCTTTAAAGAAGCGCCTTCACTCGACATAGTATTCATCCCCATAGGTCTCGGCTCCTCGATCTGCGGCGCTGCCGCGGCCCGTAATGCACTGGGACTCAAAACAGAAATCGCGGGTGTCGTCTCTGCGGCATCGCCTTCCTATGCACGGAGCTTCTCGCAGCGCTCGATCGTGGAAGCTCCTGCAGCCACGCGCATCGCCGATGGGCTCGCCTGTCGAACTCCAAATGCGAGTGCCATGGAGGCGATCTGGAGCAATGTGAGCCGCATTGTCGAGGTCTCTGACAGCGAGATTGCCGCAGCCATGCGCGCGTACTACGAAGACACGCACAACGTCGCCGAGGGCGCTGCCGGAGCAGCCCTGGCTGCCGCAATCCAGGAGCGCTCGCATCTGAAGGGAAAGCGCGTGGGAGTTGTTTTGAGCGGAGGAAACGTCGACGCCTCCGTCTTTGCCCAGGTTCTTGTCGGAGGATTCGCTGCATGACGACGCATTCAAAAGACAATCTCACACCGCTGGCACATTCTGCTCAGAACAGCTGTTTCGGTTGCGGGCAAGCGAACACTTCGGGTTTACGGCTGCAGTTCCTGCAGGCGCCGGACGGGTCAGTCGTCTGTCCCACAACGATCTCGAACTCGTACGAAGGGCCGCCCGGATATCTCCATGGAGGAATCATCGCGACGCTGCTCGATGAGTCTATGAGCAAAGCTGTGCGTGCAAAAGGTCTGGTGGCGATGACACGGCACATGGAGATCGACTATCGCCGGCCCGTCCCTTCCGGATCTGCAATCCGCCTCGAATCCCGGGTAGTCCGCAGCGAAGGAAAAAAGCACTGGGCCGAGGCGTCTGTCTTGAACGACGAAGGCGCGGCCCTGGCCCATGCGAAAGGCCTCTTCGTGGAAGTGAATCCCCGTGTATCGAAGAACCCGCAGTAACGTACTTGAGCTGTGCCAGCATTGATATCTCAAAACGGAACTCAGAGCAGTCGCCTGGAACCCTCGCCCGCCCAAACAGGTAATTCATTTTGGTACCTCAGCAAAGAAAAGCTGAAATGGATCACGCGCAATTCGCTTTTTGTTCGCTATAATCCGCCCATGGCAGTTACGCGCAGGCAAAAAGAAATCCTCGACTTTCTCGCGGCCTTCATCTCCAGAAACGGCTATGCCCCCTCTTTTGAAGAGATTGCGCGGGGCATGAGCCTGAAGAGCCTGGCGACGGTCCATAAGCACATCACCAATCTGGAGAAAAAGGGCCTCCTGGACCGCGTCCACAACCGCAGCCGCTCTATCGATGTGCTGCCCCCTGGATCCAGGACGCGTTCCACTGATCGCCTACCCCTCGCTGGCAGGATCGCCGCAGGATTGCCCGTCGAAACATCTGAGACCGTCGAGAGTATCTCGCTCCACGACATCGTCGGCAACCGCGACGTGTTCGCCCTCGAGGTTCGCGGGGATTCCATGCGCGACGAGCACATTATCAATGGCGATTACGTGCTCGTGGAGCGGACCCGAACCGCACGGCAGGGCGAGATCGTTGTCGCTCTGGTGCATGGAATGGAAACGACTCTCAAACGCTTCTATTCCGAAGGCCACGTCATTCGGCTGCAGCCCGCGAACGTTGACATGGAACCCATTTACGTCTCTGCCGCTCAGGTCGCCATTCAAGGGCGCGTTCTCGGCGTGCTCAGAAAGTATCGCTAAAGCGAAAAGCCCGACCACCAAGGCCGGGCTTCCCGTTTCTTTCGTGCGCCGACCTTATGCCAAAAGCCGCTGCACTTTTTCTTCAATCACGTTTTGCGGGACATAACCTACCACCTGATCTGCGACTTTGCCGCCTTTGAAAAACAGCAATGTCGGAATCCCCCGGATGCCATAGCGTGACGGCGTAGCACCGTTCTCGTCCACGTTCATCTTGGCCACTTTCAGTTTTCCCGTATAGGTTGTCGCAACGCTGTCGACCATCGGCGCAATTGCGCGACACGGCCCGCACCAAACCGCCCAGAAATCTACCAGTACAGGCTGCTCGCTGTGCAGCACTTCCTGCTCGAACGTCGCATCGCTCACTTCCATTACCGCCAACCCTGCCATGTTCCTCCTAGCACTGCCCTTGATTCGTTCCCTTCAATATGATGCTCGTCCCAGCCAAACGTCGCAAGCAGGCGATTTCGCACGAGACCCTGTGCAAGCCTCGATCTGGATGAAAATGCATCCTGGAACGGCATGGGAGTGAGGGCCATTCGACTCGAACTCGAAGGGTGGATTGCGGGCGAAAACCACCGCTGACACAGCAAATAGAAGCGCCCGGATCCCAGTAAGGATCACGGGCGCTAGAGCAGCCCTCCCCCAGAACTGCCCACGGAGCGAATGTAGGTGTTCCTTGTCCGAATAGCAAGTAAACTTCGGTAATCCGGGGAGTAATCACCAGCTGGTGATTAGCTAAAGTGACAACTGTTCTTTCTCGAAGATTACATTGAGGATAACTCCCCCGGCAGTCCTCGAACTAAGACCTTCCCCAGTGTTCATCGAGGTATTTGAAGGTCGCTCTCTTGTCGCTGCAGAAAACGGAGTGCTCCTTGAGGTTCGAATTCGCAGACCAGAAGTTCAGGATCTTCTATGTCACTTACGGCTTCGCGAATAGCTTGGGTGGCCATCGCTACACTGGATGTGCTATCGACAACAACCAGCACGGCGGGACCAGCGCCACTAAGCGCCACACCCAGAATGCCGGCGCCTCGCCCGCTGAGACGGATCAAGCGAGGCAGCAATGGGCAAATTGACATGCGGTAGGGCTGGTGGATCCCGTCATTCATGGCTGCGGGCAACAGTTCTCCGCGGCCTTGAGCGAAAGCTAGACCCAGGAGCGACGCAGCCTGGATATTTGCCACAACAACGTTCCGTGCATAGGTGTCGGGCAAGATCGATCGCGCCGTGCTTGTCGCCAGTGGCTTCTGGGGCAGCGCGACGATTGCGCGCCACTCGCTCGAAGGGGTCACCTCGGCCACCTGAACCGAATCTTTTGTCTGTGCGGCAACAACCAAGCCCCCAAGCCAGCAAGCGGCCGCGTTGTCGGGATGTCCCTCCAGACGGCTTGCTTCTTCGAGGATCCGATCGGAGGTCCAGCCGAGATCACCGAAATGTACTGCGAGCAGAATCCCAGCGAGCCTGCCCGCCGCGGACGATCCACATCCCATGCCGAGCGGAATACCGTTAGCCATCTTCAACGCAAGAGGAATCTCCGGCCGGCCACTCTCCGCGAGGATTTTGCGATAGACGCCGAAGATCAAGTTATCGTCCATGCGGGAACAGCGGTCTGCATCGCGTCCCGAAGCGTCGATCGAGTAGGCGCCGGCTGCCTGAGCATCAATCTCCAAATGAAAATTCAGAGCCACCGCGATCGCATCGAAGCCCGAACCGAGGTTTGCCGACGTCGCCGGCAGTTTCAGTCGCAGGTTCTCCCGGCGCCCGTTCGAAGGGACAGTCATCCTCGATGGCTCCTCATCGCAGCCAGAATCGAAGTGGGGTTCGCATCAACAGCAAACGCATTGCGCCGCAAGGGCTCGATCTCAGCTTCGTGACCGGCAGTTTCCCGCTCGTTGAGCAACGTCCCGCGATGGAAATCGATGGTGTAGTCCGCGTCCTTGAGTGTGTGTCCCGTGAGCAGGAGAACGACGGTGGCGCTGGAGTCGATCTTGTTTTCCGCCCGCAGCTTCTTCAGCCCGGCAAGAGTCACCGCAGAAGCCGGTTCACAGCCCAATCCCTCCGCGCCCAGTTCCGCTTTGGCAATCGCAATTTCGGTCTCTGTCACATCGAGACACCAGCCATTCGTGTCTTCGATAACCTTCACGGCTTTTCGCCAGGAGGCAGGATTTCCGATGCGAATAGCCGTGGCCCGCGTGTGTGCCTCCACAGGTTCCAGCTCCCTCCCCTTGCTGGCCGCGAAGCTTCGAACAAGCGGGTTCGCGCCCTCGGCCTGAATCACGGAGATTCTTGGCATGCGCGCGACCAGTCCCAACTCGTGCATCTCGCGGAACCCCTTGCCCAACGCAGAGCTATTGGCCAGATTCCCGCCCGGCACGATCAGGTGGTCCGGAACGTTCCATTCCATGGCTTCGGCAATCTCAAACGCAGGGGTCTTCTGCCCCTCCAGCCGGTAGGGATTAACCGAATTCAGGAGGTAGATGGGCTCTTGCCGAACGATGTCCGCCAGCACTTTGACGCATCCGTCAAAATCTGTCTTCAGCTGGCAGGTGACAGCCCCATAGTCCATCGCCTGGGCAAGCTTTCCCCAGGCAATCTTTCCGTCCGGGATAAGCACCAGGCTGTTCAGTCCGGCGCGGGCCGCGTAGGCCGCCATAGCCGCTGACGTGTTCCCTGTCGACGCACAGGCCACCCATTCAAAGCCTCGCTCCTTGGCGACGCTGAGAGCGGCCGTCATGCCCGTGTCCTTAAATGAGCCGGTAGGATTCATACCCTGGTGCTTGGCAAAGAGCTGGTCAATGCCCAGTCTGCGTGCTGCCCTCGTCAGGGGATAGAGTGGGGTATTTCCCTCGCGGAGAGTAACTGCGTTTCCGTAGCTGTCCAGGATGGGCAGAAGCTCGCGAAAGCGCCAGACACCGGACTGATCGAGCGATTCAGCGGAGCAGCGGCGTTCGCGCCAAAGCCACTTCAGCGCTCCCGGATTTGGCCGGTTCGTGCCTGTGCGCAGGCGCCAGCCGGCGTATTCCACTTCAAACAGATCGCCGCATTGGGCGCACCGAAAATCGGGTTGAGCGTCCGATCCGGAAATTTGCGCCCCGCAACCGAAGCAACGTAGTTGGTGTAAGTTGTCGTTCATCCCTGGTGTTAGCCTACCAGCGTGAACCGATTTTTGCTTGCCCATCGGGGCGTTCCATCTTGCCTGGCGCGATTCATTCCGGCAGCATTGCTGTGCCTTCTCGGTTCCCTCGGTCTGAGAGCCCAGACGCCCCTTCGCGTCGCAGCCGCTGCAGATCTCGAACCGGTGTTGCCTGCAATTCTCAACCAGTTCCGTCAAAATACCGGCATTCCGATCGAAGCCACATATCAGGCCTCAGCCGTGCTCACAATCCAAATCGAGAATGGCGCTCCGTTCGACCTCTTCCTCTCGGCAGACTTGGGTTATCCGAAGCGTCTTATCGATGACGGTCTGGCCGATGCCGCGGGTTCGGCCGATTCGAGCAGCCCAATCGTGTACGCCAAAGGAACGCTGGTTCTTTGGACCCGCAAAGATTCTCAATTGCCGCCGCCGTCCCTCGACCTGCTGCATAATCCAGCGTTAAGGCGCATTGCAATTGCAAATCCCGATCGCGCCCCCTATGGACGAGCAGCGGTCACAGCTCTTAGGAATCTGAAGCTCTATGAGGCATTGAAACCCCGCATCGTGACTGCGGAGAATATCGCGCAGACTGCGCAGTTCGTCGATTCGGGAAATGCGGATGCCGGATTAATCTCGCTGACCTCGGCTCTCACACCTCGCTTGTCCGCCAGCGGCGCGTACTTCGTCATCCCGCGCGGTCTCTATCGTCCGCTCGCGCAAGGTGCGGTCCTTGTGAGCAAGACAGCGCAGCGCGCAGCTGCGCACACTTTCCTCAACTTTCTTCTCTCACCGCCGGTCCAGGCACAGCTTGCCAAGGGCGGCCTGACGCCGGTGAATTGAGGACGTGCCGGCGATGGATTGGCAAGCGCTTGAGCTCACACTGAAACTGGCATCCCTGACTACAGCGATTCTGCTCGTCGTGTCCGTACCGCTGGCTGCCCTGTTGGTGCTTGGCCGCAGTCGCTGGCTCTCATTTCTCGAGGCCGGCGCAACCTTGCCGCTGGTACTCCCACCCACGGTACTGGGATTCTTCCTCCTCGTTCTGCTTGGACCTCGCACCGCGATAGGACGCGCCATTACAGCCCTCCTTGGACATCCTCTGGCATTCTCCTTTGCTGGACTCGTCGTAGGGTCCGTCATTTACAGTCTCCCCTTCGCCGTGCAACCCCTCGTCGCCGGGTTTGCCGCGGTGGATGCCTCCTTGGTTGACGCGGCGCGCATGCTTGGTGCCGGACCGTCGCGCGTCGTCCGATCAATATTCATTCCCTTGGCGCAGCGGTCTCTGCTGACCGCTGCGGTACTCACTTTTCTGCATACGGTTGGAGAGTTCGGCGTCGTGCTGATGCTGGGCGGCGATATTCCCGGCGCCACTCGTACGCTCTCCATCCTGCTCTACAACCAGGTTGAGAACTTCGACTACGCAGCCGCGCGCACCACCGCTTCCATTCTTCTTCTATTCAGTGTGCTCGCTCTTCTTGCGATCTCGATCGGGAGCCGCAGGCGCGGAGGCTCCCGTGCTTGAATTCGATCTTCATGCGACCCGCGGCAGTTTCCAACTCCACGTGGAAGGCAAATTCTCCTCCGGTTGGACCGTTGTCTTTGGGCCCTCCGGCGCCGGCAAAAGCTCCTTGCTTCGTCTTCTTGCAGGTCTAGACCGGCCGGCCCGGGGGCGAATCGTTTTTGAGGGGGAAACACTGACCGACATTGGGGGGCGCATTCATCGCAAGCCGGCGCAGAGAAGAGCCGCGCTCGTAGCTCAACAGCCGGCGCTCTTCCCGCACCTGAGTGTTGCCGAGAATGTGCGCTACGGAATCTCCGGCCTCGATCGCCGCGAGCAGGTGAATCGTGTCCATGAGATGCTGCGTCTTGTGGATGCGGCCGACCTCGCCGCCCGCAGGCCGCGTGACCTTTCTGGCGGAGAAGCACAGCGTGTCGCTCTTGCGCGCGCGCTTGCACCATTACCCCGTTTGCTGTTGCTCGACGAGCCATTTTCGGCACTCGACGGCGAAGCAAGCGACGCCTTGCTCTCCCGTCTGCAAGTATGGCTCCGCGAGCATCGTGTGCAAACCGTGCTGGTCACGCACGACGCAACAGACGCGTTCGCGGCAAGTGCAGAGGTCGCGCTCCTCTGTGAAGGAAAGATCGTGGCATTGGGCCCACCGGCGGTGGCCCTCGCGCAGGAGCGGCAAAGAATTCTGGCGCGGCTGGCAGCGAACTAATCGGTCAGATTCTCAATTCCCAACAGAACCGGCTCCCGTTCGAGTCGCACGCCGAATCGTGCAAAGACCCCGGACGCAATCTCATCCGCCAGCGCCAGAATCTCCGCGGCTCGGGCTCCTCCTCGATTGATCAGCGCGAGAGTGTGTCTCGACGAGATTCCCGCCGCGCCGCGCGCAAACCCTCTCGCAAATCCCGCCCGCTCAATCAGCCATGCGGCAGGCACCTTTACCTCGTCGCAATCTCGGCCTGAAGGCGAGTTCTCCGCAGTTGCAATCGGAAAGGTGGGAGGAAGCTCGCCGGCAATCAAAGCAACATGCTTCACTTGCTCTGCACTGACCACGGGGTTCTTGAAGAAGCTGCCTGCGCTGCGGCAATCCGCGTCGCCCTCCTGCAAGAGCATCCCCTTCGACCGGCGAAGGCCGCGCACAGCCTCCGCCACATCGCCAAGACTCGGGACGGGCTGCGCGGCAAACTTGCGCTGCAGTTCGGCGTAACGAAGCGTCGGCGCACCTCCAGGAGTGAGTCGATAATCGACGCGCGTCACCACGTAGCGCCCCTGGTCTACGGTATTGAAGCGGCTGCGTCGATAAGCAAAACCACACTCCGCATTCGAGAACTCGACAAACTCGCTGGCTTCCATGTCATAGGCCCGCACGGTCTCGATGCTTGTCGCAACTTCCTGCCCGTACGCGCCAACATTCTGCACGGGCGTTCCGCCCACAGTGCCAGGGATGCCCGACAGGCATTCGAGACCGGCGCTGTCATCGGCGATGCACCGGCACACGAACCCATCCCAGTCCTCACCCGCCGCAGCCTGATACACCGTGTGCCCGTTCTGCTCAAGCTTCGTAACCCCAAGGAGGCGCACGTGAAGCACCGCTCCCTCGAATCCCTCATCGGCTACAAAAAGATTGCTTCCGCCACCGAGCACGAACAGTGGCACTCCCTGCTGACGCGCCCACGTTACCGCTGCGGCGACGTCAGATTCGTTCGCGGCCTCAATGAACCAGCGCGCAGGCCCACCCACGCCCAGGGTGGTTAGGGGTGCAAGCGCCTTGTTTTCTTCCACTCGCATGTGTCCTCAAGGCTAACACTCGGGTTTTCGAGTAGAATGACAGCAGGCGACTTTCCCAGCCGGAGGCATTCATGTACCCAGAATTGATGGTGATTCCCATGCGCGAGGAACTTGTCCGCGCTGGAATCAAAGAAACTCGTACCGCCGAGGAAGTAGACACGGCGTTGGCCCAGCCCGGCACCACGATGCTTGTCGTGAATTCGATTTGTGGTTGCGCAGCAGGCAAAATGCGTCCCGGTGTGCGCTTGGCTCTCGCCGGCGCGAATAACCGTCCGGACCAGAGCATCACCGTGTTTGCCGGTCAGGATCGCGAGGCCACCGAGCGCGCCCGTAGCTACTTTGACGGCAACCAGCCTACTTCGCCCGCAATCGCCATTCTGCGCGATGGCAAACTGGTCTACCTCATGCAGCGCTTCGTCATCGAGCAGGCAACCGCGCAGCAGATCGCCGGCGAACTTGTGCGCGCCTTCGACGAGTTCTGCGCCAAGACAACCGCATAGACTCGGGCAATCTTCAAAGCTAAACGGCCTCCCGAAGGAGGCCGTTTCTATTTCCGCTGCTTGCGGTCACCGCCCTTTTGCCGTGACCGGCAGGGCCTGCACCTTGCTGTGCTTGAGCGAATAGCCGAAGTAAATCAGCAGCCCCACTAGCAGCCAGCTGACCATCACAACCCATGTAATGAGTTCCAACCGTGTCATCAGGAATACCGCGGAGATCATGCCGAGAATCGGCACCAGCGGCACCAGCGGCGTCTTGAAGGGCCTCTTCATTTCTGGATGACGTACCCGAAGGACCCATACGCCGGCGCACACAATCGTGAAAGCCAGCAAGGTTCCGATGTTTACGAGTTCGGAGAGACGCTCAATCGGCAGGAATGCAGGCATGATTGCCGCAAAGGTTCCGAAGACGATTGTCGTGATCCACGGCGTACGAAACTTAGGATGCACCGCAGAGGCCCACTTCGGCAGCAGTCCGTCTCTCGACATCGAGTAGAAAACACGCGTCTGGCCCAGAAGCATGACGAGCATTACCGTAGCCAATCCAAAGACAGCGCCCACTTTCACCAGCAGCGATCCCCAGCCAACCCCCGTTGCATCGATGGCCAGTGCGACAGGTGCCGACACGTTCAGAGTCTTATAGCTCACCAGGCCCGTAAGAACCAGCGAGACGAGAATGTAGAGGATTGTGCAGACAACAAGCGATCCCAGAATACCGATCGGCATATCGCGGCTGGGATTTTTTGCTTCCTGTGCCGCCGTGGATACCGCGTCGAAGCCAATGTAGGCGAAGAAGATCGATGCAGCCGCCGTGGGAATACCAAGAATGCCGAAGTTGCCGTGGCCATCGGGAGGCGGGATGAACGGATGCCAATTCGCCTTGGCAATCTCGGGATGCTGCAGAAGGAAATAGCCGCCGACGATCAAGAAGACTCCAACGATAGAGACCTTCACGATCACGACCGCGGAGTTGAAGTTCGCCGACTCCTTGATGCCGATGACAAGGATCGTCGTGATGACGATAACGATGGCGACTGCAATCAGGTTCAGGAAACCGGTCGCATGCGGCAAGCCCACCGCGCTGACTCCGGGAGGAAGAGACATCACCTGCAGCCATTGCTCGTGATAGAAAACCAGCGGCGTGCCCGTTGTTGCCGTGAGCTGCGGGGGGATGTAAATGTGGAATTGCTGCAGCAGACTATTGAAGTAGCCCGCCCAGCCCGAAGCCACGGTGGACGCACCAAATGCGTACTCGAGGCAAAGGTCCCAGCCGATAATCCATGCCACTAACTCGCCGAGCGTCGCGTAGCCGTATGTGTACGCCGAGCCGGCAATTGGAATAATCGAGGCAAACTCCGCATAGCAAAGGCCCGCAAAGGCGCACGTAAAGCCGGCAAGCACGAAGCTCAGTGCCACTGCGGGTCCCGCGCGCAACGCTGCAGCCTGCCCCGTGAGCGTAAAGATTCCGGCGCCGATCACAGCGCCAATGCCCAGCGTAATCAGGTTCAGCGCGCTCAGCGAGCGCTTCAGTGTGTGTTCACCCTCTTCGCACGCTTCCTGTGAAAGCATGGACATGGGTTTAATGCGAAGCAGCCTGGACATGGGCGAGGGATTTCCTCCTCAACGTTTGAGTTATGAAGCTGACACTGCGCGCGCAGAGTGCCGCGACCAGAAAAGATAGACCGGGATTCCCAGCAAAACAATGACCAGTCCCGGCCAGGTGTACTGTGGCTTGTATCGCAATAATACGATACAAATCCACGCCGCCATCAAGATGTAGAGTGCCGGAAGAACCGGATAGCCGAGCGCTTTGTACGGCCGCGCCGCATTGGGATTCTTGAAGCGCAGAACGAACAGCCCGGCAATCGTAAGAATGTAGAAGACGAGTACCGCGAAAATGATGTAGTCGAGCAACTGGCTATACGAGCCGGAAACGCACAACAGAGCGGTCCACGCAGCCTGAATCAAAAGTCCCGCGGCCGGAGTTCGATAGCGCGGGTGCAGTCTGCCGATCGACTTGAAGAACAGCCCATCCTGGCTCATCGCATAGTAGACCCGCGCGCCCGCCAGCGACATTCCATTCGCGCATCCGAAGGTTGAGACAAGAATCGCGGCCGCCATCAGATACGCGCCGCCCGAGTGAAAAATAACCTCGAGCGCAGCCGTGCCCACGCGATCTTCTGCCGCGTGCTGCAGGCCGCGAGCCAGCGCAGTGGCGCCCTGCGGATCGCCGTGCATCGGCAGAACCAGAAGGTAAGCCAGCGAGCAAAGAAAGTAGACAGAGAGGACGAATCCCGTGCCGAGAATCAGCGACAGAGGAATGTTGCGTCGCGGATTCTTCACTTCGCCGGCCGTGAAAGTGATGTTGTTCCACGCATCGGCCGAGAACAACGATCCCACCTGCACCACCGCAAGAATCACGAGCAGATTCACTAGAACAATCGGCCCGCCGGCACCCACCTGCACAGGATGCAGCGTGCTCCAGCCGGCGTTATTCCAGAAGGCGCCGAGCCCCGCGCCGAAGTTATCATTCCACGCCGTCGCATTGCGCCCCACGGTAAAAGCGAGCACGACCAGTGCTGCCAGCGACAGAGCCTTTGCCGAAGTAAACACGTTTTGAATAAGCGCGCCGAGCTTGACGCCGAAGACATTCACTACCGCAAGCAAAATTGCGACCAGAATGCCAACCAGGTTTGCCGTGTTGACGCCGATCTCCATGTTGCCGAGAACCATGGGGCCTACCTGAATCGCAGGGACATGGGCGATATGCCAGAGCCAATGGGTCGTCGAAATGGTGGGGAAAAATACGCCGAGAAATTTCCCGAACGCCACGCAAACCGCTGCGATGGTTCCAGTCTGGATGACGAGAAAAAGCGTCCAACCGTAAAGAAAGCCCCAGAGCGGCCCGAGCGACTCACGCAGGTACACATACTGCCCGCCGGCCTTCGGCATCATCGCCGCAAGCTCTCCGTAGCTGAGGGCTCCGATCATGGTCATCACCGCCGTCACCACCCAGGCAGCAAGAAACAAGGCCGGCGAGTTGGTGCCCCGTGCAATGTCGGCGTCCACAAGAAAAATGCCGGACCCAATCATGGATCCGGCAACGATGGCGGTGGAGCTGAACAAGCCGAGGCTTTGCACCATTTGTGGTGCTGGGGCCGCTTCGGCCGGTTTCGCTTGAGAGCGGAGATTTGAAGTCGTCACCTTGCTCGGTTTTACCGGAAATACGTCAGAAAGTCTTGTCTTTTTTGCCGACGAGGATTCGGAGCACGTTCGAGTTCAGCCAAGCTCCCGTAGCCAGCGTCGAAACTCGGCAGCTGGGTCTTCACTTCGAAAGATCGCTGCCGATACCGCAACCGCGCTCGCGCCGGAAGCCAGAAGTTCAGACGCCGTTGCCAGGGTCACACCGCCGACAGCCACGAGGATTGCCTCAGGGCCAGCCTCCATTCGCAGGTGACGTACACCCTCAGCACCGATCGCAGGTTTTGATGTCTGCTTTGTCGATGTGGGATACGCCGGGCCAACAGAAAAGTAGTTGGCCGGTTCATCGAGGATGCCAGGAACCAGCGATTCACTGCCCCCGAATGTTCCAACAATGCGGTCAGGCCCCAGCAGGCTCCGCGCCTCGGCCGGAGCCGCATCACCGCTGTCGACGTGCACCCCATCGAACCCAACTCTATCCACCAGATCGATGCGATCGTCCAGAATCAATCCGGTCGTCGACCAAGGCATCACCGAGCGAAGTGCCAAGGCGTCGCTCACAAGTTCCGAGTCGGTGCCAGACTTGTTCCGGTACTCAAGCAGCGCGACCCCTGCATCGACGAGCGAAGCGCCGAGCCGCTTGAGGAACTCGGCGCGTTCCGTCGCTGGAATCGTGGACGAATCAAGAATTGGATAGACCCTTGGAAATGCACGCTGCATATTTCAAGGGTAGTGCATGTAGCCTGCGGGGCAAACAAGTCAGCGTTTCCCTCCCGTCTCGATTCGTTCGCCGTGCCTACATTTCATCGGCCGAGGGTCCATAGCAACCCGGAATCCTTTTGTCCAGGAGACGCAAATAGACCCCGAGCTGTGCACGATGATGCACCAGGTGATTCATCACCCAGGTTCGCCACACCCCGTATTTCGTGTCGTCGATCCATGTCTGGTCACCGGCCACGAACTTCCAGTTGCTGTCCCATTTCTCCGGCGTCATCTTCGCAAGCTCCGGCTTTACTCCTGCCACCTGCTTCTCGAATCGCGCGAGCAGGTCCTGCTTGTTCGTCGGGTCAGGCGCGTTCATTGCAGGATTCCACTCAAGTTTGTCGACCGTGAGCGTGTGCAACGCCCAGTCTCCGTTGGTGTCCGAAACATGCCCCGCCAGCTTGCCCAGGCTCATTGATTTCGCGTGAGGCTTGCCCGCGAAATCGGCGTCTTCAGGAATCGCTTCAAGGATCTTCCGCGTGGTTGCTGTTTCCCGCTCGAATTCCGCAATGAGTTCTTTTTGAATGTCCATCCAGTCACCTCCATGGTGCCAAGCAAGCATAATCGCTCCGGATCTGGAAGGCGAAGAAAAAGCGAACAATAATTGGCAGGTTTTCCACAGCCTGTCAGCGCGGCAAAGTGAACGCGATATAGGCCCCGCCCACCGGTGATTTGGGATCGCGTCCTCCGCTTGAGACCGTCACGACATATTGCTTCCCATCCACTGAGAACGTCGCGGGCGTCGCCATCCCTGCGAACGGCAACTCATATTCCCACAATAGCTTGCCGTTTCGAACATCGAAGGCGTGAAATTTCCGGTCGTAGACGGTTGCCCCAATGAAGAGCACTCCACCCGCCGTCACAATTGGTCCGCCATAATTCTCTGACCCGGTGTCTTTCATGCCTCCTCGGGCCAAATCCGGATACTCCCCGAAAGGAATTTTCCACAGGAATCGCCCGGTACTCAGATCGATCGCCGAGAGCGTCCCCCACGGCGGAGCAATGGCGGGATACCCATCGGGGTCGAGGAATTTTCTGTAACCGGTGAACGTGTAAGCATCCTCGTCTTTGGGCTCCTCGCTTTGCTCTGCGGCCGCGCGCACTCCAAGGAATTCGAGCAGGGCTTCCAGTTCTCCACCTTGCAGATCGGGCATCGGGGGCATACGGCCCTTGCCATGGTGAACCAGATCGGAAACCTGTTCAACCGAAAGCCGATTCCCAACACCCACTAACATGGGAAACGAAGGCGGGATTCCTTCTCGACGATCGCCGTGACAGATTGCGCACCGATCGGCATACACCTGCGCGCCTTTCGCGTTGGAATCCCTCGTCTCTTGTTGATTCGGGGCAGAGCTTAGTTCCTTCTTCCCAGAGGTGTCGTCTCCACTCCGCAAATAGTTGAGCAACGCGGTCAGATGTTCATCGGCAATGTTCGGGAAGGAAGGCATGCGCCCCGTTCCGCGATGAATTGTGTCGGCAATCTTCTCGGCCGTGAGGCGCCGGTCGATGTCGATCAGGCCAGGAAACGTCGGCGGCGCGCCTTTGCGATCGACGCCATGGCAGAGAGCACATTCATCGCGATAAATTTGCTCGCCAAGGCCTGCGTGTTTTTCACGGGGAATCAGGCCGCCGAGCCACGCCATCTCGTTCTCATTTACGAAGAGCACATTCGAGACTGGGTCGATCGCCGGACCGCCCCACTCCGCGCCGCCGTCGAATCCTGGAAACACAACAGTCAGTTTGCCTACGGCCATCGGATAAAACTGTCCACCGCTGCGCAAATCTCGAAACGTCTTCAAAGCCCACGCATGCGCCTCCGGAGTGCGGTTGGTGAGCATCTCCTCGGTCAACTGCTGGCGCTGCGCAAAGGGAGGCGGCGCATCAGGGAGGGGCTGCGTCGGCGCCGTGACTTCGCCCGGTACATTGCTCGCCGGATACGGATGCTCGTGGATGGGAAAGAGCGGCTCACCGGTGATGCGATTGAAGAGGTAGAGGTAGCCCTGCTTCGTCGTCTGGGCCAGGGCCTCGACGGGCTTCCCGTCGTGCTGCACGGTATAGAGCGCCGGTGGCGAAGGAAAGTCGCGATCCCATATGTCGTGATGCACTCCCTGAAAGTGCCACAGCAATTTCCCGGTCTCTGCGTCAAGCGCGAGAAGCGAATTGGCAAAAAGATTGTCGCCGACGCGATCGCCTCCGTAGAAGTCCATGACTGCGGAGCCGGTGGGCGCATAGAGAATTCCACGCGCGGCATCGAGCGACATGCCTGCCCAGTTGTTGGCTGCCCCCGCGGTCTTCCATGCATCCTTCGGCCACGTCTCATACCCCGGCTCACCGGGCAGCGGAATCGTATGAAAGACCCATCGCTGTGCGCCTGTATGCACGTCGTATGCGCGGATGTATCCTGGCGGCGCGGGATGCGTCTCGGGATTGCGTCCTCCGACGATGACCAGGTCCTTGTAGACTACGCTTGGCGCGGTAAGCACGACAGACTGCGTTTCGAAGTCACGACCGAGTCCCTTGCGCAGATCGATGCGACCATCCTCTCCAAACGATGGAATAGGCTTCCCCGTCTGCGCGTCGAGGCAATACAAAAAGTTCATGATGCCGGCAAAAAGGCGGCTCTCTTTACCGTCGGTCCAGTAGCCAAAACCGCGCGCGGGCTGCGTGCCCTCAATGCCCGCGTCGAATTTCCATTTCAGTTTTCCTGTGGCGGCGTCGAGCGCGATCACCTTTTGCGTTGGTGTGTAAGCGTAGAGAGTGCGTCCCACAATTAGCGGATTGGTCTGGATCTGGCCCTTTTCTCCCGTGTCGAAACGCCAGGCGACTTGCAGCTTCTGTACATTGCCGCGATTGATCTGTTGCAGCGGCGAGTAGTGATCGCCATTCACTCCGCCGTTGTAGGCGTGCCAATCCACATCCTTCTGCGCGTGCGTCGTCGCACACAGCGCCATTACAGACACGCTCGCGCACGCAAGGTGTCGAGCACTCCACTTCGACGCGCGACTATCCCACATATCTGATCAATTGCATGAAGCCGTAATCCATGTGGAGTTGCTGATGACAGTGCCACAGCGTGTCGCCGGGGTTGTCTGCCGTGAAATCGACAGCTACCGTTTCAAGCGGCATGACGTTGACGACGTCCTTCCGCAGTCCGCTCATCTGCTTGCGGCCAATCTGCGCGACTTCGAAGGTGTGCCGGTGCAGATGGATGGGATGCTGATCGCCACTGCCATTGCGCAAGAGGAGGCGATAGCGTCGGCCTGCATGCACCTGGATCGGATCGATGTCGGGCCATGATCGATTGTTGATCGTCCACGTGTCGAACTGCGAGCCATGCATGGGTCCGACGTCGCGGAAGGTCAGCGTGATGGTCTCATCCGGAGCTGATGTCGGCTCAGCATTGGCAGAAGACGCTGTAGTCCCACGTTGCCGACGCCGGATCACGCCAGACTGCAGCGCCCTTCTCGCCTGCGTACTCAACGACAATGCCGAGGCCCATGGTGCGTGCTGCGGCAAGCGTTGAGCCCAGAATCCAAACTCCAGGCGCATTCATTTCGACGAGCGCGTCGACGCGTTCGGCTACAGCGAGCGACAGCACTTCGACCGACGCCGGATGAGGGACCGGATTGCCATCCATCGCGAGAACTTTGAATGTGTGACCAGGAAGGGCGATCTGCACATTCTCCGTCGCGCTGGCATTGAGCAAATGCAGCAGAAGGCGCTCGCCCTTCTTCACGCGGATGGGCTCGCCTGCTCCCAGCATGTGCTGGTTCATGGTCGCGTACTTGTAGCCAACGTCAGAGCCCGCGGTGAGCGGCTGATTGGCCGAAGAAGCGCGCATGGTTTCAGCCATGGGAACGAACGAAGGTTCCCAGTGATGAACCGCCAGGAAGACTTCCTGATCGAATGCGCCTGCAGCCGAAGGATCTGACTTCCCTTCTACGAGGAGAAAACCGAACTGGCCGCTGTAGGTTCCGAGGGAGAGATCGCCACCTGCGCCGGCGTGGGTGTGATACCAGCGTGTGCCTGTGGGGCGTGGAGTGAAGGTGTAGCGTAACTGCGCGCCGGGGGCAATCATCGGTGAGCCCTCCTCCATCGCGCCGTCGTTCAGTGAATCGATGGCCAAGCCATGCCAGTGCACGATGTCGGGAATGGCGCCAGCATTGGTGACGTCGATGGTGACGGGGACGCCTTCGCGCAGTCGCAAAATCGGGCCGGGAACCTGGCCGTTGTAAGCGCGTGTTTTGATGACTACGCCGGGCGCGATTTCAATGCTGCAGGGTTCGATCGCGAGTTTGTAGTCAGGCTTTGTAATTTTGCGCGCGGCACGTGCGGCATCTTGCAGGAGCAGGGTGCTGCCGAGCGCCATTCCACTTTGGCGCAGGAATGCCCTGCGGGTTGTTGTCGAGCGGGAAGTCTCCACCGCCGCATCTTACAGGAGGACCTGCCCCTTCGACTCCGCTCAGGGCAGGCTGTCCAGGCAGAGGCGGCCTTGGGCGGCCCAAATTGTTCCACGTGGAACAATTGTGCTGGCCGACACAGGTGTTTGCGGCGTTTGCAGAAAATAGCGTTCTTTGTGATTGCGCTGTTCTTCGATCGGGTTGATCCGCGGCGCCATTGCGGATAGGAGCCCGCTACTCTGGACGCGGCTTTGCAGTGTCAAGAAAAGCGCCGCGATGTGCACTATTTCCGCGACACCGGCACCCAGGGGGTGGGGTGCAGGACACAGACCCCCGGGGGGTAGGGGGTACCCATCGGGGAACGAGCCTGTCTTCGCGCACGATTGGCGCTCGTTGTGTCAAGCAGATCCTTCACTTCGCTTACCCCAATCGCACTGCGCGCGATCGGGGCCCCAAGCTGCTCCGTTCAGGATGACATGGCATGGGGATGGGGAAACGGAGATCTGAGGGGCGCTTTCAAGAGGTTGTCCATTCGAATTGAACCGGAGAAGCTGGTTGTGACGAGCAACTAGGACCTTCGGAGGAATCGAATGGACATTCATAAGAATGCCCGACTTAGCTTTCGCAGTCGAGAGGCGTTGGCCAGATTTGTTGTGGAGCAGGGGGCAACGCGGAAGGCGGCTGCAGCCGCCTTCCGCGTCAGCGCCAAGACGGCCGCCAAGTGGGTTGCGCGGTACTCTGGCCAGCGGGATCGCCGGCCTGCTCGATCGCAGTTCGCGGCCGCACCGCAGCCCGCGCCAGACAGTTCCCTATCTAGCCTGGCAAAGCGCGTCCTTGCACTTCGTCGCGGGCACATGCCCGGCTACGAGATCGCGCGCCGCACCGGCCTGAGCCCGGCTTCGGTCAGCCGCATCCTGCGCCGCGCACGGCTGAGCCGATGGCGCGATCTGAACCCGCCGCCGCCGGTGCAGCGCTACGAGCATCCTCGGACCCGGCGACCTGCTGCATCTGGATATCAAGGGCATGACGCGCTTCTGCCGAGGTCAGCCTGCGCGGCGATGGACGGCTGCGCGGCAAGCGCAACATCCCGGCTTCCTGGCTCTGCATGTGGCCGTCGACGACCACTCGCGCATGGCCTTTACCCAGATGCTGCCCGATCAGAAGGCCGAAACCACCATCGGCTTCCTGCACTCGGCCGTCGAGTTCTTCGCCACGCCACGGCATCGGCGTGCGCGCCCTGCTGACCGACAACGGCTCCAGCTACCGCTCACAACCTGTTCCGCCAGCTTGCCAGAACATGCAGCATCAAACACCGCCGCACCAGACCCTACACGCCCAGAACCAACGGCAAGGCCGAGCGCTTCATCCAGACCGCCCTGCGCGAATGGGCCTACGCCAAACACTGGACCGACTCGGAGCAAAGAGACGCTCACCTGCAGCCATGGATCGACTACTACAACCGCGAACGACCCCATGGTAGCCTCAACTACAAGCCGCCCATCAGATGCTGGAATTCACTCGGATTGTTTGGCCAGGAAGCGCTCCATGAACTTGGTGTCGAAGTTGCCGTTGCGGAAGTCTTCGTCGCGGAAGATGGATTGATGGAGAGAGATTGACGTCTCGATTCCCTGCACCACGAACTGGCTGAGGGCTCGCTCCATGCGCGCAATGGCTTCGGCGCGGTCGATGCCGTGGCAGATGAGCTTGGCGATGAGCGAGTCGTAGTAAGGCGGGACGACGCCTTCAGCGTACTGCGCCGTATCGACGCGAATGCCGTTGCCCCCGGGAACGTTGAACGCCGTGATCTTGCCGGCAGATGGAGTGAACTTGCGCGGGTGCTCGGCGTTGATGCGGCACTCGATCGCGTGGCCGCGGATTTCGAGTTTGGCAGGCAGGATTGTGTCGAGGCGTTCGCCCGAGGCAATGCGAAGTTGCGCTTTGACGAGGTCGATACCGGTGATGAATTCGGTGACCGGGTGTTCGACCTGAATGCGGGTGTTCATCTCGATGAAGTAGAGCTTGCCGTCTTCGTCCATCAGGAACTCGACGGTACCGGCGTTCTGATAGCCGATGTGGGAGAGGCAGCGGACCAGGGTCGCGCCAATCTCGGCGCGCATGGCAGGCGTGACCTGAAGTGACGGAGCCTCTTCGATGAGCTTTTGATGGCGGCGTTGAATGGAGCACTCGCGCTCAAAGAGCGAGACAACGTTGCCATGCTCGTCAGCGAGAATCTGGAACTCGATGTGGCGCGGCTGCTCAATGAATTTTTCCATGTAGAGCTCGCCATTGCCGAAGGCGTTGGCCGCCTCTGTGTTGGCCGCATGGAAGAGGTTGGGGAGTTCTTCGTCGGTGCGGACGATGCGCATGCCGCGGCCTCCGCCGCCGGCCTTGGCTTTGAGTATGACGGGGTAGCCGATTTTCTTAGCGATGGCAAGTGCTTCGTCGGCATCGGCGATCACGCCGTCGGAACCGGGGAGAATCGGAACCTTTGCCTCCTTCATGGCCTGGCGCGCCTTTTCTTTTTCTCCCATGAGGCGGGTAACTTCGGGCGGCGGTCCGATGAACTTGATGTTGGAGGCACGGCAGACTTCAGCGAAGTTGGCGTTCTCACTCAACAGTCCGTAGCCGGGGTGGATCGCGTCGACGTTAGCGATTTCAGCCGCGGAGATGACGGCCGGAACGTTCAGATAGCTGTCGGCGGGGCGGGGCGGCCCGATGCATATGGCCTCATCGGCAAAGCGGACATGAAGGGAGTTGCGATCGGCTTCGCTATAGATGGCGACCGTGCGAATGCCGAGTTCGCGGCAGGCATTGAGCACCCGCAGTGCAATTTCGCCGCGATTGGCAACCAGGACTTTATGAAACATGCATGACCCTTTTGAGTAGCTACTAAGTGAATGCGTTAGAGAAGCGATGTTAGCTGAGTTAGCGGCGCCAGCGGTGTTAGTAAAGACGGGCGCGGTTGGTGACTTCCTAGCTTCGCTAACCGGGCCAGCTCCGCTTGCGCTGCTAATTCCTCTAGCTCCGCTGTCGAATGGAAAAGAGAGGTTGGCCGAACTCGATCGGCTGGCCGTTGGTGACGAGGCACTTAACCACTTCGCCGGCGACATCAGACTCGATTTCGTTCATAAGCTTCATGGCTTCGACGATGCCGATGACCTGGCCCTTGTCGACATGATCGCCGGGCGAGACAAAGGAGGAAGCTCCCGGCGAGGGTGAGCCATAGAAGGTGCCGACGATGGGCGATTTGACGATGTGGAGTTCTTCAACCGGGGCAGCTGGAACGGCCGGCGCAGCAGAAGCAGCGGACGTGGCCGGCGCAGCAACGTGCGCGGGCGGCACGGCAGCCTGAGGAGCAGACGCAAGGGCGCGTGCCAAGTCAGAGAGCTGCAGCGAAGTGGTCTCCGGCTGCGTGAATTTGAGCCGAATCTTGAGGTCGCCGCGATCGAGGTCGAACTCAGCGACCTGATATTGTTTCAGGAACTCGATCAGCTCTTTCAGATCCTGGATATCTTGAGGTTTCATTCGTTCCTTGTCTCTCGCCAATAAAGTCGTTCAGGGTTGAATCACAGTTCGATGAGGGCTTTAGGTGCGGGGGTCAGCACTTGCCCTCCGGAGCGGGTGACGGCAACCATGTCCTCGATCCGAACGCCGAACTGGCCGGGAAGATAGACCCCGGGTTCAATGGTGATGACCATCCCCGGCAACAGGCGGGCCGGTTGTCCGGCCCCGATGCGGGGCGATTCGTGAATCTCCAAACCAACGCCGTGCCCGGTGGAATGGGAGAATGCGTCGGCAAGGCCGGCATTACGCAAGACGGAGCGGGCGGCCTCATCGACATCTCCGCAACGGGCTCCGCCGATGACTGCAGCAACGGCCGATTCCTGAGCTTCGAGCACTGCCTGATAGGTATCGCGCTCTTTGGCACCGGGTTTTCCGAGGTGCACGGTGCGCGTCATATCGGAGCAGTAACCCTCCCGGATTATACCGAAGTCGAGGGTAAGAAAGCCTCTGCGGGGCAGGAGGCTCTTTGTGGCGCGCCCATGCGGAAGCGCGGAGCGGGGGCCGGAGGCGACGATGGTTTCAAAGGACATGCCTTCGGCACCGAGGAGGCGGGCCTGGTATTCGAGCTCGGCAGCAACCTCGAACTCGGCGAGGCCGGGACGGAGGAATCCAAGCATGTGTTCGAAGAGTTTGCAGCCGAGCAGGGCGGCTTCATGGATGATGGCGAGCTCGTCCTCGTCCTTGACCCAGCGCAGAGGCTCGACAAGGGGGGATGCCAGAGGAGTGAGAAACGCGCGGCGCAGTTGCGACGGAAGACTGCTGCGGAAGCGCGCATGATCGGAGACCGAGGTGAGTGCGGGATCAAATCCGACAAATTGGGTGTTGGGCTGGGCGGCGAGCCACTGCACGGCATTGACGGCGGGCGAACTTGAGACGATCTGGACGCGGGCAGCTTTGACTTCTTCGGCGGCCTGGGTGGTATAGCGGCCATCGGTGAAGAGGCGGGCTGCGCGCCTGGTGACAGCAAGAGCAGCGCTGGAGCCGGTGAAGCCGGAGAGATAGCGGACATCGGGAAGATGCGTGACGAGGAGCCCGTGTAGTCCGGCGCGCGTGATGCGGCGGCGCAGCTGACCGAGTCGGCGGTTATGGTCCATTCGGGAAAGGATAAACCAGAGGGCAGGCTGGCAACGATGATAGGAATTTGGACGGAAGGATTCAGCGGTGCATGTCAGTAACCCAGTTGCACAGTCCTGCCAGGCCAACCGCATGCTTGAATCCTGCGTCGTTACTCACGAGGATGGCGCCGACTGCAATTGCATGAGCGGCGATTTGGGTGTCGAGGGGCCCGAGTGGCCGGCCGATGGCTTCCTGTTTCGAACGGAAAATGCCATAAGCTCGAGCTTCTTCCCTGCCCCAGGGAAGCACCTGCATTCGTCCTAGAAAAGAGCGAAGGGCGTTGCAGCGTTGCTCTCCGGCGCCCACGCGAGTGAGGCCATACCAGAGCTCAGCCTCAGTGATGCAGGAAACACAAGCCGCTTCATTGGAGCCCAGATTCGCGAGCTGAGCGCGGGCTACCGGAGACATGCCTTTGAGAATGTAGCTTACGGTATTGGTATCGAGCAGGTAGAGCTTGATCACAGAGGTTCGCGATCTTCAGCGGTGCCTTGCTTGCGGTCGGCCATGAACTCGGGAGGGAATTGTGCGGCGTCGAGCGCGGCAAATATCTCGTCCCAACTGGAGGGTGATTGGGAAAGGATCAGATCTCCAGTCTGTACATCCCGGCGCACATATACTTCATCCGCATTGAAACGGAATTCAGCTGGAATGCGGACTGCCTGACTGCGACCAGTCATGAAAACACGCGCTTTGCGAGTCTCTGCCATGGGCGACCTCCGCTTGATACCTATCATGCTATATATCAGGCGTGAAGTCAAACCCGCAGAGCACTCCAGACGGCAGTCTTACAAGCCGGCTTAAATTGCGGGGCGGACGGGCTTCTTGGCCTGGGGATCGAGTTCCGGGCTGACGGACTGGAGATCGGACTGGCGGTCCATCCACTCATCGAGGCGCGAGCGCTTGAAGCGCCAGCGATTCCCCAGCTTGAACGCGGGCACGAAGCCTTCCGACGCGTATTTGTAGAGGGTATCGGGAGAAACTCCAAGGTAGTCCGAGGCCTGACGGATATCCATGACTTCGCGGACTTCAGGAACAAGCAGATTGGAACGGGCAGCAATGTTGCGCATCATACCCTCCCCGTCAGGCAAAAGCCCCAGGGATGAATTCCGGCAGGGGTACCGGTACTCCTGTATATATCGCGGTTTCGCCTGCGACTTCAAGGTTTTTCAGGAAGTTGTAGTTCCTTTGTGGGCTTTCCGGAAGGATAGGGTTCGTGCCGGAAGCCGGGGGAGGGAGGGCAAGCCCCTCGGGTTGGAGGGGCAACTGCTGTGGCCACAAGAGCTTGTATGGTTGAACCGGATGGTTCGGATCAAAGAAGGAGGAGAGGTCCGATGCTGTGGAAAACGCGGGACTAAATTGCAAGGGGGGAGGGCGGCAGGCGATGCCTGGCCCTTCCCCGAGGGGGTTCTTCAGTTCTGGTCTTCGCGGCGGTGCAGGGTAGGCCGGTCATCGCCCGTGGAGCCAGACTTGCTGTCGTCGGGATTGGTACTGGCCCGACGCAGGGAGGGCTTTTTGCCGTCTTTGTTGTCGAGGAGGCGGCGCTTGTTTTCGATGCGTGCGAGGCGCGCTTTCACATCGTTGAATTCCGATGTCGTGACCGTGTATTCGTCTCTGGCGGGCAGGATGCGGGCAATCTCTTCCTGCGAGTGAAGAATCCGGTCGGGGGTCTGCGGATGATCGGAGAATGCCTTGGAGACCAGGCCAGGCTTGCGTTTCTCGAGAGCCTGGATCTTCTCGAAGAAGGTAATGAAGGCCTGGGGATCGTAGCCTGAGCGGTACATGTACTGGACGCCGAGATAATCAGCCTGGGACTCGAACTCGCGCGAGAACATGAGGAAGGTCATGGGCACGGCGAGTTGAGCGGCCTCGTAGATTCCGTAGCCTGTCCAGCTGTAGCCGGTGAGCATGATGAGGGGAATCGTGCCGAGCTGCGCATAGTTCATGCGGGTCATTTCGCGGGCAGCATGGTGAGCGCAGACGTGGGCGATCTCGTGAGCCATGACGCCGGCGATCTCGGCCTCTTCATCGGCGTTGAGGATCAGGCCTGAGTTGACGTAGAAGAAGCCGCCAGGCAGGGCCATGGCGTTGATTTCATCCGAATCGATAACCTTGATGGTGAACGGGACTTTGCAGTCGGAGTTCTTTACGATGTTCTGGCCGATGCGATTGACGTATTCGGTGACCACCGGATCGGTGATCATGCGGGTGCTCTTCTCAATCTCGTCGGCGTAGCTCTTGCCCATCTTGATCTCGGAATCGGTTGAGTACCAGTTGCCCATGCCACGGCCGCCGATCTCGCGATTACCCACGGCATTGACGTCCTCAATACTGCCCGGCTTCACCTTGATCATTTCCCCGCCGACCGGAACGACTTTCTCAGGATCGACGTCTTTAGCGGCTACATCGCCCTTCACGGGGGAGGTGCCGGGTTCAGGATCGTTCTTCGAGGCCTTATCCTTCTTGTCCTTTTTGTCGTTCTTATCCTGCTTGGCGGTTGTATCGGACGGAGCTGCGGGCGGCGTGTCTCCGGCAACGGGTGTTGTGCCGGGAGCGGGCTGAGTTGCCGAAGGGGTGTCCTGCTGCGAGCCGGTTCCAGGGCTGGCGGAGCCGTTGGCGCCAGGCGTCTGCGCAGCCGACGGATCAGACGCAGTCGGCGTGGTTGCAGGGACGGTTGGAGAAGTGGATTGTGCGCCCAATGTGGTGGCTAGCGCCAATGCCAGCCCGGCCAGTATGCCCGAGTTGAGCCCTTTGAATGCTGCTCTCATGATCATTCCTCCGCCCGCACGACCGCCGTTCGGGAGCTTGCCTTAACCAATTAGACGCTAGTATGGGGCCGGTTGGCAGCGAAACGAAAGAGAAAATCGGTGGACTGATCTGTATGTTCCAGAACCGGGTATTTTGCCCACCCGCTGCATACAGGATACCCCTCGACGAACACACTATTGGACGGGCGTTCTACGTGAATTAGAGTGTAGGTCACGTAGAAAGGGGAAGTTCCGTGGTGCGTGGGGTACTCACAGTGGCCTTGCTGGCTGTGTGTGGAGTGGTGCAGGTCGCGGCTCAAGGCGCCTCGAAGGGGCCCCTGGGGGCGATTCTGGCGCCGCACGAACATGCCCGCCCGGTCGCGCCCAATGCTCCGCATATCGCGGATGTCTCGATTGACGCCACCAAACTGGGTTCGCCGCTGGTTCTGGATAAGAACTGGCGGGTGGGTGTAACGGCCAACCCCGCTGCCGCCGAGCCTGGATTCGACGACTCCGCATGGGAAGTCAGGGATGCGAAGAGTTCAATTGCCGATGTGCCGGACGAGGATCACCGGAAGACGGACAACCCCGATGCCCTCGATGTCCCGGAGAACCTGCCACCGGGGCACAAAAGACCGTTCGCTTGGTTTCGCGAGCATGTAAAGCTGGCGCCGAACCACGGACCCGTTGCCTTGCTGATTGAGCTGCCGGTTACGCAGAACACAAATATCGTTCTTGGCGAGTCCAGCCCTGGCCTGGATGTTTTTGTGAACGGGAAACTGATTCGCCCTGAAGGGCCTCACGGCGATGCGACGTTTCGTTACCAGGAAATTTCGCGTTTGTACCGTATCGAACTGGCTCCGGATGAAACAAATCTCACCATCGCGGTGCGCACGATCTATATCCCCGTTGGGTACTACGCGTACACGAGCTTCTTTGCGCGGCGCACGTTCCGGCTGGGGAGTCCCGAAGATCTGCAGCGCGTCTGGGATCTCTGGTTCATGCACAACCTCTTTGAGCGGTTGCCGAGGCTGGTGAATGCGATTCTGCTGACGGTTTTGTCGGTATTCCTGCTGGCGCTCTACTTCACGCAGCGAGGACACGTGGAGTATCTGTGGCTCGCTCTTCATGAGCTGCTGCAGGCGCCCATTGGCTTTGTGGACCTGGCGGGAAGCCTGGGGCATCTGGACCAGCTCTGGTATGCGGGAGTGCTTCTGCAGCTGGTTGCGATCTCGGCCTATCTCTACTTTGAGTTCATGATCTCGTTCCTGTCGCTGCGCAAGCGATGGACGATGAAGGCGCTGCGCTGGACGGCGCCGGTTCTGGCAGGGGTTGGCCCCGGTGTTCTTCTGCTGGGCGGACACGGATTTGTGATCGTGTCGACGCTCATTTTCATCTACCTGGGAAGTTTTCTGTGGATGGTGGGCTGGTCGCTCTTCATTTTCGTCACGCTGATTGCCGCGACCATCCGGCGCAATTTTGAAGCGGGCCTGCTTCTGATTCCTCTGGTTCTGACGATCATCGGCATTGCTGAGCCGATCATGACGAGCCTGTTGAGCGACTCCTCGGGGCATCCGTATCGATCGCCGCTGACGATCCAGGCGGGACCGGTGCCGATTCATTTCGCATCGATTGCGGACTTCACGGGACTGCTGGCGATTGTGCTGATCATCTTCGTTCGTTTCCTGCGCATCCAGCATGACCGGGAACATGCCAAGAGCGAACTCGCGGCGGCGCGCAGCGTACAGGAGCTGATGATTCCTCTGGAGCGGGTGGACACGCCGGGATATGAAGTGGACTCGGTTTATCAGCCGGCGACCGAGGTGGGCGGCGACTTCTTCCATATTCAGCCGGGAAGCGACGGCAGCCTGCTGGTGGTGATTGGCGATGTGGCTGGCCATGGTCTGCAGGCGGCGATGAATGTGTCGATGCTGATGGGCGCTCTGCGGCGCATTCCAGAACGAAGTCCTGCGAAGATTCTCGAATCGCTGAATCGGGTTCTCAGCGGAAGCGAAAGCCTGACGACGTGCCAGGCGATATGGTTCGGCAAAGATGGCGAGCTCGTGATGTCGAGCGCAGGCCACCCCTTCCCTTATCTGAATAGCCAGGAAATTGCTTTACCGGGAGGGTTGCCGCTGGGCGCAATTCCGGATGTGCACTACGACGAAGTGCGGCTGTACCTGCACCCCGGCGACCGCCTGCTGCTGCTTTCCGATGGAGTGGTTGAGGCGCGCAAACCTTCGGGTGAACTGTTTGGGTTCGACCGCGTTCACAACCTGAGCAATCAATCGGCGTTTTACATCGCCGACGCGGCGAAGGAGTTTGGCCAGGAAGACGATATTACGGTACTGACGGTGCGGCGGCTTGCCGAGGTGTTGGCGGCATAGTTGCCCGTATGTGGGTGTGGAGTATACTGTGGATCGAAGTCCACAATGGAAACCATCCAGGTTGTGTTAGATAAAGAGCTATTGATGGCGGCAGACAAGGCCGCGAAAAGGTTGAAACTGAACAGGTCTGCGCTGGTCCGCGACGCCCTCCGCGAGCATTTGGACCGCATAGAACTTCGGACAAAAGAGGACCGGGATCGCGAGGGTTACCAAAAGCAGCCGCAGAATCCTGACGAGTTAGTCTGGGAGAAGGAGGCCGTGTGGCCGGAGAAATAGCCCGCGGCGATATTCGGCTTCTCGATTTCGCTCCCGCGGATAAAAAGAGGCCTGTGGTAGTACTGACGCGTGGGACTGCGATTTCTTATCTTGCTAGCGTAACGGTGGCCCCTATTACATCTGCGATACGTGATGTTCCCTCGCAGGTCGTCCTGGATCAAAGAGACGGGATGAAAGGGCCTTGCGCCGTGAATCTCCACAATACAGTGACTGTTGCCCAACATCGGCTAGGCAAGCGCGTCGCGAACCTGAGTCCGCAGCGTATGAGAGAGGTATGCGCGGCACTGAGATTCGCGCTGGGATGCGATGCGATCTGACATGTGGGAAGAGTCCGCAAGACCGTTAAGCAAAAGCTGGAGGGATAAGCATGCCGCATGTGAGCATTACGCGCCTCCGGATTCGGTCGGTTCGTTTTTTGCCGTTTTTCTTCCTGTACGCGATCCGCTCGCAGCGCCAGGTGAGGGCTTCGCTTGGATTTCTGAATGGCGCACTTCTTCCTGACCAAAGCTGGACTTTCTGGACCATGACCCTATGGGATAGCGAGGAGAGCATGCGGCGCTTCATGACCTCGGGCGCCCATAAGGCGGCAATGCCTCGCCTGCTGGAATGGTGCGATGAGGCGTCTGTTGTGCATTGGGTGCAGCCGGAGAGTGCGCTTCCAACCTGGAGTGAAGCCGACCTGCGGATGCGTTCTGAAGGTCGCGCCTCCAAAGTCCGCCATCCCAGTTCCGCTCATGCGGCATTGAGCTATCGGGCGCCGCGTGTGACTCGGATTCAGCCGATGCGGCCAATGGAACCCTGACTGGAAGATGATTCGCGTGGAGATTGAACGGAATGTTCTTCCCAGGTCTCAAGATCGAGACCTCGTGCCCTATCAAGGCCACTCTTGTGGGAGCTTCAGGGGCTAAAGCCCATTTGACTTTGCAGTCTTTGCGGCACGACTGAAGTCGTGCCCCGACACAAAACCATGCAGCAATGCACGAACGAACTTCTGAGACGCCACACTAGAACGGGTTGCCCCTAGAACGGTTTGCCCTTAAACAAGAAGAACAGTTCGATCAGAAGGATCAAGACGACTGTGGCTTCGAGGAAGAAGGCGCGGCTCTGATTAAACTGCTCGACCATGTCGTGGTGCAGGTCGTCGGCGGTTTTAAGTTTTTGCGCGACAAGATCCTTATAGTCATGCACGCCAACTTTGCCGGCGGCCAGTTTGTAAAGGCGCGCGGCGAACATATCGCTCAGGAATTTAATTGCGTTGTCAGCGCGCTCGGTAAGCTCGGCCACATCGAGCAGTACGGTGTGCAGGCTTCGCGCTGACTGTACCAATCCCCAACGTGCGAAAAAGCCGGTTTTCTTTCCCAATAGATCGTAGACGCTATCGAGGATATCCGTGAGCAGTTCGTCGTAGTGGCGGAACTCGAGGAGCTGCGAGTTGGCGTACTCCAGAAGCTGGATGGATGTTTCAGCGCCGGCGGTGCTGTCGTAGAGGAAGGCGGCATTCCATCCAACGACCGCCACATCGCCGGCATAGTACGAGATTTGCGATTGCAGCACTTCGCGAATCTCGCCGTCGGAGAGTAGAAGGCGGTCGCCGCGCACGACCTGCGCAATCTCGAGGGCATGTTCGCGCGTGAGATCGACTGCATTGGGAGAGCCTTCGGCTTCGCGTAGATGAAAGATGAAGTAGTCCTCGCTCAGCCAGCGCCTATAGGGCTTGACCATGGCACTGGCGACGCGCTCAAGCTTCTGGCGCACGATGGGTTCAACACGCGAGGCGAAGTCGATATCCCAAACCCAGCGGCTGGCCAGGTTCACGAGGCTTTCCCAATCGCCTGAGAAAGGAAGCTGATAAAGAACGCTGGCAACGCCGTAATCGTAGTACTTTACCTCGCCTTCGAGGCGCTCGCCGCTTTCGAGCTCGAGTGCTTCAAGCGGGCCGACGACGGGTGGACGCTGGTAACGGACGTAGGAGGGCGCGGCGTGCTTCATGCTGGGTTGGGGCACGGTGCGCGCGTTCACGGACTGCTGCAACAGGTCGAGCCGCAATTCTTCGCAGACATCGAACTGGATGAGGACCATCACGGATCCGCAGAGCGCTGCATTTGTCGCCATGGGAACGGTCGACCTCGTACTCAGGATGGTACTCGATCGGGGTTCGGATACATCGCGTGCCGAACGAGCATTAATCGTGAATAAATACAACAAAATCAACCAGAAGGCGCATCGTATCGGATATGAGCCGAACGTTGCTGCCAGGAAAGCCCTATCCGCTGGGCGCCACTCCCCGAAAAATTGGAACTAACTTTGCTCTCTTTTCAGAAGGCGCTACCCGGGTAGAGGTCTGCTTGTTCGATGAGGCCGGAAACCAGACTGATTGTGTCACGCTGCGCGAACGCACAGCCTTTGTGTGGCATGGGCTGGTGCGCGACATCAAGCCAGGCCAGTTGTATGGATACCGCGTCGATGGCCCGTGGGATCCGGAGAAGGGGCACCGATTCAACTTCAACAAGCTGCTTGTAGACCCGTATGCGAAGGCGATCTCGGGCGCGGTGGATTGGAAGGCTCCGATCTTCCCATACGATCTGGCGAGCGGCGATCCATTAAAGATGGACACGCAAGACAGCGCTGCCGGGGTACCGAAGTCGGTAGTGATTGATGGGCGGTTCGATTGGGAGGGCGACTGCGCACCCGACACTCCCCTGCCCGACTCGGTGATCTACGAGGTCCATGTGAAGGGATTCAGCATGCGGAATCCCGGGGTGCCGGAGAACCTGCGCGGGACGTATGCGGGGCTTGCGCATCCCGCGAGCATCGAGTATTTGAAGAAGCTGGGCATCACGGCGGTGGAGCTGTTGCCCATTCATCACTTTATCGACGAAGGACACCTCGTCGATAAGGGCCTGAGCGACTACTGGGGATACAACACGCTCGGATACTTTGCGCCGATGTCGCGTTATTGCGCTTGCGGGGACCATGGCGGGCAGGTAGGCGAATTCAAAGCAATGGTGAAGGCCCTGCACGCGGCTGGGATCGAAGTGATTCTCGACGTGGTCTACAACCATACCTGCGAAGGAAACCACATGGGCCCGGTGTTGAGCTGGAAGGGCGTATGCAATACGACGTACTACCGACTGGTGGAGGACAGTCCGCAGTTCTACATGGACTACACCGGGACGGGAAATACGCTGAACGTGCGCAACCCGCAAGTGCTGAAGATGATCATGGATTCGCTTCGGTACTGGGTGACGGAGATGCATGTCGACGGGTTCCGGTTCGACCTGGCGGCAACGCTGGCGCGCGAACTGCACGATGTGAGCAGGCTGTCGTCGTTCTTCGACACGATTCACCAGGATCCAACTCTCGCCGAGATTAAGCTGATTGCCGAGCCGTGGGATGTGGGTGACGGGGGCTACCAGGTGGGCCAGTTCCCTGTTTTGTGGGCTGAGTGGAACGGCAAATACCGCGACACGGTACGGCGCTTCTGGAAGGGCGATGGGGGACAGCTCTCGGACTTTGCATACCGGCTGACCGGCTCGAGCGATCTGTATCAGTTCGATGGACGGAAGCCGTACGCAAGTATCAATTTTGTGACCGCGCACGATGGCTTCACTCTGTGCGATCTGGTGAGCTACAACCAGAAGCACAATGAAGCGAACGGCGATGACAACAAGGACGGTTCAGACAATAACGACTCGTGGAATATGGGCGTGGAGGGACCGACGGACGATCCGGCGATCAATGAGCTGCGCGAGCGGCAGATTCGGAACTTTCTGGCGACGTTGATGTTGTCACAAGGTGTTCCGATGCTAACGGGCGGAGATGAATTTGCGCGATCGCAGCGCGGCAACAATAACTGCTATTGCCAGGACAACGAACTGACCTGGTACGACTGGGCTCTCGACGAGTCAAGAGAACGGCTGCACGAATTCACCTGCAAGCTGATCAAGCTGCGGCTTGCCCATCCCAACCTTCATCGGCGGAAGTTTTTCCAGGATCGTGAGATTCGGAAGAAGGGCGATGGCACGCTGGTGCGCGTCGTCAAGGATGTGGCGTGGTGCAATCCCGACGGCAACGAAGTGTCGGATGAGGCATGGAGTGCGGAGTGGAGCCGGGCCATCGGTCTTCTGCTGAACGGACAGACGCTGCAGGTGTCAAATGATGACGGCGAGTGGATTGTCGACGACAGCTTCCTAATGCTGGTGAATGCCGCGCATGAAGGTGTGGAATTTACGCTGCCGCCTTCGCCGAGCGGACGCCCCTGGATACAGTTGATCGACACGGAACATATCGATGACCCATTCAAAGAGGTTCCCACTGACGAGAAGGTGATTGTGGGTGGTCGGGCATTGAAGCTGATGAGCGACAAGGCGCGGGAGAAAGTTGCTGCATCGCATCCCAAGAAACGGCGCAAGAAAGAACCCTCACCCAAAGGAGTCAGTGAAGAATTGGCGGGCCCGCAGCCTTGACTTTGCGCAGGGCGAAGACGAGGACAATCGCTCTCAATGCGAGAAGCACGAGCCCATTGTAGGAGTCGCCAAACACGAGCGGCCACGACTGCTGTTACCGGTACCGGTAGAGCAGACCAACTCGGCCGCTGCTGGCGTGCTGGATCATCACGACGCGCTGGGTCATAAAGAAACGTCACATGAACCGCTAGGAGCGTCGCAGAATTAACTTGCCATCATTCCACTGCCCTGCCGTATGCTGAACGGGCCGCACTTGGATTGATTTCTTATTGGGGTCCGCCTCCGGGTGTGGCGATCAAGACGCGCCGCAGAAAGGGTTCCTTCCTGCGGCTGAGTTTTGGATCATCCGAATCGATCGCAAATTGTAAGGAGAGCAAGTCTGTATGGGCGAAATTGCGCAGTTATTGGAGCAGAAGGGCCTCAGCCCAGAACTATCGCAGGATGCTGAGAACGCCGTAATTCAACTGGTCAAATCCAAAGTTCCACCGCAATTCCAGGGAATTCTAGATGAGGTGCTCGGAGGCCAGCAGACTGCTGGTGCGGATGGCGCGACGTCATCGGGGGGCCTTGGCAGTCTCCTCGGCATGGCCGAAGGGCTGCTTGGAAAACACAACGCCTAGGTTCGATCTCCTGTCGGTCTGGTTCTGCTTCGACCGGGGTTCGAGTTTTGTTGATTTTTTGTGAAGAAAGAGAGACTGTTATGAAATTTCGTCGTCTTCAAACGCTTGTGCTTGGCGTAGCTGCCTGCACTCTGCTCAGTGTTCTTCCTGCGGTTGCCGCGCCGACCAAGCCGGCCGCGAAGGCTGCACCGGCTGCAGCAGCCGCCAGCAAGCTCGTTGACATCAACACGGCTACGGCCGATCAACTGAAGGCGTTGCCGGGCGTCGGCGAGGTCTATTCGAAGAAGATCATCGCGGGCCGTCCCTATGCGAACAAGGCCCAGTTGAAGAGCAAAGGCATTGTGCCGGATGCGACCTATAGCAAGATTTCGAGCATGATCGTAGCCACACAGCCAGGGAAATCGAAGTAACCACCTGCGTCAAAATGAAAAGCCCCATCTGCGCAGATGGGGCTTTTCATTTTGGCTCATCCCAAGGGGTCAGGGGTCAGGGTTTCGTGCACGCGAAGTTTGCCGCATCGCTTGTATCGCCGGAGCCTTTGTACGTTGCAATCGAGGGATAGGCACAGAGCGGCCTCGTCATCACCGTTTTCATGCTGCCGCCGGGGCCGGGTGCGGACTTGGATGCAATCACTGTGCTGTCCGGCTGACCTTTCTCGACCCAGACCTGCAGGGCGTCAAACACGCCGTTGGCGGGACCCGCGGTCGTCGCGATTCCAAGTTGACCAAAGGCAGTTGCACCGGGACCGCCCGCGCAGTGTTCCATACCTGGAACCATGTAGAGGCGTACGAATGAATCCACTTTTGACTCTCCCATGGTTTCAGTTACCTGCTTGTAATAGGCGATGGTGTTCCATGGCGAAATGGCGGGATCGTTCCACCCGTGATAGAGGATCAACTTCCCTCCCCGGGCGGCAAATGCGCTGAGATCGGCGTTTGTAGAGTCCAGATCGCCGGCCATCTTCTTCTGCGATTGCTGAACTGTTTCATCGATGTTGGCAGTGAGCGGATTCGCCCTGGGATCATCGGCGACCATATAACGAAAATAGTTCTGCACAAACTGCGCGGAGAGAGAAGCACCCGGATCTTCGCCGACTACCCACCGTTTCCAGCTCGTCTCATCGCCGGGTGTGAAGCCGGGAAAGATCGTTTTGCCCTCGTTGTCTTTCGAGCCGTCGTAGAGACTCTTGAGGGTTTCAAGCTGGGGATGTGTGAGGCAGCCGGAGTTGTCTCCGGATTTACAGAGGAGCACCTCGGGGTCGAACCGGCATTTTTCGGGATTGGCAATCACGCCGTCTTTAACCCCGTCCTGCGCGTCACACGCTTCGAGTGCAGCCTTCTGAATCGCCGGCAGCTTCAAATCGGAGATGTAGGAGTGGGGATCGTTCATGAGCGACTGCATTGCTCCAACGCCCGCAGCCAGCATGGTGGACCAGGCATTGGCAGGCGCGCCGGCAAGAATTCCGTCGTAGTCAGCAGGAAAGCGCTGCGCCTCCATCAGGGCTTCGCGGCCGCCGTCGGAACAGGAGTCGAAGTATGCGTGATCTTGCGGTTTGCCATAATAGGCGGCGATGATTTGCTTGCCGCGCTCCGCGGTGAGATGGACAGCACGCCAGCCGAAGTCCTTGATTTTTTCAGGATGTCCGTAGGCCCAGGTGGCATCGGTGTTCTCGGCTTGATGCCCTGCGTCCGATCCGGCAACGGCGAAACCACGTTTTAAGTAGGCGGTAAACTGCCGGTAGCCGATGGCTCCGGCGAAGCCGCCATTGCCAACGCCGAGCAACCGGCCATTCCATCCCTTGGCGGGCATCCAAACTTCAAATTGAATCTCTGAGTCGCTTGTGGGCCGAAGGACCCCGGCGACACGGCACATTGCCGGCAGGCCGCTCATGGGCTCCTCTCCTGAAATTTGAAGCGCGCCTGTCGTGACGGACTCCGCGAGGGTGATCTCCGTGTTTTCAAGATGCAGCTTCTTAAGGGAGGCGCAATCGGCTGCCCACAGGGGCGACAAGGCGACCAGAAGAGAAAGTAGTACGCCGTGAATTCGATTCATCGGTTTGGAGCCTTTCGAGCGGTCTTTCAGAGTGGCCTCTTTATATCAGAAGGGACGCGGGTTTGAATGAATGGGATGTTGCGTTGGAACCGCGAAGTCAGGTGGTTCGTTGCTTTCCGGGGCACCCTGATTCGTGCGGCTTGAGGTAGCGCGGGAGTCTAAGAGAAAAGCCCCATCCTTCCGGATGAGGCTTTTGTCTTGGTGCGCCCGGCAGGGCGCACTCACTAGGAGGTGTAAGTCCTCTACACACCCGGCAAGGGGAAGTGTTAGCCGAACAGCAAGGGTGTTCATCGCGAGGTGGGATCCGGAGGAAGCTGGAGGCAAAGCGCTGCTCTGACGAACAGCCAGCGGATAGAGGCGACGCAGTGGGGTGAGCAGGCCAATGGATGCAAAGCCCGATACTTGCACGGACGCTGCGGCGTATATCCGACAGAGATAAGCGTGAAGGTGAGTGCGTAATACCCGGGGAGATCTGGTGGTTTGCCTCAGGGCTACCGGCGTCGTGAGGCGTTGGGATGAACCACCAGAAGTCAGCAGCGGCCATATTAGCTTCGCGAGAGCGGAGTGAAGGGCCAAACGTGAAACACGGGAGTAGGACAGCAGATCTCGATGCGAGTCAACGAAGCAGAAGCTTACGCAAGTAAGGCCGGCGCGGAGGTAGACGGGCGGAACCTGTCGAGGATCGTGTCTGGTGCTGAGACTCGTACGGCGACTGGTGGAGAAACGAAACCGGAAGCAGCGCAGGGACTTTTGGAAGCTGCGCTGGAACGCAGCAACATGCTGTGTGCTTACCAGCGGGTGGTGGAAAACAAAGGAGCGCCGGGAGTCGATGGGCTCACGGTTCTGGAGTTGAAACCCTGGCTTGTGGCGCACTGGCCGAAAATCAAGCAGTCTCTGTTGGTGGGCGAATACATGCCTCAGGCAGTGCGCAGGGTGGAGATACCGAAGCCGCAAGGCGGGGTACGCATCCTGGGCATTCCTTGTGCGCTGGATCGGCTGATCCAACAGGCACTTCATCAGATACTGCAACCTCTGTTCGATCCCGGGTTCTCGGAGTCGAGCTACGGTTTTCGTCCCGGACGCAACGCCCATCAGGCGGTGAATGCCGCACGAGGGTATGTTGCCGAGGGTCGGCGATGGACCGTAGACCTCGACTTGGAGAAATTTTTCGACCGAGTGAACCATGATGTGCTTATGGCGCGAGTGGGACGCAAGGTGAAAGACCCCGGTGTGTTGAAACTGATCCGGCGCTATCTGGAAGCGGGACTGATGGAAGGTGGGATAGCGAATGCACGGAGCGAAGGGACGCCGCAGGGCAGTCCTCTTTCCCCGTTGTTATCGAATATCCTGCTGGACGATCTGGATCGCGAACTGGAACGACGGGGTCATCGTTTCTGCCGATACGCCGACGACTGCAACATCTATGTCCAAAGCGATCGGGCAGGACAGAGGGTCAGGCAATCGATCACGGCGTTTCTGGAGCAAAGGCTGAGGTTGAAGGTCAATGCGGCCAAGAGCGCAGTGGCGCGACCGTGGGAGCGGAAGTTCCTGGGCTACAGCATGACGTATGAACGTTGAGAAGCCAGTGGCCTCACAAAGGTGGCTAGTCGTAGTACTCGAGGCCCAAGTGGGTAATGAGGTCGGCGCCCATGATGTGGCGCAGCGTGTTCTTCAGCTTCATGGATTGAATGAAGAGGTCATGCTCGGGATAGAGGCCTTCGCGCGTCTGCGGGGATTTGAGATAGAAGCTGAGCCACTCCTGAATGCCGATGGAGCGGAGCTCGGGAGAGCGCTTGGCCAAATCGAGAAACAGGACGAGGTCGAGCGCGATGGGCGCAGCGAGGATCGAATCGCGGCAAAGGAAGTCGACCTTGATCTGCATCGGGTAGCCAAGCCAGCCGAAGATGTCGATGTTGTCCCATCCCTCTTTGTTGTCGCCGCGGGGCGGGTAGTAGTTGATGCGAACCTTGTGGAAGATGTCCTTGTAGAGGTCGGGGTAAAGCTCGGGCTGGAAGATGTATTCGAGGGAGCCGAGTTTGGACTCTTCCTTGGTCTTGAAGGATTCCGGATCGTCGAGGACTTCACCGTCGCGGTTGCCGAGAATGTTGGTCGAGTACCAGCCGGAAACGCCGAGCAGTCGGGCTTTGAAGGCCGGCGCGAGAACGGTCTTCATGAAAGTCTGGCCGGTTTTGAAGTCCTTGCCGCAGATGGGCGCGGCATTCCTCTTCGAGAGCTCAATTAATGCGGGCGTGTCGACGGTGAGGTTTGGAGCGCCGTTGGCGAAAGGCACGCCCTCGCTCAGGGCGGCATACGCATAGATCTGCGACGGTGCGATGCCGATGTCGCTGTCTTCGAGGCCCTTCTCAAATGCCTCGATGGACTGGTGAACGGCTGTTGGCTCAAGGAAGATCTCGGTTGAACCACACCAGATCATGACGACGCGGTCGACGGTCTTTTTGAAGGCCTGGATGTCGGCGCGGACCTGGTCGGCGAGATCGCGCTTGTTTTTGCCCTTCTTGACGTGTGTGCCATGGAGGCGCTTTACGTAGTACTGATCGAAAACGGCGGGCAGCGGCTTGATGGTTTCGAGATACGGCTTCAGTTCCTGGATGAGGTCTTTGTCGAGCACCTTGGCGTGCGCGGCTGATTCGTAGACGTTGTCCTCGAAGATGTCCCAGCCGGTGAAGACGACATCTTTCAAGTCGGCGAGAGGAACGAAGTCCTTGATGAGCGGCGATTTGTTGTCGGTGCGCTTGCCGAGGCGGATAGTGCCCATTTGCGTAAGAGAGCCGATGGGCTTGGCGATGCCTCGCCTGATGGCTTCGACGCCAGCGATGAATGTGGTTGCGACGGCGCCGAGGCCGACCACCATCACGCCCAGCTTGCCGGTTGCAGGTGCGATCTTCTCGACGGTCTCTTTGTTCACGCCGTCCTGCTGTTGCTCATTTCCCATTGTTTCTGCCTGTCCTTCCGTTTGGTTGCCGCGGATTCACAGCGGATCCGCTGAATGAAAATTGAAGACGAATCAGTGTACGCCCGGAGGCGCGAGTCATTCTTCCTGGGCGGCCTGGCGCCGGCGTCCGATGTGCGACCAGACAAACCATGCGATTGCAGCCAGCAAAGCGATTTCGACCCCGAGATGAAAGCGGTGAAAGGCCTGCTCGAAGCGCGGGTCGGTGTGCCACTTCTCGCCCAGCCTCATGCCGGCATAGGCGAGGACAAAGCACCACGGCCAGGAACCGATGAAGGTATAGAGATGAAAGCGGAGTTGCGGCATCCGGGCGATGCCTGCCGGGAAGGCGATGAAGGTACGCACTACGGGGAGCAGACGCCCGAGCAGAACTGTGATGCCTCCGTAGCGGTTGAAGAAGTAGGTCATGCGATGCAGGTCGTGATTGCTCATCAGGACCCAGCGGCCGTAGCGCTCTACCAGGGGGCGGCCACCCTTCGCGCCGATCCAGTAGGCGATGACCGAGCCCAGGTTGCACCCGATGGCGCCTGCTGTGGCAACCCAAACCAGGTTGAACCGATGCAGGTAGACCAGATACCCCGCGAACGGCATGATGATTTCGGAAGGGAGCGGGATGCACGCGGATTCGATGCCCATGAGTGCGGCAATGCCGAGGTATCCGCCCATGTCAATGACGTGCGTGATGAACTGGACAAGGACAGCAAGAATGCGTTCGGTCATGGGGCAGATTCAAGTATATAGGGCTGCTTTGGGGCAGAGTTGACTGCACGGCAAGGGCCTGGGCGAGGTGCCGGAAGCATAAAAGATCGGGAGGCTCTCTTTGTTAGGATTAGGGTGTTTCTCCCAGGCAAGAGGTGAAGAAGTTGGCTGAATTTCCTCCGGTTCCATTGACGCTGGAAGGCTCGTTTGCACTGCACCAGTTTTTTCGATTTGACTGGGCGAAGTGGCGGATCTGCCCCGAAGGCGAGCGTCAGAAGATTGCCGATGCATTTGTAAGCGCGCTGCGGAGCCTCGAGCAGCCCAGCACAGAGGGACCGGTACAGACGGCCCTGTTTTCGCAACTTGGGCATAAGGGCGATCTGATCCTGGTGCACTTTCGCGAGTCGCTGGAAGCACTGAATCAGGTGGAACTCGACCTCGCGCAGACTTCCCTTTTTGATTTTCTGGAGCTGAAGCACTCGTATGTTTCGGTGGTTGAACTAGGTCTGTACGAGTCGAGCCGGAAGACGTATGAAGCTGCGAGCGCAAAGGGGTTTGAGGCGCACACGCCGGAGTGGGATGCGGCGATCGCGGAGTCGTTGCAGCGCGGGGCCGAGGCGATGAAGCCGCGGTTGTGGCCCGCTGTGCCGGAAGCGAAGTACATCTGCTTCTATCCGATGGACCGCAAGCGCGGGGAGCAGGTGAACTGGTACACGGTTCCGTTTGCCGAGCGGCAGCGGATGATGCACGAGCATGGGATGATTGGGCGTCGTTACGGGGACCGGGTCAAGCAGATCATCAGTGGATCGATTGGGATGGATGACTGGGAGTGGGGCGTGGATTTGTTCGCCGATGATCCGGTGGTCTTCAAGAAGCTAATCTACGAGATGCGGTTTGATGAAGTGAGCGCCGTGTATGCGCTGTTTGGGCAGTTTTTTATTGGCGTGCGGTTGCCGGTGGAGAAGCTGGGCGGTTGGCTCGAAGGCAAGCTGTAGCTCGCGGACGCAGATTCCAGCTCAACGTGAAGAAGTGCTCAGAATTCTCGACGTTGAGATGGAGTCCTTGGGGCAAAGGTCTTCTTCGATATGAAGTAAAGCCACGCACAGAAATCAGGCGGCGTCGAGGATGAGGCGCTTTCCCAAAGCGCGAAGAGCGGCGTCAATGCGGTCGATCTTGGTCGCGTGCTTCAGGTCAGTGAGGCGGTTGACTTCCTGCTTGGTTGTTCCGATGCGGCGCGCCAAATCGATGGGACGAACCTTCTGGCGCAACATCTCATTCAACAGAAGAACTTTTGCTGCGACGCTCACCGGCAATTCCACTACCGCCTGACCACGCTTGGGTCGAGAGGGGGGAGGAACCGGGCGATGATCTTCAAAATAAACATCGATTGCGGTTTCTAGGACGTCCTTAGCAGCCTTCAATGCCTCGGCACGATCCCGCCCCTGTGTGAACGCCTCCGGAATGTCGGGAAACGTCACGAAAAGGTACTTGCCGTCCTTGCGAAGATTGACCGGATAACCTTGCATTCTATTTCCCGCCTTCCTTTTTCAGTCCAAGGTCTTTCTTAATCTGATTCAGCACTCCCGTAGATAATTCCTTGTTGTGCATCGGAAGTATCGAGCGGTGACTGTTCATAAAAACGTGAAAATGGGAGCCTTTGCCTGGAATAAATGTTGCGCCTTGTTTTGCCAGCCAGCGCTTGAACTCGGCACTCTTCACGCATTCATGGTACACAATTTTGCTTACCATGGCAAATTGCAGGCTGGGGTGCGCCTGCTCTGTCCAGCCTGGTCGTAACGCGATGAACTCCGAGGTTGCGTTAGCATAGGTCTCAACGAGAAGAAGATGACCCCTCCTGCCAAACCTGCTCGCAAAGCTGCCGCCAAGAAATCCGCTACCAAGCCGACGAACAACAAAACGAAGCTCTCACAGCGCGGCGATCTGGCGCCGGAAAGGATTGCGGCGATCCTGAAGGGGCTAGACGAAGCGTATCCGGACGCGGTGTGCGCGTTGACGCATCGCTCGCCGTGGGAGCTGTTGGTGGCGACGATTCTTTCGGCGCAGTGCACCGACGTGCGCGTGAACATGGTGACGCCGGAGCTGTTCAAGCGCTTCCCTACTCCCGAAGCGATGATGAAGGCGAAGCTGCCGGAGCTTGAAGGACTGATCAGGACGACGGGATTCTTTCGCAATAAGGCGAAGTCGATCAAAGGTGCGGCTGAGACGATTGTGAAGAATTTTGGCGGAAAAGTGCCGGAGACTCTGGCGGAATTGATAACCGTGCCAGGGGCGGCGCGCAAGACGGCCAACGTGGTGCTTGGGGTCAGCTTCGGAAAAGCTGAGGGCGTGGTGGTGGACACGCACGTGTTCCGCATTGCGCACCGTCTAGACCTCGCGAAGGGCGATACGGCGCAGAAGGTAGAGCAGGAGCTGATGGAGATTTTGCCCAAGGATCACTGGATCAGCTTTTCGCACCAGGTGATTCATCACGGACGGCAGGTGTGCATTGCGCGCTCGCCGAAGTGCGACAAATGCAATCTGGAGACGCTGTGCCACTCGGAAGACAAGACTTGGAATAGCTAGCGGTGTTGGCTCGTTCCTTGCGCCGGTTCGTTGCAATCAAGACGTTGCACAAGGCGCCTGGGTCAAGATTATTGCTTTCCCACCCTCGACCACCCCACGAACATCGACCCGTTCGCGGGGACCCCGGGAGCTTGGATGGGGCACCACAATGGCGTGCGGATTGACGCCGTGCGAAAAGCAGATTCTTCGCCCCGCTTACCCCATTTCGCACTCTTGTGCGAACGGGGCCCCAGGCGTGCGGGTTCTCAGAATGACAATTCGGACGACCTTGACCCCTATCGATTACCCAGGCAACGCGTGACGGCGGCGATGAGGCCGGGGATGTCGTGAGGATCGGCTGCGGCTGCGGGCTCCCAGTTGAAGGCCCGCAGAGTTTGCGACGTGATGGGACCGATGGAGATGGCGCGCACGCCCTTGAGGGGGAACGGAACGCCTCCGGCCTCGGCCGCCTGGGCGAGGTGCGTGACGCTGGAGGAGCTGGTGAAGGTGGCGGCGTCGAGTCCGCGAGCATAGGCGTGGCGGAGTTGGTGCGGGGCGTTCTCGGGCACAACGTTCTGATAAGCGTCGACGACATCGATGATGGCTCCAGCCTCGCGCATCTCGTCAGGGATGATGTCGCGGGCGATGGCGGCACGGGCCAGCAGGATTCGCTTGCCTGCGATCTTATCTTTCAATTCGGAGACGAGGCCTTCGGCGACGTAGGATTCGGGAACCAGCGAAACATTGAAGCCAGCGTCACGGGCGGATTGGGCCGTGGCCGCTCCGATGGCTGCCACATTCTGCGGAGCGAATTTTTGAATGGAGATTCCGTTCACGGATGCGCGTTCGGTAAGGAAGTGCACCGCGTTACTGCTTGTTAGCAGGAGCCAGTCGTACTGGGCGAGATTCTGAAGCGCGCCATCGAGGGGTTCCCAGGTTGCGGGGGGGATGATTTCGAGGACGGGGACCTCGACGGGCAGCGCGCCGAGGTCCCGCAGTCCGTCACAGAGTTTGGAGGCCTGCGAGGCTCCGCGGGTTACAAGGATTCGGCGGTTGGCGAGAGGTTGAGTGGTCATGCTGTTGGTCTGAATTATCTATTGTCGGCGAGGCATGCGGAAGGTGGCTGGGTCGTTGATGTCCCTGGTCCCCAAAGGCGAGGGACCAGGGGCACCCATTTTTGTGCGGTCTGATGCGACGCGAAAAGCTTATCGCGAATACGGAAGGTGTGTGGCGAGCGCTACTGCTTGAAGGCGCTGGTGGATTCAAGCAAGGGTCCGGCGCCGGCTTCGAGGAGCTTGCGCGCGGCGAGTTGGCCGAGGGCGATGGGGTCGCTGCCTTCGCGCGGTGTGCGATGGGTGACACGTACGGCCTGGCCGGTTTCAGGAGCGGCGACCACGGCGAAGATTTCGTCCCATAGGCCATTGAGCATTCCGTCTTTCGATGCGGCAAGGATGCGGCAATGGACGCCGATGGGGACCTGGCAACCTCCGCCCAGTGCGGCGAGGGCAGCGCGCTCGGCAGTGACAGCGAAGCGAGTGTGCTCGTCGTCGAGAAAGGCGAGCGCAGCGATGGTGGTGTGGTCGTCGTTGCGGGTTTCAATGCCGAGAGAGCCTTGGCCGGCAGCGGGGCAGAAACTCTCGGGGTCGAGGCGCTCGCGGATCCAATCGGTTTTTTCAAGACGATCAAGGCCGGCGGCGGCGAGAAGGATAGCGTCCACCTGGCCCTCGCCTAGTTTGCGCAGGCGGGTGTCGACGTTGCCGCGAAATTCAACGGCTTCGATGTCGGGCCGGAGGGCTTTGAGCTGTGCGCGGCGGCGCTGGCTGCTGGTTCCGATTTTGGCTCCTTGCGGAAGTGCGGCAAGGTTGGGGTAGTTCGCAGAAACGAACACGTCGCGAGGATCGACGCGTGGGGGCGTGGCGGCAAGAGCGAAGCCATCCGGCAGCTCCGTCGGAAGGTCTTTGAGTGAGTGAACAGCGAGGTCGATGGCGCCGGCGGCGAGAGCTTCTTCAATCTCTTTGGTGAACATGCCCTTGGAGCCGACCTGCGCGAAGGTGACTTCCTGGAGACGGTCGCCGGTAGTCTTGATGATTTCAATCTCGACAGCGTGATGTTCCGCGCGGAGGAGCGCCGCGATGTGATTAGCCTGCCAGAGAGCGAGCTGCGATCCGCGACTGCCGATGCGGAGGTTCATGAGCGACCTGCAGCAGTGGGTGCACGTTCGGTGCTTTTGGCTTCTACCGCTGTTTCGCTGGGGCTGGGCATTTCGGTGACGGTGGCGTTTTCGGCGACGGTGGGCAGCGACCAGGTTTCGCAGAGAGCTTCGACGCGAGCGGAGTCGTTTTCGCGCGCGGCCTGTTTGAGCGCCTGCATGGGCGGGTGGAGAAATTTGTTGACGAGGCCGCGAGTAAGAGCTTCGACGGCGGCGAGCTGCTCGGCGTTGAGGGTGCCGAGGCGTGCGTGCATGCGGCGGAGTTCGGCCTGGCGCAGCTCTTCGGCCTGCTGCTGGAGGCTGACGATCTGGGGTGCCACGTTGACGGTGCGGCGGCGGCGGTGGAAACGGTCAACTTCGGCGGCGATAAGGGCTTCGGCGTCTCCCGCTTGCCGGCCGCGTTCGGCGATGTGGGAGGCAGCGACCTGCTGCAGATCGTCGATGTCGTAAACAAAGATGCCTTCGATCTGATTGACGGCCGGGTCGACGTCGCGGGGCACGGCAATGTCGATGAAGAACATGGGCCGGTTGCGGCGGCGATGCATGAAGGTCTGCCCGTGTTCGCGGCGGAAGATGGGATGCGGTGCACCGGTGGAGCTGATAACGATGTCGGCTTCGCTGGCAGCCTCGTAGAGCTTGTCGAACGGGATGACGCGGCCATTGAAGGGCTCGGCGAGCTGGCGTGCACGCTCCTGGGTGCGGTTGGTGACGAGGATGGCGCCTGCTCCCTGCTGGACGAGGTGGCGGGCGGCAAGCTCAGACATTTTGCCGGCGCCGACGAGGAAGACGGTGCGGCCGTTAAGCGAGCCGAAGATTTTACGTGCGAGTTCGACGGCAACCGAAGCGATGGAGACGGAGTTGGCGCCGATTTCGGTTTCAGTGCGCACGCGTTTGGCGGCGGCGAAGGTTGCCTGCAGAAGGTGTTCGAGTTCGCTGCCGATGGTGCCCGCTGTGCGCGCGACGGCGTAGGCCTCTTTGACCTGGCCGAGAATCTGCGGCTCGCCGACCACCATGGAGTCGAGGCTGGCGGCTACGCGGAAGAGATGGCGCACGGCGTCCTGATCGGTATGGCGATAGAGGTGGGGCGCGAGGAGTGCGGGATCGAGACCGAATTGGCGATTGAGGAAGCCGGCTAGATCGGCGCTAGCTTCATCGGCGTTGGGTGTATCCGGATTGGGAGAATTGAGTACGGCCAGCATCTCAACGCGATTGCAGGTGGAGACGATCATGCACTCGGCGACTCCGGGAACGGCGGCGAGGGCACGAGTCACCTCCGGCAAGCCGGTGGGCGAGATGGCAACGCGTTCGCGCAGATCGATGGGAGCGGTTTTGTGGTTGATGCCGTAGAGAGCAAGGGTCATGGGGCACCGAACCTGTGGACATGGCTGACCAGGTTGGCGGCCCAGACGATGATCATGGAGGCGAGTACTGCCCCGGAGAGGTAGGCGGCCCTTCGCCCGCGCAATCCAACGGTGCGGCGCAGGAAGAGAAGAAGAATGTAGACGCCCCAAAGGACAAAGGAGGCGAGGACTTTGGGGTCAAGGAAGTAGGCCGCGCCGAGCGAGGTTTCCTGGACGAGGACCGCTCCAAGGACAAGGCCGACGGTCATGCATGGAAAGCCGAAGAGAAGCATGGCGTGGGCGAGGCGCTCGAGGGTGTCGAGGGGCGGAAGCCAGTCGAGGGGCACCCACCAGGAATCTTCGCCGACTTTGCGCTTCGCTTTGAGGCGGTTTTCCTGCACGAGGTAGAGGACCGAAGCGAGGAGACTGAAGCCAAGGGCGGCATACGCCGCGAGCAGCGCTGAGATGTGCGCGATGAGCCAGCTGGTGCGAACGCCCTGCGACGGGAAGACGTAGTGTGTCAATCCCAACGAAGGCACAAAAACGAGAAAGAAGGTGATGGGCAGGGCGAAAACGCCGAGGGAAATGGCGTCGTAGAGCCACCAGGCCAGGAAGAAGAGTCCGGCGATGGCAAATCCCAGGAGCGATTCGACTTCGCGGGCACCGACGGGGACGAACCGATGGGCCTCGGCGAGCATTTCAACCGCTGAGACGAAATGGAAGAAGAAAGCCAGGCCGCCGAGATGCACGCACCAACGCCGCCAGCGGTCCACAGAGTAGAGGACGGCCGGGAAGATGGCGACACTTGCTGCCGCGTAGAGGACGGCGGCGACTCGGAGCCAGAGAAGATGCATGCCGTACACAACCTTAAGGCCTTACGCACCAGTATACTGTGATCCAAATCACCAAGTTAGATTGCGCAAAGCAAGACGGATTGGTTGGTGATCCTCGATTTTATCCCGTCGTCAGGCTTGTCGCCATGTCACTTGGGTGCCGGAAAGCAGCTTCTTTCCTCGCCATCTACGGCAACAGAGATCAGAGGTAAGCCTCATCCTTGAGGCTGCTTCGCTCCGAATGACGTTGGCCCGTCGGAAAGCATGTATCAATTTGTTGCGAATCCAATCGATGTTCCTAGCCGTTTGCGTCCGATGAGACTCGGTCAACTCTGGGTCGGAAAACGGCTTGCGTATCGGCCCATAGATAAAAGACCCCGGTGGTGAGGAGGATCAGCAACACGGGAAAGACATGGAGTGCCCTCAACGTCCAGTCAGCTGCCCCGCCTGGAACAGTTTGAAAAGTGGGAATTAGGCGGACGAGCAGCTTTGAGACACATCGCCAGTCATAACGAATGTAGCCCCGGTAAGCGCAAGTGCCTCCAGGCAACCCGATTGCTCCGTTTCCACAACAGGGCTAGCGCTGGAACCATTAGAAGAAGCAGCTTTGTGTCGTAGACGTGGTGATGGATCGGAAGCAGAGACAGCGGGCGATGGACGCAATCGCCAAGTAGCTCCGGTTGTCAGCGAGGCGCGAGAGCGAAGAGTGACAGTAGTCCAAAAGAGGAAGCAAGAGGAGCCTACCACGAAATAGCTTGCAGCATTGTAAAAATTCGGATCGTCGCGGAAACGACTGAAGACTGATCTGGAGGTCGATGCCAGCTCATGGGGTCCATGCTCGAGGGGCCGGGATCATCGAGGCCTCCGCGGACGGAGAATGACGCAGGTTTGCATGAAGTTCACTGAATCCAATGGGGGAGACTGCCACACCCAGAGAACCACCGGCAGTCCGAGGCAGGCAATCACTAAGAGCGTTTGTAAGGCGCGTCTGCGATAACGGTAGCCCGCGAGAAGGAAAAAGAGCCAGATTAATCCAGCGACTTGTGGCTTGATCAGTAGGCTGAAGGCAAAGCAAAAACTCCCAACGCGAACGAAGCGCTCGCGAAGAAAACACCAAACTCCAACAAGCATAATCCGATAACGATTTCGGACGGATTGCAAAGACAACGAGGACTTCACTGTTGGCGAGCATGAAGCCAACCAGGAGACCGCACAGGATGGAGCATTTCGCGCCGAGAGATCCCATGCAAGAAGAGCGGCCAAAAGGTAGCTGCCGTGCTGATGCATCCAAAGGATGTGCGCAGGCCCCCAAGGAAGCATCGCAAAGGGAGCATTCCCGCCAGGCGCTGGGGCGGATAGAGTAGCGCGTCGATATCTGACGGTCCAGGATTCTGCTAACGGACGTTCTCTCCATAAGCGGCGCGAAGATGACCGCACTGCGGCTTCATCGTACGGATCACAATGGCGGATCAGACACCGGGCCGGAGTAATAGTCGCTGATGAAGTCCTGAAGGAGGCAGGCGAAGAGGCATCCGATGAGAAAGCTCACCAGGAGAAGAACCACGCCGGCGCCAAAAGGACGAAAAACCATCCGTCCCTGCGGAGTCTTTTTGCCATGGATGTACCGAGTCGACATCGGAGACGTTCTCCACTGTGACAGGGCCGAAGTCACGGGAGGCTGGCAGCGCTGTGTCCGCTGGTATCCCATTCCTTCTTCCGACTTGTTTCGGCCCCCCCCGAAAAATGAGGTCGGGAAATCTGGGCTAATTGTTGACTCCAGGACACCCTGTAAGCCGGACGGCAGCGTGAATTGTGAAAACACCAAACCGGCGAAGGGATGGATTCCACTGCCAACGTATTCCCAACCGAGTGGCCGTCGGTAACGGAATCGATGAATGGTCGGCGTGGTGACTCACTAGCCACGGAGAAGCAATCTGCGACAAGCGTAACTCCGACAACCTGCGGAGCTGACTCCTTTCATGCGGCAGTGGTCAGCGGCTAAGGGAGAAAATCCGGATGCGCTGCTGTTCTTCCGCATGGGAGATTTCTACGAGCTGTTCTACGACGACGCGGTGGTGGCGAGCCGCGAGCTGCAGCTCACGCTGACCGCACGCGACCGGGAACGACAGGTTCCGATGTGCGGAGTGCCCTATCACGCCGTGGAAGGATATTTGGCGCGCCTTCTGCGCAAGGGATTTCGGATCGCAATCTGCGACCAGATGGAAGACCCGAAGCTGACAAAAAAGATTGTCCGGCGCGAGGTGACACGTGTGTTGTCGCCGGGCACGGCGCTGGACACGCAGCTTGGGCAGGAGCAGAACAATTTTCTGGCGGCATACGTTGAGGAAAGCGGTGATGTTTCCCACCCTGGCCGAAAAGAGACGGCCAGGATGGGGCACCCGACCGTCTGTGCAATTGCTCTGCTGGATGTGTCGACTGGGGAATTCAGGACGGCGGAGTTTCGTGGGCCAGCGGCGCGGCAGCAGGCGACCGACGCGATTCTAATGGCAGGCGCGAGTGAGGTACTGCTGCCGGCAAGTGCGGAGATGCCCAGCGGCGTTGGAGCGAGTAGCAGCACGGACGCGCGTGGAGGACTGGGTGTGGACACACGACTTCGCTGTTCCGCTGGTGGAGCGGCAGTTGAAAGTGCGCACACTGGAAGGATACGGGCTGGTAGGCCATGAGTGCGCTGCGATCGCAGCCGGCGCAGTGCTGCACTATGTACGCACAACCCAGAAGAACGAAGCGCTGCATATCGATTCGCTGCGGTTCCAGGAGCACTCGACAGCTCTGGAGCTAGACCAGGTAACGGTGCGGAACCTGGAATTAGTGGACCCGCTGTTTGCCGGGCAGGATGCGCGGACAACGCTGTTTCACACGCTGGATGCATGCCAGACGCCGATGGGCAAGCGGCTGCTGCGTACGACGATTCTTCGGCCTCTGGTGAACGGCGAGGAGATTGAGGCGCGCTATGAGGCCGTGGGCGAGGCGCACGTGGACCTGCTGAAGCGCGAAGAGGTGCGGCGCGCCTTTGCGGGGATCCTCGACCTGGAACGGTTGCTCGCGCGGTTGAGCCTCGATTCTGCGGGCCCGCGCGATGTGCGGGCGATGGGAGCAAGCCTGGCGCAGCTGCCGGGATTGAAGAGTGCGCTCGAAGCCATGAGAGCTCCGCTGTGGCGCGGGTTGACGGAACGACTGGATGCTTTGGCCGATGTGACGGCGAGGATTCAGGCGACGCTGGTCAACGAACCTCCGCTGACGCTGGCCGACGGCGGCGTGATTGCGATGGGCGTGGATGCGGAGTTGGATGAGCTGCGGACGATTTCGACAGACCGGCCGGCAGCAGATAGCGGCGATTGAAGAGCGCGAGCGGCAGAGGACGGGGATCGGATCGCTGAAGGTGCGCTACAACTCGGTGTTTGGGTACTACATCGAGATTACGAAAGCGAACATGGCGCTGGCGCCTGCGGATTACGAACGCAAACAAACGCTGGTGAATGCGGAACGCTTTACGACGCCGGAATTGAAAGAGTACGAGCGCAAGATTCTGACAGCGCATGACCGGTCAATCGAAATTGAACGGAGAATCTTCTCGGATCTTCGGAAAAATGTATTAGAAGCGGCGAGCAGGATTCGGCGGACTTCGACGATTGTGGCCGAGGCGGATTTGCTGGCGAACTTCGCGCACCTGGCTTCGCAGAGGCGGTATGTGCGGCCGCGGTTGACGGATGAGCTGGTATTGGAGGCCGTGCAGGCCCGGCATCCTGTTATTGAATGCTGGATGGAGGAGACGCGCGAAGGACGGTTCATTGCCAACGACCTTTTTCTTAGCTCCGAGGACGGCGGGCCGAGCCTGTTGCTGATCACCGGACCCAACATGGGCGGCAAGAGCACCTATCTGCGGCAGGCGGCAATGCTGGTGCTGATGGCGCAGATGGGATGTTTTGTCCCGGCAGAGAGCTTGCGGCTCGGATTAGCGGACCGCATCTATACCCGGATTGGCGCAAGCGATAACGTCGCGCGCGGCCGGTCGACATTCATGGTGGAGATGACCGAGACCGCAACTATCCTGAATACGGCAACGCAGCGATCGCTGATTTTGCTGGACGAGATGGGACGCGGTACGGCGACGTTTGATGGACTGAGCCTGGCATGGGCGACGGTGGAGTTTCTTCATGCTGAAACGAAAGCACGCACCCTGTTTGCGACGCACTATCACGAGCTGACCTTGCTGGCCGAGAAGCTGAAAAAAGTGAGAAACCTTCGCGTGGGCGTGAAGGAAAGTGCCAGCGGAATTGTCTTTCTGCACACAATTGAGCCGGGCGCCGCAAGCAAGAGTTATGGCATCGATGTGGCGAAGCTGGCGGGATTGCCTTCGGCCGTGATTGAGCGGGCCAAGCATGTCTTGAAGCAGCACGAGAAGCAGGAGAGGCAGAGCGTGCAGGCGGAGACCGTTGCAGAGCCAATGCAGCTGACGATCTTCACCCCGCTGTCGCAACGGATTGTGGATCGGATTGAAGCCGTGGATGTGAACGCGCTAACGCCACTGCAGGCGCTGAATCTGCTGGAAGAGTTGCAGCAGGAGTTGAAGGGCAAGGGACTAACGACCAGGGACCAGGGACATTAGCCGGAAGAAGTTGGGAGATCCAATGGCATCGACGGTGCGGCAGGCAGCAGGCAGTCTGCTGGTGGTGGGGCTGGGCGGAATGGAATTGACGGGGTTGGAGAGCGCCTGGCTGAGGCTGGTGCGGCCCGGTGGCGTCATCTTGTTCAAGCGCAACATTGGAGACGCAGCGCAGACGCGGACGTTGCTGGAGGCGGCAACGGAATTTTGCGTGCCCCATGCGGTACAGAGTGTCGATGTGGAAGGCGGGACGGTGAACCGGCTGCGCGATGCGCTGGCTCCGTTGCCTTCAGCACAGGCAGTTGGTGCGGCGGAGCGCGACGATTCTCCCCGGTCCCCAAAAGCGTGGGACCGCCACCCCGCGACGAAGACCTATCGCCGGGGACCCGGACCGGGGCACCCGACGGTTTCAGAGAAGTCGAAGAAGTTGTCTTTGGCGAGGGAACATGGCGAATTGATTGGGCAAGCGGTAAAGGCGTTCGGGTTCAATACGACGCTGGCGCCGGTGGTGGACCTGGGGTTGCCTGAATCGGCAGCAGTGATGGGATCGCGGTGCGCGGGGGCGACGTGGGAGGAAACAGTTGCCTATGCGCGGCCGTTTCTCGAAGGCCTGAAGCGCCAAGGCGTGGCGGGATGCCTAAAACATTTTCCTGGACTTGGCGCGGGGACCTTCGATTCGCATTTTGTGACGCCGCGGATTCGGCGTGGGAAGCAATTGTGGAGCGAGGACCTGCGGGTCTACGAAGAGCTGCACCGCGATGCGCCGATGGTGATGGTGAACCACGCGGCCTATCCCGATCAAAAGGGCGGCGATCGGCCTGCGAGCGCATCGAGCTTCTGGATCAAGAAAGTACTGCGCGAGCGCATTGGGTATCGCGGCCTGATCGTGTCAGACGATCTGGAGATGGGCGGTATTCTGAAGTTCATGCCGGTGGATGAAGCAGCGCTTGCAGCGGTGCACGCGGGAACGGATCTGATGTTGATTTGCCATAGCGCAGAGTTGATTCTGCGCAGTTACGAAGCGCTGGTGGGCGAGGCGGAACGATCGGCGGCGTTTCGCACACTTCTTTTAACGCGTGCGAAAGATGTATCGCGGAAACAAGCGAGACTTTATCGAGGCCGCGAATCGAGAGCGCTGACGGCAAAACAACTGGCTGCGCTGAAGGCACGCATTCAACGGTTTGGGGAGCGCGTTGCTGCCCTTGCGCAAGTCGATGCAATCGATCCGCGCGCAATGGCTCCGGCGGAGACGTCATGAAATTGAGCAACATGGTTGTAGCGGGAGTGATGAGCGGGACTTCGGCGGATGGGATCGACGTGGCCGTGGTTCGGATCGAGCCCGTGAGACGAACGCCGCGGCTGACGTTGCTTGCGCATGAAGCATTTCCCTACCCTGCTGCGTTGCGCAGGCGTGTTCTGGCGGCAATGAATGCTACTTCCACTTCGACTGCGGAACTGGCGCATTTGAATTGGCGGCTCGGCCTTGCGTATGCCGAGGCCGTTGCGGCAACGGCGAAGAAGCATCGCATGAAGTTTGACCTGGTGGGATGTCACGGACAGACGCTCTATCACCAGGCGCGCCCGGAAAGATATGCCGGCAGCAAGTTTCGCGTGTACCTGGCAGTTGGGGGAGGCTGCTGCGGTCGCGTCGGCAGTAGGCGCCCCGGTCGTTTCAAACTTTCGACCGGCAGATATGGTTGCGGGCGGACAAGGTGCACCACTGGTTCCGCTGATGGATTACGTGCTGTTCTCAGATCGGAAGCATGGGCGAGTGCTTCAGAATATTGGCGGCATTGCAAACATGACCGCAATGCCCGCGGGCGGTGGCGCCGACGTTCTGATCGCTTTCGATACGGGGCCTGGGAACATGGTGATCGATGCGCTGGCCCAGGAGTTGTTCGGCAAGAAGTACGACAGGAACGGAGCGATCGCGGCGCGCGGTGCGGTGCTGACGCAGGTGCTGGAGTGGGCTATGAAAGATGCCTACTTTGCGCAGAAGCCGCCGCGGACAGCAGGACGCGAGCAGTATGGACGTGAATATGCGGCACGGTTTTTGAAGGAATGCCGACGTCACGCAAAAAGTCCTGAAGATGCGCTGGCGACGGCGACGGCCTTGACGGCAGAGAGCATTGCCGAGAGCTATGCAAAGTTTGTTCGGCGAAAGATGCGCGGCGCGCCCGTGGACTATATCGTTTCGGGCGGCGGTGCACGGAACGCAACGTTGATGGCGATGCTGGCGCGCCGGCTGGAGACGATGGGCTGCTCGGTTTCAACAATTGAAGACTTTGGCATGCCGGCTGCGGCGAAAGAGGCTGCGGCCTTTGCACTGCTCGCGTGGATGACCTGGCATCGGTTGCCCGGAAATGTTCCAGCTGCGACGGGTGCAAAACGGGCGGTGGTGCTGGGGCAGGTGGCGTTCGTATAAGGCCGGCGCGTCTTGATCCATCCATTTCGCCGGATGGGGCGTCCCCGGGTTAATTTACTGGGAGTTACCAGGACAAAACGACTGTTCAACCTTTTAGGCCCCTCTCTCGTCTACCCAATAGAAGATTAAAGGACATTCCGTGGGCGGAGTGCTTTTCGAAGCCCTGGAGACAGAAACGATGGGACGGATGCAATTGAGAGCAGGCTGGGTTGCGGCACTCGCGTTGGGGCTTACGGCTGCGATAGCGGGAGCACAGACTCCGGTGGCAGCGACGCGGTTCGTTGGGACGATTACGGCGACGACCGGCGACGTCTTGACTGTGAAACCCGACAACGGCGATATGAGGCAGATCCAGGTTCCCGCGGGGGCGGTGTTGAAGCGGGTCGAGCCGGGTCAAAAGGATTTGAGTAACGCTGAAACGATCCAATTGAGCGACCTGGAGACGGGTGATCGCGTGCTCGTGCGCCTCGATCCAAACGCGACGGGCGATGTGCCGCAGGCGGCGCAGATTGTGACAATCAAGCAGGCGGATGTTGCGAAGAGGCAGCAGCAGGATCGCGAAGATTGGGCGCGCAGCGGCGTGGGCGGTTTAGTGAAGAGCATTGATGCTGCGAGCGGCGTTGTCGTGTTGACCAGCGGCGCAGGGTCGACGTTGAAGGTTATCCAGGTCCGCACAAATAAGGCAACGGTTCTCAAGCGGTATGCGCCTGCCTCAGTGCGCTACGACCTGGCGCAGCCGGCGCCTATCGACGCAATCCAAGTGGGCGACCAACTGCGCGCACGTGGGACGAAGAATGCCGAAGGGACCGAGGTCGAAGCGGCCGAAGTGATTTCAGGCAGTTTCAGAAATATTTCAGGAACCATTGGTTCACTGGATACAGCAGCTTCAACCTTCTCCGTCAAGGATCTATTGACGAAGAAGCAGGTGACGGTGCACGTGACGCCGGAGGCACAGATGCATGCTTTGCCGGAGATGATGGCTCGGATGCTGGCGGCGCGCCTTAAGGGGACAGCAGCGACATCTGGCGGAGCTACTCCAGTTGCCGCTCCGGGAAGTGGTGGCGGCGGGGCGCCTAGAGCATGGGGCAACGGACCCGGTCAAGCCGGTGGAGCAGGAATGGGCTCCGCGAACGGTCAAAGGAACGGCGGTGATATGCAGTCGATGTTGAACCGGGCGCCGGTGATTCACTTCTCCGATCTGAAGAAGGGCGACGCCGTGATGCTGGTGGCAACTTCGGGAGCCGCAGATGTTACGGCGATCACGCTATTGACCGGCGTGGAACCACTGTTAGAAGCACCGGAAGCAAGCCGTAGTCTGCTGGCGAACTGGAGTATGGGTTCCGGCGGAGCGGAGGCGGAATCGCAGTAGATCCGCGGAACAAGCACAATTCATTTTGGGTGACTGCAGGGGAGAGGTGTCTTTGCGATCTCATAGCATTATTTGTGTCTTAGTCGGGTGGCTCTTGTGGGCTGTATCGATTGTTGTGGCGAATGGGCAGACGGCGCCTGTAGCAGAGCAGACAACCTCTGCGGCAGTGACGACATCGACTGTGCACGGCAAAGTGACAGACCAGACTGGTGCCTTGATACCGGGCGCCACGGTTACGATTGCGAACCGAGACGGTGTGCCTGTGAAGGCGGTGCAGGCGGATGGGAGCGGCGGGTATGAAGTGCGCGGGCTCGCGGCCGGCTCCTACTATGTGCAGGTTTCATTTGCGGGGTTTGCGCCTTTTCAGTCGCCGCTAATTCCGGTGTCGGCGGGACAGGTGAAGCGCGTCGACATCTCCATGGCCGTGCAAGCTGAACAGCAGAATGTGGTGGTGACGGACGAGTCGCCTGCGGTGAATGTGGAAGCGGGCGGTAACGCCAATTCAGTGGTAATCAAAGGCAAAGACCTTGATGCTCTCTCAGACGACCCGGATGAGCTTTCGAACGAACTACAGGCTCTGGCCGGGCCTTCCGCGGGGCCGAATGGCGGACAGATTTACATTGATGGCTTCACGGGCGGGCAGTTGCCTCCTAAGTCCGCGATTCGAGAAATCCGAATCAACCAGAATCCTTTTTCGGCGGAGTTCGATCGATTGGGATATGGACGCATCGAGATTCTGACCAAACCCGGCACGGACAAACTGCATGGGCAAGTCTTCGCGATGGGCAATTACAGCGGCTTCAATACCGGTAGTCCCTTCGTGAAGAGTATTCCGCCCTACAACCGCTTCCAATACAACGGTACGGTCAGCGGCGCGTTGGGCAAGAAGGCGTCCTTCTTTTTAAGTGTGGAACAGCGAGACAACCACGACCAGCAGGTGTACGACTTTACGCCTGCGGTTGTGGGCACCTGCGACTTCGGTTACGGCGTGTACACGGCAGGATCGAATATTTGTTCGGGCTCCGAGGCGAATCCGCACAATCACGTCAACGTTTCCCCGCGGATCGATTTGCAACTGGGTGAGAAGAACACGCTGACAGTGCGCTACCAGTTTCATTACGACGCCGAATCTGGAGATATCAGCAGCACTCAGCTTCCTTCGCAATCGATCTCGAGCAACGAGAAGGAGCACGCGCTGCAATTGAGCGATTCGCAAATCATCAACGATCGAACGGTGAATGAGACGCGCTTTGAATATCGGCGGGCGACGGAGACCGACACCCCGCTGAGCAACCTGCCGACGATTCGCGTGAGCGGAAACTTCACGGGGGGCGGCGCGGCGAGCCAATTATCGAACGATCACCAGGAGCACTTCGAGCTGCAGAATTTTACGACGATGAGCGTTGGCAGGCACGCGGTGAAGTTCGGAGCATGGCTGCGCGATAATCGCGATGCGAACACATCGACTTCCAATCGAAATGGCACGCTGACATTCTCCTTCGCCGGGTACCAGGACGCGCTCGCCAAGCTTGCCGCGGGACAGAATCTGAACTCGGTAGGCAGCGATCTTGTAAGTTTCAGCGTGGCGGCGGGTCGGACGAACTATGCAGCCAACGTGTTCGATGGAGCGCTCTTTGTGCAGGACGACTGGAAGGTGAATCCGCGATTTACCCTTTCGGGCGGCGTGCGCTGGGAGACGCAGAATCACATTTCGGACCACAACGACTGGGCTCCTCGCGTTGCTATGGCTTATGCCCTGGATGCCAAGGGCAATAAGCCGGCGAAGACGGTTGTGCGTGCCGGTTACGGAATCTTCTACGACCGTGTGCAGATTGCGAATATATTGGCGGCCACGCAGCAGAGTATCAACTCCGGTCAGACGGAGGTGACCGCAACATCACCCACATGCCTGAATGCAACGAGCCTGACGAGTGTCGACTTTTCAGGATGCCTGCCGCCAGCGCCCTATGCGTCGACAGCCAACAGCACGATTGTCGAGATTGCGCCGCGCTTTCACGCACCGTACACCCATCAGTTTGGCGGCAGCATCGAACGGCAACTGACGAAGACGACAACGGCAACGGTGACATATCTTCATTCGTTCGGTGTGCACCAGGTGGTAACGCGCGATTCCAACGCGTATCAGCCGTTGCCGGGGACAACCTACTACAACAGCACAACAGGAGCGCGGCCGAATCCATCGCTGGGGATTGTCCAGCAGTACTTTCCTGAAGCGGTATACAAGCAGGATCAACTGATCGTAAACGTGAATGCGCGTCTTTCACCCAAGTTCAGTATGTTCGGCTTCTATAACTTCTCGTCTGCGAACACAAACGGGGCGGGCGGCGAAGTTTCGAACTCCTATAACCTGAGCCAGGACTATGGGCGTGCGGGATTTGTTTCGCGCCACCAAGTGTTTTTGATGGGCAATTACACGGCACCGTGGAATCTGCGCTTCAATCCGTTTATTGTGGCTCGGTCGGGCAGGCCGTATAACGTTGTCACCGGCTACGATTTGACCGGCGATAACTTCATCAACGATCGACCGGGAATCGCCGATTCGGCGCAATGTTCATCGGGCCCACTCACCGGCCAGTATGTTTCGACATCGTTTGGGTGCCTGGATTTGACACCTGGTCCGGGTGAGCAACTACTGGGCATGAACCTGGGGAACAGCCCCGCGTCAGTGGCGGTGAATATGCGCCTGAGCCGAGCGTTTGGAATCGGTCCCAAGCTTGAGGCGACTGCTGCAGGTGGGCCACCTCCCGGAGGTCCAGGCGGTGGTCCTCCGGGAGGCGGGCGTGGAGGCGGTCCGGGCGGAGGATTTGGTCCGGGAGGTTTTGGCGGCGGTGGTGGCCCGCGTGGGATGTTCGGACCGCAGGGCAGCGGACGGAAATACAGCCTGAACTTCAGCGTGCAGGCCCTGAACCTGTTCAACAACATTAACTATGGAACACCGACGGGAACGATCAGTCCTTCTCCAGTGTTCGACTCGGCAGGTAATGTGACTGGATACACGCCGGGGAATAACTTTGGGAGATCGCGCGGCCTGGCGGGACAGATGTTCTCGCAGGGCTCCGCATCGCGGCGCGTGTTTTTGCAGGCGGTGTTTTCGTTCTGAAGTTGTAATGGCAGGAGAATGAAGAGGGGCCGAGGCAATTGCTTCGGCCCTTCCTGTTTTTTCAATGCGCTGCCGAGACAGAGGCCGCGGCAGGAACCGTCGCGAAGGCATCGGTGAGCGAGAGGATATGGAGTTGCGCCTTCAGCTCGTTGAGGGTTCCGTCGCTGGTGATGGAAATATCGCGCGTTTCGCCGGGCATGAGATCGAAGTAGTTATCGGATACCTCGGCGTCCATTGATCCAAAGGAGAGATAGACGCTGCGCGCAAGAACCGGCGATGTAATGCGAACGGTGTATTTGCCGTTGGCCCCTGTTGTGTCCACGGTGAGGTGCGCCGGTTTGAGATGGACTTCCTTCGTGGGCGCGAGATAGGTGAGGTTGCGGGAGAGTTGCGAGTCCCCTGCCGTGACGTCAGCGACGACGAAGACGGCGGAGGTGTTGGCGCCGCCTGCCTGGGCTAGCTTCGCCAAGGGCCAGTCGAAATAAACCTTGCTCGAGAGCGGATCGATTGTGACTTCGTGGCTGTCTTCCAGAAGAACCTTGCCGTCGAAGTTCATCAGGCGGACGCGCAGGGTCGCGGGTTGCGCGGCGGTTTTATCGGAGACGACGTAGACCTTGACGGAGCCGCCCTCGACATGGGGCGAAACAAGGATCGGCGCGTAGAAGCGGCGCGCGTAATACTGGAGCGCTTTCCAGCGGCCGTAGTAGTCGATGCTGGACCACGAGGCAACCGGCCAGCAATCGTTCAACTGCCAGAAGATGGAGCCCATGGTTTCAGGCCGGGAACGGCGAAAGTGCTCGGCGCCGATTTTGATGCCCTCGGCTTGCAGGACCTGGCTGACGTAGAGAAAGCTCGGAAAATCTTTGGGCTCCGGATAGTCCTTGAGCAGATAGTCGTGAATGATCGAGTTGCCTTCGTTGTTTTTTTGATGCGCGAGCATGACGGGCGTGAAGATGCCGGTACGATCCTCAGGCTTGGTAAAGGATTCGATCGTGCGCATCTCGGGAAACGATTGGAAGCCGTACTCGGTGACGAATCGCGCGTGATGGGTCTCGTAGGTGGAGAACGGCACGCGACCGTGCCAGACATCCCAGATATGGGCATCGCCGCTCTGGTACTTGTCGCTCAGCTCTTCATAATCTGAGCTGGGTGAGCTCGGCCAGTAGGGGGTTTCGGCATCGAGTCGCTCGACGACGCGATTGAGAATGCCGCTGAACTCGGTTAGATAATCCTGCCACATCTGGTATTTCACTTCGAGGGGAAGCTTGTTGCGCGGAGCCCAGTTGAGCGCTTCTTCTGTTTCGTTGTTGCCTGACCAGATCACGATGCTGGGATGGTTGCGCAGGCGACGAACCTGGTCTTCGGCTTCGGCTTCGATGGTGAGCTTGAACTGGTAAGTGCCGGGCTGCCAATCGTTGCCGAACATGAAATCCTGCCAGACCATGATGCCGAGTTCATCGCAGATCTGGTAGAACTCGTCAGTCTCGTAATAGCCGCCGCCCCAATGGCGAATCATGTTCATGTTGGCGTCGCGCGCGGACTGGAGAATGCGGCGATAGTCGGCCGTGGTGACACGATTCGGGAAGCTATCGAAGGGGATAACGTCTGCACCCTTGCCGAAAACAGGGATGCCGTTGACGATGAACTGGAAGCTGCGGCCCCACTGGTCAAGATGGCGATCGAGGACGATGGAACGCAGGCCCGTGGTCTTCTTGTTTTCGGCGACGAGCGTACCGGCATCGAGTAGTCGCGCAGTAAATGCGTAGAGCGACTGGTCACCGTAGCCTGCGGGATACCAGAGCTTCGGCTGATGGATTTCGACGGGGATATCAATTAAGTTGCGGCCCGTGTGGAGCGCGACAAGCTTGCGGAGCGCAACAGGCACAGCGACTCCTGGCGCAGTGTACTGGACGGCGATCTGCGCGGGACCCTCGGCGGATGCTTCAACTTCCACTTCGGCATCGATGTGGGCAACAGTCTTGCTTATGTCGCGCTGGCGGATGGCGAAGTCGGCAATGCGGACTCTTTCCCAGGACTCGACGCGGATCGGTTTCCAAATGCCGCTGGTAACAAAGCGCGGGCCCCAATCCCACCCGTATTCATACGCGGGTTTGCGGATGTAGGTTTTTTCGGCAGTGCCGGTGCGCGGCTGCCATGGATCCATGGCGGCGACGAGGTGTGCGGAGGTATTGGGTGACGGGAAGACAATGCGGAGATGGTTGCTTCCCGCATGAAGAAGCTGCTTCGCGGGCACACGCCAGGCGCGGAATGAGTCGTCGGTGCTGAGGATCTGCTTGTCGTTGATGTAGACCTGTGCGGGCGAGTCGATGCCATCGAAGACGAGGTCGACATTGGTGCGGGCAAGCAATGCCGGAGTGACGTCGAAGGTGTCGCGATACTCCCAGCTTGCGTTTTCGATCCATTGCAGTTTGGACTCGTTATCGCGGTAGAAGGGATCTTCAATCTTCTTATTGGCAAGCAGATCGAGATGCACATCGCCGGGCACTGTGGCGGAAAGCCAACCGGCCTCGGCGTCGGGTGTTGGCGAAACTACCTGACGAAATTGCCAGCCGCGATCGAGCGCGAGAGCCGTGTTTTGTGCGCGCGCTGCCTGGGCAGAGATAAGGGAGGAGCTGAGACCAAAGGTCATCGCGCCCAGAGCCAGGCACGCGATGGTGCTACGGATGTTTCGACGCATTCGCGCTTTCTCCGATGCCTTCCGCAAGGAGGAACGAAGGCGCGGAAGGTGAACAAAATTTCGTGGATAAGGGTAACACGCGCGAATTCGAGTTGATTGGTCGCGTTCACCACTGTTGGCCGCGAAGGATGAATCAGGATGAATTATGATGCGAGGCAGCTTCCCTTCTCCCTCTCGCGGAGACGTGAGTGATGGGAAGTGCGGAGGTACCCGATGGGTTTTAAAGGACAGGCAACGGCGTTGCGCAGCTGCCGGCTGGTGCAGGCCGGCATTCCGTTTATCGGCAAGCAAAACCTGCAGTATGAAGTTGGCATTTCGGCGGAGTCGGTGGGCGCCCAGGGCATTCACATGCAGCTGGTCACGATTCCGCCGGGGGGAAGAGCGAAGGCGCACAAACATGCGACGCACGAGACGGCGATCTACGCGTTACAGGGTGCATCGGGTGTTTGGCACGGAGAGCGTCTGGAACAACACACGATTGTCGAGCCAGGCGACTTCTTCTACATTCCGGCGGATGTTCCACATCTGCCCTACAACCCGAGCGCGACGGAGGTGGTTGTGGCGGTGATTGCGCGGACCGATCCGAACGAGCAAGAGAGTGTGGTTTTACTGCCGGAGCTGGATTTGATTCATCCTTGAAAGACAGGGGTCAAAGATCAGGAATCAGGTTTTTGGGCTCAACTGTTGGTGGGTTCGGGGGAGATGCGCTTCAGAAGGAACGTGTCGACGGCAATAGCGCCGGGGCCGAGGATAAGGATGAGCAAAGCAGCGAACCAGTAGGTGTAGGGAGAGGCACCGTAGAAGTCTTCCGGCTTGGAGAGGATGTGCGTGAAGTTGACGCGGTCGTCGGGGACGCTGAGGTAGGCCATCGTCATGTTGACGAAGAGCACCAACGAAGTGAGGCGAGAGAGAACGCCAAAGGCAAACAGGATTCCGCCGCAGAACTCGATGGAGGCGACGGCGAGAGCGGTCATGTGCGGTGCGGGCAGACTAAGGCTGGTGAAGAATTCGGTGACCTTGTCGAGATGGGTGAGTTTGCCCCAGCCATCCTGGGTGAACTGAAATCCCCAATAGAGACGGATGGCAAGAAGCAACGGGCTTTGCAGCCGGGCTAAAAGAGCAGCGAATCCTGAGTAGAAACTGGCGATGGTTTGCATGTGTCACGTTCTTTCTGTAGGTCTTGGTTTGCGCTCTCCCTGGTCCCCAGAAGCGATGGACCAGAGGCACCCATCTTTGGGGAAATGCAGTCCCTTCCTTTTGTTTAGGGACGCACGAGCGTTTCAATGTCGGGTGTACAGAGCCAGCCCTGTTCGGCCCATGAAGCGAACCACTGCCGGATTAGACCCACGCGCCGTGCCGGCGGAACCTGCGACGCAATAAAGCCCGTTTCGATGGCGTCTCCGAGCGAGACGCCCTGGCGCAAGGCGGAGAGAGTAAGGAATTCCTCCCGCTTGAGGCGCAGATAGTAGACGGAGTTGTCGACCCGGTGCGCGGCTACCCAGGTGGGACGGCGGCGGATTCGCGGTAATTGCGCAGGCGCTTCTTCTCCGTCGTCGTGGCTGAGCCCTGCTTCTCCCACTTGCCGCTTCTCGCGTTTATGGAGCGAGAGCACCAGGTCGTCGGCCGGGTATTCAAGCGCGAGGAGAATGAGGTGAGGTTGCAGCGTGAGGCGCGAGGCGGCGTCGAGGGTGGCTATCTCTTCGACAGTGAGCGGCGTGCGCTCGCCATTGTCGAAGGCTTCAATAAAAGCCCACTCGATGCGGGCGACGTCAAGGGCGAGGCGATGACGTCGGCCGGTGAATTGAGGATTGGCACTGAGCCATTCAACGAGCTTCGAGCCAAGATTGCGCAGGGTAAAGGAGCGGCTGGGGTGAGCGCCGAGGTAGGCGATGGAGAGGGCTTCGAAGACGCTCGCTCCAACGATGGCGCGGAGGGCTGGAAAATCTTCAGCAAGGGCGCCGAGAACGCGATACCAGTACTGGCGGTTGTAAATTTCAAGACGCTCGAATGCGTTGAGCTTGCTGTTGGGTGCGATGAACGAGCCGGCCACCTGATGCATGTCGCGGCCGTCGCTCGAAACAGGGCGCATGTCTTCGCCCGCCGTGAGCGGCTGCATAACGGCGGCGGCCATTTCGCGCTGGAGGTCACTTAGGTTCATCGACCGCTGCCCGATAATGAGGGATTCATGGGCTCCCATCCATTCGCCGGAAAGACGGCGAATGGATGGGGCACGTTAGGTTTGTGGCGCTTGGGGTCGCCTTGGTTCATCCCCGGGACCAGAGATTCGTGGTGCTTGATAAAGGAGAGCGAGGGCGTCGTCACTTGGCTGCCTCGGCTAGTTCCGTGGTATGTGCGTGCAGGTAGCGTTCGGCCTTCTTGGCCTCGTTGTGGACTTCTTCGAAGCTGGGAATGTGATCGTCCCACTCGAGCAGGGTGGGCGTGGACCCGCAACGCTCGATGGCACGCGCGTATAACTGCCACACGGGATCGATCACAGGATGGTCGTGCGTGTCGAGAATGTACTTTTCGTAGCGCGAGTGACCGGCGATGTGAATTTGCGCGACGCGGTGCGCGGGGATGGCGTTGACGTAGTCCATCGGATTGAATTCATGGTTCACCGAGGAGACGTAGATGTTATTGACGTCGAGAAGAATGCCGCAGTCGGCGCGCTCGACGACTTCGTTGAGGAATTCCCACTCGGTCATCTGGGAACCGGAGAAAGCGGCATAGGAGCTGACGTTCTCGACCGCAATGGGAATTTCGAGAACATCCTGCACGTGACGGACCCGTTCGACGGTGCGCTCAACGGCTTCCCACGTGTAGGGCAACGGGAGAAGGTCGTGCGTGTAGGTGCCGTCGACTGAACCCCAGCAGAGGTGATCGCTCAGCCATGGAGTATTCGTGCGGCGGACAAGTTGCTTGAGACGGCGCAGGTGTTCGGGATCAGGCGCGGTAACAGAGCCGAAGTACATTGAGACGCCGTGTTGCACGACGCGGTACTGCTCGAGGATCTGATCGAGGACGGCAAGCGGGCGGCCGGCGTCGACCATGAAGTTCTCGGAGATGATTTCGAACCAGTCAACAACCGGCTTGCGCGAAAAGATGTGCTGGTAGTGCGGAATGCGCAGGCCAATGCCGATGCCATGATTCGAGAACGCGTTGAAGCGATTGGAGGACATAGATGCAGGGGTCAGAGATCAGGGATCAGGGTTCAGCAAAAAAGACGGAATGTGGGTGGGACCGGAGGCGCCGAATCAACTTTGCGTGAAAGATTGAGTTAGCGCCGCCGGTCCCTGGGGTTTTAGACCAGGCCCGGCATCTTGGAGCCGTCGGTTGCGCAGCCGCCCTTGCCCTTGCAGCTGTTCTTGCCTTTGCATCCGTTGTCGCTGGACTTGCAGCCGCCCGTACCTTTGCAGTCGTTTTTGCCTTTACAAGAATGCTTGTCGGCGGCGTTGCTGGTGTAGCGGAGCCCGGCCTTGGCCACCTTGGCCGAGGTGCCCCTCGCTGTGGTGCTCGTGGCTGCGTGCGCAGCAACAGTTCCGCCGACGAGACCGGTGAGAGCTGCAGAGAGCAGCAGAGCATTCAACTGGTTCTTCATAGTGATAGACCTCTCTTGGGGGTTTGGGGCGGAAGGGCTCCGCCGGTTTGGGGCGAGCAGGACAGGGGGTGATCCCGCACGTTCCGTGGCACGCACTTTAAGAGTGAGCGCACGGGCGAAAGGTTACAGTGAAAAGCGGCCCTGTGAAAATGAATTTCTTTGTGCCGGACCCTCTACTGAATGAACGGGCTTCAGCCTGAATTGGATTGGCGCAGGCATCAGATACTGGTGGGGACAATGTACGGCCAATCTCCAACCCTCAAACTGTTTGCAACCTACCAGAGTCAGAAGAGCAGATTCTTCATTCGCGATATCGAATGACATTATTCTCCTGCGCATTGCAGATACTCGACACCCGGTGCAACTATGTACAACCGGCGACCAGCCGGCGGTTGGAGCCGAGGTACCCGGGTATTCTAAGCTGATTGAGCGGGTCCCGGCGAGCCCATGTGTCGGCGGTGGGAGGATTTTTTGAGTTCGAAACGATGGAGCGCGGTGAGTGGAGCAAGCCTGGTTGTGGCGGCGGCGCAGAGTCTATGCACGGCGGTGCTGACGATCAGTGGGATCCGCGTGGCGATCGGACTTTCGGCATTGGCTGCGGCGAGCGGCATTTATGCGCCGGCGAAGGGTTTTCACCAGGACGCCATTCGGATCCCAATGCTGATTTTGGCGACTGTTGGCGCAGTGGTGAATCTCGCGGTACTGGCGTGGATTCGGCATTTGCGCAACCGGCCCTCGGCGCAATGGCGCAGGCGCGAGAGGAGCACGCAGGAGAGGCGGTCAGAGAAGCTGCAGGTTGCGATGGCGATCTTGACGCTGGTGCTCGTGGGATTGGAAACCTGGACGCACCCGATGGTGCATCGGACCGGCCACCCACCTCGGCCTTCATCGATTTCAAATCCGAAATAATTTGCCGATACATTCCTGGAGAGACCGCGCAAGCCGAGAAGATACGGCTCAAGTGTATTTACTAAGTATTTACTGGTCTCCCCATGGCTCATCACCCAGGCTGTTCCGCCCGACGCGGCAATGTGAGGAGCAGTCTCATCGCTCACCTTCCCAAAAACTGCAAAGCCTTGGCGGCATTTCCGACGCCGCTTTTCACACCCGACTAGCTGCAAGGTTGAACCCAGGCTGTTGAACGCCGGCCGTTTTAATCCAGCGCTAGGTTGGGCGCGTCAGTTCTGCGTCGATGCGGGCATGCAGTCTCTCGCTAAAACCGGTAGGAAGCTCGAAGATGCGATCGTCGGCGATGAGCACGACGACATTGCGCGTGGAGTCGAGCACGGCGGAGCAGATTTCGCAGGTTTCGAGGTGCTTGTCGATTTCGGCGCGCAGAGCCGCGTCCACATCCCCCTCGATGTAGGCGGAGATGTGCTGCCAGACGTGCTTGCAATCGATCCTCATGCGCGCCCCCAAAAGAGGCCTTTGCGTTTGGGTGCAAACGCTTTCAGTTGCGGGGCCAGCTCCTTTTGCAGCATCCCGCGGGCCCGATGCAGTCGAACTTTGACGGCACCCTCGCTGATGCCGAGCGCTGCAGCGGTTTCGCGGATATCCATTTCTTCGATGTCCCGGAGAACGATAATGTTACGGTAAATCCCTGGAAGCGCCTCGATTGCATTACGAAGGATTTCGCGTAATTCCTTTTGCTCCAGGAGCTCGGTCGGAATTTCGCGCCAGCTTGTGAGGATCGCCGGGGTATAGTCGCCGGTCTGATCTTCAGAGGCAGCGTCGAGGGATTCTTCCTTCCTGATTCCCTGCTTGCGCAGGCGCCCGAGGCCTTCATTGCGTGCGATCGACAGCACCCAGGTACGGAACTGCGCTTCTCCGCGGAATAAGTGGAGATTGACATAGACCTTGATGACCGCTTCCTGGGCTGCATCTTCGGCCTCGGCCTCATTTTTGAGCAGCGAAAAAAGCAGGTGGTAGATGGAGCGCTCGCAGGGCCGGATGAGATCGTGAAACAGGTGTTTTTCGCCAGCGAGAATGCGCTGAATCAGCTCCGCCTCGACCTTTGGATTGCCTGCGACCATATTGCTTTCAAAGTAAACCGGGAGACACAATTTCTAACTTCAGCACTTACTCACAGACTATAGCGCGGGGAGCAGCAAACGTTCTCCAGGGACCGGTCGTGGGGTAAGTGACGATTAATTCGAGTCGACATTTTCGATCTAAACACAATCCTTATCCACTTTTACCCAAATGGGCTGTACAATCTCTGCACGAGGAAACCCCATGGCCGGAGATATTCAACTTACGTGCAGCGATTGCGGGCAGGACTTCACCTTCACCGCTGCAGATCAAGCGTTCTTCCAGGAACGCGGTTATTCGACCCCAAAACGCTGCAAGCCTTGCCGGATGGCAAAGAAGAACGACCAGGGGGGAGGGGGTTCCGGTTATCGTTCGGCTCCTGCACAGGGTACGCCTGTGATCTGCTCTGGCTGCGGCCAACCCACGACTGTGCCTTTTGAGCCGCGCGGAGATCGTCCTGTGTTTTGCCGCGACTGCTATCAGGCGCGGAAAGGCAGCGGAGGCGGAGGCGGTGGAGCTTCCCGCGGACGCGGACGCTACTAGACCCTGCTGCTTGATTTGCTAGAGAAAATGCGAGAACGAGAGTCCTACGGTTGCACTCCGTGAACGGCTGGGCTTTCGATGTGTTGTATTCATCAAAGGGGCGGCCATCCGCCCCTTTTCATTGCTCCGCATGAGCCGTTATCACTTTGCGCTAGCTGCCCTTCTAATGAGCAACACGAGCATTGGGAGGCGCTTGTCTCTCCCCGCAGAGCCTGCGGCAAGTCGCTGCACCTTGCGCGTCCATGTAGATCGTCTGCGCAACGCCAAGGGCGTCGTGGGTGTTCTGCTGTTTCGAACGGCCGATGGCTGGCCGGAAGATGTGACGAAATCCATTCGGCACGAAGCCTCCCCCATCTCTGCCAGTGGACATGAAGCGACTGTAGTGTTCGCCGGAGTTCCCGCGGACAATTACGGAGTCGTTGCTCTTCACGACGAAAACAAGAACATGAAACTGGATAAGAATCTGTTCGGATTCCCGAAAGAAGGTTTCGGGTTCGCGAATAACCCACACGTTGGATTTGGACCGCCACCGTTTCATGCGGCCGTGGTGCATGTGGAGTGCCCGGTGACGGAAACCAACATTCACATCGTTTACAAGTGAAGGTGGATTTCCCCATCGCGCGCCCGGAATCATTTTGTTGGTGGGCTCTCATGCTTTGGTTCGTGGTCTCCCACCCTTTCCATAGAAAAAAGCGGAAAGGATGGGGCACGGTGGTTCGTGGAGGTCGGCTGGGACTCTTCCGGATTATTGCTTTTCCCCGGCTGCGAAGGTGGTCCAGGGGCCGGCCTTCATGTCTTTCAAGATTGGCTTGAGGTAGCGGTACTCAGGATGAGCGGCGAAGAAGGGCGCGGCGAGAAAGTCTTCTCCGCAGGGATGGCCTGCCCGCCCGATCAGAGAGAGATGCTCGGCCAGTTCGGAGTCGGTGACTTTGCCGGTGACTGCGCCATCGGGATAGTAGGGACCGTCGTCCCATTCAGGCACGCCACGCGGGTCGCGATCGATGTGACCGCAGAGAGTGCGGGCGTCGGGATTCACCTTGCCGGTATAGCTGTCGACGTGGTCGGCGAGGAACTGTTCGGCCATGCCTACGTCGATGCGACCTTTAGATGAGGCCATCTTGTCTTCCCACGTGACGCGGCGCGCGTTGGGGGAGCTGGCAAGATTGGTGGGATCGAATCCACCGGTCTCACTTTTGATGAGGTTGGGGTCGCGCGCGAAGTTGGAACTGATGAAGTAGCCGTCTCTCGTCCGCCAGAGCGGAGTGTTTTTCAGGCCCAGCTCGAGGTAGGCGATCTCGCCGGTCTTGCGATCGCCGATAAGCCAGTCGTTGGCATAGCCGCCGTTGTTGCCTTCCTTGATCAGGCTGGCGTACTCGTCGATCGTGCTTGCGTATTGCATGGCCTTGCGGGAGCGGACAAACTCCGGAATTCCGTCGGGGTTCCAGCCTTCGAATTGAGTGATGGTGGTCTCGGAGATCATGAGGCCTGCATCGTTGACGCCGAAGTCGTCCTGGCTGGTGATGACGCCGGGCTCGCCATCCATCAGGATGCGGTGGCCGTGCGCAGGTTGAATGTCGAACATGATGGTCCAGCGCTCGCCCTCTGCATAAGAAGACCAGTTGTTATGGGCGAGGACGATTTTGCCGTCCTTGGTATAGCTGCCGCTGGCGATGAAAGCCGAGCAATGGCCTTCAGGCCGGATCTGAGGCGCGCTCGCGGCGTGTTGATTCTTGTTCAACCAAGGCACGTAATAATCCGGCAGCTCGATCGATGCGTTGAGGGCGACGATATCCCACACGTCGAGCTTGATGCCCTTGGAGGTAACGCCTTTGGCAATGCCTTCGAGTTCTTGCTGGTACTCGGGTTCAATGTGGGGCCACAACATTTTGCGGCTCGCCTCGCGGTAGAACTCCCAATTGCGCTTGGTGGAGTGGAAGCTTTCGAGCTTGCTGACTCGAACCAGGTCGGCAATTTCCGGGGCGAGCAGACGGCCGTGCTGATAGCCGATCTCCGACGGCGATCCCTCGAGATGAACGTAGGTCCAGCCCCCGCGCTCAAAGCGATAACCGGGCGTTGCGTCGGCAAGTTTTGCGGGAAGGACCCGGTCAACGGCGTGCGCCGCGAACGGAGCGATGAGAAGAACCACAGGCAAAAGGAGACGAAGCGCAAGGGGACGCCACCGAATCATGCAGAATATTCCCTCCGGAATTCCCTGAACATATCACGGCGTGTCGGTTCATGGCGGTTTTGGCACACGTGTATTGCGACGGTGCGACCGGGTCGCTCTTTCGCGGGTAAATCTCAGAGACAGAACGTTAGCGCTTCTTGCCGGATTTGGGAACGGGCTTCTTCGGAGCGGGCTTGGAAGCCTTGGCGGGAGGCGCTGACTTCTTTTTGGCCGGTGCAGCCTTAGCGGGCGCGTGCTTAGGCTTGACCTTGGCGGGTGGCTTGGAGGCCGGTTTCGGCGCCGGCTTTACCGGAGCTCTTTTAGGGGCAGCTTTCGGGGCCGGCGCTGCTTTGGTACTCTTTGCAGGCGCCGCAGGCTTTTTGGCTGCCGGGGCTGCTTTCGCCGGCGGAGAAACAACTGACTTACCGCCTACCTTGTCGGGTTTGGACACAGGCTTTTCAGCAACCGCAGGCTTCGCGCTCGCGGCTGGTTTGCCGGTCGTCTTGACGGGAGGGGCTACCGGGACCGCTTTTGACTGCTTGCCCTCCGCGGTCCGCTTGCCGGATTTTGGCGGAGTAGGCTCGTCGTCCCCTTCGTCGCCTCCGCCTTCGTCATCGACAGCCTCGTCTTCGTCGTCGCCCTCCAGGTCCAGCTTGGGAACGCCGATGTCGATTTCGTCTTCATCCCCGCCGATATCGTCCAGATCGCCGTCTTCGTCTGAGGCGATCTCGTCTTCGTCATCCTCGAGGGCACGTTCTTTGATTTTGGCTTCGGCACCGCGCCGGCCACGAGAGCGCTTGATGGTGACCTGCGGCGGGGGAGCAGGCGGCGAATAAGGTTCGAGGAACGCACGCGTCTCTTCGGGCGTCGTGAGGCGGCCATCGATGAGCTCAAGGAAGAGTCTCTCAACGATTTCGTTGTATGTGGGGAGCTCCGGCGTAATACGCATCTCCTGCATAAGCGCATAGGGGATACGCTGGCGAGCCTCAGGCCACACCTTGAGGAACTGCTCGTATCGATCCTTTACCGCAGAAGATGTGCTTGTAAATCCAAGCCAGAGAACAGCATTTGGATCATAGCTAGTGAAAAGCTTGAAGGTTGCCGATGGGGTGAGCGGCGGCTTGGCCAATAGGACTTTGTGGAATCCAGCGGCAACGGAGTCCAGGTTGTTCCACTCTTCGACAAAGCCAGGGCGTAGCAGAAGCTTTTTGAGCGCGGCAACGTCTTTGGACGCAAGCTTTGCGGTGAGCATTTGCATCTGCGGGGCGGACATCTCAGGATGTACACCCTGCATTTGAAGTTCTGCCGCTAAGTCATGGAGCGATTTAAGCTTATCCTCATCGGCTTTGGCAGGAGTCCAGGCCGGAAAAAGGTCCTTCATCCAGCCATCGGCCTCGAGGGCATGGAGAAGCTTCAGGCCGTCATCCTCATGAGCGATCTGCTCAAGCTCGTAGCTCCGGGCGTGCGGCGAGAGATATTCGATGACGTTTTCGCCTTTGGCGTTCTCGTAGCGGGCCTGGGTGCGCGGATCCATATCCCATCCGAGGCGGGTGCGATAGCGTGTGGCCCGAATGAGCAAAGCGGGATCTTCAAGGAATCCATAGTTGGAGACCAGGCGAAGAGTGCGCGCCTCGATATCCGCCGCGCCGTTCAGCGGGTCCATGAGCAGGCCGAAAGAACCCTCATTGAGCGAGATAGCCATGGCATTGACGGTAAAGTCACGTCGACGCAGGTCTTCCTGGATGGAAGAGGCGTGATATACGGGCTTGCCTGGCTTGGGGTATTCGAGTCGATGGGTGCTGACGAGATCGATGCGGACGGTACCTGGAAAACAGAGATATAAGGTGTGCGAGGCATCGTCCTCGCCCCACAGCTTTGCCCCTGCCTTCTCTACTGCTTTCTTTAACTTGAGAGCATTTCCATGAACCGCAACTTCAAGATCGCGGACAGCGTGGCCGCTGGTCAGGTCACGAACGGCATCGCCGGTGAGGAAAAGAATGAGCCCAGCATCGCGCGCAACTTCGCGCAGCTTCCCCAGGGCACTCTTCTGATTCGCCGAAAGGCGGTTTTCGAGCAGGTAGATATAGTCGGGCATTCCGGTCCGCTTTCATCCCTCTCAAACCCGACCCAAATGCCTGATGCAGTTATGCTTACAGAGCGCCAAGGTGGGGCTTGCAAACCAGTACCTTAACACAAATGACACCTGTTGGCTAGAGAGATCTGCCCTGGAATCGCTGCTTTTAAGCCCCCGTCAAGGCCCCCATCGTGCGACAATCCATGAGTATGGCCCCACAGCGTAAACCCGTGATTGTGCGGAAGTTCTCCCGAGATTGGGTGGCCGGATATGCAAATGCAGGATTCGGGATTGAGACCGCAGAACTGGAGATCCTCGATCCCGCGGGCAAGGTTGTGACGATTGGCTGGGAGGCGGTGAAGTGGGTCTGCTACGTGCGCGACTTCCCTGGCGGCGAATCGGTGCACCCGGAGAGGCTGCTGCAAAAGAAGTTTGCCGTGCGGCCCCGGACGGCTGGACTATGGCTGCGGATGACTCTGACAGATGGGGACGAACTGGAAGGGCTCGCGGCGAATGATCGCACACTGATTGAAGGGGCAGGGCTTTTGCTGACTCCGCCGGATACGCGGTCGAACACACAGAGGGTGTTTGTGCCCCGGACGGCCATCCAGACGCTCGAAGTGGTGAGTCTGATCGGGGCGGCACGAGGAAAGCGCGAGGCGGCGGCGGCGCAACCGGAGCTCTTTCCTGGAGAAGGCGACTCGGCACCGGAACCTACAGCTTGACTGCACAGCCGGTAGGATGCCCTTCCGGTACAATCGACCCGATGAAACTTGGCGATTTAGCAACGCGGCTGGGCGCCGAACTGCGCGGCGACGCGAATGTGGAAGTGACTGGCGTGCAAGGGATTGAAGAGGCGGGACCAGCGGAGATCACGTTTGTCGCCAATCCCAAGTATGCCGGTCTGGCGCGATCAACGAAGGCCGCCGCCGTGGTGGTGGAACCAGAGTTTCCTGAGATTGCGACGGCGACGTTGCGGATCAAGAATCCGTATCACGCGTTTTCGCGGGCGCTGGGGATGTTCTACCAGCCTCCAGCGTATACGGAGGGTGTTCATCCGACGGCGGTGATCGATCCGACGGCGGTGATCGGTGCGGGGGCGCATGTGGGCGCTTATGTGGTGATCGGGCCGGGAGTTCGGATCGGCGAACATGCGACGCTTCTTCCTCACGTGGTGCTGTACCCAGGGGTGACGGTGGGAGACCATTTCTTCGCGCACGCACATTCCGTGGTGCGGGAGCATTGCGTGCTCGGCGACAACGTGACCCTGGAGAACGGGGCTATTGTCGGGGCAGACGGGTTCGGCTTCTCGAAGAACGAGAAGGGCGAATGGCAGAAGATTCCGCAGTCGGGGCCCGTGCGGTTGGGCAATCGAGTGGATGTGCAGGCGAACGCGTGTGTGGACCGGGCGACGGTGGGAGCAACCGAGATTGGCGACGGCAGCAAGATCGATAACCTGGTGCAAGTGGGGCACGGGTCCAAGGTCGGAGAGAATACGTTGATTTGCGCGCAGACGGGGTTGGCAGGCTCGTCGGTGATTGGAAACAACGTGATCCTTGCCGGGCAAACCGGGATTGCCGGCCATTGCACGGTGGGAGACGGCGTGATTCTGACGGCGCAATCGGCGGTGAGCCACGACGTCCCGCCGGGCAAAATGATCTCGGGATCACCGGGATTCGACAACCGGGCGTGGCTGCGTGCGGTGGCAGTATTTCAACGTCTGCCGGAATTGCTGAAGAGGCTGGATCGAGTGGAGAAGACCCTGGCTGCGGAAGAAGAGAGCAAGCGCGAGGAGCACGCATGAGGCGCACAGGCTTTGGGCTTTTTGATCGCGGCGGAATCACGCTGCGCTTGATGGCGATTGCTGCAGTTCTGGCTCTGTCCTTGACGGGATGCCATTCGTACCATATCGATGCGACGGTGGAGAATCGCACGGGCGCGCCGATTGAGCTGCTGGAAGTGGATTATCCGAGCGCAAGTTTTGGAGTGGATCGCCTGGCGGATGGAGGTGCTTATCACTACCGATTTCAGGTGCGGCTGAGCGGACCGGTGAAGGTGCAGTACAGCGAGAGCGCGAGCCACGCGGTGCGGCAGATGACGGGGCCGACGCTCTTCGAGGGACAGGAAGGGCGTCTGGAGATCGTTTTACTGCCCGGGGGGAAGGCAAGCTTCAAGCCGGAGCTGAGGCCGACACACTAACGCACCGCTTGAAGCAGCGCAGCCCGCATCTCGAAACGCTGTAAAAGAATCCCAATCCGGGACTTTATCAGAAAAAGCAAACCGTCCTTTGAAGTGGATGCAGAGCGGGCGGCGCCAAAACAGCGTTCAGATGCGGTTAGTGCACCATGCTTTGGAAGAGCGAGGATTTGAGCAGGCTGGCGAAGTCGGAATCGGACGACTGGAAGTGGACCAGAAGCTGCCCGGAGCTCGATGAGACGTCGGTTGCGGCGAGAGCGGCCTTTTCGTCCGCGGAGCCACTCATTTTGCGATAGAGAACAGCCGCGTTCAGCAGCGACGAAACCGTTGCTGCTGCGAAGTTGTCTCCGGTAGAGATCACCAAGTCAAACCGGACGCCGTGCTGGAAGTTCATGGTGTACCAGGACCCGATGAGTCTCTTGCGCACGGAGTCGTAGTCGGTAACCGAACCGGCCTCGCCAAGAATCTGGCGCATCATGGTCTGCGTTCCCTTCTGGTCGAGAATGCTCCAGAGGGGTTCGGATTCGACCGAGTGCATCGCATCCATGATTGCGTTGTTCGTGAGCATGCTGGGTGCGAGTCCGTCGCGCACATCGAGCGACTGTTTTACTGACTCGGAGCTACCGAAGACCATAGTGGAGGGATCGACAAAGCAGAGGACCATGCCGGTCTTGCCCAGCGGATAGACGCGATTGGTGCGAATAAGAGTGGGGCGGACCTTCTGTTTGCGGAAGCCGGCAATCATATCGTCGACGTCGAACTGGCCTTGAGCGATGCCGACGGTCTCAAGCTGATCGCCGGGGCCGGGGACGCGATAGAGGGCGAAGGCGAGGCTGTCGACATCGTGATTGTCGTTCACGCCGGACTTCTGCAGCGCATCGTCGAACTGCTTCAAGTCGGGCGGCATGACGCGCTCTTTAAGCTGCATCGCGGAATCGGAGTTCTGCATGGCGCGATAATCAACGACAACCAATTGCTGCAAGTCGTGCGGGACCGCCGCGCGCGCGTCTACTGAGAGCTGTGCTGCACCGGCAGGCAAAGCACAAGCAAGAGAAACGGCGGCAATCGAAATACGAAGCATGATCCTCAAAACTCTCTTCCTCCAGATACTTCGTGCAGAAGGGAAAAACTCAGAACCTCTTTGACTGCCCGACCCGATCGCCCCCCGCTTGATCCTTCTGAAGTTCAGACTTGAGGGAATCTCTATCGTGAGCAGTGGTTATGCTGCCGTCACAGGGCGATGCCTGCGGCAGACTCTGCATCCTTCCTCTACTATTTTACCCTTCGCCTATTTTTGAAGCGCTCCGCAACCGGCATGAGAGGTTACTTTTCTCCAGGCCAATCGAGAGGGGTGTCGAGCCGGTTTTCGAGTATTTTGGTGAGCGGATCGAACCCAGTTAATTGACGCATCCACTCGCTCTCGCGCTCGCAGGCAGCGTCGGGCACCAGGCCGATGACTTCACCCTCGACGGGCGCGGCCTTGTGCCGGAAGGCGAGGCGGGAGACGGTTTCGTATACCTGCGAAACCGGGGTGGCTTGAAAGTCGGTGATATTCATGGAAATCTGGGCGCGCCCATGGGCCAGGACACCCATGGCCTTGACGCCTTTTAAACCACTGGAGGTGGCACGCATGTCACGGGCAATAGCGCGAACCAGCGCGACATCAGCGGAGTCGAAGTAGAGGTTGTATTCGACGAGAAACTTGCGAGCTCCGACAGCACACGCTCCGGCGGTGGGATGCAATCCCGGACCGCCGAGGTCAGGGCGGCGCGCTGCCTCTTTGCGAACGACATCGCGCAGGCCTTCGAACTGGCCGCGGCGCACGTCGTCGAGATTGGCGCGGTCAGGCCGTGCGGCGGCTGCCTCATAGAAATAAATCGGGATGCCGAAGCGCTGCCAGATGCCTTGGCCCGCCTGGCGTGCAAGCATCACGCACTGCTCGAGCTTGATGCCGGAAATGGGGACAAACGGAATGACGTCGGCGGCGCCGATGCGAGGATGAATGCCTTCCTGCCGCGTGAGGTCGATCAGTTCCGCGGCCTTCCCCGCTCCGCGAATGGCCGCTTCAACGACGGCAGACGGTTCGCCCGCGATCGTAACGACAGTTCGATTGTGGTCGGCGTTCATTGACCAGTCGAGTAGATGCACCCCATCGACGCGCATCGTGGCCACGATGGCCTTGATGCAGCGGGCGTCTCTGCCTTCAGAGAAATTGGGGACGCACTCAACGACCGGATCTTTCTTCGTCATTTCCAGAACGTATACCCCACCTGGATCTGAATGCTGGCGTTCACGCCTGGATTGCGATCGCCGAGAGATGCGGAGGAGATGTGAACCGCGTTGACGCCGAGATCGATGGAGCGGCGGGAGCGCAGGAAATAGTGAAGGCCCACACCGCCCTGCGGAGAGAAATTCCAGACAGAGGTGCCACCCGGCGTGCCATGAGGAACAAGCACTTCAGGAGGAAACTTGTGCGTTGTATAGATGAGCCCGCCGGCGCCCTGGAACCAGGGCTGAATGCGATGCGAACGGGTGAGAAAGTTCCAGCGAAAGATGACCGGGGTGAGGCTCACGCCTACGTATTTTCCGCCGCCGATGGGCTGCGTGTAGACCTGTCCCTGGTAGAGGAAGGTCTGATCGTGCGCGGCAGGGGTAAAGGCGAGCCATAGCGGCATGAGGTTGCCACCGAGTTCGAACTGGCCGGACAGAATGCCGGCGTGCAGAACGGGGGTCATCACCTTGCCGACTTGCGCGCCTCCCCAGAGGAAATTGAAGTTGGAGCGATCGCCGACACCCTTGCCCCAATTGATGAATGGGCCGTACTCCCAGCTGCGGGAGTCGCGGACTTCGGCAACGGGGCTCTCGGGAGGCTTCGCATCGGGGGAACCGGTTGCGGGCGGTTCAGCAACGCAGGCAAATGCTGGAGCCAGGGAGGCTCCCATCAAGACAAACAGGAATAGCTTCGTTCGGCGCGTCAAACTTCTTCCCTTCCTTCGATCCATTGTTCGATTGTCACAGAAAAGGCCGACCCGTCAGGTCGGCCTCTCTGTCGGAATCATGAGACAGGTTCAGCCGGCGACCTGTTCCATTTGCTCTGCGTCCATATCGAAGTTCGAATAGACGTTCTGCGTATCGTCGAAGTCTTCGAGGGCTTCGAGCAGACGGACCATCTGGCTGGCCGCGGGGCCTTCGAGCTTGGTGTAGGTCGAGGCCACCATCGTGACTTCGTTCATCACGGTAGAAATCTTGGCTGTCTTGATGGCTCCAAGAACGGCCTCGTAAGCGGATGGATCGGTAATGATCTCCCAGCTTTCGCCTTCGTCGTTGAGGTCTTCGCCGCCGTGCTCGAGAACGATGTCCATCAACTGCTCCTCGGTCGCAGCGGTTTTCTCGATAGCGATAACGCCCTTCTTTGAGAACATGTGCAGCACGGAACCCGTCGAGCCCAGGTTGCCGCCGTTCTTCGAAAAAGTATGACGAATCTCGCTGACGGTGCGGTTGCGGTTGTCGGTGGTCGTTTCGACTATGATGGCGACGCCGCCGGGGCCATAGCCCTCGAAGGTGATCTCCTCGTAGTTGACGCCTTCCAATTCGCCTGTCCCGCGCAGAATGGCTCGCTTGATGTTGTCCTGCGGCATATTTTCGGCCTTTGCCGCCAGAACCGCAGTGCGGAGCCGAGCATTGGTGTCAGGGTTACCGCCACCCTTTGCGGCGACTGCGATTTCCTTAAGCAGGCGGGTGAAGATCTTGCCGCGCTTAGCATCGAGCGCGCCCTTCTTGTGCTTGATTGTGGCCCATTTCGAGTGCCCGGACATGGGAACCTCAGTGTGTTGAAAATGCAGGCGCCTGTGGCGCTCTGCCCTTGTGAGTATACCACCGGGATGGGTTCGCGATCCTGGCGAGTAACGGGGTCGAGTCGCCGGGATAGGGGCTCGTTTTCCTTGCCGTCATTCAAGCCTTGGCCGGACCACCCGCCATGCGGGTTAGGGATCACAAGACACGGCAGACGTTGGCAGGTATCAAAATTGTACGGGCGAGTGTGAGGAAGATTGCACGGTCCTGTGAGAAACCGCGACAAGCTGTGTCTAGTCCTCGACGAATGTTATTTCGACAAGGTTTCTTTCGGAGTTCTCCGAGACTGGGCCCTTGCGCTGGTCTGTCACGAAGACGTCTGCGGGATCACCGTAACAATGCAACTCCACCGTGCTGGGGCTGGAACAATCGCCGACATGCACCGAGATTGGAAACTCCGAGTGGATGTAAACATCTCGGAATTCCCTATTCCCACTGATGAGTTTCTGGTGGGGGAGCAACCGGTAGGACTTATAGAATTTTTTCGGCTCGTTGGTCTGTGCATTTGTCTGTGCGGCGAACGCGACGCACAGAATTGACAAGACGTAACACGCAACGGGGATCAGGCGTCTCATGGCGCAGATTGTAGCATCGGGCGAGGCGGTTCAGATCGACACAGACAAAGGAGCGATGCTGTCGACCGTGGTGCTCGACAGATGCGGAGGTGAAAGACCGAGGTACAGTTCCCTCCGGGCCGCGCCGTCTATCTAGCTCACTAATTCGAAGGCGCGCACAGTTTCCTTTCGAACAGTGAGCTTCTCGATAAGGTCGTAGCGGACTTCGTAGCCGCGGCCTGGCGTGTCAGGTACCGAGATTTCACCTTCGGCAGACACGGTGACTTCAGGCTCGATAATGTCTTCTTTCCAATACCGGGCTGAGGCCGAGACGTCGCCGGGAAGGGTGAAATTTTGAAGCGAAGAGAGCGCGATGTTGTGCGAGCGCCCGATGCCGGACTCGAGCATGCCACCACACCAGACGGGGATGCCGCGCTCCTGCGCTGCGTTGTGAACGGCAATGGCCTCAGAGAATCCGCCGACGCGGCCGAGCTTGATGTTGATGATCTTGCAGGACTCCATCTCAATGGCGGCGAGGGCATCGCGGCGGTTGCGGATGGATTCGTCGAGGCAAATGGGCGTATTGAGCTGCCGCTGGAGCATGGAGTGGTAGTAGAAGTCATCGTGCCAGAGCGGCTGCTCGATCATGAGCAGGTCAAACTGATCGAAGGAGATGAGGTGGTCGGTATCGCGCAACTTGTATGCGGAGTTGGCATCGCAGGAGAGCATGACGCCGGGCCAGCGGCTGCGCACTTTCTCGAAGACTTCGACATCCCAGCCGGGCTTGCACTTGAGCTTGATGCGCTGATAGCCGGCGGCCAGTTCGCGCTCGATGAGCGCCATCAACTCGGGAATGGATGACTGAATACCCAGCGACACGCCGCAGGAGATGGACTCGCGCACTCCGCCGAGGAGAGTGGCGATGGAGAGGCCCTCGCGCTGCGCCTCGAGATCCCAAATGGCGTTTTCGAGTGCGGCCTTGGCCATCTGGTTGCCGCGGACACGCTTAAAGATGCGCGGGCAATCGCCGCCGTGCTCGGGCGTTTCGCCTGCGAGCATCGGGCCGAGCTCATGGACGAGGATTTGCCAGGCAGTGTCGGTGGTTTCGCCCGAGAAGAAAGGCCGTTCGCCGGCTGTGCACTCGCCCCAGCCAGTGAGACCTTCAGAGCGGACTTCGGCGAGCAGAATGCGGCGGTTGGTGGTAACGCCGAAGCTGGTTTCGAAGGGACGCACGAGGGGGAGATGCAATTCGCGAAGAACGATTCCGTCGATTCTCATATGAAGTGAATTCCTTGGTCCATCAGCAATGAATTAGAAGTTGTCTCAATCAAGTTCAACGCCTGAGCTCTGACGATTCTTCAATCCATCTCCGCCTGGGTAGGGGAACCCAATTCGAAGACACCGTTCCCTGCAGCATCGCGAGAGAAACCAAGAACGGCTAATCCGCGACGAAAAGCATCCTGAAACTTCAAACGGTTTTCCAATTGCACGGTCAAGGCCCGTTCCCGGTCTAGTTCAGATGCCTTCCACTGGTAGATGGATGAGGGTACCGAGATACGTTCCTCGATGTTGAGAGCTACCCTGGGTTTGCCTTCGAGAATTGCTGCGACCCGGGAAGAGCCGAGATGCCACTCTGCCACGAGACGATCTGTGGGGAGTCCTCCTTGCAGACGACTAGAGGATACACCATAGAAATTCACGTGATAGCAACGAACGATGGCGCCCAGCTTGTGGATATTTAAATGCGCGTTCTTGATCTCGAGTGGATCGAACGTCCATTCCATTAAGCGGATGTTGCGCGAAAGAGCCTCAAGACGCTGCTGAAGCTTGATTTGAGCGCCAAGTCCGCGGTTTCGATACGAGTCGCGGACGGCCAGCATGTGCGAATGCAGATAACCGCGCGGTTCACCTGAGCCGGTTTTTACGCCGGGCAAAGACATGGCGAAACCCACGAGCGATTCCGGCGTTCCTTCGGGCGTTGAGCCGGGCAGGCTGGTGTCGAAAGCACCTATCACCTGACCGCCAATTTTCTGCGCGACAAGAAAAGCCTTGCGCGGAATGACATCGCTGTCGTCGTATCCCCATGTTTCGATCTGAAGTTGGACGCAGGCTTCGAGCTCGTCAAATCCGGAGCAGTTGCGGATGACGATCATAGTTGAGGCTCCTGCGCTTGCGGCTGCGAATCGCCGTCGGTGTGACCGAGTTTGCGCTTTGCTTCGGTCCAGAGATCTTCCAGCTCCTGCGGGGCGAGTTCTTCAAGCGGACGTGACGAGGCTTCTTCCATCGCGTGAAAGCGCTGGCGGAAGCGCAGATTGCAGCCACGGAGAGCCATCTCCGCATCGACGCCGAGATGACGGCCAAGATTGACGACGGTGAAAAGAAGATCGCCCAATTCGGCTTCGACTTTCATCTGCTGGGCCGGATTGGCCGGTCCCCTTTCGATGGCTGTCGCTTCGACCTCGAGCTCGGCGGTCTCTTCTGCGATTTTGGGCAGAAGGCCGCGCCAGTCAGGCCAATCGAAGCCCGACTTGGCGGCTTTCGACCCGAGCTTGGCCGCCTCTGCCAGAGCGGGCATGGCGCGCTGCACGCCATCGAGCCGGGAAGATGGAGGTGAGCCCGCTGCATGCAACGCTTCGGCGGCTTTGATCTCTTCCCAATTGCGCAGGACTGCTGTGGATGAGCCTTCGACGTTCGCATCGACGGTGGCCGCATTGCCGGCGGCGCGCGAAGCTTCTTCGCCGAAGACGTGAGGATGACGCCGGATGAGCTTTCGATTGAGATGATCGAGAACGTCTGCAATGGTGAAGCGGCCTTCGTTGGCAGCCATCTCCGCGTAGAAGAGAACCTGCAGCAACAAGTCGCCTAACTCTTCTGCGAGGTGCGGAAAGTCGCGGCGCTCGATCGCGTCGAAGACCTCATAGGCCTCTTCGAGCGTGTATTTGCGAATGGAATCGAAGGATTGCTCGCGGTCCCAGGGGCAGCCATCGGGTGCGCGCAGGCGGGCCATGATCGTGGCCGATTGCTCAAAAAGGGACGCTGCCCGCGCCGGATCCGTGGAGACTGCGGTGGGCGGGGTCGAGGGTGGCTCTGGAGCGTCTGCCTGTCGTGCAACGTCCATCGCTTGTAGTTTACCTCGGGGCGCGCTTGTGAGGTCCGCATCGTGCGACGGGCTCACCGGACCGCGACACGGCGCACAACCGATGTTTGACTCCCTCCCTATGTTTGCTGACTCGTATACTCAAACGCGCAGATGATTCGCATCCTGGGAACAGTATTTGCCGGGCTGGTGGGGCTGGCCTTCGGCAGTTTTCTGAACGTGTGCCTCAGCCGCTGGCCTGCGGGTGAGAGCGTGGTGCAGCCGCGCTCGCATTGCCGCGGGTGCGGGCGGACGCTGACCTGGTGGGAGAATGTGCCGCTGGTAAGCTGGATCGCGCTGCGCGGGCGCTGCCGGACGTGCGGCGTTTGGATTGGCTGGCGGTATCCGATGGCGGAGCTGGCGGTGGGGGCGCTGTGGGCTGCGATTACGTGGCAGTTTCTTTCTTGCTCTTCCGGCGTGAGTACGGTTTCATTTAGTCCGCTTGGCCTCGTTGAGCATCTGGCAACACTGGGCGGAAAGATGCTTCTTGTGTTCCTCCTCGTCGGCCTCGCGGTATTGGACTTGGAACATCTTTGGCTACCGGACGCTGTGACTCTGCCGGGAATCGCTCTTGGAATTGTCGCGACCCTATTGCGTCGCAGCCCGCTGATCGCGAGAGGGCCGTTTGATCGGTCATTGACCTCTCTGTCTATGAATCTTGCCGTGGCGATTGTGATCGCCGCTGGCCTGATCTTTCTTATCCGCTGGGCTTATTGGCTCGTTCGGAGGCAAGAAGGCATCGGCCTGGGCGATGCCAAGCTGATGGCGATGCTCGCGGCCTGGCTCGGGCTTCCCGGCGCCCTGTTGGCGTTTGCGATCGGTGTGGTGCTGGGTGCGGCGTTGGGTGTTGTGATTCTGCTGAAGGCGAAGACCGGCGACGGCGCGCCGATGTCGGGCCTGACGAAGTTGCCGCTGGGAACGTTTCTCTGTATTGGCGGCATTGTGAGCGCGCTATGGGGATCGGAGATTCTCGGCGCCTACTTGCGCTGGGCGGGATTGGCATGAATCGGAGTTGGAACGGCGCGCCCACCCATTCGCCAGAAAAAGGCGAATGGATAGGGCACAGATTTGAGGTGCTTCGTCGGGCTAAATCAGGGCTGCGGAGACGCTGATCGAGGATTTGCGGAGACTGCTTTCGCGGTTTCCATCTCCGGCTCTTTCAGAATCTTTTTTGCTTCCTTGCTGTGCTTGCTGTCCGGGTCGTACTCCATGACCTTCAAGTAATTTTTCTTTGCGTCTGCGAAGTTGCCCAGGTGACGCTGCGACTCGGCCAATCCCCAATAGACCTCGGGGTTTTCGGGGTCGAGAACAAACGCCGATTCGAAGCGGGACAAGGCCGCCTTCCAGTTTTTCTGATCGAGATAGTAGCTGCCGACGCTCTCGTCTTCTTTGGGGCCGGCGTGCGGCTCATCTTTGGGCTGGCCATTCTTGCCGGTGTCGGGCGGGGGCTTGAGCAGGTTATCCAGGCCGGCACTGCTGGAACTGGAGCCAGAGTCGCCCGTGTACGGCTGTCCTTCGTCGGGACTGCGCACGGGATCGTTTTCATCGCTGGGCAATGAGACGTTCCCGGAATCTGTTGCGCTGGGAGGAGCAGGGGCAGGCGAGGCGGCTGAGGGCAGAACCGGCACAGTGTTCGTATCCTCAGGAAACGGGTTGGCCTGCTGGCTGGCCTTGGGCTTGTCGGCAGGGGCCTGCGCCGCAATTGGAGCAGAAAACGCCATGATTCCTAGCGCAATGCCAAGCAAAAGCACCGGCGCCGCGGCTGGGAGGGGTCGAATCCGAATTGTGAAGCAGCTTTTCATCGCCTCTTCAATGGTAGGATGCGAAGCATACGACTTCAAGTGACTCCATCACATCAACACACAAGGACGCATTCGTATTCGCCCATGGGATTGATTATTCGCTCTTCCGCTATCCACGCCGCCGGTTGTTATACCACCACATCGATTCGCAAAGGCTCTCATGTGGCCGAATACACGGGGCCGCGCCTGAACAAAAGCGAAGCCGACACCGCCTACGACGAGGCTCCGATCACCTACCTCTTTGGACTCGGAGACGGCTCGGTAGTCATCGACGGGCACTGCATGGCGATGTTTATCAACCACAGTTGCGACCCGAATTGTGAGACGCACGAGGTGCGGGGGCGGGTGTGGATCAAGGCGATTCGCCCGATTGAGCCGGGTGAAGAAATCACCTACGATTACTGCCTCTACGACGGCGAGGGGGACGAGGCGTTGTGCAACTGCGGTGCAAAGAAATGCCGCGGCACGATGTACTCTCGCGAAGAGGTGCGGCGACGGAAGCGGGTTGCGAAACCGGCCGATCGCAAAAAAGACGCCGGAGCGCAGAAGAAAAAGAGAGCGCCTGCAGGGTCGCGCTGAGAGACTCAGGCGACGCAGTCCGCAATGCGGCTGGGGATGCGCGTAAGCAGATTGCCGAGACGCGCATGATAGCTGCGGCTCATGGGTACACGCTGTCCTGAGACAAGGTGCACTGCAAAATCTCCCTGGCCTTCGGTGCGCACTTCTTTCACAAACTGCAGATTGACCATTGCGGAGCGGTGCACGCGCAGGAACAAGCGCGGATCCAGTTGCCGTTCAATGCGCATCATGGTCTCGCGCAGCAAGTGGGATTCCTTTTCCATGCAGAGACGCACGTAATTTTCTTCAGCACCGATCCAGCGAATTTCAGAGACCGGTAGAAAGAGAACTCGGCCGCGCGACTTGAAAACAATTCTTGAGGTATACGGCTCCAGGCTCGGGTTTCTGGGCCGATCGATGGTGGTGGGCAGGTTGACTACGTGAGTGGCGGGCGACTGATCGTTTCTTTCCGTTCCCGATGAAAAACGCGAAGCGAACTCCTGCCCCTGACCGTGCGGCTCCCGTTCCCGCGCTCGCGGAATTTGGGGTTCGCGCATATCTGAAAACCTTGGAAGTTTGTCTGTCGCGAGTGCATCTTTGTTCATCGGGAGCGTCGCCATGCTGAAAGCCTCCTTGCGTGATATGACCCTGCGAACGACAGCCGTCGAGCATTTCTGGTCGGGCCAGCTTGGACTCTTGTATCGCAAGCCTTGTGCCAATCGCTGAATGCTTGCAAAGGAAAGGTTTAGGTCCGATTCGACGGTCTGCGAGGCACGGGAGGATGTCCGGTTTCAGGTTTGCCTGTTCGAAATCGAACACCTCCTTGCAGACGGTTGCCATATGCTGCCGGTCAACTTGGTTCGATATGATGGCAGGCTGAGAACGATGGAGACGGAGACAAATGCCTAAAAAGTTCGTGGGTCGGCGAGATTTTCTTTGGCAAGCGGGCTCGCTGGGATCGATTGCAATGATGGCGGGACTGCCGCAGAGCTCGGCAGCCCTCGGCGCGCCAACCGGCGCGGTGATTGAAGATGCTGTTCAGGTCGAAAGTGAGGCGCCGAAGTATCACATCAAGTTCGCCGTCTGCGGCATGAGCCACGACCACATCTACGGTATGGTGGGGGCGGTTCAGCGCGGGGGCGGCGAACTGGTGGCGGTCTGGGGCGGCGAAGAAGACAAGCTCGCGGCGTTTCGCAAGCGGTTTCCCGGTGTGAAGTATGTCAAGACGCAGCAGGAAATCCTGGACGATCCCTCGATTCAACTTGTGCTGAGCTCGCAGATTGCGAATGAACGCGCGCCTCTCGGTATCAAGGTGATGAAGCGTGGCAAGGATTATCTCTCGGATAAGCCCGGGATCACGACTCTGGAGCAACTCGCAGAGGTGCGAAAAACGATTGCCGAAACCAAGCGCATCTACGCCATCATGTACAGCGAACGGTTGGAGGTAAAAGCAGCCGTGTATGCTGGAAAGCTCGTCCAGCAGGGTGCGATCGGCAAGGTTATCCAGACGATCAACATTGCGCCGCACCAGATTACGCAGCATCGCGGCGATGCCGGTGGCGGATCGGGAAGACCCGACTGGTTCTGGGTACCGGAGCAGTACGGCGGAATTCTGTGCGACATCGGATCGCACCAGGTGGACCAATTCCTGTTCTACACGGGATCAAAGCAGGCGGAGGTGGTGGAGTCGCAGATTGCCAACGTGCGGCATCCAGAGCATCCGCAATTTCAGGATTTTGGCGACATGGTGCTGCGTGGCGATCGCGGTCTCGGCTACGTGCGGCTGGACTGGTTCACGCCGGATGGGCTGGGGACATGGGGTGACGGGCGGCTCTTCATCCTCGGCACTGAAGGGTATATCGAGGTTCGCAAATACACGAACGTCGCGGTGAGCAAACAAGGGAATAACCTGTTCATAGTCGACCAGAAAGAGGCGCGGTATATCGATTGCAACCAGATGCCGTTGCCATTTGGACCGGAGTTCGTGGCGGACATTGTGAACCGCACGCATGTAGCGCAGGACCAGGAAGAATGCCTGCTGGCCGCCGAGCTTGTGCTGAAGGCACAAAAGAATGCGAAGTTTGTCACACTCAAAAATTGACGCGTCCGCGAGGAGAGTCTTATGGCGATATCGAGACGAGATGCAGTTGCCGGGCTGCTGGCTCTACCGGCTGCGCTGAGCGCACTGGCCGAGCCGCAGAGCAATAAGGCCATTCTGGGGCCGACGGTATTCGAGTGGGAGGATATGAAGCCCGTCAAAACTGCGACCGGTGAAGTACGTTCGCTCTGCAAGCAACCGACGGCGACAGTCGATCAACTGGAAATGCATGTATCCACGCTGAACCCAGGCCTCGCGTCGCATCCGCCACACCGGCATGTGAACGAGGAGCTGATCATTTTGCGCGAAGGTGAGTGCGAGACCCTCTCGAATGGAAAGTGGGTCAAGGTTACGCCAGGGTCGGTGGTCTTTAACGCGTCCAACAGTCTGCATGGGTTCCGTAATGTGGGGTCGGTGCCGGCGGTGTATCACGTGATCAACTGGAGCCCGAACAAGGACGTTGCGAAACAGACGGCCTGAGCGGTCGGTCTCGGGACGCATCCGCTTTCCGTCTCTCGGCGGGGCTTGGTGGCGATTCCGCTCTCGACCTCAACTGATCACGGCGGCAACCAAATGCACGTAATCCGCGGAGTCGGTAGCATAGAAGACGGGAGCGCAGACTTTCTTGCTGCAGGAACCTCAACTGCCGGCCCTGACCGAAGCGCAATTGGAAGTACTGCGCCGTTACGCAATGTTTGAGGCGACGCTCGAGGAGCTACGCCGTTCGCTTACTGGTGTCTTTGATTTCGACTTTCGCTTCGAACTGCAACCGGCGGGCTCTGCACCGATTACCCGGTCTGCATCTGGACGCTTCCGTCTCCCCGAGCCCGGTATCGTAATTACACGCGAGCACATTTCCAATGCCCTGGAGCGCAGGCGGTTCGATCTTATCTCCGAGCGCGATTTGGCGGACTGGGCGACCATGCTGCTGATGAACGATGCGTATGTGCTCGATCCTGTGGATGAAGACCTCATCGCCGATTGGTTGAACGACATCAGTTTCAACCTCAGCGCGAGTTAGGTAGTTCTGGGGTTGTCTTGAGTCCCGATTTCCACTTCAGGCTGCTTCCGCTCCGGAACGATACAATCGCACCTGAGCCGCTCTCGAAAATGACGCGGCGAAGGGAGCGGAATTCAGCATGGGTTACCAGGTTCTGGCACGGAAGTATCGCCCGCAGCGTTTTGCCGACGTTGCCGGTCAGGACCACGTGACTCGTACGCTGCTGAATGCGCTCACGCAGAATCGAATTGCGCACGGGTACATTTTTTCAGGACACCGCGGGATCGGGAAGACGACGATTGCGCGCGTGCTCGCTCAGGCCTTGAACTGCCGACGCGCAATTGGAAGTGCGGAGCGGCCGACGCCGGAGCCATGCGGCACATGCGAATCGTGCACTGAGATTCGCCAGGGCAACGCCGTCGATGTGATTGAGATTGACGCCGCAACGAATCGCGGTATCGATGAAATTCGCGAACTGCGCGATGCAGCGCGCTATGCGCCGGCGCGCGACCGCTACAAGGTCTACATTCTCGACGAAGCGCACCAGATCACCGAAGCCGCATTCAATGCTCTGCTGAAAACGCTGGAAGAGCCGCCGGCACACGTCATCTTCATGATGGCGACGACGGAGCCGGAGAATATTCCGCAGACGATTCGGTCGCGCTGCCAGCATTTCAGTTTTCATGCAGTGAAATTCGACGACATTCTTGCGCAGCTTAGGATGATTGCCGGAGAAGAGCAGGTGGTTGCCGAAGAGGCTGCCCTGGCGCTGCTGGCCGAGGCCGGCGATGGATCGATGCGCGATGCTTTGTCGATCATGGACCAGGCCATTGCGTCGGCGCCCTGCGATGAACAGAATCGCCCGGTGCTGGCGACCGAGCAGATTCGCGAACTCATGGGGTCGGTTCCCAATGCGGTGTTTGAGCGGCTGCTTGAGGCTGTTGCTGCCGGCCAGAGCGCTGAGCTGATGGAGCAGCTCAATGTCCTGCTGAATGCCGGGCACAGCCCCTCGTCGCTGGCGCGACAGATGGTGCGCTACCTGCGCAACGCGCTGATGGCAAAACTGGGTGGCGAACAAACGGAGCTGCTGCAAATCTCAGCCGATGAGCGGGCGCGCGCGATGCGGACTTCCCTGCTCTTTGCTGAAGAGGATCTGACCCGGAACCTGCAGATTGTTCTGCGTACCTTTGACGATTTGAATTATCGCCAGGAACAGCGGTTTCACCTGGAGCTGGGTCTGCTGAAGCTGGTCCATGCTCAACGCCTGTTGCCGCTGGAAGAGCTGCTGAGCGGGGTGGCGGGCGGAGCCGGAGCCCGCACGACCGGGTCGGCGGGCAGTGGAGGAGTTGCGGGGCCTCCGCGTGCCAGCGCCGCGTCGCGCTCCATTCCTGCGAGCCCGGCCTCTTCGGGATCCTCTGCTTCGGATACAGCCACTTCCGCCGCGACCGCATCGCCAGCGCCGGCTCTCTCGCCATTCGCCGCGAGCAATGCGCGCAGCACTTCGCCTGCGATCAAGCAGAGCGCGGCTTCAATCGAACCGGTTCAGGCGAGCACCGCGGAGTTCGCGGCCGCGCAGCCTGCAACTCCACGGGAGCTGGCGCCGTTTCCGGTGGTGTCAAGTACGGGTTCCAGCACAGGTTCGAGCACAGGCGTAAGCGGAGCGGCGGCCACGGGATTTGCCGAGGCAATCACGGAAGGCGCCCTGGCAAAGGCTCCGCTGCGAGAACCCGAACCGGCCCCTTTGGCGGCGGTCGATGGAAGCGGTCCGACAGCCGATGAGGCGCGAGAAGCAGTTTGCGCGGCCCTGGCGGGGGCGGGTCATGCATCCGCTTCGCAGTTGCTGGGCGGTGCAGCGTGGACTCTCGATGGTGCGAGCATGCGCATCGAGGTCGGAGGAGTAGGCAAGAAGATGCTGAGCCTCACGGTGAATGCGACCTGCGAGAAGATCATTCGTCAGGAGCTGCAGCGGCTTGGGGCGTCGGCACGCTTCCTCGTTGTGCCGGGTGTGGGCAATGGCTCTGCGCCTGCAAAAATGTCTGCACCGCCGGCGGGCAGCGTGCAGCAAGAAGCTTTGGGGCACCCCATGGTGCAGCGGGCGAAAGAGATTTTCCACGCTGAAGTGCGCACGGTAGTCGATCTGCGCAAGTAGCTGACGATGCGGTAGGTGACGCGTCTACCCCGCTGACCGGCAAGGAGGAAGCCGAATGATCAATCCGCTGAAGATTCCCGAGATGCTTTCGCAAGCCAACCAGATGCAGGAGGAAATGCAGCGCAAGCTGGCGCAAACGGTGGTGGAGGGCAGCGCAGGCGGCGGCGCGGTGATGGCCACGATGAATGGAAAGAAACAGCTGCTGAAAATCCGCATCGAGCCTTCAGCGGCCTTGAGCCTGACGGGCGGCCAGCCAGATGTGGAGATGCTGGAAGACCTCGTAGTATCCGCAGTGAACGATGCCGGCCGCAAAGCCGATGAGGCGATCCAGTCGAGCGTACAAGGCATGCTGGGCGGGCTCAAGATTCCGGGACTAAGTTAGAGATTCTGCAGGGAGGCACACGCGGTGGCACGTTATGCCGAGCCGATGGCGCGGCTGATTGAAGAATTGAAGAAGCTGCCGGGGGTCGGGACGAAATCCGCCCAGCGCTATGCCTTTCATATTCTGCGGTCCTCAGACGAGGACGCGACGGCATTGGCCGAGGCGGTACACGGGCTCAAGGCAAGCCTGCGTCTCTGCTCTATCTGCAACAACATTACCGACGTGGATCCGTGCGCCTACTGCGCGAGCCCGACACGAAATCAGCGGTTGGTTTGCGTTGTGGAAGAGCCTACGAATATCGAAGCAGTGGAGCGCACGCGGGGGTACAACGGCGTGTATCACGTGCTGCACGGCACCCTTTCGCCGCTCCACGGAATAGGTCCCGACCAGCTCCGCAGCAAGACTCTTTTGCGCCGTGCGGAGCAAGGAGAGATCGACGAAGTAATCCTGGCCACGAGCCCCACGCTCGAAGGCGAGGCGACGGCAAACTGGCTCGCGGGGACGCTGCGGGCGTCCCCTGTGCGCCTGACGCGTATTGCGACCGGCGTACCAGCCGGGAGCGACATCGAATATGCCGACGAAGTGACAATGGCCCGGGCCATCGATGGCCGCCGCGAGTTGTAGTTTCCGGCACCGCGCAAGGCGGCGCGGCTAGGCCTGCAGTCTGCTCAAAAGATCCTGGGGATGAACGGGCTTAGCCAGGATTTCGAATTCGTATCCATTTGCGCGCGCTTTCTCCAGCAGGTCCGCCGTCGCGGCCTGACCGGAAAAGAGCAGAATCTTGATTTTCGGAAGAATGGAGCGAATCATGATGGCCGCATCGATACCGTTGAGGTCGGTCATGATCACGTCGGTGATGAGCATATCGGGCGTGAAGGTGGAAGCCATCTCGACCGCCTTTTCGCCAGAATAGACGGCACGCGCATCGAAGCCGCTCTGGTTAAGGATCATCGCCAGCGTATCGGCAATGACACGTTCGTCGTCCACTACGAGAACTTTGGGTTTGACGCGATTTTCGTGCATACTCTCCTAGACGCGGATCGCAATTTTCAAGAATTGTGGGCTGCTTTTGTCTTGCGCCCGCCTGCGGTCTTGAAAGGGGTCAAGGGAAAGACCGTGCGCGGCTCTTCTTCTTAATGATACGCTCTGCCGGGCGCAGGGATGGACTTCGATTCCCTGTCTCCCACGCCCCAGGGAAAACCATTGTACGAGTTTGTGGCTGCTATGGGAATTCCCTGCGATCCCTGCCAGGGGCCTGACCCGGTGGCAAGGCGGTTCGGGGCGAGGCAGGAGCCGGCGTGAGAACGACAAAGAGGCGGATTCATCTTCTCGAAATCCGGTCCTCATAGAATTGCAACACCGCAGAAACGAATCCTGAGAGCGGAGATCTGAGCATGCAGCAGGAATTGGCTGTTCAAAGCCCCCCCGAGAGCACGAAGGTCGAAGCCATCATCCGTGCAGAACGGATCGAGAAGTATTACGCACAGCCCAGCGAAAACCGGATTCAGGTGATAGCTCCAACCGATCTGAGCGTTGTGCCGGGCGAGATTGTGGCCTTGCTGGGACCATCCGGATCAGGGAAATCGACGATGCTGCGGATGCTGACAGGGCTCTCACAGCCCTCGGCTGGGCAGGTGTACTGGCATGAGAAGCCGATAGGCTCGGCGGAAATCAACGTCTCGATCGTCTTCCAGAGTTTCGCGCTTTTTCCTTGGATGACGGTGCTCGAAAATGTGGAGGCTCCGCTGAATGCCCGCGGTGTAGATCCGGCTGAGCGCCGGGACCGCAGCATGAAGATGCTCGACACAGTGGGTCTGGACGGGTTCGAGTCGGCCTATCCCAAGGAGCTTTCCGGCGGCATGCGCCAGCGTGTGGGGTTCGCGCGCGCGTTGGTCGTGGAGCCCGAGGTGCTCTTCATGGACGAACCCTTCTCTGCGCTCGATGTGTTGACAGCCGAGAACCTGCGCAGCGAACTGCTGGAGCTTTGGGAAAAGAAGACCATGCCAACGCGGTCTGTCTTTATCGTCACGCACAACATCGAGGAGGCAGTGCTGCTGGCCGATCGGATTATCGTTCTCGGTCGCAACCCTGGGCACATCCGGACCGATTTCCGGGTGCAGATACCGCAGCCGCGCGATCGCAAGGCAGAGCCCTTCACCCAGCTTGTGGACTACATCTACAAGGTGCTGACGCGGCCTGACGTGGCGCCGACGGAAGCTCCCGATCACCAGCATGCAGGACCGCGACCGCGCGATCAGCGCCAGATGCGCTATCAGATGCTGCCCCATGCGCGGCCTGGCGGCATCGCCGGTCTACTCGAACTGCTGCTGGACAAAGGCGGCCGCGACGATATGTATCGTCTGGCGGATGATCTTGCCTTCGAAATCGATGACCTGCTGCCGATTGTGGATGCGGCCCAGTTGCTGGGCTTCCTGAAGGTTGAAGAAGGCGACGCGGCGATCACAGAGCAGGGCGCGGAATTTGCGAACTCCGAGATCCTTCGGCAGAAGGAATTGTTTCGCGATGCAGTGACCGAACACGTGCTGCTGCTGCGCCAGATTCGCCGGGCGCTTGAATCGAAGAGCGATCATACCGTTCCCGAGGAGTTCTTCCTCGACATGCTCGACGAGCAGTTTAGCGACGACGAATCGCGTCGCCAGATGGAAACTGCAATCAACTGGGGCCGGTATGCCGAGCTATTCGACTTCGACGCAGCCCGCCGACGGTTTGTGATGCCAGACGCCCGCGCGGAAGAAGGAGCGGACGGCGAGGACGCCGAGTGAAACTGCATCCGCTGGCACGATCCCTGGTTACCGCGCGGACATGGCCTGTCGTCATCGACCTGGGTGTAGGCGCCTGCGCGATGGCGGTTTTCTTCTCGTTTGTCAGCACGGGCGCCTACTGGATGGGCAAGCCAGTTCCCGTGATACCCATTTCGCACTCTCTCAGTGCTCTGCCGGTCTACGCGTTCTACTCGATGGTGCGCATCGGCATTGCATACCTGCTGAGCCTCACCTTTGCCGTCGCGTATGGCTACACGGCGGCATACAACCCGCGCATTGAGGCGTGGATGGTGGCAGTTCTCGACATCCTGCAGTCGATCCCGGTCCTGAGCTTTTTGCCGCCTGTAGTGTTGGCCATGGTCGCGCTGATTCCGGGTCATCAGATGGGAATAGAGATGGGTGTGATCCTGCTGATTTTTACAGGGCAGGTATGGAATCTAGCTTTCAGCTTCTATTCGTCGCTCAAAAGCATACCGCGAGAGATGCTGGAGGCGTCGCGCATCTACCGCTATTCCGCCTGGCAACGCTTCTGGCAGCTGGAAATGCCCTACGCCACGATCGGCCTGGTGTGGAACTCGATCGTGTCGGTGGCCGGCGGATGGTTTGCCTTGATGGCCTGCGAGATGTTCACGATGGGGACGCGCAACTTTCAATTGCCCGGCCTGGGAAGCTATCTGCAAACAGCCGCAAATTCCGGGGATGTCCGCGCCCTGATTGCCGGATTCGCCGTGGTCATCCTGATTGTGGTTGCGACCGATCAGCTTGTGTGGCGGCCGTTGATTGCGTGGAGCGACAAATTCAAGTTCGAGCAAGTAGAGTCCGCCGATCGAGTCACTTCTCCCATTCTCACTTTGCTGCAGCGCTCGAGCCTGCTGACGACGCTGCCCGGCCAGCTGTGGTCGCGTATCGAGGATCCCCTGTATCGCCGGATGGCGCGCAAGCGGGAGTCGCACAGGATTCATCCACTGGACGAGGTCAAGACACGGGCATCCGCTTCGCCTGCACTCTGGACCGTTGCCATTTTGCTGCTGACGGTGGCAGCCTGGGGCGTGCTGCAGGCCACTCTGATGCTGCGGACGGTGACCTGGCCGCAATTCCTGCTGGTGCTGGAGGGGGCGGGCGCGACGTTTCTGCGGGTCAACGCTTCCCTGCTGATTTCTGCCATTTGGACGATACCCGTCGGGGTAGCGATTGGCTTCAGCCCCAAGCTCGCCCGATTTATTCAGCCAGTAGCACAGGTGCTGGCGTCCGTGCCTGCCACCGCGTTCTTTCCCATTCTTCTGATCGGACTGGTGAAGATCGGCGGCGGACTTGGCGTTGGGTCGATTGCCCTCATGCTGCTGGGCACACAGTGGTACATCCTGTTCAATGTGATTGCCGGAGCAATGTCGATTCCGTCGGATCTGCGCGAGGTGGCGTCGCTCTACCACTTCACGCGCTGGCAACGCTGGACGCGGCTGATTCTGCCGGGCATCTTTCCCTATCTCATCACGGGCATGGTGACCGCCTCGGGCGGTGCGTGGAACGCCTCTGTGATTGCCGAGTACTCGCGTATGCCGGGTCGAACGCTGGAAACGATCGGTCTGGGAGCGCAGATAAGCGCGGCCACGGATAGTGGGAGCTTTCCGATCTTGCTGCTGGCCACGATCTTTATCTCGCTGATGGTCGTTACCATGAACCGGCTTGTGTGGCGGCGGCTGTATCGGCTTGCCGAGACCCGGTATAAACTCGAAGGCTGAAAGCCGGATGGATGCAGCCGGCGACTCCAGGAGGGAACGATGATCCGAGTGGGGCTGGTGGGCTTTGGCATGGCGGGACGCGTGTTTCACGCGCCGCTGATCTCTTCGGTCGATGGGCTTGAGCTGGCCGCCGTGGTCGAGCGAAACTCCGATCACGCTGCAGAACGTTATCCTGGAATTACGACTTACCGCTCCCTCGATGAGCTGCTGGCCGATTCGTCGATCAAGCTGGTAGTGGTGGCAACGCCGAATGCCACGCATCATGCGATCGCGCTGCAGGTTCTGGAAGCCGCAAAGAGCGTGGTAGTGGATAAGCCGGCGGCCCTCAACTCCGCGCAGATTGCCGATCTGCTGGGCCTGGCGGGCGCGGTCGGACTGCACTATATACCGTTTCACAACCGCCGCTGGGACAGCGACTTTCAGACAGTTCAGCATCTATTGCACGAGAAATCGATTGGCTCGCTGGCGCATTTCGAATCGACCTTCGATCGCTGGCGGCCTGAGGCGTCGACTCGAGCCTGGAAGGAAGAGCCCGATCAGGGTGGACTTCTCTTCGACCTCGGAACACACCTTGTCGACCAGACGCTGCTGCTGTTTGGACCTCCCGAGTCAGTCGGCGCTGAGGTGCAGCGCGAGCGCGGCGGCGAAGGCAGCAACGACTCGTTCAGTATCCGTATGCACTACCTGACCGATCTCAGCGTGACGGTGAGTGCGAATGCGCTCTCTTCCCTGGCGCGGCCGCGCTTCCATCTGCGGGGCAACCACGGCAGCTACTGGAAATGGGGTCTCGATTTGCAGGAAGAGGAGATGGGGAAGATCACCAAGATCAACTCGGCCGATTGGGGCAAGGAGCCGTCCAGTCACTGGGGTACGCTGTGCGTTGACGCCGGGGGTAGCCTGGTGAGCCAGCCAGTCGAACCCCTTCCTGGAGATTATCGGCTCTTCTATGCGGGCGTGCGCGATGCTCTGCTGGGGACCGGCAAGCCTCCCGTGGCAGCCATTGATGCGTGGAGGACAACTCGAATTCTCGAATGGGCGCTGGAGAGCGCAAAGACGCATCGGGATGTGGAATGCGACTGGAATTCTGAGCCGCGATAAGCAATTGCCCTAGCTCCGCGGATCTTTCTCGACAAGCGGAATCCAGAAATGGAAGGTCGCCCCCTGGCCGGGAGTGCTCGTGACATCGATGCCTCCGTTGTGAGCCAGCAGAATTGCGCGGGCAATCGCCAGACCCATTCCAGTGCCCTTGCCTGCGCTCTTTTTGCCGCGATAGAACTTCTCGAAGATAAAAGGCAGGTCAGACGAATGGATCCCGGGCCCGTTGTCTTCCACAGCAAACTCAAGGCGATCGCCGGCGTGGCGGCTACGCAGCACGATGCGGCTTTCCCGCGGAGAGTAGCGAGCCGCATTCTCGAGCAAATGACGCAGCACGCGGCTCAACAGTTGGGCGTCGAACCACAATGGGGTGTCTGGCTCTTCGATCTGAATGACAACGCTGTGGCGCTTCAGGGCTGCATGCGAAACTTCGACCGCGTGCTCCAGAAGAGCTCTCGTGGGCTGACGCCGGGCATGAACCTGGACGACATTGGCATCGAGCTCAGCCATTTCGACTGCCTCGCCGATGAGTGCGTCGAGACGCGCGCTTTCTTCGTCAACAATGGTCACAAGTTCAGAGCGGGCCGGATCGTCGAGCCCCTCGTTCTGAACCAGGGTTGAGGCGGCGGCGCGAATCGAAGTTAAGGGTGTACGTAATTCGTGCGTGAGCGAATCAATCAACGCGGTACGGAGGCGCTCACCTTCGCGGGAAGCCTCGAGGCGCGTAGAAGCCTCGATTGCGGCTGCGCGCGTGAGGGCAATACCGACCTGGGCCGTGATAGCGGTTGCGACTTCGCGCGACAGGGTCGCCGGTCGCCAACCCAAAGCTCCAACGCTGCGCACCCCGACGTTCAGCGGCATTGCCCAGATGTCCCCGGGCAATGCGTGAACCACGACGGGTGCCGTGGTGAGCGCGCTGAGGCTCGCCAGCACATTCATGGGCAGCTCCGCCGCTGAGGAGAAGCACCGGTTCTCATCGCTGGCATAGAGGATTACGCCTTCTAGCGCGAAGACTCGTTCGATGATGCGCGGCAATTCGTCCTTCAACTTCGACGCATCGTCATAGAGCATCATTTCCTGGCTCAGGAGGTAAAGGCGTTCTACGTCGGCGCGGCGCTGCTCAGCCTTTCGGGCTTGACCCCGCGCCCGCTCGGCTACACGGCCCGCAACAACCGAACTGCCAAAGAACGAAAGTACGGCCACCCACTCGGAGATGCCGGCGAGGCGCAAAGTGCGATACGGCGGCAGAAAGTAGTAATCGAAGGCCAGCGTACTAAGAAGGGCAGCAAAGAGCGACACGGCCATTTCGGCCTGAGTCGCGATCCAAACAATCAGTACGAGAAAGATGAGGCCGGCGGTAGTGGATTCGGCCTCAACCCACACCAGCAACGCGGTGGTGAGGCCGACGGCCAGAGGAGCGCCCAGCCATCCAGAGAAGGCACCGGCCTTGAGTTGCGGTTTCATGATCGTCTCACTTGGAATGATACCGGCCTTGCCCGATGATGTAATCTTCCCGAGAAAGCAATCAATATGCCCGAAAGAATTTTGGTGATCGACGACGAGCCCCAGATCACGCGTGTGCTGCGCGCTTCCCTCTCTCCTCAAGGCTTTGACGTGCGCACGGCGAACGATCCCGAAGAGGGGCTGCGGCTCTTCCGCGAGTGGCAACCCGACCTTGTGATTACCGACCTGATGATGCCGGAGATGAGTGGCGTCGATGTGTGCCGCGCGATTCGTACCACGTCTTCAACGCCAATCCTGGTGCTTTCGGTCCGCGATCAGGAGCGGTCCAAAGTAGAGGCGCTTGATGCAGGAGCGGATGACTACGTCACCAAGCCGTTCGGTATTCAGGAACTGCTTGCACGGGTGCGAGCGCATCTACGCCGCGCTCCAGAACGCACTGCCGCCGCGATTCAAACCGGGGATTTTCTTATCGACGAAACGGCTCACTCGGTGAGGGTGCAAGGCAAGCCGGTGCACTTGACGCCCAAGGAGTTTGACCTGCTGCTGCATCTGGCGCGCAATGCCGGCAAGGTGATGACGCATCGCGTTCTTCTGACCTCGGTGTGGGGTGCGCAATCGGTCTACCAGCCGGAGTACCTGCGGGTCTTCGTCGGCCAACTGCGCAAGAAACTCGAAAGCGAAACCGGCCGCCAGTACATCCAGACAGAGCCTTGGGTCGGGTACAGGTTCGTTCCCGAAGGTTGGACGGGCAGCGAGGAGTAGCGGATATTCCACTCCCGATCTCTTGAGAATTCAATCCTCCCAGGGCAAAACAGAGCGACAATTAGAGTGCACGACACGTCTGTCGCTCACGGGGGCATCCTATGGGACAAGCGCTCGATCCGCGGAGAGTGGCCAGCGACCGTCGCCGACTCTGGCGACAGATCGCAGCAATGGCGGGGCTGCTAGGTCTGCTTGGAATGAAGGGAACAAGTCAGGCGCCGAATCCCCCCAGAAACGTTCCTGAATTCCTGAATCGTCTGCCTGACCAAAATGACGTGTCCCGGATGCGCCAGGAGCAGACCCGAGATCTGGATTTCGCGGCCGCGAATGCGCTACGGCAAAAGCAAGTTGCGGAGGACAGTGCGAAGCTGGTGAAACTCGCCACAGAGTTGAAGGCAGAACTCGACAAAAGCGGCAACGACACTCTGTCGGCGAGCGCACTGCGCAAGGCAAGCGCGATTGAGAAGCTGGCGCGCAACATTAAGCAAAAGATGAATCTGAACGTTATTGGCAAATGAGCCGACCCAATTGGCACCCTCATCATGTTCGAGCCTGAACTCGCCTGAGACTTACTCGAATCCGCCAATAGAGCTGTAGAGCCCCTGTGGCGCCCCGCCGCATGGCCGTCTTTATGTTTTCTTTAGATTTCCCTTCCGCCCCCTGAATACCACCGAATGCAAACTCGATCTTGAAACATGGGAGGCTCACCCGCCACCGGGGAGGCAGCCCCAGGCGAATCGAGGAATCCGAATGCAAGATTTGTTAATGCTCTTTTTCACCGCGGTCTTCTTTGGCGTGGCGTTTCTCTACGTCAAAGCTTGCCAGAAGCTGAGGTAACCATGGACTGGATCACCGTTGTCGCTCTCGTGCTTGCCCTTGTCCTTCTGGTGCACCTTACCTTTTCGCTGCTCTTTCCGGAGAAACTCTGATGACCGCGAATGGATGGCTGCAATTCGGACTTTATTCCGTCATTCTGATTTTGACAGCCCGTCCGGTCGGGCTGTTCCTGACCCGCGTTTACGAAGGTGGACGCACCTGGCTCGACCCGATCCTTCGCCCCTGCGAACGGCTTCTCTACCGGCTTTGCGGCGTGGATGCGGAGCGGGAGATGAACTGGCGCGAGTATGCCTTTGCGCTGCTCGGCTTTTCCGCGGTGAGTCTCGTGGTGACCTACGCCATCGAGCGCCTGCAACATGCGATGCCATGGAATCCGCAAGGTCTCGCGGCCGTCGGTCCGGACCTGGCATGGAATACGGCGGCCAGCTTCACGACCAACACGAACTGGCAGTCCTACACGCCCGAAAGCACGATGAGCTATCTCACCGAGATGGCCGGACTGGCAACCCACAACTTCTTCTCTGCGGCCGTCGGGATCGTTGCTGCCGTCGCGCTGGTGCGGGGCATCAAGCGCACAACATCGGGAACCATCGGTAATTTCTGGGTGGACACGACACGGACGATTCTTTACGTTTTGATGCCGGCGTGCATCCTCTATGCGTTGATTCTGGTCGCGCAGGGAGTTCCGCAGAATCTTCATGCCTACACCGTGGCCCACACACTGGAAGGCGGGACGCAGACAATCGGCCAAGGTCCGGTCGCGTCGCAAGAAGCAATCAAGATGTTGGGTACGAACGGGGGCGGCTTCTTTAACGCCAACAGCTCCCATCCTTACGAAAATCCAACGCCGCTCACCAACTTCCTGCAGATCCTTTCCATCTTCCTGATTCCGGGCGGCCTCACTTACATGCTGGGCAAGATGACTGGCTCGCGCGGGCACGGGTGGGCCGTATTCGCAGCCATGTACCTGCTATTTGCCGCGGGATTCGTAACGACCTATTGGGCTGAAGCTCATCCGCATCCGCTGATTCATGGCGCGGCGCAAACGGTAACATCCACAGCGCCGGGCGGCAACATGGAAGGCAAGGAGGTGCGCAATGGCATCGCCGAAAGCGCGCTCTTCGCCACCATCACAACCGATGCCAGCTGCGGGGCTGTCAACAGTATGCATGACAGCTTTACGCCACTCGGCGGCATGGTTCCGCTGCTGAACATCATGCTGGGCGAAGTGATCTTCGGCGGAGTCGGATCGGGCCTCTACGGTATGTTGATCTTCGTTGTCATGGCGGTCTTTATTGCCGGCCTGATGGTGGGCCGCACGCCGGAGTATCTCGGCAAGAAGATCGAAGCCTTCGACGTAAAAATGGCGATGCTGTATGCGCTGATCTTTCCTTTGATCATTCTCAGTCTGACGGCGGTCTTCGTCCTGTGGCCGAACGTGGGGCTGGCCGCACTGAATAACAGCGGGCCACACGGGTTGACCGAGATTCTCTATGCCTTCACCTCAGGCGCGGGAAACAACGGCTCTGCCTTTGCAGGTCTGAGCGCAAATGCCTGGTGGTACAACGTCGCGCTGGGCTGGGACATGCTTGCCGGACGTTTCCTGATGATGATCCCCGTGCTGGCGCTTGCCGGCAATCTCGCACAGAAGAAGAGCGTGCCGCCGTCCCCCGGCACCTTCCCGGTGCACACGCCGCTCTTTACGGTGTTGCTGATTGGTGTGGTACTGATCCTGGGTGCCCTGACTTTCTTTCCCGCACTCAGCCTGGGGCCCATTTTGGAGCACCTTCTACTGAAGTCTGGCCAGTTGTTCTAACCGAACGATAGAGGACATTGCGATGTCGGAAAAAGTAAGCCTTTGGAATTCGAAGATCGTCGGCCAGGCAATGCTGGATTCGGTGCGAAAGCTCGACCCGCGCTGGATGATCAAGAACCCCGTCATGTTCGTTGTTGAAGTGGGAAGCCTGCTGACATCGGCCTTGCTGATGGACAATCTCATCCACAACCGGCCGGGTTTCGGCTTCAATCTGCAAATCACGCTCTGGCTTTGGTTCACGGTTCTGTTTGCCAACTTCGCCGAAGCGATGGCCGAGGGCCGCGGTAAAGCCCAGGCGGACACCCTGCGGAAGGCTAAGGGCGAGACTATTGCGAAGCGCTATTTGTCGAATGGCGGATTCGAAGATGTTGCGAGCGGGCTTCTTCGCGCCGGGGATGTGATTTACGTTGAGGCAAACCACTACATCGCCGGCGATGGAGAGGTAATCGAAGGCGTCGCGTCGGTCGATGAGTCGGCCATCACCGGTGAATCAGCGCCGGTCATCCGTGAAGCAGGCGGCGATCGCTCCGCGGTCACGGGCGGAACCAAGGTGTTGTCGGACTGGATCAAGGTGCGCATCACCTCGAATCCGGGCGAAACGTTTCTGGACAGAATGATTGCACTCGTCGAAGGCGCGTCTCGTCAGAAGACGCCGAATGAAATAGCTTTGAGCATTCTTCTTTCCGGATTGACCATCGTGTTCCTGCTTGCGGTAGTAACGCTGCAGCCGTTCGCGATCTATTCGAAAGCGCCGCAAACGATTTTTGTGTTGGTATCGTTGCTGGTTTGCCTTATCCCGACGACGATTGGCGGCCTTCTCTCGGCCATCGGCATTGCTGGAATGGACAGGCTGGTGCAGTACAACGTGCTGGCCATGAGCGGGCGCGCTGTTGAGGCAGCGGGCGATGTAAATACGCTGCTGCTGGACAAGACCGGCACAATCACGTTGGGCAACCGGCAGGCCACGGAGTTTCGTGCTGCGCCCGATGTTACAACCGAGCGCCTCGCCGATGCAGCGCAACTCGCTTCTCTTTCCGATGAGACACCCGAGGGCCGCTCAATCGTGGTACTCGCCAAAGAAGAGTACAACCTGCGCGGGCGCGATCTGGGTGACATCCACGCGGAGTTTGTACCCTTCACGGCGCAGACCCGCATGAGCGGCGTCAATCTGCCGGGAATCCGAATCCGCAAAGGCTCTGTCGATGCGATTGCGCGGTTCCTTGAGGATCAGGGATCTTCTCTGCCGAAAAAGGTGCGCGAAAGCGTTGATGACATAGCACGGATGGGTGGAACGCCGCTGGTAGTTGCCGAGAATGCAACCGCTCTGGGCGTCATTTATCTGAAAGACATTGTGAAAGGCGGTCTGAAGGAGCGGCTTGCCCGACTGCGCGCCATGGGCATTCGCACCATCATGATTACCGGTGACAATCCGTTGACTGCCGCAGTGATCGCTCGTGAAGCCGGGGTCGACGACTTTCTTGCCGAAGCAAAACCCAAAGACAAGATGGACCTGATCAAGCGCGAGCAGGGCAAAGGCAAGCTGGTAGCAATGACCGGCGACGGCACCAACGATGCTCCGGCTCTGGCCCAGGCGGATGTTGGAGTGGCAATGAACTCCGGTACGCAGGCAGCGAAAGAAGCGGGTAACATGGTCGATCTCGATTCGAACCCAACCAAACTGATCGAGATTGTCGAAATCGGCAAGCAGCTGTTGATGACGCGCGGCGCGTTGACCACCTTCTCCATAGCTAACGACGTCGCGAAATACTTCGCGATTATTCCCGCGATGTTTGCCGGGGCGTTTCCGGTGCTGAACGCATTGAACATCATGTATCTGCATTCGCCGCAATCGGCGATTCTGTCGGCGGTTGTCTTCAACGCAATCATCATCATCGTGCTCATCCCACTGGCGCTGAAGGGTGTGAAGTACCAGCCGAAGGCGGCCGAGGCGCTGCTCAGGCAGAATCTCCTGATCTACGGCGTTGGAGGCGTCATCGTCCCCTTCATCGGCATCAAGGCCATCGACATGATGCTGGTCGCTTTGCACCTTGGATAGAGAGGAAAACAATATGCATTCCGTCGCAACACCTACGCTCCCAGTCAGTGCAAAGGTCGCTGAGGCCGCTACCGTCAAGCATTCTCTTTGGGGAACATCGATTCGCTTTACGATCGTCACGACAATTCTGTGCGGGCTAGCCTATCCTCTGCTCATCACCGGCCTTGCCTCTGCCCTGTTCCCACACCAGGCGGCAGGTAGTTTGATCTTGAAGGACGGGCAAGTGATCGGGTCTGAGCTTCTGGCGCAGAGCTTCACTTCGGACCGCTACTTTCATCCGCGTCCTTCGGCTGCAGGCAACGGTTACGATGCAACCTCATCGGGCGGGTCGAATCTTGCGCAATCGAGTGCGAAACTCGTACAGCGAATCCAAGGCGACATCGACAAGCTGACGAATGAGAACCCCGGAAAGCCCGTCCCAATCGATCTCGTGACGACATCTGCCTCCGGTCTTGACCCGGACATTACACCCGATGCGGCGATCTACCAGGTGACGCGCGTGGCCAAAGCACGAGGTCTGAGCAAAGATGGCGTGCTGCAGCTGGTCCACGAACATACGACGGAACGCCAACTTGGCGTGCTCGGCGAGCCGCGCGTCAATGTCCTTGCCTTGAATCTGGCTCTCGACAAGCTAGCGAAGTAGCTTCGCGCTTCCCCCTGGAACAGGGGAGGGCGCTTCCCTCCCCTTCTTTTTCCATCCAAGATCGATCTCACCGCTCCCGATCGTTCAGGCTCACAAGCCTGGTCTCTCCATGAATCGGCGTGTGTAACGAGGCCGCCCTCGAGCGTCTTTACCTCAAGGTCTCGACAGCCCGTAAGGCCAATCCACGAGCCACTGAAGTGAACTCGTTGCCTCCACGAATACGGTCCTCGCCAAATCGACTCGCGAAGATGCGGCGCACAGAGGGAACAAAAGAAGTACCGCCAGTAAGAAAGACGCGGTCCACGTCGCGCGGATCGACGCCGGAATTTTGCAGCAGAGAGTCCACGCACTGTTCAATGCTCTGAAGCTCCTCAGCAATCCATGACTCGAAGGCAGCACGAGTCACCGGAATGCGCAGATCCATCCCCGCGTCTTGGAAGCGAAACTCTCCGTGTTCGCTGCGTGAGAGCTCGAATTTGACTTGCTGCACGGCCTGGTGCAGTTGATAGCCCAAATCTCCATCCACGATTGCAATCAACGCTTCGATTTTTTCAGGCTCCAAAGCACGAACGCGCGCGCTTCTCAAAATCTCGCGTACGTTGTTTGTGCGAAGAAACGAAAGATAGTGCCAGCGCTCCAGGTTGGCGTAGATCCACGCGGGCACCGCGGGCAGAAGCTTATTCAACGAGCGAGCCTCTGAGTTCGACCCCAGTGCCGGCGAGATGAGCTTGCGCACGATGCGCGCGTCGAAAGCATCCCCCGCGAGACCAATGCCGCTGTTGGCCACCAGATCCTTGGGGGTACGTCCGCGACGCCGTATGCCCGGGCCCACACGCAGCAGCGAGAAGTCGCTCGTTCCGCCGCCAAAGTCGCCTATAAGGATCAGCTCGTCGTGATCGAGCGTTGCCTCGTAGGAGTATGCAGCCGCCACGGGTTCCATCTCGAACTCGACTCGCTCGACACCCGCAAGCCTGAAGGCCTCGCGAACGCGCTCAACTGCAAAATTGTCGTCCTCTTCTGTCTCTGCGCCGACAAAGCGCACCGGGCGGCCGACCATCGCGTACGGAATGGGTTGGGCGAACTGCTTTTCTGCAGCCTTGCGTAAATCGCCGAGGAGCCGCGAAATCAGCTCCTCAAGCTTGTGGCGACGACCAAACACTTCGGTGCCCGTAAGTGTCCTGCTGGACAAATGCGACTTGAGGGACTGAATCAGCCGCCCCTTCTCGTCTGTCTCGAGATAATGCTCGATCGCCGCCGGTCCGCTGAAGCCATGGGTCCGCTTGATTCCGGCTGCAGACTTTGTTTGCTCGAAATAGAGGACAGAGCGATAGGACTCCGTCGGCGCACCACGGAAGGTGAACGATGCGAGTTCCACATCGCCGTCCCCCGTAACACGCGCAATCGAGCTGTTCGTTGTCCCGAAATCGATTCCGACTGCGTCAACTTCCTGCACGTTTTTGGTCCCCGTTTGGATTGACGAGCACTTGCTGGCCGGCCGTGCGGGTTAGTTGACGACCTGCACAGATCCTCTGCCGATCAACTCTTCCACGCGCTCAACCCAGCCGCGATCGGCAGCAACATTCATCTGTTCAGGCTCAAGAATCACTTCGTATTCACCCTTCTTCTGAAGATGAAGCATCACTTTGCCCGGCCCGGGCGCGGCGTCGGCCGCAGACTTGAGCGCGCTCATCATCTCCTCTGTCGCGCGTTCGAGATTCACGCGAATACGAATGGCGCCCGGCAGCTTGACCTGCACCTGCTCCAAAGGTTGAATCGCGCTTACGGAGAGTTTTGGCGCGGAATCTTCATCGCCCGAGAGCGTGCCGCGAATCAGTACCGGAACTTCAATCTTCAACTGCTCTGCAAGCTTCTCGTAGTCTCGCGGAAACGCGATCAGTTCTATCTTCCCCGTTGCATCTTCGAGCCCCGCCTGCGCGTAAAGCTTGCCCTCGCGCTTTGTCTTCTGTACACGGAGACCATGGATGATGCCGGCGACCTGTAACTCGTCTGCCGGATCGATCTCCTTGCCCCAGCGCTTTTCCGGCGGCTTGCGCTCAAGAGCTTCCGAGATCGGAATCACTCCCGGAAGGTTGCGCAGCTTCTCTGCGTACTTATCGAGCGGATGCCCGGACACAAAGAATCCCAGAACTTCTTTCTCGTTGGCGAGACGCTCGCCTTCTTCCCAATCGGCTACGTGCGGCAGATCGTCCCCGCCGTGGCCGTGAGCAGGCGCCTCGTTGAACAAGCCGAAGAGGCCGGTCTGGCCGTGCGCTTCGTCGCGTTGCGCTTTCTGGGCGCGCTCCATCGCTTTGTCCACCGCGTTGTAAAGAGGTCCACGCTTGCCCAACGAATCAAGGGCGCCCGCCTTGATAAGGGATTCAATTACACGCTTGTTCATCACGCGCAGGTCAACCTTTTCGCAGAACTCCCAGAAACTGCGAAAGCGGCCGCCCAATTCCTCGCGTGCCTTCTTGATGGACTCAATCGCGTTGCCGCCCACGTTTTTCACCGCGGCCAAACCGAAGCGAATCGCTTCGCCGTGCGGCGTAAATTGAGCCCCCGATACCTGCACGTCGGGCGGCTCGACACTGATGCTCATCTCCTTGCATTCCTGGATGTACTTGACGACGTTCTCCGGCTTCGAGGTTTCCGAAGTGAGCAACGCTGCCATGAATTCCACGGGATAATGTGTTTTCAAATATGCGGTTTGATAGGCCAGCAGCGCATACGCCGCGGAGTGCGACTTGTTGAACCCGTAGCCGGCAAACTTTTCCATCTGGTCGAAGAGTTCGCCTGCAGTATCTTTCTTAAAACCAAGTGCGGCGGCACCGCTCATGAAGCGCTCGCGCTGTTTCGCCATCTCCTCGGCGTTCTTCTTACCCATCGCGCGACGCAGCAAATCGGCCTCGCCGAGGGAGTAGCTCGCGACCACGTTGGCGATCTGCATGACCTGTTCCTGATAGACGATCACGCCGAGTGTCTCCTTCAGGATGCCTTCGAGCTCCGGAAGCATGTACTCGACTTTTTTGCGTCCAAGCTTGCGCTCGATAAAGTCGTCGATCATGCCACCCTGAATCGGTCCGGGGCGATAGAGCGCGTTCAGTGCCGTCAAGTCTTCAACCGAGTCAGGCTTGTAGCGGCGCAAGACATCCCGCATGCCGCCCGATTCAAATTGGAAGACGCCGGACGTAAGCGCGGAATGAAAGACCTTCTTATACGTTTCCGTATCGTTCAGCGGCACCGTTTCGATATCAATCTTGACGCTGCGATTGAGGTCGATCAGTTTGAGGCAGTCGTCTATGACGGTGAGTGTCGTGAGCCCGAGGAAATCCATCTTCAACAGGCCCATCTTCTCGACCGCTTTCATGTCGTAGGCGGTCACAATTTCGTCATTCTTCGTTTTAGCCAGCGGCACCAGCTCGGTGAGGGCGCGCGGTGCAATCACAACCCCGGCGGCATGCACGCCCTGCCCTCGAACCAGTCCTTCAAGCTTCTTGGCCGTGTCAATCAGCTCACGCACCTGGCGCTCGTTGTCGTAGGCCTTGCGCAGCTCGGGTGACTCCTCGAGGGCCTTCTCAATCGTGATGCCGATTGTGGGGGGGATCAGCTTGGCAATGCGGTCAACATCGCCATAGGGCATGTCCATGGCGCGGCCGCAGTCTTTGATCGACGCTTTCGCCGCCATCGTATTGAAGGTGATGATCTGCGCAACCTGCTCGCGTCCGTACTTGCGCGTGACGTACTCGATGACCTCGCCGCGTCGGTTCATGCAGAAATCTACGTCGATATCGGGCATGGAGACGCGCTCCGGATTCAGAAAGCGCTCGAAGAGCAGCACGTTCTGAAGCGGGTCGATATTTGTAATTTCCATGACGTAGGCAACGAGCGAGCCTGCTGCCGATCCGCGGCCGGGGCCGACCGGAATGCCGTGATCGCGCGCATATTTGATGAAGTCCCACACGATGAGGAAGTAGCCCGCGTACTTCATCTGCTTGATAATGCCGATTTCGCGCTCGAGCCGAGCGTCGTATTCGTGACGCGGCGTCCGCAACAGGCCAGTGGTCTCGAGATGATGAATCGCGGTTTCGAGGCGCTTCTTGTACCCTTCGCGGCAAACTTCTTCAAAATAGCTGTCGATGGTGTGGCCCGGCGGTACCGCGAATTCAGGAAACGGATCCTCGACCGGATGCATCTTGAAGTGACAGCGCTCGGCTATCTCCATCGTTCGCTGCATAACACCTGGCGAATCGGGAAAGATGCGGGCCATTTCATCGGCGGACTTAACAAAGAACTGATCGGAGTCAAAGCGGAAGCGATCGGCATCATGAATCTTCGCACCGGTCTGCACGCAAAGCATCACGTCGTGCGCGTGATGGTCTTCTCCGCACAGATAGTGCGAATCGTTGGTGAGAACGAGGGGAATATCGAGCTCTTTCTCAAGGCGGAATAAGTCGGCTTGGATCTTGTTTTCCTGCTCGAGGCCCTGGTTCTGGATTTCGAGATAGAAGTTGCCGCGGCCGAAAATGTCTTCATACTGCTGGGCGACGGACTTGGCCTTCTCGTAGTGGCCCGCCATCAGTTCCTCGCACAACTCGCCAGACAAGCAACCGGAAAAGCCGATGAGGCCTTTGGAGTTTTCTGCAAGGTATTTCTTGCTCACGCGCGGCTTGCGATAGAAGCCATGCAGGCTGGCCTCGGACGTAAGGCGGATGAGATTGCGATAGCCCTCTTCATTCTGCGCGAGCACCAGCAGGTGGTTGTACTGGTCGTTCGGCGTTTCCGCGCGATGATCTTCTGCCTTGCACACGTAGAGTTCGCAACCGAGGATCGGCTTGACCCCATACTCTTTGGCGGCGTTAAAGAAGTGCACTGCACCGTAGATGTTGCCGTGATCGGTCATGGCGACGGACTTTTGACCAAGCTGGGCGACCCGCTCGCAGAGCTTCTTCACGTCGCAGGCGCCGTCAAGCAGGGAGTATTCCGTGTGCAGATGAAGGTGAGTAAATTCGGACATGTCTACGATGATTTTAGTTGGCGGGGATGCGTGCGTGCGCCTCGCCGATGGCAGATCGGCAGCACAGCGGAAGTTATTGATTGCGTTGATGGAAGAAGTCAGAAGACCGGTTTCGACGGAGTATCGCCCACAATATCCACATGATGGACGACGGTAGAAATTCTCGCCGGGCCTGGTGGACGACTTAATGGGACGGGCGAGGCCGCGGAGAAGCCCTGGTGCCACGTTACCTCCGGGCAGGCCCTTTCCATTTCCTCCATCTGCGATTGCGACAGGTGCCCGTAGACTCTGAAAAACACCTGGATCGAGGTACGTTGAATGAGCCTCCGGATGCGGTTGGGGATTGGCGCGGCAATTGTTTGTTTCGTCATTTGTGCGGACTCCGTCAAGGCGCAGAAGCTGGATGCGACGGTGCTTTACCGGCAGAGCAGCGATTCAGCTTACAGCGTCCTGGTCCCCGGCTATTCCGCCGCTGGAGCACCGGACTGCGCCGCCGACGTCGCTAATTCAGAATGCTTTCGGCCGACGACCCCAGCTTCCGAGACAAGCCCGGTTTCCCGCAGCGTGATCGGTACCACCCTCTCGCTGCTTCTGCCCGACGGTAAAGTCGCGGTTCTCAACTGCGTCAATAAATCCAAGTACTCCTCCAGAGGTGCCTATATCGTGCTTCGCAATTGCGCGATGCCGATGGTGGAACATGTCGAGGCGGAGCTGAAGGGCGACATGGCAAAGCTTGAGTGGCCCATCACCCCCGACGGCAAGAAGACCGAGTCAGAGAAGTACAAGATTGTGGCCGTGCTCGACAGGCGATAACGCTTGCAGACCGCAGCACTGCGCAGCAGGCAGACCCAGACGGCATTCCAAGTGCTACAGTTTTGAGCATGCGTGTGAACCGTTCGGTGCCGCCGTGCACCGTCATCCCCGTTCTGTATTACCCCGATCCGAGTGCTGCCGCTTCGTGGCTCTGCCAGGCCTTCGGATTCACGATTCGCCTCAAAATCGCCAACCACCGCATTCAAATGCGCGCCGGTGAAGGATGCTTCACGGTGGCCGAGGGCGATGTGGTCCCGGAGCGGTCGCACGCCACGCAGGTGCGTGTGGAGGACGCTGCGGCACACTGTGCGCGCGCCCGTGAGCACGGCGCCATCATCCTGACTGAGCCCACAGATCACGTCTATGGGGAGCGCCAATACAACGCACAGGACTTCTTCGGCCATCGCTGGGACTTCACGCAAACACTGGCCGACGTGGCGCCCGAAGAGTGGGGCGGCACGCCCGTGAATCTCTAGCAGCCAAGCAGGAGGTACCGCGAAAGCAACCTCACTGCGCCCCCAAACCATACATGTCGGTGGCTCGACCAATCGGGATTTCGCCTCTACTTGCGCAAATAACTGCGCTCTTTAGTGGATATCGGACCAACCTCCTGCGACGAAACCCGCAACTAATCCAAATAGAAGCGCCAACGGTGGGGTTTCTTCAAAATCATGAGGAGAACTGCAATGATCGATATTGGCCAAGAAGTCACTGTCATCAATGAGAAGGGTGTCGCCTACAACGGCTATGTGCTGGCAAGCGCGACGAGCGTAGAAGGCCACAAGGCGTACAAGATTGCCCTCGACGGCGGCGGCTTGCAGCAACTGGGACAATGGCATAAGTCCTGCGATGTTTTCGTGCTCGATCCACCTACCCCCCCGCGGGACGAACCTATCCAGATCAATCAGATGAAGAGTTTTCTGCGCCACTAGGCGCAATCTCCATCCCGCGGTCACATCGACCCACTTCCCCGCTCCCTTTTCCTCGCCCGCCCAGTGCGCCCTCCCTGCCCTTCCCTCGCCTTACTCCTGTTGATTGCGCCGCATCAGGCTATACTTACGCCAAGCCTATGCAGACCCGTCGCGCTTTGTTTGCTTCTTCAGCGTTTCTTGTTGCCGCAGGTCTTACGCTCTGTGCCCAATCCGCGGTAAAGCCCTCACCCAAAATGACAAAAAAGCTTTCGCCCGAAGATGTGCAGAAATCCGCACTGGTAATTGACACGCATGCCGACACGCCGCAGCGATTCGTCGATGAAGGCTTCGACCTCGCCGATCCGCTGGGTAACGGGAACTTCAATTTCGAATCGGCCCGCAAGGGCAATCTAGGCGCGGAGTTCTTCTCAATCTGGGTTGACCCTGTGCCGAACCAGGGACACTTTGCACGGCGGACTTTGATCCTAATCGACGCGGTGAAGCAGCAGGTGGCAAAGCACCCTGACAAGATGATGCTGGCAACGTCGCCTGAGGACATTGAGAAGGCGCATCGGGAACACAAGCTTGCTGCGCTGATGGGCATCGAAGGCGGCCACTCGATCGAGGACTCGCTGGCACTGTTGCGCGATTACTACGCATTGGGCGTTCGCTACATGACGCTGACCTGGGCAAATTCGAACGGATGGGCAGACAGCTCAGGCGATTACGACGACCCCAAGGTGCCACATACAAAGGAGGGGCTGAACGAGTTCGGCAAGGACGTGGTGTACGAGATGAACCGACTGGGCATGATGGTCGATATCTCGCACGTGGCCGACAAGACCTTCTATCGCACCCTCATTATTTCGCGAGCGCCGGTGATTGCCTCGCACTCGTCCGCGCGGGCTTTGTGCGATGTACCGCGCAACATGACAGACGACATGCTGCGCGCGGTCGCCAATTCGGGGGGACCGAATTCCAAGGGCGGCGTGGTGCAGGTCAATTTCTACTCCGGATTTATCTCGCCTGCTTACCGCGACGCGCAGAAGGCCATCAAGCCGGAGATGGACAAGGCAGTTCAGGAACTGAAAGACAAGTACAAGGCCGAGGGAAAGGAAGCTCCTGAAGCCGAGATATCGACCTTGCAACGGAAGTTTGCCGACCGCATTCCCCGGCCACCGCTCTCGATGCTCGTCGATCACATTGACCACATCGCGAAGGTGGCGGGCGTCGATCACGTGGGTCTTGGATCCGATTTCGACGGCGTGAGCGGGCAGCTGCCGGAAGGGCTCGATTCACCGGCCGACCTGCCGAAGATTACCGCAGCCTTGATGGCGCGGGGCTACTCCGCCGAGGACTGCCGCAAGATTCTGGGCGGGAACCTGATGCGTGTTTTTCGCGAGGTCGAGCAGGTAAGCAAAGAGCTGCAGGCAGAAAATCGTCCGCGCATCATCAATAAGCAGCCTTTCGACAAGCCGCAGAAGTAGGCCCTTGCGAGGCACAAAGACCGGACAAGGGATGAATTCAATTCCGATCTGGTTAATATCGGAAATAAGAACGTCGAAACGATCGTCAATCTGGAGAATTTCCCGATGCTCACACTGCGTTTCATGACTGGCGCCGCGCTTGCGGCTTCCCTGCTTGCCTTGCCATCCGTTCTTTGCGCAACAGAAGATGCGCCTGCCGCGAAGACTTCAACATCCGAGAAGACAGCAGAGAAGAACACCCCTGCCGATTCGACGACGCAAGGTGCTTTGGATGTGAACGGCCAGCACATCGCCTACACCGCGATCGCCGGCACCATCACAGTGGGCGCGACCGACCAACAGGATGCCCAGCTTGGGATTGACGGAAAGCCGGAACCGGGCAGTCAGCTTGCCATCTCGGAACCCAAGGATGCGAAAGACGCTCCGCCGGTGGCTCGCATGTTTTACGTGGCGTATTTCAAAAAGGATGCGAAGGCAGAAGACCGGGCCGTGACCTTCTTCTACAACGGCGGACCTGGCAGCTCCACTGTGTGGCTGCACATGGGTTCGCTGGGGCCCAAGCGCGTGGTGACGAGCGGCGATCAGCATCAGCCTGCCGCTCCCTACAAACTCGTCGACAATGGCAACTCCCTGCTCGATGCAAGCGACCTTGTGTTCATTGATGCTCCAGGCACGGGCTTTGGACAGCTCATCGGCAAGGATGCCCCCAAGGCATTCTGGGGCGTGGACCAGGATGGAGGAGCTTTCACCCGGTTCATCGCGCGATTCATCACCAAGTACAATCGCTGGAACTCACCCAAATTCGTCTTCGGCGAGAGCTACGGGACGACCCGTTCGGCGGTTATCGCCAAGATGCTGGCCGACGACAAATCCATCGACCTGAACGGGGTCATCCTGCTGTCGCAGATTTTCAATTTCAATAGCTTTATCGACATGGCAAATACGAACCCCGGCAACGATCAGCCCTACGAACTCGCCCTGCCTACGTTCGCTGCCACGGCCTGGTACCACAAGAAGCTGCCCCAGCAGCCGCCTGCTTTGGAGCCCTTCTTGAGAGAAGTGGAACAGTTTGCCATCGGTCCTTTCGCGCACGCCCTGGCTCAAGGTACGGACTTGACGGAGACGGAGAAGCAGTCGGTTGCTGAAAAGATGCACGACTATACGGGCCTTCCCGTGGCGTATCTGATGAAGGCCAATCTCCGCGTCACGGGACCCGAATTCGAGAAGTCGTTTCAGGATGAAAGCGACACAACCATAGGGCGCTACGACACGCGTTTCAGCGGCCCTACGCTGGACCCACTCAGCGAGAACGCACAGTACGACCCGCAGAGCGTGGCGATCTCATCGGCCTATGTCTCGCTGATGAACGACTACATGCGGCGCGATCTGAAATATGGCGAGGGCCAGACGTATCTACCCGAAGTGGCCGTGTGGGACGGCAGTAACAAGTGGGACTTTAAGCACGACGGCAACCCGCTGGGCCTGAATGTCTCCGGGGATCTGGCTGACGCGATGAAGATGAATCCGCGGCTCAAAGTCATGCTGAATGGCGGATACTACGACATGGCGACGCCCTATTTCAGCGCAGAGTATGAAGAGAAGCATCTGCCGATTCCTGCTTCACTCGCCAAGAACATCACATATGCGTGGTACGAGTCGGGACACATGGTCTATGTGCGCGACGAATGCGTGAAGCTGCTCCACGATCGCGTGGCAGCGTTCATCAAGAGCGCGACTTCGAATTAGCAAGGGCGCTTCAAGGCTCTCTGCCTTCGGCGTGGCGAGCTGGTTTCCCCGCCACGCCTTGGTATAGTAGCCAGCATGAAACGAATCATGCTGGCGCTGCTTCTCTTTCCTCCCGTTGCCTTCGCCCAGTCCTTCTCCATCAGCTTTCCAACCCAGGTGAGCAGCCAGCCGCTCGACGGCCGCCTGCTCCTGGCGTTGTCGACCGACCCAAGCGATGAGCCACGCAACCAAATTGACGACACCCCGCGCTCGCAAATTGTCTTCGGCGTAACGGTGGACGGATGGAAGCCGGGACAAGCCCAGATTGTTGACGACAGCGCGTGGGGATATCCGGTACACAGCCTGAAAGATCTGCCTCCCGGCGACTACTACGTGCAGGCCGTGCTGAACAAGTACGAGACGTTTCATCGCGCCGACGGCAAGACGGTAAAGCTGCACATGGACCAGGGTGAAGGCCAGCACTGGAATATCTCGCCCGGCAATCTCTATTCAAAGCCGGTGAAGATGCATGTCGGGCCGGAGACCAGGGGCCGGACGCTTGTTCTGAGCGAAGTAATTCCGCCGATAGCGCCGCCAGCCGATACCAAGTACATCCGTCACATCCGTATTCAAAGCCAGGTCCTGACAAAGTTCTGGGGACGGCCGATGTTTCTGAGCGCGATCGTCCTGGTGCCGGAGGGATTCGATGAGCATCCGCAGGCGCATTTCCCGCTGATTATCTTCCACGATCACTTTGTCAGCGACTTCGACGACTTCCGCACGACGCCGCCCGATCCCAATCTGAAGCCCGACTACAGCCAGCGTTTCCATCTTGCCGGGTACAACCGCATTCAACAGGAAGAAGCCTACAAGTTCTATCAACAATGGATTTCGCCGAAATTCCCGCGCGTGCTGATCATCAAGATTCAGCACGCCAATCCGTTCTACGACGACTCGTACGCGGTGAACTCGGCCAATGTCGGACCGTACGGCGATGCCATCGAGAATGAGTTGATTCCGGCGGTTGAAAAGCAGTTTCGGGGGATCGGGCAGGGCTGGGCGCGGTTTGTCTACGGCGGCTCAACCGGCGGCTGGGAGGCGCTGGCCGTACAGGTGTTCTATCCCACGCACTACAACGGCAGCTTTGCGGCGTGCCCCGATCCCGTTGATTTTCATGCCTTCGAGAACATCGATCTCTACGACGACGACAATGCATTCTTCCTTGAAGGAGCACACAAGCGCGTGCCGCAACCGGCAATGCGCGACTACCTGGGCCACACCCTCATTACGACCGAAGACAATAACCGGTATGAGCTGGCGCTTGGCGATCACGGGCGCAGCGGCGAGCAGTTCGACATCTGGCAGGCGGTCTACGGGCCGGTCGGCGACGATGGCTATCCGAAGGCAATCTTCGACAAGGAGACAGGCAAGATCGATCACTCCGTCGCGGAGTACTGGCGCGCACACTACGATCTTGAGGCGATTCTGGAAAAGAACTGGGCCAAGCTCGGACCCGAACTGGAAGGCAAGATTCACATCTACGTGGGCGCAGACGACACGTACTTCCTGAACGACGCCGTCTACCGCATGCAGGACTTTCTGGACACGACGAAGAATCCGCCGTATGGCGGCGAGGTCACGTACGGGCCGCGCGCAGAGCATTGCTGGAATGGCGATCCCACATTGCCCAATGCCTACTCGCGCCTGCACTATAACACCCAATACCTGCCGAAAATCCTCGACCGGATCCAGAAGACGGCGCCCCCGGGAGCGGATCTGACAAGCTGGCGGTATTAGGGACTCCAGGCCGGATTGAGTAAGGGCTCCTGGCAAGCGCCCGGTAGATTGATCGGCCGATGCAGCCTAGCTTGCCAGCTTGTGTTGCTGCTCGAACAGGTCCTTTGCCCGTTCGAGCGCGGCCTGGATGTTCGGCATGATGTTTTCGCTGCCGACAAGCTCGATAAAGCGCGGCTGCTGGAGCAGCTTCGAAGGTTGCTCCATCGCGCCGCAGAGCAGGAAACTGTGCCCCGCACTGCGCAGTCGCTTGGCCAGCGTTTCGATCGCATGAATGCCTGTTGCATCGATCGCCGTCATATTGCGCAGGCGCAGGATCACGACCGGTTCGAAGACGTCGAGATCCGACGTTGCCTCGACAAGCTTCTCGGTGGTTCCGAAGAGAAACGGACCGTGGATGCGAAGCAGAGTCACGTACGGAGGCACAATCCGGCCCTGCAGCGTATGCGACAGGCCGTCGCGGATGTAATCGTCGGTCACCGTGGAAACGGTCGTGGTTTCGGCGATGCGATAGATGTAGACAAGCGCAGCCAGGGCCATTCCTACACTGACCGCGACGGTAAGATCGGCAAAGACAGTGAGCGCAAAGGTCACCAGCCAGACCACGATGGCCGTGAAACCAAGCTGCAGAATGCCGGCTATTTCGTGCCACTCTCCCATGCGATAGGCCACCACAAAAAGAACCGCAGCCAGCGCGGTGAGCGGAATGTAGCTAGCGAGCGGCGCCGCGACGACGAGGATGACAAGCAGGGTGAGTGCGTGCACCATGCCCGAGACCGGGGAGCGCGCGCCGGATCGAATGTTGGTGGCGGTACGGGCGATGGCGCCGGTTGCCGGGATGCCGCCAAAGACCGGCGAAGCGATGTTGGCTATTCCCTGCGCCACAAGTTCCACGTTCGGGTTATGCCGGTCGCCGGTCATGCCATCGGCAACAACGGCCGAGAGCATGCTTTCGAGAGCTGCCAGCAATGCAACCGTGAAGGCAGACGGAATCAGCGGGACAATGTGTTCGGCATGAAAGCTTGGAATCGCAAACGGGGGCAGACCCTGAGGAATGCCCCCAAAGCGAGTCCCGATCGTTTCCACCGGCAGACGGAAGAACGCGCTGACCGCTGTGCAGACGAGAACGCCCACAATCGAAGCGGGGACGCGAGTTGTAATGCGGGGCAGCAGGACGAGGATTGCCAGGGTTCCGATGCCCAGAAGCAGAGCCGGCAAATTGAAGCTGCTGCTGTGCTCCAAAAGGACCTTCGTGCGTGAGAGAAACTCGCTGGGGACAGCGCCGATACGCAGGCCGAAGAAATCCTTGATCTGCGTGGAGGCGATGAGGATCGCGATGCCGTTGGTGAACCCGATAACCACGGGCCGGGGAATGAAACGGACTGCCGAGCCCAAGCCGGTAAGCCCCATGACCAGAAGAATGAGTCCGGCCATCAGCGTAACCATGGTCAGTCCGCTCATGCCGAAACGCGCGACGATGCCGGCGACGATGACCACAAAGGCGCCTGTCGGGCCGCCGATCTGGGTGCGCGAACCGCCGAGGGCTGAGATCAGGAATCCCGCGACCACCGCGGTATAGAGGCCCGCCTGCGGAGTTACACCCGAGGCGATGCCGAAAGCCATGGCGAGCGGAAGGGCGACCAATCCGACCGTGATGCCGGCCAGCAGATCGTGCAGAAACATCTGCCGCGAGTAGCTCCGCAAAGCCTGAATCGACTTTGGAAGATTCGGATTGCTTATGGACATGAGGTTTCTTCTATTGTACGAAAGATACGCCGCGCCTTGACGCCAGGGTGGTTACGTTAGTCCTGCCTCGGTTTGCGCTTGGATCTGTTGTCGCCTGGATCTCTTTGGACCTACAACTCTTTCCGATAAATGAGCGCGTGGCGTCCGGGCGCATAATAGTCTTCCGAGTTCCCGGCCGCAGTGAAGCCCGAGGTTTCGTAGAGCCGGATCGCTGTTGCGTTCGTTTCCTCCACATGGAGCCAAAGGACAAGGGCAATCGCATCCTGCGCGGAGGCCTCGACACACTCCAGCAAGGTGCGTCCGACTCCTTGCCCGCGGTAGGCAGGCGCGACCTCCAGAGTCTGTATATAGGCGCTGATGCCGTTCGTCGCCGGAGTCCACTCGACGATCGCAAAGCCTGCCATCGATTCAAGATCTTCGGCGATCCACGTGGCAGCATTCGCTGCACCCACCAGCCAGCGCATGTAGCGCCGGCCAAAGGTAAAGGGCGGCACAAAGCAGGCCTCTTCGATGGCGTAAAGGGCCTCGAAGTCTTCGGGCTTGTAGAGGCGATAATGCATAACCAAAACCGGAGAACAGTATCGAAAAACGTGTCGATAAACAGGAAAGGCCGCTCTGGATGGAGCAGCCCTTTCCTGGCAAATGAGTTGCGAGCCCGTCCTACACCTTGGCCTCGAGGTCACGAATCACATTGAAGAACCGCTCATCGAGGCGACGATTGGTCGCAATGGCTTCTTTGATGGTGATATCGGTAATCTCAGTGCCGTGCAGAACCGCAATGCGGCCCCACTTGTTTTCGTGGACCATGTCGATGGCATGAAGGCCGTAGCGCTGGCCGAGCAAGCGATCGAAGGCGGTCGGAACGCCGCCGCGCTGGGTGTGGCCCAGGTTCACGGAACGTGTCTCAAAGCCGGTTTTCTTTTCGATCAGGTCGGCAAGGGCTTCGCCGATACCCGACAGGCGCGCGTGACCGAATGAATCCACTTCGGTGGAACCGATCACCTGGCCCACCTCGGGCAGATGGCAGCCTTCCGCAACAACGACAACGCCGTAGTGCTTGCCGTGATCGTAGTTGTATTTCAAGAGCGCGCAAACATGATCGATGTCGATTTCGCGCTCGGGTACCAGAATCACATGAGCTCCACCCGCAATACCCGAGGCGTAGGCAATCCAGCCTGCATCGCGGCCCATCACTTCCACAACGACAACGCGATTGTGCGAGTCGGCCGTGGTGTGGATGCGATCGATGGCTTCGGTTGCAATGGACACGGCCGTATCGAAGCCGAAGGTCTGATCGGTGCCATTAATGTCGTTATCAATGGTCTTCGGAACGCCGACACTGGGGACACCATTCTCGCTCAGGAAAAGGGTCACCGACTGCGTGTCGTCGCCGCCGAGGGCAATGAGCGCGTCAATCTTGTTCAGCTTCAGGACTTCGCGCACCTTGTCGATGCCGCCGGGAATCTTCTTCACGTTAGTGCGCGAAGAGTGAAGAATCGTTCCGCCCTTGAGCTGAATGCCGTCAGTGCTTTCCAAGGTTAGAGGAACGAAGGTATTGTCGAGAACGCCGCGCCAGCCATTCAGAAAGCCGATGAACTCATCGCCGTAGGTTTGAATCCCCTTGCGAACCGCAGCATAGATCACCGCATTCAAGCCGGGGCAATCGCCGCCGCCGGTCAACAACGCAACTCGCATGCAAACTCTCCTGATCGAAAAAGGCGCGACAACGTGGCCGGCCTGAGTTGACTCCTGGTGGTGCGAAACCCCCGGCGACCGTCGCCGAAGCCGCGACCTTAACCAGTGTACTCCGCGACTGTAAAGCAGAATCGTGATCGCCCTCACGTTAAAGGAAGTTTTGACGGGCATCCGATTTCGTGTTGGGAATTCCGCACCCGGGTGATTCAATAGGGGGTATGCCCGGGACAGGAGCGCTTCTTTTACTGGTCTTCGCCAGCTTGGTGGTTGTGGTGCTCCTGGTCCTTCTTCAGCTCACCCGCCTCGGATTTCTTGTCCGCTCAACCATCCCCGACCGGCCTCGCCGCCGCATGTTTCTTGCGTCGGTGGCGTTCATCATTACCTTTCTCGGCGTTCGCCTCCTGGTAAGCCTGGTCATCCACCAACACGGCCCTTTTGAGTGGGTCATGGTGCGCGGCCGGCACATCCACCACCTGGTCTGGGGAATTCTTATCCTCCTGCTGGTGGGCTATGGATGGCTGCTGGACTTGGGCCGATCGCATTCGCCCATGTCCATTTTTTTCAGCCGGCTGATGTCGATCAGCTACGGCGTGGGAGCGGCCCTCACCCTGGACGAGTTCGCCCTGTGGCTCAATCTGGAACCGGACGCTTACTGGTCCAGCGCCGGCCGCTTGAGCATCGACGCGGTGATTCTATTCGGGGGCATTCTCGGCATGGGCGCCTGGGGAGCACCCTTCTTTCGCGGTTTGCAACGGATGTGGACGCGGCGCGTCCTCGATCGGCGCAGTCTAGACCGGCGCGGATTGGATCGGCGTGGCCTCGACCCACTCGAGCTGACACACACGGCTGGGCCTATTCGGCGCGGGCGGTTGCTTCGTCGGCGTAGAGTGCGGCGATCTCCGCCGCGTATTTCGCCGTAAGGATGCGGCGCTTCAACTTCATTGAAGGCGTCAGTTCCCCGCTCTCCTGCGTCCACTCCTCCGGGACCAGGCGAAAGCGCTTGATGGTCTCGAAGTTGGCCAAACTGCCGTTCACACCTCGAACGATCTCGCTGTAGATGGCAACCACGCGGCTGTCGGCAACCAGCTCAGCACGGCTGCCGGTCTTAATTCCCTGTCGCTGCGCGAGCTCTTCTAGGGCGGCGAAATTCGGCGAGATCAGAGCGGATATGAACTTGTGCTTATCGCCAACCAGGGCCGCCTGCGCCACAAGCACGTTGTTCTTCAACTTGTTTTCGATCGGCTGCGGCGCAACCAGCTTGCCTCCCGAGGTCTTCAGCAACTCCTTCTTGCGGTCGGTGATGTAAAGAAAACTGTCGGGGTCAAGATGTGCGATATCGCCGGTATAGAACCAGCCCTCGTGGTCGAAGCACTCGGCGTTGGCCTGCGGCTTGTGCCAATATCCAGGAAAAACGGCGGGACCGCGGACCAGCAGTTCGCCATCTTCGGCGAATTTGAGCTCAACGTTGGCTAAGGGCTTACCCACGGCGCCCATCCGCTGATGGCTGGGGGTGTTCAGCGCAATCACCGGTGAGGTCTCGGTAAGCCCGTACCCCTCCCACACGGGGATCCCCGCATCCGCAAACCACCTCGCCGTATCCATGCCGAGCGGCGCGCCGCCGGAGACGAAATAACGCACACGTCCGCCGAAGGCCTCGCGCACCTTGGCGTAGACGAGCTTGTTGGCCAGCTTCCACGACACTGAAGACGGACGCTTACCCGCGTAGACGGTGGCGCGCTTACCCGATCCTGCGCGAAGAGCCCAGGCCAGGATCTTCTTCTTCACCGGAGAAACCGAGGACTTCTGCTCGACCGCCTGCCGAATCTTCTCGTAGACGCGAGGAACGCCGACAAACACCGTTGGCCGGATCTCGCGCATTGCCTGGGGCAGCTTGTCGAACTGCGAGCAGTAGGCTACCTGCGCGCCACTGCCGTACATTACGTAATCCAGCGCGCGTGCCGTGATGTGCGAAAGCGGCAGGAAGGAGATGCAGGCATCGGTCGAGCGGAAATCGAACTCGGCAGCGGCAAGGTTCTGGTTGGCTGCGACGTTACCGTGCGTCAGCATCACGCCCTTCGGCTCGCCCGTGGTGCCCGACGTATAGATCAGCGTCGCCAGGTCCTTCGGGTCGGCAGACCGGCAGAGCCCATCAAACACCGGGTCGCGTTCTGCGCGTAGATCGTCGGCTCCGTCAATCACCTCGCTGAAGGCGATCGCTCCCTCGTGCGTGGCGGCAGAATCCATCATCAAAATACGCTCAAGCGGCGTTTGGGCTCGGACTGCATTCAACTTGTCGAACTGCTGCCGCGTCGAAACCACGGCGATGCGGCAACCAGCGTCGCGCAGCAATTCGGCGATCTGCTCGCCCGTGAGCGTCGGATAGATGGGAACATCAACCGCCCCGATGGCCAGGGTAGCGAAATCCGTCACCGCCCACTCCCAGCGGTTTTCGCTGATCAGCGCAATGCGGTCGCCCTTTTTCGTTCCCCAATCCAGAAAGGTTCGGCCCAGTTGACGCACGCGTTGATAGATCTGGTCAGAAGAGATGGGCTGCCAGTTGCCAAACTCGTCTTGCCACAGAATCGCCCGGGGATTGGCCGCCGAGCCGATCCGAAGGAAAAGATCATTAAGAGTGTTAAGCGGAGCGAGTGCGGTCATTTCGATGATACGGACCCATCAAATCTGAAATGAAAAGCCAACCGTGAGTGTACCAGTGCAGATCCAAGCCTAGCTCGAAAGTAATGGCACTCTTTGGTTCCAGGCAACTACTTTATTTTCTTAAGCAATCCCATACAGACTGCGAGCCGGCCTCGGACAAAAGTGGCATAGCCCGGCGCCCTCCATCCTTGCTATAACTCATTCACGCGAACCAGCAGAACATCGACCACTTGACCTGCTGGCCGCGGCATGAGCGATGCGTCCCCGACCGAAGGCACCGAATCCGAGCCAGTCCGACCCGATTCTGCTGAATCGTTCGTTTTTCACGCAGCAGGTACTCCTGGCTCTCGTCATTCAGATTGCCGTTGTCTCTTTGGGCGCGCGTATGTTCGAGCCCTTCGGCCGCCTGTTCCCGCCCGGCCTCACTGCAATACATACCTCCTTCGCCCTTGCCTTCCTGTTCTCGTCGCTCAGCTTGTTCTTCTCGGATCTGGAGCGTTCCGAGAAGTGGGAAAAAGCTGGTCACAGCTTCGCCATTCTCACCGCAACGGCTGCCGTTGCCTCGTTCATTGATCCCATGGGGCTCATCGCGAGCCGCACAATCTTTCGGCAAGACCCCGCGCATATTTTGACCGGCTCGGCCCAGCTTCTCATTTCCGTCATTCTGATCCTGATGGTGATCGCCTCACCTGTCGCCAACCGTATTGCCGACGCGGTCACCTTCGCTTTATGTCTGCTGGTGCTGGTCCTGGTTTCGGACATGATCTTCAGCCTGGCGAATATTCCGGGGGCCTCGTTGAACGGCCTCGCTTCCGCGGCAACCCTCACCTGCCTTGCGCTTCTCACCATTGTGGTGGTGCTGCGGCGAGCCCAGTCCGGTGCTTTTCGTATCTTTCTTGGATCGGGAATGGGCGGTCGCATAGCCCGTACCCTGGCCCCGATCCTGCTGCTCATGCCGTTTTTGCGCGAAGCGGGACGCGCGCGGCTCATCGAAGCGCACTTATTTCCCAAGCCGTACTCCACCGCGATCTTCGCGTCGATTGCGACCATCTTTTCCTTTGGACTGCTGCTCTTTCTAATCTCCTTCATTAACAAAATGGAGACGGAAATCCACGAGCTGACGCTGCGCGACGAGCTTACCGGCCTCTACAACGTGCGCGGGTTCAATTTGCTCGCCGGTCAATCGATGCGCCTGGCGCAACGCGCTGATGTGCCCTTCTCCGTTCTGTTCATCGATCTCGACAACCTGAAGCTCATCAACGATCAATTAGGCCATACCGCGGGTTCTGCGTCCTTGTCGGCAACAGCCCGACTGCTCGACTCCACCTTCCGTGAAGCCGATGTGATCGCGCGGGTGGGCGGAGATGAATTCATCGTTGCGGGGCAATTCGATCATGAAGCTGTAGCCGCGTCGGCGCGTCGTTTGCAGGAGCTGGCTGCTGCCCGCTATTCCGATTCCTTGGGAAGGTTCCCGCTAAGCCTCAGCGTCGGCTATGCAACGGCATCCGACAAGAGATTCGATTCTCTCAAGGAACTTGTCGCCCGCGCCGATGCGGCAATGTACGAGAAGAAGCGCCGCAAGAAAGTAGCCGTCGGCTGATTGAAGCGCTCCCTTGTGCGGCAGCCACCGCAACCCCAGATCTTCGTCGTGTCATTCTGAGGGAAAGGGGCCCCGAACGTTTTTCAGTTCGGGGGTGGTAAGCGAAGAATCCGCTTTTCTCTTTCGCAGTCTGTGTCGACCTCAGCTCTGCGCCACCGGCGTCATCCTCACAAACTTCGCGGATTCCCTTTCCCAGTTGGCAAGGAGCCAATGCGCCCGTGTGCTTCCCGTCTTGCCCGCATGCAGCTCAACCAGTTCGCGGATCGATTGACGTGCCGTGTGATCGAGCTCCCCGAGGCTCTCCGGCTGCAGGAAGGCTTTGTGGTAGCGATTCTCGATAACAAAAGTCCCGTCCTCGTCGTAGACCCACGCCAGCCCGCCTGTCATTCCCGCTCCGAAATTAATCCCGGTAGCTCCGAGAATCACCGCTAGCCCGCCCGTCATGTATTCGCATGCGTGGTCTCCCACGCCTTCCACGATGGCGAGGGCCCCAGAGTTACGAACGGCAAAGCGCTCGCCTGCTCGACCAGCAGCAAAGAGCCATCCGCCCGTGGCGCCGTAGAGAGCTACGTTCCCGAGCAGCGTGTGCTTCTCGCTTTCCAGTGCCGCCCGACCCTGACCGCGCAGCACAAGTTCACCGCCGCAGAGTCCTTTGCCGACAAAATCATTGGCTATCCCCTCGAGTTGCAGCGTCATCCCTGCGGCGGCGAACGCCCCAAAAGACTGGCCCGCCACGCCTTTCATCGAGAACGTCAGGTTGGATCCGGTGGTCGTTGGATTCTGGGTGCGATAGAGGGCGAGCTGCCCGGCGAGACGCGCGCCCAGGGTGCGGTCTTCGTTCGAGACGCGCGTTTCCAGTCGATAGGGGCGGCCCGCCTTGAAAGCTTCGAGGGCTGGTTCGACCCACGATTCGTCAATCGGCGCGTGGGGTTCCGGCCGATCGTTGCGTCCGCCCTGCCAGCGAATCGCCCCGCCTGTCTCGGCTGCGATGGCAGTAGCCGCCAGCAACGGCTTCAGGTCCAAACCAGCATCCCAGCGGACTTGCTCCAGAAGGTCGGTGCGGCCCGTCGCCTCCGCAAGCGAGGACAGGCCCAGCGTCGCAAGCAATTGCCGCACCTCGGCGGCGAGTTCGTCGAAGAAGCGCACCAGGTGCTCGGGCTTGCCGCGAAACTTCGCACGCAGCTCCGGCCGTTGCGTCGCAATGCCGGTAGGACAGGTGTTCAGATGGCACTGGCGGGCCATATCGCAGCCAAGCGCCACCAGTACCGCGGTGCCAAACGCGAACTCGTCGGCTCCCAGAAGAGCAGCCATCACAATGTCGCGCGCCGTGCGCAACCCACCATCGGTGCGTAACCGCACTCGCCCACGCAGCCCGTTATGAATCAGCACCTGCTGTGCTTCAGATAAGCCAAGCTCCCATGGATTGCCGGCGTACTTGATGCTTGAAAGCGGTGAAGCACCTGTGCCACCGGAGTTGCCGGCGATCACAATGTAGTCGGCGTAGGCCTTGGCCACACCGGCAGCGATTGTGCCCACACCGCAGCCAGACACGAGCTTCACCCCCACGGAGGCGCGCGGGTTCACGCGCTTGAGGTCGTAAATCAATTGCGCCAGGTCTTCGATCGAGTAGATGTCATGATGCGGCGGCGGCGAAATCAACTGCATGCCCGGCTGCGCGTGACGAAGCCGCGCAATCAGCTCCGTCACCTTGTGGCCCGGGAGCTGCCCGCCCTCGCCCGGCTTGGCGCCCTGGGCCACCTTGATCTCGAGCTCTTCGGCATGGGCCAGGTATTCGGCCGTCACACCGAAACGTGCGCTCGCCACCTGCTTGATCTTGTTGTTGAGAAGCGAGGGTGCACCATCGATAGGCGCGTACACGGCCGGATCTTCGCCGCCTTCCCCTGTATTGGAACGTGCTCCGAGCAAGTTCATGGCCTGCGTAATGGTCTGGTGGGCCTCGGGTGAGAGCGAGCCAAACGACATCGCACTGGCGATGAAAGTCTTCGTAATATTTCCAGCGGCTTCGACCTGATCGATCGCAAGCTCCGGACCCGCAGGACGAATTTCGAGAAGATCGCGCAGGTTGACGGGCGACGGCTCCGTAGCCTGCAAAGCGAAGTTTGCAAAAGGAGTGAGGGCAAGAGCCGCACCCTGTTTTGTAGAACCCACCACGGACTGCAATGCACGCACCGTCTGCGGCTGCCAACCATGGGCCTCAGCTTCGTCTGCCTTGCGAAAGCGAATGAAACCATAGTCCGGCAGGTCGCTCAACTGCTTCGCCGAAACAACGGGAGCGCCGCTCTCGTCGGCCTCATCCGGCGCAATCGGCCCAAGCCAGAGATTGCGGACATACTGCTCGATCTCGCTGAACCCGAAGCCGGCGATCGGGGCGGGGACGCCAGTGAAACACTTGTCCACCACCGTCGAGTTGATGCCGATGGCGTCGAAGAGGTGAGCCGCGCAGTAGCTGTCGAGAACGCTGATGCCCATTTTCGACATGACCTTCGCAAGCCCAAGCTCAAGCGCGTGCAAAAGATTCTCTTCGCCCTTTTCAGGATTGAGCCCGCGCGCAGTTTCAAGCGCGAGCCACGGGCAAACTGCACCCGCACCCACCCCAAGCAGCACCGCAACATGGTGGATCTCGCGACAATCCCCGGCCTCGGCGGCAAGGCCTACTTCGGCGCGCACACCGGCGCGGGTCAGGGCCATATGCACAGCGCCTGCAGCCATCGCCATGGGAATCGGAATCGCTTCGGCCGTCGCTTCGCGGTCCGAAAGAATGAGCAGTGACGCACCGTTGCCCACCAGTTCCACGGCACGCTTGCAGAGAATGTCAACTGCAACCTCAAGCGTGGAATCGGGCGCATAGAGGCACTTGAGAATGGCGTGGGGCATGGTTGCCGCCTGGCCGTGATGGGCATGGCGCAGAGCATGCATCTGGCCCAGCGTCAGAATCGGCGAGCGCAGAGAGAGGCCCGGCAGCGGCTCGCGCACTTCAAGAAGATGCGGCCATGGACCAAGCCGCGTGTGCATCTGCAACACAACCGTCTCACGCAGCGGGTCGATGGGCGGATTCGTAACCTGAGCGAAGCGCTGCCTGAAGAATGCGTACAGCGGGCGCGGCGCACGGGCCAGCGGAGCAAGAGCCGTATCGTCGCCCATCGACCAGACCGGGTCCTTGCCTTCTGCGGCCATCGGCTGCAGGATCATGCGCACGTCCTCGCGCGTGAACCCGAAGCGACGCTGCAGGCGATTGAGTTCGGCTGGAGCGAGCGGCGCCGGGGTCTCATCGGAGTCCTCGAGGGGCGTGTCAAGCTGGATCAAATCCTGATAGTGCCGCTTTGTGTCATAGATGCGCAGAATCTCGTCATTCTCAAAGAATCGGTTGAAATCGAGATCGGCAACGATCATCTGCCCTGGGCCGAGACGTCCGCTATGCACAATGCGCGCCGGGTCCATATCCACGAGGCCCGCCTCGGAACCCGCAACCACCAGTCCCGTATCGTCGAGCGCGAAACGGCACGGCCGCAATCCATTCCGATCGAGGATCGCACCCACCTGGTGCCCATCCGTAAAGGCCAACGCCGCCGGACCATCCCATGGCTCGATACAGTCTCCGCTGTATTGCAAGAACGAAGAGCGGTTTCCGGGGTTCGCCGGCGGAACCAGCATCCGAATCGCTTCACCCACGGTGCGGCCGTTGTGCGAAAGCAGCTCGACCACTTCATCGAGCGATGTTGAATCCGATCCTCCGGTCGACAACACCGGATGCAGATCGAGTGCCATGGTCGCGGCCCGCGCCTCCATGTTCGCCCGGTTGCCCCAGATGGTATTGATCTCACCGTTATGCGCCAGGGTGCGAAAGGGCTGTGCGCGATCCCACGAAGGCAGAACGTTGGTCGCATAGCGCTGATGAAACAGCGCTATGGGAGTCTTGAATTCCGGATCAGCCAAATCCGGATAAAACTCCGCCAGAAGACGCCCGGCACATAGCGCCTTGTACACCATCGTCGACCCCGAAATGCTCGCGAAGTAACCTGGCAGTCCCGAGCGCTCGTACTGCTTGCGCGCGAGAAACAGGCGCCGGTTGAATTGCTCCGGCTCGTCGCTCGTAATCAGCAGGTGCCAGATTGCGGGACGCATGGAGTCGGCAATCTCTCCCAGCGCATCCGGGCGAACCGGAACGGGGCGCCACAACAGCGGCTCCATTCCCTGCGCGGCCAGAGCGGATTCGATCTCCGCACGCTCTATCGCATCGTCTTCCGGCAGGAAAACCACGGCAACGCCCAGCGGCTTCCAATCCGGAAGGATCAGTCCCGTCTGCGCAAGAAACCAGGCACGCGGAATCACAACCGTAACGCCAACGCCGTCGCTCGACTTGCCATCGGCTGCCACAGCGCCGCGATGCTCAAGGCGCGCAAGAGCCGTCAACGCATGGCGAAGAATGTCATGGGAGGCTTCGGCGGAGAGCCGCGCAACAAAACCCACACCGCAGGAATCAAAGTCGAAACGGGGGTCGACGAGGCTGTTTTCAAGAGAGGCGGGAGACGAAACGTGGCCGTAGCTCGCTCGCCGCTCCAATGGAGAAGATTGCGTAGGCGCGATGCATGACCGAGCGGGGAAGCCCATGTACCAATATACGACCTTTTCTCTGAATTTTGCAGCGTCCGCCGTATGCCCATCCGCAACCTGCCCTCGAAGAAATCCTTCAAGTCCGGTTCATTCGGGAGGGTCACATTACCCTCTCCATGCAACTGGCGGAATCAAGAAGATTACCTGAAAGAATTGTTGTGAAAAGGCCGGGCACGGCCTTGCATAGTTATACAATTCAGATGTATATTTATGCAAGCGCGGCCACTGAGTGGTCGCGCTTTCGATTTGTCAGAAACTCATTCGGAACACGCATACGTTCATGTTGGAAACAGGTTCAATGAAAGACCAGAGACTCAATGCGATTCGGGAGCTTGTGGGCCACTCGCTGGTGGCTAGCCAGGACGAGCTGCGCCGCAAGCTGCGCCGTCGCGGCTTTGCGGTCACGCAGGCCACCCTGTCGCGCGACATCCACGAGCTGCGCCTGTCCAAGGGCCCAGGGGGCTATTCCCTGCCTGGTCGCAACGGCCACGGCGGCGCCGCGGCAGTCGCGGTAGAAGACGACACGCCGCCCTCTGTCGCGGAGATGATTGAGAGCTTCGGGCTCCGTGTGAAGCAAGCGATGAACCAGGTGGTCGTGGGCACGGTGATGGGCGGAGCCCAGCCTGTGGCAGCCGCGCTCGATTATGAAGACTGGCCTGAAGTCGTAGGCACCGTGGCCGGCGATGACACCGTGCTCGTGATTTGCCCCGACCTGCGCCGCGCCGGCGAAGTGGAAGCACAGCTCAGAAAGATGCTGGAGTCATGAGCGCACAAGTGCAGACCGCTGTCCTTGGTGTTACCGGATACGCGGGCGCTGAGCTGGCGCGCCTTCTGCTCCGTCATCCCCGGCTTAAAGGCACGCCTCCGATTTTTGCGGGACGTGTCGACCCCGAGGATGCCGCACGCGGCGGAATTCCGCTCGTCGACATTCATCCGCAACTCGGCGACAACCACGGCGCCGCATCGCTGCGGATGCAGCCGTTTTCATGGGAACTGCTCGCCGAGCGCAAAGCGCAAGTGCTGTTTCTTGCCACGCCGCACGAGCAGTCGCGTGAGTGGGTGCCCGCTGCCCTCGAGCGCGGTCTCCGCGTCATCGACCTGAGCGGCGCCTGGCGGTTGAACGATGCCGCACATCGCGCCGTCTATGCCTTCAAGGACGAAGGTTCTTCGGTCGCCACGGCGATCCAGGCAAGGGCTATCTATGGAATGCCCGAGTTATATCGCGCACAGATTGCGGGCGCTGCGCTGGTGGCTAATCCTGGCTGTTACGCCACGTCGGTGATTCTGCCACTGCGGCCTTTGGTTGCAGCTAACCTCATCGATCGCGGCCATGGAATTGTGGCCGACTCGAAGAGCGGCGTGAGCGGCGCGGGCAAGGCTCCCACACCGAAGACGCATTTCATGTATGCGGCTGACAATCTCTCCGCATATGGCGTCTTCTCGCATCGCCACACCGGCGAGTTGATCGAGCAAATCGGCGTCGGCAGCGACGAGATCGTTTTTACGCCGCACCTGCTGCCCATTCCGCGCGGCATTCTGTCCACGATCTACGTGCGGTTTCGCGAGCCGCAAACGCGCGAGACCGTCGCTGCAACGTATCTCAAGTTTTTTGCCGGTAGTCCCATGGTGCGGCTCTACGATGCATCGCTGCCGCAGATTCAATACTCGGTTCGAACCAACTACGCCGACATCGGCTTTCAACTCTCTGCCGATGGCCGTCGCGCAGTGATCGTAAGTTGTCTCGACAATCTGCTGAAAGGCGCGTCCGGGCAGGCAGTTCAGAATATGAATTTGATGCTGGGCTACGGCGAGGCGGAGGGACTCGAATGAAGTACGTTGTCAAACTTGGCGGGGCTGGACTTGAAGACCCTGCGCTCTTCGATGGCTGCGTGCGCGCGATCGCCGAACTTGTGCGCGATGGACACCAGGTGGCCGTGGTGCATGGCGGCGGCGTGCAGCTCACCCGCATGCTCAAGGCTCTCGGCAAGCAAAGCGAGTTCATTGCCGGTCTGCGCGTCACAGATGCCGAGACGCGCGATGTTGCGTTGATGGTTCTCGCCGGCAAGGTGAACAAGGGCTTGGTAGCAGCATTCGGCGCGCTGGGCCAGCCCGCAATCGGCATGTCGGGCGGCGATGGACTCGTCTTCCGCGCCCGCAAGAAGCGCACGTTGCCTGATCTCGGCTTCGTCGGTGAGATTGCTGCGAGCGATCCCCGCTGGATTGAAGCCATCTGGCAGATGAACGGCGTGCCGGTGATCTCATCTATGGCGCTCGGCTTCGATGGCGAATACTACAACGTCAACGCTGATGAGATGGCTGCTGCATGCGCGACCGCGTGCCGCGCCGACGCACTCGTCTTTCTTACCGACGTTCCCGGCGTCAAAGGATCGAATGGCGAAGTGCTGCGCTGGCTCTCAATCGATCAGATTGCCGAGATGGCCAAGAGCGCGATCATTACCGGGGGCATGTTGCCCAAACTCGGCGCCTGCCGCGAAGCTTTATTGAATGGGGTCAAGCGCGTCCGGATTCTGCCCGCAGAGGCCGCGGCTTCCCTGCCTGACCTCTGCAGTTCTCGTGTCGCCCACGGCACAGAAGTGATGGTGGCCTAGCAATCCGCAGAACGAAAAACCAGGAGGAATAGAAATGACCAAGCTCGACCAAATTCGTGCCGCGGAAGAAAGGCTGCTGCTTCAGACCTACGAGCGGAATCCGATTCTTTTTGTCGCCGGAGAAGGTGTTCACCTTATCGACGAGAACGGTACGAAGTACCTGGATCTCTTGAGCGGCATCGGCGTCAACGCGCTCGGTTATGCGCACCCGGCGATCGAAGAAGCTATTGCTCGCCAGAGCCGCGCGCTGATTCATGTGTCGAACCTCTTTTATCACGAGGGTCAGGCCGAGTTGGCGCTCCGCCTCACCGAGCGCACCGGTCTTGATCGCGTCTTCTTCGCCAACACTGGAACAGAAGCCTGGGAAGGTGCAATGAAACTGGCGCGCGCTCATGCGGGCTTACTGCGCAGCGAAGGCAAGACGATCGGCACCAGGTTCCTCGCGCTCGAGCAAAGCTTCCATGGCCGCACCTTTGGTTCGGTGTCGACGACGTACAAAGCGAAGTACCGCGAGCCTTTCGGCCCTGTCGTGCCGGGCGTCGAGTTCGTGCGCTTCAACGATGTCGCCGATTTGCGCGCAAAGTTTTCGAACGAAGTCTGCGCGATCCTCGTCGAATCGATCCAAGGCGAAGGGGGCATTCGCCCCTTGTCGCAGGAATTTTTTGCGGAGGCGCGCGCCCTCGCAAGCTCGACCGGCGCGCTGTTGATCGTCGACGAGATTCAAGCCGGCATGGGCCGTACCGGCAAGTGGTGCGGGTATCAACATTACGGCATTTTGCCGGATGTGACCACGCTGGCCAAGCCGCTCGCCGGCGGTATCCCACTCGGTGCGATTGTGTGTACTGAAGAGGCCGCGCGCGCGATCCACGCTGGCATGCACGGCACCACTTTCGGTGGCGGACCGCTGGCCTGCGCAGTTGCGATCGCAGTCATCGACACGATTGAGAAGGAAGGCCTGCTCGCTCATGCAACGGAAGTAGGCGACTACTTCCAGACGCAACTCCGCACGCTCGCAAAACGACACGACGCCATAACAGACGTGCGCGGCAAGGGTCTGATGCTTGCGGCTGAACTCGACTCTGCCGATTTGGCGAAGAAGACCGTTGCTGAAATGCTGAAACGGCACATCGTCATCAATTGCACCAGCGATACCGTGCTGCGCTTCCTGCCGCCGTATCTCGTTACCCGCGAAGACATCGATACTGCGATTGCAGCTCTCGACGAAATTCTGACCGAGCATGCCGCACACGCATCGACTCAGGCGGCAGCCCTATCCGTAGGAGGACACACCCGTGGCTAGCAAAGCAACCATCGAAAGACGGGAGACGGCAATCCCCGTGCAAAAGAATCCTGACATTCTGGCCGCGGCCGCTCGGATGGCCGGCGAAGATATGTGCTCCATCGCGGATCTCTCCAGCGGCGAGGTGCGGGCGATTCTCGCGCTAGGCCACGACGTAAAGCGCAACCCGCGAGAGTACCGGCACGCGCTCGACGCCAAGCAGATGGTGCTGATGTTTGAGAAGGCGAGCCTGCGCACGCGCATGAGCTTTGAAGCCGGCATCAACACCATGGGTGGCAATGCGATCTTTGTCGACCACACCAACTCGCCGCTTGGCGAGCGCGAATCGATTTCCGATGTCGCCCGCAACGTGGAGCGCTGGGTCGACGTGATTGTGCTGCGCACCTACGCGCACGACACCATTACGGAGATGGCGGCTAATGCGCGCGTCCCGGTCATCAATGCGCTTTCTGACTTTGAACACCCGTGTCAGGCGCTGGCCGACTTCATGACGCTCGAAGAGCACTTCGGCAGCCTCGCAGGGTTGAACTTCACCTATGTCGGCGATGGCAATAATGTGTGCCACTCGCTGATGCTGACCGGTGCGCAACTGGGCGTGAACGTCACCATCGCAACACCGCGCGGCTACTCCCCTGATATTGAAATCGTGACGATCGCGCGTGAGATGGCAGAAGCCAACCACAGCGAACTGCGTCTGCTGCAGGATCCGCAAGCGGCCGCCGAAGGCGCGGACGCAATCTACACCGACGTATGCGTCAGCATGGGCTTCGAACACGAGTCGACGAAGCGCGCGCCCATTTTCCGGCCGTTCCAGGTGAACGACGCGTTGATGCAGAAAGCCTCGTCGCGTGCCGTTTTCATGCATTGCCTGCCGGCGCGGCGCAACGACGAGGTGACCGATGCAGTGATCGACGGCGCGCAGTCCATCGTCTTCGACCAGGCGGAAAATCGCCTGCACGCGCAGAAGGCACTGATGCTGCTGTTGCTTGGCGGACTCGCCAACGTTCCCAGCTATCACGGAGCGTAGAGAGCTCTGTCGCCGGCAACAAGAATTGAAGAGGGAGAGAATGATCGAAACAGTTGTGAAAAGCGTCTGTGCGCAGGTCATCCGCGATAAGCAGTTGAAGGAGGCCACGAAGTGAAGATGTGGTCGGGGCGGTTTCGCGAACCGCTCGATGCAGATTTCGAAATGTGGCAGCGCTCCATCGTCTTTGACTGGCGGCTTCTTGAGTACGAAGTGGCCGCGAGCAAGGCGCATGCATCCTCACTCTTGAGGGCTGGGATTCTTACCGCCGAAGAGACGGAGCTACTGCGTACATCCCTGGACGCGATCGCCGCTGCCCATCGCACGGACGCAGGCAAGGAGCAGGTGCGCACGCATCCGACCGCCGAAGACATACACCATTTCGTCGAGCTGTCTTTAGTTGAGCGCGTCGGATCGTTGGGACTCAAGCTGCATACCGGTCGCAGCCGCAACGAACAGATCGCGACCGATCTGCGCTTGTACGTACGCAGTTGTATCGAGCAAACCATCTGCAGTATCGCGGATTGGGCGAGGGCGCTGGTTGCGCAAGCGCACAGTGCGGGCGATGCCGTGATGCCGAGCTACACGCATCTGCAGCGTGCAGAACCCGTACTGGTTGCGCATTGGATGCTGGCGTATGTTGAGATGATTTTGCGCGATGCCGCGCGGTTGAAGGATTGCGCGGCGCGGCTGAATTTCTGCCCGCTGGGATCGGGTGCTGTTGCCGGCGCGACGCTCGAGCTGGATCGGACAATTGCTGCGCGTGAACTCGGCTTTACCGCGCCAACGTCGAACAGCATGGACGCGACCAGCGACCGCGATTTTGTTCTGGAGTATTTGCAGGCGCTAACCTTTGTCGGATTGCACCTGAGCCGCTTCGCCGAAGAGATTACGCTGTTCGCGACCGCGGAGTTCGGTTTCGTGATCTTGCCGGAAGCATTTTCAACCGGCTCAAGCGCGATGCCGCAGAAGAAGAATCCAGATTTAACGGAGCTGATTCGCGCGAAGGTCGGACGGATTCATGGCGCAGCGGAGGCCGTCACATTGCAGTTGAAGGGGCTTCCTCTCGCCTACAATAAGGACATGCAGGAGACGCAGGAGCCGGCATTCAGTGTGGAGTTTGTGGCGCAGATGCTCGCGCTCGTGGCGCGCTTTACCGCCGCGCTGCGCTTCAACTTCGACCGCATGCATGCGGCTTCGGAGTCGGGCTATCTGAATGCAATGGCGGCTGCAACGTATCTCGTCCACAAGGGAGTTCCCTTTCGCACGGCGCACGAGAAGATCGGCAACGCAGTACGTTTCGCGCTCGAAAAGGGTGTAGAGCTAAACGCGCTGACGATCGTCGAACTGCGGCAGTTCGGCGATGAGTTCGACGAAGACTTCTATTCGGCAGTGACGCTGGACGCGACGCTCGATTGCCACGACGTAATTGGCGGAACCGCACGCGCGCGCGTGCAGCAGGCACTCGATGCAGCGAGCGCCCGCATCGATTCCCTTACGCTGGAGGTTGTTCATGCTGGTGCGTAAGGCTCTGCTGCAGGATGCATCGAATGTCTACGACCTGGTGAATTCGCTCTCCGGTGATGGCACGCTGCTGAAGCGGCCGTTCTCTGAGATCTGCGAAAACATTCGCGACTTCACGGTTGCCGAATCGGATGGCGGCGTGTTTCTTGGATGCGGCGCGCTGCATCTCTACGGTCCGCACCTCTCTGAAGTGCGCTCGATCGTGGTAAAGCCTGAGGCCAAGGGACAGGGTGCAGGCGGAAGGATTCTCGGAGCGCTGATCGAAGAGGCCGAAGAGCACGGCATTCAATCGGTGTGCTTGTTCACACGCATTCCCGATTTCTTTTTCAAGTTCGGATTTCGCACTGTCGAAGACAAATCGGAACTGCCCGACAAAATCTTCAAGGATTGCCAGAGCTGCCCGCGTTTGCATCGGTGCGACGAAGTGGCGATGGTGCGTGGACGGATTCCGCGGATTTCAATTCTTGGACCGCGTCATGAAGCGCAGGAATTGGTGCGTCTCTCCGGGGACTAGCCCCTTCGACTCCGCTCAGGGCAGGCTGTCCAGGCCGACGCGGCCTTCGGCCGCCATTCTTGCTGACTCAACCCTCTGCAGAAGTGTTCCGCGATTCCAAATTGTTCCACGTGGAACAATTGTGCTGACTGTCACACCTGTTTGCGGGGTGTGCGTAAAATTGCGCGGGTTGTGATCCTGGCCTGCACGATTGGACGTTGCTGAAGACCTGACTGGGGATAGAAGCGAGTTACTCCGAAAGCTGTTTCTCAGTGTCAAGCAAATCGCGTCAACTGCACATTTTCTGGGGCGTCCAGAGGGGGAGGGGGTAGGGGGTGTCCCGAGCTCGTTCTCCCGAAACTTGGAGAGATGGGCAGTATGGCGCTGCGCCTCCCGCTGAAACGCGAAGCCAGCAAATGCTGTGCCTGCAACGCGGGTCTAGCTTTTGCCTGGCAATGCTGACGAGCGCACCGGTTTCGCTCGTTGCGCCGCATAGGAGCAAAGTACTACGGCGAATGCTGCCAGCACCGGCTTGATAGTCAGGGTCATGAGCACGGTAGAGGCAACGGTGGTGCAGTAGCCTAGCTCTGCGCAGGTGCGCCAGTTGAGGAACGAGAAGGTGCTCGCGTAGCCGATGGCGATGAGGCTGTGGAGCACTATCTCCAGCTTTGGCCCTCTCACGAATAGAAAAACGAGAAAGCTCGCGCAGGGGAACGCGCAGTAGATCGCGGTGACGAGCGTGTCCGTGCGGAACTCCATGCCATAGGCACCACGCAGGCCCCGGAAGGAGACGTATAAGGCGGCCGCACCTGCAGCGGTGCGGAGGGCGATCCAGAGAATTTGGCGCAGGTTCATAGATGTCGTCTTCTTCAAGGATAACGGAGAGGTTAGGCGGTGGTTCAGACTGACCCTCCGTCTTGCTAATCGAAGCTAGCGGATGGTCGGTTCGTGCTTTCCCTGGCCTTTAAAGGTGAGGGCCAGGGATATTCCAATGTCGAGCAGATTGAAACAGAGGGAGAAGCGCAAGCAGATCCTTCGTCGCTCTTACCCCAAACACGTGGGTTCTCAGGATGACACGCCGCATGGTTGCCTCAGGGGCTTGAAGGCCCCTGCTCCCTCCGGCTGCGCAGAATCGCGGCGGCGATGACGGCCTGGCCGTAGCTTAGGCCTCCGTCGCCGGGGCTGGCCTGGCGGTGTTGGAAGACCTGGAAGCCCGCGGAATCAAGTCCTTCGCGCAACAAACGGGCGAGGCGACGGTTGTGGAGGCAGCCTCCGCTGAGTGCGATCTGGGCGATGCCTGTGGCAGAGCGGGCTCGGAGTGCGGCTTGAATGAAGGCGTTCGCGATGCCTCCGTGGAAGCAGGCAGAGATGTGGGAGCGACTCTTTCCTGTGCGGAGATCAGCCAAGAGCTCCTTCCACATGGAGGCCAGATCCAGCACACCCATGGTCGGGATGATCGAGAGCTCCCCTTCTGGACTAGCTGGCATCCGCTCGATGAATTCGAAGCTATAGCCGGGGGTGTCGTCGGGCTCGTCGATGGCGATGCCTTCCAGTTCGATGGCGGCCTGGGCTTCGTAGTCGACAACGCGGCGGTGGAGGACGAGGGCGGCTACGGCATCGAAGAGACGGCCGCAGCTTGAAGTAAGCGGCGTGTTGATGCCGCGGGCAATCATCTTCTGCAGGAGAGCTGCTTCCTTAGGATTGCTCCCGAGGGCGTTGGAGATGAACGGATCCTTGAGATCGATGCCGGCGGCATGGAGGTGGCCGAGTGCCATGCGCCACGGCTCGCGAATGGCCGCTTCGCCGCCGGGCATGGGCGCGTAGGCGAGATGGGCGAAGCGGTGAAAGCTCGATGGGGCGGGGCCGTCCAGTCGTACGACCAGGACTTCCCCGCCCCAGATGTTGCCGTCGACGCCGTAGCCTGTTCCATCAAGGCTGAGACCGATGACTGGGCCTTCGAGTTTGTGCTCGGCCATGCAGGCGGCGATGTGCGCGTGATGGTGTTGAACCCGGATGAGGGGGAGCTTTCGTTCGCCGGCCCATTTGTCGGCCCAACTTGAAGACAGATAGCCGGGGTGTAGATCGCGCACGACGAATGCGGGCTCGATCTCGAAGGTGTGCATCAGGTGCGCGAGCGACTCCTCAAAGAACTGGAGGCCAGCGAGGTTCTCGAGGTCGCCGAGGTGCTGGCTCTGGTAGGCAAAGCGGCCGCGCGCAAGGGTGAAGACGCTTTTGAGGTGGCCGCCGACGGCGAGGAGCGGAGGCGTCTCGAAGGGGAGTTCGATGCCGAGGGGAACGAAGCCGCGCGCGCGGCGAATGATTTGCGGAGCACCGTCGACGAGAGCGGCAACAGAGTCATCGCAGCGCTGCAAGATCTCGCGGTCGTGCATGAGAAAGAAGTCGGCGATTGTGCCGAGGCGGGCGCGGGCTTCGTCGTTGTCGATGGCGATGGGTTCTTCGCTGAGGTTGGCGGATGTCATGACCAGGGCCCGAATTCGTTCGTCGGCAAAGAGAAGATGCTGCAGCGGGGCGTAGGGCAAGAAGATGCCGAGCCAGGGAATGCCGGGGGCGACTTCGGGGGCAATGCCGTTCTTCTCTCGACTGCGTGCGAGGACGATGGGACGAGCCGAGGTCTGAAGCAGCGCTTCTTCTTCGGGAGTGAGCGCACAGAGGGTGCGGGCGGCGGAGATGTCGCGAACCATGACGGCGAGGGGTTTGCCGTAGCGATGCTTGCGTTGACGTAAACGCTGGACCGCAGCGGGGCTGGTGGCGTCGACACTGAGGTGGAATCCGCCTATGCCTTTGATGGCGGCGATTTGGCCGTTGAGGAGACGGTGGATGGTTTCCGCGATCGGAGTGTACCCGTCAGGGGTTGAAGAGCCCTCAGCTTGAGGGATTGCCGCGCCATCCGTGAGATCCTCCCTGGTCCCCGGCTCGGAGATTTGCCTGGAAGCAGGTGTGTAACTGGGGCTTGCTTCCCCGGTCCCCGAGGGCGAGGGATCACCACCCCAGCGACGAAGACCTGTCGCCGGGGACCCGGGACCGGGGGCACCCGGATTTTCCGGGGTCCTACGGCCAGTGGAATCGACTAATTCGAGCGAGACTTGTGGGCCGCACTGCCAACAGGCGTTGGGCTGGGCGTGGAAGCGGCGGCTGAGTGGATCGTCGTACTCGGCCTGGCAAGCGGGACACATGGTGAAGGCGGCCATGGAGGTCTGCGGGCGGTCGTACGGGATGCGTCGAGTGATGGTAAAGCGCGGGCCGCAGTTGGTGCAGTTGAGAAACGGATAACGGTAGCGGCGGTCAATGGGATCGAGCAGCTCGCGGAGGCAGTCGGGGCACGTAGCGGCGTCTGCGGGGATTCCGGTAGCGACCTGTCCTTTGACCTGGCTGGAGACGATGTGAAAACCGGTTCCACCGGTGAGTGGAAGGCTGCCGACGACGACGGCATCGATGCGGGCGAGAGGCGGGGTTTCGGCACGAAGTCGCGCGAGAAAAGCGTCGATGCGGATGGGCGGCCCCTCGAGCTCGATGGAGACACCGTTGGTGTCGTTGGCGATGTGGCCGGCGAGCTGTTCTTCTGTGGCGAGGCGGTAGACGAAGGGGCGGAAGCCGACGCCCTGGACTACGCCACGGACGAGAATCTGGCGGCGGCAACGCTGGGTGCTGTCGTCCGGTTCTCGATTTAGGGAGTCTGTTGCGATCGAATTGACGCCGCCGTCGTCCAAAGATAGGGTATGCGATCGAGGGCACTGTCATCCAAGGAGTGAGGGGCGCGTGTGGGCTGGACGGGTAAAGTTCCCCGATCCCCAAAAGCGAGCGACTCGCGGGCGCCCGGGCGGGACACATCAAGAGACCCGAGGGGCCTTTGCGTCCCTTCGATGGGCCCGGGGGCTGGTCGAGTGGTTTCTCAATGGATCGAAACTTCCCAAAGGCAGCAAGCAGATCCTTCGACCTGCTTACCCACTGCGTGGGGCCCCAAGCACGCGGGTTCTCGGATGGGACACTGCATTGGGTCGTGGGGATTTGTGGACGATAGGGTCGGTGTTGGGGGTTCGTGCTCTTCCACCCACCGTTCGTGGGGATGACAAGATGGTGGATGCACAGTTTTGATGTTGGACAGGAGATGGGACATTCGAGTGATTCGGTTGGTGGGATGGTTTTGGAGTGTTGTTTTTCTGTTGGGGCCAGGACCCGGGTTCGGTTCGGTCCTTGGGCAGCCGGATGAGGCAGCGGTGATCCGGCAGGTGGATGCTGCGGTGATGGGTCGGGTGAATGCGATCGCGGGTTACACTGCGACGGAACATTACGCGGTGTATCGCGGCAACGATGAGATCCACCCAGTGGCCGAGATCACCGTGAAAGCGACGTATCGGCGGGAGACGGGCAAGAACTACCAGGTGCTGGCGCAGGGAGGGTCGGCGCTGCTGCGGCGGCTGGTGCTGGAACCGATTCTGGAGCGGGAGCGGGAGATCAACCTTCCGGGCAATGTGGAGCATGCGTGGATCGACTCGGCGAATTACGACATGAAGCTGAAGCCGGGAACGCAGACGGTGGATGGACGCACCTGCTTCGTGCTCGCGATCAATCCCAAGCGCAAGGCGCCGAACTTGATTGTGGGCACCGAGTTGGTGGACGCGAAGGACGGCTCGATTGTGCGGCTCGAAGGTGACTCGTCCAAGGCGCCGTCGGTATTTGCCGGGGAGACGCACGTGCTGCGGCAGTATGCGCTGGTGGACGGGTTCTCGATGGCGACGCACGCGCGGGCGGAATCGGAGACGTTTCTGTACGGCAAGACCATCGTCGCGATCGATACCAGCGGTTATCAGATTGAGAAGAAGGCTGGTTCGTGAGGGTGCGTGTCTCTCACCCTTTCCGCAGAGAAGAGCGGAAAGGATGGGGCACGGCGATGGCTGGGGCCGTACGCGCTCAAGACTAAGCGCAGTTGGCGTGTCCTAGGCCTCAGCGGAATCAGGCAGCTTTGCGTGACCGGCGCCACTCTTTTGGAGCCGTAGCTGCTCTATACTGGGGTGCGTGATGTCCTTATCCGGTGATTGGAAACTCGATGCCGCTCTTGGTTCCTGCCTTTTGCTGGGGCTGCGGCATGGGTTCGATTACGACCACCTGGCGGCGATTTCAGACATTACAGCGGTGCAGCGGAGCTGGTGGAGCGGCCTGCGTCTGGGCATGACCTACGCGCTGGGGCACGCCTTTACGGTGGCGGCGCTGGGCGTGGCGGTACTGGAGCTACATCTGGGGCTTCCGGAGGGGCTGGATCACTGGACGGAACGGCTGATCGGGTTGACGCTGATCGTGCTGGGCATTGGCGTGGTCGCGGGTATTCTGCGCAAGGACGCCCATGGGCACGCGCATGGCCGGATCGAAAGCCGGTTGGCGATCGCGATCAACGGCGTGCTGTGGATGGCGTGGCGGGTGCGGCGGATCAGCAACCCTGCGGCACCGCGGCCGGAGCGGTTCCAATGGATGTACAACGGCAAGTCGGTCTTTCTGATCGGCGTTTTGCATGGCGTGGGTGCTGAGACTCCGAGCCAGCTTGCACTTTTCTTTCTGACCGCAAATCTTGGGGGCACGTCGCGAGGGATGCTGGGGCTGACGGCGTTCGCGATTGGCCTGGTAGCGATGAATGCGCTGATGACCGCGTCGATGGGCGGTGCGTTTCGAGCCACCGGGCACCATCCGCGGTTCTATCATGCGATTGCATGGACCGGCGCGATCTACAGCTGTGCCATCGGGATGATTTTTCTGTTCGGCATTTCGGACAAGCTGCCGACTCTAGGCTAGGCCGCAGCTGCGGTGCGGCCAATCGCGCCTTCGGCGCTTTCCTCGATTCAGCGGTCTTAACAACGAGCGATGGGCTTCGCTTTAGTCGGCGGCAACTTTGGAATCGGCTTCCCGAGCTTTTTCCTCATTCACCGCATTGAATATATCTTGCTCTTCTCTGTAGTGAAATGAGTTGGGCGCAGGGACAGGCCCCTTCCGTTCTTCGGCGCGAGCGAGGAGTGCGAGGTCTTGCTTATCGACGATCCGGATGCTTTTGGCGGCCAGGCGGGCTTGGATTTCGGCGGCAGTCAGAGTGTTTGGATCGGGCGAGGTCTTGAGGAACTCGATGGCCTGCCTGGCGCCTAGTTCGCCATCGTGACGGGCCACTCCAGCGAGGCCGGTGCTGGCCTTGCGGGCCCATCCAACGACAAACTGGCCGGGGCGGGGCTGACCTGCGGCGGGATCCCAAACTTCAAAAGAAGCTTCGGCAGCGGTGGCAGCTGTGTCTGGCTGATTTTCTGCGGGACGCGTGGCGTAGCCGTCGGGGCCCATGGGGAGGCCGATGTGGGGATCGTGTTTGTCGCCAATTGCGAACAGAACGGTATCAATGTCGAGGGTGGCCGTGGCGTCCGTTACTCGGGCTGAGGTAGAGCCGTCGGCTTTGAGGACGAGATCGTTTTCTGCAACGACCATCTGGGTCACGCGCCCATCAGCGTTGGCGTTGAAGGACTTGGGCGAGGAGAGAAAACGAAAGGAGAGACGCGGCGGAACTGGGGTCGCAAAGGATAGATCGGCGAGGTGTGGAAAGTGCTGGGCAATGACTTTCTCGGGCGAAACGTCTTGACCGGCTTTGGCGCAGCGGTCTTTCACGCGATTGAGTTCGGCTGCAAGTTCTTCGCGGGAGATAAAGGGCTCGACGTGCTCGATTTCTTTTTTGTCGAATTTGACTTCGAGGGGGCCGCGGCGGGCAACGATGACGACGCTCTCGGTGTACTTGGCGGGTTTATCAAGCAGGAGCCAGCGGGCGACGTCGATAGCCACGTTGCCGACGCCGATGACCGCGATGCGGCGGTAGGTTGAGAAGTCACGTGCCACATGAGATTCGAGCTGGTTGTAGTTGTAAACGAAGTCCTTGGAAGCGTAGACGCCCTTGGCGCCTTCGCCGGGAAGGCCGAGATTCTTGGCGCCCTGTGCGCCTGAGGCAAAGATGATGGCGGCGGGATGAAAAGAGTCCAGTTCGGCGAGGGAGATGTCGTAGGCGGCACCAATCTGGATATGGCCGAAGTAGTGGACATTAGGCAGGGCAAGTGTCTGCTCAAACTGCTTACGCAGGCCGGACTTCATCTTTGTCTTGGTGGGGTAGATTCCGTACTGGGCCAGACCGCCGGGGCGGATATCGCGGTTGAAGATGAAGGTTTCATAGCCTGCGAGGGCCATCTGACGGGCGGCGAACATGCCGGCAGGGCCTGCGCCCACGACGAAGACACCTTTCATTTGCTGCGCTCCCAAAGCGGTGCGTATTTTCACCACACGCACACGAGTGGCGGGTGTAGATTCACCCTGATCCAATTATCGCAGTCGGTGCGTTGCGGACGCGAGGTTTCAGGAACGAGCCGGTCCGTAATGCGAGAGGGATTGGACTTGCGTTGATTGCGCGGGAAAGCAAAGCGCCGGCGCATTGAGGTTTGTGGAGCTTGTATCGCCAAAAGCAGATCCTTCGGTCCGCTTACCCTACCCGCACCCGAGTGCGGCTGGGGCCTCAAACGGGCGGAGCCTCAGGATGACGCGATCGATTCAGAAGAAGGACCCTGGGGTATCCGGTCCGTACTGTGCCAGGAGTGTCACAACATGGGATGTACGAATTCCCTCGTGATGAATGTCACCTTGGGTTTACGGCCTCTCCTTTTAGAACTAGAGTTGACGGACCGCGAATGAGCTTAACTTTGCGTTCCCTGTGTACCTGGAGGAATCGTGGCTGCCCTAACTCAACCCCCGCTTCCAAGCGATGACAAGCGATGGAAGATTGTGAACGGCACTATGCGGAAGAATGGATTTGCCCGCCATGCGCTGATCGAGACACTCCACACCGTGCAGTCTGCATTTGGATTCCTGGACGACGATGCGATCCGTTTTGTAGCCCGGTCGTTGCATGTGCCGCTGAGCCAGGCCTACGGAGTGGTGACGTTCTACCACCACTTCAGCTTGAAGCCGCCGGGCAGGCACACCATGACCATCTGTACCGGAACAGCCTGCTACATCAAGGGGACCGACAAGCTGGTGGCAGCTGCGGAAAAGCACCTTGGCGTTCCCCAAGGCCAGACCACAAAGGACGGCAACATCAGCCTGATGACGGCGCGCTGCGTGGGTGCCTGCGGACGGGCTCCGGTGGTGCTGACCGATGGTGAACTGCAGGGCCAGATGACCGGCGAGCAGATGCTGGCGCAACTGGAAAGGTGGGCTGTGGAATGACCCTCGAAGAACTGGAAGAGATCGCAAAATCGGTGCGGGCGGAGAACGCCAAGTACGATCACGAGATCAACGTTTGCATGGGCACCGGATGCCTGAGCCAGCACTCGGACAAGATGAAGGACGAGATGGTGAAGGCGGTGGAGGCATCGGGCAAGAAGGCGTTTGTGCGCCGCACGGGCTGCATGGGCTTGTGCGCTGCCGGACCTCTGGTTCTGGTAGGCCCTGAAGAGACCCTCTATCAGCATGTGAAAGCGAGCGACGCGGAAGCGGTAGTAGCCAGCCTTGGCGGCGAACCGGTGCCTGAGCTGCAATGCAACCTGCGCGAGCACTTCGATCAGCAGGTGCATGTGGTGCTGGAGAATTCCGGCCATATCGACCCGGAAAAGATCGACGACTACATCGCCCGCGATGGCTACCAGGCCCTGCTGACGGCCCTGACCGATATGACTCCTGCCGGCGTGATTCATCAGATCACAGCGAGCGGGCTGCGCGGACGCGGAGGCGGCGGCTACCCGACCGGACTCAAATGGGGGACGGTGGCGAAGGCGACAGGCGATATCAAGTACGTCGTGTGCAATGGCGACGAAGGCGACCCCGGTGCGTTTATGGACCGCAGTGTCCTGGAGAGCGACCCGCAGCGCGTACTGGAGGGCATGGCGATTGCGGCCTACGCGGTAGGCGCCAGCAAGGGATATGTCTACGTTCGCGCCGAGTATCCGCTGGCAGTGGCGCGGCTGACCAATTGTCTGCGCGAGGCACGGCGGCGCGGACTGCTGGGCAACGATATTTGCGGCACGCCGTTCAGTTTCGACGTCGAGATCCGGCTGGGCGCAGGAGCTTTTGTGTGCGGCGAGGAAACAGCCTTGATCGCTTCGATTGAAGGCAAGCGCGGCACACCGAAACCACGGCCGCCGTATCCAGCCGTGAGCGGACTGTGGGGCAAGCCGACGCTTATTAATAACGTTGAGACATTTGCCAACATCGCACCCATTATTCGCAAGGGCGGCAAGTGGTTTGCGAGCATGGGTTCGGAGAGAAGCAAAGGAACGAAGGTCTTCGCGCTGACCGGAAAGATCACAAATACCGGTCTGGTTGAAGTTCCCATGGGAATCAGCCTTCGGAAGATTATCGAAGGGATTGGCGGCGGAGTGCCCGATGGACACACCTTTAAAGCTGTCCAAACCGGCGGGCCTTCCGGTGGATGTTTGCCGGCCGAAATGCTGGACATCGGAGTCAGCTATGACGCCTTGCTGAAGGTAGGAGCAATGATGGGCTCGGGCGGCATGATCGTGATGGACGATACGTCCTGCATGGTTAATGTGGCGCGTTTCTTCATTGAGTTTTGCATGACTGAGTCGTGCGGCAAATGTATCCCATGCCGAGCGGGAACAGCCCAGATGCATACCCTGCTTACGCGCATCTGCAAGGGCCAGGGCACGATAAGCGATCTGGATTTGCTTGTTGAGCTCTGCGCAACGGTAAAAGAAACCAGCCTTTGCGGCCTGGGACAAACGGCGCCGAACCCGGTGCTGAGCACGCTGAAGTATTTCAAGCACGAGTACATCGACCACATCGTGCATAAGCGCTGTCCGGCCGGCGTATGCAATATGGAAGCACCGGTGGCTGCCGAATCCGCCGAGGAGGTGTTGGCATGAGCACCAGTGTGGACGTAAAAACACTCCTGATCGACGGCCAGGAAATCAGCGCACGCTCCGGCCAGACGATCCTGGAAGTCGCGAAGGAAAACGACATCTACATCCCGACCCTCTGTCACCTCGAGGGGCTGAGCGATGTGGGTGCGTGCCGGTTGTGCGTGGTGGAGGTGAAGGGAAACAACAAGCTTTTCCCCGCCTGCGTGACCACCGTCTTTGAGGGAATGGAAGTCACCACGGTGACGGAGCGGCTGCAGAAACATCGCCGCACGATTCTCGAAATGCTTTTCGCCGAGCGCAACCACATCTGCTCGGTGTGCGTATCGAATGGACACTGCGAGCTGCAGACGCTCGGCCAGGAGCAGGGCGTAACGCACGTTCGGCTGCCGTATCGCAACCCCGAGCTGCCTGTGGATGCTTCGCACGAGCGCTTCACTCTCGACCACAATCGCTGCATCATGTGTACGCGGTGCGTGCGCGTGTGCGCGGAGATTGAAGGCGCTCATGTGTGGGATGTGATGGGTCGCGGAATCGACTCGATGATCATCTCGGACCTGCATGACGAGTGGGGAAAATCAAGCTGCACGCGCTGCGGTAAATGCGTGCAAGTGTGCCCGACCGGAGCCTTGTTCGACAAGAGCAAGATCGGTTCCGACCATCCAAAATACCCTGACTTTTTACCGTATCTGAACCTGATGCGGGAGGCGCAATGAGCAAACTGAAACTGGCAACGGTTTGGCTGGACGGCTGTTCGGGCTGCCACATGTCGTTCCTCGATATGGACGAGCGGTTGATTGCGCTCGCCGAGCTTGTGGACGTGGTCTACAGTCCCATTGTGGACACCAAGGAATTCCCAGACCAAGTGGACATTGCGCTGGTAGAAGGCGCAGTGGCCTCGGTGGATGACGAGAAAAAGATCAAGAAGATTCGGGCGCACTCTAAACTTCTGGTGGCGATGGGCGATTGCGCGGTGGCGGGCAATGTGCCGTCGATGCGCAACCCGATCGGACCCGAGGTGATTCTCAATCGCGCGTACCTGGAAAACGCGGATGTGCAGCAGCAGATTCCCTGCGTCGTGGTGCCGAAGCTGCTGCGGGTGGTGCGTCCCATTCATGAATTTGTGAAGGTGGATGTCTTTCTGCCCGGATGCCCGCCCTCCGCCGATACCTTTCACACAGCGTTGACTGCGCTCGTCACCGGTGAGCCGCTTGATATTCCCGCGCTCACGCGCTTTGGAGCCTGAGCTATGAGCCAGACCATTACGATCGATCCCGTTACTCGCCTGGAAGGACATGGCAAGATCACGATTCACCTGAACGACAAAGGTGAAGTGGAGAATGCCAATTTCCATGTAACGCAGGTACGCGGCTTTGAGAAGTTCTCCGAGGGCCGGCCCTTCTACGAAATGCCGAGCTTGATGGCGCGGATCTGCGGCATCTGCCCGGTGTCGCACCTGATTGCTTCAGCAAAAGCGTGCGAGGCGATTATGTCGGTGCGGATTCCGCACACGGCGGCACAGCTGCGACGGATGCTGAACCTGGCGCAGATGGTGCAGTCGCACGCGCTGAGTTTTTTCTATTTATCGTCGCCGGACTTGCTGTTGGGTATGGAGTCTGATCCTGCCAATCGCCACATCTTTGGCGTGGTGGGCGCGAAGCCGGAGCTGGGACGCGCGGGCGTTGGACTGCGGCGCTTTGGGCAGCACATCATCGAGCTTCTCGGCAACAAGCGCATTCATCCAGGCTGGGTGGTTCCGGGCGGGGTGACGGAGCCGCTGGCGGCGGCAAAGCGCGACGAGATTCTGGGGATGCTCCCTGAAGCGTACGCGAATATCAAACTCGCGCTCGCCTGGTACAAGCAGATCGCCGATAGATTCAAGCCGGAGATCGAGGTCTTCGCGAACTTCGCCTCGTTGTACATGGGGCTGATCAACGAAGACGAGTCGGTGGAGTTTACCGACGGCACGCTGCGGCTGATCGATGCGCGCGGTGGGATTGTGGCCGACGGCATCACGTCGAATCAGTTCCCTGAGTTGATTGGGGAAGCGGTTGAACCGTACAGCTACACAAAGTTCGCCTATTACAAGCCGCTTGGTTATCCGGGAGGCAGTTACCGTGTGGGTCCGCTGGCGCGGCTCAACATCGCCAAGAGCATGGGAACGCCGCTGGCGGATGCGGAGTTGAAGCTGTTCAAGCAGCTTTCCGATGACGGCCCGGTGCAGAGCTCCTTCTACTATCATTACGCGCGACTGGTCGACATGCTGCATGGCATCGAGAAGATCGAGATGATCCTGACGGATCCTCTGATTCTCGACAAGCATGTGCGGGCAACCGCGGGCGTGAATCGCCTTGAAGGCACAGGACAGGCCGAGGCTCCGCGCGGCACGCTGCACCACCACTACAAGGTGGATGAGAACGGGCTGATTACGTGGGCGAACCTGGTGATTGCAACGGGCCAGAACAACAACGCCATGAACCAGGGCGTACTGCAGGCGGCGAAGCACTACGTGAAGGATGGGAAATTTACCGAAGGCGTTCTGAATCGCGTGGAAGCTGTGGTGCGAACCTTCGATCCGTGCCTGAGCTGCTCGACCCATGCGTTTGGGCAGATGCCGCTGGCGCTTTCGCTGATCTCGTCCGATGGCGAGGTTGTCGACCAGGTGATTCGCTAGCGTACTGTTGGAATCATGACCTCCAGTTTTTCGGGCCAGGCCCGATGCCTCCTTCTCGCTTGTGGGAACACGCTGCGCGAGGATGACGGCGTCGGGCCTTTTCTCGCTTTGTGGGCAGAAGAGCGGTTCCGCACCGAGCCGCGTGTGCGGATTGTTGCGCGGCAACAATGGACGCCGGATCTGGCTGCGGACATTGCCGAAGCGGAGGCCGTGATCTTTGTTGATTGCTCTATGGACGCTGAGCCGGGATCGGTGAGGATTGCGCCGGTCGAAGCGGCTTCACCGGAGAAGGCCGGTCTTGCGACACATCATGTGGGGGCGGCGGAACTTCTTTCGCTTAGCAACGAACTGTATGGTGCGATGCCGGACAGTTCCCTGCTGCTGACAGTTGGTGCTGGGTCGCTCAACTTGCGCGAAGGGTTTAGCGATGTGGTTCAGGCCGCGTTGCCTGCGGCTTGTGCGCAGTTAGAGAAGGCTGTGCTGAGAATGCTGGGCTTCTGATCGAGTTTTCTGCAGAGAAAACTTTCCGCAGGGGCTAAAGCCCGCATCAATTTGGTAAAGCTTTCGGCACGACTCAAGTCGTGCCCTTTCACAAACCCAATCAGGCTCAGTTCTGCCGGGCGTAGCCGGCGAGTTTAAATGCGTACGCGTAATCCCCTGTTAGGGTGCCGCTCAGGACGATACGCATGCCGTCCGTCTGCACCTTCGCACCGAGTTCATTGATGCCTCCGAGTTGCGTAATTGCGATTCCCTGCTTCGACGGCAGATCCGGGATTGTGACGGTCCGTGCTTTCGGTTTGCCGAGCACGATCACATATACGTCATCGCCCTTGCGGGTGAAGCGCAGGTCGTCGCCTTCGGCGGATTTTCCCATCGCTTGCGTCCAGGGTGTGGTGTCGTATATGGCTTCGCCGTTTTGCTGGAGCCACGCGCCGAGGGCTTTGAGTCGCTCCATCTGCACGGGCGGAATGGTGCCGTCGGCTTCGGGGCCTACGTCGAGTAGCAGGTTGCCGTTCTTACTCACAATATCTACCAAGAGCGCGATGAGCTCGGCAGGCGCGATGGTTTCTGCTTCGCCTTCGGCCCTGTTATATCCAAAGGACCGGCCGAGCCCTCTGCACTCCTCCCATTTCTTCTGGCTGATGTGGTCGAGCTTGGCGTATTCGGGCGAGGTGAAGTCGGCGTGCTTGATGCCGAAGCGGTCGTCGATGACGCCGTCGGGGATGCTGTTGTAGTAGTCGGCTTCAACGCCGAGAGCATCGCCGGTCTTGGGCCAATCAATGTCGTTCCATAGGACAGAGGGCTTGTAGCGTTCGATGAGCTCGTGGATCTGGGAGTTGGCGTATTTGCCGTAGGCCGTTGTTTCGGGCTTGACGCTTTCGTAGTCAGGGTTGGCGAGGATCGGCCCGGTGTTGAATGTCCAGTCGTAGCCGCCAGAGTAGTAGAGGCCCATGCGGAGACCTTGCGCGCGAACAGCCTGGGAGAGTTCTCCAACGATGTCGCGTTCGGCGTGCAGCTGGCTGGGCTTGAGGCTGGGATTGGGATTCGGCGTGGTGCTGGGCCAGAGCGTGAAGCCCTCATGATGCTTGCTGGTGAGGACGACATAGCGTGCGCCGGCAGCTTTGAAGATTGCGGCCATGGTGTCGGGGTTCCACTTCTTCGACTCGCGGTTGAATTGGGCGGCGAAGTCGTAGTAGCCGGCGTCGCCGTAGTGCTCGCGATGATAGGCCTGTGTGGGCGAGCCTGGGACGCGCATGGTGTTGAGATACCACTCAGCGTAGGGATCGTATTTGATGTAGTCGTTGGAAGAAAAATCGTGATCGGGATGGTTGAGAGGAGCCCATCCAGGAACGGAGTACAAGCCCCAGTGAATGAAGATGCCGAGCTTGGCGCCGGCGTACCAGTCTGGCAATGGATGGCGGTCAAGCGACTCAAGTGTGGGCTCGTATTTCTCGGGAGCCTGTGCATTCGAACGTGGGGTGGGAACGGCGAGTACGGCAGCGACTAAGGCAATAAGAAGTTTCCGATGCATCGAGATCCTCGAAGAGAAGTCACACGCATGATACGTCGCGAGGCTGGGATTCTTCCGGTCGCGGGGATCTGTCTTGCGTGTCGCCACGCGGATACCCCCGTCCCCGGTCTCCGGGTCGAAATTCCTCATTCTCGCAGGGTTACGGGTCGAGCTCGGATCCAAATTCTCCCAGCAAAAGAAGTTAGCCCCAGATTCCTCTATCAAAAGGAGTTGCGCGCAGCGATACATCTGGACGAGGTGCAAGTTCAAGGTGTTCCGGATTCCGTCCCAAATCGCAGGCTTCTCTCTTCCCTTCCTCTGGTTCTACGGTACGGGATCGGCACAAATAATCTGCAAAAGCGAATTGATTGGTCGATCCCATGTCGGCGGCTTCTTCTCGAGTTTCTCTTCTTCGCGACGATGAACATCTCAGGGCCCATCGGTGGTGTCGACCGATGCAGTGCGGCCCTTCTTCCTCAGCAAGACCGGGAGAGATGGCATGTCATGTTCGCGATTCGTTGAGCGATGGGTTCACGTTGGTGTGCGTTCCGTTTGTGCATTCGGAGTTTTGCTGGGCGAAGCGGGTGCATCTGGAGTGGCGCAGACGCAGATCCAGTACTACACAACCTTCTTCCATGAGAAGACCGTACCGGACGAATGTCAGGAGCAAGGCCGGCGAGTAAGGGCTGAGATCGATCTCTACGATCACCCGGAGACCTGGCGGTGGATCGTTGTGTGCGATCAGCACGCATGGAAGACGGTGGAAGCGCACCTTGGCCGGGAATCGAACATGAGCGGCGTCTATCTCGCGTTGACCGAGTTTGATCAGCATCTCACGTATATCCGAGGTGACGCGGTATTGCACCCCATCAGCAATGCACAGGAGATGCAGGTGGACCACACGATTCGGCATGAGCTTGCCCACATTCTGCTCAAGAGCGGCGATTGTGCGGCGGCTGAGAGATATGCGACTGGGATGCTTTTACGGCTGCATGCCGAACGAGCGATGTTCGCGGAAAATGAGCAGAAGTCGATGAGGAAGGTGGTTCCGGGTCAATAGAGCCGCGGCAAACGAGTTCGCGAGCGCCGATTTGAGTTGAATCCCGCCGAGAGATTGGATTATCTCCTGATTTGCGGGCCAATCCTGGACCACAACTCGATTGGAGTCGGCATCCTACAGGTAAAGGATCTTGACCCCACCCATGTCTTTTAAAACGCCACTTAAAGAAATGACGCGACGAGAGCTGCTGAAAATTGGCGCCGCCACAGGCGCGGCGGGATTTGCCGGCTCTTTTTTCCCCGGATGTGGAGGGCACGCAGGCCTTACGAGCCCACCTGGAACAGGGTCGAGCGGATGCGCCAAAGTGACCGATATCGACCATGTCGTGATCCTGATCCAGGAGAACCGCTCATTCGATCACTACTTTGGGTCTTATCGTGGGGTACGCGGATTCTCGGATCAGAGCGCAGCATTTCAGCAGCCTGATCCAGGAAACACCTCGAACGCCCCCGCCGGCGTTCTCCTGCCTTTCCACCTGGATACTTCACAGGTGAATGCAGCCTGCACACACGACATTACTCATGACTGGGTGCCTCAGCATCAAAGCTGGAACAATGGCGCGATGGACGGCTTTGTGACTTCGCGCATCGCCGTCAACGCGAATGATGCGGCGCTCTCGATGGGCTACTATACGCGCGCCGATCTACCGTACTACTACGGTGTCGCCGATTCGTTTACTCTATGCGATAACTATTTCTGCTCGGTGATTGGTCCGACCGATCCCAATCGAATCTACTCGATGGCTGCCTCGATCGACCCCGATGGAAAGAATGGCGGACCGCTTTTGCAGACGCTGGTCTCGAACCGGTCGTCATTCTTTGGCAAGCTGACGTACACAACGATGCCGGAGCAGTTGCAGGCACGCGGCGTTTCCTGGAAGGTCTATACATCGCCTGACCAGAACATTCTCAACGGGATTTTCTCCGATAACATCCTCTCTTACTTTAAGAATTTTCAAGATCCGGCTTCGACGCTTTATCACAATGCGTTTTCGCCGCAGTTTCCAACGGACTTTGTTTCGGACGCATTGACGGGCAACCTGCCGCAGGTTTCATGGATCATTTCTTCCGTCATCGATTCGGATCATCCTCCGTCGCCGTCGTTGTTGGGAGAAAACACATTGTCTGCGATTGTCACGGCATTGACGGCAAACCCAGCGGCTTGGGCGAAGACGGCTCTGTTTGTGACCTACGATGAGAATGGAGGATTCTTCGATCACGTTCCGCCTGTCACGGCTCCTCCAGGAACTCCTGGTGAGTATGTAACTGCACCGGGCGTGCCCGATCCGACGGTGGCTGGCGGGATTGCTGGACCCATAGGGCTGGGTTTTCGCGTGCCGATGTTGCTGATATCGCCTTTCAGCCGCGGCGGTTTTGTGTCTTCAGGCCTGTTCGATCACACCTCCATCCTTCGCTTCTTAGAGACGCGATTTGGCGCCGAGGTTCCCAACTTGTCAGCATGGCGCAGAGCTACTGTAGGGGATATGACGGCAGCCTTTAATTTCTCAAAGCCGGATACGTCTATCCCCTCGTTGCCATCGACGACGGCAGCTCTCTCCAGCATCCTCACAGAGTGCGCGGCCAACCTTGTCGGGACGACACCGTATGTTCTCCCCACGACGCAAGCTCAACCGACTCAGGAGGCGGGAGCTGCGGTTCGACCGAACAGCGCCTGTTAGGTGTTTCCACCTCACTGGAAATCACCGGATCCTTTTTGCGGGGAATTGAACAGCAGGAAAACACTCTAATCAAAGGTTTTAGTACGGGTGTTACGCGCAGTTTCTGGGGATTCGGAGAATGGTGTATGGACCGAAGGATTGCGAACCGAGAATTCTTCTCCCCGTCTTGAATTCTTTGTGCTTTGCCGGAACCGGTGGAAATAATAAGCCAAAACTCCCAATTTTAGATGTTTGGGTCCACAAAGGGACCTGCTAGGCTTAGGCCAAAGGGTGGAGTGTGGTCATGGATCGTTCCGCAGATTTGCACGAACGTCACGAGAACGTGGGAGCCATGCGCTGCAAAGAGTGCAGCGGCGATGTGTTTTCCGTAGCCGACCTGGAAGATCAGACGCCCATTACATGCGACTGTTGCGGCGCGGTTGTAGGCCGCTGGGCCGATGTACGAGCGCTGACGCACATTCCGGAGAGAGGCGTTCTGGACAAGACCGGGGCCGACATTTTCGAGCCAACCTATCGAGGGGTTGCGGCACTCTCGCTCATCGGCATCGATTGAGCTGGTTGCGACTGCTCTCTGCGATCGTCTGTGTTAGCTCTCCTACTGCCACCGGACGGCTGGCGACTTCTCGCGTGCACAAAATAGACGCACATGTAGTTTCCCACCCAAGCAGAGCTTGGATGTAGCACACGATTGCGTGCGGATTGATGCTGCACTAATGACTTGGATTGGGTAGTCGAGGTTTGTGCGGAGTTCGAGAGTGGCGGCGAGGGATCTGGTTTTTCCCTGGCCCTCGAAAGCGAGCGACCAGGGAAAACCCATTTCTTATGCGGATTGCAAACGATTTTCGTGCGGACTTTTAGAGTGAATGGTTGGGTTGACTAGAAACGGTCGTGATCGCCGTTGCCCTTCCCTGCGGCAAACAGGTCGGACATGACGGGGATATTGGAGTCGCAGGCGTGGTTGAGGCATGGCAGGCCCAAGCCCGCCTCAATCGACTTCAGCAAAGAGAAACTGTTGTAGTAGGTGCCGCTTTGAACGCCGCGGCTTCCGTAGTTGGTTTGAACTGTAAGAGCAACGCGGTTCTGGTTCTGCGTCGGAAAGAGACCATTGAGGACAGTGGTGCTTCCGCTGTAGTCGTTCTCGTCCCACACGATGACGATTGCGTTGCGGCCCGACTTCCAGGCTGGAGACGCATGGATTGCCTTGACGAACCGCTCGATGGTGGACATCGCCCTGCTGGATGAGGCCGGGATTGAGCCCGACCTGTGTGCCGTAGGTATATCCGCTGTCGTTCTGGCCGTAGTCGAAGGCGCAGAAAGCGTCGGCGTTGCCGCGGCCATGCTGGTCGTCGCACTGGTTCGGTGCGATGAAGGCGAAGGCCGGAACATCGCCGCTCTTGAGATCGGCATAGAGGCCGTGTTGGCCGTCGAAGCCGACGGTGTTGGCCAGGCTGCTGTCGCGGTCGTTGCCATCTTGAATGCTGGCGAAGTAAGCGAATGGGTTGTGCTTGACAGCGTAAAGCTGCACGACGCTAGACGAGGTGAGCGGGGCCAGCTTCGAGAAATCCGACAAGTTCGTGGCGGTCCCGTTGCTGTAATTGACGCCGTAGATTGAACCGAGCGGCAAGCTCTCCTGATAGGACTTCCAGCCCATCCTGTGGTCGTCGAGTTGATCGGCAATGGTCTCGCCTACGGTGTGCGCGGCCGGTACAGACTTGACGCCATCGATATCGGCAAGGGCGACGAACGGGCCGTCAGTCTCATTCCAAGTGTCCACGGCTGGCGTTTCAGCGTCTGTGCCGGTGCCGGAGATCGGGCAGACGTTCCCGGTATCAACGGCGACGGGGGCGCTTTTGCTGTTGTTGTCGGCGTTGACGATGCCGGTGGCGATATTCGGCGAGCAGGTACTGCCCCAGTTGGGAGCATGGTCACTGCGGACCCCGAAGTTCGAGCCGCCCACGACCTCAAGGTAGTTGGTGAGGCTCGGATGCCCGATGGCGAAGTAGTTTGTGGCGAGATTCACCTGCCCATTCTTGATGAGGGCATTGAAGTAAGGCTCGTTGGGATTGCCGATGACCTGTTGGTAGCCATGGTTTTCCATCATGATCAGAAACACGTGATCGAGGTGGGGAATGCCGCTGGGGTTGGGATTTCCCTGGGCAAAGGCGGCCGTTGCCAGCGCACCGGCGACGAAACCTAGTGCAGCTTTTGTCAGCATGGAGACAGACCTCTCGAATTGATTTTTGGAAAGCGCTGGTTACAGATCGATTCGCGTAGCGCCAGACGTACTCTCGGCCTCCAATGTCAATGCGGGTTGAATAAGGAGCGAATAAATATAAAAATCCGTGGCGAACGAAGCTTCGCGGATATCCAAATGCAAGAGAAGCGGCGCCCGAGAGCGCCGCTTCTTGAGACTGCCAGTCCAGTTGATCTGTTTGGTTAGAAGGCAGCTACGGTTTGACGCAGGCTGTAAGAGCTGAGCGTTTTGATGTAGTTGCCGCGATCGAAGGGTGAGGTATCGGGGACAGAGCGGCGACTGAGGCAGCCACGCGTATCCCAAAGCGAAGTGTATTCGCGTTTCTCGAGCCAGTACTGCATGTCAGAGAGGACCCGGCCGATGTGCTCGATGCCGTGAATGTGAAGGGCGGAGGCCATCATGGTCATGCTGGCGCCGGCCATGATGCTCTTGAGCACGTCCTCAGCGGAGTGGACGCCACCGGTAACGGCAAGATCGATGTTGATATTGCCGTAGAGAATCGCTGCCCAATGCAGGCGCGGCAACAGCTCGGACGGCGTGGAGAAATGGAGGGTGGGACGCACTTCGAGGGTCTCGATATCGAAGTCGGCCTGGTAGAAGCGGTTGAACAGGACAACGCCACGCGCGCCGACATCTTCAAGGCGGGCGATGAGGTGGGGCAGGCTGGTGAATGACTGCGAGAGCTTGACCGAGACGGGAACCTTGACCGATTGACAAACCTTTTCGACGAGCTCGAGGAGCTGCAGCTCGAGTTCGTTGGAGGTCTGACTTCGATTGGTGGCCAGGGCGTAGGTGTTGAGCTCAATGGCGTCTGCGCCGGCCTGTTCCATTTCCTTGGCAAAGCGAACCCATCCGCCGACGGTGGTGCCGTTGAGGCTGGCGAGAACAGGGATCTTGACTGCGGCCTTGGCTCGACGCAGGTGCTCGAGGTAGACCTCATGGGTCATGCGGTAGTCGTCCTGCTCGGGCAGGAAGTCGAGCGACTCGGCGAAGGACTCTGTGCCACGGGAGAGGTCTTCGTCGAGGGCGCGGGATTCGAGAGCGAGTTGCTCCTCAAAGAGCGAAGTGAGGACGATGGCCGAGGCGCCCGCATCTTCCATGCGGCGGATGTTATCGAGCGACTCGGAGAGCGGCGTGGAGGAGACGACGATGGGTCCGTTTAGCTTGAGGCCCAGGTAGCGTGTAGAGAAATCAATCATTGTTGGTGCCTCCGGCAGGTGCTGCTGCCAATTGCGTCTCGGGCTTTTCTTCAGGAGCGATGTGCGGTGTGTCGCCACGGCCGGGCATCGCAGCTCGAGCCGAGTAAACGCGCCACTGGCGCTCGACGTCGTCCTGGGCTTCCTTAAGGAGCGAGGCCGCGAGCTCCGGATTGCCGCGCGCAAGCATGGTGTAGCGCGCCTCGCGATAAGCATAGTCCTTGAGCCGGATCGAGGGAGACTTCGAGTCGAGCTGGAAGGGATTCTTGCCTTCGTTGCGGAGCGCCGGGTTGTAGCGCATCAGAGGCCAATAGCCGGACTGGACTGCGAGCTTTTGTTGTTCGAGTCCATGTACCAGGTCGTAGCCGTGGGCGATGCAGCTTGAGTAAGCGATGATGATCGACGGACCGTCGTGAGCTTCGGCCTCCTGGAAGGCTTTGACGACATGTGTGTCGTTGCCGCCGAGGGCGACCTGGGCCACGTAGACGTAGCCGTAGCTGACGGCCTCCATGGCGAGATCTTTGCGGCTGCTGGTTTTGCCGCTGGCGGCGAACTTGGCAACTGCGCCGCGCGGTGTGGCCTTGGAGGCTTGCCCGCCGGTGTTGGAGTAGACCTCGGTGTCGAGGACGAGGATGTTGACGTTCTTGCCGGAGCCGAGGACGTGATCGAGTCCGCCAAAGCCGATGTCGAAGGCCCATCCGTCGCCGCCGAGAATCCAGACGCTCTTGCGTACGAGGGTGTCGGCAATGGCGAGGAGGTTGCGTGCGTCGGATGAGTCGATTGCTTCGAGCTTCTTCTTCAGTTCGGCAACCCGGACGCGCTGGGCGTTGATTTCGGTTTCGGTTGTTTGCGGCGCGCTGATAAGCGTTGCCGCCTGATCGGGACCGATGGCAGCAGCGAGTCGCGTCACGAGCACTTCGGCAAACGACTTCTGCTGATCGAGGGCTGTGCGCATGCCGAAGCCGAACTCAGCGTTGTCTTCGAAGAGCGAGTTAGCCCATGTGGGTCCGCGGCCTGCGGCGTTGGAGCTGTAGGGCGTGGTGGGCAGGTTGCCGCCGTAGATCGAGGAGCATCCAGTGGCGTTGGCGATGTAGAGCCGGTCACCGAAGAGCTGGGTAAGCAGCTTGATGTACGGAGTTTCGCCGCAGCCTGCGCAGGCGCCTGAGAACTCAAAGAGCGGCTGCAGGAGTTGGAGGTCTTTCACCTGACCGTGGGAGAGTCTGTTGCGATCGACTTCGGGCAGCGAGAGGAAGAAGTCCCAGTTCTCGCGCTCGGGTTCGCGTAGCGCCGCCTGCGGCGCCATGTTGATGGCCTTGTGGCTGGCGTCGCTCTTGCTCTTGACCGGACAGACCTCAACGCAGACCGCGCAGCCTGTGCAATCTTCAGGCGCGACCTGGAGCGTGTAGTGATCCTGCTCCATGCCTTTCCACTTGGGCTTGGCCCATTGGAAGGTGGCGGGCGCCTTGTCGGCCAGATCGGCGCTATAGACCTTGGAGCGGATGACAGCGTGCGGGCAGACCATGACACATTTGCCGCACTGGATGCAAAGGTCCTTATCCCAGACAGGAATGAATTGCGCGATGTTGCGCTTCTCCCACTGGGTGGTGCCTGTGGGGAAAGCGCCGCCCGCAGGAATTGCGCTGACGGGAAGCAGATCGCCCTGCCCCGCGGCGATTTTGCCGAGGACGTCGTGGACGAATTTGGGTGCGTTGCCGGAGATGGCGCCGATGATGTCGAAGTTGGAGTTGGCGGCCGATGGCAGGGTCACCTTTTCAAGATGGGCGAGGGCCTGATCGACGGCAGCAAAGTTCTTTTGGACGACTGCTTCGCCGCGCTTGCCGTAGGTCTTCTTGATAGCCTTCTTGATTTGCTCGATGGCTTCGTCGCGCGGAAGAACACCGCTGATGGCGAAGAAGCAGGTTTGCATGATGGTGTTAATGCGCGTACCCATGCCGGCTTCGCGGGCCACTGCGTAGCCGTCGATGACGTAGAACTCGATCTTCTTGGCGATCATCTCCTGCTGCATGGTCTTGGGGAGCTTGTCCCAGACTTCGGCGGCGGAGTAGGGCGAGTTAAGCAGGAAGACGGCGCCGGGCATGGCTGCTTCAAGGACATTCATCTTCTCAAGGAAGCTGAAGTTGTGGCAGGCGATGAAGCTGGCGCGGGTGATGAGGTAGGTGGAGTGAATCGGATTCGGTCCGAAGCGCAGATGCGATGTGGTCATCGACCCGGACTTCTTGGAATCGTAGACGAAGTAGCCCTGCGCGTAGTTCGGTGTTTCCGTGCCGATGATCTTGATGGAATTCTTGTTGGCGCCGACGGTGCCGTCCGAGCCCAATCCATAAAAGAGCGCGCGGTGGGTCTTCGGGTCTTCGGTGGAGAAGGCAGGATCGTAGGTGAGGCTGGTGTGGCTGACGTCGTCGTCGATGCCGATGGTGAAGTGGTTCTTCGGAGCGGGCTTGGTTAGCTCGTCGTAGATACCCTTGACCATGGCGGGTGTGAATTCTTTGGACGAGAGGCCGTAGCGGCCGCCGACGACGGTGGGCTTGGCAAAGGGCAGCTTGGCGGAGTTTTCCGCGAGGACGGTGACGATGTCCTGATAGAGAGGTTCTCCAGCAGCGCCGGGTTCCTTGCAGCGGTCCAAGAACTGCGATTGCCTTGACGGTAGCTGGCAGCGCGGCGAGGAAGGCGTTGGCATCGAAGGGCCGATAGAGACGGACCTTGAGGAGGCCAATCTTTTCGCCCTGGCGATTGAGAGCGTCGACGGCTTCTTCGGCGGCTTCAGCGCCCGAGCCCATCATGACGATGACGCGTTCGGCGTCGGAGGCACCTACGTAGTCAAAGAGATGATATTGCCGGCCGGTGAGCGCGGCGAAGCGGTTCATGACCGACTGCACGATGGCAGGAACAGCGTCGTGGTAGGGGGTGCAGGCTTCGCGCGCCTGGAAGAAGACGTCGGGGTTTTGCGCCGTGCCGCGAATGATGGGGCGATCGGGGCTGAGGGCTAGCTGGCGGAACTGGATGACGTATTTGTCGTCGAGAATGCCGCGAATGGTTTCGTCGGAGATAGGAAGGATTTTGCCGACTTCATGCGAAGTACGGAAACCATCGAAGAAATGAATGAACGGAATGCGCGACTCGAGGGTTGCGATCTGCGAAACGAGAGCGAGGTCAGCGACTTCCTGTACGGAATTGGACGCGAGCATCGCCCAGCCGGTGGAACGGCAGGCCATGACGTCAGAATGGTCTCCAAAGATGGAGAGGGCATGGGTGGCGAGAGTGCGCGCCGTGACATGCATCGTGGCCGGGGTGAGTTCACCGGCGATTTTGTACATATTGGGAATCATCAGCAGGAGACCCTGCGATGCGGTGAAGGTGGTGGCGAATGCGCCGGCCTGCAAGGCCCCGTGCAATGCGCCCGCAGCGCCGCCTTCGCTCTGCAGTTCTTCGACGATCGGAAGCGCGCCCCAGATATTCTTTCTGCCTTCGGAGCGCCACTGGTCAGCCCACTCGGCCATGGGGGACGAAGGGGTAATGGGGTAGATCGCGACAACCTCGGCGAGTCGATAGGCAACCGAAGCAGCAGCCTCGTTTCCATCGACAATCACCGTTTTCAGTTCACTCATGCCTTTTGCCTCACAGCGCGGCCATTGGGAGTTCTGCCGCTACCGTGAGTCTCTTCGTTGGGGCAGTGTGTCGCTGTGATGCGAGACACATGGAGGAATGGGGTGGTCATATTGCGGTATGAGGCAACAAGGTATAACGGATCAGAGATCAGGTTTCAGCTGAAGAGATCATGGGTCGGATGGGATGTTGTTTTCCCGCGCAAGCTGCGCTTGAATCGAGCACCCATTTTTTGTGCTGATTGATGCTGCCCAAAAGCAGATCCTTCTCCCCGCTTATCCCACGTACGCTCCGCGCACCCAGGGCCGCAGACGCGCGGGTTCTCAGGATGACAATCTCGTTGAGATCGAAACCGGAAAGTGAGCCGCCAGTACAGCCGTTCGGGTTCGTGCTTTCCCACCCGAGCTGCTCTTGGATGGGGCGCCCATTTTTTGTGCAGCGATGGAGTTCGCTGTTAGCTTGCGGCTAACAGGCTGGTGACTAGTCCTTCCCATTCGGCTTCGAGGGTGGGGCGGCGCGTGTCGGGGCCGACGCGGGAGTACCAATACTCAGCGTTGGAGGCCGCGCCCTCTTTGCGGTGGAGGTAGGCGTGGATAGCCATACCCTGCCGGGTTTCGAGCTCATCGACGAGGCGGTGGGCCTGGGCCCAGTCCCCTTTCGCGTCCCACCAGAGCGCGGCAAGGAGATCATTCAGTTCGAGGGGCGGAAACTGCTGTTTCAGCGAGTCGCGAAACTGGCTCAAGTTCATGGGGTCTCCATCCTGCGGTGAATGCGCTGCGCGTTGAATTGAGCTCTGTTCAAGTGATCCAAGTCACATCTCGGAGTTCCATCTGTTGATAAGAATAGTGCGACGCGCCGATGGGGGGAATACGGGGCCATCGGCAGGTCAGGGAAAGGAGGCGGGCAAGCCCCAGCCGTCGTCTTTCCGGGGGTCAACCGATGGCGGAGAAAGTGACAGAAGGCCTATTTTCGAGGGTTTGCAACTCAGACCGAAATGGTCGTATACTGAATTCCGACTATTCCGGTCGTAGTTTTAAGGTGCTGCCATTTCGGCGGCCCACGGGAGTCCGGCGGTTGAGCGTGCTAAGCGAGCTACAAATCGGTGAAAGTGGAGTGCTGGTGGGGCTCGATCTGCCCGAGTCCGTGCAGAACCATCTGATGCATATGGGATTTGTTCCGGACGCGCAGGTGACTGCTCTGCGACGCGCCCCGGCGGGCGATCCAACTGTATACGGGGTAGACGGCATGGAGATCGCATTGCGCGTTGAAACGGCAAAGGCGATCCGGGTGCGCAATACGGAGATGGTTGAGACCCCAAACAAAGACGCGCGCAAGCTGGCTGGGACGACGCGATGAATGCGTGCTGCGAAACGCCCACGTTTGAGCCGCCGACTGGACCGCCTGTCGAAGGTTCGCTGCGGACAGTAGTACTAATCGGACCGCCCAACTCAGGAAAATCAACACTCTTCAATCGTCTGACCGGGCTACGGCAAAAAGTTGCGAACTATCCAGGGGTCACGGTAGAGCAGCGCATGGGCCTGATGGCCGGCGTGGACCGCGACGATCTGACGCTGATTGATTTGCCGGGCGTGTACTCGCTGACTCCGTACTCAGAGGATGCGCGGGTTTCGATTGATGTGCTGAAGGGCAAGATGCCGGGCACACCGAAGCCGGATGCTGTCCTGCTGGTTTTGGACTCGCTTCACCTGACACGTCAACTGATGCTGGCTGCGCCGGTGCTGGCGCTGGGACTTCCAACATTAGTGCTGCTGAACATGAGCGACCTGATGGAGTCCCGCGGCGGAGAGATTGACACGCTGAAGCTGGCGCGGGAGCTTGGCGCTCCAGTGGCACAGATCAGCGCGGTGCATGGAACGGGGCTGGATTCGGTTTCGCTGTTCTTACATCAGTGCGGATTACGCACGGAGCAAAAGATTGAGCAGCGGTTGACGTTGCCAGTGTTGGGCAACGCGGCGAGCACACACAGCTGGGCCGCGCAGGTGAGCCGCCGGACAGGTTATCGCGCACCACTATCAGCCGAGAGCAGCCGCAAGCTGGACAATATTCTGCTGCACCGCATCTGGGGACCGCTGCTGTTTCTGGTGGTCGTGATCGGCGTGTTCGAAGTGGTGTTTTCGATTGGGCAGCCGTTGTCGGATGGCTTTGGGGATGTGCTGGCGAAGATGGGCAACCTGGTGCGGCCTCTGCTGCCGGCTGGGTGGCTGCAGTCGCTGGTGCTGGATGGCGCGTGGAAGGGCATCTCGTCGATTCTGGTTTTCCTCCCCCAGATTCTGCTGTTGTTCCTGTTCATTGGCGTTCTGGAAGACTCGGGCTATCTGGCGCGCGCGGCGTTGATTGCCGATCGGGTGATGCGCACGATTGGGCTGAATGGGAAGGCCTTTATTCCGCTGCTTTCGGCCTACGCCTGCGCGGTGCCGGCAATTATGGCGACGCGAACGATTGAGAACAAGCGCGACCGGCTGGCAACGATTCTTGTGACACCATTCATGACGTGCTCAGCACGACTGCCGGTGTACATGCTGCTGATTGCCGCGTTTATTCCGAACACGTTTTACCTGGATGGATTTCTCGGATTGCGCACGATCGTGATGCTGGGGTTGTACCTGGCGGGATTTGTGGCGGCGATGACGACCGCGCGGCTGCTGAAGAGCTCGATTCTGAAGTCGAGCGAGACGCCGTTCATTCTGGAACTGCCGCAGTACCGGATGCCGACGTTGCGCTCGCTGCTGATGCGGTTGTTCGACCGCGCAAAGATCTTTCTGCACAATGCAGGCACGGTGATTTTGATGGTGACGCTGGCGCTTTGGGTGCTGGCGCATGTTCCCCCAGTTCATCTCGGCGGGGCGGGAGCACAGACCTGGACGGCTCCGGAGCTAGCGGACAGCGCGATCGGGAAGCTGGGCCATTTCATCGAGCCGGTGATTGCGCCGCTCGGGTTCAACTGGAAGATCGGGATTGGATTGCTGTCGAGCGTGCTGGCGCGCGAAGTGATGGTAAGCACGATGGGCACGCTGTACGGCGCGGACCCGGAGACACAGTCGATGCATCTGCAGACAGCGCTGCATCACGACATGACGCTGGGCGGCGCACTGGCGCTGATGATCTTCTTTGCTTTCGCGATGCAGTGCACGTCGACGATGGCGGTGGTGCGGCGCGAGACGAACAGCTGGAGATGGCCGGCGCTGCAGTTTGCGTACATGCTGGTTCTGGCGTATGGCGCGGCGTTCGCGGTGAACCATCTGGTGAATGCGTTCGTTGGATGATGTAGCTGGGAAGTGACGCCCGGGTACTTCGATTGAGGGCCCTGAAGACCTCTGCTCCCTCCGTATGATTCAGTTTCGTCATTTCTTGCAAAGAGAAAAAGCAGATCCTTCGCCCCGCTTACCCCACGCCCGCTGACGCGTTCGCGGGGCCCCAATCGCGCGGGATCTCAGGATGACATCGCGTAGAGAAATGGAGGGCAGCAGAGGGACGACAGGCGGCTTCGTGCTGGCGGTTCGTGTGGTGGTTTTGCCCGCTGGTTGGTAACGGGGTCTGCTGGTTGGTTAAGACTCCTGCTGTCCCCGGTCCCCAAATGTGAGGGACCCTTCGGCTACGCTCAGGGCAGGCACGGGGGCACCCATTTTTGTGGTAATCGAGGGTCCGCCGAAGACAGACCGAAAAACGAGATGAAACACGCAGGGCGCAACGGTGATTGCCGTTGCGCCCTTTCGTGTTTCTGCTGGTGAGTGATTAGAAGAGGAACTTGCCGCCGAACTGCATCACACGCGGATCGTACGTGCTGGTGACTTGTCCGAACTTCGAGTCGGTAAAGCCGGTGTCGATGTTATTGAACTGGGTGTGATTGAAGGTGTTGAAGGACTCGAAGCGAATTTCGACGTGCGGTCCTTCGTGCGAGGTGAGTGGAATGCTCTTGAACAGGGAGATGTTCCAGTTGAAGAGCCCGGGCCCAACGATGGAGTCCTTCCCTGCACTGCCGAAGCCCTGGCCCGATCCACCGGCCCATGGAGCGGAGGGTGGAGCGAAGGCGCTGGTGTTGAACCACTGCTGCTGGGTTTTGGGTCCGTGTGCCGAAGCGACAAGGTCGGGCCGGTTCACGGTTCCGCCGCCGAGGCCGAGCGTGTCGGTGGAGTAGGTCACGTTGACGGGCGAACCTGCTTCAGCAACCGTGACGCCGGAGAGTTCCCAACCTCCGAGAACTTCTCGCTCGAGCATGTTGCCGCTGCTGCGATAGAACGGCAACTGGTAATCGTAATTCGCGCTGAAGATGTGCCGACGATCGAGCACACCGGAACCGCGGTCGTATTTCAAGTTGAAGGGATTAGAGACACCGCCACTGGAACCCGACACGTTGGTTGAGCCGAGATCGCCGCTTTGAATATCGATCTCGTGCGACCAGGTGTAGGAGAACTGCGCGGTCATACCGTGCTTGTTGTCGATGCGCAGCCCTGCCTGGAGGGAGTTGTAATCCTGGCTTGTTGCGCTCTCGACCTGGTTGATGCCGGCGTATCCCGGAAACTGACGAAACGCGTTTGGCGGGGTACCGCTGGCGACTTGTTGGCGATGGGCCAGGTCGGCGAGGGGGAGCGTGTTGATGGCGCGCTGATCGGACTGGTTCCAGCCCGCGGAGCCAACGTATTGAATGACGCCGATGATGCCCGGAGCCACCTGTTGCTGGACGCCAAGGCTGAATTGCGCGGTGGCAGGGTTCGGATAGTAGAGGTTCAAGTCGGTGAGGCTTGCGGGCACGGTAGGCGGTCCTGGAGGCGCCGCCACGCCGTTGACGGTAGTTGTGGGAGAAGAGAAATAGACGTCGTTGGCCGACGGCTGGAAGGCGAACGGAGGATTTGTTGCGGCCCCGAAGATGTCGTTGCCTTGGACTCGCTCAAAGAACATACCGCCGCCGCCACGCAGAACGGTCTTGCCGTTTCCGTAGAGATCGAGCGCGAAGCCGACACGTGGCTGGATGGTCATGTAGCTGTTATTGACGATGCCGCGTGGGAATCCATTCTGCCCCGCGAATTCGATTCCGTTGAGGTAGTAGGGGACGGCTGCGCCGGCGGGCTGGCTGAAGCCCGGTCCGTTTGGATCGAGGTTGCCCGCACCGTTGGGAACCTGTGCCTGGGTCGCGGAGAAGTCGGCCGGCACGAAGTTTGCCACGAGATTGTTTTTCTCATAGATGTGCGGCAGACCATCGTAGCGAACACCGAGGTTCAAAGTGAGGCGCGGCAGCACATGCCAGTTGTCCATTCCGTAAAAGGAATAGGTGTTGTCGATCCAGTGGTTGGTATTCAGGTTTTGCAACTGCTCATAGGAATCGGAGAGTCCGAGCAGGAAGTTCAGGTAGGAATCGCCCGAGAAGTCCGTCCCAAAGCTGTAGTTGCCCTGGGTATTGGCTTGCAGTTGCTGGTTCTTGTCGGTGCGCATGTAGGAGAAGCCGAACTTGAAGCCATGCTTGCCGCGGTTCCACGAGAGGTCGTCGCGAATCTGGTAGTCGAGAAACGCGTTGTGCCAGGGAACGTAATTGGTCGTCCACGTGGTGTTCAGCGGGCCGGAGAAGCCGACTTGCGGAAGGCGATTCAAGGCGTTGTTCCCGCTGAAGAAACCGGTAGCGGACCAGCCGGATGGCTGAGCATAGATCCCTGTCGGCGTCATGTTGATGGTGTTTCCGTTCACGTTAAATGCAGTTTCATTCAACAGCGACGGAGAAAGGGTCTGCGTGAGCTTGACAACAGCGGACCATGACGGGTTGGCGAAGATGTCGCCGACCGTGTCGTAGTTATCGCCGCTCCACTGGGTGGGAATGTTGGTCTGCGACATCTGATCGTGGATCCAGTGACCCATGAGATGCATTTTGCTGTTGATGTCGTGATCGATGCGGACCACATCTTCACGAACATTGGTGGGCTGCTTGGGAGACGCGACGTACTGCGGGTTCGCAGCGGTTCCGGCATTGGGCATGGGAATTGCACCGGTGCCCATAAAGAGGACCGCGTTGGGATCCAGGAGATTGGCGGGGATTACGTTGTTGGGGAAAGGATTCCCCGGAGTGAGCCCATCCATTGCGTACAGAGCGAGCTTTGCAGGATCGCTTGTTTTGGGCACGCAAGGAGCAGGCACGCCGGGATTACAAACGCCGGGAGGAAGCTGGCCTGCACCGACTTCGTTCCACGGTTGATAGGCAAGAGGTGAGCCTGCGACGGGAAAATCGGCAGCGGGCGCCGTGCTGGTGGGAGAAGGATTGACGCCACTGACAAAACGCCGCCACTCTTCGCTCTCGAAGAAGAATGTCTTGCTGCGGCTCTTGGGATAGATGCCGGGGATGAAGACCGGACCGCCAATGTCTCCGCCGAAGATATTGAGGCGAAGCTCGGGAGTGGGAGTCTTTGACTGCTTGGCGAAGTAGTAAGCGGCATCGAATGCGTCGTTGCGGTTGAACTCCCACACGCCGCCATGGAACTGCTTGCTGCCCGACTTGATGACCATGGTGACGGTGCCGCCCGAGCTGATGCCGTAGTCGGGGCTGTAGTTGCTGCTGAGCGTCTGAAATTCAGCGAGCGCGTCCATGGACGGCATGAGGTCGAACTTGCCGCCGCTGCCGCGATCGTAGGCTTCGCCGCCGTCGATGAGCCAATCATTATGGTCAGGGCGCATGCCATTGAAGCTGAGGCCGAAGCCGCTGCCCTGCGCGGTGACGCCGTTGAACGACGGCAGATTATTGGAGACGCCCGTGCCGAGCGTGGTGAGCGACACCATGTTGCGGCCATTGGTGGCGAGCTGCGTCATCTGCTGACCGGTGATGAGATTGCTGACCTCATTGGTTTCAGTTTGCAGGTGGAGCGTGTCGGCCTCTACGGTGACGGTCTGCGATCCTGCGCCAACCTGCAAGGTCGCATTTTCCTGCACGGTCTGGGCAACGTTCAACACGATGTTGGAGCCTTTAAAGCTGTTGAATCCCTGCGCCTCGACCTTCATGCTGTAGGTGCCGTGATTGAGGTTGGAGAAGGTATAGAGTCCGGCGCCGTTGCTGGTGGTGGTCTGGGTTACGCCGGTGCTGTTGTTGGTGAGGGTGATGGTGGCGTTGGGGATGACCGCGCCGGTGGGATCGGCGACGGTGCCTGTGAGCTCGGCATTTTCCTGTGCGGTTGCGGCGGTTAAGCACAGGAGTGCGAGCAGGACCAAACCAAACATCGATTTGGCAAGCCTCATGAAATCCTCCAAAAAAATTGCTGGGGTTCGTAAGGGCCGCTTTCTAGATGAAGCGGTCGAGGCGAACAAATGAATCCCGCACGCGCGGCGCAGAGCCGCACGTCGACCCGCCGGCGGGACGCACGCCGCGGCGAGTCTTCGATCAGAAAATGAACCTATCCGCTTCTACTGTTCAGGGACTTGGGGAAGTGTGTGTCATAAAAAATAAAAAGACGAACTGCGGCGCGGATATGCCGCTGCCCGCGCCGGATATGCCGGTGCGAGACCTGTACGTTGAGGGGTGAAGGCTGCCCACTGCAGCGCGATGCGCCGCAGTTTCGCGATCAGGGCCAAAACAGGCGGGAAGTAACTCGCATGTTTCGTGGTGAGAGGCCAGCAGACACCCAGTGAGTTGCCATCGATCCCACGATCTGAGTGATTGGACGCATGTTGTGTGCACAAGGTTTCATGGGTTTTGATGAGGAATCAAACGATTTTGCTGGGATTCTAGTTGGAGCCAACTAGAAGGCAGCGAATCAAAAAGGGCCGTTGGCCGATCGCGGCGATGGAAATCAGACTGCAGGCGGAGGAGTGTGCCGCGTGAAGGCTCCGACGCTCTATGAGAAAATAGGAGGGTTAAAGCCTTGGGGATTGCGATGGAGTGCGCGTCCCAAAACCGCTTTCATATTTGAGATTTCATCCGGCCTGCGAAGCCGCCAGCATTCTGCGGCCCGCCGTTGGGAATGGGAAGAGATGATTAGTGTCAGCAATGTAACGATGCGCTATGGCTCGAAGGTTTTGTTCGAGGAAGTAAGCACGGTGTTTACGCCTGGACGCCGGTATGGATTGACGGGACCGAACGGATCGGGCAAGTCAACATTCATGAAGATTCTGACGGGCGAGCTGGAGCCTCAAAAAGGTACGGTAGTGCGGCCACGCAAGATGGGCGTGCTGCGCCAGGATCAGTTTGCGTTTGACGCGTATCGGGTAATCGACACGGTGATCATGGGCAACGCCCCGTTGTGGGCGGCGCTGGAAGAGCGGGATCGCATCTACGAGAAGTCCGAGATGACAGACGAGGATGGGATGCGGCTCGGCGAGCTTGAGGGCGTGATCGGCGACGAGGATGGGTACAGCGCAGAGAGCGACGCGGCGGTACTGCTGGATGGACTCGATATCCACGAAGATCTGCACAACCGCAAGATGGGCGAGCTGCAGGGCGGGCAGAAGGTGCGCGTGCTGCTGGCACAGGCCCTGTTTGGCAAGCCCGAAGCCCTGATGCTGGACGAGCCGACGAACTATCTCGATCTGGATTCGATTCACTGGCTGCAGGATTTTCTGCTGAACTACGACGGCACGATGATTGCGATTTCGCACGATCGGCATTTCCTGAACAGCGTGACGACGCACACAGCCGATATCGATTACCAAACGATCATCACTTATACCGGCGGCTACGACGACATGGTGATGGCGAAGACGCAGGTGCGGTCGACGCTGGAGTCGCAGAACGCACAGCGCGACAAGAAGATTGCGCAGCTGAACGAATTCATTGCACGGTTTGCAGCGGGCACGCGGTCGTCGCAGGTAACGAGCCGGCGCAAGGAAGTGGAACGGCTGCAGACGAACGAGCTGGCGCGGTCGAATATCCAACGCCCGTTTATCAAGTTTGACCAGGTGCGGCCGAGCGGACGGCATGTGCTGGAGTTCAAGTCGCTGCGTAAGGATTACGGCGAGTTGAAGGTTATCGACGATTTTTCAGCCAACATTCTGCGCGGCGAGAAGATCTGCCTGATGGGACGGAATGGCGCGGGCAAGACGACGCTGCTGAAGAGTATCCTCGCGAATTATCCGGGGCTCGCCGATCCCGCGTTCACGCTTGACTCGGGAACAGTGTTCTGGGGACATGAAGCGCAGATCGGGTATTTCCCGCAGGATGTGGGCGCAACGATCGAGCACGGGCTGACAGTAGCGGAGTGGCTACATCGCTGGAATCCGGCGGCGCACGTGGAGGAGATTCGCGGGATCCTGGGACAGATGCTTTTCTCAGGTGAAGAGGGTGCAAAGCCGACGAAGGCGTTGTCGGGCGGCGAGCAGGCGCGGCTTGTATTCTGCAAGCTGATTCTGACGAAGCCGAACATTCTGATTTTCGACGAGCCGACGAACCATTTGGATCTTGAGTCGATCAACGCGCTGAATATAGCGCTGCAACGCTATGAAGGCACTGTCCTGCTTGTGACGCATGATCACGATCTGATCGATGAAGTGGCGACGCGTTTGTGGAATTTCCATGAGAGCGGAATCGAGGACTTCCAGGGTCCATACGCGGAGTGGAAGGGCAAGCACAACTAATGGCGGGGCTAGCCCCGCGCTCGCACGTGTTAGCGGAGCTAGCAAAGCCTTGTGAGATGCTCGCGCGGGTCGGTGTGTCGACGGGCTTTGCGAAACACCGGTGCGCCGTCGATCCAAGTTTTGGATTGACGAAGTGCGCGAGGCACGTTGTAATGGAATACAGAGGCGATGGAGTTCGCCTTGCGGCAATGTTTCAGATTTGCCGTCAACCGCTGTTCTTCCTATTTGCTGGACAGCTGATGACTCCTGGCAGGGTCCCCTGTCGGTGAGTCACGTCTCGACGCGATCCCTGTAGACAATTGAATGAAGTCCGAAGGCGTACTGAGCTTCAAAAAGCAGATCCTTCGCTCCGCTTACCCCAATTGCGCTCTCGCGCATTCGGGGCCCTATCACGCGGACGCTCAGGATGACACTTCGGGTGGATAGAGAGGACGCGGAGTGCAGAAATATCTGCTGATTGCCATGGGTGGAGCGTTGGGGTCGATTGCCCGGTACTGGGTGGGGTCAACCGTGGGTGAGCGGATGGGCACCCGGTTTCCCTTCGGCACGTTCGTCATCAACATCACGGCCTGCCTGATCATCGGGTTTTCGCTGACCTATCTAAGCGAACGCGTCGAATTCAGCCCGGCGTGGAGATACTTCCTTCCGATTGGATTCGTTGGCGCCTACAGCACCTTCTCGACTTACGAATGGGAGACGCTTGCGACGCTGCGGTCGGGGGCACTTGCGCTGGCTGCTCTCTATGCATTGGGGAGCCTGGTGCTGGGGCTCGGCGCGACCTGGTGCGGAGCCGTACTGGCGGAAATGCTGTAGGTTCGATGGCGCCGTTTAGTCAGGGAGTTCGGGCCGCACTTGCATCCAACAAGAGAATGGGGCGACACTTGTGTGCGGTCCCCGTCGAATGCGAGGCGCGCCGCCCTTGACGAATGAGGTGTGGCTTGAAAGGACCTGCCATGCTGACCACAGGTAAAGCCGTGAAGGTGACTGTGTATTTGAGCGATGGCGCCCGGCACAAGGGCGTTCCGGTGTACACATCGGTTCTCGATTTTCTCTATAAAAATGGAATTGCGGGGGCCACCGTGTTCAAGGGCGTGGCCGGGTTTGGCTCGGGTCATCGCATGCACGCGGCCCACTTGCTGGAGCTGTCGGACCACCTGCCGATCAAGCTGGAGTTCATCGATTCGAGCGAGAAGATCGAAAAGATCCTTCCCCAGTTGCAGGAGAAGTGTGGGTGCGGACTCATCGAGATGCAGGAGACCTCGGTGATTGTTCCAGTGCGGCAGTAGGCATTCGCAACGCAATGGATTCGATTCGGCAGGCATTGCATGCAGCAGGCCTCAGAAGACTGGATAAGACTGGGGCAGGGCCGATTCCCTGCCCTTTCGCTTTCAGTGAACGGAAGTAAACGGTGATGCAGGCAGGCCTTCGGCGTTGAAGAGATTGCATTGCGGGCTGTTGGCCCATCCGTAGCGAACATGGATTGGCTCGGGGACTGCAGGGCTTGAAGCAAGGATAGAATGGCCTTCAATTTTCGCGATGGCCGGCGCGAACTTGCCGTCGGCTCCGGCGACTTCGAAGCCTGTCACTTCTCCGCCTTTGGCGGTGAGTCCCTTTGCATGATCGAACCAGGCGCGAATCGACGGGCCTTCGGGAGTGGCTTGGCGGAAGTCCGGGCCATAGTACTCTACCGATTCGCCGTAGGTGAGGGCGCGGGCTGCGCGGGACATACGCAGGGCGACATCGACTTTGTCGGTGGGGTGCACGTCGTCGGGGTTGCCAATGTCGATAGTGACGGCCATGGCGGTGTTGCGCATTTCGAGGGTCTTGCGCTGTTGCTCGCGGAGAGTGGCCCAATCTTCAGCGGGCGTGGATTTGTAGTTAGAGATCTGCACGTAGAGAAATGGGAAATCGCCTATGGCCCACTGACGACGCCAGTCTTCAATCAACGCGCGAAAGATGTGGTTGTAGAGTGGGGCACGTTCGAGGGCGCTATTACTCTCTCCCTGATACCAGAGGACACCGCGGATGGGAAAAGGCGTAAGAGGAGCAATCATGCCGTTCCACAGAAGTCCGGGAGCCCAGCTTTCCAGGGGCGGATGCCAGGGAAACTGCGGAACAGGCTGGCCCGCGGCTTTAGCTTTGGCGCGCTGACGGTTTTGATCTTTTTCTTCGAGACGGCCTACGAGTTCGTGGTCGGTCATTTTGCCGCGGGAGGTGAAGAGCGGCGCGAGAGAGGCGTCCTCGCCGATGGCGGTGAGTCGAAGCCAGGACTCAGCAACAGTGCCGCCCCAGGTGGAATCGATGAGGCCGATGGGGACATTTTCGCGCTGCACGATGTCGCGAGCAAAGTACCATGCGATGGCGGAGAAATCTTTGGCCGTGTTCGGAGTAGAAGGAGTCCAGCCGTCAGTGTCGAGGTCGTTCTCGGCATAGTCGGAGGCACGTTTGCGGATCATGAGGAGGCGAATGCGCGGATTCGCCGCGTTGGGCAGGTCCTCTGCGGCGGTCGCTGAGCGAGAGAGCGGGAACTCCATATTGGACTGTCCAGAGGCGAGCCAGACATCGCCGACCAGGACATCTTGAAGAACGATTGGAGCTTGAGCAGGCAAGGTTGCGTTGGGATCTTGGGGTCCGGGCTGGACGGCGAGTTCGAAAGGGCCGCCTGCGGTACCCGGTGGCAGATAGACGCTCCACTGACCAAGGGGATCGGCTAGGGTGGCGCGGGATTCTCCGCGGAACGCGACGGTCACCTGCTGGCGCGGAGCGGCCATTCCCCAGATGTGAACCGGAAGATCGCGCTGGATGACCATGTGACTGGAGAGAACTTTTGGCAGGGTGACCTGGGCAAAGAGGAGGCAACTCGGCATCCAAGCTAACAGCAAGAAAGAACGCAGTTTCACATGATCCTCGATCGCACGATGATTTTCCGGAATTACGTTGGCCGGAAAGAGAACGGTACCAGAATGGGGCTGAAGGCGTCAGCCTGGGCATCCGTCGTACATCAGGGCAACATTTCGCTGTAAACCGTGTCGAACCAGGAGTATTGGTTGTTTGTGAACCGTTGACACAGTGCGAGAGTGGCTCTGGGTTGAATCGGGAATGTTGGATGGATGACCTTGCAGTGAAACGCCGTGACTCATTCGCATGCGGGTGGATTCCGGCATACTGTAGTTGAGACTCGACAATTCGACCAGGAGAACTTTGCCTTCTATGCGCTCCCTCCGCACAGGCGTGTTCGCTCTCATGGCCGCTTTAATTTTGTCGTGTGGTGGCGTACGGGGCCATGCGCAGGCGGCTTTGCTGCTGGAAGAACCTTACGGTTTTTTCGGCACGGTGAATCCCACAGGGCATACAGCAGTCTATTTCGAGCGCGTTTGCGCCGAGACCCCCGTGAAGCTGCGGCGGTGCCACCCCGGTGAGATCGGCGCGGTGGTGTCTCGCTACCAGGGAATCGGCAATCTGGATTGGGTCGCGATTCCGTTAGTCCCCTATCTCTATTCCGTCGAAAACGGGGAGGCGGTTCCTGAGCGCGTGGACAAAGATGCTGTGCGTCAGATGCGCAGCCGCTATCACGAGGCGCATTTGTTGGGCCTGGGTGAGAAGGTGCCGGAGGGCGGTTTTTTGCATGGGGGCTGGGCAGAGCTGGTGGGTGTGGCCTATGAACGGCGCATCTACGCGTTTCGATTCCATACGACCGAGGAGCAGGACGATGCGTTTATCGCGAGGATGAACGATGCGAGCAACCACTCGCACTTTCAACTGCTGTTCAGCAATTGCTCAGATTTTGCGCGGGTGGTGCTGAATGAATACTTCCCGGGCACGTTCAAGCGCAGCATCTTTCCGGATGCCGGGATGACAACGCCGAAACAGATCACGTACAAGCTGGTGCGTTATGCGCACAAGCATCCCGAAACGGATCTTACGGTTTTGGAGATTCCACAGATTCCTGGATACAGGCGCAAGAGCAAGGCCAATAAAAGCATCTCTGAATCGCTGATCACGACTGGCTATGCGATCCCAATTGCGGTACTTAACCCTTATCTTGCGGGCGGACTTTTTGTCGATTACCTGGTGCGCGGGCGTCATCGTCTGATCCCTAAAGACCCGGAAAGGCTGGGGCCGCAGGATCTGGAGGCGTTGACAGGTTCAAGCAGCCCCGAGGAGAATCCGGAAAGCGCTCAAGCTCAGGTTAAACGCGCCGCTGAGAACGGATCGGCTGAATCGCCGTCGTCCCCAGCCAATCCCGGCTTGAAGGAAGTGTCAGCAGAACATGAGTGACGCAGAACAGAGTTTTAAGAATCACGGCCGCTTCGATCCTCCCTACCACATCTTCACGTTGGGTCTTTACCTGGCCAACCTAGTCTTCGCCGTGATCAGCGAGGCCCGCCACACGGACTGGGTTTCGACCTGGTATCTGTTGATCTCGATCTTCGTAATCGTGCCCATGCTGAAGATCCGGATGTATCCGCTGAAGGTGCAGGATCGGGTGATTCGTCTGGAAGAGCGGCTGCGGCTGCAGGCGCTGGCCCCGCAGGAATGGCACGCACAGATTTACAAGCTGAGCGAAGACCAGTTGGTCGGCCTGCGGTTTGCCGGCGATGAGGAAGTGGTGGAACTGGCAAAGCAGGCACTTGAACTGAACTTGAGCCGCAAGCAGATCAAGGAGCGGATCAAGAACTGGCGCGCAGATAACTGGAGGGTGTGAGGACTGGCCGTCCAGGCACCAGGACTAGCTGATGAGTTTCAGGTAATCGGGCTCATCGGCAATGGACTGATAGCGGAATCCGCGTACGATTTTTCGCTCTTTGAGGAAGAACACACCCGGCATCTGATGTCCGTCTTCCTGAATGCGCCCGATGCCGTATTTTCGCAGTGCGCCGGAGAGCCAGCCCTTCCAGACCTTCAGGCTCAGAGCATTCAGATACGGGTGCAGGCGCGCGAGAGCAAAGGCTGGATGCTGGTAGAGTGACGCATTGGGATTGCTGACGCGCTCGACAGTGGAAAGCTGGTAATAGTCGAAATACGGCTTGGCGCGCTCGGGCGAGCCGAGGTGGACGAAAACGGGCTGCGCACCCCGGGCCGCAATCTCGTTGCGGATGAGAGACACCTGATCGAGCGCCTGCCGGCAAAAAGAACAGCCGAAGTGGCGAAGGAAAATCAACAGTACCGGAGCCTCGTCGACGACCTCGAGCAGGGAGCGGTTCGACTCGGTTCGATACGCACTGAGGACGGCAACCAACTGTTCGCCTTCGACGCGTTGTGCTGTGGCTGTTGGCATTTTGTAGGCACTATTGAGAGACTCGGTCCCAGGCGCATATGGGGGGATCGCCCTCTGTTGCTCGGCTAGGTTAACGCAGTCGCGGACTGCTGCGGGACTCTAAAGTACGAACGCTCGACGAGGCAAATTGGATTGAAAGGGGCGGTAAAATCCTGGTGTGGCATTCGAACTCGTGCGACCTACGGCAAGAGCCGGCACTCGCAGGATAGCTACTTCAGAAGTGCCGTCCTTCTCCCCTCAATCTGAAGATAGAGATGAACTGCGGCAAAGAACATGATAAGGTCGCCCGTCAAGTACATCCATTGCAGGATATAGGCAAACGACGGAGGGCTCACATGCCCTGCCAGTCCATCACAAACCAGAGTGTTACGAGCAGCGCGGCGGCTACGCGGCCTCTTGTGCGGATACATCTCGGCCGGTCATCGTGCCGTCTCATACGATCGCATTATAGGACCGCTCGATCTGTCACTCTGGCCGCGGTGATTCAGGCGGTTGTATGCGATCATCGGGGGGCAACGACTCGGTGTCCAGGGCATGCTCGTGTTTGTAATGTTCGACGGGCATTTTGCCATCCCACCACGCGCCGTTCATTGGATAGACGTCGGGATCGAAGATCACCTGGTAGAAGTGCCAGACAACGATGGCCAGCGTTGCGAGGATCGCCTCGTAGTAGTGGATAGTGGTGGCAACGTCGACCCACCAGCGGGCGAACAGATCGCCGACCCAGACCTTAGCCCAGAGCATGATTCCGGTCACGCCCATGAGGCCGGTTCCCCAGACCAGCGCCCAATACTCCGCTTTCTCGGCGTAGTTGAAACGGCCAAACGCAGGCTTCTGCTTGCTGAGGCCCAGGTAGTAGAGCATGGTTCCCCAGGCATCGAAGGCGTCTTTGGGCAGCGGAGCCAGGTCGCGAATCAGGCGACGGCCTTCGCGCGCGGCAATGAGGTAGAAGATGTGGTAGATGCCGGCGGCGATGAGCACGACTCCGGCGACGCGGTGCACGATGCTGCGCACATGCTCGCTCATGGCAAGAATCTCAGCGAACCACGAGTCGGGGAATTTGAGCGCGAAGCCGGTGAGAACGAGAATGATGAAGCTTGTGAGCAGAACAAGATGCTGCCAGCGCTGATTGACGGTCATGCGGGTCATCATCGGGTTGAGCAGTTTGCGGCGCGCGACCATCTTGCTCCGCCAGATGATGGCGTTATGGAGGAACATGCCGCCGATGACGAGGACGATGAGAACGATGTAGAGAATGCGAATCCAGCGAACACCGATCGAATGCAGATCTTTGGGCCGTCCGCCGTCGTCGAGGTGAACGCGCGCCTGGATGAACTTCTGCGTCACTCCCTGGTGGCACTTGCCGCAGGTGGACTGGAGGTTGGCGCGATTGATGGTGGAGTGCGGGTCCTTCGATGGAAGGATGTTGTGGACACCGTGACAACTGGAGCAGTTGGCAGCAACGACCGAACCGCCCTGCGTGGCAAGGCCGTGATAGCTATCCATGTAACTGGACACACGATTCCCGGGAAGTCCGAATTCGCTGGAGAGACGCACTCCCTCGTGACAGCGGGCGCATGTGTCGCGCGAGACATTCTGCTCGGAAACAGGCGCATTAGGATCGCTGTGGCTCTTGATTGAGTGAATGCCGTGACAGTCTGTGCAGACAGGCGCGAGGTTGTTGCCGCGCGCAATTCCCTGCCCATGGATGCTTGCCATGAAAGCTTGCTGGATGGCGCTGTGGCATTTTCCGCAGGTGGCAGGGACGTTGAATTTTGAGATCGGCGAGTTCTGCTGGTTGGCCCGCAATATCTCGTGGGAGCCATGGCAATCTGTGCAAACAGCGGCTTTCTGTGAGCCTTTCTCAATCGCCCGCCCATGCACGCTCTGTTGATAGGAGACGAAGGGCTGATCGCTCCCACCGTTTGATTCCATGAGAAATTTCTGCCCGTGGCACTTGCCGCAAGTGACCGGAATATTGGCGTGAGCAACAGGCGACCTGGGATCGTCGGCAGTCACAACTTCATGCACAGAGCCGTGGCAGTCGGAGCACCCTGCTGCTGGGGTTTTGGTGGAAGTGAGTTTGGCGTGCGTGCTGTGTGAATAGGCCGTGAAGGCGTCAGCGTGACAAGCATCGCAAGTGATCTTTTTAGGAGGTGTTTCATGCCCAAGGCTCTTGACGTCGGTATGACAGTCGACACAAGTGAACATTGATCCGTGGATGGAGTGCTTCAGTTTACCGGCGTCAACGAACAGGCTATGCGGACGGCCATCGACAGTCTCAGAGAGTGTTGCATCGCCATGGCAGGTGAGACAGTCTTCATTCTTAAGCTTGTGCTCGGCTTTGGCTGAGCAGACAGGGGCTAGAAAAACGAGGAGAACCGCAACCGAGCAGAACTTTGGGCCTGATTTCACACCATAAGGTTTAGGCGGTTACAGAATCAGCTGCCGTGACTGGAATCACAGTGCGGCTCTCCAAGCATCACAAAGGGACAAGTCGATGCCGCGGTTATGCGCCACGAAGCTCCCCATGGGTGTGTCTTTGTCTGTCTTCCCGCAGTCTCGCATGCTTCGGCGTGCAATTCGATCCAAAGGCATTTCGAGAGCCTGTAGGGGCTACCAGGTCGGCGGCTGCCTCAGCCGAAATAGGCGGTCAGCGTGAGGATCAGGAGGATGAGACCGACAGAGATTGCGAGAAACCCGACAATCCGCGAGAAGTTGACGAACCACTTCTGCGGCTTCTCAGCGAGCCTGGACTCGAGTTTTCCTTCGGCTGCCATGCGCTGATATTCGAGCGGACGTTTGTGCTTGAACTCCTCTTCGCTCTCGACACCGGTGAAAATCACCATATCCATCGGGAATGAATCCGGGCGCAGATGGGTGTTGACGAAGTGGATGGAGAAGATGAACAGAATAGCCAGCAATCCCTCTTCGCTGTGGATGACGAGAACGGCATTCAATGCCCAGCCGGGCAGGAAGTGCGCGAAGAAGGGTGCGAACCACATCGCGTAGCCGGAGAAGCCGATAACGATCATTCCCCAGAACACAGCCCAATAGTCGAACTTCTCCCAATAGGCATATCGGTCGAATTTTGGCCTTTGGCCCAGTCCGATAAACCAGCGCATGTGGGCGAAGATGTCCTTGACATCCTTCCAGTTGGCGACCATGGAAGTGACGCCCCAGAAAACACCCTTCTCGTGTTTCACGAGTGCGCGCTGAAAGATGTCTTTTACGTGGATAAGGAAAGCGATGGTAAGTGCGATGGCGCAGAACTTATGAAAGAAGAGAATTGCGCCGAAACCGCCTACGACTTTGGCCAAGCCACGCGCCCAGATACTCTCACTGAAGCGCAAAGGGAGACCGGTGGCAGCAAGCCCGAGAAAAGTGCTGAACAGCACAGCGTGCATCGTGCGTTGTGCCGCGGTGAAGCGTGCGAAGTGGCGGATTCCGTTTGCCTGCCCGGGTGTGGAGCTTGGGGCGGCTTGAACCGAATCAGGCATGGTGGTCTCCTTCAGCCGACTTCTTCTTGATCTGGTCGTACCGAGAGCGGATTAGCCACAGAATGGTATGGATGACAAAAAACGTGAGCGTGCTGGCGAGAAGCAGATTCATAAACAGGCGAACGTAATAGAGCGCCGGATTGAGTTTGCGATCGCGGGCGTTGGCATGAGGCTGATAGCGCACGAAGCTGGCATTGGCGCCCGCGTGGCATCGCCCGCAGGTGACGATGAGATTGGCGGTCGCAATCGGCGAGGCCGGATCAGAAGCGGGCAAGACCTTGTGCGCACCGTGGCAGTCCCAACACCGGGCTGTCTCAACATAGCCACCAAGAGAACCGAGCTGCGAGTGGAAAGTGTCGTGGTAGGTAGAGAGCTTGTCTTTGTGGCAGGAGCCGCAGATGGGCGTGGACTGCATGCGGAATGCCGATTCCGTCGGTTGCAGAATTGCGTGCGCGGTGTGGCAGTCCGAACAAACGGGCGCCTTCATCTTTCCCGCGGCGATGGCCTTGCCATGGGCTCCTTCTTCGAAGTCCATGTCGATCTTGGCGTGACAGGTTCCGCATGTCCTCGGAATATTGGATTTGAACGTGGGACTCTGCGGATTGGTGTGGCTAAGAATCCCGTGCGATCCATGGCAGCTTTGGCAGTTGGCCGCGACGAGCAGACCTTCCTTGCTGAGCGCGAAGCCATGAATTGAATCCATGTAGTTCGGAAGAACGCTTGCCAGGCCGTGTTTTTGCCCCAGCCCGTTATTGCCATGGCACCTGCCGCAGGTGGTTGGAACGTTCAACGGATAGACGGCCGAACGCCGATCGGACTTGGGAAAGATCGCGTGGGCATCACCGTGGCAACTGGTACAGGGATGGTCTTTACCATCGGCATGGACGCTGCTCCTGAGCTTGGCGTCCTGCTCGCTATGGCATATTGCGCACTGAACCTTCGCGGGATGATCCGGATGGGGATAGTCCTTGATGTCGGCGTGGCAATCGCTGCACTTCAGACCGCCGTGAATGCTCGAAGAAAACTTGGCACCGTCCACTGCGATGCTGTGCCCGGCGGAATCCTGCATGGTCTTATCGCCGTGGCATGCGAGGCAATCCGTCTGAGCGTGCGCCGCGAATGATGCCAGCATCAAGAAAATCGCGACAGAACTGCCGAATGGCAGGCCACAGCATCTCTGAACCGCGAAACTTCTGGAGGAGCAGCGGAGAGGCCGACGCGCTGCTGCACGCCAAGAAACGCCGATCCTCACCAGTTGGCTTATAAGCTGCATTCTCTTAACGCGAAAAGAGCCTAAGCCTTCTTGAGAGAAGTCTCGTTTGCAGATACCAGCGGCGATTCGGACCACGAACGTGAGCATCAAAACATGTCAGTATAGGCAGGAAATTACGACGACGCCCGTGACCCAGATCACGTCTATGTCATATCAACTTCTGCCGACAATGCCGATTCGTTCGTGATTTGATTTTCAACCTTGAAGTGACAAGCTGGAGAAGCCTTGGTTCCGGCGCTGAACAGCCTCAACGAGGGTTGTGGCGATGAAGATGAATCGTTCTCTAGTAATTCTGGCGGCAGGGATGTGTATCTCCGGCTACGCAGCTGTTGCCCAATCGAACGGGTCACGCAACTTATCGAGCTAAATGTCGAAGCTGCCCCGGATCAACTGGCGTCCCCTACCCGGGGATTGCTAAGAATCTGGGGGGCCAGCCCATCTCCGATCCTGAAGCGCAGAAACAAAGCGAGGCGGAGATCTTGAGGGTGGCACAAGAAGTCAAAGGAAAGATGCCAGCGTACAAGGGAACGCTGACGGATGCGCCGATCAAGGACGCAGTCTCGCATTTCCGTTCGCTCAAGTAGTACAGCGCTCAACCGCCCGGCTCCTTCTCAAGGTTCTGAGCAACCCGAGACGAGGAGGGGCGCAACCATAGCACGGTTGCGCCGAATGCCGGGTCTGAAGTCTCTTAGACTGCCTGGCCGCGTGCAGTTCCTGTTGCGCCGAAGGGCTCGGGCCCGGCCGCGATCAGGGACCGGTAGAGGCTGTTTACCTTTGCGCGGAAGATGCTCGCGCTGAAGTGTTCTGTCACGCGCGTTCTTCCGTTGCGCGAGAAGGTTTCGCGCAGGCAGGGTTGTGCGGCCATACTGAGAAGCGCCTGGGCGAGACTTGAATCGTCTTGCGGCGGAACCAGCATGCCGGTGATCTGATCCTGGATAAGCTCCGGCACGCCGTCCACATTTGTGGCGACGATAGGAGTACCGCTGGCTTGTGCCTCAAGCAGGACTAGGGAAAACGGCTCGTGCTCGGAGTTAAGGACGAGTACATCGATCGCCTGAAGCAGAGCGGCAACATCGCGGCGCGAGCCAAGGAATTTCACGCTCTCGGCAATGCCGAGACGATGGACTTCGTTCTTGAGCTGCTCGAGGTACTCACCGTCGTTATTGAACATTGGCGCGCCAACAACCAGCAGGAGCGCAGTTTGGGCGCTCGCGGACAACAGATGCAAAGGCGCGCATCAGCCCGAGATGCCCTTTACGCGGAGTGATCTGCCCAACGATTCCAAAAACGCAGGTTTCGGAGTCGATCTTCAATTCATCACGAGAGCGAGCGCGGACGGAAGCGTCCGGCGAAAATTGTTGCACGTCCACACCATTGTGAATGACTTGGATGGGGACGCGATCGGGGAAAACCCTGAGAAGCTTTCCTTGAAAGCTGCGCGCTGCGGCCTTAGAGGCTGCCAGCATGTGCGAACGACCATGCAGGATGGCGAGCCAGCGAATCGCGGTATTGAATGGATGACCTGCCGGGAGAATATCGCACAGGTTCCAGATGACGTGTGCCTTTGTCTGCCAACTGGCGAGGGACGCGGCGATGCCGGATCGGATTGTGGCCGCATGGATAATCTCCGGCTGATAGGTTTTGATTTCGCGCCGCAGGTCCATGATGACGCGCGCGAAGGATGCGGCATAGCGCAGAAGCATGTCGGGACGCCTGGTAAATCGGGCGTTGAGTGGCGGCACAACACTTGTTTTGAGGTCGGCCACGAGTGCAGGTTCGTGCAACTGTCCGTCAGGCGCCGCAAGCCGTGTCTCGAAGGCTCCGCGGTCGAGATCGCGAGAGATTGACAAGAGCACGCGCTCGGCACCGCTGACATGACCCGTATGACAATAAAAAAGGACCTTAGTCAATTTCCATCCTCCAGCGCTGCTGGTAAGAACCAATGAAGAGCCCGGGGGATTCTTGATCGAGTGATCTTCTATAGGGACTCTGATTACGCGCGCCTCGTAGAACAAGACGCCGCACGAGAAGTTTAGTTCTGACGATCGGTCAAGGCAGTGAAGGTATTGCAGTCGAAGCTAACCAGCAAGCCCGGTAAGTGAAAGCTCTTCCAAGCATCTGCGGAGCTGGCTCCAACAAAAACTTCAAAACTGACTGTTTGGCTTGCGGAGGGGTTGCCTGAGACTTGAGATTTCCGTATGTTCCGAAAGTTTGTCCGGCTGAACTCTATTGTACAACCCCTAGGATTCGATCTCAATACAGATTGGAGTGCCTACACCGAATTGTTCCTAGTTTGACGTCTGAAGCGGGGGATTCGTTGGCTCATGCGAGCGGCAGAACGAGGAAGCATCTGAGTTTCATTGTATGAAGATATGTTTGTGTTAGCGTATTGAACGGGAGTTTACGAAAAGATCATGTCCGCAATCACTTCGTTCGTTAAGCATCACTATCGGCATTTCAACGCAGCGGCTCTTGTGGACGCGGCGGAAGCGTACAACAAGCTGCTTGCCGACGGCGGCAAGATGTTTGTCACCATCGGCGGAGCGATGAGCACAGCCGAGTTGGGGTTATCGCTGGCTGAAATGATTCGCCAGGACAAGATTCATGGAATCTGCTGCACGGGCGCGAATCTGGAAGAGGACGTATTCAACCTGGTGGCGCACGATTTTTATGAGCGTGTTCCTCACTACCGCGACTTGACACCTGCGGATGAAGCCAAGCTTTTGGCGCGGCACATGAACCGCGTGACCGACACGTGCATCCCGGAGATGGAAGCCATGCGCCGGATCGAGAACGAAGTATTGAAGGAATGGGTGCGCGCCGATCAGGCAGGAGAGAGGTTCTTCCCGCACCAGTTCTTCTTCAAGATTTTGCTGTCGGGCGATCTGGAGAAGTCTTATCAGATCGATCCGAAGAATAGCTGGCTACTGGCGGCCGCACAGAAGAATCTGCCCATGTTCGTGCCGGGTTGGGAAGACTCGACGCTGGGCAACATGTATGCGGGTCACTGCATCAGCGGCGATGTGAAGAAGGTGCACACGGTGCGAACCGGCATTGAGTACATGATGGAGCTGGCTGAGTGGTATACCAACACCACAGCGAAGACGCCGCTGGGATTCTTCCAGATTGCGGGCGGCATCGCAGGTGATTTTCCAATCTGCGTGGTTCCGATGCTGCACCAGGATCTGCAGCGTGACCATGTCCCGCTGTGGGCGTATTTCTGCCAAATTTCCGATTCGACGACAAGCTACGGATCGTACTCCGGCGCCGTGCCGAACGAGAAGATTACGTGGGGCAAGCTAGGCGAAACGACACCGAAGTTCATCATTGAGAGCGATGCCTCGATTGTGGCTCCGCTGATCTTCGCATATGTCTTAGGCTGGTAGGCACCACCTGCGGTGGGGCCAACCGCGCTTCGCGCCACCGGCGTTGGGTTTGTGGCTTCCCACCCAAGCGAAGCTTGGATGGGAGGCCCATTTTCGTGTGGGCAGCTGGACTCCGCATCCGCTCAAGATGCCGCAGTCTGAATAGCGATCTAGTTGTCGGACACGACCACGAAGGGGCCTTGGATTGTATTCCCCTGGCCGGAGGCGAAGGTAGCCTGCGCCATCGACGGCATTGACTTTTCTGGCCACACCGGGCCGGTCAGATCGGGCATGGGCGTTGCGCGGAAGAGCTTCTTGCATTGATGCGCGGTCCAACGAGCCCAGCGCTTGGACTTTTTGCGGCGTGCGCTGTCGGTGGAGATGCCGGTGCCTGCGTACATTTGCCTGTAGAGTTTGGACAGAAAGATAAAGCCGAGCCGCGCACGCAGCGTGGGCGTACAGGCTGAGCGCTCCCAGATGGCTCCCCAGGTGTAGAACTTGTCCCAGACCTTTTGCGTGCGCTCGCGAATCTCATCGGAGCTCATGGAAGGATGGGGCGTGAACATCTTGGGTCGAACCTCAGTGGGGATGAGCCAGTAGCGAGTGAGGGGGACGTCGCCGACCATGGCCGGGTCCTTCGCCTGCTCCTTCTCCCATCGGCCGAAGTCGACGGTGCCGGGGAACGGGGTCATCATGACGAATTGCGCAAAAGTGACGCCGGCCTTCAGAGCCATTTCGACAGTGGCGTCGAAGGTAGCGGGCTTGTCCGTCGGCAGGCCGAAGATGAAGGAACCGAGGACGTGTACGCCGTGCTGCTTGAATGTCTGAAGCTGGCGGGCAAGGGCGTCGCCGGAGAAGTTCCAATCCTTGAATACAGCTTTCAGCCCTTCGGGAGTGACGGCTTCAACGCCTACCAGTGCTCCTTTGATGTTGGCCTTGTGCATAGCATCGAGATAGCTGCCGTCTTCGCCGGCCTCCATGGTGATCTGGGTGAAGAAGACCATGTCTTTGGGCAGCTTGGCGAGTTCTTCCATTAACTGAAAGCGCTCATTGCGGATGGCCATCAGCTCGTCCAGCTTGGCTTGGTTGTTCTGTTCGCGCGCGAGACGTAGATCGGTGAGGGTAACCGGATAGAAGTTGTCGTCGGCCAGGGCGATGAAGCGGAAGCCGATGCGGCGGAGGTTCACGATCTCGTCGACGACGCGCTGGTGGCTGCGCTGGCGCGGTTTCTGTCCGTCGGTACGCCAGACACTGCAGAAGGAGCAATGTTTGGGGCATCCGCGCAAGGTCTGGACAGAGGCCCACATGTATTTCTCGGGGTCCATGAGGTCCCATCGGGCAGGCAGGAATTCGGTCCCCTCGAGGCGTCCGCCCTCATAGAGATGTTTGGGGGCGCCAGCGAGACAATCGTTGACAACCTTGGCCCAGGCCAGATCGCCGTCGCCGGTGACGACCGCATGTGCCTGCCCGCGCTCGAATGCTTCTTCAGGAAACAGGGTGGCGTGGATGCCGCCATAGACGACCCAGGCGCCGCGGCTGCGCGCCATGCGGCCGACCTGGTATCCCCGCAGGGCGTTGCCTGTGTGGACACTGACGCCGACGATGTCACCGGGTTGGATGGATTCAGGAACGATCTGCTCGAGCGACTCATCGATCAGGATCGGATCGCCCGCGATTTCAGGGGTGGCTGCTGCAAGGACAAAGAGCCATCGAGGTGTAATGACGGCTGTACCAAAGGAATTATCACTGGGGTTGACCAGGTGAACGCTCATCGAATCCAATCTCTGCTCGTGCGAGAACAGTAACGCTAGCGAGTGCTGTGGATCGATAGAGCGTCTGCACAAGGGGCAGGATTGCCGACTGAGAGCCGTCCCGAAGAGATGCATAGCAATCATACAGAACGGTGTGGAAATTGTGTCTGGAATCGTACATAGAGACCCGGACTCCCGTCTAGACCAACGTCTAGTTCAGGTAGAGGAAATCATCCCCTTCCCTCTCACATTCTGTCGATTTCCGCCGATGAACGGGCCTGTAGCCGTCTCACGACCCGAACAGGCGGTTGCAGCGCCGAGCGCAAAGACTGTGCCGGCAGAGGAAAGGAACTCCCGACAATGTCCGCTCTCCGCAATATCCCGATCGCGACCAAGTTCTTGCTGGCCTTTGGCCTGGTGTGTCTGTTGTGCCTAGGCCTGGGCTCGTACTCTTTCTTCACCTTTCGCAGCATAGCCGCTTCGAGCGAAGACGTGAGCACCAACGGGTTTCCGGCAGTAGCCGCGCTTTCGAACGCGCGCGGCGCGTTCAACCGTGTAGCACGAAGCGATCTGAAGCTGGTCCTGTGCCAGACGCAGGCCTGCGCGGGCAGCGAGAAGAAGATGCGCTCCGAGCAACTGACCCGGTTGGACAAAGAACTCAAGACTTACGAGCCGACCATCAGCTATCCGGGAGAGCGGGAAGTCTACACGCAGTTCACAACGGCCCTTGCGCAATATATGGATATCAGCAATCTCTCTCTCAACCAAATGGCAGCGGGAAAGACGGGCGATGCGCTGGATCTAATGACGTCTCAGGAATGCACGAATGCTTTCGACCACACCGTGAGGTCGTTGAGGGAGGACATCGATCTGAATGTGAAGTTCGGGCTGCAGACCGCGGAGTCCACCACGTCAACCAGCCATCGAGGCACCTGGATCAACCTTGGCGTTACCCTGTCGATTGTGTTGATGTGTGCGCTGGTGGGATTCGTTCTGAACCGCCTGATTGCGCCGCGTGTTGCTGCAGGGACTTTTGCTCTGGAACGGCTGGCTGCCAAGGATCTGACCGTCCAGGTCGAGGTCAACGGAACCGATGAGATCGGGCGGCTGGGTGGGGCATTGAACGCCTGTGTATCGTCCATCCGCGAGGTGGTGCGCGCGGTTGCTGAAAGCGCGGAGACCCTTTCGGCGGCTACGACCGAGATCAGTGCGCGGGCGGTGCAGTCGGCGGGCAATGCCAAGACGCAGTCCAGCAAGACGAACCAGATCGCCGCGGCCGCGCAGGAGATGACTGCCACCATCGGCGAGATCAGCCAGAATGCGGAGAGCGCGGCAGGCGCGAGTCGTAGTTCAGCAGAAACGGCCGAACAAGGAGGCGCGGTGATGTACGCCGCTGCAGCGACGATGGAGAAGATCGCCGCCGCGACAGGAACAGTCTCGGAGAAGATGACCTCCCTGGCGCATCGCTCGGAAGAGATCGGCAAGGTGGTTAGCGTGATCCAGGAGATCAGCGAGCAGACAAATCTGCTGGCGTTGAATGCGGCAATTGAAGCGGCACGAGCGGGCGAGCATGGACGCGGGTTCGCCGTGGTGGCGGGCGAAGTGCGCCGGCTGGCAGAGCGTACCAAGGGGGCCACAGAGGAGATTGCCGGAACCATTCGCAGCATTCAGGAGGAGACGCGCAGCACGCTCGAGGTGATGCAGGACAGCCGTTCCGCCGTTGAGTCGGGCATGGGCGAGACGGCCCGCGCGCGGAAGAGCCTGGAGGAAATTATCGAATCCTCGAAGCAGGTGGAGCACCAGATTCAGCTGATTGCGACGGCGGCAACCGAGCAGACGGCGGCTTCCGGGGAGATTTCGGAGTCCGCGGGGCAAATTTCGCAGCTTGCGGTCGAGAACACGCAGGGCGCGGAAGAGGCGGCGGAGGGGATGAAGAATCTAGCCTCGCTGGCCAACGACCTGCAGGGGATGATCCAGCAGTTTCATCTTGAGGACGCTCGGCAAACGAGCGGCGCACCACCCAGACAACGCAAGGAGCGTGTGGCGGGCTGGCAGTCTCGAACAGCGCGCGCGTAAGGCGCTGGCGACGACGCAGGCGCTGGAAGGCCGATACAACTCTTCCAGCGTCTGGTCGAGGCTAGTTGTGTTCCGGTCATGGTTGCTCTGGAATTAAATGCGACTTGGGATCGAGGATTTCAACCATTCCGTCGAGACGGCCCGGCGTGGACCTGTGGATGCCAAACATGTTGATGGAGCAGATATTTCCATAACAATTCTCGGCGTTCCCACGGAAGTTGGCGGGATTAAAGAGCGGTGGGGCATGCCACCAGAGGCGGTACTCGTGGTCGAATAGCCATTGAATCAGGGCTGGCGATTTCTCGGGACGGTCATTTTCGAGGTAGAGAAACGGATGGCATCGGGCGAGGAGACTCTCGCATCCTTGAAGGACGTCGAGTTCAAAACCTTCGACGTCGATCTTGATGAGTCCAACCGCCCCCTCCGTCAAAAGATCGTCGAGGCGAATGCACTGAACGATTTCTCGGCGCACGTCTGACTGCTCCAGATGCTTGAGTTCTGTTCCTCCGAAGTTTCCGGTTTTGGTGTAATCAGGAATTTCGAACATCAGGGGACCGTTCTCCCGGCCGCAGGCATACGGAAAAGCTCTCACGTTCATCAAGCCGTTCAAGGCGAGGTTGGCACAAAGTTGTTGAAAGATAACTGGCTGGGGCTCGAAAGCGAAAAGCATGCGATCTTGTTTGGCAAGGGTCGCGGCGAGGGGGATTGTGTGGATGCCCATATTTGCGCCCACTTCGATGACCATGCCGGGATTGGCAGTGAGGGCGAGAAGAAACATCGATTCCAGCTCAGAACACTCGCCGTAGCGCAGGAGCGATTGCCCCATAAACACATCGTTGCGGTTAACCAGCATCGTGCCGTGTTTCGTTTCCGTCAGTTCATAAGGGCTTGCAACTGCTACCATCTCGTCTCGATTCTCGCGCGTGTTTGGCCCAGTTCAACGAATCAGGGCCAACCTGCAGCCAGCATTGGCACATTGCCTTGTTGTTGTGGATACCATACTCGAGCGAACAACGGTTCGGCCATATTCGAGACCGTCGTTGCGTCGTTCCGCCATTGGATCTCTAGAACGCCGCTGTTTCGTTGTGCGGCCGGAGACGAGCCCGATCGTTAGCCGACCCGGCTGCACTCCTCGATGGGGATGGGCACCTGCTCGGTGATCTCAAGGCCAAAGCCTTCGAGGGCCGGGATGTGCATCGGGGTATTGGAGAGGAGGCGGATGCGCTGGATGCCGAGGTCGGAGAGGATCTGGCCACCGAGGCCGATAGCGCGCAGGATTCGGCCGGTGCGTGCCTGGGAGCCTTCGCGGGCACGCGTTTCCTGGTGCAGGATGATGCGGGGTGCGGTTCCCTCGGGCGTCACGGCAGGAATAACAGCGCCGCCGGGGGCGAAGGCTGTATCGGACACCGGAGCGTGTTCGATCTCGAATCCGCGTGAAGTGTTGTGCAGGTAGAGAATGACTCCGCAACCTTCTTCGGCAATCATGCGCATGGACTGATCGAGGGTTTCGCGGCAGCGGCAGTCGGCGGCAAAGACATCGCCTGCGGTGCAGCGGGTATGAACCCGGACCAGGACGGGATGAGAGCAAGGCTGGCGCGCGGCGCCATCCCGTGTGAGCAACCCTGCCGGGCCTTCGTGAAAGGCTGGGCAGCCGGGGCAAAGGTCACCGCGGACGAGGGCGATGTGGCTCTCGCCGCCGTTGACCTCGCTTTCGTAGGCGATCATGCGGAATTCGCCGTGCGTGGTTTGAATTCGGGTTTCGCCGGCGCGCACGATGTAGCGCTCGTGGCGCAGGCGGTAGCGAATGAGTTCCGCCACGGTTAGGATGAGCAGGCTGTGTTCCTGGCAGAACGGAATCAGATCGGGAATGCGGGCCATTTCGCCGTCGTCGCGCATGATTTCGCAGATGACGCCTGATGGATTGAGGCCGGCCATGCGTGCGAGGTCAACGGAAGCTTCTGTTTGGCCGGCACGGACAAGGACGCCGCCGCGGCGGGCGCGCAAGGGAAAGATGTGGCCGGGACGGGCAAGATCGGAGTAGGTCGTTGCCGGATCAATGGCTGTGCGAATTGTATGGGCGCGGTCGGCGGCGGAGATGCCGGTGGTGACACCTTCGCGGGCTTCGATTGTCTCAGTGAACGCGGTTCCGAAGCGCGACGAGTTCTGTTGCGTCATGGGAAAGAGGCGCAGGTGATCGGCACGTTCTTCCGTGAGCGTAAGGCAGATGAGCCCGCGGCCGTAGCGCGCCATGAAGTTGATGGCCTCGGGCGTGACGTGCTCGGCTGCCAGGGTGAGGTCGCCTTCGTTTTCGCGGTCTTCATCATCGACCACGACAACCATGCGGCCGGCTTGGATCTCGGCCAGGGCGCCGGGGACGTCAGTAAATGGAGGCTCGAAGGTGCGCGGGGAGTCTGGCATGCTCTGCCTTATTCTGAACGATTTATCCGGGTACGGCAAAGAAGAGTCTTCGCAAATGTCCGGATAGCGGGTCGAGCCGGGTCAGTTGGGAGCCAGAGCACGGAGGGGACCGGGACACTAAAATGGTCACCCCTGCGGCGTCCCTTCGCTCCGTGCATTCGCTATCCCACCTTCCATCAGTCCCGCTTCCAGATAGCGCCGGATCAACACACCGGGGTCTTTCACCTGCGTCCCACTCGCGCCATAAGCACATCATGGTTCACTCGGTCGAAAAATTTCTCCAAGTCGAGGTCTACGGTCCATCGCCGACCCTCGGCAACATACCCTCGTGCGGCATTCACCGCCTGATGGGCGTTGCGTCCGGGACGAAAACCGTAGCTCGACTCCGAGAACCCGGGATCGAACAGAGGTTGCAGATCTGATGAAGTGCCTGTTGGATCAGCCGATCCCCAAAGCAAAAGCGCCGCCCGAAGGCGGCGCTTTTTTAACCTGACCGGAGAAACCCTACAAAGTCGACTCGATTTCAAAACCCCAGGCTTCAAGAAGAGCCTCCGGAATGTACTTTGAGTTCTTATTCCGGCGGGCCCATTCACGAAGGCGGGTCGACCGGATGTACTGATCCGGGGTGAGTTTGAACTCCTTCACGATTTGTTCGAAGGAAGTTACAGTAGGCACAACCGGCCCAATGGGCTCAGGCTTGCCCCAATTCGGATTTCCACGACGCTTTGCCATTGTTTTTGCTGTCCTTGAGAAAGGAGTGAATTTCAGTTCTTCATCCTCCGACGCTGGGCTGGGGATCCTGTCGGTCCGGAGGAACATTGATAGTCCTATTTTAAGGATTTTTTCTCCAAAAATCAATAGTAAATCGCTCTTTTTGAGGCAATTACGCTCAATTTAATCGATAACCGGAATTCTTGGCATAAGCTGCACCAATCACAAGGTTTAATGCCAATTGTATAGGGTATTCATCGAGCTCGAAGGGTGCAGAAGTTGTGCAAAACTGACCTGCCGGACCGGTCCGTGCAAGGATTACTCTTATGACAACAAAGCGGGGGCTTCCGGCCCTGGTAATGATTGTCCTGGCCGCCGGTCTAACTCCCTGCAGGGCGGTAGAACTGAAGGTCAGCCGGGACGCTCTGCAACGCACGCTGAAGCAACAGCTTTTCAGCGGCCCTGACGGCCGGTACTTCCTGAAAGGCAGTGCGCAGACAGCATGCCGGGTTTACGCCGACGACGCGCAGCTCAGATTTGAGCAGGACAGGATTGTTGTCCGGATCAAGACGCATGCGCGGCTGGGACGGGCTGTTGGCGGAACCTGCCTTGGGATTTCGCTCTCTCCAACCTCGGAGGTCTCGCTGGAGCCCTATGGTGAGGGCGAGACAATCGGGTTCCGCGACGCGCAGATGCTCAAGGTAAGCGACCAGCGGGAGATGAACTTCCTCCTGGCTCCGTTTATGAGCCACCAGGTGCCGTCGAGCATGAAAGTGAACGCAGCGGAGCTGCTGCGGAAAGCCCTGGAAGGATCGACGGCGGCGGCGGGATACAAGGTGACGCTGGAGAAGCTGAAAATTCACTCGATCCAGATCCAGGGCGATGAGCTCGTGCTGGATGCCGATGGGGACATCAGCGTGAAATAGGGCCCGACCAAGGCGAGATCGGAGAGGAATTCTCCGCGTCCAGAATGGTAGCGTGGAGAGCATGATCTCACCAACCGCAGCGGCTCTAGGAGAAATTGGCCTTCCGACGCCCCTGAGAGAACTGGCCGCTAAGACCTGGGACGTAATCGTCGTCGGCGCGGGCCACAATGGTCTAGCCTGTGCAGCGTATCTCGCGCAGGCGGGGCTACAGGTATTGGTGATCGAGAGCCGTTCACGCGTGGGCGGGGCTTGCACAATCGAGGAACCCTTTCCCGGCGTCCGCATGTCGCCCTGCGCGTATCTTGCTGGATTGCTGCATCCGCTGGTGATTGAAGAACTGGACCTGCCCCGGCGTGGATTTCGGTGGACGCCTGCGGTGAACGGGTTGTTCGTGCCGTTTCTAGACGGAACAAGCATTCAGCTTTGGGACGACGATCAACGTTGCCTGGACGAAGTGCGCCGTCTGAGCCCGGGCGATGTGCGCGGCTTCGAAGCGATGAGCGATGTGGTGCGGCGGTTGCGCGATGCTCTCCGGCCACGAAGCCCTGATAGCGGCAACGAGCCTGGTCGACCTGTCGATTCCTCAGCCCGAGACGTCTGGGTTGGTGAAGCACCGACACGCGACTGGATCGAAGAGCGGCTCGCCAAGGACGACGAGGCGCGTTCCCTGCTGTTTGACTGGTCAATGGCGGAGTTCGTCGAGCGTTATCTCAAGGACGAGCGGCTGCAGGTGGCTTATCTCGGACAGGGCGTGATCGGGACGAATGCGAGCCCATTCGACAAGGGAACGGCTTCGATCCGGTTCCATCATGCGTCAGGACGACTAGGCGGCATGCCCGGGATGTGGGGCTACGTGCAGGGCGGCATGGGAATGGTGTCTTTCTATTTTTGCGACGCTGCGCGTGAGGCGGGCGCAACGGTTGTGTCGGGTGTGGCGGTGGCGCAGGTTCTTCCCGGCGAAGGCGTCGTGCTCGAAGGCGGCGAGCGGATCGCGGCAGGTGTTGTTGTGTCGAATGCCGATCCGAGGGTAACGCTGCGGCTTCTTGGCGACGCTGCAGAAGTCGCGTGGCGAAAGAAGATTGAGGAAATTCCGATTGAAGGATGCACAGTGAAGCTGAATGTCCATCTGCGCGAGCTGCCGGACTTCACGGCGCGGCCGGGGACGAATGAGCCCCACCACTACGGGCAGATCAATGCCCCGCTCACGAAGGACGAGTGGAAGGCGGGATTCGCCGCAGCTAGACGCGGCGAGTTACCGGAGCATCTGTGGTGCGAGCTTTATTTCCAGAGCGTGCATGATGCGATCGGTGGCGCCGCCAGGGACGCACACGATGAGCGTGTTTGCGCAGTATGTCCCTTACAAGTTTGCGCAGGGGACGTGGGACGAGCGGCGGGAAGAAGTGCGCACATTGGCCCTCAGTTCCCTTGCCCGATTCTGCTCGAATATCGGCGCGGATGGGACGGGCGCGGTCATCGACGCGCAGGTGCTGGGGCCGCCGGACATCGAGAAAAAAGTGGGCCTGACGGGCGGACATATTTTTCAGGGCGAGTGTCTGCCGCCGTACATGTGGTCCAATCGGCTGGCTGCGCGGACGCCGATGCCGGGGATGTATCTCTGTGGCGCATGCACACATCCGGGCGGCAGCGTGATCGGGATCAATGGACGGAACGCTGCGATGGCGGTGCTGACGGATCTGGGCAAGATTTAGCTTCGCACGCGCCCAGGGCTCTGGTATGTTCTGACGAACATGACACAGGTTCCAGCGCTTAAGCGAGGCATTCGGTTTCGTGACCTCGTGCTGTTCTATGTTGTGAGCGGCTTGAGCGTGCGCTGGGCGGCAACCGCGGCTGCGGCGGGCCCGAGCATCCTGGTGGTCTGGGTTGCGGCGCTGACCTGCTTTTTTATTCCGCTGGCGGCAAGCGTGATGGAACTTTCGTCGCGGCTTCCCGATGAAGGTGGCATCTACGTTTGGACGCGCGAAGCCTTCGGCGACTTTGCCGGATTTATTGCCGCGTGGACCTACTGGATGAGCAACCTGCCGTACTTCTCCGGCGTGCTTTATTTTGGTGCGGCATCCACTCTCTTTGCTTTCGGCGCACGAGGACGCGCACTCGGCGCGAGCCCGCTGTACTATCTCGCCTTTTCAACCGTGTGGCTGGGCGCAATCACACTGTTGAACATCCGCGGTGTGAACGCGGGGAAATGGTTGAACAACGTGAGCTCACTGGGCGCGTTGCTGCCGATGGCGGCGCTGCTCGCGCTGGCGGCCGCGTCGTATTGGAAGTTTGGACCGGCAATCCGATATCCGGTGAGAAGTTTTGTGCCGCATTGGACTCTCGATAATGCCGTCTTCTGGTCCAGCGTTTTTTTTGCCTTCGGTGGGCTGGAAGCCGCCTCCGCGATGGGCGGAGAAATCGAGAACCCGCGACGGGTGGTTCCGTGGGCCATCCTGGTGGGCGGATCGATTCTCGCGTTCGCATATATCGGCGGGACCAGTGCGCTGCTGGTGGCGTTGCCGCCTGATGCCGTGGGTGGACCAGACGGGTTTATCAACGGCATCCGCACCCTGACTACGCGCATTGGCGTGGAATGGCTGCTTGCGCCGGTGGCGCTACTAGTGGGGTTGAATGCTGTGGGAGGAGCCGCCGCCTATCTGTCATCAACATCGCGGTTGCCATTTGTTGCCGGGATCGATCACTATCTGCCGCCGGCGTTTGGAAAGATTCATCCGCGCTACCGCACTCCGTGGATTGCGATCGGCGTGTATGGTTTGGCGGGGATCGTGGTTGCCCTGGCGGGACAGGCAGGAACGACGGTGCGTGGTGCGTATGACGTGCTGGTCGCGATGGGGATTATTTCGTTCTTTCTGCCCTACCTTTTTCTTTTTGCCGCAATGATCAAGCTGCAGGGGCGGCATGCTGGGCCTGAAGTGCGGCGGGTACCCGGCGGCAGGCCCGTTGCGATTCTGCTGGCATCGGTGGGGCTGTCGAGCGTGGCTCTGACCATTGTGCTGTCAGCGTTTCCGGCGGGCGACGACCCTAACAAGCCTCTGGCGGTGCTGAAGGTTGTGGGCGGCACGCTGGCGCTTGTGGGCTTAGGTGTGGGGGTATTTGTGCTGGAGAGACGACGAGCTCGAATGAGGAAGATGGTTGCGTAGGGTCGAAAGTGATGCTTGAGCACCCAGTTTCAGGTTTCGCGACGTGAGATTATGCAGGGACCTCGTTGCCGGCGATGAAGACGCGCGGGCGGGTGGGCGCCGCGATGAAGTAGGCGAGCTCGCGGTAATCGTCGAACTCATGCAGGACGAAGTCGGCTTCTTTGCCGGGTTCGAGGGAGCCGATGCTGCTGCCGAGATCGAGGCTATAGGCGGCATTGATCGTGGCCGCAGTAAGGGCTTCGGCCGGAGAGAGGCCCATCTGCAGGCATGCCAACGAGAGCATCATGGGCATGGACGCGATGGGCGACGAGCCGGGGTTGAAGTCCGTCGCGAGCACAATTGCGAGCCCGAGTTCGACCATGCGGCGCGCGGGCGGGTACTGCGTGCGGCTTAGTGCAAAAACCGATCCCGGCAGGAGAACGGGTTGCACACCGGCGGAGCGGAGATGGCTCAAAGCCTGGTCAGTGATGGTCTCGAGGTGGTCGGCGGTGACGGCGCCTAGCTCGGCCGCCAATTCTGCCCCCGTGCCGGGTCGGAACTGCTCTGCGTGGATGCGAAGTCGAAGGCCGTGCTCTTTCGCGGCAACGAAGACTCTGCGGGTTTCAGCGACGGTGAAAGCATGGTCGTCGCAGAAGGCATCGCAGTAGCGAGCAAGGCGTGTTTTTGCGACTTCGGGGATGAGCTCTTCGACGATCCAGCGAACATAGTCGGCGCGACGCTCGGCGAACTCCGGCGGAATGGTGTGCGCGGCGAGCAGCGTCGGGACGATGCGCACGGGGCCCTCGGAGTCGACGCGCGCGATGACCTGCAACATACGCAGCTCGGTGGCGCGGTCAAGGCCGTAGCCGGATTTAGCTTCGATGGTGGTGGTGCCGGAGCGCAGCATCCAATCGCGGTGGCGGCGGGTTGACGCGAGCAACTGATCGACGGTAGCGGCGCGCGTAAGAGAGACGGTACGGAGAATGCCCCCGCCAGAAGCGGCAATCTGCTGGTAAGTCGCGCCAGCGATGCGCTGTTCGAACTCGGCGGCGCGGTTGCCGGCGAAACAGAGGTGCGTGTGCGCATCGACAAAGCCCGGCGTGACGCATCGCCCCTCCGCATCAATGAGGACTGCATGGAGCGGGATCTCGGAGACGAGTTCGTTATAGGGACCAGCTGCGACGATGCGGCCATCTTCGATAAGCATGGCGGCGTCTCCGATGATGCCGACCTCGCGCAGTTCGGTGCCGATGCGGGGACGCGCGGGCCCGGCGAGGGTGACGAGCTGGCCAATGTTGACGATTGCCGTGGTCATAGCGCGTTTAGCCGAGTCAACGGTAGAAGTGAGGTCGCAAAAGCTAACGCAAGCGACTGACGGGTGCCGGCCGCGGAGGACGCGGGATTGGGGGGTATCACCTTGAGACTCCTCACCTTTGACGATAGCGCCGTAGGGGTGGGGTGGACCAGTGAGTGAATGAATTCTGCGCGAATGCGTTGTGCGGCTGGGCGAGAGAAAGCATCGAAGTAGATATGAAAGCGATGCTTGTTGGCACAATTGCGCTCCTCTGCCTCGTCGGCTGCAGCCAGGCAAACCCCAGTCCTGAGACGATTCGTCACGATACGGCAAAAGCCACCAGCGAGGCGATCACCGACGCCAAGGCCGTGGCCAAGGGAGTTGCCGATGGGGTGAAACAACATCGGGACCAGGCCGCGAGCCAGATTGATATCAACAAGGCCTCGGCGCGTGAGCTGGAGGCGCTGCCCGGCATCCATTCCGCACAGGCACGCGGAGTCATTGACGGAAGGCCGTATGACGATACGAGCGATCTTGTGAAAAAGCACATTCTCTCAAAGGCGGAATACGATCGGATCGACGGACGCATCGTAGCTCGCTAAAGTCATGGCTCTCTCAAGTCGCTCAGGTTCGAGAGCGACGGCGTATTCGGGAACTGGTTGCAGGGCCGGTGGAGCGGTGTTTATGCTTCTCTCGTGCCAACCACACTTGTTGAATGCGTACCGAACTTCTCTGAAGGCCGCGATGCGGCCAAAGTGGATGCAATTGTCGAAGCGATGAAGCTGCCGGGCGTCTACCTGCTCGACCGGGAAATGGACTCGGACCACAATCGCTGCGTGATTACGCTCGTGGGCGAGCGCGAGGCGATCGAAGAGGCCGCCGTTCGCGGGGTGGGCAAAGCTGCCGAGCTGATCGACCTGACCAAGCACCAGGGCGCTCATCCGCGGATGGGCGCGGCCGATGTGATCCCGTTCATCCCGATCGACGGCGTGACGCTCGAGGACTGCGTGGCGATGGCTAAGCGGGTGGGCGCGGAGATTGCGAAGAGATACCAGATTCCCACGTACCTGTATGAAGCAGCTGCTGCGACGCCGGAACGGCAGAATCTCGAAAACATTCGGCGCGGGCAGTTCGAGGGGATCCGCGACGAGATTGCCACGAATCCCGCCCGGAAGCCTGACTTTGGCGAAGCGCGTGTGCACCCCACAGCGGGAGCAACCGTGGTGGGCGCGCGCAAGGCTCTGATCGCCTACAACATCTTTTTGAACACGCCGGATGTGAACGTCGCGAAGAAGATTGCGAAGGCCGTTCGGTTTTCGACGGGCGGGCTGCGGTTCGTGAAGGGCGCGGGATTCCTGGTGCGCGGGTTGGCCCAGGTGTCGATGAACCTTACCGATTTTGAGCAGACGCCGATTCACCGGGTATTCGAATTTGTGAAGCGCGAGGCGGCGCGGTATGGTGTTGTGCCGGTTTCAAGCGAGATTGTGGGACTGATTCCGAAAGCGGCGCTGGAGCAGGCTGCGGAGTGGTTCCTGCAGGTGGAAAACTTCGATTCATCGCTGATTCTGGAGAACCGGCTGGCCGGCGTGATGAGCGGGAAAACCGCCGTCGGTGGATTGCGCGCGGGGATTGAGCCGTTTATTGAGCTGCTTGCGGCACCGACGGCGACTCCCGGGGGCGGCAGTGCAGCGGCTGCGTGCGGGGCTATGGCCGCCGGCCTGGCGACGATGGTGGTAAGCCTCTCGCGCGGCAAGAAGGCGTACGTGCAGTATGCCAGCCAGCTGAGCGAGGCGTTGGACCGGCTGGCAATCCTGCGCGAAGAACTGAAAGCCGCAATTGATGGCGACGCAGCGTCCTATGACGAAGTGCGCAAAGCTTATAAGGCGGCGAAGGATTCCCCCGATGGCGGCAGGCTGATTGCGGCTGCGTTGCGCGACGCGACAAGCGTGCCCCTGGCGGTGGCTGAGCGCTTGGCCGAGGTGCGCCGGATCGCGGTAGAGCTGAGGCCGATCACGAGTCCGAATATGAGTTCCGATCTGACGACAGCAATTGCGCTTGCGGGTGCGGGTCTTGAAGGGGCACTGGCCAACGTGACAATCAACCTGGACACGCTGGAAAAGGAATCCGCTGCAGACGGCGCTTTTGTGTCCCAGGGACGAAACCGGGCGGAGGCGTTGAAGGCAGCAAAGTAAGTTACAGGCGCCCGTTCCCACGGGCACGGTGAAGGGATTATGCTGTTGGGCAGCAAAAAAACAGCTCCCTTTGAGGTGCTCAGTGCGAAAGACAGGATTTTTCCTGTTTGCAGTATTTGCAGTTTTGTTTTTAGCCGCAACAACACAAGCGAATGCAACCGGTGAGGCCCAGAAGTCGGGCTTTGTCCGGCTGGACCGGGTCACCGCTTCCCGGCCAATCAATAACGGAATTGAGATCCGATCAGGCGCAGCGGTAATGCAGATAACTGCGCTGCGCGACGATGTGATTCGTGTGCGCGTGGGACCGGCGGGACAGCTCCCTGAAGATGCGTCGTGGGCTGTATTGCAGGCATCTCGGACGGCGTCTGTTCCCGTAACTCAGGATTCGACCGCAGCCGCAGTTGGATTCAGAACAGCCAAACTGCAGGTGACGGTGCGCAGGGATCCGCTGGAATTGAGCGTGGCCGATTTGCAAGGGCACGTGGTAGCGGAGCAATTGCCAGGCCGTTCAATCGAATACAACGGGGCAGAGTTTCGGGTCTTCATGAAGTCACCTGCAGACGAGCATTATTTTGGCCTGGGCGATAAGCCGGGGCCGCTCGACCGCAGAAACGAGGCGTTCACCGATTGGAATACCGACGCCTTTGGGTGGCAAGAGTCGACAGACCCAATCTACAAGTCAATTCCCTACTTCATGACCTTTCGCAAGGGTATGACGGCGGGCATTTTTCTCGACAACACGTGGCGGGCAAGCTTCGAGTTCAATAAGGAATATCGCGATGGCTACTCGTTCGGGTCGGAATCCGGTCCTCTGGATTTCTATCTTTTGTATGGACCTGAACCGAAAGCTGTTGTCGGAGAGTGGGCATGGCTCACGGGCAAGACGCCCTTGCCGCCTCTCTGGTCGCTCGGGTATCAGCAGTCGCGCTACAGCTATTATCCGGAGGCCGAGGTTCGGCGAATCGCGCAGACGTTGCGTAGCGAGCGCATTCCATCGGACGTCATCTGGCTTGATATCGACTATCAGTTGAAGAACAGACCGTTCACCGTCGACCCGGAGCGCTTTCCGCATTTCGACCAGATGATCAAAGACCTGCGTGCCGAACATCTACGGACGGTGCTGATTACAGACCTGCACATCGCAGATTTGCCCAACGCGGGCTACAAGCCATACGACGAGGGCGTTGCGGGAGATCACTTCGTCAAAAATCCTGACGGATCAACTTATGTCGGCGTGGTGTGGCCTGGAAAATCTGTGTTCCCGGATTTCACGCAGAAGGCATCGAGGGATTGGTGGGGCACGCTCTACTCCGATTTTGTGAAGAAGGGAGTCGCCGGCTTCTGGAACGACATGAACGAGCCTGCAATCTTCCAGGTAGCCTCGAAGACGATGCCCGACGATGTGCAACACCGCATCGAGGAGCCGGGCTTCGCGACGAGAACGGCCACCCATCTTGAGATCCATAACATCTTCGGTATGCAGAACACACGAGGGACGTTCGAAGGGCTGCTCAAGCTCGAACCGAATCTGCGTCCGTTTGTCATGACACGCGCCAGCTACGCGGGCGGAAACCGCTATGCGGTCACGTGGACCGGGGACAATTCGAGCAACTGGAGCCACCTGCGGCAGACCGTTCCGCAACTGCTTAACCTGGGGCTGAGCGGTTTTGCGATGGCCGGTGCGGATGTGGGCGGCTTTGCCGCATCGCCTCAGCCCGAGTTGCTGACACGCTGGCTCGAGGTGGCGGCATTTCAACCCATTGATCGCGACCATACGGCGATTGGAACCCGGCCGCAAGAACCATGGGAGAACGGCACGCCGGAAGATGTGAACCTGCGCCGGCGGTACATTGAAGAGCGCTACCGGCTGTTGCCCTACCTCTACACCACGGCGGAAGAGATGAGCCGGACCGGGCTGCCAATCGATCGGCCGCTGTTTCTTGAATTCCCGAAGGGCTCGGTGGACGGCGAGCCCCTGGACCTCGCGAACAGTGGCGCATTTCTGCTGGGGCGCGATCTGCTGATTGCGCAAAGCCCCTTCCCGGACGAGGTGGACGACTACACGCTGGGGCTGCCGCCGGTTGGCTGGTACGACTACTGGAGCGGGGCGCAGATAGATGCCAGTACAGGCCGCAAAGCAATCGATAACTCGCCGGTGGTGCAGCCGGAGGTCAGGATTCATCGAACCCTGGATACTCTGCCGGTTTTTGTGCGGGCGGGCGCGATTGTTCCTGAGCAGCCGCTGGTGCAGAGCACGGACGAGAAGCCTGAAGGCCCGCTTACTCTGCGGGTGTATCCGCCAACGGCGATTGGAAACGATTGCGAAGGCAGTCTCTATCTGGATGACGGCGTGAGCTACGACTTTAAAAGAGGAGCCTTTCTGCGGGTAAAGTTCGCCTGCCGCGTAAGTGCACAAGGCCTCGTGGTGACAGTGGCGTCGCGCGAGGGAAGTTTCGCTCCCTGGTGGACACAGCTTTCAGTGGAGATCTACGGGGCGAAGAAGCCGGCAACAAACGCAACTGTGTCGATGCTGAATGGAACGAATTCTGCGCCGGTTTCGACTGGCTACGACAGCGAACATCAACGCATCACGGCGCTGATTCCCGATGATGGCAAGGGGCTGGAATTGCTGGTGACATACTGAAGGGCGCCTCGGGTTTGCAGCTCCGCGCAGATCCCGAGGTGCTGCTTCTTCTCTGGTTTCACACACTCGAATGTGTGATATTCTACACACAGGTGGTTCCCCTATGCCGACTAACCTAGCTCTCGACGACAAGTTAATCGATGAAGCCCGGCGCATCGGTGGGCATGCAACGAAGAAGGAAGCTGTGACCGCTGCTCTCGATGAATATGTTCGCAGACGAAAGCAGATGAAGATTCTGGAGCACTTCGGAACAGTCGATTTTGATTCGCGCTATGACTATAGGGCCTCACGGCGTCTCGACCGAGTCGATTCCGGCAAGCGATGAGGTTTCTCGTCGATACGTGTATCTGGTCGCTCGCACTTCGGCGCAAAGACAAAGCGCGAATCAGCATTGAAGAGCAGCGGATGGTGGCCGACCTTACGGAGACGATCCGAGACGGAAATGCGATGATGCTCGGCCCGATCCGCCAGGAGGTTCTCTCGGGAATCAAGGACGAGACGCAGTTCGAGAGGATTGAGAAGTTGCTCGATCCTTTTCCCGACGAAGAAATCCAGGCATCCGACTATATTGAAGCGGCGCGGCTTTTCAACCTTTGCCGCAAGCATGGAGTCGAATGCGGTCCAGTCGACATGCTGCTCTGCTCCGTGGCGGTACGAGAGCGATGCCCGATTCTAACGAATGACCACGGCCTCAAGCGGTGTATGGATGTACTTCGAAAGAACAAGATGCTTTCATCCGTTCGTTCCCCGAACTGACGCAATTCGCTGGGCTGTACGGCAAGCCAAGCTGATACCCTAGAGGCATGAAATTTGGCGTTCTGGTTTTTCCCGGCTCGAATTGCGACCACGACACGTACAACGTGATCGCTGAAATCGCCCATCAACCAGTTACGTTTTTGTGGCACGACTCCGAAGAGTTGCAGGGTGTGGACGCGGTATTGGTACCGGGTGGATTCGCCTATGGCGACTACCTGCGGACGGGCGCAATTGCGCGGTTTTCTCCGGTGATGCAAGCTGTGAAGCGGTTTGCCGATCAAGGTGGGCTGGTACTGGGCATCTGCAATGGATTTCAAATTCTGACGGAGGCGGGCCTGTTACCCGGGGCGCTGATGCGCAACGCTGGTCTCAAATACATCTGCAAACAAGTAGATTTGCGGGTGGAGACGACGAACAGCGCATTTACGAATCAGCTCACCAAGAGTGAAGTGGTGCGGATCCCCATCGGGCATATGGAGGGCAATTACTTCTGCACTCCCGAAGATCTGCGCCGGCTTGAATCGGAAGACCGGATCGCTTTTCGCTATGCGACGCCGACGGGTGAGATTACTACGGAGGCGAACCCGAACGGATCGCTGGCCAACATTGCAGGAATTCTGAACGAGAAGCGAAACGTATTGGGGATGATGCCCCACCCCGACCGGTCGAGCGAAGCGTTGCTTGGTTCTTCCGATGGCTGGAAGATTTTTGCATCCATGGTCGAGGCTTTGGCGGTACAGTAGGTCGCGGCGAATGGGATCATGATCGACATCCACACACATCTACTGTACGGAGTGGACGACGGGGCTCCAGATCTCGCCACCTCGCTTGCAATGGCACGGGAGGCAGCGATGGAGGGTGTGACTCACATCGTGTGCTCTCCGCATGCAAGTCACGAGTATCCTTACCGGGACGCGCTGGTAAACGAGCGTTTCGCAGAGCTACGTGCAAAATTGTGCGATGTGGTGAATCTGAGCCTCGGCTGCGAGTTCCACATGAACGCGGAGAACATTGCCGAGGCAATGGCTGATCCGCCGCGTTACTCGATCGACGGAAAGGGATATCTGTTGATCGAACTCCCAGACATGCTGATCGCGCCGTCCTTGATCGATGCGATGAAGCATTTGCAGGAGGCTGGATACACGTTGATCCTTGCGCACCCGGAAAGAAACTCCGCGATGGGCCGCGACACGGAACTGCTGGCGGATTGGATGCGCAATGGGTGCCTTGTTCAGGTGACCTCCGCGTCGCTTTATGGAAGGTACGGCCGCTCGGCCGAGGCCTTTGCGAATGCCCTGCTGGAACGCAACTGGGTTCACTTTCTGGCTAGCGATGCGCATCACCCGGAGCGGCGCCCACTGCATTTGCGCAAGGGCTACAGATATGTCGCCCAGCGATGCGGGGTGGAGACGGCTGAGAGGTTGTGCGTGAGTAACCCAAGGGCCGCAATAGAAGGTTCTGCATGGCCGGAGCAGCCCGAGCCTGTGGGCCTGTTGGAACGGGCGCCGCTCACTTTCGACGCGCGGCGGCAAGCGCAAACAAAAGCGATAGAAAACGGCGCGGACACGCCGGATGAAAAGACGCAAGGCTTCTGGAGCCGCCTTTTTTCACGCTAGCGCCAGCGCCACCCCTCAGAGAGCCAGGCCACCGTCTACAGCAAGAATCTGCCCAGTCACAAAACTTGAATTTGCGGCGAAGAACAGGACGGCCTCGGCGATGTCGGCGGCGGAGCCGTTGCGCCCCATCGGAGTTTTGGCGGCATATTGCGCGGCGGCCTCTTCGCCCTTGTCCTGCTGATCTATCCAGCCCGGGGCGACGCAGTTGACGACAACCTCGGGCGCAAAGGACTTAGCCATTACCTCGGTGAGCATGTGCAGCGCTGCCTTCGAAGCGCAGTAGTGTCCGTGAGTCGGCCAGGGGTGCAAGCCGCCCAACGAACCGAGATTGACGATTCTGCCCCGAGTTGCACGCAAGTGACTAAGGGCTTCGCGAGCAAACAGAAAAGGGCCGCGGGTATTGATCTCGAAGACAGCGTCCCACTGTTCGAGCGTGATCTGATCGAGCGGGACCGTTTCATAAACGGCGGCGTTGTTGACGAGTATGTCGAGACGTCCGTGGAACCTAACGGTTGCGGCCACGGCATCGCGAACAGAAGACTCAGAGCGGACGTTGCACAAGATGGATTGGGCGCGTTGGCCTAGATGCTGAATTTCGTTTGTCGTCTCTCGCGCATCTGACTCGGATTCACGATAGGTGATGGTCACGTCGGCACCGGCTTGGGCCAAAACAAGAGCTATTGCGCGGCCAATGCGCCGTGCGCCGCCGGTGACAAGAGCCGATTTTCCGCGCAGATCGTGCATGGGAGGGGTTGAAAAATCCGAGTTCGATCGACAGTCTTATTTCTGTGGCTGAGGCTGATTAGAGGTGGGCTTTTCTCCGCCCGATTGATCGGCCGACTCGGATGGTTGGCCTTTCTTGTCCTTCCCTGCACCGTCGTCCTGGGTCGCCGCCTGGGGATGACTCTCATAGATGGAGTACTGGCGGGCGGGCCTCTTCAGTTTGACCTCGAGATTCATCTCTGGTTGGTCGATATCGTAATCCTTGCCGAACGTCTGAAAACCCTTCGCCAACACCTGCAGAAGAACTTTTGAGCCAGTAGGCAGCACGTCGATCGTGGCTTTCCCATCCTCATCCGTCTTCAATTCCATGTTGCCCTTATCCCCCACCATATGGAAGACGACCCCTGCGTTTCGGATGGGCTTTCCGTCGTCATTGCGCGTGACAGTGACCTGGATACGCGAGGTCGGCGGAGGCGCCTTGTACTTGCGTCCGCGACGGTTCGAATCCTGGGCTGAGAGCGAGAGGGCGACGAAGCACCCAAGGGCGGCGACGAGCGCGACAAAACGGCGAAAACGACGGAACTCCATGATGGTTCATTGTACTCGTTTCGCAACGTAGCCGGTGGAGGTTCACCCGAGGTGTTTCGAAGTCGAACGGATGGATGGGCGCAACATCCCGCCCCGCCGATGGGCCTCATTCGGGATGGTTTCCGGCGTGAGGCAGGAAAAAGGTAAACTGGAAGTGAGGTCGATATGCCGGAAATTCAGCGCAGAAAAACAGGCACCGTCAAGATCGGACACGTTCGTGTGGGCTGGGAGGTTCCAGTCGTTGTGCAGTCGATGACCAACACGGATACGGCGGATATCGCCGGCACCATTGAACAGGTTGCAGCACTGGCGCTGGCTGGGTCGGAGATTGTCCGGGTCACGGTGAACAACGAGGATGCCGCTGCTGCGGTTCCGTACATCGTGGAAGGCCTGGACAAGCGCGGGCTGCGGGTACCGATTGTAGGCGATTTCCACTACAACGGGCATCTGCTGCTGAAGAAGTATCCGTCGACCGCGCGGGCGCTTGCGAAATATCGCATCAATCCCGGCAACGCTTCAATCGGTAAGAAGGACAATGACAATTTCCAGGTCATGATTGAGTGCGCGATCGAGAATCAGAAGCCGGTCCGCATCGGCGTGAACTGGGGATCGCTCGACCAGGCGCTGCTGACTCGCATGATGGACGAGAACAGTAAGAAGGCCGATCCTCTGCCGGCGCGCGACGTCATGATGGAAGCGATGGTGGTAAGCGCGATCGACTCGGCGAAGGCAGCCGAACGCTACGGACTGGGCCACGACATGATCATTCTGTCGGCCAAGGTCAGCGGCGTGCGCGATCTTATCGACGTGTACACAAGCCTGGCGGCACGTTGCGATTATCCCCTGCACCTGGGCCTGACCGAAGCCGGCATGGGCTCGAAGGGTGTGATTGCCTCAACAGCCGGACTGGCGCCTCTGTTGCTGGCCGGAATTGGCGACACGATCCGGGTAAGCCTCACGCCGAAGCCGGGCGGCGATCGTACCGAAGAAGTGCAGGCCGCGCAGCAGATTCTGCAGTCGCTTTCGATCCGCAGCTTTATGCCTCAGGTGACGAGCTGCCCCGGATGCGGACGCACAACGAGCACGTATTTCCAGGAACTGGCGGAGCAAATCCAGGGTTACTTGAGAACGTCGATGCCGGAATGGCGGAAGAAGTATCCCGGCGTGGAAGAGCTGAAGCTGGCTGTGATGGGCTGCGTGGTGAACGGCCCCGGCGAGTCAAAGCATGCGAACCTGGGCATCAGTCTGCCGGGCACCTTTGAAGATCCGGTTGCTCCCGTGTACGTAGACGGCAAACTTCACACCACGCTGAGAGGCGATGGCATCGTTGCAGAGTTCAAGCAGATTCTCGATAACTACGTGCAAAGCCATTATGGGCAAGGAGCTAAAAGCGAAGAGCTGGTTGGGACACGGTAAGCGGCCAGCTTTCAACTCGAAGTCCGTCAAAGCTTGAAGAGAAACGGATTTTCGATGTGCAGGCCTTCTACGATCTGGCCATGTTGTAGATCTTCTGTGTAGACCGTGCTACATCCAGCCTCAAGCGCAGATGCCAAGATCATCGAGTCGTAGATCCGGAAGCCGTATCGAACCGACAGCGCCAATGCGGTTTGTTGCGTCTCGAATGTGATAGAGCGAGCCCGGCCGCAGAGCATCTCGACGAGACCAATGGAAGCCGCGATCTTCTCCCAACTCAGTTTCAGCTTGCGGTTGGCAGTATCGGCATACTCATTCATAACTTGCACACTGACGATGCCTCCGCGCTCGAGCAACTCAGTGGCCTGATCCGGCCTTGGATCGAGCGGTGTGATCCGCGGTTCGCCAAGAGCGTATACCAGCACGTTGGTGTCAAAGAAGATATTACTGGTCATAGATATCCGAACGCCGGAAGACATAGTTTTCTGGTAGTTGGACCCGAAGCTTCTTCAGTTCTTCGAGGACATTCTTGCGGCGCTGGTCGCGGCTGACCTCAAACTGATTGTCGCCGGTCACCTTAATATCGAATTCTTCTCCAGGTTCAAGATTAAGTTTTTCAACAACTTCTGCAGGAATACGCAGAGCGAGGCTATTGCCCCATTTCGCAAGTTTCACGAGAAGCGCCTCCACGGATATCTTCACACTCTAGGATATCCATGGATATTGTATATCCATCGGAATGGTCATGGATATCAAGCCCTGCTAGAACATGCGAAATGGCACCCTGTGCTTCTTCAACTCCGCCAGGGAGTAGAGCGTGCCGCGCCACTGAACGCCGCCGCGCGCGAGCGTGAGAAACATCGAGCGCAGGAACGCCCAGACAAAAACGAACACACAAGGGGCGAAGAGCAACGCCAGCCAGGGGGATCGTGCGTTGAGCTTGTGATTGGCGAAGATCGAGATCGCAATGCCGAGATAAGTGAGAACCATCGCGGCGATGCCCCACGGGCCCGCGGCCAGCGCGACGAGGGGAACGAGCGCATGGAGCAGTAGGCTGAAGCAAGCTGCAAGCATGATGGGGACGCTGTAACGCATTCCGGCGAAGCCGTTTTTCTCCAGCAAGCGCACAATGCCGAACGTCCCGTGGACCCAGTGCAGGCGCACCAGCCCAGGACCGAGCACCATCAACGAATGCCCGTGCAGTTCCCTTTTGATCAACCAACCGAGCGCAACATCTTCGACGACCTCCATCCGCAGACGGTCCATGCCCCCGATGGCAGCCAGGGCTTCCGGCCGAATGAGACCGAACCCGCCGACCCCGAAAGCGTCCTTTGCCTTGGGATCTCCGATTTTCCACAAGCGAGCGACGAAATGTCCGAGGACCTGGAGGTTTGCCACAATAGCGCCCTCGCCGAGAGAGCCCGAAAGCAGCGTCGGTCCAAGGACAAAATGATCGGCTTTCTCGCGCATCGCACTACGGACCGCGAGATGCAGTGCTTCTGGCGCGAAGACCACGTCGGCGTCGGTAAAGAGGAGCCAGGGCGCCTTGGCTCGCTCGATTCCGCGGGCGAGCGCGTGCGGCTTGCCGAGCCACCCTGAAGGCAGCTCTCGAAGATGCAGCACTTCAAATGTGTGAGGGGCTCGAGCGGCTTCGATCGAGAGCGCATCCATCTTATGGCCGGTGCCGTCAGTGGAGCGGTCGTCGATGGCGATGATCTGAAGGCGGATCCCGGTTTGCCCAAGCAAGGAACGGAGCGTGGCTTTGATGGTGTCGGCCTCGTCGCGCGCAGGGACGAGGACTGTGACATCCGGCGATTCGCTTTCTGGAAGCGCGGGAAGGTCCCCTGGATCGAGCTCGGTGAGATCGACCATCGAGCGAATTCCGAGGAGGGCTATCAGCGCGTGGCGCAACCAGACCAGAGCAAGAAACCAAGCAAGGCCAAGGGCGATGAACCGAGCGATACCGGTCATAACGTTTCTTCGATCGGCGGGGCGACACGTGCGCCGGCGAGAAGGATGATGCCAGAAAGAACAAGAAAGATGAGCGTGGAGCCGAGGCCGATGGAGAGACTGGTGCGGTCGCTGATGGCTCCGATGATTTGCGGAGAGAATGTATCGCCGAAGCAATGGATGATGAAGAGATTCAATCCGACGGCCGTGGCGCGAACCTGGCCCGAAACGGAATTGATGATGGCCGTGTTGAGAGGACCGGTGTTGAGAAATAGGAAAAACTCCGCTGTAAAGAGCGACGGCAGCACCCAAGCTTTTGGTCCGAAGAAGATGAGCGCTCCAAAGGGGAGCGTGAGAGCGACGCTCCAGAAGGAAAGCAGGTAAAGGGCGCGATGATTAGTACGCAGCCAGCGTTGCGCTATCATGCCGCCGATGAGGGTTCCGGCAATGCCATCGATCACGGTAGCGGCGCCGACGATCTGGCTTGCCTTGCCGACGGAGAAGCCCGCCGTGCGGCGAAGGAACTCGGGAACCCACGCCGAGATGCCGCCCATGGCAAAGGTAAGGGTGGCGAGTCCAAAGGTGGCCGTGAGAAAGGCCGGGTTCCGGAGCAAACCGAGAACGGTGGCGCGATTGGCGGTCACCTTGAGGTGATCGCTACCGCCGCGCAGCGGCTCGCGACCGATCCAGAGATAGAGTGCGGCGATGACAAGGCCGGGAATGGCGCAGACCAAAAAAGGCGCACGCCAACCCCACAACGATCCTATTTGACCGCCGGCGAGATAGCCCAGAGCCGCGCCGACGGGGATAGCGATGTAGAAGAACGAGAGGATCCGGTTTCGTTCGCGCTCGGCATAGAAATCGGCGAGAACGGCAGGCGCGTAAATGCCGAAAGTGGCTTCGCCGACCCCGACCAGAGCATGGCGGATGTAGAGGGTCGTGTAGTCGTGGACCCAGGCGGTGGCGAGAGTTGCAAGGCTCCAGAGAACGGCGCCGGCAACGATGAGAGGCTTTCGCGGGAAGCGGTCTCCGAGCCAACCAGTGAGGGGGGCCACCAGCATGTAGGTGATGAAAAGAGCAGTCGTGAGCGCGCCCATTTGCTGATCTGACGAGTGAAATTCGCGCTGAATGAGCGAGACTTCGCCAGGCAGGATATAGCGGTCGATGTAGTTGAGCAGGTTGAGCGCAAGAAGCAAGAGAAACGTGCCCAGGGCGGGATGGATGCGCGTGCGGAGGGTTGGGAGCGAATCGGCCAATCGGTCTCGCTTGAGAGAAATGCGGCGCGAGCTGATTATCCCATAAAGACCTGCGCCCTTGAGCACGGCTGTCCCCTGTTCACTGAGTCGGTTCTTCTCGGAACGTGGAGCACCATTCTCTCTTCGCCCCCTTCTGCGCTCGGCTTATAACAGCCAGATGCGGATGTTCTGTAGAGATGTCATGCGGCCTTTGTTCTTCGAGCTCGTGGTTTTACTGGCATGTCATTCCATTTATGCGCAGACGCATGCTTGGCAGCCATCGCCGGGCCATAGGCAAATCCCGATCTGGCCGGGAGCAGTGCCTGATGCGCGCCAAGTTTCACTGCCAGAAACTGCCGAGACTACCGGAAAAAACTCACTGGTCGCAAGCCGACCCTGGACTGCAGTAAGGAATGTCACTCAGCCAACGATGACGGTCTATTCGCCGACAGGGAAAAACACGGGGTCTGCGATGATTGTCTTTCCGGGCGGGGGCTACGAGATTCTGGCCATCGACCTGGAAGGCTCAGAGGTTTGCGACTGGTTGACGACCGAGGGAATCACCTGCGTGCTGTTGAAGTATCGCGTGCCTGCCCAAAGATCTGCTCCAAATTGGGGAGCCTATCCGCAATCCCCGATGGCGTTGGAAGACGCGCAGCGAACTATGGGCTTGGTGCGTTCTCATGCGGCTGAGTGGCATATCGATCCCCACAAAATCGGCGTGATAGGATTTTCAGCCGGCGGGCACCTCGTGGCAGCCATCAGCACGCATTTCACGACACGTTTGTATCCGCCGCAAGACGCGGCGGACCAGGAAAGTTGTCGACCAGATTTCGCGGTCGCTCTTTACCCGGGGCATTTGTGGATCGACAACCACAAATTCGAGCTGAATCCGAATGTTCCCGTGACAAGCCAAACGCCGCCCACGTTCTTAGTTCAGGACGAGGATGATCGGGTGGACAACGTGAATGATTCCCTCGTCTATTACATGGCGCTGAAGAAAGCGGGGGTTCCTGTTGAAATGCATTTGTACGCAGTGGGCGGCCACGCATTCGGGCTACGACGCACCCAGCTTTCCGTCACCAACTGGCCGGAGTTGATGAAGACCTGGCTCAAGAGCACCGGGATTCTGACGGAGCCCTGAAATCGGGCCGTGGGGCGCCTTGCCGAATCTCATTCGTCGCATCGACATATCTCCCTAAATTGTTGAACTTGCGCACAGATCCACCTTTGTGGGAGTGCGTCGGCCCAATCGCTTCGGTAACGTCGGTTATCGGTAGACGATTCCCGTTGGGCATAAAAATAGTTACTTAGATATCTGGGGGGCAATCGATGGCAACTCCTGCAATGGCACCGCATTTCCAGCGGCTTGCTACACCTGATCGCCGAGAAAACATCTCCCTACCCGAGATATTGTCGGCGCTTTCATTTGCACTTGACTTGACGGAAGGGGCGGTACCTGGCCACGCGCTGCGCAGCTGCCTGCTCGGCATGCGCCTTGCCAGAGCCCTTGGATTCCCTCCTGACCAACTGGCCGATTTGTATTACGCGCTCCTGCTTAAGGATGTGGGCTGCAGCAGCAATGCCGGCCGACTCTGCCAGATTATCGGCGGTGGGGATGAACGGGAAGTGAAAGCCGGCGTCAAGCTCGAAGATTGGACGAAGCCAAGCCAGCCGAAGCTCTCCACACTGCGCCTCTTATGGAAAACCGTTCTGCCCGAGGCGGGGCCACTGGGTCGTGCCGCAGGGATTGTGAAGATAGGGCTCACGCAGCACCGCAATAACGAGGAGATGATAGGGCTTCGCTGCGACCGCGGCGCGCACATCCTTCGCAAGCTCGGGCTCGGAGAGATATCTGCAGAAGCAGTACGCGGTCTGGACGAACACTGGGACGGCAGCGGCTATCCTGAGCGCCGCACGGGAAATCAGATTCCGGTCGAAGCACGCATCCTGGCTGTCGCGCAACATCTAGATGTATTCGCTTCAGAACAAGGACCGGCGCGGGCAATCGAGGTTCTACGTGAGCGCAGCCGGCACTGGTTCGACCCGGAGCTGGTTCGCATTGCCGAAGGCCTTGACCGCGATGGCGCTCTCTGGTGCGCCGCACTGCCGGGAAGCTCAGAGAACGAAACAAGAAGCGCAGTCCTGCAACTTGCCCCACCCGCGGTGTCCGAACTTGAAGCCTCGGATATTGATTTGATCTGCGAGGCTTTCTCGGACGTTGTGGATGCGAAGTCCTCATTTACCTATCGGCACTCACTTGGAGTCACAGACGCAGCCGGCAAAATTGCCGAAGAACTGGGACTCACTGAGCAAAGAAGAAGCATGGTGCATCGCGCGGCACTACTGCACGACATTGGCAAGCTGCGCGTACCGAACTCCATTCTCGACAAACCGGGCAAACTGGATGCGGCGGAGTGGCATGTTGTGCAGGAACATCCGCGTCTGACACGAGAGATCCTTTCGCGCGTAGGCCCCTTTGAGGAGTTGGCCGTCATTGCAGGTGCACACCATGAAAAGCTGGACGGAAGCGGCTATCCAAATCGCCTTACTGCAAGCGACTTGTCCATCGAATCGCGCATCATCGCGGTCGCCGATGTCTATGGCGCTTTGACGGAGGATCGTCCCTATCGGCCTGGCATGGAGGTCGAACGGGCGCTCGCGATTATCGCACAGGATGTGCCGCATAAGCTGGATGTTGAGTGCTATGAGGCGCTGGTGCGGGCCGTCGCATAAAGCCGCTCATGAGCAACAATGCGGCTTCGGATACGGAAAGCGGTTTCGATACTACTTCTTCGGTCGAGGGAAGCGGGCTTCGACCGTGGTCGCGATGCCGCCGCGGGGGCGAAACTCTCCGCGAACGAATGCCCAGACTGGATCGCAGGCCTTGACCACATCGTCGAGGACCTGGTTGACGATGTTCTCCTGAAAAATGCCCAGATTGCGGTAACTGAAGAGATACTCCTTCAGCGACTTGAGCTCGAGGCATCGTTTGCGTGGCATGTAGCGAATATTCAGCACGCCAAAGTCGGGAAGTCCGGTCTTGGGACAGACTGAGGTCAGCTCGGGATCGTCAATGGAGATTTCGTAGCCCGGGAACTGGTTCTTCCATGTTTCGATGGCGGGAAATTTGAAGTCGAGACCTGCCTTGGCGTGGTCGTCTGTGTAGCGTGGGTTCTTTGCTGCCATGAGCCTATTTTATCGGGATTGGGTTTGCGCGGGCGCCGAACAGGCTGGAGATTTCTCCCGACCAGGCTCAATGGACCCAATACTCTCGGCGGGTTCCGGCGCTCAGAGATCGAGTTCCCAGGTCTGGCCGATGAGGTCCTTGCCGAAACTGTGGTGAGGCGCATTAAGTATCAGTTTGAAAACCAGCCTGAAGATAGATCTTATGCGGTGCATGGAGGATCCTCTGCGTCCATAGCGGAACGGGACGACGTAGCCAGCTCCGACTACTGCATGTCGAGAGTGCGCGCGCGGCATGGGGCCACGCAAAGCCCTTGTGACCGAGTGCCGGCAGTTCGCGCGATCTGCCGGATACAAGAGGGTGACTAATGTAGTTGCCTTTGTCATCTATATTGGTGCCGATCGACCTCTTCTATGCCGCAGGCGGTACCTCTAGAGCAAAAAACTGCTCCCTCGGGCACGGTATGGGAGTCTTATATACTGGCTCAGGTTAGGTGCATGATTAAAGAAAGAAAGGAATTGGACCGCAGATGGCTCTGGCTGGGCGCTGCCGTCCTGCTGGTCGGAGTTTTTTTCTCCGCCCGCACCCTGACAAGGGAACACCTGTCGGTCAAGGTCGCACACGTGGTCCGTGCGCCGCTCAAGAGCACTCTGAGCACCAACGGCCGGGTTGAACCGGAAGCAAAGTATGAGTACACCTCGCCTTTAGCCACTACCGTAAAGGCAGTTTACGTACAGCCAGGAGACCGAGTCCCGGCGGGAAAGCTATTGATTGCGCTCGACGATATGCAGGCGCGTGCCCGACTAGCCTCGGCGGAAAGCGGCCTCAAAACTGCGCAGGCACAGCTGGAGGCGGCGACGCAAAATGGCACGTTGGAGCAACGCCAGGCATCGCAAACTGAAATTGCGCGGGACCGGCTCGAGCGAGATCAGGCGCAACGGAGCCTGGATGCATTGACAAAGCTGAATTCAACGGGCGCGGCCTCGGCGAGCGAGGTTGCTGCAGCGCGGCAACAACTGGATTCGGCAAATGCGGCGCTGCAGGCGGCGGAAGAGAGCGGAAAACACCGCTATTCCAATGCGGAGATCGCCCGGGCTCAGGCTGCGTTGAACGACGCTGAGGCGAATGCAGCAGCTGCTCGCGACGCTGTATCTAAGATGTCGTACCGAGCTCCGATCGCCGGAACGGTATACACCGTGGATGCCAGGCCAACGGAATTCGCAGACGCCGGAAAGGTTCTTTTGCAGATGGCCGATCTTCAGAAAGAACGGGTGCGCGCTTATTTCGATGAGCCCGATCTTGGGAGGCTGGCCGTCGGTCAACAAATACAGATTAAGTGGGACGCGAAACCGTGGGAGGTGTGGCATGGGCATATCGTGCGTACTCCCGTGACGGTTATTACCTACACCACGCGTAATGTGGGTGAGGTGATTGTCGCGATCGACGGAGGAGATGGTGAACTGCTCCCCGAAACCAATGTGACGGTCACGGTGACGACCGCGAGCCAGGCAGACGCCCTGAGTATTCCACGGGAAGCGCTTTACTCGGAAGCAGGTAAGCCGTATGTCTTCAAAGTCGTGAAAGATCAGTTGATAAAGACATACGTGACGACTGGGACAATCAATCTGACAGAGGTTGCAATTCTCTCCGGTCTTAAGGAGGGCGACACCGTTGCGACTGGAACGACGACGGGGCAGCCTATGCAAATCGGGATGCCGATCAAGCAGGTACAGTGAGGCGCGCGGCAACTTTACTGATGGCGTTGGCTGTTTCGGTGGGTGCCGCTGCGGCGACAAATCCGCTGGCTGAGGCACGCGCAGCACTGCAATCGGGAGAGGCGGATAAAGCGTTGAGCCTGCTCAATTCTCTTCCCTCGTCAGCGGCTGTCCACGATCTGCATTGCCGAGTGTTGTTCTCGACGGAGCACTGGGATGCAGCCGAGAGTGAATGCGAGCAGGCAGTTCGGATGGACGAAGGAAACTCCGATTATCACCTCTGGCATGGCCGCACGCTCGGCGAACGGGCCTCGCGGGCGTCGTTCATGAGCGCATTCTCGTTGGCCAAACGCACGGTGGCAGAGCTTGAAGCAGCGGTACGGCTGGATCCCCGCAATGCAGAGGCGCTCTCCGACCTGGGCGAATTCTATTCGAGTGCACCGAGCGTAGTCGGGGGCGGCGAGGGCAAGGCGCAGGGCGTCGCGCGGCAGCTGGACCAGGTGGACGAAGCGCGCGCACATGAGCTGCGCGGCAGAATTGCAGAAAGCGATAAAGACTATGGCACGGCCGAACGCGAGTACAAGCAGGCCGTCGCAGTGAGCAAGCATCCCGCATTCCAGTGGATGACTCTGGGAAGCTTTTATCGGCGACGCTCGCGAGGCGCGGAGATTGAGCCTGCCGTAGAGAGCGGCATGAGAGCCGCGCAAAAGGACACGACGGCAGGCGTGGCGCTTTTCAACGGATCTTCTGTCCTGATGGAGTCACATCGCAATGCGCCACTCGCGGTGAAGATGCTCGAAGAGTACTTAAACGGTTTCACCAAGACCGAAGAAGCACCCGCTTTTGCCGCGCATACGCGCCTGGCACGCCTCCTTACCGAGCTGGGAGACCGCTCCGGGGCGCAGGAGCAGCGCGCGGCAGCGTTAGCGTTGGCGCATGACTACAAACCGGCTCTGGACCTGAAGTTCTGAACGGAAATGAATCGTTGAAGATTGGACACACAATCCGCATTGGGCTGCCTGCAACTTTGGTCGCTATGTTCACTGCAATCGCGTGTGCGCGAGTGGAAGCGCAGGTTTCGCTCGCGACGGTGGTCGACCTTGCGCAACGCAACAGTACGACGGTGCGGATTGCGCAGGCGAACCTGGATAAGGCGAGGGCCAGCCTCTCAGAGGCCCGGGATGTGGGAATTCCTTCGCTGCTGGTGGGAACGGGCTTGCCGGTGTTTCCTGAGACCGGCTTTACGGGCTCGCCGCCGTCGCTTTGGACGGCAACGGTTGAATCGATGGTCTTCAGTGTTCCGCAAAAGCATTACATTGACGCGGCAAAATATGGATTGGGTTCAGCAACTTCGAATCTGAAAGATGCTCGCGAGCAGGTTGCGCTTCAGGCTTCGACGGCGTACATCGAGCTTGATACGGTTTCGAGAGAGATCGAGACGGCGCGCCAGGAAGAAAACTTTGCGGCACAACTCGTCAGCATCGAGCAGCAGCGGACGGAGGCAGGCGTAGATCCGCTGAATGCGTTGCTCGAGGCGCGGCTGACCGCGGCGCAAATCAAGCTGAAACGCGAACAGTTGGAAGGGCGAGCCGGGACTCTGGGCGAGCAGATGGCGGGGTTGACTGGCCTGCCGGTGGGATCGATCAAGCCGGACCATTCGAGCATCCCGGAGATACCTCAGATCAGGGGCGACGCTGTGGCGAAAGATCTTGCCGGTATCGAAGCGGCCCGGCTGAATGCAAGATCTAAACAGCAGGTGGCGAAGGGTGACAGAGAGACCAATTACTTCCCGCAGATGAGCTTTGTAGCGCAATACAACCGGAACACAACTCTCTTGAACGAAGTGAATTCGTTTTTTGCGAGGCCATTGCCGGCGAATAACTTCTCTTCGGGTATCTCGATACAGATTCCATTGTTCGACATGGGGCACCGTGCGAAAGCGCACGAATCGACGGCAGACGCGTTGCGAGCCACGGTGGAAGCCGAGCAGGCGCAAAAACAGAATGACGTTGCCGTCGCGGAATTGACTGGCAGCCTGCGCGAACTGGACACCATGGCGGAGATTGCAAGCCTGAAGCAACAGATTGCCGCAGAACAGTTGAAGACCGTTGAGGCCGAATTGCAGCTGGGCAATGGAAGCGGAAGCGGACCCGGTTCGACGCCACAACTTTCCCCAAAAGCAGAGCAGCTGGCCCACATTGATGAGGGTCAGAAACTGACCGAATCGCTGGATGCCGGATTCGAACTCGCCAAGGCCCGCCTGAGCCTGTTGCGCGCGCTTGGGCATATGGAAGACTGGTTACACGAATTGCACCCCTAAGCAATCTCCTAACTCCTTTAATCGGCTAGAAAAACGGGCGAATGGTAAAATTGAAGGGATGTCTATGCCACTGAAAACACTGTTTCTGAACCCACCCTCGTTTGAGGGTTTTGACGGCGGCGCAGGATCTCGCTGGCCCGCCACTCGTGAGATTGAGTCGTACTGGTACCCGGTGTGGCTAACCTATCCCGCCGGTCTGCTGGAAGGGTCGCGACTGCTGGATGGTCCGCCGCACCACGTGACAGCCGAAGAGACGATCAATATCGCGAAGGAGTACGAATTTCTCGTTCTCTTCACTTCTACGGTCGGATGGGAAGGCGACCAGCGACTGGCGCGGGCGATCAAGAATGCCAATCCTTCGATGCGGATTGCATTCGTCGGGCCCCCGGTGACTACAAGTCCCGATCGTGCCCTGAATGAGTGCGAAGTGCTGGATTTCATTTGCCGCCGCGAATTCGATTATTCAGTTGTCGAGTTTGCCAACGGCAAGCCTCTGAGCGATATCCTCGGCATCAGCTACAAGCTGGGCGGCAAGATCGTGCACAATCCGGATCGACCCCAGGTGGAAGACCTGGACGCGATGCCGTGGGCCACAAAGATCTACAAGCGCGATCTGGACGTGACGAAATACAACGTGCCGTTCCTTCTGCATCCGTTTATTGCGCTCTACTCGACGCGCGGATGTCCGGCGCAGTGCACGTTCTGCCTGTGGCCGCAGACCTTGAGCGGGCACGCCTGGCGCAAGCGCTCAAGCGACGATGTGGCCGCGGAAATGGCCTGGGCCAAACAGAACTTCCCCCAGGTGAAGGAATTCTTCTTCGACGACGACACCTTCAACATCCAGAAGCAGCGCACGATTGAGTTGTGCTCGAAGCTGAAGCCGATCGGCATCACCTGGAGCTGTACTTCACGCGTGACCACCGATTACGAGACGCTGAAAGCGATGAAGGAAGCCGGCTGCCGCCTTCTGATCGTGGGCTTCGAGTCGGGTGATCCGCAGATCCTGAAGAACATCAAGAAGGGTGCAACAGTGGAGCGGGCACGGGCATTTGCAAAAGACTGCCACGACCTGGGCCTGGTGATTCACGGCGACTTCATTCTCGGGCTGCCCGGGGAAACGAAGGAGTCGATTCAGAACACGATCAAATTTGCGAAGTCTCTCGATGTCGAGACGATTCAGGTTTCGGTCGCGCATGCGTATCCCGGCACCGAGTTCTACGACTACGCCAAGGCCGGCGGCTTCATCACCAACGAGAAGATGGAGGACGGCGGCGGCCACCAGATGGCGCACATCGAGTATCCCGGCCTGCCGACGGATTACGTGATGGAGATGGTGCACCGGTTCTACGACGAGTACTATTTCCGGCCCAAGGCAGCGGCACGCGTAATCTGGAAGGCAATTGTGAACCGCGATGTGCCTCGGCTTTACGTTGAGGCGAAGTCGTTCATGAAGCTGCGCGCGCAGCGCAACAAGGCGGTAAAGGAAGCGCGTGGCCGGCAGACAAAACCGCCTGCTCCAGTAGGCGCGGGCGCGTAGTCCTCGCGAATTCAAAATCAAGGGCGGCACTCGTTCTGAGTCCGCCCTTCTTTTCTTGCATCTGAAAGTTAAGCCGCTCGCATGGCGCATCACACGCTTACATTCAGACAGTATCTGGTTCTCGGATCGGTGGGCCTGTGCGCACCGCTGGGGGATACATGCCTCTCCCGTGGGATGACCGCGCTTGGACCCATCTCTCTTGCGCATCCGGCTACGCTCGTCGCAGCCGTCTTCACGCCTTGGATAGCGGTCGGTATCGCGCTGCTGATCGGTTTCTTTGCAAGTTATCTGACAGCGCTTTCATGGGCAGATCTTACGTTTGTGCTTCCCACAACCGCATTTGGAAATGTAATCGTCGCCCTGCTCGCCCGGTTTTGGCTGCATGAGCCGATATCCCTGCAGCGGTGGGCGGGGATCGCACTGATCACCATCGGGGTCGGGTTTGTGGCGCACGGGCCTTCACTCACGGTTCCGGAAACCGAAAGCAGCACCGATTCAATTGCGGCGGAGGAGGGCCAACTTCGATGATTGGCCCCTTCCCTGCATCCCAACCGGGCCCCTGGTCCGCAGCCGCCATGATCGCCGCCGTGGTGCTCAGCTCCACGGCTGGTGAAGTGCTCACTGCCGCGGCGATGAAATCGATTGGCGACCTGGATGTGATTCGAGAGCGGTCAGGATTGAAGGGCGCGATTCGAGCAGTGGTTACGTGTCCGCTCTTCTTCGCGGGCGTGGGTTTTCTCGCCCTCGCCTTTTTTGCTCTGCTCTTCGCTCTGAATCATCTCGATCTGAGCCTGGTGGCGCCCGCCTCTGCCTCGCTCACGCTCGTAACGAATGCGGTGGCAGCTAAGCTGTTCCTGAAAGAGAATGTCGACCGGCGGCGTTGGACGGCAGCATTGCTGGTATGTGTCGGTGTTTACCTGCTGGCACATTGAAATACAGGGATCTGAAAATGCGATTCCCCGCGGATGACTCTGCTTGTGTCGAACTACGTCTTGAACCAGCGCATCAATCCTGTCGGCTTGAGATCGGGAACCAGAAAGGCTCTGGGTTCTCCTGCCGCATTGGTCAAAGCTTCTGCCGCTAGATGGCCGGAACGAGCGGCGCTCTCCATGGTGGAGGGCCAGCCGGTGCCGATCCAGTCGCCGGCGAGAAAGCAGTTTGGCCAGGGAGCAAGCGAGGACGGACGAGCGCTATCGATTCCTGGAGGTACGCCGAACGTCGCGCGCACCTCCTTGATGAGAGCGGCCTTCTCGAGTTTTGCCGCGGCGACTTCCGGAAAGAACTCTTTCAACTCGCGCAATGCCTGATCGATGGCCTGCTCGCGGGTGAGCGCCGCAAATGAGCGCGACGCACTGACAACAAGTTCGAGGTAATTTCCCTTCAACTCACGCCATGGCTGCAGCCGGCCCTTGTTGTACATCCAGTGAATCTCGCGGTCGAGTAGCACGGCATGGGGCAGATCAGTGATCTCGCGGTCGAACCAGAGGTGAACACTGCAGATGGGCCAATGCCTGTGCCGAGCAATTTGTGCGGCCAATGCCGATGCGCCCTCCGCGGGTGGGATGGTCGCGATCAACTTCGCCGTGGCCTCAAAGGGCAGGGCAATCACGAGGAAATCCGAATGGATGATTCCGTCGCGGGTCGCGAGTGTCCAGCGGTTCGATTCCTTGTCCCATGCCGCAGAATCGATATTCACGTTGAGAAGCACGGTGCCACCAGTCGCCGATAGAAACTTCGCCGCGCTATCTGAGAGTTCGCTGAGAGGAAGCGAGCTCATGCCCATGCTCCCGGCTTCAGCGGAGTACATGAAGAGCTCTCGAATGACCTTGGCCGCGTACGGCAGAGCGATGCAATCGAGGTCGGCGTTGAGGGCACTCGCGATGACGAGACGCCAGAAGCGCTCGACGGCTCCCGTTGTCTGACCGTGGCGCTGGAGCCACGCGGCCAGCGATTCTGTTGAGTCCTTCGGAACGGGGCGCATGAGAGCCTGAAAGGCTTTGGCGAGCGAGACTTTGTCCGCGAGTGAGAAGGCCTGGGCCGACAAGAGCCGTGGCAACCCATGCAGCGGAGCGGGAAGGCTCGAGGGTCCGAGCACCGAGCGACGGCCACCCGGCTCGATCATCGTCATCTCCCGGGTCCAGTGAATCTTGTCTTCTACCCCGATGCGCTTGTAGAAACCGATGAGATTGGTGCAGCAGCCAAAGAGCACGTGCTGGCAATTGTCGATGACCTCGCCGATGCCGGGATGCAGGTATGAAGAAGCGCGGCCACCGAGGTATCCGCGGCGCTCGACGAGTTGCACGCGGAAGCCGGCTTCGGCAAGAGCGCAGGCCGCGCTCATGCCGGCGACACCGCCGCCCACTATCGTTACGGATTGTGTATGCCGTTGCTCCAATGGATTCAAATCCCTCTGTAGATGGGCATCAGCCGCTTACCCGAGCGACAAAAACACGTGCCATTCCCCAGCCCAGAATCGCAAGTTTCTGTACCAGGGGAACGCTCGCTCGCTGGGAAAACACATCGTAGTCTGCGCCTTGAATGCGCTTGAGAAGCGCGTGATAGATGGAGACAAGCACCCACAAAGCCGGTCGGCTCTCCGCATCGATCAAAGGCAACAGCGCGGCAGCGGACTTGTAATAGGCCTCGGCCTGCTGCGCCATCGCTGCGAGAAGAGTTCGCTCATCGGGCGTCGGCGGTGTGCCGGGCTTGCGGTGAAGAAGCGCGTCCAGCGCGATACCGTGTTGGGCTAAGTCGTCGAGCGGGAGATAGACGCGATTGCGCGCTGCGTCCTCCTGCACGTCGCGAAGAATGTTGGTGAGTTGAAACGCAATGCCGGTTTCCTCCGCAAGCTTTTCCGCACGCGGATCTGTGTATCCAAAGATACGGATGCAGACGAGGCCGACCACCGACGCGACGAGATAGCAGTACCTGTACAAATCGGAAAAAGTGGCGTAGGTATCAGGCGCTCGACCGGGTGCAATGTCGAGGTCCATCGTGGTGCCGGCGACAAGCTCGTCGAGTAAGGCTAACGGGATATTGAAACGCTGGATCGCGTCGCGGACTGCCACAAAGACGGGATCTTGTGTCGCACCCTCACCACTTGCATTGTGCCATTCTGCTAGCCACGCATCGAGTTGGCGACGGCGCTCTTCGTGCGGAAGGCTCTCGTCATCGGCAAGATCGTCGGCCTTGCGCATGAAGGCATAGATGGCACAAATTGCGTCTTTGCGCGCTTGCGGGAGCGCGAGAAAGGCGTAATAGAAGTTCTTCGCTTCCCTTTTGGCGATTGTCCGGCAAATTGCGTAGGATTCTTCCAGTGTTGGTGCCTGCACCCGACGCCTTCCTTTTCAGCGCGAGCCCAGGCGCAGGAAGGGCAAAAGTTTGCCACTGACGGCGCGCAGAGCGAGAGCGATCTTGGTACTTCTTGCGATAGATGGTCGCGCGGAGAGCACGTCGAAATCGCGGCGCTCGATGGCACGCAAAATCTCCAGCCCTCCACGACTGAATAAATCCAGATCGACGGCTAGCTCGCGGCCAACCATGCCGATTAGAGGCAAGCCTTCTTCAAAGAGGCGGCGTGCGAAGTCAACTTCAAAATCGAGGAGCGCGCGGAAGGCGGGAGTCGCGATCCCAGCGGCAATGGTCTCGTCGGTGACGCCGAATCGCTGCATGTCTTCCTGGGGAAGATAAATGCGATCCTTGGCGAAATCGACGCGCACATCCTGCCAGAAATTTGCGAGTTGCAGCGCAGAACAAGTCGCGTCGGAGAGCTTTGAAGCGTTCTTCGTCTACATAACCACAGGCATAGAGAACGAGCCGACCCACAGGGTTCGCCGAGTAGCGGCAGTAATCGAGAACGTCGGACATTGAGCGATAGCGGGTGACGGTCTGATCCTGGCGGAATGCGGTCAGGAGATCGGCGAAGGGCTCTTTGGGAATAGAGCAAGCACGAATGGTCTCGGCCAACGCGACGAAGACTGGATGGCGCGCGTGACCCTGATAGCAAGCGTCGAGTTCCCTGCCCCACATGTCGAGCAGTGCGAGAGACTGCGCGGTGTCTCCGACTTCGTCTCCCAAATCGTCAGAGATACGGCAATACGCATAGATGGCATGAAAATGCGGACGCAGCGCCTTGGGAAGAAACCAGGTGGCGACATGAAAATTCTCGTAGTGTGAATCGGCCAGTTGCTTGCACCAGGCGCGAGCCTCCGCGATCGTTGGCGCGACCGCGGGCATGCGATACGACGCCGGCAACGCGGCCCAGCCACGGCTCAGCAACGATTCATTGTCCGTATTCAACACAGCGGTGGTCATCCAGTGGTTCTCAGGGCACAATCGCGGTCTTGATTTCGCTGCTGCGTTTCATCAGCTTTTCAAAGACGCGATTCAGTTCGTAAAGATGGGCTCGACCAGTGATGAATGCTCCGGCCTGGAAGCGGCCACCGGCAATCAGGTCGAGTGCCTTCCGGCAAATTGCCGGCGTATGGTGAAATGTGGCCCGCAGCGTGATGTCACTATAGTGAATGCGATTGGTGTCGAGATTAACGCGCGTGCCGATGGCGCAGCCGCCGAAGAAGTTTACGGTGCCGCCCTTGCGGACCATCTCCACCGCTTCTTCCCATGCATCAGGAACGCCGACTGCCTCAATGGCAATGTCGACGCCACGATCTTTAGGTGTGAGAGCGCGGGTTTCGCGAATGGCTTTACGGATGGAGGTCGCCTGCACCACGTGGGCTGCGCCGAGTTGCTTGGCGGCTTCTACCTGGCCATCGTGCTTGACGACGGCGATCGTCTCACACCCTGCGAGAGCGGCGACATGCAGCATCATGAGACCAAGCGGGCCGCCGCCGATGACAGCAACAAGGTCGCCACGACGAGGATTTGAGTCCTCAAAGCCGTGCACTGCGCAGGCGAGTGGTTCGGTGAGGGCGGCATGTTCGAGCGGCACATGAGCCGGAACACGCAGCGTGTTCTTCGCAACAATGCGCTGGGGGATGCGGATGAACTCGGCATATGCGCCATTGTTGAAGAGCAGATCGTCGCAAAGATTTTCTTGCCCGCGCTCGCAGAAGTAGCACTGGCCGCAGGGCGCGGAGTTGAGTGCGACGACACGATCGCCGGTCGCAAAATCCGTGACGCCGGCCCCGGCTTGGACGACGGTCCCGGCCAGTTCGTGTCCGAAGAGCGCCGGCGGCACAATCATGCGCGCGTGGTAACCGCGGCGAAAAACCTTCAGGTCGGTACCGCAGGTGAGAGCTGCGCCGACCTGCACAATCAGTTCACCCGGCCCCGCTTGCGGCACGGGCACGCTTTCAATGCGAATATCCTCACGCCCGTGAAGAACTGCAGCTTGCATCGTGGCGCGGCTATGATGGATCGCGGTCTCAACCGTAGCGCGGCCGTGAATGATGGCGCTCTCGACGGTTGCGCGGCCATGATGAATAGCATCTTCAACCGTAGCGCGGCCGTGCTCAATGGCAGTTTCGACCGTGGCACGGCCATGCTCCACCACGGCTTCAACCGTGGAGCGGCTGCGCTTGATTACCCCTTTCACCGTGCCCGGCATCAGGCGCCTCCTACTTTGCCCCTTCGCCCAGGACCGGCTCAATCATGATTTTCATGGAGTCGGCTTTGGGGTGCGATGCCACCTCAATCGCCTCCACCGCGTCCTGAATCGGAAAACGGTGCGAGATCAGCTGGGTGAGATCAAACCCGCTGCGGTAGCCCTTGAATACAAGATCCGTCACTTCGTTCAAAATGCTGAAGGACGAAGAGTAGGAACCAAGCAGCGTCTTTTCGTCGACACAAACCGCGGCGGGGTCAAATGCGGCTTCGCCGTGTTGCGTTTGTGCGAACAGCATCACTTTACCACCGGGACGGGCTGCGTCCATTGCCGTGCGAATCAACGCAGTACCCCCTACAGCGAGAATGACCGCATCCGCACCCCGCCCTTCGGTTTCAGCCAAGACTCGTTCGACCACGTTTTCAGTGCCTGCATGGATTGGATGTTTCAAACCAAATTTGGCCGCAATTGCGTGACGTTCAGGATAAAGATCGGAGGTAAGGATTTTGCCTGCGATGCGGCTGGAGAGAACCGCGTGCATGAGGCCAATGGGGCCCTGGCCGATGACGAGGACGGTGTCGTCCTGGGCGAGATTGAGGAGCTTGACGCCTTTGAGGACGGTATTCAGTGGTTCGATGAAGGCCGCCTGCTCGAAGGGAATCCCGTCGGGAATCTTGACGACGCCGCGATTCTTGACCACGAAGTCCATGACGCGGATGTACTCGGCGAATCCCCCGCCGGAGGGCTCGAAGCCGGCGGTGACACCGGTCTTCTTGTAGAGCGGGCATTGCGCCGGCGTGCCTTTGCGGCAGTAATAGCACTCTCCACAGGGAACATGGTGGAAAACCATAACGCGCTGGCCGATTTCGTAGCCGGTGACGCCTTGGCCGATGCCAGCAACAGTGCCGGCCATTTCATGTCCAAAGATACGCGGGGCCGAATGGGAACCGAAGTGAACCTTCTTGAGATCGGTGCCGCAGATGCCGCAGGTCGCGATTTTGACCAGCAGTTCGCCGGGGGCGATGGTCGGCACGGGCACAGTTTCAATGCGCATGTCGTTCACGCCGCGGTAGACCACCGCGCTCATCGTGGAGGGAAGCCTAGTTTCTGCCAGGTGCTCAGGATTGGAGATCTGAGTTGCCATTCTTAGGTGCCGTGACCTCGTCTGTTTGCAGGAATGCGAGCAGCGAATCTGCGATGCTCTGGGAAGCCTTCTTACTATTTTCGCCCATCTTGACGAGTGAGGGCCAGTACTTAGGTCTAGCAAGGGAATAAAGCGCGAATTTAGCGGTCTGAAACTTGCCCTGAGAGTCGATGAAGCGGTTGAAATCGGGCAGATTTGCGTCGAGCGAGTCGCTGACGCCCTTAATGGCATAAAAGGGGATGGCGCGCATCTGGGCGAGGCGACCGATGGCGGCAGCCTCCATATCGACAAGGGCAGCCTGGTAGGCGGAGGCGAGACGCCGCTTTTCCGCCTCGTCGGCCACCTTGGGGCTCGTGGCCAGCCAGAGAGACCCGGCGTCGGCATCGCAGCGAAAACGCTCCCCTGTTTGCACGTCGATCACACCGGCTACATTATGAGCCGTGCCAGGGGCGAGATCGGGCGTAAGGGCTCCGGCCCAGCCGAGAGAAAATACAAGATCGATGGGGGCATCCTCTTCAACTGCGGCAAAGGCGCGGGTCGCCGCAGCCTGACCTGCACCCGCACAAGCGGCGACCCAGAGGTCTTCGTCGCGGTGCGCCCAGAGGTCGACGCCGTTGCGGCGCGTGTGCTTCCACCCGCCAACGATGGATCTGAGCTCGCCGGGCATCGCGGCGATGAGAGCGGTGCGCGTCATTTGCCCCCGCCAGCATGCTGCTGAATGATCTTGAGTAATCGCGAGCGATGACAGCGGGATTCATCTTCGCAGAAGCAGCCGATACTGATCGGCGTGCGCAGGGCGATCTGCGCAAGAAGTTCGACGGTTTGGCGGCCGGTGGCATCGGCAAGCAATTCGCGCTCGTAGCGATCGAAGAGTTTCTCGCGCTGCGCGGCTTTCTCCGGACCAAGCACACGAATCTGGGTGACGAGTTTGGCCTCGGGAGCCACCGTCGGCAGCCAGACATCGAAATAGCCATCGGCAACCCAGCGGTCTTTCGGCACGCCGCGCGGAGGGTGGCGGGTGACACCGATGCGGAGGCCCTGTTCGGGCTTGCGAGGTGTGCCGATCTGGAAGGTGGAGAGGTGAAGTTGATTCAGCATGTGAGTCTCATCGAGCGTGCGGCATTCTGGTTTGGCACGTTCCGTGGCATATCGCTCACTATGGAGCGTAGCCATTCGCGCGGAACCACTCAATGGCAGCGCGCATAGCCGGGTAGACGGGAATGATGCGGAAACCGAGCTCCTGCTGCGCGCGGGCCGAGGAAGCGAACATCTTCTTGCGTCCCATGCGCACCTCTTCCAGGGTAGCGCGGGGTTCCTTGCCGCGGATGCGACCTGTGATGAGCTCTTCAAAAAACGCGTAGGTCGCGGCGATGGCGAAGGGGATTTTTGTGGTGGGGGACGGAATTCCGGTGATCGCTGCCATCTTGTCGAGGATCTGCTTTAGTGTCAGATTTTCTCCGCCGAGAATGTAGCGGCGGCCAGGCGTCCCTTTGCTGAGAGCAGCGACGTGCGTGCGTGCCACTTCACCAACATCGACGAGGTTCAAGCCAGTGTCGACATAAGCCGGAAACTTGCGGTTGAGGAAGTCGACGAAGATGCGCCCCGTGGGCGTTGGCTTGGCATCGTTGGGACCGATAGGCGTCGTCGGATTCAGGATCATGACGTGCTGACCGTCCTGGGCGGCCGCCATCGCCTGCTGTTCTGCGAGGAATTTCGATCGCTTGTAGTGGCCAACCATGTCCTTAATCGAAACAGGCGTGTCTTCGTTGCTTACGATGCCGTTGGTGAAGAAGTGCATGGTGGCGACCGAGGATGTGCAAACGACGCGCGGGACTTTGGCGTCGCGGGCTAGGCGCAGCAAATCGCGTGTGCCGTCGACGTTGGCGCGGTACATGGCGTCGGGATCACGAATCCACAGGCGGTAATCGGCGGCTACGTGCATCACAGCATCGCAGCCGGTGAGGGCGGGGGCAAAGGATGCGGGTTCGGACAAATCTCCTATAACTGTGTCGCCGGAAATACCCTCGAGATTTTTGAGACTGCTGGTTTTTCGAACCAGGAGACGTAGATCAGCGCCTTCGGCGGCGAGCGCTTTGGCTACATGGTGGCCGACAAATCCAGTGGCGCCTGTAAGGAAGACTTTCATAGAGGCAGTGGACAGTAAACAGTGCTCAGTGGACAGAACCCGAGATGTACCGTCCGGCCAAGCGCTTAGTCGAGCTTGTCGGGGTGAAGCGCAATGTTCTTTTCGCCGGCGGCTTTCTTCTCATTGTAGGCCTTCACCCAGTCTTCCCAGTGCTTGCCCGCGGCCCGGTCTTTGCCGCTGAATTCAAGACGAGCGATATCGGCATAGCCGAGCTTGCGCTTCTCCGGCGCGGATGGGGTGAAGTACTGGACGTATGACTCAACCAGCGTCGCACCTGTCTGGCGGTTGAAGATGTAGGCCTCGATACGCTCGCCGGATTTAAGAGTGATGGTGACATCTCCGCGATAGTCGAAGGCCTTCTCAAGAGCCTGGCGAATGTCTTCGTCGCTGGCGAGTTCGGGAATCCAGCCTTCAAGATTCTCGTGCACCGTCCCGGGAGCAATCTCCAGCGCCTCAACCTCTTCGCGCGTATATTTCAGCACTTCAGCGCTCATGCGTTGGTCTCCTCAAAGGATTCAGCAGGAGTGGCGATCTGGACCAGCGGCCCGGCGGCATTCGTGCCCCATTCATTGAGTTGCTTCATCGCGTGGGCGCTCTTGTAGGTGCTGAAGGTTCCCTTCACCATGCCCCAGAAGCCGCTGAGGGACAGGAAACCATCGAGGACGGCAGTGGGCTCGTAGCCGCAACTCACCATGCAATTCGCGCATTTGGGATTGCCGCTGCCCACACCGTATTCCTCCCACTTCGTAGTCTCCATCAACTCCTTGAAGGTCTCGGCGTAGCCATCCTGAAGCAGATAGCAAGGTTTCTGCCAGCCGAAGATGTTGTAGGCCGGCGAACCCCAGGGCGTGCAATCGTAGTTGCGGTCGCCCATCAAAAACTCGAGGAACAGGGGCGACATATTGAACTTCCAGGTCTTCTTGCGGTTCGACAGAATTGCGCGGAAGAGCTTGCGAACGCGGGCACGGCCCATGAAGTGCGTCTGATCGGGCGCCTTGTCGTAGCTGTAACCAGGCGACAGCACGATTCCCTCAACGCCGATGGCCATCATCTCGTCAAAGTGGGCACGGACGCTGTTGGGGTCGGTGCCGTCGAAGAAGGTGGAGTTGGGCGTTACGCGGAAGCCGCGCTTGACGGCCTCTTTTATTCCCTCGATCGCGATGTCGTACCCGCCTTCACGGCAGACAGCGTAGTCGTGGTGTTCGCGCTGCCCATCGAGATGGACGGAGAAGGTCAGATACTTCGACGGCGTGAACTCGTGCAGGCGCTTCTTCAATTCGAGCGCGTTAGTGCACATGTACACGTACTTCTTGCGCGCGACAAGGCCGTTGACGATGTCGACGATCTGCGGATGCAGCAACGGTTCGCCGCCCGGAATTGCGACCATGGGCACGCCGCACTCTTCAACTGCGGCAAAGCATTCTTCAGGAGTGAGCATCCGTTTGAGGACATGGGGCGGATACTGCACTTTCCCGCAGCCGGCGCACGCCAGATTGCAGCGGAAAAGAGGCTCAAGCATGAGCACCGTCGGATAGCGCTTCACACCCTTGAGCTTCTGCTTCCACACATAACTTGCAACCGTCCACACCTGGGAAATGGGTATAGCCATATTCGAGAAATTCCTCCAACGCCGAATCTACGACGCGCGTTCCATGGTCCGCTTGTACGCCGTCAGCGCCAGTAGCGGGAAGTACTGGCGATAGAGCGTGTATGCCAGATAGAAAACTTTGGGAAAGCCGGTTCCGGTGATGATGCCCTGACGAGTCGGCCCTTCGCCCATTGACTCGTCCCAGCTTCCGTCCGGAAGCTGGCGGGTCAACAGCCAGCGAATTCCTTTGGCCAGCGAGTCGGAGCGATCGTCTCCGGCGGCCAGCAGGCCGAGCAGCGCCCAGGCGGTTTGCGAAGGTGTGCTTGGGCCCACGCCACGCGTGTTCGGGGTCGTCATAGCTGCCGCAGGTTTCGCCCCATCCGCCGTCTGGATTCTGCACCATGCGAATCCACTCGGCAGCCTGCTGCACTTGCGGCTCGTGCTGATCGATGCCGATGGCCTCAAGGCCGCGGAGCACCAGAAACGTTCCGTAGATGTAGTTCACGCCCCAGCGGCCAAACCAGCTTCCGTCCGGCTCCTGTTCGCGGAAGATGAACTCGATGGCCTTCTGCACGCGCTTGTCCTCGCGCGTGTAGCCGTAGGCCGCGAGCATTTCCAGCATGCGCCCTGTGATGTCGACCGTCGGCGGATCGAGCATCGCGTTGTGATCCGCGAAGGGGATGTACTGGAAAATCATCTTGGTGTTGTCTTTGTCGAAGCTGCCCCAGCCTCCGTTACGGCACTGCATGGCAAACTCCCAGTCGATCGCGCGCTGCGCCACCTGATGCTGATAGCGTTCGCGGGGATTGTCGACCTTGTTGAGAGCGAGCAGGACCTGTGCCGTGTCGTCGGTATCCGGATAAAACTCGTTGTTGTACTCGAAGTACCAGCCACCGGGTTCGGTGCGCGGGACCTTAACGGCCCAGTCGCCCTTGTGGCGGACCTCTTTTGACAGCATCCAATCGACAGCCTTGAGCAGGCGCGGATCGTTACGCGGAATGCCTGCCTCGCCCAGCGCGTAGACAGCTTGCGCAGTATCCCAAACGGGCGATGCGCATGGCGTCATGCGGAACGTGGGCTCTGGCATCTCAGGGGTCGCGGGCTGCTCAATGCCAAGCTTCTCGAATTCATCGCGGGCGCGGATGAGCTGCGGATCATCCTCGGAGTAGCCGAGGCAGCGAAGCGCGATGATCGCGTTCAGCATGGCTGGATAAATCGCGCCTAGGCCGTCGGTCATTTCGAGCCGTTCTAACATCCATTTCTCTGCGCGTTTCAATGCGAGGGTACGGAGGGGACGAATGTGCACTGCTTCGGCAAGATGAAAGACGCGGTCGATGAGCAGAAAGAGATTGCGCCAGGAGAAGAGCGACTTGCGATCGATGCGTAGACGAAGAATGGAATTGGCGCGCCCACCGACAAAAAGCTCGTCAATTCCCTGCTCCTGCGGAATCTTCTTGAAAGGCTTCTTGGCGTAGATGATGGCCAATGGCACAAGAATCGAGCGGGACCACGCAGAGATCTCGTAGATATTGAAGTAGAACCACTTCGGAAAAAGGACGATCTCCGGTGGGATTGCCGGCACCGCGTCATAGTCATACTGGCCGAGCGCGCACAGATACATTTTGGTGAAGGTGTTGCATGCGGTGACGCCGCCGTGCGCAAGAATCCACGTGCGGCACTTGACCATCCGCGGGTCGTCCGCAACGATGCCCATGAGTTTTGCCGCCGAATAGCATTTGACCGAGAGTGAGAGATTGCCGGGCCCGCCGGGATAGATGCTCCAGCTGCCGTCATCGTTCTGGTAGCGCCAGATTTCAGTCAATGCCCGCTTAAGGCGGCCGGGGTCGCCGGACTCGAGCAAAGTATGGAGAAAGATGTAATCGGCCTCAAGCATCGCGTCCGCTTCGAGTTCGCCGCACCAGTAGCCTTCAGGGTGCTGCTGCGAGAGGAGGTGTTCGCGCGAGCTGAAGATCGCCTTTTCCACGTCGGCCAGATCCTCATCGATTCGGCCGAATCGTGGCGATCCTGGATGTGACTTCACTTGGGAGAGACTCATGCGAATTCAAATGCCTCTGTTGCGAACAGCAACGAACAGCTAACCGTCCATGAATATGAAACCTGTTCAGCGATCTGCGGCCCGGGCTTTGCGGCACCCAATTCTTACCTTGACGCTCTCGCTGACTAGCAGCAGGAAACCTTACAGGTATTCAATGGCCATCAGCGTGAAAACAGGAACAGGAAACAATGCCGATTGCCCGGGAAAGCATGGCCGGCTTAACTCACCGGGATGGGCTCGCCCCCAGGATTTCCAATTGCCTGGATGATCTCCGGCGGAAGTCCGAAGCGAACATTTTCGGGCATCACTTCCACTTCTTCGACGCTGGAAAAACCGTTTAGACGCAGATAATTCACCACGTCTTCGACCAGGATCTCAGGGGCGGATGCTCCGGCGGTGACCGCCACCGTCGAAACCCCTTCCAGCCACTTCGGATTGATTGCCTGGGAATTGTCGATCAGGTATCCAACTGTTCCAAGATTGCGGGAGACCTCGACGAGGCGGTTGGAGTTGGAGCTATTGGTTGAGCCGACAACTAGAACGAGACCCGCGTCGTGTGCGACATTGCGCACGGCTACCTGGCGATTTTCGGTGGCATAGCAGATGTCCTGAGAGTGCGGCCCCGCGATGTTTGGGAACTTCACCTTGAGCGCATGAATGATGTCGCGCGCTTCATCGAGGCTCAGGGTCGTCTGTGTCAGATAGGCCACCCGGTTCGGGTCAGGCACCTGGAGCGCCTCGACTTCCGCCACGTTGGAGACCACCTGGGTCACATCGGGTGCTTCGCCGAGAGTGCCTTCGATTTCGTCATGATCGCGATGGCCAATGAGAACAAGCGAATAGCCCTGCTTGGCGAACTTGACCGCCTCAATATGCACCTTCGTGACGAGAGGACAGGTGGCGTCTATCACCTTGAGGCCCCGTCCTTTGCTCCGGTCGCGAACCGCCGGCGAGACACCGTGCGCGGAGTAGATTACGCGCTGGCCATCGGGAACATCGTCGATCTCATGCACGAAAATCGCGCCTTTTTCCGCTAACTCATTGACTACATAGCGGTTATGGACAATTTCGCGCCGGACATAGATGGGTGCACCGAAGGTTTCAAGCGCAATTCTGACGATGTCGATGGCGCGCACCACACCAGCGCAAAACCCGCGCGGCTTCAAGAGAAGAACGCGTTTTTCGGTCGGGGAAGCTCCGGTCTGGCTACCGTTTCCAGTGGTTTCGAGGACAGAGATTGTCACTTCAACAGTATACCTTTGGGCGGTCAATTCCGGGGTCGCGGAGTTTCGACGGGATCAATGCGCAGTCCTCAGGTGGTTAACCACCTGGCTTGTTGAACCCAGCTGGCTCTCCGGAAGTCCCGCGCGACGCTATGAACGCACCAAAGCGTCCCTGGAGACCCACCACAAGACCTCGCCGAAGATCTTCCATTTTGAAGTGTTACCGACATCGAGAGGCGGGTATTTGTAGTTGGCCGAAACAAGGATGTCGGAGCCGGCAATGTGCTGGAGGCGGGCAACCTTGAACCCGAGGTCCCGGTGCGAAACGACAACGATGCGCTGATGGAGCTCTTTGCGGTCCTTGGCTGCCGTATCCACAAAGAGGATAGACCCATCGGCGATAATGGGCACCATCGAGTCCCCTTCCAGATGCATGCCGATCATGTTGTCGGGATGCGGACACCAGCTCAAAGGAGCGAGCAAAATGTCCTCAACTTCCACCTGCGATAAGCTCACATTCTCGTGCGGAGGAATGCGATCCCCGTAGGCGGTGGCGTTCAACAACGGAATCGCGACGGCGTTGCCTTGACTGTCAAGCAGAGTCGACGTTTTCTTTCCAGCGACCACGTTGAGATCGCGGAGATGGACGGGAGTGGAGGTGAGCTCTCGCAGAAAGCCGGCTTCCATCAGGCCTGAAGCATCAAGGCCGGCACGCTCCCAAAAATAGATGCCTTCCGGAGGACGTGCCAGATTGCCGAGAGCGACGTAACTCTCCGCCGTCGGCTCATGATGGCCTTTCAGCCAGCGCGAAACAGTAGGGGGAGAGACGCCCAGGCGCCCTGCGAGAGCTGCCTGGCTCAAATTCAAGTCACTCAGGAGGCGGCGAATGCGCTCCGTCCACTCGCTTGAAGATTCTTTGTGTGCGCCCACTCCAAAACCGCCTTGAGGAGAGTCCAATTTCACTCGTGTAATTCCGCCATTGAAATGAATACTTTAGCGTCCGTGCGAGATATCGTAGCAGGGTGTTTACCGGATCGTTGCGCGTACATCACTCAGAGTGGGCGCCAGCATCCAAGTAGTAGTTGACCGGGGATCTGCCAAATGTCGTCGCGCTCAATTCCAACCCTATGAGCCGCTGACACTGGGCGGTGAATGACAGAACCATGTCTTCCTTGGTCAGGCACAACGATCTTCGCCATTGCTTTCTTGTCGTCACAAATTGCAGGGGGCCCAAACATGCTAATCAATTCGGCTCCTCGCAAGATCATGATCGTCGACGACGAAACGGCAGTCGCCGATTCACTCCAACTGATCTTCTCGAACCGTGGGTATGAGGCGCGTACAGCGTATTGCGCCGAGGTGGCGATTGAGACGATTGCCGCCTGGCAGCCGGATGTCGCCATCATCGATGTGATGCTCCCGCAAATGAATGGGATTGAGCTGGCCGGAATTCTAAAGGGAAACTATCCGGAATGCCGCATTCTTCTTATTTCCGGCCATCCGGGGACAAGCGAATTACTGAGCAGCGCGCAGGAGAAGGGATCTTCATTCGAAATTCTTGCCAAACCGCTGCATCCGACGTTCATTCTGGACACGGTCGCAGATCTTCTGCCCAGCACCCAAAACGGCCTTGATGCCTGAGCCAACAACGCTTAAGCGAGTTCGAACGGGTCAGTCATCTGCTGGAGGCAATCATTTGCGCGGCGTGCTGCAGGCTGGTGTCGGTAACCTTGGCCCCCGATAGCATCCGCGCCACTTCGTGCATGCGGCCTCTGTCATCCAAAACGCGAATCTGCGTTTTGGTTCGGCCATGATCGTCACGCTTTTCGACGGCCAGGTGCTGACCGGCGAAGGCTGCGATCTGCGGCAAGTGCGTCACGCAGAGAACCTGTTGGCCTCGCGCAAGAGCTTTGAGCTTCTGCCCAACGGCTTCCGCTGCGCGCCCTCCGATACCGATGTCGATTTCGTCGAAAACGAGCGTACGGGGCGTAGGGTTCTTCTTCTTTGATTTCGACGAGCTTTCTTCGACGGCCACTTTCAAAGCCAGCATGACGCGGGACATCTCGCCGCCGGACGCGATTTCGTGGAGCGGCTTGAGAGGCTCTCCGGGATTAGTCGAGATGCGATATTCGACCTGATCGTATCCGTGCGCGCTCCAGCTCGATTCCTGCTGCGTCGAAGCCACCGTGATTTCGAAGCGAACCTTCATAGCCAGGGCATTGATCTGCGCTTCAGCAAGTTTGGCCAGCTTGTTGGCGGCGGATTTGCGTTCGGCGGAGACAACGGCTGCAACGTCCTTATATGTCGACGCGGCTTTGGCTACTGCTGAACGCAGTTCTTTGAGAGTTCCGTCGCGGTCTTCCACTTCGGCGAGTTTGCGCGCAACCTCTTCGCCGAAAAGAAGGACATCGGCGACGGTCTGTCCATATTTTCGTTTAAGCCGATCGAGGAGAGCGAGACGATCCTCGATCTCGGCCAGGCGCTCGGGGCTTGCGTTAATGCCTTCGGCATAGTCACGTAGAGTCGCGCTCGCATCGCCCACAGTGGCGCGGGCAGAGGTCAGTTGCTGGGCTAGCTCGGTAAACCGGCCATCGTACCGTGCGAGTTCTTCAACGCTCCGCAACGCCGAGCGAAGAGCACCCTCAGCGGAGGTGCTGCCTTCGTAAAGCTGATCGTAAGCGCTCATCGCTGCTGCATAGAGCTTTTCGGAGTTCGCCAAAACTCTCTTCTCAGTCTCAAGAGCTTCGTCCTCGCATGCCTTGAGTTGCGCCGAGTCAATTTCTTTGCGCTGGTAGCTCCAGAGATCAACCATGCGCAGGCGATCCTGTTCACCCTGGAGAAGGTCGTCGAGCTTCGATTGAGCTTCGCGCCAGCGCGCATAGGCCTCGGCCACAGGCTCGGAGGCAATATTGCCGAAGCGATCGAGCAGGAGACGCTGCTGGTTTTGATCGAAGCTGGAGAGGGTTTCAGTCTGGGCGTGTACCAGGGCCAACTCAGGCGCCAGCTGGCGCAGAACGCCCACTGTAGCGGGCTGATTGTTGACGAACACGCGCCCCTTGCCGTTGGAAAGAATCTCGCGGCGAAGGATGATCTCGGTACCTTCCGAATCGATGCCGTTCTCTTCGAGGATGAGTTCGGCTCCGGGGGTGGACTCGAAGACGCAGGCGACCACGGCCTTCTCGGCACCATGGCGCACGACTTCAACAGACGCCTTGCCCCCCATCAGAAGCGCCAGCGCATCCACAAGAATCGATTTGCCCGCGCCGGTTTCGCCGGTGAGCAGGTTCAACCCCGGGCCAAAAGTGGCGATGGCGTGATCGATGACCGCGTAGTTCTCGGCGCGCAATTCGACGAGCATTCCGTGCGACCCTTTGTGCTTCCCGGCCGATGCGTGGTGTTGCAGGGATCGACCCGAGCGCAGCATAGCATGGTTGAGGCCTCTGGGACGAAGAGCGTGCATCCCACGGCAACGTTCTGAAGGGAGGCAACTTCCGGCCAACCGACGCGGGCCGGGACCATATCGATAACTTGGAAGGCAGTATTTCGTCTGATACGGTGAATATTGAGGTGAATCGCGATTTTTACCTTTGCTCTTACGATCGCAATGCAGGCTGACGGTGCACAGGCGGCCACGAGCGGGCCCGTAGCGCAAGGCACGGGCGCCTTGATGGACATGGTGAACAACATCGGTCCCATTGCCATGTTCGTGATTGGCCTGCTTCTCCTTGCGAGCCTCTACTCGTGGACGATCATCTTCGGCAAACTGGGATCGTTCGGCAAAGCCACGAACGAGAGCCGCAAATTCATTCGCGCCTTTCGCAAGGCAACGCGCTTAAACGAAATCTCGGCCCTCGCCGAAAACTACAAAGCGAGCCCACTGGCGCAGGTTTTCGAAGAAGTGTATGAGACCTACAAGCGCCAGACCGGTGGTTCTGGTCCTCCGCGCAACATCACCGCGCTGGAACGTTCAGCGCAGACCGCTGCGAGCGAGTCGATCACCAATATGGAACGTCGCATGACCTGGCTGGCCACGATCGCCGCGACCAGTCCGTTTGTGGGATTGTTCGGAACGGTTATGGGTGTGGTCGACGCGTTTCATGGCTTGGGAACCGCTGGAGCCGCTACTCTGCGCGCAGTCGCTCCCGGCATCAGCGAGGCGCTGATCACAACGGCTGCCGGCTTATTTGTTGCAGTACCTGCGGTTGTCGCTTACAACCAGTTCACTGCCAAGCTGCGCGTTCTGGCGTCGGCGACAGACGACTTTTGCCGCGAGCTGCTGAACTCTTTCGACGAGATTCCCGATCATGCGCCGCGTGGCACGGCGATCGATTCGGCGCAAGAAACCGCACGCGGAGCATTCAAGTAAAGTTGGCCATCGCACCGGTTTTACTGCATTGGCTGCGCGGAACAAGGCAGCTGGGAATCGTAGAGAGGTAGATCGTGGCTTTTACAACTAGCTCCGGCGGTACCCGTACTTCGCTGGCAGAGATCAACATCACTCCGCTGGTGGATGTGGTGCTGGTGCTGCTGGTGATCTTCATGATCACCGCGCCGGTGCTGCAGTCGGGCATCGAAGTGGCGGTGCCCAAAACAAAGACAGTCAAAGAGATCACCGAACAGCGAACGGTACTGACGATCGACCGCGACCAGCAGGTATTTCTCGGAGACAAGCCCGTTAATCTTCACGACCTGCCTCAACTGCTGCGGCAGCCTGGCGCCGACCCCGCGAAGAAGATCATTTATCTACGTGCCGATCAGCGCGTGCCGTTCGGCGCGTTCGCGTCGCTCATGGATGCGGTGAAACAAGCGGGCATCACCAATATTTCGATTGTGACCCAGCCGCTGGATACAAAGGGACGAGCGGGAAATAGCGGCGAATAGATTGTTGGTGCGCGCAACCGCCACCAATTTGCTGCTTCTTTACAATGACCTTTCCCGATTGCAAGGGCTTGAGTGAACGATGAGTGTTTTGCTTGAAAGCACGAAGCATCTGGAAGACGAACTGACGCCTGATCCTGTATTGGCGCCGGCCACCGGATCAATCGTGCTTCATCTTGGCCTCGCAGCGTCGATCGTACTGTATGGGGTTCTGGGCGGATTCTTCCATCACAACATGTGGGGTAGCCCCGGCATGGGTGGCGCAATCCAGGTGAACCTGGTAAGCAGTGCCCTGCCCTTGCCCTCGAATCAGCCTGTGAATCAGAACGTGCTTTCGACAGAGACGCCGAGCGAGGCACCCGCTCCACCCCAACCAAAAGCCAAACAGGCCGAGGACGAGACGGCGATCCCTATATCGGGCAAGCAAAAGAAGCCTGAACACGAAACCGCACCGAAGACGCAGGTGAAGCCGCAACAGCCGCCGCCGACCAATCGCGCGAATTACGGGGAGCAATCGGGATCGTCGATGGCACGGGCGACGCAGCAGAATCTGACGACCGGACCGACCTCGGTGAGCAACGGCGATTTCGGAAGCCGATTTGGCTGGTATGTAGACGGAATCAGCCGCAAGATGTCAACCAACTGGTATAAGGCTCTGGTGGACCAGAACACGCCGCGTGGGGCACGGGCATACATCGATTTCACGATTGCGAAGGATGGCTCGGTTGGCAGTGTGAAGCTGGAGCGGTCAAGCGGGAGCCCAACCCTCGACAGCTCGTGCATGCGCGCTGCGCAGCGGGTGGACACTTTTGGGCCGCTGCCGACAGGTTACAACCAAAGTACCCTGCTGGTGTCCTACTACTGCGAATACTAGAAGATTCCTGCCGCATCCAAGTAAGATAGAGGTTAGCCGTCGGATTCAAATCTGCTTGGGTGTCGGCGGATTTCTGTTCTTGCTCGACGCAACCGCAGACGATCCAAACGAATCAACCGAGGAAGGATCCCGCACTGCATGAAGTTTGGTTCCCGGTCTCTTGTTCCCGTCCTCTTCTTTCTCGCAAGCTTGCAGCCTGTTGTGTCAGCAGCCCAGGACTGGGTAAAAATCGGATCCAATCTCGGCAATGCGAAGATTCGCATCGCGGTGGCCGACTTCAAGCCCGTGGGCGCCGATCCGCAAACCCCCTCATTGAAGGCCGAGTTCGATTCGACTCTCTACAACGACCTCAGCAGCGCCGGCATTTTTGAAGTCGTCTCGAAAAGCTTTGCGCCCGCAGGAACACCAGGATCTCCGCAGGAGATGAATCTTTCGCAATGGTCGGCTCCTCCCGCTAGCGCCGCGATGGTCGCCTTTGGCGCGCTTTCTGTCGCCAACGGACGGCTGGTTGTATATGGCTGGCTCGACGACACGAGCAACACCGCGAATCCTCAGGTGCTGGGGAAGCAATACAACGAAGCCGCGAGCCAGGACATGGCACGCACCGTTGCGCACCGCTTCGCCGATGAGATCATTGCCCGGCTCGGCGGTGGAATCAACGGCATTGCCGAAACAAAGATTTATTTCATCAGCTCGCGCACTGGTTCCAAAGAAGTCTGGGTGATGGATTACGACGGCGCCAATCAACACGCCATAACGCATCTCGGGAGCATTTCTCTTTCGCCGCGGATCTCGCCCGACAACTCCCGCGTCGCGTTTGCATCCCTGGGACGCGAGGGATGGTCGATCCGAATGTATTCGCTGGAGCTTGGACGCCTCGTGAGCTTCCCGGCGGGCACGGCAGGAGGGTCAAATCAATCCCCCGCCTGGTCTGCCGACGGATCGAAGATTGCCTTCTCTTCGTCTCGCACCGGAGACCCCGAGATCTGGGTCGCCGACGCCAATGGCGGTGCGCCGAAACGTATTACCTATTTCAAGGGACCGGATGTCGCGCCGGTGTGGAATCCACGCACAAATGCGCAACTGGCGTGGGTGAGTGGACGAACCGGCCTTCCGCAGATTTACACCATGGATCAGGACGGCGCCAATATTCAGCGGATGACAGATGGTGGATATGCCGTTTCACCCTCGTGGTCGTCGAGCGGCCAATTTCTAACCTTCAGTTGGAATCGCAAGTACGGGCCGGGCGCGCCAGGTGGGCAGGACATCTATTTTATGGACATCGCAACGAAGCGCTGGCAGCAGCTGACACACGATGCTGGAACAAACGATTTCCCGTCGTGGGCCCCCGATACGCGGCATATCGTTTTTGAGCGCAAGATAGGTGGCCATACAGAAATCTGGTCGATGCTTTCAGATGGGACCGATCAGCATCAGTTGACCCATTCAGGGAATAACTTCATGCCGAACTGGAGTTCGAAGTGAAGGGTGATTCGGCATCTGGCAGCTCTATTGCACTATCATGTTTATTCATGAGACGAATTCCCGTGCTCACCGGCGGGAATCGATCTCGCAACAACGCAATCTGGACTGCATGCGCCGTGCGAGTTGCATGCCGCCCGGAGCAAAACACAAGCGCATTTCAAAATGACGCAGTCCGCACGATGCATGGGCAACGCACCCCGCTGTTAACTGGCAGCGGTCCCCTGAGCCCAGGCTTAAAATGGCTACGTGATTTGGAACCCGCGGAAGGAGCTACACTTTGATTCGACGTTTACGGATTCTCGTTCCTGTTGTCCTGCTAGTCGCCTTGGTTGCCATCGCTGGTTGTAAGAAGAAACAGCCGCCACCGCCTGCAGCAACCGCGCCGCCACCCGCACCCGCACCGACCGCACAAATTACCGCTACGCCTGCTCAGATTACCGCCGGCGATCAGGTCACCCTTACCTGGCACACAACCGATGCGACAAGCGCGTCGATCGATGGTATCGGCTCTGTCTCGACCAGCGGCACGCAGACTGTGACACCGACGTCGACGATAACCTATCACCTCGTAGCACGTGGTGATTCGGGTACCGCTGAAGCGAGTGCGCAGGTCACGGTGAACGCGCCTCCGCCGGTCTCAGCGCCCGCGCACACCATGTCTGCGGAAGAAGAATTCCGGGCAAATGTCCAGGACATCTTTTTCGACTACGACACCTATGACATTCGCACAGACGCGCAGTCGACGCTTTCGAAGGATGCGTCGTACCTGGCGAGCCACCCCAATCTCAAGATTGTCATCGGAGGATATTGCGACGAGCGCGGTTCCGACGAATACAACCTTGCGCTGGGCCAGAACCGAGCCAACGCCGCAAAGAACGCGCTGGTAACTGCCGGAGTCGCAGCCGACCGCATTCGGGTCGTCAGCTACGGGAAGGAAAAACCCTTCTGCTCCGAGTCAACCGAGGCTTGCTGGCAGCAGAACCGCCGCGCCGGCTTCTCGCTCGATCAGTAAAGAAAGTTGGGCGGCATCGCATCTGCGGTGCCGCCTTTAGCCTCTACGCAAGAGCATGCATTCAGACCAAAGCATGATCCGGCCAGTTCAACAAGTCCCAAAGGCCGGCAAGGAATTTGTAACTTCGTGAAGAGCATAGCAGCCGTTCAAATTGCAGCTGCGGCCTATTCACACACGGGTGAAGGATGCTGACAGGACGTTCATTTCGCAGAAGTCTTTTAGCGGCCTCGGCGGCAGCGGCACTTTTATGCTTCGCGCCTGTGCGCGCGCACGCCGTCTCGAAGGAAATGGTGCAGATGCAGACCCAGATTCAGCAATTACTGGATATGGTGCAGCGCCTGCAGACCACGATGGACACCAAGTTTGCCGTTCTCCAGAACTTGGCGCAGCAGACGGCGGACCAGGCGACCCAAATGAACGGCACCGTCAATGCACTGCAACAGAAGCTCAATACGCAGGTCGAGGCTCTAAACGGGAAACTCGATACAAGTTCAGGACAGGTACAGTCGTTGAACGACTCCGTCGACGAACTTAAGACGCGTATCGCGAAGCTGGATAAGTCGATCCAGGATTTGCAGAGCCAGCTCCAGAATGTCCAGCCTCAGGGAACCGTGCCAGGTGCACCGGCCGGTATGACTCCGGGAGCCCCGGGAGCCATGAACTCCGCACCAGCTGCAAGCCAGACGCCCCCCCTGGAGCAGACCTATCAGGCAGCGCTGAGCGATTTCAATGCAGCCAAGTACTCACTCGCAACAAGCGAGTTTCAGGATGTACTTCACTACTATCCGCTGGACCCGATGGCCGGCAGTGCGCAATTCTACCTCGGAGAGATTTCCTATCGCCAAAAGGATTACGAGGAAGCGATCAAGGATTACGACGTGGTGCTCGAGCAGTTCAGCGGAAACCCCAAAGCTGCAACAGCGCAACTGCACAAGGGACTTGCCTTAATTGCGTCGAGCAAGCGCGAAGCAGGCACGCACGAACTGCGCTCCCTCATTCAGCGCCATCCCCAAACCCCCGAAGCAGCCCAGGCCCGCGCGAAGCTGAATGAAATGGGTGTGCGTATCTCCGCCGCTCGCTAGTTTCCTGATAGCGTTTGCCAAACGAAAGCCCCGCAAATGCGGGGCTTTCGTTTGTTCTGATCTCAAGACGCTACTGCAGGTTCGCCATCAAAGCGTCCAGGGCCGATTTAGGCGGCCGTGTAAGCGATTCAGGCAGAGTCGCGAGAGGTTCGTCGACAAGACCAAGCAAATCGATGAAAGAGGGCTTCTCCGTATTGATGTAGAAGACGCCAGTGAGCACTTCGTTCTTCTCTTCCGCTTCCATCAAAGTACGAACGGCGTTCGCTTTATTCGTAGGATCGTAGTCCTCATGGAGTTTGCGGAGCCGCAGACTCGATCCGTCGTGCATCTCGACGTCGTAGACCTGGCCGGAATCGTAATCCACTTCGATGTCTTCGAAGCTGGCCACGAATCCCACATCGTTGATGGGCTCATCGTTTTCCTGCATGAACTTGTAGCTCTTGGTGGAGCCCTCGTGATCGTTGAAGGTCACGCAGGGGCTGATCACGTCGAGCATCACCGTGCCCTTGTGGGCAATGGCGGCCTTGAGCATCGTCAGAAGCTGCTTTTTGTCGCCAGAGAAAGAGCGCCCCACGAACGTTGCGCCAAGCTGGATCGCGAGCGCGCAGGTGTCGATGGCGGGCAGGTCGTTGATGACACCTGTCTTGAGCTTGGAGCCAATGTCCGCCGTCGCGGAAAATTGGCCTTTGGTCAGGCCGTACACACCGTTGTCCTCAATGATGTAGATCATGGGGAGGTTACGGCGCAGCAGATGCACAAACTGGCCCACGCCGATGGAGGCCGTGTCTCCGTCTCCGGAGACGCCGAGCATCGTCATCTGATGTTGGGCAAGGATAGCGCCTGTGGATACAGAAGGCATGCGTCCATGCACGCTGTTGAAACTATGCGAGCGGCTCATGAAATATGCAGGACTTTTCGAGGAGCAGCCGATGCCGCTCATCTTCATGACCCGCTCGGGCTCTATGCCCATTTCAAACATCGCGTCGATGATGCGCTCGGAGATGGCGTTATGTCCGCAGCCGGCACAGAGTGTCGACTTGCCGCCGCGATACTCAATGACCGGCAGGCCGATGCGATTGACCTTGGGCCCAGGCGTTGCAGTTCCGGTTGCCATTGATTTACAAACCTTCCTTGGTTACAAACTCTTCTGTAATGGAACGGGCGTCGATGGGCAGCCCGTTGTAGTGCAGAATGCTGCGCAGCTTCACAACCTGGTCTGCGGGAAGATCGAGCTTAAGCAAACTGGCCAGCTGTGCATCGCGATCCTGCTCGACGACATACACGCGCTCATGCGAGGCGACAAAGTCGTGAACCTCATGAGCGAAGGGATAGGCTCGGAGGCGGATGTAATCCACATCGAGCTTGTTCTCCTTCTTGATCTGGTCGAGGCTTTCGCGCAACGCAAAGTCTGTAGTGCCGTACGCAATGAACCCAATCTTCGAGGTTCCGTTCTTTACGACGACAGGCGCAGGGACAAGCTTGCGCGCGTTGTCGAATTTGCGGGTCAGGCGATCCATGAGCGCGACGTATTCGTCGGGCTTCTCCGTGTAGGCAGCCGCATCGTTGTGGCCGGAGCCACGGGTAAAGTAGGCGGCCTTGGGATGACGGGTGCCAGGCAGGGTTCGCCAGCCGATGGCATCGCCGTCGACATCTCGGTAGCGAGCGAAGCTGCCCAGACGGTTGAGATCTTCCGCTGTAAGAACCTTGCCTCGATCCAGAGGCTTGTCAGGATAGGCAAAGGGTTCGGACATCCAGTTATTCATGCCGAGATCTAGATCGGTGAGAACGAAGACCGGGGTCTGGAGCCGCTCAGCCAGATCGAATGCGGCATGCGAGAGATCGAAACACTCCTTGACCGAGCCAGGCAGCAGGACGATGTGCTTGGTATCGCCGTGCGATAGGAACGCGGTCGAGAGCAAGTCGGCCTGCGATGTACGCGTCGGCATGCCAGTCGAAGGGCCGGTACGTTGCACATCGAAGATCACGCCGGGGATTTCCGCGAAGTAACCGAGGCCGGCGAATTCCGACATCAGCGAGATACCGGGGCCGGAGGTCGACGTCATTGAACGGGCGCCCGCCCAGCCGGCGCCAAGCACCATCCCGATCGCGGCGAGTTCGTCTTCTGCCTGCACGACTGCGAAGGTTGCCTTGCCTTCCGGTGTTACGCGGAACTTCTTCAGCAGGTCGGTTGTCGCTTCAATGAGAGAGGTCGACGGAGTAATTGGATACCAGGCAACCACGGTGACACCAGCGAAGACAGCGCCCATGCCACAAGCAGCGTTGCCGTCGATGATGATCTTGCCGGCGGTCTGATCCATGCGCTCGATGAAGTAAGGATCCTGCTTTACAAGCTTTTCCTGGGCGTAATCGAACCCGGCTTTAACAGCGGCGAAGTTAAGGTCGAATACCTTTTGCTTCTTGGCGAACTGCTTCTTGAGGCTGGCCTCGACAACCTTCAGGTCGATCGAGAGCAGCTGAGCAATGACGCCCACGTAGACCATGTTCCTGACCAGCTTGCGCAGCTTGGCCTCTGGACACACGCTCGCCGTGATCTTGTCGAAGGGTACCGGGTAGCTCGCTACGTCGCTCGCGATATTGTTTGAGATTAAAGCTCTCCTCGTAGATCGCTGCGCCGCCGGCATCGAGCTCGAGCATGTCCTGTTTTGCGGTCTCAGGATTGAGCGCCACTAGAACCTGTGAGCCGCGCCTGCGCGCGACGTATCCATCTTTGCTGGCGCGGATGGTGTACCAGGTGGGAAGGCCGGCAATGTTCGAGGGAAAGAGGTTTTTCCCGCTGACGGGAACTCCCATTCCGAAGATGCTCTTCAGCAGAACGCTATTGGCGGATTGCGAGCCGGACCCGTTCACCGTTGCTACGATAATGCTGAAATCGTTGGCTGCGCGCTTCTGCGCGCTGAGTGCGCCCTTTTCTTGACCTAGGGCCAGGTCTCCTGTCGCCATTTGGCGGGATTCCCTTCTAATCAAAATCTTGTAAGAGCTGAAGCTTCACTCCACCTTGTGATTATAGTCACCCTGGAATTGCCTCGTACCGCGAAGGGACACGAGGATCGCGCTCAAGGTAACCGAATGAGCAATGAAATGTTGGTGCACTCAAAAAATACATGGTTTGAGTGCAATCTGAGTCGGCGCAGCTCTACGGAGAGAAAGTGTTGCTTGAAACAACATTGTGCGGGCAAAACCAATGATTTCATGCGTTCAGGGCGTTACCACCAGCGCGGCGCTATTGGACTCACTGCGCCACCGCACAAGCAGGGACGTTGAAATGACAACCAGAGCCAGCGTCAACCCAAGCCACATGCCGTAGATGCCCCAGCGGAGCACGAAGCAGAGCACTAGACCCAGGGGCAAGCCAAGAATCCAGTACCCCACGAAGTTCGCAACCATGGGAGCGCGTGTTTTGCCCAGGCCGCGGAGCGCACCAGTACAGACTGTCTGGATACCGTCGAAAATCTGGAAGGCGGCGGCGATCCATAGGAGGCTGGGACCAACGGCGAGCACCCGCGGATCGCTTGTATAGAGCGCAATGAGTGGCCGAGGCGCAACAAGAAACACAATGCCGGCAAGGATCATGAAGCTGGTGCCCAGACCAAGAGCAAGCCAACCGGCACGGCGCGCGCGCGCCGGATTCCCTGCCCCCACGGCGTGACCTACGCTCACCGCAGCCGCTGCCGAGACGCCGAGAGGCACCATATAGCTGATGCTTGCGTAGTTCAACGCTATGGCATGTGTGGCAAGAGCGACTGGGTTCAGGTAGCTTGCCGAGAAGGTGGAAAGATTCCAAGCGCCCACCTCAAGCAGGATCTGTCCCGCCGCCGGGGCGCCGATGCGCACGAGTGTATGGAGACGATCCCATTGAGGTGCAGCCCAATGACGAAACAATGGATGACCGCGGCTGCGCTCGTAGCGCCAGGCGAAGCCCAGCAGGGTTGCAGCCATTGCCACGCGTGCGACGCAGGTGGAGATGGCCGATCCGTCGACACCGAGAGCCGGAAATCCGAGCTTTCCATAAATGAGAACCCAATTCCCGCCCCAGTTCAGCAAGTTGGCAAGCACGTAGGTCAACGTAATCACGCGGACCTGCCCAACAGCCTGCAGGTAGCGGCGAATGCCACCGTAGAGCAGGAGCGGGAGCGTACTCCAGGCGAGCAGCCGCAGATACGAACTGGCGGGCGCCGCAACTGAAGGAGTGACTCCAAACCGATCGAAGCCGAAGCTGATGATCGCAATCAACAGCATCAGCGGAGGTGTGACGATGAAGGCGAGATACACACCCTGCGCCAGCCAGCGATGGCATTCATCGTGATCGCGCCGCCCGTAGGCCTGTGCTACCAGCGTATCGAGACCGAGCAGAAGACCGATTCCAAACAGACTGGGCGTATAGAAAACTGCATTGCCCAGCGATACAGCGCCTATAGCTTCTGGACCGAGGCGGCCCACCATGATGTTGTCGACCACGCCCTGAGCCATCCAGCCCAGTTCACTCAACACAACCGGGATCGCCAGCACGACAAGGTCGCGCAGTTCCCTTCTCACTTCGGATTGTGTGTTCCTTGCAGCGTTCATGGCATTCGACAGCGTGCCGCATTTGAGCGGCAAAGCACGGTGATCCCGGATCGGCCGGAAACAGAAACAGATTTGCTTCTTAGGTTAGGGGAAGAAGGATTACAACCCCGTTCCAGTCGCCACGGGATCATGGCAAAGAGGAGCGGTCGTAGCCTTCTTTGCGTTTCGATCCGGCCGCGCCGTCCCTGCAGCGGCATGAGCGGGCTTGAGGTTGCGGAGTTCCTTCACGAGCCGCGCAAAGCCCTCATCGCGCGCTGTCTTGTTTGCAGGATTTGTATTCGAAGGATCTTCACCCGCACGCATGAAGCCGTGTCCCGCTCCGTCATAGGTGACAGGCTGATAGAACTTGCCGGCCGCCTTCATGGCAGTTGTCGTATCCGGAACCGTGGCGCCGATGCGGGCATCATTGCCGGCATAGAAGCCATACACGGGAGCCGTGATTGTCGAAACATCGGAGGGGCCGGGGCCGTAGAAAACGAAAGCTGCGGAGAGCACCTTGCTGTGCGCGGCAAATGCGAACGACTTGCCGCCACCCCAACAAAAACCGGCAACCGCTATCTTTCCGTTGGCTGCGGGAATCTGCTTTGCATAGGCTGCCGCGGCATCGAGATCGGCATTCACAATAACCGGATCGAGGCCTGAAACCGCCTTGATCGTAGCGTCCTGGCTCGGGAATTCACTGGAGCCGCCGCCATTCGGTCCGAAGCCCGACAGCAGATCGGGCGCGACCACAATAAAGCCCTCCGCGGCAAGCTCGTCAGCCATTTCCTTGGCCCAGTCGGAAAGACCGAAGATTTCGTGAATAAGAATCACGACCGGAGCCTTGTCCTTGACCTCGGGATAGACAACGAACGCCTGCAGAGACCGCGCGTCATGCTTGAGAGTCACGTATTCGTGGTGGCGTGGCGAGGCATCCAGGCGTGCTTTCGCCCACTCCTGCGCCTGACTGATGGTCGAAGCCAAAAGAAAGAGAGCAGCAACGAAGGCGGGGAAGGAGCGCGTTCTGGTCATGGGGAGGAGTCTAGCGTGTGGCCGGAATGGTCGCAAGCTAGAAATTACGACACAGGATTTCGACCTTACAATTCCATCCTTGCACGACGAAAATCCCAGCTCCCCTTGAGACAGGACCCGTGCCATCGAAAGGCGGGCTCCCAGGAGCGGCTTGATCGGGCTTAGATGCTGGTATCGTAAAAAGAGTCCCGGTCTTCGATGAGCGGCACTAGCGCCGAAGACGAAAAGGCCACCCGGCAGGAGACAAAATAGCGCATGAAGCCGACCGTTCTGGTAGCCGAGCCCACCTCCCACACGACGCCGCTCACCACAAATCGACACCTGATCCGTTGGGTGGAGAAGATGGCAGATCTTTGCCGGCCGAGCGCGATCCATTGGGTAGACGGTTCGCAAGAAGAGTACGAGGCGCTCTGCGACCGGCTTGTGCAGACGGGAACATTTGTACGGCTAAACCCCAAGAAATGGCCGAACTGCTTCTACGCGCGCTCCGTGCCAAGCGATGTAGCGCGTGTCGAGGACCGGACGTTCATCTGTTCGCTTTCTCGTGATGCAGCCGGACCGACGAACAACTGGGAAGACCCGTACGTCATGCGGCGGCGGCTCAAGCAGCTCTTCCGCGGCTCGATGCAGGGCCGCACCATGTACGTGTTGCCATTCAGCATGGGGCCTGTGGGTTCGCCTTTGTCTGGAATCGGCGTGCAATTGACTGACTCGCCGTATGTGGTGGCGCAAATGCGCACAATGGCACGGATTGGAGCGCCGGTCTTTGCTGAAATCGACAAAGACGAGAAGCGCGTTGTGCCTTGCATGCATTCCGTCGGCATGCCGCTCAAGCCCGGCGAATCCGACGTGCCGTGGCCCTGCAACGACACCAAATACATCGTCCATTTCCCCGAGAGCCGCGAGATTTGGTCGTACGGCTCGGGATACGGCGGCAATGCCCTGCTGAGCAAGAAGTGTTTCGCCTTGCGCATTGCGAGCAACATCGCGCGCGACGAAGGCTGGATGGCCGAGCACATGCTGATCCTTGGCGTCGAAAACCCCGAGGGCGAAAAAACCTATGTCGCCGCGGCCTTTCCCTCCGCCTGCGGAAAAACGAATTTCGCCATGCTGATTCCTCCGGCGGCAATGGATGGCTGGAAGGTCTGGACGGTAGGGGACGATATCGCCTGGATCAGGCCGGATGCGCGAGGACACCTCCGCGCAATCAATCCGGAGGCAGGATTCTTCGGCGTAGCCCCGGGTACCGGCGAGAAAACCAACCCAACTGCCATGGCTACGCTGGCAAAGAACTCCATCTTTACCAACGTCGCGCTAACTCCCGATGGCGGAGTGTGGTGGGAGGGGATGACGGAGACGCCGCCAGCTGAGTGCATGGATTGGCGAGGCGAACCCTGGACTCCGGAGATCGGCAGGCAGACCGGGCGCACGGCCGCTCATCCCAACGGCCGCTTTACAGCGCCGGCCTCGCAATGTCCTTCGATCGATCCGGACTGGGAGTCGCCCGAAGGTGTTCCGATCAGCGCGATCATTTTTGGCGGACGGCGCTCCACGACGCTTCCTCTGGTCTATCAGTCGTTCAACTGGTCAAGCGGTGTATACGCCGGCGCAACAATGGGGTCAGAGACAACCGCGGCGGCAACGGGTGCGGTCGGGCAGGTGCGCCGCGACCCGATGGCAATGCTCCCCTTCTGCGGCTACCATATGGGCGACTATTTCCGGCACTGGATCCGAATGCAGCGGACGCTCGAGGTGACACCCCGCATCTTCCAGGTGAACTGGTTCCGCAAGGACTCCGATGGCAAATTTCTTTGGCCCGGTTTCCGCGACAACATGCGGGTGCTGCGTTGGATTGTGGAACGTGTGCACGGACGCACGCAGGGGCGCGAGACTCCGATCGGCTGGGTTCCCCGGTATGAAGATATCGACTGGTCGGGATTGGATTTCGCCCGTGAAAAATTTGACGAGCTCATTGCCGTCGATCGGGCCGCCTGGCGCAAGGAAGTCATCGCGCATGAAGAGTTGTTCATCAACCTGCACGATCACCTGCCGCCCGAGATGATTTACGAGCGCGAACTGCTGATTTGCAGGCTTTAGCCCCGGGATGATGAAGCTCAGTTTTTCAGGGTGTGCTGCGGCGAAGAACCTTTTCATTTATATTAAAGAGTTCAGCGCACCCCAGACGCAGTGAGGTCCATAACGAGGGACCTTTTCCAGGAACTCCTGGCGATTCGAACCGCAAATCGCCTAGGTGGCTGTGTATTCGGCCTTGAACGACCACAGCCAGTACGACTTAATCAGTGAAGAAGGTTGCCATGGATCAGATGGGTCAATCGGATCATTCGAAGAGTTGTCGCCGGGTGCCGGCGGCGCAGGGACTGTACCATCCCCGCAACGAGCATGACGCGTGCGGCATGGGACTCGTCGCGAGCATTCGGGGCGAAAAGAGCCACGACATTATCCGCAAGGGTCTCGAGGTGCTCATCAACCTCACCCACCGCGGAGCGGCGGGCTGCGACCCGGAGACGGGCGACGGCGCAGGAATCCTCATCCAGATTCCCCACGTGTTTTTTACGCGTGAATGCGGCGAGCTGGGAATTCAATTGCCTGAGGCTGGCGCCTACGGCGTGGCCATGTGCTTCTTACCTGTGGACAAGCACAGCCGCCTGCAGTGCGAGGGTGTGTTTGAGCGGATTGCGCGCGAAGAAGGGCTCACCGTTCTCGGTTGGCGCGACACGCCGGTGAATGGCGATGCGATTGGGCGCGAAGCGCGTGCCTCGCAGCCCTACATCGAACAGCTTTTTGTCGGACGCCCCAAGGGCCTGGAAGAAGACGAGTTCGAGCGGCTTCTGTATCGCGTGCGGCGTTGCACCGAAAACGAGATCGCTGCATCCGAAATCGAAGGCAAGGATATCTTTTACGTGCCATCGTTCTCGTGCCGCACGATCATCTACAAAGGCCTGATGCTGGCGCCGCAAATTGAGCGGTTCTACTTTGAGCTGGCCAATCCCCTGGTCACGAGCGCGCTGGCCTTGGTGCACCAGCGGTTCTCGACGAACACCTTCCCGAGCTGGAAGCTGGCACACCCTTATCGCTATGTCGCCCACAACGGCGAGATCAACACGGTGCGCGGTAATGTGAGCTGGATGAATGCTCGCCAATCGGTACTGGAAAGCTCGCTCTACGGCGACAAGATTGCCGATCTGTTCCCGGTCATCATGCCAGGAGGCAGCGACTCGGCCTCACTCGATAATGCCGCGGAGTTTCTCTTTCAATCGGGCCGTTCCCTGCCCCATGTCATGGCGATGCTTATCCCTGAAGCCTGGGCGGGCAACCCCGACATGGACGAAGACAAACGGGCCTTCTATGAGTACCACGCGTCGCTGATGGAGCCTTGGGACGGGCCGGCGGCGATTGCCTTCACCGACGGACGCGTGATCGGTGCGACGCTGGATCGCAACGGACTGCGCCCGGGCCGTTACATCGTGACCAAGGATGACCTGGTGGTGTTGGCTTCAGAAGCCGGCGTCATCGAGGTTCCTGCAGAAGAAGTGCGCAAGAAGGGTCGCCTGCAGCCGGGCCGCATGTTCCTCGTCGACACGGTGCAGAAGCGCATCATCTCCGACGCGGAGATCAAAAAAGAGCTCGCCGCACGCCAACCGTACGGTAAATGGCTGGAAGAGCAGCAGGTCTCGCTCGACCAGCTGCCGGAGCCCTCGCGCACCATCGCCTCGAACCCGGAAACGCTCCTGCGCCGTCAGCGGGCTTTTGGCTACAGCGAAGAGGACATGAGGATTTTGTTGGGACCCATGGGTGCAAAGGGCGAAGAGCCCGTCGGCTCGATGGGAACCGATGTTCCGCTCGCGTGCTTATCGGATCGCCCGCAGCCACTGTTCAACTACTTCAAGCAGCTGTTTGCACAGGTCACAAATCCTCCCATCGATCCGATTCGCGAAGAGCTGGTGATGTCGCTGATCAGCTATATCGGAACCGAGCGCAACATTCTGGACGAAGCGCCGGACAATTGCCACACGCTGAAACTGCCCCATCCATTGCTCACCAATCGAGATCTGGAGAAACTGCGTCGTGTCTCGTCGGGCGATTTGCTGGCCACGACGCTGCCTACGTTGTTCCGCGCAGAGGACGGCGAAGCCGGGCTCCGGCACTCGCTTGAGGATCTCGGCAACCGCGCCTCGTTTGCCGTTGCCTCCGGCTACACGCTGCTGATTCTTTCCGATCGCGGTGTCGATCCAACCTACGCGCCCATCCCCAGCCTGCTGGCGATGGCGGCCGTGCATAATCGCCTGGTTCGCGAAAAAACGCGCACCCAGGTTGCACTGATTATCGAGAGCGGCGAGCCGCGCGAGGTCATGCACTTCGCATTGCTGATCGGCTACGGCGCCAGCGCCATCAATCCCTATCTGGCGTTTGAGTCGCTGCACGATCTGAAGCGGCGCGGGCTTCTGCCGCACAACATTACCGGTAATCATGCGGAAAAGAACTTCATCAAGGCCATCAACAAAGGCCTGCTGAAGACTTTCTCCAAGATGGGAATCAGCACCCTGCAGAGTTACCGGGGCGCGCAGGTGTTTGAGGCTGTGGGTCTCAACCAGGCGCTCGTCGAAAAGTACTTCTCCGGGACTGCCTCACGAATCGAGGGTGTAGGGCTCGATGTTCTGGCGCGCGAGGCGCAGATGAAGCACGGCTACGCCTTTCAGCCGCTTACTGAATCGGAGACGGAACTCGTGGTCGGCGGCCACTATCAATATCGCGAGGGCGGCGAATATCACCTGCTGAATCCGCTCACCATCAGCAAGCTCCAGCACGCGGTGCGGCAAAACAATCCTGCGACTTTCCAGGAATACACCGACCTGCTCGATGACCAGAACCGCCAGCTCTGCACGCTGCGCGGCCTGTTCAAGCTGAAATATACCGACGAGCCGATTCCGCTCGAAGAAGTTGAACCGGCAAAAGATATTGTCAAGCGCTTCACGACCGGCGCAATGAGCTACGGCTCCATCAGCAAGGAAGCGCACGAGACTCTCGCAATCGCGATGAACCGCCTTGGCGGCATGTCGAATACCGGCGAGGGCGGCGAGGACGAAGAACGCTTCACCCCGGATGAGAATGGCGACTCGCGGCGTAGCGCCGTCAAGCAGGTGGCTAGCGGACGCTTCGGAGTGACAACGCACTACCTCGTGAACGCCGACGAGTTGCAGATCAAGATGGCACAGGGCGCGAAGCCGGGGGAAGGCGGTCAGCTTCCCGGCCATAAAGTCGATGATGCAATCGCGAAGACGCGGCATTCAATCCCCGGCGTGGGACTTATCTCGCCGCCGCCGCATCACGACATCTACTCAATCGAAGACCTGGCCCAGCTGATCTACGACCTCAAGAACGTCAACCCGAAGGCGCGCATCGCAGTCAAGCTGGTTTCGGAAGTCGGCGTGGGCACGGTTGCAGCCGGCGTTTCGAAGGCCCACGCCGACGTAGTGCTCATCTCCGGCGATAACGGCGGGACGGGCGCGTCGCCATTGAGTTCAATCAAGCACGCCGGCTTGCCCTGGGAACTGGGCCTGGCCGAGACCCAACAGGTGCTCCTGCTCAATGACCTGCGGGGGCGCATTAAGGTGCAGACCGACGGCAAATTGCAGACGGGCCGCGACGTGGTGATCGCTGCCCTGCTTGGCGCCGAAGAATTCGGATTTGCGACAACTCCCCTCATCACGATGGGTTGCATCATGATGCGCAAGTGTCACCTGAACACCTGTTCGGTGGGCATCGCCACGCAGGACCCGGTATTGCGCGCCCGCTTTAAGGGACAGCCCGAGAACGTAATCAACTTCTTCTTCTTTATCGCCGAACAAATGCGGCAGCACATGGCCAAGCTCGGCTTCCGCACCATCGACGAAATGGTGGGACGCGTCGACAAGATCGATGCCTCCATCGCCGACGCGCATTGGAAGGCAAAGGGCATCGATCTTTCCGAGATCCTGTATGTCCCCACGGTTCCTTCGCGTGTCGCGCGCCGCAAACTGCAGGGCCAGGACCACGGGTTGGACCAGGCTCTGGATCATGCGCTGATCGCCAAGGCTGCGCCCGCCCTTGAATCCAAAACACCGGTCACCGGCCACTTCGCCATCCGCAATGTGCATCGCACCGTAGGCGGAATGCTGGGCGGCGAGATTGCGCGGCGCTACGGCTCCGCTGGCTTGCCCGATGGGACAATTCATTTCAAATTCAACGGTTCGGGGGGCCAGAGCTTTGGGGCTTTCGTTCCGGCGGGTGTGACGCTCGAGCTTGAAGGAGACACAAACGACTACCTCGGCAAAGGGCTCTCGGGCGGACGCATCATTGCCTATCCTCCGAAGACATCGAGCTTCCTGCCTGAAGAAAGCATCCTGGTCGGAAATGTCGTTCTGTATGGCGCCACCAGCGGCGAAGTCTTCCTGAACGGCATCGCAGGCGAGCGTTTCGCCGTGCGCAACTCCGGTGCGACTGCCGTAGTGGAAGGCGTCGGCGACCACGGCTGCGAGTACATGACAAATGGAAGGGTCGTAGTGATCGGCACAACCGGCCGCAACTTTGCCGCAGGCATGAGCGGTGGGCGCGCCTTTGTCTACGACGACCAGGGCGATTTTTCGGCACGGCGATGCAACAAAGCAAGTGTCGACCTGGAGCCGCTGGTAAGTGACGAAGACATAGCGGAGGTTCGCGGGCTGCTTGAGCGGCATCGCGATCTGACGGGTAGCCCGCGCGCTGCCTGGATCCTGGAACACTGGGCCGATGCGCAGCAGCGGTTCATCAAAGTGTTCCCGCACGAATACAAACGAGTGCTGGGTGTGCCACGCGTTGAAGCAGTCTATGCGCCGGCAGGCCCATCGTCGCCCGTGGTGGCGGCAACTGCGGAGGTGCACCATGGGTAAGGTCACAGGATTCCTTGAAATCGAGCGCGAACAGCCAACACGCCGCAAGCCGGAAGACCGGATCCAGGATTGGTTCGAGATTTACGAGCCATTTCCAGAAGAGAAGCAGCGGGAGCAAGGCGCGCGCTGCATGGATTGCGGCGTTCCTTTCTGTCATACCGGCTGTCCGGTCAACAACCTGATTCCCGATTGGAACGACCTTGTGTACAACGGGCGCTGGCAGAATGCTGTGCGCCGCCTGCACGCCACTAACAATTTTCCTGAATTCACAGGACGCATTTGTCCGGCCCCCTGCGAGGCGGCCTGCGTTCTCGGTATTAATGCGCCCCCCGTTTCGATCAAACTGATCGAGCGAAGCATCGTGGAGCGTGCCTGGGACGAAGGCTGGATTCATCCCGAGCCACCTGAGAACAACACCGGCAAGCGCGTGGCGGTAGTCGGCAGCGGACCTTCGGGTTTGGCGGCTGCACAGCAGCTTCGGCGCGCCGGCCATTCCGTCACCGTCTTTGAAAAGAACGATCGCATCGGCGGCCTGCTGCGCTACGGAATTCCCAATTTCAAGCTGGAAAAGCATGTCATCGATCGCCGCATCGAGCAGATGAGGGCAGAAGGCGTCACCTTCCTTACCAACGCGCATGTGGGCGTAAACGTTCCGGTGGAAGCGCTGACGGGCCATTATGAGGCGATCCTGCTCTGCGGAGGCGCTGAGCAGCCGCGCGACCTTGCGATTCCCGGCCGCGAGCTCAAGGGTATCCATTACGCGATGGAGTTCTTGCCCCAGCAGAATCGGCGCAATGAAGGCGACTTTATCGATCCGCCAGCCTCCATCACCGCTGAAGGCAAGCGCGTGCTGATCATTGGCGGCGGCGACACTGGGGCAGACTGCCTGGGCACAAGCCATCGGCAGGGTGCGAAGAGTGTGCATCAGTTTGAGATCATGCCGAAACCTCCCGAGCAGCGAGCCGCGTCGACACCGTGGCCCCTCTGGCCGTTACAACTCCGCACCGAAAGCGCCCATGAAGAGGGCGGCATCCGCGATTGGAGCATCAACAGCATCCGGTTCACGGGCGACGAGAACGGGAATGTCGCGCAGTTGCATGGGGTGCGGGTGGGTCCGCCTCCGAAATTCGAGGCGCTCGCCGGCTCAGAGTTCACGCTCGACGTGGATCTGGTTCTCCTGGCGATGGGCTTTCTCGGCCCTGTGCGCAACGGCATGCTGGAACAGCTTGGCGTGGCTCTCGATGGTCGCGGCAATATCGCGACCACGGACTACATGTCTTCAGTGGATAGCGTCTTTGCTGCCGGCGATATGCGGCGGGGCCAGTCCCTGGTGGTATGGGCGATCGCTGAAGGCCGAAAGGCTGCAGCCGCGGTCGATCGTTATCTAGCCCAGAAGACATCCGCGCCATCGGCCCAGCCTTACCGTGCGCGCGGGTAACGGCACATGCAAGCGAATGAGCCGAAACAGGTAAACCTCATTCAGCGATCAAAGCCACTGGAACAGTGACTTTAGGGGCATTGCGCTGGAAATCGCCCTCGGGCGAGAATTTAAGCGACAGCATATGCCCTCGATCAGCGAACAGGAGCCTTCGCAGGCTCTGGCAGTCACAAATCAGGATGTCTCGATCGAGACCACGGAGAGCGCGCGATACGTCGCGCGCCAGCCGATCTTGGACCTGCGCGGCCGCATCTATGGATACGAGCTGCTCTATCGCAAGGGCACAGAGAACGCGTTTTTTGGCGACTGCGAACTCGCCTCCCGGACCGTACTCGATGACACCGTCTTATTCGGAATCGAACGGTTCACCGCTGGTTCCCTTGCCTTCATCAATTGCACGTCAGAAACGCTCACAGACGACCTGGTCAGTGTCCTGCCCAGCGATTTGGCGGTCCTTGAACTTCTGGAAACCGTCGAACCCTCCGCGGAGCTGATTGACGCGTGCGTTCGACTGAAGGCTCAGGGCTTCAAGATTGCTCTCGATGATTTTGTGTGGGCACCGAAGTTCGCTCCGCTCGTGGAGCTGGCGGACTATGTCAAGGTTGATTTTCTTCTTACTCCAGCAGAAGAACGACGTGAATTGCTGCGCCACCTGAGAGGTAGAAGGCTGCGGCTCCTGGCCGAGAAGGTCGAAACACAGGAAGAATATGAGCAAGCCCGCTCTGAGGGCTTCACTCTCTTTCAGGGATACTATTTTTGCCGACCGGAGTTGATAAGGAATCGCAAGATTCCTTCAAATCACCTGTGCCATTTCGATATTCTGCGGCTTTTGCAGAGGGATCCAATCGACTGGGAAAAGTTAAGCCACTCGGTAAAGCAGGATGAATCGCTGACCTACCGACTTTTGAGGCTGATCAATTCAGTCGGCTACTCGGTGCGCGAAGAGATCAGCTCGGTGCAGGCGGCGATGATTTTTCTTGGCGAAGAAACCTTTCGGCGAATCGCCACTCTTGCGATTGCCACCGAACTGAATACAGGACGCCCCCCTGAGATTCTCAAGATGGCCATGATTCGCGCGCGTTTCTGCGAGCTTACGGCCCGGCTCAATTCCTGCAGTCCCAACGAGCAGTATCTCCTTGGAATGCTGAGCCTGCTCTCTGCCATGCTTGCCGCACCAATGGACGAAATCACCCGCGGTCTTCCATTGAGAAAAGAGATTCGAGAGGCTCTTCAGGGAGAACTCAATCGGGAGAGCCGAATGCTCCATTGGCTGCAGGCGCATGAACGCGGCGACTGGAACTCCTGTGAAGCGATCATTGCCTCTAGCCGGATTCGGCAGCAGCATTTGAGCCAGTGCTATACCGAGGCCATGTATTGGGCCGACCACCAGTTCCGTGTCGTGAAATGAGCTTTCGCTTGAGGCGCCTCGACCAACACGCTGGAATGTGACGAAGGTACCTGCCCTACAGCACTTGTGCTATTCGGTCACCCCGCTGGCCTCGCTAGACTTTCTCATAGTCAGGCCTTCTGGGGCTGGCGCTTAGTTCCTCAAAAAACATAGGGAATCGCTTGCAAGTCAGCTATTCAAAAGACGCCGGCCGCCTCGAACACCCCTGGTGGCAAAGTCACTCGTTCGCCCTCCAATTGGCATTCTGCTTTCTTGGGGTCGCTCTCGCGACAGTCTCAGTCTCATTCTTTAAGCGAGATGGCGGTGGCCCGAACCTGATCTGGGCGGCAAATGGTCTTCTGCTGAGCTTCCTCCTGCTTGCGCCGCGCTGGCGTTGGCCCGGATATCTGATGGCTGGAATCTCGGCCATGATAGTGGGAAGCGCTCTGATCGGCGAACCGTGGCAGACCAATTTCCTCTTTAATGGGCTGAATCTAATTGAAGTGATGGTCGCGGCTTTTCTTCTGCGGAAACGGTCCGCGCAACTTCCCCGCTTCACCGACCGCCACTACCTTCTGCGCTTTCTCGGATTTGCCGTGCTGGCCGGTCCCGTCGTCGCTGGGGCGATCTTGATGCTGATCGTAGGCGTCTGGAAACACGACTTCTCTCTGAAGACGATGTTCGATTGGGTCCTGGGCGACGGGCTGGGAGAGGCCATCGTTGTTCCCACCTTCGTTGCCGTTTTCCGGGCCCGCTTTACCAAAACGTCTGGGCTCCACCGGCACTGGTTCTACCCGGTAGTTCTGATCGCGGTCACTTTAACTGCGTTCTCTCAAAACAGCACGCCCTGCCTCATTCTTATTCTCCCGCTGCTTGTTCTCCTCCTGATGCGGCTGGGTCTCGGCGGCGCGGCACTCGCAACCCTTTTTATTGCGACTGCTGCCAGCTGGTTCACACTTCACGGCTCCGGCCCTTTCGCAATATCCAGCTCAACTGATACCGTTCAATCAAGCGTCCAACTGCAGTTTTTTCTTGCCTGTTGCATCTTCCTCATCTACATCGTTTCAGTTCTCCTTGAAGATCGAAATCAGATTGAACGCCGGCTACAGAAGATCGTGGCCATCCATCGTCTGGTGACAGAAAACTCTCGTGACGTGATCATGCTCGCCGACCTGGATGGAAGACGCACATTCGTCTCTCCCGCAATCGAACAGATGAAAGGGTGGAGAGCCGAGGAGATTCTCCAGCGGAACCTCACGGACCTCGTTCATCCGGATGACCGAACCAGGGTAGAAGCCACGATTCGTCAGCTTCGACTCGGTGCCGAAGAAAGCCGAATCGAGTACCGCACACAAAAGCGCAACGGAGACTATATCTGGGTAGAGGCGAGTCTGCGGATGTTCCGGGATGAAAAGAGCGGTATTCCAGCTGGCGTTCTGAGTCTCACACGCGATATTTCTGAGAGAAAGCAGAATGAGACGCTCCTGCTGCAGGCTAAAGATGCGCTGGAAGCACTCGTGATTGTGGACGCATTGACCGGCGTCGCGAATCGAAGACGATTTGACGATTGCCTGGCTCACGAGTGGACGCGCTCAACGCGCCTTCAAGAGCCTCTTTCGCTGCTTCTGCTCGATGCCGATTCCTTCAAGCAATTCAACGACACGCTGGGGCATTTGGCCGGCGATCGGTGTCTGAAACGAATTGCACAAGCGGCAGCAGAAATCGCAGTACGCCCTGCCGATCTGGTCGCGCGTTTTGGTGGAGATGAATTTGTCGTAGTGTTGCCGAACACAGATGGCGCTGGGGCTGAAGAAGTTGGTAGGCAGATCAGGGCCAGATTAATCCGCCTCAACGCGGCGCTTGACGACGATCCGGAGGCGCGCGTAACAATTTCCATTGGTTGCGCTACGGTGATTCCAAAGCCGGCGCAGCAAGCGTCCACTCTGCTTCAAATTGCAGACGAGGCCCTGTATCAGGCAAAACGCAACGGTCGCGACCAACTGTGGAATGCCTCTAATCAGTCCATCTCGTTTGCCGCCGGCGCCTAGCAACCGCCCCCCACATAGGTTTGGACGGTCCCTACGCGATCAAGCGACTCCGGCAGGGACAAGCTTACATAACCGCTGAATAACTTGTGCAGCCACCACCGTGACTTCCTGCGCCCCATCGTCGTACCACAGGCGCATTGTCACATCGACAATCGTCAGAGTGAGTCCGGCAAGAAGCCTGGCTGTTAATTCTTGTTCGCGGCCTTTTTTTACGCGTGCGGCAAAGGCACGCGCAATGCTCTCCTCTACCTCACCCATACGGGAGCGTTGAGCTTCGCGAGCAGCCGGATACTTGATCGAAACAGCAATGACGTCGCGAGTGCGGGGAAACGAAGCTACTTTTGACGCGATTTCCAGAACAGCTCTCTGCAGGACGTCAAACGCATCACCCGGCTTGGGCGACGCCTCAATTGCCTCTCTGAGAGCTTCCCCATAAGCCAGAACGCCCTGCCCCATCAAATCGCTCTTGGACGCAAAATACCGAAAGAAAGTTCGCTGAGACACACCGGCTGCCGCCACGATGTCGTCCACCGTGGTCTCGTCAAATCCCTTTTTACCGAAAAGATCAATCGCCGCAGTCCAGATCGCATCTCGAACGATCTGTTGCTTGCGCCGAAGCAGTAGTTCGGACTTCGCAGCCAATTGCGCCTCCAACTTGACAGTATATGTTGACGATGACAGTTGCTGCCAAATAGAATCCTCGCGTCAACCTTGACTCCATCTGAAAGGCAACAATCCATGAAAGTGAGCTTCATCTCATCCCTGCTGTTTTGTGCGGCCGCCTCCGCCCTGGCCGCAGGAACCACAAACCTGACCGGCCAATGGACGATTCACAACAGCATCGCCGGGAACGAGAGCGACCAGGAATGCAACTTTGTGCAGACAGAAGTAAAACTCACAGGGACCTGCAAAGGAACAGAAAAGGAAGTTCAGATCACTGGCAGTGTCGATGGCAACAAGGTTACCTGGAAGTACGATTCGGAATACAACGGCAGCCCCATCGCCCTCACGTACACAGGCACTCTCGATGATTCCGGCAAGATCGCCGGCAACGTTGAAGTCGATCCCTTCGCGGTTACAGGCGACTTTACAGCTGCACCCTCTAAGGATGCGGCGGCGACCAAGTAGAAACCTTTCAAGCACCTCAATCCTGCAAACGGGGGCGGCAAGCCCCTCGCCGGAAACCGCATTGAGAGCGACGCATGCAACACGAAACAAAACAAGGAATTCAGTAAAGGACCTCCGTATGTTCGCAAAGAATGGAATCTTTGGAGCCATCGCCGCAATGGCGATGGTTCTCGCCGCTGTTCCAGGTTGCTTCGGCCAATTCCCGAGTGGCCCCAAAAAGCCCACGGGACCGTGGATGGACAAGACACTGACACCGGATCAGCGCGCTGAACTCGTTGTGAAGGAAATGACCCTGGATGAGAAGATCCAGCTGGTCCACGGAACCGGCATACCTGGTTTTGGCACTCCCGATCCGGCGGCGGTTCGTTCAAATGGCGGAGGGGGATTCGTTCCGGGCATCGAGCGTCTGGGCTTGCCTGACCTCAACATGGATGACGGTTCACTCGGCGCCGGCGGCGGAGCGCATAAAGGCCGCTATTCGACGGCCATGCCGTCATTTCTTGCGCTCGCGTCTTCCTGGAACGCTTCGTTGGCGCACGATTTCGGTGCCTTGGTCGGGCGAGAACTGGCAGACCAGGGTTATAACATCTCGCTCGGCGGCGGCGTGGACATCACGCGCGAAGCCCGCAATGGCCGCACGTTCGAGTATCTCGGCGAAGATCCCATTCTCGCGGGCAGCCTTGTCGCTCAGTGGATTCAGGGCGTGCAGTCCCAGGGTGTGATCGCCGATATCAAGCACTACGTCGTCAATGATCAAGAGACAGGCCGCTATTTCGTCAACGCCATTATCGATAAGAGAGCCCTCCGGGAAACCGACCTGCTGGCCTTCGAGATCGGCGTGAAGCAGGGCAAGCCTGGAATGCTGATGTGCTCGTACAACCTGATCAACGGCGACTGGGGCTGCGAGAACGACTACACGTTGAACCAGGTCCTCAAGAAGGAATGGGGATTTCAAGGTTGGGTGGTATCGGATTGGTTTGCGACCCACACAACCACGAAGGCAGCCCTGGCCGGGCTCGACATGGAGCAGCCGGGGAGCCGCTATTTCGGAGCTGCCCTGAAGAAGGCTGTTGAAAGCGGCGTCGTCCCGGCAGAGCGTCTAGATGACATGGTAAGACGCATCGTGCAGACCGAATTCGCCAGCGGCATTTTCGATGCCCCGCAACCCACCCAGGTGCCGGATGTGCTGCGCGGCTTTAAAGTAGCTCAACGCACAGCAGAAGAATCCATGGTTCTGCTGAAGAACGAGAAGGGCCTGTTACCGCTGACCGCGTCCTCCGTCAAATCGATCGCCGTGATAGGTGGGCACGCCGACGCGGGAGTGCTGTCTGGCGGCGGATCGGCACAGGTCGATCCAGCGGGAGGAAATGCAGTGCCCGATCCTAAATCCGCTAAGGACATCCTGGCGGCGCTGACGCAAGAGGTATTCCATCCGTCTTCGCCATTGAATGCTCTGCGCGAAATAGCTCCGTCGGCCGCAATCTCCTACGATCCGGGCACCAATCCGGAGTCTGCAGCAGCGGCCGCAAAAAAGACCGATGTGGCCATTGTGTTCGTGCTACAGCACACGCACGAAGGTGGCGATCTCGATACACTGGCGCTGCCGGACAACCAGGATGCTTTGGTTCAGAGTGTCGCCTCGGCCAATCCGCACACGATTGTGGTCATCGAGAGCGGCGACCCGGTTCTGATGCCGTGGGCAAACCGTGTGCCCGCCATCGTGGAAGCGTGGTACCCAGGAATCCGCGGAGGCGAGGCCCTTGCCAGCCTTCTTTTCGGAAAATCTAACTTCTCGGGTAAGCTCGCGATTACCTTCCCGGCATCCGACTCGGACCTGCCTCATGCATCGGTCGCTGCGCCCCCGGGAAAGAAGCCCGGCCCGATTGATGGGCTCCTGAACTCTAAGGCGCCATTTCCTGCGAATTATGATGAGGGGCTCAAAGTCGGCTACAAATGGTTCGACGCCGAAAACAAAAAGCCGGCGTACCCGTTCGGGTTTGGACTTTCCTACACTACCTTCGCCTATTCGAATCTGAAGGCCACCGGCGGCAAGTCCGTTGAGGTGAGCTTCGCGGTGCGAAACACCGGCAAGCGCGTGGGTCAGGAGGTTGCCCAGGTCTACCTAAGCCTGCCTGCCTCGGCGAGTGAGCCTCCAAAACGACTAATCGGATGGGAAAAGGTCGAGCTGCAACCCGGGGAAACCAAAACCGTGACCCTCAAGATCGATCCGTTGTATGTATCAATCTTCGATACTGCAACCGATCATTGGACAATCGTTCCCGGCGAATACAAGGTGATGGCAGGCCCATCCTCAGCCACCTTACCGCTCGTCGCCACGGTCAGCCTAAAAGGGCTGTAGCCAAAGCGATTCACCCACAGCGCATGTTCTCGGTCCCTACTGGGGACATGCGCCGCATACCAGAGAACTCACACTGCCAGCCTGAATAGGCCACCCTCCCGTCCCGCGCCACCCTGTAAATAGCCAGATCCCGTCCCTCCATCGCAACTCGCAAAATACACGCTCCCGCTCCCCAACGAATCCAACGGGCTCTCCTGCTTCTTGGTGACGCCGGTCACGCACCTTTGTCCCTGCGCTTAGAGACAATAGGCCCGCGATTTGAGGATCAATTTATGAGTGCAGCTCCGGCATTGGGACAAAAGACCATGCTGACGCTTCCCGGGGATTCAGTTCGCCAGATTCAGTGGCGATTTGCCGACAGGTTCGACCTGCAAATGCTGGTGCAATCGGCTCGCGGAGTGGCCCGCGGAACCGTAGCAAGGCTGGTGGCCTCGGGACAACGCAATACCCATGAATGGACCCCTGAGAAAGCTGGGATGCTGGAGGCCTTCGATCAGGCCGGCCTGACGGCGGTCTTCATGGAACCGGAAGAGGGTGGCTTTATTGCCGGCCCGAAAAATCTAGCGCTCGCCCTCACGGCATTCGAGTTGGCGTGGGTCGACAGCGGCGCCGCAACGGCAAGCCTGGCGGGATTTCTGGCTCTCTCGCCCATTCATGAACGCGGAACCACCGAGCAGGCGCACCACTACATGGCGCTGAGCGCTCCTCCACAACCCGGGGAGGACCGGAAACCATGGCGCGGGGCTTTCGCGCTTACCGAACCGGTTCCCTACGTGGGCGTGGACACGGGCATGCTGAACGGCAAGGTACGTGTTGTGGAGTGGAATGACGGAGAAGAACCCGTGCTGCAGATAGACAAGCGCGGCCGGTTCATCACCAACATTGCCTTCGCCAACTTTGTAACTGCCGCAGTGGGCTCCGACGACGCGCGTATTAAAGGCAGCTGTGTGGTGATTCTCGAAGAGACAGATGAGGGTACCTTCGACCGCGGAACACCGACAAAGAAACTCGTTCACCAGCTCTCCTCGACAGGTGACCCGATCTTTAACCTGAAGGTTCCGGCCAGCCGAATCGTAGGCGGATATTCGGTTAAGGACGGCGTGATCATCCCCAACTTCAGCCATGGCGAGATCATCGAGGCCGTCTTCCGCCGTACGCGTGTTCCAGTCGGATTGATGACCGCAGCCAAGCTGCTCTCGGCTGTCGAACCCATCATCCGCTACCAGCGAGGCAGGTTTCGCGGCGCAGAAGGTACAAAGCCCGGTTCGGTTCGATTCGAGCAAGGCATTCAGCAACGCGAAGATGCGCTGCACCGGCTGGTCGACATTTGGGCGACCGGCGAAGCTGCCGCATCTCTAGGCTTCACAGCCTCGCGGTTGTTCGACGAGCTCGATCCCTTGGAAAAGGAGAAGACCGCGATTCTAAAAGAGCGCGGAGTCGTGGGTGGACGCGCAGAGTTGAAGGTACTGCGCGAAAGCGAGGCGCGGGCAATCGAGCTGCTGAGCCTCACGCCTGACTCGACACGAAGAGAAGAGTTGGGGGCCGATCCGCTGGTCAAGTTTGTGCTGATGGATGCGGAGGCGAACGTGCTTTGCCCCGCGACCAAACTTTGGAACACGGGCCATGGGACCAACATGATGCGGGAAGCTGTGAGCCTGATGGGCGGCTATGGCATCACCGAAGATTGTCCCGGCTTCCTTGCCAGCAAGTGGATGGATTCGCAGTTGGAAGCAACGTACGAGGGGCCTGAGGCTGTGCAACGGCGGCAACTGAGCGTGACGATGACCAACGAGGTTTTCCTCGCACAGTTCCGCGCGTGGACAAAGGAGATGCGGTGCATTGCCTCGGACCATCCGGAAACGGGTGCGTGTACTCTGGCCTCCGCAATGACGCTGTGGATGTGGTCCCTGAAGCATCTGCAGAAAGCGACAGATCCAGCGGGCGGTAAGTTGTATCACGGACAGCGGCAGGGCGTGACCTTCCCTCTGGCCGATGCCCTATGCTGGCTGGTGGCTTCGCGATGCCAGATTCTGGATGTGTTGGAACTCGGGGCACATGGGGCAGAGAGTGCGGCAGTTGCCGAAGAACTGGATGGAACCGTGGAGTTCCTCACCGACCTGTGCCACACGCAGGCCGCGCGGGCCAGTGGTGAGGTTGCGCGCATCTGCGGCGAGTTGGTCTTCGGGTACAACCTGCATCCGGCTTGGAACGAAAGTGGGAACAGGCACTGCTTCCTGGCCAGCGAACTGGACGATTACGAAGCAACGATGCCTGGAATATCCGCATTTGCCGTCGACGTTCTCGGTGCGGATGGCGGTCACCCGTCGAAGGCAGGTCCGTGCGCGGATTGCGCCGGAGCCAGCGAGTTCCTGCGCCTGCAGAGCAAGCTGACCACCTGTCTGAGCGGTTCGCGACTCGCCAAGGACCGCGCCGCGGAAACGGTGAGTAAGGTCATGATTCCGGAAGCTCTGGACTATCCGTCATGAGTTCTGAGCCTCTCGCACAAGAAGAACTTGCGATTGAGACGGAGCGACCATCGATTGAGATCGACATCGCCTGCGCTGGGTTCGGTCCGGCAATGGGCGGCTTTCTGACCACGCTCACGCGCAGTTGGAGCGAGAACCCTGCAGACCCCTGTTTCGAAAGCCAGGTGATGCCCGGCATGCCTCTGCAGGTTCTCTGCTACGAGCGCGCCGACGACATTGCCGCGGGGGTAAGCGGCGTGGTGACGCGCGGCAAAGGAATCCGCACAAGTTTTCCTGACTTGAATCCCGCCGAAATCCCCATGGCGGCTGAAGTTAAACGGGAGCGCATACTCTATCTTCTCGATCCAATTGGAGCAAGCCGGCGTTCCGCACTCGTGCGTCTTGGCGATGCAGTGCTGCGAGCCGGCGGACGGCTGTTCCGAGTGCGCGATTCCGCATTCGAGTTGCCGTGGACTCCTTCGTTTCTTCACAAGCATCCCGGATTGGTTCTATCGATCGGCCAGTTCAACCAATGGGTGAGTTCGCAGCTAATGGCAAACGGTCTGGTGCAGATCTGGCCAGGAACACCGGTGACCGCGCCAATCTTTTCGGGACATGCGGTTGAAGGGCTGCGCCTCGCCGATCAGGGAGTGAATCGGACCGGCGAACCGGATACCGGCTTCACCCCGGGAATGAATGTTCATGCGCGGCTCACAGTCGTGGGCGATGGACCGGTGGGCGCCGTAAGCCATGCCATCGACGAGAAGATGGGACTGCCCGACGGCCATGCTCATCGCGAATGGGCGCTGGGAATGAAATTTGTCATTGAGGTTCAAGAGGACACATCGCTGGAACCCGGGACGGTGTGGCACACCTTCGGATTTCCTGAGCCGGAGATCTTCGGCTTTCTCTATGTGCATCCGGAACGCCTGGTCTCTGTGGGCATCTTTGTCCCCTCGTGGATGAGTGACCCATCGCGCACCGGCTATCGATATCTGCAGCACTTCATCCAACACCCGGCCCTGTGGCCCTATCTCAAGGATGGCTCGCTGCGTTCGTGGGGCGCCAAGTCGCTGGAGGAATCCGGCAAACATGGCGAGCCATTTCTCTCCGGCGATGGCTATGCACGCATAGGCGAAGGCTCGGGAAGCACCAACATGCTTACCGGATCAGGCGTAGATGAAGCTTGGACCACGGGCGTGCAGTTGGGCGAGGCCGTTCTGGAGCTATTGCGCGCAGGCAAGCCCTTCACCAAGGAAAACCTCGCCGCAACCTACGAGACGCGGCGACGGGCAAGCTGGGTCGAGAGCGGAGCGCAAGGGGCGGCCAACGCGCGTGTTGGATTCCACAGCGGAATCATCAAGGGCATGATCGGCATGGCGCTCGCCGGGATGACCAGCGGAAAGCTTTCGTTCGGTGCCAAGACTCCCACGACAAGCCGGCAAATCGGCTCGTCAAAATTCTCCGTTAAGGCAGAGCAACTGGCTGAACTGGTCGAGGCTGCAAGAACCGGCGGACGCCCGCTGCACGACGCAATCCTATCGGCGCGAGGCTGGCCAGAGATCGAGTACGACGACCGTTTGCTGGTGACGCAACAGGATGCCCTGCTGATGGGCGGCAAAGTTCAGGCAATGCCAGGGTTCGCAGACCACGTGATCTTTCGCGATCCTACGCTCTGCACGGCATGCGTCGAAAAGACCTGCGTTGCGATGTGCTCAGGACAGGCCATCACCGAGAGCGTCGACGGAGTACCTGCATTCGAACGCGAAAAGTGTGTGCATTGCGGCGCGTGTGTTTGGAACTGCGCACACTCCGCCGACGATGAACACGGCAACATCGAATTCCGAGCCGGTGCAGGCGGCTTGCACTCGGCAGAAAATTAGCAGCTGCCTCCTTCGCCAGGGAGATAAAGGAAGAACACATTGAAGAGACAACTTCATATCGTTGTGTGCGCGGGGATCGTTCCTGATCCGCTGCAAACGCTGGAGCCGGTCACGGGGCCGAATGGGCCGGCCCTGAAAAACGAAATGGCCTTGCCTGCTGTCCTGGATCCATGGGCGGCCTGCGCACTTTATGAGGCATCGCATCTCGCCGTGCAAAACCCCGGCAGCAAGGTTTGGCTCGTCTCCCTTGGCCCCAAGGCCAAACTGCAGCAAGTGATGATGACTGTTGCGCAGAAGGCAAGTTTTGATTTCGTCGCCATCGACGCGCCCATCGGCGGATTCACCGATGCACACGCCACCGCTCAAGCTCTTGCCGAAAACATCGCCACGTTGCCCGGTCTTGAGCGCGAGAAGCTGCTGCTTTTCGGCGGATGGGAATCGGCAACGCGAGGAGCGGGCGTCACACTTCAACTTGTGGGCGAGAAGCTCGGCATTCTCGATCAGTTCCAGGGCGTGGACCAGATCGATTTCCGCGACGACGGGTCGTTTGAAGTGCTGGAGAGAATTGAAGGTGGAAAGCACCAGGTATCTGTTTGCGCCGGGACACCCGCGGTGCTCGGCTGGGCCACCGGCAACCTGCCCGAGCCGCGCAACAATCCGCAAACAGGCATGGCCAATATGCGCGGAATCCTTCCCGCGCTACAGAAAGCAAAAACCGCGACCCTCACCGCCAACGGACTACGGTATCTCTCTGTGACTCTACCCAAACTGCAGCGGAGTACGCGCGTGGTGAAAGATTTAGCGCCGGATGCAATCGCAAGCGAGTTGCTTGCGTGGCTGCGAGAGGAATAGGGAATGGAAACGATCCTAGTATTGACGCACGTTGATGACCGCGGCGATGCGCTCGCGAAGAGTTCTCTTGAAGCTGTGACAGCGGGAGTAAATCTGGCCGCTCGGCTTTCTGCACCTATGTGTATCGGCGTGGTGGGTAGCGATCCATCCGGCGCGGCGCGCATTCTGGCATCGACTAAGGCCCGCATCCTTGCAGTCTCCGGGGATGCCTTCCAGCAGCCTCGGTACGCAACGGACGCGGCGGCATGCGAAGCAATCAGCCGCGCCGCACAGGCAACCATCGTGATTGTTCCAGGCGGCGCGCGGTTCGCACGAGTCGCCGCGAGCGTGGCTCTTCGTTTGGGCGGTGTCATCGACACGCATATCACAGCAGTCGGCGGGATGGACTCTATCGAGGCAAGCCGCTGGTACTACCGCCAGCGCATCGAGGCAGTTCTAAGCCGCGATGCGCGCCCATGGCTCCTGCTGCTCGACCCGGGCACAAATCAAGTCTTCGACGGAGAACAAGCACCAGTCGATATCGAACAGGTAGCCGTAGAACTCCCTCCGGCCCGCACAACGGTTACCGGCATTCGCAGCCCGATGCAGAGCGGCGACACGATCCGTCCCGATGCGAAGCTTCTTTTTGTGGCCGGCGCCGGCTGGACCAAGAAGCAACCCGATGGGCAAATTCATGCGAGCGATGCAGCTCGACTGATCTCCGATTTTCTGGCCGCTTCAGGCGCATCGTTGGGCAGCAGCAAATCCCTGGTCGATCAAACCAGCGACAACCAGCCCGTACTTCCCTTCCTTACCCACCTGAATCAGGTCGGCCAGACGGGCTCCACGCCGCGTCATCGCAAGGGGCTCTCCACCTGCTGTCACGGCGAAGAACCTCACGTCGTGGGTTGGCGATTCATCAACGAGCGACGCGCCGTCAGCCTCGACCCCAATTGCGGTTGGGCCCGGGGAAAGGCGGATGTCGTTTACGTTGCGGATGCCTTTCGAGTGATGGCTGAGCTGAATCGGCTGATGCAGTCAAACGCCGAATAGCCGATCGCTCGGTCCGGATTCAATCGCAACCCGGGAATCAGGCCCAGCTGAACCCGCTTTTCTTCAACGGCAGGGTACGAATTCTCTTCCCCGTTGCGGCAAAGATGGCGTTGGTGATTGCAGGCAAAGTGGGCGGCAGCGTCGGCTCTCCAAGGCCGGTTGGCGCATAGTCCGTCTTTCTCCAGAACACTTCGATTTTTGGTGCCTGCCTCATGCGGATCAGGGGATGGTTATGGAAGTTCGATTGTTGCACCCGCCCATCGACCAAAGTGATTTCCTGCGCCAAATGACTCATCCCCTCGACGATGCCGCCATACGCAATATTCTCCGCCGCCCCAGGGTTAATGATCTGGCTGCCAACATCGCCCGCGGCCCAAATATGGTTCACCGTCACCTGGCCGGCTTCGTTCACGCTTACGTCAGCAACTTCGGCGAAGTAGCCGAGATGGCAGAACCATGCAGCGATTCCCATGCCGCGCCCAGGTGTCTTCGCGCGATGCGCCCAGCCCGATTTTTCGGCCACGAGTTCGAGCACGCCCTTGAAGCGCTCCGGAATCAAGACAGATTGTCCGCTCGGTTCGTGATCGCCCACGGGATCATGTTCGCCTGCAGACCAGGGCGCCTGCTTGTTGCTCAGCAGTTCAAGCTGAAACTCGAGCGGGTCGCGTCCGGCGGCGTGGGCCATCTCGTCAACGAAGGATTGTGAAACCCAGCAGTAGGCATTGTCGCCTGGCGCTCTTAGAGCACCCGTGCGCAGCGTAAGCGGCTGCATCGATGTGTAGAGCGCGTACGCCGGGACGAAGCCGGCCGGAAATGTGTCCTGGCCGATACCTCCGCCTGAAGTTGCATGCTTGTCATCGCCGAAGGTCACAAGGTGATGCCGCCACGCCGTTAGCTTGCCGTGCGTATCCAGGCCGCCTTTCAATCCAACGGTACCTCCGGGCCGGAAGGGATCGTGCGCAATGTCATCTTCGCGCGACCAGAGTAGCTTTACCGGAGCGTCAACGCGCTTGGCAATCCACGCCGCCTCCACTAGGTAGTCGTTCTGCAGTCTTCTGCCGAAGCTGCCGCCCGAGCGCATCATGTGCGTCGTGATGTCGCTCTCTTCAATCCCCAGGGTTTTGGCGACAAGCCCGCGGCCGTCGACTGGCAGAGTGCTCGTGGACCACATCTCCAGCTTTCCGTCTTTCCAGTGCGCCGTGGCTCCCTGCGGTTCGAGTGTGACGTGCGCAATGAAGGGATACTGGTAAGTCGCGTCAACCACTTTAGGCGAAGCCTTCAACACGGCATCCACGTCGCCATACTTCCGCAGCGTGTTAGCAGGAGGAGCTTGCAGCAGCTCATCTGCTCGGTTCTTGAATCCTTCCGTGCTTTGAGTCGCAGCAGGACCCAGTTCCCAGTTGACGGTGAGCTGTTCGCGGGCCTGTTGGGCCTGCCACCAGTTGTCCGCCACGATTGCGATGCCGGGTTCCATGCCTGGCTCCCAGGGTGTATAAGCCGCGGGAGTAATGCCGCCATCGATCACAAGCACATGACGCACTCCAGGCAGCGCCTTGATCTGATCGAGATTGGCTGACTTCACCTTACCTGCGAACACAGGCGCCTTCTCGATCGCCGCATACAGCATGCCAGGCAATTCGACATCGATACCGAAGATGGGCTTGCCGGTGACGATTGCGTGGGTATCGACCCCAGGCTGTGAGTGGCCGATGATGTGGTAGTCCTTGGGGTCTTTAAGCTTTACACTGCTCAGCGCGGGCGCGGGCAGCGTGGCGGCTTTCGAGGCAAGCTCGCCATAGCCCAAAGACCTCTTTGACGCGGCATGCATCACACGGCCATGCTGCGTAGTGCATTCAGACGCAGGCACGCTCCATGTTTGTGCCGCCGCGGTGACAAGCAATTGCCGCCCCGCTGCGCCCACGCGGCGCATGGGCTCCCAGCCTGTAGGCGTATTGGCCGAGCCGCCTGAAAACTGCGGGCCGTAGATCTTCTCGTTCAGCTCTGCCTGCTCGACCCGAACATCTTTCCAGTCGACATCCAGTTCTTCGGCTATCAGCATAGGCAGCATATTGCGCATTCCCTGCCCCGACTCAGAGGCGCGCGCCATGATGGTGACAGCTCCATCCTGCGCAATGTGGATGAAGGCCTGCGGCTTCAGGTCGGGAGGCGGCGTACCAATCCGCTGCGCCGCAGCGAGGGGCGAGCGATAAAGATCCAAAGCGAAGCCGCCGCCCGCAAGCGCCGACAACTGCAGAAACGATCTCCGGTTTAAGCGCATGATTGGGCTCTCCTTCACTTGGACACCGGCGCGGCGCCCGCTCCAGCCGCTTCGTGAATGGCTTGACGGATGCGCGTATAGGTTCCGCAGCGGCACAGGTTGCCGCTCATGGCCGCGTCGATGTCGTCATCCGTGGGGTTTGCCGTGCGCTTCAACAACGCCGCAGCAGACAGAATCTGGCCCGCCTGGCAATATCCGCACTGCGGCACATCCAACGCTTCCCAGGCCACCTGAACCGGATGAAGGCCATCTGGAGAGAGCCCTTCGATCGTTGTGATCCGCCCGGCGCCGACAGATCCCACTTCCGTCATGCACGACCGCACCGCCTGGCCGTCAAGAAGAACCGTGCACGCTCCGCATCTTCCGATTCCGCAGCCAAACTTCGCCCCTTTGAGGTTCAGCAGGTCGCGAAGCACCCACAAAAGCGGCATATCCGGCGGCGCATCTACTGTCGTCGGCACATCGTTGATATTCAATTGGATCGGCATCAGTTTTCACCAGGACTGCGTCGGTTAGGAAGAAGATCGATCGCGGAAAGGGGTTCGCGAGCGGAGTCTATCAAATCTCGGTCACAATATTCCATCAAGAAGATGAGACGCGCGCTCGAAGCACGTTAATCCTGCCTCGGGCGTGCTCAGATCAGCGCCTCCTGAACCGGAGTTCATTGACGGCCATACATCTGAAAAGGAGCCCAATAGAACGGAACACGGAATCGTGTATGCGAGTGCAGCAAAGTGAGCTTGGCATTGTGAAGAGCCAATTCCGGCGAAACACCTTTCACGAGATCGCCATACATACTGTCCATCATGCGGGGGGTCGAATCGTCGCTAACCTCCCACAATGCGCCAATCACCCTGTGCGCCCCCGCCCGAAGGAATGCCCAGGAAAGACCGACCAGTCCCTCACCCGCATAGGCGCGCGTCCCGCTTCCGTAGCAAGCGGAAATGGTGACCAGCTTCGCATCGATCGGGTGCTGGATAATCTCGCGCGCGTAAAGCTTATAGGAATCCTCCTGCCCAGCCGACTTCGAAAGGATGATCGCCGAGTCCAATGGATCGGTGCTGCTGGCAACAGCGTGCGAAACAAAATGTATATAGGCATATCGCTCCGGACGGCTTGCCACGTAGGCTTCCGGCGTGGCCTGCTGCTCTCCAAATACCGAAACTTGTTCTGGCCCGAAGTGACTCTTGACCCGCGACATTTCAAACGAAAACAGCGGGAGAGCTGGAAACTCTGGATTGGGAGAAACAGGATCGCCCAACAGGAGCATGCGCGCTTTGGGGTCTGGAGCGGACTTCGGCGCTGCAAGCATGGCCAGCGACGGTGCCGAGGAGAGGGTGAAGTCGTCGATCAGATAATGAAGCTGCGGTGCCTGGGTCGAGGCCATTTTGGCGTTCGGTTCTGAACCGGGGGCCGGGCCGGGAGCAAGCAGCGTCTCAAAATTCAGCTTGCTCAAGATCCCTTCATCAAGAAGGATGACCGGCTTGTCGCGACGAATCATTGCGGCTGCCGGAGCAACGAGCATCTGATAGAGCGCCTCGCCATCTTCATTTCCGGATTCCAGCGGATTGCGCAAGTCGAGGAGCGCCTTGCGATACGGCTCGACACGAGCAGCGATCTGCTGCCGGGAAGGCAGAGGAAATAACGCTACCTTTGTCGGCGTGATCGCCCAGAGATAAGATTGCTTCTCGCCAAGCCAATAGAAAAGCAACGTCGACTGCGTCTTGACAGCAAGACTACGCGGGTCAAATGCCTCTGGACGGGAAGACGACTTGTCAGTTTTGATTCCGAGTCCCTGCTCTAAAGTGCGAGCACGGCTTTGATCGGCAACTGCTAGTGCCTGGACCCACTTGCCTTGCTGCACCAGAAAGTGAATGTAATCGTCGTAGATTCCTGTGGCGTTCGCAAGAAACGGCAGGCGGGAATCCTCTTTTGCAAGTTGGCTGCGTGCCCGCTCGAAAGTCGCCAGAGTCGATCTGTAATCCGCGTCCGCATCGGCAGCTTGTCCTTCCGCCTCGTCGAGACGGGCGAGTTGATGACCGGCATCTAGCCTTACGGATGTCTGGCCATCGGAATCTTGCAGCACCGTACGGAACAGCTGTCGTGCCTGAACATTCTGACGGCGCAGGGCAGCCAGCCGACCGCGAGCCAGGTTGGCCCAGAGCTGGTCGCCGTGCATGGTCCTTGGCTCAACCAGGGAACTCATTTGATCGAGGTAAGACTGCGCCTCGGCGAGCTTTCCCATGCTGATCGCTGCAAAAGCAAGATCCTCCAAAGAGATGACGACATCTTCTTTGCTGCCGGTGCGCTGAGCGAGTTCAAGAGACTGAAGATAGGCGGCAGTCGCTTGAGTCGCGTCGCCGTCAGCCGCGTACACGTAGCCGATGTTCTCTAGCCATCGGAGCCGGGAGCGGGAGTCGCCGAGTCTGGCTGCTCTACGTTCCGCATCCAGAAACAACCCCAGAGCGCGTGCGCGGTCCCCTAACTCGAAGTAAGCCCAACCGAGGTTTCCCGATGCAACGAGCGCCACATCCTCTGCGCCAAGGTTGTTCGCCGCCCGATATGCCGTCACGGACCAGTCCACAGCCTCGTCAAACCGGTCTTCTTTGATCGCTGTCCAGCCAAGATTCACGAGGGCTGTCGTCTCCAGGTACCCGTCATGATGAGCGCGAGCAAAGGAAACACACTCCCGGAGAGTCTTTTTTCCGGCCGCAAATTGCCCATCGTCAATCGAGCGGACACCACGCGCCCGGAGCACACTTCCGCAGGCGTCGTAGGCGGCTGTTCGGCAAAGATCCTCGGCTTGCCTAAGCCTCTGTTCTGCCCTGGACGGTTCATCGAGGCGCGAGAGTATGGCACTCTCGAGCGCCAACTTCATAATGACGTCGTCGATCGGGGAGGAGTCAGGAATGGCCGACAGGATCCGGAGGGCATCGGAAGGCGCGCCGCTGCGAAGCACGATCTGCACCTCCAGCAGTTGGAACTTCCCGTCCCAAGCGGAGTTTGACAGATGGAATTCCCGATAGCCTTCTTGCGCTGCCCTCCATGACTCAGCCATTTGGCCGTGAACGAAGAGGTCCTTCGCATAGTTGTACGCAGTTCTGGCGGCATTGGGGCGGGTGTCCCGCACGCATAGAAGCAGTACGAGCGCGATCGCACAGAGCAACAAACGAGCTGAACGGTGAATGCCGTTAGCCGAGGCGCCCCACCGGTCCCGGGGGTCGGAAGGCGTACGGTCAGCGAGTGTCTCGCTGGTTCTCGGGAACGTCGCTCCCTCTATGGAAAATTCGAGCCGTTGTTGCCACCGCTCGCTACGCTCGCGTGACCGTCGATCGCGCAACCGAAATTGAAGTCGATCATCGTCAGACTTACGGTTGTCTGTCTGGGAATCCCTGACTTGGGATGCGGGTCCCGGTGGTCTACGTCCAGCCTGGCCAACGCAATCTCGCCAAAATCGGGAACACGCACCTTGTGCCCAAACGAGAGGCCGGGATAGCGGCCAGATGCGTGATTGACCAGCGAGCATTCCAGAGTCTCCGCGCTGCCGAGCGAGGTCTTAAGCCGATTGTACTGTTCTCCTAAATCCGTCGGTAGATGACCTTGGCCCAGGATCCGTTCGTACTGCTTCCGGATTCGGGATATGGCGTGCTCGTGGCGCGAGTAAGGCGCGTCATTCTCCGGCTTCGCGCCGAGAAGACTGAGATCAAGATCGAGATCGACTGCATGGCCCGCAATGCGCAGGTTCTCAAACCGGGAGCCCAGAAAGGAGACGGTGGGCACATACCCCTCAAGCGGGTGCTCGGTAATGATCTGGCCAACAATTCGATCGGCAGTAACGACCTCCAGCACGTTGAGCCCTTCAATCACCGTCGTCGAGATCGTAGTCCAGCCCTGTCCCGGCTTCGTACTGCGATTTCCTGCAACGTGTGTATAGGCTGAACGATAGGAGATGACCGACTCGAGGCGATAATCTTCAGAGCGCTCCGAAAGGTAGCCGCCCTCCTCATGCAGATGTGAGTGCGCCTGCGGCTCGATCTTCTGGATGAGCGGAAGCTTCAGATCACCCGAGAGGATTGTCGCGTGCGCATGGTACTTGTGTGTTCTTCCATTCACTTCAGACATAGCCATTGAAACGCTCCTTGGTTATGGGCATTCAATCCGACGCAGAAGCAGATTGGGATTGGTCAGGCCCAGCGGGAAAAGGGGTGAATCACGAGGAGCTTAAGAGTTCCACGATTTCTGGAATCTGCTAGTTGGTCATAACTATATCAAATGGGTAGTCTTCAGCCGGATCTTGTTCCCCCTTGGAACCAACCGGGGTGATATGAATGGTGTATGTCCCGTTGCTCAGATTCCTGCCGGGAATAAGGAGCGAAATCTGCTGCTCCTGCTCAGAATCGTGCCCATTTGCAGAAATCGCAGTATTCCAGATTTGCTTTCCACGCTCATCCCGGAGTTCCACGGCATAGGCTGCCGGGTTCGCTTCGGCAGGCAGGTCCACCTGCACCACGACGCCTTGCGCGCGATCGGCAGTTAAGGTGAGATGAGAGCCACCCCGCGTTGCTGGACGAAGGTGGGTGAACGGCACAAGCCGAGGTTGAGCGGCAGTTCCGCGCAAAGACGGGAACGTGACGGTGTTTTGGAAAACGACGACGGCAAGCAGCGCAGCAAAAGCTGGCGCAACAAAGACCGGGCGCATCAGGATCTGCCAAAAGTTGGATTTCGCCTTCGACACCGGCGTCGCGCTCACGGGTCGATCCACAATCAGAGGCAGTTGCACCTTCGCTTCGGCGATCAGCGCCGTTCCCGCGCGCAGGTCAAAGGCGCACTCAGGACAATCGAAGAGGTGCTCCTCAAAGGCCTCGCGGGCCTCGGGAGTAAACTCGTCCAGCAAATACCGCTCCGTTGCCATCTGTTGTACCGCTTCGCTGTGGTTCATATTTTTCCTCTCTTTCCTGCGAGACCGTGACTGACTGCAAGCTTTCTATCCATCGGCTCTCAGCGGAGGCGGATGCCCAAGTTGCTTCGCATATTCGCCCTTGAATTCCTGCTTCGCCCGATGGAGCAGTACACGCAAGTATTCCCGCTCCACGTCGAACTGACGGCAGACTTCGTCCCGGTCGCGTTCTTCAAGAAAAACTGCCTTCAATAAAGAGCGATCGCGCGGAGCAAGTTTCAGCAGGATCTCGTGTACTTTCTTCTTGATCTGTTGAGAGACCGCCAAATCGTGCGCTGTCGCGCCTGAAGCGACGGGCTCGGGTGCCCCTTCTTCATCCAGAGATTCGCTGCGGCGCGACGAGCGGTATTCCTCAAAGAGCACATAATTGCAGGTCGTGTTGACGAATGCACCGAGCCGCTCGGGCTGGCGCAGGCCGCCGTCTCTTCGCAGAACAGAAAATACCCGCGCGAATGTCTCCTGACACACGTCCTCGATTGCCTGGGGAGACTGGAGCCTGGAACGAAGCTTCAGCCGAAGCAATTCGGTAAAGTAGCCGAAGAAATGTTCCTGAGTCTCTCGATCCCCTGCGCAAAGATTTTCTATATATTTCGCGTCAAACGCGTGGAATTGCAATGCACACTCCGCCAGGAAAGGAAGAACCGAGTATAGCATCGGAGACTCCACCGACGAATGAATCGCCGCGCCCTTGGCGGAAACCAACTGCATTCGCTCTCTCTTCGAGAGGGGGCGGGAGCTCGAGCTGCGGGCTGCGCATTTCATCGAATAACCTCGGCCTGCCTTGAAATAACCAGTTGCTCTTCGCGGCGATCAGATAGCATGCTCTCCAAGACGCTCAATCGCCCTCCTCGCTCAAAGGGACACGGTTTGGAATCCTTCGCCCCAGCCCCCTCCAAAGATAGGTTGCGGCTGAGAGCAGTTGTCCGCTGACAAATAAGCCCATCCAGCCCCGGCTCATCCAGAGCGCGGCAAGCGAAGAAAACCAGACAGCGATACCAAAGAAAGAGCTCATCCAGAAGCCGGGGGAAGATGCAACGGTCCGCCAAGGTCGTGCTGCTCTTGATCGGCGGTCACGAACGGCGGGTCGACCCAGCAACCTGACAACTTCGATACCTTCGTAGTTTCGGCTTGTCTGCATGCAACTCAGAACCCTTCGAAAAATTACGGCCAACGGAACCCGCCGAAGCAGGCTCCGTTTAGCCTCGGGGGAGGGACTTCTCTCAATCGCTCGACGCTCCACCGTGACCTGGCTTCGCGCGGGCAACTGTCCCATGACCATCTCTGGCCACAAAGGGTAGTGCGTCTGGAATGGAAAACGTTTCGAAAACCCATTCTTTTTCTTTCCCGATGCTCCCCTGCAAGCTCTCCAGAAAACATGAAACGAAAGTGTTCCACCAATCACTATCCGGTAAGCACGAAGTTTCGACGGAATACGGGCCCAATCCGAACTACATTCAGATCAATCGTTTCCCTGAACGAAACCGCCCGGTGCGGCCTCCCAGATGGTACGTTCTGACGCATCGACCCCTTTCGGAGGACATCTTCATGTGCACTAACTCTGCATTCCCGGCATTCGACGCTTCCCCTGAAGCCGAGAGATCATCTTTTATCAGCGGCATCCTTGGCCCTGTTCCGGCCGCCGACGACTCGATCCAGCGTCTCTGGAACAAGGTCACGCATGAAGAACGTCCGGACTTGATGGCGAACGACGGGCCGAGGTCCCTTTACCCCCTCACTGACACAGCCAACAGATCGCGTGTAGTCACCGTGCTGACCGAATTGCAGAAGCGGTCGGAGACATCCAACAGAATCTCAACGGAAAGGCGCACAAATGTTGGCAATTTCCAGCGGGTTGTTGTTGCCGAGCAACACAGCACCACTCGCCAGATGCTGCTGCAAATGCTTCGTCATTGGGGCTTCGAAGCTATATCCGCAGAAACCGGCGCCGAGGTGTTGCAGATCATCGACCGGAATCGCCCACCTGAACTCATCATCATGAGCCAGACTCTGCCGGGCATCGACACGGTTGAGCTATGCCGGCAAATATGCAACCGTCACATTGAGTACTCGCCCTACATTCTGATGTTGGCAATTCAGAACGATAAGCGGCAGTTGGTGCGCGCTCTTGAATCGGGAGCGGCTGAATACCTCACGACTCCCTTTGAAGCGAAGGAGCTGAGAGCGCGCCTCATCGTCGCGACTCGAATCGTGAAAAGGCAACAGAGCCTGCTTGCGTCCCGTGAGCAGTTTCGGGTGCTGGCGACAAAAGATTCGTTGACGGGCATTTGGAATCGACGATCGATTCACGAGATTCTCGACACTGAGCTGGATCGTGCCACGCAGTCTGAACGTTCAACCGGAGTGCTCCTGGTGGATCTGGACCACTTTAAAACCGTCAACGATACACACGGGCACCTGGTGGGCGACCTGGTTTTGCGAGAGACTAGTCAGCGCTTGAAGAATGTTCTGCGGCAGTATGATTCAATCGGCCGCTACGGGGGTGAAGAGTTCTTGATTGTCGTCCCCGGCACCCTCGAAGGAGAACTTTGCGACCTCGCAGAGCGCCTTCGGCTGGCCGTGGCCACAGATCCAATCCGCATCGGAGAAACCGAGCTGCGCATTACCCTGAGCATCGGTGCGGCGATTGTTCCGCCACGCGCAAAGATGCCGGCAAGCATCCTGGCAATCGCTGACGAGGCGCTCTACGATGCAAAACGATTCGGAAGAAACCGTGTCTGCATGGGGGCCCAGCAGCCCAGCCTGTTTATCTCGTCCCCTGCAAAACGCGCACGGTGAACCCCGCGAGCGGTTTCTCCGGGACTCGACCACATAAGCAACACATCGAATCGGCGCGATGTAGGCTCGTAAGCCAAGGCCTACCTGTCGGTGCACGAATAGCAGGGATCGATCGAGGCCTGAATCAGTGGTGTGTCCGCAAGGCGTGCCCCAATCACCATCCACCGGATCGCAGGCATATTCTGGAAAGTTGGGGTGCGTACATGGACCCTCGCTGGATTTCGAGCGTTCTCTTTCCATGAGACGCTGTACATCACTTCTCCACGAGGGGCTTCGACGCGGCTGACGGCAGTTCCCGTAGAAAAGACGACTTTCCCGTCTCCACCATGCCACTCGCCGGGCGGCATTTTCGTCAGAGCCTGGCGCAGAATGCGACAGCTCTCCATAATCTCAAGCGCTCGAACCAGTAACCGCGCGCGCACGTCGCCGCCGGTTTCGCCCGGCACGTCGAACTCTAACTCGGAGTAGGCAGCGTAAGGCGCAGCGCGACGCAGATCCTGAGGCACGCCAGAAGCCCTCGCTGTTGGGCCAACCACACCGCAGGAAATGGCCTTTTCATGAGACAGGATCCCGACGCCGGCGCAGCGCGACTGGGCCGTCTTGCTGGTGGTGAAAATCGGAATCACGGTCTGGACCATCTCGCTTTCTAGTTGTTCGACCATCTTCAGCATGGCCCGCGGATCGTCTATATTTCGATTAACCCCACCAATGCAATTCATCGAATAATTGACCCGATTCCCAGAGATTGCCTGGAGAACGTCCATGATCTTTTCGCGCAGGGCGAAACAAGTCATGAACATCGTTTTGAAGCCCATCAGCTTTGCCGCGATACCGGCCCAAAGTACATGCGAATGGAGCCGCTCCAGCTCCGCCATCACCACGCGAATATAGAGCGCCCGTGGCGGCGGAGCGATGCCGGTTAACTTCTCCATCGCCTGGCACAGGGTGAGTGTATGAATGTTCGAGCAGATGCCGCAGACGCGTTCCATCAGCGCAATCACTTGGATATAGTTGCGTGTCTCGGCGAGATGTTCGATACCGCGAAAATTAAACCCGATATGCAGCTTGGCATCGCGAACGGTTTCGCCTTCGCAAAACATGTCCAGCTTGTAGGGCTCCTCCAGCGCAGGGTGGTAGGGACCCATGGGAATTTTGTAGCTCATTGGATCACCTCGTGAAGATTCACACCCGGCTCGTCTCCCTCGCGCAGCAGCAGCGGTTCGTATTCGCGCCCACGAAAATCGATTGCATACCCTTCATGTACTTCGCGCTCGATCCAGTCAACCGCTTCACATAAGTCGTAGATGCTGTCAATCGACTCATCCTCAATATGAAAACCAAAGCCCAGCAACGTACCGTCGATATCCCAGTGATATTCCAAGCGGAAGCCTTGGTGATCCGGCAGTTCCGTTGCCGTAATCGTCACGAAACGCGCCCGCACCGAATTCATAGTCGCCGCCACCTGGCGCACGCTCAATCCTCTGGTCGCCAACCAGTGAACTCCACCCTGCTCCGTCCACTGCTCCGTGGTCCCCAGCTTCTTTGGAATGCCGTCGATTGCGGTCATTGTGAACCTTCCTCAGGCGAGCTGCCCGATTGAACTGCAGCCGCAACGGGTGCAGCTACGCGGGACTTCGATACAGGCACCTTCCGCGCCAACGTGAAGATTTGCTTTAATTCACCGATGCGGAGGTATACCGGCGGACATTCCGGCATCTGGCTTAGTGCGTGCGACTTGCACCCTTCGACGCATCGTCCGCAAAAAGTACACTGCCCCGGGTCATAACTCCAGGTGAACTCGTTCTTGGCGCTTGAAAAATTGATCGCCCTTGCAGTGCAGCGAAATCGGCAGATCGCACATCCCGTACAAAGCTCCGGATTGAAGCACACAAGCCCTCGATAGCCAAGGCTGACGGGCGGCCGCTTGGGAAAGCGAACCGTCATCGCCCCGCGTCTCAGGTTGCTCCACAGCATGGCGAGAATATTCATGTGTGGAACCTCATCAGGAGTGTCGTAGAAATAGCCAGCCCCGCGAAGAGCAGAGTGCAGCGCCAATAAAAGCGAGCCGTGGTGTCGACAGCCAACCGCGCAGTGGCCGCCGCGAGCACAGACAGCAGCAGGGCGATGCCGCAGGAACAGGCAACAAACATCAGAGCATCAAGCAACGCAACGTTGAAGTGCGGAACAAGTAAAGTAGCGACCAGGCCCGTAGACGCAACCCATTCCAGTCCATGAGATAACTCCCACATCGCCAGCTCCGGACCGGCATACTCAACCATCGGCCCAGAATAGATTTCCTGTTCGGCATTGGGTAGCGAGAATGGATTGATATGCAGCTTGGCGGGGAGGCAAACAAGAATCGCGAGAACTCCCAGCCAACGAAGAGGAGTGGCTGGAAGCTGCGCCAACGATTCGAGTCGGAACGTGTGCTGCGCTGCGGCGATGGAGACGATCGCCAGGAGAAACACCACATTGTAAGAGACCGTCAAGACAGCTTCGCGCGCCGACCCTATTTCCGCAAAGATCGAATGAGAAGAGAAACCAGCTGCGATGATGCAGATGGAAGGCACTTCCATCAATGCGAGCAGCAGGATCAGATCGCCTTGAAAACCACCTGAAGATGGAAGCACGGGAAGCAGGCCCACGGCGCCCACCGCTGCCGAAACTGCGCATAGGGGCCAGGCCCTCATCAAGAAACCACTCACGCCGCGGCGGGCAGGTGTGGTTTTTCCAAGCAGTTTGATGAAGTCGAAAAAGGGCTGCATGAAAGGAGGGCCGATGCGCTGTTGCATACTGGCAACGGCTTTGCGCTCAATCCACAGCAAGAACCACGCAGCGGGCACGGCGAAGAGAAGGCCGGGAAAGATGAGCAGGCGTGCGAGGGCAACTGTCAAATTCATGGCTGGACCTCGCCGGCTACTGCCTGCGCATCTTGAGTCTCTGGTACGGCGAGCTCAGGGCTGTTCGCCGATTTTTCAGCAAGTATCTTGGCTGCCTGCGCGACACCTTGCAGAATCGCATCCGGACGTGGTGGACATCCAGGCACAAACACGTCGACCGGGATGTGACGATTCAGCGGCCCATCGAGCACCCGGCTGTCGATGAAGACGTTCGTCGATGCAGGGCAGGAGCCAATGGCAACCACCGCTTTTGGCGATCCTACCTGCCCGTAAACTGTCTTGATCGCATTGACTGCATTACGCGTGACCGGGCCCGTGATGCAAAGAATATCTGCATGCCGCGGACTCCCCTCCAGACGCACTCCCAACTGCTCGGCATCGAAACGCGGCGTAAGACTCGCCACCAACTCGATGTCGCATCCGTTGCAACTGCCGGAGTTCATATGAAACAGCCACGGACTTCGACGGCGGCAGGTACAGAGCAATCGCTTCCAGAGCTTCATTGCACGCCTCCGGAAAGCAAGATGCCGGGCCACATTCCGGCAAGCACAAGCAATGCAGCAAGCCCGATGACCGTGGCCTGCAACAAGAGCGATTCCTTTTTGTGCGGCGGAAGAGCTGGAGCGATCTCGTCTAAGACCGGCGCCGGTCCCCACCACATCCGCGTTAGCGCAAGCACATAAGCAATGAGCGCAAACACTGAAGATAGAATGAAGCCGGCCAGCACGAGGGGGTCGACCTGAAGCGCAACTTCGTACAGTCTCCACCGTCCGATATATCCCAAAGTTGGCGGAATGCCCAGCATGGCCAGCATGCCAAAGAGAAAACCGAACGTGCTCACCGGATAGCGGGCGACTAATCCTGCCGGCGTGCCCTCGAGCGCACCATCCGCCTCGGGTCCGCTGAGACAAATAAAAAGCAGCGCCTTGGCGATCGCGTGGCTCGCGGCGGCAATCAGCGCGCCTTGCATGCCAATTCGTGTCCCCGAAGTTGCTCCGAGCATCAAAAAGCCAACATCCTCGATCGTCGAGAGCACCAGGATCCGCTTGAGGCTACGTTGTGTGAGCATCAAAAGCGCAGCGAGCAACGAAGTGAGAACGGCGGCATAGAGCAAAGCATATGTCGGACCGAATGCACCTTGGCCGTTCATCATACGGACATAGAACTCGCCGAACGCGGCCATGTCGACAACGGCAATGATGAGGCCCAGAGTCAATGCAGGCAGAGCATCGGCCAAACTGAGAAGCCAGAAGAATACCGGCACCGCAGCGAGCTTGACGCAGATACTTGTCAGAAGAAACGCGCGCGACCACGCCGGATCTTGTAGGTCGACTGTAAGTTCACTAGCCATCATCGTTCCTGCGGAGAGTAGGACGACAACCAGATATGTGAACCGGGCACCTCGATTCTGCGTGCTCCGCCATACCAGGGCGATAGTCATCAGAGCGCCGGATTCAAGAAGCCCGAGGCGCAGCATGGGATGAACCGCAAGCATGCCCGCTATCGTAAAGGCGACAACAGTCAACATCAGTGCCGCCTGCGTACGTTCAGCCCTGCTGACGAATACGACCAAAACAAGGGCTAAGCCCGCAACGCCGGACGCCACGACAAGAAGAATTGGAACTCCAGATGTCGCCATGAACTGCCCGCCGCCCGTCGCCGCCGGCATCGAAGGAAGCAGCCACCGCGCACCAACAAACACCGCCACAGTCAGCCAAACGACGTGGATCAATGCACGCCGCTCCATCCAGCCAACTGCCAATCCCCACCACCGAGAGAGCGCCTGAAGTCCTCTCCAGATTTCGAGATAGACGCGATCCACATTGGACCAGCGGAAAAATGAGCGCCAGTTCTGTTGGAATATCTCCGAGAAATCACTCGCAGTAAGTCTGCCCGCGTCCGACAACGGCTCTCCACCCGTAAAAATACCGCCGCCTGCTCCCGTTCCCGCCGCAATAAGCGCTGCGCCTCCGCCACCGACGACAGCGACAGTCGGCCGGGCGGCGTACGCAAGGGCATAAATGGCGCCTCCAAGAATCAGCGAAACCAAGGCAAGCACGAGGCCGCCTGTAGTTGAGAAACTCCCCGCATCGGCAAAAAGGCCGAGCCATGTAACCCGCACGCCCGAACCCAGAGAGAGGGTACTCAGAATTGGATTGAGAAGGTAGTTCACGGCCAACTGAGGGGCAATGCCGAGGACGATGCTGCCTGCCGCCATCAGCCCCATTCCCCACTGCATCGTTGGCGGAGCTTCCGTGGCTTCAATTGTTGCCGGGGTTAGAGGTCCAAGAAACACTGCGCTCGTTGCCTTCGCGCACAGAAACACCGTGCCGAGGCTCGTCACCCATGCCACGATCGCGGGGGCAATCCATCCAGCTTGCAGCGCCGCTGCATACAGCATCCACTTACTCACAAAGCCGCTCATCAGTGGGATGCCCATCATGCCGCCAACGCCGATAAACCACCAAAGCGTCGTGAAGGGCATGCGCTGCGCCAGACCGCCGAGCTGATTCATGTCGCGCGTCCCTGCCGCATGCTGGACGGCGCCCGCATTCAAAAACAGGCCGCCTTTGAAGAAGCCGTGATTGAGGCAATGAAGCAGGCCCGCCGTGATGGCCAGCGGTGTACCGATTCCGATGCCCATCATCATGTACCCAATCTGACTGACCGTAGAGAAGGCGAGCATGCGCTTCAAATCCGTTTGCACCATTGCGTACATCACGCCCAAGGCCATCGTGATTGTGCCGATCCATACAAGGCTTGCGCCCCAGGCCTGGGGCCACACACCAAAGCTATGCATGCGGGCAGCTAGATAAACTCCCGCGGTAACATAACAGGCCGCATGCAACAGTGCGCTCACCGGCGTGGGGGCTGCCATCGCCTCAGGGATCCAGGTGTGCAAAGGCACTTGAACAGACTTGGCCACCAGCGCAACAAGCATCAACACAAAGATTGCGCCCGTAAAGCTCCGCGCCACCGCCGGATCGGTCCACAAAGCGCTTCCCGTCCGGTGATAAAGAATCAGAATGGCTGCAAGCAATCCATATCCGGCAATGTGCGTCATCAATAAAACCTTGCGCGCGCCGGCGACTGCTTCGCGGTTGGTGTACCAGAATCCCACCAGGCTGAACGAACACAATCCAATCACTTCCCAACATAGATAAAGGAAAAATAAGTTGGCGCTGTAGACAAGACCGATGAAACCGGCGATGAAAGTCAGCATGGTGCTGTAGAAGCGCGTTGCCGCAGCATCGTGGGCCATGTATCCAATCGAATACATGAGCACAAGCGCGCCCAGAAACGCCCCCATAAAGGCGAACAGGACGCCCAGAGCGTCCACATGAAAAGCCAGCCTCAGCGGCCCATCCCAGCGCAGCAGATCGAAATCGATCGCTCGCCCATCCTGAATCAGCCGCATCGCTCCGGCAACCGAGATCAGCGCCGGAAGACAAGAGACCAAGGCCAGAATCCCTTTCAGCCTTGCGGAGCAGAGTCGCGCTACCAGGATCTGCAGCATTGCTCCCAGCAGCAGCGAGCACGGCGCAGCCATCGTGAGGGCCACGGACTTCATGCCGGTGATATAGTCCTGATACTTAAAAAGTTATGTGACGACAGTCACAGCCAAGGTCTCTTAAATCTGGAGTAGATTCATTCGCCAGAGCCACTCTGTCTGAATGTGGAGGTATCTACTTTATGAAATTCGATGGCCTTTGGTACACGCATTTCACCGCAGGGCTCGTCCAGGGAGACGGCTTGGCTGTATTGCGTGATGGGGAGATTCTGGGAGGCGATCCGGCCCATACGTACACCGGTTCCTACACGACCGACGGACCGGAACTCTATCTCAACGTTCGTGTGAGTCCCTACGCAGGCCATGTTCCGGCAGATATGGATCGGCCGATCGATTTCGTGCTATGGGGTTCGGCAGACGGGGACTCCGCGAAGGTGTCCGGTTGTGCGGACCATCCACGAGAGTTGAAGGCCGTTGTCGAATTACATCGGGCCTCCTAGCTTCAGCTTCATTTCGGTTGGTCTTATCGACCCCGTTTTTCAACCTGCTTGTGGGCAAGTGAAAGTGAAGTACGGACTCACGCTTCTGTTCTGTGTGACCACGGCTTCATTAGCACAGCCAAACGTGACCCGAGGCACATTCAATCGCAGTCTGCGGTGTCAATGTTCCCGGCAAAGATTAATCGGGACCATGACTCCGGATTGCGAATACAGCAGTTTCGATTGCCGAAGATCGCCGGGCGCACAGCCCTGGCATCGATTCCCTCCTCTGGCGATGTGCTCCTTCGTAAGCAAGATAACAAGGTACTCAACATTGCGGCTGCGGTCCGCCGCCGGCGCAGGAGACTGCCCCTGATATGTCACGGTGCCGCGAATGCACTTCACCGCCGCACATGAGACAGAAGAGGAGAAATGATGCAGGCTGTCAAAACTGAAGTTCTGGATGCCCGCGAAAAAATGGTAATCAACCAGGCAATTGCCGCAAACGGCGGCAGGCCTGGAGCGCTGCTGGGGATCCTGGAGTCGGTGCAAGCCGCCAGTCCTCACAAGTTCCTGTCCATGGAATCACTGCATTACATCGCGAACGAAACCGGTATACCCCCAGCCCGGGTCTATAGCGTGGCCACATTCTATGCACTGTTCAATCTTCTGCCGCAAGGCGACAACGTAATCTGCGTCTGTCGCGGAACCGCCTGCCATACCAGAGGTTCGCGCGATCTGCTGGCAAAGCTGTGCCTCGATCTTGGCTTGAGCGAGCATAACCGCGACGAGCAAGACCAGAGCGAAGCCGGCGATGCCGACAAGCTGGCCCTCACCACGCCCGATCACAAATTTACTGTCCGTACCGTTGCCTGTTTTGGCCAGTGTGCTTTGGCCCCGGTGGTTGAAGTCAATCACCACATTCTGAGCCATGTAAACGAGCGCACTCTGCAACGGGAGGTTAAGACTCTGACCCAGGGGAGGAAATGATGCCCCGAATTCTGGACATCGGCGGCTTCAATGTGGTGCGTGAATCCGGCCTTGCCAAACTGTTGCCGAACAAGCCGCGCATCGCTGTCGGCATGGGAACCTGTGGTCGCGGAAACGGCGCCGAAGAAGTCTTTCACGCGCTGAATGAGATCATCCAGCGCGACGGCCAGGACGTGCTGCTCACCGGGGTCGGCTGCTTCGGCTCCTGCTTCCAGGAACCGCTGGTGAGCGTCCGCATTCCGGGGTTGCCGCTGCTCCTGCTGCGACGTGTGCATGCTAACGATGCCGCGCGCATTTTAGAGAGCTTGTCGACCAGAGCAATGCCGCCCGATCTTCTTTATTGCAAGATCGAAGAATGGGATCATCTGACAGCCAACGTAAAATATGGCCAGGGCTACCCCGAGATCCCTCCCTGGAACGCCATCCCTTTCTTTAAAGGACAAAAGAAAATTGTCCTGCGTAATTCCGGGCTCATCAATCCAGAGGACATTGAAGAATACATCGCGGTCGGCGGATACCAGTCCCTCTACAAAGTGCTGATAGATGGTTCCCCGGAAACCGTGATCGAGCAAATCAAAGCATCTCGGCTGCGCGGGCGAGGCGGAGCTGGCTTTCCAACAGGCAACAAGTGGGATTTCCTTGCTAAAGCAAAAGCCGACACCAAGTACATCGTCTGCAATGCCGACGAGGGCGATCCCGGCGCCTACATGAACCGCAATGAGATCGAGGGCGACCCCCATTCCTTACTGGAAGGCATGATCATTGGCGGCTTCGCCATGGGAGCGACCGAGGGCATCATCTACGTGCGAGCCGAATACCCCCTCGCGGTTCGGCGCCTCACCGTCGCCATCGAACATGCCAGAGAATACGGTCTCTTAGGAACTAATATCCTGGGCCGTGGATTCAACTTCAACATTCAACTCGTTCAGGGTGCGGGCGCATTCGTTTGTGGTGAAGAAACGGCGCTGATCGCATCGCTCGAAGGATTTGCGGGACGACCTCGCCCGAGACCGCCATTTCCGGCTCAGAAGGGTCTGTGGGGCAAGCCGACCAACATCAACAACGTTGAGACCTGGTGCAATATCGCTCCCATCGTCGCCCGGGGCCCCGCATGGTTCTCCGAGACGGGCAGCGTCAAGAGTCCCGGCACAAAGGTGATCTCGCTGGTCGGAAAAATTCAGAACACCGGACTCGTAGAAATGCCTCTCGGAACTCCGCTCAGGACCTTCATCTACGAAACAGGAGAAGGTGCTCTGCCGGGGCGCCGCGTGAAGGCAGTTCAAACCGGCGGCCCTTCGGGTGGATGCATTCCGTTAGAGATGCTCGATACTCCAGTGGACTACGAGAGCCTCGCCCAGCTCGGTTCGATCATGGGTTCGGGCGGCATGGTCGTCCTCGATGAAGACGATTGCATGGTCGACGTGGCGCGCTATTTTGTCGAGTTCACACATTCCGAATCCTGCGGAAAATGTGCGCCCTGCAGAGTTGGACTCGACAAGGCGCTGCGCATTCTTAATTCCATCACCTCGGGCACAGGAAGCATGGATGATCTGCTGGCCCTGGATGAACTGGGCCGGATGGTTCGTGCATGTTCCCTCTGCGGCCTCGGCCAGTCGGCGCCAAATCCGGTACTCACCACGATCCGCCACTTCCGCGAAGAATACGAGGATCACATCTTGGCTAGGCGCTGCCGTGCCGGAGTCTGCCAGGAACTGGCCTTGTCTCCTTGCGAGAACAGTTGTCCGCTACGCATGAACATTCCTCGCTTCCTCGAACTCTACCAGGAAGGCCGCCTCGAGGATGCATTTGAATCCATCGTGATGGATAATCCGCTGCCTGCGTCGACCGGGAGGGTTTGCCAGCATCCTTGCGACAATCGCTGCCGGCGCCAGTCATTCGATGAAGTCGTGAACATGCGCGAGGTGCACCGCTTCATCGCCGATTCAATCTACCAGTCGGAGCGCTTTGAGCCGATGGTGCAGCGCATCCTGGCGCGCAGGCTTAAACCAACCGGCCGCAAGATCGCCGTAGCTGGCTCAGGACCAACTGGGCTTACGGCGGCCTTCTATCTGGCGATGCTCGGCCATGACGTCACTATTTTTGAAGAGCGCAGCGAAGCCGGCGGCATGCTGCGCTTTGCCATCCCCGAGTATCGGCTGCCCAAATCGATCCTGCGCCGCGAACTCGATCTCATCGAGAGAGTGGGCGTAAGGATGGAGTTCAATATCAGAGTCGGATTCGATCTTCCCCTGAATGAGCTGGCAAGTCGCTTCGATGCCATCTTTCTCTCGATTGGAACCTGGAAAGAGTCATGGCTCTATCTCCCCGGAACAGAATTGAAAGGCGTTTTTCCCGCTCTGCCCTTCCTCGAATCGGTGGCAAAAAACGAAAAAATACCCCTCGGCTCGCGAGTGGCCGTCATCGGCGGTGGCAACGCGGCCATCGATTCGGCACGAACCGCCCTGCGCAAAGGTTCGCGCGTCACCATCTTCTACCGGCGCGAACGTAGCGACATGCCCGCAATCGATGAAGAAATTCTGGCCGCCGAAGAGGAAGGAGTGCACTTCGTCTTTCTGGCTACGCCGCACCGCATCCTCGGCGGACCCGATGGAAGCGTGAAGGCGATCGAGGTCGTCAAGACGCGTCTCGGTGAATACGACAAGTCTGGTCGAAGACGGCCGATTCCCACCGATGAAGTGCTGCGCTTTGAATGCGACAGTGTGATCCTTGCTGTAGGCGAAACATTCGACCTTGATTTCTGTCGGGCCTCAGGCCTCGAACTCAAAGAAGACGGTACGATTCGCGTCGATCGTATCTCTCTCGAAACGAGCCGCGCCGGCTTCTATGCGGGCGGAGACGTAATTACTGGCGCATCGAACGTTTCGAACGCGATGGGCGGCGGCAAACAGGCAGCACGCAAAATCGACGAGCGCCTCATGGGCGATGACCTCGCCGGCGAAGCGAGGTGGGAACGAATGCTGCCTCAATTGGAATACAGCCGCCGCGCACCCGGAGAGCCGAGCCCGAGCCGCAGGCACACGGCGCACGCGCTGCCTCCCGCCTCTCGCATCCACTCACAAGACGAGGTTGTTGCTGGCCTTGACTCGCAGGAAGCGCTCGAAGAGTGCTGCCGATGCCTTCGCTGTGATCTGAAGATCTCGCTCGATTCCGACTAAGGCCGGAGCGAAAAGGAGCGCTGCTTTGCCGAATAAAACGATCTCCGTCCGAGTCGATGGCGAATTGGTTGCAGCCCACGAGGGGCAAACAATCCTTGAAGCTGCCCGTGCCAATGGAAAATATATCCCCACTCTCTGTTACTTAAAGGGCTTGGGCGCCGTCGGGGCGTGTCGCGTGTGCATTGTGGAGCTTGCCGGCACCGATCGCATCCTGCCTGCATGCACCACTCCGATTCAGGACGGCATGTCGATCAAGACAACCTCGACCAAAATCACTTTGTATCGCAAGATGGCCGTGGAACTGCTCTTAGTCGAGCGCAATCACGTCTGTTCGGTCTGTGTCTCAAATGGCCATTGCGAACTGCAGGCCCTCGCGCAATCCCTGGGGATCACGCACGTTCGCTACTCATACAACAACCCCCGCCTTCCGGTCGATATGACCAATCCACGCTTCGTGCTCGACCACAATCGCTGCATCCTGTGTACGCGCTGCGTCAGAGTCTGCGCAGAGTTGGAAGGGGCGAACGTGTGGGAGGTTGCATCGCGCGGGATCCATTCGCGCATCGTGAGCGATCTGAAAGAGAACTGGGGAGAAGCGCGGAGTTGCACGGGGTGCGGCAAATGCGTTCAGGCCTGCCCCACCGGGGCGCTCGCCGAAAAAGGCCGAGCTGTCCACGAAATGGTGAAAGAGAGCGAATCTCTGACTCGCCTTGCGACCCAAAGAGCCGCAATCACAAACGGGGCGCGATAAGCAGACACGTCTTCACAGAGCTCCGTCACGGAGGCC
>CAWFZI010000001.1:0-19040 GCA_963820295.1 uncultured Acidobacteriaceae bacterium | reverse complement strand
CTGTTTTGGCTATCTTCAGGGATCTCAAAGTCGACAAGCGTCTGTCTCTCATCATGGAAGGAGAAAGCCTGCTCAACGATGGGACGGCAGTCGTTCTCTTTGGAATTCTGTTTAGGAGCTGTCGCTTCCGAAAAGTTCAGCGTACTTCAGGGCGTCGAGCAATATGTCCGGGCGGTGGTCGGTGGAGCAATTCTGGGATCGATCCTGGGATACTTTGCGAGTCGAATGACAGGGGCGCTCGATAACCCGCATATTGAAATCACGCTCACAACAATTCTGGCGTATGGCAGCTATTTGATTGCCTATCACTTGCATTGGTCAGGTGTGATCGCGACCGCAGCTGCTGGACTGATGCTGGGCAACTTTGGCGCGAAGAACGCGATGAGCCCTGGCGCCCGTACCGCAGTGGTGTCGTTCTGGGAGTACGTATCGTTCGTCATGAATTCTCTGGTGTTTCTCTTGATTGGCATCGAGGTTCATGTGCGTGAACTTCTGCAGAATTGGACTTCAGTCGTAGTGGCTATCGGTGCGGTGCTCGTGGGACGTGTGGTGTCGGTGTACTTGCTGGTTTCGCTCAGCAATCGTTTCGCAGAGAACATACCGCTTCGTTGGCAGCATGTGGCAGTTTGGAGCGGCCTTCGCGGAGCCCTTGCTCTGGCGCTAGCCCTGAGCTTGACCAGCACTTCCCCTATCGTGACCAAATCTTGAATTTAACTTATGGTGTGGTCATCTTTTCAATACTGGTGCAGGGTCTCACGATCAAACCCCTTCTAAAAGTCCTCAAACTTGCGAGTGGCAAAAGCGTACTACCAGCATGATTCTTGCAATTGGTCTACCGACTCACATTTTCCACACCTCATGCCACTATCTTAACTAAACTAAACTCCTAACCATACACTCCTCCTCCGTCTTCAGAAGATAGCCGGATGCGACGGCCGCCGCCGCCGCGTGCAACATTTCCTCTGAGTCGTGCATGGCGCAAAATCAAGATCAGCATCAGGTTGTGCAAAATGCAGTGCAGTACTTGGAACTTGTTGTTCCGACCCTTGCTGCTCCTTGGAGTCTCGCTTGGGTTAGCCTGGCGCTCGCCGCACACCGCCGGCCGATTCGGCCGCTTTCGGATCTCTCCAAGTGCAGAAGACACTGGCACGCTGAGCGATGGCCTGTCTCGCGCTTGACCACACCCGCGGTCTGTCAGCCTTTGGCGTAGCTCCATGAGCTTGACTCGTAGAGAACTAATCACTTGGGAGCACTGCTCTTGCGGCGGGCTCAGTCGTCACGGCTCCCTTTCTTCTGCCCAAATTCCATTCTGATCACCGACTGAAGCGGTCTCGAGAAACGCCCCACGACCACAGCGATGATGACCTAGAATATCGAGCGGGAGGAAATTGGCGTGCTTCGTCGGCGTGCGGTGCGCGTGCTATTCGCATTGAGTGGCGTTGTAGTCGTCACGTATGTGTGCTATCGCCTCATTCCTGTAAACGCGACAACTGTAGGGTTCGCGTACTTGCTCCTTATCCTGATTGTCGCAAGTACCTCGGGATTTCTTGAGGCGGCCGTATCGTCGCTACTCGCCACGCTCCTGTTCAATTTCTTTTTCTTACCGCCCGTCGGGACGTTTACTGTCGCCGACCCGCAAAATTGGGTCGCCCTGTTCAGTTTCTTGGCGGTCTCCCTGATTGCCAGCCGACTGTCCACTATGGCTAAAGCCAGAGCGTCGGAGGCGATCGAACGACAAAGAGATCTTGAGCGTCTATATTCTTTCAGCCGAGCGATGTTGTTGATCGACAAGAGTTCTCCTTTCGCGAAGCAACTGATCGAAAAACTCGCGGAGATCTTTGAAGTTGAGGCCGCCGTGCTGTACGAACGCCATACAGGAGACTTCTATTGTGTCGGGATCGCGGGACCCGAGGGCATTGAGGACGAGCTTCGGCACGCGGCGTTATCGGGCGGCGTTTCTGTGGAAGTGCGGTCACCGTACGTAGTCGTCGGCGTCAGTCGGGGATCGGAACCGGTGGCGAGTATGGCCTTGCGTAGTCCCAGGATGCCAGAATCGGTGTTGCAGGGCGTCGCCAACCTTGTCTCAATCGGCCTAGAACGGGCGCGATGCGCAAGACCTGGCCCAGCAGATCGAAGCCGCGCGGCAGAGCGAACAGCTAAGAACGACCCTCATCGATGCAATGGCTCACGAATTCAAGACACCTTTGACTTTGATCAAGGCTGCAACAACGTCACTGCTGGCCCACCCAGACGTGCCCATGGAGAGCAGAACGGAACAGCTCACGATCGCGGACGAGGAAGCGGAACACTTGCGGGAGCTAATTGACGATGCGATTGAAATGGCACGTCTCGATACTGCCCGGATCGATATTCACCCGGAGATCGCAAACCTGCACGATACTCTTCAGGATGTGGTCACTTCCATGCAGACTGAGATCGATGAGCGTACTGTCCGGATCATCTGCAATGATCCACTACCGGCGATGGCGTTCGATAGACGCCTGATGAAACTCGCCATCCGGCAACTTCTGGACAATGCGCTGAAGTACTCTCCAGCTGGAACACCGGTTGAAATGGGGGCGCATGTGAAGGACGGCGTGTTGACTCTCGAAGTAACGGACTATGGTAAGGGCATACCCGTTGACGAGCAACGGCGGATCTTTGAAAGGTTCTACCGAAGCCCCTCCGTTAAGCGTCAGATACCAGGTTCCGGCCTTGGGCTTAGTATCACTCATGGCATTGTGCAAGCCCACAATGGCGAATTGACGGTTTCGAGCCATCCCGGACAGACGACGTTCCGGATCACTTTGCCCGTCCTTCGACTGGAGGTTGCTTGAGCGCCGGTCGCATCATTGTTGTCGATGACCAGCCGAAAATCCGGCGGTTCATGCGCACGACTTTGGTGGCGGAAGGGTACGAAGTGGACGAAGCCAAGACAGGGGAAGAGGTTCTGGAGAGGATCCGGGAGCGGCGTCCAGATCTCGTCGTCCTCGATATTAATATGCCCGGAATGGGCGGACTGGCAACATGCAGAGCCATTCGCAAGGACAGCGATGTGGCGATCATAATGCTCACGGTCAGGAATTCCGAAGAAGACAAGGTCGCCGCGCTCGATGCCGGGGCCGACGATTTTGTAACGAAGCCGTTCAGCACGCCAGAGCTAATGGCGCGCATACGCGCCGCCCTCAGGAGAGTGCCCAGTGCGCAATCATCTCCCAAGAAAGTTCGCGTTGGAGAGATCCTGATCGACTTTGATGAACGCACTGTGGAGAGAGCAGGCGTGAGCACACACCTTACCCCTAAAGAACTGGATCTCCTGCGCTACCTGACGCAGCATCCCAATCAAGCTTTGTCGCATCGCGAACTGCTACAAGCTGTCTGGGGACCTGACTACGGAGATCAAGTTGATTACTTGCGCGTGTTCGTGAAGAACTTGCGAAGGAAGATGGAACCCAATCCCGAGCAGCCACAATACATCACAACGGAACCCTGGGTTGGGTATCGACTCAGAGGCACGGCAGAATCTTTATAAAATCTTCATGCTTTTTCCAGTACTTCTTTAGGCCTTTCCTCACATTATTGGACTGTAAGCCCCGAGGCGAACTTGTCCATGTCCGCATACTTGCTTGTCCTCATCCCCGCTGTGGGAATTCCGTTCTTCCTGTATTGCTTGTGGCACTTCGTCCGCGAAACTAATCGTGGCAGGTCCAGCATCAAATCTTCTTTCAGTTCGTCGCGCCGGGATACGGTTCGAGCCAGGCAAATGTCACCCTTCGGAAGCCACACGCATGTCTTACCGTGGCGAGACGAAGGTCGCACATTGTCTTGATTAGTACTTTATCCCCGTCTCCCTGCATGCATTCGGTCAGTGTCCGGCACAGCTTGTGCCGACTGGCAAGTTCTCAGGGGTCCCGCCCCTCCTCCACTGCGTCATGACCGCCGTGAGGAGTCCAGTTGCGTAGAGCAGCTACGTTTCAGGCCGCTGGGTACCCGGCTCTTCCCTAGGTTCGCGACGCTTCGCACTGACATAGCGCTCTTCGATGATGTGGAACAATTACGCTGGGACCTTCTACGTCTCCATTCGACATGCTCGTGGCGACATGTTCAGACAACCCTTCTCTCAGCGCGAAACATACGAAAATCCATCTCCCACTGCGTCATCCGGCTAAGTCTGCCCTTGCATTCGAGTGAGGACTTGAGTCTGAACGGAGTTCGGACGTGGCGATCGGACAACAAAGCGCAGCTCGTGAAAAGACCGCGAACATCTCCATTAGACCTTTGTTTTGCCTTCACAAACTTTCCGATTAGGGGTCTCTGCGCATGTCTCCTTAGGAACGCGGTGCCTTCCGCGAAGCGGGCCCAGCTCTTTCTGAGGCAGCCGAATGGCGAGCAGCCAATGACGCTGGCCCAGGGGAATGTTCTGTGGATCTAGCAATCTTGAGACCCTGCCGGTCATTGAACGTTCGCTCGATGTGGCGGAGACGAGCATCCAATTCGCGCGACTTGGTTCTAATCCATTGGGCCTCCACCCTATCCCCAGGTGAGAGGAAGGAACCACTCTGGGCTGCAGTTGCGGCGGACCCAAACTGGGTAGCTTCTTCCATCGCTCCGATCTTTGCCTCGACATTACGCAGTTCTTCAGCGAGTGTGGCCATATAGACGGCATCACCGGCATGCTTCTCCGTCAGCAGCATGGCTTCGACGAGAGCGGGGCGGATGACATTCGAGGCAAGGTCTGGGAAGTAATTTCGTTTGGCACTCGCCATGTTCCACCTCAGAACAATTGACTTTTGTGGTCGGGGAGAATCACCTTGAGTTGCGCCGCGCCATGAAGCGCTTTAGCCCTGACAGCAACCTGCGATAGGGTCCAACCTCTCGTTGATTGACACTGAAGCAGAACGCCCGATCCACACTCCTGCCGTCAGCGGCAATTGTGTCAGCATCCCCACTCTGCCTCTCCCGGCTTGGCGAAATAGCGGCGCGAGTCATCTTCTTCCATCCGAGCATTGGTTTCGAGCTCGAGGATCGCCAACCGGGCGGCCGTAAACAAACGATGGCGTTCGGCGGCGGGAATTGTGTTCCACGATCCGTTTCCCTGTTCGGTTTCCGGGGACGAGGGCTCGCGGTAGTGCTGGAACAATCTGGCAAACTGCTGAACGAATACTTCCTGGGTTGACATATCTTCTGAGGCGCCTTTCTGCGCTCAGTCGATTAGACTTCGAGGCCTGTAAGATTTAGAATAAACTGTGCGTAAAGAGTTTGTAAGTATTCGCCAGGTTGCTTCACCGCCGAGGAATCCGAGCCACCACTCCAAGCTCCCTCTGGAAATTGAACTGTCCCAACAACGCATTCTGCGGATGATTCTCAGATCGCTCTCGGTCAACTTCTGCTGGACTGTCGCTTTTCTTGTTCAACCAGCGAGTCTTCCGTACGAGCGGTTGATGTGAAGCCACGTCGTCAACCCTTACGAATTATTTATGTGTCTCTTATTCGACACTTACGGAACCTCATATCCAATGAATTAGGTTGAGTGGTTCCGGGGCAACCTATCAGGCGCTGGAATCCCAGCCTGGAGCTAACAATGTTAGTGAGCGCGTTAATGACGGTGCTGTGCACTGCGGGTATCGGCTTTTATGCACGATTCCTGGTTGCAATATCCAAGCAGCGAAAGCCTCGTTTGAGTGGTTACTGGGTGCGTCTCCGACCCGTCTCTCGAGCAGAGCCTCTCGTTGAGCTCCAGGAACGAACAACAGCAGTGAATCGCGCTGCGTGAAAACGGGCTTAATGGCGGGATAAAGTCCAACGAGCTTTACAGAAGCCGTATGCAATGGAGCTGGAACAAATAGCGTCGGCTCATATGTCTCTGGCGACGCCTGCAGGAGGTTGAATGGAGTCATTAACGATTCCAGCGCACGCTGGCCATCATCCCGGTCCGTGTGGCGAAGTGCTCGACCACTACCGCATCGAGAATCTTGCTGCGCGCGGGGGCATGGCCGATATCTTTCGAGCGACCGACATGCGTACTGCCCAGCTCGTTGCTGTTAAGGTCCCTCACCCACAGTTCGAGAATGACTGCGTCTTCATTCAGTCTCTTACAAGAGAGCAGAAGATCCTGCGAATGTTTGACCATCCCGGCATAGTCGGGGTCATGCCGGAATCGGCCCACCGCCGTGCCTACATGGTGATGAAATGGGTCAAAGGCCGCCTCTTGCGCGACATTCTGAATGAGCAGGGTAAACTGCCAACGGATCGCGCGATCCGTATTGCACTGTCCATATGCGACGCTTTACAACACATCCATCGCGGCGGCGTCATTCACAGGGACCTGAAGCCAGAAAACATCATGGTAGACGCAGAGGATCGAGCCACGATTATCGACTTCGGCATTGCCCTGACACGCGCTTCCAGGCTGCTGACATTCTCTGCAGCTTCGAGGAGAATGGGAACGCCCGATTACATTTCCCCGGAACAGGTCGAGGGCAAACGCAGTGATCGCCGTAGCGACCTATACGCATTAGGAGTGATCCTCTACGAGATGCTGTCCGGTCAACTGCCGTTCTCGGGTCCCAATCCTCTGATGGTCATGAATGCCCGGCTGCTGAGTGATCCACCGGCAATCCGTGACGTAAACCCTGAACTTTCTTCGCGTCTTGAGAAGATTGTCTGTCGCGCATTAGAGAGTGACCCCAAGAGACGGTACGCTACCGCCCACGACTTCGCTTCGGAGCTTTTGAAGCAGTCGCAGGCATGGTCGCCAAAGCGCCGGCGGACGAGACATCAGCGTAATCGCCCTTCCTCAGCGAAACAGACCTGGCTATATTTGGGACTGGCCATGATACCGCTCCTTATATTCGCGCTGTTGTTGCTCGAAGCACGAAGAGAGGCGACCGCTACTGACGGCTCGTCCCTAGTCCGCATTATCTCGTCGCTAAGCAACAATCAGCTCGCTTGTCCGAAGCAACATTGCAAACTGTTGTGCAACCTAGCCGGATGCCGGTTTCACGAGTTCGTTTGAATTGACTGCAGCCTAACTCTCAGAGAGCCGGTGGTTTCTCGGAAGAACTTTGTCGACAACCGCCATTTCCTGACAGCTTATGGTTTTAGGTCATGTAATTCTTGGCTGATGTGGCATCGAACTAGTTGAGCTGCTTTTCGTTGCGGCCGTTTCAGGTGTGTATTTGAGCGACCACACCGGAGTGGATCTTGCCTTCAGCGCCCTTACGCTGCAGTGAGGGTTGTCCTGCAGTAGTGATTCGTGAAGCCGCCGCACCACTTCAGGAACATCCTTCTCGGAGATTACAGAACTAAAGCTAAATCGCGAGGCGACGGGCAAAGCACGCCAGACCTCAATTCCGTCCAGCGACAGGAAGAGTTGCGTCGGCAGGCCCACAATTCGGCGGACGTCATCCGCCACCAACGACACCAGAGCTTTACTGTTTTCCGCCGTGATATTCACGCGTTCTGCGAGCTCGGCACGTAGGCGAGCAACCACATGCGATTGTCGACCGTCACAGTAACACCGGTGCTACTGACCGAAATAATATCCGGTATGCAGCCGTTTACTTCCATGATGGAATAAATGTCACGAGCCAGTCGGCATCTTCTTGCTGAGCCACAGCTCCAGAAGTTCGGAGCGTAGGTTTTCAGCGGTCAAGACATCCAAGGCCGAGAACGGTTCGTCCATGAACAGCACTTCGGGTTCGACCACGAGTGCGCGGGCGAAGCCCACCCGTTGCTTCATTCCGCCCGAGAGTTCCTTGGGATAGGCAGTTTCGAAACCATCGAGACCGACGGTGTCGATCATTCTCAGCGCACGTTTATGACGTTCCATTGCGCCCATGCCGCGCGCCACCAGGGGCGCTTCGACGTTGTCGATCACGGTCAGCCAGGGAAAGAGCGCGAAACTCTGAAAGACGATGGACGACGCTGGGAATCTGGCCGGACAGAGGCTGGCCGTGCCACAGTACCGTGCCGGACGACGGCTGCGAGAGACCTGTCAGGATTCGTGAGCAAGGTTGACTTGCCGGAACCCGAAGGACCGAGGAGGGCAATGATCTTCCCCGGCGTGACGTCGATGTCCGTCGGCGCGATGACCTGAATGCGATTGCCGTCAGGCTGGGGGTAGTATTTTTCGACTGCGCGAGCTTGGATGATCGCGTCCGACAACGGCAGGCTCCTGTGCTTGTGCCCTCCTAGTCTATGGGCTGATCGGCGCATACAGACAATTGGGTAGGAGGCCATTCATGTGAAAGGACGATGAATTTGCGCCGATATCCTCGCGGCGAGCTACGTCAGTGCGCCATCGGCTTGGCCTCATCCAGCGCCAGATTCACTTCCAGAACGTTGACTCGCGCTTCTCCCAGATACCCCAACTGCCGCGGGCTCGAATACTTGGCGATAATCGCGCGCACCTGCTCCTCGGAGAGGCCGCGCTCGCGAGCAATGCGCGGAACCTGGAACTCGGCGCCTGCGGGCGTAAGGTCAGGATCGAGTCCTGAGGCAGAAGTCGTCACCAGATCAACGGGGACGGGCACTCCTGGATTCTCCGCCTGCAGGCGCTCGGTGTCGGCTTTCACGCGATCGATCAGCTTCTGGTTGGTAGGCCCGTAATTCGTGCCGCCGGAGTTGGCGGCGTCGTAGCCATTGCCTGCCGCCGAAGGACGCGAGTGCAGGTAGCCCGGCGCCGGCGAAGGTCTGTCCGATGATGCGCGAGCCCACGACTTCCCCATTGCGAGAAATCAGTTGGCCATTGGCCTTGTCGTGGAAGATCAGCTTGCGACAAGCCGGTGACGACCAGGGGATAAACGATTCCCAACAGCACCGTGGTGACGATCGTGAACAGGATTGCGATTTTCAGATTTTGCTTCATGGTGCCCGTCCTTACGCCAGTCCGACGCGGGTGATGATCATGTCAATCGCCTTGATTCCGATGAAGGGCACGATGATGCCGCCCACACCGTAGACCCAGAGATTGCGACGCAACAGTGCGGCGGCCCCCATGGGCCGATACTTGACGCCGCGCAGCGCCAGCGGAATCAGCGCGATGATGATGACCGCGTTGAAGATCACCGCCGACAGGATCGCCGATTGCGGAGTCTTGAGTTGCATGATGTTGAGCGCATTCAGCACCGGAAACGTTCCCGCAAACATGGCCGGAATGATGGCGAAGTACTTCGCGACATCGTTGGCGATGGAAAACGTGGTGAGCGAGCCGCGCGTCATCAGCAACTGCTTGCCGATGGCCACGACCTCGATCAACTTCGTCGGATTGGAGTCGAGATCGACCATGTTGCCGGCTTCCTTGGCGGCCTGCGTGCCGGTGTTCATGGCAACGCCGACATCGGCTTGCGCCAGCGCAGGAGCGTCGTTGGTACCGTCGCCGGTCATTGCCACCAGCTTGCCTTGCGCCTGCTCGCGGCGGATCAGGTCCATCTTCTCCTTGGGTGTGGCTTCGGCGAGGAAGTCGTCCACACCGGCCTCGCGAGCAATCGCCGCGGCAGTCAGCGGGTTGTCGCCGGTGATCATCACGGTCTTGATGCCCATGGCGCGCAACTGGTCGAAGCGTTCTTTCATGCCGCCCTTGACGATGTCTTTCAGGTGAATCACGCCGAGGGCGCGATGCTGTTCGGCAACTACCAGCGGCGTTCCGCCGGAGCGCGCAATCTTTTCGACGTTGGCCTGCACCTCCAGCGGCATGACGCAGTTGTTGGAAGCGAGGTACTTGGTGATGGCATCGACCGCGCCTTTGCGAATCTGATTGCCATTCATGTTCACGCCCGACATGCGCGTCTGGGCCGTGAAACGGCACGAACTCCATCTCATGCGAAGACAACTCGCGGCCGCGCAGCCCGTAATTCTCCTTGGCCAGAACCACGATCGAGCGCCCCTCGGGAGTCTCATCGGCCAGCGACGAGAGCTGTGCAGCGTCCGCCATTTCGGCTTCGCTTACACCCGGTGCGGGAAGAAAAGCCGCTGCCTGCCGATTGCCGAGAGTGATCGTCCCCGTCTTATCGAGCAGCAGAGTGTCCACGTCGCCGGCAGCCTCCACCGCTCGTCCCGACATGGCAAGCACGTTGTGTTGGATCAGTCGGTCCATGCCGGCGATGCCGATGGCGGACAGCAAGCCGCCAATGGTCGTCGGGATGAGGCACACCAGCAGCGAAACCAGCACGAACACCGTTTGCGGCGCACCCGAGTAAATCGCGAACGGTTGCAAGGTCACGACAGCCAGCAAAAAGATGATGGTCAGACCGGCCAACAGAATATTCAGCGCAATCTCGTTGGGTGTCTTCTGGCGCTCGGCGCCTTCGACCAGCGCAATCATGCGATCGAGGAAGGTCTCGCCGGGATTCGACGTTACCTTCACCTTGATCTGGTCGGAGAGCACACGGGTTCCGCCGGTCACCGCGGAGCGGTCGCCCCCAGCCTCACGAATGACGGGAGCGGATTCGCCGGTGATCGCCGACTCGTCCACCGAAGCGACCCCTTCGATGATCTCTCCGTCGGACGGGACCATCTCGCCGGCGGACACGATAACCATGTCACCAGCACGCAGCTTCGAACTAGGCACTTGCTCGATCTTGCCGCCTTCCAGAAATCGGTTGGCGACCGTCTCGGAGCGGGCTTTCCGCAAGCGTGTCGGCCTGGGCCTTGCCGCGGCCTTCCGCCATGGCTTCGGCAAAGTTGGCGAACAGCACCGTGAACCACAGCCACAGCGTGATCTGGAGATTGAACTTGAAAGCTGCGCCACCGCGGAACAGCAGCACCGTGGTAATCACGCTTCCAACTTCCACCACGAACATGACGGGGTTAGCCATCATGTGACGCGGATCCAGTTTCACGATGGAATCCACGATCGCGCGACGAACGATCTTTACATCCCAGACAGCTTTTTTGGAGCTCTTACTTGCCATTGCTATCCCCTTAGAACGTCTTCCCTGCTGCCATCAGCAGGTGTTCAAGAATTGGTCCCAAGCTGAGTGCCGGGAAGAATGTCAACGCGCCGACGATGAGAATCACGCCGATCAACAAGCCAGTGAAGAGCGGCGTGGTCACCGGAAATGTCCCCAGCGACGGCGGAACATACTTCTTCTGCGCCAGGTTTCCCGCAATGGCCAGCATCGGGATGATCATCAGGAAGCGGCCCGACCAGCATGGTGAAACCGCCGGTCGTGTTGTACCAAAGGGTGTTTCCGTTGATTCCGCCAAAGGCCGAACCGTTGTTCCCTGCCGAGGAGGTGAAGAGGTAGAGGACCTCGCTCAACCCATGGGGCCCGGGATTGAGAATGCTGGAAGTGCCGAATGAATAGACCGACGAAATTCCGGCGAACCCCAGGATCACCAGCGGGAACACCAGCGCCACCAGCATGGCCATCTTCACGTCGAAGGCTTCAATCTTCTTGCCGAGATACTCGGGCGTGCGGCCGACCATCAGTCCGGCGATAAACACCGCGATGATGATGTAGATCAGAATGCCGTACATCCCCGAGCCGACGCCGCCGAAGATGACTTCGCTCAGCATGATGTTGACCAGCGGAACCATTCCGCCCAGCGGCATAAACGAATCGTGCCAGCCGTTGATGGCGCCGCAGCTCGTATCGGTTGTCACGGTGGCCCAGAGAGCGGTGTTGGCGATGCCGTAGCGAACCTCCTTGCCCTCCATGTTGCCGCCCGGCTGAGTCAGGCTGGCGCGCTGATCGACGCCGTGCAACAGCGGATTCCCCTTCGCCTCGGCCCAGTAGGCAACCGTCACGCCGACCAGGAACAAGATGGCCATGGCCGCCCAGACCGCCCATCCATGCCGCTGCGATCCGGTCATGCGTCCCAGCGTGTAAGTGAGTCCCGAACCGATGGCGAAAATGCAGAACAACTCGATCAGGTTGGAGACTGGCGTGGGATTCTCGAAGGGATGAGCGCTGTTGGCGTTGAAGAAGCCGCCGCCGTTGGTGCCCAGTTCCTTGATGATCTCCTGCGACGCCACGGGGCCCTGCGCAATGGTCTGCGTGGTGACGGGGTCCATCACCGGCTTGCCTTGCGCATCGACGACGGGCTTGCCGTCCTGGCCGACGCGCTGCACCTGCTGGGGCTCGACCAGCTTGACGGTGTCGTAGGGCTTCAGGTTCTGGACGACTCCCTGTGAGACCAGAACCAATGCCCCGACAATGCAGACCGGCAACAGCACCCACAGGCACGCGCGCACCATGTCAACCCAGAAGTTTCCGATGGTCTGCATCTGCCGGCGGGCGATGCCGCGGATGAAAGCGATCGCCAGCGCGATGCCGACCGCCGCCGAAGTGAAGTTGTGGTAGGCGAGACCGGCCATCTGCGTCAGATAGCTCATGGTGGTTTCGCCCGCATAGTTCTGCCAGTTGGTGTTGGTGGTGAACGATGCCGCGGTGTTGAACGCCAGCGCTTGCGGAACCGCCGCAAACTTCTGCGGATTCAGCGGCAAGTAGCCCTGCACTCGCTGCATCAGATACAGCAGCAGCATCGACACCACGCTGAACAGCAGCATGGCGAAGGCGTACTCGGTCCAGCGCATCTCGTGGTTCTCGTCCACGAAACACAGCTTGTAGATGAGGCGTTCGATGGGTCGCAATACCGGGTCCATGAACGTGCGCTCGCGATTGAAGACGCGGGTGATGAACACGCCCACGGGCTTCGTGACCGCAAGCACCAGCAGCAGAAAAACGACGATCTGTACCCAACCGTTAACGGTCATATCAGAATTTCTCCGGACGCAACAACGCGTAGAAGAGATAGATCATCATGAAGGCGCAAATCGCGATCATGATGGCTGATTCTGTGTGCATGGTTCCCCCTACTTCACGCGGTCGCAGAAGTGAACGTACCCCAGCGACAGCGCGAAGAAAGCAATGGTGATGGCTACGAAAATGAGATCTTGCATAAGATGCCTCCAAAAACACAGCTCTCGACAAACTTCATCCTGCGATTTTGCCCCTCAAAACAGAAAGCCGATCTCTACCACGCCGCGCGTCTGGGTTCCGATGCGTCCCGTGGGAACCGAAGGCAAAGCCCGGCGTATAGCTGAGAGCTTGTACAAAAGAAATATCGGCGCGGGTGAAGAACTTCTGGTACTGGTACGTCGGAGTCGCCGTAAGCGACCAGGCCGCGCTTCCCGGGCCGTACATCAGGTTGACCGAATTTGAAGCGACACTTCCCGAACTCGAGATGTACTCAAAGCGCCCTGCCATCGACCATCCTTTCTTGAAGATGCGGCTCGCCAGGATCGCACCTCCCCAGGCCTGAGCGCCCTGGGTGACGCCGATCGCGGGATTGGTGGGAACGACGTTGTATTGAATGTAGGGCTGGATGATCCAGCCATTCTTTCGTGTAGGTGTAGATCAGGTCATAGATCTGGCCGTTGTTCTGTATAGGCGTAGCCAGGTTCGTCCAGTTCGTCTGCCCGAGGTATCCAGCGCCGACGAACGCTATGCTGTGCGGTCCTTTGGTGTAAGTCAGCGAGCCGCTCAGCCCCGAGTAACGGTTGGAATAATAGCCATCGTTCCAGCTAAACGAGGCCGTGAACTTTCCCATCGTCTGGTTGATCTGCACGCCGCGCGTGATCGCGTTTTCCTGGTTCCACAACAGGCCGCGTTCGATGTTCATGTTTTGGAAACTGAAGGTGTACTCAGCACCGACCAACGTAGGCAGCACACCAATCATGGATGTTGGTGTTCTTTCCCGGCACAAGCTTCAAGTAAGCCGTCGGTACGGGCCCGTAGAGGTCGGTCATCGCCGTCTCAGTGGAGATGTAAGGCGATCCCAGCGCAGTAATGTCGTAGGCGCCGGCCTGCACGTAGAACTGCCACCAGCCCGTCGTCTTCTGTATCCAGACCTGTCCATTCGACAGGTTGCCTTCGGCTCCGTTATTGCCCGGAACCGAGTTGCTTTGGAACACGCCCAAGCCGCTGACAATACCGTTCAGGCTGAGCTTGCCCAGGGGGCCGGCTTCCAAAGTGATCGGCGGTGACCCCGCCAGCGGACCTGTGATCGAAGGCGTGGGGAGTGCAGTTGGAGCAGCGGACTCGGCCGGTGCTGCGGCCTGGGTCGATGCCTGCGGTTGGTCTGCTGGCTTGGGAGCCGGCGCGTCCTGCGCATAACAGACACACGCCAGTCCAACGCAGATAGCGACCGCAGCAAAGTTCTTAGGACGCATAATTGTCATTCTGTACGCCAAACGTCAGTACGGGCGGCGAGCCTGCTGGACCAATGCTGAGCTGTCCCGCGAAGCCGCGAGTTGATGCGAGCTAAGGAAATCCGCCATCTGTTTCTCAAGATGAACGAGAGAGTGTCGTCCTGAATTCGAGTCGACGGCATGAATTTTCAGGCGATATCTTGACGACTGACGACCTGCGAGGCTTCTTTCGGGAGGCATCCCGAGTGGCATGCCAGAAAAAAGATGCCGAAGAACACCAGACTCATGCCGCAAACCACAAGAAACAGGATGTTCATTTAGCCGACCTCGTCGAGTTCCGCGCCTTGCGGATCTCCGCCCACTTCATTCGATCACTGCTCCCCATAAGTTGCGGCTAAGGAGTTCGTAAAACTTCCATAAAGATTCGCCTTGGGATTTGGGGACTCGGGCGCAATTGCTTTTTGTTGCATTTGCCGCCGCCCTGAGAACCGTTATGGCCCCTCCGCCAGTGACTGTTGTGACAGGATGAGAGAAACCAGGCAGACGGACAGAAAAACCTATTCTGTGACTGCGGACCCAAAGAAACTGCGGCGCTTCGCGGGCGACGACATTGTTGTGGGTAGTGAAGTCAGCGGGTACTCGAGCAGCGCCTTCTCGATCTAAAGCCATCGCGTGACGACAATCACAAGACGGTAGGCCTGGAGACTAACGCGCAATAGTTGGATGTCGTGCCAGTCGCCATTGAATCACACATCGACTTGGTCATCGCTGGAGTGCGTGCGCCGCATTCTCTGCCGCTGCTCGGTTGCCTCGGTCTGTCTGTGAGATTTAACAGCGCGTTCCCCACCAACTTCCGCTGATAACTCCGTCCCGCATTCAAAAAGCGTACCGCCTTGACCACTCCAGCATAAAATGTCTCCGTGCGCTGCAATCGAATCGGTTCCCGTCGTTTGAATCAATGGAGCTTTGCCCAGCGATTCCCAGGCGCGGCACAAGTGATTCACTTATCTAACTGATCATTGGGCAAATCAAGAAGGCACTGTCTTAATTTAGCTTTAGACGGCGATGCGTTTGGAGCGATAATTGCGTCATGACGAGTTTCGGAGATGATGATCTCATTTACTGGGTTAAGCAGTCCTACAAGGGTTACATAATCGAGGTCAGAGCACCCAAGACGCGAACCGGAGGGTTCACCACCCGCTTGACTATCAGCAAGGATAGCAAGAGTCTTCTGGACGAAAGTCTGATTCACTCGAGTGTAGCGTTCACGACCGCCATGGAGGCTCTTGAGGCGGGGTTGGAGATGGGAAGGGAACAGGTAGATTCAGGATTCCGGCCCACCAACATAGTGGTATAGAGAAAAGCTCCGTGGCAGCTGGAGCCAGACGTCACGCACTCAATCGAATTATCCGATAAAAGTTGGTCGTCCTTGGCAAACGAGGATTTCCTACAGAAGCATGAAGTTCCATCAATTAGCGGAGTATCTCTTGCAGGAGGTCGACAATTTCTCGGCCTGTCGTTCGGTCATGCGATTAACTCACCTATCTCGATCAGTGTCACTCAGCGGGACGTGGCCTGTTAAAGAGCTGCCTAGCCAACTCGGGGTCGAATGACGGGCTGACGAAGCAATGGCCTTCTTCTAGTCGTTGCAGCGCTTCGATCAACAGTTCCTCGGCCTCCGACTTCAAGAGATAGCCGGATGCGCCGGCCGTGGCCGCCGCGCACAACATTTCCTCCGAATCGTGCATGGTGATGAGTAGTATCTTGATGTCAGAGACCGATTGGCGGAGTTTGGCAGCCACGGCTAGGCCGTTGGGCGGAGCCATCGAGATCTCCATGATCAAGATATCCGGTGTGAGCCGCGTCGCCAATTCCAGCGTCTGACTGCCATCTCCAGCCTCGCCGCATATCTCATACTGTTTGGCGGCTTCAAGGATGGTGCGCAAACCTCGGCGCACGGAGGGGTGGTGATCCGAAATTAAGATCCTAGTAGGTGCCATTAGGCGCAATCGGCTCACCCCATTCCAACGCATCGCACCCGCACGGTAAATACGGCAAATTACGTATTTTGCAAGATACCGATTTGCAGAATCGACGGCCCTTGCGGACTGCCGCTTGGCAATTGCGGTCAAGACGTTTCTGCAGGAATAGCCCATCGGGCGCGTGTGCCAAACCGAAGTTCTTCATCGCCGGGAAGTCTACTTCGGAACTCTATAGCTTTTTGACGTAAACGAAATCGTACTCGGTTACCCATGTCTTGCCGGCGTCGGTTGAACGTTCTGACCACTGCCGCACCCTGCCATCCGGTAGCTTCGAAAAAGTCAGATGACGGGTCAAGGTTCCCCCTGACGGTGTGGGCATTTCGTAGACGTAGCGCATCTGGCCGTTCACCAGTGAGCCCTTGAAGTAATTCGTGGTGCCGCTGTCAGATACCCAGAATTGCTCCCACCTATGTGCGACCGGATCGTACTTGTTGAAACTTTTTCCGTCGCCTCCCTGTAAGCCACTCCAATTCTCGAAGACGACGCAATCCTTCAGGATCAGTCGTACGCTGCTTTCGCCGACCTTCTGTTTCCCACTGTAGACATTCCACTCACCGACCCAGAAATCGAGTTGGCGGTATTCGGGATTTGCTTGGGCGTTCTTGCAGGGCTCGGCAGCCTGCTGCGCCGCTTTTGCAAGCGCTTGAAACCTCGGCTCGCCGATGAGACTCGCCAGATCAGGGTCGTTGGCGATCGGAGCAGGAAAACCCACTGCGGCGATAGATTCCAACAGATCAATCGCCTTCTGTTTATCGCCCATGCGAGCATAGGCACATGCTAGGTTGTACTTGCCTGTTTGTGGCGGAAATCCATTGTCCAACGCCTTCTGCAAGGCCCTGGCGGCGTCCTCATATTTTCCCGCTTGAAGATAGTCGGTTCCAAGCTTCTCCCAGCCGTTTGCATCCGTGGGTGCGCTCTGCACGGTTGTTTCATTCGCGGCAAGAGTTGGCGCGATGTCGGTGGCGGCTGTACCTGCCCCGATAGTTTGCCCGGCACAGTGACTGACAGACGCTAGAAGCACTAACAACGCACATCCATGGCTGTGCAAACCGGTTCGCCCCATTTCGGCTCCTTCCAAACGCGAGACTTCCCCGCTGTAATCCCTGCATTTGACGGCGGCAGAAGGTTTTGGTGAGGAATTCAATCCGCTCTGGGGCGCGAGTACGCACCTTAGAAAGATAGTGCAGAAGCGGACGAGGGCGGCAAGACTCTTAATCTCAGGATCGATAACGGACGACGCTACGAATTCGACCCGGGGCCCTGCTTCGAAACTTTTCCCGATTCGCGACTCTCAATTGGTATTCCAGACCGCGCGAACCCATCAGCTCATATGTTTAGCGGGAGACCACGATGACACGATTTGTCCGGCGAGCTGTAATCGGATCCCTGGCGGGCGGTGTGGCTTCGGCTGCCCTGATCGCAACCGTAGGTCACGCCGGCGGGAGCTTGCTGCTCGGTGCAGCGATCGGCGTCGCTTTCGCCGTCACCACCGGGCCGTCCCCTGACGCCTATGTCGACAGCATGATGGCGGCTGGCGCCCTGGGCGTGCCGCTCTGGGGAATTTTTAGCGTCATCATTCTTCCCTTGCTGTCAAGACAGGCGCCGCAGTGGAGTGCTGAACAAATGCGCGAGCACTTTCCTGCTCTGGTGGGATGGGTGCTCTATGGTGTGACTCTCGGGCTGCTGGCGCAGATGTTGAACGACGTGGCGGGGCGTCTGCTCGGCCCTGAACCAACGCTGCAACCTGATATTTCGTCGCCGAAGAAACGCATCCTTATTCTGGGCGGCGGATTCGCCGGAATGAAAACGGCGGAGTGTCTGGAAAAGGAACTGGCAAGAGATCCATCAGTATCCATTTCCCTGGTCAGCGAAACCAATGCACTGCTCTTCACGCCGATGCTCGCGGAGGTAGCGGGCAGTAGCCTGGAGCCGAGTCATATCAGCACTCCTCTGCGCACCACGCTGCATCGCACAGAGTTCGTACGCGGGCGCGTGGCCTCGGTTGACCTGGAGAATCGGCGCGTCGTCCTCGATGCCGACATGAGTGGCAATGAAAGCTGCCGCAGCGAGCTGGCTTACGATCAGCTCGTTCTCGCGTTGGGGGCAGTTTCCAACTACCTCGGTCTGACCAACGTACAAAAGCTTGCGTTCGACTTTAAGAGCCTGGTGGACGCAATTCGCATCCGAAATCACGTCATTGAAATGTTCGAGCGGGCCGACCGCGAAAGCGAATTCCGCAGTGCGCAAGTCGCTACTGACCTTCGTGATTGCCGGCGGAGGGTTTGCCGGCGTCGAGCTCGCGGGGTCGCTGAACGACTTCGCGCGCGGAATTCTCGCCGACTATCCCAACCTGCGGCGTGAAGATGTGCGTGTCGTACTGGTACATTCGCGTGACCGCATTCTTCCTGAGTTGAGCGAGTCGCTTGGCCGATACGCACAGAGCCGCATGGAAGCACGTGGCGTCGAGTTCCGCCTGAATACCCGGCTGACCGATGCGCGCCCTGGCGTGGTGGTCCTCAGCGAAGCGGAAATTCCCGCCGAAACGTTGGTATGGACGGCCGGAACTGCGCCAAATCCTCTGAGCAAGTCGCTGCCTCTGGAGAAAGACAAGCGTGGCGCTGTGATCGTGGACGCGACGCTGGCCGTGCGAGGCCATGCCGGAGTCTGGGCATTGGGCGACTGCGCTGCCGTGGTGGACGCCAAGACCGGCAATTCCTGTCCGCCGACCGCGCAGTTTGCGCTGCGCGAAGCCGCCGCTTTGGCAAAGAACATCCACGCCCGCTTGCAAGGCCAACCGGGGCGAGGATTTCACTTCGACTCCCTCGGCGCTCTCTGTGTGG